>JASGIS010000001.1:0-4800000 GCA_047601745.1 Burkholderiaceae bacterium | reverse complement strand
CGGGCCTTCCAGACCGCGCAGGCGGCCGCCCGCGTCACCAACGCGGCGCTCGCGCCCGAGGACGGACTCAAGGAGCGCTGGTTCGGCGACCTGGTCGGCACCTCGTCGCTGAACCTGGACTGGGGTTTCGATCCGCCGAACGGCGAGCGGCTCGCCGACTTCGTCACCCGCGTGCGCGAGACCAGCGCCCGCCGGCTCGGCGAATCGCCCGAGCGCAGGACGATGCTGGTCGCGCACGGCGGCGTGCTGTACGCGCTGGCCTTCGCGCTGCGCGCGGTGATCGAGCCGGTGTTCATCGAGAATGCCACGCCGCTGCGGTTCGCGCGCGAATCGGGCCGCTGGATCATCACGCCGCTCGGGCTCAGCGACAGCCGGCTCGGCGCCAGCGGCGTCTGAGAATCTAACCGGCGCTGTGCGATCGATCCTCTGCAACCGCCGATCGGCGCGCCCGATCCTCGGGACCCGCGCCGCGAACCGCCGATGATCAGTGCCGATGCCGATCGGCTGCAGCCGCATCCGCCGCTTCGCTTCGACGACGGCGCGGTCTGGAGCCCCTTGTTCGGCGACGTGTTCAAGAGCCGCGCCGGCGCGTTCGCCGAGTCGCGCGCGGTGTTCGTCGACGGCTGCGAGCTCGCCGCGCGCTGGCGCGGGCGACGCGTCTTCACCGTACTGGAGATCGGCTTCGGGCTCGGCGTCAATTTCCTGTCGACGCTGGCGCGCTGGCGCGACGATCCGTCGCGCAGCGAGCGGCTGGTGTTCGTCTCGATCGAGAAACATCCGGTCGACGCGGCGGATCTGCGGCGCACGCTCGATACGCTCGGCGCCGCGGCGGTCGGGCCGAACGCGGCCGAGGACCTCGACGCGCTGTGCGAGCAGTGGCCGCCGCCGCTGCCCGGCCTGCATCGGCTGGTCTTCGCGGAGCGGCGCGTCGTGCTGCTGCTGGCGTTCGGCGACTGCGGCCGGATGCTGCCTCGCCTGTCGCTGGCCGCGGATGCGGTCTACCTGGACGGGTTCGCGCCCGCGCGCAATCCCGATGCCTGGACCGAGCGGACGATGCGCGCGATCGCCCGCCTGTGCCGGACCGGCGCTCGCCTGTCGACGTACACGGCCGCCGCCGCGGTGCGTCGGGCATTGCACGATGCCGGTTTCGACGTGCAGCGGGTCGCCGGCTTCGGCGGCAAGCGCGAGCGGATCCAGGCCGTGCGGCGGCCGCCCCCGGGCGCCGGGCAGCCGCAGGCAGCCGAGGCCGAGGCCGGCGGCGGCGCGCCGCACGATTCGGACCCGGATGCCGGGTCGCCGGATCGCGATACCGGCGCCGCCGGCCGCGATGCGATCGTCGTCGGCGCCGGGCTGGCCGGCTGCGCGATCGCCGCCACGCTGGCCGCGCGCGGCTGGCGGGTCACGCTGCTCGACGCCGGCGACCGTCCGCTGCCGGCGTCGGCCGGCTCGGCACAGCCCTGGCTGGCCGAGCACCTGCACATCGCCGCCGACGACAATCCGCTGGCGCGGCTGACCCGCGCGGCCTGGTCGATCGGCCGCACCGCGCCCGATGCGATCCGCGCGACGCGCCGGCCGATCGGCCGGCTGATCGTCGCCGGCGACGACGAGGAACGGGCCCGTCAGCGCGACGCGTTGGCGAGGCTCGGCTGGCCGGCGAGCTTCGTTCGCGCCGTCGATGCCGACACCGCGCGGCGCCTGGCCGGCATCGACGGGCTGCCGGAGGCGATCTGGTGGCCGGACGGCGCGATCGTCGACCCGGTCGAGCGCTGCCGCGGCTGGCTGGCCGACGCCGCGCAGGCGTTGGGCGGATCGCTGGCCTTCGTCGGCGGCTGCATGGTGAGCCGGATCGAGGGCGGCGGGCCCGACGCGTGCTGGCGGGCTTTCGACGGAGAAGGACGCGAGCGCGCCCGCGCATCGGTGATGGTGCTGGCCAATGCCGGCGCCGCGCCCGGGCTGGCCGGTCTGCCATCGATCGCGCTGCAGGCGAGCGCCGGGCAGAGCACGCGGCTGCGCTCGGCGTCGCTGTCGACGCTGCGCTGCGTGATCGGCGGCGAGGCCTACCTGCTGCCGGCCGGCCGGGGCGAGGTGCTGACCGGTGCGACGCACCGGATCGGCAGCCCGCCGCCGCCCGGCGTGCCGCCCCGAGCCCGAGCCTCAGCTTTGGCCCCTGCCCTTGCCCCTGCTCCAGCCTCAGCTTCAGTTCCAATCCCAGCCCCAGCTCCAGCTCCGGCTTCAGTCCCAGTCTCGGTCTCGGTCTCGGTCCCAGTTCGGGCTCCGGTTCCAGTTCCAGTCTCGGTCCCGCCCCCGCCCCCGCTCCCGGCCGCCGCCCCCCCTTTCTCCGCCGACGACGATGACCGCGCGAACCTCGAACGGCTGAGGCGATCGCTGGACCCCCGCGCGATCGGCGATGCCGATGCGATCGAGGTCGTCGGCCACGCCGCCGGCTGGCGCTTCGCGGCGAGCGATCATCTGCCGGTGATCGGGCCGGTGCACGACGAAGCGGCGATGCTCGCCGACCCCGCGCCGTGGCAGCGCAACGATCGGCTCGCGTGGCCGCGGCGCGAGCGGCTGTACATCGCCTGCGGCCATGGCGGCCGGGGGCTGTTGTGGTCGACATTGGCGGCCGAACTGATCGCCGCGATGATCGCCGACGAGGCGCTGCCGATCGAGGCCGATCTGGTCCGGGCGATTTCGCCGGATCGCTTCCTGCGGCGACGGCTGCGCCGCGGCGCGCGGTAGACTTGCCGGCTGGACCGTCTTTCGCGCCCCCGCCATGAACTCGTCAGCTTCTTCTCTCGGCACGCCGCTGTCGCCGACCGCCACCCGCGTCATGCTGCTGGGCAGCGGCGAGCTCGGCAAGGAAGTGATCATCGCGTTGCAACGCCTGGGCGTCGAGGTGATCGCCGTCGATCGCTACGCCGACGCCCCCGGCCAGCAGGTCGCGCACCGCGCGCACGTCATCGACATGACCGACGGCGCGAAGCTGCGCGCGCTGATCGAGGCCGAGAAACCCGATTGGGTCGTGCCCGAGATCGAGGCGATCGCCACGCCGACGCTGGTCGAGATGGAACGCGAAGGCCAGCGCGTCGTGCCGACCGCTCGCGCGGCCTGGCTGACGATGAACCGCGAAGGCATCCGCCGCCTGGCGGCCGAGGAACTGGGCCTGCCGACCTCGCCGTACCGCTTCGCCGGCAGCCTCGACGAGTTGCGCGAGGGCGCGCTGGCCGTCGGCTATCCGTGCATCGTCAAGCCGGTGATGTCGTCGTCGGGCAAGGGCCAGTCCAAGGTCGATTCGCCGGAGGGCATCGAAGCCGCGTGGCGCTATGCGGCCAGCGGCGGCCGCGTCGACGCCGGGCGCGTGATCGTCGAAGGGGTCGTTCCGTTCGACGAGGAGATCACGCTGCTGACCGTGCGCTCGGTCGGTCCCGACGGGGAGATCGTCACCTCGTTCTGCGAACCGATCGGCCATCTGCAGGTCGACGGCGACTACGTCGAAAGCTGGCAGCCGCAGCGGATCGGCGAGCGCGCGTTGCAACGATCGCAGCAGATCGCCAAGGCCGTGACCGACAATCTCGGCGGCCGCGGCGTGTTCGGCGTCGAGTTGTTCATCAAGGGCGACGAGGTCTGGTTCTCCGAGGTCAGCCCGCGCCCTCACGACACCGGCATGGTGACGATGACGACGCAGCGGCTGTCCGAGTTCGAACTGCACGCGCGGGCGATCCTCGGCCTGCCGGTCGACGTGTCGAGGCTGGCCGTCGGTGCCAGCGCCGTCATCTACGGCGGCGTCGACGCGCGAGGTATCGCCTTCGACGGCGTCGCCGAGGCGCTGGCCGTTCCCGAATCCGACCTGCGCCTGTTCGGCAAGCCCGAATCTTTCGTCAAGCGGCGGATGGGCGTCGCGCTGGCACGCGGCGCCAGCGTCGACGAGGCGCGCGAACGCGCCCGTCTCGCCGCTTCGCGCGTCCGGCCGCATTCGCGCTGAGCGCCGCGATCCCCTGCCGGGACGTCGGCGAATGCCGTCCGGCCCGGCTTGCCGGTTCGGCCCGGCCGACCGCTTTTAGAGCCGGCCGTTTTTCCGAGCCGACCGTTTTTTCGAGGAGACACCCGTGATCCGAATCGCCGATCCCCAGCGGCTGGAACCGTTCGTCGCCGCGATCTTTCGCGCCGCCGGCAGCCACGACGACGAAGCGCGGCAGATCGCCGAGCACCTGGTCGGCGCGAACCTCGCCGGCCACGATTCGCACGGCGTCGGCATGATCCCCGCCTATCTGCAGCATCTGCGCGAAGGATTCGTCCATCCGAACCGCCGGCCCGAACGCGTCGGCGGCACCGAACCGTTCTCGGTGTTCGACGGATGCATGGGCTACGGCCAGCCGATCGCCAACGCCGTGACCGCCGAGGCCGCGGCCGTCGCCCGCCGCCACGGCGTGTCGCTGACCACGCTGCGCAACGCTCAGCACGTCGGCCGGATCGGCGCGTACGGCGAGCGTCTGTCGGCGCAGGGCCTGCTGGCGATCATCTTCGTCAACGCCGTGCACGCGATGTCCTGCGTCGCGCCGTTCGGCGGCAGCGAGCCGCGGCTGATGACCAACCCGATCTGCATCGCGATTCCCGGTCCGCAGCCGGTGCTGCTCGATTTCGCGACCTCGGCGATCGCGATGGGCAAGACCCGCGTCGCCTACAACCAGCACGCGGCCGTCGCGCCGGGCCGCCTGATCGATCACGAAGGCCGGCCGACGACCGACCCCAAGGTGATGTGGGAGGATCCCAGGGGCGCGTTGCTGCCGTTCGGCGAGCACAAGGGCTGGGGGCTGGCCTTTGTCGCCGAACTGCTCGGCGGCGTGCTGGCCGGCGGCCCCGACAGCAGCGAGGCGCCGGGGCGGCCGCGCGGGCTGGTCAACGGCCTGTTCATCATCGCCATGCAGCCGGACCGGCTGATCGAAGGCAGCGTGTTCGAGCAGACGGCGGCGCGGCTGACCGCCTACGTCAAGTCGTCGCGGCCGGCGGCCGGCGCCGCCGATCCGGTGCGCGTGCCCGGAGAGCCCGAACAGGCGGCGCGCCGCGAGCGCGAACGCGACGGCATCCCGATCGATGACACGACCTGGCGGCAGATCGTCAAGGGCGCGACGGCCCTCGGTGTCGAGCCGCCGTTGTTCCCTTCCCGGGCCGCTTAGCGCCCGTCGATCCCTTCCGGCCCGCCGGCGACCGCCGTCCCCCGGCGCGGCCGCTCGCGCGCTCAGCCGACCCAGCGCCGCGCGTTGCGGAACATCCGCATCCACGGCGAATCCTCGCCTAGCGAAGGCTCGCGCCAGCTCATCTGGATCGAGCGGAACACGCGCTCCGGGTGCGGCATCATGATCGTCGCCCGGCCGTCGCGGGTCGTGAACGCCGTCAATCCGTCCGGCGAGCCGTTGGGGTTGGCCGGATAGGCCTGCGCCACCTCGCCGGCGTTGGTGACGAAGCGCATCGCCGGCAGCACGGCCCGGCGATCGGCCGGGTCGCGGAACTCGGCGCGGCCCTCGCCGTGCGCGACGACGATCGGCATCCGGCTGCCGGCCATGCCGGCGAGCAGCACCGACGGCGAATCCAGCACCTCGACCTGGGTCAGCCGCGCCTCGTACTGCTCGGAGCGGTTGCGCAGGAAGCGCGGCCAGTGCTCGGCGCCGGGGATGATCGCCTTGAGCTGCGACATCATCTGGCAGCCGTTGCACACGCCCAGGCTGAACGTGTCGTCGCGATGGAAGAACGTCGAGAACTGCTCGGCCAGCGCCGCGTTGAACAGGATCGTGCGCGCCCAGCCCGCGCCGGCGCCCAGCACGTCGCCGTACGCGAAGCCGCCGCACGCCGCCAATCCCTTGAAATCGGCCAGCTTGTGCCGGCCGACCAGCAGGTCGGTCATGTGGACGTCGTAGCAGTCGAAACCGGCGCGGTCGAAGGCCGCGGCCATCTCGACCTGTCCGTTGACGCCCTGCTCGCGCAGGATCGCCATCCGCGGCCGCGCGCCGGTCGCGATGAACGGCGCGGCGATGTCCTCGCCCGCGTCGTAGCCTAGCCGCACCGACAGGCCCGGATCACCGGCGTCCAGGAGCGCGTCGAACTCCTGCTGCGCCGATTCGGGGTTGTCGCGCAGCGACGCGATCCGGTGGCTGGTCTGCATCCACGTGCGCTGCAGCTCGGTGCGCGGCCGGCTGAACAGGCACTTGCCGTCGCGATAGATCTCGATCAGGTCGCGGCCGCGCGGCGACGGCTTGCCGATCACGTGCGCGCACGGCGACAGCCCCGCCTCGCGCAGCAGCGCCAGCACCCGATCGCGATCGGCGGCGGCGACCTGGATGACCGCGCCCAGCTCTTCGTTGAACAGCGCCTTGAGCGTCAACTCGTCGCGCTGCACGGCCACCTGCTCGGGACGGATCTTGAAATCGCCCCAGTCGCTCGAATACGGGTCGATCGTCAGCATGTCGATATTGATCGCCACCCCGACGCGGCTCGCGAAGGCCATCTCGCACAGCGTGACGAACAGCCCGCCGTCCGAGCGGTCGTGATACGCCTGCACGCATCCGTCGGCGTTCAGGCGCGCCATCGCCGTCGCGAAGCGCGCGAGCAGATCGGGATCGTCGAGGTCGGGCGCTTCGTTGCCGCTGTGGCCGAACACCTGCGCCAGCGCCGAGCCGCCGAGCCGCTGGCGGCCCTGCCCGAGGTCGATCAGGATCAGCACGCTGTCCTGCTCGCGCTGCAGCTCGGGCGTCAGCGTCCGCCGGGCGTCGTCGATCGCGCTGAACGCGGTGACGATCAGCGAGGTCGGCGACGTGACGCTGCGGCTGGCCTCGCGATCGGCCTGCCCGTCGTCGCGCCAGACCGTGCGCATCGACAGCGAATCCTTGCCGACCGGCACGCTGATGCCCAGCGCGATGCACAGTTCGGAGGCGGCCTGCACGGCATCGAACAGATCGGCGTCCTCCGCCGGCTCGCCGCAGGCGGCCATCCAGTTGGCCGACAGTTTGACCCGCGACAGCGTCGGCACCGGCGCGGCCAGCAGGTTCGTGATCGCCTCGCCGATCGCCATCCGCGACGCGCCGGCCGGCGAGATCACGGCGATCGGCGTGCGCTCGCCCATCGCCATCGCCTCGCCCGCGTAGCCGTCGAAATCCCGCAGCCCGACCGCCACGTCGGCGACCGGGACCTGCCACGGCCCGACCATCTGGTCGCGCGAGCACAGGCCGCCGACCGTGCGATCGCCGATCGTGATCAGGAACGACTTGGAACCGACGGCCGGCAGCGACAGCACCCGGTCGATCGCCTGCTCGAGCGTGATGCCGGTGACGTCGAAGGCCGGCAGCTCGCGCCGTACGTGGATGCCCTCGCGCTGCATCCGCGGCGGCTTGCCGAGCAGCACGTCGATCGGCATGTCGACCGGGTGGCCGGCATCGGCGGACGCCGATGCTGCCGCGGCTTCGGCGCTCCCGCCGCGGGCAGCCCGGTCACCGTCCGCTCGGCCGCCGTCATCGCGAGCAACCCCGTCACCATCTGTTTGGTCGCCCTCCTCGCCGACCAGCACGAGCTGCCCGTCGTCGGTCACCCGGCCGACGACCGCGTACGGACAGCGTTCGCGCCGGCACCAGTGGTCGAAGGTCGTCAGCGAGTCGGGCGCGATCGCCAGCACGTAGCGTTCCTGCGACTCGTTGCACCAGATCTCGGCCGGCGACAGCCCGCTCTCCTCGAGCGGCACGCGCGACAGCTCGAAACGCGCCGAGCGGCCGGCGTCGTGGACGATCTCCGGAAACGCGTTGGACAGGCCGCCGGCGCCGACGTCGTGGATCGACAGGATCGGATTGCCGTCGCCCATCGCCCAGCAGCGGTCGAGGACCTCCTGCGCGCGCCGCTGGATCTCGGGGTTGCCGCGCTGGACCGAATCGAAATCCAGGTCCTCGGTATTGCTGCCCGCGCCCATGCTCGACGCGGCGCCGCCGCCCAGGCCGATGCGCATGCCCGGGCCGCCGAGCTGGATCAGCAGCGCGCCGACCGGCAGCGGCTTCTTGCCGGCATGGTCGGCATCGATGTTGCCGACGCCGCCGGCGATCATGATCGGCTTGTGATAGCCGCGCATCCGGCCGCCGACGCTCAGTTCGTACGTGCGGAAATAGCCGCTGAGATTGGGCCGGCCGAATTCGTTGTTGAACGCCGCGCCGCCGATCGGTCCGTCGATCATGATCGACAGTGCGCTGGCGATGCGCGCCGGCCGGCCGTAGGGCTTGCCGTCGGCGCCCAGCTCCCACGGCTGGATCGCGCCGGGCAACTGCAGGTTCGAGACCGTGAAGCCGGTCAGGCCGAACTTGGGCTTGGCGCCGCGCCCGGTCGCTCCCTCGTCGCGGATCTCGCCGCCCGAGCCGGTCGCCGCGCCCGGAAACGGCGCGATCGCGGTCGGATGGTTGTGCGTCTCGACCTTCAGCAACGCGTGCGTCGTCTGCGCGCTGCGGCGGTAGTGGCCGTCGCCGTGCTCGGGGCGCGCGAAGAAGCGTTGCGCCGGCCCGCCTTCGAGGATCGCCGCATTGTCCGAGTACGCGACGACCGTTCCCTGCGGATTCGCGGCGTGCGTGGCGCGGATCATGCCGAACAGCGTCTGCTCGCGCGGCTGTCCGTCGATCGTCCAGTTGGCGTTGAAGATCTTGTGCCGGCAGTGCTCGGAGTTGGCCTGCGCGAACATCATCAGCTCGACGTCGCTCGGATTGCGGCCCAGCCGGCCGAACGCGTCCAGCAGGTAGTCGATCTCGTCGTCCGACAGCGCCAGGCCCAGCGTGCGGTTGGCCTGGACCAGCGCGTCGCGCCCCCGGCCGATCACGTCGATGCGCACCAGCGGCTTGCCCGGCAGCGCGCCGAAGACGACGGCCGGGTCCGGCGGCGCCAGCAGCGCCGACTCGGTCATCCGGTCGTGCAGCACGTCGAGCAGCCGGCGCAGCGCGTCGGCATCGAGCGGTTTGGCCCCGCCGAGCAGGCCGCGCCGCGTCGCGATCTGGTATTCGATGCCGCGCTCGATGCGGCGGATGCCGTCCAGCCCGCAATTGCGGGCGATGTCGGTCGCCTTGCTCGCCCACGGCGAGACCGTGCCGAGCCGCGGCACGATCCAGACCGACTGGCCGTGCGAGGCGCCGTCGTCGCGATCGCCGTCGTCGAGCAGCGCATCGAGCCGGGCCTGCTCGTCGGCGCTCAGATCGCGTTCGGCCCAGACCAGGTGGAAGTGGCGCGCATGGATCGCGTGGACGCGATCGTCGACGCTGCGCAGCCGGTCGAGCAGGCGGGTCTGCCGGAAGGCCGACAGGGCGAAAGATCCGGGGATCCTGTAATAGGCGGTCATGAAGGCGGCGAGGATGGCGGCGTGGGAGCGTTGCCGGCCTGCGGGCAGTCCGGCGAAGCCGATGAGCCGATGCGAGGCCGGCGGGCCGACACGCCCATGGGAATGCGCGGCCCTCGGGGGAATTCGGAATTATAAGGCCGGCCGGTCAGCGGTAATGGCGCGGGGCCAGCCCGGCCCAGAACCAGGCCAGCAGGCTGTTGACGTCGTACACCGGACACGCGAGCGCCGATTGCAGCGCCGCCTGGTACGGCGGCATGTTCGTGCATTCGAGCACGATCGCGCGCACCTGCGGATGGCGTTCGCGAAGGCGGCGCCCGGCGTCCAGCAGTTCGGCCCGGCTGGCCCGTGCATCGAGCTCGGCGCGGTTGCCGAGGATCGCCGCGCGGAACGCCCCGTCCGGCGGCATGCCGACGATCGGCGTATCCGGCGCGGCGCCGACCGCCCGCAGATGCGCCGGCGTCAGCGACGCGGCGTCGATCGTGATGACCCCGCAGCGCGCGCCGGGCGCCAGGCAGCGTTCGACCCACGGCACCTGCAGCAGGCTGGAAACCGCCACCGGCACCGGCAGGCGCGCGGCCAGTTCCGCCTGCAGCGGCGTCAGGAACCCGCATGACGTGGCGATGCCGATCGCGCCGTCGCGCACCAATGCTCGCGCGGCCTCGACGAAGGGTTCGAGCAGCCCGTCGGCGGCGCCTTGCACGACGCGCTCCGGCGACGCCCCGGGCACGACGCGCGTCAGCACCGGAAAGTCGTGGCTGGCGGGATTGCCGACATCGCCGACGGGCCGCGGAAAGGCCGTCTGCAGCATCAGCAGCCCGAGCGCGGGGCGAGGCGCCCGATCCGGGCGGGCAGGATTCTTGCTGGCAGTCATCGAGGGGTGTCGGAACCTCGGTCGCCGGCGTTCCGGCGACGCATCGCCGGATTGTCGACCGGACGGGGCCATGACGTAAACTGCGCGGCAGCGTTGCGCAACGGTTGTCGGCGATCCGGCCGCCGCCCGTCATCAGCCATCCCGTGCCTGGAGTGCTCTCATGTTGAAGATCCGTTCGATCGCGCTGACCGCGCTGTGCTCGACCCTGATGGCCGGCGCGAGCTGGGCGCAGACCAAGTGGGACTTCCCGACCGCCTACCCGGTGACGAACTTCCACACCGAGAACATCCATCAGTTCGCCGAGGACGTCGACAAGGCCACCGGCGGCAAGCTCAAGCTCGTCGTGCACGCCAACGCCTCGCTGTTCAAGGCGCCCGAGATCAAGCGCGCGGTCCAGGGCGGCCAGGCGCAGATCGGCGAGATCCTGCTGCCGAACTTCGCCAACGAGAATCCGATCTACGAACTCGACAGCGTCCCGTTCCTGGCGACCAGCTACGCCGCGTCGCTGAAGCTTTACCAGGCGCAGAAGCCGGCGCTGCAGAAGCTGCTCGGCTCGCAGGGCATGATGCTGCTGTACTCGGTGCCGTGGGGGCCGCAAGGCGTGTACTCGAAAAAGCCGTTGAATTCCGGCGCCGACATGAAGGGCCTCAAATGGCGCGCGTACAGCCCGGCGACGGCCCGGATCGCCGAGCTGGTCGGCGCCACGCCGGTCACCGTGCAGGCGGCCGAGCTGAGCCAGGCGCTGGCCACCGGCGTCGTCGACTCGTACATGTCGTCGCTGTCGACCGGCTACGACACCAAGACCTACGAGAGCATCAAGAACTGGTACGACGTGCAGGCCTGGCTGCCGCGCAACGCGGTGCTGGTCAGCACCAAGGCGTTCAACGCGCTGGACAAGGCGACGCAGGACGCATTGCTGACGGCGGCCGACGCGGCCGAGAAGCGCGGCTGGAAGCTGTCCGAAGAAAAGAACGCCTGGTACGGCGAGCAGGTCACCAAGAACGGCATGTCGGTGCTGCCGCCGCCGCCCGCGCTGACCGCCGACCTGAAGAAGGTCGGCGACACGATGCTGGCCGACTGGCTCAAGAAGGCCGGCCCCGACGGCCAGGCGATCGTCGACGCGTATCGCAAGTGACGGCGCCGGTTCGCGCCCCTCATCCCTCGCCGGAGTCCGCGTGAAGGCCCTCAGAAAAACGCTCGACGCCCTGTACGGCCTGACCGGCGCGATCGCCGGTCTGTGCATCGTCGCGATCTTCGTGATCATGATCGTCTCGTCGGTGATGCGCGAGATGGGCCTGCGCACCGGCGGCACCGACGACATCGTGTCGTGGATCACCGCCTGCGCGGCGTTCTCGGGGCTCGCGCACACGTTCAAGCACGGCGACTTCGTGCGCGTCGGCCTGCTGCTCGAGAAGCTCGGCCCGGGCCCGCGGCGCGCGTTCGAACTGGCGTCGCTGGGCATCGCCACCGTGTTCATCGGCTACGTCTCGTGGTCGGTCGCGCTGTACGTGCTCGACAGCTACGCGTTCAACGACATGGCGACCGGCCTGATCCAGATCCCGTTGTGGATCCCGCAGAGCAGCCTGCTGCTCGGCTCGACGCTGCTGTTCATCGCGCTGCTGGACGAGTTCTTCATCGTGCTGCGCGGACACAAGCCCACTTATGTCCGCGCGGTCGAGGAACGGCACGCGCGCGGCGATTTCTCGGAGGACGTCTGACATGAACGTCGTCGAGATCGGCGGGCTGCTGCTGTTCATCATGATCTTCTTCCTGGCCGGCGGCGTGTGGATCGCGATCACGCTGGGACTGGTCGGCTGGGTCGGCATGGTGCTGTTCACCGACGTGCCGCAGGCGGTCTGGGGCAAGAACATCTTCTCGGCGCTGTGGGACTCGGCCGCGTCCTGGGAGCTGGCGGCGCTGCCGATGTTCATCTGGATGGGCGAGATCCTGTTCCGCACGCGGATGTCCGAGCAGATGTTCGAGGGACTGGCGCCCTGGCTGAACCGCGTGCCGGGCCGCCTGATGCACACGACGATCCTCGGCTGCGGCATCTTCGGCTCGGTCTCGGGCTCGTCGGCGGCCACCTGCGCGACGATCGCCAAGGTCGCGCTGCCCGAGCTGGTCAAGCGCGGCTACAGCGAGAACATCGCGCTCGGCAGCCTGGCGACGGCCGGCACGCTCGGCATCCTGATCCCGCCGTCGATCACGATGGTCGTCTACGCGGTCGCCGCCGACGCGTCGATCATCCGCGTGTTCCTGGCCGGCTTCATTCCCAGCTTCCTGCTGATGCTGCTGTTCTCGGGCTACATCGGCTGGTGGTCGATCCGCCACAAGGACCAGATGCCGCCGCCCGAGCCGCCGTCGACCTTCGTCGAGAAGCTGCGCCGGTCCGGCAAGCTGATCCCGTGCGCGCTGCTGATCGTCTTCATCGTCTGGGTGCTGGTCGCCGGCTGGGCGACCGCGACCGAGTGCGCGGCCTTCGGCGTGCTCGGCTCGCTGGCCATCGCCGCGGCCAGCCGCTCGCTGACCTGGGAGAACTTCATCGGCAGCCTGATGGGCTCGATGCGCGTGTCGTGCATGATCATGTTCATCCTGGCCGGCGCCGCGATCCTGACCAAGACGATGGCGTTGACCGGCATCCCGCGCGAGCTGGCCGAATGGGTCGCCGCGCAGAACCTGTCGCCGTACTCGCTGATCGCGATCCTGTCGGTGCTGTACCTGCTGCTGGGCACCGCGCTCGACGGCATCTCGATGATCGTGCTGACCTCGGCCGTCGTGCTGCCGATGATCCAGAAGGCCGGCTTCGATCTGGTCTGGTTCGGCATCTTCATCGTGCTGCTGGTCGAGATCGCCGAAGTGACGCCGCCGGTCGGCTTCAACCTGTTCGTGCTGCAGAACATGACCGGCAAGGATTCGAACACCATCGCCCGCGTGTCGCTGCCGTTCTTCGCGTGCCTGCTGATCTGCATCGCGATCATCACGGTCTTTCCGCAGACGGTGATGTGGCTGCCCGATGCGGTGATGGGCGTAGCCAAGTAGACTTCGCGACCGGGCCGGCGCGCGCGCCGGCGACCGGGACGGGATCGGGACGATAGGGGCGGGCTTGCGAATCCAAATAGTCGGCGCCGGCATCATCGGCGTATGCACGGCGTACTACCTGCGCCAGGACGGACACGAGGTCACGGTCTTCGACCGCCGCGGCGACGTGGCGCAGGAGACCAGTTTCGGCAACGCCGGCGTCATCGCGCCCGGCTACGTGACGCCGTGGGCCGCGCCGGGCATGCCGCGCAAGGTGCTGTCGTACCTGTTCAAGGCCGAGGCGCCGGTGCTGTTCCGCCCCACGCCGAGCCCGGCGCTGTGGCGCTGGATCCGCCGCTGGCTCGACGAATGCACGCTCGAGCGTTATCGCGTCAACAAGTCGCGGATGCAGCGGATCGCGTTCTACAGCCGCACGCAACTGCACGCGCTGCGCGAAGCGCTGGACATCCGCTACGAACAGTCGCAGGGTTACCTGCAACTGTTCCGCAACCCGATCGACGTCGAGCTGGCCGCTCCGGCGCGCGCGCTGCTCGAAGAACAGGGCATCCCGTTCCAGACGCTGGACGCCGCGCAATGCCGCGTGCTCGAGCCGGCGCTGTCGCCGGCCACGCCGCTGGCCGGCGGGCTCCACCTGCCGGGCGACGAAGCCGGCAACTGCCCGCTGTTCGCGCAGCAGTTGCGCCGGATCTGCGAGCAGCAGGGCGTGCGCTTCCGTTTTCACTGCGCGGTGCGGCGCATCGCCGTCGAAGGCGGCCGGGCGCGCGGCGTCATCACCGAAGACGGGCTGCAGGCGGCCGACGCGGTCATCGTCGCCGCGGCGACCGACAGCGCCGCGCTGCTGGCGCCGCTGGGGCTCAAACTGCCGCTGTATCCGGTCAAGGGCTACAGCGCGACCGTCGCGCTGCTGCCCGATGGCCAGGGGCCGGCCCGCGCGCTGATGGACGAAGCGTACAAGACCGCGATCACGCCGTTCGGCGCACGCCTGCGGATCGCCGGCACCGCCGAACTCGGCGACACCAGCCTGCGCCTGCGCCAGGCGGCGCTGCGCACGCTGATCAAGGTGGCATCGGACTGGCTGCCCGGCGCCGCGCAATACAGCCAGGCCTCGTACTGGGTCGGCGCGCGGCCGATGCTGCCCGACGGTCCGCCGCTGCTCGGCCCGAGCGGCGTCGACCGGCTGTTCCTGAACGTCGGGCACGGATCGACCGGCTGGGCGATGTCCTGCGGCAGCGGCAAGGTCGTCGCCGACGTCGTCGCCGGCCGCGAGCCGGCGATCTCGCTCGAAGGCCTGACGATCGATCGTTACGCGGGACCGGCCCGCGCCGCTTAGGCGTCTGCGCAGCGGAAGGACTGTCGCCGCGCAGATTCCTGGCGCCGCCGGGCGCCGCACGCCCTCTATACTGGCCGGATGGCGAACGCTCTTCCCTCCGACCACCCGGACCCGCATCCGAACCTGCATCCGGACGCGAGCGCGACCGATCCACGCGATCTGCGCGATCCGCGCGATCCGCCGTCGCCGTCGCGCGCGGCGACCCGCTGGCTGCTGACGACACCGGCCGTGCGCCGCCTCGAGCGATCGCAGCCGGCGCTGCTGGCCGACGGCACGCTGATGCGCCGCGCCGCGACTGCGGTGGCCGCCGTCTGCGCCCGCCTGCTCGCCGGCCGGCCGCCGGGCGCGCCGGTCGTCGTGCTCGCCGGTCCCGGCAACAACGGCGCCGATGCGCTGCTGGCCGGCCTGATGCTCCATCGCAGCGGCTGGCCGATCCACGCGCTGAGCTGCGCGCCGTCGCCGGCCGCTTCAGCCTCGTCCGCCGCGTCCGCCTCACTGCCGTCCTCCGGCACGCCGGTCCCGCCTTCCCCGTCGTCGACCCAGCCGTCAGCCCAGTCACCGGCCCCGTCGCCGGCCCAGTCATCAGCCCAGTCCCCGGACAACGCGCGCTTCACCGCGGTCTGGCGGCAGGCCGCCGCCCGCGATCCGGCGCACGTCGCGATCGACGACGCGGCCGCGCTCGATCCGGCGACGCTGGCGCGGCATCTCGATCGCGCCGGACTGATCATCGACGGACTGTTCGGCATCGGCCTGTCGCGCCGCGTCGACGGCATCGCCGCGCGCCTGATCGAACAGTGCGAACGCTCGCGGCGCGCCACCGGCTGCCCGGTCGTCGCCGTCGACGCGCCGTCGGGCCTGGACGTCGATCGCGGCAGCCCGGCCGACGGCGTGGCCGACAGCCCGGTGGTCCAGGCCACGCACACGGTGACGATGATCGCCGACAAGCCCGGCCTGCACACCGGCCTGGGCCGGCAGTGCGCGGGCGAAGTGATCGTCGCCGACCTGCAGGTCCCCGCTGCCGATGCCGCCCGACTATCGGTCGACGAAGCCGGCCTGCTGCTGCGCGATTGCCCGGCGCCCGGCTTCGCGCGCCGCGCCGTCGACACGCACAAGGGCAGCTTCGGCACGCTGCTGATCGCCGGCGGCTCGCAAGGCATGGCCGGTGCCGCGCTGCTGGCCGCCGGCGGCGCGCAGGCCGCCGGCATCGGCAAGCTGGCGATCAGCGGACCCGACGGCCCGGTCTTCGATCCCGGCCAGCCGCAGTGGATGACGCGCGAGTGGCGCCGCCTGGATCCGGCGCCCGACGCGATCGTCGCCGGTTGCGGCCTCGGGCAGACGATCCGCGCGGTCGAAGGCCTGACCGCGATCCTGGCCCAGGCGCTGCCGCTGGTCATCGACGCCGATGCGCTGGTGCTGATCGCCGACCGCCCCGCGCTGCGGGCCACGCTGCTCGCCCGTCGCGGCCCGCGCATCCTGACGCCGCATCCGCTCGAAGCGGCGCGGCTGCTCGGTTCGTCGACGGCCGACGTGCAGCGCGACCGCATCGCCGCCGCGCACCGCTTGGCGATCGAAACGGACAGCGTGGTCGTGCTCAAGGGCGCCGGCAGCATCGTCGCCGACGCGCACGGCTGGGCGATCATCGACGCCGGCGATCCGACGCTGGCCACCGCCGGCACCGGCGACGTGCTGGCCGGGCTGATCGGCGCGCTGCTCGCCCAAGGCCTGCCGGCCCGCGATGCGGCCCGCCTGGGCGCCTGGACGCACGCGCGCGCCGGCGAATGGGCGGCGCGCGACCTGCCGGCCTCGATCGGATTTCGTGCCGGAGAACTGCCCGATTATCTGCGCCGGGTCATCAACGCGGCCGCGACGGGGGATAATGGCGGGCCTCCCCCGTTGCTCCGCCCAAGTTGCCGAACATGATCAACTCCGCCTGGGACGTCCTCGAACGCCGCGCGGCCGACAGCGCCTCGCTGCGCATCGCCGACCTGCTGGCCGGCGAACCGGACCGCTTCGATCGCCTGTCGATCGAAGCCGCCGGCCTGTACATCGACCTGACCCGCAACCCGCTCGCCGCCGCCGATCTGTCGGCGCTGCTCGAGCACGCCGATCTGGCCAACCTCGCCGCGCGCCGCGACGCGATGTTCGCCGGCGAGCGCATCAACACGACCGAAGGCCGAGCGGTGCTGCATACGCTGCTGCGCGCCCCGGCCGGCACCGTCCTGATGCTCGACGGACAGGACCAGGGAGCCTTGGTCCACCAGACGCTGGACCGCCTGTGCGCGTTCGCCGACGCCGTGCGCAGCGGCGCTTGGCGAGGCGCCGACGGCCGCCCGCTGACCGACGTGATCAACATCGGCATCGGCGGCTCGCAGCTCGGCCCCGAGCTGGCGATGCAGGCGCTGGCGCCGCTGGCCGACGGCCCGCGCTGCCATTTCCTGGCCAGCCTCGATCCGGACGCCTGGTCGGCGCTCGCGCACAGCCTGGACCCGAAGACCACGCTGGTCATCGTCGCCTCCAAGTCGTGGAAGACGCCCGAGACCTCGCAGAACGCCGCCGCGGTGCGCGAGTGGCTGCTGGCGTCGGGCATCCGGCCCGAGCAACTCGCCCGCCACTGCGTGGGCCTGACGACGAACCTGGCCGCCGCCGCCGAATACGGCATTCCGGCCGAGAACGTGTTCCCGTTCTGGGACTGGGTCGGCGGCCGGTATTCGCTGTGGTCGGCGATCGGCCTGCCGGTGATGCTGGCGATCGGGCCGCGGGCCTTCCGCCAGATGCTGGCCGGCGCGCACGAGATGGACCGGCACTTCGCCACGCAGCCGCTCGGCCGCAACGCGCCGGTGCTGATGGCGCTGGTCAGCCTGTGGAACGCGCTGCGCCATCGCAGCGGCAGCGAGGCCGTCGTGCCGTACAGCAGCGGCCTGCGCCGGCTGCCCGCCTACCTGCAGCAGTTGACGATGGAGAGCAACGGCAAGCGCGTGCTGCTCGACGGCAGCGACGCGCCCTGGCCGACCGCGCCCGTCACCTGGGGCGAGCCGGGCACCGAATCGCAGCACTCGTTCTTCCAGTTGCTGCACCAGGGCACGGCGACGATCCCGGTCGACTTCATCCTCGTCGTGCCGCCCGCCGATCCGCACGGCCGCGGCATCAGCCTGATGGCCAACTGCCTGGCGCAGGCCGACGCGCTGATGAACGGGCGCGATCTGGACGGCGCGCGGCAGGCGCTGGCCGCCCAGGGCAAGGCCGTCGATGAAATCGAACGGCTCGCGCCGCATCTCGTCTATCCGGGCAACCGGCCGACTTCGACGATCCTGCTCGACCGCCTCGACCCGGCCCGCTTCGGCGCGCTGATCGCGCTGTACGAGCACCGCACGGCCGCACTCGGCTGGCTGTGGAACATCAACTCGTTCGATCAGTGGGGCGTCGAGGTCGGCAAGCAGCGCGCGGCCTTCCTGCAGCCGCTGCTGGAACGAGGCCCCGACGCCGTGCCCGCCGATCGCAGCACGCGCGAACTGGCCCGGCGTATCCAGCAGGCGATCGCGGCGCGCTGAGCGCCTGTCCGCACCTGGGTCGAGCCCGGGTCGACCCTGCCGGCGGACCGAGCCGCGCGTTCGCGCTTTCGGAAACACCGGGAGCCGGGCCGGCTCCCCGGGCAGTGCCGGGCTATTCGCCTACCGGCTTGTCGGAAACGACCCAGTCGTGGCCATCGAAGATCTGCGTGTAGAGCGTCTTCATCGGCGTGTAGTCGTCCGGCGTATAGCTGAAGCTGACTCCCGACAGCATGTGCGGCGCGCGGAAGCCCGCCAGCGTGCTGGCCTGTTTCAGCACATTGGCGCGAGTCAGGTCGTCGCCGCATCGGCGAAGGATCTCGGCCATCGCGGCCGCCTGGCCATACCCGGCGAATGCGATCGTGTCGGTGGGCGGCACGGCCGGCAGATACTTCTTGAGCAGCTCCCTAAAGGCCACCACGTCCGGGTCGTTCGCGTATTTCGACGAGCCGGCATCCTTCCCGTAGGCGATCGACACGATGCCTTTGGACGTCTCGAAGCCCGCGGCCTCCAGGATCGAACGCCCGGTCGCCCCGGACGACAGCAGATGCAGCGGCTTCCATCCGAGGTCGGCGATCTTGCGGATCGACTGCGAGGTCGCCTTGCCGGTCGTGATGTTCAGCAGCACGTCCGCTTTCGAACCGGCCAGCGTGATCAACTGGGTGTCGATCGTCGGGTCGCTAAGGTCATAGCTGACCTCCGCCACCACCTTGCTGCCGGACTTGGCGATCTCCTCCTTGAACGGAGCCAGGAAGTCGCGGCCGAAATCGTCGTTCTGATAGATGATCGCGACCTTCGAATTCGGCTTGTGGATGTTGGCGTACCGGGCAAGGATGCGGGCCTCGGTCGGATAGAGCGGAAGCCCTGCCATCGTCCATTTGAAGTGCTTGGGGTCGTTCCACTTCGATGAACCGGTATTGAGCAGCAATTGCGGCACGCCCTTCGCGTTCAGGTATTTGTGCACGGCGCTTTGCGGCGCGGTGCCGAGCGAGCCGTAGAGCGCGAGAACCTCGTCCTGCTCGACGAGGCGGCGGGTCGCTTCGACCGTCTTGGGCGCCGAGTAGCCGTCGTCGGACGTGATGAATGTCACCTTGCGCCCGTTGATGCCGCCCTTGTCGTTCAGCATCTTGAAGTAGGCCTCGCCGACCCGGCCCACGATGCCGTAAGCGGAGCCGGGTCCGGAATGCGGGACGGTCTGGCCGATCTTGATCTCGGTATCGGATGCGCCCGGACCGTATCGCTTGTCGGCGGCCATCGCCTGTCCGGACAGCGCGGCGGCCAGGACCGCCGCCACGGCGGCGGACTGCAAGGTTCTCTTCATCAATCGTCTCCTTGGTTGATAAGGATCGTCGTGACGACGATCTCAGGCCAGACGGCCGGCCTTCAACCCGATTCTAGTCTGGCAGCGCTCGGCCAATTGCTGATCATGCGTGACCAGCACCAATGTCGCGCCGGCGCTCGAATTCAGATCGAACATCAGCTCGATGATGCGCTCGCCGGTGACCGCGTCCAGGCTGCCGGTCGGCTCGTCGGCGAACAGCAGCGGCGGTTCGGCGATGAACGCGCGCGCCAGCGCGACGCGCTGCTGCTCGCCGCCGGACAATGTGCGAGGGTAATGGCCGGCCCGCTCCGCCAGCCCGACGCGGGCCAGCAGCGCCTCGGCCTTGCGCGCGGCGCCGCGATCGCCGGCCAGCTCCAACGGCAGCATCACGTTCTCCAGCGCCGTCATCTGCGGCAGCAACTGGAAGGTCTGGAACACGAAACCGACGTGCCGCGCCCGCCAGGCGGCGCGCGCGTCCTCGTCGATGTCGAACAGCGACTGGCCCAGCGCGACGACGGCGCCGCGGCTCGGCGTATCGAGGCCGGCCATCAGCCCCAGCAGCGTCGATTTGCCCGAGCCGGACGCGCCGACGATCGCGGCCGACGCGCCGCGCGCGATCGTGAAGCCGATGTCGTCGAGGATCGTCAGCACGCCGCCCGCGTCGGGCACCTGCTTGGTCAGGCCCCGTACTTCGATCGCCGCCTCGCTCACGCCCGGCCTCGCGCGATCGTCTGGATGCCCGCCGTCCTTACCCCTGCCCTCGCGTCGGTCATCGCGCGCGCCCTCCCAGTTCGTCTTCGATGTGGATCCGAATGATCTCATCGAACGTCGACTCGGCCTCGAATCCCAGTTCGCGCGCGCGCCGGGCATCGACGTCGCGCGGCCAGCCGGCGACGATCGCCATGATCGTCGGATCGGGTTCGCGCCGGATCAGCCCGACCGCCCGCTCGCCGGCGACGCGGCGCAGCGCGTCGATCTGCTCGCCGACCGTCGCCGACAGGCCCGGCATCGACAGGCTGCGCCGCGCGCCGAGCTGCGACAGGTCCATCGTCGCCGCGTGCACGAGGAAGCCGACCGCCGAGCGCGGGCTCGCGTGCCAGTGCCGGACGTCCTCGTCGACCGGCAGGATCGCTTCACGGCCCGCGAGCGGTTCGCGCAGGATGTTCGAGAAGAAGCCGGATGCGGCCAGGTTCGGCAGCCCCGGGCGAATGCAGATCGTCGGCAGGCGCAGGCCGATGCCGTCGAAGAACCCGCGCCGGCTGTAGTCGGCCAGCAGCAGCTCGCTGATCGCTTTCTGCGTGCCGTAGCTGGTCAGCGGCGCGGACAGGAACTCGTCGTCGATGACCGCCGGAAACGGCGCGCCGAACACCGCGATCGACGACGAGAACACGACGCGCGGGCGATAAGGAGCGAGGCGGCCTTCCGAGCGGATCGCCTCGAACAGCGCGCGCGTGCCGTCGAGGTTGATCCGGTAGCCCTTGTCGAAATCGGCCTCGGCCTCGCCGGACACCACGGCCGCCAGATGAAAGATCAGATCCGGCCGCGCGGCGACCAGCGCCCGCGCGCGGCCGGGCTCGGACAGATCGGCGATCTGCCGCTCGACCGGACACGGGCAGCCGGCGGGCGCCTCGGCTTCGACGACGTCGACCAGCGTCAGCGACGTCAGCGCGTGGCCGCCGAGCGCAGCGTCGCCGGCGAGCCGCGCCGCCAGTTTGCGGCCGAGCATCCCGGCCGCCCCGATGATCAATACGTGCATGATGTCGCTCCCCGATGGCGGCCTCGACGACCGATGCGTTAGTTTACGGGGCTGCCGCGCGACCGCTGTGCGCCGCCGGCCCGCGCGAGCGGACGGCGTCCTTCGTCGCCGATTCGCGCGCGGCTCGCCGTCGCGGTGCTCCGCCGCGTTTCCCGACCCTCATCGACCCGCCTGCCCGCCCGTGAAACCACCGTCCCCGCTTTCCATCCGATCCCACGGCGCCGACCACCGATCCGCCGGTCCCCGCACGACCGATCAGGCGCCGGTCGCCGCGCGCCGCCGCACGCTGCGGGGCATCGCCCGCGCGCTCGCCGCCGTCGGGTCGCTGTCGGGCATTCCGATCGCCGTCTTCGCGGCCGCGCCTGCCACGCCTGCCGCGCCCGCCGCCACGGCCGGTTCCTCCACCGCGGCTGCCGGTGCTACGGCCGCTACGGCCGCCACGGCCGGCGCGAAGAACGCGGGCGCGACCGGCCCGATCGTCGTCGTCGGCGACAGCCTGTCGGCCGAGTACGGCCTGCAGCGCGGCGCGGGCTGGGTCGACCTGCTGGCCAGGCGACTGGCCGCCCGGCGTCCGCCGGGCCCGGCCGTCGTCAACGCCAGCATCAGCGGCGATACCACGGCGGGCGGACGCAACCGCCTGCCCGCGTTGCTGGACAAGCACCGGCCATCGATCGTCATCATCGAACTGGGCGGCAACGACGCGCTGCGCGGCCTGGACCTGAAGATGACCGAAACCAATCTGCGGGCGATGCTCGCCGACGCGAAGAAGGCCGGCGCCGCGACGCTGCTGCTGGGCATGATGGTGCCGCCGAACTACGGCAAGGCGTACGGCGACCGTTTCAGCGGCGTGTTCAAGGCCGCCGCGCAGGCCGAGAAGAGCGCGCTCGTCCCGTTCTTTCTCGAAGGCGTGGCCGAGCACAACGATCTGTTCCAGGCCGACCGCATCCATCCGAACGAGCAGGCGCAGCCGCAGATGCTCGACAACGTCTGGCCGGCGCTCGAGCCGTTGCTCCAGGGATTGCGGCGCTGACAGGTGCCGGCCGCGCACCGCGGCCGGTGGTCGCGCGGCGAATCGCCCCTACCGATCACTGCGAAAGACGAAGCGGATCGGGCGGACCGCTATAATCGGCCGCACTTCGCCGTCACCGCCCGAGTGGTGAAATGGTAGACACAGGGGACTTAAAATCCCCCGGCCCTAACCGGCCGTGCCGGTTCGAGTCCGGCCTCGGGCACCAATCCCAAGCCAGAAGATCAGCCCGCTTTCCATCCATCGGGAACTCTGGGTTTTTCGATTTTCGCCAGCTCGCAAACCACGTCGGCGATGCCGGAAAAATCGATGCTGCCGAACGAGTTGGCCCGCGCCAGGCTGAACGACTCGTGCACGGCGGCCGCCACCGGCATCGGGACGCGCGCGGCATGCGCGGCCGACACGATCAACGACAGATCCTTGTGAGCCAGGTCGATCGTGAACCCGGGAGCGATATCGCCGACGAGCACCTTGTTCGGAAAATTCATCCGAAGCTGGCCGTTGCTGGCCGAGGTGCCGTACAGCACCTGCAGCGTCTTGGTGATGTCCAGGCCGAAACGCTGGGACAGTGCGAGCGCCTCCGCATTGACCTGACACAAGGTCACCGCGACGTAGTTGTTGACGAGTTTCGTGCGCCCGCCGGTGCCGACCGGACCACAGTGATAGGTCGCGGTACCCATCGCATCCAGCAGTGGCTTGACCTTGGCGAGATCGCCGTCGCTGGCTCCGACCATGAACAGTGATTCGCCTCGATCGGCATGTTCGGCCAATCTCCCGACCGGGGCATCGACCATGCTCATCCGGTGGGCCGCCGCCGCCTGTGCCAGCCGGTCGGTCACCAGCGGGTCGATCGTGCTCATATCCATCAGGATCGTGCCCGGCCTGGCGTTGGCGAAGATGCCGTCCTCCCCCTGCGCGACCTGTTCGACTTCGACGGACGAAGGCAGCATCGTGATGACGATCGCGCAGTTTCGGGCGATCTCCTTCACGGTCGCGGCCCGTGCGCCCAAACTCACCAATGCCTGCACGGCCTGCTCATCGAGATCGGTCACCTCGAGCTGAAAACCTTTCTTCTGCAGGTTCGCGGCCATGGGTCTGCCCATGCGGCCAAGTCCGATGAAGCCGATTCTGTCAGTCATCGCGTGTCTCCTGTCTGCCTTTAGTAAGCGATATAGGCCGTCTTGCTGACGGTGTAGAACTCCACTGCGTAGCGCCCCTGTTCTCGAGGCCCGTAGCTGGAAGCCTTGGTGCCGCCGAACGGAACGTGATAGTCGAGCCCTGCCGTAGGCAGGTTCACCATTGCCAGGCCGCTTCTCACGTTCGCCCGGAAATGGTTGGCATGGCGCAGCGACTCGGTGCAAATGCCCGCCGAGAGTCCGTAGGGGGTGTCGTTGGCGACGGCTAGCGCTTCGTCATAGTCTCCGACGCGAATCACCGATGCGACCGGACCGAATATCTCTTCCTGGTTGATGCGCATCGCATTGCCGGTCCGGGTGAACAAGGCCGGGCGCAGGAAGTAGCCGGGCGTCGAGCATTCCACCGCGCCGCCGCCCTCGACGAGTTCGGCGCCTTCATCCTTTCCGATCTGGATGTAACGAAGCACCTTGTCGAATTGCGACTGATTGATGACCGGACCGATTTGCGTCTGCTCGTCCAGGCTGTTGCCGACTTTCAACCGGCGCATGCGGGCGACCAGGGCCTCGACGAAGCGGTCATGGATTTTTTCGGCAACGATCAGTCGGCTCGACGCCGTGCAACGCTGCCCCGCGGAAAAGAAAGCGCCGTTGAGCGCGCACTCCACGGCCACGTCGAGATCCGCATCGTCCAGCACCACCAGGGGGTTCTTACCGCCCATTTCCAGTTGCACGCGGCTCATGCCGTGCACGGCCGCCTGCGCCACGCTGCGTCCGGTATGGACACTGCCGGTGAACGAGACCGCATCGATGCCGCTCAGCAGGCTCCGGGCGGCATCGGCGCCTTTGCCGTTGACGAGGTTGGCCACGCCCGCGGGCAGCCCCTGGTCCTCGAAAATCCTGAACAGCGCATGGGCCACGCCGGGCGTGTGCTCCGACGGCTTGAGGACGACGGTATTGCCGAATGCCAGCGCCGGGGCGATCTTCCACGCCGGGATGGCGATCGGAAAGTTCCACGGCGTGATGAGGCTGACCACGCCCACCGGATGGCGGCTGATCTGCACGTCGATGCCCGGCCTCACCGACGGCAGGTTCTCGCCGCCGTAGCGCACGCATTCACCGGCAAAGAACTGGAAGATCTGCGCGGCCCGCAGCACTTCGCCCTGCCCTTCGGCGATCGTCTTCCCGGCCTCCTTCGAGACCAGCAAACCCAGCGCCTCCTTCTCGGCGAACATCCGGGACGCCACGCGTTGAAGAAAGTCCGACCGGGTCTGCGTGGTCGTGTTCTGCCACCGGGCCGTGGCGGCGCGCGCCGCCCTGACCGCCTCGGTCATCTGCTCGGCATCGGCGCAAGCGTACTCGCCGATCGTCTCGCGTGTATCCGACGGATTCAGGCTCCGCAGTACGTGGGCAGAATCGACCCAGTCGCCATTGATCAGATTTCGGTTCATCAAGTCATTTCCTCATTCGAATTTCCGTGCGCGTCGCTCGGCTCGCGCATCGCGCGAACCGGCGCGGGCAGCCGGCCCCGGTGATGCATCACGCGCCCGGCTTGAGCAACGGACACGCGCCCTCCTTGGTCGGCGCATAGGCCTTCTCGCCGGGGATGGTGGCGACGATCTTGTAGTAGTCCCAGGGCTTCTTGGATTCGGCAGGCGTCTTCACCTGCATCAGGTACATGTCGTGGACCATCGTGCCATCGGCACGGATATAGCCTTTGGCGAACATATCGTCGATCGGTTGCGACTTGAGGACCCGCATCACCTCGTCCGTGTCCGTGGTTCCGGCTTTCTTGACGGCATTCAGATAAGTGGTGACCGCCGAATAGTCGCCCGCCTGGAAAGTGGTGGGCATCTTCTGGTGCGTGTCGAAGAACCGCTGCGAGAACGCGCGCGATCGGTCATTCATGTCCCAGTACCAGCCTTCCGTCAGGTACATGCCGCCCGTCGTCGGCAGGCCGAGGCTGTGGATGTCGGTAATGAACACCATCAGCGCGGCCAGTTGCATCTGCTTGTCGAGGCCGAACTCCTTGGCGGTCTTGATGGCGTTGATGGTGTCGCCGCCGCCGTTGGCCAGGCCGAGCACCTTGGCGCCGGAGCTTTGCGCCTTCATCAGATAGGAAGAAAAGTCGCCGGCATTCAACGGATGCCGAGTCGCGCCCGCCACCGATCCTCCGGACGACTTGACCACGTTCATCGCGGCCTGTTCGAGCGAGTGGCCGAAAGCGTAGTCCGACGTGAGGAAATACCAATCCTTGTGGCCTTGATTGACCAGCGCCGCAGCCGTGCCGCGCGCCTGCGCCGCGGTCGAGTACGTGTAGCGCACCATGTAGGGCTGGCAGGCTTCTTCGGTCAGCGAGTCGGCACCTGCTCCGGCGCTGATGAAAACCTTCTTCTTTTCCTTGGACAGATTGCTGATCGCCAAAGAGACCGCGGAGTTGGACCCTCCGACGATGAGGTCCACGCCGTCCTTGTCCCACCATTCTCTCGCCCTGCTGGACGCGACGTCGGTTTTATTCTGGTGATCCGCGGAGACGACCTCGATCTTCCGACCGAGCACCTCGCCTCCGAAATCCGCGACCGCCATGCGTATCGCATCCAGCCCGCCGGGTCCGTCGAAGTCTGCATAGAGACCCGATAGATCGGTGATGAAGGCTATTTTCACGGGGTCCTTTTCCGACTGCGCATGACACGCGCAGGCGCCGGCCATCGCGAGCATCGCGGCCGTCCACCGGACCGGCATCTTCTTCATGACTTTGTCTCCTTGATGATGCTTGTTCTTTATTGAATGCGGAAAACGAACCCGAGGCCCTGCGAAAACACGGAACGCCTATCCGGCATCGATCGCTGCCGGCACGCGACCGGCAGCGGCGGAAGGCGGATCCGGTTCAGAACGGCCGCAACCCCAGCGCGGCACGAAAGCGGTTCTTGACGTAAGGGCCGTCGCGCGGGGGCAGTACCCGTGGCGGCTCATCGGCATCGATGAGTACCTGCACGAAGGTGGTCCGACGGCGTCCATTGATGTCCTGCGCGACGGACTCGCAGGCATCGCAGCCATCCACGGCGCGCGCATGGGCGATGCCGAAACCCTTGGCGACGGCGACGAGGTCGGTGCCCAGACTCGAATGGCTGCGCTGCATGCCGGTCTCGCCGAAGTGGCCGTTGTCCAGCACGACGATGGTCAGGTTCTTCGGCTGCTTGGCGGCGATGCTGGCCAGGCTGCCTATGCCCATCAACTGCTCGCCGTCGCCGGTGATGACGACGACCGGCTTGTCGGGTTGCGCCAGCGCGAGGCCCAGACCCATCGGCGCGGCGCCGCCCATGGCGCCCCATAGGTAATAGTTCGTGTCGCGGTCGCCGGCGGCGAAAACGTCGTACGAAGGCGAACCCAGGCCGGAGATGATCAGCGCATCGGGTATGGCAGCGATCAGCTTCGCGACGAATTCGCGGCGATTCGCACGCCGGGCGGGTAATCTCTGCTCCATTACTTGCTCTCCCATTTCTTGCGGCCGATCAGGTTCTGGCCCAGCAGCACCGCGACTTTCTCACCGGCCTCGAATGCGGCCGCGAAGCCCGCACCGACGATTTCCGCCACTTCATCCCGATGGGACGCGCGCAGCACATGGATACCCATCAACTCCAGCGCGGCCTGCGTGGCCTTGCCCATCGGCCCTTGCCAAGGGTTGAATTCGGCGTATTCGCCGCGCATCGTCACCAGCGTGAAGAACGGGAAATCCGCGGCCCGCAGCAGTGACAGCATGTTCACGCAGTTGCCGACGCCGCTGCTTTGCATGAGCAACACTGCGCGCTGACCGCCGAGCCAGGCACCGCAGCACAGGGCCACCCCCTCTTCTTCGGTGGTCAGGACGATGTCCTGGATGTCCGGATCGGCGATGGCGCTGCGGATGACGTGCGAATGGCCTGCGTCCGGCACGTAAGCGATCTGATCGACGCCGCCTTCCTTGAACACGTTGAAGACGGCTTTCTGCCAATCCGGCGGCGCCGAGATGGGGGAATTCATGGGGATTCGACGGAATGAGTGAAGTCGATAAAATCATAGAAATTGATTTCATTCGTTGTGAAATAGAATATGGACATTTCACAATCACGCCGGCTGATCGCTCGATGGATCTCAAGCACCTGCGCGCCTTCCTGACCGTGGCCGAGACCGGCAACGTGACCCGCGCGGCGGAAATGCTGCACCTGGTGCAACCGGCGGTATCGCGCCAGATCCGGCTGCTGGAAGAAGACATCGGTGCGCCGCTGTTCGAACGCGAGCGCCACGGCATGTTGCTGACCGAGGCGGGCAAGGCCCTGGTGGGTTACGCACGCCGTGCGATGCTGGAACTGGACCGGGCGCGCGCGGAGGTCGCCGGCGCGGCGAGCAGCGGCGTCGGCGGCCTCGTCACCTTGGGTTTGCTGCCCAGTACGGTGGACATCCTGTCCAGCGCCCTGGTTCTGGCCTTGAGCACCGCTTATCCGGCCATCAGCATCCGCTTGGCCGTCGGGTATGCGGGCACGCTGATGCAGTGGCTGGCATCCGGCGAGGTCGATGCGGCGCTGCTCTACGGCGCCCAACGCCACCCGGATACCCAGACCCGACGCCTGGTCGAAGAGCGGCTCTGGGTCATCGGGCCGCCGGCGGCCCGCCTGCACGCCAAGAAACCGGTGTCATTGGCGCAGTTGGCGAAGCGAAAAGTCGTGCTGCCCAGTGCCCCTCACGGCATCCGCACGCTGGTCGAGCATGCGTGCGCCGTCACGCAGACCACGCTGGACATCGGCGCCGAAACCAACGATCTGAGCGTGCAGCGCGCCCTCGTTCTGGGAGGGCACGGCTGGACGATCCTGCCGCCCATCGCCGTCGCCGACGACCTGCGCACGCGCCGGCTCACCGGTGCGCCGCTGGTCGAGCCCGCCATATCCCGTACGATCGTGCTGGCCTTGCCGACCAACCGCCCCACCGGCACGCACGTGCGCCGCACGATCGAACTGCTGGAGCAGCAGACACGACGAGCGATCGAGTCGGGCGTGTGGCTGGAGGGCCGCTGGTTAGGGGATTGAGGGGCTCGCCTTCGTCAAAGCGCCCGCACCGGGTTCTTCAGCGCGCCAGGAATGGCGGTGTCCTCGCCGCGCGCGCGCCATTTGGCGAGATCCCGGTTGCGCGAGACGACCACGCTATCCCAGAGCTGGTACGCGTCCTCGCCCAGCATCAAGCGCACCGGCGCGCTGTCGCTGTCGATCATGTCGACGACCACCTGCATGCCCTTGACCGGATCGCCCATCTGCCGGCCGTTCTGCGTCGTGTAGTACTCGTCCATGCCCGCGTCCAGCGGCGCATAGTCGGCGATCCGGTGTTCGGCCTTCATGGCGGCGGTGCCCGCGAAGCCGGTGCGGAACGCGCCGGGCTCGATCAGCGTCACGCGCACGCCGAAAGGCTTGACTTCGTGGTGCAGCGCCTCGGTGAAGCCTTCGAGCGCGAACTTCGACGCGTTGTACAGGCCGCTGCCCGGGAACGCGACGAGGCCGGCGATGCTGGTCAGGTTCAGGATGTGACCGGACTTGCGTGCGCGCATCTGCGGCAGCACCTCTCGCGACAGCTCGGCGGCGGCGAAGAAGTTCAGCTCCATCTGCGCGCGGATCTGCGCCGACGTGAACGCCTCCAGCGCGCCGTAGGAGCCCGCGCCGGCGATGTTGGCCAGCACGTCGATGCGGCCGAACTTATCGCCAGCGGCCTTCAGTGCCTCGGCGCGCGAGGCGGCGTCGGTCACGTCCAGCTTCAGCGCCAGTGCGCGATCGCCGTGGGCGGCGGCGATTTCGCGCAAGGGTTCCAGGCGGCGCGCGGTCAGGACGGCGTTGTCGCCCCGGGCCAGTACCAATTCGGCGAGCGCCTTGCCGAAACCGGACGATGCGCCGGTGATGAACCATGTCTTGCTCATATCGATCTCCATTGAAGTCGGGTCGGAAGCGGGGGCCGCTGTCCGCGGTCGGTACACGGCCGGTGGCGATGCGCGACATGCCAGTGGTCCGCTCGATAAGGCGGGGGGCGATGCCGGTCAGCGGCATCGATCCGGGCCCGCAGCAGGATGTCATTTGATCTGCCGTTGCAAGGTCGCCAAGACGGCGCTGATCAGCGCCAGGATGGTGATCACCAGAAACCCGTCCTGCAGACTCATGAACGTCGCCTGATGATCGACCAGCTTGTTCAACTGCTCGAGCGCCATCGTACGGGCGCTGTCGGCGGCGTATCCGAGTGACTCGAAGGTGCGCGCCAGCGCGTCGAAGGCGCTCTGGAAGTTCGGATTCGACGGGCTCGTGTATTCGGTCAGGCGTGTTCGATGGACGGCCAGGCGGTGCTGTTCGAAGATGATCACCTGGGCGGTCGAGAACGAGTACGACAACTGCTTGACGATGTTCTTCAGCCGGTAGCCGTGGTTGAATTCATCGTCCGCGAAGATCTGGAACACCACGCTCGCGGTCGGCATCGCGATGAACATCAGCATAGAGCCGCGCACCAGCAGCGGCGGCAGCAGCCAACCGGTGTTCACGTCCGGCGGCAGCAGGCTGATCCAGATGCCGATCAGCGCGGTCATCAAGAATCCCGGCACGATCAGCCACCGCTTGCGCTGGACCTGCTTCGAGTAGCGGAAATAGACGAAGGCCATCGGAATCGAAGCCATCGACGTGAACCCGACCAGCCTGCCCATGTATTCGACCGGATAGCCCATACCGCTTTGCAGCAGGCGCGAGACCAGATAACCGAGCGCGTTGGAGACCGCGTAATAGCTGGCATACAGCGCGATGCCGACGCGAAACGGCCCTTCGCGCAGCGCGTTCAGTCTCACCAGCGGCTTGGGGTGATGCCATTGGTGCCACGCGACCCAGCCCAGCGCGACCACCCCGCTGATGGTCAGGGCCATCAGCAGCGGCGAGGTGCTGAAGAGTTCGAACCGTACCTGCTGCGCGACCACCTGCAGCGCGCCGATCGCGCCCGCCAGCACGAGGTAGGGCCACAGGTGCGTTTCGGTGCGGCGCTCGGGGCGCCGCTTGCCGACGTGCGGCGTGATCAGAAAGGCCAGCACCGCGAAGGCCAGGCCCAGTATCGTCGAACAGACGAACAGCGCGCGCCACTCGAAGTTCGCCACCAGGTAGCCGCCGACGAGCGGCCCCAGCGCGCTGGCGCTGAGGATCGTCGTCAGGAAGCGCCGGGTCGCCGGTGGACGCTCCTGCGGCGTGAAGCAGGTTTGCAGCAGGATGCGGCAAGTCCCCAGCATGGGACCGATGAAATACCCCTGAAAACCCCGCGCGAGCGCCAGTTCGATCGGCGATTCGCAGATCGAGACGATCAGTGCGCCGATCGCGAACATCAGCAGGCAGCCGCTCAGGTAGATCCGGTAACCCACGCGCTCGACCAGCCATTGCTGCTGAACGATGCCGAGCACCGACGTGATCGCGTAGGCGGACGTGGACCAGACCAGCTCGTCCGTCGGCGTATCGAGTCCGCCGGCGATGTAGCTCGCGAAGAACGAGAAGATGGAGTTGTCGAAATAGTCGACGCCAACGGCCAGCGCGATCACCCACGGAAACAGGTCCTTGCGCAGATGCCTCAGCGTCAGCGCGCGGGCCCGCGATGTGCGCAAGCTCATTTCCTGTCCTTTCCTCCATCCGGAGCGGAACGCTGCCGGCGCGCGGCCAGCCGCTTGCCGGCCATTTCCTCGGGCGGAACCCCGGCCGCGCGCTGGCGCAGGTAATGCAGATCGTCGTCCAGCTCATCGCGAAGGGCCCTGGCTTCCTTGAGCTCGCGCTGCACCTGGGCGATGCGCGCATCCAACTGGGCGATCTGCTCGGCCAGCGCGTCCGCGATCTGCTGCAGCGAGGCCTGCGAATAGCCCTTGCGGCCGTCGCTGATCGGCTCGACGGGCCGCTTGAGCATTTCCGCGATGCCGTTGAGCGAAAAGCCCAGCGAACGCATGCGCAGGATGCGTTCGAACCTTTCCAGGTCCTCCTGCCGGTACAGCCGGTAGCGGCCCTCGCTGCGCGGCGGGGTCACCAGGCCCAGCTCCTCGTAGTACTTGAGCGTTCTCGCGGTGACGCCGAGACGCTGGGCGGCCTTGCGAATGGGAATCAGAGTGGACGTGTCGGCAGGCATGGTCGTGGGCGGCAGCCTGCGAAACGGCAGGTAGCGCAGGACGGAATCATCACCGTGAGATTTTCGCCAAGATGAACGTGTACGTCAACGTTCATCTTTGACCTGCCCGAAGGCCCGGGCCAGCCGCCGGCGATCCGGCCGAAGCGCTCGCGTCGGAGGTATAGCGTCTGCCGGCTGACCTTGCGCTTGCGGGCCGTCCTGGCCTCCGGCCCGTACGGCGAGCCCGGGGTCACCAGGCGGGCGCTCGAGCAGTCGGTGCCGTTCCGTAGCAAGCCCCCGGCCTCTGTCGTTCGGCTTGCGGGTTGGCCTGATGCCCCTGGGGTCGGCGTGGCCCGATACGCCGCAAGCCGATTGGACGACCAGGAAGCTCGATGCAGGCGCTTTGCGATGAAAAGGCTGCTGAACTAAAATCCCCCGGCCCTTAGCGCGGACCGTTTCGAGTCCGGCTCGGGACAGCGATGACAACGGATGGGGACACAGACAATGAGCAGTTCGCCAGAGACCGTCGATGCACGCTCGATCATCGGCGAGGTCGAGGATTTCTATCAGGAGTACATCGACTCGTTCAACCGAGGCGACCTGCCAACCTATTGCCTGTGCTTCGACAGCAAGAGCGCGTTCCTCAAGCGGGATGTCTTCAATGTTCTGAATGCGGGCCCGGAGCTGGAAGATCACGCACGGGCGCTCCGAAAGCGATTCCTCGACAACGGCTGGGTCCGCACCGACATTCTGGCCAGGCGCGTCTGGCTGATCGAACCCGAAATGGCCACGATCGTTGCGGACCTCGGGCGCGTGACGCACTCGGATGCGGAATACGAGCGGGCGCGTTGCATCTATCTGGTCGTACGGCACGAAGGAAGATGGCGGATCCGCAGCACGACCGTTTCGATCCGCGCGCTATCGGCCAGCGATGGCCTGCTGACCGGCGACCAGCGCTGACGCAGGGCGTAGCGGTAACTGCTGGACGCGCAATCGGCATCGCGGTTCTGAAACCGCCTTGCTCGACCTCGGCGAACCGTATCGTATTCCGGTGCTCCCGGTGCCGGCGAGCGCCGAACGCTTAGCGTACTGATGCAGGACCCGCGCGTTTCAAGTCATCGGGTAGATTCGCGCACGCAGCGCGCCCCTGTTCCGCGAATGAATCAGCCAGCATTGCGCGGCGAATCCCAGGACGAAAAGCCCGAACCAGACCAGCAGCGTGTGCAACACCAATGGCGACAGAGGTGCATCGGCCAGCGGGTGCGAAGGCGGCACCCGGGTCAGCGTTTCGTTCGTGCCGGGCACCAATGACAGCAGGAAGCTGAAAGACAGTCCGAACACCGACAGATAGGGTCGAAGCCCTCCCAGAAAGCTCAGCCGGTTGACGAACACGCCGCCGAAGGCGACGAGAAGAATCACGACGCCGAACGCATGGCCGGGATTCAGGCCTCCGGTACTCGATACGCCGAAGGACGTGACGACCGACAACACCAGGCCGATCAGATAGATCCTGCCGGAGCGCGTCGTCGTGTCGATTCTTCGGTAGCGGATGAAGCCGTAGACGCCCGCGACGATGGGAACCAGGCTGACGGCGGTATGGATCCCGCCTGCGAGCGAGATGGGGTGAGCCATGAGAGACCTCTCTGAGGATGATCGACGAAAGATCGGCAGCGCGTCAGCGGAGCTGGCGAAACGGGCCACGATTCGGACATCCGTGGCCACGATGAGATCCGATATTTCTATCTACTAGTTGATAGTCTCCATCCGCAAAAAAAAGCACGCGGGCTGCCGATGCGCCGGCTCGGCGTACGAGATCTGCCGGCGCATGGCTATCGGGACGTCAGCCGACGCATCAGCGGCTGCACGATCGCCGCGAAGACCTCCGCGTCGCCATAAGCACGTGCCGACAGCATCGCTCCATGTACGGTCGCCATGAATGCCATCGCTTCTGCCTCGGGACTCGCCTGCAGGAAGAACACCCGTTGTGACGCCCCTTTGGCCAGCACGGATGCGAGCCAGGCGGCCAGATCCGAAAAATGCCGCTGGACTTCGTCCGCCACGTGGCCGGGAATGGCCGGGAGTTCGGCCGCCAGCATCGCGCAGATACAGAAGGGCGAACTGCCGTCACGGATGCACGTCTGCCAGTACCCGGTATAGGCCTGCAGTTGCGACAAGGGGTCGGGCAACTGCTGTTCGAGTGCGGCCATCCCGGCACGCGCTTCTTCGCGATACCGCACCAGCACCGTCTGCACCAGTTCGGCCTTGCTCGGGAAGTGGTGGTGGATACTGGCCTTGCTGATGCGAACCGACTCCGAGATGTCGGCGTAACTGAAGCCGTTGTAACCGCCGGCGGCCAGAAGCGAACGTGCGCAGGCGACGATCTCGGCGGCTCGGGGAGAGAGTTCGGTATCCATGGCGGCATTCTACCAACTAGTAGAGTGGTGTCAATCACCGCAGAGGCGGCAGCCCCCCGACCCTGCGGCGGCGTACCGTCGCAGCGAACTCCAGCCCCTTCCCTATCACCAGCGTCCGCGCCCTCTACGCCCCACGCCCCACGCTCCACGCGCTTCACGCGATCCGAGAGATCCGAGAGATCCGCACGGGCGAGCGAGGGACGCTACTCGCTGCGCGGCACGCAGCCCGCCCGTCCTCCAGGTGCTTCGCGCATTCCATTGAACAGTTCCCTGTAGTGCCCTGCCGCCCGGCTGTGCTGCGCGGCGGCGCGACGCGCCCATAGAGCGGCCTCGCACGGATCGGCGGCGATTGCGGAGCCGTACAGCGCCGGACCGGCCAACAGCACGCCGGCCAGCAATTCCTGAGCGCGCAGATCGCCGGCCTCGCCCGCCCGGCGCAGCATCGCGAGCATGCCGAGGTAGTCGCGCTCGGTGCGTGCTTCCCGCGCGAGTTGGTAAGCCTGCTCCGGCGTGATGTCTTCGGGTGCCGCGGCGTGGGCGGGTAACGCGGCCCGCGCCAAGACCAGCGCGAGCGCGACAGCCAGCCGGACGCGGTGTTTCGTGCGCGGTGCATGGGTGATGAATCGCATGGGACCTTCCTCGATGAGCATTCCCGGATTGGAGACTTTCGGCGGCGACGGCACAATGTGGATTGTTCCGGTGAGCCTTCGGGTGTTCCGAAGGCTTTCCTCGGCGTAGAGGATGTCCATGCGGCTCGATATCGCGGATCTGCGGCTGTTTCTTTGCGTGGTGGAGGCCGGCAGCATTACCCGGGGCGCGCAGCAGGCGCATCTGGCGCTGGCCTCGGCCAGCGAGCGGCTGCGCAACATCGAGGAGGACGCCGGCGTCGCGCTGCTGGTGCGCCGCGCGCGCGGCGTGGTTCCCACGGAGGCCGGCGAGGCGCTCGCGCATCATGCCCGCCTGATACTGCAGCAGCAGGCGCTGTTATGGGGAGAACTCAAGGACTTTGCCAGCGGCGCGCGAGGCACCTTGCAGTTGTATGCGGGGACGGCGGCGCTGACCGAATTGCTGCCGCACAAGCTCGCGCCGTGGCTGGCGCGAAGGCCGCGCCTGCGCGTCGAACTCAAGGAGCGCACCAGCACGGAAATCGCGCGCAATGTCGGAGCGGGCCTCATCGAAGCGGGCATCGTCTCGGACGCCACCGACGTGCGGGGACTCGGCGTCCACCTGCAGCCGGTGGCCCGGAATCATCTGGTGCTGATCGTTGCGCAAGGCCACGCGCTGGCGGGCAGGAACAGCGTGCGCTTTGCCGAAGTACTGCATGCCCCGTTCGTCGGCCTGGCGCCCGGCAGTGCCTTGCAGGACCACATCGATGCCTACGCGCTGGCAGCGGGTCAGACGCTGGATTTCCGCATCCGCATGAAGACCTTCGAAGGCCTGTGCGAGATGGTTTCGCACGGCGTCGGCCTGGCCATCGTGCCGCAGGCCGTGGCGCGCCGCGAGCGCCGCCGCCATCCGTTCCATACGCTGGCCCTCGCCGAAGCCTGGGCGCGCCGCCAGTTGTGCGTCTGCTTCAAGGATTGGGACGTGCTGTCGGCGCCGATGCAAAGCCTCTTGGCTCACTTGGGAGCATCGCGGCCGCAGGAGGCCGATTAGCGTTGCGCTGTCGACAGCGAGTCGCCGCGCTGCGCATCGGCCCGCTGCCAACCGCCCCCCAGCACCTTGTACAAGGCGATGGCGGCCTGCAAGCGCTGCGCCCTCAACTGCACCGCCGCGTCCCGCGCCGCATATAGCGTGCGCTGCGCGTCCAGCAGCATGAACAGCATTTCCGCGCCGGTGCGGTAGCGACGCTCGGCCAGCGCCAGCGCGCGCTCGGCCTGAGCCAGTTCCTCGGCCTGGGCCGAGGCCTGTGCCTGCGCGCCGGCCGCTGCATTCAAGCTCGTCTGCACGTCACCGAAGGCCGCCACGATGGTGCGTCGATAGTTCGCCAGCAATTCCTCCCGACGCGCCCGCGCCAGGTCGCGCCGTGCCGCCAACCGTCCCCCGTCGAAGATCGGAGCAGCCAGCGCCGCAGCCAGCGAGTACACGGGGTTGTCCAGAAGGCGACGCAAGTGGTCGCCGCCGGTGCCGACACCCGCGCCGAGCGCCACGCCCGGCAGCATGGCCGCGCGAGCGGCGTGCAGATCGGCATCGGCTGCCAGCAACCGCGCCTCGGCGCCGGCAATGTCCGGGCGGCGCGTCAGCAGGCTCGAAGGCATGCCGGCCTGCAGGGCCGGCAACGTCAGGGCTTGCAGCGAAGCCGTGACGAGCGCCGGCTCTTCGGTCGATCCGGTCAGCACGGCGATGGCGGTGCGCGCATCGTCGACCTGCTGGCGTAACCCCTCCACCACGCGCTGCTGGCTCGCCACCTGTCCGCGCTGCTGCGCTAATTCCAGCGGCGATGCAGCGCCGGCCCGCGCGCGCGCTTCGACCCACCGCAGGATGCGTTCGGCCGTCTCGAGATTGCGCTGCGCCAGATGCAGGCGCTCGGCCAGCGCCACGGCCTGCAGCCAGGCCTGGGCCACACCGGCCGTCACCGTCAGCCGCACCGCGTCGCGATCGAACGCGCTGGCCTGACGTGCCGCCTGGGCCGCGTCGTGCGTTGCGCTCAGGCGCCCCCACACGTCCACCTCGTAGCTGGCCGACAGGCTCGCACCGAAACGTTTGCCATCGGTCTGCGCGTTGCCGCCCGGGCGGCTGTCGCGGCCTGCCTCCACGCCGGCATCGACGATCGGCAAGAGCGCCGCGCCGGCAATGCGCTCCAAAGCCTCGGCCTGGCGCATCCGTGCGACAGCGGCGGCCACGTCCAGGCTCTGCGCCTGGGCGCGCTCGACCAGCGCGCTCAGTTCCGCGCTGCCGAAGCCGTTCCACCAGTCGCGATGAATCTCCTCGGCCTCGGCGGCAATCGCACCGCGCCACCGCCCGGGCAGTTCCGGTGGCGAGAAAACGGCAGGTGGCGGCGCCGCGCACCCGGCCAACGCCAGCCCCAGCGCCAACAACCCGGTGATCGGAGAGAGCCGGTTCACGTTCATCCGCTCACTCCCCTGCCAGGGCCTCGACCGGGTCCAGCCTGGACGCTTGCCGCGCCGGCATGAATCCGAACACCAGCCCCGTGGCCACCGCGCAGCCAAAAGCGCCGGCGATCGCCGCGCTCGAGAACACCACGGGCACGCCGGCCAGCATCAGCAGCGCACCGATCGACAGGCCCGCCGCCACGCCCGCCGTGCCGCCCAGGCCCGTCAGCAGCAGCGCTTCCGTCAGGAATTGGCGCAGGGTGTCATCCTGGCGCGCGCCGACGGCCATGCGGATGCCGATCTCGCGGATGCGCTCGCGCACCGTCATCAGCATCACGTTCATCACGCCGATGCCGCCCACGACCAACGAAATGGCCGCGATCAGGCCCAGCATCAGCGTCAGCGTGCGATCGGCTTCGGCCCGCGCGCGGATCTCCTGCGCCTGGTTGCGCGTCTGGAAGTCCAGCGCGCCGCGCTGAGCTCGCAGGGTCTTGACGATGGCCGCCTCGGTCTCGGGCGCGCGGTCCATGTCGCGGATCACCACGTCGATGCGCTGCAAGTCCAGGTGGCCGAACAGGCGAGCGCGCGCTGCGCCCAGCGGCACCAGTATGCGGTCATCCAGGTCCTGCCCCATCGCATGACCCTTGGGAGCGAGCACGCCGATCACCTTGAACGGCGTGTCGTCGATCAGGATGCTCGTGCCCAGTGGATCGGCGCCGTCGGCGAACAGGTTTCTGCGCACCGTCTCGCCGATCACCGCCACCTTCGACAGGTCGTGCTCGTCGGCGTTGGCCAGCAGCGCCCCGGCGCTGGCCCGCCAGTTCACCGCGCTGGCGTAGTCGCGCGTGGTGCCGCCGACGCGGGCGATGAAATCGGCATTGCCCCGGCGCACGACCATCTCCTGATTGGCGAACGGCGAGGCCTGTTCGACGTTGGGCAGTCGACGGATCGTCTCCATGTCCACCAATCGCAGCGGCCGGGGCTTTTGCCGTTCGCTGATCCAACTCGGAAAGACGAACACCGTTCGCGTGCCGAAAGCGTCCATCTGCGCCAGCACTTTCTCCTGCGAGCCCCGGCCCACGGCCAGCATCACGATCACCGAGGCCACGCCGATGACGATGCCGAGCAGCGTCAGTCCGGTGCGAAGCCGATTCAGCCTCATCACCCTCCAGGCCGAACGCAGCGCCTCGCCCAGATCGGCGAAGGCGTGGGCGGCCGGTTCCTCGGGCGGCGCGGCGGCAGTCCGCCACGGCAAGGCGCTCGCGGACATCGGCGCGCCCGTTCCTTCGGACGGCGGATCACCGCCGGTGTCGCCGACGATGCGCCCATCGCTGATCTCCACCACACGCCGCGCCCGCGCGGCCACGTCACGGTCGTGGGTGATCAGCACGATGGTATGGCCGGCGGCGGCCAGTTCGTCCAACAACGCCATCACCTGCGCGCCGCTGCTGCTGTCCAGCGCCCCGGTCGGCTCGTCGGCCAGGATGACCCGGCCGCCGTTCATCAGCGCCCGCGCGATCGACACGCGCTGCTGCTGTCCGCCCGAGAGCTGGCGCGGGCGGTGGCCCAGCCGTTCGACCAAGCCCAGCCGGGCGAGCAGCGCCCGGGCGCGCTCGGCGCGCGGGGCGGCGCGCATGCCGGCATACAGCGCCGGCACCTGTACGTTCTCGCTGGCAGATTCGGTGGGGATCAGGTGATAGCCCTGGAACACGAAGCCGAAGGACCCACGGCGCAGCGCGGCCAGCGCATCGGCGTCCAGCGCGGCTACGTCCTGGCCGTCGAAGCGATAGCTGCCCGCACTCGGCCGGTCCAGGCAGCCCAGGATGTGCATCAGCGTGGACTTGCCGGAGCCCGAGGCGCCGACGATGGCGATGAACTCGCCGGCGTGGATGCTCAGGTCGATGCCGCGCAGTACCTCCACCGCCGGCTCGCCGGCCCGGCCCCCGTACTGCCTGCGGATTCCGTGCAGTTCGATCAGCGTGGTGCTCATGCGCCGGTTCCCACCACCAGGCGCTCGCCCTCCTCCAGCCCTTCCCGCACCTCGCCCAGCACCCGGTCGGTGGTGCCGATACGTACGCGCCGCACCTCGATACGGCCGCTGGCGTCCAGTACCCGCGCCTCGAACCGGCCGGGCTCGCCCGGCAGCGGCCTGAGCGCCGACATCGGCGCGGCCAGCACCGTCGTGGCCTGGGCGGCCACGAAGGTCACCTGGGCCGTCATCTGCGGCATCAGCGCGCCGTCGGCATTGTCCACGTCGAACAGCGCGGTGTAGACCACCACCTGCGAGGAGGAAGCGTTCGCGCGGCTTTCGTTATCGCCGGGACGGCGTTCCGGCGCGGGCGGTGCGGGCAGCACCTGGCGCACGGTCGCGCTCCAGCGGCGCGGCGGCAGGCCGGCCTGTCCGGTCACGTCGTCCAGCGTGGTGAACCAGACCGGCATGCCGGCTTTGACTGCGCGCACATCAGCCTCCGACACCTTGGTCCACACGGTCATGGCCGACAGGTCGGCGATACGCAGGATGTGCGGGGTCTGGTAGGTGGCGTTGAGCGTCTGGCCCTCGCGCGGCTCGACGGCGACCACGGTGCCGGCCATCGGCGCATGGATGCGAGCGTAGCCCAGGCGGGTTTCTTCGGCGCGCTGGGTGGCGCGAGCCCGTTCGATGCGTGCCTCGAGCTGCGTGATGCGGGCGGCTGCGCCGGCCTGGGCAGCTTCGGCCGTCTCCAGGTCTTCGATGCGCGTGGCCTCGTCCGCGACCAGTTGGCGCTGGCGCGCGAGCTGGCGGTCCGCCAACTGGTGTTGCGTTCGCTGCTCGATCAACTGGGCGCGCAAGTCGGCCAGCGCGGCACGCCCGGCATCGACCACCGCCTGCTGCACGCTGGGGTCGATCTCCACCAGCAATTGGCCCTTGACCACCACGTCGCCGGGCTGCACATGCAGCCGCAGGATCACGCCGGAGACCTGCGCGCCCACGTCCACGTAGCGCAGCGGTTGCAGCGTGCCGGTGGCGGTGATGCCGGCCTCGATGTCGGCGCGTACGACGGATACGGTCTGCGGTGGCTGGGCGGCGCGCGATCGCCACCACCCGATGCCAGCCGCCAGGACCGCCAGCAGGCATGCCAGCGGCAGCAGCCAGCGCAGCCGGCGCTTCGATGCATGCATGGATCGATGCGCTTAGTGTGCGGTGGCCCGAGCCGCCAGCACATCGGGCGCCTTGCGGGCCGACCACACGCTGTCGGCTGGCCCGTACCTGACGCGACGCGCCGTGGCGCGCGCCATCCAGGCGAAGCACAGTGCGCCGATGAACGCCACTACGTCGACCCCGACGGTCGCCGCGCTGCCATGAGCCCACATTCCCAGCGCAGGCAGCATGATCGCCAGCAGGCTCGTCACCGGGATCGCTAACGTCGCGGCCGCGCACAGCCACAGCAGATGCAGAGCCGAACGCGCCGCGCCCCGGACGAAGGACCAGGCGATGGACGCGAAGAACACCGCGTAGTAGATGACTTCGTGCCAATGGTTCAGGTCGGCCACGCGGCCGTGCAGCCACTTGGCGGCAACGATCGTGGCGGACAGCCCGAGCGCGCAGCCCAGGCACGCGCCCACGGTGCCGGCCGCCAGCCAGTAGGTGTCGCGGCGCTGGACGGGGATTTCATCACTGCTCCTGGCGTTCCTGCGCTGCGCCTTACGACGCGTTTCCACCCATAGCAGGTTGCCGCTGTAGAACAGCCACGCGCCCGCGAGGCCCAGGATGAAATAAGTCCATCTGACCAACATCCCGCCGTATTGGCCGAAGTGCAGACCGCCCAAGGTCACGGTGGCGCGCCACCAGGGTTCCTGCCGCGATGGGCGGAAATCATTGATCACCTCGCCGGTCACCGCGCTGAGGAGAACACTGCCGTAGCTGGTGTCCATCACATAGCCCGGCTCGGTTCCCAGGAACCGCACGGCAGCGGCTCTGTCGCCGGCATTCACGAAGGTCATCGTGCCGGGTTCGAATGTAGGCGCCTGCACTCTGAGGCGTTGCAGCAACTGCGCCGGCGACAACATCGGAGCCGTCTCGCCGGTCGGTTTGGGCGGACTTCTCGAAGCGAAGAACTGCCGCGCCACGATCCACTGCTTGCCGCCGTAGACCACGCTGTCCTGCGCCGCCCAGAGCATCGCGCTCAAACCGAAAACGGTCGCCGTGACGGCCATGACGAAGTGGAAAGGCAGGCACGTGATGCCGACGACGTTGTGCGCGTCCAGCCACATGCGCTTGAGGTTGCGGCCCACGCGCAGCGCGAAGAAATCCTTGACCAGCGACGGCAGCAGTACGATCACGCCCGAGATCAGCGCCACCCCGTAGAGCAGCGACACGATGCCCATGAAATTCGATCCGAGCCGGCCCGGAATCCCCACACGCATATGGATTTCATCGATGAACTGCGCCAGTTCGGACGGTTCTTCCTGTTTCGCCAGCAGCGTGCCGTCGGGTTCGAGCGTCGCCCACCAGTGAATGTGCCCATGCGGCTGGCCAGGCTCGTGCGGCGTGTCCTGCGTCCACGTCACCCGGGCGGGCTCGTTCTCGAGGCCCCGCAGGTGCAGCGTGATGCCATCCTCGTTCGATTCGGGATGGGCGGCAGCCACCCGTTCGATCAGTTTGGGCGCATCTTCCAGAGACACGGCAGCCACGCCCACGCCAGGCGGCGAGGCCCAGCGCGCGATGGGCTCCTTGAACATCGTCAACGCTCCTGCATAGAAGGCGATGAACAGCGCGAAGCCGCAGGTGATGCCCGTCCAGGTGTGGACGGTCTTGTAGATCTTGATGATGTCGGTGCGGATCATTCGGCGACCCTCATGCGAAAAGCCAGAAACGGCAGGCGAACAGCGCGGCGAAACTGATCAGGTTCGCCGCGCCCAGCCAGGCCCAGGCGGCGGCCCCGCTGCGAAACAGAAAGCACAGGCTGAACACGATGATCCAGATGAGCACCACGACGTCGCGCAGCACCGCATAGTGGCCGCCCGGCGTGGCGGCGGGATCACCTATCGCCAGATGGAGAAACAAACCGGCCAGCGACAAGCCGAGACCGAAGCCCAGGATCGCGCCGGCGCTAGTCTTGGCCCACCAGTCGGAGCGGATTCTTTCAGCCATGCGGGCGTCTCCGGATGCCGCGCAGCGCGGCGACGTAGGGAAAGGCGAACAGGCAGACCATCGCGACATGCAGGGCCACGAATACGCCGGACAGCGGGCGCAAGGCCGCGATCCAGGCAGCGAGGCCGGCGGCCAGCAGCAGGCAGGCGGCCGTCAGCAACGGCCGCGCGGGAAGCGCGTTGTCGAGCCATTTCTGGTTCGGGCTGGCAAGGTAGAGACAGGCGCAGCCGAGAATGGTCAGCGTCGACGCCAGGGCCGCGATCATCGGATCAGACATCCACGGTGGCCGACAGGCGCGAGAGGCATGACGCGCCCGGGTGGACGATGTCGGAGCCTGCGATGATCCGGGACGCCGGGGGACGATGGACCGCATGCACGAGATTGCCCGCCATCTCAGAAGCCCATCGACGCGGCCAGCCGAAAGGTCCGGGGTTCGCCGAGCCCGTCAGCCAGGAAGGTTCCCCAATAGGCCTTGTTGGCGACGTTGGTGACGATGGCCCTAAGGGTCAAGGGCCGACTCCCCAGTTTGACGGCATAACCGATGCCCAGGTCATAGATCGCGCGCCCGCCGACCCATTGCGAGTTGTCGGCATTGATGTACCGCTTCGAGACATAGGTCGCATTGGCCAGCAACGTCAGCCCGTCCACGGCGGGAATATCCCACTCCGTGCCGAGCTTGGCCTGGAGTTTGGGAAGTCCGGTCGCCAGCTTGCCCTGATTGACGCCGCCGGCCGTTTTCGTCAGCTTGGGCTCGAGATAGCCCAGGCCGCCGATCAGGCGCACGCCGCGAGCGGCCTCGCCGAAGAAATTCCATTCCACGCCCCGGTTGCGCTGCTCGCCGCCGAACGAGAACACGTTCGTGACCGGGTCGGTATAGCTGCTGGGCTGCTTGATCTCGTAGACGCTGAAGGTCTGGGTGAATCTGCCCAGATCCCATTTCAGCCCGACCTCTTTCTGCTTCGCTTTATAAGGAGGAAAGAGCTGCCCGGCGTTCTGGGAAGTCATCGGCGCCGTCATCCCCTCGGACAGCCCCTCGATGTAGTTGCCATAGATCGAGACATGACCGGTCAGCCGGTAGTTCAGCGCAATGGCCGGGCTGGTGGCGCTGGCGTCGTAGCGATCGGTACGGGCTCCGGTGGTGGGGTCTATCGTGTCGCTCACGACGGACTGGCGTCTGACGCCCAGAGTCAGTTGTACCTGATCCTGAAAGAAGGACAGCGTATCGGCGATGCCGATGCTGGTCATCGTCGAGGCGGCGGTCTTGCCCACGCTGAAATCGCGATCGGCAAGCGGCCCCCAGACCGGGTCGTAGATATTGGTGACCCAATTCTCGGCCAACAGGTTTCTCGCCGAGCCCGACCGGGTGTCCTGCTCGAAGCGGGTTGCGTTGACGGTCAATTCGTGGCCGATTCCCCCGGTCCGGAACTTGCCCCGGGCGCCGACATCCGCCGATCGTTTGTTGTAGATCGAGCGGCTGTGGTTCACGTTCGAGCGGATATCGCCGGCCGCGTCGAACAGCGTGTTGGTCCCGCTGCGCAATTCGAAATTCGTCTTGCTGACGCCGTAAGCCGCGTAGGCGATGACGTCCTCCGTCACATCCACTTCGCCCCGGAAGATGGCCGCCTTGTCCTGCGTCATCGCGAATGTCCAGGGCGGACTGAGGCGCGTGTCGGGGCTGGGCGCCTTGGGAACGCCCAAACCGGGCGCGAGGCTTAGCCCTGTATTGAACCCGTCGACACGGTCTCGGTTGCTATACAGATCGAGGCTCAAGCGAGCCCGTTCGCCTCGCCAGTCGAGACCCAGCGCGAACAGCCGCGTGCCCAGTTCTCGATCCGTCACCGATACCTCGCCATCTCGGTAGACGCCGTTGAAGCGTGCGCCGAACTGCTTCTGCTCCCCGAAACGGCGGGCCAGATCGACGTGGGTGCCGAACTGCGCCTTGCTCATGTAGGTCAGGGTCGCCCGGTTCAGCGGATCCTCAGGCGCGCGCTTCGGCACCAGATTGACGCTGCCTCCGACCGAGCCGCCCGGGGGCATGCCGTTCAGCAGCGCCGAGGGACCTTTGAGTACCTCGACCCGCTCGAACATCTCGGGAGAGGCACGTGCATAAGGGGTCACGCCATACAACCCATTGATCGCGGTATCGGCCGTGCCGACGCCGAAGCCGCGGATGTAGTGCCTGTCGCTCCATCCGCCCTTCGTGCCGGCGTTGAAAACAGCCGGATCGGTTGCCGATATCAACTCGACGACGTTCCGCGCCTGCCTGTCCTCGATGAATTTTTCCGTGTAGGCGATCGTGCTGAAGGGTGTGTCCATCACATCCTTGTCGCCGAGCATTCCCACGCGCCCGCCGCGCGCGACCTGGCCGCCCGCGTACGCCTCGGGCAGGCCATCCGCGCGCTCCGGCCGCGCCGTCACCATGACGGTCGCCAGCGATGCCACAGCCTCTCCGGCGTCGGTCGCGCTTTCCTGCCGGGGCGTCACCTGCCGCAACACGTAGTGGCCGTTGCCGGTGCTCACGGCTTCATAGCCGCTGCCCGCCAGCAATTGCGCGAAGCCCGAGACGACCGAGTGGCGCCCTTGCAGGCCGCTGCTGCGCAGCGAGGCCAGTGCCTGGGGATCGAACACCAGTTGGACGCCCGAGACCGCGGCGAACTCGGCCAGCGCATCGCTCAGCTTGCCGGCGGAAATCGCGTAGTCCCGGGGATCGGCTGCGGCTTCGGCCTCGGCGGCCAGCGCGGCGCGCGATGCGAGCAGACCGCCGGCGGCCAGGCCGGCGAACACGCAAGTGACGGCTAGTGCCAGCGTACGCCGGCCCGGCGAGCCGGTGGCGCGGCAGGCAGGGGCGAAGTCGAGAAGATGCTGGGTGCATGCCGCCGCACCGACCGGTTGCCGTGCGTGCTGAGGCTGATGAGACATGTATCGATCCTGGTCAAGGGGTTGGCCACGCAGGCGCTGCCTTGCGTGTCTTCAACTCCTTCACCGGATGAGCGCGGAAAAGTGATCACCGTCGGCCGATTTTTTTTCGATCCGCCGACGGTTCGAACGCCTACTCGCGCCGGCCGACGCGGACCCAGTAACGCGTGCGCCGCTCGATGTGCAGAGGCAGCGAGCCGGCGAGCAGTTCGAGCGCGGCGTCGGTGTCCGCCACCGAGAGGGCGCCCGAGACCAGCATGCTGGCCACGGCCGGGTCGCAGCGCAACACGCCGGGGCGATAGCGAGCCAGTTCGGCGATCACCGCGCCCAACGGCATGTCCTTGGCCAGCAGCGTCCCTCGTTCCCAAAGCGCGGCGGTCTGGTCGACGACGACAGGCAGCCGCACGCCGGCCACGTCGAAATCGGCCTGTTCGCCAGCGTGCAGGATGCGGGCGGCGCCCGCCAGCGGGCGTACCTCGACCGCATGCTCGAAGACGGCGACACGGCAAAGGCGCTTGTCTTCCAACTGTCGCATGCTGAAGCGGGTACCCAGCGTACGCACGCTGCCGTAGGCCGTGTCGACGAGAAACGGGCGCGGCGTCGCCGAGGGGTCCGCATGGGTCGTGACGAGTATTTCACCGGCCACGAGCCGGATACGGCGCTGTGCGCTGGTGAACGCGATGTCGACGGCGCTGGCGGTATTGAGCACGAGGCGCGAGCCGTCCGGCAACCGGAGGGTCTTGCGCTCGCCGGTGGCGGTGGCCACGTCGGCGGACCATGGGTGCCATGGTGCATGGCGCCAGGCCAGCCACGCGGCCGGCGGCGCTGCCAGAAGCATGCCCAGCACGCGCAAGCGGCGGCGCCGGCGCTGCTTGCATTCCAGGCTCTCGATCGCCCCCTTGCCCAGGCCGGCAGTTACCTGGTCGAAGGCATGGAAGACCGCCTGCGCTCGCTCCCAAGCACGCTCGTGCGCAGAGCTCTGCGTGCGCCAACGCTCGAAGGCCTGCCGATCCGCGTCGGATGGTGCGTCGTACTGCAAGGTCATGGCCCAGTCGGCCGCTTCCTTGAGCAGGTCGGTATCGGGCATCGGAGTAACTGACATCGAGTTGACTGGCATCGGGCAGCCACGCCTTTCGGGGATCGCGTTATCTCGTGTTCGGGCGTCAGGCCAACGCCATGCACGCCACCAGTGCCCTGCGTATGTGGCGGCGAACGGTGATCACCGGCATCCGCGTGCGTTCGGCGATCTGCTGCAACGTCAGGCCGTCGAGCTGCGCCAGCAGGAAAATCTCGCGCGTGCGACCCGGAAGGCCGGCGAGCATGGCGTCGATGCGCATCAGTGCTTCGATGATGAGCAGGCGTGCTTCGGGCGACGGCGCTTGCGGTTCGGGCAGTCGAGCCAGCGCATCCAGATAGGCGCGTTCCACGTCCTGTCGCCGCCAGTGATCGATGACCAACCCTTTGGCGACATGGGTGAGTAAGGCGCGGGGTTCTTCACCCAGTTGCGCCAACGGGCGCCGTAGCGCCATGACGCGCACGAAGGTGTCATGCGCCAAATCGGCGGCCTCGTAGGCGTTGCCGACCTGGCGGCGCAGCCACCCCTGCAGCCAGCCGTGATGGGCTGTGTAAAGATGCTCGACTCCTTGCTGAAGCGGGGTTTCTGCGGTGCCCATGATGACTTTTCCGTACCCATGGCCGGCAGAAGAATGAGGCCTGGCGAATGAGAATCAATCTTATCTTATAAGATCTTTGTCATCGATGCGACTCGGCGGCGCCGGTCGGCTCCGGGCGTGTACGGTGGCCCGGGACTTCAGGCTCGGCGGCGACAGCCTCAGAACGTCGTGCGCAAAGTCAGCACGGCGGCGCGCGGGGCGCCGTATTCGGCGAACAACGTGTAGGGCGCGCGGCTGTAGTACCGCTTGTCGAAGAGGTTGTTCACCGTCAGGTCGGCCTCCAGGTTCTTGCTGAACCGATAGCCGATCTTCGCCGAATAGATGGCGTAGGCGCCTTGACGGTATTGCGGCTTGAACCGCCAGGTGGCGCTTTGGAAATACACTCCCCCACCGACGGTCAAGCCTTGCAGCGCATGCTGCGTGAAGCGATAGCTGTTCCACAGCTTGAGCAGGTGCTTGGGCGTTTCGCCGTCGTATGACTGCCCTTGGGCCGTGGGGCTGGACGTGTATCGGGTATTCGTCAGCGTATAGCCTGCGACCAGATCCCAGTTCGGCAGCAGCGAGCCGCTGACCTCGGCCTCCCAGCCCTCGCTGCGCATGGCTCCGCTGTCCACCGAGTAACCGGGATGCAACTGATCGCTGACCGCCAGATGGTTGCCGTTGATACGGAACGCGGCGATGGTGGCATGGAGTCTGTCGTCCAGGAAGCCGCTCTTGAGCCCTATCTCGTACTGCTCGCCGGTGAACGGCTGGATGGCCGCGCCCGAGTAGCTGGCGCCGGTCTGCGGGGAGAATATCTTGGTATAGCTGGCATACGCGGACACCTGCGGCGTCAACGCGTAGATCAAGCCGCCATAGGGCACGAATTTCCCGTTCATCTTCGCGTCGCTGCTCCAGTCTCCTTCGATCGGCAGCGTGGTCTTGGTCTGCTGCCTATAGAAGACCTCCTTGCCGCCCAGAACCAGCGAAAGGTTGTCCGTCAAACGCGAATGGACATGGCCGTAAAGGCTGGACAGATCGGTCCTGGTCTTGCCACCGGATGAATAAGGCATGTCCGGCTCGGGAATGAGCGGCGAGAAGATGTCGTAGGAGCCCAGGTCCTGCGAGCCATAGGATCCTTGGTAGTGGTAAGAAGTATGGTTCACGCCTACCAGCACGTCGTGCCTGCGGCCCCAGAGCGTGACGGGGCCGGAAATGTGGGCGTCGGCTCCCAGCCAGTCGTACTCCAGGTTCTGCCTTTGGCCTGCATAGTCCGCGGTATTGAGGCCGGCAACCGGGGTAAGCGCGAAAGCGTACTTGTTGTAGGTCTGGAATTTGCGGGACATGACTGTCGCCTCGGCATTCCAGCCGTTGTCGAAACGGTGCTTCACGGAGGCATTGGCTTCCTTGAAGGTGTTGGATGCGTAGTTCCAGTCCGGCGCGAAATTCTGCGACCATCGTCTCGGACCGGTGATGAGGTTGCCTGCCGAGTCATAACCTACGCCGTAGTCGGGGCGGTGGGCGGGCGCCTTCTGGTATCCGGCCGACAACGAGACCGTCGTCTGCGGATCGATGTCGTACTCCAACACCCCATAACCCATGCCTTCGCGCGAATGCTGTCCATCGAGGAACGAATTGGCCTTGGCCGCCACGCCGACCACGCGCCCGCGCAGCGTTCCTTCTTTGTTCAGCGGTCCCGAGACGTCGATCATTTGCCGATAATTGGCCCAGGAGCCGATCGAGGTTTCGCTCTTGAGCTGGAATTTTTCGGTGGGTTTCTTACGCACCAGATTGACGCTGCCGCCCAGATCACCCTGACCGGACAGCAGGCCGGACGGCCCGCGAAACACCTCGACCCGGTCGTACATGGCCATGTCGAATTGCGGCTGGTATTGAATGCCGTTGACGATGGACAATCCGTCCAGCGCGACGTTGACGGGGAATCCCCGCGCGTTGAAGTACGCGGTGCTGCTGGCGCCCCCGTTGCCGAAATAGCTGACCGGAGAAACACCGGTCGCGTACTGCATTGCTTCGGTAATGGTCTTGATGTTCTGGTCGTCCATCTGCTGGCGAGTCAGCACCGACACCGAGCTCGGAATGTCCTTCAACGATCGGGCACTGCCGAACATCGTGGCTGCCCGGGCCGCGTAGCCGCCTCCTTCCGTCGTCGCATCGAGTTCCGGCGCTCCCCGGACGACGACCTCCGGTAACGAGGTGCTTCCGGCCGAAGCCGGCGCAGCCTTGATGACGACCGCGTTGCCCTCCGGTACCGCCGTCAATCCGCTGCCGGCCAGCAGGCGATCCAGCGCCTGCTGCGGCGTGAGCGTGCCCGATACGGCCGGGGCGGTCTTGCCGGCCACCAGCGCCGGCTGAACGATCAACTGCACGCCCGTTTGCAGCGCCCAGTTGCCGAGAGCCTGGCTCAACGGCTGCGCGACGAGGTTGAAGGACGTCGGTGCGCCGGACGTCCCGGCAGCCGAGCCTTGGGCGTGGGCGGCCGCGACGGCGACGGCCAGTCCAACGGCAACAGCGAGCGGCGCCGGCCGGCACAGCGGTACACGAGGCATGTGATTCTCCCGATGTAAAAACGAATGGTTCTTACTCGTGGAGACGGCCCTTCTTCCGGATACCCTAGCTCGTCCCGGTGAAAATGTGTTCTTCCGGGTCGGAAGGCGCAGCGCTAGTGCGCCAGCTCCACCTCCGCCGCGCCGCCGCCGGCCGCTTTCAGCCGCACCGGCAGCGAGGCGGGCAACACGCGCCGGAAGGTGGCCATGTCGCGCGGATCGAAGACGCCGGTGATCGGCAGTGCCGCGACAGCCGGGTCGCGGATCAGCAGGCGCGGGTCGCCGTAGCGGGCCAGTTCCGCCAATGCCTGGTCCAGCCGCTGGTTGTCGAAACGCACGCGGTACTCGCGCCAGGGGGCGATGCCGCCAGCGGTGACGAAAGAGATGGCGGAGAGAACGCCCGCCGCATCGCTGGAGATCTGCTGTCCCGCCGTCAGCATGATGGCTTCGTCGTGGGCCGGGGATCCGCCGGCCTGCGCAGCGTTGCGCGCCACCCTGACCCGGCCCTCCTCCACGGCGACGTCGACGCCCGCATCACCCGGTATCCCGGGCGTATGCCGCACGGAGAACGTCGTCCCGACAACCGTGATGCGCATCGGCCCGGCCAGCACGTGAAAAGGTCGTCCGGCATCGTGCTGGACGGCGAATACCGCCTGGCCGTCGAGCAGCTTCACTTCACGGTATTGCCGGTAGTAGCTGACCTCCAGCCTCGTCGCGGTGTCGAGCCGCAGACGGGTGCCGTCGGGCAGCGGTACTTCGGTCTGCTGGCCGCGCTGCGTGCCGAAGGCTTGCATGAACACCGGTCGGGCCTGCCAATGGTTCCAGGCGAGCAGGCCCGTGCCGCCCGCGACAGTAGCGATGACGGCTGCTGCCAGAGCCGGAGCCAGCACGCGACGGCGCGAAGGCGTGGGCCGCTCACCGGCAGTCGCCGCGATGCGGGTCGCCGCCCTTTCGGCGCCGGCACTGCTGGCCGCATCCATGGCCTGGCCATGAGCGAGCTTGCGCTGCAGCAGGCCGCGCATGTCCTGCGGAATGTCGTCGAATGCCTGCCATTCGCGCTGCCAGTGCTCGAAAGCCTGCCGGTGCGCCGGATCGGCGGTCAGCCACGACTGGAAGGCGCGCTCCTCTTCCGTGCCGAAGCTCTCGTCGCGGCGCCGGACGAACCAGTCCAGCGCTTGTTCGCGCACGCGAGAAGCGTCGGCCGGCTGGAAGGGCGGGTTGCTCATGGAATCGTGGTGCTTGTTCAGGTAGACGTGCGAGCCGCCATATACCCTAGTCTGTACTCAATCATGCCGGGATCGATTCAGTTTCTTGCGCATGGCGGCGGGCACCTCGTCGACTCCCGCCGCCTGGGCCCGGCTGCGCTCGCAGGCATCGAGCGCGTGTTTGATGTGCTGCTCCACCGCCTTGACCGAGATGCCCATGCGCTGCGCGACCTGGGCATAGGTCATGTCTTCGAAGCGGTTGAGCATGAACGCTTCGCGGCAGCGCGGCGGCAAGCCGTCGATGGCGGCGACCAGCGCCATCACGCCCTGCCGCGACGACTCGAAGGTTTCCGGCTCCGAATTGCGGCTGGCGTGCGCCTCGTCGGCTTCGGCGTGCGCGTCGGGCACTTCCACGCTGGCGCGCACGTCGCCGTGCCGCCGGTGGTCGATCACGAGATTGCGGGCCGTCTGGTACAGCAGCGCACGCGGGTTCTGCAGAGGCTACCCGCCCTGCCGCGCCGCCAGCACGCGGGCGTAGCTTTCCTGCGTCAGATCGGCCGCGGTGTCGCGGTCTTTCACTACACGGGAAAGAAAACCCAGCAGTTCTCGGTAATAGCGCTCAAGCACGGATCGGCCCTTGCCAACGGGAAACGAGGCATTCCCTCGACAGATGGCGTCCGGACGAGGCGAAGGCGAATCGCGTGCGCGCGGTCAGATGGGAATCGATATCATTATCACCGATGCGGCAGCGGCGACACGCAATGGCCTCTCCCTTCGTTCGCTGCCGTTCATCGCCGTCGCGCCAAAAGCGCATCGACGCCGTCCGCCGCGGCCTCGACCGCTCCTGCGAGGTAGCCCGGATACCGCGGCGACCATTCGCTGGCGATGCCGGTGATCCGGCTCGTCCACGGGCCCTCGGCGACCGAGGCGGCAGGTGCGATGCCGTGATGGCCCGCCCCGTCCTGATCCGCATCGGTCGCCGTCCACGGATCGGCAGCCCAGTCCTTGATGAAATCCGCCTCCGGAGCCACCGCCCGTTCCCCGAACAACCGCGCGAGCTGGGCGCGGCAATACGCGCGCAAGACCTGTTCAGGAACGTCGCGACGCACACGGGCCGGTACGCCGAAGAAGCCGAACAGCGCCGCGCCGCCGCCGGGCATCGAGGGGTCATGGATTTCGCCGAGCGGTCCCCGGACGCTGCGCGCTTCGCCGGACAGGCCTCGCTCGCGCCAGAACGGCTCGTCGTAAACGGCAAGGTATTTGGCGTGCGGCGCCATCCACGTGGCCGTGTCCCGCCATGCACGCATCAACGGCTCGGGGAGCGAGGGCGAGAAGTCGATCCGGGCCAACGCCAGCCGAGGCGGAACGGCCAGCAGCACATGCTCGACACGGTAACGGCTGGACCGCCCCTGGGCATCCTCGGCATCCAGTTCCAGATGACGGCCATCGCAGCGCAGGCGCCGTACACGCTGGCCCGGCATCAGATTTCCCGGCGCCAGATCCCGGCGCAAGGCGTCGATCAGCGCACCCATGCCTCCCGCCACCCGCATCGAAGTCGGCGCCGACGCGTAGCCGCGCATGCGCTGCGGCGCAGCATCCTGCGTACGCTCGACGACCATATCGCCGTCCTCGGACTGCGCGAAACGGTCCAGGCCGAGGCTGTCGATCAGGCGATCGAGTTGCGGCTGATAGGCGGGCCAGAACCACGTCGGCCCGAGGTCGAAGCGGTCGAGCGGCAAGTTGCCGGCGACCGATGAAGTGGACGCGATTCGACCGCCGTAACCATCGCGGGCTTCCAGCAGCAGATAGTCATGGATACCCCGTTGCTCGAGCATGCGCGCCGCGCACAGCCCGGCCAGCCCTCCTCCGACGACGGCGATGCGCGCCGTCTGCATGGTCATGCCTGTGCCGAAGCCGCCGGAAGATTGCGCATCGAGGTTCATCGAATCTGCAAGAAAAACTACCCGCTTGCCCAGCCGAAAGACATAGCCGCGAGAAGTCATGCGCCGCGAGGGATTTCGTCGTCCAAACAGGCTAGATTCTTTGCCGGATTCGCGGCGCCGGCAAATCAGATAAAGTATCTACGAAGAGTAGAAAATCTTTATCGACCGAGGCCACGCGGGCCGACGCTCGTCAGGTCGCCGGTTACCGGCTCGCCCGCGATTCGAGATACCGCGCATTGATCTGATCGTGGCGCTGCCGTATCTCGGCCGGCCATTGCGCCTTGATCCACGACAGCACGGCGATGATCTGCTGATCGCTCAGCACGCCGTCGTAGACGGGCATCGCGGTGCGGTAGTCGGGCTGGCCGATGAGCTTGGCCAGCCCGTACTTGGTCATCACGAAAAGCTGCTCGTCCGGATGGTGCCAGGTGTGGCCGCTCGGATCGTGCGGCGGCGCGGGCAGCAGGCCATCGGGTCCGCGTTCGCGCCAGTCGGGCTGGCCTTCTCCGTGCGCGCCGTGGCAGCTCGCGCAGTGTTCGGCATAGACGCGCGCGCCCGCGTCCACGAGCCTGGCGTCGTCGGGACGCAGCGTCGGCGTCGAAGGCGACGCGTCGGAAAGGAAATGGAGTGCGGCCGCCGCGATCAGCACGACGAGCCCCGCTCCGAGGATGAAAGCCAGCGATTTCGACTTCATGGCGAACAGATGATGGACGGCAGAGTCTAGCCGACAGACTCGATCTCTTGCCTGAACGCCTGTTGGTCCCCTCGGGCGCGTCATCGAGAAGGCGGATGCGGCGTACATCCATGTATTTACTTTGACCCCAGTTCAGGCTAGAGTACACACATCGTACATCCGCGACGGGTTTTCGATGCGTACTACTCGAGCTTTCAAGAATGGCAATTCGCAAGCCGTTCGCATCCCTGCGGATCTGGCCTACGACCGTACCGACATCGACCTGGAAATCGAGCGCGAAGGTGATGAGATCCGGATTCGGCCGGTTCGGCGTTCGCTATCCGGCGTGTTGGCCAAGTTCGCACGATTCTCCCCGGAGTTCATGGCTGAAGGCCGTGGCGATCAGGTGCAGGCCGAAAGGGATGCGCTGTAGTGCCGCGCTACATGCTCGACACGAACATGTGTTTCTACCTGATGAAGAACCAGCCGCAGGAGGTCGCTCGGCGCTTCGCACAGTGCTACGTAGGGGATGTCGTGATGTCCGCCATCACCTACGCCGAATTGGAGTTCGGCGTATTGGCTTGTGCCGATCCGCAGCGTGAACGCGCGAACTTGACGGCGCTGGTCGAAGACATACCCGTCGCTGCTTTCGATGCATCGGCGGGGGCCGTCTACGGCAAGATCCGGATGGCAACCCGTGAGCGCAGGAAAGACGCCCTCGACAAGCTGATTGCCGCTCATGCCGCGGCGCTTGGCGTGACGGTCGTGACCAACAACCTGAGGGACTTCGCCAGGTACCCGGGTGTCGTGGCAGAAAACTGGCTGACGCCTTCAGCGGACTGATGCGTGTCGCCCCTAAGCACGGGGGCGAATGAAGAACGGACCGGCGCCCGCTCCTCCGTCTAGATGGCGGCGATCTCGTCGGCCGGCAATGCGCCGAGACCTGCCAGTGTCTCGCGCAGCGCATCGAGCTGATGCTGGTCGGCCCGGCGGCAGCGGCTGATCGCCGCGGCCAGCAGGAAGCCTTCCTGCCTCAACCCGGCGCGCAGGCACGCGTGCACGGCACGCAGCGCGGTCGCGATCGACACGACGTCGCTGCCCTCCTCGAAAAGCGCCAGCATCCGTTCGCCGGCGGCCTGGCGCACGGCCGGATCGGTGTCGCGCGGCAGCCGATCGGCTTCGAAGATCGCGGCCAGCAGCGGCGCGTCCGGATGGTCTTTCAACCGTTGAGCCTGTATCGCGTGCAGCGAACTGGCCGCGTGGTCGCGCCCTTGCGCCTGCAGCACTTCGATCAGCTCGGCCCGATCCTCGATCGATTCGGGCGAACCTTCGCGGCTGTGGTGATCGATCCAGCGCAGCGCGGCCTCGGCGCGATGCAGATCGCCCGTCTGCCGGGCGAGCTTGCCGGTGCGCCGCATCCGCTGCGTCGACGGATCGATCTGCGCGGTCAGGCGATCGAGCGTCGCCAGCGCTTCGACCGGGCGCCCTTCCCGTTCGCGGATCACCGACAGCAGTTCCAGCGAATCGAGATGGCGCGGATTGGCGTCGATCGCGCGTTGCAGCAGCGCGCTGGCATCACCGAGGCGACCCTGCGTGACGCGGATCTGCGCGAGGCGGCACAAGGCCCAGGCCGGTCTGCCGACGTTGAGCGCGCGGCGCGCGAACGACTCGGCGGCCGCCAGCTCGCCGGCATGCAGCAGCCATTCGGACGCGATCCGGTTGGCCGTCTGCTGAAGCGCCGAGTTGCTGCTGCCGATCAGTTGCGCCTGCAGGTCGACGGCCGTGGCGTCACCGGCCGCCATCGCGTTGAACAACGGATCGAATGCGCGCTTGTGCAGCCAGGCGCGCACGAGCCGCTCGACCGAATCATCGGACGTCAACGGCCGCAGCAGACAGCAGTCGGGCTCGAACTCGGCCACCGACATGACGGCCTGTGCGGTACGGCTGCGGCTGATGACGACGATCAGCGTCGACGGCCGCAGCCAACCCTGGCGCCGCGCCTCGTCGCACAAGTGATGCGCGAGTCCGCCATCGCCGAGGTCCTGATCGCAGGCCAGGATGTCGAAATGCCGTGCGCGCAGGCACTCCAGCCCGTCCTCGACGGAATCGGCCCCCGCGATCGACGACACGCCGACCCGCGCGAGCAGCGAGCGCATCGTCGCTTCGCTCGCGCTCGGGCGCATGACGATCAGCGCCGAGATGCCGGGCGGCAAAGGTTCGCCGCCGGCCCATGGGTTCGGCAGGCGGGATCCGGCATCGCGGACGATCGAATCGGACTCGGGCATCGGGCAGGCCTCGTCGCCCTGGCATGGCAACGACTCGGTTCGGATACCGTCCGTTATCGTCTGCCGCCACGCGTTCTTGAGCCGGCCCGCCGTCGCGCGCACCGGCCGCCGGGCAAGCGGCAGACCGGCGGAGGCCGATCAGTGACGACCGGCCCGCGGCCCGAGTCAGCCGACGATGACCTCGCTGACCAGCATGACCGGCGCGACCGACGTGTACTTGGGGATGTCGGCGCCGATCTCCTGCATGTGCGGCGTGATCGACGAACGGAACGCATCGACGCTATCGAAGAACAGCGCACCGATCGCGTGGAACGGCGGCGCCGAACCCGGCGCGACGTTGCTGACACCTTGATCGATCGTGTATTTCAGACACGCGGGGCCGAGCTTGGCCTTGACCATCGGCATGTGCGAGTCGCGGTAGTAGTCGTGATCGAAACGACTGCCTTCCGAAGCCGGATAGAGGATGCTGACCTTGATCATGCTTGTCTCCTGCGCGGGCGGCTACGTGGCCGGCCTCGTCGTGCCGATGGTCGCGGCGCCCGTCCTATGAACGGACCGCCGGATCGGTGGTGGAACGGGTGATGGAAGCTGGAGGCGCGGGCCGGAGTCGAACCGGCCTGGAAGGATTTGCAGTCCTCTGCATAACCGCTTTGCTACCGCGCCAAGCCTTCTATTATGCCATGGGATCGCCAGCAATGACTACTCCGCGGCGGCCGAGCCCGCCGCGCCCCCGTCGCCGCCGGCTCGCTTGACGCGATGCGCCCCGGCCGCGACGATAAGACCCGGAGGAGACCCCGTACATGATCAAGATCGTCTTTTGCCTCAGACGGTTGCCGGGCATGACCCGCGCCGAATTCCAGGACTACTGGCGCAACCGGCACGCGCCGCTCGTCGCCCGGCATGCGCCGGTGCTGGGCATCCACCGCTACGTCCAATGCCACACCATGGACGACGCGACCTTCGCCCGGGCCGCCGGCGCGCGTGGCGGGCATCCCCCTTACGACGGCGTCGCCGAGATCTGGCTATCCGACACGCCGCCGTCCAGCTCACCGGAAGCGCGACGCCAGGCCGGCCAGGATCTTCTGGACGACGAACGCCGCTTCATCGACCTGGACGCGTCGCCGCTCTTCTATACCGAAGAGAACGTCGTGATCGACGGGGCGACTTAGCACGCATTCGCCGGAAGATCGGGCCGGATTCGATACGCGCGTCAGCCGGCGCCGCAGGTACAGCTCACGCCGGAACCAGTGGTCTTGCTTGTCCTCGGCAAAAGAATGAACTACGATTCACAACATAAGTGAATCGCTGTTCATTTCTTCATGGCCTACCGTCAGACTCCCGCCGTCGAAGCGCGCCTCCAGGACAATCGCAGCCGCATCCTTCAGTCCGCCCGTACCCTGGTAAGCGAAGGAGGCTGGAGCGAGGCGCAGGTCGCCAGTGTCGCGGCAGCGGCCGGCATGGCCACAGGCACGGTGTACCGCTACTTCTCTTCGAAGGCGGAACTGTTCGCCGAGGTGCTTTCAGCCGTTTCGCAGCGCGAAGTCGATGTGCTGACCGAGATTGCAAGCTCGGGAGGGTCTGCGCTGGGTAGGCTGCACTCGGCCGTGGCCACTTTCGTGCAGCGAGCCATGCGCAATCCGCGCCTCGCTTATGCATTGATCGCCGAACCCTGCGACAAGGAGATCGACGAGGCACGGCTGACCTACCGCACGGCCATCAGCGAGGTCATCCGCTCGATCGTCGAATCGGGCCAGGCGGCCAAGGAAATCAGGCCCGACGTCCGCCCCGACATTGCCGCGACGGTGATCGTGGGCGGTTTCATGGAAGGACTGATCGGTCCTCTATCGCCGCTCAGCCGCCAACGGCACCCCGACACCGATACCTACCGGCGTGAGGTTGCCCAACTGGCCGACCAGATCGCCGTACTGGCCTGTACCAGCGTGGCCGCGCCTGTCGCCACGCTCAAACAATTCGACCGGAGACCCTGATGAACACGCGTTTACCGTCCGATATCGCCGCCAACCTTAGGGAGGGGGTTGCCGATCGCTACAGCACTCACGAGGTCTTCAACCAGGCGCGACCCGCCCGTGCCTTCAACGCCTTCACAGGGGATGCGGTTCTGCGTGCCGCCATCGAGCGGGAAGCGCCCTGGGCCGCCGATCGCTGTGCGGCGCTGGGCGCTTTGGCCGGCGATGAGCAGGTGCAGGAACTGGCGAGGCTGGCCAACCGCTACACGCCGGAGCTGAAGACTCACGATCGGTTCGGCAACCGGATCGACTGGGTGGAATTCCACCCGAGCTGGCACGAACTCATGTCGCTGGCCTGGAAGCACGAGGTGCCGAACCTGTGCTGGCGCACGAACGAGACGGGCGGCCACTACGCGCGCGCCGTGCTGTCGTACCTGTGGAACCAGGTCGAGCACGGAACCGGTTGTCCGACGGGCATGGCCTACGCTGCTCATGCCGGTTTCGAGGCCGAACCCGCGCTGGCGATCTGGGCCGAGAAGAGCCGAGGCACGACCTACGAGTTCAGCCGTCGCGAGGTCGGCGAAAAGCCTTCAGTCGTCATCGGCTATGCGATGACCGAGAAGCAGGGAGGCTCGGATCTGCGCGAGACGCAGACCACCGCGCGCCATTCGCACTCGGCCGACTACCACGGCGCGACCGCGCATTGGTACGAGTTGACCGGCCATAAGTGGTTCTGCTCGGTGCCGCAGTCGGACGGTTTCTTCACGCTGGCCAAGGTCGACGGCGGCGTCACCTGCTTCTTCCTGCCACGAACCTTGCCGGACGGCAGCTTCAATCGTTTCTTCGTGCAGCGTCTGAAGGACAAGGCCGGCAACAAGTCCAATGCGTCGAGCGAAGTCGAATATGCCGGCACCTTGGCGATCCGCGTCCGCGAGGAGGGCCGTGGCATTCGCGAGATCCTTTCGCATTCGCACCTGACGCGGCTGGATTTCGCCGTCGGGTCGGCGGGCCTGATGCGTCAGGCGCTGACCCTGGCGCTGCGCCACACGACCACCCGAAGGGCCTTCGGCACCTCGATCGCCGAGCGGCCGATGATGGCCAACGTACTGGCAGACATGGCCGTCGAGGTGGAGGCCGCCACGCTGATGGCCCTGCGCGTGGCCAGGGCCACCGACCGGATGGAGACGGACGAGCACGAGAAGCTGCTCGCCCGCGTCGCCACGCCGGCGGCCAAGTATTTCAACTGCTCGCGCGCCCCGGCCATTGCCAACGAGGCGCTGCAGTGCCATGGCGGCAATGGCTTCATCGAAGAGAACCCCATGGCGCGCGTCTACCGGGAAGCGCCGCTGAACAGCGTATGGGAAGGCACGGCCAACATGATGTGCATGGACGTACGCCGCGCGATGACGAAGGACCCGCGCACGATCGACGCGCTGTTCGCGGAGTTGCAGCCGCTGAAGGGCCAGGACGGCCGATTCGATGCGCTGGTCGGCGCCACCGAAGGCCTGGTGCGAGAAGCGGTGAACGACGAGTTCCTGGCGCGCCCGATGACCGAGAGCGTGGCACGCGCCCTGCAGGCCGCCGACCTGATGCGCTACAGCACGCCGGAGGTCGTGGGGGCCTTCCTTGGCACGCGCTGCCCGAGCGAGACCGGCGCGTGGGGATCGATGTTCGGCACTATCGGCCCGATCCTCGACAGGGCAACGGCGGATCGCATCGTCGAGCGCGCGAACGTGATGCCGTGACGCCAGGTATCGAAACCTCCACCCTGGTTCTCTTTGCGGCGACGGTGCCGCCCCTCGTGTGCATCCCTGGCCCGGATTTGCTGTTCGTTTCGCGGGGGGCCATGCTGGTCTAAGCGGCCGTACGAATGGGCAGTCGATCGTGAATATTCCACCACTTTCCAGCGAAGTCTCCCCTATCACCGTGAGTTCCGGCTACCGTCCGGGGCTGGTCGGCAGGATGGTCGAGATGCATGCGGTCTTCTATGCGCGGCACGCAGGCTTCGGCCAGTTCTTCGAGAGTCAGGTCGCCAGCGGTGTCGCGGAGTTCATGGGACGGCTCCATGAACCGTGCAACGGCGTCTGGGCAGCGATCCGGAACGGCCGGATCGAGGGCTCGATCGTCATCGACGGCCAGGACCTGGGCGGCGGCCATGCCCACTTGCGCTGGTTCATCCTCGATGACGGTTGCCGCGGCGGGGGCGTCGGGCGTCGGCTGATGCAGGAGGCGATTGCTTTCTGCGATCAGCGCGGGTTCGCCGCGACCCGGCTCTGGACGTTCCAGGGATTGGATGCGGCCAGAAGGCTCTATGAATCCTTCGGCTTCGAGCTGGTCGACGAGGCTCCTGGCAAGCAGTGGGGAAGTACGGTGATGGAGCAGCAGTTCGCACGCGTGGCACCCGTGCGCTAGGTCCAGGCCCAATGCAACGCGTAGCCCGAGTCTGGCGCCCATCCATCGCAGATTGACGGCTGCGCAGCGGCGCACACCGCTGTCGTCAACTTGTCGCTGCTCTCCCTTGCCTTCACCCGCCTACGCTGAGTGGGCACGCAGCCAGGCCACGATATCGGCGGTGATCGAGTCGCGGTTGGTCTCGTTCAGGATTTCGTGACGAGCCTTCGGATACAGCGTGACGGTGACATCGGCGATGCCGGCTTCACGGTAGCGCTGCCCCAGCAACTGGACCAGCGCACCACCGACGGCCAGCGGATCGGCATCGCCTGAGGCGATCAGGATCGGCAGGTCGCGGCGGATACCGGCCAACAGCGCAGGGTCCGCCAGCCGGGACGCTGGCGCCAAGAGCGAGGGGATCACTCCGTCCGGCACCTGCCAGCCGCACCAGGGGTCGGCGACGTAGGCATCGACCTCAGCCTCGTCGCGCGACAGCCACTCGTAGCCCGTACGGTGTTCGAAGCCGGCATTGAACGCCTCCAGCCCGGTTGGCGCGTCAGCGGGTGCCTGGGCCATACCCTCCGCCAGCGCGTCCAGCGCCGTCGACCCGGACAACACCACTCCCGACCACGTCGAGGCGTGATCGAGCATGGCCGCTTGCGCTGCGAAAGAGCCCATCGAATGCCCGAACAGGAACAGCGGCAGGCCATCGTGCCGGGCTTGTAACTGGGAACCGAACTGCGCAACGTCGGCGATCAGCCCGTCGAAGCCAGCCGCGCCGAAATCCCCCAGCCGGCCCTGGGCGCTACGGCCATGTCCGCGGTGATCGACTGCATACGCCAGAAAGCCGGCCGCATTGAGCACTTTCGCGAAGCGCGCATAACGCTCGCCGTGCTCGGCCAGGCCGTGGGCGATTTGCACCACACCGATGGGTTTGCCGGAGACATCAGCCCAGGCGTAGGTGAAGATCTCGGTACCGTCTGCCGAGGAACGGAAGGATGAACGGGTGGCGTGCATGGTTTGATCATCACATGGTGGTTGAGGGTTGTCACCTGGGGAAGGTGGCAGGCTGGTGCCCTGGATGCGGCGTTTAGGAACGCATCAACGATGAAGAAACGGGCCGACTAGCTGCATGGGGCACGACCTCTTTGATGAGTGGCGGCTAAAGGCTGATTGCTGACGGTCTACCGTGGCCTCTGGAGAGCCGACGGCCGCGCAAAGTAGACCGTCGCGAACATCAGCTCGAGACTGACCGCTTCCGATCGGCTTCGGGCAACTGAGCGGGGCGTGACCTGCGACCGAGACCTGGGGCTCGAGGTGGGCAGAGCGCAGGACCCGGCCACCTGTGGCGGCGACGCGATGCCAAGGAACTCAGCTTGCGAGCCTGTAGCACCAGGTGCTATAAACTGCCAAGTTTTCTTGATAGCGTGCCGGTAGAGGTGGATTGCGATGAGCCAGACGAGGTCACCCATCATTGAAGCCGTGCGCGACACGGCCAAAGGGCTGCACAGGGTCGGCGTGATGGATCAAGTCACGCTGCGCGAATTCGATCCGCTTTGGCTGCCGCCGGTCGAGCCGTTGGAGCCTGCTGAGATCAAGCGTATCCGCGAAAGCGCGCATGTCAGCCAAGCGGTGTTTGCGCGGCTACTGAACACGAGTCTTTCGACTGTTCAAAAGTGGGAGATCGGACAGAAGAAGCCCGCAGGCACTGCGCTCAAGCTGCTGCACCTGGTTCAGAAGCGTGGCCTAGAGGTCATCGCGTGACTGCAATTCCCCGGCAACACTTGATCAGGTCGCAAGTGCGCGGACCAGCCTTTGGCAATGGAATCCAGTCCATCGACGTGCTACCACTCGTCCGATGGCTCGCAAGTAAAGGTGATGTCGCATGAACGCCGATATTCTCAAAAGAGTAGTACGAGCCATTGCAGATGGCTCACAGAGTGACCTGGATCGGCTGGCGAGCAAGATCGTCGAGGCTGAACGGAAGACCGGACATGTCCGGCTCGCCGCTCAGCTCGAAGCGATCCTGAAGCAGCCCAAGGCCAAACGGTCCGACACGCCCTCAGCGGCGGCGAATGTCGATCGGACGCTCAAAGAGTTGCCCCTCAGCCGCCGCCATGGTGAAAACCTGGCCACGCTTATCCCGCATGATCAGCTTGAGCATCACATGGTGCTGCCGGACGTGGTCGAGCAGCGCTTCGCGCGCATCGAGGCGGAGTATGCCGCGCGCGATCGCCTGCGCGTATTCGGGTTCAAGCCGCGGAAGACGGTGCTGCTCTACGGCCCGCCAGGCTGCGGCAAATCCCTGGGGGCCAAGCGTCTCGCCTGGAACACTGGCCTGCCGCTGATGAAGGTGCGGTTCGACGTTCTTATTTCATCCTTCTTCGGCGAGTCAGCGCAAAACCTTCGCTCGATCTTCAGCGCCGCGCGGGAAAAGCCCTGCGTGCTGCTGCTCGACGAATGCGACTTCATCGCGAGGTCGCGCACCGCGTCAAAAGACATCGGCGAGGTGTCCCGCATCGTCAATTCGCTGCTCCAACTCATGGAGGAATACGACGCTCCGGGCCTGCTGGTGGCAACTACCAATCTGGAGTCAGCGCTTGACCCTGCGCTGTTCCGCCGCTTTGACGATGTGTTCTCGATCCCCTTGCCAGGCCCTGCTGAGATCGAAAAGTTGCTGCGCATGACGCTCTCCACCGTTCACGTTGAACAGCCGATGCATTGGGACCAATTGGCCTCGAAGCTGAACGGCTCGTCTGCGGCGATGGTGGTCAAAGCCGCGCAGGATGCGGCAAAGGCCGCCGTTCTGGCAGGCGGCCAGACTCTGGCGCATGACATGCTTGCGCAAGCCATCGAAGAACTGCAGCGGCACGACGCGGCACAAAGGGCATAAGGCATGCCCGGCCAGCACAACTTCGAACACCTCCCCCTCTTACTCCGCTATCAAGGCCGTGCGCGCTTGCCTAGTGGAGGCAAGACCAATCCCCAAACGCTTGCCAACAAAAACGCCCGCCAAGCGCACAGCGCCACGCTGCAAGGCGCCGCACAGGCGCTGTCGGGCAATTGGAAGCAGCGCCAAGCACAACGCCAGGGCCAAGCACTGCCGTTCATACCGAACGGCATCCCTATCCTGCTTAAGGTGGACCCGAGGCTTGACCTTGATGTGCTGCGGGATTACTTCGACTTCGAGATTGTGGCGGAACAGGAAGAGGGTTACGTCATCGTCGCATCGGCAGACATCGACGTGGCATCGTTCCTTGCCATGGTCAGTGGCTTTGCCGTGAATGTGCATGGCTCGGCCACGATCGCCAGCATCCATCAGTTGTTTGACGACCCCAATCAGACCGACCGGCTCGGCCGCATCTTGTCGGAACGGCTCTTTGCCGAATGGGGCAACATCGCCGACGCTCAAGACTTCATTGTCGATGTCGGCATCGCCTGTGCCGGCACACAGGAAATCCCAGCGGTGCCAAAGCGCGGCAAGCGCGATACCGACGCCTCGTGGGCCGCGAAAGAACTCGACTGGTCGCAAAAGCGCAATGCCGCCTACGACACATGGGAAGCGCTGAAGATCGAGCGCGAGAACCAGATTGAAAGCTTCCGCGCGGTTTACCAGGGCGAGATCCTTCACAACATCGATGGCGCACCGTTCAGCGCCGGCGTGCTGCCCGACAGCTTCACGGTTCGGCTCAAGATTTCGGGGAAGGGGCTCAAGGACTTAGTCCTGAACTATCCCTACATCTTCGAAGTTTTGGAGCCCGAAGACATCGTTCTGCCGCAAGCGGTCGCAGCCCAAGCCGCTCAGGCAGGCCAACAAATCGCTCCGACTCCGCCCAATGCGGATGCGCCGACGGTCTGCGTGATCGACAGCGGCATTCAGGAAGGGCATGCCTTGCTTCAGCCGGCCGTCGATCAGGCCGCATCGCACTGCTTTCTGCCTGGAACGGCCGCCACAGAGGTAGCGGATGAAGTCGCGCCCGGCGGCCACGGCACCAGGGTGGCCGGAGCCGTGCTTTACGGCGAGGAAATCCCCAAGGCAGGTGCGCCGGCACTGCCGTTCTGGATTCAGAACGCGCGCGTGCTCAATGCGCAAAACCTGATGCCCGTCACGCTCTTCCCGCCGGTGGCCATACGGCAAGCCGTCGAGCGCTTCAACGACGGCGCGCGACAGACGCGCATCTTCAATCACTCCATCAACGCGCGCGGCTATTGCCGCACGCGCTACATGTCCGCCTGGGCGGCGGAGATCGACCAGCTTTGCAATGAGCGCGACGTGCTAGTCGTACAGAGCGCGGGAAACCTGCCGATCGAAGGGGCCGCGCCACTGCTTGGCATCCGCGAGCACCTTGCCGCTGGCCGGGACTATCCTGGCTATCTCACCGAGAATTCCGTCCGGGTCGCCAATCCAGGTCAGAGCCTGCAAGCGCTGACCGTCGGCTCTGTGGCCTACGACGTTGCGGAATCGGGCGCATGGCGCACCTTCGCGGTTCAGCCCGATGGCCCGTCTGCCTTTTCGCGGACGGGGCCAGGCATCTGGAACGTCATCAAGCCGGAAGTCGTTGCTTACGGCGGCGATGCTGTCCGCACGACCAACAACCCGCCCGATATCCAAGGTGGCGGCCGCATCCCGACTGCTTGCCCCGAACTGGTCCGGTCAACGCTGCATGCAGTAGGCCCGGCGTCTGATCGCGACGATGCCGGCACTTCCTATGCCGCTCCCAAAGTCGCGCGCATCGCGGCCCAGGTGCAACGTGTGCTGCCGGACGAACCGGCGCTGCTGTATCGCGCGCTTGTCGTGCAATCGGCACAATGGCCGACCTGGGCGGAAGACATGCTGACGCGCCTGCGCAACCCCCCCGACAACCAGCCGCAGGCAGAGAAGCAGGCCTTGCTGGATGCGGCATCGCATACACTGCGCTGCCTGGGGTACGGCATCCCTGATGAGCAACGCGCGACGGCGAACACCGATCACCGCACGACCTTCATCACCAGCGGTGAAACCCAGATTCACGCGGCCGAATGCCACGTCTATCAAGTGCCGATCCCGCCGGAGCTTCGCCGACAGGCGGATGAATTCGATGTGCGGATTGATGTCACGCTGTCCTACGTGGCTCAGCCTCGCCGCACGCGCCGAAACTTGCGGCGTTATCTCTCGACCTGGGTTGACTGGAAGACTAGCAACCTCGGCGAAGGCCTCAACGATTTCCGGGTGCGCGCGCTGAAAAACGCCGCGAATGACGATGAGCCTTTGCGCGGATCGACCTTGCCATGGACCTTGCACGAAAAGCCGCAGTGGGGCGTGATCCGCGATCACAAGCGCAACAGCGGCACGGTGCAGAAGGACTGGGCCGTCGTTCGCTCGAACGCGCTGCCCGACCACTTCTGCATCGCCGTGGTGGGGCACCAGGGTTGGAGCCACGATCCGGGTTCAGTCGCCCGCTACGCCCTTGCGGTGACGTTTGAAATCCAGGGCGGCGAGATCACGATTTACGAACCCCTGCGCGCTGCCATTGCCGAACTGCAAGCCCAGACAGAAGAGATCGAGGCCGAGGTGGAAATGGAAGTCGAAGTCGGCGAGTAAAGGCAGGTGATGGATGAGCCGCTATGACTACAAATCACTGTCTCCCCTGGACTTCGAAGAGCTGACACGGGATTTGCTGCAGGCCGAGTGGAATGTCGCGCTGGAAGCTTTTAAGAGCGGGCGCGATCAGGGCATTGATCTCCGCTACGCGCCGCTGGCGGGCGGCACGACAATCGTGCAGTGCAAGCACTACGCATCGTCGTCCATCAGCAATTTGCTGTCGCATCTACGTAACAGCGAGCTTCCCAAGGTGGAGCGGCTTCGCCCGCAGCGCTATGTCCTTGTAACTTCGCTGTCGCTTTCACCAGCGGACAAAGACAAGCTGATCGAGCTTTTCCGGCCTTTCATCCTGGGGTCAGCCGATGTCATCGGTGCCGATGATCTGAATGGCCTATTGAGCCGCCACCCGGATATCGAACGCGCCAACTTCAAGCTCTGGCTCACGAGCACGACTGTATTGGAGCGCGTGCTGCACAACGCCGAAGTCTCGCAGACCGAATTTGAAGTCGATCGCATCCGGCGCAAATTGCCCGTGTTCGTCCAGAATAAGGGATTCCCGCGCGCTCAGCAGCTGCTGGACGAACACCGGGTCGTCATCATTTCGGGAGTTCCGGGGATTGGCAAGACGACACTGGCCGAGATGCTGCTGTACGCCCATCTGGAAGACGGCTACCAGCCCATCGTGATGCAAACCGACGTGGGCGAGGGCAAGCGGCTCTTTCGCCAGCAAAGCAAACAGATTTTTTACTACGACGACTTTCTCGGCCAGACGTTCCTCGGCGACCAACGCACCTATCTCGGCAGCAACCAAGATGCGGCTTTGGTGAACTTCATGGCCATGGTGCGGAATACGCCACATAGCAAGTTCGTATTGACCACGCGAGAGCACATCCTGCGCCGCGCGTTCCAGATTTCGGAGCGCTTCCTGCACAGCACGATGATGGCCCGCCGCTGCGTGCTGGAACTAAGCGACTACTCTTTCGGGCAACGCGCCAGGATTCTCTACAACCACCTGTATTTCAGCGATCTATCCCCGGCGTATAAGGACGTGATCCTGCAGGATGACTTCTTCCTTGAGATCATCAAACACGACCATTTCAATCCGCGCTTGGTCGAATGGATGGCATCGCTGACCCGTCTGCAATCGCCGCTGCCAGAGCAGTACAAGCAACGCGTCTCGGCGCTGCTTCAGTCGCCTGAGGGCTTGTGGTCCCACGCATTCGCAACACAGATTTCCGATGCTGGACGCAACCTCTCGTTGACCCTCTATAGCCTTGGGCAGTGGGTTGATGTGGTGGATCTGGAACCCGCCTTCGAGGCAATTCACCGAGGAAATTCCGAATGCTATAACCGGCCCCGCAGCCCTGGCGACTTTCGCACGGCGCTTCAGGAACTCGACGGAGCCTTCCTATCATACCGTTCGGGACACGCTGAATTCATCAATCCGTCCATCCGGGATTTTGCCGGCAGCGTTATCTGCCGCACACCGGCGATTGCCTTCGACCTTGCAGCCGACGCGATCCGGTTCAAACAGCTCGCGAACATCTGGGACTTGGCGATCGAGCGAACTGACCAGCCGCTGCGTGCCGCGATAGCTGCCGACGCCATTCGCTTCCAGTCGCTGCTGAAGCGCGTCTTGTATGGCGAGTCCACGCGGTGGGAAAAGACGGCAAAGGGAACCTTCGGATACTCGATCGACACGGGGGAAGAGGCCCGCTTGACAAAGCTCATCGAGATTTGCGAGGCACTGCAGGACCAGGGCCTTCTCCGCCTCTGCGAAGAGTATGGAACGCACTTGGTCGATCATTGGGGTACGCGGAAAATTGACTTTCGAGACACGCTCAACGCCCTGGAAGCAATGAAAGAGCACGCCTGGTATCTGAGCCAGGGGGGCAAATCCATCCACCGCACCGTGCTGGACGGACTGCTCGGTCACTTGGAAATGGCGAGCGCGTTTGACTGGTTGGCCTTGCTTCAGTTCCCAGACTCTGCGCTGGAATGGTCAGACCGAGACGAGCAGCAACTGAGCGAAGCCCTGACACACTACCGGAGTGAAGGCGTTCGCTATGACATTGATAACTGCACCGATACCAGTGAACTGAACGACTTGCGAACTTCTTTGACCGAGCTGGCCCAGCAATACGACCTTGACTTCGCGCGCACCATCGCTTCGATCGACGAAAAGATCAGCGAACGCGAGGAGCGAGAGCCAGAATATGAAGGCAGCGGGTATTCCAGGTCAGCGGCGGTAGGTCAAGCAGAGGTGGTTACTGAAGATGAAGTTCGCGAGATGTTCAAGACACTTCGCGAATAGTTGGCCCTTCACGTCTTGTTAACCAATCCCTTATAGATAGAGGACGAGAGGCATGGTTCGAAGGCTGCCGCCGCTCGCCACTGCGCGAGCGACGGGTTCGGAGCAGAAAGCGTGAGCTCGCTGGTCAGGTGCGAACGACTTCTGCCGCTGCAAAGCTATCTTAGGTTATCACCGGTTGACAAATGATAGCCAATCGCAATACCGGAATTTCGCTGCCATCCATATGTGTTCGATAGAAATTCTCAAATCATTTCACTTGGCGGCATGAAAATGATGAAATATGATTAGAAATCAATAATTCTCATTCTTCTATCTATTCAATCTCCATAATTGCCATAACCCTAGCCTCACAAAGAATCAAACCAAAACTCATCCCATAAATTTCTCGAAAAATACCCGATCAAACCCTGCTTCTCTCCGCCGCCCGACTTCGACATACCCCAGCCGCGGATACATACCGAGGTTATCAACCATTCTTTCATTCGTATACAGACTCACCGAGGCCAACCCCAAACGCCGCGCCTCATCCTCGCAGAACCGGATGAGCGATTTCCCGATCCCCTTCCCCGCCGCGGCCTTGCAAACTGCGACGTTCTCGAGAAACATGGATTGCTCGACCGGAAAGAAAACGATGAGCCCCAGGACGGTATCGGAGCCCTGCGTCGCGACATAGACCTGCCCGGCAGCGATCTGCGCAGCATAGTCCGCCAGCATCGGCGCGGGTTTTCGCCCGATCAGCGGCACGTAGTGGGCGTAGGCGTCCTCCACGCATGCGCGGACGGCGGTTTCATCACCAGCAAGCGCTCGACGAATGATGGGTTGCTCGCTCATGGCCTCATCGATTTCCATGGTTTTCTCAGGCCCCCATGTTCTCAAACATTGAAGCCTCCTCAAAAACCGGGCTCCTCCAGTAGAACACCGACGAAGCGGATCGATCCACTGTCCGGACGTCCTCCCCAACCCCCCGCCTTGGCAGCCCGATCCCCGGGCTGCAACAATGGCGCCCATGGAACGCGCCACTCGCCAACGTCATTCGATCCGCTCGGTCATGGAAACCGCCGGGCGCCCGCTGCTTCCGGCCGAGATCCTGGCCGCAGCCCAACGCGAGGTGCCGGCCCTGGGCCTGGCGACCGTCTATCGCAACCTCAAGCACATGACCGAGGCGGGCGAGCTCAAGCTCGTGGAGTTGCCGGGCGAGCCGCCCCGCTACGAACTGGCCGGCCACAAACACCATCATCATTTCCGCTGCGACACCTGCCATCGCGTGTTCGACGTCTACGCGTGTCCGGGCGACATGCAGAAGCTGGCGCCGCGGGGCTTTCGCGTGCGCGGCCATGAGCTGACGCTGTACGGTTCATGCGACGACTGCTCGCGCGACGCCGCCAGGTCGCGCGCGGCCAAGCGCGCGCCGCCTGCCTGATCCGCCCTGCCCGGCCTCCATCCGGGTCGAACGCCGCCCGTCCGCCGTTGCACAATCCCGTCATGGCTTCCCGCGCCAGCCGGCTGCTCCACCTGCTCGATGTCCTGCACGACCGCCGTCGGCCGGTGGCCGCGGCGACGCTGGCGGCCGACCTCGGCGTGAGCCTGCGCACCATCTATCGCGACGTCGCGACGCTGCGCGAGCAAGGCGCCGACATCGCCGGCGACCCGGGCATCGGTTACCAGATGCGGCCCGGCTTCCTGTTGCCGCCGTTGATGTTCAGCAGCGATGAACTGGAGGCGCTGTTGCTGGGCGTCCGCTGGGTCGGCGGGCTCGCGGACGCCGAACTCGCCAAGGCGGCGGATTCGGCGATGGCGCGGATCACCGCGACGCTGCCCGCCGCGCTGCGCACCTCGGTCGAGACCAGCGGCCTGTTCGTGCCGCGCGTGTCCGCACCGCAGCCCCCCGAACCCTGGCTGCCGGCGCTGCGTCAGGCGATCCGCAACGAGGAGCGGCTGCGCATCGATTACGTCGACGCCGACGGCAAGCCGACCCGGCGCATCGTCTGGCCGTTCGCGATGGCCTTCCTGGGCTCGGATACCCGGCTGTTCGCGGCCTGGTGCGAGCTTCGCGAGGATTTTCGCCACTTCCGCGCCGAGCGCGTCGTCGAGGTCGAGAGCACCGGCGCGCGCTACCCGGTACGCCGGCACGTGCTGATCCGGCGCTGGCGCAAGGCCGAACACGAGCGGCACGGGCAACGCCACACCGGTCACTCCTGACAGAATCTGGCAGTAGCCGACGATACAGTGTCCCTACGACCTGACCCGGCGACCAGGACGACGGCCAGGCGATCCAACCCAATCGACGAGGACACGATCATGAGCCAGGACCCCCCGAGCAACGACACCCCGGTTCTCCATACCAATCCCCAGTCGCGCGGCCAGGTCGCCCACTGGATGCTCGAAGAAATCGGCGTTCCGTACGAGATCAAGATCGTCGAATTCGGCCCGGCGGGCATGAAGGCGCCGGCCTACCTGGCGATCAACCCGATGGGCAAGGTGCCCGCGCTGCAGCACCGCGGTCGCGTCGTGACCGAGACCGCGGCGATCTGCGCGTATCTGGCCGACGCTTATCCGCAGGCCGGGCTCGCGCCGGCGATCGACGCCCCTGAGCGCGCCGACTACCTGCGCTGGCTGTTCTTCGTCGCCGGCCCGCTGGAATCGGCGATGCTGTCGAAGTCCAGCAACGCGCAGGTCGACCCGGTCGCGGCCGGCTACGGCAGGGTCGAGGACGTCGTCGACACGCTCGATCGCTTGTTGACCGGACGGACCCATATCGCCGGCGACCGGTTCACCGCCGCCGATCTGGTGATGGCCGCCTACGTCGGCTGGTACATGCAGTTCAAGCTGCTCGAGGCGCGGCCGTCGTTCGAAGCCTATGCCACGTTGCACCGGCAGCGGCCGGCGGCGCAACGACTGGCGGCAGCAGCGGCGGCGAAAGACTGATCGCGTCGGGCCGGGTTTCGCGGCAGAGAATCGACGATATCTGGAAGGCAGGCGCTTTCAGCGTGACGAACCGCTGGCCACGGCAACGGCCGTGGCGACCACACCGGGCGGGCGTTCAGGCCCACGGGCCGTACGCGACCGCCGTCCGATCGGAAGACATGCCCATGGATCGCCGAAGATTTCTCAGCACGGGTGTCCAACGGAGCACGGCAGCGATCGCCGGATCGCTGCTGGCCGCGACGACGTCCCTGGCGCAGACTCCGCCGAACCGCCGACAGGAGACCCCATTGCCCAGCCCCCGACCCGATGCAGGCCGCAAGGCTCGCGTATTCATCACCGGCTCGGCCGACGGCCTGGGCCATGCCGCGGCCGCGACGCTGCTCGCCGAAGGCCACGAGGTCGTCGTGCACGTGCGTTCGAAGGCCCGGCTGCCCGCTGTCGAGGCGCTCGTCGACCAGGGCGCGATCGCGACGATCGGCGACCTGGCGGATCTCGCGCAGATCCGCGATCTGGCCGGCCAGGTCGATGCGATCGGCCGGATGGACGCCATCATCCATAACGCGGGCGTCATCTCGGGCGCTTCGCTGCTCGTCGTCAACGTCGTCGCCCCTTACCTGCTGACGGCGCTGATCCAGCGCCCGCAACGCCTGATCTACCTGAGCAGCAGCATGCATCGAGGCGGCCGCGCCGAGCTGGCCGGCCTGGACTGGTCGGGACGCACGGCCACGGGCAGCTACTCGGACAGCAAGCTGTTCGTCACCGCGCTGGCCGCGGCCGTCGCGCGGCGTTGGCCGGACGTGTTCAGCAACGCCGTCGATCCGGGCTGGGTACCGACCCGTATGGGCGGCGCGAACGCGCCCGACGACCTGCGGCTCGGGCACCTGACGCAGGAGTGGCTCGCGACCAGCGACGATCCGCAGGCCCGGACCAGCGGCGGTTACTGGCATCACCAGCAGCGTCAGGCGCCGCATCCGGCCGTCGGCGACACGAAGTTCCAGGACGCGCTGCTCGGCGAGCTGGCTCGCGCCACCGGCACGACGCTGCCCGGGTGATCCGTTCGCGCTGACACCCGTTGCGCTTCCGCAGGCCCCGTTCGGGGCCTTTTTCATGCCCGGATGTCACGCGGCGATTCTGCGAATGACATTGATCGGATCGACATTCGCCCGGCTTCTTAACTCTCGATTAATCGGGGTCATCTAGCATCGGTCGGCAGCTCTGCTTTGAAGAAAAGCCAGTCAATCACAAAAACAATTCGTCGACATCGATCGATCCGGCAAATAGCGGCGTTTCATGCATATCCGGCGCCTTGCAGATCGATAGATTTTCCATCATGGCCGAAACCCGTCACTCTCCCGCGCCACGAGCGCCAGCCAGCCTCGCGCATCGCTGGCGCCGCCGTCTGATCGCTCACTGCCCGTCACTGCTGATCGCGTTGTCGTCCCTGCTGCCGCTGGCCGCATCGGCCGATTCGGCGGCGGACCCGTCCGCGTCCCCGCACTCGCGAGTCCCGCAGATCATCGACGATCTGCCGGCCGACTATGCGGCGGATCTCTCGGCGGCGCAGCGCGAGCAGGTCGAGCGCGGCCGCTACGTCGCCCGCCTCGGCGACTGCGTGGCCTGCCACACCGGCGACAAGTCCAAGCCGATGGCCGGCGGCCTCGCACTCGAAACCCCGTTCGGCAAGCTCTATTCGACCAACATCACGCCGGACAAGGGCACCGGCATCGGCAGCTACGGCTTCGAGCAATTCGAGCGCGCGATGCGCAAGGGCGTGGCCGCCGACGGGCACAACCTGTACCCGGCCATGCCTTATCCGTCGTACGCCAAGATGACGGACGAGGACATGCGGGCGCTCTACGCGTACCTGATGCAGGGCGTCAAACCGATCGAGCAGCCGAACCGGCCGTCCGACATGGGCTTTCCGTTCAATCAGCGCTGGGGCCTGGCGTTGTGGAACCGGCTGTTCCTGGACGACGAGCCGTTCCAGCCGCTGGCCGACAAGGGCGAGCAGTGGAACCGCGGCGCCTATCTGGTGCAGGGCCTGGGCCACTGCGGCGCCTGTCACACGCCGCGCGGCATCGCCTTCCAGGAAAAGACGATGACCGGTGAAGGCGATAAGGGGCGGTTGTTCCTCGCCGGCGAGACCGTCGAGGGATGGCGCGCGCTGAGCCTGCGCGACCTGTGGACACCCGAAGAAACCACCGAGTTGCTCAAGACCGGCCGCAACCGGCACGGCACCGTCTCGGGCAACATGGTGGACGTCGTGCAGCACTCGACGCAGTACATGACCGATGCCGATCTGCTCGCGATCGGCACCTATCTGAAGTCGCTGCCGCCCGGCAAGGATGACCTGCCGATGCAGGTCGCGAAGGGCCCGGGGCCGGTGATCGCATCGCGCGGCACGGGCGGTGCGGGCGGCGCGGCCAGGCCCGGCGACATCCCGGCCGAACTCTTCAATACGCGCGGCGGACTCGGTTACCTGCAGTTCTGCGCCGACTGCCATCGCTCGAACGGCGACGGCGTTCCGAATGCGTTCCCTTCGCTGGCGGGCAACAATACGCTGCAATCGCAGGACCCGTCGACGCTGATCCACATCATGCTGACCGGCTGGAAGGCGCCGGTCACGCAGAGCCACGCGCGGCCGCTGACGATGCCGTCCTTCGCGCAACTGGGCGATCAGGAGATCGCCGAGATCCTGAACTTCACGCGCCGCGCCTGGGGCCGGGCCGATGCGCGCGAGATCAAGACCGGCGAGGTAAGCGGCGCCCGCAAGCAGCTCGATGCGAAGGCCGATAGTCACCGCCCGTTCGTGACGCCGCGCCTGGCCGACATGCTCGCCGAAAAGAACGCCGAACAACTCGTACTCGGTGCGCGGCTGAACATCGACACCGCGCGCATGCTGCCCGAGAACGTCGGCAACAAGCTGAACTGCGCGAGCTGCCATCTGAACGCCGGCACCGTGGCCGACGGCTCGCCGTACGTCGGCGTCTCGGCCTTCTTCCCGAGCTACGCGGCGCGCGCCGGTCGCACGATCACGCTCGAAGACCGCATCAACGGCTGCTTTCTGCGCTCGATGCACGGCAAGCCGCTGCCGGTCGAGGGCGCAGACATGAAGGCGATGGTCGCTTATTTCGACTGGATGAAGCGCGAGACCCGGCCCGAGGACAAGGTGGAGGGCCGGGGCGTCGGCAAGGTCGATCAGAAGATCCGTCCCGACACCGAGAACGGCAAGCGCATCTACGTCGCCCAGTGCGCGCTGTGCCACGGCGAGAACGGCGAAGGCGTCAAGAACGCCAAGGGCGAGATGGTCTATCCGCCGCTATGGGGCGACCAGTCGTTCAACATCGGTGCCGGCATGGCCCGCACCTACACGGCGGCGGCCTTCGTCAAGCGCAACATGCCGATCGCGTTCGGCACGCACTTCCCGTTGGGCCAGGGCGGCCTGAGCGACCAGGAGGCCGTCGACGTGGCCGAGTACTTCAGCCACATGCCGCGCCCGGACTTCGCACCGAAGGTCAAGGACTGGCCGAAGGACAAGAAGCCCGCGGACGCACGGTATTGAGGGACTGCCGGACGATGAGAAGGGACGCGCGGCGGACGACGGCCTTTCAGGCCGCGGCTCGAGCGCCGGCCTCCTTCAGCAGCCAGTCGCGAAACGCGACCAGCCGCGGCAGGCCCGCGCTCTCCGGCCGGTAGACGGCGTAGTAGGCGAGCTCCGACGGGAAGCGGATCTTCGGGAACAGTCGCACGACCCGCCCTGCCGCCAGATCGTCACGGGCCATCACGCTGCGGGCGAGCGCGACGCCGCGCCCTTCGCTGGCCGCCTGCAGCACCGCCGCGGAATTGTTGATCCGCATGCCGCGCGAGGTCGTTACCCCGGGCACGCCGGCCTTTTGAAACCACATGCTCCAGGTCGGAAAGCCCGGATGCCCGTCCATCGAAAGATCGTGGATCAGCGTCATGCTCGCCAGATCGCCGGGTTTGCGCAAAGCCCGATGCTGCCTCAGCAGCTCGGGCGAACACACCGGATACACCTCCTCGTCCATCAGCTTTTCCGCTTTCAGGCCCGGCCAGGTGCCCGTTCCGTAGCGCACGCCGATGTCCACCAGCCGGGCAGCGAAATCGACGGGCCTGTTGCTGGTTTCCAGCCGCACGTCCGTGTCCGGGCATACGGCCTGGAAGCGATCGAAGCGCGGCAGCAGCCATTTCGCGGCGAATGCCGGACTGACGGTGACGGTCAGCACGCGGCCAGGCACGCCCTCCTTGAGCCGCTCGAGCCCCATGCTGACCCTGTCGAAGCCCGCCCGGATATCGGGCAACGCGCGCTCCGCCACGTCGGTGGCGACGAGCCGCGCCTTGCCGCCTGCACTGCGCACGAACAACGGCGTTCCCAACCATTCTTCGAGGCCGCGCACCAGTTGGCCGACGGCGGCCGGCGTGACGTTCAGCTCGCGCGCCGCCGCCGAAAAGCTCTGGTGGCGGGCACTGGCCTCGAACGCCCGCAGCGCATTCAGATGGACAGGCAGCTTCATCGAATAAAACTAAAGTTTTTCTTTCAGTTAGAGAAACTTTATCTCGTTTGCGATCGAATCGAAAGCGGCCAAGAATGCTTGTCTGGAGACGAACCCGCGCAACGATCGCAAAACGGCGCCGGCTTTCCCCTCCGCGATCGGAAGCGAATGATTTTCTTCCAGAACTGGTCGCTACCTAGTCCCCCATGCTGATCAACGCAGATTTTTCGCGCCGCGCCACCGTGACGCCGCAGCAATACCAATGGGTCGCGTCGCCGCAGGGCGGCGTCGAGCGCGTGATGCTGGACCGGATCGGCGGCGAAAAAGCGCGCGCGACCAGCATCGTCCGCTACGCGCCACGGTCGACCTTTCCTCGTCACCCGCATCCGGGGGGCGAGGAAATACTGGTCCTGTCGGGCACCTTCTCCGAAGGAGACGCGCACTATCCGGCCGGCTGGTATCTGCGCAGCCCGCCGGGCTCCAGCCATCAGCCCTTTAGCGACGAGGGCGCGCTGATCTTCGTGAAGCTGCGGCAGATGTCGGCGAGCGAAACCGGTCTGCTGCGCATCGATACCCGGGATCCGTCCCGCTGGACGAGCCGCGACGGGCGCGAGTCCTGTCCGCTGTTCGCCGACGACGTCGAACAGGTGTCGATCGAGCGCGTGCCGGCGAGCGCCGGCCTGTTTTCCGGCCCTCTCGCCGATCCGGCTCGCGGCGCCGAACTGCTGGTGCTGGACGGCAGCTTGCACGAGGGCGCGCAGCGCTACGAACGCGGTAGCTGGATGCGGCTGCCTCCGGGCGCTTACCCCGACCTCGTCGCGGGTAGCGCCGGCGCATGCGTGTATCTGAAGACCGGCCATCTCGCCGGCGCGACGGGTACTACGGGTACTACGGGTACTACGGGTACTACGGGTACTACGGGTACTACGGGTACTACGGGTGCGGCGGGCGCAGCATGCTGACCGCGCTCGGCCCTCATCGGCATCGGCCCGAGCCCCCGAACCGGCTCGCGATCACAGGTATCGGAGCGCAAGGATGAAGACGAGCTATCGGGCCATGCAGATCAGCAGCCCGGGCGTACTCGAACTCGTCGAACGCGAGGTCCCGCAGCCGGGCGCCGGACAGGTTTTGCTCCGGGTGGAGGCCTGCGGCGTCTGCGGCGCCGACGCCGCCGACATCGACAGGACACCGCTCACCGCGGACCCACCCCGCGTGCCGGGCCACGAAGTGGTCGGGCGAATCGTGGCGCTCGGTTCGGGCGTATCGCCGATCTGGACGCTGAACCAGCGCGTGGGCGTGGGCCGCCTGGGCGGCCATTGCAACGAATGCGCGCAGTGCCGGCAAGGACGCTTCCAGCTCTGCGCGAATCAGCCGGTCGTCGGCAGCAGTTGCGACGGAGGCTACGCCGAGATGATGCTGGCGCGCGGCACGGGTCTGGTGGCGATTCCGGATGAACTCGATTCGGAGCAGGCGGCGCCGATCCTGTGCGCGGGAATCGCCACGTTCAACGCGCTGAAGAAGTGCGGCGCGCAGGCCGGCGACACGGTGGCCATCCTGGGCATCGGCGGTCTCGGACACATGGCGCTCCAGTACGCGCGCAACATGGGTTTCAGGGTCGTCGCGATCGGGCGAGGCGATGACATCGCCGCCGATGCGCTGGCGCTGGGTGCGCATCGGTATCTCGATACTCGCCGGGAGAACGCCGCCGACGGGCTCGCGGCCATCGGCGGCGCACAGGCGATCGTGAGCACGATCGACGATGCCGAAACGGTCTCGGCCCTGTTGCCCGGCCTGGCGCCCGAGGGGCGGCTGGTCTTGCTGAACCCGGGCAAACGTCCGCTGCAGGTCCCCGCGGGCCTGCTGGTCGGCGGCCAGCGCGGCATCCTCGGCTCGATCACCGGCACGCCGTACGACAACGAGAAGGCGCTGCGCTTCAGCGTGCTGGTCGACGCCCGGCCGCGAATCGAAACCCTGCCGCTCGAGCGAGCCGGCGAAGCCTACCGGAAGCTCAAGTCCGGCAACGTCAAGTACCGCATGGTCCTGGCCATGGAACCCCCCGCTGAACGCCTTCTTTCCGTCTGACGGACCTGCCCCGGACCCAAGAGAAATGACTCGTAACGATCCCGCTTCGACGATCGACTCCCCCGCCCTGCTGCCCGAACGGGTCCAGCGCGGCAACATCTGGCGACTGTCGATCGCCCAGGCGCTGGCCGGCGCGAACTCGGTGGTCGTCTATGCGACCGGCGCGATCGTCGGCGACAAGCTGGCGCCGACGCCGATCCTGGCCACGCTGCCCATTTCGATCTTCGTCGTCGGCATGGCGGCGTGCATCCTGCCGGCGGGCGCGATCGCCCGGCGGCACGGCCGGCGCGCGGCCTTCCTGGCCGGAACCGGCGCCGGCGTGCTGACCGGACTGCTGGCGATGCTCGCGGTCATCATCGGTTCGTTCTGGCTGTTCTGCCTGGCGACGTTCTTCGGCGGCGGCTACGCGGCCGTCGTGCTGACCTTCCGCTTCGCGGCGGCCGACGGCGTGGCGCCGAGCCGGCGCGCCCGCGCGCTGTCGCTGGTGATGGCCGGCGGCGTCGTCGCCGGCGTCATCGGCACGCAGCTCGTGACGCTGACGATGGACCTGTGGCCCCGGCATCAGTTCGCGGCCAGCTTTCTCGTGCAAGGCCTCGTCGCCGCGATCTCGGCGTTCATCCTGCTCGGCGTCCGATTGCCGATGCCGACGGCCGAGGAAAAAGCCGGCGGTCGGCCGCTGTCGATGATCGCGCGGCAGCCGCGCTTCGTCGCGGCGGCCATCAGCGGCGCGGTTTCGTACATGCTGATGAACTTCCTGATGACCGCCGCGCCGCTGGCCATGCACCTGTGCGGCCACTCGCAGGAATCGGCGAACCTGGGGCTGCAATGGCACGTGATCGCGATGTACGCTCCGAGCTTCTTCACCGGCAGCCTGATCACCCGTTTCGGCGCGGGACGCGTGGCGACCGCCGGCCTGCTGCTGACCGGGCTGTCGGCCGCCGTCGGATTGGCCGGCATCGACGTCGCGCATTTCTGGGGAACGCTGGTGCTGCTGGGCCTGGGCTGGAACTTCGGTTTCCTGGGCGCGTCGGCGCTGGTTCTCGAATGCCACCGTCCCGAGGAGAAGACGCGGGTCCAGTCGCTGAACGATTTCATCGTCTTCGGCCTGATGGCCGTGGGCTCGTTCTCGTCCGGCGGGCTGCTCAGCGCTTATGGCTGGGACACCGTGCTCTGGGTGTCGTTCGTGCCGCTCGCGCTGGCCGTGGTCGCGCTGGCGATGGCGCTGCGGCGCAAATCGCCGCTGCTGGCCGAGCCGGAGCGCTCCGCTTAGCGAACGCGCACGGCCTCATTCCAGCGGCAACTCGATCCGCGCGACCAGGCCGCCGCCTTCCCTGGGCTCGAGCGCCAGCGATCCGCCGAACCGCTCGGCGATCGCCCGCACGATCGAGATCCCCAGCCCCGCCCCGTCCTGGCGATTCCTGCCCTGGTCGGCGCGCCAGAATCGCCTGCCGATCTGGAACGCCTGGTCTTCGCTCAGGCCCGGCCCTCGATCGATGACGGCGATCCGGCAGCGCCGGTTCGACGGCTCGAACGACACCGAAACGTCGACGCGCTCGCTCGGCGGCGAGTAGCGGATCGCGTTGTCGACGAGGTTGCGGACCGCGGTCTCGACCATCGATCGGGGAACCGGCGTCGCCGCATCGTCGCCGTCGATCGACATCCGCAGCCGAGCCCGCGCGTCGGCGCCCATCTTGCCGACCACGGCGTTCACCGCGGCCTGCACCGACGGGCAGCCGTCCGCCGGATCGATCGCGGCGTCGGCTCGGGCGAGCACCATCATCTGATCGAGCGTGCGCCGCAGGCGCCCGACGCCTTCTTCGGCGCTGCGCAGCGAGGCCTGCGCCTCTTCGCCTTCGGTCAGCCGAACCACCTGCAGGTGCGTGTCGATCACGGTCAGCGGCGTCCTGAGCTCATGGGCCGCGGCGTCGGTGAACGCCCGCTGGCTGGACAGCGCCCGCGCCAGTCGGCCCAGCAGCCCGTTCATCGCGTCCAGCACCGGGCGCAGCTCCGACGGCGGACGGCTGACGCTGATCGGCGTGATGTCGTCGGTCTGCTTGGCGCGCAGTTGTTGGTGCAAGGCCTTCAACGGCGCCAGTCCGCGGCCGATGCCGATCCATAGCGCGACCAGCCCGCCGAGAAACGCGATCACGAACGGCACGCCGGCCGCGCACAGCAGTTCGTTGATCAGCACGTCGCGCTGGTCGACGCGGTCGGCGGTCGTGATCTGGTAGCCGTTGGCCCTCAGCACGTAGATCCGCCACGGACTTCCCTGAACGTCGCGCGTGCTGAAGCCGGCGGGCAGCGATTCGAACTCCGACTGCGGGCCGTTGGTCGTGCGCGCCAGGATCTCGCCGCGCAGCAGGCGGATCTCGCAGGCGATGCCTTCCTTGCCGGTGACGCGAACCGCCTCGGTCAGATCGGAGCCCGCCAGGCTCGGTGCCAGCGCCGCGCGTTCGAGCAGTCCCGACACCATGCGAGCCGACATCGCCAGCCGCCCGTCCAGCGTCCGATCGAGATTGGCATGGACCCCGCGCATCATCAGCCCGGCAGCGGCCGCCCACAGCACCACCAGCGAGATGCCGGCGATCAGCACGGCGCGAAGACGCAGGCTCATCGCCCGGTTCTCCAGCCGAGGCGATAACCGAGCCCGCGCGCGGTCTCGATCGCGTCGGCGCCCAGCTTGCGTCGGATGTTGTGGATGTGGACGTTCAGCGCATTGCTGCTGATGTCCTCGCCGAGCCCGTACAGGCGCTCGTTCAGCAGCTCCGCGGACACCCATCGCCGATCGGCATCGGCCAGGTGAGCCAGCAGATCGACCTCCCGGCGCGACAACGCGACCGGTTCGCCATCGAACCAGGCCAGCCCGCTCTGCGGCTCCAGTCGCAGCGGACCGGCGGCGATGACCTGGGCCGCGCGTCCTTGCGTGCGACGGACCAGCGCGTGCAGCCGGGCGGCGAGCTCGCGCAGGTCGAACGGCTTGATCATGTAATCATCGGCGCCTTCGTGCAGCCCCGCGAGCTTGTGCTCGATCGCATCGCGCGCGGTCAGGATCAACACCGGCAATTGAGGTTCGACGGCGCGCATGCCGGCCAGCAATGCCATGCCGTCCCGATCGGGCAGGCCGAGATCGAGCACCAGCGCATGGAACGACTGCTCCGCGTGGATCGTCTCGGCTTCGCGAGCCGTGCCGACGTGATCCACGTCGATGCCGTGTTTGCGCAGGCCGGCGACGATTCCCTTGCCGATCAGTTCGTCATCCTCGACGAGCAACACCCGCATTCGCGCTCCACCCGAGTCGATCAAGCGGCGATGTTAGGCTAGAAACTCGGCTCGCGCCGGCACCGGACCTCGGCGCGCCGAGGCTTTAGTTTCGGTTAATCGAACAGGCGGATCATCGCGAGCAGGATTGCCGGGAGGATCGGGATTTGTCGCGGTATCGGCGTGTTCTCGCGATGTGGCTGCTGTGCTTTTTCGCCGTCGATGGCGCGTGGGCCGACGGCCGTTCGATGCCGTGGGGCGATGGCGATCGGCGATTTCTCGATGCCGCACAGGTCTTCAGGCTGGATGCGGTACGGCAGCAGGACGGCGCCTATTCGGTTCGAGCGCACGTGGCCGACGGCTACTACGTCTACCGCCACTCGATCAGGCTGCTCGACCGGCAAGGAGATGAAATCCGCGTCGAGCTTCCGGCCGGCACGCCCAGGCACGACGAATTTTTCGGCGACACGCAGATCTACGAGGGCGATGCGCCGAGCCTGCGTTTTCCGGTCTCGGCGTCCGGCCCGTTGACGCTGCACTGGCAAGGCTGCGCGAAGGCCGGCATCTGCTATCCGCCGGCGACGCTGAATGTGGATCTGCCGGCGACGGTCCAACGCGGATCCGCACCGACCGGGGTCTCGCCGCCGACGCGGGACGCGGCGGTGGATTCATCGCCGGCCCGCACGGATGCCGCGGCCGGCCTCGCCGAGGACCAGGCGGCGGCGCAACGGCTCGCGACGCTCGGTCCGATCGCCGGCATGCTGCTGTTCTTCGGTTTCGGCCTGCTGCTGGCTTTCACGCCCTGCTCGCTGCCGATGATCCCGATCGTCTCGACGATCGTCGTCGGCAGCCGGGCCGGGCCGCGGCGCGCCCTCTTTCTGTCGTCGGCCTATGTGCTGGCGATGGCCGGCACCTACGCGAGCGTCGGCGCGGCGGCGGGCCTCGCCGGCGCCAATCTCCAGGCCGCGCTGCAATCGCCATGGCTGCTGGGCGCGTTCGCCGCGCTGTTCGTGATCCTCGCCGCTTCGCTGTTCGGCCTGTTCGAGCTGCGCTTGCCGTCGGCGCTGGTCGATCGCGTCGGCGCCGCCGGCGGGAACCGTCCGGGCGGCAGCATCGCCGGCTCCGCCGCGCTGGGCTTTCTGTCGGCGCTGCTGGTCGGCCCGTGCATGACCGCGCCGCTGGCGGGCGCGCTGCTGTACATCGGACAGACGGGCAGCGCGCTGCAGGGCGGACTGGCGCTGTTCGCGCTGGGCATCGGCATGGGTTTGCCGCTGCTGGCCATCGCCGTGTTCGGCGCCGGGATCCTGCCCCGGCCCGGCGCGTGGATGAATCGGGTGCGGATCGCGTTCGGCTACGTGATGGCGGGCATGGCCGTCATGATGCTGGCGCGTCTGCTGCCCGGCACGGCGAGCCTGGTGCTGTGGGGCGCATGGATCCTGTCCGTCGCGCTCGGCCTGCTCGCCTGGAGCCAGGCCTTGGCGGCCAGGCCGCGGCCGGCATGGGCGCTGCGTTCCGGCGCCGCCTTCGCCGCCCTGTGGTCGGTGCTGATGCTGATCGGCGCGGCGTCGGGCGGCGAGTCGGCGTGGCAGCCGCTGGCGCACCTGCGCGCCGCGTCGGCGGCGACGACCGCGACGCCCGGCGTCGCCTTCATGCGGGCCAAATCGGTCGACGACGTCGACGGACATCTGGCCCGGGCGGCCTCGCGCGGCCAATGGACGCTGATCGATTTCTACGCCGACTGGTGCGTGAGCTGCCATGTGATCGAGCGCGAGGTGTTCGGCGATCCCGCCGTCGCCGCCCGCCTCGCGTCGATGCAGGTGCTTCGGCCCGACGTCACGAGCAACGACCGGACGGACAAGGCGCTGCTCGAGCGCTGGGGCGTCATGGGGCCGCCCACGCTCATCCTGGTCGGGCCGGACGGCGTCGAGCGCAGAGCGTTGCGCGTCGTCGGCGAGATCGATGCGCGCGGTTTTCTGTCGCGTCTCGAATCGGCGGGAGCGTCGTGATCGGCGTCGGCCCTTTCCCGATCGGGGTCGTCATCGTTGCTGCCGCCCTGCTGCTCGGCTGGGTGACCGCTCGAATGATCGCCGCGCGCCAGCCCGAGGTCTCCGCCAAGGCGGCCGGCGGGATGCTCGTCGACGCGGCGTTCTGGGGGCTCGTCGCCGCCCGCCTCGGCTACGTCGCGCAGTGGTCGAACGAGTACCTGGCCGCACCGACGTCGGTGATCGCGATCGGCGACGGCGGTTTCTCGTGGCCGGTCGGCGTCGTCGCGGCGATCGCGCTCGTCGGGTGGCGAACCCGTTCGGCTCGCGCGCTGCGCCGGCCCGTGCTGACCGGCATCGCCGTCGGCGTCCTGGGCTGGCTTGTCGCCGGCGGCGTGCTCGACGTGCTGCAGCGGTCCGTCCCGTCGCTGCCCGACGTGCAATTGAGCACGATCGATGGTCGGCCCGTCGACTTGAACGCATATGCGGGCCGCCCCGTCGTGCTGAATCTCTGGGCGAGCTGGTGCCCTCCATGCCGCCGCGAGATGCCGGTGTTCGAACAGGCGCAGGCCGATTTCCCGGACGTCGCCTTCGTCATGGTCAACCAGGGGGAAAGCCCGCGGCAGGCGAGCGCTTTCCTGGCCCGGGAAGGCCTGACGTTCAAGGACGCGCTGCTGGATCCTTCGTCGAAAACCCAGCATGCGCTGGGCGCGCAGGGCTTGCCGACCACCTTGTTCTTCGACGCCGAGGGGCGGCTGATCGACGCCCATCTCGGTGAACTATCCAGGGCCCGCCTGAAGCAGACGCTATCGCAGCGCCTCGCGCAGCCCGCGCAAACCCATACGGATCGGAAATGACCTTGCTCGCACCGCGCTCGCGCGTTTGTCTGTTCCTCATCGCGGGCCTCGCGCTGCTGCCCGCCTGCGGCCGATCGCAAAGCCCCGGCAAGCCGTCGGCCGAAGTCCCGGCGGCCGTCAAGGCGCTCGAAGGCAAAGGCCTGACGGTCATGCAGGAGTTCGAGGTCGGCGGCGGCCTGCGCGCGTTCGCCGCGGTCGCCGGCGATCGGCCGGTGGCCGTCTACGTCACGAGCGACGGCAACGCCATCGTCGGCAGCCGTCTGGACGACAAGGGCGAGCCGCTCGATGAAGCGACGCTGGACAAGCTGGTCGCCAAACCGATCAGCGACAAGGCCTGGGCGCAGCTCGAGGCGTCCAGATGGGTACGCGACGGCAAGGCCGACGCGCCGCGAATCGTCTATACGTTCAGCGACGCCAACTGCCCTTATTGCCATCGGTTCTGGGAAGCCGCCCGTCCATGGGTGGACGCCGGCAAGGTTCAGCTACGCCATGTCCTGGTCGGGGTCATCAGGCCGGACAGCCCGGCCAAGGCGGCGGCGATCCTCGGCGCGGCCGACCCTTCGGCCGCGCTCGCCGAGAACGAGAACAAGTTCGACCGGGGCGGCATCACCCCGGCCCCGAGCATTCCCGCCGACGTGAGCCAGGCCCTCGACGACAACCAGCGGCTGATGCTGAGCATGGGGTTTCGCGGCACGCCCGGCATCGTGGTCCGCGACGGCGACGGCCTGCTGAAGAAGTACAACGGCATGCCCCAGCCGGCCGCGATGAACGACGTGCTGGGACCGCGCTGATGCGCCGCGCGACGGGGTCCCCGGCAACGGACGGCCTTGATGCTGACATAGGAGAGCAGTATGGACATGCGCCCCCTGACCGCTGAAGTGGCCGTCGGCCCGCAAGTCACCGCCACCGACCTGCCGGCCATCGCCGCGGCCGGCTACCGCTCGCTGGTGTGCAACCGGCCCGACGGCGAAGCCCCCGACCAACCGGGATTTCGGGAGATCGAGCGCGCCGCGCAGGCACTGGGCCTGCAGGCGAGCTACCTGCCCGTCGAATCGGGAAAGGTGACCGATGAACAGGCGCAGGCCTTCGGCCGTCTGATGACCGAACTGCCCGGGCCCGTCTTCGCGTACTGCCGCACCGGAACCCAGTCCGCCACGCTCTGGGCGCTCAGCCAGGCCGACAGCCGGCCGCTGCCGAAGCTCCTGGAAGCCGCGCGCGCGGCCGGCTACGACCTTCGAGGCGTGGCCCGGCGGATCGCCAACGGCGGACGCACGCCGCCCGAGGCGGTGGACGCCACGCACGAGGTCGTGATCGTGGGCGGCGGCGCGGCGGGCATCGCGGTGGCCGCCAGCCTGCTGGCCCGCCGGCCGGGACTGGACATCGCGATCATCGATCCGGCCGACGTCCACTACTACCAGCCCGGTTGGACACTGGTCGGAGCGGGCGTCTTTCCGCCGGCGCGCACCGCGCGGACGATGGCCGGCGTGCTGCCGCGCGGCGTCAAGTGGATCAAGGCGGCGGTCGCGGCCTTCGAGCCGGAGCGCGATGCCGTCGTGCTCGATGGCTGCCGGATCGTCAAGTACCGCCAACTGGTCGTCTGCCCCGGCCTCAAGCTCGACTGGGCCGGCATCGACGGCCTGGCCGACACGCTGGGCCGCAACGGCGTCACGTCGAACTACCGCTACGATCTGGCGCCGTACACCTGGCAACTGGTGCAGGGCCTGAAGAGCGGCCGCGCCGTGTTCACGCAGCCGCCGATGCCGATCAAGTGCGCGGGCGCGCCGCAGAAGGCCATGTATCTGTCGGCCGACCACTGGCGCCGACAGCACGTGCTGAAGAACATCGACATCCGGTTCTGCAACGCCGGGGCGGTGCTGTTCGGCGTGCCGGACTACGTGCCGGCGCTGATGGCGTACGTCGAGGCCTACGGCATCCATTTGCAGTTCGGCCACCAACTCGTGGCCGTCGATGGCGCCGCCCGCAAAGCCCGCTTCGCGCGGACCGGTGACGACGGCACCCGCGAGGTGGTGACGATGGAGTTCGACCTGCTGCACGTCGTGCCGCCGCAGACGGCGCCGGACTTCGTCCGGGTCAGCCCGCTGGCCGACGCCGCCGGCTGGGTCGACGTCGACCCGGCCAGCCTGCGCCACAAGACGTACGCCAACGTCTTCGCGCTGGGCGATTGCACGAACACGTCCAACGCCAAGACGGCCGCCGCGGCACGTAAGCAGGCGCCCGTCGTCGCGCACAACCTGCTGACCGCGCACGCAGAGGCCCGCGGCCAGGCCAGCTACGACGGCTACGGGTCCTGCCCGCTGACCGTCGAACGCGGAAAGATCGTGCTGGCCGAGTTCGCGTACGGAGGAAAGGTGACCCCTTCGTTTCCGAAGTGGTTCATCGACGGCACCCGGCCTTCGTCGCTCGCCTGGCTGCTCAAGGAACGCATCCTGCCGCCGATCTACTGGGACGGCATGCTCAAGGGGCGCGAGTGGTTGGCGCGCCCGGTCCTGACGGACCGGACCGGGACGTGATCGCCGGGGCCGGCGGTACGTCGATCAGCAGATCCGATCGGTACTGCTCGCCTTCGCCGAGACTGAAGTAACCCAGCGGGTTGGCCACGACGCGGCATCGGTGCGGCCGGCCCTGCCGCGGCTGCGTATCGACGTAGTCGACCGCGCAGTGCAGATGGCCGTGCAGCCACAGCTCGGCCCAGGGCAGCAACTCGTCCAGCGCGTTGCAGAAGCCGGCGGTGCCCGGTACCAGGCCGAAGCGCGGATCGGCGCTGCGCAGGCTGGGCGCGAAGTGCGTGACGGCGACGGTCGGCCCCGCGAACGGCCGCGCCAGCGCCTCGCGCAACCATGCCTGGCAGTCGAGCGCGATCTCGCGCACGCCGTCGGCCAGTACCCGCTGTCCGTCGCGCAGGAACGAGTATTTCTCCAGGTAGTCATTGGCCGCCGCGAACGCGCGCCGGCGGTGCAAGGGCAGACCGCCGGCCTCGTCGGCCCCCGCCTCCGTACTTGCCTCCGTACCGGCCTCCGCACTTGCCTCCGTACCCGCCTCGATCGAAGCCAGCGCATCGAAGTCGGACCATAGCGTCGTGCCGATGAAGCGCACACCGTCGATGACGACCGTCTCGCGCTCGAGCCACGTGATGCCCAGGCGTCCGCAGGCATCGCGCAGGCGCCGGTTGACGGCATCGAACTCCTGGTCGTCGTACTCGTGGTTGCCGGGCACGTACAACACCGACCGCCACGGACCGCGCGCCGGCGCGAACCGCGCCAGGCCGAAGTCCTCTTCGGTCAGGCGCGAGCGATGGTGATAGGAGCCGACGTCGCCGGCCACCACCAGGATGTCGGCGCCCGGCGCCGGCTCGAACCGCCAGTCGGGCTGGCTCTCCAGATGCACGTCGGATACCAGTTGCAGCCGCAATGGCGCCGCGGAGGAGCTCGCGCGGATCTCGTCTGTCTCTCGCATGTTCACACCGTCTTCTCACTTCGTACTCCACGGCGCCGACTGCGGTCTCCGGCAGCAGGCGTCGCCCCCTGGAGCGTCTGCCCATCAGGGTATACGGATTCGTTGAAGCGTGTGATCGGCGCGTGAATGCAAACGCGCCTGCTGATCAGTGTTCGCGCAGCCCTTCCCGGGCGTGCATGGGATCGCTCATCCCCGTTGTCTGCGACGCCTGCTCCACAACGTCAGCATTGCCAGACCAGCGGTCATCATGGCCCAAGTCGATGCCTCCGGTACCGGGATGACCGCGGGGACGCCGCTCAGCCGGACCGCGTAGTCGCGCGAGCAGCAGTCGGCCTCGTTGAAGCCGAGCCGCAGCTTGTACAGCTTGCCTTCTTCGAAGGCATGGTCGGCGGTGACGCTCAGAATCTCGCTGCCCTCGGCCGCGCCGCTCGCGAGCCGCTGCCAGTCGCTGTCGCTATGGGATGACAGTTGGCCGGCGGGGTTCGACCACAGCTCCCACCAGGCCAGATCGGCGATGCCCTGCGATTGGCCGGGGCCATAGTCGAAGGTCAATGACCGGGTCGCACTGCTGACGCGGAAATACAGATAGTCCATCGCACCCGGGCCGCCGTCGGCCAGGCCGTCGTAGCTCAAGGTGCCGGAGTCGGGAACCAGGGTACCGAGGTCCACATAGGACGAGGATGCCCAGGTCGGGCTGATGGCAGCTCCTGCCAGGGCGCATGCCGCAAGTTGCTTGATCACGGAGTCTCTCCCTTGCAATGTGTGGGTGGCCCTGCCGACGGTATGGGCCGCGAGTGTTGACGATTCAAGCCATCGGCCGGCCGCCGGCGTCTGCCGCGCCGTCTCGCCTGCCGACAACCGACGACGCGCGACAGGCCGCCGGCCAGCAAGCCGGCCGTCAGCATCAGCGCCTGCGACGGTTCGGGGACGGCGCTTACCTGCCAGCCGACGTCCGACAGCCCCGCCCAATCCAGCAGCGTCATCGCCTCACGCATGCCGCGAGGCGTCGACGGATCCATCAGCGTCGATATCCAGTCGTCACCCAGGGGGCTGGCAACGCCCAATGCCCAGTGCGACGCGCTCGAATCGAGCGGCACCGGACCGCCGTAGACGGCGCTGCTGACGGCGCCGGTGAAGGACGGCGAGCCGTCGGCCGACGCCCGCACGACCCAGGTATCCCAGGCAGGCGACTGGCCGATTCCCAGCAGATGGCCCAGCTCGTGCGTCGCCGTCGTCAGCAGGTCGGACTGCGTCGCGCCGATACCCGCCGTCTCCAGGCTCGTGTGCCAGTCGACCGCCGAGTTGAACCAGATCGACCCGCCCCACGGCCCGTAGTCCGTCGGCAGCTCGTCGAGCGCTCCGGCCTGTCCGCGCGCCGATACTCGTTGATCGAACGCCGCGCTGCCCGATACAGTCGGCGCCGGACCGTCGGCGATACCGAGCACCCGGGTGTCGAACGGGGACGCGCCGACGAACACGATGATCGTGTCGGCCGGTACGGTCAGGTCATTGACCGTCGCCAGCTCCGAGAAGGTCGACCAGCTCGGATGGCGGAAGCTCGCCTGCCAGTGATCGGAGCCGGTGGCCACGATCGGCGCCAGCGAATCGGTCAGCCGGTCGAAGGTCGCGGCCGCCGAATCGAGCACGCTGCGCCGCTGCGCGCCGTCCGCGGTCAGCGCATCGAAAAAGCCGTTGCGATCGAAGCGGTAGTCGAACTCGATGCTCACGGCGCCGGCCCGGGGCGCGCAGGCCAGCGCGATCAGGCCGGCCAGCAAGATGGCCATGGCGTGCAGGTTGAGCGCGTCCGTCTTCATGACTGGCACTCCCCTCAGTACTGGTAGCTGGCAGTCAGCCGCAGCGCGCGGCCGGGTGCGCGGGCGCCCGCGGCGCCGCCGAAACCGTCGATCATGCAGTAGCTCCGGTTGGTGACGTTGTCCAGGCTGGCGCGCAGCATCACCTGGCGTATCGGCTGCCACGATGCATAAGCGTCGAACAGGCGCACGCCATACTGCGTGCCGATGTATCCGACGCCGGGGATCTGCGTGCCGGCGGAGGTGCACGAAGTGGCCACCGGGTCGGTATACGCGCGCCGGTCGCCGATGTCGCGCATCCGCACACCGGCCTCGACCCGGCCGTCGAAGCCGCGCACACCGAGGTTCAGCACCAGCGTGTTGCCCGGCACGCCATAGATCGGGTAGCTGATGCCCACGTCGTCGACCTGTCCCGCCACCCGCCCATAGCTGAGGCTGGCGAACCAGCGTGCGGCGGTATAGCTCAACTCGAATTCCAGTCCGTGGCGTTTCTCCCGGCCCGGCTGCTGCACCTGGCCGTCGACCTGGGCGATCGACGTCAGCAGATGGCGGGTGTGGATCCGATACAGCGTCAGCCGCGACTGCCACTGGCCATCGGTCGGCTCGGTGCGGCGCGGGGTCCACGCGAAGATCAACTCATGATTGGTCGACTCCTGCGGCCGGTACAGATCGCCGCAGATCCCGGTCGACGGGGCCAGATCGATGCCGGTCTCGATGTCGTACAGCGGCTGGCCGGGCGGACTATAGGGCCTGCCGGTACGAGGGTTGATCTCGGTGATCGCGCAGCGGCTGCCGAAGCCCATCCGCGAGAAGTACTCGTCGATCAGCGGCGGGCGGAATGCCTCGTTGTAGCGATAGGTCATCGTGACCGGGCCGCCGAGCACGCGCCATCCGGCGGCGACGGCCTTCGACGTTCGGGACAGCGAGATCGTGGGTTCCTGGCCGGCCTCTTCCATGTTGACGCGGGTCCGGCCCAGCGCGCGGATCTCGTAACGATCCCATCGCAGGCCGGGCTTGAACGAGAAATCGCCCCACCGAAAGTCGTTCTCGGCGATCAGCGCGACCGAGTCCTTACCGCCGGGCGGCTGGGCTTCGTTGAAGCCGCCCGGATAGATGCGCTGGTTCATCTGCTCGCTGGCGGTGATGCGCACGATGTCCCGGCGGTTGCGGATCGCCTGGGCGCCCAGCGTCAGCGTGCCGGCCACCGCGCCCCATCGGTAGACGGTGTCGTTGAACAGTTCCGCCGTCCAGATGTCGTAGCGCCAGTAATCGTTGCATGGCGACAGCGCTGCCGAACTGGCGCATATGCCGCTTTCGCCGAACAGGTGCTGGTCGTGCAGATAGGTCTTCTCGTGGGCCAGCGTACCGCGCAGGTTGATCCAGGAGTCCGGCGGCGCATAGCGGATGCGCAGATTGATCGTCTCGTCATCGATCGAACGGCGCACGATGCCCCAGGCATCGGGGTTCTGCCGGGTCGCGTCATAAGGCGCGCGATCCGGCCCGCTCTCGTAGGCGATGCGGCTCAGTTCGACACTCAGATGGTCGGTCGGAAAAAAGCTCGCCTTCAGCAGGCTGCTTTCCGAATGCGTCGCCGACACGTCCAGCCGGGTTCCATCGGACAGCTTGACATCGGTCGAATCGCGATAAGCGAACGACGCCAGCAGATCGACGTAGCCGGTGGGCCGCGCATAGGTCGTCAGCATGCGCAGCCGCTCGCGGTTATTGAAGTTGAATCCGAACTTGGCCATCGCGCCGACGCGCTGCCCCGGGCGCAGGAAGTCGGCCGCCGAGCGCGTGGTGGCCGAGATCGCGCCGCCCAGTGCGCCGGATCCCGAGGTCAGCGACGGACCGCGCTGGATCTCCAGCGCCTTCAGCAACTCGGGCTCGATGAACACGCCGCTGCCGAAGCGGTATTTCTCGAATCCCTTGGCCGCGCCGTCGATCTTGAATACGACGTCCTCGTTGTCCGAAAAACCGCGGATGTTGAAGCGCATGCCGCTGGCCCGGGGCCCGCCTTCGACCATCACGCCGGGCGCGTCGCGAACGAGCTCGAAGATGTTGTCCGCCTGGCGCCGCTCCATCTCGTTGCGGTTCAGCACGGTGTTGGAATTGTCGGGAGGAATCTCGACGTCGGGGACCCGCTCCGAGGACGCCGTCACCTCGACCGGCGCGAGCGCCGGACGCGGCGAATCCTCGGCGTGCAGGCTGCCGATCCCCGCAAGCGCGACGCACCACGCGGCGCAGGGGCGCCCGACGAACGACGGTGACATGAGCATTATCGGCAGGCCGGCCCGCAGGCTTCGCTCGGAAACCTGCGGGTCGGCACGGCACGCGCTATCGGATTCAGGCGGTCGCGGCTTGTCCGCTGGCCGAGCCGGATTCGCGGCGACGGCGGGCGACGAAACCGATGACGCCCATGCCCAGAGCCATCATCGCGAAAGCCTCGGGCTCCGGAACCGCCACGACCTGGTTGACCTGGAAGGCCAGCGCCTGCGAGTGGGCATCGAGACCGAAGTCGATCGTGTACGACGTGATCGGCGCGCCGACCCCGCTCAGGTCCCAGGTGAACCGGGCATAGTTGGGGTTGTCGGGATCGGCGGGAACCGGGGTGAAGGTCGAATCGAGGTACGGCACCGGCTCGGTGAACTGGGTCGTGGCGGCCAGACTCTGGTTGCCGCCGTTGTAGCTGAGCGTCGGCAGGTTCTGCGGCGACAACAGTCCCCACACGCCATCGGCGCCGTTGGAGATGTTCACGAAGCTCTGGAACACCACCGAGTCCACGTTGGCGGTGACGGTACTGTCGGCCACCTCGAAAGTCGACGGGCCGCTGAACGAATACAGGCCGCCGGTGGCCGGATAGTGGGCACCCGAGGTCCGCGTGAACGTGGCGTCGCCCGAACCGGCGACGTTGCTCGTGATCCCGGAGACCAGGTTGGCGGCGGTGATCCGCGAGCTGCTGAGCGTGTTGAAGCCGTCGAACGACACCGAGTCGGCGGGATCGACGAATGCGTCGTGGGTCGTGTTCGCATAAGCGAACGAAGCCATCGAACACAGGGCGACAGCCCCGAGGCTGCGAGAGATCGACAATTGCATGGTTGGCCTTCCTTCCTCATTCTGGTTGACTTGCAAATGAAGCGATGCCGACTCCTTCGCCGCGAAGGCAGTCTGCAAAGTGGTCGGCTCGTAGCAAGGGCACCAGGACACGACGAAACCTCCCGTCATCGGGAGCGGTTCGTACCGTGAGCATCTGGGGAGGCGAAGCGCGCACGGAGTGCGATCTCGGCCGGGCGTCCCGGAATCCTCTTTCGAGCACGGCTGGCTGGCTGGCCGAAGATTCGGGCTTGCTGGCGCGCTGCGAGCATCCCGGATGCGGCCGGTTATCCGTGGTGCGGATCCGGCGTTATCGTGACGCTCGAGCAATGGCGGGATGGATGATAATCAGTCGCAATTGAAGCGTCAACCAGATATGACGCCGCGACTCACGCCGGCCCGTCGCAGCCGTCCCTTCCCATGTACAATGCGAACGATTCTCATTCTTTGACAATGCACCGTCATGGCCGATGCCTGCCACGACCAGATCGCGCGGATCTACGACGAGCACCATCGGTGGCTGCACAACTGGTTGGGCCGCCGGCTCGGTAACCCATCCGACGCCCCCGACCTGCTGCAGAGCAACTTCGAGCCCTTACGCACGCCCGGGCCTGGGCCGAAGTGCAGGCCCCGGACCAGGAACTCGGCGCCATTTCCGGCGGGCAGCGCCAGATGCTGCTCGATGCATGGCTGACGTATTTCTCGTTCGCCGGCCGGGCGCCCGCAGCGGGCGAGGGAATCGACAGGCGTCGAGTCCGATCTGCCCGCGATTTCGGCTGCGGGTTTTGCCGCGCTCGTTCGAGGTAGCAGTTGTTCAAGCCCAACGACACCTTCAGCCAGGAAACCATGCAAGCGCAACGTTCCAGGAAAACGGCAGCCGGCCGCTCGTCCCGCCAATCGTCCCCCCGCCAATCAACCCGGCGAGCCATGCCCGCTCTGCGCCGGATCCCGCTGGCCATGCACCTTGCCCTGACGGGCCTCGGTGGGGCCGCCTTCGCGCCCGTGCCGGCTCAGGCCCAGGCCCAGGCAGCCGCCGAAGCGCTGCGCACCTGGAACCTGCCCGCCGCTGGCCTGGAGGAATCGCTGAACCGCTTCGCCCGGCAGGCGGGCCTTACGCTGGCCGCCGATCCGGCGTTGACCGCCGGCCGCAGCGCCCCCGCCGTCAGCGGCAGCTACAGCGACCGCCAGGTGCTGGACCGTCTGCTGGCCGGCTCCGGCCTGGTGGCGGTCCTGAACGGCGACGTCGTGAGCATCCGGCGCACGCCGGCCGATGATGCGGCCGGTGAAGCGGCCGGCACGCTGCCCGCCGTCACGGTGACGGCGCAGGCGATGAGTTCGGGAGAAAGCGCGGCCGCCCTGCCCCGGTCCTACGCGGGCGGACAGGTCGCCGCCGGCAGCTCGATCGGCATCCTGGGTACGCAGGACGTGATGAACGCGCCCTTTTCGGTCACCAGCTATACCAGCGAACTGATCGAGAACCAGCAGGCGCGCAGCGTCGCCGACGTACTGGCCAACGACCCGGCCATACGCATGGCCAGTCCGCCCGGCGGGCAGTATCAGGACTTCACCATCCGAGGCTTCTATCAGGACACGATGGCGTTCAACGGCCTGCAGGGCCTGTCGTCCTACGACGCCGTTCCGACCGAAGTCATCGAGCGCGTCGACGTGATCAAGGGGCCCACCGCCCTGGTCTCCGGCATGTCGCCGACCGGGCGCGTCGGCGGCCTGATCAACCTCCGGACCAAGCGTGCGGGCGACTCGCCGCTCACGCGGGTAACGCTCGGCTACCAGAGCGATTCGCAGTTCGGCGGACACCTGGACCTCGGCCGCCGTTTCGGCGATGACAAGCGCCTCGGCGTGCGCGTCAACGCGGCCTACCGCGACGGCGACACGCCGCTGGACGGCAACGCGCAGAGGCTGGCGCTGGGCTCGGTCGGGCTGGACTGGCGGGGCGAACGGCTGCGCGCCTCGCTCGACCTGATCTCGCAGCGCGGCGCGACCAAGGGCTTTCCGCGCTATATCGGCTTCGCCGGCGGCGTCGTGCCCACGGCCTCCGATTCCCGACTCAACCCGTTCTACGGTTCGCGCTACACGGTCGATACCGACATGGCCCTGGGCCGCATCGAGTACGACCTGACGCCCGACTGGACCGTCTACGCCACGGGCGGACGGCTCAGGAGCAAGTCGACCTACATCGGGGTCAACTCCATCGCCAACATGCGAGCGGACGGCAGCTTCTCCGCGCCCGTGATGACCGGGCTGAACACCAAGAACGGCAGTGCATCCGAACTGGGCCTGAGCGGCCGCTTCAGGACCGGCGCCGTCAGCCATCAGCTCGCGCTGTCGGCCAGCCACGTGCGTCCCTGGTCCGGGTCGAACTACATCACCCGGCCGACCACGGTCAGCTCCAATCTCTACGACCCCGTGCATCCGGCGTTTTCCGACCCGCTGCCCGACAGCGTCTGGACCACCAGCATCACCACGCTGAACAGCGTGGCCGTCGCCGACACCCTGGGCCTGTTCGACGACCATCTGCTGCTGACGCTGGGCGCCCGCCACCAGAAGGTGGCGTCGGCCAACCTGAACCAGGCCGGCGCGCGCACCGGCAGTTACGACGATTCCGCCGTCACGCCGATGCTGGGCGTGGTGTACAAGCCGCGTACCGACGTGTCGGTATATGCCAATTACATCGAGGGCCTTTCGGCCGGCTCCACGATCACCGACACCACGGCGGCCAACTACGGCGCCACCCTGGCGCCCTACCGCACCAAGCAGGTCGAGGCGGGTGTCAAATGGGACCTGGGCCGCCTCACGCACACGCTGAGCCTGTTCCGGATCACCCGGCCCAGCCTGATCAAGGACCCGATCACCACCATCTACAGCGCTGACGGCGAACAGCGCAACCGCGGCATCGAATGGCAGTTCTTCGGCGAGCTCATGCCCGGCCTGCGCCTGCTCGGCGGCGCCTCGTACACGCAGGCCAAGACGATGCGCTCGGCCGGCGGCATCTACGACGGCCTGGATGCCTTCGGCGTCGCGCGCAAGCAGGCCTCGTTAGGCGCGGAATGGGACCTGCCCGCCGTGCCCGGCCTGAGCGTGAACGCACGGGCCACTTATACCGACAGCGTCCCGCTCGACAATGCCAACGTCTACCACATCCCGAGCTGGACGCGCTACGACGCCGGCGCGCGCTACGCGACCCGCGTGGGCGGCAAAGAGGTGATGCTGCGCCTGAACGTGTACAACCTGTTCGACCGCGACTACTGGATCGGGCAGACCTTCGCCAGCGGCTTCGCGATCCGGAGCGCGCCGCGCACCGTGATGCTGTCCGCCTCGATGGATTTCTGACAGGGCCGTGATCGGCGGCCACCGAACGCGCCAGCGCCTACGCCATGACGACAGTACGGCTCTCCATGCATACCCGGGTCCATGCCCTTTATCGGGACCATCACGGCTGGCTGCAGGGCTGGCTGCGCAAACGCCTGGGTAATGGGTTCGACGCCGCCGATCTGGCGCACGATACCTACGTGCGCGTGCTGGCGTCGGGCCTGGCGCCGCCTCCCGAAGAATCGCGCCGCTACCTGACGCAGATCGCCAAGGGCCTGGCCATCGATCTGCATCGCCGGCGCCGGATCGAGGCCGCTTATCTGGAGACCGTGGCCTTGCTCGCGCCCGCCGACGCGCCGTCGGAGGAGACCCGCGCGATGATCGTCCAGACGCTGGTGGAACTGGACGCCCTGCTGCGGCGGCTGCCGGCCAGATCGCGCCAGGCGTTTCTGCTGCACAAGCTCGACGGCCTCAGCTATCGCGAGATCGCGCAGCAGTTGGGCGTGTCGGTCTCGTCGGTCGAAAAGTACATTGCCGCCGGCCTGCGCGCCTGTTACGAGTTCCGCTACCCGGCTCGCGACGCTTGCGGACGATGAGCGCGAAGTCCGGGCCGAACGCCGGCCACGCCGTCGACGCGACCGCCCACGCAGCCATCGAGGCGGCGATCGATCCGGCTGTCGTGCAACGGGCCAGCGAATGGATGGCGCGCTTGTGGTCGGGCGAAGCCAGCGCCGACGACATCGCCGGCTGCGAGGCATGGCGCGCCGCCCACCCGGACCACGAGCGCGCGTGGAGCCGCCTGCAGGCACTCGACGACCAGCTCGGCAGCCGCATCGGCGCCCTTCCCGCCTCGACCGCGCGGCGCGTGCTGCTCGAGCCGGCGCCGTCCTCGCGCCGTCGCATCGTGCGGATGCTGAGCGCGCTCGCCGTGCTCGGCGGCGCGGCCTACACCGTGCGCGGGACCGATGCCTGGCAACTCGCCACCGCCGAATACACGGCCGGCACCGGCCAGATCCGCGACCTCGACCTGCCCGACGGGACCCGGGTGGCGCTGGACACGGCCAGCGCCATCGACGTGCGCTATACGGACGACGAGCGCCGCATCGTGCTGCACACCGGACGCATCCTCGTCGCCACGGCGCCCGACCCGTTGCCGACGCACCGGCCCTTGCTGGTCGAGTGCGCGCAGGGCACGGTGCGCGCGCTCGGCACACGGTTCGAGGTCGGACGAGCGCAGACACCGGACATGGCGCGCGTCGCCGTCTACGAAGGGGCGCTGGAAATCCGTCTCGGCCGAGCGGCCGAGGCGGCGCCGCTACGCCTGGACGCCGGCTGGCAGACCGACATTTCCAGCGAGGCCATACGGCCCGTGAGACCGGCGCGCGACGCGGACACCGCGTGGACGCGAGGCCTGCTGATCGCCGAACGCATGCGCGTGGCCGACCTGGTGGCCGAGCTGGCCCGCTACCGGCGCGGCGTCCTGCGCTGCGACGACAGCGCCGCCGAGCTGCGCGTGACCGGCGTATTCCCGCTGCTCGACACCGACCGGGCATTGGCCAACCTGATGGTCGGCATGCCGGTCGACGTGCGATATCGGACCCGGTACTGGGCGACTGTGCACGCGCGCTGAGTTTTTTTGCGCGGGCATTGAGGTTTTCGGCGGCTCGTTCGGAGAACGGGGTGAAGACCCGAGATTTTTCGAGCCGAAGGGAGCCGATCCGCCATGCCGTACCACCGTTTGCCGCCTTGCCAGGCACCGTTCACCGCCATGCCGCCCGCCACGAGGGCCTGGCCCCTGCTCCATCCGGTCGCCGCGGCCGCGCGCTCGACGCTGCTGGCCTGCGCCGTCGCCGGCTCGCTGCTGGCCGCGGCGACGAGTCCGGTGCAAGCCCAGGCGCAAGGCCCGGCGCAGACCGCCGGCCAGCGCACGTACCGGATTCCGGCCGGCTCGCTCGATCAGGTGCTGAACCGCTTCGCCAGCGAGTCGGGCGTGGAGCTGTCCGTCGACTCCGCGTTGACGCAGGGCAAGAACAGCGCGGGCCTGTCTGGCCGCTACACGGTGGACGAAGGCTTCGCCCGGCTGGTCGAAGGCCAGGGACTGCAGGCCGTGCGTGGGGCGAATGGCGCTTATTCGCTGCGCGTCGCGACGGCGCCGGCCGCCGACGCTCGGGAACGGGCTTCCACCAGTCTTCCCGCGGTAACGGTCACGGCGGAATCCGCGGACGCCAGGACCGAGGGCACGCACTCGTACACGACGAAGAACGTCACGCTGGGCAAGAGCGAGACCGCCTGGATGGATATTCCTCAGTCCGTCAGCGTCATCACCCGCCAACGCATGGACGACCAGGACATGACCCGCATCGTCGACGTCATGCGCCAGGCCACCGGCGTGACGACGCGCATCAACGACAACCCTTATTTGAACAACGCTTACTACGCGCGCGGCTACGAGCTGTCTTCGGAACTGGACGGCGTTCCTTCGTCGGGGTCGTTGAACGTCGGCGCGCCGCAATTCGACCTGGCCATGTACGACCGCATCGAGATCATAAGAGGCTCGGCCAGCCTGCTCGAAGGTTCGGGCGAACCCGGCGGCCTGATCAACTTCGCGCGCAAGCGGCCGACGGCCCAGTCACAGGCATCCGCCAGCGTCTCGGCCGGATCATGGAGCAACTACCACGCCGACCTCGACGTCTCCGGACCGATGAATGCCGATCGCTCGCTGCGCGGGCGCGCGGTTGCGGCCGTGACCGACCGCAACCGCTTCTATGGCGGATCCAAGTCGAAATCGCAGATGCTGTACGGCATCGTCGAATACGACGTCGCGCCGGCCACCTTGCTATCGATCTCGGCCACCGTCCAGCACGACACCCTCGATGGCATCATGTCCCGGCTTCCGACCTACGGCGATGGACGGCAGATCGACATCTCGCGAAAAACCAATCCGTTCCCGAGCTGGACGGGTACCCGCCAGAATACGGCCGAAGGCTTCGTCGAGTTGAACCATTACCTGGACAACGACTGGCGGCTGCGCGCCAGCTTGCGCTATCGCCGTTCGACCAACGATGCCAGATACCTGGGGATATGGGACGACGTGGATCCGGATACCGGCTCGGCCAACTATTTTCCGGCCGCCGACGACACCAGATTCTCATGGGCGGCCGCCGATATCAACGCCAGCGGCCCGTTTCGACTGCTGGGACGCCAGCACCATTTGCTGGTGGGGATGAACTACGATCGAACCAACAGCACCGACATCTATTCGGACGTGCCCGCCGGGACCGCCGATTTCTTCGAGCTGGTACACATGCCGCAGCCGGCCATGCCGTTCGCCGGAAATTACAAGAACCGCAGCGAGCAATTCGGCGTGTACGGACAGGCTCGTCTCCAGATCACCGACCCGCTGACTCTGATCATCGGAGGACGGCTGACCAACTACAAGTCGTATTCGGGCCTTGCCGACTACGGTTCATCACCCGAAATGGAAAAGTCGCCCGGTGCCGTCAGCCATAAGTTCACCCCTTATGGAGGGCTGGTCTACAAACTGACCGCGGAGACGTCGCTGTACGCCAGCTATTCACGCATCTTCGTCCCTCAGTCGCAACTGAGCGCCACCGGATCGCCGCTGCCGGCGCGCACGGGGCGGCAAGTGGAGCTGGGGATCAAATCCCGTCTGATGGATGGCAAGCTCAACACGTCCGCTGCCGTTTTCAACTTGAACGACAACAACCGGGCTTATTACTTCAGCGACGTCTTCTACTACAAGCCGGCCGGAGAAGTGAAGATGAGCGGTTTCGAGGCGGAAGCCAGCGGCCGCATCCTGCCGGGATGGGACGTGACGGCCGGTTATACCTACCTTCACGCCAGCTACGCGACCGACCAGGACAATCTTGGTCTATACACTCCCAAGCACAATCTGAAGATCTGGAACAACTATCGCTTCCAGCCCGGCAGCGCTCTGGAGAACGTCAATCTGGGACTGGGATTGCTCGGCTACAGCGCCGTCGGCAACGGCAAGACCTCGGTTCCCGGCTATGTCACCGCGTCGCTTCAAGTCGGCTATCGATTGACGCCGAAGACGAGTCTGTCGCTGACGGTGAACAACATTCTCGACAAGACTTATTACCAGTCCGTCGGCTATTTCGGAGAGCCTCGGGCCGTCATGCTGACCCTTCGCAGCCGGCTCTGAAGAGATTCCGCCGCGGCAGGCCGGGTCGGACGACGAAATCGCTCCGATCGGTTGCCCGACGGCGGCGACCTGCGCGACCTCGGCAGGCCTGCCGACATCGAGAGCCCGAGTACTGGAGTCGGCTCACCGCAAATGAGATTCCATCTCATCCATCGGTTTAGAATGCCCTCGCAGCCCCGTCTCGCGTTCGCGTTCCGGACCCCTCAGCCGCCGCATCTCGGCCATCGGACGGGCTTGCCCACCCAGTTCCCTTGGTTCGAGGTTCACCGTGCACGCGCAGTTCTACGACGAGTTGCTGAGGTATCTGACCCGCGAGGTCAAAGACTCCGATGAAGCGCAGGACCTGGTGCAGGAAACCTACGGCCGCGTGCTCGCCAGGGTGGCGACGGGCGAGCGGATCGAAGACCTGCGCGGGCTGCTGTACGAGATCGCGCGCAACCTGCTGATCGACCGCCACCGCCGGATGCGGGTGCGCAAGCACGTCTCCGACGAGGCGCTGGCCGGCATGCACGCGCCCGCGTCCGAGGAGCCCGAAACCCGCTACGCCGGACAGCAGCGCGTGCGGCTGCTGGAACGGACGATCGAAAACCTTCCGCTGCGCTGCCGTCAGGCCTTCGTGCTGCACAAGCTCGATGGCCTGCCGCAAGCCGAGGTGGCCGCCCGCATGGGCGTGAGCCTCAACATGGTCGAGCGGCACATCATGCTGGCCATCGCCGTCTGCCGCAAAGCCTTGGGCGACGAGCGACCGCGCCGCAGGACGAGCACGGCCAGCCCGCCGGAATCGCCTGCCGAGCGCACCGCGAAATAGCCGTCCGCCGTTGCGCCGCGAGCATCGGGCGACGACCGACATCAGCACCGACATCAGGTTCCCGGCGCCTGATCCGTCATCATCGATACAGATACCCACGAATCGCCTTCCCATCATGAACGTCCCGAAACCGCCTTTGCCACCTTCAGCGGGCCCGCCGGCGGGCGATCCGGACGCCGACGAACCCATCGACGAATCGGCGCTGGACGAGCTTTCTCCGGTTGAACTGGCGGCCCTGCGCTGGTCGGTGCGGCTGTCCGACGGTCCGAGCGCCGAGGCCCGTGCCGAGTTCGACGCCTGGCTGAACGCCGACCCGGCGCACCAGGCCGCCTACGAAGACATCGCCGGCGTCTGGGATGCCATCGACGAAATTCCGCCGGCCGGCAACGTGCACATCCGTGCGTCGGTCGCCATCGACACCGCCGCGCGATCCGCCGCCGACGATCTGGCTCGCGCCGAACCCGCGCCCGAATCGCCCGAGCCGGCGCCCGACGGCGACGAGCCAGGAGACGCTGATGTCCCGGCCGAGCCTGCCCGCGCGGTGACCGGCACCGCTCCCCGTTCCCCGGCGCCTGTCCGCGCCCCCCGCCGCTTGGCGGTGCAGGCACTGACCGCCGTCGCCGCCGCCGGCGTGCTGGGCGGCGGCTGGCTGGGCTGGGACCGGTGGCAGAACCAGCCGGTGTTCGGCCGGCGCTATGCCACTCGGCGAGGCGATCAGCAGAACGTGCGACTGCCCGACGGCAGCGAGCTGCAGCTCGACACCGCCACGCAGGCCGAGGTCGCCTTCTACCGCCGCCGTCGCGAGGTGCGCGTGCCCGAAGGGCAAGTGTTCTTCCATGTACGGGCCGATGCGGGCCGGCCTTTCGACGTACTGGCCGGCGCCGCCCGGATCACCGTGGTCGGCACCAGGTTCAGCGTGCGCTACACGCCTTCGCTCGGCAGCCGGGCGGTGCAGGTGGCCGTCAGCGAGGGCCGCGTGCGAGTCGCGTCGAACCGCGGGTCCGCCGGATCGACGGAAGCCACCGTCATCAGCGCGGGCCAGGCGCTGACGGCCGATGCCGACGGCAGGCTCGGCGCCGTCACGACGGTCGCGGCGGACAGCGTCGCCTCCTGGCGCGAGAACCGGTTGAGCTTCGACGGCGTGCCGCTGGCCCAAGTGCTGGCCGAAATCGAACGTTACGGCGACATCGGCGTGCGCGTGCGCGATCCGGCCGCGAGCAGGCTGTCGGTTACCGCCAGCGTCGACCTGCGCAACCTCAATGCCTTCGTGCAGGCGTTGCCGCGCGTGCTGCCGGTGCGGCTCGAGCGCCGCGACGACGGCGTGGAGATCGTCTCCAGCGGGCGCTGAACCGACGCGCCCATCCGGCGGACGGCCGCCGGAAAAAAACTTTTTTGCGGCTTCACATCAGGGTCGCCGCGCCTGATCCGTCATCTGAAGCAAGGCCCACGTCTTCGTGGGAAATCGGCTTTCACCCAGAGAAGGATCCCATGCGCACGCACCGCCGCCCGTTCGACCCGCAACCCCTCGTCTGCAGCGATCCCGGTGCACGCTTCGCCCGCAAGCCGATCGCTCGGGCCTTGTCGCTGGCCGTACTGCTCGCGCTCGGCGGCCAGCAGGCCGCGCAGGCGCAACCGCAAAGCGTTGGCGCTCCTTCGGCCATCAGCATCGGCGCGCAGCCGCTGTCGCAAGCGCTGACCGAACTCGCGCGGCAGACCGGCACGACGCTGGTGGCCGCGCCCGCGCTGCTCGCCGACAAGCGGGCGCCGGCCGTGTCCGGGAACCTCGCGCCGCAACAGGCGCTCGATCGCCTGCTGGCCGGCAGCGGACTCGAAGGCACTCTGCGCGACGGCGTCATCACGGTGCGGCAAGCGCCGCACGACGGCAGCGCCGGCACGTTGTCCGACGTCACGGTGACGGCCCGGGCCGAGCGTGCGGACGGTTTGCCCTCGGCTTACGCGGGCGGTCAGGTGGCGAGCGGCGGGCAGGTCGGCATGCTGGGAAACAAGGACTTCATGGACACGCCGTTCAGTCAGACCAGCTATACGAGCCGATTGATACAGGATCAGCAGGCGCGCAGCATCGCCGACGTCGCGGCAAACGATCCGTCGATCAGGCAGGCATGGGTGAGCGGCAGCTACACGGATCAGTTCTATATCCGCGGGTTCGCAGTTTCGGCCGCCGATATCGCGGTCGGCGGGCTCTATGGCGTTGCCCCCTATCAATATTCGAACACCGACTGGGTCGATCGCGTCGAAATCCTGAAAGGCCCCAATGCATTCCTGAATGGCATGTCTCCATCCGGCAACGTCGGAGGAACCATCAACCTCGTTCCGAAGCACGCCGAAGACAGCCCCCTTACCCGGTTGACCGTTTCGTACATGTCCAAAGGGCAAGTCGGTACGCACCTGGATATCGCGCGACGTTTCGGAGAAAGGGGGGAATGGGGTGTCCGGTTCAACGGCACCTACAAGGACGGCAATACCAACCGGGATCGCCAGTCGCAGGAACTGGGGACCGCTTCTGTCGGGATCGATTACCGTAGCGCCCGATTTCGCGCGTCGCTGGATGCGGGATACCAGCATCAGCATTTCGACTCGCCGACGCGCTTCACCTATCTGGGGGCCGGGGTGAAGATTCCGGCCGCCCCGAGCGGATCGAACAACTGGGAGCCGGATTGGACTTATGTCAAAAGCAAAGACACGTTCGGACTGCTGCGAGGCGAGTACGACATCTCCGAAAACTGGACAACGTACGGAAGCCTCGGCGCCAGGCACAACGACTTCAGAGGCGTATACGGTCAGTCGACCATCATGGATGCCGCCGGCAATGCGAACGGGACGTACTATACGCAGCCGACCTGGAATGACACCCATAGCGGGCTGATCGGCGTTCGAGGACGTTTCAACACCGGAGAGATCGGTCACGAAATAAATATCGGCTATTCGGACCTGGATTCGGATTTCGGCAGCCTGCTCACGTATCTGCCCGGAACATATCCGAACAACCTGTACAGCTCGCTGCACTCATCCGTCGCGCCCGACCTGTCGAGCATCGACTCCCACGTCTATCGCACCACCCATATCCGACTCCGAAGCTATGCGTTCTCCGACACGATCTCGTTGTTGAACAGGCGGATCCAACTGACGCTGGGCGGGCGATATCAAAAGGTCGTCGCGGAGAATTTCAATCAGAGCACCGGCGTACAGACGTCGATCTACGACAAACACGCACTGACTCCCGCGGTCGGCCTGGTGATCAGGCCGTGGGAGAAGGTTTCGCTCTACGCCAGCTACATCGAGGGGCTCCAGCAAGGCCCGACCGCGCCCACCGGCTCCACGAATGCCGGAGAAGTGTTCGCGCCGATCAAGAGCAGGCAGATGGAGGCCGGGATCAAGGTCGATTCCGGCCGTCTGGGAGCGACGCTGAGCATCTTCCAGATTACTCAGCCCGGCGGCATCACCGATCCGGGCTCCCTGCGTTACTCGGTTGACGGTGAACAGCGCAATCGCGGCATCGAGCTCAATGTATTCGGCGAGGCTTACCCCGGCGTCCGGGTGCTCGGAGGGATCGCGCTGACCGATTCGGTGATGACGAAGACCGCTGGCGGAACGCTGGATCGAAAACATCCGGTCGGCGTTCCGTCGTTCCAGGCGAATGTCGGCGCGGAGTGGGACGCGCCTTTCCTTAGTGGACTCACCCTTTCGAGCCGCCTCATCCATACGAACGGCAGCTACATCGATGCCACCAATACCCGGGCTACCTCGGATTGGACTCGCGTCGACGTCGGCGCACGATATACGTTCAAGCGGGCCGGAGGCAAATCCGTGACGCTTCGCGCGAACATCGACAACGTATTCAGAAAGAACTATTGGTCGGCAACCCAGTTCGGAATGGTCGAGCTCGGGGAGCCGCGCACTTATCGCCTATCCGCGACCTTCGACTTCTGAAGCTTCCGGAATCGATGGTGCCGCTGCGGATCGTGGCCTACCCGGGCAAGCGTCCGGGCAGCCCGCACCACGACCTGACGTCGAAGAGCATCCGGGCGCGTCCAAGCGAGCACCATCGATCATCGCCAAATCAGTAGTACTTGACAGTACTACTATTCAGCTCTTACACTTCGCGCCCTTCGAGATACGAATGGTTTTCATTCAATGCAAAACGGCGCAGTCCCTCCTCCAAGTCCGGCTTCGACGAGCCAGCGAGTTTTCGTACCCGGCCGGATGCCTTCGGCCGGTTCGATTCGGGGAGCCGTGTGCATCCTGGCCTGTAGCACATGGATTCCCGCGAACGGCCAGACCCGGCAGCAAGACGAAACCCCGCTCCAGGAACTCCCGGCCGTCACCGTCACGGCGGACACGGAGGGCGACGCCGGACGTCTCAATCCGCCCACGACAGTAGGCACTCGCCTGCCACTGACGCAGCGGGAGATTCCGCAATCGATCAGCGTGATCTCGCAGGAGCAGATCAAGGCGCAGAACCTCAGCAACGTGCAGCAGGCCTTGCAGAACGTGACCGGCCTGACCACACCGAGCGTGGACGCTTCGCGCTACCGCCTGTATGCGCGCGGCTACGAGATCGACATGCTGCAGGTCGACGGCATCGCGATGCCGATGGGCTTTCTGACCCCGCCCAGCCTGATCATGTTCGATCGCGTCGAGGTGCTGCGCGGACCGGCCGGCCTGTTCAATGGCGCGGGCAGCGCGGGCGGCACCGTCAACCTCGTTCGCAAACGCCCGACACGGCGGTTCGCCGCCGCGGCGGACGTGACGACCGGCAGCCAGGATGCGGTGATCGGACGAACCGATCTCGGCGGGCCGCTGAACCAGGCCGGTACGCTGCGCGGCCGCTTCGTCGCCGAAGTCGACAACATGGACTACCGGCAGCGCGACACGCATCGCCGCATCAATCAGTTCTACGGCGTGATCGAAGCGGACCTCGGCGCGGCGACCACCGCCGTCGTCGGCATCAGCCACCAGCGACTGAACTCGAAATCGATGCAGTACGGCTACCCCACCTACACCGACGGGAGCTTTCTGCGCGTCGACCCCAAGGTCTACTACGGACCGCAATGGAACCGCGAGACCTTCGAGCAGACCAACGGCTTCGCCGAGGTCGAGCACCGCTGGCAGGAAGGCTGGTCCAGCAAGCTGTCATTGAACAACGCCGTTGCCGACCGTTACTCGATGTTCGGCGGCCTGCGCAACGCGGTGAACCCGGCGCGCAACGTCACGCAGTACCACACCTTTCTGGGCCTCAACCACACCCGGCAGACGGCGGTCGACCTGTCCACTTCGGGTTCGTTCGCGCTGCTCGGCCGAACCCACAAGGCGATCTTCGGCGCGAACTACCTTTATGAGCACAGCGTAGCGTCCAACACGCCGGGAGCGCCGATCAGCGTCGACCTGCTCGATCCGGCGCCGGTCGTGACACCGGTCGCCTTCCCGTCGACGGCGACGTCGGCCGCGACCACCGACACCCGCCAGACGGCCGTGTACGGCAACGCGCGCTTCAGCCTGAGCGATCCGACGAGCCTGATCCTGGGGGCGCGAGCCACCTGGTGGAAGTCGGAAGTCATGCCGGACCCTCAGCACAATGCCAACCGGACGACGGAGCAGTCCGATTCGCTTCGAGGACGCATCACGCCGTTCGCCGGGCTCGTTCACGACCTGAACGATCGCTACTCGGCCTATGCGAGCGTGGCCGACATCTTCAAGCCGCAATCGGTGCGGAACAGAGCGGGCCAACTGATTTCTCCGCTTACCGGAAGGCAGTACGAAGTCGGCATCAAGGCGAGTTACCTGGAAGGCCGCCTCGATGCGTCGGCGGCCGTGTTCCGGATCGATCAGAAGAACCGCGCCATCCGTGATCCGGCCGACATCGTCAACACCTACTATCTGGCGCAGGGCCGCTCGCGTAGCCAAGGCTTCGAAGTCCAGGTATCGGGAGCGCTGACGCCACGCTGGAACCTGTCCGCCGGCTATGCGTTCACCAGCACGCGCTACTTCGACAGCAGCGCCGACACCGGACGCGCGGCGTTTTCCGCGTACACGCCCAAGCATCTGCTGAAACTGTGGACGCAGTACTGGTTCGGCGGTGCGCTGAGCGGCCTGAGCGTGAACGCGGGCACTTATGTGAGCAGCGAGATCTATACGACCACCAACGGGGTCACGATCCGGCAGCCCGGTTACGCCACCGTGGACGTCGGCGCGGCCTACCAGTTGAACCCCCGGATCGAGCTGGCGCTGAACATCAGCAACCTGTTCGACCGCGAGTACTACAAGTCGATCCAGACACCGGCCGATCACAATTTTCTCGGCGATCCGCGCATGGCCATGCTGACGATGCGCGTCAAATACTGATCGAGCGGAGCCAGCCTTGATCGCAACGTCCATCCGACTCGGCCTGGCCTGTGCGCTGGCGGGTTTCATCGCCGTCAACGCACAGGCCGAACATCGGGCATCCGACGTCGAGATTCGCATCGCCGGCCTCGGCGGCGACGCGGCGTCGGCCGTCGAGGGCTTCAATACGCTTTATCGACAGACCTATCCGGGTACCCGGCTCAGCCTGGTCCGGAGCGGCAACGCCGGCGTCGTCTCGCTGCTGATGTTCGAGCGGGCGCTGCTGGGCGTCATGGACAGGCCGCTCGCTCCGCTCGAGCAGGTGCCGATGCGCAAGATCGCCGGACGGGACGTGCTGAGCGTCCGGGTGGCCGAAGCAACCGCCGGGCACGCGTCTCGACCCGCGGTCCATGTGCATGCCGATAACCCGGTGACCAGGCTGACGGCCCGGCAGGTCGAGCGCATGCTGACCGTCGGCAATCCCGGCGGCGACTACTCGCGATGGGGCCAGCTCGGCCTGGACGGCGACTGGGCCCGGCGTTCCATCCATCCGTACGGACCGTCGGAATATTCGGATGCGGGCGGCGATCTCCAGCGCCGCCGCCTGCACGGCCGGCCGTTCGCCCCGACCTACGAGACGGTCGAACCCGATCGCCTGGCCGACCGCGTGAGCACCGACCCGGCAGGCATCGCCATCCTGGCGCTGGACGCGCCGCATCCGGGACTGAAGCGGCTCGAAGTCGTCGCGGATGACGACGACGCAAGACCTGTTTCCTACGCACGAGCGCTCTACATCCATGTACGCCGCGAGCCGGGCAAACCTCTCGACCCCGTCGCGCGCGACTACCTGCGCCTGGTGTTGTCGCCGGAGGGCCAACGTACGCTCGACTCCCGACAGCGAGGTTACCGCGCGTTGTCGGCCGATGACGCGCGCTCCGAACTGCGGCGCCTGGACTGAATCCCGGAAATCTTATGCACCAATCGGTTTCGACCGCACGCCGCGCCCTGCTGTTGGGCTCCTGCGCCGCCATGCTGACCGGGGGCTGCGCGGCCTCCTCGCCGCGTCGGCCTTCGATATGGCAGGGTAATGGCGCGCCCGCTTATGAGCCTCGGCCCGTCGCGCCGCCTCGGCAGGCGCCCTACCTACTCGGCGACGGCAGCATCGGCATCGTCGGCAACGATGGCATGGAAGCGCTGATCGGCGATCTGAACCAGCTTTTCATGGACACTCATCCGGGCATCCGTTTCGCTACGCGGCTGGAAGGCTCGTCGACCGCGATGCCCGCGCTGGCTGCCGGCGCCACGCTGTTCGCGCCGATGACGCGCCATCCGTGGCCGGGCGACCGCGATGCCTTCGTGCAGTTGCACGGTCGCCAGCCGATCGCCGTACGCATCGCCTACAACGGCCACGGCCCCCGGCCGCCCGCCAGGACGCCGCCCGCCGTCTACGTGCACCAGACGAATCCGCTGGCCGGCATGAGCCTGAGCCAGTTGGCGCAGGTGTTCACCGTGGGCTCGCCGCCCGGAGACATCCTGACCTGGGGGCAGCTCGGCCTGCGGGCCGACCGGGCCGAACGGCGCATCCATGTCTACGGCCTGCGCGACGATGGCGGTTTCGCGTCCGGTGCGCGCGACGCCTACTTCGCGGGCCGGCCTTTCGCCGCGCACTACGAACCCCTGGCGTCGCGGGAGGCGGTGCTGAAAGCGGTCGCGGCCGATCCGTTCGGAATCTGCATGCTGGGCTGGATCGATGCCGCGAAAGTCACGACCGGCGTGCGCGTGCTGGCCCTGGCCGAAGGGACCGGGCAGATCTACCACGGGCCGGCGCTCGAATCGGTGATGCGCGGCCTCTATCCGCTGTCGTCGCCCGTGCAATTCCTGGTGGACAAGCCGCCGGGGAAACCGATCGACCCCGTCGCGCATGAATACCTGCGCATGGCGCTGTCGAGGGAAGGACAGGCGTTGGTCGCGCGGCAGATCGATTCGGAAGAAGGATACGTCCCCTTGAGCACCGAGGATCTGGCCGGGGAACTGCGCCATCTGGCTTCGCTGTCCTGATGCCGCGCGTCCCGCTGCCCGACGCCGCCAGCCGGACGCCGGAAAATCGGCCGAACCCGGCCTGAACGGCCCGCGCACCGCCGCGCTCCGATCGGCGGAATCCGGCCCCGGCGATTCGTCGCACATGTCGCTCGCGCAGACAGCCGGAGCGCGCACCGGAACGCCGGGTAGCACCAATCCGGCGCATGCGGTTACAATTGCCCCCCTTTGGCAGGTCAGGCGAGCGATATGCAGCCCCCTGCCAAGCATTTCGCTCATGCATGCTGAAGGTCCATCGCGGCTTGGCAGGCATGGTGTGTTCAACGGCCGGCAGACATCGCATCAATCAAGGAACTGCCGCCCCCATGGTCGTGTTTGCGACCCGATGCCCGGCGGTTTCGCCGCGCGCCCGCCTCGGACAGGCGTGATCGCAGCGAAGCACGTCTTGCGTGGTCCGGAATGCTTTTCCGGCCCACACGGCAGCCAGATGGCGCGGCAGCTCGCTGCGGTGCCGCTGGTCTGAAGGCTTTCGCTTTTTTTGGTGTGTTCGCTCCGTTGGCCAACGAGGCACGGGTGGCATCAGCCATCGGCCTGTCGCCCGCACCCGATTAGAAGCACCGGTCAATCGCCTGGCATCGTCGTCCCGTCGCAATGCGACGGGTGTCGATGCGCGCATGCGCATCCTGACGAACAAGGAATGGTGACCACATGGCCAAGACGCTTAGGATCGAGCACGTCTTCAAGGTCTTCGGCGACAAGCCCGAAGAGGCGCTGACGCTGGCCCGACAAGGCGTATCCAAGCAGGACATTCTCGAACGCACCGGTCAATCGATCGGCGTGTACGACGCGCACTTCGATATCGAAGCCGGCGAGATCTTCGTCGTGATGGGCCTTTCGGGCTCGGGCAAGTCGACGCTGGTGCGCATGCTCAACCGCCTGATCGAGCCCAGCAGCGGCCGGATCCTCGTCGACGGACAGGACATCAACGCGCTGAGCGACACCGCGCTGCGCGATCTGCGCCGCAAGGACATCAGCATGGTGTTCCAGTCGTTCGCGCTGATGCCGCACATGACGGTGCTCGACAACACCGCGTTCGGCATGGAACTGGCCGGCGTGGACATGGCCGCCCGCCACCAGGCCGCGCAGGCGGCGCTCGAGCAGGTGGGCCTGGGAGCCTGGGGCGCGAGCTACCCCGACGAGCTGTCCGGCGGCATGCAGCAACGCGTGGGCCTGGCGCGGGCGCTGGCCGCCGACCCGTCGATCCTGCTGATGGACGAGGCGTTCTCCGCGCTCGATCCGATCATCCGCACCGACATGCAGTCCGAGCTGCTGCGCCTGCAGGAAGAAAAGCGGCGCACGATCATCTTCATCTCGCACGACCTCGACGAAGCGATGCGCATCGGCAATCGCATCGCGATCATGAAGGACGGCCACGTCGTGCAGATCGGTACGCCCGAGGAGATCCTGCGCAACCCGGCCGACGACTACGTGTCCGCGTTCATCAAGGGCGTCGATGCGTCGGTGGTGTTCAAGGCCAGCGACATCGCCCGGCAGTCGCAGCCCGTGCTGCGGGAAAAACCGGGCCAGGGCCTGCGCGCCGCGCTGCGCACGCTGCAGGAGCAGGACCGCGACTACGGCTACGTGGTGTCGCGCAACCAGCGCTTCGAAGGCGTGGTCTCGACCGATTCACTGCGCGCGGCGCGCAACGGCGACAGCCAGTTGCAGCCGCTGTCGGAGGCGTTCCTGCCGGACGTCTGCGTGGTCCAGGGCGATGAGCTGGTGGCCGATCTGCTGGGCCGTGCGGCCCAGCATCCTTACCCGCTGCCGGTGGTCTCGGCGGAGGGCCGGCTGCTGGGCGTCGTCAGCCGCACGCGGCTGCTGCGCTTTCTCGACCGGCAGACCCCGCCGCTGCCGCCCGAACCCGCCCCCGCCACCGCGATCACTATCACCGGCGCCGCCGACACCGCCAGCCCTTCGGCGGCCCGGCCGATCTGAGGAGTTCCGCCATGCACGATCACCACGACGTCATCCTGATCGCCCAGGGACAAGCCGGCGACAACCCGGACAACCCCTGGGCCGCCGGCGCAGCCGGCCCGGCGCCGGAAAGCGCGGCGACGCCGGCCGCGCCCGCCGCCACCAACGACAACCCGTGGGGCGCGACGCAAAGCCCAGCGGCCGCCGACAATCCCTGGGGCCAGGCGGCCGGCAGCCCGTCGGATGCCGGCGCCTCCGCCCCTGCCCCCGCCGACGCCGGCAGTGCGCCGGGCAGCGACTGGCTCGCGAACGACGCGCCTTCCGCCCCCTCGGACAACGGCCTGGAACTGAGCCGGCTCTGGGATGGCAGCCTGCCGATCCAGGACTGGATCAACGACGGACTGGCGTGGTTCGTCGCGCATTTCCGCCCGTTCTTCCAGATGGTCCGCACGCCGATCGATGCGACGCTGGGCGGCGTGCAGCAACTGCTGCTGGCGATGCCGATGCCGGCGATGATCATCCTGCTGTCGCTGCTGGCCTGGCAGTTCGCCGGCCGCGCGATCGCCATCGGCTCGCTGATCTCGCTGCTGATCGTGGCGATGCTGGGCGTGTGGCCCGAGGCGATGATCACGCTGGCGCTGGTGCTGACCTCGCTGGTGTTCTGCATGATCATCGGCCTGCCGCTGGGCATCCTGCTGGCCAGCAGCGACCGCGCCCAGCGCATCGCCCGGCCGGTGCTCGACGCGATGCAGACCACTCCCGCCTTCGTGTACCTGGTGCCGGTGGTCATGCTGTTCGGCATCGGCAACGTGCCGGGCGTGATCGTCACCATCGTGTTCGCGCTGCCGCCGCTGGTGCGGCTGACCAACCTGGGCATCCGCCAGGTGCGCCCCGATCTGCTGGAGGCGGCGAAGGCTTATGGCGCGTCGCCGATGCAACTGCTCGCCAAGGTGCAGTTGCCGCTGGCCATGCCGTCGATCCTGGCCGGCATCAACCAGTCGCTGATGCTGTCGCTGTCGATGGTGGTGATCGCTTCGATGATCGCCGTCGGCGGCCTCGGCCAGATGGTGCTGCGCGGCATCGGCCGCCTCGACATGGGCCTGGCCACCGTCGGCGGCGTGGGCATCGTGCTGCTGGCCATCATCCTCGACCGCGTCACGCAGGCGATGGGACAACCCAGGCGCGGCGGCCAGTCGTGGCTGGACAACGGCCCCATCGGCCTGCTGCGCCGCCTCAGGACCTGAGCGTCGCCCCTCATCGATCATCACTTCAGGGAGAGCCCATGAAACGACCCATCCGCCCGTTACCCCACCGACTGACCGCCGCGATCCTGCTGAGCCTCGGCGTCGCCGCGAGCAGCGCGCAGGCGCAAGACCTGCCGGGCAAAGGCATCACCGTGCAGCCGATCAAGAGTTCGATCGCCGAGGAAACCTTCCAGACGCTGCTGGTCGGCCGGGCGCTCGAAAAGCTCGGCTACACGGTCAAGGACGTGCAGGAGACCGAATACGCGACCGGCTTCGTCGCGCTGGCCAATGGCGATGCCACTTTCCTGGCCGTCAACTGGGTGCCGCTGCACGACGACTTCTACAAGAATGCCGGCGGCGACGCCAAGCTCTATCGCAAAGGCACGTACGTCAACAACTCGCTGCAGGGTTACCTGATCGACAAGAAGACCGCCGACGCGCACAAGATCACCCAGCTCGCCCAGCTCAAGGATCCGGCTATCGCCAAGCTGTTCGATGCCAACGGCGACGGCAAGGCCGACCTGACCGGCTGCAATCCGGGCTGGGGCTGCGAAGCGGTGATCGAGCACCACCTGAAGACCTACGGACTGAACGCCACCGTCACGCACAACCAGGGCAGCTATTCGGCGCTGATCGCCGATACCATCACCCGCTACCGTCAGGGCCAGCCGGTGCTGTACTACACGTGGACGCCGTACTGGGTCAGCGGCGTGCTCAAGCCCGGCCAGGACGTGGTCTGGCTGCAGGTGCCTTTCACCGCGCTGCCGGGCTCGCAGGCCAAGGTGGAAACCCGGCTGCCCGACGGCTCGAACTACGGCTTCCCGGTCAACACCCAGCACATCGTCGCCAACAAGGCGTTCGCGCAGAAGAACCCGGCGGCCGCCAAACTGTTCGAGATCATGACGCTGCCGGTGGCCGACGTGAACGCGCAGAACCTGCGCATGCAGCAGGGCGAGAACAGCTCGGCGCAGATCGCCCGCCACGTCGACGGCTGGATCAAGGCCAACCAGGCGAAGTTCGACGGCTGGATCGCGCAGGCGCGGGCCGCCGCGCACTGAGCGGCTCGAGGCTCGCGCTTCGGCCCGTGCTCAGAACAGGTGCGAGATCCCCACGCCGGCGGAGGTCCGGGATGCCTGATCCGCGTCGTTCCTGTGTCCGAGGCTCGTATAGAGCGTCGTGCGCGCGGACAGCGCGTAGTCGGCGCCCAACGAGAAGAACCGGTTCGTGCCGCCGTTCAGTCGTTGGTGGCCGAAACCGGCCTTGAACGTGGTCTTCTCGATCCGGTAAGTCGCGCCCAGCGTGGTCGCGCGCGATCTGCCCAGCCCGTCGCCGGTGCGGCTGTCGTCATGGGCGGCCATGATCGCGACCGCACCCCGCGTGTACTTGCCGGCGATGAAGGCGTCCCGGTCGCCGATGCCGTTGCGCTCGAAGGCCAGCAGACCGGCCAACGCGCCCTTGCCGTATTCCAGTGCCACCGAATAAGGACGCCCCGGCGCGCGTGACGGCGTCTCCGTCGGGTCCGGCCCGCGCTGGCGCTCGGGCGATCCGCTCACATGCAGCGTGACGCCGGCGATCGCCGGCGAATCGTAGAAGAAGGCGTTGTTCACGCGGCCGTACTCGGCCGTGCCGTTGTTGCCGAACGGCTCGGTGGGCGTCAGCGCATGCCACTGGTACCAGGCCGGCGAGGCGATGCGGTTGTAGTTCGCCCAGGGGTCGAACTTCCAGTCGTGCGCCCACATGGCCGTCAGCGCCCTGCCCACGCGCAGCGCGCCCCAGCCGCCTTTGAAGCCCACGGTGGACTCGTCATGCCAGAACGGCTTGAAACCGGCCCCCTCGCCGGCGCCGGTCCCCATCTCCAGGCGCGTGCTCAGCCGAAACGTCACCGACAGGCCGTCTCCCAGGTCTTCGGCGCCCGCGATCGCGACATGGCTGCGCTGGATCGTGCCCACGTGGTTGGCGCCGTCGAAGCCGTGATAGACGCCGGCGTCGAGCATGCCGCCGATGGAAACCGAGGACTGCGCCGAAACCGGGCCCGGCGCGGCGATGGCGGCCAGCGCCACACAGATCGAGGAAGAAAAATGCTTGCTGTACATCGTCGGGACGAAACGCCGATCGAACCGGCGGAAAGAATCCGGCTCGGCAACATCGAGAGCGCGGCACAAATGGAAAAGGGCCTTTCGGCCCTTTTTCCAAACCTCACCGGCGTCGATGACGCCATCAGCGAATTCAGGATCAGGATGAGCAGGAGAGACGGAAATCCTTAGCGCACTAAGCTTGCGGTTTCCGACTTATCGTTCGTCGCGCCATTCGGCGCAAGGCCGATTGTAACGTCATCTTCCCGCATGCCCAAACGGGCCGTCCGACGACTGCCGGTCACGTTCGCTGCGCCGCCGCATCCGCCATCCGCCATCCGCCATCCGCCATCCGCCATCCGCGTTCATCGCAAGATGTCCGGCTTCCGCTATCATCGATCGCACGAACGGAACGAGACGGTGCCAGCGAGAATCCGCCTCATCCGACGGTCCGCGGCATCGACCCGATCCGATCGCTCATTCAACGAACCGGTCGCTCCGGCGACTGCAAAGAAAGGGGGAGCAAGCCATGTTCGAACCAGGCTACTACGTGACGGCCGAACTGCGCCTCAAGGACGTATCCCGGCTGCAGACCGTGCGGCAGGCGCTGGCCGAGCTCGCCGAATGGACGTTGACCGAGCCGGGCTGCACGATCTTCGTCGTCCACCATGATGCGACGACGCCGACGCGATTCGTGCTGTGGGAGCGTTTCGACGATGAAGCCGCGTTCAGGCGGCATCTGGATGGCGCGCATACCCAGGAGTTCGCGGCGCAGGATCTGGTCGAGGTCGCCCAGTATTACGTTACCGATACCGTTCGATAGCGACCCGGTGCCGAAAGGCCAGGGCATGGCTCTTCCCGTCCGCCGTCGATGACCGGCGGTCAATCCGGTCCGGATGCCGCCGGCGAAGGCGGCACCAATCGAACCGTCTGGATCGTGCGACCGTCGACCCGAACGACCTCCAGGCGCCAGCCGTCCACGATCAGGCATTCGCCGACCTGCGGAAAGCGTCGCAGCTTCGCCAGGATCAGGCCGGCCACCGTCTTGTAGCGCGGCACCTCGGCGTCGCGGACCGAGAGGAACTCGGCCAGGTCGTCGGCCGGCATCGAGCCCGCGACGAGATAACTGCCATCGGGCTGGCGCTGCAGTTCCTGCTCGCCCCGCTCGTCGCGTTCCAGCTCCGGCACGTCGCCGGCCAGCGCCTCCAGCACGTCGGTCAACGTGGCGATGCCGACCAGCGTACCGAACTCGTCGACGACGAACAGCATCTGCGCCCGCGCATGCTTGAGCTTGTTCAGCACCATCAGGACGCTCGCCGTGTCGGGCACGAACACCGGCGGCGTGAGCAGCGATGCGAACGACATGCTGTGCTCGATCATGTACTGCCGAAGGAAGTCCTTCTTGGCCACGACGCCGGCAGGATGGTCGAGATCGCGTTCGCGCGTGACCACCAGCTTGGAACACGGCGAGCGGGCGATGCGTTCGACCGCCTCGGCGCTGGGCATCGATTCGTCCACCCATTCCAGTTCCTGCCGTGAGGTCATGATGGTCCGCACGGATCGGCTGCTCAATTGCAGGATGCTCTGCATCATCGCGTACTCGGCGTCGTGCAGCACGCCGGATCGCACGCCGCCGGCGATCACGTAGCGGATCTCTTCCGCCGTGGTCCGCGGACTGCGGGCGTCGCGCACGCCCGATGCGCGCAGCAGGCCGTCGGTGGATTTCAGCAGCGCCCATATGAAGGGCCGGAACACCCCCATGCTCAGCCGGACGAGAGGATAGACCCGCAACGCGTAGCGCTCCGGCGCGGCCAGCGCCAGACGCTTCGGCAGCAGTTCGCCGAGCACCAGCGTCAGGTAGGTGGTGAGCACGACCGCCAGGATCGACGCGAGCGAGCGCACATAGCCGCCGGTCATATCGAGGCCGAGCATCGCGGCGCCCTGCTCGAAGGCCCGGCCGAACGCCACCACGCAGAAGGTTCCGGCCGCGATGCTGGCCATCGTCACGCCGGACTGCGTGGTCGCGAGAAAAGAGCCGGGATCCTCCTTCAAGGCACGGACGCGCTCCGCCATCGGCTCTTTCGTCTCCGACGAGACTTGCAAGCGCTCGGGCCGCGACGCCACCAGCGCCAGTTCGGCGATGTTGAAGAAGGCCGTGACGGCGAGCAGAAGAACGAACAATCCGAGGTAGAAAAGCATGGCGAACCGACCACCCGAGGAAACTCACTTCTCTTCGATCGCTACGACCGATTCGATCAGCGTGGGAACCTGCAGACGACGATGCAGCGTCTCCAGCGCCAGATGCGTCCAGGCCAGGTCGGGCAAGCCTCCCGGGCGGAATGCGAAACCGCCGTTGCCGCACTGGCAGGCGAGGATGAACCGGATCGCATCGGACGCGTATTCGACCTCGATGCCGAGATCGGCACTGCACGCCATGCCCGCGCAGGTGGTTTCCAGGCAGGGCGACATCGATGTGGCCGTCAAGCGGAAGCCGGATCCGGGAACCGCCATGTGCTGGACGAAAACCGCCGTCTTCGTCTGCAACGGACGGTCGCATACCTGCAGCACCCGCAGCGCCTCGACCGTGTCGCGCAAGTTGGACGGACGACCATAGCCGCCGTCCGGATTCTGATGGCCGTGCAGCGCACGTCCCAGATCGCGATCCCGTTCCGTCGCCACGCCGAGGTGCCGCCTGAGCCACAGGCTGTAGAACAGCGCATGCAGCGAAGCCTGCAACGTCACCGTATCGGTACGAGGCAGGATCAACGGCAATGCCGCGGCGGCGTCACGCACTTTCAGCGCATCGGGATCTCCGGCCTCCAGCAACTGCAGGCAGCGTACCCGGTGATAAAGCGCGAAAGCCTGCGATTCGACGGCTTGGGAGATGACGAAATCGGCATGGTTCGCCTGATCGGGCAGCGGTTCGCTTGTCAGCAATTTCCAAGCGCTCACGCCGTGCCAGGTGTCGGACAGGTTCGGCTCTTCGAGGTAATGGCCGCGATAGAAGCAGAACCCGCCGCCAGGCGATGCGCGTGCCGATACATAGTTGCTCGCAACACGGACAGCCGATTTCAGGCGTCTGGCGACGGTCAGCGAAAGATCGGCGACCCGGGACGACTCGCAAGTCATGGAATCCTCTCCGACGGCATCGTGGTTCTCGCCCGCAGGTTCTCGAGATCGGCGACGAGGCTCGCCGATTCCTCACCGCGACCGGCACAGGCTCGGGCGAAGGCATCGGACAACTGCGCCAGCGCGCTCCGGTGCCAGGCCTGCAGTCGCGTCGAATGCTCGTGCAACGTCGTTTTCAGCGCGGCCAGCAGGCGCTGCCGGGTGCCGGCGTCCAGCCGAGCCTGGCCGCGCCCCGCCAGCGGCGAAGACACCCGACTTCGATCGATCGGACAGATATCCGTGCGCATCGGCGCGACCTTGAAGTGGAACACGACAGATCGGCGAGCGCGGCAGACGATGACCCACAGCGTCCTCGATCCGGACCTGTAGGCATCATTAGCCTCTCTAGGCGGTTCTCCCCGGCTTTGCACCAGGGACGGAGGCATGCCATCTCCGTATGCAAAGTATAGCCATCGCAAGCTCGCGTGGGCTACAAAATCGACCGTCCTTGTCGCCGACAGAAGAAAACTCCAACGGAAACGGCTGCCGGCAGCGATATCGTCGAGCGCATGGAGAACAGATGGAAAATCAGGAAACGGCGGATACGGGCCTCACCGATGAACAGGCCCGCGCCGGCATGCGGAAATACGGTTACAACGAGATCGAGACGAAGTATCCGAGCCTGCCGCGCAGCGTCTCGAGTCGCCTGTGGGGCCCTATCCCCTGGTTGCTAGAGTTCGCGCTGGCGCTGGAACTGCTGATCGGCAAGGTTCGCGAACCGGTCATGATCGCCTTGTGGCTGGTGTTCAGCGCCATCGTCGGTGCCGTTCAGGAGCGACGCTCGCAACGCGTGCTCGATCTCCTGCGCAGCCGCTTGCAGATCAACGCCAGCGTCTGCCGCGACGGCCGGTGGCGCAGCGTTCCCGCGCGGGAACTGGTTCCAGGGGATCGGATCCGCGTCGGGCCGGGCGAACTGGTGGCCGCCGATTGCAGAATCTGCGAAGGAGAGGTCGAGGTCGACCAAGCCGCGTTGACAGGCGAGTCCGCCACGGTCACCCGCTCCGCGGGCGAGACCCTTTACTCGGCGTCGACGGTGAAAAGCGGCCGGGCCACCGCACGGGTGACCGCGACCGGCGCCGCCAGCTACTTCGGGCGCACCGCCGAGCTGGTGCGCTCGAAGACCGAGGCAGGACATCTGGATCGGCTGTTGTACGCGGTCGTGCGCCATCTGATCGCCGTCGACGCAGCGCTGGCCGTGCTGCTGCTGGCTTTCGCGCTGTGGCGCGGAACCGAGCTGCTGACGCTCGTTCCGTTCCTGCTCGTGCTGATCATCGCCACCGTTCCGGTCACGATGCCCGCCGCATTCACCGTGGCCAACGCCGTCGAGGCGCGTCTGCTGGCTCGACGTGGCGTTCTCGTCACCGGCCTTTCCGCCGTACAGGAAGCGGCGACGATGGATGTGCTGTGCATCGACAAGACCGGCACGTTGACCCGGAACCGGCAGGTCGTGACGGCGATCACTGCGCTGCCCGAGCCTTCGGGACAAACCGAGGCCGATGTGCTGGCCCTGGCCGCTGCCACGTGCGGCGGGGCCGCTCGTGGGGCCGTCGAGACAGCCGTCCGGGAGGCCATGAGCCAGCGGCAGGTGCTCCCGCTGGAATGCTTGCGAGTCACGCCGTTCGAGCCAACGACCAAGCATTCGGAGGCGCTGGTCCGCCAGGGCGAACAGACCCTTCGCGTGGTGTTCGGTTCTCCCGCCGTCGTGCAGGACATGGCATGCCCCCACGAGGGATTGACGGCACTCGTCGATGCACTCGCCTGCACGGGCGCGCGCGTGATGGCGGTCGCCGCGGGCACGCCCGATACGCTGATCGTGCGCGGGCTTATCGCGATGGCCGACACGCTGCGCGAGGACGCACCGGCGCTGATCCGGGCCTTGCACGGGCTGGGCGTACGGGTGCTGATGGTCAGCGGCGACCTGGAAGCGACGGCACGCGCGATCGCCCGCCAGGTCGGATTGGGCGAACGCTTCGCCAGCTCGATCCCGGCTGCGGCCGATCCGTTCGACTACGACGGATTCGCGCGCTGCTTTCCGCAGGACAAGTTCCGCTTGATCCGGTCGCTCCAACACACCGGCCACGTCGTCGGCATGACGGGCGACGGCGTCAACGATGCGCCGGCCCTCAAGCAGGCGGAAGTGGGCATCGCCGTCAGCGACGCCACCGACGTCGCCAAGGCTTGCGCGAAGGTCGTTCTCACGCATCCCGGGCTGCAGGATCTGGTCGCCGTCATCGAAAGCGGCCGGCGCGTCTATCGCCGGATGCTGACGTGGACGATCACCAAGATCGCCAGGACCATCGAGCTGGCCGCACTGCTCGCCATCGGCTACATCGCGACGGGCTTCTTCGCGACGTCCGTGCCGATGATCGCCTTGCTGGTGGTCCTGAACGACGTCGTCACGATCACCCTCGCGACGGACCGTGCCTGGGTCTCACCGAAGCCGGAGAAGTGGAGCATCGGGCAGATCGGACGGTTGGCGGCCATTTTCGCCGTCGGCTGGGTGTTGCTCGGCCTGGCGCTGTTGTGGTTCACCCTGCACGTGCTGTCGCTGCCGGTGCCAGAGATCCAGACGGCGATCTTCGTCTATCTGATCTACTCGGCGCAAACGACCATCTACCTGACGCGCGTGCGCGGCCGCTGCTGGTCGTTCCCGCCCAGCCTCTACGTCGCATTGGCGACGGGCGGCAATGTGGTGATCGCCACAGTGGTTGCTGCCTCGGGCCTGATCGGCGCGGCTCTTTCGCCCGCCGTCATCGCCGGCATCTTCGTTGCGGTCTGCGTGGCCACGCTGGTCTTCGACGAGATCAAGGTGCGATATCTGAAGGGACTGAACGCGTGACGACGTGAACGGCCGGTCGCGGTTTGCGGCTGTTCCACTTATCAATGCAGCTCGAACGCACCGCCCCGCGCAGCCGCCGAATACTAAGCAAGGGAATCGGCTTTCGATGGCGCGGCCGATGCCCACGACAAATTGACGTGTCTCGTGGCGCTGCCGAGGTAAGAGTCGGACTGCATCTCCTCGATTCGCGAGACCGTCCGCTCGAACTCCATCGCCAGCGGTCCCTCTACATACAACTGCTCCGGCGGAGCTGCTGCCGACATCACCAACTTGATGTTGTGGTCGTAAAGAATATCGATGAGCCAGATGAATCGCCGAGCCGCGGAGTCCGCTTGCGACGTCATCTGCGGCACGTCGGAAAGAATGATCGTCTTGAAGCGCGCGGCAAGCTGCAGGTAGTCGTCTTGCGAGTGGAAGCCTTCACAAAGGGTCTGAAACGAAAACCAGCCGATGCCGTTGGCGCAGCGGAGGGCTTTCAGTTCCCGCCCGCCGACTTTCAACACCGGGTTCTCGTCAGGCGCATCGGAGAGCCGCTCGAAAATACGATCGAGCTTCGTCCCCGTTTCGCCGTCGATTGGCGAGAGATACGTATCCAGCCGGCTCAGCATGGCCGCGCGATAGTCCGTCCCGCCGTCGACGTTGATGACTTCCAGCCGCTCTTTCAGCAGCGCGATGGCGGGAAGAAAGCGATCGCGGTTCAAGCCCTCACGGTAGAGATCGTCAGGCGGAAAATTCGAGGTGGTCACGATCTGGACACGGTGCTCGAACAACTTCGACAGCAGGCGATAAAGAATCATGGCGTCAGCGATGTCCGTCACATGGAATTCATCCAGACAGATCAAGTGATACCGGGACGAAAGAAGCTTCGCCAGCGCCCCCAGTGGATCGACCTCTCCCCGCAGATCCTGGAGAGAGCCTTGCACGTCGTGCATGAACTCATGGAAGTGAATTCGCGCCTTCTTCTCGACGGGTACGACTTCGTAGAAGCAGTCCATCAGGAGCGTCTTGCCGCGCCCGACACCGCCCCACATGTAGACTCCGCGCGGAGGAACGGGGTGAACCACGAACCGCCTCAGCGGATTCGCGACAGTGGCTTCATACGCCTCCCACTCTTCATAAGTCTTCTGGAGAATCCCGATGGCAGCGTCTTGCGCGGCATCGGGAGAGAGCTCGCGCGCCCTGGATATTCTTCGAAAGTTTTCTACGACATTCATACGGTCGCCTCTCTTCGCACGGCATGAGGTACGTCGGAAGACCCGGAAGCGAAGAGGCCGCTGGAATCGGCACTTGCGGATTCGCCGATCGACATGTCCGAAGTACGCTTCGGCCGTGTCCACCGACGTGCAACACCCGAGCACTTCTCTCATGACGGCACTACACACCCGGATCATCGGGCCTGTAGGCATCATCAGCCGGCTGGCGGTTTCCCTTGGCGTTGCGCCGAGGGCGGAGGAATGCCATCTCCTGTCGAGCATTGTAGCCTGCACATAGCCTGTTCATCACGTCCGGCGCATTCGGGCCACGCGAAGTCGGCCGCAGTGGTATCGTCGACTGGACAGCCACGCGGTTCGGTTGATCCAACAATTTCCGTCGAGGTTTCGACAGATGAGCGAAACACGATCCGACCACGCGTCATCGAGCTCTTCCTCGGCCGAGGCACCGTTCGCGTCCGATCCGCCGAGCACGGGATTCACCGCCGACGATTCATCGGATGGTCTCGATCATTGCCTGAGAATGTTCGTCGACGCGATGCCGACCATTCCCGGCCTGGCCGGCCCGGCGTTCGACGGGATTCGCCGGAAACTCGAACGCCGCACGTTCAACGTTCTCGTCGCGGGCGAGTTCAAGCGAGGCAAGAGCAGCCTGATCAATGCGATGCTGGGCGCTCAGGTCCTGCCCACGGGCGTCGTGCCGGTAACCTCGATCGTCACACTGCTGCAGAACACGCCGTCCGAGTTCGTCGAAGTCGCCTGGGAAAGCGGTAGAACGGAACGGGTACCGATGAGCGCGCTGCCCGACTATGTCACCGAAAGCGGCAATCCAAAGAACCGGCGCGGGGTCTGGGAGGTCATCGTCGGGTTCCCGACCCCCTGGTTGGACAAGGAGATTCGCCTCGTCGATTCGCCGGGTGTCGGGTCGGTATTCGAACAGAATACCAAGGCCACGCAACAGTTCCTGCCTCAGGCCGATGCCGTGATCTTCGTCGCGTCCGCGGACCAGCCGATGAGCCGCAACGAACTCGATTTCCTCGACGAAATCCGCAGGTTCGCGGGGAGGACCTTCATCGTCCTCAACAAGATCGATCGGCTTTCGGACGAGGAAATCGTCGAAGCCATCACTTTTTCGAAGGCCGCGATCCACGAAGCGGCCGGAACCGACATCGCGGTGTACCCGGTCTCGTCGCGTGACGCGCTTCGCGGGCGTTCGGAGAGCAACGCCGAACTGCTCGAACGCAGCCGTTTGCCGGTTTTCGAAGCCGCGCTACGCGGGTTCCTCGCGCGCGATCGCGATGTCGTCTGGGCGCAATCGATCCGGGGCCATATGCGCAGGCTTCTCGAAGAGGTCCGGCTCGCGGCCGAGATCGAATTGCGCGCGCTCGACGAACCCTTGGACACGCTGGCAAAGCACCTGGACCTGTTCGCGGAAAAAAAACGCGAACTGCTTCAGATAACGGCCGATTCGGACGCGTTGCTTGCCGCCGACACGAAAAAGCTGATGACGGGGCTGGTGGAGGCCGATCTCGCTCGCTTTCTGCCGCAGCTCCGCTCGGGACTCGGAGCGATGCTGGAGATCCGTTTTTCCCAAGGATCCTCCGAAGGCTCGGCGGCCTTGAAAGCCGAGCTGGAGGAGTACACGTCGAGCGAAATACGACGCCAGGTCGACACCTGGCTCGCCGCCGAAGAGCAGGCGGTCGATGTGGCGTTCAACGACCTGCTCCAACGGCATTGGAACACGGTCGAATCCGCCGTCGCCGATCTGCTTCGCGATAGCGCCAGGATGTTCTCCATTGCGGTACCGACTGCCGGGGTCGGCTCCCTTTGGAGACAGCGCATCGAATTCCAGTATCGCTTCTGGACCGAACCGGCCAGCCTCACGACATTGCGAAACGCCTTCCTGACCGTGCTGCCGGTCGGGTGGGCGGGCTCCACGATCCTGCGCGACGCCCAGCGTCGGGCGGACGATCTGGCGGACATGCATTGCGGTCGTCTGCGCCACGAATTCGACAAGGCGATCCGTCGCAATGTGCAGCAGTTTCGCGATGAACTCGCCGCTCGCACCGCGGCCGTGATCGATGGACTTCAAGGCGCGATCGAAAACGGGCTTCGATTGCAGTCGCAAGGACGCGAGAGGATCTCGGCTCGGCGGTCGGAACTGGAATCAACGCTTGCGCGTCTTTGCGACATTCGCGCTCGGGTGGATGGCGATCAAGGCCCTCATATCACGACCGCGATCAACGCGGCCACGAGCAGCAAGCCGACCAGCGCCAGGTAAACATTCATGTGCCCGGACTGCAGCGGGCGCATTCGTTCGGCCAGGTACAGCACCAGGCGAATGCACGGTCGGAACAACAGCGGGCTGAACACCGGAGCGACCGCCTGAATGGATCGGCAGGCGATCCGTCTCGGTCAGCAGTAGTACGAAGAACGCCATCACCAGGCCGTCAGCATGGCGGTGAAGGCCACCAGTGGCGCCGCCCAGAAGATCCATGACGCGGACTTCGGCACTACCAGTTGCTTGCGGAATAGCGCGATCGGACCGGCTCACCCTCAAAGAATCTCGGACGGCGTTCTCGCCCCCGCATCCAGCACCCGCCCGGATGCCGGCGTCAGCGCGTCATCGAAGTCATAGACGATCGGCGTGCCATTCGGTATCTCCAGACGCGCGAGCATGCGCTCATCCAGTTTCTCGACGATGCCGACGAGCGCCCTCAGCGCATTGCCGTGACCGACCAGCAGCACGGTGCGCCCCTGTCGCAGCAGCGGCAGCAGATCTTCGCGCCATACTTCCATCACCCGCTCCATGGTCTGGCGCAGCGACTCGCCTTGCAGCGCATGCTCGGCGGCGCGGCCGGTATAGCGGCCATCAGGCGCGATCAGGGTCCTGGCGCGATCATCGACGGGCGGCGGCACGGCATCGACGGAGCGCCGCCATTTCATCACCCGCTCTTCGCCGAATTCGCGCACGGCGTCCTGCCGGCCGAGCCCGGTGAGGCCGCCGTAGTGGCGTTCGTTCAAGCGCCAATCCAGCCGCTGCGGAACCCAGAACCGATCGAGTGCATCGAGCGTCACCCACAGCGAGTGCACGCAGCGTTTCAGCACGGACGCGAAGGCGACGTCCACGTCGATGGCGGCCTCGCGCAGCGCGCGTGCGGCTTCGCGCATCTGCGCGCGTCCGAGACGGGTCAGCTCCACGTCCGCCCATCCGGTAAAGCGCTGCTCGCGATTCCATTCAGATTCGCCGTGGCGGAGCAGGACGAGACGAGCGGTCATCGCGAACGCGCTAGCGGACCGCACGCCGACCGGCGCTGATGCCCAGCAGAGCCGCCAGGCCGAGGCTGAAGATTTCCGCGTTGCGAGCCGGCGAAACGGCGACCGCCGCACCGAAAAACGCGATCGCCGCAATCCAGAGCACGATACCCGCCGCCAGCCAGCCGTCATCGATGAACAGCGCGGTCGCCTCGCTCACGATCATGCGCAAGACGCTCGGTTCGGATCGTGTCGCCTGCGCTGCCGCGACCGGTGTCGAAGCGATCGAAGTCCAGTTCATGGATTCTCTCCTTGCTCATGATCAGCGGTTCTCGTCATGCGACTCGAAAACACGCTGCGCATACGCGTCCAGCAACGCCTCGCATCGATCCAGCCGCCGCTTCGCCTCGATGCCTCGCTCGGCTCCGTAGAAATCGAGCTTGCGGATCTTCTCCAGCCAGGTCTGGAGCTTCTTCAGATCCACGTCGTTCTCTTCGAGTTCCGCGTAGGTGAAGTGCCGGGCCTCGGTTTCCTTGGCGATCTCGGCCTCGAAGTCATCGCATTTGTCGATGAACTCCTCGTATTCCTCGTCGCGATCGGCCTTGAAGCGACCGACCACCTTGTCCTCCTGCGCCTTGTCCAGGGCCACCGTCTCCAACAGCACGGATTCACCGGCCATTTCGCGGATCTCGTTTTCGAGGATCTTCAGGCGGCGCGTGTGATCGTCGTTCTTGGGCAACAGGCAAACGCCGTTCTGCAGATAGACCGCGCCCATGCCCTTGAGCTTTCGCCACAGACCGATCCGCTTCTTGGCGGGCTCGGCCGGCACCTTGTACGTGAGCAACAGCCAGTTCTGTATCTTCATGCGAACCAGTCTATTGAAACGGCCGTAACATTTCAACCGTCCGATCTGATCATGAAAATCGTCCGAATGCGCTCATGCCGTTGAAACAACCGTCGGCATCACCCGGAATTTGTGTATAGTGGCGCCGGGGAGATGGTGTTCCTCCTTTCAAAGCAACCGCAGCTGTTCCAACGCTGCTGATGACGCCTACAGAACCTGACCTTGGTCGGGGCTGTAGGCGTTCGCGTTTGCATCCCCGGCATGGGTCGGCCCGATCGTTTCGAGCAAAGACCGATGTCCGATGCGCAAATATCTACGTCGCCCTGAACAGCTCGAGCTGCTGCCGTCCCTCGGCAAGTGGCTCGTCATCGCTAGCGTGGTCGCCGCCCTGGCCGGCGGCGCCTCCGCCTTCTTTCTCGTGTCGCTGGACCGCGCCACCGAATGGCGCGAAGCCCATCGCTGGATCGTCTGGCTGCTTCCGCTCGCGGGCATGGGCGTCGGACTCGTCTATCACCTGCTGGGCAAGCAGGTGGACGGCGGCAACAACCTGATCATCGACGAGATACACGACCCCAAGAAGGTCGTACCGCTGCGCATGGCGCCGCTGGTCCTGGGAGGAACCGTGATCTCCCATCTGTTCGGCGCCTCGGTCGGCCGCGAAGGCACCGCCGTGCAGATGAGCGGCGCGCTCGCCGATCAGCTCACCCATGTCTTCCGGCTGGAGCACGAGGATCGGCGCATCCTGCTGATGACCGGCGTCAGCGCGGGCTTCGCCGCGGTGTTCGGCACACCGCTGGCCGGAGCCGTGTTCGGACTGGAGATCCTGGCCATCGGCCGCATGCGCTACGACGCGCTGTTTCCGTGCGCGGTCGCGGCGATCGTCGCCGACCAGGTATGCCTGGCCTTCGGTGTCCACCACACCCACTACTCGGTCCCCGAGGTCGTGCCGATCGGCGCCTGGAGCGTGCTGGCCGTCGTCCTGGCCGGCATCATCTTCGGCCTGGTCGGCGCGGTCTTCGCGACGGCCGCGCACAAGCTGGGCGCGCTGGTCAAGCGCCACATCACCTATGCGCCGCTGCGTCCGTTCGTGGGGGGCCTGATCATCGCCATCGCGGTGTGGGCGCTCGACGCCTACCACTACATCGGCCTGGGCATCCCCGAGATCGTGCGGTCGTTCCAGGAGCCGATGAAGCCCTGGGACTTTCTCGGCAAACTCGTCTTCACCGTCGTTTCGCTGGGCACCGGCTTCAAGGGCGGCGAGGTCACGCCGCTGTTCTACATCGGCGCGACGCTGGGCAACGCGCTGGCGCCGCTGCTGCACCTGCCCTTCCCCATGCTGGCCGGCATCGGCTTCGTCGCGGTGTTCGCGGGCGCGGCGAACACGCCGATCGCGACCACGCTGATGGCCATGGAGCTGTTCGGCGCCGAGATCGGACCGCTGGCGGCCGTCGGCTGCATCACCGCCTACCTGTTCTCCGGCCACACCGGCATCTACCACGCGCAGCGGCTCGGCCACAGCAAACACCGAAAGCATCGGCGCATGGTTCCGGAAGAGCTTCGGATCGCCGATCTCGCGCACTTTCGCCGGCAGAAGCTCGCCGAGCAGCATAAGCCTTCGACGCCGGCGCCGGACGCCGGCCCCTCGCCGAAGACCGATCGGATCCACGACACTCACCCCGAAGGAGACTGACCATGTCCGCATCCAGCATTCAGACCGTGCGCGCGCGAGAAATCCTGGATTCGCGCGGAAATCCCACTCTCGAAGTCGACGTGGGCCTGGCGGGAGGCGCGATCGGACGGGCGGCCGTTCCGTCCGGCGCCTCGACGGGCATCCACGAGGCCAGGGAGATCCGGGACGGTGACGCGCACCGCTTTGGCGGCAAAGGCGTGCACAAGGCGGTCTCGCACGTCAACAAGGCCATCGCGGCCGTGCTGCACGGCTCGGACGCCTGCGACCAGGCCGGCATCGACAAGGCGATGATCGAGTTCGACGGCACGCCGAACAAGGAACGCCTCGGCGCCAACGCGATCGTGGGCGTGTCGCTGGCCGTGGCCCGCGCGGCCGCGCAGGCCTGCCGCCAGCCGCTGTTCCGCTATCTCGCCGGTTCGCGGGAGGTTCGCATGCCGGTGCCGATGTTCAACATCCTCAACGGCGGCGTCCATGCGAACTGGCAAGGGCCGGACTTCCAGGAGTTCATGATCGCGCCGGTGGGCGCCGAAAGCTTCTCCGAAGCGCTGCGCTACGGAGCCGAGATCTACCACTGCCTGCGCACGACCCTCAAGGATCGAGGCTACTCCACGGCAGTCGGCGACGAAGGCGGATTCGCTCCGGCGCTGAAGCGCAACAGCGACGCGGTCGAGCTCATTCTGGCCGCGATCGAAAGCGCCGGCTACCGGCCGGGCGAGGATGTGGTGCTGGCGCTCGATCCGGCTTCCAGCGGATTCTTCGAAGAGGGCTTCTACCATCTGCGCAGCGAGAACCGCCGGATCACGGCCGCGGAACTGGTCGAACTGTATGAAGACTGGGTGCGCCGATACCCGATCGCCGTGCTGGAGGACGGCCTGGCGGAAGACGACTGGGCCGGCTGGCGACTGCTGAACCAGCGGCTCGGCAGCCGGATCGAACTGGTCGGCGACGACCTGTTCGTGACCAACGTCCAGCGCATCGAACGCGGCATTCGCGAGAACGTCGCGAACGCCGTGCTGATCAAGCCGAATCAGGTCGGCACGCTGACCGAAACGCGCGCCGCCGTCGACATGGCCTACGCGGCCGGTTGGGGAGCGATGGTTTCGCATCGCAGCGGCGAGACCGTCGACAGCTTCATCGCGGACCTGACCGTCGCGCTAAGCACCGGCCACCTGAAGACCGGTGCGCCCTGCCGCGGCGAGCGCGTCGAAAAATACAATCAACTGATGCGCATCGAAGAAATGCTGGGCGACGACGCGCAGTATGCGGGTCGGGCGGCATTCGTCCGATAGAACGCCCGGTACGAGACGGCAGCCCCGCTGCCTATCTCAATCGCTCGGCCCAGACGGCCACGTCGTCGCCGCTGCTCAGCTTCGGCTCGACCAGCCCGTCGATCATGAAGGTCGGCGAGACGTGGATGCCGTTCTGGCGCGCGTATTTCGCATGCCATTTGATCTCCCGATCCAGGTCCGGAATGGCAAACGCCGCGCGCAGCCGGACCCCGCTGTAGCGCTCGATACGCGCGATGATGTCGTCCGGCGTAGCGCCCATGTTCGGGCCGGCGCAGTGATGCGTGAACTCGAACTCTTCGCGGTGCGCGGCGACGGCAGCCAGCACCGCCTTTGCACTCGACCTGCCTTCCGGCAGCGTCGAGGCGGCCAGAACGCAGCGGACGATCACGCCCGAGAACAGGTGCCACGGCTGGGATTGCAGCCGGATCTTCACCGTGATGCGGTCTTCTCCGGCCAGTTGCAGGAGCGCGTCCACTTTGCCGAACGCTCTTGCCGAGAACGGACACGTGGGTTCGACGAACATCTCGAACAGGCGGGGCCCATGTCCCCACGTAAGCGGATCGGCTCTCCAGGCGCCAATGGATCCTGAATCGGTCATCGTCTGCTTCCTCTCGTTGGTACCGGCGGATACGCCCCCGCCGGTATGCCATTCAAGCGCAGAATGCGGACGATGAAAACACTTCGCCCGTCGCTGGAGGGCAACGGAGCGTCAGCGACGCGCGTCCCTTCCCGGAGTCGACCGAAATGACGAATCCCTCGCTGCGGTCGCGGTTGACCGCGCTGTTCGATGTCCGGCGCGACGAAGTGCGGCCCGTGCTGCTGGCCGGCTTCTTCTTTTTCTGCGTGCTGACCGCGCTGATGGTGCTGCGTCCGGCACGCGATGCGCTGGGCATGCAGCGCGGCATCGAGTCCGTGCGCTGGCTGTTCATCGGCACCGCGCTGGTGACGCTGCTGGCCAATCCGTTGTTCGGTTGGCTGGTCAGCCGCTTTCGGCGGCTGCAGTTCATCGCGGCGACCTACGTGTTCTTCGCGCTATGCCTGATCGGCTTTTATCTGCTGATGACGCTCGCGCCGGGAGCGGTCGGCATCGTCAGCGGACAGGTGTTCTACGTCTGGTTCAGCGTCTCGAACCTGTTCGCGACGATGCTGTTCTGGGCCTTGATGGCCGACCGCTTCACGCTGGAGCAGAGCAAGCGCGTGTTCGCGCTGATCTCGGTCGGCGGCACGCTGGGGGCCATCTTCGGCCCCTGGCTGGCCTCGATGCTGGCCAAGCCGCTGGGAACGCCCGCGCTGCTGCTGGTATCGGCGGGCTTCCTGATGCTGGCGCTGGTGTCGGCCTGGGCCGTGGCCCGCAATCAATCCGGCCGGGCGGCGGGCGCCGACGGGCGGGCATCCGCGCACGAGCAGCAGCACGCGATCATCGGCGGAAGCGCCTGGCAGGGCCTGAAGGCCGTGTTCACGTCGCGCTATCTGCTGGGCATCGCGGCCTACGTCATCATCATGACGGTCATGGCCACGATGCTCTACTTCACGCGACTGCAGATGGTGGCGGCGCTGGGCAGCGACGTGGACATGCGCACGTCCGTGTTCGCGCGCATCGACCTGATCGTCCAGGTCGCCACGCTGCTCCTGCAGGCCGTGATCGCCGGCCGGGTCATGAAGCGGCTCGGCGTGCACGTCACGCTGATGCTGCTGCCTGTCACGGTCGCGCTGGGTTTCGTCGGCCTCGCCCTCGTCGGCACGCTGACCGCACTGATCGTGTTCCAGGCGGCGTTCAGCGCGATCCAGCGGGCGCTGGCCCGGCCCGCGCGCGAGACGCTGTACACGGTGGTCAGCCGTGAGGACAAGTACAAGTCGAAGGCCTTCATCGACACCTTCGGTTACCGCGGCGGCGACGTGCTCGGCTCACAGGTCGAGGGCCTGCTCGGACGGCTGGGAATGGGCCTCGCGGGGCTGGCCGGCGTCGCCGTTCCGCTGGCCGTGACGTGGGCCGCATTGGCTCTGTGGCTGGGCCGTCGCCAGCAGCGGCTGGCCGTCGAACGGGAGCCCGCCGCCGATTCCGCTCGACATGCACTGCAGAGAGATCCTTCGTGAACAGGCCTTAGAGGAGCCGATGATGATTTCCCGACGAGACTACCTGATGCTCTGCGCGGCCGCGGGCCTGACTTCGGCCCTCGGTCCGAGACGGCTGCTGGCCGCCGAAGGCCAGCGCGCGCTGATCACCCGCACGATTCCCGGCACCGGCGAAAAGCTGCCGGTGGTCGGGCTGGGCAGTTCGGCGTCGTTCTCCCGCCTGGCGGGCGAAGGCAACGTGGCCGGCGTGCGCGAGGTCCTGCAGGCCCTGGTGCGCGAAGGCGGCACGGTGTTCGATACCGCGCCGGGCTACGGCGCGGCCGAACCGGTCGCCGCGCAGGTCGCCAGGGAGACGGGCTTGAACGAGAAACTGTTCTGGGCGACCAAGGTGAACGTCGCCGGATTCGGCGCAGGCAAGGCGGATCCGGCCGCCGCGCGGGCGCAGATCGACAAGTCCATCGCCTCGCTCGGCAAGGCCAGGATGGATCTGATCCAGGTGCACAACCTGGCGGACGTCCCCACCCAGTTGGGCCTGCTGAAGGAGTACCGCGATGCGGGGCGCGTGCGCTACATCGGCGTGACGACCACCGCCGAAAGGCAGTACGCCGAGCTGGAACGGATCATGCGCGCCGAGCCGCTGAACTTCATCGGCGTCGACTACGCGATCGACAAGCGCGACATGGAAGAACGCATCTTCCCGCTGGCCCGGGATCGCGGTATCGGGGTGCTGGTGTATCAGCCGTTCGGACGGTCACGCCTGTGGCAGAAGGTCGAAGGCCATTCGCTGCCCGAATGGGCAGCCGAATACGACATCGCCACGTGGGGACAGTTCTTCCTGAAGTTCGTGGTATCCCACCCGGCCGTCACCGCGGCCACGCCCGCGACCAGCCAGGCCAGGAACGTCGTCGACAATCTGGGCGCGGCGACCGGCCGCCTGCCCGACGAGGCGGGCCGCCAGCGGATGATCCGGCACATCGAATCGCTGTAGGCGGACGAGCGGAGGAACCAGGCTCGCGCGGCGATCACCGAATGCCAGACCGCCTCGCGAGACTGCCGCTCGCGAACGAAGATGCCCAAGCGGTCGATGCCGTAGACAGGCCTCACTCTGCACGCCTCGGCCGGCCGCCGAGTGTTGCGGAGCAGGCAAATTCAACGCACAATCGAGATTAATTATCATTCGCTATATCGTCGTCCGTTCACCCCTGCGCTCGTTCCGATCTTGCCGCACCATGCCCCCTCCCCTCATGTCGAAGCTCTCTACAGCAATCATCACGACTGGCTGAGGGGCTGGCTGCGACGCAAGCTCGGCGATGCCCACCAGGCGCCCGATCTGGCGCACGACACCTTCCTGCGGGTCATCGCGACCCGCAATGCGGCGGAGATCAAGCAGCCGCGCGAGTATCTCGCGACCATCGCGCGAGGGCTGGTCGTCGATCAGTGGCGTCGTCACGCCATCGAGCACGCCTATCTGGAGTCGCTCGCGGCGCGCCCGGAACCTCTGGCCATCTCCCCGGAGACCCGGGCGATCCTCATCGAAACCCTGGTCGCGATCGACAGGATGCTGGATTCGCAAGGTGCCAGAACGCGGGAGATCTTCCTGCTCGCACAGTTCGAGGGATTGACCTACGCGCAGGTCGGCGCTCGGCTGGGCGTCTCGGTCACGACGGTCAAGAACCACCTGGCGCGCGCCCTGGCCCAGTGCCTGGTGCTGGCCGCGAATTGATACCGTACCCGTCGCGATCCCGTCGGACATGAGCTCGTCCACCGACGTTCTCGAGGCTGCCGCGCGCTGGTACGTCCAGTTGAACGACGAGAACGCCGGACCCGCGGACCAGCGGGCCTGGCAGCACTGGCTGAACGCCGACGCTTCGCACCGACGAGCCTGGCAGCAGATGCAAGCGCTGGCGCAGCGGCTGGATCAACTGCCGGCGGACATCGCGCTGCCGACCCTGTCGGGTGTGAAGTCCCGGCGGCGCCGCTTGACCAGGCTGCTGACCATGTTGCTCGGTGCCGGCACCCTGGCCTGGGTCGCCTACGACCGTACGCCATGGCGCACGCTGGTCGCCGGTTATCGCACAGGCGCCGGCGAGCGCCGGCGATTCGCGCTGGCGGACGGCAGCGCGCTGGAATTGAACACCCGCACCGCCGTCGACGTCGACTTCGGCCCGTCGCTCAGGCTGCTGCGCCTGCATGCCGGTGAGATCCTGGTGCAGACCGCGCTGGATCTGCCGGCGCGGCGGCCTTTCGAGGTCCGAACGGCCGAAGGGCGCATTCGCGCGCTGGGCACGCGTTTCACGGTCCTTGCCGCAGCCGGCCGAACGCGGGTGGCCGTGTTGCAGGATGCGGTGGAGATCCGCCCCGCGCGGTCGGCTACCGAGGTAACCCGCCTCGAGGCCGGACGGCAGGCCGAGTTCACCGAACAGCGCATCGTCGCCACCGGGCCGGCGGATCCGGCCCGGGCGGAATGGGTGAACGGCAAGCTCATCGCGATCGACCGGCGTCTGGGCGATTTCATCGCCGAACTCGCCCGCCACCGCTCGGGATACCTCGGTTGCGACCCGACCGTGGCCGATCTGCGCATCTCGGGGGCATTCCGACTCGACGACACCGATGCGATTCTGGCCAACGTGGCCGCATCGCTGCCGGTCACGATCCGGTACGCGACACGCTACTGGGTCAGCGTCGAAGGTCGCTAGCTCCGCCGCCGGCTCGATCCCGCCGCCCCCTCTCTCGCCCATCTCCCACCGCGACTTTCCCCGTCGAGGGTTGCTCTTTTTCGAGTTCATCCGGCCTACCAGACAGAGGCTGCGTGCACGTGCCGCCGCCGACTCCCGCCAGATCGAACGAAAGAGCAGAGGAACCCTTTCATGTCGCAGCAACGATCACCGCTCAGTCCAGACGACGAACGTGTCCGGAAGATACCGCTTCCCGCAGCGCCGGGGCCGATCGCGCACACGGTGCGCGTCGTATTGGTCGGGCTGTTTCTGGCCAGCTGCGGTGCCGCGACCGTCGGCGTCGATCATGCGCATGCGCAGGCGACAACCGAGCGCGACTTTTCGGTTCCTGCGGGGCCGCTGGGCACGGTGCTGAGTTCCTTTGCCGCCGCCGCCGACATCACTCTTTCGTTCGCTTCGGAGCAGACCCGGGGCCGGGATTCTCCCGGACTGAGCGGCCGCTACACCGTCGAAGCGGGACTCGCGCACCTGCTGGACGGAAGCGGCCTGGAAGCGGTGCACAGGGGAGCCGGAAACTACGTCCTGCGGGAGCGTCCGGCATCGACCGCATCCGGCGCCCCGGCGAATGCGACGACGCTGCCGCCGGTGACGGTGACGGCCACCGCCGAGCCGACACACGCAGCGCTCGGCAGCATGCGCCGCAGCGTCGCGAGCGGGGCGCTGGGCGACCGCTCCCAGCTCGACACGCCATTCTCGACGACGGTGATCACAGCCGAACAGTTGGAAGCACGGCAGGTCGCTTCGGTGACGGACGCCTTCGTGCACGATCCATCCGTCTCCAACGAGAACGCCACCTACACGATCTGGGCTACCCAGTTGGCGGTGCGGGGGCTGGGCCTGGACATGTCCTCCGGCTATAAGGTCAACGGGCTGCCCGTGTACGGGACCGGACTGGACATTCCGTACGAGCACCTCGAAAGCATACAGTTGCTGAAGGGGGCTACCGGATTCATGTACGGCTTCGGCGCGCCCGGTGGCATCGCCGACTTCGTCACGCGCAAACCCGGCAGGGAAGCCGCTCGCAGTGTCGACGTGGGCTTGCGTTCCGACAGCATCTGGTCGGCGCACGCCGACATCGGCAGCCGCTTCACCGCGGACGACCGCTTCGGCTTGCGCATCAACGCCACCCACGAGGAAGGACGTACTTACAACGACGGCAGCTTGCGGCGAGACGCGTTCACGCTGGCGTTGGCTTCGAATCTGACCTCCAGCCTCAAGTGGTCGTTCGACCTGCTGCACCAGGAGCGGCATACGAGCGGCGAATCCTCGGCGCTGAGCACCAGCCGCTATACCGGGTCGGTCCTGCCCGGTGCGATCTCGTCGAGGGATGCCCGGCTCGCGATCGGCGGCATCTACAACGACACGCGCCTGACGCTCGCCAGCACCGGACTGGAGTACCGCATCAGTGCCGACTGGAAGCTCACCGGAAGGCTCGCGCACAGTGACGTGACCGCCATCTACGTGAAGGACTTCAACTACTTGCTCAACCCCGCGGGCGACTACGACTCCAACCTGCTGGGCCAGAAGAACAAGGGCGGCTATGGCATCGGGCAGTTGATGCTGGAGGGACGCTTCAAGACGGGCGCGGCGACCCATCAGGTGGTCCTCGGTGCCGAACGGCAGCGCCTGCGATTCGACGCGAGCCGCAACGGCTTCTATCGCCCGGTCGGCGCCGGCAATATCCACGTGCCGAACCCGTATGCCTATACCGACGGGGACGTCGGCTGGTCGATGTATCGTTCCGCCGAGTACGACCAGTCGGCGTTCTTCGTCAGCGACACGCTCACGCTGCCCGGCAACTGGTCGATGATCGCCGGTATCCGGTACAACGACTACGAGCAGACCGGATACACGGCGGCCGGCGCCGTCAGTTCGAGCTACGAGAAAAGCGTCCTCACACCGACTCTGGCCCTGCTCTACAAACCGGTCGAGTCCGTCACGTTGTACGGCAGCTACGTCGAGTCGCTGGAACCCGGCGGCATCGTCGCCCAGCAGTACGCCAATGCCAACGAGGTGCTCAAGCCGCTGAAGAGCAAGCAGTATGAGATCGGTGTGAAGGCCGAAACCGACAGATGGAGCGTCTCCGCCGCCGTTTTCCGCATCGAGCGAGCCGCAGCCTATGCCAGCGCCGACAACTACTACGTGCAGAACGGTCTGACGACCTACCAGGGCGCCGAGCTCAATGCCGGCGTGCGCCCTGTTCGCAACTGGACGATCGGCGGCGGCTTGATGCTTCTGGACGCCGAGTACCGGCGCGGCACGGCGTTCGACGGCAATCGGGTCGTCACCGCGCCCCGCGTCGTGGCGACCGCGCATACCGGCTACGAGGTTCCTCAACTACCCGGACTGGGCCTGCACGCCAACGTCAAGTACGTGGGAGACACTTACCCCGACTCGGCCAACCGTCTGCGCGTCGGGGGCCGCGCGATCTTCGGCATGGGGGCCTCGTACACGTCCCGGATCGCCAACCGTCCGGTCACCTGGCGCGCGGAGATCAGCAACCTCACGAACCGCCAGACCTGGTTCTCCTCCGGCAACGGCCAGATCCTGCCGCTGCTGCCGCGCATGTTCATGCTGAACGCCAAGATGGAGTTCTGAACACGCCGGTATCCTTACCCCTGTTTTCCGCCCTCCGCCCGGCCGCGTGCCCGACGCTCGAACGACCCCGTATCAACCCGGAAACGGCTTCGTCAGCGCCGCGGGCGCCACCTGCCGGCCGACCAGGCCGCCGACCGCCAGCAGCGCGAGCACGTACGGCAAGGCGATCAGCAATGCGCTGGGGATCTGCACGCCCATCGCCGGCAACTGGAACTGCAAAGCCGTCGCGGCACCGAACAGGCCGCAGGCCAGCAGCGTGCGCCCCAGGCGCCAGTTGCCGAAGATCACCGCGGCGATCGCCAGGTAGCCGGCGCCGCCGGTCATGCCTTCGGTGAACGTGTGGATGTCGCCGATCGAAAGAAAGCAGCCCGCCAGTGCCGACATGAAACCGGTGAACAGCACCGCGCCGTAGCGGATACGCGTGACCTTCAGGCCGCAATGACCGGCTGCCTGCGGCGCCGTGCCCGCGGCATGCACGGCCAGGCCCAGCGCCGTCGCACGCATCATCCAGCCGACGAGCGCGATCAGGACCACCGCGGCGTAGAGCAGCCAGGTCTGCGTGAACACGTGCTCGCCCAGGTACGGAATCTGCGACAGGCCCGGCGGCGCCCACTTGTCCAGGCCCGGGATCTCGGCGCGCGAGCGGCTGCCGAACAGCGCGCGATAACCCAGCGTAGTCGCGCCGAGCACGAGGATGTTGATGCCGATGCCGGTGACGATCTGGTTGGCGCGCAGCGTGATGCTCAGGAACGCCTGCAGCCACGCGACCGGCAGCACGCACAACACGCCGAACAGCAGGCCCAGCAGCGGCGAGCCGGTCAGCCAGGAGGCGGTGGCGCCCGCGAAGGCACCGGCCAGCATCATGCCTTCGACGCTCATGTTCAGCACGCCGGCGCGTTCGCTGACGAGTTCGCCCGTGGCCGCGAGCAGCAGCGGCGCGGCCAGGCGGATGCTGGAGCCGACGAAGACGGCGGCGAGTTCGGGTTCGATCATCCGGCAACCTTCATTTTTCGTTCGGCCTCCATCCGCCGGATGCTCAGCGCCGCACCGGCCAGCATCACGATGATCAGGCCCTGGATCACGACGACGAGCGCCGTGGGCACCTGCGCGACCATTTCCATGTTGATGCCGCCCGAGCGCAGGAAACCGAACAGCAGGGAGCCGGCCACGACGCCGGTCGCTGAACCGCGCGCGAGCAGGCCGACGACCAGGCCATCGAATCCGTAACCCGACGAGAAGCCGGCCTTCAGCGAGTACTGTTCGCCCTGCAGCATGAACGCGCCGGCCAGGCCGCCGAAGGCACCGGCCGCGCACAGCACGCCGATCGTCAGCCCGTCGACGGCCATGCCGGCACGGCGCGCGGCGCGCGGATTCTGGCCCGTCGCACGCAGTTGCACGCCGAGCACCGTGCGGTTCAGGACCACGGCGACCGCGATGGCCAGCAGCACGCCCAGCAGCAAGCCGACATGCAGCGGCATCGACGCATCGCCGGTCAGCAGCGGCAGTTGGGTCGCCGCGGGGATCTCGAGCGACTCGGGCAACGTGGCCGAACTGGTCATCGGCCGGCGCAGCAGGTTCTCGGACTGCACGCTGCCGTAGACCATCCAGATCGCGATGAACGACAGCAGCAACGTGGCGATCACCTCGTTGGTGCCCGCCTTGACCTTGAGCACGCCGGCGATGCCGCCCCAGAGCGCGCCGGCCAGGCACGCCCCGAGCATCGGTACGATGAAGGCCAGGCCCCCGGGCAGCGCCGCCACCGGCGACCACAGCGCCAGCGCCGTGGCCGCGATGCCGCCCACGGCGATCTGGCCTTCGCCGCCGACGTTGGTAAGGCTGGCGCGCTCGGCCAGGATGAAGCCCAGACCGACCAGCATCAGCACCAGCGCGCGGTTGATCGAGGCCGCCAGCGCATAAGGCGAGCCCCAGGCGCCGTCGGCGAAAGCCGCCACCGCGTCGGCGACGGGCACGCCCATCAGCGCGATCAGCGCGGCGCCGACGACGAAGGCCAGCAGCACGGCCGCCGCCGAGACCAGCAGCGCCGGTCCGGGCCTGACGCGCGGCCAGAGGTTTGCGGAAATGCTCAGCCAGACATTCGCAGAAACGTTCATGAGGACATCTCCTCGATTTCGTGCCCGGCCATCCAGGCGCCGATGCGCGCGCGGTCGGCGCCGGCCGTCGGACACTCGCCCATCACGCGACCGCGATAGAGCACGAGCACGCGGTCGGCGACGGACAGCAGTTCATCGAGTTCGGACGAGATCAGCAGCACGCCCACGCCGCGATCGGCGGCCGCGCGGATATGGCCGTACACCGCTTCGACCGCGCCCACGTCCAGCCCGCGCGTCGGCTGCGCGGCCAACAGGAAACGCAGCGGATCGAGCGTCAGTTCGCGCGCGAGCACCGCTTTCTGCTGGTTGCCGCCCGACAGGCCGCCGAACGCCACGTCGGGGCCGGCGGCGCGCACGTCGTAGCGCTGCATCAGCGCCATCGCGTCCCGGCGCAGCGCCGTGCGATCCAGCAGGCCGCGGCGCCGGTAGCGGCGCAGGCGGTCGAGCAGGATGTTCTCGGCCACGCTCATGCCGGTCACGCAGGCCAGTGCGTGGCGGTCTTCGGGCACCACGCCGCAGCCGGCCACCGTCAGTTCGCGCGGCGACGCATCCGTCATCTCCCGGCCGCAGACGAAATATCGGCCTTCGCCCGGGCGCAGCATGCCCGACAGCACGGCACCGAGCTCGCTCTGGCCATTACCCTCGACGCCGGCGACGGCGACGATCTCGCCGGGCTCGACCAGCAGCGTGAAGCGGTCCAGGCGCAGCACGCCGTCGGCATCGCGTACGGTCAGGCCGTCGGCGTGCAAGGCCGCCTCGCGCACCGGCTCGCCGAGCGCCGGCGCCGCGCGCGGCGCACGCGCGGCAGCAGCCGGCATTGCCTGCAGTTCGCGCTGGATCATCGCGCGTACCAGGGTCTCGATCTCGCTCGCCGGCGAGTCCGAGCGCGCCACCACGCGGCCGCCGCGCAGCACCGTCGCGCGGTGCGCGACCTGCCGGATCTCGGCCAGCTTGTGCGTGACGAGCACGACGCCGCAACCCTGCTCGGCCACGCGCTCGCAGACCGCGAGCAGCGCCTCGATCTCGTCGGGCAGCAGCACCGCCGTCGGCTCGTCCAGCACCAGCAGGCGCGGCTCGCGGACCAGGCACTTGACGATCTCGACCCGCTGGCGCTCGCCCACCGACAGGTCCTGCACCCTGGCATGAGGGTCCAGCACCAGGCCGTAGCGCTCGCGCATCGCTTCGATGCGCGCCGCACCGGCCTTGCGATCGAGCACGCCGCGCGCCCGGCCCAGCAGCAGGTTGTCGAGCACCGTCATGTCGGGCACCAGGCTGAAATGCTGGTGCACCATCGCGATGCCGTGCGCGAGCGCATCGGCCGGCGAACGCGGACGGTAAGGGCTGCCCGCCAGCGCCATCTCTCCGCCATCCGGCGAATGCACGCCGAACACCAGGTTGCAAAGCGTCGACTTGCCGGCGCCGTTCTCGCCGAGCAGGCAATGGATCTCGCCGGGACGCAGTTCGAGCGAGACCTCGCTCAGCGCCTGCAGCGAACCGAAACGCTTGGACAGGCCGGCCAGCCGCAGCAGCGGTTGCGGCTGCTCGCGCTGCGCGGCGCCGGCGGCAACACCGCCGACGAGCGGCTCGATCACGAGGCTCTCGTGCATCAGCCCTCCAGCACCTTGATCTTGCCCGACAGGATGTCCTGCTTGATCTGCTCGAGCCGGGCCTTCTGCTCGGCCGTGGCGTTGCAGATCACCATGTCGGACGCGTTCGGGCCCATCGCCAGGCCGAACGGCTTGTAGCCGGCCTTCCAGGTGCCCGCCACCGCCTCCTTGATCGCGTACTGCACCTGGTAGCCGACGCCGGTGACGCTATATGCCGGATACAGCGGATCGGTGCCGCAGCGATCGGTATAGCTGCCGATGATCCGCGTGCCCTTCTCCTTGGCCGCCTGCTCCATGCCGCGCAGGCCGAGATTCAGGATGTGGTAATGCATGTCGGCACCCTGGGCGATCGCGGCCAGCGTCGCCTCCTTGGCCTTGGCGACGTTGTCGAAGTCGCCGGTGTAGTTCTCGAAGTACTTGATCGCGGGCTGGATGTAGCGGGCCCCGTTGCCGAACTCCTTGCCGGCATTGACGATCGACGGAATCTCCATGCCGCCGACGTAGCTCACCGCGCCGTTCTTCGAGAGCATCGCCGCGGCGGCGCCCGCGACGAAGGCGATCTCCGCCTGCTTGACGTCGTAGCCGGCCACGTTGGCCGCTTCCTCGCCCTTGTTGCCCCCGACGATCGAGAACCGGGTCTTCGGAAACCGCTTGGCGATCTTCAGCACGGCAGCCTGCGTCTGGCCGCCGACGCCGATCACCAGCGCGTTCTTGCTGGCGAGATTCGTCAGCGCCTGCTCCATGTCGGCGTAGTTGATGTTCTCGATCATCTGCACCTTGATCCGCGTGCCGAACTCGTTCTGCGCGGCGACGAGCCCGTCGTAGCCGGACTCCATCCAGCCCTTGTCGGACTTGGAACCCGGGATCAGGATGCCGACCGCCAACGGGTCTGCGGCCGGAGCCGGCGTCGCCAGCAGGAATGCGATCGCGACGGAGCCGCCCAGGACGAACGCGCGGCGGGACGGGAGTGGATTCTTCATGGCATGCCTTTCGCTTGATGGACCGGTGAAGTAACTAACCGATTACTTACCCGCCAGGCATTGCAATAAAGGTGCCAGTGAGATCGCCGTCTTTCCGCTGCAAAACGGTGCACGAGCGCTCCTCTCGCGCCGCCCAGCGGTGATGCCTGTTCCGACAACGCACGAAACCGGAGCTTCCGTGAAACGCCATCCTTATCTCCACGATCCGCGGCCGCACAACGCTCTGGGCCTGGGCCAGCAGTACTACTGGGTCGCCGGCGACGATGAGGTCGACATGTCGACGGAGCCGCCCGCCCCGGTGCGGGTCAAGCTCGCCGCGCAGCCGCAGAACGTCGTGCTCGATCTGCGCCGCACCGCGATCGTGATCATCGACATGCAGAACGACTTCTGCGCCGAGGGCGGCTGGGTCGACCACATCGGCGGCGACTACGCGGCCGACCGCGCGCCGATCGAACCGCTGCAACGGCTGCTGCCCGAACTGCGCCGCTGCGGCGTGCCGGTGATCTGGGTCAACTGGGGCAACCGCGCCGACCTGGCCAACATGCCTCCGAACCAGATCCACCTGTACAAGAACAGCGGCAGCGGCGTGGGCCTGGGCGATCCGCTGCCCAACGGCCGCGGTCACGTGCTCCAGAAAGACTCGTGGCCGGCGGCCATCGTCGACGAACTGGCGCCCCACGAAGGTGATTTCCTCGTCGACAAGCACCGCATCAGCGGCTTCTGGGATACGCCGCTGGACAGCATGCTGCGCAACCTGGGCACCCGCAGCATCCTCTTCGCCGGCTGCAACACCGATCAGTGCGTGCTGCACACGCTGACCGACGCGAACTTCCTCGGTTATGGCTGCATCATGCTCGACGACTGCTGCGCGACCAGCTCGCCGGACTTCTGCACGCAGGCCACCGTGTGGAACGTGAAGAAGTGCTTCGGTTTCGTCACCGACTCGATCGCCGTGCTGCGGGCGCTGCCGCGCTGATGCACACGGCGATTCCAGACGATTCGGCGGACCGTTCGAGCGCCTGGCTGCCCGGCCCGCGCTGCGAACGCACCGCTCTAGGGCACGGCGCCCTCGATGGCGTGCGGCTGGGCGTCAAGGACCTGATCGACGTCGGCGGCGACGTCACCGGCGGCGGCAATCCGGACTGGGCCGCCAGCCACGGACCGGCCGCGCGGGACGCGCACTGCGTCGGCGCCCTGCGGCGCGCGGGCGCGCGCGTCGCCGGCAAGACGATCAGCGACGAGCTGGCGTTCAGCCTCGAAGGAGAGAACGCCCACTACGGCACGCCGCGTCATCCGATCGACCCCGGGCGCCTGCCCGGCGGCTCGTCCGGCGGCAGCGCGGCGGCCGTCGCATGGGGCGAGGCCGATCTGGCGCTGGGCACCGACACCGGCGGTTCGGTCCGCGTGCCGGCGTCGTTCTGCGGCGTGCACGCGATGCGTCCGACCCATGGCCGGATTCCGTTGGCCGGTGTGCTGCCGTTCGCGCCCAGCTACGACACCGTGGGTTGGTTCGCGCGCGACGCCTCGTTGCTGCGCGACGCCGGCCAAGCGCTGCTAAGTCGTAGCAAGGCCGGATCGCGAGCGCCGCTAAGCTTGTGCGTCGCCGTCGACGCACTCGCGCTGGCGGAACCGCCGGTGCGCGAGGCGCTGTCCGGCTTCGCGCGACGCCTCGGCATCGACGCCGAGCGCAGCGTCTACGGCGACGGCGACTGGCACGACTGGCTGAACGCCTATGCCGTGCTGCAGGGCCTGGAGATCCGTGCGCATCTGGGCCCGTGGATCCGCCGGCAGCGGCCCCGCTTCGGTCCCGCCCTCGCGCCGCGTTTCGACGCCGCCCTCGCGCTCGATGTCGGCCTGCGGCCGTACTGGACCGATTGGCGCGCGAACGCCGCCCGACGACTGACGCGGGAACTCGGCGCCGACGAGGCCTGGCTGGTCCCCGCCGCGCCCTGCCCGGCACTGCTGCGCAACGCCGACGCGAACCGGCGCGACGCGTTCTACGAAAAGGCGCTCGCGCTGGGCGCGGTGGCCGGCCACGCCGGCCTGCCCCAGGTGGTGATGCCGCTCGCGACCGTCGAAGGGCTGCCGCTCGGCGTCTCCTTCATTTCCGCTCGCGGCAACGACGAGCGGCTGCTGGACCTGGCCGTGACGCTGTCGGCCGCAACCGGAGCGAGGCCATGAACACGACTGCATCCGCAAGCAGCGGACCGATCGGCGAAACGAGCGCGCGACGCGATCCCACGAGCGTACGGCGCAATCCGGCGAACGCACGACCGAATCCGACGAACGCACGGCGCGATCCCGTCAACACGCGGGCGCGGCTGCTGGAAGCCGCGATCGACGAGTTCTCGAACCAGGGCTACAGCGGCGCGCGCACCGAGCGCATCGCGAGGCACGCCGGCACCAACATCCGCATGCTGTACCACTACTTCGGCGGCAAGGACGCGCTGTACGTGGCCGTGCTCGAAGCCGTGATCGCCGACCTGCGGCACGACGAGCTGCAACTGGACACCGATGTCGTCGAACCGCTGGCGGGCCTGCTGCAGATCGCCGATTTCGTCGATCGCCATTTCGCGACGCACCCGCGGCTGCGCAAGCTGCTGGCCTTCGAGAACCTCAACGAGGCGCGGCACCTGGCGCGCTCGAACCGGATCCCCGAGATGTCGTCGCCGCTGATCGCGCTGATCGGCAGGCTGCTCGCGCGCGGGACCGCGGCCGGCGCGATACGCCCCGGCATCGAGGCGCTGCATCTGTACGTGGCGATGGTCAGCCTGTCGTACTACGGACGCGCGCACGCGTACACGCTGTCGAGGATCTTCGACGAGGATCTGCTGGCGCCGTCGTGGCAGCAAGCGCACCAGCAGCTCACGCGGCAGATGGTGGCCGCATTCCTCACGAAAGCATCCGATTGAACCGCGGTGCCGGCCGCTCCCCCGATCCGCTGATCGGCCATTCCCGCTCGACGCCAACCGACCACTCCTTCCCGAACTCTCCCGAACGCTCCTTCATGTCCGCCAATCGAACCCTCCCGCATCCGACACCGGCCACCTCCGACCGAGGCATGGTGACCAGCCCTCATCCGCTGGCCAGCGAGGCCGGCCTGCAAGTGCTGGCCGACGGCGGCAACGCCATCGAAGCGGCGATCGCGATGGCCGCCGTCCTGTGCGTCGTCTGCCCACACTTCACCGGGCTCGGCGGCGACGCGTTCTGGCTGATCGCCGAGCCGCATGCGCCGGTGCGCGCGATTTCCGGCATCGGCCAGGCGGCCGCGACGCTGCCGCCGCAGCACGGCCCGATCGCGCTTCGCGGCGGTGCTTCGGCGATGACCACGGCGGCGGCCGTCGATAGCTGGGCGCAGGCGCTGCAGATCTCCGCCCACGACTGGCAAGGGCGCCAGCGCTGGGACACGCTGCTCGCGCGCGCGATCGAACACGCGCACGCGGGCGTGGAGGTTTCGGCGTCCTTACGCTTCTGGCTGGCGATGCGCGAGGCGGAAAGCGGCCGATGGCCCGGCTTCGACGCGGCCTTCCCGCGCGACGCCCGGCTCTGGCCGCAGCCCGCGCTGGCGCGCACGCTCGAACGGCTGGCGGCACAGGGTCCGCGCGAGTTCTACGAGGGCGACGTCGCCCGTCGGCTGGTGACGGGATTGCAGGCCGCCGGCTCGCCGCTGACGCTCGAAGACCTGCGGCGCACGTCCGCCCGCGAAGTCGCGCCGCTGGCCATGCCCTACCGCGGCGGCACGTTGCTGACGCTGCCGCCGCCGACGCAGGGATTCGCGACGCTGGAGGCGATGGGCATCCTCGGCGAACAGGACCTTGGTGCCGTGCCCGAAGGCAGCGCCGAGCACTTCCATCGGATGGTCGAAGCGATCAAGCTCGCCTTCATCGACCGCGACCGCTATCTGGCCGACCCGGACTTCTCGGACGTGCCCGTCGACCGCCTGCTGGACCCGGCCCATATCCGCAGCCAGGCCCGGCGCGCGCAGCAGAGTCCGCGGGCACTGGCCTGGCCGCAGACGTTCCGCCACGGCGACACGGTGTTCTTCGCGGCGGCCGACGCATCGGGCCGCGGCGCCAGCGTATTGCAGAGCATCTACTACGACTGGGGCAGCGGCGTCGTCGCCGGCGACACCGGCGTGCTGTGGCACAACCGGGCGGCGGCCTTTCACCCCGATCCGTCCCACCCCAACGGCCTGCGCGGCGGCAAGCGCCCGTTCCATACGCTCAATCCGGCCGTGTTCATCCGGGACGGACGGCCCGAGCTTCTGCTGGGCACGCAGGGAGCCGACGGCCAGCCGCAGACGCTGGTCGCGCTGCTGACGCGGCTGATCGACTACGGCCTGGATCCCGCGCAGGCGCTGGCCAGGCCGCGGTTCCTGCTCGGCAGGACCTTCTCCGACAGTCGCGACAGCCTGAAGCTGGAAGAAGACGTCGGCGCCGAGGTCTTGGCGTCGTTGCATGCGCGCGGCCACGAGATCGCGACGATTCCGGCGCACAGCCCGCTGGCCGGGCTGCCCGGCGTGATCCGGCTCGATCCGGACGGCCGACTGTCCGGCGCGCACGACCCGAGGGGCGACGGCGTCGCGCTGGGGCTTTAGCGCGCGGCCTTCCGGGCGCGGCCCGGTCATGCAGCCGCCGACCGGCTCAGAGGCTGAGAGTTTGTCGGCCGTGACTCTCAGCCTCTCAGTGCCCGCCGATGTAGATGAACTTGAACAGGAACACGCCGCCGATGATCCAGACCATCCAGTGCACGTCGCGCGCGCGGCCCGTCAACAGCTTGAGCACGGCATAAGTGATGAAGCCGAAGGCCAAACCATTGGCGATCGAGTAGGTGAACGGCATCGTCAGCGCGGTGACCGTCGCCGGCAGCACCTCGGTCGTGTCGTCCCAGTCCAGCTCGGTCAGGTCGCGCAGCATCAGGCAGGCCACGAAGAACAGCGCGGGCGCGGTCGCATACGGCGGCACGGCGCCGGCCAGCGGCGCGATGAACAGGCAGGCCAGGAACAGCACGGCCACCGTCAGCGCCGTCAGTCCGGTGCGGCCGCCGGCCTGCACGCCGGCCGCGCTTTCCACGTAGGCCGTCGTGCTCGAAGTGCCCAGCAGCGCGCCGCCGAAGATCGCGACGCTGTCGGCCAGCAACGCCTTGTTCAGCCGCTCCATCTTGCCCGGCACCAGCAGGCCCGCGCGCTTGGCCACGCCCATCAGCGTGCCGGTGGCGTCGAACAGCTCGACCAGGAAGAACACCAGGATCACGTTCAGGATGCCGCCGGTCAACGCGCCCTTGATGTCCAGTTGAAGGAAGGTCGGAGCGATCGACGGCGGCGCCGAGAACACGCCATGGAAAGGGTTGTCGGCGAAGAAGAACGAGGCGATGGTCACGGCCACGATGCCGATCAGGATCGCCCCCGGCACCGCGAGCTTGTCCAGCACCACGATCAGCACGAAGCCCAGCACGGCCAGCACGACGGGCGCCGTATGCAGGTCGCCCAGCGTGACGAAGGTCGCGGGCGAGGCGGCCACGATGCCGGCGCTCTTGAGCGCGATCAGCGCCAGGAACAGGCCGATGCCGACGGTGATCGCCAGGCGCAGCGACGACGGGATGGCGCGGATGATCAGCGAGCGCAGCCCGAACACCGTGACCAGCAGGAACAGACAGCCCGACACGAACACCGCCCCGAGCGCGGCCTGCCAGGTGAAACCCATCTTGAGCACCACGACGTAAGCGAAATAAGCGTTCAAGCCCATGCCGGGTGCCAGCGCGATCGGGTAGTTCGCGTGCAAGGCCATGACGGTCGTGCCCAGCGTGGCGATCAGGCAGGTGGCCACGAACACCGCATCCTTGGGCATGCCGGCATCACCGAGGATCGATGGGTTCACGAAGATGATGTAGGCCATCGTGAGGAAGGTGGTCAGGCCGGCCATCAGCTCGGTCCGCACCGTGGTGCCGTGCTCGTGCAGCTTGAACGTGCGTTCGGTCCAGTTCATCCGGGCTCCGTCGAACTAAGGTGTGTGATGTGCAAGGGTTCGGGACCCGGCGCGGTCAGCGCGCCGCGCTCCGGGCCAGATGGATCTGATGCAAGGTGATCTTGCGCACTTCCGCCTGGCTGCTCTCGATGTGCGCGCGCAACAGCATCGCCGCCTGGTCGCCGCGGTTCGCGCGTATCGCCCTGAGGATCTTCGCATGTTCGTCGTAAGTGGCGGCTATGCGCGGCCGCTGCGTGAAGTCGAGCCGGCGGATGATGCGGATGCGCTCGGTCACCTCGCGGTGCACGCGCGCCATCTCGGCGTTGCCGGCCGCCTCGACCAGCGCGCAGTGGAAGGCCTCGTCCCACTGCGCGACCTGCACGCCGTCGGTCGCGCGTTCGGCCGCGGGCACGAGCCAGATGCCCATCAGCGAATCGAGCAGCGCGCGGTCGATGCGGCGGCCGCTCTCGCACAGCCGGCGCACGGCCGTGGTCTCCAGCACCATGCGCAGGTCGTACAACTGCTCGAACTGGTCGAAATCGAAGGGCAGCACGCGCCAGCCGCTGCGGAACAGCACCTCGACGAAGCCTTCCTGCCGCAGCCGGAACAGCGCCTGGCGCACCGGCGTGCGCGAGACGCCGAGACGCTCGCAGATCTCGTTCTCGGTGAAGCGGTCGCCGGGCACGAGCTTGAACCCGGCGATGTCGCGCTTGAGCTGCGCGTGGACCTCGTCCGCACGCGACCGGAAAGCGCCGCCGTCGCCGGAAGCCGATCGCGCAGAAGAACGCAGGGCGACGAGCGTCATCGGATGTTCCTCCTCAGCGGCCGGCCAGCGCCGCGTGCAGCGCCGCGCTCGGCGCCGTCCACCCGACGATGGCGCCCTGCGCGCGGATCATCTCGATCGTGGCCGACTTGAAGCGCGGGAAATAGCTCTCGGTGCAGTCCTCGAGCAGCAGGCAATCATAGCCGCGGTCGTTGGCTTCGCGCATCGTGGTCTGCACGCAGACCTCGGTGGTCACGCCGCCGAAGATCAGGTGCGTGATGCCGCGCGCCTGCAGCATCCGCTGCAGGCCGGTCGCATGGAAAGCGCCCTTGCCCGGCTTGTCGATGACCAGCTCGCCGGCCACCGGGGCCAGCGCGTCGATGATCTGGTTGCCGGGTTCGCCGGCCACCAGGATCCGGCCCATCGGTCCGGGATCGCCGATGCGCAGCGTCGGATTGCCGCGATCGCGCTTGGCCGGCGGACAATCCGACAGGTCCGGGCGGTGCGCCTCGCGCGTGTGCACGACGAAGCCGCCGGCCGCGCGCCAGGCCGCGAGCAGCGCCTGCGCGGCCGGCACGATCGCGCCGAGCAGCGAGACGTCGTTGCCCAGCGTCTCGCCGAAGCCGCCGGGCTCGATGAAGTCGCGCTGCATGTCGATCAGGACCAGCGCCGTACGCGGCAGCTCGAATTCGTAGGTAAAGGGCTCGGCGTCGATCTTCATGAGTTCAGTGGCCTCCGCCCATGAAAGCGCCCAGTTCGTGGCGATCGGCGCCGGCGGCGGGCGTTTCGTGGACGATGCGGCCCGCGCTCATCACGACGATGCGGTCCGACAGCGCCAGCAGTTCGTCGAGGTCCTCGCTGACCAGCAGCACGGCGCCGCCCCGGTCGCGCACCTGCTCGATGCGGCCGTGGATCTCGGCAACCGCCGCGAAATCCAGGCCGAATACCGGGTTGGCGGCGATCAGCACGTTGATCCGGCCGGCCAGCTCGCGCGCCAGCACCGTGCGCTGCACGTTGCCGCCCGACAAGCTTTCGATCGGCGCGCCCTCGCCTTGCGTCTTGATGCCGTACTCGTCGATCCACGCCCGTGCACGGCGCTTCCATCGGCCGAAGCGCAGCAGCCCGCCGGACGCGAGCGGAGGCTGGTCGAAGTCGCGCAGCGCCATGTTCTCGGCCACGCTGAGTCCGCTCACGCAGGCGTTGCGCAGCGGTTCCTCGGGCAGGCTGCGCACCTCGAGCGCGCGGTTCTCGGCGCGCCGGGCGGCATAAGGCCGGCCCATGACCCGTACCGTGCCGCCGGCGCGCGATCGCTGGCCGACCAGCGCTTCGACCAGCTCGCGCTGGCCGTTGCCCGACACGCCCGCCACGCCGAGGATCTCGCCCGGACGCACGGCCAGGCTCAGGCCGTCGACGGCCAGCGTGCCCCGGTCACCGTCGACCTTCAGATCCCGCACTTCCAGCGCCGGCGACGCCTCGCGCACGGCCGCCGCCGCGGCCGGACGATCGCCGGCCGCCGTCTCGCTCTCGGGCGGCGGTGCGACGCCCTCGCCCATCATCGCCCGCGCCAGACGCCGCGGGTCGGTGTCGGCGACGCGGCCCTGGTGCGCGACCCGGCCCCGGCGCAGCACCGTCACATCGTCGGCATAAGCCATCACTTCGCGGAACTTGTGCGTGATGATCAGCACCGTGCAGCGGCCGCTCCTGGCGAACTCGCGCACGTGGCCGAGCACCTCGTCGGCCTCCTGCGGCGTCAGCACCGAGGTCGGCTCGTCCAGGATCAGCAGGCGCGGCTTCAGATGGAGCTGCTTGAGCAGTTCGAGCTTCTGCTTTTCGCCCGCCGCCAGTTCGGCCGGCCGCGCGTCCAGGTCGAGGGTGAACGGCGTGGTCGATAGGAATCGCCGCAGTTCGGCGCGCTGCGCCTTCCAGTCGATCACCGCGGGGATCCTGCCGCCGGCCAGCAGCAGGTTCTCGGCCACCGTCATGCCCGGCGCCAGCGTGAAATGCTGGTAGACCATGCCGATGCCCAGTTGCCGGGCGACGATCGGATTGGCGATATCCCGCTCGCGCCCGTCGATCAGGATGCTGCCCTCGTCGGCGCGCTGGAAGCCGGCCACGCATTTGACCAGCGTGCTCTTGCCCGCGCCGTTCTCGCCCAGCAGCGCGTGCACGGTGCCCGGCTCGACGCGCACGGACACGCCGTCCAGCGCGGTGAAGCCGCCGAAGCGCTTGCTCAACGCATAGGTGTCCAGCGCGAGCGCGCCGGCGGCGCGCGGGACGGCCTCGACCGGGGCGATCACGACGTCAGCGCTTCGATCAATGCGGACGACGTCGCGTGCGCACCGAACACGCCGCCCTGCATCGTGATCATCTTCAGCGCCGCCGCATGGTTGCCCGGATCGGTCGCCGCCGTGCAGTCGGACAGCAGCAGGCATTCGAAGCCGCGGTCATTGGCGTCGCGCATCGTGGTGTGCACGCACACGTCGGTGGTGATGCCGGTGAGCACGAGATTGCGGATGCCGCGCGTGCGCAGGATCATTTCCAGATCGGTCGCGTAGAACGATCCCTTGCCGGGCTTGTCGATCACGACCTCGCCGTCGAGCGGCGCGAGTTCGGGAATGATCTGCCAGCCCGGCTCGCCGCGGACCAGGATGCGGCCGCAGGGCCCGGCGTCGCCGATGCCCACGCCCTCGTGTCCGATCTGGCGCGAGCGCCAGCGCTTGTTGGCCGGCAGGTCCGACAGGTCGGGCCGGTGGCCCTCGCGCGTATGGATGATCGTGCAGCCCGATTCGCGCATCGCGGCCAGCAGGCGCCGGATCGGCGCGATCGGCGCCTGCGTCAGCGATATGTCGTAACCCATCACGTCGACGTAGCCGCCCTTGCCGCAGAAGTCGGTCTGCATGTCGATGACGATCAGCGCGGTGTTCTGCGGACGCAGGTCGCCGTCGTAAGGCCAGCGATAAGGATCGGCTGCGACGAAGCGCTGCGCGGCCGGGGTAAGGAGGGTGCTCGTGTCCATCGTTTCAGTCCTGCGTCTCGTTCACGGCCTTCGCGGCGATATCCGCTGCCGGTGGCGGCACCAGCGGATGCGTGCCGGCGCCCGCGTACGAGCGCTGCGGCGGCGCGAAGCCGAACGCGCTGCCGTCGGTCACCCGCACCTGCTCGCTCCACGGCAGGCGGTAACGGCCGGCCGCCATGTCGTGCATGTACGTGTACGGGCAATCCTGCGCGCCGCCCTTCACCGCGACGTAGCCGCGGTGGTAGAGCTGGTAGAGGTTGTTCTCGACGCCCCAGCCGGTACGCGCCTCCCGCACCAGGTCGGGCCGCAGCTCGGCCGTGATGATCTCGTCGGGCCGGCCGCCGCCCTCGACGATGACGGTGCCGTCGAAGCTGCAGAACATGCCCTCGCCCATCGAATCGAAAGTCCCGTCGCTGCCGCTCATGCACACGCTGGCCGTATAGGCCAGGTTGCAGAACGCATTGGCCTGGTTGGTGATCTTCCACGCATGGCGGATCGGCGCCGTGTAGCCGGCCGTGCGCAGGATGATCTCGGCGCCCTGGTAGGCGGCCTCGCGCGCCATCTCGGGAAACATGCCGTCGTGGCAGATGATCAGCGCCAGCCTGCTGCCGTTAGGCCCGTCGCAGACCGGCACGCCCAGGTTGCCGGGCTCCCACGGCTCGACCGGTACCCACGGGTGCAGCTTGCGGTAGTACAGGCGGATCGCGCCCTGGTCGTCGATGATCAGGCCGCTGTTGTACGGATTGCCGTCGGGATTGGCTTCCATGATCGAGAAGCAGCCCCAGATCCGGTGCTCGATGCAGGCCCGGCGAAAAGCCCCGACCTCGGGTCCGTCGAGCGTGCACAGGATCTCGGGATGGGTGTCCATCGACAGGCCGTGCAGCGAATATTCGGGAAACACGACCAGGTCCATCGTCTGCTGGTTGCGCCGGGCCTTGCCGACGAGTTCGCAGATGCGCGCCGTCTGTGCCGCCAGTTGTTCGCGCGTGGCGACCACCGGCAGTTGCAACTGGACCAGGCCGACGACGACGCCCCGGGCCGATTTGTTCAAGCCGCCGAGACCGCTCATGGGTAAGTTCCTTTCATCGGGTGGAAGACAGCTCGCCGGGGCTGCCGGCCGCGACCTGGCCGGGCCGGCAGGTCGCCACCAGGATCAGCAGCGTGAGCACGTAGGGCACGGTGTTGAAAAGGTGGTAACCCCAACCGATGCCGATCGACTGCAGCGCCGGGCCGACTGCGCCGGCGCCGCCGAACAGCAGCGCCGCGTACACGCAGCGCAGCGGACTCCAGCGCGCGAAGATCACCAGTGCGACGGCGATCAATCCCTGGCCGCTGGAGATGCCTTCGCTCCAGCTACCCGGATAGAACAGCGTGAGCGACGCGCCGCCGAGGCCGGCGATCGCACCGCCCGCGGTGGTGGCCGCGATGCGCAGGCCCGACACCGAATAGCCGAGCGCGCGCGTGGCGTCGGCCGAGTCGCCCGCCATGCGCACCAGCAGCCCGGCACGCGTGCGCGCGAATCCCCACCACAGGCCAAACGCCAACAGCAGCCCGATCGGCACCAATGCGTTGACCTGCAGCGCCGAGCGCACGGCGCCGTTGTCGCTCCAGTCGCCCAGCGGGATGGCCGGGATCTGCGGCGCCTGCGGCTGGATCAGCGGCTTGCCGAAATAGAACGCGAGTCCGGTGCCCAGCAGCATCAGCGCGATGCCGGTGGCGACGTCGTTGACGCCCTTCAGCGAACACAACAAGCCGTGCAGCAGGGCCAGCGCTGCGCCGGCCGCGGCGCCGGACAGCACGCCGATCCACGGCGATCCGCTCAGGTAGGCGCCGCCGAAGGCGGCCATCGCCGACAGCACCAGCACGCCCTCCAGGCCGAGGTTGATGCGGCCGGACTTCTCGGTCAGGCACTCGCCCAGGCTCACGAAAAGAAAAGGCGCGCCGACGCGCAACGCGCCTCCCACGATCGCTGCGACGAGTGCCGCCCACTGATCGGCGGTCATGCGTGTCCTTTGCGCAGCGACGGCGCCGCGATGCGCTTGGCCGGCAGGCGGCGCAGCACCTCGCTGGCCAGGATCAGCACGAAGGCGATGCCTTGCAGGACCTGCACCGAGGCATCGGGCAGGCCCAGACGCCGCTGCAGCAGGCTGCCCGCGGCACCGAAGCCGCCGAACAGGATGGCCACCGGAATCACCGCCACCGGGTTCTGCCGCGCGATGAACGCCACCAGGATGCCCGCATAACCGTAACCCGCGATCAGCGCGGCGTTGGCACTGGTGTGCACCGCCGCCACTTCCACCGCGCCGGCCAGGCCCGCGCAGGCCCCGCCAATCGCGCAGGCCAGCAGGACCAGCCGGTTGGCCGGCAGGCCGACGAGCTGCGCGGCGCGCAGGTTGCCGCCGACCACGCGAAGCGAGAAGCCCGAGGCCGTCAGCCGCAGCCACAGACCCAGTCCGATACAGGCCAGCACGCCGATCGCGAGCCCCCAGTGCACGTCCGATCCGGCGATGCCGCCGATCCGCAGCGCTTCGTCCAACGCATGCGTGGACGGCTTGTTCAGGCTGGCCGGGTCGCGCAGCGGGCCTTCGACCAGATGCTTGAAGATGCCGATCGCGACGTAGGCCAGCAGCAGACTGCTGATGGTTTCGTTGATGCCGCGGTACTGGCGCAGCCAGCCGGCCAGCATGATCCACAGCGCGCCGGCCGCGGCGCCGGCCACGCAGACGGCGACGGAACCGGGTATGCCGCCGGGCAGCGGAACGAGGTACGCCAGCGTCGCGCAGGCCAGGCCGCCCAGCACCAGCGCGCCCTCGCCGCCGATGATGACCAGGCCCGCACGCGCCGGGATCGCCACGCACAACGCGGTCAGCATCAGCGGCGCCGCGCGCTGCAGCGTGTTCTGCCACGAGAACCAGCTTCCGAACGCGCCCCGGAAAAGCACCGACCAGGCCTCGAGCGGATCGACGCCCGCGGCCGCGGCGACGAAGACGCCGAACAACAGCAGCGCGGCGGCGATCGCCAGCACCGACGGCATCAGCTCACGCAGAACGGCGCGCATCGCGATCAGCCGATGGTGCCCACCACGCCTTCGACGAGGTAGTTCATTTTTTCCAGCTCGAGGTCCGTCTGCTTGTGGACCTTGCCGGCGGCGATCACTTCGTTGCCCTTGTTGTCCTTCAGCGGCCCCTTGAAGATGTCGAAACCGCCCGCCAGCATCCTGGCCTTGGTGTCGTCGGCCTGCTTCCTGGCCGCCTCGGTCACCATCGGCCCGTAATCGGAGGTCTTCACGTAACCCTCCTTCAGCCCGCCGCGCAGGAAGTTCGGGTGCGGCTTGCCGCTGCGCGCCGCCTCGAGGATCGCGGTATAGGCGGTGAGCCAGTTCCACTCGGCCCCGGTCAGATAGGCGTTGGGCGCGAGCTTCGCCTGGCTGGCGTGATAGCCGCAGACGAACTTGCCGCGCTTGGCCGCCGTTTCGACGACCACCTTGGGACCGTCGACGTGCATCGTGAACACGTCGCAGCCCTGGTCGGCCAGGCTGTTGGTGGCTTCGGCCTCCTTGACGGCCATCGACCAGTCGCCGGTGAAGATCACCGTGCAGGTGATCTCCGGCTTGACCGAGCGCGCGCCGAGCGCATACGCGTTGATGTTGCGCAGCACCTGCGGGATCGGCTTGGCGGCGACGAAGGCGATCTTGTTGCTCCGGGTCATGTGGCCGGCCACGATGCCGTTGAGGAACTGGCATTCCTCGATGTAGCCGAAGAAGCTGCCGACGTTCCTGGGATTCTTGTCGGTCCACAGGCCGCCGCAGTGCGCGAAGCGCACGTCCGGATATTTCGGCGCCACCGCCAGGACGTGCGGATCGAAGTAGCCGAAAGAGGTCGGAAACAACAGCGAGGCGCCGTCCTGCGCGATCATGCCGGTCATCGACTTCTGCGCCGCGTTGGTCTCGGGAACGTTCTCTTCCTCGATCACTTTCACGCCGGCGATCTTCTTGAGTTCGGCCGCGGCCTGCGCGTGCGCCTGGTTGTAACCGTAGTCGTCGCGCGCACCGACGTAGATCACGCCCACGGTCATCGGCTTCTGCGCCCGCGCCAGCGGACTCAGCATGCCGAGGCTGCCGGCCGCACCCAGCGCGGCAAGGGACTTCAGGGAATCGCGGCGGTTGAACTGATTCACGAGAGGACTCCGGAAGGTAGGGGCGTCGACGGCGCACGTTGATTCAAACTTGGATACAAGATGGAATGCATATCGCGTGCCAGCTTCGAACGCCGGCCGTGCACCGTTTTTCAGTCCATCAGGCTCACGTGCGCCGACACCACGCGCCAACCTTGTTCAGTACGCATCCAGGTCTGGCTCTGGCGCCCCGTTCGGGTGCTTGCCTCGCGGCGGAATTCGCAGTTCGCGGTGGCGAAGTCATGGCCATAAGTGACGATCTGCACGCGCAGCAGCTCGCGCATCAGGCCCTGCGAGGGCCGTCCGGCGCGAAAGGCCGCGATGGCCTCGTAGCCGTAGAGGTTCTCGGTCGCTCCATAGCGCAACGTGTACGGACTGTTCCAGAACAGCGAATCGAGAATCTCCACCTCGTTGCGCACCAGCGCGTCCTCGTAGCGCGCGAACGCGGCGCGCACTTCCTCCAGTACCTCGGGCAGGTTGATCAGGGCGTTCTCGATCACGGGTTCGCTCCGTCCTCGGCATCCAGCTCGGCGACCGGTGCCCGCGTGACGCCGGCGCGTTCGAGCTCGGCCGCCACGCGAAGCGCCAGGTCTTCGCGCCAGGGCGCGGCGATCACCTGCACACCGATCGGCAGCGACGCATGGGCTCGCCAGACCGGCACGGCCGCCACCGGCAGGCCGATGCACGAGATCGGCTGCGTCAGCAGCCCCATGTTGGCGCGCAGCGGCAGGCGCTGGCCGTCCAGTTCTAAGAACTCGGTGCCGATCGGCGTGGCCGCGCAGGGCGTGGCCGGCGCGAGCAGCACGTCGAAGCGCGCGAAGATCCGCGCCGCTTCTTCGGCATAGCGCTGGCGCACGCGCTGCGCGCGCAGCACCCAGGCCGCGGGCAGCAAGGCACCGGCCAGGAATCGATCGCGCGCCAGCGGATCGAAGTCCTGCGGCCGGCGGCGCAGGTCGGGCAGATGCAGCGCGGCGCCTTCGGCGTTGGTGACGAGGAAGGCGGCTGCGCGTCCGGCTTCGACCAGCGGCAGCTCGACCATCCGCCGCGCCCCCAGCGCGCTGGCCACCGTATCGACGGCCGCCAGCGCCTCGGGTTGCGCCCAACGGCGGAACCAGCCGCCCAGCACGCCGATGCGCAGGCCGTTCGCGCCGCGCGCGAGCAGCGGCGTCACGGCCTCGACCGCGCGCTGCGCGCAGCCGGGATCACGCGGCACCTGCGTCTCGGCGCCCTGCATCGCGTCGTAGCTCAGCGCCAGGTCGCGCACCGAACGGGCGAACGGACCCAGATGATCGAGGCTGGCGACGAACGGATACGTGCCGGTGCGCGGCAGGCGGCCGAACGTGGGTTTCAGCCCATACACGCCATTGAGCGAAGCCGGCACCCGGATCGAACCATTGGTGTCCGAGCCGAGCGCGAGCGGCACCTGCCCGGCCGCCACCGCCGCGCCGGAACCGCCGGACGAACCACCGGCGATGCACGTGAGGTCGTGCGGGTTGCGGCACGGGCCGGCATGACTGTTCTCGGTGGTGAAACCGTACGCGTACTCGTCCATGTTCAACGCGCCGACCAGCACCGCCCCCGCCTGCTCGAGGCGCCGCACCAGCAGGCCGTCGGCTCGCGCGGGCGCGGCGCTGCGCTCGATCTTAGAGCCCGCCAGCGTCGGCAGGCCGGCGATGTCGAACAGGTTCTTGATCGCGAACGGCACGCCCAGCAGCGGCAGCTCGCGGGCGCGCGCACCGCCGGCGCCGGTCCGTGCGGCATCGACCTGCGCGGCCCGACGCAATGCGCGTTCGCGCAGCACGCTGGTGAACGCATTGACGCGCGCGTCGGTGGCGGCGATGCGCGCGAGCGCGGCCTCGGCCAGCGCCACGGCGCCGACGGCGCCGCCGCGCACCGCCTCGGCCATCGCCCAGGCATCCAGTCGCAAGTATTCGGCCGGTGTCATGCGAGGCCCTCCGGCGATTCCGGCGATTCCGGCGATTCCGGCGATTCCGGCGATAGCGGCGACAACGGAATGAAGGTCACCGCGCTGTCATCGTGCGCGGTCAGCGGCACCGTCTCGACCACGGCGGCAAAGCCCGCGGCCAGCTCGAAGTAGCGCAGCACGCCCTCCCGATGTCCGGCCTGCAGCGGCAGCTCCAGCACGATCGCCGCGGCATCGACGTATCGCGCGATCTCGTCGGGTCTCATCGCCGCACCTCGCGTTGAAAAATCTCCAGGCTGAGCTTCTTCATCGCGACGAAGCTCGGCGTGCTCAGCGTCTCCACGGTACGCGGGCGCGGATCGTCGTAGTGCAGGATCTCGGCGACCTTGGTCGGCCGCTTGGTCAGCAGCAGCACCTGGTCGGCCAGGTACACGCTCTCTTCGAGGTCGTGCGACACCAGCAGCATCGTCGTGCCGGTCTGCATGAACACCTGCTGCAGCTTCTCGCGAATGAACAGCGTCATCTCGAAATCCAGCGCCGAGAACGGCTCGTCGAGGAACAGCACCTCGGGGTTGGGCGCGAGCGCGCGCATGATCGACGCCGTCTGCTGCTGCCCGCCCGACAGCTCGTACGGGTAGCGGTTGAGGTCGAACCGGACGTCGAAGCTGGCCACCAGCTCGGCCATGCGCCGATCGACCTCGATCTTGCTGCGCCCTTCGAGCTTGAGCGGGTAAGCGATGTTGTCGATCGTGCGCATCCACGGGAACATCGCCTCGCGGTAGTTCTGGAACACGTAACCGATCTTGGTGTCCTTCAGGCTCTTGCCGTCGAACAGGATCTCGCCGGCGTCGATCGGCACCAGCCCGGCGATCATGTTGATCAGCGTGCTCTTGCCGCAGCCGTTGGGGCCGAACACCGAGACGATCTTGTGCTTGGGGATGTCGAGGTCGAAGTTCTCGTACAACGGCCAGCCGGCGAAATACTTGGTCAGCCCGCGGATCGTGATGTGCGTGCCGGCCGGGCCGGGCTGGAACTTCGGCCGGGGCACGTCGGCGTAGACGGGCCCGTTCAGCACGATGTCGGTAGAGGTTCTCATCGGCCGCTCCAGTGCACGATCTTGCGTTCCGCGACGAGGAACAGGATGTTCAGCGCATAACCGAGCGCGCCGGCCGCGAGGATCGACGCGTACATGCTCTTGACGTTGAGCACCTGCTGCGAGTTGATGATGCGGTTGCCCAGGCCCGAATCGGCGCCGATGAACATCTCGGCGACGATCACGATGACCAGCGCCATCGACACCGCCGAACGCAGGCCGACGAAGCTGGGTTGCAGGCTTTCCCAGACCAGCACGTCGCGAAAGGTCTGCCAGCGCGTGGCTCCCATCACCTTGGCCGCCATCACGCGCTGCTTGCGCGCGTTGATGACGCCGTACGCGCTGTTGAACACGACGATCAGCAGCGCGCCGAACGCGGCGATCGCCACCTTGTTGACGTCGGAGGTGCCGAAGATCATCAGGAACAGCGGGATCAGCGCCGACGAAGGCGTCGAGCGGAAGAAGTCGATCAGGAACTCCACGCTGCGGTAAGCCTTCTCGTTGCTGCCCAGCAGGACGCCCAGCGGCACGCCGACGACGGCAGCGATCAGGAAGGCCTGGAGCGTTCGCCATACGGTCACCGCGAAATCGCCGAGCAGCGGCCCGCCGGCCAGGCCGGTGATCAGCGTGCTGACCGTATCGGCCGGGGCCGGCAGCAGGATGGGCTTGATGAAGCCCAGCCGCACGACGAGGTCCCAGACGATGAACAGGGCCGCCGGCCCGATGACGGGCAGCAGCCGTTGACCGAGCGGGGTTTTCGGCACGGCGTTCGCCGTCGCGGCGGGCGGCGCCCAGGGGGTGGATGGGGTCGAATCGGCCATGACGGTCAGCCCCGATAGAGCACGCTTTCCACCGCCACCTTCTTCTCGAAGATGCCCTTCTCGGTGAACAGGTCGTAGAACTTCTGGAAGTAGCCGACGTCGCTGGCCTTGAACTCGTCGTACAGCATGTACGAGGCCAGCGGGACTTCGTTGGTCAGCGCGCCTTCGATGGCGGTGTAGCCCTTCAGGTACTGGCGCGCCTCGGCCGGCTGCGAGCGCACGAACGCCACGCCCTTCGCATAAGCGGCGATGTACTGCTTCGCCTGCTCGGGGTGCTTCTTGATGAACTCGGTCGTCAGGCTGGCCGATCCGCCATGCCAGGGCGCCATCGGGTCGCCGAGGATGTAGTGCGCGACCACGCCGGCTTCGAGCACGCGCGAGGTGCCGTTGAGCCGCCCGACCGTGCCCGTGGGTTCCAGCGTATAGACGGCGTCGACCTGGCCGGCCGCGAGCGCGGCGACATGCTGGCCGATCGGCAGTTCAGTCACGGTCATCGCCCCGGCGCCCGCGCGCTCGAGCATCGTCCTGGCCAGCGTCACGTTCTGGATGCCGGGGCCCGACGCGACCTTCTTGCCCTTGAGCTCGGCGACGCTCTTGATCGGGCTGTCCTTGGGCACGAGGAACTCTTCCAGCACGAACTTGGCGTTGCTCGGATTCGTGCAGAAGATCTTGAACAGCCCCGGCTGCGCGATCTCGCCGATCGCGAGATTGGCCGAGCCGGTGCCGTTCGCGCAACCGTCGCCCCGGCCCGAAAGCATGGCTTCCATCACCTGCTGGGCGCCGGCGAACTTCAGCGGCTCGACGTCGAGCCCGGCTTCCTTGAAGAAGCCCTTCTCCACCGCGGCGAAGAACGGCAGTCCCGCCGCCACCGGCCAGTAGCCGATGCGGATCCGGGGCGCCTGCGCGCGCACGATCGCCGGTGCGGCGAGCGCGGCCAGCGCCGCGCCGCCGGCTTGCAGCAATCGCCGGCGAGAGGAGGACGCGGAGGAAACGGACATGGCGGAAACTCCTGTTCGAGAAGAGGAAGAGAAAGGGGAAGAAGGAAAAGGCGAGGAGAAAAGGCGGAATTCAGGCCGGACGAAGGCTTGCCAGGTAAGCCCGCCAACCGCCGTGATGCGTGATGTCCTGCGCGCCGGCCACGGCCAGCGCTTCGCAGACGAAGCCCTGCACGGCCGAACCGTCGGCCAGCGTCAGCGTGCCGATGCCCAGCGGCGCCGGGATCAGCGCGACGAAGGAGCCGTAGGTCGCGGCGGGCAGTTCCCACACCTCGACCTCGATCGCGGCACCCTCGCCCGCCGTCGTGCGGATCAGGCCCGGTTTGGGCGGCGTCGTTCCGGGCAACGCATAGAACCGGTACTCGGGCGCCGTTCGAGTGGTCTGCAACAGCCGGCCGCCGCGCTCGGTGAGCTGGACGTTGAGCGGCATGCCCGACAGGTGCGCGCCGACCACGGCCACGCGCACGGCCGGACCCGGCATCGGCGGCTGCGGCAAGGCCTCGGGCGGCGGCAACGGACGGCCGGTCGCGCCCAGCGTCATGCCGCTGGCATGGTGGTAACGCTGGCCCAGCGCGGCCAGCGCGAAGTCGCTGCCCGCGGGCCCGATGAAGGTCACGCCGAACGGCAGCCCGTCGGCGCGAAGGCTGCTGGGCACCGAAATGGCCGCATAGTCCAGCAGGTTCACGAAGTTGGTGTACACGCCCATGCGGCTGTTGCGCGCCACCGGGTCGGCCCGCATGTCGGCGATCGTGCAATGCGTCGGTGCGGTCGGCACCATCAGCACGTCGATGCCGGCCCACAGCGCCGCGGCCCGCTGGCCGAGCGCGCGCAGACGGGTCTGCGCATCGACGAGATCGGCGGCGCCGTAGCGCATGCCTTGCGCCAGGATGCCGCGCACGGGCTCGATCACCGCTTCGGCGTGCGCGTCGAAGAACGGCCGCACCGCCGCATAGCGTTCGGCGACCAACGCACTGTCATAGAGCAGCGCAGCGGCCTCGGCCAGCGGCGCGTAGTCGATCTCGACCGGCGTGCCGCCCAGCGCGCGCAGCCTGTCGATGGCGGCATCCCATTCGGCCTCGGCCTGCGCGTCGCCGAAGAATGCGCGCAGCGAAGGCAGGCCGAAGCGAAAGGACGTGGGCCAATGGGCCGGCGCCAAAGCCGGCGTGCGCGAGTACGGATCGCTGGCATCGGGCCCCAGCGCCGCGGCCAGCACGCGCGCCGCGAGTTCGACCGTGCCCGCAAAGATCGACACGCAGTCCACGCTCTGCGCGGCCGGCACCACGCCGCGCGCGCTGAGCAGCCCGCGCGTCGGCTTGATGCCGACGATGTTGTTGAGCCCGGCCGGCACGCGGCCCGAGCCCGCGGTGTCGGTGCCCAGCGCGAAATCCGCCTCACCGGTTGCCACCACGTAGGCCGAGCCCGAACTCGAGCCGCCCGATACGTAGCGCGCATCGAAACTGTTGGGCACCGCGCCGTACGGCGAGCGCGTGCCGTTCAGGCCGCAGGCGAACTGGTCGAGATTGGTCTTGCCCAGCACTCGCGCACCAACTGCGCGCAGCCGATGCACGACGGTGGCGTCTTCGTCGGCGAGATGAGCGAACGCGGGACAGGCGGCCGTGGTCGGCAGGCCCCCGACGTCGATGTTGTCCTTTACGGCGAAGCGAAGAGCCGCCAGCGACGGCGGCTCATCACGGTCCGGCGCCAATGGCGGCAGCGGCGTTTCCAGCCGCGTGATCCAGGCCGCCTCGGGTTGGCCGTCCCGCTCGGGCCTCGGCTGCCCGACATCCGATAAAGCATGCACCATGCGTAAGCACCTTTCTTGTATCCAAGATGTGATGCAAGTCATGTGCCAGCCGCCCGGCTCGCCGTCATCGCCGTCATCGCCGTCATCGCCGTCATCGCCGTCATCGCCGTCATCGCCGTCATCGCCGTCATCGCCGTCATCGCCGTCATCGCCGGCGTCGCCGGCGTCGCGGTCATCGCCGGCGTCGTCCGGCCCGCCCTCACCGACGGCGCGAGGCGCCGGGCGGACAGGGTCTCGTTACCGACGTAATGGCTCCTGCTCGAGGTTCGAGAGCGCGCGTGAGCCGCTCATGAGCCACTCAGCTTCACATATAATTAGCCGCCATACCATATGGCGGCATCGAAGTGGAACTCGAACAGAAATACCGCGCGCTCATCCACGAAGCACAGCAACGCGAGATGCCCGACGTCGAGGGCATCCGCCTGTGCTTCCAGACGCTGTCATTGGCGGCCCGGATCGACCGCGACTGCGCGGCGCTGCTGGCGCCGCACGGCCTGTCCGAAGGACGCTTCGTTCTGCTGTTCCTGCTCGATGCCGCGCCCGACGGACTGGCGCCGAACACGCTGGCCGAACGGGCCGGCGTCACCCGCGCGACCGTCACCGGGCTGCTCGATGGCCTGGAGCGAGAAAGCCTGATCGAGCGGCGTGCGGACGCCGACGACCGTCGCGCGTTGCGCATACGGCTCACGCGAAAGGGAAAACGCGTGGCCGGGACCGTGTTCGAGCAGCATGGCCGCTGGATCGCCGGCCTGTTCGGCAACCTCTCCGCAACGGAGCGCAAACGGCTGGCGGCCCTGCTGGACAAGGTCGCCGGCAATCTCGGCAGCGCGACCACATCATGACGGCTGTCCGCAAAGCTGCCGCACGCAAAGGCGCGACCCGCGCCGCGGATATTCCCGCCGACGTGCTGCTGGCGCTGTCGCGCGGCGAAATGCAAAGCGCCACCTTGGCCGAGTGCATGGCGCTGGACCAGGCCCAATTGATGCGCGCCGTCTTTCGCGGCCTGTCGGCCAAGGCGCTCGAGGAAGTCGATGCCGCCTGCAAACTCGGCGTTCTCAAGCGCATGAGCCGCATCGGCGCCGTGCTGTGGGACGCGTTGGGCACCGAAGGCATCGAAGCCTGCCGGATGCACGGCGCCGACACCGTGCGCGGCTGGGCCTGCTTCATGATCGGTGCCCGGCCCGGCTTGCAACTGTCCGCTCGACTGGACGCCATTCGTCCGCTGGCCGACGACGGCCATTTCGGCGTGCGCGAGTGGGCGTGGATGGCCATGCGCGCGCACCTGGCGGGAGAACTGGATGCATCCATCGCCCACCTGGCGCGATGGACGTCATCACCTTCCGAACGCCTGCGCCGCTTCGCCAGCGAAGCCTTGCGCCCGCGGGGCGTGTGGTGCGCCCACATCGTCCCGCTCAAGCGCGAGCCCGGGCGGGCGCTGCCCATCCTGACACCGTTGCGCGCCGACCCGTCCGTCTATGTGCAGGACTCGGTCGCCAACTGGCTCAACGATGCCGCCAAGGATCAGCCCGACTGGGTGCGCGACCTCTGTGCAGGGTGGCTGCGAGCCGCACCGGCCGACGCCACGCGCCGCATCTGCCAGCGCGCCCTGCGCAGGCTCGAGTGACGGAGAAAACCTCACGTCCCACTTACCTCGCTGGTACGCCGGCGCACGCGTGAGTGCGATCCCGTCACTCCATCCATCCAGACGACATCACCTGGGGATCGGAAATCGCTGCGGTTTGCGCCTTGCCTGGCACCGGTTTCGACAGATTTCTTTCTTCGGCGAACTTCTGATTCGACACTAGAGCCGTCGCACGGCCGAAGGCGGCAACCCGTACAAGCGCAGAAAGCTGCGGCGCATCGTCTCCGGATTGGCGTAGCCGCACTGCTTCGCCACCTGCTGCACGGAGCCCGTGCCGCTGGCCAGCGCCGTGCGGGCCGCCTCGGCGCGCAGCCGCTCGACCGCTCGCGCCGGCGTGCTGCCGGTTTCGGCGGTGAACGCGCGCGCGAAATGGCGCGGGCTCATGCAGGCGCGCTCGGCCAGCTCGGCCACGCCGTGACGCTCCTGCAGTCGGCTGCGCACGTCGTCCAGCAGCGCGGCGAAGCGGCCCGGCCCGTGCTGCAGCGCCAGCATCTGCGAGAACTGCGATTGCCCGCCGGGCCGCCGGTAATAGACGACCAGATGCTGCGCCACCTGCCGCGCCAGCGTCTCGCCGTGGTCGTGCGCGACCAGCGCCAGCGCGAGGTCGATGCCGGCGCTGATGCCGGCCGAAGTCCAGAAACGCCCGTCCTGCACGAAGATGCGTTCGGGCTGCAACCGCACCTGCGGATACTCGCGCGTGAACTGCGGCGTGCGACACCAGTGGGTAGTGGCGCGGCGCTCGTCCAGCAGCCCGGCCGCAGCCAACCACAGGCTGCCGCTGCACACGCTGGCGACGCGCACGTCACCGGCCACCGCGCGCCGCAGCCAGCGCAGCAGCCGCGGCTGCGCGATCACCGCATCGACGCCATCGCCGCCGGCCAGCATCAGCGTGTCGAAGCTTCCGGCGCGCGGCAGGCCGCGTGCCTGCCACGCGACGCCGGCGGACGCCGCCACAGGGCCGGCCTGCGGCGCCACGATGCGCCAGCGGTAGCTGCCGGGACGGTAAGCCTCGGCCACTTCGAACGCCGCCAGCGGCCCGGCCGCGTCCAGCAACTGGAAACCGGGGAAGATCACGAAGTCGATGCGGTGCGGCATCCGCTGATGATGGCATGAAAGGTGGGAACCATGTCATTGCTGCCAGTCATCGCGAATGCGATGCTTTTGGTACCTCGACACCCCCTTCCGGAGCGCCCCGCCATGTCATCCGACTTCCGCATCGTCTTCGTGCTGTTCCCGCGTATCACGCAACTCGACTTCACCGGCCCGTACGAAGTGTTGTGGCGTGCGCCGAACGCGCGCTGCGTGCTGGCCAGCAGCGCCGGCGGCCGCATCAACGCCGACGGCGGCCTGAGCTTCGACACCGTGCCCATCGCCGAGGTCGAAGCCTGCGATCTGCTGCTGGTGCCCGGCGGCTACGGCACGCTGGACGCGATGGCGGACGCCCACCTGCTGTCGCAGATGCGCCGCCTGGCCGCCGACACGCGCTACCTGGTATCGGTGTGCACCGGTTCATTGGTGCTGGGCGCGGCAGGGTTGTTGCGCGGTCATCGCGCCGGCTGCCATTGGGCCTCGCGCGAGTTGCTCGCGCAGTTTCCGGAAGTCCGCCCCGATGCCGGCCGTGTCGTGCATGACGGTCGCTTGTGGAGCGGCGGTGGCGTCACCGCCGGCATCGACCTGGCGCTGGCCTTGCTCGCCGAGATTGCCGGCGAGGCGTTCGCACAGTCGGTGCAACTGGCGATCGAGTACGCGCCCGCGCCGCCGTTCAACGCCGGCCGGCCCGAGGACGCGCCGCCCGAAGTGCTGCAGCGCATGCGGGACCGCCTGCAGGCGATGGGCGCGGAACGCGCGGCCGCGGTGCGGCGCGCCGCCGACCTGTTGCGCGCCGCCGGCTGATCGGCGGACGGTCCGAGGATCGGCTGGTACCTCGACAGCCAACTAACGCGACATCCCGCATTGGATCCATGCAGGTCTCATCTCGAGTCCGTGCAGCGAATCGACTTTATACTGTATATAATAACATATATAGATAAGGGAGACGAACCATGGCCGATCCGCTCGAGATCAACGACGAGATCTCGTCCGCGCCCACAGCCCTGCCGATCGCCGACCTCCAAGCGCAGATCACCGAACTCGCCGGTCACCTGAATGCCGCCAGCCACCGCTGGCTGGTGCTGATCGCCGAGTTCGATCGCCGCGAAGGCTGGGCCGATGGCTCCACGCAGTCCTGCGCCCACTGGCTGGGCTGGAAGTGCGGCCTCGATATGGGGGCGGCGCGCGAGAAGGTCCGCGTCGCCCGGGCGCTGACCCAACTGCCGCAGGTCTCGGCGGCGATGGCTCGCGGCGCGCTCAGCTACTCGAAAGTGCGGGCGATCACGCGGGTAGCGACCCCGGCTACTGAAGAAACGCTGCTGATGATCGCGCTGCACGGTACCGCCCACCATGTCGAGACGGTCGTGCGGCATTACCGGCGAGCGCAGGAGTCGGCCGAGCTCGATCGGGAAGCGCGGCAGGTCGCGAGCCGCGGCCTGCACTACCACTATGACGACGACGGTTCACTGGTGCTGCAGGCGCGCCTGCCGGCCGAGACAGGAGCGCTGTTGGTCAAGGCGCTGGAACGGGCGAGCGACCTGCGTCGTGATCAGGGTGTTTCAGCGGAAGATCGAGACGTTTCAGCGGAAAGACAAGACGTTTCAGCGGAAACCGCGCCGACGCGGGGACAGCGCCGAGCCGACGCGCTGGCACGGTTCGCCGAGACCTGGCTGGCCCACGGCGATCAGGCGCTGTCGGGCGGCGAACGCCAGCAGATCGTCGTTCACGTCGACGTCGATAGCCTGCGTGCAGCCGATACGCTTTGCAACGCGGAGACCTCGGACGCCGGGACCTCGAACGCCGCCCCCTCGGACGAACCGGCTCCCGGCCGCTGCGAACTCGAGAACGGTCCGGCGCTGGCGGTGCAGACCGCGCGGCGCCTGGCCTGCGACGCCAGCATCGTGCGCATCGTCGAAGATGCCTTCGGCCGCCCGCTGGACGTGGGCCGCAAGACGCGCAGCATTCCGCCGGCGATCCGTCGGGCGCTGCAGGCGCGCGACAGCGGCTGCCGCTTTCCGGGTTGCACGCATACGCGGTTCCTGGATGGGCATCACATCCGGCACTGGGCCGACGGCGGCGAGACCCGGCTGTCGAACCTGGTGCTGCTGTGCCGCTTCCATCACAGGCAGGTTCACGAGGGCCGGATCGACGTGCGCGTGCTGAATGACGGCGCGCTGCGGTTCAACGACTCGCACGGCCATCCGTTCGAGCCGGCGGCGCCGATGACCGGTGACGATCGACAGATCGTCCTGCGGCATCGCCGGGCCGGGCTGGTTATCGATGCCGACACGGCCGTCACGCGTTGGGCCGGCGAACGGATCGACTACGGGATGGCGGTCGGAGGGCTGCTGGCCGAGCAGGCACGCCAGCAGCGGGGAGACGTTTCAGCGGAAAGGCGCATGGACTGAACGGGTTGAGCCGCGGATCGGGTCCGTCGCGATGTAAGCGTTCAAAATCGGCGTGCTGACCCGCCAATGCCTGGCGCGCCGCTTCCGGGATCGCGACGCCCTCGTCCGCGAGGTCGCCGCCTGGCAGCTTCATCGAAATGCCGAGCGCACAGCCATACCGTGGGCGTTCACGCGCCAGAACGCCGATCGCAAAAACTGCTTTGCCTGGATGGCAGGCTCGAAACCGAGCTGTCCGACGGGCGGCGATTCGTGCTCGCGCCCGGCATGTCCTATCAAGTCGCCGACGATGCGGAACCGCATCGATCGATACCGGACAACATTCGCCGTGTGGCCGACGCTGGTGCCGACACCTTCGTGCCCGGCAGCGCCATCTTCGGTCAAGCCGATTACCGCGCTGTCATCGATGCCATGCGTGCGCAACTGACCTGATCGGTCTGGCCTCGTGGTGTAGTCAGGACGGTCTTGACTTCGAGTGCACTCGAACTTCTAGGATCTCTCCATGGAATCCCATCTGACCATTGATGAAGTCGCCAAGCGCACGGGCCTGACGGCCCATACCCTGCGCTACTACGAGCGGATCGGCCTGATCTCGCCGATCGACCGTGGGCCCGGCGGGCAACGACGCTATGCGGCTTCGGACATGGCCTGGATCGAATTCCTGCTGCGCTTGCGAACGACGAACATGCCCATCGGCAAGATGCGGACGTTCGCGGCACTACGTGGCGCCGGGGACTCGACGGTGCCGGATCGTCGCCAGATGCTGGAAGAGCACTTGACCGAAGTGCTTTCCAAGATCGAGGCGATGCGCCGGTCCGCACAAGCATTGCAGGCGAAGATCGAGCATTACCGCTCGGTCGAGCAGTCCTTGGCGTCGGACTCCCCCTCTGATGAAGGACATGCCGATGAACACGGAAAATCGCTACGAACGCGGACTCGCCAAACTGCGGGAGATCGACGGTGAGGCCGGAGAACGCGTGCTGGAAAGTCTGGACGGGATCGCCCCCGACTTCGCCCGCTACCTGATCGAGTTCCCTTTCGGGGACATCTACTCCAGGCCGAGCCTGGATCTGAAAAGCCGGGAAATCGCGGTCGTGGCCGCGCTCACCGCGCTGGGCAATGCAGCGCCCCAGCTCGCCGTGCATATCCAGGGCGCGCTCAACGTGGGCGTCACGCGCTCGGAAGTGGTCGAAACCATCATGCAGATGGCGGTGTACGCGGGGTTCCCCGCCGCCCTGAACGGACTGGCGGTGGCAAAGGAGGTCTTTGCAAAGGAGACCGGGCAATGATGCATGCGATCGTTCCCGCGCTGACCGTGCCGGCCGGCGCGACGCGGGTGCCCGCTCGTATTCAGCCGCGCCAGCGCAAGCGCAGCACCCCGTCGATCACCAGCACCGCCACCGCCGCGAAGATCGGCCCGTAGGTCGGCCACTGCGCCGCGCTGATGCTCTCGCCCAGCAGCACCACGATGGCCAGCAAGACGGGCTCGACGTAGCCGAGCACGCCAAACAGTCCCAGCGGCAACAGGTGGCTGGCCGCCATGTAGAGCGCCAGCGACACTGCGCTGACCACGCCCACGACCGGCACCAGCACCCACAGGTGCGCGTGATCCGCCACCAATGGCAGCGATGAGGGCGCGCGGACGATGAACCATAGCGCGGCGGGTATCAGCAGCATCATGTCCAACCAGTGCCCGCCGAGGTCGCCCGTGCCCATGTGCCGGCGCATCACGAAGTACACGGTGTAGCCCAGCGCGACGAGCCAGGTCTCCCAGGACATGCCGCCCGCGCGCACGATCTCGTGGACCACGCCTATCAACTCCTGAGAATCGATTGCCCGAAAAGTCATCCAGCCACTACGCAGTCCGCTCGCTATGCTGCCGCCGCGGCAGGACTGCGGCTTAGCCGCGCCTCTCGAATAGGCAGGTGAAGCACCGCGGCACCCGCTGCCAGCGCGATGTCCAGGTACCACACCCAGTCATAGCTGCCGGTGGCCTGGAAAACCTGCCCGCCCAGATAGGCGCCGAAGAAGCCGCCGATCTGGTGAGCCAGCATCAGAACACCGAAGAGCATGGCCATGTTCGCTGGCCCGAACATCTTGGCGACGAGCCCGGCCGTCGGCGGGACGGTCGACAGGAAGGTCACGCCCATGACCGCGGCGAACACCAGCATCACGGCTGGGGTCTTGGGAGCAAGGAGGAAGGCGAGCACCGCAAGGCCGCGAGTCGCGTAGAGCAGCGAGAGAAGCGACTTCATGCGCCACCGTCCTACGGCCCACCCTATGAGAAGGCTTCCAACGATGTTGAACAAACCAACTACCGCCAGCGACCAGCCGGCGATGACGGGAGGCATCCCGCAACTCTCGACTACGCCGGGAAGGTGCGTGGCGAGAAAGGCGACATGGAACCCGCAGACGAGGAACCCCATGGCCAGGAGGCCATAGCTCGGCGTTGCCAAAGCCTGACTCAGTGCTTGGCGCGTCGTAAGAACCGCTGCCCCGGACGCGGCTGCGGCGGCAGCAGCGAGCGCCTTGGCGTTTCCTTTGAGTATCCACGCGGCGGGTAGCGCGAGAAAAACCAGCGCGCCGAGCCACTGCATGGATGCCGCCCACCCCATGGATGAGGTCAGGGCGATCGCGATCGGCGCCATCGCGAACTGACCGAACGACCCACCGGCATTGACGATGCCGGTCGCCATTCCGCGCATGCCGAGCGGTACCAGTCGTGCGCTCGCTGCCATTAGCACAGAGGGGCCGGCCATGCCGGAGCCGCCTGCGGCCAGGATACCGATGGCGAAGATCAGACCGAGCGTGGACGTCATCAAGGGCGTGATGACGGTACCGATGACGATCAGCACCACACCGATGAGGATCACGCGCCCCGTGCCGATCCGATCGGCAACCGCGCCCGCGAACGGTTGTGTGAGCCCCCACCAGAGTTGCCCGAAGGCGAAGGCCAGGCTGATGTTGGCGATACCCAGGCCGGTGGACGTGTTGAGCGCCGAGAGGTACAAGCCCATGGACTGGCGCACGCCCATCGTCAGTGCGAACGTGCCGGCAGCCGCCAGCAATATGAGCCCGATCGCATGTCCAGGCGGCCTGACGTCCAACTGCGGAACCGAAGTCATGAAATTCTCCACCTGTTGAGGAACAAGTCCGTCACGCGCGCCCTACCCCTTCCGGCGGCGCGGAACCAGAAGAGCGGTTCGAGGACGGGCGCAATGCTTGCTCCCCCGCCGGCGCTCCCCCGGAGTCGCTGAGGGTATGGTCGAAAATCAGGCAAGTCGTCGTCGCGTGCGCATAGCGCTTGCCATCCGGACCGACGATCTGACCATCGGCGACGGCGACTTGGCGTCCGGCGTGGATCAACCTGCTCTCGGCGCGCACCAGCGGCACTTGAGAACTCAACGAGCGCAGCATGTTGACCTTCAGCTCCAAGGTGGCAAAACCCTTGCCTGCCGGCAACGTCGAATGGACGGCGCAGCCCACGGCAAAGTCGAGCAGCGCAGCAAACCAGCCACCATGCACGATGCCCAAGGGGTTGTAATGCCGACGCTGAGGTCGGCCTTGGAAGACCGCGACTCCCGGCTCCACGCTGATCGCCACGATGTCGAGCGTGTCGCCGAACGGCGCAGGCGGTAGCTCGCCAGTAAAGATCGCCTCGAACATCTCCATTCCAGAGCGCACGAAGACCTCTCCCCTGGGCGAAGCGCCGGGGGCGATCAAGCGTTTGCGCACGTGCGCCTCGTCCGATTCCCATTGAGCGATGACCTGATCGACATCCATCGGCTTTCCTCTCTTCCAGGATTAGTATTGTATATGCAAAGATTGCAGGTACAATACATCACATGAAGAGCACCGCCAAGCCACAAGGGTGTACGAATCTGAAGCTTCGCCAGCTCACTCGCATGGTGACGCGCCACTACGACCGCTATGTCAGCGAGACGGGCCTCCGGAACACGCAGTACGCGCTGCTGTCGTACGTCGTGGGACTGGGGCCGATCCGGCCCGGTGACCTGGCCCGACGAATGCAGATGGACGCATCGACGTTGACGCGCAACATGCAGCCGATGGTGGTTCGTGGATGGCTGAAGATCGGCGCCGGCACCGATGCGCGCAGCCGACTGGTCGAAGTGACGGAGGCCGGCCGGGCGAAGCGTGCCGAAGGTCAGCGCGCCTGGAAGAAGGCACAAACGGCGCTTAACGAACGGCTCGGCGTAGCGCGTGTTGCCGCGCTGCATGAGCTGCTTGACGCTTCTATCGAATGTCTCGACGACGACCTCGAGAACATCGTCGAAAGCGACCCTGCATCGGCTGGCGAAAGAGGTCTCGGCAAGCGCTCCCGGAGATAGCCAGATGCTGCGGAACCATCAATCGATGCCGGCTGGGGACGAGATACCGGCATCTCAGCAAGCGCTTACCGCTGAATTGCTGTTCCTGCTTGCTGCTCTGGCAGCGCTGGGGTCTTTGGCCACGAACATCATCCTGCCGGCGTTTCCCGATATGGCCATTGATCTCGGGACTTCGGTCATCGACCTAAGCGCTACGTTCAGCACTTTCTTTGTCTCGTTCGCTCTGGGCCAGCTCCTGGTGGGGCCACTATCAGACCGGTTCGGCCGAAGGTGGTTGGTGCTGTCAGGCCTCATTGCATTCGTACTTGGAAGCGCGCTGTGCGCATTCGCCACCACGCTGCATCAGCTCATCGGTGGGCGCGTCGTCCAGGCGCTCGGAGTTTGCGCCACATCAGTCCTGTCGCGTGCTGTTGCGCGCGACTTGTTCGAGGGCGAAGCACTCGCGCGCACGCTCTCGCTCATCATGGTGGCCATGGCAGCCGCCCCGGGATTCTCCCCGCTGCTCGGTGGCGCGTTCAATACTTGGTTAGGGTGGCGGTCGACGTTCGGCTTGATGGGCGTGCTCGCCATCCTGCTGGCCGTTCACTACAGCGCCAGGCTGGGAGAGACGCACGGAGCAGACAGTCGCTCGGCCATCGACATCCCGGCAATCCTGGGAACCTACCGGAGACTTCTTCTTGATCGGCGATTCATCGCTCCAGCTCTCGCAGTGAGTCTCGTCATCGGGTCGTTATACGCGTTCTTCTCGCTGGCCCCGGCGATCCTGATGACGGGGTTTCACTTCTCGCAGCTTGGACTGGGGATCTTCTTCGCGTCCACCGTTTTCGTGGTGTTTGGCGGAGGACTTCTGGCGCCTCGGGTGGCTCATCGATGGGGGCAGGTGCGGGCGGCTCGGCTGGGTATCGTCATTGCACTGGCGGGCAGCATTGCGCTGCTGATCAGCGGGGACGATTTCGTCCTCTTTTCCGCATCGTTCACGATATTTCTGCTGGGCATGGGAATGATCAATCCATTAGGCACGGCCATCGCGCTGCAGCCGTTCGGGCGGCAGGCGGAAGCAGCTTCCGCATTGCTCGGATTCTTGCAGATGGGTTGTGCGGCTCTGTCCATCAGCGTTGCGACCCTGCTTCCCGTTGCAGCGTATACCTCGCTCGGCGTCATCCTGACATCGAGCCTTGTGCTGTCCTTCTTCGCAATTCTCGCCTTGCGATAAACCCTAGCTCGAGGACTTGTCGCATTGAAGACGGTTTGACGTTGAAAGCAACAGGAGCATGTTCATGCATACGAATCCCTCCGTCCTCATCACCGGAGCCTCCTCCGGCATCGGTGCCGCCTATGCCGACCGATTCGCGCGACGCGGCCACGATCTCGTATTGGTCGCACGCGACCAAGTGCGACTGGATGCGATCGCCGAACGCTTGCACAAGGAACACGGCGTGGCCGTCGATGTTCTTCGCGCCGACTTGACCCAGCCGACCGACCTGACGGCCGTCGAAGCGCGCCTTCGCAATGACGACCGCATCGGCGTACTGATCAACAACGCCGGCGCCAGCAAGGTCGGCAGTTTCATCGATCAAACGACCGCAGACGTCGCCGATCTCGTTGCCCTCAACACTACGGCTTTGGTTCGGCTTGCCAGCGCCGCGGCTCCGCGCCTGGCCAAGGCGGGCAAAGGGGCAATTGTCAACCTCAGCTCAGTGCTCGGCCTGGCCCCGGAATTCGGCATGACAGTCTATGGTGCAACCAAGGCCTTCGTGCTGTTCTTGTCCCAGGGGCTGAGTCTGGAGCTTTCGTCAAAGGGCGTGTACGTGCAGGCCGTGCTCCCGGCCGCGACCCGTACTGAGATCTGGCAACGCTCAGGGGCAGATATCAATGCCTTGCCTGAAGTGATGGAGGTGGACGAGTTGGTCGATGCGGCACTGGTCGGCTTTGATCGCCGCGAATCGGTGACGATGCCGCCGCTGCACGTAGCTGAGCGCTGGGATGCCCTGCAAGCGGCACGGCAGGCACTGTTGTCGGATCTGCGTCAAGCTCATGCGGCAGAGCGCTACGCTGTTCGCTCTTAGTCGGGAGTGTGACAATCATCAAAAATGGAGGCGATGGAATGAGACAGCCCACTGCAATCGTATTTGGCGTGGGGTCCACGCGAGGAGTCGGCGGCTCGGTGTGCAAGCGCTTCGCGCGAGAGGGTTATCACGTGATCGTAGCCGGGCGAACTCCGGCGAAGATCGAAGGCGTGGTCGCGGACATCACCGCATCGGGCATCGGCAGCGCCGAAGCGCTGCCAACCGACGTAACCGATGAGGCGCAGGTGATTGCTGCCTTCGATCTCGCGATGGCGCCTGGCCCGGACCGGGAGCCTGCCGATGTCGTCGTGTCCAATGCGGGCAACAACGCGCGAATCGATTTCACGACACTGAGCGCGGCGCAGTTCGAGGACTTCTGGCGTGTCGGCTGCTACTCGGGCTTTCTGGTCGGACGCGAAGCCGCGCGGCGGCTGGTCCCCCTCGAACGCGGCACCGTGATCTTCACCGGCGCCTCCGGGAGCCTGCGCGGCAAGCCAGGTTTCGCGCATTTTGCCGCGGCGAAGGCCGGCCTGCGCATGATCTCGCAAAGCATGGCCCGCGAATATGGTCCAAAGGGAATCCACGTCGCTCATGTCGTCATCGACGGCGGCATCCAGGGAGACCGGCTCGAAAAGGCGTTTCCGGACAGAGTGGCGAAGGCCGGCCCGGAAGGGCTTCTAGGCTACGAAGCCATTGCCGAGAACTATTGGATGCTGCACCGCCAGCCACGGTCGGCATGGACGCAAGAGCTCGACTTGCGACCATTCAAGGAAAGCTGGTAGTCGCGGCGATTGAAGCCGGCAGCCGCATTCCGAGGTCGCCGGGAGCAGCGGCCATGAACGGCTACTTCCTGCGCTTCTACGTCCGCGAGAATCCCGCGTTCTTCGGCGTCGTCAATCTCGAGCATGGCGACCCTCAGAACGGCGGCGCGGTACCCGAGGACGGCCCGCCATGACCGACACCGTTGCCGATACGGGTACGCCTGCTGCTCTAAAGTACGCCATGAGCCAGATTGATCGAAACGAGGTCGGCCATGTCGCACACGCTGAACGGACAGCCGATGCAAACCCGTGTGGACGCATCGGCATGGCTGCCCCACTCCACCGCGCTGCGCGACGGATGCGTTCGGGCCAGACCTCATCGCACCGCGGGCTCGATCCGGAGACGGTTTCGGGCTGCCGCCCCCACGGCCTTCACGTTCCTGTTTGTCGCGATGTCGCCGGATGCGAGCGCGCAGGCGTTCGACGACAAGGCATGCCCGGCGGATCGGGGCTCTCCCGCGACGGTGAACTTTCGCGTCGACAATGACCTGTTCGGCGGCCAGGACCAGGGATACAGCAACGGCGCGCAACTGACCCTCGTTTCGCCGAACCTGAAGCGTTACCACCGGAAAATTCGACAACGGCGCGCAGGACAACACCTGGCGCCACCATGTGTTCGTGACGATGGACGTTCGCTGGGTGCTGCGCGACATCACGCTCGACGGCAACACGTGGAAGCACAGCCACAGCGTCGACAAGAAGCCGCTGGTGGGCTACGTCGGCTACGGCTTCGCGGTGATGCACGGTCCATGGAAGTTCGCGCTGGCGCGCTATCACAGCAGCCGGCAGTTCGACGGCCAGCAGGAACGCCCGGCATTCGGCCGCTTCACGATCAGCTACTCGTTTTCGCCGAAGTACATGCCGTTAGAATCGAGCGGCGGGAAGCGGCGCCCCAGCCGATCCTGCGGATGGGCATCCATTCCTCTCACGATAGCGGCGTCACCTGCGCATCCAAGCCTTCCAACGCAAACCGCGTGCGCTGACGGCGTACGAGTCGCAGCAATACGGTCAGCACGACCGGCGTCAGCGCAGCCAGCAGGAACGACTCCAGCAGATGATCCATGGGCTGGCCGGGCAGCGGGAACATCGCCAGGCCTGCGACCAGCCCGCCGATCGTGCCGACGGTGGCGTCGATGCCGTCGTGCCTACGGCTGAACAGCCCGAAGAACACCGGGAACGCCGCAGCGGCGCACAGCAGATCGGCCAGCAGGAACAGGTACAGCACGCTGTAGCCCTGCGCGGCGACGACCATCACCGGTATGGCCAGCAGCAGTACCAGCCAGCGCGCCAGGCGCATCAACCGCGCCGTTTCCATCTGCGGACGCAGGCGGCGCACGTCGGTGGCGATGATGCTGGAGACGGCGCTGATGACGGTGTCGGCGCTGCTCATCACCAACGCCAGGCCCAGCAGGATCAGGGCCGCGCCGAACCACGCGGGTACGTCCCGCATGACGACGGCAAACAGCGCGACCGAGCTGTCACCACCCGGCACCAGGGCGACGAAAGCCAGCCCGAACAAACCCATGACGAAGATGAACGGCACGACCAGCACGCCACCCAGCAGAAAGCCGCGCCGCATGGCCGCCACATCGCGCGCCGAGTAGATGCGCTGCCAATTGCCCTGATGAAAGATGCCGGTCAGCAGGATCGCGACGAAGAACGTCAGGCCGGACTTGATGCCCAGCGGATCGCTCAGTTCCAGCAGGCGAGGCGCTTCGGTCCGCAGGCGTTCGATCGTCGGCGCGATCCCGCCCGCCGCCCGCCAGCCCAGCCAGATCAACAGTGCCAGCAGCGGCAAGATCAACAGCATCTGCACCTTGTCCGTGAAGATGGACGCGCGCAGGCCACCATACGCCGTGTAGATCAGCGTGAAGCCCATGACGATCGCAGCCGTCGCCCACAGCGGTACGGGCGCCAGCAGCATCACCAGCTTGCCCATCGCGGTGATCTCGGCCGTCATCGCGATGAACATGTAGAACATCATGATCAGCAGTACCAGCACATGGAGCGTGCGGCCATAGCGGGCCATCAGAAATTCCGTCAACGTGTGGCCGCGCGGCATCAGCTCGCGCATGCGGCGGCCCAGCGGAATCATCGCCAGCCTCGGCGACATCGCGCCGACCGCATAGCCGATGACGGCCGCCAACCCACCCCAGGTGGCCGCCTGCGGTGGCGAGAACAGGATCCACGCGCCCAGCGACGAGGCCAGCAGCGTGGCGATGGTGGCGACGGAACCCTGGCTGTTGCGGGCGACGATATAGCCCTCCAGATCGTCGCGCACGCGGCGCGCGTACATCACGCCGGCGATGGCGAACAGCGCCGAGAACAGCAGCAGCCAGAATAGCGCCTGGGTAGTGGAAATCATGCGGAATCCTTTGCGGGTGACCGGCCTCGTCCGCAAAGGGGGCGGACGGCGAACACCGCGGAGCGCCTTGCACGCCCGCCGCATGTCGATCGATCCTTCCCTTCGCCGGCATGATCCGGATCAGGTTCGAAGGGTTAGCGCGAACATCGCGCAGTCTCAGTCCCGGCATCGGGACTCCCCCAGGAAGTGCGACGTACTCTAGGGCGTGTTCATCCAAAGATCAAGCCGTGTTATCTTCGGCTCTAGCGACACGGGGTGCCGCCATCCGCTGGTGATGGGGCTGAGATCACACCCGTAGAACCTGATTCAGTTCGCACTGGCGTAGGGATGTCCGCGTTGGCGATGGCCCGGTTTCGATACCGTGCACCGTCGGCATGAAGGCCTCTTTGCGGCCAGTCTTTTTCCCCAAAAGGACGCTCACATGCCGAACACCGCGCCTCTTCCCCTTCAACAGCAGCTCGTCCTCGTCACGGGCGGCGCGCGCGGCCTGGGTGCGAGCATCTGCCGGGCATTCCTTGCGCAGGGCGCGAGCGTCGTCATCAACTACCACCAAAGCCGCGAGGCTGCCGAGACGCTGGCCGCGCAGGCGCCGGGTCGAGGCATCGCGCTGCAGGCCGATGTGCGCGATGCCCAGGCCGTGCAAGCGATGATGCAGCACGCGCACCAGGCCTTCGGCAAACCGGTGACGACCCTCGTCAACAATGCGCTGCCCAGCTTCAGCTTCAACGGCGATGCGCGCCCGCATGCCGATGCGTTGACCTGGGAGCATCTGCAACAGCAATTCGAAGGCAGCATGCGCGGCGCGTTGAACACCGTGCGGGCGGCATTGCCGGGCATGCGCGCGGCGGGTTTCGGGCGCGTCATCAACGTCGGCACCAACCTGTTTCAAAACCCCGTCGTGCCTTATCACGACTACACGGCCGCCAAGGCCGCGCTGCTGTCGTTCACGCGCACGCTTTCGCAGGACCTGGGACCCGACGGCATCACGGTCAACATGGTCTCGGGCGGACTGCTTCGCACCACCGATGCGTCCGCTGCTACGCCCGAGGCCGTGTTCGACATGATCGCCGCCGGCACGCCGCTGCGCCGCGTGACGACGCCCGCCGAGTTCGCCGATGCGGTGCTGTTCTTCGCGTCGCCGTGGTCGCGCGCCGTCACCGGACAGAACCTCATCGTCGACGGCGGCCTGGTCAAGGGGTGAGAACCTGAACCATGCCCCGGAAGCAGCTTCACCTGAACCTGTTCATCTTCGGCGCCGGCCACCATCGCGGCGCATGGCGACACCCGGATTCTCCGCTGGAGAGGCTTGGCGACATTGCCTACTACGAGGAACTGGCGCAACTCGCCGAACGCGGCAAGCTCGACGCCGTGTTCCTGGCCGACGGCCACGCGATGTTCGATCTGGCCGACGGCCCGCGCTGGCATCTGGAGCCGCTGACCATGCTGGCGGCGATGGCGCGGGCGACCGAACGCATCGGTCTGGTCAGCACGATATCGAGCACCTTCGGCACGCCGTTCCACGTGGCGCGCCAGCTTGCGTCGCTCGACCACATCTCCCGGGGCCGGATCGGCTGGAACGTGGTCACGTCGATGTTCGACATCGAAGCGCGCAACCACGGCTACGAGGCGATGCCCGGCCACGCCGAGCGCTATGCGCGCGCCGAGGAAATGGTCAGTGCGGTGCTCGCGCTGTGGGATTCGTGGGACGACGACGCCTTCACGCTCGATCGCCACGGCGACTACGTGCGGCCGGGCAGCGTCCGGCCGGTCTACCACGAGGGCGCGTACTTCCGCGCCGATGGCCCACTGACCGTACCGCGCCCGCCGCAGGGGCATCCGGTGCTGTTCCAGGCCGGCGCGTCCGACCATGGGCGCGACCTGGCCGCGCGCCGCGCCGAGGCCATCTATGCGGTGGCCAACGACCTGCCCTCGGCGCAACGCTACTACCGCGACGTCAAGCGCCGCATCGCCGCCGCTGGCCGCGCGGCGGACGTACCGATCATGCCGGGGCTGGTGACTTATGTCGGTTCGACCGAAGCCGAGGCCCGCGCCAAACAGCACGCGTTGGATGAGCTGCTGCCGGCCTCAGCATCCCTGAACCAGCTCGGCACCTTCGTCCAGCAAGATTGTTCCGCCTGGGAGCTGGATGCCCCGGTGCCGGCGCTGCCGCCGCTGGCCGACTTCAAAGGCCCGCAAGGACGCTACGCCACGATCCTGCGCATCATCGAACGCGAGCAACCGACGGTGCGCCAGTTGCTCGGTCGCCTGGCTGCAGGCGGTGGGCACTGCACGGTGGTCGGCACGCCCGAACGGATCGCGGATCACATCGAGGAATGGCTGGACAACGAAGGCGCCGACGGTTTCAACCTGATGCCGCCCGCGCTGCCGCACAGCGTGGCCGACTTCATCGATCACGTCATCCCGGTGCTGCAACGACGCGGGCGCTTCCGCAGGGACTACGAAGGGCGCACGCTGCGCGAGCACCTGGGGCTGGCGCGGCCTGCGGTTGCGGGTCCAGGCGCATAGAAAGCCAGCGGCATCAAGGGCATCGCCAACTATGCGGCCTTCACCGGCCCGGCCAACGTGACCGGGCAGCCGGCGATCTCGCTGCCGCGGGGCTTCGCGGTGGAGATAGAAGCCGTCATAAGGAGCAGGACGTGAACATTCACCGCTACGAACTCGAGATGACCTGGACCGGGAACACCGGCACCGGTACCAGCGCGCTTCGCGCCTACTCGCGCGACCATGAGGTACGTGCGGCGGGTCCGGAGCCGATCGCCGCCTCGTCGGATCCCGCCTTCCGAGGCGATCCTGCCAGATGGAATCCCGAGCAGCTCTACCTCGCTTCGATCGCGCAATGCCATATGCTCTGGTACCTGGGACTCGCGGCCGAAGCGGGCGTCGTCGTCACCGCCTACGAAGACCGACCTACCGGTGTCATGGTCGAAGAATCCAACGGCGCCGGGCAGTTCGATAGCGTCACGCTTCGTCCTACCGTGACGATCACGCCGTCGAGCAACGCGGCGCTGGCCGAGGCACTTCATCATCGCGTCGGGGACTACTGCTTCATCGCGCGATCGATCAAGACCCCGATCCATCATGAAGTCACGGTGCAGATCGAGGCTTCTCGGAACGCGACGTCGGGTATCTAGATGTCACCCCGCTGGCCGGGCCGCGTGGTCTGCCGGCGCTGCCGCAGTCTCGGCACCTGAAATGCACGCCGATCGAGCCGCGCTGCAACCAATCGAGCCGCCGGCGGGCAGGACGCGGCCGGCTCGCGGTTTACTGCGCGGTGGCGGCGGTATAAGCTCGCGCAGGCATCGAACCGACAAGGAGGCGAGGATGAAGGCCGTAAAGTTCATGGGCACTCGTGACGTCCAGGTTTTTCATGACGTCGAGAAACCCACCCCGAAAGGCGATGAAGTCCTGTTGAAGATCGCCGCCGCAGGCGTCTGCCATTCGGACCTGCATATCATCGACGGCAGCATCCCCGTGCCTCCCGGTTTCACGCTGGGGCACGAGAACGCAGGCTGGGTCGAAGCGGTCGGCGACAGCGTGACCGGGTTCAAGAAGGGCGATGCGGTGCTGGTCTACGGCCCCTGGGGCTGCGGACATTGCAAGCCTTGCCAGGGATCGACGGAAAACTATTGCGACCACCAATCCGAAATGGCGCTGGGCGGTGGCCTGGGCGTCGATGGCGGCATGGCGGAATACATGCTCGTGCCGTCGTCGCGCCTGCTCGTGCCGATCTACGATCTGGACCCCACCCTCGCCGCGCCGCTGACGGACGCCGCCCTGACGCCCTATTCGGCGATCAGGACCTCGCTCGAGAAACTCACCAGCGATGAGTACGTCGTCGTCATCGGTATCGGCGGCCTGGGCCACATGGCGCTGCAGATCCTGACCTCCGTTTGCGCATCCAGCATCATCGCCTGTGACATCAGCGACGAAAAGCTGGCCTTCGCCAAGCAGCACGGCGCTGCTCACGTCATCAATTCCAAGGATGCCGATGCCGCCGAGCAGATCGTCAAGATCACCGGGATCAAGAAGGCCAAGGTGGTATTGGACTTCGTCGGCATCAACTCGACGATCAAGCTCGCGACCGCGGTGGTCGGCCTGAATGGCGACCTGACCGTCGTCGGCCTGGGTGGCGCGCATCTGGACTGGCAGGCAATGGGCATCGTGCCCTTCGGCGTGAACCTGAAGAATCCCTATTGGGGTTCACGCGTCGAACTGATGGAAGTCATCGGCCTCGCCCGCCAGGGCAAGCTGCACATCGAGGTCGAGAAGTTCCGGCTGGACGAGGCCGTCCACGTCTACGAAAAGCTGGAACACGGCCAGATCAAAGGCAGGGCCGTTTTGATTCCTTGACGAAGGACGCTAGCCGGGAAATCGCGGTCGTGGCCGCGCTGACCGCGCTTCCCGGTCGGGACGGTGCGCGCGCCGGCCCGCAATCAGCCGCGCGGGCGCAGGCGCAGCACTCCGTCGATCACCAGCACCGCCACCGCCGCGAAGATCGGCCCATAAGTCGGCCACTGCGCCGGGCCGATGCTCTCGCCCAGCAGCAGTGCCACGATGGCGAGCAGCACAGGCTCGACGTAGCCGAGCAGGCCGAACAGCCCCAGCGGCAGCAGGCGGGCGGCCGCCATGTAGAGCGCCAGCGATACGGCGCTCACCAGGCCCAGGACCGGCACCAGCCCCCAAAGATGCGCGTGGCTCGCGATCAGCGGCAGCGATGAAGGCGCCCGCAGCATGAACCACGACGCGGCGGGCACGAGCAGCAGCATGTCCAGCCAGTGCCCGGCCAGGTGATCGGTGCTCATGCGCCGGCGCATCACGAAATACACCGTGTAGCCCACGGCGACGAGCCAGGTCTCCCACGACATGCCGCCCGCGCGCACGGCCTCGTGGGCCACGCCAGCCAGCGCCAACACCGTCGCCAGCCACTGCAGCGGCCTGAGCCGCTCGCGGTACAGCACGCGCCCGGCGAGCACCATCACCAGCGGCAGCAGGAAATAGCCCAGCGACACCGGCAGCGCCCGCCCATGCAGCGGTGCCCAGAGGAACAGCCAGATCTGCACGCCCAGCATCGCCGCGCTGCCCAGCAGGCCCAGCGCCAGCACGGGCCGGTGCCGCACGCGCCGCACCAGCATGCGAACGTGCGGCCATTGCCGGCGCGCGAGCAGCAGCATCGTGGTGAACGGCAGCGTGCACAGCACGCGCCAGCCGAAGATCTGCTCGCCATCGAGCGGCGCCAGCCAAGGCGCCAGGTAGTAGAGCGCGCCGAACAGCACGGACGCGATGAGGGAAGCGGCGAGACCTTTGAGCACGGACGAGAGGCGAATGGCAAACCGGCCATTATCCGCGACAGAAGCGCACGAGCCGAGGAGCGAGGTCCACCCCGAGCAGATCCAGCATGCGCTGCAGGCCCGCCAACGGCATTGCTGGCGATTCGGTCGCGATGCAAACCGTTCTGCCCTCACCCCCTTCAGGGCTCGTATGGGGGCGCAGCAACGGAACGAGCGTCTCGGCCGGGTCCAGAAACTTCATGTCCGGCGCCGCCTCCGTGAAATACGAGGAAAGCCAGGGCAGATGCGTCGATGACAACGTGCACACGTCCAGACGGGGAATCCGCTGCCGCAAGTCGTGCACGAAAGCCCGAACCGCGACGAGGGTGGCGGTCTTGTCCGACAGGAACATCCCGTTCTCGACCAGTTCCACCAAAGGCGACGCATTCACCAGATCGACATGCCTGCCCTGGGCGTGCCGATCGACGTATGCGCGAATCTCGGCACTATTGACCAGGGACTCGACCCCGAGCACGGCCACCCGTCCCGTTCGGGATGCCGCGAGCGCGTCCGCGACCGGCGGATGGATGCCGAGCACCGGAACGGGCTGCGCGTCGCGGATTTCATCGAGAACCATGACCGAGGGCGCATTGGAGGCCAACACGACCGCGACCGCTCCGATGTTCGCCAGGCATTCAATGGCCCGGCTCACGCAGGCGGCCAGTTCCGTCCTGGTCTTCGACCCATAGGGAAAGCTCGCCCGGTCGGCGAAATAAATGATGTCCTGCGACGGAAAGTGCTTCCGGATGACCTGGACGATGCCGTAGCTTCCGATGCCGGCGTCGAAGACGCCGATCGGCGCATGAAGATCTTGCGGTTTCATGAATTCATCGAGAGGGTTTGCCAACCATCGGCCCGGCCGGGCTGACGAGCCGACGCAGATGAGCCGACGCAGATGGTATCCGGTATCGGCCGGATGCCGGCGAAAGCGGGTTCGCCGCCGATTGACGGTGGCGAAGGTATTTGCTAGGTTTGCATGAGGGAGATGGCATGCCTCCCCTAACCGCCCCTCGGGGCTGATGATGCCTACCAAGTTCGAAGCGAGCGTGGTGGGCATTTTTCGTTTTCGGTTCGTTCGATGCCCGCCCGCTCCGCTTCGTGAAGGAGCCGGAGATGAACCGAACGCCAAGCCTTCTGGGGACCGCGGCCGCGGTCCCGAGCAGCGGATACTCGATCGGCAGGACCTTCGCGGACGCATCGCGACGCCGCCGGGAGCAGCGATCATGAACGGCTGCTTCCTGCGCTTCTACGTCCGCGAGAATCAGCACGTGCATCACACGGTGCTATGGGAATGGCTGCTGCAGCAGGCGAACAGGCTGGGCATCCGCGGCGGCTCCGCGTTCCGCGCGATGGCCGGCTTCGGCAGCCACCGTGTGCTGCACGAAGACCACTTCTTCGAGCTGGCCGGCACCCTGACGGTGGAGGTCGAATTCATCGTCGACGACGATGAGGTCGACCGGCTGCTGGCGCTGCTGAGAAAGGAAAACGTGCGCGTGTTCTACGCGCGCATTCCGGCGGTCTTCGGCGTCATCAATCCGAAGCAGGGCGACCCGCAGAACGGCGGCGCCGCCCCCGAGGAGAGCGTGCCATGACCGAAATCTGGGCGCAGGCCGCGCTCTGGCTCGGGCTGGCGCTGATCGCCACCCTGCTGTCGATCTGGCTCAAGGTGGCGACGGCGCTGTCCGAGATCGTCGTCGGCACGATCGCGCAGTTGATCATCGGCGCATTGCTGGGAAGCGCCGTGCTGGCCGGCGACGCGTCCTGGCTGAAATTCCTCGCCGGTGCCGGCGCCATCGTGCTGACCTTCCTGGCCGGTGCCGAGCTGGATCCGGTGGTTTTCAAGCGCCAGTGGAAAGAAGCCTGCGCGATCGGGCTGATCAGCTTCCTGGTGCCGTTCCTCGGCTGCGCGGCCATCGCGCGCTTCGTGCTCGACTGGTCGGGCCCGGCGAGCTGGCTCGCCGGCATCGCGATGTCCACGACCTCGGTCGCCGTCGTCTATGCGGTCATGCTGGAGTTCGGCCTGAACCAGACCGACTACGGAAAGACGGTCCTGGCCGCCTGTTTCGTGACCGACCTGTCGACCGTCCTCGCGCTGGGCCTGCTGTTCGCGCCCGTCAGTTCGCGCACGCTGGTCTTCGTGGCAGCGGGAGTCGCCGTCTTCATCGTGCTGCCGGTCGTCACGCCCTGGTTCTTCCGCCGGTTCGGCGGCAGGCCGTCGGAACTGGAAGCCAAGTTCCTGATGCTGTGCCTGTTCGGCATGGGCGCGCTGGCCACCTGGGCCGACAGCGAGGCGGTGCTGCCCGCTTACCTGATCGGCATGGTGCTGGCCGGCACGGTCGGCAAGGACCACGTGCTGGGGCGACGGCTTCGCACGCTGACCTTCGGGCTGCTGACTCCGTTCTACTTCATCCGCGCCGGCTCGCTGGTGTCGATTCCGGCGCTCGTGGCCGCACCGGCGGCCATGCTGATCCTGCTCGTCGGCAAGATGCTCACCAAGATCATCGGCGTCTATCCGGTCTCGCGGGCATACCGGGCACCGCGCGCCGAGGCCGCGTACACGACGATGCTGATGTCCACGGGCTTGACCTTCGGCACGATCGCCGCGCTGTTCGGGCTGTCTCACGACATCATCACGCAAGCCCAGTATTCGGCGCTGGTCGCCACCGTGATCCTGAGCGCCGTCGTGCCGACGCTCGTCGCCAATGCCTTCTTCCTGCCGCGCCACCTGATCGACGACGCGCCGCGACGAGAGGAAGAAACGCCTACCGCCGGCGAAGGCGCCGGCGTGATCGCGAGGAGAACGCCATGATCCACAAGATCCTGCTCGGCCACGACGGATCGGCGTCGGCCGATCACGCCTACGACTTCGCGATCGACCTGGCCCGGCGCTATGGCGCCGAACTGCACGTGCTGGTCGTCGCGCGGCCGCCGGACTTCGGCGACGAGGTCGAGTCGGAAGCCGGCATCGAGGACGCGCAGCGGCGTTACCACCGCGTGCTGTCGGCGCTGAAGCTGCGCCTGGCCAACGACGGCATCGATGCGCAGGCGCGACTCGTCGTCGGACATCCGGCCGAGCAACTGGTCCGCTATGCGGAACGGCATGCGATCGATCACATCGTCGTCGGCCACCGCGGACATACGTTGTTCGAACGCTGGCTGATCGGCTCGATCGCCCGCCTGGTGGTCGCCTACGCGCCCTGCGCCGTCACCATCGTGCGGCAGAACGGCGGATAGCGATACGGCCGGCGGTTCGCGCCGGCACGTCCGACACCGCGCCCGATACGGGTACGCTTAGTGCTCTAAAGTACGGTATGAGCCAGATTGATCCAAGCGAGGTCGGCCATGCCGTACATGCTGAAGGGGCAGCCGAGGCCGGCGCGCGCGAGCGCACCGGCACGGCGGCCCCACCCCGCCGCATCGCGCGGCGAACGCGTTCGGACTCGCGCTCGTCGCGCCGCACGCTCGATCCCGAAACGATTCCGGACTGCCGTTCCCACGGCCTTGATGCTCTTGCTCGCGGCGATGTCGCCGGACGCGGGCGCGAAGGCGGTCGACGACGACGGCTGCCCGGTCGATCGAGGCTTTCCCGCGACGGTGAACTTTCGCGTCGACAACGACCTGTTCGGCGGTCAGGACCAGGGATACAGCAACGGCGCGCAACTGACCCTCGTTTCGCCGAACCTGAAGAGCTACGTCGACGATCCCTGCCTGTCGCCGACGGTGCGCTGGCTCAATCGCCACCTCGACTGGCTGGCGCCGCAGGGCTTTCCGCAGCAGAACATGGTGTTCACCGTCGCCCACGCCATCTACACGCCGGCGGACCCCAGGCGACGCGACCTGATCACGGACGACCGTCCGTATGCGGCGGCCTTGCTGTTCGGCGTCGGCTACAACGCGCGCAACGCCGATACCTTGCACACGACCCAGTTGAAGCTGGGGCTCGTCGGCCCGTCCGCGCGCGGCAGGCAGGTGCAGAACAGCGTGCACAAGATCCTGGGCGACCAGTCGTTCGAAGGCTGGGACAACCAGTTGCGTGATGAGCCGGTGTTCATGCTGCAGCACGAACGCATGCGCCGCATCGCCGGAAAATTCGGCAACGGCTGGGGCTGGGACGCGATAGGCCACTACGGCGCGGCCGTCGGCAACTTCGCGACCTTCGCGAACGCCGGCTACCAACTGCGTTTCGGACGCCACCTGCCGAACGACTTCGGCAGCGCCCCGCTGCGCCCGGCCGGCGAGAACACCGCGCCCGACGGCGACGGCGACGGCGTGCAGGCGAACACCTGGCGCCACCACTTGTTCGTGACGATGGATGTCCGCTGGGTGCTGCGCGACATCACGCTCGACGGCAATACGTGGAAGAGCAGCCACAGCGTCGACAAGAAACCGCTGGTGGGCTATGTGGGCTACGGCTTCGCGGTGATGCACGGTCCGTGGAAGTTCGCGCTCGCGCGCTATCACAGCAGCCGGCAGTTCTACGGTCAGCAGGAACGTCCGGTGTTCGGCAGTTTCACGATCAGCTACTCGTTTTCGCCGAAATACATGCCGTGAAGGCCGGCACGGCTTACGCCGAAGACCCGACTGCGCGCAGGATTCTCGACGACGGTCGATCAGGAGCAGCGCGCGATGACCTTGGCATCCCCTCATTCGAGTGCCGCATGGCGGACTCGCAATATTTCCACGGCTTTATCCTTGGTCCTGACTCGATAGAGCAATATGTAGTTCTCGTGCACGACCAGCTCACGAACATATCTCGGCAAACCTGGTCGACCCTCGCGGCCAACGAGTGGGAACATCGCCAACCGTCCAGCCTTCTCACGCAGTTCATCCACGAACCGCAGCGCTGTGACCGGCCCGTCCCGAGCGATGTGGTCGATGATGCGTTCGAGATCGGCCTCTGCGATCGGGCGCCAGACAATCCGGTACTGGCGGGACCTTCGCGTTGCCATCGATCAATCACTCGATGAGATCACTCGACCCTTCGTGGCGAAAGCGTCGAAGCTCATCATCATTCTCCCGCCATCCTGCGACGCGCAATCCGGTCGTCGATCCGCGCCATCACTTCTTCGTGGGGAATGCTCGGCCTTGGGTCGTCGATCGCCTCCTGAATCTCCAAGGCGAGCTTTTTCGCGAACGCCGCCGCCCGGTGAGCTTCGCGCATCGCCTCGGCCCTCCCTCGGCGCTCACCGGCCGGATCCTTGGCCGAAGGATCCCACTCGCTCGCGTCGAATGCTCCGCCGGTGATTCCGACATCACGAAGAACGTTGATCGCCACCGATAGGCTGCCGAAGCGGCGCGGCTCAGCGCTGCGCGCCTTGGACAAGACAACCGATTCACCACTGCGCGTGGCAATCTGGACCAGGAAGGCGCCCCCCTTGCCCAGCAGTGTCACACCTTCGACGCCTCCGGCTGCACTGGCAGCGCGTAACTGTTCGATAGTCATGCTTCGCACGATCCGACTTCCTCCGACCAACAGGAATTCTAGTTCGATTGTGCATGCTTTCTTGATTGTGTGCACACTACTTCAAGAGGTTCGCCATCACCCCGCCGAGCGGCAAGCGACAGCCAATGGGCCGGCCGCATGGCTTCCTACCCCGATTCCGACTTCTTCAGGCGGACTCGGGGTACGGACTTCAGCAGCCTGTTACCCCGACGATTGCCGGGCTTCACGCCACAGCGCGAGCAGATCGGCCGAGTCCATCACCAGGCCCAGATGAAGCGAAATCATGCTCAGCGCCGCGGCTTCCAGATGCTCGTCGGTGCCGCGGACGAGGTCGCGCAGCACGATGACCCGGTAGTTGCGGTTGTTGGCGTCGAAAGCCGAGTTGAGCACGCAGCAGTCGGTGAAGCCGCCGTCGAACACCACGGTACGGATCGCCTGGTTGCGCAGCAGGAAGTCCAGATCGGTCGGGTAGAAGGCCGACAGACGGCGCTTGTTCTCCACGCGCCAGTCCTGCGGCAGCACCTCGGTGACCCATTCCGTCCATCGGCTGCCTTCGAGCGCATGCGCGTCGGCATTGGGGATCGCCCCCACGTGCAACGGGAACGTGCGGCGCCAGGCGGCCGGCACGCCGCGAAGATCGTCCTCGCCGCCGGCTCGCAACACCGACTTCACGTGCACGACCGGTACGTCCAGGGCTCGCGCCTGCCGGTGGAACGCATCGATCGGAGCGACCACGTCACGCGCCCGCGGCGCCGGACACGGGCAGTCGGGGCTGTCCTCCAGATGGCCACGGTGCATGTCGATCGAGACCACGGCCGTGGTCGCCGGGTCGAGGTAGTCGGCGAATTCCCGGCGCGCCACTTCGCGCGGCCGGCCATAGACCCATGTCTTCATCATCGTGTCGTCCCTTCTCAGCGGCGCTCCTCGCGCACATAAGGCTCCCCGAGAGCGCCGGGCTGGGTATCCATGCGGCCATTGCGCCCGATCGCCACCCAGATCATCACGCCCAGCGTCACCAGGTACGGGGTCATCAGCACGAAGTACTGCGGCAACCGCACGCCGGCCGCGGCCAGTTGCGGAATCAACGCCTCGATGCAACCGAACAGCAGCGCGCCGGCCAGCGCTTTCCACGGCGACCAGCGCGCGAAGATGACCAGCGCCACGGCGATCCAGCCGCGGCCGCCGGTCATGCCCGCGATCCACAACTTGGTCGACAGCAACGAGAGGTAAGCGCCGGCCAGCCCCACCAGCGCGGCGCCGGCGAGGATCGCCGCGAAGCGGTAAGCGTTGACCGGAATGCCGGCCGCATCGGCCGCCTGCGGGTTCTCGCCGACGGCGCGCAGCCGCAGGCCCGTGCCGCTGCGCTGCAGGAACCCCACCACGGCCAGGAAGATCAAAGGCGTCATGAACGCCACCGGATTCTGCGTGAACAATCCGCCCACCACCGGCAGTTCCGACAGCGGCCACAAGGCCAGCGCACCTTGAGAAACGACCGGCTGGTTGGTCCAGCCCAGCAAGGTACCCAGCAGGCTGGACAGGCCCTGGCAGAAGAACACCATCACCAGTCCCGCGATGACCTGGTGGATGCGCAGCCATACCACCATGACGGCGAACAGCACCGAGACGGCGGCGGCGGCCAGCATCGCCAGCACCAGCGAGACCGCCGTCGCGCCGAACGCCAGTTGCGCACCGATCGCCGCCAGCGCGCCGATCAGCATGAAGCCCTCGGCGCCCAGCGACAGCACGCCCGAGCGCTCGGTCAGGATCAGGCCCAGCGCCGCCAGCGCATAGGGCACGGCGAAGTCGGGGATGCTGCCGAGCCAATGGCCGATCAATTCCATCGCGGTTCCTTCAGGAAGGCCGCACGCGGCGCAAGCGGTGGCGGATGAAGAAATCCGACGAGGCCACGCAGATCACGATGATGGCCTGGATCAGTTGGACCATCGCGAACGGGATCTGGTAGAAGACCTGCAGGCTGCGTCCGGCCACGAACAAGGTGGCCATCAGCAGGGCCACGACGGTGGCGGCAACCGGGTGGTTGCGGGCCAGAAAGGCGATCAGGATGCCGGAGAATCCGTAGCCCTGGTAGAAGGCCTGCGTCAACCGCCCCTCCTGGCCCGTGACGACCAGGAAACCCGCGATGCCCGCCAGCGCGCCGGACAGCAGCACGGCCATCAGCGCCACGCCGGTCACCGGCACGCCGACGGCCCGGGCCACGGGCGGACTGGCCTGCACGAAGCGCAGATACAGCCCCGCGCGGCTGGCGTCGACCAGCCACCAGACCAGCAGCATGGCCGCCAGCGCGATCAGGATCGCGCATCCCGATGGGCCGAGGAACTCCGGCAGACGCTCGAAGCCCTGGAACGCCGGCGAGTGCGGGAAGGCGCTGGCGGGATCCTTCCACGCGCCGTACAGCAGGTGCAGCAGGAAGTTGCCGGCCACGTAGTTGAGCATCAGCGTGGCGATGATCTCGTTGACGCCCAGACGCAGCTTGAGCAGCGCCGGCCCCAGCGCCCAGAGCAGGCCGCAGGCGACCGCGACGACGAACATCAGCGTCAGGCGCAGCGACGGCGGCCCCACGTCGTACACCGAGACGGCCGTGGTACCGATCGCGCCGCAGATCATCTGGCCCTCCAGGCCCAGGTTCCAGTAGCGGGCGCGGAACGCGATGCTGGCCGCCAGGCCGACCAGGATCATCGGCGAGCCCTGGAACAGCACGGCCTGCAGGCTTTGCTCGTCGAACAAGGTGGCGACCACGAACTCCTGGAACAGCTCACCGGCAGGGACACCCGCGGCGACCAGAATCGCCCCGGACACGGCCAGGCCGGCCAGCACCGCCAGCATCAGCACTACGGCCTGCTGCCACCAGGGCATCTGCTGGCGAACCTCGAGCGCGTAGCGGCGTGCCAGCAAGGGCTCGAACCTTCGGCGGGCGGCCGGCGCGGAAGAGAGGGCGGATTCAGTCATGCGCGACGCTTGCGCTTTGGCCCGTGGTCATCGCCCGGCCGATCGCCTGGCGGTCGGCCGGTTGCTCGAACTCGGCGACGATGCGCCCCCGCGCCATCACGCCGATGCGGTCGGACAGCGCGTGCACCTCGTCGAGGTCTTCGCTGATCAGCAGTACGGCGGCCCCGCCGTCACGCGCCGCCCGCAGCCGGGCATGCACGTCGGCGCCGGCACGCACGTCCAGTCCACGGCTCGGGCTATGGGCCAGCACCAGTCGGGGCTGCTTGCCGAACTCGCGCGCCAGCACCAGCTTCTGCGCGTTGCCGCCCGAGAGCAGCGCCGCTTTCTGCGCGATCGAGCGCACGCCCTGCACGTCGAAATCGATCACGGCCTCGCGCGCTTCGGCTTCCATCCGGCGTCGGCGCAGCCACAGCGGCGAGCCGTAGCGCCCCGCATGCACCTGCCCGATGCCGAAGTTCTCGCTAATGGACAGACCGCCGGCCAGCGCCTGGCCGTAGCGGTCCGCCGGGATGGCGGCCATGCGCTGGCGGCGCCGGTCGGCGGGGGTCGCGCGCAGCAGGTCCGTCTGCTGCAGACGCAGTTCGCCGTCGAACTTGCCCGGCAGGCCCATGATGGCGCCGGCCAGCTCGCCCTGCCCGTTGCCGCCCACGCCGGCAATGCCGTAGATCTCGCCCGCATGCACGATCAGGCTCACGCCGTCGAGCGCGCGGCGACCGCTGCCCGCCGCCGTGGCGAGGTTTCGCGCCGTCAGCATCGCTGCGCCGCGAGCGCGCGCGCGTACCGACGCCGCCCCGGCTTCATCGATACCTCGGCCCACGGTCAGGCTCACCAGTTCGGACACCGGCGTGCGCGCCGGGTCGACCGAAGCGACCGTGCGCCCGCCGCGCATCACCGTCACGCGATCGGCGTAGGCTTTCACGTCGGCCATCTTGTGAGTGACCAGCACCACGGCCGCGCCTTCGCGGGCCAGCGCGCGCATCGTACCGAGCAGGCCGGCCCCCTCCTGATCCGTCAACACGGCGGTCGGTTCATCCAGGATCAGGATGCGGGCGCCGGCCAGCAGCACTTTCAGGATCTCGACCCGCTGCTGTTCGGCGATCGACAGTTGATCGATGCGGGCGCGCGCATCGATCGCGAAACCCAGCGCCCGCGCCTGCTCGTCCACCCGCCGGATCACTTCGGCGAGCCGGCGCGCGTGGGACTGCGGCGCGGCCGGCTCGGGCAGGCCCAACAGGATGTTCTGCGCGACCGTGAACGGACGCACGAGCTTGAAGTGCTGATGCACCATGCCGATGTGCTCGCGCGCCGCGTCGCGCGGCCCGTCGAAGCGCACCGGATTGCCGTCGACCAGCAACTCGCCCGCCTCGGGCTGGTACAAGCCGGCGGCGATGTTCATCAGCGAGGATTTGCCCGCGCCGTTCTCGCCCAGCAGCGCATGGACCTCGCCCCAGCGCACGTCGATGCACGCGTCGTCCAGGGCCAGGAAGCCATCGAAGCGCTTGCGAATGCCCCGCAGGGTCAGTGCGGCGTCCACGTCGTGCCCTCTTCACTTCTGCGTGACGACGCCTTTGACGAACCAGTCCATCTTCCACAGGTCCGCGTCGGACAGGACCTGGCCGGCGGGCACGCGCAGCTTGCCGTCCCGATCGGACAACGGTCCGGCGTAGATCTGCTTGCCTTTGATGATCGCATCGCGCTCGGCCTGGATGAGCCTGGCCTTATCGGCCGGCACCGCGTCGCTCAGTCCGGAGATGTCGGTCCCGCCTTCGCTCATCGGAATGAAGGCGCCGTACGGTGCGGGCTTCCAGCCGCCGGCGATGATCTTCTTGAGTTCGTTGACGAGGAACTTGTCCCAGACCCATACGGACGAGCATACGGTGGCCTTCGGGGCGAACTGGCGCAGGTCGCGGTGGTGCCCGGTGCCGTGGACGCCGCGCTCCTGCGCGACGATCTGCGGCGTCGGCGAGTCCACGTGCTGGCCGATCACGTCGGCCCCCTGGTCGATCAGCGCGGAGGCGGCCGCGCGCTCCTTGACCGGATCGTTCCAGGTACCGGTGTAGATGACGTTGACCGTGGCGTCGGGATTGATCTTCTGCGCGCCCAGCGCATAGGCGTTGATGGTCCAGTTCACGACGCCGAAGGGGTTGGCCGCCACGAAGCCCAGCTTGCCGCTCTTGGACACCGCGCCGGCGGCCATCCCGCACAGATACTGGCTCTCGTAGGTGCGCCCGTAGAAGGACTCGAGGTTCGGCCCGTTGGTGGTGCCGGACGCGTTGAGAAAAGCCACCTTCGGGTACTTGGCCGCCAGGTCCTTGAACGCGTCCGAGTGGCCGAAGGCGGTGCCGATCACGATGTTGGCGCCGCGCGAGATGAAGCGCTCGGCGGCCGGCTTGATCACCGAGGCGTCCTCGGTGATGTTCTCGACGAAGTTGATCTTCAGGCCCAGTTCCTTTTCGATCTTGACGCGCGCCTCGTCGATCGCCTGGGTCCAGCCGCCGTCGTTCTTAGGGCCGAAGTACAACATCGCGATCGAGGGCTTGCCGGTCAGCGAGAATCCGTCGGCCAGGACGGGCGACGCGGCCATCGCCAGCATGCAGCCGGCAACGGAAACGGCAGAGAAGGAAAGCAGTTTGCGAGGCATGTTCGGGACCTTTGTGGAAATGCGCAAGGGAGGAAGCGGGACGATCAAGCGATCATGAAATTGATCCGGAATACATTGCCCTCGGGGTCCAGCAGTACCGCCTGGTACCAGTCGTAATAGGTCACGTACGGCGGTTTGATCAGCGTCGCGCCGGCCTCGAGCGCGATCGGCACCATGCGGTCCACTTCATCCCTGCTGTCGACATCGATGTTCAGCAGGAACTTGACGCCTCGCGTGTCCGAGAATCCGGACAGGTGCAGCAGGTCATAAGCATCCCGTGCATTGAATCCGAGGCTGGATTTGCCGGTGTCCAGGCCCCGGAAGATCGGCGATCGGATCGACTCGATTTCCGGGAATCCGAAGACGCGCTGATAGAAGCCGGAAAGCGCGACGACATCGTCGGCGAAGACGTTCACATAGGACAGATGGGCCATCGACGACACCTCTTTCAAGCCGTGACCTTGGTGCCGCCGAACGTCGTCTGCTTGACGAACTTGGAGGTAAGGTGGTCGCCCGAGCTGATCGGCGCGTATTTGGGCTGCTCGCCCGAGGCCAGGCAGACCGGCAGGCATTCGATCATCGCGTCGTAGTTGGGCTGGTGGAAGAACACCAGCGACTGGCGGCGCTTGTTCAGCGCGGCGCTGTCCAGCGGCGGATTGACCACCCGGTGCAGCGTCGACACCCATTGGTCATTGGTCCACTGCATCATCAGATCGCCGATGTTGACCGCGAAGGCATCGGACAGATGCGGCACGTCGACCCACTGCCCGGCCTTGTTGAACACCTGCAGACCCGGGCCGTCGGGCAGCACGATGGTCAGGCTTCCATAGTCGCTGTGCGCGCCGGCGCGCATCTGTCCGGGCTGAGGTTCTTCGGTCTGCGCCGGATAGCTGAGCACCCGGAACATGCTGATGTGCTCGTCGATCTTGTCGTCGAAAAAGGTCTCCGGCAGTCCCAGGCCGACGGCGAACATACACATCAACGAACGTGCCAGGTCGCTCATCGCGACGAAGTAGGCTTCGTAGGCCTCGCGAAAATCGGCGATCCCTTCCGGCCACAGATTGGGTTCGAAATGCGCGCCGGCCGCGGGGCCGCGGTGGTATTCATCATCGGCAACGTTGCTGGGGCCGATCGAAAACGACTCCTTCAGGTCGCCGGGGGCGGCCTCCTCCAGGCTGTACGACAGTCCTTCCTCTCCGACCGCGCTGTAGCCGCGCACCGCATCGTCGCGGGGTCGGTCGACCTTGCGCTTCTCGGACAAGGGCTGCGAGAAGAAGCGCTCGGACGCGCTGCGCACCCGTGCGATCAACCCGGCGTCTATCTGGTGGTTCTCGATGACCAGAAAGCCGATGCTGCGACAGGCATCGTCCACCGCGCTGGCAACGGCGGCCTTGCCTTCCGGCGTACCGGAAAACCAGGGCTGCAGATCGATGACGGGCACATTCAGCGAAGGCATGAGGAAACTCTCCAGTTTGATGCGGTGAGCAGCAGGCGCGACCGATGTCGCAACAAACATGCCAAGTGGACCAGTTGGACAAAATCGTGAAGAATCACCGCCATGCCCGCTCCGCCATCGTCCCCCCGTCCCAGCCTGACCCCACGCGCGCGGGGTCTTCGCGCCGCCTCCGGACAGGGGCGGCGCCAACGCCGGATCGAGGACAAGCGCAGCGCCATCCTCGGCGCGGCGCTGGGCCTGTTTTCCCGCTTCGGCCTGCACGGCACGACGGTCGACCAGGTGGCCGCCCGTGCCCAGGTGTCCAAGAGCAACCTGCTGTACTACTACGCGAGCAAGGAAGATCTGTACGTGGCCGTGCTTCGCGATCTGCTGGATGTCTGGCTCGCTCCGCTGCGCGCCTTCAGCGCCGAGCAGGACCCGCGCGAGGCGATCGCCGGTTATATCCGCAACAAGCTGGCGCTCTCGCGCGACCGGCCCGATGCCTCGCGCCTGTTCTGCCTGGAGATGGTGCAGGGCGCGCCGCTGCTGCAGGATGAACTGGCCAACGAACTGCGCGCGCTGGTCGAGCGCAAATCCGGTGTGATCCGCGCCTGGATCGACGAAGGTCGTCTGACTCCCGTCGCGCCGCATCACCTGATGTTCACGCTGTGGGCCGTCACCCAGCACTATGCGGATTTCGCGGTTCAGGTGCAGGCGGTCTCGGGCCGTACGCTCGATGATCCCGAGTTCTTCGAGCAGACGGTGCGCGACGTGCAAACCATCGTGCTCGACGGCATCAGCTTGCGGGCCGCGCCTGCCGCGACAGGAAGCCCAGCAGCGCTTCGTTGAAGGCCTCGGCGCGCGTCACGCTATGCGCATGGCCGCCGTGCTCGACGACGTGCAGCGTGGCGGCGGGCAGCCGCTGCGCCAGGTGCTGCGAGCAGGTCCAGGGCACCAGGGTGTCGTCGCGCGCAGCGCTTACCCATACTGGTACGCCGATCTCGCCCAGACGCTGGTCGACGTCGAACGCGCGCAGCGCACCGATGCGCAGCCGCATCGTCGCGTCGCCGGGGAAATGCGCGACCGCGTGATCGACCTCGTCCTGCACGCGCTGCGCGTTCTCGACGCACCACGCGGCCGGGTAAAGGAAGATCGGCTGCGCCTCGCAATAAGCGCGCGCGCCCCCGGCGGCCAGCAGCGCCAGGCGGGCATCGAAGCAGCGCGCCGAATGCGGATTGGGGCGCGACCAGGCGTTCACCAGCGCCAGGCTGGCCACCCGCTCGGGTGCATCCAGCGCCAGTTGCAGGCCGACCAGGCCGCCCAGCGCATGGCCGACGAAGTGGCAGGACGCCGTGCCGGTGGCGTCGAGCAGTTGCGCCACGTCCCGCGCCATGTCGCTGATGGCGTACGGTGCGGGCAGCGTGCCGCCGCTGCGCCCGGTGCCCCGCTGGTCGTAGGTGAGCACGCGCCAGCCCGCGCCGAGCAGCACATCGAGCTGAGGCCGCCAGAACGCGGCCGCACCGCCGAGACCCGAGGACAGCAGCACGGTGGGTGCGCCGGCCGGGCCGATCACGTCGTGGACGAGCAGCGCCATGACGTTCAGCCTTTGTTGCCGACGTGGGCGATGGTCGCGATCTCCACCAGCGCATCGGGCTTGACCAGCCCGCACTGGATGCAGAAGCGCGCCGGTTTGCTGCCCGGGAAGAACTCGGCGTAGACGGCGTTGATCGCCGCGTAGTGGGCCCAGTCGGTAATGAAGAGGTGGTTCATCGTCACGTCGGCCATGGTGCCGCCCGCGGCCTCGATCACCCCCTGGATCGTAGTCAGCACGTGGCGCGCCTGCGCCGCCGCATCGCCGACGTGCACGACGTTGTTGTCCTTGTCGAAAGGCAGCGTGCCGGACACGTAGACCACGCCGTCGGCCAGCGTGCCGGGCACGTACGGAGCGAGGGGTACGCCGGTACCCGGGGGAATGATGGCGGTTTGAGGCATCTGGGACTCCTGGAGCGAATGAGGGGGAAGGCGGTTCGGCGGGATCACCGGTTCGGCGGTTCAGCGGTTCAGCGGTTCAGCGGTTCAGCCGCCCAGCGTCGCGCAGAACGCGTCCACGCCGGCGACCCAGCCGAAGAACGTCTCGACGTTGTAGACGGTGCCGGCCTGGATCGCCGCCGACCCGAGCTGGTGCGTGGCGTCTTCCAGCAGCACCGCGAAATACTCGAGGTGGAAGGCGTCGCGCAGCGTGGACTCCACGCAGACGTTGGTGGCGATGCCGGTGAAGGCCAGATTGCGGATGCCTCGGGCGCGCAGCGCGCTGTCCAGCGTGCTGTTGAAGAAGCCGCTGTAACGGGTCTTGGGCACGACGATGTCGCCGGGACCGGGTCGCAGGGCATCGACCAGTTCGTAATCCCACCCGCCCTTGGCCAGGAACCGGCCTGCCAGCTCGGGCCGGGCACGCATGGTCTTGAGCGCATTGGACTTGTGCCAGTTCGGCGAGCCCGGCCCGCCCGCCTCGACATAACCCGCGTCCCAGCCGTTCTGCAGGAACACCACCAGCACGCCGGCGCGACGCGCCGCCTCGACGCAGCGGGTAATGCCGGCGATCGTGCGCTGCGCGCCCGAGATATCGAAGCCCGCGGTGTCCACATAACCGCCCGGCGTCGCATAGGCGTTCTGCATGTCCACCACGATCAGCGCGGTGTTCGCGGCCTGCAGCAGCAAGGGCTCGGGCCGCGCGGGCAGCTCCCAGGCGGGCGGTGCGCCGGGCGGTGCGGGGATGCCCACGGGCGTCGATGACGTCAGCGTCCTGTTGGTCTTTTCCGGCTCGCTCATGACGCTTTCCTTCACGCCGCCACGGGCCGTTCGGCGACCTGCGACGGCACCGGGCTGTACACGTGGGCGCGGCTTTTCATCAGCGGCTGGATGCGTTCGCCGAAGGCGCGCACGCCGGCCACGAAATCGTCGAAGGTCAGCAGCACGCCCTCGGTACCCGGCACCCGGGCGACCTCGTCGAGCATGCGCGCCACGTTCGCGTACGAGCCCACCAGCGTGCCCATGTTGATGTTGACGGCCGACGGCGAACTCGGGTCCGTCATCTGGCGCACGTTGGTATCACCGCCGGATTTCGTATCGGCCGCGCCCTGCTGCGCCATCCAGGCGATGGCCTCGGTATCGGCGCCGGCCTTGTAGAGCTCCCACCGGGCGAAGGCGGCTTCGTCCGTCTCGTCGGCGATCACCATCATCAGCACATAGGACGTGACCTCGCGACCCGTCTCGGCCACCGCCTCGATCAGTTTGTCGGCCGCGGGCTTGAAGGCCGTCGGCGTGTTCACGCCCTTGCCGAAACAGAAGTTGTAGTCGGCGTATCGGGCCGAGAACGCCATGCCCGCCTCGCTCTGGCCGGCGCAGATCACCTTCATCGGCACCTGCGGTTGCGGCGACAACCGGCAGTCGTCCATCCGGAAGTGCGCGCCCTTGAAGTCCGAGCGGCCCGTCTCCCACAGCTCGCGCAACACCTGGATGTATTCGGACAGGTACTGGTAGCGCGTGGCGAAGAATTCATCGCCGGGCCACATGCCCATCTGCGAATACTCCGGACGCTGCCAGCCGGTCACCAGATTGATGCCGAAGCGGCCGCCCGAGATCGAATCGATGGTCGAAGCCATGCGCGCCACGATGGCCGGCGGCAACAGCAGCGAAGGCGCGGTGGCGAACAGCTTGATCTTCGTCGTCACCGCCGCCAGCCCCGCCATCAGCGTGAACGACTCCAGGTTGTGGTCCCAGAATTCGGTCTTGCCGCCGAAACCCCGCAGCTTGATCATCGACAGCGCGAAGTCCAGACCGTAGCGCTCGGCCTCCAGCGTGATCTGCTTGTTCAGCTCGAACGTGGGCTTGTACTGCGGAGCGTTTTCCGAGATCAGCCAACCGTTGTTGCCGATGGGAATGAAGACACCGACGTTCATGTGCACCTTTCGATGATGGAAGAGGTTCGCCTGGCGCGCCGGCCCGATGAACGCGGCCGCCAGGGGTCGGGGTTCATTCAGCAGATACCGTGCCATCCGGACAACGCATTGAAAATCAATGCGTTATGCGATTTCGATCGTCGATTTTTGACCAGATGGTCCAGATTGATGCAGGACCCGGCCGGTCATCCGCAGGATTGGTGCATCGCCGTTCGCCGGCGGTGCGGCGGACTCCGGTCCTGCCGCGCCAGCAACGCCTGCATCCGCGCTATCGAAGGGTCATTCCGGCTTGGCCAGCAAGCCCGCGGCCAGATGCCGGAAGACCTGGACCGCCTTCGGAAACACCGCCTTGGGATGCTCGCTGGCGGCCACCCACAACGCGGCATTCAACGCGGCACCGTTGAGCAGCCGCGCCGCCGCTTCGGCATCGACAGGCTTCAGGACTCCTCGGGAGATCAGCCGCTCGACCGTTTGCCTGGTCGTCTGCAGGCAGGCGTTCTGGCTCGGCCATTGCGATGGGTCGCCGAGAACCGCGGGCCCATCGAGCAGCACGATCTGCCTCACGTCGGGATCGAGTGCCGCCTTGATGTAGACCGTGCCCTCCGCGAGCAATCCCTCCCAGTCGCTTGCCGCCTTGCTGGCCGCCGCCTGGGCGCGCTTGGCCATCTCGCCATCGAGCTGCGCGACCACCGCGGCCAACAGGCCCCGCTTGTCGCCGAAGTTGTGATACAGCGCGCCCCGCGTCAGACCGGCTTCGGCCGTCAGTTCATCCATCGAGGCGGCAGCGAACCCCTTGCGCGCGAAAGCCTTGCGTGCAGCCTGGATCAGCTTGGCACGGTTCTCCTCCATCGTTTCGGCCCGACGCCGGGGTGCCGCCGCCGCGGCCGTCGGCGTGAACTGGCTGGCCGGGTTCGACTTCGAGATCAAGGTCATCGCCCGTATTCCGGACGCCGCTACCGGCGAGGCATCTTCTTCCTGAATGCCCTTTGGCGCTCGACCGGACGGCAGGACACGCCACGGAGGACCATCCGCACGCTCACGCCAGATCGGACGAAGTCGGATACGAATCCCGAGGACAACGGTATTGAAAGTTATTTTGGATATGGTCTAATCGCATAGAGAAAATAACTCAGCAAGGATTCGCCATGAGCGTCGTCGCAGACCATCCCGGGGTTTCGACCTTGGTGGGTACGCCCAAGGAGATCCAGGCCCGACTCGGCCAGTCGCAGGCCGACCGCGTGCTGGTGGTCGCGTTCGACCACATCAAGCCCACCGTTTTCGCTGCATTGGCGGAGAACTTCACCAATGTCGCCTCTTCCCTGTTCGAGGTGCTGCTCGAACGCCAGGATAGGGAATCGCTCGAACGGCTGGCCGAAGTACTGGTGCCACGCACTCCGCCGTCGCCTCGGCTGCTGAAGGAAGCGAACATGCTGGTCCGAGCGCGCAAGGCCGTACTGGAAAGTGGCGATTGGCTGACGGCTGCCCATATCGCACAGCTAGCAGGGCTGAGCACCCGAAACCCGAGCGCCCAGCCGAACAAATGGAAGAAGCAAGGGCAGATCTTCGCCATCAACCACGGTGGTATCGACTATTTCCCGGGCTACGGCTTGGACCAGGACGCCGGTTTCCGTCCGCTGAAGTCGTTGGCCAAGGTCATCGAGGCCTTTGCCGGACACAAGGACGGTTGGGGCATGGCCTATTGGTTCCGATCCGAGAACGGCTTCCTCGGTGGCAAGCGCCCACAGGACCTGCTGGCCTCGTCCCCGGAACGTGTCATCGCGGCCGCCGTGGACGAGATCCAGGACGTTGCCCATGGCTGAACGGCGGGCCAAGCCCGCACGCGACCTCAAGCCTGCCGGTAAGCCATCGTCGGCCACGCCGGAGCCATCAAGCGACTTGCAGGTAACCCTCACGGAATTGGCTGAGGGCACGGTGCTCCATCGCGTACACCAGAGCGAGTACCGGGCGGACCAGTTCAATCCCGGCGTACGCGGCAATGCCCGCTTCAGCCCGATCCAGGACAATCAGGGACAAGCGATTCCAACGCTTTACGCGGGCACCACACTACCGTGCGCGTTGATGGAGACGGTCTTCCACGACGTCCCGGATACAGCCGGCTCATCGTCCCAGGAAAGACTTGAATGCGATGGGGCGTGACCACCTGCACGCTCACGCCGGATCGCCGGACGAAAACAGCCGATGCACGGCCCGGCGGATGCCGCCGTAGCCGGTGCAACGGCACAGGTTGCCGCACATCTGCGCCTCGGCCTCCGCCACGCCGGGCCGCGGTTGCTGCTGGTGCAGCCAGCTCAGGCTCATCACCATGCCGGCCGTGCAGTAACCGCACTGCACGCCGCCGCAGCGGGCCAGCGCATCGCGTACGGGCGCACTGGCCGCATCGGCGGCGACGGATTCGATGGTGCGCACGGCCTGCCCCTGCAGTTGCCAGGCCATCAGCAGGCAGGCATTCGCGGGCTCGCCATTGAACCAGACCATGCAGGCGCCGCAGCGGCCCACCTCGCAGCCGGGCTTGGCGCCCGTCAGGTGCCAGTGCTCGCGCAGCAGCGTGAGCAGACGGGTGTCCGGCGTGCAGACCACGCTGACCGGCCGACCATTGAGTTCCAGCCCGAGCTCGAAATCCGGCTCGCGCGCCGGCTCGGCGCCGTCCCGGGAAAAGTGCCCGAGGTCGATGCTGCGGTTCATCTGTCGACGGTCTCCCGAGTGGCTTCCAGCAATGCGATCACGCGCGCGGGCGTCAGCGGCAGACGATTGACCGGCCGCCCGATGGCCGTGGCGATCGCATTCGCCACCGCGGGCGCGGCGAAGTTCACGCTGATCTCGCCGGCCCCGCGCGGACCGATGGGATCGCCTTCGGGCAGGTTCTCGATGGCCAGCACCTGCATGGCCGGGGCGTCGGCCAGCGTGGGAATCAGGTAGGCATCCAGGTTGTGCGCGGTGTAGCGGCCCTGCTCGCATCCGAGGTCTTCGTTCGTGCACATCGCCTGGCCCATGAGGGCACCGCCCTCCATCTGGCCCAGATAACCCTGGGGCGATGCCACCGGCCCGAGCGCCGTGCACATCACCAGTTCCTCCACGCGGATGGCGCCGCTCCACGTGTCCACGCGAACCCTGGCGATGGCCGCGGCGGCACCGAATACGAAATGGGTGTCGTGGGCGTTGCCCTCCGGATCCTCGCCATGCAGGTCGATGGCGATGCGCAGGCATGCGCCGGCTTCGGCCAGCTCCCGGTAGGTGATGGCCAGCCCTTGCGGGCCATGGATGCCGCCGGGGCCGCAGCGCAACTCGCCCGCATCGCCCGCATCACCTGCATCGCCTGGGCGCATGCGCGCGGCGGCCCGCAGCAGTCGGCGCCACCACTGATCACGCGCCTGCCGCGCGGCGCGCCAGACCAGTGTGGTGGCGCGCGATGCCGCCACGGGGCCGGAATCGGGCGCGAGCCGCGTGTCGCCGAGCACGGGGCGCACATCGTCCGGGCTGCAGGCCAGCTCGGCGGCGCACAGGTTCCGGATGCTGCCGACGAGGTCCTGGCCCAGCTCGGTGAAGCTGCTGCGCAGTTCGATGGCACCGTCCGAGGCCAGCGCCAGCTCCATGCGGCAGCCGCTGGGGCCGCCCTTGCCGAAACCGTCGCTGCGATGGATCAACGCCAGGCCCACGCCGTACGCGTGACGGCCATCGCTGCCGTGCCAGCGGCGCGGGCCTTGCCACAGCGGCTGCCGGCGGGCCACGTCCAGCGCCCGCTGCGCGCCATCGAACGGCACTACCCACTGGCCCAGCGGCCCGGGCGCATCGGGTGCGGCGAGGTTCAGCGCACGAAAGGCGTCAGGCGCCAGGCCCGCGAGCGCGGCCAGCCGGTCGATCTGCCGCTCCAGCGCGAACTGCGTCTGCACCGCACCGAAGCCGCGGAAGGCGCCGGCGATGCCGTTGTTGGTATAGGCGAGCCGCGCCTGCAGCGCCACGGCCCGGTACCGGTACGGGCCGGGGGCGTGCTCGAGCGCGGCGTCCAGCACCTCGGGGCCGTGGGTGGCATAGGCGCCGGTATCCGCCAGGATGTCGGCCTGCATGAAGGTGAGCCGGCCCTGCGCGTCGCAGCCGGTGCGCATGCGGATGCGCATCGGGTGGCGTTTGACGCCCAGGTCCACGGACTGCGGCCGCGTCAGGTGCAGGCGCACCGGGCGGTCGGCCTTCCAGGCCAGCAACGCGGCGATCGGCTGGATCGTCAGCTCGTCCTTGCCACCGTACGAGCCTCCCACCGGCGTACCGACTGCGTGCACGCGCTCGTGCGGTAGGCCCAGCACGTCGGCGATCACCTGCCGCTCGCGCGCCGGGTTATGGCCGCCGAAGAACAGCCGCAGCCCGCCCTCGCCGTCGGGCTCGGCGACGCCTCCTTCGGTTTCCAGGAACGCGTGCATCTGGCGCGGCGTGGTGTAGCAATCCTCGACCACGTGTACGGTGCCCGCCTGCGCGGCCTGCATGTCACCCTGCGCATGCCGGGCGGCGTGCAGCAGATTGCCGGCTTCGTGCACCCGCTGCGCCGCCGGCAGGTCCGGCAGCAGCGCACGTTCGGCATCGTCCACGACGGGCAGCGGCGCGTATTCGACCTCGATCAGCGCCAGCGCCGCGCGGGCCGTGGCCATGTCCACGGCGGCCACGGCCGCGACCGGATCGCCGACGTGCCGCACCTTGTCGATGCACAGCACGGGCCGATCGACTTTGCGCAGGCCGTAGTGGGTGATGCCGGGAATGTCCGCATGCGTGACCACGGCATGCACGCCCGGCAGCGCCCGGGCAGCGGCAGTGTCGATGCGCACGATGCGCGCATGCGGATGGGGGCTGCCGAGAATCGCGCCGCGCGACTGGCCCGGGCGGATACGGTCGGTCAGGAAGCCGGGGTTGCCCGCGAGCTTGTCGCCCGCATCGGGCCGCGGGCGCAGCGCCTCTTCGTGCAGGCGGCGGATCGCGTGGGGCGTGGCGAATTCCATCACGACCTCAGAGCGTCAGCGGCAGGCCGCAATGCCCGGCGATCAGGCGGCTGGCGATGGCGGCGAGATCCGGCGGCAGGCTTTGCAGGCAGGCGGCGCGAATGTCGGCCAACGTGGGCCGGGGACCTGCCATCAGCCGTTCGGCCGCATGCAGCCGGTGCACCGGCAGGCCGGGCGCGGCAGCGGCGATGCGGTCCACCGCGCAGCCTCGATCGCTGCGATGCCAGCGTATGGCCATGCGCAGCCGCGCGGGCGAGAACGCGGCGCGATGGCCCACCTTCTCGAACACCATCGGCGCCGACGACTCCGTGCAGGGCAGCCGGAAGGCCAGCATCAGCGGCCGCACGGGGCGCCGGAGCACCGCTTCCAGCGTCTCGCGGCGGCCGTCGGCCAGTTCCACCAGCGCATCCATGGCCAACAGCACCGGACAGCAATCGCCCTCGCCCCAGCCGATGTTGCCGCCCAGCGTGCCCAGGCGCCGCACGCCCGCCGCGCCCAACTGGTCGAGCGCCTGCGCCAGCAGCGGGGCCCGCGTGCGCACCAGCACATCGGTTCGCGCCGCCTCCAGGCGCACGCCGGCGCCGATGCGCAAGCAGCCATCCTCCAGCGTGACGGAACGGGTCTGCGGCCAGGACTGCACGTCGATGAATCGGATGCCCGGCGGCGCCAGGCGCGGCTCCGGCCACGTCTGCTGCAGCAGCGTGCCGCCGGCGATGAAGCACGCGGCACCGCCGAACCGATCGGCCAATGCCTGCGCGGCCTGCGGGCTGGCCGGGCGGTCGAGGTGCATGCGGCGTGCTCCGTCCGCGGCGCTAGCGCTGCGCCCAGAACACCTGCTGCTGCGCGGCGATCTCGCTTTCCATCTCGGGGATGGGACCGATCAACTCGACGGGCTTCTGGCAGTGATCGAACACGTAGCGCGAGGACACGCTCATCGTCGGGTTCTCGCCATGGCTGCCCGTGAATTCGAGCAGGCGGTGCTCGGTCATGCCGAACACGATGCGGCCGATGTTGGCCCAGTACGCGGTGCCGGCGCACATGCAGCAGGGCTCCACCGTGGTGTAGAGCGTGCAGCCCCACAGGTAATCGGCGCTGAAGTTGGTGGCCGCCACGCGCGCGAGGGTGGATTCGGCGTGATTGACCGTATCGATGTTGCACTGTTCGATCAGCACCGTCTCCTGGTCCGGGCCGACGAGGATCGCACCGAACGGATGGTGGCCCATCCGCGTGGCGCGTTCGGCGACCTGCTGGGCGCGGCGCAGGTGGCGACGGATCTGCTCGGGCGTGGGCGCGAGGCCCTGCGGCGGAAACGGGATGGAAGTCATGACGCGGTTTGGCTCCATGGAAACAGGCGCTTGTGCAACTGCTGCACGATGGCGTAGAGCACCAGGCTGCACAGCACCAGCAGGATCAGCGAAGCGAAGGCCAACGGCACCTTGAACGACGAGGTGGCGAACAGGATCAGGTAACCGAGGCCGTTCTCGGCGGCGACGAACTCGGCCACCACGGCGCCGACGACGGCCAGCGTGACGGACACCTTGAGCGCCGAGAACACATAAGGCACGGCGAAAGGCATGCGGATCTGCCAATACTGCCGCGCGGTCGTGGCGCGCAGCGAGTGCGACAGCTCGATCAGCTCCGCCGGCACCGACGCCAGCCCCAGCGCGGTGGAAACCACGAGCGGGAAGAACGCGATCAGCGTGGTGATCACCACGCGCGGCAGCACGCCCGCCCCGAGCGTGACCACGATGATGGGCGCCACCGCCACGATGGGCGTCGACTGGACGACGACCAGCCACGGCATGACGATGCGCGACAGCAGCGGCGAACGCGTGATGGCCATGGCCAGCGGCAGCGCCAGCAAGATGGCCACCGCGTAGCCGGCCAGCGCGACCTGCAGCGTGGCGACGGCATGCTCCAGCCAGCGCGCCGCGCCGAGGTCCGCCGCGGCGCGGGCAATGGCGCTGGGCGCGGGCACGATGTACTCGGGCAGCCGCAGCAGGCGGCAGGCGGCCTCCCAGGCCAGCAGCACGAACAGGAAGACCAGCAGCGAGGCGTGGCGTCGAAACAGGGCGGGCATGACGGGGGCGGCCTTTCTCGGTGCGTCGGTGCGTCGGTGCGTCGGTGTGTCAGTGCGCGTGTTCGCGCGCGCGGCTGAACACCTGCACGCGGATATCGTTGGCCATCCGCGTGAACACCGGATCGGTCAACGTGTCCATGTCGCGCGGGCGCGGCAGCGGCACGTCGATGATCCGGGCCACACGTCCGGGGCGGGCGCTCATGACGACGATGCGGTCGGACAGCAGCAACGCCTCCTGGATCGAGTGCGTGACGAACACCACGGTCTTGGGCCTTTCGTTCCAGATACGCAGCAGCTCGAAGCTCATCTCGTCGCGCGTGAGCGCATCGAGCGCCGAGAACGGCTCGTCCATCAGCAGGATGTCCGGGTCGTGCAGCAGCGAGCGCGCGATGGAAACGCGCTGCTGCATGCCGCCCGAAAGCTCGTGCGGGCGCTTGTGGCCGAAGTCCTCGAGACCGATGGTGGCCAGCAGCTCGCGGGCGCGCTCTTCGTCCTTGGCATCGACGCTGCCGTACTTATGACGCATCGGAAACGTGATGTTGTCGAGCACGGTGAGCCAGGGCAGCAGCGTGGGCTTCTGGAACACCATGCCGATCTCGTCGCGCGGCTCGGTCACGGGCTGATCGAAGATGCGCACCTCGCCGCCGCTCGGGCGGATCAGCCCGGCGATCAGCCGCAGGATCGTGGACTTGCCGCAGCCCGAGGGACCGATGACCGAGACGAACTCGTGCCGGCGCAGGTGCAGATCGACTCCCTGCAGGGCGGTGATGGCGCTGCCGTCGCTGGAGACGAAGGTCTGCGTGACGGCGTTCAGATCGATGACGTGCTGCATGGGCGATTGATCCGGTACGAGCCATGAGGCCGGCTTTCGGCCGTCCGTGCGGTCGAACGCGACCGAGGTATCGGTGATTCGAGGAATCACTTCAGGAAACGGCGGTCCACCAAGGCCTCGGGGTCGACCTTCTGCGGGTCGTAGTCCATCGACTGCGCCACCCAGCCCCAGGTGGCGGCGAGCAGCTTGGCATCGAAGCGGCCGATGCCGTCGCGCGCGCTCACCTCATTCTTGATCAACGGGATCGAGGACTCGAATTCGGCCTTGGCCACGGCCACGTCGGATTCGGGGACTTGCGCCTTCAACGCCTCGGCGGCCTTCTGCGGGCTCTCGATGGAGAACGCCAACGCCTTGTTCAACGCGCGCAGGTAGCGCTCGAGCACTTCGGGACGCTCCCGGATGAGCTTGTCGCTGGCCATGACCGACCAGCCGTAACCGTTCAAGCCGAACTGCGTCCAGGGCAGCACCGACAGCTCCTTACCGGCCTGCTTCAGCACGCTGCTGAAGGCCGGCGCCACCGTCACCCAGTTGATCGTGGCATCGACGCGCCCCTGCGCCAGCATCGGCGCGAGCGTGGCCGGGTCGGTCTTGATGACCTTGATCTTCGACGCGTCCACGCCGTTCTTCTTCAACACCACCGGCCATAACGCGTTCGACGAGGAGAATGTGGGCATGCCCAGGGTCTTGCCCTCCATGTCCTTGAGGCTCCTGATCTTGCTGTCGGCACGCGTGAACAGCGCATCGGGCTGGTTCGCATAGACCGACATCACGGCCTTGACGGGGATACGTCCCTCGGCCGCGGCCATCATCAGCGCGGCGATGCCGCCGAAGCCCACATCGGCCGAACCCGATGCGATCTTGGTGACGGCGTCGGCCGAGCCCCGGCCGGGGACGATCTTCACGTCCAGGCCTTCTTCCTTGAAGAAACCCTGCTGCACGCCGGCATAGACGAAGGACTTGTCGCCACCCGGCAGCCAATCCAGTTGCACGGTCAGCGGGTCGACCGCATGCGCCGCGCTGAAGCCGGCCGTCAGCGCGGCGGCGAAGACCATTCGGAACAGGGGGCGGATCATCGAAATACTCCTGGGGGTTTGAAGATTGCCGGCTATCGGATGAATGACGAAGACTGTCCGCGCCCGCCGATCCGGGTTTGCGAGGTCATCAGGTCCAACACCGGCAGCAGCGCTTCGGTAAGCAGCTTCGGGCAGGCCAGTTGCGGAACGTGGCCGCATTCCAGGCTGATGCGGTGCGCACCCGGCGTCAGCGTCTGCATGCGCCGCTGCAACGGCAACGTCACCGAGCGGTCCTGCAGGCATTCCACATAGACGCGCGGCACCTGGCCGAAGCGGTCGTCGCTGAGGGTGTTGAAAACGGCGCGGCCGCTTTCGGGCTGTTCGCACAAGCGGCCGGCGGCCTCGCGCGCGGCGACGGGCGGACAGTCGTGCAGGAACATGTCCAACGCGGCCTGCATGGGCACGCGGCTGCGGTTGCGCGCCGCATTCCAGACCAGGTGCGGGCCGATGCCTTCGTAGCGGAAATCCGGGTCGAGCGTCCGGCACTGCGCGACCAGGTCGCCGAAGCCCATGCCGGTGGGCAGCATCATTCCGGCCAGATAGACCAGCGCTGCCACGCGCTCGGGCGCGGCCTGGGCCACCTGCGATGCCGTCATGCCGCCACCGCTGTGGCCCACGACCACGGCCGGACCATCCAATGCCTGCAGCACGTCCAGCACGTGCCGGGTATAGCCGGCCAGGTCGGCGTCGGCCGCGGCGCCGGGCGACGCGTCATTACCCGGCAGGTCGACGGTCAACGGGCTCCAGCCGGCGGCGCGCAGCCAGGGCAGCCACGAGGCGAACGCCCAACTGCCCTGCCACGCGCCGTGGATCAGGATCATGTGCTTCATCGGCGGACCTCGTCAGCCGTAGGTGCGCCGGTAGCACTCGATCTGGTGCTGCTCGACGGTGACGACCGGGTACTTCGGCTGCTCGCCCGGCTCCAGGCAGGTGGGAATGCACGCCACTTCGTGCGCCAGGTTGCCGGTGAAGAAGAACGGCACCGAATACCGTTCGCGCCCCGAAACGTTGATCACGCGATGCAGCGTCGAGACGTAGCGGTCGTTGGTCCAGCGGGCGAACAGATCGCCGATGTTGACCACGAACGCGCCGGGCACCGGCGGCGCGTCGATCCAGCACCCGGCTTGCACATCGCGAACCTGCAAGCCTCCGGCCTCGTCCTGGAGCAGCAGCGTGACGCCGCCGAAATCGGTGTGCTCGCCGCAGCCCTTCTCGCCCGGTGCGGGGTCGGCCGGCTGGGGCGGATAGTGCAGCAGGCGCAATGTGGCGGCGGCGTTGTCCAGGTAACCGTCGAAATGACTGGCCGGCACCCGCAGCGACAAGGCCAGCCCGCGCACCAGCAGCGTGCCCAGCGCGTGCGCGGCCTGGTAATAGCGCTCCATCACCGCGCGGAACCCCGATACGCCGTCGGGCCACTGGTTCGGGCCCGTGTTGAAGCGCCCCGCGACCGCGCGCGGATCGTCGGCCGCGACTTCGGCGCCGATGTAGAAACTCTCCTTCAGATCGGGCAGCCCGCCCGTCTCCAGCGTCTGCGCGCGCAAGGGCTCGTAGCCGCGGTTGCACGGCGAGAGCGTCTTGTCGACGGCCAGCTTGTCTGCCATCGGCAGGTCGAAGAACCGCCGGCTGGCGGCGAACACTCGTTCGATCAGCGCCGGATCGACGCCATGGCCGGTGATGTAGAAAAAGCCGCGTCCTTCGCAGGCTTCACGCAGTTGCGCGGCCACGGCCTGTTGCGAGTCGACATCGTCGCCGCGCAGGCCGCTGACGTCGATGACCGGAAGGGAAGCTGCCGCACTCACCGTGGTTTCCTGACGGATGCAGTTATGTTGCAAGCCAGTTTAGGAAGCCGTCAGTGCGTTGAATAGCACTGTTTTTTGCGCAGGGCGCTCGAAAAATTCGAACACCCCAGAGGATCAAATGTCGCGCAACGCGGCGCTCTCCTCGTCTTCCCGAGTGGCGATGACTTCGGTCGCGATGCGGTTGAAGGCATCGAGCGCCGGGGGCAGCGTGCGGCCGGCGCGCACGTAGACGCCCAGCTCCGAATACAGCGGGCTCGGCGTGTCGAGCGGCACGTGCACGAGCCGCCCCTCGCGCAACTCGCGCTCCAGGCCCAGGCGGCTCTGGAACGCCACGCCCACGCCGCGCTCGGCCAGGTTCTTCGCGAGTTCGACCGACGAGGTTTCGAGCAGCACCTGCAACGCGCGCTTGTGGTGCGCGATCACCGGCTGCAACTGTCCGCGAAGCGACAGCTCCGGCGCGGGCAGGATCAGCGGATAGGCCGCGCACTGCGCGAAGCCGATGCGCGGCTGCCGGGCAATCGGGTGATCCGGCGTCACGACCGCGCCCAACGCGAAACGCCCCATCGTGCACTGGCGCAGGCTGTCGTGGCGCGCGATCGAAAAGCCGATCCCCACGTCCACCTCGCCGTCGATCACGGCCTGCGCCGCCAGTTGCGAACCGCAGGTACGCACCTGGATCTGGATCGTCGGATAGCGCCGATGCATCTGCGTGAGCATGGCCGGCATCAGGTCGGCGTTCAGCCCCTCCACGGCCGCCACGCTGACCGAGCCGCGCCGCACGCCGCGCAGTTGATCCAGTTCGGTGGCCAGCCGGCGCTCGTCTTGCAGCACGGTGATCACGTGGCGCAAGAAGGCCTCGCCCGCTGCCGTCAGTCGAAGCCCGGTGGGCAGCCGCTCGAACAGCGGCGCGCCGATCTCGTCCTCGAGCAGCAGCAGTTGTCTGTTGACCGCCGAAGACGCCACGTGCAGTTGCCTGGCCGCTTCGCGGATCGAACCGGTGCGACGGATCACGTCGAAATAGCGGATGCAGCGGGCGTGGATATGCATAGGAATACCGGGTGAGCTCACGACGGAAAACGTACGCGGACCGTCAGTCCCCGGCCGTCCAGGCCGGTATCGAAAGCGACAACCGCGCCATGCTGCTCGGCGACACGCCGCACGATGGACAATCCCAGGCCGCTGCCGGCGGCCGCGTTGCCGTTTCCACGATAGAAGCGCTCCCATGCGCGCACCTGGTCCGCCTTGGGAATGCCCGGGCCGTCGTCGCTGACTTCGAGCAGCACGAATCGACCCTCCCGGCGTACCGTCACGTCGACGCGCGCGTGGGCCCCCGCATAGCGGATCGCGTTGTCGATCAGATTATTCAGCAGCACGCGCAGGTTGTCGCGGCAGCCGGGAATGACCGCCGATTCCGCGCTGGCGACACCGAGGTCGATCTGCCGCGCTTCGGCCAGACGCTCGCGATCCGCGACGACCGACCTCGCGATCTCGGCCAGGTCCACGTCTTGCCAGGCCATGCGATCGACATCCGGATCGAGTCGGGCCAGCGTAAGCAACTGGCCCGCCAGGTGAGCGAGCTGCGCCGCGCCGGTGCGGATCTGCGCGATGATTTCGTCACGTTCTTCGCTGTTCGCCGCTTGCGGCAGCAGTTCTGCCTGCAAGCCGAGCCCCATGATCGGTGTGCGCAGTTCGTGAGCCGCGTCCGCGATGAAATGCTTTTGCAACGTGAACGCGTGATCGAGCCGATGCAGCAGATCATTGATCGCGTCGACGAGCGGCTTGACTTCGGTCGGCATCGCGGCCGTTTCGATGGCCTGCATATTGTTCGCATCGCGCCGTTTCAATCCCGAGGCGATGTCGCGCAGCGGATCGAGTCCATAGCCGATTCCGAACCACAGGAAGAGCGCGATGATGGGCGTGAGCGAAAGGACCGGCCAGAACTGGTGTATCGAGATTTCCGCCAGCGCCTGCCAGCGGGCCAGGCGGACTTGGGCGACTCGCACCAGCATCCCCTCGCTGCGGCTGACGAAAGTGTGCCAGACCTGGCCGTCGACCGTTTCGTCGGCCAGGCCTGGTCTTAGCGGTGGCGGCAGCGCCGAGTTCGGGTCGCTGGAAAATACCAGCTTCCTGTCCTGCCATACCTGCAGCAGAACGCCGTGGGACTTCCAGCCGGACAGGCGGCCCTTGCGATCCACGCCGACGAGAGACAAGCGACCGTCGGCATCGACGACGACGTGTTGCGCGATGGCTTTCATCTGGTCGTTCAGCAGCTCGTCCAGATCGGCGACCGAACTCCACCACGTCGCCGCGCTCGCCAGCGCACCGGCGAACAGCGTGGCAGGCAGTAGCCACAACAGCAAGCGTCGGCGCAGCGAGGACATGAACCAACGCGAAAGAGGCCTGCTCATTCGACGTCCCCGATCCGGTAGCCGACACCGCGCACATTGCGGATCGCTTCGGCGCCCAGTTTGCGGCGCAGGTTGTGGATGTGGACCGAAATCGTGTTGCTCTCGATTTCTTCGTTCCAGCCGTACAGGCACTCCTCCAGTTGTTCCCGCGTCGCGACGGCACCAGGCTTGCGCATCAGTTCTTCGAGCAGCGCGAACTCTCGAGCCGTGAGAGAAATTTCCTCGGCATGCCGCCAGCACCGATGCTGGATCGGATCGAGGCGCAATGCGCCGGCAACGAGCATGGCCTGGGTACGACCGTCCTGCCGCCGGTTGATCACACGAATCCGCGCCAGCAGTTCCTCGAGCGCAAACGGCTTGACCAGATAGTCGTCGGCGCCGCTGTCCAGGCCGGCGACACGATCCGGAATGCTGTCGCGCGCGGTAATGATGATCACGGGCGTCGCATCGTTCCGCTGCCGCAGCTCGGCAAGCAGCGCCATGCCGTCCTGCTTGGGCAGCCCCAGGTCGAGCAGCACCAGCCCATAGCTTGCCGTACGCAATGCGAGCGCCCCCTCGCCGCCGTCGCGCGTCCAGTCGACGGCAAACCCCTCGCGGCGCAAGCCGATGCGCAAGCCATGCCCGATCAACGGATCGTCTTCAACCAGCAGTACTCGCATTCCCTCGTCATCCTGCCCCGCCTCTTTCCGGAAAAAGGCGCTGCAAGCCTATCCTTCGGAGGATTAACGCCGAGTTAACGCGGTAAGCGCTTGCAGCGCCCTGCCCTAACGTCAGCTTCAGTTTCGAGTTCATAGACTTCTTTCCATCGCGGCTGCCGAGCCGTTTTTTCCAGAAGGAGCACCGATGAGAAAACAAGTCTTCGTTACCCTGGCCGCGCTGTCCATTGCGGCCGCCGCGCATGCGCAATACACCGGCCCCAGCGAACAGCCGGCCGCCACGACGGTCAAGCAGCTTCTCGATGCCGGCAAAGACGACCAGCTCGTCACGCTGCGTGGCCACATCGTCAAGCGAATCGGCGAAGAGAAGTATCAGTTTGCAGACGAGACCGGCGAAATTCCGATCAAGATCGAGCGCGAAAACTGGCCCGCCGGCCAAACGGTGAACGAGACGAGCACGGTGGAGTTGAGCGGCAAGTACGACAAGCCGATCGTCGGCGCCTCGAAGGTCAAGATCCGCGGCTTGAAGGTGGTCCAGTGATAGGCGCCTTCGTGCAAACGTCCCGGTTGTTCGCGCGGGAATGGGCGACGGCGCCGAGGTCGGCCGGCGCCGTGTGTCCAAGCTCGCGGCGACTTGCCGTGCGACTCGCGCGCGAGGTGCCGACAGGCGATGGCCCCGTCATCGATCCGCAGACATCGGGCTGAAATCCGCCGACCGGAATCCGGAGCGGGAGACGAGACTTTCTCCGAGCCCTTATCATGCTGATATCGAACAGGTTGTCGTTTCCTGCCGGGGGAATCCGTCGTTGATTGCGGTCTCGATTCAAGTGCTCATCGCCTGCGCGCACCCGGCGTGACGGCGATCAGCATCCCGGACCATCCGTCGGTGATGATCGCGACGCGGTTCCTCGGCCCCGGCGGCGACGTCATCGACGCGCCGGCCACCGCCCTCGCCCTTGCCCTGCGCGCCCCGGCGCGCCACTGCCACTGCCACTGCCACTGCCGCCACCGCCGGGCGGAGCGGTCGGGCATCGACCTGCCCGACCTCTGCTGATGCAAGCCGGCACGGTTGCGATCGTCCTCGTCGCGGCACTCGCACACGCGGTGTGGAACCTGGCCTCGAAGTACAAGCGGGGCGATACCCTGCTGTTCGTCTGGGCCTACACCTGCGCGTCGGCGCTGCTGTGCGTCCCGATCGGCATCGCCCTCGTGGCCATGGGGCGGCAGGCGCTCGATTGGCGACTCGCCGCGGGCTCGGCCCTGTCGGCTGCATTGCACATCGCGTACTCCCTGACCTTGCAGGCCGGCTACGACAGAGCAGAGCTCGGGGTGGTTTACCCGGTCGCCCGCGGCACGGGGCCGATGCTGACGATGCTGTTCGCGATCCTCCTGCTGGGGGAACGGCTGACCGCGACCGCGATACTGGGCGCGCTCCTCGTCCTCGCGGGCATCCTCGTCGTCACCGGCAACCCGTTCCGGAGCACAAGCCGCCGCCCGCTCCAGGGGATGTTTTGGGGCGCCGCGACGGGTGCCGCGATCGCCGGTTACACCCTATGGGACAGCTACTCGGTCGGCTCGCTGCACCTGGCGCCCGTGAGCTACTACGCCGGCACGCTGCTGCTGCAGAGCCTGATCCTGACCCCCAGCGCGCTGCGCCGACGGCATCGGATCCCGGCCACCCTCCGTGCCGACGCCGTGCCGATCCTGATCGTGGCCGTGCTCTCCCCGCTGGCCTACGTCCTCGTGCTCAACGCCATGCAGATCGCGCCGGTAGCGCTCGTCGCGCCCCTGCGCGAGTCGTCCATCGTCATCGGCTCTCTCCTCGCGTGCAGGCTCTTTCGCGAGGATCATCTGGCGCGCCGCATCACCGGAGCGGTGATCGTGCTGGCCGGAATCGCGGCGATCAGTCTTTGACGCTTTCGCGGGCTACGAACCGTATCGGCATCGTGCGACGCCGGCGACCTGAACGTGAAACACGTTCAGGGGCACAGACGCCGCTCGAGTTCCTCCAGCAGCCAGCGCCCGGCCACCCCGGGCGCCTGGTCGCGCCGGTGAGCCGCATGGATCGTCAATCCCTCGCGCAGCGGTGGGTCGTCCTCGATCTCGATACGCATCAGATGACCGGCAGCGATGGCTTCACCGACGAGATGGCCCGGCATGCGGCACCATCCGAAGCCCGCCAGCAGGAAATCCAGGCGTCAGCTGATCCAGACTGAGACTGCCGAGCGCCATATATCACATAAACCGATAGAAACTATCGAAATAATATCTCTTCCTAAGAAGATCGGCTGCCCCCAACATCGGCGTATGCAGCCCACTTACTTCATCAATCACGGCGGCGGCCCGTGCTTTTTTCTCGAGTCCGGCCCGATGCGCGCCGCTTGGACAGAACTGGAAACCCATCTGCGGAATTTCGCCGGCACGCTGTCGGAACGCCCGTCGTCCCTCCTCGTCGTTTCGGGGCACTGGGAGGAAGCGCTTCCGACCGTCAATGCGAACGCCGCACCGCCGCTGCTTTTCGACTACGGCGGATTTCCCGACTACACGTACCGGTTGACATGGCCTGCGCCCGGCGCGCCGGCGCTTGCGCTGCGTGTCCGCGAACTGCTGGACGCCGCGGGCGTGGCGAGCGCGACGAACGACAGGCGCGGCTGGGACCACGGCGTGTTCGTGCCCCTGAAGGTCATGTTTCCCGCCGCGGACATTCCCGTACTGCAGCTATCGATGCAGCATGGACTCGATCCGGCCGCCCACCTTGCCGTCGGCCGCGCGTTGAAGCCGCTGCGCGACGAAGGCGTGCTGATCGTCGGCAGCGGTCAGACTTACCACAACATGCGCGGCTTTTCGCGCCACGGCCAACCGGATCCTGATGCGGAAGCTTTTGATGCCTGGTTGCGAGCGGCGATGGTGGATGGCGCCACCCGCGATCACGCATTGGTCCATTGGGAACAGGCGCCCGGCGCGCGCCATGCCCAGCCGCGCGAAGACCATTTGCTTCCGCTGATGGTCGCCGCCGGAGCGGCGTCCGGGGAAGCGGGGCATATCGACTTTCACGGCCATGCACTTGGAAAGCCGATCTCCGGTTTCCGCTTCGGCTGACATCCAGCCGGCGGCGATGCGGGACACGTTGAGCTTGTCCGATCAACTGGTCGCCGAACTGCTGGCCGCCGACCACATCGTGATCGCCACGCCGGTCTACAACTACAACGTACCGGCGGCGCTGAAGGCGTGGGTCGATCTCATCGTGCGCAAGGGCATGACACTGGGATTCGACGGCAAGGGTTTGGTCAACGGCAAGAAAGCGACGGTGCTGATTGCGAGCGGGGGTGTCTACACCGAGGGTTCGCCGATCCGCGACCGCGACATCGCGACCCAATATCTGCGCCTGATCCTCAACGTGATCGGTATCACGGACGTGACCGTGGTGGCCGGCAGCGGCGCCAAGATCGGTACCTATCCTGATCCCCGCCCTGTTGTCCGGGTTCAATCCGCACAAGGGTTATGACCGGTGAGAACTGGTGGCTTTGATCCGGTCTGGCGGCGCCGAGCCGGTAATCCCGCCACGCAGTTGCCCCCCTCACAGCTCATGCATCAGGACACGTGAGCAAATCAGCGCCGTCGTTACGGCAGTCGCGCCAAAACCAGTCAATGTGCTCGTTGGCCGGGCGAGCGATCTGGCTGACCAGTCTCATGGAAATTCAGTTCGCCCGTGAGGCCGCTCTCATGCAGCGGCCAATAGCCTTTGCCCCCGCCATCAGTTCATCGTTCGTCCATGCGGCAAACCCGAGAAAGAGTCCTCGCTCCCGTGACGCATGATGGAGCATCTCGCTCAGAGGTCGCGCGACGACACCTACCTCATGAAGGAGCCTTGACAAGATCTTGTCGTCCATCAGGCCCTGGTAGCGGATGAGCAGTTGCATTCCACCGGCTGGTATATCGATGGCGAGCGATTTCCTTGCTTCCGCCAATAGTGCTTGGGCCAGGCAATCTCGGCGTTCTCGATAGAGACGTGTCATTCGGCGAATATGAGAAAGATAGGTCCCATTCTCGATGAACTCCGCAAGAGCAGTCTGCAATGTCGATGCTGCCAGGATGCCGAGATGACGCTGAGCCCGGGCAAAGGTCGAAACCATCGATTCCGGGACAATCACGTAGCCAACACGGATGTGCGACGACATCGCCTTCGAGAAGGTTCCGACATAGAAGGCCGATGCGCTCGGGTCGAGAGCCGCGAGGGCCGCGACGGGGCGGCCCTCGTAGTGGAACTCGCCATCGTAGTCGTCTTCAATGATGACCGCCCCAGAGCTTCTGGCGAAGCGCAGAAGCTCATGTCTGCGGCCGATCGGCATCAAGCAGCCCGTCGGATACTGATGTGACGGCGTGACGAAGATGATCCTGGGCATCGGGGAGTTCTTTGCGACTCTCAATCCGTGAGCATCGATGGGAACGCCAACGACATGCGCTCCGGCCGCCAGACATGCGGCATATGCACCACCGTATCCGGGACTCTCTATCCACGCCACATCGCCGGCATTGACGACCAAACGAGTAATGAGGGTAAGACCGGCTTGGGATGACGGAACGATGATGATCTGTTCGGGGCGAGCAGAGATTCCTCGATGTGCCGCCAGATGCTTGAGCAGCGCTTCCTGCAGTGCTGGATCGTTGGTTGCGGCGCTTCCGAGCCGGAATCTGCGACTCGCCGCGCGTCTGAGGCAGCGGCCCCAAGCATCATGAGGGAACTCCCGTTCATCTGCCAGGGCAGGTTGGAATGGCCGGGGCGTTTCGTTGTACAAGGGAGGCCAATCCGATCTAGCAACCTCACGCCCCCATGAAGAAAGTCGGACCTTCGGGACGACGCCATGAGCCCTGTTGGCGTATTGAGGACCAGTCAAAAGAGATACGCCCGCAGCAACCACCGGACGCCGGCTTCTCGACACCTCCAGGTAGCCTTCGGCTACGAGTTGCTCGATTGCTTGCGTGACCGTGTTTCGAGAGATGCCTAGTCTTGCAGCTAGTCGGCGGCTTGAAGGAAGGCGATGCCCTGACTTGAGGCGCCCGTTGGCGATCAGCAACCGCAACTGCTGGGCGAGCTGGATGGTCAAGGACACGTCACTCGCACTCGGGAGATCGAGGAGGCCTTCCGGGAAGTCATCCATAAAGTGGCACTCTATATTTTGATAAATTGGAGCTTTTCGAAGATCCAATTTTATCCGAAGCTAGGTACCTTCAATCGCTGCCGATGTCTACCTGGCCAGATGCCTTCGCACACTCTCCCTTTTCCTCGCGCTATCGCGCTTCTGTCTCTCGTTGTGTTGGCTTGGGGGGTGAACTGGCCGATCACGAAAACCATCGTGCGCGAGATGTCACCACTATGGTCTACCGCCCTTCGCTGTGGCATTGCTGCGATCGCTTTGTTGGTGCTGCTGGTAGCCAGCCGTCAGTTCATGGTTCCCAAGCGGGGGGATATTCCCGTCGTCCTGTCGCACGCGGCGATGGTGGTTGATGGGCTTCCCGGAGTCTCCTGGACTCCGCGTCTTGTCGCGTTCCTCCTATTCAGCGGAATTGTCTGCACTGCGTTGGCGCATTGGGCAATGTCCGTCGTTAACCGCAGCTTGCCGGCGGTCACCACCTCGCTTGTACTTTTGGCAACGCCGGCGGTCGGGATTGTCAGCGGCATTGCAGCGCTCGGAGAGTCCATGGAGATTCCGCTGCTGTTCGCGCTCGCTCTGCTCATCGGAGGGGTATCAATGGGAATCGCGACAACGAGACGTGAGGATGTCAGGCCTGCTGGTCAGCAGCAGGCTCGCTCTCCATAGCCCATGGACGAGGCACTACCGCTTAGCGGTCAAGAGCCGGTCACTACTATGGAGTCCTCCATGAATGATTCCCTGCGCCTCCGTGACCTCGTCCTGGCCCTGCTCGTCATCATCGTCTGGGGCCTGAGCTTCGCCGTCATCAGGGTGGGCGTGGCCGATGTGCCGCCGATGCTGTTGGGTGCATTGCGCTACCTGCTCGCAGCCTTCCCGGCGCTGTTGTTCGTGCGGCCGCCCAAGGTGCCGCTGCGCCTGTATCTGCTGTACGGCATGACGATTGCCGTGGGCCAGTTCGCATTGCTGTTCATGGCCATCCACTTCGGCATGCCGTCGGGTCTGGCTTCGCTGGTGCTGCAGGCACAGTCTTTCTTCACGCTGCTGCTGGCCGCGTGGTGGTTGCGCGAGCCCTGGCATGGCAACCAGTTGGCCGGCCTGGCGCTGGCTGCTGTGGGGCTGGTGCTGATCGGCAGCGCGCACGGCGAATCCATGCCGCTGACAGGTTTTGCGCTCACGCTCGCAGCCGCCGCGATGTGGGCCTGCGGCAACATCGTTACGCGTGCCGTGAACCGCTACGGCCCCTTGAACCAATTCGCCTTCATCGTGTGGTCCAGCTTGGTGGCGCCGCTGCCCTTCATGGCGCTGTCGTTATGGGTCGACGGGCCGGCCAACATGCTGGCGGCGATGCAGGGCCTGTCGCTGCGGTCGTTGGCGTCCGTGGCCTATCTCTCCTGGATCGCGACCCTGTTGGGTTACGGCCTGTGGTCTTTTCTCTTGGCGCGCTACCCCGTCAACCGTGTGGCACCGTTTTCGCTGCTCGTGCCTGTGGTGGGGCTGAGCGCGGGCTGGCTGGTGTTTGGCGAAGCATTGCAGCCGGTGCATTTCGCCGGCGCGGCTTTCCTGATGGCCAGCCTGCTGGTGAATGTGTGGGGCGCGTCGGCCTGGGAAGCACTCAAGAGTCTGCCCTGAACCACGCGCGCACGGATGGCACCCACCAGTGACGCGCCCCTCGCCGGCTCGGCTGACAAGGCACCTCAGGGGCACCTCAGTCTCCTGCTACATGAGGAATGCCTATTCCAGTTTGCTCCAATCTTTCCTGCTTGCCTGTACCAATGCGTTCCATTCGTCTGGCGGGTTGCCTCGTCCGAGCATCTTCTCGAACACGGCATATGGGTCTGACTTGCTGCCCGATGACCGCAGGGTCTGCTCGTCGTTGACCCAGGCATAGATGATGACCTTCGCCTTCGAGTCGTACCGGAAGAACAGCCGGTATCGCCTCCCGAGCTTGGCCCGCCGCCAGTGGCGCCAGGCCGGCCCCATGGTGTTGCCCTGACGGTACTCGTCACGCGCCGGGTCGCCCGGAACCACGTCTTCCATCAAGTAAACCAAAGCCCGGAAGAACTTGACGTTGGCGTTGGAGCCAAATCCCTCCGGGTCGTTTTCCTCTGCACGGAGCACGGCCGCGCGCAGCTTCACCAACTGCTCGATCAGGTTGTCGTGGAACAGCAGCGTCCAGCCATGCCGTTGCATCAGATTTCCACGTCCTCATCGAAGTCGTCGCCCAGGGTCACCTTGTGGCCCGCATGCGCGAGCATCGCGCGCGCCAGATCCTCCGGCAGGCCCCGGACGTTGCGGCCGGCTTCGATGTCGCGGGCCAGCAGGTTCAGGAACGCTGCAATCGCGGGGTCTTCGTGCTCGGCATCAGCACGGGTCACGACCACTTCGCCGTCGCGCAGGTCGAATGCGACCTTGCCGCCGACATCGACGCCCAGCGCCTGGCGGATGGGCTTGGGCAGCGTGATCTGGCCTTTGGAGGTCAGCGTGGCGACTTCGTGGATGGCAGGCATGGGGACTCTCCTGATTGCGACATCTGCATAGTAAGGATGATTCCTTACTTCGTCAACATGGAGCGTCATGGCCTCCTCCCGGGTTCAAGAAGCGGCCTATCGTAGGGCGGGAACAGCCAGCCTTCCCGTATCAATCCGGCCTCGCTGCAACCCGCATTGGCGGTAGACGGCCGGCGCCCGCACCCCTATACCCAAAGGCTGTTAAGGGCATCCCTTTCAAGGTCTTTCGAGCTTGCTGATAGATGTTCACCACCGCCGCCTGCAGCCTGGCCTTGCGCTGCCTGTCCGGCATCAGCCGGATGCCGTAGAGCAACTCACCGCGTGTGATCGTCGTGGTGAAAAGGGCCGCGCGTGGCTGGGCCCCCAACCAAGCGAGCGGCTCCGCGTCTGGCGCTGGACGCAGGAGTTCCGAGAGCACGTTGGTGTCCAAAACGATCATGCGCCGAACTCTGGCGGCGGACGCATCCCTTCGCGCTTCGGCAGTTCGAGCTCGACCTCGATCCCGGCCGCGCGCGCACGGATGGCATCCACCAGTGACGCACCCCTCGCCGGCTCGGCTGACAAGGCACCGCGCAGAATGTCCCGCGCCTCATCCTCCATCGAACGGCCGTGCAGCGCCGCCCGGACCCGAAGCCAGGCCTCGAGTTGTTCGTCGATGTTGCGGATGGTCATGGTGGCCATGGATTCGCCTCACCATTAGGCAATACCAGTGAGCCGAGTAGTAGTGGAAATGCCAGCTCTTGCCGCGACCAGGCTTTACGCACAAACCCGGTCCGCATCTCTGGTGTCACGCGTTGCCGCCGGCGGGAGCGACCACCACGTCAAAGCCGTCGGTGTCGAGGAGGTTGGTGGGCTTCCGCGGCTTTCGCTGAATCGGCATAGGGGGCCTCCATCATAGGAGGCACCCCTGCCACACCACCCGGCGTGCGGGTCCGCACCGGGCGGTTCGAGAGTTTGAGGTCAGGAGAGCCTGGGCACGCCCAGCCGGTCGAAGTAGGCAATGGTCAGTACCGTCTTCAGGAGGCGGTCGCTGTTGCGCCACCAGCAGCGGCCGTTGGCCGCCACTCGTCTGGCCGCAGCCTCGCCTGCGCCCAACGCCTTGAGTTCGCGGTACATCGTCGCTGGCCGCTTCCAGTGCCTGAGCTGGATCGCGCGCAACCGGTGGCGCAGCCACTCGTCCAACTCGCGCCAGACTTTGGGCGTTTGCGCCAACCCGAAGTACGCTTTCCAGCCCAGCAGGTAGGGCCGCAGCCTGCCCACCACTTGCTCCATGCTGCGCCCGCCCGAGCGACGCGTCAGTTGCCGGATGCGGGCCTTGAAGTCGGCCAGGGCCTTGCGGTCCACGGCACATTTGACTTCCCGACCCTTGGCTACCCACAGCGCGTAGCCCAGGAACTTGCGCCCGAAGGCGCTGGCTATGGCGCTCTTGGCTTCGTTGATCTGCAGCTTCAGTCCTGCATACAGCCTTCGCAGCAGCGCCATCACCCTGTGCCCGGCCTTGATGCTGCCCACGTAGACGTTGCAGTCGTCGGCGTAGCGCGCGAAGCCGTAGCCCCGTGCCTCCAGCGCCTTATCCACTTCGTCGAGCAGCACGTTGGCTAGCAGCGGGCTCAAGGGCCCGCCTTGCGGCGTGCCCTGCTGGCGCTCGATGATCACCCCGCCGTCCATGATCCCGGCGTTCAGGTACGCACGGATCAGCCCGATGACTGCGGCGTCTTGGATGCGCCTTTGCAATCGCTCCATCAGGATGTCGTGGTTGACCCGGTCGAAGAACTTGCTCAGATCCACGTCCACCACCACGCGCTTGCCCGACTGCACGTACGCCCGCGCGGCCTTGACCGCATCGTGCGCCCGCCGTCCGGGCCGGAACCCGTAGCTGTGCTCGCTGAAGCTGGGGTCGATCAGCGGTTGCAGCACTTGCAGCAACGCCTGCTGGATCAGCCGGTCCTGCACCGTAGGGATGCCCAGCTCGCGCTGGCTGCCGTCCGGCTTGGGAATCATCACCCTGCGCACCGGCGCTGGCCGGTACGTGCCCGCCAGCAGCGCCTGGCGGATGCCCGGCCACCTCGTGCGCAGTTCCTGGGCGGTCTGCTCGATGTCGAGCCCGTCCACCCCGGCTGCGCCTTTATTGGCCTTGACCCGCTTCCACGCCGCTTGCAGGTTCTCTCTCGTCAGCGTCGCTTCCAGCACAGGACCAGCCCCCGCCTTCGGCCTTGCCGACCCTGTGCCCGGGTGCTCATGGGGCGGGCCATCGGCTTCGTCGCTGGCAGCTTCGCGCTTGGCTTCACCTCGCGCTACCCCTGCCCGCCCGGGTCGCCCCGGCATCTGACGCATGGCCTTTGACATCCTCATGTCTTCGGTCACTCACTCTCGTTCGGCCCTTCGTCCTTTTGCTCCAGCCTCATCGGCCTGCGACTCGCACTACTATGGCCTCTGCTGACTTCTCGCTCCGGCACCAGCCGTCGCCCTTTCAGGCATAAGGCGAGATCTCCCCGGGTAAGAACGCACTCCTTCGCTGCACAACCGCCGGATCTACGCCGCCTCGCCTTGATCACAAGAGCTTTACGGTTCATTGCCCGCTCGCCCTGCTCGGCACCGCCTTCTATCCGGTTCTTGTCCATCGGCTCACAGCTTCGCTCCACGCTTCCTCCCCACGCTCGGTCGCCCTCACGCAGTTGCGCTTCGCTTCGCTCGTTGTGATCAACTTACGGGAGGACTTGCACCTCCAAGAGTGCGCCCGTGCCGGGCGCACAATGAAAAAAGGGCCTTTCGGCCCTTTTTTGCTAACCCACAGACATCGATCGATGTCTGTGAATCAAAATCTGGAGCGGGAGACGAGACTAGAACCTAGTCATCAACTCTATGATTCAAAAAGAGTTTTAACGTTTCCCGCTAACAGGATGGACGAGATTATGGACTAACTTTTTCCACTCAACAAGTCTTGCTCCAAATTTCGCTCCATTCTGTTCTAGGCAAGGCCATCGACGTCTATCGGCCCCCTTATGGCAATCGCACTGCTAAGCGGCTGACTTGCTCGAACAAGGCCAAGCGGAAGCGGCCATCGCGCGACCAGGAACGCTATCAAAGGCGCACCACCCATAGCTTAAGCTGAAGTAGCTCCCAACACCCACGGCGGTTGTTCCTACCTACGGCGCCGCACGGCCATGCTGGGCACACTTCATTACGCAGAATTCTAAAAGTTATTGTGAATCAATAGCTTACGACTGATTTCTCGTCTGAAAGAGGGACACATGGCGGCAGGCCGATGCCTTTTGAAATCAAGCACTTGCATCTGCCTCTCTGCCCGTATGCTCTAGGACGTCGGATTTGTGTGTAAGGGATGCGCTGAGCGTTCTCTCACAACGGACTTCGGAACGCCCCGAGGCCAGCCCTACCCTCCCTCACGCTTCATCGTGCGATGCCGTTTTTACCTATCAACATGCGGAACAAGCCTTACAAATTTGGACTCTCCTTCTCGCGCTTGCAGCTTCTGCCTATTTGACATTGCCCTTCGCTCCCTGTAAGGCCATCAACAGATCAAGCCATGCGGAATCAGCCTTGAAAAAATCACCAGAAATTAAGACGCTGGCAGTATGTGCGTCACTGTCGAGTTCAATCGTCCACGCCATGCAGATGGATGGGCCGATCAATCGATTCCTGTGCATCGAGCATGTAACGCCTCCGACACACGTGCTGGTGAGAGCGTGCCCATGTCCTGCTACGAAGCACGGTTCCTGGCACTCATTTTTTCCGCCAAGAAAAACAGATCAATTATTTCCGAGTTGGCAGCAGAGGAGCCAGGGATGTAGCCGTAGAAGGAGATGGGAGCATGCACAAAAGTGCACCAACATCCAAAGTATTCTACCGCCCGATCGAAGCCTCCATCCGGTGGGCTGGTCTACTGCGATACAAGTACGAGATTCTGGCCTTGATCTCGTCTCCGAGATACCTGCCTCAGTCACTCGATTTTCCGCGTTGGGACGAACTGCGGCTGTACACAGAGCGCATCTACGACGGCATCCTCAATGGGGAGCTTGCCTTTGGGCAAAACGGCATCACGCTGAATGATGCCACGCTGATTGATTCCCCAGATCTGACTGTCCGCCATGTCGATCTGAAGCGCTGGATGCGTACGCACTACCCAGAGCATCGGCCTGCTTTTCTCTTTTGTCGCAGTGAGCGCATCACACATCCGTCCATCACACTGGATATAGGACAGGCGATGCTGGTTGAACGGTTGGCACTGAAGTCCGCATTGGATCAATGCCGTCGTGAGCTGCACGAATTGCAAGCACAACATGAGCTTCTCGTCAAACAATCCCGCGCGATCGCGCACTACCCGTGTTCCATCAGCGACCGCGCAGAGACCACCTACTTGAACATCATTGGCGGAATGCTGAAACTGATCTTAGGGCAGTCGCCATCGGGTAAGCCGTACTCCAGCTTCAGAACCCAAGAAGCGGTCATCAATGCCATGGTGGCCCATCACGGTGGTGTCATGGGCATTACGGAGCGGACCTTAAACGGCAAGTTTGCCCGTGCCAAACGGCAACTGCTTAGCACACCGGCTTGAGGTTTTCCAGCTTGTATATGCAGTCGCAGAAACTGCATTTGCAATGTACTTCGCCAGCCATGTCTATTGAATAGAGGTCACGCCAACAAACGTCGCTGAGCGTTAAGGAGTGACCACCATGTCCCAAACTTCCGCACTGCCTCCAAATGAGCGCCGCATCCTGCGGCTCGATGAAGTACAGACCAAGTCAGGTTTCAAGCGCGCCCACATCTACAGCTTGATGCGTAAGGGCCAGTTTCCGCAGGCCCTGCGGTTGGGCGTACGCGCGGTGGGCTGGGATTCGGTCGAGGTCGATCAATGGATCGCCGAGCGCCTCCACAACCGCGAGTGACCCGCGCTCCCTCGGATTTTCTCGATCCCAAGCCGGAGAGCGCCATGCAGGTGGTATCCATCATTTCTACCAAGGGAGGCGTGGGCAAGACCACGACCGCGGCCAACCTCGGCGGACTCGTTGCTGACGCAGGCCTGCGCGTCTTGCTGCTCGATCTCGATCTGCAGCCGACGTTGTCCTCGTACTACGAACTGCTCCACCGCGCGCCTGGCGGCATCTACGAGCTGCTGGCCTTCAACGAGCGCGACCTGGAGCAGTTGGTCTCCCGGACGTGCATCGATCGGCTTGACGTGGTGCTCTCCAACGACGACAAGGGGCAGTTGAACACGCTGCTGCTCCATGCGCCCGATGGGCGCCTGCGGCTTCGGCATCTGCTCCCCACCTTCCAGGCGAGCTACGACCTGGTGCTGCTCGACACGCAGGGAGCGCGCAGCGCGCTCCTGGAGATGGCCGTCTTGGCCTCCGACATGGCGCTGTCGCCGGTGACGCCAGAAATCCTCGCGGCCCGAGAGTTGCGGCGAGGGACGCTGCAGCTGATCGAGGACATCGCACCTTACCGGCATCTGGGCATCAAGCCGCCCCATCTGAGCCTGCTGCTCAACCGCGTGCATCCGGTGTCGGCCAACGCCCGCGTGATCCAGCAGGCATTGCGCCAGATATTCGATGGGCGCAGCGACGTGCGCGTGCTGGACACCGCCGTTCCGGCGATCGAAGCTTATCCACGCGCGGCGACGCAGGGCTTGCCCGTGCATCGCGTGGAAAACCGGCGCCCCACCGGACGCAGTGCACCGGCCGCGCTGGAGACAATCCGTGCGGTCGCATGCGAGCTGCTGCCTCATTGGCAGGCGGCGTTCAGCCTGGTGGACGGGAAAGCGCCGCGGGAGACAGGCCATGTCCAGCGCCCATGACCTGACGCGCGGGCACAAGCAGCTTCGCGGCCTGATCGCCTTCGCGCTGCGCGAGGGCTGGGAGGTGGTACGCACACCCGGCGGCCACCTGAAGTTCACGAAGCCGGGCCTGCCGCCCATCTATACCGGCTCCACGGCCAGCGACCACCGGGCCGCGCGCAACGCGCGAGCCCAGCTGCGGCGCGCCGACCGGCGGGCCAGTGGGCCTGGAGACGGCCATGGCTGAGCTGACGCCGGCCGACATGGCCTCGAAGCTCCTGGCCGAGGGCATCCAACGGCAAGGCCCCGCCGCACGGACACTGAGCGATCCCATCGCTGACACGCCGATGGTCGTGACGCTCGACGATCTGCGCCCCTACGAGCTGGATCCGCGCATCACCCGCAATCCGCTGTACGACGAAATCAAGGCATCGATCCGTGAGCGTGGGCTGGACGCGCCGCCGCCGATCACCCGGCGTCCCGATGCCGACCACTACATCATCCGCAATGGCGGCAACACGCGGCTGGCGATCCTGCGCGAGCTGTGGTCGGAGACGAAGGACGAGCGCTTCTTCCGTATCTCATGCCTGTTCCGCCCCTGGCCCGAACGCGGCGAGATCATCGCGCTCACCGGTCACCTGGCCGAGAACGAACTGCATGGCGGCCTCACGTTCATCGAACGCGCGTTGGGCATCGAGAAAGCGCGCGAGCTGTATGAACAGGAGAACGGCAAGCAGCTGTCGCAGTCCGAACTTGCCCGCCGCCTCGCTGCCGACGGCTATCCGATCCAGCAGTCGCACATCAGTCGGATGCAGGACACCGTGCGCTACCTGCTGCCTGCGATCCCCAACGTCCTCTATGGTGGGCTCGGCCGACATCAAGCCGAGCGGTTGGCGGTCCTTCGCAAGGCCGCTGAATGGGCGTGGGAGACGCGGGCACAGGGCAAGGCGCTGCCGACCGATTTCACTACGCTGTTCCATGAAGTCCTGGCTCAGTTTGATATCCGGCCCGACGCCTTCACCGCCCAACGCGTCCAGGACGAGCTGATCGGCCAGATGTCGGACCTGCTGGGCATCGACTACAACGCGCTGGAACTGGATATCGTCAACGTCGAGAGCCGGCAGCGCGCCGTGACCAGTCCGCCGAGCTTGCCTGCAGAACCTTCGACGCAGGCGCCTGCATCCATGTCTGCCACGCCGCCGCCCAGGCCCCAGCCCTCACCTGGAGCCCATCAGGCGGCAGACGCGGCGAAGGAGAGCCAGACCCAGCCCGTCACCAGGCAGGCCCAGCCCCCCACGGCTCCACCAGCGGCCCCTTCGACGCGCGCGCTATCCGAGGACGACGAAGAACACCGACTGCAAGGCCACATCGTCTCGCCCGCGGCAAGCACCGAGCGGTTGCAGGCGATCCAGCAGTTGGTCGCCGAACATACCGGCGAGGATCGTCCCGCCTTCCGAGACAACGTGTTGCGGGCGATTCCCGTTCAAGCCGGCGGCCTGTTTCCCATCTCTGACGTCTGGTACATCGAACCGGAACTGGATACGCCCGACGGACTGCGCACGCACATCGCGCAGTTCGCCCATGAGATCGCCGAAGAGGCGCAGCTGGCCAACTGCATCGAGGCAATCGACGCCGGCGTCGGTTTCGAGTGCCATCTCGACGACGCTACCTCGTTGCCGACATTCGGTCGAGCCGTCCTGGCGCTACTGCATGCCCTGAGCCAGCGCCACAGCGCCGAACGGCCGCATCAGCCGCTGGACCTGGAGGCGACGCTCGGTGCGCTGTTGTTAGGAAGTGCGCTCGGAACGGCTGACATGCCCCGTCTCAGCGACACCGGGCTGGTCAAGCTCTTTCGCCTGCTCCGGTTGGCGCGTCGCCTGTTGGACCTGGACGCCGGCATGACCAGCGGCTCCACGACCTGAGCAGCGGATCGAAGGCGATCATGTCGGCACCCCATCCCTTGAACCAAGCTGTCGTCGCCCAGGCACTGCACGACCTGCGCAACGGTCAGCTACGCCGCTGCCTGGCGATGGGATTCGGAGAGCGCGAACTGGACGTGCTCAAACAGCCGGCGCTGGTCGCGCTGCTCGCCAATGCGCGGGTGCCCTGGTGCTCGGTCAAGGTGAACACGGACATGATGTGGCGGCTGGTCAGCCAGATGCACGACATCGAGCACGAGATCAACACCGTCGATCGCATGCTCAGGCTGGGAGCGAGCACCGAGATGGTCAGCAAGTTCTTCGGTCTTACCCATCAGGAGGTTGCGCTGCGCCGTGAAATCCTGGGGCTGCCCAAGCGCAAGGGCCGGCATCCGGTCCTGAACGAGGAGCAGGAAACGGCGCTGTGGCGCCAATGGAAGCCTGCCCTCGCCGAACGCGGCATCGCCCTGAACGATGAAACGGCGATGCTGACACTGACCATGGACCTGGCCGAGTCGATGTCTTTGCCCATGTCCGTGATCTGGGCCGCGATACGGAGCTGGGTCGATCAAGGGCTGGTGTAGGCCCATGATGACGCCTGGATCCGGCACGACTGGTCCCGTATCGCTATCGACCTTGCTCGACGGCGCATTGGGGCGCCTGGAAGCGGCACGCACCGGAACCGGCACGAGCACGCCGCAAGATGGCTTCCTGTTCAGCGGAAACCGACACGAAGCGGTACCGCGGGGCCTATTTTTCGACCGCCGGCTCACCCCTTTGGAACGCAACGCCTGGCAGGTGTGCCGCCTGATGCTCAACGACGACGGCCTAACTGCGTGGCCGACCTACGAGCAGTTGCGCCCGTGGCTGACATCGATGCCCTGCGCACCCAAGGCTTCCCACGAGACCGTCGCACGCGCCCTGACAGTGCTGAGGCTCACGCGCTGGCTCAGCCTGGTGCGACGACGCCGCGATGCCAGGAGCGGCCGCATCCTCGGTAACCTCTACGTGCTCCACGACGAACCACTGAGCCCGTTCGAGGCGATGCAGCTCGATTCGGGCTACCTGGAACTGGTGAGCCATGCGCTGACCCATGCGAGCAAGGCGATCCAGCGCGTGGGGCAACAGGCACTACGGGAAGTGGCCGGCGATCCGCTGATCAACGGCCACGTGCTGCCGACCCGTCTCCAGATACTGGCACAGCGTATGTCCCAGCAGGTCGAGGGCGAACCTCAGACTTATCCACAGGACGACACCGACCACGAATCCGAAGAAGGCTTCGCGGCCCTTCTTCGGAGTCGATCACAGCTTGCTTCGGATTCCGAAGCAGGCCAGGAAGCCAGCAAAACCGACCTCCTTCGGAATCCGAAGCAGGACCGTACTGAAGTACTCAGTATCAAAGAAGTACGTACAGTACCGCGCGCGTTGCAGAACCTTCGCCTCCCGGAACGATTCCAGCAGATGAAGCATGAGCAACAGGCCGGAGCCTTGGTGGCCCTGCAGCGGGTCGATGCCGAACAGCGCCAGTCGGTGCTCGATGAGTGGAACGCGCGTTGCCGGGGCTGCACGGTGCGCAACCCCGCCGGTTACCTGTTCGGCATCATCCAGAAGGCCATCCGCGGTGAGTTCAAGGCTTGGGCCGGACAGGGCGACACCAGGAGTCCGCCAGCGGCGCCCCAACCGATAGCGCCTCCACCGAAGGCCGCCAGCCCCGAAGTGGTTCGCGCCCACCTTGCGCACCTGCGTTCGATGCTGGACAAGTCCTGATCGAGCGGATGTCCTTGGCGCTCCATGGCGCTATCCCCAGGGGATAGTTGCAACAGGAAGCCTTCTCGCCAGCCGTTGCCAGAACCAAGCCCCGTGTCGACGCGCTGACGTCGAGCCCCGTTCGACTGGATTTCCTTGGCCTTCCATAGCGCTATCCCCTGGGGATAGTTGCGACACAGAGCCTTCCGCAGGCTTCCCAAACCGGCATCGTGCTCGTTCGATTTGTTGACTGACGGCCTTCCCGCGCGCCGGGATGCTGGCGGCTCGTTCATCACCCGCGAGTCGTCCTCATGGCAAACGAACCCCTGCAACTCAATCTCGGATCGCTGCGTAGCGCCATGTCGCTCACGCTGCACACGCATCACGCCTCGCGCATCTGGCATGGTCGCGCACCGTCGGAAGGACGGGCGGGCATCGTCGGGCTGAACGGCTACATCGCGGTCATGAACAAGATGAAGCGCGGCGCCGAGCAAGACGACCCGTATTCGGACTGGTGGATGCTTCGGATCGAGGAGAAGCTCACGCAGACCAAGACCAGCCTGCAGGCGCTGCGCGAACAGGTCGACCAGGCGCTATCGGATGTGCCGCCCGCCTTGTCGTTGGGGGAGAACCTCAACGTACAGCCGGTGAAGCTGCCCCTGTTCGTGAACGCGCAGCTGGGCTTCATGGCGGTCTATCTGCTGGCGGACTACGACGACCTGGCCCGGAAGCTGATCCTGGCCCACCACACCGCGTTGATCGATCGTTCGACGCTGGAACGCTGGCTCAACGAAGGCGCCCACGCGCTGCGCAGTCTCTTCTCGCTGGCCCAGCAATACCGCTACTCGGGCTGCACCCGCGACGACTTCGCCGCCAAGAACGCCGCGGCGCGTGCTGCCCTCGAGAAGTTCGGAGAACTGCCGCAGGACGTGCTCGAAGGCACCCGGCGCTCCCGCTACGCCCCGCCCATCGCGCGGCGCTCTCCCTTGTCGTCCTCGCCCCGCCGCCAGGCGATGGAGGACGGTCAAGATGCGCACGAAGTCGACGACGGTCAGCCAAGCGCAGAACCGAGCGCGGCCGACGAGGGTGAGCCAGCATGAAGCCCGCGACCGACGCCAGCGCTCCCCGGCGCTTCTTCAGCCTGGAACAGACTGACTTCCAGCAACTGGAACACGCAGCCTCTCTAAAGGGCCTTTTACAGCCTTTTAAGGGTAAGGGACCTCTCCAGGACTGGGCCAGCCGGTGTCACACGCTGCGGGATGCGCTGATCGAACTGGCGCACCGGCGTGTGCTGGCGCAGGCCGGCACTTATCCCTTCCGCCTGCTGCCCATTCAACTGGCCCAGCAGACCACTGGCGCAGGCACCGTCTTCCTTCGCTGGCGCAGGCAGGACCGCTCCGCAATGGGCGTGGCCCTGTGGCAGGAATTGATGGAGAGCCCGTCCACGCCGGACACCTTGATCGACGACCTGTTCGCGATGGAGGTCCAGCGCGTCGTGCTGAACATGCAGATCAGCTTGCTGCATACGCTTGGACGGCAGGCTCTCGAATGCGCCAGCAAGCTCGATCTGGCGCACGAGGTTTACCAGCGCCGCAACGGGGCCAGCACGGCCCGAAGCGCGTCCAACGGCGCCACCCACACCTGATCCGACACGCCCTCCAGGACCTGCGCCAACCATCGGTAGCGCCGGTCATCCCACCCACCCAAGGAGTCCAAACATGAGCACGCATTTCGTTGGCGAAGGCAACATCGGTTCCGCGCCTGACTACCGGGAGTTCCCGAACGGCAACGAGGAACCGCGCAGGCTGCTGCGCCTGAACGTCTACTTCGACAATCCGATTCCGACCAAGGATGGCTACGAGGACCGCGGCGGCTACTGGGCGCCGGTCGAGCTGTGGCATCGCGACGCCGAACACTGGCGGACCCTGTACCAGAAGGGGATGCGTGTGCTGGTCGAGGGCCGCACGGTCAAGGACGAGTGGGAAGACGCCGAGGAGAACGAGCGCACCACGTTCAAGATCGAAGCGCGTCGCGTCGGCATCCTGCCGTTCCGCGTGGAGTCGGTGAAGCTCAGCGCCAAGCCGGCCGGCACCGACTCGGATTCGGGCTCGGACTCCATGTGAAACCTGCTGGAGCGGCGATCCATTCGCCGATCGCTGCTCCGCTTCCTCGCTGCATCCAGCCGCCAGCTATCCCCAGGGGATAGCTCCACTGACATCCATGGAGCGCTGCGCCGCCAATGCAGACGCTCCTGGTACAGCGCGGGCCGTCGCGCTATTGCGGCAGTCCATGCCGGCAACCTGCCTGCACCAGCGCGCGACTTCCGGGAGCTGCGCCATCGTCCGCAAAGCGGGAGTCTGGGGTTTCCACGTTGTTTGCTGCCACAAACGAGCCTGCCGGGAATGCTGAGGGCCATTCGATGACCGTCACGCACACCCAGGAGGCTTCATGCGCTTGTTTCTGTGCGAGAAGCCGTCCCAAGGCAAGGACATCGCCCGTGTGCTGGGCGCCAGCCAGCGCGGCACCGGCTGCTACAGCGGCGCGGTCACCGTCGTCACCTGGTGCATCGGCCACCTTGTCGAGGCCGTTCCGCCCGAAGGCTACGACGAGCGCTACAAGCGCTGGTCCATCGAACAGCTACCCATCATCCCCGAGCGCTGGCGCGTCGAGCCCAAGGCCGCGACCGCCGCGCAGTTCAAGACCGTCAAGCAACTGATCGGCCAGGCCACCGAGCTGGTGATTGCCACCGATGCCGACCGCGAAGGCGAAATGATCGCCCGCGAGATCATCGACCTGTGCAGCTACCGGGGGCCGATTCAGCGGCTATGGCTGTCAGCGCTCAACGATGCGTCGATCCGCAAGGCACTCGGCGCGCTGAAGCCTTCCGGCGAGACATTGCCGCTGTACTACTCGGCCCTGGCGAGATCCAGGGCGGACTGGCTGGTGGGGATGAATCTCAGCCGGCTGTTCACCGTGCTCGGACGACAAGCTGGCTACAACGGCGTGTTGTCGGTCGGCCGCGTCCAGACACCGACGCTGAAGATGGTGGTGGATCGCGACCGCGAGATCGCGCGTTTCGTCTCCGTTCCGTTCTGGTCCATCGACGTCTCGCTAACCCATGCGAGCCAGACTTTCACAGCAAGCTGGACGGCACCGAAGGGCTGCACCGATGAGGCAGGCCGCTGCCTGCAGCAGCCCGTGGCGCAGCAGGCGGTCGCCAGCATGCGCGCCGCCGGCAGCGCCCGGGTGGCGTCGGTCGAGACCGAACGCATGCGCGAAGGTCCGCCGCTGCCGTTCGATCTGAGCACGCTCCAGGAAGTGTGTTCCAAACAGCTCGGGCTCGATGTGCAGGAGACCCTCAGCATCGCGCAATCTCTTTACGAGGTGCACAAGGCAACGACTTATCCACGACCGGATTGCGGCTACCTGCCCGAGAACATGCTGGCCGAAGTACCTATCGTGCTCGACAGTCTGGTCAAGACCGATCCGAGCCTTCGCCCGCTGGTCGCCCGGCTTGACCGCAGTCAACGCTCGCGTGCGTGGAACGACGCCAAGGTCACCGCGCACCATGGAATCGTGCCCACGCTCGAACCTGTCGACCTCTCGGCGCTGAACGACAAGGAATTGGCTTTGTACCGCCTCATCCGCGCCCGCTATCTCGCGCAGTTCCTGCCGTTTCATGAGTTCGACCGCACCGTGGCCCAGCTCACTTGCGCCGGACAATCGCTCGTGGCAGTGGGCAAGCAGATCATCGTCCCCGGATGGCATCAGGCGCTGGCGGCGCCGGAACCGCATGATGCGGACGAAGAGGAAGCGCAGCGCAGCCAGGTGTTGCCGGCGCTGCACACCGGCCTGTTCTGTCCGATCGGCGCCGTCGATCTGAAGACACTGAAGACCCTGCCGCCCAAGCCGTATACCCAAGGCGAGTTGGTCAAGGCAATGAAGTCCGTTGCCAAGCTGGTCACCGATCCGCGGCTGGCACAGAAGCTCAAGGACACGACCGGCATCGGTACGGAGGCCACGCGCGCCAACATCATCAGCGGTCTGCTGGGCCGCGGCTATCTGCTGAAGAAGGGGCGCGCGATCCGCGCGTCCGACGCGGCTTTCACCCTGATAGACACCGTGCCCGCAGCGATTGCCGACCCCGGCACAACAGCGGTATGGGAGCAGGCACTGGACATGATCGAAGCCGGGCAGATGACGCTGGACACGTTCATCGCCAAGCAGTCTGCCTGGGTTACCCAGCTCGTGCAGCAGTACCGCGCTGCAATGCTTCCCATCAAGCTGCCGCCTGCACCGGCCTGTCCGCAGTGCGGTTCGCCGATGCGCCAGCGCAGCGGCAAGAGCGGCGCCTTCTGGTCCTGCAGCCGGTATCCGGACTGCAAGGGCACGATGGCCGTCGAATCCTCGGCCGGCAAGCGCAACCCGCCGCGCAAGCGGCGCACCTCACCCAGGGCGTCCTGACGCTCCCGAACCCTGCGCCACGTCGGCCGTGCCAGCGGCGGCGAGGCCCGTTTCCCGCGCACCCCGCGGGACATCCCTAGCGCGCGTCACCTTCTGCGATGGTGTGCGCGTCCCGTCATGCCCCCAAGGCCCACGGGACGAGAAGGCCCTTGCTCTCCGAATCGCGTTCGACGCCATTCCACTGATCGCCTGTTCTCCCGTCCCTCCCGAGAGGTCTCCCCAGGATTTGCCGGCATCCGTAGCCGAGCGAATTCTCGGGAGACCTCTCGGTTCGACGGTAATCGGCGCCGGTGCCCGCCGGTGGAAAAAACGGGCTCCGTTTGTGCACGGATGTGTGCCGAACGATTTCGACCCCAGCCACGACATGGGTCGGGTGTGATTGCTGATGCAGCGACAGGCTCCACCGACGGCCAGATCCCTGCGACAGCCCACGGGTGGTTTCTTCCTCCGGAGCCGAAGGCGCCAGGCGCCTTCGGCGTCTTCTTCCTGCCTTCCTGAGATACGGCCCAGGCACACCAAGCCTTCACCCTCCCGAGCAGGAGACCCCGAACACCACCTCGCTCCCCAGCCCAGACGTCGCCGCACGACAGCGGCGTCGCCGACCGGCAATCGGGGGAGCGATGAATGCCGATTGCCGCATGACGCGCCCACGCGCGCGGCCAATCCTGCGCACATGTGTCGCTGACATCCGTCAGCACCACGCCAGCAGCCCCGGTCTTCAAGGCTGCGATGCGGTTCCCCGCACCGACCGAACCAGTCCGCCTCGCATCGTCTTGCGGACGAGCGTCTTCCCCCGACGCAGATGCCTTCACCTCCACCCCACGGGAGTTCCATGCCCGTTGGGACATGGCCTCCCGGTCCTCAACCAGGAGAAGCCATGTCCCTTGGATCCACACCAGCGTCATTGAACGCCGCAAAGGCCCGAGCCGAGTCCATCGGCTATCTCGCCCTGGCCTACACGAGCAAGCGCCTGCCGCTGCAGATACGCCACAGCGCCGCGGGTCACTACATCGGCACAGCCGATGACGATGGCCCCGTCTCCCGGGAGTCCGTCGAGTACTTCCGTTCCCAGCACGCCGCAGATCGCGCCCTGGCAACCGGGCGCTGGCAGCAGCGTCTCGAACCCTGATGTCCCACTCTCCCCGGAGCACAGACATGAACTCGTCACTTCCGTCCGACGTACTTGATCAGCTCGCGCTGGAACAGCAGCATTTCACCGACGCGCCACGGGCCTTCTTCGAGGCTTGGAAGCGTGGAGCCAAGATCGCCGGTGCCGAATGGTTCGGTGATGGCACGCGCGAGGGCCTGCAACAGGCCACGACCAAGTGGGACCTGCGTCCGAACCTACTGATGATCAGCGACACCCTGGGCGTTCTGAGCGGCGGTCAACGGATGTTCCTTTCCGCTATGGTGAGTTTCTACGACCCCCGCGAGGGCGGTGCGATGCTCAAACGCTGCGGCTTCGAGGGGCTGTCCGATCTCGGCGGTCTCGATCTGGAGCGGCGCAAGGTCATCGCCGACCTGATGCTGCACTACACCGGCTGGTGAGCCTCATCCGGCAACCCAGCACGTTTCCTTCTCCAACCCCACGAAGGACATGCGTCCCTGTTCGGGGCCATGTCCCTCCTTCATTTCTCAGGAGCGACCATGTCCCGAATCCCCTCTATCGCCGTCGTCCTTGAAGGCGGCCTTGTCCAAGGATTGGCCCAATCCGATCCACCTTCCGCGGATCGCGATCGTCGACTACGACACCGAAGGTGCCGACGACGACGAGATCACCCGCTTTTCGATCGGCGACGATCCGGCGGAGGCAGTCTGCCGCTTTGAGATGCCGGGAAGTGTACGAATCCCTCCAGGATGCGCTGTCGCCAAATGCCGTCTCGCGGCGCTGGGCGCGACCGACGATGGCGAGAAACCCTCGCCAGCACTGGTGCTCGCCCGTGAAGTGCGCCAGAGCATCCTCGACCTGGATGCCCGGCTCGGCCGCCTGGAGCAGGTGCCGACCGGTGACGAAGACGAGTGAACCCTGAGCCTCCCATGCGGGGACTCTTTCTTTTCCGGAACCCGGTGTCGGCGAAGTTCCGATTTCCAGCCGATCCCGACCACGCGTTCCGTCAGGCTCTGCGGATGTTCGCTGGCGTTGCCAGCAGCATCCCAGGCAGTCGAGACCTTCGAGACTGCGGCGCGGTTCGCCGCGTTGGTCGTTTCTCATCCCCGGACGCATGTTGCGCCCATCACCCACAAGGGACATTCCTCCCTTGCGGGCAGGAGTCCCTTGGCTTTCGACAAGGAGTCTCCCATGGATACCCAAGCCATCCGCGATCAGATGCCGACGCTGGTTCACGGCCATGTGCCTTCAAACGTCCGCAGCTTCAAGTTCAACATCTACGACGGCCAGCCCAAGGTTTCGGCGCTGGGCTTCCACTTCGATCCGAAGCCATTCGAAGGCAAGGTGATCGCAAAGACCGCCGAGGTCATCGTCGTCAAGACCGGTCGCGCCGAGTTCGCGGTGCTCGATCGGGCACTCGTGACCGAGGATCCCGCCGAAGGCGCGAAGGTTCACGTGGAACCCTACGCCAGACAGCGCTTCGACGGTCTACGGGCGGACACGCCCGAAGAACGGACCGAGCGGACCGCCGACGGTAAAACCTACACGATGCAGACTTACGTGCTGGGCAGCGCGCCCGCCAAGCTGCCGATCCCGGAACCGCGCTGCTTCCAACTCGGCCACCTGATCCAGCAGTTGGAGCAGCAGCCGGCCCCGGATGGCTTCCGCCGTATCACCCACATGCTGGTCGATGCCGGCGCGAAGGATTTCACCTGGGTCGATCCGACGCCGGCCAACATCGTCAAGACGCCGCCGGCCATCGGCTTCACCGTCGCAACCGGAAAGTTCGAGGGCCAGGTCACCGTGCTCTACGACCGCCCCGGTGATCAGTACGTGATCGAGCTGCACCGCGATGGTACGCCCGTCGAGCGGGTCGAGAACGTGTGCTTCAGCGACCTCGGCAGCGTCCTGGAACGCCTGATCGACGACGGCACCTGGCGCTTCATCCGTGTCCAGCACCTGTCTGGTCCCAAGTCCGTCCGGCATTGATCCGGCCTTGCTTCCCGCCCTCGCGGCGGGAAGCCATTCACATTCTGGAGGCTACCTCCGGCCAATGCGGTCACGGACGGATGCCCATTCCCGCTCGCGCCGGTAGGCCCCATGCGTAGGCTACCAATCACGTTCCGCTGACGTTGTCAGCGTCAACCAGGCAACTTTCGGTCCTCAAGGTTGCGCACGGCTCACCCGTGTGACCGAACCAGTTCGCATCGCATCCTCGCGCGAACGACCGCTGGCTCGCCGGTGGTGATGCCCCCATGTTCCTCAACCCATCGCGGGGTTACGCACCTCCCCACCGTGGGACAGGTGTGTCTCCGCTTTCTTGATCCCAAGTCTGGAGATTCACCATGACCACAGCACCCAATCAGAAGTCCTACTTCGACCTGCACACCTCGGGCATCGGCTACATCCAGCGCGCCCGCATGGTGAAGACCACCGGCAGCCGCAAGGCGCAGCCGTTCCTGGCCTGCACCATCGCCGCCCTCGTGGGTTCCCCCAACGACGAGAAGCGCCGCTATTTCGACGTGAAAGTGTCCGGTGCTGAGGCGAAGAAACTGGTCCAGCGCTACGTCGGCAACGACGATCCGCAACAGCGTCCGCTCGTGCGCTTCCGTCTCGGCGACCTCTGGGTCGATCCGTTCATCCGTCCCAAGGGCGACCGCAAGGGCGAGCCGGCAGCCAGCCTCAAGGCGCGGCTGCTGAAGGCCGAGCTGCTTGATCCCGCCGAACTGGCGACGATCAAGCAGTACGACCTGATCACCCACGGCATCGGCTACCTCAACCGTCCCAAGCTGGTGAGACCGCAGGAGAGCGATCCGTTCCTAGCGTGCACCCTCGGTGTGCTCAGCGGACCGGTCGACGATCCAGACTACCGGTACATCGACACCATCGTTGCCAACCGCAACGCCGAACATCTGGTGCGGCGCTGCATGCAGGCCGTCGAGGCGAAGAAGAAGGTACTGATCGCCTTTCGTCTGAACGGCATGAAGGCCGAACCGTACATCCGCACGAAGGGTAAACGAGCCGGCGAAGCCGCGGCGAGCCTGGAGTCGAAGCTGATCCACATCGGCCTGATCAAGGTCAACGGCCAGCAGGTCTACCCGACCAAGTCCGACGCCGACGCACCCCAGGACGCTACCACGTCCGAGGCGAGCGCTCAGGCCGAAGACGTCAACGGCACCCAGACGCCCGCACAGCCTGCTCCGCAGAAGGCAAACGTCGAAGTGCCTGAAGAGGAGCCCGCCCTGGCGGCTTCGTTCTGATCCGCAAGGCCCGTCCGGGTCCTGTGTGTTCCTCCCAACCCTCATGCCGCCGGCACCTCGGTGTCGGCGGCGTGAGGCTGCACCGGGTTCAACCCCGCATTCCCGCAGCCCTTCCGGGCTGTCCTTCATCCCTGCAATCGGTCCTCGCCGGCCTCTGGCCTGCGGGACTGCTTGCATTTTCTCCAAGGAGACTGCCATGCAACTCGCATCCCGCTTCGGGTCGCGATCCCCCGTGCTGCGTTCGGATCGCCCGCTGTCGGACGATCAGATCCGCACCGTCGCCCCGTCCATCTTCGCCGAGGCCCCGCACGACAGCCGATCGGAGCGCTACAGCTACATTCCGACGGCCACCGTGCTGGAGAAGCTGCGCAAGGAAGGCTTCGAGCCGTTCTTCGTTTGCCAGACCCGCGTGCGGCAGGAAGATCGCCGCGACTTCACGAAGCACATGCTGCGGCTGCGGCATGCCAGCCAGATCAACGGCCACGCCGAGGCCAACGAGATCATCCTGCTGAACTCGCACGACGGCACCAGCAGCTACCAGATGTTGGGCGGCATGTTCCGCTTCGTCTGCCACAACGGCCTAGTGTGCGGCGACACGACCCTGGACGTGCGTGTGCCCCACAAGGGCGACGTCACGTGCCACGTCATTGAAGGCGCTTATGAAGTCCTCAGCAGCTTCGAGCGGATCGAGCACTCCCGCGACACCATGCGCGCCATTACGATGGACGAAGGCGAAGCGGAGGTGTTCGCGCGCTCGGCCCTGACGCTGAAGTACGAGGGCGCCGGCTCGGCTCCGATCACCGAAAGCCAGCTGCTGCGACCGCGGCGCTTCGATGATCGGGAATCCGACCTGTGGTCCACGTTCAACCGGGTCCAGGAAAACCTGGTCAAGGGCGGACTGGACGGCCGCACGGCCAATGGCCGCCGGCAACGTACACGGCCGGTGCAGGGCATCGACCAGAACGTGCGTTTGAATCGCGCTCTTTGGCTGCTGGCTGAAGGCATGCGTGAACTGAAAGCGTAGTACCCAACGGACCACCCCATCGGGCGTGGTCCGCTTTTTTTGCGCGTAAGACCGCCGACACCGCAAGAACGCGCCGCATGGATCAGAAACAGGGGAGCAACCGGAATCGCATTGCCGCTCCCCTTGGCGTCGAACCTCGCCGCAACCTTACCCCCATGTCCGCCGGCGTCGCCGGCAGCATGCCCAAGCAGCCTAGACCTTCGAGGCTGCGGTGCGTCACACCGCACTGGTTCTGATTCGTCCTAGCGCATCCCGCGTCCGTCATCTCCCTCCCGGTTCAGGCCCTTCGCGACCGGCACCCACTTCCTTTTCCCATGAGGTCATCCCCCGTCCATCCGGCCGGTCGGGAGCCTTGTTTCCTGTCATCAAAGGAGTCGTCACATGAACGCTGTACGTCACGCCCACTTGGAGTCCATCGTCGTTCCCGGCCAGCTCAAGCTGCGCACCATCCGCGGCCGCAACGGACCGTTCAATGTCTGCCTGCTCACCTGCTGCTTGGGTGATTTCGTTGTCAAAGATCCGGAGTTCGAGCAGTACAAGGAAGGCAAGTACGAGGGCGAGTTCGCCATCCGGCGCATCTTCAACAAACCCGCCTTGTCCCAGGGCGGCGTCCGCATCGAACTGCGCGCCAGCCTCAACGGCATGACCCTGTCCGGCATCGACAAGCTGGGCAAGGAGGACGCCCGCACCTTCAACGTCCAGGAGGTCGATCCGATCGACGAGGAACAGCCGGCGGCGGTGGCGGCAACGCCAGCAGCCGTACCGGCCTCGACCACGAACGATCCTCTGATCGACACCCGGCCCTTCGGCATGGAAGCGCCTGCGGCCCCTGTGGCAGTGGGCAGTCCCGACGCCGAAGACGTCGCACTGTTCGGCCTGCTGTGGCCGCTGGGCGAGACGGTCAAGCTGGACCCGACCATCGACCGCCGCACGTTGCGCCTGCAATGCACCCGCCTCAGCAAGCTCGGCTACAGCTTCGATGCCACCTTGCAACAGTGGCAGCACGAAGCGGAGCTTGCGGCGGCCTGATAGCCACGCCGCATCCTCTGTGTTCTTCATCCACCCGCCGGGGTTCCTTCCCCATGCGGGGGAGGCCCTGGTTTTCTTCTGGAGGTCTCCATCATGTCCACCATCGCTCACGACACCGCCCGTTCAACGCTGGATGAACCCGCGTGGCGGGAAATCTGCAAGACGGCCGCTGCAAACGCCCAGCGCGGCTGCGGCCTGTCCTGGGACCACTGGGTCACGCTTTTCAGCTCGGAGATCGACGTGAAAGCCGGTCGATTGCCGGAAGGCCAGCGCGCTCAGGCCCTGGAAATCGCGGCCCAGGAATGGGGCTACGCGACGCCTTCCGAACGGCAGGAAACCCAGGACTGGCTCGCCGAAAACGGCTTCTGCACGCACGGCATCGAACTGGGCTACTGCCCGGCCGGCTGCGGCTCCTAGTCCGCACAGGAGGAACCGACATGGATCCGATCCTGGCTGCACTCCCGCCCTCGCTGTTGAAGCTCGTTGAAGGGAGCTTGTCCAACGACGAAGTTTCTTCCGACGAGGAAATGCTCGAGTACTTCATCAGCAACGGCCTCACCAAGGAGCAGGCGCGGCAGGCATTGACCTACCGCGATCAGTACCTCGGCAGCATCTACCTGGACGGCTTCACGCCGATCACCGCGGTGAACGAGGCGCTTCACTTCAACCCGCACACCCGGCAGTTCGAGCCGGACTGAGCGATTTTCTTTTACCCCCTGGGGCAGCACTTGCCCAGCGGGCGGTGCTGTTCTCGTTCATCCGAGGACACCACCATGCCCGCAAACACTTCTTCCACTACGCTGTACCGCATCGACGAATGTCCTGACCTCATGACCGACGGTTTTGTCGGCGACGAGCAGGGACTGGACCAGTTCCACATCCTGACCGAGCAAGGCGGCTCGATCCCGGTGTTCGTCGGCAACGTCGAACATCTAGACAAGCGCAGCACCCGTGCCTACCGCCGCACGCTGTTCGGGTCGATGGTCCATCTGTGGCTGTTCGATCGCCGCTGCGTGAAGCCCGACAAGGCCAACGCCAGCGCGCTCGCACTTCTGCCACGCGACTCGGACCACCGGGTCGAACGGTTGTGGGCGCTGGTGCGAGACACCTGCCCGCTGCCGCTGCTCAATCACCGACGCGACACCGTGCTGGACCTGCTGAAGGCGCAGACGATGCTGACCTGCCTTCCTGCCGCCCTTGGGCCGCTGGAAGGCCACCGGCTCGCCATCAACGTAACCGTGCTGAGCATGGCGCTGGGTGCGCTGATCCGCGACGACGTACTTACCCCAGACGCATCCGCGATCCGAACCACCTCCAAGTGGTGCTGGCCCGCCAATTGGTCGCGGCGTGAACTCCACATCTATCGCGACAGCCCCCGGCTGCCGCTTCTTCAACAACGGCCCTTCGCGGCCGTTATTTTGCCGACACCCCTGGCAAATCGGACGCCGAGGGATTCGCTTTGTTTGCTGCCGGACAAGGGCGCCGCGGCGATGGTGATGGCTCGACGCTTCAGGACGCCACGCTATGTGCCCCTCCGACCCTTGGTTTCGTGATCCCAAACGCCGCCTGCTGGCCGGCTTGCTCGGGTTCTTCTGGGCCGCGTTGATCGGCGGCTGCGCGACTGCGCCCACGCCACCACCCGAGACACCGGCTGCCGTCGCGCCCGACCCGTCGCCGGAGTTCGTCCCGGTGGTCCGGTACGGCCGCTACACCTTGATCGAACTGGCGCCCAGCGCCGCGCAGCAGGACCTGCTGCTGCAAGTCGTCGAAGTATCCACCCCCGACACGCTCCATGCCACCGTCGCCGACGCCCTGCGCCATGTCCTTCGGCGCTCGGGCTACCAGCTCTGCGGGGGCCAGGATACCGACGCCCTCGGCCGGCTGCCGCTGCCGGCGGCCCACTACCAGCTGGGGCCGCTGGTCTTGCGCGACGCCTTGCTGACCCTGACCGGCCCTGCCTGGGATCTCCACGTGGACGACGGCACGCGCCTGGTGTGCTTCAGCCACGTCTCTCCGGCGCCAACTGAGACCGAACCCCTGCCGACGCAGCCGACCACCGCTCCGAACGCCGACGTGCAGGCGCTGACCTTCCCGCTGGCGGCGGAGGTGCAGCCATGACGCCGACGATGCCGGGCACCACGGACCCGCGGCGGGCGACGCTGCTGCGCGTCGCCGCGCTCACCTGGGTCCTGCTGATCAGCACGGGCGCGGTGGTCAACCACGTCACCCTGACCAAGCTCGCCGACGAGGCCGAGGCCAGCACGGTAGACACGCAAGTCGCCGCGCTGGAGCAGCGCCTGGCCGAGCTATCCCAGGACTCGGAGCACGCTCGCACGCGGCCGGCCACCGTGTCGCAAGCGCGCTACAACGTCGACCGTCAGGCAATCGACCGACGGCTTTCGGCGCTCGAACATTCGCTGGACGAACGGCCGGCAGATGCCACGCTGCAAGCCGTGCAAGCGCGCCTCCAACGGTTGGAGGCGCGCCTGACTGCCCGGTCAGCGCCGCGGCCCACCACCGCTCCTACTACGGCTTCCACCACTCCGCCGAAACCGGTCGAGCCGCCGTTTCGCGTCATGGGCGCCGAGCTGCGTGCCGACGAGCGTTTCCTGTCGATTCTTCCGGCCGAGCGCAGTGGCCTGAACCAGACTCGGCTGCTGCGGCCCGGCGAGGAGGAGGCCGGCTGGCGCCTGACCGCCATCGAGGGAGACATCGCGGTGTTCGAGCACGGCACCGAGACCCGTCGCCTGGCGGTGCCGGCCCGGTAGGTTCCACCGATGAGGCACGCCACTATCGCCCTGGGACTGCTTGCCGCGCTCGCGCTTAGCGCGCCGCAGTCCCTATTGGCCCAGCAGCCGCAGGCTGCTGCAACGAACGTGGCCCCCAGCCGTGAGCGGCCTGCTCCCATCACTCGCAGCGATGAGGACCAGGCGCGCGACTGGGGGCTACGACCAGAAGAATGGGTTCGCTACCGCGAACTGATGCAGGGACCGCTGGGACTGTCGTCGCCGACCCTGGACCCGCTGACCGCCCTGGGTATCGAGGCCCGGTCGGACGAGGAGCGGCGCAGGTTCGCGGAGCTGCAGGTCCAGATCGAAGCACGACGCGTCGAGAAGCTGCTGGCGTACCAGCGCGCCTACGACGCCGCCTGGCAACGGCTCGCGCCGGGCATGCAGCGGGTCAACCTGCCCGGCGCGGGTGCGGCGCCCTCCGGCATGACGCAGACGGGCGAACGCACCGCGGTCTTCATCAAGGATGCCTGTTCCGGCTGCGACGAGACCGTCCAGCGCCTGCAGGCCGAAGGCGTGTCATTCGACATCTACGTCGTCGGCAGTCGTGGCGACGACGCACGCATCCGCGAATGGGCTCGCGGCATTCGCATCGACCCAGCCAAGGTGCGCAGCGGCCACATCACCCTCAACCACGACGGCGGCCGATGGCTTTCCCTTGGCGTGCAGGGCGACCTGCCCGCCGTCGTGCGGCAGGCCGGCGGTCAATGGCAGCGCCAACCGTAGCGCGCATCGCGCTGGGCCTGCTGTGTGGCCTGGCGGCGATCACCGCCGTCGCGCAAGAGGTTCCGCCACCGGCTTACCAGCTGGCCGCGCAGCGCGCCGGCGTTCCGTCCAGCGTGCTGTACGCCGTTGCCCTGCAAGAAAGCGGCACCCGGCTCAACGGCCGCCTGATCCCCTGGCCGTGGACGCTGAATATCGCGGGCACCTCGAAGCGCTACGGCACCCGTGCCGAAGCCTGCGCCGGCTTGCAGCAGGCGCTGCGCCGAGTGCCCCCGACCCGCATTGACGCGGGACTCGGGCAGATCAACGTCGGCTACCAGCGGCATCGCTACGCGCGCCCCTGCGATCTGCTCGATCCCTACCGCAACCTCGCCATCGCGGCCGAGATCCTGCGCGAGCAGCACTCCCACGGCGAGGACTGGCTCGTCGCCATCGGCCGCTATCACCGTCCCACCGGCGGCGCGCCCGCCGCGCGCTATCGCCGCAGCGTCGATATGCACCTCGCGCGCGTGCTCGGCGAACTCCCGCTGGATGCCACTACCAGGAGAAACCTGCCATGAAATCCATTCATGCCGCCGCCGCGCTGGAGGTGTTGTCGTGCTTGTCGTTCGCGACGCTGGCGCAGTCTCCGCCGCTGGTCGTCGTCGAAGACCGGGGCGGTGCGTCCGCGCTGCCGTACTACGAGGCGCTGAACCTCCAGCCTCGCGCGGACCGGCCGCCGCCGCGCATCGAACTGCCCCGCGTGCCCAACCATGCTTTCGACGAGGCGGACATGCTGCCCGTGCGCTCGGTCCGTCTGTCGCCCGGCGACGTTGCGCGCCGGGTGATCCAAGCGCCAGGACTGCGGCCGCTATTCCTGATCGGCGACGACGACCGCTCGCGCGCCTGGCTCCGCCAGCGCGCATCGGCCCTGCGCGAGCTGGGCGCCGTAGGGCTGGTGGTCCAGATCGAATCGCCGCAAGCCCTGGCCTCGCTGCGCGCACTGATCCCCGAGCTGCCGCTGGCGCCGGCCTCTGGCGACGAACTGGCCCAGCGCCTGGGACTACGCCACTACCCGGTGTTGGTGACGGCCACGGGCATCGAACAGTGAAGCCCCCGCGATGGCCCAGCGCTACGCAATCGAAGTATTGCTGCGGCCAGCGGTGGAGCTTTATACCGTCGCGGTGTGTGCGGGCACCGCGCTGGTGTGCGTGGCGGCACCATGGTCGCTCGCGCTAAGCCCGCTGCTGGGCCTGGGCAGCGCCTTGGCCTTCCTCACCTACGGCGCGATCCGACTGCGCGATGCGCTCGTGATCCTGCGCTACCGGCGCAACATCCGTCGGCTGCCGCGCTACGTGATAACCAGCCGCGACGTGCCGGTGAGCCAGCAACGGCTCTTCATCGGCAGGGGCTTCCGGTGGGAACAGAAGCACACGCACCGGCTGATGCAGACCTACCGGCCGGAGTTCCGGCGCTACGTCGAGCCGACGGCGGCCTACTGGATCGCACGCCGGCTCGAGGAGCGGCTTGAGTTCGCGCCGTTTCCCGTCTCCAAACTCGCCAAGGCACTGACCTGGGATAGCCCGCTCAATCCCGCGCGGCCGCTGCCGCCGGTCGGCGGCATGCCGCGGCTGCACGGCATCGAGCCGCACGAGGTTGACGTCTCCCTCCCGCTGGCCGAGCGCGTGGGCCACACGCTGGTCCTGGGAACCACGCGCGTCGGCAAGACTCGACTGGCGGAGCTTTTCATCACGCAGGACATCCGCCGGCGCAACGCCGCAGGCGAGCACGAAGTGGTCATCGTCTTCGATCCCAAGGGCGATGCGGACCTGCTCAAGCGGATGTACGTCGAGGCCAAACGCGCCGGCCGCGAAGGCGAGTTCTACATCTTCCATCTGGGCTGGCCCGAAATCAGCTCCCGCTACAACGCCGTGGGGCGCTTTGGCCGCATCTCGGAAGTCGCCACGCGCATTGCCGGACAGCTTTCCGGCGAGGGCAACTCAGCCGCCTTCCGGGAGTTCGCGTGGAGGTTCGTGAACATCATCGCGCGCGCCCTCGTGGAGCTGGGACAGCGCCCAGACTACCAGTTGATCCAAAGGCATGTGATCAACATCGACGCACTGTTCATCGAGTACGCCGCCCACTTCTTCGCCCGGACCGAGCCGAAGGCCTGGGAGGTCATCGTCCAACTGGAGGCGCGGCTCAACGAGAAGAACATCCCACGCAACATGATCGGCCGCGAGAAGCGAGTGGTCGCGCTAGAACAGTACCTGTCGCAGGTCCGCATATACGACCCGGTTCTGGACGGCCTGCGCAGCGCGGTGCGCTACGACCGGACCTACTTCGACAAGATCGTCGCGAGCCTGCTGCCGCTGCTGGAGAAGCTAACCACCGGCAGGATCGCGCAGCTGCTGGCGCCGGACTATGCCGATCTCGCCGACCCGCGCCTGATCTTCGATTGGATGCAGATCATCCGCAAGCGCGCGATCGTCTACGTTGGCCTGGATGCGCTGTCGGACGCCGAGGTCGCCGCCGCGGTCGGCAACAGCATGTTTAGAGATCTCGTGTCGGTGGCCGGGCACATCTACAAGTTCGGCATCGACGACGGCCTGCCGGGCGCGTCGGCCGGCGCGAAGGTGCCGATCAACCTCCATGGGGACGAGTTCAACGAACTCATGGGCGACGAGTTCATTCCCTTGGTGAACAAGGGCGGGGGCGCCGGCCTGCAAGTGACCGCTTATACGCAGACGCTAAGCGACATCGAAGCGCGCATCGGAAATCGCGCCAAGGTCGGCCAAGTCGTCGGCAACTTCAACAACCTGATCATGCTGCGCGTTCGCGAGACGGCGACCGCGGAACTGCTGACCCGGCAGTTGCCGAAGGTCGAGGTCTACGCCACGACCCTGATGAGCGGCGCCACCGACAGTTCGGACATCCACGGCCCGACCGACTTCACCTCCAACACGCAGGATCGCATCTCCAGCACGAGCGTCCCGATGATCGAATCGGCCCACGTGGTCGGGCTACCCAAGGGCCAAGCCTTCGCGCTGATGCAGGGCGGCAACCTGTGGAAGATCCGCATGCCGCTGCCGGCCCCCGATCCCGACGAGGTGATGCCGCACGACCTGCAGCAGCTCGCCGGCTACATGCGCCAGCACTACGCGGAGGCAGGCGACTGGTGGGAAGGCAACGCCGCAGCCGGCTTGCAGGACACGCCGCTGCCGGACGATCTGCTTGAAGGCTTCCGCCACGTCGCCGGCACCGAAGCCGCGCCGGTTGAGTTGCGGCCATGAAGGATCCAGCCACCACCGCCCAGCACCAGCAGGCCCGCCAACAGGGACTGCTGGCAAGCATCGTGACGATGCCGTTCCGGTTCCTCGGCGTGCTGATCGGAGCGCTGCTGCTGTCCATCGTGATCGAGTGCGTCGGCATGCATTTCTTCTGGCCCGAACAAGGCTGGCGCCACGCCCAGGGCATGCTCGACTACGAACTCGGCCAGCTGTCCGCGCACTTCACCCGCAGCGCCGTCGTCCAGGAGCCCGGCCGCACCGCACACTGGCTGGTCGAGCGTTCCTACGAATGGATCTTCGTGAAGAGCGGCCTGCTCGAATGGATGAGCAACGCCTCGACGCAGGCGCGCGCGCCCAGCCAAGGCGGTACGCGCGACTTTCGCTACTACGTGAGCCAGGTCTACGTGTGGACCGAGAGCTACCTGATCGCCGCGGCCTACACCACGCTCACCTTCATCGTCAGGCTCCTGGTGCTGACCTTGACGCTGCCGCTGTTCCTGATGGCGGCGTTCGTCGGCTTCGTCGATGGACTGGCACGACGCGACGTCCGCAAGTTCGGCGCCGGCCGCGAGTCGGGCTTCGTGTACCACCGCGCCAAGGCGGCCCTGATGCCCCTGATCGTCTTGCCGTGGGTCGTCTATCTGGCGCTGCCGGTCAGCGTGCATCCGCTGCTGATCCTGCTGCCCGGCGCGATCCTGCTGAGCGTGGCTGTGGGCATCGCCGCCAGCACCTTCAAGAAGTACCTCTAGCGCCGACGCGACCGGCCATCAATCGGGCCGGCGGCAATCCACATTGTTTGCGGCGCGCACCTGACCGCATCGAGAGCATTTCGCCATTCCTCGTGATTCGCGGATTGGCAAATGCGGATGACCGTTTCTCCTGTCGCCGACTGGCGTTGCGTGCCGGGCCTGCTGCTGGCGCTGTGCATCGCGCTGGGCCTACCGGCCCGCGCGCATGCCGACGACGCCACTGCCGAGCACGCGCGCCTGGCCGCCGCGCTGCGCCAGCTCGACGCGATCGACCGGCTGATCGCGCAGGAGACCGCGCGCGCCCGCGACGAGCGCGCCCGCTACCACTTCGACTATGCCCGGCTAAGCGCCGACCTTGAGCGCGTCCGCGCCGGGATCCGCGATTACCTGACGCCATCGCGCGCCCAGCCACGCGATCCGGCCGTGCTGCTCGGCGACTACCGCCAGACCGCAGCCTCCGTCTCCCGTGAACCGGAGGCCACGCCATGAACGCCGCCCAGACCGCCGCCTTCCAGGCCAACGGTGGCTTTCCCCCTTCCGCCGTCTCGGTCGTCCTCATCGGCGCCGTATTCGCCGTGCTCCTCGTGTGGGGCGTGTGGGCGATGCGCACCGCCTATGTCTGCTGGGCCGAGCAGCGGATTTCCCAGCGTCAGTTCGCAGGTGTCGTGATCCGTTTCCTCGCGATGTACCTGGTGCTGACCTCCTTCCTGCTCACCTAAAGGTCGCCACATGAACCCGGTATCCCGTCGCTTTCGGTTCCCGCGCTTTTCGCAACTGGCTGCGCTTCCGGCCGCCATCCTGTTCGCGTCGCTCGTCCAGGCCCAGGGCCTGCCGACGATCGAAGCCCCCTCGCGCGGCCAGGGCAGCGGCATCATGGAGACGCTGCGCAACTACGGCTACGACATCGTGATGCTGATCGCCTTGCTGGTGGTCGCATCGATGTTCGTCGGCGTGTGCTACCACGCCTACACGCGCTACGCCGAAATCCACAACGGCCGCTCCACGTGGGGCCAGTTCGGCCTCACAGTCGCCGTCGGCGCAATCCTGCTGGTAGTGGGGATCTGGCTGCTGACCCAAGCCACCGGCATCCTCTAAGGTCGTCGGCATGGCTGACCAGGACTTCCGGTCGGACGGCACGGTTGCGTTCCTCCCACATCGGCTCAACCGGCATCCGGTCGTCGTGCGCGGATTGACCGCCGACGAGCTGTGGGTCTGTGCAGGCTTGTCAGCGGCCATGGGCTTCGGAATTGGCATGCCCCTGGCATTGGCGTTCTCGACGATCGCGCTGTTGCCCACGGCTATCGTCGCAGCAGTCGCCATCGGCGTGTTTGGAGGCGGCGGCGCGCTGCGTCGCCTCAAGCGCGCACGCCCGGACACCTGGCTGTATCGGCAGTTGCAATGGCGGGTGACGACGCACCTCTCGCCACTGAGCCGGTTCGTCGGCGGCGGAAACTTGGTGACGCGCTCGGGTTACTGGACCACGCGCAGGAGCCGGACGCCATGAGTCGGTTCAAGAACGAAGTCCTGCGCCTGGAGGCGCACATCAAGACCCTGCGCATCGGGGCCAGCGTGGTCGTCGGACTGGCGCTAGTGATGGGGTTCGGCTGGTGGAGCGCACCACGCGACCTGACCATTCACGTGCCCCCGGACCTGCGTTCGGGCAGCACGCGCAAATGGTGGGAGGTGCCACCCGAATCGGTCTACGCCTTCACTTTCTATGTCTGGCAACAGCTACAACGCTGGCCGACCAACGGTGACGACGACTACCCCCGCAACCTGCACGCGCTGTCGGCCTATTTCACGTCGGCCTGCCAGGCGTTCCTGCGACAGGACTACGAGTACCGCCGCAACGCCGGCGAGCTGCGCCAGCGCGTGCGCGGGATCTACGAGATTCCGGGACGCGGCTACGGCTCCAGCCCCGCCACGCGTGTGCGCACGGTCTCGGACCGCGACTGGGTCGTGACGCTCGACGTTACCGCTGACGAGTACTACGGGTCGGAGCAGGTCAAGCGCGCGCTCGTTCGCTATCCGCTGAAGGTCGTGCGTGCGGATGTTGATCCGCAGCGCAACCCGTTTGGCCTTGCGATCGACTGCTTCGACGGTACCCCGAAGCGAATCGGCACGCCTGCCGATCCGGCGCCGAGTATCACGCCCGCCCCTCCTGCGGAGGTCTCGCCATGAACCGCTCATTCGTCCTGCTCGGTGCGGCGTTAGTGTCGGCACTCCCGTTCTCCGCCCATGCCGTCGAGATTCTGCGCTGGGAGCGGTTGCCGTTGGCGGTGCCGCTCGTCGTCGGCCAGGAGCGGGTGATCTTCGTCGATCGCAACGTGCGCGTGGGTGTGCCGGCTTCCGTGGGCACACGGCTGCGCGTGCAGAGCGCCGCGGGCGCGATCTACCTGCGCGCCGGCGAACCCATCGAGCCGACGCGGTTGCAACTCCAGGATGCCGACAGGGGCACGGTGATCCTGCTGGACATCGCGGCCGAGTCACCGAAGGACGGGCAAGCACCGCTGGAGCCGGTGCGCATCGTTGCTGCGTCACCCGATGCCGGTCAGGGCGCCGAGGCCGTAACCGAACAGCCAGTCGCGCGGGCCCCAGACGCTCGCGCGGCATCGCCGACGCCCGTGCCCGTCGTGCTGACCCGCTTTGCCGCGCAAAGCCTCTATGCGCCGCTGCGCACGATCGAGCCGGTGCCCGGCATCGCGCGCGTCAACGTGCGCCGGGACCTCGCCCTGCAATCGCTGCTGCCAACGCTGCCCGTTCAGGCGCAGGCCTTGGCGGCGTGGCGCCTCGGGGGTCAGTGGGTCAGCGCCGTGCGGCTGCGCAATACCGCGCCGCACTGGCTCGACCTGGACCCGCGCGGACTGCAAGGCGCCTTCCTGACGGCGGCGTTTCAGCATCCGAACCTCGGGCCGGCCGGTACGCCGGAAGACACCACGGTCGTTTACCTCGTCACCCGCGCGCACGGCCTGGCGCAAGCGCTACTGCCGTCCATCGCGCCCATTGATCCTGCGCTCAATCTGCCGGCAGCCGCGGCGCCTGGCGATGGCGATGGCGATGGAGGGCGCAATGAAGAATAACGGCCTGCTGAAGTGGTTGATGCTCGCCATGGTGCTGCTGCTGGTGTTCGTCGGCTTCAAGTTGTTTTCCGGCGGCGGCAGCTCGTCCCCGCGCGAGACGAACCAACTCACTGCCGATGAAGCCAAGGCGCTGGGGATCACCGGCGACACGCCGCGCGATACGGTGGCGACCCTGGTGGCGCAGGTCCGGCAACTGCGCGGCGAGTTGCAGACGGCACTAACCGAGAACAAGACACAGCGCCAGGAGAACGAGCGGCTGCGCCAGCGCGAAGGTGCCGTCGATCGTCGCATCCAGAGTGCGATCGAAGGCGAGCGCAATCAGCTACGGCAGGACCGCGAACAGGCGGCCGCCGAGCGTCAGCAGACTCAAGGGCTGCTGAAGGAGCTGCAGCAGCGTCTCGAAGGCGTCGCAGGACGCCGCTCCGGCCACGCCGACTTGCCGGTCGGCCTGGGCCTGGAGCCGGGCGACAACCCAGTTACTGGCGCCAGTGGCGATTCGATCCGTTGGGTCGAACCCGACGATGCACGGCAGGAAGGTCGCGGCCAGACTCCGGCCGGGCCGAGCAAGTTCAGCTTTCCGACGAGCTTCGGCGAAGCGGGTGAAAGCATCGGCGAAGCCGCCAACAAGACCGTGGAGTCCGGCCGTCAGGCCGCCGGCAAGCCTGCACTGAAGCCGGTCTATACCGTCCCGACGAACTCGACGCTGATGGGGTCGGTCGCGATGACGGCGCTGATCGGCCGTGTGCCCATCGACGGAACCGTGCACGATGCGTATCCCTTCAAGGTACTGATCGGTCCTGACAATCTGACCGCCAACGGCATCGACATCCCGGATGTCGCCGGTGCGGTCGTCAGCGGCACCGCATCGGGCGACTGGACGCTCTCGTGCGTGCGCGGGCAGATCCGTTCGGTGACGTTCGTGTTCACCGACGGGACCATTCGCACCCTTCCCGAGGACCGCCAGCGCGGCGGCAATCGCCAGCAGAACGCCCAGAGCAGCACCACGCAAGATGGGCTGGGCTGGATCAGCGATCCCTACGGCATCCCCTGCGTCAGCGGCGATCGCCGCAGCAACGCACAGCAATACCTCGGCAGCCAGGCACTGATCACCGCGGCCGGAGCCGGCGTGGCCTCTCTGATCGACTCGAAGAACGGCCGCATGTCCTACGTCGGCGCCGACGGCTCGATCGGCACGGTGGGCATCTCCGGCAACGAGGCGATGGGTCGCATCCTCGCCGGCGGGGTTAGGGACATGGCCGATTGGATCAACAAACTCTATGGCCAAGCATTCGCGGCAGTGTACGTGCCGCCAGGCGCCAAGGTCGCCGTGCATCTCGAAGAACCCCTAGCCATCGACTACGACCCGGCCGGCCGTCGTGTCGATCACCGCCTCGGAGAAACCGCCCGTGCGCAGGAACTGGACTGACGCGCTGGTGGCGCTCGGCGTTGCCCTGACGCTGGCCGGCTGCTCCATCACCAAGGACAAGCTCCTGCCGCGCAGCGACCAGACCATGCTGGACATCTGGAACGCTGAGACCGGCGGTGGCGTCAGCGGGCCGAGCGAACGCCGGCTGCTCGATGCCCGGCAGTCGTTGCGCCGTCCGCTCACGGCCACCGATGCGCAGGCCGCTCCCGCCGAGCAAGCACGCTACACGCGCACCGCGCAGAACGAGATCTACCGCCAGTTCCACCGCCTGCCGAACCCGGACCTGGTGATGTACGTGTTTCCGCACCTGGCCGGCACGGACGCGTCGCCAGTGCCCGGCTACACGACGGTCTTTCCCTTGTATCAGCGCATCCAGTATGCGCTGCCCGGCGAGCGGACCGAGGACTACTGATGCTCGCGTGGCCTTCCCTCAAGCGCCGCACCCGGCCGGTGCCGGCCACGACATCGGCACCGCCTGATGCCTGGGAACGCCATGTTGCCCAGTTGCGCGCGAACGGCATCCCCGAACCCGGCGGCGGCCCGCGGACCCGCCGCCGGGCCACGGTCGCCGACGAGCAGGCCCTGTACGACGTCGCGCCGTCGTTCGCGGACCTGTTGCCGTGGGCCGAATACCTGCCGGACTCGCAGTGCATGTTGCTGGAAGACGGCGCTTCGGTCGCTGCGTTCTTCGAGCTGCAGCCGGTCGGGACCGAGGGCCGCGAGCCCGAATGGCTGAGCCAGGTCCGCGACACCCTGGAAAACGCGCTGCAGGACTCGTTCGACGAACTCGACGAGAACCCGTGGGTCGTCCAGCTCTACGCGCAGGACGAAACCAGTTGGGACCGCTACCTGGAGGACCTGCGCAACTACCTGCAACCGCGTGCACGCGGCACCGCCTTCAGCGAGTTCTACCTGCGATCGTTCGGGCATCACCTGCACGCGATCGCCAAGGCCGGCGGACTGTTCGAGGACAGCACCGTCACGCGCCTGCCCTGGCGCGGCCAGTCGCGCCGCACGCGCATGGTGGTGTATCGCCGCGTCGGCCAAGGACCGAGCCGCCGCGGACAGTCGCCAGAACAGGCGCTGCACATCGTCTGCGACCGCTTGGTCGGCGGACTTGCCAACGCCGGCGTGCGCGCGCGGCGCCTCGGCGCGGCCGACATTCATGCCTGGCTGCTGCGCTGGTTCAACCCGAACCCGACGCTGCTGGGGCCGAGCGAGGCCGACCGCGAACGCTTCTACGCGCTGGCGCGCTATCCCGAGGAGACCGAGCCCGGCGAGATCGAGCTGGCCAGCGGCACGGACTTCGCGCAGCGGCTGTTCTTCGGCCAACCGCGGTCAGACGTTGCCGAGGGCCTGTGGTACTTCGACGAGCTGCCGCACCGGGCGATCAGCGTCGACCGCCTGCGCATGCCGCCGTCGACCGGCCACATCACGGGCGAGACGCGCAAGGGCGGCGACGCGATCAATGCGCTGTTCGACCAGCTACCGGAAGACACAACCCTGTGCCTGACCCTGGTGGCGACGCCGCAGGACGTGCTCGAAGCGCACCTGAACCACCTGGCGCGCAAAGCCGTCGGGGAGACCCTGGCGTCCGAACAGGCCCGCCACGACGTGGAGCAGGCGCGCGGGCTGATCGGCAGCGCGCACAAGCTCTATCGCGGCGCGCTGACGTTCTACCTGCGCGGACGCGACCTGGCCGAACTCGACGCGCGCGGCCTGCAGCTGGGCAATGTCCTGCTCAACGCCGGCCTGCAGCCCGTGCGCGAAGACGACGAGGTCGCGCCGCTCAACACCTACCTGCGCTGGCTCCCCTGCGTCTACGACCCGGCCAAGGACAAGCGCCAGTGGTACACGCAGCTGATGTTCGTGCAGCACGCCGTCAACGTGGCGCCGCTGTGGGGACGCAGCCAGGGCACCGGGCACCCCGGCATCACCGTGTTCAACCGCGGTGGTGGCCTGGTCACTTTCGATCCGCTGAACCGCCTCGACCGGCAGATGAACGCGCACATGTTCTTCTTCGGGCCGACCGGATCGGGGAAAAGCGCCACCCTCAACAACATCCTCAACCAGGTCGCGGCGATCTACCGGCCGCGCATGTTCATCGTGGAGGCCGGCAACTCGTTCGGCCTGCTCGGCGACCATGCCGCCCGGCTGGGCATGACCGTCAATCGCGTGAAGCTCGCGCCCGGCTCCGGCGTGAGCCTGGCGCCGTTCGCAGACGCGCATCGCCTGGTCGAAACCCCTAGCCAGGTACAGACGCTCGACGCCGACGCGCTGGACGAAGAGCAGAACGAGGAGGACACCGGCGACGAGCAGCGCGATGTACTCGGCGAACTGGAGATCACCGCCCGGCTGATGATCACCGGCGGAGAAGAACGCGAGGAAGCGCGCATGACGCGCGCCGACCGCAGCCTGATCCGCCAGTGCATCCTCGACGCTGCTAAGCGCTGCGTTGCCGAGCAGCGCACCGTGCTTACCCGCGACGTGCGCGACGCGCTGCGCGAGAGCGGCCGCGACGCCACGCTCCCGGAAACCCGGCGCACCCGGCTGCTGGAAATGGCCGACGCCATGGACATGTTCTGCCAGGGCGCGGACGGCGAGATGTTCGACCGCCCCGGCACGCCATGGCCCGAAGCGGACATCACCATCGTCGACCTCGCGACCTATGCGAGAGAGGGATACAACGCACAGCTTTCGGTCGCGTACACGTCGCTGATCAACGCGGTCAACAACATCGCCGAGCGCGACCAGTTCCTCGGCAGGCCGATCGTCAACGTCACCGACGAGGGCCACATCATCACCAAGAACCCGCTGCTGGCGCCCTACATCGTCAAGATCACGAAGATGTGGCGCAAGCTCGGCGCGTGGTTCTGGCTCGCCACGCAGAACCTGGACGACCTGCCCAAGGCGGCCGAGGCCATGTTGAACATGATCGAGTGGTGGATCTGCCTCAGCATGCCGCCCGACGAGGTCGAGAAAATCGCCCGGTTCCGCGAACTCACGCCCGCGCAGAAAGCCCTGATGTTATCCGCGCGCAAGGAGACGGGAAAGTTCAGCGAAGGCGTGATCCTCTCGCGCAGCATGGAGCTGCTGTTCCGCGCGGTGCCGCCGAGCTTGCACTTGGCGTTGGCGCAGACCGAACCGGAAGAGAAGGCCGAACGCTTCCGGATGATGCAGGCGTTCGGCATCAGCGAACTGGACGCTGCCTACAAGATCGCGGAGGAGATCGACCGCGCCCGCGGCATCGAACCGCTGGCAATGCACGGCGACGAGGGTCTGCTCGCAGCGCTGGGATGATGTCGCTTCCCGGCAGGCTCAGGCGGCCGGCGTGACTCGCCGGCGGTTCCGTGCGAAGCGCTCAGCCGCCCACTTGCCAACCGGCACCGGGCTTCCAGCGCCGGGGCGCTTCCAAGTCCTCCAGCAGCGGCATCAGGAAGCGCTCCAGGTCCGCGATCACCGTTGCCAGGTCGTCAGGTGCTGCTGCCATCCGCTCGCGGGTCAGGAACGCCTGCCACTGGCCGCCCCAGGTCTCGGCATAGGCAGCGGTGAACCCGGTCGGCCGCTCCTGCGGCAGCGCCGTGTCGCGCCGCTCGAAGGTCTGGCGGACGGCCGCGGCCAGCGGCATCCGCTCCAGCTCGAACGTCGAAGCGATCACCCACAGATCGTAGAAATCCTTCAGCCGGCTGTTGGCGATGCCGCGCGACGCGAGCGCATGAAACTTCTCCGCCACCACCGTCTCGATCGGATACGCCCGCAGGTGCGGCGCCGGCGCATCGAGCAGCGCCGGGTAATCGATCTCGATCGGCCCGGGCGTGATCGCATCGCCGAAACCCACGTCGACCTGGATCGGAACACGGGCACCGGCAATCGTGGCCCGCGTGCGAATCCGCACGCCGCCGTACTCCAGTTCCTCTCGGATCGGTGCGGCTTCGAGCCCATCGGCATCGAACGCCACACCATCGTCAGCGACGGGCTGGGCCAGGATCGCGCGAAACGCTTCGGCAATTGCCTCGGGACTGTTCTCGCCATAGCCGAGCAGGTCCAGATCGCGCGTCGGCCGGAACGGCGCCTCCACCCAGGTCACGAACAGCATCGCGCCCTTGAGGATGAAACGGTTGCGATGGGCGGACACGCTCAGCCGGTACAGCAGCCGTTCCAGCGCATAGCGCGTCAGCAGGATCTGGAAGTCGGTGCGCTCGTCGCGGGATCGCTGCAGCAGGCGAGCCCGCACCGACGCGCCGACATTCTTCAGAGGTTCACGTGCCATCGGCCACCGTCGCCTCGACATAGGGTTTCATGGTCGACCAGACCCGGGCCTTGGTCCCGTACCGCCACAGCTGATCGCTCGTCGCCTTGCGCTGCCGCAGGCCCTCGCGCAGTCCTTCCAGCGCCACGTCGATCCCGATCTTCTCGCGATAGCGGAAGCAATCGACGATGGTCCGCGCCGGATCGGTGATCGCCACGTCCACGCCCTCGATGCGGTGCCGTTCGACCCCCTCGGTCATGGCCGACCCAGTGAAGCGCACGAACCGAATCGGCGGGTAGTCGATCCGCGGGCGCCAGGCGGTCCGCTCGATCGCCATCCACACGCTTGACGGCATCTGCAGGGTGAGTTCGTGGAATTGCAGCGCCGACACCAGGCAGACGACGCCCTTGGGGACGAGCGCCGCGGCTTCGGCCAGTGCCCGGCGGGCATCGGCCGGCCCGTCGGCCAGCTGGTACAGCCCCCGTGCCGGACGCACGACGACGCCTTCCCGAACCAGGCGCGCAAGCGTCTCCGGGTCGATGCCTCGGGCAGCGAAGTCCCTGCGCCGCATCGTGAAACGGGCGCCCAGGAGCTTGAGCGCCTGGTCGCGCTGGGTGCTGGTGTTTGCCACTGTGACGATTCCTCTGCTACACGGCGAATATAGCAGAGGTTTTGTCACATGCCACCTCACAAGAGGAACCCGGCCATGCCGGATTGTTGCCCCCTGCGCCCGCGCGCAGGTGATGGACTCGAACCCCGGCAATCGGCCCGGATTCGACCACAGGGACAGCGATGCGACTGACGACCCCGTCCTCCCGCGGCGCCTGGCGCCGCCTTGTCTGGCCTGCCTCCGCGGCAGCGCTGGTGCTGCTGTTGCTGCTGGCCTGGTTCCTGTCCGGCCCGCCGGCGCCCAACGCGCCGCTGCCGGCCGCCGATGACGCCCCAGCCGCCACGCCGGCCCAGCAGGCTGGCCCGCCGTGGCACCACGGCGCCGCAGATGCCCGCTTCACGCTGATCCTCTACGCCGACCTGGAGTGCCCGTACTGCAAGGCTTACGTCCCCCAGGTGATGGCGTGGGTCGACCAGCACCCGGACACCCGCCTGCGCTGGCACCACCTGCCGCTGCCGGCGCACGAGCCGGCAGCCACCCAGCTCGCCAGTCTGGCCGAGTGCGCCGGCGAGGCCGGCGGAACGGCCGCGTTCTGGCAGGCAGTGGCCTGGCTCTACCAGCACACCCGCGGCGACGGTCAGGGCCTGCCGGAGCAGGCACGGTTTCCCGGCCAGACCGCCGTGCTGCAAGCCTGCCTCAACAGCGACCGCACCCAGGCGCGTATCCAGACCCAAGCGCGTGAAGCCAGCCGCGACGGCATCGCGGCCACCCCGACCTTGCGCGTGCGCGACGAGGCCACCGGTCAATCCCTGCTGCTGCCCGGCCCGGTCGAGGCCGACGCGCTGCTCTCCGCGCTGGACCTGCTCACGTCCAACGAACTGCCGGCCGCATCGGCCGAGCCCTCGGACCTGTCCGCCATCGACGATGGCGACATGCCCAGGTAGCCACGGTCTTCGAGGCTACGGCGCGGCGACACCGCGCTGACCGAACCGTTCACATCGCATCCCTCGACGCGAACAGCCATCGCACCCGCGATGGCGGATGCCGCTTCTCCCCGCTGTATCCACCACCGTCCCCGGAGGGCCAGGCCCTCCCATGGGCGCACCTCCGGATTCAAACATGGAGGCCACACCCATGCTTTCGTCCCTGATCGTCCGAGATGCCATCGGCGAATCATCGTCCGCCACCACCAACAGCGAACACGACAACTGGATCATCGCGCAAGCCTTCGCGCTACTGGAGCACCGGCTCTACGCCAGCGGTCCCACGCTGAGCGCGCCCGAAGCCGCACGCGACTACCTGCGCCTGCACCTCATGCAGGAGCCGAGCGAGGTGTTCGCGGCCATCTTCCTCACCACCCAGCACCAGGTCATCGCCTGCGAGGTCCTATTCAGGGGGACGGTCGACCAGACCAAGGTCCACCCCCGCGTCATCGTCCAGCGTGCGCTCGTCCATAACGCCGCCGCGCTGATCGTGGCGCATCAGCACCCCTCCGGGAATACCAGTCCCTCGGACGCTGACCGGGCCATCACCGCCCGGCTGCGCACGGCGCTCGACCTGATTGAAGTCCGCCTGCTGGATCACCTGGTCATCGGCAAGGGCGACCCGTACTCGTTTGCCTACCACGGCCTGATCTAGTCCTCATCGCCGCCCGCTAGCTGGGCGGCCTCTTTTCACCCCGTGCGGGCGCACCTGTCCGCCGGACGGGGCTGCCCGCGCATCACCGCAAGGAGCGCACCATGCAGCAACCCGCCATCCATCATTTCGACGGCGTGCCGTTTATCGCCGATCCTTACCGCGCCGGAAGCTATCTCCGAGAGGACGTGTTCTGGCGCCAGTTCACCATCACCTGCCAGGGCGAGGTCGAGTATCTCGAAGACGATCCCACCTACGGGACCTTCTGGCGATCCTGCACGCTCGAGATCGGCCGGTGCGGCCTCATCGAACAGGCGATGACTCAGGCCGAACAGTGCCTGGCCGAGCATCGCTTCGACCTCACCGACGATGACGAAGCGCTCCGCTTCCGCCCCGAGCAATTCGTCGTCGTCGATCGCAGCCAGCGTCTCGTGCTCTCCGGGGAAGTCCGGACGCGCGGCATCCGCTGGTGCCCGCCTGTCACCTCCGACCAGGAAGCGGAAGAGGTCACCAAGGCAGCTCGCGCCCTGTACGACGAAGCCTGCGACGAGCACGGCTGGGACAACTACAGCACGGCCCAAAGACTGCGCCTGCGAGCCGCCGTACTGCAAGGACGGCTGGTCGATCGGTTCTGGCGCGTCCCCGGACGCAAGGCCATCGAGCGGCATGTCCCCTCTTGATCCCCCGCGGGAGCTTCGGCTCCCGCACTTTTTCTGCCCGCGCCGTTCCGCGCGTCCCGGCAAATCGGGGTGTACCGGTGCCCGTTTGTTTGTCGTGCTCCCGCATCGGCCGCGGTCGACTACCGCCATCGCCCACTCGACGATGGTTCAGGATGCCGACCTCATCCTTCGATTCGCCGACGCTGCGCCGTGGCCTGCTCGCCATCGCGTTGCTCGCGGCATTTACCGGCCATGCGGCCGCCCAGGCGAACGACGCGCTGATCGTCGTCACCGACAGCCGCCATCCCGTCCAGACGCCGGCCGGCGCGCGCGTCATCTTGCTGGACCAGGCCGCGCGCATCGAGGCCGAATTGGCCGCCGACCTGCCGAACGATCCGGCGCGCAGCACCGCGCTCGTCCAACAGCGCCTCAAGGACGGCGGCGCCCCGCTGCAGCGGCGCCTCGCGACCGCCTACCAGGGCGTGGTCGACGCCTGGAGTCTCGGCATCACCACCATTCCCGCCGTCGTCGCGGACCAGCGCTACGTCGTCTACGGCGAACCCGACGCGGCCAAGGCCGCCGCCCGCATCGTAGCCCACCGCAGGAGCCAGCCATGAAGCCCTCGCGCCACCTGCGCACCAGCATGGGCGCCGCCCTCCTCGCGGCTGCCGCGTCGTCGCAGGCCGTCAACACCGGCACGATCGTCGCCTCGACGCTCTCGCCGGACTGCCTCGAATACCGCGTCGTCGGCATCTGCTACTGGCTGTTCTGCACCTGGGCCGGCTGCACCGTGCGCACCTCGGTGAAGGTGCGCCACTACGTCCCCGACGCGGTGGTATCCAGCTACAGCAACACCGGCGAGAACCCCTGGACTGAAATGCGGTTCCTCAGCCCACCCAATCTGAACGCCGAGGATGGCGGCGACGGCACCACGAACGAGGACCACGAGAACAACCTCGCCAAGTTCAAGAACGCCGACGTGATCGGCCATCCCGGCGGCCAGGTGTTCAGTCAGTTTGCCAGTGCCTCCGGCTACGCCTGCGAGGGCGCGGGCACCGTGTTCATGCCCTACCTGCTGAGTACGCTCGACACGCTCGCCTGGCGCTACAACGTGCCCGAGATGGTCTATCCAGAGTCGCTGATCCCGGGCCGCCGCGAGATCGGCACCCGGACCGGCCTGAACCTGTGGGGGAACGTCTACCCGCGCGGCGGCTTCCTCCACCAGACCGACGACTACAAGTCCGGCGCCGTCGTCGCCCAGCGCGCCGGCGACATCGTTACCCGCCGCGGCCAGCCGCACGTCTACCAGCCCCTGCTGGCCGAAGAGCGCGACGGCTACTGGCCAGCCGGCGCGCTGATGGAAACGGACGCCCGCACCGGCAAGTGGCAGGAGCTGACGCCCACGCTCTCCAACTCCTGCGCGGTCTTCCCCCACACCCACGCGCGCGTCCAGGCCCAGCAGGGCGACTACGCGTGGGCGCTCTGGCGCCCGTACAGCTGCTGCGAACGGCGGGGCCAAGTCTTCCTGGGCAGCATCGACTTCGACTGAGGCACGCCATGACCGTCAGCACCGCATCCCGCAACTCTCATCGCATCGACGCCGCATTGCTCGTCGTCGCGCTGCTCCTGACCTGCACCGAGATCCGCGCGCAGACCCGCGTCAACGAGTACGGCGTGCAGCACCAGGGCAGCGTAATCAGCGACGACGTGCTCTACAGCATCGGCGGCGGCCGCGCGGTCTCTATGAGCGGCGCGGCCAACATGCGCTCAATCGGCGTGGGCGTGGGCTGGAACAGCAACCTGATCTGCGGCGACATGAGCCTGAGCGCCACCATCCAGAACCAGCTCAACGGCATCACCAACGGCTTCCAGACGATCATGTCCACGGTGATTCAGAACGCCACCGCGGCGGTCGCCTCGCTGCCCGCGCTGATCATCCAGCGCGCGGACCCGGGCCTCTACAACCTGCTCACCAACGGCGTGCTGCAGGCGAGGCTGGATTTCGACCGCAGCAAAATGACCTGCCGCGCGATCGCGAACCGCATGGCCGACATGGCCGGCGGACAACGTAGCTGGGACCAAATTGCCGAAGGCATGGCCCTGACCCAGTCCGCGCAGAGCGGCGATGCGGTCTCCGCCATCGACGAGGCCGAAGCCAACCGCGGCAACAACGGCGTGCCCTGGGTGGGCGGCGACAACGCCGGAGGCCAGGGCCAGAGCCCCGTGCGCGTGGTCGGCGACATCACCCGCGCGGGCTACAACCTGCTGAACGGCCGCGCCGTCACCGACACCGGCAGCATCGACCTCGGCACCTGCAACGGCAACCTGGCCTGCGAGACCTGGCGCTCACCGGACGATGCAGCCGTCTGGGCGATCCGTGTGCTCGGCGAGCAGGAGCAGCGCACGTGCGAATCCTGCACCAAGACCGTCACCACGCCAGGCGTAGGGCTGACCCCGCTGATCCAGGAGGAGTACGAGGACAAGCTGGAAGCGCTTCAAGAGCTGGTGGCCGGCGCTCGGCCGACCACCTTCGAGAGTCTGCGGGACGCCAGCAGCGCCTCGCTGCCGATTACCCGCGGCGTGATCGAAGCGTTACGCGACGAACCCGACCAGGACATCCTCGCGCGGCGGCTGGCCTCGGAAGTGGCGCTGTCCAGCGTGCTGGAGAAGGCGCTGCTGCTGCAGCGCACGCTGCTCACCGGCCGCAAGGAGCCCAACGTGGCGGCCAACGAGCTGGCGCAGCAGGCCGTGACCCACGAGAGCGACATCCTCGACCGCGAGATCCACAACCTCAAGACGGAACTGGAACTGCGCCGCGAGCTGGCGAGCAACTCGCCCGCGGCCATCATCCAGCGGCACAGCACGCGCTCGACCGGCTCGCGCGGCATCTACGAGGGCGACCCGACCCGCAACCGGATCGACGAGTTGCAGCGGCCACCGGGCGGAAACAACCCGTGAGCTGGACCACCATCCGCCGCTACGGCGCCCGCGCGCTGCTGGCGCTGCTGGTGCTGGTCCTGGTGCTGGTCGCGGCCACGGTGATCAACCTGGCCGGCATCCGCATGGCCGGGAGCATCGACGGCTGGCACCAGTGGATGCACGCGCACGCGGGCTGGTTCCTCGTCTGGCGGCTGCTGCTCTATGCCGTCACGGTCTACGGCTGGATCTGGATGCGCCGCCGGCTGCACGCGCGGGAGCCGGACGGCGGTGCGCGCCAGCGCCTGCTGCGCGTGGAGATCGCCGCGGTCCTCGCGGTCGTCGCGCTGGAAGTCAGCCAGTTCATGCAGGCAGGATGAGCCGGAGTCCCCCATGACCCTCTACACGACCGACTACCTGGAGTACTACCTGACGCTGGTCTCGTGGATCGTGAACAACGGCATCTGGAACGTGCTGGTCGCCAGCGGTGTGTTCGCGATCCCGTTCCTGGCAATCGTGATCCAGGAATGGCTCAAGGCGCGCAGCGAGGGGGCTGACGAGGGCAACAAGGGCATTCTGAGCGCAGCCCGCATCGAGAACCGCGTGTTCGTGGCGATCGTGGTCATCATGTTCGCCGGCATCCCGTTCATCGATGTCGACTTCAACACGCTGCAGTTCGACCGCTCGCGCTCGGCCCAGTGCCAGGTCAACGTGCCGATCCCTTCGGAGACGGGCTGGTCGCAGTCCTTCAGCACGCTCAACAACCAGTCGGCCAAGGTGCCGGTGTGGTGGTTCTTCCTGCACGCGATCTCGCGCGCGGTGACGGGCGCCTCCGTCGCCGCGATCCCGTGCGGCACGGACCTGCGGCAGATCCGCATGGACATCGACAACACCCGCATCGACGACCCGGTGCTGGCGCAGGAGGTGGCCGACTTCACCCACAACTGCTACGGGCCGGCGCGCGCGCGGTTGTTCATGGACCGTCCCGACCTGACCGAGGAGCAGATGCACGACGTGACGTGGATCGGTTCCCGGTTCTTCGTGAACACGCCGGGCTTCTACGACACTTACCGCTCGAAGTCGCCGCGCGAGGGCTGGCCCTATGACGGCAACCGCGATGCTGGCCTGGCCGAGGTGCCCAGCGGAGCCGGCTATCCGACCTGCCGGCAATGGTGGGCGGATGGTAACGGGCTGCGTACGCGGCTGCTGGCGCAGGTGGACCCCAGCCTGACGACCCGCATTGCCGGTTGGGCCGGGTTCCTGAGCCGAGACCAGGTGGACGACTCGGTGATCCGTGCGATCGCCTCGCCGCGGCAGCAGAAGCTGAACCAGGGGGCGGTCTATAACGACTACGGCGGTCAGATCGAGATGACGCTGCCGAACATCGTCACGCGCGCCGCGGGCGACGTGGGGCTCGCCGTTGGGTCGCTGGGATTCTTCCCTGCGATGGATGTCATGCGGCAAGCGTTGCCGATGGTGCTGGCGCTGCTGAAGCTTGCGTTGGTGATCTGCATTCCGCTGGTGCTACTGCTCGGTACCTACGATCTCAAGACACTGGTCACGCTGAGCGTAGTGCAGTTCGCCATGTTCTTCGTCGATTTCTGGTTCCAGTTGGCGCGCTGGATCGACAGCACGATCCTGGACGCGCTGTATGGTTGGGGATTCGGGTGGAATCGCCCCCACACCAACTTCGATCCGTTGATTGGGTTGAACAACGCCTTCGGCGACACGCTGCTGAACTTCGTCATGGCGACGATGTTCGTGGTGCTGCCCAGCTTCTGGCTGGCCGGCCTGAGCTGGGTCGGCATCCGCGCCGGCTACGCGCTGCAGGGCATGTCGGAGGGCACCAAGGGCGCGACGCAAGCGGGCGGCAAGGGGGCGGGTGCGATCTCGCCGAGGCTGCGGTAGCCACCGGGGACGGATCAGGGATTTCGGTCGAACTCCTGTAGCAGCGGTTCCAGCACGGCGGATGCGACGATGTGCAGCCCAGGTCCGCGCCCCATCAGGTCGGCGACCCGCTGCTCGTCGAGCGCGCCCGCGGCGAAGTCCTGTTCCATCTGGGCGGCAAGCGCCGCCTTGGCCAACGACAGCCTCGCCTTCGCTTCCCGGGACAACCCGCTGGCGGAGCGCATGTCGTGCGCGACCAGCATGTCGAGCATAGGCGCGACACGCTCGGCCCCTCCCGCGATCAACTGCTGTTTGAATCCGTCGATCGTGTACGTCACCGCGCGCCAGACCTGCTGCGATTGCTCATCGAGCAACTGCGCGATCAAGGCACGGCGATCCGCAGCCTGCAAGGTTGGAAGCGGAGCCAAGGCGGCGACCATGGCGTGCGCAAGCTTGGCAAGCTGGTAGTCGATCAGACGCTCCAGCAGACTGTCGAAGACCTGCTTCTGCGCGCCACTGGCGATCGCGTCCGCGAGTGCATCGCCGTCGAGCTGCGAGGCATCGACGCGGCTGGATGCGGCGTGCGCCGTGACCTTCTTGATGTCCCGGGGCGGGTGCTCGGCCAGAGGGTCGATGTCGATGGTGACTTCTCGGGTCTCCGTGCCAGGTGGAGCAATCCCGAGGCAGACGGCGAAGTCGAAGGCGGAGAACAGCGACAGGCGTCCGTACATCGTTCCATCGGATCCATCGACGCCGACGATGACCCGATGCCCGAACTCGAACGAGTTGGGGGCTGCGCCGGCCGCCCGGGTGAAGTCCCAGTTCGCCGGCGCGCTGCAGCCTGTGCCCGCGAGCGCGGCGGCCAGGGCCGCTCTGGCCTCGAGCAGCTCCGGCCGCTCGCCGTCGATGCGCGTGCAGCCGCCGAGGGCGGCCACCTTGGCGATGGCTTGGGTGTAGGCGATGAAGCTGGTCAAGGCTCCCGACCGGGCAACGTCGGGAAACTCCTGAGCGAAGAACGTCTGGACGATGTAGGCGACGGCGCCAAGCCCGCACGCACCGCCGAATGCGCGGCGATGGTGGACGGCACCGAGCAGGTAGCGATTTTTGGTGGGTTTGGATTGGAAGGCGACAGTGTAGCCCTGGCGCTCCATCTCGGCCGTCCATTCCTTGGCGGCCCGTCGATCCGGGCACGCCACCTGCATTGCGATGCCTCCCCCTTCCTCCGGCGCTTGCGAGAGCACGCGCGACTGCTGGAACTTGATCTCCTCGGCGGAGATGATGATCGGCTCGCCCGTCAGCGGATCGTTGGCGTGCACCGTCTTGATCGCGTCGGAATGGTCTGGGCGGACGCCCAGGTAGGCGTTGATGAAGTCGATCTGGTCGGCGATCGCCCCGACCAGTCCGGAGTGGCTGTTGTCGTGGATGGTGCAGTAGATGCCGGAGTTCGTCCTCCGGCCCCCGAGCGCCGCGGGGAACACGTGTTCCTTGGAGCCTGCGGGGTTCCCACAGACGATGCATGTCTTCGCCATTTCGATCACGCCCTCTCGAACGACAGCGCTTCGCCATTTCGATCACGCCCTCTCGAACGACAGCGCCTATGATGGCCTGCCGTTGGCTCGCCCGGCCAAGGCAGGCCAAGCCGGTCAGTCGTCCTCGTACCGCTCGTGCGAGTGGTCGTTGTAGAGGTTCGGGTCGTAGCCCGGCGTGTTCCGCAGTTCGTCGAGCGTGGCGAACGAGTAGTCGTCCGCCGCGGCGGCATCGCCGCGCTGCGCCGCCCAGGCCACCACCATGACGGCGACGACGAGCAGCGCCAGCCAGAACGCGGCGTACAGCAGCACGCCCAGCGCGGCCAGCTTGACCACCCACAGCAGCGCCACGGCAGCGCCTGCAGGCAGGCCGCGCGCCACCAGCCAGCAGGCCAACCGGCGCTCGCATTGGACGCCGCCGCGCCACATCCCGCCGGCCCAGCGGCCGAAGCGCTCCTCGTTGCTGATACGGGTTCTCGTGTCCATCGTCGCCACCTGCTGCATGCGTGGGATGACTACTCCAGTTTGCTCCATCCCTGCCGGCTGGCGGCCACCAATGCGTTTCAGTCGTCGGGTGGATTTCCGCGGCCCAGCATCTTCTCGAAGGCCGCATAGGGATCGGACTTGCCGCCCGACGACCGCAGCATCGTTTCGTCGTTGACCCTAGCGTAAACGATCACCTTCGCCTTGTAATCGTAGCGGAAGAACAGCCGGAACCGCCTTCCGATCTTGGCCCGCCGCCAGTGGCGGTGGGCTGGTCCCAGGGTGTTGCCCAGGCGGTACTCGTCCCGGGCCGGATCGGTCGGCACGGTCTCCAACATCAGCTGGCTCAACGCCCGGAGCAGCTTGACGTTGGCGTTCAACTCGAAGCCTTCCGGATCGTTCTGCCGGGCGCGCTCCGCGGCGGCGTGCAGTCGTTGCAACTGCCCGAGCACGCAGTGGTGGAACAGCAGCGTCCAGCCGTACCGCCGCATCAGAGCGCCACGTTGCCGTCAATCTCGTCATCCAGGTTCACGCCGCGGCCGACATGTTCCCGTATGGCACGAGCCGAGTCTTCCGGCAGGTCACGGACATGGCGCCCCGCCTGGATGTCCCGGGCCAGCAGGTCCAGGAAGGCCCCGATCGCCAGATCCTCGTGCTCGGCCTCGGCGCGCGTGACCACGACCTGGCCGTCCTCGCGCAGTTCGAAGTCCACCTTGCCGCCGGCATCGACGCCCAGCGCCTGGCCGACCCAAGATGCCGGGCTGACCGGTATCGCTTTGATCCAGGCATCGGCGCCGCCGCCGCCCTATACGCAAAGGGTCAAAGGCCAAAGGGCCGGCAAGGGACAAGGGAATGGGGCATCAAGGGGAAAGGCCCTACCCGAAAAGGCCAGAAGGCGCTCCTGCCGGTCCGTCTCCCGGGTGTCTGCATGCTCTCCCTGTTCCAGCGCAAACGGACTCCACCGACCACCTGCCCGACGCCGACACCCGCCGCCGCCGAGCCTCTCAATGGGCTGGCGCTGCCGGCGTCGGCCGGGTCGCTGCTGGCGACCCCGCGCCGGCAGCGGCTGCTGGAACACATCTGGCAGCGCACTTCGCTGTCGAGCCGGCAGTTCGCCTCGCTGTACCTGGCGCCGCTGGAACGGTACGCCGAGCTGGTCCAGACCTTCCCGGCCTCGGAAAGCCACCACCACGCATACCCCGGCGGGATGCTCGACCACGGCCTGGAGATCATGGCCTACGCGCTCAAGCTGCGGCAGTCTCACCTGCTGCCTGCTGGTGCACCGCCCGAGGTCCAGGCCGCGCAGGCGGAAGCCTGGACCGCCGGCGCCGCCTATGCGGCACTGCTGCACGACATCGGCAAGGTCGCGGTCGACCTGCACGTCGAGCACGCGGACGGCACAGCCTGGCACCCGTGGTACGGGCCCATCAAGCGGCCGTATCGCTTCCGCTATCGCAAGGAGCGCGAGTACCGGCTGCACAGCGCTGCCACCGGGCTGCTCTACACCCAGGTGCTCGATGCCAAAATCCTCGACTGGCTCTGCGCGTATCCCGACCTGTGGGCGGCGCTGCTGTACGTGCTGGCCGGCCAGTACGAGCACGCCGGCATGCTAGGCGAGCTGGTGCGGCAGGCCGACCAAGCCTCGGTCGCGCAGGAGCTGGGAGGCGATCCGAGCAAGGCGCTGGCGGCTCCGCGGCACGCGCTGCAGCGCAAGCTGCTCGATGGCCTGCGCTACCTGCTGAAGAAGGAGTTCAAGCTCAATCAGCCCCAGGCGTCGGACGGCTGGCTGACGCAGGAGGCGTTGTGGCTGGTCAGCAAGACGGTCTCGGACAAGCTGCGCGCACACCTGCTGTCGCAGGGGGTCGAAGGCATTCCGTCGAACAACACGGCCGTGTTCAACGTGCTGCAGGACCACGGCATCGCGCTGCCCACGCCGGACGACAAGGCGATCTGGAAGGCTACGGTCACGAGCAATGCCGGCTGGTCACACAGCTTCACGTTGCTCAAGCTCTCACCCTCATTGATCTGGGAGGCGAACGAGCGGCCGGCGCCGTTCGCCGGCACGGTCCTGGTGGAACAGGATGCGATGCCGGAGACGGAAGCTACAGAGCCAACGCCGCCCGATGCCGCCGCTCCTGGTCTCCCGGCCGCGGCGCAGCCTTCGTCACCTGCTGAAGCGTCGCCAGCGGCGATGCACGCGCCCGCGGCGGCGGCGACGGTGGACGGGGTGGACGCACTGCTCGAGCTGCTTTCCACGCCTGGAGGATCCGCCGAACCTGCACCGCCTGCGGCGCCCTCCGTGGAGCCCGCTCCGCGTCCGTCGGCCGCGCCGCTGGCTGCGGCCAGTCACGTCGAGTCAAGCGGCGAACCGCCGACGCCTTCCGGCGAGCACTTCATAACATGGCTCAAAGAGGGCATCGCCTCGCGCCGTCTCATCATCAACGATGCCAAGGCGTTGGTGCATACCGTGGATGGCACGGCCTACCTGGTGAGTCCTGGCGTGTTCCAACGCTATGTGCAGGAACATCCGCGCGCCACATTCCTCGCCAAGCAGGACGGCCTGGCCGACTGGCAGTGGGCGCAGAAGCAGTTCGAGAAGCTGCAGATCCACCGCAAGCAGCGCAGCGGCCTGAACATCTGGACCTGCGACGTGACCGGGCCGCGCAAGTCGCGTCGCCTGCACGGCTATCTACTCCAGGACCCAAACCCCGTGTTCGACGAAACACCGCCGGACAATCCGTACCTGTCGCTCGTGCGTAGCGCATAGCAGTGCCGGATCGATTCCAGCTCGCTGTCGGCCTATTCCTTACCGCACTTGAGTCAGAATTGCATCGAGCAGGCCAGGAAACCGGCGATCGATATCGTCACGCCGCAGGCTGACGTACCGGGATCGGCCGTCCACAACGGTCCATTAACTTCCAATGGGGCCACGGCAGTGCAGCCGACGTATGGCTCGGCACCGCCACGCAGTTCCCGTTCGCACTGCACTGCGCCCGGGCCGAATGCGCACCGGCCGCCACTCGATTGGCGCCCTGTCTATCAAAAGTAGTAGGTCTGGAACAATCGATCGACCACTACGCCACTACATTACGCGAATGCATCCCGTCTTCGCGCCCCATCGAGCAGTTGGTCCTAGCACACCCGTGATCAGCCGCGCGGCCCGCTCCACGTGGATGCCATGCTACGCCGTACGACGCGTCACTTGGCTTGATTGTGCGCCATCACCGCCTGGAGTAGACCAGGGAAACGGCTTTCGAGATCTCTGGCGCGCAGCGAAATGACACAGCGCTGCCCATCGGGCAAAGCGTTGGTGATACCCGCTTCCCGCAGGATCTTCAGATGATGGCTCAGTGTCGACTTCGCGATGGCTCCGTCGAGCAGATCGCCGAAGACGCGTTCGCCGCCACGGTCCAGTTCGGCGACGATTGCCATGCGGGTGGGATCGCTCAGCGCGAACAGCACTCGGTGCAAGGTGAGGTCTTCGACCTCGGGGTGCGGATAGGCGCGTGAACTCATCTCACTCGTCTTGGGTGGTGGCAGCAATTCCGTCAAGCGGCGGTGCGGCATTGTTCACCCGCCTCCCACGGACCCGCCCAGTGCTCCCCGCGAAGCCTCGCCGCTGCCTCTCATGGACACGCCCGGCGCCGCTCGGGACGCGGCTGGTCACATGGCAATCGATCCCCGCCGATCACCGCGGCTTGCTCTTCATCTGACAGATTTTAACTTGGAGACCAACGTTCCTTCAGTGGTATTCTGCCATTTGTTGTTCTATGTTCGTCGAACATAGTCTATGATCGCGCCATCCAGAGTTTCGCGCGCCCATCTCGACCTTAGAGAAAGGCGCCGCGCGACCAGCCAAGGTCACCTGCCAACCGTACGAAAACGAGTGGACAACATGGCGAAGAACACGCAGTCATCGGGCAGCTTGGCCGCTGCCACAGCGAATATCGAGACGACGGGTCGCTCGGGGTTCGGGACATTGCTGATCCTGGCGATCGGCACCTTCGCGGTCGGCACCGACGCCTTTGTGCTCTCGGCTTTGATGCCGGCCATGGCACGGGACCTGAACTCGTCTGTGCCCAAGGTCGGTCAGATCATGACCCTGTTCGCAGTCACCTATGCGGTCAGCGCTCCGATCATCGCCGCCCTCACGGCGCCCTGGCCGCGAAAGCGGCTGCTGCTTCTGGCGCAAACGGTGTTCGTCATCGGGATGTTGATGCAAGCCTTGGGAACGAACATCGAGATCGTCGCGGGCGGCCGCATGGTCGCGGCGGTTGGTGCCGCAGGCTACACGGCGGCGGCGACAGCTGTCGCCGCCACCCTGGTTCCGGCTGCGTCCCGGGGACAGGCGCTGGCCATTGTGATGGGTGGCTTCACGGTGGCGACGATGTTCGGCGTGCCGCTCGGCTCCCTCCTGGGCGGGTTGGTCGGCTGGCGCTGGACGCTGTCGCTGGTTGCGATGGTCGGCGCGCTCGCCGCCCTCGGGGCGCTGCGCCTGCCCGAAGTTCGCGTTCCGGTCGCAGGGCTCACGGAGCGCATGGCCGCTCTCAAACTGCCCGGCGTTCCATCGACCCTACTGACCACGGTTGCGACGCTGGCCGGCGGGTTCACGATGTACACCTACCTGCCCGCGCTGATCGCGCCGGCGCTGCAGGGCTCCACCGCCACACTGAGTGTCGTGCTGCTGCTATACGGTACGGCCGGCGCTCTCGGTAATGTCGTCGCCGGCAAGCTGACCGACCGCGTCGGGCCGCTCGCCGTGCTGCGGGTCGGCATCGCAGGAATCGGTCTGGCGGGCCTGTTGATGCCCCTGCTGCGCGCGGACCTCTATGGTGTCCTTGCGATTGTCTGCGTCTGGTCCTTCTGTGGATGGGCCACCGGAGTGCCCCAGCAATACCGCCTGATGACGGCAGCGCCGCAGGTGCCGACCGTTGTGCTGGGCTGGAACGCCTCGGCGAACTATGCGGGCATCTCGATCGGCGCCATGCTGGGAGGAGCGCTTTTGGCATGGACCGATGTGGCCTGGCTTGGGCCGGCGGCGGCGGTCTGCGCGTTGCTGGCTCTGCTGCTGACGTGGCTCCAGGCACCGGCGCGCCGCGAAGCGGCCCAGTCGTGAGCCTGCCCAATACCGTAGAGGAGGCAGTCCACCATGCGAGCTGACACAGCAACCCTCGTCGAGCTGCTGCGACAGCGTGCCGATCGCTCGCCGTCGAAGACCGCGTTTCGGTTCCTCGCTGACGGCGAAAAAGAGTCCGACTCGATCACCTATTCGCAGCTCGATCTGCGTGCGCGCGACCTTGCTGCAAGGCTTCTCGCGCTGGGCATCGCGGGCCGGTGCGTACTCCTGGTCTTTCCGGCTGGCCTGGACTTCATCGTCGCATTCTTCGGCTGCCTCTATGCCTCGGCGATCGCGGTGCCCTGCCTCCCGCCACGGGCTAACCAGAGCCTGGGCAGGCTGCAGGCAATCGCGCGCAATGCCCAAGCGAGCTGGGCGTTGACCAGCGCCGCGCAACTGGCCGACTTCGAACAGCGCAGCCGCGACGACTTCGAGCTGTCGCAATTGCGGTGGATGGCGCTGCCCTCGTCCGAAGCTGCCGATGCCGACCTGTGGAAGCCTCCGCCAGTCACCCCACAGTCCCTCGCCTTTCTCCAATACACCTCGGGCTCCACCGGCTCGCCCAAAGGCGTGATGCTTACGCACCGCAACCTGCTGCACAACGAGCAGATGATCCAGGCTGCCTTCGGCCACGGCCCTAACACCGTCGTCGCCGGTTGGCTGCCCCAGTTCCACGACATGGGCCTGATCGGCAACGTGCTGCAGCCGGTCTTCGTGGGCGTTCCCTGCGTACTGATACCGCCAATGGCTTTCCTGCAAAGGCCGGCCCGGTGGTTACGCATGATTTCCGACCACCAGGCCACTACCAGCGGCGGGCCAAACTTTGCCTACGAGCTGTGCGCGCGCAAGATCACCGACGAGCAACTCGAAGGAGTCGACCTAAGTTCCTGGAGACTGGCATTCTGCGGGGCCGAGCCGGTTCGAGCCGACACACTCGAACTCTTCGCCGATCGGTTCGCAGCGCACGGCTTCCTCCGCGAGGCCTTCTACCCGTGCTATGGCTTGGCCGAGGCCACGCTGTTCATCGCCGGACCCAAGGCAGGCGAGCCGACGCAGGTCTTCCGGTTGGCGCGGCCCAGACTGGCGGAGCGCTGGGTCGAGTGCGCCTCTGGCAGTCATTCCGACGAAGCGATCCAGACCCTGGTCGGATGCGGCCGCTCGAACGACAGCCAGCGCATCGCGATCGTCGATCCGAAGCACTCGGTGCGCTGCCCCCCTGGAGAGGTCGGGGAGATCTGGGTCTCGGGTCCCAGCGTGGCTGCCGGGTACTGGAATGCGCCGGCACTGAGCAAGGCAACCTTTTCCGCATGCCTGGAGGACGAGCCTGGGCGTCTCTATCTGCGCACCGGCGATCTGGGCGCGTTCGTGAACGGACAGCTCGTGATCTGCGGTCGCCTCAAGGACGTCGTGATCATCCGTGGCCGCAACCATGCGGCCGAAGACATCGAGTGGTCAGCCGCGCGGGCGTTGAAGGGCGAGAGCGCCGGCAGCGGAGTCGCGTTCTCTGTGCCAGGCGATGGCGGCGAGCGCTTGGTGCTGGTCCAGGAGGTCGACCGCAAGGCGCTGCGCGCCGCCGGCCGAGAGGTGCTTGCGGCCAGATTACGCCGCGTCATCGCCCAGGAACACGGCCTGCAGCTCTCCGACTTGGTTTTCGTCAAGCTCGCGAGCGTGCCGCGCACATCCAGCGGCAAGGTCCAGCGCCATCGGTGTCGCGAGCAATACGAAGCCGGCACGTTGAGCCGTCTGGTGCTCAATGCGCCCACCGAGCCTGGACTCGCGGTGCCGACATCGTCACCGAGAGAGGCCGAGCCGATGTTCTTGGAGGAGTCCTGATGAGCAATGAACTGGCTGCGACGCGAAAGGCGCGCCTCGAACGGAAGCGGCTTCGGGTGGCGACGCTCGTCGTCGGCATCCCCTTCGTCGGAACCCTCGCCGCCATCGCTCTGTGGCTGCACGGGTACGGTCCGGGAGTGTCGGGCTTGGTCACGCTCGCGGCGATGTACTTCCTGACGATGTTCGGTGTCGAGGTCGGATACCACCGACTGTTCACGCACCAGTCGTACCGGGCCGGCCCGAAGCTGCGCGCCGTGATGGCCATTCTGGGCTCGATGGCCGCCGAGGGCCCGGTGATTTGGTGGGTCGCAGTCCACCGTCGCCACCATGGCTTCACCGACCGGCCGGGCGATCCGCATTCGCCTCACCTCAGTGGGTCAGGTCTCCTCGGCAAGCTCAAGGGCCTGTTGCATGCACATGTGGGCTGGATGCTCAGCGGACCGCACACGAGCGAGGCTCTGGTCCAGAATTTTCCGCGCGACCTACAGCGCGATCCAGCACTCGTGCGGATCAACAAGCACTACTTCCGTTGGGTCGCGCTGGGCCTGGTGCTACCGACGATGTTCGGCGGGCTGCTGTCCGGCAGTTGGTATGGCGCAGTCAACGGTTTGCTATGGGGCGGCCTGGTGCGCATTTTCCTGACCAGCCAGTTTTCCTTTGCGCTCAATTCATTGTGCCATGTGCCGCACATCCCGATGTCGCGCAGGCAGATCCAGACTGCAGGGAACGACCAGAGTCGGGACAACCTGCTTCTGGTGATTCCCACGCTCGGCCAAGGCTACCACAACCGCCACCACGGCTTTCCGAACGTGGGCGTGCTGGGCGAGCACTGGTGGGAGTGCGACATCGGCGGCTGGATCCTCATGCTGTTCGAGCGGCTGGGCTGGGTCTCGGATCTCAAGCGCATGAACCCGAACTGGCGCAAGAGCCGCCGCTTCGCTGCCACGCCCTGACCTTCCCCGCAATACGACGACAACGAGAGAAAACCCGCTCATGGACACACACATGCTGCAACGCGAACCATCGTCGACGAGGATCGTCGCCTTCAAGGATTGCGACGCCTTTGGACTGCTCTACAACACCCGCTACCTGGACTACGTCATGGATGTCCGTGCCGAGCACCTGATGAAGTTCTACGACCTTGACTTCTACCGCGACTGCCAGGTCAAGCAGGAAACCTGGGTCGTGCAGGGACACCAGGTCGCCTACATCGAGCCGGCTCGTGCACACGAACAAATCCTCGTGCGCACGCGCATGTTCGAAGTGGGCAAGAACTCGTCGCAGATAGAGGGGTTGATCTTCAGCGGCGACGGTGGGCGCCTGAAGTTCATCCAGTGGACGAAGCTCACCTACATAAGCCTCAGCTCAGGCGCCGTGCAGCACTACTCGCCGGAGATGGCCGACTTCCTGGATCGCTTTCGCGCGGTCGAGGACGTGCCGAAGGCCGGTAACTTCGACGAGCGCGTCAAGCAGCTTCGGCTCCGTCATGCCACACCGCGCAAGGAAAGGTAAACCCATGAGCGTCGCAACCCCGGCCATCCGAGCCCGCTTCAATCCCTTCTCCCAGTCCTACTACCAGGATCCGTACGCAGCCCTGCATCGGATTCGCGAGGAGGACCCCGTGCATTGGGCCTTCTTCAACATGTGGGTAGTGACGCGCTACGACGACATCGTCGATCTGCTCAAGGACCGGGACAGCTTCAGTGCGGATCACGTTCGCGAGTGGAGCGGCTACAGCCCCTACCGCCAGGTTGCCACCGGCGAGAGCGCCTTCGTGCGTGTGGAGAAGGGCTTCGTCGTGTTCAACGAAGGTGCGGAGCACGCACGACTGCGGGCAGCCATGAAACCGGCCTTTTCGAGCGAGGCGATCCGCAGACTGCGGGAGGTAGTCACGACGACGGCAAATCGCCTACTCGACGAGGCCGTCGCCCGGGGAACTGGCACCTTCGACCTGCTCGCCGATGTCGCGCGACCGCTTGCCACCCGCACGATGGGCAAGCTACTCGGCGTCGCCGAGGAGCACGAGCGGCGGCTGGATGCCTGGGCACACGCCTACAACATGGCCATCGAGCCCATCGCCGGCAAGGATGTGTTGCTGGCTGCTGATCGGGCGACCACCGAGCTGGAGGCGCTGTTCTTGGCAGGGCATGAAACTGAAGGCCTTGGCAGTACCTCGATGCGGGCAGTGCTGGCTGCAGCGGAGCGCGCGGGCCAGGTGACGCGAGACGAGGCGTTCGCGCTGTGGGCCACGGTCGTGTTGGCAGGTAACGCCACGACCTTCAACGCGATCTGCAACGGCATGCTCGCGCTGCTGCGGCAGCCGGAGCAACTGGCAACCTTGCGCGCGCAACCGGAACTCACGAAGAACGCTGTCAATGAGATGCTGCGTTTCGACTCACCCGGCATGGTGGTGACCCGCGCGGCAGCGCGGGGTGCGGCACTTGGCGGCCAACACATTCGCAAGGGACAGCTCGTGCTGGCATTCTTGGGCGCCGCCAATCGCGACCCCGCAGTCTTCACGCAGCCAGACCGCCTCGATGTCGGCCGCGTGAATGCCTCACGCAACATCGCTTTCGGACAGGGCGGTCATTTCTGCATGGGTGAACAGATCGCCCGGTTCGAGATCGAGACCGTTGTGCGCCTATTACTGGACCGCCTTCCGCGCTTGCGGCTAGCGACAAGCGACGTGCAATGGGTTCCGAAGGTGCATTGGCGCGGTCTGCGCGCCCTGCCTGTCCAAGTCTAACCTCAACGAAGAAAGGGTAACGAAATGGCTGATCAACAACAGCTCGCGCAGTGGCTCGTCGAACGCGTGAGCACCGAGACCGGAATTGCGGCACGGGAAATCACACTCGATGTCTCGCTGCTCGAATACGGGATCGACTCCGCCGCGGCGATCGGTGTCATGGCTGACCTGGAAGACTTCGTCAGGCAGCCGCTGGATCCCAATCTATTCTACGAATTCCCCAGCATCCGCGAGCTGTCGCAGCATTTGGCGGGCTTGACGACCGCCGGCGCGAAGCAACAGTCCGGCGAGGTGGCGACATGACGAGGGCCGTGGCATTGCCTGAGACGGCGCCGGGCGCCTCGGCGCGCGCGATCCAGGAACACTACGACGCGGGGAACGACTTCTTCGCACTGTGGCTGGACCCGACGCTGTCGTACTCTTGCGCGATGTGGAAGGGTCCGGAGGACGATCTGCATTGCGCACAGCTGCGCAAGATCGACTATCACCTCGCCCAGGTCGGCGCTGGCCCCACGACGCACTTGCTCGATATTGGGTGCGGCTGGGGTGGCGTGTTGCGGCGGGCTGCAGAGCATTGGGGCGTCGCGCGTGCCGTAGGCCTCACGCTGAGCCAAGCCCAGCTCGAGCACGTCAGCAACGCGTGCGGTCCCGGCGTGCAGGCAATGCTCAGGCACTGGGCAGAGTACGAGACGCAAGACGTCTTCGACGGCATCATCTCGATCGGTGCTTTCGAACATTTCGCTAAGTTCGGCGACAGCGAGGAGCAGAAGCTGGAGAGCTACCGGCGCTTCTTCCAGCACTGCCACACGCAGCTGGCGCCGGGCGGACGCGTGTCGCTGCAAACCATTGCCTACGGTGATGTGGCACGCGGTCACATCCCCAGCGACCTGTTCATCGCTAACGAAGTCTTTCCCGAATCGGATCTGCCGCGGCTCGCGGACATCACGCAGGCGGCCGAAACACTGTTCGAGGTGGAGCGAGTGCGCAACGACAGGCACGACTACGCGCGGACGCTTCGCTGCTGGTTCGAAACACTGCGCGCTAAGCGCGAGGTCGCGCTCAACCTGGTGGGTGACGCCGTCGTCGAACGCTACGAGCGCTACTTGCGCATGTTCGCCTACGGCTTTCAGCTGGGTTCGCTGGCGCTGTATCGGGTAACGTTGCGCCGCATTGACCGTTCCCGCGTTGTGGGCTGATACCTGGCGGAGAAGGACGTGGTGGAGCAGACCGTACTCGAAGGAGCGATACCATGAAGGTGGCGATCGTGGGGGCCGGCGTTGCCGGTCTTGGCGCGGCCTGGACGTTGGCCCCGGATCACGAGGTGGTCATCTACGAGCGCCAGCCGCGGATTGGCGGGCATGCGCTCACCGTCGCGATCCCCGGCTGGCCATCGACGACGGGACTGGACGGTGGCTTCCTGCTGTTCGACGACTGGCAGTACCCGGCCTTCAGCGCGCTCTTGCGCGAGCTGCAGGTACCGGTCGACCCGGCCGCGGTATCGGTCGCCTACAGCGGCCGGTTCGGTGCATGGTCCACTTTCGAGAAGAACACATCACTGTGGCGCCAGGTCGAGCACGAGGCCATCCGATTCACGCGCGACTCGCCCCGCATTGCAATGCTGCCACGCGATACGAGCCTGCAGACCTACTTGCACGAACACAGCTACTCGGAAGCGTTCACGCACGCCTGCCTATTGCCACTGATCGGGGTGCTACTCGTCAACCGCGCCGCTCAGCTGGACGTGCCCGCGTGGATCGTCGGTGCTGGCTTCTCTCGCTTCTTCTCGTTCTTCGCCCCGACGACGAGTTTTCGCGTGCGCGGCGGCACGAGGCGCTACCTCACCGCGATGCAGCAGCGGTTGCGTGCGACCATCGTCTGCGGTCGCAACGTCACCGCGGTGCGCCGCGACGACGACGGCGTCTGGCTGCACGCCGAAGGAGAAGAGGCGCCGCAGCGCTTTGACCGGCTGATCATCGCCGCAAACGCGCAAGCCGCGCTGCGGCTGCTGCAGGATCCCAGCGAGCTAGAGCGCGAGGTGCTGGGGGCCTGCACTATCGAGACGACGCACATCATTGTGCATCGAGATGCGACGGCGCTGACTGCCACTTCCGCGGCAGGGAATGCGCTGTTCCACTACAAGGATCTATCGACTGCGGCCGCGGACACCATCGGCAAGGGGCAGTGCACGGTTGCGATCGACACCGGCGAGGCGTCAGCCTATATCACCTGGGACGCCCCCACGGGTGCAATCGCAGCTGACACTGTGATCACTCGCTTCGAGTTGGAGCATACGGTCTATTCGACACGCTGGGCGGCGATCACCACGAACTCATTTCCCAAGATCCAGGGCGTGCGGCGGACCTATTTCTGCGGTGGACACTCGGCAGGATACCCGAGCCACGAGGGTGCACTTGTCTCCGGCGTCGCGGCAGCGATCGCCGCTGGCGGCACGTTCCCCTGGCCGCAGGACCGACGTGCATTCGCGGCGGTCCAGCAAGTCAGGCGCCTTTACCACGTCTCACGCGATGACCCTGCATCCGCCTGAGACTCTCTGCGTCGATCCTGCCGTGTGCCGCTCGGCCCGCACCGCATCTACCGGGTGCACGGGACAGATGCATGGCTTGCCGGCATTGGGGCTCGCACGAGGCCTTCCGGAGCACGCCAGTAATCACATCACATGCGCCATCCCCTATGGTGGCGGCAGGAACGCAGACTTGAGGAGTTCGCGTGGACGCCCAGGTCGAGGACAGCGCGAACATAGCGTTCTCGGAGGGTCCCAATCAAGACATCTTCGGCCAAGTTCTAGTCAAGAACGCAAGAACGCCATCGCCCAACTGAGGGTGCCCAACAAGATCACCGCAGCAGTGAGGGCTGTTGCCTTGGCAATCATCCTGTAGGCACAGCCTACCCACATCGGACCAGAGCATTTATGGAACAACCGATCGACGACTTACAGGCGTTTGCGCACCATGCGTTCACCAGCCAGCCGTGCTGCCGCTACATCGGCGCGCATTCGACCGCGGCCACAGCCGACAGCGCCGAACTGAGCCTGACCATTCAGGAGCACCACAAGCAGCAGCACGACTTAGTGGCCAGTGATGGCTTGCGGAAAAGCTCATGTTGATTGTCATTTTGATCGCCGCCCGAGAGGATTCAAAGCGGCGCACTGCTGCGTGTGGCAGGCCAAGGACATGCAGCCGAAGAATTCAGCCACGCACGCGATCTGCTGTGGGCCACTGCAATCTGCCTCATCGCCTTTTCGCTGAGCTGAAGCCATTCCGATAGCTCGCCTCCCCCTCGACTGCGGCTTTCGTTTAGGTATCACCTATATCTGCTTAATGGCCTGCCTTTAAACACAGTGGACTTTGCAAGGCGGCCGACATTCGATCCGAAAGAATAAGGCACTGACGCCATTGGCGATCATGCATGGACACTTCCGGCAATTTCGCTGGGCGTGCCACCGATTGAGCTTTAATGAATCGAAAAGCAACTCCAGCCAGGAAGGTCAAAACCATAGGCCTAGAGCCTGTGAAGAGCAACTCACAACGACGTGAGCTGTTCGATTGTAAGGAGACACCTGATGGAGTTACGCCACCTTCGCTACTTTCTCGCCGTAGCCGAAGAACTGCATTTCACACGTGCAGCGGAGCGTCTATATATCGACCAGTCGGCACTCTCTAGAACCATCAAAGAGCTCGAAGACGAGCTGAAAGTAATTCTTTTTAACCGTGATCGCCGCGGAACCCGATTGACCTCGGTAGGCACTGCATTCTTGCAGGACGCTCGCAGGCTATTCACGGTCCTGGAGCAGGCGCAAGAAAACGTCCGAGCAGTCGCAGCCGGTTTGCGCGGAAGCCTGCGCGTGGCCGTGTCAGACGGAGCGATCTATCCTCGGCTGTCGACGTTTCTTGCCCGTTGCCGCGCGGACGAGCCGGAAATTGAGGTTCGCATGTCCGAGGTGCCTCTGGCTGAGCAATTGCGCGGATTGCGTTCCGGCGACTTCATGATTGGATTCGCGCACACGGCCGATGTCGGTGACGGCATCGTGGCCGAACCCATCTGGCAAGACCCGCTGGTGCTCGCAGTATCAGCGAGGCACCCGCTGCTCTCACACAAGGCAGTTCCGCTTCACGAACTTGCGTACCACCCCCTTGTGCTATGTGACCCGCAAGTGTGGGAAGGGTACTGTCATCAATTGACACGGCTCCTGCGCCTACTAGAACGCGATCCCAAAGTCGCCGAGTACGCCACTTCACTGGAAATGATGCTTACCCTGGTCGGCGCTGGCTATGGCGTCGGCTTCACAACAGCAGCTAGGATCGCAGATCGCCAATGTCCCGATGTGGTCATTCGCCCCTTGGACGTAGAATGCGCGGTCATCACCACTTACCTTCTTCGGCCAGATAATGGTATTTCATCAGGGGCTCTGGAGCGGTTCATTGTGCGCTTGCGTGCACATGTCAGTGATTGATGTCGCCACGTTGCTCATCTAAGGGCATACACATTGATGCGGGCTCGCAGACTGCGATCCGTTGCATCCATCAGCTCAGCAGAATAGATTCCGAGCGCCACTACCATTTTCAGCATAAGGGCGAACATGGGCATGTGCGTCCCTCGCTCGATCTTGCCCATGTGTAAGTGTTCGACTTCTGCCAAAGCTGCAAACTCGTCCCAAACTTTCTCTTTGAGAACATGGTTATGAGCAGTAACCGAAGACTTGACGGGTTGACGCAAATCACCCGGCAGGTGAGCCCGTTGGTTATTCGAGCAGTCCAATTTCAGAAAAAATTCTTGCTCTATCTCAGGCTCGGCATCGCCGTCGGCGTGCCATTGTCACGCTGTTCGGCATTGCTGGCACTGCGGCGTTCGTAAAAATCAGATGTCGACGTCGCCGTCATCGAGGTTTCGGATGACGAGTTGATGATTGGGCTCCATGAACGTCGCTATGACGCGGGGATGTTGCTCCACGAATAGCGGCGAGGAGCTCGGACCATCGCCGCCGCTCTGTGAAAACGAGCCGAACGGTTGAGATGTCATGGACTGACATCAATAGGCCAAGGACCCGGGAGCATCAAAGTCGGCACAAGTCATGCACAACCTGTGCAACTCCGGCACCAACGTGCGGGGGTCGTCGTGGCGAAAGTGGAACCCGTACTCAAGCATCCGCAACCTGTGCCGAGTCGGCAAGATGCACAAGCGCTTGCGTGACTCGAGGGCTTGCGCAAGCCCCTTCGGCAGGATACCCACACCTTCGCCCGCCCCGATCAAGCTGGCGACCAAGCCCCACTGGTTGGTCGTGAGCATCTGCTCCGGCCGAGCACCGGCGCGCTCCAGCCAGTCGTCCAGAATGTGCGTGACGCCGGAGCCACGCGGTAGGCTGATCAGGGTTCGACCAGCGAACGCCGACGCATTGAGCCGGCCGACGCGCCGAGCCAGTTCAGGTTCGGCACACCAAACGAATGAAGCTCTGGTGAGTGCGGCGGCCTGCAGGCCAGGCCGCCTGCTTCGACCAGCGATCACGGCAACGTCGAGATCACCTTTTTCTAGCCGTTCAGTAAGCCCCTCGCCGATATCCACCACCACGCTTATCTTCAGCCCTGGATGTGCCTCCCGGATAGCGCGCACCCAATGGGGCACCCAACTGATCGAGGCAAGCTCGCCCGTACCGATGCGGCACCCGCCTTCCAGGCCCGCAACCTGGCGCACGGTGGATGCGACCTGCTCAGCACGCCTCAGCAAGTCAGTGGCAAGAGGAAGCAACCTTTCACCGACGGGTGTAAGCACGGCACGGTATCCGCTGCGGTCGAACAGAGCTTGCCCGAGCGAGCTTTCCAGTTCGGCGATGCGCTTGGATAGCGACGACACAGTCAGATGCACCCGACTCGCAGCGATCGCAAAGCTCGAGCAAGTCGCGGCCCAATAGAACGCCTCAAGCTGGCGAAAAGTCATGTCAATCATGTTTCGTAAAAGCGAAATTGAATGTTAGAAATTATTCGCTTTTTTCTGCCCATGTCCAGCTCATAGAGTGATGACCGCGACGCCCCCAACTCTCAGAGCGATGACCATGACGCAACCCCCAACTCCTCCCACCATCCCCACTTCGGGATCCAGCGCATGGAAAGGGTTCCAGGGTCAACAGTCGAAAGGCGTCCTTGGGCAAGTGCTGGCGCTACAAGACTTCGAAGCACTCGCGCGAGCTCGCCTGCCGCGTGCACTGTTCGGTTACGTGGCGGGCGCTGCTGAGACCAACCTCTCTCTGAGGGACAACCTCCAGGCATTCGAACAATGGGGTCTCGTACCGCGCGTACTGCGCGACGTCTCGCGCCGTACACAGACGATCCCTCTGTTCGGACGCGAGCACGCGTCGCCCTTCGGCATCGCGCCCATGGGCATTGCAGCGCTCACAGCATACGAAGGTGATGCCGTACTCGCGCGCAGCGCCGAGCGTGCCGGGATACCGTTCATTCTGAGCGGCAGTTCCCTGATGCCCATGGAGGAGTTGCTACGCCAGGCCCCGGGTAGTTGGTTCCAGGCCTACCTGCCTGGCGACTTGAAGCGTATCGATGCGCTACTGGACCGCGTGCAATCGGCTGGCGTGCACACGCTGGTCATCACTGTCGACATTCCGGTGGCTGGCAACCGCGAGAACAACATGCGCGCGGGCTTCTCCACACCACTACGACCCAGTCTGCGCCTCGCGTGGGATGGCATCACCCATCCGCGTTGGCTTATTGGCACGCTCATGCGCACGCTCACGCACCATGGCATGCCGCACTTCGAGAACTCGTTCGCACAGCGTGGCGCGCCCTTGATTGCCCGCGATGTGGAACGCGACTTCTCGAATCGGGAACACCTCGACTGGGACCACGTCACTCACATCCGACGTCGCTGGCCAGGCGAGCTTGTCATCAAGGGAGTGCTAAGCGTCGACGATGCATGCATCGCGCAGGGACTGGGTGTGGACGGCCTGATTGTCTCAAACCATGGCGGGCGCCAGCTCGACGGAGCAGTCAGCGCGCTTCGCGTTCTGCCCCACATCGTGCGTGCCGTTCCCAGCATGCCGGTCATGCTCGATGGCGGCGTGCGACGAGGCAGCGATGTACTCAAGGCAATCGCTCTGGGTGCGCGATTGGTGTTTGTAGGAAGGCCATTCAACTACGCTGCCGCGGTGGCGGGCGACGCCGGTGTAGCACGAGCCATCGAACTTCTGCGCGACGAAGTGGACCGCGATCTAGCCATGTTGGGTGTGAACGCGCCGACCGAACTCGACATGAGCTTCTTGCACAGCCTTGTGCAAGCCTTCCCGCATTCCAACCACTGCTAAAGGAAACTACTGTGCCCCCGTGCTCCTTTGCGTCACCGCCGATTTCCTTGCAATCCTGGCAGTTCAGTCTTGCTCAGATATCTCTCCAAGAAGGCTATACGGCACATCGCACCACTTTCCCTATCGACATCGTTTCCCGTTCTGGTACCTAACCGCTGGCGGACGAGCCCGATCATACGGTCGCGGCAAAAACAAGGCCGGCGCCAGTGCCTCAATCGGCGGAGACAAATTTCGCAGTGAGCACAATCATTGTACAGAAGTTAGTCAATGATTCGCCAGACATGCCCTGATTCAAATAGGTGGCCCTCGATACTGTGAACCGAACTACCAGTTCACTGTTGTCGACATAACTTGACGATAGTGTATCTCGGCCCCCTGTACAGCAACCCGTCGTGAGAGGTACCCATTGGCCTTGGCCTGTGATTGTTGAATGATTGCCAATGGGCGATCGGTAAAGGAAGTGACGACCAGAAATGGAGTAGTCATTATGCGTATCCCTTCAACACAAGGCCTTCTTGCCTTTGAGGCTGTTGCGCGACTGCGTAGCGTCAACTTCGCAGCCGAAGAGCTAAACATCTCCCCGAGCGCAGTCAGTCATCGACTCCGCCAACTTGAGATTCAGCTAGCATTGCGTCTTTTTGCTGGTCACGACTTCAGTCTCAGTGCAGATGGCATCGCCTATTTGACGCATGTGCGCGAAGCCATCAAAGCGCTACAGCAAATACCGGGCCGAGAAAGCAACTCGAAAGTACGTCGACTGCGAGTGTCCGTAACTCCGACATTCGCACGCCAGCTCCTGCTGCCGCGGCTAGGTAGTTTTTGCCGCACTCACCCAGATATCGAACTGATGCTGCAGGTGACTACGCCAGTACGCAACATGACAGCCGAGGAAGCTGACCTCGAACTACGCTTTGGTACGGGTCCATTCCACGATCGAGAATCACTGCAGGTTCTGATAGACGAGATCTGCCCAGTCTGCAGTCCTGCCTACCTGCGCAAGCACGGACCTTTCGACGGCTTCGCCAGTGAAGCGGCGCTGTCGCGTGCGCACCTTCTGCGCACGCCACTGGAGTCTTGGCGCATCTGGTTTCTAGCGTATGGCATCAGCCTACCTGAACCGAGCACCGGCAACCAATTCAATGACCTTGGCCTAGCGCTTGATGCTGCCGCTGATGACCTCGGCGTCGCGCTCATGCGTCTGAAGCTAGGCCGCGCCTGGCTCGACAGCGGGCGTCTAGTGCGCCTATCGGCCGAGAGCGTTCTGTCACCGAACGCCTATTTCCTGTGCTGGAGGCCGGGCGCGCTCGAGCGCAGTGAATGTGCGACCTTCGTCAAGTGGTTGCACGATACCCTTCGGGACTGAGTCTGAGCCCGGTTTGAATCTTTTTCAGAGGGTCTCGCCACAATTTTCAGATTGCACGGCCCAACCCAGATCACACTTCAATCCAGCCGAGGCAGCTTGCCTTGCCCTGGAGATAGCATGATGGAGAAGCAGCCTCACCACGTAGGAGCCGCTGGGCAGTTCCTCCCTCATGCATCTGCTGAAGGCTCTCATCACGTTTTCGGAGGCATGTTCTACGGCAAGGGAGCAGTGTCTTTCGAAATCAGACCGAATCCTTTTGACCGGTCGCTGGGTGCTGAGGTACATGGGCTCGATCTTTCGCAGTCGCTCGATGAGACCATCGTACGCACACTCGAAACCGCATGGGTGCGGTACAAAATTCTGATCTTCGTCGACCAGCATATCGACGACGCACAGCAGATCTCCTTCACGAAGTACTTCGGTCCTCTTGAGGAGTTCCCGATGACGGCTGTGCGCGCAAACACTCACAATGAGATATTTCGCGTATCGAACGTGGACAACAACGGGCAACACCTTCCTGCCGATCATAACACGGTACGCTATCTACACGTCACGCAGCGATGGCATATAGACAGTAGCTACCGCGCGGTGCCGAGCAAGGGCTCGGTGTTTCGCGGGATTGAGCTGACACGTCACGGCGGCGAAACATGGTTCTGCGATCTCGAACAGGTCTATCTAGACTTGCCCGACACGCTACGCGAGCAGATTGATGGTCTTCACGCCGTGCACGACTTCGAAGTCTCGCGCCGTGCGGTAGGAAATTTAGCACCACTGTCAGCTGAGGAGAAAGCTGCGGTTCCAGCAGCAGTGCATCCGCTGGTGCGCACGCATCCGGATAGCGGCCGACGCTCGCTTTTCCTGAGTCCAGTTCATATGTCACACGTGGTTGGCATGAGCGCACAACAGAGTAAGGCGTTGCTGGACGAGCTGCTCAATTTCGCGCTGCAGGACAAGTACATTTACAAACACCGTTGGTGGCCCGGTGACGTTCTGATGTGGGACAACCGTTCGCTTATGCACTGGGCGCAGCCTTTCGACGAACACGTGCTGAGACGGGTGATGCATCGCACTACGCTGGCGGGCAATGCTATCGCTAGTTCAGGCGATTAATGAAGCGTGATCTCGTCATGCTTTCGCCAACATTTCTCGACATCCATGAAGGCCGCCTACCACATCCACCAGTGGCCCTTCTGCTCGGCTGGAAGACACTGAAGTTCGACAGCGAAAGCGGTTTCATTCGTGGCGAAATGCTTGCCCGTGAGGAATTCCTTAATCCCTCTGGCGTACTACAGGGAGGGATGATGTGCGCGATGCTTGATAACGCCGCTGGCTTGGCCGTTATGTGTACGTTAGGGCCTGGGCAGATTGCGCCAACATTGGAGATCAAGTCCAACTTCATGCGACCCGGCAAGCCAGGCCGGTTCATTGGTGAAGGCTGGGTTCGCTCGCAGGCGGCAGGCGTCTGCTTCGTAGAAGCACGGCTTATCACTGAAGCCGGCCAGCTCGTGGCCACGGCATCGGCAACGGCCCGCATCATGAGAGTGAGGTAGGCATGCATCATGGCCATGGCGATGGGACGCTGATTAGTATTCTGAGCTCACATGCCGAGCGCCGCGGTGACGAACCGGCCTACATTCTGCTCGATAGCAATGCCGCTGAACTCGCACGAGTAAGCTTCAGCGAGCTTCATCACCAAGCAATTGCCATCGCTGGATACTTGCAGGCTGTGGTGCAGCCCGGCGAGCCAGTATTGCTGGTATTCCCGACTGGTCTCGATTTCGTGGCCGCGCTCTTCGGCTGCATGTATGCCGGTGCGATCGGCGTGCCCTGCCCGCACACAGCACGCGACTTTGGACGACTGGCTCGCATCGTAGAGAATTCTGGCGCACGCACGATCCTGACGAATGATATCAGTGACGCCGCGCTAGATACGATGCCAGCGGAGCTCCACTTAGTGTCGTGGCTGCGCATCGGCGACATCATGCTGGCCGATAGCAAGGCACCGACTCCGACTTGGCGCCCACTCGCGCTGTCATCTGACTCGATCGCCTACCTACAGTACTCTTCAGGCTCCACGAGCGATCCAAAGGGCGTGATTGTAAGCCACGGTAACCTCATGCATAACCTGCGGATGATGGCCGAGGCCTTTGGTCACGACCCGCAGCGCACCGTCATCGTGACCTGGTTACCGCTCTTTCACGACATGGGCTTGATAGGTAATGTGCTTGAGGCGATGTACCTGGGAGTTCCCTGCGTATTGCTCTCACCGACCAGCTTTCTCAAACGCCCAATAGTATGGCTAAAGGCCATTGATCGATATCGCGCTACGTTCAGCGGCGCACCTAGTTTTGCCTACGATCTTTGCATACGACGCATCAGTGTTTCTCAACGCAGCGCGCTCGACCTTTCGTCATGGGAGGTTGCATTCAATGGGGCAGAGCCAGTGCGCACCGAGGTCATGAACACCTTCAGCGAAAGCTTCGCACCGCAAGGCTTTCGTCGCGAGGCCTTCTATCCCTGCTATGGGCTGGCCGAAGCAACACTGTTCGTTTCAGGGCGAGACCGTTCGAGCGGGCCAGCGAGTATGCGTTTTGATCGTGCCTTGTTGGAGCGCCGAATCGCGGCCCCGAGCGATGAGCCACAGGCGCGAATTCTTGTGAACTGCGGCCATGCATGGACGGGTCAGCAGATCCGCATCGTCGATCCCGATAGCCTGGCGCTGTGCGCGCCGGGCCAAGTCGGCGAAGTCTGGGTTTCAGGGCCGAGCGTGGCCAAGGGCTATTGGCACCAGCCCGAGGCGAGCGCTTGCTGCTTCGGTGCGCTCCCTGATGGCGTCGAGATGAATGCGGATAAAGACCATTTCCTACGTACCGGCGATCTCGGAGTGCTTTACGACGGAGAACTCTACTTAACAGGGAGGATAAAAGATCTCATTATCATCCACGGCCGCAACCACTACCCTGAGGATATAGAGCGAACGGTATGGGCCAGCCACCCTGCGTTTAGGCCGGGCTGCGGCGCTGCATTCTCGGTAGATGTAGGCGAAGAGGAGAGATTGGTCGTAGTGCAGGAACTCAATCGGGAGTTCCGCGACAACTTCGACAGTGCGCAGATTATTGGTGACGTGACGGAGGCGATCACTGCAGTGCATCAGGTACGTCTACACGCGTTAGCGCTCATCGCCCAAGGCACCATCGCGAAGACCTCAAGTGGCAAGGTCCAACGACGAGCTTGCCGTACGGCCTTTCTCAACGGCTCACTGTCGCTGGTGGAAGTCGATCGGCGGGCGAAACAGGGAGCCGATGGCGACAACAGCAAAAACAGTGGCTGCAAGGACGGAGACGATGGCGATGTCGGCACCTCCGCTGGAAACGGCACCACCGTGCCAGTAGCGACAGCCGCCGGGCGGATCAATCCACTACGCAGCCCTACGGTCTCGGCCCCGGGCCTGCGCCGGGCTCAACAACTGCATGCCTTCGCAATATCTGCCCTCTCATTCGCCGGCACCATGGTCGCCGTGACACTTGCGGTGCAGTCAGGTGTAAGTGCCACAGCGCTGTGGCTTATGGTGGTCATGTACATCCTCACGATGCTAGGCATGACGGTAGGTTTCCATCGCATGATGTCGCACCGTGCATTCGATGCACAACCGGTAGTACGTGCCGCGCTCGCGATACTGGGGTCGATGAGCGCGCAGGGCTCGCCAATCTACTGGGTTGCCAACCACCGTCGCCATCACCAGTTCAGCGATTCGCCAGGCGATCCTCACTCGCCTCGCTTTCACGACCGCGAGCTGATATGTGGTCATGCGGCATTTTGGCACGCACATGTAGGTTGGATGTTTACACACGAACTCTCCAATGCTCTGCACTACTGTAAGGATCTAATCCGCGATCCAGTTGTCTCACGCGTCAATCGCCACTACTACGCGCTGGTGACTATCGGACTGCTGCTGCCGGCATTGCTGGGTGGTATGTTCACCGGCACGCTGCGCGGCGTGCTCGAAGGGTTTCTATGGGGGGGCGTTGTGCGGGTATTCCTGAGCTTTCATGCCACAAGCTGCATCAACTCGGTCACCCACATGTTTGGCTCGCGACCTTTCGCCACGCGGGACAACAGTCGCAACAACCTCTGGTTGGCGCTACCCACGCTAGGCGAAGCTTGGCACAACAACCACCACGCTTTTCCCACATCGGCCTACTTCGGCACCAAGCCCAGCCAGATTGACATTGGCGGCTACTTGATCAGGCTGCTTGCACGGCTCGGACTGGTGAGCAACGTGCGATCCACTTCCGCCGAACGAATCGCAAGCACGTTGGCTGTCCAGGCGCAGGCTTCCGGAGCACAACATGTCCAACGCCGCTGAATCGCGTCGGCCACTCATTCCACAGACGCTGCAAGATCCACGCATGCGCCGTGCACAGCGTCGCCATGCAATCTCCGTCGTTGTGCTAAGCGCCACTGGCATCCTGCTAGCGGTAGGGCTAGCCCTCGCAGGCCATCCTCCGAATCTGACTGATCTGGTGATTTTCCTTGCGTTCTTCGTGATCACAGGGCTCGGGATATCTGTCGGTTATCACCGACTGTTCACGCACCAGAGCTTCAAAGCAGCCGTGCCGGTCCGTGTAATGCTCGCAATCATGGGATCCATGGCCATGCAGGGCACGCTCAAGTTCTGGGTCGCGCTGCACCGCCGCCATCATCAGCATTCAGATAGACGCGGTGATCCACACTCGCCCTACGTTATGGAAGATGGCACGCCACTACCTGGAGGCTTCGCCAGATTCTGGCATTCGTATATGGCCTGGATCTTCGGTCATGAGGTGCCGAATTCCGCCTTCTATGCGCGCGACCTGATGCGCGATCCGCTGATCTCGCGCATAAACGATCTTTACTTTGTCTGGGTTGTCATGGGTCTCGCGCTGCCCGCGCTGATCGGCGCCCTGGCGCACGGCAGCTGGATCGGCGCGCTTCAGGGTCTGGCTTGGGGCGGATTGATCCGCCTCTATGCGGGCCACAACATGATCTGGAGCATCACCTCGCTAACGCATATCTTCGGCCACCGTGACTTTTCCACACCCGACCGTAGTACCAACAACGCCTGGCTTTCGGTCTTCACGCTGGGCGAATCCTGGCACAACAACCACCACGCCTTTCCCGCCGCCGCAGTGCTGAGCTTCCGGTGGTACCAATTTGACATCAGCGGCCTATTTATCACTTTGCTGGAGAAGTTTGGCCTCGTCTGGAATGTTGGACGCCCTGCTAAGAACATCCTTGATGAGAAGCTAAAGAACTAACGTGGCGCAAGGCAAATTGGTACAGCACATCGTGATGGCAGAACTAAGAACACACCACCAACACCCCAAACTCAAGGAGCCCCGTCCGTGAGCACACAGCAACATCCGCGGCAGAAAGATATCGAAGATTGGCTCGCCGACTTGATTGGCGAAATCTTGGAGATGCCCGCACAAGAGATCGACCGGACGGTTCGCTTCGACCGCTATGGCCTCGATTCAGTGGCTGCAGTTAGCGTCGCTGTTGCGCTTGGCGAGTACCTGGAGCGGGATCTAGACGCCACGATAATCTACGACTACCCCACTATTATCAAACTGTCAAAGCATTTGGTAGATACCGCTGAGGATACCCAGCGATGAGTGCATTGATTAATCCGGGTGCTTCAGAAAAGGCAATCCAGTTTCACTATGACATTGGCAACAGCTTCTATAGTCTATGGCTGGACAGCAGTCTCACATATTCGTGTGCACTTTGGGATGGGCAAGATACACTTGAGGCAGCGCAGGCGGCTAAGATCGACTATCACATCGATAAGTCTGGCGCGCGCGGTCATCAACGCGTGCTCGACATCGGCTGCGGCTGGGGTGCAACGCTGAACCGCTTGGTCACGAGCGCTGGAGTGGCTAGCGCGACGGGACTTACGCTATCCAGTCAGCAGGCAGCCTTCATCGCCCAAAAACGATGGCCGGGCGTCGACGTCCGCATGGAGAGCTGGTCCGACCACATGCCATTTGCACCCTACGACGCCATCATTTCGGTTGGAGCCTTCGAGCACTTCGCCAAGCTTGATCAGTCTCCAGCGGAAAAGATCGCAGGATACCGTGCCTTTTTCCAAAAATGCCATGATTGGTTGCCGCCGGGCGGCTGTCTGTCGCTGCAAACCATATCGTACGAGAACTCCGTCCGCGAGGACTTCAGTTCCTTCTTCGCCAGCCAGATCTTTCCTGAATCGGATCTCCCGCGCCTGTCGGAGATTGCGTGCGCGAGCGAGCGACTGTTCGAGATCGTATCGCTGCGCAACGACCGTCACCAGTACGCGCGAACCTCCCTTGAATGGCGCCGCCGGCTATTGCAGCGCCGTGCAGAAGCTGTAGCGCTGGTTGGTGATGAAGTGGTCGCGCGCTACGACAGATATCTGCATCTGTGGGCAATTGGCTTTCATACAGGAACCATGGGCCTGCTACGGCTGCAGCTGCGCAAGCTCGAGTAGCTAGGAATACTGGTTTGAATAGTCCGGTATACAAAGCGGACGAAGCACAAGAAGAAGGAAAACCATGCCGTCCGACACCAATCTGTTGCAAGCCATCTTTCCAGTATTCGCATTGCTGGCGGCAGGTTATGGCGTCAAGCGGGTAGGTTGGATGCAACCTGCCTATGCGGACGGGCTTAATCGCTTCGTCTACTACCTTGCCTTTCCAGCTTTGCTTTTCATCGTTATCGCGCGCACGCCGCGCACTGAGATTTTCAAAGCCGAATTTTTAAGCGCTTGGATAGTGGCGTTGCTGGTAGGATACTTTCTCGCTAGCATGACGAGTCTCTTATGGCAGCGCGACGGCCTCGCGGCGATGGGTGTGCGTGGCTTCAACACATCCTGCGGCAACACCTCAATGGTCGGCATTCCGCTTTGCGTATCAGCCTTCGGCAAGGATGCGGCACTTCTCGCTGTTCTGGCTACCATTGCCAACGCCGTAGTTGGCGTGAGTATGACCGTGCTATTCATCGAGAGCAGCCGCCAGGTGGCCGCCTCCCGCATAGGAATGGTCGTAAACATTGCCTGGTCGCTCGCGAAGAATCCACTGATGATCGGCTTCTTACTGGGTTTTGCCTGCGCCGTATGGTATGGTCCTCCGCCTCCTGCGGTTGCTAACCTTTGCGACATTCTTGGAGGTGCCGCTATTCCCTGCTCTTTGGTGGCCACAGGCCTTTTCTTCGCGGGGCACACGCACCGCATTGCCTATTCGCAGGCTTCGGTATTCACATTTCTCAAACTAATTGTTCAACCGCTGCTCGGCTGGGTCATCGCACACTACCTGTTCGGCATCGAGGGATGGCTGCTTTCGGTCCTGGTCGTGCTGTCGGCTATGCCGCTGGCCTCCACCTGCTTCGTCATTGCGCAGCGCTTCGAGGTTCTTGCCGAGGAAACGTCCTCGATGATGATCATCTCAACCATCGTATCGCTCATTACTCTCAGCGTACTGCTTGGGGGAATACTGATATGAGCGCTGCACCGCATCCTCTCGCAATGAACTCATTATTCCCTCGAAATTTTTGGACTCGGCCTCCAGGAACGATGTGGTTTAACGCTGGCTTCTCTGCACCCAGTATTGAGGAATAGACTGGATCCTCTGGTCGAACGGCCAATGCGGCAGACCTGCTGCGGCCAATTCGAGTTCAACGGCAGCGGCAGGTTAAGCATGGCCATGCTGGCGCATAGGGTCGTCGCGGCCTTCAAGCTCGGCAACCAGGTGGCGATCCGATAGCGTTCATCTTCCTGCAAGGCCAAGTCCCACTACGGATGAGCTCTGGCCAAGGACCCTTCGCTTGCGAAGATCGGAGAGGTTTCGTTCGCCGATACTCGAATCGCTCGGGACACTAGGTAGTGGCGGCACTTGGCGCGCTGTGTGTTCCACGCCTCGATGTGGACATCGCTACTGGCGCCGGCAACTTCACCAGCATCGCTGGCAGTTCCATTCAAGAAGCGCACAATCCCAGCAGTCGGCACGGATCGCCTTGCTAGACGCCGGCGCAGTCTTGAGCATCGGGGCACGCCAATCCGCTATTAAATTCAGCTAGGCGACGAAAAATATTCAGCACACTCCCCGTCGAAAATCTTTACGCTTCAAAGACCTGCCCCACCAGGGGAGCTCCATATTCATGGAATGCGTTTGGATACGACGGGAGACAACAATGATGCCGATCGAACACCAGAAGTCATTGACGCCGCGTGAAGCGGAGACGCTAATGTGGATTGCTCAGGGCCTATGCAACAAGAGCATCGCAACACGACTCGGCATAGAGGTCGTAACGGTGAAGATGCATGTTGGCCGCATCTTCAGAAAGCTGGGCGTCAAGAATCGCACAGAAGCTGCTGTATCTTATCAGCGCGCATTGAGTGGGACGGTAGAGATCCGAAGGGAGGGATAGAGTTCTACAATGCAGTCCGAGGAATACCTGGCGCCGGCGATTACCACGGCGGCGCCAAAACCGGCGTCCGGATTCGATCTAAAAAAGAGGCCGGCCGGGTGGCCGACGAGTTGATCGACTTGGCCTCCCGCCCGGTCAACCCTCTCAGCTAGCCGAGGTGGGATTCCTTCACCAATGCCTCAAAGGCTTCAAAGAAGCCAGGGAAAGAACTGTCAACGCTGTCCTCTCCCCGCAGCGTGTTCCGCTGCAGGCAGCGTCCCGAGATCATGTGCAGGGACATGACGATACGGTGGTCACTCCAACCGTCTAGCTCGATCCCGCCATACAGCGGACGCCCGTCGCCACGGATGCAGAAGCCGTCGACCACACCACCACGCTCAGTAGGCGTGATGTCTACGCCGAGCTTGCGCAGCTCTGTCACCATCGCCTGGATGCGCGGCGACTTGTGCAGTCGTGTGATCGATCCGCCAGTGACGGTGAAGCTGCCATCTACGAAGCTTCCGAGCGCGGCCAGCGTGGGCACGATGTTGGGGCTGTCGGAGACGTCGAAGATATGGTCACCGCGCATTCCGTCACCCTTGTTCCACACATGCAGCAGCTTTCGATCTTCGTCGAACTCCAGCGCCACTCCCAGTTGTCTCACAATGTCGACGATCGTGCGCTCCCCCTGCAGGCTATCGCTCGTCATGTTGCCAAGCACGTAGCGGCCAGGGTAAAGCGCCGCTGCCGCGAGTAAGTACGAGGCTGAGGTGAAGTCGCCATGGATGAAGCTGTCGTGCGGCTTGTAGCACCCCGGCTTGACTTCAAGCTCGCTCAGGCTGCCTCCTTCGCCTTCACTCACATCGATGCCGGACTCGCGCATCGCAGCCAGCGTTTGGCGGATGTACGACTGAGAAAGGATCGTACCGGTGACGCGTATCTGCGTGGGTGCTTGCGCGAACGGCGCTGCTAGCAGTAGCGCAGTGATGAACTGCGAACTGATGTCCCCAGCGATATGTGTAGTGCCGCCGGTAAGCCGGTCGCTGTTCACGATCACCGGTGCGCAACCCTCGTCGCCGAGGTATTCAATGCTCGCGCCGAGCGCTCTCAGCGACTCGATCAATGGTCCCATCGGACGGCGCCGCAAGATCGCGTCGCCCGTGATAGCGACGGGCCCCTTGAGGACGGATCCCAGCGCGGTAAACACGCGGAATACCAATCCGGAGCCATGGGCCTGTACGATAGTCACAGCGCGGTTCGCATCCGGCAGGCCGCCAACGCCGGTGACGATCATGCGATCCTCATGCCATTCAATGCGAGCGCCGATCGCTTCGCAAGCAGCCACCATGGCGCTAGTCTCGCGGCACCGTAGGTCGTTGTAGATGGTGGAAGTACCGTCGGCAAGAGCTGCCGTCAACAGTGCGCGCTGAGTCTCGGGCTTAGACGACGGCACTTGGATGTGCACCGCCGCATCGAGTTGAGCGCCTATGCGCCGCACGGTTTCGGTGTCGGCGACCTCATTCATGCAAGTGCCTCCGCGCGACTGGCAGCGGGCGAGCTAGGCTCGACCACCGTGTCCTTGTGGATCTCGCGGAAGAACAGCTCGAGGATGCTCTGCACGTCATCGATGTAGCGAAACACCATCGCGTAATCCTCTTCGCTCAGGATCAGCTGGTTGAGGATCTTCCACATCTCCATCGAGTGGTCGTCGCGCGAATCGACGGCCAAGTGTGCTTCCTGGCCCTTCACCGAATCGTGCCCCATCGACTCCTTCAGAGCTCGCACGAACTTGGGCTGTAGCTTGGCCTGCGTGTACTCGACGAGATAGTTCGAGACCACCGGGGCCATCGGATGCTCGTGCTCGATAGCGTAGTAGAAGAATCCTTGAAACAGCCGCGTCGAGAGGTACGGCTCAGTAGCGAGGATCTCATCCATCGTAATGCCAACGGACTCGCAATCACGAATATAGAGTTTATCGTGCAGCATCTCATCGGCCTGGTAGTGCGCGTAGTCTTGCGCTGCGCGGGGTGAGATCTGCGCAATCTTATAGATCGCTTTCGTCTGACTCACGCGTGACAACCGGATGCGCCACACGTGCTCAATGAGCGTTCGGCGATAGTACGGCAGATGAATCTTCTTTTCCGCCATGTGCGAAGCATAGGGCACGTTCTGTCGCCACTCCTCCATTTTTTTGTCGAGATATCGGTCGAGTTTGGCCTTGGCGGCAAGCCCTTCGGAATCGGAGAAGTACGGCACCGGGTGCGCTATCCCGGAGTTTCGAACACGGTTCATTTCTGCTCCTCTTTCAACAGTAGGTGAAGTGAAGGTCGTTACTGATCGCAGTACGTCTGCGATCTGTCGAGCATAGGCAGTGCGGCCACGTACAGATAGCTATGCAAAGGTATGCCGGCTAGAGAGAGGTGTGACGTTTCAGAAATACGCGCGTATCTATACCTTTGCATAGCTTTCCTCGCGAGATGCGGCTGCCTAAGATGCTGAAACGTATCCCGCACGGCACGGGCATCGCCGTCAGGCAAAGTCCGCCGGAAAGCAATCGACCCACAACGACGGAGATCAACGCATGAGCCATCACCTCAGTGCGCAGGAAATTTCCTTCTTCCGCGACAACGGCTATCTGGTCATACCACAGCTAGTCACGACCGATTCGGTGTCGCAGATGGATAGCGCAATCAATCGCATCATCAGCGGCGGCGATCCCATCGCCAAAGTCGCGGAGCTGGAACCGACCGACAGTTCCGTTCTGCGGCGCATTTGGTCGCCCTCGAAGAAGGATCCCGTTTTTCGTGCAGTGCAGGAGGACCCACGTATCCTCGATCGCCTGGAGGGAATGATCGGGCCTGACATCGTGTTCCACCACAGCAAGCTCAACATGAAGGGACCGCGCGTAGGCTCAGCGGTGGAGTGGCATCAGGATATGTCCTACTACCCGCACACCAACAGCAAGCTGGTGGCCTGCCTGATCTATCTCGATGAGGCGACTGAGGAAAACGGATGCCTACATGTTCTACGTGGCTCGCACGCGAGCCGTCAGGTCTTTGATCACACCGAGAACGGCTTCTTTCGCGGACGGGTTTCGGTACAGAACCTACCGTCCGGGGTGGAGGAAGTCTCACTGCCTGGAGAGCCAGGGACGGGCATATTCCTGCACTGCAAGCTGCTGCACCGTTCGGCCCCGAACCGCTCAAATCGCCAGCGTCGCTGCTTCATTCCGGCCTACCGAGCGGCTGACTCACTGCCGATCTACTTTGGCCCGCACGCTGCACACAACGAGCCCGACGCCTACCTTCTACGCGGTCGCAAGTCAATGACGGTGACGAGCGAGGCCGCGGAGTACCCACTTCCGATCGCGGAAAAGCCTTTCAATTCTCTGTTTGCGATACAGCAAGGAGAGCATGTCGCGCTCAGTGATTTGCATACGTCGTCGAGCGGCTACGCGACGAAGGAATCCGGTACGGCCTTGCGGTAAAGGAAGCTCTACTCCTCGCCTCGCCCCTTGGTGTAAGCACATGAATAATCAACACCGCAGGAGGATATTGATCCTCAACCGCTGGCCGCGCTTTCCTAACACAGAGCGCTGGGACAACGAGCTCGCCGACTATGGTTCGCTTATAGACCATCGCGAGAACGAGGTGGTCTATGTTTGTGACCGAAAGGGGACGAATGGAATCCTGGTGGACGGCATACCACCGTCGCATCTTCGCATCTTCGAGGATTTCCACGACGACGCAGCGCTTGTCGCGGAGGTTCGGTCTGCATCGGCCGAGTACGGCGCCTTCGATATGGTGATCGCCTTTTCCGAACATCTGCTCGAATCGGCCGCCGTGATTCGCGAGGCGCTGGGCATACCGGGACCTCTACCTGAGGAGGTTGCGCGCTGTCGAGACAAGACACTAATGAAGTCGATCGTGTCGACCTGTGGTTTGCGTGTGCCTCGCTGGATCCGTGTCACGCCCGGCAATACAGCCGCGTCGCTGGCGCAAGAATTAGGTCTCCCGATAATCGTGAAGCCGGTTCGCGGTGCATCGAGTAAGGGCGTAGTCAAGGCAGACACGATGCAGGCACTGGAGCAGATCTTGCAGCGCGTTGTCAATGAAAGGCAACCAATTGAGGTTGAGGAATTTATAGACGCGCCGATCATGCATGCCGATGGCGTGATCGACGCACAGGGTCAACTGGTATTCCTGAGCGTCGCTCGCTACATCTCCACTTGCCTGGACTTCGAGTCCGGCACGCCGCTAGGTTCCATCCTGCAGACCGACCCGGACCTGCTCGCGCGTGTGCGGACCTTCGCCGAGCGCTGCCTGCTCGCGCTCGGGCTACGGTCCAGCGCCTTCCATCTGGAGTTCTTCGAGACAGCGGGCGAATTCACCTTCCTGGAAATCGGCGCGCGGGTGCCGGGCGCCGATGTGTCGTATGTCGTGCAGGAGGTGCGAGGCTACAACCTATTCCGCGGCTGGGTTGAAGCCATGCTGGAGCGCCCGCAAAGCCAGGCGATGAGAAAACCAACGTCCAGCGGTGGATGGCTCATGGTACCCCGCCCACGTCCGTTGCCTTGCCGCGTGATCGCCGCGACATCGATGCGTCGCACTGTTCCTAGTGTCTACCGTGAGTTGATACCCGCACCTGGCGATTGGCTGGAGGACAGCGAGGGATACGCCAACCTTCAGGGCGGTCGCTTCCTGTTCCGAGCCGCGACGCCACAGGCCGTTGAGGACGCCATGCGCAATGTGCTCGAAGGCTACCAGTTGACAGTAAGCCACGGTATGAATTCTCAGGACCGCCGCACCGCTTGAAAGCGGTTGGTCATCCTCCAGCTTTCATTCATTCATCGTTCATTCAACAAGGAGAACGTCATGACCGATTTGTCCATGCCGGAGAAAATCTTGTCAGGCAAATGCGTGATCTTCGCTGAAGGGTGCTTCGGCCGGTTTACCAGCAAGGTGGCAGCCTCCTTCCTGCGATACCGCCCTGACAGCTGCCTCGGTGTTATCGACACGACTCAGAAAGGCAAGACTGTGCAGCAAGTGCTCGGCTACGGCGGCGACCTGCCGATCGTCGGTCACGTCGATGAGCTTCTCGAAGGCAAGCCGAGCGTGATGATCATTGGCAAAGGTCTGCATTCAGCCCAATTGCCCGAAGGTTGGAAGCCGCACATTCTGGCGGCGATGGGTCACGGCCTGCACATCGTTAATTCAATTCACTACCGTTTGTCGAACGATCCTGACCTCGCGCGGGCTGCCGAGATCAACAAGGTACAGATCTGGGAGACAAAGCAGCCTCCTTTCCTCGAGCTCAACATGGCTCGCACACTAGCGCTCGACTGCTTTATCGTCCATACCTGCGGCAGCGACTCGAACATTGGCAAGAAAACCACCAGCCTGCAGATTACTGAGGAAGCGAATCGACGGGGTATACGCTGTGGCTTTGCCGCCACCGGCCAGACAGGCATGATGATCTCGCACAACGGCATCGCCATCGACGGCGTGCCCAGCGACTTCGTTGCTGGTGCGGTCGAAAAGGTGGTACTTGATGCAGCGCCCGGCAATGATTGGGTGGTACTGGAAGGTCAGGGTTCGCTCAATCATATCGGCGCCAGCGGCATTGCGCTTGCACTTCTGCATGGTGGCCTGCCACATGCGCTGGTGTTCTGCCATCGCCAGGGACTGGAGCGAACCAAGGTCTGGAACACGCCGCTTCTTCCGCTACATCACCTTATTCGACTCAACGAAGAGCTGACAGTTTTTGAGCGACCGGCCAAGGTAGTCGCCGTTAGCTTGAACAGCGCCGACTTCAGCGACGCCGACTACGAGCGTGAGGCTAGACGGCTTGAGGATCAGCTCGGCCTGCCGGTGGCCGATCCCTGTCGCGGCGGCGTTGGGAAGATCGTAGATGCACTGGAGGCCTACCGAGCCACGCTGAGCGACAACCTGCATCAGGCGCGGGTATGACGCCCGCGATCTTGCTATTGATGCATCAGGGCCGATCCTTCGTCGAGGAGATTGCCGAAATCGCGCATGCGCGCGGCATGGCGCTGGTGGCAGTGAGTTCGCGTCCCGAGCGAGACGAAGTGTTCCAGAAGAACAGGGGCTTCCTTGATGGCTGCATTGTGACCGACTCTCAGCACCTACAAATGGGAGAGGTGGAGAACGCCGCATCCAGATTCTCGCTCGAAGGATACGACTTGCGGGCAGTGCTTGCGACCTTCGAGGCTTATCGACTATTCATGGCGAAGATGAACCAGATGCTGGGCGCTCGAGACTGTGCACCAGACAGCCTGCGCATTTGCCTCGACAAGTTCGAGCTGCGCAGAACGCTACGCAGCCTGGGCCTGAGTGAAGTGCGCAGCCATCGCACAGACGATGGCACCGAACTCGATCTCGATCCCGCCGTACGCTGGTTTGTAAAACCAGTACGCGGTGCGGGATCGTTCGCCTGTTTCCTGATCGAAAGTCGTGACGACCTGCGTGATCTGACCGCGCTACGGCAGCAAATGCAGAACGATCACCAAATGTCCGCCATCTTCATGGGGCAATTCGACTTCACGATCGAGGAGTACGTGGAAGGGCCCGAGTTCAGCTTCGAGATTGTCGCCGCGGAACGGCCCATCACACTGTGTGTGCATGAGAAGGCAAAAGTAGACAGGCTACGCCGCACCACACTGGAGAGCATGTCTGTCAGCCCCGCTATCAGCCTGTCCGCCAAGGAGATCACAGCAGGCGCGGACTTCGTCGCGCAATGCCTGTCGGCGCTGAACCTGAACGCCGGTGCGTTTCACGTGGAGGCCAAGTATTGGATCTCGCGCAGGCGCTGGGAAATCATTGAGATCAATCCGCGAATGGGCGGAAGCCTAATCGGGGCGAGCATATCTGCCATCACAGGGGTGTCGATGCTCGCGCTTTGGATCGATTCGCTGCTCTACCGAGATCAGGCGCTGCCGGAACTTCGGCAGCAAATTGAGCAGGCCTCTCAGCTTCGATCTGCTAGTGCGAGTGGCCCGTCTGAGGCAACCGTGTTTCTGAGCATGTACGGCGAGAAGGGGCGCACGATTCGTTCGATTTCGTTCGATCCAGGAAGTCGGCCGCCCGATGTGCTGAAGATCCATTTTCAATCCGGCGACATGCTTGATGACTCCGATCGCGCCATAGCGTTGATGGATGCACTGTGGCAGGTGCGCCAGGCCGACCTGCGTGACGAGGTTGATCTCCTCGCGAACTTGGCGAAGGACCAATTTCACGTGACCTATCTTTAGAGGTAAGCAATGCAAATCGAGAGTCTCGACGTTCAGGCCTGCGCCAACGCCGCGCATGCCGCACCGAATACTGCATCGCTCGCCGAGCGAGCGATAGCGCTGCACCGCGGTGGAAAGATGGAGGTGTGCCTGAAGGTTCCGCTCGCCAGCCGAGAAGATCTCGCTCTAGCCTACACGCCTGGCTTTGCCTATGTGGCGAGAGCGATCCACGCCGAACCGTCGCGAGTACGTGAGCTGACGACAAAGGCAAGCACGGTGGCCATTGTTACCGACGGCACGGCGGTCTCCGGCATCGGCAACGTAGGGCCCGAGGCGGCCCTTCCTGTGATGGAGGGCAAAGCACTGCTATTCAAGCGATTCGCCGACATCAATGCCTACCCAATCTGCCTGGCGACCACCGATGTTGACGAAATTGTCGCTACAGTGAAGGCGATATCGCCGGGATTCGGCGCGATCATGCTTGAGGACATCTCCGCGCCGCGCTGCTTCGAGATCGAAGCCCGACTTCAGGAGGAGCTTCAGATCCCCGTCATGCACGATGATCAGCACGCCACAGCCGTAGCGGCGACGGCGGCGCTGATCAACACACTAGAGATGGTCGGCAAGCGGCCGGAGCAATTAAGGGTGGTGATGGTTGGAGCAGGCGCTGCAGGCACGGCCTGCGCGCGCATGTTCCTGCAACTTGGGGTTGGCAACCTCGTCGCCTGCGATCGCACTGGCGCCATTCATGCTGGTCGTAACGACCTCGATACAACCAAGCGCTGGTTCGCCGAGCATGCGAATCGGTGCAACGAACAGGGCACATTGAAAGACGTGCTGCGCGGTGCCGATGTGTTGGTAGGTCTGTCGGGGCCGGGAGTGATAGGCGTCGACGACATCCGTACCATGGCGCGCGCGCCTATCGTCTTCGCACTGGCTAATCCACAGCCGGAGATCACGCCTGCTGAGGTCGATGGCGTCGTGGCAATGATCGCTACTGGGCGTAGCGACTTCCCGAACCAAATCGACAACGGGTTGTGCTATCCGGGAATCTTCCGCGGCGCGATGGATTGCGCGGCACCGCGTATAACGGACCGCATGAAAATGGCCGCGGCCTGCGCATTGGCCTCACTGGTGGATCGGAGGGATATCGGACCGCGCTCCGTAATCCCAGACATCTTTGATCCCAGAGTCATGCCGGCGGTCGCCGACGCGGTGCGGCGTGCAGCGTAGCAGCTAGCCGCCGGACAATGGCGGCCTCAAGATAGAGAAGTGTCCTTGACCATATCCGGCATATTAAGACTTCCGATGAAAGCAGCGAGCCCTGTCGCGACAAACGAATCCTACCGATGGATTGTCCTCGCGGCCGCCGTATTCTCACAGGCAGCGGGCTCGATCACGCACCAAGGTCTGTATCCTCTGGTCCCCTTCTTCCAGTCCGCATTTCACCTCACGCAGGCATCTGCAGCACTTCTTATAACGGCGGCAAACGGAGGGCAAATCATCACAATTTTCGTGTTCGGAATGTGCATTGATCGCTTCGGCGAGCGCAGGGTTGTCAGCCTCACGATGGTGGCGATGGGATTAGCCGCGATCATGGCGGCCGCCATGGGTTCCACTTATGGAGCTGTACTGGCTTGGGTCACATTCCTAGGGGCGATGTACGCCTCGATCCAGCCTGGTGGCACGCGTGCCATTGTGCAGTGGTTTCCGCCAGGCCAACGTGGGCTTGCTACCGGCACGCGGCAGGCGGCGGTGGTCGGCGGCATGGCAGTGGCTGCAACCATCCTGCCGGTTCTGGCAAGTCACTATGGCTGGAAAGCCGCAATGCTCTTCCAAGGTTTCATTGGGATTGCCGGCGGGCTGCTGTTCCTAGGCTTACACCGCGACCGGCGCACAGCTCAGCAGGACCGGGAGGCGAACGATGAAAAGGCAGTGACGCCTTCGGCAAAGCCGCTAGAAACGATTCGCAGCATCGCAGCGTTCGGCGCGCTCTGGCCCGTCATGCTTTCTGGCGCCGCTATGGCTGTATTTCAGTTCACTTTCGCAACACACATCATCAGCTTCCTGGCCTTCAAGTTCCAAGCATCCATCGTCGGCGGGGCACTGCTGTTCTCGATATCGCAGTGGGTAGGCGTGGTGGCACGCATAGCCCTACCATGGAGCAGCGACAAGCTGTGGCCGGGGCAGAGAATCCGCACCATGTGGGCAAGCATGATCGTGTGCGTGATCGCGACTTTGGCACTGCTGGCACTACCGCCCGACGCCTCGCTCTGGGCGGTGTCGGTGTTCATCGCGGTCATCGGCTTCTTCGGCATCGGTTGGTACCCACTTTATTTGCTACAGGTGGCCGAAATGGCGAGCGCGAATTCCATCGCCTCCACCCTCGGCTTCGCGATGACGCTGAACATGATCGCTGTTTCGATCATGCCACCGTTGTTTGGCTGGATCGTCGACATGCAGGGATTTCCCTTAGCTTGGTTGGTTCTGGTCGCATTGGTCTCTTTCTCTGCGGTTGTTCTTGCGCAGTCTCGTAAGCTTCGAAACTATTTGATATCAACATAATAATCATTAAACGTTTTTAAAATTGATTATCTCAATCTATAATCTAACGACTAGTGTCGATAGACTCAGGAATTACGACGAATAGAGTAACGTGCACTTTGCTCACGCGCCCAGACTGTTAACCGCATTTTCCTGCGCTTTCGGCTGGCTGATGTTGATCGCAAATTGTGCTGAACAACCTACATCCGAAAAGACCCACACTATGGCCAAGACTATTTCGTCAGCCTCTAAGAAAGGATGACTATTTATGCGCCTGAAGAACTGCCACAACTTTCACGACTTCCGGCGCCTTGCACAGCGTCGGTTGCCGAGGCCGATCTTCGACTACATCGACGGTGGCGCTGATGATGAGGTGACACTTCGTCGCAACACTGCCGCGTTTCAGACTTGCGACTTAGTGCCGAGTGTGCTGCGCGGCGTCTCCGACGTGGACCTCTCAGTCACCGTGATGGGGCAGAAGATTGACCTGCCGGTTTATCTGTCGCCGACTGCGCTGCAGCGGCTGTTCCATCATCAAGGTGAACGCGCAACTGCTGCAGCTGCCGAGCGCTTCGGTACTATGTTCGGCGTCTCCTCTTTAGGAACCGTCTCGATGGAAGATCTGGCGAAGAGGCATCGTATACCGCTGATCTACCAGTTCTACTTTCACAAGGATCGGGGCCTGAACCGCGCCATGATGGATAGGGCCAAGCAGTGCGGGATCCAGGTGATGATGCTTACGGTAGACAGCATCACCGGCGGCAACCGCGAGCGCGACCTGCGCACGGGCTTCTCGATCCCATTCCGCCTGACATTGAGCGGCCTGTTCCAGTTCGCTATCAAGCCGGCCTGGGGCCTCAACTACGTCACGCACGAGAAGTTCAGCCTGCCGCAGCTCGATGCCCACATCAACATGAAGAGCGACACGCTGAGCATCGGCCGCTACTTCACCGAGATGCTGGACCCGTCGATGGACTGGGACGATGTGGCGCGCATGGTCGAAGAATGGGACAGGCAGTTCTGCCTCAAGGGTGTAATGAGCGCGGACGATGCGCGACGCGCGGCTGACATCGGCTGCACGGGAATCGTACTGTCAAACCACGGCGGGCGGCAGCTCGACGGCTCGCGCTCCGCCTTCGATCAGTTGGACGAGATCGTGCAAGCGGTTGGCGATCGGCTTGACGTGCTGATGGATGGCGGTGTGCAGCGCGGTAGCCACGTGCTCAAGGCGCTGTCTCTAGGAGCCAAGGCAGTGGGGCTGGGCCGTTACTACCTGTTCCCGTTGGCCGCCGCCGGACAGGCTGGGATTGAGCGCGCCCTGAGTCAGTTACACGCAGAGATCGTGCGCGACATGCGCCTGATGGGTGCGCGATGCATCGCTGATATCAGCCGAGGGAACCTTAGATTCCGCGCCTAATGGCGTGCAACCCCACGACGTATTCTCTTGTCTTTTACAACATGCTGGGCTCAGGTATTGTTTTCGCCCCTTCTTATAACGCAACGAGACTGTACCGCGACGCCAATGTGTATAGTACCTCCAAAGAACCCATTCGGTTGATATCTTTCCACTTCGAGCGCGCCATTGTCGAATTTTCTGACGGAGAGAGCAGTTCTGTCTCACTGAGCTTAGCACTAGAAGCCGCGGCCGAGTTCAAATGTAGCCTAATAGATGGACTATTCGTACCGCGGCGCATTCAAGAGGATGCTGCTGGAGCGTTCTATCGAAGCCGATCGCTATACGCAACCCACCCTCGCACATCATTCCAATGATGACAGATTATCGTCGTCGATGGTTTTATAATCAACAACGCTGGGGCAGGAAATCCGGCCCGATCCACAAGCGCCTACATGGCTACGTGTCCATCGTTTAATCCGAAGCGAGCGCGCAAGTGCTGCCGACCGCATCGCTGCCACCATTCGCCACAGCCCGGCGTGTGACTCGCACGACGTACTGCCAATGGCGGACATTGTGGTCACGTTGCCACGGAACGGGAAAACAAGGCACATGTGGCCCGAGAGTTGAGCATGGATCATGACGAAGTCTTGCGGTTCAATCAGGTCTCGGGCTTGCCATAGCTGTTTCGCAATCATCAGTACTCCGGTTCCTGGGAATAGATGCGTCGTTGTTCGGACACTCTGTGGCCAGCGCGCTGACCGGCGGTAGTCCTCGCCTTGGCAGCGGCCACGCCTTTCTCGAAGGCCTGAGGTCTCAGCAAAGTAGTCATGCAATGGATTGCAAGTCCATTCAGGTTGACTCGATTTCAGCTTGTTCTTTCACTTCCGGGGAGCCCTGCTTACGCCGCATCGGCGATTCGAAGCTACCAGCCTTTGGTAAAGAGCGGGAAGCAATTGCGAGCTGCTTTTGGTTGTGAACGACGGTAAATCCGATGGAGTTACGACACCTTCGCTACTTCTTGGCCGTGGCCGAAGAACTGCATTTCACGCGTGCAGCGGAGCGCCTGTATATCGATCAATCAGCACTCTCCAGGACCATAAAAGAGCTTGAAGTCGAGCTGGAGGTAATGCTTTTTGACCGGGATCGTCGGGGAACCCGACTGAGCTCAGCAGGTGCTGCATTCTTGCAGGACACACGCAGACTGTTTTCGGTTTTGCAGCAAGCGCAAGAGAACGTTCGAGCAGTCGCGGCAGGTTTGCGTGGAAGCTTGCGCGTAGCTGTGTCCGACGGGGCGATCTATCCTCGGCTGTCAGCGTTTCTTGCCCATTGCCGCGCAGACGAACCTGAGATCAAGATCCGCATGTCTGAGGTGCCTTTGGCTGAACAACTGCGCGGATTGCGGTCAGGCGATTTCATGATCGGATTCGCACACACAGCCGATGTCGGTGACGGCATCGTGGCCGAACCCATTTGGCAAGACCCGCTGGTCCTCGCGGTGCCGACCAGGCACCCGCTGCTATCGCATAAGGAAGTTCCGCTCCATGAACTCGCGTATCACCCGCTTGTGCTATGTGACCCGCAGGTGTGCGAAGGATATTGCCGCGAGCTGGCGCGGCTTCTTCGCCCATTGGAACCCGATCCAAAGGTGGTCGAGCACGTCTCCTCGCTGGAAATGATGCTCGCCCTGGTCGGGGCAGGATATGGCGTCGGTTTCGCGACAGCAGGCAGAATCGCGTGCTGCCAATGCACCGATGTGGCGACTCGGCCCCTAGCAGTGGAATCCGCAGTCATCACGACCTACCTGCTTCGCCCAGATAATGGCAACCTGCCAGAGACTCTGGAACGATTCATCGTTCGCTTGCGCGCGCACGTCGGTGATTGATGGTGCAGTCCCCTTCGTCAAAATTCATATATCGGTGCGGACACGAAGGTTGCGCTTCATGGCGCCCATAAATTCGGTAGAAATTAGTCCGAGCGTCGCGGAAATTATAAGTATCAGGTCGAGCGCGGTCATGCGCGACCCGCGCTCAAACTTGCCCGCGTACGAGCGTTCGGTCCCCGCCAAAGCGGCAAGCTCATTCTGAACTACGCATTGCGTCGTACGGACGGTTGACACAATTCTTCAAACGCCACGGCTGACCTGGATTGATAGATGGTTGCGCCTAGGCGTGGCCTCGTTGACCGGAACGCATCTGCGTTTGCAGAATTATCAGGCATTCAATTAAATATCGCCACTTTAAATTTAACTCTTGACCACCATGGTAGCCCACCCCTTTTTACCTCACGATTCAGGGGTTCTCATGCATGACGCCATCAGCCACTCTTCAACCCTCAGGCTCGGCATCGCCGTCGGCGTGCCATTGTCGCGCCTCTCAGCATTGCTCTCGCTGCAACGAGAGCAAGAACCGGAAGCTGCCATCACAATCAGCGAGACTTCGGACGACGAGCTAATAACTGGGCTTCGTGGACGTCGCTACGACGCGGGGATGTCCCTCCACGGTGTGGCTGACCCATCCCTGTGCAGTCAACCGTTGTGGTATGAAAGCATGGCCGTTGCTATCCCGTTGTGCTCCCCACTGCTCGACCGAACAGAGCTCTCAATCAATGATTTGCAAGGCTACCCTGTGTTCCGTTGGCATGCGGAGACCTGTCCTCTGCTGGATCAGCGTTTATCCAGCGTCTTACGAGGACAGAGACAGGAGGGAAGAGAAGTGACGTCATTCGAGATGATGGCACTATGGGTTGCGGCAGGGTACGGTGTTGGCGTAACCGCACAATCGCGCATTGTGCGTGCTCATGCGTGGGGACTCTGCATGCGACCGCTCTCGGATGATGGTCCTTATGAGATAGTCACACATCTAGTGCGGCCCGCAAACCACTCTGTGTCAGAGCGATTCGAGCGCAGGGCCCTACGAATTGCCAACGCCCGATGAAGGAAACTCAGGCCATTTCTGGCATTGATACATTGCGCTGGTCAAGCTTGGCACAAAGCAGTGCGATGATTTCGTGCAAGTTTTCCGTTGACAAGGCATCTACAACCGAACGGCCGTCAAGAAATGCCCTTGGTGTCATCAGCTCCCTGTAAAGCTGCCACGAATCTACGCCCGCCACCCTCTGCATGACGGTCTGCGCCAACCGCTGTTTGAGCGGGTCGAGTTGCCATTCCGGGATGCGTTGACCACGGTTGCCCATGGTCAGGGTTAGCAGCTTGCCAGCCTTGATTTCGCGATTGATCTGGTCGCGCGACTTGCCCGCCAGCCGGGCGTACTGGACCACCGGCAGATTGCCGGGAGCTTCGTAGGTGGCGATCATTTGCATACGTTCGCTCTGCAGGTCCGAAATGGCTATCTCGATGGCGGGTTCAGAAGCAGCTTTTGAGGGCACTGCTGACAAGCGGCGCACCGGCACCCCAGCCATTGCTGGCAACATAACCGGCGCCATCGAAGCGGCCCCCTGCACTGCAAGCATTCCTTCCATGCCGCTCAGCATGGGCGAATCTTCAATGCGGATGATCAGATGAGTACTCGCTGCCACGACCTCGCCTTGTTCCAGCAGGTCGAGGCGGTCGGCCCAGTCCTGCATCATCTTGCGACGAGGCTCCACAAACATGGCATGGTTGTAGGCCGCACTCACTTGGTTTGGATCGCTGTGCGAAAGCTGCGCATCCACCCAGTTCTTGGGATAACCGAATTCGTTGAGGGCCGTGGAGATCGTACCCCGGATGCCGTGTGCGGTCAGCAGGTCCTTGTAGCCCATCCGCGTCAAGGCGTAGTTGATCGTGTTCTCGCTGATGCGTTTTTTCAGATCGCTGCGGTGGGCGAGCAGGTAGCGCTGGGCCGGTTTGACCCGCTCCAGTAGGTAGCGAACGATCTCCATTGCCTGGACGGACAGGGGCACGATGTACGGGGGGATGTCCTGCGGACGCTTGCCCTTCTTTCGCATATCGTTCTGGAGTTGCTTAACCACTTCTGGGGGAATGATCCAAAGGCCCTGATTCAGGTCAAACTGGTCGGGGGTTGCCAGACGCAGTTCCCCGGTGCGAACGCCCGTCAGGAACAATAGGCGGATGCCAAGCTGCGTGGCAGTCTTGCCGCGATAGTGGCGGATCTTCTGCAGCAGTTCGGGCACTTCGGGCAACCGCAAGAAAGGGTTGTGCAACACCGGAGGCTTGGGCAAGGCCAGAACATCCAGGTCGGAAGCTGGATTGACTTCGAGACCGTCAACCTTGACCATGATGAAACGAAACAGCTGGTTGAACCAGGTTCGCACCTTCTCCGCCGTGGTGTGCGCTTTGCGCTCCTCAATCCTGGCTACTACTTCCAGCAGATCGCTGCGCCGAACATCGTGGACGGATATGTTGCCCAAGGCTGGCAGCACGTCCTTGTCAAAAATGCGTTGGATTTGAGCGAGGGTGCTGTTGCGTCCCTCTTTGAGTTCCAGCCTACGGTGTTCGACCCATTGCTTGAACAGTGCCTGGAAGCTGTGTTGGCCGGCCAGGCGCACGGCCTGACGCTTGCGCTTGCGGTCTACCTTCGGGTTGATTCCCTTGGCCAGCAAGGCTCGGGCCTCATCTCGCAGGGCTCGGGCCTCCCGAAGACTGAGTTCGGGATAGGTGCCCAGCGACATGCGCTTTTGCTTGCCGGCCCAGATGTAGCGGAAGTGCCAGGAACGGCCTCCTCTCTCGCTCACGGCGAGGGAAAGGCCGTCAATGTCACCAAGAGTGTAAGGTTTGCCGACGGCTTTGGCCTGGCGAACGGCCGCGTCTGAGAGTGCCAAGGTTCGAGCTCCTAACGTGAGTTAGGACTAGATCCTGGTGTCGTCTACCGCCCCAGCCCAGCAAGAACGCGGAACCCCACACAACCGTGTTGATGGACTAAAAAATGGACTAAAGAGCCCCGGATGTGAGTGGAGCCCAGCGGCGCTCGCTGGAATGAAAAAAGGGCCAAAAGGCCCTGTTTTCAACGACTTACAGACGTCAGTAGAAGTCTGTAGATCATAACTTGGAGCGGGAGACGAGTCTCGAACTCGCGACCTCAACCTTGGCAAGGTTGCGCTCTACCAACTGAGCTACTCCCGCAGCGGAGAAAGAGATAATAGCACGTTTTCCGGCTTTGTCAAAGCCCGGTGCCACCGCCCGCGCGCAGGACCGGCCACGCGCGCTTCAGGTAGTACAGCATCGACCAGACCGTCAGCACGGCGGCCAGCACGATCAGCCAGGTGCCGACCAGATGACAGTCGATGAAGCCGAACAGCGTGTCGTCGAACAGCAGCATCGGGATCGCGATCAACTGCGAGACGGTCTTGAGCTTGCCCAGCCAGTTGACGGCGACGCTGGCACGCGCGCCCATCGTGGCCATCCACTCGCGCAGCGCCGAGATCGTGATCTCGCGGCCGATGATGATGACGGCGATGATCGAATCGACGCGTTGCAGCTCGACGAGGAACACGAGCGCCGTGCAGACGATCAGCTTGTCGGCGACCGGATCGAGGAACGCGCCGAATGCCGAGGTCAGGCCCAGGCGTCGCGCCAGCCAGCCGTCGAACCAGTCGGTGACGGCGGCCATCGCGAAGATCGCCGTGGCGGCGATGTTGCTGGTCGTGATCGGTATCGGCAGGCTGTACATCGCCATCAACAGCGGGATGGCCAGCAACCGGCTCCAGGTCAACAGGTTGGGCAGGTTGAACATGAGGATCGGTCTGGACGGTGGCCGGCGCGAACGCCGGCCCCTTGTAATAACCGTCTGGTGACGATGCGGGTCAATGCAGTTGCTTGTAGATCGTTTCAGCGAGATGCCGGGAAATGCCCTCGACCGAGGCCAAGTCTTCGACGCTGGCCGACATGATGCCACGCAGGCCCCCGAATCGCGTCAGCAACCGTTGGCGGCGCTTGGCGCCGATGCCTTCGATCTGCTCGAGCCGGGACACGTTGCGGGCCTTCGAACGGCGGGCGCGCATCCCGGTGATCGCGAAACGGTGGGCCTCGTCGCGGATCTGCGCGACCAGCATCAGCGCGGCCGATTCGCGCCCCAGTTCGAGCGGCGCACGCCCGTCGGTGAACACCAGCGTCTCGAGTCCGACGCGCCTGCCCTCCCCTTTGGCGACGCCGATCAGCGCGCTGGTGTCGAGACCCAGTTCGGCGAACACGGCCCGGGCCGCCTCGACCTGGCCCTTGCCGCCGTCGATCAGCACGATGTCGGGCATCGGCGCCAGCGGCTTGTCCGACGCGGCGGCGGTCGCCGACACCGGCGCCTGGGTGGCGAGCTTTTCGTAGCGGCGGGTCAGCACCTGGCGCATCGCCGCGTAGTCGTCGCCGGGCGTGATGCCGTCGATGTTGAAGCGGCGGTACTCGCCGCGCTGCATCGCATGATGCTGGTAGACGACGCACGAGGCCTGCGTCGCTTCGCCCATCGTGTGGCTGATGTCGAAGCACTCGATCCGCAGCGCATCCAGGTCGGTGCCTTCGTCGAGCGACAGCACGCGCGCCAGTTCGCGCGTGCGCGCGCGCTGCGAGCCCTCTTCGGCCAGCGTGCGCGCGATCGCGATCTGCGCGTTCTGGACCGCCATCTCCAGCCAGCGGCGGCGGTTGCCCTGCGGCTGGCGCAGCCATTGGACCGGGTGGCCGCAGCGCTGCGCGAGCGCTTCCAGCACGGCCTCGCCGGGCAGGTCGGCGTTGCCGATCAGCACCGGCGGCACGAACGCGTCGTCATAGTGCTGGATGATGAAGGCCTCGGCGATCTCGGCGATCGATTCGCCGTGCTCGTGCTCGTCGGCATGCAAAGGGAAATAAGGCTTGTCGCCCAGGTGCCGGCCGCCGCGGACCATCGCCAGGTTCACGCAGACCTTGCCGCCCTGCATCGCGACGGCGATGACGTCGACGTCGGTGTCGCCGACGTTGTCCATCGCCTGCTGCGACAGCACCTTCGACAACGAGGCCATCTTGTTGCGAAAGACGGCCGCCTGCTCGAAGCGCAGCTCGGCGGCCGCGTCCATCATCTGCTGCTCGAGTTCGGCCAGCACCATCTTGTGGTCGCCGCGCAGGAAGCGCACCGCGCGATCGACGTCGGCCGCGTAGTCGTCGGCGCCGATATGGCCGACGCAGGGCGCGCTGCAGCGTTCGATCTGGTACAGCAGGCACGGCCGCGAGCGGTTGCTGAACACCGAATCCTCGCAGGTGCGCAGGCGGAACGCCTTCTGCAGCGTCTGGATGCTCTCGCGCACGGCCCAGGCGCTGGGGTAAGGGCCGAAGTACTGGTTGCGCCGGTCCGTCGCGCCGCGATAATAAGCGATGCGCGGCGTCGGATGGCCGGTGATCATCAGATACGGATACGACTTGTCGTCGCGGAACAGGATGTTGTAGCGCGGCTGCTGCGACTTGATCAGGTTGTTCTCGAGCAGCAGCGCTTCGGCCTCGGACCGGGTCGCCGTCGTCTCGATGCGCCGGATCCGCGCCACCATGTGCGCGATGCGCGGGCTGTGCTGGGTCTTCTGGAAGTACGACGAGACGCGCTTCTTCAGATCGCGCGCCTTGCCGACGTACAGCAGCTCGCCGTTCTCGTCGAGCATCCGGTAGACACCGGGGCGCGACGACAACTGCGACAGGTACCACTTGATGTCGAAGGCGTCCGCGTCGCCGCCGCTGGCCGTCGTCACCCCTGCCTCCTCGTCCGCACCGCCGGCCGGCTCATGGCCCGCGAACGGCGCGGGCGCGCGATCGATGCGGTCATCGTTCGTCGGCCTCTCAGGCCACCGCCCGGCCCAGCAGCCGCGACAGGCGTCCGGTGAACGCGGGCGTCGACTTCCAGCTCAGCCTGGCCAGCAGTTCGTCGGCCTGCGCGGGCTGGTTGCACACCAGCACCATGTCGCAGCCGGCGGACAGCGCGGCGCGCGCGCGCTGTCCGATCGATCCCGCCGACGCGGCGCCGGCCATCGTCAGGTCGTCGGAGAAGATCAGGCCCTTGAAGCCGAGCCGCTTGCGCAGGATCTCCTGCAGCCACAGCCTCGAGAAGCCGGCCGGCCTGGCATCGACCTGCGAGTAGACGACGTGCGCGGGCATCACCGACAGCAGCGTGTCGCCCATCCAGTCGTACGGCGCGGCGTCGGCGGCCAGGATCGTCTCCAGGTCGCGGTCGTCGACCGGCAGCGCGTGATGCGAATCGGCCTCCGCATGGCCGTGACCGGGAAAATGCTTGCCGCAGTTGCCCATGCCCGACAGCAGCAGCCCGTGCGTCAGGCAGCGCGCCAGCATCGCGACGACGCGCGGATCCGAATGGAACGCCCGGTCGCCGATGACGGCCGAGCGGCCGTAGTCGATGTCCAGCACCGGCGTGAAGCTCAGCTCGACGCCGACCGCGAGCAGTTCGCGGCCGATGATCTGGCCCAGTTCGGTCGCGCGCTTGCAGGCGCCCAGCACGTCGTAGTCCCACATCGCGCCGAGGTCGCGCATCGGCGGGATCTCGGTGAAACCCTTGGCGAAGCGCTGCACGCGGCCGCCTTCATGGTCGACGCTGATAGGCAGCTCCGGCGTGCGCAGCGCATGGATCTCCTCGCACAGCGCCGTGACCTGCTTCTTCGATTCGAAGTTGCGCGCGAACAGGATGACGCCGCCGACCAGCGGATGGAGCAGTCGCCGGCGATCCTCGTCGACCAGGTGCTTGCCGAGCACGTCGACGACGACCGGACCGAGCGGCAGGTGCGGCGCGGCGGCGCCGGTCCGCTTGTTGGCCGTATCGTCGGCCGCATCATCGGCCGCGCCGGCGGGGGTCGGGGGGAGCGAATCGATCATCTGGCGGGTTTCCTCTTCGGTCTTGCGCCGTCCGCGGCCGGAATCGGCGCGGACGGCGACGGGAATTCAGGCATCGTCCGGCACCGGCGCGGGGGCCTGTTCGAGAATGACGAAGGCCAGCGCGCTGTCGACCTCGTCGCTGAGCGACACGTGCGCGCTCAGCCGCCGTTCGGCCAGATACGGCGCCAACGCCTTGCGCGGATGCGCGATCGGCTGGCCGCGCCGATCGTTCAGGATCTGCAGCGACAGCAGCGTCATCGGTCCGCGCAGGCCCAGGCCCAGCGCCTTGGAGAACGCTTCCTTGGCCGCGAAGCGCTTTGCCAGATAGCGCGCCGAATACGCGGGTCCGTGCGCGCCGCGCCCCAGCCGACGCCGGTATTCGTCGAGCTCTTCGGGGCCCAGCACCCGCCGCGCGAAACGTTCGCCGTGGCGCGCGATCAGGCCCTCGATGCGCGCGACCAGGACGATGTCGGTGCCGATGCCGTAGATCACTTGGCGGCGCCGCCTCCGCGGATCAGGCGCTTCATCTCGCGCACCGCCTCGCGCAGGCCGACGAACAGCGCGCGCGAGACGATCGCATGGCCGATGTGCAGTTCGCGCAGGTCCGGCAACGCCGCGATCGGCTGCACGTTGGCGTAGTTCAGCGCGTGGCCGGCGTTGAAGCGCATTCCGGCCTGCACGACCGCGCGGCCGGCGGCGGCGACCAGGTCGAGCTGCCGGCGCACGGCCGGAGCCTCCGCATCGCGGCCCTCGTCGTGGAACGCGTGCGCGTACGGGCCGGTGTGGATCTCGCAGACCCGTGCGCCGATCCGCCCGGCCGCTTCGACCTGGCGCGGGTCGGCATCGATGAAGACGCTGGTGACGATGCCGGCATCGGCCAGCCGGGCGACGATCGACTTCAGGCGGGCCTCGTCGCCGAGCACGTCCAGGCCGCCCTCGGTCGTGACCTCGTGCCGCCCCTCGGGCACCAGCATCGCCATCTGCGGCCGGATCCGCGTCGCGATGCCGATCATCTCGTCGGTCGCAGCCATCTCCAGGTTCAGCTTGATCTGCGTCAGCTCGGCGAGCCGGCGCACGTCCTCGTCCTGGATGTGGCGCCGGTCCTCGCGCAGATGGATCGTGATGCCGTCGGCGCCGCCCAGTTGCGCTTCGACCGCCGCCCAGGCCGGATCCGGTTCGTAGGTGCGCCGCGCCTGGCGGACGGTGGCCACGTGATCGATGTTGACGCCGAGTTCAATCATGAAAGTCTTCGCAAGGGTCGGTGCGCGGCCGGGCCGGTCGACCGACGGCATCCGGCGGCCTGCATCGTCAGAGTTTGTGCAGGTCGCGCAGGATCTGCCGGGTATTCAGCGGGACGCCTTCCAGGTGATGCGACAGGATCGTCCGTGTCAGATATTTTGCCTGCAAACGGCTCGCTGTCGAGTCGAAGTGGCCTGTCGACAACTCGATCAGCGTCTGGCCGTCGACGGCGTCGTCGGCACCCGGCTCGGCCGGCACGAATCCGCCCGCGGCCCGCCAGTGGTAGGACCGGTCGGCGACGATCGAGCGGTTCGCGGCGTCGCGCTTCAGGTCGGGCGCGTAGCCGGTCTCGCGCAGCAGCAGCCATTCGAAGCGGCGCAGGACGTCGTCGCGCGGCGCCGCCGCCGCGCCGTCGCGTTCGGCCAGCGCGACGAGCGCGGCGCGGTAACCGTCGAACAGCCGGGGGTAAGGATCCTCGCGCGGCAGCAGCCGCACCAGCAGTTCGTTCAGGTAGAAGCCCAGCAGCAGCGCGTCGCCCTGCGGCGCGAGCTGGCCGCCCAGCCATTCGGCGCCGGTCAGCACGCGCAGCTCGTTGCGGCCGGTGAAGCCGACGCCCAGCGGCTGGAACTGCATCAGCACCGCGCGCAGCGCCGAGCCCTTGCGCCGCGCGCCCTTGGCGATCGCCGCGATCCGGCCGTGCTCGCGCGTCAGCAGATCGACGACCAGGCTGGTCTCGCGGTGCGCGACGGCGTGCAGCAGATAAGCCTGATCCTCGATGCGCGCCGGCCTACTCGTAGCCATAAGCCCGCAGGCTCTTCTCGGAGTCGGCCCAGCCGCTGCGGACCTTGACGAACAGCTCCAGGTAGACCCGGCCGCCGGTCAGCCGCTCGAGATCCTCGCGCGCCTGGGTGCCGATCCGCTTGAGCCGCTCGCCGCCGGCGCCGATGACGATCGGCTTCTGCGCGTCGCGATCGACGAGGATCGACGCGTGGATCCGGCGCAGGCCCGGCTTTTCTTCGTATTGATCGATGACGACCGTGCAGTCGTACGGCAGCTCGTCGCCGAGCTGGCGGAACAGCTTCTCGCGGATCAGTTCGGCCGCGAGGAAGCGTTCGCTGCGATCGGTCAGTTCGTCCTCGCCGAACATCGGCGGCGCGACCGGCAGCCGTTCGGCGCAAAGCCGCATCAGCAGGTCGACCTGCTTGCCGGTGCGCGCCGAAACGGGAACGACCTCGTCGAACGCGCGCACCTGCTGCGCCTGCTGGACGATCCGCATCAGCTTCGCCTTGTCCGGCACCGCGTCGATCTTGTTCAGCACGAGCATCGCGGTCTTGCCGGCCGGCAGCAGCGCGGCCGCCCGCGCGTCGGCCTCGGTCCAGCGCGCCCCGTCGATGACCAGCAGCACGACATCCGCGTCCTGCGCGACCTGCTGCGCGGTGCGATTAAGCACGCGATTCAGCGGACCGCCGTTGCGCTGCTGGAAGCCCGGGCTGTCGATGAAGACCGCCTGCGCGCGGCCGCTGGTCATCACGCCGGCGATGCGATGGCGCGTCGTCTGCGGCCGCCGCGACGTGATCGACAGCTTCTGGCCGATCAGCCGGTTCATCAATGTCGACTTGCCGACGTTCGGCCGGCCGATGATCGCGACCAGACCGCAGCGGAAATCGCCGGCGTCCACCCCACCGGCATCCTGGCCGGGCTGGCCGAGCTGGCCGGGCTGGCCGTTCGGGCCGTTGGGCGGCGTCGGCGTATCGTTGGCGTCGTTCATCGTCCGACCCCCGTCCAACTGGCCGACGGCTCCGGATCGAAGGGCGTCGCCGGCTCGGCTGCCGCCGCCTGCGGCGTCAGCAACGGCAACTGCCGGTCGATCGGCCGATCATGACCCGGCGCGCGGTCGGCGCGCATCCTGGCGCGCTTGCCGGCCTGCGTGCCGCCGGTCGAATGGCCGCGGCTGTTCACGGTCTCGAGCGCGAGCTTGGCCGCTGCCTGCTCGGCCGCCCGCCGGCTGCCGCCGGATCCGAGGACCTGGATCTGCAGCTTGGGGATCGCGCACTCGACCTCGAACATCTGGTTGTGCGCGGCCCCGTGCGTGGCGACCACCGAATACACGGGCAGCGGGATCTTGCGTCCCTGCAGGTATTCCTGCAGCAGCGTCTTGGCGTCCTTGCCGAGCGTGCGCGGGTCGACCGACTTGAGCACCGGCGTGTACAGCGACACGATCAGCGCCTGCGCGGCCTGGAACCCGCCATCGAGATAGATCGCGCCGATGATCGCCTCGAACGTGTCGCCGAGGATCGACGGACGGCGGAACCCGCCGCTCTTCAGTTCGCCTTCGCCGAGTTGCAGGCTGGCGCTCAGTTCGAGCCGCTGCGCCATCTCGTACAGCGCCTGCTGCTTGACGAGGTTGGCGCGCAGCCGCGACAGATCGCCTTCATCGATCCGGGAGAAATGCTCGTACAGCAGCGCCGAGACCGCGCAGTTGAGCACGCTGTCACCCAGGAACTCGAGCCGTTCGTTGTTCTGGCGGCCATGGCTGCGATGCGTGAGCGCCTGACGCAACAGGGACGGATTTGCGAACGTGTAACCGAGCCGCTGCTGTAGCGCATCGATACTCATCCGCGAGACTTCCTCATTGTGTTGCGCTGCCCCGGTAGTCGAGCAGCAGGCTGGCCGGCCCGAACAGCGGGATCCGTTTCTCGTACGCGAAGTCGACCTGCATCTTGTCGCCGACCTTGCGGATGATCAGATCCTTGCCCGAGATGGCCGTGAAATCGTCGATCTGCGCGGCCTTGTCGAAGCTGCGCTGGATGTCGGCGATCGAACCGCCGCCCTCCTGCGCCGCACGCTGCACGGCCTTGCGGATCGCGAAGAACTCTTTGGTCGTCGGAAACACCTGCATCCCGACGATGATCACGAAGCCGACGATGACGCCGGCGATCAGCAGGCTGATCAGTCCCATCCCGCGTTGCGCGGACCTGAGCGGAAAACGGCCTTGAATCATAGCTGGGATCGCTTCAATGGAACCTTCCGATCCGACTCAGATCGCCGAGGTTCATCCAGACGAAAAACGCTTTGCCAACTATATTCCGTTCGGGAACGAACCCCCAAAACCGGCTGTCGAGGCTATTGTCCCGATTGTCGCCCATCATGAAATAGTGTCCGGGCGGCACGACACAGGTCACGCCGGTCCGGCCGTACTGGCATTGATCCTGGTGGGGAAACGGCAACATCGGGTCGATGTTCAAGGGTTTATCGAGGTTTGTCAGTATCTTATGCTCGACTGTTCCCAACTTCTCTGAATATTGAGTGTAATAGGAAAGACGCTCGCTGTCATAGAATTCGCCGTTCGGCGACAGCGGGACCGGCTGGCCGTTGACCGACAGGCGCCCTTCCTGGAACGACACGGTGTCGCCGGGCACGCCGACCACGCGCTTGATGTAGTCGAGCGACGTGTCCTTCGGGTAGCGGAACACCATGACGTCGCCGCGCTGCGGCGAGCCGACGTCGATGATCTTGGTGTTCAGGATCGGCAGGCGCACGCCGTACGTGAACTTGTTCACGAGGATCAGGTCGCCGACCAGCAGCGTCGGCATCATCGACCCGGACGGGATCTTGAACGGCTCGGCAACGAACGAGCGCAGCACGAAGACGATCAGGATCACCGGAAACAGGCCGGCCGTGTATTCGATCCACCACGGCTGCCCGGTCGCCCCGGCCAGGCGGCGCCGCGGCGCCAGTACGATCTTGTCGAGAATCCAGGCCAGGCCGGTGATCACCAGCAGCACGAACAGCAGCAGCGCGAAATTCATCAATTCTCCACTTGCAGGACGGCCAGGAAGGCTTCCTGAGGAATCTCGACCGAGCCGACCTGCTTCATCCGCTTCTTGCCGGCCTTCTGCTTTTCGAGCAGCTTGCGCTTGCGCGTGATGTCGCCGCCGTAGCACTTGGCGAGCACGTTCTTGCGCAGCGCCTTGACGTTCTCGCGCGCGATGATGTTGGCGCCGATCGCCGCCTGGATCGCCACGTCGTACATCTGCCGCGGAATCAGTTCGCGCATCTTGGCGACGACCTCGCGTCCGCGGCTCTGCGAGACGCTGCGGTGCACCATCAACGACAACGCGTCGACCTTCTCGCCGTTGACCAGGATGTCGAGCTTGACGACGTCGGACGCGCGGTACTCCTTGAACTCGTAGTCCATCGACGCGTAGCCGCGCGACACCGACTTGAGCTTGTCGAAGAAGTCCAGCACGATCTCGTTCATCGGCAGCTCGTAGGTCAGGTGCACCTGCTTGCCGTGGTAGGCCATCGAGATCTGCACGCCGCGCTTGCCGGTGCACAGCGTGATGACCTGGCCGACGTAGTCCTGCGGCGTGAACACCGTGACCGTGACGATCGGCTCGCGGATCTCTTCGACCTTCGACGGTTCGGGCATCTTCGACGGGTTCTCGACCTGCAGAAGCGTGCCGTCGCGGTTCAGGACCTCGTAGATGACGGTCGGCGCCGTCGTGATCAGGTCCATGTCGAACTCGCGCTCGAGCCGCTCCTGGACGATGTCCATGTGCAGCAGGCCGAGGAAGCCGCAGCGGAACCCGAAGCCCAGCGCCTGCGAGACCTCGGGCTCGAACTGCAGCGCGGCGTCGTTCAACTGCAGTTTCTCGAGCGCCTCGCGCATCGCCTCGAACTGGTTGGCCTCGACCGGATACAGGCCGGCGAACACCGAAGGCTTGACTTCCTTGAAGCCGGGCAGCGGCTTGGGTGCGGCCGGATTGACCAGCGTGATCGTGTCGCCGACCTTGGCGGCCTTCAGTTCCTTGATGCCGGCGATGATGAAGCCGACGTCGCCGGCCGACAGTTCGTCGCGCGCGGCCGACTTCGGCGTGAACACGCCGACCTGCTCGCAGCCGTGCGCCGCGCCGGTGGCCATCAGCCGCAGCTTGTCCTTCGGGCGGACGCGGCCGTTGACGACGCGCACCAGCATCACGACGCCGACGTAGTTGTCGAACCACGAATCGATGATCAGCGCCTGCAGCGGCGCGTCCGGATCGCCCTTGGGCGGCGGCACGCGCGCGACGACGGCCTCGAGGATCTCGTCGATCCCCATGCCGGTCTTGGCGCTGGCGCGGATCGCGTCGGTCGCATCGATGCCGATGACCTCTTCGATCTCCTGCGCGGCCGTGTCGGGATCGGCCTGCGGCAGGTCCATCTTGTTGAGCACCGGCAGCACCTCGACGCCCAGGTCGATCGCCGTGTAGCAGTTGGCGACCGTCTGCGCCTCGACGCCCTGCGACGCGTCGACGACCAGCAGCGCGCCTTCGCACGCCGACAGCGAACGGCTGACCTCGTACGAGAAGTCGACGTGCCCGGGCGTGTCGATCAGGTTCAGGTTGTAGACCTGTCCATCGAGCGCCTTGTAGCGCAGCGCCGCCGTCTGCGCCTTGATCGTGATGCCGCGCTCGCGCTCCAGGTCCATCGAATCGAGGACCTGGGCCTCCATCTCGCGGTCGGACAGGCCTCCGCAGCGTTGGATCAACCGGTCGGCGAGCGTCGATTTGCCGTGGTCGATGTGGGCGATGATCGAGAAGTTTCGGGTGTTTCGCATCGAGGCCTGTGTGCTCGTCAACGAGGCTGCTGGGCCAACGGCCGGATCGGCACGAACGACGCACTGTCGCCGCGGCGCACCAGCGCGACGCTGGTCTTGTTCTTGTCGAGCTTGGCGACCAGGTCGTTGAACTGCCGGGCGCTGATCACGTCCTGGTTGTCCAGCGCCATGATGACGTCGCCCGGGCGGATGCCGGAGCGGGCCGCCGCGCCTTCGGACGAGTCGACGAGCACGCCGTTCTTGATGCGCAGTTGCGCCTTGCGCTCGTCGGTCAGGTCGGACACGACCAGCCCCATCGCGTTGACCGTCGGCGTGCCCGAGCCGCCGCCGGAGCCCGGCTTGGCCGGCGCGGCGCGCGCGGTCTTGTCGGCCTCGAGCTCGGCCACCGTGAGGTTCAGGTCCTTTTGCGCGCCTTTGCGCCAGACCTGCACCGTCACGCGCGTGCCGGGCTTGGTGTTGCCGACCATCCGCGGCAGATCGGTCGAGCGCTCGACGGATTTGCCGTCGAACTTCTGGATGATGTCGCCGACCTCGATCCCGCCCTTCTCGGCCGGACCGCCCTCCTCGACGCTGCGCACCTGGGCGCCCGCCGCGCGCGGCAGGCCGAGCGGATCGGCGACGTCCTTCGTGACCTCGGCGATGCTGACGCCGATGCGACCGCGGACGACGCGGCCGTTGGCCTTGAGCTGGTCGGTGACGCGGGTCGCCTCGTCGATCGGGATCGCGAACGAGATGCCCATGAATCCGCCGGTGCGGCTGTAGATCTGCGAGTTGATGCCGATCACCTCGCCGTGCGTGTTGATCAGCGGCCCGCCCGAGTTGCCCGGATTGACGGCGACGTCGGTCTGGATGAACGGCAGATAGTCACCGGTGTCGCGGCCCTTGGCCGACACGATGCCGGCCGTCACCGTGTTGTCGAGCCCGAACGGCGAGCCGATCGCCAGTACCCATTCGCCGACGCGCACCTTGTTCGGATCGCCCAGCGTCGCCCGCGGCAGGTTCGACGCCTCGATCTTGACCAGCGCGACGTCGGTGCGCTTGTCCGATCCGATCAGCTTGCCCTTGAACTCGCGCTTGTCGGTCAGCGTCACGTAGATCTCGTCGGCGCCGTCGACGACGTGATGGTTGGTCATCACGTAGCCGTCGGGCGAGATGATGAAACCCGATCCGACGCCGCGCGGCACTTCCTGCTCGCTGCCGCCGCCCCGCGGACCGTTCGGAGACGGTTGCTGCGAACGCGGCGGGAAGAAGCGGCGGAAGAACTCGTAGAACGGATCGTTCTCGTCCAGCCCCTCGGGCAACGGGATCTGCGGCCCCTGGCGTCCGCCGCGATCGGCCTTCAGCCGCTCGGTCGTCCGGATGTTGACGACGGCCGGCCCGACCCGCTCGACGAGGTCGGCGAAATCCGGCAGCGTGACCGTCGACTGCGCCCGGGCCTCGTCGAACGGCGCCACGGCGCCGAGCGAAACGACGAGGGCCAGCATCCACAACAGTTTGTTCATGTCGAGCAGACTCCGTTGACGGCGACTCGCCCGGCTCGCCCCCGCGGCGACCGGCAGACGGCAAGTCAACCTGCCATTATAGAACGACGCCATCGCGCCCTCCGCGCTGGCGCCACAGGGCCCAGACCCGCAATCGCCGCCACTGATCGGCCGGCACCGCATCGCGGGCCAGCAGCAGATGCAGCGACCGGGCGACGCCCGGCACGGCCCGCGTCGCCGTCCCGACCGGCGGATCGGCAGCCGCGAAGCGCAGCGAGATCAGCGTTCGCCCGAGGTAAGCGTCGCGCAGCGCCAACGGCGCGACGCCGACCGACGCGTCGCGCCGCCACCCGGCCGCTCCGGCTTCATCGATGACGAGCCAGCCGCGGTCGAAATCGCCGCCGGTCTCGCCTGCCAGCCGGCGCCCAGCCCGACGCCGGTCCCGTGGCAGCTCGTGCCCGGCTCGACGCCGGTGCCACGACAGCGCGTGCCCGGCTCGACGCCGGTACCACGACAGCGCGTGCCCGGTTCGGCGCTGGCGCCACGACAGCGCGAGACAGACGGCCAGGCTCGCGAGCATCGCGACCGCCGCCCGCCACGGTGCATGGTGATCGGCCGCCGGCGTGCCGGCCGGCGGCGTATCGGCGAAGCCTTGCCAGACCGCCGCGGCGGCCAGGCCGCAGCCGAGCAGCACGAGCCCCCATGCCGATCCGCGCAGGATCCGCGATTGTCGCGACCGGGCACCGAGCCCGATCGTCACGGCGAGACTCATCGCGCCTCGCCTGCGGATTCAGACGCGTTTGAAGACCAGCGTGCCGTTGGTCCCGCCGAACCCGAACGAGTTCTTCAGCGCGTAGTCGATCTTCATCCGCCGCGCTTCGTTCGCGCAGTAATCCAGGTCGCACTCGGGATCCTGGTTGAAGATGTTGATCGTCGGCGGCGACACCTGGTGATGCACGGCCAACACGGTGAAGACCGATTCGATCCCCCCGGCACCGCCGAGCAGGTGGCCGGTCATCGACTTCGTCGAGTTGACGACCAGCTTGCGCGCGGCGGTCTCGCCGAGCGCGATCTTGATCGCGTCGGTCTCGTTCTTGTCGCCCAGCGGCGTCGACGTCCCGTGCGCGTTCAGGTAGCCGATCTGGTCGGCGTTGATGCCCGCATGCCGCATCGCTATCAGCATGCTGCGGCGCGGGCCGTCGGTGTCCGGCGCCGTGATGTGGTGCGCGTCGGCACTCATGCCGAAGCCGCTCAGCTCGGCGTAGATGCGCGCGCCGCGCTTGCGCGCATGCTCGTACTCTTCGAGCACCATCGCGCCGCCGCCCTCGCCGAGGACGAAACCGTCGCGGTCCTTGTCCCACGGCCGCGAGGCGGTCTTCGGATCGTCGTTGCGCGTCGACAGCGCGCGCATCGACGTGAAGCCGCCGACGCCCAGCGGCGAGATCGTCGATTCGGCACCGCCGGCGATCATCACGTCGGCATCGCCGTATTCGATCAAGCGGCCGGCCTCGCCGATGTTGTGCAGGCCGGTCGTGCAGGCCGTCGCGATCGCCAGGTTCGGCCCCTTGGCGCCGCACAGGATCGACAGTTGGCCGGAGATCAGGTTGACGATCGTCCCCGGCACGAAGAACGGCGAGATCCGGCGAGGACCGCGGTTCGTGTACTCGGTGTGCTGCTCCTCGATCAGCGGCAGGCCGCCGATGCCGGAGCCGACCATGACACCCACGCGGTCCGCATTCGATTCGTCGACCGTCAACCCAGCGTCGCGCAGGGCCTGCAGGCCCGCGGCGATGCCGTAATGGATGAACGTATCGAAATGCCGCGCCTCTTTGGCAGGCATGTAGGCGGCGATATCGAAGTCCTTGACCTGCCCGGCGAAGTGCACGGGCAAGGCCGACGGATCGAAGCGGGTGATCTTCTCGACGCCGGACTGGCCTGCGACGGCGTTCTCCCACGCGCTGGGGATGTCGTTGCCGATCGGACAGATGATGCCCAGTCCCGTGACGACGACGCGACGTTTACTCACTGTGGCTCTCCGGAACGCTCAGCCCGGCCGCTTCAGGCCTTGCTGTTGTTCTTCACGTAATCGATCGCTTGCTGAACCGTCGTGATCTTCTCGGCTTCCTCGTCCGGGATCTCGGTCTCGAACTCGTCTTCGAGCGCCATCACCAGCTCGACCGTGTCCAGCGAATCGGCACCGAGGTCGTCGATGAACGACGACTCGATCTTGATATCGGCTTCGTTGACGCCGAGTTGTTCGGCGACGATCTTCTTCACGCGTTGTTCGATGTTTTCCATTATCACTCCTCGTCGCGATCCGCCGGACCACGAGAACGTGGCGACTGCGGCGAACCGATGTTGATCAGGCCGGCCATCGCGACCGGCGGCGAATTGTAACAGTAACGAATCGGCGGAACTTACTCCATGTACATCCCGCCGTTGACGTGCAGCGTCACGCCGGTGATGTAGCCGGCCTGCGGCGACGCGAGAAACGCCACCGCGGCGGCGATGTCCTCGGGCTGGCCGAGCCGTCCGAGCGGGATCTGTTGCGCCAGGCCGCTGGTCTGCGCCTCGCTCAGCGCGCGCGTCATGTCGGTATCGATGAACCCCGGCGCGACGCAGTTGACGGTGATCGCACGCGAGCCGAGTTCGCGCGCCAGCGATTTGCTCAAGCCGGCGACGCCGGCCTTGGCGGCCGCGTAGTTCGCCTGCCCGGCATTGCCGCTCGAACCGATGACCGACGTGACGTTGACGATGCGGCCGTAACGCGCCTTCATCATGCCGCGCATGACGAGCCGCGACAGCCGGAACACCGCCGTCAGATTGGTGTCGATGACGCTGTTCCATTCGTCGTCCTTCATCCGCATCGACAGGTTGTCGCGCGTGATGCCGGCGTTGTTGACGAGGATCGACAGGCCGCCGAATTCCTTTTGGACCGCGTCGACGGCCGCCTCGCAGGCCGCCGCGTCGGCGACGTCGAGCACGAGCCCGCGGCCCTTGCCGCCGGCCGCCGCCAGCGCCTCGCCGAAGCGCGCCGCGCTCGCCTCGCTGGTGCCGGTACCGACGACGGTGGCCCCCTGGCGCGCCAGCTCGAGCGCGATCGCGTGACCGATGCCCCGCGAGGCGCCGGTCACCAGCGCCACTTGATTGTCCAGATTCATCAGGCTTCCTCGAATGGATGGATCACGCCGTCCGCGGTGCCGCTCAGGCGCCGCGGACTTCGGCCAGCACCGCCTGCAGCGACGCCTGGTCGTAGACGGCGTGCCCCTTCAGCGACTTGTCGATCCGCGACGTCAGGCCGCTTAGCACCTTGCCCGGGCCGAACTCGATCACGCGCGTCACGCCCATGCCGGCCAGCTTGCGAACGACCTCGACCCAGCGCACCGGGCCGTAGGCCTGGCGCACCAGCGCATCGCGGATCGCCGCCGGATCCGTCGGCGCCGCGACGTCGACGTTGTTGACCAGCGGCCACGCGGGGGACTTCAGTTCGACCTTCGCCAGCGCGTCGCGCAGCTTGGCGCCCGCCGGCTCGAGCAGCGACGAATGGAACGGCGCCGAAACCGGCAGCGGCAGCGCCCGCTTGGCGCCCAGCGCCTTGGCCTGTTCGCACGCGCGTTCGACCGCGCCCTTATGACCGGCGATGACGACCTGCGCCGGCGCGTTGAAGTTGACGGCCTCGACGACCTCGCCCGGGGCGGCGGCCATCGCGTTCGCGCAGGCCTGGCGCACCGCATCGTCGTCGAGGCCGAGGATCGCCGCCATCGCGCCGGTGCCGACCGGCACGGCGTCCTGCATCGCCTGCGCGCGCAGCCGCACCAACGCGACCGCGGCGGCCGGCGTCATCGCGCCCGCGGCCGTCAGCGCCGTGTATTCGCCCAGGCTGTGGCCGGCGACGGCGACCGGATCGGGGCCGCCCGCCGCGCGCCAGGCCTCGAAACACGCGAGGCCGGCGACCAGCATCGCCGGCTGCGTGTTGACGGTCAGCGCCAGTTGCTCGGCCGGACCGCGAGCGATCAGGCCCGCGAGGTCTTCGCCGAGCGCTTCGTTGGCCGTCGCCAATAGCGAGGCGACGACGGGCACGTCGGCGAACGCGTCGAGCATGCCGACCGCTTGGGATCCCTGTCCGGGAAAGACGAATGCGAGACTCATCAGAGCGCCACCTCCCTGGCTGCCTGCCCTTCGCGGCGCCGCGCGCCGGAAGGGTCGTTGTCGTTGTCATGGCCGCGATCGCCGTCCGCCGGGCGTCCCCTGCCGCCGGGGGCCCGAGCGGCGGACGCCGACCGATCGGCTTCGTCGGCCGTTTACATTCGCGCCAGCACGGCGCCCCACGTGAAGCCGCCGCCGACGCCTTCCATCAGCACGTGCTGGCCCGGCAGGATCCGGCCGTCGCGCACGCCGGCATCTAGCGCCAGCGGGATCGAGGCGGCCGAGGTGTTCGCGTGCCGGTCGACGGTGACGATGACCTTGGACGGCGGGATGCCGAGCCGCTTGGCCGTCGCCTGCATGATCCGGACGTTGGCCTGGTGCGGAATCAGCCAGTCGACGTCGGCGAGCTGCAAGCCAGCCAGCTCGACGACTTCGCGTCCGACCTGGTCGAGCACCGTCACCGCGAGTTTGAACACCGCCTGGCCGTCCATCGTCAGGAACGGATGGCCGACGATCGCGCCGCCGCTGACGTTGCCGGCGGTACGCAGGATCGATTCGTGGCGGCCGTCGGCGTGCAGCCGCGCCGCGAGCAGCCCCGGCTCGTCGGCCCCGCCGAGGACGATCGCGCCGGCGCCGTCGCCGAACAGCACGCAGGTGCCGCGGTCGTTCCAGTCGAGGATGCGCGAGAAGACTTCGGCGCCGATGACCAGCGCGCGCTGCGCGAGCCCGGTCTTGATCATCGAATCGGCGGTCGCCAGCGCGTAGACGAAGCCCGCGCAGACCGCCTGCACGTCGAAGGCCGCGCCCTGCTCGACGCCCAACGCCTTCTGCACCAGGCACGCGGTGCTCGGGAACACGTAGTCGGGCGTCGACGTGGCGACGATGATCAGGTCGATGTCGGCCGGACCGAGGCCGGCAGCCTGCAGCGCGTTGCGGGCCGCCTCGGTCGCGAGCTGGCTGCTGGTGACGTCGGCCGCGGCCAGATGGCGCTGGCGGATGCCGGTGCGCCCGACGATCCAGTCGTCCGAGGTCTCGAGTCCGCGAGCGCCCAGCTCCGAGGCCAGCTCTGCATTGGTCACAATCCGGGGCGGCAGGCCGCTTCCGGTTCCGAGGATGCGCGTGTGGCGGGGCATGCGGTCGTGTCAGCCTTTCTCTGGGGTCTTGATCAACGGCAACGCGTCGGCGATGCGCTGGACCAATTGATTGCGGGCGGCGTCGCTGGCCCGTCGCATCGCGGCTTCGAACGCAGCCGCCGTCGCGGAACCGTGGCTCTTGATGACCACGCCGCGCAAGCCGACCAGACCGCCGCCATTATAGCGACCCGGATCGACGCGATTCTTGAAGCGGCGCAGCACCGGGTAGGCGGCCACGGCCATCAGCCGGGTCATCCAGTTGCGCTCGAACTCCTCGCGGATGAACGCCCCGAGCATCTTGGCGACGCCCTCGGAGGTCTTGAGCATCACGTTGCCGACGAAGCCGTCGCAGACGACGACGTCCGACGCGCCGCCGTAGATGTCGTCGCCTTCGACGTTGCCGTAGAAATTCAATCCGCTGGCGCGCAGCAGCTCGGCCGCCTGCTTGACGGTCTCGTTGCCCTTGATCGCTTCTTCGCCGATGTTCAGCAGGCCGATCGACGGCGAGGCCTTGCCGTCGAGCGCGGTCACCAGCGCGGCGCCCATGATCGCGAACTGCAGGAAATGCTGCGGCTCGCAATCGACGTTGGCGCCCAGGTCGAGCACGGTCGTCGTGCCACCCTTCTGGTTCGGAACCTGGAACGCGATCGCCGGCCGCTCGATGCCTTCGAGCATCTTCAGCACGAAGCGCGAGATCGCCATCAGCGCGCCGGTGTTGCCGGCGCTGATCGCCGCGTCGGCCTCGCCGGCCTTGACCAGTTCGACGGCGATCCGCATCGACGACTGGCGCTTGCTGCGCAGCGCCTGCGCGGGCCCTTCGTCCATGTCGACGACCTCGGGCGCGTGCCGGATCTCGACGGCCGCGGGATCGTGGCGATGCCTGGCCAGCGCCGCCGCGACCTCGGGTTCGCGCCCGACGAGCAGCAGCCGATGATCCGGATGGGACTGCAGGAACGATAGCGCGGCCGGCACGGTGACGGGCAGGCCGTGGTCGCCGCCCATGCAGTCGACCGCAAGACGAACGCTCATCGACGGATCGCCAAGTCAGGCATCAAATTGTCTCGTGCAATTCAACGTCGACGCCCTTTGATGCCCTCGAAGGCTCCGATCGCGACGCCCCGTTACCGGGCCGGTTGTTTTCTGCCTGCGGGCCGGATCACTCGTCCGATTTGGTCTTGACGACTTTCTTGCCGCGATAGTAGCCGTTGGGGCTCACGTGGTGGCGCAGGTGGACCTCGCCGGTCGTCGGCTCGATCGCGGTCGCCGGAGCGGCCAAAAAGTCGTGCGCGCGATGCATGCCGCGCTTGGACGGGGATTTCTTGTTCTGCTGGACGGCCATGTCGAGTTCCGTTATCCATCGATGGCGGACGCCGACCGTGCGGCGCCCAACCTGTTGATCTTCAGGCGAAAGTGGCGACGATCGGCCGGGCACGTGAAGGCGGTTGCGCCCACCCGGCAGAAAGTCAATCCGCGATTATAGCAGTCAATTGATTGGGATTTCAATGGCTTACAGGACGGCGTTGACGAACCGCTGCCGGCATCGCGGTCAATGAGCGTCGCCGCCTTCGCCGTCGCCCCGCGCGCGCTCTTCGCGCTGCTCGCCTTCCTCGCCCTCTTCGCTCGCCTCGCCTTCCGCGTCGTCATCCGCGGATCTGCGCAGCGATGCCAGCGCGGCGAACGGGTTCGGACGCTCGAGCGGCTCTTCGTCGTCGAGTTCGACCGGCAGCTCGCAGTCCTCGTGCTCGGCCTGCAACGGCTGGCCCATGATCGCCTCGTCCTCGACGAGCTCGAGCACGTCGAAGCGGGGGCTGGCGACCAGCACGTCGTAGTCGTCGACGTCGGCGTCGACCTCGGCGGCCTGCTTCTCGGTCCGCATCAGCAGGTAGTCGCGCTCGACCTCGTAGGCGATCGGCAGCCGCTGCAGGCAGCGATCGCAGCGCACCGCGCACTGCACGGCCAGTTCCAGGCGCATCCGGCGATCGACGCCCGCTTCGTCGTTCGGCGCCTGCCATCCGCGCAGGCGCCAGTCGACCTGGCCGGCGTCGTCGAACAGGTCGGCCGCCAGCCGGGGAAGGCGCGCGACCGGGGTCGCGCCTTCGATCGACTGCGCGAGCCGGCAGAATTCGCTGGTATCGATCAGCGGGCGGGCCGCGGCCGCCGCGCCGGAGGAGCGGCCGGCGGCCGGATCCGGTCCGCCGGGCTGCGCGCGCGGACCGCGGGAAGAAGAGCGCTTGGACATCTCGCTATTATGATGCGCCCCGCATCGTCTTCGAGCATCGTCTCCCGCCGCAACGTGACCGACGCCCCCTTCACCCCGTCTTCGCCCCCCGCCGCCGCCCCGAGCGCGAGCGGCGGTCCGCCCTCGCTGGTACTGGCCTCGACGTCGCGCTACCGCCGCGAACTGCTCGAGCGGCTCGGCCTGCCGTTCAGCGTGCAGGCGCCGCGGGTCGACGAGCAGGCGCTGCCCGGCGAGACGCCGCGGCAACTCGCGCACCGGCTGTCCGAAGCGAAGGCCGCGGCCGTCGCCGACTCGCTGGCCGCCGCCGCGCCGCACGCGCTGGTCATCGGTTCGGACCAGACCGCGACGCTGGACGGGCTGCGAAGCCTCGGCAAGCCCGGCGATCACGCGCGGGCGGTCGAGCAACTGACGGCCGCGTCCGGACGCACGCTGACGTTCCACAGCGGCATGACGCTGCGCCGCGCCGACGGCGGCTACCATCGCACGGTCGTCGTCGATACGCGCGTGCGTTTCCGTCCGCTGAGCGCCGCGCAGATCGAGACCTACCTGCTCCGCGAGCAGCCGTACGACTGCGCCGGATCGGCCAAAGCCGAGGCGCTGGGGATCGCGCTGATCGAATCGCTGCAGTCGGACGATCCGACGGCGATCGTCGGCCTGCCGCTGATCGCGCTGACGACGCTGCTGACCGAGGCCGGCCTCGCGCCGCTCGGCGCATGAGCGGCGACGCCCCCGCCGGCACGCTGTACTGCCTGCCGATTCCGCTGGGCCCCGAGCAGTCGCCGGCGCAGTGCCTGCCCGCCCCGACGCTGGCGATCGCCGCGCGGCTGGACTGCTTCGTCGTCGAGAACGCGCGCACCGCGCGGGCATTCCTGAAGCGGGTGCCGACCGCGCACGTGCTCCAGCAGATCGAGATCCACGAATTGAACGAGCACACGCCGGCCGATCGGCTGGAAGCGCTGCTCGCCCCGCTGCGGCAGGGCCGCGACGTCGGCCTGATGTCCGAGGCCGGCTGCCCGGGCGTCGCCGATCCGGGCGCCGAGCTGGTGGCGCTCGCGCACCGGCGCGGCATCCGCGTGGTGCCGCTGGTCGGCCCCAGCTCGCTGCTGCTGGCGTTGATGGCCAGCGGACTCGACGGACAGCATTTTGCGTTCGTCGGCTATGTGCCGGCGCAGGCCGATGAGCGGCTGCAGCGGCTGCAGGCGCTCGAACAGCGGTCCGCCCGCCAGCGGGAGTCGATCCTGATGATCGAAACGCCGTATCGGTCGCAGGCGCTGTTCGACAGCCTGCTCGCCTGCCTGTCGCCCGGCACCCGTCTGACCGTGGCGTCGGCGCTCACGCTCGCCGATGAATCGATCCGCACCGCCACGATCGCCGACTGGCGCGAGGCGCCGGCGACGCTGGGAAAGGTGCCGACGGTCTTCGGGCTGCTCGCCGTCCCGCAGGATCGCGTCGGCAAGGAGGGCACCCGCACCGCGCCGCACCGCCCCGTCGACCGCCGCGGCCCGCTGCCACGCCGCGGGCCGCGCTGAGCTGCGCGGGCCGGGATCCGCCGGCCGCGCGGCCGGCGACCGTGCACTCCCGCCGACCGCGCGCGGCGCTCAGCGCCAGTGCGGCGATTCGAGGAAGTTGCGCAGGCTGCCGGCCAGACTGTCGGCCGTGCGCGCGCCGAGGCGCCGCGCCAGTTTTTCCGCCACGTTCTCGCGCGTGGAGAAATCGACGACCGATTCGGCCTTGACGACGTCGCGGGCCACCGAACCGACGGTGCCGAAGTCGTCGGCCAAGCCCATGCCGACGCTCTGCGAGCCGGTCCAGAACAGGCCGCTGAACGTGTCCGGCGTTTCCTTCAGGCGGTCGCCGCGCCCCTTGCGCACGACATCGATGAACTGCTGGTGGATCTCGTCGAGCATCTTCTGCGCGTACTGCCGCTGCTCGTCGTTCATCGGCGAGAAGCTGTCGAGGAAGCCCTTGTTGCGGCCCGCGGTCAGCAGGCGGCGCTCGACGCCGAGCTTGTCGAGCGTGTCGACGAAGCCGAATCCGTCCATCAGCACGCCGATCGACCCGACGAGGCTCGCCTTGTCGACGAAGATGCGATCGGCGGCCGCGGCCACGTAGTAGCCGCCCGACGCGCAGATCTCTTCGACGACCGCGTACAGCGGCACCTTCGGATACTTGGCGCGCAGGCGCAGGATCTCGTCGTGCACGATGCCGGCCTGCACCGGACTGCCGCCGGGACTGTTGATGCGCAGCACGACGCCGACGGTGTTGCGATCCTTGAACGCGTTCTGCAGCGCGGTGTTGAGATTCTCGGCGCTGGCCTCGCCTTCGGCGCTGATCACGCCGTTCAACTCGACGAGCGCCGTATGGCGGCCGGTGGCGATGTCGTCGCCGCCGGTCAGCGAGCTTCGCCCCAGCAGCAGCAAGCCGCCGGCGATGATCAGCGCCAGGTAGGCGAGCCGGAAGAAGATGCTCCAGCGCCGGGCGCGGCGCTTCTCCTGCACGAGGCCCAGCGCCAGCTTTTCGATGACGCCGCGTTCCCAGCCGGGCGGTTCGCTGCCGCCACCGCCGCCCGCATTCGGCGGCCTGGGTTCGTCGGGGATCTCGCGGATCGACGGGTTCTCGCGAGCGCCCGCACGGATAGGCTGATAGTCGTCTTCCATCATCGTGTCTCGAGGTTCATCAGGATCCAGACCTGGCCGTCGTGCTCGGTCGCATCGAGGGCATTCAGGCGTTTGCCGCGGCAAGGGCCCGCGACGCAGACGCCGTTGCCCGCGTCGTAGCACGCACCGTGCGTCGCACAAACCAAGTATAGGCCGGCATCGTCGAAGAACCGCCCGGGCTCGCCGTCGAGCTCGACCGGCACGTGCGCGCAGCGGTTCAGGAACGCGCTCGGGCGCCCGTCGACGCGCACGACGAATGCCGGCCAGTCGGCGCGCCCCTGCCCGGACCAGGCGAAACGCACGCCGGCGCCGCGCTCGACGAGCCGCGCCGACTCGCAGACCGGTTGCCAGGCCCATCCGGGCGGCGATCCGTCGGCCGTCGGCGGCAACGCCGGCGCGCGGTCGCCGTTCACCCGGCCAGGCCTTCGTCCGGCGCGCGCAGCCGGGGCATCAACCAGTCGCGCAACTGCGCGACCGAATCGACGATCACCGTCGCGCCGAACGCATGCAGCTCGGCATGCGGATGCGCGCCGTACGTGACGGCGACCGACGCGGCGCCGGCATCACGGGCCATGCCGAGGTCGTGCGTCGTGTCGCCGATCATCACGGCGCGGTCCGGCGCCACGCCCAGTTCCTCGCAGATGTCGAGCAGCATCCACGGATGCGGCTTGGGCCGTCCTTCGTCGGCGCAGCGTGTCGTGATGAACCGGCGCTGCCAGCCCATCTGCTCGAGCGCCCGGTTCAGCCCCACGCGCGACTTGCCGGTGGCGATCGCGACCCATTGCCGCGATCCGTTCAACTCGGTCAGCAGGTCGGCGATGCCGTCGAACGGCAGGAAGCTCTGGTCGCGCTTCAGGTAGTGGAACCGGTAGCGCTCGACGAACGCGGGCAGACTTTCGGCCGTCAGATCGGGCACCGCCAGACGCAGCGCGTCGTGCAGCCCCAGGCCGATGACGTGGCTGGCCTGCTCGCGCGTCGGGATCGGCAGGCTCAGATCGGAGGCGGCCCCGCGGATCGCCTCGGTGATCGCACCGGTCGAGTCGACGAGCGTGCCGTCCCAATCGAAGACGACCAGATCGAACGCGGCCGACCTCGCGTCCCCGGAGCGGCCGTTGGCGCGCGCGGCCGTCATGGCTGTCTCCGTCCGGCTGCCCGCGGCGCGCCCGTACCCGCATCGGCACCCGTACCCGCATCGGCCCTGCCGGCGTCGAGCAGGGCCTCGAACGCGCCGGGCATCGGCGACACGAACTGCTGCGCCCGGCCGCTCTGCGGTTCTTTGATCGTCAATGAAAAGGAGTGCAGGAACATACGCTTATGGCCTATTTTATCAAGTAATTTATTCAGATCGAACACCCCGTATTTCTCGTCGCCGAGCAGCGGAAATCCCGCATGGCTCAGGTGGACGCGGATCTGGTGGGTCCGTCCGGTCTCGATCCGGCATTCGACCAGCGTACACACACCGACGCCCGGCAGCGACGCGTGGCGCAGGCCGGTCACCGTCGTGGCGGCCGACAGGCCGTCGGCGCGCACCATCACGCGGCGCTCGCCCTCCGCCGTCAGGAACTTGTGCAAGGGGTCGGTCAGCCGCTTGCTGCGCAGCGGCCAACGGCCCAGCACGATCGCCAGGTAGCGCTTGTCGGACAGCCGTTCGCGCAACTGGCGCTGCAGCTCGACCAGCGCCGATCGCTTCTTGGCGATCATCATCACGCCCGAGGTGTCGCGATCGAGCCGGTGCACCAGTTCGAGGAACCGCGCCTGCGGCCGGGCGGCGCGCAACTGCTCGATCACGCCGCTGGACACGCCGCTGCCGCCGTGCACGGCGACGCCGGCGGGCTTGTCGATGACGATCAGCCCGTCGTTCTCGAAAATCACCGGGAATTCGACCGGCGGTGCGCTCGCGGCCGCCGCCGACGGCTCGGCCCGGCGCATCGGCGGCAGACGCAGCCGATCGCCGCAGGCCAGGCGCGTGTCGGCCGTGCAGCGCTTGCCGTTCAGCCGCACCTGCCCGCTGCGGATCAACTGGTACAGATGGCTCTTGGGCACGCCCTTGCACAGCCGGATCAGCAGATTGTCCAGGCGCTGGCCGGCCGCGCCGTCGTCGATATCGACGTAGACGACCTGCGCGTCGGCCGCTTTCGGCGGACTTGAGGCCGTTCGGCCGCCGGAGCGACCGTCCGTCGGACCGCCTGCGGGCGAGTTGTGAGCTTCTGTGCGTAAGACGTTCATCTTGCTATACTTTGCCGGCTGTCCGCACAAATGCAGGAGGCGTCGCAAGCCGCCGGCGATCCATCGCCGATCGGCATCGCCGCAAGCGCATGCCGGTACCGGCGTGCTGGCGATCGATACGCTGGTGCGTCGGGGCTGGTCATTCTACCGGCCCCCCTGCGATCGAACGGACTGTGAGAACAATTTTGTAACGCGGTTCCCCGTCGCATCGACCTTCGAGCGATCGGCAGGGAACGCGGGATACCCGAATTCCGAGCCGGAACGAACAAAGACCGCCATCGGCGCCCGCCGCCGATCGCTGGTGTCGACAACAAACTGCGGTTCATGCCTGCCTTGACTCCCACCCCCGCCCTGCCTCGCTGCGCAGCCGTCGCTCGTTCAGACGCGCGCGGCCAGGGTCGACGTGGCGCGTGCCAGAGTTCACGGAGCCATGCGTTGCCGCCCGCCCATCATCGGCGGGCCTGACCTCGACGCTCGTTCGACTCTTCGGGCTCCCGCCGATGCGCACAGATCGCGCAATCTGTGCCGGAGAGCCTATTCCAAATGAAGCGCATGCTTTTCAACGCGACGCACTCGGAAGAGTTGCGCGTCGCCATCGTCGATGGGCAGAAGCTGATCGACATCGACATCGAGTCGGCCAGCCACGAGTCCCGCAAGAGCAACATCTACAAGGGCATCGTCACCCGGGTCGAACCCAGTCTCGAAGCCTGCTTCGTCAACTACGGTGAAGAACGCCACGGCTTCCTGCCGTTCAAGGAGATCTCCAAGGCCTACCTGAAGGGCGGCAACGGCGAAGGCGGCAAGTCCCGCGTCCAGGATGCGATCAGCGAAGGCCAGGAGCTGATCGTCCAGGTCGACAAGGAAGAGCGCGGCAACAAGGGCGCGGCGCTGACCACGTTCATCTCGCTGGCCGGCCGCTACACGGTGCTGATGCCGAACAATCCTCGCGGCGGCGGCGTCTCGCGGCGCGTCGAAGGCGAAGACCGGCAGGAACTGCGCGAGACGATGGACCAGCTCCAGATCCCGCAGGGCATGAGCCTGATCGCCCGCACCGCCGGCATCGGCCGCAGCGTCGAAGAACTCCAGTGGGACCTGAACTACCTGCTGCAACTGTGGCGCGCGATCGATTCGGCCGCCGGCACCACCGGCGGCCCGTTCCTGATCTACCAGGAATCGAGCCTGGTCATCCGCGCGATCCGCGACTACTTCACTGCCGACATCGGCGAGATCCTGATCGACACGGCCGACATCTTCGAGCAGGCGCGCCAGTTCATGGCGCACGTGATGCCGGACAACGTCCATCGCGTCAAGCGCTACAGCGACGACATCCCGCTGTTCTCGCGCTTCCAGATCGAACACCAGATCGAGACCGCGTACTCGCGGATCGTCCCGCTGCCTTCGGGCGGCGCCGTGGTCATCGACCACACCGAAGCGCTGGTCGCGATCGACGTCAACTCCGCCCGCTCGACGCGCGGCGCCGACATCGAGGAGACCGCGCTGCGCACGAACCTCGAAGCGGCCGACGAGGTCGCTCGCCAGATGCGCCTGCGCGATCTGGGCGGGCTGATCGTCATCGACTTCATCGACATGGAGAGCAGCAAGAACCAGCGCGAGGTCGAGCAGCGGATCAAGGACGCGCTGCACTATGACCGCGCGCGGGTCCAGGCGGGCAAGATCTCGCGCTTCGGCCTGATGGAGATGTCGCGCCAGCGCCTGCGCCCGGCGCTCAACGAAGGCACGCACATCACCTGCCCGCGCTGCAACGGCACCGGCGTGATCCGCGACGTCGAATCGTCGGCGCTGCACTGCCTGCGCGTGATCCAGGAAGAGGCGATGAAGGAGAACACCGCCGTCGTCCATGCGCAGGTGCCGGTCGACGTCGCGACCTTCCTGCTGAACGAGAAGCGCGGCGAGATCGCCAAGATCGAGGCGCGCTCGAAGGTCGAGGTCGTCATGGTGCCCAACAAGTACCTCGAGACGCCGCACTACCGGCTCGAACGCCTGCGCCATGACGACGAGCGCCTGGCGTCTTACCGCGCCAGCTACTCGCTGGCCGACGGACCGACCGACGACAACGATTATCTGGAGCGCAAGCTCGAACCGGCCAAGACGCGGCAGGAAGCCGTCGTCAAGGGCGTGACGCCGCCGCAGCCGGCACCGATGCCGGCTCCCACGCCGGTCGCCGCCACGCCGCCTCCGGCGCCGGTCCCGGCTCCGGTTCGCGCCGCCAGCGCGCATTCGATGGATCCGCACTCCGACGACCAGGGCCTGCTCGGACGCATCCTGAACTGGTTCCGTCCGAAAGCCGCCAACGAAGCGAGCGTCACCGGCGCCGAAGCGCCGGCGCCGCTGCGCACGACGGCCGTCCCCGCCTCGCCGTTGCCGGAGGGCGAACCGCGACGGGGACGCGACGACCGCTCCCGTGAAGCGCGCGCGCCGCGCGACGCCAACGGCCGCAGCCGCGGCGAGCGAGGGGATCGTGGCGAACGCAGCGAGCGGGGTGAGCGCGGAGAGCGTTCGCGCACCGACCGTCAACGCGACGGGCGCACGCCGCGCGAAGGCCAGGCGCGCGACGGCGCGCCGGTGACGCGCGAGGCCCGCGAAGCGCGTGAAGGCCAGGCCGCCCAGGGCGATGTCCGCACCCCGCGCGCGCCGCGCAACGAGCCGGCCGGCGAACGGCCGGCCCGCGAGCCGCGCGAGGTGCGCGAGCCTCGTGAACCTCGCGAGGCCCGGGAAGGCCGCGAGCCCAGGGAAGCGCGCACCGAAGGACGCGAATCGCGCGCCGAGAACCGCGACGGCCGCCGCGACAACCGCAACGAGGGCCGGGCCGACGCGCGCGGCGAAGGCCGGACCGACGGCCGCGAACCGCGCGAGGGCCGGGAGGGTCGCGAGAACCGCGAGGGCCAGGAGCGTACCGACGGCCGTCCGCCGCGTGGTGAGCGCGGCGAACGCGGCCGCCGCGACGAAGGCCGCCAGCGCGCCGTCGACGCCGAGGCCATGACGCCGGCCATCGCCGCCACCGCCGCCGACGACCTGCTCGAGTCCGCCGACACCGGCATCGAGGCCTCGGCGTTGCCGCGCGGCGACGGCGCCGCGCCGGATGAGCAACGGCGCAGCCGCAACCGCCGCCGGCGTGGCGGTCGCCGCGAACGCGACATCGAATCGCCGTTCAGCACCGACCTGCCGCCGTGGCCGTTCCCGAAGTCGCCGGAACCCGAACCGCTCGTGGTCCAGGCCGAGGTCGAGCCGCTGTCGCCGAGCGCCGGCGCCGACGTCGAACCCGCCGAAGCCGCTCCGGCTCCTGCCCGCCGGCCGGCCCCGCACGCGCCGGTCGAAACGGCGCCCGGCCGGAGTGGTGTCGAGACGGTGACGACCGAGGCACCGGCCGACGCGTCGCCGACCGTCGAAGCGCCTGCCGCCGAGGCGGTCGCCGAAGCACCGCAGCAAGCCGTCCGGGCCCCCGTGGCCCCTGCCGCCATCGCGGCCGTCGCCGCGGCCGCGGAACCGGCGAGCGCCGCCGACACGGCGGCGCCGCGGCCGGTCGCCGAGGCCACGCCCCCGGTTGCGTCGGCCGCTGACGCGGCGGTCACGCGCGAACCGGCGGCCGGCTTCCAGGCCGAAGCCGCGTCGGCCCCCGCACCGGCGGCGGCCGTAGCCGCGCCGACCGCCGCTCCGGCGGCTCCGGCGGCTCCGGCAGCTCTGACGGCTCCGACGGCCCCGGCCGTAGCGGACGCCCCGGACGCGAATCGCCTGCAGGACATCGTGTCCGAGGCGGGTCTGACCTGGGTCGAGACCAAAGCATCGGCGCAGGCGCCCGAACCCGAGGCCGCGCCGGCGCCGCGCCCGGTCCGTCGCCGCAAGCCGCGCGTCGTCGTGGCCGACGAGCCGCTGCAGCAGGTCGAGACCTCGCCGCCGCCGCCGCAGGCCTGAGCGCCCGCGCGGCCCCCCGGGCGCGGCTCGGACGCGCCCGGTCCCGCCCCGCCGCCCACGCGCGGCGGGGTCATCGGACGATTGCTAAGATAGCGGTCGCGGGGACCTCCCGGCACGATGACGGTTTCCGACCGGCTGCAGATGACTGACCGCTTCATTCCGATCGCCGAGACACGCGACCGCGCGCCAGCGCCGGCGATCCCCGAATCGCTGGAGCCGCCCGAGGGCCTGCTGCTCGATCGGCTGGGGCGTGCGCTGCACGATCTGCGCATCTCGGTGACGGACCGCTGCAATTTCCGCTGCGGCTACTGCATGCCGCGCGAAGTCTTCGACGCGTCGTACCGCTTCCTGCCGCAAGCCTCGCTGCTGACGTTCGAAGAGATCGAGCGGCTCGCGCGGCTGTTCGCCGCGCACGGCACCCGCAAGATCCGCCTGACCGGCGGCGAACCCCTGCTGCGCAGGCACATCGAAGACCTGGTCGCGAAGCTGGCCCGCCTGCGCACGCTCGACGGCGAGCCGCTGGAGCTGACGCTGACGACCAACGCCTCGCTGCTGGCACGCAAGGCGCACGCGCTGCGCGCCGCCGGCCTGCACCGCGTCACGGTCAGTCTCGACGCGCTGGACGACGCGATCTTCCGACGGATGAACGACGCCGATTTTCCGGTGACGGACGTGCTGGACGGCATCGACGCCGCCCGGGCCGCCGGCCTAGGACCGATCAAGGTCAACATGGTCGTGCGCCGCGGCATCAACGACGGGCAGATCCTGCCGATGGCGCGGCATTTTCGCGGCAGCGGCGTGATCCTGCGCTTCATCGAATACATGGACGTCGGCTCGTCGAACGGCTGGCGGCTGGACGAAGTCGTTCCGGGCAGCGAAGTGATCGCGCGGATCGGCGCGAGCTTTCCGGTCGAACCGATCGGCCGCCACTACACCGGCGAGGTCGCCGAATGCTGGCGCTACCTCGACGGCGCCGGCGAGATCGGCGTGATCACGTCGGTCACGCAGCCGTTCTGCAGCGATTGCTCGCGCGCGCGGCTGTCGACCGACGGGCGCCTGTACACCTGCCTGTTCGCCAGCGAAGGACACGATCTGCGCGCGCTGCTGCGCACGGGCGCCACCGACCTGATGATCGCCAACGCGCTGGGCCAGGTCTGGCGCCGCCGCCAGGACCGCTATTCGGAACTGCGCAGCGAGGCGTCCGCCCGGCGCCGCAAGATCGAAATGTCGTACATCGGCGGATGATCACGCGCGAAAGCATCACCGGCGTCATCCTGGCCGGCGGACTCGGCCGGCGGCTCAGTGCCGACGGAGCGGGCGTGGCCAAGGGACTGGTCCGCTTCCGCGACGCGACGCTGATCGACTACGTGCTGTCGCGTTTCGCGCCGCAGGTCGGTCATCTGCTGTTGAACGTCGACACGGCCCGCGGCGACTATCGCCATCTGGGCATTCCGTTGATCGCCGATCGTCTGCCCGGGCATCTGGGCCCGCTGGCCGGCGTGCACGCCGCGCTCGCCAGCGCCGACACGAGTTGGCTGGCGACGGCGCCCTGCGACACGCCGTTCCTGCCTCGCGACCTGGTCCTGCGGCTGGCCGACGCGATCGAAGCCGGGACGGGCACCGAGATCGCGCTGGCCCGCACCGGGCAACGGCGCCATCCGCTGTGCATGCTCGTCCACCGTCGGGTACTGCCGTCGCTGCACGCGTATCTGGAGGAAGGCGGCCGCTCGGTCGAAGGCTGGGTCGAGCGCTCGCAAGCCGTCTGGGTGACGTTCGACGACGAACATGCGTTCACCAACATCAACACCCCGTCGGACCTGAACGACCATGCGCGCCCCCGATGACCCCGACGCCGGCCCGCGCCGGGCCGCGCCCGGCGACGGGCTGCTGTCGGTCGACGAAGCCCGTCGCCTGATCGTCGGCACGCTGTCGCCGAGCCAGACCCTGCAACGGGTCGATCTGCGATCGGCGCTGCATCGCGTGCTGGCGCTCGACCAGGTCTCGCCGATCGACGTGCCGCCCGCCGACTGCGCCGCGATGGACGGCTTCGCGATCCGGTCCGCGGACCTCCTGGCGGCCGGGCCGTCATCACCCTCGTCATCACCCTCGTCATCGCTACCGTCATCGCTACCGTCATCGCCACCGTCACAGTCGTCTTCACCGTCGGCCACGGTGCTGACCGTCGTCGGCAGCGCGCTGGCGGGCCGCCCGTACCTGTCCCCGGTCGCGCCGGGGCAGGCCGTGCGCGTGAGCACCGGCGCGCTGATGCCGGCCGGACTCGATGCGATCGTGCTGGTCGAGGAGGCCCGGCTGCAAGGCAACCGGCTGACGGTGCCGGCCGACGAAGCGCCGCCCGCCGGCCGGCATTGCCGCCGCGCCGGAGACGATCTGGCCCGCGGCCGGACCGTCCTGCGTGCCGGCCGCGTGCTGAGGCCCGCCGACCTGGGCCTGCTGGCGTCGATCGGGATCGGCGAGGTGCCGGTCCATCCGCCGCTGCGCGTCGCGTATTTCTCGACCGGCGACGAATTGCGGCCGCTCGGCCTGCCGCTGGATGTCGGGCAGATCTACGACAGCAACCGCTACAGCCTGTTCGGCATGCTGCATCGGCTCGGCGTCGACCTGATCGACATGGGCATCGTGCCCGACGATCCGATCGCGCTCGAGGCCACGCTGCGCAGCGCGTCCGAACGGGCCGACGTCATCCTGTCGTCCGGCGGCATGTCGGTCGGCGAAGCCGATTTCACCCGCGAGGTCATGGAGCGGCTCGGCGAGGTGCTGTTCTGGCGGATCGCGATCCGGCCCGGCAAGCCGCTGGCCTTCGGCAGAGTCGGCGACGCCGTCTATTTCGGCCTGCCGGGCAACCCGGTCGCGGCGATGACGAGCTTCTATTTCCTGGTCCGCCCGGCGCTGCACCGGATGATGGGGGCGGCGGTCGGCGCCCCGCCGAGCCATGTCGCGCTCGCGACCGAACGGCTGGCCAAGCGGCCGGGCCGCACCGAGTTCCAGCGCGGCGTCTTCCTGCGCGCCGACGACGGCCGCCTGCACGTGCGCAGCACCGGCGACCAGGGCTCGGCGATGCTGCGCTCGATGACCGAAGCCAACTGCATCATCGTGCTCGAGCACGAGCGCGGACCGGTCGAAGCCGGCGAACCGGTCGACATCCTGCCGTTCGACGGCCTGCTCTGAAGCGGGCGGACGAAGTGAAGCGGGCGGGCGAGGCCGTCCGCCCGGGCCCGGTCAGCGGGCCGGCTTGTGCTTGTGCGCCAGCGTACCCGGCAGCGACGCGTAATAAGCGGACAGGTTGTCGATGTCCTGGCGGGACAGCAGCTTGGCCTGCGCACCCATGATCGCGTTCTTGCGATCGTCGCGCTTGTACTCGAGCAGCGCCTGCGCCAGGTAATCGGCGTGCTGCCCGGCCAGGCGCGGATACGTCGGGTCGATCGGCGTGTTGCCGTCCTTGCCGTGGCACGCCGCGCAGATCTGCTCGGCCTTGGCCCGCCCCTGTTCGAGATCGGCGGCCGTCGCGGTGCCGGATTGGAGCAGTCCGGCCAGCGCCAGACCGAGGGTGCCGGCGATCGCCGCTGCGGAGTTGTCGAGTTTCATGGTGGAGCCGGTACGGAATCGGAACATCGCGACGCGCCTCATTTGCTGCCGTAGTAGGCCGCCAGATCGGCGATGTCCTTGTCGCTGAGCGAACCGGCGATGGCGCGCATCGTCGGATGGCCGCGGTCGCCCTTGCGATAGGCCTGCAGGGCGGCTTCGATGTACTTCGGCGACTGGCCGTAGAGCATCGGCACCTGGTAGACCGACGGAAACGAGGCCTTGTAGCCGGGAATCTCGTGGCAACCGATGCACATCGAGATCTTGTTCTTGGCTTCGTCGGCATTGCCGGCGACGGCTTCCTGCGCGTGCATCGGCAGATGCACGAGGCCGGCGGCCCCGATCGTCACGGCCGCGGCGAGGCCGCGAATCAAGGGCTTGTCTTTTTTGTTCACGGATTCATTACCCAACTGATCACCTAAGCATCACCGCGTGTGGACGAGCTGTACCGTTCATGGACGGACATAACCATTTGTGGACGGACATACCCATTTGTGGAAAGTCCGGTCGCCATCCGGCGTCGCGCCATTGTCGCAGACTATCGCGGTCGTCTCCACTGTGGCCGGCCGCACGGCGCCGAAGCAGCCGGCACGCGGCGCGAGCGGATCCACCCAGCCAAGCCGATCCCGCCATGCGCGAACCCGATCGAGCGCGCACCACCGGCGATTTCATCGGGGAAACCTCGAAAGCCCCCGAAGTACTTGTTTTAAAAATGAATCTTGGATTCTAGCCGAGAGCGCTTCCAGCCGTCCAGTCGTCGCGCAAAGCCGACATGCTTCCCGTATACTGCGACAAGCCCTTTCAAATACTTATAGATCGAAGACACACCCATGCGCTTTCAAGGATCCGACAGTTACGTCACGACGGACGATCTGAAACTGGCGGTCAATGCCGCCATCACGCTGCAGCGTCCGCTGCTGATCAAGGGCGAGCCCGGCACCGGCAAGACGATGCTGGCCGAGGAAGTCGCCCACGCGCTGGACATGCCGCTGCTGCAATGGCACATCAAGTCGACGACCAAGGCGCAGCAGGGTCTGTACGAATACGACGCCGTCTCGCGCCTGCGCGATTCGCAGCTCGGCGACGAGCGCGTCAAGGACATCCACAACTACATCGTCAAGGGCGTGCTGTGGCAGGCGTTCTCGTCCGAGCGCCCGGTCGTGCTGCTGATCGACGAGATCGACAAGGCCGACATCGAGTTCCCGAACGATCTGCTGCGCGAACTCGACCGGATGGAGTTCTACGTCTACGAGACGCGCGAGCTGATCAAGGCCGTGCACCGCCCGGTCGTGATCATCACGTCCAACAACGAGAAGGAACTGCCCGACGCCTTCCTGCGCCGCTGCTTCTTCCACTACATCAAGTTCCCCGATCGCGACACGATGCAGGCGATCGTCGACGTCCACTACCCGGGGCTCAAGAAGACGCTGCTCAAGGAAGCGATGGACATCTTCTTCCAGATCCGCGACCTGCCGGGCCTGAAGAAAAAGCCGTCGACGTCCGAGCTGCTCGACTGGCTCAAGCTGCTGATGGCCGAGGACATCCCGCCCGAGGCGCTGCGCTCGCAGGACAACAAGACGGTGATCCCGCCGCTGCACGGCGCGCTGCTCAAGAACGAGCAGGACGTGCACCTGTTCGAACGCCTGATCTTCATGGCCAAACACAACCGCTGACCAGCGGCCGACGCACGCCCTCCGCCCCCTGCCGCGATGACCGCCCCCGACACGCTGCTGCCCTACCCCCCCGAGCCGGTCACGCTGCGGGGTGAGGTCGTCGAACTGCGCCCGCTGACCGGCGACGACGCGCCCGGCTTGGCCCGGGCGGTCGACGACGGCAGGCTCTGGGAACTGTGGTACACCGCCGTTCCGCCGCCCGACGCGGTGCCCGGCTGGATCGAGCAGGCGCTCGCGCTGCAGGCCCGGGGCGCCGCGCTGCCGTTCGCGGTCGTCGACCGCGCCAGCGGCCGGATCGTCGGCTCGACGCGCTACATGAACATCGAGACCGAGCTGCGCCGGCTCGAGATCGGCACGACGTTCTACTCGGCCAGCGTGCAGCGCGGACCGCTGAATACCGAGGCCAAGCTGCTGCTGCTGACGCACGCGTTCGAGCGGCTCGGCTGCGTGGCGGTCGAATTCCGCACGCATTTCATGAACCACCAGTCGCGGCAGGCCATCGCCAAACTGGGCGCCAAGCAGGACGGCATCCTGCGCCAGCACCGGCTGCTGCCCGACGGCACGCGGCGCGACACGGTCGTGTTCAGTATCCTCGACCACGAATGGCCGACCGTGCGCCGGCACCTGCACTTTCGCCTCGCTCGGCTGCGTGCCGCCGCGGCGGACGGTGCGCGCTAGCGGCCGAGCCCCTTCCAGGAGACAGCACGATGCTGATCGATTTCTTTCTGGCCCTCAAGCAGGCCAAGCTGCCGGTATCGATCAAGGAATACCTGATGCTGCTCGAAGGCATGCAAAAGCATGTGATCGGGCCGTCGATCGACGAGTTCTACTACCTGTCGCGCGCCGCGCTGGTCAAGGACGAGCGCAACTTCGACAAGTTCGACAAGGCGTTCGGCGCGTATTTCAAGGGCGTGACGGCAGTGTCGGCGCTCGACATCGACGTGCCGCCCGACTGGCTCAAGCGCATGATGCAGCGCGAGTTCACGGCCGAGGAAAAAGCCGCGATCGAGGCAATGGGCGGGCTCGACAAGCTGATGGCCCGGCTCAAGGAACTGCTCGAAGAGCAGAAGAAGCGCCACGAAGGCGGCAACAAGTGGATCGGCACCAACGGCACGTCGCCGTTCGGCAACGGCGGCTTCAACCCCGAAGGCGTGCGCATCGGCGGCCCGTCGGCCGGCAACCGCACCGCGGTCAAGGTCTGGGAACAGCGCACGTACCGCGACTACGACGACCAGGTCGAGCTGGGCACCCGCAACATCAAGATCGCGCTGCGCCGGCTGCGCAAGTTCGCGCGCGAGGGCGCCGAAGAAGAACTCGATCTCGACGACACGATCGCGTCGACGGCCCGCAATGCCGGCTATCTCGACATCAAGATGGTTCCGGAGCGGCACAACACGGTCAAGGTGCTGATGCTGCTGGACGTCGGCGGCACGATGGACGACCACATCAAGCAGACCGAGGAATTGTTCTCGGCGACCAAGTCCGAGTTCAAGCACCTGGAGTTCTTCTACTTCCACAACTGCGTCTACGACTACGTCTGGAAGAACAACCGCCGCCGGCACTCCGAGCGCTTCCCGACCTGGGACGTCATCCGCAAGTACAACAACGACTACCGGCTGATCTTCGTCGGCGACGCGACGATGAGTCCTTATGAGATCCTGCAGCCCGGCGGCTCGGTCGAGTACAACAACGAAGAGGCCGGCGCCGTCTGGCTGCGGCGGCTGATCGATCGCTTCCCGAAGTTCGTCTGGCTCAACCCCGAACCCGAGGGCGTCTGGGAATACCGGCAGTCGATCGCGGTGGTCAAGCAGATCCTCGAGAACCGGATGTTCCCGGTCACGATCAACGGTCTCGAACGGGCGATGCGCACGCTGGTCAAGTGAGCATCAGGCGTCGATCGCCGGCGCCACCTTGATCACTTCCTCGAACGTCGTCAGGCCGGCGGCGATCTTCATCGCACCCGACAGCCGCAGCGGCTTCATGCCGGCGCGCATCGCCTGCGCGCGGATCTTCTTCAGGTCCGGCTCGTGGTCGAGCAGCGCGCGCAGCGGCGCATCCATCACCAGCAGCTCGTACAGGCCGGCCCGCCCCTTGAAGCCGGTCATCCGGCATTCGAGGCAGCCGACCGGCCGGTAGATCCGCCGCGGCCTGGCGGCCCTGAACGGCCGGATCAGCACGTTCCACGACTCCTCGTCGACCTCGTCGGTCGGCTGCTTGCAGGCCGGGCACAGCGTGCGCACCAGGCGCTGGGCCATGATGCCGTTCAGCGTCGCCGTCAGCAGGTACGGCGGCACGCCCAGATCCAGCAGCCGCGTGACGGCCGACGGCGCGTCGTTCGTATGCAGCGTCGACAGCACCAGGTGGCCGGTCAGCGCCGCCTGGACCGCCATCTGCGCGGTCTCGAGATCGCGGATCTCGCCGACCATGATGATGTCCGGGTCCTGGCGCATCAGCGCCCGCACGCCGTCGGCGAAGTTCAGCTCGATCGACGCCTGCACCTGCATCTGGTTGAACGCCGGCTCGACCATCTCGATCGGATCCTCGACCGTGCAGACGTTGACCTCCTCGGACGCGAGCTGCTTGAGCGTCGTGTACAGCGTCGTGGTCTTGCCCGAGCCGGTCGGGCCGGTGACCAGCACGATGCCGTTCGGCCGCGAAGTCATCTCGTTCCACGTCGCCAGATCCTCGCCGCCGAAGCCCAGCTCGGCGAAATCGCGAAGCAGCACGTCCGGGTCGAAGATCCGCATCACCAGCTTCTCGCCGAACGCGGTCGGCAGCGTCGCCAGCCGCAGCTCGATCTCCTTGCCGTCGGTCGTGCGGGTCTTGATGCGTCCGTCCTGCGGCCGGCGCTTCTCGACGACGTCCATCCGCCCGAGCAGCTTGATCCGGCTGATCATCGCGGTCATCACCGAAGGCGGCACCTGATAGACGTTGTGCAGCACGCCGTCGATCCGGAAGCGCACGGCGCCCAGCTCGCGGCGCGGTTCCATGTGGATGTCGCTGGCGCGCTGGTCGAACGCGTACTCCCACAACCAATCGACGATCGTGACGATGTGCTGGTCGTTGGCGTCGAAGCTCTTGCCGGCCTTGCCGAGTTCGACCAGTTGCTCGAAGTTGGCCTGCACGCCCTGCCCGCCGCTGCGCTGCGCGCTCTTGACGGAACGGGCGAGGCTGAAGAACTCGGCGATGTAGCGGGTGATGTCCTGCGGCGCCGTGAGGACGTGGCGGATCTCCTTGCGCAGCGTGTGGCGCAGCTCGTCGATCCAGCCGACGACGAAGGGCTCGGCGCTGGCGATGACGATCTCGGCCGGACGCACCTCGAGCGGCAGCAGCTTGAAGCGCGTCGCGTACTGGCTGGACATCACCTCGGCGACCCGCGCGAAATCGACCTTCAACGGATCGACGTGCACGTACGGCAGCTCGACCCGCGCGGCCAGCCACCGGCCCAGCGCGTCGACGTCGAGCAGCCTGCCGGTGCGCGGCGACTTCAACCGCCGCTGCGCGAGCGCGTCGATCGCGTGGACGGCGGCGGTGGACAGCCCCGCGTATTGCAGGATCGGACGCGCATCGTCGTCGGACAGCAGGCCGTCGGCGACCAGCGCCGGCACCAGGTCGACGACGCGCAATGCCTGGCCGGGGCGGCCGATCGGCGGGGCGGGCGATGGGCTGCCCGCTGCGCCGCCGGATGTAGCGATAGGCACCGCCGCGCCGCTGCCGCTGCCATTGCCGCCGAGCGGGCCGACGGGCTCGCCCGGGCCTTTCCCGCGGACATCGTCCGGGCGCGCATCCGGCCGCGCATCCGTCTGCGAATCAGCGCGTGATCGGGACGGGCGGGTCGGGTCGTTCCGGCGGGAATCGAGGCGGGCGTTCATGTGGGCTGGTCGCGTGGTCGGCCCACGTTAGCAGCGCGCCTGGAGGACGGCGCTGACCGCCGGACAGGCGGTCGGCGCTCGACGGTCAGCGCTCGAAAGTTCCGTCCGACGGCAGCCAGCCGCGCAGCCAGGACGAGGCGTCGAGCCGGTAGCGGCGCCGGATCACCCGCGCGCGGTCGCGCACGGCCTGCACCGGCACCGCCAGCGGCGGGCCCGACAGCGCCAGCACGATCGTGTTGCCCGCCGGCACGCCGGGCAGCACGATCAGGCGCCCGTCGAAGACTTCGGACAGACGCGTCAGCGACGGCCGCAGCACGCCGCGACGGCCGAACAGATTGACGACGAGCACCCCGACCGGCGCCAGCGCCGCCCGGCAGTGCCGGTAGAAGGCCAGCGAATCGCAGACCGGCCCGGCCGCGTCGCGATCGTACAGGTCGACCTGGATCACGCCGTAGCGGCCGCGCGCTTCGGGCCGGCGCAGGTACTCGGCGGCGTCGGCCAGCTCGATCCGCAATCGCTCGTCGTCGGCGGGCACGTCGAACGCGCCGCGGGCCACGCGGACGACGGCCGAATCGCGTTCGATGCAGGTCACGCGCGAGTCCGGACAGTAGCGGTGGCAGAACTTGGTCAGCGATCCGGCCCCCAGGCCGAGCTGCAGGATCTCGGCCGGCGGCGACATCAGCAGCAGCCAGGCCATCATCTGCCGGACGTAGTCGAGTTCGAGCGCGAACGGCTGCGACAGCCGCATCGCCCCCTGCACCCACGGGCTGCCGAAGTGCAGGTAGCGCACGCCGCCTTCTTCGGACAGCGTGATCTCGCTGTCGGGCACGCTGTCGGGCACATGGCCGACGTCCTCACCGTCGCGCGTCATCGTCGGCCTCCTTCGGTTAGTGGCATCGCCGGCATCCTCTTCCATTCGCGGTATCGCCGGCCATCATGTCTGCGGGACGATCCAGCCGTCGTCGCGCAGCACCGACCAGCGATCGAGCTTCTGCGCGAAGCTCAGCGAAGCATGGGCGGGACTGGTCGACGGCAGCCGATAAGTGCGCAGGCCCGCCGCCTCGAACCAGTCCTGGTGCCGGGCCGCCGCCTGGCCGTTGAAGCCGACCGCGGCGATGCCCGGCGCCCGCGCCAGCAGCTCGGCGAACGGATTGACGGTCGCCGAGCGGATCGCGCTGTCCAGGCTGCCGATCCGCCGGCAGCTCTGGTTGACGTCCCAGATCGCGATCCGCGCGCGCTTGACCGCGTCGAGCCGCTCGTCATAAGCGAGCGCCGGCAGCGCGATGCCGGTCAGCTCGGCCAGCAGCGGCCAGAACTGGTTGCGCGGATGCGCGTAGTACTGCGCGGCCGCCAGCGAAGCGTCGCCGGGAAAGCTGCCCAGCAGCAGCAGCCGCGCATCGGGCGCGACGACCGGCGCGAATCCGGTCAGCCGCGGATCGACGGACTCGCCCGGCTCTCTCGACTCTCTCGACTCTCTCGACTCGCCCGGCCCGGTCGGCAGGTCGCGGGCCGGGGCGCCGGCACGCGGCTGCCCCGTTCCGCGGCGCCGACCGACCTTCTCAGCCACGCGCCAGCGCCAGCAGCATGCCGTTCATCCGCCGCACGAACGAGGCCGGATCCTTCAGTTGCCCGCCCTCGGCCAGATGCGCCTGATCGAACAGAAGCTGCGACCAGTCGTCGAACTGCGTGGACTCGTCGCTGGTGCCCGCCTTGAGCCGCTGCACCAGCGGATGCCCGGGGTTGATCTCGAGGATCGGCTTGCGATCGGGCGCCTTCTGGCCGGCCTGCTTGAGCAGGCGCTCGAGGTTGCCGCTGATGTCGCCTTCGTCGGACACCAGGCAGGACGGCGAGTCGGTCAGGCGGTTGGTCACGCGCACCGACTTGACCTGCTCGCCCAGGCTCTTGGTGATCCGCTCGACCAGATCCTTGAACTCTTCGGAGACCTTCTCGGTTTCCTGTTTTTCGGTCTCGTCCTCGAGCTTGCCCAGGTCCAGTCCGCCGCGGGCGACCGATACCAGCTCCTTGCCGTCGAACTGCGTCAGGAACGACAGCGCCCATTCGTCGACGCGGTCGGTCATCAGCAGCACTTCGATGCCCTTCTTGCGGAACACCTCGAGATGCGGGCTGTTGCGCGCGGCCGCGTCGGTCTCGCCGGTCACGTAGTAGATCTTGTCCTGGCCTTCCTTCATCCGGCCCACGTAATCGGCCAGCGCGACCGTCTGCTCGGCCGAATCGGTATGCGTGCTCGCGAAGCGAAGCAGCTTGGCGATCCGCTCCTGGTTCGCGAAGTCCTCGCCGAGCCCTTCCTTGAGCACCTGGCCGAACTCTTTCCAGAACGTCGCGTAGTCGTCCTTGCGGTTCTCGGCCAGGTCTTCGAGCATCGTCAGCACGCGCTTCGTGCAGCCGTCGCGGATCGCCTTGACGTCGCGCGACTCCTGCAGGATCTCGCGCGAGACGTTCAGCGGCAGGTCGTTCGAGTCGACGATGCCGCGCACGAAGCGCAGGTACACCGGCATCAACTGCTCGGCGTCGTCCATGATGAACACGCGGCGCACGTACAGCCTGATGCCCCGGCGGTTCTGGCGATCCCAGATGTCGTGCGGCGCCTTGGCCGGCACGAACAGCAGTTGCGTGTACTCGGTGCGTCCTTCGACGCGGTTGTGCGTGTACGCCAGCGGATCGGCGAAATCGTGCGTGACGTGCTTGTAGAACTCCTTGTACTGCTCGTCGGTGATCTCGTTGCGCGGCCGCGTCCACAACGCGCTGGCCTGGTTGACGGTCTCGAACTCGTCGAGCAGCACCTGCTCGCCCTTATCCTTGTCCCACTGCTCCTTGCGCATCTCGATCGGCAGCGAGATGTGATCCGAATACGTGCGGATGATCTGGCGCAGCTTCCACGTCGACAGCAGGTCGTCGGGCGAATCGGCATCGTCGGCCTCGGCATCCGGGCCCGCCGCGCGCAGGTGCAGCACGACCGTCGTGCCGCGCTCGGGGCGATCGATCGTCTCGACCGAGAACTCGCCGCTGCCGTCGGATTCCCAGCGTACGCCCTGGTCGGCCGGCAGGCCCGCCCGGCGCGTCAGCACCGTGACCCGGTCGGCGACGATGAACGACGAATAGAAGCCGACACCGAACTGGCCGATCAGTTGCGAATCGCGGCTGCGATCGCCGGAAAGCTGCGAGAAGAACTCGCGCGTGCCCGAGCGCGCGATCGTGCCCAGATTGGCGACCGCCTCGTCGCGCGACATGCCGATGCCGTTGTCGCTGATGCTGATCGTACGCGCCGCCTTGTCGAAATCGACGCGGATCTTCAGCTCGGCGCCGTCCTCGAGCAGCTCGGGTTTGTCGATCGACTCGAAGCGCAGCTTGTCGCAGGCGTCCGACGCGTTCGAGATCAGTTCGCGCAGGAAGATTTCGCGATTGCTGTACAGCGAATGGATCATCAACTGCAGCAGTTGCTTGACTTCTGTCTGGAAGCCCAGTGTTTCCTTCATCGTGCCCATGGTTGCGTAGTGGTCTGGTCGAAAGGATCCGACATCCGGTTGATGAACGTGGCGGTGATGGTGATAGGGACGGCCACGGCCGATTTCAAGAGGGCACGCCGATCACCGAAGACCGTCGAGGCTGAAATGCGCGAGCACGTCGGCGCGATCGACGTCGTCGAAGCTCGCCGGCGACCACTTCGGCGACTTGTCCTTGTCGATCAGCAGCGCGCGGACCCCTTCGACGAAATCCGGGCGGCGCTGGAAATTCGTCGCCAGCACCAGATCGAGCGTCAGCACCTCGCGCAGCGACAGGTGCCGGCAGCGCTCCAGGTACTCGAAGGTCACGAAGGCGGCCGTCGGCGAGCCGTTGGCGAGGCTGGCCGCCGGCGTCTCGAACCACGGATCTTCCTGGGCGGCCGCCAGCAGCGCGTCGCGCAGCGCCGTCACGGTCGGCATCGCGGCGATCACGCGCAGCGCATCGAAGTAGCTGCGCAGGTTCGACTCCGGCAGCCCCGACGCGGCCCGGCGCGCGGCGGCCAGCATGCGCATCGATACGATCTCGCGATCGCGGCGGGCCTGGCCGGTGAACGGCTGCGCCAGCAGGTCGGCCCACAGCGCGTCGCGCATCTCCAGCGGCACGAACGCGTCGGCCAGGCCGGCGAACAGCGCGTCGGCCTCGTTGATGATCAGGCCGGTCAGCGCCAGGATGCGGCCGATGCCCGCCGGCACCCGATTCAGGAAGAAGCCGCCGCCGACATCCGGAAACAGGCCGATGTGGATCTCGGGCATCGCCAGCTTCGTGCGCTCGGCCAGCACGCGATGGCTGGCACCGGCGAACAGGCCGACGCCGCCGCCCATGCACACGCCGTGCGAATAAGCGATGAACGGCTTGCCGAACGTGTGGATCAGGTAGTCGAGCTGGTACTCGACGTCGAAGAACGCATCGCCGTAGACGAAACGCTGCGGCCCGCCCTCGCGGACCCGGCGGATCACGTCGGCGACGTCGCCGCCGGCGCAGAAACCCTTGTCGCCGGCGCCCTGCAGCACCACGGCCACGATCCCTTCGTCCGACTGCCAGGCGCGGAACTGGTCGAGCATCATCTGGCACATCTGCAGGTTCAGCGCGTTCAACTGGCGCGGCCGATCGAGCGTGGCGAAGCCGATCCGGTGGCCGGAGGCGGTCGTCCGTTCTTCGAACGTCATCGGCGCGGGCGCCGCGGCGGTGCCGGCGGCTGGAGAGGTCATTGAAGTCACGATGCGTAGTCCTGGTTGCAAATGAGCGAAATGGGGGGCGGCGCCGTCGGATGCCACCGTCAGCGGCCGCCGTCGATCGCGGCCCGTCAGCGGCCGCCGTCGGGCGCGCCGTCGCGGGGCAGGCTCAGGCGCGCATCCTTGATGCGCGGTTCGAGGAAGCGGCCCTTGCGCGCCCGCGCGCCGTCGTAGTCGCCGAGCGCGGCGGTCGTGAACCGGCGTTCGACCGGCTTGGCGCCGCGGCCGATGCCTTCGATCAGCACGCCGGCGGCCCCATACACGATGGCCTGGCGCAGCGGATCCTTGTCGTCGAGGCCCATCAGGATCACGCCGCGCCCGCCGTTCTTCAGCACCTTGACCTCGCCGACCGCGAACGACAGCGCCTTGCCCTGCGTCGACACGCACAGCACGCGGTCCATGCCGGGCCGGAACAGCGCCGGGCGCAGCAGCCGGTCGCCGTCTTCGAGCGATGCGAAGCTCTTGCCCGAGCGGGTCCGTCCGACCAGGTCGGACGCCTGGCACAGCAGGCCGTAGCCGTTGGCCGTGCTCAGCAGCAGGCCGGTGTCGGCCGGCGCCGCCAGCGCGTGCGCGATGCGGGCGCCGGGTTCGAGTTCGATGAAGCTGGTGATCGGACTGCCGTCGCCGCGCGCCGACGGCAACTGGCTGACCGGAATCGAATACGCCTTGCCGTTGGTGGCCAGCGCCAGCAACTGGTCGGTCGTGCGCACCTCGAACGCGCCGTCGAACGCATCGCCGGCCTTGAAGCCGAACTGCGTCCAGTCGTGCCCGTGCCCCTGGCGCGCGCGGACCCAGCCGCGCTCGGAGACGATGACGGTCACCGGCTCTTCGACGACCTTGACCTCGGCGACCGCGCGCTCGGCGGCCTCGATCAGCGTGCGGCGATCGTCGCCGTACTGCTTGGCGTCCTGCTGGATCTCCTTGATGACCTGGCGGCGCATCGCGCCGGGGTTCGCCAGCAGCGCCTCGAGCCCGCTCTTCTCGTCGCGCAGCGCCTTCAACTCCTGCTCGATCTTGATCGCTTCGAGCCGGGCGAGCTGCCGCAGCCGGATCTCCAGGATGTCCTCGGCCTGCCGGTCGGTCAGCCCGAACGCGGCGATCAGCGCGGGCTTGGGCTCGTCGGACTGGCGGATGATGCGGATCACCTCGTCGATGTTCAGCAGCACGAGCTGCCGGCCTTCGAGGATGTGGATCCGGTCGTCGACCTTGCCGAGCCTGAAGCGCGTGCGCCGGGTGACGGTGTCGATGCGGAACGTCGCCCACTCGGACAGGATCTCGGGCAGCGCCTTCTGGCGCGGCCGGCCGTCGATGCCGATCATCACCAGGTTCATCGGCACGCTGGTCTCGAGGCTGGTGTTGGCCAGCAGGATCGTCAGCATCTCCTGCTGGTCGATGCGCGAGGATTTCGGCTCGAACACCAGCCGCACGGCCGCGTCCTTGCCGGCCTCGTCGCGCACGGCGTCCAGCACGCCGAGCATCGTCTGCTTGAGCTGGAGCTGCTCGGGCGTCAGCGATTTCTTGCCGGTGCGCACCTTCGGGTTCGTCAGCTCCTCGATCTCTTCGAGCACCTTCTGCGCCGACACGCCGTGCGGCAGTTCGTGGATCACGAGCTGCCACTGGCCGCGCGCGCGGTCCTCGATCGCGTGCCGCGCGCGGACCTTGATCGAACCGCGGCCGCTCGCGTAGATGTCGCGGATCTCGTCGGCCGGCGTGATGATCTGGCCGCCGCCGGGAAAATCCGGGCCGGGCAGCAGTTCGCAGATCCCTTCGATGCCGATCTGCGGATCCTTGATCACCGCGATCGCCGCCTCGGCGACCTCGCGCAGGTTGTGCGACGGGATCTCGGTGGCCATGCCGACCGCGATGCCCGACGCGCCGTTGAGCAGCACCATCGGCAGCCGCGCCGGCAACTGCCGCGGTTCGCGCGACGAGCCGTCGTAGTTGGGCAGGAAATCGACGGTGCCCAGGTCGATCTCGTCCAGCAGCAGCCGCGAGTACGGCGTCAGCCGCGCCTCGGTGTAGCGCATCGCTGCCGCGCCGTCGCCGTCGCGCGAACCGAAGTTGCCCTGGCCGTCGATCAGCGGATAGCGCATCGCGAAGCCCTGCGCCATCCGCACCAGCGCTTCATAAGCGGCCACGTCGCCGTGCGGATGGTACTTGCCGAGCACGTCGCCGACGACGCGCGCCGACTTGACCGGCTTGGCCGTCGGCCCCAGCCCCATTTCGTTCATCGCGTACAGGATGCGCCGCTGCACCGGCTTCTGCCCGTCGCAGACGTCGGGCAGCGCCCGGCCCTTGACGACCGACACCGCGTAGTCGAGGTAAGCGCGCTCGGCGTAATCGGCCAGCGTCAGCGCCTCGTCGCCGTCGCCGCCGCTGCCGCCGCCGGCGGCATCCCCGGGCAGGTTGGAGAACAGGTCCTCGGTCATCTCAGATATCCACTTCGGCTTCGTTGCCGCGCTCTTCGATCCATGCGCGCCGCGCGGCGGCCTCGCCCTTGCCCATCAGCATCGTGAAACGCTGCGCGGTCAGCGATGCCCCGATCATGCCCAGCGTCACCGGCAGCAGCCGCCGCGTGTCCGGGTTCATCGTCGTCTCCCACAACTGCTCGGCGTTCATCTCGCCCAGGCCCTTGAACCGCGAGATGTCCCAACTGCCTTCGCGCACGCCCTCCTTGCGCAGCTTGTCCTCGACGTGGCGCAGCTCGCCCTCGTCCAGGCAGTACAGCTTGCGCAGCGGCCGCTTGCCCTGCGCCGGCACGTCGACGCGGAACAGCGGCGGACGGGCGATGTGCACGTGGCCGCGCTCGACCAGCGTCGGAAAGTGCCGGAAGAACAGCGTCAGCAACAGCACCTGGATGTGCGAGCCGTCGACGTCGGCGTCCGACAGCACGCAGATCTTGCCGTAGCGCAGGTTCGACAGATCGACGGCGGCGCCGGCCGGGTGCGGATCGACGCCGATCGCCACCGCGATGTCGTGCACCTCGTTGTTGGCGAACAGCCGGTCGCGCTCGGTCTCCCAGGTGTTGAGCACCTTGCCGCGCAGCGGCAGGATCGCCTGGAACTCCTTGTTGCGCCCCATCTTGGCCGAACCGCCGGCCGAATCGCCCTCGACCAGGAACAGCTCGTTGCGCGCGATGTCGGTCGATTCGCAGTCGGTCAGCTTGCCCGGCAGCACGGCCACGCCCGAACTCTTGCGCTTCTCGACCTTCTGCGCGGCGCGCGTGCGCGCCTGCGCCTGCCGCACGACCAGCTCGGCCAGCTTGCGGCCGTGGTCGACGTGCTGGTTCAGCCACAGCTCGAGCTGCGGGCGCGCCATCGAACCGACCAGCCGCACCGCGTCGCGCGAGTTCAGCCGCTCCTTGATCTGGCCCTGGAACTGCGGATCGAGCACCTTGGCCGACAGCACGAAGCTGGCGCGCGCGAACACGTCCTCCGGCAGCAGCTTGACGCCCTTGGGCAGCAGCCCGTGCAGCTCGACGAAGCTCTTGACCGCGCCGAACAGGCCTTCGCGCAGGCCGGACTCGTGCGTGCCGCCGGCCGGCGTCGGAATCAGGTTCACGTACGACTCGCGCACCAGCGGGCCTTCCTCGGTCCAGACCACCGCCCACTGCGCGCCCTCGCCTTCGGCGAAGGTGTCGTGCCCGGCACCGACGTACTGCTCGCCCTCGAACAGCGGGATCAGCGGCTCGCTGCCGCTGCCCGCGGCCAGCGCCTCGGTCAGGTAGCCGCGCAGGCCGTCGGCGTAGTGCCAGGTCTGGCTGCGGCCGCTCTTCTCGTCGATCAGCGACACGCGCACGCCGGGCAGCAGCACGGCCTTCGAACGCAGCAGGCCGATCAGATCGTTGGCGGCGATCTGCGGCGTATCGAAATAGCGCGCGTCGGGCCAGGCGCGCACGCGCGTGCCGCTCTTGCGCTCGCCGCGCGCCGCCGGCTCGCTGCGCAGCGGCTCGACGACGTCGCCGTGTTCGAACGCGATCCGGTTGACCGTGCCGTCGCGCCAGACGACGACCTCGAGCCGGCGCGACAGCGCGTTGGTCACCGACACGCCGACGCCGTGCAGGCCGCCCGAGAAGCTGTACGCGCCCTTGCCCTGCTTGTCGAACTTGCCGCCCGCGTGCAGCCGCGTGAAGACGATCTCGACGACCGGCACCTGCTCCTCGGGGTGCAGGCCGACCGGGATGCCGCGACCGTCGTCCTCGACCGCGACGCTGCCGTCGGCGTGCAGCGTGACCACGATCTCGCGGCATTGGCCGGCCAGCGCCTCATCGGCCGCGTTGTCGATGACCTCCTGGATGATGTGCAGCGGGCTCTCGGTACGGGTGTACATGCCGGGCCGCTGCTTGACGGGTTCGAGCCCCTTGAGGACCTTGATCGAGGATTCGCTGTACTCTGCGCTGCGAGTCGCCATAGAGGAGTCCCGGCCGATCGATCGGCCGGGCTGTGAGAAGATTCGAGGGCGCAATTGTACGTCGCGCCCCTGCACGGCCCCGCGGCCGCGCGCCCCGGGTCGCGAATCCGACGGCATCGCCGCAACACCTCCGCCACCTCGTCATCGCCGCCATGCTCCGATTGCCCACCGCGTCCCGCCTGGCCACCGCCCGTTCACTGGTCTATCGATCGGTCGCCCCGACGCTGCAATACGCGTGGCCGCAACTGTGCCGGCGGCTCGGCGCGACGGCCTGGGTCAAACACGAGAACCACACGCCGACCGGCGCGTTCAAGCTGCGCGGCGGGCTCGTCTATTTCGATGCGCTGGCGCAGGGACGGCTGGGCGCCGGCCGCCCCGACGGCGTCATCACCGCGACCCGCGGCAACCACGGCCAGTCGGTGGCGTTCGCCGCGCGCGAATCGGGCATCCGGGCGACGATCGTCGTGCCCCACGGCAACAGCCGCGAGAAGAACGCGGCGATGCGCGCGCTCGGCGCGCAGTTGATCGAGCACGGCGAGGACTTCCAGGCCGCCCGCGAACACGCGACGGCGCTGGCCGCCGAACGCAACCTGCACATGGTGCCGTCGTTCCATCCGGAACTGGTGGCCGGCGTCGCCTCGTACTGGCTCGAGTTCTTCGAATCGGTGCCCGACCTGCAGCGCGTCTACGTGCCGATCGGCATGGGATCGGGCGCGGCCGCCGCCGTCGCCGCCCGCGGCGCGCTGCGGCGACGCTTCGACATCATCGGCGTCGTCTCCGCCCAGGCGCCGGCCTTCGCGCTGTCGGTGTCGGCGGGCAAGGTCGTCGAGGCGCCGGTGACCACGCGGCTGGCCGACGGCCTGGCCTGCCGCACGCCCGACCCGGACGTCGTGCAGATCCTGGGCAGCGCGCTGGCCGACCTCGTGCAGGTCGACGACGGCGAGATCGCCGCCGCGATGAAGATGCTGTTCATCGATACGCACAACGCCGCCGAAGGCGCCGGGGCCGCGGCGCTGGCCGCCGCGCTGCGCCATCGCGACCGGATCGCCGGCCAGGTCATCGGCCTGACGCTGACGGGCGGCAACGTCGACCACGACGTCTACGCGCGCGTGCTCGCGCGCACCGACGTTCCCACCGCCTGACCGACCGACTCCGGGTTCACGTCCTCATGTCCTTCGCCAATCTGCTGCTCATCCTGTCGGGCGTCCTGCTCAACGCCATCGCGCAGGTGATGCTCAGGCTCGGCGGCACGCGCCTGGGCGCCGACCCGTTCGGCGGGTCGCCGATCGACATCGCGATCCGCGTGCTGTCGCAATGGCCGTACCTGCTGGGCTTCGCCTGCTATGCGATCAGCCTGGTCGTCTGGATCATCGCGCTGACGCGCGTACCGGTGACGATCGCTTATCCGATGCTGTCGATCGGCTACATCGTCAACGCGCTGATCGCCCGCGTCTGGCTCGGCGAGACGCTGGGCGCCGGCGGCTGGCTCGGCCTCGGACTGATCTGCGCCGGCGTCACGCTGGTCGCCCGCAGCCATCCGTGAGCCCGATGCCGATCGCCGCCGCCCGTCCGCCGCCATCACCGCCGGAACGCCGCCGCCCATCCTTCATCGATACTTCGTCCACGGAGGCCTTCATGTCCTTTGCCCGCCTTCGCGCCGCGTGCGCCAATATCATCCGTTCGTCTTCCTCGTCCTTGCCGGCGACCGCCGGCCGACGCGGCCGCTCGCCGATGCCGGCGCTGACGCTGGCAGCCCTGGCGGTGCTGGCGCCGATCGCCGCCGCCCAGGCCCAGACGCAGGCCCAGACCCAGGCCGCCGAATCGACGCAGGAGCCGATGCCGGCCCACAAGTGCGAGGCGCCATTGATCCCGCCGCAGATCACCAGCCAGGTCGTGGCCGACCAGATCCGCGGCCAGGTCGACGCCTACAAGCAGTGCATCCAGGATTTCGCGACCGCGCAGCAGGCGCTGGCCGACCGGCACAACAAGGCGGCCAACGCGGCGATCGCCGAATTCAACCAGTTCGTGCAGACCAAGCTGCCCGCCAAGTGAGCGGCGGCGCTCAGCGCGCCGGGCGGCGGTCCCTCGATTCGATCGTCATGATCTCGCGCTGGCGTTCGGCGGCCGTCGGCTCGCCGTAGCGTTGCAGCGCCTGCGGATGCTCGGCGCGCAGATAGCCGGCCAGCGCCTGCGGCCGCTCCAGGAAGAAACAGGTCCGGTAGAACGTCGTCGGCTGCGCCTCGAAACGCGTATCGGCGACGACGCGATCGGCCGGCGTATAGCCGGGTGCGCCGCCGCCGTCGTTCCAATCGAAACGATACGACCAGCGCCCGTCGATGTTGACGAGGTCGCGGATCTTCAGCACGGTCTCCCGTTCCGGATAGCGACGGGCCCAGTGGGCCGCCTTGCCCTCTCCTTCGCGCACGCGCAGACGGTCCAGGCAGCCGGCGTGCGGCGCGAACCAGATCTGCTTGCCGAGCACCGAGCGGAACTCGGGCGGCGGCTCGCCGGCCCGGGCCGATGCCGCGACGCACAGGAGCGCCCCGAACAGAGGCATGGCGATGGCTGCGAGCGGCGTGCCGCGCGGCCATGCGCGGCGAATGATTTCGTGTGACACTTGCTGCCCCTTCGAGGTCTGCTCAAGCAAAATATACCGCCGCGACCGGCTTCGACCCGCCGCTCCCGCCGATCCGCCGGCAACGGCGGCTTCGCCCGCGAGTTCGGCAGCGCCCCGATCCGTGCCCGATGCCAGAAGCCGCGTTCCCGTCCTTAGCCGATCTTTCCGTATGGATCATTACGACGATGGTTCTGATCGGCATCGTCGTACGGCCGTTCCAGTGGCCGGAGGCCGTCTGGGCCGCCGCCGGCGGACTGGCGCTGCCGCTGCTCGGCCTGCTGCCGTGGACGGCCGCCTGGGCCGGCGTGCGCGAGGGCTGGAACGTCTACCTGTTCCTGATCGGCATGATGGCGCTGGCCGAGATCGCCCGGACCGCCGGTGTGTTCGACTCGCTGGCGGCGTGGGCCCTCCGGCGCGCCCGCGGCAGCCCGACGCGGCTGTTCCTGCTGCTGTACGCGATGGCGACGATCGTCACCGCGCTATTGTCCAACGACGCGACCGCCGTCGTCATGCCGCCGGCCGTCTACGCCGCCACGCGCGCGGCGGGCGTCGCGCCGCTGCCGTACCTGCTGATCTGCGCGTTCGTCGCCGGCGCCGCCAGTTTCGTGCTGCCGATCTCGAACCCGGCGAACCTCGTCGTCTACGGCCGCGAGCTGCCGGACCTGGCAGGCTGGCTGAGCGTCTTCACGCTGCCGTCGATCGTCAGCATCGGCACCACGCTGGCGCTGCTGTGGCTCACGCAACGGCGCGCGCTCGGACGCGCCGCGATGCTGCCGGCGACGGCGGCGGCGACGGCGCGCGCCTCGCCGACGGCGATCGCGATGCTCTCGCTGACGGCCGTCGTCATCGTCGGCGCGTCGGCGCTGCACGTGCCGCTGGGGCTGCCGACGCTGCTGTCCAGCGCCGTCACGGCGGCCGTCGTGCTCGGCGCCCGGCGCCAGTCGCCGCGAGCGCTGCTCGCGCGCATCTCGTGGTCGGTGATCCCGCTGGTCGCCGGCCTGTTCGTCATCGTCGAGGCGCTGCGCGCGACCGGCGTCGTCGACGGGCTGGCGGCCGCGCTCGCGCGGATCGAAGGCCAGGCGCCGCTGGGCACGGCCTGGCTGGCCGGCGCGGTCACGGCGCTGGCCGCCAACCTCGCCAACAACCTGCCGACCGGCCTGCTCGCCAGCCTGGCGCTGCAACAGGCCGACGCGTCGGCGCTGACGCGGTCGGCGGTCATGATCGCGATCGACCTCGGCCCCAACCTGTCGATCACCGGATCGCTGGGCACGATCCTGTGGGCGATCGCGCTGCGCCGCGAAGGCTTGCGGATCGGCTTCCGCGCCTTCCTCAAGCTCGGCCTGATCATGATGCCGCTGCCGCTGGCCGGCGCGCTGGCGGCGTTGATCGCGACGTTTCCGTGACCTGAGGCGGGCGAGCCCGCTATCATGACGGGTTTCACACAGCTTGACGGAATCCCAGACATGGCCTCGGACGAGCAGCCGCTCCAGCTCAGCACGCGCACGCTTCACGCCGATCGCCTGGCCGGCGTCGAACACGGCGGCATCCACAAGCCGATCCATACGTCGGTGCAATTCGGTTTCGACCGCGTCGAGGATCTGATCGGCGTCTTCCAGGGCACGCTCAAGGGCGGCTTCAACTATGCCCGCCAGGGGACGCCGACCAGCGCGGCGCTCGAACGGCAGATCACGCAGCTCGAACAAGGCGTCGGCACGATCGCGTTCTCGACCGGCATGGCGGCGCTGGCGGCGATCTTCTGGACGCTGGTGCGTGCCGGCGACCACGTCGTCAGCAGCCAGTTCATCTTCGGCAATACCAACAGCTTCTTCGGCACGCTCGCGAACTTCGACGTCGAGGTCACCAAGGTCGACGTCACGTCGGTCGCCCACGTCGAGGCGGCGCTGCGGCCGAACACCCGCATCGTCTTCGTCGAGACGATCGCCAACCCGGCCACGCAGATTCCCGACCTGGAAGCGATCGGCAAGCTGTGCCGCGAGCGCGGCGTGCTGTTCGTCGTCGACAACACGATCACCTCGGCGCAGTTGTTCCGGCCGGCGACGGTCGGCGCCGGACTCGTCGTCAATTCGCTGACCAAGACGCTCGCCGGCCACGGCGCGGCGCTGGGCGGATCGGTCACCGACACCGGCCAGTTCGACTGGGAGCGCTACCCGAACATCTCGCCCAGCTACCTGCGCAGCCCCGCCCGCGAGCGCGGCCTGCAGCAGATCCGCAAGAAGGCGCTGCGCGACATGGGCGCGGCCCTGGCGCCCGAACAGGCGCACCGGATCAGCCTGGGCCTCGAAACGCTGCCGCTGCGCGTCGCCCATACCAGCGCGAGCGCGCTGACGCTCGCTCGCTTCCTGCAGCAGCATCCGGCGGTCGCAGCGGTCATGTATCCGATGCTGCCCGAACACCCGCAGCACGAGATCGCGCAGCGCCACTTCAGCGCCGGCTCGTGGCTGCTGGCGTTCGAACTGCGCGACGCCGCGTCGACGCTGCCGGTGCTCAACCGCCTGCGCCTGCCGATCAAGGCCACCGGCCTCGGCGACAACCGCACGCTGGTGATTCCGGTCGCGCCGACGATCTTCTGGGAAGCCGGCGCCGACGCGCGCCGGATGATGGGAATCGCCGACGGGCTGGTTCGGGTGTCGGTCGGCCTCGAGGACATCGACGACCTGATCGCCGATTTCGATCAGGCGCTGGCCGGGTGAAGCGGCACCGCGATCGGACCGCGGCCGGCCTTTCAGTTCGCCCCGTCGAGCGGCGCGAAGCGGCCGTCGTCGAACTGCTCGGCCGACCGCACCCAGACCTGGCCGCTGGCGACGTTGCGATAGATGACGACCGGCGTGAGGTCGGCTTCGTTCAGGCCTCGCGTCAGCACTTCGTACACGCCGCCGGTCTTCAGATGCCGGTAGCGCGGGCCGCCGGCGACCTGCGCCCGCTCGGCGGCGAGCCGCCACGCGGCCTCCCATACCGGCCACGACGCCGACACGTACGGATGTTCATAAGGCAAGGGATCCGATTCCGCCAGCCCGCATTCGCGCCGCATGAATCGTTCGAAAGACTCGAGAATCGCGTCGTCGCCTTCCACGTTCCCCTCGTTCGTACCGCTGCTGCAACCGTGTTCGTCTGTCATGGACGAAGCGTACCGCCGACGCGATGCCCGTGGCCACCGGTCGATCGAATCATTACCCGCTCTCACCCCCTTCAACGGACATGAAGATGCACGCCTCGAGAAGACTGATCGTCCTGGCCGCCACCGCCACCGCCACCGCCATGCTCGGCACGGCGCCGCTGGCCGCCCTCGCCGCCGACGCCTACCCGGCCAAACCGATCCGGCTGGTCGTTCCGTATCCGCCCGGCGGCCCCACGGACACCGCCGCCCGGATCATCGGCCAGGCGCTGGCCGAACGCATCAAACAGACCGTCATCGTCGACAACAAACCCGGCGCGTCGGGCGCGATCGGCATCGAACAGGTCGTGCGCAGCGCGCCGGACGGCTACACGGTCGGCGTGCTGGCCAACCCGACCGTCAACAGCGTGCTGCTCGGCATCAAGCAGAGCTTCGACGTGAAGACCGGCACGACGCCGATCGGCATGCTGTACGAGATCCCCGTCGTCGTGATGGTGAACGAAAAGGCGCTGCCGGGCGTCACCAACATGAAGGAGCTGATCGCCGCCGCCAAGGCCTCGCCGAAGCCGCTCAGCTACGCCACGCCGGGCGTGGGCAGCTTCTCGCACCTGATCACCGAGTCGATCCAGAGCCTGACCGGCGCGCCGTTCGATCACATCTCGTACAAGGGCAGCGCGCCGGCGATCGCCGACGTCGTCGCCGGCCACGTGCCGATCATGGTGTCCGACATGATCGCGGCGCTGCCGCAGATCAAGGGCGGCAAGCTGCGCGCGCTGGCCGTCGCCTCGCCGAGCCGCGCGGTCTTCACGCCCGACGTGCCGACGCTGAAGGAACAGGGCATCGACCTGGTCGCGTTCAGCTGGGGCGGCCTGGTCGGCCCGCCGAACCTGCCCAAGCCGATCGTCGAACGCCTGAACAGCGAGATGAAACACGTGCTGGCGGACGAGACGGTCAAGAACAAGCTGATCGCCGCGGGTTCGACCGCCGCCTACAGCGAACCGGCCGGGCTGCAGCAGCAGATCGATCATGACCTCGAGTTCTGGGGCAAGATCGTCAAGGAGAAAGGGCTGGCCGCGCAGCAGTGAGGCCAGCCTGGCCGGCGCGCGACGCGGCGGACGCCGAACGAGCCGCGCGCGCGCGGGTTCGCTGCTCCCGCTGACGCCGAAAATTGTCGAATCGGCGGACGAATCGCGCGTGCGCGAGTTCGTTCCCCGGCTCCTCGCACCGGATTTCGCGCTTCCGTTTCTACAGCGACTGGCAGCGCGTCGCCAGCGCGCGCAGGCAATCGGCGTCGTGCGTGGCCACGATCATCGGCAGGCCGGTCCGGTCCAGCAGGTCGATCAGGCCGGCGCGCGCCGCGTCGTCCAGCCCGGTCGTCGGCTCGTCCAGCAGCAGCACACGCGGGGCCATCGCCAGCACGCCGGCCAGCGCGACGCGCCGCTGCTCGCCGCCCGACAACTGGTGGACCGGGCGCGCGGCCAGCGCCTCGATGTCGAGCCGGCGAAGCTGCTCGAGCGCGATCCGCCGCGCCTCGGCCCGCGACGCCCCCAGGTTCAGCGGCCCGAACGCCACGTCCTCGGCGACGGTCGGCCCGAACAACTGGTCGACCGGATCCTGGAACAGCAATCCCAGCGGTCCGCGCTGACGCGCGAAATCCCGCTCGGACCGGCAGCGCTGCCCGAGGATCGTCAAGCTGCCGGCCGCGCACGGCACGAAACCGAGCAGCGCGTGCAGCAGCGTGGTCTTGCCGGCACCGCTGGCGCCGGTCACGAACAGCCGCTCGCCCGGCGCCAGCACCAGATCGACGGCGTCCAACACCACGCGGCCGGCGCGCGCGACGCGCAGGCCGCTCGCTTCGATCAGGTAATCAGCCACGATCGCCGCGCCCCGCCCGCGCATCGGCCGACGCCGACCAGCCCCGCGCCCTGAGCGCCATGTCGACGCGCTCGGCGCGGACGATCGCATGGACCAGCACCAGCGCGACCTGGTGGGCGATGACGACGAAGGTCCTGGCGCTCGCGGTCGCGCGAAAGCCGCGCGCGCGCATCGCCCGATCGATCCGCCTGCGCGTCTCGTCGAGCACGCCCAGATAGCGGACGGTCAGCCACAGCAGCCGCGACAGCCGCGGCGGCAGGCCCAGGCCCGAGGCCGCGCGGGCGATCCCGAACGCGTCGAGCCCGGACAGCAGCGCCGTGCAGAACACCGCGATCGCGTTGATCCGCAGGCTCAGGCGGGTCGCCTGCGCGATGCCGGCCGGATCCCAGGACAAGCCGCCGCCGTCCCAGGACCACGGCAGCACGAACCAGATCATCAGCACGAACGCGTTGACGCCGACGAGCCGGCGGCAGGCCGTGCGCAGCTCGTCATGAGCGGCGTCGCGCCCGACGGCGCGCCGGGCGGCGGCCAGCCGCGCCCCCAGCAGCACCAGGCCCGCCCAGAGCAGCACCGACAGCACGAGCAGCGAATCGAGCCGCGCGATCAGCACGCTCGCGCCGACGGCCAGCGCGAGCCGCCAGCGGGGTTCGATGCTCATCCGTTCGCCGCAGGCGCGGGAGCGGGCGCCAGCGCCTGCGGCGCCATCCTCGCCAGCAGCGACAGCGTCAGCGCGCTGATCACCGAGTCGACGACGAACACCGGCAGGTGCGCGACGACGAACAGTTGCACGAGCCGCATGAACAGGCTGCCGCCGCTGGCCGCCAGCGCGGCGCTGGCCAGCAGGGCCGCGCCGCCGACCCCGATCAGCCCGCATCCGGCGCCGGCGGCGATCAGGCGCCCGCGCGACGCGGGCAGGCCCTCCTCGCCGGCGCTCACCAGCGGACGCAGCAGAACGTGCGCGAGCAGCGCCGGCACCGCCATGATCAGCAGGTTCGCGCCGAGCACCGTGAACCCGCCGAACGAGAACAGCGCGGCCTGCAGCAGCAGCGCGACGAAGAACACCGGGAACACCGACCAGCCGAGCAACAGCCCGGCCAGCCCGTTGAGCACCAGATGCACGCTGCCGACGCCGACCGGCACGTGGATCGTGCTGGCGACGAAGAACGCCGCGCCGAGCAACGCCGCCAGCGGCAGTTGCGCTTCGGTCAGTCGCCGCAACCCGACGACGAGGCCGCCGACCGCCAGCGCCGACGTCGTCGCCAGCACGGGCACGCTCAATACGCCTTCGGCCAGATGCATGTCAGCGTCCGCGCCGCGCGAGCCACCACGCCGCGGCACCGGCGACGCCGACCAGGTAGCCGATGCCGCCCAGGATGTCGCGCAGGCGGAGCTGGCGATCGAGCCGCGCGATGTCCTCGCGGACCAGGCTCAGCATCTGCCGCGCGGCATCGGCCTCGGCGGCCGCCGACCGCTCGCGTCCTTGTCCGGCGCCTTGTCCGATGTCTTGCCCAGCACCTCGTTCCGCGCGTTGCGCTGCGCCGTGGTCGGCGCCTTGGCCGGCCGGCGCGGCACCGGCCCTGCCGAACGACGGCACGTCGGCGGCGAGCGCCTCGGCGCGATGCCCTTCCTCCCCCTCGACGACGACGCGCAGCGAACGGTCGCCGGCCGGGACCGCCAGGCGGAAACGCCCCTCGCCGTCGGTCATGCCGGTGACCAGCGGCGCCGCGCCGGCGTCCTGCGCGGGAAAGACCTCGACCGCCACGTTGCCGGCCGGCGTCTGATCGCTGTATCGCGCCAGCCCCGTCACTTCGGCGCCGGCGCGCTGTGCGACGACGTCCAGGCCATGAGCCGATGCGAGACCCGTGCCGCCGCCCAAGGCCAGCGCCAGCGCCATTGCCGACACCCTGGCCGACGACGCGCGGGAACGCGCACGAACCCGGATGCGAGGCCGGACGCGCCCGACGAGCGAGGAGTGAATGCGGGACATCCCGACAGTTTATTACGATCGACCGAAACTTATGAAGATCGCGCGTCCGGCGCCCTCGCCGGCCACGCTCGCCGGCCGCCCTCGCCGGCGCTCAGCGCGCGTCGAACACCAGGCTGTACTCGATGCTGCGTTCGGTCGTCTTCGGGTCGCCGACGACGGCGACGCGTTGCCCGGCCCACAGGCGGTTGGAGCCGGCGCGGGGCGTCACCGTCGCGACGCCGTCCGGGCCGGTGACCGCGTCGCGCCCCTCTTCGCCGAACGCCAGCGCGATTCCGGCCGCCGGCTGCCCGGCGATCGTCACGCGAACGGCCATCGGCTCGCCCGCACGCGGCTCGCTCTCCGCCACCGGCGTCACCTCGAACGGCTGTCCGACCGGCCGCGCGACGTTCGCCGACCAGCCGGCGATGAACTTGTGATACTTGAGCGCCTGCACGCCGCTGACCGCGCCCGGCAGTTGCGACATCGGCACGTTGCGGCTCTTGCCGTCGGCGCCCTTGCTCCAGTAACCGTTGTCGAAGCTGGCGGCCAGCAGCACCGCGCCGGCCGCCGACACCTGCACGCCCTGTCCGTCCGGCAGATCGCGCCGATCCACGCGCAGCGCCCGCCCGCCGGCGTCCCACGCCCGGACCGGCCCGACCTTGGCCACCGGATAAGGCTCGGTCTTGCCCTGGTGTCCGCCGAACAGCACGCGGTACTGCCCGGCCGCGCCGGTCGGCTCCAGCCACATCGTATGCGCGGCCGCCTCGGGCAGGCCGGCGACCGCCCACATCATCGCCGCTGCCGCGGCCACATACCTTCGCTGCTTCATCGACTTCCTTTCGTTGCGGGCCGGGCCGCCCCGTTACGGGCCGGGCCGCCGCCGCAGCGCCTCAGCGCGGCGCCGGGTCCCGCGAGTATTCTGCCCAGACCGTCTGTCCATAGCGGTTGGCGTACGCGGCGCCGGCGTAGCGCAGCCGGCGCAGGCCGCGCACCAGCGCACCGCGCCGGGGTTCGGTGACGGTGATCCGGCACCGCCAGCCGGGCGGCGCCAGGTGTTCGAGGAACTTGCGGGCCTCCTCGATGTTGAAGAACCACTTATGGCGATCGACCGGCGCCTTCAGCGGCAGCCCGTAGTGCGCGATCGAACCGGCGCCGCGCGCGATCTTCATCCGCGCGTCGCGCCACGCATTGGGCAGCGAGATCAGCACGTGCGACGAGGCGACGCGGAACAGGTCCGGCGCGAGCACGTACAGGTTGTTCAGGTGCTCGAGCACCTCGATGCAGATCACCGTATCGAACGCGCCGTCGTCGAACGGCAGCCGATCGATCTGCTCGAGGTTCAAACGGATGTCCGGATCGCCGACGAAATCGACGCCCGTGTACCGGTCCGCGCCGATGAACCGCCGCATCGGCGCCTGGTAGCAGCCGACGTCCAGCACCTTGCCGGAAGCGAAAAACGGCGCGAAATGTTCGAACAGCCACTGCGTGCGCTGTTCGCGTTGCCCGAACAGCGGGGTCTGGATGATGTCCATACGCGCCACTTTAACTCGGTCGGCCCCCGCAGCCCTGCCGGCGGGGCTGCCCTGCCGGCCCCGCTGTCCCGCTGTCCCGCTGTCCCGCTACTCCGCTACCCCGCTACCCCGCTGCCGTGCGCCGCCGCGCCCGGCCTCAAGCTCCGCGCCGGGCCGCCTCGATCGCGGCGACGTCGATCCGGGTCATCGTCATCATCGCCTCGAATGCGCGCCGGGCCTCGTCGCCTCCCGCCGCCATCGCCTCGCTCAGGACCCGCGGCGTGATCTGCCACGACAGGCCCCATCGATCCCGGCACCAGCCGCAGGCGCTCTCCTGGCCGCCGTTGCCGACGATCGCGTTCCAGTAGCGATCGGTCTCGGCCTGATCGTTGGTCGCGATCTGGAACGAGAAGGCCTCGCTGTGCTTGAACGCCGGCCCGCCGTTCAGCCCCAGGCACGGGATGCCGGCCACCGTGAACTCGACGGTCAGCACGTCGCCGCGCTTGCCCGACGGGTAATCGGCGGGCGCCCGGCGGACGGCGCGGACCTCGCTGTCGGGAAAGGTCGCCGCGTAGAAGCGGGCTGCGTCCTCGGCGTCCTTGTCGAACCACAGGCAGATCGTATTCTTCGCGATCGTCATCGGCGTCTCCTTGATGAACGGATGGATTCATATGTGTACTGTGTACACATATGGTGGGCCAGCCCATCGCGACAGTCAAGCCGAGACGCGGCGAAACGGCCGAAAGAACGCGACGGGCCTCGAATGGCATCGACCGCATCCGGCCCGCCCCGCTCCACTGCCAGACCTCGAACCGACGCCCGGTTCGAATCGCCGGCCCCGGATGCCGCGCTTCGTATCGCTGCTTTGCGAGAACGGGAGCCGCGTCATCCCGATCGATCAGCACTCGGCGTCTTTCCATCGCCGACCGGCGGCGGCGCGGATCCATCCGGAAGCGTGGGCGGCTGCGGGCGCTGACGCCGCGGGATCGGCGCCGTCATTGCCGCGGTCGACGCCGCGGCGGGCGAGGCTTGCGGCGGTACCGCCTGAGGTGATCGCAGGCTCGCGTCGATGCGCGCGGCCAGGCCGGCGACGCTCGGATGCTCGAAGATCGTTCGCAGCTCGAACGTGATCGGCCAGTGCTGCCGGATCAGGGAGGCGAGTTGCGTGGCGAGCAGCGAATGGCCGCCGAGATGGGCGAAGAAGTCGTCGTCGATGCTGGCGGGGACGGTGCCCAGCACCTGCCCGAACAGCTCCAGCAACCGATGCTCGGTATCGGTGGCCGGCGGCACCGCGATCCGGGGCCGTTGCGCCTCGGTCGCCGGCAGGCGCAGCGCCGCGCGATCGACCTTGCCGGCCGGCGTCCGGGGCAGCGTGTCGCAGCCGACGATGCGCGCCGGCAGCATCGCGGCGGGCAACAACTGGGCCAACCAACCGCGCAGTTCGTCGAGGTCGGGCCGGGCATCGGGGCGCAGTTCGACGAAGGCAACCAGTGCCGGCTCCCGTTGCGGCCAGCGTTCGCGCCACAGCGCGTGCAGCCGTTCGTGCTCGGGGCTCATCGGACTCGGCCCCGGCTCAGCGGACGGCCGCCACCACGGCCATCGAATCCGCCCACCAGTACTGGCAGTCGGGCGGCGGCTGCAGGTGGCGCACGATACGCACCGAGAACGACGAGAAATGCTCGAACAGCAAGCGCTGATGGCGGCGCGACAGCGAATCGATCTCGTTGGTGTAGTAGGTGAAGACCCCGCCCGGACGCAGCAGCGCGGCCGCGGTGGGAAAGAAGTCCGCTGCGAACGTCGGCGACCGCGTCACGTTGCGTGCGTATTCCTCTTCGCTGGTCGGATACGTGTCGAACAGCACGCCGTCGAACGAAGCGGGTTCGAACTGCCAATCCTGCCAACGGCTGGCCACGACCCGGACGTCCGACGCCTTCCGCCGGGAATCTCGCTGCGGAGCTTGCGGCGAAATCTGCCGTGAATCAGGCGCGCCCGACCGGACGGGCAGAACGCCGCGCCAGGTTTCCAATGCCTCGAGCACGTCGGGATGGCATTCGACGATGGTGTGCGAGCGGGGTTGCCGCGCCTGAATGAAGCCGGCCGACAAGCCCATGCCGAAGCCGATCTCGACGACATCCGCGCCGGCCTTGGCGACCGCATCGGCCAGCGCCTCCATCAGCGGTGCCTCCCAGGCCTGCATCACCTGTTGGCCGGCGATCAGCAGCTCGTCGGCGCTGTAGCGCGCCTCGCGCTGCGGCCAGTCGCCGGCCATCGCCGGCCGCTCGCCGCCGGCGATGCAGCGACGCGCCAGGTCTTGCAGCGACTGCAGGTCGTCGACCGTTTCGTCGAGCGTCCGGCGCAGCAGCCAGTTGCGCTGCTCCGGCCGGGGCGTATCGAGGAATGCCGGGGTGCGGATGTCCAGATAGACGTCGAAGTCGGGGGTATTCCGCCACATGATCCTGCTCCGCGATCTGTCGTGATCGGTTTCGAATCGGTATAGAAAGTCCGCTTCCGGCGGGCTCAACTGCTGCAGGCGCCAGGCCATCGTCGCGGCCGCGGCCGGCGGCACGGCCGGCAGCGGCAAGGTCGTCACCGCGGCCTGCTGCACCGCCGGATGGGTGGCGAGCACGCGTTCGATCTCCTCGGGCTCGATCCGCACGCCGCGCAGCTTCAATTGGCGGTCCAGCCGGCCGAGGTATCGAAGCTGGCCGTCGGCCTGCCAGCACACGCGGTCGCCGGTCGCATACAGCAGACCGGGGCCGTGCGGATTGGCGATGAAGCGTTGCGCCGTCAGCACCGGGTCGCCGAGGTAGCCATCGGCCAACGCCGCGCCGCCGAGGAACAACTGCCCTTGCAGCCCGACCGGCACCGGCTGGAGCGCCGGGTCCAGCACATAGGCGAGCGTACCGGGTAGCGGCCGTCCGATCGGCGGATCGGCCAGCGGATCGGCATCGTCGGGACGCAGCCATGAGCAGGCGGTGATGCTCGCCTCGGTCGGTCCGTACGCGTTGATCAGTTGCACGCCGGGCAATACCCGGAGCAAGCTGCCCGCCAGTTCGGCGGACAAGGCCTCACCACCGCAGATCACGCGGCGCAACGTGTGGCAGGCGGCGAAGCCGGGTTGTTCGAGCAGTGCGGCGAGCTGTGCCGGCACCAGGTCGAGCACGCTGACCGCATGCCGCCTGATGCTCGACACCAGTCGCTCGAGATCACGGCCATGGTCCGGCGCGACGACCAGCGCGGCGCCGCAGGCGAGGCCGGCGAGCACTTCGCACAGCGCGGCATCGAAGCCGAAGCCGTACTTCTGAAGCACCACGTCGTTCGGCGAGATGGCCACCTGTTCGCGCAGCCAGCGCCATTGCAGCGCCAGGCCGCCGTGGGTGATCGGCACGGCCTTGGGCCGGCCGGTGGTGCCCGAAGTGTGAAATACGGCGGCCAGCCGGCCGGCGGGGATGCCGGTCGGGGCGGCCAGCGGCTCGGAGGCGAGCATCGCCTGGCGCCACGCGCCGGCATCATCGAGCACCAGTGCCGGGGCCAGCGCATCGATCTGCGCGCTGATCCGGGCGGCGGGAGCATCGGGATCGAAATGGGCGTAGGCCGCACCGGCGCGCCAGGCGGCCAGGACGGCGATCAAGGTTTCGAGCGGATCGGACAGCAGCAGCGCGACCACGTCGCCCTCACCGGCACCCGCGGTCCGCAAGACCGTGGCCAGTCGGCCGCACAGCGCATCGAGTTCGGCGCGCTCGAGCGTGCCGCGCTCGCCGTGGACGCGAACGGGCGGCCCGGAGGGGCCGAACCCCCACGGTTGCGGCGGTTCGATCAACTGCCCGGCCCAGTCGCCCAGCAGCAGCCGGCTTTCGCCGGCGTCGGTCAGAGGCAGCGTCGCGATCGCCGCATCGGGTCCGGCGCAGACGCGCTCGAGCACCCGCTCCCATTGCGTCAGCAGCCGTTCGACGCTGCCGTCGTCGAACAGATCGCTGCTGTATTCGAAGCGGCACAGCAAGCCTTCATCGCTCTCGAACAGATCGAGCGCCAGATCGACGTTGGTGCGCGTCATCTCGTAGCCGATCTCATCGAGCACGGCCCGGGTGCGGGAGCCGCGCTGGCGCGCGCGCAGGAACTGCACCGTCGCCTGATACAGCGGATTGCGGCGCAGGCTGCGTTCGGGTTGCAGGTGCTGGACCAGCCGGGCGAACGGCAACTGCCGGGCGCCGTAGGCGTCGATGGTCGATTGCCGGGTGGCCGCGAGGACTTCGCGGAAGCTTTGCTCGGGCGCGAGGCGCACGCGCAGCAGCACCGTGTTGAGGAAGAACCCGATCAGGCCCTCGACCTCGGGTGTGTCGCGGTGCGAGACCGGCGTCCCGAACACCAGGTCCCGCTGGCCGGTGCAGCGATGCAGCAGCACCGCATAGGCCGCCAGCAAGGCCTGGAACGGCGTCACGCCCTCGGAGCGGGCCAGCGCATCGAGCCGCGCCCGCAACGCCGGGGCGAGCAGCCGGGCGCGGACGCCGGCGCGATGCGAGAACACATCAGGCCGATGGCGGTCGGTCGGCAGTCGCAACGCCGGAGCGCCGTCGAGGTAGTGCTGCCAGAACGCGAGCAATTCATCGACGCGGCCGGCGTCCAGCCGTTCGCGCTCGCGGCGCGCGAAATCTCCGAACTGCATGGGTAGCGGCGGCAGGGGTATCGGTAAGCCGCCGGCAAGCGATGCGCACGCCGTGTCCAGTTCGCGCATCAGCAACTCGATCGACCAGCCGTCGGCGATGATGTGATGAAGCGTCAGCACCTGCACCGGGTGCTGGGGCATGCGCAGCAGCGCGACGCGCAGCAGCGGGCCGCGCGCCAGATCGAACGGAGTCTCGGCCTGCTCGCGCGCGATCCACGCGGCGGCCTGCCGGCGCTCGTCGGGATCGAGGGCTCGCAGATCGTGCTCGGCCACGGCCACCGGCCCGGGCGGATCGATCACCTGCCAGGGCTGGCCCTGGCGTTCGATGAAGCGGGTTCGAAGCACCTCGTGGCGTTCGACCAGCCAGCGCCAGGCGGCCCGCCAGGTCGTCACGTCGAGCTGCTCGGGCAGCACCACGTGCATGTGCAGGTGGTAGGAGACGTCGTCGGGTTCGAGCTGCTGCAGGAACCACAGCCGCTCCTGCTCGAACGAGGCCGGGGCTTCCCGATGGACGCCGTCATGCAGGCGCCCGGACGCCAGCCGTTCGAGCAGCCGGCGCCGCTCCGGCGACAGTTTGGCCAGGCGTTGAGCGAGGCTCACCCGCCGGCCTTGCCCCGCAGCAGGGCGTCGACTTCACTGTCGGGCATGGCTTCGATCCGGCCGAGCAACTGCGCGATCTCTTCATCCGATGCCGCCAACGATTCCCGGCCCGGGTCGCGGTCCGGGCCCGGCTCCTGCGCTTGCCCTTGCCCCGATCCGTTGCCGGCCGCCGCGCCATCGAGCGCCGGCCCGGGCCGGACGGCATCGAGCGCCGCATCGAGCATCACCACGGTCGGATGGTCGAACAGCAGCCGCACCGCGACGTCGGCCCCGGTGGCCTGGCGCAGTCGCGACACGACCTGGATCGCCAGCAGCGAGTGGCCGCCGAGTTCGAAGAAGTTGTCGTGCGCGCCGACCTGATCCAGCCCCAGCAGTTCACGCCAGATGTCGGCGATCAGGGTCTGGCGGCCGGGAGCCGGCGGTTCGAACGCCGTACTCAGCTCGGGCCGCGCGTGGCCCTGCCGGGCGGTCGCCGCGGGGGCCGTCGCGCCCGGGCTGGTACCGTGGCCCAGCACCCAGCGGTACAGGCGAGGTCCGAGCGGACTCACGGCAACGATCACCCGGCTCAGGTCGGTTGCGGCCAGTACCCGTTCGAGCACGTCGATGCCTTCTCCCCGCAGGATCAGTGCGCCGTCGCCGCCGGCCGCATCGGTGCCGGCGCTGCCGTCGGCGCCGCTCGCCGCCGCGCCGGCATCGCCGCCGACCGCGCTGCCGGCTTCGGCTTCGGGTTCGGGTTCGGGTTCGGCGGCAAATTGCCAACCGTCCCAACCGATGCTGATCCAGCGCGTCGGCCCCTGTCCGCGGCCGGCGATCCAGCTGTCGAGCATCGCATTGGCCGCCGCATAAGCCGCGAAGCCGATGCCGCCGAGCACCGTGGAGATCGAGGACATCGCGCAGAAGAACGCCGGCGGATCGTCGTCCAGCGCGGCGGCCAGCGCGGCGGCGCCCTGGTGCTTGGCCGCACAATGCGGCCGCAGCGATGACGAATCGATGCTGCCGAAGTCGCCGAAGTGCTCGGCGCCGGTCAGCCCTGCGGCATGAAAGACGCCGTCGACGCGACCGCCGAGCGCGCGGGCCGCTGCCACGACCTGTGCTGCCTGATCCGGAATCGATACGTCGGCCGCATGGATCCGCAGCCGCGTTCCGAGCGCCTGCATGCCATCGATGGCGCGCCGGGCGGAGGCGTCGGCCACGCCGCCGCGGCCGACCAGGAGCACCGCCCGCGCGCCCCGCCGCGCCAGCAGATCGGCGATCAGCAGGCCGATGCGGCCCAGGCCGCCGGTGACGATGTAGCAGCCGTCGAGACGCGCGGCGGCCGGCGAAGGCACGGCCGCCAGCGGCGTCGGTTCGAAGCTCAGGGACCAGCGCTGCGCGCCTCGATGAGCGAGCCACGGCAGCGGCTCGGATGCCCGGGCCTCGGCGATCAGCGAGTGGCCGTGGCCCGCGAGCAGCAACTCGACGGCGGCGCGATCGAGGTCCAGGGCCTGGCAGCGCAACTGCGGATATTCCTGCGGTGCCACCAGCAGCGGGCCGAGCAACCCGGCCGCTTCCACGTCGGCGGCCGGGTCGGCGGCGCCGACGGCGAACAGGCGCTGCGTGACGAACAACACGCGGGCGGTCTCGGTCCTGCGCGACAAGGCCTGCAGCAACGCGAGTGCCGCGCCGAAGTCCGCTGCCCCACCGGGCGACGGCTGCAGGCCGGCGAGGGATACGACGGTCAGCGAGCCCGGCGCCAGCTCGGCGATCTGCTGCGGGCTGCCGAGGGTGCGCACCGCATGGCCCTCGTCGGCCAGCGACTGGGCCAGCGCCCGTCCCACGTCGTCCGGGCCGCCGAGCAGCACCCACAGATGATCGGCAGCGGGCGGTCGGGTCCCGTCGGGCGGCGGCAGCGACGCCAGGCGCAGCCAGTGCGGGCGATAGAGCCAGTCTTCGATCGGCAGCCGCGCCTCGTGTTCGGCCGGCATGGCCGCGATCGACGCGGCGGCCATCGTCGGCGCGTCGATCCAGTAGCGTTCGCGCTCGAACGGATAGGTCGGCAGCGACAGCCGCCGAGGCAAGGCCCCTTGACCGCGCAGCGCCGCCCAGTCGACGTCCAGGCCGCTCAGCCACAGCCGGCCCAGTGCTTGCAGCAGCACGCCGCGGTCGTCGGCGCTGTCCTGCGGATGGCGGCACGAACTGATGACCGGGCGGTTGCTGGCGCGCGCGCCATGGGCCCGCGCCAGATGAGACAGCGTGGTGCCCGGGCCGACCTCGAGCAGCCTCGCGCGGGTGTCGCGCAGCAACTGGCCGAGTCCGTCGGCGAAGCGGACCGGCGCGCGCAGATGCCGCGCCCAGTAGTCCGGATCGGTCGCCTCTTCGGCCTTCAGCCAGCGGCCGCTGACGTTGGAGATGCACGGGATGCGCGGTGCCTGCAGGGCGATCCGCGCGATGGCCTGCCGCATCGGTTCGACCGCCGCATCCATCAGCCGCGAATGGAACGCATGCGAGGTCTGCAGTCGCTGGGCGATCTCGCCATCGCCCTCGAGCTGTTCGCGCGCCGCCTCGATCGCGGCGACCGGACCGGCCAGCACGCAAGCCGCGGCGCCGTTGACCGCGGCGATGTCGAGCTCCTTACCGAAGCGCTCGTGCAACGCGGCCTCGGGCAGCGCCACCGCGAGCATGGCGCCAGCCGGCATCGAAGCCAGCAGACGTCCGCGCTCGGCCATCAACGACAAACCCTCTTCGAGTGTGAACACGCCCGCCAGGCAAGCGGCCGTGTATTCGCCGACGCTGTGACCGATCAGCGCGGCCGGTGCGACGCCCCACTGCATCCACAGCCGGCCGAGCGCGTAGCTGACCGCGAACACCGCCGGCTGCGTGATCTGCGTCTGGCGGAGGATTTCGTCGGCGTGCTCGTCATGGATCAGCGCGGCGAGGTCGACGCCCAGACGCGGCCGCAGGATTTCTGCGCAGGTCTGCAGGACGGCGCGGAACTGCGACTCGTCGCGGTAGAGGCCGCGTGCCATGCCGCCGTGCTGCGCGCCCTGGCCGGGCAGCAGGAAGGCCACGCCCTCGAGCTGCTCGTCGCGCCGGCCGGACAGCAACTGGCGCGCGTCGCGCGCGCGCAGCCGTCGCAACGCTTCGCCGCTGTCGGGCCCCGGCGCCAGCAGCACCCGGCGGTGGGCGAATGCGCTGCGCCCGACCTGCAGCGTGTGGGCGACCTCGGCCAGCGCCAGTTCGGGCCGCTGCTCCAGGTGGGCCGCCAGCCGCTGGGTCAACTGTTCGAGCGCGGCCGGCGAGCGGGCCGACAGGGGCAGCAACTCGATCGCGCGGCGCGATCCGGGCGCCGAAACGTCGGCCATCGCGGGCGCGCCTGCCGGCGCCTCCTCCAATATCACATGGGCGTTGGTGCCGCCGATGCCGAAGCTGCTGACGGCCGCGCGACGCACGCCCTCCTCGGGCAGCCAGTCCTGCAGGGCGGTGTTCACCCGGAACGGGGTGTTGTCCAGATCGAGTTTCGGGTTCGGCGCGCGAAAGTGCAGGCTCGGCGGGATCTGGCGGTGCTGCAAGGCCAGCACGCATTTGATCAGGCCGGCGGCACCTGCGGCGGAATCCAGATGGCCCATGTTGGACTTGAGCGAGCCGAGCGCGCAGTATCGGCGCCGGGTGCTGCGCCGCCAGGCCTGCGAAAGCGCCGCGATCTCGATCGGATCGCCGAGCGGCGTCGCGGTGCCGTGGGCCTCCATCATCGTGATCGTGTCGGGATGCACGTCGGCCATCGCCAGGGCCGCGGCGATCGCGGCCGCCTGGCCGTCGATGCTGGGCGCGGTATAGCCGACCTTGGACGAGCCGTCGTTGTTGAGGCCGAAGCCCAGGATCACCGCACGTATCGGGTCGCCGTCGGCGATCGCGTCGGCCAGGCGCTTGAGCACGACCACCGCGCAGCCGTTGCCGCCGACCGTGCCCATGGCGTCGGCGTCGAACGGCCGACAGTGGCCATCGGGCGACGAGATGCCGCCGGCTTCGTACTGGTAGCCGCGGTGCATCGGCACGCCCAGCGAGACGCCGCCGGCGAGCGCCAGATCGCATTGGTAGTCGAGCAGGCTCTGGGCGGCCAGACAGGTGGCCACCAGCGACGTGCTGCAGGCCGTGCCCACGCTCAGCGCGGGGCCCTGCAGGTTCAGCTTGTAGGCCACCCGCGTCGCCAGGTGATCCTTGTCGTTGCTGATCAGGATCTGGAAGTCGCTGACCAGACCGGCCAGCGCCGGGTTGTTGTAGAGCTGGAACGCATAGGTACTGAGGCTCGCGCCGGCGAACACGCCGACCGGGCCGGCATGACGATCGGGCACGCGGCCGCTGTCCTCGAGGGCTTCCCACGCGCATTCGAGGAACATCCGCTGCTGCGGATCGAGCACCTCGGCATCGCGCGGATTGAAACCGAAGAATGCCGCGTCGAACCGATCTACGTCGTCGACCACGCCATTGGCCCGCACGTAGCCGGGCCGGCGCAGCGCCTCGGCGGGGATACCGACGTCCAGCAGCTCCTGTTCGGTGAAGTGCGTGATGCACTCCTCGCCGTCGCGCAGGCGCTGCCAGAACTCGAGCGCGTTCGCACAGCGCGGGAATCGGCCTGCGAGTCCGATGACGGCGATGCCTTCGGCCGCGTCGCTCATGGTTCGTCTCCCCGGAGAGTCTCGCGTCGCGGCAGGCGTCGGGCGCGCGCCTCGCGCTGGCGCCGGGCCCGGGCGTCCACCGCGTCCAGGCCGCCATCGCTGGCGGCGGGCTGCGGCTGTTCCGATTGCCGCAGGTGGGCGGCCAGCGATTCCACCGTGGGAAAGCGGAACAGATCGATCATCGCCAACGGCCGGCCGAGCAGGGATTGCAGGCGGCCGTGCACCTGGGCGAGCAGCAGCGAGTGGCCGCCGAGGTCGAAGAAGTTGTCGTGCAGGCCGACGCGCTCGAGTTGCAGCAGCTCGCCCCAGACGGCGGCGACCAGCCGCTCGAGCTCGGACTGCGGCGCGGCGAACGGCGCATGCCCGTGCCAGTCATCGCCAGTCGGCCGCGGCAGTGCCTGGCGGTCGACCTTGCCGCTGGGGGTGATCGGCAGCTTGTCGAGGCCGATCACGACGGCGGGCACCATGTAGTCCGGCAACTGCTGCTGCAGATAGCGGCGGACCTCCTGCGCACCCTGCCCGGCCTCGAGCGCCGCATAGCCGTACAGACGCCTGTCGTCGCCTTCCTGGTGCAGCACGACGCAGGCATCGCGCACCAGCGGATGCGTCCTCATCACCGCCTCGATCTCCGCCAGCTCGATGCGAAAGCCGCGCAGCTTGATCTGGTGGTCGCGACGGCCGAGAAATTCGAGCACGCCATCGGCGCGCCAGCGGACCTGATCGCCGCTGCGGTACAGGCGGTCCGGCGAGTTCGCCGGTTCGAACGGATTGGGCACGAAGCGCGCCGCGGTCAGTTCCGGATCGTTGAGGTAGCCGCTGGCCACGCCGTCACCGCCGATGTACAGCTCACCCGGCACGCCGATCGGCGCCAGTTGATCTTCGGCGGTCAGCACGTACAGCCGGGCATTGGCCACCGGGCGGCCGATCGGCACCCTGCCCTCGAGCCGCTCGCCCGGCATCATCCGGTGACAGGCGGCGAAGGTCGTGGTTTCGGTCGGGCCATAACCGTTGATCAAGGTGCAGCCCGGCAGCTCGTCGAGGACCCGCTGGCAATGGCCGGGGGCCAGCGTGTCCCCGCCGGCCAGCAATTGGCGGACGCGCCAGAGCGCGCCGAGCTGGGCATCGACGACCTGGTGGAACAGGCTCGCCGTCAACCACAGCAACGTGACGCCGCTGCGCTCGATGCAGGCCGCCAGATCCTCGACCGACAACTGTCCGGGCGGCGCGATCTCGAGCCGCGCCCCGTTGAGCAGTGCTCCCCAGATCTCGAACGTCGACGCATCGAACTGCAACGGGGCGAACATCAGCATCGTCTCGTCGGGCCCGAAGCGGCAGTAGTTGCTGTCGCGCACCAGGCGCACGACGTTGCGGTGGCTGACGCACACGCCCTTGGGCTGCCCGGTCGAGCCCGAGGTATAGAGCACGTAGGCCGGTGAATCGGGCGTGACGGTCGGCAGCGCGATGTCGGGCGGCGCGGCGGCCGGCGATTCGAGCCGCTCGAATTGGCCGAACGGGTCGAGCCGATCGAGCAGCAGCAGCTCGTGGGCCTGCAGATTGCCGGCGCAATCGCTGCGGGACAGCAGCAGCCGGGGCGCCGCATCGGCGATCATCCGGTCGAGCCGCGGCGCCGGATAACCCGGATCGAGCGGCAGGTAGGCGCCGCCGGCCTGCAGGACGGCCAGCAGCGACACCACCATGTCGATGCCGCGCGGCAGGCTCAGGCCGACCCGCTCACCGGGCTGCAGACCGCGGGCAAGCAGTTCCCGGGCCAGCCGGTGGCTGCGCAGAGCCAGCTCACGGTAGCTCAACTGGCCCGCCTGCTCGTTGACGGCGATGGCCTGCGGCGTGGCGCGCACCTGCTGCTCGAACAACGACACGATGGTCTGGTCGCGCGGATAGGCGGTGCCGGTGCGCGTCCAGCCGGTGAGCAGCAGCGAGCGCTCGGCCGGCGGCAGCAGCGGCAACCGCGCCATCGGCATGTCGGGGCTGGCGGCGATGCCCTGGAGCAGGGTCTGCCAGTGGCTGATGAAGCGCGTGATGGTGTCGTCGGCGAACAGATCGGTGCTGTACTCGACGATCGCCGAAATGCCGCCCTGATCCTCGGCCAGGTACAGCGTGAGGTCGAACTTCGAGTTGCCGTACGAGACGCCGCCGTGGCCGGCGGGGCTCGCCTGGTACGAGGGGGCCGGTACGGCGCCGCTGCGCTGGCCGATGCTGTTCTGCAGCACGAACATCACCTGGAACAACGGATTGCGGCTCGGGTCGCGCTGCGGCTGCAGTTCCTCGACCAGTCTCTCGAACGGCAGGTCTTGATGGGCATAAGCGGCCAGGGCGGTCTCGCGCACCTGGCGCAGGAAGCCGCGCAAAGAGTCGCCGCCCTGCACGCGCGAGCGCATCACCAGGGTATTGACGAAAAAGCCGATCAGCGGCTGGACTTCGGCGCGAGTGCGGTTGGCGATCGGCGTGCCGACGATGATGTCGTCCTGTCCGGTGTAGCGCATCAGCAGGCACTGGAACGCGGCCAGCAGCCCCATGAACAGCGTCGCCCCCTCGTTGCGGCACAGCCGGCGCAGCGCATCGGCCACCGCGGGCGGCGTGGCGGTGCTCTGGAAGCCGCCGCGATAACTGGGGAACGCGGGGCGCGGATGGTCGGTCGGCAGCTCCAGCACGCCGTGGCCGGCCAGTTGAGTGCGCCAGTAGGCCAACTGGCCGGCGAGCTGCTCGTCGGTCAGCGTCTGGCGCTGCCAGATCGCGAAGTCCGCATACTGGATCGGCAGCTCCGGCAGCGGCGACGGCCTGTCCTGCGCGAGCGCGTCGTACAGCACCGCGATCTCCTGCGTCAGCAGATCCATCGACCAACCGTCGGTGACGATGTGATGCAGCGTCAGGTAGAGCACGCGTACGTCATCGGCCAGGCGCACCAGCGTGGCCCGCACGAGCGGCCCGCACGCCAGGTCGAAGGGCCGGCGGGCATCCTCGGCCGCGCGCCGCCCGGCGGCCTCGTCGCGACTCTCGAGCGGCAGCTCGCGCAAGTCGACCGTGATCAGCGGCAGATCCGGCCGGGCCTGCACGAATTGCATCGGTTCGCCGTCGACGTCGTCGAAGCTCGTGCGCAGGATCTCGTGGCGGCGCACGATCTCGGTCAGCGTGCGTCGCAGCACGGCCTCGTCGATGGCGCCGTGCAGCGGCAGGTCGATCTGCAGGTTGTAGAACGCGCTGTCCGGCGCCAGCCGATGCAGGAACCACAGCCGCTCCTGGGAAAACGACAGCGGGGCGGGGGCCGGGCTCGGTTCCATCGCGGGCTCAGGCGTCGCAGCGCGCATGGGCGGCAAGATCGGCCGCCACGCTGCGCAGCACCAGTGCCGGCGTGCGATAGAGGTAGAAGTGGCCGCCGGGAAACAGGCGCAGCCGGAACTCCGCGGCCGTATGCCGGCGCCATGCGCCGAGCTCGAGCCGGGTCACCCGTTCATCGGTGACACCGGCCAAGCATGAGACCGGGCAGTCGAGCGGCGGTCGTGGACGGTAGCGGTAGTCTTCGACCAGGCTCAGGTCGGCGCGCAACGAGGGCAGCAGCGTGCGCATCAGCTCCGGCTGGGCCAGTACTTCGGGAGGGGTGCCCTGCAGCCGGCGCAGTTCGGCCATCAGCAGGCGGTCGGGCAGCGCATGGAGCGGCGCGTACCGATCGTTCAGGTGCGGCGCCCGGAATGCCGAAACGAACAGCCGGCGGGGGCCTGGAGCGCCCGCGGCCTGCAGCCGTCCAGCCAGCTCGAACGCCAACAATGCGCCCATGCTGTGACCGAGCAGCGCGTAGGGCTCGGTCGGCCCGGTCTTCGCCGGCCGCAGTTGCGTTGCCGCCTGCGATGCCAGGTCGTCGAGCAAGGGAGCGAGTTCGCGTGCCGACGGTTCGGCAAAACGCGCTTCACGGCCCGGCAGCGAAAGCGCGCCGATCGTCAGTCCCGGCGGTGCCGCGTCGGGCCAGTGGCGGAACGCGGAGGGACCCGCTCCCGCGTGCGCGAGGCAAAGAAGCCGCATCGGCCGGCTCCGTCGCGCTCAGTCCAACTGCGCCAGCAGCGCGAGAATCTCCTGCTGCTGGCGTTCCAGGTCGGCGATCAGCGGCTCGAGCCGGCTCAGGTCGTCCTGCCGTGCGACGGCCAGCCGAGCCGTGGCCTGATGGCGACCGACCAGTTCGCCGAGCATCCGGTCGGCCCTCGGCATGCCGCTGCCCTGGAACTCGGCTGCCACGCCCAGATCCGCCGAGCCGGCGGCCAGCATCGCATGAACCGACCGCACCCGTTGCAGGTTTCGCGTCGCCAGCTCCGGGTGCGCACCGAGCAGCAGTGCCGCCAGGCCGGTGATGTGCGGGCAGGCCATCGAGGTTCCGTCCCAGGCCGCATAACCGCCCGGAACGCTGGAGACGATGGCCACACCGGGTGCGATGAACGCGGTGCGCGGCCCATGGTTGGAGAAGTCGGCGACGAAGAATCCCGACGACGCGTCGTGCAACGCGCCCACGCGAAGCACGTGGGCGCTGTCCGGCGGAAACGCCTGGGTCGAACCGAAGGCGCCGACTCCGAGCACGCCTTCGTCGGCGGCCGGATGACTGAGCGTGCTGCCGTCGTTGCCGGTCGCGGCCACCAGCACGATGCCCTGATGGGCGGCTTCGGCCAGCTTCATCGCCAACTGTGCGCTGGGTTCGCGCAGGCCCAGGCTCATGCTGACGACATCCATCCGATGGTCGATGGCCCACTGCAGACCCTCGACGAGATCGCTGAGCCGGCCGCCCGGGAAGACCTTGACGCTGAAGATCTCCGCATCGGGCGCGATACCCAGGACGCCGGCATCGGCGCCGCGGCCGGCGACGATGCCGGCGCAGTGCGTGCCGTGGCCTTTCTCGTCACGGCGAAACGCCTGGGGATCCTCGCCATCGAGCGTGTTGACGCCGCCGGCGACGACCAGGTCCGGATGCTCGGCGATACCGCTGTCGATCAGCGCCACCTTGACGCCCTGGCCGCGGAAGGGAAACTGCGCATCCAGCCCCAGCAGGCCGCGGTTCCATGCCGCGCTGCCCTGCGGCACCAGCGGCGCGAGCGCCGCCTTGCCAGGCGTTCCGGCCGCGGGGGCGGCGACCACGCGCGACCAGTACCCGGCAGCCGGCGACACGATGACGCGCTCGATCGCTGCTTCGAACACCGTCACGGCGGCCCGGCCATCCGGCCCGGTGTCGGCACGGTAGGTCGCATGCGCGCCCTGCGCGAACAGCGTCACGCCGGCAATCGGCTCGTCGGTCTTTTCATCGACGACGACGAACTCGAGCACCCGGCCGGCGTCGTCGCTCAACTGGAAGCCCAGCCCCGGCATCGAGCCGAGCAGCCTCAATTCCTGGTCTTCCTCGATCAACAGCCCCGGATAGGCCTTCAGCAAGGCGTCGCGCTCGGCTTCGTCGAGCATCAGCACCCGCGCACCGCCCTTGCTCTGGTGCACGGTCCGGTCGCCCGGGATGCCGGCGGTGACGTCATCGAGTACGAAGCCGGCGGCATGGCGAACATGCGTCGGCACCTGCACGAGGTAGCGCTTCTTGCCGGTCATGCGATGCTCCGGTCGGAAAAGTGCGTCGGCCCGCCTGCGGGCCGGCACCCGGCTCGCTCAGCCGAGCAGGCCGAGGGTCTGCTGCTGCGCGATTTGCCGAGCCTGCAATTCGGCAAGCTGTAGAGCCTGGTATTGCGCGACTTCCTGTGCCTGCTGCTGCGCGAGCTGCTGAGCCAGTTCCTGCTGCTGCAGCAGCGCGATCTCGTAGGGCGTCAGCATGCCCCCGGCCAGCGCGGCCTGGTGGGCGAGCAACTCCGCCTGATGCGACGCCAGCCCTTGCTGGTAGGCGAGAGCCTCGAGCATTGCCTGTTCGTCGCCCCCCTGACCCGGCTGGACCTGCAGCCGGGCGATCTCCGCGGCCTCGGCCTCGGCCAGCACCGCGACATAAGACGCCAGATCCATGCCGGCGGCGGCCGCTTCCTGTTCGGCGAGCAGGTGGGCGGGCAGGGCCTGCCCATCCTGTTGTGCCGCGGCGCCGGCCTGCTGCTGCATCGCGCACTCGGCCGCTTCCACTTCCGCCAGCGTGGCCGCATACGTGTCGAGATCCATGCCGGCGGCAGACGCCTCGGCGTGCGCCCGTGCCAGATTGGCGGCGGCGGCCTGCATGGCCGCCGCGGCGGGATCAGTCCCGGTGGCGATTGCGGCGGCTTGCGCATGAGCCGCTGCCCAGACTTCCTGGATACGTCCGAGCGCAGCCTGCTCGAACGCCAGATGCGCGTGCAGCGATTGCTGGACCTCGTCGAGCGCCGCACGCTCGAATTCCATCGCGGCTTGAAGGCTGAGCGACATGGCATCAACTCCCGGATCGAGGTTTGCGGGGACGAGTGCGCCCCGACGGTTTGGGTTCGCGAGTATCGGCGGCCGCGGCAGAAGAGAGTGACGATGCCGACGATCCGGAATCGGGCGCCGACGGCCGCAGCGCACTCAATCGAGTCAACCAGATGCCGGTCGCTTGCGACAGCGCTTCCAGCGATGCGCGCGCTTCGCGCTTCAGTTGCGCCTGCTCTGCCTCGGGCAGGCTCGGCAGGTGTGCCAGCGCCGCGCCGCAGGCATCGATCGAACGGCGCAACTCGCGGCTCTCGGCGCTTGCTGCCTGAATCAGTGCGGCATGGGGCAGCGCGGGCGTCGACGGCAGTACGGGACGCGTGCCGGCAGTTTGCGGCACACCCAATGCGGAATCGAAATAGCCGCGCAGAAACGACTCGTAGACGCGGTAGTCGGTACTGGAGCGCTTCATCCGTTACTCCCAACGGAGGGCCCGCACGCAAACTTCCGCACCTATTTAGCCAGATGCCCATCGCGATGGCAAGCGCGGCGACATCCACGAACGGGCGCGACGAGCCGACGAGTAGAATCGACCGCATCCGGCGATCACCGGATCCCTGGGCGAGCCTCGAACCGCTGCCGGTTCGACGCTGCGGCCCGGATGCCGTGTTTGATGTCGCTGCTTCACGAGAACGGGAGCCACACCATGTCGATCGATCGAGCAGCGCTCGGAATCACCGCATCGCCGCCGCGCCTCGGTCCCGGCTTTCGGACCGCGCGCCGTCTGGGCCGGAAGCTGATCCGTGTCGGATCGGTCGCCGCATGGCTGGCAGCGGCTGTCGGACCCGCGGGAGCCGAAACGCCGCCTTGCAGCAAAACCCCTGAAATCCGTTCCGAATCGACGCCCTCGGCGATCTCCGCGTATTTCGCCGCGCGCAAATGGCAGGTGATCACCTTCGTCGGCTATTCGGGCGCCGAGTATGAACATCCGCAGCGGATGCTCGCCGACGCCGAACGGCTGCTGCGGCCATTACCCCGCGACGGCACCGTCGTGAACATCGGCGCGACGCAGGTCGGCATCGGCGCCGTCTACGAGTTGGCCAGACAGATGGGTTTCCGGACCTCGGGCATCGTCTCGAGCCTGGCTCGCGACGAAGGGGTGGCGATCTCCGACTGCGTCGATCTCGTCTTCTATGTCCAGGACACGCAATGGGGCGGCATCGTGTCCGGCACCGACCGCCTGTCCCCGACCTCGCAGACGATCGTCGACGTGAGCACCGCGCTGTTCGCGATCGGCGGCGGCGACGTCGCGCGCGACGAGTACCTGGCCGCGCGTCGCCTGGGCAAGCGCACCGAATTCATCGCGGCGGACATGAATCACCGGATCGCCCGCGAGAAGGCCGCGCGGAAGGGATTGCCGGAGCCGACGGATTTTCGCGGGGCGCTGGGGAGCGGGCAGCAGTAAGAAGGTCCGCCCGCTTCGCGGTGCCCGGCGATCCGTCCGATCGCGCCGCTCCCGGTCGGAGACGAAAGGCGGAAGCCCCGCCCCTTCAAAGCCCCGAGACGACCAGCTCGATCATCTCCGTCGTCATCTGTTCCTGCCTGGCCTGCTGGTACCGGCGCTCGACCTCGGTCCGGCGCGTGCGCATGTTGCGCTGCGCGCGCGCCATCGTTTCGACGCGCGCCTGCGCCTCGGCCGCGAGGCCCTGGATCAGCGCATGGACGACGGCCGCGAAAAGCGCCTCTTCGAGCAGGCCGGCGACGAGATCGGCCACCGGCAAGGTCGTCAACGGCCTGGAACCGCCCGCGCCGGCCGGCGGCCGGATCGCCGGCGGCGGAAACAGCGTGCGCTCGACCGGCGCCCCATGGTGTTCGACGTCCCCGACCACCGCCCGTACCAGTCCCGGATGTTCGGTCGAAAGACCGACCAGCCGATCGGTCACGCGGCTCGCCAGCGCCGGAATCGCGGCCGGGTGGCTCGGCAGGTCCTCCGACCACAGGATCGGCAGACCGTCGGCGCGCAGGATTTCCAGCGTTCGCTGGCCGACGACCAGCAGGCCGGGCCGCTCGCGCATCGCGATCCGCGCCCGTTCGGCCAGCCGCGTCGCGTACGCGCCGGAAAAGCCCTGGCCCGCGCCCACGACCAGCAGCAGGCCTTGGCCCTTGCTCGGGCCCGGCGCGCCAGCGATGTTGCCAGCGTCACTAGCGCCACCAGTACCACCAGTACCACCAGTACCACTAGCACCACTAGCACCATCAGCACCACTAGCGACGGCGGCGGTGGCGGTGGCGGTGGCCGTACCGGCAGTGGCTGTGGCGGTAGCCGTACCGGCCCCAGCGGTCGCCGCGACCAGCGCTTGCTCGATCGTCCCGGCATAAGCGTCCACCGCGTCGACGGCGGCACGCACGGCACCGACCTGTCCGGCGGCGATCGCGCGCAGCGCCCCGACCACCTGGCCGATGTCGTCGATGCCGGCCAGGCGTTTCTGGATGTCCTCGGGCCGCTCGCTCATGGCGATGCCAGCGCGGCGCGCATCACGTCCGCCAGCGCCGCCTTCGACGCCTCGTCCAGCTCGTCGGGGTGCTCGCGCAAGCGCTGCAAGCGCGGCTCGGCCTCCAGCAGCGCGGGCAGCGACGGCTTGAGCGCGGCGATTCGCGCCGGGTCGACGCCGTCGAGCAGGCCCGCGTTCAAGGCCGCCAGCAGCGCGATCTGCGTCGACAGCGCCATCGGCGAGAAGCGGGGCTGCGCGAGCAGCGCGGCGATCCGTTCGCCGTGCGCCATGCGCGCGACCATCGCCGCATCCGCGAAGCCGCCGAAACGGGAGAACATCTTCATCTCGAGGAATTGCGCGTAGTCCAGCCGCAACCGTCCGGCGACCGCCTTCATCGCGCCCCATTGCGCCTTGCCGCCGACGCGGCTGACCGACAGCCCGACGTCGACCGCGGGCCGCTGGTTCGCGGCGAACAGGGCCTGCGAGGTCACGATCTGCCCGTCCGAGATCGAGATCAGGTTGGTCGGGATGTAGGCCGACAGGTTGCCGGCCTCGATCTCGGCGATCGGCAGCGCGGTCAGCGAGCCGCCGCCCCGCTCGGCCGACATCTTGGCCGAGCGCTCGAGCAGGCGCGCGTGCAGATAGAAGATGTCGCCCGGATAGGCCTCGCGCCCCGGCGGCTGGCGCGACAGCAGCGCCAGTTCGCGATGAGTGGCGGCGTGTTTGGTCAGGTCGTCGTAGACGATCAGCACGTGGCGGCCGCGGTCCCGGAACCATTCGGCCATCGAGGTCGCGGCGAACGGCGCCAGCCATTGCAGGCCGGCCGGCGCCGTGGCCTCGGCGACGACGAAGATCGTGCGCGCGGCCGCGCCGCGCTTGCCGACGGCGTCGATGACGCGGCGCACGGCCGACATGCGCTGGCCGATCGCGACGTAGACGCAGATCATGTCGCTGCGCGCCTGGTTGATGATCGCGTCGACGGCGATCGAGGTCTTGCCCGTCTGCCGCTCGCCGATGATCAGCTCGCGCTGGCCGCGCCCGATCGCGAACAGCGCGTCGACGACCAGCAGGCCGGTCTCGACCGGCTCGGACACGAAGTCCCGCTCGATGATCGCCGGCGCCGGCCGCTCGGCGGCCAGCGCGTCCGCGCAGTCGGGCGCCGGCCCATCGTCGAGCGGGCGTCCGAGCGGATCGAGCACGCGTCCGAGCAGCGCCTCGCCGGCCGGCACCGACGCCAGCCGGCCGGTGCGCGTGACGCCGTCGCCGGCGGCGATCCCGGCCATCGGATCGAGGAAGGCCGCGTGCAGGCGGTCCTCGTCGAGCGTCAGCACGAAGCCGCGCGCGCCGCCGGCGAAGACCACGATCTCGTTGAGCTCGGCGCCGGGCAGGCCGGTGATCGTCGCCAGCCCGTCGGCGATCGCGACGACGGTGCCGCGCTCCTCGGCGAACGGGCCCAGGCGGGCGGCGCCGATGCGCGCTCGCAGGCCGTCCAGCGCCGGATCAGCCTGCCCGGTCATCGCGCATCGCCTCGGCGATCCGGTCCAGATCGTGGGCCAGCGAGTTCCGCAGCGCGCCGCTGGCCGAGCGCAGTTCGAGGCCGGCGATCAGCGACGGATCCACGTCCACGTCCGGTTCGACGCCGAACGCCGACAGCGCCGCCCTCGCCTTTTCCGCCGCGTCGGCCGGCAGCGCGGCCGGCGCGACCAGCCGGAGCCCGGCGCCGGCGAGCAGCGCTTCGCGCTCGGCCGGCGCCATCGCGCGCAGCGCCGAGACGAGCCGTTCGACGTAGCCGTACGGCGTCGCCGGCTGCGCGTCGAGGGCCCGGCGCGCGATCGTCATCGCCAGGTCGCGCGCGCGGCCGACGGCCAGCGCCTGCGCGTCGGCTTTTTCCTTGTCGAGGGCCGAACGGCCGTCGGCGACGATCTTCGCGGCTTCGGTCCGCGCCTGCTCGAGCGCCGCCGTGCGCTGCGCGTCGGCCTCGGCCCGCGCCCGGGCCAGCACGTCCTGCCGCGCCGCGGCGTTGGCCCTGGCCTCCTGGTCCGCCTTCGCGCTCGCCGCCTCGGCACGGGCCTTGGCCTCGTCGGCCGCCGCGAGCGCCGCGTCGGTCGCCGCCTGCCGGCGGGCGATCACGTCGGCCACCGGACGGAACAGGAAGCGCCGCAGGATCGCCAGCAGGATGACGACGTTCACCAACTGGAACGCGAACGAAGTCCAGTCGAAGCTCATTTGACGAACGGATTGGCGAACAGCAGCAGCAGCGCGATGACGAGGCAGTAGATCGCCATCGTCTCGATCATCGCCAGGCCGACGAACAGCGTGCGCGAGATGGTTCCCGCCGATTCGGGCTGCCGGGCGATCGCATCGAGCGCGGCCGCGACGGCGCGGCCTTCGGCCATCGCCGGGCCGATGGCACCGAGCCCGACCGCGAACGCGGCCGAGATGATCGATACGATCTGGATCAGGTCATTCACGCGACACCTCCTTTCTATTCCTCGTTCACCGCCGAGCCGATGAAGACCAGGGCCAGCGTGGCGAAGATGTAGGCCTGCACGGCGCCGGTCAGCAGATCCAGCGCCATCAGCGGAATCGGCACCAGCAGCCCGGCCAGCGCGCCGACGATGCCGACGACGAACACGCCGCTCATCACGTTGCCGAACAGGCGCACCATCAGCGAGAAATGGCGCGTGATCTGCTCGACCAGGTTCAGCGGGATCATCACCCAGCTCGGCCGGGCGAAGGCCGCCAGCCAGCCGCCGAACCCATGCTGGCGGATGCCCCAGTACAGGCCGGCCGCGAACACCACCATCGCCAGCGCGGCGTCGGTTTCGAGATGCGCGGTCGGCGGCTCGACGCCCGGGATCAGCGACGACCAGTTCGCGCACAGCACGAAGATCAGCAGCATGCCGATCAGCGTCCGGAACCGGCCCGGATCGCCGGGCACCGTGGCCGCGATCTCGGCGTCCAGCGTGGTCACCAGCAGTTCGAGCACCGCCTGCGCCTTGCCCGGCCGCAGCGACAGCCGGCGCGTCATCAGGAAGGACGCCAGCGCGAGGAACACCAGGATTCCCCATGTGGTGACGACCGGCCAGGTGACCGTCAGCGGACCGATCGTGAAGGCGGGCGCGGCGCGCAGCGGAGAATCGATCATCGCGTCCTGCGCAGCACGAAAGAGCGCCCGGCGAGCACGCCGGCGGTGCCGGCCAGCAGCACCGCCGCGCCGGCCCAGGCGAACAGGCCCAGCAGGCAGCCGAGTACGGCGATCCGGGCCAGTTGCAGGCCGATCGCCGACGGCCGGCCGTCGACGATCAGGTCCGCCACCCGCGCGAGGCTGGCGAAGTGCAGCCAGCCGGCGCCGAAGCCCGCGAGCGCGGCCAGGACGGCCAGCACGACGGTGAACGGCAATCCGCTCATTGGTCGTGCATCCAGCGCATCGCCAGCCACAGGCCGAGCACCGCGCCCGCCATCAGCAGCGCGGCCGCCAGCATGATGCCGGTTCCCAGGCGCGCGTCGAGCCAATGGCCGATCAGCACGCCGCCCAGCGTCGGAATGACGATGATCCAGCCGAGCACGCCGATCTGGCCGAGGCGGCGCGCGAGCGAGGGTTCGGGATCGGCGCGCCCGGCCTGATCGCGCGCGTGCGCACGCCGGGCGGCGTCCTCGGTGCGGTCGGTTTGCGGCGGCTCGCTCACGGTTCGCTCTCCGGTGCGAGGCCGAGCGTGTCGCCGCCGGCCGACAGTTCGCGCATCAGGTGCCGGATCGCGCGGGCATGCAGGCGCGTTCCCTGCGTGCGCGCCCGCCGCGCCGCGTCCTGCGCGTCGAGCCGGGCCGCCGCGACGCGCGCCTGCAGCGAAGCGAGGTCGTCGCCGACGATCGCCTCGCGGCAGGCGACGCGCACGTCGCTGCCGCCGGACACCGTGAACACGCCGCCGCGCAGCGCGCAGTAACGCCACGGCCCGGCTTCGCCGCGCCAGCGCATCACGCCGGCCTCGATCACGGTCAGGAAGTCCGCATGTCCGGGCCGGATGCCGAAATCGCCGCTCGCATCCTCGGCCCGCAGCGAAGCGACCGCCTCGTCGCGCAGCACGATCTCGAGCGGGGTGGCGACCGTCAGCCTCAGCGTCTTCGTCATGCCGCCGCCTTCTTGCGGCGCGCATCCTCGCGGGCGCGCGCCTCGTCGAGATCGCCGATCATGTACAGCGAGCCCTCGTCCCAGTCGTCGCAGTCGCCGGACAGGATCGCGCGGCAGCCGGCGATCGTCCGCTCGATCGGAACGCTGCGCCCCGGCATGCCGGTGAACGCCGCCGCCACGAAGAACGGCTGGGTCAGGAAGCGCTGCATGCGCCGCGCCCGCCCCACCAGCAGTTGCTCGTCGCGGCTAAGTTCTTCGACGCCGAGCAGCGCGATCACGTCGCGCATTTCGCTGTAGTGCTCGATCAGCTCGCGCACGTCGGCGGCCGTGCGCGCATGCTCGGCGCCGACGACCGACGCGTCGAGCAGCGAGGAATTGGTGCGCAGCGGATCGACGGCCGGATAGATGCCTTCGGACGCCAGGTCGCGCGACAGCACGACGGTGCTGTCCATGTGCGTGCTGATCGCGGCCACGGCCGGATCGGTGAAATCGTCGGCCGGCACGTAGACGGCCTCGATCGCGGTGACCGCGGCGCGATCGGACGAGGCGATGCGCTCCTGCAGGTCGGCGACCTCGGTCGCCAGCGTCGGCTGGTAACCGACGCGGGACGGCATGCGGCCCAGCAGCCCCGACACTTCGGCGCCCGCCTGCACGAAGCGAAAGACGTTGTCCATCAGCAGCAGGACGTTGCGGCCTTCGACGTCGCGAACGTGCTCGGCCATCGTCAGCGCCGCCAGCGGCACGCGCCAGCGCGCGCCCGGCGGCTCGTTCATCTGCCCGAAGACCAGGACCGTGCGGTCGAGCACGCCATAACCCTTCATCTCGTGCAGCATCTCGTGGCCCTCGCGCGAGCGCTCGCCGACGCCCGCGAAGACCGACACGCCGTCGTAGCCGGCGATCATCGCGTGGATCAGCTCGGTGACCAGCACGGTCTTGCCGACGCCCGCGCCGCCGAACATCGCCGCCTTGCCGCCCTGGGCCAGCGGCGCCAGCAGGTCCAGGACCTTGATCCCGGTCGCGAAGATCCGCGTGTCGCCGCGATGCCCGGACAGCGCCGGCGCCGGCTGGTGGATCGCGCGACGCGGCGTGTCGGCCGGCAGCGCCGGCCCGCCGTCGCCGACGCCGCCCAGCACGTCCAGCAGCCGTCCGAGCACCGCGTCGCCGACCGGCACGGTGACCGGTGCACCGGTCATCCGCGCGCGCATCAGCCGCGACAGGCCCTGCGTCGATTGCAGCGCGATCGCGCGGAACCGGCGCGCGTCCAGATGCGACTGGACCTCGCAGACGACCGCCGCGCCCTCGGGATCGACGATGATCGCATCGTGGATCGCCGGCAGGCCGGCGTCGCTGGCGAACTCGATCACCGGACCGCGCACGGCCGTCACGCGCGCCGTCCGGTCCGCCACCGCCGTATCGATCCCGGACATGCTCTGACGGTCTCAGTCCTGCGCCAGGATCCATCGGGTGATGACCGGCCAGGTTTCGGCGACGGTCTTGCGCCCCATGAACAGGCCGATATGCCCTCCGGGCACCCGCTTCTCCTCGATGCGGTTCTTCGGCGTGCCCAGCAGATCGCGGGCGGCGAACACCTGCTCGCCGGTCGTGATGTCGTCGTCGTCGCCGGCCAGCAGATAAGCGGGGCACTTGACGTCGGCGAGCTTCAGCTCGCGGCCCAGGCCGACGAAGCGCCCCTTCGCGAAGCGGTTGTCCTTGAACAACAGCTCGATCGTCTGCAGGTAATAAGTGCCCGGCAGATCGAGCGCGTTCTCGTACCAGCTCTCGAACTGCTTGGTGCGCTCGATGTAGTCGCGATCTTCCAGGTGCTCGTACAGCGTCACGTACTTGCCGAGGTACTGGGTGTCCGGATGCATGTTCTTCCAGCCGGCGAGCATGAACTTGCCGGGCATGCGTCCCTGCCCCATCAAGACCATCCGCTCATAAGCGGCCATCGGCATCGTGTGGGCCAGGCGCTTGATCGGTCCGTCGCCGGCGTTCGTATCGATCGGCGAACCGGCCAGCACCAGCGACGCGACCTTGTGCGGAAAGCGCGCGGCCAGCATCGCCGCCATCCAGCCGCCCTGGCACAGGCCGACCAGATGCACGCGTCCGCCCAGATCGTCGATCGCCGCGTTCAGCTCGGCCAGGTAAGTGTCGATCGAGAAGTAGCGCATCTCGGCCGTCGCGCTCTTCCAGTCGGTCACCCAGACCGCCGGCGCGCCGGCGCCGAGCAGCGCGCCGACCAGGCTCTGGCCCTCGCCGAAATCGGCGATGCTCGAATCGTGGCCGGCATACGGCGCATCGACGAGGATCGGTAGGCCGCTGCCCGGCGTACCGAATTCGCGCAGGCGCATCGTCTGCAGATCGAGCCTGACCGTGTTGCGCGTGAACCATTTCGGCGGCGGAGGATGATCGATCTCTCGCGCGTTGCCGAGGAATTCGAACAGCCGCTCGGTGGCCGACAACGTGGCGGTGCCCGCCTCGAAAGCGGCCGACAACGGCCAGAACAGCGGAACGCTGTGTTCGCCACGATTCTTTTCGTTCATGGGCATATCGGGGAGTCGGTCCATTCATCATACTCCGGAGCGCGAAGCCCTCCATCTGGCGCGCTGCGTGCTTTCATCTCGATGACAGGTGCTCGCCGCCGAGCGCACAATGGACGTTCACCAACCCATGAGGAGACGCACGATGTCCGATCACGTCTATAAGTCGGTGGAGCTCACCGGATCGTCCGCAACCGGCATCGAGGACGCCGTGCGGACGGCGATCGAAAAGGCGGGCCGTTCGCTTCACAACCTGCAATGGTTCGAGGTCGTCGAGACCCGCGGCCACATCGCCGACGGCAAGGTCGCTCACTGGCAGGTGACGGTCAAGGTCGGCTTCACGCTCGACGATTGATCGCCGGCCGCGACCGGACCGCGTCCTCGAAATCGGGCGCGGTTCGATGCCCGGCGCGCCGCCGCTCGCGGGCGAAGAACCACCGCTTCATCGCCTCCGAAGCCGCCAGATAAGCGACGGTGATCGCCATCAGGCCGGCGATGACCGGCAGCGGCAGCGGCACGAAACCGAACCAGTCCATGCCCGGAAGATAAGGGATCGCGAGCGCGAGTCCCGCGACCGCCAGCGTCAGTCCGGACAGCAAGGCGCTCGGACGGCTCTGCCAGAACGGCTTGCGGGTGCGCACGATCAGCACGATCGCCAGTTCGGTGACCAGCGATTCGACGAACCAGCCGGTCTGGAAGACCTGCGCGGTCGCGCCGACGACGAACAGCAGGAACGCGAAGGTCACGAAATCGAACACCGAGCTGATCAGCCCGAACGCGATCATGAAGCGGCGCACGTAGCCGATGTCCCAATGGCGCGGCGCGTGGGTCTGCCCGGCATCGACGTTGTCGGTGGCGATCGCCAGTGACGGCACGTCCGACAGCAGGTTGTTCAACAGGATCTGCGGCGCGAGCAGCGGCAGGAACGGCAGGAACAGCGAAGCGAACGCCATCGAGATCATGTTGCCGAAGTTGGCGCTGGTCGTGATGGCGATGTACTTCATCGTGTTGGCGAAGGTCCTGCGGCCATCGTCGACGCCGCGCAGCACGACGCCCAGATCGCGCTCGAGCAGGATCATGTCGGCCGCCTCGCGCGCGACGTCGACGGCGCCGTCGACCGAGATGCCGACGTCGGCCTCGTGCAGCGCCGGCGCGTCGTTGATGCCGTCGCCCAGATAACCGACGACGTGGCCGTGCCGGCGCAACGCGGCGATGATGCGTTCCTTCTGGTTCGGATCGATCTCGGCGAAGATGTCGGTCCGGGCCGCGCGCGCGAACAGCGCCTCCTTCGTCAGCTCGGCCAGTTCGCCGCCGGTCAGCACATCGCGTTTCGGCAGGCCGATCGCTTCGGCCAGGTGGACCGCGACGTAACGGTTGTCGCCCGAGATCATCTTGACCCGGATGCCGCGCGCGGCCAGCGCCTTCAGCGTGTCGGCCATGCCGGCTTTGGGCGGATCGAAGAAGAGCAGGAAACCGGCGAAGCTCAGGTCCGCCTCGTCCTCGCGCGCGTAGCCTTCCTTCCGCGCGAAACGGCGCACGGCGATGCCGAGCACGCGGTAGCCTTGCGCGCTCCAGCCCCGCACCCTGTCGTCGATGGCGGCGGCCAGGTCCTCGTCCAGCGCTCGCTCGCCCGTTGCGTCGAGCACCGAGGAACAGACGCCGACGACGTTCTGCACGGCGCCCTTGCAGATCAGCAGATCGTCGCCTTCCTGTCCGGCCGGCCTGACGACGATCGAAAGCCGCTTGCGGACGAAGTCGTACGGGATCTCATCGACCTTGGCGCAGGATGCCGGATCGTCGGTATCGCGCCGGCCCGCCACGATCGCCTCGTCGAGCGGATTCGCCATGCCGGTCTGCAGGCTCGCGTTCAACAGCGCCCAGCGCCGCACCTGCTCCGAGGCGACGCCCTGCGGATCGGTGCAGGCGTCCAGATGGATGACGCCTTCGGTCAGCGTCCCGGTCTTGTCGGTGCACAGCAGATCCATGCTGCCCAGGTTTTCGACCGCGTCGAGGCGGCGCACGATGACGCCGCCGGCCGCCATCATGCGCGCGCCGCGCGCCAGCGTGACGCTGATGATCGCCGGCAGCAGCTCCGGCGTCAGGCCCACCGCCAGCGCCAGCGAGAACAGCAGCGAGTCGATCGGCGGCCGCTTCAACAGCAGATTGGCGAAGAAGACCAGGATGACGATGGCCAGCATCACCTCGGTCATCAGATAGCCGAAGCGGCGGATGCCGCGGTTGAACTGCGTCTGCGGCGCGCCGTGGGCGATCGTGGCCGCGATCGATGCGAACTCGGTGTGCTCGCCGGTACGCACGGCCAGCATCGTCGCCGTGCCGCTGCGCACCGACGTACCGGTGAAGACCGCGTTGGCGCGCTCGCCGAGCCGGGTATCCGGCGCGCAGACGCCCGGCGCCTTGACCACCGGGAAGGTCTCGCCGGTCAGCGCGGATTCGCTGACGTTCAGGTCGCGCGCCTCCAGCAGCACGCCGTCGGCAGGAATCAGGTTGCCCGCCGACAGCCGGATCACGTCGCCGGGCACGATGTCCTCGACGGCGACGGCCGTCACCTCGCCGGCGCGCAGCACGCTCGCCTTGCGGGCGATGCGCGCGCTCAGGGCTTCCATCGCCCGCGAAGCGCCGTATTCCTGCGTGAACGACAACACGCAGCTGGCCAGCACGATGACGGCGATGATGACCGCCTCGCTGCCTTCGCCGACGAAGGCCGAGACCACGGCCGCGAAGATCAGGATCAGGACCAGCGGGCTGCGGAACTGCCGCGCGAAAGCGGCGACGGCCGGATGGCCGGCCTTGCGACCGAGCACGTTCGGACCGTCCGCGCGCAAACGCGCGTCGGCGTCCGCCGCCGACAGGCCGCCGGGCGCCGAGCCCAGCTCGTCCAGCAGCCGTTCGGGCGGCTTCGCCCAATAAGGGTCATGGCTGCTGGCCGGATACGAGGCCGGGTTGCGCTCCATGCGTTGCTCCGGCCGAAACGGTTCGGCCCGCGGATGATCGGACGACGGGCGATCAGACTACCGCATCGCCGCTGTCGGACGGCGATGCATCGCTGTCCGGCGAACGCACTGCGCCGTTCCGAAACACCCGGCGCGGCGCGCTGCGCCGGAATCGCGCACAATGGCCGCCGAACGATCGAACGAACGAGGAGACACCGTCCATGGCCAGCGTGCGCGCCGACGCCTCGGCGCCGTCGAAGCGCGCCACCGCTCGCCTGTATTACGGGCACTGGATGATCGTCGCCGCGTTCGTCACGCAGTTCGTTTCGGTGGGCGCGCAGAACTACGCGATCGGCTCGTTCATGCTGCCGATGATCGGCGAGCTGGGCTGGACGCGCGCCGAGTTCGTGCTGCCGCGCAGCCTCGGCCAGTTCGTGGCCGCCTTCACCGGCTTCGTCATCGGCGCGCAGGTCGATCGACGCGGCGCGCGCCCGCTGATGCTGTTCGGCATGGTCGTGCTGGCGCTGGCCTTGTGGGGCCTGTCGCACGCGAGCGCCTGGTGGCAATGGGTGCTGCTGAACGGCGTCGTGCTGACCGTCGGCGCGTCGCTGCTCGGCAACCTGGTCGTCAGCGTGACGCTGGCCAAGTGGTTCGTCGAGAAAAGAGGCCAGGCGATCGCGTGGGCGGCGATGGGCATCTCGTTCGCCGGCATCGGCGTGACGCCGCTGATCACCACCTACATCGACCGCTTCGGCTGGCGCAGCGGCTGGCAGGCGATGGCCGTCGCCAGCGTGCTGCTGACGCTGCCGGCGGCCCTGGTGATGCGGCGCACGCCCGAGGACCACGGCCTGTATCCGGACGGCAAGACGGCCGAACAGGTTGCCGGCGGCGACGCGCGGCGGGCGCAAGCCGACTACGACGGTTCGTTGACGCGCGGCCAGGCGCTGCGCACCCGGGCGTTCTACATGCTGGTGCTGGCTTTCGGCCTGTACCAGGTGAACATCCCGGTGATCCTGATCCAGACGGTGCCGTTCATCAGCGACGCCGGTTATTCGCGGGGCTGGGCCGCCTGGCTGGTCCTGATCGCCTCGATTCCGGCGATGGCGACCAAACCCGTGTGGGGCTGGATGATCGACCGGATGAACCCGAAACCGCTGGCGGCGCTGAGCGCCACGCTGACCGGCCTCGCGATGATGATGATCGTGATCGCCGTGCAGCAACGCTCGACGACCTGGCAGTCGGCGGCGTTCTTCCTGCTCGGAACCGGCTGGGGCGGCATGATCCCGATGCAGGAGGTGATCTGGGCCTCGCATTTCGGCCGCCGCCACCTGGGCGCGATCCGCGGCGCGGCGCTGCCGATGGCCTTGCTGATCGGCGCCGTCGGGCCCTTGGCGGTCGCGCACTATCACGACGTGGTCGGCAACTACGACGGCGCGCTGCTGTTCGTCGGTGGAATGGCCGTCGCCGGCGCGCTGGTGATCCTGGCGTTGCCGAAGAGCCGGATCGGGCGCTGAGGCCGGATCGGGCGATATCGTCACATTTGCCGGCGTCGCGCCGATCGCGGCCGGCATCCTCGCGCTGAAACTCGCGCCAGCGTGATGTCAGTCGCGGCATCGAGCCGAGGACAGCATGAATATGTCCATCGACATCGTGAGCGGACCGCACGGCAAGACGCGATCGGCATCCGGGGCGGCATGACCCTTGCATCGCGCTGACGTGAACGGGCCTGACGATGGCTCTACCGACGGAGGTGACGAATGATCTGGCTGCACTGGACCCTTGGCTGCATCATCTGGGTGCTCGCCGTGCTGCTCATTGGCTCATTCCTCGGTTTCGACCGGACCGACGAGGATGAAGGCGCGATCGTCTGTCACGGAAAACGGGACCGGGACTCGCGCGCGGGGCGCGCTCCGCTCGTACTGGGGGGCGTGTCGGCCAGGATGGCCCGGCGATGGCGCGAACGCGTCGCCGAAACGGCATGGTGCCACCGGCGTCTCGATGTACGGCGCAGCCAGCGCCGCTGACGCCGTCGATCCGGTCATCGGTTCGTCGACCGGGCAGCGCGAGATCGTATGGGATCGGGCCGGTCGAAGGGGGGCAGCGCTGGCGAGAGGGGCCGTCACACCTCCGCGCCAGATCTACGTTTCCGGGCGATTCATGGGTTTCGTACCCGCTCTCGTACCCGTTCATTTCGTCGCCGCGTCAGCCCCAGCATCCAGATCGCTCCGCGCGCCGCGAGCGCGGCTTCCGGCTCGAGTTCTGCCTACCGATGCGGGCGCCGCTTGCCCGTCGCGATCGACCGGTCAGCGCGATTGACACTCGGTGACCGCCGGCCTATGCTGGGATTCCCCTGAAAAAGGGGTCGGGATTGGCGTCCCGAAGCACTCGCGGCAAGAGCCGCGTCGACTGTTCAGTCCGCGGCTTCTTTGTTTGCCGGGCCCCGGTGTCGTTCAATGGCGGCCCTGGCGGGGAGTCGAAAGACTCGCCGGTTCCGTCCGCGGGTGCCCGGTACGCCAACCCGTCAGGGCTGCCGCCTCGATTGGCGTCGATGTGGCAGCTAACACTGCACCCACGGAGGCCATCATGGCTAGTCAAAACCTGCCCGCCGAAGGCGTCGTTAGTAGCGACACCACCACCAATACCCTCAACTTCGAGACTCGCAGCATCCGCAGCCGTGATGACCTGTCCTTCACCAAGCGGGACGCCGATGGCCGGCTGATCAACTGGTTCATGCCCAGCCGTGAGAACGACTGGCATGAGCACTATGGGATCGGAGAAATCTGGTTTTGCGAGCTCGTCGAGCTGGCCCGGCACAACCCGGAAGAGGCGTACCACGCCATGCGCTTTGCTGGCCAGGCGATGGTGCGCTATTGGAACTACGGACACCCGGACGGCTTCTACGACCGGATGGCGCGGTGGGCGCTGGCGGCCATTCTGGCGAATCCGACCGAGCCGCAACTCCCCTTCGATCTGCCTTGCCTCGGCATCCCGCCGCGTGAGGGCATGGGCTTCCACCTGGCGGCGGCCGCGCCTCGCAAGCCCCTGACGCCTGCCGAGCAAGACGCCATTGACAAGCAGGCATGGCAAGAGGCTGCCGAGTACCAGCGGCATTACTATGAGCGCCGCCGCTCCGACCTGATGGCGCGTCACGCATGAGCTTGTCGAGCTGACGTGGCGGCATCGCCGAGCACAGTAGCGGCGCGCGCGGCGGCCGCCGGCCGGAGATTGCCGAGCACTACCGGCTGAACTTTCAGCCCGCTGACTCTATGAGCTGGCGATGGGGTTCTCGGGCGACAAGGCGCGAGGGATATATGCGCTTTGCGCGCCGGCTTTACCGTCTTGACCCCAGGACGGGGAAAAAGTACGCACCTGCGCACTTTCGACGAGGGACTGCGCACTTTGCTCTATCGCGACAGTGCCGACGCGTACCGCTCGCGTGTGCCGGCGAACGCCGGGCCTCGGCTGTACGCCTTGATCATCCGCCTGCCGGTGCTGGCCTCGCGCTCGACCAGGCTCGATTCCAGGACGCCGCGCTGCTCGAGTCGGCGCGCAGCAGCAGCGAGCTCGTCCATCTCGTACGCGCAGCCCGATGAGATGTGCACCTGGCGCAGCGTCAGCGGCCCGGGCGCCTTGTCGATCAGCCGGACGATCGTACGTGTCGCGCTGTTCGGTCGTGCAGCGACGCGCTGCGGCGGCCGCGGCTTGCGCTTGGGCGGCTTTCGCTCAGCCCAGGCCTTCTTGATCGCGAGGAGAGCCGCTCGATCGAAGCCCACGATCCCGCGCGAGAACCGCAGCATGGCCGACATGATGTCCGGCCGGCGATGCGCGATCCAGGCGTGCAGCGCCTGCCGTGAGATGCCGAGTACCTTCGCTGCTCCGTTCATGCCGCGCACGTGCGTGGGCGGCATGACGAACCGGGTGGACTTGGCCAGGCTCACCCGACGCGGCGCACAAATGGTCGACTGCACCATCAGCGCGGCTCGTTGATGAACCACGCCTGATCGCCCAGCGATTGCCGGCTGGCCGGTGGCGACACGCCCAATACCAAGTTCTCGGCCCGCCGCTCGTGCTCCGGGAACGCCTCGGCGTGCATCTTCGTCGCCAGCGCGTTGAAGTCGATCGGCTTGCCCTCGGCGAGCGCCTTGTCGATCTCCCCGTAGTAGGTCTGATTCGCCCCCAGATTGCACGCCAGGCGATGCGACTGCGGGCTGCGATTCCCGAACCGCCGATCGTATTCCGCGAGCATCTCGCCCACGTCGGAAAACCGCTTCGAACTCATTGAAAACTCCCGGCAACGCCCCGGCCATGACCTCGGGCTTACTGTAGTACAGCACGCCGGCACGGGCAAACAGCTCGGCGGCGATCTCGGTGTCCGAGTAGTTCAGTTCCTTGAGCGGATACTCGAAGTACTCGGTCATTCCGGCGCTGGCCGTCTGCTCTATCTCGGTTCGCAGGTCGCCGCCCGGCAGCCACCGCGAACTCGACGCGCTGATCGTGCGACGCCCACTGACGTGATCCAGCGCGTGCAGCATCTCTTCCATCATGTACTGCACGTCGGTCACTCGATGGTGTGCCGCATCCACGTTGTACAGGATCACCTTGCGGTCGAGGTCATAGCGCATCGGCGCGTCTGTACGGTCGGGGCGGCTCTCGGTCTCGACCTTCACGCCAGGATCGAACCCGAGAACCTCGACTGCGTCCGCTCGCGCCTGCTCCGGACTGGAATCTCCCTTCTCGAACGCGGTCCCACGGAAGAAAGCGCGCGACTCCAACTCCGCTCGCGATTGCAGGCCGCGCCGCTCGGAGCCCGCCGCGGCACGAGAAAATCGCGGGGCGCCGCCATCGGACTCCGAGCGGCCGCCTGTCGGCGCGCTTTCCGGCGTACCCTCCGCGCCGTTGAACCCTTGAACCTCCTGCGCTAGACTGAGGATGTCCCCTGCGGAGCGGATCGTTCTAGGGTCAACGCCGTCGGCGTTGGCTATCTCGCCGACCCACTGAGCCGCAGGGGATTTTTCATTGAACTCGACCGCTTCAACCGTGTAGAGCGGATTGGGGCGATGTGCTTGGGCGGTTTCCTTGACCGTCAGCTTGACCAGCCGCGCCCCCTGCGCCGTGTTCATCGGCGCGAAAAACCGATGGATCGCGACGATGTTCGGATCGCCTTCCGCGTCCGGCTTGCTCCATCCCAGCATCGCCCGCTGAAACAGGGCATCGACGTTGGCCACCGCCAGCGAATGCGTCTGCGGGCTCTCCGACTTGCTCACCGCTTTGCGGTTGAGCATTTTGTCCAGGTTGTTGCGCGAGACGGTTGCGACCATGCCCGTGGCGTCGTTGGTCAACTCCCGCCCCTGGAACGTCTTGGCGTGTTCACGCGCCTGGGCGAACGTCGAGGCCTCGCGCACAGGCTTGGCCGCCTCAATGCGCTGACGGAAACTCTTCGCGGGCTGGGCCGCCTTCTCGCCGACCTGGCTCTTCTTGGCCAACACGAAGCCCTTGCCCTGCCGGATCACCTGGTAGGCGTCCGCATCGGCCAGCTTCTTGCGCGCGCGCTCGGCGCCGCCCCTGATCCGCCACGGCTGATCGCGCGGGCTGCGGATCACCTCGGGCTGGTCATGGACCGGGCGTCGGGCAGATCGTCGTACTCGCGCTCGCCCTGGATCGCGAAGGTGAACTCGCCGTCCTCGGTGACGACCGGCTTGGCCTTCGGCGTGGCGCCGGCCGTGCGCCGCATCGACGACAGGTGCTTGATGACCTCATCCACCGAGGCGAAGCGTGGCCGGGATGGCATGCCACGCTGCGCTGGCGGCGCGACGTCGACCGGCTCGGCTCGCCGCGGCCGGTCCGTCTTCAGTGCACCGTCACTGCCACGCGCGGATGATTCCTGGCCTTGCGCCACAGCGCCCAGATCGAATCCGGCGCGCTGATCGCTGGCCAGCCCTCGTTGCGCTGCAGCCAGCCCATCAGCAGCAGGAACTCCCGCTGGTTCAGCGCTCCCGCTTCGCGCGCGACTTGCGCCATCAGTTGCGCCACGGTCTTCGGCGGCGGGCTCGCTTCGCTGTGCGGGTGCATTGGCATTTTCCTGTGGGGCGATCGCGGGCGGCGCAGCGACGTCCTGCTGAGCCGGCCGGGGAATGCGCAGCTCGTCCGTGCCCAGATCGCGCCGGCGCCGCGCCTCTTGCTCGGCGCGGATCTGATCAGCGGTGCGCTGCGTGGTCGCCTGCGCTTCCATCTCGGCCGTGGCCGGCGCGATGTTCCCTTGCTCGTCGGCGACCATCACCGGCGTGCGCGTGTCGGTCAGTTGCGGCGCCGGGGACGGCCCTTCGAGGCGCTGCTGGCCGGCCCGGTTCGACTCCAGTTGCAGGGGCGCAGCCGCCGGCTCGTCACCGACGACCTGCCAGTCCGCGCTGGCGCGCTCCCCCACCTGTCCGGTCAACCGCTGCAGCGCCTGCACCGCGTCTGCGCGCACGACGCGAGGGGTGTTCGGGTTCTCGGCCAGCGCCAGCGTTTCGAGCGCCTGCGAGGCGGCCTGCGGCCCGATCTGGTTGCGGATTTCCTCGGTCAACCCTGCGCGCAGCGCCTGCCTGATCGAGGCCAGCGGTTCGGCGAACTCGTCGGCCGGCGCGCTGGCCACTGGCTCAGACCCTGATCCAGCAGCAGGATCGACAGCCGTCGCGGCTGCTGGCCTCGGGCCGGCCTGCGCCTCGGGCTGCATGACCGCGCCCATGACGCGCGACGTGACGCCGGTCGCCGCCTGCCTCGCGGCGCGCGTGAGCGGGCCATCGGGCGGAGCCGGAGCGGCCTCCGGCTGCACGCCCTGCGGCTGCGCGCCGCCATGGCCCGAGCCGAACGTCGATTCGACGGCGCCCATGCCGCCGCCCAGCCCGCCACCGGTCACGCCTTCGAGTATCGACGAGCCGGCAACGCCCTGCATCGTCGGCACATCCAGGCCTTCGCGCTGCTGCGCGATGTTGCCCGCCAGTTGCTCCTGGCCGCCCTGCACAGCCTCGGTACCGCCTTCGGCCGCGAATCCGCGCGCCGCCTGCCGCAGGATCTGGCCGCGCGTGGCCTGGCCGCCGGCCATTCGCGCCGCTGAGGCCTCCATCCCGAATCGGCCCGCTACCGCGCCCAGCCCCGCCCCCAGCGCGATCTGGTCCGTGTTTCCGCCGCCGTACGACTGCGCCTGCGCGGCGCGGCGCTGCGCCTCGGCGGGGTCCACGCCCTGCTCGGTCAGCCCCTGTTGGACCGAGTCGTAGATCTGGCTCTTGGCGGCGCCCGCCCCCTGCGCGGCACCGAGGCCCAGCATCGACGCGGCACGAGCCGCCATCGCCGCACCGCCCGCGCCAGGGATCAGCGAAGCGATCACCGTCGGCGCCGACGTACCGAAGGCCTCCAGCAGCGTATCGACCGGCGCATCGGCGAACGTGCCGAGGTACGCCATGATCTCCTGGCCGGTTGAACCGGAGGCCACCGCCTCGCGGATCTTCTGCGCGCGCTCGGCGCGCTCGGCCTGGCGCTGCGGCGATTCGAGGGACGAGACGAACTGCTCGGCCTGGCGCAGCTTGCCCGACACCGGATTGTCGGCGCCGGCGGCGTCCGACAGCATGCGCACGCCCGTGATCGCGCCACGACCCAAGGCCACGGCCGAGTCGCCGATCGAGCGCAGCACGCCCGGGCTTTCGCTCGCCGGCGCCGACTGCTGCGTGGCGAACGGGTTGACCAGGTCGTCACCCCAGGTTCCCGGCGCATCCGGTAGTTTCGACAGGTCGACCGCGTCCGAGACGCGCATGCGTTGCGACTTTTTCGTGGCCATTACTGCTGCGCCATGCGGGCCCGGATCGCGGCAGACTGCCGCCCCGACAAGCGGTTGCCGTACTGCTTGAGGATCGATTCCGCTTCAGCCGCCGACATCTTGTTGATCTGCGCCGGCGTGATCGCCCGCAGCGCTTCGGCATCTGCCTTGGCTGCGGCGCGCGAGACGCGCGCGCGATCCAGATCAGCCTGTGCGGCCTGATCCTCGGGGCTCAGCGGACGCTCGGCGAAATCGGGCTTGGCCGACGCGGCCGCCAGTTGGGCGCCGGGCGTCGGCCGAGGAGCGGCTCCTTGCTGAACTGGCGCAGCCGGCGCCGGCTGGGCGGCCGGCGCGCGCATGGGCGCCCCGACCTGCACCGCCTTGCCCTGGAACGTGACGACCGGCACCACGCGACCATCGCCCAGATCCTTGAAGCCCCTGGCTTTGGGGTTGGCCATCGCTTCTTGCGCCGCCTGGCTGGCGAACTCCACCGACATCGGCTGGCCGTTGGACCGCGCATAGGTGAGCGTGTCCAGAGCCATCAGCTTCCACTGGTTGCGCGCCTGGCGCGAGCGCGACAGATCCTCGGCCGATGCGCCGAACTCGGGCTCAGGGAACAAGCCCTTCGCGCGTGATTCCAGCGCGCTGTCCCACTTGTCCATATGGTCGTGCGTGACGCCTCGGTCGCCGTCGCCGCCAGCGCCCGATTCAAGGCCGGCAGCACGCGCATTCGCCAGGCGCACGCCGGCCTCGATCTGGCCGAGGCGCGCGTCGTTCATCCGCTCCCGCTGATCGGCCATGCGATCGCGCGTGGCCTGGGCCTGCTCAGCCAGCGTCAACCGCCGATCGTCCTTGGCGTCCTTCGCCTCGTCGCGTTTTGCCAGGTAGCCCTGCTTGGCCTCGCCATACGGATCGATCTTGTGGCGCGCCGCGAACACGCTGTTGATGACGGTCTTCTGCCCGCCGATATTCAGTTCCACCTCCGCGTCAGGAATCGGGTCGAGGCCTGGGCGCTCGTGCCGATAGCGACGCAACACGGTGACGCTGTCGTTCTTGCCGAGCTTGTGCTGGCCGATGCTGTTGTAGACCTGGACAGCAGAAGCCCCGTCGCCGCCGATCAGGATCTGATCCATGGCCTTGTCCATGCCCTCGCGCTTCCACTCGGCGAGCTGGTCCTCGAGCTTGCCGGCCGCTTCGAGCCGGCCCTGCGAGCGCAGCACGTCGGCGGCGCGCTGCTGCTTGGCGCCACGCGAGTTCTGCAGCATCGCCTCTTCCTTGGCCGCCTCCTGCGAATCGAACAACTGGCTGCCGACGTTCCAGGCCTTCTGCTCTTGCGTGCCGCCCTCGGACCATTGCCCGCCGCCGGGCGTCGACACGACCTGCGTCTGCTCGGTCGGCGCGACATCCTGCTGGCTCTGGCGCAACGCGTCCTGATCGGCGATGGCCTGGCGCTTCTGCTGCATCTCCAGATCGCGCAGTTCGGTGTCACGCTTGTCGCGCTCGTACATGTTGGCCATCTGCCAACCGCGAAACGCGCCGTTGACCGCCGCATTCAGCGCCACGCCCCAATTGCCCGCCATTTCAGTCCTCCAGCAGGCGATCGAGCGCCTGCAGTTCCTTGGCCGCCGCGTTGCGCACCACGCGCATCCACCCTTTGATCGCTGGGTAGCGGTCCGGGTAGTGCCGACGGATGTATTCCAGCCGCGGCGCGCTGTCGGCCGCGAACGCCGTGCACGACCAGCAATCGAGCGACGAGTGCGGCATCGATAGCCGCTCGGTGATCTCGCATCCCTGCTCGCGCAGGTAGGCCAGCACGTCGTCGGCGGACCAGCCCTCGATCGGATGGCAGTACTCGACGCCCTCGTGCACGAAGCCGTTGGTGGCCGGGCCCCGATGCGCCTCGTCGGCGCGCTGGCCGCGGATGATCGCCGTGCACCCCAGGTCCCGCGCGGCCTGATCGCCGGGCATCGACAGGTTCTCGGCGCAGCACTCGGTGTAGGGGCGGATCTTGATCGGCTTGGTGCTTGTGCACGCTTGGCCGAACGGCGTCCAGTCGACCGGCACGACGTCGGCCGGAAAACCCGATCGCACGATGGACGCCGGCTGGTCGGCACGCACCTCGTGAAAGCGCGGCACGAGCTCGCGGATCGTGCGCATCACGTCCTTGATCTCCGGAAAAACCGCCTGGGTGTTGACCCAGATGACCGTCGTGCGATCCCAATACGGGCGCGCCAGATGCAGGCACGCCAGCGAATCGCGGCCGCCCGAGAAAAGCAGCGCCACGTGCTCATGGCGCTCGTACAATCGGGCCAGGGCAAACACCACTGGCGCCGCGGTTTGCGGATCAATCATCAGAAGAAAGCAGCGGCCACGGTCGCGACCGCCCCGACACCGGCCGCTGTGTTCTGCGTCCGCGCATTCGCATCGGCTTGCGCCGCGGCCAGGCGCTGGCCGCTGGACTGCGCGAACAGGTTGCCGGATGCGCCTGTGGCGCTGGCCGCCTGACCGAACCCTTGGCCCATGGTGTTGGCGATGCCCGAGGCGCCCGCCAGGCTGGAGCCGGCTGCGCCGCTGGCCGCCGCGCCGCCGGCAAGCGCCGATTGCGTCATTGCCGTGGCGTTCGAAGCGATACCGCGGCCCATGTTCGCGACATCCGCTCGGCGGGCGAAACCGAGCGCCTCGGCGTTCGTGCGCGCATCGTTGGCCGCGGCTCCCATCGAGGCCGCACGCGCCAGTTGCGCGCCGTGCCTCATTGCGATGGCCTGGCCGCTGCCGACTTGCACGCCCTGCCGGGCCAGATCCCGGCTCGTCTGCGCTTCCGACTGCGCGAAAGCGTTCTGCACGGACGCCGCAGCGTCGCCGGCGAGCTTGTCCTTGTAGCCGGCCTCGTCGAACTTCATGGCGTCGGCCGCCATCGACTGCTCGATCGGCCGGAACGTCGACTGGTAGTCGCCCCACTGCTGGGCGGCGCGCGACTCCTGTGCATCGGCGATCCGCAAGGCCTGCTCGGATGTACGCGCGTCGATGTCCGCTTGGCGCTGCTGCAGCGGCGTGAGCGTCGAATCGACGTAGCCGCGGTACCAGTTCAGCGCGTCCTCGCCGATCTGCGCTTCCTTGAGCGCGGCCAGGCCGATGTTCGGGTCCGGAGATGCTGAACCACCGCCGCCGAAGCAAAAGCGCCGGCTCGCCAGCGCCTGGTCGTGCCGGTCGGCGTTGCGCCAGGTTGCGGAGCGTTTCATGGATTTCCTCAGTGACTGGTTGGATCTGCCGGCAACCCCAGCAGCGGATGGTGGCCAGCGTGAGCACGACGCTCGACCTTGCGTCGGTCGATGAATCGAGCCACCGATTCGGCGCTCACGACGAGGCTGCGCGGCCCGAGAAAGACCGCCTCCAGCTCGCCCTTGCGGATCAGGCCGCGCACCGTCGATTCGCTCAGGCCGAGGTCCAGGGCAACCCATTTCACTCGGCCGAAGCGAGGCGCTCGCTCGCAGGAACTCGTCCTTCTCTCCACCGCCTCGCTCGTCTGAATTACGCGCAATAAGCGCAACGGGGTAAGTTTGGCGCCGAGATTGGCCTAAGCGCCAGCGCGTGATAGCTGACGGACAATCTGAATTGCGCCAACCTGCGCCATACGCGCGGGGTGGGATTCCCGCGGTGCTCAGCCCTCGGTGTCCGTGTACTTGCTCGCCAACGTATCGAACGCGGGGCCGGCGATGTACCCGCGCACCTGACGTGCCGATCGTCGCTTCCCCTGGACGTAGACCGCCGTCACGACGTCACGCTGCTCAAGACGGCGCGCCGCCGATGCAATGGTCGATGGCGGCACGAGCCCGCCGCCGAGCGCGTGAAGATCGCAGACGCGTATGGGACCACCGGTCTGGGCAATCTCTCGGACCAATGCCGCCGTCGGCGACCAAATCGCTGGCTGAGAAGCGCCGGGCCGGACCTTCGCCCCTCGTTGCGATCGAAGGCCATCGAGCGCACTCCGGTCGAAGGCAATGAGACGCGGACTGATCTGCCGCCGGGCTGCAACGAGTTCAGGCTTGCCGCTGGCCAGCCAGGCTTGCAGCGTCCTGCGAGAAACGCCCAGGTACGCCGCAGCCTCGGCGGTGCCGCGAATGTGCGAGCTGGGCGGATAAGCGCGTGCTACCCGGCCGATCTTGAGTGCCACCCTGAGCAGTCGACGGTTCATGACAGCCACCATTCGATGCCGTCCGATGCTCGCCCCGGCCGGCCTTCAACGGCATCAGGCGTGTCCACATCATCGTCGTCGTCGCGACGCCGCCGCTCGATGCGGTCCCGGACGAACCGAATGGCGAAGTCCAGCGCAGGATCGGCAGGCCGAGCCGCCTCGCTCTGTTTCCCCGCCCGCGATGCGAGCAGCAGGAGATGCATGCGCAGTTGTCGAGGGGTCATTGCGCGGTCTCCGCGATGATCTTGGCCAACACCGCCAGCCCCTTGCTGGTGACCCGGACTTGGGAGCTGACCCATTGACCGCCTTCGGGCTTTGGCCCCTGCGAAATGCGCTCCTCGAGCACGCGCTGATTGATCCGGTTCTGGTATGCCTGCCACCGCCTGGCGCTGCCCGATCGGAAGATCCAGCGGCGAGCCGCCAGCAAATCGGTCAGATGGCTCGGTGCAATGCCGAGGGACTTGGCTGCGGCGCTCAGGGTCATCGAACCGTCGGAGGCGGACAGCCTGTCGAAGGCTGCCGCCTTCGGGCTTTGCTCATCGAGCCGGGCCTGCTGTTCCTGAACCAACCCGACCAACTCGACCGCCAGCCGCTGCAGCGAGGCGGGATCGCGCAAGTTCGGAACGCCCGAATCACGCCGGGCCGCCTCGAGTTCAGCCAGTCGACGCAGGACCGCCGAGCGGCGCCGAACGTCATAGCCCGTCACCAGCACTTCGACCTCGTGGCGCGGGAGGAAGGCCACACGCTGCGGGCGACCATAGCTGTCGGGAAGATCTCCCCAGAACTGGGCCGATGTCTGGCCGAGCTCAGCCAGCATATTCTCGACGTCGCGCAGCACATGAGCGTGCCGCTTGCCGAGAAGCTGCGCGATGTCGCGGCTGTTCATGACGGGCTCAGCCTGGCCGAGCAACCCAGCCGCAACCACCGCGCCGGATGCGGCCGGCATCTCCTGTGCGCTTCCCATCATTCGTCCCTCAGCCGTTTCTGCCGGCGCGGCTCGAGCACCTGGCCGAAGCGTCTGCCGACGTCCAGGTTCTCGATCCGCCCATGCTCGGGAAAGAAGGCCAGGCCCACGACGCCGGGCGCGCCGTGGCGGTTCAGCCCGACATTGACCTCCATCACACCCTGATCAGGCGTGTCGGGGTTGTAGGCCTCATCCCGGTAGACGAACAGAGCGACGTCGCAGTCCTGCTCGATCGCGCCGGAGTCCCGTAGGTCTGAAGGCAGCGGGCGCTTGTTGGGCCGATCCTCGACCCGCCGGTTCAACTGCGACAGGAGAACGATCGGGACGTCGAGTTCCTTCGCCAGCGCCTTCAGCCCTCGCGTGGTGACCTCGATCTGGGCGTTGCGGTTGTCGCCTTCGCCTTCCATGAGCTGCAGATAGTCGATCACCAGCAGATCGAGGCCATGCTGCCTCTTGACCTTGCGGGCCTTCGCTTTGACATCGGACAGCAGAAGACCGCCCTGATCATCGATCCAGAGCCGCCAGTTCTGCATTGATCCGAGCCCTGCGGTGAGCTTGGACCAGTCGCCGTCGTTGAACGTCTTCGGCTGCAGCACGCGATCGAGCGGGATGCGCAACGCGGCCGCTGCGTTCCGATCGTGGATCTCGGTGCGTGACACCTCCATCGACAGCACCAGAGCGGTGTGCTTGCAGTCTCCGACGATGTTGCGGGTGATGTTCAACGCCAGAGCCGTCTTGCCCATCTTCGGCCGCCCCGCCAAGACGATCAGTTGGCCCGGCCGCAGCCCGCCCGACAGCTTGCGATCGAGGTCGACGAAGCCAGTCGGAATCGCCCGACTGCGGCCGTCCTCGCGCCGCTGCAGCTCCTGCACCCACGCGTCCAGGTCGCGGGCGACCAGCACCGGGTCACGGCTGACACGCACCGCGGCGATCCGCTCGAGCGCAGTCTGCGCCCGGTCGATGATCTCCGCCGGCTTCTCGTCCGGCCGTTGAGCGCTCGTGCCGATCTCATCGGCGGTTGCCACCAAGGCGCGGCGCTGGGCGTGACTGCGAACAATGTCGGCGTACAGATGCACGTTCGCGGCCGAGGGCGTTTCCTGCTCGATGGCGTTCAGGTGCGCGGTCGTGACCTGCGTGTCCGGATCGGTGGCACGCATGGCGTCGGCCACGGTCACGATGTCGGCAGCCTTGCCCGCATGGATCAGCCGCACGGTGGCGTCGAAGATGTCGCGGTGGCTGGCGTGGTAGAACGCCTGCGCGGTCAGTCCGTCGATCCGATCGACAGCCTGGTTGTCGCGCAGCAGAGCACCGATGACCGCCATCTCGGCATCGACACAGAAGAGGGGCACGTTCATGCGGCCCTCCCGCAGGCGTTCTGGGCTTGGATGCCCTGGGTCGTCAACGCGAACGTGCCATCGGGCTTGGCGTACCAGAGGCGGTAGTAGCCCTTGCGGACGTAGTTGAGGAAGTGCCGCCGCCAGTCGGTCTGCCTTCGTTCGGCGTTCGGTCCGCCGGGCCCGTGCTCATCGCGGAACACGTCCCAGGCCAACTGCACGAAGCCCATGGGCAAGCCGGCGCGAGTGGCGTAGTCATGCACCGGCTGGTATCCGCTGATGGCAGGTTCATCACGGGCCCGGCAGCGGGTCAGGAAGGTTTTCAGCGTGACGCGGTCAGCGCGCAATCGCGTCCTTTCCGCACTAGGCTCTCGCCCCTCCTCCGCAAGAGGAGGGGTAAGGGGAGGTGTATTAGGAATCAGAGAATCAGGAATCAGAGAATCAGGCGATCTTGGCGATGCCTCGACATCGCCTTGGCCTGTCCTAGGCAGTGCCTCGACATCGCCTTGGCTGTGCTCGGGCACTTCGGTGGTTGTGCATTGCCCTGGCCTCGGAAGAGTTGAGGCAGCTTCGCGGACATGCGGCGCTTGGTGTTTTCCGAAGGCCAGGATCTGAATCACAGCGATCGACCCAACTCGGTAGCGAAGGATGAAGCCGGCGGCTTGCAGATCGTTCAGCATCCGATCAGAGTCGGCATCCCTGTCGTATGGCAACGCCTGCGCCGCGATCCGCTTGGGCCTGTCTTCCAGCCGCCCCTCGCGATCAGCGAGCATCCACAGGAAGATGAACAGCAGCCGAGTCAGAGGCGGCAGATCCGCCAACTGCTCGTTGTCCATGATCGACGGCTTGATGTTGCGGGCTCGGGCCATCAGAACGCCCCCATGCCGTCGTCGAGCAGAACGGCCGGCCGCTGGATCGCCGGCCGGCCAGGATGGCGCCGACGCGCGGGGTAGTCCCGCATGGCCGCCAGCACCGCGGGATGAATCTCGTCCACGAGGAACTGCTTGCGACCGCCCCAGAAGACAACGATCGCCCGCCCGGCACGATCGACGCCGAACCGGAACGCGCCGAGGTGAGCAACTACCGGTGCGAGATGTTGCGGGCTGCGCACGTCCGCTGATGGCGCCGCCGAGTGCCATCGGCTATGATCGGTCGCAGATGTGTATTCGTTTTCTTGGCGGCTCTGGCCTTCGGTCGGGGCCGTTTCTTTTGGGGCGCCGGCCTCCATTCGGTGTTGGAGCATCAGGAGCCCCCCTCCAACGCGCGACGTAGGTCGCCAACGTTCCAGCGCACAGACCGACCAATACGCCGAGGCGCTGGGAGATGCCCCGATTTCGAACGACGCCAGACAGTCGCCTCCGAAACCATGGCCACCCTGCAGACGACATCGAGGTCGACAAGCGCCGACGCTGGAAGCGTGTCGAAGGCTTGGTAGGCCGCTTCGGTGGCTTCGCGCTTCCTCGCGAGCCGGTCGGAACTCTGATCGGACAGAACGGCGTCACCGCTGCGCGATGACGGGTGAGACACTTGAGGCATTGCGCCACTCCCTTGTTTGCGGAAAGTGGCAACAGTTTTTCAGCGGCGCCCCTTCTTGTCTGGACAGGAAGTCGGGACTTAATGCCCAAACACCGGGCCAGGCCATCGCTCACGGCTTGGCTGCGTCTTCGCCCTCTTCATACGGTCTATGCGCCATCGCGAGAATCTCCGAGGGCATCATCCGCTCCAGAAGCGCGAAGTTTGCCCGCCAGGAACGCACGAGCGTTTTCCGTTCGGCGTCAATCTTGGGGTCCTTGAGGATGACCTTCAGCGCCGCCTTCAAACCATGATCCGAGATGGGCTGTTCGCCGGCTTCATCGCCGATGGCTTTTCGTCGAGCCGCCTCGACCCGGGCGGCGCGGAAAATCGATCGATCCCTAATCCGTGGATCGGGGGGCCTGTTCGGCGGCGCCGCCCAGCAGAATGCGCCATCAAGGTTCGGTGGGCCGCCTTCGTCGAGATTGTCACGTGCTCGCAGCGCGCCTTCCACAAACCACGCGACAAGATCGGAGTCCAATAGGGTGCGGTACTTAATCGCGTAGGCAATCTCAGCGAGCAGGACGTCGAATGCCGGCCGAATACCAACCGTGGCCTCATACACGCGTCCCTCAGTCTCCCTCAGCACCTGGAGGCAGGCATCGCTGTTCGAAGCGGCCTGCGCGGGCGTTTTGCGTCCTGCGGCTACCGCATCGGCGGTAGCCTGTAGATCGACCGCCACCGCACGAGCTGTAGCCTCCAGATCGGCTTTCGCTTGGGCCAAGCGGGGAAAGGCGTCGAGCGCCTGGCGAATGCGCGCACGGCGCTGCCTCTCGAACGTCTCATCGCTGGAGCCATCAGGCATGGGCAGTTCGGGAGCGATCACGCCGCCCGCCTGATCGGCACGACGGCGTCACCGGCCGCCGCGGCCTGAAGATAGTTCGCCCAGACGGCCATCATCTCGGCGCGGCGTTCGATGTGCACCCCGCGCAAGTAGGCGGCGTCGGTCAGGCTGCCCTTCGCGTGGCTGAGCTGGGCCTTCACGATCTCCGTGGGATAGCCCATCTCCTCCAGAGCCGTGGCCACAAGGGCTCGCAGGCCGTGACCGGTGATCTGCCCCTTCATGCCCATCTTGTCGATCGCCTGCAGGACGATGTTCTCGGACGGCATCTGATCGATGCTGTTCGGCGAGGCGAACGTGTACCGGTCCGTGTTGATCGACTTCAGCCCCTCGAGCATCGCGACCGCCTGGGGTGGCAGCGGCACGACGTGCGGCCGCTGCTTCTTCATCCGCTCGGCGGGTATGGTCCATCGACCCACCTGCAGGTCGAACTCCTCCCAGGTCGCGCCGCGGATTTCACCGGTACGGCACGCCGTCCACAGAATCATCCAGACGATGCCGATCGTCGACGGATGGCCTTGGTAGCCCGCCAGCTTCTGGAGAAACCCGGGCAACTCGGCAGGTTTGATGCTGGCGAAGTGCTCGCGCGTCGGCGCGGCGTGGGCGCCGGCCATGTGGGCCACCGGATTGTCGCGGCGGCGCCCGGTCTGTACCGCGAAGGCCAGAATAGCCCCGACGCGCTGTCGAACGCGCCGCAGCGTTTCCAGCTTGCCCGCCTCCTCCAGCGGATTCAGGATGGCCATGATGTCCTGCGGCGTCAGCGCGGCGACTGGACGCTTCCCGATCTTCGGATAGACGTAGTCGCGCATCGCCTGGCGGATCTGTTCGATATGGCCTTCGGTCCACTTCTTCGGTACCGAACGCTTCGCGATCCACTGTTCGGCGACGACCTCGAAGGTGTTCTTCGACGCCTCCTGCCGCTCAAGCCTCTTCTCGCGGCCGTGCTGGACCGGGTCAATTCCTTGACGGACAAGCTCGCGTGCTTCCGACGCCTTGTCGCGCGCGGCCTTCAGGCCAACGTCCGGGTACTCGCCGAGCGCCAGCAGCCGCTCCTTCCCATCCAGGATGTACCGGAGCCGCCAGTGCTTCGTCGGCGCGCCCTTGGTCGCCCGCACCAGCAGGTAGAGCCCCCGACCATCATTCAGCTTGCGATCGGCTGGCGCTCCGTCCTTCTGGCCGGGCTTTGCGCTTCGGACAACCAGATCGGTCAGCGCTTCAACAAGCTTCTTCGGCATGGCTTGCTCCGGGATGTGTACCCGAAAACGTACCCGCTACCGAATGCGACGTCAAGACAACGGCAGATAACTCCAGATGAGTATTCCGCTCATAAGCTGCTGTTTTTCCGGGGTTGGGGGCCGGCTTTCTGCTGGCATTGCGCCAACGCGACCACTGCTGACAACTCAAACTGGCGGAGAGAGGGGGATTCGAACCCCCGAAGGGCTGTTAACCCTTACACGCTTTCCAGGCGTGCGACTTAAACCACTCATCCATCTCTCCGGGACGGCGGATGATAGCAAACTCACCGCCAACGGGGAAAGCGGATCTGCTCGACCAGTTGCCGGGTCGACGCCGCCGGCGGCGGCGTCAGCAGCGAACCCAGGATGATGACCGCGAAACCGACCGGCACGCCGAAAACGCCGGCGGTCACCGGCTGCACGCCCCACCACAGGTTGTTCGAGACCGCCGGCGACAAGCCGATCAGCTCGCGCAGCCACGGCATCGTGATCGCCATGTAGCCCAGCGCGGTCGAGAATCCGGCCAGCATGCCGGCGACGGCGCCCACGCCGGTGGCCCGCTTCCAGAACACGCCGCAGACCAGCGCCGGAAACAGGCCCGAGGCGGCCAGCGAGAACGCCGCGGCCACCAGGTCCAGGATCGCAGCCGGCTTGTTCGACGCGACCAGGGCCGCGCTGATCGCGATGACCAGCAGCAGCACCTTAGAGATCAGCACGCGGCGCGCTTCGGGCGCGCGGCTGTCCAGCGTCTTGAAGTACAGGTCGTGCGCCAGCGCATTGGTGATCGTCAGCAGCAGCCCGTCGGCCGTCGACAGCGCCGCGGCCAGGCCGCCGGCGGCGACCAGGCCCGAGATCACGTAAGGCAGGCCGGCGATCTCGGGCGTGGCCAGCACGACCATGTCCTCGCCGATCGCGACCTCGGCGAGCTGGACGATGCCGTCGCCGTTGACGTCGGCGATCGTCAGCAGGCTCGGGTCGACGTGGGTCCAGGTCTGCACCCATCCGGGCAGGTTCGAATACAGGCTGCCGACCAGCTCGTGATAGATGACGTACTTGACGAGCACCGCCAGCGCGGGCGCCGTCACGTAGAGCAGCACGATGAAGCACAGCGACCACGCGACCGAGCGCCGCGCCGCGGCGACCGACGTGGTCGTGTAGTAGCGCGTCAGCACGTGCGGCAGACCGGCCGTCCCCAGCATCAGGCAGAAGATCAGCGCGAGGAAGTGGCGGCGTCCGGCATCGCGGGTCGCTTCGTCGTCGCCCGGAAACGGTTCGGCATGCCGCAGCGGCGGTCGCGCGCGCTCGCCGTCGGCCGCCTGCTGGCGCCATTGCTCGCGCGCCTGCTCCTCGCTGCGCGGGAAGCGCGCCAACGCCTTTTCGGCCTCGTCGATCGCCGGCGCGTCCCGCGCCGCGCGCGCATCGGCCAATGCGTGCTCGAGCGCCGCCCTGCCGTCGCGGTAGGCGGCGGACGGGTCGCGCAGCCGCTCGCGCGCGGCCAGCGCCTCGCGGCCGAAATGCTCGCGCACCTCGCGCTCGCGCGGATCGCTGATCAGCTTCTCTTCGATCTGCGTGACGCGTTCGAGCTGCTTGCCGTAGACGATCTGCGGCAGCGGCACGCCAGTCTGCTCGAAAGCCAGCCAGACGACCGGGATCAGGTAGGCGATGATCAGGATGATGTACTGCGCGACCTGGGTCCAGGTGACGGCCCGCATCCCTCCCAGGAACGAACACACGAGCACGCCGGCCAGTCCGAGCAGGATGCCGACCGTGAAGTCCACGCCGGTCAGCCAGGTCGTGATCAGGCCCACCGCGTAGATCTGCGCGACGACGTACGTGAACGAACAGACGATCGTCAGCACGACGGCCACCAGGCGCGCGATCGCACCGCCGTAGCGCGCACCGATGAAGTCCGGAATCGTGTAGCGCGAGAAGCGCCTCAGGTACGGCGCGATCAGCAGCGCGACCAGCACGTAGCCGCCGGTCCAGCCGATGATGAACGCCAGCCCCGCATAGCCCTTCAGGTACAGGCCGCCGGCCAGTCCGATGAACGATGCGGCCGACATCCAGTCGGCCGCCGTCGCCATGCCGTTGAACACCGCGGGAACCCGGCGGCCGGCCACGTAGTAGGCGACCGGATCGTTGGTGCGGCTGATGATGCCGATCACCGCATACAGCAGGATCGTCGCGGCCAGGAAGATGTAGCCGATCGTCTGGCGCGGCATGCCGACGGTCTCGGCCACACCCAGCGCCATCACGAACAGCACGAAACCGGCGGTGAACCACGCGTAGATGCGCGCCAGCCGCCGGGCGATCGCGCGTTCGTCGATCGGGGCGCCCGAACCCTCGCTCATGCGCCGCCGCTGCCGCGACCGCCGTCGCGATCGTCATCGCCGACGCCATGGCGCCGGTCGGCGCGCCCCATCGCCCACGCGTACGCGCAGACGATCAGCAGGTACAGGACCGGTGCGCCCTGCGCGCCCAGGAAGAAGCTGAACGGCCAGCCGAAGAAAGAGAAGTTCAGCACGCGCGCGTAATAGACGCCGCCGAACGTGACGACGGCCCACAGCAGCAGCAGCGCGGCCGTCAGCCGCACGTTGCCGCGCCAGTGCGCGGCCGGCCCGAGCCGCTCGGGCCCCGGCCGTTCGGGCCCGGCCGCCGGCCGCCGGCGCGAATCGCGCCGGGCGCTCAAAGCACCTGCTTCAACTGTTCGAGGATCGCCGGATTCTCCAGCGTCGAGACGTCCTGCGTGATCTCCTCGCCGCGGGCGATGACCCGCAGCAGGCGCCGCATGATCTTGCCGGAGCGGGTCTTGGGCAGGTTGTCGCCGAAACGCACTTCCTTGGGCTTGGCGATCGGGCCGATCTCCTTGCCGACCCAGTCGCGCAGCGACTTGGCGACCTCGGCGGCCGCGGCGGCGTTCGGCCGCGCGCCCTTGAGCACGACGAACGCGACGATCGCCTCGCCGGTGACGTCGTCGGGACGGCCGACGACCGCCGCCTCGGCGACCAGCTTGTTGGCGACCAGCGCCGACTCGATCTCCATCGTGCCCATCCGGTGGCCCGAGACGTTCAGCACGTCGTCGATGCGGCCGGTGATCGTAAAGTAGCCGGTGTCCTTGTTGCGCACCGCGCCGTCGCCGGCCAGGTAGAAGCCGTGCAGCTCGGGCGGGAAGTAGCTCTTGCTGAAGCGGTCGGGATCGTTCCAGATCGTGCGGATCATCGCCGGCCAGGGCTTGCGGATGACCAGGATCCCGCCCTGCCCGTTCGGCAGCTCGTGGCCGGTCTCGTCGACGACCGCGACGTCGATGCCCGGGAACGGCAGCGTGCACGAGCCCGGCACCAGCGGTGTCGCGCCCGGCAGCGGCGTGATCACGTGGGCGCCGGTCTCGGTCTGCCAGAACGTATCGACGATCGGGCAGCGGCCGCCGCCGACGTTCGTGTGGTACCAGATCCAGGCCTCGGGATTGATCGGCTCGCCGACCGATCCCAGCAGCCGCAGGCTCGACAGGTCGAACTGCGTCGGGTGCGTGGCCCGGTCCGATTCGCAGGCCTTGATCAGCGCGCGGATCGCGGTCGGCGCCGTATAGAAGATCGAGACCTTGTGCCGGGCGATCATCCGCCAGAACCGGCCGGCGTCCGGATACGACGGCACGCCCTCGAACACCACCTGCGTGGCGCCGGCCGCCAGCGGTCCGTACGCGACATACGAGTGCCCGGTGACCCAGCCGATGTCGGCCGTGCACCAGAACACGTCGGTCGGCTTCAGGTCGAAGGTCCAGCGCATCGACAGCAGCGCGTGCAGCAGGTAGCCGCCGGTCGAGTGCTGGACACCCTTGGGTTTGCCGGTCGAGCCGGACGTGTACAACACGAACAGCGGATGCTCGGCCGATACGTATTCGGGCGGGCACTCGCTCGACTGCCCGTCGATCAACTGCGACCAGGTGATCTCGCGCCCCTCGACCATCGGCACAGCCGCGCCGGTGCGCTGGTACACGACGACCTTGCGCACCGTCTCGCAGCCGCCCATCGCGAACGCGTCGTCGACGGCCGGCTTCAGCGGAATGCTCTTGCCGCCGCGCACCTGCTCGTCGGCGGTGATCACCAGCGTGGCGCCGGCGTCGTGGATCCGCTCCTGCAGGCTCTTGGCCGAGAAGCCGCCGAACACGACCGAGTGGATGATGCCGAGCCGCGCGCAGGCCTGCATCGCGACGACGCCCTCGATCGACATCGGCAGGTAGATGATCGCGCGCTCGCCCTTCTGGTAGCCGAGCGCCTTCAAGCCGTTGGCGAAGCGGCAGACCCGTTCGTGCAGCTCGCGGTACGTCACGCTCGTGACCTTACCGTCGTCGCTCTCGAACACGATCGCCGTCTTGTTCTCGGTCGGCGTGCCCAGGTGGCGATCCAGGCAGTTGGCCGACGCGTTCAGCTCGCCGTCGTCGAACCATTTGTAGAACGGCGCGTTGCCGTCGTCCAGCGCCCGGGTGAACGGCTTGTGCCACTGCAACTGCTCGCGCGCGTGCCGCGCCCAGAAGCCGACGTGGTCCTCGGCCGCCTGCGCGCACAGCGCGCGATACTGGTCCATGCCCGACACGGTTGCCTGGCGGGCGAAGTCCGGCGGTGGGGGGAAGATGCGGTCTTCGACCAGCAACGATTCGATGGCGCCTGCCATGATGTCTCTCCTGTCTGTCTTTCGTATCGGCTCGATACGATCGGCGGCCGAACCTCGCGCATCCGCCGCGATTGCGATCGTAACAGTAGGAGGGGAGACTTACTCCCAACTTACGCGGATGAGGCCGGCACCGGCGGACGGGCGGTCCGATCGATCCGTTAGAATCGCGCCGATCCCGCGCGGCGCGCGCCGCCTCATCTCCCCTTTTCCCCTGGTTTCCCATGGCAAAGAAAGACTTCACCCCGTCCCGCCCGGTCCCCAGGCTGCGCCCGCTGCCCGCGCTGATCTTCGCCAGCCGCTGGCTGCAGTTGCCGCTGTACCTGGGGCTGATCGTCGCGCAGGTCGTCTACGTCGTGCTGTTCTTCGAAGAGCTGGTCCACCTGGTGACGCTGCTGTGGAGCCCCGACGCGCTGCACCACGCCGCGGAGCGGCTGCACATCGCGGCCGACAACAAGGAAACCGTGGTGATGATCATCGTGCTGTCGCTGATCGACGTCGTGATGATCTCGAACCTGCTGATCATGGTCATCGTCGGCGGCTACGAGACCTTCGTGTCGCGGCTGAACCTGGACGACCACCCGGACCAGCCCGAATGGCTGTCGCACGTCAATGCCAACGTGTTGAAGGTCAAGCTGGGCACGGCGATCATCGGCATCTCGTCGATCCACCTGCTCAAGACCTTCATCTCGACCAACACCGTGTCCGACAAATCGCTGCTGTGGCAGACGATCATCCACTGCGTCTTCCTGCTGTCGGCACTGGCGATCGCGCTGATCGATCGCGTGATGGTCCATCATTCGGATCTGGAGAACCACGAGGCCGGCCCGTCCGCGGCGCCGGACCCGACGCACGCGGTACGCCCCCCGGCCGAGCCGCCCGATCATTGACTCTACTTTTTCAGGCTTGTCGTCACCATGACCGTCATTCGACAGGATGATCTCATCCAGTCCATCGCCGATGCGCTGCAGTTCATCAGCTACTACCACCCGGCCGACTACATCCGGCACCTGGCCAAGGCCTACGAGCTCGAAAAGAGCGAGGCCGCCCGCGACGCGATCGCGCAGATCCTGACCAACTCGCGGATGAGCGCCGAGGGCCACCGGCCGATCTGCCAGGACACCGGCATCGTCAACGTGTTCCTGAAGATCGGCATGGACGTGCGCTGGGACGGCGCGACGATGTCGGTCGCGCAGATGTGCGACGAGGGCGTGCGCCGCGGCTACCTGCACCCGGACAACGTGCTGCGCGCCTCGGTCGTCGCCGATCCGCAGTTCGCGCGCAAGAACACGCAGGACAACGCGCCGGCCGTCGTGCACATGGAGGTCGTTCCCGGCGACAAGCTCGACGTGACGGTGGCCGCCAAGGGCGGCGGCTCCGAGAACAAGACCAAGTTCGTGATGCTCAATCCGTCGGACTCGCTGGTCGACTGGGTGCTCAAGACCGTGCCGACGATGGGCGCCGGCTGGTGTCCGCCGGGCATGCTCGGGATCGGCATCGGCGGCACCGCCGAAAAGGCGATGCTGATGGCCAAGGAGTCGCTGATGGAGCCGCTGGACATGGCCGAGCTGCTGGCCCGCGGTCCGAAGGACGCGCTCGAAGAACTGCGCGTCGAGCTGTACCACAAGGTCAACGCGCTGGGCATCGGCGCGCAGGGCCTGGGCGGCCTGACGACGGTGCTCGACGTCAAGATCAGCATGTTCCCGACGCACGCGGCGTCCAAGCCGGTGGCGATGATCCCGAACTGCGCGGCCACGCGCCACGCGCATTTCGTGCTCGACGGCTCGGGTCCGGCGATGCTCGAACCGCCGCGGCTCGGCGACTGGCCCGACGTGAGCTGGACGCCCGACGTCAAGAAGTCGCAGCGCGTGAACCTCGACACGCTGACCCCCGAAGAAGTCGCGTCGTGGACGCCGGGGCAGACGCTGCTGCTGTCCGGCAAGATGCTGACCGGCCGCGACGCCGCGCACAAGCGGATCCAGGACATGCTCGCCAAGGGCGAGCCGCTGCCGGTCGACTTCCGCAACCGCGTCATCTATTACGTCGGCCCGGTCGATCCGGTGCGCGACGAGGTCGTCGGCCCGGCCGGTCCGACCACGGCCACGCGGATGGACAAGTTCACCGAGATGATGCTCGACAAGACCGGACTGATCGCGATGATCGGCAAGGCCGAACGCGGCCCGACGGCGATCGAGGCGATCCGCAAGCACCGCTCGGCCTACCTGATGGCCGTCGGCGGTGCCGCCTACCTGGTCTCGAAGGCGGTCAAGGCGTCGCGGGTCGTCGGCTTCGCCGACCTGGGCATGGAAGCGATCTACGAGTTCGACGTCGTCGACATGCCGGTCACCGTCGCCGTCAGCTCCGACGGCACGTCGGTGCACGAGACCGGGCCGAAGAAGTGGCAGGCGCTGATCCAGCGGACGCCGGCGCTGGCCGACTGATCCGTTCCTACGCCGTCACGCGCGGCGAGCTCGACTCGGCGGCCGCCTTCACGGCCGCCGCGCCCTCGCCGACGATCTCGTCCCAGACGACGATCTTCAGTTCGCCGTCCCAGGTCTCGACCAGCGCCGACAGGCTCTCGACCCAATCGCCGTCGTTGCAGTACAGCAAGCCGTCGATCTCGCGGATCTCGGCCTTGTGGATGTGCCCGCAGACGACGCCGTCCAGGCCGCGCCGGCGCGCTTCGTCGGCCAGCGCGTGCTCGAACTGCGAAATGAACGACACGGCGTTCTTGACGCGGTGCTTCAGGTACTGCGACAGCGACCAGTAGCGCAGGCCCATGCGGGCGCGGATCCGGTTGAACCCGTGATTCAGCCTGAGCACCATCGTGTACAGCGAATCGCCGAGATACGCGAGCCAGCGCGCATGCTGGATCACGCCGTCGAAGCGGTCGCCGTGCACGACCAGCAGCCGGCGCCCGTCCGCGGTGACGTGCACGGCCTCGTCGACGACCTCGATCTGGCCGAACGCGATGCCCAGGAACTGCCTCGCGAACGCGTCGTGGTTGCCGGGGATGAACACGACGCGGGCGCCCTTGCGCGCCTTGCGCAGCACCTTCTGCACGACGTCGTTGTGCGTCTGGTGCCAGAACCAGTTCTTCTTCAGTTGCCAGCCGTCGATGATGTCGCCGACCAGGTACAGCGTCTGCGAGTCGTTCCAGCGCAGGAAGTCGAGCAGGTAGTCGGCCTTGCAGCCGGGCGTGCCCAGGTGCAGGTCGGAGATCCAGATCGCCCGATAACGGGGCATGATCGATTCGGGCAGGTCGTTCGGGCGCATTCTTCGTCAGGGTCTGGCGCCTCGCGGGCGTTCCCCCATTGAACAGCGCTTGCATGACATTTGCATGGGGATCCGATGAAGGTTCGATGACAAGGTCGAGCCGCTCCCTGCCCGCTCCCGTTCTGGATCCGACATGCCAAGATTCCTGCGTTCGTTGTTCGGCCAAGTCGTCGTCGCGCTGCTGGCCGGCGTCGCGCTGGGCCTGCTCGCCCCCGACAAGGCGGTCGCGCTCAAACCGCTCGGCGACGGGTTCATCAAGCTGATCAAGATGATCATCCCGGTGCTGGTCTTCTGCGTCGTCGTGCACGGCATCGCCGGCGCCGGCGACCTCAAGCGGGTCGGACGGGTCGGCGTCAAGGCGCTGATCTACTTCGAGGCGCTGACGACGATCGCGCTGGCGCTGGGACTGGTGCTCGCCTACGTGTTCGAGCCGGGCGTCGGCATGAACGTCGATCCGAAGACGCTCGATCCGGCGGCGATGGCCGCTTATGCCGACAACGCCAGCAAGCTGGCGGGCGGCGGCACCGTCGAGTTCCTGATGAAGCTGATCCCGAACACGGTGGTCAACGCGTTCGCGACCGGCGACGTGCTGCAGGTGCTGCTGTTCGCGGTGCTGTTCGGCTGCGCGCTGGCGCTGCTCGGCGACAAGGCCAAGGGCGTGGCCGCGCTGATCGACCAGTTGTCGCTGGTGCTGTTCAAGATCATGGGCATCCTGATCAAGCTGGCGCCGCTCGGCGTGCTGGGCGCGATCGCGTTCACGGTCGGCCGGTACGGGATCGGATCGCTGCGCCAGCTCGGCATGCTGGTCGTGCTGTATTACGTGGCCGTGCTGCTGTTCGTGTTCGTCGTGCTCGGGCTCGTGATGCGCGTGTCGGGCTTCAGCCTGGTCAAGCTGCTGCGCTACCTGCGCGAGGAGCTGATGGTCGTGTTCGCGACGACCTCGTCCGACAGCGTGCTGCCGCAGATCATGGCCAAGCTGCGCGGCATGGGGATCCGCGACTCGACGGTGGGCCTGGTCGTGCCGACCGGTTATTCGTTCAACCTCGACGCGTTCTCGATCTACATCACGCTGGCCGCGGTGTTCATCGCGCAGGCCACCAACACGCCGGTGACGATGACCGACCTGCTGACGATCCTGCTGATCTCGCTGGTGACGTCCAAGGGCGCGCACGGCGTGCCGGGCTCGGCGATCGTGGTGCTGGCCGCCACGCTGCACGCGGTGCCGGCGATCCCGGCGATCGGCCTCGTGCTGGTGCTGTCGGTCGACTGGTTCATGGGCATCGCCCGCGCGCTGGGCAACCTGGTCGGCAACTGCGTGGCCACGGTGGCGATCGCCGCGTGGGAGGGCGACATCGATCGCGAACGCGCGCACGCGGTGCTCGACGGGCGCGTGCCGATCCCGGATGCCGGCGCGGCGGACGAACTGCCGGTCGCGATGGCGGCCGGCAGCATGCCGATGCACTGAAAATCCGTAAACGAACCAACCGCGCCCGCGGGTCCGGTTCGCTCGCGGATTCTGAGCGGTAACATCGCCTCCTGGAGGATCCGGACGTCGACGTCCGGAAAACGAGGAGCACGCGATGAACGATGAAAAGAACGAATGGGCCGGCAAGGTCGCGGTCGTCACCGGCGCCGTCGGGCCGATGGGCCGCAACGTCGTCGAGACACTGCTGGAGCGCGGGACGCGCGTGCTCGGGATCGACCTGCCGCCCGTGCTCGCCGAAACCGACATGGCGCACGAGAACCTGCTGATGGCCGGGGCGGACGTCTCGTCGTACGAGCAGGTCCTCGAGGCCTTCGAGCAGATCGACGAACACTGGGACGGCCGGGTCGATTACCTCGTCACGATCGCCGCGATCGTGTCGCCCCGCCACGGCATCACCGAAGTCACGCAGCAGGAGATCGACAAGGTCTTCGGCGTCAACGTCGACGGCACGATCCACGCGGTCCGGGAAGCGGCGCGCCGGATGATCGCGAGCCGCAACGGCGGCAGCATCGTGCTGATCTCGTCGCTGAACGGCTTCATGGGCCGCGTGCAGTTCCCCAGCCACACGTATGCAGCGTCGAAGGGCGCGATCATCGGCCTGACCCGCTCGCTCGCCGGCGAGCTGGGTGCCCACGGCATCCGCGTCAACTGCATCGCCCCCGGCCTGCACGTCACGCCGCTGGCGGCGAGCATCGCCGGCAGCCCCGAAGAAACGAAGAAGTTCTTCGACAACGCGGCGAAGGCGGCGCCGCTCGGCAGGGTCGCCGATCCCAGCGAGATGACGGGGCCGATCCTGCACTTCTTCAGCCAGGCCTCGGGCAACACCACCGGCCAGATCATCGCGTCGGACGGCGGCCGTTCGACCTGGTACACGTAGCGCGGTCCGCGCACCGAGCCGATTCGCGCATCGAGCCGATTCGCACGCGAATCGAATCGGCACCGCGGACCCGTCGTCACGAGACCTGTCCTCACGAGGCCCGGCAGCGCGAGGTCCGTCGTCGCGAAGTCCGGCGGCGCGAAGCCTCAGGCCGGCGCCGACGTCCGCGCGAACTCGAAATCGCGCCCCGGTGCCGCGTCGAACAGCGCGCGCGTGTACTCGTGCCGCGGCGCGGTGAAGATCTGGTGCGCGCTGCCGTATTCGACGACGCGCCCCTTCGACATCACGGCGACCTGGTCGCAGACCTGCGCGGCCACTCGCAGGTCGTGCGTGATGAACAGCACGGCCAGGTTCAGCGAGTGGCGGATCTCTTCGAGCAGTTGCAGCACCTGCGCCTGCACCGACACGTCCAATGCCGAGACGGCTTCATCGGCGATCAGCAGTTCCGGCTCCATCGCCAGCGCGCGGGCGATGCAGATCCGTTGCCGCTGTCCGCCCGAGAACTCGTGCGGATAACGCGCGAGCGCCGATTCTTCGAGCCGCAGGATGCCCAGCAGCTTGCGCGCGCGGACCAGCGCGTCATCGCGCGACACGCCGTAGTTCATCGGGCCTTCGATGATCGAATCGCCCACCGTCCGGCGCGGGCTCAGCGATCGATAAGGATCCTGGAAGATCACCTGCACCCTGCGCCGCATCTGGTGCAGCCGGTTCGAGCGAACCTGGGCGATGTCGGCGCCGCTCAGCAGCACCCGCCCCTCGCTCGGGTCGATCAGCCGCGCGATGCAGCGGGCCACCGTCGACTTGCCCGAGCCGGATTCGCCGACGATGCCCAGCGTCTGGCCGCGCCGGATCTCCAGGTTGACGTCCCGCGCCGCGTCGACCGTGCGCTTGCCGCCGAGCAGCGACACCGTCGTATAGGTCTTGGCCAGGTCGACGGTCTTGAGCACGATCGGCTCGGCCGCGGCCGCCTGCTCGTCGCGCGTCGGCGGCTCGTGCCCGGGCACCGCGTCGATCAGCATCTTCGTGTACGCGTGCCGGGGGTTTCGCAGCACCTCGGCGGTCGTGCCGACCTCGACCAGCTCGCCGTGCTTGAGCACGGCGACGCGATCGGCGATCTCGGCGACCACGCCGAAATCGTGCGTGATGAACAGCACGCCGGTGCCCTTGGTGAGCTGCAGCTCCTTGATCAGCTTGAGGATCTGCGCCTGGGTCGTCACGTCCAGCGCCGTCGTCGGCTCGTCGGCGATCAGCAGCGCCGGCTCGAGGATCAGCGCCATCGCGATCATGATCCGCTGGCGCTGCCCGCCGGACAACTGGTGCGGGAACGACGCGTACATCCGCTCGGGATCCGGCAGATGCACCTGGCGGATCATCTCGAGGATCTTCTCGCGGCGCTGCGCGGCGTTCAGCCGCGTGTGCTCGCGCAGCACCTCGTCGAGCTGCGCGCCGCAACGCATGACCGGATTGAGCGCCGTCATCGGCTCCTGGAAGATCATCCCCATCCGCGTGCAGCGCAGCGCGCGCAGCCGCTCCTCGGACGCGCCGGCCAGGTCCTCGCCCTGCAGCGCGATGCGGCCGCTCTCGATCTTCAGCGCCTTGGCCAGCAGGCCCATCACCGAGAACGAGATCACCGACTTGCCCGATCCCGATTCGCCGACCAGGCAGACGATCTCGCCGGGACCGACGCTGAAGCCGACGTCGTTGACCGCATAGCGGCGATCGCCGCCCTCGGGCAGGCGGATCTTCAGCCCGCGCACGTCGAGGACGGGCGCGGGGGCGGCATTGGCGGACACGGAGTCGCTCATCACAGCTTCTTGGTCATGCGAGGATCGATCGAATCGCGCAGACCGTCGCCGAGCATGTTGATCGCCAGCACGGTCAGCGCGAGGAAGATGCCGGGAAACAGGATCATGTGCGGATAGACCTGGAACAGCGACCGGCCCTCGGCCATGATGTTGCCCCAGGTGGGCACGTCCGGCGGAATGCCGACGCCCAGGAAGCTCAGGATCGCCTCGAGCAGGATCGCCGAGCCGGCGATGAAGGTCGCCTGCACGATCAGCGGCGCGAACGTGTTCGGCAGCACGTGGCGATACATGACCTTGAACGTCGGCGTGCCGACCGATACCGCGGCCTCGACGTACGGCTCCTCGCGGATCGACAGCACGATCGAGCGCACGAGCCGCACGACCGTCGGGATCTGCGGGATCGCCACCGCGATGATCACCGTCAGCAGGCTGGCGCCGGACAGCGATACCAGCGCGATCGCCAGCAGGATCGACGGAATCGCCATCAGGCCGTCCATGACCCGCATGATCACGCCGTCCAGGTAGCGGAAATAGCCGGCGATCAGGCCGATCACCAACCCGCAGGCGACGCTTAGCACCGCCACCGACAGACCGATGATCAGCGACACGCGCGCGCCGTAGACGACGCGCGTATAGATGTCGCGGCCGAGGCTGTCGGTGCCCATCCGCGCGACGCGCGTCACCTTGTTGCCGTCGTCGTCGCGCACCGTCATCTCGAAACCGGGCGTCTTGTTGCGCGCCGCCGGATTGATGTCGGCCGGATCCAGCGGCGACAGCCAGGGCGCGCACACGCCCATCGCCACCATCAACAGCACCAGCAGGCCGCCGATGCGCACGCTGGTGTTCTTCCTGAGCCGCTCCCACGCGCTGGCCTGGCGCCGCGCCGGGGCGGCGTCGACCGGCAATGCTTCCAGAGTCGTCGTCATTTCGTGCCGGTCCTCTAGTAGCGGATCCGCGGATCGAGCACCATGTACAGCAGGTCGATCACCAGGTTGATCAGGACGTACGCGATCGAGAACAGCAGCACCACCGTCTGCACGGTCGGGAAATCCCGCGCCAGCACCGCGTCGACGGTCAGGCGCCCGAGCCCCGGGATGTTGAACACGCTCTCGGTCACGACGACCCCGCCGATCAGCAGCGCGATGCCGATGCCGATCACCGTGACGATCGGCACCGCCGCGTTGCGCAGCGCGTGCCGCATCAGAACCTTCAGCGGCGGCAGCCCCTTGGCCCGGGCGGTGCGCACGTAGTCCTCGTTCAGCACCTCGAGCACGCTGGTCCGCGTCATCCGCGCCAGCAGCGCGACGTAGACGACCGCCAGCGTCAGCGACGGCAGCACCAGCCGGTACAGGTAGCCGCCGACGCCCTCGGCCAACCGCTGGTAACCCTGAGTCGGAAACCAGCCGAGCCGGACCGCGAACACGTAGATCAGCACGTAGCCGATGACGAATACCGGCACCGAGAATCCCATCACCGAGAAACCGATGACGATGCGATCGATCCACGAGCCCTGTCGATAAGCGGCCCAGGTGCCCAGCGGCACCGATATCAGTACGGCCAGCACGATCGTGAAGAACGCCAGCGACAGCGTCGGTTCGATCCGGTCGGCGATCAGCGATCCGACGCTCTTCTTGTAGAAGAACGACTCGCCGAAGTTGCCGGTCAGCATCTGTCCGGACCAGATGAAGAACTGCGTCAGGATCGGCTGGTCGAGCCCGAGCTTGTGACGGATCTCGGCGACCTCCTGGTCGGTCGCCGAGTTGCCGGCGATCACCGACGCCGGATCGCCGGGCGTCAGCCGCAGCATCAGAAACACCAGGATCCCGACGACCACGACGACCGGAATCGTCGAGAGGATGCGGCGCACCAGGTACATCAGCATAAGGACGAGTCCTCCGGCCTGCGTCCGCGGGCCGCGGCTGTCGCCGCCGCGGCTCCGTCACCGGACGCTTATTATTTCTTCTCGATGTTCCAGAACACCGGCGCCGGCGCCTGCAGCGCGCCCTGCACGTTCTTGCGCATCGCCACCGACAGGTACCACTGGCCGACCGGCACCATCGTCGGGTATTCGAGCTCGCGCAACTGCACCTTCTCGGCGATCGCCTTCTGCTTGGCCGGATCGGTCTCGCGCGCGAACTGGTCACGCAGCTCCTCGATCTGCTTGTCGCACGGCCAGCCGGGCGGCGCCTGATCGCAGCTCGCGTTGATGTACGCGTGGCCGATCGGATTCAGCGCGTCGGCCGCGACCCAGTTGGTCAGGAACGCGCTCCAGCCGCCGGCGTCGATCGGATCCTTCTTCGCGCGGCGCGACACCAGCGTCTGCCAGTCCATCGACTGCATGTCGACCTTGAAGCCGCCCTTCTCCAGCAGCGACTTGGCGACCGGCGCGAGGTTCGTCAGCACCTGCAGGTCGGTCGAATGCATGAGGACGACCGGCGTGCCGTCGTACTTCGCTTCCTTGAGCAGCTCGCGCGATTTCTTGAAGTTCGATTCGAGCTTGTCGTCCATGCCGGCCATCGTCGAGAACTCGGTGCCGCAGACGAAGAACGACTTGCAGACCTTGTAGTACTTCGGATCGCCGATGACCGCCTTCAGGAAGTCTTCCTGGTTGAACGCGTACAGCACCGCCTGGCGGATCTTCGGGTTGTCGAACGGCTTGGTCAGCGTATTGAAGCGGAACGTGTACTGGTTGCCCAGCGGAATCATGTCGAAGAGCTTGACGTCGGGGCTGGCCGTCAGCACCGGCAGCAGATCATGCTGCGGCTGCTCGATGAAATCGATCTCGCCGGCCTTGAGCGCGTTGACGGCCGTCTGCACGTCCGGCATCACCTTCCACTCGACGCGGTCGACCTTGACGACCTTGCCGCCGGCCAGCCCCGAGGCGGGCTCGGCGCGCGGCTTGTACTTGTCGAACTTGACGTAGACGGCCTTGTCGCCGGGTTTCCATTCGTCGGTCTTGAACACGAACGGGCCCGAACCGATGTATTCCTTGATCTGCTCGTTCGGCGACGTGTCGGCGACGCGCTTGGGCATGATGAACGGCACGTTCGACGACGGCTTGCCCAGGCCCTGCAGCATCAGGCCGGTCGGCGACTTGAGCGTGATCGTGAACGTCTTCGCATCGACCGCCTTGTAGTCGCTGATCAGCGTCGCCAGCGTCTGGCCGACCGAATCGCGGGCCGCCCAGCGCTTGAGCGACGCGATCACGTCCTCGGACGTCACCGGCTTGCCGTCGTGGAACAGCAGGCCGTCACGCAGCGTGAACGTCCACAGCAACTGGTCCGGCGACACCGTGTACTTGTCGACCATCTGCGGCTTGATCTCGCCCTTGTCGTCCATCGCGAACAGCGTGTCGTAGATCATGTAGCCGTGATTGCGGACGATGAATGCCGTCGTCCACATCGGATCGAGAATCTTCAGATCCGAATGCATGACGGCGCGCAGCGTCGTCTGCGCGAATGCGCCGCCGGGCATCGCCAGCACGGCCGATGCGGTGAGGGCTGCCGCCCCGATGACGCGCTTGAGCAAGGAACCTTTCGACATCGCCCTCTCTTCCACAAGACTGTTCATGAACGCTCCCGTTCGAACCTAGCAGGAACCATACCCGCGACCGGAACCGGTCGGTTATCCGATTGTGCCGAGAGCGGGTGAATCGCGGAATACGTGGATACCTGGGCTCGGCCTCCGAGCGGACGGATCCCGGCCCGTGCGCGGGAAATGGAACGGCCGGCGCCTGTTCACGCTGGAACGGCCGGCCCCTGTTCACGCTGAAACGGACGGCGCCTGTTCACCCTGGAACGGCCGGCGCCTGTTCATCCGAAGATCGGGCCCGCGCCGGAGGTACGCCCCGCCCGATCATCACCGCCCGAATCGAACGGATGTCCGGTGACCCGGGTGTCGAGGCCCTGCCGGGAATTGCAACCGCTGGAAGTCGATCGATGACACAGCTTAGGCCCGGGCAGCCTGTTCGCCGCGCACCAGGTCGATGCGCGCGAGCGCGATCAGGCCCAGCACGAAGAACGATCCGGTCGACAGGATCGCGGTACGGTGATCGCCGCCGGTCGCCCAGGTCACCGCACCGTACGTCAGCGGCCCGACGATCGACGCCAGGCGAACGGCCAGCGCCCACAGCCCGTAGAACTCGGCGATCCGCGACGGCGGCGCCAGCACGCCGACGATCGCCCGCCCGCAGGACTGGCTCGACCCCATGCACAGGCCGGCGATCGTCGCCGCGATCCAGAACGCCGCGGCGCTGCGGCCCAGGCCCGCGATCAGCACCATGCCGATCCACGCCAGCAGCGTCCACTGCAGCGCGCGCCGATGGCCGATCCGGTCCTCGACGTAGCCGAAGCCGAACGCGCCGACGGCCGCGGCGATGTTGACGGTGAAGATCAGCGCCATCGTCTGCACCGACGTGAAATGCATGACCTGTTCGGCATAGACGGCCGCCAGCGCGATGACGACCGAGATGCCCGCCTGATAGCAGACGCCGCAAACGAGCAGCCGCCGGAAATCGACGAATCCGCGCGATTCGCGAAACGAACGGGACAAGCGCGCGCCGAAGCGGACCGGTTCGCGCGTCGGCGATCCAGCGGCCGCCGCGGCCGCTTCGGCGCCGCCGGCGACGCCGCGCTCGCGCAGCAGCGCGAACGTGGGCACGGACGCGAGCGCGAACACCGCGGCCGTGATCAGCATCGCCATCGGCACGAACGTCGTCGCCGGCCGGCCGGCCGCCTGCGCCGACAGCACGTAGGCCAGGCACAGGCCGAGCGTCAGCATGCCGCCGAAATAGCCGAACGCCCAGCCCCAGCCCGACACCCGGCCGATCGCGCGCGGCCGCGCCAGCTCGGGCAGGAAGGCGGCGATCAGCGTCTCGCCCATCGCGTAGCAGTAGTTGGACGCGACGACGGCCAGCACCGCGACCAGCAGCGTGCCCGGCCCGGTCAGCGCGAGCGCGGCCGTGCCGAGCACGCAGCCGACGGTGCTCCAGGCCAGCAGGCGGCGCTTGCGGCGATGCGCATCGGCATACGCGCCGATCGCCGGCATCGTCAGCATCACCAGCAGGTTCGACAGCGACAGCGCGGCCGTCCACGCCAGCGTGGCCCACGATGCATTGCCGGCGACGACACCGACGAAGTAAGCGTTGAACACCGCCGTCAGGACGACGGTCGTGTAACCCGAGTTCGCGAAGTCATAAGCGGCCCAGCCGAAGACCTCGCGGCCGCGAACCCCATCGTTCAGCGCGTGGCGATCGAAGCCTCGCAATTCGCGCGTCCCGGGACCAGGCGTGCGGCGCCGGCGATCAGAGCGCGGCGATGCCGGCGCGGGCGACCTGTGCGTCCTCGGTGGCCTTGACGCCCGATACGCCGACCGCGCCGATCACGTAACCGTCGACGACGATCGGCACGCCGCCCTCGAGCATGCCCTCGATGTGCGGCGCCGACAGGAACGCGTAGCGTCCGCCGTTGATCATGTCCTCGTACGACTTGGTCTCGCGGCAGCCGACGGCGGCCGTGTGCGCCTTGGCCGGCGCGATGTGCGCCGAGACGGGCGCGGCGCCGTCGAGCCGCTGCAGCCACAGCAGATGACCGCCGGCATCGACGATCGCGATCGTCACCGCCCACTTGTTGGCCTTGGCCTCGGCCTCGGCCGCGGCGGCCATGCGTTTGACGTCGTCAGCGGTCAGCATCTTGCGCTCGATCATGTCATCGATCCTCGGGTGATGAAAAAACAGGAAGGCTGCGATTCTAGCCGCCGCCGGCAGTACCGGCAGTACCGGTACCGGTACCGGTACCGGTACTGCCGGTGCTGGTGCCGGCGGTGGCGGCGCCGGTCGCCGCATCGGGATGCCGGCCGTCGGCCAGCACGCTCGGCGATCGCCACTGATACCACCACTCGCCGACCAGTTCATGCGCGGCGATCCAGACGCGGGCCGCGCCCTGCGACGACGGCAGCCACGTGAACGAGCCGGCGTTGCCGGTCGCGCCCGAGAACCCGACCGGCGCCGGCAGCACGCGGATCCCCTGCGCGACGAACAGCCGGCTGGCCCGCCGCATGTGGATCGCGTCGGTGACCAGGATGACCGAATCGATGCCGGCCGCGCGCAGCATGCTCACCGAGCGCGTCGCGTTGTCGAACGTATCGAGCGAACCGGATTCGACCCAGCGCGGCGCGATGCCGAAGTCCTGGCGCAAGGTCCGCGCCATCACCACCGCCTCGGGCTCGTGATCGACGACGACCGCGCCGCCGCTGACGAGCACCGGCAGGCCGCTGGCCCGGGCCATCCGCGCGCCCTGCACGATCCGATTGAGCGAACGGGCGAGCAGCACGTCGGGACCGGGCACTTCGCGCGAGTCATAAGTGGTGCCGCCGCTGAGCACGACGACGGCGCCCGGAGGATGATCGCCGTGCATCGCCTCGTCCAGTTGCTTCGCCTGCAATCCGACCAGATCGCCTTCGACGTAGCGGGACAGCAGATGGGCCATCGCGGAGGTCGACAGCGCCCAGCCGGCGACCACGCCGAACGCCGCGATCGCGCGGCCCGCCTTCGGCCAGCGGATCATCGCGAGCAGACCGATCGCCACGCAGACCAGCGGGCCGCCCGGCGGCAGCACCAGCATCTCGAACAGACGCTTGATGACGATCCCCGTATCGATCATCGCAACGCGGCGCGGATCTGGTCCAGTGCGGTCGGATCCTCGATCGTCGTCAGATCACCGGTGTCGCGCCCCTCGCAGGCGGCCTGGATCGAACGCCGCAGCACCTTGCCCGAACGCGTCTTCGGAAGGATCGACACCAGGTGGACGCGGGCGGGCCGCGCGACCGCGCCGAGCTGGCGCTCGACGGTCCGCATCAGTTCGCCCTCCAGCGCCAGCGCCGCGTCGGAGCCGGTGGCGACACCGCTGTCGCGCGGCACCGCGAAGCCGACCGCGACCTGCCCCTTCAGCGAATCGGCGACGCCGACCACCGCGCATTCGGCGATTCCCGGATGGCTGAGCAACGCCTCCTCGATCTCGCGCGTGCCGAGCCGATGCCCGGCGACGTTGATGACGTCGTCGGTGCGGCCCAGGATGAAGTAATAGCCGTCCTCGTCGCGGATCCCCCAGTCGAACGTCGAATACAGCATCCGCTGCGGGATCGCCGAGAAGTACGTGTCGACGAAGCGCCGGTCGTCGTGCCAGACCGTCTGCATGCAGCCGGGCGGCAGCGGCGGCGCGATCGCCAGCACGCCTTTCTGGTTCGCGCCCAGGGGCTCGCCGCTGACCTCGTCGACGATCTGCACGTCGTAGCCGTACATCGGCACGCCGGGGCTGCCCGGCTTGGCCGCCATCTTCTCGATGCCGTTGGCCAGCGTCAGGATCGGCCAGCCCGACTCGGTCTGCCAGTAGTTGTCGATGACCGGCACGCGCAGCCCGTCGCCGATCCACGTGGCCGTCGGTTCGTCCAGCGGCTCGCCGGCCAGGAACAGCGCCTTCAGCGACGACGTGTCGTAGCGTTCTAGCCAGGCCGGATCCTGTTTCTTGAGCACGCGGATAGCGGTCGGCGCCGAGAACATCACCGACACCTTATGGCGCTCGACGAGCTGCCACAGGATGCCCGCGTCGGGCCGCACCGGCGTGCCCTCGTACAGGATCGTCGCCATGCCGTGGATCAGCGGGCCGTAGACGATGTACGAATGCCCGACGACCCAGCCGATGTCGCTGGTGCAGAAATACGTCTGCCCGGGCTCGCCGAGGAAGATGTTGGCCATCGACGCGGCCAGCGCGACCGCGTAGCCGCCGACGTCGCGCTGCACGCCCTTGGGCCGGCCGGTCGTGCCCGACGTGTAAAGCACGTAGCTGACCTCGTTCGACTCGAGCCACTGGCAGTCGACCTTCGCGTCGCGGTGCGCGTCGCGCAGCGTCGCGAAGTCCAGGTCGCGGCCGACCACGGATTCGAACGGCGCCAGCCCGCGATCGACCATCAGCACCTTGTCGGGCTTGTGCGCCGACAGCCGGATCGCCTCGTCGAGCAGGCCCTTGTACGGCACGACCTTGCCGGTGCGCGAGCCGGCGTCGGCCGACACGATCAGCTTCGGCGTCGCGTCCTCGATCCGGCTGGCCAGGCTGTGCGACGCGAACCCGCCGAACACGACCGAATGGATCGCGCCGATCCGCGCGCAGGCCAGCATCGCGAAGACGGCCTCGGGAATCATCGGCATGTACAGCAGCACGCGATCGCCGTGTCCGACCCCCTGCGACCGCAGGATGGCGGCCATCGTCATCACCTCGCGATGCAGTTCGCCGAAGGTCCAGGTGCGCTCCTGGTCGGTCTCGGTCGACACGAAGATCAGCGCGGGCGCGTCGGCGCGCGCCGACAGGTGCCGGTCGACCGCGTTGAAGCACAGGTTGGTCCGGCCGCCGACGAACCAGCGCGCGAACGGCGGCGACGAATAGTCGAGGACCTGTTCGAACGGCGTCTGCCAATGGATCCGCGACGCCTGTTCGCGCCAGAAACCTTCGCGATCGCTGATCGACCGCTGCCAAGCTTCGTGATAGCCCATCGGGGGTCTCCTTAGGCGGAGGCCTGGCTGTTCAGCTTCGGCCCACGCGATCGAGTTTCAGCCGGAACTGCGCGCTCGGCAGCACGACCGTCAGTTCGCCCGCTTCGGGCAGCGCGGGTACGCTGGCGGCCGAGCACAGCGGGTCGTCGACGTCGATTGTACCGGTTGGTCGTGCGGTCTCCAGCGCCATCGAGATCGACACGCTGCAGTCGAAGCGCGCCGCGGCCTCGCGCAGATTGCGGGCCAGCCGCAGCAGCGGCCGCAGCGCATCCTCGAGCGGGCAGGTCAGGCCGAGCGCCCCGCCCCGCCCATCAAGGTCGGGATGCCACCGGTCGCGCGCACGGAGCTCGCTTTCGAACGCGTGGCGGATCCGTGCGTAGACGGTGGCCGGCGGCGCGTCGTCGGCCGGCTCGCGCAGGCTGCGCGCCTGCCAGCGCAGCCGCAGCGCGCTGACGATCGGCATGACCCCCGGCACGCCTTGGCGGGTCGCCGCATGGCCGGTCTCGGTCTCGGTTTCGGTCTCAGCCGAGCCCCCGGAACCGATCCCGGCCGGGCGGATATCGAAACGGCCGTCCAGCAGCGCCGCCAGCGTGCGCGCCAGATCGCGGCTGGCGCGCGGCTTGGCGACGTAGGCGCCGGCCCCGGCGCCGACGATCCGCGCCGCGCGCTGCGGATCGTCGTTGCCGCCGAGCGCGACGAACGGCAGTGTCTGCAGCCGGGTCGAGCGCGACGCGCGCAGGCGGGCCAGCAAGGCCTCGCCCGACATGCCGGGCAGCGTCAGGTCGCAGACCACCGCGATGACGGATGAATCGAGCAGGATCCGCTCCAGCGCTTCCTCCGCCGTGCGCACGGTCGGCACGGCGATGCGCGGCTCCAGGTCGCGCGACAGCACGGTGGCCGTCAGTCTGGAATCGCCGACCACCAATACGGACGCGGATGCAACGACCGACATATCATTCAGAATCATGCAGATACGTCAAAATCTTTGACATGATTATCGTTTTCTCCTAGGCTGCGGACATGCCCAGGCGCTCGCATCCCCCGCCGATCCTTCCCGTTAGCATCGGGAAATTGTGCGCAAGCCTTTGCGCGGTGGCGAGCGTCGTTTTGTGTACCAATGTCAACGCCGCCGACGACGGCTGGCCGGCATCGCCGTCGGCGACCGACGCCGCCGGACCTTCGCTGGCCGCGCACGCGCTGTCGTTCCTCGGCGTCGATTATCGTTTCGGCGGCAACGATCCGCGCACCGGCCTGGACTGCAGCGGGCTCGTACGACTGGTGTTTCGCGACGCGGCCGGGTTGGTGCTGCCGCGCCGCGCCGAAGAGCAGAGCCGAGCCGGCGAACAGATCGACGCCGAAGCGCTGCAGCCGGGCGACCTCGTGTTCTTCAATACGCTGCGCCAGGCGTTCTCGCACGTCGGCATCTACATCGGCGACGACCGCTTCGTGCATGCGCCGTCGACCGGCGGCCAGGTTCGCGTCGAGAGCCTGAACACGCGCTACTGGCGCACGCGCTTCAACGGCGCGCGGCGGGTCGTCGACCCGGATGCGCCGGTATCGGCGGCCCGCTCGTACGTATCGACCGGCGCCGTGCACCGCGCGCTGGCGCGCGGCGATTCGACGCGCGACACGAAACGCGACCAGAAAGCCTTCGACCAGTTGCTCGAATCGCTGGCCCCGCGCACACGCGACAGCGGCGCGCTCGGCGCCCGGGGCGCGACCATCCAGTCGCGCGGGCGCGGGCAGCAGCCGGCGGCCCCTTCGCCGCCCGCGCCGCCGGCGATGATGCCGACCAGCATGTCCTCGCCGGTCAACCCGCCGGGCATCCTCAATTAGGGCTCGTTCGAGGGCTCGTTCGCCCGAGGATCGAACCCGCGCCGGCGACCACCAGGCGCCGACGCGGGTTCGTGAGTCACATCCGCGTCATCACTTCTGCGCAGCGATGACCTTGACCTCGACCTTGTAGATCGGCCGGGCCAGCTTGGCCTCGACGGTCGCCCGCGGCGGCGTGTGGCCGGCCGGCACCCATTTGTCCCATTCGGCGTTCATCGCCGAGAAATCACCGATATCGGACAGGTAGATCGTCACCTGCAGCAGTTGCGTCTTGTCGCTGCCGGTCTCGGCCAGCAGCCGATCGACCGCCGCCAGCACCTGGCGCGTCTGTCCGGCGACGTCCTGGCTCGGGTCCTCGGCCACCTGGCCGGACAGGTACACGACGCCGTTGTGGACCGCGGCTTCCGACATCCGGGCACCGACGTGAAAACGTTGAATCGACATGCGAAAAGCTCCTCAGACTCGCTCGTTGATCAGGACAGAAATCGTTCGATCGCCGCGACCTGGTCGTCGGGGATCAGGCTCGGCGCGTGTCCGACGCCGTCCACCTCGTAACACTGCGCGCGCGGCCCGCGCTGCGTCATCTGCTGCGCGACCTCGGCCGACAGGATGTCGGAACGCGATCCGCGCACGACCAGCGCCGGTCCCTGTATGGCATCCCACAGCGGCCACAGCGGCGCGGCCGGCCCGCTCGCCTGGGCGGCGTGGAAAGCCTGGGCGATCGCCGGATCGTAGTGGAACGTCCATCGCTCATCGCGCTCGACGATATAGTGGCGCGACAGCACGCGGAACTGCGCATCGTCGAGCGGACCGAAATCGGCGATCAGTTGCCGCACCGCACGCTCGGCCTCGTCGAAGCTGGCAAAGGTCGGGATCTCGCCGACATAGCCGCCGATCCGCTGCAGGCCGGCTTCGGATATCTCGGGGCCGATGTCGTTCAGCACCAGCCGCCGGATCGGGTTGCCGGGCGTCGCCGCGTAGACCATGCCGATGATCCCGCCCATCGAGGTCCCGACCCAGTCGACCGACTCGACGCCCAGCCGCGCGACCAGCGTGACCATGTCGGCCACGTAGATCGGCACCGTGTACAGATCGGGCTTGCCGAAACGATCCGACGCGCCGCGGCCGACGACGTCGGGACAGACGACGCGAAAGCGCCTGGCCAGCCGCGACGCGAGCACGTCGAAATCGCGGCCGGTCCGCGTCAGGCCGTGCACGCAGACGACCACGTCCGGATTGTCCGCGCGCCCCCATTCCCAGTACGCCATCCGATGCAGGCCGCCGGGGTGCGCGCAGCTCACGTAGCGCAGTACCGGTTCGCCGATATCGAGCAACGCCGGGGCGCTGCCCGTCGTTGCGCCACGATCCGTGGACGAAGTCGTCGCCATCTCCTCTCCTTGCATCGCGATGTGCGGGCGATCGTGCCGCCGCCGAGCCGTCCGGCCGCGGGCATGGGCACGCGGCCGGATTCACCGACGGATCTTAGCAGGCGGGCGAAACCGATCGCCCCGCATGGAGATTCGTATCCGCCTCACTCGCATCCGCTTCGTCGAGGTCCGAACGGTCCAGGTGCCAGTAGCGGCGCGCGCGTTCGCGCCAGCGCGTCAGCACGATCGGCTGCTCCGGAGCCAGCCGGATCGTGATCGCCCCCGCCGCATCGGTACGCGCGATCCACGCGCATCGCGCCGCGTAGCGCGCAACGACCTCGGGCCGCGGATGCCGGAACGGATTGCGATAACCGGCCTGGAACACGACCAGCGCCGGATCGACGGCCGCGACGAAGGCCGGCGTCGACGAGGTCAGGCTGCCGTGATGCGGCGCGATCAGCACGTCGGCCTTCAGCCCCGGCGCGCCCGGATCGGCGAGCAGCGCCTTTTCCTGCGGCGCCTCGATGTCGCCGGGCAGCAGCAGGCTGCCGGCCGGACCGTCGATGCGCAGCACGCAACTGCGCGCGTTGTCCTTCACGCGCCGCCCGTCGCGATCGGGATCCGGCCCCGGATGCAGCCATTCGAAACGCGTCTGCTGCCATCGCCAGCCCTCGCCGCGCCGGCACGGCTCGAAGCGCGGCGACTCGCGCACCAGCGGATGCATCGCCGGCAACGCGCCGTAGACGCGATCGACCGTCATCGCCGCCAGGATCGACGAAGCGCCGCCGACATGATCGTCATCGTCGTGCGACAGCACCAGCGCATCCAGCCGCGTGATGCCCCTCGCCCGCAGCCAGGGCACGATCACCCGCGAGCCGGCATCCGCGCCCGCGCCCTGCCGCGGCCCGGTGTCGTACAACAGCCGAAAGCCCGGCCCCTCGACCAGCACCGCCATGCCCTGCCCCACGTCGATCGCCGTGACCGTCCAGCCGTCACCGGCCGCCGACGGCGTCACCGACACCAGCGCCGGCAGCAATGCCATCGCGAACCAGTGACGATGCCGGATCGGCCAGGGCACGAGCAGCGCGACGCAGCCGGCCAGCGCGAGCAGCAGCGTCGCGGTATCGGGCACGCCGAGCGTCCAGTTGAAATGCCGAGCGCCGTCGGCCCAGCGATCGACGTCGTTCAGCGCGTCGACCATCGACTGCACGCCCGCGCCGGTCAGCCCCAGCACCGGGGCGCCCAGCGCCGGGTCGATGCCCGCGAGCAGCGCCCCGACGATCGCGGCCGGCGTCACCAGCAGGGACACCAGCGGAATCGCCAGCGCGTTCGCGAACGGACTGATCCACGACGTACCGGCGAAGAACAGCGCGCCGACCGGCACCATGATCAGCGTCACCGCCCATTGCGCGCGGCCCGCGCCCGCCAGCACGCCGATCGCGCGCCGCCGCCAGCCGGGCGCGACCGGCTCGGCGACCGCCCGGCGCTGCGACACCATCAGGATCACGCCGACCGCGACGAACGACAGCCACAGGCTGGGCGACAGCGGTGCCCACGGATCGGCCGCGACGATGATCAGCAACGCGATGCCCAGCACCGTCGACGGCCCGCGCGCGCGGCCGCTCAGCGAGGCGAGCCCGGCGGCCAGCAGCATCCAGCAGGTCCGTTGCGCGGGCAGCGCCCAACCGGCGAGCCCCGCGTACGCGAACGCGCCCGACACGCCGGCCGACCAGCACGCATGCGGCGTCGCCAGCCATCCGGCCGGCGGGCGCCCGGTCCAGCGCGCCATCGCACGCGCGAGCCGGCGATTCCGCCACAGCAGCGCGACCAGCGACGCGCTGACGGCGGCGAACATCGTGACGTGCCCGCCGCTGATGCTGAACAGATGGCCGATCCCGGTGCGGTTGAACAGCGCCCACCATTCGGCGCTGATCGACGCCTGGTCGCCGATCACCAACCCCAGCAGCACGCCGCGCGCATCGGCCGACAGCGACGGCGTCGCCGCGACGATCCGCCCGGCCAGTCGCGTGCGCCAGCGTTCGAACAGGTGGCGCAGAGAAAAGATCTCTTCGGCTTCCCCGTCCTGCCCGTCCTGCCTGTCCTGCCCATTCTGCCCGTCCGGACCCGACGGCCGCCAGGCCGCCGAAACGTTGCCGGTCACCGCGATGTCGTCCTGCAGCGCGCGCAGCTCGGCATCGAAGCCATGAGGATTCGACAGCCCATGGGGTAAGCGCCAGCGCGCACGGAAGCGCCACACCTGGCCGGGTTCGAACACCGCGGTCGGCGACCGCCAGGACAGGCGGAGCTGCTGCCCCTCGCGGCAATCGCCGCCGGACTCGATGCAGCGGACGACGCGCGCGACGAGCCGCACGCCGTCTTCGGCGACGATCGGCATCCGCTCGATGCGCGCGTCGAACGTGCGCGACTGCCCCTGGCTCGACGATGCGATACGCGCCTGCAGACGGTCATGAGCCAGCCATTGCGCCCAGCCGATGCCGATCACGATGCAGGCGGTCACCGCCAACGCCTGGCGTCCTGCCGGACGCGCTGCGCGGCAGCGATGGGCGACGATCAGCGCGGCGACAGCGGCGACCATGCACGCCGGCCCCCATTGCGGAGCGGCAAGCGACGGGCGCTGATGGACGAGCCAGATGCCCGCGCAGACATATAACGCGATCGGAAGCCGCAGCGCGAACAGGATCGAAGTCACGCGCTGATGCTAAGCGCGCTTCGCCGAAGCCGATATCGACCGTTGGCATCGGCCGCCGGTCCGGGGCCTTCGACCCTTTGCCCGCACGAATGCTCAGGCCGTGGATCCTGCCGGCTGTCGACCGCGTCGACGAACCGGAACCGACCCGCTTTGGCGCCGGTAACCCGCCCTTCAGCCGAACAGCAACGTCTTGTGCGCGCCGACGCCGGCCTGCGCGCCATCGCCGACGGCAAAGGCGACGTTGCCCGCCATGCGGGCGGCATCACCGCAGGCGAAGACGCCCTTCACCGAGGTTTCCTTGAAGTCGTCCGTGCGGATATAAGTGCCGATCGGTCCTTCATCCAAGACGCATCCCAAGCGTTCGGCGATCGGGCTGGCCATGCGGACGCGCGAAGCGGTGAACAAGCCATCCAGCACGACACGGCGGCCATCGACCAACTGGACGGTCGCGGCATCGACGATCGCCGTCACGCGCGTCGGCTCGATCGCCACGCCGCGCGCGGCCAACGTCCGGCGCTGCGCATCGTCCAGTTCGACGGCTTCGTTCGTGAACAGCGTTACCGTGCCCCAGTCCGGCAACATCATCGCCTGATGCAAGGACATCGGGCTGACCGCCAGTACGCCTATGCGCCCCTGGTCCAGCTCGTAGCCGTGGCAATAAGGGCAGTGAAAAACGTGCCTGCCCCAGCGTTCGGCGAGTCCCGGTACGTCCGGCAGCTCGTCCACCACGCCGGTGGCCAGGATCAGCAGACGCGTCCGCACGTCGTCGCCGGACTTCAAGCGCACGAGAAATCCGTCCTGCGCCGGCTCCGCATGCGCGGCCTCGCCATCCAGCCATCGCACGCTCGGATAAGCGAGCAATTGCCGCCTGCCTTCGGCGGCGATCGCATCGGGCGAACGCCCGTCCTGCCCGAGGAAACCGTGCGAGGTCGCGGCGAAACGGTTCCGGCGCGAGCCCGCATCGACGACCATGATCCGACGACGCGCGCGGGCCAACTGCATCGAGGCCGACAGGCCGGCGTAGCTGCCGCCGATCACGACGACGTCGAAAGCGCTCCGGGATTCAGTGTCCATGCGTGACAGCCCCCTGATGTTGCGCGAGACGGCGGTTGAAATCCGCCGACAGATCGGCCAGCGTGATGCCGGCCAGACGCGCGTTCAGCAAGGCCTCGGCTTCCCTGAAGCTGTCGTCCAGCGCCGCGTTGACCGCCTGTTCGACCAGGCAGGTCGGATGCTCGACCCGGTTGCCCATCGCGAAGACGGCAGGCGAACCGACGGCGCGGTAGATGTCGCTCAGCGTGGTCCGGTTCAGGTCGCAGGTGATCGACCATCCGCCGCCGTGACCCTTCGCGGCATCGACGTAACCGAGTTCCCGCAGATTGCCGAGCACCCGCCGAACGACCACGGGGTTCGTGCCCAGATAGCCGGCGAGCTCTTCGGAAGTCAGCGCACGGTCGCTGTACGCCATGTGCAGCAGCACATGGAGCACGGAAGAAAGCTTGCTGTCGCGTTTCATGTAACAAATGATATTACATGATAACGCGGACCGCAATCAGGGCGCGTTCGGAGAACCGCGAACTCAGGTATAGCGTTTTTCGAGCGCGTCCCAGTCGGGTTTGCCGACCAGCCGCTGGCGCTCGGCGAACGGGGCGACGAGACCGCTGGATTCCTGCACTTCCTTCTCGTCGCGCAGCACGGTCAGCGCCTTCTGCATGCCCGCGACCGCGCCCTGCAGCGCGGCGTTCGCGTAGAGCACGATGCCGAAACCCAGCTCGGCCAACTGGTCGGCGTTGAAGATGGGCGTCTTGCCGCCGATCACCATGTTCATCAGTTGCGGCTTGGCCAGGCGCTGGGGCAGCGCGCGCACTTCCTCAGCCTTGGTCACGGCTTCGACGAACAGGATGTCCGCGCCGGCTTCGGCGAACTTCTGCGCGCGCTCGACGGCGGCCTCGAAGCCGTGCGTGGCGGCGGCGTCGGTGCGGGCCATGATCAGGAAATCGGGGTCGCGGCGGGCATCGACGGCGGCCTTGATCTTGCTGACGGCCTCCTCGGTGCTGATCACTTCCTTGCCCGAGAAATGGCCGCAGCGCTTGGGCGCGACCTGGTCCTCGAGCTGGATGCAGTCGGCCCCCGCGCGCTCGAGCGTGCGAACCGTGTGGATCACGTTCAGCGCGTTGCCGAAGCCGGTATCGGCATCGACGATCAGCGGCACGTCGACCGCGTCGCGGATGCGCGCCGTATGATCGGCGATCTCGTGCAGGCCCATGAAACCCTGGTCGGGCATGCCGTACCACATGTTGGTCACGCCCGCGCCGGTGACGTAGATGGCCTTGAAACCCAGGTCGGCGATCACCTTGGCCGACAGCGCGTTGAACGCGCCGGGAACGACCAGGCCGTTGCGGGCCTCGACGAGTTGCTTCAGTTGCTTGCGGGTGGACATGCGTTGCTCCGAATGGGGGTGAAGAGAGTGCCGCCCGCCGCCGGGCCGAGCAGCGAGCCGGACACGGCGGCAGTGCGCGATGGCAGCGATGGCCCATGCGCCATCGAAAAGCGCAAGCGCCGTCGAGAGGCCCATGCGCCGTCGGGAGGGTCATCCGCCATCGACGGGCACGCGCGCCGTCGACGGGCGACCCTGCCAATCATAGCTTGGTCCGCTCGCCCGTCGACCGTGTGGGCATCCGAGCGACGCCCCCTTCAGACCCGTTCTTTCTCGCCGGCGCGTCTCAATCCGCGGCGCGCTGCACCGCCGGCGGTCCCCAACGCCCGTCGAGCGCCTCCACCGAAGGCAGGTAGACGCGCAGGTTCATCGTGAAGCGGCCCTGCGGTGCCGGCAGCCAGTTCGACTCCTTGTCCTTGCCCGGCGATGTGTGCTGAAGGTACAGATCGAGCGAGCCGTCGGCGTTGTACGTCAGCTTGTCTCGGTCGCCGATCGCATAGCGGTTGATCGGGTTGTCGACGAAGAACTGGTCGGCGCCGTACATCGTCAGCGACCAGAACGCTCCGGCCGGCGGCAACTGGCTCTTGTCGAAATGCAGCACGTAGCGGTTCTCGCCGGTCAGCGGCTTGCCGTCCGCGCTGGTCGCAGTGCTCGGGTAGATCGCATCCTCGTTCGGCAGCGCACCGAGCCCGCCGAACGCAATGTACGCGCGCAGCAGGTAGTTGTTGCCGTAGACGCCGAGCGGCACGGTCGACACGACCCAGCCGTCGCGACGCGGACGCAACTGGGGCCCGCGCTCCATCATGCGCGCGAGCGCGTCGGGCGCGGCGCGGGTCAGCGCGTCCCTGACGACCGGTGGCGCGTCGGCCAGCACGAAGTCCTTGCCCGGCACGATGCCCAGCCGTTCCAGGCGCATCAGCGTCGCGTAGTCGGCGGCATGCGGAGGGCTGGTCCGCATCAGCTTCGCGAACAGCGAGAAGAACGCGTCGGGCGTCATCTTCGCGACCTGCTGGACCGGCGGGGTCTTCATGTCGATGGCCGGATCGACGACGCCCGGCGCGGGCTTGAACGTCTTGCCGCGCTGGCTCAGCGGCACGGCCTTGAAACCGGCCTGCAGCTTGTGGACGTGATCGTAGTCATCGGCACCGTTGGTCTGGATGCGATTGATGACCCAGCCGGTATTGGTCGGGCTGACGATCACGCGCATGCCGGCGGGCGTCGCGCCCTTCCAATGCGGGCCGACGAGCACGAACTCGTTGGCGCCGGTGCCGGTCGTGCGCGAGCCGAGCGTCGCGAACACGTCGGTCCACATGTCCATGATCGGCAGCACGTAGTAGCGCCCACCGGTGTCGGGCATGCTGAACACCAGCGGCTCCTTGCCGACGTCGAACCAGAGCATCGAGTACAGCGTATCGGCATTGGGCCGCACGACGTCCTTGAACGTCGCGTCGGGATACTTGGGCGCGTGGGCGAACTGGCCCATCGGCGCGCGCAGACGCTGCGGGTCGGGCTGCACGACGTTCGAAGCGACCCGTCGCGTGACCTCCATCAGCACGAGCGGATACGCGTAGGTATAGGCCTCGACACCGATCTGGTGCGCTTCCTCCGGGGTCAGCGGCGCCGCCGCGGCCGCGGCGTGGGCCGGCACGACCGACAGCCACGACGCCACGCAAAGCGTCATCGACATCTTGAAACCGCGAAGCATCTGAAGTCTCCTCGTCATTGGGCGAACTGGTTTTTCCGGAGCGGCCAGCGGACGATCCGAGCCGGCAATGGTAGGAGGCCACTTCGGCGATTTCTGCCAATTTCGCGACAGATTTTCCGCATTGATGCGGCGGAGATACACGCGGCGCGAGGGGGAGTACGCGCCGAATGTTCGTCTTCGCCATGAGCCGAGCTCAGGAACGATCAAGTCGGATGGCGACGGCCCTGAAGGGCGTCCGGAGACCAGCCCGATCCGCCATTCGTGATTGCGGAATTTCATGGGGCCTGCTACGTTTCCAATGTTCCTACATGCTGTAGCCCATTACGGGCCTCGACAACATGAAGACCGTCAATATCCGTCAACTCAAGGCCAATCCCAGCACGGCGCTGGCCGCCGCACGCCACGACGACATGGTCGTGGTCATGAACCGCGACCATCCGCAAGCGTTGTTGGTGGATCTGGAACAGTTGGGCGTCCCCGACTTGCCTGCCGTGCGAGTGGCGCTGGCGGTTTCGCTGTTCCGCAACGGGGCGGTGTCGGCAGGGTTCGCCGCGCGCATGGCGGGCAAGCCGCTGGCGGAGATGCTGACGTTGCTATCCAGCCAGGCCATTCCGCTGACTGGCACGGACAAGACCGCTGCCGACGAGGTCGGCGAAGAGATGCGTCGCGCACGTGATTGGCTGGCCAAGCCAGCAACGTGAGCCGTCGTGTCATCATCGCTGATGCCGGGCCACTGATCGCTCTGGCTCGTATCGATTCGCTATCCGTTCTGCGCAGGCTGTTCGGGCGCGTGTGCGTGACGCGCACCGTGCATGACGAGATCCTGCCTCCCGGCCACGATTTCCCGGATGCTCGGCTTTTTTCGCGAGCACTGGCCGACGGCTGGATCGAAGTCCTCGATGAGCCTCCTGGTGATTGGCACCCACTGAATCCTGGCGTCGATGCGGGTGAAGCAAGTGCCATCCACGCTGCTTGTTACTGGCGCGATTCGGGCAATACCGCTTTGCTGGTGATCGACGACCGCGCCGGACGGCTGGAAGCCAGGAGTCGGGGCATCGCCTTCATCGGCACCGCAGCAGTCGTCGGACTGGCGAGAACGGAAGGGCTGATTCCTGCGGCCCGTCCCCTGCTGGAACGCCTGACGCAGAGCGGCTACTTCATCGGGCCTTCGGTAATCGCCGCAGTGCTGGCCGATATCGGCGAATAGCAGCGAAGCCTTCGGCCATCACGCTAGCTTGTATATAGATCTCGGTCGCATGGCTCCTTGCGTCGCACGCGACAACAAACATCGAAATCAGCCCGCACCGATCCGCCGCCACTAAGCCCGCAACAATGCCCCCAGCCGCGGCAATACGCGCACCGCATTCTCGCCGGTTCGCCGCACCACTTCATCCGTCGTCGTCTCGCGCAGATCGGCGAACACCTGCGCGATCCTCGGCAACTGCGTCGGCGAGTTGCGCTCCCTGGGCTGCCACGCCGGCGCGATGTCCGGCGCATCGGTCTCGAGCATGTGCGCGTCGTCCGGCAGCTCGGCCGCGAGCCGGCGGATCTGCAGCGCGCGCACGCCGGCCGCGTGCGCCTCGTCGAGCCGGTCGGCGCCGAACTCGGCGGCATCCAGGTGGCAGTCTCCGAGGCGGCAATGTAGGAGGCCACTTCGGCGATATCTGCCAATTTCGCGACAGATTTTCCGGTTTCGCTGTTCCGCAACGACGCGGTTTCTCGCCTTCACTTCGACGAGATCGCAGCCAGCAATCGGCATGTCAGCGTTTTCGCCATCTCCGGTTCGGCTACGTTGGCGAATCCCATAAGTAGCCCGCCTTGCGATGCTTTGCCGATTTGCCACCGGCTCAAAGCTTGAATGGCGAGTCCATCGGATTGCGCCGCCGCAGCCAGGGTCTTGTCATCCTCTTGGTGAGTCAGCCTCGCCAATACATGAATACCCCCCGCTTGAGGCTGGACGTATAGGCGCGAACCGAACGCCTGCGAGAGAGCATCGACCAGATAGCCGCGCCGCGCCGCATACAGTGAACGCATCTTGCGCAGATGACGGGCAAAGTGGCCTTGCTTCATGAAATCCGCGACCGTTGCTTGCGGCAGGATCGACCCCGGACCGCAAACGTGATTCACCGCATCCCGGAACCGCCCGATTTGTGGTTCAGGCACGACCAGATAGGCCAGACGCAGGCCGGGGAACAGCACTTTGCTGAAAGTGCCGGTGTACAACACCCGTCCGTCGCCATCCAGGCTCTTCAGGGCGGGAAGCGGCCGACCGTGGTAGCGGAACTCGCTGTCGTAGTCATCCTCGACGATCCACGCTTGGCGTTGTCTCGCCCATTCCAACAGTTGCAATCGCCGTGGCAAGGACAGTGCCATCCCCATGGGACTTTGGTGCGTAGGCGTCACGACAGCGAAACGCGCGTCGGCGACCCGTTGTCGGCCGATATCCACGTTCAAACCTTCCGCATCCACGGGCACCGGCTCCAGGCGCATACCCGCGCGCTCCAGGAACTCTCGGGCCAACAGATAGCCCGGGTCTTCGTACCATCCGACATCGCCAGATCGCAACAGCGTGCGGCATACCAGTTCCAGAGCGCCCCGGTAGCCCGCGGTGACGAACACCTGCTCGTGCGTGCAGGCGATGCCGCGCGAGATACCCAGATAGGTAGCGATGGCTTGCCGAAGCGGCCCATGGCCCGCCGGGTCGGGATGGATCATGGCGGCCGCATCCAGGACGCGCAAGTTGTGCCCGGCCAAACGTGCCCAAGTCTTGCGTGGAAACGCATCGAGCGCCGGTAAGCCGAGTTGGAAAGGTCGGATCTGACCGACCGCGGCCTGCGGTCGCGAGGATGCCGAGGCAAGGCGTTCGGACGTTGTCGCATGTGCCGACTCGCCGAAACTCTCCAACCGGGGTGAGACGACGGTGCCCGCCGGACCACGTGCCAGGAAATAACCCTCGCTGGTCAGCATCTGGTAGGCCATTTCGACCGTTCCGCGCGCCAGATTCAGTTCACTGGCGAGACTGCGCACGGACGGCACTCGATCGCCGGGGCGAAGCTTTCCTGTCGAGATTGCGTCCCGGTAACGTCGATACAACTGCAAATAAATCGGCGCATCGTGCTTTCGGCCTGGCCTCGGGCGCTGCGTGTCCATCAATCATGCCCTATTCATTTTCTCAATTCTTGCACCTTTTTAGTAGGTCATTATTTTTCGACACTAGCGGCTCCACGACAAGGAAATCAACGTGAGCACCCTTCGATTGAGCCTCATCGACAGCGATCAGGACTACTTGGCTTGCTTCGGCGTCATGCGGGAGTTACGGCCTCATCTTCCGAGCGCTCCCGCATTCATTGCGCAGGCCCGCCGACAAGCCGCGCAAGGCTATCGTCTGCTGGCCGCCTGGCAGGATGATCAGGTCATGGGATTGGCGGGCTATCGCGTCCAGGAAAACCTGATACATGGACGGTTCCTCTATGTCGATGACCTCGTTACCGCTGAAGATGCCCGCCGCCACGGCTTGGGCACGACGCTGATCGAGGCGGTTCGAGAGGAAGCCCGGCGGCAAGGCTGCGCTCATCTGGTACTCGATACAGGCCTGGGCAATGCGCTGGCGCAGCGCTTCTATTTTCGTCAAGGCTTGCTCGCCAAGGCGATGCGATTCATCGAGGCGCTATAGGCCCCAAATTCCTGCCCCTATCCATGCCGTGCCTTGTCCGCCATGGGCGTCCATGACGCGCGATTCGTGTACTTGCCGGGGCCGTCCCCGACCGTTGATGCATTGACTCGAACACGTCGCGCACTGGCCGCAAACCACCGTCGTCGACTCTCTCCCGCCACCGGCAGCACGTGGGCGGCCGGGTCAACTGTCCGTGTAGCGATCAGTTATATGCGAACCGCCCAGGATGCTAGACTGGCTGCGGTTCATATGTGGAGGCTCGGCAACCATGAATGCCCGAACTGACGCCTTGCTGGACACGGTATTGGCTCTCCCCCCTGACGAGCGGTCCGAACTTGTCGTCGCCCTCCTGGATAGTCTGGAGGGCGAGGATTGTCAAAGCATCGCCGAGGCATGGCGTGACGAGATTCGCCGCCGAAAGGAAGACATCGAAGCAGGCAGGGCTCGTCTTGTTCCGTGGACCGAGGTTCGGAACCGCCTTCTCGCATTGTGAACCACCTTCCTGTACGGCTCAGCGAATCGGCTGAAGTCGACATCATCGAATCGTTCAAGTGGTACCAGACTCGGAGTCGCAAGGCAGCAGAATCCTTTCGTACCGAGGTCCTTGACGCCATCGACCCGCCTCGCTTCCTCGCCTGCCTCGTGGAAGACCGATGAAGACGGTAACCATCATTTCGTCCTGAAGCGGTTTCCTTTCAGCATTGTCTTCGCTCTGACCGCCGATGCGATCATCATCATCGCAATCAGCCACCATCGCAGACGACCAGGATACTGGCGTTCTCCAGCAGTGTAGATCGCCAAGCATCTAACTTGCCTACCGTCCGGGTGGCGCTGGCGGTTTCGCTGTTCCGCAACGGCGCGGTGTTGGCAAGTTTCGCCGCGCGCATGGCGGACAAGCCGCTGGCGGAGAGGCTGACGCTGCATCACGCGGCCTTGGAGACAGATCCTGGCCGCACCGCTGCTTGCGTCGCACGCGACAACAAACATCGACGAAATCAGCCCGCACCGATCCGCCGCCACTAAGCCCGCAACAACGCCCCCAGCCGCGGCAATACGCGCACCGCATTCTCGCCGGTCCGCCGCGCCACCTCCTCCGGCGTCGTCTCGCGCAGCTCTGCGAACACCTGCGCGATCCGAGGCAACTGCGTCGGCGAGTTGCGCTCCCTGGGCTGCCACGCCGGCGCGATGTCCGGCGCGTCGGTCTCGAGCACGTGCGCGTCGTCCGGCAGCTCGGCCGCGAGCCGGCGAATCTGCAACGCACGCGCGAAGGTCATCGCGCCGCCGAAGCCGAGCGCGAGCCCTTGGCCCAGATAAGCGTCGGCCTGCTGCCGGCTGCCGTTGAACGCGTGCGCGATGCCCTGGCGCACGCCGAATCGGCGCAACTGCGCGAGCACCGGATCCTGCGCGCGCCGTACGTGCAGCAGTACCGACAGGTCGTGATCGCGGGCGATCTTCAACTGCTCGCGGTAGAACAGCATCTGCCGTTCGCGATCGGCGTCAGGCACGAAGTGATCGAGCCCGATCTCGCCGATCGCGACCAGCCGCGGATCGCCGATCGACTGCTCGACCAGGCGGCGCAACGCGACGAGATCGTCGGGCGTCGATCGTTCGACGAACAGCGGGTGGATGCCCAGCGCATAAGCACCATCGACCTGGTGCGCGAGCTGCCGGACGTGATCGAAGTTGTCGACGGCGACCGCCGGGATCACGATCGCGCGCACGCCGGCCGTGCGGGCCGCGTGCGCCTCGTCGAGCCGGTCGGCGTCGAACTCGGCGGCATCCAGGTGGCAGTGCGTGTCGATCAGCATCCGTCATGCGTCCTCGGAATCCGCAGCGAAACCGCACAGTCCGTGCGCTCGCGCGCCGCCGGCCGCCGCAGGCCCCATCAGTCGGCATCAGAGGCCTCGTCCCTACCGGCCCCGCCTGAACCGCTCAATCGGCCGTCAGCCGCCCATCCCGCATCCGCAGCACGCGATCGGCCTGCCCGGCCATTTCCAGGTCGTGCGTGACGATCACGAAGCTCGTGCCCGACGCGCGGCTCAGCTCGGTCATCAGCGCGAAGACCTGCCGCGCCGTCTGACGATCGAGGTTGCCGGTCGGCTCGTCGGCCAGCACGCACAGCGGTTCGGTCACCAGCGCGCGGGCCAGCGCGACCCGCTGCCGCTCGCCGCCGGACAGCTCGCCGGGCAGGTGCGTCAGCCGCTGGCCGAGCCCGACCGACTGCAAGGTCCGGGCGGCCGCGTCGCGGGCCGCTGCGGTCGACAGGCGGCGGATCCGCAGCGGCATCGCGACGTTGTCGAGCGCGCTGAACTCGGGCAGCAGATGATGGAACTGGTAGACGAAGCCGAGCAGGCGGTTGCGATGCGTGCCGCGTTCGGCGTCCGACAGGCGGTCGAGCCGATGGCCGGCCAGCGTCACGCTGCCGGCGCTGGGCTGGTCGAGCCCGCCGAGCAGATGCAGCAGCGTGCTCTTGCCCGAGCCCGACGCGCCGACGATCGCGACGCGCTCGCCGCGCCGGACGTCCAGCTCGACGTCGTGCAGCACCTGCAGCGCCCGCGGACCGTCGCCGTAGCGCTTGCCCAGACCGCGGCACGACAGCACGACGTCCGAATCCCGCACCGGATCACTCATAACGCAGCGCCTCGGCCGGCCGCACGCGCGACGCGCGCCAGCTCGGATAGATCGTCGACACGAAGGCCAGCACGCAGGACACCAGGCCGATGACGACGACGTCCTTGGCGTGCAGGTCGCTGGGCAGGTAATTGATGAAGTACACGCCGGCCGGCAGCACCTGGAAGCCGAACACCTGCTCGATCGTCGCGATCAACGGGCCGATGTTGTCGGCCAGCAGCACGCCGAGCAGCACGCCGGCGAACGTGCCCATCAAGCCGATCAGCGCGCCCTGCACGACGAAGATCTTCATGATGCTGGCCGGCGACGCGCCGAGCGTGCGCAGGATCGCGATGTCCGCCTGCTTGTCGGTGACCGTCATCACCAGCATCGAGACCAGGTTGAACGCCGCCACCGCGATGATCAGCGCGAGGATGATGAACATCATCCGCTTCTCGATCTGCACGGCGGCGAACCAGTTGCGGTTCTCGGCCGACCAGTCGCGCACGTACAGGTCGCCGACGAGCTGGTGCGTCAGCTCCTCGGCGATCTGCGGCGCATCCATCATCGACGTCGTCTTCAGCCGTATGCCGCTGACGCCCTCGACGCGGAACAGCTTGGCCGCGTCCTGGATGTTCATCAGCACGAGGCTGGTGTCGTATTCATAGTGCCCGGAATCGAAGATCGCGACGATCGTGAACTGGCGCAGCCGCGGCACGACACCGGCCGGCGTCAGCGTGCCCTGCGGCGCGATCAACGTCAGCCGGTCGCCGACGCGCAGCAGCAGCATGTTGGCCAGCTCCTTGCCGATCGCCACGCCGAAGCGGCCCGGCTGCAGCGTATCGAGCGAGCCGGCCTGCATCGACTTGGCGAAATCCGTGACGCGCACTTCCTCGGCCGGCTCGATGCCGCGGACGATCACGCCCTTGACGCTGTCCTCGTGCGTCAGCATCGCCTGCCCCGAGACGTACGGCGCGCCGTCGACGACGCGCGGATTGACCTTGGCCTGGCGCAGCACCGATTGCCAGTCGATCAGCGGCTGGCGGCCGGCGAGCACCTCGATGTGCGACAGCACGCCGAGCATGCGGTCGCGCACCTCCTTCTGGAAACCGTTCATCACCGACAGCACGGTGATCAGCGCGGCCACGCCGAGCGCGATGCCGGCCATCGACAGCATCGAGATGAACGAGATGAAACCGTTGCGCCGGCCCGAACGTTTGCCCGCGCGGGTATAGCGCAGGCCGATGAAATATTCGAACGGTAGTCGGGACAGAATCGACACGGAGGCTCCGGAGGCGGTGCGAGTTTGCCATAGAATCGACGCTTACCCGTCGCACCGGACCGCCGGTGCTTTCGATACGCCTCCACCCTGCCGTGACTGCCCGCGCCGATTCCGACCGCGCCGAATCCCGTCATGCCGATGCCGGCGACGCGTCGGCGGCCGCCCCGCTGACGCTGTTGTGCCCGGGCGCGCTGTCGGCCGCGGGCCTGCCGGCGTCGACGTCGATCGCCGCGCACTGGCCGGCGGCCTGGCGGCATGCCGACCTGGTCGCACGGCTCGACGACGACAGCCTGGTCGCCCACGAACTGCCGCACGAGCGCTGGCTGCGCGAATGCCTGCGGATGCCCGCCGATGACGCGATCGAGGCGGCATCGGCCGCGCTCGACGGCCTGGCGCCGCCGGTGATCCGGCTGACGCCGGTGCACCTGCATACGGGCCGCGACCATCTGGTGCTGACCGACCCGGAACAACTGGCGCTGTCGATCGACGACGCGCGGGCGCTGGCGGACGCGGTACGCCCGCTGCTCGACGAGCAGGGGCTGACGCTGACGGTCGCCACGCCGCTGCGCTGGTATCTGGGCGGCCCCGCCGAGCGGCTGCCGCGCACGCAGGACGCCGGCTCGCGGCAGGCGATCGGCCGTAGCGTCGATGCCTACCTGTCGCGCGATGCGGCGACCCGTCCGTGGCGGCGGCTGCTCAACGAGATCCAGATGACGTGGTTCGAACACCCGGTCAACGAAGCGCGCGCGCAGCGAGGCGCGCCCGCGGTCAACAGCGTCTGGGTCGAGGGCCGTCTGACCGCGACGCCGGCGCGCCGGCACGACCTGCTGCTGGCCGGCAACGCCCCGGCGATCCGGGGGCTGGCCCGGCTGTGCGCGATCGCGCCCGATGAGCCGGGCCCGGCCGGTATCGGCCGCTGGCTGGCCCGGCGGCGCGGCGCCGGCCCGGGCCTCGCCGCGCACCGCGACTCAGGCCACGACTCAGGCCACGACCCAGGCCGCGATCCGGTCGGCGATCCGGTCGGCGATCCGGTCCGCCAGACGTCCGCCGGCGACGCCGGCGACGCCGGAGGCGTGCCCGCGCGCGCCGTGCTCGTCGCCGATCTGTGGCCCGACGTCGACCCGCTGGCCGATCCGGCACGCTTCGACGCCGGCTGGCGAGGCTTCGCGCCGTGGCTGCGCGAGCTGGGCTGCGCCGACGGCCCGCCCGAGGGCCTGGACCGCCTGGACGTCGTGCTGTTCGGCGACCGCCGCCAGGTCACGCTGCGGATCGGCAGGCGCCAGCGCTGGAAGTTCTGGCGAACCGTGCGGCCGGACGACTGGCTCGAACGCGCGCCGCCGGTCCGCGTTCCGGAGCCCGGCGATGCCTGAGACACCACTTCGCGTGACCGCGCGCGCCGCGCCGGCCGATGCGGTCCGGCAACTGGCCGCGACCGGCCTGCACCCGGTCGTCGCGCGGCTGTTCGTCGCCCGCGGCGTCGCGCGCCCCGACGAGCTGGCGCTGCAGCCGGCCGCGCTGCTGCCTCCCGAAGGCCTCGCGGGCATCGACGGCGCGGCCCGCCTGCTGGCCGACACGATCGACCGCGGCCAAGCGATCGTCGTCGTCGCCGACTATGACTGCGACGGCGCGACCGCCTGCGCGGCGATGGTCCGCGGCCTGCGCGCGATGGGCGCCGTCGTCGACTACATCGTGCCCAACCGCTTCGAGCACGGCTACGGACTGAGCCCCGAGATCGTCGAGCTGGTCGCCCGTCATCCGCGGCTGGACCGGCTGCCGGCGCTGATCGTGACCGTCGACAACGGCATCGCCAGCCTCGCCGGCGTCGAGCGCGCGGCCGCGCTGGGCATCGCCGTGCTCGTCACCGACCATCACCTGCCCGGCGAGCGCCTGCCGTCGGCTGCGGCGATCGTCAACCCGAACCAGCCCGGCTGCGGCTTCGCCAGCAAGCACCTGGCCGGCGTCGGCGTGGCCTTCTACGTGCTGCTGGCGCTGCGCGCCGAGCTGCGCACGCGCGGCCGCTTCGCGGCACGGCCCGAGCCGGCGCTGCAGGAACTGCTGGACCTGGTCGCGCTCGGGACCGTCGCCGACCTGGTCCGGCTCGACCGCAACAACCGGATCCTCGTGCACGCCGGCATGCGCCGGATCCGCGCCGCGCGCGCGGTGCCCGGCCTGTTGGCGCTGCTGCAGGTCGCCGGCCGCGAGGCCCGGCGCTGCGTCACCGCCGACCTCGGTTTCGCGGTCGGCCCGCGGATCAACGCGGCCGGGCGCCTGCAGGACATCACGGTCGGCATCGAATGCCTGCTGACCGACGATCCGGACCGCGCGATGGCGCTGGCCGCCCAGCTCGACGCGATCAACCGCGAACGCCGCCAGCGCGAGCTGCAGATGCGCGAGCAGGCGCTGCTCGACACGCAGCAGATCGGCCCGGAAGCCGCCGGCGTCGTCGTCCGCCGCGACGACTGGCACGAGGGGATCATCGGCCTGGTCGCATCCCGGCTCAAGGACCGTCTGCACCGGCCGGTGTTCGCGCTGGCGCCGGCGGCCGGCGAGCCGGGCTTCTGGCGCGGCTCCGGACGCTCGATCGCCGGCCTGCACCTGCGCGACGCGCTCGATCTGGTCAGCAAACGGCATCCGGACCTGCTCGCCCGCTTCGGCGGCCACGCGATGGCGGCCGGCCTGTCGTTGCGCGCCGACGGCATCGACGCGTTCCGCGCGGCCTTCGATGCGGCCGTGCGCGAACTGGCCGACCCGACCGCGTTCGAGCGCGAGACGGTGACCGACGGACCGCTCGAGATCGAACACGTCGACGCCGCGCTGGTCGCCGCGATCGACGCCTGCGTCTGGGGCCAGGGCTTTCCGGAGCCGCTGTTCTGCAACGAGTTCGACGTGATCGAGCAGCGGCTGCTCAAGGAGCGGCATTCGCGGCTGACGCTGCGCCTGGGGGGCCGGCGGCTCAACGCGATCTTCTTCGACCACGTCGCGCCGCTGGGCCGCAGCGCCCGGCTGTTCTACCGGCTGGTCCGCGACGATTACCGCGGCGGCGACGCCGTGCAACTGATGGTCGTCGGCGTCGCCCCCGAATCTTTATAATCGAGGGTTTTCCCAACGCCTGCCGGTCGACCATCATGGAAGCTGAACGCCTGAACCAACTGACGAACCTCATCGACGACCTGCGCAAGCGGCTCGGCGAACTTCGGGGGTATCTTTGACTTCGACAACAAGGCTGCCCGGCTGACCGAAGTCTCGGGCCTGCTCGAAGCGCCCGACGTCTGGAACGACCCGGCCCGCGCCCAGGCGCTCGGCCGTGAGCGCAAATCGCTCGAGGACATCGTCGAGCGCGTCACCCGCATCGACGCCGGCCTGAACGACAGCGCCGACCTGCTCGAAATGGCGCAGGCCGAGGACGACGACGACACGCTGCAAGCGGTCGAGGCCGACGCGCGCGAGCTCGAACGCGAGGTCGCCGAGCTCGAGTTCCGGCGGATGTTCAGCAACGAGGCCGACGTCAACAACTGCTTCATCGAGATCCAGGCCGGCGCCGGCGGCACCGAGGCCCAGGACTGGGCCGCGATGCTGCTTCGCCAGTACCTGCGCTACTGCGAACGGCGCGGATTCAAGACCGAGCTGCTCGACGAATCCGAAGGCGAGATCGCCGGCGTCAAGGGCGCGACCGTCAAGGTCAGCGGCGACTACGCGTACGGCACGCTGCGTACCGAGACCGGCGTGCACCGGCTCGTGCGCAAGTCGCCGTTCGATTCGAGCGGCGGCCGCCACACGTCGTTCGCGTCGGTCTACGTGTATCCGGAGATCGACGACTCGATCGAGATCGAGATCAACCCGGCCGACCTGCGGATCGACGTCTACCGGGCCTCGGGCGCCGGCGGGCAGCACGTGAACAAGACCGAATCGGCGGTCCGGATCACCCACCTGCCGACCAACATCGTCGTCCAGTGCCAGAACGACCGCTCGCAGCATCGCAACCGCGACGAGGCGATGAGCATGCTGCGCGCGCGGCTGTACGAATGGGAGCTGCGCAAGCGCCGCGCCGAGCAGGACAAGGTCGAAGCGGCCAAGACCGACATCGGCTGGGGCCACCAGATCCGCTCGTACGTGCTCGACCAGTCGCGGATCAAGGACCTGCGCACCAACGTCGAGACCAGCAACACGCGCGCCGTCCTCGACGGCGATCTGGACGACTTCATCTTCGCCAGCCTCAAACAAGGCGTCTGACGCATGACCGAAACGACCTCTCCTTCGCCGGCGCCCGACGACAGCCCGATCATCGCCGAGCGGCGCGCCAAGCTCGACGCGCTGCGCGAGGCCGGCGTCGCCTACCCGAACGACTTCGAGCCGGCGGCCCGCGCGGCCGAGCTGATCGAACGCTACGGCGAGACCTCGCGCGAGGCGCTCGAGGCCGAGCCGATCCAGACCTCGCTGGCGGGCCGGCTGATGCTCAAGCGCGTGATGGGCAAGTCGACGTTCGCGACGCTGCAGGACAGCAGCGGACGCCTGCAGTTGTTCATGAACGACGACAGCGTCGGCGCCGACGTGCACGAAGCGTTCAAGCACTGGGACCTGGGCGACATCATCGCGGCCGAAGGCCGGATGTTCAAGACCAAGACCGGCGAGCTGTCGCTGCGCTGCTCGCGCGTGCGCCTGCTCGCCAAGGCGCTGCGGCCGCTGCCCGACAAGTTCCACGGACTGAGCGACCAGGAGGTCAAGTACCGCCAGCGCTACGTCGACCTGATCGTCGACGAGTCGGCGCGCCGCCGCTTCGAGGCGCGCAGCAAGGCGCTGGCCGGCATCCGCGCGTTCATGACCGGCAACGGCTTCATCGAGGTCGAGACGCCGATGCTGCATCCGATTCCCGGCGGCGCGGCGGCCAAGCCTTTCGTCACGCATCACAACGCGCTCGACCAGCAGATGTTCCTGCGGATCGCGCCCGAGCTTTACCTGAAACGGCTCATCGTCGGCGGCTTCGACCGGGTGTTCGAGATCAACCGCAGCTTCCGCAACGAAGGCATCAGCACGCGGCACAACCCCGAGTTCACGATGATGGAGTTCTATGCCGCGTACAAGGACTACCGCTGGCTGATGGACTTCACCGAGCAGGTGATCCGCGACGCGGCGATCGCGGCGACCGGCGGCACCGTCGTCACCTACCAGGGCCGCGAGGTCGACCTCGGCCCGCCGTTCGCGCGGCTGACGATGGTCGAGGCGATCCGCCGCCACGGCGTGCCCGAATCGGTTCGCACGCTGGACCTGGATGATCGCGAGGTCGTGCGTGCGGCGCTGAAGGCGCGCGGCGTCGACGTCGAGCACGGCCTGCTGGCCAAGGCCGGCCTCGGCGCGCTGCAACTGGCGCTGTTCGAAGAAGTGGCCGAGAAGGAACTGTGGCAGCCGACCTTCATCGTCGACTACCCGGTCGAGGTCAGCCCGCTGGCCCGCGCGTCCGACGCCGACCCGTCGATCACCGAGCGCTTCGAACTGTTCATCACCGGCCGCGAATACGCGAACGGGTTTTCCGAGCTCAACGACCCGGAAGATCAGGCGCAGCGCTTCCAGCAGCAGGTCAAGGCCAAGGAGGCCGGCGACGAGGAAGCGATGTACTACGACGCGGACTTCATCACCGCGCTCGAGTACGGCATGCCGCCGACCGGCGGCTGCGGCATCGGCATCGACCGGCTGATGATGCTGCTGACCGACAGCCCGAGCATCCGCGACGTGATCCTGTTCCCGGCGCTCAAGCGGCTGGACGCGCCGGCCGCTTAGCGGCGGCCACTGTCACTGCCCGCTTGGCACTGGCTGCTTAGCGCCTGACGCCGTCGATCGGCGGCAGGCGCTGGTCTTCGCGATCGTCGATCGACGATCAGTCCATCTCGTCGATCCACGCCTGCTGCAAGGCCTCGAGCACCTTCTCGCCGGCCCGCTTCGGATCGTCGTCGAAGCCGGGCAGCTCCATCACCCAGCGGTGCAGGTCGGTGAAACGGATCGAGCGCGGATCGACGTCCGGATGCGCCTGCGCCAGCTCGATGGCGATGTCCTGAATATCGGTCCACTTCATCGGTCTTTCCTCTCGTCTCTCGTGCATCGCCCGCCGGCCGCCGTCGGCGTCGTCAGCAGCGGGCGCGCGCCGCGTCACTCGCGCGCGTGATTGATCGTGTACTTGGGGATCTCGATCGTCAGGTCCTGGTCGGCCACGGTGATCTGGCACGACAGCCGCGACTGCGGCGTCAGGCCCCAGGCCTTGTCCAGCATGTCGTCCTCGTTCTCCTCGGACGGCTCGAGCGAACCGAAACCCTGGCGGACGATCACGTGGCAGGTCGTGCACGCGCACGACAATTCGCAGGCGTGCTCGATCGGAATCGCATGCGCGAGCAGGCTCTCGCAGACGTTGGCGCCGGTCGGCACCTCGAACCGCGCCCCCTGAGGACACAGGGTATCGTGCGGCATGACCGTGATGGTCGGCATCGTGCTTCCTCACTGCTCCAGTTCGTCGATCCGCCGGCCCGTCAGCGCGCGCGCGATCGATCGGTTCATCCGCCGGGCGGCGAAAGCCTCGGTCCCGGCCGCCAGCGCCTCGATCGCGCTGCGGATCGCCAGGTGGTCATCACCCTGGCGCGCCTGCGCGAGGCGCTGCGTCAGCCGGTCGAGCTCCTCGCGCTCGGTGGCCGACAACAGGTCGCCGTCGGTCGCCAGCGCGCTGCCCACGGCCAGCACCATCCGGTCGGCCTCGACCTGCTGCTCGCGCAGCGCGCGAAGCTGCATGTCCTGCTGCGCGGCGCCGAACGAGGCCTGCAGCATCCGCGTGATCTCCTCGTCGGTCAGCCCGTAGGACGGCTTGACCGAGATCGACGCGCGCGCGCCCGAAGTCTGCTCGCACGCCGACACCGACAACAACCCGTCGGCGTCGACCTGGAACGTCACGCTGATCCGTGCCGCGCCGGCGCTCATCGGCGGGATGCCGCGCAGTTCGAAGCGCGCGAGCGAACGGCAGTCGCTGACCAGCTCGCGTTCACCCTGCACGACGTGCAGCGCCATCGCGGTCTGACCGTCCTTGAAGGTCGTGAACTCCTGCGAACGCGCGACCGGGATCGTCGAGTTGCGGGGGATCACGCGCTCGACGAGCCCGCCCATCGTCTCGAGGCCGAGCGACAGCGGGATGACGTCGAGCAGCAGCCATTCGTCGCCGCTGGCCGCGTTGCCGGCAAGCTGGTTGGCCTGGCGGGCCGCGCCGAGCGCGACCACCTTGTCCGGGTCGAGACCGTCATAAGGCGCGCGGCCGAACATCGCTTCGAGCGCCGCACGCACCTGCGGCATCCGCGTCGATCCGCCGACCAGCACGACGCCTTGCACCTCGTCGACCTTGAGCCGGGCGTCGCGCAACGCGCGGCGCGTGCTCGCCAGCGTGCGTTCGAGCAGATCGGCGCTCAGGCTCTCGAAGCGCTCGCGGCTCAGCGCGAGCTTGATGGTACTGGCCTCGGACAGCTTGACGTGCAGCGTCACCAGCGGCTGCGTGCTCAACGCCTCCTTGGCCCGGCGCGCTTCCAGTTGCAGTTGCCGCCGGTCGTTGGCCGACAGCGACGCCATGCCGCCGTCGATGCCGGCCTCGTGCACCGCCCATTCGACGATGCGCCGGTCGAAATCGTCGCCGCCCAGCGCCGAGTCGCCGCCGGTCGCGATGACCTCGAACACGCCCCTGGCCAGCCGAAGCACGGAGATGTCGAACGTGCCGCCGCCCAGGTCGTAGATCGCGTACAGGCCCTCGGCGCCCTCGTCCAGACCGTACGCGATCGCGGCGGCCGTCGGCTCGTTCAGCAGCCGCAGCACCTCGATGCCGGCCAGTTGCGCAGCGTCCTTGGTCGCCTGGCGCTGCGCGTCGTCGAAATAAGCGGGCACGGTGATCACGGCGCCGACCAGATCGCCGCCGAGCGCCAGCTCCGCGCGTTCGCGCAGCGTCTTCAGGATCTCGGCCGACACCTCGACCGGACTGCGCGCGCCGGCGCGCGTATCGAGCCTGACCATGCCGGGCGCGTCGATCAGCGCGTACGTCGAACCGACGAGGTCCGCCGCTTCGGCGTAGCCGCGCCCCATCAGGCGCTTGACCGAGATGATCGTGTTGCCCGGGTCGGACGCCGCGTGCCGCGCGGCGGTCTGCCCGACCTCGACCTTGCCGTCGGCGCCGTAATGGACGATCGACGGCAGCAGCGCGTGGCCGCGACCGTCCTCGATGACCTCGGCGACGCCGCTGCGCACGGTCGCGACCAGCGAATGCGTGGTGCCCAGGTCGATGCCGACCGCCCGCTTGTGCTGGTGCGGGTCCGGGGACATCCCCGGTTCGGAAATCTGCAATAGAGCCATGTTCGTTATCGTTGTGGTCGGCCCGCCACTCAGCGGTCGTTGTGATCGTCAGTGGTCGAGCCGTTCGATCGCATCGCGCACGTCCTGTGCGAAGCGGTCGATGAACATCAGTTCGCGCACCTGCGCGCCGGCCGCCGGAAAATCGCGCTGCTCGTCGAGCGTTGCCGCGATCCGGTCCAGCATCTGTCGCCGCGCCGCCTCGAGCTCATCGGCCAGCGCGTCGATCGCCGCCAGATCGGCCGCCGCGCGCGCGTCGTCGAGCTGCTCGCGCCATTCCATCTGCCGCATCAGGAACGCCGGCGCCATCGCCGTATTGGTCTCGATGCCCAGATCGACACCGTGCCGCTCGCACAGGTAGCGCGCGCGGCGCGTCGGATCCCGCAGCGTGCGATACGCCTCGTTGGCCTGCGTCGCCCACTGCATCGCCAGCCGGCGTTCGTGCTCGGGCGCCTGCGCGAAACGGTCCGGATGGACGGCCGTCTGCACGCGCCGATAGGCGGCGTCCAGCGTCGCCTCGTCGATCGCGAACCGCTCCGGCAGGTCGAACCACTCGAAAAAACTCTGCTTCAGTCGATCCATCGATCCCTGCAATGAAAAAGGCGGCCGACCGGCCGCCCGCCTCGCGGCGAACGCCCCGTCGGAAAGCGCCGCGCCTCCGTTGGGGATGTCCGCCGCCCGCCGTGAAGCCCAACCGGCGCTCAGCCTCTCAGACCTGGAACGACTCTCCGCAACCGCACTCGCTCTTGACGTTGGGATTGTTGAACCGGAATCCCTCGTTCAAGCCTTCGCGGGCGAAATCGAGCTCGGTGCCCTCGATGTACGGCAGGCTCTTCGGATCGACGAGCACCTTGATCCCGTGGCTCTCGAACTGCATGTCCTCGGGATTGACGGCGTCCGCATACTCGAGCTTGTAGGCCAGGCCGGAACAGCCGGTCGTCTTGACGCCGACGCGCAGACCGACACCCTTGCCGCGCTTTTGCAGATACCGCGAGACGTGCTCGGCCGCACGCTCGGTCAACGAAACACCCATACGATCCTCCTGCTCGCGCGCCCGCTCAGGCCGCTTTCTGCCGCACCTGGGGCTGCTCGAGGCCGTGCTTCTGGCGGTAATCGTCGATCGCCGCCTTGATCGCGTCCTCGGCCAGGATCGAGCAATGGATCTTGACCGGCGGCAGCGCCAGTTCCTCGGCGATCTGCGTGTTGCGGATCGCCATCGCCTCGTCCAGCGTCTTGCCCTTGACCCACTCGGTCACCAGCGACGACGACGCGATCGCCGAGCCGCAGCCGTAGGTCTTGAACTTGGCGTCCTCGATGACGCCCGATTCGCCGACGCGGATCTGCAGCTTCATCACGTCGCCGCAGGCCGGCGCGCCGACCATTCCGGTGCCGACCGACGGATCGGCCTTGTCCAACGAACCCACGTTGCGCGGGTTCTCATAGTGATCGAGTACTTTTTCGCTATATGCCATGACAGACTCCTAATGCCTCAGTGAGCGGCCCACTGCACGGTATCCAGATCGACGCCATCCTTGAACATGTCCCACAACGGCGACATCTCGCGCAGCTTGCCGACCTTGGTCTGCAGCAGGTTCACGGCGAAATCGATCTCTTCCTCGGTCGTGAAGCGACCCACGGTGAAACGGATCGAGCTGTGCGCCAGCTCGTCGCTGCGGCCCAGTGCCCGCAGCACGTACGACGGTTCGAGGCTGGCCGACGTGCAGGCCGAGCCGCTGGACACCGCGATGTCCTTGACCGCCATGATCAGCGACTCGCCCTCGACGAAGTTGAAGCTGACGTTCAGGTTGTGCGGCACCCGCTGCTCCATGTCGCCGTTGACGTAGACCTCTTCGATCTGCGACAGGCCGCGCCACAGCCGATCGCGCAGCATCCGGATGCGCTCGTTCTCGACGGCCATTTCCTCTCGGGCCAGCCGGAACGCCTCGCCCATGCCGACGATCTGGTGCGTGGGCAGCGTGCCGGAACGGAAACCCCGCTCGTGCCCGCCGCCATGGATCTGCGCCTCGATCCGCACGCGCGGCTTGCGGCGCACGAACAGCGCGCCGACGCCTTTCGGCCCATAAGTCTTGTGCGCCGAGAACGACATCAGGTCGACCTTGAGCCGCTGCAGGTCGATACCGACCTTGCCGGTCGCCTGCGCCGCATCGACGTGGAAGATGATCCCGCGTTCGCGCGTGATCTCGCCGATCGTCTCGACGTCCTGGATCACGCCGATCTCGTTGTTGACCAGCAGCACCGACACCAGGATCGTGTCCGGCCGGATCGCGGCCTTGAACACGTCCAGATCCAGCAGGCCGTTCTCCTTGACGTCCAGATACGTGACCTCGTAGCCCTCGCGCTCGAGTTCGCGCATCGTGTCCAGCGTGGCCTTGTGCTCGGTGCGCAGCGTGATCAGGTGCTTGCCGCGCTCCTTGTAGAAGTGCGCGGCGCCCTTGAGCGCCAGATTGATCGATTCGGTCGCGCCCGAGGTCCAGACCAGTTCCTTCGCGTCGCAGTTGACCAGCGCGGCGACCTGCGCGCGCGCTTCTTCGACCGCCTTCTCGGCCGCCCAGCCGAACGCATGACTGCGCGAAGCCGGATTGCCGAAGTCCTGCCGCAGATACGGCAGCATCTTGTCGACGACCCGCGGGTCGACCGGAGTCGTCGCCGAATAATCCAGATAGATCGGCAATTGCATGTTGAGAGTTCCTGCCAAGCTCGTTCTTATGATGGGTATTATTGATTGACGACCGTATTGAGCCGCGTGCCGTCCATGTGGATCGGCTGCAGCGTCGAGGTCGGAAACTCGAGCGCGGCCCGATGCTCGCGCAGCACCGACACCTTGCGCGACGGCGCGTCCTGGTCCTTCGCGCGCTGGCCGTCGACGAGGTCGGCCAGGCTGACCGAATCCAGGTACTCGACCATCTTGCGCGTCAGGTTCGTCCACAGCTCGTGCGTCATGCACTGCGTGCCGTCGTCGCGGCAATTGGCCTTGCCCGCGCACTGCGTCGCGTCCAGCGGCTCGTCGACCGCGAAGATGATGTCGGCCACCGACACGTCCTTCATCGGCCGTGCCAGCGAATACCCGCCGCCCGGTCCCCGCGTGCTTTCGACCAGCTCATGGCGGCGCAGCTTGCCGAAAAGCTGTTCGAGATAGGACAGCGAGATCTTCTGGCGCTGGCTGATGCCGGCCAGCGTCACCGGCCCCTGGTGCTGGCGCATCGCCAGATCGATCATCGCGGTGACGGCGAACCGTCCTTTGGTCGTCAATCTCATGTGCACTTCGCTCCGTCGCGGCGATCGCCGCACCTGCGTCGCGACCTGCGAGCCTTGTGGCGACACGCCAACACGGTACGGGCCCGCAATCCCGACTAAGTGGGTCAAGTATAACAAAGACCGAGTGATTTAGTCGAGTATCCGGGAGGCCGCCGGGGTCTTGCGCAGTGCAACAACCTCTGGCGACCCCAGTCTCGCGGCGAACGGCCGACCCGATCGGGCAGGACGCACGAACGCGATGCCGGCGCGAGGGCCGGCAGACGGACGGTCGGGGTCGACGGGCGAATGGCGGACGGAGAAAACCGGATCCGCCGGCGGCGCCGCTCGGGTCGGGACCGGGGCGGAGGGCGGCGTGCCGCCGCGCCCCGTCGTCAGGCACCGATCAGGCGGCGGCGACCTGCGTCGCGCGACGCTTGGCCACTTCGATCAGCCCGTTGCAGGCGTCCTCGATGCAGTCGAGCACCTGCTCGAAGCTTTGCGCGCTGCCGTAGTACGGATCGGGAATCGTCGCCGTCTCGTGCTCGGTCGCGAAGCGCATCAGCAGCTGGATCTTGTGGTGCGTGCGCTTGGGGGCCTGCTGCTGCAGCGCGGACAGGTTGTCCCAGTCCATCGCCAGCACCATGTCGTACTCGTCGAAATCGGTGACCGACACGCTCTTGCCGCGCTGCTCGCCGATGTCGTAGCCGCGCTTGGCGGTGCAGGCGATCGCGCGCTTGTCCGGCGCCTCACCGACGTGGAATGCATGCGTGCCCGCCGATCGGACGGTCACCACGTCGCTGAGCCCGGCCTGCTTGACCATGTGGCGGAACACCCCTTCGGCCATCGCCGAGCGACAGATGTTGCCCATGCACACGAAGAGCACCTTGGTAGTCATAGCCAGCGAGATGGGGTCTTTCTTTGCCATTTTCTATGTATCCGCATGCAAAACAAAAGTTGGTCTATCCGTCGATCGCCGGATCCCGTGATGTCGGCCGGCGTCGATCCACGCTTTCTCCGGTGCTGTCGCTAGGCCGCCTTGCCCGATGCGGCGGTTACCGTTCCGCCGTCCGCGCCGAACACCTGCGCGCGCAGCGCGCCGAGCTGGTCGCGAACCTGCGCCGCCTTCTCGAACTCGAGATTCTTCGCGTGGTCCAGCATCAGGCGTTCGAGCCGCTTGATCTCGCGCGCGACGTTCTTCTCGCTCATCGTCTCGTATCGGGCCTGCGCCTCGGCGGCCTTCAGCTCCTGACGGGCCTGCTGCGGGTCGTAGACCCCGTCGATCATTTCCTTGATCTGCTTGACGACGCCCCGAGGCACGATGCCGTGCGCCTCGTTGTGCCCGATCTGCTTGATCCGGCGCCGCTCGGTCTCGTCGAGCGCACGCCGCATCGAATCGGTGATCTGGTCGGCATAGAGGATCGCCATCCCGTGCAGGTTGCGCGCGGCGCGGCCGATCGTCTGGATCAGGCTGCGCTCCGAACGCAGAAAGCCTTCCTTGTCCGCATCGAGGATCGCGACCAACGACACCTCGGGAATGTCCAGCCCCTCGCGCAGCAGGTTGATGCCGACCAGCACGTCGAACTCGCCCAGGCGCAGGTCGCGGATGATCTCGACGCGCTCGACCGTATCGATGTCCGAGTGCAGATAGCGGACCTTGACGCCGTGCTCGGCCAGGAACTCGGTCAGGTCCTCGGCCATGCGCTTGGTCAGCGTCGTGACCAATACGCGCTCCTGACGCTGCACGCGCAGGTGGATCTCGGACAACACGTCGTCGACCTGCGTGCTGGCCGGCCGTACCTCGACGATCGGGTCGACGAGGCCCGTCGGCCGCACGACCTGCTCGACGACCTGGCCCGCGTGCGTGCGCTCGTATTCGGCCGGTGTCGCCGACACGAACACGCACTGGCGGACCTTGCGCTCGAACTCGGCGAACTTCAGCGGCCGGTTGTCCAGCGCCGACGGCAGCCGGAAGCCGTACTCGACCAGCGTCTCCTTGCGCGAGCGGTCGCCCTTGTACATCGCGCCGAGCTGGCCGATCGTCACGTGGCTCTCGTCGATGATCATCAGCGCGTCGTCGGGCAGATAGTCGACCAGCGTCGGCGGCGGATCGCCGGGACGCGCGCCCGACAGGTGCCGCGTGTAGTTCTCGATGCCCTTGCAGAACCCGAGTTCCTGCAGCATCTCCATGTCGAAACGCGTGCGTTGCTCGAGCCGCTGCGCCTCGACCAGCTTGTTCTGCGAGTACAGGAACTGCAGGCGCTCGGCCAGCTCCTCGCGGATCGTCTCCAGCGCGCGCATGACGGTCGCCCTCGGCGTCACGTAGTGCGACGACGGGTAGACGGTGAAGCGCGGGATCTTCTGGCGCACCTTGCCGGTCAGCGGATCGAACAACTGCAGGCTTTCGATCTCGTCATCGAACAGCTCGATGCGCACGGCCAGTTCGGCGTGCTCGGCCGGAAACACGTCGATCGTGTCGCCGCGGACGCGGAACGTGCCGCGCGTGAACTCGGTTTCGTTGCGCTGGTACTGCATCGCGACCAGGCGCTGCAGGACCTCGCGCTGCGACAGGCGATCGTTGACGCGCAGCGTCAGGATCATCGCGTGGTAATCGTGCGGATTGCCGATGCCGTAGATGCACGACACGGTGCCGACGATGACGACGTCGCGGCGCTCGAGCAGCGACTTGGTCGCCGACAGCCGCATCTGCTCGATGTGCTCGTTGATCGACGAGTCCTTCTCGATGAACAGGTCGCGCTGCGGGACGTAGGCCTCGGGCTGGTAGTAATCGTAGTAAGAGACGAAGTACTCGACCGCATTGCGCGGGAAGAACTCGCGCATCTCGGCGTACAACTGTGCGGCCAGCGTCTTGTTGGGCGCGAGCACGAGCGCCGGCCGCCCCAGGCGGGCGATGACGTTGGCCATCGTGTAGGTCTTGCCCGATCCGGTGACGCCGAGCAGCGTCTGGAAGCTCAGGCCGTCCTGGATGCCTTGCACGAGCGCATCGATCGCCGCGGGCTGGTCGCCCGACGGCGGATAGAGCTGGTGAAGCTGGAACGGGCTGCCCGGAAAGGTTTCGAACCGGGGGGATGCGAGCGCGGGTTCTGCCATGGAGATGCTCAGTTGGGGCGCTCCTGCCGTGCTAGACTTGAAAGAAACGGGTGGGTGACGCAATGCACCGCTCCAGCGCGAGCGATGACGCGTCCTTCGAGCCGCACGAGGACGACGCGAACGGTCGCCGGCGTGAAGGCCCTTATCTCTCGTCCGCATCGCCTCATCGGCCTGTCGGGCATTTTCGACATGCGCCGCGAACGTCCGCCATTATCTTCCGACGCCAGCGAAAAAGCTAGTGTTGTGCCTATTATTTGTGCACACTTGCTGTCGTAATATTTGTTCATCCCTTTCTTTTCAACGACTTAGACGCCACCATGAGTTCTTCAATGTTCTCCGCCGTGGAATTGGCTCCGCGCGACCCGATTCTGGGCTTGACTGAAGCCTTCAATGCCGATACGCGCCCGACGAAGGTCAATCTCGGGGTCGGCGTCTACAGCGACGACAATGGCAAGATCCCGCTGCTGCGCGCGGTTCGCGAGGCCGAAAAGGCTCGCGTCGAACAGGCGCCGGCGCGCGGCTATCTGCCGATCGAAGGCTTCGCCGCGTACAACAAGGCCGTGCAGAACCTGCTGTTCGGCGAGGGCTCGGCGGTGCTGGCGGCCGGCCGCGTCGGCACGTTCGAGGCCATCGGCGGAACCGGCGGCCTGAAGATCGGCGCCGACTTCCTCAAGCGGCTCAAGCCCGACGCCGGCGTGTGGATCAGCGACCCGAGCTGGGAGAACCACCGCGCGCTGTTCGAAGCGGCGGGTTTCGCCGTCAAGACCTATCCGTACTACGACGCGTCGACGCACGGCGTGCGCTTCGACGCGATGATCGAAACGCTGTCGGGCCTGCCGGCCGGCTCGATCGTCGTGCTGCACGCGTGCTGCCACAACCCGACCGGGGTGGACCTGAACGCCGACCAGTGGCGTCGGGTCGTCGACGTCGTCGACCGGCACGACCTGGTCGCGTTCCTCGACATGGCGTACCAGGGCTTCGGTGACGGCATCGAGGCCGACGCCACGGCGCTGCGCCTGTTCGTCGAGGCCGGGCTCGATTTCTTCGTCGCCAGCTCGTTCTCCAAGTCGTTCTCGCTGTACGGCGAGCGCGTCGGCGCGCTGTCGATCGTCGCCGCCGACAAGGACGAGGCGCAGCGCGTGATCAGCCAGGTCAAGCGCGTGATACGCACCAACTACTCGAACCCGCCGACGCACGGCGCGGCGATCGTCGCGTCGGTGCTGTCGACGCCGGCGCTGCGCGCGCTGTGGGAAGAAGAACTGGGCCAGATGCGCGACCGCATCCGCGCGATGCGCGAGCAGCTCGTCGACAAGCTGGCGGCGCTCGGCGTCGAGCAAGACTTCGGCTTCGTCAAGTCGCAGCGCGGCATGTTCTCGTACTCGGGCCTGACCGCCAAGCAGGTCGACCGCCTGCGCGAGGAGTTCGGCATCTATGCGGTCGGCACCGGCCGCATCTGCCTGGCGGCGCTGAACTCGCGCAACATCGACTACGTCGCCAAGTCGATCGCCGCCGTCATCTGAAAACCGGACGGCCGAGAACCTGAAGGCCGGAACGCCGGATCACCGATCCGGCGACGCGCCGTTCATCCGGCGCTGGCGCGACCCGCGCCTTCCGCGCTTCGTTTCGTCGCATCGCCGACGCGATGAAGCGCGACGAGCAGGAACCTCTCGCTGACCGGGCCCGTATCCGGGCCCTCCCGTCAGGAGACGTTCATGTTCCGCCCCCCGCCCCACTCCGTTTCGTCCCACTCCTGCGCTCGCGTGCGGACCGCTGCCGGCTCCGTCGCGCGGACCCGGCCGGCCACGCCGCGCGCGGCGCTGGCGCTGATCGCCGCCTCGCTGGCCGCCGTGGCGCTGACCGCCGGCGCCGGCCCGGCTCGCGCCGCCGACCTGATCATCCAGGTCCAGCCGGCCGGCAGCCAGGGCAACCTGATGCTCGCGGTGTACGGCTCGGCCGCCGATTTCCGCCAGCGCGCGGTCGTCCAGCAGAGCCAGGCCGCCAGCACGGCTCCGGCCCGGTTCCGGTTCGATCAATTGCCGCCGGGCGACTATGCGATCGCCGTCTACCAGGACGTCAACGGCAACGGCAAGCTCGACACGAACATGGTCGGCATGCCGCGCGAGCCGTTCGGCTTCTCGCAGGAGCCCAAGGGACTGATGGGTCCGCCGAACTGGGACCAGGTCAAGTTCGCGCTGCCGCCCGAGGGCACGACGATCAACATCCGTCTGGAGCCCTGATCATGGACCGCCGCCAATACCTGAGGTCGATCGCCGGCCTGGCCACGATGCCCTGGGCCGACGCCCTGCTGCCCCGCCTCGCCGGCGCCGCGGCGCCGGCCTGCGCGGGGACGGACGCCGCTTCCGCCGGCGCGGCTGCCGGCGAATGCGCCGATCGCGCCGACCGGCTCGCGAGAACCGCCTGGCAGCGCAACTTCGCCGACGTGCCCGACGTCTACGGCCCGACCCGCGTCGCGTTCGACAAACCGCTGCCCGACGGGCTGGCCGGCGTGCTGTACCGCAATGGTCCGGCGCGCTTCCACCGCGGACCGACTCACTACGGACACTGGTTCGACGGCGACGGGATGATCCAGTCGTTCTCGCTCGCCGGCCGCGATCTGGTCCACCAGGGACGGATGGTCCGCACGGCCAAGTTCGAACGCGAAGAACGGGCCGGGCGCTTCCTGTATCCGGGGTTCGCGACCTCGGTGCCGTCGCCGGCGCGCATCGATCGGCCCGACGACCTGAACTCGGCGAACATCTCGGTGCTGCCGATCGACGGCGGCCTGCTGGCGCTGTGGGAAGGCGGCTCGCCGTACCGGATCGATCCGGCGTCGCTGGCCACGCTCGGCCGCCAGACCTGGTCCGAGGAAACCGATGGCATGCCGTTCAGCGCGCATCCGAAACGCGACGTCGACGGCACGGTCTGGAGCTTCGGCTACATGGCGGGCAGCGGCAAGCTCGCGCTGTACCGGCTGGATCGCCGCAATCGGCTGACGCAGGCGGCCGTGATCGAGGCACGCGACGTCGACATGGTGCACGACTTCGCGATCACCCGACGCTACCTGGTGTTCGTGACGATGCCGTTCGACTACCAGCGCGAGCGCAACGACCAGGCGTTCTACCAGCGCTTTCGCTGGAACCACGAGCGTCCGTCGCAGGTGCTGCTCGTCGACAAGGCCACGCTGACGCTCGTGCATCGGGCCGAGCTGCCCGGCCTCGCGGTCTTCCATTTCGCCAATGCCTGGGACGACGGCGCGCAGGTGCGCGTGCAGTTGATGCAGCTCGACGACTTCGGCGCCGCCAACGACGCGATCATGTCGGCGATGCGCGGCGAACCGATCACGCGGCCCACGCATACCCGCGCGGTCGAGCTGCGCGTCGACCCGCGCGGCGGGCAGGCGACGAACACGACGCTGCACCCGATGGCCGCCGAGTTTCCGTCGATCGATCCGCGCCGCGTGGGCGAGACGCACCGCTACGTCTTCGCGGCCACCCGCAGCGAAGACATGCCCGACGCGGTGTTCGGCTTCGACGCGATCGCGCGGCTCGATACGCGGCGCGGGACGCCGGAACGATACGTGTTCGGCGCCACGGCGCTGGCCGAGGAACCGCTGTACGTGCCCCGACCGGGGGGGGCCGAAGGCGCCGGCTGGGTACTGGCCACCGCTTATGATTTCGCCGCCGAGCGGACGACGCTGCACGTCTTCGACGCGCAGGCGGTCGACGCCGGACCGTTGTGCCGCGCTACGCTACCCTACGGACTGCCGCTGGGGCTGCACGGTGCATTCGTGCCGGCCTGAACGGCGCCACCGATCGTCCTTCGCGCAGACCGATGTCGACCCCACCTCCGCAACCTCTCTGGATGCCGGCCCACCTGGTCTACGGCGCCGTCATCCTCGGCAGCACGGTCATCGCGATCGCGCTGACCGTCGTGCTGCCCGGATTCAGCACGTTCTGGGAGAATTTCGTCTACTCGCAGTGCATCGGCCTGTCGATCTGCCTGTTGACGGATATTCCCAAACGACTGTGGTGGCACAACCGCGAGCAGCCACGCTGGGCCGAGGCGCTGATCTCGCTGGCGGCGACGATCGGCGGCCTGATGGGCGGCGGGTTCCTGGCCGGACGGCTGCTCGGCCATGGACGCTTCTTTCTCGAACGCTGGATCGCGCAAGACCGGTTGGGCCTGATCCTGCTCGTCAGCCTGTTCGGCTCGTTCGCTTATCACATCGGTTTCACGCACCGGCGCCGGCTGGCCGAATTGCGGCTGGCCGCCGAAGCCGAAAAGACGCGCGCCGAAGCCGCGCAGCGACAGGCGAGCGAAGCGCAACTGGGCATGCTGCGCGCGCAGATCGAGCCGCACATGCTGTTCAACACGCTGGCCAACCTGCGCGCGCTGATCGGCATCGATCCGCAGGCGGCGCAGTCGATGCTCGATCGGCTGATCGGCTTCATGCGCGCGACCTTGACCGCGACGCGCCAGCGCCGCGTGCCGCTGGCCGCCGAATTCGCACTGCTCGACGACTACCTGCAATTGATCCAGGTCCGGATGGCCGATCGGCTGCGGTTCTCACTGCGGCTGCCCGACGCGCTGCGCGATCTGTCAGTACTGCCGCTGCTGCTGCAACCGATCGTCGAGAACGCGGTGCGCCACGGCGTCGAACCGTCGATCGACGGCGGCTGGATCACCGTCGACGCGCGGCAGGCGGATGGACGGCTGGTGATCGACGTGCGCAATACCGGCGTCGCATGGCGCGGCCCGCCTGACGCCGGTGCTGGTGCTGGTGCTGGTGCTGGTGCTGGTGCTGGTGCTGGTGCTGGTGCTGGTGCTGGTGCTGGTGCTGGTGCCGGGGTCGGGGTCGGAGTCGGGGTTGGGGCCAGCAACGGTGCAGGTTCCAACGCCGGAGTCGATCCGCGCGGCGCCACGCACAACGGCACCTCGGCGGCACGTGGCGGCGGCTTCGGCCTGTCGCAGATCCGCGAACGGCTGGCGACCGCGTACGGGCCCGAGGCCTCGTTGCGGATCGGCCCGCTCGATCGACCGATCACTGCCGGCCCGGATGCGGGAGCCGATGCCGATGCCGATGCCGATGCAGAAGCTGGAGCTGGAGCCAATGCCAAGCCCAATGCCGATGCCAAGGCCGGCCGAATCGTTCCGGACGGCGCGCGCGTGACGATCACGCTGCCCGTCGAATGGCCGGACACCGGGAAGGATCGATGATGGATGCTGCCATGGATGCCACCGCGCTGATCGCCGAGGACGAACCGCTGCTGGCCGACGCGCTGCGCGCCGAACTGCAACGGCAATGGCCGGCGCTGCGGATCGTCGCGATCGCGCGCAACGGCCTGGAGGCAGCGGATCTGGCCGTGCGCCTGCGGCCGGACGTCGCGTTCCTCGACATCCGCATGCCCGGGGCCAGCGGCCTGGAGGTCGCGCAGTCGATCGCCGAGGACTGGGACGACGAGCAGGCGCCGCCGCTGCTGGTGTTCGTCACCGCTTATGACGAATTCGCGGTACAGGCGTTCGAACAGGCCGCGGTCGACTACCTGCTCAAACCCGTCCATCCGCCGAGGCTCGCCCGCTGCCTGCAGCGCGTGCGCGACCGGCTGGCCGCGCGCCGGCTCGACGTGCGGACGCCCGGCGAAGCGCCGCTGGAAACGCTGGTCGCGCAACTGCAGCAGGTACTGGGCCATCCGGCGATCGAAGCGCTGACCCATGGAGGCGGATCCGCGCCGGGCGAGACCGCTGCGCCCGACGCGCCGGGCCGGCACCTGCGAACGATCATGGCCAGCGTCGGCGACACCGTGCACATGATTCCGGTCGATACGATCGTCTATCTGCAGGCCAGCGACAAGTACGTCAACGTCGTGACCGCCGACGCCGAGTTCCTGATCCGCGAACCGTTGAAGGAGCTGCTGCCCCGCCTCGACCCGGCGCGCTTCGCGCAAGTGCACCGCGGCACCGTGGTCAATCTCGACGAGGTCGTCGCCGCGGTGCGCGACGAGCGCGGCCGCATGCTGCTGAAGCTGCGTTCGCGCCCCGCGCAACTGCCGGTCAGCCGCTTGTACCTGCATCGGTTCCGGCCGATGTGAGGCCGGAAGTTCCCGCCGCCGAGATCCGCCCGGCGACGCGAGCGGCGGGCGGGCGCGCCGGTGCCGGCGGGCACAGCCGACGCCAGCGCGCCGAATTCAACCGGCCGACAGCACCGCCGCCATCGCGTGCGCGGCCGTCTCGACGTTGTGGCGGTTCAGGCCGGCCACGCACATGCGTCCCGACCGGATCAGGTAGACGCCATGCTGCTCGCGCAGCCGCTCGACCTGCTCGGGCGTCAGTCCCGTATAGCTGAACATGCCGCGCTGAGTCAGCAGATAGCCGAAATCCCGTCCCGGCAGCGCGCGGCTCAGCACGTCGTACAGGGCCTGGCGCATCGTCTTGATCCGCCCGCGCATCGCCTCGACGTCGCGTTCCCACCATGCGCGCAGCGACGGATCGTTCAACACCCAGGCGACGAGTTCGCCGGCGTGCTGCGCCGGGCTCGAATAGTTGCGCCGCACGGTGAACTTCAACTGGCCCAGCACGTTGGCGGCCTCGGCCGGCGTCGCGCAGACGGCGCTCAGCGCGCCGCAACGTTCGCCGTAGACGCTCATGCTCTTGGAGAAAGAATTGGCGACGAAGAAGCTCAGGCCGGCCGACGCCAGCTTGCGCAGCGGCGCCGCGTCCTCGGCGATGCCGTCGCCGAATCCCTGATAAGCGAGATCGAGGAACGGCAGCAGCTCGCGCCGCTGGAAGATCGGCATCAGTGCGTCCCACTGCGCGGGCGACAGATCGACGCCGGTCGGGTTGTGGCAGCAGGCGTGCATCAGCACGACGCTGCGCGGCGGCAGTGCATCGAGGGCTTCGCACAACGCGTCGAAGCGCACGCCACCGGTCGCCGGGTCGTAGTACGGATAGGTCTCGACCGTCAGCCCCGCGCCCTCGAAGATCGAACGGTGATTGTCCCAGGTCGGATCGCTGACCCATACCCGGCTCTGCGGAAAATTCGCCTTGATGAAATCGGCGCCGACTTTCAATCCGCTGCTCGATCCGACCGTCTGGATCGTCGCGATACGGCCGCCGGCCACGGCGCCGTGGTCCTCGCCGAACAGCAGCTTCTGCACGCCCTCGCGCATCGCCGCCAGCCCTTCCATCGGCAGATAGGGCTTGGCGCCGCCGGCAGCCAGGATTCGCCGCTCGGCCTCGCGGACGCTGTCGAGCACCGGGATCCGCCCCTGGTCATCGAAGTAGATGCCGATCGACAGATTGACCTTGCCGGGCCGCGGATCGCGCTGGAAGTCTTCGTTCAGGGAAAGGATCGGATCGCCGGCGAACGGCGCGATGTGCTCGAACATGATCATGTCTCGGAGATGGCGGGCGCCCGGACGGGCGCGCAACGGCCGGGCGCGGCCGTCGGCCGATGGACCGCGCCACGCGCCCGATCATTATAGGCCGGGGTCGCCGCCCGACTTCGGGCCCGATGCGTTGCATGCGACACCGCCATGTCCGCGGCCGAAGCCGCCCTCGTCTCCCCGCGGATTACCCCTAAGCAGAATCGTTCCCATCCCGGTCATGTCCGCGCATCAGGCGGAAGATCCGCCCAGGTCTTGGGCCCGACGATGCCGTCCGGCACCAGCGCGCGGTCGCGCTGGAGCCGGCGCACCGCGGCCTCAGTCCGAGGCCCGAACAGGCCATCGACCGGCAGCAGGTTCAGCGCGCGCTGCAGATGCTTGACCCAGTCCCCTCCGCTGCCGCGACGCAGCGTGGGGCGCGCGATGGCGCCATCGGGCACGACCGGCTCGATCGCCGGAATCAGCGGCAAAGCCGCGACACCCTCCGTGAGCAACGCGGCAACTTCGCGACGGAAGTGGTCGAGGTCCCACAACGGGTCGGGCTTGCGCGAGGGCGCGTATTCGCGGTGCCCCATGCACCAGTTCGCGTCGCGGTCGAGGTGCTGGAGCAGCGCGGCGACGCCCTGACGCAACGCGCTCATCTGCACGTCGGGCCACGAGTCCCCTGCGCCTCCGGCATTTTCGCACTCGATGCCGATGAAGTGCGCATTGCCGTCGACGATGCCCCGCCAGTTACCCTCACCCGCATGGTTGGCGCGCCCGGCAGCGATGATGTACCAGGTGCCGTCGCGCCCCAGACCGAGTTGCGACAGCGGACCCGACAGGTCGCTGCGTCCATCGAGCAGGGTCCGCAGGCTCGGCATGTTGCCGGCATGCGGGCACGCGGTGTGGTGGATCATCACGCCCAGGGTCTGGCGTACCTGGGCGCGGCCGCGGCTCTGCCAGCCATCGACCTCGGCCACCTTCAGGCCGGCCTCGAGCAGCACGGCGGGCATCCAGCTCAGTGCGAAGGCCATGTCAGTCATCCTTACCGGGTTGTACGCCGCCTCGAGCGGGGGGCAGCGCTTCGTCGGGAGTCGGTTCGACGATGCCGACGACGCAGCCGTCGCCGTGGTCACCGCGCCCGTCATCGACGGCGGCTGGCGCCGCGGCCACGGCCAGCGCCCCGGCAGAGCCGGCAGTACCGGCAGATGCAGCGGTTGCGGCACCCGATGGCCGCATTTCGAGCAGTTGCCGGACTTGCCATGCACTCAGTTCGCCGGTGGCCGGCGCCTGGGCGCGTTCTTGCCATGCCTTGATGGCCTGTCGGGTCGGGCCGTCGAACCAGCCGCTGACCTCGACCTCCGGCATGCCCAATCCGCGCTGGACGCGCTGCACCTCCGCTGGCGTCAACGCGCGTTCGTGGTCGTTGAGAGCGTCGCTCATCGCAGTGCCGACTGCTCCTGTCGACGGTGGGGCCGGTGACGCGGGCGTCGCGAGCGTGCTGGGCGGCGTACCGCCCCCGGCCGCTGACGTGCCGGCGGCGCCGCGATCGCCCGAGCCGCGCAGCCTGATGATCCTGCTCAACGCATCGAACCAGAACGGTGCCCCCAACGTGCATGCCAGGCCCATCAGGACCCACCCGAACGGCATCAGGCCCCAATCGGCCCATTGGCGCCACACCGCTTTGCATTCGTCCGGTGACTCGCATCCGGAGCGATAGAGGCTAGGCACCGCCGATCCCGACCAGCCGATCGGCAGCCCGAGCTGCTGTAGCTTCGCCATGCTCTGGAGTTGCCCGCACAGGGCTTTCTCCTCGTCATTCAGAGTGGGCGCTGCGCACTTTCCGGTAGGCGACGCTTCGGACACTATCTGCGCCGGCTCAGCCACGCGCTTCGTCAAGGTCGCGAATTGCTGCGCCGTTTCGTGCACGGCGGCGAGTTCGGGCCGAGGCGGTACGGCGGCGACGAATGCGCGGGCCAGCTCATCCATTCGCCGGGCCGTCGCCTGCCCCGCGACCGCGCCCGCCGCCTGCCAGCCTTGGACAGCCTTCTGAAGCTCGACGAGCTGCTCCGCCAACGGCTTGAGCACCTGCTCTCGCGCTGCATCGCCGAGCGCATCCGTCACCTGCGCACGCAACGCCAGGGTCAGCCGATCCATTACCGCCGAAGCCGCGGCGGCCGGCGTCACCCCTTGCCCTGCGGCCGGAACCGGCTCGACCGCCGAGGCGCGAGCGGATGCCACGGGCTTGGGCGCGGCCTCGGACTGCGTTCGACGCTCGTTGTCGACCTTCTCGGCGGTGTCCACCAGCGCTTTGCGTAGCGGTTCGTCGACCCATAGCTGCGATCCGATGATGATCGGGTTGATGTTCAGCATCGCGGCCACGCCGAGCCCGATGAAGAATGCCCCCAACTGCGTCCTGCGCTTGAACCACCCGGTCGAACGTTCGCCGACCGCGCCATACCAGGCGGCCAGTCTTTTTTCGAATGTCGGCCAGTCCCGCTCGGCGCCCTGCAACAGCGAGGACAGGCCACGAACGAACAGCGGATTCGGCAGCGCTGCATCCGCGCCGGCCAACCCCTGCGTACCGACGACAGGAGCCAGCGCGGTACCCGGCTCGACGTTGCCTCGGGCGACGTCCTGGATGCGTTGCACCAGCTCGGCCGGGGTGTCGGGCCGCTGCCCGCCGGCGTGGGTGTCGACCAGATGGCCGACCAGCGCCGACACCAGCGTGTCGGCCTCGATCCAGCTCGGCAGTCGCGCCGACGCCTGGGCCTGCATCTGCGGCGACAACGAGGCGAGCAGCGGATGGTCGAGCAGCGCCTTCGCCAGTCGCGGGTCGTCACCGACGAACGAGACGATCGCCTGCCGCAGCACACGACCGCGCATCTTGGTCATCGACGAATATGCCTCCTGCAACGTGGTCGCGAGCAAGCTGGTCATCGCGAAAACCAGAACGAGCCCGATCACGACGTCGATCAGCACGGTGTCCATGGCGAGGTCCTCCCGTTGTGCGGCAGCGCGGTCGTCAGGCCACGTCGCGAAAGAAGTCGTGCCGGCCGATGCGGGCGCAAGGCGTGCGGCCCTCGGCCCATGCCGGCCGCTTCACGAGTGCCGGCGCGTAGTAGTGCGTCGCGCCTTCGGTCGGGTCGGTGCGCAGCCGCCGGCCATGATCCCGATCCTGCAGTTCGAGCAACCGCACCGCTGCCTCGAACGCGCGCGCGTAGACCGGGTCCTCGGCCGACAATGCGTGCAGCTTGCTGCGATTGGGGTCGGCGGCATTCCAGCAACTGAACTGCCACGGCTTCAGGCATACCCCGATCACATCAGTACCCCACCAGCGCCGCGCATCGACGCGGTTCAACACGACGTGCGCCACCGCTTCGAGACCGCGCGATCCTTCGCCACGCGCCTCGCCGTACATCGTTCGCGCCAACGTGCGAGCCTCGCGCGCACGCCGGTCGTCGGGGTCGACGGGCGTCGAGGGTACGGTCGCCGGCGACGGCATGGCCGGCGAAGCGGGCCGCAGCGCCTCACCGCGGCAAACGACGCTCGCACCGACCCAGGCGAGTACGCGGCTGATCGGCACCGCGTAAGCCCAGGATCCCTCGCCTTGCACCGAATGGCCCCCGGCATGAAGGGCTACGATCTGGTCGGCGTCGTTCCACAGCGGCGCGCCGCTGTCGCCGTCCCGGCTCGGCAGCGACGGCTGCCAGGCCATTGCATTGCGCAGCGTGTAGCGGCGCGACGGGTCGCCAGCGACGCTCAGCGTGACGTCGATCCAATCGAAGCCGCGACCGGAAATCTCCAGATCGCGCGTGCGCAAACGCAGCGCTTCGGTGACCCGTGCCTGCGCGACGCCTGCCGGCCAGTGCCGCGGTTGGGAGGCCAGGCGCGCGAGATCGCCGGAGCGGACCTCGGCGATACCCGCGTCGAGCGGGGTGGCACCGTCCAGGCGAACGAAGTTGGGCTGCCAGTCCAGAAGATCGCCGCCGAACGACATCGACGGCCCGGCACCGACGCTCGTGAAGCTCAACCGGTCACCCCGCTGCGTGATGCGCGAAGCGCCGCAGACATGACCCGCGGTCAACGCCAGCAAGCGTGTCGGGTCAGCGTCGAGCCGCAGGATCGCACTAAGCGCACCTTCGAACAAAGGACTGGTGTCGTTGCGCGCGCCGATCCAGGTCTGCGCCCTGGCCGGGCCGTCGATGCGCAATGCGAGCACCGGAACAGGCTCATCATCGAGCGGCGAGCGTAGCCATGTCGGCAAGCGGGCCGGCACGATGCGCTCGTCGAAGCCGAGGATCGGCCGGCCCGCTACGCCAGCCTCGCATGGGTGGCGCACGAAGCACAGTGCAGCCAGTGCCTCTTGTTGCAGCCCGAGGGCCAGCATGGGGGTCGCGTGCGTGGCGTCGACACCCATCAGGCGGCCGAGCCGGCAACGCACGGCATTCAGATGCTGGATTCGCGAAGGCATGGTGGTCGGTCCGTGCGAGGCATCTAGGGTTTGGCCGGCCGCCCGGTGTTGGCCTTCGGCTGTCGGGTATCAGCCTCCGGGTCGGCTGACGGATCGGAGTTCGGGGTGGTAGCGTTGCCGCCTGCCTCGGCGCGCAGCGCTTCGACGATGCGAAGCATCACGAACTGATGGCCGCCGCCGCTGCTGAATCGCAGTACGACGACATCGCCGGGCCGCGCCGAATCGGGCGGCCGATACTCGAATCGGAATTGCCCGCCCTCGACTCGCATCGGCATTTCAGCCTGGGGACCGACGGCCACCGCGGCCGACGGCACGCCGCTGCCGCCCGACACGAAAAACACTGCCGCTCCGCCCCGGGCGACCACGATCTCGTCGCCTGAAGGCGTGACCTTCAACTCGACGCCGCTGGAACGAACGGCGCAGGCGTTGATCTGCTCGCGCGTTGCGGACTCGGCGACGCCGGTCAGCGGCAAGGTCATCGCGTCGAGCGCGCGGCTGGCCTGCGTGAGTGCTGCAGTAGCGGCGAGCAAATCGCGTTCTGCCGGCGCGTCACCCGCTGTCGCCTCACGGAGTTTCGTGCCACGCTGCGCCGGGGCGCCTTGTGCGGAACTCTCCGCAGGCGGCTGCTTCGCGAAGCCGGAAAAGCCCGTCAGCGCGAACGCGGTATCGGGCAATGACTGCGCGGTGCGCAACACTGCGGCGAGGTCGGGAACGGTCGCGTCGACCTGCTTGCTGACGGCGATCTGGATGCGCACCGACTGGTGCCATAGAAGCGCGCCCGCCGCCGCCACGGCCTTGAACGCACCTTCGGCGCGCTCGACACTACCGCGCGCACGCTCGAGTTCGCTCCACGCTGCATCGGCCGCTGCGCGCAGCTCGTCGGGTGCGACGCGCAGGACCGAGAGTGGCGGGGTAGCCGGAATCGTAACGATCGTCTCGACAGTCGGCTGCCGTTCGCATTGCGCCCGCCGTGCCAGCGCGACTTCCGGCGGCGTGTCTTTGGGAGAATCGCACGCCGGCGCGGGACGCTTCACGGTACGCGACGACGCCGCGCGCCCGGGAATCCGTTCGTCGACCGATTCGAGCAGCCCGGCATGGCGGTAGAGCAGTTTTCGAAGCTCGTCGCTACGTTGCCGAACCTGCTCGACGCCACCGTATAACGTGCGTTGAGTCGGGCCGTCGTCGGCCTTGCCCAAGCGGGTCTGCCCGATGCGCAGCGGTTCGACCGCGGCCATCGCGCAACTCAGGGCCTCGGCGCCCGCGCGATAGACATCGAGCCGCGTTGGCGAGGCGACCAGTCTGCCGTAACCGTAGGTCGCCGCGCCCACCGCACCGAGCGCGGCCAACGAATGGGTGCCCGGCGAGGTCAGGCCTCGATACATGGTGACCGCGGACAGTCCGATCAATCCGGCGGCCAGGCGCGGTGTCAGGTTGCTCTGGTCGCGTACAGCGGTCAGATACAGCCGTTGCACGTGAGACGCGTCGGCATAAGCCTCCTCGAGCGAGTTCGGTGGCTGTACCGAAGCGTCCGCCCCCTCGGTGTTCCGCTCCGCCATCAGGCGCTCCGAGAAGATCTGCGGCGACAGGCCGGAACAACCGGCCAGCAGCACCACCGTCAACGTGCCGAAGACGCGAACAAGCTGTCCGGAAAAGGATGACCACATGACGCTGCCCCCTGCACGGGTGATTCATCGCCGGTCGTACCTGTCTTTCGAATGCTCGAAGCAGTTTGCGTGCTGTCTCGGCACGACGCATCCTTCAAAGTGTGGAAACGCCGCGGAGGGTGCGCTCGTACGCGGCGAGCAGCCGTCCGCGATACTCGCGCGATAAGCGAGCGGGTGGGCGAAGGATGAGGAGGATGAGAAGAACGAAGGAGCTGGCCGTCGCCTCTCACGCCTCACCGTGATCGGCGTATTTCCTGCGCGGAACGATCCGAAGCGGAATGATCCGGCGCGGCATGCTCCGGCGCCGGACGAGTCGCAAGCCGGACTCCAGCCCGAGCGCGCGCCACGCAGCCTAAGCGCGCGCCGCGTGGATGCGCACGATCCGCAGCGCGTCGTCGGGCCGATCGATGAGCACGCAGGTCTTGCCGGTGCGCCGGCAATGGTCCTGGACGCGCCAATAGGCGCCGTGGCTCAGGCAGCCGGTCTGGCAGATCACCAGATCGGCGGCGCGCAGGCTCGCCTCCAGTTCGTCGACGGAGTCCGGCTCCGCATCGATTTCGCCGGCCGCGGGGACGGCCGCCGTCGATGCGGCCTCGACTCGTTCGGCCGGCCGATCCGGCCTCGAGCGCTCGCGCATCAGGTCCTGCAGGCGAGCCAGCAACGCGCTGACCTGCCGGGCCAGCGCCGCGCGGCGCGGCAGACCCGGGATCGAGCGCTCCAGTTCAGCGCGGTCCTCGCGGGCCCAGGCCAGCGCCGTCTCGCGCACGATGACGGCGGCGCGCAGGCGCATCGTCTGCGCCTGCAGCCGCTCGATCTCGCGAGCCTGGGCCGTCAGCAATTCGCTGCAGCCGGCCTGCGCGCGGCCGTGCGCACGCAGCAGCGCGCGATGTTCGCGCAACAGGAATTCCAGGTCGTCGTGGGTCGTCATCGGCTCGGGGCCCCGGGTACGGGCGATGCGGAAAGCACCGTGGTCGCACCATTTTAATGAGAATTACTCTCATCCGAAAAATGCCCGTCAAGCCGTCAGGGGCGCGGGGGCGCGCCGCCTCGCGTCAGCAGGAAGCCGGTCGACCGTCCACGGATTCTCAGGCTAGTTCGACCGGGCCGTGATCGTCGCAATGATCGCCGTGCGGATGATGCAGGTGGCCGTCGACCAGGTAGTCGACGTGATCGCCGTGGGGAACGGCTTCATGGCCGCACCCCGGCCCGTGCACGTGGCCGGATTCATGGCCGGCGCACTGGTGGTTCGGCGTGCACGCATCCGGATTGGTCGCCGAGACCGCGATCACGTGCTCGTCGACGTGGTCGCCGTGCGGGTGATGCAGGTGTCCGTCATGCACGTAATCCACATGACCTTCGTGAACGACCGCGGTATGGCCGCAGCCGGGGCCGTGCTGGTGCGTATGGTCGGCGTGATGGGGGTGATTGCAATCGGGCATCTGGGGCTCCTCGTGAAAACAGGCTGGGCTACGGGCCAGCGACCGCCTCGGCCGCATGACCGACGATGTTGCGCAACAGCGCATGGACGTGCTCGTCGGCGAGCGCGTAGTAGATGTGCTTCGCGACGCGACGCCGGGTCACCAGACGGGCGGCGTGCAGCATCTGCAAGCGTGCGGAAATGCTGCTGACCTTGGCCTGCTCCAGTTCGACCAGCTCGGACACGCACGTTTCGCGCCTGGCCAGCCACAGCAGCAGGCGCAATCGGGCCGGATCGCTGAGCGCGTGGCACATGGCCGCGGCGGCGTCCAGATGGGCCGGGCTGTAGCGAAGCTCGGCCGCCGGGTCGGCGTCATGCCGGCATTCGATTCGCGGAGAGTCGGTCATTTACATTCCAACATTACATGGAATGATAAAATCAAAACCGGTGAAGATCAAGCCTCCTCAGGCCCGCCCGGCATCGCTGACCATCACAGCAGGCTCGCCTGATCGGGCGGATAGCTGATCGCCGTGCCGTCGACCCGCGCGAACGGCGTGAGTTCGTGCATCCGGTAGTTGCCGGCCGACAGGATCTCGACGACGGGCACGCCGCGCACGTTCAGCGCATCGGCCACCAGCGACCGATGGCAGCGCCACGGCACCGCTTCGGCGCACATGATCGCGACTCGCCGCTCGCGCGCCATCGCGATCAGCGCCGCGACCGCGTCATCGAACGCCGCGGTCTGCATGTAGTCGGCATAGCCGCGAAAACTCGCATTGCGCCAACCGGTGTTCGGCGAGTCCTTGCGCGCGTGCCGCAGCCCGCCGAGCGCAGGCATCGGAACGTATTCGATGCGCGCCGACGCCAAGCTGGGGCCGAGCGTATCGGCGTTGAACTGCGGATTGAACCGCGAGCGAGGCACGGTGCGGATATCCACGAGCCGCTCGATGCCATAGGCGCCGAGCAGGCCCACGAAATCGTCGATCGGCAGGATCGAGTGCCCGACGGTGAAGATCGCGCCATCGGGCCAGTGCGCTTCCCGAGGCGGTGGTAGTCGACTCATTGCTCGGCTCCAGCGAGGCGAGGCTCGCGTCGTCGCGATCGCCGCGCAAGCTGCCGCTCTCTCCGTATCCCGCCGTATCCGGCGCGAGATTCGACGCGGCGCCGCCGGCGGCCATCGTCGGCGATGAGGCGTTCCCCAGGTCGATAGCCTGCCACGCTCCCGCATCGGCGGCCAGACGATGCGCGGTGAGCGTTCATTGTTAGTATTGATATTTCAATATCAATACTGGATGGATGGCGATGCTCTTTGCACGAAGGTGGCGGTGCTCGTTCGGATTCGTGGCGGCGCCGTTGGCGCTGCTGACGGCGCAGGCCTGGGCGCAGGAAACGGAAGAAGTCAGAACGGAAGAAGTCAGGGAACGAACCGACGGCGACGCGTCGCATCTGCCAGCGGTCGAGGTGCGGAGCCCGGCCTGGTCGGATGCGACCACCGAGGGCCGCGACGCGTACGCCGCGACGCACGCCACGGTCGGCGGCAAGGACGCCACGCCGGTGCTGGAGATTCCGCAGTCCGTCAGCGTGATCACGCGCCAGCGCATCGAGGACCAGAACCTCCAGTCGGTCGAGGAAGCGTTGCGCGAAGTCACCGGCGTCACCGTCACGCCCTGGAATGGCGCCACTTACCAGATCCGCTCGCGCGGCTATTTTCTCGAACCCAGCTACGACGGCATTCCGAGCTTCGGCGACCTGAATGTCACGCAGCAATTCGACCTGGCGATGTTCGACCGCGTCGAAGTGCTGCGCGGCCCCAGCGGCCTGTTCCAGGGTTCGGGCCAACCGGGCGGCACCGTCAACCTCGTGCGGCGGCAAGGCCTGGCGAAGTTCGGCGGATCGGCGACCGCGTCGGTCGGCTCGTGGTCGCAGTACCGCGCCGAAGCCAGCGTCGGCGGCCCGCTGAATGCCGACGGCACGCTGCGCAGCCGTCTCGTCGTGGTCGGGCACGACCGCGACTTCTACTACGACCACGCCCATGGGCGCGGGGCCATGGCCTACGGCACGCTGGACTACGACCTGAGCCCGCGCACCACGCTATCGCTGTACGGCGCCCATCAATACGATAAGGAGAACACGTTCATGGGCCTGCCCGCCCATTCCGACGGGCGCTTCCTGGACGTGCGTCGCTCGACCAATCCGTACCCGAGCTGGAGCCGCTCCGCGACGACCACGAGCATGGTGGCGGTGGAACTGGGACACCGCTGGGACAGCGGCTGGAAGCTGCGCGGCCGCTACGGCCGGCAAACGCAGGATACCGACCTGATCGACGGCTACCCGAACTCGGGCATCGACGTCGCCACCGGCCTGGCGCCCTACCGGCGGCGAGGCTGGGATTCGCGAACCACGCGCGACCTGCTCGACGTCTACGTATCGGGACCGTTCACGCTGCTGGGCCGGCGCCACGAAGCGGTCGTCGGCTGGAACTACGGCAAGCATGCGAGCGACACGCTCTACGGCGCCACCGACGTCGTGCCCGGCATCTCGTTCCTGGACCCGGACGCCCTGCCGCGACCGGACATCCCGCCGTTCGTGCGCGGCTACAGCGACGAAACGGTGCAGAGCGGCTTCTACGGCCAACTCAAGCTGAGCCTGACCGACGCCATCACGCTGGTCACCGGCGCGCGATCGAGCAACTTCCGCACGCGATCGCGCGACACGGTGCCCGGCTCGCCGGCGCCCGGCTGGACGGCGGGCGCCCGCGAGACCGGCGAGGTCACGCCTTATGCGGGCGTCGTCGTGCACGTGGCCGACAACGTGACGACGTATGCGAGCTATTCGGACATCTTCATGCCGCAGACCGCGCGCGAAGCGGGCGGACGCACGCTCGACCCGCGCGTGGGCAAGCAGATCGAACTCGGCGCGAAGGGCAGCTTTCTCGACGGCCGGCTGCAGGCGTCCGCCTCGGTGTTTCGCACGCGCGACGAAAACCGTTCGTTCCCGGACACGGCCAACCCGGGCTTCTTCCTGCAAGCAGGCAAGGTCGAGATCAAGGGCTGGGAAGCCGAGATCAGCGGCAACCCGACGGCCAATCTGCAGATGACGCTGGGCTATGCGCGGCTGGACACCGAGTACCTGTCCCACGAGAGGCTGGCCGGCACGCCGTTCACGCTGTTCGAACCCAGGCACAGCCTGAAGGCGTATGCGCGCTACCGCTTCGCCGGCAGCCCGTGGTCGATCGGCGGCGGCGCGCACATCACCAGCGGTCTGATCGGCACCGGCGAGGCGGGACTGCGCGAGCAAGGCGGCTACGGCATCGCCAGCGTGCAGGTCGGCTATCGGATCACCGGCAAGACCTCGCTGTCGCTGGCGGTCAACAACGTCTTCGACAGGAAGTACTACGCGCGGGTCGGCGGCTTGAATTCGTACAACACTTATGGGGAGCCGCGGAATCTGCTGTTGACGCTCAGGACGAGTCTTTGACCGGCTGCCAGACACTCCGCGCGCGCCCCCACGCCATGCGCGCTTCGCTCCGCTGCCCCTTCACCAGGGGACGCTCAGGGGACGGCCCTCGCACAGACTCCCGAACAGGCTGATCCGCGACCGATCGGTTCGGCCGCCGAAGCACGATCGATTCGTCCCGATCGTATCCGCCGTTCCATCGACCCACGAGGATCCGACATGTTCGATATGACCACAGGGCTCGTCGTCAGCCTTGCCGTGTTCGCGGGGGCTTTCGTGTCGGGTCTCGCAGGCTTCGCGTTCTCGGCGGTGGCCGGCGCCGTTCTCCTGCACGTCTTCCCCGCGCAGGAGGCGGTCCCTCTGATGATGGTTTGCAGCGTCGTCATCCAGATGATCAATCTCTGGGGCCTGAGGAAAAGCATCCACTGGGTCGGCAGCATTCCGCTGATCGCCGGCGGGCTTCTCGGCGTGCCGATCGCCGTGCATCTTCTCCAGACCGCGGATACCCGCTTTCTCCGACTCGGCTTCGGGCTCATCGTCACGCTATATGCCGGCTACATGCTGTTTCGTCCCGGTCTGGCGAAGCTCGGCGAGCAGGCGGCCGGCAAATACACGACCGCATTGATCGGATTCGGCGGCGGACTGGTCGGCGGCCTGACCGCGATGCCGGGCGCCGTGCCGACGATCTGGTGCGACATGCGCGGCATGTCCAAGGGAGGACAGCGGGGACTCGTGCAGCCGTTCATCGCCAGCACGCAGATCTTCGCGGTCGCGCTGCTGCTCGGACAACACAGCTTCTCTCGCAAGATCGCCGTCGATCTGGCCGTCAGCGTTCCGGCGATGCTCGCCGGCGTCGGTCTGGGACTGCTGGCGTTTCGTCACGTCAACGAGCAGGCCTTCCGGAAGATCATCCTGGTGATGCTGTTTCTTTCCGGCGGCGCGCTGGTCTTCGCTTAGCGCGTCCGGTCGAAGGCTTCTCTGCGCGCGAGACGAACGCCTGGCCCTTGCTCACGTATTTTCGGCCATAACCCAACAGGAGCTTCGCAATGAAAGCGGTACTGTGCAACGCGCTGACCGGTCCGGAAGATCTGTGCATCGGCGAGGTCGAGGAGCCGCGGCCGGCCCCCGACGAGATCCTGATCGATGTCCACGCAGCCTCCGTCACCTTCATGGACAATCTGATCATCTCGGGTCTCTATCAGTTGCGTCCGCCGACGCCGTTCGTCCCCGGAACCGAAGCCGCCGGCGTCGTCGTCGCGGTCGGCGACCGGGTCACGAAATTCCGGCCGGGCGACCGCGTGGCCTGCGGAAGCTGGACGGGCAGTTATGCCGAGCGGATGGTCGCCAAGGAATCGAAGAGCGTGCTGTTGCCGGCGGGCGTCACGTTCGAAACCGCGGCCACGGTCTGGCACAACTACGGAACGGCCTACTACGCGCTGACCGAGGGCGCACGGGCGCAACCCGGCGAAACGGCGTTCGTGACGGGCGCTGCGGGCGGGGTCGGCCTCGCCGCCGTCGACCTCGCCCGCCACCTGGGCCTGCGGGTCATCGCCGGCGTCGGCTCCGACGACAAGAAGGCATTGCCGCGCCGCTACGGCGCCTGCGATGTCATCAACTATCGGACCGAGGACCTGCGCGACAGGATCAGATCGATCACCGACGGAGAAGGCGTCGACATCGGCTTCGACAACATCGGCGGAACCGTTTTCGAACAGATGACGCGACTGATGAGGTGGGGCGGAAGGCTGATGCCCGTCGGCTTCACCAGCGGCCGGATTCCGTCGGTGCCGATGAACCTGCCGCTTTTGAAGAACTATTCGATCGTCGGCATCTTCGCGGGCGCCTGGGCCGAGAAGTTCCCCGAGCAGGTGGCGCGCATGAACGACACGCTGACGCAGTGGCTGGCGGACGGAAAGATCCGCCCGCACATCGATCGCGTGCTGCCTCTGGAGCGGATCAAGGAAGCGATGCGCGCCGTCGCCGACCGGACGGTCCAGGGAAGAATCGTCCTGAGAACCGCCGCATGCAATGACGACGACGCAGCAGGCCGCGGCCGATGACCCCGATGATCATCGGCGGCGACGCTGGCGCGGCCCGCCGAACGCCGCGGCTCGCGGCGAACCAGACCTCATTCGTCGAAGCCCGGATTCCGGCGACCGAGCTTGCGCATCAGGCCGGGCCAGTTCAGCGCGCCGGTGCCCATGCCCTTGGTGACGCTCTGCGCCTGACTCATCGCGCTGGCGATGATGGCCGGATCGATCGGAATCAGCTCGCCGCCGGCCTGCGCGCGCACCTGGATCATGCAGACCGACTCGAACGTGTACATGGCCATGAACGCGTCGGCGACGCTCTGGCCCACCGTCAGCAGACCGTGATTGCGCAGCATGAAGAAGGTTTTGTCGCCGATGTCGTGCACCAGGCGCGGCTTCTCGTCGTCGCGCAGCGCGACGCCTTCGTAGTCGTGATAGCCGAGCGAGGACAACACGAAAATCGACTGCTGAGAGATCGGCAGCACCCCGCCCTTCTGCGCCGACACGGCAACGCCGTTGACGCTGTGGGTGTGCAGCACGCACTTGGCGTCTTCGCGCGCGGCATGGATCGCGCTGTGGATCGTGAACCCCGCCGGGTTGACCGGGAAGGACGTGTCCATCACCACCTTGCCGTCCAGGTCGAGCTTGACCAGCGACGACGCGGTGATCTCGTCGAACATCATGCCGTAGGGGTTGATCAGAAAATGATGATCCGGCCCGGGCACCTTGGCGGTGATGTGCGTGTACACCATGTCGTCCCAGCCGAACAGCGCCACCAGGCGGTAGGCGGCGGCCAGGTCCACGCGGGTCTGCCATTCCTCGGGGCTGACCTTGTCCTTGAGGCTGGGGATGTCCAATTTCGATGCGGTCATCGTTCGATCTCCTGATGTCGTTGTCGGGGGCAAAGGGACTGGTTGGTAACGAAACGCCGCACGAGTTCCGTGCGACGCTCAGCCAGGTGACGAGCCGGGCGCGCGCTCTCCGGCCGGACGCGCCAGGTGCTGATCGCCCTGCCACTGCCAGGCGGCGATCGCGCCGTAGACGGCCATCTGCGCGAGCAGGGTCAGCAACTCGGGCAGCACCTCGCCGACCGTGGCGCCGAGCTGGTTCAGCGCGACCATGCCCTGGATGCCCGGCGTCGACGGCAGCAGCCAGCGCAGCACCTGCAGCGACTCGGGCATCGCCTCGACCGGCCACGAGAAGCCCGAGACGAACAGCATCGGCATCGACAGGCCGATCAGCAGCAACGCGCTGCGCTCGCGCGAACGGAACAGCAGGCCCAGCATCAGCGCCGTGGCGGCCAGCGTGAACGCGAAGACGACGGTGAACAGCGCGAGCCCGCCGGCGTTGCCGCCGCGCGGATAGTCCTGCAGCCACATCACGAAGCCGAAGTAGAACGAGCAGGTCAGCAGCGGCACCAGCGCCACGGCCAGCCAGGCGCCGAACCAGCCGCCGGCCGACGGCACCAGCGGCGGATCGCCGCGTTCGGCGCGCATGCCGAACACCATGCCGACGCCGATCAGCAGCGTCTGCTGGATGATCAGCACCGCGACGCCGGGCACGACGTAGCTGCCGTAACCCTCGTAGGTGTTGTACAGCGCGACGCCGTTGACGTCGACCGGCTGGCGCTGCCTTCGGGCCTGATCCGGCGACGAGGTCGCCGCCTGCAGGCGCTTGATCTCGATGCCGGCCGACAGCGTGCCGGCGACCTCGGTCATCGCGCCGACGACGACCTTGTTCAGCAGCAGGTAACCGCCGTCGCCGGCCAGCGTCACGACCACGGGCCGGCTGGCCAGCACGTCGCGCGCCAGACCCGACGGAATGATCATCACGCCGGCCACCTCGTTGCGCCACAGCCGGTCCTGGGCGCTGCCCGGATCCGGCATCACCTCGCGCACGTTCAAGCGCGGATGAGCCTTCGCGAAGCGGATCAACTGTTGCGACAACGGGCTGCGGTCCTGGTCGACGATCGCGATCGGCACCTGCTCGACGACCTGGCGCTCGTAGGGCAGCGGGTAGAAGAACGCATAGAGCAGCGGCGCGCCGAACAGCATCGTCACCACGCCGACGTCGCCGAGCGCGCCGCGCCAGAACGTCGCGAAGGCCGCCAGCAGGTCGCGCCAGAAACCCGGCGCGGGATCCGGGCGTACGCCGCTCATGACTTGCCCCAGGCCGCCGGCGCATTGGCCCGGCCGCGCAGCAGACAGTAGCCGGGCACCAGGGTCACGACGGTCGCCAGCACCAGGATCGCCAGCTCCGTCAGGCCGTAGTGCAGCGGCGCGCCGCCCAGCCAGTGCCGGCTCTGGATCTGCAGGTAGTGCGTCAGCGGCAGCAACTGCGCCCAGGTCAGCGCCAGCGGCGGCATCGCGACCAGCGGAAAACCCTGGCCGCTGAACGCGAAGGCCGGCGCCGCGACCAGGCCGGCCACCGAGATCGCCATCCTGAGGCTCAGCGTCAGGCCGACGAACAGCACGCCGAAACCCATCATCGACGTGATCAGCAACGCCAGGCCGAGCAGGACCGCGGCGATGCTGCCTTCGATGGGCCAGCCGCGCGCGCCGAACCAGGCGACGATAAGCAGGCCCTGCAACCCGAAGGCCAGCGCCGGCCAGGCCAGCGCACCGGCCAGCGCGGCGCTCCAGCGGCCGTTGGCCGCCGCCAGCCAGGCCGGCACGGTGCCGTTCTTCAACTCCCGACCGATCAGGGTGACGGTGGCCAGCGCGACGAAGATCTGCAGGATCGCCGGCATCAGCGACAGCGCCAGGAAGGGCTCGTAGCTGGTGTTTTCGTTGTAGACCGCGACCATCTGCAGGCGGATCGGCTGGATCTGCGCCTCGGCCTGCAGCATCGGCGTGCCCTTGCGCGAGCGGGCCGCCAGCGCGGCACCGGCCGAATAGGTCGACACGACGGCCCGCACGTCGCGGTTCATCCCGCCGACATGCGTCTGGTACTGGCCGTTGTAGAACCACTGGACCGACGTGCCCAGGCCGCGGACCAGGTCGCGCTCGAAGTCGCGCGGAATCCAGACCACGCCGAACGCGCGCCGCTGCCGCAGCAGCGACTGCGCCTCGTCCCATTGCACGACCTGGTCGGCCAGCCGCAGGCCCGGCGAGGCGTCGAGATAACGGATCAGTTGGCGCGAGGCGGCCGTATGGTCCTGGTCGACGACGACGATCGGCAGCTCGCGCGGCACGCCGGCCGAGAACGTCCACAGCAACAGCGCGGCGGCCAGCAGCGGCAACCAGCTGAGCAGCGCGAAGTCCCAGGGGTTCGCGCGCAGCCAGCGCCCCTGGCGCGCGAAGCTGGCGACGAAACCGCCCCACCAGCCGTCGGTTCGCGCGGCGGGCCCGGCGGACACGCTCAACCCCGCCACGGCTTGCACGGGAAAACGCATACGGAAGTGAGCCGGTCCACGATGTATTCCATCGCCGCCCCGTTTCAGCGCGCGTCGAAAACGACCGACATGCCCGGCCTCAGGCCGTCGACCGGCGCGGCCGGCCGCAGCCTGACCTCGAAGGTGCGCAGGTCGGTGCCGCCGGGCCGCGCGGCCTTCCAGGTCGCGAAGTCCGGCATGACCGCGACGCTGCTGACCTCGAAGCTCACGGTCTTGTTCAGCGCCGGCAACCGGCCGTCGTGGCGCGAGCCCATCGCATAGTCGGTCAGCACGTCCTCGCGGACCGCGACGACCGCCCAGCTATCGGCCAGGTCGACCAGGGTCACGACCGGGAAGCCCTGGGGCGCGATCTCGCCGGCCTGGATCTGGATCTGGCTGACCTCGCCGGCGGCCGGCGCGAGGATCCGCGTCTCGGCGATCGCGACCTCGGCCTCGGCGACGACGCCGGCCACCTGGCGCGCCTGCGCTCCCGCCGCGGTGACGTCCTCCTTGCGCGCGCCGGCCTGGACCATCCGGTACTGCGCCTCGGCCGCCTTGCTCTGCTCGAGCGCCGCGCGCCATTGGGCCTGGGCCTCATCGCGCTTCTGCGGCGCCAGCACCCCCTGGCTCACCATCGCATCGAGCCGCTCATAGGTCGTACGGGCGATCCGCTCGGCGGTCTGCGCGCGCTCCCAGTTGCTGCGGGCCATCGCCACCTCTTCGGGACGCGCACCGGTCCTGGCCTTCGCGGCCTGCGCGCCGGCGGCCTCCTCGGCCGCGCGCGCCTGGGCCAGCTTGGCGCGCGCCTCGGGACTGTCGATCTCGAACACCAGGTCACCGGCCTTGACCTGCTGGCCGCGCTTGACGGCGACCTGGGCGACCCGGCCGGCGATCTTCGACGAGACATTGATCTGCTGGGCGTCGATCTCGCCCCGCAGCGGCGCGGCCACCGGCTGGAAAGCCCGCCACAGTCCCCAGGCCAGAAAGCCCAGCACCAGCAGCAGGACCAGCGGCAGCACCAGCCGCGACGACCCGGACGACCCGGACGACCCGGACGCGCCCGACGACCCGGACGCCGGGCGCTCCGGCGGTTCGGTGGGGCCGGACGGCGCCCCGCCGGCCGCCCGGGTCGCGACGGACGAACTGGCGCCCTGCGGGGCATCGGCGCCCGGTTTCGGAGCGGGCGGCGATGAGGCGGTCGAGGACGGAGCGGGCGGCATGGTGGCCGTCGGAGTCGGAGTCATCGGGTTCCTTTGGCAGGAGGCAGGACCGCGGCCCAGGCCGGAACGGAATCGGGCGGCGTGAACACCGATGCGGCCGGCCGGGCGGGCATCGTGCGATCGTCGGATACATCGGGATCCCGGAGCAGGATGTCGGCATCGGCCGCCAGCGCCGCCAGCCGTTCCGGTTCACCGCAGGCTTCGAGCAGGCCGGCCAGCGCGAGGACGTAATCGTAGGCGTTGCGATTGCGCTCGATCCGGACTTTGGCCAGGTTCAGCTCGGCATCGGTGACGTCGAGCACCGTCGACTGCGACTGGGCGAACGCGATCCGGCTCAGCCGCAGCGTCTCGCGGGCCAGTTCGATGCTGGGGCCGGCGGCGAGGAAGGCATGGCGCGCATTCTCCATCTGGCGCCAGCGCGACTCGACCAGCGTCGGAATGTCGCGGCCGGCCTGCTGGGCGCCGAGTTCGACGCGTTGCTGGTCGAGCCGCGCGGCTAGCCGCATCTGCTCATGGTCGACCGCGCTGAACAGCGGCAGGCTGACCTGCAGTCCGACGACCCAGCTCGAGCCGAGCCCCGAGAAGCCCCCGACCGGCCGGTTGTAGTTGGCCAGCGCCGTCACCGACGGCGTCCATTCGCGGCCTTGCAGGCGCAGCGACGCATCGGCCTGCTCGCGCTTGCTGTCCAGCCGGGCCCAGATCGGATGGCGCGCCTTGCCGGCATCGATGAACGATTGCAGCGAACCGACGCTGCGGCTGTGCACGAACAGCGGCGTCGTGGTCTGGACCGCGTCGTCGACGGCGAGGACTCGGCGCAGCGCGACTTCGGCCAGATCCAGATCGTTGCGGGCCTTCTCCTCTTCCTGGCGGGCGCCGGCCAGCGCGACGTCGGCGCGCAGCCGATCGCTGTAGGCGATCAGCCCTTGCGATTCGAGCAGCGTCGCGGCGCGGACGTGTTCGGTCATGCCGACCGTCACTTCCTCGCGCAGCGCCAGCGCCTGGCGCGCCAGTTGGACCGAGAAATAGCGCTCGGCCACCTGCGTCGACAACTGGCCGACCTCGGTGGCATGGGCCGCATCGCCTTCGCGCGCGCGGGCGCGGACCAGATCCTTGATCGCGTCGATCTTGCCGCCGGTATAGACGGGCCATAGCGCCGTCAGGCCTGCGCTGGCCAGGTTCGAGGTCCGGTCGAGCTGATAACTGTTGGCCACGCTGGGCAGCGTCAGGCCCATGCTGCTGCCCAGGCCGCCGACCAACGGATTGATCGCGCCGGCCACGCCGGTGGTATCGACGGTGGCCGAAGCCGAGGTGCGCGCGGCCAGCGCCGAAAGCCCGACGATCGGCATGCCGAGCCGGTCGACCGCGCGGGCCTGGGCCTGGCGGGACTGCAGATCGAGCGAACTGCCCTGGACGCTGCCCGAGACCTCGCCGGCCCGCTGCAGCGCCTCGGCGAAATCGAAGGACGCCGCCACGGCACCGGCGGCAGGCAGGGCCAGCAGCGTGGCGACGAGCAGGCGGACAGGAGATGACGTCACGGGATCCGTTCCAGGAGAAGCGCCAGCCTCTATCCTCGCATCCCGGCGGGCGGATTTCGTGGTCTTTCCTGGTCTTTCCGGACCAGGTCGACGCGGTTCCCCGATCGAGGGCGGTGTCAAGCGCTTGAAGAGCAGCAGATGAGATAACCGGATGTCCGGCGACGGCGCGCCAGCGCCCCCCGGAACGGGCAGGCCTCGGCCGGCCGCATGTGTTCAGATGCCAATCACGGATGGACCCAGTGGAGAATCGGAAGATGGCCCGGGACGAGGAAGAAGCGGCATTACCGACACCAGCGGAAAAACGAATGCCGGCGCGACCGCCATCGACACCGGCTTCTGACGATCGGGACACGCCCGCGGGCTTGTCCGGCGAAGAAGTCGCCCGTCGTCTGGCCGAGACGGGTCCCAATGAAGTGGCCGAGGTCCGGGAGCGGCCGGTGCGCCGGGCGCTGCATCACTTCTGGTCGCCGGTGCCCTGGATGCTGGAAGCGACGATCGTCCTGCAGTTGGCAGCCGGCGAACGGGTCGAAGCCGGCCTGGTGGCCATCCTGCTGATCATCAACGTCGTGCTGGGGATCGTGCAGGAGGGACGCGCGAGCGCGACGCTGGCCCTGCTGCGTCAACGGCTGGCGCCCAAGGCGCGCGTGCGCCGCGATGGCGCGTGGCACGATGTGGCGGCCTCCCAACTGGTGCCGGGCGACATCGTCCAGCTCTCGCTCGGTGGCATCGTGCCGGCCGACGTGCGGCTGCTGGCCGGATCGGTGCTGCTCGATCAGTCGATGCTGACCGGCGAGTCGGTCGCGGTCGAGCAGACGGCCGGCGCCGTCGCGTATGCCGGCGCTCTGGTGCGGCACGGCGAGGCGACCGCCGAGGTGACGGCCACCGGCGCGCGCACCTACTTCGGCCGCACCGCGGAACTGGTGAGCACCGCCGACGTCGAAAGCAGCGAGCAGAAGGCGGTGCTGGGCGTGGTCAAAGCGCTGACCGGCGTGAACATGAGCATCGTGGTGGCCATGGTCGCGTATGCGCACGCGATCGGCATGACGGCGGCGCAGATCATCCCGCTGGTGCTCGCCGCGCTGCTGTCCGCGGTGCCGGTGGCGATGCCCGCGGTCTTCACGCTGGCCGCGACGCTCGGCGCGCGGCACCTTGCCCGCCAGGGCGTGTTGCTGGCCCGGCTGCCGGCGCTGCAGGAAGCGGCGATGATCGACGTGCTGTGCGTCGACAAGACAGGGACGCTCACCCAGAACAGCCTGGGCGTCGGCCGGGTGGTACCGCTCGCCGAAGGGCTGGGCGAAGCCGACGTGCTCGCGCACGCGGCCGCGGCCAGCTCCGCCGACGGCCAGGATGGCGTCGACGCCGCCATCCGCGCGGCCGCGCAGCAGCAAGGCGGACCGGCGCTGAACGTGCGCCGCTTCACGCCTTTCGATCCGACCGCCAAGATGGCCGAAGCCCTGGTGGAAGGCCCGGATGGACAAACGCAGCGCATCGCCAAGGGATCGCCGCTGGCGATCGCCGCGCTGGCCCCGCTCGATGCCCGGGCGCAAGCTGCCGTGTCCGACCTGAGCAGCGACGGCTATCGGGTGCTGATCATCGCCGCCGGAAGTTCCGCGAACATGGCCGTCATCGGCGCGATCGGTCTGAGCGATCCGCCGCGCGCCGACTCGGCTGGCTTGCTGAACGAATTGAAGGCGCTGGGCATCACGCCGGTGATGGTCACCGGCGATACCGTGCAGACCGCCGGTACCGTGGCCCGCGCGATCGGGCTCGAGGGCCCGGTCTCTCCGCCCGGCGCCATTGCCGAGCAGGCCGAGCCGGGCGACTACGCGGTCTATGCCGGCGTGTTCCCGGAGGACAAGTTCCGCCTGGTGCGAGCCTTCCAGAGCCGGGGCCATGGCGTGGGGATGTGCGGAGACGGCGCGAACGATGCCCCGGCGCTGCGCCAGGCGCAGATGGGCATCGCGGTATCGACCGCCACCGACGTGGCCAAGTCGGCGGCCGGAATGGTCCTCACCGAACCCGGCCTGCGCGGGATCGTCGCGTGCATCCAGGAGGGGCGCTCGGCCTTCCGTCGCGTATTGACCTTCACGCTGAGCATGCTGGTCAACAAGGCGGTGACGCTGATCGTCATGGGCGGCGGCCTGGTGATGACCGGCCATGCGGTGCTCACGCCGATGCTGCAGGTGCTATGGATGCTGACCAGCGACGTGGCGATGATGGCGCGCGCCGGCGATCGCGCCAAGCCGACGCCCTATCCGAACGCCTGGCGCATTCGCGAACTGACCCTGGCGGCGCTGCCGCTGGGCGCGGTGAAGCTGGCCTATGCGATGACGATACTGGCGCTGGGCTGGTTCTGGCTGCGCCTGGACATGGAAGCGATGCGCACCCTGACCTTCCTGACCTTGGTGCTGGCCGGACAGGTGACCGGCCTCGTGCTGCGCGCGCGCGACCATGCCTGGCGCTCCCGGCCGGCTCCGGTGCTGATCGCGGCGGCGGCGACGTCGGCGCTGATCGCTACGGTGCTGGCCTGGCAGGGTTGGTTCATGACGCCGCTGGCCGGATGGATGGTGCTCGCGGTATGCGGTGCGAGTCTGGTGTTCGGACTGATGCTGGATGCCGTCAAGGTATTGACGCTACGACACCTCGCGATCGATCAGCGCCCATAGTCGATAAGCGGGATCACATCAGCCTGAAACTGTCGGCAATCGGGCGGCGCTGCGTCGGACAGCGCGCCGGCGCTTGCCTGATCGGGCTCCCTTCATGCACGATAGCGTCGATGGTCTCCCGCTGATCCACGATCGGCAGACATCGATCGAATGGCGCAATGAAGCTCCCCGGAAAATTTCCCGCGTTCCTGTTGGCCTGCACCCTTACCCCTGCGGTGCTCGCTGCCGACTCGGTGCCTGCCGGAAACTCCGCGTGCGAACTCGTCGACCGCAATGACGGGGTCGCCCTGCTGGTCTGTCCGCACGGGCTCGACAACGAAGCGCTCAGGCAGGCCGGAACGGCCGCTTGCCATTCGTCGCAGCAATGCAAAGCCTGGGTCTGGAACGATCGATCCAAGGTACCGGACAAAGCGCCGGTGAGGGATGCCGACATCCCGGAATCTTCCAGACGTTACGCCGCGGCGATCTGGGTCAACGAGTCTCAGGGCCTGATCACGCTTCGCCGTCTGTCGAAATGATCGGTGCGCGGAACAGGCAGGCGCGCGACCCGAAACGATAACGGCAGCGGGAGGTGAATCACCGCTGCCGTCTCCATGAACACTCTGTGCAAGCCAGGGCGGCCCGGACGGCCCGCCGAATGAGGAGCGTCGACGACGCCCCTCGATGCCGCTTCAAGCTTTACCAGTCCGGCGACGCAACCAGGGAACGAGGCCGATCAGGCCGATGCCGAGCAGCGCGATCGACTCCGGTTCGGGAACCACCTGACCGGTCACCACCCTGACCTTGTACTGGATCGCCTGCGCATACTCATCCGGGTTTCCCACTCCTATGTAGAAACCCTTGGATGGGAAGTCACTGAACGGAATAGTGGTATCGCAGGGCCCCGGATAGCAGAAGTTGTTCTGCAGACTCGCCGCACTGACTCCGGAACCGATCCCCTCGATGCTGATGTTGTCCACCCCGGCGGCGATCATCGCATCCCGCTGGAGAACTCCGGTTCCGCCCGTGTTCGGCTGACCATCCGTTGCAAAATTGACGTAAGTCGCGTCCGCCAGGCCGATCGTGGATTGCAGCACGTTGGTCATCGTGTCGAACGCGGCGGCGTAGTTGGTATTGCCGGTCAGGAACGGGATCGCAGCAATCATGTCCGACAGCGTATCGCGTGATGCCACATCGGTCAGCAGGTAGCGCGCGACCGGCGTCGAAGCACTGGTGCTGAACGTCACGACCGACACTTCGTACTGGTCCGGACCACCGACGGGAATCAGATCGATCGCATTCGACAGACCCGTGACGATGGTCTGCCAGCCGCCCGCCCCGATGCTTCCCGAACCATCGAGAATGAACCCAAGCTGAATTCGATCCGCTTGAGCGGGCGCCGCGACTCCCAGCAACGCGGCGACCGCGACACCGCCGCAGAGTCGCGCGAACTTCTCGTTGAAAGCACTCATCCTTGTCTCCCTGAAAAAAGATACTGAGAGGTCAGTATCTTCTGTCTCACAAGCAAGAGTTCGGCCAGATATATAAGTTATTGATACTTATGTGATTATATTTTTACTTATCGATCAACTGTAAAGAAGCCCTTTCCCTTCACATCCTAGCGTCTCTCACGAATAATCTTACTTATGTTCAGATTGACTTTGTCCTTATTTCCTGACCTTCCGTCATACTACTTATCTGGTCACCCTTCATCGATGACTTGCCAATCCGATATTTCGGCCAGGACCCAGGAAAGCTTCCTCCAGGGAAGCTTCCGGACCGCCGTCAATACGATCGAATGCCTCGACAGCAATGCCAAGGCTCATTCGACACTGATCGACTGATTGCAGATTACGGACGGCAAGAAACCGGCAAGCTTGTCGGTAAAGCTCACGACAGTTGCATTGACGCTGATCAGCTATGCGCCCGCCTGCGCCAAGTGACCAATGCGAATCCCAGGCCGAGCAGAGCCAGCGAGCCCGGCTCCGGCACCGAAACGGGAACATCGGCGAACGAAACCGTGAAGGTATTTCCGTTCACGTAACTCAAACCGCTCCAGTTCAGAAGGATCCGATTGCCGTCGATGCTTACCCTGCTGCCATCGAATCCACTCAACGTGCTGATGTCCACCATCGGATCAGTCACGCCGAGTGGGCCCGTCGCGGTCAGGATGATCCCGTTGAACGGCGCGTTCAGCCAGGTCGGATTCGAAAGTCTGGTCTCGAAATCGACGGTGATCCCGGTATCCGTCAGATCCAGGTGCAGGAAGGTCACGCCTTCCACATCACCGATGGTTTCGACGCCGGGCCCGACGGTGAAGGTCGGTGGAGAAAAGCTGGCGTCCGCGTAGATCGAGCTGGAGTCCGGAAGGTAGTACGCGACGTCGAACGTCGTTCCAACCAGACCGGCGAAAACGGAGCCGGAAAAAAGCGAGGCCACCAATCCTGCCGCCAATGACTTCCATGTGGACATCAGCATCACCTTGTTTTAGTTGTGGTGGCTCGCAGCACCCGATAAGGCAGTCTCGATACGGAAATTACTTGGGATGCGAGGGCTCCCTCGGCACACTTCGTGCCGATCTCATTATCGAATTGATCCGCCGGTGATTTCCATCACCAAGGCAGAGTAGGCCTGCATCGACTGTAATCGATTGCAAAGCCAGCCGACAAAGCCGTCCGAACGTCGCCCATTCCGTGCAAAACGCCCGCTCGCCAGGGCAGGCGCCGAGGCCCGGCGAGCCTCAGCCCAAACCGATGCCGCGCGCCATCAGCGCGGCGAACGCCGGCACGACGAACAGCACGCCCAGTTCGGCATGCACCCAGCGACGTATCGCCGTGACCCGGGCAGCATCGATCGTCGCACCCGCGCGGGCTTCCCGCTTCCAGCGCAGGAAGGCGAAGGTCGGCGGCAACGACAGCAACCCGATGAAGGCCAGCGTGGCGATCTTGGTCCAGAACATCGGGTTGCCCGAATAGAACTCCCATCCCTTGGCACCATAGACCGCGCGCAGCAAGCCGGCGGTCAGCGCCAGCACGAACAGGCCGCCATAAGCGGCATCCAGCCGCGCCAGCCTGCGCACCACCGGCGGCGCGAGCGGGCCGCGGACCAACATCAGTTCGCCGATCAGCGCGGAGAACAAGCCCAGCACCGCCCACCAGTGGAGCATCGACAGCAGCGCATCGCGGATCATCGCCCTCTCCCAATCCTTGCGGCTCAGCGCGTCCGGGTCTGAAGCCTTTGCAGTTCGCGGGCGACCAGTCGCCGGTGCAGCGCCTGCCCCTGCGGCTGCAGATGGACGACCAGACCGTGGATCGCCAGGCCAAGGCCCCAGCCCATCAGCGGGTAGTGCGCCCAGTGCACCGGCGACGGCGTCATCAGATCGATAACGACCAGTACCAGATTGACCGCCAGATAGACGCCCAGATGGATCAGGAAGCCCATGCGGGCACCGGCCCGCCGGCGTGCGACACGCAGCCTGGCGCGAGCGACCGGGTCGTCGTTGCGGATTGATTCGGTGGGATTCGAAAGCATCACGGCCTCCTTGCCTGATCGATGTTCGATGGCCGTACTGTGGCGGCGGACGACCACGGCGGACGCCCCTCTGCGATGAAACGACGATGCCATGGCGCCAGTTGCAGCCGACGGCGACGGAATGGCGAGCCGCAGGCGACCGGCCTACAGGTTCAAGCTCCACCGAATCAGAATGGTCAGCGGCTTGACGACGAGCCAGTACATCAACAGCCCCGCCATCAGCCAGGGCGGATCGAATGTCAGGCTGTAGATCAGAAAGCCGAAAAGACCGAGCGTGGCGCTCACGATCACGCAGGACAGCCAGACGCTGAGGCCGCGCGCGCTGATCGTTCGATGTGGCTTGATCGGGGTCATGGCAGCTCGACCGTATCGTCGGCGAAGCCCTATCGTACGACCTCGGTCAGTGCGGCAACTGACGAGGTTCGCGCTCGGAACGGACGGCTTCCGGAATGCCGGGATCGTGCCGCTGGCGGTTCCCATGGCATCGGTGCGCGCGTGTCGGTGCCAGATGAGGGCCGAATCCGTCGGCTCTGCCGCAGAAAAGAAAAGAGCCGGTCTTGTGGACCGGCTCTTTTCTTTCGATTCTTTGGCTCCCCGACCTGGGCTCGAACCAGGGACCTACGGATTAACAGTCCGGCGCTCTACCGACTGAGCTATCGGGGAATCGAGCCCAAGATCATAGCCTACTTTTCGAGTTCTGCAAAACCGACGTCAATGAGCACGCAACGCTCCGGGCTCGTGAATCTCAAGCCTGCGGCAGCGAGGCTTCGTCGAGGAACGGGTAGTCGGTATAGCCGACGGCATCGGGACCGTAGAACGTACGCGTGTTCGGTGGGTTCAACGGCGTGTTCAGGCGGAAACGGCGCGCCAGGTCGGGATTGGCGATGTACGGCACGCCGAACGCGACGGCATCGACCCGGCCCGAGTCGACGGCCTCGATCGCCATGTCGCGCGTGTAGCGGTTGTTGGCGATGTATGCGCCCGAGAAACGGCGGCGCGCCTGTTCGAAGTCGAAGCCCGCCAGCGCGCGCTCGCCACCGGTATGGCCTTCGACGAAATGCAGGAACGCGACGCCGCGCGCGTTCAGCGCATCGACGAGCGCGCCGTAGGTCTGCTGCGGGGTCGAATCCTGCGGGCAGTTGTTGGCGCCGCTGACCGGCGACAGGCGGATCCCGACGCGCCCCTTGCCCCAGACCTCGATGACGGCGTCGACGATCTCGAGGACGAAGCGGAGCCGATTCTGCACCGAGCCACCATACTGGTCGGTCCGATGGTTGGTCGAGTCGCGCAGGAACTGTTCGAGCAGGTAGCCATTGGCACTGTGGATCTCGACGCCGTCGAATCCGGCCCGCTGGGCGATCAGCGCCGCATGGCGGAACGAGGCGACGATGCCCGGCACCTCGAGCGTTTCGAGCGCGCGCGGTGCGACGCGTTCCTGCTTGCCGCGGGCCGTGTGCACGGTGCCGCCCAGGTTGACGCCCGATGGCGAGACCGGCAGCAGGCCGCCGGGCTGCACGTCCGGATGCGAGACGGCGCCGACGTGCCACAACTGCGCGACGATGCGGCCGTTGACGCGATGCACGGCGTCGGTGACCAGGTGCCAACCCGCCTGCTGCTCGGCGCTGTAGATGCCCGGCGTGCCGACGTAGCCCTTGCCGTACGGACTGACCTGCGTCGCTTCGCTGATGATCAGTCCCGCGCCCGAGCGTTGCCGGTAGTACATCGCGTTCAGCGGGTGCGGCGCGTCGGTGCCGGCCTGCGCGCGGCAGCGGGTCAATGGCGCCATGAAGACGCGGTTCGCGCATTCGATCGCGCCGACCTGGATCGGAGAGAAAAGCGTGGGACTCATGCTGACGGGACGCCGGAAGGCATCGAAGGACCTGGGAAGGACTGCAAGGCTATCAGCATCGCCAATCCGATGCAGCGCGGCCGCCCCTCGCCATCCGCCATCCGCCATCCGCCATCCGGCGGCAGGCCGCCGAGTCCACGAGGCCGGCATCGAGCGGCAGCTTATCCACGGCCAGATCAGGGCCGCTGCCGCTGCGCTAGCATTGGCGGATGGACACCGACATCAAAGCGGATACGCAAGCGCCGATAGACGCGCCCGCCGCCGGGACGGCCCCGGCGGCCGCTGCCGCGGACTCCCCTCGCGAGACCGACGCGCTGATCATCGGCGCCGGCCCGGTCGGGCTGTTCCAGGTCTTCGAGCTGGGGCTGCAGGAAATCCGCTGCTGCGTGCTCGATTCGCTGGCCGGGCCCGGAGGCCAGTGCATCGAGCTCTATCCGGACAAGCCGATTTACGACATTCCGGCCATTCCCGTCTGCACGGGGCGCGAGCTGACCGAGAACCTGCTCGCACAGTGCAAGCCGTTCGATCCGTTCTTCGATCTGGGCTCGCAGGTCGAGACGCTGGCGCGCCAGCCCGACGGGCGCTGGCTGGTCGGCAACGCGGCCGGGCGCCGCTACCTGGCCCGTACCGTGTTCATCGCGGCGGGCGCGGGCGCGTTCCAGCCGCAGGAACTGACGGTGCCGGGCGTCGCGCGCTTCCTCGACAGCCAGTTGTTCTATCGCGTGCGCGATCGCGAGGCGCTGCGCGGCAAGCGGATCCTCGTCTGCGGCGGCGGCGACTCGGCGCTCGACTGGGCGATCGACCTGGTCGGCATCGCGGCTTCGGTGACGCTGATCCATCGGCGCGACAGGTTCCGCGCGGCGCCCGCGTCGGTCGCGCGCCTGCGCGCGCTGCAGGCCGAAGGTCGCCTGCGCGTGGCGATCGGGCACGCGCAGGGATTCACCGAGGAAGCCGGCCGCCTGACCGGGCTGAAGCTCGGCCACGTCGACGGCAGCGATTCGATCGAGCCGGGCGAGATCGTGCTGGCGTTCTTCGGGCTGTCGCCGAAGCTGGGACCGATCGCCGACTGGGGCTTGCAGATCGAAGGGCGGCAGATTCCGGTCGACACCGAGAAGTTCGAGACCCGCGAACCGGCGCTGTTCGCCGTCGGCGACATCAACACTTACCCCGGCAAGAAGAAGCTGATCCTGTCGGGCTTTCATGAAGCGGCGCTGGCGGCGTTCGGCGCGACGCGCTACGTGTTTCCGGACAAGCGCGTGCTGCTGCAGTACACGACGACCAGCACCAAGCTGCACAAGGTGCTGGGCGTCGAATCGCCGCGCGACGATTAGGGGCGCGACGGCCCCCTGGTCACCTTTCGCGTCGAGCGCCCTTCCCTTCGTCGCGGCCGCCGGTGATGCAGCGGTGCCTTCGGCGCCGGAACGCGATTGCCTCGCTTGACCTCGCCCTGAACGACGAGGCTTGCGCTTTGGCCCGTGGTCAGTCGCCGATCTCGAAACGGATCCCCTGTGCGAGCGGCAGTTCGGTCCCGTAGTTGATCGTGTTGGTCGCGCGCCGCATGTACGCTTTCCACGCGTCCGAGCCGGATTCGCGGCCGCCGCCAGTGTCCTTCTCGCCGCCGAACGCGCCGCCGATCTCGGCGCCGCTGGTGCCGATGTTGACGTTGGCGATGCCGCAGTCCGATCCGGCGAGAAAGCGTTCGGACTCGCGCAGGTCGGTCGTGAAGATGCACGACGACAGGCCGTGCGCGCTGGCGTTGTTCAACCGCAGCGCTTCGTCCAGGTCGTCATAAGCCATCACGTACAGGATCGGCGCGAAGGTTTCTTCGAGCATCGGTCCCTGCTGCGCGCGCATCTCGACCAGCGCAGGCCGCGCGTACCAGGCGTTCGCGAACCGTCCGGCCAGTTCGCGATGACCGCCGGTGACGGCGCCGGCCGGCAGCGTCGCGAGCACGGCCTGCATGCGCTCGTAGGCGGCCTGATCGATCAACGGACCGACCAGCGTGCCGGGCGCCAGCGGATCGCCGACAGGAAGATCGCGGTAGACCTTCTTCAGCCGCGCGACGAAATCGGCATAGCGCGAGCGGTGCACGAACAGGCGGCGCAGCGTCGTGCAGCGCTGGCCCGCGGTACCGACCGCGGCGAACGTGACCGCGCGCAGCGCGAGCGCCAGGTCGGCGCTGGGCGTGACGATCGCCGCGTTGTTGCCGCCCAGTTCGAGGATGCCGCGCTTGAAGTGCTGCGCGCAGGCCTGTCCGACCGCGCGTCCCATCGCCGTCGAGCCGGTGGCCGACACCAGCCGTACGCCCGGATGCTCGACCAGTTGCCGCCCCAGTTCGCAGCCGCCGATCAGCAGTCGGGCGATGTCCTGCTGGCCGGGCTCGGTCTCGGCCAGCACCTGGCGCAGCAGTTGCTGTACGGTCCATGCGGTCAGCGGCGTCTTTTCCGACGGCTTCCAGACGATCGTGTTGCCGCACACCAGCGCCAGCGCGGCATTCCACGACCAGACCGCGACCGGGAAATTGAAGGCCGAGATGATCGCGCAGGTGCCGAACGGATGCCAGCTCTCGAGCATCTTGTGCGACGGGCGCTCGGACGCGATGACCAACCCGTGCAACTGCCGCGACAGGCCGACCGCGAAGTCGCAGACGTCGATCATTTCCTGCACTTCGCCGAGCCCTTCCTGGAGCAGCTTGCCGGTCTCGAGCGTGACGAGCCGCCCCAGCACGGGCTTGGCGGCGCGCAGCCGCTCGCCGAAGCGGCGTACCAGTTCGCCGCGGCGCGGCGCGGGCAAGGCCTGCCAGCCGGCCTGCGCAGCGACGGCGGCGTCGATCGCCTGCCGCGCCGCATCGGAGTCGGTGGGATCGATCCGTCCGAGTTCGCTGCCGTCGATCGGCGAGCGCACGATCAGCGCGCCGTCCACGGCCGGCGGCATCGGCACATCGATCGACGCGAGCAGCGTCGACAGGTCGTTGACGTTCATGATGTCGCGCTCCTCACCGGTCGATCGTCGATCGCTCCTTATACCATCGCGTCGATCCGCGCCCCGCTCGCGCCGCCGCCATCCCCGCTGCCGGTCGAGCCGTGCGGCCCGGCCTCGTCGGCCTGGTCCGCATAGGCCGGCCCGATCGATGCGATCCCGGTGGACGTGATCCGAGCGGACGCTCGCTGTCCCGTCACCCCCGGCCCCATCGCCCCCAGCTCCATCGCCCCCGGCCCCGTCGCTACCTGCCCCGTCGCTACCTGCCCCGTCGCTACCTGCCCCGTCGCTACCTGCCCCGTCGTCACCTGTCCCGTCACTACCTGTCCTGTCGCTACCTGCCCCACCACTGCTTGCCCCGTCACCCCTCGCCCCGCCGCCAACCACCCCACCGTCGCCGCCCCAGGCCTCGCCTGGCCGATCGAAGCGCCGTGCAGCTCGAGCAACCGGCCGAAGCGATTGCCCAGCAGCCGTGTCGCGTCGATCCGTTCCTGCGCGACGAATCCGCGCGACGGCGCGGCGCCTTCGCGCACGCACTGCAGCGCCGCGCAGACGCCGACAGCCGTCGTCAACTGGATCGCCGTCATCGGCATGCCGGCGACGATCCCGCCGTACAGGTGCCGCGACCAGACGTGCTCGCCGAGCCGGCCGTCGCGCAGGCCGCTGGCGCACGCGAGCATGACGACGACGTCCTGCTGCGTCTGCGGCACCGCGTGTTCGAGGATCTGCTTGAGCAGGTCGCGCCGATCGGCCAGCGCCAGGTCGCTGAGCAGCGTGCGCATGATCGCGTGGTGGCCCGGATAGCGCAGCGACTTGTAGTCGAGCTGGCGCAGCGGCGGCCGTCCGCCGTGCGGAGCCGACAAGGTGTGCGCGAGCGAGCCCAGCCCGCCGGACGTATTGAACGCCTCGTACTCGACGCCGTCGATCAGCAGCCGCTCGTAGCCCTCGAGCGCGGCCGTCGTCGACAGCTTCGCGTCGACGATCGCTTCGCACGGATTGCAGTACTCGTTGATCAGCCCGTCGGTGCTCCACGTCAGGTTGTAGCGCAGCGCGTTGACCGGGTAGCGCGGCAGCGCACCGACGCGCAGCTTCAAGCCGCGCGGCTCGTCGAACGCGTCGAGCAGCGCGTGGCCGATGATGCCGATCAGCCCCGGCGCCAGCCCGCACTGCGGCATCAGCACCGTCTGGGCCTCGTCGTCCAGCGCGCGGATCGCGGCGGTCGACGCGACGTCCTCGGTCAGGTCGAAATAGTGGACGCGCCGGGCGGCCGCGATGCGCGCGACCGATGCGGCGTAGCGGTACGGCAGCGCGTTGATCACCGCATCGACGTCGCGCAGCGCGGCGGCCACCGCCGCCGGATCGTCGGCATCGACGACGAGCGGCACGACGGGCCGGCCGCCGCCCACGGCAGGCGACCGGGCGCCGACCGATGTGGCGATCGCCAGCGCACGGGAGAAATCGGCGTCGGCGACGGTGACGGCGTCACCCGCCTCGTGCAGCAGGCCGACGATCGCCTGGCCGATATGGCCGGCGCCCAGGACGAGGATGCGGTCGAACATGGTCGGAGACTCCCTTTTGGTCGAGACAGCCTCTTGGTCGAGACGGTCCGGCGGACAACTCAGAATCTGTGAGCGAATCGGACGCGACCGAGCGGCGCGTCAGGGCGGTTCCGATCGAGGCGCGAAGCGCAGCCATATCGCGTGATATGGCGAGCATTCGCAACGATGAGCGGGATCGTCCTGGCGCGACGAGCGGGCGGGGCTGGTTCGCTCACAGATTCTCAGTCTGCGTCGGTTCGATGTCGCCGGCCAGCGGCGGTTTCGTCGAAATCGCTTGCATTCTCGACGTTTCGACCAGACAGTTGGTCATCATGTCAATGCCTGTCCTGGACGAACTGGACCAGCACCTGTTGACGCTGCTGCAGGCCAATGCGCGTACGCCCACGGCGACGCTGGCCAGGCAGACCGGCGCGGCGCGCACGACGGTCCTCGCCCGGCTCGCGCGGCTGGAGCGCCAGGGCGTGATCGCCGGTTATGGCCTGCGTCTGGGGCAGTCGTTGCCGGCCGCCGCGATCCGCGCGCACCTGAGCCTGTCGGTCGCGCCTCGCGCCGGCCCTGCGGTCGTGCGGGCGATGGAGCGGATGATCGAGGTCCGGCGGATGTGGGCCGTCAGCGGTCCGTTCGACTACCTGGCCTGGATCGAATGCGAGAGCACCGAGCAGCTCGACCGCACGCTGGACCGCATCGGTTCGCTCGACGGCGTGCGCCGGACCGAGACCTCGGTGATCCTGGGCGTCAAGATCGACCGGGGCGGCTCTTCGTCATCCACGTAGAATGGGCGGCTGGCCCGAACAGGAGACCCTCATGCTGCACGAACTGCGCATCTATCACTGCGTACCCGGCCGATTGCCCGATCTGCTGAAGCGCTTCGAAACGACGACGCTCGCGTTGTGGGACAAACACGGCATCCGCCAGGCGGGGTTCTGGACGGTGCTGGTCGGCGACAGCAACCAGGACCTGTACTACCTGCTCGAATGGGAAAGCCTGGCCGAGCGCGAGCAGCGATGGAACGCGTTCGCCAGCGATCCGGAATGGATTGCCAAGCGGACCGAGACCGAGCGCAACGGGCCGATCGTCTCGTCGATCACCAACCTGATGCTGACCCCGACCGCGTTCTCGAAGGTGAAGTGACATGGCGATCTTCAGGCTGGGCGACAAGATGCCGGTGATCGACCATACCGCTTATGTCACGGACTCGGCGCAGGTCATCGGCTGGGTCGAGCTGGGCGCGCATTCGAGCATCTGGTTCAACGCGACCTTGCGCGGCGACAACGAGTGGATCCGGATCGGCGACTACACGAACATCCAGGAAAGCAGCGTGCTGCACACGGACCCCGGCCGGCCGCTGACGATCGGCCGATCGGTGACCGTCGGCCACCAGGCGATGCTGCACGGCTGCACGATCGGCGACAACAGCCTGATCGGCATCCAGGCGGTGGTCTTGAACGGCGCGAAGATCGGCCGCAACTGTCTGATCGGCGCCGGCGCGATCATCACCGAGGGCAAGGAGATTCCCGACAACAGCCTGGTGATGGGCGCCCCCGGCAAGGTCGTCCGGCAACTGACGGACGAGGACGCGCAGCGGCTGGCCCGCAGCGCGCAGGGTTACGCCGAGCGCGCGCAGCTTTTCCGCACCCAGCTATTTCCGGTCTGACCGTCGACGGCGCCGGGCACCTAGGAGTCTTCTTGAGCGACCGACTGCAACGATTCGTGCTGCGCAACGCCCCGGTGCGCGGTGAACTGGTTTCCCTCGACCTGTCCTGGTCGGAGGTCGTCATCCGGCACGCGCTGCCGTCGTCGGTGCGCAACCAGCTCGGCGAGCTGGCCGCCGCGGGCCTGCTGCTGGCGGCGACGCTCAAGTTCGAGGGCAAGCTGATCCTGCAGATCCACGGCAAGGGGCCGGTGTCGCTGTACGTCGTCGAATGCGATGCCGGCGGGCGCTTCCGCGCGACGGTCAAGCTGCGCGCGGACACGCCGATCCCCGAGGACGCGACGCTCGATCAGCTCGTCAACGTCGGCGGCAGCGGCCGTTTCGTCGTCACGCTGGACCCCGGCGCCGGCGCCGGCCAGGCTTACCAGGGCATCGTGCCGTTCGACGGCGGCACGATCGCCAAGGCGCTCGAACACTACATGGCCCGTTCGGAGCAATTGCCGACTCGCCTGTGGCTGGCGGCCGACGAACATCGCGCCACCGGCCTGCTGCTGCAGCGCCTGCCCGACCACGGCGGCAAGGCCGGCGACCCGGGCGCGGCGATCGACGAGGACGGCTGGAACCGGATGAACCACCTGGCCGACACGATCAGCGCCGAGGAATTGCTGACGCTGCCCTCCGACGAGGTCCTCAAGCGCCTGTTCTGGCAGGAAACCCTCGATGGGCGCGAAGATCGGCCGTGCCGCTTCGAGTGTTCGTGCAACCGTACGAAGGTCGGCGCGATGCTGAAGATGCTGGGGCGCGCCGAAATCGACGACGTGCTGGCCGAGCAGTCGCACGTGACCGTCAACTGCGATTTCTGCAACCAGACCTACGAGTTCGATGCCGTCGATTGCGCCGAATTGTTCGCGACCGAGCATCCGGACCTGCGTCCGCCCGGCGGCGACGCGATCAACTGAAGCGCGCCCGGACGACGCCCGCGATCAGGGCTCGCGGCGTCCGGCGCCGTGGCGCCGCCACAGCGATTCGGGCCGAGTGTATCCGCTGGCGTCGGCCGTACGGATGTCGTAGCGGCTGGCTTCGGGCGAGCCGCTGGCGTCGCGGCGGGACGGCGAGACGTTCGCGTCGCCCGACGGATTGATCTGCACGTAGAGCTCATCGGGCCGGACCATGCCCAACTCGTAACGCGCGCGTTCTTCGATCGCGACCAGTCCGCGCCTGAGGTCCGCCACTTCGCTTTCGAGCGCCGTGTTGCGCAGGTCCTGCGAGGCATTGTCCTGCTGCTGGCGTTCGAGTTGCCGATCGAGCTCCCACACGCGCACCCACCCGCCCTTACCCAGCCAAAGCGGGTACTGGATGGCGATGACGAGTGCGGCAAGGACGGTCGGCAGAACGCGCATGACCCAGATTGTAACGTCGACCGGCGGCGAAAAACGCCGATCGACGCGAAAACATCATCCGAGATTGAAAAACGCCGTGCGACCGGGGTAGGACGCCACGTCGCCCAGATCCTCTTCGATCCGCAGCAACTGGTTGTACTTGGCGATGCGGTCCGAGCGGCTCATCGAACCGGTCTTGATCTGCAGCGCGTTGGTGGCCACCGCGATGTCGGCGATCGTCGTGTCCTCGGTCTCGCCGGAGCGATGCGAGACGACCGACGTGTAGTTGTTGCGCTTGGCCAGCTCGATCGCCGCGAAGGTCTCGGTCAGCGTGCCGATCTGGTTGATCTTGATCAGGATCGAGTTGGCGACGCCCTCGTCGATGCCCTGCTGCAGGATCCGCGTGTTGGTGACGAACAAGTCGTCGCCGACGAGTTGGACGCGATCGCCGAGCACGTCGGTCAGGTGCTTCCAGCCGTCCCAGTCGTTTTCGGCCATGCCGTCCTCGATCGTGATGATCGGGTACTTGTCGCACCAGCCGGCCAGCAGGCTGGTGAACTCGGGCGGCGTCAGGATCTTTCCCTCGCCCTCGAGGTGGTACTTGCCGTCCTTGTAGAACTCGGAACTCGCGCAGTCGAGCCCGAGCACGATGTCGCGGCCCGCCTCGTAGCCGGCGGCCTGGATCGCTTCGAGGATCAACTGGATCGCCGCTTCGTGGTCGGCCACGCTCGGCGCGAACCCGCCCTCGTCGCCGACCGCCGTCGACATGCCGCGGTCGTTCAGCAGCTTCTTCAGGCTGTGGAACACCTCGGCGCCGTAGCGCAGCGCTTCGCGGAACGTCGGCGCGCCGACCGGCAGGATCATGAACTCCTGCAGGTCGAGGTTGTTGTTCGCGTGCGCACCGCCGTTGATGACGTTCATCATCGGCACCGGCAGCGACATCGCGCCCGAGCCGCCGAAGTAGCGGTACAGCGGCAGGCCCGATTCTTCGGCCGCCGCCTTGGCGACCGCCATCGACACGGCGAGCATCGCGTTGGCGCCCAGGCGCGACTTGTTGTCGGTGCCGTCCAGGTCGATCAGCGTGCGATCGATGTACGCCTGCTCGGACGCGTCGAGCCCCATGATCGCTTCGGAGATCTCGGTGTTGATGTGCTCGACCGCCTTGAGCACGCCCTTGCCCAGGTAGCGGGACTTGTCGCCGTCGCGCAGTTCGATCGCCTCGCGCGCGCCGGTGGACGCGCCCGAAGGCACCGCTGCGCGTCCCATGACGCCGGATTCGAGCAACACATCACACTCGACGGTCGGATTGCCGCGCGAATCGATAATCTCGCGGCCTACGATATCTACGATCGAACTCATTGAACTCCCTCGACGACGATCATGTTGAAAATGCGGGTGGCGCCGGCCCGCGCTTCACGGGCCTCGACGTATAGCGGCGAATCATAAAAAGTCCGGGCCTGCGCGTAGGTCGGGAACTCCAGCACGACGACGCGGGACGGATGCCAGTCGCCCTCGAGCGTCTCGCAGCGGCCGCCGCGAACGACGAAGCGCCCGCCGGCGGCTTCGACGGCGGCCGGCGACAGCGCCCGGTACGCTTCGTATCGGGTCGGGTCGGTGACCTGGGCTTCGACGATCACATACGCACTCATCGTTCCTCCTGCTCGTTCGGGGTGCGGAAAAGCCGGCAGGGCCGGCGCAGTGCCCCGACGATAGCAGACGCGCGCCCCATCACGGGGCGGGCGGCCGGTCGGGCGCCGGACAGGCGCCCGGTGGAGCGGCCCGGATCAGCCGAGCAGCGCCGACTCGGCGAAACCGTCGCGCTTGACCAGCGCGTCGATCGCCTGCATCGTGCGCAGCAACGCTTCGATGCGGGGCAGCGGCCAGGCATTCGGCCCGTCGGACAGCGCCTTGTCCGGATCCGGGTGCGTTTCCATGAACACGCCCGCGACGCCGGTGGCGATCGCCGCGCGCGCCAGCACCGGCACGAACTCGCGTTGGCCGCCCGAGCGCGTGCCCTGCCCGCCCGGCAACTGCACCGAATGCGTGGCGTCGAACACCACCGGACAGTCGGTCTCGCGCATGATGGCCAGCGAGCGCATGTCCGAGACCAGGTTGTTGTAACCGAACGAGACCCCCCGCTCGCAGACGAGGAAGCTGTCCGGGTCGAGCCCGACCTCGACCGCCGCCTCGCGGGCCTTGTCGACGACGTTGACCATGTCGTGCGGCGCGAGGAACTGGCCTTTCTTGATGTTGACCGGCTTGCCGCTCTGCGCGACGGCGCGGATGTAATCGGTCTGCCGGCACAGGAAGGCCGGCGTCTGCAACACGTCGACGACGGCCGCCACCGGCGCGACCTGGTCGACCTCGTGCACGTCCGTCAGCACCGGCACGCCGATCTTCGCGCGGACGGTATCGAGGATCGCCAGCCCCCGGTCCATCCCCTGCCCGCGGAACGACTTGCCCGAACTGCGGTTGGCCTTGTCGAACGAGGACTTGTAGATGAACGGAATGCCCAGCGAGCTCGTGATTTCCTTGAGCCGGCCGGCGGTATCGAGCGCCATCTGCTCGGACTCGATGACGCAGGGTCCGGCGATCAGGAAGAACGGGCGGTCGAGCCCGGCTTCGAAGCCACAGAGTTTCATCAGGCCGCCTCGCGTTTGCCGGCCGCGTCCGCCCGGGCGAGCGCGGCCTGCACGTAGGAGATGAACAGCGGATGCCCGTTGCGGGGCGTCGACGTGAACTCGGGATGGAACTGCACGCCGACGAACCACGGATGCGCGTGCGGCCCGTGCTGCGGCATCTCGATGATCTCGCACAACGCCTCGCTGGGCGTGCGCGCGGCAACGACCAGACCCGCCTTCTCGAGCTGCGCGACGTAGTGGTTGTTGACCTCGTAGCGATGGCGATGCCGCTCGTTGACCGAATCGCCGTAGATGCGCGAGGCCAGCGTGCCCGGCACGATCGGGCAGCGCTGCGCGCCCAGGCGCATCGTGCCGCCCAGGTCCGACGCGTCGTTGCGCTTCTCGACGCGCCCTTCGCGGTCGAGCCATTCGGTGATCAGGCCGACGATCGGATGCGGGGTCGCCGGGTCGAACTCGGTGCTGTTCGCACCGCCCAGCCCGCAGACGTCGCGCGCGTACTCGATGACCGCCAGTTGCATGCCCAGGCAGATGCCCAGGTACGGGATGCGGTTCTCGCGCGCGTACTGGATCGCGCGGATCTTGCCCTCGACGCCGCGACGGCCGAAGCCGCCCGGCACCAGGATCGCGTCGAAGCGCGCGAGCGTGTCCGGGCCGTCCGATTCGATCTGCTCGGAATCGATGTATTCGATGCGGACCTTGCTGCGCGTATGGATGCCGGCATGGGTCAGCGCCTCGGTCAGCGACTTGTACGACTCGGTCAGATCGACGTACTTGCCGACCATCGCGATGCGAACCTCGTGCTGCGGATGCGCGATCGCGTCGACGAGCCGGTCCCACATCGTCAGGTCGGCCGGCCGCGTCTCGAGCCGCAGCAACTCGCACAGCTTGCCGTCGACGTTCTGGTCGTGCAGCATCCGCGGGATCTTGTAGATGCTGTCGGCATCCCAGACCGAGATCACGCCGTCCAGTTCGATGTTCGAGAACAGCGACAGCTTGGCGCGCTCGTCATCGGGGATCGGCCGGTCGGCCCGGCACAGCAGCATGTCGGGCTGGATGCCGATCTCGCGCAGCTTCTGCACCGAATGCTGGGTCGGCTTGGTCTTCAACTCGCCGGCCGACGCGATGAACGGCACCAGCGTCAGGTGGATGAACGCCGAATTGCCGCGCCCGAGCTTCAGGCTCATCTGGCGAACGGCCTCGAGGAACGGCAGCGACTCGATGTCGCCGACGGTGCCGCCGATCTCGACGATCGCGACGTCGGCCGCATCGGGCGTGCCGACCGCGGCGCCCCGTTCGATGAACGCCTGGATCTCGTTGGTGATGTGCGGGATGACCTGGACCGTGCGGCCCAAGTACTCGCCGCGCCGCTCCTTGCGGATCACCGAATCATAGATCTGGCCGGTCGTGAAGTTGTTCGAGCGCTTCATCTTCGCGTTGACGAAGCGCTCGTAGTGGCCGAGATCCAGGTCGGTCTCGGCGCCGTCCTCGGTGACGAACACCTCGCCGTGCTGGAACGGGCTCATCGTTCCAGGGTCGACGTTGATGTAGGGATCGAGCTTGAGGAGCGTGACTCGCAGGCCGCGCGATTCGAGCAGCGCAGCGATCGAAGCCGCCGAGATCCCCTTGCCCAACGACGAGACGACCCCGCCGGTGACGAAAATGAACTTGGTCATTATGGCTGCAGCGGAAATGGCGATTATAAATCAAGCGGCCAGGGCAGCACCGCCAGGACCTCGAAGCCTTCGCCCTCGCCGACGCCGGCGCTCAGCCGTCCGCCCAGCGGGCGCAGCCGCTCGACCAGGTCGGCCCACGCGGGCTTGGCCAGCAGCGCGTCGTCGGGCTGGCGGCTGCGCGCGTCGTGCGAGATCTGCAGCGTCAACTGCCCGTCCTCGGTGCGCGCCGACACCAGCAGCAGCGACGGCATCGACCACCACAGATCGGGCTGCGCCGCGTCCTGCAGCGCCAGCTCGACGATCCGCATCGCCAGCGCCTCGACGTCCGGCTCGCCGAGCCCGAAGCGCTCGACCGACTCGGGCTTGGTCAACAGCTCGAAGCGCTGGGCCGGCCGGCGCAGCCGCCAATCCTCGATCAGCGCCCGCAGCGCGCTGACCAGCCCCTCGCCGACCAGCGTCTCGGGACGCACGCTGCGCAGCACGTGGCGGATGTGCGCGAGCACGCCGTCCGAGCCGGTCTTGATCATCGTGGCCAGTTGCGCGAGCGACGGCTCGGTCGCGCCGAGCCGGTGCTCGAGCGTCTGCCCGAGCGTGCGCAACGCCGCGATCTGCTCGGCCATGCCCTCGACGTCGCGCGCGACCCGCTTGCGCTCCTCGTCGAGCTCGCGCTCGAAACGCAGCGCCATCGCGCGCGCCAGATCGGCGTCCTGCTGCGCGATCCGCAGTTGCTCCTCGAGCGCCAGATGCTCGTCGATCTGCCGACGGACGGCGGGTTGCTCGAAACGCGACAGATCGAGGCGCGGCGGAGGGTTGGCGTCAGCCTGAGTCATCGTGGAGGCGGCCCGGTCGAGGTGGGAGGGAGGGATCCGCCGACATTCTATCGGCCGCACGGGCCGGCCGGACGCCGGGGCCGTCGCTTATATAATCGTCGGCGTTGGATCCATTCGCCGGCCCGCCGTTCGACGGGCAGCGTTCCCCGCCCCCTCACACCGCCGGACCGCCTTGGCGGATCGACCCAGGAGATCGCATGAGCAACAAGGTTTATCCCAGCGCGAGCGCAGCGCTGGCCGATCTGGTCAAGGATGGCCAGATGATCGCCGTCGGCGGCTTCGGCCTGTGCGGCATTCCGGAGGCGCTGATCCTGGCGCTGCGCGATTCGGGCGTCAAGAACCTGACCGCGATCTCGAACAACGCCGGCGTCGACGGCTTCGGCCTCGGCATGCTGCTGGCCACGCGGCAGATCCGCAAGATGATCGCCAGCTACGTCGGCGAGAACAAGGAGTTCGAGCGGCAATACCTGGCCGGTGAACTCGAACTCGAATTCACGCCGCAGGGCACGCTGGCCGAGAAGCTGCGCGCGGGCGGCGCCGGCATTCCGGCGTTCTTCACGCAGACCGGCTACGGCACGCTGGTCGCCGAAGGCAAGGAGACGCGCGAGTTCGACGGCAAGCACTACGTGATGGAGCGTTCGCTGGTGCCCGACCTGTCGCTGGTCAAGGCCTGGAAGGCCGACGAGTCCGGCAACCTGGTCTTCCGGCGCACCGCGCGCAACTTCAACCCCAACGTCGCGATGGCCGGCAAGGTGACCGTCGCCGAGGTCGAGCAGATCGTCAAGGTCGGCGAGCTCGACCCGGACGAGATCCACCTGCCCGGCATCTACATCCACCGGCTGGTGCTGAACCCCCACCCCGAGAAACGGATCGAGCAACGCACGATCCGCGCCGCCAACTGATCGGAGAACGGACGAGATGGCCTGGACCAGAGAACAGATGGCGGCCCGTGCCGCCAAGGAATTGCGCGACGGTTTTTACGTGAACCTGGGCATCGGCCTGCCGACGCTGGTGGCCAACCACCAGCCGCCGGGCATGCAGGTATGGCTGCAGTCGGAGAACGGCCTGCTCGGCATCGGCCCGTTCCCGACCGAGGACGAGGTCGACGCCGACCTGATCAACGCCGGCAAGCAGACGGTGACGACGCTGCCGGGCTCGTCGATCTTCTCGAGCGCCGATTCGTTCGCGATGATCCGCGGCGGCAAGATCAACCTGGCGATCCTCGGCGCGATGCAGGTCAGCGAGAAAGGCGACCTCGCGAACTGGATGATCCCCGGCAAGATGGTCAAGGGCATGGGCGGGGCGATGGACCTGGTCGCCGGCGTCGGCCGCGTGATCGTGCTGATGGAGCACACGGCCAAGAAGAAGGACGGCAGCACCGACCTGAAGATCCTCGAACAGTGCACGCTGCCGTTGACCGGGCTGGGCGTCGTCAACCTGATCATCACCGACCTGTGCGTGCTCGAAGTCACGCCCGAGGGCCTGAAGCTGCTCGAGCTGGCGCCCGACGTCACCGTCGACACGGTCCGCGAGAACACCGGCTGCAAGGTGCTGGCCGACGCGTTCGCCTGAGGCCGCCCGGTCGATCGGCGACTCGATCGCCCGATCGACCGATCATTCATTCGAATCGGCGCAGGCGCTTCAATCGCGCAGGCGCGCGATGCCGCTGACCGGGTCGACGTCGGCCCGCCGCCTCAGCAGCGCCTTGACCTCGTCGGGCCAGGGCGCGGACTTCTTCAGCCGCCGATCGATCCAGACCACCTTGGCGCCGCCGCGCGCGTAGACGGTGTCCGGATCGCTGCTGTGCGACATCTCGGCCAGCGTCTGGACGCTGGACCGGCCGATCTGCGCCGTGTAGAGGCGCAGCCGGACGGTGCCCGGATACTTGAGCTCCTTGAGGAACTCGCAGAACGCGTTGACGACGACGATCCCCTGATCGGGCTCGCCGCGCACGCGCAACGCGTCGAACCAGCTGATCCGGCCCTGCTCGAGGTAGCGGAAGTAGGTGACGTTGTTGACATGGCCCATCATGTCCATGTCGCCCCACCGGATCGGCAGATCGAGTTCGAGGACCAGCGTGCGGGGAGTATCGGGATCGAAGAGCATCGGTCGAGCGTCAGGCCGAAAATGAAAACGATGGCGGATCAGGCCGGCGCCGGCTGGGCGTCGGGCTGCGGTTCTGCGGGCAACTGCGACACCGCGAGGACGGTCAGGCAGGCGATGGCGGCCATCGCCAGCAGCAGGACCTGGAAGCCGGCGGCCTTGACGGCCGGTCCCAACGCCCAGACCGCCAGCGAGCTGCCGCCGAACGCCACCGCCAGGCGCATGCCCGACACCCGCGACCGGAGCGCGTCGTCGACGTAACGGAAGATCATCGCATCGGTGAACGGGATCGCGCCGAAGATCACGGCCATGAACGCGATCTGCAGCGCGAACAACGACCAGCCGGAAGCGCCCGACGCCAGCACGAACAACGGCACCTGCATCACGACGATCGCCAGATACACGCGGCGGAAAGGATACCGGTCGATCAGCCGGCCGACCAGCACCTGGGTCACCGACGCGACCGCGTAGACGGCGGCCAGCAGCGCGCCGAGCGAGGCCGGATCCTCGACGATGCCGACGAAACGTTCGCGCAGCAGGTGGGCGTTGCCATTGGTGGTCAGGTTGAACAGCAGGCTGCCGGTGATCGCGGTCGCGGTCATCACCGCGAACACGCGCGCCATCATCGCCGGCGGCAATACGATCGAGGCCTTGTTGGCCCGCTTGGCCGGCGCCTCGGTCTCGGGCGGACACCAGCGCAGGAACAGCACGCCGCAGCCCAGGCTGAGCAGGCCCGGCACGATGAACGCCGTCCGCCAGCCGAAGTACTTGACCAGGAAGCCGGTGATCAGCGCGGCGAACGCGATGCCCAGATTGCCGGCCAGGCCGTTGATGCCGATCGTCAGGCCCGGCTTGGTGGCGTTCTGCACCAGCATCGGAATGCCGACCGGATGGTAGATCGACGCGAACGCGCCCAGCAGCGTCAGCGCGCAGGCGAGCTGCCAGACGCCATGCGTCAGCGCGACCAGCAGCGACGAGACGCCGATGCCGAAGAAGAAGATCAACATCATCCGTCGCCGGCCCCACAGGTCGCCGAGCCGGCCCGACGGCAGCGAGCCGAGGCCGAACATCACGAACGCGCCGACGCTGAACGGCATCAGGTCTTCCCAGCTCGCGCGGCCGAATTCCGCCGCCATCGCGGTGACGGCCGTAGCGAAGATCAGCAGGAACATGTGATCGAGCGCGTGGCCGATGTTGAGCAACAGGGCGACGCTGCGACGAGTCTCGGTCATGGTCTTTCCGTCAAACGAACCGGCGTGCCAGACCGGCGAAAAGCGTGCGGGCGAGGTCCCGCGTGGCATCGGTCGATCAATCTATCATCGACCCGAGCGTCCATCTCGCTTCGTTGCGACAATGAATACCGCGAAGTGGACATGGACGACAGCGATGAGACGAGAACGCCCCCGGCACGACGGGGATGCCCGATCCGCCGGCCATCGGACCGCCGACCAGCAAAGCGCCGACCATCGGACTGCCGACCGACGAAGCGCCGGCCATCGGACTGCCGACCAACGAAGCGCCGGCCATCAGGCTGCCGGACCGCGCGCCGGCGAGCCGGCCGTCGCGACGACTGCGACCGCCCGCTCGACCTCGGCCGGCGACTACCAGCACGTGCCCCGTCCCGTCGCCGCGATGCCCAAGGCCTTCGCCGACGGCCACACGATAGCCTGGCACCGGCACGAACGCCATCAACTGCTGTTCGCGACCAGCGGCGTGATGTCGATCGCGACGGTCGACGCGAGCTGGGTCGTGCCGACCGAACGGGCGCTGTGGCTGCCGGCAGGCATCGAGCACCGCGTCACGATGAGCGGCCCGGTGCAGATGCGCACGCTGTACCTGGGCGAGACGGCCGGCGCATCGATGCCCGCCGCGTGCACGGTGATCGGCGTCACGCCGCTGCTGCGCGAGCTGATCGTGCGCGCCACGCGACTGCCGGTCCTGTACGACGAGGGCGGCGCGGCGGGCCGACTGATGCAGGTGCTGCTCGACGAGCTGTACGCGATGCCCTCGCTGCCGCTGCGCCTGCCGCTGCCGGCCGACCCCGGACTGCGCGAACTGTGCCGGCGGATCCTGCAGGAGCCGGCGCGCGACGACACGCTCGAACGCTGGGCCGACACGCAGGGCGTCAGCGGCCGCACGCTGGCCCGGCGGTTCCGCGCGCAGACCGGGATGAGCTTCGGACAATGGCGCCAGCAGGCGCGGCTGCTCGAAGCGCTGCGAAGGCTGGGCCGCGGACAGTCGGTGACCGCGGCCGCGCTGGACGTCGGCTACGAGAGCGCGAGCGCTTTCAGCGCGATGTTCAAGCGCTCGCTGGGGCTGGGGCCCGTCGACTACCTGGGCCGGCAGTCGCGGCCCGCGGACTGAAGCCCGGACCGAACCCGGACCGAACCCGGACCGAACCCGGGCCGCCCGGGCCGCCCGGGCCGCCCGGGCCGAACTCGGGCCGACGCCTCGTCGAAGCGCGTCAGAGGCCGAAACCGTCGTCGGCCGCGATCACCGCGCCGTTGACGAAGTGCGAATCGTCGGCCGCCAGCAGCAACAGCAGCCCATCGAGATCCGAGGGCTGGCCGACGCGCTTGCGCGGCATCATGTTGACCAGCTTGCGGCCGGCCTCGGTCTCCCAATGGTGCGCGTTGATCTCGGTGACGATGTAGCCGGGGCAGATCGCGTTGACGTTGATGTTGTAGCGGCTCCATTCGAGCGCCATCGCGCGGGTCATCTGCGCGACCGCGGCCTTCGTCATGCAATAGACGCCGATCTGGGCGAGCACCTTGAGCGCCGCCATCGACGCGATGTTGATGATGCGCGCCTGGCGCGCGCTGCCTTGCTGCTGGTGCTCGGCCGCCTTGGCGCGCTCGATCATCCGCCGCGCGACCTCCTGCGCGACGAAGAACGCACCGCGCGTGTTCGTATCGAACATGAAATCGTAGTCGGCGGGCTTGACGTCGACCAGGCGCTGCGTGGTGCTGACGCCGGAGTTGTTGACCAGGATGTCGATCGGGCCCGCTTCCTTCTCGGCCTGCGCGACGGCGGCGACGATGCTCGCGTGGTCGGTCACGTCCAGTGCGACGACGTCGGCCGCGCCGCCTTCGGCTTCGATCTCGGCCCGCAGCTCCTTGAGCCGGTCGAGGCGGCGCGATGCCAGCACCACCTGGGCGCCATTGCTGGCCAGTACCTTCGCGAAACGCGCGCCCAACCCGCTCGAAGCGCCCGTCACCAGCGCCACCTTGCCACCCAGATCTGCCTGCAATGCCACGTCGATCTCCATTCGATGCCTGAAATGCCAGGCGCACAGTTTGCACGTCCCGGGCAATTACCGGAAAATCCGCAGGTTAATAAAAGAGGTGGCTTGGATGGAAATCGAAAGAGAGTCGATGGAATTCGACGTTGTGGTGGTCGGGGGAGGACCGGCAGGCTTGGCGACGGCGATCCGGCTCAAGCAATTGGCCGCCGAGAAAGGCAGCGAGGTCAATGTCTGCCTGATCGAGAAAGGCTCCGAGATCGGCGCCCACATCCTGAGCGGCGCGGTGATGGATCCTCGCGCGCTGACCGAACTGATCCCGGACTGGAAGGACAAGGGAGCGCCCTTGAACCAGCCGGTGACGGCCGACGAAGTGCTGTTCCTCAATGAAACCGGCCAGTACAGCGTCCCGCAGTTCCTGATTCCCGAGAATTTCCATAATCACGGCAACTACGTGATCAGCCTCGGCGCGGTCGCGCGCTGGATGGGCGAGCAGGCCGAAGCGCTGGGCGTCGAGATCTTCCCGGGCTTTCCGGCCGCCGAGATCCTCTACAACGACGACGGCTCGGTGCGCGGTGTCGCTACCGGCAACATGGGCGTCGGCCGCGACGGCGAGCCGACCGATGCGTTCCAGCCCGGCATGGAATTGCTGGCCAAGTACACGGTCTTCGCCGAGGGCGCGCGCGGTCACCTGGGCAAGCAGTTGATCGCCCGCTACAAGCTCGACCAGGGTAAGGATCCGCAGAGCTACGCGATCGGCGTCAAGGAGCTGTGGGAGGTCCCGGCCGACAAGGCCAAACCCGGCCTGGTCGTGCATACGGCCGGCTGGCCGGTGGACAACGACACCTACGGCGGCGGCTTCCTGTACCACCTCGAGGACAACAAGGTGACGCTCGGCTTCGTCACCGGCCTCGATTATCAGAACCCCTACCTGAGCCCGTTCGAGGAGATGCAGCGCTGGAAGACCCACCCGGCGATCCGCGCGCACATCGAAGGCGGCAAGCGGCTCAGCTACGGCGCGCGCGCGATCACGGCCGGCGGCCTCCTCAGCCTGCCCAAGACCGTGTTTCCGGGCGGCGCGCTGGTCGGCTGCGACGCCGGCTACCTGAACGCATCGCGGATCAAGGGCAGCCACGCGGCGATCAAGAGCGGCGCGCTATGCGGCGAGGCGATCTTCGAGGCGCTGGCGGCGGGCCGTCAGTACGACGAGCTGAGCGCCTACCCGGCGGCATTCGAGGCGAGCTGGCTCAAGACCGAGCTCGACAAGTCGCGCAACTTCAAGCAGTGGTTCAAGAAGGGATTCTGGGTCGGCTCGCTGATGACCGGCATCGAACAGTGGCTGCTGCCGAAGCTGGGCGTGAAGAACCCGCCATGGACCATCCACCGGACCGAGCCCGATCACACGCGACTGAAGCCGGCCGCCGAATGCTCGCCGATCACCTACCCGAAACCGGACGGCAAGCTGACCTTCGATCGCCTGTCCAGCGTTTTCATCTCAAACACCAATCACGAAGAAAACCAGCCGATTCATCTGACGCTGAAAGACTCTTCGGTACCGGTGGCGATCAATCTGGCGCGATTCGCGGGTCCCGAACAACGCTATTGCCCGGCAGGCGTCTATGAATTCGTGAAGAACGAAACCGACAATTCGGATCGCCTGCAGATCAACGCGCAGAACTGCGTGCATTGCAAGACCTGCGACATCAAGGATCCGACGCAGAACATCGTCTGGGTCGTTCCCGAGGGCGGAGGCGGTCCCAACTACTCGAACATGTGAGCCGCGGGCGGAGCCCATGGCAAAAGCACCCGCCGGTCTGACCGGGCGGGTGCTTGCTGCAACCTGCGGTGCGAGGGTCGGCTGTCAGCGACCGCGGCCGTAACCGCCGCCGCCGCCGTATCCACCACCACCGCCGTAGCCGCCGCCGTCACCCCGGCCGCCGCCGCCTTCACGGCCGCCACCGTAGCCACCGCCGCCGCCATAGCCGCCGCCACCACCGCCGCGGTTGTAGCCTCCGCCACCGCCGCCACCACCACCGCCGCCAGGACCGCGACGGAAACCGCCGCCACCGCCGCCCGACTGTTCACGGGCTTCGTTCACGACCAGGCTGCGGCCCTCGACCGAGTAGCCGTTCAACGCGGTGATCGCCTTCTGGGCGGCTTCGGCGTTGCTCATCGTGACGAATCCGAATCCACGCGACCGACCTGTCTCACGGTCGGTCACGATACGGGCATCCGTGACTTCACCATGGGCGCCGAACAGTTGGGACAGCTGGGCGTCTGTGGCGCGCCAAGGCAGGTTGCCTACATAAATCTTGGTCATCAATATCCTCGAAACCGATAGAAATATTGCATTTCGAGGCGAACCATGGTCAGCGAACCGGAAATGCAACAAAAGAACACGAAGGTTCGTACGTCGGGGTGCCGTGAGTGGGAACCAGAAGCCGTTGCCTTGCGCTCAAGTATGCTGCCACAAATGTAAAAAATATGCACCGTCCGAACGGCTCGAATGCCCGTTCTGTCGATTAGCGCTTACCCGGATATCACCCGTCCCCATCGACCACCCGTCGGCCGACGGGCGCCGCTCGCCCCCGCCAAGACCCCGATGAAGTGAAAAGGCCGGCCTCGCGCTTGCCCGGCGGCGATTCCTGTATAAAAATACAGCCCATCGACCGCTTATCCATACTCGCCCGCCCTGGAGACTTCATGCGAGAACTGACTCCCCGTCAGCAAGAGATCCTGACGCTGATCCAGCGTCATCTGGCCAGCACCGGCTTTCCGCCCACCCGGGCCGAGATCGCCAATGAACTGGGCTTTCGCTCGCCGAACGCCGCCGAAGAACACCTGAAAGCCCTGGCTCGCAAAGGGGTGATCGAGCTGACGTCCGGCGCCTCGCGCGGCATCCGGCTCAAGCTGCTCGGCGTGCCGCGCGACGATGCGACGCGCGGTACGCCGATGCCCAATGCCGTCCAGATCGCGCTGACGCTGCCCCTGGTCGGGCGAGTGGCCGCCGGCAGCCCGATCCTCGCGCAGGAACACGTCGAGGCCAGCTACGCGGTCGACCCCAATCTGTTCTCGGCCAAACCCGACTATCTGTTGAAGGTGCGCGGCATGAGCATGCGCGACGCCGGCATCCTCGACGGCGACCTGCTGGCCGTCAAGAAGGCCGAGGATGCGCGCAGCGGCCAGATCGTCGTCGCGCGCGTCGGCAGCGACGTCACGGTCAAGCGGCTCAAGCGGCGAGCCAACATCATCGAGCTGCTGCCCGAGAACCCCGACTTCGAGCCGATCATCGTCGATCCGCGCGAAGAAGACTTCTCGCTCGAAGGGCTGGCCGTCGGCCTGATCCGCGGCGGCAAGGGCTTCTGACGGACCGAGTGTCGTGAACCAGAGGTTCGCAAAACAAATCCGCCGGGAACCGGCGCCATGCTGCGCTGCGAATCCTCGCGATACCTCGGTATCGCTGCGGTTCGCGCGTTGCCTGGCACCGATTTCGACGGATTTTCTGGTTCCGCGAACTTCCGGTTCACGACGCTAGCGGGCATCCGAGCTCCGATCCGACGGCCGCGCCACGATGTCCGCCCCCCAGCGGCTGTTCCGCTCCGCCGCCTCGGCCGCGGACGCGCCCGCCGACCGCCCCTCCCCGCTGCCGGCTTCGCTGCCCGCCTCGGTCTGGCGGGCCGATCAGCTCGGACAAGCGCCGGTCTGCGCGCTGTCCAGCGGCGATCCGGACCTGGACGCCCAGTTGCCGGGCGCCGGTTGGCCGTTCGCGATGCTGACCGAACTGCTGTCGCGCGAAGCAGGCATCGGCGAACTGCGCCTGCTCGTCCCCGCGCTGCGCGAGCTGGCGCGCGAACGCAAGCGCGTGCTGCTGGTGGCGCCGCCCCACCTGCCCTACGCGCCGGCGCTGGCCGGTTTCGGGATCGATCCGGCGCAATGGCTGATCGTGCAGGCCCCCGGCGCGGCCGATCGGCTGTGGGCCGTCGAGCAGGCGCTGCGCAGCGCGAGTTTCGGAGCGCTGCTGGCGTGGCTGCCCGACGAGGCGACGCGCCCCGAGCACGTGCGGCGACTGCAGATGGCCGCCCAGTCGGCGCGCGGCCCGGTGTTCCTGTTCCGCCCGTCCAGCGTGCGGCAGCACCCGTCGCCGGCGCCCCTGCGCCTGGCCCTGTCGCCGGGCGCCGATCAGTCGCTTGTCGTCGAGATCATCAAGCGCCGAGGCCCGGTCCTCGATCGGCCGCTGTCGATACGACTGCCTCAGCCGGTGGGCGCCGCCCGTCTTCGCCGCCCTCGCGTCGACGAGCTCGACCGCCGCCCTCGTGTCGACCAGTCCGGCTCATCGATCGTGCCAGGCTCGTCGATCGTGCCGGGCTCGTCGATCGTGCCGGGCTCGTCGATCGTGCCAGGCTCGCCGACCGTGCCGAACTCGCCGACCGTGCCGGGCTCGTCGATCGCGCCGAACTCACCGACCGTGCCGGGCTCGTCGATCGCGCCGAGCTCGCACGACGCGATGGGCGCGATCGACGCGCTACCTCGATGAGCCCGCCGGCTCCGGCATCGCATCATGGCTGCGCGTCCCCATCACTCCGAGATCTGGCTCGGTCTGTGCCTGCCCGAGCTGCCGCTGGAGATCGTCGAACCGAGCGGCGGCCGCGGCGGACAGGCGCCGTCGGCGTTGGCCATCGCCGACGCGCGGCAGATCCTGCATGTGAATGATCCGGCACGGCAGCGCGGTGTCGAACCGGGGATGCGGCGCGCGGTCGCCCAGGCGATCGCCCCCGATCTGCGTCTGATCGATCGATCACCGCCGCGCGAGCGGCATGGACTGCGGCGCCTGGCGCTCGGCGTGTCGCCATTCACGCCGACGATCAGCCTGCGCGGCCCCGGCGCGGCGCGGCGCGGTGACGATCACGAGACCTACGGATTGCTGCTGGAGGTCGCGCCCAGCCTGCGCCTGTTCGACGGGCTGGATGCGCTGATCGGACGAGTCCGGCAGGCGATCGCGGACCAGGGCGTGTCCGCCGCGATCGGCATCGCGCCGACGCCGACCGCGGCATGGCTGTTGGCAGGCGAGCAGCGCGACCGCCGCCTGCCGGGTCGCCCGCAGTGGGCAAGCGGGCTGGCATCGCTGCCGCTGGCGCTGCTCGCCGGCGCTCGCCCCCATCTCGAGATCTTGCGGGCCGTCGGCTGCCGGACCGTCGGCGATCTCGAACGCCTGCCGCGCCCGGGCCTGGCGCGCCGCTTCGGACAGGCGCTGCTCGACGAACTGGATCGCGCGCACGGACGCCTGCCCGATCCTCAGGCGTTATTCGAGCTGCCGCGATGCTTCGACACCCGCCTGGAACTGCCGGCCCCGGTCCACCATGCCGAGGCCCTGCTGTTCGCGGCGCGCCGTCTGCTGCTGCCGTTGACGCATTGGCTGCGCGCGCTGCATGCCGGTACCGATCGCTGCGAACTGCAGGTCGAACACGAGACGCTCGCGCCGACGCGGCTGCCGCTGCGAACCGCCGAACCGACCCGCGACGCCGATCGCCTGATGTCGCTGCTGCGCGAGCGGCTCGCCGTCACGCCGCTGCTCGCCCCCGCGCAGGGCCTGCGCCTGCACTGCGACGAGCCGGAGCCGCTGGCGGCCGCCACGCAGCCGCTGTTCCTGTCCTCGGGGCCCCGCGAGGACGAACTCGGCCGGCTGGTCGAAACCCTGCAGGCTCGTCTCGGCGAAGACAGCGTCCAGCGGCTCGTCCTCGTCGACGATCATCGCCCGGAGTCGGCGCAGCGGCTCGAGGCGCTGGCGCTCGCGGAGCGGCGGGATTCTCGTGATTTTCGCGCTCCTCGCGACCCTCGTCTCGATCCTCGTCGCACGCCGGCGTCGCGCCCGGCAGTCGGCCGCACGGGTGGCGGCATGAGCACGGGTGGCGGCATGAGCACGGGCGGCGGCACGAGCACGAGCGGCGGCACGAGCACGGGTAACGGCACGAGCACCGGCGCGGCGCCGCCGCCGGCGCGCTTCGCGCTGCCTCGTCCGTTGTGGCTGTTCGAGCAGCCGATCGCGCTGCACGAACACGGCGTGCGGCCCCACTGGCGCGGACCGCTGCGTCTGCTGGCCGGCCCCGAGCGCATCGAGACCGGCTGGTGGGATGGCCGGCTCGTTCAGCGCGACTACTTCGTCGCCGAGGACGAGCAGCATGCGATGTACTGGATCTACCGCGAGCGCATGCCCGATCCGGCGTCGGGATCGGGCTGGTTCATGCAGGGCCGCTACGGCTGAGGGCAGCGTCCGCAGCCGTCCGCATCAGGCCGGGCCGAGCACGTCGATCCGGTCGGTGATCATCCCGTCGATGCCCCAGTCGCACAGCAGCGAGCCGCGCTCCGGATCGTTCATCGTGTAGCACAGCACCTTCAAGCCGGCGGCGTGCGCGGCGGCGATGAAATCGGCGGTCAGCAGCCGGTATTGGACGTCGACGGCCACGCAGTCGAGCGCGCGGCAACGCTCGAGCCAGTCGTCGGCGATCGCATCGAGCAGCAGCGCGCGCGGCAACTCCGGCACGCAGCGGCGAGCGGCGTCGAGCGCGACCGGCGAGAACGACGACAGCAGAGGCGGCGTGCTCGTCGACTGCCACAGGCAGGCAGCCTCGATCGCCACCGCGGCGCCGGTTTCGGCCTCGCGTCCGGGACAGGGCTTGATCTCGATGTTGCCGGCCAATCCGTTGGCGATCAGCCAGGTGCCGACGCGCCACAGCGTCGGAATCCCTTCGCCGGCGAACTCGGGCGAGAACCAGCCGCCGGCATCGAGCTTCATCATGTCGCCGAGCGCGCGGGCCGACACCCTCGCGCGGCCCGAGGTCGTGCGGTCGAGGGTGTCGTCATGCATCAGGATCAGCGTGCCGTCGCCGCTGAGCTTGGCATCGAACTCGAACATCCGGTATCCGCGCGCGGCGCCGACCCGCATCGCGGCCAGCGTGTTCTCGGGTGCGAGCCGGCCGGCGCCGCGATGCGCGATCCAGCGCGGGTAAGGCCAATGGCCTCGGCCGACGGCGGCCCAGGCGGCGCGGATCGACGACGGCGACGCGGTGCTGGAGGACGACATGGACATTCCTTTCGAGGCGCGCCGACGGCAATGCGGCGCCTGCTAACCCTTCATCGCGCCTCCCGACAATCCCTGGATGAAGAAGCGATTCAGGAAGATGAAGGCGACCAGCAAAGGGGCGACGATCATGACCGCCGAGGCCATCATCAGGCCCCAGGCGCTCGCGAACGCCCCCTGCAACGAGGCCACGCCGAGCGGCAGCGTCTTGACGCTGTCGGAGTTGACCATCACCAACGCATGGGTGAAGTCGTTCCACGATATCAGAAACGTGAAGATGCCGACCGTGATGAGCCCGGGCACCGCGAGCGGCAGGATCACCCGCAGGAACGCCCCCAGGCGAGAGCAGCCGTCGATCATCGCCGCCTCTTCCAGCTCGAACGGCAGCGTGGAGAAGAAGCCCCACAACAGCCAGATCCCCAACGGCATCGTGACCGACAGATGCGAGATCACCAGCGCCATCCGGGTGTCGGCCAGGCCCGCCATCACCATCAGCACGTACAACGGGATCAGCGTCAGCAGCGGCGGGAACATGTAAGAGAACAGCATGCCGATGACCAGCAGCCGACGCCCCTTGAAACGCCGCCGCGCCACCGCGTAGGCGACGAAGGTCGACAGGACCAGGGTGATCACCGTGGTCACCGCGGCCACGAACGCCGAGTTCTCGTACTGTTGCCCGAACGCGTAGACGTCGAACAGCTTGCCGTACTGCTCGAAAGTCAGATCGCGGGGAATCAGCGAGATCGAGCCGGCGATCGCCTCGTCCGTCCTCAGGCTGGTCAACAGCGCCCAATACAGCGGAAACACCGAATAGATGACCAGCGCGGCGATCGCCAACCACAGCAATGCACGACCGATCAGCGATCGGCGGGGTCCGACGGCGTTCATGGCTGCTCCCAGCCGGTCGCGATGCGCCGACCGGTCGTCTCGTCGAACAGATGCAGTTGCCGCCCGGGAATGGCCAGCACCACGGCCTCGCCCGGCGCGACGGCGGCACGCGGCGTCAGCACCTGCAGGCGCTGTCCGTTGCAGCGTCCGACCAGCAGCGTCGTGGTGCCGAGTTGTTCGACCACCTCGACGCCGAGGTCGAGGCGCGACTCGTGCGGGCCGCCCGGCTCGCCGAGCCGGATGTGCTCGGGCCGGATGCCGACGCGCAGCCGGCTCCCGTCCTGGACGTCGATCGCGCCGGGCAGTGCGATCTGCTCGGCCCCCAACTGCAGCACCCCTCGCTGGTGAACGGCCGACAGCAGATTCATCTCGGGCGAGCCGATGAAGCCCGCCACGAACAGCGTGCTCGGACGATCGAAGATCTCCAGCGGCGTACCGACCTGCTCGATCCGGCCTTCGTGCATCACCACCACGATCTCGGCCAGCGTCATCGCCTCGATCTGATCGTGGGTCACATAGATCATCGGCTTGCGGATCCGTCGATGCAGCTTCCAGATCTCCTCGCGCATCTGCACGCGCAGCTTCGCGTCCAGGTTCGAGAGCGGCTCGTCGAGCAGGAACATCCGGGCATCGCGCACCAGCGCGCGGCCGAGCGCGACGCGCTGCATCTGCCCGCCCGACAACTGGCGCGGCTTGCGATGCAGCAGGGACTTCAATCCCAGCAGGTCCGAAGCATTGGCCACCCGGCGCTCGATCTCGTCGGCGGCCACCTTGCGCATCCTCAGGCCGAACGCCAGGTTCTGCGCGACCGTCTTGTGCGGATAGAGCGCATAGTTCTGGAACACCATCGCGATGTCGCGATCCTTGGGCTCGAGATGCGTGACGTCCTGGTCGGCGATGTGGATCCTGCCGCTGGTGACGGTTTCGAGCCCGGCGATCATCCGCAGCGTCGTGGTCTTGCCGCAGCCGGACGGGCCCAGGAAGACGCACAGCGATTCGCCCTCCAGGGTCAGCGACGTGTCGCGCACGACGTCCTGGTCGCCGAAACGCTTGCACAGGTTCTCGAGTCGGAGTGCGGTCACGATAAGCCCTAGCGATGAGGTGGCTGCGCGAGCCGGAAGTTCATTCGTTGCCCTGGCGGTCGATCGGCAGGATCTTCATCGCGATCACGACCACGACCAGCAGCAGCACGAACGACAGCGTGGCGATCGCCGCTCCGCCCCCCAGATCGAACTGGAGGAAGGCCTTGCGGTAGGACAGCAGAGGCAGCGTCTCGGTGGCCCCCAGCGGACCGCCGCGGGTGGCGAGCCAGATCACGTCGAAGTTGTTGAAGACCCAGATCATTCGCAACAGCACGATGATCGACACGACCTCGGCCAGTTGCGGCAGCGTGATGTGGAAGAACTGGGCGACGCGGCCGGCCCCGTCGACCCGTGCGGCCTCGTACAGCGATGCCGGGATGTTCTGCAGCGCCGCGAGGATCGAGACCACCATGAACGGCGCCCACAGCCAGAAACCGAGAAAGATCACCTGGGCGACCGCCGGCCCGGGCTGCTCCCCCCAGGCGATCATCGGCAGCCCCGCGCCTCGCATCAGCACGGTGAGGATCCCGATCGAGCCGTCGGTCATCCAGCGGAACACCGTGACCGCGACGATCGCCGGCAGCAGCATCGGCAGCACGACGGCGGCACGGACCATCGTGCGGCCGGGAAATCGCTGATTGAGCAACAGCGCGACCGCCAGCGCGAAAACCACTTGCACCGATACCGAGATGGCGGCGAAAAGGGCGCCGTTGATCGCCGCGTTGTACAGATCCGGATCGCCCAGCACCGTCGCGAAGTTCGCCCACCCGGAGAAGGCCGGACTGCCGCCGAACGCGAACGATTCGATCTTGTACAGCGACAGAGCCGCTCCCATCACCAGCGGCACGACGATGATCAGCGCCGTGATCAGCGCGGACAGGCCGACCATCCCGTTGAGGGCCCGCTCCGTCGGCGACCGCCCCCATCGCCTGGGTCTGCCGTGATCCGGGTTGGCGCCGGACATGTCGTCAGCCGGCAATGGCCTGGCGCAGGATCTTCGCGCCGATGTCCACGCACTGGCTCGCCGGCGTCTTGCGCAACAGGCGCTCCTGGATCATCCGCGGAAACGCCCACGACTCGAAGGCCTTGCCCGCCCGCTTGTCGGTCGTCGGCCCTTCGGTGTCGATGGAACGGATGATCACCGTATCGGTCTCGGCCACGCTGCGCATGAACTTGACTTCTTCGGCGGCGGCCTTCACCCACGGATGGCCGGTGAAGCGCGCATCGTCGTAGACGTCCAGCCGCGGCGGCTGGAAGTGCAGCGGGCGGCTCAGGATGTAGTCGACATAAGCGTTGTCGGCGAACCATTGCATGAAGCGCATCGCGTTGTCCGAATTGCGCGACTTCAGCACCATGAATCCGTCGTAGCCGTGATTGATCGCCGAATGCGATCCGTCGCTGCTCGGATAAGCGGCCAGGCCGATCTTGCCGATCAGCGAGCTCTTGTCGCGCAGCGTCGCCTCGACGATGGCGCCGGAGAACCCGGTATGCGCGACGTTGCCGCTGAGCACCCCCTGGAGCGGCTCGAGGAAACCCGCCTGCGACACGCCGGGCGGCATCGTCGGATACAGCTCGGCCAGGAAATCCAGCGCGCGAACCATGCGCGGGCGGATCTCGTCGCTGTCGATGATCACGTTCCACTTGTCATCGAACAGCCGGACGCCCTCGGCCCAGAAGAACGGCGACGTGATCCATTGCGCGGCCCCGCCGTTGCCGATCGGAAAGGTGCTGCCGAACTTGCCCTTGCCGTCGGTCAGCGCCTTCGAATGGCTGAGGAACTCGGCATGGGTCTTCGGCGGCTTCCAGCCCTGCTCGGCGTAGAGGTCCTTGCGGTAGTTCAGCATCGAGAAGTTGTAGTCGTACGGGTACCACCACACTTCGCCGCCGATCGGGAACAGGATGTTGCGCCCCCACTTGTGCTTGTTCGTGAGGTCCGACAACGGCATCAGCGCGTTCTGCTCCTGCAGCAGCGAGACGTGGGCGATGAAGCCGGTCTGCGCGATGTCATAAGGATTGCCGGCCCGGATCGAAGCCAGCAGCTTGGCCCACATCTCGTCCAGGGAGTTGGTATCGATTTCGACCTCGATGCCGGTCTCCTTGGTGAAGCGCGCGCAGGACTCGCGCAACTGCTTCAGCGAATCGACCTGGGATTCGACGTTCAGGATCCGGATCTTCCTGGCCGGCTGCGCGTGGATGAACGGCGCCGCGGTTGCCGCGCCCAGCGCGGCGCCCGCCGTCAGCAGCCGACGCCGTTTCGGAAAGGGACTCTCAGCCATGGTTGTGTCTCCGATCTGTCTTATCGCCGGGCGATGTTATACGTTCGATCCGGATTTGGCAAACGCTACCATTTTCGATCATTTCCGTTCCTGATTCGTAATATTCGCCGCTTACTTCGAAATAGCCGTCGATTCGCGAGCTCATGGGTCGACGTGTTTTCAGCCATGATGAGTTTCGCTACCATTTTTCCGGACGGTCGCGCATAATCGGCTGGTAGCGTTTGCATGCGAGTGCCCTGCGATGAACCCCGACACCCCTCCCCTGGCCGGCGACGCGCTGGCCGCGCTGCAGGACGCCTGCGGTCGAGCGCATGTCCTGACCTCCGTCGACGAACGGCGGCAGTACAGCCACGACAAGCTGCCCTACAGCAACTTCATGGCCAGAACCGGATCGTTGACCGGCACGCTGCCCAGCGCCGTCGTGCGCCCCGGCGATGCTGGGGAACTTCGGCGCGTGGTGACGATCGCCGTACAGAAATCGCTGCGGCTGATTCCTTATGGCGCGGGCTCGGGCGTACTCGGCGGCGTCACGCCGCTATGCGGCGAAGTGACCGTCGATCTGCAGCGGATGAACCGCTTGCTGGCCGTCGACGAGTACAACGGCACCGCGACCGTTCAGGCCGGCATGAACGGCGCGGCCTTCGAGCAGGAACTGAACCGTCGCGGCTTCACCTGCGGGCACCTGCCGCAATCGATCGAGATCTCCACCGTCGGCGGCTGGCTGGCCTGCCGCGGCGCCGGCCAGGCCTCTTCGCGGTTCGGCAAGATCGAGGACATCGCGATCGGCCTGAAGGCGATTCTCGCGGACGGCCGCGAGCTGGACGTGCGCCCGGTGCCCCGGCGCTCGGTCGGCCCCAGCATCAAGGATCTGCTGATCGGCTCCGAAGGCGTTTTCGGCTTCATCACCGAAGCGACGCTACGGATCTGGAAGCTGCCCGAACATCAACTCGGCGCGGTGTTCGGCTTCGCGACCCTCGAGCAGGGCCTGGAGGCGCTGCGCGAGATCATGCAGAGCGAACTGCGCCCGCAGGTGGCCAGAATGTACGACGAACACGAAAGCCGTCTTCGCACCGAAGGGCTCGCGGAGTTCGAGCACCACCCGATCCTGTGCCTCCTCAAGTTCTCGGGCCTGCGCGAACTGGCCGAGGTCGAGTATGCGCTGGCCGGCCGCATCTGCCTGCGGCACGGCGCGATCGAAGCGAGAGACGCCCCGCTGACGCACTGGGAGTCGGTGCGCTTCCAGTCGCTGAGCAAGCCCTGGCAGGACAAGGGCTACTACAACGACACGATCGAAGTGGCAGCCGACTGGCGCGTCCTGCCGGACCTGTATCGGCGGCTCGCGAACGAAGTCGCCGCGATCGAGCCGAGCACGCATTTCGGCGCCCACTGGTCGCACGCTTACCCCGAAGGCGCGTGCCAGTACATGACCATACGGCTTCCGCCGATGCCGCAGGACCGGGCGCTGCCGCTGCATCGCGCGCTGTGGAACCGGGTGCAGGGCACCTGCCTGGAGATGGGCGCGACGATCGCCCATCACCACGGCGTCGGCGTGTTCCGCAACCCGTGGCTGCGGATCGAACTGAACACCGGCATGGATCTGCTGCAGATCCTGAAGGACGGGCTGGATCCGGGCAACCTGCTGAACCCGGGCAAGCTCGGGCTGCGCGGCGTCGACGGCGCCGTGGTCGTCGAAGCGGCCCAGGCCGGCGGAGATCGGCCATGAGTCTGCTGATGGGCATCGATCTGGGCGCCGGCAGCCTGAAGACGATGATCGTCGACACCGACGGGCGCGTCCGGGGCAGCGCCTCTCATGACGTGGCGACGCATTCTCCGCGGCCACGCTGGAGCGAACAGAACCCCGAAGACTGGTGGCGCGCGGTCTGCGACACGGTGCCGCGGGCATTGAGCGAGGCGCGGACCAAACCGTCGCAGATCGCCGCGGTCTCGTTCAGCGCGGGCGCGCACACGCCGGTGCTCGAGGATGCCGATGGCCGGGTGCTGCGCCCGGCCATCCTGTGGAGCGACCAGCGCAGCGGCATCGAATCCGCCGAGCTGGACCGCGAACATGGCGAACGGATCCTCGCGCTCGGGCTGAATCGACCGACGCCGACGTGGACGCTGTCGCAGTTCAAATGGCTGGCGACGCACGAGCCGCAGGTGGTCGCGGCGACCCGGCGCGTCCATGTCGCCAAGGACTGGCTGCGTTCGCGCCTGACCGGTACCTGGGAAACCGACGAGACCGAGGCCACCGGCACGCTGCTGTACGAGCCGTTCAATCATCGCTGGTCCGAAGAGCTGTGCGCGATGGTCGGCTGGGATCCGGCGACGCTGCCGCCGCTGGTGACGCCGACCACGGTGGTCGGGCGCGTATCGGCCGCGGCCGCCGCGCAATGCGGCCTGGCCGCCGGCACGCCGGTCGTCTGCGGCACCTCCGATACCTCGGCCGAAGTGTTCGGCGCCGGATCGACCGAGCCCGGCGAGAGCGCGGTCAAGCTGGCGACGGCGGCCACCATCAACGTGGTCGGCGACACGCCCACCGTCCATCGTTCGCTGATCAACTACCCGTTCGCGGTGCCGGGCCGGTGGTACACGATCACCGGCACCAACAGCTGCGCGTCGGCCCATCGATGGCTGCGCGATCGCCTGTTCGTCGGCGACGGACGAAGCACCGCCGGTGTCTTCGACGAAATGGAACGACTGGCGGCCGAAGTGGCTCCCGGCAGCGACGGACTGCTGTTCCACCCTTATCTGCAGGGCGAACGCGCGCCGCACTGGGATCCGCTGCTGCGCGCCAGCTACGTCGGACTGACCTTCGCGCATCACCGCGGACATCTGGTCCGCGCGCTGTACGAAGGCATCGCTTTCGCGCTAAGGGAGATCCAGGAACAATTCCATGCGCAGGGCATCCGTTTTTCGTCCGGCCGCCTGATCGGCGGAGGCGCTCGCAGCGCGACCTGGCGCCAGATCGTGGCCGACGTGCTCGGCATCGAGGTCAGGCTGCCCGAAGTCACCGACGCGTCGTACGGCGCGGCCTTGCTGGCCGGCGTGGGCATCGGCGCTTTTTCCAGCGAGGTCGAGGCCGCCCGTCGATGCACGCGGGTCGTCGAAGTGCTCGCGCCCGACGAAGGCCGCCGCGCCGTCTATGACCAGATGTTCGCGCTGTACAAACAGACGCAGGTCGCGCTGGCGCCGGTCCATCACGGCCTGGCGCGCGTGTCGGAATCGCTCGCCGGCACACGATCGGAAAGGAGTCCCCAGTGAACCCCGGATTGACGGATCGGGTCGCGATCGTGACCGGCAGCGGACGCGGGATCGGGCTGGCCGAGGCGCGAGCGCTGGCCGCCGAAGGCGCGGTGCTGGTGATCAACGATCTCGACGAGACCAACGCGCGCACCGCCTGCGAAGCCCTGCTGGCCGCCGGTCATCGCGCCGAGTACCACGTCGGTGACGTGACCGACGAAGCCTTCGTCGAGCGGATGGTGTCCGCGGTGGTCGACCGCCATGGCCGCCTCGACCTGCTGGTCAACAATGCCGGACCGGCCGTTCGACCGGCGGTCCCGGTCGAATCGATGTCCACGGACCAGTGGGAGCAGATGCTGCGAGGGCATCTGCGCAGCACCTTCCTGTGTTCGAGGGCCGCCATCCCGCCCATGCGCCGCGGGGGATTCGGGCGCATCGTCAATACTTCGTCGATGAACTTCACCGGCGGCGGACGCATAGGCGTCGCTCACTATGCGGCTGCCAAGGCGGGAGTGGCGGGGTTCAGCGCCACGCTGGCCAAGGAGGTCGGCCCCTACGGCATCACCGCCAACGCGATCGCCCCCGGCTATGTCGAGACCGAGCTGATCGCCAATTTCACGCCCGAGATGCGCGAGATGCTGCGCCGGCAGAATCCGGTCGGACGAACCTGCAAAGTCGAGGAAGTGGCCGCGGCGGTCGTCTATCTGTGTTCCGAGCAGGCGGCATTCGTCAACGGCGAGTTGCTGTGCCTGGACGGCGGGCGGCGGGATTTCTACTGGGGCTGAGCGGCGCCGATCGGGCGGAGCACCCGAGCCGCAGATCGCGCATTGGTAAGATAGCCGCACCCGTCTCATCCTCCCGTCCCCATCATGGCGCGCAAAGCGCAGACCGCTGCATCCGATCGCTCTCGCACGCCACCGCGGCGCCGCATCGAGGAAGTCGCGAAGCTGGCCGGCGTGGCGCCGATCACGGTTTCCCGCGCGTTGAATCATCCGCAGACGGTCTCGGAAGCGACCCGCAACGTCATCCTGGCGGCCGTCGATCAGATCGGCTACATCCCGAACCGGGTGGCCGGCGGCCTGGCATCGAACCGTTCGCGCACGATCGGCATCGTGCTGCCTCACATCGGCAATTCGACCTTCTTCGAGCGGGTGCAGGGAATGACCGAAGCGCTCGAACCGCGCGGCTACAACCTGTTGATCGCGCTGACCGACTACTCGCCGGAGATGGAACTGCGCCATGTGATGTCTTTCCTCGGCCAGCGGGTCGCCGGCCTGTCGCTGACCGGGACCGCTCATCTGGACCGGGTCCGGCAATTGCTCGGCCAGGCGGAGATTCCGGTCGTCGAGACGTCCAACGTCGATGGCCGGCCGATCGACATGCTGGTCGGCTACTCGAACGAGAAGGCGACTTTCGCGATGGTCGAACACCTGTCGCGCTGCGGATACCGCAAGATCGGGATGATCTCGACCCCCGCGGCATTCAATGATCGTTCGGCGGGCCGCCAGGCCGGCTATCGTGCGGCCGTCTCGGCTTTCGGACTGGTCGAGGATCCGAGCCTCGTTCTCGAAACCCCCAGCGGCTTCGCCGAAGGAGCGGCCGCCTTCGTCGAGATGCTGTCGCGCCATCCGAGCCTGGACGCGGTGATGTGCAGCAACGACATCCTGGCGATCGGCTGCATGCTCGAAGCGCGGCGCCGCTCGATTTCGATTCCGGACGACCTGGGCATCACCGGATTCGACGACATCGAACTGGGCCAGCAGTTCGTCCCCGCGCTGACGACGGTCAACGTGCCGCGCCATCAGATCGGAACGATCTGCGCCCAGTTGCTGCTCGAGCGTCTCGATCGCCCGCAGACGCCTCCGAGGACGGTCGACCTGGGATTCCGGATCGTTCCGCGCGGCTCGACCCGGCCGCCGATCGGCGAGTAGCCGGCGACCGCTTACCCGTCGACGGGTCTTTTGCGCGTCGAGCTTCGCGGTACCAGTTCGTAGCCCAGATCGACCACCGCACGCCCGACCGTTCGGCCGGCGATCCGGTCGAGCAGCAGCTCGGCAGCGCGGGCGCCCATGTCGTAGCGCCGCACCCGCACCGTGGTCAGCGCGGGGACGAATTCGCGCGCCATCTCGACGTCGCCGAAACCCGCCACGCCCATCGTTTCCGGCACCGCGATGCGCTGCCGCATGGCCTCCAGCAGGCAGCCCACCGCCAGCGCATCGTTCGAACAGAACACCGCGTCGATGCCCGGATCCTGCGCGCGCAGACGGCGGAACGTCTCGGCGCCCGCGGCCACCCCATTGGCCGATTCGAATACGACCGGCGACCCGCCCGAAGCCGTCACTGCAGTCAGATAACCTTCGCGACGATGCACCTCGCGGTCGTTGTCCCGGGTCGACAAGGATACGAACGCGATCTTGCGATAGCCGCAAGACGCGATCAGCTCGGTCATCCGGCGGGCGGCGTCGCGATTGGAGAAACCCACCACCATGTCGAGCGTATCCGTTCCCAGATCCGAGGTCTCGACGACCGGAATGCGCGCCTCCTTCAACAGCTTTCGCGTCAGCGGCGCATGCGAGAACCCGACCATGACCAGCCCCGCGACCCGCTGGCTCAGAAACGACTTCACGTGCTCGAGTTCGCGCTCGGCGGAATAAGCGCTGAGCCCGAGCAGCAGTTCGAAGTTCGCTGCGACCAGCTTGTCCGCGAGCCCGCGGACCACGTCGGCGAACGCCGAACTCAGAATGTGCGGAATGATCAGGCCGATCGTCCGGGAGCGGCTGGTGGCCAGGCCTCCGGCGAGGCGATTGGGCACGTAGCCGGTCGATTCGATCGCCGCCCACACCTGCGTGCGCGTGCGCTCGGAGACGGCATCGGGATGGTTGAGCACGCGTGAGACCGTGCTGATCGACACGCCGGCCGCCTGCGCGACCCGCTCGATCCGCACGCCGCCTCCGGATCGACGCCGGCGCGGCTTGGTTGTCGGAGGCGCCGATGTCATGGCAGGGCTGCTCGAAGAAGCGTCTGAGGGAACGGCCGTAGTTTAGCCGCTCCCGTGGGTTAGCCGTTCCTGTCAGCCGCTCTCGTTAGCTGCTCCCGTTAGCCGCTCCGGTTAGCCGCTCCCGCTCGCCGCCGATCCGCTATCGGCCCGAGCCAGCCTGTCGGCCCGCAGAACGGCATCCGCCAGCACCGATTCGGTGACCTCGACCTCGAAATTGCCGATGTACGGCGAGGTACGCACCGTGCGTTCGACGATCGCGGGCAGCACTTCGTCGAGCGGCCGCGTGCACCCCAGATCGCGCAGCGAGCACGGCAGACCGATGCTTCGATAGAACGCGATCAGTTCTTCCGGCGGGACTTCGGGTGTCGCGCCGGCGCAGAGCTGGATCAGCAGGCCCACCGCCACCTGCTCGCCGTGCAAGGCCGTCGCCAGCGAAGGCTCGGTCGAGAAGCCCCGCAACATCGAGTGCGCGATGGACAGGCCGCCGCTCTCGAAGCCCAGTCCGCTGCCGAGCACGCAGGCCTCGATCAGCCGTTCGAGCGCCGGTGAGCCGCGGCGCTCGGCGACATCGGCGAGTGCCGTCCGCGCATCGTCGCGGATCACGCGATAACAGGCCTGCGCGATCGCCATCGCCGTCACCCCGCCTCGCCCGCCGAAGAAATTGCGTCCACCTGCCCGCACCGCCTGACCGACCTCGAAGCGCTTCGAAATCGCGTCGCCGATGCCGGCACGCAGGAACCTTGCCGGCGCGCGCGCGATCACCGAGGTGTCGACCAGCACGACGTCCGGGCTGCGCGCCATCAGGCGAGTACCGACCAGCACGTGCTTGGCGTCGTAGACGACGATCAGGCGACTCGTCGGCGAATCGTTCGACGCCACGGTGGGCACGATCACCAGCGGACACTGCAGCGCCATGCGCGCGCCCTTGGCGGTGTCGATCGTCTTGCCCCCGCCGACGCCGAGCACCACGTCGCACCCGGCCTCGCCGCCCGCCCGGCTCGCCGCGTCGATCGCTTCGGCCGTGCATTCGCCGTCGAAGGCCACGATCCGGGCATCCGCCGCCAACGGCCCCAGCCCCGCGCTGACCTCATGCAGCACCGAGTCCATCAGGCTGCGATCGATCAGCACCATCGGCCGCCTGCCGTGCTGCGCGACGACGTCGCCCAGCGCCGCCAGCAGGCCCGGGCCCTGCAGATACTGGCCCGGCGCACCGAAGACCATCGAATCGAATCCGGACAATGTCATCACCCGCCTCCGCTACGCTGAAGAATCAGGTCGGCGCCCTTCTCGCCGATCATGGTCGCGGCCGCGTTGGTATTACCCGATACCACGGCGGGCATGACCGATGCATCGATGACGCTGAGCCTGCCCAGACCATGGACGGCCAGCGTCGGATCGACGACGGCCCCATCCGGTTTCGGCCCCATCGGGCAGGTGCAGGACGGATGGTAGGTCGTCTTGCCGGTCTCCAGCGCGTGCGCCTCGAGGTCATCATCGCTGTCCAGCCCGCGGTCCGGACGGATACGCCGTTCGAGCAGGCCGGCCAACGGTTCGGTGTTCGACAATCGGAGCAGGATCTTCAGGCTGTCGACCATCACGCGCCGGTCTTCGGCGGTAGACAGCGCATTGGCGACGATGGCCGGCGCCGTCTCGGGCTGCGTGTCGCGGATGTGCACGTGGCCCCGACTGCTCGGGCGGCAGGGACTGGCCGTCATCAGCATGCCGGGAAAAGGATCGGGCGCGAGCCGAGGCCGGTCGACGGCTACCGCGAAACTCATCGGCAGCATGTAGAGCTGCGTGTCGGGCCGGTCCAGATCCGGCCTCGTCTTCACGAACGCCCCGCCCTGGTTGATGCTCAACGACAGCGGGCCGCTGCGCGCGAGCACATAGCGGATACCGGCCCGTAGCTGCCCGGCCCACGATCCCAGCGACTGATTGACCGTCGGAATCTTCGCGCGCCAGGTGATGCCGCACTGGACATGATCCTGCAGATTCTCGCCGACCGCGGGATTGTCGATGACCACCGGGATACCCAGCCGTTGCAGCCGCCTGCCGTCACCGACGCCGGAGCGCTCGAGAATGGCCGGCGATCCGATCGCCCCGGCGCACAACACCACCTCGCGATCGGCCCGCACCCGCAGTCGCTGCCCGTCGCGGATCAGTTCGACGCCTTCGGCGATGCGATCCCGAAAAATGATCCGGTCCACCAGCGCACCGGTCCACACCGTCACGTTGGAACGCTTGCGGGCGCCGTCCAGAAAGCAGCGCGCGTTGCTGCTGCGCACGCCATCGCGAAACGTGAACTGATAAGTGCCGAAGCCTTCCTGCGTCGGACCGTTGAAATCGGTGTTCCGCGGATGGCCGAGCCGGACGCCGGCCTCGATCGCCGCGCGAACGATCGGATGCGCGGCCTGCTCGATGCCGGAGATCGCCAGCGGTCCGTCGATCGCGTGATAGGCACCGGCCCCCAGGTCGTTGTTCTCCGACCTGAGGAAGTACGGCAGCACGGACTCGAAATCCCAGCCGGTATTGCCCTGCGCCGCCCAGCCGTCGAAGTCCTCGCGCTGGCCGCGGATGTATACCATCGCGTTGATCGAGCTGGATCCGCCGAGGATCTTGCCGCGCGGCCAGAAATCGGCCCGCCCGCCCAGCCGGGGATCGGGCTCGGTCTTGAAGCACCAGTTCAACGATGGATCGCTGAACAGCTTGCCGTAGCCCAGCGGCATGCGCACGAACAGGCGATCCGCCTCGCCGCCCGCCTCCAGCACCAGCACCCGCCATCGGCCGGAGGCGCTCAGACGCTCGGCGAGCACGCAGCCCGCGGATCCGGCGCCGATGATGATGAAGTCGAAGCGGAGGGATTCCGCGGCGCTGATGCTCACGACAGACCTTCGTTGTGAATGCGGGCTTTCGTTCGACGGCCGACCGATCCGGCTTCAGCGCGGCGATGCGAACATCGGCAGCGTCGACAAGGCCTCGGGCATCCACGACACCGTCTTGCGATCGGCCTTGAAGAAGCAGCGCCCGTAGCGGGCGAGCGCCTTCTCGTCGATCTCGAACCCCAGGCCGGGCCGGGTCGGCGCCGCCAGCGTGCCGCGATCGTGCTGCCACGGCTCGACCAGCAAGGCATCGCGCGCCTCGACGGTCCAGCCCGGAGGGTTGATCGGGTATTCGAGCTCGTGCTCGCCGGCGAAGCCGCTGGCCAGCAGGATGTTGAAGTTGACCGCGAAGCCGATCCCGTTGCTCCAGGTGTGCGGGGTGAACTGGGCGCCGGCCTTGCGCACCAGCCGGGCGATCTCGAGCGTCTGCTCGATCCCTCCGGTCCACATCGCGTCGGGCTGGTAGATCGAATAACACTTCTTCTCGATCATCGTGGCCAGCTCGAGCAGGCCGCCCGTATGCAATTCGCCGCCGGAGATCGGCACGCGCGAATAAGCGGTCAGCTCGGCCATCTGATCATGCCAATCCATGAACAGCGGCTCTTCGACCCATAGCATCCCGGCATCGAAGGCCGCGTCGCAGAAGCGCTTGGCCCGGGGCAGGTCCCATTTGGGCCCTGCTCCGCCGCCGGTGTACCAGAACGCCTGATTGCAGTCGACCGCCAGCTTCATCTTGCCTTGCAGCGCGGCGGCCGGCTCCTGCATCTGCCGGATGTCGACCTTCTCGTCGAAATCGTGGACCCGTATCTTCATGACCCGGAATCCTTCTTCATGGCGGGCGAGCGCTTCCTCGATGCGCGCCGCCGGCTCCTTGACCTCGCCGGCCGACGCATACAGGTCCACCGTCTGCGCCTTGCCGCCGAGCAGTTCGTAGACCGGCTTGCCGGCCAGCTTGCCGCGAATGTCCCAGAACGCCGGCTCCACCCAGAAATTGCGGAAACCGCCATAAGCGGGGATCCGCAACATCTCCATCAGATGAGCCTGATCGTGGATGTCCTTACCCAGCAGCAGCGCGGCCAGCGAATCGCCCATGCCGGCGCGTTCCCGCGACGTCGCCGAGAACGCGCTGAACCCTTCCACACCGTCATCGGTGCGCAGGCGAACCAGGTAGAAGTACAGGGACTGCCGCGTGCCGTTGATGATCCACGAAGGCGAGAACGGCGCGGGCAACGGCGCCTGCACCAGATGAAGCTCGATGGAATCGATCACCGACATATGCGCCGCTCCCGGAATGACAGGCTACTGATCGATTGATGGTAGCGTTTTCATATTCGATTGTCACGAGCTTTCTCGTTCATCACATCGCATCGGTTCGAACGAGCCGATAATCGGGTAAATACGCCGCCGGACGACTTCGCCAGCCGGAATGGTAACGTCGTTCATCTTGGCCGAGATTCGTCTCCACTCCCGGTGCGTGAACTTGCCCGCTGCGGACAGAGACAGAGCGAACAGGAGCCGTGCGAACAGGGGCCGTGCGGACGGAGGTGGAGCGGACAGCGGATGAACCGGGCCGAAGCAGCGGCGCCGATCGCGCGCCGATCACTTATCGGATTCGACCAGCCCCCGGATGAACCAGCGCTGCATCAGCAGCACGACCAGCACCGGCGGCAGCATCGCCAGCATCGCGATCGCCATCACCAGGTTCCACTCGGTCGCCGCGTCGCCGCCGGTGATCATCCGGCGGATGCCGACGACGACCGGATACATCGATTCCTGCGTCGTGATCAGCAGCGGCCACAGGTACTGCGTCCAGCCGTAGACGAACAGGATGACGAACAGCGCGGCGATGCTGGTTCGCGACAGCGGCAGCAGGATATGCCAGAAGAAGCGCATCGGGCCCGCGCCGTCGATCCGCGCCGCCTCGACCAGTTCGTCGGGCACCGTCATGAAGAACTGCCGGAACAGGAACGTGGCGGTCGCCGACGCCATCAGCGGCAGCGTCAGGCCCAGATACGAATCGAGCAGGCGCAGGTCCGAGATGACCTGGTACGTCGGCATGATCCGCACTTCGACCGGCAGCATCAGCGTGATGAAGATCGCCCAGAACACGACCCCCTTGAAACGGAACCGGAAGTAGATCAGCGCGAACGCCGACAGCAGCGAGATCACGATCTTGCCGATCGCGATCGCCAGCGCCATCACCAGGCTGTTCAGCATCATGCGGCCGACCGGCTGGCCGGACAGGTCGGTGCCCGCGAACAGCACCTGCCGGTAGTTGTCGATGAAATGGCTGCCCGGCCACAGCGACATCGGCGCGCTCTGCACCTGCTCGGCCGTCTGCGTCGACGCGATGAAGGTCACGTACACCGGCAGCGCGACGACCAGCACGCCCAGCGTCAGCACGACGTAGGTGACGATGTCCAGCAGGCGGCTGCGTCCGACCATGTCAGTAGTTGACCTTGCGCTCGATGTAGCGGAACTGGATGAAGGTCAACGCGATGACGATCGCCATCAGCACGACCGACTGCGCGGCCGAACCGCCGATGTCCAGCGCCTTGAACCCTTCGTGATAGACGCGGTAGACGAGGATGCTGGTCGAGGTGCCGGGCCCGCCCTGCGTGGCGGTGTCGACGATCGCGAACGTGTCGAAGAACGCGTAGACGACGTTGACGACCAGCAGGAAGAACGCGGTCGGCGACAGCAGCGGCAGGATCACCGAGCGGAACGTGCGCCACGCGCCGGCGCCGTCCAGCGCCGCCGCTTCGATCAGCGAGCGCGGAATCGCCTGCAGCCCGGCCAGGAAGAACACGAAGTTGTAGCTGATCTGCTTCCAGACCGCGGCCATGACGATCAGCGCCATCGCCTGGTTCTCGTCGATCACGTGGTTCCATTCGATGCCCCACGCGCGCAGCCAGTGCGTGACCACGCCGAGCGTCGGATTGAACAGGAACATCCACAGCACGCCGGCGATCGCCGGCGCGACCGCGTAGGGCCAGATCAGCAACGTGCGGAACAGGTAAGCGCCGCGCCGCAGCCGGTCGGCGAAATACGCGAGCAGCAGGCTCGCCGTCAGTCCGAGCCCGGTCACGCAGACCGAGAACACCGCGGTCGTGACGAACGATTGCCGGTACAGCGGATCGTCGAACAGCCGCTCGAAGTTCTCCAGGCCGACGAATTCGAGCGAGGTGCCGAATGCGTCCTGGATGAAGACCGATTGCACGAGCGCCTGGACGGCAGGCCAATAGAAGAACACCGCCGAGATCAGCAACTGCGGCAGCAGCAGCCACCAGGGCAGCCAGCGTTCGGCGAAAACGACGCGCTTGTCCATCGCCATCGGCGCGGCCTCCCGCTTCGACTCGGAAATCCTCAGTCCTTGGCCGTGCGCTCGAAACGGCTCAACTGTTCGTTGCCGCGCTTGACGATCCGGTCGAGCGCGGTCCGGGCGTCCTGCTTGCCGCCCCACACGCCTTCGAGCTCCTCGTCGATGATGTCGCGGATCTGCACGAAGTTGCCCAGCCGGATGCCGCGGGACTTGTCCGTCGTCTTGACGATCATCTGCTCGACGGCGACGTCGGTGCCCGGGTTCTTGTCGTAGAAGCCCGATTGGCGCGTCAGTTCATAAGCGGCGCGCGTCAGCGGCAGGTAGCCGGTCTCCTGGTGCCATTCGGCCTGGATCTGCGGCGAGGACAGGAACGTGAAGAACCGGGCGACGCCGCGATACTCGTCGCGCTTGCGGCCCGCCATCACCCACAGGCTCGCGCCGCCGATGACGGTGTTCTGCGGCGCACCGTCGACGTCGCTGTAGTACGGCAGCTTGCCGATGCCGAACGCGAACTTGGCGTTGCGCTTGATGTTCGCGTACGCGGCCGAACTGGACGTCAGCATCGCGCATTCGCCGGAATAGAACTTGGCCTCGGGCTCGTTGCGCCGGCCGCCGTAGCTGAACAGGCCGTCCTTGCTCCACTGCGCGAGGTTGCCGATATGGCGCACGTGCAGCGGCGAATTGACCAGCAGCTTGACCGACGTGGAGTCGAACCCGTTGTTGGCCGTGGCCATCGGCACGTTGTGCCAGGCCGAGAAACTCTCGATCTGCGTCCAGCTCTGCCAGCCGGTGGTGAACGCGCACGGCGTGGCGCCGGCCGCCTTGATCTTGGCCGCCGCGGCGGCGACCTCGGGCCAGGTCTCCGGCGGCCGCGCCACGCCCGCCTTCGCCAGCGCGTCGCGGTTGTAGTAGAAGACCGTCGTCGAGCTGTTGAACGGGAACGACAGCATCTCGCCCTTGCGCGACGTGTAGTAGCCGGCCACGGCCGGCACGTACGCGTTGCGGTCGAAGCGCTCGCCGACCTCCTTCATCATCTTCTCGACCGGGATGATCGCGCCCTTGGCCGACATCATCGTGGCGGTGCCGACCTCGAAGATCTGGACGATGTGCGGCGCGTTGCCGGCCCGGTACGCGGCGATCGCCGCGGCCATGGTCTCCGGATACGACCCCTTGAACACCGGCACGACCCGGTATTCGGACTGGCTCTTGTTGAAGCGATCGGCGAAGCTGCCGACCCGGTCGCCGAGCGCGCCGGTCATCGCGTGCCACCACTGAATCTCGGTCTGGGCCCAGGCCGGCCCGGCGACGAGCGCGGCGGCGCCGGCGACGGCCAGTCCCGCCACGCGAAAGCGGATCGATCGAATCACGATGATGTCTCCTGGACGGCGGCCCCGGCGGGCCGATCCGGTGATTGTGTGCCAGCAATGTTACCGGACCCGGACGGGGCCCGGCGATCGTCTCGCACGTACCGAGCGACCGGCCTCGCGGCGGCGATCAGTAGTCGGGGATGCTGGCCAGGTAATGCTGGGTCAGCAGGAAGAAGCGCTCGTAGAAATCGGTCGACGGAATCGTTTCGCCGCCGATGCGCACCAGCGCCTCGTCCGACGAACCGACCGGCACCGACAGCGAACCGAGCGCGGCCAGTCCCAGGCTGGCCGTCGTCGGCGCCTTCTTCATCGCGTAATAGCCCTGGATCGCGTTGGCGAACGCGATCGTGTGCTCGCCGTTTGGACTGCTCGGCGTGCAGACGACGTAGAACTCGATCTCGGTGTACGTGGCGTCCTTCGGCTGGAAGCGCTTGGTGCCGGAGATCTGATCGGGCCGCGAATCCTTGAGCACGTATCCCTGGCTGAGCAGGGCCCGCCGGGCCGCCTCGCACGTCATCCGTACCGACGCCGGGAATTCGCGCGAGAACGCGCTGGTCGCCGAGAACGATTCCTTGTTGTAGATGGCCGGCGGCCGCGGCGTGCCGCAAGCGACCAGCGCGAGACAGGCGGCCACGACGGCGAGCCCCGGCTTCCAGCGGGCGAGACATCCCCGTGCGCGGGCGGCAGATCTGCTCAAAACAACGACCCCTCGTGACTGGCGAGTGGCAGCCCGCAGACTAGCCGCAGGTGTGAGAAGGACTTCGGGCCAGGACGCGACGCGCGGATCCCGAACCCCTCGGTGGTCGGACCTATTATCGCATCCCGACATCGGAGCCGAGAACCGCGAACCGGCCATCACCCGCCGATCAGTGGGGCGTTTCCCACACCACGCGATGATCGACCGCATACAACCGGCACGGCGCGTACCCGCCGTCCCGGCACTGCTGGATCGCCCGCTCGACCGATCGGAATCCCCAGCTCGCATGCCAACGGCCGTCGTCGGCGACGACGAAGGCGCGCGGCGGGGCCCTGCGCAGCCACGCGCGATAGCCGGCGCGACCACCGGCATCGAGGCCCGGCACCGCCTCGACGTCGTCGATCGGAATCCGGTTGCCGACCCGCAGCGGCCGAAGCGGGCAGCCCGGATCGCAGGCCGCGCCGAGCAGCGTCAGCGTCCGGGGCAGATCGTCGAGCGCCAGATCGGCACGCCAGCGCAGCGCCGAACCGAGGAACGCGTCGTTGGCCATCGTCCGCGTCGCGAAGTCGTACTGCAGGACGTGGCGCTGCCCGGCGTCGACCCGGATCCGGCTTTCGGCGCGCTGCCGGGTCGGCCCCGGCACGACGCTCAACTGGTGAGCGCCCGGATGCAGGCGCATCCACAGCACCGACGCGTTCGGCAGCCGGCCGACGAGCACGTCGTCGACGAAGACATCGAAGACTTCGCTCGACGCCCATCGAGCGTCGAGCCGATACAGGAAGACATCCCCCTGGTCCGGCGCCGGTGGAGCGACGTCGGCAAAGCGGTGGAACGGGACGCTGGAGCAGGCGCCCGTCGCCGCAACCAGGGTCGCGACGGTCCATCCGGCCAACGCGCGCCCTGCCCTGCGGATCGCTGCGTGCCGGTCGAGAAAGCGGAGTGCACGTATCGAGCCGCGCATCGCGTCGAACCACCCAAAATCGAACCACGGAAACATCGGACCATCGCGGGGATGCCGTTCGACGATTGTGCGACGACGCGGGCGCGAATCCCCTCATGCCAGCCGACCGGCGGTCGATCCCGGTACACGACCTCCGCGACCGCGTTGCCGCGCGGCCGTCCGGCGCGGCGCCGGCGGCACGCGCGTCACAGGATCCGGTTCGCGCGCGCCATCGACAGCAGCGCGGCGATCGACGCCAGCAACGCCCCGGCGCCGGCGAACAGCGCCGTCACCTCGGAGCGGGTCTGTTTCTGCAGCGCGACGCGCGCACCGATCCGGCGATAGATCCGCTTCAGTTGCGCGGCATCGGCCACGTGGAAATAGTCGGCGCCGGTGGCGTCGGCGATCTGCCGCAGCCCTTGTTCGTCGAGCCGGACGCGCATCGACCAGCCGTCGGCGCTGACGCTGGCCCCTTCGGCGGTGCCGATGCCCACGGTATGGATCCGGACGCCGTGCCGGCTGGCCAATGCGATCGCCGTCGCGACGTCGGGACCGGTGTTGCTGACCCCGTCCGACAACAGGATCAGAACGGCCGAATCGTTCAGCGCCGGCGCCGGCGCGGGTTCCGGCGAGGCTTCGGCCGGACCGCGCGAACGGTTGCCGTCGCGGCCTTCGTCGATCTCGCGCTCGACGTCGATCTTCGCGTCGGGCAGCAACGTGGCCAGCGCGATGATCAGCCCCGCTCCCAGCGCCGTGCCCCGCTGCGGCTGCAGCCGGTCGATCGCCTGAATCAGATCGTCGCGCTGGTGCGTCGGCGACTGGACGACGGCCGCCGTGCCCGCCACCGCGACCACGCCGACCCGCACGTGGCTCGGCTGATCGGCCACGAAAGCCTTCGCGGCCGCCTGCGCGGCCGCCAGCCGCGTCGGCTTGACGTCGTCGGCACGCATGCTGCCCGACATGTCCAGCGCCAGCACCACCGTCTCCAGCCGCGTCGGCAGTACGACGACCGCCTGCGGCCGGGCGATCGCGATCACCAGCGACACCAGCCCGAGCCCCATCAGCGCCGCCGGCAGATGACGCCGCACCGCGCCCATCCGGCCCGCCCGCCCCTCTCCCGCGGAGCCCTTGGCGCGCGGCCCGCTCGCCGGGCCGGCGGTCATCGGCAGCCGTGGCCGCGCCGCATCGCCGCGCGCGCCCGCACCCCGGCGCACGAGCCGCCGGTACGCGAGCGCCAGCAACGGCAGGCCGGCCAGCAGCCAGAGCAGCGACGGCCACGCGAAGCCGATCGCCTCCGGCAGGTGCCACGATCGCAGATCGAGCCCGTCGATCATGGCACGACGCCTCGAACGGCCGAGCCGCCGGCCAGGCGCGCCCGCGCCTTGCGCAGCCGGATGAAGCGCAGCAGCACCTGGTCGATCGGCTCGTCGGTCGACAGCGCCAGCGCATCGACCCCGGCCCGTCCGAACGCCGCCCCCAGCGCCTCGTCGCGATCGGCGGCGGCCTGCGCGAAACGCCGGCGAAACGCCTCGTCGTGCGTATCGACGAACAGTTGCTCGCCCGACTCGGCATCCTGCATCACCACCAGGCCCAGGTCCGGCAGCGCGACCTCCAGCGGATCGAGCAGGTGGATCGCGACGACCTCGTGGCGCCGGGCCAGCGCCGCCAGCGGCTTTTCCCAGCCCGGCTCGCTGATGAAATCGGACAGCACGAACATCACCGAGCGGCGCGCGACGACGGCCTGCGCGCGGGTCAGCAGGCGCTGCAGATCCGTCGAGACGGCGGCCGGCGGCGACGCGGCGCGCCGGCGCCGCCAGAAGCCGCCGCGGCGCCCGACCGGTTCGGCCTGCCGGGTGTCGGCCTCGGCCAGCATGCGGTCGATGATGAACAGCAGATGCCGCCGGCCGGCGCGCGCCGGCACGACGTCGACGCGGCCGCCCGCGTACAGCAGCGCGCCGACGCGGTTGCCGTGGCGGGCCAGCGCCTGCGCGAGCGCGGCCGTCAGGTCGATCGCCACGTCGCGCTTGCGCACCGGCGACGAACCGAAGTCGACCGACGCCGACAGGTCGACCAGGAACCAGGCCGCGACCTCCCGGTCCTCCTGGAACTCGCGCACGTACGGGGTACGCATCCGCGCGGTGACGTTCCAGTCGATGTGGCGCACGTCATCGTGCGCCACGTATTCGCGCAGGTCCGCCAGGTCCAGGCCGGCCCCGCGAAACAACGTCCGGTAGTCGCCCTGCAGGATGCCGTCGAGGCGGCGCAGCACCGTCCATTCGATCCGCCGCAGCACCGCCGACGCACGACTGGCCGACGCGTGATCGGTCGACGCACGATCCGTGGAAGCGCGATCGGTCGACGCACGATCGGTCGCAGCGCGATCGGCCGACGTGCGGCCGGCCGGCGCGCCGGCGCGGCCGACGACGCTAAGCGCCGGCCGCGACCCGGACATGGCTGTCCAACGGTTTGTCCGGCGCCGCGATCGCCTGCAGGATCCTCATCACGATCCGGTCGGCGCTCATGCCGTCGGACAGCGCCTCGTAGGACAGCACGAGGCGATGGCGCAGCACGTCGGGCACCAGGTCGACGACGTCCTCGGGCCAGACGTACGTGCGCCCGCGCAGGAAGGCCAGCGCCCGCGCGCCCTCGATCAGATTGATCGTCGCGCGCGGACTGGCGCCGAACGTCAGGTACCGGCCGAGATCGTCGAGCCCGAAACGCCCCGGCTCGCGCGTGGCGGCCACCACGCGAACCGCGAACTGCACGAGCGCCGGGTCGACGAAGTTCTTGCGGCACTGCGCCTGCAAGGTCAGCAACTGGCCGGTGCTGGCCACCGGCATCGCCTGCGGCGACGGCCCGGTCACGCGCTGCACGATCACGAACTCCTCGTCCTCGCTCGGGTAATCGACGAGGACCTTCATCATGAAGCGATCGACCTGCGCCTCGGGCAGCGGGTAAGTGCCCTCGGTCTCGATCGGGTTCTGCGTCGCCATCACGACGAACGGCGCCGGCACCCGGTGCGTCTGGCCGGCGATCGTCACCTGCCGCTCCTGCATGACCTCGAGCAGCGCGCTCTGGACCTTGGCCGGCGCGCGATTGATCTCGTCGGCCAGCAGCAGGTTCGTGAACACCGGGCCGAGCACCGTGCCGAACTCGCCCGATTGCTGGTTGAACACGCGCGTGCCGATCAGGTCGGCGGGCAGCAGATCGGGCGTGAACTGGATCCGCCTGAACTGTCCGCGCAGCGTCCGGGCCAGCGTGTTGACGGTCAGCGTCTTGGCCAGCCCGGGCACGCCCTCGACCAGCAGATGCCCCTGCGCGAGGATCGCGACCAGCACGCGCTCGAGGAAATGATCCTGGCCGACGACGACGCGCTTGACTTCGTACAGCACGCGTTCCATCAGCGCATGCGATTCGGCCGCCGACAGCGGCGGATCGCTGCCGGGCAGCTCGGTCACTCGATCGTCATCCATCTCGCGGATTCTCCCTGGGCGTCATCAGAACGGAGGCATGCCGACGGCCTGGCCGGCGCTTTCGATCGTCGCCGCGAAGCCGATGCCGATGAAGGTGCGCGCCTCGGTCGGGTTCAGGATCGCGGTGACGATGCCGACCACGTCGCCGGCCATCGTCACCAGCGGGCCGCCCGAGTTGCCGGGGTTGGCCGCCGCGTCGAACTGGATCAGGCCGCTGAGCTGCCGCTCGCCTTCGGGCGAGCGGAACTCGCGGTTCAGGCCCGACACGACGCCGGCGGATACCGACGGGCCGATGTCGAACGGAAACCCGACCGCGACCACCGCATCGCCGGGCCGCAACCCTTGCGTCGACCCCAGCGTGGCGGCCGGCAGGTCGTCGGGCACGGTGCGCGCGCGAATGACGGCCAGATCGTTCTGCGGCTGCACGCCGACGACCTCGGCCTCGGATTCCTGGCCGTCGAAAAACGTGACCACCAGGCGCCGGGCACCGGCCACCACGTGCAGGTTCGTCAGGATGATGCCGGTGTCGACGATGACGACGCCCGAACCGACGTTGCTGTTGTGATCGGGACGCGCCGGGTCCATCGGGACCGGTTTGCGGCGGGCCGGTTCACCGCCGCCCGGCGCACCCTTGGCGGCGCCGGGTTTCGGGTCTTCGCCGCGGCCGGGCGCCGCGGACGCGGTCTTCGCATCGTTCGCGGCATCGTGGAATCCGCGCACCTTGACGACCGAACGGCGAACGGCCTCGGCCGCCCTCGCCGTCTGCGCGGGCAACACCTGGTTCTGCACGGTATGCATGACGGCCGCGTCGATGTCGTCCTGCGTCAACGCGGGCGGCGGCGGCCGCAGGCCATGCCCCCAGACGACCGCGACGAGCACGGCCAGCGCGGCCATCAGGCCGCCGGCGAAGCCGGCCCGGCCCGGATGCCGTCGCCACGACGCGGTCACCGCCTTCCAGCGAGCCCAGCCGACGGGGTCGACCTCGGCAGCGGAACGCGGCGGCAAGGCCTCGGCACCGACCGGCGCCGATGCGCGCGCGGCCGCCGTGTCGGCCCGGTCCGCGGCGGGCGGCGCCCGGACGTCCCGAGGAGCAGATCGGCTATAGAGCGCAGCGCGTTTCATCCGGAATCCCCGCCATCCATTCCGCATGCGTCGACTTACAAGGTATCACTTTGCCGCGCGCTCGGTACGAGCGCCGGGCGAGTGTTAGAGTAGCCGCAGGTCCCGATCCTCCCCGTGCCCCGGTCCGCGCCGCCCGCGTCGGGCCCTTGCGCCCGACCTGCAAGGGCGATCAGGCGCGTGACGTCGGATGCGACCCGGAGCAACGATGCGATTCCAGTGGCCGGACGCGCTCTGGCTGTTGCTCGCGATGCCGGTGCTGATCGCCGCGTACCTGCTGGCGCTGCGTCGCCGCCAGCGCGTCGCGGCCCGTTACGCGAGCCTGTCGCTGATCCGCGCGGCGCTCGGCCCGGGACGCCGTTGGCGTCGGCACGTGCCGCCGGCGCTGTTCGCGGCCGCGATGACGAGCGCCGTGCTGGCGATCGCGCGGCCGAGCGCGACGCTGTCGCTGCCGTCCGAATACCTGACGCTGGTGCTGGCGATGGACGTCTCGCGCAGCATGCTGGCCACCGACATCGAACCGACGCGGATGGTCGCCGCGCAGAACGCGGCCAAGGCCTTCATCGCCGATCTGCCCCGCCACGTGCGGCTGGGCATCACGTCGTTCGCCGGCACGGCGGCGGTCGTGCAGACGCCGACCGACAATCGCGACGAGATGACGGCGGCGATCGATCGCTTCCAGCTCCAGCGCGGCACGGCCACCGGCAGCGGGCTGCTGGTCGCGTTGTCGGTGCTGTTCCCGGACGCCGGCTTCGATCTCGAGGCGACGCTGTTCGACACCGGTCCCGGCCCTCGCCCGCGCGCGGCGCCGATCGAGCGCCGCAGGTCGCCGGGCCGGGCCGAGCAGGACGAGTTCAAACCCGTACCGCCCGGCTCGTACACGGCCGGCAGCATCATCCTGCTCAGCGACGGCCGGCGCACCACCGGCCCCGACCCGCTCGAGATCGCCCGGATGGCGGCCGATCGCGGCGTGCGCGTCTATACGGTGGGCTTCGGCTCGAACGAAGGCGCGGCCTCCCCGGCGGATGGCTGGTCGTACTACATGCGGCTGGACGAGGACACGCTGAAGAGCGTCGCCCGGATCACCGGCGGCGAATACTTCCATGCCGGCACCGCATACGATCTGCGCAAGGTCTACGACAACCTGAACACGCGATTGACGATCGAGCGACGCGACACCGAGATCGGCGCGCTGTTCTCCGCCGCCGCGGCCGTGCTGCTCGTCATCGCCTGCGCGCTGTCGCTGGCGTGGTTCGGCCCGCGCGGCGAGTGAGCGCGCCGGACCGGACGCGCCGGGCCGGATGCGCCGTCGCCGGTCGTCGGCGTGCCGGGAGCGGCATCGACGCGGCCGACGCGTTATGCTGTCGGGACCGGGTCGGCCCGAGCCGGCCCGTCGCGTCCGCGACTCGTCCGAACCTTCGATGTCCGATCCTCTCGACGACGACCCGCCGCCGGAACCGCCGCTGCGGCCCGATCCGGAGGACTGCTGCCGCAGCGGTTGCGTGCCGTGCGTGTTCGACATCTACGCGGACGAACTGGCCCGCTACGAAACCGCGTTGCGCGCCTGGCGTGCCCGTCATCCGGAGCGCGGCGCGACGCCGGCGGGCTGAGAGTCTGAGGAGAGTCTTTCGTCCATTCCCGCCTTGCGCGTCCAAAAAACTCTCGGCCTCTGACGCGGTTTCATCTGATCGACTCGCGGCCGGCGCGCGCGAGCCGGTGGCATCATGCGCGGTGAAATACTCCGCTACTCCGTTCCACATTTCATTTCCAGGAGACCTCATGCCCGAAGCCCTGATCATCGACACCTGCCGCACCCCGCGCGGCATCGGCAAGTTCGGCAAAGGCGCGCTGACCGACATGCATCCGCAGCATCTGGCTGCGGCCGTGCTCAAGGCACTGGCCGAACGCAACGATCTGAAGACCGCCGAAGTCGACGACATCATCTGGGGCACCAGCTCGCAGCGCGGCCCGCAGAGCGGCGACCTCGGCCGGATGGCCGCCCTCGACGCCGGCTACGACACGCTCGCCAGCGGCGTCACGCTGGACCGCTTCTGCGGCTCGGGCATCACGTCGGTCAACCTGGCGGCCGCCAGCATCATGTCCGGCATGGAAGACCTGGTCATCGCCGGCGGCACCGAGATGATGTCGATGCCCAACCGTCGCTCGGCCGATGAAGGCCCGATGATGATGGACAACGGCAACCTGCGCCTGCGCGCCCGCCATCCGCAATCGCACCAGGGCGTCTGCGCCGACGCGATCGCCACGCTCGAAGGCATCCCGCGCGAGGCCCTCGACGCGCTGGCGCTCGAAAGCCAGAAGCGCGCGGCCAAGGCCCTCGCCGAGAACGCGTTCGCCAAGAGCCTGATCCCGGTCTACAAGGCCGACGGTTCGCTGGCGCTGGACCACGAGGAATACCCTCGCCCGCAGACGACGGCCGAAGCGCTCGCGAGCCTGAAGCCCGCGTTCACGGCGATGGCCGATTTCCCGCTCGACGACAAGGGCACGACCTATCGCAGCCTGATCCTGGCCAAGTACCCGGATCTGGACATCAATTTCGTCCACCACGCCGGCAACTCGTCGGGGGTCGTCGACGGCGCGGCCGCCGTGCTGCTGGCCTCGCCCGAATACGCGAAGAAGAACGGCCTGAAGCCGCGCGCCCGCATCGTCGCCACCGCCAACCTCGGTGATTCGCCGACGCTGATGCTCAACGCGCCGGTGCCCGCCACGCGCAAGGTGCTGGCCAAGGCCGGCCTGACGATCGACGACATCGACCTGTTCGAGATCAACGAAGCGTTCGCGGTCGTCGCCGAGAAGTACATCCGCGACCTGAAGCTCGATCGCAACAAGGTCAACGTCAACGGCGGCTCGATCGCGCTCGGCCACCCGATCGGCGCGACCGGCTCGATCCTGATCGGCACCGTGCTCGACGAACTCGAGCGCCGCGACCTGCGCCGCGGCCTGGTCACGATGTGCGCGGCTGGCGGCATGGCCCCGGCGATCATCATCGAACGGGTCTGAACCCTGTGATGACGGCGGGCGCTTCGCGTCCGCCGCGCGGGTGCGCGACGCCGCGCCCGCGCCTCTCCCGGCGGCCGCGGCCGCCGTTTCTTTAGGGCGCCCGCGCGTTTCTTCCGGGTACCCGCGCCCCGTTTCCCTTATTCCCACCAGACGCTCGATCCGGCATCCGGGCGACCCGGTTCGGCCGGAATGCGCGCGGGCGAGACCATCGGCCGGGTTGATCGGCACGCTGCCGGCGTGGTACTGTATTTTCATACAGTATCGATGAACCCGACCGACGCTCCGCCGCCCCATCGTGACGCCCGCCAGCCCCCCTGCCGCGATCCCCGACTATGCCGAGCTGCACTGCGTCACCCATTTCTCGTTCCTGAGGGGCGCGTCGCATCCGCACGAGCTGGTCGCGCGCGCCGCCCTGCTCGGATACCGCGCGCTGGCCATCACCGACGAATGCTCGGTCGCCGGCGTCGTTCGCGCGCATCTGGCCGTCAAGGCGCTGCCGGCCGCCGGCCTGGCCCTGCAACTGATCATCGGCGCCGAGTTCCGGTTCCCGGCGCTGGCTCCATCGACGGGCGAACCGTGCACGACCGCCTCTTCGATCACTGCCTCTTCGACCGCCGATCCTGGGACCGCCGATCCTTCGATCTCCGCCCGATTGGCCGCCGACTCATTGGCCAGCGACCCATCGACGGCCGATTCTCCCGCCGCGGCCCCCGATCGCGCCCCGCCCGACCCCGCGAGTTCGCGGCGGCCGGCCCGGCTGGTACTGCTGGCCCGCAACCGCGACGGCTATGGCCACCTGTGCGAGTTGATCTCGACCGCGCGGCAGCGCGCTCCCAAGGGTTCGTACCGCTTGCTGGCCGACGACCTCGCCCGAGGCGTGCCCGACACGATCGCGCTGTTCGTGCCCGATCCCCAGGCTCCGATGGAGACCACGTTCGCGCAGGCGCGGTTCGTCGGCCAGCGCTTCGCCGGCGCATGCTGGATCGCGGTGGCGCGGCTCGTGCACGGCGACGACGACGAATGGCTCGAACGGCTGCAACAGGTCTCGCGATGGTCCGGCCTGCCGCTGGTGGCCACCGGTGACGTCGAATTCCACGTCCGCTCGCGCAAGAGCCTGCAGGACGTGCTGACGGCGATCCGCTCGCATCGCAGCGTCGCCGATCTGGGCTCGGCCAGCGCGCCCAATGCCGAACAGCATCTGCGCAGCCGCCTGCGGCTGGGCCACCTCTACCCCCCCGAACTGCTGGCCGCCACGCTGACGATCGCCGGGGACTGCCGGTTCTCGCTCGACAGCCTGCGCTACGAGTACCCGGACGAGCTGGTCCCGGCCGGCCACACACCGGCGTCGTGGCTCGCGCAGCGGGCGTACGCAGGACTGGCCAAGCGTTATCCGCGAGGCGCGCCCGAGCGGGTGCGGACCCTGCTCGCGCACGAGCTCTCGCTGATCGCCGATCTGCGCTACGAACCCTATTTCCTGACGGTCGCCGACCTCGTCAAATTCGCCCGCGATCACGGCATCCTGTGCCAGGGACGAGGGTCGGCGGCCAATTCCGTCGTCTGCTACAGCCTGTTCATCACCGAGGTCGATCCCGATCGCGTCACCGTGCTGTTCGAGCGTTTCCTCAGCAAGGAGCGCAACGAGCCGCCGGACATCGACGTCGATTTCGAGCACCAGCGCCGCGAAGAGGTCATCCAGCACCTGTACGAAAAATACGGCCGCCACCGCGCGGCGCTGACCGCGACCGTCATCAGCTATCGTCCGCGCTCGGCGATGCGCGACGTCGGCAAGGCGCTGGGCATCGACCCGCAGCGGATCGACCTGATCGCCGGCTCGCACCAGTGGTGGGACGGCAGGCGGATGACCGCCGCGCGGATGGCCGAGCACGGTTTCGATCCCGACTCGCTGCTGGTGCGCCATTGGGTCGACATGACCAATGTGCTGCTGGGTTTTCCGCGCCACCTGTCGCAGCACACGGGCGGCTTCGTCATCGCCCGCGACCGGCTGACCAGGCTGGTGCCGGTCGAGAACGCGGCGATGGCCGGGCGCAGCGTCATCGAATGGGACAAGGACGATCTGGACGCGCTGGGCCTGCTCAAGGTCGACGTGCTGGCGCTGGGCATGCTCAGCGCGCTGCGCCGGGCGCTGGCGCTGATCAGCCGGCGCCGGGGCCTGCCCGAACCGCTGACGCTGCAGCAGATCCCGGACGATGATCCGGCCACGTTCGCGATGATCCAGCGGGCCGACACGATCGGCGTGTTCCAGATCGAGTCGCGCGCGCAGATGAGCATGCTGCCGCGCCTGCGGCCGGCCAACTACTATGACCTCGTCATCGAGGTGGCGATCGTGCGGCCCGGGCCGATCCAGGGCGGCATGGTCCACCCTTACCTGCGGCGACGCAGCGGGCTCGAACCCTCGGTCCTCGAGAACGAAGCGCTGCGCGAGGCGCTGGGGCGCACGCTGGGCATTCCGATCTTCCAGGAACAGGTGATGCAGATCGCGATGATCGCCGCCGACTTCAGCCCCGCCGAGGCCGACGCCCTGCGCCGGGCGATGGCCGCCTGGAAGCGCAAGGGCGGGCTCGAACCGTTCAAGGCCACGCTGCACGAACGCATGCTGCGCAAGGGCTACAGCCAGGCGTTCGCCGAGCAGATCTTCGCGATGATGGAAGGCTTCGGCGACTACGGCTTCCCTGAAAGCCATGCCGCCAGCTTCGCGCTGCTCGTCTACGTCTCGAGCTGGATCAAGTGCCACGAGCCGGCGGCCTTCCTGGCCGCGCTGCTGAACAGCCAGCCGATGGGCTTCTACGCGCCGGCCCAGCTCGTGCGCGACGCCCGCGAACACGGCGTGCAGGTCCGCCCGGTCGACGTGCTGGCCAGCGACTGGGAGTCGACGCTCGAAGAAGTCGCTGCCGACGATCCGTGGCCGCCTGCCGACGATCCGCGGCGGCTCGCGCTCGCGCGTACGCCGATCGCGATGAGCGAGGCCGGCGACGCCGGCCGCTTGCGGGACACGCGGCGCACACCCTCGGCGGCGCACGTCGCGGTCATCGACCCCCGCCCGCAGCCGGCGGTGCGGCTGGGCCTGAACCGCATCAAGGGCTTCAGCCCGCAGGCGGCCGAGCGCCTGGTCGCCGCGCGCCAGGAGCGGCTCGACGCCGGCCGACATCCGCCGTTCGACGGCGTCGAAGACCTGGCCCGCGCCGCGCGACTGGATCGGTCCGATCTCGAGCGTCTGGCCGCCGCCGATGCGTTGGGCGCGCTGGCCGGCCACCGGCATCGCGCGCAATGGGAGGCGGCGGGGCTGGGCCGGCTACCGGCGCTGCTGCAAGAGGCCCGCTTCGACGAGACGCTCCCCGAGCTGCGCGCGCCGACCGAGGCGCAGCAGATCGTCGCCGACTATCGCAGCCTGGGCATCCCGATGGGCCGCCACCCGCTGGCGCTGCTGCGGCCCGAACTCGACCGCTACGGCGTGCGTCCGGCCCGCTCGCTTCGCGGCTATCCGCACGGCCGCCTGGCCCGCGCCAGCGGCGTCGTCACGCATCGGCAGCGGCCCGAAACCGCCAAGGGCACGGTGTTCGTGACGATCGAGGACGAGACCGGCGCGGTCAACGTCATCGTGCATCCGCGCCTCGTCGACACCTACCGCAAGGAGCTGCTCGGCGCGCGCCTGATGACGATCTATGGCGTCTGGCAGCGAGACGAACGAACGGGCGGCCAGGTCATGCACCTGGTCGCCCGCCGGATCGTCGACCATAGCTGGATGCTCGGCCGGCTCGAAACCCGCAGCCGGGATTTCCACTGAGGATCGCGCGGCGGCCCCGCCCGGACCGCCGTCGTCGATCGCGATCGACGACAGCCGGCCGCAGCTCGCGATCCTCGCGATCGCCGGCGTCGATCCGCTCCGTTCGAGCGCGGTCCGCCGTCGCCGGCCTCAATCCGCCGTCGTCGACAACTGCAGGTTCAGTTGATTGCGACCGCGGCCGTCCTCGACGGCCGGCATGCCGGACTCGCGCGCCGATTCGATCCGGTTCAGGTAATCGGCGGTGATGTCGCCGGTCACGTAGCAGCCGTCGAAGCACGAGGACTCGAAGCGCTTGAGCGCCGGGTTCAGATCGCCGACCGCGCGCGTCAGGTCGCTGACCTGCTGGTAGATCAGCGCATCGGCGCCGATCGCGCGGCGGATCTCGTCATCGCTGCGGCCGTGCGCGATCAGTTCGCCGCGCGTCGGCATGTCGATGCCGTAGACGTTCGGGAACCGCACCGGCGGCGCCGCCGACGCGAAGAACACCTTGTTGGCCCCCGAATCGCGGGCCATCTGCACGATCTCCTGCGAGGTCGTGCCGCGCACGATCGAGTCGTCGACCAGCAGCACGTTCTTGCCCTTGAACTCGACGCTCATCGCATTGAGCTTCTGCCGGACCGACTTCTTGCGCACCGCCTGCCCGGGCATGATGAACGTGCGGCCGACGTAGCGGTTCTTGATGAAGCCTTCGCGATAATTGAGGCCGAGCATCATCGCCAGTTGCATCGCCGACGGCCGCGACGTGTCCGGAATCGGCATCACGACGTCGATCTCGCCGTGCGGCAGCTCGGCGGCGATCCGCTCGGCCAGCGTCTCGCCCATCTTCAGCCGCGCCGCATAGACGGATACGCCATCGAGCACCGAATCCGGACGCGCGAAATACACGTACTCGAACATGCACGGGTTCAGCGTCGCGTTCTGCGCGCACTGCTGCGCGTACACCCGGCTGTCGATGTCGATGAACACCGCCTCGCCGGGCGCGATGTCGCGCAGCAGCCGATAACCGAGCCCTTCGAGCGCCACCGATTCGGACGCGATCAGGTACTCCGGGCCCCGGTCGGTCTCGGTCACGCCCAGGCACAGCGGACGAATCCCGAACGGATCGCGAAAGCCGACGACTCCGTACCCGGCGATCTCGGCGACCACCGCATACGCGCCGCGCACCCGCTGATGCACGCCGCTGATCGCCTTGAAGATCGTCTGCGGATCGAGCGAAACGCCCACGGTCGCCGACTGCAGCTCGTTGGCGAACACGTTCAGCAGCACTTCGGAATCCGACGCGGTATTGATGTGCCGGCGATCGCGCCGGAACATCTCCTCGGTCAGCTTCGCCGAGTTGGTCAGGTTGCCGTTGTGCGCGAGCACGATGCCGAACGGCGCGTTCACGTAGAACGGCTGCGCCTCTTCGGAATCGTTGGCCGAGCCGGCGGTCGGATAGCGCACGTGCGCGATCCCCGATCCGCCGGGCAGGTCGCGCATGTTGCGCGTGCGAAAGACGTCGCGCACCAGGCCGCTGCCCTTGTGCAGGCGAAACTGACTGCCGTGGCCGGTCGCGATGCCGGCGGCGTCCTGACCGCGATGCTGCAGCAGCAGCAGGCCGTCGTACAGCAGTTGATTGACCGGATGGCGGGAGACGACCCCAATGATTCCGCACATAAGCGCCTCTTGATTCGCGATCGAAAGCATCGGACGGCCGTCGACGATCGGCCACCCGCTAGACCTGCCGCAACCCCGTCATGTTCTCGGGCAGGTAAGGTTCGAGCCATCGCCATGTCTGTTCGAGCATCGGCCGGCACAAGGCCTGCTGGAACGACGGCTGCTGATCCAGGCCGGTGGACTTGGCGGCGAGGACCGCCAGCGCGATCAGTATCGCAGCCCGGGCGATGCCCAGCCCTGCCCCGAGCAGCCTGTCGAGCCCGCCGAGGCCGACCGCCTTCAGGCCGTTGGCCAGCCATCTCCCGATCATGCGCACGAGCAGGAAGATCCCGAGAAACAGCAGGATGACGACGACCCACGCATGTTCCTGCATCGACAGGGCCTGAACCGCGAACGGCCACGACACGCCCGTGCCGACGACGGCAGCGATCCAGGCCGCCAGCGCGAACACCGTACGGATCAGCCCCCGGACCACGCCGAACCCCACCGACAGCAGGATGACGAGGCCGACGAAAAAATCCCAGCCGGTCAGCAGCGACATGACGACGCCGTCCGTCGCGGCTTCACGGCGCGATCAACGCTGAATCGATTCCCACGAGCTTCAACTGCCCGCGAGCCTGCTCCGCCTGTTCGCGCGTGGGAAACGGCCCGACCCTGACCCGGATCCGTTCGCCCTGCTTGGTGCGGATCTTCTCGGTGAAGACCGACAGGCCGGCCGCCCTGACCTTGTCGGCCTGCTCGTTGGCGCCGCGCTCGCTGGAGAAAGCGCCGATCTGCAGCACGTAGCGGCGGTTGTCGGCCTGAGCGGCCTTGCCGGCCTGCGTCTTGTCCGCGGGATTGGCCCTGGCGGTCTTGTCGGCAGCAGCCTTCGCGGCGCGGTCGGCGGCAGCCTTGTCCGCCGCGGCCTTGTCCGCCGCCGCCTTGTCGGCAGCGGCGCGGTCGGCCGCCTTGCCCGGACCGGCGCCTTTGTCGGCCGCGGTCGCGGGCTCCCCGGGTTTCGGCGGCGTGCCCTTGGCCGCACCACCCTTGCCCGTGTCCGCAGCGGCCGGTTCGCGCGAACCGCCGGGCGCCGTCGCCGGCGAATCGGCCGGCTTCGGATCCACCAGCGGCGGCAGGCCGCGCGACGGATCGTCGCGCGCGCCCGCTGCGCCGCCCGAGGCAGCCGTGCCGTCGAGCGCCAGATCGCCGGCACGCGGCGGCAACGGCGTGTCGCGCGACGGGATGTCGACCTGGATGTCGGCCGGGCTCTGACGCGGTTCGGCGTCGAACAACAGCGGCAACGCGATCGCCGCCGCCAGGCATAACGCCGCCGCACCGACCAGACGCCGACGCGCGCGCTTCTTCTGGGGCAAAGCCGGATCCTGCGCCGCGGCGCGACTTTCGGAAGCTTGGGTCATCTGGCTTGGACGGATCAAAGCGGTGAAGTCAGGTCCGCTCTCGTGCGGCGAGGACGTCGGAGACAGTCAGGAAAGACCCGAAGACAACGATTCTATCATTCTCGGCCGCCTCGATCCTCGCTTGTGCCAATGCCTGCGACGGCGACGCGAAAGTCTCGATCCGATGCTCGTCGTCCGCAACAATGCCGGCCTTTTCCAGCCGCTGGCGAAGCTCGTCGGCCGACAGGCCGCGCAGTCCGGGCAGGTCGCAGACGAACCAGTGATCGATCCGTCCCTTCAGCGGCGCCACCGCGGTTTCGACGTCCTTGTCGCGCAGCATCCCGAACACCGCCCACGTGTACGGAAAGAAGCCCATGTTGTCGAGATTGGCTGCCAGATGCGCGAGCGCATGCGGATTGTGCGCGACGTCGAGCACGACGCTGGGACGCCCCGGCAGTACCTGGAAACGCCCGGGCAGCGAGACCGACACCAATCCGAGCCGGACCGCCTGCGCCGGCACCGGCAGCCGCGATTTCATCGCTTCGAGCGCCGCCAGCACGCCCGAGGCGTTCAGCAACTGGTTGGCGCCGCGCAGCGCCGGATAGGCGAGACTGTTGCGACGCTGCGCGCGGCCGCCGTACGACCATTGCTGGCGATCGCCGGCGTAATTGAAGTCCCGGCCGAACAGCCACAGGTCGGCGCCGATCTGCTGCGCGTGATCGATCAGCGACTGCGGCGGCTTCGGATCCGAGCAGATCGCCGGCCGGCCCGGCCGGTACACGTGCGCCTTCTCCCAGCCGATCTGCTCGCGCGTGTCGCCGAGGAAGTCCGTGTGGTCGATGTCGATCGAGGTCACGATCGCGCAGTCGGCATCGATCGCGTTGACCGCGTCCAGGCGTCCGCCCAGACCGACCTCGAGGATGACGACGTCCAGCGACGAGCGCGCGAACAAGCGCAGGATCGCCAGCGTCGTGAACTCGAAATACGTCAGCGACGTCCGGCCGCGCGCCGCCTCGACGGCGGCGAACTGCTCGACCAGTCGATCGTCGTCGACCGGGCGGCCGTCGACCCGCGCCCGCTCGTTGAACGTGACCAGGTGCGGCGACGTGTACAGGCCGACGCGATAGCCGGCGCTGGCCAGGATCGCTTCGAGCATCGCGCACGTCGACCCCTTGCCGTTGGTCCCCGCCACCGTGATGACCGGGCAGGCCAGGTGCAGGTCCAGCGCGGCGGCCACCTGCCGGACGCGATCCAAGCCCATCTCGATGACCTGCGGATGCAGCGACTCGATGTAGTGCAGCCACTGGCCGAGCGTCGAGCGCGCGTCGGGAACCGGAGAGCCCGCAACGGATGCCACGGCGGATCAGGCCACCGATTCGCTGGGCTGGCGCAGCAGCAGCGCGAGCAGCCTCGCGATCTCGTCGCGCATCTGGCGCCGATCGACGATCATGTCGATCGCGCCTTTCTCGAGCAGGAATTCGGCGCGCTGGAAACCTTCGGGCAGTTTCTCGCGGATCGTCTGCTCGATGACCCGCGGCCCGGCGAAGCCGACCAGCGCGCGCGGCTCGGCCATCACGATGTCGCCGAGAAAACAGAAGCTGGCCGACACGCCGCCCATCGTCGGATCGGTCAGCACCGAGATGTACGGCAGCCGCTTTTCGGACAGGCGCGTCAGCATCGCCGTCGTCTTGGCCATCTGCAGCAGCGAGAACAAGCCCTCCTGCATCCGCGCGCCGCCCGAGGCCGCGATCGAAATGAACGGCACCTTCTGCTCGATCGCCGTCGCGACGCCGCGCACGAAGCGCTCGCCGACGACCGCGCCCATCGAGCCGCTCATGAACTCATAAGCGAAGCAGGCGACGACCACCGGGATCGTGCGGATCGCCCCGCCCATGACGACCATTCCGTCGGTCTCCTCGGTCTCTTCGAGCGCGCTCTGCAGCCGTTCCGAGTATTTGCGGCTGTCCTTGAACTTCAGCGCATCGACCGGCAGCACTTCCTGGCCGATCTCGTAGCGCCCTTCGGCGTCGAGCAGCGTGTCGAGCCGCTTGCGGGCCGTGATCCGCAGATGGTGGTCGCACTTGGGGCAGACGTTCTGGTTCGCGTCCAGGTCGCCGCCATACAGCACGGCGTCGCAGGCCGGGCACTTGACCCACAGGCCTTCGGGAACCTTCTTGGCGCCGCCGGCCGCGCGTTGAATCCGGGGCGGCAGCAGCTTGTCCAACCAACTCATCGATGAAATGCTCCAATGACGATCAGCGCGACGCGCCGATCGAATCGAGTGCCTGCCGGATCTCGGCGATGAACGCGCCCGCGCGTTCGGCGACGCCGCCGGCATCACCGTCCTGCATGACCTGGATCATCCGCGTGCCGATGATCACGCCGTCGGCCGCGGCACCGATCGAGCGCGCGGTCCGCGCATCGCGGATGCCGAAGCCGACGCACACGGGCAGCGGGGTCTTCGCCTTGAGCATCGCCACGCGGTCGACGACCTCGCCGGGCTCGAGCGTACCGCCGGTGATGCCGGTCAACGAGACGTAGTAGACGTAGCCGCGCGCCATCCGCATGACGTTGTCGACGCGGTCGGGCGTCGACGTCGGCGCCAGCAGGAACACCAGGTCCAGCCCGGCGGCCTTGGCCGCGGCATCGAACGAGGCGGCTTCTTCGGGCGGATAGTCGACGACGATCAGGCCGTCGACGCCGGCGTCGGCGGCGGCCTTCAGGAACGCGTCGACGCCCATCCGCTCGATCGGGTTCGCATACCCCATCAGCACGATCGGCGTGTCGGCGTCGTCGCGACGGAATTCGGCGACGTAGCCGAGCACGGTGCGCAGCGACACGCGTTGCGCCAGCGCGATCTCGTTGGCGCGCTGGATCACCGGCCCGTCGGCCATCGGGTCGGAGAACGGCACGCCGAGCTCGATGACGTCGGCGCCGGCCCGCACCATCGCGTGCATCGTCGGCACGGTATCGGCGGGGGTCGGAAAGCCCGACGTGATGTACGGGATCAGCGCCTTGCGGCCGGCACCGGCCAGCCGTTCGAAAGTACGAGCGATGCGGGAAGTCATGGTCGCCGAATCAGAAGGTCAAACCGGCCCGTTCGGCCACCGTGTGCATGTCCTTGTCGCCGCGGCCGGACAGATTGACGAGGATCGTCCGGTCCGGCGGCAGCGTGCGCGCGAGCTTGGTCGCGTGCGCGATCGCGTGGCTCGATTCGAGCGCCGGGATGATGCCCTCGAGCCGGCAGCAGTCGTGGAACGCCTGCAGCGCCTCGTCGTCGGTGATCGACACGTACTCGGCGCGGCCGATGTCCTTGAGCCACGCGTGCTCGGGACCGACGCCGGGGTAATCGAGCCCGGCCGACACCGAGTGGGTCTCGGTGATCTGGCCGTCGTCATCCTGCAGCAGGTACGTGCGGTTGCCGTGCAGCACGCCCGGCGTGCCCAGCGCCAGCGTCGCCGCGTGCCGCGGCGTATCGATGCCGTCGCCGGCCGCCTCGACGCCGATCAGCCGCACGCCTTCGACGTCCAGATACGGATGGAAGATGCCGATCGCGTTCGAACCGCCGCCGACGCAGGCGACGATGCAGTCGGGCTGCCGGCCGGTCATCTCCGGCATCTGCCACTTGCATTCCTCGCCGATCACCGACTGGAAATCGCGCACCATCATCGGATACGGATGCGGGCCCGCGACCGTGCCGATGATGTAGAACGTGTCCTGCACGTTGGTCGCCCAGTCGCGCATCGCCTCGTTCAGCGCGTCCTTCAGCGTCCGCGAACCCGATTCCACCGGCACGACCTCGGCGCCCAGCAGCTTCATCCGGTAGACGTTCTGCGCCTGCCGGCGAACGTCCTCGGCGCCCATGTAGACGACGCAGCGCATGCCGAAGCGGGCGGCGACGGTGGCCGTGGCCACGCCGTGCTGTCCGGCGCCGGTCTCGGCGATCACGCGCGGCTTGCCCATCCGGCGCGCCAGCAGCGCCTGGCCGATCGTGTTGTTGACCTTGTGCGCGCCGGTGTGGTTCAGGTCCTCGCGCTTGAAGTAGATCTGCGCGCCGCCCAGCTCGCGCGACCAGCGCTTGGCGTGGTAGATCGGGCTGGGCCGGCCGACGAAATGCTTGAGCTCGTCACGGTACTCGGCGATGAAATCCGGGTCCTGTTTGTAGTGCTCATAAGCGAGCCGAAGCTCTTCGATCGCGTGGGCCAGCGTCTCGGCCACGAAGATGCCGCCATAAGGACCGAAGTGTCCGCTGGCGTCAGGCAGGTCATAAGCGTTCATCGCGTCATCGCATTCCGTTCAACGCGCCGCGCGGCGAAAACCGTCCGCGGGCGCGCGCATTGTTCGATACGCCGCGATCGAGCCCGGCGCCGCGTCGGGCGCGCGCCGGGCAGGAATCGGGACGGCGCCGCCTGTCAGAAGGACCGCGCGCCGCCGTCGCCGCATCGATCGGGCTCCGGACCGGCCTGCCACGCCCGGGCGTCCGCCTGTTCGACGGCGCGCACGAAAGCCTTCATCTTTTGCAGCGACTTGCATCGGGGATCGTTCGTCTGGATGCCGCTCGACACGTCGACGGCGAAGGGTCGGACCTGGCGGATCGCCTCCCCGACCGTTTCGGGCGACAGTCCGCCGGCCAGGATCAACCGGCGCTGCCGCGCGGCTGGCGCGGCGTCGGTGACCCAGCGCCAGTCGAACGCCTCACCCGCGCCGCCGTAGGCCTCGCCGTGTTTGTCGAGCAGAAAGGCCTCGGCCGCATCGAAGCGGACCGTCGATTCTAGCAAATCGGCGGGGCCGCGCATGCGCACGGCCCGCCACCACGCGGATGTCGCGCGCACCGATGCCATCGTCCGCAGGCAGTCCTGCGGCGTTTCGTCGCCGTGGAACTGCACGACGTCGAGACCGACCTCATCGGCGATGCGCGCCGCCTCGTGCGCGGGCTCGTTGACGAACAGGCCGACGGCCGACACGAACGACGGCAGGCGACGGCGAAGCCGGCGAGCGTGCGCCGGCTCGACGTAGCGCGGACTGCGCGGATAGAAGACGAAGCCGACCGCATCGACGGCCAGCTCGACCGCGGCATCGACGTCCTCCTCCCTGACCAGCCCGCAAAACTTGATCCGCGTTCTCATGCGCCCAGACTATACCGGGCCGCCTCGCCGTGGTCATCGGGATCGTCGCATTCGCCGGCCGGCCAGGTCAGCAGGTCCGGCGCGGTCTGCCCGTAGTCGACGCCGGTCAGATACAGGCCGTCGGCCGCGAACGTGGGCGCCGCCAGGCGCCGATCGCGTGCCGCCAGCACCTGCGCGAGCCAGTTCGGCGGGCGACGGCCGATGCCGATCCACACCAGCGCGCCGACGATGTTGCGCACCATGTGGTGCAGGAACGCATTGGCGACCAGTTCGATCTCGACGATCGCCCCTCGCTCGGTCAGGCGCAACGCCTGCAGTTCGCGAACCGGGCTGGCCGCCTGGCATTCGGAAGAGCGGAACGCCGAGAAATCGTGCCGGCCGATCAGGCAGCCTGCGGCCGCGCGCATCGCGTCGATGTCCAGCCGGCGATGCACCCAGCCCGCGCGCCCGGCCAGCAGCGGGTGGCGCTGCGGCGCGCGATACAAGCGGTAGCGATACCGGCGGCGCACGGCCGAGAAGCGTGCGTGGAATCCGGCCGGCGCGACGGCGCTCGCCTGGACGGCGATCGCATCGGGCAGGAACGCGTTGACGCCGCGCACCCAGGCCGTCAGCGGCCGTTCGACCTCGCAATCGAAATGCACGACCTGGCGGCTCGCGTGCACGCCCGCGTCGGTGCGCCCCGCGCAGATCGTGGCGATCGGCCGGCCGGCGATCCGGGCGAGCGCGCGCTCGAGGTGATCCTGCACCGTCTGCCCGGACGGCTGCGTCTGCCAGCCGGCGAACGATCGGCCGTCATAAGCGATCACGAGCGCGTAGCGAATCATCGAACAGCCGTCGCAAAAACAAAAACGGGGAAGCCGAGGCCTCCCCGCCGAAAGAATCCCTGGCTAGGGATCAGCTTATTTTCGAGAGCATCAATTGTGCTCTCTGTTGTTGGTCGTTGTCGCCGCCCTTGAGCACTTCCTGCAGCAGCTCGCGCGCGCCTTCGTTGTCGCCGATCTCTTCGTAGGCCGACGCCAGATCGAGCTTGGTGGCCATCTCCTGCCAGCGCGCGGCATCCGCGCTGGGCGGCGGCGTCATCGTCGACGGCTGCAGATCCAGGCCGATCGCCGACAGGTCCATCGCCGCGGGCGCCGCGGCGGAGTCGGCCTGACGCCCCGCCTGGGTGTCGAAGTCCTCGAACGCCGGCAGGTCGATCTTCAGGTCATCGTCCTGCAGCGTCGCCGTCTCGCCCGATACCGGCAACGCCGACGTCGACGGCGCGGTGCGCGACGGCAGATCCAGCGACGGCAGTTCGAACCTGCCGCCGATCGCCTGCGACAGCGCCGACACCTCGTCGCCGTGCGTCGTCGTCGGCGAAGCGCTGGCCTCGTTCAGCGCGCGGTCCAGATCGAGATCGAAATCGAGCGCCGCCACGTCATCCGGCTTCGGCGCATCGAACGCCGGCGGCTCGATCGAGAAATCGAGGCCGTCGTCGGCTCGCCGGGCCTCGATGTCGCGAGTCGCCAGGCTGGCCGCGGCGGCAGCGCTCATGCCCACCGCGGCGGCCGCCGCGCCCGAGGCGTTGGACAGCGGCGCGGACGCCTCGGCCTCGATGGCCGGCAGCTCGGCATGCGCGGCCTCGAACGATGCGGCGACCGGAGTCGGCGCGGCCGGCGCCGCGCCGCCCTTGCCCGCGTACAACGGATTGTCCGGGTCGAGCGACAGGCCCAGCGTGACGACCTTCGGCCACTCCTCGTTCAGGCCGCCGGTCATCTCGTGCATGTCGGCCGCGACCTGGCCGAACAGTTTCGCGTCCTTGCGGCCCGCGTAGATCTCCATCAGCTTCAGGCGGATCGCCTGGCGCTCGGGCTGCTTCTTCAGCGCCTCCTTCAGGATCTCCTCGGCCTGGGCTTCGCGGCCGTAGGCGATGTACACCTCGGCCTCGGCGATCGGGTCGACCTCGGTCGAGTGCACGTCCGACGTCGTCTCACGACTGGCGGTGAACAGGCTGTTGTGCGTATCGACGCTGGTCTGGCCGCCGGTCGAACCGAACAGCGAATTCGCGGCGAAGCCGTCCGGCGCGATCAGGCTGTCCTCGAACTTCTCGACCTTCTTGCGGCGGCGCATCGCGACCCACGCGGAGCCGGCGATCAGCGCGACGATCGCCGCCAGACCGGGCAGCACCAGCGGGTTGTCGGACAGCTCGTCGAACAGACCCGGCTCGGCCGGCGCGGGCGCCGAAACCACCGGCGGCGCGGCGACCGGCTTGGGCTCGACGGCAACGGGCTTGGGCTCGACGGCGGCCGGCGACGACGCGGCGGCGGCGGCGGCAGCGGCAGCGGCGGGGGCCGGCGACGCGGCCGGCATCGCCGGCGGCTGCGCATCGGCCGACGGACCGGACGACACGGGCGCGGCGGCCGAAGACGACTGGGACGGCGTCGCCGCCGGCGAGTTCGACTGCGTCGCCGACGTCGCCGCAGCGACGGCATCGGCGGCCGCGGCCGACGGCGACAACGAGCCGGCTGCCGTCGACGGCGAGCCGGCCGCGGCAACGGCCGGGGCGGCGGCGCCGGACGCCGCCGAGGCGCCGGCCCGGGCCGCGTTGGCCGTCGCCTGCAGGTCGGCCAGTTGCTTGTCTTTCAGTTCGAGCAGGCGGCGCAGGTCGGCGACGCTCTTCTCGAGCTCGTGCACGCGCCCCTGCGCCTCGCGGGCCGCGGCCTCGGACGCGACTTCGCGCTCGGCATCGCTGGCGGCCACCGAGTTGCCGGCGCCCGCGGCGCCGCCGCCGGACTTCGACAGCTTGAGCTGGTCGCTGTCCAGGCCGGGCGCCGAGCGATCGGTTACGCTGCCCGACACGCTGCCGGACACCGACTGGCCCGCGCGTTCGCCTTCGACGCCACGCGCGGCCGCGGCCATCCGGGCCTTGTACTGGTTGAAGTTGGCCATCTGCGCGCGGATCTCGGCGCGGGCCAGCTTGTCGTCGATCGCGCTCATCGCGCCCGCATCGGGGACGCTCAGCGTCGTGCCCGAGCGCAGTTGATGCACGCTGCCGAAGAACGCATCGGGGTTGGCGCGATAGATGGCGATGATCGCCTGCTCCATCGTCACTTCGGACGGCTTGACCCGGGAAGCGATCGCCGCGAGCGTCTCGCCCTGGCGCACGGCCACCGTGCCGCCCGCCGTCGCGGGAGCGCCGGCGGACGTCGACGCGTCGGCCGCCGGTTGGGCCGGGGCCGGCCGCGCGGCAGCGTCACGGGATCGGGCGAGCGCCGGCGCACCCGGCGCCTCGCCCGAGCGTGCCCGGCCGCCGGCCCGTGCCGATGCGGCCAGCGCCGCCGGATCGGGAGCCTGTCCGGCCGACGCGGCGCCATCGGACGATGCGGCGATCGCCGGCGGCACGACGGGAGCCGCCGTCTGCTGCGAAGCATCGCCGCCGACCTTCATCTCCGGCGGATCCAGCAGGAACGTGTACTCGCGAACGAACTTGCCGGTCGCCCAGTTCAACTCGATCAGCAGATCGACGAACGGTTCGTTCAACGGCTGCGCCGAACTGATCCGGACCGCCGCGCGGCCGTCGGGCCGCCGATCGATCGCGAAGCGCAGGTTCGACAGCGACGGGCTGTATTCGAGGCCGGCCTGCTTGAACGCGTCGGGCGACGCCAGCTTGACCGACAGCGACGGCGACTCGTCGCGACCCAGCGACGTCACCTCGACCTCGGCGCGCAACGGCTGGCCGAGCCCCGATTGCACGGTCAGACGCCCCAGGCCAGCCGCCTGGACACCACCGACGGACAGGGTTGCCAGCGCCAGGGCCACCGAAGAGGCCAGGCGTCGCGATTGCGGAAACTTTCTTTTCATCTTGCCTGCTTCGGGATGTGTCACGCTGTACCCCAGGGGATCCCCAGTTTCATTTTTCGAGCGTAACATCAGACACTTATCGACGCAAGCTTAGGTCGATTCGCGGTTTGCCGGTGTCGTATCACCGGCAGTTGGCGACCGCTGGCCGGTCGTTCGGCGTCTTGACTTGTCTCGCGCGTGCGACGTCCCGATGCGTCGGCGCGACACGCCCGCCGGCCCGCGACTACTTGTCCAGCAGGATCCGCAGCATCCGGCGAAGCGGTTCGGCCGCCCCCCACAGCAGCTGGTCGCCGACCGTGAACAGGCTCACGTATTCGGGGCCCATCGCCAGCTTGCGGACCCGCCCGACCGGAACCTGCAGCGTCCCGGTCACCACCGTCGGCGTCAGATCGCGGATCGACGATTCGCGATCGTTCGGCACCAGGCGGACCCAGTCGTTGCCGCCGGCGATCAGGGCTTCGAGATCGGACAACGGTACGTCGCGACGCAGCTTCAGCGTCACGGCCTGGCTGTGGCAGCGCATCGCGCCGATCCGCACGCAGATGCTCTCGACCGGGATGTGGCCGTTGCCGCCGGCCGCCGGCAGGCCCAGGATCTTGTTCAGCTCGGCATCGCCCTTCCATTCCTCGCGCGACATGCCGTTGCCCAGGTCCTTGTCGATCCATGGGATCAGGCTGCCGGCGAGCGGCACGCCGAAGTGCTCGACAGGAAACGCGTCAGCGCGCATCGCCGCGGCGACGCGGCTGTCGATGTCCAGGATCGCCGAGGCCGGATCGGCGAGCAGCTCGGCGACCGACGCGTGCAGCCGGCCCATCTGCGACAGCAGTTCGCGCATGTGCTGCGCGCCGCCGCCCGAAGCGGCCTGGTACGTCATCGCCGTCGCCCATTCGACGAGGCCTTCGCGCAGCAGGCCGGCGAGCCCCATCATCATCAGGCTGACCGTGCAGTTGCCGCCGATGTAGTTGAGCCCGCCGCTGCGCAGCGATTCGCGGATCAGCGCCTCGTTCAGCGGGTCGAGCACGATGACGGCGTCGTCCTTCATCCGCAGCGTCGAGGCCGCGTCGATCCAGTAGCCTTTCCAGCCGGCGGCCCGCAGCTTGCCGAAGATCTCGGTCGTGTAGTCGCCGCCCTGGCAGGTCACGATCGCGTCCATGCGCTTGAGCGCGTCGACGGACATCGCGTCCTGCAGCTTGTCGCCGCCCATCGGCGCGTCGCCGCCGACGGCCGAGGTGCTGAAGAACACCGGATCGATCAGCGAGAAGTCGTTCTCCTCGCGCATCCGCGACATCAGCACCGAGCCGACCATGCCGCGCCAACCCACCATTCCGACTTTCATCATGATTTCGATTTCCTTCGCGAATCGCTTCGCGATCTTTTGATCAAGCCAGCGCGGCGATGACCGCGTCGGCCATCTCGCGCGTACCGACCGTCCGGCCGCCCGCTTCGGCGATGTCCGCGGTGCGGTAACCCTGTGCGAGAACCTTGCGAACCGCCGTTTCGAGACGTCGCGCCGCCTCTTCCTGGTCCAGCGAATAGCGCAGCAGCATCGCCGCCGACAGGATCGTGGCCAGCGGATTGGCCAGATCGCGCCCGGCGATGTCGGGGGCCGAACCGTGGATCGGCTCGTACATGCCGAAATTGTCCGCGTTCAATGACGCCGACGGCAGCATGCCGATCGAGCCGGTCAGCATCGAGGCTTCGTCCGACAGGATATCGCCGAACATGTTGCCCGTCACGATCACGTCGAACTGCTTGGGATTGCGGACCAGTTGCATCGCCGCGTTGTCGACGTACATGTGCGACAGCTCGACGTCGGCGTACTCGCGATGCACGTCGGTGACGACGTCGCGCCAGAACTGCGTGGTCTCGAGCACGTTGGCCTTGTCGACCGAACACACGCGCCGCTGGCGCTTGCGCGCCGCCTGGAACGCGCTGTGCGCGATGCGGCGGATCTCGCTCTCGGTGTAGCGCATCGTGTCGAAGCCTTCGCGCTCGCCGGACTCGGTCGTGCGCACGCCGCGCGGCTGGCCGAAATAGATGTCGCCGGTCAGCTCGCGCAGGATCAGCAGATCCAGTCCCGCGACCACGTCGGGCCGCAGCGTCGACGCGTGCGCCAGTTCCGGATAGACGATGGCCGGACGCAGGTTCGCGAACAGGTCGAAGTGCTTGCGCAGCCGCAGCAGGCCCTGCTCGGGACGCTGCGGGCGGGGCAGCGCGTCGTACTGCGGCCCGCCGACCGCGCCGAACAGGATCGCGTCGGCCTGCTCGCACAGCGCGAGCGTGGCGGCCGGCAGCGGATCGCCGCTGGCGTCATAACCGGCGCCGCCGACCGGCGCCGATTCGAACTCGAGCTTCAGTCCGTCGCGCACCAGCACGTCGAGCACGCGCAGCGTCTGCGCGGTGATTTCGGGTCCGATGCCGTCACCCGGCAGCACAGCGATTTTCATCCAGTTTCACCTTATCGAGGAAGCACGGCGGCCGACGCCCCGAGGCGCGATCGGCCGCGAATTCAGCAGGGCGGCGTGCCGTTCAGGACGGCAGCGTGTTGGCGAGCCACGGCTGCTCGTGCAGCCGGCGCGCCTCGAACTCGCGGATCTGGTCGGCGTGCTGCAGCGTCAGGCCGATCTCGTCCAGGCCGTTGAGCAGGCAGTGCTTGCGGAACGAGTCGATGTCGAACGGGAAGACCAGCGATCCGTTCGTCGTCGAAACCGTCTGCGCGTTCAGGTCGACGATCAGCTCGAAGCCGAGGAACGACACCGTCTCCTGGAACAGGCGGTCGACGTCGGCTTCGCTGAGCACGATCGGCAGCAGGCCGTTCTTGAAGCAGTTGTTGAAGAAGATGTCGGCGAACGACGGTGCGATGACGACCCGGAAGCCGTACTGGTCCAGCGCCCACGGCGCGTGCTCGCGCGACGAGCCGCAACCGAAGTTCTTGCGCGCCAGCAGGATCGAGCCGCCCTGGTAGCGCGGCTGGTTCAGCACGAAATCGGGGTTCAACGGCCGCTTGCTGTTGTCCATCCCCGGCTCGCCGTGGTCCAGGTAGCGCCATTCGTCGAACAGGTTCGGCCCGAAGCCGGTCCGCTTGATCGACTTCAGGAACTGCTTCGGAATGATCGCGTCGGTGTCGACATTGGCGCGGTCCAGCGGCACGACGATGCCGCGATGGACGGTGAGGCTTTGCATCGGATTCTCCTGTCGCGCGCTCAGAGGCGGCGGATGTCGACGAAATGCCCGTTGATCGCCGCGGCGGCGGCCATCGCCGGACTGACCAGGTGCGTGCGACCGCCCGCGCCCTGCCGCCCTTCGAAGTTGCGGTTGGACGTCGACGCGCAGCGCTCGCCGGGCTCGAGGCGGTCGGCGTTCATCGCCAGGCACATCGAGCAGCCGGGTTCGCGCCATTCGAAGCCGGCGTCGCGGAATATCTTGTCGAGCCCCTCGGCCTCGGCCTGGCGCTTGACGAGTCCCGATCCGGGCACGACCAGCACCGCCTTGACGTTCGATGCCTTGTGGCGGCCGCGCGCGACGGCCGCGGCCTGGCGCAGGTCCTCGATCCGCGAATTGGTGCACGAACCGATGAACACCTTGTCGATCCGGATGTCCTGGATCGGCGTGTTCGGCGTCAGGCCCATGTACGCCAGCGCCCGCTCCATCCCCTCGCGGCGCACCGGATCCTTTTCTTTATCGGGATCCGGCACGCGGGCGTCGACCGGCACGACCATCTCGGGCGACGTGCCCCAGGTGACCTGCGGCACGATCGTCGCCGCGTCGATCATCACGACCGCGTCGAAGCGCGCGCCCGGATCGGAGCGCAGCTCGCGCCACTGCGCGACCGCGCGCTCCCAGTCCGGGCCGGCGGGCGCGTACGGACGCCCTTTCAGGTAGTCGATCGTCACGTCGTCGACGGCGACCATGCCCGAGCGCGCGCCCGCCTCGATCGCCATGTTGCAGATCGTCATCCGCCCTTCCATCGACAGCGCGCGGATCGCCGAGCCGGCGAACTCGATCGCGTAGCCGGTGCCGCCGGCCGTGCCGATCCGGCCGATCACGGCGAGCACGATGTCCTTGGCCGTGACCCCGCGCGGCACCTGGCCGTCGACCTGGATCAGCATGTTCTTCATCTTCTTGGCATTGAGCGTCTGCGTGGCGAGCACGTGCTCGACCTCGGACGTACCGATGCCGAAGGCCAGGCAGGCGAACGCGCCGTGCGTGCTGGTGTGCGAATCGCCGCAGACCACCGTCATGCCCGGCAGCGTCGCGCCCTGCTCGGGCCCGATCACGTGCACGATGCCCTGCCGCACGTCGGTGGCGTTGAAGTAGCGCAGCCCGAACGCCTTCGCGTTCTCGTCGAGCGTGGCGACCTGCAGCGCCGACACCGGATCGGCGATGCCCTGGCTGCGATCGGTCGTCGGCACGTTGTGGTCGACGACCGCCAGGTTGGCGGATACCCGCCACGGCTGCCGGTGCATGACCTTCAGCCCTTCGAAGGCCTGCGGACTGGTGACCTCGTGCAGCAGTTGGCGGTCGATGTAGATCAGGCAGGTGCCGTCGTCTTCTTGGCGGACGACGTGCGAATCCCACAATTTGTCATAGAGGGTACGAAGTGCTAACGACATGATGAGCCAGACCCGTTAGGATAGCCGGCTATTATAGGCCGCCCCTATCGGCCTCGCACGGCATCCCCCCGGCCTGCCGCGCCCCGTCGGGCCCGGCCTCAGCGTCGTGCCTGCTCGTACAGCGGCATCACCCGCATCGCGTAGACCTGCAGGTCCTGGATCCGCGTCTCGGACGACGGGTGCGTGCTCAGGAACTGCGGCCCGGCGCTGCCGCCGACCTTGGCCATCTTCTGCCACAGCGTGATCGCGGCGCGCGGATCGTATCCGGCCCGCGCGGCCAGTTCGACGCCGATCCGGTCGGCCTCGCTCTCGTGCAACCGGCTGTTCGGCAGGCCGACCGTCAGGCCGTAGGCCATGTTGCCGAGCTGCGACATGCCGTCGCCGCCGCCGAGCAGCGTGACGGCCGCGGCGATCCCCATGTTGGCGGTCACCTGCTCGGACGCCCGCTCGCGCGCGTGCTCGCGCAGCGCGTGGGCGATCTCGTGCCCCATCACGGCGGCGATCTCGTCGTCGGTCAGGTTCAGCTTGGTGATCAGCGCGCTGTAGAACGCGATCTTGCCGCCCGGCATGCACCAGGCGTTGAGCTGGTCCGACTCGATGACGTTGACCTCCCACGCCCACTTCGGCGCATCGGGGCGGAACGCCGCGGTCACCGGGATGATCCGGTTCGCGATCGCGCGCACCCGGTTGGTCAGCGCGACGTTGCTGTTCAGGTGCCCGGCTCCGCGCTCCTTCTGCAGCGTCTGCCGATAGGCCTGCACCGCGCCGTCGCGCAGCTCGGCCTCGGACACCAGGCTCGACATCCGCTGCGTGCGGTCGACGCCGACGGCGCCGGGGGCCGTCGTGTGCACGGCCTGGCAGGCGGCCAGCAAGACGCAGGCCGCGGTGCCCGCCAGCAGGCGGCGCGCGCGGTGCCACCGCGAAGCCGGCGGCGCACGACGCGCGCGGTCGATGCTTGGCGAATCGGCTGTCGGAATCAAGGCTCGGCCTCCGTCGTCGAATGTCCGCGCACGGACGGGTTCATCGGCGCCGGGGCGCCGGTCCGGCGATCACCGGCGTGGCCACGCGCACGTCGGCGTTCTGGCCGCGATCGCGCAGCACGTGGTCGATCAGCACCAGCGCGAGCATCGATTCGGCGATCGGCGTCGCGCGGATCCCCACGCAGGGATCGTGGCGGCCGTGCGTCGCGACCTCGTTCGGCGCGCCGGCCAGATCGATCGAGCGGCGGGGCTGGCGGATGCTCGACGTCGGCTTGATCGCGATCGACACGGTGATCGGCTGCCCGGTCGAGATCCCGCCCAGCACTCCGCCCGCCTCGTTGCCGACGAAGCCCTCGGGCGTCAGCTCGTCGCCGTGCCGGCTGCCGCGCTGCGCGACGCACGCGAAGCCGGCGCCGATCTCGACGCCCTTGACCGCGTTGATGCCCATCATTGCATGGGCGATGTCGGCGTCGAGCCGGTCGAACAACGGCTCGCCGAGGCCAACCGGGACGTTCTCGGCGACGACGTTGATGCGCGCGCCGCACGAGTCGCCGGCCTTGCGCAGATCGTCCATGTAGCGTTCGAGCTCGGGCACGATCGCATCGTCGGGCGCGAAGAACGCGTTGCCGGACACCAGATCCCAGGACTTGAACGGAATCGTGACCTCGCCGAGCTGCGCCATGTAGCCGCGGATCCGCGTGTCGAACCGCTCGGCCAGCCACTTGCGGGCGATCGCCCCCGCCGCGACCAGCGGCGCCGTCAGTCGCGCCGACGAACGGCCTCCCCCACGGTAGTCGCGGATGCCGTACTTTTGCCAATAGGTGTAATCGGCATGGCCGGGGCGGAAGGTGCGGGCGATGTCGCCGTAATCCTTCGACCGGGCATCCTGGTTGCGGATCAGCAGACCGATCGGCGTGCCGGTGGTCTTGCCCTCGAACACGCCGGATAGAATCTCGACCTGGTCCGGTTCTTGCCGTTGCGTCACGTGGCGCGACGTGCCGGGCCGCCGGCGATCGAGCTCGCGCTGGATGTCCTCGGCCGCCAGCGCCATGCCGGGCGGGCAGCCGTCGACGATGCAACCGATCGCCGGACCATGCGATTCACCGAATGTGGTGACAGTGAAACTACGACCTAAGGTATTACCCGACATGGCGTTGACCGATCTGGGCTTCGGCGGGATGCTGGACTGACGCGATTGTAACGACTGATTCAAACAGGACAGAACAGGACAGGTATGAACCGACGTAGAGAACTCCTGATGTCGATGGCGGCCGGCGCCGTCGCGAGCAGCCTGCCCGGCTGGGCGCATGCCGACACCTACCCGACCCGCCCGATCAAGCTGGTGATCCCGTTCCCGCCCGGCGGCAGCACCGACATCGTCGGTCGGCTGCTGGCGTCCCGACTGTCGGAGCCGCTCGGACAGACCGTCGTCGTCGAGAACCGCGGCGGCGCCGGCGGCACGATCGGCGCGGCCGAGATCGCCCGCGCGAACCCGGACGGCTACACGATCGGCATCGCCACCGTCTCGACCTGCGGCACCGCGCCCAACATCTATCCGAAGCTGCCGTACGATCCGGTCAAGGACTACCAGGCGATCACCAACATCGCCGCCGTGCCCGGGATCATCGTCGTGCATCCGAGCTTCCCGGCGCACAACTTCGCCGAGTTCATCAAGGTCCTCAAGGCCAACCCCGGACGCTACAACTACGGATCGTCGGGCGCCGGCGGCGTCGGCCACATGGGCATGGAGCTGTTCAAGATCCAGAGCGGCACGTTCATGACGCACATCGGCTACCGCGGCGCCGGCCCGGCGCTGACCGACGTGCTCGCGGGCAACGTGCCGATCATGTGGGACAACCTGTCGTCGTCGCTGCCGTACGTCAAGAACGGCAAACTGATCGCGATCGGCCTGGCCTACGACAAGCGCATTCCGCAGTTGCCCGACGTGCCGACGTTCTTCGAACTGGGCATGAAGGACTACGACGCGGCGACCTGGTACGGCCTGATCGCCCCGGCCGGCACGCCGAAGGACATCGTCGCGAAGCTGAACCAGGAATCGATCAAGATCATCAACTCCGACGACTTCAAGGCGCGGCTGCTCGACTCGGGCGCGTTCCCGATCGGCGACACGCCCGAGCACTTCGCGCAGACGATCGCCACCGAGGTCGTCAAGTGGAAGAAGGTCGCCGAGTACGCGAAGGTCAAGGTCTGAAAGATCGAGGTCCGACAGGCCGCGCGCGCTGCGCCGGCCCGAAAAAAAGCCCGCCGTAGCGGGCTTTTTTTCTGGGCTTGGCCGATCAGTTGTCGTCGAAATCGAGCGGCCGCTTGTACGTCTCGGGCAGGAACAGCAGGCCCAGCACGAACGTCATCGCCGCGATCACGACCGGATACCACAGACCGTAGTAGATATCGCCGGTGGCCGCGACCATCGCGAACGAGGTCGTCGGCAGGAAGCCGCCGAACCAGCCGTTGCCGATGTGATACGGCAGCGACATCGACGTGTAGCGGATGCGGGTCGGGAACAGCTCGACCAGCCAGGCGGCGATCGGACCGTAGACCATCGTCACCAGCAGCACCAGGTACCACAACACCAGCAGCGAGCGGCCCCAGTCGAGCCGCGCCGGGTCGGCCTTGGCCGGATAGCCGGCGTCGGTCAGCGCCGTGCTCAGCGCCTTCGCATCGAAGCCGTCGAGCGTCTTGTCGCCGATCTTGACCTGGATCGACGTCGCGCCGGACACGTCCTGCGTCGAATACGGCACCCCCGCCTTGGCCAGCGCCGCCTTGGCCTTGTCGCAATCGCTGGTGAACTTGCGCGTGCCGGTCGGGTCGAACTGGAAGTGGCACTCCTGCGCATTGGCCAGGACGACGACCGGATTCTTCGCCTGCGCGTCGAAGATCGCCGGATTCGCGTAGTGCGTCAGCGCCTTGAACGCCGGGAAGAACGTCAGCGCGGCCAGCAGGCAGCCGGCCAGCACGACCGGCTTGCGGCCGATCTTGTCCGACAGGATGCCGCAGAGCACGAAGAACGGCGTGCCCAGCAGCAGGGCCGCGGCGATCAGGTAGTTGGCGGTCTCGCCGTCGACCTTCAGCGACTGCGTCAGGAAGAACAACGAGTAGAACTGGCCCGTGTACCAGACGACCGCCTGCCCGGCCGTGCCGCCCAGCAGCGCCATCAGGACCGTGCGACCGTTCTTCCAGTTGCCGAACGACTCGGTCAGCGGCGACTTGGAGGTCTTGCCCTCTTCCTTCATCTTCTTGAAGACCGGCGACTCGTTCAGCTTGAGCCGGATCCACACGGAGATGCCCAGCAGCAGGATCGACACGAGGAACGGGATCCGCCATCCCCAGACGTCGAACTCCGCACCGGTCGCCTTGCGGCACGCCAGGATCACCAGCAGCGACAGGAACAGCCCCAGCGTCGCCGTCGTCTGGATCCACGCCGTATACCTGCCGCGCTTGCCCATCGGCGCGTGCTCGGCCACGTAGGTCGCCGCGCCGCCGTACTCGCCGCCCAGCGCCAGGCCCTGGAACAGCCGCAGCAGCACGAGGATGATCGGCGCCGCGATGCCGATCGCCTCATAGGTCGGCAGGACGCCGACGATGAACGTCGACAGGCCCATGATCAGGATCGTGATCAGGAACGTGTGTTTACGCCCGATCAGATCGCCGAGGCGACCGAAGAAGATCGCGCCGAACGGGCGCACGGCGAACCCGGCCGCGAACATCAGCAGCGTCAGGATGAAGCCGGTGGTCTCGTTGACGCCCGAGAAGAAGTTCTTGGCCATCACGGCGGCCAGCGAGCCGACCAGATAAAAGTCGTACCACTCGAACACCGTCCCCAAGGACGATGCGAAGATGACCATCCTCTCCTGCTTGACGTCGGTCGGGTGGGCGGATTTCTGGCCGCCGGGCCACGTTCCCGATGGTGAACTCATGACTCCTCCTGAAGATTTTCTGCAACCCGCTCGGGGGGTGGGACGACTCTAGGAGGGCCCGCTGACGCGATGCTGACTCCAAGCTGTCAATTTTCTGACAACCAGGATTTGAGAGCTAGGACTTTCCCTGAGGCCGCGACATCGCAGTCAGGACATCGCAGTCAGGACATCGCAGTCAGGACATCGCAGTCCGGTCATCGCAGTCAAGACATCGCAGTCCGGTCATCGCGGCGCGGCGTCGACGACGTCGCGGATCAGTTGCGCGAGCCGGCCCGCCACGCAGGCGTGGACCTTCTGCGCCGTCTTGACGCGCGTATCGGCGTCGCGCGACGACAGGTCGATCAGCTCCTGCTCGGCCCAGGCTTCCATCATCTCGTAGCGGCGCAGCAGCGGCACCTTCTCGCGCTTGGCGATCCAGCGGATGTAGCCGCGGTACTCGCGGGCATTGATCAGCATGTCGGTGAACGGGCTGTACTGCATGTCCATCAGCACGAGGTCGATGCCGGCCCCATGCACGAGTTCGATGCCCTGGCTCAACTGCCGGCCGAACGCATTGATCGGCACGCCGCTGACCGCGTCGGCCGCGCCGATCTGCCAGATCAGCAGCGCCGGCCGCTGCGGAACGATCTCGCCGCGCAGCCGGCGCAGCATGTCCGACACCTTGTCGCCCCGCCGTGCCAGCACGCGCACGTCGAACGCCAGCGCCGGAAACCGTCGATGCAGTTCGTCGCGCAGCCGCATCGGATACGCGTCGCCGGGCGACGCCAGGCCGGCGCCGGCGCTGGACCCCGCGCCGACGACGATCACCGGGATCGCGGTGCCCGCCCCCTTCGCCGCCTCGAGCCGGGCGGCGAACCGCGGCAACTCGGCCTCCGAGTAGCGCAGTTCGTCCGGGATCGGGCAGGCCTCGTCGAGCCGGACGTCCCACTCGGAATCGGCGGCCGGCGCGGCGTCCTGCGCGTGCAACATCCCGGCCGCGCAGGCGATCGCCGTCGCGACGACGCCGATCCCGAACCGGATCCCCCTGCTGCGCATCGGTCTGGCCTGCATATCGCCGCATCACCTCCTGTTCGTGGTCTCCCCGGTGCGGGGGCGATCGCCCGCGGCACGTGCGCGGCCACGATACCAGCCGGTGAGCGCCGCCAGCAACGTCATCGCGGCGAGCCCGGCCAGCACGACCAGCACCTGGGTCGCCATGCCGTCGTCGTACTGCACGAGCACGATGTGCGCGGCGAACGATAGATAGATCCCCAGGCAGAACACGTTCAGCGAGTTCTGCCCGCACAGCACCATCGGCCGCCAGAGCGGATGCTGCATGAACGCGGCATCGCGAGGGACCCGCAGCCGGACCAGGTAGGCGATCGCGAGGAAATGCGCGAGGCGCAGCGGGTCCAGGTTGGTCTTGTCGATCGGATACAGCACCATGCCCAGCCAGTCCGGCACCGTCGCCTCGAGCCGCGGATAGCGCCAGCTCAGCGCCACCCAGCACGCGAACGCCAGGTACGCGACGGCCAGGCCGACGAGCGCCGGCCGGCGACGGACCAGCGCCGCGTAGCCGGCCGGCGCGGCCGCGCACCAGGCGCCGATCACGTACAGGAACTGCCAGCCGACCGGGTTGAAGAACCAGCGGTCACCGTCGGCGTAGACCGGCCACGCCCATCCCTGCCACTGCGCGCCGGCATACAGCACCGCCGACGCGGCGAGCGTCGCCGTCGGCCAGCGCGACAGGCCCGCGATCACCAGCGGCGCGACCAGCATCAGCGCCGCGTACAGCGGCAGCACGTCGAGATTGACCGGCCGCAGGTGCAGCAACAGGATCTCGATCAGCGCGACGTCCGGATGCTCGATCACGCGCGCGACATTCAGCTCCTCGATGTACATCGGGTTGTCGAAGTGCGCCGCCACGTAGGCGATCTGGGCGACGAAACACACGCACAGCACGACGTGGGCGATGTAGAGCTGCCAGCAGCGGCGCAGCACCGTCGCCGACATGAAGCCGAAGCCCGACTGCCGCAGCAGCCGCGAATAGACGAGGTACGACGAATACCCGGCGATGAACACGAAGATCTCGGTCGCATCGCTGAAGCCGAAGTTGCGCAGCGTCCAGTCGGCGATCCGGCTCGACGGCACGTGGTCGATGAAGATCAGCCACAGCGCCATCCCGCGAAAGAAATCCAGCCGCAGATCGCGCGCGCCGGCCCGCGGCCGCGCGAGCGCGGCGCTCGCGACCGTATCGCCCGGCGCGGCGGCGGCGTCGGGTCCGGCGGATTCATCGAAAGACGGGTGGGCGGCCATCGCGAGTCAGTCTGACGCCGAGCCGGCGCCTGTCAACTTACCCGACCACACACGACCGCCGGCCCGTCGACACTCGCCATCGATCAGACGTGACGCCGGATCCGTGCGATCACCTCGTCGCGCGGCAGCAGCGCGAGCACCGCGTCGATCGACGGCGTCTGCGTGCGTCCGAACACGACCAGGCGCGCCGGCAGGCCGAACTGCGGCATCTTCAGCTTGTGCGCGGCGACCGTCGCCTTGATCGCCGCGTTGATTGCGTCGCGCTGCCAGTCGATCGCCGCGATCGCGTCCGCGAAGTCGGCGAGCGCCTGCCGCGACGCCGGCTGCAGATGCGTGGCCAGGTCCTGCGGCGACGGCTCGGGCGAGGCCAGCAGCATCGCGACGCCGTCGGCCAGTTCCTCCAAGGTCTGCGCGCGGTCCTTGAACAGCGCGCAGGCCGCGGCCACGTCGACGCCCAGCGCCGACGGATCGACGCCGCGGCGCGCCAGCCTCGGCGCGATCCGCGCCGCCAGGTCGGTGTCGGCGCACTGGCGCAGGTACTGGTTGTTCAGCCACTTGAGCTTCTCGACGTCGAACTGCGACGGCGAGTGCGACAGATGGCTGCCGTCGAACCACGCGACCAGTTGCTCGCGCGAGAAGATCTCGTCGTCGCCGTGGCTCCAGCCGAGCCGGGCCAGGTAGTTGATGACCGCCTCGGGCAGGTAGCCGTCGTCGTCGTACTGCATGACCGAGACCGCGCCGTGGCGCTTGGACAGCTTCTGGCCGTCCGGCCCATGGATCATCGGCACGTGGCCGTACGCCGGCACTTCGGCCCCCAGCGCCGCCAGGATGTTGATCTGCCGCGGCGTGTTGTTGACGTGGTCGTCGCCGCGGATCACGTGCGTGATCCGCATGTCCCAGTCGTCGACGACCACGCAGAAGTTGTACGTCGGCGTCCCGTCCGAGCGGGCGATGATCAGGTCGTCGAGCTCGGCGTTGGCGAACGTGATCGGCCCCTTGACCAGGTCGTGCCAGGTGACGCTACCGTCGACCGGGTTGCGAAAGCGCACGACCGGCCGGACGTCGGCCGGCGGCGTGCGCCCGGCCGCGTTCTCGGGCCGCCAGCGCCCGTCGTAGCGAGGCTTCAGGCCCTGCGCGCGCTGCGCTTCGCGCATCGCGTCCAGCTCGGCCGGCGTGCAATAGCAGTGATAGGCGCGGCCGTCGGCGAGCATCTGATCGATGACCTCGCGATAGCGATCCATCCGGCGCATCTGGTAGTACGGCCCCTCGTCGTGCGCCAGATCGAGCCAGGCCATGCCTTGCAGGATCGCCTCGACCGCCTCGGGCGTCGAGCGCTCGACGTCGGTGTCCTCGATGCGCAGCACGAACTCCCCGCCGAAGTGACGGGCGTAGGCCCATGAGAACAGCGCGGTGCGCGCGCCGCCGATGTGCAGGAAGCCCGTCGGGCTCGGCGCGAAACGGGTGCGCACGACCGGAGCGGCGCCGGAGGCGGGGGAATCGGTGCGGGTCGAAGTCATGAAACGGAAACGGAAGGCGCGCCGCCGCGCGGCCAGCGATGCGCGCGCCCCGACGCGCGAGGTCGGTGGAGCGCGGTATTTTACGCGTTCGGTTTCTGCGCGCCCGGCGGCCGCGCGAGCTGCCCGGCGCCCTGCGCGGCCAGCAGATCGCGGAACAGCGCCGAGCGGATCGCCAGATCGACGACGCTGCCGGCATCGAGCACGCGGCCGGCCTGCATCAGGATCACCTCGTCGAAGGTATCGAGCAGGTTCAGCCGATGGACCGACGACACGACGCAGGCATCGGCGAAATGCGCGAACATCCGCAGATAGACCTGCCGCTCGGTTTCCGGGTCCAGGCTGCTGGTCGGCTCGTCGAGCAGCAGCATCGCGCTGCCCTCGGCGGCCAGGACGCCGCGCGCCAGGGCGACGCGCTGACGCTGTCCGCCCGACCAGTTCGAGCCGCCCTCGGCGACGAAGGTGTCCAGGCCCTGCGACAGTCCCGAAACGAACGATTCCGCGCAAGCGACGTGCAGCGCGACCGGCAGCCGCGCCTCGTCGATCGCGGCGCCCAGCAGCAGGTTCTCGCGCAGCGTGCCCTCGAAGATCTCGGCGGTCTGCGGGATCAGCGTCGTGCAGCGCGCCAGCTCGGTCGGGATCCGCGCCGCCGGCACTGTCTGCCCGTCGATCGCCAGCCCGCCCTGCTCGGACGCATCGAGGCCCGACAGCAGGCGCAGCAGCGTGCTCTTGCCCGAACCGCTCGGTCCGATCAGCGCGTAGCGCCGCCCTCGGCGCAGCGTCAGCGTCACGCCGTCGAGCGACGGCGCCTCGCCGCGGGCCGAACGGTGATGGAAGCGCCAGCCGTCCAGCGTGATCGCCTGCCAGCCGGCCGTCGCCAGCGTGCCCGGCCGATTGCCCGACTCGATCGACAGGATCGGCGCAGCGCTGGCGAAATCGGTGCGCTGGCGCGCCAGCGACTGGAAATGCGCGGCGATCGCGGTGATCACGCTGCCGGCCTGCAGCGCGTATTCGTAGACCATGTAGACGTTGCCCAGCGGCAGCGCTGCCGGGACACCGCCCGGCGCGCTGCCCGGCTGCCCGGGGTTCGGCGGAATGCCGCTGGCCGCCGACACCCCGCCCGCCAGCGGCCCGTACACCGCCAGCCACGTATAGAACGCCACCAGCAGGCACCACAGCAGCGTCGACAGCACGTCGACGCTGCACCACTTGGCCTCGTTCAACACGATCGTGCCGCGCAGCGGCACGAACACCTTGCCCAGGTGATCCATCACACGCTGGACCATCCCCGGCGAACGGCGCAGCGCGAACACCGACAGCACGTTGCCCACTGCCTCGAGCGTCACCGCCGACAACCGCCGCTCGGCATGATTCTCCTGCGCGGCCAGCGCCATCATCCGGCGATCGAACAGCACGATCAGCCCGCCCAGCGCCGCGAAGCCGATCACCGCCAGCAGCCCGACCTGCCACGCGATCAGGCAAAGCGCCACGATCGGACCGATCAGCCGCACCGCGTTCTGCAGATAGACGAACTGGCTCTGCGCGAAGTCGTACAACGCGTTGGCGCTCTGGTGCATCCGGTGCGCGGTCTCGGCCGAATGGCGCGCCTCGTGCCAGGCCAACGGCGCATCGAGCAGCCTCGCCAGCAAGGACTCGGACAGCCGGCTGCGCACGCGCAGCGCGACGTTGCGCTCCATGATCCGCCCCGGACCGTGCAGCGCCCAGCTCACCAGCGTCACGCCGAACATCGCCGCCAGCAGCCCGCCGGCCCGGCCGAGCGCCTCGACCCCGCCGCCCTGGATCGCGTTGATCGCCTGCCCGGCGAAGTACGGCACCGCCAGCTTCAGCAACTGCGACGCGAACAGCAGCAGCAGCGCCCAGACCAGCACGCCGTGCATGCCCGCGCCGTAGCGCCACAATTCGCGATACAGGAACGCGATGCTGACCGGCCGGTCGGTCGGAGGAGAGGAAGCAGTCATCGGAAGCGAGGGTTGGCGACGGGACGAAGTCGCAATTTACCTGAACGGCCGATGTGTTCTATACTCTTGGGCTTCGGGCGGTTAGCTCAGCGGTAGAGCACAGCCTTCACACGGCTGGGGTCACTGGTTCGATCCCAGTACCGCCCACCAGATCACGAAGTCCGTCGAGGAGTCGCGGCGCATCCCCGGGTAATACCCGGAATCGACCTGAAATCTCCTTGAAGAGCGGCCCCGACGGGCCGCCGCGAGCCCAGCCCCCGGACTGGGCTTTTGTTTTTACGCCTCATCGGCAATCGGCCGGCGGTCGCGGCTCGGTCCGGGCATCGGGTCGCCCCCCAGTCCGCCGCAGCAGGCTGCTACGCTTGCCGGCCCTGCAACCCCAATCGCGCCGCGCCGATCGATGCTCGAACCGGCTCCGCTGACCATCCACGCCTTCGCCAGTTTCACGCTGGCCATCGCCCTGCTGTTCATCGGCAAGGCGATCATCAAACGCTGTCCGCCGCTGCAGCGCTACGGCATTCCCGATCCGGTCATCGGCGGCCTGCTGTGCGCGACCGTGGTCGCCGTCGTGTTCTGGTCGACCGAACGGCGGATCGAGTTCGAGCTGGACGTGCGCGAAGCGCTGCTGCTGTATTTCTTCACCGGCATCGGCCTGAAGTCGGACCTGCGCACGCTGCTGCGCGGCGGGCGGCCGCTGCTGATCCTGCTGGTGCTGTCCAGCGTGTTCATCCTGTTGCAGAACGCGATCGGCATGGCGACGGCGACGCTGTTCGGCATGCCGCCGAAGGCCGGCCTGCTGACGGCGTCGGTGTCGCTGGTCGGCGGCGCCGGCACGACGCTGGCGTGGGTGAACACCTTCGTCGAACGCCTGGGCATCGGCAATGCGCTGGAGCTGGGCATGGCCGGCAACACGCTCGGACTGATCGCCGCCTGCGTGATCGGCGGGCCGCTGGCCACGCACCTGATCAAGCGCGACCGGCTGACGACGTCCGGCGACACGCGTCTGGAGGTCGGTGTGACGCACGGCGACGAGCCGGCGCCGATGCGATACCACGACCTGCTGTGGGCATGGATGTGCCTGAACCTGGTGCTGATGCTCGGTTATGCGCTGGGCGAATGGGTCGCGCAGACCGGTTTCAACCTGCCGCGCTTCGTCGGCTGCCTGGTCGCGGGCATCGTCGTCGGCAACCTGATGCCGGGTCAGGTCATGCGCCGGCACGGCGAAGAAACCGAACGCAGTCGCGGCATCGCTCAAGCCTATTCGCTGGCGTCGGACATCTGCCTGGGCATCTTCCTGACGATGGCGCTGATGGGCCTGCAGCTCTGGGAGTTGCGCAGCGCGTGGCTGTTCCTGACCACGGTGTTCGCGCTGCAGGTGGCCGCCGTCGTCGTCTTCACGCTGTACGTCGTGTATCCGTGGATGGGTCGCGACTATGAAGCCAGCGTGGTCGGCGCCGGCTTCGCCGGCATCGGCCTGGGGTCGACCGCCACGGCGATCATGAACATGACGGCCGTCACGCAGCAGTACGGCGCCGCGCACCAGGCCTTCATCGTCGTGCCGCTGGTCTGCGGTTTCTTCATCGATCTGGTCAACGCGCTGGTGATCGGCTTGATCGTCAACTTCTAGCGTCGCCCTCTACTGGACCGCCATCGGCTCTCCCAAGATCGAGTGATCGAAACGCTTCGCGAGTCCTCCGCCGGCCAGCGCCCAGAGCGTCAGGACGTCGTCGAAGACGCGGACGTGTCCGGGACACTCGGCGAGCCATTCGACGAGAGCTCTCGCCGTTCGGTTCGAGGGCTCGTCGTGCATCGCGACGAACAGACGCAACGCGTCATCGAAATCCGGATCGCAGAGCTTGCGCGCAAGGTCAGGCATGTCCGTATCCACCGATCAGTGCCGTCGCCATCGGGAAGTCGACGACGTGCCCCTCTCCTTGGGAAGACGTATTACCGGACGCGATGTTTATCCGTTCGCCGTCGGAGCGTGAATCCTCGACATCACATCTGTACCGGGATCGACCGCGCCCCCTGCGAGGTCCGCTCGGTCGCCGCTCAGGTCAGAAGTCCCAGCACCACTGCGCGAACCACCGCGTGCATGCGGTTGGTCGCCTGGAGCTTGCTGACAAAGTTCCGGGCGTGAAACTTCACCGTGTCCTCACTGATCGTCAGGATCGCCGCGATGTCTTCGTTGGTCTTGCCGTCCGCCGCCCACTTCAGCACCTCGATTTCACGCGGCGTCAGCGGGGCCTTGACGCTCTGCGCTCGCGGGTTCACGAGCACGCGGGTAAAGGCCTCATGCGACAGCGACACCAGCCAGTTCAACCGCATCGCCTTGCTGGTCAGCTCCGATTTGCGCAAGGGCTCGTGCGAACGCGCCAGAGTCAACAGACTTCCGGCACCCGTGCCGTCGAAGCGCGATTGTGCCCATCCCACGCGCAGGTCCGCCGCCTGGGCCTCGGACCACAAGTCGGGCGCGTCGGCAAAGAGCGCATCGCTCCAAAGGATCGGCCGCTGCGTTCGAGCGGCGAGCTTGATGCTCGGATCGATGTCCAGGTACGCGGCCTGCGCATAACGCTCCCGCCACTGCTCGGGATAGTTGTTCACCAGCTTGAACGTCGGCCGCACCACGCTGCCCGGATACCGAAGCCCGAAGGCAGTTCGCTCGAATCCGAGCGCGGATGCCGCGTTCTGTACCACGTCGAACACGTCATCGACGTTATCGGCTTGTTCCAACGAGGAGGCCAGGTCCTGCGCCCATTGCTGCATGTCAGGTTCCTCTTGAAAGCCGAACTCCGACGATGCTCGGCAACAACTCGCGCAACCCTCGTGTGCGCGAGATGATCGGCAGCAACCGACCCGCCGAGTCTCGATGAAAACCGTAGCGAACGGTCTCGACGTGAACGGCATGCGGCATCCGCCGCCGCCGCGTCGGCTCGATGTCGTCGCGGCAGATACCCCACCGATCGTCGTCCATGACGCCCTTGCCTCGAACCTGCGGATGGGCCGCTTCGTTCGTCACGTATCCGTCCTCGGTTCGGGCGGGTTCGCTCTGCGACATGATCGGGTCAAGGCAAGCGGGGTGTCTCAGTTCTTGCAAATGATTATTATTCCATCCCGCAACGCAGCAATCAAGGATGCGATGCGCGTAGCGATGAAGGCCGCCCCCTACCCGCAGCGCCTACGGACGCGGCGCGATCTGATGCGGTCCGGAACACGCCGTCAACCGCCCTATCAGGCTTACCGTGACAACCTTTTCCGAGGTAAAGGGCGCCTCGGCCGTGCGGCGGACGGTCCCTCTTTGGCGTTCGAGGCGCTTCCCCGCGAGGGTCAGGCGAAGTCGTCCGTCCCTGGCGCAGTCGAAAATTCGAGCAGGCGGGCCGGAGGCACGCGAAGCGTCTCGGCGAGGAGACAGATATTCTTCAGCGACACATTGCGCAATCCCCGCTCGACCGCGCTCACGTAGCTGCGTGCCAAGCCACTCTCCAGCGCCAGGCGCTCCTGGGACATGCCTTTGGAGCGCCGCTGCGCTGCGAGGTTCCGTCCGAATCGCTTGAGGGGGTCGTAGTCCAGTTCCATCGCTTTACTGCCTTGGGGCTGGACACTAACGGGACACGCCCGATGAAGCCACGCTTTATGGATACACGCTCTATGAGTAACATGACAGACTCACCTATCCGGTCCTGAAGGCAAAGATGACCGACCCCGCACCCGAAAACAAAATCGTCTGTCTGCATCACCCGAAGTTCCGGGCCCTGGATCGGCTTCAGAAGACCCCACTGGGAGCGCTCGACAACCGTCTTGCCGTCGGCTGTTTCAAGCTGGCGTTCCATGACGACGTCTTGCTGATCGAGAACGGTTCGATCACCCAACTGATCACCGCTGCTCATCCGGGCGAACTGCGCGTCATCATCGGCGAGCACCGCCTGATCATCGACATGTGGCCCCAGTCGACCAGCACGGTCACGCTGACAGCCACCGACGAGGAACTGCAAGCCGCGAGTTCGTACTTCCAGGCTCGCGGAATCGAGGTCAGCCACGGCGAAGCACACGCCGGCTGATCGAGCGCCAGGCATCGGCATCGCCCATGGCCTGTCGCTGATCACCCCGCCCGTGCTTCCCTGCCCGGCAGGCACGCCTGGCGTTTCGTTCATCGTGGTGCGCGGCGTCGCGCAGGGCGATGCCCCGGTACGACCGCGCCGTCATGATGCCAACCCACGTGGGCCGGCTTCAATGCGCGAACAGTTCGCGGCGCCGGGCCGAAGATATCGATCGCACCGTCCTCGTCCAACGATACCGGAGTTTGCAGGGCCTGCAGGGTGCGAGCCGCGGCCAATGCGTACGGTCTGAGCGGGTCATCGTCGGCCCAGTGCCGAAGCTGCTGCGGACGGGCTGCGAGCGCAGTCCCCTTTTTCGCGGACTCGACTGCAAGACGAAGGCCATAGCGATCGCAGGAAGCCACCGCCGCCGCGGGAACGACGAACGAGAACACCTCGTCCGTCCTCCCTTCGATCGTCGGCTCGACAATGAGGAACATGTCCTGTCGCGGCGTCGAGAGGACATAGCGCGCCAGATGCACGGCATCGCAGCGAGCATTCGGAGGACCGAATCGCCGCACGAGATAGGCGAACAAGGCGCCGTATTCAATGTGCGTACCGACCATCGGGCCGAGCACGGGATCGATGTTTCGCGTCATGGCACCCTGCTCGTCACGCCAGAGCGACACGAACCGCAGCCCCCGGTACGTCGCGGCATCGGCGGGCGGGGTGACGAGTTTCAGGCGAAAGGACATGGTCGGTACCTCCGAGACGATATCGTCTGGAGACCGACGCCCGCAACCCACCGGATCTCGGCCAGGCTGCTGCTCGACAAGATACTCTCCGAATGCGGCAGAACGCGAATATGTTACGAGCCGCTCACTTGACAGGTACATTGGGTAGGCCGGGATATGGCGCGGTTGCCCTAGGGTCAGTTCGTAGCGATAGGCTTGAAGTTACAGCGAAACTGTATATTCGTACAGTATATCGGTGCAGACAATAGGCCAGCCGGATGACCCTGGCGGTGGTGGGGTGCCGTGCCTTCATGCTCTCGTGCGGGTACTCGGTAGGCAGGCGCTTGCCAGTGTCGCGCCGAAATCCAGCAAGCCGGACGGGCTCGAACCCAGTGTCCCGGCAAGAACGCAGATGTTGACCAGCGCGATGTTGCGTACGCCCCCGCTCGACGCCGCTCAGATGGCTGCGGGACAGTCCGCTTTCGAGTGCGAGCCGTTCCCGAGACGCAGGCATCCACAGCGCGCTCGGCCATTCGGCGCTCAGACGAGCCGGCAGCGCCGCCGTTCGCGCGGCCCCGGCGTCCTGTGCCCGGTCTGAAGCGGCGCTAAACAGCCGCGCTCCAGAACCGTCTTGCTCTTCGAGCAGGCTCGCGCCGCACAAGGAACCACTCCGTGCCGATGAAATCCCCCGTCGCTTCCCGATCATGATCGCGTTGCTGGAACCGATCTTCCAAGGCCCGTTGGCGATGCACGGCGAGAAGCTCGCCTGCTCCGCCTCGCCTCCTCCGGCGGCGATTCCGGTCGTTCAACTGCTGGACGGATCCCCGGCGCTGGAGAGGCTCGTGCACCGCTATGCCCGACACTGGCGCTGCACGGGGCCGGACCTGCGCGCAGCGGCGTCGGCCTGGAGCATGGCCTATTTCGACGCGCTGCTACCGCCGGTGTGCGCCGCGGCGACGCTGTTGCACCACGTCTTTCCGCTCCGTGCGCGAGACGTCGCGGTGATCGTCAACGACGAAGGCGCAGCGCAGTCCTTCCACATCCGCGACCCGGGTGCTCCGCGCCACGGGGCCGCGCCCCTGGAGCGCTACGAATCGCTCGTGTGGGACCATCTGGATCCGCTGTTCCACTCGCTGCAGGCGCTGACGCGACTGCCGCGCAAGATCCTGTGGAGCAATTGCGCGCGGCATCTCGAAGCCATCTTCGATGTCGCCCGGTCCCTGGCCGCCGGCAACGCCGCGATCGATAATGACCGACGCGTGCTCCTGAACGACGCGACCTGGCCGGATCGCCAGCCTGGCGGCGCGCAGTGCCCGAATCCCTTCTTCGGCCGCGAGCGCGTCATCCTGCTTGCCGAAGCAGGGCGCCCTGCCCCTCATCGCCTGCACCGGCAATGCTGCCTTTACTACAAGCTGCCCGGCGTCGACTACTGCGGCGCCTGCCCGCTGGATCCTCGGCACCGCGGCCAGCCCTCCGAGGACAGGGCGCCCGAACTCATAGCCGCCGACGGTGAGCGCGACGAACTCTACGACCCGGGCAGTTAGCGCTGCAGGAAGCCATCGAGCACGTTGGCCGTATTGACGCCGATGTCCTCGACCGCGTAGCCGCCCTCGAATACCAGCACCGTCGGCAGAGCCAAACCCGCGAGCGCGCCGCCGATGCGAGAAAAGTCGGCGGTCGTCAGCCGGAACCCCGAAATCGGATCTCGCTCGTAGGTGTCCACGCCCAGCGAGACCACCAGCGCATCGGCCCGGAACGCGCGGATTCGCGTCGCGGCCGCCTGAAATGCCTGTCGCCAGCACGGCCCGTCGGTACCGCGCGGCAAGGGCAGGTTGAAGTTGAACCCCCTGCCCGGCCCGCTGCCGGCCTCGTCGGCGTAGCCGATGTAGTACGGATAGTCGGTGTACGGATCGGCATGGAGGCTCACGAACAGCACGTCGGAGCGATCGTAGAAGATCGTCTGCGTCCCGTTGCCGTGGTGATAGTCGATGTCGAGGATCGCCACGCGCTGCGCGCCGCCGTCGCGCAGCGCCTGCGCGGCGAGCGCGGCATTGTTGAGGAAACAATAGCCGCCGAAGTAGTCGCGGCCCGCGTGGTGCCCCGGAGGTCGCGTCAGTGCGAACGCGGCAGATTCACCGGCGAGGACTTGCCGGGCCGCCGTGATCGCGCAGTTGGCGCCCTCTCGGGACGCGTCCCAACTGCCCGCGGTCAGCGGCGTGCCCGCATCGAACGCATAGAGCCCCAGGCGAGCAACGAAGCTTTGCGGCTCGACGTCGCGCCGGAACGCCTTGATCGGCCAGTACGACGGCAGCACATCACTGCCGGCGTTGACGGGGTCGAGCGCGACCCACTCGTTCCAGGCCTGGCGCAAGAACGCCAGGTAGCGCGGGTCATGCACGCGCGACAGCAGCGCCATGTCGGTCGCGCCGGGTGCCACGAAGCGTCCCGTTCCGCGCCTGAGCAGTTCCTCGCGCACGCGCTCGACGCGCGCGGGCACTTCCACGCTCGGCACCAAGGCGCCGCGGAACATCTCCACCGATCCTTGATGGCGGGGATGCGCTTCGTTGTAGACGATCAGCATGCGGAACTCTTTTGCTCGTCGCAGCGGTCAGACGCCGACGCGGGCGTCGGCCGCGCCCTCTTCGCCCCTGGCCGCCAGTTGCAGCCTGGCTGCCGCGGGGCTCGCTTTTCGGTCCTCGATGATGCGGCCTTCGGCCATCCGCACCACGCGATCGGCCAGATGGAAATACCGGTCGTCGTGGGAGATCGCGATCACCAGGTGCCCGTTGGACTTCAGCTCGGGCAGCAGCTCGGTGTAGAACAGATGCCGGAAGGTCGGATCCTGATCGGCGGCCCACTCGTCGAATACCAGGATCGGACGCCCCTCCACATAGGCATGCACGAGCGCGAGCCGCTTGCGCTGGCCGGTGGACAGGTCGAGCGTGCTGAACGTCCCGTCCTTGATGCTTACCTTGTGGGCGATCTCCAACCGTTCCAGGTACGTCAAGGCCTCCTCGGCCACGCCGACGCCGAGTTCGTCAACCTTGCCCGACAGCAGATCCTCGAACAGGTAGAAATCGGCGAAGACGGTGGTGAAGAGCTGACGGTAATCGTCGCGCGTCTCGACCGTCACCGGCACGCCGTCGATCAGGATCTCGCCCTCCTGAGGCGCGTACAGGCCGAGCAAGACCTTGATGAGCGTCGTCTTGCCGGAGCCGTTGTCACCGACGATGAAGACGAGATCGCCGCGCTCGAAGCGTAGATTCACGGGGCCGAGGACGAAACCCGGGGTGGACGGGTCGGGCGCGTCGAACGCGTAGCGCACTTCCCTGAGTTCGATCGACGAGTGCAGCGCTGCAGCACTCGTCGGTCGGCTCAGATGCAGGTGCGGCTCCGGATTCGTGAAATTGCCGGACAGATCGGCGATGCGCTGGAACGCCACCTTGGCGCGTCCGATCTCGGGCAAGGCGCCCAGGAGCTGGTCCACCGGCCCCTTGAGAAACAACAGCATCAGCACGAAACCGCTGAGCACGCCGGGCTCCGTCGGTCGGACCGACGCCCAGCCCAGGATCAGCGCGATCAGCAGAAAGTACAGCGCCGAACCGAATGCCGAGGCGATCACGTACGTGTTGATCGCTCGGCTGTTGACGTCGCGGATCGCGGCGATCGTGCGTTCGACCTGCCCGGAGAACAGGCGGGTGCGCCGCTCCCGATGCATGCGCAGTTCCTTCGCGCCGGCACTGATGTCCCGATAAGCCTTGTGCAGTTCCTCCTCATGTTCCCGGGCCTTCCAGAAGCCGGCGACCCCGCGGGCCTGCGCGAACAGTTGCAGCGCGCTTCCCAACACCAGCGCCACCATCAGAAAGCCGAATAGCCTGGGCGACAGGTAAGCCAGATAGCCCAGGCAGCCGGCAACCGTCACCGCGGCCACCAGCGTCGCGGCCAGATCGAAGATCACGTCGCTGATCATGTCGACGTCCTGCGTGAGCACCGGCATCAGCCGATGCGTCCGATATCGCTCCAGCGTATCGATCGGTGCCGACAGGATCTTCCGTGCCAGGCTCAGGCGTACCTCGCCGACCAGGCGCTGACCGATCCGATTGGTCGACACGTTCGAGATCGCCCGTCCGGCGAGCGCCGCCCCGCACAGGCCCACGAACGACAGCAGCACCTCGCCCGTCATCTCGCTGCCGCCGGAGAGCACGCGGTTGATCACCGCGAGCAGTGCCACGGTGGCTGCGCCCGCCCCCACCCCGGTCAGCGCCGACAGCACCATCCATGGCAGAAAAGGGCGTAGCAGTTGGAACAGTTCGCGCGCCTGGGTGCGCACGTTCGTCGAATACGCCATGCTAGGACCTCATCCTGTCGTTGATCGATTGTCTGATCCGAATCCGCATCGGCTGGCCGGATTCAGCGCTGCAAGACGGTGCGGGTGAGCTGCGGATCGCGCCGGATGTCCGCCTCGCGGAACGGGAACGGCAACCAGTCCTTGCGCGAATAACGGGCCACGGGCGCGCTTCCCGGTCCGCCGCTGACCGCGCGCTCGTCCTCACCATGAGCCAGCAACGTGTGCGCATCGACGCCGTCGTCGCCGAAGCGCACGACCTGCAGATAGCTGTTGGAGATCACGTTCGGTCCCATCCGGTAACCCCCCTCCTCGGGACAGGCCGTGGTGAAGTAGCCGATGTCGCCGCAGCCGCCATAGACCGGCCAACGGCGGCCGCCGCTGAACACCACGCGCTGGCTGCCGGGCGCCGCATCGAGCGCGATCCCGTTGGCGCTCAGGCTCGCGATCGCCGCTGCCAGCGCTTTGGCGGCGCCGCGTTCGTCGAGCGCCGGCGCCGAAGGCGTCGTCAACGGCGCCTGCGTGGAGAACGGGATCTTGTAGAGCTTGTCCTGCGCCACTTTCTGAAGCTCTTGCCAGAACGCATCCCACAGCAGCGCGCCGCGATCGTCGACCTCTCCGGTATTACCCCATGCGCGCAAGATGTCGCAGGCCCTGGCTTCTTCCGCGTCGTCGGCGCCCCTGCCAGAAGCGCGGGGACAGGCCTGATCGAGCAGCGTCTGCTTGAATTGTTCGGCCGAGTACACGCGCGAGGCCAGCGCGTCGCGCATCACCGAGCGGCTGAGCGCCGCCGAAGACCGGGCGCCCTCTTCGAGCAGGGCAATCGCGATCTGGTGCCCGAGCCGTCCACGAATGCGCAGCGCCGACTTTTCTTCTCCCAACAGTTCGGGGAATCCTTCCAGCGGCTGGTAGATGTTGGCGAGCCAGTGGCTGTCGTTCATGTTGGCGACGTAGTCGTCGCGCAGCAGGCCCGGCAATCGCCCGGCGGGCATGGCGCCGGCCTGCGCCGCGTCGGCGTCGATACGCCAGGTACAGTGGGATCGACTCCCGTCGAGAAACGGCGTACGGGAATCGAACTGCGCGAATGCCTGGGCGAGCGGCGCCGCACAGGCCTTACGGAAGTCGTCCGGCACGTCGGGAACCGCCCCGATATCCGCGTACCAGACTCGCCCATCGCCCTTGCCGATCGCGACGGTGTTCACCCACGGCATCGCGGCCTCACGGCGCTGAATGGCCACGAACTCGTCGAGCGAACCGGCCCGGCCCCACTCGAGAAAGTTCCGGTAGCTGCGCCAGTTGTCGGCATTGACGTCGCGCACCGCGATCGCCCGCGCGTCGGACCATCCGAGCGCCGGATGAAGGTGCGCCAGGTCGACGATCGGACCGAACCGCGAGGTATAGAGCGTGCGGGTGACCCGGCGAACACGTCCGCGCCCTTGCGCCACGTCGACGGTGACGCGGCGAGCCTGCATCGGCTCCGCGACCCCGTCGACCAGGTAGCGATGGGCGTCCGCCGGATCGAGCGCCAGCTGGAACAGGCCGAAGCGCCGCGCGCTCGACACCGTATGGCTCCACGCCACGTGCTCGTTGAAACCGATCATCACCAGCGGGACGCCGAGAAAACCCACGCCGGCGACGTTCAACTGCCCCGGGATCGTGAGCTGCATCTGGTAGAAGCGATCCGGCCCCCCCCAGAACCAATGCGGATTGCCCAGCAGCACCGCGCCGTCGCCGCCGGTGGCCTGTCGGCCCCACGCGATCGCGTTGCTGCCCAGCTCCGCGTGCACACCGAGGTTGTTGGCCAGTCGCGTGCGCAGCGCGTTCGTATCCGCGGCGTCGCTTTCGCGAGCCGCGCCCGGCGCCGCGTTGACGATGTCGGGCAGGAACTGCAGGTAGCCCGCCATCAGTTGCACCGCGTACATCCGGCGGAAAACGTCCTGGGGCACGATCGGCCTCAGCCACCGCGCGTTCAGGCAACCGCGCCCCGCTCCCCGCGAAGGGTGTGCCCTGATCTCGCGCAGTCGACGGTTGTAGCCGTCCGCGTAGCCCTCGGCGAGAGCGATCAGTTCGGCGGGCTGCTCGGCGCGGAAGCGAGCGACGGTGGACGCATCCGCGAAGGCCGAGAAGAAGAAATCGGAGTCGATGTTCTTCGCTCGCCCCATGCTCGAGTCCAGCGCAGGACGCTGGTCCGCACCGAAGAACAGCGATCGCTTCCCCTCGTAGGTGACGAACGCCTCGGCAAGCGTGCACAACGCGTCTTGCGCCTGGGCGAAGCCCACCCCCACGCCGAGGCCCCGCCAGTCATCGGCGCGGATGTGCGGGATGCCGTCGGTGGTGCGGCGAATCTCGATGGCGCGCGTCGCCGAACCCGGCGCCCCGTTCGATGCGCCGCGCGCATGGACCGCCGTGCTCGCCACCATGCCGAACGAGGTCGCCAGCACGATCGCCAAGCTCCGCAATAGCGATCGCGATCGCGCCCAGGCGTGGGGACGCTCACGCCGCATGGATCGCTCCGTATTCGGCCTCGACGACCTTGGCCAGCCCTATCGCCAACGCCGGAAAGAGGCTGCGCTGAAAGTTGTTCCAGCGCAGTTCGAGGATGGTGTCCTCGGGATCGATGTCGGTGGCCAGGACCTCGGCCACCACCTCGCCGGAATCGATGCCGTTGTCGACGTAGTGGAACGACGCTCCGGTCTTGCCGATCACCGGCACCGGCTCCTTGCGCATGGTCTGCCAGTCGACCACCTTCTCGCCACGCGCGCCGTACAGCGCATCGAGCGTCGCATAGGCACCTCGGCGCTCGTACAGCGAGCCCTCGCGCGTGATCCCGGGATGGATGTTGTAGATGCGCCGATGAAACGGCGCGCCGGGCCGCACGAGTTCATCGAGGATGACGAGCAGCCCATCGAGCACGACGATGTCGGCGTCCAGCGCGCGCAGCCTGGCGAGCAGCCGCTCCTCGAATTCGTGCTTGCCCGCGCGCCGGCCGGGATCGTTCAGCGGCAGCCGCCGGTAGGTCGAGGGCTCGGCGAGCAGCAGATCGTCGAGTACGCGGCCCTGGACCGACAGGCCCTGCGGATAGAACCAGCGCGCCCCGGACCGAGGCGAGAAGCCGTAGTCCGCCAGCTTCGCCCGATCCGACGCGTTGCCCTCGTCATCGTCGAAGATCACTCCTTCGAGCGAAACGCTCCGGCCAAGCGGACCGTCGTCGAGCAGCGCGGCCAGGTGTTCGATCGGCGAGGCCATGTATTTCGATCCGCCCCTGTACGCGATGTACTGGCCGGCCCGGTCTGCGGCGGCATTTCTCAAAGACCAGATGTAAACGAGGCGCTTCTTCGACATGGTCGGTCCTTAGGAGGCTATCGGACTATGGCGCCATCAGGCGTGTTACTCCGTTGACGCGAAAGCCTCGCGTTTGTTTAAGCGCTGCCGACTAAACAAGCGCGGACATGACGCGTCTTAGCCAGTAGTTGCATCCATCAGAACCATCCCGCGAGGATCCTCACATGCATATCCATGACCTGATCGGGATCGGCTTCGGGCCGTCCAACATCGCTTTGGCCATCGCTCTCGAAGAGGCGCAGCAGGGGGCGCACCCGCTCGATGCATTCTTCATCGAGAAGCAGCCGGCGTTCGCGTGGCACCCCGGGATGCTGCTCGATCACGCGCACATGCAGATCTGCTACCTGAAGGACCTGGCGACGTTGCGCAATCCGCGCAGCCGGTTCACCTTCGTGAACTACCTGCACGAGCAAGGACGGCTGCCGGCCTTCATCAACCTCAAGACGTTCTACCCGAGCCGCCGCGAGTTCAGCGACTATCTCGGCTGGGCGGCGCGGCAGTTCGAAGACATCTGCGCCTACGGCGAAGAAGTGGTCGAGGTGCTTCCCGAAGGCCAGGACAGCCGCGTGCACCATCTGCGCGTGCGCTCGCGCAACCGCCAGGGTCACACCCAGGACCGCCTGGCCCGCAATCTGGTCATCAGCGTCGGCGGTACGGCCCGGGTGCCGGAGTGCTTCCGGCCGCTGGCCGGCGAGCCGCGCATCTTCCACTCGAACGGGTACCTGGGTGCCATCTCCGCGCTGCCGAACGCGCGCAAGGTCGCGGTGATCGGCGCGGGCCAGAGCGCGGCCGAGATCTTCATGCACCTGCATGACCGCGACGTGCCGACCGAGGTCGATCTGATCATGCGCGCGCGGGCGATGCGGCCATCGGACGACAGTCCGTTCGTGAACCGGATCTTCGATGCGGACTTCACCGATCACGTGTTCGAGCAGGACGAGCCCACGCGTGCCGCCCTGCTGCAGGAGTTCCGGCACACGAACTACGCGGTGCCCGATCTCGAATTGATCCAGCAGATCTACAAGATCCTCTACGAGCAAAGCGTCGCCGGCAGCGAACGACATCGTCTGCTGCATCGACACGATGTCGTGACGGTTCACGCAGGACCGGACGGCGTCGAGCTGGTGCTGCGCGATCTGGATCGAAACGACGAGTTCAGCCGCCGCTACGACGCCGTCGTGCTGGCGACCGGTTACGAGCGGCAGACCCACAAGTCCATCCTGGCGCCGATCGCGCCTTACCTGAGCGATCTGAGCGTCGACCGCAGCTACCGCGTCCAGGCTTCCGCGGACTTCAGGCCGGCCGTGTTCCTGCAGGGCGCCTGCGAGAACAGCCACGGTCTGAGCGACACGCTGCTGTCGGTAACCCCGATCCGGGTACGCGAGATCCTGCACGCGCTGACGCCTGCCACCGCGCAGCGATCCAATGCCAGCGCCGAAAAACGCGTGGCGCTCGCCGGGTGACCGCGGAACGCCTTCACTGACCGAACTCTCTACGGAGCCCGAGATGGACCATTCCGCGGCGCGACGCGCCTCCGCCCTGGCAAGCGAGCTGTCCAGGCGGCACCTCGCCCTCACTCAACCGTACGATCTGAGCTCGCACGCCATCCTCGAACGCCAAGCCCGTCAGGAATCCAACGCGCGCAGCTATCCGCGCCGACTGCCGCTGGTGCTCAAGCGCGCCGCCGGCGTATACGTCGAGGACATCGAAGGCCGGGTCTTCATCGACTGCCTGGCCGGCGCGGGCACCCTGGCGCTGGGGCACAACCATCCGGTGGTCATCGAAGCGATCGGTGCGGCGCTGGACGCAGGCCTGCCGCTGCACACGCTGGACCTGAGCACGCCGGTCAAGGACCGCTTCGTGCAGGATCTGTTCGACGCCTTGCCCGGCGACTTCGCGCGCAAGGCCAAGGTTCAATTTTGCGGGCCGTCGGGCGCGGATGCGATCGAAGCGGCCGCCAAACTCGTCAAGACGGCAACGGGCCGCGGCACGCTGCTCGCATTTCAGGGCGCGTACCACGGCATGACCCAGGCCACCCTCCAACTGATGGGCAGCCTCGGACCGAAGGTACCGCTCAACGGCATTCTCACCGGCGTACAGTTCCTGCCCTACCCGTACGATTACCGCTGCCCGATGGGTCTGCGCGGCGACGCCGGCGCGCAGGCCGGGCTGCGCTACATCGAGTCGGTACTAAGCGATCCCGAAGGGGGTGTACCTGCCCCCGCGGGACTGATCCTCGAAGCGGTCCAGGGCGAAGGCGGCGTCATCCCCGCCCCCGCTGCCTGGCTGCAGAAGCTCCGGGCGCTCACGGCGGCCGCGGACGTGCCGCTGATCCTCGACGAGGTGCAAAGCGGCTTCGGCCGCACCGGCAAGATGTTCGCCTTCGAACACGCGGGGATCACACCCGACGTCGTCGCGCTGTCCAAGGCCATCGGCGGCGGCCTGCCGCTGGCGGTCATCGTCTACCAAGGCGAGCTCGACCAGTGGAAGCCGGGAGCACACGCCGGAACGTTCCGCGGCAACCAACTGGCGATGGCGGCCGGCTCGGCAACGATTCGCTTCATTCGCGACGAGGGGCTGACGGGCCGCGCGCGCGAACTGGGCGAGCGCCTGTCGTCGGCGCTCGAAGAACTGAAGGCAGCCTGCCCGCTGATCGGCGACGTACGCGGGCGCGGCTTGATGCTCGGTGCCGAGATCGTCGAGCCCTCGGGCGCCCTGGACGCCCACGGCTATCCGGCCGCGGCCCCGGCTCTCGCCCGCACGATCCAGCAGGAGTGCCTGCGCCGCGGCTTGATCCTCGAACTCGGCGGCCGTCACGGCTGCGTGGTGCGCTTCCTGCCGCCGCTGACCATCACCGAACGCGAACTCGATCGCGCCGTCGACATCTTCGGCCAGTCGTTGCGCGCCGCGACGAAAACCATCCGAAACGAGTCCGTGAACGCGGCGCATGAGACTGTGGAACTCGGCGCTCCCATCTAGGCGGCACTAAGGCCGGACGCCGATGCAGCCTCGGTCAAGCCGATCGTCCCTGACACTCATAGTAGCCAGCGTCGATGCGGACATGGTAGGATTTTGCGGAAGGAGTCCTCCCCGTCAACGCCGCGTTTCTGATCTGCCCGAGCCCTCTCGACGCCTGTTGGCGGGGTGTCCATCAAGTTGAGGTTTTGGCCGGATCGTGATCACCCGCTACTACCGAGAGCTCTTCAACTACTGCCTGCGCAAGGTCAAGGATCCCGAGACTGCCGCAGACATCGCTCAGGAGAGCTATGCCCGCTTGCTGTCGGTACAGCAGGCGGGACAAACCGTAATCGATCCCCGATCGCTGCTCAAGAAGGTAGCGCTGCATCTGAAGATCGACCTGGATCGGCGTGCGGAAGTTCGGCAACACGACGACATCGATGCACTCGATGAGACCAATCTCCCGGCGTCGCCCGTCCATCTGCAGCCCGATGAGATTCTCGCTTCCCACCAAGCGGCTCGAGCTTACCTCGAGGTGATCGAAGCATTGCCTCCGCGGTGCAAAGAGGCGTTTTGCATGTACGCATTCGACGAGATGCCCAACAAGGAGATTGCCCGACGGATGGGGGTTTCTCTGAGCATGGTCGACCAGTATATCCGCCGCGCAAAACTGGCCTGCGCAGCCCGACGCGCGGAACTGGAAGGAAGCCGCGACGTCACGTGACGTTATTTTCGCGGCCAGGCCCGCGGGTGGGGTGTACTTTGCCTGGCCTCGTGCGTCTATATAAATAAGATGAACAGATCGCCAGTCCCCCCTTGTACTCCTTGCTCTTCCTCTTCCGAGGAAATGGAGGCGCGGGAATTCGAGGCTTTCGTTCGCGCCCAGGATCCGGTCAGCGTCGCCGCGGTGGACTGGCACACCCGGCGTGACGAAGGCCTCACTGCCGAGCAGGAGACGGAACTCGAGCAATGGCTGGCGGCCAACCCTGCTCATCGGATCGCTTTTGCCCGCGTGGATGAAAGCGTTCGAGTGCTTCGGGGCTTACCGCCCGAAGAGGTCGCGCACCTGCGGCAGGAGCACAGCCCTTCCGGCGATCCGGCGTCTCATCCATCCGACCAGGATAGCGCCTCTGAACATCGGCATCCGACGATCAAGGAACGAGAGTTGCATTCGCGACCACGCACCGCACGCGGGCACCGGTTCTTCGACGCGCTAAGCGTACGGATCGGCGCGGTGGCGCTGTGCTGTGCGGCGGTCGCCGCCATCGTGGTGGGCTGGGATCAGTGGCGTGAGCAGCCGGTCTTTGCTTCGCCTTACGCCGTGCAGCGCGGCCAGCGTCTCGATGTGCCGCTGCCCGACGGCAGTCGACTGGCCCTGGACACGGACACCGACGTGGACGTCGCCCTGTATCGAAATCGGCGTGAAGTCCGGCTGAAGCACGGCCAAGCCATGTTCAGCGTGTCGCCCGACGCTTCCCGGCCGTTCGAGGTCCTCTCCGGTCCCGCGCGAGTTACCGTGGTGGGGACGAAGTTCTCGGTCCGTTACCTGGGCGCCGGATCGGATTCGGGCCAGGTCCGGGTTGCCGTCGAAGAGGGCCACGTGCGGGTGGCCGACTCGACGCCGGAACGCCGGGAAGACGGGGTTAGCGGTGCCGTCGATCTGACAGCGGGCCAAGAAGTCCAGGTCTCTCAGAGTGGTGTCCTGAGCGCCGTATCAGCGGTTGCGGCCGGTGGCATCGCCCCATGGCGCACCGGATTGATCCATTTCTCGAACACGCCGCTTTCCGAGGCCTTGCGTGAACTCGAACGCTACGGTCCAAGCCACCTGGTGATCCGCGACCCGGACGTGGCCGCGCTGCCCATCGCCGGAAGCTACCAGATCGCGCGTCCCGAGGCCTTCGCCCACATCTTGCCCAAGATCCTGCCGGTACGGCTGGTCGCACGCGAGGATGGCACGACGGAGATCGTGGGGACACGCTGAGCGCCCCTGCAGACCAGGGAGTCGGGAGAACATACAACAACGGAGTGTACATTTCGGGTCGTCGCGCGTCTTGTATAGGTAGTGAGAGTCGTTTTCATTTGCATTACTCAACTACTACCTACGGACCACACCCGATGCACGGACACCCTTCCCGCTTCAAGCCAGCGCCGCTGACCCTCGCCCTGGCAATGATCCTCGGCATTCCCGGCTTGGCGCAGTCCCAGACTGCCATCGACGACAAGCCCATTGCCATCTCGATCGCCGCGAAGCCGTTGGGTGATGCGTTGCATGAGCTCTCGAACTCCACGGGGATACCGATCGCGTTCGCGCCAAGCCTCGTGGCGGGGAAGACGGCGCCTGCAGTGACAGGGACGCTGACTGCGCGCCAAGCGCTGACGCGATTGCTGGCGGGTAGCGGGCTCGAGGCGCAACAGGACGGCGGGTCGGTGATCATCCGAGCCGCCGAGCTAACACCCGCAGAGGCTACTTTGCCTACGGTTAAGGTTACGGCTCAAGCCGAAAAAGATGGAACCACCGAAGGCACAGGTTCGTACACCGCGTCGTATACGAACACAGCAACCAAGCTGAATCTGACGCCGAGAGAAACCCCACAAACCGTCACTGTGATTACTCGTCAACAAATGGACGACTCAGGAATGACGTTGGTGGAGGATGCACTGGGAAGCGCTGCCGGCGTTACAGTCGTCAATAGGGAGCTCAATGGGTCCAATTTCCTAATCAGAGGATTTTCCCCACAAACTCAATATGACGGTGTACCTAATCCCATTGGTATTAGTCAAAATTCAAATGGCCCTTCAATTGACACGGCATTCCTAGACCGGGTCGATATATTACAAGGCGCATCCGGATTGGCGAGCGGCGCAGGCAATCCTGGAGGAACGATAAACCTCATCCGCAAACGTCCAACCAGCGATTTCCAGGCTACAGCTGAAGCACAACTAGGTTCTTGGGATCGGCGGCGCTTCGTAGGCGACGTCTCAGGCCGCCTTGTCGACTCAGGCGCTATTCGTGGCCGCCTCGTAGCAATGTACGACGACGGCAATTCCTTCGTAAACTATGAATACAATAACCGAAAAGGATTGTATGGCATTGTCGAAGCCGATCTAACGCCAACAACACTTTTGAGCGTCAGCGTTCAGCATCAAAAAAATAAAGTCAACAGTAGCGCAATCCCCTTTTCTGCTGATGGTTCCGATCTCGGCCTAGATCGCTCGACTTATTTCGGAAGCCCGAGAAAATCAGCACCCAAAGACAACACTCTCTACACATTGGCCTTGGAACAAAAGCTATCCGAAAGCTGGATGCTAAGAGCAACATACATGCACGCGTCAAGCACTGTCAAACAGAGAAACTACTCATACATGGATGGAAGTCTTGACATTCAAACCGGTGATGGATTGACCTTACACCAGATGGGTAGTTTCCGAAAAGATCTTTCCTCGAACGCTTTCGACGTATATGCATCCGGACCATTCAATCTCTTTGATCGACAGCACGAGCTTGTATTTGGCGTAAATGGATCCGTGCTTAATTTAAGGGGAGCTGGAGGTGACTACTATGACACTGCAATCAATGCATACAGCTTCAACCCTTCCTCGCTAATTGACCCACCAGATACGATTACGTACACATTCGATGAAAAGACCACACAGTATGGTGCTTATGCTGCATCGAAGTTCAACATTTCGGATTCTTTGAAGCTTATCCTTGGCACTCGAATCAGCAACTACCTGAATAAGGATCCAGTTGCGGGGATCGAGAACGCGAAGAAGAATGGGGTCATCTCCCCATACGGAGGATTGCTTTATGATATCAACAAGCAATACACGGCATATGCAAGCTATTCTGACATATTCAATCCGCAAAGCGCGAGGCAAGCTAGTGGAAGCTATTTGAAGCCTGTAGTCGGCGCCAATTACGAGATCGGCATCAAAGGCCAGCTGTTCGACGGAAAACTTAATCTGAACGCTGCGTTATTCAGGTTGGAACAAACGAACCTCGCAGCGGTCGATGGTACAGCCACGCCCGATCAGAATGCGGCCTGTGGAGGGTACTGCTACATTGCTGTCGACAAAGTCGTGAGCCAGGGCGTTGATCTAGGCGTCAGTGGTCAGGTTCAGCCGGGTTGGAATATTTCAGCCAGCTACTCCTATGTAGACAGCAAATATGCATCCGGTGACAATAACGGGCTGCGCTACAACGACAATATGCCACAACATCAAATTCGATTTGCAACCGCATATCGAATCCCATCGACCGGGCTTACCGTCGGAGGGAACGTCCGGCTGCAAAGCAAATTTGATAGTAACGGCACCACATACTGGGGGAGCCCACAGCCTGGTGTCAGCATTCACCAAGGTGGACTAGCGATTTTTGGTCTCATCGCCAAGTATCAGATCAACTCCCATGCGGAAGTAAACTTTGTTGCGAATAACATATTCGACAAGCGTTACTACTCTACCATCAACTATCTTTGGTATGGCATATATGGAAACCCTCGCAATGCGTCGATCAACTTGAAGTACAGCTTCTGATCAGCACCGAGTCAGCCAGGGAAATCCCGATGACTTCCGGAACCGTGCGAGGTTTGTCTAGTGCCGCGTTATGGAGCCGGATGCTGGCGGCTTTGGTAGCCAGCTATTGCTTTTACTGGAGCCTCATCACCCAGGGTGAGGCCAGCCACGCGGCTACCAGCGCTCCCTTCCAACATGCCGAGCACTTAGCCGGTACTCGGGCCATTCTCGTCCACCTCGTCGTGTTTCTAGGGGTCTTCGCGACCGGCAGTGTGCTGCGCGTGGGAACCGTGCTAGTCAGGGGTGGCGCTCTAATAGCCCTGCTCATCTCGTTCTTGCAGTCGTACCTTGTGCCCTGAGCACAAACAGCGATGTTCTCGAACTTCCGCCTTTCGATGGCCTGGGCACACACTTGGTTCGGCCTAGTGCTCGGCTTCGTACTAATGGAGTGCTTTTTTTTCGGCGCCCTATCGGTGTTCGATCAGGAGATCGATCGATGGGCGATTCCGGTCACACGATTCTCCCGGCAGCACATACCTTCGTTTGATCAACGCCTGCGACCCACGCTGGAAGCCCTTCAACCCGGCCGCGAGAGCTTGCAGGCGCTACGTAGTCAAGCCGTCACGCCGCCCCCTCAACACTTCGACGTCGTCCGCAATTGGAGCGTCTCCGCGACCCACCGAGATCCGATGCTCGACGTCTACGCAACCTGGGAGGTGCCCGGCGCGATGAATGCGGGGGATGACGCGTGGGTTAGCTGCTCGCTGGACCCACGCACAGGCGCCGCGTTGCCAGACGATCGGCTGCGAATCGGTAGCAGGTTCTTCTATCCGATGCACTATGGCCTGCATCTGGAGTGGAAAGGCCTGGGCTACTGGATCGCCGGCTTGGCTGCACTCGTCATGCTCGTGACCCTGGTCAGCGGGGTCATCCTGCACCGCAGGATATTTCGCGAGTTCTTCACCTTCCGACCAAAAAAGGCAATGCAACGCAGCGTGCTGGACTTGCACAACCTGACTGGTGTGCTGGCTGTGCCTTTTCACTTCTTCTTTGCGTTCACTGGCCTGATGATCTTCGCCGGAATCTACTTTCCAATTGCCGAGACGCAACTCAAGCCGCTGCACGACCAGTATGAGCAGTTCGAGGCGCAACAGACCAGCTTGCCGAGGCAGCGCGCCGGAGTAGCCGCGCCGCTGGCTTCAGTCGATGCGATGGTGGTGCAGGCGCGGCACCGCTGGGCCGCTCGAGGCGTGGGCGGCGAAGTCGGGCTGCTGGAACTGCGCCATGTCGGTGACGTCAATGGGACAGTCAGTGTTTTTCGTGCCAGCACGGACCGCGTCGCGCTTGTAGGCGAAGGCATCCACTTCAAGGCCAGCACCGGCGAACTGCTGTACGAGGATCCGCCGCGCACTGCCGTCGACAGCGTCCACACGTTTCTCACCGGATTGCACCTGGCGCCCTTTCGGCACTGGCTGCTGCGCTGGCTCTACCTGCTCGGCGGCCTGATGGGCTGTGCCTGCATCGCCACTGGGTTCATCTTCTTCGTCGGAAAGCGCAAGCGCCAGCATGCGAAGGTCGATCGTCTCGGTGTATGTGCCGTCGATGCACTGGCGGTGACCACCGTCACCGGCATGCTGATCGCGACCCTTGCCATCCTGATCGCCAACAGGTTACTGCCCGACGCGCTGCCGGTTGGCTGGCCCTTGCGCAGTCAACTCGAAATCGGGGCGTTCTGGGGTTCCTGGACACTAGCGATGCTTCATGCCTTCATGCGCAGCGCACCGGTGGCGCAGGGCCGAACGAACCCGGCCTGGCGCGAGCAGTGCTGGGCGGTGGGGGGGATGGCGATCACCACCGTGTTGCTGAACTGGGTGACTACCGGCGATCACCTGATCCGGACGGTGAGCGACGGTTACTGGCCAGTGGCCGGCGTCGATCTGTTCCTGCTGGCCAGCGCGGCGCTCGCGCTGATGGCCGCCCGCAAGCTGAAGACGAAACCTGAGCCGCAAACGATGGACGCCACCCGATCGAAGCGCGCGGAGGCAGCCAATGCTTGAAGGCGCCGATGCGGTATGGCAGTTGCTCGGCGCCGTGATCGCGAGCGTGGCCGGCATGGGCTGGCTAACGCTGTCAATGGATGTCCATTGGCAACAAGCTCGCGATCAGGCGCCGTTGCGCGAGACTGTGCTGCGTCTGCGCGGGCTTGGCGTGCTCGATCTAGCCGTCTCGCTGGCACTCTTCCGGCTAACCAATCTCGCGTCGATGAGCAATGATGTGGGTTATGGTACTGGCCGACAGGGTGCTAGTCGCTACACTGACGTTGGCGTTGCAGCCTCTCTGGTTGCGCGCACTGGCCTGGATTGCCTGATGGGGCGCCCAGCCAGCGGAACACGCACGGAGAACCGCTACTAAGGATGCGGTATCACGCGCTCTTCCTCTTAGTCCTAGTTCGGATCACCGTCGTCATCGCCCTCGCTGTTCCGGCGCTTGCGCAGGCGGCATCGAGGTCAGCGCCGACTGATCCGGCGCGGGCGGGTGTCGACATGCGGGCCGATCCGCTCATCGACGGCTTCGCGCAGGTGTCGCCGGTCGCCGGGGCGGTGCCGACGCGTCGCACCGAACTGCGCGTTTGGCACGACGCGCGCACCCTGTTCGTCGCGATCCGGGCATTCGATCCCGAGCCTGATGAGATCGTGGCGCGCCAGATGCGCCGCGACGTGGAAGGCATGCTTTTCGAGGATCAGGTCACGCTGGTTATCGATGCCGAAGGGGCGGGGCGCACCGGTTACCTGTTCGCGATCAACGCGAATGGCGCGCAGTTCGATGCGCTGATCTACGACGGCGGTCAGATGCGCTACGACTGGGATGCGCTATGGCACAGCGAGGCGGGCATCGATGCGCAGGGCTGGCATGCGCGGCTGGAGATCCCGCTAGCGGTGTTCGGCCAGAGCGGGGCTGGCATCTGGCGCATCAATGCCGAGCGCTGGATGCCGCGCGGCAGCGAACGCGTGCGCCTGGCCGGCGCACTGCCGGATCGATATGTCTATTCGCTCGGTCCGGGCCTGGCGATTCCAGCGGCGCGGCCCGAGCGGCAGGACTGGGGACTGCGCCTCAAGCCATCGCTGCGTCTGACCTCCGAGTCGTCGGCGGCTTCGGGCACCGGCCGTTCCGAGACGCGCGCCGAACCCGGGCTGGAACTGTTTCACGAGAGCGCCAGCGGTCTGCGCACCGCCGCCGCGCTGAACATCGATTTCGGCGAGGCCGAAGCCGACGAGCGCGCGGTGAACCTGACGCGCTTCGAGTTGTTCCGGCTCGAAAAGCGCGAGTTCTTCCTGCGTGATGCCGGGCGGTTCAGCTTCGGTGGGCTGATCGGTGGCGCTGCGGTGATTCCGTATTACTCGCGTCGAATCGGTCTGGATGCCCACGGCCGCGCGCGCAGCCTGGATGCGGGTCTGAAGCTGACCGGCAGCATGGGGGGTATCGATTTCGGCGCGTTCGCGGCGCGAGTGGCCGGCGGCGCCGTCTCTCCCGGCGAGCCCGAGCAGGCTGCCGCCGACGTGGGAGTCCTTCGCTTCGCCCATCCGCTGGGGACGCGCCAGCGCATCGGCCTGATTGCCACACGCGGCAACCCACAGGGCACCGGCGGCAGCAGTCTGTGGGGGCTCGACTACCAGTTCCGCGACGTGGCCTGGGCTGGGAACAAGACGCTCGAAGCGCACGCGTGGGCGATGCAATCGCGCAACCCCGACGCGGCCGGCGGATCGGTCGCCGGGCGCGCCTGGGGCGGCACGCTCAGCTACCAGAATATCGGGCCGATGGCCGAGGTGCAGATCCAACGTCTGGGCGCAGGCTTCGATCCGGCACTCGGTTACCTGGCCGAAGCCAACGTGCGGCGCAGCGAAGGGACGGCCGGATGGTGGTTCCGCACGGCGTACGGAGCCGACCTCATTCCGGCGCTCGACTGGACCTATCGCGAGACGCTCGACGGCAGCGAGCGCACGCTGGAGCTGAACCCCGAGATCACGTACACGACGCCGGCCGGCGATACGTTGATGGCCGAGGCGTATTTCGTGCAGGACCGACTGGCATCAGCTTACGCGCCGGTGCCGCGCACGACGATCGATCCGGGCAGTTACCGCTGGAGCTATCTGTACGGACTGCTGGAAACCGCGCAATCGCGGCCGGTTTGGGTGTCGGGCGAGTTGCGCGCGGGCGGGTACTACGATGGTCGTCGTAACGACCAGTTCGCGACGTTGGGGTGGAAGCCCGCGGCGCGATGGGAGGCACGCGTGGGCGTGGGACGCAACGCGATCGCGCTGCCATCGGGCCGCTTCACGGTCAAGCTGGCGACGCTGAGACTGGACTACACGCCGAACACGCGCCTGGCTCAGAGCGTGCTGCTGCAGTGGGACAACGTGTCGAATTCGCTCGGGATCAGCGCGCGGATGCGCTGGCGGTGGGCGCTGGGGAGCGAACTGATGTTCGCGCTGGACAGGATCGGCTATACCGGCACGTTGCGCGGCACGTCGCCGCAGCAGACCCGTGCCATGTTGAAGATGGTCTGGAACTTCTAGCGATAAACGCCGGAGACGGGACCCATGTCAGCCGGGGATCGGTCTACCATATCGCCCATCACTTCACGCAGCTTCTCGATAAAGAACGGATCGGCGAACAGCTTGAAGCCTTCGTTGCGGTGCGGCTGCAATCCGAAGAACTGGAAGTAGCGTTGCGTGCTGCTCTTGGAGATGCCGCTCTGGGCGGCCGCTGAACATACACTCCGGTGCAAAGCCTTATCGGCCGGCTTGGTGTGCAGAGTCGTGTTGAGCAACTGCGCGACTCGTTCGTCGTCGATCGTGTGCGTCGTGCCGGGACGGAGGCCGTCATACAGACCCGAAACGCGACGCTCGATAAAGCGTATACGCCACTTGCTCACGGTCGATTTGGTCCGCTTCAGATGCTGCGCGATCGAGTTGTTGGGCTCGTCCTACTGCTGAGCACGATACGCGCGGGCCGGTTCAGCGCCGCGGAAAGCGAGCGGCAGCGAGCGAACGACCGCAACTGCCCGCTCTCGTCTTCGGTCAACACCAGTGCAGCTTTCGGTCTAGCCATTCTCATTGCGGTATCTCCGTCCACGAGATACTGCGCAAGCAGGCATATTTAGCTCCAATTAGTTGTGGAACAAAACACTGGAAAACAAAAGAGAGAATCCATCAATCTCTCACGACAATCAAATCGCATTGCGAAAAATATTTACAACATCATCAATAAAACCTGGATCTCTAACGATATTATCGTGAGTCGAATTAATTTTCTTTCTCACGCTTCCAGAAGCAGCGCCCAGCGCTATTTCGAACGCATCAAGCGGTCCTTCGCCATCTTCGACAGCCCACCAAATATGCGGAACAACATTTATTTCTGGCTTCAGCGTATTTCTCATGAGGCATTTTTTCAAACGGCGACCAACAATAAACATCTTCGCCATTTCGTTGACATTTAGATGTGCATAACGCTCATTACGAGCCCTACCCAAAGCATTCTCTTTTTTGAGAAAATCTTCAATTATCAACTCCATACATGCTGCATCACCCTCTTCATCAATATCCGGAATTTTGAGCAAATCAATTTCGGCATCCGGAACTATAAGCGTAAACTGATCTCTGAAATCAGCTTTCCAGCTCAACGGCTCAAGCTCTTCTCCTATCAAGTTCGGAACAGTCGGGTCAACTAGCCCCAGAAACTCGACAACTCTTCCTTGCTCTTCCAGCTTTTGAGCAATAAGAGTTGCGATAAGTCCACCAAGCGACCATCCGAGCAAGTTGTATTTTCCGTATGGTTGCTGCCTAATTATTCGCTGAGCGTAGTCCTCTGCCACTTCGTCGAGGCTACCGTATGAGAGGGATAAATTTGTCAGCATCGGACAGACAAGGCCGAGCACACCAACTTGATCTCGCAGTTGATCCGCTAGTATTCGATAGTCAAAAACCCCTCCCAGCAATGGGTGGATGCAGATCAATTTTTTGATATTATTGCGCACTCTATTGAGGGGCGTCAGCACATTATATTGTTCCGCTCTTTTTTCCACCAACGATGCCACAGTTGGCCACCTCAACATTTCATACAACTCAAAATTCAGCTCAGGGAAAGCAGACATTTTTGCCTTAGCAACAACTTGCAGAGACAGGATTGAATCCCCTCCCAATTCAAAAAAGCTGCTGTTTCGGCTTACTGCCTTTTGCGATATCTCGAGCACGTCTGCCCAGATTTTAGCGAGAGCTTCTTCCGATTCGCCCTGCGGTGCTTCATAATCGCCTTCGGCAATCAGCTCCGGCACCGGCAACGCCTTGCGATCGATCTTGCCGTTCGCGTTCAGCGGCAATGCCTCCAGCACCATCATCACCGCCGGCACCATGTAGTCCGGCAACTCCCGACCCAGCCGCTCCCGAAGCTCGACGATCTCGATCGGTGTGCTCAGCGATACGTAGCCCACCAGCCGCGTGCCACCGGGCCCTTCTCCCGCCACCACCACCGCCTCGCGCACTTCCGCCTGCGCCAGCAGCTTCGCTTCGATCTCGCCCAGCTCGATGCGGAACCCTCGCACCTTGACCTGGTGGTCGATCCGCCCCAGGTACTCCAGCTCGCCCTGCGCGTTCCACTTGACCAGGTCGCCGGTCCGATACAACCGGCCTCCGCCTGCCTCGTCGAACGGATCCGCCACGAATCGTTCGGCCGTCAACGCCGGCCGGTTCAGATACCCTCTCGCCAGACCGTCACCACTGACGAACAGCTCACCCGCCACTCCGATCGGCGCCAGATTCAGATCTGCATCGAGCACCTTCATCCCGAGGTCCAGGATGTTCACGCCCACCGGGCTGCGCCGTCCCTGTTCCAGGTCGGCCCGCGTGATCGGCCGGTAGGTCACGTGGACCGTCGTCTCCGTGATCCCGTACATGTTGATCAGCCGCGGCTGGGCTTCGCCGAACCGGTCCATCCACGGCCGCAGCATTTCCGGCTCCAGCGCCTCGCCACCGAAGATCACGTGCCGCAACACCAGACCTCGCCCGCCGTCGAGGTCCTGCTCCACCGCGTGGATCAACTGCCCGAACGCCGACGGCGTCTGGTTCAACACCGTCACCTGCTGCTCTCGTAGCAACGCCAGGAAGTCGCTCGGCGAACGGCTCACCCAGTAAGGCACCACCACCAGCTTGCCGCCCGTGCACAACGCACCGAACAGCTCCCACACCGAGAAGTCGAACGCGTAGGAATGGAACATCGTCCACGCGTCCGATGGTCCGAAGTGGAACCACGGCTCGGTCGCCGCCAGCAATCGGCTGACGTTGCGGTGACTCAGTTGCGCGCCCTTGGGCTTGCCCGTCGAGCCCGACGTGTAGATCACGTAGGCCAGATTCTCGCCATCGACCATCACGTCCGGGTTCGTCGCCGGCTCACCAGCCAGGTCCAGCCCGTCGACCTGTACCACTCGCACGCGTTCGCCGACCGGCACCCGTCCAGCCAGCGAGCCATGCGTCAGCAGCAGCCCGATACCACTGTCGCCGACCATGTAGGCCAAGCGCTCGGACGGGTACTCCGGATCCAGCGGCACATAGGCCGCCCCCGCCTTGATCACCGCCAGCAAGCCGACCACCAGCTCGACCGACCGTTCCAGCGCCACCCCCACCCGCGCCTCCGGCCCCACACCCAACGCCATCAGCCGATGCGCCAGCCGATTCGCCCTCGCGTTGAGTTCGCTGTAACTCAACACCTCGTCACCGAACACCAGTGCCACCGCCTCCGGATCCCGAGCGACCTGCGCTTCGATCAACCGGTGTATCGGCTCCACGCGGCCGATGTGCGTCGTGTTCACTCCCCATGAAGTCAGGAGATCCGTCTCAGAACGATTCAGCAAAATCAATGAATTGACGGTTGTCTCGGCGTTACGGACCAATGCCTCAGACACTAGCTTCACCGCTCTGTACATCAGATCGAGTACATGGGATACCCCAATCGCTCCGTCAACTTGAGCGACCAAAACGTAACCGCTGCCGACGTCATCGATCGACATCGTGAACGGATAGTTGGTGCGCTCGGCTCCGCCGATCGACTCGATGCCATCCCACGACTCGGCGCTCTCCGACGTCACCTCGGGCGAGTGCCGGTAGTTGAGCATCGCCGAAAACAGCGGCGTGCCCGCCGGCAATCCGCTGCAGCGCTGCGCCAACGTCAGCGGCGCGTGTTCGTGATGCAGCAACTCCGTCAAACCTTGCTGGACTTCCTTGAGGCACTTCCCGACGCTTCGCGCCCCCAACCTCACCCGCAACGGCAGCATGTTCAGGAACATCCCCAGCGCCCGGTCGGCCCCCTCGCCGCCTTGCATCCGACCGAACAGCATCGTGCCGAACACCACATCGTCCTTGCCGGTCGTCCGCGCCAACACCAATGCCCACGCCAGATGGAACAGCGCTGCGGAGCTCACTCCGTACCGCTTGACCTGTTCTCTAATCGCCTCCGCCAACTCCGGCTCGAGTACCTCACGCACCTCCTCAATCCGACTGCCGTCGCCCTGCACGTCAACCAGCCCAAACGGTGCCGTGGGTTCGTCCACGTCACCCAGTTCACGGCGGAAGTAAGCCTCGTGCTCTTCCTTACTTACTCCCAGTCTCGCTTGCGCCACGAAGCTCCGGAACGGCACCGGCTCGGCAAGCTCGGCCTCCCGGCCCTGCTGCACCAGCCCGATCTCGCCGATCACCAACTCCAGCGTCGTGTGATCGAGAACCAGATGGTGAGCCGGGATCCGAAGCGCCCAGCGCGGCCCGGCTTCGTCGTACGCCGCCAGCGCATGGATCAGAGGGGCCTGGCGCACGTCGATGCGGTAGTCGCTCAGGTCGCCGATCTGCTCGACCCATTGCACCTTCAGCTCGGCGCTCCGCTGCACCACCTGCACCGGCTCGTCCAGCCCCTCCCACTGCACCGCCGTCCTCAGGATGTCGTGCCGCTCGATCACCCGGTTGAAACTGGCGATGAACCTCTCCAGCCGCTCCCTCGTGTCGAAACTCAGTCCGTGGCTCGTCACGTAGACGTCCCCGCGCTCCTGCAGCAGGTGGTGGAACAGAATCCCCTCCTGCAGCGGCGCCAGCGGGTAGATGTCCTGGATGTTGGCTGCACCGCCCGGCACCGCCGCTTCGATCCGGCGCAACTGCTCCGCGGTGAGCTTGGCCAGCGTCACCATCTCCGGCTCGATGCGCTCGCTCTTCGCCGGAATCAGGTTCGGCGGCACCTCGACGTCGCGCCGTTGACCTCCCTGTCCGATCGCCTGCGCGAAGTCCCCGAGCTTCGGATGCTCGAACAACGTGCGCACCTGCACCGCGTGACCCGCGGCACGGATCCGCTCGAGCAGTTTGAGCGCCAGCAACGAGTGCCCGCCCAACTGGAAGAAGTCGTCCGCGCGGCCCACCCGCTCGACTTGCAACACCTCAGCCCAGATCGCCGCCAGCGTCTGTTCGAGCTCGCCCACCGGCGACTCGTACTCGCCCTCGGCCGCCAGCTCCGGCGCCGGCAACGCCTTGCGATCGATCTTGCCATTGGCGTTCAGCGGCAGCGCCTCCAACACCATCAGCACGCTCGGCACCATGTAGTCCGGCAACTCCCGGCCCAGCCGCTCGCGCAACTCGGCGACCTCGATCGGCGCGCTCAGCGACACGTAGCCCACCAGGCGCGTGCCACCGGGCCCTTCGCCCGCCACCACCACCGCCTCGCGCACCTCCGCCTGCGCCAGCAGCCGGGCCTCGATCTCGCCCAGCTCGATACGGAACCCTCGCACCTTGACCTGGTGGTCGAGCCGGCCCAAGTACTCCAACTGACCCTCGGCATTCCAACGCACCAGGTCGCCCGTCCGATAAAGGCGCTCCACTCCCTCTTCATCGAACGGGTCCGCCACGAACCGCTCCGCCGTCAGGCTCGGACGGTTCAAGTAGCCCCTCGCCAAGCCCACGCCACCCAGGTACAGCTCGCCAGCCACCCCTTGCGGCACCAGGTTCAGACCGCCATCGAGCACATAAGTCCTCGTGTCGGCAATCGGCCGGCCAATCGGCACCTGGCTGCCACCGTCTTCCCGGCACGTCCAGTGCGTCACATCGATGGCCGCCTCCGTCGGCCCGTACAAGTTGTACAGCGCCGCCTGCGGCAGCCGCTCGAACACCCCCGCCTGCGCCTCGGCCGGCAGCGCTTCGCCGCTGCACACGACGCGTCGGATGCTCGTGCACGCCTCGATCCCTTCGTGCGCCAGGAACGCCTGCAGCATCGACGGCACGAAGTGCAGCGTGGTCACCGCGTTCTTGCGAATCTGCTCGACCAGCCGCTGCGGGTCTCGATGATCCCCGGGCTGGGCTACCGCCAATCGCGCTCCGGTCATCAGTGGCCAGAACAACTCCCACACCGACACGTCGAACGAGTACGGGGTCTTCTGCAGCACCGTGTCGGTGCTGTCCAGACCATAGGCTTGCTGCATCCAGACCAGCCGGTTGTACAACGACCGATGCCGGTTCGCCGCGCCCTTGGGCTTGCCCGTCGAGCCCGACGTGTAGATCACATAGGCCAGATTTTCGCCATCGACCATCACGTCCGGGTTCGTCGTCGGCTCATCGGCGAGGTCCAGTTCGTCGACCTGCACTACCCGCACGCCTTCGCCGACCGGCACCCGGCCGGCCAGCGCGCCGTGCGTCAGCAGCAGCCCGATGCCGCTGTCATCGACCATGTAGGCCAAGCGCTCGGCCGGGTACTCCGGATCCAGCGGCACGTATGCCGCCCCCGCCTTGATCACCGCCAGCAGGCTGACCACCAGTTCCACCGACCGTTCCAGCGCCACCCCCACGCGTGCCTCCGGCCCCACGCCCAGCGCCATCAGCCGATGCGCCAGCCGATTGGCCTTCGCGTTGAGTTCACCGTAGCTCAGCGCCTCGTCACCGAACACCAGCGCCACCGCCTCCGGATCCCGAGCGACCTGCGCTTCGATCAACCGATGAACCGGCTCCACGTCCGGATACCGATCACCGTTCTCTCCCCACACCACCAATTGATCGCACTCGTCCTGATCGAGCAGGTCGATTCCCCCGACGTCACCTTGTGGCCGCTCAGCCAGAGCTCGAAGCACCTGCACATAGTGCCCCACCATCCGCTCGATCGTCTGCGGCTCGAACAACTCCTGTGCATACTCGAAGCTCACGGCCACTCGGCCGTCCTCCGCCTCTGTCGTGCTCAGCGTCAGCTCGAACTGCGCTTCGCGACGTCCTTGCTCTTCATAGGATTCCAGAGTTAGGCCTGGCAACTCGTCGAGTTTGCCGTCCTGCCCTCGGAGGTGGTTGAACATCACTTGGAACAACGGCGTGCGACTCAGGCTGCGCTCCGGTTGTAGCGCCTCCACCAACTCCTCGAACGGCAGGTCCTGGTGATCCTGCGCACCCAATGCCGCCTCCTTGACCTGTTCCAGCAAGGCATCGAAGCTCGTGCCGCGCTCGAAACGCGCCCTCAGCACCTGGGTGTTGATGAACACCCCGACCACGCCCTCCGTTCCGGCGTGATGCCGGTTGGCGATCGGCACCCCCACGCGGATGTCGTCCTGTCCGCTGTAGCGATGCAACAGCACCTGCAGCCCCGCCAGCAGCGCCACGAACAACGTGCTTTGCTTGGCTTTCACTCGGGCTCTCAACCCCACGCTTACTTCGTCGGGCAACTCCAGGCCATGAGTCGCCAGGCTGTATCGTCCATCGCTGCGCCGCGGGTGGTCAGTGGCCAAATCAAGCACCGGCTGCTCGCCACCGAGTTGCCGCTTCCAGTAGGCCAATTGCCGCTCGCGCTCGCCGCCTTCCATCCACTCGCGCTGCCACACCGCATAGTCCGCGTACTGGATCGGCTGTGCCCCCAGATCCGGCTGACCGCCCCGACTGATCGCCCGGTAGCTCTGCACCCACTCGTCGACCAGCACCTTCATCGTCCAATCGTCCGAAACGATGTGGTGCATCACCACTGCCAGGACGGCTCGACCCCCGTCTTTCTTGAGCAGCACCGCTCGCAGCAGCGGTCCCTTCGTCAGATCGAACGGCGTGCCATGAACGCCTGTGACCGCCGCTGCAAGGTCAGTATCGTCTTCGAGCTCACGGACTTGCAGCACCGGACCCACCGACGGCAAGATGACCTGTTCGGCCTGTCCGTCCTCGTTCAGACGGAACACCGTGCGCAGCGCCTCATGACGCGAGACCAATTGGTCGAAGGCCATACCCAGGGCGCCAACGTCCAAGGCTCCTTCGAGCCTCAATGCGGTACCGATGTGATAGGCCGTGCTCTCCGGCTCCAGGTTCCACAGGAACCACAGCCGCTGCTGCGCGTATGACAGCGGAAGTGGTGCGGCGCGCCGCTCGGCGCTCAACACCGGGATGCTCGTGGCCGACGCCTCGCTCTTGAGTCCTTCGACCAGCCGCTCGATGGTCTGGCGTTCGAACACCTGCCGCGGCGTGATCGCGTAGCCTCGAGCGCGCGCCTTGGTCACCACCTGCAGGCTCAGGATCGAATCACCGCCCAATTCGAAGAAATTGCTCTTCCGACCCACCCCCTCAACGGGTACCTTGAGCACCTCGGCCCAGATGGCCGCCAGCATCTGTTCGAGCTCGCCTACCGGCGCCTCGTACTCGCCCTCGGCACCCAGTTCCGGTGCCGGCAGCGCCTTGCGATCGATCTTGCCGTTCGCATTCAGCGGCAGTGACTCCAGCACCATCAGCACGCTCGGCACCATGTAGTCCGGCAGCTCCCGGCCCAGTCGCTCGCGCAGCTCACCGACCTCGATCGGCGCGCTCAGCGATACGTAGCCCACCAGCCGCGTGCCACCGGGCCCTTCGCCCGCCACCACCACCGCCTCGCGCACCTCCGCCTGCGCCAGCAGCTTCGCTTCGATCTCGCCCAGCTCGATGCGGAACCCTCGCACCTTGACCTGGTGGTCGAGCCGCCCCAGGTACTCCAGCTCGCCCTGCGCGTTCCACTTGACCAGGTCACCGGTCCGATACAGCCGGCCTCCACCCGCCTCGTCGAACGGATCCGCCACGAATCGTTCGGCCGTCAGCGACGGTCGGTTCAGATACCCGCGCGCCAGCCCCTCGCCACCGATGAACAGCTCGCCCGCCACTCCCTGCGGCAACAGATTCAGGCTGCCATCGAGCACGTACGCCGCGCTATCGGTGATCGGCCGTCCGATCGGAATCAGGTCGCGCTCCTCCTCGCCGCACGTCCAGTGCGTCACATGGATCGTCGTCTCCGTCGGCCCGTACAGGTCGTGCAGCTTCGTGGCCGGCAACCGCCGCCCCAGATCCCTCTGCAGGTCCGCGCCCACCGCCTCGCCCCCGCACATGATGTGCTTGAGCTCGCCGCACCCCTGGCTGCCCTCATGCAGCAGAAACGCCTTGAGCATCGTCGGCACGAAGTTCACCGCCGTCACCTTCTGCTCGCGGATCACCTCCACCAACCGCTCCACGTCCCGGTGCTCGCCCGGCGCCGCAACCACCAGCCTGGCTCCCACCGTCAGCGGCCAGAACAACTCCCACACCGATACGTCGAACGCGATCGGCGCCTTGTGCAGCACCGTCTCGTCGACCCCCAGCTCGTAGGCCTGCTGCATCCACTGCATGCAGTTGCTCACCGCCGCGTGCCGCACCGCCACGCCCTTGGGTCGTCCGGTCGAGCCCGACGTGTAGATCACGTACATCAGTTGGTCGCCGTCGACCACCCCATCCGGGTTCGTCGTCGGCTCGTCGGCGAGGTCCAGTTCGTCGACCTGCACCATCCGCACGCCTTCGCCGACCGGCACCCGGCCGGCCAGTGCGCCGTGCGTCAGCAGCAGCCCGATGCCGCTGTCATCGACCATGTAGGCCAAGCGCTCGGACGGGTACTCCGGATCCAGCGGCACGTATGCCGCTCCCGCCTTGATCACCGCCAGCAGGCTGACCACCAGCTCCACCGACCGTTCCAGCGCCACCCCCACCCGTGCCTCCGGCCCTACGCCCAGCGCCATCAGCCGGTGCGCCAGCCGATTGGCCTTCGCGTTGAGTTCACCGTAGCTCAGCGCCTCGTCACCGAACACCAGCGCCACCGCCTCCGGATCCCGAGCGACCTGCACTTCGATCAACCGATGAATCGACCGTAGATCGTTGAAAATTCCGTTGTTTTTGCTCCATGATGATAAGCGACCATGTTCCGCCAGGCCTAGCAAGTTGAGGTCATTCAAAATTGCCGACCCATCGTTCGCTAACGCCAGAACAATCTTCTCCAAAGCGCCATGCATATATTCACAGACGTGTGGAGCACTGATGGATTCATCGATGTGTGCAATTAGCCCGAACCCATAGCCGGTATCGTCGACAGACATACCGAAAGGGTAGTTGGTCCGTTCAGCGCCGCCGATCGATTCGATCCCGCTCCACGCCGTCCCATCCTCCGGCGCCGCCTCGGGTGAATGACGGTAATTGAGCATCGCCGAAAACAACGGCGTGCCCGCCGGCAATCCGCTGCAGCGCTGCGCCAGCGTCAGCGGTGCGTGCTCGTGGTGCAGCAGCTCCGTCAAGCCCTGCTGGATCTCCTCGAGGCACTGGCCGACGCTTCGCGTCCCCAACCTCACCCGCAGCGGCAGCATGTTCAGAAACATCCCCAACGCCCGATCAGCGCCCTCACCGCCCTGCATCCGACCGAACAGCATGGTCCCGAAGACCACATCGTCGCGACCCGTCGTGCGTGCCAACACGAGAGCCCACGCCAGATGGAACAGCGCCGCCGCGCTCACGCCGTGCTGTTTGGCTTGTCGGCGGATCGCTCTCGCGAGTTCCACGGGAAGTTCCTCGCGGGCCTCCCTGATCCGGCTCCCATCGCCCTGCACATCCAGCAGCCCGAACGGCGCGGTCGGCTCCTCCACGTCGCCCAGCTCGCGTTTGAAGTAGCCTTCGTGTTCCTCTCGGCTCACTCCGAGCAGCGCCTGCGCCACGAAGCTGCGGAACGGGATCGGATTCGACAGATCCGCCTCTCGGCCCTGCTGAATCAGCTTCAGTTCGTGAATGGCCAGATCGAGCGTCTCGTGGTCATCGACGAGGTGATGCGACATCAGGTGCAACTGACAGCGCTGCGTGGCTTCGTCACGTGCCGCCAATGCATGGATCAGCGGGGCCTGGCGCACATCGATGCGGTAGTCGCTCAGATCACCGATCTCCTCGACCCATTGCACCTTCAGCTCGGCGCTCCGCTGCACCACCTGCACCGGCTCGTCCAGCCCCTCCCATAGCACCGCTGTCCTCAGGATGTCGTGCCGCTCGATCACCCGGTTGAAGTTGGCGATGAACCCCTCCAGCCGCTCCCTCGTGTCGAAACTCAATCCGTGGCTCGTCACGTAGACGTCCCCGCGCTCCTGCAGCAGGTGGTGGAACAGGATTCCCTCCTGCAGCGGCGCCAGCGGGTAGATGTCCTGGATGTTGGCCGCACCGCCCGGCACCGCCGCTTCGATCCGACGCAACTGCTCCGCGGTGAGCTTGGCCAGCGTCACCATCTCCGGCTCGATGCGCCCGCACTTCGCCGGAATCAGGTTCGGCGGCACCTCGACGTCGCGCCGTTGACCTCCCTGTCCGATCACCTGCGCGAAGTCCCCGAGCTTCGGATGCTCGAACAGCGTGCGCACCTGCACCGCGTGGCCCGCAGCGCGGATCCGCTCGAGCAGCTTGAGCGCCAGCAGCGAGTGCCCGCCTAACCGGAAGAAGTCGTCCGTTCGTCCCACCCGCTCGACTTGCAGCACCTCGGCCCAGATGGCCGACAGCGTCTGTTCGAGTTCGCCTGCCGGTGCCTCGTACTCGCCCTCGGCACCCAGTTCCGGCGCCGGCAGCGCCTTGCGATCGATCTTGCCGTTCGCGTTCAGCGGCAGCGCCTCCAGCACCATCAGCACGCTCGGCACCATGTAGTCCGGCAACTCCCGACCCAGTCGTTCACGTAGCTCGGCGCTCTCGACGTCACGCCCGGCTTGCAGGGAAACGTAGCCCACCAAGCGCATGCCCCCGGGCCCTTCGCCCGCCACCACTACCGCCTCGCGCACCTCCGCCTGCGCCAACAGTTTCGCTTCGATCTCGCCCAGCTCGATGCGGAACCCCCGCACCTTGACCTGATGGTCGAGCCGGCCCAGGTACTCCAGCTCGCCCTGTGCGTTCCAACGCACCAGGTCGCCCGTGCGATACAGCCGACCACCGTCGTTGAACGGATCCGCCACGAACCGTTCGGCCGTCAACGCCGGTCGGTTCAGATACCCGCGCGCCAGCCCCTCGCCACCGATGAACAGCTCGCCCGCCACTCCCTGCGGCAACAGGTTCAGGCTGCCATCGAGCACGTACGCCGCGCTATCGGTGATCGGCCGTCCGATCGGAATCAGGTCGCGCTCCTCCTCGCCGCACGTCCAGTGCGTCACGTGGATCGTCGTCTCCGTCGGCCCATACAGGTCGTGCAGCTTCGTGGCCGGCAACCGCTGCCCCAGATCCCGCTGCAGGTCCGCGCCCACCGCCTCGCCCCCGCACATGATGTGCTTGAGCTCGCCGCACCCCTGGCTACCTTCGTGCAGCAGAAACGCCTTGAGCATCGTCGGCACGAAGTTCACCGCCGTCACCTTCTGCTCGCGGATCACCTCCACCAGCCGCTCCACGTCCCGGTGCTCGCCCGGCGCCGCAACCACCAGCCTGGCTCCCACCGTCAGCGGCCAGAACAACTCCCACACCGATACGTCGAACGCGATCGGCGCCTTGTGCAGCACCGTCTCGTCGACCCCCAGCTCGTAGGCCTGCTGCATCCACTGCATGCAGTTGCTCACCGCCGCGTGCCGCACCGCCACGCCCTTGGGCCGTCCGGTCGAGCCCGACGTGTAGATCACGTACATCAGTTGGTCGCCGTCGACCACCTCATCCGGGTTCGTCGTCGGCTCATCGGCAAGGTCCAGTTCGTCGACCTGCACTACCCGCACGCCTTCGCCGACCGGCACCCGTCCAGCCAGCGAGCCGTGCGTCAGCAGCAGCCCGATGCCGCTGTCATCGACCATGTAGGCCAAGCGCTCGGACGGATACTCCGGATCCAGCGGTACGTACGCCGCCCCCGCCTTGATCACCGCCAGCAGGCTGACCACCAATTCCACCGACCGTTCCAGCGCCACCCCCACGCGTGCTTCCGGCCCCACGCCCAGCGCCATCAGCCGGTGCGCCAGCCGATTGGCCTTCGCGTTGAGTTCACCGTAGCTCAGCGCCTCATCACCGAACACCAGTGCCACCGCCTCCGGATCCCGAGCGACCTGCGCTTCGATCAACCGATGAACCGGCTCCACGTCCGGATACCGATCACCGTTCTCTCCCCACACCGCCAATTGATCGCACTCGTCCTGATCGAGCAGGTCGATTCTTCCGACGTCACCTTGTGGCCGCTCAGCCAGAACTCGAAGCACCTGCACATAGTGCCCCACCATCCGCTCGATCGTCTGCGGCTCGAACAGCTCTCTTGCATACTCGAAGCTCACGAACAGCCGCCCATCGTCCATCTCAGCTGTATCGACGGTTAACTCGAACTGGGCTGCTCGCTCAGCCTCCCCATTGAAGCCTTCGATCGAAAGATTAGGTAGCTGCACAAACACATGCTCTGCCATCCTAATATGGTTGAACATCACTTGGAAAAGCGGCGTGCGGCTCAGGCTACGCTCTGGCTGCAGCGCCTCCACCAACTCCTCGAACGGCAGGTCCTGGTGATCCTGCGCGCCCAATGCCGCCTCCTTGACCTGTTCCAGCAAGGCATCGAAGCTCGTGCCGCGCTCGAAACGCGCCCTCAGCACCTGGGTGTTGATGAACACCCCGACCACGCCCTCCGTTCCGGCGTGATGCCGGTTGGCGATCGGCACCCCCACGCGGATGTCGTCCTGTCCGCTGTAGCGATGCAACAGCACCTGCAGCCCCGCCAGCAGCGCTACGAACAACGTGCTGTGCCTGGCCTTCACTCGCGTGCGCAGATCTGCAACCAAATTGGCTGGAAGTTCCAGACCGTGGCTCGCCAGGCTGTAACGCCCGTCACTGCGCCGCGGGTGGTCAGTGGCCAAATCGAGCACCGGCTGCTCGCCACCGAGTTGCCGCTTCCAGTAGGCCAATTGCCGCTCGCGCTCGCCGCCTTCCATCCACTCGCGCTGCCACACCGCATAGTCCGCGTACTGGATCGGCTGTGCCCCCAGATCCGGCTGACCGCCCCGACTGATCGCTCGGTAGCTCTGCACCCACTCGTCGATCAGCACCTTCATCGTCCAATCATCCGAAACGATGTGGTGCATCACCACTGCCAGGATGGCTCGACCCCCGTCTTTCTTGAGCAGCACCGCTCGCAGCAGCGGTCCCTTCGTCAGATCGAACGGCGTGCCATGAACGCCTGTGACCGCCGCTGCAAGGTCGGTACCGTCTTCGAGCTCACGGACTTCCAGCACCGGCCCCACCGACGGCAAGATGACCTGTTCGGCCTGTCCGTCCTCGTTCAGACGGAACACCGTGCGCAGCCCCTCATGACGCGAGACCAATTGGTCGAAGGCCGCTCCGAGCGCGTCAACATCCAGGGCTCCTTCGAGCCTCAATGCGGTACCGATGTGATAGGCCGTGCTCTCCGGCTCCAGGTTCCACAGGAACCACAACCGCTGCTGGGAGTACGACAGTGGCAGCGGCGCAGCACGCCGCTCTACAGCGAGTGGCGGAATACCGGCTCTGACGCCTGCATAGTGTTTTTGGCTCTTAGCCAATCGATCTATGGTCTGTCCCTCGAAAAGTTGGCGTAATGTGATTCCTAAGTTTCGGCCACGCGCCTTGGTCACTACCTGCAGGCTCAGGATCGAATCGCCCCCCAACTCGAAGAAATTGCTCTTCCGTCCCACCCCCTCAACGGGTACCTTGAGCACCTCCGCCCAGATCGCCGCCAGCGTCTGTTCGAGTTCGCCCACTGGCGCCTCGTACTCGCCCTCGGCCGCCAGCTCTGGTGCCGGCAGCGCCTTGCGATCGATCTTGCCGTTCGCGTTCAGCGGCAGTGCCTCCAACACCATCAGCACGCTCGGCACCATGTAGTCCGGCAGCTCCCGGCCCAGCCGCTCGCGCAGCTCACCGACCTCGATCGGCGCGCTCAGCGATACGTAGCCCACCAGCCGCGTGCCCCCGGGCCCTTCGCTCGCCACCACCACCGCCTCGCGCACTTCCGCCTGCGCCAGCAGCCTGGCCTCGATCTCGCCCAACTCGATGCGGAACCCCCGCACCTTGACCTGGTGGTCGATCCGCCCCAGGTACTCCAACTGACCTTCGGCGTTCCAACGCACCAGGTCACCCGTGCGATACAGACGACCGCCACTGTTGAAGGGGTCCGCCACGAACCGCTCAGCCGTCAACGCCGGTCGGTTCAGATACCCTCGAGCCAGCCCCTCGCCACCGATGAACAGCTCGCCGGCCACCCCCTGCGGCAACAGGTTCAGGCTGCCATCGAGCACGTACGCCGCGCTATCGGTGATCGGCCGTCCGATTGGAATCAGGTCGCGCTCCTCCTCGCCGCACGTCCAGTGCGTCACGTGGATCGTCGTCTCCGTCGGCCCGTACAGGTCGTGCAGCTTCGTGGCCGGCAACCGCCGCCCCAGATCCCGCTGCAGGTCCGCGCCCACCGCCTCGCCCCCGCACATGATGTGCTTGAGCTCGCCGCACCCCTGGCTACCTTCGTGCAGCAGGAACGCCTTGAGCATCGTCGGCACGAAGTTCACCGCCGTCACCTTCTGCTCGCGGATCACCTCCACCAGCCGCTCCACGTCCCGATGCTCGCCCGGCGCCGCAACCACCAGTCTGGCTCCCACCGTCAGCGGCCAGAACAACTCCCACACCGATACGTCGAACGCGATCGGCGCCTTGTGCAGCACCGTCTCGTCGACCCCCAGCTCGTAGGCCTGCTGCATCCACTGCATGCAGTTGCTCACCGCCGCGTGCCGCACCGCCACGCCCTTGGGTCGTCCGGTCGAGCCCGACGTGTAGATCACGTACATCAGTTGGTCGCCGTCGACCACCCCATCCGGGTTCGTCGTCGGCTCATCGGCAAGGTCCAGTTCGTCGACCTGCACTACCCGCACGCCTTCGCCGACCGGCACCCGTCCAGCCAGCGAGCCGTGCGTCAGCAGAAGCCCGATGCCGCTGTCATCGACCATGTAGGCCAAGCGCTCGGCCGGATACTCCGGATCCAGCGGTACGTACGCCGCCCCCGCCTTGATCACCGCCAGCAGGCTGACCACCAATTCCACCGACCGTTCCAGCGCCACCCCCACGCGTGCTTCCGGCCCCACACCCAGCGCCATCAGCCGGTGCGCCAGCCGATTGGCCTTCGCGTTGAGTTCACCGTAGCTCAGCGCCTCGTCACCGAACACCAGCGCCACCGCCTCCGGATCCCGAGCGACCTGCGCTTCGATCAACCGATGAACCGGCTCCACGTCCGGATACCGATCACCGTTCTCTCCCCACACCGCCAATTGATCGCACTCGTCCTGATCGAGCAGGTCGATTCCCCCGACGTCACCTTGTGGCCGCTCAGCCAGAACTCGAAGCACCTGCACATAGTGCCCCACCATCCGCTCGATCGTCTGCGGCTCGAACAACTCCTGTGCATACTCGAAGCTCACGGCCACTCGGCCGTCCTCCGCCTCTGTCGTGCTCAGCGTCAGCTCGAACTGCGCTTCGCGACGTCCTTGCTCTTCATAGGATTCCAGAGTTAGGCCTGGCAACTCGTCGAGTTTGCCGTCCTGCCCTCGGAGGTGGTTGAACATCACTTGGAACAACGGCGTGCGACTCAGGCTGCGCTCCGGTTGTAGCGCCTCCACCAACTCCTCGAACGGCAAGTCCTGGTGATCCTGCGCGCCCAATGCCGCCTCCTTGACCTGTTCCAGCAAGGCATCGAAGCTCGTGCCGCGCTCGAAACGCGCCCTCAGCACCTGGGTGTTGATGAACACCCCGACCACGCCCTCCGTTCCGGCGTGATGTCGGTTGGCGATCGGCACCCCCACGCGGATGTCGTCCTGCCCGCTGTAGCGATGCAATAGCATCTGCAGTCCCGCCAGCAACGCCACGAACAACGTGCTTTGCTTGGCCTTCACTCGCGTGCGCAGATCTGCAACCAGATTGGCTGGAAGTTCCAGACCGTGGCTCGCCAGGCTGTATCGCCCATCGCTGCGCCGCGGGTGGTCGGTAACCAAATCAAGCACCGGCTGCTCGCCACCGAGTTGCCGCTTCCAGTAGGCCAATTGCCGCTCGCGCTCGCCGCCTTCCATCCACTCGCGCTGCCACACCGCGTAGTCGGCATACTGGATCGGCTGTGCCCCCAGATCCGGCTGACCGCCCTGACTGATCGCTCGGTAGCTCTGCACCCACTCGTCGACCAGCACCTTCATCGTCCAATCGTCCGAAACGATGTGGTGCATCACCACTGCCAGGACGGCTCGATCCTCGTCTTTCTTGAGCAGCACCGCTCGCAGCAGCGGTCCCTTCGTCAGATCGAACGGCGTGCCATGAACGCCTGTGACCGCCGCTGCAAGGTCGGTACCGTCTTCGAGCTCACGGACTTCCAGCACCGGCCCCACCGACGGCAAGATGACCTGTTCGGCCCGTCCGTCCTCGTTCAGATGGAACACCGTGCGCAGCGCCTCATGACGCGAGACCAATTGGTCGAAGGCCGCTCCGAGCGCGTCAACGTCCAAGGCTCCTTCGAGCCTCAATGCGGTACCGATGTGATAGGCCGTGCTCTCCGGCTCCAGGTTCCACAGGAACCACAGCCGCTGCTGCGCGTATGACAGCGGAAGTGGTGCGGCGCGCCGCTCGGCGCTCAACACCGGGATGCTCGTGGCCGACGCCTCGCTCTTGAGTCCTTCGACCAGCCGCTCGATGGTCTGGCGTTCGAACACCTGCCGCGGCGTGATCGCGTAGCCTCGAGCGCGCGCCTTGGTCACCACCTGCAGGCTCAGGATCGAATCACCGCCCAATTCGAAGAAATTGCTCTTCCGACCCACCCCCTCAACGGGTACCTTGAGCACCTCGGCCCAGATGGCCGCCAGCATCTGTTCGAGCTCGCCTACCGGCGCCTCGTACTCGCCCTCGGCACCCAGTTCCGGCGCCGGCAACGCCTTGCGATCGATCTTGCCGTTCGCGTTCAGCGGTAACGCATCGAGCACCATCATCACCGCCGGCACCATGTAGTCCGGCAACTCCCGACCCAGCCGCTCCCGAAGCTCGACGATCTCGATCGGTGTGCTCAGCGATACGTAGCCCACCAGCCGCGTGCCACCGGGCCCTTCTCCCGCCACCACCACCGCCTCGCGCACTTCCGCCTGCGCCAACAGCCTGGCCTCGATCTCGCCCAGCTCGATGCGGAACCCTCGCACCTTGACCTGGTGGTCGATCCGCCCCAGGTACTCCAGCTCGCCCTGCGCGTTCCACTTGACCAGGTCGCCGGTCCGATACAACCGGCCTCCGCCTGCCTCGTCGAACGGATCCGCCACGAACCGTTCGGCCGTCAACGCCGGCCGGTTCAGATACCCTCTCGCCAGACCGTCACCACTGACGAACAGCTCACCCGCCACTCCGATCGGCGCCAGGTTCAGATCTGCATCGAGCACCTTCATCCCGAGGTCCGGGATGTTCACGCCCACCGGGCTGCGCCGTCCCTGTTCCAGGTCGGCCCGCGTGATCGGCCGGTAGGTCACGTGGACCGTCGTTTCCGTGATCCCGTACATGTTGATCAGCCGCGGCTGGGCTTCGCCGAACCGATCCATCCACGGCCGCAGCATTTCCGGCTCCAGCGCCTCGCCACCGAAGATCACGTGCCGCAACACCAGACCTCGCCCGCCGTCGAGGTCCTGCTCCACCGCGTGGATCAACTGCCCGAACGCCGACGGCGTCTGGTTCAACACCGTCACCTGCTGCTCTCGTAGCAACGCCAGGAAGTCGCTCGGCGAACGGCTCACCCAGTAAGGCACCACCACCAGCTTGCCGCCCGTACACAACGCACCGAACAGCTCCCACACCGAGAAGTCGAACGCGTAGGAATGGAACATCGTCCACGCGTCCGACGGTCCGAAGTGGAACCACGGCTCGGTCGCCGCCAGCAATCGGCTGACGTTGCGGTGACTCAGTTGCGCGCCCTTGGGCTTGCCCGTCGAGCCCGACGTGTAGATCACGTAGGCCAGATTCTCGCCATCGACCATCACGTCCGGGTTCGTCGCCGGCTCACCAGCCAGGTCCAGCCCGTCGACCTGTACCACTCGCACGCCTTCGCCGACCGGCACCCGTCCAGCCAGCGAGCCATGCGTCAGCAGCAGCCCGATACCACTGTCGCCGACCATGTAGGCCAAGCGCTCGGACGGATACTCCGGATCCAGCGACACATAGGCCGCCCCCGCCTTGATCACCGCCAGCAAGCCGACCACCAGCTCGACCGACCGTTCCAGCGCCACCCCCACCCGCGCCTCCGGCCCCACACCCAACGCCATCAGCCGATGCGCCAGCCGATTCGCCCTCGCGTTGAGTTCGCTGTAACTCAACACCTCGTCACCGAACACCAGTGCCACCGCCTCCGGATCCCGAGCGACCTGCGCTTCGATCAACCGGTGTATCGGCTCCACGCGGCCGAAGCGCGTCGTGTTCACTCCCCATGAAGTCAGGAGATCCGTCTCAGAACGATTCAGCAAACAAACCGCACTGACACTTGCCTCGGTGCCGTCAGCCAATGCATCGGACACCTGCTCGAGCGCTTGATACATCAAGCTGCACACCCGATCAGCGCCGATCCGTCTATCGATCTGAGCGACCAGGGCATAGTCACTGCCAAGGTCATCCACCGACATCGTGAACGGATAGTTGGTCAGGTCGGCTCCTCCAATCGACTCTATGCCGCTCCACGCGCTCACATCATCAGATACCGCCTCAGGCGAATGCCGGAAATTGAACATCGCGGAAAACAGTGGTACGCCAGCCGGCAAACCGCTGCAACGCTGCGCCAGCGTCAGCGGCGCGTGTTCATGGTGCAGCAGCTCTGTCAGACCGCGCTGGACCTCTGTGAGGCAACGCTCGATGCTTCGCGCGCCGAGTTTCACCCGCAGCGGTAACATGTTCAGAAACATCCCCAGTCCGCGGTCCGCTCCTCCGCCACCCTGCATCCGACCAAACAGAACAGTACCGAATACCACATCGTCGCGCGCCGTCGTTCGCGCCACCACCAGCGCCCACGCGAGGTGGAATAGCACAGCCGCGCTTACCCCGTTCTGCTTGGCCTGAACCCGGATCTTCGCCGCCAATTTCGGCGCGAGTACCTTACGCACCTGCTCAACCCTGCTGCCATCGCCTTGCACATCCAACAGCCCGAACGGCGCGGTGGACTCCTCCACATCGCCTAACGCTCTCCGGAAATAGGCTTCGTGCTCTTGCCGGCTCAAACCTAGGCGCGTTTGCGCCACGAAGCTGCGGAACGGCACCGGCCTGGCAAGCTCGGTCTCCCGGCCCTGCTGCACCAACCCGATCTCACCGATCACCAATTCCAACGTCGTGTGATCCGTTATCAAGTGGTGAGCAAACAGCTTCATCTGGCACTTCTGGCTTTCACGACTCTTCGCTGCCAGCACGTGAATCATCGGTACCTGGCGCACGTCGATGCGATAGTCGCTCAGGTCGCCGATCTCCTCGACCCATCGCACCTTCAGCTCGGCACGCCGCTGCACCACCTGCACCGGCTCGTCCAGCCCCTCCCATAGCACCGCCGTCCTCAGGATGTCGTGCCGCTCGATCACCCGGTTGAAGCTGGCGATGAACCCCTCCAGCCGCTCCTTCGTGTCGAAACTCAGTCCGTGGCTCGTCACGTAGACGTCCCCGCGCTCCTGCAGCAGGTGGTGGAACAGGATCCCCTCCTGCAACGGCGCCAGCGGATAGATGTCCTGGATGTTGGCTGCACCGCCCGGCACTGCCGCTTCGATCCGACGCAACTGCTCCGCGGTGAGCTTGGCCAGCGTCACCATCTCCGGCTCGATGCGCCCGCACTTCGCCGGAATCAGGTTCGGCGGCACCTCGACGTCGCGCCGTTGACCTCCCTGTCCGATCGCCTGCGCGAAGTCCCCGAGCTTCGGATGCTCGAACAGTGTGCGCACCTGCACCGCGTGACCCGCGGCACGGATCCGCTCGAGCAGTTTGAGCGCCAGCAACGAGTGCCCGCCCAACTGGAAGAAGTCGTCCGTGCGGCCGACCTGCTCGACTTGCAGCACCTCGGCCCAGATGGCCGCCAGCGTCTGTTCGAGCTCGCCCACCGGCGCCTCGTACTCGCCCTCGGCACCCAGTTCCGGCGCCGGCAGCGCCTTGCGATCGATCTTGCCGTTCGCGTTCAGCGGCAGCGCCTCCAACACCATGATCACCGCCGGCACCATGTACTCGGGCAGTTCCCGGCCCAGCCGTTCGCGCAACTCGATGCCGTCGATGCTCAGTTCATCCAACAAGGAGACGTAGCCCACCAGCCGCGTGCCGCCGGGCCCTTCGCCTGCCACTACCACCGCCTCGCGCACTTCCGCCTGCGCCAACAGCCTGGCCTCGATCTCGCCCAGCTCGATGCGGAACCCTCGCACCTTGACCTGGTGGTCAATCCGCCCCAGGTACTCCAGCTCGCCCTGCGCGTTCCACTTGACCAGGTCGCCGGTCCGATACAGCCGGCCTCCACCCGCCTCGTCGAACGGATCCGCCACGAACCGTTCGGCCGTCAACGCCGGCCGGTTCAGATACCCTCTCGCCAGACCGTCACCACTGACGAACAGCTCGCCCGCCACTCCGATCGGCGCCAGATTCAGATCTGCATCGAGCACCTTCATCCCGAGGTCCGGGATGTTCACGCCCACCGGGCTGCGCCGTCCTTGTTCCAGGTCGGCCCGCGTGATCGGCCGGTAGGTCACGTGGACCGTCGTCTCCGTGATCCCGTACATGTTGATCAGCCGCGGCTGGGCTTCGCCGAACCGATCCATCCACGGCCGCAGCATTTCCGGCTCCAGCGCCTCGCCACCGAAGATCACGTGCCGCAACGCCAAACCTCGCCCGCCGTCGAGGTCCTGCTCTACCGCGTGGATCAACTGCCCGAACGCCGACGGCGTCTGGTTCAGCACCGTCACCTGCTGCTCTCGTAGCAACGCCAGGAAGTCGCTCGGCGAACGGCTCACCCAGTAAGGCACCACCACCAGCTTGCCGCCCGTACACAACGCACCGAACAGCTCCCACACCGAGAAGTCGAACGCGTAGGAATGGAACATCGTCCACGCGTCCGACGGTCCGAAGTGGAACCACGGCTCGGTCGCCGCCAGCAGCCGGCTGACGTTGCGGTGACTCAGTTGCGCGCCCTTGGGCTTGCCCGTCGAGCCCGACGTGTAGATCACGTAGGCCAGATTCTCGCCATCGACCATCACGTCCGGGTTCGTCGCCGGCTCACCAGCCAGGTCCAGCCCGTCGACCTGTACCACTCGCACGCGTTCGCCGACCGGCACCCGTCCAGCCAGCGAGCCGTGCGTCAGCAGCAGCCCGATACCACTGTCATCGACCATGTAGGCCAAGCGCTCGGCCGGATACTCCGGATCCAGCGGCACGTACGCCGCCCCCGCCTTGATCACCGCCAGCAGGCTGACCACCAGCTCGACCGACCGTTCCAGCGCCACCCCCACGCGTGCCTCCGGCCCCACACCCAACGCCATCAGCCGATGCGCCAGCCGATTCGCCCTCGCGTTGAGTGCGCCGTAGCTCAGCGCCTCGTCACCGAACACCAGCGCCGGCGCTTCGGGATCGCGAGCGACTTGGACCTCGAACAGGCGATGTACCGACTGCGGATCCCCGAAACGTGCAGCGCTTACCCCCCACAAAGTCAAATCAGAGAGTTCCGCACTGGGCAGAAGATTCAGCTCTACGAAGATTGCATCAGCACGTTGCTCCAACGCCCTGGAGACTTCCTTCAACGCTTGACGCATCAGGCCAAGCGCGCGCGGTGCACCAATTGAGTCATCGATCTGCGCTTCCAGAACGTAGCCGCTACCGACATCGTCGACCGACATCGTGAACGGATAGTTAGTGTGCTCGGCTCCGCCGATCGACTCGATGCCATCCCACGACTCGGCGCTCTCCGACGTCACCTCGGGCGAGTGCCGGTAGTTGAGCATCGCCGAAAACAGCGGCGTGCCCGCCGGCAATCCGCTGCAGCGCTGCGCCAACGTCAGCGGCGCGTGTTCGTGATGCAGCAACTCCGTCAAACCTTGCTGGACTTCCTTGAGGCACTTCCCGACGCTTCGCGCACCCAATCTCACCCGCAACGGCAGCATGTTCAGGAACATCCCCAGCGCCCGGTCGGCCCCCTCGCCGCCTTGCATCCGACCGAACAGCATCGTGCCGAACACCACATCGTCCTTGCCGGTCGTCCGCGCCAACACCAATGCCCACGCCAGATGGAACAGCGCTGCGGAGCTCACTCCGTACCGCTTGGCCTGTTCTCTAATCGCCTCCGCCAACTCCGGCTCGAGTACCTCACGCACCTCCTCAATCCGACTGCCGTCGCCCTGCACGTCAACCAGCCCAAACGGTGCCGTGGGTTCGTCCACATCACCCAGTTCACGGCGGAAGTAAGCCTCGTGCTCTTCCTTACTTACTCCCAGTCTCGCTTGCGCCACGAAGCTTCGGAACGGCACCGGCTCGGCAAGCTCGGCCTCCCGGCCCTGCTGTACCAGCCCGATCTCGCCGATCACCAACTCCAGCGTCGTGTGATCGAGAACCAGATGGTGAGCCGGGATCTGAAGCGTCCAGCGCGGCCCGGCTTCGTCGTACGCCGCCAGCGCATGGATCAGCGGGGCCTGGCGCACGTCGATGCGGTAGTCGCTCAGGTCGCCGATCTGCTCGACCCATTGCACCTTCAGCTCGGCGCTCCGCTGCACCACCTGCACCGGCTCGTCCAGCCCCTCCCATAGCACCGCCGTCCTCAGGATGTCGTGCCGCTCGATCACCCGGTTGAAGCTGGCGATGAACCCCTCCAGGCGCTCCTTCGTGTCGAAACTCAGACCGTGCGTCGTCACGTAGACGTCCCCGCGCTCCTGCAGCAGGTGGTGGAACAGGATTCCCTCCTGCAGCGGCGCCAGCGGATAGATGTCCTGGATGTTGGCTGCACCGCCCGGCACTGCCGCTTCGATCCGACGCAACTGCTCCGCGGTGAGCTTGGCCAGCGTCACCATCTCCGGCTCGATGCGCCCGCATCCCGCCGGAATCAGGTTCGGCGGCACCTCGACGTCGCGCCGTTGACCTCCCTGTCCGATCGCCTGCGCGAAGTCCCCGAGCTTCGGATGCTCGAACAGCGTGCGCACCTGCACCGCGTGACCCGCGGCGCGGATCCGCTCGAGCAGCTTGAGCGCCAGCAGCGAGTGCCCGCCTAACCGGAAGAAGTCGTCCGTGCGACCCACCCGCTCGACTTGCAGCACCTCGGCCCAGATGGCCGACAACGTCTGTTCGAGCTCGCCCACCGGCGCCTCGTACTCGCCCTCGGCCGCCAGCTCTGGTGCCGGCAGCGCCTTGCGATCGATCTTGCCGTTCGCGTTCAGCGGCAGTGCCTCCAACACCATCAGCACGCTCGGCACCATGTAGTCCGGCAGCTCCCGGCCCAGCCGCTCGCGCAGCTCACCGACCTCGATCGGCGCGCTCAGCGATACGTAGCCCACCAGCCGCGTGCCCCCGGGCCCTTCGCTTGCCACCACCACCGCCTCGCGCACTTCCGCCTGCGCCAGCAGCCTGGCCTCGATCTCGCCCAGCTCGATGCGGAACCCCCGCACCTTCACCTGGTGGTCGATCCGGCCCAAGTACTCCAACTGACCTTCGGCGTTCCAACGCACCAGGTCACCCGTGCGATACAGACGACCGCCACCGTTGAAGGGGTCCGCCACGAACCGCTCAGCCGTCAACGCCGGTCGGTTCAGGTAACCTCGCGCCAAGCCCTCGCCACCGATGAACAGCTCGCCGGCCACCCCCTGTGGCACCAGGTTCAGGCTGCCATCGAGCACGTACGCCGCGCTATCGGTGATCGGCCGCCCGATCGGAATCAGGTCGCGCTCCTCCTCGCCGCACGTCCAGTGCGTCACGTGGATCGTCGTCTCCGTCGGCCCGTACAGATCATGCAGCTTCGTGGCCGGCAACCGCCGCCCCAGATCCCGCTGCAGGTCCGCGCCCACCGCCTCGCCCCCGCACATGACGTGCTTGAGCTCCCCACAATCCTGGCTACCTTCGTGCAGCAGAAACGCCTTGAGCATCGTCGGCACGAAGTTCACCGCCGTCACCTTCTGCTCGCGGATCACCTCCACCAACCGCTCCACGTCCCGGTGCTCGCCCGGCGCCGCAACCACCAGCCTGGCTCCCACCGTCAGCGGCCAGAACAACTCCCACACCGATACGTCGAACGCGATCGGCGCCTTGTGCAGCACCGTCTCGTCGACCCCCAGCTCGTAGGCCTGCTGCATCCACTGCATGCAGTTGCTCACCGCCGCGTGCCGCACCGCCACGCCCTTGGGTCGTCCGGTCGAGCCCGACGTGTAGATCACGTACATCAGTTGGTCGCCATCGACCATCACGTCCGGGTTCGTCGTCGGCTCGTCGGCGAGGTCCAGTTCGTCGACCTGCACCATCCGCACGCCTTCGCCGACCGGCACCCGGCCGGCCAGTGCGCCGTGCGTCAGCAGCAGCCCGATGCCGCTGTCATCGACCATATAGGCCAAGCGCTGGGTCGGATACTCCGGGTCCAGCGGCACATACGCCGCCCCCGCCTTGATCACCGCCAGCAGACTGACCACCAGCTCCACTGACCGTTCCAGCGCCACCCCCACGCGTGCTTCCGGCCCCACACCCAGCGCCATCAGCCGGTGCGCCAGCCGATTGGCCTTCGCGTTGAGTTCACCGTAGCTCAGCGCCTCGTCACCGAACACCAGTGCCGTCGCCTCCGGTCGCCGCGCTGCCTGCGCTTCGATCAGAGATCCAACTGGGACAAGCCTAAGATAAGAGCCAGGGTTGGCGCTCCAAGACGCTAGCTGTCCCGTCTCGTCGAACGTCAGAAGCTCCAAGTCACATACTGGGGCGTTTGTACGCTCGCTTAGCGAAGCTACGACTTGCCGCAGCGACTGCTTCAACAATCCACAAACCGCCTTCGCGGAGACAGCCTCGTGTACATGCGCTGTGAGGCTGAAACCCACCTCCCTATCATCCACGGACATCCCAAGGGGGTAGTTGGTCCGTTCAGCGCCGCCGATCGATTCGATCCCGCTCCACGCCGTCCCATCCTCCGGCGCCGCCTCGGGTGAATGACGGTAATTGAGCATCGCCGAAAACAACGGCGTGCCCGCCGGCAATCCGCTGCAGCGTTGCGCCAGCGTCAGCGGCGCGTGCTCGTGGTGCAGCAGCTCCGTCAAGCCCTGCTGGATCTCCTCGAGGCACTGGCCGACGCTTCGCGTCCCCAACCTCACCCGCAGCGGCAGCATGTTCAGAAACATCCCCAACGCCCGATCAGCGCCCTCACCGCCCTGCATCCGACCGAACAGCATGGTCCCGAAGACCACATCGTCGCGACCCGTCGTGCGTGCCAACACGAGAGCCCACGCCAGATGGAACAGCGCCGCCGCGCTCACGCCGTGCTGTTTAGCTTGTCGGCGGATCGCTCTCGCGAGTTCCACGGGAAGTTCCTCGCGGGCCTCCCTGATCCGGCTCCCATCGCCCTGCACATCCAGCAGCCCGAACGGCGCGGTCGGCTCCTCCACGTCGCCCAGCTCGCGTTTGAAGTAGCCTTCGTGTTCCTCTCGGCTCACTCCGAGCAGCGCCTGCGCCACGAAGCTGCGGAACGGGATCGGATTCGACAGATCCGCCTCTCGGCCCTGCTGAATCAGCTTCAGTTCGTGAATGGCCAGATCGAGCGTCTCGTGGTCATCGACGAGGTGATGCGACATCAGGTGCAATTGACAGCGCTGCGTGGCTTCGTCACGTGCCGCCAATGCATGAATCAGCGGGGCCTGGCGCACATCGATGCGGTAGTCGCTCAGGTCGCCGATCTGCTCGACCCATTGCACCTTCAACTCGGCACGCCGCTGCACCACCTGCATCGGCTCGTCCAGCCCCTCCCATAGCACCGCCGTCCTCAGGATGTCGTGCCGCTCGATCACCCGGTTGAAGCTGGCGATGAACCCCTCCAGGCGCTCCTTCGTGTCGAAACTCAGACCGTGCGTCGTCACGTAGACGTCCCCGCGCTCCTGCAGCAGGTGGTGGAACAGGATTCCCTCCTGCAGCGGCGCCAGCGGATAGATGTCCTGGATGTTGGCTGCACCGCCCGGCACTGCCGCTTCGATCCGACGCAACTGCTCCGCGGTGAGCTTGGCCAGCGTCACCATCTCCGGCTCGATGCGCCCGCATCCCGCCGGAATCAGGTTCGGCGGCACCTCGACGTCGCGCCGTTGACCTCCCTGTCCGATCGCCTGCGCGAAGTCCCCGAGCTTCGGATGCTCGAACAGCGTGCGCACCTGCACCGCGTGACCCGCGGCGCGGATCCGCTCGAGCAGTTTGAGCGCCAGCAACGAGTGCCCGCCCAACTGGAAGAAGTCGTCCGCGCGGCCCACCTGCTCGACTTGCAGCACCTCGGCCCAGATGGCCGACAGCGTCCGTTCGAGCTCACCCACCGGCGCCTCGTACTCGCCCTCGGCACCCAGTTCCGGCGCCGGCAGCGCCTTGCGATCGATCTTGCCGTTCGCATTCAGCGGCAATGCCTCCAGCACCATCATCACCGCCGGCACCATGTAGTCCGGCAACTCCCGACCCAGTCGTTCACGTAGCTCGGCGCTCTCGACGTCACGCCCGGCTTGCAGGGAAACGTAGCCCACCAAGCGCATGCCCCCGGGCCCTTCGCCCGCCACCACTACCGCCTCGCGCACCTCCGCCTGCGCCAACAGTTTCGCTTCGATCTCGCCCAGCTCGATGCGGAAACCTCGCACCTTGACTTGATGATCGATCCGGCCCAGGTACTCCAGCTCGCCCTGCGCGTTCCACTTGACCAGGTCGCCGGTCCGATACAGCCGGCCTCCACCCACCTCGTCGAACGGGTCCGCCACGAAGCGTTCGGCCGTCAACGTCGGCCGATTCAGGTAGCCTCGCGCAAGCAGCGGCCCGCCGATGTACAGCTCTCCAGCCACGCCCGGCAACGCAAGATTGAGATCGGCATCGAGCACGTAGACATGCCGACCCGCCAACGGATGCCCGATCGGCATCTGCGCCGGCAGCGCTCGCTCTCCGTCCACATACGCCTGGCAGTCCTGCACCACCGCCGTGACCACCGTCTCCGTCGGCCCATAGCTGTTGAGCAGCTTCACGTGCGACATCCCGGCATCGCGCCACGCCCGCACTCCTTCCGGCGGCATCGCTTCGCCCGTAGCCTGTACTTGGCGCAGACGACCGTAGTCGCGCTTGCCCTGCCGAGCAAAGTCCTGGGCCAGCAGATGCCAGTACGATGTCGGCAAGTCCGCGATCGTGATGCCCTTGTCCAGTACCTCGCGGTAGAACGTCTCGCTGTCCCACACCTCCGCACCACGCAGCACGATCGCCGCACCGGCCACCAATGGCGGGAAGAACTGCTCGACGAACGCATCGAAGTTGATCGTCGAGAACTGCAGCATGCGTTCTTGCGGATTCAGACCGAAGTAGCCCACCGCCACCTGGCTGTGTTCAGCCAGCGTCGCATGCGTGATGCCGATGCCCTTCGGCACGCCCGTCGAGCCCGACGTGTAGATCACATAAGCCAGGTTCTCGCCATCGAGGGCCACCTCCGGGTCAGTCATCGGCTCACCGGAGAGATCCAGCCCGTCGACCTGCACCACCCGCATGCCCTCGCCCACCGGCACTCGACCGGCCAGCGAGCCGTGCGTCAGCAGCAGCCCAAGGCCGCTGTCGCTGACCATGTAGGCCAAGCGCTCGGCCGGATACTCCGGATCCAGCGGCACGTACGCCGCCCCCGCCTTGATCACCGCCAGCAGGCTGACCACCAACTCCACCGACCGTTCCAGCACCACCCCCACACGTGCCTCCGGCCCCGCACCCAGCGCTATCAGCCAATGCGCCAGCCGGTTGGCACGAGCGTTGAGTTCACCGTAGCTCAGCACTTCGTCGCCGAACACCAACGCCGTGGCACCGGGATCCCGCTCGACCTGGACTTCGATCTGCCGGGGAATTAACTCGACGCTCTCGCAGCGCTCGGCGTTCTCGCCCCACACCACCAACCGGTCACGCTCCTCAGAATCGAGCAATTCGATCGCACCGATGTCAAGACGCGGCTGCTCGACGAACGCCCGCAGCACTGCAACATAGTGTCTCGCCATCCGCTCGATTGTGTTCGGCTCGAATAACTCCTTCGAATATCCGAAGTTCATGAGCACGCGACCGTCCACAGCTTCGCTCGTGTCGACCGTCAGCTCGAACTGAGCCTGTTGCTCCAGGGTCTCGCCGAACTCTTCGAGCTTCAAACCGGGCAGTTGCTCTAGCGAATTGCTTTCGCTCCGCAGGTGGTTGAACATCACCTGGAACAGCGGTGTACGACTCAGGCTGCGCTCCGGCTGTAGCGCCTCCACCAACTCCTCGAACGGCAGGTCCTGGTGATCTTGCGCACCCAATGCCGCTTCCTTGACCTGTTCCAGCAAGGCATCGAAGCTCGTGCCGCGCTCGAAACGCGCCCTCAGCACCTGGGTGTTGATGAACACCCCGACCACGCCTTCCGTTCCGGCGTGATGCCGGTTGGCGATCGGCACCCCCACGCGGATGTCGTCCTGCCCGCTGTAGCGATGCAACAGCACCTGCAGTCCCGCCAGCAACGCCACGAACAACGTGCTTTGCTTGGCCTTCACTCGGGCTCTCAACCCCACGCTTACTTCGTCGGGCAACTCCAGGCCATGAGTCGCCAGGCTGTATCGTCCATCGCTGCGCCGCGGGTGGTCGGTAACCAGATCGAGCACCGGCTGCTCGCCACCGAGTTGCCGCTTCCAGTAGGCCAATTGCCGCTCGCGCTCGCCGCCTTCCATCCACTCGCGCTGCCACACCGCATAGTCCGCGTACTGGATCGGCTGTGCCCCCAGATCCGGCTGACCGCCCCGACTGATCGCTCGGTAGCTCTGCACCCACTCGTCGACCAGCACCTTCATCGTCCAATCGTCCGAAACGATGTGGTGCATCACCACTGCCAGGACGGCTCGACCCTCGTCTTTCTTGAGCAGCACCGCTCGCAGCAGCGGTCCCTTCGTCAGATCGAACGGCGTGCCATGAACGCCTGTGACCGCCGCTGCAAGGTCGGTACCGTCTTCGAGCTCACGGACTTCCAGCACCGGACCCACCGACGGCAAGATGACCTGTTCGGCCCGTCCGTCCTCGTTCAGACGGAACACCGTGCGCAGCGCCTCATGACGCGAGACCAATTGGTCGAAGGCCGCTCCGAGCGCGTCAACGTCCAAGGCTCCTTCGAGCCTCAATGCGGTACCGATGTGATAGGCCGTGCTCTCCGGCTCCAGGTTCCACAGGAACCACAGCCGCTGCTGCGCGTATGACAGCGGAAGTGGTGCGGCGCGCCGCTCGGCGCTCAACACCGGGATGCTCGTGGCCGACGCCTCGCTCTTGAGTCCTTCGACCAGCCGCTCGATGGTCTGGCGTTCGAACACCTGCCGCGGCGTGATCGCGTAGCCTCGAGCGCGCGCCTTGGTCACCACCTGCAGGCTCAGGATCGAATCACCGCCCAATTCGAAGAAATTGCTCTTCCGACCCACCCCCTCAACGGGTACCTTGAGCACCTCGGCCCAGATGGCCGCCAGCATCTGTTCGAGCTCGCCTACCGGCGCCTCGTACTCGCCCTCGGCACCCAGTTCCGGTGCCGGCAGCGCCTTGCGATCGATCTTGCCGTTCGCATTCAGCGGCAGTGACTCCAGCACCATCAGCACGCTCGGCACCATGTAGTCCGGCAGCTCCCGGCCCAGCCGCTCGCGCAGCTCACCGACCTCGATCGGCGCGCTCAGCGACACGTAGCCCACCAGGCGCGTGCCGCCGGGCCCTTCGCCCGCCACCACCACCGCCTCGCGCACCTCCGCCTGCGCCAGCAGCTTCGCTTCGATCTCGCCCAGCTCGATGCGGAAACCTCGCACCTTGACTTGATGATCGATCCGGCCCAGGTACTCCAGCTCGCCCTGCGCGTTCCACTTGACCAGGTCGCCGGTCCGATACAGCCGGCCTCCACCCACCTCGTCGAACGGGTCCGCCACGAAGCGTTCGGCCGTCAACGTCGGCCGATTCAGGTAGCCTCGCGCAAGCAGCGGCCCGCCGATGTACAGCTCTCCAGCCACGCCCGGCAACGCAAGATTGAGATCGGCATCGAGCACGTAGACATGCCGACCCGCCAACGGATGCCCGATCGGCATCTGCGCCGGCAGCGCTCGCTCTCCGTCCACATACGCCTGGCAGTCCTGCACCACCGCCGTGACCACCGTCTCCGTCGGCCCATAGCTGTTGAGCAGCTTCACGTGCGACATCCCGGCATCGCGCCACGCCCGCACTCCTTCCGGCGGCATCGCTTCGCCCGTAGCCTGTACTTGGCGCAGACGACCGTAGTCGCGCTTGCCCTGCCGAGCAAAGTCCTGGGCCAGCAGATGCCAGTACGATGTCGGCAAGTCCGCGATCGTGATGCCCTTGTCCAGTACCTCGCGGTAGAACGTCTCGCTGTCCCACACCTCCGCACCACGCAGCACGATCGCCGCACCGGCCACCAATGGCGGGAAGAACTGCTCGACGAACGCATCGAAGTTGATCGTCGAGAACTGCAGCATGCGTTCTTGCGGATTCAGACCGAAGTAGCCCACCGCCACCTGGCTGTGTTCAGCCAGCGTCGCATGCGTGATGCCGATGCCCTTCGGCACGCCCGTCGAGCCCGACGTGTAGATCACATAAGCCAGGTTCTCGCCATCGAGGGCCACCTCCGGGTCAGTCATCGGCTCACCGGAGAGATCCAGCCCGTCGACCTGCACCACTCGCACGCGTTCGCCCACCGGCACCCGACCGGCCAGCGAGCCGTGCGTCAGCAGCAGCCCAAGGCCGCTGTCGCTGACCATGTAGGCCAAGCGCTCGGCCGGATACTCCGGATCCAGCGGCACGTACGCCGCCCCCGCCTTGATCACCGCTAGCAGGCTGACCACCAGTTCCACCGATCGCTCCAGCGCCACCCCCACCCGCGCCTCCGGCCCCACGCCCAGCGCCATCAGCCGATGTGCCAGCCGGTTGGCTCGAGCGTTGAGTTCGCCGTAGCTCAGCACTTCGTCGCCGAACACCAGCGCCATCGCCTCGGGGTCCCGCTCGACCCGGACTTCAATCCGTCCGTAGACCAGCTCGACGGGCGGGTAGCGCTCATCGTTCACGCCCCACGCCATCACGCAGGCGCGCTCGGCTTGGCTCAGCAGATCCAGTTCGCCCGTCACCTGTGTCGGATCGGCTATCAGCGAATCAACCACCCCTTGCAGCGCCGCGCTCATCCAATCGCCGACGCGAGCTGCGTCGACTGCGGCGTCGGCGTAGATCACGAGTCCAAATCCATCGCCCGTGTCGTCAACCGACAGTTCGAGCGGGTAGTTGGTCCGCTCCTTACTGCCCCTCAACCCAATTCCCAGCCACGTTTGCGAAAGGTCGTCAGACGCTGAACTCGCTCTCAGGGAATATCGATAGTTGAGCAAAGTCGAGAAAAGAGGCACGTCCACCGGCAGTCCGCTGCAGCGCTGCGCCAACGTCAGCGGCGAATGCTCGTGATGCAGCAACTCCGTCAAGCCTCGTTGGACCTCCTTGAGGCACTGGCCAATGGGTGTCGCTCCAAGACGCACTCGCAGCGGCAGCATGTTGATGAACATGCCCAGTGCCCGATCAGCCCCTTGGCCGCCCTGCATCCGACCCAACAGAACTGTGCCGAACACGACGTCTTCCTTGCCGGTCGCTCTCGCCAACACCAACGCCCACGCCAGATGAAACAGCGCCGCCGAGGTTACCCGTTGCCTCATAGCCTGCGCGCGAATAGCGCGCGAAAGCCGGACGTCTAGTGGCAGACGGACCTCCTGGATCCGCGCCCCATCTCCTCGTACATTCAACAACCCAAACGGCGCAGTCGGCTCTTCGACGTCGCCCAGTTCACGGCGAAAGTAGGCTTCGTGCCCCTCGCGGCTCACGCCGAGACGAGCCTGCGCCACGAAGTTGCGGAACGGTATCGGTTCAGCCAAAGCTTCAGCGTCTCGTTGGATCAACCCTATCTCGCGAACGGCTTGCTCCAACGTGCTGTGATCCGTGATCATGTGATGGGCTAGCAATTGCATCTGCCAATTGCCCATTGCCCAGTCATATGCCGCGAATACGTGGATCATCGGTGCCTGGCGCACGTCGATACGGTAGTCGCTCAGGTCGCCGATCTGCTCGACCCATCGCACCTTCAGCTCGGCACGCCGCTGCACCACCTGCACCGGCTCGTCCAGCCCCTCCCATAGCACCGCCGTCCTCAGGATGTCGTGCCGCTCGATCACCCGGTTGAAGTTGGCGATGAACCCCTCCAACCGCTCCTTCGTGTCGAAACTCAATCCGTGGCTCGTCACGTAGACGTCCCCGCGCTCCTGCAGCAGGTGGTGGAACAGGATTCCCTCCTGCAGCGGCGCCAGCGGATAGATGTCCTGGATGTTGGCTGCACCGCCCGGCACTGCCGCTTCGATCCGACGCAACTGCTCCGCGGTGAGCTTGGCCAGCGTCACCATCTCCGGCTCGATGCGCCCGCATCCCGCCGGAATCAGGTTCGGCGGCACTTCGACGTCGCGCCGTTGACCTCCCTGTCCGATCGCCTGCGCGAAGTCCCCAAGCTTCGGATGCTCGAATAGTGTGCGCACCTGCACCGCCTGGCCCGCGGCACGGATCCGCTCGAGCAGCTTGAGCGCCAACAGCGAGTGCCCGCCCAACTGGAAGAAGTCGTCCGTGCGACCCACCCGCTCGACTTGCAACACCTCAGCCCAGATCGCCGCCAGCGTCTGTTCGAGCTCGCCCACCGGCGCCTCGTACTCGCCCTCGGCCGCCAGCTCCGGCGCCGGCAACGCCTTGCGATCGATCTTGCCATTGGCGTTCAGCGGCAGCGCCTCCAGCACCATCAGCACGCTCGGCACCATGTAGTCCGGTAACTCCCGGCCCAGCCGCTCGCGCAACTCGGCGACCTCGATCGGCGCACTCAGCGACACGTAGCCCACCAGGCGCGTGCCGCCGGGCCCTTCTCCCGCCACCACCACCGCCTCGCGCACCTCCGCCTGCGCCAACAGTTTCGCTTCGATCTCGCCCAGCTCGATGCGGAACCCCCGCACCTTGACCTGGTGGTCGAGCCGGCCCAAGTACTCCAACTGACCCTCGGCATTCCAACGCACCAGGTCGCCCGTGCGATACAGCCGGCCACCGTCGTTGAACGGATCCGCCACGAACCGCTCCGCCGTCAGGCTCGGACGGTTCAAGTAGCCCCTCGCCAAGCCCACGCCACCCAGATACAGCTCACCCGCCACCCCTTGCGGCACCAGGTTCAGACCGCCATCGAGCACATAAGTCCTCGTGTCGGCAATCGGCCGGCCAATCGGCACCTGGCTGCCACCGTCATCCCGGCACGTCCAGTGCGTCACATCGATGGCCGCCTCCGTCGGCCCGTACAAGTTGTACAGCGCTGCCTGCGGCAGCCGCTCGAACACCCCCGCCTGCGCCTCGGCCGGCAGCGCTTCGCCGCTGCACACAATGCGTCGGATGCTCGTGCATGTCTCGATCCCTTCGTGCGCCAGGAACGCCTGCAGCATCGACGGCACGAAGTGCAGCGTGGTCACCGCGTTCTTGCGGATCTGCTCGACCAGCCGCTGCGGGTCTCGATGATCTCCGGGCTGGGCTACCGCCAATCGCGCTCCGGTCATCAGCGGCCAGAACAACTCCCACACCGACACGTCGAACGAGTACGGGGTCTTCTGCAGCACCGTGTCGGTGCTGTCCAGACCATAGGCTTGCTGCATCCAGACCAGCCGGTTGTACAACGACCGATGCCGGTTCGCCGCGCCCTTGGGCTTGCCCGTCGAGCCCGACGTGTAGATCACATAGGCCAGATTTTCGCCATCGACCATCACGTCCGGGTTCGTGCTCGGCTCACCAGTCAGGTCCAGCCCATCGACCTGCATCACTCGCACGCTCTCGCCCACCGGCACCCGGCCGGCCAGCGAGCCATGCGTCAGCAGCAGCCCGATACCGCTGTCGCCGACCATGTAGGCCAAGCGCTCGGCCGGGTACTCCGGATCCAGCGGCACATAAGCCGCTCCCGCCTTGATCACCGCCAGCAGACTGACCACCAACTCGACCGACCGTTCCAGCGCCACCCCCACGCGTGCCTCCGGCCCCACACCCAGCGCCATCAGCCGATGCGCCAGCCGGTTCGCTCGAGCATTGAGCTCGCCGTAGCTCAGCGTCTCCTCGTCGAACACCAGCGCCACCGCACCAGGATCCCGAGCGACCTGCGCTTCGATCAACCGAAGAACCGGCTCCACGTCCGGATAACGCTCGCCGTTCACCCCCCACCGTTCAAGCTGCTCGGCCTCCGCTGTCGCCGGCAAGGCAAACTCCGCGATGAAGCCGCTCGGGTTCGACAGCAGCCGCTCCAGAGTCCGGACGTAGTACTCCCTTAGCCGAGCGATCGTGCTCGTATCGAACAGCTCCGAACGGAACTCCAGACGCCCTCGGATGTCGTCCGCCCCTACGACGAGGCCGAGCGACAAATCGAACTTGGCGCCCGCATAATCGCGATCGACAACCTCCGCAGGTACTCCCCCGATTTCGAGTCCGACCGCGCCATCGCGCAGTTGAAAATCGAACATCACCTGAAACAACGGATCGACGCCCGTGCCGCGCCGCTCCGGCCGCGAAGCCAGCAGCATCTCGAACGGCAAGTCGGCGTTGCCCATGCCCGCCGCGACATCGGCACGCACGCGTCGGCACAGGCCCCTCCACGACAGGCCGGCGTCCAGCCGGGCTCGAAGCACCAGGGTGTTGACGAAGTAGCCGACGAGCCCATGGAAGTCTTCATGGCCGCGCCCGGCATTCGGCACGCCAACCGCGAAGTCGCTTTGGCCGCTGTACTTGGCCAGCAGCACCTGCCAGGCGGCGAACAGCGGAACGAAGGGCGTGAGCCGCTCGGCCTTGCAGAAGCGGCGCACCGCCTCTTCGATCGGCTTGGGCAACGCGAACGTCAGGTCGGCGCCATCGAAGCTCTTACGCCCGCTCCGCGGTCGATCCGACGGCAGTTCCAGCACCGGCACTTCGCCGCCCAGATAGCGGTTCCAATAAGCCAACTGCTCTGCCCACTTTCCGCCATCCGCCTGAGCCCGCTGCCATACCGCGTAGTCGGCATACTGCTGCTGTAGCGCAGGCAGATGGACTTCACCCGAGCTCGCGCGCGCGATGCGATAGGCGTCGGACAAGTCCTTCGCCAGGATCGGATTCGACCAGGCATCGGAAACGATGTGATGCATGCAAAAGACCAGCACATGTTCACTGGCCGATAGGCGAACGAGCTTGGCGACGATCACCGGGGCCGTGCCGAGATCGAAGACATGCGAGACGATCGCGCGCACCTCCTGCTCCAGTGCCTCGTCCTTTCGGGCACCGCGGCGCTTCGAGAGGTCCGTCCGCTGCAACACGAACGCGGCGGCCGGCAACACCTGCTGCATCGGAACGCCGTCTTTCTCGAAGAAGCGCGTGCGCAGGACCGCGTGGCGTTCGATGACCGCCTGGAACGCCCGTTCCAGGGCGTCGGCGTCGACCGCGCCTCGCAGCCGAAGCACCCGAGGCAGGTTGTACGCCGTCATCGCCGGATCGAGCCGCTGCAGGAACCAGAGCTGTTCCTGCGAGTACGACATGGGCAGCGCGGCATCCGCGCGCACGGGCGCAACGTCCGAATCGATGGTCCCGCCCAGTTGAGCCGCCTCTTGGCCCGCCGCGAATTCAGCCTTCATCTTTCATCCTTCCTGTGGCCGGCGCGTCGCGTCCGGTCCATCGAGTCGTTACCGGCTGCTCCCTCTCGCTCAAGCGCGGGGCAGCCGAGGTTCATCAGTTCAGCGCGCCGGCCGGCGTGGCCGATTCGGAGGCGCGGACGAGCTCTTCGCGCAGTGCGGACGCAAGCGAAGCAGGCGTCGAGTGATCGAACACCAGCGCGGGCGCGATCTCCACCGCCAACTGCTTGCGAAGCCGCGCGACCAGCTTGATCACCATCAGCGAGTGGGCGCCCAGGTCGAAGAAATCCTCGTCGGGGCCTACGGCCTCACGCTCCAGGAGCTCGGCCATGCTGCGGGCGATGCCGAGCTCCAACGGGTCGGCCGGTGCATCGACATGCCGATCCGGACCTGATGTGCGGCCTCGCAAGGCCAGCCGGTCGACCTTGCCGTTGGCCAGCCGCGGAAGCGCATCCACGACGGTGATCCGCGCCGGCACCATGTGCGCGGGCAACTGCGCCTGAAGCGCGGCGCGCAGCGTCGAGGGATCGGCCTGCGCATCGCCGACGACGAAGGCGACGAGCTCGGTCGCGACAGGCTCCGAGCCCATCGGTAGAACGACCGCCTGGCGGATTCCCGGTTGGGCGAGCAGCGCGGCCTCGACCTCCAGCGGACTGACCCGAAACCCGCGGATCTTGAGCTGTTCGTCGCTGCGGCCCGCGTGCCGGATGCCGCCGCCGGGCAGCACCCAGGCCAGATCGCGCGTGCGATAGAGCCGCTGGCCGGGCACGAACGGATCGGCAACGAAGTCGGCGGCGGCATCCCGGTTCAGGTAGCCGCGGCATACCTGGGCACCGCCGACGTAGATTTCGCCACGGGCGCCGGTCGGCACCAGGCGCAGCGTGTCGTCCAGCACGTAGACCCGGTTGTTGGCCAGGACGCGCGTCAGCGGCAGAACGGCAGGAATCCGCGCGCCGGCACCGAGCGTATGGACCATCACGCCGACGGTGGTTTCCGTCGGTCCGTAGTGGTTGTGTACGGTGGTGTGCGGCGAGACGGCCCGGATACGTTCGAGCAGCTTTCGCGGGGCGGCCTCGCCGCCCAGTACGATCGTGGCCGGCAGTCGGGCCGGCTCGCCCTCCAGCAAGGCATCCAGGTGCGAGGGAACGATCTTCAGCGCGTCGATGCGCTGGGCGGCGAGGAAGCGGGCGAACGCCTGTCCGTCGGCGACATCCTCGGGTCGAGCGACCACCAGGCAGGCTCCGTTGAACAGCGCGCCGAACAGTGCGGTGTTCCCGAGGTCGGCCGCCACCGTGCTGACCAGGGCCCAGCGGCGCGACGTCGCCAGCTCGAGCGCGTCGGTGACGGCCTCGACGTAGTTGCGCAATTGCGCATGCTCGATCACCACGCCTTTGGGCGTGCCGGTGGACCCGGACGTGTAGAGCACGTACGCGATGTCATGACCATCCGGGCCGGCCCCGTCGATCGCGTCGTCCGAGAGCTCGGACCCAACCTCGTCGTCCAACGCCACATTGCGCCACGACCCTTCGTTGCACCGGGCGGGCAGCGATTCGTGCACGACCACCGCGGGCCGCGCATCCTCCAACACGGCCTGGCGCCGCGCCTCGGGCCAATCGGGTTCGATCGGCAGGTAACCCGCGCCCGCTTGCCAGACACCCAGCAGCGTGGTGACCAGGTCCATCGAGCGCGGGAGCATCAGCGCCACCAGGCCGCCCGGCTTCACCCCGAGGTCTTTGAGCCAGCGCGCACGGCGGCGCACCTGTTCCACCAGATCCCGGTAGCTGATCTGCCGGTCGGCTTCGACGAGCGCCGGCGCGTCCGGCGTGTCATGGGCTCGGCGCGCGATTCGCTGCAAGATCCCCGAGCCGCCGAACTCGCGCGGCGAAGGGTTCAGCGACAGCAGCGCGGCGCGCTCTTCGTCGCCCACCACGTCGAGATCCTCGACTCGCTGATCGGGATCCTTCAGCGCGGACGCCAGCAGCGTCGAGAACTGCTGCGACAGCCGCTCGATCCCGGCCGCCGGATAGCGGCCCGCATCGGCGACCACGACGAATTCGAGGCCCCGGTCCGCAGGCGCCACGTGCAAGGCCAGCTCGAAGCCGGCCGAGACGTCGAGCAGTACGTGCAGACGCCATGCATCCGGGAGCCCGGACTCCAAGCCGGGGGCCGCGACGAAACCGACGGCCTGATGCGCGTCGATCGGCGCGTCCACCAGCGGCCAGTACTCCTGCTGGTCGACATGCGAGCGGGCCGTGTCGGCAAACCGGGCCAGCCACTGCACCAGCGTCTCGCCATGCCTCACCTCGATCAGCACCGGCAGCGTCTTCTCGAAGACGCCCACGGCGTTCGCCATGACCGCGTAGTCGCTGCGGCAATCATGCCGCCACCCCCCGACGAAGCGCCGCGCCGCGGTCAGGCGGGCGAGCAGCAGCCACCAGAGCGCCTGCAGGACCACCTCGACGCTCGTCTCCTGCTGTTGCGCCAGTACTCGAAGCTGCTCCATCTGGGCTGCCGACGCCAGGCGCGTCGCCCGGATTGTTCGGTGGGTCGCTCCTTCTTCTTCCAGCCGGTAGGACAGCGTCGGCGCTGCGGCCTCCGCGTCCAGCGCGACATATCCCCGCCAGTATTCCCGCCCTTCGGGCGCGCTCTCGGCCGAGTCGAGCGCGTGCCGCCAGTCGATGTACTGCGGATAGTGAAAGCCGACGTCGCCCCGTTTCCGTCCGTCATAGTGATCGAGCGCCTGCCTGATCAACTGGCGAACGCTGCCCTCGTCGAACAGCAGCGGATCGAAGGCGAGGAGCAGGCGCCGTACGCCGTCGGCAGGCAGCACGGCAACCGCGTGCACGATGGTGCCGCCATCGCTGCACACGCTGTCGGCCGTCACACGCCCCAACCAGGCATTCGCCGCCGCGACAATGTCCTCGTCGGAACGGACCGATAGCGCCTGCGGCGCGGCGACGACGCGGACCCGGCCCTCCTCGCGCTGGAGGCGGGGCAGACGAAAGCCCTCGACGCGCGCCGGTCGGTAACGAAGCAGTTCGTGCCCCTGGAGGACCCTATCGATCGCCGATGCGAAGCGCGCGACGTCCACCGGCCGGTCGATCTCCAGCAGGTACGTTCTCGGGCCCGCCAGCGCGCCGCCCGCAGCCGCCACGATCGCCAACTGTTCGGGGCTGAGCGGCAGCGTAGCCTCTTCATCCAGGCATTGCGTCGAGTCCATCACGGGGTCCTCTGTCTCTATCGAAGTCTTGTCGGGAAGGGGTTGGTTCGGGGCGTGCTCAGGGCCGCGGGCTCACGCCGACACGGGCCGCATGCGGCCCTGCGGGTCGCGCTCGTACATGGCGCCCATCGCGACGACGATCTTTCGCGGCTCCTCGTACGGATCGCGGGCGTGAGCGGCCAGCATGTTGTCGAGCATCACCACGTCGCCGCGCTGCCAGTCGAAGCGCACCGCGCAGGCCTCGTAGGCCTGGCCGATCACCGTCATCATCGGATCCGGTATCGGCGAGCCGTCGCCGAAATACACGTGACGCGGCATGCGCTCCAGGCCGACCATACCCAGCAGGTCTTCGCGCACGTCGGGCTCCAGGCAGCTCACGTGATGCAACTGCACCTGGTTGAAGAACGCCTTGGCGCCGGTGAGCGGATGCGTGATGACGGCCGGCCCTCGGGTGCGCGTCTGCAGCACGTCACCATCGAGCCATCTCCACTCGATGCCGCCGCCGGCCAGGCGCGCCTCGACCTCGGCGCGATCCTCGGTCTTGAAGAAGTGCTGCCAGCTCACGTCGAGCTTCGGGTGGAAGGTGCGCACGTACAGCAGCCCCTTGCGCGCCATCTCGTCGACGATCTCGGCCGGCAGGCGGGTCAGCAGCTCCCTGCAATCGACGATGGGCGTGATACCCCCGACCCGCGACGGCAGCTCGCAGAAGAACCACTGCTTTCGCGGCCAGCGATCCGTATGCGAGCACTCGTTGTGGTACAGGATCATCTGGTTCTCGGGGTAAGGCGTGGACCGATAGGTGTTCACGCCGCCTTCCTTCTTCGGCAGGTCGCCATAAGAGCCGTACAGGCTCGGCTCCATCGCCTCGCTGAAGCGTTCGAAGTCCTGCGGCGTCGTCAGGCCGAAGTTGCGAAACACGATGCCGGCGTGCGTGCGCAACTTGTCCTCGATGAAATCGCGCTGCTGGCTCGCCCACCAGACCGGATCGAGGTCGCGCTCGAGCGCTTCGATCATCACGGGGAACTGCCGCCCCGCTGACGGAAACGACAGGCGGACCTGCCCCTGTGCGGCACGCGCAGCGGGTTGACGCACGGCCGAGGCGAGCATGTCGAGCTTGCTTTTCGGAGCGGGGTTCGGCCTGCTGGCCGTCGAAGTCGTCATGGAGGCTCCTGCTGAAGCGGAGGAAACGGGAACCGAGTCGATCGGACGGTCGGGATCCGCGCAGATCGCGCGCAGCGCGGCCTGCCAGGCCTCGGCGACGCGCGACACGCTGGTCCGGTCGTAGAGCGCGGTCGAAAACACCCAGTCGACGGCGAGCCCGGCATCGGTCTCGTGCACGAAGACCGCCTGGTCGAATTTCGATAGCACCGTATCGGCCGGCATCACCGAGATCGCCAGGCCGTCGACGTCGAAGCGCTGCTTGGGAACGTTCTGCATGACGAACAGCATCTGCAGCAACGGGTTCGCGCCTTGCCCCCGCGCGATCCGCGCGGCCGACAGGATCCGGTCGAGCGGCAGGCTCTGGTGGTCGAACACCTGTGCAACGCTCTCGTGGACCCGCCGCACCCACCGCCGCGCGGCGATGCCGGCGTCATCGAGGCGGGAGCGGATCGGCACCACGTTGACGAAGAAGCCGATCAGCGCTTCGAGCGCCGGATGGTCGCGGCCGGCGACGTCCGTTCCCACCACCACTTCCGCCGCGCCGGTATGCCGGTGAAGCGTCAACAGGTAGGCCGACAACAGCAGCGTGAACACCGACACGTCCCACTCGCGCGCCCGCTGCGCCGCGAGCGACGAAAGGGGCTGGCCGAGCGCCAGGCGAAGGATGTCGCCTTCGAAGCCGGGCGTCTTGGGTCGCGATCGATCCGCCGCGAAGACGGAAACGAGCGGCGCGCCTTCCAGGTAGTGCTTCCAGAATGCCTTGGAGCCGTCCTGATCGCGCTGGAGCACCTGGTCATGCCAGGCGGCATAGTCCGCATACTGGATCGGCAACGGTGCGAGCGCGGGCGCCTTGCCTTCGCACAGCGCGCGATAGATCTCGCAGAACTCCCTCGTGAAAACGGCGGTGGACCAACCGTCGAAGACGATGTGGTGGACCGAGACGATCAGCAGATGCCTCCGCTCGGCGAGCCGAACCAGCGCGATCCGCATCAACGGTCCTCGGCTCAGGTCGAACGCTTGGCCGGCCACGCCCTCTCGAACGGAAGCGAACTCGGTCAGAGCGCTATCCGCGGGCAAGTGGCTGAGATCGATATCCGACATCGGCAGCTCGATGCGCTCGGCGATCACCGCGGTCGGTTCGCCCTCGTCATCCTCGGGATAAGCGGTGCGAAGCACCTCGTGCCGCGCGATGATGTGGTCGATGGCGCCGCGCAACGCGTCACGGTCGAGTTGGCCGTCCAGCGAGAAGACCACGGTCTCGTTGTAAGCGGCGCGCGCCTGCGGACTGCCGGCGGACAAGCGGTCGAAGACCCAGACCCGACGCTGAATCGGCGCCGGCCTGAGTACCTCGTCGCGCGCAACGGCGACTAGCGAGGCGCTACCCTTCGTGTTGAGGAGCGCGTCTTTCTCTCCGATCAACCCCGCGAGCCCGGCGACGGTCAGATGGCGGAAGAACGCCGAGGGCTGCACGTTGTGGTTCAGCTCGGCTCGCACGCGGGCGAGGATCTGGATGGCCAGCAACGAATTGCCGCCCAGTTCGTAGAGATTGTCGTGCCGCCCGATCGGTGCGATGCCCAGCCGGTCGCTCCAGATCGACGCGAGCCGGCGCTCCAGGTCGGTCGTCGGCGCGTCGTAGTCGGCGGCGATCGTCGGACGCGGCTGCGTCTGCCCGGCGGATTCGGATGGAATACCTTCGATCGCCGCAAGGATGTCGCCGTCGGACGGCCGCAGACGAGCCGCGAGGTCCGTGGTGCACACGATGATGTGCGGCAGATCGGCACCGCAGACGATCGCTTCGAAGGCCCGGGCACCCTCCGCTGCCTCCCAGCCCACGCCGGCCGGGATGTCCAGGCCGGCGGCCATGCCCAGATCGCGCCATGCGTCCCAGTCCACCGCGAACACCGGGAAGCGCGAATCGCGCCGTGCGGCGACGGCCATCGCATCGAGATAAGCGTTCGCCGCGGCATAGTCGCCCATGCCCAGCCCGCCGGCGATGGCCGAGATCGACGAGCAAAGCAGGACGAATTCCGGAGACTCGCCGGCGAGCGCCGCCAGCAGCGCTCGGGTGCCGTCGATCTTGGGCTTGAAGACCTCGCGCACCGCTGCGGGCGTTCGACTCGACAGCATGCCGCTACCGGGCGCACCCGCCGCATGGACGACACCGTGGATGGCGCCGAAGCGCTCCCTGGCCTGCCGTACGACGTCGCGCAGTTGCTCGGTATCGGTGACATCGGCCTGTACGACCAGCACCGAAGCGCCCAGGTTTTCGAGTTCGAGCAACTGCTCCAGCCGCTGGCGAAGCGCCCGCGGCTGCTGCTCGTCGCCCGTCAGTCGCTCCCAGTGCTCGCGCGCCGGCAATGCGCTGCGTCCGACCAGCACGAGCCTGGCCTGCCAATACTTGGCCAGGTGCCGCGCCAGCGCCAGACTGACTCCGCCCAGTCCACCGGTAATCAGGTAAGCCCCTTGCGTGCGCAGCCGCGGTTGCCGCGCCCCCTCCACCGCCAGAGGCTCGTAGGTCTTGACCCAGCGCTGACCACGCCGATAAGCGACCACCGCCGGATCGTCCTGCTCCGCCAGTTCCCCGAACAGCCACGCGAATGGCGCAACGTCCCGGGGAGCGCCCGCCTCGGGTGATTCGGCATCGATCACCTGCGCGCGGATGTGCGGATACTCCTGCCCGATCACCGAGGTCAGGCCGCGCAGCGTGGCCTTGATCGGCCGTAGCGCCTCGCCGCCGACGACCTCCTCGAGGTGGTTGGTGACCACGCACAGCCTCAGGTTCCGGCCTGCGCCCGCCTCGTACACGGCGCCCAAGGCTCGAACGAGAGCGAGCACGCTGAAGAAGCTTCGCTCCAGTTCGGCTTCGTCGGCGAGTTGCTCGCTTTGCGCCCCCAGACTCCACAGGTGGAGCACGGTACCGATCGGCCCGTGCTCTGCCTGCACGTCGCGCAGCAGCCGCTCGAACGCCTCCGGGTCGGCCACCGGCACTCGGTAGCGGCCCGCGGCGATCTTCGTGAAACCGGTTCCACGCTCGGCCAGCGCGGTGCGGCAACCGGAGGCCGCCAGCAACTCGCACATCCGCTGCGCCATGCCACCCGCTTCTCCGAGCACCAGGACGGCGCCGACGCTGCTTGCGCGAAACGGCGGCGTCGCCCAAGGCATCGAGCGTTTCCACGACGGCACGTAAAGGCTCTCGGCGACGCCACGTCCGCCTCGATGCGAAGCAGCCGCGCTGTGATCACCGCCACCGGGCTCGATCCAGAACCTGCGGCGCTGAAACGGGTACGTCGGCAGCGGTACCCGATACCGCTCGCGCTCTTGCGCGAGCGCTGCCCAGTCCACCAACACGCCGGCCGTCCAGAGCTCGCCAACCGTCCGGACCCACTGCTGGCCGTTTCGGTCGAGCTGGCGAGCGTGCGCCTGGCTCGATACGATCAGGGCGGCCGAGGCGGCCTTGGCGTGTTGGCGCGCCATGCTGGTGAGCACATCGCTCGGCCCCACCTCCAGCACGACCCGACCCGGCTCGGCCAGCACCGCGTCGAGCCCATCGGCGAATCGGACCGTGCCGCGCAGATGCCGAGCCCAGTACGCAGGGTCCATCGCCTGTTCGGCCGTGATCGGTCGGCCGGTCACGTTGGACAGGAACGGAATGGCCGGGGCACGACGGGGCACCGACGCGACGACGTTCTCGAAAGCGTCGAGAATCGGATCGGCCATCGATGAATGGAATGCGACCGACGTGTGCAGGCGCCGGGCGACATGCCCTTGCTCACTCAGCGCGTGCTCGGCCCGTTCGACGCACTCGAGCGGGCCCGTCAGGACGCTCAATCGCTCGCCGTTGACGGCGGCCAGATCACAGCCGGGGCCGAGGAACGGCGCGAGCTCCGCCGCGGACAGCAGCACGGAGGTCATGGCTCCCGCCCCCATCCGGCCTTGCAGACGCGCTCGGGCCACGACCACGCTTAGCGCGTCCTCGATCGAGAAAACGCCGGCCACGGTGGCGGCGACGTATTCGCCCAGGCTGTGGCCCAGCATCAACGAAGGCACGACGCCGAGGCTCTGCCAGAGCTTTGCCATCGCGTAGCTCAGCACGAAGATCGCGGGCTGGCTGTTCTCGACCTGCGCCAGGCGCGCATTGGCCTGCGCTTCATTACCCTCCGGCCAGAGATGCGGCCGAAGGTCCAGATCGAGCTCGCTTCGGGCGAATTCCAGGCAGCGGTCGATCTCGTCGCGAAACACCGGGTAAGCGTCGTATAGCGCCGCGCCCATGCGGGCATGCTGGGATCCCGCACCCGGAAAAAGGAACACGACGTCGGGCGCGGCCTGCGGCGTCGCCCTGTTCCGGACGAGCCCCGGCTGCCCGAGCGCCAGCACCGCGCCGGCATGTTCGTTCGCGGCGACAGCCGCCCGATAGCGCTGCGCCCGGCGCCCGACCTGCAGGGTGTGGGCAACGTCGGCGAGCCTTTGCTCCGGATGCGCCTGCAGGTGCGACGAAAGGCGTTCGACGGCCTGCTGCAGCGCCGCCGCGCTGCTCGCCGATAACGGCAGGACCTGCCAGGCGTCCCGATCGTCGGCTTCCGGGGCTTCCCGCGCCGCAGGCGCTTCCTCCAGCACCGCGTGCACGTTCGTACCGCCGATTCCGAAGCCGCTGACGCCCGCGCGCCGCGGCCCCTGCGGGCTGTCCCAGGGACGCGTCTTCGCGTTGACGAGGAACGGGCTGCCCGCGAAATCGATCTTCGGATTGGGCCGCTCGAAGTGCAGGCTCGCGGGCAGCGTGCGGTGCTCCAAGGCCAATGCCGTCTTGATGAGCCCGGCGACGCCGGCGGCGCAGTCCAGATGCCCGACGTTGGTCTTGACCGAACCCAACGCGCAGAACCCGCTGCGCGCGGTGCCGAGCCGGAAGGCCTGCGTCAGTGCCGCGACCTCGATCGGATCGCCCAGCATCGTGCCGGTGCCGTGGGCTTCGACGTAGCTGATGCTGTCCGGCGGCACCCCGGCCAGCACGTGTGCGGCATGGATCGCCGCTGCCTGGCCGTTCACGCTGGGCGCGGTGAAACCGATCTTGTCGGCCGCATCGTTGTTGGCCGCCGTCGCGCGGATCACCGCGCGGATGTGATCCCCATCGCGCAGCGCGTCGTCGAGCCGCTTCAGGACCACCACACCGGCACCGCTGCCCAGCAGCGTGCCGGCCGCTTCGGCGTCGAACGCCCGGCAATGACCGTCCGGCGAGAAGATCGCCCCGGGCTGGAAGCGATAGCCGCTGCTTTGCAGCAGGTTCAGCGACACGCCGCCGGCGAGCGCCATGTCGCTCTCGGCGGCCAGCAGCGACTGGCAGGCCAGGTGCACGGCCGTGAGCGACGTCGAGCACGCGGTCTGCACCGTCACCGCCGGACCGCGCAGGTTCAGCTTGTACGCGACGCGGGTGCACAGCGTCTCGCCGCCGTTGCCGCTGACGAGGTCGAGCAGATCGGCCACGCCGCTGCCCGCCCCGAGATCCAGGCGCGGCAGAAGGTGGCGCAGCAGGTAGACGTTGGCGCCGGCGCCGGCGAACACCGCGACGGTGCCCGGCCATTGCTCGGTGTCGTAGCCGGCGTTCTCCATCGCCTCCCACGCGCATTCGAGGAACACGCGGTGCTGCGGATCGAGGCGCTCGGCCTCGCGCGGCGAATAGCCGAAGAAGGCAGCGTCGAACAGCTCCGCGCCCTCGAACGCGACCGCGGTCTTCACATAGTCCGGATCCGCGACCAGTTCGGCCGGCACGCCGCGCGCGAGCAGTTCTTCGTCGGTGTACGTTCTCACCGATTCGACGCCCTCGCACAGGTTGCGCCAGAACGCGTCGACGTCGGCCGCGCCGGGGAAACGGCCCGCCATGCCGATGATGGCGATCTCCAGGCCGGTGGATTCGGCGACGGTCGACGCGTTTAGGTCGTGCGAAGTCGTCATCAGAACGCCCCTTCGCGGCTCTCGCGGGCCTGGCGGCGCCGCTGCATCGCCGCGAACTGGCGCTGCACCCGCGCTTCTTCCCGGCGCATGCCCTCGGTCGACGCCGCGCCGCCCTGGTCGATGCGGGCGGCCAGGCCGGCGATCGTCGGATGCTTGAAGAGATCGATCACGGTGACCGCCGGCCCGATCCGGTCCTCGATCAGCCCGTGCACCTTCAAGACCTGCAGCGAATGGCCGCCCAGGTCGAAGAAGTTGTCCCGCGCGCCCACCTGGTCGACACCGAGCACCTCGGCCCAGATGGCGGCCAGCATCGCCGCGGTCGTTCCCTGCGGCGCCTCGTAGGCCTGCCGCCGCGCGCGCTCGGGCCGCGGCAGCGCCTTGCGATCGAGCTTGCCGTTGGCCGTCAGCGGCAACGCCTCGACGACGGTGATCACCGCCGGCACCATGTGGTCCGGCAGCACCCGCGCCAACGCATCGCGCAGGCGCGCCGCGTCGACGCTCCCCGGCTCGTTAGGCACCACGTAGGAGGCGAGTTGCGGCCCGTCGGCGACGTCCAGCGCCAGGGTCGCGGCATCCTTGACCCCAGGCAGCGCGAGGAGCTGCGCGTCGATTTCGCCCAGTTCGATCCGGAAGCCCCGGATCTTGACCTGCTGGTCGATTCGGCCCAGGTATTCGAGCTGCCCATCGTCGCGTCGGCGCACCAGGTCGCCGGTGCGGTACAGGCGGCCGCCGCGATCGTCGAACGGATCGGCGATGAAGCGCTCGGCGGTCAGCGCCGGGCGTTCCAGGTAGCCTCGCGCCAGGCCGGCGCCGGCGACGTAGAGCTCACCCGGCATGCCCGCGGGCAGCAAGTTCAGTTCGGCATCGAGCACGTGCACCGCGAGGTCGGGCAGCGGGATGCCGATCGGGCTGAACTGGCGCCGATCGAGATCGGCCGCCGCCAGTGCGCGAAAAGTCACGTGCACCGTCGTCTCGGTGATGCCGAACATGTTGACCAGCCGCGGCGCGACGTCGCCGAAGCGGTCGAACCAGGGGCGCAGGCTTTCCGCTTCCAGCGCCTCGCCGCCGAAGATCACGTGGCGCAGCGACAGGCCTTCGCCGTCGCGCCCGTCGTCTCGGCTGGCCGCGTGGATCAGGTGCCGGAACGCCGACGGCGTCTGGTTGAGCACCGTCACGCACTGCTCGCGCAGCAGCGCCAGGAAGTCCATCGGCGATCGGCTGGTCAGGTAGGGCACGATCACCAGCCGCCCGCCGGTGCACAGTGCGCCGAAGATCTCCCACACCGAGAAGTCGAACGCGTAGGAGTGGAACAGCGTCCACGTGTCCTGCGGGCCGAAGCCGAACGACGGCGCCGAAGCACCGAGCAGGCGCGTCACGTTGCGATGGGTGAGCTGTGCGCCTTTGGGTCGCCCCGTGGAGCCGGACGTGTAGATCACGTAGGCCAGTTGGTCCGGATGCACCGGCACGCCGGGGTTCGTCGCCGGCTCCATGCCGAGATCGATGGCATCGACGGCCAGCACCATCGCGTACGCGGTGCTCCTGAACCCGGCTTGCTCCTTGATCGCGCGCTCGGTCAGCAACAGCCCGACGCGCGCGTCGGCGGCCACGAAGGACAATCGATCGGGCGGATAGGCCGGATCCAACGGCACGTAGGCCGCCCCGGCCTTCAGAATCGCGAGCAGCGCGACCGGCAGGAGCTCGGAGCGCTCCAGTGCCACGCCGACGCGGTCTTCGGGACGCACGCCAAAGGACACCAGGCGATGGGCGAGCCGGTTCGCGCGCTCGTTCAGCCCGGCATAAGTGAGCGTGAGGCTGCCGTTCACGACGGCGTCTGTGTCGGGCTGCAGCGCGGCCTGACGCTCGAAAAGCGCATGCAGGGTTTCGGCCGGCATCGGCTCGGATTGGAACGCCGGCGCCTGCAGCAGGCGGACCCGTTCGTCGCCGGCGATCAGCTCCACGTCTCCGATCGCCAGACTCGGCTTTGCGACCAGCGCCTCGAGGACGCGCAGGTAGCGCGTGCCGAAACCCTGCATCGTCGCCGCATCGAACAACTCGTCCGCGTAGGCGAGATGGATGCCGGCACCGCCGTCGGCCGTTTCGCGCACCTCGACCGTCAGGTCGAACTGCGCCACGTCGCTGTCCATCGGCAAGCTGGTCACACGCCAGCCGGCGGCGGCTTCCAACGCCCGATAGTCTTCCGTCACGTGGTTGAACAGCACCTGGAAGAGCGGCGTGCTCCCGACCACTCGCTCCGGCCGGAGCACATCCACCAGTTGCTCGAAGGGCAGGTCCTGATTCGCCTGGGCGTCGAGCGCCGCGCGCCGGGTTTGCGCGAGCGCGTCGGCCAGAGCGGTCCGGCCATCGAGCCGAGCGCACAGCACCAGCGTGTTCACGAAGAAGCCGACCACGCCCTCGGTGCGCGGACGATGGCGGTTGGCGATCGGCACGCCCACCCGGATGTCCCGGCGGCCGCCATAGCGATGCAGCAAGACCTGCAGGCCGGTCAACAGCAGCATGAAGACCGTGACGCCGTGCCGGGCTGCCGCCTCGCGCAGCGCGCCGGCAAGTTCGACCGGCAACGCCAGCCGGTGATGGGCGGCGCGATGGCTCGCCACTTCCCGGCGGGGATGATCGGGAGGCAGCGCCAACGGATCCTCATCGCCGGCGAGTTCGCCGAGCCAGTACGCGAGCTGGCGGTCTCGCGCGCCGGGCGCCGCACCGGTCGTCTGGCCGTCCACGCTGCGCGCGCCTTCTCGATTCGAGCGGCCGCCGTCCTCGACGAGCCAGGCGTGCTGCCACGCCGCGAAGTCCGTGTACCGGATCGGCAGCGGGGCCGGCGCGGACTCGTCGCCGCGGACCAAGGCCCGATAGCGAACGCCCAGTTCGTCGACCAGCACCTGCATCGAGGCGGCATCGGAAACGATGTGGTGCATGACCACGGCCAGAACGTGCACGTCGGCCGCCTGCCGGATCAGCGCGGCACGCAGCAAGGGCGCGTGCTCCAGATCGAAGGGCTGGCCGTTGAGCTCCCGGATCCGCTGCGCCGCGGCCGACTCCGCGACTTCGGCGGGTTGCTCGCTCAGGTCGATCAGCGGCAACTCGAAGTCGACCCGCGGCAGGACCTGCTGCCGCCCCTGACTGTCCTCGCCCGGACTGAACACGGTCCGCAGCGACTCGTGCCGCTCGAACAGCCCGGCGAAGGCGCTGCGCAGCGCGGCCTCGTCGACGGGTCCCTCGATCCGCAACGCACCGGCGACGTGATAAGCGGTCCCTCTCGGATCAAGGCGCCAGAGGAACCATTGCCGTTGCTGGGCGGCCGATAGCGGCAGGGGACCGCTGAGCTGCGCGGCCGGCAACGGCTCGATAAGCGCCTCGGTCACCCGAAGCCCGTGGGCCAGCGCGCTGCGGACGGTGGCCGCCGCGTCGCGCAGCACCGGATGCTCGAACAGCGCGCGCACCGAGTAGTCGACGCCCCAGCGTTCGACGACGCGCGCAGCGACCTGCACGCCGGCCAGGGAGTTTCCGCCGAGCACGAAGAAGTGGCTGTCGCGCGGCACCGGTACCGCAGCGTCCAGGCGCAGCGCCTCGCGCCAGATCAGCGCGAGATCGCGCTCGATGTCGTCGTCGAGTGCGTCGGCTCGGTCGGCGTCGGCAGCGTCGGCTGCCCCGCCGCCGAAGACGAAACGGCCATGCTCCCAGATCGCGAAGGCGTCGAGGCTGCGATCGGCCACGCCCCGGCGCGCGGCCTGACGCTGGAGCTTGCCGCTCGACGTCCGGGGCAACTCGCCCGGCTGCAGCAGCGCCACGGCCGACAACGGCTCGCCGCACGACTCGCTGACCGCGGCGCTCAAGGCGCCCACCAGGACTTCGGGCTGCACGATCTTCTGCATGCCGCGCGAGACCTCGGCCGCGATGCCGATGCCCTCCCCGTCCGGTCCGGCGACGGCGAATGCCGACACCCGCCCGGCGCGTACCGCATCGACCTCGCGCTCGATCGCGCGTTCGATGTCCTGCGGGTAGAGGTTGTGACCGCGCACGATGATCAGGTCCTTGCTCCGCCCCGTCACGAAGAGCTGTCCGTCCGCCAGGAACCCCAGATCGCCGGTGCGCAGCCAGGTCCGGCCGCCGTGCTCGACCAGTGCGTCTCGCGTCGCCGGCGCGTTGTCCCAGTAGCCGCGCGTGATGCTCGGACCGGTGGCCCAGATCTCGCCGACGCGGCCGTCGGGTAGTGCGTCGCTCGAAGCGGGGTCCGTGATCCGCAGCGCATGGCCGGCAGCGATGCGCCCGCAGCCGATCAGCGTGGTGCCGCGGGACGCTTCGATCGCCTGTCCCCGGCCCAGCGCGTCGGCGTCGAACACGCGCGATGCCACCGCGTCGGTCGTGCGTCCGCCGGTGATGAAGAGCGTCGCCTCGGCCAGGCCGTAGCAGGGCTGGAACGCCGAAGCGTCGAAGCCGGCGCGCGCGAACCGTGCACCAAACCCGGTCAACGTATCGTGCCGCACGGGCTCCGCGCCGGTGTAGGCGATACGCCAGCTCGCGAGGTCGAGCGCGTCGAGCTGCGCGTCCTTGATCCGCTCGACGCACAGTCGGAAAGCGAAGTCCGGCCCGCCGGTGACCGTCACGCGGTGACGGGTCACGGCTGCGAGCCAGCGCTGAGGCCGCTCGAGGAAGAAGCGCGGCGTCATCAGCACCAGCGGCGCACCGCGGTGGATCGGCTGCAGCAGTCCGCCGATCAGGCCCATGTCGTGATACAGCGGCAGCCACGAGGCGAACACGTCCTCCGCTCGCAGCCCGAGGGTTTCCTCCATCACGCGTTCGTTGGCCATGAGGTTCCCGTGCGAGACCATGACGCCCTTGGGTGTGGCCGTCGAGCCCGATGTGTACTGGAGGAAGGCGATGTCGCCGTCGCCGGGCTCGCGCTCCTTCCAGGCTCGTGCGCCGTCCACGCCGATCGCGTCGACGGCCACGACCCGCGCGCCTGCAAACCCCTCCAGCGCGGCCCCCATCGCTGGGTGGATGGCGGCGGTGGTCATCACGCAGCATGCTTCGGCGTCCCGCGCGATCCCGGTGAGTCGGGCCAGGTGCTGGGGCCGCATCGATTCGGGCGGGAACGCCGGCACGGCGATAAGCCCTGCATAAGCGCAGGCAAGGAAGGCCACCGCGTAGTGGTCATCGTTATCGAGCAGGAGCAAGGCGCGCTCGCCCGGCGCGAAGTCGCTTTGCAGCCGTGCAGCCAGCGCGCGCACGCGCTGGTCGAGCATCGTGTAGGTAACCGGGCTATCGATTGCCCGCCCATCGCGCTCCGTGACGACGATCAGGGCCGGATCCTGCGGCCGCTCGGCGGCGAGCTGACGCAGGTGGGTGACGAAATTCTTCGGATACCGTCGGGCGGAGGACGAGCTGGTCATCGCTGCTCCTGTCTGATGACATGCGACTTGCGTTCAAACGGCGGCAAGCTGGCTTCGCAGAGGGTTGTTTCGTTCACGACGCGCATTCCTTCTCGCGCCAGGCCACCGCCGCGACGTAACCGCTGGGCGCCGGCAGCGCCATCGCCTTCAGGCCCGCCCACGCCGCGACCGTGCTGCGCACGCCGACTTGCGCGCCGGGCTCGAGTTCGATGCAGACCGACAGCAGGTGCTCGGGAATGCCCACGCCCACCGCCTTGAGCGCGGCCTCCTTGGCGACCCAGATCGGGTACAGCACGTCGAGCGGATTCGATGCGCGGCGAAGGCACTCGCGTTCCGGTCCGGTGCAACCGATGTCGGCGATCGGGAATGGATCGAGTGCGGGGTCGCAATGCTCGATGTCGACGCCGAGCGCACCGAGCCTGGCGGACGCTCCGATGGCGATCAGCGAGAAGCGGCCCGAGTGCGACACGTTGAAGAGGGGGGCGTCGGCCGCCGGCCCCCCACCGACGCCGCGAAGCCAGGGCTTACGGTGCGGACCGACCGCGATGTCGACGGCCTGCGGCGCGCAACCGAACCGTCTGGCCAGCAACTCGCGCACCGCCGCCCGGGTCACCGCATAACGCACGCGGTCCGCGCGAAAACGATAACGCTGAGCGGCATCGCGTTCCTCGGGCGCGAGGACCGCGCAGGCCTCGCGCGGCTCGTGTTCCAGTTCGAGATCGACGCGGTGGATCTCGATGACGGACGCGAGGGATTCAGGCAACGGAATGCGCTGCATGGCGCCCTCCTCCGAGCCATTCCCGGGACAGGCGATCGGTCATCGCCCGCAGCACTTCGTCCTCGCGGTGGCGCACGAAGAAGTGCCCGCCGTCGAACCATTCGACGGAGAAACGATGCCCGGCTTCCTGGCGCCACGCATCGATGCGCTCCGGCTCGATCTCGTCGTCCTTGCCGGCGAAGACGTGCAGCGGCATCGGCAGCGGCGCGGCGGGTCGGTACGCATAACTCCGGACCAAACGGTAGTCCGCGCCCAGCACCGTCAGGGTCAGCCGCAGCATCTCCTCATTGGCGAAGACCTCTTCGGGCGTGCCGCCCTGCTTGCGCATGTCTTCGATCAGCCCCGCATCATCGTCCGTGCCGACGAAGCGATCCGGATCACGCTGCGACGGCGCAGGGCAGCCGGAGACCAGCAACACGGCGGGCAGGCGGCCATGGCGCGCGCGTTGGCGCCGGGCGATTCCATGGGCGATCAATCCGCCCATGCTGTGCCCGAACATCGCATAAGGACCCGTCAATCCCTCGACGTGCTCGCGGCAGAGCCGCTCGACGAGCGTGTCGAAGTCTTCCACGAACGCTTCACCGAAGCGTGCGCCGCGCCCGGGCAACTCCACCGGCACGACGTCGACCCAGCCGGGCAGACTTCGCTTCCAGCGCACGTACATGCTCGCACTGGCACCCGCCGGCGGAAGGCAGAGCAGCTTGAGCGGCGCGGGCATCGCGCTCAGGCCTCGATGGAGGCGGGCTGTTCGTCTCGCGCCGAGGTCCCGGCGGCGCGCCTGGCCATCGATTCCTGCAACGAGCGCGGACGCATGTCGGTCCAGTGCTTCTCGACGTACTCGGAGACCGTCTTCTTGTCGCCCTGGATCCGCTCGCCCTGGTCGTTGGTCACGGCCTCCCAGCCGCCCGGCACTTTCTTCCAGTGCGGCCACAGGGAATACTGGCCTTCCTTGTTGATGAGAACGATGAAAATCTCGTCCTCGCGATCGAAGCAGCTCGTCGTCATGTCGCATCTCCTTGGGGTTGCAGGACACAGGACGGGACCGTGTGCGGCGAGCGCTCGCGCACGAGCCGTCCTTGTCATGGAGACGCGACGGAATGGATTTTGTTTAGGGGTTCACGCGTATCGGAACGCGTCACGGCGGATCGCTACGGCCGCGCCCGCGAGAGGCTTCGCGACGGCATCGACAGCCCGTGCGTGCCAGGCAATCAAGGCTGCAAGCGCAAACTCGAGCCGTTCCGGCGCGGCAAATGGAACTCGCGGCGTCGGCCGCCGACGGTGGAGGCTCAGTCGTCTGCCGCGTCGCTACGTCGCGTCGCGGCGATGTCGTGGGCGGGCGGCAGCAGCCCGGCAACCGCCCAGATGCGCGCGGCCTTGTCGTACGCGTGCCGGTGAGACGGATCCTGGTCCAACCACTGGTTCAGGTCCGCGTTGAAGACCGGGTCGGCGAAACCGACTTCATGCTGTTTTTGAATCCAGCCCCAGGCCGTATCCCAAACCGGATCATGAGCGGGCGAAGTCTTGTCGTCCATAAATGGCGAGCCGTCTCCACGACGGCCACCCAAATCGGTAGGCCTTCACTATATCGTCATTACCCGGACATGTATCGAAAGGCGGCGACTGCGGCCGTAAGCTCCGCCGAACGAGTCGGCATCGAACACGAACGGCCGATGCGCGTGGCGATCGCGCTTCACTCGTCGAACGCATCGCGGCAAGCGGCCAAGACGTGCATCGCATCCTTGATCATGAAGTTCACGAGCGTGGCGGAAACACCGAGGGCCGCGCCGATCTCGCGCTGCGTCTGACCGTGCAAGCGGTAGAGCTCGAACGCGAGGCGCGTCCTGCTCGGCAGCGCGGCGAGAGCCGCCTCGACCCGCTCCAGCAGGCGCCGTTCATCGATGCCCGCGTCGGCCGGCATGCCGCCGGCGACGTCGGGCAACTCACCGTCCGCGGTCGCCGCAATGCATCCGGCCTCGACCACGCGACGCCGGCAGTAGTCCAAAGCCATGTTGCGCACGACCTGGCAGCAGTAGCCGAACGGGTTGAGGACCTCGCGTGCGCAAACGCCCTCGGTCAGTTTGAGATAAGCGTCTTGCAGGACGTCGTCCACCAGCTCGGAGTGGCCGATGATCCTGGAGGCGATCGCTCGCAGGTCGCCGCGTCGCGTGATGAACACGTCGCCGAGGACGCTCATCAGTCGTTGTGCGGCTGGGGCACTTCGATCCAGCACGCGAAGATCGGCTGCCCGTCGATGACCATCGGCGGCCCGGCGCGATGGGCGAGGAAGCCCGCCCGCCGCAGCAAACGCTCGATGCCCAACGGAGACACGGTGATGAGGCGCCGCGCGCCGTTCTCGGCCGCCACCTTCAGCGCCGAATTCAGCAGTTCGACCGCGATCGGCGACGAGAACTGGCGTGCGGCACCGCCGACAGGCGCCGCGTTGAAGTCCACGGTGGTGAAACGCGAAAGCTCCCACACCGACGCGTCCGCGGGCACCGGACGGCCGCCCGTCAACTGCGGGAACACCTCGCCCAGCAGATACGGCCGATGGGTCGGCAGCAGTCGCGCTGTTCCGACGACGCCGCTCGCATTGCGGGCCACCAGGTACACCGTGTCTTCACGATCGAACTGATCCAGTTCCAGGCCATCGCTGCAGGGCAGGTCCCAACCGAGCATCTCCACGAACACCCGGTAACGGAACCGCGCAAGGCCGTCCATCATGTCTTCAGCCAGAGTGTTCGGCGTTCCCGCAATGATCTCCATCTATGCGCCTCCCTGAAATCTGCCTTGGATAGACACAATTTCACAGAAGGATTTGGCCGAATGTAACTCCACTATAGGTGAGGTATGCAAATCGAAGCTTCGCGCGTCCGCGGTCGCCGGTGAACGTCATGCGGACCGTTGCGAAACGTGCGGCCACGGCATGGAACCACGGCGGACGGACGGATGGCCCGCTGGACCACCGGCCCAACGAACGGGTCGAAACGGCACAGTCCGCGAGGATCGGCCGAGAGATCGGATAGTTGGAATTTGCCGTGCGTCCGGCGACCCGCCGCCCCGCAGATCGGGATTGGGCGATCCGACCGGTCAGTCGCAGCGGCCGAGAGATTTCACCGGCTCGCGCCGGCCGCAGTGCATCAGACGAAATGAATCGCCCGCCGAGTCGCGCCGGACCACGGTATCGCGTCGACGACGCCGGCCAGTGCCTCGAGGTTGCGCTCCCAGCCGTAGTCGCGGTTGACCGAGTCGACGAGCATCACGTTGCTGCGCGGCAGCCCGACCCGCACGCAACCGACGCCGCCGCCCCGCTGCAACTCGAGTCGCCAGTCCCAGCCCAGCGAGATCAGCGCGCCGTCGCCCTGCCCCACCCATTCCGTGTAGCCCATGATCGACGTCCGCGTCCCGCAGCGGTGGCGACCCGGCGGCTCGTGGTCGTCCAGACCGGACACGAGGTGCGTCAGGCGAACGGACAGCAATTCATCGAGCACGATGCGCAAGAAGCCATCGTCGGGCACAGCGGACACGGCCTCGTGTTCCTCCAACAGCATCACCTTATGAAGGTCCTGCCGCATCAGCGCCTGGCAGCGGCGCACGAGCGTGAGCCTTCCTTCCGAACATGCCGGGGCGGTCGTACCGTGTCAGACGCACGAGCCCTTGCGATGTTTAGCATGCGAGCGCGCACCGGGCGGTTCGAGAGCGCGACGAGCATGGCGAGGATTCCCGAAGTCGCCATCGGCTCGAAGCCGCGCTTTTGTGTTTCGAATTCCCCGGATCGGCATGCTTCAGGCGCATCGACCGGCGTATGTTGACCGAAACGGCAGCCAGCCATACCCGTACACTTGCCCGTGGACCACAACCTCAAGGAGACCCCATGAAGAAAACCGTGAAATCGATGGTCGACGAGGCCCTCGCCGAGATCACCACCTACAGCCTCGACGAGGCGCGCGAGCTGTATGGCCAAGATGACGTGCAGTTCATCGACATCCGCGACGTGCGCGAGCTGGAACGCGACGGCGTGATCCCCGGTGCCTTCCATGCGCCGCGCGGCATGCTCGAGTTCTGGGTCGACCCCGAGAGCCCGTACTACAAGCCGCTGTTCGGCGAGGACAAGCGCTTCGTGCTGTTCTGCGCCGGCGGCTGGCGCTCGGCGCTGGCGACCAAGACGATGCAGGACATGGGCGTGCCCAAGGTCGGCCACATCCACGGCGGCTTCGGCGGCTGGAAGAAAGCCGGCGCGCCGGTGCAAGACAGGCCGAAGAAAGGCTGACAACCCGGCCGATGCGCACGAAGCGGCTTGCGCCGTTCCGGCGCATGCGCCAAGGCCTCGGCCGGCCCGACTCTCGCGGCGCCCCGCCGCGATGACGGGGCGCCGCGACGGCGGGTCGTTACGCCTTGTATCTTTAAGCCTCGGACCGGCTCGGGTAGCCCGAGCGGCCTCTGGGATGTTTGAAGCCCGTGACTGAGCACTGGGCGTCTGAGCCGGACCGTCCTTCTGTGCAGCCCGAACGGTTGTAGGAACTTGAAGTTCGCATAGACAAGGATGGGAGTGAGAGGACGTGTCCGACTCTGTTTTTATCGGTATTGATGTCTCCAGCCAGACGCTGGAGGTCGCCAGCAGCGAGCAGGCCAAGACTTGGCAGGTCGCCAACGACGCAGGTGGCATCGAGCAACTGGTCAGTCAGGCATCGGCCTTGGCGCCTGAACTGATCGTGCTGGAAGCCACCGGCGGCTATGAATTCGAGGCAGCCTGCGCGCTGCAGGCTGCGGGTCTGGCGGTGGCCGTGGTCAATCCGCGCACGGCGCGTGACTTCGCCCGCGCGATGGGCGCCTTGGCCAAGACCGATGCGCTGGATGCGCGCATGCTGGCGACCTTCGCCCGTGTGCTGCACCAGCACCCCGAGCGCGAGCGCTTCGTCAAGCCGCTGGCCGATGCCGAGTTGCAGCAACTGCAAGCCCTGGTGCTGCGCCGACGCCAACTGGTGCAGATGCTGACTTCCGAGCGGCAGCGCCTGCGCTTGGCGCACGCTGCGGCGCGACCGAGCATCGAGCGGGTCATCGAGTTCCTGAAGAAAGAGCTGGGCGACAGTGACGCCGAGGTGGCTGCGCATGTCCAGTGTCATCACGCCCAGTTGGCCCAGGCGCTGGCGAGCGTGCCAGGCATCGGCGCGGCCAGCGTGGCGGTGCTGCTGGCCGAACTGCCCGAACTGGGCAAGCTCGACCGGCGCCGCATCGCAGCCTTGGTGGGCGTGGCGCCCTTTAACCGCGACTCCGGCCAGATGCGCGGGCAGCGCTCCATCTGGGGCGGCCGCGCCGACGTGCGGCGAACCCTGTACATGGCCACTCTGACGGCTGGCCGGCATAACCCGGCGCTCAAGGCCTGCTACGACCGCTTGCTCGCAGCAGGCAAGCGCAAGAAGGTCGCCTTGGTGGCGTGCATGCGCAAGCTGCTGACGATGCTCAACGCCATCGCCAAACATGGCTCGATGTGGGACTCGACTATGCATATCGCTTGACGGCCAAGACGGTTGCTCAGTCCGCGATGAAGGTCAGGCTGGTGACGTATTTGACGCTCTGCACTTTCTCCGGGCCGACCTGGGCCTCACCCTCGAACTCGTAGGAACCCAGCAGCACGTAGCGGCCTTTTCCCACGTCGGGAATGGTGATGCGTCCCTGTTCGTCGGTCAGGAACGTTTTTCTCCACAGCGCGGGATTGATCACCGTGATACTGCTGCCGGCAACCGGCTTGCCTTTGAAGCGCAGCGCCACCGTGTTGCCGTGCGCCTGGACCGGCACCAGTTCCAGATCCAGCGCCGCCGTGGTCTCGGCGCGGCCCGCGCGCGAGTTGAAGATCACCGCGTGCATCAGGCCTTCCTTGTTCTTGAAGGGCTTCCAGATCCCGTCATTGATCATGCGGACATCGCCCGGCCCGTCGACCCGGGCCTCGACCTGATCCTGCTTGAGTTCGACCTGGAAGGTTTCTTGCGGGTCCGTGCCAAACACGCGGGTGGTGGCCTGCAGCTTTCGCAGCGCTTCACCCCTGGGCCGCTCGCCATCGACATCGCCGTAGTGAATTTGCGCGGGGCCGGACGGGGCGCTTCGCTCTATCCATACCTGGTGCGCATGAGCGGTGACGGTGGCCGCCGACAGCAGCAGCGCGAACGCGATCGGCGCCATGGCGGCACGGCTGGCCTTGGACCGGGTAGATGCGAGAGTCATCGAAGTATCTCCATGGAAGGACTAAGGAAGGCATCGGCGCCCGCGCCCTTCTCCGCATGAAGGCAGGGGGCGAAGGCAACGGAACGCTTCTGGGTGATCACGAGCTGGCGCCGAGGGACAGCAGCCACCAGGCTAGGGCCAGCGGCGCCGCGGCGCAGGCCAGCCACAACCAGGCCCGGCTCGCGCTGCGCGCGTGAAAGACCGTCATCACGACCGCCGCATAAATCAGAAAGCTCGGCATCGTCGCGACCAGCGCGGCGCTCGCGCTGTCCCAGGGCAGCGCGCGGGCCAGCACCGCGGTCAGCAGCGATACCAACGCATAGCCGCCGCCGAAGCCGGCCAGCACGCGCGAAGCCACCGACCACCGATGTCGTGCATCATTCGTCACGCCGGCACCTGCGGTCACGCCTCGCGCGCATTGCGCGCCGGCGGCCGCGGCTCGATCCGCTTGTGCCGCGTCTTGACGGCGGCGGCGGCGAAAAAAGCGCCCAGCGCCAGCATGACGAGGTCGACGCCCGCAAGCCCCCATTCTCCCGCCGGCAGCGTCACGCCCAAGTGACGGTTGGAGGTCAACGCATTGAGAACGGGCAGCAGACCGAAGCCGGCCGCCGCCGCGCCGAGCAGCGCGCGCCACGCTTTGCCGGCCGGCCGCAGCAGCGCCGCCCACAGCAGCATCGATCCCCAGGCGATGAAAATGGCGTGCATTTCCCAATCGCGGCGATTCGCGATCCCGAGCGGCAACAGGCGGTTCGCCCATAAATGCGCCGCGATGCCCACCGGCAGTCCGGCGATGGTGCCGATGTTCAGCACCTCGACCAGGCGGAAACCGAAGTCGGTCCGGCCGGCTTGCTGCCTTTGCCGGCGCTTGACCGTCCACAGGATCAGGCCGGTCGCGATCATCGCGCAGCCCAGCAGGCCCGAGGCGAAGAACAGCCCCCGCAGCCACGAATCGGCGAAGCGCGCGCGATGCAGGTCGATGAACGTGTCCTGCACGACCCAGGCGGGGCTGCGCCGCGTTTCGATGCCGCCCAACGGCCAGCCTGTCACGCCGTCGAACGCCAGGCGCTCTGGTGCGTGCAGGCCAGAATCGTTGCGGCGGACGAAAATGATCCGGGCCGAATCGCGGCCGGGATCGATGACGTCGATCTTCTCGATCGCCCCCTCACCCCAGGCGTTTTCGACGTAGGCCAGCGGCTCGCGCAGATCGACCAGCGCGGCGGCGGTGCCCGCCCCAGCCGACGCTGCGTTCTGCGTCGGCCCCGCGGTATCTTTGTTCGTGCGCGCCGGATCGAAGCGGGCATTGGTGCGCGGATCCACCGGATTGGGCGTGCCGGGCTTGAAATAGCCGCTTCCCGCGCGTACCCATTGCGACTCGCCGTCATGGGCGGCATACAGGCCGGCAGGCATGTAGTGTTGCATGAAGAAAAGCAGGCCGCTGTAGGTGATCATCAGGAAGAACGGCAGGGCCAGCACGCTGGCGAGGTTGTGCGCATCCAGCCAACTGCGCTGCCCTTTCCAGGGCCGGAAGGTGAAGAAGTCCTGGAAGATCTTCTTGTGCGTGACGACACCGGTCAGGATCGCCAGTAGCATCAGCATCGAGGCGATGCCGACGATGAAGATGCCGGAATCCCGACGCAGGTAGTGCAGCTTGTAATGCAGTTCCAGCAGGGCGAGGCCGCCGCCGGTGGCGCGAGCGGGCGGATCGGGGTTGTCGCCCAGAAGCTGGCCGGTGGCGGGATCGATCTTGTTCGTGACCGGCCGACCCCCGGCCGGATTGGGCCAGGTCAGCCGCCACTGCGATTCGGTTCGCCATCCGGGCACATAGATCGACCAGCGCGGCGCCGTCGGTACCTCGCGCTGCAGCGCGCTTTGCGCATTGGCCAGCGCGACCGGCATGAGGGCGGTAGGCCGCTCGCTGGCCAGCGGCCGCTCGGGTTTCATCCAGGCGCTTATCTCCCCGATGAAATACGCACTGGAGCCGGTCACGAACACGAAATAGAGCACCCAACCGGCGACCAGGCCGGTCCAGGTATGCAGCCATGCCATCGATCGGCGAAAGCTTGTCTTCTTGCCCATCCGCGCGTCACCAGCTTCCGCGAAGCGTCACCATGGCCGTGCGCGGCGCGCCGAAATAGTAGGAGCCCCCGGTACTCTGGATATATCGCTTGTCGAACAGGTTGTCGAGGTTCAGCGCGAGTTGAAGCTTGGGGTTGATGCGGTAGGCGGCCCGGATCGACGCGATGACATAACCCGGACCACGCCGGTCCGTTGTGCCATAGGCGCTATGGAAGTTGCTGACGGCCCGGATGCCGCCGCCTATTTCCGTTCCGCGCATTGCGCCGGCCTCCGAGAAACGGTAGTTGCTCCACAGCTTGAAGTTGTGTCTGGGAGTATTGGGCGCGTAGGGCTGGCCGGTCTGGGTGGTCGTGCCACGCATGTATTCGGTCTTGGTATAGGCGTAACCGGCGGTAAGGTTCCAGCGCGGCAGCAGTGCGCCGCTGATTTCTGCCTCCATGCCTTCGACGCGCACCTTGCCGGCCGCGATCGAATAACCGGCGTTGTCGGGATCCGACAACGCACGATTCGAATCTTCGATGCGGTAGAACGCCGTATGAGCATTGAGCCTGCCGTCCAGCCACTCGCCCTTGATGCCCATTTCCCATTGGCCGCCCGTGCGCGGCTTGATCTGCTCGCCGTTCACGGTGAGGCTGTTCTGCGGCACGAAGATCTCGGCGTAGCTGGCGTACAGCGACAACGATCTGCTCAGGTCATAGATCAGGCCGCCATAGGGCGTGAACTCCGAGCTCACCTTGTATGCCGACGACACGGCATCGGTCAGGCGATTGAGCGATTCCGTTTCCCACCAGCTCAGGCGGCCGCCGGCCAGCAGCGTCAGCCTGTCCAGCGGCTTGAAGCGCACGGAACCGTAGGCGCCATAGCTCTTGGTGGTGGAAAGGGAACTGCTGATTCGATGCGACGACAACGACCAGTCCGGCTCCACCAGGCTGGCGGGATCGACGTTGAAGATATTGAGCTGGCCGGGCCACGAGGTATCCAGGGTGGTGATGCTTCGGGTGCCCGACGTGTAGCGCACCGCATCGAAACCGAACAACAGCCTGTACTCACGGCCCAGGGCCCGGAACGGCAGATCCGCGAGCAGATCGATGCTGTTCGAGGCCCCGTCGCTATGGTTGTCCGTCGCGTACAGACGAACCGTGCCGTCGTCGGCGGCCGGATCGCGCAACGCGATGCGCTTCTGGTGCATTCGGTACTGGGTACGGCGAACGGTCGCCCTCAACAAGCCTCCACCGTCGAGCCTGTGTTCCAGCGTGCTGAAGATGTCCGAGCTGCGACGACCGGTGTCTCCCCATGGCGCCGCCACCCCGGTGCGGACCGAAATATCGGGAAAAGTGCCGTCGGCAAAGGTCGGAATCGAAATGCTGCCGTTGAAGTCCGCATCCTGCAGCGTGCCGCCGGCCAGCAGCGTAGTCTTCGCATCGAGCTTGAAGGCCAACGAGCCGTCGATCAGCTTTTTCTTGGCGTAGGAGTTGCGGTGCCAATCGCCGCCGTCCTCGTTCAACAGAATCAGGCGGCCGCTCAAGGCCTTGGATTCGGTCAACGCGCCGGTGATGTCCAGGACCTCGCGATGCTTGCCATAAGTGCCCCCCCCTACGCTGGCATGGATGCGGCGCTCGGCGTGCGGGCGCTTGCGCGCCAGATTGACCATCGCGCCATCGAGGCGTCCGCCCGACAGCATACCGGCGGGGCCGCGCTGGACCTCCACCCGGTCGTAGATCTCGATGTCGAACACCGAGGTGCTCACGCTGCTGTTCTGCTGAGTGCCGTCGACCTGGAAGGTGACGTTGTTGCCGCGTGCGTAGCCGAGGAAATTGCCGGGGCCGGAAGCGACCGGCTCGATGGTGATGCCGGTGACGTAGTCGAGCGCCTGACCGACCTCGGTGACGTTGAGATCCTCGATCTGCTGGCGCGTGACCACGCTGACCGACTGCGGCGTCTGGCGCAGCGATTGCGCCGTCTTGCCGATCGTGATCGCGTTCGTCGTGTAGGAGCCGGTGTCTTCGGTCGTGCCATCGCGCAGGGCCTCGGCGCGAACCGTCACGGCAGCCAGCCTGTCCGTCTCCGAGGAACTGCCGGCATCGCCGGTGGCGGTCGAGGCCGGGTCGGCGTTCAGCGCCTTGAGCGAAAAGCCCCCGGGTTGCGCGCTGGCGATGCCCACGCCGGTGCCCGCCAGCAATCGCTCCAGGGCCTCGCGCGGCGGCATGCTTCCGTTGACGGCGCGGGCCTGGCGACCGGTCACTTCGGCCTCGTCGAACAGGATCTGCATCGCGGCCTGGCGGCCGAACTCGCCGAGGGCCGCGGCCAGCGGCTGAGCCGCGATGTCGAACTGCATGCTCGCCTGCTGTGCCCGCACGCTCCCGATGGCCGTCGACGCCAACGCACCGGCCACGATGATGGCCGCCGCCGGACGCGGCAAGTGCGGTAAGCGGACCCATGCGCCATCGACGCCCCAACCCCGCGCGACACGAGCCGCCAGCACGCTCCTCGCCACGGCGCTCTTCAGATTCTTCATTCCTCGTTCCCGTCCAATGTATCGATTCAGGGCTTGTTCACACGAAGATCAAGCCCTTGTACGAACGAATGCGTCCCCATGCAGCGAACTCACGACCCTTGGCCAAACGAAAGAGGAACCGGAACCTCAGTCCGCTGGCCGGCAGTCGGGAAGATGGGTGACGCATCCGCCTCTACGAACACAAGACGGAAGTTCGGGCAAAACATGAACCCGGAGCGGCCAGTTCGATCGAAAGACCGGGTCGTGCCTGCCACCTCGGCCCGAATCGGCCGCGCCTATCGGCCGGAAATCAGCCAGTCACCGTTTTGCGCGCGTTGGACTTGCACGGGGGCGATGCCGGGCAGCAACTGCAGGAAAGCTTCCGGCGCGGCGGTGCTGAAGTAGCCTGAAACGGGTAGCGTGGCGAGATCGGCGCTGGCGAGGGCGATCGGCCGGCCCAGATAGCGTGCGAGCTGCTGCGCCACGTCCTCCAACGAAGCCCGCTTGAAACGTATCTGGCCGCTGCGCCAATCGCCCACGGTATCGGCCTGCACGGATTCGGACACGTACCGCGCGGTCGCGGAATCGACGGCGATCCCATGGCCGGCGGACAGCAGCACGGGCTTGCCTCGCGTCGCGCGGTCCGGCTTCACTTGCACTTCTCCCGCTTTCACCCTGACGACGAGCCGAGGCGGCGAAGCCTGCACGTTGAACGAGGTGCCGAGCACCGTGATTCGGCTGTCGCCGGAATCGACGGTAAAGGGCCTGCCCGTGTCGGCCGCTACCTGGAAAAAGCCCTCGCCCCGATTCAACACGGCTTCGCGGCGGCGCGGGTAGTAACGTACCTGTAGGCTGCTGCCGAAGTTCAGTGCGACACGCGTGCCGTCGGGAAGGTCGACGCTGCGCGTCTCACCGGCAGCGGTGGCGATGTCCAGCCGGTAGCTGGCGGTATTGTCCCGGACATACCAACCGCCGCCGATGAGCACGGCGCCGATGGCAGCCAGCGTAGGCATCAGCGCGCGGCGTGCCGCAGGAGCGTCAGGCCGGCGGCGCCAGAAACCGGGAGCAGGCACGGTTTTCGAGGCCGTCGCTTCGGCTTCTCGCGAGCCACGATCGAGGTCCGTCTTCAGCAGGCTCAGCAATTGCCGCGTATGGCCCATGCTGTCGAAGATCTCGCGGTGCAACGGGTTGTCCTGCAGCCAGTCCTCCAGCGCGCTCCGGTCGGACTCGTTCCAGTCCGCCGCCTGCTGACGCACGAACCACTCGGCTGCGGTTTCGTGCAGGTCGACCAGCATGTCCGCTGTCACCCCGGCGGGCAAGGGCTTGTTCATCGTGTAGAACCGCGTTCGTTGTCGCGAGCCGCCTGCGGGGAATCATCGTCTTCCCGGAAAACGGTCCTCAGGCGCTGCATTTGCTCCAGGCTGCCATATTGCAGCCTCAGCTCGCAGTAGGCCAAGGCACGGCTGACGTGTTTGGCCACCATGCGCAGCGAAATCGCCATCCGCTCGGCCACCTCCTGCTGGGTAAGCCCGTCCAGCATGTGCAGCGTGAACGCCTGGCGCTGGCGTTCGGGCAACTCGCCCAGGGCCTGCTCGAGCCGGGCGAGATACTGGCGCCGCTGGGTATGCTCGACCGGATCATGCGCCGCCGGCGCGGGCAGGCGACCGATTTCATCGTGGCAGCTCTCCAGGGAGACGGTCTTGATGGCGTCGCTGCCGCCGTTCTTGCGCCAGCCGTCGATCGCGAGATTGCCAGCCGCGCGCCGCAGATACGCGTATTCCTTGCCGGGCGCAGGCAGCTTGCCGGAGGCGGCCATCTGCGTGAATACCCGCTGCGCGGCGTCTTCGGCTTGTTCTCGACTACCCCAGATCCTGTGAAGCCGTTGAATCAGCGGCTTGCACCAGAGCCGATACAGGCTGGCCAACGAGGCCGTTTCGCAGCGAGCATCGGACTTGGCTGGCGGCAGGAGTTTGGAATTCATGGATGCTTTGTCGACTGCCCGGCTACGATTCGCTCCGACCGGCGACCGGCGGATTCAGGTCGTCGCTGAAACAGCGGTCGGCATCATCCGATCCGGTTGCTCGTCGCGAGAACTCTGCGCGTTGTCCAGGAAGATCCGCATCGAGACTGCGTCGCGACAGCATTTGCCAGATTAGGCTCGTCATTGATAATGAGAATGATACCCATTATTACACTGATCAGGCGCACCCTCTCGCCCGGATCAGCCCTCATGCCTGATCGCGATTGATCAGCGATATCCGACCGTCCGATCGCCCCGCCAACGGCATGGCCGCCAGGGTCGTCGATCATGGCATCGCCCGGCGACCCGCTGCGGCAAAGGCCCAACCCCCTCTCGCCCCGGCAGCCCCGACGCCGAGCGTCAGGGCTCGACCTTACGGATAGGGGATCTCGCATGAAAAATCTGGTGGTGCTCGCCGTCCTGGGATCGATCGCCTGGTTCGCCTATGGCAAGCACGGCGCCACGCAAACGGCTACGGCGAACGTCGCCGCATCGACGGTGCCTACTCCGCCGCCGTCTCATCCCCCACCCGCACAGCAGTTCCGGTGCGATGGCCGGACCTACTGCTCGCAGATGCGCTCCTGCGAGGAAGCCACTTATTTCATTCGACATTGTCCGAATACGAAGATGGACGGGGACAATGACGGCGTGCCGTGCGAGCGGCAGTGGTGTAATAAATAAGGGAACCTGTCAGAACATATGAATCTCCGTTAGCTGACGATCATATGCCAACGAAGCCCATTGATCGATTGATGTTCACTCAAGGTGGTTTGTGCTTTTTCTGCAGCATGCCCCTTCCTAAATCCGAAGCAAGCGTCGAGCACCTGGTGCCGATTTCTCGAGCCGGCAGCAACAATGACGACAACTGCGTCGCTTGCTGCAAGACTGTCAACGCCCTGCTCGGCTGCATGTCGCTGAAGGAGAAGATTCGCGTCGTTCTGAATCAAAAGGGCCGATTCAAGTGCCCAAACGGTGCTGATCCGGCTCGACCTACCTCGAACCTCGCTTCTATCGTCACGGACTCGTCTCCGAAATCGCAGCTACCGGTGAAGATGGATATCTATTCCCTCGTCATCGCAGATCTCAAGAAGCGAGGCCCATCACGTCCTCGTAAAATCGAGACGCTGAAGAGCACGATGAGATCAACGATAAAAGCCTCGAAAAACTCGATCACGGATGCTCAGATCGAATCCCTGGTCGAATACCTCAAGGCGACCAAGAAGATTACGATTGACGGGGTTCGAATCGACTATTCGTTGTGATCCGATGCGATCCATGACCGCACGCAGTTCTCGAATGAACGAAACAGCCCGCGCCGGATTTTCGCGGGCAATATAGTCGCCGATCTCCTTGAGGTCATTGGCGGCTAACCGGGAAAGCCGCAGCGTCATACCGGCGCGTCGAATCCCTGCATCATCTTCGCGTAGCGCGCTTCCAACTCGTCCAGCACTTCATCGACTGGACGGCCTGCTTCACTGTCGATACCCGCCTGCAGAGCAGCGCGCAGCTTCTCCATCCGGATCTGCCGCAACTGCTCCCGCTCCTCCAGCAATCGCAAACCATCGCGAACCACTTCGCTAGCCGAGCCATAGCGGCCGGAACGCAGCTGATCCTGCACGAATCGCTCGAAATGCTCGCCGATCGAGTAGCTAGCTGGCATGGACACCTCCTGGATTCGAATTATCAATTATTGATAACGCAGAGCGCAAGACAACCAAGCAATATTTTACCCGGATGATATTGACGATCAATTTTTACCCGGGTATTATTTTGCCTTCTGCATCCGAACCGCCCACCATGACCGACCGAACTCCCCCGTCCTACACCAGCTTCGATGGCCATCGCCGCATCGCGTCCGGCTCGTTGCTCGACAACGCGCTGGCGGTCAAGAAAGCGCTCGACAGCCGCACCGCCGGCCCGGTACTGACCTTCGATGACGAGAGCGGCCGCTCGATCGAGGTCGACACGCGAGGCTCGGACGCCGAGATCGCCGCGCGACTCGATGCCGCAGCGACGACCGATGGTGCCCCCGCCGGCCAGACTGAAGAACCGTCATCGACCACCTCGAACCCCAGAGGCCGCGGGCGCCCGAAACTCGGCGTCGTGCCCCGCGAAGTGACCCTGCTTCCCCGTCACTGGGATTGGCTGGCCGCGCAGCCCGGCGGCGCATCGGTGGCGCTGAGAAAACTCGTCGAAGACGCGCGGCGCACCGGCGGCGACAAGGACAGGCTCCGCCGGGCGCAGGAGCGGGCCTACCACTTCATGCTGGCGATCGCGGGCGACCTGCCCGGCTACGAGGAAGCGACCCGAGCGCTGTTCGCGAACGAGCCGCTCAAGCTGCGCGATCTGCTCGCCGCATGGCCCGGCGATGTCCGCGACCATGCGATGCGGCTGGCGTTCGGCGAGCCGTGAACGCTTGGCGGCGGGCATCGCCCTTCGCATTCACGGCACTCGCGGCATTCACGGCGCTCGCGGCACTCATCGCACTCACCGCTGTCCGCGACCACCGTCCGAGTCCGGCCCCCCCGGCACCAGCACCGCCGCGCCGTCGAAGCGGCCGGCGCGCAGGTCGTCGAGCGCGCGGTTGGCTTCGTGCAGCGGATAGGGAGTCGTCTTCGTGACGATGCCGACCTGCGGCACGACCGCCAGAAAGTCGAGGCCGTCCTGCCGCGTCAGGTTGGCGACCGAGACGACCTGACGCTCCTCCCACAGCAGCGAATACGGAAAACTCGGGATGTCGCTCATGTGGATGCCGGCGCAGACCACGCGGCCGCCCTTGCGCACGGCCTTGAGCGCGGTCGGCACCAGCGAGCCGACCGGTGCGAACAGGATCGCCGCGTCCAGCGGTTCGGGCGGCGCCTCGTCCGAGCCACCAGCCCAGGCTGCGCCCAGCGAACGCGCGAAAGCGATCGACGCGGCGTCGCCCGGCCGCGCGAACGCGAACACGGTACGGCCCTGCCAGCGCGCGACCTGCGCGATGATGTGGGCCGCCGCGCCGAAGCCGTAGAGCCCGAGCCGCTTGCCCGGGCCGGCGATCGACAGCGCGCGCCAGCCGATCAGCCCGGCGCACAGCAGCGGCGCCAGCGCGACGTCGTCGCCGTCTTCGCCCAGCGCGAACGCATAGCGCGCATCGGCGACGGCAGCGGTCGCATAACCGCCGTTCAGCGTGTAGCCGGTGAAGCCGGGATGGTCGCAGAGGTTTTCCTGCCCGCCCAGGCAATACGGACAGGCGCCGCAGGTGTGGCCGAGCCACGGGACGCCGACGCGCTCGCCGAGCCTCGAGGCCGGCACGCCGGGGCCGACCGCATCGATCCGGCCGACGATCTCGTGGCCGGGGATGACGGGCAGCCGAGGGTGCGACAGATCGCCGTCGACGACGTGCAGGTCGGTGCGGCAGACACCGCAGGCCGTTACCCGGACGCGAAGCTGGCCCGGACCGGGCTGCGGATCGGGCAACTCGACCCGGCGCAACGCCCGGCCGGGCGCATCGAGGATCATGGCATCCATCTGGGAACTCCTCAATCGACGTGGCCCGCGCCCGGAAAACGCCTCCCTCGTCGCGCTGCACGAGATTCGCGTCCATCCGCGCGCAGGCCCGCGGACGGCAAGGAATTGTCCTCCAGCTTCCGGCGGTTCACCACGATCGGCACGGGATCGAGCGGTGATGCTGACCGTCACCTTGATCTGCCGCAAGCCAGAACGCGCCCGAGGCTTCTCCGCACGCGGGTCAACGTCCACAATCCTTAGTGAACCCCCATTCCGAGCGGTCCGGGTTCGGCGCGAGATCTTCTCGTCCGCGAACGACGCCGCCCTCTGCGATGTACAAGAAGATCCTGGTCCCCATCGACGGCAGCGAGACCGCGCACCTGGCGCTCGAGCACGCGGGTGCGATCGCGCGCCTGTGCGAGGCGAGCGTCGTGCTGCTGCACGTCATCGACGATCAGAGCTACAGCAGCGGCTATGCGCGCCCGTCCGTCTATATCCGCGACGTGCGCCCGGCCGTGCTGCGCTCGGGCAAGGAATTGCTCGACGGTGCGGCCCGCGAACTGGACAAGATGGGCGTGTCGGTCAACAGCGTGCTGATCGAGAGCCACGGCGAACGCGTGGCCGAGTTGATCGCGCGACAAGCCGCCGAACAGCGATGCGACCTGATCGCCCTCGGTACGCATGGCCGGCGGGGCGTCGAGCGTCTCGTGATCGGCAGCGATGCCGAGAATCTGGCCCGCATCGCATCGGTGCCGGTGTTGCTGGTCAGGCAGCCTCCCGCCGCGGCGCGCTGACCGGCCTTGCGTCCCGAGGCTCGCGGACGGCGCAGCAGGCGCCGCACGAGCGGGACACGCAAGACCGATCAACGCGCCGCGCGACGGACATCCGCCGAGGGTCCGGGCGGTGGAAATCAGGGCCCATGCCGGCATCGATGCCGAAAGGAGTCCTGCAATGTCCGCCTGTTCTTCGACCCCCCGCTCCTCCTCGCCGGCGCTGCCTGATTGCGCGGACTTCCTCGCGCACTGGAACCACAAGGACACGCGGCACGCGACGATCGAACATCTGGCCCAACTGCTCGCCGAAGCGCGGGTCGACATCGACGACGACGACTGTCTGCGCTACGCGGACGTCCCGGGTCGCAACGCGCGCGCGTCGCGCGACGACGCGCGTCGGAAGGACCGGTCGCCGACGACCTCGGAGCCGATCACCGTGGTCTCTTCCGCCACCGAGATCCGATTGGATCCCGACAAGGCGCAAGCCGCCCGTGCCGCGCTGCGCGCGCATCGCAGCCCGCACGGCGGTTGAACGGACGGCACGCCCGCTGGCGCGGCCCGTCGCGAATGCCCGTCGCGGCCGGCGGTGCGTCGCCGTCCATCACGTCTCGGTCCCACCCGGTCAGCGGGCCCTGAGCCAGGTGCGCATCGCGACGATGTAGATCAGCATCGCGGTGGCCGCCATCGCTAGCGATGCGTGGATGCCCAGCGCGCCGCCGACCAGGCCGACGGTCACGCCGGAAAACGAGCGCATGCCCATCGCCGACATGTTGTAGACGCCGATGATCCGGCCGCGGCTGCCCGGCGGCGCGTGAATCTGCACGAGCGTCTGCGCCATCGCCGCGAACGACAGCTCGACGAAGCCGGCGACGAACAGCAGCGCCATCGCCAGCGGCAGCCACGAGGACAGCGCGAAGCCGGCGATCGCGACGCACCAGATCATCGCCAGCACGAACGCGGTGCGCGGCGCCGGCGGCAGCAGGCCGCGGCTTTCGAGCAGCAGGCCGGCCAGCAGCGCACCGGCCGCGTCGGCGCCGATCAGCGCGCTGTACGTGAAGTCCATGTGGCCGTGCCCGAGGTCGTGCGCGAACGCGGGCATCTGCGCCTGATAGGCATTGCCGATGAACAGCGACGCGCCGCCGGCCAGCATCACCATCGCCATGACGATCGGCAGACCGCGGACCTCGCGGAAGGTGCGGACGACGTCGGCCAGACCGCGCACGGACCGCGGCGGCGGCCCTTCGCCCTGGCGGAACCGGGGCCCGTACGGCGCCTTCCACAACCACAGCGCCAGCGGCAGGTACAGCGCGGCGTTGACGACGAGCCCCCAGCTCGGCCCGAACAACAGCAGGAAGCCCGCGCCGACGGCCGGTCCGGCCAGCATGCCGAGCCAGCGTCCGGTCGCGTTCAGGCGTACGCCGCTCTGCAGATCCCGGCCGCCGACGATGTCGTGGATCAGCACCTGCGACGGCGGTCCCCAGAAGACGCCGGCCACGCCGTGCAGCGTCAGCAGCACCATCGCGTGCCACATCTGCAGCGTGTCGGTCGCGATCAGGACGGCCCAGCCCAGCGATACCAGCATGAACAGGCCCATGCCGAACTGGATCATCCGCCGCGCGTCGTGGCGATCGGCCATCGCCCCGGACCAGATCGACAGCAACAGGTAGGGCACCCAGTGCGAGATCACCGCGAAACCGCCGAGCGCCGCCGAGTCGAAGCGCTCGTGCATGACCCAGTAGCTGATCACGTGCTCGACGCTGTCGGCAGTCATCGTCAGCACGTTGCCGATGAAGAAAGGGCGGTAGCCGCGGTGATGCAGTGCAGCGAACGAGCGGGGGATGTCGGGTTCGGAAGCGGAAGATGAAGTCATGGAAGGCGGTCGACGACGGCGATCCGCGATTATGCTTTACCGTCGATGATCGTCGCGCCGCCACGGCCTTTCCCCTGCCCGCCTCTGCACACAACCGCCATGCCCTCTTCTACCCCGTCCGCCTCCTCCTCAACCGCCTCACCCGCATCCGCCGCATCCGCCGCATCCGCCTCATCCGGCCCCACGCCTTCCGCATCGCCCGCCGCCGACCGCCCGGCCCGCTGGTCGTTCTGGATCGACCGCGGCGGCACGTTCACCGACGTGATCGGCCGCCGCCCGGACGGCGGCGTGACCGCGACCAAGCTGCTGTCGGACAACCCGGACCACTACGCGGACGCGGCCGTCGAGGGCATCCGGCGGCTGATGGGCCTGGCACCCGGCGAAGCGGTGCCCGCCGAACGGATCGCCGTCGTGCGCATGGGCACGACGGTCGCCACCAACGCCTTGCTCGAACGCAAGGGCGAGCCGGTCGCGCTGGCCGTCACCCGCGGCTTCGGCGATGCGCTGCGGATCGCATACCAGAACCGCCCGCGGCTGTTCGATCGCGAGATCAGCCTGCCCGAACGGTTGTACCGGACCGTCATCGAGATCGACGAGCGCGTCGCCGTCGACGGAGCCGTCGTCGTGCCGCTGGACGAAGCGGCGGCGCGGGCGGCGATGGCCGCCGCCCACGCCGACGGCCTGCGCGCGATCGCGATCGTGCTGATGCACGGCTACCGCCATCCGGCGCACGAAGCGCGGCTGGCGGCGATCGCCGCCGAGATCGGCTTCACGCAGATATCGGTCTCGCACCAGGTATCACCGCTGATCCGCTTCGTCGCGCGCGGCGACACGACGGTCGTCGACGCCTACCTGTCGCCGGTGCTGCGCCGCTACGTCGACCGCGTGTCGGCGTCGCTGCCGGGCGTGCCGCTGCAGTTCATGCAATCGAGCGGCGGGCTGACCGACGCGGCGGCCTTCCAGGGCAAGGATTCGGTGCTGTCGGGACCGGCGGGCGGCATCGTCGGCATGGCCGGAATCTCGCGCCAGGCCGGCCACGACCGCGTGATCGGCTTCGACATGGGCGGCACGTCGACCGACGTGTCGCACTACGCGGGCGAGTACGAACGCGCGTTCGACACGATGGTGGCCGGCGTACGGCTGCGCGCGCCGATGATGAGCATCCACACGGTGGCAGCCGGCGGCGGGTCGATCCTGCACTTCGACGGCGCGCGGCTGCGCGCGGGTCCCGACTCGGCGGGCGCGCATCCTGGCCCGGCCTGCTATCGGCACGGCGGGCCGCTGACCGTGACCGACGCGAACGTGATGCTCGGGCGCCTGCAGCCGGAGTTCTTCCCGTCGGTGTTCGGCACGGACGGACGTCAACCGCTGGACGTCGACGTCGTCAGGCAGCGCTTCGCGGCGCTCGCCGCCGAGGTGACCGAGGCCACCGGGCAGGCCGCGACGCCCGAGGCGCTGGCGCAGGGCTTCCTGGACATCGCGGTCGCCAACATGGCCAACGCGATCAAACGGATCTCGGTGCAGCGCGGCTACGACATCACCCAGTACACGTTGACGACGTTCGGCGGCGCGGGCGGCCAGCATGCGTGCCAGGTCGCCGATGCGCTGGCGATGCCGCGCGTGCTGATCCATCCGCTGGCCGGCGTGCTGTCGGCCTACGGCATCGGCATGGCCGTCTCGACCGCGATGCGCGAACGTTCGATCGAGCAACGCCTCGACGACGACGGCATCGCCGAGGCCGGCCGCACGCTGGACGAACTGACCGATGCGGCGCGTGCCGAACTGCTCGCGCAGCGGATCGACGCGGCCTCGATCACCGTCGTGCGGCGCCTGCATCTGCGCTACGAGGGAACGGATACCTCGTTGCCGGTGCCGTTCGCGGACCGCGCGCGGATGCTCGGCGAGTTCGAGCGCGCGTACCGCCAGCGCTTCTCGTTCCTGATGCCGCAGCGGGCGCTGATCATCGAATCGGCGGTCGTCGAGGCCAACGGCGGCGACGCGATGGCGGCCGGCGACGCGCGGCCGTTCGCGCGCCGTGCGCGCAACGCCGACGCCGACGGCGCGAACGGCTCGGTCAGCGGCACGGACGGTGCAGCCGCTGCGGACAGTGCCGCCGCTGCGGACGCTGCGGACGGTGCGGACGGTGCGGACGGTGCGGCGGCCGGCCCGCGGGCCGCTGCCCGGATCCGCCTGCACGTGGCCGGCGAGTGGATCGACGCACCGCTTTACCGCGTCGACGAGCTGTGCGCCGACGACCGTATCGACGGGCCGGCGGTGCTGTCGGATGCACACGCGACGACGCTGGTCGAACCGGGCTGGCGAGCCTGCGCGACGGCCGACGGCAACCTGGTGCTCGAACGCGCGGTGCCGCGCCCGCAGCGGCGCGCGATCGGCACGCACGCCGACCCGGTGATGCTGGAGATCTTCAACAATCTGTTCATGTCGATCGCCGAGCAGATGGGCTACCGGCTGCAGAACACCGCGTACTCGGTCAACATCAAGGAGCGCCTGGACTTCTCGTGCGCGATCTTCGACGCCGACGGCGGGCTGGTCGCCAACGCGCCGCACATGCCGGTGCACCTCGGTTCGATGGGCGCGAGCATCCGCGCGGTCATCGACGCCAATGCCGGCTCGCTGCGGCCCGGCGACGTCTACGTGCTCAATGATCCTTATGCCGGCGGCACGCACCTGCCCGACATCACGGTCGTGACCCCGGTGTTCGACGACGCCGGCCGGAACGTGCTGTTCTACGTCGGTTCGCGCGGCCATCACGCCGACATCGGCGGGCTGACGCCCGGTTCGATGCCGCCCGACTCGACGACGATCGACGACGAGGGCGTGCTGATCACGAACTTCCTGCTGATCCGCGACGGCGAGTTCCGCGAGCAGGCGCTGCGCGAGCTGCTGCGAAGCGCCAGGCATCCGGCCCGCAACCCCGAGCAGAACCTCGCCGATCTGCGCGCGCAGGTCGCGGCCAACGAGAAGGGTCGCGAGGAGTTGCTGAAGATGGTCGATGACTTCGGGCTGGACGTCGTGCGCGCGTACATGCGGCACGTGCAGGACAACGCCGAGGAGTCGGTGCGCCGCGCGATCGGACGGCTCAAGCCCGGCCGCTTCGCGTTGACGCTGGACAACGGCGCGACGATCGACGTCGCGTTGTCGATCGATGCGCGGGCGCGCGACGCGACGCTGGATTTCAGCGCCAGTTCGCCGCAATTGCCGAACAACTTCAACGCCCCTTATGCGGTCACCACGGCCGCCGTGCTGTACGTGTTCCGCACGCTGGTCGACGACGAGATCCCGATGAACGCCGGCTGCCTGAAGCCGCTGTCGGTCATCGTACCGCCCGGCTCGATGATGAATCCGCGGCATCCGGCCGCCGTCGTCGCCGGCAACGTCGAGACCTCGACCTGCATCACCAACGCGCTGTACGGCGCGATGGGCGTGATGGCCAGCAGCCAGCCGACGATGAACAACCTGACGTTCGGCAACGCGCGCCACCAGTACTACGAGACGATTTCAGGCGGCTCGGGCGCCGGCGGACGCTTCGACGACGAGGGACGGCTGATCGGCGGCTTCGACGGCACCTCGGTCGTGCAGACGCACATGACGAACTCGCGGCTGACCGATCCCGAAGTACTCGAGCTGCGTTATCCGGTCAGGCTCGAACGCTACCGGATCCGCGAGGGTTCGGGCGGCGCCGGCCGCTGGCGCGGCGGCGACGGCGGCATCCGCACGATCCGCTTCCTCGAACCGATGACGGTCTCGCTGCTGGCCAACGGCTGGCACCACCCGGCGTTCGGCGCCGCGGGCGGACAGGCCGGCGCGCCCGGCGTCGCGCGCGTGTTGCGCGCCGACGGACGCATCGAGTCGATCGATCACGCCGACCGCGCCGAACTGCAGGCCGGCGACTGCTTCGAGATCGAGACGCCGGGCGGCGGCGGATTCGGCGCGCGCTGACCGGGACTCGGGACCGGCTGATTCGGCGCGCGCCGAACGGGACTCGGGACCGGCGAATCGACGATCAGCCGTTGCCGGTTCGCTGACCGGTGATCAGGGCGAAGACTCAGCATCCGTGAACGAAGCGGACACGGCCGGCCCCGTCCATTCGCTGACGCAGACGTCCGGCTCGGGCCGCGAAGCACCGTGGTCCGAACGGTCCTTCGGCGTGCCCACGTACAGGAAGCCGATCAACTCATCGCCGGCATCGAGTCCCAGCTCGCGGCGCACCAGCGGATCCCTGCTGTTCAGCCCCGATGCCCAGAACCCGCCGTAACCCAGCACGTGCAGCGCGTTCAGCATGTTCATCGCGCCGGCGGCGACGGCCAGCACCTGCTCGCTCGCCGGCACCTTATGGCCGTGGACGATCCTGGCGCCGAGCGCGATCAGCACCGGCGCCGACAGCGCCTTGCTCGCGAAGCGCTCGGCGTTGCCGTCCGGTTCCCTCTCGCGCGCCGCCCGCGCGAACACCTTGGCGAGCGCGTGACGCGCGTCGCCGCGAATGACGATGAAACGCCAGGGACGCAGTTGTCCATGGTCGGGCGCGCGCAACGCGGCCCGGAATACCAGATCGAGTTCCGGCGCCGACGGCGCCGGTTCGGTCAGCGGCCACGGAGAATGGCGCGACATCAGCATGTCCAACGCCGCCTGCTGCGCGTCGGACAACGCGAGCGGCCGCATCGTATCGAGGGTGGGCATCTTTTCCGATCTTGATGGACTGATCGGCCCTCACCTTATCAAGCGGATCGGATCTCGGGAAACGATCTCACGACCGCATCAGGGTCTCTGCCGGCCGACGAGAGCCGGCGTTCGAGCACACCAGCGTTCGACCGGCGCCGAGATTTGAGCGGCGCCGATCGACGGCCGGCACGACCCGACGTTCGGCGGTCCGGCAGCGACGACGGATCCGCGCAGGTATTTGCGCAGGGATCTGCGCGGGAATCGGCGCGGGGATCGGCGCACGGATGCAGGGACACGAAGCACGTTGGCAGTTTTGCCGATATGCAAGTGACTTCTTATTGGTTCCTCCGCACGGGGGGCGTCGACACAATGCCGACTCGTCTCGACACCCGATCAGCCCCGCCCGGAGCACGCATGCCCCGTACCGATTCCGTCCCCTCTCCGAATTCGCTCTTCCCGGCGATCGCTTATCGCCGCCGCGTCCCTGGCCCGGCCTCGACCGGTCGATCGGCAGGCATCACGAATCGCGCGCGGTTTTCGCGCTACCTGGCGCTGGCCGTCATCGGTCTGGCCACGCTGCTTTCGCAGTCCGGGCCGGCGTTGGCGCAGCCGAAGGAAACCGACCGGACGCTGCGCATCGGCTACCAGAAATCAGCCAGCCTGTTCGTGCTGCAGAAGGCGCAGCGCACGCTCGAGAACAAGCTCGCGCCGCTCGGCGTCGAGGTCAGGTGGACCGAGTTCCCGGCCGGGCCGCAGCTCCTCGAAGGCTTGAACGTCGGCGCGATCGACGTCGGCTACGTCGGCGAAGCGCCGCCGATCTTCGCGCAGGCGGCCGGCGCGCGCTTCGCGTACATCGGCAACGATCCGGCCGCGCCGCGCGCCGAGGCGATCCTGGTCGCCGAGGATTCGCCGATCCGCAGCGTGGCCGAACTCAAGGGCCGGAAGGTCGCGTTGAACAAGGGCAGCAACGTCCATTACCTGCTCGTCAGGCAGCTCGAGAAGCACGGCCTGTCGATCCAGGACATCACGCCGGTCTATCTGGCTCCGGCCGACGGTCGCGCGGCGTTCGAGAGCCGCAACGTCGACGCCTGGGCGATCTGGGATCCGTTCCAGGCGGCGGCCGAGAAGGCGATCGGCGCGCGCGTGCTCGCCGACGGCACGGACAGCGGCGTCAACAACTATCAGTTCTATCTCGGCGAACGCGGCTACGTATCGCGCAATCCGAAGGTCATCGACGCGCTGTTCGCCGACGCGGTCGAGCAAGGCATCTGGTTGAAGAAGAACCTGCGGCAGGCGGCCGAACGGATCGCGCCGCTGCAGGGATTGCCGGTCGACGTCGTCGAGCAGGCGCTTCGCCGCTACGAGTTCAACGTCAAGCCGATCACGGCCGCGGTCGCCGCCGACCAGCAGAAGATCGCCGACACCTTCCATCAACTGAAGCTGATTCCGAAGCCGATCGCGATCAAGGACGCGCTCGTCGACGTGCAGCCCTGATCCCCTCGCGAATCCCGCCATGACCACATCGACGAACTCCCGCCGCACGCTGCTCAAGTCCGCCGCCGCCGCGACGGCGCTCGCGCTGCCGATGCCGGGCCTGCGCGCGCAAACGGCGCCGCGCACGCTGCGCATCGGCCACCAGAAGGGTTATCTGAGCCTGCTCAAGGGCCGCGGCACGCTGCAGCGGCGGCTCGCGCCGCTCGGCGTATCGGTCACCTGGACCGAGTTCACCGCCGGTCCGGTGCAACTGGAAGCGCTGAACGTCGGCTCGATCGACTTCGGCGACGTCGGCGAGGCGCCGCCGATCTTCGCGCAGGCGGCCGGCGCGCCGCTCGCCTACGTCGCGGCCACGGTGCCGCGGCCGGCGTCGGAGGCCGTGCTGGTCCCCAAGGATTCGCCGATCCGCACGGTCGCCGACCTGCGCGGCAAGAAGATCGCGCTGAACAAGGGCAGCAACGTCCACTACTTCATCGTCAAGCTGTTCGAAGCACATCGGCTGCCTTATGAGGATCTGAAACTCGTCTACCTGCCGCCGTCGGACGCGCGCGCCGCGTTCGAGAAGGGATCGATCGACGCATGGACGATCTGGGATCCGTTCCTCGCGTCGGCCGAGACCTCGCTGGGCGCGCGCATCGTCGCCGACGCCTCGGGCGTCGCCGGTAACCGCGCGTACTACTTTTCGTCGCTGGACTATGCGCAGAAGAACCGCGACGTCATCGGCATCCTCATCGAGGAGATCGACGCGATCGACCAATGGGGAGCGGCGAACCGCCCGGCGCTGGCCGCCGAACTGTCGAGCCTGTGGGGCATCCCCAGGTCGGTCGTCGACGTCTCGGTCGGGCGCTCGGCCTTCGGCACCGGACCGATCACGCGCGAGATCCTCGCCGAGCAGCAGAAGATCGCCGACACCTTCCACGCGCTGAAGCTGATTCCGAAGCGGATCGACGTCATCGATGCGACAGCGTGACGACCGCGAACGGATGGGTGCGAACGGATGGGTGCGAACGAACGGGTGCGAACGGACGGGTGTCGCCCGGGCCGCGCCGACGATCCCGGCCGGCCGACCCGCGCTGATTTGCATTGACGTTTTTCTTGGTTAGCGTCGAATCCGCCGGCCGCTAAGCTCGTCGGGTCGACTCGCCGCTGATCGCAGCTCGGCGCGTTCGACAGACTCAGGAGACCGAATTCATGTCCGTTACCCTCAGTGATTCGACCGCCGTCCGGGCGCTCGAAGACATCCGCGAGCAGGCGGCCGCACAAGGCCTAGGCTTCGCCGGCAGCGTGCCGCCCCGACTGGCCTGGCAGCTTGCCCAGGAAAACGAAGCCGTCATCGTCGACGTGCGCAGCGCCGAGGAACGCAAGTTCGTCGGCCACGTGCCGGGCACGCTGCACGTGGCCTGGGCCTCGGGCACCTCGCTGACGCGCAATCCGCGCTTCGTGCGCGAGCTCGAGGCGAAGACCGGCAAGGACCAGCCGGTGCTGCTGCTGTGCCGAAGCGGCAAGCGTTCGTTGCAGGCCGCCGAGGCGGCTGCCAAGGCCGGCTTCACGCGAGTCTTCAACGTGCTCGAGGGCTTCGAGGGCGAGCTCGACGACAACCACCAGCGCGGCCATCACGACGGCTGGCGCTGGCACGGCCTGCCCTGGGTCCAGGACTGAGCGACCGACCGATGAATCCACCCTCGACAATGGTTTCCGCCGCCGCGCCCGCGACGCCGGATGCCTGTCCGCGCGGCCGGCAATGGGACCTCGACGACGTCGTCGGCCGCCTGCGCGCGGTCCGCGAGCACTGGCGCGCGAGCCAGCAGCGCAACCGGGAGTTCGGCGGTCGCGAGTTCCCTTCGCGCGAGCGGCTGCGCGACATCGTCGGCGCACTGCGAGGCGCACTGTTTCCGATGCGTCTGGGGCCGCCGGACCTGCGCCAGGAAGGCGAGGACTACTACATCGGTCACACGCTGGACACGGCACTGAACGAACTGCTGGACCAGGTCCGCCTCGAACTGCGATACGCGAACCGGCACGACACGATCGATGCCGACATCGTCGACCGGCGCGCCGACGCGATCGTCCGCCGGTTCGCGCAGGCGCTGCCGGCCGTTCGCTCGACGCTCGACACCGACGTGCAGGCGACGTTCGACGGCGATCCGGCGGCGGGCAGCGTCGACGAGGTGCTGCTGTGTTATCCGGGCATTGCCGCGATGATCCACCACCGGCTGGCGCACGAGCTGTATCGGCTCGGCGCGCCGGTCACCGCCCGCATCATCGCCGAGCTGGCGCATGGCGAGACCGGCATCGACATCCATCCCGGGGCATCGATCGGCGCCGGCGTGATGATCGACCACGGTACCGGCGTCGTGATCGGCGAGACCGCGACGATCGGCGAGCGCGTGCGCATCTACCAGGCGGTGACGCTGGGCGCCAGGCGCTTTCCGGTCGGCGACGACGGCCTGCCGACCAAGGGACTACCCCGCCATCCGCAGGTCGAAGACGACGTCGTCATCTACGCCGGCGCGACGCTGCTGGGACGGATCGTCATCGGTCGCGGCGCGACGATCGGCGGCAACGTCTGGCTGACGCACGGCGTACCGCCGGGCAGCCACGTCACGCAGGCGTCGATCCGCCAGGAAAGCGGCGACGGCGCGGTGACGTCCGCTCGAATCCCCGATCCGCATTCCGATCCCCTTCCCTCCCCGACTCCCTAGCCCGGAAACTCTGGAACTTTCATGGCCGACATCTCTTCGACCCAACTCGCGCTGGGCGACAACGCCGCCCGGCAACTCGCCAACGCCACCAAATCCGCGCCGACACTGTCGACGATCTCGCCGCGCTGGCTCACGCACCTGCTGCAGTGGCTGCCGGTGGAGGCCGGCATCTACCGATTGAACCAGGTCAGGAATCCGCAGGACGTCCGCGTGTTGTGCGCGAACCGCGACGAAGCGGAACTGCCGACGACCTTCGTCGACTACGAGGAACGCCCGCGCGAATACTTCCTGAACGCGGTCAGCACGATCCTCGACGTGCATACGCGGGTGTCGGACCTGTACAGCAGCCCGCACGACCAGATCAAGGAACAGCTCCGACTGACGATCGAGACGATCAAGGAGAAACAGGAATCCGAGCTGATCAACAATGCCGACTACGGACTGCTGGCCAGCGTCGCGCCCGATCAGATCCTGTATCCGCTGACCGGCGCACCGACGCCCGACGATCTCGACGAGTTGCTGACCAAGGTCTGGAAGGAGCCGGCATTCTTCCTCACGCATCCGCTGGCGATCGCCGCATTCGGTCGCGAATGCACGCGCCGCGGCGTGCCGCCGCCGACCGCGTCGCTGTTCGGTTCGCAGTTCCTGACCTGGCGGGGCATCCCGCTGATCCCGTCGGACAAGGTGCCGGTCGTCGACGGCAAGACCAAGGTGCTGCTGCTGCGGGTCGGCGACAGGCGCCAGGGCGTCGTCGGCCTGTACCAGCCGGGCCTGGTCGGCGAGCAGAGTCCCGGCCTGTCGGTGCGCTTCATGGGCATCAACCGCAACGCGATCGCGTCGTACCTGATCTCGCTGTACTGCTCGCTGGTCGTGCAGACCGAGGACGCGCTGGCCGTTCTCGAAGACGTCGAGATCGGCAAGTACCACGATTACCCCGATACCTACAAGTGATCGCGGCCATGCGTCTTCCGGATTCCCCGAACGCCGCGCTGCCGCCCGGCCTGCCCGACACGGCCGAGCTCGCGCGGCTGGCCGCCGCCCTGTTCGCCGCGCCGCCGACGGCCGCTTCGTCCTCGCAACGGCCGGCCTCCGTGCCGCAGTCTTCGTCGGTGCCCTCTCTGTCCGCCGTGCCGCAGCCGTCCTCGACGCCGTCGCTGTCCGCCGCGCCACAATCGCCCTCGGTGCCGTCGCTGTCCGCCGCGCCGCAATCGCCCTCGGTGCCGTCGCTGTCCGCCCTGCCGCAATCGCCCTCGGTGCCGTCGCTGTCCGCCCTGCCGCAATCGCCGTCCGTGGCATCGCTGTCCGTCGTGCCGTCGCCGGTTTCGGCTCCCGTGCCCACGCTCTCCTCGCTGCCGGCCACCGGCGGCGTACCGGTGCCGGCGGCCGTGCATCCGCCCGGCCTGTCGCTGCCGCCGGGCAGCGCCGGCCCGGCCACGCCGGGTGCCGTGCCGTTCGGCGCTTACCCGCCGGGACTGGGGCTGGTACCGACGTCGCCGCAGCTCGCCGCGAATCCGTTCGCGTCGACGCCGTCGCTGCTGCCGCACGCGCTGGCGCCGAACGGCGTACCCGACACTTTGCTGACCGCGGCCCCCGGCTATGACGGGCGGCTAGGCAGCCAACTGAGCGGCGTGCCCGCGTCGCCGCCCGTCGCGGGCGCCCCCTACTATTTCCTGACCGAAGCCGGCATTCCCGGCGACGCGCGGCTGCCGACGACGGTCATGCCCGCGGGCACGACGACGACCTCCTTACCCATTCCGTCGATCCCGTCCGTTGCGTCGGCCCCGTCGGCCCCGTCGGCCCCGTTGGCCCCGTTGGCCCCGTTGGCTCCGTCAGTTCCGTCCGTTTCGTCAGTACCATCCGTTTCATCGATTCCGCGCGCAGCCGCCCTCGATGCGCCGACCGTACCGCAGTCAAGCGGTCTTGCGTCTTTCGACGTCCACGCGGTGCGCGGCGACTTCCCGATCCTCGCCGAACGCGTCAACGGCCAGCCGCTGGTCTGGTTCGACAACGCGGCGACGACGCAGAAGCCGCGCTGCGTGATCGAGCGCTTGAAGACGTTCTACGAGCGCGAGAACTCGAACATCCATCGCGCCGCGCACGAACTGGCCGCGCGCGCCACCGATGCTTATGAAGGAGCGCGCGAGACCGTTCGCCGCTTCATCGGCGCGCGCTCGACCGACGAGATCGTGTTCGTCCGCGGGACGACCGAAGCGATCAACCTGGTCGCCAAGACCTGGGGCGCCTCGCAGGTCGGCGCCGGCGACGAGATCATCGTCTCGCACCTCGAACACCACGCGAACATCGTGCCCTGGCAGCAGCTCGCCGCCGAGAAAGGTGCGCGGATCCGCGTGATCCCGGTCGACGACGACGGCCAGGTACGGCTCGACGAGTACCGGAAGCTGCTGAACGAGCGCACGCGCATCGTGTCGGTCACCCAGGTATCGAACGCGCTGGGCACCGTCGTCCCGGTGCAGCAGATCGTCGAGCTCGCGCACCGCGCCGGCGCGGTCGCGCTGGTCGACGGCGCGCAATCGGTGTCGCACATGCGGGTCGACGTGCAACGGCTGGGCGCCGACTTCTTCGTGTTCTCCGGCCACAAGATCTTCGGCCCGACCGGCATCGGCGTCGTCTACGGCAGGCGCGAGCTGCTCGACGCGATGCCGCCGTGGCAGGGCGGCGGCAACATGATCGCCGACGTCACGTTCGAGCGGACGATCTACCATGGCCCGCCGACCCGCTTCGAGGCGGGCACCGGCAACATCGCCGATGCGGTCGGCCTGGGCGCAGCGCTCGAATACGTCGAGCGCCTCGGCATCGAAGCGATCCAGCACTACGAGCATGCGCTGCTCGACTACGCGACCTGGCAACTGCGCGCGATCCCGGGCCTGCGCCTGATCGGCACCGCGCCGGACAAGGCCAGCGTGCTGTCGTTCGTGCTCAACGGCTACACGACCGACGCGGTCGGCCAGGCGCTGAACGAACAAGGGATCGCGGTGCGCACCGGCCACCACTGCGCACAGCCGATCCTGCGCCGCTTCGGCGTCGAGACGACCGTTCGCCCGTCGCTGGCGTTCTACAACACCCGCGACGAAGTCGACCGGATGGTCGACGTCGTCCGGCGGCTGGCACGATCTCGGCCGCCGGCCGGTCGAGCAGGTGCGTGAGTCGCTCCCGCTCGAACGCGGGAGCTTCCTCGCCGCGATACCGGACGCCTTCTGCGCCGGAGCACGATGGCCTTGCTCGACCTCGCCCCGAAGGGCAAAGCTCGTGCTTTGGCCCGTGTTCATCGATCAGAGTCGTAGAATGACGTACAACTTTTCTATTCTTGTACGTCTCGCGAGTTCGCCGTGCAGACCAAATTGACCCTACGGCTGGATGAACATCTGATTGCGCAAGCCAAGGCACGGGCCCGTCGCCAGGGTAAGTCGCTTTCGCAGATGGTGGCGGATTACTTCGCGCAGTTCGATACGACAACCGAGCAGTCCGCCCTACCGCACGAGCCTCCACTGCCGCCGATCGTGGCGTCACTGCTGGGTGTTCTTCAGGACACGACCGCGCCCTCGGAAGATGACGGACGGCAGGCTTATTACGACCACCTGGATGCCAAGCATCGATGATGCGAGTGCTATTCGACACCAACGTGGTGCTGGATGTGCTGCTGAATCTTGAGCCGCATGCGCAAGCGTCGGCTCGAGCGATTGCGCTGGTCGAGCGCGGCAAGGTGCAGGGCTTCTTGTGTGCAACGGCGGTCACTACGCTGTTCTATCTGACCAGTCGCGTGGTAGGCCCGCGACGGGCTCGCGAACAAATCGCCACGCTGCTGCGCCTGTTCGAAGTGGCCCCGGTCGACAGACTGGTGCTGACCGAAGCGCTGGACGCAGGCTTTGCCGATTACGAGGATGGCGTGCTGCACGAAACAGCCCGGCATGCGGGCATGCACTGCATCGTTACACGCAATGTTGGTGACTTCGCCGCCGCCAAGCTGATGGTGTGGGAGCCGGCCGAGTTTTTGCGGAGCTGGCGCGTCGAGCCAGGGCAACCGTAGTGCTGCCGCCGGCTGCCCGACTATGCGTCGAGGACATGTCGACGCATACTGACGGACGCCGATACCCGAGAAATCCGCAGACCATGTCCGACTCGCGCCCCTTCGCGTTGCGTTTCACCCCTTACGGCTGGCCCGAGCCCGGCCCCGACTATCTGGCGCCGACCGCCTTCCTGGACCACGATCATCCGCGAGTGCGGGATTTCGTCGCGACCGCGCTCGGCGATGACGGCGCGTCGGCGTCGCCCCGTGAACGGGCGATCCGCCTATTCGTCGCCGTGCGGGACGCGATCCGCTACGACCCCTATCAGGTCGATCTCGAGGGAACGGGTTTCCGGGCGAGCGAGGTGCTGCGGCTCGGCAGCGGCTTCTGCGTCCCCAAGGCCGTGCTGCTGGCCGCCTGCGCGCGCTCGGTCGGCATTCCGGCAGCCGTCGGCACATCGGACGTCATCAATCACTTCACGTCGCCCAAACTGCTCGAACGCATGGGCGGACACGACGTGTTCATGCATCACGGCTGGGCCGCGCTGCACCTGGACGGCCAGTGGGTCAAGGCGGTGCCGGCGTTCAACCGCGAGCTGTGCGAGCGGATGGGCGTGCCGCCGACCGATTTCGACGGCGTTCATGACGCCGTGCTGCAGACCTTCGACGCCAACGGGCGCCAGGTGATGAGCTACCTGAAGGACCACGGCGTGTGGTCGGACCTGCCGCTGGCGCGGATCCGGGCCGACTACGAAGCCTATTACCCGATGGACAAGCTGAGCCGGCCGGCCAGCGACGAGGTCTTCGAGTTCAGTCCGCGCCCGACCGACGCAGGCGACTGACCTCATCCTCTCCCAGACCCGTCAATTCGGCGATGGCCGCATCATCCAGATCGAGTCCCGCGATCAACCGGCGTGCAACGTCGAGCCGCTCCTCGGTCCGCCCTTCTGCTCCACCTTCCGCCCGTCCCTCAGCCTTCGCATCCCGCACGAAACTCGCCTCATCGCGCCATTGAAGGCTTCAACAGACAGTGCCTTTTCACGGCACACCGCGGCGACCTGTTATGAGGCAGCTCACGGCTCGCTCCTGCTCAACCAATATCGCGGCCGACGCTGCTGATGGGCCACGGCAACGACCTGGATACCTTGGTCCTTGCGGCGATAGAACAGAATGAACGGGTACCGTGGAAACACATATCTCCGAACTTGGCCGATCTCGATCGGCCACCGTTCAGGATGTTCCTTCGCCCGGTCAACACACAGATCAACCTCGCTCAGAAAACCTCGCGCTGCGCTTGCACTTCGGACCGCGTACCAGTCGAATGCAGCCTCCACCTCTTCAGCCGCAGCGGGGTGAAACTCGAGGTGCTTACGTTCCTTCAAGGCGCTTCTCGAGCTTGGCCCGCAGTTCGCTCCAGGGAATCGCCGTTACCGCCCCTGAATCAAGCTCTTCCACCCTTCTCTCGATCTCGGCAAGCCATGCCGAACGAGCATCCGCGTCTTGCTTGCCGTCGAGGCTGGAGATGAGCTTGGCAGCAAGCTCCGCCCGCTCGGTTTCCGACAACTTCAGCGCAGATTCAAGCAGGTCAGCAGCTTGGGTACCCACGATCGGACCTCCTGTTGGCAAGCAGCAGTTGTATCACAAGCCTCATGACTGTAATTTCATACAGTTATCCGAAACCCCGCAATAGGCTGGATGGATGATCCCTGCGCCCGGCCTCGGCCCCCCTCAGGTAATGACGGTCGGCTGCGCGCGCCCGGTCCGCGCGCGGATCCCGGCGAGCTGGTCGGCGACCTCGATCAGGCCGGCCAGCGCCTGTTGCGTCTCGGTGCCGTGCCGGGCCGGATCGGCTTCGAAACGTTCGAGATAGACGCGCAAGGTCGCGCCCTCGGTGCCGGTGCCGGACAGCCGGAACACGATCCGCGAGCCGTCGGCGAAACCGATCCGGATGCCCTGCGCGCGGCTGACCGACTGGTCGACCGGATCGGTGTACGCGAAGTCGTCGGCGCTGGCGACCGTCAGCGTCTCGCCGGCACTCGTCGTCAGCACGCGGCCCGGCAGCGTCGGCAGCGCCGCGCGCAGGTCGGCGATCAGGCCGTTGGCCGCCGCGCTGTCGACGCCTTCGTAGTCGTGCCGTGAATAGAAGTTGCGCCCGTAGCGCGCCCAGTGCTCGCGCACGATCTGCTCGACCGACTGGCCTCGCCGCGCGAGGATGTTCAGCCAGAACAGCACGGCCCAGACGCCGTCCTTCTCGCGAACGTGGTTCGAGCCGGTGCCGGCGCTCTCCTCGCCGCACAGCGTGACCTTGCCGGCATCGAGCAGGTTGCCGAAGAATTTCCAGCCGGTCGGCGTCTCGTAGCTGGCGACACCCAGCGCCTGCGCGACGCGGTCGGCGGCCGCGCTGGTCGGCATCGAGCGCGCGACGCCGCTGATGCCGCCGGCGTAACCAGGCGCCAGCGTCGCGTTGGCGGCCAGCACGGCCAGGCTGTCGCTGGGCGTCACGATGAAGCGGCGGCCGACGATCATGTTGCGGTCGCCGTCGCCGTCGCTGGCCGCGCCGAAGTCCGGCGCGTCGTCGGCGAACATCGTCGTCATCAACTGCTCGGCATACGTCGGATTCGGATCCGGGTGCCCACCGCCGAAGTCCGGCAGCGGATCGCCGTTGATCACGGTGCCGGCCGGCGCGCCGAGCTGCCGCTCGAAGATCTCGCGCGCATAAGGGCCGGTGACCGCATGCATCGCGTCGAAGCAGAAGCGAAAATCGCCGCCCGACAGCAGCGCGCGGATCGCCGGAAAGTCGAACAGCGACTGCTGCAGTTGCGCGTAGTCGGCCACCGGATCGATGACCTCGACCGTCATCGCGCCCAGCATCGTCGAGCCCAATGCATCGAGCGGCACGTCCGGCGTGTCGAGCGTCAGGTAGCGCGTGATCGACTTGGTGTTCACGAAGATCGCGTCGGTGATCTTCTCCGGCGCCGGCCCGCCGTTGCCGGTGTTGTACTTGATGCCGAAATCGCCGTCGGGACCGCCCGGATTGTGGCTGGCCGACAGGATGATGCCGCCGTACGCCTGGTTCTTGCGGATCACGCAACTGGCGGCCGGCGTCGACAGGATGCCGCGCCGGCCGACCAGCACGCGGCCGAAGCCGTTGGCCGCCGCCATCCGCAGGATCGTCTGGATCGCCCGGTCGTTGTGATAACGGCCGTCGCCGCCCAGCACCAGCGTCTGTCCGGCGAAGCCCTGCAGCGAATCGAAGATCGACTGGACGAAGTTCTCGAGGTAGTGCGGCTGCTCGAACACGGTCACCTTCTTGCGAAGGCCGGACGTGCCCGGCTTCTGGTCATCGAACGCTTGCGTGGATACCTGCCTGCTGGTCATGATCGGAGCCCGTTGACGGAGACGACCCGTCCATTATGCCCGCCGCCGACGATGATCCCCGCGCGACCCGTGGCGAGTCTCTCCCGCCTTCAGGCGGGAGAGACTCGCCACGATACGGAGGCTCCTTCGGCGCCAGAACAGGATCGCCTCGCTCGACCTCGCCGTGAAGGGCGAGGCCTGCGCTTCGGCCCGTGGTCAGACCGCGCCCGCTTCGCGCAGTTCGGCGATCTGCCCGGTGTCGAAACCGATCTCGGCGAGGATCGCGTCCGTGTGCTGGCCGATGGTCGGGATCGGATCCATCCGTGACGCCAGTCCGCCCTTGGCCGGATCGCCGGCCACCGGCGGCAGCATCGCCTGCAGCGGGCCGACGGCCGAGCCGACCTCGCGCCAGCGGTCGCGCGCCTGCAGCTGCGGATGCGCCCACATGTCGGCCATCGTGTTGACGCGCGCGTTGGCGATGCCGACCTCGTCGAGCCGTTCGAGCACCTGCTCGCTGGTCAGCGACGAGAAGGTCGATTCGATGATCTCGCGCAGTGCGTCGCGGTGATCGTTGCGCCGGGCATTCGCATCGAAGCGCTCGTCGGTCGCGATCGCCGGCTGGCGCAGCACGCCCTCGCAGAACTTGACCCACTCGCGCTCGTTCTGCAGGCCGAGCATGACGATCTTGCCGTCGCCGGCGATGAACGGCCCATAAGGATAGATCGTCGCATGCGAGGCGCCGGCCCGCGGCGGCGCGCCGGCGCCCTGGTACGCGTAGTACATCGGGAAACTCATCCACTCGGCCATCGATTCGAGCATCGACAGGTCCAGCAGGCAGCCTTCGCCGGTACGGCCGCGTTGCAGCAGCGCGGCCAGGATGCCCGAGTACGCGTACATGCCGGCGGCGATGTCGGCGATCGACGCCCCCGACTTGGCCATCTGGTCCGGCGTGCCGGTGACCGACAGGAAGCCCGATTCGGCCTGCACCAGCAGGTCGTAGGCTTTCTTCGTTCGATAAGGCCCCCAGCTTCCGTAGCCGGAGATGTCGCAGACGATCAGCCGCGGATGCGCGGGCTTCAAGCTCGGGTAATCGAGCCCCAGCCGGGCGGTGGCGCCGGGCGCCAGGTTCTGGATGAACACGTCGGCGCGGGCCAGCAGGCGCTCGAGGATCTGCGCGGCGCGCGGATGCTTGACGTCAAGCGTCAGGCTCTCTTTCGAGCGGTTGGTCCACACGAAGTGCGAGCACAGGCCGTTGACGCGCGTATCGTAGTCGCGCGCGAAATCCCCGCCGCCGGGCCGTTCGATCTTGATCACGCGCGCGCCCAGGTCGGCGAGCTGGCGCGTCGCGAACGGCGCCGCGATCGCCTGTTCGAACGAGACGACGGTCACGCCGCTCAATGCACCGGTGAACGGCGCGGCCGAAGCATTCGACATCGGAAATCTCCTCTTTATTCAATCTCGATGGACGGCGGTCTCGAACGCGCGGAATCCCCGGATCGCCTGGCCGTCGAAGAACGGCAGCACCTGCGTCGCGAACACGGCGGTCAGCCGGCGCGACGGATCGATCCAGTAGTAGCTGTTGGCCAGTCCGGCCCAGGCCAGGCTGCCCGGCGAGCGCCCCTCGTTCGATCGCTCGCGGTTGATCAGGAAGCTCAGGCCCCAGCCCTTCGGGATGCCGGGCATGAACTCGGCGTCCTCGCTATAGACGGGCATCACCGTCACGAGCTTGCCGACCGTCGTCTCGCCGATGTGGTTGCGCGACATCTGTTCGACGGTCTCGGGCCGCAGCACGCGCACGCCGTCGAGCTCGCCGCGCCCCAGGATCATCCGCGTGAACCGCGTGTAGTCGCGCACGGTGCCGTACAGTCCGCCGCCCCCGGCCTCGAACTCGGGCGCCTGCTCGATCTCGAAGTCCATCAGCGCCAGCGAGCCGTCGGGCATCCTGTGGTGCACGCGAGCCATGCGTTCGCGCTGCGCGTCGCCGATCCGGAACGCGGTGTCGTCCATGCCCAGCGGGCCGAGTAGGTGCTCGCGCAGGTACTGGCCTAGCCGCATCCCGCTGGCCGCTTCGAGCGCCAGCCCGGCGAAATCGATGCCGATGCCGTACTGCCAGCTCGCTCCCGGATCGGCGATCAAGGGCATGCGCATCGACGAACGCTTACCCAGAAGCACGCCTTCGATGCCGCGCACCTGCTGGTAGCGCATCAGGTTCGAATCGAGGAATTCGTAGCCGAAGCCCGACGTGTGCGTGAGCAACTGCCGCAGCGTGACCGGCGCGGCCGGCGGCCGCAGCACCGGTTCGTCCGACTCGTCGAAACCTTCGAGCACCTGCACGTCGACCAGTTCGGGCAACCAACGCGCGGCCGGCTCGTCGAGCGACAGCCGCCCCTGCTCGACGAGTTGCATGACGGCGGCCGCGGTGACCGCCTTGGTCATCGATGCCAGCCAGATCACGGTGTCGACCCGCATCGGTGACGGATCACCCTGGACCCGCGCACCGGCGGCCCCTTCGTAGACGATCCGGTCGTCCAGCGTGACGCAGGCCGCCACGCCGGGCAGGCCCGGCACCATGTCCTCGAGCAGCGCATCCAGCGCCTTGGCGTCGATCTTCATCCATCCCCTCCTGTTCGTCGGCGGCGCTCGTGGACGGCCGCTCTGTCCGTCAACGACAGGCGGGTAGGCGCGGCGGGCGTTCAGCCGCCCGCCAGCATGCCCTGCCTCTCGATGAACGCCACGATTCTACCGACGCTGTCCGGCGAGTTCAGGTTGCACATCAGGAACGGCTTCTCGCCGCCGGTGCCACCGGCACCGCCGGCGCCGCCGCGCATCCGCCGCGCGTCGGCCTCCATCACCTCGAGCGAGGCGCCGACGTACGGTGCGAGGTCGATCTTGTTGATGACCAGCAGGTCGGACTTGGTGATGCCCGGACCGCCCTTGCGCGGCACCTTCTCGCCGCCGGCGACGTCGATCACGTAGATCGTCAGGTCCGACAGCTCGGGGCTGAACGTTGCGGCCAGGTTGTCGCCGCCCGATTCGATGAACACCAGGTCGGCGTCCGGAAAACGTTCGAGCATCCGGTCGACCGCTTCGAGGTTGATCGACGCGTCCTCGCGGATCGCCGTGTGCGGACAGCCGCCGGTCTCGACGCCCATGATCCGCTCGGCCGGCAGCGCGCCCGAGATCGTCAGCAGCCGCTGGTCTTCCTTCGTGTAGATGTCGTTGGTGATCGCGACGATGTCGTAGCGGTCGCGCATCTGTTTGCAGACCTTCTCGAGCAGCGTCGTCTTGCCCGAGCCGACCGGGCCGCCGACGCCGACCCGGAGCGGAGGCGTTTTCTTGGTACGTGGATTGCTGCGATTCATCGGGGGCCTCCGTGCCGTGATCGTTGCGAGCGCCGGGCACTCGCGTGGCCCGCGCTCAGTCGACATGCGGCGCCCGGCCGCGCCCGCAGGCTCACGACCGGAACAACCGCGAATACTGGGTTTCGTGCCGTGCCGACAGGATGCCGAACTGCGTGGCCAGCGTCGACAGCCGCGGCGGCGTCGCCGCGGCGCGCTCGGCCGCCTCGGCCACGACCAGCGGGATCCGGCCGTGCATCGCCGACAAGATCCGTTGACCGGCCAGTTGACCCAGCGGCACCGCCTTGAGCGCCGCCGCCACCTGGTTCTCGGCCCAGCCGAACAGGTAGGCCGTCAACCCGGCCGCGCGCGGCAGACCCAGCGCCTGCGCCGCCCCGGCATAAGCGGTCGGCAACGCGACGGTACCGAGATCCGCCAGCGCCTGCGCGCGGCGCTCGCCGCCCCAACCCAGGCGGCCGATCAACTGCGCGAGCGACCATCCCATCTGCTCGGTCTCGAGCCGCAGTTCGCGCGATTCGCGCGATGCGAGGAACCAGTCGTTCCAGCGGCTCAACGCCGGCAGGTCGTCGCGCTGCCAGTGATCGAATTGGAGCAGCCACAGCGGCGCCTCGGCCTGCGCCAGCGTCAGCGTCAGCGCGTCGCCGATCCAGGCGCCGGCGCTGGCCTCGTCGTGCACCAGGCCGCGGTCGATCGCGGCTTCGAGCCCCTGCGAATAGCTGAAGCCGCCGATCGGCAGCGCCGGCGACGCCAGGTGCATCAGCGCGGCCAGCGCGCGCAGATCGCCGAAGCCATTGCCGGCGTCGGCGGCGACGGCCGCGCTCGATGCGGCGCCGCCCGCGACCGGACGCGGCGCCGCGGCCATGGCGTCGACACCGGCGGTCACGTCACGGCTCCCGGCAACGGCGCCTGCTCTGACGACGTCTGACCTGACGGCGCATGCCCCGAGGGCGCCCGCTCCGACAGCGCCGGATCGGCCAGCGACGCGCCCGGCTCGGACGAGGCGCGATCGTCGCCGCCATGGTGATGCGCGAACGCGGCCTGCGCGAGCGCGTAGTCTTCTTCGAAGCTCTCGTCGTGGCCGTGCCGATGGCCGCCGCCATAAGCGCCGGCCTCGGGTTCGAACGCCGCGTCGATCTCGTCGACGCGCAGCCCGAGCCGGCGCAGCATGTCGGCCAGCACCGGATCGCGCTCGATCCATAGCGCCCGCAGCGAGATCTGCACCGGCGTGTGGCGGTTGCCCAGGTGGTAAGCGGCGCGCATCAGCAGCAGCGGGTCCGGCGACGTGACCTCGAGCACCGGCTGCGCGGCCGCCTCGATCCGGACCAACCGGCCGTCCTCGGCGACCAGCATCGTCCCGGTCCGCAGCACGACGCCGCGCGGCAGGAACAGCCCGGCCTCGGTGCCGTCGGCCAGCCGGGTCAGCAGCCGGCTGCGGCAGCGGTCGCCGTACGGCAGCACCAGCGGCACCGCGCGCTCGCGCCACGCACCGGCCAGCCGGTGGCCGGACCGCAGCAGCTTGTCGATCCGCAGCATCGGCTCAGAACAGGAAGTAGCGCTGCGCCATCGGCAGCACGCTGGCCGGCTCGCAGACCAGCAGCTCGCCGTCGGCGCGCACCTCGTAGGTCTCGGGGTCGACGTCGATCCGCGGCTGCCACGTGTTGTGCAGCATGTCGGCCTTGCCGACCCGCCGGCAGTCGGCGACCGCATGCAGCGGCTTGCGCAGGCCCAGGTCGGCCAGCGCCGGATTGCCGAGCGCGGCGGCCGACACGAAGGTGACCGAGGTGCGCAGCGCGCCGCCGAAGCTGCCGAACATCGGCCGGTAGTGCACCGGCTGCGGCGTCGGGATCGACGCGTTCGGATCGCCCATCACCGCCGCGGCGATCATCCCGCCCTTGACGATCAGGCTGGGCTTGACGCCGAAGAACGCCGGCCGCCACAGCACCAGGTCGGCCAGCTTGCCGACCTCGATCGAGCCGACCAGATGGCCGATGCCGTGCGCGATCGCCGGGTTGATCGTGTACTTGGCGATGTAGCGCCTGACCCGCGCGTTGTCGGCGCGCGGCCCGTCGCCGGCCAGGCTGCCGCGCTGCGCCTTCATCTTGTGCGCGGTCTGCCAGGTGCGCAGGATGACCTCGCCGACGCGGCCCATCGCCTGGCTGTCCGAGCTCATGATCGACAGCGCGCCCAGGTCGTGCAGGATGTCCTCGGCGGCGATCGTCTCGCGCCGGATGCGGCTCTCGGCGAACGCGATGTCCTCGGCGATCGCCGGATCCAGGTGATGGCAGACCATCAGCATGTCCAGGTGCTCGTCGACGGTGTTGACCGTGTACGGCATCGTCGGATTGGTCGACGCCGGCAGCACGTTCGGCAGGCCGGACACCTTGATGATGTCGGGCGCGTGGCCGCCGCCGGCGCCCTCGGTATGGAACGACAGGATCGAGCGGCCGGCGATCGCGCGCACCGTCGACTCGACGAAGCCGGCCTCGTTCAGCGTGTCGGTGTGGATCGACACCTGCGTGTCGGTCTCGTCGGCGACGGCCAGGCAGTTGTCGATCGCCACCGGCGTCGTGCCCCAGTCCTCGTGCAGCTTCAGGCCGATCGCGCCGGCGTCGATCTGCTCGCGCAGCGGCTCGGGCCGGGACGCGTTGCCCTTGCCGAGGAAGCCGAGGTTCATCGGAAACGCGTCGGCCGCCAACAGCATCGAATGGATGTGCCACGGCCCCGGCGTGCAGGTCGTCGCGAACGTGCCGGTGGCCGGCCCGGTGCCGCCGCCGATCATCGTCGTGATGCCGCTGGCCAGCGCCTCTTCGATCTGCTGCGGACAGATGAAGTGGATGTGCGTGTCCAGGCCGCCGGCCGTGACGATCATCCCTTCGCCGGCGATCACCTCGGTGCCCGGGCCGACGACGATGTCGACGCCGGGCTGGATGTCCGGGTTGCCGGCCTTGCCGATGCCGCTGATCCGGCCGCCCCGGATGCCGATGTCGGCCTTGATGATGCCGGTCACCGCGTCGACGATCAGCGCGTTGGTGATGACGGTGTCGACGCAGTCGGCGCTCGGCCGCTGGCTCTGGCCCATGCCGTCGCGGATCACCTTGCCGCCGCCGAACTTGACCTCCTCGCCGTGCGAGCCGGCGCGCAGCGTCAGGTCGTCCTCGACCTCGATGATCAAGCCGGTGTCGGCCAGCCGCAGCCGGTCGCCGACGCCGCCGGCGAAGGTCGGGCCGAACATCTCGGTATAGGCCTTGCGCGAAATCCTTGCCATGCTCGTGCTCCGCCGGTTCAGGGTTGATCGGCCGGATCGAGCCCGCCCATGACCCGGCCCTGGAATCCGTAGACCAGGCGATCGCCGGCCAGCGCGACCAGTTCGACCGTACGCTGCTGGCCGGGCTCGAAACGCACCGCGGTGCCGGCGGCGATGTTCAGTCGATAACCGCGCGCCAGCTCGCGATCGAAGCTCAGCGCGTCGTTGACCTCGTGGAAGTGGTAGTGCGAACCGACCTGCACCGGCCGGTCGCCGCCGTTGGCCACCGTCACCCGCACGGTCGGGCGGCCGACGTTCAGTTCGATGTCGCCGTCCTCGGCCAGCAGTTCACCTGGAATCATCGTTCGCTCTCCGGTCACGGAATCGGATGGTGGACGGTGACCAGCTTGGTCCCGTCCGGAAAGGTCGCCTCGACCTGGATGTCGGGGATCATCTCGGGGACGCCTTCCATCACGTCGTCGCGGCTCAGCAGCGTCGTGCCGTGGTGCATCAGCTCGGCGACCGAGCGGCCGTCGCGCGCGCCCTCCATGATCGCGGCGGTGATCAGCGCGACGGCCTCCGGGTAGTTGAGCTTGAGCCCCCGGGCACGCCGCCTCTCGGCCAGCAGCGCGGCCGTGAAGATCAGCAGTTTGTCCTTCTCGCGTGGCGTCAGTTCCATCGTCGTCGTTCCATCAAGTCGCCCATAAACGCAAAGGTCGTGCCGGCACGCCCAGCACCGGTTCGCGAAGCCGCGTCCACATCGCGACCAGCAATTCGCGCACCGGCTCGATCTGCCGGCCCAGCACCCGCATCAGCAACGCCCCGCCGTCGCGCGGCGAGCGGCCGCCGTCGGGCAGCCAGCTGATGCCGGCGCGCAGCGCCTCGTCGAACGGCAGCCCGTCCGCGCAGGTCTCGGCCAGCGCCGCGTCGAGCCGGTCGCCGACCGCCCATAACGTGCCGAACACCTCGAACCCGGCCAGCGCCAGCGGTGAATCGCGCAGCGGCGAATCGGCCGGCAGCCCGGCCTGCTCGATCCACAACGGCCGGCCGTCGCGCAGGATGCGGCTGTCCATCCGCAGGTCGCCGCTGCGCCAGCGTTCGCCCGACCAGTGCCGGCCCAGCACGCAGACCTCCCAGCCGATCGCGCGCGCGCCGGCCGCCGCGTCGAGCTCGAAACGCATCCGCGGCCGTGAACCGTCGAACAGGATGTTCTCCTGCGGCAGCCAGTCGAGCCGGGCCGTGCCGTCGAGCCGGATCCGGACGCGCTGGCCGGCGCTGCGCCCCTGCGCCTTGTACCACTTGGTCGCGCCGGGCGTGCACAGCACCGCGTGCGCGCCGTCGCCGACTTCGACGTCGATGTCGAGCCGGTCGCCGCCGGCGACGCCGGCCGGCGGATGCAGGATCACCGTATGGCAGATCGACTGCCCTTCCGGATACAGCGCCTTCTGCACGCGCAGCGGACCGCGATGCCATCGATGCGCGAGCACCGTGCGGTCGGCGGCGCGGCGATAACCGAGCGCCAGCTCGGCGTGCCAGCCGGCCGGATCCGGACCGGGCTCGCCGCCGACGGCGGGCTCGTCGGGCATCACCCTCATACCGAGATCATCTCGCGCACGTTGCGCGCGTCCATGTCGCAGCCGTCGCCGCTGGCGACGATCTCGCCCCGGGTGATCACCGCGTAATGGTCGGCGATCGCCCGGGCGAAGTCGTAGTACTGCTCGACCAGCAGCACCGTCATGCCGAACTCGTCGACGAGCCGGCGCAGCGTGCGGCCGATGTCCTGGATGATGTTCGGCTGGATGCCTTCGGTCGGCTCGTCGAGGATCAGCAGCTTGGGCTCGCTCATCAGCGCGCGGCCGATCGCCAGTTGCTGCTGCTGGCCGCCCGACAGGTCGCCGCCGCGGCGCTGCTTCATGTCCTGGAGCACCGGGAACAACTGGTAGATGTGCGGCGGCACGCCCTTGGGCGCGCGCTTGCTGGCCGCGCCGATCAGCAGATTCTCCTCGACCGTCAGCCTCGGGAAGATCTCGCGGCCCTGCGGCACGTAGCCGAGTCCGCGACCGACGCGCTCGTACGGCGGCAGCTTGTCCAGCGGCTGGCCGTTCCAGCTCACGCTGCCGCTGCGCACCGGCACCACGCCCATCAGGCAGCGCAGCAGCGTGGTCTTGCCGACGCCGTTGCGCCCGAGCAGCGTCGTCAGCCTGCCGGCCGGCGCGACGAAGCTGACGTCGCGCAGGATGTGGCTGCCGCTGTAGTACTGGTTCAGTTTGTCGACTTTGAGCATCGGGCGGCGGCGCTCAGCGCCCCAGGTACGATTCGATGACGCGCTCGTCGCGTTTGACCGCGTCGAGCGTCCCTTCGGCCAGCACGCTGCCCTCGGCCAGCACGGTGACGCGGCCGCTCTTGCCGGCCAGCGCCGCGACGAACTCCATGTCGTGCTCGACGACCATCATCGAGCACTGGCCGCGCAGTCCGTTCAGCAGTTCGGCCAGGTACATCGTTTCCTCGTCGGTCATGCCGGCGGCCGGCTCGTCGAGCAGCAGCAGGCGCGGCTGCTGCATCAGCAGCATGCCGATCTCCAGGCGCTGCTTCTGGCCGTGCGACAGCAGGCCGGCCTCGCGGTAAGCGTCGGCCTCGAGCCGGGTCAGCAGCAGGTTCTGTTCGATGCGGCGCTTGTCCTCGCCGACCAGCCGCGCGCGCAACGTCGCTCGCCAGCGCTTGTCGCCCTTCATCGCCAGCTCCAGATTCTCCCAGACGCTGTGCTGCTCGAACACCGTCGGCTTCTGGAACTTGCGGCCGATGCCGATCTGCGCGATCTTCGGCTCGCTGAGCCGCTGCAGATCGATCGTCTGCCCGAGAAAGACCTTGCCCTGCACCTTGGCGTTTCGGTTGCTGGTCTTGCCGGTGATGACGTCCATCATCGTCGTCTTGCCCGCGCCGTTCGGCCCGATCACGCAGCGCAGCTCGCCGTCGCCGATCGACAGCGACAGCTCGTTCAACGCGCGAAAGCGATCGAAATGGACGGTCACGCCATCCAGGTAAAGGATCTGGCCGTGACTGACGTCGATCGCGTCGCCGCCGGCCAGATGGCCCATGCCGGCCGAGCCGCTGGGCACCAGTCCGGTTTCATCCGACGAGGCGTCCGACGAAGCGCCCGGCGAGGTGGCCGAAGAAGCAGCCAGCGAAGCGGCTGAAGAAGCGGATGAAGAAGCAGCCGAAAAAGCAGCCGGCGAGGCGTGCTGCGTCGCCGCCGCGCCGGGAAAGCCGATCATCGGCTCGTGTCTGGCGATGCCGGTCATCGTCCCGCTCCTTTGCGAAAGCGCGCGAACAGGCCCAGCACGCCGTTCGGCAGGTAAAGCGTCACCAGCACGAACAGCGCGCCGAGCAGGAACAGCCAGTATTCGGCGAACCAGGCGGTCAGCACGGTCTTCGCGCCGTTGACGAGGAAGGCGCCGATGATCGGGCCGATCAGCGTGCCGCGCCCGCCGACCGCGACCCAGACGGCCATCTCGATCGAATTGGTCGGCGACATCTCGCTGGGGTTGATGATGCCGACCTGGGGCACGTACAGCGCGCCGGCGAGCCCGCACAACATCGCCGACACGGTCCACACGAAGAGCTTGTAGCCGAGCGGGTTGTAGCCGGAGAACATCACGCGGCTTTCGGCGTCGCGGATCGCGGTGACGATCCGGCCCAGGCGCGAGGTCACGATCCAGCGGCACAGCAGGTAGGCGCCGACCAGCGCGACGAAGGTCAGCAGGAACAGCACGGTGCGCGTCTCGGGCGCGGTGATCGGGTAGCCGAGGATCCGCTTGAAATCGGTGAAGCCGTTGTTGCCGCCGAAACCGGTCTCGTTGCGGAAGAACAGCAGCATCGCCGCGTAGGTCATCGCCTGCGTGATGATCGACAGGTAGACGCCCTTGATCCGCGAGCGGAACGCGAAGAAGCCGAGCACCCAGGCCAGCAGGCCCGGCACCGCGATCGCCAGCAGCAGGCACCACGCGAAGCTGTCGGTGCCCCGCCAGAACCACGGCAGCTCCTTCCAGTCCAGGAACACCATGAAGTCCGGCAGCGGGCTATGGTAGGCCCCTTCCAGGCCGATCGAGCGCATCAGGTACATGCCCATCGCATAGCCGCCGAGCGCGAAGAACACGCCGTGACCCAGGCTGAGGATGCCGCAATAACCCCAGACCAGATCGAGCGCCAGCGCGACCAGCGCGTAGCACATGATCTTGCCGACCAGCGTGAGCCCATAAGCGGACAGATGGAACGGACTGTCCGCCGGCAGCCATAGCGCGCACAGGGGCACCAGCGCGCAGACCGCGACGACGGCGACGATCAGGCCGGTCCAGCGGCCCGGCGACAGCACCGGCATGCGCGCCGGCACCTGCAGTTCGAAGGCGGGACTGCTCATGGTTTCAGGCCTCCGCGCTGCGGCCCTTCAGGGCGAACAGGCCCTGCGGACGCTTCTGGATGAACATGACGATCAGCACCAATACGAGGATCTTGGCCAGCACCGCGCCGATCGACGGCTCGATGAATTTGTTCAGGATGCCGAGCCCGAAGGCGCCGACGATCGTACCGGTCAACTGACCGACGCCGCCGAGCACGACGGCCATGAACGAATCGATGATGTAGCCCTGGCCGAGGTCCGGCCCGACGTTGCCGATCTGCGACAGCGCGCAGCCGCCCAGGCCGGCGATGCCGGCGCCGAACGCGAACGCATAGCTGTCGACCTTCCAGGTGCGAACGCCGACGCAGGCCGCCATCGAGCGGTTCTGCGTGACGGCGCGAACGAACAGGCCGAGCCGCGTCCGGTTCAGCACCGCCCAGGCGATCGCCACGACGGCCAGCGCGAACAGCAGGATGACGATGCGGTTGTACGGCAGGATCAGCCCCGGTATCGGCTCCCAGCCGCCGCTCATCCAGCTCGGATTGGCGACTTCGACGTTCTGCGCGCCGAACAGCATCCGCACGCCCTGCATCAGCAGCAGGCTGATGCCGAAGGTCGCCAGCAGCGTCTCCAGCGGCCGGCCGTACAGGTGGCGCAGCACCAGCCGTTCGATGACGAATCCGACGAACGCGGCGGCGAGGAAAGCCACCGGCAACGCGGCCACCAGATACCAGTCCATCGCGTCGGGCAGCGACTGGCGGAACAGCGACTGGACCGCGTAGGTCGCATAAGCGCCGATCATCAGGAACTCGCCGTGCGCCATGTTGATGACGCCGATCAGGCCATAAGTGATCGCCAGGCCCAGCGCGGCCAGCAACAGCACGCTGCCCAGCGACAGGCCGGCGAACAGGTTGCCGAGCACGTCGATCATCGACTGGCGCGAGCGCGATTCGGCCAGCGCGCGCTCGGCGGCCTGGCGGACCCGAGCTTCCGGCTCCTTCCAACGGCCGTCGTCGCCGCGTTCGAGCACCGCGCCGACCAGTTGCAACGCCTGCGCGCTGTTGTCGCCGGCCAGAAAGCCGAGCGCCTTGACGCGATCGTCGACGCTGCCTTCGCCGTCGAGCATCTGCATCGCCCAGACGCGCTGCAGCTTGACCTTCAGCACCGCGTCGCTCTCCCTGGCGATCGCCTGGTCCAGCACCGCCAGCGAGGCGTTCTCGGGGTTCTCGAGCAGCGTATCGATCGCGGCGCGCCGCACGGCGATGTCGGTCGACCCCAGTTGCATCCCGCTCAGCGCGCCGGCGATCATCGCCCGCAGGCTGTTGTTGAAGCTCAGATCCTCCAGCGCCGCGTCGTCGACCTCGACCCGCTCGCCGGTGATCGCATCGACGTAGCCGCCGTCCGTCCTGATGACGAGCCCGCGCGTGCCGGCCGACACCACGCTGTCGTCGGCCAGCGCCTCGAGCAGGCGCCGCGCCTCGGCCGGCGGCGCCTTGGCGATCGCGGCGATCGCCTCGCCCTTGGCGTCGAAGTCATCGCCGGCCAGCGGCGCGACATCGGCCTGCGTCAGCGCGTGCGCGGCCGACGCCGCGACCAGCAGCGCGACGCCGCACAGGCGCGACAGCCACAGCCATGAGCGAGATCGGCCGGAAGAAGCCGGCGCGCGGACGCGCGCGGCACGGGAAGACGACGAACGGCGAAACGACATCCAAAGGGTTCCATCGAAGCCGCGCGAGGCGCGCGCGGCGAAGCGGGTCGACCGACGAGCCGACTGGCGAGCCGGCCGATGAGTCGACGATCGAGACGACCAAGCAGACGACCAGGAGGACGACTACGGGAAAGACCAAGGAAGCGGCCAAGCCGGCGACCGACCGACGAACCAACCGACTCGCCGCGGCGCGGCGAACCGGCGCCGGGCCGCGATCGGGATCGGGATCGGGATCGAGATCGAGATCGCGACGGCGGCCGACGCCGATCAGGCCGGCTTGTCGGGCTTGCTGGCGTTGCCTTCGATGAACGGACTCCACGGCTGGGCCCGCACCGGTCCCTTGGTCTTCCAGACGACGTTGAACTGGCCGTCCGCGCGGATCTCGCCGATGAACACCGGCTTGTGCAGATGGTGGTTGGTCTTGTCCATCTCGATCGTGAAGCCGTCGGGTGCCTTGAAGGTCTGCCCGCCGACCGCGTCGATCACCTTGTCGACGTCGACGGTCTTGGCCTGCTCGACCGCCTGCTTCCACATGTGGATGCCGATATAAGTGGCTTCCATCGGATCGTTGGTGACGACGGTGCCGGCGTTCGGCAGATTCTTGGCCTTCGCATAGGCCTTCCACTTCTTGACGAACTCTTCGTTGACCGGATTCTTCAGCGACTGGAAGTAGTTCCAGGCCGCCAGGTGTCCGACCAGCGGCTTCGCATCGATGCCGCGCAGCTCTTCCTCGCCGACCGAGAACGCCACCACCGGCACGTCCTTGGCCTTCAGGCCGGCATTACCCAGCTCCTTGTAGAACGGCACGTTCGAGTCGCCGTTGATCGTCGAGACGACCGCGGTCTTGCCGCCCTGCGCGAACTTCTTGATGTTGGCGACGATCGTCTGGTAATCGCTGTGGCCGAACGGGGTATAGACCTCGTCGATGTCCTTCTCCGCGACGCCCTTTGACTTCAGGAACGCGCGCAGGATCTTGTTGGTCGTGCGCGGATAGACGTAGTCGGTGCCCAGCAGCACCCAGCGCTTGGCGGCGCCGCCTTCTTTGCTCATCAGGTACTCGACCGCCGGAATCGCCTGCTGATTCGGCGCGGCGCCGGTGTAGAAGACGTTCTTCTCGAGTTCCTCGCCCTCGTACTGCACCGGGTAGAACAGCAGGCCGTTCAGTTCCTTATAGACCGGCAGCACCGACTTGCGCGACACCGAGGTCCAGCAACCGAAAGTGACGGCGACCTTGTCCTGCGTCAGCAGCCCGCGCGCCTTCTCGGCGAACAACGGCCAGTTCGACGCCGGGTCGACGACCACCGGCTCGAGCTTGCGACCGAGCACGCCGCCGGCGGCGTTGATCTCGTCGATCGTCATCAGCGCGACGTCCTTCAGCGACGTTTCGGAGATGGCCATCGTGCCGGACAGCGAATGCAGGATGCCGACCTTGATCGGCTCCTTGCCTTGCGCGAATGCGGCGGGCGCCAGCAGGCCCGTTGCCGCGGCCGCGCCGGACAGCTTGATCAGGTCACGTCTGTTCATGAGATTCCTCGATGTTTGGGTTAGGTACGGATGCGATCCGCACCTCCATGGAGCAATCCTCATGCCAGGATGAAATCACCTTCGTGGTGCGCGAACGACGCACGCCGCCGGGCAACGACGCACCAAGCGATGGCAAGCTCGCGGACCGGGCGCCGATGCACCAGCACGGCGCGATTTCGGCCCCGCGCGGAGCTCGGAGCGGGCCCGGCGAGCTCGCGGTCGGCGTAAAAACGACGAAACCGGCCCCGCGCGCGGGCGCGTGCGGCCACCGATCCGGTGCAGCGGACGGGACGGAACGGAGCGATAAGGACGATCGCCGGCCGGCGATCGGTACGGATCGTCGGCCGGCGATCCGGATCAGTGCATCGTCGGGCAGGCCTCGCTAAGGCCTGCCGAGGCGGCGGGCGATCAATGGAAATGCGTGATGTCGGGCTCGACGTCCTCGGGCATCTCGGCATGCACGGTATCGCCGCGCGCGTTCGGAAACAGCGGCGTGCCGCAGTCCTCGCAGAACTCGGGCTCGTTCAGCTCGGCCCAGACGTGGATCTCGTTGACGCCGGCCTCGCGCAATACCTCCTTGATCCGCTCTAGCGGCGTCGGCTCGTCGGCCTCGGTCTCGGACCCGAGCAACGGCCAGACGACCCCTTGCGCGACGGCTTCCGGATCGCCGGCGCTAAGGCCGATCCGGTACTCGTCGATGCGCTCGGTGCCGAACGGCGCGATCGAGGCCTCGAGCTCCGACGCCTCGAGCTTGAGCGCGTGCGTCAGGAAATGCACGGCCGCCTGCACCGCGTACGGCCGCGTGCGGCGATCGGCTTCGCGCAGGTTCAGGTGGTAGGCGTCCGGCAGCAGGCATTCGAATCCGCAGCCGGGCAGCAGCGGTTCGAGCGTCGGCCGGCCCTGGGCCACCCATTGTTCGAGACAGGCGACGCGGCTCGCATGATCCTTGGCGTCGACTTCCTGCCAGCGGAACATCGGCTGCCCGGCGGGCACCGCGACGATGCTGAGCAGGAAGCGGCTGTCGGCGAACATCTCGGCGGTCTCGGGCAAGGACTTGAAGTCCACCTTCGGCACCGTACCGCCGATCGCGGCGGCGGCCAGTCGCCGCGACAGCCGGCGAAGCTCGCCGAACTCGCGCGGCAACTGATCGACGCTGTACAGGTACGGCAGCATCACGTGGCGGGCGCCTTGCGCCAGCACGTGCGCCTGCCACTGCGTGGCCAGCGCGCGCGCCGCCTCGGCCGGAATCGATCCCGAAGGAATCCGGAACCGGGTCCACACGACCAGCGGCGCCGACAGCAGCAGGCAATCCCATTTGTCGCCGCGCTCGTCCTCGAGCTGCAGCATCTCGGCGCAATCCTCGACCGCCTCGATCAGCGCGCCGTAGGCTTCGTCATCGGTCTGCTGCAAGCGGTCGAGCGCATCGTGCAGCGCCTGCTGGTGATTCGAATCGAGCATCTTCTCGAGGCGCTGCGCCAGCACGCGCTCCCAGAAGCGGTCTTCGACCCGGCTGCCCGAGTTGGACAAGCCCAGCGCCGCGCCGACCAGCCGCTCGGCATCCGGCGACAGATGCGCCTTGCGGTCGCGCAGCGCACGGGGGTGGCGCGTATCTTTCATATATATCAAGGTCCGTTTTTCGTTCAAGCGGCATTCTAGTCCACTGCGTCGTCGCCGGCGGTCCGCTCCGCGAGCGCAGCCGCCGGTCCGCCACCGGCACGCCCGATCGGCCCGTCCGGACGACGGGGGCGCGCCGCGTCGCCTGAGAGCATCGATCCCCGCTTACACTGCCGGGATGAATCCGACGACGACTTCACGCGCCGCGGCGGCGCTGCTGCTCACGATCTCGCTGGCCGGCTGCGGCGGCGGATCCGGCGGCGGCAGCCGGGACGCCGACACGGCTCCGGCCGGCACGACCGATGCGGCCTATCTGTACGACTACATGAAGGACTGGTACCTGTGGTACCGGCAGATGCCCACCGTCGATCCGGCCGCGTACGCCAGCGACCAGGCGCTGCTCGATGCGGTGCGGGTCTCGCAGGACTGGTACAGCTACATCGACTCGGCGCAGGTCTATCACGCGTTCTACGACGAGGGCGAGGCCGTCGGCTACGGTTTCGGGTACTCGGTCAGCGGCAATGCGATGTGGATCCGCTACGTGCAGCCGGCGAGCAGCGCCGGCATCGGCGACCTGCGGCGCGGTGACCAGATCATGGCGATCGGCGGCCAGCCGATCGCGGCGCTGCAGGCCGGCGCCGGCATCGACGCCGCGCTTGGCCCGGTGCAGGAAGGGCTGAGCACCACGCTGACCGTGCAACGGGGCGCGTCGACGTTCGAGCTGCCGCTGACCAAGACCCGCTACGCGGTCCGCAGCGTGCTCGACCACCGCGTCATCGACGCGCCGTCCGGCCGGGTCGGCTACCTGAACTTCATGTCGTTCACGGCGCCGGCGCAGAGCGAATGGCAGGCCGCGCTGAAGGATCTGCTCGACCAGGGGGTGTCGGACCTCGTCGTCGACCTGCGCGAGAACGGCGGCGGACGCCTGGCCGTCGCCGGCGCGCTGGCCTCGTCGCTGGCGCCGGCCGACAGCGCCGGCCAGATCGCGATCCAGTTGCAGTTCAACGACCGCCATCGCGGCTCGGACCAGGATTTCCGGTTCGCTTACGACGCCTCGGCCGGCAAGATCCGGCGGCTGGTCTGGATCACCAGCCCGCGTACGTGTTCGGCGTCCGAATCGCTGGTCGTCGCGCTGCGGCCGCTGCGCAGCGCCTGGTCGGTCGGCGAGGCGAGCTGCGGCAAGCCCGTCGGCTTCACGCCGCCCGAACACAACGGCAAGGTCTACAACGTCGTGTCGTTCAGGCTCTCGAACGGCGCGGGCCTGAGCGACTACTTCTCGGGCCTGTCTCCCGACTGCGCGGCAGCCGAGGACTGGAGCAAACCGATCGGCGACCCGACCGAACCGAAGCTGGCCGCCGCGCTGCGCTGGCTCGACGACGGCGGCTGCCCGGCCCCGACGACCGGCGCGCTCGACGCCCAGAGCCGCGCCCGCGCGGTCACGGCCGCTCCGGGCGGCGGCTACGGCATCGAGCGGCTGACCGGGCTGCGGTGACGCCGCCCGGTCGCCCGAACCCGGCGCGGTGCCGCTGACGCCGGCACGGCCTCGGCAACAGGCTCGGCCCCGGCAACAGGCTCGGCCTCGGCACCAGACTCGGCCTCGGCAACGGGCGCGGCTCCGGCAACCGGCGCGGTGCAGCCGCGGCCCGGCGGCTGCCGCGCGGCGACGCGCTCACGGATTCTCAGCCCGCGTCGAGCCAGACCGCCGGCTTGCGCGCCTCCTTGGCGATCGACGCCAGCGTCGCCTCATGCGCGGCCAGCGCCGCTTCGTCGGCCGCCAGCACGCGAAGCCCCTCCGGCGGCCACGGCCCGTCGTCGCCGGATGCCGCATCGTCGCCCGCGTCGCCGCCGTCGACGATCGCCAGGCTGTCCTGGCCGCGCGTCATCGCCAGGTAGACCTCGGCCAGCAGTTCGGCGTCCAGCAGCGCCCCGTGCAGCTTGCGATGCGCGTTCGAGATCCCGTACCGGTCGCACAGCGAGTCGAGCGAGTTGCGCTTGCCCGGGTGCAGTTCACGGGCCATCGCCAACGTGTCGACGACGCCGGCGACGTGATCGGCGAATCGCCCGAGGCCGACGCGTCCGAGCTCGGCATCGAGAAAACCCACGTCGAACGCCGCGTTGTGAATCAGGATCTCGCCCCCGCGGACGAAGTCGACGAACTGCTGCGCGATCTCGGCGAACTTCGGCTTGTCGACGAGTTGGTCGTCGCTGATGCCGTGCACGGCCAGCGCGCCTTCGTCGACCTTGCGCTCGGGGTTCACGTACAAGTGCAGATGCCTGCTGGTCGAGCGCCGGTCGACGACCTCCAGGCAACCGATCTCGATGATGCGGTGGCCGTCGTCGACGGACAGGCCCGTGGTTTCGGTATCGAGGATGATCTGGCGCATGGTCGGCGGAGTCGGTCGGATCGGCGCGGTCATTGTACGCGCGAGGCTCGCGCCGCGGCGGCGGTCGCGGGCCTCGCGCCCCCGGACCGAGGGGTCATGGCCTTCGCGAGCGCCTCGGCCGACGGCACGCCCCGACGGGCGCTGCTAACATCGATACATGTCCTTACAAACCGAGCCGCTCATCGTTCGCAGACCGACGCTCCGCGCGAGCGGCCGGAGCGCGTCGCGCGAGCGCCGCGCGGCCTCAGCGGCCGGGCACGCCCCGGTTGGCCAACGCGTCGGCACGTTCGTTGCCTGGATTGCCGGCATGGCCCTTGACCCACTGCCAACGGATCGCATGCCCACCCACCAGCGCATCGAGTCGCTGCCACAGATCGACGTTCTTGACCGGTTTCTTGTCCGCGGTCTTCCACCCTCGAGCCTTCCAGCCGCGCATCCATTCGGACACGCCCTTCTGCACGTACTGCGAATCGGTGTGCACGACCACCTCGCTCGGCTGCTTGAGCGCTTCGAGCGCCTTGATCACCGCCAGCAGCTCCATGCGGTTGTTGGTCGTCTGCGCCTCGCCGCCGAACAGCTCCTTCTGGTGCGGCCCGGACACGAGGAAGGCCCCCCAGCCGCCGGGGCCGGGATTGCCTTTGCAAGCGCCGTCGGTGTAGATCTCCACGTGGGGAACGGTCATCGGGATTTCGCCAAGAGATGGGGCGCCGGATTTTAACTGTGCATCGATCGTTTTGAATCTGAGGGAGTCGACCATGCTCGAGAAACAGGTGCTTCGTTACCTCGAAAACGTGCGCGAGCGAAGGCCGTTGCCGCTGGAGGTGTCGTTATGGGACGGGTCGGGCGTGTCGCTGGGCGACGACCCGAAGGTACGGATCCGGCTCAACGGCACGACCGCGGCGCGCCACCTGATGAAGCCGACGCTCGCGTCGCTCGGCGAGGCGTTCGTCGAGGGCGAAATCGACATCGACGGCCCGATCGACACCGTCATCGCCGTGGCCGAGCAGTTGTCGCGGCAGAACGACGAAAGCCAGCCGCTGGGCAAGCTGCCGAGCTGGCTGACCCGCCATTCGCGCAAGAGCGACAAGAAGGCGATCGAATACCACTACGACGTATCGAACGAGTTCTATCAGGTCTGGCTCGACCCGGCGATGGTCTATTCGTGCGCGTACTACCGCGACCCGCAGGACACGCTCGAGCAGGCGCAGGTCAACAAGCTCGACCACGTCTGCCGCAAGCTGATGCTCCAGCCCGGCGAAACGCTGCTCGACATCGGCTGCGGCTGGGGGGCGATGGCCATCCATGCCGCGCGCCACTACGGCGTGCGGGCGATCGGCGTCACGCTGTCCGAGAACCAGTTCGCGCTGGCGACCGAGCGCGTCAAGGCGGCCGGCCTGTCGGACCGGATCGAGATCCGGCTGCAGGACTATCGCGACATTCCCGGCGACGGCGCGTTCGACAAGATCTCGTCGATCGGCATGTTCGAGCACGTCGGCCTGAAGAACCTGCGCGCGTATTTCAACGTCATCCACCGGCTGCTCAGGCCCGGCGGCATCGCGTTGAACCACGGCATCACGTCCAGCGATCCCGACAACCACTCGGTGGGGCTGGGTGCCGGCGATTTCATCGAACGCTACGTGTTCCCGGACGGCGAGTTGCCGCACGTGGCGCTGGCGATCCAGGAGCTGTCGGCGGCCGGCCTCGAACTGGCCGACGCCGAGTCGCTGCGCCGCCACTACGCGCAGACGCTCAAGGCCTGGTCCGACACGTTCGAGGCCAACCTGCCGCACCTGATCGAACTGGCCGGCGATCGCCGGGCGCGCATCTGGCGCGTGTACCTGGCCGGTTGCTCGCACGCGTTCCAGCAGGGCTGGATCAACCTGTACCAGTTGCTGGCGTTCAAGCCCGACCAGCAGCCGTCCGGCGCGCTGAGCCCGCTGCCGATGACGCGCGACTACATGTACGGCCCGCGCGAGGGCTGACGCACGCGAAAGGCTGACTCACGCGGCCGCGGGGCCGGCAGCAGCCCGCGGCGGCCGGCAGCAAGCGGCGGCCCGCGGCCGCCTGCCCTGCCCGCACCGGCTGTCCCGGCCCGCGCCGTCCGCCTGGTCGACCATCCGCCTGGTCGACCGCCCGCCTATTCCACCGCCCGCCTATTCCACCGCCCGCCTATTCCACCGCCCGCCTATTCCACCGCCCGCCTATTCCACCGTCCGCCTATTCGACGGTCCGCCTAGTCGACCGTCTGCTGCTGCCGGTTCGACGACGCGGCCACCGCGACGCGGCGCCGGACCGGCTCTTTCTTGCGCCAGACCGGCGCGATCAGGCGGATCGCCTGGACGCGCTTGACCGCCGCCACGCAATAGACGGCGCCGCAGATCGGCCACCAGCGATCGCCGGCGCGCTCGACGACGTTCATCCGGTCGAGCCAGACCTGGGACTGGCAGGGCGGCCGATAGCAGCCGTAATGATGCTGATCGACGTCGAAGCTGAGCAGCTTGAACCAGTCGCGCAGCCGCGGCAGCCCGATCAGCCGGGCCTGCGGCGGCAGCACCGACCGGCCGACCCGCGGCATCAGGTGGCGGGCCCCCCACAGGCTGATCGGATTGATGCCCGACACCAGCACGCGTCCCTCGGGCCGCAGCACGCGATCGACCTCGCGCAGCACCTGGTGCGGATCGACGGCGAACTCGAGCACGTGCGGCATCACGATCAGGTCGACCGACTGCTCGGCGAACGGCAGGTGCTCGAAGTGCTCGACGACCACCCGATGCGTGAATCCCGGCTCCGGCACCGGCTTCGTCTCATCTGCCGGCTCAACGGCGGCCGCCGCCTCGGCGCAGCCCGGATCCGGCGCCGCCGCGCCGGCGTCGCCGGCCGCACCGGCCCGCCCGATCGTCGCCAGGATCCGCGTCGGCATCCGGTTGGCCTGCAGCGTATCGATCTCGGGCAGCCCCAGTTGCACCGCGTAATAGCCGAAGACGTCCCCGACTAACGCGTCGAACCGGCTTTTCTCCCAGGCCAGCAGGTAGCGGCCGGGGACCGAATCGAAGCCATCGAACGTGGGCAGCGATCGATCGCCCTTTATAATCCTGTCGTGCATACGTCCCAGCCCCCCGATCCCTCGAATGCACCCGGCAGTGCTTGGCGCTACCGGGCGACGGCCCACGCGTTGATCGAACCGATCCGGGCCTTCAGCGACAACTACATCTGGCTGATCCGGTCGCCCGACGGAGCGCGTGCAGTCGTCGTCGATCCGGGCGATGCCGGACCGGTGATCCAACGACTCGAGCAGCAACGTCTCTCGTTGTCCGCCATTCTACTGACCCATCACCATGCCGACCACGTCGGCGGCGTCCGGGCGCTGCGCGAATGGGCGAACCCGACCGTCTACGGCCCGGCCGGCGAGGACATCGACGGCGTCGACGAACCGCTGCTCGACGGAGACCGGATCGACGTCGCGGGATTGCCGATGTCGCTGCGCGCCCTCGAGGTCCCCGGCCACACGCGCGGACACATCGCGTACGCGGGCGACGGCTACGGCGACGATCCCCGCCCGCTGTTGTTCTGCGGCGACACGCTGTTCGCCGCCGGCTGCGGCCGGCTGTTCGAGGGCACGCCCGCGCAGATGCTCGACTCGCTCGATCGCCTCGCCGCGCTGCCGTCGGACACCCTCGTCTATTGCGCGCACGAATACACGGTCTCCAACCTGCGCTTCGCCGCCGCGGCCGACCCCGAGACCGCCGAGGTCGCGCAGCGGCTGGCCGAAGCGTTGCGCCTGCGCGACGCCGACAACGAGACGGTGCCCAGTTTGATCGCGATCGAGCGCCGCACCAATCCGTTCCTGCGCAGCCGCGAAACGTGCGTGCGACGCCATCTGCCGGCGGAGCTGACGCCTGCCGAGGCCGACGACGTCGGTTTTTTCGCCGCCGTACGCCGCTGGAAGGACAACTTCCGTTGACACGATCACCTGACCGCCGGCAGGCTAGGCCTGCCCGGTCGGCTTGACGATGTTTAACCCGATCGCATAGCATCGGCTTTTCCACGCCGAATCATGTAGTTAGGAGAGTTCTTTGCGTTGCTCCTTGATGATGATCGTTCCGGCGATGATTTCCCGCCTGCGCCCCGCCATGCTGGGCAGCGTCGCCCTGAGCGTGCTGCTCGGTGCGTGCGCGAGCGTCGGCGACAGTCCCACCGCCGTCGATCCCGGCATCGACGGGCCGGTCGCCGCGACCGGATCGGGCGCGCCGGCGGCCGCCAAGCCCGTCAAACCCCAGGCCCCGGCTGGCACGGCCAATGCCCGCATGCCGTCCGGCCAGACGGTCTCGCCGACGCCGCCGAGCACCCGCACCGTCACCGTGCTGCCGGATCCGGCCGCGCCGCCCGTCGTCGTCGTCGCCAAGCCGGTCGAGCCGACGGGTCCGGCCAGTCTGTGGGACCGGATCCGCGCCGGCTTCGCGATGCCCGAGCTCGACACGCCGCTGGTCGCCGACAAGGAGCGCTTCTACCTGCAGAAGCCCGACTACCTGGAGCGGATGTTCGATCGCGGCGGCCGCTACCTGTACTACATCGTCGAAGAGCTCGACAAGCGCGGCATGCCGACCGAGCTCGCGCTGCTGCCCTTCGTCGAGAGCGCGATGAACCCGACCGCGCTGTCGTCGGCACAGGCGGCCGGCCTGTGGCAGTTCGTCCCGTCCACCGGCAAGCAGTACAACCTGTCGCAGAACTGGTGGGTCGACAACCGTCGCGACGTCGTGCAGTCGACCCGCGCGGCGCTCGACTACCTGCAGACGATCTACACGATGCACGGCAACGACTGGTTCCTCGCGCTCGCCTCGTACAACTGGGGCGAGAACGCGGTGGCCCGCGCCGTCAACAAGAACCGCTCGCGCGGACGTCCGACCGACTACCTGAGTCTGGACATGCCGAACGAGACCCGGAACTACGTGCCGAAGCTGATCGCGCTCAAGCACATCATCCAGAACGCCGACCAGCTGGGCGTCCCGCTGCCGGCGCTGGCGAACAAGCCGTATTTCGTGACGATCGAGAAGACCGGCCCGATCGACCTGAAACTGGCCGCGCAGTTCGCCGGTATGAGCGTCGACGAGTTCGTCGCGTTGAACCCGGCGCACAACCGGCCGGTCATCGCCGCGACGCGCAACAACGAGATCAAGCTGCCGGCCGACCGCCTCGACGCGTTCATGGAGGCCGTCGAGAAGCACGGCCTGTCCAAGCGCCCGTTCGCGTCGTGGCAGCCGCACACGCTGGCCCCGGGCGAGACGCTCGAGACGGTCGCGCAACGGGCCGGCATCACGGTCGCCGAGCTACGGCGCGCCAACAGCCTGTCGGCGTCCACCCAGCCGCTGGCCGGCACGCGGATCATCGCGCCGCGCAAGGCGGTCGAGGACGAAACCCGCATCGAGCGCTTCGAAGGCCCGCGCGTCTACGAGGAAATCCGCCGTCCGCCGGTCTATCACGTCGTCAAGCGCGGCGAGACGCTGTATTCGATCGCCGCGCGCTACGGCGTGTCGGGCAGCACCGTGCAGTCGTGGAACGGGCTGAAGGCGCCGAAGGTCGCTCGCGGCATGCGGCTGATGGTGCGCCCGAGCAGCTCGCAGACGCTGCTGACCGACGAGCGCGGCACCAAACAGATCGTCTCGACCGAGATCGACCAGGACGTGCGCCCGATCAAGGTGTCGGCGCCGATCGACGATACGCCGGCGGCGATGCCGGCGACGATCGCCGCCAAGCGCGCATCGCCGGCCGCCGCTCGCACGGCCGCCAGGCCGGCCGCGCGTCCGGCCGCCTCGCGCGCGGCGGCGCCCGCCGCCAGGACCCCGGTGGCCACCGCCGGCAAGGCCCCCGCGGCACGCACGGCCTCGGCCCGCCAGCGTCCGGCCAGCACGCCGGCCGCGAAGTCGCCGGCCCGCCGCATGCCGCGCACCTGAGCGGAGCCCCCCTGATCGGAGCCGCCGCCTGAGCGGAGCCCGCACACCAGAGCGGCTCCGGGCGCTCAGAGCGCCGCGGCGCCGAGCAGCTCCCGCGTGTACGGCTCGCGCGGCGCGCTGAACAGCGCCTCGGTCTGGGCCGTCTCGACGACCTCCCCATCCTTCATCACGATCACGCGATGCGCCATCGCGCGGATCACCGCGAGATCGTGCGTGATGAACAGATAGCTCAGGCCGTACTTGCGCTGCAGCGCGCTCAATAGTTCGAGCACCTGACTCTGGACCGAGACGTCCAGCGCCGACGTCGGCTCGTCGAGCAGGATCAGCTCGGGCTGCAGGATGACCGCGCGCGCGATCGACAGCCGCTGCCGCTGACCGCCGGAGAACTCGTGCGGATAGCGGTTCAGCATCGCGTCGCGCAGGCCGACCTCCTCGAGCATCGCGACGATGCGATCGCGCCGCTCGCCGCGCGTCATCGTCGGTTGATGCAGGGCCAGGCCCTCGCCGATCAGTTGCTCGACGGTCATCCTCGGCGACAGCGAATTGAACGGATCCTGGAAGACGACCTGCATCCGGCGCCGCAGCGGGCGAAGACGCCGCTCCGGCATCTGGTCGATCCGTTGCCCGTCGAAGGCGACGGTGCCGTACAGCCGCGACGCCGACAATCTCAACAGACTCAGTCCGAGCGTGGTCTTGCCGGAACCCGACTCGCCGACGATGCCCAGCGTTTCGCCCTTGCGAAGCAGTGCGTCGACCCGGCGGACGACGTCGACCGGCCGCGAGCCGAACCAGCCCTCGCGATAGCGATAGCGGCAGGTCACGCCGCGCGCATCGAGCAGCAGCGGCGGCTCGACGGCCTCGGTCAGCCCATCGCCGCTCCGCCCATCGCCGACCAGGCCACCGCCAACCAGGCCACCGCCGGCCGAACCACCATCGACCAAGCCACCATCGGCCGGGCCACCGCCGGCCCGACCATCATCGTGCCCGGCCGTCGGCGCCGCGCCCGACAGCATCGCGGCCAGACGGGGCGGAAGCGGCGGCAGCGGCTGGATGGTCCGCCGGGGGCGGCTGTCGATCAGCCGCCGGGTGTACGGATCGGCCGGCGCCGCGAACAGCGCCGCGGTCTCGCCGGTCTCGACGATCCGGCCATCGCGCATCACGGCCACGCGCTGCGCGAACCGGCGCACCAGCGGCAGGTCGTGCGTGATCAGCAGGATCGCCATGCCCAGGCGGGTCTGCAGGTCCAGCAGCAACTCGACGATCTGGCGCTGGATCGTGACGTCGAGCGCGGTCGTCGGTTCGTCGGCGATCAGCAGCCTGGGCTCGCAGGCGAGCGCCATCGCGATCATCGCGCGCTGCCGCTGCCCTCCCGACAACTGATGCGGATACGCCTGCGCGCGCCGCGCCGGCTCGTTGATGCGCACGAGCTCGAGCAGCTCGATCGCGCGCGCCATCGCCTGCGCGCGCGTCATGCCCTCGTGCAGTTCGAGCGTCTCGCAGATCTGCTCGCCCACCGTGTACAGCGGATTGAGCGCGCTCATCGGCTCCTGGAAGATCATCGCGACGTCCTTGCCGCGCACGCCGCGCATCTGGCGTTCGGACAGCGTCAGCAGATCGCGGCCGTCGAGCCTGATCGAGCCCTGGTAGCGCGCGTCGGCATGCAGCCGCAGCACCGACATCGCGGTGACGGTCTTGCCCGAGCCGGATTCGCCGACCAGCGCGAAACGCTCGCCGGCGGCCACGTCCAGGCTGACGTGCTCGACGACCCGCGAGCGTCCGGATGCGGTATCGAAATCGACCGACAGATCGTCGATCCGCAGCAACGGTTGATCCGGCGTCATCCCGCTACCCCCGCCGCGTGTCGAGCGCGTCGCGCAACGCCTCGCCGATGAAGATCAGCAGCATCAGCATCAGCACCAGCACCGAGAACGTCGACAACGAGATCCACCACGCATCCAGGTTGCCCTTGCCCTGCGCCAGCAACTCGCCGAGGCTCGGCGTGCTCGGCGGCACCCCCAGGCCCAGGAAGTCCAGGCTGGTCAGCGCCAGGATGCCGCCGCTCATGCGGAACGGCAGGAACGCCAGCACCGGCGTCATCGAATTGGGCAGGATGTGCCGCCAGATGATCTGCCGGTTCGACAGGCCCAGCGCGCGGGCCGCCGTCACGTATTCGAGCGAGCGGTTGCGCAGGAACTCGGCGCGCACGTAGTCGGACAGCGTCATCCAGCCGAACAGCGACAGCACGACCAGCAGGATCAGCAGCCCCGGCTCGAAGATCGAGCTGAGGATGATCAGCAGATACAGCTCGGGCATCGACGCCCAGATCTCGATCAGCCGCTGCATCGTCAGGTCGAAGCGCCCGGCGAAATACCCTTGCAGCGCGCCGAACAGGATGCCGATGACGACGCCGACCGCCGTCAGCGCCAGACTGAACAGCACCGACACGCGAAAGCCGTACAACAGGCGGGCCAGCACGTCGCGCCCCCGGTCGTCGGTGCCGAGCAGATTCTCGGCATTGGGCGCCGCCGGGTTGGGGCTCGGCGCGAAATAATTGATCGTGTTGTACGAATAGCGGTTCGGCGGGTAGATCGCCCAGTTGCCCGGCTTGTGGAACTGCTCGACGATGAACGGATCGAGATAGTCGGCCATCGACGGGAAGTCGCCGCCGAACGTCGCCTCCGGGTAGTCGCGCCACAGCGGAAAGAACCATTGCCCGTCGTAGCGCACGACGATCGGCTTGTCGTTGGACAGCACTTCCGCGCACAGGCTCAGCGCGAACAGCACCAGGAACACCCACAGGCTGACGAACCCGCGGCGGTTGCGGCGAAAGCGCAGCCATATACGGCGGCCGGGCGACAGCGAAGGCACGGCGGATGCGGTCATCGATCGAGCGTCGAGAACTGGATCCGCGGATCGACCCAGACGTACAGGATGTCGTTGATCAGCTTGGCCAGCAGCCCGATCAGCGAGAACACGTACAACGTGCCCATGACGATCGGGTAATCGCGGCGCATCACCGCGTCATACGACAGCAGACCCAGGCCATCGAGCGAGAACAGCGTCTCGATCAGCAGCGATCCGGTGAAGAACGCACCGATGAACGCGGCCGGAAACCCGGTGATGATCGGGATCAACGCGTTGCGGAACACGTGTTTGTACATCACGCGTCGCTCGTCCAGGCCCTTGGCGCGCGCGACGGTCACGTACTGCTTGCGGATCTCCTCGAGCACCGTGTTCTTGGTCAGCATCGTCGTGACCGCGAAACTGCCGATCACCATGCACGTCAGCGGCAGCACCAGATGCCACAGGTAGTCGAGCACCTTGTCGATCATCGACATCTGCGCCCAGCCGTTGCTGGTCAGCCCGCGCAGCGGAAAGATCTGCCAGAACGAGCCGCCGCCGAACAGCACCAGCAGCGCGACGCCGAGCACGAAGCCCGGAATCGCGTAGCCGATCAGGATCAGCGTGCTCGTCAGCAGGTCGAACGTCGAACCGTGCCGCACCGCCTTGGCGATGCCCAACGGAATCGAGATCAGATAAGTGAGCAAGAAGGTCCACAGGCCCAGCGAGATCGAGACCGGCAGCTTCTCGACGATCAAGCCCCAGACGGACTTGCTGTGGAAGAAGCTCGTGCCCAGGTCGAACACCGCGAAACCCTTGAGCATCTGCCAGAAGCGCTCGATCGGCGGCTTGTCGAAGCCGTACAGCGCGCGGATCTCGGCCAGCTTGGCCTCGTCGACGCCGCGATTGCCGCGATAGATGTTCGAGCCCTGCGCGACCTCGCCGCCGCGCATGTCGTCGCCGCGCGTCAGTTGCTGGACCATCTGCTCGACCGGACCGCCCGGCACGAACTGGATCACGACGAAGGTCAGCGCGACGATGCCCAGCAGCGTCGGCACCATCAGCAGCAGGCGCTTCAGGACATAGGCGAGCATCAGTGCTTAGCGTCCGGGAGCATCCACCACGCTTGCACGAACCACTCCTCGGCCTGGTAATACAGCGGAAGCGTCCGCGGGCGCCCGAACCGGTTCTTGTACGACACGCGGTGCACCTTGTTGTACCACTGGGGAATCACATAGTAACCGGCGCGCAGCACGCGATCCAGCGCCCGGCAGGCCGTGACCAGTTCGTGTCGCGATCGTGCCGACAGCACGGCCTCGACGAGCTTGTCGACGATCGGATCATGGATGCCCGGGAAGTTGTCGGACCCCGGTTCGTCGGCCGAGGCGCTGGCGACGCGGAACGTCAGCTCGTTGCCCGGACTCTGCGAGCTGAGCCACCAGTTGATGACCATGTCGTAGTCGAACTGGTCCTCGCGCGCCTTCAGCAGCGACGAATCCATCACGCGGAACCGCATCTGGATGCCGAGCTTGTCGAGCGCCCGGCCGAACGGCGCGACGACGCGCTCCCACGTGCGCTTGTCGTCGATGATCTCGAACTCGAACGGCTCGCCGCTGGCGTTGCGCAGCGCGCCGTCGCGATAGGTCCAGCCGGCCTGCGCGAGCAGTTGGCGCGCCTCGCGCAGGTTGTTGCGCAGCGAGTTCGGCGGCGGCGCGGTGACCGGCGGCTTCCTGGCCTCCTCGAACACTTCGGCCGGCAGCCGCGAGCGATAAGGCTCGAGCAGCGCCAGTTCTTCGTCCGACGGCATGCCGGTGGCCGCCAGTTCGGAGTTCGTGAAGAACGAGTCGCTGCGCGAATACTGGTCGTAGAACAGTTGTCGGTTCATCCACTCGAAATCGAGCGCCAGCCCCAGCGCCTTGCGCACCCGCACGTCCTGGAAGATCGGCCGGCGCGTGTTGAACATGTAGCCCTGCATGCCCTGCGCGTTCGAGTTCGGCAGCTCGGTCTTGATCAACTGGCCGTTGTCGAACTTGGCACCGTAGTAGGCGCGCGCCCAGTTCTTGGCGGCGTTCTCGTAGACGAAATCGAAGACGCCGGCCTTGAAGCCCTCGATGCGGGCGAACTCGTCGAGGAAATAGGTGATATGGATCTTGTCGAAGTTGTACATGCCGCGCCGGACGGCCAGATCCTTGCCCCAGTAGTCCGGGTCGCGCTTGTAGCCGATCGACTTGCCCAGGTCGTAGTAATCGATCCGGTAAGGACCGCTGGCGATCGGCTCGTCGTTGACCACCTGGTCGAACGGCTTGCCCTGCCCCCACTTCTTCGAGAACACCGGCAGCGCGCCGACGATCATGTGCAGCTCGCGGTTCGGCCGCTCGAAATCGAAGCGCACGGTCAGCCGGTCGACGACGACCGCGCGCCGCACGTCCTGCCAGTACTGGCGGTACATCGGGCTGGCGGCCTTGCTGCGCAGCGTATCGAACGAATACTTGACGTCGTCGGCGGTGACCGGGTCGCCGTTGCTGAAGCGCGCCTGCGGCCGCAGCCGGAACGTGATCGAGCGGCCGTCGGGCGCCAGCGACATGTCCTCGGCCAGCAGGCCGTAGACCGAGAACGGCTCGTCGAGCGACTGCTCGGTCAGCGTCTCGAACATCAGCTCGCTCAGCATCCGCGGCGGCCGGCCTTTGAGCGTGAACGGATTGAGCTTGTCGTAGTTGCCCATCGACGACAGCGTGACCTCGCCGCCGCGCGGCGCGTCGGGGTTCACGTAGTCGAAATGCGTGAAATCGGCCGGGTACTTCGGTTCGTCGCCGAGCGCCATGCCGTGGACGGCCCAGGCCGCCGGCGCCATCGCCAGCGCCATCGTCAGCGCTGCCAGCAGCCGGACGGCGATCGCCGGCAGCCGTCCGATCGCGCCGTCGGCCGCTCCGCGCGCCGCGATCGGCCGCGCTCGCCGGCGCCGCCCCGCCGCACCGGCCAAGGCGTGCGCCGGACCGGACCGGGCGGTCCGCCGCCCCGGCGAAGGCGCGCGCCGGACCGGGCCGAGCGGCGCGGCGGCCCGCGCCAGCCAGGCTAAGCATCGTGAGACAATACGCATCGAACGATTGTAATGGAGAGCGTCGATGGGTTTTCTGAAGGGCAAGCGGATTCTCGTCATGGGATTGTTGTCGAATCGCTCGATCGCCTATGGCATCGCCCGCAGTTGCCGCGACCAGGGCGCCGAACTCGCTTTCACGTACCAGAACGACCGCTTCAAGGACCGGATCACCGAAATGGCGGCCGAGTTCGGTTCGTCGATCGCGCTGCCGTGCGACGTGGCCGACGACGCGCAGATCGACGCGCTGTTCGCCGAGCTGGGCCAGCGCTGGGACGGCCTGGACGGACTGGTCCACGCGATCGGCTTCGCGCCGCGCGAGTCGATCGCCGGCGACTTCCTCGAGGGCGCCAGCCGCGAAGCCTACCGGATCGCGCACGACGTCTCGGCGTACAGCCTGGTCGGCTGCGCGAAGGCCGCCAGGCCGATGTTGACCCGGGCGCACGGCTCGATCCTGACGCTCAGCTACCTGGGCGCCGAAAGAGTCATCCCCAACTACAACACGATGGGCCTGGCCAAGGCCAGCCTGGAGGCCGCCGTCCGCTATCTGGCCGAAAGCCTCGGCCCGTCCGGCGTGCGCGTCAACGGCATCTCGGCCGGCCCGATCAAGACGCTGGCCGCCAGCGGCATCAAGGGCTTCTCCAAGATGCTCGACTTCAACGCCCGGCACGCGCCGATCCGCCGCAACGTGACGATCGAGGACGTCGGCAACGCCGCGGCCTTCCTGCTGTCCAATCTGGCCGCCGGCATCAGCGCCGAGATCACCTATGTCGACGGCGGCTTCTCGCGCGTCGTCGGCGGCATGGCAGGCGCCGAATGAACGGCCCGGCCTCGTCCGCCGGCAGCGCGGCCCCCGTCCCGGCCCCGGTGCGGCTCACGTCGTTCTCGCACGGCGGCGGCTGCGGCTGCAAGATCGCGCCGGGCGTGCTGTCCGAGATCCTGCGCGGCAGCGCCCGCTTCCCGGTGCCGCCGCAACTGCTGGTCGGCATCGAGACGGCCGACGACGCGGCCGTCTACCAGCTCAACGACGAACAGGCGCTGGTCGCGACGACCGACTTCTTCATGCCGATCGTCGACGATCCTTATGACTTCGGCCGCATCGCCGCGACCAACGCGCTGTCCGACGTCTACGCGATGGGCGGCACGCCGATCATGGCGCTGGCGCTGGTCGCGATGCCGGTCGACCGGCTGCCGGTCGACACGATCCGCCGGATCCTCGAAGGCGGCGAGGCCGTCTGCGCCGCCGCCGGCATCCCGGTCGCCGGCGGCCATACGATCGACTCGGTCGAACCGATCTACGGCCTCGTGGCGATGGGCCTCGTGCACCCGAAGCAGCTCAAGCGCAACAGCCAGGCCCGGCCCGGCGACGTGCTGGTGCTCGGCAAGCCGCTGGGCGTCGGCGTGCTGTCGGCCGCGCTCAAGAAAGACCGGCTGCCGCCCGGCGCTTATGACGCGATGATCGCGCACACGACGCGGCTGAACGTCGCCGGTCGCAACCTGGCGCCGCTCGCCGGCGTGCACGCGATGACCGACGTCACCGGCTTCGGCCTGCTCGGCCACCTGCTCGAGCTGTGCCGCGGCGCACGACTGCGGGCGCGGCTGCGGTTCGACGAGCTGCCGTTGATCGAGCATGTCGCCGACCTGGCTCGCGACGGCATCTACACCGGCGCCTCGGGTCGCAACTGGACCGCTTATGGCGAGCAGATGCGGCTCGGCGCGGCGATCACCGACTGGCAGCGGGCGATCCTGACCGACCCGCAGACCAGCGGCGGCCTGCTCGTCAGTTGCGCGCCCGACGCCGTCGACCAGGTGCTGGCGACGTTCCACCGCGACGGCTTCGCGCAGGCTCGCGTCATCGGTTCGCTGCAGACCGGCGAGCCGGGCGTCGAGGTCGACTGAGATTCTGTGGTCGAACCCGCCGCGCCGGGACGGGAGCATTGCCCGGTGCCGACCGATGACGCCCCGCTGCTGCGACTGATCGGGGTCTGCAAGCATTTCGATCGCGACTCGCCGGTGCTGCGCGACGTCGACCTGCGGATCGACGCCGGCGAACGGGTCGCGCTGCTCGGCGAATCGGGCAGCGGCAAATCGACGCTGCTCAATCTGATCGCCGGCCTCGAGAAGCCCGACGCCGGCCGGATCCTGTTCGACGGTCAGGCGGTCGAGACGATGGACGAACGCCGTACCGCCGGCCTGCGGCGGCGGCGGATCGGCTTCGTGTTCCAGGCCTTCCACCTGCTGCCCTATCTCGATGCGCAGCGCAACGTCGCGCTGCCGCTGCTGCTCAATGGCGTCGCGCGCGACACCGCGTGGCAGGCCGCCGGCCGCGCGCTCGACCGGCTCGGGCTGGCCCGGCGGCGGACGGTGCTGCCGGCCGAACTGTCCGGCGGCGAACAGCAGCGCGTCGCGCTGGCGCGCGCGCTGATCCACCGGCCGGCGCTGGTGCTGGCCGACGAACCGACCGGCAACCTCGATCCCTCGCACGCCGCGACGGCGCTGCGCACGCTGACCGAGCACATCGACGAATCGGGCGCCGCGCTGCTGATGGTCACGCACTCGATGCAGGCGGCGGCGATCGCGCAGCGACGCGTGCGGCTCGTCGACCAGCGGCTCGTCGATGACTGAACCGTCGGCACCCTTCAATGCGGCGGTGCCGGCGATGCCGCGCTGGACGCTGTGGGCCTGGCAATGGCTGGGCCTGTGGCGCCAGCAGCGCGGCCGCGCCGGCATCGCGATCGTGGCGATCGCGATCGGCGTCGCGCTGGCCGTCGCGACCCACCTGGTCAACGCGTCGGCGCTCGATGAGTTCGGACGCGCGCTGGCCGTCGTCAACGGCGAGGCGCAATGGCAGGTGCTGCCTACCGGCGGCAGTTTCGACGAGAACCTGTACGCGCGGCTGGCCGGCGACGAAGGCCGGCGCCTCGGCATCACCGCGGCCAGTCCGGTCATCGACGTACGCGCCGCCGTACTGGCCGCCGGCGGCCGCGTCGACGACGATCGCCCGCTGCGGCTGATCGGCATCGACCTGTACCGCGCGGCGCGGGTCACGCCGGCGCTGCTGCCGCGGGTCGCCGAAGGCACGGCCGACGCCGGCGCCGGCTCGACGTCGCCGCTGTTCGGCGACGACACGATCTTCGTGTCGGCCAGCGCGCGGCAGTCGTTGGGCGCGCGCGTCGGCGACACGCTGCGCGTGCGCGGCCCGAGCGGTCCGGTCTCGCTGCGGATCAGCGGCGACGTCGGCGAGGCCCCAGCCGGCGACCGGTACGGCGGCGCGTCGTCCGACACGGCTCCCCCGCTCGCCGTGATGGACATCGGCGCGCTGCAATGGCGGCTCGGCTGGCTCGGGCGGCTGAACCGGATCGACCTGCGGATCGCCGACGGCGTCGACGCCGGCCGCTTCGCGCGCGAACTGGCGCCGCTGCTCGGCCGGGACGCGCGCCTGCAGAGGCCGCAGGCCAGCGAGCAGCGGATGTCGAACCTCTCGCGCGCGTACCGGGTCAACCTGGGCGTGCTGTCGCTGGTCGCGCTGTTCACCGGCGCGTTCATCGTCTACGCGACGCTGGCGCTGTCGGTGACGCGCCAGCGCACCAGCCTCGCGATGCTGACCGTCATCGGCCTGACCCGCCGCCAGGTCGGCGCGCTGGTGCTCGGCCAGGGCCTGCTGCTCGGCGCGATCGGCTCGCTGGCCGGGCTCGCGCTCGGCATCGCGCTGGCCGCCCTGCTGCTGGCGAGGCTGGGCGGCGACCTCGGCGGCGGCTATTTCATCGGCACGCTGCCGACGCTGACGTGGTCCTCCCCCGCCCTGCTCGGCTACTGGCTGGCGGGCGTCGCCGCCGGCGCCGTCGGAAGCTGGTGGCCGATGCGCTCGCTCGATCGTCAGCCGGTCGTCGCGCGGCTGCGCGGCGCCGAAGCGGACCCCGGTGCATCGGTGCGGATATCGCGCGAACGCGCGATCCGGACGCTGGCATGGCCGCTCGCGTGGCTGCTGCTCGGCGCGCTGCTGCTGCAACTGCCTCCGGTCACCGGGCTGCCGATTCCCGCCTACGCGGCGATCGCCGCCTGGCTGTTCGCCGGCATCGCCGCCGTGCCGATGCTCGTCGCCGGGCTGGCCGCATCGGCGCTGCGCCTGCCGACGCTGATGCGCGCGACGCCGTTGTGGCTGGCCTGCCAGCGGCTGGGCATCGCCCGCTTCACGGCCGTCGGCACGCTGTCGGGCGTCGTCGCCAGCTTCGCGCTGGCCAGCGCGATGGCGATCATGGTGACGAGCTTCCGCGGCTCGGTCGAGCACTGGCTCGATCAGGTACTGCCCGCCGATCTGTATACGCGTTCGGCTGGCGGCGGTGCGCAGGGCGCGTTCGATGATTCGACGGCCGCGCGGCTGCGCGAGCTGCCCGGCATCGCCCGCGCGCAATGGATGCGCGTGACCGAACTGACGCTCGACGCCGAACGCGCTCCGGTCGCGGTGCTGGCGCGGCCGATCGACGCGGCGCGGCCCGCGTCGTCGCTGCCGATGACCGGCGAGATCATCGCCTGGCCCTCGTCCCCGGCCGATGCCCGTACCGGCCCCCGCACCGGCCCCCGCACCGGCCCCCGCACCGACCCTCGTACCGACCCCCGTACCGATACCCGCACCGACGCCGGCACCGACGCCGGCACCGACGCCCATACCGACGCCCATACCGACGTCCACGCCGACGTCCCGATCTACGTCAGCGAGGCGATGGTCGATCTGTACCGGATGACGCCGGGCACGCGGGTCGCGCTGCCGTTGGGGCCGGTCGGCACGCGCTTCCTCGTGCGGGGCGTCTGGCGCGACTACGCGCGCCAGTTCGGCGCGATCGCGATCGACGACGCCGACTACCGGCGCCTGACCGGCGACGATCGCAAGACCGACGTCGCGGTCTGGCTCGCCGACGGCGCCGATGCCGAGCAGGTGCTGGCGTCGATCCGCCAGGCACTGCCCGAACTGGCCGAACTGCCGTGGCGCAGCGCCGCCGAGATCCGCGCGTTGTCGCTGACGATCTTCGATCGCAGCTTCGTCGTCACGTATCTGCTCGAAGCGATCGCGCTCGGCGTCGGACTGTTCGGCGTCGCCGCGACCTTCGCAGGCGAATCGGTGTCGCGCGGCCGCGAGTTCGGCCTGCTGCGGCAACTGGGCGTCGAACGGCGCGGCATCGCCGCGCAACTGGCGATCGAGGCGACGCTGCTGCTGTGCTGCGGCGTCGCCTGGGGGCTGCTGGTCGGCCTGGCGATCGCCTGGGTATTGATCGATCGCGTCAACCCGCAGTCGTTCCACTGGACGATGGACCTGGCCTTCCCGACCGGGACACTGGCGATCAGCGCACTGGTCCTCGTCGTCGTCGGCACGCTGACCGCGGCAGTCGTATCGCGCCACGCGGCCGGCCAGTCGCCGGTGCGGGCGGTGCGAGCCGACTGGTGACGAAGACGACGGCGGCGACGGCGACGGCGGCAACGGCAACGGCAACGGCAACGGCAACGGCAACGGCAACGGCAACGGCAACGGTAACCGCAGCGATGACGACGAGGACGAGGACCGCGACGATGGCTAGCGCCACGATTCGCCACGCGCTGCGGCTCATTCGTCGCCGACGGTTGCTGCAAGCGATGATCGTCGGTATCGCGGGAAGCCGGCCCCGGATCAGCGGCGCGCAGGCGCAAACACCGGCGACGACGGCGCCCGCTACCGTGCCCGCTCCGCCCTCACCGTCCTCACGGTCCTCATCACCCTTATCACCCGCACCGCCCACAGCCGCATTTCCCGACGCCGCATCCTCGCCGCCGGCCGCGGCCCCCGCTCCGGTCCCTTATGCCGCCGCCACACCGGGCCGGCCGCTGCGATTTCCGCGCGATCACGGCGCGCACCCGGATTTCCGCACCGAATGGTGGTACCTGACCGGCTGGCTGCGGCGCGGCGGTGGCGCACCGCCGTGCGGTGTCCAGATCACGTTCTTCCGGTCGCGCACCGGGCACACGCCATCGAACCCCAGTCGCTTCGCGCCGCGGCAACTGGTGCTCGCGCACGTGGCGCTGGCGCAGCCCGAGCGCCGCGCGCTGCTGCACGACCAGCGTGCGGCTCGTGAGGGATTCGGCCTCGTGCGCGCCGCCGAGGCCGACACCGACGTCATGCTCGACGACTGGCGGCTGCATCGCGACGCCGACGACCGCTACCACGCGACGATCGCCGCCGACGGCTTCGCGCTGCGGCTCGTCTTCGCGCCGCCGGCGGCGCCGTTCGTCCAGGGGGATGACGGATACTCGCGCAAGGGTCCGCGCCCCGAACAGGCCAGCTACTACTACAGTCGTCCGCAGCTCGCGGTGACCGGCGAGTTGCGGATCGGCGACGGCGCAGCGGCGTCCGTCGAAGGACGCGCATGGCTGGACCACGAATGGTCGAGCGAGGTGCTCGCCGCGCAGGCCAGCGGCTGGGACTGGTGCGGGCTGAACCTCGACGACGGCTCGGCGCTGATGGCCTTCGTCGTCCGCGACAAGGCCGGACAGCGCTGGTGGTCGCACGCGCAATGGATCAGCGCCGCCGACGCCCGCGGCGAGCCGCGCTCGGCGCACGCCTCGCCGTCATCCCGGACCGACGACGTCCGCTTCGAGCCGCGGCGGAGCTGGCGATCGACGCGTACCGGCGTCACTTACCCGGTCGAGGTCGATGTCGTCACCGGCGATCGCCGGCTGCGGCTGACGCCGCTGTTCGACGACCAGGAACTGGACAGCCGATCGACGACCGGCGCCATCTACTGGGAGGGCGCCGTCGAGGTCGGTGAAGACGGCCGGACGATCGGGCGCGGGTATCTGGAGCTGACCGGCTACGGAACACGGTTGCGGATGTAGGAAGCCGGACAAGGTCGCGGCGGGCCACGCGTGACCGCGCCTCGGGCGCGAACGACCTGTCGGCAGCGGAATCGGGCGCATGCCTTCCGAGCCCGGCGCACGTCTGGAGAAGGCGATCCGCAGCTATCGTCAAAAGGCGGGACTGTGATTGGCGCTCATCCTCGCCCCGGAAAACATCGGACCGCTCGGGAAAGCGCATGATCGCAAGGCTGTTCGCTTAAGAAATCCCCCTTATTAGGTTCCACTTATGATATTCCACTTAGTAAGTTCCACTTATGAGATCCCCATTAGGTCACTCTACTTATTCGAAACGAACCTGGCCCTTCAACGATCCCAGCCCGCGCCCTCCACGCTCGACAGCAACACCCGCACCATCTCGCTGATCAGCAGTTCGCCGGCGACGATGTCGGGCACGTCCTGCGTGAACGCGGCGACGATCATCGGCCCCTCGCCGAGCTGTACGTATCCGACGTCATGGACCACGGTGGGGTAACTACCCGTCTTGCTGCCCCAGGGCGTACCGGCCGGCACGAATCGGCCGATCCGGCGACCGTTCTGCTGCAAGGCCATCATCCGCGTCATCGCCCGGCAACTGTCGGCGCCGGCCGCCGAGCCGTCGAGGATGCACCGGACCAGATGCGCGACCTCTGCGGGCGTAGCCAGGTTTTCCTGTTCGCCCTCGATCGCCGGTCGACCCTGCATCGGGCGCGCGAGAACCGAGTGCTTCAGGCCGAGCGAGCGGATCGTGGCATTGATCTCGGCGATGCCGAGTTGCTCGATCAGGATGTTCGTGGCCAGGTTGTCGCTGAGGCTCATCATCAGGTAGCAAAGGTCGCGCAGCGGCAGCGAGAGACCCCGGCTCATGTGCTGCAGCACGCCACCGCCGCCCGCCTGGTCCGACGGCCGCAGCACATGAGGCTGGTCGAGGCTCAATGCGCCGGCGTCGACGCGCCGGAACAGCTCGATCATGATCGCCAGCTTGATCGTGCTGGCCGACGGGAAGATTTCGTCGCCGCGGTGCGCGATGCACGCGCCATCGGCCCGCGTGGCATGCAGGCCGACGCGGATCCCCGAGGCTTCGGCGCCGGCAATGATGTCCTTCAGCATGTTCTGCTCCTCTTTCGTGGTTTCGGCGCTTGACAGTTTCGGTCCGCGACCGATAGGGTAGCCGCACCATGTCTGCCGCGCACGCTCGCTCCCCGTTCCCGCATGCCGACCATCGCTCGACGATGGCGTCGGCCGGCGCGTGCGCGCAGGCCATTACGATCACCAAGAGGCGACTCCGCTAGCGGGCCGTCCTGCCCCGTTTGGCGGAGTGCCAGACGGGGTTGGCGGCTCTGCCTTCGCTGCTCAGTCTGACGCTCGGTCGACGGGACGTTCATCGTTCCCACCCTGACCGAGGTCATCATGCAGTCCAGCAGTTCTCCGTTCTCTTCCCCCTCTTCCGACCGCGGCGGCCGGAATCGCCTCGATGTCGGCATCGTCGGCGCGACCGGTCTGGTCGGCGAGCTGATGCGCGCCTGCCTGATCGAACGCGGCTTTCCGGTCAATCGCCTGCGGCTGTTCGCCTCCGCCCGCTCGGCCGGCAAGCGCCTGCGCTGGAAGGACGAGGAAATCGTCGTCGAGGACGCCGCGACGGCCGACTACCGCGGTCTCGACATCGTGTTCTTCTCCGCCGGCGGCGAGACGTCGCGCGCGCTGGCGCCGGTCGTGGCCGCCGCCGGCGCGGTCGTGATCGACAACTCGTCGGCCTGGCGCGGCGATCCCGAGGTGCCGTTGGTGGTGTCCGAGGTCAATGCCGATGCGCTCCGACGGCTGCCGAAAGGCATCGTCGCGAATCCGAACTGCACGACGATGGCGGCGATGCCGGCGCTCAAGCCGCTGCACGACGAGGCCGGATTGCGCCGGCTCGTCGTCAGCACTTATCAGGCTGTCTCGGGCGCGGGGCTGGCCGGAGTCGACGAACTGGCGCGGCAACTGGCGACGGCGACCGATGCCCGCCGTCTCGCTCATGCCGGCGACGCCATCGCCTTTGCGTCGCCGCGAAAGTGGCCGGTACCGATCGCGTTCAACGTCGTGCCGATGAACTACCAGCAGGTCGAGGACGGCTACACCGAAGAGGAGATCAAGCTGCGCGACGAGAGCCGCAAGATCCTCGGTATCCCCGATCTGCCGGTCTCGGGCACTTGCGTGCGCGTGCCGGTGTTCACCGGGCATTCGGTATCGATCAATGCCGAGTTCGAGCGGCCGCTACCGGTCGAACGGGCGATCGAACTGCTCGAACGTGCGCCGGGCGTCGAATTGATGGACGTTCCGAATCCGCTGGCGGCAACCGGAAAGGATGCCGTTCTCGTCGGCCGGATTCGCCGCGACCCGACCGTGCCGCATGGACTGGCGTTGTTCGCGGCGGCCGACAATCTGCGCAAGGGTGCGGCGTTGAACGCCGTGCAGATCGCCGAGGCGTTGGCTCGGCACGCAGGCGAGCCGGAAGCGGCTTACCGCATCGACACCGAAACCGGTTTGCCGGCGATCGTCGGCGCCACTCGGGTCATGACCGACGATGACGTCCGGGCACTCGACGACGAACCCTGATGCACTCGCACGACTCGCCACGTTCGACAAGGGCATGGCAGCGCTGCATACGGACGTTGTCGAACTGATAACGTAAAGATGCGCCAAGCCCGGCGAATCCGCTAAGCCCGTCGCGGCGACGCCACCACCCCCGCGTCGTGCAACCGGCCGATCTCGGCCGCCGACAGCTTCATCCGATCGGCGAGCACTTCTTCGGTGTGCTGGCCCAGATCCGGCGCCGAGCGAGCCGGCTGGCGCGGCGTGACCGACAGCGCGGCCGGATAGCCGGGCGTCAGGTAGGTCGCGCCGCTCGGGTGGCTGACCATCGAGAACATCGGGTTGTCGAGCGACAGCCGCTTGTCTTCGGCGAGCGCCTCGGTCACCGTGCGGTAAGGTCCCCAGCAGACGCCGTGCTCGTCGAGCTTGCCCGCGCAGGTCGCGTAGTCGATCTGCGCGATCGCCGGCTCGACGATCGCGAACAGCGCCTCGCGATGGATGAAGCGCGCGCCCTCGTCGGCGCCGAAGTCGACGCCGAGCCGGCTCGCGAGCGCGTCCACCGCGGCGGTCAGCCCGAACGCTTCGAGCAGGCCGTTCCACTGCTTGCGCGTGATCGCGCAGATCATCACGCTGCGGCCGTCGCGGGTCGCGAAATCGCGGCCGAACGCGCCGTACAGCGCGTTGCCGATGCGCTCGCGTTCCTGGTGGTTGACGAGCACCTCGCCGATCTGCCCGAGGTGGCCCAGCATCGAGAACGCGACGTCGGACAGCGCGAGCCGGATCTCCTGCCCGTGCCCGCCCAGGCGGCGCGCGCGCTCGGCCGCCAGCAGCGTGACGGCGGCGGTCAGCCCGCAACTGATGTCCCAGGCCGGCAGCACGTGGTTGACCGGCCCCTTGGCGTCGACCGGGCCGGTGATCAGCGGGTAACCGGCCGCGCTGTTGATCGTGTAGTCGAGCGCGCTGCTGGCGTCCGACGAGCCGGTCACGCGCAGCGTGATCAGGTCGGGCCGGCGCGCGGCGAGCTTGTCGTGCGCGAGGAACCCGCCGGCCGGAAAGTTGGTGACGAACAGGCCGGCGTTCTCGCCGGGCGCGGTGATCAGCGCGCACGCCAGTTCACGCCCTTCGGGGCGTCCGAGGTCGATCGCGACCGACTTCTTGCCCTTGTTGAGCCCTTCCCAGTACAGGCTGCGGCCATTCGTGGCCAGCGGCCAGCGGCCGAAATCCAGGCCGCCGCCGATCTGGTCGAAGCGGATGACCTCAGCGCCGAGCTGCGCGAACGTCAATCCGCACAGCGGTGCCGCCACGAAAGACGAGCCTTCGACGACGGTCAAGCCTTTGAGCAGGTCGTACATGCGGGATCCTCTCGTTCGATGGGTGAAAAGAACGAGATTGTAGCCATCCCGCCCGGCCACGCACCGATATTGGCCGATGCGCCCTTCAAGCCGCCTGCTGCTCGACGAAGTCCTTCCAGCCGGTCGCCATGTAATGGATGAAGTTCGGCCCGAGCGATTCCGAAGCCAGATACTCGCGGCTGACGGGCAGCGGCACCGACGAGAACGACGGATCGGCGATCGCGCGGCGCGGAAAGTCGTGATGCAGGATCGCACCGCGCCCGATCAGCACGAAGTCCGCGCCCGCGTCGAGGCAGGCTTGCGCGGTCGCCGCGTCCATGATCTTGCCGGCGACGCCGAGCCGGGTATCGCCGCGCGGCAGGCTGGTGAAGCAGTCGATCAGGCGCTTGCCGAAGGCCTCGCCTTCGACCGGCTGCTGGAACACGCTCCATAGCGACATGTCGAGGAAATCGATCTTGCCGGACGCCATCAGTTCGGCCGCGACCGTGCGGATGTCCGACAGCGACATGCCGAAACGCTCGGGCGACAGGCGAACGCCGAGCTGGAAGTCCGGCCTCGTCACGGCCCGGACGCCGTCGACGATTTCGTTGATCAGGCGCGCGCGATTCTCCAACGAACCGCCGTACTCGTCGTCGCGCAGGTTGCCGGTATCGAGGAAATGGCACAGCAGGTAACCATGGGCGCCGTGCAATTCGACGCCGTCGAACCCGGCCTTCTCGGCGCGGACCGCGGCCTTGATGAAATCATCGCGCAGCCGGCGCACCTCGTCGGTCGTCATCGCGCGCGCCCCGGTCTTGGGCATCGCGACCGGCGCGACCGGCTCGCTGCCGGTCAGCTTCGGAATCGCCCGCTGCCCGCCGTGATGCAACTGCACCGACGACAGGCTGCCCGCGGCGCGGATGCCGTCGGCCAGGCGGGTCAGGCCGGCCAGATGATCGTCGCTCCAGATGCCGAGCTGGCCGGCGGCGAGCTGGCCGTTGCGCTGCACGTGCGCCGCGCAGGTCATCGTCAACGCGAATCCGCCCTCGGCGCGGCGCACCAGCCACTTGTATTCGTCTTCATGCAGCGTACCGTCGGCATTGCTCTGCATGTTCGTCAGCGGCGCCAGCATGAAGCGGTTCTTCATCGCCGGGCCTCGCGTCAGGGACAGGGGATCGCTCAGTTTCTTGGGAACCTCGGTTCGCGCTGCATCGGCGCTCGTCATCATGGTCTCTTCCGTTCTCTCTACAAAATATCGGTTGGCCGACGGTGCGCCGCGCACCGCGCGATGCCACGCTACCGAGGCATCGAGGCGCTAGGCGCGCCCGCCCAGTCCCGCACCGCCGAACCAGCGGCGCAGCCTCGAACGCTCGGACGCCGCCTGCGCCTGCGTCCGCACCGGGTCCGGCAGCCGGTCGAGCAGGAACGGGATCGCGATCATCAGCAGCGCCGCGTCGTCGAACCAGCCGAGGATCGGCCAGTCCGGTATCAGATCGATCGGGCTGATCAGGTAAGCGAGCACCGCGACGGTGCCCGCCTTGACCACAAGCGGCGTGCGCGCGTCGCGCAGCGCCCACAGCAGCATCCAGCCCCCTTTGCTCATCACGCGCACGAACCGGCGCAGCCGCAGCATCCACATGGTCTCGGTCCTCCGTGTGCCCCGTCCCGGTCCGCATGGCGCGATCGATTCGCGCCCGCCCCGGCGCCGGGCATCAGCGATGATAGATGATGTCCCGGATAGATGCTGCCCGGGTGCCGAACTTCAAGTCTTCGAGTGGACGCGCCCGATCGAGCCCGACGCCGAGACCGGACGCCGAGACCGGACGCCGGGAACCGGTCGGACGGGTCGGACGGGACGGAACGGGTCGGGTCGGGTCGGACGAGACGGGCGCGCGCGATCCGCTCGCGCCGCCGGCGTTCGCGCGGTCAGCGCACGAGCTGGTTGATCTCGATGATCGGCAGCAGCACCGCGAGCACGATCAGCAGCACGACCACGCCCATCACCAGGATCAGCATCGGTTCGAGCAGGCTCGTCAGCATCATCGCGCGGCGCTCGGTTTCCTGCGACAGCGTCTCGGCGGTGCGATCGAGCATCTGCGGCAGATCGCCGGTCGCCTCGCCGCTGGCGATCATGTGGATCATCATCGGCGGGAACTGCTTGCCGGCCCCCAGTGCCCGCGACAGCGCCGATCCCTCGCGCACCCGCGCGATCGAGTCGGCGACGTTCGCGCGCAGCGCGACGTTGCTCAGCGTCTGCGCGCCGGCCTCGAGCGCGCGGATCAGCGGCACGCCGCTGTTGCCCAGGATCGCCAGCGTCGACGCGAAGCGCGCGGTGTTCATGCCGCGGATCAGCCGCCCGAACAACGGCAGCGTCAGCATCCGCTCGTGCACGGCGAGCTTGACCGTCGGCGAGCGCAACGCCAGCCGGAAGCCGATGACGGCCGCGATGATCGCGCCCAGCAGCCACCAGCCCCAGGTGCGCAGGAAGTCCGACACGGCGATCAGCGCGACCGTCAGGAACGGCAGCTTCTGCTTGGTCTGCGCGAACACGCCGACCACCTGCGGCACGACGTAGGTCAGCAGCGCGACGATGACGCCGATCGCCACGACGGTCACGATCGCCGGGTAAGTGAACGCCATCATGATCCGCTGCGACAATGCGGTCCGCGATTCGACGTAGTCGGCCAGCCGGTTCATCACCCGCGCCAGGTCGCCCGACTGCTCGCCCGCGCTGACCAGCGCCCGATAGACGTCCGGAAAATCGCGCGGATACTTGGCCAGCGCGTGCGCGAAGGTCTGGCCCGAGATCACGTCGCTGCGCACCGCCGCGAAACGCTCGCGCACCAGCGATCGCTCGGCCTGGTCGATGACCGCGCCGAGCGCGCGCTCGAGCGGCAGCCTGGCCGACAGCAGCGCCGCGAGCTGGCGCGTGCACAGCGCCAGTTCGGCGACGCGCATGCGCCCGCCGATCGAACGGCTCGCGCCGGCCGACGCCTCCTGCAGCGTGCTCACGTCCAGCGGCGTCAGCCCCCGCTCGCGCAGGATGCTGCGCGCGTGGCGCGGCGAGTCGGCGTCGACGACGCCCTTCTCGACGGCACCGGACGCGCGCGCGGCTTCGAATCGGTAGGCGGGCATCGAAACCTGCTCTTAGTCGCGCGTCACGCGGATCACTTCGTCGAGCGAGGTGACGCCCGACTTGACCCAGCGCTGACCGTCTTCGCGCATCGTCTGCATGCCCTCTCGCCGCGCCGTCTCGCGGATCTCGCTCTCGGGCACGTTGCCATGGATCTGCGTGCGCACCTCGTCGCTGACGGTGAACAGTTCGTAGATGCCGCTGCGCCCGTGGAAACCCGTCTTGTTGCACGCCAGGCAGCCGACCGGGCGATAACCGCCGGTCAGCGGATCGGGCTGCTTGCACTGCGAACACAGCTTGCGCACCAGCCGCTGGCCGACCACGCCGAGCAGCGTCGACGCGAGCAGGAAGGGCTCGATGCCCATGTCGATCAGGCGCGTGACGGCCGACACCGCGTCGTTCGTGTGCAGCGTGGCCAGCACCAGGTGGCCGGTCAGCGAGGCCTGCACGGCGATCTGCGCGGTCTCGAGGTCGCGGATCTCGCCGATCATGATCACGTCCGGATCCTGGCGCAGGATCGAGCGCAGCGCCTTGGCGAACGTCATGTCGATCTTGGCGTTGACCTGCGTCTGGCCGATGCCGTCCAGGTCGTACTCGATCGGATCCTCGACGGTCAGCACGTTGGTCGTCGTCGCATCGATCCGGCCCATCGCCGCGTACAGCGTCGTGGTCTTGCCCGAACCGGTCGGGCCGGTCACCAGCACGATGCCGTGCGGCTGGTGGATCAGGCTGTCGAAGGTCACTAGCGCCTGCGCGCTCATGCCGAGCTTGCCCAGGTCGAGCCGGCCCGCCTCCTTATCGAGCAGACGCAGTACCGCGCGCTCGCCATGGCCGGTCGGCAGCGTCGAGACCCGCACGTCGATCGGCCGGCCGCCGATCCGCAGCGCGATCCGCCCGTCCTGCGGCAGGCGCTTCTCGGCGATGTCGAGCTGCGCGAGGATCTTGATCCGCGAGATCAGCGCCGCGTGCAGCTCGCGCCGCGGCCGCACGACGTCGCGCAGCGTGCCGTCGACGCGGAAGCGAACGATCGAATACGTCTCGAACGGCTCGATGTGGATGTCGGACGCGCCGTCGCGGCTGGCCTGCGTCAGCAGCGCGTTGATCATCCGGATGATCGGCGCGTCGTCCTCGGTCTCGAGCAGATCCTCGATCTTCGGGATGTCCTGCATCAGACGCGACAGGTCCAGGTCGCCGGCGACCTCGTCGACGACCGAGGCCGCCGACCCTTCCTGCTGCGAATACGCCTGCGAGATCGCCGTGCTCAGTTCGTCGTCGGGCTTGACCACGGTGACGAGCCGGTAAGGCAGCGAGCGCGTCAGTTCGGCCAGCGCGTGCAGCGGCGTCGCGCTGCCGATCCAGACCTCGATCGCTTCTTCGGAGGCGGCGCGCACGAGCACCTTGTGCGTGCGCGCGAAGCCATAAGGGACGTAGCGGGCGGGCGATACCGTGGACATCGTCGGTGTGCTCGGGCGGTTCAGTTCGGACTGACCGTCGGACCGGCGGGCTGCGCGCGCGGATCGCGATCGACCGGGACCAGGCCCTCGCCGGGCGCCGTCTGGATCATCGTCGGCACCGATCGGGTGATCGGCGCCGGCGCCTGCTGCGTCTGCGCCGCCGACCGGCTGGTCCGCGCGTCGATCGTGTTGTCGGCCGTTGCACCGCCGTCGCCGGTCGCGGCCGTCGGCGGCACGACCGGGAACACTCCCGGACCGCCGGGCGCCGCACCGGGCGCGGACGCGCCGGGCGCCTGAGGAACCGGCTGCACCGGCGGCGACGGCGGCACGGTCGGCGCGGGTATCGCCGGCTGCGGCGCCGGCGCGCCCGGATCGCTCGGCGGATAACCGCCGCGGCCGCCCCCGTCGGGAACCGGCACCATCATCGGCGCACCGGCGCCGCGCGACGGCGCGCTCGGCACGCCGCCGGCGGGCGGCAGCACCGGCGACTGATACTCGGGCAGCGCCCAGTGCGTGGGCAGCCGCGTATCGGCCTGGAGCTGACGGATGTAGTCGTAGCGATCGGTCGTCGCGATGCTCGACGACTCGGTGTCGCGCAGCACGCGCGGGCGCAGGAAGACCATCAGATTGGTCTTCGTGTGCTTGCGATTGTCGTAGCGGAACAACTGTCCGATCAGCGGCAGGTTGCCCAGCCCCGGCACCTTCTGCTCGCCGCCCTCGACGCGATCCTCGATCAGCCCGCCGAGCACGATCATCTGCCCGTCGTCGACGAGCACGTTCGATTCGATCGCGCGGCGGTTCGTGATCAGCCCCGCCGACAGCGACGCGTCCGAGACGCTCGACACCTCCTGGAAGATCGTCAGCTTGACGGCGCCGGCCTCGGACACCTGCGGCCGCACGCGCAGCACGGTACCGACGTCCTTGCGCTCGATCGTCTGGAACGGATTGACGGTGCCGGTCGTCGTGGCCGTCGTCGCGTACTGCCCGGTAATGAACGGCACGTTCTGGCCGATGATGATCCGCGCCTCTTCGTTGTCCAGCGTCAGCAGGTTGGGCGTCGCCAGGATGTTGGCGCCGGCGTTGGTCTCGAGCGCGCTGGCCAGCAGGCCCAGGTTCAGGATCTGCGTGCCGCCGATCGTCACCGCGCCGTCGATGATGCCCAGGTTCAGGCCGGTGCCGACGTTGGTCAGGTTGTTGGTCGCGCTGGTGATGATGTTGCCGCCGCCGGTGGAACCGTTGAAATTGGTGCCGCCGATCACGCGCTTGGTCTGGTCGAGGAACTGCCACTGCACGCCCAACTCGGCCGCGCGCGTGGCCGAGATCTCGACGATCAGCGATTCGATGTAGATCTGCGCGCGCCGCGCGTCGAGCCGGTCGATCACCTCGCGCAGGTTGCGGTACAGCGGATCCGGCGCGGTGATGATCAGCGAGTTGGTCGCCGGATCGGCGGCGATCACCGCCCCGCCCGCGACGATCGCCGTCGGCTGGTTCGACTGCTGCGACGAGTTCTGCAGCGGCGTCGTCGACGCGCTGCTCTGCTGCTGGCTGCCCAGCATGCCGGCGGACTGCGTCTGCTGCCCGAACGCGGTGCCGGGCGTCTGCTGGGTCATGCCGGTCTGCGTGTTCTGGTATCCGCCCTGCATGCCGCCGACACCCCCGGCGCCGCCGTCGCCGGCCAGCACGCCGCGCAGCACCTGCGCGAGCCGCAGCGCCTCGGCGTTGCGCAGGTAGACGACGTGGATGTTGCCCGGGCTCGTCGACGGCTGGTCGAGCCGGCCGACCAGGCTCTTGGCGAGGTTCATCCGGGCCGGGCTCGCGGCACGGATCATGATCGCGTTCATCCGCGGATCGGCCAGCACCATCACCCGCTGGCCGGGATCGGACGGCGTGGCACCGCCGGCGCCGCCGACCCGCGCGCCGTCGTCGATCAGCTTGGTCAGCGTCACCGCGATGTCCGAAGCCAGCGCGTTGCGGATCGGCACGATCTCGACCTCGCTGCTGGTCGGGCCGTCGAGGCTCGAGATGATCCGCGCCAGCCGCTGCACGTTGGCCGCGTAGTCGGTGATGACCAGCGAGTTGTTGTTCGGGTACGCGGTGATCGTGTTGTTCGGCGTGATCAGCGGCCGCAGCACGGGCACGAGATTGGACGCCGACTCGTGCTGCAGCCGGAAGATCTGGGTGACGACCTGATCCCCCTGCGAAGCGCGCGCGGTGCCCGGCACCGTCACCGGCCCCGATTGCAGCTTGGCGTCCGCCTCGGGCACGACCTTGGCCAGCCCGCCGTTGTCGACGATCGCGAAGCCCTGCATCCGCAGCGCGGCCTGCAGCAGTTCGTAGGCCTGCTCGCGGCTGACCGGTCTCGGCGTCTCGAGCGTGATCTTGCCGCGCACGCGCGGGTCGATGATGAACGTCCGGTTCAGCAGATGGCCATAAGCGCCGACGACCGAATCGATCTCGGCGTCCTTGAAATTGAGGGAGATCGGATCGTCGGCGGCGAGCGCCGGGCTGCTGATCCAGATCGCGGGAATCACCGCGACGGCGATCGCCAGCAGGCCGCCAGCGGCCCGACGCGACGCCCTGCGGCGAATGGTCGATTGAAACGTCGTAGGCAAAGGTCAGGCCCCGATCTTGAAGACTATCTTGTCGCCCTCGCGACGGCCGAGCAGGGCGAGGAAGCCCTGCAGTCGATCGCGCTCCCTGGCGTCGGATTCGGCCGTGGCGGAAAAACGCAGCCCCGAACGATTATTCCAGACGCCTTTTCCCGCCAGATTCAGCGGCCCGCTGACCGTCGTCAAAGCGACGTCGGTCCCGGACCGACGACTGTCGACGTCGATCCGGTAGCTGCCGAGCGGCCGCACCGGACTCATCGACGACGAGGCATCACGCAACTCGATGACGAGCTTGCCGTCGAACACGCCCCGCTGGATCGTGAATCCGTTCCACTGCAGCCCCACGGCGGCCGACGGGCGAATCGTGTTCCACGGCGAACCGAGGCGCCCCAGATCGACCGACGGCAGGTTCAGCACGCCGGCCGAACCCCGGATCTCGTTGAACGAACCCGACAGTTTCAGCGGCGCGCTGATGCCGTCGAGCGAGGCCGTGATGTCGACCATGCCGATCAGCAACGGCAACGCGCGCACCTGCCAGCGCAACTGCCCGGGCAGCACCAGCCCGTTCAACAGGTAGCGATCCGAAGCGGGCATCGCGGTATCGACCAGCACGACGCGGCCCCTGCCGTCCCACAGCGTGCCGCCGGTATCGGCCAGGCGCACGCGCCCCGCGCTGATCCGCGCCAGCGCCCAGTCGCCGAACGATGCCGGCGCGCTCCACAGGAACGTGCCGACCGCCACGACCAGCACGGCCAATCCCCACAGCAATCCGCGAACGAACCTCATCGTGCCTACCTGTCTTCGCGCCGAGGCGCTTCGAGCGACAACCGCACCGATACCTTGCCCAATTGCGCCTCCCGCTGGATGGCCGCATCGACGACGCGCAGGCGCGTCTCGCGCAGCGCCGCGTCGGCCCAATCGATCCACGCCGCGAACGGCACTTCCTTGAAGCGCACGTCGAGCACCTCGCCGGACAGCTTGATCTGCGACACGTACGGACGCATGCCCGCCGCGTCGATCGACGATTCGAACGCCTGCCGCATCGCGTGCGGCGAATCGTTGCCGCTGGGCAGCGCCGCCAGCCGACGGGCCTCGACCGACATCGCGTCGATCTGCGCGACCTGGGCCCGCAACTGCGGCAACTCGGCTTCCAACTGGCGGCGCCCTTTCCAGGCCGGCTCGAACAACCCCAGGTAGACGATGGCCAGCACGATCACCGATACGCCGGCGATCAGCATGCGTTTTTCCCGCCGCGCCAGCGAACGCCACCATTCGAAGAACTTCTCGATCATCGTCGGCCTCGTTCAGGAACTGACCGAGACCGACGCGGTCGGCTCGCTGTCGCTGTCGAAGCGCAGCACCAGACCTTGCTGCCGGCAGGACTCGCGCAAACCTTCCCGGACCGCGCTGGATTCGACGAACACCGGCTGGAACCGGACGCTGAGCTTGCCATCGCGATACTCGATGCCGGCCAGCGAATCGTTGGCGCGGGGACCGAGCGCGCGCGCGAACCTCGCGACCAGCGGCACGAAATCGTCGGGCCCGCTCTGGCCGGTGCGCGCCCGCAGCGCGGACACCTGCCGCTGCATCTGCAGCATCGGATCGACGATCTGGGCATTCGGAAACGTCTGCTGGAAACGCCGGTCGATCGTCGATTTCAGCATCGTGCGCTGCTGCGCCAACTGCGCCCAGTGAAGGTTCAGGCCGAGCAGCGACAACAGCACGCAGGCGGCCGCCAGCGCGGCCGGCCATCGCCAGGCGCGCCAGTCGACGCGCGCCAGCCAGCGCTGCCGGGCATTGGCGCTCAAGGCCTCGCGCAGATCGATCGGACAATCGCGCGGCACCGGCAGCGCCTGCGCGTGCAGCGGCTGCTCGAGCATCCGCGCGACCCGTTCGATCGGCGACGACCAGTCCTCGCTATCGGCGTACAACTCGGGCACCACGTCCGAGCCGGTCGCCGCCCTGCCTTCGCCCGACAGCACGCGCGCGGACGCGTCCGCCGACGCGGCGCGCATCGCGGCGGCCAGCGCCTCGGCGCGCTTTTGCGAGCTGTCGGCCGCGGCCCAGCCGAAACCGGCGGCATCGCCGGTGCGCACCGCGATCCCGTCGTTGACGCAGGCGACCGCCCAACCGCCGTTGCGGTAAGGCAACGCCAGTTGCGCGGGCCACGCGCCGGCGACCGTCAGGCCGCGCCGCTCGAACGCGCCGACCGCGAACTCGAGCCACGAGCGATCGATGACCGCGACGCTTCGCAAGCCGTCCGGCAGGTCCGGACCGATCGCGAACGCGCAACTGGCCACGTCGGCGAGCAGCGAATCCTCGACGACGTTCGGCACCGCCTTGAGCAGCCGCGCCATCGGCAGCGCCGGCAACTGCGCGGCCAGCAGCGTCACGTCGCGCGCATCGAAAACCAGCGTCACCGCGCGCAGCTTCGGCAGGCTCTCGAGGCTGCAGCGCTGATAAGCGGGTTTGCCGTTCGCCGAGCCTCGCGCGACAGGCAGCGCGACCCACAGACAGGCGTCGGTCGCGAACGCACGCTCCCCGACGCTGCGCGGCGGAAGCCACACCAGCGCGTGGGAACGGTTCAGGAACGAAGCTGCCATACGATGTCTACTCGGTTGCCGGATCGATACAACAAGGTATCGGTCTGATCCTCGACGCGGTCGTAGCGTACCACTCCACGCACGAGGAAATAGGCGGAACTAACGGACAAAACCCCCGCAGGTACGCTCATTTCGTGGCCCATCGCCGCGGTCGCCTGATCGAGCGTCGCGTATTGCCGGCGCACCTGCGACACGAAGCGCCTCGCCCCGTCGAGGCCAAGTTCGGGCAGCAGCGCGGCCAGCACGACGGGCTCGGCCGTATTGACGTTGACGGCGGTCTTCTGGAACACCTGGCCCGACGCGCCGCCATCGCCGGGGAGATTCACCGGCAGCGGCAGGAAGATCACATAAGGCTCGATCGCCCTAATGACGTTGTCGGTGAAGCCCGGCACGTAGCGCAAGTCGGCCACCTTCAGCAGCGGCAGCGCCGTGGCGGGGATCAGCTTGCCGTCGATCGCCCGTGTGTACGACTGCTGTACCCGGGCACGCAATACCGACGCCATGCTGGTCGGCTGCCCGGCCAGTTCGAACAGTCGCTCGAGCGACTGCAGCATCTTCCCGTCGGTGTCCTCGATCAGGTTGTTCAGGTTGAAGCGCGCCTGCGCATCGTAGATCTGGCCGGCGAGCACGGCCGAGCGCGACGCGTCGCCGATGCGCGCGCCGCCGGTGACGGTCTCGTCGAGCTTCGTGTCGAGCACCGGATTGGCCCAGGTCTCGCCGAGATCGTCGCTGCGCGTCGTCGCCCCGTCGATCTGCAGCACGACGCGCGCCCAGTCGATGACGCCGCGCTCGACCCAATGCGTCTGCGCCAGCGCCAACCGGTTCTCGACCGAACGCACGGTGACGTTGGTCCGCCAGAACAGGCCCGACACGATCAGCGTCGTCAGCGTCACGACCAGCAGCGCGGTGACGATCGCCGCGCCGCGCTGGCTGGTGCGCTGATCGGTGCGATGGTCAGTGTGCTGACCGGTGTGTTGACCGGTGCGATGGCCAGTACGCGGTGCGGCCGAGCGGCGGAAGGAGGTAAGCATCGCTTAGTCCTTCACGGCCAGGATCCGCACGATGCGGCCGCCGTCGCGCCGCGCGAGCTGGATCTCGATGCCGGTGATCGTCCTGCCGAACCCGGCGCCGGGCACGGCGCCAAGCTGAGCGCCCGCCGCGGCGACGGCCTGCTGCGCGGCCTGGCTCGCCGTCCCCATGCGCGCGGCGACCGACGGCGCGTTGACCAGCGCCTGAGCGCTGACCCAGTTGCGCTGCTCCTCGACATAAGCGCGGTACTCGAGCGCGACGACGTCGGTCAGCAGCGGCTGCCAGGTCATCGCCGCTTCGGACACCACCGCATCGGCATCGGCGCTGGTCGCCGTCCACGCGCCGAAACCGCGTTCGAGCTGCCCGCCGCGCAAGCGGTAGACGACGCGCTGCAGGCGCTGGGTCTCGACCAGCGCGCCGGTGTCGCGCAGCATCTCGATCGCGATCGGCCCCTGGCCGTCCGGCGCCGAGAACGCGATCGGATCGCGCGCCTTGATGCCGAGCAGCCTGACCGGCCAGGCCCCGCGCAGATCGTCCTCGATCTGCCCGAAGGCCACCGTCAGCGCGCGCAACTCGTCCGACGAGGCGTTGACCCGGTCGCGCGAACGCAGCACGGCGTCGAGCCCCCGCCAACACAGCACGGCCAGCACGGCCATCAGCGCGATCGCGATCAGCAACTCCAGCAGCGTGAAGCCACGCGCGCGCCTTGCCGGTCCTGCCTGCGAACGCCGCCTCACAGCCGCCCCGGGAACGCGACCAGCCGGGCCAGCCGATGGTTGTCGCGCGGATCGACGACCGTCACGATGACCTGGCGAAACAACTGGTTCGGCGTCGCCAGCACTTCTTCCTGGCAACTGAGCGGCACGCCCATCTGGCTGCAATCGAACGTGCGCCGGCCCAGCGGCAGTTGCTCGGCCTGGATCCTGACCATCGCCAGCCGGTTGTCGGCGCTCCACAGCGCCAGCGTCCGCATCCGCAGCGCCTCGCTGCTGCTGGCCAGCGAGCCGGTCGCGCGGATCGACGCCATCAGCGCGACGCCGATGATCGTCAGCGCGACCAGCACCTCGATCAGCGTGAAACCGCCGGCGCGGGCGCGCGCCGCCCCGCGCGTCGATCGGAGCCGGACGATGGGTCGTCGTATCGTCATTGCACCTCGAAGGTTCCCAGCCCGTTGGCCAGGATCGCGTGCTGCGCGGTATCGCGTGCCAGCGACAGCACGAACGGCGAATCGACGGCTTCGCGGCCGAACTCGATCGTGCGACGGCCGTCGACGCGGTTCAGGCCGACCCGGGTGCTCGCGTCCCAGAGCCGCTCGCGCAGCATCGCGTCGTCGAGCAGCGGCTGCCACTCGCGATTGCGCAGGACCAGGAAGCGATAGCGCCGGTCGTCGATGTCCAGGCGGATCGGCACGCCCCGCACCTGCGCTTCCTCGCGCGCCAGCACCAGCAATTGCGCGAGCCGCTCGGTCTCATAGCGCAGGCCCTCGCGCGAGCCCGGCAGCCCGTTGACCGACACCATCGCCAGCGCGACGCCGATCACCACGAGCACGACCATCAGTTCGATCAGCGTGAAGCCGCCGGCGCGGCCGGGCCGACCCCGACGGTTCAGTTGTTGCCCCATGACCCGATGTCGGCGTCGACACCGGTGCCGCCGGTCTGGCCGTCGGCGCCGAAGCTGAAGACGTCGACCTCCATCCGCACGCCGGGATTCAGGTACTGGTAGGGCTTGCCCCAGGGGTCGACCGGCGCCCGATCCAGGTACGACTTCCAGTTGTTGGGGACCGGTTCGAGCGTCGGCTTGGTCACCAGCGCCTGCAGCCCCTGCTCGGTCGTCGGATAACGGCCGTTGTCCAAGCGGTACAGTTTGAGCGCCTGCATGATCTGCGCCATATCCTGCTTGGCCGCGGTGACGCGGGCTTCGTCGGGTCGATTCATCACGCGCGGGACGACCAGGGCGGCCAGGACGCCGAGGATCACGATGACGACCATCACTTCGATCAACGTGAAACCGGCGTGCCGCCGTGACGGGGCGCGCATCGAGTGCTTGCTGTGCATGCTGGGTATCGGGTCTGAGCGGGTCGGAGCGACGACGGGCGGGCCGGCAGACGTTCTGTCGAGCCGGCGGCCCGGCCGGATGACGGGCGTCAACGCGGCGCTCCGGAGGTTGGCTGGTCGGCCTATGATACCAGCGGCCTCGCACGGACCGACCGTTCGGCCCCCCGGGCGGCCGGACAGCCGTCGATGTCCGACGGACGGCGGGCCGGCCGTGATTTAATTCCTACCCATGAATCTCCTTCAGCTTCGGCACGCCCACCGTGCCGCTTTCGCCGTCAGCGTACTGGCCGTGCTGGCGGTCTGCGCGATCGTCGTCCACTGGACGACCGTCCTGCTGGCGCCCGCGTCACCGATCGCCCCGGTCGAAGTCGTCGCCGACCCGCGGGCCAACGCCGACGTGCGCGGCGCCGCGAGCCTGTTCGGCATCGGCGGCGCACCGTCGGCGACAGGTCCCACGGTCACCGACATCCAGGTCATCGGCCTGGCGGCCAGCCGCACGCGAGCCGCCGCGATCCTCGCGCTCGACGGCAAAGCGCCTCGTGCGTATGCCGAAGGCGACACGCTGTCGCGCGGCGTCCGGCTCGTGAAGGTGTCCGAGGACGAGGTCGTGATCGAACGCGGGGGCGCCCGGCAACGGCTCGACGTGCCGGCCCGCCCCTCGCTGTCGGTGCTCGGCAGCAATGCCGGCCGCCCTCGCGACGGCGACGGCGCGATCTCGTCGCCTCCCGGATCGCCGCCCCCGCCGCCGGCCGTCTCGCCGGTCCCGCCTCCGCCTCCGCCTGCCGCCCCTTCGCCGGCGCCGCCTGCGCGGCCAGCGCCGACGCCGACGCCGTTCTCCAGCGTGCCGTCGCTGCCGTCCGCCGCCCCGCCCTCGCCCCCGCCGCTGGCGGACTTTCCGCCGCAAGGCGGTCCGCCCGGCCTCTCGCCGGAAGCGTCGATGCCGCCGCCCGGCATCGGTGGCCAGCCGAACCCGCTGGCGCGCCAGATGTCGAACATCCCCGACGCCGCTGGGGACATGCAGCAGTAGCCTCTGCGGCGGCCGCGCAGCGGTGGTTGCTGCGCCCGCCACACTCGCCGCACCCGCCACAGCGGCGGCGCGGGTGGCGGCAGTAGAATGCCGCATGCGCCAATACCTCGACCTGATGCGCCACGTCTATGAGCGTGGCACCCAGAAGGCCGACCGCACCGGCACCGGTACGCGATCGGTCTTCGGCTGGCAGATGCGTTTCGACCTGACCGAAGGATTCCCGATGGTCACGACGAAGAAACTGCACCTGCGGTCGATCATCCACGAGCTGCTGTGGTTCCTCAAAGGCGAGACCAACACCGCCTACCTGAAGGAGCACGGCGTCAGCATCTGGGACGAGTGGGCCGATGAGAATGGCGAGCTCGGCCCGATCTACGGCTACCAGTGGCGGCACTGGCCGACCGCCGACGGCGGGCACGTCGACCAGATCACCGACGTCATCGAACGGATCCGCCGCGACCCCGATTCGCGCCGGCTGATCGTCTCCGCGTGGAACGTCGCCGACCTGCCGAAGATGGCGCTCGCGCCCTGCCACGCGTTCTTCCAGTTCTACGTCGCCGACGGCCGGTTGTCGTGCCAGATGTACCAGCGCAGCGCCGACATCTTCCTCGGCGTGCCGTTCAACATCGCCTCGTACGCGCTGCTCACGCACATGGTCGCGCAGCAATGCGATCTCGAGGTCGGCGACTTCGTGTGGACCGGCGGCGACTGCCACCTGTACGCGAATCATATGGAGCAGACCGCCGAGCAGTTGCGCCGCCAGCCGCACCCGCTGCCGACGCTGCGGCTGCTGCGCAAGCCCGCCTCGATCCTCGACTACCGCTACGAGGATTTCGCGATCGACGGCTACACGTCGGATCCGCACATCAAGGCCCCGGTGGCGGTCTGACACGCGGCGCCCGGCACGCTGCGACACGCGCATGAACGCCCCCTCGCCTTCGACTCCGACGGACGCCGGCACCCGCCCGCGCGTCACGCTGATCGCCGCGCGCGCGCGCAACGGCGTGATCGGCGCCGACGACGCGATGCCCTGGCACATTCCCGAAGAGCTCAAGCACTTCAAGGCCACGACGATGGGCCAGGTGCTGGTGATGGGTCGCAAGACCTTCGATGCGATCGGGCGGCCGCTGCCGGGGCGCGAGACGATCGTCATCAGCCGCAATGGCGACTGGTCGCATCCGGGCTGCCAGAGGGCGGATTCGCTCGAAGACGCGCTGGATCGCGCGGCCGCGCTGGGTCGTGATGAGACTTTCATCGCCGGCGGCGCGCAGATCTATGCGCTGGCGATGCCGCTGGCGGACAGGCTGCTGATCACCGAGGTGGATCTGGAGCCCAGCGGTGATGCGTGGTTTCCGTTTGTCGATCCGGGGGTGTGGGAGGTCGTGGCGCGGGATCCGCGGAGCTCGGCTGGTGGGACGGCGTTCGCTATCACCGAGTATCGGCGGCGCTGACGGCGGGCGGCTGGGCGAGATCGGAGATGCCGGCGCGGGCTGAGTCAGCCCGACGGCGAATTGCTACAAAAGGCTCTCAGCAGCAACGACAAGGTCTGGAACTGACCGGTAACGTAGCGCGAATAGAGGACGCAAGATAGGCCAGATTGTTTGGTCTTTGCGTAGCAGTGACCGTCTGTCTGTGTGATGTTGCATAGCGGCTTATTGCGATTGCCAGAGCTGGCATTGGCTGGCTATCTTGCGGAGATAGATGGCTGGTGGGCATCGCGAGTTTACTACGCAATCCCTTGATTTGAAAAGCAATTTCAATGAAAACCCCTGAGCAACTCACGTGGAATTAGATGGCTGAAGTTATATTACACGAACGGTCTAAATAAAGTCAGCTGATAATGGGGAGATCTAGCTAATGAAGATCAAAGCTGTAACGGTGAATCGCTTTCGCGGCTATTCGGAGCCGGTTCTTATCGGACTTGATGATCTTTGCGTGCTGGTGGGTCGAAATGATATTGGAAAGTCCACAATTCTCGAAGCACTAGATGTCTTCTTCAACGAAGGCAAGGGGTGCATTAAGATCGACAAGGAAGACCTGAACAAGTCTTGCTTCGCACGAGGCGAAGATCAGATTGAGATCAGCGTTGAGTTTGCGGAACTCCCGCCCGAAATTGTGATCGACTCCACGAACAAAACGACCTTAGCCAGTGAGTACTTAACTACCGCGCACGGGACATTACACGTGGTCAAGCGCTTTGCCCCCTCTGGGAAAGAACGGGTTTTTATCCGCGCCAATCACCCGACTTCTGCCGGCTGTTGCGATCTTCATCAAAAGAAGATAGCCGACCTTCGTAAGGTCGTGGAAGAGCATGACTTCTCTTGTTCGGATAAGACGCGGAGCGCAGAGCTTCGAAAGGCGATTTGGGCGGGCCACACTGACTTAGCCCTTAGCGAATGTGAGATTGAGATCGCTAAGGAGGATACGAAGGCAATTTGGGATCAACTCAAGGCGAACATGCCACTGTTCACCCTGTTCCAGTCCGACCGAAAAAACGCTGAGTCGGATGATGAGGTTCAGGATCCAATGCGTGTGGCGGTCCGGGAAATACTAGGAGATCCAAGCATTCGCGAGAACCTTCGTGAGGTCGCAGACAAGGTGCGTGCGCGCTTGGAGGATGTTGCGGGCCGAACCCTCGAAAAGCTGCGTGAATTGAATCCTCAACTCGCTGCTTCACTGGATCCGCAAATACCTGATTCGGACGCGCTCAAGTGGCCAGACGTTTTCAAGAGCGTCGGGATATCAGGAGATCAAGGCATCCCCATTAACAAGAGAGGCAGCGGGGTTAAGCGACTTGTATTGATAAGTTTCTTCCGCGCTGAAGCTGAGCGAAGACTAGCTGAGGCAGGTGGTCGACATGTCGTCTACGCTATTGAGGAGCCGGAGACCTCGCAGCATCCCGAGCACCAGCGTGGGCTAACGGCAGCCCTGCAAGCGCTTTCAACGGCACAAGGTACTCAAGTCCTGTTCACCACGCACAGCCCAGAAATCGTCAAGCACCTGACTTTCGACTGCCTCCGACTCGTTTCTAATGGGCCTCAGGAGCGCGTGTCGCGCGTTCTGCCCAGTGAATTGCCGTACCCCAGCCTCAACGAGGTCAACTTCTCGGCATTCGGCGAACCGACAGCCGAGTACCACGACGAGCTGTACGCACACATCGAGTCGTCGGGCGGCCTTGATGCGTTCCGAGCTACGAGGCCGCTCGTCAACTATATCAAGCTCCTCAAGAATGGCTCAACACGAACGGAGCAAATTAGTAGGGCCGATTTTATTCGCCATCAAATTCATCATCCCGAAAATTCGCACAATCCGCGCTTCTCCTCCACTGATCTCCATAACTCCATTTCGGACATGCGCGCTTTTATCAAAGCTCAGCGGAACTCGGTCATCAGCTAACTATTCGTTCAAGCCGACACCGCTTCGCAGCGAGGCTTAACTTAGGCGTTAGATCACTCTAGGGGGTGTCGTGGTGGCGTTACCACATCAAGTATTTATCGGCTGTCCCTTCTCCAAAGATATTCGTAACAACTATGACAAGCTGAAGAAGCATGTCGAGTCCAACTCACCTCTCTCGCTCGTGTTGGCGGACACAGTCGGCGTTTCCTCAAGTGACTATCTGCTCACTCACATTACAGATCTGATTCGGGATTCTGCGGCTTGCATATTCGACGCAACTGGAGAGCAGGTTTTCACTGGGTCATTACATCACCGGCTTCTCAAAGCCGGGAGCGAGTGACGGTGTTGGCTAATAACCCGTTCAAGCCTGCGCCGCCTCGCGGTGCAGTTTAATTCAAATTCAAATGCATAACAATTTTAAGGAGCTTCGCAATGTACTTTTCTCAGACGTACCTTGGCTTCGAAGCAAATCGAGCAAAGGTATACGTCTACTTCATTTCCGAGCCCTACATGTCGAACAGGCAGCGCGACTTGCACGACGTGTTCATAAAACGTGCGCGTGAACTCGGTCTGTCAACTGACGAAAGGGTCGCCGTTCTTCTACCGATTCCTGGATACGAAGACGCCATGGTGAAGGAATTGCAAGACAGTCCGCATTCACCCATTCAAGAGTTCTATGCGGCACGGATTCGTGACCTCATGCCTGGGCTGATCGTGTCGCGGGCGCCTATCGACACGAAGAAGGGGATCAAAAGTGCGGTGTTCTTCACATTCAATACCGAAGAACATCCCTTTAAGGCGGCAAAGAAGCTGATGCAGGAGATCGCGAACGCGCCAGAGGATGGAGTGTTTTTGAAGTTTCTTGCTTCGCTGAACGAATTTGCGACCTTGAAGCCCAATTTCCACGGAGTTGGGGTCGATCTTAATGGATTGATCGAAGCCTACATTAAAAATTCCCGCTCGCGTGGGCGAAATGCGGTCTAACAGGTCGTTCGAAACGGACACATAGCGACATTTTCCTAGGCATCCCTATTCATTCTGTGGCATGTGTTCTTCCCACGCAGCTAGACCGGTAAGGCCTAATCGAGAAGTTGTGAGCTTTTAACTTCCGACTTTCACATCACCCAATGTGCGGGCCCACGGTGCGCGGCTCAAAGAGTAGGCTCGCATGAACGCTGAAAATTAACGCTTCCCGAGGAGGCAGTAGCCGACTTTCCGCTTCGTAGAGAGAAATCGTCTCCTCCACGATCTGCACCAGTTCCTCGAAGACGGCAGTCTCGTCACCGCCATGGCAACCACCGTATAGCAGCCCTGGCGAACTCCCCACGTAACACGGGTCCTCCTCCGACCATTCGACGATCTTCGCGTAACGAGCAGAGGCTTTCATGTTCCGCGATGAGTTCTCGGATTCTTGGTGAGATGCGCTCACTGTATCAAAGCGTCATAGCTCGATGCTCGTACGCGCCAGCCGATGAATGCCCATTCACCGAGTTGCGGCGCCGCCAAGAGCGGCGATCCCGAAGCGTCACGGCTCGCCACGCCGGGGCGCTCCGCCCCCCTGCCCTGAGGCACATGACTTCGATCACCCCTTTGACGCCCACTCCGGGCGCCGACGGCATGGCTATTTTTTTCGTCTAATGAACCAAAACGAAAAAAATAGACCTTACAAAAAAACGTTTCCTTTCGTTTTGCTTCGCTTAGAATACGGCCTCGCGCGATTGTCAGATTTCGCCAGCCGTCGCCCCCACGCATCCCACGATGCGGCGCGTGGGCCACCGCCGGGACCGCGAGGACCGCGGCGCCGGCGCGAAGACGACGTCGCGATCAAGAAAGAACAGAGATCACGAGGACCATGTCGGAGACCCCTTTCACGATCCCTACCCCGGACGGGCACACGATTCACGGAACCTCGTGGATGCCCGATCGCCCGCCGAAAGCCTTCATCCAGATCGCGCACGGTCGCGGCGAGCACGGCGGGCGCTACCGTCCGTTCGCCGAAGCGCTGGCCGGTGCCGGATACGGGGTCTACGTCCCCGACCATCGCGGGCACGGGCCGTCCGCGCGCGACGCCGGCCAGCTCGGCGACTTCGGCCCTCGCGGCTTTTCAGCGGTCGTCGACGACATGGCGATCGTCAGCCGGGAGATTCGGCGCCGGCATCCGGGGCAATCGGTGCTACTTTTCGGCCACAGCATGGGTTCGTTCGCCGCGCAGTACTACCTGCTCGATCACTCGGACCTGATCGATGCGCTGGCGCTGTGCGGCACCGCCGCGGTCGACCTGCGCAACCCCGGCAAGTCCGGCGCGCTGGCGATGGACTTCCTGGCCGGCCTCGAGAATCCGCGGACCGACGCCGACTGGTTGAGCCGTGACGATCGCGTCGTCGACGCCTATCTGGCCGATCCGCTTTGCGGCTTCGGGCTGACACCCGCCTCGCAAGCGTCGATGTACGCCGACGCCGAACGGACCGCCGACGCCGACTCGTACCGCGGCATCCGCAGGGACCTGCCGATCGTGCTGATCACCGGCGATCGGGATCCGGTCAACCGCTTTCTAGCGTGGTTCGAGCCGCTGGCCGCCCGCTATCGCGCGTTCGGCTTCACCGATGTGTCGACGCACGTCTACGGCGGTGCCCGTCACGAACCGCTGAACGAGCTGAACCGGCACGAGGTGTTCACGAACCTGATCGCCTGGTTCGACCGCGTGACCGAGCGGCCCGTCTGCTGAATCGATACCCGCCTTCGCCCTTACCCCATTACCCGGAGTCTCCCCTTGTCCCGCATCTGGAAAGCCGCTCTGCTTGCCGCGAGCCTGTTGACCGCCTCCTCGACCGCGCTCGCCGCGGACGTCGAGCTGCTGCCCGACGGGCTTCTGAGCCCGACCACCACCGAGATGACCAAGGCCAACGAGTTCAAGAAAGCCGCGCCCTGGCGGATCGGCGTGTCGTTCTCGCGGGTCACCAACTCCTGGATCGTCCAGACGGTCCAGGAGATGCGGACCGAAGCCGCGCGCAACCCGAACATCGGCGAGTTTCTCTTCGCTGAAGCGGACGGCAAGCCGGCCAAGCAGGTCTCGGACATCGAGGACCTGATCGCGAAGAAAGTCGATCTGCTGATCATCATCCCGATCTCCGAAGCCGTGGCCAAGCCGATGATCGAGAAGGCGCGCGAACGCGGCATCCCGGTCATCACCTTCGGTGCGTTCGCCGGCGATACCTTGTCGACGATCCAGATCGGCGGCGCCGGGCGCGGCCTCGGCAAACCCGGCGGCGAGTTCCTGTGCAAGGCGCTGAACGGTAAGGGCAAGGTCTGGGCGTTCCGCGGCCCCGCCGGCTCCGATGAAGAGAAACTGCGCTACGAAGGCTTTCGCAAGGAGGCCGACGCCTGCGGCCTGAAGGTGACGTCCGAGGTCTACGGCGATTACAACTATGCCAAGAGCAAGCAGTTGTGCGAGAACCTCGTGTTGTCGGGCCAGCCGGTCGACGGCATCTGGTTCGCCGGCGCCGAGATGACCCGCGCGTGCATCGACGTCTTCAAGGAGACCGGCAAACCGCTGGTGCCGGTAACCGGCGAGGGCAACAACGGCTTCCTGCGTATCTGGAAGCAGACCGGCGTGAAGGCGGTCGCACCGCTGTTCCCGCCGGCGATGGGTGCCGCCTGGATCCGGGCCTCGGTCGCCTTGCTCGAAGGCAAGCCGATGTACCGCAAGTACTTCTCTTCGCCGGCCCCGATCACGCAGGAAACCCTCGACAAGTACTACCGTCCGGACCTGAACGACGCGTACTGGATCCCGTCCAGCCTCCCGGAAGAGACGCTGCGCAAGATGTTCGCCAAGTGACGCGCAAGCCATGACATCGCCCGCACGTGCAGCGACGCCGTCGATCCGGGTTTCGGTACGCGGCGTATCAAAGGCCTTCGGCAAGACGCAAGCCCTGTCGAACGTCTCCGTCGACGGCCACGCCGGCTCGATCCACGCCGTCACCGGCGAGAACGGCGCGGGCAAGTCGACGCTGATGAAGCTGCTGGCCGGCGTCCATCAGGCGGACGAAGGATCGATCCTGATCGACGGCGCCGAAGTCCACCTGGCGACGCCCGCCCAGGCCCGGGCGGCCGGCGTGTCCACCGTCTTCCAGGAACTGACGGTGCTGCCGAACCTGACGGTGGCCGAGAACCTGTGCCTGGGCCGCGAGCCGCGCCGGTTCGGCCTGATCGATCGGCACACGCTGCGATCGCGTGCGCAGCAGGTGGTGCAGCGGGCCGGCATCCGGCTGGATCCCGACCAGTTGTGCGAGACGCTGTCGATCGCCGAACGGCAACTGCTCGAAATCGCCAAGGGGCTGATGACCTCGGCGCGCGTTTTCATCTTCGATGAACCGACAGCGCCGCTCAATCGCGCCGAGGTCGACACGCTGGAACGACTGCTGCTGACGCTCAAGGCCGACGGCGCGCTGGTGTTCTACATCAGCCACCGGCTCGAGGAGATCTTCCGGTTCTGCGACACCGTGACCGTCCTCAAGGACGGCGCATGGGTCGCGACGCGAGCGGCCGCGGAACTGACCGAAGACCAGTTGGTCAAGCTGATGGTCGGCCGCGACCTCAAGGCGCTGTTTCCGCCGCGCCGGACGCTATCGACGCAGACCATCGCGATGGACGTCGTGCGGCTCCGGTCGACGCCGGCCTTGCCCGACATCGCCTTTCGCCTGATGCAGGGCGAGATCGTCGGCATCGCCGGACTGGAAGGACACGGCCAACGGGAGATCATCCGCTCGCTGGCCGGCGTCATCGCGCCGACCCTCGCCGACATCAAGGTGACCGATCCCGGCGGCCGGCACATCGAAGTCGACCCGCGCGATGGCCCGATGAAGATGGTGCGGGACGGCATCGCGCTCATCCCCGAAGACCGCAAGTCCGAGGGCCTGTACCTGGATCTGTCGGTCCAGGACAACGTCTGGCTCGGCCCGCTTCGCGGCTCGGGCCTGTGGCGCCGCGCGCCGCGCGACACTAAGCTCGTGCAGGACATCACGCAGCGAATGCGGCTGCGCGGCGAGGTCGGCGACATCGTCGGATCGCTGTCGGGCGGCAACCAGCAGAAGGTGATGCTCGGGCGCTGGCTGGCCGCGGGCGTCAACATCCTTCTCGTCGAACAGCCGACTCGCGGCGTCGACGTCGGCGCGAAGTCCGAGATCTATTCGCTGCTGCGCCAGTTCACCGAGGACGGCGGCGCCGTGCTCGTCGTCTCGGGCGACCTGCTCGAACTGATCGGCCTGTGCGACCGGATCATGGTCGTGCGCAACGGCGCGATCGTCGGCGACGTGCCGGCGATCGACGCCTCCGAAGAAGGCCTGCTCGGCCTGGCATTGAAGGACGCCGTCCCGGCGTCCGCCTCGACGGAACAGACACCGGCATGAAACTCGGCCGCTCCGGGGTTACCCCGTACACACTGGGCTTACCGATCATCCTCGCTGCCGCGCTCGTCATCGGCTCGCCGACTTTCCGGCAGGCCGAGAACGCCGCGAACTTCGCGAACCAGTTGACGGCGCTGCTGCTCGTCTCGCTGGGCCAGATGTTCACCGTCATCTCGCTCGGCGTCGACCTGTCGGTCGGATCGGTGATGAGCCTGGCCAGTTCGATCGTCGCGACGCAGGCCGATCCGCTCGTCGGCATCGCCCTCGCACTGGCGGCCGCCGTCCTGGTCGGATTGATCAACGGCGCCGGCATCGCCTTCGCCAACGTCCATCCGCTGATCATGACGCTGAGCGTCGGAACCTTCGTGCAGGGAATCGCCTTCATCGTCCTGCACATCCCCGGCGGCGAGATTCCGGCGCCGATCGTCCGCGCGGCGACGGGACGCCTGCACGGCATCCCTTATGCGCTCGCGTGGAGCGTGATCGGGTTGGCGATCGTCGCGTTCGTGCTGCGTCGGACCCGATTCGGCCTGCACCTGTACGCCGCCGGTGCGGTACCGCGCAGCGCTTACCTGAACGGCGTCGACACGCATCGCGTATTGCTGGGCGCCTATGTGCTGAGCAGCCTTTTCGCCGCCAGCGCGGGCATCTTCCTCGCGGGCCGCGTATCGATGGGCGATCCCACGCTGGGCGTGGAGTTCATCATGAACTCGCTGGCGGCCGTGGCGATCGGCGGCGTTCTACTGACCGGCGGCATCGGCAGCGCGTTCGGCGTGCTGACCGGCGTGGTCAGCCTCGGCCTGATCGCCAACGGCCTGAACCTGATCGGCGTCTCGCCGTTCCTCCGAAGCGTCGTCACCGGCGTCCTGCTGCTCGTCGCGATCAGCTTCCAACGCCGTCGGATCGTGGGTCTTTGAATGTCTGATACCGCCTTGAATCGCCCGGCCTCGCCTTCGCGGCTGATGGGTGCGATCAAATCGCTGCTGTCGCAACCGCCGGCCTACCTAGGGATCGTACTGCTGCTCGGCTTCGCGGCGATCACGCGGCCCAACCTGATGTCGCCGCTGCTGCTGATGCTGATCCTGCGCCAGGCCGCGCCGCTGGGCCTGGTCACGATCGGCCAGTCGCTGGTCGTCCGATGCCGTTCGGTCGATTTCTCGTCCGGCGGCATCATGGTCGCGGTCTCGTACCTGCTGACCAGCGGTGTCGTCACCGCGCCGCTACCGGTGATGCTGGCACTCGCCGTCGCGCTCGGATGCCTGGTGGGCCTCGCGAACGGCCTGATCATCACGCGGATCCGCGCGTCGGCCGTCATCGTCACGATCGCGATGGGGACGATCCTGACCGGGATCGTCATCGCGCTGAGCCAGATCCGCGCGCAGGGCGACGTGCCGCCGATGCTCGCGGACCTGGGCAGGCTGCGCGTGGGGATGATGCCGGTCATCACGTTCGTCTGGCTCGCGCTGCTGATTCCCGGCGTGTTCCTGCGCTTCACGGTGTTTGGCCGCGTGATGGATGCCTCGGGCGCGAATCCCGAGGCCGCCGAGATCTCGGGGCTTCCTTTTCTGCGAGTGGTGCTGATCGCGCACGTCATCTCGGGCCTGACCGCGGCGCTGGCGGCCTGCGTGCTGCTGAGCTTCGTCGGTGTGGGCAGCCTGTCGATCGGCGACGAGATCGCGCTGAACGCGCTGGCCGCGACGATCCTGGGCGGCGTGAACTTCGGCAACGGCAAGGGCGGCATGCTGGGGCCGGCCGTCGCGGCGTTCATGCTGATGTTTCTGTTCAACCTACTGACGAGTTTTGGGCTGGGGGAAGCGGGACGGTTGACGCTGCAGGGGGCGATTGTTGGCGGGGCGGCATTGGTTTATTCGATGCGGAATGGGCAGAGTACGCATTCTTAGGATCGGTTTCCGTTATTCCCTTGATCGGCTTCACCGACGTACCGATACACGTTCAGGGCGGGACGTAGCAGTGACCGTCTGTCCCCACGATACTGCGCAATGGCTGATCGTGATTGCCGGAGCGCGGATCGGCCGGTTATCTTGCAGAGATGGATCGCGGGCAGATGTCGTGCCCCGGATGCCTAGAGCCACGATAAAAGAGGGGTCAGATTCTTCCGGCAGCCGTCAAACAATGGATCTAGAACCAGCCAGCCGACGTTGTACTGCCGGCTGCTTTCCGAACGAATTCAGGCCCCAGATGAAGCAGTCGCTCACCGTGACAGCCCTTCTGCTCAATTTGCGCGCATCAGAAGCATGGGCTGCCAGTTCGCGTTCATCGCCATCCAGTATTCTGTTTTGGAGCTTGATCCTATGGGGCGCTCTCTACCTCCATAAGAGATCTAAGAGCCGCCGATCCGCACAATCGATGGTTGCGCCGTCTAAATCGTCTGGCTGGCTCATTCCGTTGATGGTGCTGGCGGGCGCATTCGCCGTTGTGCAGATGGTCATTGCCGGCTTTGCTCTGTCATCACAGGCCCGCTAATCCACCTGGCCGTGGCATAGTGACTCATTCGAGTCGACCCCGCTTCGAAAGCCGATCGGGCCGCCGGGAGCTTTCGACTTCCTGCCCCTTGGCGCTCATGCTCCTGTTCGACCCGACGACGAAGCGCGTTCAGAGCGGCGCCAACCCGAGCGCGGAACGAAAGCGATTCTTGACGTACGGCTTATCGCGCGGCGGCGACCCGCGCGGCGTCTCGCCAACCTCGATCAGCACCTGCACGAAAGCCCCCCCTCACGCGCATTGATACGGTCGGACCTCGCACGCATGAACTGGCGCGTGGAGGTCGGCGCTCGACCGCTTCAGAAGATCCCGAGCGCCAGTCCGCTGGCGAGCGCCGCCCCGACGTCCGCCGCCGGCGCTCGCTGGGCGTCATCCAGATGCTTGGGCGCCAGGATCCGCTCGGGCGTCTGCGCGTGCACGATGACGATCGTCGGCTCGGCCACCTCGCGCAGCCGCCAGCCGGTCGCGATCCGCGCCAACTGCCGGGCCGCGCCCTGCCCGTCCGAGCCGGCGCCGATGATCTGCGCATAAGGACGACCTTCGATCCGCCCGAGCACCGGGTAGTAGCAGCGGTCGAAGAACTCCTTCATCGCGCCGGCCAGCGTCGCGAGATTCTCGGGCGCGACGAACAGGTAGGCATCGGCGTTCAGCAGATCGTCGGGGCTGGCTGCCTCGCAGCGCAGGCTCCTTACGTCGACGGCGCCCGATGCCTGCGCCGGTGCGCCTTGCGCATCCTCATCGCCGCGCGCCGCCTCGCGGGCCGCCCGCTCGGCCGCGCCCGCTAGCTGCTCGCAGGCGCCGGTCCGCGAGAACCAGACGATCAGCAGGCGGCGGCGCGCCGCGGGCCGGGTGGCCGATGAAGCATCCTCGATCATGGCCCCGAAGATAGCGCATTCAGAACGTCAGCGCGTTGGTCAGATCCCCCATCGGCGGCAGGCCGTTGGCCTTCAGCGCGTCATCGCGCTTCTGCAGGCCCGGCAGCGTCTCGAGCCCGAAGCGGCGCGTGATCAGGCGCAGCACCGACGCGGTGTCGTACTGCGTGTGATCGACCGTGCCCTGCTTGGCCAGCGGCGAGACGATGATCGCCGGAATGCGCGAGCCCGGGCCGACCAGGTCGGCCTTGGGCGGTGCCACATGGTCCCAGACACCGCCGAACTCGTCGTAGGTGATGACGATGACCATGTTCTTCCATTGCGGACTGGCCTGGAGCTTCTGCACGAGATCGGTGATCTTGGCATCGCCGTCGGCGAGGTTCGCATAACCTTCGTGCTGGTTGTACACGCCCTCGGGCTTGTAGAAGCTGACGGCGGGCAGCGTGCCGCTGGCGGCCTGCGCGACGAGATCCGTATAGTCCTTCAGGTGCTGCTGGCGGTCAGCCGCGTGCGTCGCGGGATCGAAGTTGGCGTAGTAGTTGAACGGCTGGTGGTGGGGCTGGAAGTCCACCGCCGAGGTCGTCGCCACGCCGTTGGCGTCGGCCGCGTAGATCACCGAACGCTTGGCGGCCGGATCCTGCATGCCGTCGGCCAGCGCGTCGTTCCAGGCACCGCCGTACCAGGTCCAGCTCACGCCCTTGGCGCTTAGCAGGTCGCCGATGTTCTGTTGTGTCTGCGGCGGCAGCGTCGTCGCATTGTCGGCGGTCGCATAAGCGGGCGCGCTCGCGTCGGCCGGCGGGTTGCCGCTGGGCTGGTACGACGGCTGCATCGTGTTGACCGCGTAGAACTTGCCGTCGCCGAAATAATTGGCCGGCGTGAGATTGCCGCTCTTGACGAAGGCGGGCGGGCCGTCCAGCGCCGACGCCGGGCTCTTGCCGCTCTCGGTCAGATGCGGCCGCCAGTTGCCCTTGTCGTCCTTGTCCAGAGCAGTGATGCTGGGCTTCGCGGCGGCGGTATCGGCGTTCGGATACTCGGGCGCGCACGCGCAGATCAGGTACTGGTGGTTCAGGAACGAGCCGCCGAACGCTCCCTGGAAGAAGTTGTCGGCCAGCACGTACTGCTTGGCGAGCTGGTACAGGCCCGAGCGGCTGTAGTCGAAGTAGCCCATGACCAGGCCGCCGGAATCGCCGTAGGCGGCGAACATGTCGTTCTTGCCGCCGTTGATCTGCATCTGGTGTTCGAAGAAGCGGTGGTACAGGTCGCGCGTGTTGGTACCGGTGTCCAGCGTGACGCCCGCGGTCTTCTCGAACGCGGTCTCGACGCGGAACGGCGCGTTGGGCAGGCCTGCGCTCTGCGCCTGCGTGACGACCTTGGCCTGGCCCGGCGCGGTCACGCCGCCCCAGGTCTGCGGCAGTTCGGCCAGCACGCTCTTGCCGTCGCGATCCTTCTGCGGCACGTAGGCGCTGGTGGGCTTGCCGTCGGCGCCCAGCACGGTGCCGATGCCGTTGGCGCCCGGGAAGTTGCCGAACAGGTTGTCGAACGATCGGTTCTCGGCATAGATGACGACGATGTTCTGCACGTTCTTTTGCAACGCCGCGGTCACGTCGGCGGAGTTGTCGCCGTCGCCGCCGCCGCCGCAGGCGGCAAGTGCGACGGCCAACGCCATCGGGGAGAGCCGAAAGAACTTGGAGAGATGCATGGTGGGCTTCGCTGCCGTGTTGAGGATCTTCAAGCCGCGCAGCATCGACCCGGCATATGACGCGGCAATGACAAAGGCCCCGAAAGCTGCACGCCCTTTTGTCACGAAGCCGTCATGTCGCTGCCGTCCAATCGCCGTTTTCGAGCAAGCGATACGCGCCGGTGAACACTTCTCCCCGCATCACGACACGGCTGGCGGCCGCGGTAGTCGGGCTGGCCTGCTGTCTGATGGCCGGCTGCCAGCGAGACGATCCCGCACCGGCGGCCGATGCGCCGCCTCAGTCCTTCTACGGCACGCGCTTCGAGCGCAAGCCGAACGCGGCCGAACTCACCGAGCTGGGCCGGGCGCTGTTCGCCGATGCGGCGTTGTCGGCGTCGGGGCGTCTGTCGTGTTCGTCCTGCCACGATCCGGCCCATGCGTACGGGCCGCCCAACGGCCTGGCCGTTCAGCGCGGCGGCGGCGATCTGGCGCAACCGGGCCTGCGCGCCGTCCCCTCGCTGCGCTACGCGCAGGACACGCACCCGTTCGACGAGCACTACACCGAGACCGAGGGCGACGACAGCATCGACCAGGGCCCGGCCGGCGGCTGGACCTGGGACGGCCGCGCGAACTCGGCGCACGCGCAGGCGGCGCTGCCGCTGCTGTCGCCGTTCGAGATGGGCAACGCCGACGAAGCCGCGGTCGTGGCGCGGCTGCGCGCTTCATCCAGCGCCGGACCGATGCGCGCGGCGTTCGGCGCGCACGTGCTCGACGATGAGCACCTGGCCTGGAACGGCCTGCTGCTGGCGCTGGAGGTGTTCCAGCAGAACCCGGCGGACTTCTACCCGTACAGCAGCCGCTACGACGAGTATCTGCGCGGCCGGGCGTCGTTGTCGGCCAGCGAGCAGCACGGCCTGCAACTGTTCAACGACCCGCAGCGCGGCAACTGCGCGGAATGCCACGTCAGCGCGATCAAGCGCGGCGCGTTCCCGTCGTTCACCGACCGCGGGCTGATCGCGCTGGCCGTGCCGCGCAACGGCGAGATCGCCGCCAACGCCGATCCGCACTACTTCGATCTGGGTCTGTGCGGACCGCTGCGCACGGATCTGGTCGACCACCCCGAATACTGCGGCCTGTTCAAGACCCCGACGCTGCGCAACGTCGCCACGCGGCAGGTGTTCTTCCACAACGGGCGTTTTCATACGCTGGTCGAGGCGGTGCGCTTCTATGCGGACCGCGACGCGCACCCGGCGCGCTACTACGGCAAGGGCGGCCAGGCCGACGACCTGCCCGAGCGCTATCGCGACAACATCAACCGCGAGGAACCCTTCGCCGCCCAGCATCCGGGCAAACCGTCGCTGAGCGAGCCGGAGATCGCCGACATCGTCGCCTTCCTGCGCACGCTGACCGACGGCGATGCGCGGCCCGTGCCGAACCCGCAGGCAGTGTCCGGCGAAAGACACGCGGCGAACACATCGATCCCGCCGAACCCCGGAAGGCGCGCCCGCTGAGATAGAATGAGCGGCGGATCGATCGGCGAGCGGATCATCGGATCACGATGATCGCCATCGCCGGATAGCCAGCCCGAAGCCCGCCTCCGTAGCTCAGTGGATAGAGCATCCCCCTCCTAAGGGGAGGGTCGCACGTTCGATTCGTGCCGGGGGCGCCAAGCATCGATGGCTCGGCGCGGGCGCCCGGAACACCCGCGCGCCGTTCAGAATTCGGCTTCCAGTTCGTCGATGTCCTCGGGTTCGGCCAGCGCCGCCTCGACCCATTCGAGCATCGCCGGCATCGCCATGATCGTCTCGCAATACCGTCGGCAGACCGGATCGACGTCGACGTCGTAGGTCTGCAGCCGCGTGACGACCGGCGCGTACATCGCGTCGGCGATCGTCGGCCGCTCGCCGAACAGGTAGGGCCCGCCGTGGCGCTCCAGGCAGTCGCGCCAGATCTCGACGATGCGGTCGATGTCGCTGCGCGCGCGCGACCAGACCTTGAACCCCGGAAAACGCGCCTTGATGTTCATCGGCAGCGACGAACGCAGCGTCGCGAACCCCGAGTGCATCTCGCCGCAGATCGAGCGGCAATGCGCGCGCTGCGCCCCATCGGCCGGCAGCAGGCCGGCCTCGGGCTTCAGTTCGTTCAGATACTCGCCGATCGCCAGCGTGTCCCAGACGACGAGGCCGTCGTGCTGCAGCGACGGCACGCGAATCGACGACGACAGCAGCAGGATCTCGGCACGCATCGCCGGGTCGTCCGGTGGAATCACGTTCTCGTCGAAATCGAGGCCGGCCAACCGCGCCATCAGCCAGCCGCGCAGTGACCACGCGCCGTAGTTTTTGCTGCTGATCGTCAATATCGCCTTCGCCATGCTGTATGCCTCCTGTCCACGGACTTGGGTTTAGCAATGGGCGTGCCATGCCCGGTATCAGGCGCGCGCTGGCTCGCTCCTTGCTAAGACTCGTGCATGCTCTATCACGCTTACCAAGCCCAGGCCTACGCGCTGGCCCCCGGGCGCATGCTGGCCCGTACGATCGGCGCCCTGGGCCGCCCCGACTACCCGATCCCACCGGCCGCCGCCGGCAACCCGTTCGCGATGGCGATGCGCGCCTGGGGCGACAACGGCTGGTTCGGGCAATGGACCGCGCTGTGCGAGGCGTTCGATCGCACGCGGATCACGCACGAGCGGCCGGCCTTCGGCATCGCGTCGGTCGCGTCGAACGGCCGCGAATACGCGGTGATCGAAGAGGCCTCGCACCGCACCCCGTTCGCCACGCTGCTGCACTTTCGCAAGGACGGCGCGCCCGAACAGCCGCGGGTGCTGCTGGTGGCCCCGCTGTCCGGCCACTTCTCGACGCTGCTGCGCGAAACGGTGCGCACGCTGCTGATCGACCACGACGTGTGGATCACCGACTGGCACAACGCGCGCGACGTGCCGATCGAGGAAGGCCGGTTCGGCCTCGACGAGTACATCGATCACATGATCGCGTTCCTGCGGTTGCTCGGCCCGAACGCGCACCTGATCGCGATCTGCCAGCCCTGCGTGGCCGCGCTGGCCAGCGTGGCCGTGCTCGCGCAGGATGCGGATCCGGCGCAGCCGGCGACGATGACGCTGATGGCCGGGCCGATCGACTGCCGCGTCAACCCGACCGCGGTCAACCGGCTGGCGACCGAGCGCCCGATCGAATGGTTCGAGCGCAACCTGATCAGCCGCGTGCCGCTGCCGCATCGCGGCGCCGCGCGGCGCGTCTATCCGGGCGTCACGCAACTGGCGGCGTTCATGAACATGAACCTGCCGCGGCACATCCGGACGTTCGGCGACATGGTCGGCCACCGGATCGCCGGCGAGCACGAAGCGGCCGACGCGATCGCGCGGTTCTACGAGGAATACTTCGCCGTCAACGACCTGACCGCCGAGTTTTACCTGGAGACCGTCGAGCGCGTGTTCCAGACCTACGACCTGCCGCTGGGCAAGCTCGGATATCGCGGCGACCTGATCGATCCGTCGGCGATCCAGCGGACCGCGCTGATGACCGTCGAGGGCGAGCGCGACGACATCTGCTCGATCGGCCAGACCGTCGCCGCCCAGGATCTGTGCACGCGGATCCGTCCGTATCAGCGGACCCACCACGTGCAGACCGGCGTCGGCCACTATGGCGTGTTCAGCGGCCGCAAATGGTCGGGCTCGATCTACCCGCGCGTGCGCGACATGATCCACGTGAACACCCGCTGATCTCCGTGAACACCCGCCGGGCGCGCCCCGCGCCGGCGGCGCGCTTCCCGGTCGTCAGCCCCTGGCGCGCGCGCCCCAGGGCGTGACGCGGATCGCCAGCGCGGTGCTCAGGCCGTACAGCACCATCGCCGCGCCGACCAGCGCGAAGAACTGCCAGGCCGGCGCCTGCCGCGACGCCAGCCAGAAGCCGACGATCGCGACGAGCAGCAGTCGCACCGACGAAGCGATCACCGGGCCGCCGATCCGGCCGGCGCCCTGCGACGCGAAGTACAGCGTCAGCCCCAGGCCGAACAACGCGAATCCCGGCCCCGCCCAGCGCAGGTACTGACTGGCGAACCCGAGCACGACCGGATCGCTGGTGAACAGGCTCGACCAGATATCGGGCTTCCAGGCGACCAGCAGGCCGATCACGCCGAGGTTGATCGCCGAGACGATCCCGGCCGTCCAGCCGACCTTGCGCGCCCGGGCGACGTCGCCGGCGCCGATCGCCATGCCGACCATCGGGACCGACGCGACGCCGATGCCGAACGCGAACGGAATCAGCATGAACTCGAGCCGCTGGCCGATGCCGTAGCCGGCCAGCGCCTGCACGCCGAGCTGGGCGACGAGCCCGGTCAGGATCAGCACGGTCATCACCGACTGCAGCGGCGACAGGCACGCGACCGCACCGACTTTCAGGATGTCCGCGAACAGCGCCTTGCGCAGCGGCGTGCCGCGCAGGTTCAGGCGCAGGCGTCCCTGGCCGCTGACCAGATACCAGAAGAAGAACGCCACGCCCACTGCCATCGACAGGATCTGGCCGGCGGCGATGCCGGCCATCCCGAAGCCGGCGAAACTGCCGATGCCCAGTCCGAGCACGCCGCCGACGACGACCTGCATCGCCGACATCAGCAGGATCGTCACCGACGGCACCTTCATGTTGCCGGTGCCGCGCAGCACCGACGCCAGCGTGTTGCTCAGCCATACCAGCGTCGCACCCGAGAACAGCACCGCCGCGTAGTCGATCGCCAGTTCGAGCACGGCGCCGCGACCGCCGAGCAGGTGGTACAGCGTCGGCCCCGCCAGGATGAAGATCGCCGTATAGACGACCCCGGCCAGCGCGCCGATGATCACCGCATGGACCGCGGCGGCATTGGCGCGATCGACGTCGCCGCTGCCGAGCGCGCGGCTGACCGATGAGGACACGCCCCCGCCCATCGCGCCGCCGGACATCATCGAGGTCAGCATGTTGAACGGAAAGACCAGCGCCATCGCCGCCAGCGGCGACACGCCGAGCCGGCCGACGTAGTAAGTCTCGGCCACACCGACGACGACCGCCATCGTCATCGCCAGCACGTTGGGAATCGCCAGCCGCAGCAGCGTCGGCAGCACCGGCCCGCGCAGCAGCGGATGCGTGCCGCCGGGCGCCGCGGACCGGACGGCCGGACGCTCGGCCGGGCGCGCCCCGCTCCGTCCGGCATCGGTCGGCGGCAGGCCCGGCGTACCGGCGGATGCTGCGCCGGTGGACAATGCGGACGGAATGGATTCGGAAGCGTTCATCGATGGGTCTCGTTACGTCCCGAGGCTCGTCGGGGCGGGTTTTCCTGATTTGTATCTACAACTATTGCAGCTACAATATAAACGATGAACATCCCCGTTGTCCAACCTCGCGGCTGCACGAACTTCCGTCTGCGACAGTTGTCGCGTCTGGTCACGCGCTTCTATGACGGCGAGTTCGCGCAGGTCGAACTGAAAGGCACGCAGTTCTCGGCGCTCGCGTGCATCGCCCAGGCCCAGCCCGTGCGTCCCGGCGACCTGTCGCGGATGATGGGCATGGACGCGTCGACGCTGACGCGCAATCTGCGCGTGCTGATCGATCACGGCTGGGTCGAACTGGGGCCCGGCCCCGACGCGCGCAGCCGGATGATCTCGCTGACCGATGCCGGACAGCGCAAGCTGGCCGACGCGCGCGTCTGCTGGAAGCGGGCGCAGCAGGGCTTGAACGCGCTGCTCGGCACGCAAGAGGTCGCCGCGCTGCACGCGCTGCTCGATCACGGGCTGGCCGCGCTGGCCGCGCAGGTCGGCCATGACGACGGCGGCGAACCCGTCCGCGAGGCGGACGCTTAGTTCGCCGCCGGACGGCCGTCCTCGCCGGCTCCCGTCGCCCGGTCCACCCAGCGGCGCCTGTCGGCGCCCGCGCTCAGCCCCCGCGCCGCGGCGCGCGCCGCAGATCGAGCGTGCGCGGATAGTCGGGATTGCGTCCTTCGGCGACCACCTGCATCGGCCCCGGCGTATGGCCGTGGTCCCAGAACCGCGCGAAGCGCCGGCCCTCGGCCTCGTTCGCGTTGACCGGGAAGGTGTCGAAGTTGCGTCCGCCCGGATGCGACACGTGATAAGTGCAGCCGCCGATCGAGCGGCCGCTCCAGTCGTCGACGACATCGAACACCAGCGGCGAATGGACGCCGATCGTCGGATGCAGCGCCGACGGCGGCGCCCACGCGCGATAGCGCACGCCGGCGACGAACTCGCCCGGCACGCCGGTCGAGGTCAGCGGCAGCGGCCGGCCGTTGCAGACGATCTGGTGGCGGCCATCGGTCATGTTGCGCACGCGCACCTGCAGGCGCTCGACCGACGAATCGACGTAGCGCGACGTGCCGCTCTGCGAGACCTGCTCGCCCAGCACGTGCCAGGGCTCGATCGCCTGGCGCAGTTCGACCTCGATGCCCTGGTAGACGACGGTGCCGAAGCGCGGGAAGCGGAACTCGAGGAACGGCGCGATCCACGAGAAATCGAACGGGTAACCCCAGCGGCGCAGATCGTCGACGACGTCGCGCATGTCCTCGGCCACGTAGTGCGGCAGCAGGAACCGGTCGTGCAGCTCGGTCCCCCAGCGGATCAGGCGCTGCGAATGCGGCTGCTGCCAGAACCGGGCGACCAGCGCGCGCAGCAGCAGCGTCTGCAGCAGGCTCATCTGCGGATGCGGCGGCATCTCGAAGCCGCGGAACTCCAGCAGCCCGAGCCGGCCCGTCGGTCCGTCCGGCGAGTACAGCTTGTCGATGCAGAACTCGGCGCGATGCGTATTGCCCGACAGATCGACGAGCAGGTTGCGCAGCAGCCGGTCGATCAGCCAGGGCTGCAGGCTGTTCTCGCCGGGCCGCAGGCGCTCGACCATCTGCTCGAACGCGATCTCCAGCTCGTACAGGCTCTCGTGGCGCGCTTCGTCGACGCGCGGCGCCTGGCTGGTCGGGCCGATGAACATCCCCGAGAACAGGTACGACAGCGCCGGATGGTTCTGCCAGTACGTGATCAGGCTCATCAGCAGGTCGGGCCGGCGCAGGCACGGGCTGTCGGCCGGCGTGCGCCCGCCGATCACCACGTGGTTGCCGCCGCCGGTGCCCGCGTGTTTGCCGTCGAGCATGAACTTCTCGGTGCCCAGCCGGGTCTGGCGCGCCTCTTCGTACAGCACCGTCGTGTTCTCGACCAGCTCGCGCCACGATGCGGACGGCTGGATGTTGACCTCGATCACGCCCGGATCGGGCGTGACCTTCAGTTCGCGCACGCGCTCGTCGGCCGGCGGTCCGTACCCTTCGACGCGCAGCCGGATGCCGAGCGCGCTCGCCGAGTCCTCGACCGCCGACAGCAGGTCGACGTATTCCTCGAGCAGCGTCATCGGCGGCATGAACACGTGCAGCACGCCGTCGCGCACCTGCACGCACAACGCGGTATGGACGATCTCCTTGGGATCGTAGTCGCGACTTTCGAGGTTCGAGACGGCCTGCGCGCGGCGGCGGCGGCCGGCGTCGGGCAGCGCGTGCCCGGCCTCGAACGGGTCGCGCGCGAACGCCGGCTCCTGGTCCTCGGGCGCGACCCAGGGCAGCGAAGCCAGCGGCAGCCGCAAGCCCATCGGCGAGTCGCCGCCGATCAGGAACAGGCGCCCGCGCCGCAGCGGCCACGGCGACGAGCGCCAGCCGATGACCTGATCGACCCCCGGCTGCCATCCGGCGTGCGAAGGCTTGATCGGCAGCACGTAGCCGACGACCTCGCCGAGCCCGGTCTCGATCAGCCGCGCGATCCGCCGGCGTTCGTCGGCCTCGCCCAGCCGGTGCGCGAGCACGTCGAAGTTGTTCGGCCACGACTGCTCGTGCTCGATCGCCTGCATGACGTCTTCATGGGCGGGAATCACGAACTCGGTCGACAGGCCCAACTGCCCGGCCAGCTCGTCGATGAAGCGCTTCGCCGCGCCGCCGTCGACGCGCTCGACCGGTTCGTCGTCGGCGAACCGGTCCGGGTCGCGCCACAGCGGCTGGCCGTCGGTGCGCCAGTAGCAGCCGAGCGACCAGCGCGGCAGCGGTTCGCCCGGATACCACTTGCCCTGGCCGTAGTGCAGCAACGCCCCCGGCGCGAAACGCTTCTGCAGCCGCAGCAGCAGTTCGCCGGCCAGCTCGCGCTTGGCCGGCGACATCGCCGTCGTGTTCCACTCGTCGCCTTCCATGTCGTCGATCGACACGAAGGTCGGCTCGCCGCCCATCGTCAGGCGCACGTCGCCGGCGAGCAGGTCGGCGTCGACCTGCTCGCCGAGCGCGAGGATCGCCTGCCACTGGGCGTCGGTGTACGGCCGGGTCACGCGCGGATCCTCGTGGATCCGCGACACCGACATCGAGAAGTCGAAATGCGCTTCGCAGGGCTCGGTCGCGCCGATCACCGGCGCCGCCGACGCGGGCACGGCCGTGCAAGACAGCGGGATGTGCCCCTCGCCGGTCAGCAGGCCCGAGGTCGGATCCAGGCCGATCCAGCCGGCGCCCGGCACATAGGCCTCGGCCCAGGCATGCAGGTCGGTGAAGTCCTTGTCGGTGCCCGACGGTCCGTCCAGCGCCTTGACGTCGGCCGTCAGCTGGATCAGGTAGCCGGACGCGAAGCGCGCCGCCAGCCCCATGTGGCGCAGCAGGTTGACCAGCAGCCAGCCCGAATCGCGGCACGATCCGAGCGCCAGTTCGAGCGTCTGGTCCGGCGCCTGCACGCCGGGCTCCATCCGTACGATGTAGCCGACATGGCTCTGGACCCGCTGGTTCAGCCAGACCAGGAAATCGACGGTGTTCATCGCGCCGCGCGTCGCCAGCTCGTCGCGCATCGCGTCGAGGAACGCGGCGACCCGCGGGCCGGCCGGTTCCGGCGTCAGATACGGCAGCAGCTCGCCCTTCAGCAGATCGGGGTAAGCGAACGGGAACGTCTGCGCGTACTCTTCGATGAAGAAGTCGAACGGATTGATCACCGTCATGTCGGCGATCAGGTCGACCGTGATGCTCAGGTGGTCGCTGCGCTCGGGAAAGACGATGCGCGCCAGCCAGTTGCCGTACGCGTCCTGCTGCCAGTTGATGAAGTGATTGGACGGCTCGATGCGCAGCGAATAGCCGCTGACCGGCGTGCGCGCGTGCGCGCACGGGCGCAGCCGGATCTCATGCGGCCACAGCTTGACGTGGCGGTCGAAGCGGTAATGCGTCTGGTGATTCAGGGCGACCCGGATTGTCATGCAAAGATTCCATTCGATGGCCGGCGCGGAAAGGCAGCGGCGCGCGATGCCGGCGCGCCCCGGGCCGGCCGCATCGCCTCACTCGTCGGCGGGCCAGAAGAAGCGGCTGTTGATCGCGTTGCCGATCTCGTTGATCTTCGTCAGCACGCTGGTCAGGTACTCGTGCAGGCCCTGCGCGAAGATGTCGTCGATGCTGCCGAAGCGCAGTTCGGCATCGAGCATGCCGCAGCGCCGCTGCAGCAGCGAGGTCGGCGCCGGATCGAGCAACTGCACGAGCCGGTTGACCTCGCCGAAGCAATGGCGCAGCGAGCGCGGCATCGTATCGGACAGGATCAGCATCTCGGCGACCCGGCGCGGCGTGATCACGTCGCGATAGACCTTGCGATACGCCTCGAAGCCGCTGACCGATCGCAGCAGCGCGCCCCACTGGTAATAGTCGGCGGCGCCGCCGACGTCGGCCAGGCTGGGCAGCAGCACGTGGTACTTGACGTCGAGGATCCGGGCCGTGTTGTCGGTCCGTTCGAGAAACGTCCCCATCCGCAGGAAGCGGAAACCCTCGTCCTGCAGCATCGTGCCCAGCGTGATGCCGCGCGACAGATGCGAGCGCTCCTTGACCCACTCGAAGAAGTCCGGCGCGGTGCTGACCGTCAGGCCCCGCGCCGCGTGGTTGCGGATCTCCAGCCACGTATGGTTCAGCGCCTCCCACATCTCCGAGCTGATCGAGCCGCGCACGGCCCGCGCGTTCTCGCGCGCGGTGCGCAGGCAGTTGACGATGCCGGACGGGTTGGTCTCGTCGATCGACATGAAGTGGATGACGTTCTCGGCGTTGACGAACTCGTGCCGCTTCAGGAACTCGGTGTACATGCCGCTGATGCTGAGCATCGCGCCCCATTCCTGGAACGGCTGGGCGGTCGACTGCTTGAGCAGCGACATCCGGTGCGTGACGTCGAGCATCCGGGCGGTGTTCTCGGCGCGCTCCATGCTGCGCGCCATCCAGAACAGGTGATCGGCGGTACTGGAGAGCATCATGTCAGTTCTCCAGGATCCAGGTGTCCTTGGTCCCGCCGCCCTGCGACGAGTTGACCACCAGCGAGCCTTCGCGCAGCGCCACGCGCGTCAGCCCGCCGGGCACCATCTTGACGTCCTTGCCGGACAGCACGAACGGACGCAGGTCGACGTGGCGCGGCGCGACGCCGCTGTCGACGAAGGTCGGGCAGGTCGACAGCGACAGCGTGGTCTGCGCGATGTAGTTGCCCGGACGGGCGAGGATCTTTTCTCGGAACAACGCGATCTCTTCCTTGGTGGCGGTCGGCCCGATCAGCATGCCGTAGCCGCCGGAGCCGTGGACTTCCTTGACGACCAGCTCGGGCAGGCGCGCCAGAACCTCCTTCAGGTCGCCGGGCTTGCTCAACTCCCAGGTCGGGACGTTCGACAGGATCGGCTCCTCGCCGAAGTAGAACCGGATCATGTCGGGCACGTGCACGTACATGGCCTTGTCGTCGGCCACGCCCGTGCCCACCGCGTTGGCCAGCGTCACGCCGCCGGCGCGATACGCGTTCATCAATCCCGGCACGCCCAGCATCGAGTCCTTGCGGAACGCCAGCGGATCGATGAAGTCGTCGTCGATCCGGCGGTAGATGACGTCGACGCGGCGCGGGCCCATCGTCGTGCGCATGTAGACGGTATCGTCGCGCACGAACAGGTCGGTGCCCTCGACGAGCTGGACCCCCATCTGCTGCGCGAGGAACGCGTGCTCGAAGTACGCGCTGTTGTACTGTCCGGGCGTCAGCACGACGACGTTCGGATCGCCGCCGGCGCCGGGCGCCACGGCGCGCAGGTTCTCGAGCAGCAGATCCGGGTAGTGTTCGACCGGGGCGATGCGCAGCCGCTCGAACAGCTCGGGCACCAGCCGCATCATCATCTTGCGGTCTTCGATCATGTACGACACGCCCGACGGCGTGCGCAGATTGTCCTCGAGCACGTAGTACTCGCCTTCGTCGGCACGCACCAGATCGACGCCGGCGATGTGCGCGTAGATGCGGCCCGGCACGTCGACGCCGACCATCTCGGGGCGGAACTGTGCGTTCTGCAGCACCTTTTCGGGCGGGATCGTGCCGGCCTTGAGGATTTCCTGGTCGTGATAGACGTCGTGCAGGAACGCGTTGAGCGCCTTGACCCGCTGGCGCAGACCGGCCGAGATCCGCTCCCACTCGTGGGACGGAATGATGCGCGGCACCAGGTCGAACGGAATCAGCCTTTCGTTGCCGGCATCCTCGCCATAGACGGTGAACGTGATGCCGACGCGGTGGAACGCCAGGTCCGCCTCGACGCGCTTGCGCGCGATGACGTCGGCAGGCGTCGAATCCATCCAGCGGGCGAACTCTTCATAGTGCGGCCGCGGCGCCGCCGGTGCCGAGTACATCTCGTCATAGAAATTCTTGCTCATGGATACCTGCCCTTGCCTCCGAAGCGAACCATCGCGATACCGTCGCGCCCCATGGCCACTGCATATCCCGTGCCAACAGGAGGACCGACGGCACGCACCAGATCGGCGCGCCGCCGCCGTGCGTCCGGATGGTGCAGCGCCTGCGGGCAGCGAGCGGATGCAGCGGGGATCGATCGATTACACGCGCATTTCCGGCGGTGGGCAATACCGGCGGCGATCGAGGAAGACCCGCGCAAAGCGATGAAGGACGGCGGCGAACCGCGTCCCCATCACGCGCGGGAACGGCACCAGCGTGGTGCGATCGCCGGCCGTCACGCGGATCCGGTCAGGCGAACGAATCCGGCACGGGCACCGACATCGTCAGCAGGACCTGCGCGAAGGCCTTGGCCAGGTTGTCGGTGCGCAGCGACGTGACGCCGCCGCCGCCGAGCGCGTCGTGCAGCACGAAGTTGACGGCGTCGAAGCCCGGCAGGTCGAAGCGCTCGACCCGGCTGGGGCCGCAGTGCGCGAAGTATTCGGCGACGCGTTCGGCCGTGACCCAGCGCAGGATCAGCGGCAGATAGTCGGGCCGCCTGGCGATCAGGCCGATGTTGGCCTTGTCGCCCTTGTCGCCCGAACGCCCGTACGCCAGCGCGATCAGCGGGACGGTGCGCGCGCCCGCGGGCATCGCCGCCAGCGGCGCGACGTCGTAGCGGATCGCCGGCGGCAGCTCGGGCGCGCGCGCGTCGCCCGCGGCGATCGCCACGTCCCGCGAATCGCCGTCGACGTCGATCCGCACCGGCACCCTGCCCTTGTCGTACAGGAACGAGAACAGCCGGATGACCGGCGACGGCGCAGGCCGCCCGCTGACCAGGCCGGTCGTGCCCGGCGCCATCGACGTGCCGGGCGCCACGAACTCGCGCGCGAACAGTGCCAGGCTCTCCTTCGAGCGGCTCTTGACCGCCATCTTCAGCACGACCTCTCGCGACACCGGGTTGGCGTGGGCGCCGAACATGTCCTCGGCGCCGACGACCTCGATCCGCGTCTCGGTGTAGCCGGGCAGGCCCTGCTGCGCGAGCATCTTCGCCGTGCGGGCCAGGATCGCCTCGCCGGTGCGCCGGGCCTTGGCCGCGGCGCGCTCGCCGCCGACGACCAGGATCGCCGTGTTCTTGTAGCCGTCCATGTAGGTCGTGCTGACCTTGTACGTCGGCGTCGGCGGCCGTCCGCGCGCGCCGCTGACGCGCACCCGCTGCTCGCCGGCCGGCTCGAAGCGCACCTGCGTGAAGTCGCAGGTGACGTCCGGCATCAGGTAAGCGCGCGGATCGCCGATCTCGTACAGCAACTGCTCGGCGACGCTGGCCGGCTCGATTAGCCCGCCTGTGCCCGGCGGCTTGCCGACGACGAAGCTGCCGTCGGCGCTGGCCTCGAGGATCGGCGAGCCGATGTTCTCCCAGTCGGGCACCCGGTCCCAGTCGGTGAACAGCCCGCCGGTGCACTGCGCGCCGCACTCGATCAGATGGCCGGCCAGCGAACCCTGCGCGAGCCGGTCCCAGTCGTCGGCCGCCCATTGGAACTCGTGCAGCAGCACGCCGAGCGTGACCGCCGAATCGACGCATCGCCCGGTGATGACGACCTCGCAGCCGGCATCGAGCGCCGCGGCGATCGGCGTCGCACCGAGGTAAGCGTTGATGCTCAGCGGCTTGGCGGGAAACGCGCTGCCGTCGAACATCTCGGTGATGCCCGCGGCCCGCAGCGCGTCGGATTGCTCGAGCAGATCGTCGCCGAGCACGACGCCGATCTTCAGCGGCACGCCCAGCTCATCGGCGACCCGGCGCAGCGCGTCGCGGCAGGCCAGCGGATTGACGCCGCCGGCATTGGCGACGACCTTGACGCCCTGGCGCTTGAGCTCCGGCAGCAATTGCCGCATCGTGATCTGCACGAAATCGAGCGCATAGCCGGCCTGCGGATCGCGCGCGCGCTGGCCGGTCATGATCGACATCGTGACCTCGGCCAGGTAATCGAACACCAGATAGTCGACCTGCCCGGACGCCAGCAACTGCGGCGCCGACATCGACGTATCGCCCCAGAATCCCGATGCGCCGCCGATCCTGACGATGCGTTCCTTCATGATTGCCTCCTTGTCCTCGTTCGAGCGCGGCGATCGGTCCCGGTCGCGCGCGCCCGCGTCATTTGGCCAACAGGTCGAGGCGCCGCTCGACGCGTTCGAGCCGCCGCGCCAGTTCGTCGTCGGGACCCGGACGCGATCCGTCGCGCCATCCGTCTAGGAACTGCGCGGCGATCTCGCGCGCCAGCTTCGACGGGTCGAGCCGGCGCCCGCGGCCCAGGCGCGTCGAGCTGACGTGTTCGAGACCGCCGAACAGCAGGTCGCGGGCGACGGCGACGTCCAGATCGGCGCGCAGTTCGCCCCTTTCGATACCGTCCTCGATCGTCCGGATCAGGAACTGGCTGTAGCGCCGGTTCAATCCGTGCAGCTTCGAACCGAAATACGGCTCGGCGGCGCGCGCCTCGCGGATCAGCCGGCCCATGCCCGGATCGTCGATGCTGATCTGCAGATGGCGCGCGGCCAGGTAGCCGAGCCGGTCGCGCGTGCCCTGGATCGAACCGAAGTTCGGCTCGATGTCGGCGATCAGCGCATCGTAGAAATCGGCCAGCACCGAGTCGAGCAGATCGCGCTTGTTGCGGAAATACGTGTACAGCGTGCCCTCGACGCAGCCGGCGCGCGACGCGATCTCGCTGACCGACGCGCGCTCGTACGAATGCTCGACGAACACCTGCCGGGCGGCGACGAGGATCTCGTGCCGGCGCGATGCCTTGCGTCGTCGGGGATGCTGCGGTTCGTCCATCATCGTTATTGAGCTTCGTTCAATATTCTCGGCGAATCGACGAGGGAAGACAAGCCTGCCACCGAGGATCGGCCCGTGCGTTCCATTTATCGCGGGTACACCGATCATGATCCTACTCCGCCCGCAATCCGCGAATCCGATTGCTGCACTGCAACTTGCCAGCTCACCGGAAACAGCGCGATGATTTATTGAGCATCGCTCATTAAATGACGAAACCCGGTCCTGCCGCGTCGCCCGCCGTCTCCGGCGGGATCGCACGCGAGGCCGATTCCGCTGCGACGAAGGAGACCGACCATGAATGCTGATTCCGGTGCCAGGCCCGCGGGCTCGCGCTATCGCTCGATCTACCGGCCCGGGTTGTTCGACGGCCAACTCATCGTGGTCACCGGCGCCGGATCGGGCATCGGCCGCTGCACGGCACACGAGCTGGCGCAGCTCGGCGCGACCATCGCGATGATCGGCCGCAAGCGCGACAAGCTCGAAGCGGTCCAGGCCGAGATCGCCGCCAACGGCGGTCGGGCGTCGCTGTACACCTGCGACATCCGCGACGAGGCCGCCGTCGATCAGGCGTTCAAGGCCATCGTCGCCGACCATGGCCGGCTCGACGCGCTCGTCAACAACGCCGGCGGCCAGTACTCGGCGCCCCTCGAGGCGCTGTCGCTCAAGGGCTGGGATTCGGTCGTCCGCAACAACCTGCACGGCGGTTTCCTGTGCATGCAGGCCGCGCTCCGGCTGCACATGCGCGACCATGGCGGCGCGATCGTCAACATGGTCGCCGACATGTGGAACGGCATGCCCGGCATGGCGCATTCGGGCGCGGCCCGCGCCGGCATGCTGAACCTGACCGAGACCGCGGCCAGCGAATGGGGCCAGTACGGCATCCGCGTCAACGCCGTCGCGCCGGGCTGGATCGGATCGAGCGGCTTCGACACCTACGACGACGAAACCAAGGCGATGATCCGCACGCTGCCTCCCAAGGTGCCGCTGCAACGCTTCGGTACCGAATCCGAGATCGCGGCCGCCATCGTCTTCCTGCTGTCGGAAGGCGCGGCCTTCATCACCGGCACCTGCATCAGGATCGATGGCGGCGTGCCCAATGCCAAGCACAACTGGCCGCTGCAGCCGATGACGCACCCGTCGCCCGCCTGCCAGGCCTTCGATGGATTCCACCTGGCCAGCCGGCCACGGGTACTGGACGGACTATGATCCTCACCTCGCAGATCGACACCTCGACGCCAGCCTTTGCCGAACACGAACAGGCGCTGCTGGCGATGGTCGCCGAACTGCGCGCGCTCGAACAGCGCGCGCGCGACGCCTCGGCGCGGGCCAAGCCGCTGTTCGACCGCCGCGGGCAACTGCTGCCGCGCGAGCGCCTCGCGCTGCTGCTCGACCCGGGCGCGCCGTGGCTCGAGCTGTCGACGCTGGCCGGCTACCTGGTCGAGGACCCGGACCCGGCCACCAGCGTGCCCGGCGGCGGTGTCATCTGCGGCATCGGCTACGTCGGCGGCAGCCGCGTCGTCGTCAGCATCAGCGACTCGGGCATCGATGCCGGCGCGATCCAGGCGATCGGCCGCGACAAGATCCTGCGCGCCCAGCATCTGGCGCTCGAAAACCGCCTGCCGTACGTGCAGTTGATCGAATCGGCGGGCGCCAACCTGCTCAAGTACAAGGTCGAAGGCTTCATCGAAGGCGGCCGCGTGTTCTACAACCTGGCCCGGCTGTCAGCCGCCGGCCTGCCGGTGATCGCCGTCGTCCATGGTTCGTCGACCGCCGGCGGCGCCTACATGCCCGGCCTGTCCGACTACGTGATCATGGTCAAGGGCCGGGCCAAGGCCTTCCTGGCCGGCCCGCCGCTGCTCAAGGCCGCCACCGGCGAGATCGCCACCGACGAGGAGCTGGGCGGCGCCGCGATGCACACCTCGGTGTCGGGCCTGGGCGAATACCTGGCCGAGGACGACGCCGACGGCATCCGCATCGCCCGCGAGCTGCTGTCGCGGCTGCAGTTCGAGGCCAACACCAGCGCCGATCGCCATCCGCCCCGCCCGCTCGATTTCGGCGATCCGGCGCTGGCGCCGCGCTACTCGCCGAACGAACTGGCCGGCATCGCGCAACTGGACTTCCGCCGGCCGCTGGACATGCGCGAGATCATCGCGCGGATCGTCGATCGCTCCGAGTTTCTCGAGTTCGGCGCCGACTACGGCCCGCCGACGCTGTGCGGGCACGCGTCGCTGTACGGACACCCGATCGGCATCATCACGAACAACGGCCCGCTCGATCCGGCCGGCGCGACCAAGGCCACGCACTTCATCCAGAGCTGCTGCCAGGCCGGCATCGCGCTGCTGTACCTGCAGAACACGACCGGCTACATCGTCGGCAAGGCCAGCGAGCAGGCCGGCATGATCAAGCACGGCTCGAAGATGATCCAGGCGGTGTCGAACGCGACGGTGCCGTCGATCACGCTGCACTGCGGCGCGTCGTTCGGCGCCGGCAACTACGGGATGTGCGGACGCTCGTTCGGCCCGCGCTTCGTGTTCTCGTGGCCGAACGCCAAGACCGCGGTGATGGGCGGCGAACAGGCGGCGCTGACGATGCGCATCGTCGCCGAGGGCGGCGCCAAGCGAAAGGGCGAGCCGATCGACGAAGCCAAGCTCGATGCGCTGCAACGCAAGATCGTCGAGAACTTCGATTCGCAATCGGGCGCCTTCTATACCAGCGGACGCCTGCTCGACGACGGCGTCATCGACCCGCGCGACACGCGCCGCGTGCTGGGGCTGGCGTTCGACGTCTGCCTGGCCGCCGAACGCCGCCGGGTCCGTCCGATGCAGTTCGGCGTCGCCCGCCCCTGAGAGGCGCGGAGCCCTAAGTCCATGCCCGCCCAAGAAACTCTCAGCCTCTGATTGCTGCTTCATCCCGGAGAATTTCGCCATGATCTACACCGAACAGCACCTGCAGATGCAGGACTCGCTGCGCCGCTTCGCCGAATCCGAGATCAACCCGTTCGTCGACGAATGGGAAAAGAACGAGATCTTCCCGGCCCATGAACTGTTCAAGAAGATGGGCAAGCTGGGCTTCCTCGGCGTCAACAAGCCGGTCGAATACGGCGGCCTCGGCCTCGATTATTCGTATTCGGTGGCGATGGCCGAGGCGATGGGCGTCATCCACTGCGGCGGCATACCGATGGCGATCGGCGTGCAGACCGACATGGCCACGCCCGCGCTCGCGCGCTTCGGCTCGGACGAGCTGCGCAAGGAGTTCCTCGCGCCGTCGATCGCCGGCGACTACGTCGCCTGCCTGGGCGTGTCCGAGGTCGGTGCCGGCTCGGACGTCGCGTCGATCAAGACGACCGCGCGCAAGGACGGCGACGACTACGTGATCCGCGGCGGCAAGATGTGGACGACCAACGGCACGCAGGCCGACTGGATGTGCCTGCTGGCGAACACGTCCGACGGCAATCCGCATCGGAACAAGACGCTGATGGTCGTGCCGATGAAGACCAAGGGCGTCGAGATCGCCAAGAAGCTGAAGAAGGCCGGCATGAACTCGTCGGACACCGCGCAGATCTTCCTCGACGACGTACGGATCCCGCAGCGCTACCGGATCGGCGAGGAAGGCATGGGCTTCACTTACCAGATGATGCAGTTCCAGGAAGAGCGGCTGTTCGCCGGCGCCAAGTCGCTGGGCGCCGACTACGTGCTGACCGAGACGATCAACTACCTGCGCGAGCGGATCGCTTTCGGCAAGCCGCTGCTCGACAACCAGTACATCCACTACAAGCTCGCCGAACTCAAGGCCGAGGTCGAGGCCGTGCGCTCGCTGCTCTACCGCGCGACCAAGCTGTACGTCGAAGGCAACGACGTCACGCAGCTCGCGTCGATGCTCAAGCTCAAGGGCGCGCGGATGTCGCGCGAGATCGCCGACTGGTGCGTGCAGTTCTGCGGCGGCATGGGCTACATCCACGACACCCGCGTCAACCGCGCGTGGCGCGACTCCCGGCTCGGCTCGATCGGCGGCGGCGCCGACGAGATCATGCTGGGCATCATCGCCAAGACCATGGGCATCATGCCCCGCGGTCGTTGAGCCGGGGTCCGCGATGAACGGCCCTGCTCCGCGTCGCGACGTCCGCGCGACCCCGTTCGATACGCTGCTGATCGCCAACCGCGGCGAGATCGCGTGCCGCGTGATCGACACCGCGCGCCGCCTCGGCCTGCGCACCGTCGCCGTCCACTCGGACGCCGACCGCGACGCCCGCCACGTCCGGCTGGCCGACCTGGCCGTGCCGATCGGCCCGGCGGCCGCGCGCGACAGCTACCTGTCGATCCCTCGGGTGATCGACGCGTGCCGGCGCGCCGGCGCCCAGGCCGTCCATCCGGGCTACGGATTCCTGTCCGAGAACGCCGACTTCGCGCGGGCCTGCGATGAAGCCGGTCTGGTCTTCGTCGGCCCACCGGCGGCGGCGATCGATGCGCTGGGCAACAAGTCGGCGGCCAAGCAGCTCGCGCGGCGCATCGGCGTGCCGTGCCTGCCCGGCTACGCGGACGCCGGCCAGGACGAAGCGCTGCTCGTGGCCGAGGCGCGCAAGATCGGCACGCCGCTGATGATCAAGGCGGCGGCCGGCGGCGGCGGCCGCGGCATGCGCCGTTGCGACGACGTCGACGACGAGGCCGCGCTGATCGGCCTGCTGCGCGCGGCGCGCACCGAGGCGCTGGGCGCGTTCGGCGACGGCACGCTGCTGCTCGAACGGCTGCTCGAGACTGCCCGGCACGTCGAGGTCCAGGTGTTCGGCGACCGGCACGGCGGCTACGTCTACCTGGGCGAGCGCGACTGCTCGACGCAGCGGCGCAACCAGAAGGTGCTCGAAGAAGCGCCCGCTCCGGGCGTCGACGCCGGCTTGCGCCAGCGGATGGGCGAAGCGGCCGTCAGGCTCGCGCGCGAGGTCGGCTACGTCGGCGCCGGCACGATCGAATACCTGCTGGCGCCGGACGGGCAGTTCTACTTCCTCGAGATGAACACGCGGCTGCAGGTCGAGCATCCGGTGACCGAGGCGATCACCGGACTCGACCTGGTCGAATGGCAGTTGCGCGTCGCGCAAGGCGAACCGCTGCCGCTGGGCCAGGACGAAATCCGCCTGGACGGCCACGCGATCGAGGCGCGGCTGTGCGCCGAGGACGCGTTCGCCGGCTTCGTGCCGCAGTCGGGACGGATCGACGCCTGGTCGCTGGCCGAAGGACAGGACGTGCGCGTCGACCACGGCCTGGCGCCGCAGGCGTCGATCTCGCCGCACTACGATTCGATGATCGCCAAACTGATCGCGCACGGCAGCGATCGCGAGCAGGCGCGCCGCAAGCTGATCGCGGCGCTGCAGGCCAGCACGATCGCCGGGCTGACGACCAACCGCGACTACCTGATCGCCTGCCTGCGCGATCCGCACTTCGTCGCGCCCGCGCTGTCGACCCGCTGGCTGGCCGACGCCTCCGGCTCATGGTGCGCGCCGACTCCCGACGCGCGCTGGATCGCCTGCGCGGCGGCGTTGCGCGTCGACCAGCTCGGCGCGGCTCATGGCGACCTGGCGTCGTGGTCGAGCGCCGGCGCGCACGAACGCCCGCTGCGGCTGCGCGTGGGCGACCAGACCTGGCGGGCCCGCGTGCGCACGCTCGGCGAAGGCCGCTTCGAGGTCGCCGTCCGTCCGTCGTCCGACGCGAGCGGCGAGGCGGCGACGTTCTCGATCGGCATCGACGCCGCGACGCCGGGCCTGCTCGACGTCGACGGCCTGCGCCTGCGCGGCCGGTACACCGGCCGCGCCGATGCCGGGTATCTGGACCTGGACGGCATCGGCGCGAGCTTCGACGACCTCGATCGCGAACCGCCGACGCGCAGCGGCGGCGAACACGACGGCGAGATCGTCGCGAAGATGCACGGACAGATCGTCGCGGTCAACATCGCCGACGGACAGCCGGTATCGCGCGGCCAGATCCTGCTGTCTATCGAAGCGATGAAGATGGAACACCGGATCGCCGCGCCGATCGACGGCCTGGTCCGCAATCTCGCCGTCGCGGTCGGCCAGCAGGTGGCGCCGGACCGCCTGATGCTGAGAATCGAAGCGCCGGCGGCCGAAACGCAAACGCCTTCCGGCTAGAAGCGGAAACGCCCTCCGGCTGGAAGCGGAAACGCCTTCCGCCTGGAAGCAGAAACGCCTTCCGGCTGGAAGCGCAGATGCCCTCCGGCCAGAAACGCAGACGCCCGCCGGCCGGAAGCGTACGATCACCCGCGATCAACTTTTTCGATAGAAGTGGAGATGACGATGAGCGAACAGGCCATCCTTTGCAATGTGGACGCCGGCGTGGCGACGATCACGCTGAATCGGCCGACGGTGCTCAATGCACTGAACGCCGAGCTGATGGATCAACTGAAGGACACCGTGCAGCGCGTCGGCGACGACGCGTCGATCCGCGCGGTCGTCATCACCGGCGCGGGCCGCGGTTTCTCGGCGGGCGCCGACCTGGCGTCGCGCTCGGGCGGCACCGGCTCGGCGGGCGAAACGCTGCGCAAGCGTTACCACCCGACGATCGAAGGCCTGCGGGCGATGCCCAAGCCGGTGATCACCGCCGTCAACGGCGTGGCCGCCGGCGCCGGCATGAGCATCGCGCTGGCCGGCGACATCGTGCTGGCCGCCGAATCGGCGTCGTTCCTGCAGGCGTTCTCGAAGATCGGCCTGGTACCGGACGCCGGCAGCACGTACTTCCTGCCGCGCTACGTCGGCGACGTGCGCGCCCGCGCGCTGGCGATCCTCGCCGACAAGATCAGCGCGGCCGATGCGCTCGCGTACGGCATGGTCTGGAAGGTGTATCCCGACGCCGCGCTGCAGGACGAAGCGCAGAAGCTCGCGCGGCACCTGGCGACGATGCCGACGCGCGCGTACGCGCTGATCAAGCAGGCGCTCAACGGCAGCGGCGAACGCAGCCTGTCCGAACAGCTCGAACTCGAAGCGACGCTGCAGGACCAGGCCGGCCAGACGGCGGACTTCAAGGAAGGCGTCGCCGCGTTCCTGGCCAAGCGCCCGCCGAACTTCCAGGGCAAGTGAGCGGCGGACTTCCGGGGCGAGCGGACGGCCAATCGCGGCGGATCGATCGCGATCGACCGTTGCATCGAACCGACGGCGAGCTGCGGTAAGCTCGCCCGATGCCACTCGATCGCCCACCGAAAAGCACCGGCGGCCCCCGCCGCCTCCTGAACGCCGCGCGCTACTCGATGCAGGGCCTGCGCGCGGCCTTCCGGCACGAAGCCGCGTTCCGCCAGGAGCTGGCGCTGTGCGTCGTGCTGGTGCCGCTGGCGCTGTGGCTGCCGTTCAGCTCGCTCGAACGCGTGCTGTTGATCGGCTCGCTGCTGGGCGTGCTGATCGTCGAGTTGCTGAACTCGGCGATCGAGGCGCTGGCCGACCTGATCTCGACGCAGGCCCACCCGCTGGCGGGCCGCGCCAAGGACCTGGGCAGCGCGGCCGTGATGCTGAGCCTGGCGGTGGCGCTGCTGACCTGGGTGGGGCTCGGCGCGCCGTTGATCGTTGGGCGCTGGATCGGCGGTTGATGCCTGTTTGAAGTGTCGTTCTTCCGACATCGAATATCTGATCTCCTCAATGGCTCAATCAGCCAGCCTAGGCTCATCTTCGGCTCTTGTCGACGTCGTTCGCTTGAGGCAATCTGAACGCGCGAACAAATACTCGAAGCCAGGTTGACGACAAATGCCGAACCGTAGGTTCCTGTCGTCGATATCGCCGACCCGCAACGATTTTATGACATCACGCACAAGCTCGAAGCGGCTCATTCCTTCTGAAAACCTTGAAGTCGAGTCCTTACGCTTCACCTCCTCATGCAGCTCATCTACGACGAAATCCAGGGTGGCAACGACTAGACAACCTGATACCGCCCTCCCTTGCTTGAGCGCCGGAGCTAACCAATGAGCAACGACGCCCTGAACGCGATTTGCCCCTACTACACAATGTACCCGCTCGACTTCCCGTTGCGAGTGCTAAAGGAGCACGGAAAGCACGGTGACTGGGTAATCGATCCGTTCTGCGGCCGGGGCACGACGAACTTCGCGGCACGCCTGCTCGCGATGCCGTCGGTCGGCGTTGACAGCAGCCCGGTCGCAGCCGCCCTTGCGAAGGCAAAACTCGCGAGCTCGGAGCCAAGCCGAATCGTGGCAAGCGCCAAGGCGATACTGGACGCGGCGAAGGAGCCCACGTCGGTTCCCGACGGCGAATTTTGGAAGCTGGCCTACCACGAGCACACACTCGTGAAGCTCTGCCAACTCCGCGAAGCTTTGCTCGACGAGTGCTCTTCCCAAACGCATATCTTGCTGCGAGCGATCATCCTTGGGGCGCTTCATGGACCGACTCCGAAGGGGATGCCATCGTATTTCTCCAACCAATCGCCGAGAACGTTCTCGCCGAAGCCAAACTACGCGGTGAAGTTTTGGACTGCTCGAGGCATGTACCCAGTTGATGTCGACGTACTGTCGATCATCGCAACAAGGGCAGATCGATACCTAGCCGTGCTGCCACCAAATGTCGAAGGCAAGGTGCAGCTTGGCGACAGCCGTCTGGCAGACACATTCAACGACGTGCCCAAAGCGCGCTTCGTCGTAACGTCACCTCCGTACTTCGGCATGCGTACGTACCTACCGGACCAATGGCTCCGGCTCTGGTTCCTTGGTGGCCCCGACTACGTCGAGTACCGCCAACCCCAGGGTCAGCTTGAGCACTCCGGCGCTGACCACTTCGCCGCCGAGATGGGGCGTGTTTGGAAAAACGTCGCAAACCACACGACCAATGATGCACGCCTCGTCATTCGCTACGGTGGCATCCATGATCGCGACGTCGAGCCGATGGAGGTGTTGAAGAAGTCGCTGATAAACTCCGGCTGGAGGATGAAGACGGCAAGGGTCGTACCCGACTCCAACCGCGGTCGGCGGCAAGTTCGGCAGTTCCAGGCGAAACCCAAGAAAGCAATCACTGAACATGACGTGTACTGTCACCGCGCCTGACGGAGAGAGTCAGTGAGTAAACGAGAAAAATCAACGGTAAGCGCGAAGGCAAACCAACCACGAGAAAACCGTCTCCTGGATGGAGAAGGTGTTTCATTCAACAACGATGTCATCAAGCAGAATGTCAGCGACGAAGATCTAAATAGCCGTTACGCGAAGGGAGAGATCCGCATCGTCACGGAGCAGGCGCGATACCCCCTTGCTGGCATCCTCGGGATGCTGAAGGAGGAGATCAATAACGAAGACGGAAAGAAAGAGCTTCGCTATAAGCTCGATCCCGAGTACCAGCGTCGCCATCGTTGGAGCACCGAACGCAAATCGAAACTAATCGAGTCATTTTTGATGAATGTGCCGGTTCCACCGGTCTTCCTCTACGAGCGTGACCTTGCTCGGTTCGAGGTAATGGATGGGCGCCAGCGCCTCACGGCCTTAAGCGAATTCTATGCCGACAAGTTCGAGCTTAACGGACTCCAGTACTGGGCGGACCTCAACGGACGTAGCTACTCGACGCTTCCCTCAAAGGTACGCGACGGCATCGATCGTCGCTACATCTCATCGATCATTCTACTCAAAGAGACAGCGGCGACTGAAGAGCAAGCGGCAATGCTGAAGAAGATGGTGTTCGAGCGCCTCAACTCAGGCGGCGTGAAACTCGGTAGCCAGGAAACGCGCAATGCCGTCTATGGTGGGGCACTCAATAAACTTTGCCTCTCTCTCTCCGAGAACGAGAATTTTCGGCGTATGTGGGGTATCCCTCTCGACCCATCTCCTCAGACCGACAAGGAAACCGAGGAGGAAACCGAGGAGGCTATCGACGAGTCGACTACCGCGGGCACGCGCATGTTCGAGAAAATGGAAGACGTCGAACTCGTGCTGCGCTTCTTTGCCTATCGGCAGATCGACAAGTTCAGAGCTGGCTTGAATAAGATCTCGGAGTTTCTCGACCTCTTCATCGTACGAGGCAACAACTTCTCGACGCTGCTCCTCACAGAGTACAGGGCGATGTTCGAATCGACTATATCCTTCCTTTGGAGCTCGCTCGAAACCGAGGCTTTTACCATGATCGGATCCTCCAAGCGCCCAACCAAAATCGTCTACGATCCGATAATGTTCGTGGCAAACAGCGCGGAAGTCTTTCCGAATAGGGACAAGCTTATTGCAGGAAGGGATACCCTACGGAACGAATTGGAAACCATGTACAGAACGAATTCAGATCTTTTCTCTGGCCGTCGGACGAATTTTTCCGATACTCAGAATCGAAACCGTTGCGTAAGCGAAGCATTCGCCACCGCGATAGCCAAGACCAACAAGTGATCGCGACGGAGCCTGCCCGTGCGTTCTACGTTGGATGAGCTAACAAAGGAACTGGAGGAGCTTAGCACACTGGTGGCATCAATCACCCCGGTGAACACGGCTCTTTCCCAACATCAGAATTCACTCGTTCGGGATTACGTATCGGTACGTCGCCGCTTCGACTACGCCGCGTTCACTGTCGCTTTATACGCTTCATTCGAGAAGTTCATTGAAACACTCATCGCCGCCTTTGCGCAACTCGAATCTCATCGCCTTCAGTATACAAACCTGCCACCAAAACTCATTAAGAAGCATCTCTCGAGAACAGCCGAGATGCTGTCTCGAGGTCGCATCGGCGAAGGGCGATACGTCGGCCTAACCGAACTTGAGATAGTGAAAAATCTGTTTGATTGCCTGAGTGGTACCAGACCGTACAGACTGAACCAGGCAGCCGTAGTTGCTCACGACGTCAATCTGCGAGTCGGAGAGATCGACGCGCTGTTCGCGGCAATTGGCATTGATCAGATCTGCGACCGTGTTCGAAAAGCCGATGCGCTCGTCGAGTGGTATCGAAGGGTGAAGGAGCTGAACGCTTCCCTGCAGGACGGCGTATCCGCGGCACTCATCGATGAGCGCATCAAGGATCTCGTCGAACGCCGAAACCAGATCGCTCACCACGGTGGTAGTCCGATCGATCTGCTCGGAGTGGATGATATGAGCGACGCGATTGGCTTCATCAACGCCTTCTCTCGTGCAGTATTCTCGATAGTCGTCGGCTGCTACCTCACGGCCCATCACACAACGGCTGAGGGTCATGCCGAACTGGTGCAACGGCAAGGCGAAGGCCCGCTTAAGAATGGTACGGTCGTAGTAGTAGACAAGCCCGCGCTGCGGCTCTTCGTCGGTCAGCCCATTTTTGTCCCCGTTGACTCGACGGGAGCTCGCTGGGGACGCATCCAAAGTCTACAAATAAGCGGCACCGACGTACAAGTTGTCTTGCCCGAAACCGTCGCTCCGGAGGGTATCGGCATCGGACTCGACTTCAAATGCCCGAGGGGCGCGACACTCATCGCTTTGGAAGCAGACGACGATGTCGTGTGGAGCTCTCCCTAAATCAACATGCTCTTCCAGCCCCGGACCAGCTACAACAGGTTCGATCATCGCCAAGGCCTTCGCGACACACGAACCGTGTACTACCCCTGGTGCCGGGCGTTGGCCTCGTGGGTCGGGGGCGGCGGGCCATAGGGGGCGCCGAGGAACGGAGGAAGTGGGTTGGCGCGCGCAGCGCGCTTCGTAAACTGACTCGCGGGCGCATGTTTGAGCGGAGTGAGCGAAGCGAACGCAGCGAGTTCGACCGCGCAACCCCCTTCCGAGTACCGCAGGGGAGTCGTCGCGAAGCGACGACCGCTCCCTCTGGCCCGCCGCCCCCGACCCACGAGGCCGACGTCCCCGTGACGCCCCACGCAAAGGTCGAACCCAAGCAAAAGCCGACCCCCCCCGACTAATCCTTCAGAAAGTCGGAAACAACCACCCACCGCCCGTTCTGAATCTGCGACACCTTGACCTGATTGTTGCCCAGGTGATTAGTCGCCGACCACTTCATGTCCGGGTTGCCGAGGAAACCGCGCGGATAGCCGTTCGCCTCGAGCGCCTTGCTCAGCGTATCCGACGTCAGCGTCGGCCCCGCCTGCTGCGCCGCCTTCGCGAACACGTCGACCGTCAGCCAACCGACGATCGAATACAGGTCGGGCTCCTCGTTGAACCGCGCCTTGTACGCATCGAACCACTCGTTGAGCAGCTTGTTGTTGTTCGGATCGTCGCGGTACAGGTTCGGCGTCTCGCCGACCGCATACAGGCCCTCGACGGCCTTGCCGCCGGCCTTGGCGACGACCGGCATGTAGGTCGCCTGGCTGCCGAAGAACTCGCCGGTGTAGCCGAGCTGCCGGATCGCCGCCATCGCGCCGATCGTCTCGCGCACGATCGTACCGAGCACGACCAGATCGACGTCGGCGGCCTTGAGCTTCTGCATCTGCGACGAAAAATCGGTCGCGCCGCGCTTGTACGAGGTCTTCTCGACCAGTTGCACGCCCGGCATGTCCTTGAGCGCCGCCTCGGTGCCGCGCAGCACCTCCAGCCCGTACTCGTCGTCCTGGTACAGGATGCCGATGCGCTTGGCCGGCTTGCGGCGCAGCATCTCCTTCAGGCCCAGCCGCGTGCTGGTCGGGTAAGGCGTGGCCAGCGCGAACTTGTACTTGTGCAGCGGCTCGAAGGTCGCATGGTGCGCGGTGATCGGGAACAGGCTGCTGATGCCGCGATCGAGCGCCAGTTGCTGCGTCGGCAGCGTGGCCACCGTGCCCAGCGTGCCGATCAGCGCGAACACCTTGTCCTGCGTCAGCAGCTTCTGCGCGGCCAGCACGGCCTTCTTCGGGTCGTAGCCCGAGTCCTCGATGACCAGCCGCAGCTTGCGGCCGTTGATGCCGCCGTTGGCGTTCCACTGCTCGACGGCCAGGATCTGGCCGTTCTGCACCGGCTTGCCGAGCATCGCGATCGGGCCCGACAGATCCTGGATCGAACCGATCACGATCTCGTTCTGGCTGACGCCCTGCGTCGATTGGGCCCGGGCCGGTCCGGGAGCGGCCGTGCCGGCCAGCAGCGCGGCCGTCGCGATCGAACCGGCCACGGTAAGCAGTTCACGTCTCGTCGTCATCATCGTCTCTCCACTCGCTAAGTGTCGGTGTCGGAGTGCCGGATCGCGCGACCGCCGCGCCGCCGCCGGCCCGGGTCGGCGATCAGGCCGGCGCGCCGTACATGGCGTCGATCAGCTCGCGATACTTGTCGTTGACCAGCTTGCGCTTGAGCTTCATCGTCGGCGTCAGTTCCTCGTCCTCGGCACCGAGCTTGTACTCGATCAGCCGGAACTTCTTGATCTGCTCGACCCGCGCGAAGCGTTCGTTGACGCGGTCGATCTCCTGCTGGATCAACTGCTGCACCTCGGGCGCGCGGCACAGGCTCGTGAAGTTCGAGAACGGGATCGACTGCTCCTGCGCGAACTTCTCGACGTTCTCGTGGTCGATCATCACCAGGCAGGTCAGGTACGCGCGGCGGTCGCCGATGACGACCGCGTCGGTGATGTACGGCGAGAACTTCAACTCGTTCTCGAACTCGGTCGGCGTGATGTTCTTGCCGCCGGCCGTGATGATGATGTCCTTCATCCGGTCGGTGATCTTCAGGAAGCCGTCGCCGTCGATGACGCCGACGTCGCCGGTGTGCAGCCAGCCGTCGCCGTCGATCGCTTCCTTCGTCTTGTCCGGCAGGTTCAGGTAACCCATGAACACGTTGGGCCCGCGGATCAGGATCTCGCCGTCGGCCGACAGGCGGATCTCGTTGAACGGCTGCGGCCTGCCGACCGTCGCGACCCGCAGCGCGCCGGGCATGTTGACGCTGCCGCCGCCGGTCGATTCGGTCATCCCGTAACCCTCGACCAGCGTGATGCCCAGCGCCAGGTACCAGCGGATCAGGTCCGGCGCGATCGGCGCGGCACCGGTCAGCGCCCAACGCATCCGGTGCACGCCGATGATCCGCCGCACGTTGTCGAGCACCAGCCAGCGCGCGATCCGCGCCTGCCAGTCGAGCAGCGGGCCGACCGGGCGGCCGGCCAGCTTCGCGTCGGCGACGCGGTAGCCGATCGCGATCGCGCGCTCGTACGCCCAGCGCTGCAGGCCGGTCGCCTCCTTGAGCAGGATCGATACGCTCGAGTAGAACTTCTCCCAGATCCGCGGCACCGCGAAGAACACGGTCGGCGCGATCTCGCGGACGTTCTCGGCGATCGTGTCCGGGTTCTCGACGAAGTTCAGCCGCGCGCCGGTCTCCAGCGTCATCAACTCGCCGAACATCCGCTCGGCGATGTGGCACAGCGGCAGGAACGCCATCTTGTCGTCGGTCTCGTCCTGCGGCAGTTCGGGAACGAAGCGCTCCATCACCGTCGTCAGGTTGCGGTGCGAGATCATCGCGCCCTTGGGCTTGCCGGTCGTGCCCGACGTGTAGACGAGGATCGCCAGATCCTCTGCCGAGCGGCTGTCGAGCCGGCGTTCGAACTCGCCGGGATTGGCGCGATCGAATTCCTCGCCCAGCGCCTGGAAATCGGCCAGCGAGATCACCTGCGGATCGCTGAGCAGCGACAGCCCCTCGGTATCGAAGACGACGATCCGGTCGAGCAGCGGCAGCCGCTCGCGCACCTGCAGTACCTTGTCGAGCTGCTCGTCGTCCTCGACGAACAGCACGCGCGAGCGCGAGTCGCTGCTCAGGTACTCGACCTGGGTCGGCGCGTCGGTCGGATAGATGCCCGAGGACACGCCGCCGGCCAGCAGCACGCCGAAATCGGCGTACGACCACTCGCGGCGCGTGTTCGACAGGATCGACGCGGTGTCGCCGGGCGCGAAGCCGATCGAGGCCAGCGCCATCGCGACGCGCCGCGCGTGCCGGCCGAACTCGGTCCAGCTCACCTCGTCCCAGATGCCCAGGTGCTTCTGGCGCAACGCGACCCGTTCGCCGCGCGCCTGGACAGCGTTCCAGAATTTCTGGCCGATCGTGCGGCCGGGCAGCGTCGGTCTCATCGCCATTGCTTCTTCTTCTTCCAACGGCGTTCGCCGCGCACGGCGTCGGCCTTCACGCCCAGGTAGAACTCGCGGATGTCGTCCTTCTGCAGCAGGCGCTCGCAGGTGTCTTCCATCACGATGCGCCCGACCTCGAGCACGTAGCCGAAATCCGCGGTCGCCAGCGCGATGTTCGCGTTCTGCTCGACCAGCAGCATCGTCATGCCCTCCTCGGCATTGACGCGGCGGATGATCCCGAAGATCTCCTTGACCAGCTTCGGCGACAGCCCGAGGCTGGGTTCGTCGAGCAGCAGCAGCTTCGGACGCGACATCAGCGCGCGCGCGATCGCCAGCATCTGCTGCTGGCCGCCCGACAACTGGCCGGCCTCCTGCTGCGCGCGCTCCTTCAGGATCGGGAAGTAGCCGTACATCCGCTCGATGTCGCGGCCCACCTGGTCGCGATCCCCGCGCGTGTAGGCGCCCATCAGCAGGTTCTCGCGCACCGACAGCAGCGGAAACACCTCGCGACCCTCGGGCACGTGGCTGATGCCCTGCCGGACGATCCAGTCGGGATCGCGGCGTTCGATCGACTGTCCGTCGAACTGCACGCTGCCCTTGCGCGGATCGATGATCCCCGAGATGGTCTTCAGGATCGTCGTCTTGCCGGCGCCGTTGGCGCCGAGCACCGTGACGATCGTGCCGCGCCGCACCTCGAGGCTGACGCCGCGGATCGCCTGCACCGGGCCGTAGCTCGACTCGATGTTCGACAGCTTCAGGATCGCCGGGTCGGTGCTCACGGCGTGCCCTCCTGCTCGATGGACGTGATGGGCTCGATGGGCGTCATGGCCGTGCCCGCTACTGGCCGAGGTAAGCGGCGACGACCTCCGGGTGCGACTGCACCTCGGCCGGCGTGCCCTCGGCCAGCACCTTGCCGTAGTTGACGGCCAGCACCCGGTCGGACACGCGCGACACCAGACTCATGTCGTGCTCGACCATCAGCACGGTGATGCCCAGTTCGTTCTTGATGTCCTGGATCCAGAACGCCATGTCGTCGGTCTCCTCGACGTTGAGCCCCGACGACGGTTCGTCGAGCAGCAGCAGCCGCGGCTCGGTGCACAGCGCGCGCGCCATCTCGACGACCTTGCGCACGCCGTACGGCAGGCCGGCGACGACGCTGTCGCGCACGCTCTGCAGGTTCAGGAAATCGATGACGCGCTCGACGGCCTCGCGGTGCGCGAGTTCCTGGCGGCGCACCGACGGCAGGAACAGCAGGTCGGCCAGCACGTTGACGCGGGTATGCGCGTGGCGGCCGATCAGCAGGTTCTGCAGCACCGTCGCGTGCTCGAACAGCTCGATGTTCTGGAACGTGCGGCCGATGCCGCGCGCAGCGACGCGGTCGGGCGCGAGCCCCGTCAGGTCGTCGCCCTCGAACAGGATGCGCCCCGACGAGGCCGGATAGATCAGCGACACCAGGTTGAAGATCGTCGTCTTGCCGGCGCCGTTCGGGCCGATGATCGTGTAGACCTCGCCGGCGCGGACCTCGAAATCGACGTTGTCGACGGCTGTCAGGCCGCCGAAGCGCTTGGTCAGGTTCTCGACCTTGAAGAAGCTCATCAGTGCACCCGCTCGGATTTCTGATAAGCCTTCTGGCGGCTGAACATCCCCTTCTTGTAAAGCGGGAACATCGAGAAGTACGTGCGGATCTTGATCCACCGGCCGTACAGCCCCTGCGGCTCGAACAGCACGAACACGATCATGATCAACCCGAAGATCACCATCTTCAGGCCGGTCTGCTCGGCCAGCACGGCCGGCAGGTAGTCCTTGGCCACCGAGATGCCCTGCGGCAGCATGATCAGAAAGATCGCGCCGAACACCGCGCCGTGCAGCGAGCCGAGACCGCCGATGACGATCATCATCAGGAACTCGATCGACACCATCAGCGTGAACTGCTCGGGGCTGATGAACATGATCTGATGCGCGTACAGCGCGCCGGCCAGCCCGGTCATCGCCGCCGAGATCGCGAAGCTGGTCGTCTTGAAGCGCGCCAGGTTCACGCCCATGCTCTGCGCCGAGACCTCGGAGTCGCGGATCGCGATGAATGCCCGGCCGGTCGGCGATCGCAGCAGGTTGGCGCTGAGCACGGCGACGGCGACCACGCAGAACAGGCACAGGTAATAGAACGGCACGCCGGCCGGCAGCGGTTCGGTCAGCAGCTTGAGCGACGACACCATCAGCCCGGAGTTGCCGCCGGTGACCGATTCCCAGCGGGCCAGGATCTCCTCGACGCAGAAGCCGAACGCCAGCGTCGCGATCGCCAGGTAGATGCCGGTCAGCCGCAGCGCGGGCACGCCGATGACGAGGCCGGTCAGCCCGGCCAGCAGCATGCCGGCCGGCGCGCTGAGCACGAACGGCCAGCCCTGCGCCTGCAGCACGGCTTCGGTATAGGCGCCGATCGCCAGGAACGCGGCGTGTCCCATCGACATCTGGCCGGTGAAGCCGGTCAGCAGCATCAGCCCGAAGCCGACGATGCTCGAGATGAACACCAGCGTGAACTGCGTCTGGTAGTACTCGGAGATCCCCAGCGGCGCCAGCAGCAGCGCGACGATCAGCAGCGCGTACCAGAACGCCTGGTGGCGGTCCTTGAACAGCCGCAGGTCTTGCTCGTAGCGGGTCTTGAACAGGAAGCGCATCGCGTCAGACCTTCTTGCGGCGCATCTCGGCGAAGATGCCGGACGGGCGCACGATCAGCACCAGCAGCACGACGATGTACGGCGCCGTGTCCTTGAAGCCTTCGGGCAGGTAGAAACCGGCGAAGGTCTCGACCAGGCCGATGATCAGCCCGCCGACGATCGCCCCGGGGATGCTGCCGAAACCGCCGACCACGGCGGCCGGGAACGCCTTCATGCCGACGAAGCCCATGTTGCTGTGCACGAACTGCACCGGCGCCAGCAGCACCGCGGCGAACGCCGCGACACCGGCCGAGATCGCCCAGATCAGCGTGTTGATCCGCCGCACCGGGATGCCCATGTAGTACGCGGCGAGCTGGTTCTGCGACGACGCCTGCATCGCGACGCCGACGCGCGTCTTCTTGAAGAACAGGTACAGCAGCGCGCACAGCGCGGCGGTCAGGCCGATGATCGCCAGGTGGTCGGTCGAGATGATCAGGCCGCCGGCCTGCAGCGTGCCGTCGGACCACGGCGCCTTCAGCGCGTGCGTGTCGGTGCCCCAGCCGGGGATCATCGTCGCGACGCCGCGGATGACGAAGCCGGCGGCGATCGTCACCATCACGGCCGCGAAGGTCGGCTGGCCGATGATCGGCCGCAGCAGCAGCCGGTCGAACAGCGCGCCGAACCCGGCGAGCACGGCGATCGCCAGCACGACCGACAGCACGAACGGCAGCTTCCACATCTCGGCGAACGTGAACGCCACGAAGGCGCCCAGCATCATCACGTCGCCCTGCGCGAAGTTGACGACCTCGGTCGCCTTGTAGATCAGGACGAAGCCCAGCGCGATCAGCGCGTAGATGCAGCCGATCGCCACGCCCGCAATCGCCAGTTGGAGGAACTCCAACATGTGTCTCCCTTCGTCCGACCGCGCCGGCAGGTTCCGCCCCCGCGACATCGAGAGGCCCGGTCACCGTACCGCCGGCCGCTCGATCGCGCGTCGAGTCTAGCACCGGCCCGGACGAAAGCTGACGTTCGGCTTACCCCTCGCTTTCCCGCATAGGGGCAGACCGGAGGCGGCGCGGCGCGCCGCCCCGGGGCGCTTAGCGGGGGGCGCCCAGCCCCATCGACCGCGTGATCACTTCCTTCATGATCTCGTTGGTGCCGCCGTAGATGCGCTGGACGCGGGCGTCGGCATAAGAGCGGGTAACCGGGTATTCCCACATGAAGCCATAACCGCCGTGCAGTTGCAGGCACTCGTCGAGCACCTTGCACTGCAGGTCCGAGCACCAGTACTTGGCCATCGACGCGGTCGCGGTGTCGAGCCGCTTCTCCATCAGCAGCTCCATGCAGCGGTCGACGAACACGCGTCCGATCTGCACCTCGGTCTGCAGCTCGGCCAGCGTGAAGCGCGTGTTCTGATAGCTGGAGACCGTCGTGCCGAACACCTTGCGCTCGCGCACGTAGTCGAGCGTCCAGTCGATCGCGGCCTGCGCGTTGGCGATCGCGCCGATCGCGATCTGCATCCGCTCCCAGGGCAGCTCCTGCATCAGGTAGATGAATCCCTGGTTCTCCTGGCCGAGCAGTTGCGAGACGGGGACCTTGACGTTGTCGAAGAACAGCTCGGACGTGTCCTGCGCCTTCAGGCCCAGCTTCTTGAGCCGCTTGCCCTTCTCGAAACCCGGCATGCCGCGGTCGACGAGCAGCAGGCTCGTCCCCTTGGCGCCGGCGTCCGGACGGGTCTTGGCGACGACGATGACCACGTCGGCGTGGTAGCCGTTGGTAATGAAGGTCTTCGAGCCGTTGAGCAGATACTCGTCGCCCTGGCGGATCGCGGTCGACTTGATCCCCTGCAGGTCGGAGCCGGCGGCCGGCTCGGTCATCGCGATCGCCCCGATCACCTTGCCGGAGGCCATCTGCGGCAGGTAGCGCCGCTTCTGCTCCTCGGAGCCGTAGTTCAGGATATAAGGGGCGACGATCTCGGAATGCAGGCCGAAACCCAGGCCCGACGCGCCGACCCGGCTGATCTCTTCCATCAGCACGACCTGGTACAGCTTGTCGGCGCCGAATCCGCCGTACTCCTCGGGCATCGACGTGCACAGCAGCCCCGCCTCGCCCGCCTTCTCCCAGACCTTGCGGTCGACGTAGCCCTGGTCCTCCCATTCGGCATGGAACGGGACGACCTCTTTTTCGAGGAACTTGCGTACCGTATCGCGGAATTTTTCGTGGTCTTCGCTGAATAGCGTGCGTTCAATCATGGTTTTCCCGTTGCTCGGAGGTGGTTCGGAACGGCTGACATGATATGCGGATTCTTTCGGCGAACCCGGCGATGCGCGGCCGGGCGCCCGGCCCAGTCGAACCCGCACGGGCAGGCTTCAACGCCGACGGACGTCAGGCGTCGCGCCGCTGACCAGTCATCCGGCCAAAGCCGATCCCCGTCGGCGGCCGCAGCAGTCCGATCCGGCCCCTCTCTATATTGGTGGCGTGGAAAATGCAACGTCCTCCACCGTAAAAGACACTAGGGTTTCGCCGGATTCCCTGGTCAACAGCGAATCGATCGCGGCGCAGGCCCGTATCGATCCCGCCCCCACTCCGCCTTTCGAACGCGCGGTCGGCTGGGCGGCGGTCGTGCTGGTGGCGCTGCTGACGCTGATGACGATGAAGTTCCTGGCCTCGTCCGGCGAGAGCGAAGCGATCCCGCTCAAGAATCTGGCCGCGTTCGAAGAAGCGGACGGAGCCGGGACGACGCTCGCGCAGGCGCTGCTCACGCTGCACACGCTGCCGCACGACCGCGAGACGATCGAACTGAACCGCTCGGAAAAGCCGTTCTGGCTCAGCGTGCCGCTGCAACGGCAGGATTACGCCCGGCATCCGCTGTTCGACCTGCCGTCGCGGCACCTGGTCCGCTATGCGATCTGGGTGCTCGACGCCGACGGACAGACGCTGGTGTACGAATCGGGCGACCGCCGCAGTCCGGCCAACCAGAGCGTGCGCCACAGCGCGGCCGGCCTGCTGATCCCGCTGCACGACTACGTCGGCCGCGATCTGCAGATCATCGCCCGCCTCGAATCCGCCGGCCCCGCGCGCCTGACCGCGCGGCTGTGGACCGATCTGGACTACGAGAACTACGTGCGCAATTTCGAGCGCATCGGCGGCGTCCTGCTCGGCAGCCTGGCGCTGCTGTCGATCTTCTGCCTGGTCATCGTGATCCGGGTCCAGTCCTCGATGTTCACGGTCTTCGCCGGATGGATCGTCTGCAGCCTGGGCGCGGCCGCGCTGTCGACCGGCCACCTGCACGTCTGGATGGCCGACGTCTGGCCGCTGGACGCCCAGGTCTTCCTGCGGCGATTCTTCCTGGGCGCCTGCGCGCTGTACACGGCCGTCCTGTTCGAATCGCTGTTCCGGCGCGAACTGGAGACGATCGGCCATACGCGGCGGATCGCCGCGGTGCGGATCAGTTGCGCGCTGCTGACGCTGCTGGCGGTGCCGATGTCGATGGCCGGCTATCTGCTGCTGCTGTGGGGCGTCAGCGCGATCGGCACCAGCGTGATGCTGTGGTCGCTGGTGACGGTGATCCGCCGGACGGGCTCGGTATCGGCGCGCTGGTTCGCGCTGTCGTGGTTCGTCAACTTCGCCGGCGTGCTGGCCGAGGTCGGCTTCGCCAGCGGCCTGCTGCCGGTGCTGCCGCCGGGCATCAACAACGTCGGCGGCGCGCTGGTCGCCGCGCTGCTGATGGGCGCCGCGCTGGGCGAGCAGATCCGCATCGACCGCGATCGCCGCCTGTCGGCCGAAGCGCGGTCGGTCACGGTGCTGCGATCGTACCGGGACATGTACCGGCGCAACGCGACGGCGCTGTTCCGCGCCTCGGTCGACGGCAGCCTCACCTACTGGAATCCGGCGTTCGCCCGGCTGTTCGAAGGCACGACGGCGCACCTGGTCGCCGGCGAGCCGCTGTCCGGGCTGCTGGGCAGCGACGAGGTCGCCACGCGCATCGACCAGCTCGGCGACGGCCATCAGGCGATCGACTTCGACGTCGAATCGCGGCACGGTCCGCTGCAGGCGCGCCAGTTCTCGATCAACCTGACGCTGTCGAGCGGGATCGTCGAAGGCGCGATCCAGGACATCACCGACCGCAAGATCGCCGAGCGCGAGCTGATCCGGATCGCCGAGCGCGACCACCTGACGGACCTGATGAACCGCCGCGCGCTCGAAGCCCACGTCGAGCAGCAGAAGAAGACGCTGCCGGCCGGCGCGACGATCGCGATCTCGTTCTTCGACCTGGACCGCTTCAAGCTGATCAACGACCTGTTCGGCCACGTCGCCGGCGACGACGTGCTGAAGGAAGTCGCTAACCGGATCCGCGGCGAATGCGTCGAGGGCATGACCGCGTGCCGCATCGGCGGTGACGAGTTCGTCGTCGTGCAGGTCGTCGACGACCTGCAGCAGGCGATCATGCGCGCCCGGCGGATCGTCACGGCGATCTGCGCGAGCCCTTATGCGATCTGCGGCGGCACCAAGTCGGTGACCGCGAGCTGCAGCGCCGGCGTCATCCAGGCCGATGCCAGCATCAGCTTCCGCGACACGCTGGTGAGCGCCGACGCCGCCTGCGGCGAAGCGAAGGCCAAGGGACCCGGCAGCGTCGTCGCTTATGGCGCGAGCAGCCTGGAGCTGAAGGACCGGATCGAGGAGATCCGGCTGCTGACGCAGTTGAAGGACCACCTGCCGACCGAGAGCCTGGTGCTGTACCTGCAGCCGATCGTCCGCGTCCAGGGCAGCGACCGGCAGCTTTGCGCCGAGGCGCTGATCCGCATGAAGGACGTGGACGGCACGCTGATGCATCCGGCGCAGTTCGTGCACGCGGCCGAACGCAACGGCGTCATGTCGATCGTCGATCGTTGGGTGCTGGACCAGGCGATCGCCTGGCTCGAACGCGTGGTGCCCCACCAGGTCGACCTGCGCTGGCTGTCGGTGAACTTCAGCGCGACCTCGCTGAACGACGAGCGCTTCATCGACCACGTCATGCAGACGCTGGCCGCGCACCCGCAGGCGACACGCAGGCTGTGCATCGAGATCACCGAGTCGGTCGCGCTGTTCGACCTCGCGCACAGCCGCCGGGTGCTCGAAGGCTTCATCGCGCTGGGCGCGCGCATCGCGCTCGACGATTTCGGCGCCGGTTACACGTCGTTCAAGTACCTGACGCAACTGCCGGCGTCGATCATCAAGATCGACGGCGAGTTCATCCGCGACCTGGGCGTGCGGCCGGAGAACCTGGCGATCACGCGCACGATCGTCGCGCTGGTCAACGACCTGAAGCTGGAGACCGTCGCCGAATGGGTCGAGGACCTGGCGGCGCTGCAGGCCGTCGCGCAGATCGGCACCACTTATGTCCAGGGTTATGGCGTGGCGTCGCCGATGCCGATCGCCCAGTTCGAGAAGGAATGGCGCGACTTCGGCTTCACGCAGAACGTGCCGATCCGCAACTGGCTTCTGGGACGCGCCGATGCCATCGTCTCGCCGGCCCCACAGCAGCCGCGCGATCTCGAGACCTTGTCGCGCTGATCTCGCGAAAACGCTGGACGCCGATCCTCGCTCGATTAGAATCGGACAGGCCTCCTCTTCATAACCCTGGAAGACTTATGAGCCTGAATCAGTTCAAGGAATCCGTCCGTCAAGCGATCGACCAGTTCCCCGACAACCGCTTGTGCAGGGCCAGTCTGGTCAACGCGCTGACCATGCCCGACTACCACGTGCTGCTGACCACGCTGTTCCACCAGACGTATTCGGGTCCTTATACGTTCGCGCTGGCCTCGGTCAATTGCGACTGGCGCTTCGAACAGATCAAGGAATACCTGCTTCGGCACGCCGAAGAAGAGCATACGCACTGGCGCTGGGTGCTCGACGACCTTCGCAACACCGGTTATGCGGGCGAGTCGCCCCGGCAACTGCCTCCGCATCCGTCGACGCAGGCTTATATCGGCCTGAACCTCTGGGCCGCGACGCAGTGTCCGCCGGCGAGGCTGGCGATCGCCGCGGTCCTCGAAGGCATCGGCGCCACGCACGGCGGCCGCTATGGCCGGCAGGTGCTGCAGAACCTGAAGCTCGACCGCTCGCAGGCGTCGTTCCTGCTCAGCCACGCCGAGACCGACGTCACCCATAGCGCCGAGCTGATGGAAGTGCTCGAGCGCAACGCGATGACCGACGTCGAATGGACGCAGATGGCCCGGACCGCGCGCCTGGCCGGCGACATGTACCGGGCGATGTTCGATCACGCCGACTACAGTTGCTCGACCGCCTGAACCGGCTGGGATCCGGGCGGGTCCGGCAGGTACAGCAGCCCGCCGGGCTGGCGCTGGCTGGCGAACCAGCGCTCGGCCGCCGACAGCGACGGCCGCACGCCCGATTGCAGATAGATGCTCGCGTGACGGGCGTGCATCGCCTCGTCGCCGGCCGGCAGCAGCATCGGCACCTGCCAGCCCGCGTACAGGTCCTCGAACGGCCGCGCGTACGTGTGGAAACCCAGCCGCCGGTACAGCGGCACGAAGCGCTCTGCGCAGTGCAGGAAGCCGAACGGGCTGCCGATCGAGATCCAGTCCTTGTACAGCGCGGTCATCAGCACCGATGTCGCCTTCGAGCGGCGGTAGCGCGGATCGACGACCAGCTTGGAGATGTAGTACAGCGGCGCGTCGGCCCAGTACTCGAACAGGTCCCAGCGCAGCGCGCGCTGGATCGTGGGCATCGGCTCGGTGTGCGCGCGGACCGCCGCGATGATCTCGCCCTGCGGGTCGCGCACGACGAAATGGCGCCGGACATAAGGATCGGAACTGTCGGACAGGCTTTGCCGCTGGTGGTCGGTCCATGGATAGACCTTGTGCTGCTCCTGCACGTACACGCGATAGCGCAGCCTGTAGATGCTGGCCAGATCCTCCGGTGCGAACGCCTCCGCAGCGACCGGATCCCAATTCGCGAACGACTGCTGCTGTGCCACGGGTTTCCTCGAATGCGGACGACCGGACCATTGCGTACGGACCATCGTCGATAATGTTAAATCGCCCGATCGTCCGAAGGACAACCGATATTTCGGACGAGACGCCGATTGACAGCCTGCCGGGTCTGTGACTACTTAGCGAAACGCGGCGACCGGATCGACATCCGTTGCCCGATGATCCGCCGGACTACCGTACGTCGGCGAGGAACATCCGCACAGCCGGCCGCGATGGACCCCGGTAGCGCGTCAGGGATTGGCGATCCGGCGGTCGGAGCGGACGCACCGCGATCGCCGAGTGTGTGGAATTGGCGACGCTGTGGACGAAAGGCGACGCCGGCACCGACCATCGAACACCGTCGGTCCGTCGTCGATCGGCCGAGCGGACCGATGGCGCCCGCCTGCCGTCCGCTCGTACCGGGGCCGCGTGCCCCGCCGTACGACGGCGGCTAGACTCGCGTATCGAGTCGTCGAAGTGGCTGCCGGATGCCGTTGGATGTCCCCTGGCAAGACCGATTTCCCGTGCTGGCGCGGTTCCCGGTCCCGCGGCGCCTACCGCAGATGCTGGGCGCGCCCGAGGACGTGCCGGTAAGCGTCTGGACCGGGCGAACCGACAGCACGATCCTGCACTGGTTCTCGCCCGACCGGCACGGCCGCTCGGGCCGCTGGGAGATCTGGCAGCGGATGCTGCGGCATCCGCTCGTCGTGCAGCGGCTGGCGCTGCGGGTCGATCTGGCGCCCCCGCACCGCAGCGAACTGAGCCTTCTGATCGACGGGCGGGCCCGCACCGCCAGCCTGATCCCCGTCCAGCCGCGTCGGCCGGCCGACGACGGACCGAGTCCGCCCGACGACGAATTGCCGCCGCACTATCTGGACGACCGGCAGGCCGACGCGGCGGACGACCCGTGGCAACGCTTCCTGGCGAGCGCGGCCGGATCGGCCCGCGCGCATCGCCGCGCCGAAAGGGTCTGTCGTTGGTGGCATCTGCAGGCGCATCGGCAGAGCCGCATCGACGGACGCTGAAGGCGGCGGGCATCGCCGCGCCCCATTCGCTTACCCGTCCCCGCGGATGATGCGCGCCTGCAATGCCAGGCTGCGGGACAGCGCCGCCCGCATCCGCCGGCGCAGCGCGCGGCCGCCGAACACGCCGATCCAGCCGCAGCGCAATTCGGGCAGTTGGCGCTCGAACCGGGCGCCGATCTTCAGGTAGCGCCACCACGGCAGCAGCACGATGGCCGGCACGTCGAAGCCGTGGTCGACGCGCACGGTCTCGATCATGCCCTTGACGTTCATCGACCGCGTCACGCCGATCACCATGTAGTCGTACGTGCTGTCGCCGTCCTGCAGCAGCGCCTGCAGGGCCTTCGTGCTGCTCGCCTCGTCGACGAACGCGTTGTGCGGATCCATCGACCGGCTGATCCGCGCCAGCGTCGCGGCGTCGGCCGCCAGCAGCAGCACGCGCGAGACCGGGCCCCGCGAGCCGGCGGCCGTCAGCGTATGCGGAGGCGAGCCGGCGCCGAGCTCGTCCGGCTCGTCGCGAGCGCCGCGGCGAAGGGTCGGCGTCCCCCGCTCATCGGCGGCCGGCTCGATCAGCGTCGCGCCGTCCGAACGGTGCCAGGGCACGCGCAGCGTGAACTGCGAGCCCCTGCCCTGCGTCGAGCGCGCGGTCAGCGAATGATGCGCCATCCGGTGGATGCGCTCGCGCGTGATCGCGAGCCCCAGGCCGGACCCTTCGGACAGCGCCCGCGAGCGGGCCGAGCGGAATCCGGGTTCCCAGATCCGCGGCATCTCGTCGGCCGAGATGCCGATGCCGTTGTCGCTGATGCGGATCACGCAGAACGAGTCCTGCTCGCTGAACTCGATCCTGACCCAGGCCGGCGCGACGCCGTCCGGGTTGCGGTACTTGATCGCGTTGCCCACCAGGTTCATCACGACCGCGAACAGCGCGGTGCGATGGGTCGACAGCAGACGGTCCTCCAGGTCGGCGTCGACGGCGATCTGCAGGTCGATGCCCTGCTCGCGGCAGCGCTGCGCGAACTGCGCCCTGACCCAGTCGACGAGCAGGCGCAGCGGCAGCGCCGAGATCTTCAGCGGCGCCCGCGGATCGTCGCCCTTGTTCCAGCGCGACAGTTCCTCGAGGTGGTCGCGCACCCAGTCCAGCTCGTCGGCCATCGAGCGCATGCGCTGGTCGATCTCTTCGGCGGACAGGCGCGGCGCCTGCCGCACGACGTGATGCATTTCGGCATCCAGCGCGGCCAGCGGACCGCGCAGGTCGTGGACGAATTCATCGATGCGCTGCGCCTTGTCGGCCTCGGCGCCCTGCGTCAGTGTCGCGGCCAGGTACAGGCGCCGCTCGCGCCGCTCGATCGTGCGCGACAGCAGCCAGCCGACGGCCGCCGACGCGATCGGATACGCGATCAGCGCGAGCAGGCCGGGCTGCCGTCCGTACCAGGTCGCCACCGTCCACACGTGCGCGGCGATGCCGGCCCCGCCGAGCGCGAAAGCGACCCCGGTCGGCAGTCGCAGGAACGCGAAGACGAAGAAGATCAGCAGATTGAAGGCGATGACCGGCCGCAGCGGCAACCGCGCGAGCGGCTCGCCGAACCACACGGGCAGCGCGAGCGCCAGCAGCAGGGCCCCGGACAGCGCCGACATCCACGCGGTGTAGCGATCGAGCACGCGCTGACGGTGCCGCAACCCGAGGTACAGGCTCAGCGCCAGCAGCGCCAGCACGAACAGCCGGGCCCGCGGCGTCAGCAGGCCGCCCAGGCGCTCGGCCGGCGCGACCCTCGGCCCGATCCGATCGATCAGCTCGAACGCCACCAGCACCAGCAGGCTCAGGCCGACCGCCAGCGTCGCCCCCTGCAGGCCCGCGGCGCGGTAGCTGCGCTGGAACGTGCTTTCCAGGCCGGCATCTTCGAAAGGCTCGATGGAAAAAGGTGTGTGCAAGATCGATTTCACTGCATTGCCGGATGACGCCCACTTCGATCCGGGGCATCAACGGGAGCCGAGTCGAAGCATCCGCGAAGCCCGGACATTTGCGCGAATGGTCGAACGAGCGTTTTTTCGACGGGACCGGGCCGATTCTGGAAGGTTTGACGAGGGCCGGCGATGACGTTGTACACAGCCGGCCCCGCCATCTGCCAAGATGGGCGCCTCGGCCCCCCGGGCAAGCCTTCGATGATCGCTCCGCCTGCCAACGTCGGGCCGAATCGGCATACTTCGTGTTTTTCCCGGACATTGCCATACAGGACTCCTTCAACATGAGTACGCCACAGTTCGACTCGAACCTTTACGACGATCCGGTGCTCGCCGCGCTGTTCCACGAGGCGTTGGCACTGCTCGGCGATGGGGTTCCCGCCGATCAGATCGAGGCCTGCGGATTGTCGCTGTACATGCCGATGGGCCCGCTCGCCGCGATCGACCGGATCGGGCTGGACCGTTTCGATGCCGTCATTCACGGCGCCGGGCACGCGCACGGCGAGTGCGGCTGCGGGCATGAGCACGAGCATCACGGGCACGAGCATCACGGGCACGAGCACCAGGGCCATGAGCACCACGGCCACGAGCACCACGGCCACGAGCATCACGGCCACGAGCACCACGGGCACGAGCACCACGGGCACGAGCACCACGGCCATGAGCACCACGGCCACGAGCACCATGGCCATGAGCACCACGGGCACGAGCCCCACGGCCACGAGCACCACGGCCATGAGCACCACGGGCACGAGCCCCACGGCCACGAGCACCATGGCCATGAGCATCACGAGCACGCGCACCACGGCCATGAGCACCATGAGCACGCGCACCACGGCCACGAGCATCCCGAGCACGCGCACGATGATCGCGCCGCCGCCGCGGCGTTCCCGCGGCCGGCGATGCCCGAGCCCGCGGTCTACGTCGTCGAGAAGATGGCCCATGGCTTCGACCGCATGGGCCGCGCCGCCGGCGCCGGCTTCTACGACTACGACGATGACGGCGACAAGCTGTTGTGGGATGGCCTGCGGGCGTTCAAGCGGCGCAATACCGGCATCGACGCGAACGACATCCGCGACCGCCTGCTGTACAGCCAGGCGCTGGTCTGGCGCGACGCCCGCCGGGCCGGCGCGGCGACGAGCGCAGGCTGGGGCTTTTCGGCCGGCGGCGGCGATCCGCAGCGGTTCATCGACGGTCTGGGCGCCGACTTCGCGTCCCGCGCCGAAGCGTTGGCCGCCCGGTTCGGCCCCCGCTTCGCCGCCGCCCCCGGCGGCCCGGAAGCGTCCTGATTCCCTCATTTCCGGCACTACTCGCAGAGCTCAGCATGCAGATCGATCCGACAATCGCCCCCGAATCAGCGCGAGGCGTGCGTGACGCCAAACGGCTGCACCCGTATCGCGAACCGGTCGCCCCCCGGCCGGCCGCCACCGTCCTGCTGCTTCGGCCCCGCGAAGGCGGCTTCGACGTCCTGATGACCCGCCGTTCGCTGACGGCGAGCTTCGTGCCGGGCGCCTACGTGTTCCCGGGCGGTGCGTTCGACCAGTCGGATGCCGGCATCCAGGCCCGCCGGATGTCGCGGGCCAGGCCGACGCAGGACGAGGTCCAGCGCGCGTTCGCCGTCACCGCGATCCGCGAGTCGTTCGAGGAGCTGGGCATCCTGCTCGCCTATCGGCCGGACGGCTCGCTGGCGACCGACCAGGATGCCCGCTGGTTCGATCGCGCGCATACCGCCGATTTCTGCGGGCAGCTCGAAGAAGCCGGCTACACGCTGGCCGTCGACCGCGTCCACTACCTGTGCCACTGGATCACCGACCGCGACCTGCCCAAGCGCTTCGACGTGCGCTTCCTGGTGGCGATGGTGCCGCCCGGCCAGACCCCGATCGCCGACGAGAACGAGCAGTTCGAGCCGGTCTGGGTGTCGCCGGCCGACGCGCTGGCGCGTTATGCGGCCGGCAATTTCAGCATCATCTTCCCGACCGAACGGACGCTGCGCCGGATCGCCGCCTACCCGGACGCCGACAGCGTGATCGCCGCGTGCGCGAGCGAGAAACCGCTGTTCGTGTCCTCGCCGCGCGGCGGCTACCTGCGCGGGGAGATCGAGCGCTTCGACGAGCGGGACATGGCGTTCGGCGAACTCGAGCTGGTGACGCCGGACGGCCAGGTGCTGCATCACCTGGACTGGCGCTACGATCGCCCGGTCCCGCTGCTGAAGAACGTCATCCGGCTGACCTGCCCGAACCCCGGCATGATGACCGGCCCGGGCACCAACACGTACATCGTCGGCGAACCGGGCGCCTACGCGGTCATCGACCCCGGCCCGGCCGACGCCGAGCACGTCGCGCGCATCGCGGCGATCGTCGGCCCGGACCTGAAGGCGATCCTGTGCACGCACGCGCACTCGGACCATTCACCGGGCGCGTTCCTGCTGCAGAAGCTCATCGACGCGCCGATCCTGGGCAGGCCCTGGGGGCCGCGGACCCGGACCTATGGCAACGACCCGGACGCCGCCGCCGAGGATCTTCGCGACCCGGCGTTCATGCCCGACCGCGTGATGGAGCACGGCGAGCGGCTGGCGCTCGGCGATTCGACGCTGCGGGCGGTCTTCACGCCCGGCCATGCGTCGAACCATCTGTGCTTCCTGCTCGAGGAGGACGGCCTGCTGTTCTCGGGCGATCACATCAACAACGGCCAGACCGTCGTGATCAATCCGCCCGACGGCAACATGAACGAGTACCTGCGCGCGCTGCGCGAACTGCGCGAACTGCCGCTGACGTACATCCTGCCGGCCCATGGCCACGTGATCGGGTTCGCGCGGCAGGCCATCGACCAGTTGATCGCGCACCGGCAGGCCCGCGAGGCCAAGGTCCTGAACGCCGTGCGCCAGCAGCGGACCGCGACGATCGACAGCCTGCTGCCGATCGTCTACGGCGACGTCGACCAGCGCCTGTATCCGGTCGCCTCGCGCTCGCTGCTCGCCAGCCTGGAGAAGCTGGACGAAGACGGCGTGATCACCCGCTCGGGTGATCGATGGCTCGCGGGTAGCGAGGCCTGAGCGCCGCGGAGAGCCGCCGCCGACAACCGGCGGCGGCGGGAGCCGCTTACTGGGCGGCGCCCTGGGCGTCGTCGGCCGCCGCGGCCTTCATCGACAGGCGCAGGCGCCCCTTGTCGTCGGCCTCGATGACCTTGACGCGAACCGTCTGGCCTTCCTTGACGTAGTCGGAGACCTGGTTGACGCGCTCGTTGGCGATCTGCGAGACGTGCAGCAGGCCGTCGCGGCCCGGCATCACCTGGACGATCGCGCCGAAGTCCAGGATCTTCAGCACCGTGCCTTCGTAGACGCGGCCGATCTCGACCTCGGCCGTCAGATCCTCGATCATCTTCTGCGCGCGCTTGGCGGCGGCGCCGTCGACGGCGGCGATCGTGATCGAACCGTCGTCCTGGATGTCGACCTGGGTGCCGGTGGTCTCGGTGATCTGGCGGATCGTCGCGCCGCCCTTGCCGATCACGTCACGGATCCGCTCGGGGTTGATCTTCATCGTGTACATGCGCGGCGCGTAGTCGGACAGCTCGGTCCGCGCGCCGCCCATGCTCTCGCGCATCTTGTCGAGGATGTGCAGCCGGCCGTGGCGCGCCTGGTCGAGCGCGACCTGCATGATCTCCTTGGTGATGCCCTGGATCTTGATGTCCATCTGCAGCGCGGTGACGCCCTGCTCGGTACCGGCCACCTTGAAGTCCATGTCGCCCAGGTGATCCTCGTCGCCGAGGATGTCGGTCAGCACCGCGAAGCGGTTGCCTTCCTTGATCAGCCCCATCGCGACGCCGGCGACGTGCGCCTTGACCGGCACGCCGGCGTCCATCAGCGCCAGGCAGCCGCCGCAGACCGAAGCCATCGACGACGAGCCGTTGGACTCGGTGATCTCGGAGACGACGCGCAGCGAGTACGCGAACTCCTCGGCCGTCGGCAGCAGCGGACGGATCGCGCGCTTGGCCAGGTTGCCGTGGCCGACCTCGCGGCGCTTCGGAGCGCCCATCCGGCCGGTCTCGCCGGTCGCGTACGGCGGCATGTTGTAGTTGAACATGAAGCGATCGCGGTATTCGCCATTGATCGCGTCGATGATCTGCTCGTCGCGCGAGGTGCCCAGCGTCGCGACGACCAGCGCCTGCGTCTCGCCGCGGGTGAACAGCGCCGAGCCGTGCGCGCGCGGCAGCACGCTGGTGCGGATCGCGATCGGGCGGACCGTGCGCGTGTCGCGGCCGTCGATGCGCGGCTCGCCCGACAGCACCTGGCCGCGGACGATCTTCGACTGCATCTCGAACAGGATGTTGTTGACCTCGTTGGCGTCCGGGGCCGGCCGGCCGGCCGCCGCCGCCTCGTCGATGACGGCCTGCAGGGCCGCCTTCTCGGCGTCGCGGATGCGGGTCGTGCGTTCCTGCTTGTTGCGGCTGCGATAGGCTTCGCGAAGCGCGTCGCCGGCCAGTTGCTCGACGCGCGCGATCAGCGCCTCGTCGCGCGCCGGCGGCTGCCAGTCCCATTCGGGCTTGCCGCCCTCTTCGACCAGTTGCTGGATCGCGTCGATCGCGACCTGCATCTGCTCATGGCCGAACATCACCGCGCCCAGCATCACCGACTCGGGCAACTGCTGCGCCTCGGACTCGACCATCAGCACGGCCGCCTCGGTACCGGCGACGACCAGATCGAGCTGCGACCCGGCCATCTGCGTGGCCGACGGATTCAGCACGTACTGGCCGTCGATGTAGCCGACGCGGGCCGCGCCGATCGGGCCGTTGAACGGCACGCCCGAGATCGACAGCGCCGCCGACGCGGCGATCATCGCCGGGATGTCGCTGTCGACTTCGGGGTTGCTCGACAGCACCTGCAGCACGACCTGCACTTCGTTGTAGAAGCCGTCGGGGAACAGCGGGCGGATCGGACGGTCGACCAGGCGGCAGATCAGCGTCTCGCGCTCGGTGGCGCGGCCTTCGCGCTTGAAGAAACCGCCGGGGATACGGCCGGCGGCATAGAATTTTTCGACGTAGTCGACGGTCAGCGGGAAGAAATCCTGGCCCGGCTTCGGGTTCTTGGCCGCAACGACGCTCGCCAGCACGACGGTGTCATCGACGTTGATGATGACTGCTCCGCCCGCCTGCCGGGCGATTTCCCCGGTTTCCAGCGTGACCGTGTTCTGGCCCCACTGGAAGGTCTTCTTGGCAATTTGAAACACGCTTGTCTTTCCTTATGTGATCTTTCTTCGCGCGCTCCGCGCATCCGGCGGTCGCGATCTCTGGGCGACCGCCCGACGAGCGGGCCGCGCGTGTCCGTTGCGCCGGAGCAAAGCAAAAGAGCCCGCAAGATGCCTGCGGGCTCTTCGATGAATCGGCTCTACCCCAGCTTCACGGTCGCGGGGGCCGGATCAGTTGCGCAGACCCAGACGCTCGATCAGCTTCCTGTAGCTGTCCGGGTTGCGCGACTTCAGGTAATCCAGCAGTTTGCGGCGACGGCTGACCATCTTGAGCAGGCCGCGACGCGAGTGGTGATCCTTGCTGTGCGCGTCGAAATGCGCGCGCAGTTCATTGATACGGGCGGTCAGCAACGCCACCTGGACTTCGGGCGAACCCGTGTCGCTGGCGGCGCGTTGGTAATCGGCGACGATCTTCGCCTTGTCGATATCGGCTACGGACATGTTTTCCCTTGCGCCCTCGGAGGGCATGACGGTCTGACTTGCGGCACCGCTGGGAGGCGGGCCGTGCGAGGTGATGCAGTAAAGCCTGTCGATTATATCCGCTCGCCGCCCCTGCTCCAAGTCCGGCTCCTTGCAACCGCCTGTCGCGGCACAGCGACAGCTCGACTGCCGTTCGTGACGGATTTCACGCCCCGCATCCGGCGGGTGCCAAGCCCGTCACACTGCGCGAACGGCGGACGGCTAGGCTGGTTCCATCAGTCTTCCGACGCCCAAGGACTTGTGAGCCCTGCCATGAACGAAGTGATCCACGACATCGATGCGGACCTGGATGAAGCGCTCGCCGAGCAGATGAGCCTGGACGAGGCCAACGCGATGCTGCCCGACACCAGCCACATCTTCTCGCTGACCGCGCTGATCGATTCGCAGGCCGCGCTGGCCGCCGCCGAGCGCCTGTACGCGAGCAACCAGAACGGCATCCGCTTCTTCTCGGAACTGAATCGCGCGCTGCCGCGCAGCCAGGCCGACAAGATGCCGCGCGAGACCGAGATCCTCGAAGACACGTCCGACTCGACCTACTGACGGCGGCCGCCGGCGGCGCGGCGCGCGCGGCGGGCCGGCGAACGGATACGGCTGGATACGGCTCGTCGGATATGGCTCGTCCGATCGGTCCGCCGGTGCTCCCGGATTCTCAGGCCTTCGGCAGCGTGACGCCGACCTGCCCCTGGTACTTGCCGCCGCGATCACGGTACGAGGTCTCGCAGACCTCGTCGCTTTCGAGGAAGATGACCTGCGCGCAGCCTTCGCCCGCGTAGATCCGGGCCGGCAGCGGCGTGGTGTTCGAGAATTCCAGCGTCACGTAGCCCTCCCACTCGGGCTCGAGCGGCGTCACGTTGACGATGATGCCGCAGCGCGCGTACGTGGATTTGCCCAGGCAGATCGTCAGCACGTTGCGCGGAATCCGGAAGTATTCGACGGTCCGCGCCAGCGCGAACGAATTGGGCGGAATGATGCACACGTCGCCCTTGAAATCGACGAACGACTTCTCGTCGAACGACTTCGGGTCGACGATCGTGCTGTTGATGTTCGTGAAGATCTTGAACTCGTCGGCGCAGCGCAGGTCGTACCCGTAACTGGACGTTCCGTACGAGACGATCTTCTGGCCGCCGGCCGTGCGGACCTGGTTCGGTTCGAACGGCTCGATCATCCCCTGCGCCGCCATGCGGCGGATCCATCGGTCGGACTTGATGCTCATCGTGTTTCCGGGCGAATAAGGAGGCATCGAACGACGCGCGGGAGCGGGTCTTCGATCGCGAGAGCCCGGATTTTCGCATGCCGCCCGCCCGGCCGCTGATCGAGCCGTCTTCGGCCGCTCTTGCGCGGCGAACCGCGCGTTGTATCCGGCCGTGCCGTTCCATTGCAGAACAAGGACATCGCGAGGCCGGGCCGATCCCCGGCCAGGGCTTGCACCGACCGGCCGGAGCGGAGTAATCATCCGGAAGGGCGTCGGACGGCGCCCGTTCGACCGGCTCCGCCGCCAATCGATCATCCGAATCGATACGCGGCTCGATCGACACGGCAAACGGCTTTCTCGAAAGGAGACTCCCATGAGCGTGACCGTCGCCCTGACGGTGAACGGCGCGCCGGTGACCGCGACGGTCGACCCGCGCATGCTGCTCGTCCAGTTGATCCGCGAACACCTGCAGTTGACCGGCACGCACGTCGGCTGCGATACCGCGCAATGCGGCGCCTGCACCGTGCACGTGGACGGCAGGGCCGTCAAATCGTGCTCGATCCTCGCCGCTCAGGTCGACGGGGCGGCGATCACCACGATCGAGGGCATCACCGCCGCCGACACGCTGCATCCGATGCAGCAGGCCTTCCGCGAATGCCACGCGCTGCAATGCGGCTTCTGCACGCCGGGCATGGTGATGTCGGCGATCCATCTGCTGAACCAGAACCCCGAGCCGACCGAGGACGAGATCCGCGAAGGGCTCGAAGGCAACCTGTGCCGCTGCACCGGCTACCAGAACATCGTGCGCGCGATCCAGCGCGCCGCCGGCGCCTGAAGCGCCCGGCCCGACCGATGACGCGACCGACGACGAGGAGACGACGATGACCGATCTTTCGAACTCACCGATCGGCAAACCGCTGCTGCGCCGCGAAGACCAGCGTTTCCTGACCGGCGCGGGCCGCTACACCGATGACATCCTGCTGCCGGGACAGACGTACGGCTGGTTCCTGCGATCGCCGCACGCGCATGCGCGGATCCGCTCGATCGACCTGGACGCCGCGCGCGGCGCGCCGGGCGTGGTCGCCGTGTTCACCGGCGCCGACCTGGCCGAGGCCAAGGTCGGCGGCCTGCCCTGCGGCTGGCTGATCCACGGCAAGGACGGCTCGCCGATGAAGGAGCCGCCGCATCCGGTGCTCGCCGTCGGCAAGGTGCGCTACGTCGGCGACGCGGTCGCGCTGGTCGTGGCCGAGACGGCGCTGCAGGCCAAGGACGCGGCCGAACGGATCGACGTCGACTACGAGGTGCTGCCGGCCGTCGTCGATACCGCGACCGCCGACGCCCCCGGCAACGCGCTCGTGCACGACGACGTGCCGAACAACGTCTGCTACGACTGGGGCCACGGCGACGAGGCGGCGACCGACGCCGCGTTCGCGCAGGCCTCGCACGTGACCCGGCTGTCGTTCGTCAACAACCGGCTGATTCCGAACGCGATGGAACCGCGCGCGGCCAACGCGGTCTACAGCAGGCACGACGACAGCTACACGCTGTACGTCGCCAATCAGAATCCGCACGTCGAACGGCTGCTGATGTGCGCGTTCGTGCTCGGCCTGCCCGAATCCAAGGTGCGCGTCGTCGCGCCGGACGTCGGCGGCGGCTTCGGCTCGAAGATCTTCCTGTACCCGGAGGAAACCGCGCTGGTCTGGGCGAGCCGGCGCGTCGGGCGACCGATCAAGTGGACGGCCGACCGCAGCGAAGCGTTCCTGACCGACGCGCACGGACGCGACCACGTGACGACGGCCGAACTGGCGATGGACGAGCACGGGCGCTTCCTGGCGATGCGCGTCCGCACGATCGCGAACATGGGCGCGTACCTGTCGACGTTCGCGTCGAGCGTGCCGACGATCCTGTACGCGACGCTGCTGGCCGGCCAGTACGCGACCCCGGCGATCTACGCCGAAGTCAAGGCGGTGTTCACCAACACGACGCCGGTCGACGCCTACCGCGGCGCCGGCCGGCCCGAGGCGACCTATGTCGTCGAACGTCTGGTCGAGCAGGCGGCGCGCGACCTGGGACTCGATCCGGCCGAGATCCGCCGGCGCAACTTCGTGCGCGCGTTCCCGTACGCGACGCCGGTCGGCCTCACGTACGACATCGGCGACTACGAGGCGACGCTGGCGCGGGCGATCGAGATGGCCGACGTCGCCGGCTTTGCGGCGCGCCGCGCCGACAGCGAACGGCGCGGCCGCAAGCGCGGGCTCGGCTATAGCTGCTACATCGAAGCCTGCGGGCTGGCGCCGTCGAACATCGCCGGGGCGCTCGGCGCGCGCGCGGGGCTGTTCGAGGCCGGCGAGGTCCGCGTGCATCCGACCGGCACGGTCAGCGTGTTCACCGGTTCGCACAGCCACGGCCAGGGCCACGAAACGACGTTCGCACAGGTCGTCGCCGGCAGGCTGGGCATCCCGGTCGAATCGGTCGAGATCATCCACGGCGACACCGGGCGGATCCCGTTCGGCATGGGCACGTACGGCTCGCGCTCGCTGGCCGTCGGCGGTTCGGCGATCGTCAAGGCCGTGGACAAGATCATCGCCAAGGGCAGGAAGATCGCCGCGCACCTGCTCGAGGCCTCGGATGCCGACATCGAGTTCGTCGACGGCGAGTTCCGCGTCGCCGGCACCGACCGGAAGCTGCCGTTCGCGCAGATCGCGCTGACCGCCTACGTGCCGCACAATTACCCGCTGGACGAGCTCGAGCCCGGCCTGAACGAGAACGCGTTCTACGACCCGGCCAACTTCACTTACCCGGCGGGCTCCTACCTGTGCGAGGTCGAGGTCGATCCGCAGACCGGCATCGTCGACATCTGCCGGTTCACGGCGGTCGACGACTTCGGCAACATCGTCAATCCGATGGTCGTCGAAGGCCAGGTCCAGGGCGGGCTGACGCAGGGCATCGGCCAGGCGATGCTCGAGGCCTGCGTCTATGACAAGGCGAGCGGCCAGTTGCTGACCGGCAGCTACATGGACTATGCGATGCCGCGTGCGACCGACGTGCCGAATTACCTGATCGGCACGCACGGTACGCCGTGCACGCACAACCCGCTGGGCGTCAAGGGCTGCGGCGAAGCCGGGGCGATCGGTTCGCCGCCGGCGCTGATCAACGCGATCACCGACGCGCTCGGCGTGCGCGACCTCGAGATGCCGGCGACGCCGGAACGGGTCTGGGCCGCGGCGCGGCAGGCCGCCTGAACGGCGCCGCGCCGACGAGCCGATCAACAGGAGTTGCGCACATGTACTCGTTCGAATACGCCCGCCCCCGGACATTGGCCGACGCGCTGCAAGCCGCCGGCGACGACACGCGTTTCCTGGCCGGCGGCCAGAGCCTGATCCAGTCGATGAAGCTGCGCCTGGCCAGCGCGTCGACGCTGATCGACCTGAGCGCGATCCCCGAGCTGCGAGGCATCGCCGTCGGCGCCGACGCGGTGACGATCGGCGCGATGACGCCGCATGCCGACGTCGCCGGCTCGGCCGACGTGCGCGCGGCGATTCCGGCGCTGTCCGAGCTCGCGCGCATGATCGGCGATCCGATGGTGCGCACGATGGGTACGATCGGCGGATCGCTGGCCAACTCGGATCCGGCGGCCGACTACCCGGCCGCCGTGCTCGCGCTGGATGCGACGATCCGGACCGACCGGCGCACGATCGCCGCCGACGACTTCTTCCTCGGCCTGTACGAGACCGCGCTCGAACCGGGCGAGATCATCGTGTCGGTCACGTTCCCGGTCCCGCGCGCCGCCGGCTACGAGAAGCTTCGCCAGCCCGCGTCGCGCTTCGCGCTGGTCGGCGTGTTCGTCGCGCGGACCGCCGCCGGCGGCGTGCGCGTCGGCGTGACCGGCGCCAGGAGCTGCGCGTTCCGCTCCCCCGAACTGGAGGCCGCGCTCGACGCCGACTTCACGCCCGAGGCGGCGGCGGCGGTCCGGATCGGCGAGCAGGATATCAACGGCGACCTGCACGGCAGTCCGCGATACCGGGCCGCGATGATCAGCGTGATGGCCGGCCGGGCCGTCGCCAGCGCGCTGGGCCGCTGACGGACGGCGCCCCGGTATAGGATTCCGGCTCGATGATCGACGATCCCGCCCCGTTCGACCCGAACGCCCCGCTGCACGCCCGAGCGGCCGCCTCGCTGCTGCGCCCCGATCCGATCGCGTCGATCGACGAGCTGATCGAAAGACTGAACGCGCAGGACTACCTGGTCGACCGGCGGCTGGCGACCGTGCTGTTCCTGGCGCTGCGCATGCAGCGCCCGCTGTTCCTCGAAGGCGAGGCCGGCGTCGGCAAGACCGAACTGGCCAAGGCGACGGCGGCGGCGCTGGGCACGACGCTGATCCGGCTGCAGTGCTACGAGGGGCTGGACATCCAGCAGGCCGCGTACGAGTGGAACGCCGGCCGCCAGCTCATCGAGATCCGGCTGGCCGAAGCGCTGCACGAGACCGATCGCGAGCGGCTGGCGCGCGACATCTACCGGCGCGAGATGCTGATCGAGCGGCCGCTGCTGCGTGCGCTGACCCAGCCGGTCGCGCCGGTGCTGCTGATCGACGAACTGGACCGGGCCGACGAGCCGTTCGAAGCTTTCCTGCTCGAAGTCCTGGCCGAATACCAGTTGACGATCCCCGAGCTCGGGCCGATCCGGGCCGCGCACCCGCCGATCGTCTTCATCACGTCGAACCGCACGCGGGAGATCCGCGACGCGCTCAAGCGGCGCTGCCTGTACCACTGGGTCGACTTCCCGGACGCCGAACGCGAGCTGCGGATCGTCCATCGGCGCGCGCCGGGCGCGTCGGACGCGCTGGCGCGGCAGGCGGTCGACGTCGTCCAGCGGATGCGCGGGCTCGACCTGTTCAAGGCGCCGGGCGTCGCCGAAACGATCGACTGGGCCAACGCGCTGGTCGCGCTGAACGTGCTGGCGCTCGAACCCGACGCCGTCCGCGACACGCTCGGCGTACTGCTGAAGTACCAGGAGGACATCGAGACGATGCTCGACGGCGAGGCGGCGGAGCTGATGCGGCTGCTGCGCGACGCGGCGCTGGCGCGCGCCGGCGCTCCTCCGGCCGGGTGAGCGGCGCGATGTCGGTCCCCGAGCGAGCGATGCGAAGCCGTTTCGTCGACAACGTCGTGCACTTCTCGCGCGTGCTGCGCGACGCCGGACTGCCGGTGGGTACCGAGCGCACGCTGGCGGCGCTGCGGGCGCTGCGGATCGTCGGCCTCGACGACCGCGAGCGGGTCCACGCGGCGCTGTCGGCCGTGCTGATCGATCGGCACGAACACCAGCCGCTGTTCGACCAGGCGTTCGCGGCGTTCTGGCGCGATCCGAAATGGCTCGAACGGCTGATGCTCGCGACGCTGCCCAGGATCGAGGGGCGTTCGCCGGCCCCCGAGGCCAGGCGCCCGCGCCGCCTCGACGAGGCGCTGAGCGCGCGGCCCACGGCGCAACCCGCTGCGCCGCGGGCCGGACGCAACGGCGACGGCGACGAGATCGATCTGGACATGGCGATGACGTTCTCCGAACGCGAACGCCTGCGCGCGACCGATTTCGAATCGATGAGCAGCGCCGAGTACCGCGAAGCGCTGCGCCTGGCCGCGCGGCTGCCGCTGATGCTCGAACCGGTCCGCCTGCGCCGCCAGCGCCCGTCGGCGCGCGGCCGGATCGACCTGCGCGCGATGCTGCGCGCCAGCGCGCGCGATCCGGCCGGCACCACGCTGCGCCATCGCCGGGCCTGCCGGCGCCCGCCGCCGCTGGTGATCCTGTGCGACATCTCGGGATCGATGCAGCGCTACTCGCGGATCTTCCTGCATTGGGCCCACGCGCTGACGCGCACCGCCGCGCGCGTCGAGACGCTGACGATGGGCACGCGGCTGACGCGGATCTCCCGGCTGCTGCGCGAACGCGACGTCGACGAAGCGCTGGCCGCCGCCGGTCGACGCGTGGCCGACTGGGCCGGCGGCACGCGGCTGGGCCCCTGCCTGCGCGCGTTCAATCGCGACTGGGCACGGCGGTTGCTAGTCGGCAACGCGACCGTGCTGCTGCTGACCGACGGACTCGACCGCGACGACGCCGGCGAACTGGCGCGCGAGGCGCGGCGGCTGCGCGGCTACGCGCGGCGTGTCGTCTGGCTCAATCCGCTGCTGCGTTTCGACGGCTTCGAGCCGCGCGCGGCCGGCGTGCGCGCGCTGCTGCCCCACGTCGATGCGTTCGTGCCCGCCCACGATCTGAACAGCCTGGCCGACCTGTCGGCCAGGCTGCGCGATCCGGATGCATTCGCGCGCACCCGCGCCTTCCAGGCCGCCGCCGTCGCCCACGGGCGCGAGCGGACGCGCGCCGGACATCCGCCCGACCCTGTCTCCCGCTGAAGGCTTTCACCATGGAACTGACCGGCCAACAACTGATACCCGCCACGCTCGACATCACGTGGATCGCGCTGAACGATCCGGGCACGCTGAAATCCTGCATCAGCGGCTGCGAATCGATCGAGAAGACCGGCGACAGCGACTACGCGGTCGTGATGGCGGTCAAGATCGGCCCCGTCAACGCGAAGTTCAAGGGCAGGCTGACGCTGACCAACCTGCACCCGCCGCAGGCGTATTCGATCGTGTTCGAGGGCCAGGGCGGCATCGCCGGCTTCGGCAAGGGCACGGCCAACGTGACGCTGACGGCGATCGAAAACAGGACCCGGCTCGACTACGCGGCCGTCGCGCAGGTCGGCGGCAAGATCGCGCAGATCGGTTCGCGGCTCGTCGATGCGGCCGCCCGCAAGATCGCCGACGAGTTCTTCACGGCCTTGAACCGGCGGCTCGGCGGCGGCTCGGCCGACATCGCAAGTCATGAGCGGTGACGGCGAGTCGGGCTTGCCCGGCTGGGTATGGTGGATGATCGCCGCGGCGATCGTCGCTTTGGTCGCCCGGTTCGCGAGCTGAACGGGCGCACGGATCGACGGCCGCGCCGCGCGCGGCCGTCCTGGCGGGAGTCGAACGCATGGACAGTCTGGATCTGCTGGTCCTGAAACAGGCCCGCGACTGGATCGCGACCGGCCGCCCGGTATGGCTGGTCACGGTCATCGAGACCTGGGGCTCGGCGCCCCGCCCGCCCGGCGCGCTGCTGGCGCTGCTCGACGACGGGCAGGTCGTCGGATCGGTCTCGGGCGGCTGCGTCGAGGACGACCTGATCGAACGCGTGCGGACCGGCGAGCGGGTCGCGCGACCGGCGCTGATCACCTACGGCGTCAGCAAGGAGGAAGCGGCCCGCTTCGGGCTGCCTTGCGGCGGCACGCTGCGGCTGGTCCAGGAGCCGGTGCGCGATGCGGACTGGATCGACGAGGTGCTGGACGCCGCCGCCCGGCACCGGCTGGTGGCCCGCGTGCTGGACCTGGACGACGGCGCCACGGCGATCGAGAACGCGCGACGCGACGAGGCCTTCGCGTTCGACGGGCGGCGGATGCGCCAGGTCTTCGGCCCGCGCTGGCGCCTGCTGATCATCGGCGCCGGACAACTGTCGCGGACGCTGGCCGAGATGGCGCAGGCGCTGGACTTCGAGGTCATCGTCTGCGACCCGCGCACCGAGTACTCGGCCAGCTGGGCGGTGCCGGACACGATCCTGCGCGGCGACATGCCCGACGATGCGGTGCTGGACCTGCAGCTCGATCCGCACAGCGCGGTCGTGGCCGTCACGCACGACCCGAAACTCGACGACCTGGCACTGCTCGAGGCGCTGAAGTCGCCGGCGTTCTACGTCGGCGCGCTCGGTTCGCGCCGCAACACCGCCGCGCGCAAGGAGCGCCTCAAGCTGTTCGATCTGGGCGACGACGAGATCGCGCGGCTGCACGGCCCGATCGGGCTGGATCTCGGATCGAAGACGCCGGCCGAGATCGCCGTGTCGGTGCTGGCCGAGATCATCGCGGTGCGCAACGGCATCGCGCTCGTGCAGAAGAAGCCGGACCGCGAGGACGACCGGGCGCCCGAGGGAGCCGACGCCTGCGCGGCCGCGCCGTCGCCGCACTGAGGACGCCGACGGACGCAGCCCCCGGCCGGCGCGATCAGGTGTTCTGCACGACGATCGGCGGCATCTTCAGCGACATGTCGCGCGAGCGCACGGCGACCTGGACGGCGACGCGGCGCGCGATCTCGCGGTAGCGGTCGGCCAGATCGCCCTGCGGCTCGGCGACCATCGTCGGGCGCCCGGAATCGGTCTGTTCGCGGATCCGGATGTCCAGCGGCAGGCCGCCCAGGTATTCGATGCCGTATTCGGCCGCCATCTTCTGGCCGCCGCCGTGGCCGAAGATGTGTTCGACGTGGCCGCAGTTCGAGCAGCGGTGCATCGCCATGTTCTCGACGATGCCCAGGATCGGCACGCCGACCTTCTCGAACATCTTCAGGCCCTTGCGGGCATCGAGCAGCGCGATGTCCTGCGGCGTCGTGACGATGACGGCGCCGGTGACCGGGATCTTCTGCGACAGCGTCAGGTGGATGTCGCCGGTGCCGGGCGGCATGTCGATGATCAGATAGTCCAGGTCGCGCCAGTCGGTCTGCTTGAGCAGTTGCTCGAGCGCCTGCGTGACCATCGGCCCGCGCCAGACCATCGGCGTGTCCTGATCGATCAGGAAGCCGATCGACATCGCCTGGATGCCGTGCCCGGTCATCGGCTCCATCGACTTGCCGTCGGGACTGTGCGGCCGGCCGCTGATGCCGAGCATCATCGGCTGCGACGGGCCGTAGATGTCGGCGTCGAGCATGCCGACGCTGGCGCCTTCGTCGGCCAGCGCCAGCGCGAGGTTGACGGCCGTCGTGCTCTTGCCGACGCCGCCCTTGCCCGACGCGACGGCGATGATGTTCTTGACGTTGGGCAGCACCTTCAGACCGCGCTGCACCGCATGCGCGACGATGCGCTGGAACACGTTGGCGCTGACGTTGCGCACGCCGGGCTGCGCGCGCAGCACATCGACGACCTGGCGGCGGATCGCGGCGATCTGGGTGCGCGCCGGGTAACCGAGTTCGACGTCGACCGATACGTCGGCCCGTCCGTCGCCGGCCGGATCGATCCGCAGGTTGCGCGCCGAACGGCTGGCGACGAGGTCCTTGCCGGTGTTCGGATCGATGATGCCGGCCAAGGCCTGCTGAAGGGATTCCTGGGTAACGCTCATCTTGCTGGGTACCGATCGGCGGGGCGATTGCGCGCGAACCGCGCGAAACGCACCAGTCTAGACGATCCGGTGCCCGGGCACCGCAACGCCCCTGTTCGCCGCGTCCGGCCGGCAGGTAAACTGTCCGGCTGAATCGCTCCTTCCGTCTGCCCACCCCATGAAGCGCCGCCTGTTCGTCACCACCGCCCTGCCCTACGCCAACGGCTCGTTCCACATCGGCCACATCATGGAGTACATCCAGGCGGACATCTGGGTCCGGTTCCAGCGGATGCGCGGCCACGAGGTGCATTTCGTCGGCGCCGACGACGCCCACGGCGCGCCGATCATGCTGAAGGCCGAGGCCGAGGGCATCACGCCCGAGCAACTGGTCGCGCGCGTCGCGGCCGAGCGTCCGCAGTATCTGAACGGCTTCCACATCTCGTTCGACAACTGGTACTCGACGCATTCGCCCGAGAACACCGAACTGTCGCAGTCGATCTACCGGGCCTTGCGCGAACAGGACCTGATCGTCGAGAAAGCGATCGACCAGTTCTTCGACCCGGTCAAGGGCATGTTCCTGGCCGACCGCTACATCAAGGGCACGTGCCCCAAATGCGGCGCCGCCGACCAGTACGGCGATTCGTGCGAGGTCTGCGGGTCGGTCTACGCGCCGACCGACTTGAAGAACCCGTACTCGGCGCTGACCGGCGCCGTGCCGGTGCTCAAGCGCTCGCAGCACCACTTCTTCAAGCTGTCCGACCCGCGCTGCGTCGACTACCTGCGCGGCTGGACCCAGGACGGCCGCCTGCAGCCCGAGGTCGCGAACAAGGCGCGCGAATGGCTGGACGGCGAGCAGGGCCTCGGCGACTGGGACATCTCGCGCGACGCGCCGTACTTCGGCATCCCGATTCCGGACCTGAAGGACAAGTACTTCTACGTGTGGCTCGACGCGCCGGTCGGCTACCTGGCGAGCCTGAAGAACCACTTCGACAAGCGGCGCGCGGCCGGCCAGACGACGCTGAGCTTCGAGGCGTTCCTCGACGATCCGGCCGTCGAGCAGATCCACTTCATCGGCAAGGACATCATCACCTTCCATACGCTGTTCTGGCCGGCGATGCTGAAGTTCTCGGGCCGCAAGGTGCCGAACGCGGTCTTCGTGCACGGCTTCGTGACCGTCAGCGGCGAGAAGATGAGCAAGTCGCGCGGCACCGGCCTGTCGCCGCTGCGCTACCTGCAGATCGGCATGAACGCCGAGTGGCTGCGCTACTACCTGGCCGCCAAGCTCAACGGCCGCGTCGAGGACATCGACTTCAACCCCGACGACTTCATCGCGCGGGTCAACAGCGACCTGATCGGCAAGTACGTGAACATCGCCAGCCGCGCGGCCCGCTTCGCGCTGGCCGCGCCGTTCGACGGCCGGCTCGCGGCCTCGGGCCCGTGGCCGTACCAGACCAACGCCGCGCAACTGGCCGATTCGGTCGCCGAACTGTTCGAGGCGCGCGAGTACGGCAAGGCGCTGCGCGAGATCATGGCGTTCGCCGACGAGGTCAACCAGCATTTCGACTCGCAGGCGCCGTGGAAGGCGGTCAAGGCGGGACCGGAAGGCCAGGCCCTCGCGCATCGCGTCTGCACGCAGGCGCTGAACGCGTTCAAGCTGCTGACCGTCTGCCTGAAGCCGATCCTGCCCGCCACGGCCGCGCAGGCCGAGGCCTTCCTGAACGTGGCGCCGCTGACCTGGCAGGACGCGGCGCGGCCGCTGCCCGAAGGACACCAGGTCCGGCCGTACTCGCACCTGATGAACCGCGTCGAGGCCCGCCAGCTGGACGCGCTGTTCGACAGCGCCGCCCCGTCGGCGCCGGCCGAGACCGGCAGATCGACGACGGGCGCCGCGGCGACGGGAACTGCGGCGACGGCGTCCGGCAAGGCCGCCAAGCCTGCCAAACCAGCCACCGCCCAGGCGGCAGGCACCGGCACCGCTGCCGGCATCATCACGATCGACGACTTCGCGAAGATCGACCTGCGCATCGCCCGCGTCACGGCGGCCGAGGCGGTCGAAGGTTCGGACAAGCTGCTGAAGCTGACGCTCGACTGCGGCGAAGCCGAGCCGCGCACCGTCTTCTCGGGCATCAAGTCCGTCTACCGCCCCGAGCAACTGGTCGGCCGCCTGACGGTCGTCGTCGCCAACCTCGCGCCGCGCAAGATGAAGTTCGGCGTCTCGTCGGGCATGGTGCTGGCGGCTTCCGGCGACGATGATGCGGCCGGCATCTTCCTCGTCGACGCCGACGAGGGCGCCCGGCCCGGCATGCAGGTCCGTTAGACGGCCCCACGCGATGCGACCGCGCGAACTGCTCGATCGAATCGGCTTTCGCCCCCGGCTGATCGAGCATCTTCGCGGCTACGGCCGCGACGACCTGCGCGCCGATGCGGTCGCCGGCGTCACCGTCGGCTTCGTCGCGCTGCCGCTGGCGATGGCCTTCGCGATCGCCAGCGGCGTCAAGCCCGAACAAGGGCTGATCACCGCGATCGTCGGCGGCCTGCTGATCTCGCTGCTCGGCGGCTCGCGCGTGCAGATCGGCGGTCCGGCCGGCGCGTTCGTCGTGCTGCTGTACGGCATCGTCGAGCGCTACGGCCTGGCCAACCTGCTGATCTCGGTGATCCTGGCCGGCGTGCTGCTGTTCGTCATGGGTCTGCTGAAGTTCGGCAACCTCGTACGCTTCGTTCCGGTGTCGGTCGTCATCGGCTTCACCAACGGCATCGCCGTCGTCATCGGCTTTTCGCAGATCCGCGACTTCCTGGGCCTGCAGGTCGACAAGATGCCGGCCAACTTCCTGTCGCAGGTGGCGGTGCTGTGGAACGAGCTGGGCACGGTCAATCCCGCCGCGCTGGGCATCGGCGTCGCCTCGCTGTTGATGATGCTGTGCTGGCCGAAGCCGGCCGCGCGCGCCGATGCCGGCCGATGGGCGTCGTGGTGGTCGCGGATCGGCCGCGTGCCGCCGACGATCGTCGTCCTGTCGATCGGCGTGCTGGCCGTCACCGTCCTGAACCTGCCGGTCGAGACGATCGGCACGCGCTTCGGCGGCATTCCGCAGCAGCTTCCGGCGCCGCGGCTGCCGACCTTCGACTGGGACGGCGTCCAGCAACTGGTCGCGCCGACGATATCGATCGCGGTGCTCGGGGCCATCGAATCGCTGCTGTGCGCGCGGGTCGCCGACGCGCTGATCGACGATCGCCACGACCCGAACCAGGAGCTGATGGCCCAGGGGCTGGCCAACTTCATCACGCCGTTCTTCGGCGGCATCGCCGCCACCGGCACGATCGCCCGGACCGTCACCAACGTACGGGCCGGCGCCCGCACGCCGGTGGCCGGCGCGATCCACGCGCTGACGCTGCTGCTGACGATGCTGCTGCTCGCGCCGCTGGCGCGGCACATTCCGCTGGCCTCGCTGGCCGCGATCCTGCTGGTCGTCGCGTGGAACATGGGCGAATGGCGCGCGTTCGCGCACCTGCGCCACTACACGGTCAGCTACCGGACGATCCTGCTCAGCGCGTTCGCGCTGACGGTGATCTTCGACCTGACGGTCGCCGTGCAGATCGGGCTCGGGCTGGCCTGCCTGTTCTTCATCCACCGGATGTCGACGCTGACGCGGCTCGAACCGATCCGGCTGGCGCCCGAGCAGGCCCGCACCGCCGACGGCCGCAGCGTGCATGCCTGGCGGATCTTCGGCTCGCTGTTCTTCGGCTCGGTGACCAAGCTCGAACCGCTGTTCGACCGCCAGGCCGAGCGCCCCGACGTGCTGATCCTGGAAATGCACCAGCTCGTCAACCTGGATACCAGCGGCCTCGACGTGCTGGAGTCGCTGCGGCGGATGACCGACAAGCGCGGCGCGCGGCTGATCCTGTGCGACGTCAACGAGCAGCCGCGGTCGCTGCTGCGCCGCTCGGGCTTCATCGATCGCCTAGGCGACGGCGGCGTCGAGCGCGACCTGGACGCGGCGCTGGCGCTGGCCCGGGCGCCGCGCGCGGCCGGCCGGGAGCCCTCGGCCGACAATCGGTGAGCGCGCCGCCGGTCGACGCCCCCGTGAGCGCGCGGCCTTTCAACCGTTGACTTCAGCCGTTTATCCGCGTCGGATCCGGCGACAGGCTGGTCGTCTTGACCCTGTGGTCCTGATCGAAGTGGACGTTGAACATCATCGGCTGGCGCTGGTCACCGTAGTGGCGCCAGCTCCAGACGTCCTCCTGCTTGAGCCGGAAGAACACGGTCTCGGTCGGCTTGCCCAGCAGCCGCCGCACCTGCTCCTCGCTCATGCCCGGCTTGACCTGCGCGAAGAACTCCGGCACCAGCACGTTGCGCATGCTGCGGAAACGGCCGTCGGCGTCGACGACGATCATGTAGGTCTCGTGCCCGGCCGGACCGCGGACGTATTCGTAGGTCCGCGAGCCGTCGTTCTCGTCCCAGATCCGCTCCGGCTCGCCCATCAGGCGCCGCACGTCCTCGACGGTCGAAACGCCCGGCTTCAGCTCCTTCTGCGCGAAATAGTCGCACCCGAACAACCCCCAGATCATCAGGCCTCCCCACAGCAGTCGCTTGATCCGCGTCGATATCATCGTCCTCGCCCGTTCCGTTGTTCGTCGCCGTCCGGTCGTCGCCCCCGCGGCGCCGATCGCATAAAATACCCGGTCATTCCCCCTGAGGGGCTCACTGATCGATTCCACCCGGCCGTCGCATCCGTCCCTTCGGGCGAATCGATCAGTACATCCCTACCGGGTCCACCCACCTCACGATCCCTGACGCGCCATGGCCCTGTACGAATCCGAAATCACCGTTTTCCTGCGCGAACTGAAGAAACAGCGCCCGCAGATCGAGCAAGCGCAGCGCGAAGGACGAGCGCTGTGGTGGGACCGCCCGCAGGACCTGGACACCAACGCGCGCGACAAGGCGTCCAAGGTACCGCAGCAACCCTACGTCTACCAGATCAAGGGCTGACGTTGACGGGCCAGGCCGAGCCGCCGTCGCCGCAGACGATACCGGATGCCGCCGGCCCGGACTCCGATCCGGTCGGCGAGTTCGGCGACGCCGGCCGGCAGCTCGAGCTGAAGATCTTCGCCCGGCTGTACGGCGAGCCGCTGCTCAAGCTGCCCAATGACCTGTACATCCCGCCCGACGCGCTCGAGGTCATCCTCGATTCGTTCGAAGGGCCGCTGGACCTGCTGCTGTACCTGATCCGCAAGCAGAACTTCAACATCCTCGACATCCCGATGGCCGAGGTCACGCGGCAGTACCTCGCGTACATCGACGAGATCCGTTCGACGAACCTCGAGCTGGCCGGCGAATACCTGCTGATGGCGGCGCTGCTGATCTCGATCAAGTCGCGGATGCTGCTGCCGGTCAAGAAGTCGGGCAGCGACGAGGAAGCCGAGGATCCGCGCGCCGAACTGGCGCGCCGGCTGATCGAATACGAGCGCATCAAGATCGGCGCGCAGCAGCTCGACCAGTTGCCGGTGCTCGGCCGCGACTTCCTGAGCGTCGACGTCGAGCTGAACCGCTCGGCGACCGTACGCCTGCCCGACGTCGATCCCGGCGACCTGAAGCGCGCGTGGGCCGACATCCTGCGCCGCGCGCGGCTGATCCAGCACCATCACATCTCGCGCGAGGAACTGTCGGTGCGCGAGCACATGACGCTGGTGCTGCGATCGCTGCAGAACCGCCGCTTCGCCGCGTTCGACGAACTGTTCGACGTGCAGCGCGGCGCGCCGGTCGTCATCGTCACCTTCGTCGCGCTGCTCGAACTGGCGCGCGAGTCGCTGATCGAGATCACGCAGGCCGAAGCCTACGCGCCGATCTACGTGCGGCTCGCCTATACGCCGAGCTAGGATCCTCTGGCGACCCTGCTCCGCGAGCGACCACCAACCGCCTCCCGCCTCGTGCCCCCCGCTCCGGACGCCCCCCCTCCCGTGCCTCCCGTGCCTCCCGTGCCTTCCACGCCGCCCACGCCGCCCACGCCGCCATCGATCGTCGACGACGCGCCGCTGCGCGCGCTGAACACCTTCGGCATCGACGCGCGCGCGCGCCGCCTGGTCACGCTGACCGATGTCCGGACGCTGCCGGCCGCGCTCGAAGCCTGCGGCCCGGACGGACCGGCGCTGGTGCTCGGCGGCGGCAGCAACCTGCTGCTGACCCGCGACGTCGACGCCGCCGTGCTGCGGATCGCCTCGCGCGGCCGCGCGGTCGTCGAACAGGCCGGCGACGACGTGATCGTCGAAGCGGCGGCCGGCGAGCCCTGGCATCCGTTCGTGCAGTGGACGCTGGCGCACGGATTGTTCGGCCTGGAGAACCTGTCGCTGATTCCAGGGCTGGTCGGCGCCAGCCCGATCCAGAACATCGGCGCTTATGGCGTCGAGATGGCCGACCGCATGCAATCGCTGCAGGCGATCCACCTGCGCACCGGCCTGACCCGCCGGTTCGACGCGCGCGACTGCCGTTTCGGCTATCGCGACAGCGTCTTCAAACACGACGACGGCGTGCAATGGCTGATCGCGTCGGTGCGTTTCGCGCTGTCGCGCCGGGCCGACCCGCGCCCCGGGTACGGCGACATCGGCGCCGAGCTGCAGGCGCGCGGCATCGCCGCGGCGGCGGCGACGCCGCAGCAGATCGCCGAGGCGGTCTGCGCGATCCGCCGCCGCAAGCTGCCGGATCCGGCGCGGATCGGCAACGCCGGCAGCTTCTTCAAGAACCCGGTGCTGCCGCGGGCACAGGCCGATGCGCTTCGCCGCGCGCATCCGGCGATGCCGATCTATCCGGCCGGCGACGAACGCTGCAAGATCGCCGCGGCCTGGCTGATCGAGCACTGCGGCTGGAAGGGATTCCGCGAAGGCGACGCCGGCGTGCATCCGCAGCACGCCCTGGTCCTCGTCAACTATGGCCGCGCCCGCGGCGACGAGCTGCTCGCGCTGGCGCGGCGCATCCAGGATTCGGTGCGACAGCGCTTCGGCGTGGCGATCGAACCCGAACCGCGCGTGATCTGAGCCGATTTCTGACGGCCGCTCCACGGCCTCTCGTATAATGCCGCGCTGACCCAACCGTCGCCTGCAGCGCACAACGGAGAATTCCCCAGATGAGTGACAAAGACGAGAATCGCGAAGAGAACGTGGCAGTGGCGATCATCCTCAGTTTCGCTGTCGTACTGGCGATCGCCGTGTCGTTCTGGGCCGCGTTCAGCGCGATCTCGCTGAGCGGCAAGCCCGCCGCCGCGTCGGCGGCGAGCGTCTCGACGGCCGCGCCTGCCGTCACGGCGCCGACTACCACCGGCTCCGCCGCCGCCGGGTCTGCCGATACCGGAGCCGCTGCCGCGTCCGCCCCCGCGGCCGGAACCGCGATGACCGCCGGGGCCGCGATGACCGCCGCCGCGGCGATCGCCGGCCCGGTCAAGCTGTACTTCGATACCGGCCGCAACGACCTGCCGGCCGACGCGGCGTCCGAACTGGCGCCGATCGTCGAAGCGGTCAAGTCCGGCCGTGCCGACCGGGCGGTCGTGTCGGGCTTCCACGACAAGACCGGCTCGGCCGACGTCAACGCCGAGATCTCCAAGGCCCGCGCGCTGGCCGTGGCTGCCGCGCTGCGCGCCGCCGGCCTGAGCGACGCGCAGATCGACCTGCGCAAACCGCAGGAGACGACCGGCGACGGCAACGATCGCGAAGCCCGCCGCGTCGAAGTCACCGCCGAAAAAGGCTGAGAGGCGAGCGTCTTTCGCCGCTGACGCCGACGCGCGTCGCGCCCACGCCGCCGATGCACGCTCCCGCGCTGGTACGCACTCCGGTCGCCGCACTGCGCGGCGACGTGATCCTCGACACCAACGTCTGGCTCGACTGGCTGGTCTTCGACGATCCGAGCAGCGCGCCGATCCGCGCGGCGGCCGAGCGCGCCGACTGCCGGATCCTGGCCTGCCGCCGCGGCCGCGCCGAGCTGGCCGACGTGCTGAGCTGGCGGCGCTTCGGCACGCGCCAAGTCGACGCCGCGGCCTGCCTGGACGGCTTCGATCGCTGGACCAGCATCCACGACGACCCGCCGGCCTGCGCGCTGCGCAGCCGCGATCCCGACGATCAGGTCTTCATCGATCTGGCGGCCCATCACCGGGTCGCTTATCTGCTGTCCCGCGACAAGGCGCTGCTGGTGCTGGCGCGGCGCGCCGAGCGCGATTTCGGCGTCCGGATCCGCGTGCCGGAGGCCGTTACCGGCTGAGGCCTGGCGTCGCCGGCGCCGCCGCCGCCGCTATCGCCGCCTGAGGCTCTTCGTACGCGAAGCGCCGCGACTGGTGGCGCAGCCATGCCAGATAGTCGTCGGCCTGCAAGGGCTTGCCCAGATAGAAGCCCTGCGCGTAGTCGCAGTCGAGTTCGCGCAGCATCCGCATCGTCTCGGCGTCCTCGACGCCCTCGGCCACCGCCTCCCATTGCAGCGAGTGCGCGAGCCGGATCGCGGCGGCGACGATCACGTAGGCGCTGCGGTCGCGCGCCATCTGCGTGACGAAACGCTTGTCGATCTTGACGTGCTGGACCGGCAGCTCGCGCAGCGAGGCCAGCGCCGCGTAGCCGGCGCCGAAATCGTCGATGCCGAGCTTGATCCCGGCCTGATCCAGGCATTGCAGGCAGGCCAGCGCCTCTTTCGAGTGCTGAGTCAGCGCCCGCTCGTTGATCTCGATCGTCAGCGCTTCGGGCGGCAGACCGTGGTGCTGCAGGCGCTCGATCACGAACGACGCGAACTGCGGCGACGAGACGTCGTATCGCGACACGTTGATCGCCAACTGGACCGGCACCTCCGCCGCGCGCCAGGCGACGAGCTGCGTCAGGCCCTGCTCGACGGCCCAGCGCGACAGATGGCCGATCAGGCCCATGCGCTCGGCGAACGGCACGAACTCGCGGGGATCGACGACGCCGCGCTCCGGATGCTGCCACCGCGCCAGCGCCTCGACCATCGCCGTGCGCCCGGCGCCGAGCGCGATCTTCGGCTGGTACCGCAGCGACAGCGATCCGTTGGCCATCGCCTTCTGCAGATCGATCGCCATCGACGTGTGGAATTCGCGCTCGCGCTCCTGCTCGGGGCTGAACACCTTGATCCGCTCGCCCGAACGCCTGGCCCAGCGCAGCGCGATGTCGGCCGCGCGAACCAGGCCCGCCGCGTCCTGCGCGTGCGCCGGGAATGCGGACGCGCCGATCGAGATCGTGCATTCGATCTCCTGGTGTTCGTGCTCGATCGGCGAGCGGAGCACGTCGCTGATCCGCTGGGCGACCTGCAGCGCCTGCTCGCCGTTGCAGCCGGGCAGCACGATCGCGAACCGGTTGCCGCCCACGCGCGCCAGCGCCGGATGCGATTCGCGGCCCGCACTGACGTCCACCAGCTTGTCGGCGGGCCGCAGCGTCGACTTGAGCCGGGCGGCCACCGCCGCGATGACCGCATCGGCCACCTGCGCGCCGAGCGAATCGCTGATCGCATCGAAGCGCTCGATGTCGATCAGCAGCAAGGCCAGCACGCGATGCGTCTTGCGGGCCTCGCGCAGCGCCAGCGTCAGGCGTTCGTGCAGCAGCGCGCGGTTGGGCAGCGAAGTCAACGGATCGCGAAACGCCGTGCGCAGCAGCGACTGGTCGCGCTCGCGCACCTGCCCGATCAGCGCGTTCAGTGCGGCGACGAGTCCGCCCAGCGGCCCCGTGGCGAACGGGCCTTCGAGCGGGCGCAGCTTGTCCGGCGTCTGCGCGACGATCGCCTCGCGCAGGCCCGCCACCGGCCGCAACACGATCCGCGACAGCGCGAACGCGGCCAGCACCGACAGCAGGTCGACGATGACGAAGGCGGGCAGCCACAGGCGCAGCGACTCGCGCAGCAGCGTCGTCATCGACATCGTCGGCACGCGCAGTTCGACGGCGACCGGTCCGGCCGCCGCGTCGTCCAGCAGGACGCGCCGCACGTGCGGCTCCTCGTTCGCCGGCGAGGCCGCCGCGTCGGCGTCGACCAGCGCGAGCTGCGCGCCCACCGACACGCGGGCGAACTCGGCGACGACCAGGGCCTCGATCGGCTGGACCAGGACGATCGCCAGATTCGGATCGAACTGCGCCGGTACGGCCGTCCACATCACCGTCGATCCGCCGGCGGCGACGAAACCCGACGCCCGTCCGGCCGAGAACACCTGCGCGAGCGTCGCGCCCCGCCAGTAGTCGCTGCGCACCGGTGCGATCGACGCCGGCCCGGGCACGTCGGCGACGACCACGCCGTTGGCCCGGACGAGCAGCGCGCGGGACGGGCCGACGCGGCGCAGCACGGCCTGAATCTGCGTGACCAGCGCGTCGCCGAGGTTCTGCGCGTACGCGCGCGCCATCACCGGATCGCGCGCGAGCTGGCCGGCCTGGCCCTGCGCATCGGCGCGGCTCTGCGCGACCCGCGCGAGCACGACGCGCTCGGCCAAGTCGAGCTGGCCCTGCCCGGCCGCCGACGCCCGCTGTTGCATGCCGCGGACGAAGACCAGCCCCAGGATCAACTGGCCGGCGCAAGCGATCGCCAGCACGAGCATGACGATCCGGGTGGTCAGGGAATTGCGGAACACACGATGCCTTACGCGAATCGGGTGATGATCCCGCCAATCCCGCGGCCCCTGGCCAGGGCTCCGACGGCCGGCGGCCCGATCATTCCGGACGGCGCATCGCCCGTCGGATCCGGCGCGACCGCCGCCATGCAAAAAGGCCGCGCGAGGCGGCCTTCCGGACATCGCGCCCGATCGGATCACCGACCGGCGCTGCGCTCCGCGTCAGGACAGATGCGCGTTGACGAGCTTGGTCATCTCGAACATCGTCACCTGCGCCTTGCCGAAGATCGGCTGCAGCTTGGCGTCGGCGTTGATGTTCCGCTTGTTGACGCTGTCCTGCAGGTTGTGCTTCTTGATGTATTCCCACAGTTTCTTGATCGCCTCGGTGCGCGGCAGCGCGCCGTTGCCGACGACCTCGGCCAGCGCCGGACTCGGCGTCAGCGCTTTCATGAACGCCGCATTGGGCGTGCGCGGTTTCTTGTCGGCGGTGGCGCCGGCCTTCTTCGCTGCAGGCTTGTTCTCGGCGGACTTCTTCGCTGCCGGTTGCTTTGCCGCAGCCTTCTTGGCAGTTGCCATACTCACTCCTCGACGGGGATCAATGTTGGTTTGTTCGCGTATGCGGAAGGATTCGACAAGATCGTGTCAATCCATGACGGGCAAGAATGACGCGAAACGGATCCCGCGCCAACAAAAATCTGCCGATCCCGTCGTTCGAGTGTTTTCGAGTGTTGTAAGTCAGCCGGTTTCGCCCTCGCGCGACGCGCGCTTGCGCTCGTGCTCTTTGAGCAGGCGCTTGCGCAGGCGGATGCTCTTGGGCGTCAGTTCGACCAGTTCGTCGTCGGCGATGAATTCGACGGCCTTCTCCAGCGTCAGTTCGATCGGCGGCGTCAGCACGATGTGCTCGTCCTTGCCCGACGCGCGAACGTTGGTCAGCTTCTTCTCCTTGATCGGATTGACGACCAGGTCGTTGTCGCGCGAGTGGATGCCGATGATCATGCCCTCGTACAGCGGGTCGTTGGGCTTGACGAACATCCGTCCGCGTTCCTGCAGCTTCCACAACGCGTACGCGACCGCATCGCCGTCGTCCTGCGAGATCAGCACGCCGTTGCGCCGGTCCTCGATGTCGCCGGCCCACGCATCATAATCGTCGAACACGTGGCTCATGATGCCGGTGCCGCGGGTCAGGTTCAGGAACTCGTTGTGAAAGCCGATCAGTCCGCGCGCGGGCACGCGGTACTCGAGCCGCACGCGGCCCTTGCCGTCGGGCTCCATGTTCTGCAGCTCGCCCTTGCGGCGGCCCAGCAGCTCCATCACGCCGCCCTGATGGTTTTCTTCGAGGTCCATCGTCAACGACTCGTACGGCTCCTGGCGTTCGCCGTCGACGATGCGGATCTTCGGCTTCGGACGCGAGACGGCGATCTCGTAGCCTTCGCGGCGCAGGTTCTCGAGCAGGATCGTCAGGTGCAGCTCGCCGCGTCCCGACACGATGAACGTGTCCGAATCGCTGGTGAACTCGACCCGCAGCGCGACGTTCGACTTGAGCTCGCGCTCGAGGCGCTCGCGGATCTGGCGGCTGGTCACGAACTTGCCTTCGCGGCCGGCCATCGGCGAGGTGTTGACGAGGAACTCCATCGTCATCGTCGGCTCGTCGACCTTCAGCAGCGGCAGCGGCTCGGGCCGGGCCGGATCGCAGACGGTCGTGCCGATGTCCAGCTCCTCGATGCCGTTGATCGCGATGATGTCGCCGGCCTCGGCCTCGTCGACGACCGAGCGCTCGAGCCCCTTGTAGCGCAGCACCTGGTTGACCTTGCGGGTCACCGGTGCGACGCCCGATTCGGCCGGGTCGCCGAACATCACGGCGACCGACTGGCCGGCGCGGATGCGTCCGCACGTGATCCGGCCGACGCCGATCTTGCCGACGTAGCTCGAATAGTCGAGTGCCGAGATCTGCAACTGCAGCGGGCCGTCCGGATCGTCCTGGCGTACCGGCACGTAGCGCAGCACGGCCGCGAACAACGGCTCCATCGACAAGCCCTTGGCCCGGGCGTCGTCGGCGTTGGCGACGCCGTCGGCCGGCAGGCCCTTCAGATCGTCCAGCGCGAAGCCGTTGACGGCCGATGCGTAGACGACCGGGAAGTCGAGCTGCTCCTCGGTCGCGCCCAGCTTGTCGAACAGGTCGAAGGTCTGGTTGACGACCCAGTCCGGCCGCGCGCCGGGCCGATCGATCTTGTTGACGACGACGATCGGCTTCAGGCCCAGCGCCAGCGCCTTGCGCGTGACGAAGCGGGTCTGCGGCATCGGCCCTTCGACCGCGTCGACCAGCAGCAGCACGCCGTCGACCATCGACAGCGCCCGCTCGACCTCGCCGCCGAAGTCGGCGTGCCCGGGCGTGTCGACGATGTTGATCCGGGTGTCCTGGTAGTCGACCGCGCAGTTCTTGGCCAGGATCGTGATCCCGCGTTCGCGTTCCAGGTCGTTGCTGTCCATCACGCGTTCGGCGACCTGCTGGTTGCTGCGGAACGTGCCCGACTGGCGCAGCAGCTGGTCGACCAGCGTGGTCTTGCCGTGATCGACGTGGGCGATGATGGCGATGTTTCGTATCGCGAGGCTCATGGTGGAGTTTCCGTTGAAATCAATCGTTGCGGGACCAGCACGCCGTCGTCCAGCGCGGCCAGCCCCAGCAGTCGTTCGTTCGCATAGACGCGCACGCGCGAGCGCGTGCCGTCGGGAGGATGCAGGCGCAGGCGCTGGCCCTGGCCGAAGCGGCGCGCCATGACCGGATCGAGCCGCACGTCGGGCAATCCGGCCAGCAGGCTGTCCAGCGGCCCGAGCAGCGCGCGCCGCGCCGCCAGGTCGAGCGCTTCGATCCGCGCCAGCGTGATCGCGTCGGCGACGGCCAGCCCGGCCACCGCCTCGCGGCGCAGCGCGCTCAGGTGCGCGCCGCAGCCGAGCGCCAGGCCGATGTCCTCGACCAGCGTGCGGATGTACGTGCCCTTGCTGCAATGCACGCGCAGCGACACCCGCGGCAGATCGACGTCGACGACGTCGATCGAGTGGATCGTCACGCGCCGCGCCTCGCGTTCGAGCGTCACCCCTTCGCGCGCGTACGCGTACAAAGGCTTGCCGTCGCGCTTGAGCGCCGAATACATCGGCGGCACCTGGTCGATGTCGCCGACGAATCCGGCCGCGGCGCGCCGCACGTCGTCGGGCGTCGACGTGCAGCGCGCGGTCGCGATCACCGCGCCTTCACGGTCGCCGGTATCGGTCCGCGTGCCGAGCGTCATCTCGGCCAGATAGGTCTTGTCGGCATCGAGCAGATCGTGCGCGAACTTGGTCGCCTCGCCGAACAGCAGCGGCAGCAGCCCGGTGGCCATCGGATCGAGCGTGCCGCCATGGCCGGCCTTGGCCGCGCCCATCAGCCGGCGCGCGGCCATCATCGCCTGGTTCGAGCTAAGGCCCGGCGGCTTGTCGAACAGCAGCACGCCATCGATGCGCTCGCGTGGTGCCCGACCCGACGGACGCGAACGTGCCGTCTCGTCGGTCACGGTCATGCTTCGAAAGACTCCTAATTGGCTGGGTCGTCGTCGACGTCGTCGCCGTGGCGCGCGTTGGCCTGGTCGATCAGCTTCGACATCTGCGCGCCGTACTCGACCGAGCGATCGTGCGCGAAACGCAGCTCGGGCGTCGTGTGGATGCGCACCCGCTTGAACAACTGCGCGCGCAGGAACCCGGCCGCGCGGGCCAGGCCGGCCTGCGTGCCGCGCACCGTCTGCTCGTCATCCGGCAGCACCGTGTAGTGGACGGTCGCGTACGCGTAGTCCGGCGTCAGGTCGACGCCGGTGACGGTCACCATGCCGATCCGCGGATCCTTGACCTCGGCCCGAATCATCTCGGCCAGTTCCTGGTGGATCTGCTCGGCGACCCGGACGCCGCGATCGGCGCCGGTCCTGCTGTGTCGACTCATACGCTGGCCTCACCGCCGCGGCGACGACGCCTCACAGCGTCGTGCGCGCCACTTCCTTCACTTCGAACACCTCGAGCTGGTCGCCGACGTGGATGTCGTCGTAGTTGCGCAGCGTCAGGCCGCACTCGAAGCCTTCCTTGACCTCGCGCACGTCGTCCTTGAAGCGGCGCAGCGAATCGAGCTCGCCGGTCCAGATCACCGCGCTGTCGCGCAGCAGGCGGACTTGCGCACCGCGGCGGACGATGCCCTCGAGCACCATGCAGCCGGCGATGTTGCCGATCCGCGAGACCTTGATGACCTGGCGGATTTCGACCAGGCCGAGGATCTCCTCGCGCTTCTCGGGCGACAGCAGGCCGGCCATCGCCGCCTTCACCTCGTCGACCGCGTCGTAGATGATGCTGTAGTAGCGGACGTCGACGCCGTTCGTATCGGCCAGCCGGCGCGCCTGCTGGTCGGCCCGCACGTTGAAGCCGAGGATGACGGCCTTGGACGCGGTCGCCAGGTTGACGTCGGACTCGGTGATGCCGCCGACCGCCTGGCGGATGATGACGACCCTGACCTCGTCGGTCGACAGTTTGAGCATCGACTGCGCCAGCGCTTCCTGCGAACCCTGCACGTCGGCCTTGATGATCAACGGCAGGGTCTTGACCTCGCCCTCGGTCATCTGGTCCATCATGTTCTCGAGCTTGGCCGCCTGCTGGCGCGCCAGCTTGACGTCGCGGAACTTGCCCTGGCGGAACAGCGCGATCTCGCGCGCCTTGCGCTCGTCGCCCAGCACCAGCACGTCCTCGCCGGCCTGCGGCACCTCGGCCAGGCCCTGGATCTCGACCGGAATCGACGGGCCCGCGGACGTCACGTTCTTGCCGTTCTCGTCCATCATCGCGCGGACCCGGCCGAACACCGAACCGGCCAGCACGATGTCGCCCTTGTTCAAGGTGCCGGACTGGACCAGCACGGTCGCGACCGGACCGCGTCCCTTGTCCAGCCGCGCCTCGATGACCAGGCCCTTGGCCGCGCCTTCCTTCGGCGCCTTCAGCTCGAGCACCTCGGCCTGCAGCAGCACGTTCTCGAGCAGATCGTCGATGCCCTGGCCGGTCTTGGCCGACACCGGCACGATCGGCACGTCGCCGCCGTATTCCTCGGGAATCACGTCGTTGGCGACCAGTTCCTGCTTGACCCGGTCGGGATTGGCCTCGGGCTTGTCGATCTTGTTCATCGCGACGACGATCGGCACCTTGGCGGCCTTCGCATGGCTGATCGCCTCGACCGTCTGCGGCATCACGCCATCGTCGGCCGCCACCACCAGGATGACGATGTCGGTCGCCGCCGCGCCGCGCGCCCGCATCGCGGTGAACGCTTCGTGGCCAGGCGTATCGAGGAACGTGACGACGCCGCGCGGCGTCTCGACGTGATAAGCGCCGATGTGCTGCGTGATGCCGCCGGCCTCGCCGGACGCGACCTTGGTGCGCCGGATGAAGTCCAGCAGCGAGGTCTTGCCGTGGTCGACGTGGCCCATGACGGTGACGACCGGCGGACGCGGCAGCAGCTCGTCGGTGTTGTTCGCGTGCGAGTCGACGAGGAAGGCCTCGGGATCGTCGAGCTTGGCGGCCACCGCCTTGTGCCCGAGTTCTTCGACGAGGATCATCGCCGTTTCCTGGTCGAGCACCTGGTTGATCGTGACCATCTGGCCGAGTTTCATCAGCGCCTTGATCACTTCGGCGGCCTTGACCGACATCTTGTGCGCCAGGTCGGCCACGGTGATCGTCTCGGGCACGTGCACTTCGCGCACCACCGGCTCGTTGCTGGACGCCTGGAAGTTCGATTCCTCGCGATGATCGCGATGGCGCGATCCGCGACCGCCGCCGCGCCATCCGCCGGCGCCGCCGGCCGAGTCGCCGCGCGTCTTGATCGCGCGACGCTTGGCGCCTTCCTCGTGCCACGACGACGACAGCTTCTCGGCCTTGACGTGTTTCTTGTCCTTGGCGTCGGCGGTACCGGGCGCAGCCGTCGCCGGCGCCTTGCCGTCCTTGGTGCCCGCCGGCCGATGCAGCGTGCCCGGCGCCGTCGGGCGTGCACCCGGTGCCGCCGGCGCGGCCGTCTTGGCGACGACCGGCGGAGCCGGCGGCGGCGTGGCCACCTTCGGCTGCGGCCGGCGCTGCATTTCCATCAGCCGGTTGATCTCGGCGACCTCGCGCTCGACGGCGCGACGCGCCTCGGCCTGCGCGGCCATCTGTTCCTGCGCCTTGCGCGAACGCTCGGCGGCCGCGTCGACCGCGGCCTGCGCGGCGGCGGCCTGTTCGGCGGCCTTGCGGTCCTCCTCGGCCTTCTGCGCCTCGCGGGCGACGCGCGTTTCCTCGGACTGCTGGGCCGCGGCGGCCTCGGCGCGGCGCGCCTGCTCGGCTTTCTCGGCCCGCTCGGCCGCGGCGGCGCGCTCGAGCTCGAGCTGCCGTTGCGCCTCTTCGGAGCGGCGCGCGGCCTCGGCCGCCGCCTCGGCCTCGAGCCGGGCCTCGCGTTCGAGCCGTTCCTGCTTCTCGCGCAGCTCGGCGGCCTGGCGCTCGAGCAGTTCGCGCTGACGGTGTTCTTCCTCTTCGCGCTGCTGACGCTGCGCCTCGTCGATGACCTGTACCACCGGTTCGTTCACTTCTTCTTCGCGCGCATCGACCGCCTGGTCGGCTGCCGCTTCATTGGGGTCGCGCTTGACGAACACGCGCTTCTTGCGCACCTCGACCTGGATCGTGCGATTACGACCCGTCGAATCGGCCTGCTTGATCTCGGATGTCTGCTTGCGCGTCAACGTGATCTTCTTCTTGGCCGCTTCCTCACTGCCATGCGACTTGCGCAACGACGCCAGCAACTGTTCCTTGTCGGTTTCGGTGATCTCGTCGTTCGGCGTGTGCTTGACCACGCCGGCCGAGCGCAGCTGGTCGAGCAGCACCTCGGCGGGCATTCTCAATTCCGCAGCAAACTTCGCAACATTCGTACTTGCCATATGACCTCTTCATCCCCAACAGGCGCCGCTCGGCGTGTTTGTCGCCCACCTACATGGCGCGCCTCTCATCCGTTACCCCCCGGGCGATCCTGCCGGCAGCCCGGAGTTCGATTGCCTCAGGCCAAGCCTGCCGGCGGCTAGTTCGATTCACTTTCGAACCAGTGCGCACGGGCCTTCATGATCAGGTCCCGGGCCTGCTCCTCGCCGATGCCGACCGCCTCGACCAGTTCGTCGACCGCCAGTTCGGCCAGATCGTCGCGGCTGTGGACGTTGGCGTCGGCCAGCTTGGCCGCCAGCGCCTTGTCCATGCCTTCGAGCGACAGCAGATCCTCGGCCGTCTTCTCGATCTTCTCCTCGGTCACGATCGCCTCGGTCAGCAACACGTTGCGCGCGCGATTGCGCAACTCGTTGACCGTGTCCTCGTCGAACGACTCGATCTCGAGCATCTCGTTGAGCGGCACGTAGGCCACTTCCTCGACGCTGGTGAAACCCTCGTCGATCAGGATGTCGGCCACCTCCTGGTCGACGTCCAGCTTGTGCATGAACAGCTCGCGCACCGTCGCCCGCTCGGCCTCGGTCTTCTGCGCCGATTCTTCGGCCGTCATGATGTTGATCTGCCAACCGGTCAGCTCGGACGCCAGCCGCACGTTGCGGCCGCCGGTGCCGATCGCCAGCGCGAGGTTGTCCTCGTCGACGACGACGTCCATGCTGTGCTTGTCCTCGTCGACGACGATCGACGAGACGTTGGCCGGCGCCAGCGCACCGATGACGAACTGCGCCGGATCCTCGGACCACAGCACGATGTCGACGCGCTCGCCGGCCAGCTCGCCGGTCACGGCCTGCACGCGCGAACCGCGCACGCCGACGCAGGTACCGATCGGATCGATCCGGCGATCCTGGGTGAACACCGCGATTTTCGCACGCACGCCGGGATCGCGCGCGGCGGCCTTGATTTCGAGCAGGCCCTGCTCGATCTCGGGCACCTCGATCGCGAACAGATGCTTGATGAATTCGGGCGACGTGCGCGACAGGAACAGCTGCGGCCCGCGCCCCTCGCGGTTCAGGCGCGCCACGTAGGCACGCACGCGGTCGCCGACGCGCAGATTCTCCTTGGGGATCATCTGGTCGCGCGGCAGCCGCGCCTCGACCTTGCCGGATTCGACGATCGCGCCTTCGCGATCCATCCGCTTGATCGTGCCGGACAGGATCGATTCGCCGCGCTGCAGGAAGTCGTCGATGATCTGCTCGCGCTCGGCGTCGCGGATCTTCTGCAGGATCACCTGCTTGGCCGCCTGCGCGCCGATCCGCCCCATGTCGACCGGTTCGAGCTCTTCTTCGACGTAGTCGCCGACCTGGATGTCGGCGAGCTGCTTGCGCGCCTCGCTCAGGATGATCTGCAGGTCATGATCCTCGAGTTCGCCGTCGGGCACGACCTGCCAGCGGCGGAACGACTCGGCCTCGCCCGTCAACCGGTCGATCGACACCCGGACATCGACTTCGTCCTTGAAACGCTTCTTGGTTGCAGAAGCCAGCGCGCTTTCGAGCGCACCGAAAACCACCTCGCGCGCGACGTTCTTCTCTCGCGCCAAGGCATCCACCAGCAACAACACTTCGCGGCTCATCGGACGAAGCCTCCTAAAACAACCATCTGCACGATTCCGCTAGAACTTGAACGACGGCACCAGGCGCGCCCGGTCGATCTCGTCCAGCACGAAAACCATCTTGTGGGTCGGCGCCGCGGGCGCCTGCCGGCGGCCCGGCTTCGCGCCGGCGGCGGCCCGGCCGCCCGAGCGCCCGGCCGCTCCGCGGCGCCGCGCCCCCGGACCCGAGGGATCGGCCGGCGCATCGGAATATTCGATGCCGAAACGGCCGTCGCCCTCGATCGTCAACCGACCTTCGTAGTTGCGCCGCCCCTCGAACGGACGCTTCAGGCGCAGCGCGACGTCCAGCCCCGCGAAGCGCTCGAAATCGGCCTGCTTGCGCAACGGCCGGTCCAGACCGGGCGACGAGACCTCGAGACGCGAATAATCGACGCCTTCGACCGTCAGCACGTGCGTCAACTGATGCGAGACGCGTTCGCAGTCCTCGATCCGGATCAGCGGCGTGCCGCCGGCGCCGGCCTGCCCGGACGGATCCGGCGCCCCGCCGGCATCGGCCGACGAGGCCTGCGCCGACGAAGCATCCGGCAACCCGGCCCGTGCCGAATGAGCGTCCGCCGAACCAACGTCCGCCGAACGAACATCTGCCGAGCCGGCATCCGCCGGCGAACCAGCCGCGACGTCGTGCTCGTCCGCCGGGGACGACCCCGCCCCGACGCCCGGCGCCGGCACGAGGCCCGGCGCCGTGGGCGCGAAATCGATGAACACGCGCAACAACCCGCCCGGGCCGTGCTCGAGTTCGACAAGCTCATAGCCCAGACCGGTCAGACACTCTTCGATGACCGACTGCAACACCATCCTCTAACCTGCTCGCTGCCGACCGCTGCCCGAACGACCGGCGGCGTCGTCGTCGACGCATCGGCAGCGGCAAAAAAAAATGGGCACCACCGGCCCATTGATCCACCGAGCGCACCCCGATCACCTTCCGACGACAACTCTAAACGCCTCGATGAGTTGGCTACTATCGAAGGCAATCGGAGGAAGCCTGAGCGCTCGCAATCTGCGGATTATATACGGACGGCCCGCCTTTGACCAGCCCCCGCGCGGCTCCGAAGCAAGCGCGAGGCCGGAAATCCCGGCGTGATCGTGCGATCGTTCACGAATTCTTCACGAATCCCACGACGATCCCGCACCGCGGACCCGAGCTTCGGCCGAACGTGATTCGACCGACGAAGGATCCGGTGCGACGAGCCGCGAAGACCGCGTCACGCGGGCTGGCCGCCGCCGCCTCGCCCGCCTCGCCCTCCCCGACGCGGGCCTCGCGCCGCGCCGCGCGGAGCGTTGCCGCCGCCCGGCGCCCGTCCGCCGGCGCGGTTGCCGCCCGCTCCGGGCGGCGCGCCGTTACCGCGTCCGCCGACCGCACGGCCGCCGCCGCCGCCGCCGCCGTTCGGAGGCCCGGCCTGCACGCCCCCCCGGCCCCGTTTGCGATTGCCGCCGCGCGGTGCACCCGGCGCACGATTGCCCGCGCCGGGCAGAGCCGCTCCGCGCCCGGCGCCCATCGGCGCCGCCGCGGGGTTGAACAAGCCCAGCGGGTCGTTCTGGCGGCCTCGCCGCTGGCCGCGTGCCGATTTGCGGGGCAGACCGTCGCCGGCCCGGACCCGGCGCGTGATGCCTTCGAGGTGGGCATTGGCCGAACGCGGCTGCCAGTCGTCGTCCTGCTGCTCGGCGCTGAGCGGCGCCGGCTCGTCGGACGGCAGCAGACCGAAATCCGGCTGACGATCGTCATCCCACAGATCATCGTCGAACTCGTCGCCGTCATCGTCGTCGCGGGCGGCGCGCCGGGCGGCCGCCTCTTCATCGTCGTCGTCGGGCGAAGCGCCGGCCGCCTGCGCCGCAGCGGGCTTGGCCAGCATCTGGACCAGTTGATGGACCTCGGCATCCGGCAGCTCGAGCCAGCGCCCGCGCGGCAGTTGCCTCGACAGGCCGACCGGGCCGAAGCGGATCCGCACCAGCCGGCTGACCGTCAGGCCGAGCGCCTCGAACAGCCGCCGCACTTCGCGGTTGCGGCCTTCGTCGATGACGACGCGGTACCAGTGATTGGCGCCGTCGCCGCCGACGTCCTCGCAACTGAGCAGCGCAGCCGGCCCGTCGTCCAGTTCGATGCCGGCGAGCAGTCGCTCGCGCCCTTCGTCATCGATCCGCCCGAGCACACGCACCGCGTACTCGCGCTCCCAGCCGTAGCGCGGGTGCATCAGCTTGTTGGCGATGTCCCCCGAGGTCGTGAAGATCAGCAGGCCCTCGGTGTTGTAGTCGAGCCGCCCGACCGAGATCCAGCGTCCGTCCTTGACGCGGGGCAGACGGTCGAACACCGTATTGCGCTGCTTCGGATCGTCGCGGGTCGTGATCTCGCCGGCCGGCTTGTGGTAGACGAGCACGCGCGGCGGCGGAGGCGCCGCCGGCCGCTTGATCAGCCGGCCGTTGACGCGGACCTGATCGGTCGGCCCGATGCGCTGGCCGATGTGCGCCGGCTGCCCGTTGACCGAGACGCGACCGGAGACGATCAGCTCTTCCATGTCCCGCCGCGATCCCAGCCCGCCGTCGGCCAGCACCTTGTGCAGCTTCGGCGCGTCATCGCCGGGCGGCAACGGCTTGGACTTGCCGCGTCCGCGCGCGCCGGGCTCGTTCGGCACGACGCCGAAACGGGCGGCCTCCGAGAACACCGACAGCGGTTCCTGATCCTCGGCCGGCGCGCCGACGATCTCCGACGCATCGATGCGGACGGCGTCGGGCGGCAGATCGGCCGCATCGACCAGCATCCGCGGGCCGCGCCCGCGCCCCGGACGAGGCCCCTGCGCGCGGCCGGCCGGAGCGCCGGCGTTCGCGCCGCCCGGACGCCGGGCGCCGCGGCCCTGGCGCGGCTGAGCGGCCGCCTCGCGCGGCTCGCCGTCCGGACGCTGCACGCGCCCGCCCCGGCGGCGACGCGGGCCCTTCTGCGGTCCGCGATCGCCCGCAACGCCGTCACCCGCATCGGCACGGGCCTCGGCCGCGTCGTCGCCCTCGCCTCGCGAAGGCTGCGCGTCGACGCCGTCCGGCGACGGACGGTCGGCGCCCTGGCCGTTGGCCGGACGGTTTCGACGGCGGCCCGCGCGCGGCGGCCGGCGGCGCAGGCCGTTGGCCGACGATTCAATGGACGCGGACGGCTCCGACGATTCCGATGGAACACCCGTCTGCGGCGTGTCTTCGGCAAAGTTGTTACTGCTCAAGCGCATTCCCCTCGACGGGTTCATTGGTGGTGACCCGTTGCGGGTCGTCTCGCCCTTCGGCGTGCGAGGCGTCGACCGCGAGGGCGACGCCGGGCGGCTCGCCGGCCGGCGCTTCGTCCTGCGCGGGTCGCGATGCCTCGAAATCCATCATCCGTTGCTCCATCACCTGGACCAGCCCCTCGCCGTCGGTCAGCGACGGCAGTTCGCTCAGCGCGGACAGGCCCATGTCGTCGAGGAACTGGCGCGTGGTGCCGATCAGTTCGGGGCGGCCGAGCACTTCCCGGTGACCGACGACCTCGACCCAGCCGCGATCCTGCAGCGCCTTGATCGCATGCGACGATACGGTCACCCCGCGAATCTCCTCGATGTCGCCGCGGGTGACCGGCTGACGGTAAGCGATGATCGCCAGCGTCTCCATGACCGCGCGCGAGTACTTCGGCGGTTTCTCGGCGTGCAGCCGATCCAGGAACGGCGCGACCTGCGCGGTCGTCTGGAAGCGCCAGCCGCTGGCCAGCGACACCAGCGCGACGCCGCGTCCGCTCCAGTCGAGCCGGATCTCGCCGAGCAGGGCCCGGATCAGATCGGCGGACAGCGTGTCGTCGAACAGGCGACGCAGGTCCGTCACCGACAACGGCTGTCCGGCGCTCATCAACGCCGCTTCGATAATGATCTTCGCTTGTGCGGTGTTCATCCGCCTGAACCCGGCGGCGCGCTGGCAGGTCGGCGCCGCATCCGGTTGGACAATTGCCTACGTCAGGGAGTGGCGCGCTTCGGAAACGAAGCGGCCCGTTCAAGCTTGCGATTCGGCAGACGCCAGGAGGGAATCCTCGGCGGACCAGGTCTCTCGCCTCGCGGGCCTGGACGGCCGGGTACCGGGGCTGGTCACGCTGGCCGAGTACTGGCGGTTGACGACAGCGCCGTCATTGACGCGCGATCGCAAGCCGAACCACGGTTTTCGACAGTCAGTATATACGCCCGGCGACGGCCAGGCAAAATCGGCGGCCCGACGAACGGTCGGACGACCCGGACCAGCGCCGTCCCGCGCGGCGTCCGGCAGCGATCCGCGCGGCTCGGAATCCGTGAACGAATCGTGAACGAATCGAACGCGGCCGAGCGGCTGGACCGGTTCGTTCACCGATTCTCAAGCCACGCCCAGATAGATCTGCCGGATGTGGTCGTCGCGGCTCAGCTCGTCGGCGCTGCCGTGGTGGGCGACGTGGCCATGCTCGAGCACGTAGCCGCGATCGGCGATCCGCAGCGCCGACTGCGCATCCTGCTCGGCCATCAGGATCGCGACACCGTCGGCGCGGATCTGCCGGATCGCGTCGAAGATCTCCATCTTCAGGCGGTGCGCGATACCAACCGACGGCTCGTCCAGCAGCAGCAGCTTCGGAGCGCCCATCAGCGCGCGGCCGATCGCGACCATCTGCTGCTGACCGCCGGACAAAGTGCTGACGACCTGGCCCGAGCGCTCGCGCAACACCGGGAACATCTGGTGCACGCGGTCGAGGTCGCGCTGCACGGCCTGTGCGTCCTTGCGCAGGAACGCGCCGAGCATCAGGTTCTTGTGCACGCTGAGCTCGGGAAACAGGCGGCGCCCCTCTGGGCAGTGGCAGATGCCGCGACCGACGACCTGGTGGATCGGCACGCCGTGCAGCGAACGCCCGTCGAACATCAGCCCGCCCCGCGACGGCAGCGAACCCGAGATCACCTTGAGCAGCGTCGACTTGCCCGCCCCGTTCGGCCCGAGCACGACGACCAGTTCGCCGGCGGCCACGTTCAGCGACACGTCTTCGAGCGCGATCGCCTTGCCGTACGCGGCGCTGACCCCTTCCATTTCAAGCAGCATGCCCGGGCTCCTGGCGGCCGATGTACGCTTCGATCACGCGCGGATGCCGGACGATCTCGTCGGGCGAGCCCGTCGCGATGATCTCGCCGAAATCGATCGCGATGACGCGCGAAACCAGCTTCATGAACTCGCGCAGCTTGTGCTCGATCAGCAGGATCGTCAGCTTGCGCTCGGCATGCACGCTACGGATGACCGTGGACAATTCGTCGATCTCGCCCGAGCCCAGCCCGGCGAACGGCTCGTCGAGCAGCAGCAGCGTCGGCTCGGTGGCCAGCGCGCGGGCGATCTCGAGCCGCCGCTGATCGCCGTACGACAGCAGTTCGGCCATCACCCGCTCCTTGCCTCCCAGCCCCACCAGCGCGAGCAGCTCGCGCGCGCGGGCCACGCGGTCGCCGGGCGGCACGCGCGGGCCCAGGCTGCCGACGCGCACGTTCTCGAGCACCGTCATGCCGACGAACGGGCGGCAAAGCTGGAACGTGCGCGCGACGCCCATGTTGACGACGCGATAAGGCGGCAGCCCGCGCAGCGAGCGGCCGTGGAACAGCACCTCGCCCTGGTCGGCGGGAATGAACCCGGTCAGCAGGTTGTACAGCGTGGTCTTGCCCGCGCCGTTCGGCCCCAGGATGCCGACGATCTCGCCCTCGTCCAGCGTCAGGTCGATGTGCTTGAGCACGTGCAGCCCGCCGAAATGCTTGTCCAGTCCCCGCACGCTCAATACCGGCACGTCGCTGCGGCGGTTCGACGGTTCGTTCATCGCCGCTCTCCGTCGTCGTCGGCGCCCAGACGGCGCCTGAACGCGCGCCAGGCCGGCGCGACGAAGCCTTCCGGCAGGTAGAACAGGATCGCGATCAGCACCAGGCTGTAGATCAGCAGCCGCCACTCGCCGAAATCGCGCAGCAGTTCGGTCATCAGCACCAGCAGCATCGCGCCGCCGGCAGCGCCGTAGACCGACGACATGCCGCCGACGTAGACCATCGTGATGATCGTGATCGACGTGACGACCGCGAACAACTGCGGGCTGACCTGCAGTTGATAGTGCGCGTACAGCGCGCCGCCCAGGCCCGCGAACGCCGCGCTGATCACCAGCGACGCGATCTTGTAGAACGTGATGTTGAGCCCCGCCGCCTGGCAGGTCGCCTCATCGCCGCGGATCGCTCGCAGGATCAACCCCCAGTCGGAGCGGGCCAAGGCCACCAGCAGCGCCGTAGTCAGCACCAGCAGCCCCAGCACCAGCCAGTAGAAGTGCAGCGGCGAGTCGAGCAGCGGCTCGATGCCGTTGATCCCCTCCTCGCCGCCCGAGTACTCCCAGAAGATCAGCATCAGCCGCTGCATGATGACCGCGCTGGACAGCATCGCCAGCGCGAAATAAGGCCCCTTGAGACGCAGCGTCGGAAACCCGAGCAGCAGCGCGAACAGCACGGCGGCCACCATGCCCGCCGGCAGCCCCCACCACGGCCCGGTGCCGTACTGCGTATTCATGTAGCCGGCCACGTAGGCGCCGACGCCGATGAACAGCGAATGGCCGAAATTCTCGCGGCCCGTCAGACCGGACATGAAATCCCAACTGACGCCCCATATGCCGTAGATCGCGGCGACGGTCAGCACGCCGATCAGGTAGCCGTTGTCGAACACGAGCGGCAACACGGCCAGAACCGCGGTCGCCACGATCGCGCCCAGCAGATCGATCTTCATCGTGGTCATGAACAGAGCCCGGTAAGCATCGCGTGACGATCGCCGCTCAGAAGGCGGCGCGCTTGCCGAAGATGCCGGCCGGCCGGAAGATCAGCATCAGCAGCGTCGCCAGCACCGATACGATCTCGGTCCACGACGTCGACACCAGGTACGCGACCAGCGTCTCGGCATAACCGAGCATCAGCGCCGCGATGATGCTGCCCGGGATCGAGCCGAGTCCGCCGACGACGACGATCGCGAAAGCCTTGACGATCGGCAGCAGGTGCATCGACGGCTGCACGCTGAGGAACGGGCCGGCCAGCACCCCGGCCAGCGCCGCCAGCGCGGCCGAGATCGCCATCACCAGCGAGAAGATGCGGTCGCTCGGTATCCCCATGTACTGCGCGGCCTCGGCATCCTGCGAGATCGCCAGGATCGCGCTGCCCAGGCGCGTGCGCTGGATGAACAGATACAGCGCGCCGATCGACACGATGCTGACCGCCAGCGCCAGCAGGCGCTGCCCGGCCACGTCGACGCCGCCGATCGTGAACTTGGTCTCGACGAACGCCGGCACGTTGCGGTACTCGGAGCCGAACACCAGGAACAGCACCTGCTCGACGACCAGCGCCACCGCCAGGCTGATCATCAGGATCGCGATCTGCGAGTGACGCATCGGCCGCATCAGCACGCGTTCGACGAACATCGCGAACAGCGAGACCAGGCCGACGGCGATCAGCGTGGCCACCCACAGCGGCAGGCCGGCCAGCGCCGTCAGCACGTACGCGCCATAAGCGCCGAGCGCGTAGAACGACCCGTGCGCCAGGTTCAGCATCCGCGCCACGCCGAAGATCAGCGTGAACCCGACCGCCAGCATCGCGTAGATCGCGCTGGTGATCGCACCGAAGATCAGGATTTCGAGCAAGACGCGGCTCCCGGTTCAGGGCTTGAGCCAAGGCGGCAGGATCGCCGGAGCGGTCCGCCGCTCCTTCGGCCAGACGATCGCCCGCTTGCCCTGGTCCTGCCACTGCACGAACAGCAGGCTCGGATACTTGCCGCCGTACTTGACGTCATGCGTCTCGTCGAACTCGATCTGGCCCGGCACGCCGACCATGCTGGTCTTCTCGAGCTCCTTGACGACCGCGTCGGCCGACGTGGTCTTGGCCCGCTCGATCGCCTCGGCGTACGCATAGACCGCGTCATAAGCGCCATAAGCGGTATAGACCGGATCGCGGCTCGTCCGTTTGCGGAACTCGTCGAAGAACGGTTGCGTCTTCGGCGTCAGCGGCGCATTGACGGCGAAGTTGGTCACGTACTCGCTGATCGCCTTGCCGCCGACGCGCTCGTAGAAGTCGCCGTCCTGCGACTTCACGTCGATGCCGCCGTAGGGCACCGGAAAGCGCGCGTCGTGCCATTGCTTGGCGAACGTGTCGCTCGACGCGTGCGACAGGACCACGATCAGGAACTGGGCGCCGCTGGACTTGATCTTCGCCAGCAGCGGCGAGAAATCCGAGGTCTGCGTATCGAACAGTTCGGTCATGCGCACGTCGGCGCCGACGTCCACCGCGCCCTTCTTGAGCACAGGCACCAGATCCTGCACCCATTTGGCGTTCTCGCCGATGATCGCCAGCTTCTTGTAGCCGAGTTCGCCGATCAGCATCCCCTTGATGAATTCGACCAGGCCTTGCGCCTGGTGGACGGCGTTGATCGGTCCAACGCGAAAGATGTACTTATAACGATCGTAGTCCTGCTTGACCTTGGCGGTGATCGCCGGCGACGCGGCGCCGACGCCCAGGTAGATCGTCTTGGCGGACGAGATGTGCGGCAGTTGCGCGAGCGTCACGCCGCTCGTATAGCCGCCGACGATGACGTCGACCTTGTCGTCGGCGGTCAGCTTCTTGATCGCATTGATGCCGGTTTCGGGATTCTCGGTCTCGTCGGCGACGACCATCTCGAGCTTGCGTCCGGCGACACCGCCCTTCGCGTTGATCTCGTCCATCGCCATCTTGACCGCTTCTTGCGTATCGCGCCCGACCTGAAGCTGGATCGCCGTCGACACGCCGATCTTCAGCGGCGCCTGCTGCGCATACCCGGACATCGCCGCCAGCGCGGCCGCCATGCCCACCAGACCGGGAATGATCCTGCGCCTGTTCATCGAACGCATCGGTGTCTCCTCTCGCATTTTTTATCTACCCGCCGTGTCGCGGCCGGTCCTGCATCCGCCGCGTCGCGCCGTCCGGACTAAGTGCGTGCCGGTCGGCGATCCGGGCTCTCCGGACTGTATAGACCCGCCGACGAGGCCGTCAACCCCCGACCCGATGCGCGCGACAGCGATGCACGCCGGAATCGGAACGGCGGTTCTCGGCGGTCGACGATGCCGACCGCCACGACGAAGCCGTCACTTGACCGGGATCGGCGTTTCCGGCGACACCGGTACGGCGGTGACGCCATTGGTCGGACTGCCGTCGATCAGCCGATCCGAATATGTCAAATAAACCAGCGCATTGCGCTGACGATCGACGATGCGCACGACGTGCAGCCGTTTGAACACCAGCGACATCCGCTCGGTGAACACGTCCTCCTGCTGGACCAGCGGACCGACGAACTCGACGCGCGGCGTGACCTGGCGGCAGGCGATCGACGCCTCGGACTTATCCTCGGCCAGGCCGACCGTGCCCTTGACGCCGCCGGTGCGCGCGCGCGACACATAGCAGGTCACGCCCTTGACCTTGGGGTCGTCGTAAGCTTCGACGACGACGCGATCGTCCTTGCCGAGCCAGCGGAATGCCGTGTCGACCTCGCCGATCAATTCGGCGCGGGCCAGCGGCGCGGCCAGCAGCACGCTCGCGCAGGCGATCGCGGCCAGGCCGCGGCCGCCCGGTCTCGACCCGGCGCGCCACACGCCCCGCGGCGAGCGCGGCGAAGATACGAATCGCATCACGGCAGTCCTCCCTGTCCATTCGACGTCCGTCCCGTGTCAGGCGAAAGCCACGTCGGCGCGCGTGCAAGCATAGCCGAACGCCGATCGAGCGGCCGTCGCGGCGGCTCTTCCGCCATAATTCCACTCACCTCCCTCCTCGTTGCCAACGACATGTCCCGATCCCTCCGTTCGACAGGCCGGGCAGTGGCCCTGCTGGCCGCCGGTGCCGCCGCGTCGGCCGCGTTCGGCCAGGACAACGCCTGCACGCGCATCGATGACGATCACGAGCGCCTGCTGTGCTACGACCACGCCGCCGGACGCCCCCGCGCCAACCGTCTTCCGACCACGCCGCCGGTACCGGTGCCGGCGCCGGCCCTGCTTCCGGCGCTACCCGACCTGGAGGATCCGCAGTCGTCGGCCGCTGCGGACCGCGAGCGCGAACCTCAACGGCCGGACCAGGCCGGCGAGATGGCCCGCGCGGTCCGCGACGTGCGCCGCAGCCTGGGCACCTCGCTCGCCGATCGCTGGGAACTCGATTCCGACTACGATCGCGGACGCTTCGCGCTTCGCCCGTACAAGCCGGTGTTCGTGATGCTCGCGGACTACTCGACGCACCCGAACCAGACGCCGCACAGCCCGAACCCGGCCAACGATGTGACGACGCCGCTCGGCATCGAGCGGACCGACATGAAGTTCCAGATCAGCCTCAAAGCCAAGGTCGCGCACCGGCTTTTCGGCGACAACGGCGACCTGTGGATCGGCTACACGCAGACCTCGTACTGGCAGCTGTACAACTCGCACGCGTCGCGGCCGTTCCGCGAGACGAACTACGAGCCCGAGGCGATGCTGGTGTTCCGCACCAACTACTCGCTGCTCGGCTGGCAGGGGCGCATGGCCGGGCTGTCGCTGAATCACCAGTCGAACGGGCGCGGCGACCCCGAATCGCGGAGCTGGAACCGCTTGATCGCGCAGTTCGGCTTCGAGAAGGACAACTGGATGGTCATGCTGCGGCCGTGGTGGCGCATCCCCGAATCCCGTGACGACGACAACAACCCGGACATCGCCAACTACGTCGGGCGCGCCGACCTGCTGGTCGTGCGCAAGTCCGAGGGCCACGAGCTGTCGCTGCTGGCGCGCCACTCGCTGCGCGGCGGCGACCGATCGCACGGATCGCTGCAACTCGACTACGCGTTTCCGATCTTCAGCTACCTGAAGGGCTACGTGCAGGTCTTCAGCGGTTATGGCGCCAGCCTGATCGACTACAACCACCGCCAGACGCGGATCGGCATCGGCATCTCGCTGGTCCAGTGGCTGTGACGCGGGCCGATCCGGTCCCGCGGCGCGCGCTCAGTGCCTGACGGATCGGCGCGGGCCGGCCGCATCGGCCGGCGCCGGCAGGGCCTCCAGGGATCCGCCTTCATGCTCGGCTTCGGCTTCGATCTCGACATCGGCCTCGATGTCGAGATCGCCGACGTCCTGCGCCCAGACACCGTTTTCGCGAGGCGTCATCAAGCGCCGGAACAGCTCCTCGTCGAGGGTCGAGCGCATCTCGTCGATCGCGTGGCTCGCATACGCATGGCCGGCCTCGACGACGGCGACATCGAACTCCCACTCGAACTTGCACGCCGCGCAGCGAACGATCGGCGACATCCGCAACCGCTCCAGGTTGGCGAAGCGCCGGGCATCGCAACGCGGGCAGCGAAAATGAAACATGACGGACTCCGCGACCATGACACATCCCTATCAGGTGACAGGCTGCAACGAATCGCCTGCACGTATTGTGGTGGGTCTGTCATGACTTGTGGACTGACGTCCGAGCGCGGTCAAAGATTGTTACTTTCTGTGTCTCCTTGAAGGCCGAGATTGGTCGCCGCTCCGAATCGACGAGCACCCGCAGCGGGCCGGCGCGACCGTTCGCGATCGGTATGCGGAAGACAGATGCGGGAAGCCCGCGGCTCTGATCGAGAGGCAGCGGATCTCGACGGCGCGCTGACGGGCGCGGCGGGCCGATCGATACCTGACGGTCGACGGGTCAGGCGGGACAAGGTCGACGGGTCGGGCGGGGCGAAGTCACGCGGCCGGACCGGATACGGTTCGTGCGCTTTCGTCCTGGCCGGCAGAAACTTCCCGCTCGTCGATGAGCTCTCGTATCTCCCTTTCGTCCAGCGTTTCCTTCTCCAGCAAGCTGCGAGCCGTCCGCTCGAGCAGGCCCCGGCGTTCCGTCAGCAGAGCGACGGTCCGATCGAAGGTCTCGTCGACGATCCGACGAATCTCCTCGTCGACGATGGCGGCCGTCTCGTCGGAGTAGTCCCGCTCCTGCGGCCCATAGTAGGGCTGGTCGGACGCGAAGTAGGAGCGTCGGTCCTTCTCCAGCGCGACATGGCCGAGCTTCTCCGACATGCCGTAGCGCGTGACGATGGCGCGCGCGATGTCGGTCACCTTGGCCAGATCGTCGGCGGCGCCGGTGGAGAGGTGGCCGAAGACGATGCGCTCGGCCGCCCGGCCGCCGAGAAGCACGGCCATCTTGTTCTGCAGCTCTTCCAGCGTCATCAGAAAACGGTCCTCGGTCGGCCGCTGGATCGTGTAGCCCAGCGCGCCGATACCACGCGGGATGATCGAGACCTTGTGCACCGGATCGACGCCCGACAGCGCCATCGCCACCAGCGCATGGCCCATCTCGTGATGGGCGACGATCTCGCGCTCCTTCGAGTTCAGCAGCCGGTTGCGCTTCTCCAGGCCCGCGACGATGCGTTCGACCGCGTTGTTGAAATCGTCCATCGTCACGGCGTCGGCGTTGCGGCGAGTGGCGAGCAGCGTCGCTTCGTTGACCAGATTGGCGAGATCCGCCCCCGTGAATCCGGGTGTCAATGCCGCGATCTTCTCCGGCTCGACGTCCGGCGCGAGCTTCGCCTTCTTCAGATGGACGCCGAGGATCTGGACGCGACCGGTCTTGTCCGGCCGGTCGACCAGCACCTGCCGGTCGAAGCGCCCGGCGCGCAGCAGTGCGGGATCGAGGATTTCCGGCCGATTGGTCGCGGCGAGCAGAACGAGGCCGGCCGAGGGATCGAAACCGTCGAGTTCGACCAGGAGCTGGTTCAGCGTCTGCTCCTTTTCGTCATGGCCTCCGGCCATCGGCCCGACGCCGCGGGCGCGGCCGAGCGCATCCAGTTCGTCGATGAAGATGATGGCCGGCGCCTTGGCGCGCGCCTGCTCGAACAGGTCGCGCACGCGCGCCGCGCCCACGCCGACGAACATCTCGACGAACTCGGAGCCGGAGATGGAGAAAAAGGGCACGCCCGCCTCGCCCGCCACGGCTCTGGCCAGCAAGGTCTTGCCGGTGCCGGGGGGGCCGACCAGCAGGACGCCCTTGGGCATGCGCCCGCCCAGCCGGCCGTAGCCCTGCGGGTCCTTGAGGAAGTCGACGATCTCCTTCAGTTCGTCCTTGGCCTCGTCGACGCCGGCCACGTCCTTGAAAGTGACGCCCGTGTCGGACTGGACATAGACCCTCGCCTTCGACTTGCCGATCTGCATCAGGCCGCCGCCGAGACCGCCGCGCATGCGCTTCAAGGCGAACATCCAGATGGCGACGATGAGCAGAACCGGCACGACCCAGGAAAGCAGGTCGCGCAGGAAGGTGCTCTCGATCTGCCCGGAGACGACGACACCCTGCCCCTGAAGCTGGCGAGCGAGGTCCGGCTCGACCCGGGTGGTGATGAACATCGGCCGACCGTCGACGGGCTCCTTGAACCGGCCTTGGATGAAGCGGTCCGATACCGCGACTTCCGCGATCTTGCCCTGCCCGAGATAGGTCTCGAACTGGCTGTACGGAATCTGCGCGACCTGGGTGCCCGTCGTGAACAGATACTGGAACACCATCAGGGCGAAGAAGGCGGCGATCCAGTACCAGAGGTTGAATTGCGTCTTGTTGAACTGCGTTTTCTTGTCCGTCTGCATGGCGGCCGCTCCGGCTTTTACCCCATGCGGTAGTGTCGCAGAACCGATCCCCGTCCCTGAAGCCGCCGAATCGGCGCCGGAGGGCCAACCAACTGCTGCAATGACCCGGGAACTCGCGCCGGCGGGTCGCTGAAGCCCGTGCGCCGACGGGCGTTCGGATCGCCGGCGCCTGTGCCGACCAGCTTGTCGACCAGCCGTGCCGAGCATCGACCAGCCATGCCGAGCAACCACGTCGATCAATCGTCCCGGCCGCACCAGACGCGGTACGGCGCGCGGTACGGCGGTATCACGGCAAAAACCGTGGACGAAAAAAATCGGCCATCCGCGGTTGCGAAGGGCCGATCGATGCCTGACGGTTGATTGGTTGCGGGGGCAAGATTTGAACTTGCGACCTTCGGGTTATGAGCCCGACGAGCTGCCAGACTGCTCCACCCCGCGTCCGTCAGAGCAATAAACTATAGCAGAGCCGATCAGCGATTGCAAGCGGCCGGCGCGAATCAGTGCGACAGCACGCTGGCCGCCGGAGTCGACGCCGGAGCCGAATCCATCGGATGAACGAGCACACCGGACAGACACAGCGTGATGACGGCGGCGACGGCCCAGCAGACCGCGGCGCGGCCGGCTCTGCTCGTCGAGCGGCTCCGGACGTCGTAGAGGGGGGTATCGGTACGGGTATCGGACGGAAGGTTGGTCATCGAAGACTCCTCGTTGGGATCGATGGCCTCACTGTGCGCCCCGCTCGTGAACCGATTGCGCAGGCGCTCGTGCTCGAAGGTGACAGACGTAACCAGGTGTTTCCGCCGCGGCCTCGCCCTGAGCACGCGCCCGCCATCGGCAGCGCCGGACCGCGGCGCCGGACCGCAGCGCCGGACCGCAGCGCCGGACGCGGCGCGTGGGATCAGGCCGCGGCGTCGACCGGGATGCGCAGACGCAGTAGCGTATTGGCCAGCAGGCTGGCGTCGGCGACCTGGATCTTCTGGATGATCTCGTACGCGGAGATGCCTTCGGGGACGTGCCGATAGCTCTCGGCCAGTTCGGCGGCCCGTTCGACGGCCTTCTTCTGCGCCTCGAGCGACGAACTGATCGACACCGAATCGTCGATCGGCGCCACCGGCGTGACCTGGCTGGCCGCCAGCGCCGCCTCCCGGATGAACGACGGCTCGACGGGCACGGCGGCCTGGGCCGACTGGCTTGGCGTGATCGCGGCTACGACTGACATCATGCCTCTCCTACGATTCTCGGTTCAACGACGCGGGCGCGCCCGACGCATGCCCGGATGGCTGACAGATTGACCGAACAACGGCAGGTTCGCCCCGCTGATCCGGCGATCGGCGTCCGCCGGCCGATCAACGATCGCCGCGGCGCCCGGTCCGACCCTGCGCGTGCCCGGCCGCACGGCGGCGCCACAACCGCGTCGCGAGATAGAAGACCACCGCCGCGTTGAAGGCGAAGACGACGGCGACGCCGACGCCGGGCCGCTCGACCAGGTGCATGATCTCGATCGGCAGATAGATGGCGCCCGACAGCGCGCCGAGCCACTCGCCCCAGGACCTGCCCAGCCACAGGCCGGTCGCCTCGGCGAAGCGCAGCACCACGTAGGCGATCGCCGCGACGAACAGGCCGACGAGGTTCGCATGCTGCAACTGGTCGATCCGTTGCAGGAACAGATGCGACAGATGGTTGTCGGGATTCACGTGCACGTGCCGGATCAACTGTTCGGCCACGTGGCGCAGGTCGTGGTGCAGCGCATGCAGCAGGCCGAATCCGGCCGCGAGCACCAGCAGGCCCTTGAGCGCCTCGAAGGACGCGATCAGCCGGATGGCCGCGACGTCGTCTCGACCCTGGCCGCCGGCGGGATCAGGCATGCCGGTCTCCGTCCCCGGCGGTTCGCACGCGGTCCATCGTCGATCGGGCGCGCCGCGTCACCGTGATCCGTCGGGCGCGTCCGTCAGGCGCTGATGCAGCAGTGCCAGCGCGGCCGCCGCGAACGCGAGCATGTTCTCGTAGCGATCGTCGCGGCCGGTCTCGATCGTGACGACGGCCGAGCTCGGGCCGTCGACGGCGATGCACGAATGCCCGGCCGCATCGCCGTACGGATTGCCGGTCGGACCGGCGGCGCCGGTTTCGGACAGGCCCCAATCGGCGCGGAAGCGCTGCCGGGCGGTCTGCGCGAGCAGCCGCGCATACGGCTCGGACGACGAGCGCATGCCTTCGACCGCCTCGCGCGGGATGTCCATCAGCAGCTTGCGCGCGCGCGCCGTATAGACGACCCCGCCGCCGAGGAAATAGGCCGACGCGCCGGGCACCGACAGCAGCGCCGCGCTGACCAGGCCACCGCTGGACGATTCGGCGACGGCGATCGTCTGGCGTCGCGCCTTGAGCAGATCCGCGATCGCGGCCGCCCGATCGAGTAGTTCGTTCATCGCGGTATGCTAACGCGCAACGCGCTCGCCGCGCGACCGGTTTCACCCACTCGAGGAGACTCACCTTGGCCTTCAGCAGCCCCGTCGCCACGCTCGACGTCGACAACGGCGTCGCCGTCATCACGCTCGATTCGCCGCCCGTCAACGCGTTGTCGCAGCCGGTGCGCGCCGCGATCCTCGACGGCATCAACACCGCCGTCGCCGACCCCGCGGTCCAGGCGATCGTGCTGATCTGCGCCGGCAAGACCTTCATCGCCGGCGCCGACATCACCGAATTCGGCAAACCGCCGAAGGGCCCGGCGCTCAAGGAAGCGCAGGACGCGATCGAGAATTCGCCGAAACCGGTGGTCGCGGCGATCCACGGCACCGCGCTGGGCGGCGGCCTGGAGACCGCGCTGGCCTGCCATTACCGCGTCGCGGTGCCGTCGGCCAAGTGCGGACTGCCCGAGGTCAAGCTGGGCCTGCTGCCCGGCGCCGGCGGCACGCAGCGCCTGCCTCGCATCGTCGGCGCGCAGCGCGCGCTCGAGATGGTCACGTCCGGCGAGCACGTGCGCGCCAAGCAGTGCCTGGAGATGGGCCTGGTCGACGAACTGGTCGACGAGAACGCGCTGCGCGCCGGCGCGATCGCGTTCGCGCGCAAGATCGTCGCCGAGAAGCGTCCGCTGAAGAAGGTCCGCGATTCGGACGACAAGATGATCGAGGCGCGCAAGCACCCCGAGATCTTCGCCGACTTCCGCAAGGCCAATGCGCGCAAGTTCCGCGGTTTCCTCGCCCCCGAATACAACATCCGCTGCGTCGAGGCGGCGGTCAACCAACCGTTCGACGAAGGGCTGAAGACCGAGCGCGCGCTGTTCACCGAACTGATGACCGGCACGCAGTCGGCCGCGCAGCGCTACGTGTTCTTCGCCGAGCGCCAGGTCTGGAAGATCCCGGACGTGCCGGCCGACACGCCGACCGTGCCGGTCAAGAAGGTCGGCATCATCGGCGCGGGCACGATGGGCGGCGGCATCGCGATGAACTTCGCGAACGTCGGCATCCCGGTCACGCTGGTCGAGACCAAACAGGAAGCGCTCGATCGCGGCCTGGGCGTCGTGCGCAAGAACTACGAGACCACCGCCAAGCGCGGCCGGCTGACGATGGAACAGGTCGAGCAGCGGATGAAGCTGCTGACCGGCTCGCTGGACCTGAACGTGCTGGCCGACTGCGACATGATCATCGAGGCCGTGTTCGAGAACATGGAGGTCAAGAAGGATCTGTTCGCCAAACTCGACAAGATCGTCAGGCAGGGCGCGGTGCTGGCCACCAACACGTCGGCGCTCGACGTCAACGAGATCGCCAGCGCCACGTCGCGTCCGCAGGACGTGATCGGCATGCACTTCTTCTCGCCGGCCAACGTGATGCGCCTGCTCGAGGTCGTGCGCGGCGAGAAGACGTCGAAGACGATGATCGCGACGGCGATGGGCGTCGGCAAGCAGATCGGCAAGATCGCCGCGCTGTCGGGCGTTTGCCCGGGCTTCATCGGCAACCGGATCCTGCGCGCCCGCACGCTGCAGGCGCAGGCGATGCTGATGGAAGGCGCGATGCCCTGGGACATCGACAAGGTGATCTACGAGTTCGGGCTGCCGATGGGCCCGTTCGCGATGTCGGACCTGGCGGGTCTGGACCTGGGCTGGTTCCGCGAGCGCTCGACCAGCTCGACGATCCGCGAGGTGCTGTGCGAGGCCGACCGGCGCGGCCAGAAGACCGGCGCCGGCTTCTACGACTACGACGAGAAGCGCAACGCCAAGCCGTCGCCGGTCACCGAGAAGATCATCCGCGACTTCATGGCCAAACAGGGTGCGACGCCGCGCCAGATCAGCGAGACCGAGATCCTCGAACGCTGCATCTATCCGATGATCAACGAGGGCGCGAAGATCCTCGAGGAAGGGATCGCGATCCGGCCCTCGGACATCGACATCGTCTGGATCAACGGCTACGGCTGGCCCGTCTACCGCGGCGGGCCGATGTTCTACGCCGACACCGTCGGCCTGGACAAGGTCGTGGCCAAGCTGAAGGAATACGCGCCGAAACTGGGCTCGGACTTCACGATCTCGCCGCTGCTCGAGAAGATGGCGGCCGAAGGCAAGCGCTTCCAGGACATCAAGTGACGCGGCCGGCGGGTCGGGCGATCCGGCCTGCCGCCGCCGCAGGCCCGGGCCCGCGCCGCGGGCCCGCGGCGCGGATCAGGCGTCGAGCTTGATGCCCAGCGCCCCGGCGAGCGATCCCCACAACTGGCCGTACTCGCCGTAGAGCTTCTGCGTCGTCTCGTAGTCCGGCGGCAGTTGGTCGATCGCGAACGTCTGGCGCAGCGCCGCCAGCTTCGGCGTGGCGGACACTTCCTGGATCGCGTCGGCGATCTTGCGCAGGACCGCATCCGGCGTGCCGGCGGGCGCCACCATCGGCAAGTAGCCGTCGAGCTTGTACAGCGGATCGGTGAAGCCCTGCTCGACCATCGTCGGCACGTCGGGCAGCTTGGGCGAGCGCACCGACCCCGTCGCCGCGGCCAGCGGCTTGACCTGGCCCTTCTGGTAATGTGAGACGAACTGCAGGTAGCTGCCGATGCCGACCTGGACCTGGCCGCTGGCGATGTCGATCCACATCGGCGATTCACCCTTGTAGTGAACGACCGTCAGCGGGATCTTGCGCTCCTTGATCCAGTTCTCGGCGACCAGGTGCGGCCAGGATCCCTGCCCGTACGTGCCCAGCGTGATCGGATGCGTCTTCGCGTATTCGGCCAGTTCGGCCGCGTTGCTGACCGGCAGGTCCTTATGCGCCGCGAAGATCAGCGCGCCGCTCGGGAACATCGTCACCGGCACCAGGTCCTTGGCCGCGTCGTACGGCAGCTTGCGGTAAAGACCGCGGGCCGACCAGACCGGCGTGCTGGTCGTGACCAGCAGCGTATAACCGTCGGGCGACGATTTGGCCGCCATCTCGGCCCCCAGGATGCCGCCCGCGCCGGGCCGGTTGTCGACGATGAAGTTCTGGTCGAACTTGCGGCTCAGCGCTTCGCTGTACTGGCGCGCGTACGAATCGGTCAAGCCGCCCGCCGCGAAGTTGCAGATCACCCGCACCGGCTTGTTCGGCCAGGCGTCGGCCGAGGCCTGCGCGCGCGCGCGTCCCGACAGGCCGAGACCGGCCAGCGCGATGCCGGCGCCGGCGCCGACCAGCAACGAACGGCGTCCGTCGTCCGGGGCGCCGGCCGTAGGCGGGTTCGATGCCCCGCGCGAAGAAGTTGATCGCTGATCGGCCATGACGAGTCTCCTGAAAAAACCGATGATCGGACTGCGCGTCCGGATATTGCGTGGGCAGCGTACCGAGCGAAGCCTTCTCGCGCAATGCGGAGATTCTAGCGGTGCGCGAGCTTCGTTCGTTCAGTCGAACACGAACCCCTGGTAGCCGGACGCCGCGACCTCGGCGCAGCGCTGGACATAAGGCGGGAAACCGATCAGCGGCATGAACACGCGGGTCTTGCCGGGCACGTTGGCGCCCAGGTACCAGGAGTTGCACGTCGGATACAGCGTGGCGTCGGCGACGGCGTTGACGTGCTCGACCCAGCGATCCTCGGCGGCCTCGGTCGCCTCGATGCGCCGCCGGCCCTGCCGGCGCATCCAGTCGATGCAGTCGCCGATCCAGCCGACGTGCTGCTCGATCGACACCAGCATGTTCGTCAGCACCGACGGGCTGCCCGGTCCCGAGATCGTGAACAGGTTCGGAAAACCGGCGATGCCCAGGCCCAGGTAAGTACGCGGGCCGGCGTGCCACTTGTCCTGCAGCCGCAGGCCGCCGCGGCCGGTGATCGCGATCTTCAGCAGGGTGCCGGTCATCGCGTCGAAGCCGGTCGCGTAGACCAGGCAATCGAACTCGTAGCTCGCGTTCGCGGTGCGCAGGCCGGTCGGGGTGATGGCTTCGATCGGCGCGTCGCTGACGTCCACCAGCGTCACGTTGGGCCGGTTGAAGGCCTGGTAGTAGCCGGTATCGACGCACAGGCGCTTGCAGCCGATCGTCTGGCGCGGCGACAGCAGATCGGCCAGCGCCGGATCGCGGACCTGCTCGCGGATCTTGCGGCGCACGAATTCGGCCGCCGTGCGGTTGGCCCGCGGATCCAGCATCAGGTCGTTGAACGCGCCCATGAACGGCAGCCCGCCGTGCCGCCAGCGCTCTTCGAAGATCCGCTCGCGCTCCTCGTCGCCGACGCTCAGCGCCGAGCGCTCGTTGCGCGGGTAGCTGCTGCCGTACGCCGGCATCATCCGGCTGTTGCGCGCGCGAAAGCCGGCGTAGTCGGCCTTGATGCGCGCCTCGTAGCCGGGATCGATCGGACCGTTGTGCGCGGGCACCGCGTAGTTGGCCGTGCGCTGGAACACGGTCAGCGTCAGCGCCTGTTCGGCGATGATCGGGATCGACTGGATCGCCGACGAGCCGGTGCCGATGATGCCGACCCGCTTGCCGGTGAAATCGACCGGCTCGCGCGGCCATTGGCCGGTGTGGTACGACGGGCCGGCGAAGCTGTCGCGGCCCGGAAAATCGGGCAGGTTCGTCGACGACAGGCAACCGGTGGCCATGACGAGGAACCGCGCGCCGACGCGATCGCCGCGATCGGTCGTCACCGTCCAGCGGTCTGCCGTCTCGTCGTAATCGGCGGCCAGCACCGTCGTCTCGAAACGCAGGTGCTCGCGCAGGCCGAAGCGGTCGGCGACGTGGTTCGCGTAGCGCAACAGCTCGGGCTGCGTCGCGTAGCGCTCCGACCATTGCCATTGCTGCTGCAGCGATTCGTCGAACTGGTACGAGTATTCGAGACTCTCGACGTCGCAGCGCGCGCCCGGATAGCGGTTCCAGTACCAGGTGCCGCCGACGCCGTCGGCGCGCTCGAACACGATCGCGCTCAGCCCCATCGCGCGCGCCCGGTGCAGCATCGCCAGACCGGCGAATCCGGCGCCGACGATGACCAGGTCGTAGTCGCCGGCCGTCGCCGTCGACCCGGCCGGCCGCGGCTGCTGCGCCACCGTCGGTCCGCCGGCGCCTGCCGGCGTGGAATCGTTGACCGTCGCGTCGGACTGCTGCATGCGGGTGTCTCCTCGTGCATGGGGTTAGGGTCATCGCTTATCGACGCCCGCGAATGGATGGTCGCGCCGGCCCGCGCGACCGCCGGCCGGCCGCGCGATCGCGGCACGATGACGACGATGGTATCGGATCCGGCCGATGCGGGCCGCCGCGTCGCGCCGACCGCGCCCGCCGGCGGATCCGATTTGGCAATCGCCCTGGCTGGCCGTAGCATCCGGCGTGTTCCCAGTCGAAACCGATGACTACCCAGGGCCGTGGATCCGCGGCACCCCCTCATGGAGACTCCGATGAAGATGCGCTGCTTTTGTGTGACCGGACACGACCAACCGCTGTCGCGCCGCGAAGGCCCGGTGCCGACGCCGACCGGCAAGGAAGTGCTGGTGCGGATCACCGCCGCCGGCGTGTGCCACAGCGACCTGCACATCTGGGAGGGCCGCTACGATCTCGGCGACGGCAAGGCGCTGGAGCTGAAGGACCGCGGCATCAAGCTGCCGTTGACGATGGGACACGAGATCGCCGGCACGATCGCCGCGGCCGGTCCCGAAGCCGGCGACGCGAAGATCGGCGCCAGCGTCGTCGTCTTTCCGTGGCTCGGCTGCGCCGATTGCCCGATCTGCCGGCGCGGCGACGAGAACCTGTGCCTGAAGTCGCGTTCGCTCGGCGTGTTCCTCGACGGCGGCTACGCCGACTACGTACTGGTGCCCGAGGCCCGCTACTGCGTCGACATCGGCACGCTGGATGCCGCCGAAGCCGCGCCGCTGGCGTGCTCGGGCGTGACGACCTACAGCGCGCTGAAGAAGTTCGGCCCGTCGATCAAGGACGAACCGGTGGTGATCATGGGCGCCGGCGGACTCGGCCACATGGCACTGATGATGCTCAAGGCGATGGATGCCAAGGGCGCGATCGTCGTCGACATCGATCCGACCAAACGCGAGGCCGCGCTCAAGGCCGGCGCGCTGCAGGCGATCGACGGTTCGGCCACCGATGCCGCGCAGCAGATCATCGCCGCGACCGGCGGCGGCGCGCTGCAGGTGCTCGACCTGGTCGGCGGCGAAGCCACGGTGAACCTGGCGCTGGCCAGCGCGACCCGCGGCACCGAGATCGTCATCGTCGGCCTGTTCGGCGGCGAGCTGCGGATGCCGATCCCGTTCTTCCCGCTGCGCCCGCTGGCGCTGCGCGGCAGCTACGTCGGCAACCTGCGCGAACTGCAAGAACTGGTCGGCTTCGCGAAGGCCGGCAAGCTCAAGCCGGTGCCGGTCACGCGTCGCCCGCTCGAGGAGGCGAACGACGCGCTGATGGCGCTGCGCGACGGCAAGGTCGTCGGCCGCGTCGTGCTCGTGCCCTGACGAGCGCGCGCCGCGCGCGTCAGCGCCGGCGGCGATCGGCGGGCCCGGAAACGGGCCCGGAAACGGGCCCGGCATCAGCGTCGGCGTCGGCCCCGGCGGCGGCCGGCTGCACTGCCGGCGGCGTCGATGCGTCGGACGGCTTCGACGGCGGCTTCGCGTCCGATCGCGGGTCATGCCCGGCGTTTTGCCTCGTATCCGATTTCACGTCCGGATCCGGTCGCGAGTCCGGTCCGGCCCCCGCGTTCTGTCCCGCGTTCTGTCCCGCGCTCTGTCCCGCGCTCTGTCCCGCGCTCTGTCCCGTGTTCTGTCCCGTGTTCTGTCTCGCGTTCTGTCTCGCGTTCGACCCGCCGTTCGACGCGCCGTTCGGCGACGGCACCGACCCGCCGACAGAGGCCGGCACTGTTGCCGGTGCTCGCGCATCCGGCGCCGCCGATGCGGGTGGGGCCGGCATTCCGCTGCCGCCGCGCACGCCGCCACGGCCGAGCCAGGCGCCGCCCAGCACGAAGGCCGCCAGCGCGACGCCGATCGCGATCCCGGCCCCACGCGTTCGCCGCGCGACGGGCGACACCGGAAGATCGGTCCACGCGCCGCGCGGGCCGTCCGGACCGTCGCGCGAGGACCCGGCGATGGCCGCAGCCGCGAGACTGCCCGGTTCGGCGAACACCCGCTGGCGAAACGCCGCGATCGTCTGCGGCCGCTCGTCGGGGATGAGCAGCAGGCCGGCGTCGATCGCCGCCAGGAACTCGGCCGAGTACCCGGCCGGCGCCAGCGTCCGCAGCGGCACGAAGTGATCGCGCATCACGCGCGAGGCCGAGGCCGGCGGCACGTTGCCGGTGATCGCGAAATACAACACGCCGCATAGCGCGTAGATGTCGCTCCACGGACCGGGCATCAGCGACGGATCGTCCGCGTACTGTTCGATCGGCGCGAAGCCGGTCTTGAGCATCACCGTCAGCGCGCGCGCGTGTCCGCCGATGACGCGGCGCGCCGCGCCCAGGTCGAGCAGCACCGCTCCGCCGGCATTCGGCACCAGGATGTTGTCGGGCGACACGTCGCGATGGCAGCAGCGATCGGCGTGCAGGCTTTCGAGCGCGCCGAGGATCGGGCCGAGCAGCGTCTTGAGCCAGCGCTCGTCGATCACGCTGCGGTCGCGCTGCATGATCTGCTCGAGCGTCGCGCCGTCGTAGAACGGCATCGCCATGTACGCGGTGCCGTTCTGTTCCCAGCTCGCCAACGCGTGGATCAACCCGGGATGCCGATAGCGTCTGAGCAGCGCCGCCTCTTCGAGGAAGCCCTGCCGGCCGAGTTCGTAGGCGTTGCCGACGCCGCTCGTCAGCGGCAGGACGATCTCGCCGGCCGGCCGCGCCGCCAGTTGCACGGGCATGTACTCCTTGATCGCGACCTGACCGCCGGTGGCCAGGTCGATCGCCTCGTAGACGATCCCGAACCCGCCGTGCCCGATGACGCGCACGAGCCGATAACCGCCCAGCTCCATGCCGATCGGCAGCGCGCAGATCCGACCGGATGCCGATGCCGATGCCGATGCCGATGCCGATGCCGATGCCGATGCCGATGCCGATGCCGATGCCGATGCCGATGCCGATGCCGTCGCCGTCGCCAGCGCCAGCGCCGATGTCGATGTCGATGCCGATGCCGACCGTGCGGCCGGCGCCGCCGGCGCCGATATCCGGACGCCCGTCATGCGATCACCTTGCCGGTGCTGCGCAGCGCTTGCCGGGCCGCGTGCAGCGGCGCCAGGTCGGTCGGGGTCGTCAACCAGGATTCGAGCGGCAGCGCGCGCGAAAACACGTAGCCCTGCGCATAATCGACCCGCAGTTCGAGCAGCGCCTCGAGCGTGGGCACGTCCTCGACCCATTCGGCCAGGCACGCCATGCCCAGTTCGGCGCCGAGCTGCTGGATCGCGCGAACGATGCCGCGCAGCTTGCGGTCGCCGGCCAGATCGACGATGAACTGTCCGTCGATCTTCAGCAGCGATGCGGGGATGTCGCGCAGGTAAGCGAACGAGGTGTAGCCGGCGCCGAAATCGTCGAGCGCGATCCCTACGCCGATGTCGCGCATCCGTTCGACGAAGCGGCGGGTGCCGGACATGTCGCGCACGGCGACCGACTCGGTGATCTCCAGCACGATCCGGGACGCGGCCAGCCGATGGTCGCGCAGCATCGCCACGGCATCGTCGTGGAAGCGGTCGTCGTTCAGCGACATGCCGCTGACGTTGACGGTCACGAAGCCCAGCGATCGCGTGTGCTCGGGATGCGCGCAAAGGTGTTCGATCGTCGACTGCAGCACGTGGCGATCGATCGCCGCCATGCTGCCCTGCCGTTCGGCCGCGGCCAGCAGCCGATCCGGCGGCTCGATCCGGCCCTGCTCGTCGACCTCGCGCAGCAGCACCTCGTAGCGCGGCACGGGCTCGGCCTCGCGCAGCGCGACGATCGGCTGCGCGTACACGCGCATCCGCTCGATCGGCAGGCAGGATTTGAGCTTCGAGCCGAGCCGGACCGACGCGCGGTAATCGTCGAGCCGCAGGTCCGAGGCCCGCATCACCGCGATCCTTCGCGGCCCCGCGCGCTTGGCGCGCGTGCACGCGTCGTCCGCCTGCGCGATCAGCTCGCGCGTCTGCATGCCGGCGCTCGCCTCGACGACGCCGATGCTGGCCTGCACGTCGAAGCGCTGCCCGTCGTGCTCGAACGGCTCGCCGCTCACCGCGTCGAGCAGCACGGCGGCCGAGCGCCGCGCCTCGGCCAGCGGCACGCCCGTCAGCAACGCGATGAACTCGTCGCCGCCGAGCCGACCGATCCGGGTCTGCGCGCCCAGCGCGTGCTGCATGCGGTGCGCGACCTCGACGATCACCGCGTCGCCGGCCTCGTGGCCGAACACCTCGTTGATCCCCTTGAAATGGTCGAGGTTCACGTAGATCAGCGAGACCCGGTCGCCGCGCGGACCGCGCTCGCGCAGCGCCTCGTCGATCCGGACTTCGAGGCCGCGCCGGTTCAGCAGGTCCGTCAGCGAATCGTGGTGCGCGATCCGTTCGAGCGCTTCGGCCAGGCGGCTGCGCTCGGAGACGTCGACGAACGACATCTCGATCGCCCCGCCGGCGACGACCGCTTCGTACGCGAGCACGGTCCCCGCGCGCCGCAGTTCGCCGCGCTGCGGCCGGCCGCCGTCCAGGCCCTCGACGAGCGCCGCGGCGCGCTCCTCGCCGAACACGCCGGCCAGCGTATTGAAGCGGCCGGGCTGCAGCCGGTCCGGAAAGAAGCGCTGGGCCATGTCGTTCCAGCGCAGGACGTGGCCGCTCGCGGTCGCCGAGACCAGGCCGACCGGCGCCGAATAGTAGACGTGCCGGTACTGGCGCGCGGCATCCACCGCCTCGCGATGCAGACGGGCCCGGCGTTCGCCGTGATGACGACGGCGCTCGACGACCATCAGCGTGCCGACCGCGACGAACACCGCCGACCCGTTCCAGAACGACAGCAGCCGCCAGCCGCTCGGGTCCGAGGCCGCCGGCGCGAATGCCTGCACGAATCCGCACAGGGCCTGCGCGAGCAGCGCCAGCAGGTAGGCGCGCTGGTCCAGGCGCCCGCCGTCGCGCAACGAGGGCCACGACACCCGGGCGATCCGGACCAGCGCGCCCAACGCCGCCAGTCCGGCGACGGCGAACTGCCCGGCGGGCGGCAGCATCCACAGCACCGGCACGATCAGCGCGGCAACCGGAACCGCGCGCTCGATCAGCCGGCGCAGGCCGGGTTCGGCCGCCTCGTCGCCGAAGCAGGCGCGAAACAGATGCAGGTGCGCGACGACGTGGCCGATGACCAGCGCCGCGCCGATCAGCCGGCGCGCGCCCTCGCCTCCGATCGCATCGAACCACGGATCGGCGAAACCGGCGACCAGTCCGAGCAGGGGCACGAGGCTGACGAACCAGAAAGCCATCGCCGATTCGACCGGATCGGCATCGAACCAGGCCACGGCCGCGCACAAGGCCGTCGCCAGCAGCAGCGCGCCGGCGACGCCCGCCGCCAGCGGATCGCGCGTGACGGCGGCCGGACCGCGATCGACGACCTCGACCGACGAGAACGCGTCGATCAGCGCCAGCAGCAACGCGGCGACCGCCACGGCGATGATCGCGATGCGCGCGATGACCCGGTAGCGGACGGCGGCGGACGGCGAGGCGGCGCTGGCGAAGTCCAAGGAGGCTCTCTGTCGGAGCGATCCGACGAAAATCCGACGACACGACGGCCGCCGTCCCTGCGAATCCGGAACGCGCGAACGACCATCGCGGGCTGATGACTATCGCCCTTTGTACTGGAGCCCCGGCGACCGCCTCCCGGCGGCCAGACGGCCGGGCGGTAGGTCAGGACATAAGGATTGGGAAAATCGCCACAGCGGACCGCGCGTCAACAGCCCATCAGCGTGGCCAGGTGCCCGATGTCCCGCGCATGCAGCATGTTGTCGGGCCGGGGCGAGACGTCCTTGGGCCGGGCCGCGCCGAACTCGAGCGGACGCTCGATGTACGCGGTGGCCAGGCCGCAGGCGCGGGCGCCGGCCAGGTCGCTATGATGAGCCGCCGCCAGCATCACCTGCTCGGGCGGCACGTCGAACACGTCGGCGACGCCCAGGTACGTGGCCGGATCGGGCTTGTACTTGCGGAAGACCTCGGCCGACAGGATCACGTCCCACGGCAGCCGCGCATGTTTGGCCATGTCGGCCAGCAGGCCGATGTTGCCGTTGGACAGCGAACAGACGATGTAGTGCTCGCGCAGCCGCGCCAGGCCGGCGACGGCGTCGGGCCACGGATCGAGGCGGTGCCAGACCTTGTTCAGCTCGCGCCGCCGCTCCTCGTCGAGCCCGGTCAACCGATAGCGGTCGATCAGCTCGTCCAGGATCATCCGGTGCAGCGCGTCGATGCGCGTCCAGCCCAGTTCGCCGCTCATCACTCGCGCCATCGCCGGTGCGTAGCCGGCACGCCAGGCCAGCGCGAACTCGTCGCCGTCGACGCCCAGCGCCATCGCATCGATCTCGCGCCGGATCGTGCCGTGCCAGTCGACGACGGTGCCGAACACGTCGAACGCGATGACCCTCATTTTGGGGATGCCGGATTGACCACGCATGTCGTCGCTTTGCTTCATGATGTCGATGTCTCCTGGCCGTGGGGCGTGCGATACGCATTGTAGCGATCGTCCTACACGCGAAAGCGGCCGGGAACGCCACCCGTCGGGAAACGGCCCTTCGATAATCATCGCGAGCCCTGCACGTCAACCACGGAGCCGAACGATCATGAGCGCCACGATCACCAGCCTCGAAACGTCGACGGCCCGCCGCACGGCCCGGCGCTTTTCGATCTTCTCGACGTGCCTGGCGCTGGCCAGCCTGGCGATGCTCGGGCTGCTGATCATCGAGCCGGGCGGCGCGCGCTGGCCGATGCGCGCGCCGTCGTGGTCACTGGCGATCGCCGAATGGGGAACCGGCGCGCTGGGCCTGCTGGCCACGCTGATCGTGCCGATCCTGGTCGGCGAGGCCGTCAGCCGCTTCGTGCGCTGGCGGACCGGCTCGGGCCGCGGCATGCTGATCTGGGCATCGACGACGCTGGCGACCGCGTACCTGCTGTCGCTGCTGCTGTCCGGGCTGCTGTCGCCGGGACCGATCTGAATCGCCCCGTTCGCGTGGTCCGGGCCGTCGCCTGCGCTACACTGCGCAGGTCTCGATAAGACCACGCATGAAATACTGTCCAGCCTGCGGCCACGAGGTGGCCCTGAAGATCCCGCCCGGCGACAATCGCCAGCGCGCCTGCTGTGACGCCTGCGGCAGCATCCACTACGAGAATCCCCGGATGGTCGTCGGCACCGTCACCGTCAGCGGCGACAAGGTGCTGCTGTGCAAGCGCGCGATCGAACCGCGCTACGGCTTCTGGACGCTGCCCGGCGGGTTCTTGGAAAACGGCGAGACCAGCGCCGAAGGCGCCGAACGCGAAACCAACGAGGAAGCCGGCGCCCGCATCGAGATCGGCGAGCTGTACTCGCTGATCGACATCCCGCAGGTCGACCAGGTCCACATCTTCTACCTGGCCACGCTCAGCGATCCGCATTTCGTCCCCGGCACCGAAAGCCTCGAGGCGAGGCTGTTCACCGAGGACGAGATCCCGTGGTCGCAGATCGCGTTCAAGACCGTCTACAAGACGCTGCGCTGGTATTTCGACGACCTTCGCGCCGGCCGGCTGCGCATGCACACGGATTCGGTGCGCTTCACGCCTCGCACGACGGCCCCGGGCGCGACCGACGCGCGCAAGACCGGCTGACGGCCGCCCGCGGCGCCGCACGACGCGATGGCCAGCGCTCCGGCCCTGCGATGGATCTCGCCTGCAGAACCGCTGCCGCCGGCCCGATACGCGCTGCGCTCGCCCAACGGCCTGCTGGCGGCCGGATACGACCTGTCGGCTACCCGGCTGCTCGAAGCGTATCGCGGCGGCATCTTTCCCTGGTATTCGGACGGCGAACCGGTGTTGTGGTGGTCGCCCGATCCGCGGATGGTGCTGTACCTGGATCGCTTCAAATCCTCGCGATCGATGGTCAAGACGATCCGGCGCGTGAGCCGCCCCGGCGGCTGGACGATCACGATGGATCGCTGCTTCGCGCGGGTGATGCGCGAATGCGCGGCGCCGCGCCCCGACCAGGACGGCACGTGGATCACCGCCGAGATCGCCGACGCCTATCAACGGCTGCACGCGCTCGGGCACGCCCGCTCGGTCGAAGTCTGGCAGCACGACGGTCCGGACGCGCCGTTGATCGGCGGGTTGTACGGCGTGTCGATCGGCCGCATGTTCTACGGCGAATCGATGTTCGCGCGGGTGACCGACGCGTCGAAGATCGCGTTGTACGCATGGGTCGGGACGCTCCGGTCGCTGGGGTTCCGCGTGATAGACTGCCAGCAGCGTACCCGGCACCTGGCGTCGCTCGGTGCGGCGGAGATCGGCCGTGAGGCCTTTCTGGCCGAAGTCGCCGAATTGACCGCCCTGCCGCCGCCCGACTGGTCGGCGGTCCAGATCGAGTTTCCCAAGGTATGAGTCACCTCAAGGAACTTCCGTTCTCGACGCTGCAGTTCTATGCGACGGCGCCCTACCCGTGCAGCTATCTGCCGGGCCTGCAGGCGCGTTCCCAGGTGGCCACGCCCAATCACCTGATCAACGCCGACATCTACAGCGAACTGGTCCGCGCCGGCTTTCGCCGTAGCGGCGTGTTCACTTATCGTCCGCACTGCGACGGCTGCAAGGCCTGCCTGCCGGTGCGGATTCCGGTCGCGCAGTTCGCGCCCAGCCGCAGCCAGCGGCGGGCCGGCGCGCGCCATGCGCCGCTGCGCACGCTGGTCGCGCGGCTCGGGTTCTCCGCCGAGCACTACCAGCTCTACCTGGCCTATCAGTCGACGCGGCACGCGGGCGGCGGCATGGATCAGGACAGCCGCGACCAGTACGCGCAGTTCCTGCTGCAGAGCAAGATCAACACGCGCCTCGTCGAGTTCCGCGAGGACGACGGCACGCTGCGCATGGTGTCGATCATCGACATCCTCAACGACGGCCTGTCGTCGGTCTACACGTTCTTCGATCCGGGCGTCGAAGGCAGCAGCTACGGCACCTACAACATCCTGTGGCAGATCGAGCAGTGCCGGCAGCTCAAGCTGCCGTATCTGTATCTGGGCTACTGGATCGCGCAGAGCCCGAAGATGGCGTACAAGGCCCGCTTTCGCCCGATCGAGGTGCTGGTCGACGGCCGCTGGCAACCGATGACCGACGCGATGATCCCGGCGGCGCAGGTCGAACATCCGATCAGCTTTCGATGAATCCTTATCTGTTCGCCAGGCCCCTGCTGTTCGGCCTGGACCCCGAAGCCGCGCATGAACTGACGCTGGCCAACATCGACATGATGGCGCGCACCGGCGCGCTGCGCGTGCTGGCCGGCCGCCCGGTCGACGACCCGGTGACCGTGATGGGATTGCGGTTCCGCAATCGCGTCGGGCTGGCCGCCGGACTCGACAAGAACGGCGCGCACGTCGACGGCCTGGCGGCGATGGGCTTCGGCTTCATCGAGGTCGGCACGGTGACGCCCAAGCCGCAGCCCGGCAACCCGAAGCCGCGGATGTTCCGGCTCGTGCAGGCCGGCGCGCTGATCAACCGGATGGGCTTCAACAATCACGGGGTCGACCACCTGCTGGCCAACCTGGGCCGCGCGCGCTATGACGGCGTGCTGGGCCTGAACATCGGCAAGAACGCGACGACGCCGATCGAACGCGCGGTCGACGATTACCTGTTCTGCCTTGACAAGGTCTATCCGCACGCCGGTTACGTGACGGTCAACATCTCGTCGCCGAACACGACGAACCTGCGCCAGTTGCAGGGCGCCGACGAACTGACGCGGATGCTCGCCGCGCTGCGCGAGCGCCAGCAGCGGCTGGCCGACGAACACCGGCGCTACGTGCCGCTGGTGCTCAAGATCGCGCCCGACCTGGACGACGAACAGATCCGCACGATCGCCGAGCTGCTCGTGCGGCACGGGATCGACGGCGTGATCGCGACGAACACGACGGTCTCGCGCGAGGCCGTGGCCGGCCTGCCGCACGCCGACGAGACCGGCGGCCTGTCCGGACGCCCGGTGTTCGAGGCGTCCAACCGCGTGATCCGCGCGCTGCGCGCGAACCTGCCCGCGCAGTTCCCGATCATCGGCGTCGGCGGCATCGCGTCGGCCGGCGACGCGAAGGCCAAGCTGGCGGCCGGCGCCACGCTCGTGCAGTTGTATACCGGCCTGATCTACGAAGGCCCGCAACTGGTCGGACGGGTCGCGCGCGCACTGCGCGGCGCTTCTCCGCCACCGCGCGAACCGGCCGCGCAAGCGGTTTCCGGCGGCCGATGACGGCCGTCGTGCTGGCCACGATCAACGCGCGCCATGCACACAGTTCCCTGGCGCTGCGCTGCCTGTTCGCCAACCTGGGCCGCTGGCAGTCGCAGGCCCGACTGATCGAATTCGTCACCGGCGCGCGCATCGAGTCGATGGCCGAGGCGCTGCTCGCCGAATCGCCGCGGATCATCGGCCTGAGCGTCTACATCTGGAACGTCGACGAAACGACACGGCTGATCGGCGTGCTCAAGGCGCTGGCGCCCGACGTGCGGATCGTCATCGGCGGCCCCGAAGTCAGCCACGAGCCGGAGCGCCAGCCGATCGTCGCGCTGGCCGACTTCCTGATCACCGGGCCGGGCGAGATCAGTCTGCGCAAGCTGTGCGATCAGTTGCTCGACGGACCGCCGCCGCTGATGAAGCGCATCGCCGGCGAAACCGGCGATCCGGATACGCTGTGCCCGCCTTACCCGTGGTACACGGCGCACGACATCGCCCACCGCCACCTCTACGTCGAGGCCTCGCGCGGCTGCCCGTTCAAATGCGAGTTCTGCCTGTCGTCGCTGGACAGGACCGCAGTGCCGTTCGACACCGGCCGCTTTCTCGGCGAACTCGACGCGCTGTACCGGCGCGGCGCGCGTCGGTTCAAGTTCATCGACCGCACGTTCAACCTGAAGGTCGCGACCAGCGTCGCGATCCTCGACTTCTTTCTGGCGCGCATCGCCGACGCTCCCGACGATCCGGTGTTCGCGCATTTCGAGCTGGTGCCCGACCATCTGCCGGCCGCGCTGCGCGACCGGCTGGCCGCCTTTCCGCCCAGCTGCCTGCAACTGGAGATCGGTATCCAGACCTGGGATCCGCAGGTCCAGCGCCTGATCAGCCGCCGGCAGGACAACGACGAGGCCCAGAGCAATCTGCGCTGGCTGCGCGAGTCGACGCACGCGCATCTGCACGTCGACCTGATCGCCGGTCTGCCCGGCGAGGACCTGCCGGGTTTCGCCGCGGGCTTCGACCGTCTGTGGGCGCTGAGGCCGCACGAGATCCAGGTCGGCGTGCTCAAGCGGCTGCGCGGCACGCCGATCATTCGCCATACCGAGGCCTACGGCCTGCGCTTCAACCCGAACCCGCCGTACAACGTGCTGGCGACCGACCGCATCGCGTTCACCGACATGCAGCGGCTGAACCGCTTCGCGCGGTACTGGGACCTGGTCGCCAACGCCGGCCGCTTCGCGCAGACGCTGCCCTGGCTGCTCGGCGACGCGCCGTTCGCGCGGTTCATGGCGTTCTCCGACTGGCTGTACGCGCGCACCGACAGCACTTATCGCTTCGCCGCGCCGCGGCTGCATCGGCTGCTGGCCGACTGGCTGCGCGCGCAGCCGCTACCGCCCGGAACGACGACGGCACGGATCGACCGGGCGCTGGCCGACGACGGCCGGGCGCTGGGCACGCACCGGCAGCGCGAAACGGCCGCTCCGCCGCGGCAACAGCGCTTCGCGCACGCCGAAACACCAGGAGTCGCTCGATGACCGCAGCATCCGCACCGCCGATGTTCGATGCCGAGGCGACCGAACGGCGCCTGCCCTGGCCGGCGCTGATCGACGCGATCGCGCGGATGATGGCGCGCAAGCGCGAGGGCCTGACGACCTCGCCCGAACGCCTCGCGCTGCCGCTGGCCGGCGGCGTGCTGCTGGCGATGCCCGCGACGGACGGACAGTACGTGTCGACGAAGATCGTCACCGTGCACGCCGGCAACCCGTCGATCGGCCTGCCCAGCGTGCAGAGCGAAGTCACGCTGATGCGCGCGGACACCGGCCGGCGCCTGGCCGTCATTGATGGCCAGGTCGTCACCGCGCGGCGCACGGCGGCGGTGTCGCTGCTGGCGACGATCCACCTGCTCGCGCCGCGGCCGCCGTCGGCGCTGATCGTCGGCGCCGGCGCGCAGGCGCGGATCCATCTGCAGGCGCTGGCCGAAGGGCTCGGGCTGCAGGACTTCGAGATCGCGTCGCGCACGCCGGCGTCGGCCGAGCGCCTGGTCGCCTTCGCGCTGGCGCGCGGCTGGCGGGCCCGATGCGTCGACGACCTGGACGCCGCGGTCGCGCGCCACCGGCTGATCGTACTGGCGACGACCGCCACCGCCGCGGTCATCCCCGACCGGGTCCGCGACGATGCGCTGGTCGTCGCCGTCGGCGCCTACCGGCCGCAGATGTGCGAACTGCCCGCCTCGCTCGTCCACCGCTCGCGCGTCGTCGTCGACGATCTGGCCGGCGCGCGCCACGAGGCCGGCGACCTGATCCAGGCGGGCGTCGACTGGAGCACGGTGACGCCGCTCGAACGGCTGCTGCCGCGGGACGAGCCGCCCGCGGATTCCGCGGACGACGATCCCTCGGACGACGATCAGGCGGACGGTGATCGGGCGTCCGGCAAGCGCGACGACGAGCCGGTACCGGCGGACCATACGGGGTCCGACCGCACGGGGTCCGACCGCCCTCGCCCGACGGTCTTCAAGAGCGTCGGCCAGGCGCTATGGGATCTGGCCGCCTGCCGTCTCGTCGCGGAGCCATGAATCCGGCGACCGTCGACGACGTGATCGTCATCGGCGCCGGCATCATCGGCGCCGCCTGCGCGTGCCGGCTGGCCGAACGCGGACTAAGCGTGCGCTGGCTCGAACGCGAGAACGCGGCGGCCACCGGATCGACGGCTCGCAGCGCCGCCGGCGTGCGCGTGCAGTTCTCGGACGCCACCAACATCGCGTTGTCGGCGGCCAGCATCGCCGAGTACGCGACGATGCCCGCCGCCGCTTATGATCCGATCGGCTATCTGTTTCTCGTTCCGGCGGACGCGTGGCCCGCGCATCGGGACGGCGCGCGACTGCAGCAGCGGCTCGGCCATGACGTCCGGATCCTGACGCCCGAGGCCTCGCGGTCGATCGTCCGCAGCCGCATCGACGACCTCGCGGGCGCGACCTTCTGTCCGACCGACGGCGTCGTCGATCCGCACGGCATCACGATGACCTACGCGCGGCGCGCGCGTGAAGCCGGCGCCGTGCTGCATCTGGATCGCCGCGTCGACGCGATCAGCCGGCTCGACGACGACGGGCGCGAACGCTGGCGGGTCCGCGCCGGCGACCATGAACACATCGGCCGATGGCTGGTCAATGCCTGCGGGGCATGGTCCGGCGAAACGGGGCGGATGGCGGGTCTCGCCGTGCCCGTGCAACCGGCCCGCCGCATGGTCTTCTGCAGCGGCCCGCTGGCGACGCCGCACCGCCATCCGTTGACGGTCGACGTCGCCAGCGGAGCGTGGTTCCGATCCGAACGGCAACGCCTGCTGTTCGGGCGCAGCGACCCCGCCGAAATCGGTTTCTCCGAAGGCGTCGACTGGTCGTGGCTCGACGCGACGATCGAGCCGCTGCTCGACCGGTTCCCCTGGTTCGACTCGATCGGACTCGATCGCAAGGCGAGCTGGTGGGGCTACTACGAGGTCACGCCCGACCACCAGCCGCTGGTCGGTCCGACCGCGCGGGCACCGGGCTGGCTCGATGCCTGCGGATTCTCGGGGCACGGCGTGCAGCAGGCGGCGGCGATCGGCCGGATCATCGCGCAACTGGCCTGCGGCGAGGCGCCGTTCATCGACGTCTCGTCGCTGTCGCCGGACCGCTTCGACGCCGACGGCGATGGCCGCGATCGCGAACGCGAGCGATTGATCGTCTGAGTCCGAGCCGCTGCGCCGCGGCCGCAACTACGGCCACAGCCACAGCCACAGCCACAGCCACTGCCACTGCCACTGCCACTGCCACGGATCCGTAATCCGTAATCCGTAATCCGTAATCCGTAATCCGTGAACCGCGAACGCCCTCAACCGTCGGACAGCGAGCGGCGATCACGCAAGGCCTGCGCGATCGTACTGCCGTCGACGTATTCGAGTTCGCTGCCGATCGGCACGCCGCCGGCCAGCCGCGACACCTTGATGCCCCGGGCGCGCAGCATCTCGCCGAGGTAATGGGCGGTCGCCTCGCCTTCCTGCGTGAAATTGGTGGCCAGGATGACCTCGCGCACGGCCGGGTCGGCGGCGCGCGCGAGCAGGCGCTCGAAGTGGATCTCGTTCGGTCCGATGCCGTCGAGCGGCGACAGCCGGCCCATCAGCACGAAGTACAGGCCGGTGAACGACAGCGTCTGCTCGAGCATCAACTGATCGGCCGGCGTCTCGACCACGCATAGCAAACCCGGGTCGCGACGCGGTGACAGGCAGGTCTCGCAGATCGGCTGATCGGTGAACGTATTGCAGCGCTCGCAGTGCCGGATGTGGACGAGCGCCTCCGACAGCGCGCGCTCGAGCTGCGCCGCCCCGTCGCGGTCGCGCTGCAGGAAATGATAGGCATAGCGCTGCGCCGACTTCTGCCCGACGCCGGGCAGCCGCCGAAAGGCGGCGACCAGCGCGTCGAGCGCGGCGGGCGGCTTGATCGCGGACACGGTGCGCGTTCCGCCCCGCCGATCAGAACGGCAGCTTGAAGCCGGGAGGCAACGGCAGGCCGGCCGTGACCGATCCCATCTTCTCGGACGCGGTCTGCTCGGCGCGGCGCAGGCCGTCGTTGAGCGCGGCCACGACCAGATCCTCGAGCATGTCCTTGTCGTCGCCGAGCAGCGACGGATCGATCGCGATCCGCTTGACCTCGTTGCGGCAGGTCAGCACGACCTTGACGAGGCCGGCGCCGGACTGGCCCTCGACCTCGACCATCGCCAGCTGTTCCTGCATCTTCTTCATGTTGTCCTGCATCTGCTGAGCCTGCTTCATCAGGCCGGCGAGCTGGTTCTTCATCATGTCGGTAGTCCTTGAACGAAGCGCCCTTCCTGGCCGGGCGCGGTGGAGGATGGATCGAAAACTGTCGAATGATAAGCGGTGCCGTCGCGTCCGATGCCGGGAGGCACCGCCGATGGCGGCGAGCGTCGCCCGCGATCCCGGCTTCTCGGCCTCTCAGCCGCGATCGACCGGACGAATCGATTCGGGCAGCACGCGCGCGCCGAAATCGGCGATCAGGCTCTGCACGAACGGATCGCCCTCGATCGCCTCGCGTGCCTGCGCGAGCCGATCGGCCTGCCGCTGCTGCGCGACCGAACTGGCGGTCGGGCCCGCGATCGGGCCGACGTCGACGCTCAACGCCACCGGCCTGCCGAAATGCGCGCTCAGCGCCTCGCGAACCTTGGCGATGACGCCGGGATCGGCGAGCTGCCGGATCGGCACCCGGATCCGCAACGACTGTGCATCATGGCCGAGCAATTCGCTTTGCAGCAGCACCTGCTGCGCGAGCCCGCCGATCGCCAGCCGGCTGGCCAGCTCCGGCCAGTCGCCGTCGAACGATGCCGACGACCCGGTCGATGCGGTCGATGCGGTCGATGCGGTCGATGCGGTCGATGCAACCGCGGTCGCGGTGCCGCCGGCCGCCTGACGAGCCGCCGCCTCGCTGCCCGAGGACCCATCGCCGGCCACCTCGCCCGAGAGGCCGCTGGCGTCGGCCTTCCGATCGCCCCGATCCCCTCGGTCGCCGGCCTCGTCAACAGCCCGCTCGCCCGGCCTGTCGCCGGCACCCTCGCCCAGCCTGACGCCAGTACGCTCGCCAGGCCCGTACCCGGCCCTCTCGCCAGAGCCGTGCCCAGCCTGCTCGCCCGGCCCCTGCCCGGCCCGGCCGTCGACCTCGTCACCGGCACCGCCTTGCGCGGCCGGCCCCGATGGCGCGACGGTCGGAGCGGCGCGCGACGGCATGCCGGCCGCAGGATCGCGTCGCATCGCGATTCGGTCGATGACCGCCGCGGCCGACGCGGCCGGCGAACCCGGCCCGACACGCCGGTCGGCGGCCGGCGCCTGCGCCGGCATCGGCCTCGCGCCTCCGGGACGCGCCGATCCCCGGACGCCGGCCGCCGCCGCGGCGGCCAGAGCAGCCGCCCGCGCGGCGTTCGCCGACGGTGGCGGCGAATCCGATGCCGACGCGGCAGCCGATGCGGGCGCGGGCACGGAGGCAGGCGCCGCCGCGGACGCGGACACCGCCATGGATGCGGGCACCGCTGGGGACGCGGGCGCCATCGTGGATGCGGGCACCGCCGCGGACGCGGGGGCCACCGCGGATGCCGAGGGCGCCGCGGATGCGGGGGACGCCACGACTTTCGGTGCGGGCTCCCTGCCGGAAACCGGTGCCCGGCCTCCCCCCATCGGCGAAGCGGGCGCGGGCGCCCGATCCGGCGGCCCGCCTTCCGGTCCGCCCGGCTGTCCCCCTTGCGGCCGGAATGACAGCAGGCGCAGCAGCACCATCGTGAAACCGGACAACGGATCGGCCGCCAGCGGCAGGTCCCGCGCGCCGTGCAACGCGATCTGGTAGTAGACCTGCAGGTCCTCGGGCGCGACGCGCCCGGCGTAGGCCTGCAGATCCGCCGCCCCGCCGTCGTCGGCGACCACGCCGACCTGCGCGAGCGCGACCCGCTGCAGCAGCGCCGCGAAATCCTGCAGCATGCGCTCGAACGGCGCGTTGCCCGCCTGCATCTCGTCGGCCAGCGCGACCAGCCGCGCACCGTCGCCGTCGAGCAATGCGTCGAGCAGGCGGCTCAGGTCGCGGGAATCGACGACGCCGAGCATCTCGCGCACCGAGGCCTCGGACACCTGCCCGCCGCCATGGGCGATCGCCTGGTCGAGCAGCGACAGCGCATCGCGCATCGATCCGCCCGCCGCGCGGCCGATGTGCGCGAGCGCCGCCGGCTCGAACGGAATCGCCTCCTGCGTCAGCACGTGCGACAGATGGCCGCCGATCGCCTGCGGCGTCATGTTCTTCAGATTGAACTGCAGGCAGCGCGACAGCACCGTCACCGGTACCTTCTGCGGATCGGTGGTGGCCAGCACGAACACGACGTGGGCCGGCGGCTCCTCGAGCGTCTTGAGCATCGCGTTGAACGCATGCATCGTCAGCATGTGCACTTCGTCGATGACGTAGACCTTGTAGCGTGCGGCCGTCGGTGCGTAGACCGCGTTCTCGAGCACCTGCGTCATCTCGTCGACGCCGCGGTTCGACGCGGCGTCCATCTCGATGTAGTCGACGAAGCGGCCGGCGTCGATCTCGGTGCAGGCCGCGCAGGTGCCGCACGGCGTCGCCCCGAGCCCGCGCTCGCAGTTCAGCGACTTGGCCAGGATCCGCGCGATCGTCGTCTTGCCGACGCCGCGCGTGCCGGTGAACAGGTACGCATGGTGCAGACGCCCGGTCGACAGCGCGTGCGTCAACGCCCGGACGACGTGCTCCTGGCCGACCAGCGATTGAAAATCACGAGGCCGCCATTTGCGGGCCAGGACCTGATGACTCATGGATCCAGAACGACGGTCGAATGCCAGGGGCGGGAGCCGGACGTGTCCGGGCGGACGGCGCGGCGCGATCGACCGGCGCCGCGGGAAAGCCGCGCGGGCCGCCATACGGGCCATGGCGGACGGCGCTTCGTATCGGGTGGGCGAGCCGGAACCCCGGCACTCACGGTGAACGGCTGTGGCTGCTTCCTTCCGGACCTGACCAGATTGACCATGCCGCGATGCGGGGGGGCCCGCCCGGCATCGATTCTATCAGCTTGCGCACCGCCCGCCGCCCCGGCACCGGCACCAGCGATATCCCGGTTGCCTGTGGTATCTTTTTCCGCTCCTGTGGAGCTTCGAGACATGACGATCAAACACACATCCGATACGTCTTTCGATCAGGACGTACTGAAGGCCGAAGAGCCGGTCCTGGTCGATTACTGGGCCGAATGGTGCGGCCCTTGCAAGATGATCGCGCCGATCCTGGACGAGGTGTCCAAGGACTATGACGGGCGCCTGCAGGTCGTGAAGGTCAACGTCGACGAGAATCAATCGGTCGCCGCCAAGTTCGGCATCCGCGGAATTCCGACGCTGATGCTGTTCAAGAACGGCGCGCAGGTGGCGACCAAGGTCGGCGCTTTGTCGAAATCGCAACTGACGCTGTTCCTCGACAGCCATCTCTGATATCCTGACAAGCCAACAAGAACAACCACGCATTCGCGATCGCCATCGCAGCCATTGAGACGCTGCGCGGCGATCCGATCGTCGGCGGTCTTACCGGCGGCAGTCCTCTGGGGCGCATTCGTCCAACCGACGATCCCCCCTCGCCTTGGTCACCAGCCAATACGGTGCGGGCCGGCCTGATTGCCGGGCCGCGAGCGACTCCCCCGGACCTCTCGCGCAACGGCCCGCTCGGCCCGGCAGCGACATCCAACCCGATTCAACGGCTTCGCAGTCAGCCCATCCGCTCATCTCGCCCGTCCTGGCCGCCCGGCCAAGCGCTACGCAACCCCGCCCGTCCGTCTCTCTGGCACAGCCATCCCGCCTCATGCATCTTTCCGAACTCAAAGCCCAACACGTCTCGCAGCTCATCGAAATGGCTGCCGGCCTGGAGATCGAAAACGCGAACCGCCTGCGCAAGCAGGAACTGATGTTCGCGATCCTCAAGCGCAAGGCCAAGACCGGGGAAACGATCTTCGGTGACGGCTGCCTCGAGGTCCTGCCCGACGGCTTCGGGTTCCTGCGCTCGCCCGAGACTTCGTATCTGGCCAGCACCGACGACATCTACATCTCGCCGTCGCAGATCCGCCGCTTCAACCTGCACACCGGCGATTCGATCGAGGGCGAGGTCCGCACGCCGAAGGACGGCGAACGCTACTTCGCGCTGGTCAAGGTCGACAAGATCAACGGCCAGCCGCCCGAGGCGTCCAAGCACAAGATCCTGTTCGAGAACCTCACGCCGCTGCACCCGGACAAGCCGCTGACGCTCGAGCGCGAGATCAAGGCCGAAGAGAACATCACGAGCCGGCTGATCGACATCATCGCGCCGATCGGCAAGGGCCAGCGCGGTCTGATCGTCGCGCCGCCCAAGAGCGGCAAGACGGTGATGATGCAGCAGATCGCCCACGCGATCACCGCCAATCACCCGGACGTCGTGATGATCGTGCTGCTGATCGACGAGCGCCCCGAGGAAGTGACCGAGATGCAGCGCTCGGTGCGCGGCGAGGTCGTCGCGTCGACGTTCGACGAGCCGGCGACCCGCCACGTGCAGGTCGCCGAGATGGTGATCGAGAAGGCCAAGCGCCTGGTCGAGCACAAGAAGGACGTCGTCATCCTGCTCGATTCGATCACCCGCCTGGCCCGGGCATACAACACCGTGGTGCCGGCCTCGGGCAAGGTGCTGACCGGCGGCGTCGACGCCAACGCACTGCAGCGCCCGAAACGCTTCTTCGGCGCCGCCCGCAACATCGAGGAAGGCGGCTCGCTGACGATCATCGCGACGACGCTGATCGACACCGGCAGCCGGATGGACGAGGTGATCTACGAGGAGTTCAAGGGCACCGGCAACATGGAGATCCACCTCGATCGCCGGATGATGGAAAAACGCGTGTACCCGGCGATCAACATCAACCGCTCGGGCACCCGCCGCGAAGAACTGCTGATCCCGGCGCCGACGCTGCAGAAGATCTGGATCCTGCGCAAGCTGCTGCACGACATGGACGAGCTGGCGGCGATGGAATTCATGCTCGACAAGCTGCGCGCGACCAAGAGCAATGCCGAGTTCTTCGAGATGATGAAACGCGGCAGTTGATCGAAAGAGATCTTTCCCGCTAGAATGATAGGCTTCGCTGAATTCGCGCGGACACTATTTTCCGCGATTGCCGCGCGGTCACGTTCAAGGACATCATGAAACAAGGCATCCACCCCGCATACCGTGACGTCGTCTTCCTGGACGTCATCAACGGCTTCAAGTTCATCACCCGCTCGACCGTCAACACGCGCGAGACGATCAAGATGGACGACGGCAACGAATACCCGCTGTTCAAGCTGGACATCACGTCCGAATCGCATCCGTTCTATACCGGTGCGCAGCAGCGGATCATCGAGACCGGCCGTGTCGAGAAGTTCCGCCAGAAGTTCGCTCGCGGCGGCAAGACGAGTTGATCGCGGCGGGGCAGCAGGCCTCGCGGCGCCGGGCGTCCTCTCGTCCAGCGGCGCCGGCCGTAGAGGGTTTCGATGAAAGGCAGCCTCCCGGCTGCCTTTTTCGTGCTCGAGTCCGGCAGCACATGATGGCGATTCGATGCGTCCGTTCATCCTGACCAACCTGCAGGCAGGCAAGTTGCCCCGATGGGGCCTGCCGCTGCTGTGCCTGCTGTACGCACTGCCCGGCATGATCGGCCGCGATCCGTGGCGGACCGCGGACGCCACCGGCTTCGGCATCTCGCTGACGATGGCGCGCGGCGGCCTGCACGACTGGCTGATGCCGAACATCTTCGGCGACCCGGTCTACGACGACTCGCCTTTTCCGTACTGGATCGCGGCGATCGTGATCCGCGCGCTGCCGTTCTTCGCCGAGCATCCGGTGGTGCGCGGCGTCACCGTGGCCAGCATGCTGATCCTGTTCACCTCGGTCTGGTACGCGACCTACCGGGTCGCGCGCCTGCCCGGCGTGCAGCCGTCCGATCCGTTCGGCGCGTCGGTGTCGCGGATCGATTTCGGCCGGGCGATCGCCGACTCGGCGCTGCTGGTGCTGCTGGCCACGATCGGCCTGATCGCCCGCGTGCACGAGACGACCGCCGATGCCGGCCAGGTCGCGCTGATCGGCGTGTTCCTGTTCGGCGCCGCCGTCGCGATCGATACGCCGCGTCGCGGCGCCTGGCTGGCCGGCCTGGCCGCCGGCGCTTCGCTGCCCAGCGGCGGACCGCAGGTCTGGGTACCGCTGCTGGCCGTCCTCGTCTGCCTGCCCTGGCTGATCGCCCCGTACCGGCTCGTGCGCGCCCGGTTCTGGGCCTCGGCGCTGCCGCCGGCGCTCGTCGTCGCGGCCGCCTGGCCGCTGGCGCTGGTCGCCGCCGGCCCCGAAGGCCGCGAATACCTGGAGCGCTGGTGGCAGGGCAATCTGTCGCTGACGATCGGACCGGCGCTCGAGAACGCGCGCTACCTGGTCAGCACGATCCCCTGGTTCTTCTGGCCCGCGTGGCCGATGGTCGCCTGGTCGTTGTGGCGCTGGCGCACCCGCCTGAGCGAACCGGCCGTCGGCCTGCCGCTGCTGTGCATCGCGGCGCTGCTGGTCCCCGCGCTGCTGTCGCCGCGTTCGGGCGAATCGCTGCTGCTGCCGATGATCCCGCCGACGGCGATGTTAGCGGCGGTCGGGCTGCCGACGATCAAGCGCGCGGCGGTCAGCCTCGTCGACTGGTTCTCGGTGACGACGTTCACGCTGATGGGCCTGACGATCTGGGCGTACTGGATCGCCTGGGTCACCGGCTTCCCGCCGATGATGGCGTTCAAGGCCGGCCAGCTCGCGCCCGGGTTCCGCCCCAGCGGCATCCTCGACGAGATCGTTCTGGGCCTGCTGGCCACCGCGGCCTGGCTGCTGCTGGTGCGCTGGCGCGTGTCGCGGCAGCCGCGGATGATCTGGCGCGCGGTGATGCTGGCGAGCTGCGGCCTCGTGCTGATGTGGTTCCTGCTGATGACGCTGTGGCTGACGATGTTCAACGAGCGCAACACGTATCGGGACGTCGGCCTGGCGGTCGGCCAGCACCGCGGCAACGACACCGACTGCGTCGCCAGCCGTCACCTGAACCCGACGGCGCGCACCAGCATCGCGTACTTCGGCAACGTTCGCTTCGGTCCCGAAGAATCGTGCCCTTGGCTCGTCATCGAGGACCAGGGACCGCTGGCCGGCGTCATCGCGCCCCAGGAAGCCGGCTACCGGCTGGTGTGGGAAGGATCGCGCCGCCGCGGCCGGGACGAGCGCTTCCGCATGTACCAGCGGATCGCGCCGGCGCAGCGATGAGCGGCGCCGCGTTGCCGACGTCCGCCGCGCCGGCCGCCGACGGACGCGCGCGCTACGCGGCGATCGCGCAACTGGCCTGGCCGGTGTTGATCGGCCAGTTGGCCATCATGGCCAACGGCGTCATCGATACGATCATGGCGGGCCGCACGTCGTCGGACGACATCGCGGCGATCGGCCTGGGTGCCGCCGTCTACATCACCATCTACGCGACGACGATGGGCGTGCTGCTGGCACTGTCGCCGATCGTCGCCCAGAACTACGGCGCGCGGCGCCACGACCGGATCGGCATCGACTTCGCGCAGGGGCTGTGGCTGGCCTTGTTCCTGACCATCCCCGGCTGCCTGACGCTGCTGTCGACCGACCTGTGGCTGGGACTGAGCGCGCCGCCGCCGGCCGTGGCCGAGCGCACGCGCCTGTACCTGTTCGCGGTCGCCGCGGGATTGCCGGCGGCGCTGCTGTTCCGCGTGTTCTACGCGCTGAACAACGCGCTGTCGCGACCGAAGGTCGTGATGACGATCAACCTGGCGGCGCTGGCGCTCAAGATCCCGCTCAATGCCCTGTTCATCGACGGCCTGGCACTGCCGGGCGGGCTGCCGTCCGTGCCCGCGCTCGGCGGCCCGGGCTGCGGCGTCGCGACGGCGGTACTGGCCTGGCTCAGCGCGCTGCTGGCCTGGCTGTGGGTCCGGCTCGACCCGTGGTATCGGCCGTTCAGGCTGTTCTCGCGGCTGGGCATCGACCGCAGGGGACTCACGGAACTGCTGCGGCTCGGCCTGCCGATCGGTGCCGGCTACCTGGTCGAGATCACGTCGTTCACGTTCATGGCGCTGTTCGTCGCGCGCTTCGGCGCGGTCGTCGGCGGCAGCCACCAGATCGCCTCCAACCTGACCGGCGTGCTGTACATGTCCGCGCTGGCGATCTCCAGCGCCACCGGCGTGCTCGCCGCGCAGTCGCTCGGCGCCGCGCAGCCCGGGGCGGCCCGGGCGACGGTCTGGGCCGGCATGCGGATGATGCTGGGGGTGGCGTCGCTGTCGGGCGCTGCGCTGTGGTTCGCCGCGCCGACGATCGCCGGCTGGTATACGAGCGATGCCGGGATCCAGGCGGCCGCCATCCCGCTGCTGCGGCTGGTCGCGCTGTTCCACCTGTTCGACGCGACGCAGACGTTCTTCGCGAACGTGCTGCGGGCCTACAAGGTCGCGTTCCTGCCCGCCGTCGTCTACGTGCTGTCGCTGTGGGGGATCGGCCTGGGATTCGGCTGGTGGCTGACCTTCGGCAATAAACACGTCTGGCCCTGGCAGGCCTGGCCGCAACTGGCGCGATTCGATGGGCAGGTCGGCGGCGCGACCGGTTTCTGGGTGGCCGCCGGCGGCAGCGTCTTCGTCGCGTCGATCGGCCTCGCGCTGATCCTGGCCGGGGTCTGGCGCCGCGACGGCGCGGCCGCCGCCCGGCCCGCCGTCAGGGCCGGCGCGCCTCGGGAATCAGCAGATGCTCGCGATAGTAGCGAAGCTCCTCGATCGACTCGATGATGTCGGCCAGCGCCGTGTGCGCGCTGCGCTTGGCGAAGCCCTTGGCGATCGCCGGCTGCCAGCGCCGGCATAACTCCTTGAGCGTGCTGACGTCGAGGTTCCGGTAGTGGAACCACGCTTCGAGCTGCGGCATGTAGCGCGCCATGAAGCGCCGGTCCTGGCCGATCGAGTTGCCGCACATCGGCGACTTGCCGGGCGGCACCCACGGCTGCAGCCAGTCGAGCAGCGCCCGCTCGACCCGGGACTCGGTCCACGTCGACGCGCGCACGCGCCCGGTGAGCCCCGATCGGCCATGGGTCGCGGTGTTCCACTGGTCCATCGCGTCGAGCACGCTGTCCGGCTGATGGATCGCGAACGCCTCGCTCTGCGCGAGGATGTCGAGCTGGCTGTCGGTGACGACGACCGCGATCTCGATGATCCGGTCGACCTCCGGAACGAGGCCCGTCATCTCCATGTCGAGCCAGACCAGTCGCGTGTCGTCCGGTGTCACCGCCGCCGATCCGGAGCCGCCCATCATCTGCTGTGCCATAATTTTCCGCATCCGTCATTCTGTCACAGGCCGTTGCGCCGGGACGACCCGTCGGTACGACGCGACGCGTGGCGACGCGTCGTCGCCACGACCGCCCGCCGCCGCCCGGACCGGCTTCCTCGTTTCACGTGACTTCCCTGCGCTTCACGCTGCTGTTCCTCGCCGCCCTGTGCGTATCGTCGCTGGTACGGCTGTGGCTGTCGACGCGGCAGGCCCGGCACGTCATCCATCATCGCGACCGGGTGCCGGAGGCGTTCGCCGACCGGATCCCTCTGCACGCCCACCAGCGCGCGGCCGACTACACGGTGGCCCGCCAGCGGCTGGGCCTCGTCGATCTGATGATCGGGGCGGTGTTCGTCGTCGGGCTGACGCTGCTCGGCGGGCTGCAGGCGCTGCATGACGGATTGACCGCGCTGCTGCCCGACGCGCCGATGATCCGCCAGTTGCTGCTGGTCGTCGTCGTCGCGCTGCTCGGCGGCCTGGTCGACCTGCCGCTGGCCTGGTACCGCCAGTTCGTGCTCGAACAGCGCTTCGGCTTCAACCGGATGACGTGGCGGCTGTACGTGACCGACCTGGTCAAGGGCCTGGCCGTCGGCGCGGTGCTGGGGTTGCCGATCCTGGCCGCGATCCTGTGGCTGATGCAGCGCGCCGGCGCGTACTGGTGGCTGTGGGCGTGGGCCGTGTGGGTCGCGTTCAACCTGTTCGTGCTGCTGCTTTATCCGACCGTCATCGCGCCGCTGTTCAACCGCTTCGAACCGCTGCCCGACGGCGCGGTGCGCGAGCGCGTCGGCCGCCTGCTGGCACGCTGCGGGTTCGCCGCCCGGGGGCTGTTCGTCATGGACGGCAGCCGGCGATCGGCGCACGGCAACGCGTACTTCACCGGCTTCGGGCGCTCGCGGCGCATCGTGTTCTTCGACACGCTGCTGGCCCGCCTGACGCCGGCCGAGATCGAAGCCGTCCTCGCCCACGAACTGGGGCACTTCAAACACCATCACATCGTCCGACGCATCGCGCTGAGCTTCGCGGCGAGCCTGGCGGGCCTGGCGATCCTCGGCTGGCTGGCGATGCAACCGTGGTTCTACCAGGGCTTGGGCGTCGACGTCGTGCCGGGCGAGGACCCGGCGCTCGCGCTGATCCTGTTCTTTTTGGCGATGCCGGTATTCGCGTTCCTGTTCCAGCCGATCGCCAGCCTGCTGTCGCGACGCGATGAATTCGAAGCCGATCGCTTCGCGGCCGGGCAGGCCGACGCATCGTCGCTGATCGATGCGCTGGTCAAGCTGTACGAGGACAACGCGGCGACGCTGACGCCCGATCCCGTCCATTCGGCGTTCTACGACTCGCATCCGCCGGCCGCCGTCCGGGTCGCGCGGCTGGCCGCGCTGCGCCGGAAGGACCCGACTGTCGCGCCCGAGGCTGCCCCTCGGCCCTTGCCCTCGCCCCCCGCCTGAGGAGTTCCGATGCGTCCGCCCCTGTCCCGCCAGCAGTTGCTCGAAAAGAAGTCATCGCCGATGGAAGGCCAGCGCGCGTACACGCAGGCCGAGATCGACGCCCAGTTGGCCAGCCTGCCTTCGTGGACCTGCGAGGACAATTGCCTGCAGCGCAGCTTCGCGTTCCGCGACTATTACGACACGATCGCGTTCGTCAACGCGCTGGCCTGGATGATCCACGGCGAGGATCATCATCCGGACCTGGAGGTCGGTTACAACCGCTGCGTGGTCCGCTGGAGCACGCACTCGGTCTCGGGCATCTCCGATAACGACTTCATCTGCGCGGCCAAGACCGACGCGGTGTTCGCCCACCGACCTCTCTGATCACGGCGCCGACCTTGCCTGCCCCGTTCCCGGCGACCGAAGCGGCGACGATCGTCGCCGCGCACGGCCGGCTTTTCTATCTCGAAGCGCCCGACGGCAGCCACCGGATCGCGGTCACCCGCGGCAAGCGCAACGACTTCGCGGTCGGCGACCGCGTCGTCGCCCGCCCGACCAGCGCCGACCAGCACGTCATCGAAAGCCTGATGCCCCGCCGCAACCAGATGCTGCGCAGCGACGCCTGGCGCAGCAAGCGCCTGGCCGCCAACCTGGACCAGATCGGCATCGTCGTCTCCGGATCGCCGCCGTTCTCCGAGGAACTGCTGATCCGCGTGCTGATCGCTGCCGAAATCGAACGGATCCCGGCCACGATCGTCGCCAACAAGTGCGACCTGCACGATGCGCAGGCGCAGATCGAGCCGCGGCTGCGCGCGTACGAAGCGCTCGGCTATCCGGTGCTGCGCGTCGCGGCGAAAGCCGATCCGGCCGCCGCGCTCGCGTGCCTGCGGCCATGGCTGCGCGGGCGCACGACGCTGCTGCTCGGCCAGTCCGGCATGGGCAAGTCGACACTGGTCAACCTGCTGGTGCCGGACGCGGGGCTGGAGACGCAGGCGATCTCCGACGCGCTGAACACCGGTCGGCACACGACGACGTTCAGCCGGTTGTTCCGCATCGAGGACGATGACGGCGGGAGCGGGAGCGGGGCCGGCGACGACATCGGCAACGGCGACGACATCGACGGCACCGGCGATACCGGCGATACCGGCGATACCGGCAGCACTGGCAGCACTGGCAGCACTGGCAGCACTGGCAGCACTGGCAGCACTGGCAGCACCGGCAGCACCGGCAGCACCGGCAGTACTGGCAGCACCGACGACACCGGAGGCGGAGGTGGAGGCGGCCGCATCATCGACTCACCGGGATTCCAGACCTACGGGCTCGCCCATCTGTCGCGCTCGGAGCTGATGCACGGCATGCGCGAGTTCGTGCCGCTGCTCGGGCACTGCCGCTTCCACAACTGCACGCACCGCGACGAGCCCGGCTGCGCGATCCGCGCCGCCGCCGCCGACGGCCGGATCGACGAGCGGCGACTACAGCTCTATCAGCGCCTGATCAGCGAGCTGCTGGACCAGAACCGAGACCCGTGAACGCGCGCCGCGCGGCGCGTCACTGACCGAGCCAGTTGGCGACGGTCAGCATCGCGAACAGCGCGATCCACAGGATCACCGAGCGCCAGACCAACCCGACCGCGCTGCGCAGCCCCTCGGCGCCGGGATCCGGGCCTTGCCAGTCGAAGCCCTGCCCGCCGGTCGCCCAGCGCGCCTCGAGCTCGGCATCGGCCAGCCGCAGACCCAGCGCGCCCCCACCGGTCGCCAGCAGCAGCGCGCGCTGATCGTCACCGGTCCCCGCGGCCACCGCGCCGCGCCAGCAATAGACCGCGTCCTCGAAATTGCCGACGACGGCGAAACCGGCCGCCGACAGCCGCAACGGCAGCCAGTCGAGCACGAAGTACGCGCGTCGCGCGAATTCGCCGTACGCATCGTCGGCGCCGCCCCAACGATCGGCGAGCAGTTGGGCGACCCGGTACAGCACGGGCCCGACGGCGCCCAGCGGCAGGATGAACCAGAACAGGGGGCCGAACACGTGGCGGTGCGTCGCGACCAGCGCGTGCGCGATCGCCAGCCGGCAGATCTCGTGAACCGGGACGTCGCCGACCACCAGATTCGGGTCGTGCCGGCCCAGCCAGGCCTGCGCGACCGCGCGCGCGCCGCCGACGTCGCCGGCGGCCAACATCAACTGGATCTCGGTGAACGCATGACTGAACTGGCGAAAGCCGACGCTCCAGTACAGGACGGCGACGTACAGGCAGAACAGCGCGAGCGGATGGATCCGCGACAGCCCCCACTGGACCAGCAGCAGCACGGCCAGCAGACTGCCGACGATCAGGCACCATCCGAACACCCCGTGTCCGCCGCGCCCGGCATCGGTGCCGCGCCTGACGGCGTCCGCGTAGGCCTCGATCCCGACGGTGATCCGGTTGCGGGCCGGCAGCGGACGTCCTTGCTCGATCAGCAGCGCGAAGATCAGCGCGACGAATCCCATCTCGGATCAGGCACTCAGGAAGCGGTACAGGTTGCGCAGCATCGCCGCCGTCGCTCCCCAGATGAAGTACTCCCGGCCGACGGCCGTCGGCCGATAGGGCATCGCGTAGAACGTCCGCTCGGCCCCCGAATACGTCATCCGCCTCAGCTGATGGTGGGCGGGGTCCATCAGGAACGACAGCGGCACCTCGAAAGCCTCGGCGACCTCGAAGGTCTGCAGCGTCAGCGTGAACTGCGGCCGCACCAGCGCGACGACCGGCGTCACCCGGTAGCCGGTGCCGGTCAGATACTCGGGCAGATGACCGATGACCTCGACGAACTCGCGGGACAGACCCACCTCTTCTTCGGCCTCGCGCAGCGCCGTCCAGACGGCCGACGGGTCTTCGGGATCGCGCCGCCCGCCGGGAAACGCGACCTGCCCGGCGTGGCTGCTCAAGGTCGCCGTCCGCTCGGTCAGCAGCACCGTCGATCCCGAGTCGTGCATCACGATCGGCACCAGGACCGCGGCATCCCGCAGCTTGGTCTGGCCCGCGCGCACCGCATCGCCGAACAGCTCCGGCTGCCAGTCGCGAACATCGGCGAAGCGCTGCCGCAGCGCCGGCACCGCCAGCCGACGCGGATCGACGGCGGGCAGCGAATCGCGCGCGGCGACGATCGGCCACAGGGTCGGGTCCACGATGCCGCGCACGGGCTGTACGAGCGGCGCCTCGGGGTCGCTCGACGACCCGGGAAGAATCAACGATGAAGTGCGATTGACGGAGCCAGACATCTGAATACGACCTGCGCGGGAACGGATCGGCTCGCAGCGTCGTGGCCGCCCCGCCGGCCGCTTCGAGCCTTCAACGATACCGCCATTCCAACGACAAAGGGCGCCGCGAGCGCCCTTTGGTCATTGCAGGCCGACCAGGAGATCGGCTTCGGACCGGTCGATCGAAGAATCGACCCGGACCCGTTTCGATCAGCTTGCCGGCTGCGCGGCGGCCTTCTTGTTCTGGCGGCTCGGCAGCTTCTCTTTGATGCGCGCCGACTTGCCCGAACGTTGACGCAAATAGTACAGCTTGGCGCGGCGAACATCACCACGGCGCTTGACGTCGATCGATGCGATCAGCGGCGAATACAACTGGAACGTCCGCTCGACCCCCTCGCCCGACGAAATCTTGCGGACGATGAACGACGAGTTCAGGCCGCGGTTGCGGCGCGCGATGACGACGCCTTCGTAGGCCTGCACGCGCTTGCGGCTGCCTTCGACGACGTTCACGCTGACGACGACGGTATCGCCGGGCGCGAAGGCCGGGATCGTCTTGTTCAAGCGGGCGATTTCTTCCTGCTCGAGTTGCTGGATCAAGTTCATTCAGGCTCCTGGACCGTCATACCCGGGGAGGTTGTTGGATGTTGGCGTCATGCCCGCCACGATCACCGAGCCGCTCCGGAAAGGAGCCGGCGGCGAACGAGAAGGACATGCTGTGATCGGACCCGAATGCGTCGAGCGGCCCCGGAAGCGACGCCGTGCATCCACTGCATGAGAGATGCGATCCGGCTGGCGCAAGGCCGTCCGAGCGGGTACCGAAACCCGGCAGAGGACGAAGTCAGCCTTAAACTATAGCATGTCTGTGATCGAACCGACAAGCAGCTTCGACCCGGCGCGACGCGTCATTCCGACCGCCCGGTCGGCGACGGGTCGGTCGGCGACGGGTCGGTCGGCGAACGATCGACCGGCGAACGATCGACCGGCGAACGATCGACCGGCGAACGACCGGCGAACGACCGGCGAACGACCGGCGAACGATCGGCGGATGAACGATCAGCGGACGAAGGGTCGGCCGACGAGTTCTAGGTCTCCGAATCCTCGGCCGCCAGATCGTCGAGGATCTGCAGATCCTTGCGGGACAAGACCTGGCGATCACGCAGGCGCCGGATCAGATCGGGGCGCCGCCGCGACGTTACGCGCAACGATTGGGCGCGGCGCCACGCGGCGATCTGCGCGTGGTGGCCCGACAGCAGCACCGCCGGCACTTCGGCGTCCTCGAAAACCACCGGCCGCGTGTAGTGCGGACAATCGAGCAGGCCGTCGACGAACGAGTCCTGCTGCGCCGACTGACTATCGTTCAACGCGCCGGGCAGCAACCGAACGACCGCATCGATGATCATCATCGCCGGCAACTCGCCGCCGGAAACGACGAAATCCCCGAGCGACCATTCTTCGTCGACATGACGATCGAGCAGGCGCTGGTCGATCCCTTCATAACGACCGCAAAGCAGCGTCGCGCCGCCCGAGGCGACGAGCCCGGCGATCATCGCGTGATCGACCGACCTGCCTTGCGGCGACAGACAGATCACCGGCGCCGGAGCCAGGCCCTGCTGCTGGCGACCCGCTCGCGCGGCGGCGATCGCGTCGCGCAGCGGTTCGGCCATCATCACCATGCCCGGTCCGCCGCCGTAGGGCCGGTCGTCGATCGTCCGGTAGGCGTCGGTCGCGAAGTCGCGAGGGTTCCAGCACTGCAGTTGCCAGAGCCGGCGAGCCAGCGCGCGACCGGAAACGCCGTGGACCGTGATCGCGTCGAACATCGCCGCGAACAGCGTCACGACGTCGAAACGAAGCCGATCCGCATCAGCCGTCATGGCGTTCACCTCGCCGCGTCAATAGTCGAGCCCCCAGTCGGCGACGATCCGCCGCCCGGTCACATCGACCGAGCCGATCACCGCGTCGACGAAGGGGATCAATCGATCGACGCCGTCGGCGCCATGGACTTTCAGCAACGGGCCGGCGCCGTATTCCTCGACAGCCGATACCCGGCCCAGCACGCGGTCCGCGGGATCGACGACGTCGCAACCGATCAGATCGACCCAGTAGTACTCGTCGGGCGCCGCGGCCGGAAACGCCGAACGGCTGATCCAGACCCGGGCTCCGTTGAGCGCGGCGGCGAGGTCCCGGTCCGAAACGCCGCGCAACTGGGCGACGATCAGATCGACCTGGACCCGCGCGCTTTCGACCGACGCCCGCCACGGCCGGGCCGCGGCACCGAGGCGCTCGCGCGCGACCGGCGACAGGTCGGTCAGCCACCAGTGCCGGCAGGTGCGCAGCGCGCTGTCCTGAGCGTGACCGTGCGGGATCACCTTGAGCGCGCCCCGAACGCCGTGCGCGCCGCCGATCCGCCCGATCTCGACTAGATCGGCGGGTATCGATTCCGGATCCGGCGAAGCAGCATCCACGATCATGGACTCGATGGGGCGACGACCGGTCCTTCGCCATGAAAAACGATGCCGGCCTGGCAGCCGGCATCGTTGCGTCGATCGATCGACTCGGTGCGCGCGCTTTTCGGGTCAGGGAGCCTGACGGGCCGGCACCGCGGATCGATCACCGCCATCCGCGAAGGAACGACGGACTCAGGCCGCGGCGGGCGTGCCGGCGACCTTGGCCGAGAACTCCTTGACGAGCCGAGCGACCGTCGGCGAGACCTGCGCGCCTTGGCCGGTCCAGTACGTGACGCGATCGAGCGCGACGTTCAGGCCCTGCTCCGCACCGGAGGCCGACGGGTTGTAGTAACCGACGCGCTCGATGAAACGGCCGTCGCGGCGATTGCGTTTGTTGGTGGCAACGATGTTGTAGAACGGGCGCTTCTTCGCGCCTCCGCGAGCAAGGCGGATAACGACCATAACTGTCTATTCCTTGAGCCGAAGGTAAGGTAACCCGCAATTATAGACTGCGATCGAATCCTTGACAAACCTGAATGCCGCCCCGGGGTCGGCCCGACCTTGGCAAGCAAGGCTCGTGGGCCGGCCCCCCCGCGGGCCTCGCTTTCGACACGCCAACGCTTGGTCCTGCCCCCTGCCCCCCTGCCCGACGGACGATCAGCGGCCCGGCGTTCTCGCGAAACCGCTCGACAGGAACGGCGACGGCCCGCCGCCGAGCGCAGCGGCCTGCGGCGTCGATCCGAGGCTGGCCGCCCCCGGAATGCGCCAGCCGGGCACGTCATGGACCGGGCGGCCGCGATAGAGGCTCTGCACGGTGAAGTACGGCGCCATCGCGTATTGCTGGCTCTCGACGCGCGCCAGGACTTCGTCGCGCCGCGCGTCGAGCTCGCGGTCTCTTTCCCGCTGGCGCGCGGCGAACGCATCGGACTGCGCCCGCCAGTAGTCGCGTTCTCGCTGCGCGCGGGCCGAGGCTTCGGCGCTGGACGTGCCGGTATAGGTCTCGACACCCTGCCGAACGACCGGCCCCGCCTTGGGCCGGTCGCCGAGTTCGACGCTGCCGTCCCGATTGATCGCCCAGTGGATCGTTCGCGTCGGTGCCGGCAGACTCAAACGATCGGCCGACACGTCGACGGTTCGCGGCGCGGCCGAGAGCCTGCCTTTCGCCGTCGACGAAGTTTCCATACCGATCGCAGCCTGCGCGGCGGCGCCGGCGATGACGCCGACGACGATCATCCGCGTGGTGATCGCCCACGCCGGGCGTCGACCTTGTTGCCGTCGATCATCCGGCCGCGCGCTCGCGCGGCATGCCTGAACCGGGCCCTCGGCCCTCGAATCGTCATCCGACATGATTGTTCCCCTCTCTCGTCGAGCATTACCGCACGCGCGACGCGACGCCGGACGCTCGACGACGGGCAGTCGATCAGAACAGATCCAACTGACCATCGAGACGCGGCGGCGCGAACAGGTCCGTGCGCAGATCCAATCTAGCACGCGTCAACCCGAACTTTCGTGAAGCCAGACCGATGCGCATCTTGATCAGTTCTGCCCATGGTCCCTTACCCCGCATCCGAGTAAAGAATTCCGATTCGTTCAGACGGCCGTTATCCCTAAGTTCCTTGATTCGCGATAACACACGTTTCTCGCGATCCGGAAAATGATGCCGGAGCCACTGGATGAACACGTCCTGCAACTCCCGGGGCAGACGAATGACCGTGTAGCGAAGCGATCGCGCTCCCGCCTGCGCGGCGGCCTCGGCGATCCGCTCGATGTCCTGGTCGTTGATGAACGGAACGATGGGTGCAATGAATACCGACACAGGGATGCCTGCCTCGCTAAGGCGCCGGATGGTTTCGATCCGGCGCCATGGCGCAGCGGCACGCGGCTCCCATAGACGCGCCAGGCCGGCATCGAGCGTGGTGACGGTGATGCCGACCTCGGCGATCCGCTGGCGAGCCATCGGCGCCAGCAGATCGATGTCCCGCTCGATCAAGGCGGACTTAGTGATGATCGACGTCGGGTGACGCGTTTCGGACAGCACCTCGAGGATGCGCCGCGTCGCCTGCCACTCGCGTTCGATCGGCTGATAGGCATCGGTCGCCGTGCCGATCGCGATCTCACGGCATCGGTAGGCCGGCGAAGCCAGCTCGCGACGCAGCAGTTCCGCCGCGTGGGACTTGACGAACAGGCGCGATTCGAAATCCTGGCCGGCGGACAGCCCGACATAAGCGTGATTGGGCCGTGCGTAGCAGTAGATGCAGCCATGTTCGCATCCGCGATAAGGATTGATCGATTGCTCGAACTGCACGTCCGGGGACTGATTGCGCGAGATGATCGATCGCGCGGTTTCTTCGGCGACCTGCGTGACCGGGGCCGCGCGGGCGGCTTCGACGCCGTCGAAATCGAGATCCTGCGTCCATCCGAACGACTCGTCGGACTGCCTGCGATGGTGCTCGAAACGGCCGGTCGGGTTGTCGACCGCCCCTCGGCCCTTGGCCGCGACGGACATCGCACGGGCGGGAACGAAGGTGAGCGGCTTCGTCGAGGTCGTCGTATGGGGCGCGGGCATCGGGGCTCCTGTCGGATCGGCGGCGCTACCCGGCGCGTTCGGCCGAAACACCGCGGAACCGGTGCCGACCGCGGCCCGACTGGCGCGCGTCATCGATAGTGTATATTTATACAGCTTTTCGATCACGCTTGACAAGCCTGTCGACGAGTCGGCCGATCGTCCGACGCGATCGGACACCCCCCACGAAGGCAGTAGCCGCCGGCCGCTCCCCGAAGGGCGAACGCCTTGCTATGCTGGCGGCAATCCATTGCAGGGAAAAGGCGCTGATGTCGATCATCATCCTGAACGAACCACCGGTCGAGGGCGGCCTGGGGGCGCGCTCGCCGAGATGGCAGGCCGCAGGCGCCTCGCGAGCGGCCCGTCGTTCGCGCGACCGGCGCCTGACCCTCGCCGGGATGCTGGCGGTCGTCGTGGCCGTGATCGCGATCACCGCGGCCGGCGCCGCGGCGATCTGGTACATCCACGCGACCACGCCGGCATGGCCGCCGCAGGCAGCCGACACCCGACCGACGCTGCGTCTGTCCGACGGGACGCGCATTCCGCTGACGGTCCGGCAGGTATCCGACAGCGCCGGCCGGACGAAACCGGACGCCACCGAGCCCCCAGGCGTCGCATCGCCGTCCGTTGCGCGAATCACCGCGTCTTCGACCGCGGTCGGCACGTCATCCGTGACGGAGCGGGCCGCAGCGACGGCAGCCGATACCGTGTCGTCGGGACTGGTGCCCGAGCCGGCTCACGCCGCGGCGGCAAGCGCCCCCTCTCCCGCCGCGGCGCCCCGCACGCGCGACGATTCGACGAAGGACCCGCTGCTGGCGATTATCGCGGGGGCTGCAGGCGGTGCGGCGCAGGCCGCCCACACGGTGCCGCCGACAGGCTCGCTGAGCTGGTCGCCGAACGACCGGGTTCGCTCGTCCCCGACGCGGTCGACGGACGCCGCAGTTCGCGGCGGCGGAACCGATGCGTCGTCCCGGATCGATCGCAACACCAGCACCAGCACCAGCACCAGCACCAGCACCAGCACCAACACCAACACCAACACCCGCGACCGTGCCGCGCCGCCGGCCGTCGCGGCATCGCTGGCCGTGCCGGCTCCGGCCGCCGCTTCGCCGTCACCATCGGCCGGCATGACAGCGGTTTCGAGCCTGGTGACGGCCCCCGCCGCCGCGCCCGACCGGCAGCGAGACGTTTCGCTGATCGATCGTCAGAACGCCGAATGCAACGGCTCGAACGCCGTCGCCCGGTTCATCTGCCGCGAACGGGTCAGGCTGGATTTTTGCAGCAGCCGGTGGAACCGGCACGCGGATTGCGTCGGCTCGCAGGCGGCCGCGGCCCCTTGATCAGCGACGCGGCGCGCCGCCGCCGGGATCGACCGGGGTCTTCGAACGATCTGCCGACGACGCGACGGACTTCGGACGTGATGACGCACTGACCCATTCCGTCCGGCCGTCGCATCCGCCCCTCGGGCGGCGCGAGCGGCTCGGGAGAATGGATCGGTGCGCCGTCGATCCGATCAGAACGCCGATTCGTCGAGCGCCAGCGCCCCCGCCGCACCTTCGACGATGCTCGAGCACAGGCCGGGCGCCTGCGTCAGCAGATGATCGGCGAAGAAGCGCGCCGTCGCGATCTTGGCGCTCAGGAAACCGGGGTTGCCCTGCTTGCCGGCCAGGCCGCGGCGCGCGGCCAGCGCCGCGCGGCCCAGTTGCCAGCCGCTGAGCACAATGCCCGCCATGCGCAGGTAAGGCACGCTGCCGGCGAAGACCGCCCGCGGATCGCGCTTGCCGGCGTCGACGACGAAGCCCACGGCCTGCTCGTACGCGTCGGCTCCGGCCGCCAGCCGCCCGCCGATGGCCGCCAGATCCTCGCCGCCGTCAGCCTGCAACTCGCGCGCGGTGGCGCGCATCTGCTCGATCAGTCCGCGTGCGACCGCGCCGCCGTCGCGCACCGTCTTGCGGCCGATCAGGTCGTTGGCCTGGATCGCCGTCGTGCCCTCGTAGATCGGCAGGATCCGCGCGTCGCGGTAATACTGGGCCGCGCCGGTCTCTTCGATGAAGCCCATGCCGCCGTGCACCTGAACGCCGAGCGAGGCGACCTCCAGCGACATTTCGGTCGACCAGCCCTTGACGATCGGCACCAGGTATTCGTAAACGGCCAGGTTCTGCCGACGGACATCGGGATCCGGCGAATGGTGGCCGAGGTCCGAATGCATCGCCGCCGCATACGCGAGCGAGCGAGCGCCCTCGGTCATCGCCCGCATCGTCATCAGCATCCGGCGCACGTCCGGATGGTGGATGATGGTGACCGGGCCCGCGGACCCGGCGACGTCCCGGCTCTGCACGCGCTCGCGCGCATAAGCGACGGCCTTCTGGTACGCGCGTCCGGCAATCGCGACGCCCTGCATGCCGACCGAGAAGCGCGCCGAGTTCATCATGATGAACATGTACTCGAGACCGCGGTTCTCTTCGCCGATCAGGTAGCCGATCGCGCCGGCCTGCCCGTTCTCGCCGGTGCCGACCTGGCCCTTGCCGTCGCCGAAGACCAGCACGGCGGTCGGGCTGGCCTTGATGCCGAGCTTGTGTTCGATCGACGCGCACCAGACGTCGTTGCGCGGGCCCAGGCCGCCGTCATCGTCGACCAGGAACTTCGGCACGATGAACAGCGAGATGCCCTTGACGCCCTCGGGCGCCTCGGGCGTACGCGCCAGCACCAGATGGACGATGTTCTCGGCCATGTCGTGCTCGCCGTACGTGATGAAGATCTTCTGGCCGCTGATCCGGTACGTCCCGTCGGCCTGCGGCACCGCTTTCGTACGCACCAGCGCGAGGTCCGACCCTGCCTGCGGCTCGGTCAGATTCATCGTGCCGGTCCACTTGCCCGAGATCATGTTCGGGATGAAGCGCTGGCGCTGAGCGTCGCTGCCGGCGGTCAGCAGCGCCTCGATCGCACCGTCGGTCAGCAGCGGACACAGCGCGAACGACAGGTTCGCCGCGTTCAGGATCTCGGTGCACGCGGTGCCGATCAGCTTGGGCAGGCCCTGCCCGCCGAACTCGACCGGATGCTGGATGCCCTGCCAGCCGCCATCGGCGTACTGGCGGAACGCTTCCTTGAACCCCGGGGTCGTCCTGACGACGCCGTCGGCCAGCGACGAGGGCTGCAGGTCGCCGGCGACGTTCAGCGGCGCGACCACGCCTTCGTTGAAGTTCGCGCACTCCTCGAGTACCGCCCGCGCGGTGTCCTCGCCGGCGTCCTCGAAACCCGGCAGGCCGGCGATGGCCTGCAGCCCCCCCACCTCGGTCATCGTGAAGATCATGTCATCGACTGGTGCGCGATAAGTCATCGAATCACTCCATGAAAAAAAGAAAGGGCCGCGAAGGGCCCTTCCTGGAAGGTGTCAGCGTCCGGAACGGATCACAGTTCGGACACCAGCTCGGGCACGGCCTGGAACAGGTCGGCGACGAGCCCGTAGTCGGCGACGCCGAAGATCGGCGCCTCGGGGTCCTTGTTGACGGCGACGATGACCTTGCTGTCCTTCATGCCGGCCAGATGCTGGATCGCACCGGAGATGCCGATCGCGACGTACAGTTGCGGCGCGACGATCTTGCCGGTCTGACCGACCTGCCAGTCGTTCGGCGCGTAGCCGGCGTCGACCGCGGCGCGCGACGCGCCCAACGCGGCGCCGAGCTTGTCGGCCAGCGGATCGAGGATCTTGAAGTTCTCGGCCGAACCCATGCCGCGGCCGCCGGACACGACGATCTTGGCAGCCGTCAGCTCGGGGCGATCGCTCTTGGCGACTTCGCGCTTGATGAAGCTGGACTTGCCCGAGTCGGCGACGGCCTCGATCGTTTCGACGGCAGCCGAGCCGCCGGTGGCGGCGACGGCGTCGAAACCGGTCGTGCGGACGGTGATGACCTTGGTCGGGTCGGCCGACTGCACGGTGGCGATCGCGTTGCCGGCGTAGATCGGACGCTGGAACGTGTCGGCCGATTCGACGGCGATGATCTCGGAGATCTGCGCGACGTCGAGCAGCGCGGCGATCCGCGGCGCGACGTTCTTGCCCGACGCGGTGGCCGGCAGCAGGATGTGCGAGTAATCCTTGGCGATTGCCACCACCTGCGCGGCCAGGTTCTCGGCCAGTTGCTCGGCGAGCTGCGGCGCATCGGCCAGCAGGACCTTGCTGACGCCGGCGACCTGCGCGGCAGCGTCGGCGGCGGCCTTGGCGTTGCTGCCCGCGACCAGCACGGTGACGTCGCCGCCGATCTTGGCGGCGGCAGCAACGGTATTCAGCGTAGCGCCCTTCAGCGACGCGTTATCGTGTTCGGCAATGACGAGGGAAGCCATCTTCAGATCACCTTCGCTTCATTCTTGAGTTTTTCGACCAGCGTCTTGACGTCCGCCACCTTGATGCCCGCCTTGCGGCCCGGCGGCTCGCTGACCTTCAGCGTCTTCAGGCGCGGCGTCACGTCGACGCCCAGGTCGGCCGGCTTGATCGTTTCGAGCGGCTTCTTCTTCGCCTTCATGATGTTGGGCAGCGTGACGTAACGCGGCTCGTTCAGGCGCAGGTCGGTCGTGACGACGGCCGGCAGCGACAGCGACAGCGTCTCGAGGCCGCCGTCGACCTCGCGGATGACCTGGGCCTTGCCGTCGGCGATCTCGACCTGCGACGCGAACGTCGCCTGCGGCAGGCCGGCCAGCGCGGCCAGCATCTGACCGGTCTGGTTCGAATCGTCGTCGATCGCCTGCTTGCCCAGGATCGCGAGCTGCGCGCCTTCCTTGTCGAGCACCGCCTTGACCAGCTTGGCGACGGCCAGCGGCTGCAGGTCTTCAGCGGATTCGACGAGGATCGCCCGGTCGGCGCCGATGGCCAGCGCCGTGCGCAGCGTTTCCTGGCAGGCCGTGACGCCGCAGGACACGGCGATGACCTCGGTCGCGACGCCCTTCTCGCGCAGACGGACGGCTTCTTCGACGGCGATCTCGTCGAACGGATTCATCGACATCTTGACGTTGGCGATATCGACGCCGGTCTGATCGCTCTTGACGCGAACCTTGACGTTGTAGTCGACAACGCGCTTTACGGGAACAAGGATTTTCATCCGTCTCTCTCGCTGTTTAAAATTCGGGCACCGCAGATTATAGGTGCTGAGCCGGCGTCGCCGGCCCCGCGCCCGCGGTCGATCGATCGCCAGCGCCGTAAAACGGACTGGCGCGTACCGGGATCCCCGATGCGAGCCGAACCCGCCCGATGCCCGTACCGCCGGCCCGGTGCACGATTCGTCTCGGCGAAGTCCACACTGTGAGTCACTCCCGCCTGAAGGCGGGCGCTTCCTCGCCACGATACAGGAGCGCCTGCGGCGCTGGAACAGAACTGCTTCGCTCGACCTCACCCCGAAAGACGAGGTTCGCGCTTCGGCCCCTGGTCAACCTTGGTTGACAGCGGCAAGATTAGGTCAATAGAATTCCGATGTCAACAACGGTTGACATGTTAGAAAGGTCGGGCCGAATCCCCCATGCCGAATCTGAAGCAGTTGCTGATCGCGCGCAACGAATGGATCGACAGCGAGATCATGCGGGCGGTCCATCACTCCGATTCGTTCGCCTACCTGACGCCCGCCCAGTCGCGGCTGCTCGCGCACATGGGCGGCCGGCCGACCAGCATGGCCGCGCTGTCGCGCAAGCTGGCGATCTCGCGCCAGGCCGTGCACAAGACCGTCGGCGAACTGGCCCGCCGCGGGATCCTGTCGGTCAGCGACGATCCGGAGCGCCGCAACGCCAAGCGGATCCAGTACACCGAGCTGGGCAAGACGCTGAACCGCAGCGGCGCGCAGATCATCGCCGAGATCGAGAAGCGCGTGAGCCGGCAGCTCGGCGACGAGCGCTACCGTCAGTTGATCGAGGCGCTGTCGGCCGACTGGTCGGAGCCGTCATCCGGCTGAGTGCCGCCCGCAGGCGGCGCCGCGCCCGGCGCTCCGTTCACCAGCGCGGTGCGCGCTTCTCGAGAAACGCCTGCACGCCCTCCTGCGCACAGGGCTCGACCATGTTGCAGGCCATCGTCTGGCCGGCCGCCTGGTAGGCGGCCTCGATGCCCATCTCGAGCTGGCGGTAAAACAGGCCCTTGCCGGCGGCGATGGCGGGCGCCGGTTTCGCGCAGATCGTGCGCGCCAGCGCCGCGATCGTCTGGTCCAGCTCGGCCGCCGGTACCGCATGATTGACCAGCCCGCGCGCGGCCGCCTGCGCCGCGTCGATGAACTCGCCGGTGACCAGCATCTCGAACGCCTGCTTGCGCGAGACGTTGCGCGACAGCGCGACCGACGGCGTCGCGCAGAACAGGCCGACGTTGATGCCGGAGACAGCGAAGCGCGCATCGTCGGCGGCCACCGCCAGATCGCACATCGCGACGAGCTGGCAGCCGGCCGCAGTGGCCAGGCCATGCACGCGGGCGATGACGACCTGCGGCATCCGCTGGATCGCCATCATCACCTTCGTGCAGCGCGCGAACAGCCACTGGTAGTAGTCGATCCGCGGATCGGCGCGCATCTGGCCCAGATCGTGCCCGGCGCAGAAGGCCTTGCCGGCCGCGCCGAGCACGACGACGCGAACCGCCGGATCGGCCGCCAGCTCGGCCAGCGCCGCCTGCAGCGCATCGAGCATCGCCTCGGACAGCACGTTGTACTGGCGCGGGCGGTTCAGCGTCAGCCTGGCGATCGGGCCGTCGCGCCTCGTCAGGATCAGCGGTTCGTCTTGGTCCGCCGGGGCGGCCGGGCGCTCGGGAGCGTTCATCGTCGATCTCCGTCTGGGGTCGGGCCCGATCTTCCCGGATCGATCCCGATCTTCTGAGGGCGGCCCCGATCTTCCGGGGCCGGTCCCGATCTTCTCATGTCCGTGCGAAGCCTTCCCCGCTCGCCGGCACCGGACGAGCGGCACCCGCCGGCGACGCGCCGGCGACGTCGACGGCGCGCCCCCGGAGCCAGCCGGATCCGCCCCCGCTCGATGTCCGCTCGATGTCCGCTCGATGTCCGCTCGATGTCCGCTCGATGTCCGCCCAATGTCCGCCCAATGTCCGCCCAATGTCCGCCCAATGTCCGCCCGATGTCCGCCCGATGTCCGCCCGATGTCCGCTCAACGTCCGCTCAACGTCCGCTCGATGCGACGCGGGCCGCCATCGATCCCCGGCCGACGGGCATCCGTCGCGCGGCGGCGCCCGGGCGGACCGCGGGCCGACGCTTGCGTTTACACTCGGCCGACCGGGTCCATTTCGTGAAGATGCTCGAACTCATCCAATCGGTCGCCGCGCAAGTCGGCAGTATCGTCGTCGGCAAGCAGCCGCAGATCCGACTGGCGCTCGCCTGCCTGCTGGCGCGGGGCCACCTGCTGATCGAAGACCTGCCCGGCGTCGGCAAGACCACACTGTCGCACGCGCTGGCCGTGTCGCTGGGCCTGCAGCTCAAACGCGTGCAGTTCACCAACGACCTGCTGCCGTCGGACATCGTCGGCGTGTCGATCTTCGACCGCGACAGCGCCCGCTTCGTGTTCCACCCGGGCCCGGTCTTCACCCAGGTGCTGCTGGCCGACGAGATCAACCGCGCGTCGCCGAAGACGCAGAGCGCGCTGCTCGAGGGCATGGAAGAGCGCCAGGTGTCGATCGAAGGCGAGACGCGCGCGCTGCCCGAGCCGTTCTTCGTGATCGCCACGCAGAATCCGCAGGACCAGATCGGGACGTTTCCGCTGCCCGAATCGCAGCTCGATCGCTTCCTGATGTGCATCGAGCTCGGCTATCCGGATCCGAAAGCCGAACGCGCGCTGCTCGAAGGCCGCGACCGGCGGCACCTGCTGGCCGAGCTGGTGCCGCGCTTGACGCCGCCGCTGCTGCTGCAGGCCCAGCAACTGGTCCGCCAGATCCATTGCAGCGCGACGCTGCTCGACTACGTGCAGAACCTGCTGACGGCCAGCCGGCGCGCGCCGATGCTGGCCGAAGGCCTGAGCCCGCGCGCCGGCCTGGCGCTGCTGCAGGCCGCGCGCGCCTGGGCGATGCTCGACGGCCGCAACCACGTGCTGCCCGACGACGTCCAGGCGGTGCTGCCCGCGGTCGCCGGCCATCGCCTGCGTCCGGCCAAAGGCGGCGGCGCGTCGCATCGGGCGCGCGCCGAGCTCGTCGCCGAGCTGACCAAAGCGGTCGCGGTCCCGTGAATGGGCCGACCCGTCTCGGGGCGGTCGCCGGCCCGCGATCCCCGGGGCAGGCGGTCATCGATGCGATCGATCGCTGGTCGAGCCGGCTGCCGAGCCAGCGCCGGCGCCAGCACGGCGAGCGCGTGCTGTCGCAGCGTTCGATCTACATCCTGCCCTCGCGGCCCGGACTGCTGTACGGGACGGTGCTGGCGGCGATGCTGATCGCCGCGATCAACTACCGGCTGTCGCTCGGCTATGCGCTGACCTTCCTGCTGGCGGGAATGGCGATCGCCGGCATGCTGCACACGTTCCGCAATCTGACTCGCCTGCAGCTTCGGCCGGGCCGGGCCGAGCCGGTGTTCGCCGGCCAGATCGCCGAGTTCACGCTGCAGATCACCAATCCGACGCGCTTCGCGCGCTACGCGATCCACGTCCAGGCGCCGGGCATGGCCAAGGACGAGGTGTTCGACCTGGCACCGCATGCCGAGCGGATCGGCTCGGTCGCGCTGCCGACGACGCGGCGCGGCTGGCAGGACATTCCGCGCCTGACGCTGCGCACGCGCTTCCCGCTGGGCATCTGGACGGCCTGGGCGTACTGGCTGCCGGCGATGCGGGTGCTCGTCTACCCGACGCCCGAGAATCCGCCGACGCCGCTGCCCGATCACCACGACGCGCGCGGCGACGGCGACAGCCGGGGCAGCGGGCAGGAGGACGTGGCCGGCATCCGTCCGTATCAGCCCGGCGACCCGCCCAAGCGGATCGCGTGGAAAGCCATCGCCCGTACCGGCGGCGACCATCTGCTGAGCAAGCACCTGGAAGGCGGCGCCCGCGGCGACCTGGCGCTGGACTGGTCGGCGCTGCCGGTCTCGCTCGACGCCGAGGCGCGACTGTCGAGGCTGACGCGCTGGGTCATCGACGCCGACGCGCAGGGCGCGCGCTTCAGCCTGCACCTGCCCGGCGTGTCGCTGCCCGCGGCCAGCGGCGGCGAACACCGCCAGGCCTGCCTGCAGGCGCTGGCCGAAGCCGAGGTCTGACGTGGCGCGCGGCGTCCGGTACTCGATCAAGGCGCTGGGCGGCCGCCTGGGCGAGCAGTGGGAGCGCGACCGGCGCGACACGCTGTTCCTGATGGCCGCCACGCTGCTGACGGCGCTCGTGCACTTTCCGTTCGTGCCGGTCTGGGCGAGCATCGGCTTCGCGCTGCTGTTCGTCTGGCGGCTCGGCCTGGTGCTGTCCGGCCGCGCGCTGCCGTCGGCGCCGATCCGCTGGCTGGCGGCGACGGCCTGCCTGGTCGCCGTATGGGTCCAGTACGAGACCTTCATCGGGCGCGACGTCGGCGTGACGATCCTGCTGCTGTTCCTGGGGCTCAAGCTGCTCGAGATGCGGGCGCGCCGCGACCTGTTCGTCGTGCTGTTCCTGTGCTTCTTCCTGCTGCTGACCGTGTTCTTCGAGGACCAGTCGCTGCCGATCGCGCTGGCCGTCACGCTGGCGGTGGTCGCGCTGGTGACGACGATGGTCACGATGCAGTTCGGCGACCAGGAAGCGCCGATCGGCAAGCGGTTCAGGCTGGCCGGCGGCCTGCTGCTGCAGGCGCTGCCGATCGCCGCCTTGCTGTTCGTGCTGTTTCCGCGCCTGCAGCAGCCGCTGTGGTCGATGCCCGAAGACAAGATCCGCGCGCGGATGGGCCTGTCCGAATCGATGCGGCCAGGATCGATCTCGGAGCTGACGCTGTCGACCGAGATCGCGTTCCGCGTCGTCTTCCCGGACGGGGCGCCGCCGCCGTCGCAGATGTACTGGCGCGGTCCGGTGCTCGGCGCCTTCGACGGGCGTGCCTGGCGCGCGGCGCCGATGCGGCCGTCGGCCCGGCAAGCGGATCTGGAGCACGCCGGCGCCGACACCGGCATCCGCTACACGGTGACGCTCGAACCGCAGGAGCAGGACTGGCTGTATGCACTGGAAGCGCCGGTGCAGGTCCAGGGCCTGCCGGTGGCGGCGCGGCTCGACGCGCAGATGCTGCTGCACGGTCCGTCGCCCAACGGATCGAGGCTGCGCTACGACGTCGTCTCGCAGCCGCGTTTCACGCTGGGGCGGCACGAGCCCGCGCAGTCGCTGGCGGCGCTGCGCGCGCTGCCCGATGGCTTCAATCCGCGCGCCCGCGCGCTGGCCGAGCGCTGGCGGGACGAACTGCCGACGCCTCGACAACGGATCGACCGCGTGCTGGCCTGGTTCGGCCAGGCCCCGTTCCGGTACACGCTGTCTCCTCCGGTCTGGGGAACGCACGGCATCGACGAATTCCTGTTCGACACCGGCGCGGGCTTCTGCGAGCACTATGCGAGCGCGACGACCTTCCTGCTGCGCGCGATGGACATCCCGGCGCGGATCGTGACCGGCTACCAGGGCGGTGAACCGAATCCGGTCAACGGCTCGTGGCTGGTACGCCAGGGCGATGCGCATGCGTGGGTCGAAGCCTGGCTCGACGACCAGGGCTGGGTACGCGTCGATCCAGTCAACGCCATCGCGCCCGAGCGGATCGAGCCGGGCTCGCGCGGCGCCTGGACCGACGAGGCCGCCCCCGTCCTGGCCGGCGGCCAGCGGTTATGGCAACTGCTGTCGCTGAACCTCGACGCGATGGCGAACGCGTGGAACCAATGGGTGCTGTCGTACGACGGCGCGACCCAGCAGCGGCTGCTGGCGCGGCTGGGCCTGGACGGCGTGCTCGGCGATTGGCGCGAACTGGCCGGCCTGCTGGCCGCGGCGATGGGCGTGCTGATCGGCGCGGCGGCGCTGGTTACGCTGCATCCCCGGCACCCGCGCGATCCGATCGAGAGATGGTATCGGGAGTTCTGCGAACGGCTGGCGGTCGTCGGCCTGGACAAGCTGCCGCACGAAACCGCCGGCCAGCACCTGGAGCGGATCGGTCCCGGCCTGGGCACCGGCGCGCAGCTCGACGCGCGCCGGATCGTCGCCAGCTACAACAGCCTGCGCTTCGGCGATCCGGACAACCGCCTGCCCGCCGCGCACCCGAGCGGCCTGCCCGACCGCCGCCGCCATCGGCGCGCCGACATGCGGCTCGGCATCCGGCGGTTTCGCCGGCTGGTCAGGCGATTCCACCCCTGAAAACCGGTGGGCGCATCATCCACGCCCGCTCGTCGCGTCAGGACGATCCCGCTCGTCGTTGCGAATGCTCGCCATATCACCCGATATGGCTGCGCTTCGCGCCTCGATCGGAACCGCCCTGACGCGCCGCTCGGCCGCGTCCGATTCGTTCACAGATTCTGATTCGGACTGATTCATTCACCACGGGCTTCGAGCGCCCGCCGCCCGCGGACCAGCGCCATGACGACGCCGGTGGCGACGATCATCAGCATCCCCGCCAGCGCCCATTCATCGGGAAAGCTGCCGAAGACCAGGATGCCCATCACCAGCGACGACGCCACCTGGAAATACCCGAACGGCGCCAGCGTACTGGCCGGCGCGTTCTCGAACGCACGCACGAGCAGCATGTGGCCGCCGGCGCCGACGGCGCCCATCGACAGCAGCAGCAGGCCGTCGACGACGTCGTGTGGCCATTCCCAAAAAAACGGCACGATCAGCGACGCGGTCACCGTCGCCACGAGACCGCCGAGGAACAGCGTCGCGACGCCGTTGTCGACGTTCGACAGCTTGCGCGTCAGCAACTGGTAGGTCGCTGCCAGCACCGCGGTCGCCAGCGGCAGGAACGCAGCCCACGTGAAGATCCGGCTGCCCGGCCGGGCGATCAGCAGCACGCCGGCGAAGCTGATGGCCAGCGCCCACCAGGTTCCGGGCGGTGCGGTCTCGCCCAGGAAGCGCACGGCCAGCAGCGTGATCAGCACCGGCGCGATCTGCGCGATCGCCGACGCTTCGGCCAGCGGCATCGAGCTGAGCCCGGCCACGAACGTCACCGACGACAGGCCGAGCGCCAGGCCGCGCACCAACTGGATACCCGGCCGGCGCGTCTCGAACAGGCGCGGACCCATCCGCGGCAGCAGCAGGATCAGCATGATCGCGACGTGTGCGGCGTAGCGCACCCAGACGACCATCATCAGCGGATAGCGCTGGACCAGCGCCTTGGACAGCGAGTCGAGCACGCTGAAGCAGAACACCGCCGCGACCAGCAGCGCGATGCCCTTGACGACATCCGGCCGTGCGCCGCCGGCCGCCGCGGGCGAAGCCGGACTCACCCCGGAAACACGCCGGTCGACAGGTAGCGGTCGCCGCGATCGCAGACGACGAACACGATCGTCGCGTCGCGCACCGTCGCGGCGATCCGCAGCGCGATGACGAACGCGCCGGCCGCCGAGATGCCGCAGAACAGCCCCTCTTCGGCGGCCAGCCGCCGCGCCATGTCCTCGGCCGCCTGCTGGCTGACCGATTCGGTGCGATCGATGATCGCGTGCCGATAGATGCTGGGCAGGTATTCGGCCGGCCACTTGCGGATTCCGGCGATCGACGAGCCGTCCTCGGGCTGCGCGCCGATGATCTGGATCGCCGGATTCTTCTCCTTCAGATAGCGCGAGACGCCGGTGATCGTTCCGGTCGTGCCCATCGCCGACACGAAATGCGTGATCTGCCCGTCGGTCTGCTCCCACAGCTCGGGGCCGGTGGTCTCGTAGTGGGCGATCCAGTTGTCGTCGTTCGAGAACTGGTCGAGCACGCGCCCCTTGCCTTCGGCCTGCATCCGGTCGGCCAGGTCGCGCGCGCCCTCCATCCCTTCCTGCGCGCTGACCAGCACCAGCTCGGCGCCGTAGGCCTTCATCGCCTGACGCCGCTCGAGCGACTGGTTGTCCGGCATGATCAGCAGCATCCGGTAACCGCGGAGCGCGGCCGCCATCGCCAGCCCGATGCCGGTATTGCCCGAGGTCGCTTCGATCAGCGTGTCGCCGGGCTTGATCTCGCCGCGCGCCTCGGCCCGGGCGATCATCGACATCGCCGGCCGGTCTTTGACCGAACCGGCCGGGTTGTTGCCTTCGAGCTTGCCGAGCAGCACGTTGCCGCGCGCGTCGTTGTCGGCGCCGGGAATGCGTTGCAGCCGGATCAGCGGCGTACGGCCGATCGTCTGTTCGAGCGTCGGATACTGGGGGCGGGATACCATGAAGAACTCTCTGAATGCGTCGGCCCGGCGCGAAAACCCGGGCGGGCGGCCCGGGCGGTGCGCAGGGCCAGGGTCACTGCGCGGCCGCGACCACCTCGTCCAGGCGGGTCACGCCGGGCAGATCGATGCGATCGATCGCCTGCCGCAGGGCCTTGATCGCGGCGGACCGCGAAAAACTCTTGCGCCACACCAGCGACACGCGCCGGTGCGGCACCGGATCGGCGAACGGCACGTAGGCCAGCAGCGGCTCGTCGATCCGATCCTCGCGGGCGAGCTGCGGTACGACCGTGATGCCGATGCCGGAGGCCACCATGTGGCGGATCGTCTCCAGCGACGAACCTTCGAACGTCTTCTGGATGCCGACGGTGCTCTGCGAGAAGCGCGACAGCTCCGGACAGACCTCGAGCACGTTGTCGCGAAAGCAATGGCCCGAACCGAGCAGCAGCATCGTTTCGTCCTTGAGCTCGTCGGAGCGGACCGCCTTGCGCCGGGCCCACGGATGCTGGCGCGGGACGGCGACCAGGAACGGCTCGTCGTACAGCGCGTGCGTCATCAGGCCGCCGGTCGGGAACGGATCGGCGAGGATCGCGACGTCGAGGTCGCCGTGGCGCAAATCCTCGAGCAGCTTGGCCGTGAAGTTCTCCTGCAGCAGCAGCGGCATCTGCGGCGTCGTGGCGATCATCTCGGGAATCAGCTTGGGCAGCAGGTACGGCCCGATCGTGTAGATGACGCCCAGACGCAGCGGACCGGACAGCGGATCCTTGCCCTGCTTGGCGATCGTGCGGATCTCGTTGCTCTGCTCGAGCACACGCTGCGCCTGTTCGACGATCTGCGCGCCGACCGGCGTCACCGACACCTCGGCCGGACCGCGCTCGAACAACTGCACGCCCAGCTCGTCCTCGAGCTTGCGGATCGCGACCGACAGCGTCGGCTGGCTGACGAAGCAGGCCTCGGCCGCACGCCCGAAATGGCGTTCGCGCGCGACGGCAACGATGTACTTGAGTTCGGTCAGCGTCATGAAGCGAAGATGATAACAAGCGCCTGACGATCCTGCCGGGAGCCGCCGGCGCCGCCGGTGCGCGGCCACGCGGCGCTGGCGCGCGGACCGGCTCCGCGGGCATACTTTGCCGATGGAAAACGACCAGTTGATCGGTCTGGACTGGGGAACCAGTTCGCTGCGGGCCTATCTGCTGGACGCGCACGGCGCGATCGTCGAGCAACTCGATGCGCCGGCCGGCGTCCAGCGGATCGAACGCGGACAGTTCCTCGGCGCCTTCGAGACCCTGTGCGCGCCATGGCTACGCGCGCGAGGCGATCTGCCGGTCGTCGCCTGCGGCATGATCGGCAGCCGGCAGGGCTGGCGCGAGACGAGCTTCCTGCCGGTGCCCGCCGGCCTGGACGATCTGTGCGGCGCGCTGACCTGGCTGGACGATCTGGCCGGCCGGCGCTTCGCGCTGATCCCCGGCGTTTGCTCGGAACCGAACGCGACGTTCTCGGACGTGATGCGCGGCGAAGAGACGCTGGTCTTCGGCGCGCTCGAAGCCGAAGGCCTGCGCGAGGCCAATCTGCTGATGCCGGGCACGCACAGCAAATGGGTCCGGACCGAGCGTTCGCGGATCCGCAGCTTTCGCACGTTCATGACCGGCGAGCTGTTCGACGTGCTGTCGTCGCACTCGATCCTGGGCCGCCTGTTCCGCCGCCCCGAACCCGAGTTCGATCTGCCGGCCTTCAAGCTGGGCCTGAACCGCATCGGCGAGGATCCGCGCGCGCTGACCTCGCTGCTGTTCACGACCCGCGCCGAAGCGCTGCTCGACCGGATGCAGCCGCCGGCGCTGCCGTCCTACCTGTCCGCGCTGCTGATCGGCGCCGAGCTGTCGGCGATCAGCCACGAGCTGCGCGACGGCCCGCCGCTGCTGGTCGTGGCCAATCCCGACCTGACCTGGCGCTACGGGCTGGCGCTCGACCATTTCGGGTGGCGCTGGCATGCCGCGCGCGGCGTGCCGGCCGCCCGCGGCATGGCGGCGATCGCATACCGCACCGGCCTGCTGCACGTTTGACGGCGGCGCGCCGCCTGCCGCGGCTCCGCCGCTTGAGGGACGTTTCACAGGGTGGTATAACCCTCCACCGTATCGAATCTTCGTGTCATCCCGTCGTCATGCGCCGCTCGTCCGCCGCCACGTCCCTCGTTCCCCCTTCCGTTTCCGCCTCGTCGGGCCCGCTGACGCGGACGTCGGCCGCTGCCACCGCGGCCGAGCCGAAAACCGCGATCCAGGTGATCGAGCGTCTGGTCTCGCTGCTCGACGCGCTGGCGGCCCAGAATGACCCGGTCAGCCTCAAGGACCTGTCGTCGCGCACCGGCCTGCATCCGTCGACCGCGCACCGGATCCTCAACGATCTGGTCATCGCCCGCTTCGTCGACCGGGCCGAACCCGGCAGCTACCAGCTCGGCATGCGCCTGCTCGAACTGGGCAATCTGGTCAAGTCCCGCCTGAGCGTGCGCGATGCGGCGCTCGGTCCGATGCGCGAGCTGCATCGCGCGACCTCGCAGCCGGTCAACCTGTCGATCCGCCAGGGCGACGAGATCGTCTACATCGAGCGCGCGGTCTCCGAGCGCTCGGGCATGCAGGTCGTGCGGGCGGTCGGCGGGCGCGCGCCGCTGCACCTGACTTCGGTGGGCAAGCTGTTTCTGGCGGCCGACGACCCCAAGAACATCCGCAGCTACATCAACCGGACCGGCCTGGCCGGCCACACCCACAACAGCATCACCGACGCGGTGCGGCTCGATCGCGAGCTGGCGCTGGTGCGCGCCCGCGGCTATGCGCGGGACAACGAGGAGCTCGAGCTGGGGGTGCGCTGCATCGCCGCGGGCATCCGCGACGACGTCGGCAAGCTGGTCGCCGGGCTGTCGATCTCGGCACCCGCCGATTTCGTCCAGGACGACTGGATCGAGCTGCTGTGCCGCACCGCCGGCCAGATCTCGCAGGCGCTGGGCTACGAAGTCAGCGAAACCTGAAGAGCCGTCAGAGGCTGAGAATTTTTCGGCCGTGCCCGAAAGGCTCTCAGTCTCTCGCGCCCCGGCCGCGCCGTTCAACCGCGCGTGATGACGGCGCAGGCGATGCGCGGTCCCGAATTGCCGGCCGGCTGCGACGTGAAGTCGTCGGGGTCGCGGTGCACGACCAGCGCGCGGCCGACGACGTTATTGGCCGCGCCGTCGGTCAGCGAGATCGCGGGCACGTCGACGCTGAAGCGGGCCACACCAGCGCCATCGGCCACCAGGCTCGGCAGTTCGCCGGCGTGGGAACCCTGCGCGCCGAACTTGCCGTGCTTGCCGCCGGCCGGGTTGAAGTGGCCGCCCGAGGCGTTGCCGTTGTCGCCGCAATCGCCTTTCTCGTGGATATGGAAGCCGTGCTCGCTGCCCGGCGGCAGGCCGCGCACCTCGCCCGCCACGCGTACGCCGTGTTCCAGCGCGGTGAAGGTCGCCGTGCCGGTGGTGGGATTCGGCGAGATGGCCCCGGTGGGCGCCAGGTGGGCGTGCGCCGTGGCGCGGCCGAGACCGATGCTGCTGCAGGCCGACAGCGTGGCGCCGACGGCGATGACGGCCGCAGCCGTCGCGATTGCGTTGATGCGAATCATTTCAAGGTTCTCCGAGAGATGGGCGCGAAGAGACTGGCGCGCCCGGATCGGCTGGCTGGCCGCAAGCGGCAGCATACAGGCGCATCGGCCCACGCCCGGCTTTGTGCCTGCGGGCGTCCCGGAGATTGAAAAAAGCGCTGGATGAAAAAGCGCTGGTCGGGCGTCAGGAGCCCAGCGACGTCAGGCTCTGGGTCATCTTGCCCGGATGGATCGACGCGCGCACCGGCCCGTCCTCGATCCAGCGGCGGATCCGCTGCGCGTCGGCGAAGCGCGATCCGCGTCCGGCCGAATCGAGCAGCACGATGATCACCGGCCGGCCTTCGATCCGGGACTCCATGACCAGGCAATTGCCGGCTTCGGAAATGTAGCCGGTCTTTTGCAGGCCGATGTCCCAATGGGGCGTGTCGACCAGGCGGTTCGTGTTGTGGAAGCTGACGGTGCGAAAGCCGTTGTCGATCGCCAGCTCGGTCGACGTCGAATACTGCCGGATCACCGGATACTCGGAAGCGGCCTTGACCATCCGCACCAGGTCGACGGCGTTCGACACATTGCGGCTCGACAGCCCGGTCGGCTCCTCGAAGTTCGAGTCGACCATGCCCAGGCTGGCCGCCTTGCGATTCATCGCCTGCACGAAGGCGTCCATGCCGCCCGGATAGTAGCGGCCCAGCGCGTTGGCGGCGCGATTCTCGGACGCCATCAGCGCGGCCTGCAGCGCCTCGGCGCGGGTCAGCCGGCTGCCGACACGCAGACGCGAACTGCTGAACCGCTCGGTATCGACGTCGGCCTGCGAGATCTCGATCACGTCGGTCGACGGCTGGTTCGCGTCGAGCACGACCATCGCCGTCATCAGCTTGGAGATCGACGCGATCGGCAGGACCGCGCCGACGTTCTTTTCGAACAACGGCTCGCCGGAGCGCGAGTCGACCACCAGCGCGACCGCCGAATGCAGATCCAACGGGTCGTCGACCGCGTGCAAGCCTATCGCCTGCCCGATCGACGGACGGCCGATGATCGTCGAGACGGCCGATACCGGCAGCACCCGGGCAGCCCGGCGGACCGCGCCATGGTGGACGGAGGCGGTCTGGCGCTCGGCCGCGCGGACCGATGCCTTGGCGGCGCTGGCCGTCGTTCCCTTCGCCGCGCGCGGCGCGAGCGCCGCCGCCTTCGTCGGCGCTTTGGCGCCCGCTTTGGGGCTGGTCGCCTGCGCGGCCGGCCGTCCGGCCTTGGTCTTGCCGACGCCTGCCGCCCCGACGCCGGGAGCGTGCAGGCATATCGCCGAAATTACCGATAGAAGGGTGATTTTGAACGATGGATGGCAGGATTTACGGCAGTTTGTCACGAATACTCTCCGGCAGACCGAGGTCTTTCGCAACATCCATGCCGCGCTGAACTCGGGACACAAATAGTATCCCGAAAACCCAGTGTTTTTAAAGATTTACAACTATGTCTTAAGCGGCGCCTGAAGAGTTGCCCTTTTGTGCCAAAGACGTCACATCTGGTCGCGCCCGGTCCAGAATCGGCCTCGCCGCGCCCCTCGGGGCGCCCAATCGCGTCACATTTGACGCGAAAAAAGTCACGCAGGACGCCCTCGGTCCGCCGATGAATCGACGAGCGGTATCAATGCCTGCCGCAGCCGTTGCGGCAGTGCAACGGGGCGGCGGGTATGGCGATCGACGTAGACGTGGACGAAGCGCCCTTCGGCCGCCGGCTCGTCGCCGTCCGACCCGAACAGCGCGATCCGGTAATGGACGCTGGAGTTGCCGAGGCGGGCCACGCTGATCCCCGCGACCACCGGATCGGGAAAGGCCAGCGGCGCGAAATAGTCGCATCGGCTCTGGACGACCAGGCCGATGACCTCGCCCCCGTGGATGTCCAGCGCGCCCTGCTCGATCAGGTAGCGATTGACGACCGTGTCGAAGTACGAATAGTAGACGACGTTGTTGACGTGCCCGTAAATGTCGTTGTCGGACCAGCGGGTCGTCACCTCGGACAGCACCGGATAGGTCGTCCGGCCTCGCCGCGCGCCGCCGGCCTCGCCCGATTGCTCGTCCTGCTCGGTCATCGTTGGTATTTCCCTATTGCATGAGTGAGTCGGGAGGTTCTTGCCGGGATTCGTTCCGGTATTTGTTGCAGCGCAACAAATCGTGTTGACACGCCGGGACGAGAGTCTACAATGTGTTTTGTTGCAACGCACAATTCGAGGCGGGGCAACGCACCGGCAAGCGCCGGAACGCCGGGCCGGATCACCGGCCGCAGCCCCGTCTACTCCATCCCGTACAGTGAGGTAAACCGCCATGACGACTCCCGAGCAATTCGCCCAAATGCAGAAAGCCGCGTTCGAAACCTTCCAGACGATCGCGCTCAAATACGTCGAAAGCTTCGAGAAGCTGGCCGAGCTGCATCTGCAGGCGACCAAGGCCTCGCTGACCGAATCGGCCGACCAGATCAAGGCGCTGCTCGCGGCGAAAGATCCGAAGGCGCTGGCCGACATCGCGATGAGCGCCGCGCAGCCGGCCACCGACAAGTTCGCGTCGTACGCCAAGCAGGTCTACGAGATCGCCAACGAGACTGGCACGGAGATTGCTAGACTGTTCGAGAAACAGGTCGCGGAAAGCAACAAGCAGTTCGGCTCGGTAATCGATACGCTGGCGAAGAACGCCCCCGCCGGTTCCGAGAGCATCGTGTCCTTCGTCAAGTCGGCCGTGTCGGCTGCCAATACGGCATTCGAACAGGTCAACAAAGCGACGAAGCAGGCCGTTGAACTGGCTGAAGCGAACATCGTGGCCGCGTCGAAGGCCGCGCCGCGTGTGGCGCGCAAGACGGTTGCTGTTTGAGCGGTAGAAGCGGTTTGATTGTCTCCTCCAGCACCACCTGAAGCCTCCTCCTCCAGGGGTGCTTTGAGCCCGGTCGGTCTACCGGGCTTTTTCTTTTTCCGGCCCCGCCAGCATTCCTTCGCCGTGATCGGCCCGGCGTCGGCCGGACGCGCGTCGTAATGCGTCACGCCGGGCTGACGCATTACGACACCTTCTGGCGCGTCGTGTCAGCCTCGAGCGCCGCCGGATTCTTCACCCAGCTCGCCCCCCAGCGCCAGCACGCCGTCGCGCAGACGCTCGAACGCGGTCTGCAGCGAGACCCGGTCGCCCTTGACGCCCAGCTCGATGTGCCGGCGCCCGCCGTCCCGACCGACCGACGGCAGGCTGTAGACGCGGATCATCGGAAAGTCGCGCTCGACGCTCTCCATCAGCGGCGTGATCGTCGATTCGGCCAGGCCATGGACGATCATCGAACGGTCGCCGGCCGATTCGCGATGGAACAGGTGCCGGTAGTGGGTGTCGAGTACGGTCTCGAGCATCGGCCAGGCCATGACCGGGAACCCGGGAACGAACCAGTGATGGCGGATCCGGAAGCCGGGAATCCGGTTGAACGGATTCGGGATGATCTCGGCCCCGGCCGGAAACTCGCCCATCTTCAGCCGTTGCCGGTTGTCCGGGACGTTCATGTCGGCGCTACCCTGCCCCTGCGCGGCCATCTCGGCAACGCGCGCGGTGATCAGCGCGGCGGCCTCCGGATGCAAGGCCAGCGGCAGGCCCAGCGCGGCGGCGGCGGCCTGCCGCGTATGGTCGTCGGGCGTCGCGCCGATGCCGCCGCAGCAGAAGACGACGTCGTCGCCGGCGAACGTGCGCCGCAGCAGCTCGACGAGCGCCGCCCGGTCGTCGCCGACGATGTGCGCCCAGGCCAGCGACAGCCCCCGCGCGCGCAGCAGCTCGACGATCCTCGCGAAATGCTTGTCCTGCCGTTTGCCGGACAGGATCTCGTCACCGATGATGATCAGGCCGAATGCCATTTGCGATCCGTTCGGGAGCCGCCCGCCGCTCGCGCAGCCGGGCCAGCGAATAGTGGGTGAAGACCAGCGCCGACAGCACCGGCGTGATCAGGAACAGCGGCGGCACGTAGTTCAACGCCGACACCAGCATCCCGAGCAGCCCGTATTCGCGCCGGTAGGTCGCGATCAGCGCGCGCCGCTCGGCCGGGTCCGCGTGCTCGATAAGGCTGTCCAGCCGCATCAGCCGCGCGGTCAGCCAGCTCCACCACAGCCAGGGCACGACGAAGGCCAGCGGCGGAATCAGCCACAGCGGCATCGTCACCAGATAACCGATCGCGAACACCGCGAAGGCCTTCGACGCGTTCCACAGGCTGGGCATCACGTTCCACGCGCTGCCCAGCCGCGCGACGTCGGCATAGTCGCGCTGCCCCAGGTGACGCGTGACGGCCGGCATCGCCAGCACCGCGATCAGCACCGTCGCCGACACGAACGCGAGCGGCACCCACAGCAGCAAGGCGATGACGGCCGAAGCGGCACGGCCGAAGTCGTCGATACCGATGCGCGCCATCATCGCCTGCACCCAGCGCATCACGCCGGTCGAATCGAACAGCGTCTGGTCGAGCCAGGTCACCAGCGGCGTCCACGCGAACCAGGCCGCGACCGCCCACAGCAGCAGCGCGACGGCGAACGGCACCAGCAGCAGCTTGAGCATCGCCGGCTGGAGCTGGCTGCGCACGCCCTGCGCGAACGCCTGTGTCACACGCTTGAGCATCAGCCGGCCTCGCGATCGGGCGGCCGCGCATCGACGCCGAACAGGCGGCGCAATCCGAGCCAGTTCTGCCGCCAGAATCCCCGGCCGTAGTCGCGCCCGCTCAACTGGTCGCGGATGCCGGTCGGCACGAAGCCCGGACGAAAGTCCGCGGTGCCGAACAGCACGTCCCAGACCGGGAACAGCACCGCGAAGTTGCAGCCGCGATGCCGCCCCTCATGGCCGTCGCCGATCGCGTGATGGCGGCGATGAAAGCTCGGGCTGACCAGCAGGCGCTCGCCGATCGCGCCGAAACGCCAGCGCAGGTTCGCGTGCTGCAGGCTTTCGATGACGCGCACGGCGATGATCAGGGACATGAACTGGCCGGCGCCGACGCCGATGAACACGGCGAGCACCGCGAACAGACCGTCGTGCAGCAGGTCGTCGAGCAGGTGATTGCGGTCGTCGGTCCAGAACGTCATCTGCCGCTGGCTGTGATGGAGCGCGTGCAACTGCCACCACCATTCGAGCTGGTGCTGCCCGCGATGCACCCAGTAGTCGACGAAGTCGAAGATCACCAGATAGATCGCGAAACTGACCAGCGGCCGGTCGGTGACGCCCGGCCAGATCTGGTCGACGTTGAGCCGGGAGATGCCCAGCAGGCGCAGATGTCCTTCGATGCCATCCATCAGCGGCGTCACCAACGCGAACACCAGCAGCGAGAAGGCGCCGAGCCGGTGCAGCAGCGTATAGAGGATGTCGGTGCGGACCGAGGCCCGGTCGACGACCGGCTCGGCCGGCATCCATCGTTGCAGCAGTCCGAGCACGACGGCCAGCAACGCCACCTCGACGACACCGGCCAGCAGCCATTCGGTCGCATCGAACGCCTCTTCCTGCCAGCGCATCCAGCCGAGGTTGAAGACCAGCGGCTGGACCACCCCTTCGAACAGCCACATCTGCACGCGGGCGAAGCCGTCGGCGAGCGCGTCCATCACGCCCCCTTGCCGATCGCGGCGCGGCCGGGCGCCGGCGATTCGTTCAATGTCGCGAAACAGAAGCCTCGCTCGCGCAGCCCGACGATCAGCGGCTCGAGCATCGGCGCGAACGGATCCTTGCGCGACCAGATGCCCAGGTGCGCCATCAGGATGTCGCCGTCGCGGATCGTGCGCAGCGCGCGCTCGAGCAGCATCGCGTTCGTGTAGACCGGCTCGGACGGCAGCTCGTCGCCGAGGAAGCCGGCCGGCGCCCAGAACACGTGGCGATAGCCGCACTGCTGCGCGGCCCGCATGACGGCCGGCGGTGCCTTGCCGCCCGGCGCCCGCCAGAACGGGTCCAGCCGCCGCCCGGTCATTTCCGCGAAGCGGTCGTCGACCCGACGGATCGCGTCGCAGACCTGGGCCGCGTTCCAGCGAACGGTCTTGCCGGCCTCATCGCCGAACTGCGGGCGGGCGACGACCCGCGACGGATCGCCGGCGTCCATCGACCGGAAATACACGTGATCGAACGTATGGCTGCCGAACGCATGGCCTTCGGCGACGCGGGCGCGCCAGTACGGCTGCCACGACGGATCGAGCGCGTAGTCGCCGCGCGGCGTGCGCTCGTTGGCCAGGAAGAACGTCGCGCGCACGCCCTGCTCGCGCAGGATGCCGGCGATCCGTTCGGCCTGGCTCATGTTGCCGGTATCCAGCGTCAGGTAGACGGTCGCGCGGCAGGCGGCCGGCGAGGACCGGCCCTGCGCGGCCGCCGCGCCGGTCGTGCCGGTCGTGCCGGTCGTGCCAGTCGCGCTCGTCGTGCCAGTCGCGCTCGTCGTGCCGGTCGCGCTCGTCGTGCCGGCCGCTCCGACCGCACCGGCCGCGAAGGCGATGCCGGTCGCGGCCGCCGTCAGCGCCGCCGCGACCGCGGCGATCCGAATGGCTCGCACGGCGTCCGCCTCACAGCAACGGCGCGCGCTGCTGGAAGAAGATGCCGTGCGGCGAGCGCCCGACGCTGACGACCCGCACGACCTTGCGCTGGTCCAGATCGACGATCGAGATCCGCTTGGCCCAGCGCGACGTCACCCAGAGCTGCTTGCCGTCGGCCGTCACCTCGATGCAATCGGGCCCGCCGGGCACCGCGATCGTATCGACGACCTTCAGCGTCGTCATGTCGACCTTCGAGATCGTGTTGTCGACGCGGTTGGACACGAACACGTGGCGCTGGTCGCCGAGCCCGCGGAAATTGTGCGCGCCCTTGCCCGTCACGATCCGCGCCACCTCGGTCCGCGTCGCCGGATCGATGACCGCCACGTAATCCTCGCCCATCACGCCGACCATCAGGTACTTGTCGCCGGGCGTCACGATGATGCCGGCCGGCTGCCTGCCGACCGGCATGCGCCACGCGACCTGCTGGCGCTGCACGTCGATCGCCGCGACCTCGTCGCTCTCCTGCAGCGTCACGTACAGCCAGCGGCTGTCCGACGAGAACCACAGGTGGCTGGGCGCCTTGGCGAGCGGCACGCGCCCGGCCAGCGTCATCTGGCTGCCGTCGTAGTGATACAGATCGACGCGGTCGAGCCGCAGCGCGTTGACGCCGAACCACTTGCGGTCCGGCGAAAAGCTGATCTGGTACGGATCGTCGATGTTGCGCACGCGGCCGATCGGCTTGCCGGTCGCCGGATCGAGCAGGTCCAGGTCGTTCGAGATCGCGTTGGCGACGATCAGTTGCCGGCCGTCCGGCGTCGGATACAGATGGTGCGGTTCCTTGCCGACGTCGACGCGGCCGACTTCGGCGAAGGTCGCCATGTCGATCAGCGACACCGTGGCGTCGCGGGAGTTCAGCACGACGGCGATCCCGCCCGCGCTCGCTGCCGCATCGATCGGCGCGGTGGCCGGCGACGGCGCCGTCGGCACGGCCAGCGTCGGCACGGCCGCCGCGGTCACCGAGGCCGGCTTGATCGGCGCGCCTCGGGATGCCGGGGCCGGTACGGGTCGGGCCGAATCGGCGAACGCGGGCACGCACCAGGCGGCGGCCATGGCGACGACGATCGATCGGCGCTTCGTCGACAGCGAAGGCCGTGCACCACGAACAACGAGATTCATATCCATCCTGCGCGAACAGTCCGCCCTTCGGAACGGGAGGAAAAGAGCGTACTGCGATGAGGCACGGCCATGGCCGCGAAAAGAAAGCGATCCGCTTACCGGACAAACGCACGACCGCGCCGCCGGTGGACAGGATTCTGACGCAAAATACCTGACGGCCCGATCCTTTGCCTGTAGAACAACATCCTTCTTCCGGTGCTGATCCGATTTGACCGCCGTCATGTCGCGCGCCGACCAACGATCGCGGTCCGTTCCCTCCGATGTCTGCCGTCCTGACCCTGACCCTGCCGGTGTTCGGCCTCGTTTTCTGCGGCTTCGCCGGCGCGCGCGGCAGGCTGCTGCCCGAGCACTCGGTCGCGGGCCTGAACGCGTTCGTCTTCTGGTTCGCGCTGCCGGCGATGCTGTTCCGCGTGATCAGCGCGAACCCGCTGCAGGCGCTGCTCGATGCCCGCTTCATCACCGGCTACCTGCTGGCCACGCTCGGACTGTTCGCCGCCGCGCGCGCCGCCGGCCGGCGCGGCTGGATCGACCCGGCGCGCAGCGACGGCAGGCAGGCGACGGCCGACGCGATGACCTGCGCGCACGGCAACGTCGGCTACCTGGGCCTGGCGCTGGTCGCCGAGATCGGCCAGCAGTACCTGCCGACCGTCGCGCTGACGATCCTGTGCGAAGTGTTCGTGCTGATCGCAATCGCCGTCGCGCTGCTCGAAAAGCAGCGCCACCCGCAGGCGCGCGGCTGGCGCATCGCGCTGACGATCGGCACGGGCCTCGTACGCAGTCCGCTGATCGCCTCGATCGCGCTGGGGCTGCTGGTGGCGGCGCTGGGCTGGCCGATGCCGCCGGTGATCGACAACTTCCTGCGGCTGCTCGGCAATGCCGCCGGCCCCTGCGCGCTGTTCGCGATCGGCGCGACGCTGGGCGTGCAGCGCGTCTCGCTCGACCGGGCGACGCTGGTGCTGGTGATCGCCAAGCTGCTGATCCATCCGCTGCTGGCGGCGATCGCGCTGTACTGGCTGATCCCGGTATCGCCGTCGCAGGCGGCCGCCGGCGTGCTGTGCGCGACGCTGCCGGCCGGCGCCAACAACTTCATCGTCGCGCAGCGCTACGGCGCCGACACCACCGCGATCAGCGCCGCGCTGCTGCTCGGCACGTTCGCCGCGCTGGCGACCGTGTCGGTGGCGATCGTGCTGCTCGGCCTGGCCTGAAAAAGACCGTTACTCGACCTCGATCTTCGCGTCGCGGATGACCTTGCCCCACATGTCCAGGTCGCGCTGGATCACCGCGCGCAGTTCCTCGGGCGTCGACGGGTGGACGTCATAACCCTGGCCGTTCAGTTTGGCCTCGAACGCCTTGTCGGCGAGCACCGCGTGCACGGCGCCGTTGATCTGGTCGACCAGCGGCCGCGGCATGCCGGCCGGCCCGAGCAGCGCGAACCAGCCGACGACGTCGAAGCCGGGCACGCCGGCCTCGATCATCGTCGGCACGTCGGGCAGCGACGCGTTGCGCCGCGACGAACTGATCCCGAGCGCGCGCACGCGGCCCGACTGCACGTAGCCGGCCGAGGTCCCGGTGATGTCGAACATCATCGTGATCTTGCCGCCCATCACGTCCGTCATCGCCGGCGCGTTGCCCTTGTATGGGATGTGCAGCATCTTCGTGCCGGTCATCCGCGCCAGCAGTTCGCCCGACAGGTGGTTCGAGCCGCCGACGCCGGCCGAACCGTAGGAGACCTTCTCGGGATTGGCCTTCGCGTAGGCGATCAGCTCGGCCAGCGTCTTGAACGGCGAATCGGGCGCGACGACCAGCACGTTCGCATAGTCGACGTACAGCCCGACCGGCGAGAAGTCCTTCAGCGAATCGAACGGCATCCGCTTGAGCAGGTGCGGCGTGATCGTCAGCGGCGGACTGGCGGCGAACATCAGCGTGTAGCCGTCGGGCGCCGAACGGGCGACCGCCTCGGCGCCGATCGTTCCGCCCCCGCCCGGCCGGTTCTCGACCACGATGTTCGCGTTGTTCAGCTTGGCCGACAGCAGCGGCGCGAGCTGCCGGGCGGCCGTGTCGACGGGCCCGCCGGGCGCGTAGCAGACGACCAGCCTGATCGGACGCGACGGATAGGTGTCCTGGGCCGCCGCCGGCAGGGCCCGGGCGCCGAGCAGTGCGGCACCGGCGCCGAGCAGGCGTCGCCGTGATACGCGGGAATCGATCATCGTGAGGTCTCCGGGGTCATCTTGCCGTTTCGAGCAGGCGCCGGCCGATCACCTGCGCCTGGATTTCCGCCGCGCCCTCGAAGATGTTGAGAATGCGCGCGTCGCACAACAAACGCGATACCGGGTATTCGAGCGCGAAGCCGTTGCCGCCGTGGATCTGCACGGCGTTGTCGGCCGCGGCCCAGGCGACGCGCGCCGCCAGCAGCTTGGCCATGCCGGCCTCCAGGTCGCAGCGGTGCCCGAGGTCCTTCTCGCGCGCCGCGAAATACGTCAGCTGGCGCGTGATCATGATCTCGACCGCCATCATCACCAGCTTGTCGGCGACCCGCGGGAAGCCGATCAGCGGCTGCGCGAACTGGTGGCGCTCCTGCGCGTAGCGCAGCCCCACGTCGAACGCCGCCTGGGCCACGCCCAGCGCCCGCGCCGCGGTCTGGATCCGCGCCGACTCGAAGGTCTGCATCAACTGCTTGAAGCCCTGGCCCGGCTCGCCGCCGAGCAGATTGTCGACCGGCACCTTGAAGCCGTCGAACGCCAGTTCGTATTCCTTCATGCCGCGATAACCGAGCACCTCGATCTCGCTGCCGGACAGGCCCTCGACCGGGAACGGATCGGCGTCGGTGCCGCGCTTTTTCGTGCCGAGCAGCAGCGACAGGCCGCGATAGCCGTCCTCCTGCCTGCCGGTGCGCACGAGCATCGTCATCATGTCGGCGCGCACCGGATGCGTGATCCAGGTCTTGTTGCCGGTCACGACCCAGTAGTCGCCGTCGCGCACGGCCCGCGTCGTCAGGCTGGCCAGGTCCGAGCCCACGTTCGGCTCGGTGAACACCGCCGTCGGCAGGATCTGGCCGGACGCGATCTTGGGCAGCCAATGCTCGCGCTGCGCCTGCGTGCCGCCGCCCAGGATCAGTTCGGCGGCGATCTCGGAGCGCGTGCCCAGCGAGCCGACGCCGATGTACGCGCGCGACAGCTCCTCGGACACCACGCACATCGATTCCTTGCCCAGGCCCAGGCCGCCGTACTGCTCGGGAATCGTCAGCGCGAACACGCCCAGCTCGGACATCCGGTCGACGACTTCATAAGGGATGTACTGGTTCTTCAGGTGCCACTCGTGCGCGTACGGCGCGACCTCGGCCTGCGCGAAGCGGCGCATCTGGTCGCGCATCGATTCGAGCGTCTCGTCCAGGCCGTTGTCGCCGAAGCTGGCCGCCCCCTCCTGCTTGGCCAGCAGCGTGATCAGCCGCGCGCGGCGGGCCGGCGTGTTGCCGTCGGCGATCAGCCGCTCGACCGCCGGCGTGCGCGCCGCGCCGATCCGCGCGGCATCCAGGCCCAGTTCGTGAAGGCGCACGATCTCGCACTGGCTCATCGGGATGCCGCCGAAGATCTGCGCCAGGTATTCGCCGGCGCCGATCGCGGCGATCAGCGTCTCGGTCTCGCCGAAACGGCCGCGCTCGCCGAGCCGCGCCGCCCAGTGGTCGAGCTGTTCGAGCGAGCGCGCGTACGTCATCAGCCAGGCCAGGCCGTGCACCGCGTGCTGCTCGCGCGTCTGCGCGTCGGCGTCGGGCACCCGGGCGGCGACGGCCGCCGCCGCCTCGCGCGCCAGCGTCATGATCGGCGCGACGGCGTCGTGCAGCGTGGCGCGCAGCTCGGCGGCCGTCTCGGAACTGAAGGGGGCGGAAGACTCGTTACTCATCGGTAGGAATACTCTGGTCGGTTGAAACGTCGATGGATGGGCGTCAGGTGCCGGCGGTCAGCGCCGCCCAGCTACGCTCGAGCCGCTTGACCGATACCGGCATCGGCGTGCGCAACTCCTGCGCGAACAACGATACCCGCAGTTCCTGCAGCGCCCAGCCGAATGCGTCGAGCCGATCGTCTTGCCGGCCCTTGCGGCTGGCCAGCAGACGCCGGTAACCCTGCTGCAACGCGGCCATCTCGCGCTGCCGCTCGGCGTCCCGGGACGGATCGGTCCTGATTTTATCGAGCCGCAGCGCCAACGCCTTCAAATATCGCGGCAGATGCGCGATCCGGGCAGCAGGGGTTCTACTGATGAAGCGCGCGGGCAGCAGCTCGGCGAGCTGCTGGCGGATGTCGTCGGCCGTCGCCGGATGCGGCTTGGCGGCGCCCAGGCGCCGGGCCACCTGCCCATGCTCGGCCAGGATCGCCGCGACCAGGCGCACCAGTTCCTGGCCGATCAGGTTCAGCCGGGGCCGGGCCTCTTCCAGCCGGCGCCGGAACGCCGCCTCGTCGGCCGGCAGCGGATCGGCCAGGCACGCGCGGTCCAGCAGCGCCGCGACCAGTTCGGCCTTCAGCTCGTCGGCGGTCCCGAAGCTCGCGTACTGCAGCGACAGCCGCGTGAAATCGGGGATGTTCTTCTCGAAGAACTTCAGCGGCTCCTTCAACGCGATCGCGAACAGCCGCCGCAGCCCGCCGCGATGCTCGCGGGCCGCTTGCTCGGGCTCGTCGAACACCCGCAGCTCGACGCTGTCCCCTCGATCGATCAGCGCCGGATAGCCGATCATCGACTGGCCGCCGCGATCCGGGTCGCCGGGGTCCGGGTCGTCATGGTCCGCGCCGTCCGACCCGGTTTCGCCGAGCCCGTGCAGCTCCATCAGTTCGGGCAGCTCGCCGAACTGCCAGTCGACGAAGCGCTGACCCGCCTTCGGCAGGCAAGCCGCGCCGGCCCCAGCCCCCACCTGCTCGGCCCCGCTCTGCCCGGCGGCGGCCTCGCCGGCGCCGTTCGACCGCCCATCGCCCCCCGGTCCCGCCGCTCCGGAACCGGCTGGAGATCCGGCCGCGCGACGACCGGCCGGGGATCCTGCGGCACCGCGACCGGCCGGCAGTCCCGCCGCGCCGCGGCCTACCGCCGAGCGGTCCGTCACACCCGAATCGGCCCGGGCCGGATCCGAAGCGGACCGTGCCGAACCACCGCCGCCGGCGCCCGCCGGTTCCGCCCGCGCGTCCGGCGTCGACGCGCCGAGCATCGCCCCCGGCCCCAGCAGTTCGCCGAGCGCCGACTGGAACGCCGATTGCGCGCGCCCGCCATGGTCGGCCCGAAGCTGCGCCAGATGCCGCGATGCGGCGATGAACGCTCCGTGCCGGTCGACCAGCTTGAACTTCATGAACAGGTGCTGCGGCACCTGCTCGAGCTTGAAATCGGTCGCCAGCGGGCGGATCGAGATCTGTTGCTGCACGTCGTCGATCAGCGCGTCGACCAGCCCGCGCTCGCCGGCCCGGCCGGCCCAGCGCCGGCAGAAGCCCTCGACGTACGCGGGCAGCGGCACCAGGTGGCGCCGGATCTTCTGCGGCAGCGACTTGAGCAGCGCCTGCGCCTTGTCGGCCAGCATGCCGGGCACCAGCCACTCGGCGCGCTGGCCGTCGACCTGGTTCAGCGCGTACAGCGGGATCGTCAGCGTGACGCCGTCGTCGGCCGCGCCGGGCTCGAAGTGGTAGTCGAGCGTCATGTCGACGCCGCGCATCCGCAGGCTGCGCGGAAACGCCTCGCTGCTGATGCCCTCGCTCTCCTTGCGCAGCACCTCGTCGCGCGACAGCTTCAGCAGATCGCGGTCCTGGGCGCCGGCGCGGCGGTACCAGGCTTCGAGCGCCTGCCCGGACCAGACGTCGGCCGGCACGCGCGCGTCGAACCAGTCGTACAGGAACTGCGCATCGACCAGCAGATCGGGCCGGCGGATCTTGTGCTCGAGCCGCTCGATCTCGGCGATCAGCCGGCGGTTGTGCGCGAGGAACGGCAGCCGCGCCGCGCGCTCGCGATCCTCGGGCGCATCGAGCCAGTCGCCGGCCACCAGCGCCTCGCGGATCAGCACCTCGCGGGCCATCGCCGGATCCTTCGCGCCGAAATTGACGCGGCGCTGCGCGTACACGGTCAGGCCGTACAGCATGCCGCGCTCGTGCGCGACGACCTGCCCGGCCTTCTTCGACCAGGTCGGATCGCTCCACGACCGCGTGATCAGGTGCGCGCCGGCGCGTTCGATCCACGCCGGCTCGATCCGCGCGACCGTGCGCGCGTACAGCCGGCCGGTATCGGTCATCTCGGCGGCCATCACCCAGCGCGGCGGCTTGCGCGTCAGACCCGAGCCCGGATGCAGCACGAAATGCGTCGCGTGCGTCCCCGTGTAGTTCGCGTCCTCGGGCGCCTTGTAGCCGAGGTTGCCCAGCAGTCCGGTCAGCAGCGCCTGATGGATCCGCTCGTACGGCGCGGGGTCGGCGTTGGGCTTCCAGTGCAGATCGCCGACCGCTTCATGCAGTTGCGCGTGCACGTCGGCCCACTCGCGGAACTTGCGCGGCGACAGGAACTCGCGCTCCAGCCGCGCGGCCAGCCGGCGGTTCGACTCGCCGTTGGCGCCGCGATTGGCGTTAGCCTGCTGCCAGTATTCCCACAGTTTGAGGAAGCCGGCGAAATCCGAGGCCTCGTCGGCGAAACGCTTGTGCTGCTGGTCGGCGGCCTGCTGCGCCGCCAGCGGCCGCTCGCGCGGATCCTGCGCCGACAGCGCGCTGGCGATCACCAGCAGCTCGCGCAGGCAGTCGTTGTCGCGCGCGGCCAGCAGCATCCGGCCGATCCGCGGATCGACCGGCAGCCGCGACAACTGCTGGCCGACCGGCGTCAGCCGCCGCTGCTCGTCGACCGCGTTCAGCTCGTGCAGCAGGTCGTAGCCGTCGACGATCGCCCGGCGCGGCGGCGGATCGAGGAACGGAAACGCCTCGATGTCCTGCAGCCGCAGCGCCTTCATCCGCAGGATCACCGCCGCCAGCGACGAGCGCAGCACCTCGGGATCGGTGAAGCGCGGCCGCTTCAGCAGCTCGTCCTCGTCGTACAGCCGGATGCAGACGCCGTCGCTGACGCGGCCGCAGCGGCCCGAGCGCTGGTTGGCCGCCGCCTGCGAGATCGGCTCGATCTGCAACTGCTCGACCTTGCCGCGGTACCGGTAGCGCTTGACGCGCGCCAGGCCGGTATCGACGACGTAGCGGATGCCCGGGACCGTCAGCGAGGTCTCGGCGACGTTGGTCGCCAGCACGATGCGCCGCGATGACGACGACGAGAACACGCGGTCCTGCTCGGCCGCCGACAGCCGCGAGAACAGCGGCAGGATCTCGACGTCGCCGCGTCCGAGCACCTGATTGCGCTGGGTCTGCGCCCGCGCGTGCGCGCGCCGCAGGTGCTCGGCGACGTCGCGGATCTCGCGCTCGCCGGGCAGGAAGACCAGCACGTCGCCGGGCGCCTCGCTCCACAGCTCGACGATCGCGTCCTCGATCTGCTCGGCCAGGTCCGGATCCTCGTCGCGCGGATCGTGCTCGCGGCGCGGCCGCGCGGCCGCCGTCCTGCCGGCCGCCGCACCCGCCGTCCGGGCGCCGGCCGACCGTGGTCCGGGCGCGGCCGACGACGCACCGGCCGCGCCGGCTGCACCACTCGCGCCGCCCGCCCCGCCGCCCGCCCCGCCGCCCGCCCCGCCGCCTGATCCGCCGCCTGATCCGCCGCCTGATCCACCGCCCGACCCGCCGGCCGCCCCCGCCGGGCCGTTCGCCGGCGCGTTCGACGGCAGCAGCGGCCAGTAACGGATCTGCACCGGATACAGGCGGCCCGAGACCTCGACGACCGGCGCCGGCCGGCCGTCGACCGAGAAGTGCTGCGCGAAGCGCTCGGCGTCGATCGTCGCCGAGGTCACGATCAGCTTCAGGTCGTCGCGGCGGGGCCCGTCGATCAACTGCTTCAGGTAGCCGAGCAGGAAATCGATGTTCAGGCTGCGCTCGTGCGCCTCGTCGATGATCAGCGTGTCGTACGCGCGCAGCGCCGGATCCGACAGCGTCTCGGCCAGCAGGATGCCGTCGGTCATCAGCTTGATCGACGCGCCGGCCGCGAACTTCTCGTTGAAGCGGATCTTGTAGCCGACGTGCACGCCCAGCGGCGAGCCCAGCTCTTCGGCGATGCGGCGCGCCACCGTGGTCGCCGCCAGCCGGCGCGGCTGCGTATGGCCGATCAGGCCATGCTGGCCGCGGCCGGCCATCGCGCAGATCTTCGGCAACTGGGTCGTCTTGCCCGAGCCGGTCTCGCCGCAGACGATGACGACCGGGTGCGCCCGAATCGCCGCGGCGATCTCGTCGCGACGCGCCGAGACCGGCAGGGCGTCGGGGAAATTCGGCGGCGGCAGCGGCTTGCGCGGACGGGCGGCGGGCGCGGCGGCAGCCTTGGCGCCGGGACCACCCGACGCGTGCCGCTTGGAGGGAATCATCCGGCAATTATAATGTTCGGCTCACTCGCTCCGACGTCCGCCCGGACGACCCAGGCACTCCGATGAATGCGTTGTCTCCCGGCGTGGCCGTCGAGCCCGCCCCCCCTGCACGTCCGGCCGAACCCGACCACCGGCAGTTCGTCGACTGGCTGCGCCAGGTCGCGCCCTACATCCACGCGTTCCGAGGCAAGACCATCGTCGTTGGCTTCCCCGGCGAACTGGTGCAGGCCGGCCAGCTCAACGCGCTGATCCAGGACATCGCGCTGCTGCAGGCGCTGGGCATGCGGATGATCGTCTGCCACGGCGCGCGGCCGCAGATCAACGAGCAGATCCGGCTGCGCGGCGCCGAGGTCAACTACTCGCAGGGCATGCGCGTGGCCGACGGCGTCGCGCTCGAATGCGCGAAGGAGGCCTCGGGCGAGTTGCGCCTCGACATCGAGGCGGCCTTCTCGCAAGGGCTGCCGAACACGCCGATGGCCCACGCCGCCGTGCGCGTGATCTCCGGCAACCTGATCACCGCCCGCCCGCTCGGCATCATCGACGGCGTCGACTTCGGCCATACCGGCCTGGTCCGCAAGGTCGACGTGCGGACGATGAACTTCGCGCTGAACGGCGGCTCGATCGTGCTGCTGTCGCCGCTGGGCTTCTCGCCGACCGGCGAAGCGTTCAGCCTGACGATGGAAGACGTCGCCGCCGCCACCGCCGCCGCGCTGGACGCCGACAAGCTGATCTTCGTCACCGAGACGCCGGGCATCGTCGACCGGACCGGCAAGATCCTCGGCGAGATCTCCGAGGACGAAGCCAAGCGGCTGCTCGGCCAGGACCTGCTGCCGCCCGATTCGGCGTTCTATCTGCAGCACGCGCTGCGCGCCTGCGAAGGCGGCGTCTCGCGCGCGCACATCATTCCGTTCTCGATCGACGGCAGCGTGCTGCTCGAACTGTTCAAACACGACGGCGTCGGCACGATGCTGGTCGAGGAGACGCTCGAAGAACTGCGCGAAGCCACGCTCGAGGACGTCGGCGGCATCATCTCGCTGATCCGCCCGCTCGAGGAGGACGGCACGCTGGTCAAGCGCGACCGCGCGAAGATCGAGCACGAGATCACCAACTTCACGGTGATCGAGCACGACAAGATCATCTTCGGCTGCGCGGCGCTCTACCCGTTCCCGACCGAGCAGATCGGCGAGATGGCCTGCCTGGCGGTCAACCCGAGCGCCCAGGGCCAGGGCGACGGCGACCGCATCCTCAAGCGGATCGAGCAGCGCGCGCGCGCGACGGGACTGAAGCGCCTGTTCGTGCTGACCACGCGGACCACGCACTGGTTCCTCAAGCGCGGCTTCGTGCTGGCCGGACTCGAAGCGCTGCCCGCCGAGCGCAAGCGGCTGTACAACTGGCAGCGCAAGTCGCAGATCCTGATCAAGAATCTCTAGCGCCGTGGATCACGGATCCACGGCAACGAACACCAAGGAGTCGTCCATGTCCCGAACCGTCCAGTGCGTCAAGCTCGGCCGCGAGGCCGAAGGCCTCGACTTCCCCCCTTACCCCGGCGAGCTCGGCAAGCGGATCTTCGAAAACGTCTCGAAGCAGGCCTGGCAGGACTGGATCCGCCACCAGACGATGCTGGTCAACGAGAACCGGCTGAACCTGGCCGACGCGCGCGCGCGCAAGTATCTGGCCGCGCAGATGGAGCAGTATTTCTTCGGCGGCGGTGCCGACCGGCCCGCCGGCTACGTCGCCCCGGGGTCCTGAACCTTTTCCCTGCTCATCTTCGTTGGGTCCGCAGCGCGACGGACCTGGTGGAAGGCATGGCAGTCAGATTCCTCTCTCTTGCCCCCAACGGATGCACACCAGCTCGCGCACTTTTCGCTGGACATGGCAAAACAATGCACTACCATGTAGTACATGAGGATTGCCAAAACAGTTTCCATCACCATCCCCCCGGAACTGCTGGACAAGGCGCAGCAGGCAGCCGCACGCGAACACCGTTCCATGAGCGAGTTGATGCGTGAAGCCCTGCGGCGCTACCTCGCTTCGGACAGTCAGTGGGATGCGACCGTTGCCCGCGCCCGTGCCCGAGGTGCAGCGCTCGGCATCACGACCGAGGCGGACGTCGAACGCCTATCCGATGAATTCCGGCGCGATCGCCGCTCCTGATGCGGGCGGTTCTCGATACGAACGTCTACATTTCGGCGCTGATGTTCGGAGGCGCGCCCTCCATACTGCTCGACTTCGCCTTGGCGGGTGGGGTGCAGCTCAGCTTGACGAGGGAGTCGCCTAGATCGACCACACTCGCCGCTGCGTGCCCCAGCATGAACAGGCACGCTGATTGCAGCCCGAGTCGTGGTCAGGATGCATAGAGCTCGGCTTCCATGCGCGCCGTCTCATGAGTTCTAAGCGAAGAACGCCTCGTACCCGTCGTTCGGCTCGAAGTGGCCGTTGCGGAATACCAGCCGGCTGGGTCCGGGCATCGCCCGCTCCTTCAGCGGATGGCCGGGGTCGCCCGGATAAGCGACGACGCGCAGCCCGTCGACCTGCATCGGCTCGGGCTGGATCAGCGGCGGCGCGCGCCGGCCGGCGTCGGCCAGCACATCGGGCACCGACCGGAAGCGTGACAGGTGGGCCAGCGTCATGATCTGCGGCGGCGCCAGTTCCATCTGCCTGGCCCAGTACCGGTCGAGCCCCTGGCGGGGATCGATCCACAGGCTGTCCATCGCCTCGTGGTTGTCGTGCAGCGCGGTCTGGCCGGCGGGCAGCGCGACGACGAAAAAGCGCGTGTCGAAGCGCTTGTTGGTGTTCAGCGACGGCATCCGCGGCGTGATCCAGCGCGACCACGGCGACATGCCGCTGACGTCGATGCTCAGGTCCATCTGCGCGACGACCTCGGCGAACGAGCGGCCCTCGCGGTGCGCGGCCAGCGCCTCGGCCTGCAGGCCGGCGTCGGCCCGTCCCTGCCGGCCGGCCAGCAGGACCCCGCATTCCTCGAAGGTCTCGCGGCAGGCGGCGAAATGCAGCGCGGCCGCCTGCGTCGCGTCGAGCGCCGCCTCGCCGAGCGCGCGGTGCATCGCCTCGCGCGGCGCCGCCAGCCGGCCGATCGCCTCGTCGCCGTGATCCTCCTTGTCGACCTTGCCGCCGGGAAACACGTGCGCGCCCCCGAAGCTCGCGGACTTGCTGTGCCGCTGCACGAGAAAGACCTCGAAGCCGCCCGGCGCGTCGCGCAGCAGGATCACCGACGCGGCCGGGATCGGCGCGGCGGTGACCTCCTTGTGATTCAGTTCCATCTCGTCTCCACCTGTGTTCTCGTTCTTCAGTCCAGCGCCCTCGAACGCCGCTCGACGCCCTCGGCCGTGGCGATCAGCGCGACGTCGGCCGCCTTGAGCGCGAACAGCCCCACCGTCACGACGCCGGGCCAGTCGTTGATCGCGGCCTCGAGCTGCGCCGGGCGCTCGATGCGCAGGCCGGAGGCGTCGAGAATCAGGTTGCCGTTGTCGGTGACGAAGCCCTCGCGCTCGGCCACCTGCGCGCCCAGCTCGCGCAGCCGCGCGGCGATGCTGGCGCGGGCCATCGGGATCACCTCGACCGGCAGCGGGAACTGCCCGAGCATGTCGACGAGCTTGGACCGGTCGACGATGCAGACGAAGCGCTCGGCCGCCGCCGCAACGATCTTCTCGCGCGTCAGCGCCCCGCCCCCGCCCTTGATCATCTCGAGGTCGCAGTTCAGTTCGTCGGCGCCGTCGACGTACACGGGGATCGGCTGGCCGCCGTCGACGACCTCGTTCAGGTCGAACACCGGGATGCCGAGCGCCTGCATGCGCCGGGTCGACACCTCGGAACTCGACACCGCGCCGCGGTAGCGCTCCTTGCGTTCGGCCAGCAGGTCGATGAAGTGGTTGACCGTCGAGCCGGTGCCGACCCCGACGATGCTGTCGTCGACCAGTTCATCGAGCGCGGCCCGGGCGGCGGCGCGCTTGAGCGCCTCTTGCGGACTGAGCGCGGGCTGCGCCGCGCCGGATTGCGAATCGGTAGTCATGACCGCCATTCTACCGGCCCGCGCCGGCGACGGCCGTCTCAGCCGGCGAGCAGATCGGGCGTCAGCAGCGCCTGCATGACGGCGCGGTTGCACTGCTCGGTCGACAGCAGCGCGCCGAGCAGTTCGTCGGGCAGGTGCAGCGACGGGCCCTGCTCGACCAGTTCGGCGATCCGCACGTACGGCGCGTACGGGCCGGCCCGGGCGACCAGCGCGTCGGTGACGCTCTCGGGCACGCTCAACTGCGCGAGCAGCGTCTCCAGCGGCTCGCTGAACAGCTTGTCGAGGAACGAGAACACGCCGAGGATGAACAGCTCGTCGCGCACCGATTCGTCCTGGCCCTGCGCGATCAGGTGCTCGAGGAACAGCCCGCGCCGGAACGACGCGAACATCACCGGCCGCAGGTTCGACTCCTTGCACGAGGTCGCCAGCAGCAGCGTCAGCCAGCGCTTGAGCTTCGCGTAGCCGAGCATCATCACCGCGTGCCGGAACGACTGCACCTGCACCGTCAGGCCGAACGCCGCCGAGTTGATGTACCGCAGCAGCCGGTACGCGAGCGACGGATCGCGGCGGATCAGCGCCTCCATGTCGGCGACGTCGGCGCCCTTGTCGACCAGTTGCAGCAGCCGGGCCACCGTCGAGAAGTCCGGATTGCTGGCGACCGACTTGCTGTGCCTGAACGTGTCCTCGAACGGCCAGCCGACGACGGCGACCGCCCCGGTCGCGAAGCAGCGCTCCATCAACGCGATGCTGCCGACGCCGAGCTGCGCGTACGGGATCGTGCGGCGCGCCGCCTGCGGATCATGCTGCGACGACGGATCCTTCAGCCGCCGATCGGTGTCGACGTGGATCATCGTCATGCGAAAGGCCGGCAGCAGCGCCGGCGTCAGCTCGCCGATCGGCCGTCCGGCCAATACCATCCGGAAGCCGCGCCGGTGCATCTCGACGGCCAGAGCCTCGCCGCCGGGCTCGACGAGGAACTGCGACGGTACCTCGATCCACAGGTTCTCGACCGGATCGACGCGCAGGATCTCGTCGGTCAACTGCAGGTCATCGACGGCCAGCAGCACCGCCGGCGCGTCGGCCGGGCTGGCCGCCGCGACCTGCTCGTACAGCCGGCCGATCGTCGCTTCGCGGCTGCCCGGCACGAGCACGCTGGCCCGCGTGGCGATCGCATTGCGCTTCCGATCGACGATCGGCGCGTACCCGATGAGGGTGTCTGACAGAGAAATCATCAGCGTTCGGCTCCGGAGCCGCGCCCGCCGGACTCGCGTCCCACGCGCACCGCAGCCGGATCACAGGTATTGGAACAGCGACATCTTCGATACCGCCGCGTAGGTCTGCATCGCTGCCTGGTAGGCGACCTGCGACGACGACAGCTCGGTCAACGCTTTCGTGTAGTCGAGGTCGACCAGGTCCGACAGGCGCGACTGCAGCGTGATCGAAGTCGATTCCGCCAGACTGGTCTGGCTGTCGACGATCTTCAAGCTTTCGCCGATGCGCGTACGAATGAACGACAAACGGTCGAACGACGCGTCGACGCTGTCGATCGTCGAATCGATCGCGGCCATCCGGTCGGCGCTGCTCAGCGCGGTGTCCCGCAATGCGTCGATGGCCGAGCTGATCGCGTCGAACACGCTGCGCGTGCTGCCGTCGGCCTGCGGGATCGTGATGAACGCATCCTCGCCGTCCTGCGTGGTCGCCAGCGCCGGGTCGGTCGCCACCGACTGCTGGCCGGTCTGCGTCTGGTAGACGATCGGCCCGCTGGTCGTGAACGGCGACCGGTCGGTCCCGGCGCCGCCGAACACGAAGCCGCCGTTGCCGTCGCGCTGGTTGGCGATCGCGATCAGATTGCCGAGCGTGCCCGACAGCTCCTCGGCCAGCGACTCGCGGTCCGCGTCGGTGAAACCCGGCGCCGACGCGCCCAGCAGCAGCTCGCGCACGTGCTGCAGCTCGTCGCCGGCCGATCCGACCGCGCTGTCGGCCTGCTGCAGCATGCCCTTGGCGTGGTCGATCATCCGCTGGTCGGCCTCGAGCTTGGCCTGCCGGGCGCGGATGCGCTCGGCCTGGGCCGCGGCGACCGGATCGTCGCTCGGCTTGTTGACGCGAAGCTCGCTGGAGATCTGCGTCTGCAGCGTGCCGATGTGCGAGGCCTGGTCCTGCAGGTTCTTGACGGCCTGCGCGTAGTGCGTGGCGGTGGCGACTCTCATGGGAACTCCTTTCGATCCGATCAGTTGTTGACCGCCGACAGCAGCGAATCGAACAGCGTGTTCGCCGTCGCGATGATCTTCGCCGCCGCCTGGTACGCCTGCTGGTACTGCAACAGCCGCACGGCCTCTTCGTCCAGATTCACGCCGCTGATGTTGTCGCGGGCCGCCTCGGCATTGGTCAGCGACTGCTCGGCGATCGTCGTCGCCGTGTTCGCGCTCGCCGCGCGCGCGCCGACGTCGGCGACCAGCGCCGCGTACGCATCATTGAACGATCGGCCGTCGACGCTGGTCGCGTCGATCGCTTCGTAGAGCTGCTTGGCGTTGCGGTTGTCGGTCTGCGGCGACTGCGTCGCCGACACGGTGACGGTATCGCCTTCGACCGGCTGGCCCTGCAGCGTCAACGTCCAGCCGTTGTACGTGATCGGCTGGCCCGGCGCATACGTCAGGCCGGTCGGATCGCCGGTACCGGTGCCGCTGACGTCGAACGTGCCGTCGGCATGGAAGGTCAGCGTGACGGGCGCGGTCAGGTTCGCGCCGGCGCCGGACGCCACCGAGAACCCGGCGACGGTCATCGTCCCCCGGTTCGACGAGGTCGCGGCCGGATAGGCGGCCATCGCGGCAGCGATCTGCGAGCCCGACGTCAGCGGCACGCCGAACTCGCCGGCGAACACGCTGCCCGACTTGACGAGGAAGCGGTCGCCGGCCGCCGCGCCGGTCGCGGTCTCGTCGAAGCGCAGGCCGTCGACGACCTGCGGGAAGCCGGACAAGGTCGTGCGCTGCCCGTCGGACAGCCGGGTCACCACGTAGTCGGTGCCGTCGTAGTCGATCCGGTAGTCGCTGGCCTTCAACTGCGAGGCGTCGACGACGGTCGCCGCGAACGCGCCGGTACCGGTGTTGGTCGTCGCGCCGCCGACCGTCGGCGACGCGACGCCGAACAGCGGCTGGCCCGCCTGGCCCGATCCGTCGACACCGGCGGTCTGCACGGCGTTGAACGCGCCGGCGATCGCCGCGGCCATCTGCCCGAGCTGGTTCTGCGCCGACACCAGGTCCTCGTTGCGAAAGCGCAGCAGGCCGGCGATCGCGCCGCCGCCGATGTTGACCGTGTTGACCGGCACGTCGACCGCGCCCTGCTTCATCATCAGTTGCGGCCGGCCGGTGCCCAGCGTGTCGGTGCCGATCGAGAACTGCGACGACGAGGTGCCCGCCACCAGCGACTCACCGGTGCTGGCGAACATCGTGACCGTGTTGTCGTCGTTGATGTACGCGTTGCCGCGGATCTGCGTATTGATCTTGTTGATCAGCGCGTCGCGCTGGTCGAGCAGATCGTTCAGCGCGGTGCCGGTGCCGCTGCCGAAGGCCAGCTTGCCGTTGAGCTTGGCCAGGTCGGCCAGCATCGTGTTCAGCTCGCCGACCGCCGCGTCGAGCTGCTGATCGGTGTCGTGCGCCAGGTCCTTGATCTGCGTGTCGAGCGTGCGCACGCGCGAGGCCAGGTTCTGCGCGCTGCTGAGCACGACCCCGCGCACCGCGCTGCTGTTCGGCGTGTTCGACAGGTCGGCCAGCGCCGTGCGCAGCGCGTCCATCGACGCGCCCAGGCCGGTGTCGGGGTCGGCGAACAGGTTCTCCAGCGCGCTCGTCTGCGTGCTGCGCGCCTGCGCGGCCGACGCGGTCGACTGCGCGACGAACACCGCGCGCTCGACGAACTGGTTGTACTGACGCTGGACCGCGTCGATCTGCACGCCCATCCCGACGTAGTCGGCGCCGGTATTGGTACCGACCTCGGACTGCACGACGGTCTGGCGGTGATAGCCGACCGTGTTGGCGTTCGAGATGTTGTTGCCGACCGTCTGGATCTGCGTGTAGGCCGCGCTCAATGCGCTGGCGCCGATGTTCAAGAGTCCCATGGATGTTCCTTGCTCGCGAATCGGTTCAGATCACCAGGCGCCGGATCGCCAGCGTCTTGTTGATCGTCTGTTCCAGCTTGTCGCCGTATTGCGGGTCGGTGGCGTAGCCGGCCCGCTGCATGCCCTGCGCGTAGCGGTTGACCGAACCGCTGGCGCTGGCGCGGATCACGCCGCCGTAGCGCTCGTTGCCGCCGACCAGCCGCGCCCAGTCGCGGAAGGCGTCGGCGTACGAGTCGTACGCGCGAAAGCGCTGCACGACGCGCCGCGGACGCCCGCCGACGTACTCGGTGGTCGCGGTCTCGACGGTTCGGCCCTGCCAGTCCTTGCCGGCCTTGATGCCGAACAGGTTGTGCGAGCTCGAGCCGTCGGCGTGCCGGATCTCGCGCCGCCCCCAGCCCGATTCGAGCGCCGCCTGGCCGATCACGTAGTGCGCCGGCACGCCGGTATCGCCCTGCGCGGCGACCGCGTGCCGCCACATCCGCTGCACGAAATCCGACTGTTGCGGACTGGCCCGGCCCGCGTCGGCCGCCGCCTTCGCGGCCATCGCCGCCGCGACCTGGTTCGAGCCGCCGGCCTCGCGCGCCGGCAACGGCAGCGGCTGCCCGGAGGCCGCCCCCGCGCGCATCGCCAGGCCGGGCGCACCATCGGCCGTCCCACCATCGGCCGTCGCGCCGCCGGCACGGACCTGGTCGGCCGGCACGCCCATGTTGCGCGACAACTGCCGCGCGATCACGTCGGCGAGCCCGCCGGGCCGGCCCGCCATCTTCTGCGCGAGCTGCTGGTCCAGCATTTCGGTGTACATCGGCGTCGACGACCCGTCCATCAGTCCGAACTTGGGCATCGCCTCGCGCATGCTCTTGAGCAGCGACTGCATGAACATCGCCTCGAACTGCGCCGACACCTTGCGCATGGCGGCCTGCGGGTCGCGCGAGGCCTCCAGCTTCAGGCGATCGAGCGAACGGGCGTCGGCCGCCAATCCGGATGTCGTCGCGTCCATGCCGCCCTCTTCAGATGATTTCCAGGTCAGCCTTCAGGCTGCCCGCGGCCTTCATCGCCTGCAGGATCGCGATCAGATCCTGGGCCGACGCCCCCAGCGTGTTCAGCGCCTTGACCACGTCGGCCAGCCGCGCGGCGCCCGGGAGCAGCATCAGCCCGCCGCCGTCCTGGCGGATCGAGATATCGGCCTTTTCGGCCACCACCGTGCGGCCTTGAGAGAAACCGTTCGGCTGGCTGATCACCGGCGTCGACGAGATCGTCACCGACAGGTTGCCGTGCGCGACCGCGCAGTTGTCCAGCGTCACGCTCTGGTTCAGCACGACCGAGCCGGTACGCGCGTTGACGATGACCTTGGCCATCGGCTTCGGAAGCTGCACGTCGACGTTTTCCAGGTCGCCGAGGAAGCCGACGCGGCGCGCGGGCTCGGCCGGCATCCGCACCTGGATCACGCGGCCGTCCATCGCCATCGCCAGATCGCTGCTGCCGAAACGCCGGTTGATCGCGTCGGCGACCTGACGGGCGGTCGAGAAATCGGTCTCCGACAGTTCGAGGTTGACGCTGTCGCCCTGCAACGCGTTGTTCGGCACCGCCCGCTCGACCGTCGCCCCGGCCGGCACGCGGCCCGCGCTCAGGTGATTGACCTGCACCTTGCTGCCGCCGGCCGACGCGCCGGCCCCGCCGACGACGACGCTGCCCTGCGCCATCCCGTAGACCTGGCCGTCGGCGCCGCGCAGCGGCGTCAGCAGCAGCGTGCCGCCGCGCAGGCTCTTGGCGTTGCCCATCGACGAGACCGTCACGTCGATCGTCTGGCCGGGCTGCGCGAACGCCGGCAACTGCGCGGTCACCATCACCGCCGCGGCATTGCGAAGCTGCGGCGTCACGCCCGGCGGCAACTGGATGCCGAGCTGCGACAGCATCGCCTGCAGGCTCTGCACGGTGAACGGCGCCTGCGTCGTCTGGTCGCCGCTGCCGTCCAGGCCGACCACCAGGCCGTAGCCGATCAACTGGTTGGCCCGCACGCCCTGGATCGATCCCAGGTCCTTGAGCCGCTCGGCCCGCGCCGGTGCCATCCCCAGGCCCAGCGCCACGACCAGCGCGCCCCCCATCATTCGCTTCATCGTCGACATCCGTGTCACGCCATCTCAGATCGGAAACCAGCTCAGGAAGAAGCGCGACAGCCAGCCGGTCGTCTGCGCGCGGTCGATATCGCCCGAACCGCGCACCTGCAGGCGCGCGTCGGCGATCTGCGTCGAGCTGACCACGTTGCCGGCCAGGATCGTCGCCGGGTTCACCACGCCCGAGAAACGCAGCGTGTCGACGTTCTGGTTGATGCCGATCTGCTTCTCGCCGGACACGACCAGGTTGCCGTTGGCCAGCACCTCGATCACGGTCACCGTGATCGTTCCCGAGAACGTGTTGTCGCTGGCGGTATCGCCCTTGCCGGCCATCGTGTTGGCCGACGTGCCGGTCGCGCCCAGCTTGGCCAGCGTCGACGCGTTGTTGAAGAACGGCAGCCCGCCGATCGAGGCCTCGATCGAGCCCTTGCGATCGATGTTGCTGGCCGTGCTCTGCTTGGCCGAGGTCTTCTCCTGGATCGACACCGTCAGCACGTCGCCGACCAGCCGCGCGCGCCGGTCCTCGAACAGCGGCCGGAACGCGCTCGTGTGGTAGATCGAGCCGTTGGCGACCGGCTCGGCGACCACCGGCGCCACGATGTAGGTCGGCCGCGCCGTGCGCGGCTCGATGACCTGCACCTTGGGCGTCACCATCTCGGCGCAGCCGCTCAGCAGCGCCGCCGCGGCCGCCACGGCGACGGCTGCGCTGCCCGATACCGATCGGATCGCTGTCATCGGATTTCCTCGACGATGCCCGGTCAAAGCTGCGCCAGCTTGGCCAGCATCTGGTCCGAGGTCTGGATCGCCTTCGAGTTGATCTCGTACGCGCGCTGCGTCTGGATCATCGACACCAGTTCCTCGACGACGTTGACGTTCGAGGTCTCGACATAACCCTGGTTCAGCACGCCAGCGCCGTTAAGCCCCGGGGTATTGACGGTCGGCGTGCCCGACGCGGTCGTCTCGACGAACAGGTTCTGGCCCTTGGGATCGAGACCGGACGGATTCATGAACGTCGCCAGTTGGATCTGGCCGATCTGCGTGGTCGCCGTCTGGCCGGCCAGCACGACCGACACGATGCCGTCGGAACCGATCGTCACCGACTGCGCGTTGTTCGGCACGACGATCGGCGGCGACATCGGCATGCCGTTCGACGTGACGAGCTGGCCCTGCGGGTCGAGGCGGAACGCACCGTCGCGCGTATAGGCCATCGTGCCGTCCGGCTGCTGGATCTGGAAGAAGCCGTTGCCGTTGACCGCCATGTCGAACACGTTGTCGGTCTTTTGCAGGTTGCCCTGCGAGAACGAACGCATCGTCGCGACCGGACGCACGCCGGTGCCGAGCTGCAGGCCGGTCGGCAGTTGCGTCTGCTGCGTCGACTGCGCGCCGGCCTGGCGCATGTTCTGGTACAGCAGGTCCTCGAACAACGCGGTCGAGCGTTTGTAGCCGTTGGTGCTGACGTTGGCGAGGTTATGAGAGATCGTGTCGAGCTGGAGCTGCTGCGCGTCCAGGCCGGTCTTCGATACCCACAGGGAGCGGATCATGTCGGTGTTCCTACGATGTCTTGGGGTGGCGCGCGTCAGCTCTTGAGCGACAGCAACTGGGCGGCCTTCTGCTCGTTGGCCTCGGTGTTCTGCATCATCTTCATCTGGATCTCGAACTGCCGGGACAGCGCGATCATGCCGACCATCGCCTCGACGGCATTGACGTTGCTGCCTTCGAGCATGCCTTCGGTCACGCGCAGCGCCGGATCGTCGGGCAGCGCGTCGCCGGTCCGGCTGCGCAGCAGACCGTCGCTGCCCTTGACCAGCGCGTCGGCCGGCGCGCTGACGAGCTTGATCTTGCCGATCATCACCGACGGCTGGTTCGGCCCTTTCGCGCTGACCGTGCCGTCGGCGCCGATCGATGCCTCCATGCCCGGCGGAATCGTGATCGCCCCGCCCTCGCCGACGACGCTCAGTCCGTGGCCGGTCTGCAGCGTGCCGTCGGCGGCCAGCACGAACGCGCCGTCGCGCGTGTACGCCTCGGTGCCGTCCAGGCCCTGCACCGCGAAATAGCCGGCCCCCTGCATCGCCACGTCGAGCGGACGGCCGGTGCTCATCAACGGCCCCGCCGATGCGTCGAAACCCGAGGTCGCCTCCAGGCTCGCGACCCGCGTCGTCGCGGTGCCGTCGGCCCGCACCGGTACCGAGCGATAAGCGGTCAGGTCGGCGCGGAAACCGTTGGTGCTGGCGTTGGCCAGGTTGTGCGAGATCGTCTCCTGGCGCTGCAGCAGCGCCTTGGCGCCGGTCATCGCCGTGTAGATCGAACGGTCCATCGCTCAGGTCCTCCGGGCGGATGTCATCGGGGGGCGGCGCATCACGATCAGCGCAGGTTGACGATCGTCTGCATGATCTGGTCCTGCGTCTTGATCGTCTGCGCGTTGGCCTGGTAAGCGCGCTGCGCGGTGATCATGTTGACCAGTTCGGACGTCAGGTCCACGTTCGAGCCCTCGAGCGCGCCGGATTTCAGCGAACCGAGCACGCCGGTCGACGGCGCGCCGACGACCGGCTGGCCCGAGGTCGAGGTCTCGCCCCAGGCGTTGTTGCCCAGCGGCGACAAGCCCTGCGGATTCGAGAAGTTGGCCAAGATGATCTGGCCCTGCGCCTTGGTCTGGCCGTTCGTGTACGTGGCCATGATCACGCCGTCGCTGTCGATCGAGAAGCCGGCGACCTGGCCCGGCGCGAAGCCGTCCTGGTTCAGCGCGGTGATCGCGAACGACGAGCCGTGCTGCGTCAGGTCGCTCAGGTCCAGCGCGATCGTCTGCGTACCGCCGACCGCGGCGGCCGTCGGATACGTGAAGTTGATCGGCGTGGTCGGCGTCAGCAGCGCGCCGTTGGTGTCGAACTCCAGCGAACCGATCGGCGTCGCCGGCGTCGCGCCCGAGACCTCGACGCCGTCGACGGCCGCGTAGACGTCCCACATGTTGTCGGCGGTCTTGCGGTAATAGGTCGTCAGCGAATGATTGCTGCCCTGGCTGTCGTAGACGGTGATCGAGGTCGCGTCGTTGTACGACTCGGTATCGGTCAGCCCGAACGGCACGGTGGTGGCCACCGCCGTATCACGCGCATCCAGGTTGGCCGTGAAGCCGGCCGTCGACGTGAGCCGCGGCGCGATGTCGGACATGTCCAGCCGCAGATCGACCGGCACGCCGGTCACGATGTTGCCCTGCGCGTTCGCCGCGTAGCCCATCAGCCGCGAGCCGCTGGTCGTCGTCATGTAGTTGTTCTTGTCCAGCCGGAACTCGCCATTGCGCGTATACGACAGCGCGCCGTTGGTCGACAACTGGAAGAACCCGGACCCGTTGATCGCGATGTCCAGCGGATTGTCCGACGAGGTCAGGTCGCCCTGCGTGAACTGCTGGTCGACCGAGGTCACCTGCACGCCGATGCCGTTGTTGGCCGATCCCGAGCCGTACAGCGAATTGGCGTAGACGTCGGCGAACTGCGCGCGCGAGGCCTTGGCGCCCACGGTGTTGACGTTCGCGATGTTGTGGCCGATGACGTCCAGGTTCTTGGACGACGCGCTCAGGCCGCTCAGGCCGTTCTGGAAACTCATTGACTGCTCCTGTGAGGAATCTCGTTGTCGGGCTCAGCTTCGGGGAGGAACGACGCCTTCGGACCGGCGTTTCAGAACACGCCTCGGATATCGGTGATGTCGATCGACGAGCCGTCCGCAAGTTGCGCCTTGACGGCGCCGCTGCCCTGCGTGACCGACCGGACGGTCGTGGTGTTCAGCGGCGTGGCGCTGACGGTCGCGCCCAGCGCGTCGACGGCCGCCACCCGCATCGTGTAGTTGCCGGCGCCATAAGTGCCGCCGCTGTTGTTCGTGCCCGTCCACTCGAACGTCGTCGTGCCGGCCGACTGGTTCGTGAACGTCTTGGTATCGACGACCTGGCCGCCGCTGTCGTACAACTGCACGACGACGCGGCTCGCGTCCTCGCCGAGCGCGATCCCGGCCTGCATCGACTTCGTGCTGGCGTCCCAGACCAGCCGCGATCCCTCGGTCAGGATCGTCTTGCCGATCAACGCCGTCGAGTTCGCGGCATTGGCGGTCGCCGACTCGGTGAACTTGCCCATCGTCGCGTTCAGCTTCTCGATGCCTTCGACGGTGCTGATCTGCGCCATCTGCGACGTGACCGCCGCGTTGTCCAGCGGATTGAGCGGATCCTGGTTCTTCATCTGCGCGACCAGCATCTTCAGGAACTGGTCCTTCGTATCCGCCGAGGTCTGCGTCGTCGTGCCGGTCGCCGACGAACCCGATCCGTACAACGACGCGAGCGCCGAGTTGTTCGTCGAGGAGGTACTGGAGGTGGAAGCCATTCGGAGTCGATTCCTTATTGCCCGAGCTGCAGCGTCTTGACCATCAACTGCTGGGCGGTGTTCATCACTTCGACGTTGTTCTGGTACGAGCGCGACGCCGACATCATGTTGACCATCTCTTCGACGACGTTGACGTTCGACTGCGTGACGTAGCCTTCGGCGTCGGCCAGCGGATGGGTCGGATCGTAGTTGCGCTTGGCGGGCGTCTGGTCCTCGACGAGGTTCGAGACGCGCACGCCCGCCTGCCCGGCCGGCACGCCGGTCTGCGTCTGGAACACGACCTGGCGCGCCTTGTACGGCTGGCCGTCGGGTCCGGCGACGCTATCGGCGTTGGCCAGGTTCGACGCGACGACGTTCAGCCGCTGGCTCTCGGCCATCACGGCGCTCGACGATACGGAAAGAATCTTCATCAACGACATCTGTTGGCTCCGTCGGCGTCCGCCGGTCGGCGGACATTCGGTCGATCATTCACCCTTGATCGCGCTCAAGTTCGTGCGGACGCTGCCGTTGATGAACCTGAGCGCCGCTTCGTAATGCAGCGCGTTGTCGGCGAAGTTGGCCCGCTCGCGATCGAGCTCGACCGTGTTGCCGTCCATCGACGCCTGGTCCGGACGGCGGTACTGCAGCCGCTCGTTCGACGCGTACAGTTGCGCGCCCGCCTTGCCCGGCAGATGGCGCGCGTCGCTGACCTGCAGCCGCGTGGCCGGGTTGGCCGTCGACGCGGCGGACGCGCGGACGGCCGGCAACGCGGTCGTCGACATCGTCAGCGCGTCCTGCCCGGTCCCGGCGGGCAACGGCTGCAGCGATCGCGTCGGCAGGCCGGTCGCCTTGGCCAGCGCTTCGGGCAGCGCGAAATCGCGCGCCTTGTAGCCGGGGGTATCGGTGTTGGCGATGTTGCTGGCCAGTACGGTCTGGCGCGCCGAGCGCAGCGTCAGCGCCTGGCTCTGGAATTGCAACGTCGAAAGAATCTGGTTCAGCATGTCGATGTCCTGCGGGGCCTTCTGCACCGGCCCGTCCTGATCCGAGTGCTGGCATCTTCTGCCGCCGCCGCCGAAACCTAAGTGCCGATAAGCTGCGAGTTAGACCGGCTTTTCGGCTCCGCCCCAGGCGTCGCGGCGATTAGTCTGATGCCGCATGAACAAGCCACTTTCCTACGCGCTGGCGGCGATCGCGCTAAGTCTGTCCGCCGCTCCCGCGCCCGCGCAGGACGCTGATCCGGGCGAAGCGATCGTTCGTCGGTTCGTCGAATCGCAGGTCGGTGCCGGCAACCGCGTCGAGGTCGTCGTCGGGCAGCTCGACCCGCGCTGGCGGCTGGCGCCGTGCGAGCGGATCGAACCGTTCGTGCCGGCCGGCATCCGGCTGTGGGGGCGCACGTCGATCGGCGTGCGCTGCGTGCAGGGCGCGAACTGGACGATCTCGCTGCCGGTCACGGTCAAGGTCTTCGGCAACGCGCTCGTCGCCAATCAGAACCTCGCGTACAACGCGCCGGCCTTCGCGCAGCAGTTCCGGCTCGAAGAGGTCGACCTGACCCGCGAACCGGCGCAGTTGGTGACCGACAGCGCGCAGATCGACGGCAAGGTGATGGCGCGGCCGATCTCGGCCGGCCAGGCGCTGCGGCAGGACCACCTGCGCGTCGCGCAGACGATCTCGGCCGGCGACCCGGTCAAGGTGCGGATCGTCGGCGAAGGCTTCGCGGTCAGCGCCGACGGCGTCGCGCTGTCGCCGGGCGGCGACGGCCAGACGCTGCGCGTACGGCTGGACAACGGCAAGATCCTGGCCGGCACGGTCAAGGATCGCGGCGTCGAGATCCGGCTCTGATCCGGCTCCGATCCGGCGTGAACGCGACGAACGGCCGATCGAGCGGCGAACTCGTGTGACTTTTGACGTCTTTTCGGGGCTTAAGTCTTCCGCGGGCGCGCCGAAGATAGCATCATGGGCCCGTTGAGGAAGCCGGGCCGGCGTACAAGGAGCAACGCAATGAAGATCGGACAAACGAAGGACGCTGCTTCGCTCGACGCCGCGCTGCGTGTCGGGGCTCGTTCGACGGGTCAGCCCGACGCAGGCGAGGCGGCAGGATCGGTCGAGGCGGACAGCGTCAGGCTGTCGAACGCGTCGCGCGAACTCGGCTCGAGCGAACTGAGCGTACGCGCCGAGAAGGTGGCGGCGCTGCGCAAGGCGATCGACGAAGGCAAGTACCAGATGGACATCGAGGCGATCGCCGACAACATGATCGCCGAGGCCGCGCGGCTGATCCAGACCATCGGCATGCCGCCGGGACGAGTCGTCTGACGCACGAAGGCAGTCCCCGATGCTCAACGACCTGCGCGAAGCCCTGATCGAGCAGGCTCGCGCTTTCTTCGCGGCCGATCCGCAGGAACTCGAGCGCGCCAACGTACGCGTCACGCGCGTTCTGCGCACGTTGCGCGACCGCCCCACCCCGCTGGACGCCCGGCAGCAGGCGGCGCTGCGCCAGTTGCTGCGCACACAGGGCGAACTGCTGACGCGCGCGCGCGCGTCCAATCACATCGCGCTGCGCACGCTCGACCTGCCGGTCTTCCCGTATCCGGCCGCCGGCACCTATCCGAACGCCGACGTCGACGCCTCCGGCCGCCGCCATCGCACGCACGTGCTGGCCTGAGCGCCTTCCAGGGGCTTAAGAGACCGCTGTTGGCGCCCTACAGCGCTTGCGCGCAGAAGATTGCTGGAACGACGATACGTGTGCGACCGAGGCTGCCGCGTTGCAATAGCCCGGCGCAGTGGTCACCAGTGACCAGGTAGTCTGCATCACCGGCACATGCCATTGCCAACAGAAACTCATCATTCGGATCATCAGCCTCGATGCCTTCCGGCAAAGGCGGTAACGTTTCCAGCATGATCGAGTGCTGCATGTTATTGACCATCGTCCCGACGCGATGCGGTTGAAGCACGTCCCTGAACTTCGGGTAGCGGCTCGCGCGACGCAGCTCATCGAGTTGAATGGTCGACGTCACCAGATCGAAACGGCCTTTCCGCCATGCGCGGTAGATAGTGTCCGGTGCGCCGCGTGGCGACAGCAACGCGCTGATCAGCACGTTGGTGTCCAGGACCACCCTCATCAGCGCTCACGGGCCCATTGAACAGCTTCAGCCACGATGGCGGTCAGATCGGCCTCACTGACGCCGGCATTTGCCGCCTTGGCCTGCTCGACGGCGCGTTCGAAGATATAAGTACGCACCGCCTCTTCGATGAAACGGGACAGATCGCCCTTGCGACCTCCGCCCTGCGAGGCGAGAAACATGCGGACGGATTGATCCGTATCCGACGACACGGCGATGTTCCAGCGGACTGTGCTCATGAGGGCTTTATCCGGTGTTTGTGTGTATACGTGTTTATACGCCTTGCCGACCATCATGACAAAGGCCGCCCTCGCGGGCGGCCTTCACGATCGAGCGACGACCGGCCGTCCGTCCGTCCGTCCGTCCGTCCGTCAATCCTAGATCCACGCCTTGAGCTTGGTCCGCAGCCGCGCCACCGCCTGGCTGTGCAGTTGCGAGATGCGCGATTCGGTCACGCCGAGCACCTCGCCGATCTCGCGCAGGTGCAGGTCCTGCTCGTAGTACATGCTCATCACCAGTTGCTCGCGCTCGGGCAGATCCTTGATCGCCGCGACCAGCGCGTTGCGGAAACGCCGGTCGCGCAGGGTTTCGAGCGGATCCGGATCGGCCGATCGCACGTGCCGGTCCAGATAGTCCTCGTCGCCCTCGTGGGCACCGGCGTCCTCCAGATAGATCAACTGGCCGCCGCGGGTGTCGGCCAGCATCTGCTGGTAGTCGGTCAGCGACAGGCCCAGGTCGGCGGCGATCTCCGTTTCGTTGGGCGGGCGCCCGAGGCCCTGCTCGAGCTTGTGGATCGCCTTCTCGATGCTGCGCTGGTTCTTGCGGACCGACCGCGGCAGCCAGTCGGCGCCGCGCAACTCGTCGAGCATCGCGCCGCGCACGCGTTGCATCGCGAAGGTCTCGAACTGGGCGCCCATGTTGGCTTCATATCGGCTCAGCGCGTCGAACAGACCGATCATGCCGGCCTGCACCAGATCGTCCATCTCCACGTTGGCCGGCAGCCTCGCGATCATCTGCCCCGCCACCCGCCTGACCATCGGCCCGTACTGGGCGATCACGCTTTCCCGGCTCAGCGTTCCTTGCGCGGTATACATAAGGGTGTTCCGTCTCCGTTCAGTGCACCGAGTCCGCCTGTCCGGCGAACACGGGCAGCGGCCAGTCCAACGACAGCGTCGCGATCCGCCGGAACGCGCGTGCCGCATCGCTGTCGGCCGATACGCTGAACACCGAAGTGCCGCTGCGTTCGGCCGCCGCCAGTTCACGTCCGTCCTCGACGACGCCGCAGAACATCACGTCGACGCCCAGGAAGCGGCCCGACGCGCTGGCCAGGCGTTCGTGCGCGGTCGCGGCCGCCGCCGGCGACGCGGCCCGGCAATAGACGAGCCGGAAGCGGCGGATGCCGTAGCTGGTGTGCAAGGCCTTGATCTGCCCGTAGATCTGCGCGACCTGCCAGGCTTCGGTGCCGCTGATCAGCGTCAGATCCTGCGCGCGGCCGCTCAGCAGCGGGACCAGCACCGGCGCCGGCGCGTAGGCCAGCACCGTATCGAAGCCTTCGGGCAGGTTGCCGAACCCGGCGAACAGATCCTGCGCCGGCGCGTTGCGGCGCGCCACGTCGGCCAGGCCGCGCACCGCGGGCATGACCCAGAAGCCGTCGCGCGCCTGCAGCGCCACCTGCTTGAACCGGCAATCGCCGCTGAGCAGATGGATCAGGTCGTAGCGCGCGCGCAGCCCGAGCAGCGGCGCCACGTGCCCGCGCTCGGCGTCGAGCAGCAGCGTACGCTGGCCCAGTTGCGCCAGCGCCGCCGCCAGGTTGACGACGAAGCCGATCTGGTCGCCGCCGCCGTCCAGGCTGATCAGCGGCAGGACGCGGACGTTGCGCTGCGCGAACAGCCGGCGCAGTCCCGCCGCCTGGTCGAGCTTGGATTCAAACACCGAGCGCTCCATTCGCGGCCGCCGACGCCGGACGCCCGGCCGCCGCGTCGAGCAGCAGCGTCATCTCGTTGTCGTCGAGGTCGAAGATCGGGTTGGCCGGCAGCGTCATCGCGCGGCGTACCAGCTCGGCCGGATCCGGGAAATGCCAGTCTTCGGGCACGCGCTGGCCGTCCGCCATCCCGGCCAGCGGCAGCCGATGACGGATCAGGCAATCGGCGACGCCGCCGAGCTTGACCGCCTCGTCGAGCTTGGACACGATGACGCCGGTCCGCGCATCGGCGCGGTACGCGCGCACCACGTCGTCCAGCGTCTCGACCTGCGCCGCGGCATTGAGCACCAGCAGCCGCTTGATCGAGGCCGACGCCAGCGACGCCAGCAGACCGCTGACGCGCTCGTCGCGCTGCCCGACGCCGACCGTATCGATCAGCACCAGTTTCTTGTTCATGAAGATGTTCATGAATTCCGCCAGTCCGGTCGCGTCGTGCACGACGTGAACGGGCACGCCCAGCAGGCGGCCGAACGTACGCAGTTGATCCTGGGCGCCGATCCGGTACGCATCCACGGTCAGCAGACCGATGGAACCGACACCGTGACGCAAGGCGAACTGCGCGGCGATCTTGGCGGTCGTCGTCGTCTTGCCGACGCCGGTCGGGCCGGTCATCGCGTAGATGCCGCCCTTGTCGAGCAGCGTCTGACCGGACTCGACGACGCGGACCAGGCGCGCCAGCGACGAGGCCGCCCAGTCCCGGGCCTGCGACTCGCCGTAGTCGGACGGCAGCCGGGCGATCAGCTTGCGGACCAGCAGCGGCGAGAAACCGTAGCCGAGCAGGCTGCGCAGCAACTGCGTGCGCACCGGATCGCGCTGCAGGTCGGTATGCATGGCCAGCGACGACAACTGGCTCGAGATCAGGCCGCGCATCTCGCGAAGCTGCGACAGCACTTCGGCGCCGGGCACCGGCGTCGACGGGCGCAGCATGTCGACCAGCGACGGCACGGACGGCTCGCCGGCCGGCGAGGCGGCCACCAGCATCGACGCGGCGGCCGGCATCGCGGGCGTCGTGAGCATCGCGGGGGTGGCAATTGCACCGGAAACGGCGGCCGCAGTGGGGACGGCTACAGCGGGGATGCCGGCTACAGTGGGAACGGCGGTCGCGCCGGGAACGGAGGCCGCGGCCGGGACCGCAGGCACCATGGCCGCCATCGGCGACATGCCCATCGGCGACATGCCCATCGGCGGCACGCCCATCGCGGACGCGACCGGCGCCGCCGACACCGGCGGCATCGCGGCAGCCACCGGCATTTCCGGCGCGGCCATCGCCCCGGCGACCGAGCTCGCGGCCGGCGCCGGCTCGCCGGCCGACATCACCTGCGACGACGGGATCGGCATCGCCTGCGGGGGCACCGGCATCGCGCCTGCCCGCATCGGCGGCACGCTGGACCGTGCCACCGGCTCGGCGTGCATGTTGCTGATCGGCGCGCGATCCGCGCGGTGCGCGGCCGGGCGGGACGGCGCGACGGCCGGATGGACGAGCAGCCCGGTACCGGCATCATCGTCGGACGGCTCGAAGCCGGTATCGGCGACGCTGACCAGGTGCGGCTCCTCGCCCCGATCGCGAGCCGCCCCGCGCCCATCGGCCTTGCGCAGCGCGAGCCGGTCACGGACGAACTGCTGGAACGTCAGCGTGCTCATCGGCTTGGCGGGCGCTGCGCCCTGCCCCGCCGATCCGGCCGCCGCCGCGACGGCGTCGCCGCGATCCTCGGCCACCCGCTGCTCGAACGGCGCGCGGCCGCGCGCCGCCGGCCGCGGCACCGCCGCCTCGCGCGCGGCGCCGGCGTCCGCGCCGGTTCGCATCGGCGCGACGGCCAGCGCCTGTCCGTCATCGATCTCGCCGCCGTCGGCCATCGCCATGATCTCGACCCCGTTGTTCACCTTGCGGGTCTTCAACACGACGGCGTCCTCGCCGAGTTCGGCCCGGATCCGAGCCATCGCCTCACGCGAGGTCCGAGCGAAAAAGCGCTTCACATTCATTTCATTTCTCCGATAACCCGATCAATCCGGATCGACAGGCTTTCCGGCACTTCCGAGTGCCCGATCACGCGCAGCCTCGGCGCGCTCTTCTTGACCAGCCGGGCCACCGGCACCCGGATCCGGTCCGGAACCAGCAGTACCGACGGAAACCCCGCCTCTTCCTGTTCACGCGCCGCCTCGGCACCGGCCGAGGCCACGTATTCGGCGACCCCGGGCTCGAGCGCGCTGGCCGCCCCGGGCGCCAGGCCCTGGACCAGCAGGTTCTCGAGGCCGGGCTCGATCGCGATCACGTCCAGTTCGCGGACCGGTCCGTAGATCTGCTGGACGATCGACGGCGCCAGCGCGATGCGCACCTCGCGCGTCAGCTCGGCCGGATCCTGCGTGCGCGCCCCGTGCTCGGCCAGCACCTCGACGATGCCGCGCAGGTCGCGGATGTGGACGCCTTCCTCGAGCAGGTTCTGCAGCACGCGCTGGAACACCGACAGGCTGATCAGCTTGGGCACGACGTCCTCGGCCAGCTTCGGCGCGAACTTGCCCAGGTGCTCGAGCAGTTGCTGCGCCTCGTTGCGGCCGAACAGGCGCGCCGCGTGGACCTGCATCAGGTGATGGACGTGGGTGGCGACGACGGTCGCCGCGTCGACGACCGTGTAACCGTTGGCCTGCGCGTCGTCGCGATGACGCGCGTCGATCCACGTCGCCGGCAGCCCGAACGCCGGATCGAGCGTCGCCGTGCCCGGCAGCGCCTGCACCGCGTTGCCCGGATTGATCGCCAGCATCATCCCCGGGAACGATTCGCCCTCGCCGACGACCACGCCCTTGAGCGTGACCCGGTAAGCGGTCGGGCGCAGTTCCAGGTTGTCGCGGATGTGCACCGACGGCGGCAGGAAACCGACCTCCTGCGCGAACTTCTTGCGCACGCCCTTGATCCGGCTCAGCAGGTCGCCGCCCTGCTGCTTGTCGACCAGCGCGATCAGCCGGTAGCCGACCTCCAGGCCGAGCTGGTCGACCGGCGCGACGTCTTCCCAGCTCGCCTCGGGCAGCCCTTCGGCCTTGGCCGGTGCGGCGTCGGCGGACGCCGGCGCGCTGCGCGGCCGGGCCAGCCGCCAGGCGAGATAGCCGCAGCCGGCGGCCAGCGACAGGAACGCCAGATGCGGCATGCCCGGCACCAGGCCCAGCACGCCGATGACCACGCCGGTCAGGCCCAGCGCGCGCGGCGCCGAGAACAACTGCTTGGTCAGTTGCAGGCCGACGTCGTCGTCGCTGCCGACGCGCGACACGATCAGCGCGGCCGCCACCGAGATCACCAGCGACGGCACCTGCGCGACCAGCGCGTCGCCGATCGCCAGCAGGATGTAGTTGTTGGCCGCCTGCGCCATCGACAGGTCGTGCTGCAGCACGCCGATGATCAGCCCGCCGATGATGTTGATGAACAGGATCAGGATGCCGGCGATCGCGTCGCCGCGGACGAACTTCGACGCGCCGTCCATCGAACCGAAGAAGTCGGCCTCCTGCCCGACCTCCTGCCGGCGCTTCTTCGCTTCGATCTGGTCGATCAGGCCGGCGCTCAGGTCGGCGTCGATCGCCATCTGCTTGCCGGGCATCGCGTCCAGCGCGAAGCGCGCCGACACCTCGGCGATCCGGCCGGCGCCCTTCGTGACGACGACGAAGTTGATCACGGTCAGGATCGCGAACACGATGATGCCGACCGCGAAGCTGCCGCCGATGACGAACTGCGCGAACGATTCGATCACGTGGCCGGCCGCGTCGGTGCCCGTATGCCCGTGCAGCAGCACCGCCCGCGTCGAGGCGATGTTCAGCGACAGGCGCAGCAGCGTCGTCAGCAGCAGCACGCTCGGAAACACCGCGAAATCCAGCGGCTTGACCGTATAGGTCGACACCAGCAGCACGACCAGCGCCAGCGCGATGTTGAACGTGAACAGCACGTCCAGCAGGAACGGCGGCAACGGCAGCAGCATCATGGCCAGGATCAGCACCATGATCAGCGGCACCGCCAGCATGTTGACCGGCGGCAGCGTGATCCGCGTGCCGCCGAGCTGCAGCGTGATTCCGCGCGCGGCGGCTGCCGGGGCGGCCGCGTTCGACAACGGATTGGCGCTCATTGCCCGGCTTCCTGCGGATCGAGGCCGGCAGGCAGGTCGACCTGCGTCGGCGCCTGCGGCATCCGGCCGCGGCCCGGCACGAAGTGACGCAGGTGGAACACGTAGGCGAGCACCTGCGCGACCGCCGAGAACAGCACGGCCGGCACTTCGTGGTCGACCTCGACGTGCGCGTACAGCGCGCGCGCCAGCGGCGGCAGCTCGACGATCGTCACGCCGGACTCCTTGCCCAGCTCGCGGATCCGGACCGCCAGGTGGTCGACGCCCTTGGCGACGACGCGCGGCGCGCCGAAGTTCTCCTCGTCGTAGCGGATCGCGACCGCATAGTGCGTCGGGTTCGTGATGATCGCGTCGGCCGACGGCACGGCCGCCAGCATCCGCGCGCGGCCGATCTCGCGCTGGCGCATGCGCACGCGCGCCTTGATGTGCGGGTCGCCCTCGGTCTCCTTATGCTCGTCGCGCACTTCCTTGCGCGTCATCTTCAGGCGGCGGCGGTGGTTGAACCACTGCCACGGCACGTCGGCGATCGCCACCGCCAGCAGCACGCCGGCCATGATCGCCAGCCCCGTCGACAGCGTGTCGAAGCCCGACGACAGCGCCGGCAGCAGCGGCATGTCGGCCAGTCCGGCGAAGCGCGCCAGGCTGCCGCCCGTGTACTGCCAGGCCGACCAGCCGATCGCGCCCGAGATCGCGCTCAGCTTCAGCAGGTTGACCAGCGACTCGCGCGAGAACACGCGCTTGATCCCGCTGACCGGGCTCAGGCGCGAGAACTGGAACTTGACGGGCTTGCCGCTCAGCACCAGGCCGCCCGGAATCAGGCAGGCGGCGGCGGCCACCAGCACCAGCAGCCCCATCAACGGCACCGCGGCCGCCATTCCCTGGAGCGCGTGCTCGTACAGACGCACGCCCATCAGCGCGGGCTCGTGCACCTGCCGCGGCGTGAAGTGCATCGACGTGCGCACGATCTGCACGACGCTGTTGGCCAGTGCCGGCCCCATCAACCCGAACGCGGCGACGGCCGCACCCATCACCAGCGCGTGCCCGACGTCGCGGGATCGCGGAACCTGACCTTCCTGCGCCGCCTTCTGCAACCGCCTGGCGGTGGCTGGCAAGTCGCGGTCTTCGCTGCTCTGCTCGTTTTCGGCCATGACCTGATTCGACAATCTGTTCGAATCGGATCTTCCGGGCCCTACCGGGCACTTAAGCGAGGATTAGCGCGACTTTGGCCGGCCTTAATCGCATCGGCGCGCGCCGTCGGCGAACGTCGGCTCCGCGGCGCCATTCGTCTGTCGGGTCGACGATCCGGACAGCAGGATCTCGGCCAGATCGCCGCCGGTCAGCGCCGCGCCCAGACGCACCCGAGCAACGAATTCGAGCACGCGGTCGACGTCGATGCCGGCCCCGCCCGATCGCTTCAGCCATCGCTCGATCTCGGCGGCGGCCCGGGCCACCTCGGCCTGCTCGCTGGCCGCCCGGGCGGCGGCGGCCAGCCAGGGCGACGGCGCGTTCATCGCAGCGCCCCCGGGATCGAGATCGGCGCGATCGGCGGCGAAAGGGGCTTCGCGCCGGCCGGCGGCTGCTCGGCCGCCTGCTGGACGGCGCCGACCGCCTGCGCGGCGTCGGCATCGGCCGGCAGCTCGATCCGGTCGCTGCGCAGCGTGCGCTCGACGGCATCGGCGTTCATCACGATCAACGAGATCCGCCGGTTGACCGCGGCTTCCGGATGCTCGGCATCGAGCGGCAGCGCCGAGGCCAGGCCCAGCACGCGCAGCACCTTCGCCTCCTGCATGCCGCCGGCGACCAGCTCGCGGCGCGCGGCGTTCGCGCGGTCGGACGACAGCTCCCAGTTCGAATAACCGCGCTCGCCGCTGCCGTACTGCGCCGAATCGGTATGCCCGGAGATCGTGATGCGGTTCGGCACGTCGTTCAGCACCTTGCCGATGCTGCGCAGCAGCTCGCGCATGTAGTCCTTCACGATCGCGCTGCCGGTGTCGTACATCGGCCGGTTCTGCTCGTCGACGATCTGGATGCGCAGGCCGTCGGGCGTCAGCTCGAGCCGGATCTGCGAGCGGAACTCGGCCAGCCGCGGATTGGACAGCAGCATCTGCTCGACGCGCTTGCTCAGCGCCAGCAGTTCCTGGCGCTCGCGGCGCGCCTGCTCGGCCTTGAACGCCTGCAGATTGATGTTGCGGTTCTGGCCGTCGACGTCGCCGCGCCGGACCTGGCCGACGGTGCGCGTCAGGTCGGCGCCGCCGCCGTCGATCAGGCTCGAGCTGTCGCCGCTGCCGCGGCCGCCGGACAGCGCGACCTTCAGCGGCGACGAGAAGTAGTCGGCGATCCCCTGCAGGTCGCCCCGGGTCGTCGACCCCAGCAACCACATCAGCAGGAAGAACGCCATCATCGCGGTCACGAAGTCCGCGTAGGCGATCTTCCACGCGCCGCCGTGGCCGCCGTGGCCGGCGACCTTCTTGATCCGCTTGACGACGATCGGCTGGACTTTCTTTTCGGGTGCGGCTGGCATCGTTCGGTCCTACGCGGCCTTCTTGCCCTTGACGTGCGCCTCGAGCTCGAGGAACGTCGGACGCTCGGTCGAATACAGCACCTTGCGGCCGAACTCGACCGCGATCGCCGGCGCATAACCCTGCATGCTGGCCAGCAGCGTCACCTTGACGCACTGCAGCTCCTTGGTCGCCTCGTCGACCTTAGCCTCGATCAGCTTGGCGACCGGGCCGATGAAGCCGTAGGCGAGCAGGATCCCGAGGAAGGTACCGACCAGCGCGTGGGCGATCATCTCGCCGAGTTCGGCCGGCGGGCGGCCGACCGAGGCCATCGTGTGCACGACCCCCATCACCGCCGCCACGATCCCGAACGCCGGCATCCCGTCGGCCATCGTCTGCACCGCGTGCGAAGGCACCATCGCCTCGTGGTGATGGGTGTCGATCTCGTTGTCCATCAGGTTCTCGATCTCGAGCGCGTTCAGGTTGCCCGACACCATCATCCGCAGGTAGTCGGTGATGAACTCCATCAGATGGTGGTCCTTGCTGACGTTCTCGTACTTGGTGAACAGCGGGCTCTCGTGGGGCTCGTCGATGTCGGCCTCGATCGACATCAGGCCCTCCTTGCGGGCCTTGCTCAGCGTGTCGTAGATCAGCGCCAGCAGCTCCATGTACCGCGCCTTCGTGTATTTGGAGCCCTTCATGCATTGCGGGATCGACGACACGACGGCCTTGATGACCTTCATCGGGTTGGCGACGATGAACGCCCCGAAGGCGGCGCCGCCGATCATCAGCAGTTCGAGCGGCTGCAGCAGCGCGGCGACGTGGCCGCCGGCCAGCGCGAAGCCGCCGATGACCGAGCCGATGACCACCAGGTAACCAATTATCAAGAACATCGCGAGGCTTCCGGTTCACAGGTACTCACCGGATAACGGCAATGCGCGGACGTCCTTGAGGCGTTTCTGACGGGCACCAATGGAAACGGGCGGGAAGTTCCCGCCCGTCATTCGATTCGGCCCGCCGGGCGGGCTTGCGCGATCGCGTCGATCGTGCCCCGCCCTTGCCGGCCGGCGCCGCTGCCGCCGATCGGCCGACCGACGGCGCCGCGCCGCTCGCGCTTCGGCCCGTGCTCAGTGGATCGCGCCGCTGCGGCGCGCCTTGCCGGCCCGGGCCGGCGGTTCGCACAACCCGCACACGTAGGCGCCGGTCAGCTCATAAGTGTGATTGATGAAGTGACCGCCGCAGCGCGTGCAGCGCGTCGTGCACAGCATGCCCGAATCGACGAAACGCACGAGCCGCCAGGCGCGCGTGATCGACAGCATCGGATCGACGCCGTTGAGCGCCACCTCGCTGCTGTACAGCCGGTACGCGCGGATGATCGCGTCGATGTCCTCGATCTCCGAGCTCTTGATCAGGTACTCGTAGATGTTGAAGAACAGCGACGCGTGGATGTTCGGCTGCCACGACATGAACCACTCGGTCGAGAACGGAAGCTGCCCCTTGGACGGCGACTTGCCGGTCACCTCCTTGTACAGCTTGAGCAGCCGTTCATAAGGCAGCGTGGTCTCGGACTGCAGCACCTGCAGCCGGGCGCCCAGGCCGATCAGCGTGATCGCGCGCTGGATGTGGCGATTGTCCTCGAGCAGGCTGCGCGAACTCATGCGTGCAACGCCTCACCGAAACGGCCCGACATCAGGATGCTCGCGTGCAGGCGGTTGGCGCTGCCGGCCGACTCCTCGCTCGTCGTCGTCGCCTGGACCGGATCGGTCAACAGCGTCCAGACCATCTCGTCGTCGAAGCGGAAGCGGCACATCAGCATGTTGCTGGCCGCCACCTTCAGGATCTGTCCGGGCGTCAGCGCATCGATCAGGTCGGCCACCGCCTCGGAGACGCCGAGCCGGAACAGCGCCTGCGCGCGGTCGGCGCGGATCAGCGTCTGCGCCAGGATCAGATAGGAGAGGTTGGCCTCCCGGATTTCTGCCATCAGCCGGTCTTCGCGTTCCATTGTCATCGTGTTCCATGCAGGCGGGTTGTGACGATGGAACCAGTGTGGCCGCGGCAACAGCGCGGGGAAATCGGATCAATTCGAAGGCCTTGCTCGGAATTTCTCAGCGAAAAGTAGGAAGACTTCCTACAAACGACCGCTGGTCGGCCCTACGCCGCCGGACCCGAGCCGATGCCGGTCGCCGATGCGCCGGATCCACCGCGAAAGACTCGCGAACCTTCGGCTCCGCCCAGGCATTGAGGCAGGTCAACACGCCGCCGACGCAGGCTGCGAAGATCCCGAGCCAACACCCGCCCGCCAAGGAATCCAGCCATGCTCGATGGGGTCAAGGCCACGCTACGTCAATTGAACCAGGCCGTCCCTTTCCGGCTGGTCCCCGCGCTGATCGCGACGGCGGTGCTGATCACGCTGCTGCTGATACCGACACCGGACGGACTCACGCCCAAGGCCTGGTCGCTGGTCGCGATCTTCCTGACCACCATCGTCGCGATCATCCTCAAGGTGATGCCGATCGGCGTCATGGCCCTGATGGCCATCGTCATCGTCTCGCTGTCGCAGGTGACGTCCACCTCGTCCAAAGGCGCGATCGCCGACGCGTTGAGCAGCCTCGCCAGCCCGCTGATCTGGCTGATCGTCGTCGCCATCCTGATCTCCCGCGGATTGAAGAAGACCGGCCTGGGCAGCCGCATCGGCCTGATGTTCGTCGCGCTGCTGGGCAAGCGCACGATCGGCATCGGCTACGGCCTGGCCGCCTGCGAACTGCTGCTCGCGCCGTTCACGCCCAGCAATACCGCGCGCGGCGGCGGCATCGTCCACCCGATCATGCGCTCGATCGCCAACACCTTCGACTCCGACCCCGAAAAGGGCACGCAGGGCAAGGTCGGCACTTATCTCGCGCTGGTCAACTATCACGCCAACCCGATCACGTCGGCGATGTTCCTGACCGCGACGGCGCCCAATCCGCTGGTCGTCGACTACGTGGCCAAGGCGACGAACCAGAACCTGCACCTGTCCTGGACCACCTGGGCGCTGTGCATGCTGCTTCCGGGCCTGGTCTGCATGGCGTTGATGCCGCTGGTCATCTACCTGCTGTCGCCGCCCCAGCTCAAGGCCACGCCCGACGCGGTCAGCTTCGCCCGATCCGAGCTGGCGAAGATGGGGCCGTTGAGCCTGAAGGAAAAGATAATGATGGGCACCTTCGGGCTGCTGCTGTTCCTGTGGGCCAACGTCCCGGCGATGATCTTCGGGCCGGCGTTCACGCTGGACCCGACCGTCGTCGCGTTCCTGGGGTTGTTCGTGCTGATCATCACCGGCACCATCGACTGGGACGACGTGCTGTCGGAAAAGAGCGCCTGGGACACGCTGATCTGGTTCGGCGCGCTGGTCATGCTGGCCGAACAGTTGAACAAACTCGGCGTCGTCGGCTGGTTCTCCGAGGGCATGAAGGGCGCGATCGTATCCAGCGGCATGGGCTGGGAAGCGACGGCCGTCATCCTGGTCCTGGCCTTCGTGTTCTCGCACTACCTGTTCGCGAGCACCACCGCGCACATCAGCGCGATGATGCTGGCCTTCCTCGGCGTCGGCGCCCAGTTGATCCCGGCCGAATACGTGGTGCCGTTCATGCTGATGATGACAGCCGGCTCGGCCGTCATGATGACGCTGACCCACTACGCGACCGGCACCTCGCCGATCATCTTCGGCAGCGGCTACGTGACGCTGGGCAGATGGTGGGGCGTCGGCTTCGTCATGTGCGTGATGGAACTCGCGGTGTTCGCGGTCGTGGGGAGCGTCTGGTGGAAGGTGCTGGGGTTATGGTGAGCGCGGGATACGGGCATCTTCCCTACCCTCTTCCCGACCTTGCTCGCGCCCCTCGCTGCGAAAGATCTCCGCCAAGCCCCTACGCTGTTCGGACAGCATCGCGACCTCCGGAAGTCCGCTTTCGAAAGTCCGTCACACCGCTGCCAGCCGTTCCACGGTATCGGGGAACTTCTCGACCAAGCGAATCAGCAGGGCGGCCTGAGCGTTGGGTTTGGCTCGGCCTTGCTCCCAGTTTTCCAACGTACGGGAGTTGGTGCGCAGATATCTAGCGAATACTGGGCGCGACAGATTCAGACGCTCGCGCAGGGCGATCAATTCATCGGCTGTCACGCCCGGCGCCGGCTTGATTTCCACCTCGTGCGTGCGCAGCGTCTGCTTACCGGCGCGAGCATCCGTCAGGGCGTCAAAGCCTTCGCTAATCTCTTCGAATAGGTTTCGCTTTTTCATCGCTTCGCCTCCAGTTCTGCTTTCAGCATGCGCTTGAGCGTCTTCCTTTCGTCTGAGCTCAAGTCGTCCATTTCGTCCTTGTCGTACAGAGTGAACAGCCAAAATTGCGAACCGCTATCCCACCAGTAGTAGATAACCCGCAAACCGCCTCGCTTGCCCTTGCCTCGGCGTGGGTCCCCGTGCCGTAACTTGCGTAGACCACCTGTGCCCTCGATCACGTTCCCCGCCTCGGGACTCTTCATCATGGCTTCTTGCAAGTTGCGGAAACCTTCGTCACTCAAATAGTCGGCCCGGTAGCGGGAAAAGGCGGGCAACTCGATGAAGACGGCTTTCATAGGCAATTATACGCAAGTTACGTATATATACAAGAGCGATCGTGGCACGGTGTAAGTAGAAGGATGCGGCATCCCGGCGACAGAGCTGGAAGATCCGATGCCGCCCGCGTCGAGGACACCGAAGACCAAAGAGCGTCTTCTAGCTGCCGCCGTGAGGGGCCTGCGTCGCCATGCTCCAGTGTCGAGGCAAGTCTCGACGTCGTCTATCGGAAGGATGGCCGGGCTCCGTGGCTTATGCCGAGGCGCCAGTTCCATGATGGTGATGGCCGACACGAACAGATCGGCGGCATCGACGCTTTCGGTCCATGCCTTCATGTTCGGATCGGCCTTGTGAGTCACTCCCGCCTGAAGGCGGGAGCTTCCTCGCCACGATACGGAGGCGCCTTCGGCGCCAGAACACGATTGCCTCGCTTGACCTCGCCCTGAAGGACGAGGCTTGCGCTTTGGCCCGTGGTCAAGCCGCACCTTGCGTAGTTCGGACACCACGTTGGTGTCGAGAACGCACATCACGAGAAATCAGCCGGTCTGACGCCAATGGTCGCGCTCGGCGGTTCGAACTCGATGTCCGCGATGGCCGGCATTGCCAGCGCATCGGCGATGTTGCGTCGCTGCCGCGGCAGCCGCTGACAGTCCTAAAAGTTCAGCGGTGCGTGCGCCGGCTTGCCGCGATAGCTGACGATAGATCGATGCCTTGTGCCAGGCCAATGGCCAAGTCTTGCGGTTCGCTGCGTGTCTTGAAGACGTCAGCGCTGTCGCGCCGCCAACAATCCGGTTGATGGCACCAGCTCTCACCCGTAGCCACGACCATCCCGACCTTAGCGCTATTCAATTTTTCCTTCTCTCTGCCGTTATCTTATCAATGCCATTTCTCCGGCCATGCGCAGCCGATACCGGGCGGCCTTGGCTTCGCACACAACACACCTCACCACCGGCATGGGCATTCTCGGCTTCGTCGTCTTGATCGTCGTCGTAGGGTCTTTGGTCGTCATGTCAAAGACCAGCCGAATCGTTCTGTTGATCCTTCTCGCAGGCAGCCTGTATTACGGGTACACGATCTCGGCCGTGTTCAACGGCGGCAACGAGCCGGAATTTGGCGAACTGAAGATCGCCATGACTCTGCTAAGCGCCAATATCGGCGGGTTCATCGTGGCCGCGGTGCTCGGCGTAATGAAGAGAACCAGCTCCGGCGATGCACACTATACGGCGCGAAGGAAATCCTTCTTCGCGTTTCTGACGAAATGGGTCGCCCTCTATTCCTTGTATGCGTTCGTGGGAGGCAAGCTGATCGATCTGGCGATGGGTGAGGACGACGTAGGCTGGTTTTTCATGCGGATATGGGGCTTGCACGGCTTCATCGCACTGCTACTGCTGTGGTTCGTCTTCAAACGGAAGAAAACCATCTAGGCTGGAAGTCCCGCGCTTTGCAGGCTTCGGATAAGCTGGGGCGCTTCCTCCCCATCCGCATCGGCTCGCACCGCAGGCAAGCCGTCGAAATGAGCGCGGACGGTGATGCGACGCGGCTTTTCGACACGGATGCGCCAAACGTGCTCGCCGCCGTGGAAACGCCGCTCACGGAGCCGCTGAGACGGCATCGCAGTCGGACTGAACGCACAAGTCATTGTTCGCCGCGTCTGCCTGGATCAGATGGCTCGCCCAAGGCGGGACAGTCCGCCAGATCGCGTGCAGGCCGTTCGAAAAACTGCCGAAGCTGAATCCCGCAGTCTTGGCAAGCAGCAGCAGCGACATCTTCGAGAACAGGCTGATGTGTCCATTTCGGGGAGACGCATACCACCAATCGAGCTTCCGGCCAGGATCGATCTCTCCGTCCGAGACCAGGGTCGAGAACAAGACGACGCCATCGGCGGACAACAGTGAGCTCAGATTGGACAGCAAGCTGCCCACGTCCGGCACATGCTCGAACACCTCGAATGCCGTGATCAATTGGAACTGCCCGCGCCAATCGTCCGCGATCCCGTCATCCACGAAGGGATCGTACGAAACAGACGTCCAGTTCGCTCCGCGCAGTCGCCTGGCCAACGCACCATGGCCTCCGCCGTAGTCGAGATGCCTGACGGATGAAGGCAAATCCGGAAACATGGATCGCAACAACATCGCGTTGGCGGTCGGCCGCACGTCGAGATAGTCGGGATCGACGGCGTCATAACCATCGTTGTAGATCAACGCCGAGAATTTTTCCATCGGCCAGCGATGGAGTTCGGGGGCCCAACAGAATCCACATCCCCCACAGCGGGCGTAGTAAACGGGTATGCCCGTCAATGCCGGACGCTTGCCGGGTTGCTCGTTGCAAGACTTGCTCAGATCCACGACATCCAGCAACGATGACACCGTCGCGCAGACAGGGCAGATCAGGCCATCCTTGCCGGGGGCTCGAATGACGGACGAATTGACCGCCAACGGTTCGGCATGCACGCGGGAACTCTCATCGCAAACCTCTCCGGTCACCTTCATCGCATGGAGTTCGGCCTGAACCGCATCGATCACCGACTCCCAATCACCAGGACGATTCTGCCGAAAGATCCGCATCGTCGGATACCAGGGACTGTCCATCCGATCTTGCATCCACCGCCAGCAGGTGTCGAAGCGGTTCAGCATCCAGACAGGACGTCCAAGCGCGCCTGCCAAATGGGCGATGGCCGAGTCCACCGTTACGATGAGATCCAGGTTCTCGACCAGTGCGGCGGTAGTGGCCATATCGTCGAACTCCGATGACCAATCGACGATATCAAGTCCCGTCGTATCACCCCCCTTCTGCAGCGAGAAAAAAGTGACGCCCTGCTGTTTTATCAGGCGAGCCATCAACGATAGGCCGATCGATCGATGCTGGTTGCGCGGGTGGTTCGGATTTCCTGCCCAGCATAAGCCAACGTGCAGCCCAGGCAGACCGGCCATCCGCTCACGATACCGAACGACCTCGTCCTCGCGCGCGGCAATATAGGGTACGGCGTTCGGCACGGTAGCCGGCGTCGTTCTGAATGCGCCGATGAGGTTATGAAACGGCACCAGCACGTCATGAGCTGCCATCGGCTCTTCGTTCGCATGAACCGCCGAAAGCGGCTCCATGTCCTGGAGCAGTCGTACGAGTTCACGCTGACAGCGCACGACGACTCTGGCGCCCAGATCGCGTAACCGCTGCGCGTATCGGACGAACTGTATCGAATCACCGAGGCTCGCGTCGGAGCACAACATGATCGTACGGCCGTCCTGGCGAATCGAGCGTCCCGCCTCATCGACGAACAGCCCGTGCTGCGCACATAGCGCAGGAAATCGGCCGTGCCACATCCATGCGATCTCGCGAGCGCCGCGATCGAACTGTCCCAGTGTCAGCAACTGGAATCCCGCCTGGATATGCGCATCGACATGCATCGGCGCCAGTTCGATTGCCCGCTCGAAGCAGCGCAGCGCATCGAGCGTGGACCCTTGGTCCTGCAGTTGCTTGCCGCGGCTCACGTACGCATCGGCATCGTCGATGGATCGGACGGAGAGGTCCCCTTCCATGCTCTTCCGTTCCGGCGGGACGTTGGCTGGCTCTCTCGAGGTTGTGCCCCCGGCAGGCGCACGATCACTCACATCGTCACCAAGCACGATATCGGCGATACGGCGCGCGGCGCGCTCCCACGTGAAGCTCTCCACGATTTTTTTCGCGTTCGCCGTCCGCCGAGCATCGGAAAAGGGCGTGGATCGAGCGCAGGTTTCCAGGTGCGCGACGAGGGCATCGCGAATCGGCTCCTGGAAGCCATCGATTCGACGTCCATCGACTTGCACGTTGCGGCGCGCGACCGATGCGATTCGCAGCGCGTTCGTCGCATCGCAGAAATCATCGGTCGCGCCGCCCTCGGTGACGATCACCGGCGTTCCGCAGGCGATCGCTTCGATGACGGGCAGGTTGAAGCCTTCGGCGCGATACGGTGAAACGTAGTAGTCGGCGACGCAGTACAACTCCCTGAGCTGCGACAGGTCGAGATCGGCGGACACGAACCGGATCGCCGCCAGCAGCGCGTCGTTGCCTCCCTGCCCGCACGCGACGATCTCCCGCAGCACGGCATCCCGGCCGCTGATGCCGTAAACGGCCTGCTGATCCTTGATCAGCAGGCGCACGTGCGGATGCTTGTCGAAGCACGCGACGAAGGCCTGGACCAGCACGTCGACGCCCTTGTTCCACAAGGGCGCGCTGACGTTCAGAAACACGACGTCGTCGCGATCGAAGCCGAGCCGCCGGCGAGACTCCGCGCGCTGGTCGGCGCTCATCGGATGGAACAGATCCGCGGCCACGCCGTGCGGCACGACGTGGATGCGTTCGGCCGGCAACCCGGCGTCGACGATCCGGTCACGCGACCAGCGCGACGGCGTGACGATCGAACCGCCGGCGTCGAAGTAGTCGCGAGAATCTCGGCGCAACCGGTCGGCCAGCGCATCGTCGAGCCCGAACTCGGTCACGATGAACGTCGACACCGGATGCGAGGGTTCCGGCACCAGCGCGGCCGGCGAGCAGATCCGAAAGCTCCCGTCTACCGCCTCACCCTGCCAGGCGGGTACTCGCGCGAGCCGGGCCTGGTACGAGTCGGGGAACCCCGAGCCGCGCCTGGCCTCTTTCCAGTGATCGAACAGCAATGGCATGTCGCGATGGACGATGCGCAAACGTTCTTCCCGCATCCACTCGTACAGATGGTATTGATTGACCAGCGCGTACGAATGATTGATGTCCCGCCAGCCCTCGACGAGCAGGCGCGCGCCGGCGCGGTCACCGGAGCGCGGTGACGACGGGTTTTCCACGGATGGCAGCGATCGCGCGGCCGATCGGGATCGTTCGACCAGCGCCGCATACTGTTCTTCCAGGTTCCGCGTGAAGCGGGTCGCGTCGAACAGCGGGCCTTCCCTGCGCGCCTGCCCCAGCTTGTCGCGCAGGACCTGGCGGGCGCCGGCATCCGCGGCGAGGGCGGTGGCCTTTTCCTCATAAGCCCGCAGGTCGCCGGTAATCAGCTCCGGCAGCCCTGCCGCCGTCAGCAGCGCCCCGGCCATCCGCGACGCGAACGATCGCCCGCTCATCGTCAGCACCGGCAGGCCCATCCACAACGCGTCGTTGGCGGTCGTGCCGGCGTTGAACGGGAAGGTGTCGAGGAACAGATCGGCCACCAGATAGCGCGCCAGATAATCGGCCGGCACCGCGCGCGGAGCGAATACCAGCCGCGCCGGATCGACGCCTTGCGCTCGCGCCTGCTGCCTCAGGTTCGCCTCGGCCCACGGATTGTCCGACAGCAGCCACAACACGCTGTCCGGCACGCGGCGCAGGATGTTCATCCACGTGGTGAACACTTCCAGCGTGTACTTGTGGTTGTTGTTGAACGAACAGAACACGAAGCGGTCTTCGAGCAGGCCGCAGGCCGCACGGCTCGGTGCCGGGCTGCTCAGCCGCTTGCGGTCGCTGACCTGGTAGACGTCCGGCATGCAGAGCGGCGTTTCCGAATAGAAGCGCGCGTATCCGTCCGGAATCAGGTAGCGATCGGCGATCACGTAGTCGATGCATGGCAGGCCGGTCGTGGCCGGCAGGCCCAGGTAAGTGATCTGGATCGGCGCAGGCCGGCGCGCCAGCATCGCGGTCTTGGCGCCGCTGGTCTGGCCCTGCAGATCGACGAGGATATCGATCTCGTGCTCGCGGATCAGGCGGGCGATCTGCTCGTCGCTCATGCCGTTCACCGGAACATAGTGGTCGACCGCACTCACGATGCGCCGGCGCAGCAGCGACCCGTCGTCGGGCGACCAGCAGAACGCATAGGTCTCGAAGCGCTCCTTGTCATGCTGCTCGAACAGCTCGACGGTCAGCATCGCCACCGGATGCGTACAGAAATCGCCCGAGCAATACGCGACCCGGATCCGCTCGTGTCCATACGCGCGCTGCGGCGCCAGCGGCGGCAGGTCCGTCGGAACCTTGCGGCGCGTATAGTTCAGCGCCGCGTCGAGCTGAGCCTGCGGATCGTCGGAGACGTTCAGCATCGCCAGCGCCGACGTGCCCGCGCGCAAGGCCTCGGCGTCGACCTCGCCCACCGGCGCATAGATCGGCCAGCGACACTGCTTCTGCCGCATGAAAATCAGATGATGGATCGCATCCGGCTGATCCGGATCGATCGTCAGGCTCTTTTCGAGCGCTTCGCACGCCGGCCCGTACTGGCGCAGCGTTTCCTGCAGGCGGCCGATGTTGTTCAGCGCGCTGATCCGCACCGATCGCTGGTCGGCGTCATCCGGCGAGGCCTCGGCATCGATCGCCTGCCAGTGCGCGAGCGCGGCGGCCGTATCACCCAGTTGCTCGCAGGCCATCCCCAGGTTGAAGCGCGCCTGCACGAATCGCGGATTGCGGGCCAGCGCGGCTTCATAAGCGTCGCGCGCGCCGGCCGGATCCTGCTGCCCGAACAGCAGGACGCCAAGGTTGAACCAGGCGGCGAACGCATGGGGACCGTCGTTGCGCTGCAGCCAGGTGCGATACAGCACGGCCGCCAGCGCCGGCCGCCCGGCCAGTTGCTCGGCCCAGGCGATGAACCGGGCGAACTCCACGCGCCGATCCCAGATCGCTTCGATACGGGCGGCGAAATCAGACTCGGACGTGCTGGACACCATGGGCTCCCTGAAAAACGATTCCCGCGATCGCAACGCCGGACGTCACGATCGCGGGAAACCGGCTGATGTCGGGACGGTCGACCGTCCTCGTTGTCGAACGCGGCCCCCGACACGAGAGTCGGGAATCCGCTTGCCTGCTGCTTACCTGCTGTCCTTCGGACGAGACGCTCAGTTCGCGACGTTCAGGTACGGGACCTGCTCGGTCGTGAACGCCGCCACCTGGGCCGCGCTCAGCGACTGCACCTGGTCGGTCGTCAGCGCCTGCACCTGGGCCGTCGTCAGACCGCCCTGGATCTGTGCGGTCGTCAGCGCCTGGATCTGCGTCGTCGTCAACTGCGCGACCTGCGCGGTGGTCAACCCCGTCTTGATCTGCTCGGTCGTCAACGCCTGGACCTGCTTGGCGGTCAGCGCCGTCACCTGGGCGCTTTCCAGCGCGCTCAGTTGCGCCGTGGTCAGCGCGCCGACCTGGCCGGCCGTCAGCGCCTGGAACTGCTCGCTGGTCAGCGCCTTGATGCCGGCGGTGGTCAGACCGCCGATCTGGCCCGACGTCAGCGCAGCGACCTGCGTCGCCTTGAGCAGTTGCAGATTGGCCGACGACAGGCCGTTCAACTGCGCGGACGTCAACGCCTGCAATTGCGCGGCCGTCAGCGCCTGCACCGCCGAGGTGTTCAGGGCGTTCACGTCCTCGGTGTCCAGCGCCGAGATCTGGGTGCCCGTGAACCCGGCGATCTGCTGGTAGGTCAGCGCACCGACCTGGCCCGACGTCAGCGCCTTGACGCTACCCGTGCTCAGTCCCCCGAGCTGCTTGGCCGTCAACGCGCCGACATCCTCGGTATCGAGCGCGCCGATCTGGCTGCTGCTCAGGCTGTTCAACTGCGCCGCCGTCAGGCCGGTGACCTGGGCGCTCGTCAGCGCCTTGACGCTGGCGGTCGTCAGACCACTGACCTGGCCGGTCGTCAGCGCCGCGATCTGCGCCGCTTTCAAGGCCTGCAGATTGGCCGTGCCGAACCCGTTCACCTGATCGGAACTGAGCGCCTGCAGTTGACTGGCCGTCAATGCGCCGACTTGCGACGTACCGAAGCGCGCCAGATCCTCGGTATCGAACGCGGCGACCTGCGTCGCACTGAACGCGGCGACCTGGGCATACGTCAACGCGGCGGCCTGAGCCGTCGTCAGCGCCTTCACGCCTTCGGTCGACAAGCCCTTGATCTGCGCGGCAGCCAGCAACGCCAGGTCTTCGGTTTCCAGCGCGGCGATCTGGCCGCTGCTCAGCGCACCGACTTGCGCTGCGGTCAGGCCCTTCATCTGCGCGGTCGTCAGCGCCTGGATGCCCGCGGTCGTCAGCGATTTGACCTGCTCGGTCGACAGCGCGCCGATCTGAGCGGCCGTCAAGCCCTGGATCTGCGCCGAACCCAGGCTGCCGATCTGTGCCGACGTCAAGCCGGCGATCTGTGCAGCCGACAGCGCCGCCAGTTGCGCCGAACCGATCTTGGCCAGATCCTCGGTCTCGATCGCCCCGATCTGCGCCGCGCTCAACGACTTGATCTGCGCGGCCGTCAGCGCACCGGCTTGACCGGTGGTCAGCGCCTTGAGGTTATCGGTCGACAGCCCCTTGACCTGCGCGGCCGACAAGGCGGCGACGTCTTCGGTATCCAGCGCGGCGATCTGGCCGCTGCTCAGCACACCGAGCTGCGCCGCCGTCAGGCCCTTCATCTGCGCGGTCGTCAGCGCCTGGATGCCCGCGGTCGTCAGCGATTTGACCTGTTCGGTCGACAGCGCGCCGATCTGCGCGGCCGTCAAACCCTGGATCTGCGCCGAGCCCAGACTGCCGATCTGCGCCGACGTCAAGCCGGCGATCTGTGCAGCCGACAGCGCCGCCAGTTGCGCCGAACCGATCTTGGCCAGATCCTCGGTCTCGATCGCCCCGATCTGCGCCGCGCTCAACGACTTGATCTGCGTCGCCGTCAGCGCGCCGGCTTGACCGGTGGTCAGCGCCTTGAGGCTATCGGTCGACAGCCCCTTGACCTGCGCGGCCGACAAGGCGGCGACGTCTTCGGTATCCAGCGCCGCGATCTGGCCGCTGGCCAGCGCTCCGAGCTGCGCCGCCGTCAGGCCCTTCATCTGCGCGGTCGTCAGCGCCTGGATGCCCGCGGTCGTCAGCGCCTTGACCTGGTCGTTCGACAGCCCCTTGAGCTGGTTCGCGGTCAGACCTTGAACCTGCGCGGTGCTCAGACTACCGATCTGCGCGGTCGTCAGCCCCTTGAGCTGCGCGGCCGACAGGGCTCCCAGTTGCGCCGAACCGATCTTGGCCAGATCCTCGGTCTCGATCGCCCCGACCTGCGCCGCCGTCATCGACTTCAGTTGCGTGGCCGTCAACGCACCGGCCTGCGCGGTCGTCAGAGCCTTGATGGCGTCCGAAGACAGGCCCTTGATCTGTGCGGCCGACAGCGCGGCGACATCTTCGGTATCCAGCGCCGCGATCCCGCTGCTGCCCAGGCCGCCGATCTGCGCGGCGCTCAGGCTCGTGATCTGCGCGGACGTCAGCGCCTTGATCTGTCCGGTCGACAGCCCATCCAGTTGCGTCACCGACAGCGCTTTGAGCTGGCCGGCCGTCAGCGCCGCCACCTGCGTCGACGTCAGCCTGCCGATACTCTCCGAGGTCATCCCTTTGATCTGCGCTGCGGTCAGCGCGGCCACGTCAGCGGAATCCAACTTCCCGATCTGCGCGCTGCCCAGCGTGTTGAGCTGAGCGACCGTCAGCCCCTTGACCTGGTTGGCCGTCAGCACCGACAGGTCATAGACCAGCATCCCGTCGGCGAAGTTCTGGGCATTGAATGCGGCGATCTGCTTGCCGCTCAGCACCACCAGATCCGCCGTCTCGATCTGGGCAATCTGCGCCGAGGTGAACGCCTGGATCTGGGTCGCCGAAAGCGCCTTGAAGTCGGCCGTTCCCAGATCCTTGATCTGTGCGGTAGTCAGCGCACTGATCTGTGCAGGCGTCATACCCGTGATGATTGACATGATCGATGATTCCTAAATGTTGGATGATCCGAAGGTCAGTCTTGCCGGCCCAAGCCCGCGCGCCACGACAGGGCCTTTGAGCTGCAGCACGAACGGATATACGGCTGCGGGCACGGCTTCTTAAGTCACCTTATGAAAAGAATCCGCCGTTCATCCTGCTCGTCGCCGATCGATTCGCACGAGCGGCGCGTTCCGCCAGACCACTGGCGAGACGGCTAATCCGCCGCTGCATCAGGCATGCATACTGGTCGAAGTCGGGCGACACCTACCCGATGTGATCGAGCGGTTTCCCGGGCCAAATCGGGGCATTGGATCGGTTCGCGACCTGCGACCGGCGGTTGTCTGTCGCCGATCGGCGACAGACGTTCGTCGGCCGGCGATGGACGCTCATTGGGGAGCGTGCGATTTTGATGCGGCCCATCAATCAGAAAACGATTCCCGCCCAGCCATGACCGCTCTATTGCAACCCTATGACCGCCGCAGGCAGAACCGCATCCTGGACGTGCTGGCGCTGATGCGCCCGCTCGCCATGCGCAGCCAGCAGAAGATTCGCATCGGCAACGACTGCGACGGCGGCTACGTCGTCCCGGCACGCGCCCTCGATTGCGACGCCGTCATTTCGATCGGCGTCGGCCCCGATGTGAGCTTCGATTTCGTGCTCGCCGAACGCGGCGCCCGCATCATCCAGTTCGACCATACCGTCGATGGGCCGCCGGTCGATCATCCTGCCTTCCGCTTCTTCAATCAGGGTTGGGGAGCACGCACCGAAGGCGAGTTCCTGTCCCTGCGCGACATCGACGCGCGGCTGGAAGGCGAGCCGCAGCACAAGCTCCTGAAGTTCGACATCGAGGGGGGCGAGTACGACATCTTCGAGGCCCTCGTCGCCGACGACCTGCGTTCGTACGAAGTCATCTGCTGCGAACTGCATCACTTCGCCAAACTGGCGGACGAGGCGTTCTTCGCCAAGATCAGGCATCTGCTGGAATGCCTGACCCATCATCACGCACCGATCCATCTGCACGCGAACAACTACGGCAACTTCATTCTGATCGAAGGCGTGCCGATTCCCGAAGTGCTGGAACTGACGCTGCTGCGGCGCGACCTGGACAGCTTCGACGGCTATTCGCGCGAACCCATTCCCGGTCCGATGGATCGCCCGAACCATCCTCTGCGGCCGGACTTGTGCATGACCGCGTTCTGATCGCGCGTTCGCGATTCGATTGATCCGACTCGGGGTGAACCACGCGTTTCGGCTGGTTCACCCCTTCCCCCCTCTTCGCTGAAGCGTCCGCACGTCGACGCGCCACGAACATCGTGGATCCGGCCCCGAGCGGCCGGCGGCCTCCTCCCCCTCCCGTTTGCCCTTCGACGCCCCGCCCGGCGCGGCCGTCTCGCGCTGCCATCGCTCGGCGGAGCCGCGAATGACCGTTCGTCGGCGCCCTGCCACCGACGCGCGTCATCGCTCAAGCGCCGGAACGCACCGTCGATAACCCACACAACGGGACGAATCCCGCCGCCTGAGTGAAGACGGATCCGCGATAGCGGAACGCCCAGCCAGGCCCCCAGGTCCCGCGATAGGGGGTTTTCCCGGCGGGGAACATGCAAACAGTCCGAACCTTTCTTCGGCACAGGAGCTGACTCAAATGGCAAGTGTCATCAACACCAACATCGCTTCGCTGAACTCGCAACGCTCGCTGAACAAGACGCAGAATGCCGTCAACACGGCCATCCAGCGCCTGTCGAGCGGCCTGCGCGTCAACAGCTCGAAGGATGACGCGGCCGGCCTGGCGATCGCCGAGCGCATGAACGCCCAGATCAAGGGCATGAACGTCGCGATCCGCAACGCCAACGACGCGGTATCGCTGGCACAGGTCGCCGACGGCGCGCTCGGCCAGATCTCGGAGATGGCGCAGCGTATGCGCGAACTGGCCGTGCAGTCGGCCAACGCGACGAACGGCGAGAAGGACCGCGAGAGCCTGAACCAGGAGTACACGCAGCTCGCGCTGGAGATCACCCGTACGATCAACGGCACGAAGTTCAACGGCCTGGCGATCATCGGCTCCGATGCGCAAACGCCGCTGACGTTCCAGATCGGCGCCAACACCGACACGACGACCGAGCGGATCGAACTGACCGGCATGAGCGATCTGTCGGCCGACACCACCGTCACCGATGTGACCGGCAGCACGATCGACGGTACCGACGCGACGAACGCGCTGGCGGCGATGGACTTCATCGACACGATGCTGGACACGATCAACTCGCAGCGCGCCGTCTACGGCGCCGCGCAGAACCGCTTCGATTCGGTGATCTCCAGCCTGCAGGTGTCGGTCGAGAACCAGACCGCTGCCCGCAGCCGGATCATGGACGCCGACTTCGCGGCCGAAACCGCCAACCTGACCAGCGCGCAAGTGCTGCAGCAGGCCGGCCAGGCGATGCTCGCGCAAGCGAACTCGGCCCCGAGCGGCGTGCTCGCGCTGCTGCGCAACCTCGGCTGATCGCCAGGCGCCGGGCCCGGCCGGCGCGCCCCGCCCCCGAGGCGAGGCGCACGACCGGCCCGACTACCGCGCGCTCCCGGCCACGGGAACCGCGCGGCGAAGCGGGACACGAGCAGCGGGACGCGTGCACGGGTACGAAACTACCCGGCACGTGTCCCGCTTTTCGCTCGATCGCGCCATGAACGCTGTCCGTACAGTGATGACGATCCTACTCGTCAGGGACAGTGAAAAACATGGCACAAATCATCAATACCAACCTGTCGTCCATCAACGCTCAGCGCAACCTCAACAAGAGCCAGAGCGAAATGGCGACCGCTGTCCAGCGCCTGTCCAGCGGCCTGCGCGTGAACAGCTCGAAGGACGACGCGGCGGGTCTGGCGATCGCCGACCGCATGCAGTCGCAGATCCGCGGCATGAACGTCGCGATCCGCAACGCCAACGACGGCATCTCGCTGGCGCAGGTCGCCGACGGCGCGTTCGGCCAACTGTCGGACATCGTCCAGCGGATGCGCGAACTGGCCGTGCAATCGGCCAACGCGACGAACAACGACAAGGATCGCGAGAGCCTGAACCAGGAATACACGCAACTGATCGCCGAGATCCAGCGAACGATCCAGGGCACGACGTTCAACGGTCGCCCGATCCTGTTCGACGGCGCCGGTACGCAGACGTTCCAGGTCGGAGCCGGCACCACCGAGAACGACAAGATCGACATCACGTCAGCCAATCTGATGGACGAACCGTCGATCCAGGACGTGCTGACGACCGACATCCTGACCCCGGCCGAAACCGGCCAGCCGATCGCCGGTACCGTCGACGAGGCGATCAATCGCCTCGACGCGATGCTCGACACGATCAACGCGCAGCGCGCCGTCTACGGCGCCGTGCAGAACCGCTTCTCGTCGGTGATCGCCACGCTGCAGGTGTCGGCCGAGAACCAGACCGCCGCCCGCAGCCGGATCATGGACGCCGACTTCGCGGCCGAGACCGCGGCGCTGTCGCGCGCGCAGATCCTGCAGCAGGCCGGCACCGCGATGGTCGCGCAGGCCAACCAGCTCCCGCAGAACGTGCTGAGCCTGCTCAAGGGCTGAACGCCGCACTGACCTGACGAACGGCGCCCGCCCCTGCGCGGGCGCCGCTCAAGTTGGTCCGATCCGGACCGATCTACAGGAAGCGGGCGTTCGGCATCGAGCGGGCGCTCGATTCCCTTGCCGATACGCCGGCGCCCGAGCGCCGACAGGAGCTTCCGATGGCCACCGTCTCCTCTTCCACTTCCAGCGGCACGATCGACGTCACCAGCATCGTCGACAGCCTGATGCAGGTCGAGCAGAAACCGCTCGATTCGCTGCAGACCAAGGCATCGGCGATCAACGCCGACATCACGGCCTTCGGATCGATCAAGAGCCTGCTGACCACCTTCCAGGACGCTTCGCGCGCGCTGACCAATTCGACGACGTGGAACGCGTCGAAAGCGACCAGCGGCGATCCGACGACCGTCGACGTCGTCGGTACCAACGGCGCGATCAAGGGCAATCTGTCGATCACGGTCCAGCAGCTCGCGCAAGCGCAGTCGGCCACGACCGGCACCTTCGCATCGGCCAGCGCCGTCGTCGGCGGCGGCACGCTCAGCGTGCAGATCGGCTCGGGCGCGCCGGTCGACATCACGATCGCCGCGGGCGCGACGATCGCGCAGGTCCGCGACGCGATCAACAATGCCGGCGCCGGCATCAACGCCAGCCTGGTCGCCGACGGCGGCCAGGTGCGGCTGCTGGTGCGCAGCAGCGAGACCGGCGTGGCCAATGCGTTCTCGATCAGCGTCGGCGGCGCCGAGGACGGCAGCGCATCCGGCCTGGGCGCGCTCGGCGCGATGACGCAGACGCAGGCCGCGCAGGACGCCCAGTACACGCTGGACGGACTGGCCCTGACCTCGGCCAGCAACAAGATCACCGACGCCGTCGAAGGCGTGACGCTGACGCTGAAAAAGACCTCGGACACGCCGGTCGCGGTCGCGCTCGAATCGGATACGACCACGCTTCGCAGCAACGTCGATGCGTTCGTATCGGCGTACAACGCGCTGGTGTCCAAGCTGGCCGATCTGACCAAATACGATGCCACCAGCAAGACCGCCGGCGAGCTGCAAGGCAACTCGACGGCCGTTCGCCTGCTGCAGCAACTGCGCCAGATGATCAGCAGCACGGTATCGGAGTCGTCGGTCGGCACGCTGTCGGCCGCCGGCATCGCCGTGCAGCGCGACGGCACGCTGAAGATCGACGACACCAAGTTCAACGTGGCGGCGGCCGACCCGACGCAGTTCAAGGCCTTGTTCGCCGCACCGCTGGCGGCCGACGGCTCGGGCGGCGGAATCGCGTCGCGCTTCAACTCGATGATCACGCGAACGCTCGGCACCGACGGCCTGCTGACGGCCGCGCTGGACACGCTGAACAAGCGCCTGAGCGCCAACGGTGACCAGCAGGACGCGATCGAACGGCGGCTCGAGCAGACCCGTACGCGGCTGACCCGCCTGTACAGCACGCTGGACGCGAACCTGAGCTCGCTGCAATCGCTGAGCGATTCGCTGACGACGTCGCTGGCCGCGCTGGCGGCCAATACCAACAACAATAACTGATCGGCCACCGGTCCGCCGTGACCGCAAGCCTCCGTTCTCGCTCTCGCAGACCGCCCGCGGTGACGCCGGCGGTCTGTTTCGTTGCCGGGCGTTGGGACCGCCCCGCATCCGCTGCCCTCGCCCGCTCGCCGGAACCGAATCGCGCGCACTAAAGATGCGCGCCGCCGTGTCGATATCCATCGGGTAACGTCACTCTTCACGGCGCATCATGTTCGCACCTCCTCGCAGTCGCGTCGGTTCGTACCAGACGATGTCGGTCGAGACCGGTCTCGCCAATGCCTCGCCTCACAAGCTGATCGAAATGCTGTACGACGGCGCGATCGAAGCGATCGTCCGCGCCCGCGGCGCGCTGGCCCGCGGCGACGTGCCGACCCGCACCGCGGCGATCGGCAAGGCGATCCGCATCGTCGACGAAGGTCTCAAGGCGGCGCTCGATCCGCGCGGCGGCGAGCTGTCGACGAACCTGGACGAGCTGTACGCGTACATTACCCGGCGCCTGCTGGTCGCCAACCTGGAATCGAGCGACGCGCCGCTGGCCGAGGCGGCCGAGCTGCTCGGCCAGTTGCGCGACGGCTGGAAAGGCATCGCGCCGGCCGCGGCCGCGCAGTGAGGACGGCGATGGACACGAATTCGGATACGGCGACGTCTCCGCCGTTGATCGACTACTACCGCTCGCTGGAGCAGGCGTGCCAGCGGATGCTGACGTCGGCGCGCGCGGCGCGCTGGGGCGACGTCGACGCGTGCCGTCAGGTCTGCGTACCGATGATCGCGCAGTTGAAGCGGGCGGCGCGCTCGTCTTCGCTGAGCCGCGACGAGGAGCTCGAACGGCTGCGGCTGATGCGCCGCATCGTCCAGATGGAAGGCGAGGTGCGGCGCCTGGCGTCGCCGACCGACGACTGGCTGGCACGAATGTTCGTCCGTCGGCCGCCCCCGGCATGATGCGCGAATCACGACGCCGGCTTGACTAAAACGAGACACCACCGCAACCATCTGGGCGATATAGCCAACCATGCTGACGGACGCCGCCTTGCCTTCCCAGTTGATTCCGGAAACGGACGAACGTTTTCTGGCTCCCTATCGGATCGATGGGGCGGTTCCGATCAAGGCGTTACTCAGGGAACTGGTCGCCAAACGAGCGTTCATCGCCATCTATTCGAGTGACGATCTCGAGGATTTCGTCATCAGCCAGATCGTCGCGTACGACGACCAGGTCGTCGAGCTGGACTTCGTCACCGACGAGGCCCGTCAGCGATCGGTCGGCACCGCCGGCCAGGTGATCGTCATCGGCCTGCTCGAGACGGTCAAGGTCCAGTTCGCGCTGGACGGCACGCAGCTCGTGCACGGGGCGTCGGGACCGCTGATCCGCGCCCGCCTGCCGGCCTGCGTCTACCGGATCCAGCGGCGCGACGCGTTCCGCGTCCGGCCGCGCACCTCCGATTCGTTCTCGGTCGTGGTCCGCCAGCCGCAAGGCGGCGAAAGGGCGTACCGGATCATCGATTTCTCGGCCACCGGCCTGGCGTTCGCGATCCCGCCCGGCGATCCGCTGCCGCAGGAAGACTCGGTCCATCCGTTCAGCCGCGTCGAATCACCGGGCATGGCGCCGATCCCGTGCGAGCTGATCATCCGCCACGTCAGCGCCGGCCTGCGCTCGGAAAACGGCGCGCACCGCATCGGCTGCGAGTTCCATCGGATGGACAGCGAGGCGTCGCGCGCGCTGCAGATGGTCGTCATCGACCTGGAGCGGCGGTATCGGCACGATCGGGTGCGGCACTGAAGCGACCGGAAATGGGCAGGCCGCGCGTGCGAGTTCCACGTCCACCCGAATCCTGTCGAATGGGCTGAGCCCTTCAGGTGGCTGCTGCTTGGCTGACCTCCATGGGCATCGCACCGCTTGCCTTCGCGTCGAGCACGACGATCTCTACTGCCGTTCCGTCCGCGGCGTAGCTCACATGAGTATTCCAGTCCTGCGACACTTCCCGGGCGATCGGCTTGTCCGATAGACGAATCACCAGGATGTCGTCGCGGTCGAAGTAGGTCGTTCGCATCATCAGCCCCCAAGCTCGAAGCGGTGCATCACGGTCTTGACGACCACCACGTCTTCCAGCACCAGCACCGCGCACACCAGGTTGTCGTTGCGGCTGGCCACGTGCTTGAACGCCCAGAGACGCCGCTCATCGGCATAGCGGGTGTCGCCCGTATCGATCACCTCGACCAGTTCCTGCTCGCTGACCGAACGCTCGGCCATCCGCTGCGCTGCATGACGGGTGAGGACGATCTGACGGTTGAATCGGACACTGAACACGAAATTTATTGTATCCACGGAAAATAGCCGTGGATAGGGCTTTCATCACGTAGCCCTTCGGGCGCGGCTCTCCGGCCAGCCAAGCCCGCCCTACACCGTCATATTCATGATGTCCGTATAAGCCGACACCAGCCGGTTGCGCACCGTCAGCGCGCCCTGGAAAGCGATCTGCGATTCCTGCATCGCGATCATCGTCCGCTCGAGCGAGACGCCGTCGACGTCGAGCTGGAACTGCCGCTGCAGGTCAGCGGTCTTGAACTGGGACTGGCTGACCGATTGCAGCGCGCTGCTCAGCGCGTCGGCGAAGCGCACGCCGCCAGTCTTCTGGATATTGCTGCCGGCCGTCGGTGCGCCCGCCTGGGCGGCTGCCAGGGCCTGCAGCAAAGGTGTACTCATCTTGACTTCCACTTTCGCAACTCCTGATCGGATCGTCTTGACGAAACTTTAGCGGTGGGGCTCGCGTGGCAGTCGGGAATAAGCGCCGTTGTCCACGTTTAATTCGGGCTTCCTGGCACTAAAGTGGTTTCGATAATGGTCGACATGGAAGCCGCCATTCAGCCCCTGCCCAGTCAGCCCCCCGTCGCGGGGCCGACTCCGCCCAGCGCTCCGCTCGCCTCGCGGTTCGCGGCGCTGCCCGTCAAACGCAAGTTCACGCTGGCCGCCGGCGTCGTCGGCCTGGCCGCCGTCATGGTCGTCACCGCGATGCTGGGCCGACAGCCCGACTACCGCGTGCTGTTCACCAATCTGTCCGACCGCGACGGCGGCTCGGTCATCGCGTCGCTGACGCAGATGAACGTGCCGTACAAGTTCGCCGAGGGCGGCGGTGCGATCCTGATTCCGTCGGACAAGGTCCACGACGTGCGCCTGAAGCTCGCGTCGCAGGGCCTGCCCAAGGGCGGCACGGTCGGCTTCGAGCTGATGGAGTCGCAGAAGTTCGGCGTCACGCAGTTCCAGGAACGCCTGAACTTCCAGCGCGGGCTCGAGGGCGAGCTGTCGCGCTCGATCCAGTCGCTGGCCGCCGTGCAGCACGCCCGCGTGCACCTGGCGCTGCCTGCGCAGAACGGTTTCCTGCGCGAGCAGCAGAAGCCGTCGGCCTCGGTGCTGCTGACGCTGCATCCGGGCCGTACCGTCGATCGCGCGCAGGTCGACGGCATCATCCATCTGGTGGCCTCGTCGGTCGCCGACCTGGCGCCCAAGCAGGTCAGCGTCGTCGACCAGAACGGCACGCTGCTGTCGGCGGTCGAGCAGGCGACCGACGGCATGAACCCGACGCAGATCAACTACGTGCGCCAGCTCGAGGCCGGCTACATCGCGCGCATCGTCGACATCGTCGAGCCGATCCTCGGCGCCGGCAACGTGCGCGCGCAGGTGACCGCCGACGTCGACTTCACGCAGAGCGAATCGACGGCCGAGGAGTTCCGGCCCAACCTGGGCAAGGACGCGGTGCCCGCGGTGCGCAGCCAGCAGGTCTCGGAGTCGTCGTCGACCGACGGCAGCCGCGAGCCGGCGCAGGGCGTGCCGGGCGCGCTGACCAACCAGCCGCCGCCGCAATCGAGCGCGCCGATCAACGGCCAGGCGCAGGCGCTGCAGACCTCGGCGAACAACGGCGGTCCGGCCGGCCCCAACGGCGGCAACGGCGCGAACGCGCCGCGCAACTCGCAGCGCGACTCGACGACCAACTACGAGGTCGACAAGACGGTGCGCGTGACGCGCAACGCGCCCGGACAGATCCGCCGGCTGACCGCCGCCGTCGTGCTCAACCATCGCAAGAGCCTCGACGCGGACGGCAAGCTGGTGTCGACGCCGCTGACCGAGAAGGAGATCGAGAACATCACCGCGCTGGTGCGCGAGGCGATCGGCGTCAGCAAGGATCGCGGCGACTCGGTCAACGTGATGAACGCGGCGTTCAGCGGCGACGATGTGCCCAAGGGAGAGCCGGTGCCGCCGTGGAAGGATCCGGAGAACATCGCGCTGGCCAAGGACGGCGCGAAGTACCTGGGCCTGGTGCTGCTCGGGCTGATCACGATCTTCGGCGTGATCCGCCCCGCGCTGAAGCCGCCCAAAGCACTGCCCGCCTCCGGCGGCGCGCCCGGCCAGTTGAACGAAACCGTGCAGGACGACCTGTCGCTGCCGGCACCGCAGGATCCGGCCGAAGCCGCCGCGCGCGCGACGGCGGCGTCCACCGAACAGATGCTCAAGATCGCCCGCGAAGACCCGGCGGCGGTCGCCCACGTGATTCGTACCTGGATTGGCAGCAATGGATGAAAACGGTTTGCAGGACGCGAGCATCCTGCTGATGCTGATGGGCGCCGAACCGGCGTCGGAGATCTTCAAGCACCTGACCCCGAAGGAAGTGCAGAAGATCGGCGAGACGATGGCCGGCATCAAGTCGCTGCCCAAGACGCGGATCGACGAGGTGCTCGACCGGTTCAAGACCGAGGCCGGCCTGCAGAGTTCGCTGGTCGACGACACCGACGGCTACGTACGCGACGTGCTGACCAAGGCGCTGGGCGACGACAAGGCCAACATGCTGATCGACCGCATCCTGCAGGGCGGCGACGTGTCGGGCATCGAGAGCCTGAAATGGATGACGCCCGACTCGATCGTCGAGCTGATCCGCAACGAGCACCCGCAGATCATCGCGTCGATCCTCGTGCACCTGGAGCGCGATCTGGCGGCGGCGGTGCTCGGCCGGCTCGACGACCGCCTGCGCACCGACGTGACGCTCCGGATCGCGACGCTCGACGGCATCCAGCCGAGCGCGCTGCGCGAGCTGAACGACGTGCTGTCCAAGGTGCTGTCGACCGGCGACCGGATGAAGAAGGCGGCGATGGGCGGCACGAAGACGGCCGCCGAGATCCTGAACTTTCTCGGCAGCTCGGTCGAGACCGCGGTGCTCGACTCGCTGCGCACGGCCGACGCCGATCTGGCGCAGCAGATCACCGACCAGATGTTCACGTTCGACGACGTGATGAAGCTCGACGACCGCTCGGTGCAGATCGTGCTGCGCGAGGTCCAGACCGATTCGCTGGTCATCGCGCTCAAGGGCGCGGACCCTGAACTGCGCGAAAAGATCTTCAAGAACATGAGCAATCGCGCGGCCGAGGCGCTGCGCGAGGATCTGGAGTCGAAGGGCCCGATGCGCGTGTCCGAGGTCGAGGCCGAGCAGAAGGAAATCACGAAGACGATCCGCAGGCTGGCCGACGAAGGCCAGATCTCGCTGGGCGGCGGAGCCGACGATGCCTACTACTAATCGGATCATCTCGGCCGAGGATCTGGGCGAGGTCCGGCCGTTTCCGCTCGGCGCGCTCGGCGACGGGCCCGATACGCCGCTCAAGCGGCGCATGGTGCTGCAGCGCGAGGAAGCGCGGTCGCCGCCCCCTCCCCCGCCGGTCGATCCGGCGGTGCGGCGCGAAGAACTCGCCCGGCAGCGCCAGCAGCAGCTTCGCGCCAGCTTCGATGCCGGCTATCGCGAGGGCGTGGAAGCCGGCCGCTCGGCGGCGACCCTCGAGCATCAGCAGGAAGAACGCGCGCTCGGCGCGACGCTGCGCCAGCGGGTCGAGATGCTGGCGTCATCGCTCGAGGCCGAACTCGAAGCGTTCCACGTCGCCGGCGCCGACCGCCTGCTCGACCTGGGCATCGAGATCGCCCGCCAGACCGTGCGCCGCGCGATCGCGCAGGACCGCGAGATCATCGTCGCGGTGGTCCAGGAGTCGCTGACCCAGTTGCACGACGAGAACGCGCCGGCCGCGCTATCGCTGAATCCGGTCGACGTGCCTTTCGTCGAAACGCACCTGGCCGCGCTGCTCGCGCGCCGGCACGTCGAGCTGCGCCCCGATCCGTCGATCGCGATCGGCGGCTGCCGGCTCGTCAGCGCGCAGGCCGAAGTCGACGCGACGATCGAGACCCGCTGGCGCCGCGCGCTGGCGGCGCTCGGACGCTCGACCGACGACGAGCCGCTGTACGCGTGAGCGGACGGCCGCGGACCGTCGTCCGTTCGCCCGCCGATCGTCGTCGCCGTCGCCTCGTCGCCCCACCCACCGCCTGATCCGAACGAAGACGTGTCCGAGCAGCAATCCCCCCTCTCCCCGATCATCCCCGCCTACCCGCCGCCGGCCAACCGGCTCGACGCGCTGGTCGAGCGGCACCTGGAATTCGCGCGCACGGCGACGCCGATCTTCGCCAAGGGACGGCTGGCCCGCGTCACCGGCCTGGTGATGGAAGCGACCGGGCTGAAGCTGCCGGTCGGCGCGATCTGCCTGGTCAGCCAGCGCATCGACGATCTGACGACGGTCCAGGTCGAGGCCGAGGTCGTCGGCTTCGGCGACGACCGTCTATACCTGATGCCGACCAGCGACGTGTCGGGCCTGTCGGCCGGTGCCACCGTCGCTCCGGTCGAGCAGGCCGTGCGCACGGCCACGCTGCGCGATCCGTCGCATCCGTGGCGGCGCGCGGCCGACCGGATGCGCCACCTGCCGCTGGGCGAAGGCCTGCTGGGCCGCGTCGTCGACGCCCGCGGCGTGCCGCTGGACGGCCACGGCCCGCTGGCCCGCGTGCGGCTCGATCCGATCCACCAGCGCCCGATCAACGCGATGGAGCGCGAACCGGTTCGCAAGCCGCTCGACACCGGCGTGCGCGCGATCAACGCGATGCTGACCGTCGGACGCGGCCAGCGGCTGGGGCTGTTCGCCGGCGCCGGCGTCGGCAAGAGCGTGCTGATGGGGATGATGTGCCGCTACACGTCGGCCGACGTGACCGTCGTCGGCCTGATCGGCGAACGCGGACGCGAGGTCAAGGAATTCATCGAGGACATCCTCGGCGAAGACGGCCTGCGGCGCGCGGTGGTCGTCGCCGCGCCGGCCGACTCACCGCCGCTGGTGCGGATGCAGGGCGCCAACTACGCGACGGCGATCGCCGAGTCGTTCCGCAGCCAGGGCAAACACGTGCTGCTGCTGATGGATTCGCTGACGCGCTATGCGATGGCCGCGCGCGAGGTGTCGCTGGCGATCGGCGAGCCGCCGGCGACCAAGGGTTACCCGCCGTCGGTGTTCGCCCGGCTGCCGCAGCTCGTCGAGCGCGCGGGCAACGGACACGCCGGCCAGGGTTCGATCACCGCGTTCTATACGGTGCTGGCCGAAGGCGACGACCAGACCGACCCGGTCGCCGACGCGGCGCGCGCGATCCTCGACGGCCACTTCGTGCTGAGCCGATCACTGGCCGACAGCGGCCATTACCCGGCGATCGACATGGAACAGTCGATCTCGCGCGTGATGATCAACGTCACCAGCGACCGCCACCGGCTGCTCGCGCGCCGGCTCAAGTCGCTGTGGTCGCGCTACCAGAGCAGCCGCGACCTGCTGTCGGTCGGCGCGTACGTCGGCGGCTCGGATCCGGAGACCGATCTGGCGATCTCGCTGTATCCGCACATCGCGGCCTTCCTGCGCCAGGACGTCGGCGAACGCGCGGACCTGTCGCACAGCCTGGCCGCGCTCGAACGCCTGATCGGTCCGACGCTGGACCCGGCGGCGGCTTGAGATGGTCGCCCGGCGCGTGCTGGACACGCTGATCGAGCTGAGCGGCCGGCACCGCGACGAAGCGGCCGGCCACGCGGCCGACGCGCGCCGCGCCAGCGACCAGGTGCAGGCGATGAAGCGGCAGTTGCAGCAGTACCGCGCCGAATACGACGCGCGTTCGCCGGTGCGCGCCGGCCAGCAGACCGGCCCGCAGCAGATCGAACGGCACCTGCGCTTCGTCGCCCGCCTCGACTACGCGATCGGCGACCAGGAACGCCGCCACGAGCAGGCCCGCCGCGTCCAGGCCCAGCGCGAGGCCGAACTGATCGAGCGGCAGAAGCGGCTCAAGGCCTTCGAGACGCTGAAGCTGCGCCGCGACCAGGCCGACGCGCGCCGCCAGGAACGCCATGAACAACGCCTGACCGATGAACAGGCGACCCGTATCCACCAACGGAGGACCCGAACATGATGGGTGAAGCGCAAACGGCCCTGTCGCTGCTGAATCTGGCCGGCAACGCGATGTCGGCGACGAACGCGAACCGGGCGAACGCGGCCCGGCCGACGCCGCCGACCGGCGCCGACTCGTTCGCCGATTCGCTGGACCGCGCGCAGCGCCGGATGGCGCCGACACCGGCTCGTCCGTCGCCGGGCGATCGGCCCGCCGGTGCGTCGCCCGCCGACAAGTCGGGCGCCTCGGCACCAAACCCGGAGTCGCGCGGAGACGTCGGCGGCGACGGCCACGCGGGCAAACCCCGCTCCGCCGGCGAGGCCGACAGCGGCGACAGCTCGGCGGTCGACGAGGACGGCGACGCCGCGACGCGGCTGGCGGACCGACGCGGCGAGGCCGGTGACGCGGCCGCCTCGGGCGAGACCGACGCGGCCGGCAAGACCGGCAAGGCCGACAAGGCCGACGACGAGTCCGCCGCGGCCCGCGATCCGGCCGCGCTGCTCAACGCGGCCGCCGCGGCGCTCGCCCCTGCCGAAAGCAGCAAGGCCGCGGCAGCGACCGAGGCGGCCGGCGGCCTCGAGGACGCGGCGACCGGCGCGCTGGCGGCCGGGGCAGCGTCGGCCGACGCCGCCGGCCGGCAGGCGGCGCGGCAGATCACCGACGAAGCGAGCCGCGCCGAAGACGACGATCGTTCGATCGCCGTCGGCGGCGAGCGGCGGGCGGCGGGCAGCCGTTCGCTGCGGGCGGCGGCCGAACGCGAGACCGGCCACGGCCGCGCGGCGACGGAAACGGCGGACGCGGCGCGATCGGGCGCCGGACTCGCCGACACCGGCGCATCGGGAGCCGACGGCGGCCGCGCCGGGCTCGACGCCCGCGAAGGGCGCCAGCCGGGCGGCGCCGCCGACGGGAATCCGGCCGGGCTGGCGCGCGGCGCCGGCCTGCCCGGCCTGGCCCACGCGACCGGCGCATCGGCGCCGGCGCCGGCCGCGGCGGCCCAGACGACGCTGGGCACGCCGGTCACCGATCCGCGGTTCCCGCGCGCGCTGGCCGAACAGGTCAGCCTGTTCGTGGCCGGCGACGTCAAGAGCGCGAACATCCTGGTCTCGCCGGCAGACATGGGCCCGATCCGCATCGAGCTGACGGTCAGCGGCGAGGACGCGCGCATCGTGTTCACGGCCGCGCATCCGGACACGCGCCAGGCGATCGAGCAGAGCTCGGCCGTGCTGCGCTCGCTGCTGGCCGAACGCGGCGTCGGCCTGGGCCAGATGGACGTCGGCCAAGGCGATCCGCGCCAGCCTTCGTTCGCGCAGGCCGGCGGCGGACAAGGCGGCGCGGGCGACGGCGGCCCGCAAGGCCGCTGGAGCGCTTCGCCGGTCGATCGCGACGCGCTGACCGCGGCGACCAACGCCGCGATCGAGCGCGCCGCCGTGCGCCGCAACGCCGGCCTGCTCGATCTTTTCGCTTAGGACCGGTCGGCCGCGCGCCCCGTTCCCCCCTGATCGGATAAACGGTGTGACAGCCGGCCTTTTTCGCGCTCGGCCGCCCTCACCCCCCCATGACAATGACGATGTTCGCTGACCGACGGCCTTTCGTCCGGTCGGCGCAGACCGCTCAATGGAGTCGATATGGCCGAGGCGTCCAAGGAAGCCACTCCCTCGAAGAAGAAGAAGCCGACGATGCTGCTGATCATCGCCGGCGCCGTGCTGCTGCTGGGTGCCGGCGGCGCGGGCGCGTGGTTCTTCATGCAGAACCACCAGGCCGATCCGGCCGCGATGGCCGAAGCGCAGCGCAAGAAGGACATGAAGACGCGCGTGTTCGTGCCGCTGGACACGTTCACGGTGAACCTGGCCGATGAAGCCGAAGCGCGCCTCGCGCAGGTCGGCGTCGTGCTCCAGGTCCGCGACAGCGCCACCGCCGACGAGATCAAGGCGCTGATGCCGATGGTCCGCAGCCGCGTGCTGATGATCCTGTCGTCCAAGCTGGCCCGCGACCTGCTCAGCGCCGAGGGCAAGCAGCAGCTCGCGCTGCAGATCGGCGACGCGACCGCGATCCTGCTGGGCCGCCCGGCCGAGCCGGTCCGCCAGCTCGGCGCGGCCGACGGCGTCGACGCGGCCTCGGTGCCGGTCGCCGCGGCCGAACCGCTGGTGCGCGTCAATTTCTCCCAGTTCCTGGTCCAGTAAATCCAGCGCCGCCACCCGAGCATCCCCATGGCCGACCAGTTCCTGTCCCAAGATGAAGTCGACGCCCTGCTCGAGGGCGTGGCGGGCGACGAGCCCGCCGAAACCGTCCCCGCGTCGGGGGTCCGCAGCTATGACCTCGGCACGTCGGAGCGCATCGTGCGCGGCCGCATGCCGACGATGGAGATCATCAACGAGCGCTTCGCCCGGCATCTGCGCGTCGGCCTGTTCAACTACATGAGCCGCAGCCCGGAGATCTCGGTCGGTCCGGTCAAGGTGCAGAAGTACAGCGAGTTCCTGCGCAACCTGATCCTGCCGACGAACCTGAACCTGATGTCGATGAAGCCGCTGCGCGGCGCCGCGCTCGTCATCTGCGAGCCGCAGCTCGTGTTCACGATCATCGACAGCCTGTTCGGCGGCAGCGGCCGCTTCCATACGCGGATCGAGGGACGCGAGTTCTCGCTGACCGAGATGCGGATCATCCGCCACGTCGTCGACGTGATCTCGGAGGAATACCGCAAGGCCTGGACCGGCGTCTATCCGCTCGAACTCGAGTACCAGCGCTCGGAGATGCAGCCGCAGTTCGCGTCGATCGCGACGCCGTCGGAGATCGTCGTCTCGACCGCCTACTCGGTCGACATCGGCGCGACCGGCGGGCAGATCCACGTCTGCATGCCGTACGCGTCGCTCGAACCGATCCGCGACACGCTGTTCTCGTCGATCCAGGGCGATTCGCAGGGCGTGGACCGCCGCTGGGTCAGCATGCTGACCCAGCAGATCCAGACCGCCGAGGTCGAGCTGACCGCGGACCTGGCCCGCGCATCGGCGACGGTCGCCGACCTGCTGAAGCTGAAGGTCGGCGACTTCATCGAGCTGGACCTCAAGCAGACGCTGACCGCCAAGGTCGACAACGTGCCCGTCTTCGAGTGCCGCTACGGCACGTCGAACAATCACTACGCGATCCGCATCCAGTCGTTCCTGACGATGCCGGACGAGCTGCAATCCGGAGAGAAGCATGGCAAGTGACAACGAACCGATGACCGACAACGACGACCCGTGGGCCGCGGCACTCGCCGAGCAGGCGGCGTCGGCTCCGGACGAGGGCGCGGCGACCGCGATCGAGACCACGGCGGTCGAGACCACGACCGTCGAGCGCGCGAGCGACGCGTCGCACCTGTTCCCTCGCCTGTCGGGCAGCGGACCGGACACCTCGTCGACGCCGAACGACATCGACATGATCCTGGACATCCCGGTCCAGTTGACCGTCGAGCTGGGCCGCACGCGGATCCCGATCAAGCACATCCTGCAACTGGCGCAGGGCTCGGTCATCGAGCTCGACGCGCTGGCCGGCGAACCGATGGACGTGCTGGTCAACGGCTGCCTGATCGCGCAGGGCGAGGTCGTCGTCGTCAACGAGAAGTTCGGCATCCGCCTGACCGACATCGTGACGCCGTCCGAACGCATGCGCCGACTGAACCGCGTCTGAATGACCCCGTCCGTCTGGCCGTCGATCCTGGCCTTCGTCGTCGTCATCGGTCTGATTCCGCTGGCGCTGGCGGTGGTCAAGCGCGCGCAGAACCTGCGCCCGCAGCAGCAGGGCGCGCTGCGCCTGGTCGGCGGCCTGTCGGTCGGTCCGCGCGAACGGATCGCGATCGTCGAGGCCGACGGCCAGCGCCTGGTCGTGGGCATCACCGCCCAGTCGATCCGGCTGCTGACGCGGCTGGACGACGCGGACGGCGCGGCCCGCACGGTCCGCGCGACCGACACCCCCGCCGCGGCCCCGGCATCGCCGTTCTCGCGCGTGCTGGCCCGGATGACAACCCGAGTCGACGATGACGTTCTCTGAACCCGCCCGAACCGACCGGCCGCGCAGCGCGCGCCGGCTGCCGGCAATATTGGCGATCGGGTTGCTGGCCGTGCTGTGCGCGCGTCCGGACAGCGCGATCGCGCAGGCGCTGGACCTGAACGCGCGCCCGGCCGCCGGCGGCGGCACCACGTACTCGGTGCCGATCCAGACGCTGCTGGTGTTCACCGGGCTGTCGTTCCTGCCGGCGGCGCTGCTGCTGATGACGAGCTTCACGCGGATCATCATCGTGCTGTCGCTGGTGCGCCAGGCGCTGGGCCTGCAGACGACGCCGCCTAACCAGGTGCTGATCGGCCTGGCGCTGTTCATGACGATGTTCGTCATGGGTCCGACGATCGAGAAGATCTACGACGACGCCTACCTGCCCTATTCGACGCAATCGATCAGCTTCGAGCAGGCGATCGACCGCGGCTCGGTGCCGCTGCGCGAGTTCATGCTGCGCCAGACGCGCGAGACCGACATCACGCAGTTCGCGCGGATGGCGCGGCTGGACGCGTCGATCGCGGCGCGCGAGGTACCGATGCGCGTGCTGGTGCCGGCCTATGCGATCAGCGAGCTGAAGACGGCGTTCCAGGCCGGATTCATGGTGTTCGTGCCGTTCCTGATCATCGACCTGATCGTCGCCAGCGTGCTGATGTCGATGGGCATGATGATGCTGTCGCCGGTCCTGGTGTCGCTGCCGTTCAAGCTGATGCTGTTCGTGCTGGCCGACGGCTGGAACCTGCTGGCCGGTTCGCTGGTCGCCAGCTTCGGCGCGGTCTGACCCCCAACGAATGCGGAACTTCAGCCTGACCGGCGATGAGCATCCAGCAATGAGCAGCGAGAGGCCGCGATGAGTCCGGAATCCGTCGTCACCTTCGGCCGCCACGGCCTGGAGATCCTGCTGACCGTGGCCGCGCCGCTGCTGATCGTCGGCCTGCTCGTCGGCCTGGCGGTCAGCGTGCTGCAGGCCGTCACGCAGATCAACGAGGCGACGCTGTCGTTCCTGCCCAAGCTGCTGGCGCTGGCGCTGACGCTGGTGGTCGCGGGCCCGTGGATCCTGTCGGTGCTGACCGACTACCTGCGGCAGGTGCTGGGCGACATCGCCAACCTGACCTTCCTGAACTAGCAAGGCGGTGAACGGAACGATCGGCCCCGGCCGGCGCGCGCGATGCTGAACGTCACCGACACGCAGATGCTGGCCTGGATCAGCAGCTTCCTGCTGCCGCTGTTCCGGGTGCTCGGCCTGATGGCGGCCGCGCCGATCCTGTCGCACCGCTCGGTGTCGATGCGCATGCGGGTGGCGATCGCCGCCGCGATCACGCTGCCGCTGTCGGTATGGATCGAACTGCCCGCGGGCCTGGACGTCGCCGCGCCGCAAGGCTGGGCGATGATCGTCCGAGAGATCGCGATCGGCCTGCTGATCGGCTTCACCGCGCGGCTGGTGTTCGCGTCGTTCGAGCTGGCCGGCGAACTGATCGGCCTGCAGATGGGCCTGTCGTTCGCCGGTTTCTTCGATCCGGGCGCCGGGCAGAGCAACGCCGTCGGCCGCGTGCTGAGCAACCTGTCGCTGCTGACCTTCCTGTCGCTGAACGGCCCGGTGATCCTGATGGTCGCGGTCGCGCAGAGCTTCCAGACGTTTCCGGTGGGCCTGGGCCTGCAGGGCCTGCAACGCTTCGACCTGGTGACGATGGGCGCCGAACTGTTCGCCACCGGCCTGTCGGTCGCGCTGCCCTTCGTGATCCTGATGCTGTTCCTGAACGCGGTGCTGGGCGTCGTCTCGCGCGTGGCGCCGCAGTTGAACGTGTTCGCCGTCGGCTTTCCGCTGACGATCGGCGCGGGCCTGGCGCTGCTGGCCACCGGCTTCCCGCTGCTCGAACAGCCGCTGACCCGCTCGATCGAGCGCCTGATGCAGTTGCTGGGCTAAGGCTTTCCACGAGAGCGTGGCGCGGACGCGGCACTCGCGTCCATTGGCCGGAGGCTTTCCGTACAATCCCACGTCGTGGGAACCACACCGATCCGCCTGCTGGTCGTCGAGGACGACGACGCCGATACCGAACGATTGCCGGACGTGCTCGCGCGCCTGGGCGTCGACGCGGCCTGCGATCGCGTCGGCACCGCGCGCGAGCTGGCCGCGCGGCTGGCCGACGGCGCGCACGACGCGGTGATCAGCGACCACGGATCGCGCGGCCTGCCCGGCGCGCAGGCGCTGGCGATCGTGCAGGCCAGCGGCCGGATGCTGCCGGTGCTGATCGTCGCCGACGATTTCGACGAACCGGCGGCGGTCGACGCGCTGCGCGCCGGCGCCGACGACTTCGTGTCGCGCGCGCGGCTCGATCGCCTGGGCGCGGCCTTGCGGCGCGCGCTCGACGACGCGCGAGCGCGCCGCGAACGCGCGCGCAGCCGGCAGGCGCTCGAAGCGTCCGAAGCGCGGCTGCGCGCATTGTCGGCCTACCTGCAGTCGGCGGTCGAGAACGAGCGCAAGGCGATCGCCCGCGAGATCCACGACGACATCGGCGGCATGCTGACCGCGCTGCGCTTCGACCTGGACTGGATGTCGCGCCACTCGCAGGGCGAGATCACGCAGCGCGCGCAGCAGGCGCTGGACACGGTCGGCCAGGCGATGCTGGCCAGCCAGCGGATCAGCCGCAACCTGCGCCCGCCGGTGCTCGAGGCCGGCGTCGTCGCCGCCATCGAGTGGCAGGTCGGCCAGTTCCGCAAACGTACCGGCCTGCGCGCCACGTTCTCGTCGAACGTCGACCGGGCCACGCTCGACGACGCCCGCGCGATCGCCGTCTACCGCTGCGTGCAGGAGGCGCTGACCAACATCGTCAAACACGCGAACGCGCGCTCGGTATCGGTCGACCTGATCCTGCGCAACGGCCAGTTGTCGATCGAGGTCACCGACGACGGCCGCGGGCTCGGCCAGACCGACCTGAACAAGCCGGCGTCGTTCGGGCTGCGCGGCCTGAGCGAACGCGCGCGGGCCGTCGACGGCTGGCTCGACGTGCTGCCCAGCGCCGAGGGCACGACGATCCTGCTGACGATCCCGCTCGACGGCGCGCGGCCGGCGGCCGAGGCGCTCGCGTCATGATCCGCGTGATCCTGGTCGACGATCACGCGATGATCCGGCGCGGCCTGCGCGAGACGCTGACCGAGGCCGGCGGCATCGAGGTCGTCGGCGAAGCGGCCGACTACCCGGCGCTGCGCGAACTGCTGCGCCAGCAGCCGTGCGACGTGCTGCTGCTCGACGTCAGCCTGCCCGGGCGCAACGGCATCGAGATCCTCGGCGCGCTCGTGCAGTCGTATCCGGACGTCAAGGCCGTCATGCTGTCGCAGTACCCGGAGGACCAGTACGGCGTGCGCGCGATGAAGCACGGCGCGATGGCGTACCTGAACAAGTCGGCCGAACCGTCGCAGATCGTGCTGGCGGTACGAACGGCGGCCGGCGGCCGGCGCTACGTGACGCCCGAGATCGCGCAGGCGCTGGTCGAGACCGTCGCCGGGCGTCACGACGGCCTGCCGCACGAGCGCCTGTCCGAACGCGAGATGCAGACGCTGCTGCGCATCGCCCGCGGCGAGCGGCTGTCCGAGATCGCCGCCGCGCTGGTGCTGTCGCCCAAGACGGTCAGCGTCTACCGCGCCCGCGTGCTCGAGAAGCTCGGGCTGAGCACCAACGCCGACATCGCCGCCTACGCGATCCGCAACCGGCTCGTCGACTGAGCGCCGGGGATCGGCGGCGGCCGCCGCCCGCCGAACGCCCACAGGCGCCGATCATCTGCCCACCGTCAAGCCGACCGCTCGTCTGCCGTAATCTGGGTCACGGACACGCAACGCATCCGGATCGCCCGGTCCTGCGGGCGCCATGCCGCGCACCCCAGCCCCGCGAGTCGCAACTTGAACGAGTAGATATCCATGACGCAATCCGACCTCAGATTCCTGGTCGTCGACGACTTTTCGACGATGCGGCGCATCGTTCGCAACCTGCTGAAGGAAATCGGCTACACGAACGTCGAAGAAGCCGAGGACGGCGTCGACGCGCTGTCGAAGCTGCGCGCCGGCAACTTCGATTTCGTCGTCAGCGACATCAACATGCCGAACATGAACGGCTTCGAACTGCTGCGCAGCATCCGCGCCGACGGCGCGCTCAAGTCGTTGCCGGTGCTGATGGTCACGGCCGAAGCCAAGAAGGAAGACATCATCACCGCGGCCCAGAGCGGCGCCAGCGGCTACATCGTCAAGCCGTTCACGCGCGCGACGCTCGAAGACAAGCTCGGCAAGATCATCGAGAAGCTCAAGCAGACGACATGAGCGACGATCCGGCAGTGACGGCTCCGGACGCCGGCACGGCGCCCGCCGATCCGCAGTGGTTCGAGCAGATCGGCCGGCTCACGCGCAGCCTGCACGAATCGCTGCGCGCGCTCGGCTACGACAAGGCGGTCGACCGGGCCGCCGACGCGCTGCCCGACGCGCGCGACCGGCTCAACTACATCGCGTCGCTGACCGGCCAGGCGGCCGACCGCACGCTGACCTGCATCGAGAAGGCGCAACCGATCCAGGAAGCGCTCGGACGGTCGGCCGGCGAGCTGCTGGCCCGCTGGTCCGGCGCGCTCGACGCGCGCCAGGTGCCCGAGCCGCTGCGCGAACTGGTCGAGCAGACGGTCGCTTACCTGCGCGACGTGCCCGCGCAGACGAGCCGAACCAACGAGCACCTGCTCGACATCATGATGGCGCAGGACTTCCACGACCTGACCGGCCAGGTCATCAAGAAGGTCATCGAGCTGGCCAACGACGTCGAAGAGCAGTTGATCCAGTTGCTGCTGCACTCGGGTTACCAGCGCAAGGCGATCACCCGGATCGACACGCAGATGAACGGCCCGGTCATCGATCCGTCGATCCGCACCGACGTCGTCGACGGCCAGCAGCAGGTCGACGACCTGCTCGATCAACTGGGCTTCTGAGCAACCGTCTCCGAAGCCGGGCGCCGTGAACGGCACCCGCCCGCGGCGGGCGCCCTGCCCGTTCAGACCCGATTGCCGCTGCCGCCGCGCGAGCGCAGCACCTCCAGCACCCGCGGCGCGATCCGGTCCAGCGGCAGCACCTCGTCGACCGCTCCGGCGGCGATCGCCTCGCGCGGCATGCCGAACACCACGCAGCTCGCCTCGTCCTGCGCGATGTTGAACGCGCCGGCGTCCTTCATCTCGCGCATCGCCAGCGCGCCGTCGGCGCCCATCCCGGTCAGCATGATGCCGATCGCGTTCGGACCGGCGACCTGCGCGGCCGAGCGGAACAGCGCCTCGACCGACGGACGATGGCGGTTGATCGGCGCCTCCTCGTCGAGCGCGATCACGTAGTTGGCGCCGGTGCGGGCCAGGCGCATGTGTTTGCCGCCGGGCGCGAGGTACGCGTGACCGGGCAGCACCCGCTCGCCGTGCGTCGCCTCCCTGACGCGGATCCGGCATATCGCATCGAGCCGCAGCGAGAAGCTGGTCGTGAAGCCGGCCGGCATGTGCTGGGCGATCAGCACGGCGGGCGCGTCGGGCGGCAGCCCGAGCAGCAGCTCCTTCAGCGCCTCGGTGCCGCCGGTCGACGAGCCGATCAGGATCAGCTTCTCGGTGCCGGCGCGGCCGGCCGGCAGCGCCGGCTGCATGGGCAGCGGCGGCTTGACGATCGGGGCGGCCGGCGGCCGCGCGCTGACGATGCGTCGCACGCGCGCGTGCGAGGCCGCCCGGATCTTGTCGGTCATCTCGGCCGCCACCTCGCGCAGGCCCTTGACGACGTCGAGCTTGGGCTTGGCGATGAAATCGACGGCGCCCAGCTCGAGCGCGCGCATCGTCACGTCGGCGCCGCGCTCGGTCAGCGTCGACACCATGACGACCGGCATCGGCCGCAGCCGCATGATCTTCTCGAGGAACTCGAGCCCGTCCATCCGGGGCATCTCGATATCCAGCGTCAGCACGTCCGGATTGGTCGCGCGGACCATCTCGCGCGCGACGAACGGATCGGCGGCGGCACCGACGCAGGTCATGTCGGGCTGGCGATTGATGATCTCGGTCATCAGTTGCCGGATCAGCGCCGAATCGTCGACGACCAGGACCTTGATGCGCGGGCCGCCGGCGGCGGAGGAAAGTTGAACCATGTCGTGAACCACCTAGAACAATTCGATGTCGCCGCTGACCGGCGCGCGGACGAGCTGGCGCTGGTAGGCGCGCTCCTGCTCCCGCAGGGACTCGGGCGCGTTCAACCCGAGGAACTTCATCAATACCCGGCCGCTGTCCGGGAAGAACAGGACCTTGCGCGGATGCACGTTGCCCAGATCGCTGCCGGTGATCGGTATCCGCTCGGTGCGCAGGTAATCGAGCGCGAACGTCGCGTTGCGGTCGCCGACGTTGATGTGGTTCATCCCCTCGAGCACCGCGCCGCCGCCGAACACCTTCGCTTCGAGGTTCGAGCGTTGCGCGCCGAGCTTGAGCAGATGGTTGATCAGCGTCTCCATCGCGAACACGCCGTAGCGCGCGGCCACCGAGACGACCTCGGTCGTCTCGGCGTCCGGCAGCATGAAATGGTTCATCCCGCCGATGCCGAGCCGCACGTCGCGGATGCACGCCGACACGCACGAGCCGAGCACGGTCGTCAGCATCTGCCCGCTGGTCGACACGCCGTACTCGCCGGGCATCAGCTTGATCACCTCGCGCTTGCGGTAAGTGTCGACGTACAGGTGCCGGGCCAGGCAGTCGGGGGCTGGCGACGTGGCCAGGACCCGGGCATCGATCTGCAACGCGCGCGCGCGTCCCTTCATCGATCCGCCTCGTCGCCCGGCGCCGGCCGGCCGCCGACGGGCCGGTACACGGTCTTGCCCTGCAGTTCGAACAGGTGCGCCGATCTCGGAAAACTCTCCGAATGCCCGGCGAACAGCAGCCCGTCGTCCCTCAGCAGCGGATGGAAGCGTTCGAGGATCCGCAACTGCGTCGCCTTGTCGAAATAGATCATCACGTTGCGGCAGAAGATCGCGTCCAGCGGTCCGCGGACCGGCCAAACCGGATCGAGCAGATTCAGTTTCCGGAAGCGGATCAGCTCGACGAGTTCGCGGCGCATCCTGACCTTGGCCGAGTTGGCGCCCTGGCCGCGCAGGAAGAAACGCCGGAGCCGCTCGGACGCCATGCCTTCGACGCGGTCCTGCGTGTAGACGCCCGCCTGCGCGGCGGCCAGCACGTTGGTATCGATGTCGCTGGCCAGGATCCGCACCGGCGGACGCAGCGTGTCGAACGCCTCGCACGCGGTCATCGCCAGCGAATACGGTTCCTCGCCGGTCGACGCGGCGTTGCACCAGATCGTCAGCGGACGGCCCTGGTAGCGCGCGCGCAGGTGCTCGGCGAGGATCGGGAAGTGGTGCGCTTCGCGAAAGAACGACGTCAGATTGGTCGTCAGCGCGTTGATGAACGACTGCCATTCGGGACTGTCCGGCTGCGCGAGCTGCTGCAGGTAAGCGCCGAAACTGTCGAGCCCGAGCGCGCGCAAGCGCCGCGCCAGCCGGCTGTACACCATGTCGCGCTTGCTGTCGGCCAGCGCGATGCCGGCGTGCTCGTGGATGAGCCGGCGCACGCGTTCGAAGTCGGCATCGCTGAACGCATACTCGCGATCGGCGGCTGCGAACGTCATCGTCACGTCAATGGGCGGCGTCGAACAGGGACATCCCGGGCCCCGTCATCAGCTTCTCGATGTCCAGCAGGATCAGCATCCGGTCGTCGATCGCGCCCAGGCCGGTAATGTGGTCGGTTCCGAGCGACGGCGAGAACCCCGGCGCCGGCCGGATCTGTTCCTCGGTCAGCGTGATCACGTCGGACACGCTGTCGACGACCATGCCGACGACGCGATCGGCGACGTTCAGGATGATCACGACGGTGAACGCGTCATAAGTGGCCGTGCTCAGGTTGAACTTGATCCGCATGTCGATCACGGGGACGATCGTGCCGCGCAGGTTGATCACGCCGTTGATGTGCGGCGGCGCGTTGGCGATCTTGGTCGGCTGCTTCCAGCCGCGGATCTCCTGCACCTTCAGGATCTCGATTCCGTATTCCTCGGTGCCGAGCAGGAACGTCAGGAACTCGTTGCGGCGGTGCCGCGCCGCATGCTGCGGCCCGAGGCCCGGAACGGCCAGATTGGGTTGCGTCGACATCTTGCGTTTCTCCTAATGGCCCGCTCAGGCCGCTTGCATCATCGGCCGCGACAGCAGTCCGACGATATATCCGGTGTCCAGGATCAGCGCGACGCGGCCGTCGCCCATGATCGTCGCTCCCGACACGCCGGGCACCTTGCGATAGTTCGATTCGAGGTTCTTGACGACCACCTGCAACTGCCCCTGCAGCTCGTCGACCTGCAGCGCGATGCGCTGGTCGTCGATGCGTACGACGACCATCAGCGGGTTCGGCGATTCGGCCTGCGTCCCCGGCGTCTGGAAGATCTCGTCGAGCGTGATCACCGGCAGGAACTCGCCGCGCACCTCGACCACGCGCCCCTTGAACTGGACCGTGCGCACGCTCTCCGGACGGGCCTGGAACGATTCGACGACCGACGACAGCGGCAGGATGTAGGTCTCGCCGCCGACGCCGACCGACATGCCGTCCATGATCGCCAGCGTCAGCGGCAGCCGTACCGAGACCTTCGTGCCCTGCCCGCCGCGCGATTCGAGCTGGACGACGCCGCCCAGCGCCAGGATGTTCTTCTTGACCACGTCCATGCCGACGCCGCGGCCCGACACGTCGGTCACCTGCTCGGCCGTCGAGAACCCCGGCTCGAAGATCAGTTGCCAGACCTCGCCGTCGCTCATGCCGTCGTGCACGCTGAGCCCGGACTCGCGCGCCTTCGCGAGGATCTTCTCGCGATTGAGCCCGCGGCCGTCGTCCTGCACCTCGATGACGATCGATCCGCCCTGGTGGGCGGCCGACAGCGTCAGGTTGCCGTGCGGCGTCTTGCCGGCCGCGACGCGGTCCTCGGGCTTCTCGATGCCGTGGTCGACGCTGTTGCGCAGCAGGTGCGTCAGCGGATCGGTGATCTTCTCGATCAGGCTCTTGTCCAGTTCGGTCGATTCGCCGAACGTATGGATCTCGACCTTCTTGCCCAGGCGGCCGGCCAGATCGCGCAGCATCCGCGGAAACCGGTTGAACACGAACGCCATCGGGATCATGCGGATCGACATCACGGTCTCCTGCATGTGCCGGGTGCTGCGTTCGAGATCGGCCAGCCCGGCCATCAGCGCGTGATGCGGCAGCTTATCCAGGTTGCGGCCGGTCTGCGCGAGCATCGCCTGGGTAATGACGAGCTCGCCCATCAGGTTGATCAACTGGTCGACCTTCTCGACCGCCACGCGGATCGTCGCGCCGCCGACGCCCTGCCCGCCGCCGTCGGTCTTGCGCGCCGGCTCGGCACCGCGCGGCGCCGAGGCCGCGCGGGCAGGCTGCCCGTCGGACGGCGCCGCCGCGCCTCCTGCCGGCGCCACGCCCCCTGCCGGCGCCGCACCGCCCGCCGGCGCCGCGCCCCCCGCCGAAGCCGCGCCCCCTGCCGGAGCCCCGCCCCCCGCCGGAGCCGGAGCGTCGGCCGCGGCCGCGGCCGGCTCGAACAGGCCGAAATCGACGCCGCTCAGGTCGGCCGAGGCCGGACCGCGCGCGCTGCGCGAGGCCGCCGCCGCGTTGCCGCGCTCGATGATGCGCACCTGCTCCTTCGAGACGTGCATCGAGAACAGGTCGAGCAGGTCGTCGTCGGACGAATTGGTCACGGCCGTGAAATGCCGGTTGCCGTCGGCGTCGAGCTCGCCGTCGTCGGCGGCGACGATCGTGCCCAGGTCCGGGATGTCGTTGAACAGCTCGGCCACCGCGTCGGCCAGCGCGTTGTTCGCCAGCGGACCGAGCACGATCTCGAGCATCCGCCCGCCGCCGCCCGCTTCGCCGTCGGCCCCGGCGCCTTCGTCGGTGTGCGCCTTGAGCGCGGCGACCAGATCGCCGGTATCGGCCTGCTCGCCCTCGCCGGTCTGGTGCCGGGCCAGCAGCCCGACGAGCTGGTCGCCGGCCGACAGCAGCGTGTCGACCATGTCGGCCGTCAATCGCAGCTCGTGGCGGCGCAGCTTGTCCAGCAGGTTCTCCATCACGTGCGTCAATTCGGTGACGTCCGCGAAGCCGAACGTGGCCGCGCCGCCCTTGATCGAATGCGCGCAGCGGAAGATCGCGTTCAGATCCTCGTCGGCCGGCGCCTCGACGTCCAGGTTCAACAGGAGCTGCTCCATGTTGGACAGGTTGTCGGAGGCCTCCTCGAAGAAGACCTGGTAGAACTGGGTCAGGTCGATATCACCTTCTGCGCCTTCGCTGGCAGGCACTGCATCTGACATCGCAACGTATCCTTGATGGCCGGGCTGATGGGAACGGGAACGAACGGGGCGGAACGGCGCTCGGCGCGCGTCAGCCGATCACCTTGCGAACGATGCCGACCAGCTTGGTCGGGTCGAACGGCTTGACCAGCCAACCGGTCGCGCCGGCCGAGCGTCCCTGCTGCTTCATGCTGTCGCTCGATTCGGTGGTCAGCATCAGGATCGGCGTGGCGCGGTGCCGCTCGGTCTTGCGCAGCTCCTTGACCAGCGAGATGCCGTCCATGCGCGGCATGTTCTGGTCGACCAGCATCAGCGACACGTCGCGCTCCTTGAGCCGCTCGAGCGCGTCGACGCCGTCGACGGCCTCGATCACCTCGTAGCCGGCATGCTTGAGCGTGAAGGCGACCATCAATCGCATCGACGCCGAATCGTCGACCGTCAGAATGGTGTGCATCGTGGGTTACTCCGGGTTCTGGAAATTCGACTGCTCAGAAAAGTTCGACGGATCCGAAGTCCAGCGTCTTGCCGGCCACCGGACACGCCGGATCGGCGAACAGGTCGGACCCGCTCTCGGCGCTGCCGCGCTGCATGACCTGCTCGATCAGCTTCAGGCGCTTGGCGATGTGCACGACCGTCTGGTCCGAAATGTCCTGGACCTGGAAGGCCGACATCGTGTACGCGGTCTCGGCCAGCAGCGCGTCGGCATCGACGGCCGCGACGGCCCGCCCCTGCCCCTGCATGAAGTGGGCGATCAACTGTTCGAACGCGTCGTGCAGCAGCCCGCGAAGCAGCTCGAGCTCCTTGTTCGCCTGCGCGACTTGCTCCTGGACCTTCGCCACCGCGCTCGGCGTCAGGACGGGCGCGGACGAAGGATCGGGGGGATGCGTCATGTCGAGGTCTGCTTTCATGGCGTTCGTGCGGATTCGGCATCGGCCTGCCGGCGGCCGCCCGCGATCGGCGATCCCGTCCGACGGGCACGTCGACGCTCCCGCGACTGAGGACGATTCTGCCCAGCGCCCAGCTTGCAACATGGTTGGATCAGCGCGGCTTTGCCGCCGCTATTCGGTCGCCGCGGCGGACTGGACGTCGGCCGAGCGCCGGTTCACTCGAAGATCGAGCCCACGTGAAGCCCCGTGAGCGACGAACGGGCCGTCGCGCTCAAATCGAGCGGACGCAGTTCTTGCCGGCCCGCTTGGCCGCGTACATCGCCTGGTCGGCCCGCTCGACCGCGCCGGTCAGCGTGTCCGACGGACCTACCAGCGTGACGCCGGCCGAGAACGTGATGAAGATCCGCTTCTCGTCGGACATGAACACGTGCGAGGTGACCTCGCGCTGCAGCCGCACCATGTGCGCGACCGCGTCGTCCACGTTCAGGTCGGGCAGCAGCAGCACGAACTCCTCGCCGCCGAAACGGGCGACCGCGTCGGACGCGCGCAGCTTGAGCTTGAAGATCCGCACGAGTTGCCGCAGCGCGTCGTCGCCGCCCTTATGGCCGAGCGTATCGTTGACGCGCTTGAAGTCGTCGACGTCCAGCACCGCCAGCGCCAGCGGCGCGTGGAACTCGGCCGCACGCGACTGGGCGCCGCCGAAAGCCTGCTCGAGGCCGCGCCGGTTCATCGTGCTGGTCAGGTGATCGGTGATGATCTGCGTGCTCGCGTTGGCCAGTTCCTCCTCGAGCCGCGAGATCTTGCTTTCGAGCAGCAGCGCGCGCGAGCGCATCGCCGCCATCTCGTCGTGCGACATCTGGATCTCGCGCGACATCGCCTGCGTGTCCTCGAGCAGCGCGCGAACGGTATCGTTCAGCTCGTCGACCGATTCGACGCCGGAGATCGACTCGACGTGCGCATCGATGCGGTCGCCGAACGCGCCCGTCGAATTCGACAGCGCGCCGACCGATCCGATCCACGCCGACATCATCCGCTTGACCTCGTCGATCGAATCGCGCCGGGCCGCCTGCAGCCGCCGCTGCGCGTCGGCGTTGTGCGCGATGTTGCGGCGGATCTCGCCCAGGCGCCGCCGATCCCCGGGATGGCGCAGCGAATCGCGCAGCACGTCGACCTGGCCGCGCATCCAGCTCGTCTGCTCGGTCATGCCGTCGAGGTTGTCGCACAGCGTGGCCAGCAGCGCCGACATCTCGGCGACCAGCCGCTCTTCGCGGTCCGGGTAGCCGGCATCGGCGCCGACGTCGGGCGCCGCCGCTCCGTCGCCCGCGCCCGACGTGGACGAAGCGGCGGGAACGACCGAAGCCACCGATCCCCCGGCATCGGCCGCACCAGCGACGGAGTCGACGACCGGCTCGTTCCGCCAGCTTTCGAGCAACGCGTGCAAGCGCGAATGCAGCACGTCGTCACGCTTGCCGGCCGCTTCGACGATCCGCATGACGGCGTCGCGCTTGCGGGCCGCGGTCCAGCCGCGGTTCAAGGTCGCGAGACCGTTCTGCAGTTGCGCGATCAGCGGCCCCCAGCTCATCGACGCACGATCGGCCAGCGCCTCGTTGAGCCGCTGACCGGCCAGCATCCAGTCGGACCCGATCGCCTGCCGCACGGCGCCGGCCTGTGTCGGAGGCAGCAGGCGCAGGTCGACGAGCTGGCTCAGCAGCCCGTCGATGAACCACGACGGCGCCGCGCTGCCGCTCGCGCACCGGCCCGGCTGCGCGTCCGGCTCGGCGCAGCGCGCATCGCCGGATACCCGGCGCCAGGCCTGCTCGTAGTTTTCGGGCGTCGGCAACTGGCGCCGTTCGGCGAGCAGGCGCAACGCGGCCTTGGCCAGCGCCGCGATCCCGGTCGCGTCGTCCTGGTGAGTGCTGGTCGTCAAGTAGGCGCTCCGGCCCGCCGTGCGGCAGCCCCGGCCTCCGACACCCTCGCCCGCACCGCATCGACGGCGGCCAGCGCGCGCGCGCCGACATCGACGAACTCGTCGCCGGCGACCGGCCGGGCGAACAGGTAGCCCTGCATCAGCGTGCATCCCATGTCGAACAGCGCGGCGGCCTGGGCTTCGGTCTCGACGCCCTCGGCCACCACCTTCATGTTCAGGCTCGTGCCCAGGCCGACGATCGCGCGGACGATCGTCGCGGCCTGCGGCGAATCGATCATCGCCTGCACGAACGATCCGTCGATCTTGAGCTTGTCGACCGGCAGCCGCGCCAGATAGGTCAGGTTCGCGTAGCCGGTGCCGAAATCGTCGATCGCGATCGCCGCGCCGGCCTCGCACAGGGCCTGGAAGCGCGGCAGCGTGCGATCGATGTCGCGCACCAGCGCGGTCTCGGTCAGTTCCAGCTCGAGCATGCCGGGCGGCAGACCGTTACCCTGGATTGCGTCGACGACCACGCCCAGCAGCGTCCGGCGCTCGAAATGCCCGCTCGGCAGATTGACGGCCATCCGTCGCAGGCGCTGTTCGGCCGCGATCCATGCCGCCATCTGCCGGGACGCCTCGCCGATCGCCCACTCGCCCATCGGAATGATCAGCCCGGTCTCTTCGGCCAGCGGAATGAACGACATCGGATGCAGCAATCCGCCGGGCTTTCGCCAGCGCATCAGCGCCTCGGCGCCGTACAGGCGCCGCCGCGCGACGTCGACGATCGGCTGGTAGTGCAGTTCGAGTTCGCGCCCATCGATCGCGCGGCTCAGTTCGCTGGCCAGCGCGATGCGCGAGCGGCCTTCGTGGTCGAGGCTGACCGAGTACCACCGGAAGCCGTTGGACTCGGCGGACTTGGCCGCCGACATCGCCCGGTCCGCGCGCGACAGCAGCAGCCCGGCATCGTTGCCGTGCTCCGGATACATCGCCGCGCCGATCGACGCGGTGATCGTGCACGGGCCGGCAGCCAGCGCGAAGGTCCGGCCGATGGCCTCGTGCAGTTGCTCGATCAGCGGCGACAGTTGCTCCGAGCCGTCGACCGCCGGAAACATGATCGCGAAGCAGTCGGCGGCCAGCCGCGACAGGATCGGCTGGCGCTCGCCGGTGAATCCCTGGCCGGGCTCGGCGTCGGCCGGCAGGCAGACGTCGGCCAGGCGGGCCGCGATCAGGCACAGCAGCTCGTCGCCCGACGACTGGCCATAGCGTTCGTTGACATCGGCGAAGCGGTCGATGTTCACGACGACGACCGCGGCATGCCGCTGGCTCTGGCGCCGTCGCGCCGACTGGATCACCTGCGCGCCCGCGGCCAGGAACTGCGCGCGGCTGGCCAGGCCGGTCAGCGGATCGCAATCGGCCAGCCGCCGGATCTGCGCCTGCGCCTCCCAGGTGTGCGTGATGTCGGTCAGCGTGCCGCGCAGCAGCCCTTCGACCAGCGGCCCGTCGCCGATCGAGCCCGCCGCGGCGACCGGCGCCTCGACCAGTTCGAACCGGATGATCCGGTACTGGCGCGACGTCGGCCGCGCGATCAATTCGAACGAGAACGGCTGGCGCGCGTCGATCGCCTGCCGCAACTGGGTCCGGAACCGGTCGAACTGCGTCGGCTGCATGCGCCCGCGCAACACGCCGAGGCTCATCTCGGTCGCCTCGGGACGCAGACCGAATCCGGCGAACGCGCCGGCCGCGCCGACGAAGCGCTGGCCGGCGATGTCGAAGCTCACGTCGACGCTGGCCGCCAGCGGATCGCGTGCCAGGCCCCCGCCCGTCGCGCCGTGTTCGGGTGCGGCCGCCGAAGCGGCGCGCTGCTGCGGACGGACCACGCCGATCAAATGCCGCAGGCGTTCGCCGAGCAGCGCCCAGTGCGTCGACTTGACGAAGAAGTCGGACGCGCCGGCCTGGTACGCGGCATCGATCGCCTGCTCGTCGTCCGGCCCGGTCATCACCAGGATCGGCAAGCCCATGTGACGCGGATGCCGACGCAGCACCCGGCACGCCGCGAGCCCGTCGACGCCCGGCATCGCCGCGTCGACGATCACCACGTCGGGCGCGCAGGCGTCGACCTGGGCGGCGACGTCGGCGGCCGAATCCAGGTCGTGGACCTCGAAGCCCCGCTCGTGCAGCGCACTGGCGGTCAACAAGCGCCAGACCGGATCATCGTCGATGAGCAGGACCCGGGCTCCCGATGGCACGGCGGTCGTCATGGCGCGAGCGATTCGTTCACAGGTTCAGCGAGCAGCTTCGTCAGAAGGTCGTCAGAAATTTCGTCTTCGCATGGTCGACCCCGTCAGCGTATCGAATCCGCGTCGCTGATGCAGGGCCAACCGGTGAAATGCGGTTAACGGCGGTTCTACGGTCGTCCCGCGAACACACCCCGCCGATTCAGGTGCCGGGCACGCCGTCCGTTTTCGTGGCGTTGACCCGCTGCAGCCGCTCGACGACGTCGGCGGCGACCACGTCCAACGGCTGGCCGCTGGCGCGCGACAGCGTCATCAGACGCAGCACCGCCGCCTCCTCGGTCAGGCTCTGCCGGGCCATCAGGATACCGACCGCCAGCGACAGTTCGCGGCTCCACGATGCGGGCGGCGCGATGTCGGCCCGGGTCAGCGGCAATTCGCCGCCGGCCATCTGCGGCCGTACGCCCGCCAGCGTATCGAGCACCTGGCCGACGACGGTGACGACCCGATGCGTATCGATCGGCTTGACCAGGAACTCGAGCGCGCCGAACGCCCGGGCCTGCGTCATCGTCCGGTCGTCGCCGAACGCCGACAGGAACAGGAACGGCGTGCCGACGTAGTCGCGCAGATAAGCGGCCACGTCCAGACCGGACTTGCCGTTCATCCGCATGTCGAGCATCGCCAGATCGGGCCGGTGCTGGCGCGCCAGCAGGATCGCGTCGTCGCCGTTGTCGGCCTCGATCACGTGGTAGCCGGCCGATTGCAGCGCGCTGGACAGCGTCGCGAGGATCAAGCGATCGTCGTCGCACAGCAGGATCGTGTAGGGGGGGTGCGTCATCGCGAGGCCTCCGCGCTGTCGGGTCCGTCGATGCGGGTCAGAACGGGACGCCGTAGCAGCAGCCGTGCCACCACGCGGTCGCCGCGGGTTTCGAGCGTCAGGTCGGCGCCGCGACGAGGCAGCATCGCCTTGACCAGGCCCAGGCCGCTGCCGCCGCCGGCCTGGCGCGCGAAGTCGAAACCCGCCGGCAGCACGCCCTGGTTGCCGACCTCGACCTGCACGGATTCGTCGTCGGCTCGCCAGCGAACGGTCACGCGGCCATCGGGGCGGTTGTGCTTGATCGCGTTGGTGCCGAGCTCGTTGATGATCAGCGCGATCGGCACGGCCTCGGATTCGGGCAGCCGCCAGACCGCGGACGACGGCGCGTCGATCGCGATCGGTTCGCCGAAATTGCGCGCCAGGTTCATGAAAACGGATTCGATCATCTGCTCGAACGAGGGAGGGCCGTCGTCGTGCACGTGCAAGCCGTGCACCTGCGCGATGGCCTGGACCTGGCCCGCGATGTCGTCCAGCGACGAGGCGAGCTGCGGATGGCGATCGGCAACCTGTCGAAGCAAGCCGGCGACCCCTTGCAGGTTGTTCTTGATCCGGTGATGCACTTCGCGCACCAGGACGTCGCGCTGCGAATGCGCGGCGGCTTCGGCCTGCCGGGCACGCTCGCGCCGTTCGCTGATGTCCTCGCCGACCAGCAGCGTCTGCTGGCTGCCCGCCGGGCCGGGCATCAGCCGCAAACGGACCAGCCGCTCGCCGCGGCGCGGGTGGATGACCGTCAGCTCGACCTCGCCCGGGCCGTGCGCACCGGCCGCGGCCTCGGCGGCCGGGTTCATCGCGCCGCGCGCCCGCCGCAGCGCGGTCAGGAAGCGCTGGCGGGCCGCCTCCGTCAGATGCGACAGCAGCGCGCCGGAAGCCGCCATCACCGCGCGCCGCTCGACGCCCATCAGCGTCTCGACCGCCGCGTTGCAGTCGATCACGCGAAGGCGTCCGGAATCGGCGCCCGCGGCGTCGGCCGGACCGAGCAGCACCAGCATGTCGCCGGTCCGGCCGAGCGCCGCGCGCAGCGATTCGTCGATCGGCGTCGTCGGCGCGGCCGGTACGGCAGGTCCGGCGGGCGCCGCCGACCGGCTCCGCGACGCACCGCCGGACTCCGCGCCCCCTTCGGCGCCGGCGCGCGCCGGCAGCTCGTGCAGCGACAGCACGAACGCCCGACGCGCATCGTCGCCGGGCAGCCGCGCGCTCTGCAGGCTGACCGGCACCGCCCGGCCGCTGCGGGTGATCACGACCGTGCGCAGATCGTCGCGCGCGCTCGGCTCCTCGAGCATCGCCTCGAAACGCGCGCGCAGCAGATCGGCCTGCCGCTGCGAATCACCGCCGATGCACGTCGGCCACCGGCCGACGACGTCGGCGGCCGCGAAGCCGCTTAGCGCGCAGAACGCCGGATTGACCGCGGCGACCGTCAGACGCTCGTCGAGGATCGCCAGCGGCACCGGACAGGCGACGAACGCGCGGCCGAGCAGCGCGACGTCCGGATCGGCACCGCCCGGCGCGGGCGGCTCGGCGTCCGCGCCGGACGCAGCGCGGAACGATGACGAAATCGAACCGGGCATCGGCACGAAGCTCAGCGCAGACGGTGCGGCGTCGTGTTCGGATCGACGCGCCAGACCTCGACGATCCGCCATCCGTCGGCGTGATGGACCAGCCGGTAGCGCATCGCCCCGCCGAACGACTCGCCGGCGAACAACTCGACCGGCGTCGGCGTCAGCGAGGCCTCGCCCTTATCCAGCGGCGCCAGCTCGGCGTGCACGTCGACCGCCTTCGGTTCGCTGTCCGGCACCGGCGCGACCGACACGATCGCGCCCTTGAATCGCCGGCCGGACGGCGGACGCTCGCCGAAGCTGCGATCGACCGAAGCGTCGACCAGCGGCGCCAGCGCGGCGCGCAGCACGGAGATGCCATCGGGATCGGGCTGGACGCGGCCGACGACGAAGCGCCCGCCGTACCAGTCGAGCAGTTGCCAATACGTATTCAGCGTCGATTCGGCGCTGCTGTTGTCGGCGGCCGGCGCCGGCGCCGAAGCCGGAATCTGCCCGACCGGCGTTTCGCTGCGCGAGCACGCGGCCAGCAGCACCATGCCGAGCGTGAACCCCCATCGGCGCCACGAGCGCCCGGCCCTGGCGGGCGAATGATGAACGGCGACCCGCGCCGTGACGGCCGTCATGCCGACGCTCCACCGCGCGCAGGCGCCCGATCACCGCATCGATCGATCCGTCCATGCGGCCGCCGATGCGTCCGTACTCCTGCGCCCCGCCCCCCGGCACGTCCGAGCATGCCCTACTCCCGAAATCTTCCTACCTGGCTCAAGCCGGCTCGGTGGCATCATGCACAGCTATACCGTCGTTGCGCAAGGATTGCCCGGCCCGCCGTGGCCAAATGACCAATGACGCGTGCCGACGACACGACAACGGAACCGCCATGCCCACGAACTCGCCCATCACGACCGCGTCGACCGCCGCCTCGGCCGGAACCGACACCGACGAGAGCGGCGGCGCCGCACCGGCACTGCCGCCCTTCCACCTGGCGTTCCCGGTCCGCGACCTGGGCGAGGCCCGTGCGTTCTACGGCGAGCTGCTGCAATGCCCGGAAGGCCGCAGCGCCTCCGACTGGGTGGACTTCAACTTCTTCGGCCACCAGATCGTCGCACACCGGGCCCCCGAACAGGTGGCCGGCATGGCCGCGCATCGCCAGACCAATCCGGTCGACGGCGATCACGTTCCCGTGCCCCATTTCGGCGCCGTGCTGCCGATGGCGCAATGGGAGCACCTGGCCGAACGCCTGCGCGCGGCCGGCATCGCGTTCGTCATCGAGCCGCACGTGCGGTTCAAGGGCCAGGTCGGCGAACAGGCGACGATGTTCTTCCTCGACCCGTCCGGCAACGCGCTCGAATTGAAGTCCTTCCACGACCTGGGTTCGCTGTTCGCCAAGTAAGCGAACCACCGCCCCCGCCACCCGCCCCTTACCCCGGAGATACCGACCGATGACCGAGTACGTCCTTCCCCCTCCGCCGCAGGCCAGCGTCGCCGTCGACGGATCGAGCGCCCGCTTCGCGGTCCGCCGCGTGTTCTGCGTCGGACGCAACTATGCGGCCCATGCCCGCGAGATGGGCAAGGATCCCGATCGCGAACCGCCGTTCTTCTTCATGAAGCCGGCCGACGCGATCGTGCCCGCCGACGGCGACGTCCGCTATCCGCCGCTGACGGCGGACCTGCATCACGAGATCGAGCTGGTGGTGGCGATCGGCCAGGGCGGCGCGGACATCGACGCCGACCGGGCGCTCGAGCACGTGTGGGGATACGGAGTCGGCGTCGACCTGACGCGACGCGATCTGCAGGCGCAGGCCAAGGACCTCGGACGGCCGTGGGAATGGGGCAAGGCCTTCGATGCGTCGGCGCCGTGCAGCCCGCTGCTGCCGGCCAGCCGCATCGGCCATCCGTCCCGCGGTGCGATCTGGCTCGACGTCAATGGCCAACGACGCCAGCAGGGTGATCTGGCGGACCTGATCTGGCCGGTACCCGAGATCATCGAGCACGTGTCGCGATCGGTGGCGCTGGCGCCCGGCGACCTGATCTTCACCGGCACGCCGGCCGGCGTCGCCGCGATCCAGCGGGGCGATCGGCTGAGCGGGGGCGTCGACGGCGTCGCCCGCATCGATTTCCGGATCGGCTGAAACGGATCCGAAGACGGATTCCCGAATCGGCACGGGAATCCGGCGCGCGGGCGCTCGACCGAGCGCCCGCCAGACATCGAGCTGGATCGAACTGCGTCGAACCGCATCAATGGATGCGATGCGCGTCGGAATGGATGCAATGGGTATCGAATGGATGCGATGCGCGTCGAATGAATGGCGAAACGCGCAATGACCGGCGAGCGCCTATGGATTCTGATTTCCGATGGAAGTAATTCAGTTTGGACGCCGGCCCCCATTACCACCGCCCCGGACGGATCACCGCCTGTCCTTGATCATCTCTCTTGATCGCCTGTCGGCGATCCGCCGACGAATCGACCGCCGGATCATCCCCCAATTACCGATCACCTTTGCCGATGGCTTGCTGATCGTCGTGCCGCCCCGCCGCTCCTCGACAATGCCTCGATGCGTCATTGCCTGACCAATGGCGCGGCCATTGCCGGTTGCGTTCAAAGAACCGATTGAACAATCAATTCGACTCGCCCATAATGTATGCGCCAGGTAATTCTACGCGATCGATTGCTTGCAAAGATCGCGCGTCGAATACTTCCTGGTTCCCCTGTCATTCGGAGAGATCCGGAATGCCGTACGCGCGGATCGGCCATGGGCGCTCGCTGATTCGAATCCCTTTGCGGACATGACCGGCGTTTTGCCGGTTCGCGGCGGCCTCCGGAAGCACGGCGCCCGCTCCGGGACTGCGGATATCTCATTGAAAGTATTGATAAAGGAATCAACATGGCGAATTCGCCACGGACATACGCCGAAAAGCTCGCTCTGCTCAAGCAATTGCAAGAGGAAATCCAGGCCGACCGCACGAACCAGCTTGATAGCATCGTCAAGGAATTCACGGTCGCGCTCGAATCCAATGGATTCTCGCTGCAGGAAGGCGCCGACGCGCTGTCCCGGCTCGTGCCGACGCGCGGCCGCACGCCGACGCGACGCAGCAGCGGAGCGCCCCGGGCCAGCAAGGAACGTCCGTACACGATCGGGGTCAAGTACCGTAATCCCAATGGTTCGGACGAATGGGTGCCGAAGGGTCGCGGTGCGCTGCCCAAATGGGTGCGCTCGCGGATCGACGGCCTGTCGCACGATCAGGCGGTCGCCGAATTCAATCGGCTGGCGAACGGCTGATCAGCAGCCTGCGCGGATACGGCGCCCGCAGCGAAGCGCCCGCCCGCCTCTGCCGGCGCCGGCGAGCCGCCGATCAGGCATCACGCTTCGGCAGCGCCCCTTCGGGGGCGGTTTCGTCATAGTACGGGCGGCTGCCGTCGCGCCAGCTACGGACCCGCTCGACGAATCGCCCCAAACCCAGCAGGCGCTGGCACATCCATAACGTATGGTCGTCGATCGCATCGTGACCGTCGGCCGAAATGAAGCTCGCCGGCTCGGTCGGCAATACCCACGGGCGTCCGGTGGCGGCGCAGCGGCCATGCAGCACGAGCCGGGCCTGCTCGGCCGTCGTGACGTCGGTCCAGACCAGCGCCCGCTGCTGTCGCCACGGGTCGCGCGGATCGACGGGCGGGGCGGCCGGCGCGGCGGCCGCAGGCGGCGCGGCGGCAACGCTCGGTGAGACGGGGACGGCCGGCGCGGCGGTATTGGCGGGTGCGACGGCATCGGGCGCGGCGGACGCAGGAACCCGGATGGCGACGCTGGGCAAGGCACTCATGACGTTGGACGGCCACAGGCGTTGACGGAAGTCGTCAACCTAAGGCACCCGACGCATCGGCGCAGTGACAAAGCACACAGGCCTCGAGCGCGTATCAGACGAGCTCCTCTTTGGGCTGGCCGCCCAAGTGCTCGACGAGCTGCCACAACTCATCGTACATCGCCCGCAGATCGGGACCGTCGCTGCCGCGAATGATCAGCGTCGTCCCATAGACTTCGTCGCGGTAGAACGGATAGCTGCCCAGGTCGATGTGCGGATAACGGGCCTGCAGCTCGCCGAGCGGCTTGGCGACGTGGCTTTCGGGCACGTAGGCGTTGATGCCCAGCGAGACCAGCGTCTCGCCGCGACGCAGCTTGCCGTCGAGCGAGGCGAGCATCGATTGCATGACCCGCGGAATGCCGGCCATCACGTAGACGTTGCCGATGCAGAACCCCGGCGGGCCGAACTCGTTGCGGATCAGATCGCCGCCTTCGGGAATCCGCGCCATGCGCAGGCGCATCGCCATGATGTCGGGCGGCGCCTCTCGCTTGCGCAGCATCTGCGCGATCTCCTCGTTCTCGACCAGCGGCACGCCGAACGCCTTGGCCACGCAATCGGCGGTGATGTCGTCGTGCGTCGGACCGATGCCGCCGGTGGTGAACACGTAGTCGTAGCGCGTACGCAGCGCATCGAGCGCCGCGATGATCTCGTCCTCGATGTCGGGCACCGTTCGCGCCTCGCGCACCTGGATGCCGTAATCGTTGAGCGTCTTGGCCAGGTGCGCCAGGTTGGCGTCCTGGGTTCGACCCGACAGGATCTCGTTGCCGATCAGCAGGACGGCGGCCGTCACGCGTTGCGTCGAAGACATGATATGGATCGCACGGAGCGGGGATTCGGCCATGCTACCAGTTCCGGCCTCGGGCTCGCCGGACAAGACCGCGCGGACATCGTGGCGGACTGATTACACTTGGCGCTGACGGCTGCCGTCGGCGGCCCTGCCATTCGCGTACGAAGGAGACCGATTCCATCATGAGCAATGCCCCGCAGCCCGGCGAGGCCGCCGCCTCCCCCACCGGCTATGACGTCGATGCCGTCGAAGCCTGGATCCGCGACAACGTGCCGGCGCTGAAGCCGCCGCTGACGTGGACGCGGCTCGAAGGCGGTCACTCGAACCTCACGTACCTGATCGTCGACGCGCAGGGCAACGAAGCCGTGATCCGCCGCCCGCCGATGGGCGAGCTGCTGCCCAAGGCGCACGACATGGCGCGCGAATGGACGCTGATCAGCGCGTTGGGCGACACGCCGGTCCCCGTGCCGCGGGCGCTGGGCTTTTGCGCCGACAAATCGGTGACCGGCGCGCAGTTCTATATCATGGGCCGGATCGACGGGCGCCCGTTGTACAACGCCGAGGACGTCCGGCGCTACGTCCCGCCGGAGCGGCGCACGACGCTCGCGCATTCGTTCTTCGACGTGCTGGCCGACCTGCACTCGGTCGACCCGGACGAAGTGGGCCTGGGCGACCTGGGCAAGCGCGACGACTACATCGGCCGGCAGTTGAAGACCTGGTACCGCTCGTGGAACGCGTCGATCGAGGGCGCCAAGCTCGACGATCCGCGCGCGCACGCGTTGCAGAAGTACTTCCTCGACAACCTGCCCGAACAGGGGCCGGTGCGCGTCGTGCACGGCGACTACGGCCTGCACAACACGCTGATCGGCCCCGACGGCAAGGTCGCCGCCGTCGTCGACTGGGAGATCTCCACGCTCGGCGATCCGCTGGCCGACCTCGGTTACGCGTTGAACCAATGGGCCGAACCCAGCGACCCGCCGTCGGTGCGCGCGACTCCGCCGACGACCGAACCGGGCTTTCCGTCGCGCCGCGAGATGGCCGAACGCTACGCGGCACGCACCGGACGCGATCTGTCGCGACTCGACTACTACGTCGGCTTCAACCGCTGGAAATCCGCGGCGATCGTCCACGGCGTCTACGCCCGCTACATGGAAGGCAAGAAAAGCGCGGCCGGCGTCGACCTCGACGGCCTGAAGCGATCGATCCTGCGAACGCTCGAGCAATCCGAGCAGGCCGTCGAGCGGCTCGAAAAGCGTTGACGCCGTTGCGTATCGGCACACCGTCGTGCGACGGGTCACGCACTCGCCCGGATTCCGATCGATGAGTCACGCGCTCGTCCGGACGCCGGTCGATGCGCGCCCGAAAGTACGCGAATTGACTACCGCGTACGATGTCGTTACACTCGCGGGCTCGATTGATGATGAACCGGATCACTGGTGACAGCATCGATCGGGCAGCTTTGAAGTCGTCGATCCAGCGGTCCCTCGGGGCGTAGCGCAGCCCGGTAGCGCGCTTGCTTTGGGAGCAAGATGTCGGAGGTTCGAATCCTCTCGCCCCGACCAGTTCTCCCTGGCCGACGAACCGTTGAATTGCCGGTCCCGGGGCCCAAGCAGTGCGCCGTCAGGTTCTCTGCCCGTAGCTCAGTTGGATAGAGCATCAGCCTTCTAAGCTGAGGGTCACAGGTTCGAATCCTGTCGGGCAGGCCAGTTCAACGGCAAGGTTCGGCAGGTATCGACGAAGATTCAGATTTCGGCGGTGTCGATCACCAACGGTCGGCACGGCGCGTAGCGGTTTCGGTGGTGGCTGTAGCTCAGTTGGTAGAGTCCCGGATTGTGATTCCGGTTGTCGTGGGTTCGAGTCCCATCAGCCACCCCAAAGAACTCTAGGTGTACGCGCAAGGCCTTGATTTCCTTAGGAGTCAAGGCCTTTTCGCTTTAGGCTGAACAGCCGGTTGCTACACGGTCTGTCACACAACCCCTTGTGGAGCAGACCTTGAGAGTAGTTTCCGAAAACGTTTATGCACGCGGCAAGCACGGCAATCTGTACGTGCGTCGTCGCATCCCCGCCGCCGTTCGCGCGGCGTACCCATCCCATCAAGAGCACGTCGTCCGCAGCCTGGGCACGTCCGACCGTGGCGCAGCCAAGGAGCTGGCTCGGGCCGAGAACACGCGCATCGACATCGAGTTCCGGCAGAAGCGACAGGAACTTGAGCTGAGCCGGGCTTCCCTCGCCGCCAAGCGCATTTCCAAACTCGACGACGAGCAACTGCAGTCGGTCGCCAAGTTCTGGGTGCGCCAGGTGCTGCAGAACGATGACAGCCGTCGCCAGGCCGGGCTCGACGACGCCGAGTTCGACGAGCTCGGTGAGCAGCTCACCACACAGCGCGCCGAACTGGGGCGCATGCTCGCGCAGGGCAAGAGCCTGAACATCTTCCCGGCGCTGCACGGCTTCCTCTTCCTCTGCGGCCTCGACTTCAATCCCGACGAGAACGAAGCCAAGCGCGCCAGCTACGCCTTCCTGCGCACCGTCGTCGAAACGCTCGACCACCAACTCACCCGGCAGCGCGGTGACATCGTCGATACGGACAAGGTCGTCCCCACAGCCGCGCATCCGCTGCATGTCATGGCACCGGAGCGGGTGGCGGTGGCCCCTGACCTGCCGACCTGGGACAAGGTATTCGCAACCTGGCGCGACTACGTCGACAACCGTCCGACGCCAACGACTCTCGCTTCGCAAACGGCATGGCGCGACTTGCGGCGCTTTGCCGCAACTCACGGCGTGCAGATGCCGGGCGACGTGACGCCCGAGTTGATGACCGCCTTCGTGGAAGACATGCGGCCCCGCCTTGAAGTGCCCACCCTCAATGAGCGCCTGACCAAAATTCGGGGTATCTACAAGATTGCGGTTGGCAAGCACGTCCTGCGCGCGAACCCCGCCGCCGGCACGCTCGGCGTAAAGGAGAGCGGCGCCAGGAAGCGCAAGAAGCGCCGGCTGCCCTTCGACACAAGCGACCTGCAAACCCTCTTCGGTTCCGAGGTCTTCACGCAACATAAGCGCTCCAAGGGGCAGTCCGGCGAGGCGAGCTACTGGATTCCCCTGCTGATGTACTACACCGGCGCTCGGCCCGAGGAGTTGGCGGGCCTGGCGCTGAGCGACCTTGTGAACGACCCGAGCCTGGGTTGGTACCTGAACATCGTCGACCGCCCCTGCGACGATGACCTCGACCTGTTCGATGAGGACGAGGTGCCCGAGTCCCATCGCCGCACGCTCAAGAACGCTGTGTCCATCCGGCGCGTGCCGATGGCCCAGGAACTTATCGACCTCGGCCTGCTGCGCTACGTCGAATGGCTGCGCGTCCGCAAGGCAACCGTGCTCTTCCCGACCTTGAAGAAGGACTTTCACGGCAAGCTGTCCGGGTCGTTCTCGAAGTTCTTCGGTCGCTACAAGCGAGCGCTCGGCATCACCGACAAGCGCAAGGTGCTGTATTCGTTCCGCCACTGCATGAAGGACATGCTTGAAGCGGCGGGCGTGCCGTCGAAGTACCTGCAACGAATGCTGGGCCACACCACGGGCGATGGCAATGTGACGGACGGCTACGGTTCCGACCTGCCATTCAATCGCCTGGCCAAGCACTTCTCGCACGTGAAGTTCACCGCCATCCCGGCGCGCCCCTGGGAGCCGGGGCGTGGTTCTGTGAGCTTGAAGGGCGTGAGGGGCGACGACTGACGCAAGAAGAGAACGGGGCGCGCAAAGGCGCCCCGTTTCACATCGACATCCCACGGTTCGATGGTCGATGCAGGTCGAGCGCCGCTTGCTTGATGTCCAGTCGCGACATCGCCCGAGGCAGCAGCTCTTTGTCGTCGGTGTAGAGCGTCACGCCGTGGCGCGCACGGCTGATAGCGACGTAGTACAGGCTTTGATTGGCCATCGTGCCGCTTACATCCGCATCGACGAGCACGCGGTCGCAGGTCTGGCCTTGCGCGGCATGCACCGTCGTGCAGTAGGCATGGTCCACCCGCAGCGGTCGGCTCATGTCCAGCGTCAGCGTGCGCTCCGACCCCACGTTGACCTTCAGTTCGCCGACCGCATGGTCGATGGCCTCGACGGTGCCGCTCTGGCCATTGACGACGCCCAGCCCGTAGTCGTTCGCCGTGAAGCGGATGCGGTCGCCGAGCGCGACTTCGCGTTGCTCTGCACGATGCACGGCCACATGCGGCATCGCGGTCGGCCGCCATTGCACTGTCTTGCCGTCTTGCCGGCGCAGCGTGATGCAGCCGGGTGCCGTTTCAACGACTTCCGCAGTGTCACCCCGTCGCAATCCGATGCTGTCATAGTGCCGCAGCGCCTCCACGATGTCGCCGGGTGCGTAGCTGAGCGAACTCTGCAACTGTGCCCGAGTCAGGTCGCGCCCATCCAGCACGTTGATGGCGACGCCGGTGCCTGCCAGGCCAAGCCGCTGGCGAATGCGCTGGTTGATGGCCTGCCGGGCGCGGTTCGTGCCCGCCACCGCCAACGTCTGCAGCCGTTCTTCGGGGAGGCGTGAAGCGTAGTCCCGGGCGATGCGTTCGTAGCGCTCGGTCGCGTGCGGTACCTCGGCAACCGTCGCGGAGAGCTTCTTCAGCGAGTCCTCGACCTTGCCTTCTGCCGCAGCCACCACGGCGGCCCGCAGCTTTTCGTTCTGCTGGCGCAGGATATCGGCCATCCGAACCATCGCCATGCCTTGCTCTTGAAGCTGGCGAAACGGCGCCCCGGCTTCCACGGCTTTGAGCTGACCGGTGTCGCCGACCAGCACTGCACAAGCGCCGGCTTCCTCCACGGCCGCCATCAGCGCGTGCATGTCGCGCAAGCTCACCATGCCGGCCTCGTCCACGACCACCAGGGTGCGTTTATCCAATGCCCGGCCACTGGCAAGGAAGCCAGCGATGGTCATGGCCTCGAACCCGGCTGCCGACAGCTCGCGAGCAGCCGCCGCCGAAGGTGCCAGCCCAATGGCCTTGAACCCGTCGCCCAGGTTCCCGGATACCGTGCGCAGCATTGCCGTCTTGCCGGTGCCTGCGAGCCCCTGCACGCCGACGACGCGATTGCGGGTGGACAGTACCAACTCCGCCGCCCTGCGCTGGCCGGCTGTCAGGTGCGCAGCAATCGCTGGTGCTGGGGTCGGTGCAGAGGCGGGCGCGTCGAAGAGCCGCCCTTGCTGCGGCTCCCAAATGGCCGTTATCAACGCCTCCTTGCCGCGCCGCTCAATGTCCAGCAGCTCCTGCTCCATCGCCTGCGCGCCAGGTGTCGTAAGTCGCCGCCCATCGGCCGACGCCAGCAGCTCACCGCTGGCGACTCTACCGTCGATGTCGGCTTGCACGTCGTCCAGTCCAAGGCGGCCGGTTCCGTGCGCCAGCGCCTCCTGAGCAACAGCCAGTCGGCTGACGATGGCACTGCGCTCGGTCAAGTGCGCCACGGCGAAGTCCACCGCCTCGCGCGTCAGCGCTTGGACCTCCGCACGTTCAAGCGGCCTGGCCAGGCGCAATGCGGGCTTCCAATTCACGCCAAAAGCCTCTGCCTTTGCGCTCCATGTCTCCCGCAGCTCGTCGCGCCGCACGTTGGCATCCTTGACCCGTCGTGTGCTCAGGCCGGCAATTTCGCGCATTTCAGCCGAGGCGGTTGCGCGGCTCTTGCCCTTCGCGGCCAGCGCTGCGTCGATGGCGTGGCTGCGTGTGCTGAACGCCTCGACCTGCTCGCGCGTGATGTATGCCAGCTCGAACCGGCCGTCTTGATGCGTGCGACGGATGCGGTAGCCAAGCTCCTGCACCCGCTTGGCCAGCTCGGCCCGATACACGATGCCAAGCAGCTTCTGCTGCTCGTAGAAGGGATGCGCGTCGAGTGCTCGCCATTGGCCGTCCGGCCGCCGCGTCAGATTCAGTAGTACGCAATGCGTATGGACCTGCGGGTCCAGTTCCCGGCTGAGGTCGTGGTCGAACCGGGCGGCAACCACGTTGCCGCTGCGCATGGAGACCGTTTCGCCTTCCCGCGTGCTGCGGTACACGGCCAACTCGGATTGCACATACTGCAGCGCGTGGGTCACGGCCTGCTGATGCGCGTCGAGCAATGCTGTCGAGCCGCCGATGAGCGCCTGCATGCTCAACGACTTGGGCGCACTAAAGATCAGGTCCAGGCCGGCAGTGCGGCCTTCCCCGCCGCGATGCATCCCCGTCCCATCCCGCAGTCGCCCCTCCAGCAGCGCACGAAAGTCACTGCTGTCCACTTCACCGTGCAGGCCCAGCGCGTCGGCACCGGCGCCCCACCACGCCGAAGGCGCGCGCCCGTCCTCGCTGTAATAGTCGTCGGTGCCCTCGTAGTAGCTCGCGGCCGATGCCGCAGAAACAACTTTGGCAAGCGTCAGCATGCGACCTCCGCGACGAAGGCTTCGGTCACGTCCTCGCGGGCTTGCGGCGTCAAGCGCAGCCGGCGCACCGGCTCGTCACCGGCCAGCGCCAGATAGCCGGTAAGGTTCGGCAGGCCGGCGATTTCACTGGCCATCACCAAGCGCTCCTGGGCATGGCGGAGGCCCTGGGACTCGCCGAGCCCACTGGCCCCGTTGCTGCGGCTCAGTTCGTGCCGCAACACTTCCCGTTCCCCAAGGGAGCGCGACAGTTCGTCGGCCGTGGCCGGGGCGCTCTTGGCAATGGCCAGAACGACGAGGTTTCGGAAACAGACGCGCAGCACCGTCGCCGACTCCTTTCCATAGAGCCGGTCAAGCTGTGCCGTGCTCTGCAGGGCCGCAATGACTGCGAGGCCATGCTTTCGGCCGAGCGTCAGGCCCGCCTCAAGGCCATTCAATTTGCCGAGCGCGGCCAACTCGTCGAGCACCAGCCAGACGCGCCGCGTCGGGTCAGGCGGCAGTGTCAGCACTGCATTCGTGGCGATGTCAGCCCAGCTTGCCAGCAGCGGCGCAAGTGCCGCTTGCATGTCAGCCCGCCAGGTCATGAACAAGCTACCGCTTTCCTGTTCCAGCCAGTTCCGCAGGCTGAATGCGCCGGGCTTGACGAACCGGTGCGGCGACAGGTGGGCGGTCAGCACAAACCTCGTGCTGGCCAGCGCCTTGTCCGCCCCTTCGTCAAAGAGCCCGGCGGCTGGTGTGCCCGCCAGCAGCGCGCCCAGCTCGCGGGCCGGCGCGCTGGTGCACCAATGCAACAGGCGCTCGGTGGTGGCCTCGCCGCTGCGCACCAAGGCGCGCAGCACCTCCGCGAGCAGTACCTGGGCGTAGTGATGCCACGGCGCCGACTCGCCATGCCCTGCCGGCACGATGCTGCCGGCCAATCGGTCGGCGTCGAAATCCGCGCGCACCTCGTTGAAGACGGTCCACCCTTCGCTGCGGGCATCGAAGGGGTTCAGCAAGAGGTCGCCGTCCTGCGCGAAGCGGCGCAGATAGCCTCCATTCGGGTCGCACACGATGGCGCGGTCGCCGCGCGCCCGGATACCGTCGAGCAGTTCTTCGATGAGCGTCGATTTGCCGGCGCCGGTGGTGCCGGCCGCCAGCAGGTGAAGGGGTTCCAGCTCGGCGGGCCATTGAATGCCGCCGAGCGTCAGGAGCCGGTGTCTGCCGGACACGGGCTCGGGGTTGCGCGCTTGTACTCGCCACGAGTAGAAGCGCTCCCAGGTCGCTTGCATCATCGGTCGCCCTCCCACCGGGCACCGCGCAGGCGCACCACGTCGAGTTCGGCCCGGCGTCGCCAGCGGCCGAACAACCAGCCGCCCACCAGCGTGGCGCCCATCGCGCCGACCAGGCAGCACAGCACCAGCAGCGTTAGCGCCGTGCGGTCCGTCTCCCGCCCGAGCAAGGCGAGACCGAGCACGCGCCAGCCGTCCAGGGCAGGCAGGCCCAGGCCGCGCTCCCAGGCGGCGGTCCACGTCAGCGAAGACAGCACCACGGCCAGCACCGTCCAGACTACCGCGCGGTCAAACGCGCCCAGCAAGTGGCGCAGGAAAGCGTCGTGCGTCCTCATGCCGCACCTCCGCGCTGCTGATGGTTGCCGGCGCGCGGCGCCAGTTGCGCCCTAACGCGCGCCAGAATCTGCGCGTCGCGTGCCGCCGCCAGCTCGCGCAGCAACAGCAGCATCTCGCGCTGGGCGGTGCCAGCACCGTCGCCCGGCGTCACCGCTGGCGCTGGCGTCTGCCGCACCTGGCCGCGCAGCGCCGCCAATTCGGCGGCCACATCCAGCGATTGGTGCACCGCCGTCACCGTCGCGCGTACATGCTCTGAGATGGTCACACCCTGGGCATCAGCCCGCTGGCGCAGCGCTTTGTGCTCGTTCTCGCTGACGCGCACCTTGATGAACCGGCTGCGCTCGCTCATCGCTGGCTCCCCAGGCCCAACGCCGCGCCAACACTGGGCAAACTGGCCAGAGGGCCACAAACGTGGACCGCTTCATTCGAAGCCGTGGACCGCGCAAAGCCAACACTGGCGCGGGTTTCCGGCGTTTGACACCCGCCATCGCAGATTGCAGGGGTGTGTGTCGTTCTCAGGGCCTGCTCAGGCAGCAAGTGAGGCTTCATTTCGGCTTCTCCAAAAAGTTGATGGACAAGCCGTATAGGCACGCGCTTTTTGTGTCGTGCGGCCAGCGGAAGCGGCCACGGTGGACCGTGAAACACACCTGTTACACGGTAAGCTCATGGGGAATGGCTGCCCGGGGAGGGTCGCTTCCGAAAAGACCAAGAACTGCGAGCCGCTGGATGAACCAGGACCTCAAGAAAACCCTATGGGCCGCCGCCGACAAGCTGCGGTCCAGCATGGACGCCGCCGAGTACAAGCACATCGTCCTCGGCCTCATTTTCCTCAAGTACATCTCCGATGCCTTCGACGAGCGCCGCACGCAGTTGGAGGCCGCTTTCAAGGACGAAGCCGGCGACCTCTACCTGCCCGACGCGGCGGACCACGCCGAGGCGCTGGAGGAGCGCGACTACTACACGATGGCCAACGTCTTCTGGGTGCCGGCCTCGGCGCGCTGGGAAACCATCCGCGCCCAGGCCAAGCAGGCGGACATCGGCGTGCGCATCGACGCCGCGTTGGAAGCCATCGAGGCCGACAACCCGCGCCTGAAGGGCATCCTCGACAAGCGCTTCGGCCGCACCCAGCTCGAACCCGGCCGGCTGGGCGAGCTGGTGGACCTGGTGTCCACCATCGGCTTTGCCGGTGACGGAAAGACGGGCCACCACGCCAAGGACCTGCTCGGCGAGGTCTACGAATACTTCCTCGGCCAGTTCGCCAGCGCCGAAGGCAAGAAGGGCGGCCAGTTCTACACGCCGGCCTCGGTGGTGAAGGTGCTGGTCGAGGTGCTGGCGCCGCACCAGGGCCGCGTCTACGACCCCTGCTGCGGTTCCGGCGGCATGTTCGTGCAGAGCGAGAAGTTCATCGAGGCGCACGGCGGCAAGGCCGACGACCTCAGCATCTACGGCCAGGAGGCCAACCCCACCACCTGGCGCCTGGTGGCGATGAACCTCGCCATTCGCGGCTTCGCGGCCGAACTCGGCAAGGAGCCGGCCGACACCTTCCACCGCGACCAGCACCCCGACTTGCGCGCTGACTACGTGCTGGCCAACCCGCCTTTCAACATCAGCGACTGGGGCGGCGAGCGCCTGGTGGAGGACCGACGCTGGGCCTACGGCACGCCACCGGCCGGCAACGCCAACTACGCCTGGCTGCAGCACATCCTGCACCACCTGAGCCCACGCGGCCAGGCCGGCGTAGTGCTGGCCAACGGCAGCATGAGCAGCAACCAGAACAACGAAGGCGCCATCCGCCGCGCGATGGTCGACGCCGACATGGTGGACGTGATGGTGGCGCTGCCGCCGCAGCTCTTCTTCAACACGCAGATTCCGGCCTGCCTATGGTTCCTGGCCAGGGACAAGAGTGGCGCGGCGGTGCCCGGTGGCAAGCGCGGCCGCGACCGGCGCGGTGAAGTGCTGTTCATCGACGCCCGCAAGCTCGGCCGCATGGCCACGCGCGTGAACCGCGTGTTCGACGACGAGGACGTGGCGCGCATCGCCGCCACCGTGCACCGCTGGCGCGCCGACGGCGAGGACGGCACGGACGAGCCCTATGCCGACGTGCCCGGCTTCTGCCGCGCCGTGAAGCTGGCCGAGATTGCCGAGCACGGGCATGTACTGACGCCGGGGCGCTATGTGGGCGCCGAGGAAGCGGACGACGACGACGAGGCGTTCAACGAGAAGATGGAGCGGCTGACCGCGCAGCTTGCCGAGCAGATGGTAAAGGGGGCGGAGCTGGACGCGATGATTCGCGAAAAGCTTGGAGGGATGGGGTATGCAATCTGAAATGAGGCAGCTTCGCGAGCTGTGCAGCCTCATTGCGGACTGCCCTCACAGCACGCCGGTTTGGACGGACGAGGGATACATCGTCATCCGTAACCAGCACATTAAGAATGGCCGTCTTGACCTGAGTTCACCATCATTCACTGACGCTGAACACTTCGCCCATCGCATACGGCGGGCAAAGCCAACTGCTGGCGACATCGTCTTCACTCGTGAAGCGCCGATGGGCGAGGTGTGCATGATTCCGAGTGGGCTTGAGTGTTGCGTCGGTCAGCGTCAGGTGCTGCTTCGACCGAATCCAGAGGTTGTTGACGGCCGCTTCTTGCTATTCGCGCTGCAGTCCCCGCAGGTACAGCACGAGATTTCGTGGAGTGAGGGAACGGGTTCGACCGTCAGCAACGTGCGAATACCTGTGCTGGAGGCACTTCGGATTCCGATGCCATCGCTAAACACCCAGCGGGAAATCGGTGCAGTGCTTGGTGCACTCGACGACCGCATCGACCTCCTGCGCCAAACCAACGGCACCCTCGAATCCATCGCCCAAGCCCTGTTCAAGAGCTGGTTCATCGACTTTGACCCGGTGCACGCCAAGGCCGAGGGCCGCGAGCCCGAAGGCATGGACGCCGCCACGGCGGCGCTGTTCCCTGCCGAGTTCGAGGAATCGGCGCTGGGGTTGATTCCGAAGGGGTGGACAGTCGCGCGGCTGGGCGAAGTCCTTGAACTCGCCTATGGGAAGGCTTTGAAAGCGACTGACCGCCGGCCGGGTTGCGTGCCGGTATACGGTTCGGGAGGTGTCACCGGGTATCACGACGAAGCGCTTGTTGGCGAGCCTTCTGTCATCGTTGGACGGAAGGGAACTGTCGGGGCGCTTTACTGGGAAGACCGGCCCTTCTTCCCAATTGACACGACGTTTTACGTGAAGCCCAGAACGACACCATTGACGTTCTGTTTTTACGCAATGCAGCGCTTGGGGTTGGAGCACATGAATACGGATGCGGCCGTGCCAGGATTGAATCGTGAGAACGCATACCGCCTCGATGTTGTGCGACCGACTGGCGGCTTGTTGAAATCGTTTGACGAACTGGTGAGAGCGTTGCGAGATGGCGTCCGAACGAACTCCATGCGTGCTGAAACTCTGGAGGAACTGCGCGACACCCTGCTCCCCCGCCTCATCTCCGGCAAGCTGCACTTCCCCGAACCCCAAGCCCAACTGGAGGACGCCCTCGCATGAAATCCTCACTTGGCAAGCTGGAGCGCGTGTCCCTCCGCAAGGCCTGGACCCATGAGGGCGGCGACTTCACGCCTTGGCTTTCACAGGCCGATAACCTCACCCTGCTCGCCGAGTCTCTGGGGCTGAACGAACTGGAGCTTGCCGGTATCGAGCATCCGGTGGGTGACTTCAAGGTCGACATCCTGTGCACCGACGACGGCGGCAAGGTCATCATCGAGAACCAACTCGAAAAGACCAACCACACGCACCTTGGCCAAATCCTCACCTACGCCGCAGGCGTGGGCGCGCGCAAGGTCATCTGGGTGGCCGAGTCCTTCCGCACCGAGCATGTGGCGGCGCTGGAGTTCCTGAACCAGCACACGACCGACGAGCTGGACTTCTTTGCGGTGGAAATCGAGTTGTGGCGAATCGGCGATTCGCCCATGGCACCGAGCTTCAACGTCGTGGTCAAGCCCAACGACTGGGCCAAGACGGGGCAGCAGAACGCCAGAGCGGCCGCCACGATGACGCCGACCAAACAACGGCAACTGAAGTTCTGGACCGATTGGTCCGCGTGGTTGCAGGCCAAGGGCTCGGGCTTGCGAACACAGAAGCCGCTGCCCCAGCACTGGACCAACATCGCCCTGGGGCGGGCCGGCGTTCACCTCGCAGCCACGGTGAACACACGCGAAAAGCGGGTGGGCATGGAGGTCTACATCGACCACGACAACTCCAAGTCGATGTTCAAGCAGTTGCTGTCCCAGAAGGAGGCCATCGAGGGCGAGCTGAAGCAGACGCTCGACTGGCAAGAACTGCCCGATGGGCATGCCTGCCGAATCATCCAGGTGCGGGCCGAATCGCCGCTGGAAGATGGGCCGCAATGGCCTGCGTACTTCGCCTGGTTGGAAGGAGCGGGGCTGAGAATGACCGAAGTGTTCAGGCCACGCGTCAAGGCGCTGACCTGAGACGGCGGACTCACAAAGGGGGGCGACAACAATGGCAAATGCGATGGTCCTGGAAGACCATGTCGAACAGGCCATGCTCGAATGGCTGGTCGGCCTGGGCTGGGTCACTGCTCATGGCCCCGACATCTCCCCGCCCGATGCCAAGACCCCTGGCACCGAGCGCGCGAGCTACCGCGAGGTGATGCTGGTCGGCCGGCTTCGCGAGGCCATCGCGCGGCTGAACCCGCACATTCCGCCCGGCGCGCGTGATGACGCGCTGCGCCGCGTGCTCAACCCCAACGTGCCGGGCCTCGTCAACGCCAACCGCCAGGTGCATCGCTGGCTGGTGGACGGTGTGCCGGTGGAGTTCCAGAAGGACGGCGAGACGCGTGGCGACCGCGTGCGGCTGCTGGACTTCGCCGAGGTGGCGGCCAACGACTGGCTGGCCGTCAATCAGTTCACAGTGCAGGGCCCCAAGCAGCCGCGCCGGCCCGATGTGCTGCTGTTCGTCAACGGCCTGCCGCTGGTGCTGTTCGAGCTGAAGAATCCCGGCGACGAGGACGCCGACATCTGGGCCGCGTGGAACCAGCTCCAGACCTACCAGCAGGACATCCCCGACCTGTTCCACGCCAACGCGCTGCAGGTCATCAGCGACGGCATCCAGGCGCGCATGGGCTCGCTGACCAGCGACCGCGAGCGCTTCATGGCTTGGCGCACCATCGACGGCGTGGCCACCAACCCGCTGGGCGTCATGCGCGAGCTCGAGACGCTGGTGCTGGGCCTGTGCCAGCGTGAGCTGCTGCTGGAGTACCTGCGCCACTTCGTACTGTTCGAGGACGAGGGCCGGCTGGTCAAGAAGGTGGCCGGCTACCACCAGTTCCACGCGGTGCGGGCCGTGGTCGAGAGCGTGCTCAAGGCCTCGGCGCCAGGCGGCACGCGCAAGGGCGGCGTCGTCTGGCACACCCAAGGCGCCGGCAAGAGCATCGAGATGACCTGCCTGGCCGGTGCGCTGATGGCGCACCCGGACATGGGCAACCCAACGTTGGTGGTGGTGACCGACCGCAACGACCTGGACAACCAGCTCTTCGGCGTGTTCGCCGCGGCCAGCGAGATGCTGCGCGAGACACCGGCGCAGGCCGACACGCGGCCCGAACTGCGCCGTCTGCTGACCAACCGGCCCTCGGGCGGCATCATCTTCACGACCATCCAGAAGTTCACGCCGGGCGAGGACGAGGACACGTTCCCCGTGCTCTCCGACCGGCGCAACATCGTCGTCATCTGCGACGAGGCGCACCGTACGCAGTACGGCTTCGAGGCGCGGCTGGTCAACGGCAAGGGCCGGCCGGCCGGGCCGGCGGCCAACGAAAGCCAGGCGCTGCAGGTCGCCGAGCCGCCCGCCGAGTACCAGGCCGCCAGCGCCGTGCGGTATGGCTACGCCCAGCACCTGCGCGACGCGCTGCCGGGCGCGACCTTCGTCGCCTTCACCGGCACGCCGGTCAGCCTGAGCGACCGCGACACGCGCGCCGTGTTCGGCGACTACGTCCACATCTACGACATCGAGCAGGCGGTGCGCGACGGCGCCACCGTGCCCATCTACTACGAGAGCCGCCTCACCCGGCTGGAGCTGAAGGAAGCCGACGTCACGCAGCTCGACAGCGAGGTCGACGAGCTGACCGAGGACGAGGAAGGCGACGCCGCCAAGGTGGCCAAGCTGCGCCGTTGGGCCGCGCTGGAGCAACTGGTCGGCGCGCCGCCGCGCATCCAGAAGGTAGCGGCCGACATCGTGGCCCACTTCGAGAACCGGCTAACGGTGATGGACGGCAAGGCGATGGTCGTGGCGATGAGCCGCGACATCTGCGTGCACCTGTACAACGCCATCGTCGCGCTGCGGCCCGGCTGGCACAACGACGACCCGATGCAAGGCGCCATCAAAGTGGTGATGACGGGCTCGGCTTCCGACAAGGCGCTGCTGAAGCCGCACATCCACCCGAAGGACGTGCGCAAACGGTTGGAGACGCGTTTCAAGAACCCGGCCGACCCGTTCAAGCTGGTCATCGTGCGCGACATGTGGCTCACCGGCTTCGACGCGCCCTGCCTGCACACGATGTACGTGGACAAGCCGATGCGCGGTCACAACCTGATGCAGGCCATCGCGCGGGTGAACCGCGTTTTCAAGGACAAGCCGGGCGGCCTGGTGGTGGACTACATCGGCATCGCCAACGAGCTGAAGGGGGCCCTGGCCGACTACACGCAGGCCCACGGGCGCGGCAAGCCGACCATTGATGCGCACGAGGCGTTGGCCGTGCTGCAAGAGCAGATGGACGTGCTGCACGACATGCTGCATGGCGTCGAGTACGCCGAGTTCCGCAGTAAGGCCTGGCAGCTATTGCCGGCGGTAGCCAACCATGTGCTCGGGCTGGACGACGGCAAGAAGCGCTTCGCCGACACGGTGCTGGCCGCCAGCAAGGCCTTCGCCCTGTGCTGCACGCTGGACGAGGCCCTGGCCTACCGCGACGAGCTGGCCTTCCTGCAGGCGGTGAAGGCGGCGCTGACCAAGCACGCGGGCACCGACAAGAAACTGACCGACGAGCAGAAGGAACACGCGCTGCGGCAAATCATCAGCCGAGCGGTCGTCAGCGACGAAGTCATTGACATCTTCTCGGCCGCCGGGCTGAAGCGGCCGGACATCGGCGTGCTGTCCGACGAGTTCCTGGAAGACGTGCGCCACATGAAGGAGCGCAACCTGGCCGTCGAGCTGCTGGAGCGGCTGCTGAAGGGCGAAATCAAGTCCCGCTTCAAGACCAACGTGGTGCAGAGCGCCAAGTTCTCCGAGCTACTGCAGCAGAGCCTGACCCGCTACCGCAACCGTGCCGTCGAGACGGCGCAGGTCATCGAAGAACTCATCGAGATGGCCAAGAAGTTCCAGGAGGCCGCGAAGCGCGGCGATAGCCTGGGGCTGAACAGCGACGAGATGGCGTTCTATGATGCCCTGGCGATGAACGAGGCAGCGGTCCGCGACCTCGGCGACGAGACGCTGAAGAAGATTGCGGTCGAACTGACGCTAAGCCTGCGCAGGTCGGTCACCGTGGATTGGGCCAAGCGCGAGACGGTGCGGGCCAAGCTGCGGGTGATGGTGAAGACGCTGCTGCGCCGCTACAGGTACCCGCCGGACCGGCAGGAAGAAGCGACTGACACGGTGCTGAGGCAGGCGGAGTCGTTGTCGGCGGAGTGGGTCGAGCATGCGGCTTGATGACTCGGCTGGACCCTGGGTTCGTCTGCGTCAGGTCGTCATGGCAATGAGTCCGCTTGAACCCGGTTCACGCTGCGCACGTAGCCCTGGATGCCCGCGCGCTGAAGCTCACTGGTCGAAGTCCGGAATGCATCGCGAAACTCCGCAAGCTTCGACGGCAGGACGGAGAGCGAGGTGCCAGTCGTGAGCTCGATGTTGAAGGCGGAGATTGCCCCGGCAGGCCCCTGTTCCTTCTCGTCGCTGAAGGCAAACCGCGAGCGCTGCGCCTTCGTCTTCAATCCGGATAGCACGTCGCGGAGTTCGTCATGGTCGCCACCCGAGACGATGATGTCGTCCACGTAGACAGTTACGACGAAGCGCCTGTCCCGGTGCAGTTCATCTAGGAACTTGCCGAGTCCGCTCTTGTGCAGTGCGAGCGAAGCCAAAAGCGGCGATTGAATGAATCCGTACGGAAGGATTTGCCCCGTGGCGTCTTCCGGGGAGGGCTCGAAGACCCACCGGCCCGGCTTGCGCTCAAAGCGGTGCAGCCACTTGGCGGGCATTGGCCAGCTGATAGTTGAAGACCGCGTTCACGATGGCAGCGATGAGTTGCACGAGTGCAATGCCCATCCCAAACCAATCGCGAACAGGGCGGTCGTTGTGACGTTTCTTCTTCATCTCAACGATTCCTTTCACGTCCCTGGCGCGCCCAGCGCGCAAGCGCGCGGATGTTCAGCTAACCAATATGGCGTCGCCAACAAGGACATGCCAAGTTGACTAGGACACCTACAGGAGGTCACAAAGTGACAGTGAAAGAGAGGTGCAGATGGCCGGAGGGCCGCCTACCGCCAGGGCGCTGAGATTGTAACGCGGGTGGCGCGCCTGCGGCGGCATGGCTGGGACTGAGCGACGCACCACTTGATGCGCGGCAGGTCCTGTCACACAATCTGCACCCCAGACCCGTGTCGCACCGGCCGGAAAGCCGCGTAAACACTGGGGTTCTCAGGTAGCCAATGGTCTCCCATCAGCCACCCCACCAGGCTTTTGTTCTAAAAAGCATTTTCAAGAAAAACCCGTTCCATCATGCGAAATGATGGAACGGGTTTTTCGTTTTGGGAACGAAGCCGCGTGCATCGATTGCTGGGCGGCCGCGCGGATCGATTGCTGGCTGGCCGGGCGGAATTGATCAGTGCGTCCCTAAGGCGTGAACCGGCTGATTTCGATACCCGAACCCACTGGCAGCAGCACGCTGCTGATACCCGGCTTTTGCCGGATCGCGCGACCATAGGCGCGCACGTCTTCATTCCCTGGACGCACCATATTGTCCGCGACCACGATAGCCCCCGGATTCAGGCGGGGATAAAACGCTTCCAGGCACGGCACATAGAGGTCCTTCCAGAGATCCACAAAGACGAAATCAACCGGGCCGGACAGATCCCCGATCATCTTCACTGCATCGCCGACCCGGAAGTCGATGTGCTCGGCAAGCCCGGCGCGCTCGGCCATCTGCTGCGCATACTCGGACTTGTAGGCATGAAGTTCCATGGTGATCAATCGCCCGCCGGTGGCACGAGCCGCTTCGGCCAACCAGATCCCCGAATACCCGAAGGAAGTGCCCAACTCGAGAATCGTCGGCGCTTCCAGGCTTTTGACGAGAATGTTCATTAGTTGGCCCGTTTGCGGCCCGATCGCGCGCATGCGCTGATCCTGACCGCCATCGCGTCCCCCGGGCGCTTCAGTACGCGGCTGATCGCGCTCCTGTCGGATACGGGCATGGTAGATATCAAGTACTTCGGTGATTCTCGGATCCATCCGTTTCTCCCGGCTCGTCATGGTGTTCAAGAAAGACCTCGATCAAGAATCGAGGCAGCGGCCCCGCCATGGGCTATCGGCAACAAGCGTGTCACCGTCCTGCATTCATTCATTCAACGGTCCGATCCTCCGGACGCCGGCTGTCAAAAATCGACGACGGCCGACACCTGCAGCGTGCGCGGCGTACCCAGCACCAACGAACCGTACGGGGATGCGCCGGCCCAGTAGCTGCGGTCGGTCAGATTGCGCACGACGGCCCGGAACGTCGTGACGCGACCGCCGATATCGGTACGCCAGCGCAGACCCAGATCCGCCGTCGTCCACCCGGACACGCGCTGGGTGTTGGCGACATCGACGTATTGCGCGCCGCTGTAGACCAGACCGCCGGTGAGCGTCAGGCCGGGCAAGGCCTGCAGATCGTGCTCCAGATTGATCGCGGCCTGAAAACGCGGCACGCCCGCCGCGGAATTGCCCTGGGTGGCGGGATTTCCCGTGCGGACGAGCTTCGCGTCCATCCACGTGAGGCCGCCATGAACGCGCCAGCCGGGGAGCGGAGCGCCGTGCAGGCTCAACTCCAGACCGCGGTTGCGCTGTTTGCCGTCCACCGTATAAACGTTGTCCACCAGAACGCCGCTCGGCTTGGCGATCTGGAACAGGCTGACCGTGGTCATGAACCGGCCGTGATCCATCTTCACGCCGACCTCGTGCTGCCGAGCCTTGTAGGGCGCGAAGACCTCGCCGGCGTTGGCTGCCGAGGTCGGAGCGGTATCGCCCTTGCTCAGCCCTTCGATGAGATTCGCATACAGCGATACCCTGCTCCACGGCTTGACGACGACGCCGAGCATCGGCGTGGTGGCGCTCTTCACGTAGCGCGATGCCAGCTCGCCGGTGGTGCCGTTGTAACTGCTCGCGTCCACGCTCTGATGCCGTACGCCGAGCATGACGAGCAACCGATCGTCCAGCATGCTCATCGTGTCGGACAGCGCGACGCCGCGCAGCACCGTGGCCGAGCGCCGCAGCACGGCGGCGGGAAAGTCGACGTCCTGCTCGGGCTGCAGGACGGGGTCGTACAGATTGGACGTATAGGCCACGCCGGCATTCGAGCCCATGCGCCAGTGATCGCTGTAGCGGCTCCATTGCAAGGTGGCCTGGTGCGCCACATCGCCGGTGGCGAAACGCCCGCGCAGACCGGTTTCGACGCTGTCGCGATGCACCTCGAAGCGTGCTCGCGCGGGCGTCACACGGGTATCGCCGGCCGCGTCGAAGATGCTCGGCGTGTTGAAGAGCCGATCCAGCACCGAACTCGCGGCGCCCAGGCTTCCGAACCAGCTCAGTTGCGAACCGAGGTTGTGCTGGACACGCAGCAGCGCGGAGCGCTCGGTAGCGTCGTACCACTCCCACGGCTGGGTGATGTTGCGCCGCCCGTCCGGCGCTCGCGGCACGGCGAGGCCGGCGCCGAGCGAAGGACGCCGGGTGGGAGCATCCACGATCTCGCGCTGGACGATCAGGTGGAGCAAGGCCGTCGTGCGTTCGCCCTGGTAGTCCAGCGCCAGCGCGCCCACGCTCGCCTTGCGGTGCTGGTGGTCCAGCGCCGTATCCCCCGCATGGTGGCTACCGTTGAAGCGCACGCCGAGCTGCCTGTCCGGCCCGAAGCGGCGCGACACGTCGAGCGCGCCGCCGACCTGCGAACCGACGCCATAGTCGGCGCGCAGGCGCGTGAGGTCGCTGGACGGCGCGCGCTTGGGCACGATGTTGATGCTGCCGCCGACACCGCCGGTCGGCGACATGCCGTACAACATCGCTGCAGGGCCCTTGAGCACTTCGACGCGTTCGATGTAGTCGGAGAACAGCCTGTAGTTCGGCGCGACGCCGTACAGGCCTTCCATCGCCATTTCGCCGACGTTATCCCCGCCCACCGCGAAGCCGCGCATGAAGAAGCCGTCGGCGACGTCTCCGCCGGGCGTGCTGGCATGCACGGCGGGATCCGCTGCCAGCATGTCGGCCGCGGTGGCGGCCTGCCGGTCCTCGATGGCCTGCGCCGTGTAGCTGTCGATGCTGAACGGCGCATCCATCGCATCCACGTTGCCGAGCAAGCCCAGGCGGCCGCCTCGCGCTTTCTGACCGCCGGCGTATGCGGGTGAAAGACTGTCCGCCCTTGGAACGGCCGTGGCTTCGACGACGACGTTCGGCAACGCCGGATCGGTCTGTTCGTCCGCCTGCGCAGGGGACCCGGCTTGTGCCTGGGCAGCCGAGGTCAGCGCGGGGTAGACGATGACGGCACAGAGCATGCGCCGAGCAGAACGGGAAAATCGCGGAATCGGGAGCACGAGACGGGTTTCCTGCCAGGAATTGAAAATATGAATGATTCTTATTCAATATCCATCCTAACATGGTGCGGGATCCGACCCTCATTGCCGCCCGGGCTGTTGTGGCCGACCATGCTCCAACGGCCGCGGCAGGGCACTCGGCGCAGGCCCCGGCTCGTATAATCGTTGCTGCCGTTCGGGCCATGCGGACGCCGATGCCCATCGTGCCGCTGTCGGCCTTCACCCCAAGGGGCAAGAGGCTATCGCATGAAAAAGATCGCTTCGATCGTGCTGGTCGCCGGCCTGGCGCTCGCCGGTTCCGTACACGCGCAATTCGACGCCTCGCTGCTCGAGCAGGCGCGCAAGCACAGGGAGCCGCTGGTCGAGGAGCTCGGCAGGATCGTCGACATCGATACCGGCACCGATGATGCCGAGGGGTTGGGCAAGGTCGAGGCCATCCTCGCGCAGCGGCTCCGGGAACTGGGCGCGCAGGTCGACGTGCGACCATCGCCACCGGCCGCAGGCCGCTCGGTGATCGGCACGCTTCGCGGCAACGGCACGAAGAACATCCTGCTGATGATCCACTTCGACACCGTCTTCCCCAAGGGCGAGGTCGCCAAGCGGCCGTTCAAGGTCGTCGATAACCGGGCGTATGGACCCGGCGTGGCCGACGCGAAGGGCGGTGCGCTGCTGATCCTGCATGCGCTGGACCTGCTTCGCGAGCGACGGTTCGAGAACTATGGCGTCCTCACCGTCTTGTTCAACCCGGACGAAGAGAAGAGCTCGCTCGGCTCGCGGGCGATCATCCGCGAACTCGCGCCCCGCAACGACTACGTCCTGGTATTCGAGCCGCCGGAAACCGACCGGGTCACGGTCGGCACCAACGGCATCGCCTACGTGCATCTGGACGTCCAGGGCCGTGCGTCGCACGCCGGCTCGGCGCCCGAGGCGGGTCGCAACGCGGCCATGGAACTGGCGCACCAGATGCTGCAGTTGAACGGGCTCGGCAATCGCGAGAAAGGCACGACCGTCAATTGGACCTTCGTGCAGGCCGGCATCGGCGTCAACACGATTCCGGAGAAAGCGAGCGCCACGGCCGACATGCGCATGTCGGACCTCTCGGAGCTCGCCCGCGTGCAGGCCGACGCTGACCGCATCGTGCAGAACAAGCTGATCCCCGATACGACCGTCGTCGTCAAGGTCGAGGACCGGCGGCCGCCGTTCAGCCGCAATGCCGCGACCAATGCGCTGGCGGCCACGGCCGATTCGATCTATACGGAACTGGGCAAGCGCATCACCTCGGCCGCGATGCGTTACGGCACGGACGCGGGTTTCGCGTACGACCCGAAGTCGCCGGACAAGCCCGCAGTGCTCGACGGCATGGGCATCGTCGGTGACCGCATCCACACCGTCGACGAATGGGCCGACCTCGACAGCATCGCGCCGCGACTCTACCTGACCGTGCGCATGATCGAAAAGCTGACGGCAACGCCGTGACCCGGGGATCGAACGACGGGCTCGCGGCCTGACTGCAGCCGCAGGCGATCGCATTTTCGGCGTCCGAAAATGCGGCGCTACGCCACCCGGTTTTCCAGTGCCAGGCCGGGAACGCGCTCGAATTCGCGCAGATTATTGGTCACCAAGGCATGGCCCAAGGCCGACGCATGTGCGGCAATCAACATGTCCAAAGGATCGATGGGAATGCCATCCTTTTCCAGCCGTGTACGCAACTGGCCATAGTGGTGCATGGCCGTTGCGTCGAACGCGATGACGTCCAACGGAGCAAGAAATTTTTCCAGCGCTTGGCTATTGCGCGCCGATCCGCTCTTGGCGACACCATAAGCCAACTCCCCGCCGGTGATGCTGGAGATGCCGATGTCACCGACCGCCAGACCCTCGAAGTGCCGAAACACTTCCGGCGGCCTCCGGTTGATGAGGTGGATGCAGATGTTCGTGTCCAGCAAATAGCTGGCGATGTGCTGGACGATCCGAGCACGCTGACGAAGCGAAGGCTCGCGCCGTCGGCCCCATCGATCGATCCGCTCGGCGCTTGGCCATAGGAATCGATCGCGCCATCCCTCAGCATCTGCTGCAACCCGATCACGCAGCATTGCCACCGGAGATGGCATGGAGTTCTTCGCGCATTCCACGTCCGATCCGGACAGGTCCGATTGGCAGCCACTGCGTGAACATCTGCTGGGAACCGCCGAGCGGGCCGCGCGCAATGCGGCGCCATTCGGCGCCGGCGCGATGGCTTGGCCGATGGGTGCCGCGCATGACATCGGAAAATACACGCAGAAGTTCCAGGCACGGCTGACCGGCGACCCCGCGCGCGTGGACCACGCCACCTGGGGGGCCTGGCTCGTCAGCCAGCGCTATGGCTCACTGGGCTCGCTACTCGCTTATGGCATCGCCGGTCACCATGCCGGGCTGGCCAACGGCCGACCGGGACAGGAGGCCGAATCCCGGACCTCGTTGCACGACCGGCTGTCGCAGGACTGCCTGGCGACGCTGCCGCCGCTATTACCCGACTGGGAACGGGAGATCGAACTCCCTCCCAGCCTGGCACTACCCGAGCGCTTCACGCCGCATCCGCAGCCGCAGTATCGAATCTTCCAGCTCTCCCTGCTGGCCCGGATGCTGTTCTCCTGCCTGGTCGATGCCGATTTCGTCGATACCGATAACTTCTACCGGCGCATCGAAGGCAGACAAGCTCGCGATGAGAACAGCGGCCCGTCGCAGGCGGCCCTGCGCGAACGATTGGAGACCCACCTGGCCACCTTCCCCACCGAAGGCGGCATCAATCCGCTGCGCGCGCGAATCCTGCGCGAAGTGCGTGGCCGAGCCGAACTGCCGCCCGGCCTGTTCTCGCTGACCGTGCCCACCGGCGGCGGCAAGACGCTCGCATCGCTGGCTTTCGCGCTGGATCATGCGATCGCCCACGGCTTGCGCCGGGTGATCTACGTGATTCCATTCACCAGCATCATCGAGCAGACGGCGCAAGTCTTCCGCAAGGCCTTCGCCGACCTTGGCCGCGAAGACATCGTGCTGGAGCATCACAGCGCTTATTTCGACGACCCGAAGGCGCAGCGCGAAGCCGCCGACAAGCGTCGACTGGCGATGGAGAACTGGGACGCACCGATCGTCGTCACCACCGCCGTGCAGTTTCTCGAGAGCCTGTTCGCCGATCGCCCGTCGCGTTGCCGCAAGCTGCACAACATCGCCGGCAGCGTCGTGATTCTGGACGAGGCGCAGACCCTGCCGCGCGATCTGCTGCATCCCTGCGTGGCGCTGCTCGACGAACTGGCGCGCAACTATCGCGCCAGCCTGGTGCTGTGCACGGCCACGCAACCCGCATTGACCCGCGAGGCCGGCTTTAAAGATGGCCTGCGGAACGTGCGCGAGCTGGCGCCCGAACCAACCGTGCTGTACGAACGCCTGCGCCGTGTGCGCGTGCGACACGTCGGCACACTCGACGACGACGAATTGGCCAGCCATCTGCGCGAACGCGAGCAGGTGCTGTGCATCGTCAACAACCGCCGCCACGCGCGTCATCTGTTCGAATGCATCGCCGACCAGCCAGGCGCCCGCCATCTGACCACGCTGATGTACGCGCGACATCGCAGCCAGGTATTGACCGACGTGCGCCAGGCGCTGAAGGCCGGACACGCGTGCCGGCTGGTGTCGACGAGCCTGATCGAGGCCGGCGTCGACGTGGACTTCCCGGCCGTGCTGAGAGCTGAAGCCGGACTGGATTCCGTCGCTCAGGCCGCCGGCCGCTGCAACCGGGAAGGTCGCCGGCCGGCCGATGCCAGCGAGGTCCTGGTATTCGAAACCGGCAATCCCGACTGGGCATCGCCAAAGGAACTGAAACTGTTCGCCGAGGCGTTCCGCGCCATCGAACGCACGCACCGCGACGATCTGTTGGCGCTGGATGCGGTCGCCGCTTATTTCCGGGAACTGTATTGGCGACTGGGCGACGATCGGCTCGATCAGAAGGACCTGCTGGGCCTGCTCAAGCAATCGACGGTCGACAGCCTGCCGCTGGATACGCTCGCGCGTCTGTTCAAGGTCATCCAGACGACGATGCGTCCGGTGATCGTGCCGTTCGATCCCGGCTCCGGCGACGAGATCCCCGAAGTGATCGCAACGCTGGACCAGCTCACGTACTCCGAAGGAGCAGGCGCCGCGGGCGCCGCCCGCAAGCTGCAACCGTACCTGGTGCAGGTCCCTCAACAGGCCTACGACGCGTTGCAGCAGGCCCATGCCATCCAAACCGTCTCGCCCGACAAGTACGGCGAACAGTTCGTCCGACTGGTCAACCCTCGGCTGTACGACGCGCGGTTCGGGCTGCACTGGGATACGCCGCAGTTTCTTCGTACGGAAAGCCTCTGTTGGTAAGGGTTTGTTCCAATAACTTTACTTCGTCAGAAGGTAGATATAATTAGTAGCCCTCTTCAGGCCTACGAGCGTCCTATGACATCCCCTTCGGATAAAGAATCGGATTCCGTCTACACGATTCGTTTGATGCTCGACATCAAAAGGCGAAAAAGGCCATGGCCCCTGGCTCGGGCTGTCGTGCTCATAGCAGCGATCCTAAGCTCTCCGTTTATCGGCCACTGGATCGAGAAACTCCTATGAGAACGTGGATTGAAACTGACGAAGCAAGGGAATAGGAAACGCCCTCTCTGGCTACTGCCAAAGAGGAGTTTTCATCCTTCCCAAGAAGCACGTTCCTTTTTGAAGACATAACCTGAAGCTGACAGAGAGCATCGATCGACGGAGATGTTATGTGGAGAAACACCCAAGTAGCATGTGAAGCATAGGAAGCCCGAATGAGCTACGGCATAAGACTCCATGTCTGGGGCGAACGGGCGTTGTTCACCCGCCCCGAAATGAAGGTGGAACGCGTCTCGTACGACGTGATCACGCCCTCAGCAGCACGAGGCATCCTGGAGGCGATCCACTGGAAGCCGGCGATCCGCTGGATCGTCGACGGCATCCAGGTACTCAAGCCGATCCGTTTCGAATCGATCCGGCGCAACGAGGTCGGCGGCAAGCTCTCCGCCGCCAGCGTCGGCAAGGCAATCAAGGCCGGACGCACCGACAGCCTGGTCTGCTACGTCGACGAGGATCGGCAGCAGCGCGCCGCCACCGTGCTGCGTGACGTGGGCTACGTCATCGCCGCGCACTTCGTGCTGACCGGCAAGGCGGGCCCGGAAGACAGCGAAGGCAAGCATCTGGACATCTTCAACCGCCGGGCGCGTCGCGGACAGTGCTTCCAGACTCCCTGCCTGGGTACACGCGAGTTTCCGGCCGGTTTCGCGCTGCTCGAGGACGGTCATGCCGCACCTGCCTGCAATGACGGCTTGAGGGGCGAGCGCGAACTCGGCTGGATGCTGCACGACATCGACTTTACCAAGGGGATGACGCCGCGATTCTTTCGCGCCCGCATGATCGACGGATGGATCGAAGTCCCGCCGTTCGATGGAAAAGGCGTTCGTTCATGATCCTGTCCGCTCTCAATGACTACTACCTGCGATTGCTGGACGATCGCGACTCGGGCATCGCGGCTCCGGGCTACAGCCAGGAGAAGATCGGCTATGCGATCGTGTTGGCCGCGGACGGCAGCGTCGTCGACGTGATCGATCTGCGCGACGGCAACGGCAAAAAGCCTGTCCCCCGACTGCTGACCGTGCCGCGACCTGAGAAACGCACGGTCGCCATCAAGTCCAACTTCCTCTGGGACAAGACCAGCTATGTGCTCGGCGTCAGCGCCGGCAGCAAACGCAGCGAACAGGAACACGAAGCCTTCAAGGCGCTGCATCGACAGGCGCTGGCCGACATCGACGATGCCGGCCTGAAAGCGCTGCTGGGCTTCCTCGATGCCTGGAGCTCCGAACGATTCGGGCACGACCCGCATTTCGTTCGGCAAGGCGAAGCGATGCGGGATGCCAATGTCGTGTTTCGCCTCGACGGGGAACCGCGCTACCTGCACGAGCGCCCCGCCGCACGCGAAGCATGGAGCCGACGACAGGGACAGACCGGTGACGGACCCCGGGGCATGTGCCTGGTCACCGGCGAACAGGCCCCCGTGGCACGCCTGCATCCGGCGATCAAGGGTGTGAACGGTGCCCAGAGTTCCGGCGCGTTGATCGTCTCCTTCAATCTGGATGCCTTCACGTCCTACGGCAAGACCCAGGGCGAGAACGCCCCGGTCTCCGAAGCAGTCGCTTTCGCGTATACGACCGCGCTCAATCATCTTCTGCGCCGCGACGGCCGCAACCGTCAGCGTCTGCAGATCGGCGACACGACCGTGGTGTTCTGGGCGCGGGCCGACGACACGGCACACGCGAACAACGCCGAAGATCTGCTCGCGACCTTCCTCAGCGGAAACGATGAGGATCCGGCCGTTCGCGATGGACAGGCCACCCAGCGCCTGCAGGCGGCCCTCGAGCAGGTTCGTCGGATGCGGCCGCTACGGGAACTCGATACCGGACTCGACGATGACACCCGAATCTTCGTCCTCGGACTGGCTCCCAATGCTTCGCGCTTATCGATCCGATTTTGGGAAACACAGACCCTGGCGTCCTTTGCCAGGCGCTTGTCCGACCACTACCTCGATCTGTCGATGGAACCGCCGGCCTGGCGTCGACCACCGTCTCCGCAACGCCTAGCTCTGCAGACCGCCCCGATCTATGGCGAGAACGGCAGACCGAAAGCCGACGACGTGCCGCCGCTTCTGGCGGGCGAACTGGCCCGCGCCATCCTGACAGGGGCTCGCTACCCGCGCAGCGTTCTGGCTGCGCTCGTGATGCGATTCCGCTCGGATGGACAGATAAGCCCGCTGCGCGTCGCCCTTTGCAAGGCGGTTCTATCTCGCGATGCGCGTCTGAACTCGCAACAAGGCAAGCCAACCACCCAAGAGGTACCCCCCGTGAGTCTCGATCCAGGCAATGACGATCCCGGTTACCTGCTCGGAAGGCTGTTCTCGACGCTGGAAGGCGTTCAGCGCGCCGCCCTTGATGGGCAGATCAACGCGACCATCCGCGACCGGTACTACGGCGCTGCATCAGCGACGCCGGCCATTGTATTTCCAGTGCTGCTGCGCAACGCGCAAAACCATCTCGGCAAGCTGCGCAAGGGAAAACCCAAGCTAGCCGTCTACCTGGAAAAAGAGATCGGTCAGATCGTCGATCTGCTCGGCGCCAGCTTCCCGCGCAGCCTGCTGATCGAAGCACAAGGCCGCTTCGCGATCGGCTATTACCACCAGACCCAAGCGCGCTTCGCTCGCAACGACCCGCAGGACACCCCCGACACCGATTCCGAAGGAGAAGCAGCATGAGCGCCATTGCCCATCGCTATGAGTTCGTCTACCTGTTCGACGTGACCAACGGCAATCCCAACGGAGACCCGGATGCCGGCAACCTGCCCCGGCTGGATCCGGAGACCAACAAGGGATTGGTGACCGACGTGGCACTCAAGCGCAAGATCCGCAACTACGTCGCGATGGAAAAGGAAGGGAAACCCGGTCATGCGATCTACATGCAGGAGAAATCCGTCCTGAACAACCAGCACAAACTGGCCTACCAGGCGCTGCAGATCGAGCACGAGCCGAAAAAGCTCCCCAAGGACGAAGCCAAAGCCCGCGAACTGACCGCCTGGATGTGCAAGAACTTCTTCGACGTGCGCAGCTTCGGCGCGGTGATGACCACCGAAGTCAACACCGGTCAAGTTCGTGGTCCTGTGCAACTGGCCTTCGCCAGCTCGATCGATCCGGTGCTACCGATGGAGATCTCGATCACCCGGGTGGCTGTAACCAACGAGATAGACCGGGACAAGGAACGCACGATGGGCCGCAAGCACATCCTGCCGTATGGCCTCTATCGTGTGCACGGCTTCATCTCGGCCAAGCTCGCCGAACGCACCGGTTTCTCCGACGATGACCTGCAGTTGCTGTGGCGGGCGCTGACCAACCTGTTCGAGCACGACCGCTCCGCCGCGCGCGGCGAGATGGCGGCGCGCAAGCTGATCGTGTTCGAGCACGAACTCGCGATGGGCAACGCCCCGGCGCACCTGCTGTTCGAAAAGGTCAAGGTCGCACGCGTGGACGGTCAGACGAACACGCCGGCTCGCAGCTTTTCCGATTACCGCGTCGATATCGATCGGGATCTGCCGACTGGCGTGACCGTCACCGAACTGATCTGACTCGTCGAGATGGGCGGCAACCGTGGACGACGAAGACCTGATCCCGCTCTCCGCCTTGCAGCACTACCTGTACTGCCCGCGCCAATGCGCGCTGATACACCTCGAACAGCAATGGGCCGAGAACCGGCTGACCGCTGAAGGCCAGCTGCTGCATCAACGCAGCGACGCCCCGCAGGCCGAACGCCGCCGAGGTGTGCGCACGATCACCGCGATGCCTCTGGTCGCGCTGGAACTCGGGCTGACCGGCAAGGCCGACGTCGTCGAATTCCACGCAGCCGAGGGAGGCGAACGAGCGTTTCCGGTCGAATACAAGCGTGGGCGCCCGAAAGCGCACCGCGCCGATGAAGTCCAGTTGTGCGCTCAAGCCCTTTGCCTCGAAGCGATGCTGGGCAGCGCCGTCGAAGCCGGCGCGCTGTTCTACGGCCAGACCCGGCGACGCAAGGATGTCCGCTTCGATCGGGAACTACGCGAACTGACGCTGCAAACCATCGCCGAAACCCGCAGCCTGCTCGCATCCGGCCGAACGCCAACGGCCCGCTACGAGGCGCGGCGTTGCGATGCGTCGGTCGTGACATACAAGGTGTTGAGGTGGCGACGCACTGGTCATGCTCCTTCGTCTTCGATTTGTCGTTGCAGCCAGGTTTCGACGTTCCGCCGGCCGAGCAACCGTGGCTGGCACAAGTCCAGCAGCGAGGACGGTGCCTGGCTTCGCAAGGACGGCGCCAACATCGTGATGCAGGTGGAGCGACAGGAGCGCGCGCGCCTGCCGGTACACATGCTGGAAAGCCTGGTCTGCATCGGCCGCGTCGCCGTATCGCCTCAATTGCTCGGCCATTGTTCGGAGCAAGGCATCAGTATCTGTTACCTGACGCCGCAAGGCCGTTTCCTCGCACGCGTCGAAGGCCCGGTCTCCGGCAACGTGCTGCTACGCCGCGAGCAATACCGATGCAGCGACGATCCACCGCGCTGCAGCGTGATCGTGCGCAACCTGCTGGCCGGCAAGATCCACAACCAGCGCGCCGTCCTCGCTAGGGGGTGGCGCGACCACGGAGATCGCCTGACCGACACCGCGGCATTTCAGCATGCGCTCAAACGACTCAAGCGCATTCCGCAACGGGTCATGCAGGAACAGGACGTCGACCTGCTCCGTGGACTGGAAGGCGAAGCGGCGCAAACCTACTTCGGTGTGTTCGATCAACTGATCCGAGCCGAGTCGCCGCTATTGCGCTTTCGGGGGCGGAATCGTCGACCACCGCGCGATGCCTTCAATGCCCTGCTCTCCTTCCTCTACACGCTGCTCACTCACGACTGCCGTTCCGCGCTGGAAACCGTCGGGTTGGACCCGGCCGTCGGCTTTCTGCACCGTGACCGTCCAGGACGTCCGAGCTTGGCGCTGGACCTCGCCGAGGAGTTCCGTCCATTGCTGGGAGAACGTCTGGCGCTGTCGCTGATCAACCGTCGGCAATTGAACGAACACGATTTCCAGGTTTTCGATAACGGCGCGGTGCAGTTGAAGGACGACGCACGGAAGATCGTTCTGGTCGCCTACCAGGAGCGGAAACGCGAACAGCTACAACACACCTTTCTCGGCGAGAAAGTCGATATCGGCCTGTTGCCGTTCGTTCAGGCTCAGCTTATCGCGCGACACCTAAGGGGCGACCTGGATGGCTACCCGCCGTTCCTATGGAAGTAAGAGGAGATCTCGTCGAGATGATGATTCTGGTCAGTTATGACGTCAGCACGGCCTCTGCTGGCGGCGAGAGGCGACTTCGCCGGGTCGCCAAAGCCTGCCGCGACCTGGGACAACGTGTGCAGTACTCCGTGTTCGAGATCGAAGTCGAGCCCGCGCAATGGGTCGATTTGCGACAGCGTCTCTGCGATCTGATCGATCCGGCACTCGACAGCCTGCGCTTTTACCATCTCGGCACAAAGTGGGAAGGACGCGTCGAGCACGTCGGTGCCAAGCCGGTGTTGAACTTGAAGGCCCCTCTTATTTTCTGACGCGAACCCCAAGCGGCCGGCCATTCCCCGGTAGGTTCGCGGGGCAGCAAATGATTGATTTAAAATAGCAAAATACCTACCCAGAAGCCAGAAACGCGGCTTATGGTGTTCATAGGGGAAGGTTCGCGCTTTTGCGGCTTTTTCCACAATCGATGCAAGCGTTTATGCTTGGACAGTCACGCCCTCACGGGCGTGTGGATTGCAACGCCGTCGGCGGCGCGATCGCGGTATACGCGCCGGCGTCACGCCCTCACGGGCGTGTGGATTGCAACAAGTTCGGGCTCGGCCGCTACGCCGATGTCCAGACGTCACGCCCTCACGGGCGTGTGGATTGCAACAAGATACCAGCGTAGATGTCGAGAAAATCCACGCGTCACGCCCTCACGGGCGTGTGGATTGCAACGCTGCGAGTCTCTACCGCTGGCCTGTCGGCCACGGTCACGCCCTCACGGGCGTGTGGATTGCAACTTGCAACTGCGGCACATCGAACTGCACATAACCGGTCACGCCCTCACGGGCGTGTGGATTGCAACAGACCGTGGCCACCGCTCTGCGGGTGAATAAACAGTCACGCCCTCACGGGCGTGTGGATTGCAACACCGAGTTGAACATCAACCCCAGCGATATCTATTGTCACGCCCTCACGGGCGTGTGGATTGCAACTCGACTGCCTGGCTGCCGACCTGACCCTCACAATTGTCACGCCCTCACGGGCGTGTGGATTGCAACCCGTTCGAAGCGGGCGGCCGCTGCAACCACATCAGGTCACGCCCTCACGGGCGTGTGGATTGCAACCGTCACACGTACAACGCGCGGTCTGAAACCGTCGTCACGCCCTCACGGGCGTGTGGATTGCAACGAGTCCCATTGCATCATGGTCACCACGCCGGATAGTCACGCCCTCACGGGCGTGTGGATTGCAACAGCAGTACGAAGCCGAGCGCAAGGCTCGCCTCGCGTCACGCCCTCACGGGCGTGTGGATTGCAACCCGTCGATCCGAAAGAGCCGAGCGGGCCCGTGGTGGTCACGCCCTCACGGGCGTGTGGATTGCAACTCGCTGGGCAGCGCCAGGTCGAACGGCTGCGCATGTCACGCCCTCACGGGCGTGTGGATTGCAACGCGCGGGCTTCGCGAAATTGGTGTTGACCTTATGTCACGCCCTCACGGGCGTGTGGATTGCAACGCGCGACAGGCATCCGGTCGGGCCGGAATGACAGTCACGCCCTCACGGGCGTGTGGATTGCAACCGCCCGGTGCTCGAGCGCCTCGAGGACGCCAGCGTCACGCCCTCACGGGCGTGTGGATTGCAACCGTGCTCATCGGCTGCGGCATGGACTACACCAGCGTCACGCCCTCACGGGCGTGTGGATTGCAACATGCCGGCGGCGGCCAGCACCTTGCAGGCGCGCTCGTCACGCCCTCACGGGCGTGTGGATTGCAACTTGAGCAACTGGTACAGCTTGCCCACGTCTTCGGGTCACGCCCTCACGGGCGTGTGGATTGCAACAGAATCGTCTTGCCCCGGGAGTACTTGGACCGAGGTCACGCCCTCACGGGCGTGTGGATTGCAACGACGGCAAGACCACGCAGCTCTATGAGCGCACGGTCACGCCCTCACGGGCGTGTGGATTGCAACGGATACTGGGGGCGCGTCGACTCGACCAAGATCAAGTCACGCCCTCACGGGCGTGTGGATTGCAACTCCCCGTTCTGGTCGCACCAGCGGGCGAACGCACGGTCACGCCCTCACGGGCGTGTGGATTGCAACTTGCGCACGACGTGGCCAACCATCAGCAGGCCGCGTCACGCCCTCACGGGCGTGTGGATTGCAACTGGTACGTGTTGCTCATGATCAGGTCGGTGTCTCGTCACGCCCTCACGGGCGTGTGGATTGCAACAATCTCAGATGCAATCCAATCCCGGCGGTCCTTGTCACGCCCTCACGGGCGTGTGGATTGCAACATCCTGACCTATTCGGTGCCGGCCCAATGACGTGTCACGCCCTCACGGGCGTGTGGATTGCAACTCCAGGTGGCAGCGCAAGTTGGATCTGCTGCACTTGTCACGCCCTCACGGGCGTGTGGATTGCAACAGGTGCAGGCGCAGCCGCTTCGAAGGGCTGCTCGTGTCACGCCCTCACGGGCGTGTGGATTGCAACAGCATCGAGCCGCCCACGCGGCTGGCCGCGCCAAGTCACGCCCTCACGGGCGTGTGGATTGCAACAGGTGCACGAGCTGCTGGTGGTCGTTGATCGCCGGTCACGCCCTCACGGGCGTGTGGATTGCAACGTGGCATGAAACGCCCTTACGAGTACTACCCCGAGTCACGCCCTCACGGGCGTGCGGATTGCAACACCAAAAGGAGGAAGTCGTGTGGGTGCGAAGCCTGATCGGCTGGAGATTTCACGACAGGCTGAGGCAAGTTCCAGTTCTCGGCGTCTCGGTCGTACTCAGGCCGTTGGCCTGGGCGTCGAGCCAGACGGCGCTGGCTCGCAAGCACTGCAAATCGCGCGCGCAGGCTCCAAGCAGCGCCAGACTGACATCGACCGGCCCACTGGCAGCCGCAGTCTGTGCCTGTTGGATGCGCACCTGCGGTCTCGCCGCCGCGCCTGGCGACTGACGAAGATCTGAAGGCGGTTAACAGCTGCCAGCAATTCCTGACCGCCATCGCGGCCTCCGAGTGCCCTGTGGTCGGCTGGCTGTGCTCCTGTTTCACGCGGTCATGGCAGATATCGGGTACTTCGGCGATTCTCGGATCCATCGCCGGAACCGTCCTTACCGAGCCGCCTCACGCTCGGCGCGTTCGAACCAGGCAAGCACGGATTGCCAATGTTCGTCGCCGTAGAGTCGGCGAAAGCGCTGGGTCTCATCCGATTGCGGGTTACGCCAGACGGCCAAGCGTTGAACGATGAACGCCGGCGTCAATTCCAAACCGCAATCGACGGTGATGCATTCGCGCCATTGATCGTAGGTATGCGGAATCACGTTCTTCTCCTTCGCCGTGCGCCGCACGGCCTGGCCAGGAGCGCGCTGCGATTTCATTCGTCGCAATATGTTATGTTACAACATAACATCGTGAAGCTGATCGAACATGCAGGCGCCTGACCGGAGATCTCCCGTGCCGCTGACCGCCAACCAGCAACGAGTTCTTGCGGCGCTCCAACAGGCAGGCAGCCCGCTCAGCGCCTATGCGCTGCTCGACCGGTTGCGCGAACAGGGTTTCAGCGCGCCGATGCAGGTGTATCGGGCGTTGGAACGTCTCGCCGAGCAGGGGCTGGTTCACCGCCTGGAGAGTCTGAACGCGTATATGCCGTCTACCCATTCCTCTGACTGCCGGCGCGATCTCAAGGCATTCGCCATCTGCGACGACTGCGGACAGGTCGATGAGTTCACCGACAGCGACCTGGGACGTTGCCTGGGTCGCTGGGTGAAGAACAACGCTTTTTCCTTGCGCAGATCAACGATCGAGCTGCACGGCAAGTGCGCGGCTTGCGCGGGGACGGATCACGCCAGTGAAGGCCCAAGGGGGGTTCGATGACTGATGCAAGCGATCTGAAACGCCTGGGCTTGAAAGCCACACTACCGCGGCTGCTGATTCTCCGGGTCTTCGAGCAATCGCACCAAAGGCATCTTTCGACCGAGGACGTCTATCGCCAGATGCTCCATCAAGGGCATGACGTCGGCCTGGCGACGGTCTATCGCGTACTGGCTCAGTTGCAGCAAGCGGGGCTGCTCAAACATGCCCGCTTCGAGTCGGGTAAGGCCTTCTATGAGCTGGACGACGGGCAGCATCACGACCATCTGGTTTGCACGCACTGCGGGCGGGTAATCGAGTTCCACGACGACACCATCGAGCGGCGCCAAAAGCTCGCCGCCAGCGCCCTCGGCTTTGCGGTCGTCGAGCATTCGCTCACGCTCTATGGGCGCTGCATGCGGGCGGACTGCGAGCACCTTCCTACGAATCGAATCCCATCGCTGCAGCGAGGACAAGAGGACGACTTCGGACGTTGACGTAACCCCGAGTCCAGCCGAAGCTCGAACTCTTCGTTGGTCGAGTTCCACGCGAGGCGCCCCTCACCGCCGCCGCCGGACCGCCCTGACCTTCCCGCTGGCCCCGCCGCCGCAGTAGAACAGACCGTCACCGTCGGACTCCAGCCCGCTGACGCCGACGCCGGGCGGCAGGTCCAGGCGCTCGAGCACCGCGCCGCTATCGGGATCGATCCGGCGCAGGTCGCTGTCATCGCCTTCCCAGGTGCCGTGCCACAGCTCGCCGTCGACCCAGGTGACGCCGGTGACGAAGCGGTCGGAGTCGATCGTTCGCTGGATCGCGCCGGTGGCCGGATCGATCTTGTGGATTCGGCGATTGCGGTACTGGCCGACCCACAGGCTGCCGTCGGCCCAGGCCAGGCCCGAGTCGTTGCCGGCGCCCGGCGACGGGATCGAGGCCAGCACCTCACCGGTGGCCGGATCGATCTTGTCGATGCGGGTCTCGGCGATCTGGTACAGGTGTCGGCCGTCGAAGGCGGTACCCGCATCACAGATGCGTTCGATCGTGCGGACGACGCGGCCGCTGGCCGGATCGACGGCCAGCAGTCGCTCGCCGGTCGCGGCCCAGAATCGTTCGCCGTCATAAGAAACGCCGTGGATGGCGCCCGATCCGGCGAGCAGGTCGTACTCCCTGACGATCTCGGCCGGCTGCGCGACGCAGGAATGACTGTCGTGTTCGGTATTCATCGCCGTGGCTCCTCGAAAATCAGCGTCGCAACGACGCGGTGGAACCAGTCTAGGGAGCCGGCGGCGCGGCGGGGAGTAACAAGATCGTCGTGAATCCGATGACCGGCGGCGCCAGCCAGCGGCGCGCCCGGGCCCGGCCGATCGCCCGGACACGGCCGGCCGCCTCGAGTTCGGCCAGCATGCGCTGGACCGTGCGCTGGCTGTCACCGAGCGCGAGCGCGAGCGCCGACGTCGACCAGGCCGAGCCGTCCGCCAGCAATGCCTGTACGAACGCTGCGTCGCCGTCGATCGGCGGAACCAGCACGGCGAGCGCGCGGCCGCCGTGCGGGACCAGGCTGAAACCGCGCGGGCTGGCCCGCAGATCGGCCTGCCCGGCAACGAGGGCGCGCAGGCGGGCGATCTCGACGCGCAGCCGCACGCGATGGGTCTCGTCCGGATCGCGAGTGCGGAAGACGCGCGCGATCAGCGCGTTCCGGTCGACGTCGCCGGGGCTGGCCTCGGCCAGCGCGCGAGCCAGTCCGAACAGGATCGGCCGGCGGGCCAGCGACAACCAGTACCCGCGGGCGCGCAGACCGCGCCGGCAGGCGTCCAGCACGACGAGGTCCGACGCGAACACCGCTTCGACCTCGTCCACGCGCAGCGACCGTTCGCCGCCGGCCTGTCGCAAGCGCGCAGCCGGCCTTTGCAGCATCGCGCGGGCGCCGGCCACTTCGGCCTGCAACGCGGCCAATCCGGCGCGCGCGGCCTCGCGTTCAGCTGTCGCCAGCGCATCGCGAGCCTGCGCCGTCCGCAACGAACGCAGCGCGACTTCGGCCCGGATCAACGCCGTCAGCGCCCGCAACGACGGCGGCAGCACGAGCCTCATGCCGTTGCCGACAGGGCCACCACTACCACCACCGCTCGCCGAACCGTCGACCTCGCCGAGCCCGGCCAGCGCCGCTTCGGCCTCGCCGATCCGTCCGACCAGCAGCAGGCGGCGAATCTCGATCAGCCGGGCCTGCAAGGCGTTCGCCCGATCGCCATGGGCATCGAGGACGGCCGTCGCGCCGGCCAGCGATCGCGGCACGCGGTCCAGGTCGCGCATCGCCAGCGCGACCTCGGCTTCGGCGACGATGCAGCGGGCGCGCGCCAGCGCTTCGTGCGATCCGAAACCGCGGGCGGCCCGGCGCAGCAGTTCGCGGGAGCGCGTCAGTTCGCCGAGCCGGGCCATCGCGATGCCGCGCAGCGCGAGCGCCGGCGGGTCGTTGCGCAGCGCGACCCGGTTCAGCGCGCCGAGCGTGTCGCCAACGGCGAGAGCCCGGCCGGCGGCGGCGATCAAGGCGTCCATCGGACTCGCTCTTCGAGGGAACAGGCTCCAGGATAGCCGGGCTCGCGGCCGCGGCCCGGGCTGTCCGCAGTGTCCTAATCCCGTCCGGCACTCCATAATGACGTGACAACGGCTCCGGATCGCCCCACCCCCGTCCGCGAACGGCGGGACGGCGACCGATCATCGACACGAGGAGACACTCTTGAATGCGCCCCTGCCCCGCGAGCACGTCCGCCTGGAAGACAAGTTCGACTGCACTGAAGGCTGGATCTACCTGACCGGCACGCAGGCGCTGGCCCGACTGCCGCTGCAGCAGGCGCAGCGCGACAAGGCCGCCGGGCTGAACACCGGCGGCTACATCAGCGGCTACCGCGGCTCGCCGCTCGGGCGCTACGACATGGAGCTGTGGGCGCAGGCCGAGCGGCTGAAGGCGCACAACATCAAGTTCATCCCCGGCGTCAACGAGGAGCTGGCCGCGACGGCCGTGTTCGGCTCGCAGTACACGGCGCAGTTGCCGGGCGCGCGCGTCGACGGCGTGTTCGCGATCTGGTACGGCAAGGGCCCGGGCACCGACCGCAGCACCGACGCGCTGCGCCACCTGGGCGCGGCCGGCACGGCCCGATACGGCGGCGTGCTGGCGATCGCCGGCGACGATCACGGCGTCAAGTCGTCGACGGTCTATAACTTTTCGGATCCGGTCTTCATCGCCTGCGGCATGCCGGTGCTCTACCCGAGCAATACGCAGGAGCTGCTGGACCTGGGCCTGCACGGCATCGCGCTGAGCCGCTTCTCGGGCTGCGCGGTCGGCTTCAAGGTCCACAACGACGTGATCGAGGGCGGCGGGACGATCCGGGTGGCGCCGGACTCGCCGGCGATCGTGATGCCGGACCAGGCGCCGGCCGCCGAGCTCGGTCCGCACGGCTTGAACATCCGGCTGATCGATCAGCCGCTGCCGGCCGAGGAGCGGCTGATCAACCATCGGCTGCCGGCCGCCGTCGCCTATGCGCGCGCCAACCGGCTGAACCGGATCACGCAGAACGTGCCGCATGCGCGCATCGGCATCCTGTCGGCGGGCAAGAGCTGGCAGGACGTGCTGCAGGCGCTGACCGAGATGGGACTGGACGACGCGCAGCAGAATGCGATCGGCCTGCGCCTGGGCAAGGCGGGAATGATCTGGCCGCTGGATCCGGCGTTCATCCGCGAGTTCGCCGACGGTCTGGACACGGTCATCGTCGTCGAGGAGAAGCGCGGCATCCTCGAGGACCAGCTCAAGGGCATCCTGTACGACCTGCGGCTGAGCGCGCCGCCGCGCATCATCGGCAAGTACGACGGCGCGCAGGCGTTCGCGCCCGAACGCGGCGACGTGGTATTCCAGGGCTGGGGCGAGCTGACGCCGACGCACGTGATGCACGTGCTGGCCGCGCAGTGCCGGGAGCTGGGGTTGACGCTGCCCGACGCGGTGCTGCCGCCGGTCGGCGGCAAGCCGGCGGCAGGCGGCACCGGGCTCGTCCCGGTCCAGCGCAACCCGGGCTTCTGCTCCGGCTGCCCGCACAACCGCTCGACCAAGGTGCCTGACGGTTCGCGCGCGCTGCCCGGCATCGGCTGCCACGGGATGATCGCGCTGAACGATCCGGTCAAGACGCCGCCGACGTTCACGCAGATGGGCGGCGAAGGCATGGCCTGGCTCGGCCAGCACGCGTTCACCGACGAGAAGCACGTGTTCGCGAACCTCGGCGACGGCACTTACTTCCATTCCGGCTTCCTGGCGGTGCGCGCGGCGATCGCCGCCAAGGTCAACATCACGTACAAGGTCCTCGTCAACGGCTTCGTGTCGATGACCGGCGGCCAGCCGATCGACGGCGAGCTGTCGGTCAGGCAGATCGCGACCGAGATGCAGGCCGAAGGCGCCAAGGCGGTCTTCGTCGTGACCGACGACGTCGAACGGCATCCGCCCGGCAGCCTGCCCGACGGCGTGCCGGTGCTGCCGCGCACCGAGATGGACGCGACGATGCGCCGCTGCCGCGACATCGAGGGCGTGTCGGTCATCATCTACGACCAGCCGTGCGCGACCGAGCGGCGGCGTCTGCGCAAGCGCGGCAAATGGGTCGATCCGGACCTGCGCACGTTCATCAATCCGGCGGTCTGCGAAGGCTGCGGCGATTGCTCGAAGGCCAGCAACTGCATGTCGGTCGAGCCGCTGGAGACGCCGTTCGGGCGTAAGCGCAAGATCAACCAGAACTCGTGCAACAAGGACTTCTCGTGCGTCGAGGGCTTCTGCCCGAGCTTCGTGACGGTGCGCGGCGGCAAGCTTCGCAAGGGCAAGAAGGGCGTGGCCGCCGGCGTGGGCGCCGACCTGCCCGCGCTGCCGGCGCCGGCGGTGCCGCAGATCGACAAGCAGTTCTCGGTGCTGATCACCGGCGTCGGCGGAACCGGCGTCGTGACGGTCGGCCAGGTGCTCGGCATGGCCGCCCACCTGGACGGCCTGGCCAGTTCGGTGCTGGACGTGACCGGGATGGCGCAAAAGTACGGCGCGGTGATGTCGCACCTGCGGATCGCGCCGCACGCCGACCAGTTGCATGCGACCCGCATCGCCACCGCCGAGGCCGACACCGTCATCGGCTGCGATCTGGTGGTGACGGCCAGCGACGAGGCGCTGGCGCGCATCGGCCTGGGCCGTTCGCGCGTGATGGTGGCGACCGATCTGGTGCCGACGACCGAGTTCGCGCGCAACCCGGATTGGCGGCTGGACCGCGAGGCGCTGGTGCAGCGGATCGGCGATCGCTGCGGCGCCGACCGGCTGCTGGCGATCGAGGGCCTGCGGCTGGCCGGCCAACTGTTCGGCGACACGATCGCCGCCAACATGTTGATGCTCGGCGCGGCCTGGCAGTCGGGCGCGATCCCGCTGACCGAGGCGGCGATCATGCGCGCGATCGAGCTGAACGGCACGCAGGTCGATTTCAACAAGGCGGCGTTCGCATGGGGGCGCCGCGCGGCCGTCGATCCGGCCGCGGTCGAGCAGGCGGCGTCGGCGAACAGCGTGATCCGGATCCCGCCGCGCATCGACCAGTCGCTGAAGGCGGTCGTGCAGCGCTCGGTCGAATACCTGACCGCTTACCAGAGCAAGGGCTATGCGCGGCGCTACCGCAAGCTCGTCGACAAGGCGATCGCGGCCGAGCAGCGGCTGGGCGTCGGTGACGAGTTCAGTACGGCGGTGGCCCGCTACTACTTCAAGCTGCTGGCGATCAAGGACGAGTACGAGGTGGCGCGGCTTTATTCGAGCGACGAGTTCCGGCAGCAACTGGACGCGACCTTCGAGGACGGCTACACGCTGCAGTTCCACGTCGGCGCCTGGCCGTTCGGCGGCGCCGACAAGGACGGACGCCCGGTCAAGAAAGCCGTCGGTCCGTGGCTGATGAAGGCTTTCGGCGTGCTCAAGCACGGCAGGCGGCTGCGCGGCACGCCGCTCGACCCGTTCCGCCGCAGCGCCGAGCGGCAGTTCGCGCTGAAGCTGCTGGCCGATTACGAACGCGAGATCGACGGACTGATCGCGGGCCTGAGCGCGGACAACCATGCGCTGTCAGCGCGGATCGCGGCGCTGCCCGAGAAGGTGCGCGGCTACGGCCACGTGCGCGAACAACACGCCGAGCAGGTCGCGCAGCAGCGGGCCGCGCTGCATGCCGAACTCGCCGGACACCCTCCACCGGATCTACAGAGGCAGGCCGCATGAACCTGATCGCTTCGTTGCAATCCCTGGTCGGGCCGGCCGGCGTACTCGACGCCGCCGAGCTGGCCAAACGTTCGGCCGGCGTCTTCCGGTCGAGCGCCCTGCGCGCCCGCGCGCTGGTCCGTCCGACCAGCACCGAAGAGGTCGCCGCGGTGCTGCGCTGGTGCCACGAGCACGGCATCAAGGTCGTGCCCCAGGGCGGATTGACGGGCCTCGTGCACGGTGCGGATGCCGCGCCCGACGAACTGATCCTGTCCACCGAGCGGCTGCGCACGATCGAACACATCGACCCGTCGCAGCGAACGGCGACGGTCCAGGCCGGCGTCACGCTGCAGGCGCTGCAGGAGGCCGCGCTGGACCATGGGTTGATGTATCCGCTGGACCTGGGCGCCCGCGGCACGGCCACGGTCGGCGGCAACGCCGCGACCAATGCCGGCGGCAATCGCGTGATCCGCTACGGGATGACGCGCGACATGGTGCTGGGACTGGAGGCGGTACTGGCCGACGGAACGATCGTGTCGTCGATGAGCGGCCTGATCAAGAACAACACCGGCTACGACCTCAAGCAGTTGTTCATCGGCTCCGAAGGCACGCTGGGCGTGATCACGCGGCTGGTGCTGCGGCTGCGCGAGAAGCCGCTGGCCTCGCAGACCGCGCTGGTGGCCGTCGACGGCTTCGACCAGGTGGGGGCGCTGCTGCGCCACATGGACCGGCGGCTGGGCGGCGGACTGTCGGCGTTCGAGGTCATGTGGCAGTCGTTCTATCGGCTGGTCACGACCCCGCCGGCCAAGGGCAAGCCGCCGCTGTCGCAGGACCATCCGTTCTACGTGCTGATCGAAAGCCAGGGCGCCGATCCGCTGCTGGACGACCAGCGCTTCGAGTCGGCGATGGAATCGGCGATGGACGCCGGGCTGATCGTCGACGCGGCGATCGCCCAGTCCGAAGCCGACAGCCAGGCGTTCTGGGGGCTGCGCGACGACGTCGGGCAGATCATGCACGGCGGCGCGCCGGTGACCTTCGACGTCTCGCTGCCGATCGGCGAGATGAACGCGTTCGTCAGCGGGCTGGAAACCCGGCTGCCGGCGGCGATCGGCGAGCATCGGCTGTTCACGTTCGGCCACCTGGGCGACGGCAACCTGCACGTGTCGGTGCAGGTGGCGGCCGATCGCCACGCGGCGCTGAAGCCGACGATCTGCGAGATCGTCTACGGCGGCCTGCAAGGCATCGACGGCTCGGTCTCGGCCGAACACGGCATCGGCCTGGAGAAGAAGCCCTGGCTGCCGATCAGCCGGACGCCGACGGAGCTGGCGGTGATGCGGGCGATCAAGCAGGCGCTGGACCCGCGCGGCCTGCTCAATCCGGGCAAGGTGCTGGACTGAGAATCTGACGGCTGGCGGCGGCCCGCCGCTCTGCCCGGCCGATCAGCCTTACCAGGCCGATCCGCCCAGCGCGTCGGCGAGCGATCGACCCAGCGCTTGGGCGAGCAATCAGCCGAGCGCGTCGGCCAGCCGCTGCGCGTTGTCCTCGGCGGCCGCCAGATCGCGGGCCTCGACCATCAGGCGCAGCAGCGGCTCGGTACCGGACGGACGGATCAGCACGCGGCCATCCTGGCCGAGGCGCTGCTCGACCGCTTCGCGGGCCTTGCGCAGCCCTTCGTGCGCGGCCCAGTCGAAACCCTTGGGCACCCGCACGTTGATCAGCTTCTGCGGGAACAACACCAGATCGGACGTCAGCTCGGCCAGCGTCCTGCCGCTGCGGCCGATCGCCGACAGCACCTGCAGCGCGCTGATCGTGCCGTCGCCGGTCGTATGGCAGTCCAGGCACAGCAGATGGCCGGAGCTCTCGCCGCCGTACAGCCAGCCCTTTTCCTGCAGCATCTCGAGCACGTAGCGGTCGCCGACCTTGGCCCGGCCGAAGCCGACGCCGAGCCGGCCCAACGCCTGTTCGAGCGCCAGGTTCGACATCAGCGTGCCGACGGCGCCGGCCACCGGTCCGATGCCGAGCCGGTCCTTGACGATCACGTACAGCAGTTCGTCGCCGTTGTAGACGCGGCCCGCGCCGTCGACGATCAGCACGCGGTCGGCGTCGCCGTCCAGCGCGATGCCCACGTCGGCGCGATGCTCGGCGACCGCGGCCTTCAGGAAATCCGGATGCGTGGCGCCAACGCCGTCGTTGATGTTCAGGCCGTTGGGCGCGGCGGCGACCGTGACCACCTCGGCCCCGAGTTCGTGGAACACGTGCGGCGCCGAGTGGTAGGCGGCGCCATGCGCGCAGTCGAGCACGACCTTCAGGCCCTTCAGGCTGATGCTGGCCGGAAAGCTGCTCTTGCAGAACTCGATGTAGCGGCCGCCGGCATCCTCGATCCGGCGCGCCTTGCCCAGGCGTTGCGAGTCGACGCAACCCATCGGCTCGTCGACGGCCGCCTCGATGCGCTCTTCGATCCGGTCCGGCAGCTTGTTGCCGTCACCCGAAAAGAACTTGATGCCGTTGTCGTCGTACGGGTTGTGCGACGCGCTGATGACGACGCCGGCCGACAGGCGGAACGCGCGCGTCAGGTAGGCGACGGCGGGCGTCGGGATCGGGCCGACCAGCAGCACGTCGACGCCGGCGGCCGAGAAGCCGGCCTCGAGCGCCGCTTCGAGCATGTAGCCGGATACGCGCGTGTCCTTGCCGATCAGTACCGTCGGCCGCATGCCCGCGCCGGCCATGCTCGACTCGCCGGCCAGCACCCGTCCGGCCGCATAACCCAGCCGCATGACGAACTCCGCCGTGATCGGCGCCTGGCCGACCCTTCCGCGCACTCCGTCCGTCCCGAAATAACGACGCCCCATTGCTGAACTCTCCCGATTCAATGTCCATCTTCGGCGGCCGGGCACAACGCCATCCAGACCGCCAGTGCATCCTTCGTCTGCGCGACGTCGTGGACGCGCACGATCGCCGCTCCGGCCGCCACCGCGGCGATCGCGCCGGCCAGGCTGCCGGCCAGGCGGTCGGCGACGGATCGGCCGCCGGTCAGATGACCGATCAGCGACTTGCGCGAGACGCCGATCAGCACCGGCGCGCCCACCTCGCGCAGCACGTCGAGCCGCCGCAGCAGCTCGACGTTCTGTTCCTGCGTCTTGCCGAAGCCGATGCCCGGATCGAGCACGATGCGCTCGGCGGCGACACCGGCGTCGATCAGCCGCCGGCGCTGCCCGGCCAGGAACGCCGTCACGTCGGCGACGACGTCGTCGTACGCCGGCCGTTGCTGCATCGTCGCCGGCGTGCCCTGCATGTGCATCACGCACAGGCCTGCCGAATGGCCGCGGACGGCCTCGATCGCTTCGGGCGACGCGAAGCCGGCAACGTCGTTGATCATGTCGGCGCCGAGCGCCAGCGCCGCGGACATCACCGGCGGCTTGCGCGTATCGACCGATAGTGGCACGCCGGCCGGGCGCAGCGCCTCGATCACGGGACCGATGCGATCGAGCTCCTGCTGAACGGAGACTTCGGGCGCGCCGGGGCGCGTCGATTCGCCGCCGATGTCGAGGATGTCCGCCCCCTCGTCCAGCAGCCGCCGCGCATGCGCGACGACCTGGGCTACGCCGGGAAAGCGCCCGGCGTCCGAGAACGAGTCCGGTGTCGCATTGACGACGCCCATGACAATCGGCCGATCCAGCGACAAGCGGAATCGGCCGATCTGCAGGGCGCCGGCCCCTGAGGGCCGGCTGGCAAGCCGCGGTACGTCGTCGGCGAAGTCGGCCCCGTCCCCGTTACTGCGCGGCCGGCGCGGGGGGTGCATTCGGTGCGACCGAAGGCGAACTGGGGCTGCTGGCGCTGCCGCCGCCGCCGCTGGAGTTCTGCTTCGGCGGCCGCGGCGGGCGTCCTTCGATGATGTCGTTGATCTGGTCGGAGTCGATGGTTTCCCATTCGAGCAGCGCCTTGGTCATCGCCTCGACCTTGTCCCGATTGTCCTCGAGCAGCTTGCGGGCGACCGCGTACTGCTCGTCGATGATGCGCCGGATCTCGCCGTCGACCTTGCGCATCGTTTCTTCGGACATGTTGGTCGTCTTCGTGATCGAGCGGCCCAGGAACACCTCGCCCTCGTTCTCCGCGTAGACCATCGGGCCGAGCAGATCGCTCATGCCGTAGCGCGTGACCATGTCGCGGGCGATCTGCGTCGCGCGTTCGAAGTCGTTCGACGCACCGGTCGTCATCTGGTGCATGAAGATCTCTTCGGCGATGCGGCCGCCGAACAGCACGGCGATCGTGTTCAGCATCCGCGTGCGGTCCAGGCTGTAGCGATCCTCTTCGGGAAGCTGCATCGTCACGCCCAGCGCACGGCCGCGCGGGATGATCGTGACCTTGTGCACCGGATCGGTCTTCGGCAGCAGCCGCGCGACGATCGCGTGGCCCGACTCGTGGTAGGCGGTGTTGCGCCGCTCTTCCTCGGGCATGACGATCGACCGGCGCTCGGCGCCCATGATGATCTTGTCCTTGGCGCGCTCGAAATCGATCATGTCGACCAGCCGGGCCGACCGGCGCGCCGCGAACAGCGCCGCCTCGTTGACCAGGTTGGCCAGATCGGCGCCCGAGAAACCGGGCGTGCCGCGGGCGATGACGTCGGGTTTGACGTCGGCGCCGATCGGCACCTTGCGCATGTGCACGGTCAGGATCTGCTCGCGGCCGCGGATGTCCGGCAGCGGCACGACGACCTGGCGGTCGAAGCGGCCCGGCCGCATCAGCGCCGGATCGAGCACGTCCGGACGGTTGGTCGCGGCGATGACGATGACGCCCTGGCCGGTCTCGAAACCGTCCATCTCGACCAGCAACTGGTTCAGCGTCTGCTCGCGCTCGTCGTTGCCGCCGCCCAGGCCCGCGCCGCGCTGGCGGCCGACCGCGTCGATCTCGTCGATGAACAGGATGCACGGCGCGTGCTTCTTCGCGTTCTCGAACATGTCGCGCACGCGCGCCGCGCCGACGCCGACGAACATCTCGACGAAATCGGAACCCGAGATCGAGAAGAACGGCACCTTGGCCTCGCCGGCGATCGCCTTGGCCAGCAGCGTCTTGCCGGTACCGGGCGAGCCGACCATCAGCACGCCGCGCGGGATCCGGCCGCCGAGCTTCTGGAACCGCGACGGATCGCGCAGGAACTCGACCAGTTCCTGGACGTCTTCTTTCGCCTCGTCGCAGCCGGCCACGTCGGCGAACGTGATGCTGTTGTTCGAGTCATCGAGCATCCGCGCCCGCGACTTGCCGAACGAGAACGCGCCGCCGCGCCCGCCGCCCTGCATCTGGCGCATGAAGAATACCCAGACGCCGATCAGCAACAGCATCGGGAACCAGGACACGAAGATGTTGAGCAGCAACGACTGCTCCTCTTCGGGCTTGGCATTGACGGTGACGCCGTACTTCATCAGGTCGCCGACCATCCACAAATCGCCCGGCGAATAGACGGCGTACGACTTGCCATCCTTGCCCTTGACCTTCAGGGTCCGGCCCTCGACGGTGACCGCATCGACACGACCGTCCCTGGCCTCGGCCATGAACTGGGAATACGAAATGTCGCTGGTGCGCGATTGCCGTGAATCGAACTGTTTGAAGACCGTGAACAAGACGAAAGCGATCACGAGCCAGATCGCGGCCTTCGAAAACATGCTGTTCACTACGCTGCTCCTTGCAAGAACCCGATCATTCTACTCGCGTGGCTTGAAATCGCGACCGACTTGTGGCTATCGGCTTGATTCGCATCGTCTATCGCCCCGAATTTCCGCGCGGACCGGGTCGGCGGGAACGGACGCGGCCCCCCTCTGCCGGGGACTGGGAGGCCGGACGCTACTCGGCTGGTCGTTGCATCGGCAACGACTTGACACCCCGCCCCAAAAGATAGGTTTCCGCGGACTTTTCCCGGGAAGACTTCGGCTTGCGCGCCACGACCCGCTTGAAGTGGCGCTTGAACAACTCGACCAGTTGGCTGTAACCGCTGCCGTGGAAGCATTTGACCAGCAGCGCGCCGTCCGGCTTGAGGTGATCAAGCGCGAAACTCACCGCCAATTCCGCCAGATGCGCCATTCGCGCGGCATCGGCGACCTCGACACCGCTCAGATTGGGGGCCATGTCCGAAACTACAAGGTCCAGCGGCTGCCCCGCGACACGACGGCCCAATTCGGCGAGAATCTCGTCCTCGCGGAAATCGCCCTGGAGGAACTCGACGTCGGCCACCGGCTCCATCGGCAGGACGTCGAGCGCCAGGATCCGCCCGTTGATGCCGCCCCCCGGCTTGGCCAGGCGCTCGCGCAGCACCTGCGACCAGGCGCCCGGTGTCGACCCCAGGTCGACGACCGTCATGCCCGGGCGGATCAGCTTGTCCTGCGCGTCGATCTCGATCAGCTTGAACGCGGCCCGCGCGCGATAGCCGTGCTTTTGCGCGAGCTTCACGTACGGATCGTTCAGATGCTGGTCCAGCCAGCGCTTGTTGAATTTGTTTTTTGCCATTGTTCGTACCGCCCTGCACTATACGGGCGGGTCGATCGCCCGACGCCGGATCCCCGGCCCCGAATTTCCTGCCCCGTCTGATACAACAAGGCCCGACATGTCCGTCCCCCCCACTCCCGCCCCGTCCGATGGCGACGCCGCCGACGCGCCCGCGGCGCTCGACTCGGCCACCCGCAGCGCGCTGCGGGCCCAGGCGCACCACCTGAAGCCGGTCGTGATGATCGGCGACGCCGGCCTGACCGAGGCGGTGCTCGCCGAGGCGGACCGTGCGCTGACCGCCCACGAACTGATCAAGCTGCGCGTGCTCGGCGACGATCGCGACGCGCGCGAGTCGATGATGGACGCGCTGTGCCGGCAGTTGGGCTGCTCGCCGGTCCAGTCGATCGGCAAGCTGCTCGTCGTCTGGCGGGCGCGCCCCGACGATGCGCAGGCCGGCTCGCCCGGTTCGCCGCGGCGCAAACCGCGCAAGCCGCTGAACAAGAAAAAGGCCGAAGCCCGCGTCGAGCGCAAGCGCAGCGGCGGCACGGCCGCCTCCGTCGCCGCCAAGCCCCGGTCGCCGAGCCCGGCTCGCCCGGTGGCCCGGGCTGCCGCGACCACGGCCACGTCGGCGCGCGGCACCACGGCACGCGGCACTGCGACGGCACGTGCCACGACCACGGCACGCGGCACTACGACGGCACGTGCCACGACCACGGCACGCGGTACGGCGGCACGCGGTACGACGGCGCCGCGCGGCAAGGCGCTTGCCGGCGGTACGGCCGGATCGGCACGGCAGGACGGCGGCAGAGCCGGTCCGGCGGCCCGCCGGGTCGGCGGCAACGCGCCCGCCCCGGCAGCCAAGCGCTCGCCGGCACGGTCCGCCGGCGGCCTGAAGGCCGTCCGGCCGCGCAGCGCGCAGGCGGCAAGCACCGATCGGCCGGATCGCGGATCGCCGGCGTCGGCCGATCGCGGCGGCCGGGCCGGGCCGGTCCGTCCTGTCCGTTCCGACGCTCCGCCCCGCCCCGCCCGCTCCGAAGCGGCGACCGCTCCGGCCCGCCCGGCCCGTCCCGGCACCACCGCGGGATCGACCCGGCGGGACCGACCCGATGGTCCCCCCGCCACGCCCCGTCCTGTCCGCTCCGATGCCGCGACCGCCTCGCCGGCACGCACGGCGGCCGAACGAGCGGCCGCGTGGTTCGACGAAGCGCCGCCTAGCCGTTCGACCGGCGATCGGCGGGCCGGCGCGGGCCGCGCGTCCGCCGCCCGGCCCGCCGCGAATCGGGCCGGCGCGCCGAAGACCGGAACGCCGGCACCGGGCAAGCCGGCGACCGCCGCCGCGACCGCAGCGGCCGGCCCGCGCCGCGACGCCGGATCGGCGGCCGGCAGCGGACCGCGCGCCAAGCCTCGTGCCGCGACCGGCCCGGGGCTCAAGACGCTGGTGCGGCTGACGCCCGCCAAACCCGGCGGATCGAAGAAATGACGCGCGCGCCGGCTCACTCGTAGCGGACGTCCAGCACCTCGTATTCGCGTTCGCCGCCGGGCGCCACCACGGTGGCGACGTCGCCGGCCACCTTGCTGATCAGCGCACGGGCGATCGGGCTCGACACCGAGATCTTGCCCTGCTTCAGATCGGCCTCGTCGTCGCCGACGATCTGGTAAGTGACCTTGTCGCCGGACTCCAGATCCTCGAGCTCGACGGTGGCGCCGAACACGACTCGTCCGTCCGCGTCGACCTCCTTCGGATCGATGATCTGCGCGTTGGACAGCTTCGATTCGAGTTCGGCGATTCGTCCTTCGATGAATCCCTGCCGTTCGCGCGCCGCGTCGTACTCGGCGTTTTCGGACAAGTCCCCCTGCGCGCGCGCCTCGGCGATCGCGTTGATCACCGCCGGACGCTCGATCGTCTTGAGCCGGTGCAGTTCCTCCTTCAGCAGTCCGGCACCGCGCAATGTCAAGGGAATGGTCGCCATCGTTGTGCCCTTTCCTGTTCCGTTCGTAAAAACCCGATACCTGCCGGACGGCGCGCGGCCATCCGGCATCCCTGAAAATCGCTGTCGTTGAATCCCGTCCCGGCCCGCGACGCGGCGCCGGGACACCCGCGCTGACGGCGGGCGCGGCGGCTCAGGCGCCGGCCGACGTCCGGCCGAGTTCGGCGTGCAGTTCCTGCAGACTGTACACGTCCAGGTGTCGAAGATACTTCAGCCCTTCGACGGCGGCCAGTGCGCCGGCGATCGTCGTGTAGAACGTGACGCGCTGCGCGAGCGCCGTCGTGCGGATCGCACGCGAATCGGCGATCGCGTTGCGCTTTTCCTCGACCGTGTTGATGACCAGCGACACCTCGCCGTTCTTCAGCATGTCGACGACGTGCGGCCGTCCTTCCTGCACCTTGTTGACCGCGACCACCGGTACGCCGGCCGCCTGCAGCGCGGCCGCCGTGCCCTTGGTCGCGACCAGCTTGAACCCGAACTCGTGCAGCTTGCGCGCGACCTCGACCGCGCGCGGCTTGTCCGGGTTCTTGACCGAGATGAAGGCGGTCCCCGATTCCGGCAAGTGGGTGCCGGCGGCGATCTGCGATTTGACGAACGCCTCGCCGAACGAGTAGCCGACGCCCATCACCTCGCCGGTCGACTTCATCTCGGGCCCGAGGATCGTGTCGACGCCCGGGAACTTGACGAACGGGAACACCGCTTCCTTGACCGAGTAGTACGGCGGCTGGACGTCGCGGCCGATGCCCTGCCCGTCCAGCGAGCGGCCGGCCATGCAGCGGGCCGCGACCTTGGCGAGCTGGATGCCGGTGGCCTTCGACACGTAGGGCACGGTGCGCGACGCGCGCGGGTTGACCTCGAGCACGTAGACGACGTCGCCGGCATCGGTGCGCTGGATCGCGAACTGCACGTTCATCAGGCCGACGACCTTCAGCGCCTTGGCCATCGTCGCGGTCTGGCGCTTCAGTTCGTCGACCAGCGCCGGCGACAGCGAGAACGGCGGCAGCGAGCACGCCGAGTCGCCCGAATGCACGCCGGCCTGCTCGATGTGCTCCATCACGCCGCCGATGAACACGCGTTCGCCGTCGGACAGGCAGTCGACGTCGACCTCGATCGCGTCCGACAGGAAATGATCGAGCAGCACCGGGCTGTCGTTGGACACGCGCACGGCCTCGCGCATGTAGCGTTCGAGGTCGCGCTGCTCGTGGACGATCTCCATCGCCCGGCCGCCGAGCACGTAACTGGGCCGCACGACCAGCGGATAACCGATCTCCTGCGCGAGCGCCAGCGCTTCGGCCTCGGTGCGCGCGGTGCGGTTGGCCGGCTGGCGCAGGTTCAGCTTCATCAGCAGCTTCTGGAAGCGCTCGCGGTCCTCGGCGATGTCGATCGACTCGGGCGAGGTGCCGATGATCGGCACGCCGGCGGCCTCGAGCGACTTGGCCAGCTTCAGCGGCGTCTGGCCGCCGTACTGGACGATGACGCCGACCGGCTTCTCGAGATCGACGATTTCGAGCACGTCCTCGAGCGTCAGGGGCTCGAAGTACAGCCGATCCGAGGTGTCGTAGTCGGTCGACACGGTCTCGGGGTTGCAGTTGATCATGATGGTCTCGAAACCATCGTCGCGCAGCGCCAGCGACGCGTGCACGCAGCAGTAGTCGAACTCGATGCCCTGGCCGATGCGGTTCGGTCCGCCGCCAAGCACGATGATCTTCTTGCGTTCGGTCGGCGCGGCCTCGCACTCCTCGTCATAAGTCGAGTACATGTAGGCGGTCGAGGTCGCGAACTCGGCCGCGCAGGTGTCGACGCGCTTGTACACGGGCCGCACGCCGAACGAATGGCGCAGCTTGCGGATCTGCTGCTCGGTACAGTCGAGCAGGTAAGCGAGCCGGCGATCGGAGAAGCCGCGCTTCTTCAGCTCGCGCAGCGTGTCGGCATCGAGGTCGCCGAGCGTCTGCTTCTCGACCTGCAGCTCGATGTCGACGATCTCCTTGATCTGCGCGAGGAACCACGGATCGATGTGCGTCAGCGCCTGCACCTCCTCGAGCGTGAAACCCTGCGCGAACGCGTCGCCGACGTACCAGATCCGCTCGGGCCCGGGCTCGCCGAGCTCTTCCTCGATGACCTCGCGATCGGTGGTCTTCTGGTTCATGCCGTCGACGCCGACCTCCAGGCCGCGCAGCGCCTTCTGGAAGCTTTCCTGGAACGTGCGGCCGATCGCCATCACCTCACCGACCGATTTCATCTGCGTGGTCAGGTGCGAGTCGGCCTGCGGAAACTTCTCGAACGCGAAGCGCGGCACCTTGGTGACGACATAGTCGATCGACGGCTCGAACGAGGCCGGCGTCGCGCCGCCGGTGATGTCGTTGCGCAGCTCGTCGAGCGTGTAGCCGACGGCCAGCTTGGCGGCGATCTTGGCGATCGGGAACCCGGTCGCCTTGGACGCCAGCGCCGACGAGCGCGACACGCGTGGGTTCATCTCGATGACGATCATCCGGCCGTTGGCGGGGTTGATCGAGAACTGCACGTTGGAGCCGCCGGTATCGACGCCGATCTCGCGCAGGATCGCGATCGACGCCTGGCGCATCAACTGGTATTCCTTGTCGCTGAGCGTCTGCGCCGGCGCCACCGTGATCGAGTCGCCGGTGTGGATGCCCATCGGATCGAGGTTCTCGATCGAGCAGACGATGATGCAGTTGTCCGCCTGGTCGCGCACGACCTCCATCTCGAACTCTTTCCAGCCGATCAGGCTCTCTTCGATCAGCAGCTCGGACGTCGGCGACGCTTCGAGCCCGCGCTTGCAGATGATCTCGAATTCTTCGGCGTTGTAGGCGATGCCGCCGCCGGTGCCGCCGAGCGTGAAGCTGGGCCGGATCACGACCGGGAACCCGCTGGTGCCGACCTGCTGCGCGATGTGCCGCTGCACGGCCCAGGCCTCGTCCATCGAGTGGGCGATGCCGGACTTGGCCGAATCCAGGCCGATCTGGGTCATCGCCTCTTTGAACTTCAGCCGGTCCTCGGCCTTCTCGATCGCCTGCGGCTTGGCGCCGATCAGCTCGACGCCGTACTGCTCGAGCACGCCGTGGCGGTGCAGGTCGAGCGCGCAGTTCAGCGCGGTCTGGCCGCCCATCGTCGGCAGGATCGCATCGGGGCGCTCCTTCTCGATGATGCTCTGGACGACCGGCCAGGTGATCGGCTCGATGTACGTGACGTCGGCCGTCTCCGGGTCGGTCATGATCGTGGCCGGATTGCTGTTGACCAGGATCACGCGGAAACCTTCTTCGCGCAGCGCCTTGCAGGCCTGCGCGCCGGAATAATCGAACTCGCAGGCCTGGCCGATGATGATCGGACCGGCGCCGATGATCAGGATGCTGTGAAGGTCGCTACGCTTGGGCATGGTGGAGAAACTCTCTGTATTCGTTCCGGCGCGGACGGCGACCGGCGATAAGCGAACGGAAGGTCGGGCCTGGCGCAGGGGGGCCGCAGGCCGGGCGCGGCGCAGCCCGCGCGCGGGGGGCCGCGCCGGCGCCTGGCCGCCGCGGCCCCCCGCCGCGACTCAGCGTCGGCGCGGCGAATGCTCGGCCATCAACGACGCGAAGCGATCGAACAGGTAAGCGATGTCGTGCGGCCCCGGGCTCGCTTCGGGGTGGCCCTGGAAACAGAACGCCGGGCGATCGGTGCGTGCCAGTCCCTGGATCGACTGGTCGAACAGCGAGACGTGCGTGATCCGCAGGTTCGGCGTCAGCGAATCCGGATCGACGGCGAACCCGTGGTTCTGGCTGGTGATCGCGACCCGGCCGGTATCCAGATCCTTGACCGGATGATTGGCGCCGTGGTGCCCGAACTTCATCTTCATCGTCCGCGCACCCGACGCCAGCGCCATGATCTGGTGTCCGAGGCAGATGCCGAACGTGGGCAGGCCGCGCTCGACCAGTTCGGAGACCGTGCGGATCGCGTAGTCGCAGGGTTCCGGATCCCCGGGACCGTTGGCCAGGAAGATGCCGTCGGGTTCGTGGCGCAGCGCGTCGGCGGCCGTCGCCTGCGCCGGCAGCACGACGATGTCGCAGCCGCGGTCGGCCAGCAGGCGCAGGATGTTGCGCTTGACGCCGTAGTCGTACGCGACGACCTTGAAGCGCGGTTCGATGCCGGTGGCGAAACCATCGGTCAGCGACCAGCTCCCTTCGTTCCACGTGTACGGCTGCTCGGTCGACACGACCTTGGCCAGATCCATGCCGGCCAGGCCGGGGAACGCGCGCGCCTGCTCGACGGCGGCGGCTTCGTCCAGCGTGTCGCCGGGACGCTCGGCGGCCAGCAGGCAGCCGCTCTGCGCGCCGTGCTCGCGCAGCCGGCGCGTGAGCTTGCGGGTGTCGATGCCGGCGATGCCGAGCACGCCCTGCCCGCACAGGTAATCGGTCAGCGACTGCTGGCTGCGGAAATTGGACAGCCGCACCGGCAGGTCCTTGATGACCAATCCGGCGGCCTGGATGCGCGACGACTCGTCGTCCTGCGCGGTGACGCCGTAGTTGCCGACGTGCGGGTACGTCAGCGTCACGATCTGCCGGCAGTAGCTCGGATCGGTCAGGATCTCCTGGTAGCCGGTCAACGCGGTGTTGAACACCACTTCACCGACCGATCGGCCGGCCGCGCCGATCGAATGGCCGTGAAAGATCGTGCCATCGGCGAGGGCGAGTAGTGCGGGGGTTCTTGCGGGAAACACGGGCAACTCCGATCCGGCCTTGCCCGCGTGCGATCGACGCTACCCGGATTCGATCTCGCCGGATCGTCGGGCGCGAGGATTGCGGGCGAACGACAGACAGCGAAAAGGCCACGCAGGCGGCCTGGAACGGGCGGAGTCGAGGACGGTGATGTAGGCGCTAAGCGGGCAGAAGCGATTGAATTTTCTGGATTTTAGCACAATCGGCCCTAAGGCTGCTGGACTGGACCACGGCCGGCCGCGTACCCCGCGGATCGCTGCGCCGGCATCGTGAATCGGCGATGCACGCGCGGCGTCCGATGTTCGAACGCTCATCGCGCGCCGCCCGCCGCGACCACGACGGTCAGCTCGACGCGGCCGGCGTGCGCGAAAGTCAACGCCAATGGAAAGCTCCTGCCCGGGACCAGCCGCTCGCGCAGGCCGGTCAGCACCAGTTGCCCGCCGTGCGCGCCGGTGCCGCCGATCATCACCGTCGCCCCGCTGGGCACGTCGATGCCCGCCGCCGGCTTGCCGGGCGCCGTCGCGCGCCCCGGATGCGGCGGTGCCCGGACCTCGACGCGGGCCGCCACCGGCGAACTGGCCTGCAACAGGCGGTCCGGCGACGGGCCGCGATTGACGATCGTCATCGAGACGGGCACCGCGCTGCCGGCGCCGCCGGACGGCGGCGCGACCGGATCGATCAGCCGCATGCCGGCCGCCCGCACCTCGGCGGCGTGCATGCCGGCCGCGGACGCGATGACAGGCACCCCACCAGCGAGCGCGGCCAGGACCAGCGCCGCGGCCGCGGTGCAGCGAGCGGCGACCCTCGCCCGGCCCTCGCCCCGGCGTTGTAGAGCGGTCATCCCGATCTCGCCCGTCCCGGCCTTGCCGATTCCACCCTCCCCCGCCGACCGGCCGCCGCTCTTCGATCCGTCACGCATCGCTTCGCTCCCGTGCGAAGGCCGTCAGGCCTTCAGAAACTCGTCCCGGCCCGCGATCCAGCGCGCCAGGTGACGCTCGACCCAGGCCGGATCGCCGGCCAGCATGCGATCGGCGACCTCGCGCGCGCGCTCGACCAAGCCGTCGTCGCGCTGCAGGTCGGCGAAGCGCAGCATCGCGACGCCGGACTGGCGCGCGCCGAGCAGTTCGCCCGGTCCGCGCAGCGCCAGATCGCGCCGGGCGATCTCGAAGCCGTCCTGCGTCTCGTGCATGATCTTCAGGCGCTCGCGCGCCAGCGGCGACAGCGGCGAGTGGTACAGCAGCACGCAGACGCTGGCGGCCGAGCCGCGGCCGACCCGCCCGCGAAGCTGGTGCAGTTGCGCCAGACCGAAGCGCTCGGCGTGCTCGACGACCATCAGCGACGCATTGGGCACGTCGACGCCGACCTCGATGACGGTGGTCGCGACCAGCACCCGGATGTCGCCGTCGGCGAAGCGCTGCATGACCGCCTGCTTGTCGGCGGCCGGAAGCCGGCCGTGCGCCAGTCCGATCTCGAGCGGCGCGAGCGCGACGCTCAGCTCGGCATGCGTGTCGTGCGCGGTCTGCAGGTCGAGCGCCTCGCTCTCCTCGATCAGCGGGCAGACCCAATAGATCTGCCGACCCTGGCGGGCGGCCTCGCGGACGCGGCCGATCAGTTCGTCGCGGCGTCCGGCCGAAACCAGCCGCGTGGCGATCGGCTGGCGGCCCGGCGGCAGTTCGTCGATCATCGAGACATCGAGGTCCGCGTAATAGGTCATCGCCAGCGTGCGCGGGATCGGCGTCGCGCTCATCATCAACTGGTGCGGCTGCAACGGCTGTCCGCCGGCAACCAGCTTGCCGCGCAAGGCCAGCCGCTGCGCGACGCCGAAGCGGTGCTGCTCGTCGACGATGGCCAGCCCCAACTGCCGGAACGTCACCGAATCCTCGATCAGCGCATGCGTGCCGACCAGCAGGTCGACGTCGCCGGCCGCCACCGCCTGCCGCACCGAGCGCTTGGCGGCCTCCTTCATCGAGCTGCTGAGCCAGGCGATCCGTATGCCGATCGCGCTCATCCAGGGCTCGAGCTTGCGGTAATGCTGCTCGGCCAGGATCTCGGTCGGCGCCATCAGCGCCGCCTGCCAGCCGCTGCCGACCGCCATCGCGGCGGACAGCGCGGCAACGACGGTCTTGCCGCTGCCGACGTCGCCCTGCAGCAGCCGGTTCATCGGCTGGCCGCCGGCCAGGTCGCCGGCGATCTCGCGCCAGCACCGCGCCTGGGCCGCGGTGGGCGAGAACGGCAGCCGGTCCAGCAGCGCGCGGACCTGGCGGCCGTCATCGAGCACCGGCGCCCGCTGGCCGGCGCGCGCCGCCCGCGCGAGGCGCAGCGACAACTGCTGCGCCAGCAGTTCGTCGAAGATCACGCGCTGCCAGGCCGGGTGCTCGCGCTCCTGCAGCGCGGCCAGCGACACGTCGGCCGGCGGCTCGTGCAGTTGCCTGAGCGCGTGCTCGAGCGTCGGCAGGCGCAGATCCGCGATCAGCGCCGGCGGCACGGTCTCGTCCAGCCGCGTGCGCTGCCAGGCGGCCCGGATCGCGCCGCGCAACGCGGCCTGGCTGATACCCTGCGCGGTCGGATAGACCGGCGTCAGCGTGGCGGGCACCGCCGTGTCTTCATGCACGACCCGGTAGCGCGGATGCAGGAGTTCGCGGCCGAACAGGCCGCCGCGCACCTCGCCGATCGCGCGGATCAGCGTGCCCGGCTCGAACTGCCGCAACTGCGAGCCGTAGAAGTGGAAGAAGCGCAGCGTCAGCGCCGCGCTGGCGTCGCGGATCTCGACCAGCAGGCTGCGCCGCCCGCGGTCGACGACCTCGCGACGGACGACCTCGCCCTGGACCTGGACGGTCTGGCCGGGCAGCGCCTGCGCGATCGGGCAGATCCTCGTCTCGTCCTCGTATCGCAGCGGCAGGTGCAGCAGCAGGCCGACGTCGTCGCGGATGCCGAGCTTGGCGAAACGGTCGAGCGACGCTGTCAATCGTTCAGCCGTCGCTCAGCACCAGCACGGCCTCGACCTCGAACATCGCCGAGCGCGGCAGGCTGGCGACGCCGACCGTCGAGCGCGCCGGATAAGGGGCGCTGAAATAGCGCTGCATGATGTCGTTGACGACCGGGAACAGGCTCAGGTCGGTCAGGAACAGCGTCAGCTTGGCGATCTGCTCCATCGTTCCGCCGCTGGCCTGCACGACTGCGCGCAGGTTGTCGAAGGCCCGCACGACCTGCGCCTCGAAGCCCCCTTCGACGAGCTGGCCGCTGGCCGGATCGAGCGCGATCTGGCCTGACAGATAGACGGTGTCGCCGACGCGGACCGCCTGCGAATAAGGACCGATGGCGGCGGGCGCCGACGGTGTCGAGATGATGGATCGGGTCATCGATAAGCTCCGTGGGACGATCGATGCCGGACGGCGCGACGGTAAGGCCGACCGGCGGATCCGTCATGGTAGACCACGCCGGACGCCGAGCGGCCTGGCCTGTCGCGCCGCGCGGCCATCGATCGCCGCATCGGCGCGACCGTGCTCGCCGTCGTGACGCCCCCGCTCGGACGAACGCGACTCAGGCGGCCGCCGTCGCCTGCGCGGAGATGAAGTCGCTCAGCGCATGGACCGGCATCGGCCGCGACAGCAGGAATCCCTGCACCTCGTCGCAACCCTTGTCGCGCAGCATCGTCATCTGCGCGACGGTCTCGACGCCTTCGGCCGTGGTCTCGAGATTGAGCGCCGACGCCAGATCGATGATCGCCTGCACGATCGCGTGGGTTCCGCTGTCGTCGTCCATCGATTCGACGAAGCTGCGATCGATCTTGAGCCGGTCCATCGGGAAGTTGCGCAGGTAAGCGAGCGCCGAATAGCCAGTCCCGAAATCGTCGAGCGAGATCCGCACGCCGATCTCGCGCAGCTCGCCGAGCTGCTGGCTGGCCGAGATGCTGTCCTGCATCAGCACCGACTCGGTGATCTCGAGTTCGAGCCGGTGCGCGGGCAGCCCGCTGCCGTCCAGCGCCTGGCGGACCGAGTCGACGATCCGCTGACTGGCGAACTGGACGGCCGACACGTTGACGCAGACGCGGTAGTCGTCCGGCCATTGGGCGGCCTCGGCGCACGCGCGCTGCAGCACCCAGGCGCCGATCTGGTCGATCAGCCCGGTCTCCTCGGCGACCGGCACGAACTCGGCCGGCGAGATCGCCCCGCGTTCCGGGTGCTGCCAGCGGATCAACGCCTCGAAACCGACCGCGCGCCCCGTCGCCAGATGGAACTGCGGCTGGAAATACAGGTTGAGCTGGCCGGCCGCCATCGCTTCGCGCAGATCGTGCTGGATTCCGAGCCGGTAACGCGCGCGGTCATCCATCTCCCGCGAGAAGAAGCGGAACGTATTGCGGCCGGCGGCCTTGGCCGCGTACATCGCCAGGTCGGCCCCCTTGAGCAGGCCGTCCGGATCGACACCGTCGGCCGGCGACGAGGCGATGCCGATGCTGCCGCCCATCACGACGCGCAGGTCGCCGATGCGCAGCGGCTCCCTCATCGCCAGGATCAGGCGGTTGGCGACCTCGACCAGTTCCTCCGGCTGGTGCGCGCCCCAGCTCAGCAGCGCGAACTCGTCGCCGCCCAGCCGCGCGAGCAGATCGCCGCGGCGCACGCAGGACGACAGCCGCCGGGCGATCGCCTGCAGCACGCGGTCGCCGACTTCGTGACCGAGCGAATCGTTGACGTTCTTGAAGTTGTCGAGGTCCATGAAGAACAGCGCGCAGGGCTTGACGCGCCGGTCGCGCGGATCGCGGACCTGTCCGAGCTGCGTACGGAAATGGTGGCGGTTCGCCAGACCGGTCAGCGAATCGTAGTGGGCGAGCTGGCTCATCTCCTGGTGCAGTTGCCGCTGCCGCGTGACGTCGGAGCCGACTCCTCGCCAGCCGTTGAAGCGCCCGTGCGTGTCGAACAGCGGCTTGGCCGTCAGCGCCCACCAGTGCAGGCCATCCTCGAGACGGACCGGCACCGCCAGGTCGCGGAACGGCGCGTCCCGCTGCATCGCCCGCGCCAGGCCGTCGATCGCCAGCAGGTATTCGTCGTCGGGTTCGCCGTGCGATTCGGCGATCAGCCCGACCAGACGCAGGCCGTGCAACTGATCAGCGGGCCGGCCGATGGCCTCGACGAGCCGGATCGACACGTAGCGCAACCGTCCGTCCGCGTCGGTTTCCCACAGCCAGTCGCCGGCGTTCTCGCCGAAGTCGTGCAGCAGCAGGCCGACCAGTTGCTTCTGCCGGTCGGCTTCCGATTCGGCGAGCAGGCGCGCGCCGAACGTGCGCGCGGTCGAGATGATCGACGCGATGACGATCGTCGTGAACGCCACCAGCAGCACGACCAGGTTGACGCGGACCAGCGTCGGATCGGACAGCAGCCCGATCATCAGGCCGAAAGCCTGCAGGCCGGCGAAGATGATCGCCGCGCGCGGCACCGTCGCCAGCGACGAGCCGCCGCCGCCGAGCATGCCGACGGTGATCAGCGCCACCAGCATCTGCCGGTCCACGTCGGTGCCCGGCATCAGCGCCACCGGCAGCAGGAACCACAGCAGCGACAGCAGCGCCGAATTGGTGACGACGCGGCCCAGCGTCTGCGCGGACAGCGTCGACGGCGAGCCGTGGCGGCGCGACGCCCACCACGCCGGCAGCCCGATCATCGCGATCAGCCAGACCATCGCGGCCCAGGCGACGAGCAGCACATGGCTGACGTCGCGCCAGAACGCCTGCAGCACGACACAGGAATTGACCGCACAGGCGGCGGCGGTCAGCGGCGTCAACCGCAACACCGCCTGGAGCTGGCGCGCCCGGATCGACCCGGCCAGTTGTTCGTCGCCGCACGCCGCCCCGAGGTCGGCCGGCACGGTCGAACGCAGCCAGTTCGCGAACGCGCGAAGCCTGGAATCGAGCATCGAGACGAGCGGCTGCAACGGGATCGCCATCCAACATTCCCGGCCAGGCCGGGCGAGTGAGTTCGTCAGGCGCCGCGGCAAAGACCATCCGGTCGATCGGCGCGGGCACCCAAGGATACCCCCCCGCCGCGACGAGCCCGGTACGATCGGATGATCCCGCAGCACCGGTCTTCGGATCTTCCCGGTCTGCCGCGAACCCATGTCGACCGGGACATGACGGGCAGGCCCCTGCAGCGACCCGGGCCACGAACGGGCGAAAGCACCCGGTTCGACGGCGTTCCCGACCGCCAGATTGTTACGATTCCTGTTTTATCGGTCAACCGTCGACGGGGATCCCGCGCCGCCCCGATGTTGCGTCGAACGCAACGGACGAACAACCTGGCCGATCAGGACCGGCTCGCGGGCCGGCCTGCCGGCCGATGCCGCCCGCCGGCGTCAGGGCCAGGGCATCCGCTCGTCGAGGCCGTGCCTGGCCGCCGCGACGCTGGTATGAGCCGCAGCCGGGGCCGCCGCACCGGCCGGCGCGGCCGCCGCCGGCCCCCGCCGCAGCACCGGCGCGACGAACTTGTGGACTTCGAGGAAGCCGGGCATGAACCGGCGCATCCCGTCGCTGATGAGCCCCTGGCTGCGCAGGAAGCCGGCGATCCGGTTGCCGGGGTCGTAGGCGTTGTTCTGCCGGGTGATGAAATAGACGATGCGGCGCCCGTTGATCAGGCTGGCCAGCCGGCCCAGGTCCCAGCCGGCGACCGACGGCGCGCACTTGCCGGACGGATAGCGGGCCGCCAGCCCGGGCGACGGGAAGTTGGCCGGCGCGCCGCGCACCGGCATCTGCATGCGCAGTTCTTCCATCGCGTGGCCCAGCGGCAGGACCAGTTCGTTGGGCACGGTCAGCACGACCGCGGCGTTGGCGTTCTGCAACGCGCCGTCGGCCTTCATCGACCCGGCGAGCTGCGAGGCGATCTTGTCCCACGGTTCCTTGCCGTGGTCGTTCTCGACCATCTCGACGATCGCCAGTCCGTGCGCGACCAGCAGCGCGGCCAGCGCCAGCGCCCGCCAACGGACCGACGCGATCAGCATCACCGCGCAGGCCAGCATGATGGCCATCGCCGGCGCGACGCCGATCAGCGCCCGGCCGATGAAGATCGACCGCGACACCATGCTGACGCCGTAGTTCAGCAGCACCGGCGCGATCCCGAGCGCCGCCAGCAGGATCGCCTGCCGCCAGTAGCCGCGCCGCCACAGCAGTACGAGGCCGCCGAACAGCGCCGCCACCGCCCAGTAGACGGCCTCGTAGCTGGACATGCTGACGACGAAACGCAGCTCGTTGGTGAAACGCCAGCCGATCGGCTTCGGGATCCAGAAGTCGGACGAGACGCCGCGCGCCTGCTCGATCAGCAGCGGCAGATACGGCAGCCAGCAGACGGCGATGACGGCCAGCGCGACCAGCAGCGCATGCCAGCGCTTGCGCATCCGCCGGTCGAGCGCCATCAGCAGCGCGAATCCGCCGACCGCCGAGGCCACCAGCAGCACCGAGGTGTTGTTGGCCCACAACACGATCAGCGAGCCGACCGTCAACGCGCCCCAGCCGATCCCGGCGCGCTGGTCACGCAGCGTGCGCAACGCGCCGTAGACGATCAACGCTCCGCCGAAGCACAGCAACGTATACGGCCTGGCTTCGTGCGCGAATTCGATCTGGAACGGGGTCAGCGCGAAGAACAGCGCGGCGACCAGGCCGACCGGCCGGCTGATCTGGCGGCCCGCCAGGTAGATGACGGCCGTCGTCGCGACGCCCATCGACGCCGACAACGCGCGCATCGCCAGCGCGCCGTCGCCGAACAGCCCCGTCCATCCCTTGAGCAGCACGAAATACAGCGGCGGATGCGGATCGCACTGCGGCACCAGCCGCCAGATGTCCGCCCAGGATTGTTGCGCATCCCACCACGAATACCCCTCATCCAGCCATAAAGGTTGCTGGCCGAGCGCATGAAACCGCAAGGCCGCCGAGACGCTGAGGATCAACAGCAGCAGCAACTGGCTGCCGTCGAGCTTCAGGACGCGGGCGAGCCGCCCCCAGCGATCGGCGACGTAGGCGCCGAACGAACCGGCGAGCGGGGCGGATGGGGCGGGCGAATAGCGAATGCCGGCGTTGCCGGCGCCTTGCGGCTGAACCTGACCTTGCATGAACCAACAATCCTCGTATCGGGCCGCTGCGGGCCTCGGACCATCGGCGACTAACGCGCGAGGGAGCGATTTGGTTGAACGGATCGGCCGAGCCCGAGACTGTTTATTCATACAGGCAATATTCGGGTCCCGCTGCTAGACTTGCGGCTTAGGCCGTTCGATCCCGCTCGTCCGCCGGGCGAGACTGCCGCCAGCGAGAGTCCATGTCCCAGCCGTTCCAGCCGACCAGGCGTCCGCCGTCCGATCCTTCTTCGCCGGATTCGCGGTCACCCGCACCGATCCCGACCGCGCCGCCGCCGTCCGCTGCGCCGTCTCCGCCGCCGTCCGAATCGACGACCGGAACCGATCGCCCCGAGACCGAGGGCGCGGCGATACGGATCCGCGGCGCCCGCCAGAATAACCTGAAGAACCTCGACGTCGACCTGCCGACCCGGCAACTGATCGTCGTCACCGGGGTGTCGGGCAGCGGCAAGTCGTCGCTGGTCTTCGATACGCTGTACGCCGAGGGCCAGCGGCGCTACGTCGAGACCTTCTCCGCGTACGCGCGGCAGTTCCTCGACCGGATGGACAAGCCGCAGGTCGATCGGATCGAAGGGGTACCGCCGGCGATCGCGATCGACCAGACCAATCCGGTCCGCACGTCGCGCTCGACGGTCGGCACGATGACCGAGCTGAACGACCATCTGAAGCTGCTGTTCGCGCGCGCCTCGCAACTGTCGTGCCGTCGCTGCGCGCGGCCGGTGCGGCGCGAGACGGCGGCCGGCATCGCCGACAGCGTCCGCGCGAAGGCCGCGGCGGCCGCCGATCCGCGGCTGGTCGTCTGTTTTCCGGTCGCCGTGCCGGCCAATTTCAGCGAGGACGAGGTCACGCAGCACCTGCTCGCGCAGGGCTACACCCGTATCCATGCACGATCGGCGGTGCCGGCGGCGGCGAACGGCGCCGATGCCGGTTCGACCGGTTCGACCGGTTCGACCGGTTCGACCGGTGACGCCGGTGCCGGTGCCGGTGCCGGGAAAGCCCGGGGCAAGGCCGCGGCCAAGCGCGCGCGCGGCCGGGCGGCGGACGCCGCCGACGACGCCGGCGCCGCGCTGGTCGAGCTGCAGGTCGTCCAGGACCGGCTGCGCGCCGGCAGCGCCGACGAAGGCCGGCTGGCCGAGGCGATCGAGGTCGCGCTGCAGCGCGGCCAGGGCCGCCTGGCCGTCCATGTGCTGGACGATGACGGCGGCGACCGCGAGGTCTGGCGCTATTCGAGCGCGCTGGCCTGCGCCGATTGCGGCATCGCGTACCAGGATCCGCTGCCCAGCCTGTTCTCGTTCAACTCGCCGATCGGCGCCTGCGAGACCTGCCGCGGCTTCGGCCGCGTGATCGGCATCGACCTGGGGCTCGTGATCCCCGACGAGTCGAAGACGCTCGCGCAGGGCGCGGTCAAGCCCTGGCAGACCGAGAGCTTCAAGGAATGCCAGGTCGAGCTCGAACGCTACGGCCGGCGGCGCGGCATCCGCTTCGACGTGCCGTGGCGCGAACTGCGCGACGACGAGCGGCACTGGGTCATCGAGGGCGGCGACGACTGGACCGGCAACTGGCGCACGCAGTGGTACGGCCTGCGACGCTTCTTCGACTGGCTCGAGTCGAAGGCGTACAAGATGCACATCCGCGTGCTGCTGTCGCGCTACCGCTCGTACACGCCGTGCCAGACCTGCGAAGGCTCGCGGCTGAAGGCCGACGCGCTGCTGTGGCGCGTCGGCACGCACGACGAGGCCGAGCGGGCGCTGACGGCCGACGGCGGCCATTACCGCCGTTTCCGGCCGATCGGCGTCGACTGGCGCGACGACGATCTGCAGCGCCAGCCCGGGCTGTGCTTCCACGACCTGATGCTGCTGCCGATCGATCGCGTCAAGGGCTTCTTCGACCGCCTGGCGCTGCCGGCGCCGCTGGACGAGGCGACCGACCTGCTGCTGACCGAGCTGCGCTCGCGGCTCGCTTACCTGGCCGACGTCGGGCTCGGCTACCTGACGCTCGATCGGCAGTCGCGCACGCTGTCCGGCGGCGAGGTGCAGCGGATCAACCTGACGACCGCGCTCGGCACCTCGCTGGTCAACACGCTGTTCGTGCTCGACGAGCCGTCGATCGGTCTGCATCCGCGCGACATGGACCGGATCATCGAGGTCATGCACCGGCTGCGCGACAGCGGCAATTCGCTGGTCGTCGTCGAGCACGATCCGCAGGTGATGTTCGCGGCCGACCGCATCCTGGACATCGGCCCCGGCCCGGGCGAACGCGGCGGCACGATCACTTATGACGGGCCGGCCGCCGGCATCCGCGACGCCGGCACGCTGACCGGCGACTACCTGTCGGGCCGCAAGACCGTCGCGACGGCGGCGACGCTGCCGGTCAAGCCGTCGACGCCCCGGCTCGTCATCGAGGACGCGTGCGAACACAATCTGCAGCGGCTGAGCGTCGAGATCCCGCTCGGACGGCTGGTCGCGCTGACCGGCGTGTCGGGCAGCGGCAAGTCGACGCTGATGCAGGACGTGCTGCTGCCGGCGCTGCGCAAGCACCTGGGCAAGCCGACCGAGGCGGCCGGCAACCATGGCCGGCTGCTGGGCGCCGAGCTGATCGGCGACGTCGTCTTCGTCGACCAGACGCCGATCGGCAAGACGACGCGCTCGAACCCGGCCAGCTACGTCGGCGCGTTCGACGCGATCCGCAAGCGTTTCGCGGCGACCGCGGCGGCGCGCGAGCGCGGCTACACGGCGGGCACGTTCAGCTTCAACTCGGGCGACGGACGCTGCCCGACCTGCGGCGGCAACGGCTTCGAGCACGTCGAGATGCAGTTCCTGTCCGACGTCTACCTGCGCTGCCCGGATTGCGACGGCAAGCGCTTTCGCGCCGACATCCTCGAAGTGCGGCTCGATCCGCCGTCCGACGGGACCGACGCCGGCCCGGCCGGCGACGCCGCGCCGCGCGGCGTGCCACCGCAGGGGCCGTCGATCGCCGACGTGCTCGAGCTGACCGTCAACGAGGCGCTGCAGTTCTTCCGCGGCGACCGCGAGATCCGCACGACGCTGCAGCCGCTGGTCGACGTCGGGCTCGATTACCTGAAGCTCGGCCAGCCGGTGCCGACGCTGTCCGGCGGCGAGGCGCAGCGCCTGAAACTGGCCGGCTTCCTGGCCGAGGCCGCGTCGCGCAGCGTCAGCGAACAGAGCCGCGCGGCGGCGGCCGAGGGCCGCGGCGGCACGCTGTTCATGTTCGACGAGCCGACCACCGGCCTGCATTTCGACGACGTCGCGCGGCTGCTCAGGGCGTTCCGCAAGCTGATCGGCGCCGGCCACTCGCTGCTGGTGATCGAGCACAACCTCGACGTGATCCGTTCGGCCGACTGGGTCATCGACCTGGGGCCCGAGGGCGGCGATGCCGGCGGCCGGCTGGTCGCCGCCGGCACGCCGGCGCTGATCGAGGCGACGCCCGAGTCGTTCACCGGCCGCGCGCTGGTCGCTTATTACCGGCAGCTCGGCGCGGACGGCGCTTACCCGACGCCGGCGCCCCGCGCCGACGCGGTCGAAGAAGGCCGGCCGCTGCAATCGGTGCTGCGCGACCGCGCACGCCATTCGATCTTCGTGCACAACGCGCGCGAGCACAACCTGAAGAACATCGACGTCGACGTGCCGCGCGACCGGATGACGGTGATCACCGGCGTGTCGGGCAGCGGCAAGTCGACGTTGGCGTTCGACGTCATCTTCGGCGAAGGCCAGCGCCGCTATCTCGAATCGCTGAACGCTTATGCGCGGCAGTTCGTCCAGCCGTCGTCGCGGCCGGACGTCGACGGCGTGTTCGGCATCCCGCCGACGGTGGCGATCGAGCAGCGGACCAGCCGCGGCGGACGCAAGAGCACGGTCGCGACGCTGACCGAGATCTACCATTTCCTGCGGCTGCTGTACGTCAAGCTCGGCGTCCAGTATTGCCCGCGCTGCGACATCCCGATCGAACCGCAATCGTTCGACGCGATCGTCGCGCGGCTGCTCGCCGATTACCGCGGCCGCCACATCGGCCTGCTCGCGCCGCTGGTGATCGCGCGCAAGGGGCTGTACACGGACCTGGCCAAATGGGCCAAAGGCAAGGGCTTCACGCACCTGCGCGTCGACGGCCGCTTCCTGCCGACCGACAAGTTCCCGCGGCTGGACCGCTACGTCGAGCACAACATCGAGCTGCCGGTCGCCGACGTGCGCGTCGACCCGGCCAACGAAGCGGCGCTGCGCGAGCACCTGCAGGCGGCGCTCGAGCACGGCAAGGGCGTGGTGCTGGTGGCCGAAGGCCTCGAACGGCTGTCCGCGTCGATCGACGGCGGCGAATCGGCGACCGACGCCGAGCCGCTGCCGACGCGCGTGTTCTCGACGCGGCGCGCGTGCCGGCAATGCGGCACCAGCTACCCCGAACTCGATCCGCGCCTGTTCTCGTTCAACTCCAAGCTCGGCTGGTGCACGCATTGCTACGGCACCGGCCTGCAGCTCGAGGGCTTCGACGTCGAGCAGACCGGCGAGGAAGAACGCTGGTCGGCGACGGCCGGCGGCAGCGGCACGAACGGCGCCGAGGGCAAGGCCAGCAAGCGCGGCCGGAGCGGCGACAGCAACAGCAGCGGCAACAGCAGCGGCAACAGCAACAGCAACGGCAACGGCGGCGCCGACGACGCGTCGGCCGACGCCGCGGCCGGCCCCTGCCCCTGTCCGGCCTGCAAGGGCCAGCGGCTGAACCCGGTCGCGCTGGCGGTGCGCGTCCACGATCTGTCGATCGCCGAGCTGACGGCCCAGCCGGTGTCCGACTGCGCGGACTGGCTGGCGACGATCGGCTTCAGCGGCCGCGAGGCGCAGATCGCCCGCGATCTGCTGGTCGAGATCCGCTCGCGGCTGGCCTTCCTGGCCGACGTCGGGCTCGGCTACCTGTCGCTGGACCGCAGCGCGCCGACGCTGTCCGGCGGCGAGGCGCAGCGGATCCGGCTGGCCGCGCAGCTCGGCTCGAACCTGCAGGGTGTCTGCTACGTGCTCGACGAGCCGACGATCGGCCTGCATCCGCGCGACAACCGGATCCTTCTCGACACGCTCGACCGCCTGAAGGACAAGGGCAATACGCTGCTGGTCGTCGAGCACGACGAGGACACGATCCGCCGCGCCGACCACGTGATCGACATCGGCCCCGGCGCCGGCAAGCTCGGCGGCCGGATCATCGCGCACGGCACGTACGACGCGCTGACGCGCCACCCGGACAGCCTGACCGGGCGCCTGCTCGCGCATCCGCTGCAGCACCCGCTGCATCCGCCGCGCGCCGTCGATGCCGAATCGCCGGCGCTGCACGTGCGCGGCGCGACGCTGCACAACCTGCGCGACATCGACGTGACGATCCCGCTGAACCGGATGACGGTGATCACCGGCGTGTCGGGCAGCGGCAAGTCGACGCTGGCCCGCGACCTGCTGCTGGCGAACGTGCAGCGGCTGACGGCCGCGCGCAACCAGCGCAAGACGCTGCCGGCGATCCAGGGCTGCGCGGCGATCGACGGCTGGGAAGCGATCGGCCGCGTGCTCGAGGTCGACCAGACGCCGATCGGCAAGACGCCGCGCTCGTGTCCGGCCACTTATGTCGGCTTCTGGGATCCGATCCGCCGCCTGTTCGCCGATACGACCGAGGCGCGGGTGCGCGGCTATACGCCGGCGCGCTTCTCGTTCAACACCGGCGCCGGCCGCTGCCCGGCCTGCGAGGGACAGGGGCAGCAGCGCATCGAGATGAGCTTCCTGCCCGACGTCAAGGTCGGCTGCGAGGTCTGCGGCGGCGCGCGCTTCAACCGCGAGACGCTGGCCGTGCGGCTGCGCGGACAGAGCATCGGCGACGTGCTGGCGATGAGCGTCGACGAGGCGGTCGAGTTCTTCGCGGCCTCGCCGTCGATCTCGCACCCGCTGAAGCTGCTGCAGGACGTCGGCCTCGGCTACCTGACGCTGGGCCAGCCGAGCCCGACGCTGTCCGGCGGCGAGGCGCAGCGGATCAAGCTGGTGACCGAGCTGGCCAAGGTCCGCGAACTGGGCGGCGACGCGATGCCCGGCGTCGACGCCGACAAGGCGGCGCGGCAGCGCGCGCGCACCCCGCGCACGCTGTACGTGCTCGACGAACCGACGGTCGGGCTGCACATGGCCGACGTCGAGAAGCTGATCGCGGTGCTGCAGCGACTGGTCGACGCCGGCAACACGCTGGTCGTCGTCGAGCACAACCTCGACATCTGGGCCGAAGCCGACTGGATCGTCGACCTCGGGCCGGAAGGCGGCGCCGGCGGAGGCCGGCTGGTGGCGGCCGGGCCGCCGCGCGAGCTGGCCGGACGCGCCGGCAGCCATACCGGCCAGGCGCTGCGCGCGTTCTACGACGAGCGCGAACGCGCGTCGCCGTCGAGCCGCGCCCGTACCGCGGGCCAGGTCGGCAACGGATCGACGGCGCCGTAGCCGGTCGTGCTGAGCGCGGCGGCCGCGCAGGCGGCGCGCGCGGCCGCCGCCAGATCGTCGCCGGCCACCAGCCGCGCGACCAGCACCCCGGCGAAGCAGTCGCCGGCGCCGGTCGCGTCGACGCTGTCGACCGCGAAACCGGGGACGTCGATCCGTTGACGGCCGTCCGAGATCCGCGCGCCGGCCGCCCCCCGCTTGACCGCGACGCGCCGCGCGCCCAGCCGGTGCGCGTGGTCGATCAACGCGTCGGCGTCGACCAGGCCGAACAGCGCCTCGGCCTCGTCCAGGCTCGGCAGGAACAGATCGACGTCGGCCAGCGTGGCCTCGGCGATCGCCCGCGCCCGCGCCGCCGGCCATAGCCGCGGCCGGAAGTTCAGGTCGTAGCTGACCGGCACGCGATGCGCGCGCGCGCAGGCCAGCGCGGCGAACACGGTATCGCAGGCGCTGTCGCTGATCGCCTGCGAGACGCCCGATACGTGCAGCCATCGGGCCGCGGCCACCCGTTCGTCGAACGCCGGCGACGGTTTCATCCGGCTCGCCGCCGAACCCGCTCGGCGATACGCGAAGCGGTGGCCGTCGGGACCGTGGCTGACGAAGTACAGACCGGTCGGCGCGTCGGGGTCGCGCTCGACCGCCGAGGCGTCGACGTTCTCGCGCCGCCACAGGGCCAGCAACTGGTCGCCGAACTCGTCGGCGCCGATCCGGGTCAGGACGCCGACGCGCGCGCCGACGCGGGCCGCCGCGCACGAGAAGTTGGAGGTGTCGCCGCCGAACCCCTGCAGATACAGCGACGTGCCGGGCCGTTGGTTGAACTCGATCATCGGTTCGCCGATAGCGACGATATCCATGCTGGCCGTCTCCTTTCGTTGCGCGGGGCGCGATTCGTTGCGCGCATTATCGCCGGACCGCGGTCGATCGCCGGCCCCGCGACGGGCGACACCGGCCGCGGACGATGCTAAGCTCGGACACACTCCCAGCCCGTCCGCGGACCCCGACGTGACCAGCACCGACACGACCTCCCCGGCCTCGCCATCCCTGCTGCTCGAGTACCTGGAACGCACGCCCGATTGCGCGCCCGCGATTCCGGTGATCGTGCTCGACGACCCCGAACACGCGGTCCCGCTGGCCCGGGCCTGCGCGGCGGGCGGCGTGCGCATCCTCGAGATCACGCTGCGCACGGCGGCCGGGCTCGAGTCGATCCGGCGCGCCGCGGCCGAGGTGCCCGACGTGCTGATCGGCGCCGGCACGGTGACCAGCCCGAAGGACATGGCCGCGGTCAAGGCCGCCGGCGCGCGCTTCGCGTTCTCGCCCGGATTCGACGAATCGCTGGTGATGGCGGCCGCCGACCACGACATCGCGTTCGTGCCGGGCGTCATGACGCCGTCCGAGGTGATGCGCGCGCAGAACGTCGGCATCGGCGTGATGAAGCTGTTCCCGGCCTCGGTGGCCGGCGGCATCGCGATGCTCAAGGCGCTGGCAGGACCGTTTCCGGACGCGCGCTTCTGTCCGACCGGCGGCGTCGACGCGGCGTCCGCGCCCGCGTATCTGGCGCTGCCCAACGTCGTCGCGGTCGGCGGATCGTGGATCACGCCGTCCGATGCGGTCACCGGCGGCCATTGGGACCGGATCACCGACCTGGCGCGGGCGGCGACCGCGCTGCGACGAAGCTGAGGCCCGGCGCACGCCGGCCCATCGCGAACAGGAGAGCCCCGTGATTGCCCGATCCGACGTCATCGACACGCTGCGAACGCTGGTGGCCTTCGACACCACCAGCAGCCGCAGCAACGTCGAGCTGATCGACTGGGTCGCCGACCGGCTCGACGGGCTCGGCGTCAAGGCCTTCGTGCAGAGCGGCGACGAACCGGGCAAGGCCAACCTGTTCGCGACGATCGGGCCGGCCGACGTGCCCGGGGTGATGCTGTCGGGACACTCCGACGTCGTGCCGGTCGCCGGCGAGACCTGGCTCAGCGACCCGTTCACGCTGACCCCGCGCGGCGACAATCTGTACGGTCGCGGCTCGGCCGACATGAAGGCGTTCATCGCCTGCTTCACCGCGCTGGCGCCCGAGTTCGCGGCGCTGCCGCTGAAGAGCCCCGTGCATCTGGCGCTGTCGTACAACGAAGAAACCGACATGCACGGGATGCGGCTGCTGGCCGCGCATCTGGCGCAGGCGCCGGTCAGGCCGGCCGCCTGCGTGATCGGCGAGCCGACATCGATGCAGATCGTCGTCGCCAACAAGGGCGCGGCGATCTATCGCTGCCACGTGACCGGCCACGGCGTGCACTCGTCGCTGCGCGACCAGGGCGTGTCGGCCGTCGAACTGGCGGCCGAGGTCATCGTGTTCCTGAACGGCCTGCAGCGCCGCCTCAACGAGGCCGAGCGCCACGACGGTTTCGAGTTCGCGCACACCAGCGTCCACGTCGGCCAGATCCGAGGCGGCACCGCGCACAACATCACGGCCCGCGAATGCGACTTCGTGTTCGAGGTGCGCGCGTTGCCCGGCGTGCGTGCGGCCGATGTCGTCGCGTCGGTGCGCGAGCATTGCCGACGGACGCTGCTGGCGCCGCTGCGCGCGCGTTTCCCGGACGTCGACATCCGCATCGACGAGGTGCTGGACGCGCCGGGACTCGACGAGCGCGGCAATCGCCACCTGGCCGACACGCTGCGGCCGCTGTGCGCGCATCGCGAGTTCGGCCGCGTCAGCTTCGGCACCGAGGCCGGCATGCTGCAGCAGATCGGCGTGCAGACCGTGATCTGCGGCCCCGGCCAGATCGCCGTCGCGCACCAGGCCGACGAGTTCGTCGAGGTCGGGCAACTGGACCTGTGCGTGGATTTCCTGCGCGGGCTCGGCCGCCGGCTCGCGACCGATCGCTGGCCGGTCGACGTGGGCTGAGTCGAGGGGCGCCGACGGCCGGGGCGTCGTTGCGGACTCGTTACCTACCCCGGGTGCGCCGCTTCGCCGACGCCTGGCCAGAGCCCCCTCGGCGCGAGTTCGATCCTCAGGTGAGCACGCTCTAGTCCAGCCGCCCGCCGTGCGCATAGCGCACGTGGCCGCGATCGCGAAAATACGCGGCCAGCGTCAGCCCGCATTCCTGCGCAGTGCGGATCGCCAGCGCCGTCGGACCCGAGATCGTCGCCAGGATCGGCACTCCCAGCATCGCCGCCTTCTGCACCATCTCGACGCTGGCCCGGCTGGTGACGATCGCCGCGCCCCTGGTCCCGGTCCCGTCCCTGGTCCCGCCCCTGGTTCCGCCCCGGGCCCCGCCACTGCCACTGCCACCACGCGCCAACGCGCCCAGCACCTTGTCGAGCGCGTTGTGGCGGCCGACGTCCTCGCGTACCAGCGTCAGCCGGCCGCTCGCGTCGACCCACCCGGCCGCGTGCGTGGCGCCGGTCGCCTGCTGCAGCGGCTGGCGTTCGCGCAGCGCGTCGAAGGCCGCGTGCAGCACCGCGGCCGGCAGCGCGAAATCGTCGGCCGCCAGCGACGGCAGCGGGCGCATCGCCTGCGCGAGATTCTCGGCGCCGCACAGGCCGCAGCCGGTGCGGCCGGCCAACGTGCGGCGGCGCGCCTTCAGCGCGGCGAAGCATTCGCCGGCCAGATCGATCCGCAGCCGCAGACCCTGCGGGTCGACGACGGTTTCGACGTCGTAGATCTGGTCCGGCCGCTCGATGATCCCCTCGGTCAGCGAGAAGCCGACCGCGAAGTCCTCCAGGTCCAGCGGCGACGCCAGCATCACCGCGTGCGAAACGCCGTTGTACTCGAACGCCACCGGCACTTCCTCGGCGACCGCATCGGGTTCGCTGCCGCCGGCCGCGTGCCCCGACGGCGCGCCGCCGGCGCGCGCATGACGCCGCACGTCGACCTGCACGACCGCGGCCGGCAACGCCGGCTCGGGCTCGTCCCGCAGGCTCACGCGATCTCTCCGAGCGCCGCGGCCCGGACCACCAGGTGCACGAACTGCAGCTTGCCGACCACCTCGCGCGACAGCACGAACGGATAGAAGTCCTGCAGGCCCATGCTGCGCGACAGCTCGTTGAGCACGCCGGCCAGTTCGCTCCAACCGTTGACCAGCGCCAGGAAGCGCCGCGCGTCCGGATCGTCGGGCCGGTACAGCGCGTCGGCCTTGAACGCCTCGTAGTCGAGCTGGACCTCGATCGGGTCGATGCCGAAGCCGAGCGCCGTCTCCAGCGTGTCGACGATGTGCAGGTAATGGGCCCAGGTCTCGGCCCAGTCCTCCCACGGATGCGCGCTGGCGTACGCGCTGACGTGGTGCAGCGACCAGTCGGCGGCCGGCCCCTGCGCGTAGTGGCGCTGCAGGCTGCCTTCGTAGTCCTGGCGCTCGTCGCCGAACAACTGCCGGAACGGCCCGAGCCATGACGACTGCGCGACCAGCCGGTCCCAGTAGTAATGGCCGACCTCGTGCCGCAGATGGCCGAGCAGCGTGCGATAAGGTTCGCGCATCTCGGCGCGGATCGCCTCGCGCTTGACGTCGTCGGCCTCCTCGACGTCGAGCGTGATCAGCCCGTCGCGATGGCCGGTCACGATCCGCGGACCGCCCGGTTCGGGCCGCAGGAAGTCGAACGCCAGGCCCCGCTGCGGATCCTCGCCGATCCGCGAACGCACCTGCAGACCCAGGCCCAGCAGTTGCGACACCATGCGCCGCTTGGCGGCCTCGGTCTTGCGCCACAGTTCGCGGTTGCGCGCGTCGGCCAGGTTCGGAATCGTCCGGTTGAGCCGGCAGGCGACGCACAGCGGCCGCGCCCCGTGCCAAGAACCGCCGATCACCGCCTCGCGCTTGACCAGCCAGTTGCAGCCGGCGGGCGTGTCGAGGTTGCCGCAGTTCTGATAGACGGGCCCGTCCTCGGACGTATCGCCGAACAGCCGCCAGCTACCGGGTTCGGGCCCCGGCGACAGCGACACGACGCTGGCCCGGTGCGGCTCGTAGCCGAGCGGCGTGCCGCAGGCCAGGCAGATGCTGTTCTGGAAGAAGACCGGGCGGCCGCATTGGCAGCGATAGGCGCGGCGCGACCCCCAGCCGTCGCCCATCCGCGCCTCGTCGCCGGGCGCGCGGGACGACGGCGATTGCAAGCCGGGCAGGACCGACGAGTTCGGCATCGATGAACAACCTCCGCGATCCGTCACTATGACATGGATCAAAACGCCCGCTCGTCCGCACCCCTGATTCCGGGTGACTGACCGTGGTCAAGCCCGGGCCCGGCCGATGTGCGACAATTCCAATAAAAACAAGCCGTTGGCAGCCGTTCTCGAGTCGCTGGCCCGATTCGTCCGATGAATGCCCGCTGCTGCCCCGACCCCCCTGGCAAGGCCGCATGACCGTTTTCTGGCTGCTCGTTTCCACGCTGATCGTCGCCGGCCTCGCTGCCCTGCTGCTGCCGATGTTTCGCCGCCCCGCCGCCGTCGACGACGAGCGCGAAGCGCGGCTGGCCGTCTATCGCGACCGCCGCCGCGAGATCGAACGCGAGCGCTCGGCCGGGCGCCTGCGCGAAGACGAGGCCCGGGCAGCGATCGACGAGCTGGCCGGCGAGGTCCGTGTCTTCCTGCCCGATCCGTCGGCGCCGGCCTCCCCGTCCGCCGGCCAGCCGGTCCGCGCCCGCTCCGGTCACCGCGCGCTCGCCGCGACGCTGGTCGTCGCCGTGCCGGCGCTGGCCGTGCTGTTGTACCTGCACCTGGGCTCGCCGGGACTGATCGGCATCGATCCGCAGGCCGCGCGCGGCCAGGCGACCGAAGCCGAGATCGCCCAGGCGCTCGAAGCCTTGCAGCGGCGGGTGCGCGAGCAGCCCGACGACGCGCAGGCCTGGACGATGCTCGCCCGCGCGCGCCGCATCCGCGGCGACCTGCCCGGCTCGATGCAGGCGTTCGCCGAGGCGACCCGGCTGCAGCCGCAGGACGCCCGCCTGCTGGCCGAGTTCGCCGAGGCCGTCGCCGCATCGCGCGACGGCGATTTCCGCGGCCAGCCCGAGCAACTGCTCGAACAGGCGCTGCAGTTGTCGCCCGACGAACCGAAGGCGCTCGCGCTGATGGGCGCCGCGCAATACCGGCTCGGACGCCGCGAACAGGCTTTGACGTATCTGCGCCGGCTGCTGGCCGGCATGGACCCGCGATCGGAGCAGGCGCAGCAGATCGAGGCCGTCGCGCAGCGGATCGCCGGCGAGATCGGCCCCGCCGGACAGGGACCCGCCGGACAGGGACCCGCCGGACAAGGGCCCGCTGCCGGACAGGCTGCGACAGGACAGGCTGCGACCGGACAGGCTTCGACCGGACGGGCCTCGACCGCAGAGGCTTCGACCGGACAGGCCTCCGCCGGCCAGACCGCCGGCGCGCCGGCACCGGTGCCGGCGCCGGCCGCCGCCGCATCGGCCGGCGTCGCCGGCCGGATCACGATCGCCGATTCGCTGCGCGCGCAGGTACCGCCGGGCGCGACGCTGTTCGTGTCGGCCCGCCTGGTCGACGGCCCGCGGATGCCGCTGGCGGCGCTGCGCCTGCCGGTGACCGACTGGCCGGTCGACTACGCGCTGACCGACGCGCAGGCGATGACGCCCGAACGCCGGATCTCGCAGGCCGCACAGGTGATCGTCGAGGCGCGGATCAGCCGCCAGGGCACGGCGATGCGCCAGGCCGGCGACCTGATTGGCAGCAGCGGCCCGGTCGCGCCGGGCGGCCGCCCCGTCGACATCCGCATCGAGCAGGTCGTGCCATGACGGACGCGCCGGACGCGAACTCCGATACCCGCGCGCCCGCCGACGGCCTGACCGTGCAGGCACTGAGCTGCGCGGCCGGCGCCCGGCCGCTGTTCGGCGGCCAGTCGTTCGGCGTTCCGGCCGGCCGGTGGACGATGCTGACCGGCCGCAACGGCAGCGGCAAGACGACGCTGATGCGGGCGATCGCGGGCCTCGTCCGTCCACTCGACGGCATGGTGCTGTGGCGGGACCGGCCGCAGCGGCTGCGCGATGCCGGCTGGCGGCGCGTGTTCTACTACGAAGGCCATGCCGGCGCGATCAAGCCCGAATTCAGCGCGCTCGAAAACCTGGCGACGCAGGCGGCGCTCGATCACGGCCGCCCGCCCGACGCGTCGACGCTGGCCGGCGCGCTCGAACGGGTCGGGCTCGCGCGAGTCCGCCACGTGGCCGGCGCGCGGCTGTCGGCCGGCCAGGTGCGCCGGCTGAACCTCGCGCGGCTGCTGTGCGGCCCCCGGCCGCTGTGGCTGCTCGACGAACCGGCCAACGCGCTGGACGCGCAGGGACTGGCGCTGCTTGCCGACCTGCTCGATGCGCACCTGGCGGGCGGCGGCTGCGCGCTGGTCGCCAGCCACCAGCCGCTGCCGGCGCGCCATCCGCCGCAGCGCCACGAGCTGCGCGGATGACGGACGACCGGATGGCGAACGACCGGATGACCGGCGACCGCATGGCGAGCGACGGCATGACGCGCGACGGCGAACCGCTGCTCGGCGTGTTCGGCGCGCTGCGCTGGAGCTGCCGGCGCGACCTGCGCGTGCTGCTGCGCAACCGCGCCGACCCGCTGCTGGCGCTGGTGTTCTTCGTGCTGGTCGCGACGCTGTTTCCGCTGTCGGTCAATCCCGACCCGGCGCTGCTCAGGACGCTGGCCCCGGGCATCGTCTGGATCGCAGCGCTGCTGTCGCTGCTGCTCGGCCTGCCGCGGCTGTTCGCGCACGACCACGTCGACGGCACGCTCGAACAGCTTCTGCTGGCCAGCGCGCCCTTGCCCGCCTTGATCACGGGCAAGGTGCTCGCGCACTGGATCGCGCATTGTCTGCCCGTGGTGCTGCTGTCGCCGCTGATCGGTCTGCAGTTCGGGCTGCCGCCCGACGCGATCGGCCTGCTGATGCTGACGCTGCTGCTGGGGTCGCCGATCCTGAGCTGGCTCGGGGCGATCACGTCGGCGCTGACGCTGGGCAGCCGCGGCGGCAGCGCGCTGCTGGCGCTGCTGATCCTGCCGCTGGCGATCCCGGTGCTGATCTTCGGCAGCAGCGCGATCGACAGCCAGCAGGCCGGCCTGGGCGCCGCCGCTCACCTGTCGCTGCTGGGCGCGGGCTGCCTCGGCGCGCTGGTGCTCGGGCCGTCGGCGGCGACCCTGGCGGTTAGAATCGCGTACGAATAGCGTCGGGTCGCCACGAGAACGACGAAGAACACATGTCTTGGTTCAAGTATTCATCGCCGGTCACCTTCTTTCCGCTCGCCGGCCGCCTGGTGCCGTGGTTCGCGGCGGCGGCGGCCGTGCTGGCGGCCGCCGGGCTGATCGTCGGCTTCCTGATCGCGCCGACCGATTTCCAGCAGGGCGAGTCGTACCGGATCATCTTCATCCACGTGCCGGCGGCCTGGATGGCGATGTTCGTCTACCTGGTGATGGCCGGCTGGTCGGCCGCCTCGCTGATCTGGAACACGCGGCTGTCCGCGCTGATGGCGCGCGCGCTGGCGCCGACCGGCGCGATGTTCGCGCTGATCGCGCTGTGGACCGGCGCGTTCTGGGGACGGCCGACCTGGGGGACCTACTGGGTCTGGGACGCGCGCCTGACGTCGACGCTGATCCTGTTCTTCCTGTACCTCGGCTACATGGCGCTGACGTCGGCGATCGAGGACCCGCGCCGGGCCGACCGCGCCGGCGCCGTGCTGGCGCTGGTCGGCGCGGTCAACGTGCCGATCATCTACTTCTCGGTCATCTGGTGGAACACGCTGCATCAGGGCGCGACGATCTCGATGACGGCCGCGCCCAAGATGGCGCACACGATGCTGGCCGGCATGCTGCTGATGGCGCTGGCCGCCTGGTGCTACACGATCGCCGTCGTGCTGACGCGCGTGCGCAGCCTGATCCTCGAACGCGACGCGCACACCGGCTGGGCTCGCGCCTGGGTCGAGGCGCGCACCGCCGACGGCCGGCCGATGCGGGGTCTGCGATGAATCCGCACGCGTACTACATCGCCTGCTCGTACGGCGCGCTGGCGCTGGCCATCGTCTGGGAGCTGTGGTCGCTCAGGCGGCTGCGCGCGGCCAGCCTGCGCAAGGTGCTCGACGAGCAGGCGCTCGAACGCGAACCGTCGGACGACGCCGCCGTCCTGCCCGAACCGGGCACCGTCCTGCCGGCACGCCAACCCGGAACCACCTCGCCATGAAGCCCCGTCACAAACGCCTGATCTGGATCGCCGCCGGCCTGGCGACGCTGTCGGTTTCCGTCGCGCTCGTGCTCAACGCGTTCCAGAGCAACCTGGTGTTCTTCTTCACGCCGACGCAGATCGCCAGCGGCGAGGCGCCGCGCGACCGCACGTTCCGCATCGGCGGCATGGTCGAACAGGGCAGCCTGCAGCGCGCCGCCGACGGCGCCGGCGGCAGCTTCCGCGTCACCGACACCGCGCACACGACGCTGGTCCACTACCGCGGCATCCTGCCCGACCTGTTCAAGGAGGGCAAAGGCGTCGTCGCGCAGGGCCGCGTCGAGGCCGACGGCAGCTTCCGCGCGACCGAGGTGCTGGCCAAACACGACGAGAACTACATGCCGCCCGAGGCCGCCGAAGCGATGAAGCGCGCGATCGAGAACAAGGCCGCCGCCAACGAAACGCAGCCCCGGAGCAAGACCGAATGACGGCCGAACTCGGTCACTTCAGCCTCGCGCTGGCGCTGGTGATGGCCGCGGCGCTCGGCGTGCTGTCGCTGGTCGGCGCGTGGCGGCGCGACGCGGTGCTGATCGCGATCGCGCGGCCCGCCAGCGTCGGCGTGTTCGCGCTGATCCTGCTGGCGTTCGTGTGCCTGGCCGCCGGCTTCGTCCACAACGATTTCTCGATCGCGCTGGTCGCCAGCAATTCGAACCTGGCGCTGCCGCTGCCGTACCGGATCGCCGCGACCTGGGGTTCGCACGAAGGCTCGATGCTGCTGTGGGTGCTGATGCTGTCCGGCTGGACGGCGGCCGTCGCGTTCTTCAGCCGTTCGCTGGCGCCGACGCTGGCGGCCCGAGTGATCGGCGTGCTGGCGCTGATCGGCGTCGGCTTCCTGCTGTTCCTGCTGTTCACGTCCAATCCGTTCGAGCGCCTGCTGCCGGCGCCGCCCGACGGCCGCGACCTGAACCCGCTGCTGCAGGACCCGGGCATGGTGTTCCATCCGCCGCTGCTGTACATGGGCTACGTCGGCTTCTCGGTGGCGTTCGCGTTCGCGGTCGCCGGCCTGCTCGAGGGCCGCTTCGACGCCGCCTGGGCACGCTGGGCGCGGCCGTGGACGACGGCCGCCTGGGCGTTCCTGACCGTCGGCATCGCGCTCGGCTCGTTCTGGGCCTACTACGAGCTGGGCTGGGGCGGCTGGTGGTTCTGGGATCCGGTCGAGAACGCCTCGTTCATGCCGTGGCTGGTCGGCACCGCGCTGATCCATTCGCTGGCGGTCACCGAAAAGCGCGGCGCGTTCCGAAGCTGGACCGTGCTGCTGGCGCTGATGGCGTTCAGCCTCAGCCTGATGGGCACGTTCCTGGTCCGCTCGGGCGTGCTGACCTCGGTCCACGCGTTCGCGACCGATCCGACGCGCGGCGTGTTCATCCTGGCCTTCCTCGGCCTCGTGATCGGCGGCTCGCTGACGCTGTTCGCGTGGCGCGCGCAGCGCATCGGCATCGGTCCGGGCTTCGCGATCGTGTCGCGCGAATCGCTGCTGCTGGCCAACAACGTGCTGCTGGTCGTCGCGATGGCCGCGGTGCTGCTCGGCACGCTGTATCCGCTGGTGCTCGATACGCTGGACCTCGGCAAGATCTCGGTCGGGCCGCCGTACTTCGACGCGGTGTTCTTCCCGCTGGTCGCGCCGGCGCTGTTCCTGGTCGGCATCGCGCCGCTGGCCCGGTGGCAGCGCGCCGAACTGCCGCCGCTGATGCGCCGGCTGCGCTGGGCCGCGCTGGTCGCCGTGCTGACGGCCGTGCTGCTGCCGATCACGATCGACGGCTTCAAGACGATGACCAGCCTGGGCCTGCTGCTGGGCGTGTGGATCGCCGGCAGCGTCGTCGTCGCGGTGCTCGACCTGCTGCGCGACGGCGACGGCCGCCCGCGACTGCGCCGCGCGGCGCTGGTGCCGACCAGCGTCTGGGGCATGCACGTCGCGCACCTGGGCATCGCCGTCTTCGTCGTCGGCGTCACGCTGGTCAAAAGCTACTCGGTCGAGCTCGAGACCCGCGTCGCGCCGGGCGACGCCGTCGCGCTCGGCGCGTATTCGATCCGCTTCGATTCGCTCGAGAGCGTCGCCGGTCCCAACTACGACGCGGCCCGCGGACATTTCGCGCTGAGCCGCGACGGCCGTCCGCTGGTCACGCTGCATCCGGAGAAACGCGTCTATCGCGCGACCCGCCAGCCGATGACCGAGGCGGCGATCGACCGCGGCCTGACTCGCGACGTCTACCTGTCGATGGGCGAGCCGCTGAACGACGGCGCGTGGGCGATCCGGCTGCAGATCAAACCCTTCGTCAACTGGATCTGGATCGGCTGCCTGCTGATGGCGGCCGGCGGACTGATCGCGATCGCCGATCGGCGCTACCGCCGCCGCGTGACCCGCACCGCGCCGCGCCCGGCGGCCGCGGCGTCGGCGGCCGGCGCCTCCTGACCGTCCCGATCGGACGTCCCCGCTTACCCGGTATCCGCATGCGCTGGCTCAAGTTCGTCCTGCCGCTGATCGTGTTCGCCGCGATCGGCCTGTTCCTTTACCGCGGGCTCGACCGCGACCCGCGCGAGCTGCCTTCACCACTGATCGGCAAACCCGCGCCGGCGTTCTCGCTGCCGCTGCTGCGCGACCCGCAGACGAACTGGTCGCCGCAGGCGATGCACGGCCGCGTCTGGCTGCTCAACGTCTGGGGATCGTGGTGCACCGCCTGCCACGTCGAGCACCCGGTGCTGCTTGAGCTGGCCCGCTCGAAGGCCGTGCCGATCGTCGGGCTGGCCTGGAAGGACATGCTCGACAACTCGACGGCGTGGCTCGCGCGGCTCGGCGATCCGTACGAGCTGACGGTCAGCGATTTCACCGGCAAGGTCGCGATCGACTACGGCGTCTACGGTGCGCCCGAGACCTTCCTGATCGACCGGCAGGGCGTGATCCGCTACAAACACGTCGGCCCGCTGACGCCCGAGCTGCTCGAACGGACGCTGCTGCCGAAGGTCCGTGAACTGCAGGCGGCCTCGTGATGCGATCCACCGACGAGACGATGCGCGCCCCTACCGCTGCCGGTGGCCCCCGTGCTCTCCCTGCCCTCCCTGCCCTCCCTGCCCTCCCTGCCCTCCCTGCCCTCCGTGCCCGCCGCGCCGTTGGTGCCCGCCGTCCCGTTCGTTCCCTTCATGTCCGCCGTGCCGCTCATGCCGTTCGCGCTGTCCATGCCCTCCCCGCCCTCCGGCCGGCGCGGCCGGCGATCGCGGGTTTCCTCGCGCTGCTGCTGGCGCTGTTGATCGGCCTGGCGGGCCCGGCGCCGGCCTGGGCCGCGTCCGGCGCCGAGACCGAGACGCGGCTCAAGCATCTGTCCGAAGAACTGCGCTGCCTGGTCTGCCAGAACCAGACGCTGGCCGACTCGAACGCCGAACTGGCGGTCGACCTGCGCAACCAGGTCAAGGCGATGATCGAGCAGGGCCGCAGCGACGAGCAGATCAAGTCCTACCTGGTCGATCGCTACGGCCAGTTCGTGCTGTACAAGCCGCCGGTCCAGCGCAGCACCTGGCTGCTGTGGGGCGGACCGTTCGCGCTGCTGCTGCTCGGTTTGCTGGTGTGGTCGCGCGTCGGCCGGCGCCCGCCGCCGACCGCGCAGGCCGGCGCTCGCGCCGATTCCGATGCCGGCGCCTCGTCATCGGCCGCCGGCACCGACGCCGAGCTCGACGCCGCCCGGCGCCTGCTCGACGACCGTTGAGCCGTCGGCGCAGCGGCGCCCGCCGCGCCTTGCGGCCTCGGTGAAATAGAATCGCTCGACACGCGCGGGCGCCGATCGACGGGGCCGCGTGCCGATCGCGATGCCGATGACCACACCCGACAACACCCGACAACTCGCGGCCGCCAGCTACCGGCTCGCCGCCCTCGACCAGGACTTCATGCTCGCCGATGCCCAGCGCGGCCTGCGCTTCATGCTCGAATACGAGAAGGCCGAGCAGGCGATGCGCGCCCGCGGCGTACGCTCGACGATCGTCGTTTTCGGCAGCGCCCGGGTCCGCCCGGCCGACCAGCCGCCGGCGGTGGCGGGCCTGCCCGCGAGCCAGCGCGAGCGCCACGACCACTGGTACCAGCAGGCGCGGCTGTTCGCGACGATCGCCTCGCAGCGCGGCGGCGCGCTGCGCCACGCGGACGAGGGCCGCGACAACGTGATCATGACCGGCGGCGGCCCCGGCATCATGGAAGCGGCCAATCGCGGCGCCAGCGAGGTCGGCGCGGCGTCGATCGGGCTGAACATCACGTTGCCGCACGAGCAGATGCCCAATCCGTGGAGCACGCCGGACCTGACGTTCCGGTTCCATTACTTCGCGATGCGCAAGATGCACTTCGCGCTGCGCGCGGCCGCGCTGGTCGCGTTTCCGGGCGGCTTCGGCACGCTCGACGAGCTGTTCGAGGTGCTGACGCTGTGCCAGACGCGCAAGATGCCGCGCGTGCCGGTCGTGCTGTTCGACACCGCGTACTGGCGGCGCGTGATCGACCTCGAACTGCTGGTCGAGGAGCGGATGATCGACCCGCAGGACGCGGGCCTGCTCTCGTTCGCCGACGACGCCGAAGAGGTCTGGCGCCGACTGGTCGAGCAGGGACTGCCGATTCCGCGCGAATCCGACTGACGTGGGGTTTCCCTAGTTCCGGCGCCCGCGCGTTTGAGCGCATCCTACGGCCGGAATCGGACTGGCCGCGCGACCGGCCCGCCGGTCCGCGCCCCCCTGAAAGACCGAGGAGACCATGAGCGCGCAGACGCTGAACACCATCGCCCGCAGCCAGGCCGAAACCCTGGGCGAGCAGACCGCCTTCCTGAATCCGTATCGGCGCTGGTCTTATCGCGACGTCGACGAGGCGAGCAATCGCGTCGCGCAGGGGCTCAAGTCACTGGGCATCGGTCGCGGCGACCGGGTCGCGACGCTGACGCGGCACGTCGTCGAGTGCCTGGTGCTGACGATCGCCGCCACCAAGCTGCAGGCGGTCTGCATGCCGGTCAACTGGCGGCTGGCGCCGCCCGAGATCGATTACATCCTGAACAACGGCGAAGCGCGCTTCCTGATGGCCGACCGCGACTTCGCCGATGCGCTGCCGAAGATCCCGGCCGCGACCGGCATCAAGAAGGTCCTGACCGAGGACGGCCCGCCGCTCGGCGACCTCGAATCGTTCAGCGACTGGTACGGCAGGTTCGACAACGTCGATACCGGTTACGCCGGCGACCCCGACGAGCCCGCGCTGCAGCTCTATTCGTCCGGCACCACCGGCCGGCCCAAGGGCATCGAGCTGTCGCACCGCAACCTGATCGCCAACGCGACGAACTTCCAGGTCGAGTTCCAGTACTACGGCGCCACGGCCGACCGGCCCGGCGACGTCCAGCTCAACGCGCTGCCCTGCTTCCACGTCGCCGGCATCGGCGTGGCGATCATCACGCTGCTGCACGGCGGCTCGCAGATCGTGCGCGACACCTTCGTGCCGGCCGACGTCCTGCAGGCGATCCAGGACCACGGGATCACGCACGCGTTCCTCGTGCCGGCGATGATCCACGCGCTGCTGATGCAGCCCGACATCGACAAGTACGACCTGTCGTCGCTCAAGTGCATCTCGTACGGCGCGTCGCCGATCACCGACCGGGTGCTGACCGAGGCGATGCAGCGCTTCAAGTGCCGGTTCATGCAGGTCTACGGCCTGACCGAGACCTCGGGAGCGATCTGCTGCCTGGGCTCGGCCGATCACGATCCGAACGGCCCGCGCTCCTATCTGCTGCGTTCGGCCGGCAAGCCCGGACAGGGAGTCGGCCTGCGCGTCGTCGACACCGCGACGATGAAGGACGTCGCCGAGGGCGAGGTCGGCGAGATCTGGATCCACTCGGACCAGAACATGATCGGCTACTGGCGCAACCCCGAGGCGACGGCGGCCGCCTTCCCCGAAGGCCGCAAGAAAGGCGACTTCGGATGGTTCCGCACCGGCGACGCCGGCTACCTGCGCGACGGCTACCTGTTCATCCACGACCGCATCAAGGACATGATCATCACCGGCGGCGAGAACGTCTATCCGGCCGAGGTCGAGAACGTGCTGATGCAGCACCCGGCCGTCGCCGACGGCGCGATCATCGGCGTGCCGGACGAGCGCTGGGGCGAGGCCGTCAAGGCCTGCGTGACGCTGCGCCCGGGCGCCGAAGCGACCGGTCAGGACATCATCGACTTCATGCGCGAGCGGATCGCTCACTACAAGTGCCCGAAAACGGTCGACATCCTCGACGCGCTGCCGCGCAATCCCAGCGGCAAGCTGCTGAAGTTCGTGCTGCGCCAACCTTATTGGGAAGGACGCGGCCGCGCGGTCAACTAGGCTTCGATCGAACGAACGGTCACTGACGCCGGCCAGCGGCGGCCTCGGGTGGTCGGCTTGGTGACGACCTCCGGCAGCCTCGGGTGGTCGGCTTGGTGACGACCTCCGGCAGCCTCGGGTGGTCGGCTTGGCGACGACCTCCGGCGGCCTCGGGCGGTCGGCCCGGCGACGGCCTCCGACTGCCGGTCCGGCGGCGATGCCGGCGGGCGCCGGGCGGCTTCGGTAGACTGCGGTCCGTCACTCGATCGTCACGGACCATTCCGACATGCCTGCCGCCCCCTCCTCCGCCGCCCCCGACGGCGCCGACCAGCCTCTCCAGCCGCGCGCCGACGCGGACGGCGCCGACGATGCGCTGCCCGTGCCCGAAGGCTTCAAGCGGATCCAGCGCGGACCCTCGTGGTTCTCCCAGCTCGGCCCCGTCTACGCGAAGCCGGCGCCCGACGGCACGACGATCCTCGGCCTGCGCGTCAGCCAGCGCCACGCCAACTTTCGCGGCAACGCGCACGGCGGCATGCTGATGACGCTGGCCGACGCGACGCTCGGCATCAACGTGTCGCAGGCCCGCGGCATTCGCGGCGGCCAGGTCACGGTCTCGCTGGCCGCCGATTTCCTGGTCGGCGTCAAGCTCGGAGACTGGCTCGAAGCGCGGGTCGGCATGCGCAAGAACGGCCGCACGCTGGTCTTCGCCGACTGCATCCTGACGGTCGGCGAGCGCGAGGTGCTGCGCTCGAACGCGGTGTTCGCCGTCGTCGAGCCGCCCGCGCATGCCTGCACCGCATCATCCGCCATCGAATCGACGCCCGGCGACTGAGCTCCGGTCCGGCCGCCGCGCAGCGCGACGCTCGCGGCGGCGCTGTCAGTTCTTCGGCGGGTTGGCCGGCTTGACCGGGCCGGCCGGGATCGGCGTCAGACCGTCGGCCTTCACGTAGGTCACCGAGGTCACATAGCTGACCTGGTCGTATTTCTCGCCGTCCCGCTCGCCCGGCGTGCGATCGGTGTGCCTGACCTCGGCGACGTATTGCCCCTTCCAGGGCATGTCGATCTGCACGTTGCCCTGCTCATCGGTATAAGCGTGCCGGCTCCAACCCGATTGCGTCAGCAGTTCGACCTTGGTCTTGGGCAGCGGCTGGCCCTTGAAGTACAACGTGAACGCGCCGGGCCGGCCCGCCGGCACCAGGTCCAGCGCGAGCTTGGGCTTCTGCACCGAAAAATCGGTGATCAGCCGGGCGCCGGGCTGAAACCAGCTCGCCATTTCCTGCTCGCCCTGCTTGGTCTTGCGCAGCGGATAACGGGTCTCCTCGGCGACGATGCTCTGGCCGCGACCGGCGCCGAACGGCAGCGCGAAGCCGGTGGCGGTCTTGGCGGCATCGGCGCTGCGCTCGCCCTGGGCCGACAGCAGCGTGGCCGTGGGCTTCACGAAGCCGTCGAGCAAGCCGGGCGAGGCCTCGCGCAGATTGTCCGCGAACTCGCCGAAGCGGATCGTCGCGTTCTTGCCGGGCGTCTGCTCGAGCCATACGTGGTGGGCATTCGCCGCCGTCGCGAAGCCGAGGGCGACGGCGAGCACGGACAAGATCTTGATCATGGTTTCTCCTGTTGAGGCGGATCGCGCATTTCGCCGAACGGAAAAGATGCCGGTCCACACAAGGGATCTCTTGAGGTTTCTTACGGATTTTCGTGATCGTAGCACTAACGATACGTATTCTTATTTTCAGTAAAAATACCCGCGATACGAAGAGCCGGCGCAGCCCGCTGGTCCGGAGCGAAAGCAAAGGCACCCGGAGTCGAGCCTGTGCGAGTCCGGCTCCGGGCCGATGCCGCCCGCCGCGCTACCAGACGCGCAGCCGCACCTGCACGGCGATCGCGCCGTGCAGCCGGTCCTTGTAGCCGGGCACGACGGTCAGGTTCGCGCCGAGGCGCCCGTATTCGATCGCCAGCACCGGCAGCGCGCCGATGAACCAGCCGCCGCCGCGCATCTCCGGATAACCGTCGAACGCAGCGACGATCACGCCGAGGCCGGCCTGCAATCCGCGCGGCTCGCCCCACCACAGCGGACGCCACAGGTAGCCGGCGTAGCGGGTCCACGCATCATTGCTGTTGTGATAACCGCCGAACAGCAGCCCGTGCTCACGCCCGGCGATCACCTCGGCGCCAAAGCCGGTGTTGTTCTCGCGCAGCCCGAGATCGCGGTTGAAATGCCGGGAGTACATGCCGGGGTTGATCCAGACTTGCCAGCGTTCGTCGGCGCTCCCCGGCCACTGCGTGCCTGCCGCCGCCCCGCCCTGCTCGTCCGTCCGATTCCCGCCGGCCGGCGTCGCACCGCCGCCGATCCCGCCGGCGTCCGCGCCGCCGGAGACGCCGGAGACGCCGGAGACGCCGAGAACACCGGAGACGCCGAGAACACCGGAGGCGCCGGCATCGGCGGCAAACGCCGGCGCGATCGTCAGCGAGGCTGTCGCGACGGCCAGCGCCGCAGCGCCGATCCATGCTCGCCCGCGCTGCCGCACCCGTGCGCCGCGCCCCGCCCGCTCCCCCGTCGAAACGCATTCGTCCGTCGAAACCCACTCGTCCGTCGAAACCCGCTCGTCCGTCGAGACCCGTTCACCCATCGAAAGCCGCTCGCCCATCGAAGCCCGTCCGCGCATCCGCAACCGCCGCTTCAATGGCGGCCCGCGGCGCGGGCGGCCGCCCGCCGACGACGGGCGACCATGTTCAAGGCCTCGACCGCGGCCGAGAACGTCATCGCCGTGTAGATGTAGCCCTTGGGCACGTGCGCGCCGAAGCCCTCGGCGATCAGCGTCATGCCGATCATGATCAGGAAGCCCAGCGCGAGCATCACGATCGTCGGATTGGCCTTGATGAAATTGGCCAGCGGCGTGGCCGCCAGCATCATCACCGACACCGCGACGATCACGGCGATGACCATGATCGGGATGTGCTCGGTCATGCCGACCGCCGTCACGATGCTGTCGATCGAGAACACCAGGTCCAGCACGAGGATCTGTCCGATCGCGGCCGCGAAGCTGCCGCCCGCCGCACCGCCTTCGGCCTGCTGCTCGTCGTGCTCGTCGGGCGACATCGTCTCGTGGATCTCGCGCGTCGCCTTCCACACGAGGAACAGGCCGCCGGCGATCAGGATGATGTCGCGCCAGGAAAAACCGTGATCGAAGACCGTGACGACCGGCTCGGTCAAGCGAACGATGATCGCCACCGTGCCCAGCAGCACGAGCCTCAGCACCAGCGCCAGCGTCAGGCCGATGCGCCGCGCCCGGGCGCGGTGCTGCTCGGGCAGCCGGTTGGTCAGGATCGAGATGAAGATCAGGTTGTCGATCCCGAGTACGACTTCCATCACGATCAGGGTCGCCAGCGCCGCCCAGGCGGTGGGATCGGCCAGCAAGGCCAGCATGTCGTCCATGAGAATTCCGTTCAATGGCTGGTCGACCGTGATGTTGGCACATCGCCCTGGCAGGGCTGAAGCGTTTTCTTACGAATGGCTTGCACGGTCCGCGCGGCACCTGCCGGCCGCGCTCGAAACGGCCTCACCAACCCTCGACGAAGAACACCGTCACTCGGCAGCCGGCCGTCGTCAGCGGTCCTCAGCAGTCCTCAGCGGTCGCCAGTCGTCGTCAGCAGTCCTCAGCAGTCCTCAGCAGTCCTCAGCAGTCCTCAGCAGTCCTCAGTAGCCGGCCGTCGCGCCGTCGCTGCGCGGGTCGTGCCCGCCCTCGAACAGGCCGTCGGCGCTGCGCACGATCGCGCCGGCATGGCCCATCGTCTCGTCGTAAGGCGCCAGCAGTTCGACCTCGTGCCCCATCGCGCGCAGCCGGTCGACGACGGGCCGCTCGAAACGCGATTCGAGCTTGAGCGTATCGCTGGTCTGGCCCCAGGTGCGGCCGAGCAGCCAGCGCGGCGCGTCGATCGCCGCCTGCGGATTCATGCCGAAGTGCACGATCCGGCTGAACACCGCGCTCTGCGACTGCGGCTGGCCGTCGCCGCCCATGTTGCCGTAGACGATCACGCGGCCGTCGTTCATCCGGGCCATCGCCGGATTCAGCGTATGGAACGGCTTGCGGCCGGGCGCCAGCGGGTTCAGCGCGTTCGGGTCCAGCGAGAAGCTGCAGCCGCGGTTCTGCCAGTTGATGCCCGACTGCTCGAGGACGATGCCGCTGCCGAACTCGTGGTACAGGCTCTGGATGAAGCTGACCGCCATCCCCTGGCCGTCGACGACGCCCATCCACACGGTGTCGGCCGGGCCGTGCCCGGCTCCCCAGCGCGCGGCCCGGTCGGGCACGATCGCCGCGACGTGGCGGTCGAGCTGCTCGGGCGCGAGGAAGGTCTGCGGATCGTCGCGCATGAAAGCCGGGTCGGTGATGTAGCGGTCGCGGATCGCGAACGCGCGTTTGGTCGCCTCGACGCAGGCATGCACGTATTCGGCATCGAACGGCGACTGGCCGGGCCGCAGCAGCCGGTCGAGCTGGCCGAGGATCAGCAGCGACACCAGGCCCTGCGTCGGCGGCGGCTGGTTGTAGACCCGGCCCTGCGAATGCGCGAGCACCAGCGGGGTCTTCCAGACCGCGCGCTGCGCCGCCAGGTCCTTGGCCGTCAACGGGCTGCCGACGCGCTGCAGGTCGGCCGCCAGCGTCGCCGCCAGTTCGCCGCGATAGAAATCGTCGAGCCCGGCGCGCGCCAGTTGCGCGAGCGTGTCGCCCAGCCGCGGCTGGCGAAAGCGCGTGCCGGCGGCCGGCACCTGCCCGTCGACGAGAAAGGTCCGCGCGAAGCCGCTGATCGCCGACAATTCGTCGCGCTTGGCTGCCGTGCACGCCGACTGGCTGCGCGTGACCGGCATGCCGTCGCGCGCATAACCGATCGCGTCGGCCAGCAGCCGCGACAGCGGCAGGCGGCCGCCGAACGATTCGCGCGACCACGACAGCGCCGCTTCCCAACCGGACAGCGTGCCGGCGACGGTGTTGGCCGCCCACGGGCCGCGGAACGGGATCGACGTCAGGCCGGCATCGCGATAGCGGTCGATCGTCGCCGCCGCTGCCGCCGCGCCGCAGGCCTCGAGCGCGCGCGGTGCCTGGCCGGGCGGCGCGATCAGCCAGAACGCGTCGCCGCCGATGCTGTTCATGTGCGGATAGACGACCGCGATCGTCGCCGCCGCCGCGACCATCGCCTCGATCGCGTTGCCGCCCTCGCGCAGGACCGCCAGCGCGCTCTGCGCGGCCAGCGAATGCGGCGCGACCGCCATCCCACGGGTCCCGCGGGCAGGATTTGCAAGAGGATTCACGTCGTCTCCGGCACTCGAATTCAGGGAATACCCGAAGGCTAACTCAAGTTCCGCCGCATGCGTGCCGGAATGACCCCGCAGGTAATGGATCGGCCGCGCCGCGCGCGGCACACTGGCGGCATCATGACCGCACTCCCTGCATTCGACACCGTCGACGGCGCCCGCCCCGATGCCCGGCCGACGGTCGGCGCGCTGCTGCGCGACTGGCGACAGCGCCGGCGATTGAGCCAGCTCGATCTGGCGCTCGAAGCCGACATCTCGACGCGCCACCTGAGCTTCGTCGAAACGGGCCGCGCCTCGCCCAGCCGCGACATGATCCTGCATCTGGCCGAACGGCTCGACGTGCCGCTGCGCGAACGCAATGCGCTGCTGGTCGCCGCCGGTTTCGCGCCGATGTACGACGAGCGCCCGCTGCACGACCCGGCGATGGCCTGCGCGACCCGCGCGATCGAACTGGTGCTGGCCGGCCACGAGCCGTTTCCGGCGCTGGCCGTCGACCGGCACTGGACGATGATCACGGCCAACCGGGCGGTCGCGCCGCTGCTGGCCGGCTGCGCGCCCGAGCTGCTGCGCCCGCCCGTCAACGTCCTGCGCCTGAGCCTGCATCCGCAGGGGCTGGCGCCGCGGATCGCCAACCATGCGCAGTGGCGCGACCACCTGCTCGAACGGCTGCGCCGGCAGTGGCAGGTCAGCGCCGATCCGGTCATCGCCGCGCTGCTCGACGAGCTGAGCGCCTATCCGGCCCCGCCGGCCGCCGCCGCGCCGGCGGCGGATGGGGACGTCCGCGCGGCCGGACACCCGGCGGTCGCGATCCCGATGCAGCTCGTCAACGGCGATGAGCTGCTGTCTTTCTACAGCACGACCACCGTGTTCGGCACGCCGATCGACGTGACGCTGTCCGAGCTGGCGATCGAAGCGTTCTTTCCGGCCGACCGGTCGACGACCGACGCGCTGAACCGAATGGCCAGACTCTGGCGGGCCGCGCAGCAGTAGCGGCCCGGACGAGCGCGCTCAGGCGGCGCCGGCAGGCTCCGCACCCGGACCGCTGACCGTCTGCTGCGAGTCGGCCTGCGCGACGTGGCTGCCCGGCGGCACGCTGTGCGTCAGCCAGACGTTGCCGCCGATCGTCGAGCCGCGGCCGATCGTGATCCGGCCGAGGATCGTCGCCCCCGCGTAGATGACGACGTTGTCCTCGACGACCGGATGGCGCGGCAGGCCCTTGCGCAGCGTGCCGTCGGCATCGGCCGGAAAGCGCTTGGCCCCGAGCGTGACCGCCTGGTACAGCCGCACCTGCTCGCCGATGACCGCGGTCTCGCCGATGACCACGCCGGTGCCGTGATCGATGAAGAAGCCGCCGCCGATCCGCGCACCCGGGTGGATGTCGATGCCGGTCTCCGAATGCGCGAGTTCGCTGATCATCCGCGCGAGCATCGGCACGTCGCGCCGGTACAGCTCGTGCGCGAGGCGGTAGTGGATGATCGCGCGCACGCCCGGATAGCACAGCAGCACCTCGTCGACCGAGCGCGCGGCCGGATCGCCCTGGTAGGCGGCCAGCACGTCGCTGTCCAGCAGCGTGCGCAGCGTCGGCAGCGCCTGCGCGAACTCGCGCACGACCGCGGCGGCCCGCGAGTCGATCCCGGCCGCGTCGGCCGGCTGCTGGCGCGCCGCGTAGCGCATTTCGAGCCGCACCTGTTCGAGCAACGCGTGCAGCGCCTTGTCCAGCGTGTGGCCGACGTAGTAGTCCTCGCCTTCCTTGCGCAGGCCGGGCGGACCGAGCCGCATCGGGAACAGCGCGCCGCACAGGTCGGCGATGATCTCGCGCAGCGCGTCGGTCGACGGAAACTCGCGGCTGCCGACCTCGCGGGCGCGGCCCTGCTGCGCGCGCCAGACGGCGCGGGCCTGGCGCAGTTCTTCGACGATGCCGGCCAGTGGCCAGGGCGGAGACGGCGGCGACGCCGGATCGGCGTCGATGCCGGCGGAAAGGACCGCGGCGGGCGCGCGCGACCGGTCGGGAATCTGGGCCATCGGCGTTCTCCGGAACGAAATCGGGCGCCGATTATCCCGCCGATGCGCATCGCGTGCAGCGCGCGGGGACATCGGCGCGCCCGCAGTCGCCGCCCGCAGTCGCCCGCCCGCAGTCGCCCGCCCGCAGTCATCGGCCGCAGTCATCGGCCGCAGTCACCGGCCGCAGTCGCTGGCCGCAGTCGCCGCCCGCAGTCGCCGGCCGCGCTCAGCCGGTCGGGCAGACGCGGTCGCGCCCTTCGGCCTTGGCCTGGTACAGCATCGCGTCGGCGCGGGCGAGCAACTGGTCGGCGGTCTCGTCCGGTCCGAGATATTCGGCCACGCCGAAGCTCGACGTCACGAAGACCTGTCCGCCCTCGGCGTCGATCGGCCGGTTGCGCACCAGGTGGCGCAGGCGGTCGGCGATCCGCAGCGCCGCCGGCAGCCGCGTCTCGGGCAGCACGATGATGAACTCCTCGCCGCCGTAGCGGGCCATCCAGTCGATCCGTTCGCGAAGCTGCTCGCGCAGCCGGGCGGCCACCTCGCGCAGCACCTGGTCGCCGGCCACGTGGCCGAGCGTATCGTTGACCCGTTTGAAATGATCGACATCGGTGAAGATCACCGACAGGCTGCGTCGATAGCGGCGGCAACGCTCGAGCTCGCGCGGCAGCCGCTCGTCCAGCGAGCGCCGGTTCGGGCATCCGGTCAGCGTATCGGTCAGCGACAGGCGCTTGACCTCGTCGAGCGCGCCGGCCAGTTGCTCGGTCCGCTCGGCCACCAGCAGGTCGAGCCGGTCGATGTGCCCGCTCAGATCGTGCTGCAGTTGCCGGAATCCCTGCGACACCAGATCGATCTCGTCGACGCTGTGGCGCCCGCGACGTTCGAGGGTCAGCGGCCGGGCCAGCTCGTTGGGCTGCAGTTGCGCGGCGAAACGGGCGATCTGCTGCAGCGGTACCTGCAGCTCGCGGCGCAGCACCCAGGCCACGATCGCGCAGACGATCGCGATGAACAGCGCATAGCCGGCGACGATCCGCGCCGAGCGGCGCAGCGCGACCTCGCCGAAATGCCGGGTGTCGCCCCAGATGTCGAGCAGGCCCAGCGGCGCGCCGCCCAGCCCCGGCGGCGGCCCGATCGGCAGCGACACGACCGGCGCTTCGGCCGTGTCGATCGCGATCCGGCCGGCCTGGATCGGGTCGTCCAGCGCCATGCTGACCCGCACGTGCGCGACCTCGGGCAGCGCGGCCAGCCGCTCGACCTGTTCGCGGACCAGTTCGGGCTCGACGTCCCACAGCGCGGCCGACAGCGGCGGCACGCTGGTCGTGCCGATCACGTGCATCAGGCTGCGGAAGTTGGCCAGGCTGGCCCGGTAGTCGAGCACCGCGTGCAGGCCGCCGATCAGCAGCAGGCACAGCAGCGCCAGCAACGCGATCCGGCGAATCAGCCGGGACGCCAGCGAACGGAACGGACGCAGCTCGAGCGAAGTGGCGGCCATCAGTAGATCAACTGCTTCAGGTCGAACGGTGCGCGCGGCCGGCCCCCATGCCACGCACGGCTGAACGCGCGAAAATCGATCCGCGCGCCCGGTTCGGCGAACTGCCGCGCGGCCTGCACCGCGTCGGGCCGGTCGAACAGCACGAACATCGGCCATCGCAACTCGAGGCCTTCGCGCGCGAAATCGTAACCGTGCGCGTGGTCGTACACCAGCACCAGACCCAGCGCGCCGGTCAGCACGTGTCCGCCGGCCAGCGCCTCGAGTTCGCCGTCGCGCAGCGCCGCGAACGCGTCGGCCGACGTATTGAGCGTCGCGAACCACGCGTCGCGGCCCGGCCGGCCGCCGGTGTCGCGCCAGGCCTGCATCGCGCCGAACGCCATCTGGTCGTTGGCCGCCCACACCAGCCGTGCCAGCGGATAGCGGCGGTACAGCACGCGCGCCTGGTAGGCGGCCTTCTCGCGCCGCCAGTCGCCGTAGACCTGCTGCAGCAGCCGCACGTCGCCGGCCTCGGCGATCGCCCGCCGCAGGCCGGCATCGCGGTCGCGCGCCGTCGGCGTCGCGCGGTCGCCGCCGAAGGCCAGCATCGGCAGCTTGCCGTCGACGCCGCGCAGACCCTCTTCGCGCCGCCCCCGCTCGATCAGCGCGCGAGCGATCAGGTAGCCGGCCTGCTCGGCATCGGGCTCCAGGCTGCCGAGCCAGAACGGATAACGGGTGCGCGGCGCGCCGGTCAGATCGCGGGCGCGGCCGTAGACGCCGCTGAACACGACGAGCACGCGGATCCCGTGCCCGTCGAGCGTCCTGAGCATCTCGGGCACCGTGCCGTTGTCGTTGGTGATCAGCAGATAGTCGGGGCGTTCGGCCGGCGGCAGCCTGGCGACGTCGCGCACCTGCCGCAACGCCCGCACCGGGTCGCGCTCGGCGTAGCGCACCTCGAACCGGACACCGAGCTGGTCGGCGGCCGCGGCCATCGCCTGGGCGGCCGCGACCCAGAACCCCTCGTCGCTGCGGCCGGGATTGACGAAGACGGCCGACACCGCCCAGGCGCCGGAGACGACCGCCATCAGCCAGCCCATCATCGCCGCACGGATCATCGTCCGAACCGCTCTTGTGCGCGCCACCGTCTCCGCGTCCCTTGATCGCCGGATGCCACGAGCACCTCGGAACTCGGTGTCGAGGTACCAAGCTTCCGTGCTCGCGTTATCTTCGCTAAACGAAAACGCCCGACCGGCGAGACCCGGTCGGGCGCATGAATCGATTGACGGCGCAGTTTAACAAGAAACGAAACCCCAGTCTCAGCGGGCTTCGTCTCCGGTCGGAAGCCTTGCGACCTTCGCTCCAACTAGGACTGCATGTCGATCACGAACCTGTACTTGACATCGTTCTTCTGGACCCGCTCCCACGCGGCGTTGATGCCGTCAGGTTTGATCAGCTCGATATCTGCCGTGATGTTGTGCTCTCCGCAGAAGGCCAGCATTTCGCGCGTCTCCGCGATCGAGCCGATCGACGAGCCGCTGATCCGCTTGCGACGCATGGCCAGTCTTCCCGAATGGAAATCGAGAGGCTCCAAAGCGCCGACCAAGCAGAGGGTGCCGTCGCGCTTCAGCAGCTTCAAATAATCATCAACGTCGTGGTACACGGGGACGGTGTCGAGAATGAAATCGAAACTGCCCTTGGCGTTGCGCATGGCGTCGTGTTCCCTGGAGATCAAGACCTCGGATGCACCGAGCCGTCGAGCATCTTCGGCCTTGTCGGGCGACGTGGAAATCATGACCGTCTGCGCGCCCAGCGCTGCCGCGAACTTCACGGCCATATGGCCAAGGCCTCCCAGGCCGACGACGCCGACGCGCATGCCTTTTTGCACGCCCCATTCCCGCAATGGCGACCACGTGGTAATGCCGGCACACAACAGCGGGGCTGCACCGGCGGGGTCGAGGTTCTCGGGCACCGCCATGACGAAGTCCTTGTCGACAACGATGTGACGGGAATAACCGCCGAACGTCAACGCATTCTGGTGCCTGTGGTCATAGCTGTTGTAAGTCAAGACCTGGCCGCTTTCGCAATACTGCTCGAGGCGGGCCGCGCAACTGTCACATTTTCCGCACGATCCAACCAGGCAGCCCACGGCGACGCGCGCACCGACAGCAAAGCCGGACACGCCCGTTCCGACAGCTTTGACGCGCCCGATGATCTCGTGGCCGGGCACCAGCGGGTATTGCGTCGCGCCCCAGTCATTGTGCGCGAAGTGGATATCGGAATGGCAGACGCCGCAATACTCGATATCGATGGCGACGTCGCGGGCTCCCGGGAGCCGGCGCTCGATCTCCATCGGCAAGACGGCGGACGACTTCGAGGTGACCCCGAATGCCGGGGTCGACGTGGTGGCGGGCTTCGTCCGCGGTACGACGACCAGCTTGTTTTTCGGTGGGTCGATCAGATTGCACCAGGCCAAGTCGTGCAAGCACTTGTCGATGAACTTCGCATCCAGTTGCAGATCGGCCGGCGTGTATCCGATCTTGGCGATCACGTCCTGGAAGTTGCTGGATTCGCCGCGGAAGGGGATGAAGGAGTGTGGACTCTCGAATGCCTTCAGCAGCGCAAGCGCGCTTTGTTTCTTCTCGGCCTCGGGCAGGGCCATCAGCCTGCGCTTGAACCGGGACAGCCAGTCCTCATGGGCTTCAAGCCGTTGCACGTTGTAGCCGGCGTCGATGATCCAATCGACGAACGCGTCGAGGGAGTTGCCCAGATCCGTGAACGGGTTGTCGATGCACAGCACCGTCAACCCTTCGGAAACGAATTTACCGCCGTCGACCACCGAGGCCGCGACGACGTCGACAGGTGTGCCGTCATAGGGGACGCGCGCCCGGCTGCCATCCGGGTTCGGCTCGTAGAAAGACTTTGGTGCGACACCTGTCTTGATGATGCTGTACAGCAGCCGGGAGAACATGTCATCGGTGTTGATGAGCCCCCGGTACTCGCGGTGCGCAAGCATCATGTCGCCGCGAAAGACACGCACCGGCACGCCGAACCGTTGATTCGTCTCGCGCAGCAACACCTCGCCAGCCCATTTGCTTGCGCCGTAGCCGTTCGCATACCGGTCGTTGAGCTTGGCGGACACGGCGAGTTCGGCGGTTTCCCCGCCACCCGTGTTGTACTGCAGATGCGGATACACGCCGACGCTCGACACGAAGTCGATGGGCTTTTTCCGGCCGGTGAGCGCGAATCGGATGACCTCGGCCACGCCCGCGACGTTCGCGGTGAAGAGCGACCGGTAGTCCATCACGTGATTGACGAGTGCCCCGACATGGCAGACCAGATCGGCTTCCGCGGCCAGCGCCGCAAACGTTTGCGGCGCCATACCCAACAGCGGCTGGCCAAAGTCGCCTGCCACCACCTGGAGGTGGCTTCGCAGGCCATTGAAGGCCGTCAGCAGGTCGCCACCCGCGGCCTCGAACGCCTGTGTCAGCCTCTTCTTCGCCGCGTCGTCGTCGGAAGCCCGCACCAGACAGATGATCCGTCCGCCGCTCATCGACGCGCGCTTGAGCCACTCCACACAGATCACCCGGCCGAGGAACCCGTTCGCGCCGGTGAGAAAGACGGTTCGGCGAGCATCCGGCGGGACCCGCGGCAATGTCTCCGCCGCGCCGAGAACCGCAGGCGACAGGAACTTGCTGAGCGTCAGATCAGCGGCAAAGATCTCGTCTTTGCGCCGACCGTGCACGTCTTGATAGCTTGCCAGCCGATCAGCCCCGCCACCACTCAAGACCTTCGCCCAGGCATTCACCCCTCCAGCGGGGCTCAGGATGTCATTCGATTGCAACTCGACACCGAACACCTCTTCGATCGACAAGGCAAGCACGATCGAGCCCAGCGAGTCGCCACCGTGGTCCAGATAGGACTTGTTGTTGTCGACTTCCTGCTCTTCGATGCCCAGGTTGCTGGCCAGCAGGATGCGGAGCTTATCGACGGTGGTGAGCTGCGAGTCGGGATCCCGCAAACGGTTGAGCTGCTCCGTACGGAGCTTCTCGGCCTTCTCGTACAACTCCTCGAGCGCGTCGCGGTACTTCGCCTGCAAGGCGGGCCGCTTCTTTTTGAGCACGCTCGTCAGCAGTGAGTTCTCGCTGCTGAACGGCTCGTACTCCAGAATGAACTCCCGGGGTATCTCGAACGACTTCAGATCGGCGTTGCGGCCGATTCGTTGAAAGTCCTCGCGGATCAACGCTTGAATCGCCGACGGCGACGGCGTCTTGCCGAGCGCGGATTCCAGCGCCACCAGGTCGGGCACCACCACGGCGACGAGATAGGACCTCAGCGAGTTTCCGTAGATGTAGGCCTGCCGAATCAGATCACTGGTCTCGAAGATGGTTTCGAGACGCCCGACGGCCACATACTCGCCCTGCGACAGCTTGAGAACGTCATTGACCCGGTCGATGACGTACACGTATTCGGGCTGACGCTCTTCGACGATATCCCCGGTTCGGTAGAAACCGTCCTCATCGACCAGCTTCGCGGTTGCTTCCGGATTCTTGTAATAGCCGAGAATCTGGGTCTTGTGCTTGTAGCACAGCTCGCCTCGCGGGTAGGGCTTGTCACTGGTCAGGTAGCCCAGCTCGGGCATGTCGCGCAGCTTGTACTCGATCACACCGGGTCGCGCGATGCGGTTGCCAAGGGTGACCAGGCCCGTACCGGATTCGGTGTTTCCGTACCCGTCGGCCAGCGGGATGTCGAAGCAGGCCATCATGAACTTGCGCATCTCTTTGGTGGTCGGTGCGCTTCCGACAGTGCCCCCACGCAACCGGTCGCCCAGATAGACGCCGCGGAACTCGCCCAGGACTTCTTCGCGCGCCTGCTCTTCGGAGATTCCGTTGCGATCCACTCGGCGCGATACCTGGGTCAGGTAATCCTGGTAGATCATGTCCAGGATTCGCGGGACGAACGCCAGGTAGATCGGTCGCGTGAGTCGAATGTCTTCGATCAACGTCGACATGTCCGGTGCAAGCGTGAAGTGAAGCAGCCCGCCCGCCCCGAGCGCCCCCTGAAGGTTTGCCCTGCCCAGAATGTGATTCAGCGGCGCGAGGCCGATCGTGATGGTCGGCACCTCCGGCTGGGAGCTCCGCCACGTTCCGGTCACCGCCCGCTCGGGGAGCATGGCGCCCTTGGGAATTCCGGTGCTGCCCGACGAGTGAACGATGGCCGTGAGCCGCTCGGTGCCGTCCTTGTGCGGCGGCATCATCGTCCATCCTCGCGGGTCGCCCAGTCGGGCCAGTTCATCGAGGGTTGCGGTCGCCACCTTCGGGCGGCTGCCCGCCAGCGCCTCCTTCGCTGATTCCCACGCGGCCTTGTTGTCGCCATCGCCGCCGTCATAGTCGAAGACGATCACGGACCGGACACTGGGAATGACTTCGGCGAGCCGGGTGGCCATCGTCAGGTCGGCAACGGTCGTTGCCAGGGTGACCGGCTCGATCAACTTGAGCATTCCCGTGAGCATTTCCAAGCCGTAGTTGGCTTGAATCGGAACACTCACGGCCTGAGCGTAGATGCATGCGGTGTCGAGCGCGCCGAAGTCGATGCCGGCAAAGCCCATGATGCACACGCATTCGTCGGGATTCACGCGAAAGCGATCCTGCGTGCGCCACGCCGACGCGATCGACCGGACACGGTTGCGGAATTCGGCGTAGGTGACGGTTCTGAACTCAGTGCTGTAACGGCGAGAAGCGGCGCCGTTGTTCGCGACCTCCAAGCTGTAGTCCCGTTCACCCAGCGCGGGGCGATCGCCATACCCATCGAGAAGGCGATCGATGCGATCAGCCAATGGCAGGCTTTCGTCACCCATCAAGTTCCACAGGTCTACCCGCGGGGTGTGGTGGGCGACCTGCTCGTCGCGCGCGGCGAGTTCGCGAACGCGATCACCGTAGGACTTGTGCTTCTTCTGGGTCGACATGCTTCAATCTCCCTATAGGGCCCTGCGGGCTTAGCAGATCGGTTCGGCTGAACCCAGAGTGCAACGATTGCGCAAGCTAGTCCATCGTGATTTCCGCAATGGCATTTCAATTTCACGGCGGCGCGAGCCTCACGTCGCAGGCCTTTGCAAAGGCAATAGGGAACCCGATCGTCGCCAGTGTCGTGCTTCGAACGCGGCAGGCAATCGATGACGCCAGGCGATGAATGACACCGCCGATGACGCCTAGCGATGAATGCCACCGCCCGCGAGCGCCACGGCGAAGAAGCTGGCGCGGATTTCGGGAGAAGACAGGGGTGGAAAAGAAGGGGCGAACCGGACAGGTCGTGGCTGTCGGGCGGCCGGGCGGCCGGCAGGTGTCACCCGCAGAATGGTCGGGAACCCTGCGTGGCGAGCGGGATCCGCAAAGGCAGACGCCCAACCGGGAACGGTTGGGCGTCTATGTGTGGTGGTGGAGAGGAGGAGGATCGAACTCCCGACCTTCGCATTGCGAACGCGACGCTCTCCCAGCTGAGCTACCCCCCCAACGCCGCGCATTCTAGCAAAAAGTTCGAGCTCTGGGGGCGCGAATCACGCGCGCCCGCATCGATATCCGCCGATCACCGACCGAGCAGGCCCAGCGTGCGCGCGCGGGCGGTCAGCAGCGCCGCGACGTGCCGCACCGTCGGCACCGGCACGCCGACCCATTGCGCGACCTCGATGACCGAGCCGACGAGCCCCTCGATCTCGGGCCGGCGGCCGGCCTCGAAGTCCTGCAGCGTCGAGGGCCGCGCGCCGCCGATGCTGCGCGCCATCTCGATCCGCTCGTCGACGCTCATCAGGCGCGCGACGCCCAGCGCCGTCGCCACCGCGCGAGCCTCGTCCATCATCGCGCGGACGACCGCCAGCACCTCGGCATCGTCGATCATCTGGTCGGCGCGGTAGCCGGTCAGCGCAGCGACCGGGTTGAACGACAGGTTGCCCAGCAGCTTGGTCCAGATGTCGCGGCGGATGTCGTCCGAGACCGTCACGTCCATGCCGCTGCCGCGCCACCAGCCCGCGAGCCGTCCGGCGCGCCCGTCATCGGCGGCGGATCCGCCGGGTTCGCCGGGTTCGCCGGGTTCGCCGGGTTCGCCGACGATCATCGTGCGATTGGCCGTGTGCGACACGACGCCGGGCGACGGCACCTCGCCGGCCAGGTGCACGACGCAGCCGACGATGCGCGCCGGATCGATCGCCGCGGCCAGCGTGCCGTCCGGATCCAGGCAGCGGATCCGGCGGCCGTCGAACGCGCCGCCGGCCTGGTGGAAGTACCACCACGGCAGGCCGTTGAGCGCCGGCACGACGATCGTGTGCGCGGCGACCAGCGGCGTCAGCGTCGGCAGCAGGCCGGCCAGCGCGGGCGCCTTGACGCCGACCAGCAGCAGGTCCGGCGGCGAGAACGCATCGGCCCGGTCGCTGGCCCGGACGCGGACCGCGTCGCGCCGGCCCGCCAGCCGGTCGTCCAGCACGAGCCCGTCCCGAACGATCGCCTGCAGGTGCGCGCCGCGCGCGATCACGCCGACCTCATGCCCGGCCATCGCCATGCGCGCGGCGACGATGCCCCCGATCGCGCCGGCCCCCGCCACCACTACTGTCGCCACCCCGTCTCTCCCGTCTCGATGCCGGCCGGCCGCCGCGCCGCCCGACGGTCCGCGCTCACGCCGTGCCGGCGCTGCGCAGCGATTCGATCAGCGCGCGGTCGGCATCCGGCGCCAGCAGTTCGATGAAGGCGATCGCGAAGCCGCGCAGGTACGCGGCGCGATGTACGGCGAGCCGCACGCGGTTGACGCCGAACAGGTGACCGGCCGGCAACGCGACCAGTCCGCGATCCCGCACCGGATCATAGGCCATGCCGGCGACGATGCCGACGCCCAGGCCCAGCGACACGTAGGTTTTGATGACGTCCGAGTCGATCGCCGACAGCACGACGTCGGGCTCGATGCCGGCCTGCTCGAACGCCCGGTCGATGCGGCGGCGGCCGGCGAAGGCCTCGACGTAGGTGACGATCTTGTACTGCGCGAGCCGCTCCAGCGTGACCGGTTGCCCGAGCAGCGGATGCCCGTCGGGAACCAGGATCACGTGCCGCCATTCGACCGAGGGGATCAGCACGAGTTCGGGCACGTCCTCCGGTACTTCGGTCGCGACCGCGAAGTCGGCCTCGCGCGAGATCACCTGGCTGCTGATCTGCTGCGGGCTGCCCTGCAGCAGCGTCAACCGCACCGCCGGATAGCGGCGGCGGAACTCGCGGATCACCGTGGGCAGCAGGTAGCGCGCCTGCGTGTGCGTAGTCGCGATCCGCAGCTCGCCGGCATCGCGCGCCCGGTAGTCGGACGCCACGCGTTCGATGCCGCCGACTTCGGCCAGCGCGCGTTCGGCCCGTTGCCGGATCGCCTTGCCCGGTTCGGTCAGCCCGGTGATCCGCTTGCCGTGGCGCACGAAGATGTCGACGCCCAATTCGGCCTCGAGCTCGAGGATGCCGCGCGACAGCGCCGGCTGCGACGTGCGCAGGACCTGGGCCGCACGCGTCAGGCTGAAGCCGTTGCGCACCGTCTCGCGCACGAAGCGCAACTGCTGCAGGTTCATGGGGATCGATCGAAGGGTCGGACGTCGGCGGGCGGGCCGCTGCGCGGAAAATAACACAGCGCCGACGGTGCGCGGCTCGGCATCGGAGCGCGCGTCGCGGCGCCGGTCGACGGCGATCGGGCCCCACTACGGCGCGGCGGGTCGCCGATCGGCGTCACGGGCATACCGGATCTTCTAAAACAGCCGGACAATGCCGATCCGGGTGATTCCGGATCCGCCGGCGCCCGCGAGAATGCGCGATGAACGGGCATGACCGAAAGGCGATCGGGAAAAGAAAAAGGCGCACATCGCTGTGCGCCTCAAATGGCAGCATGGCTGCCTCTCCTCCTCCTCGATACTCCGTGGCGCCGTCACCAGGTGAGCGACGCGATGGACGTACTTTAGCCAAACATTCATGGGGCGTCCACAAATAAATCGCTTTGCACCGCACAAAATCCGCGCATCGACGCACCATTTGATCTCACGCAAAGCGCGACAAACCAAGCCTTCGGAAAAACCCTTACGGGCTTACCTGGAACCCTGCGCCACCGCGTCCGCGCGAGGTGCGCTTCACAGGCGTCGCGGTCCGATTCACGAGTCCCGCGCCCCGCTCGACGCGCGTCAACGCGCGCGATCGACCCAGCCGAGCATCGCCAGCGCGACCAACAGCGCGACCGCGCTCGGTACGCTCGCGGCCAGCCACGCGGGCCAGGTATTCAGCATGCCCAGGTGCGAGAACAGTCCGTTCATGAAGTGGAACAGGATGCCGATCATGATGCCGGCGAAGACCTTGTAGCCGATGCCGCCGGCACGGGCCTGCAGATAACCGAACGGCAGCGCGAGCATCATCATCACGATGACGGCGATCGGATAGACGATCTTCTTCCACATCGCGATCTCGTAGCGGTCGGCGCGCTGCTGGTTGGCGCGCATGTACGACACGTATTGCGCGAGGTTGTGCGCCGACATCCGCTCCGGATCGACGAGCAGCACGCCGAGCAGGTCGGGATTGAGCTCCGAGCGCCAGACGAGCTGCGGCAGCGTGCGCTGCTCGGCATGGATCAGCATCGTCTTCTCGACGTCGTCGCTGTCGATCAGGCGCGTCTCGCGCACGTCGTTCAGCTCCCACGAATCCGGCGGCAGGAACCGGCCGGTCGCGGCGGTCAGGATCTGGCGCAGGCGGAACTGCGGATCGAACTCGAAGACCCGCACCTGCTGCAGCGAGGTATCGGGCATCAACTGCGCGATGTTGACGAAGCGCGTGCGTTCGATCTGGCCGTGCGCGTCCCGCGCGGTGTCCTTGATCCACAGACCCGAGCGGAACTTGTTGGCGACCGACGTGCCCATCGCGGTCAGCCGCACGCGCTGCGCGAGCGTCTCGGCGCCGGGAGTGACGACCTCGCCGAGCACCAGCGTGAAGCCCGCGAAGATCAGGCCGATCTTCACGATCTGGCGCAGCGCCATCGCCCGTCCCAGGCCGGCCACGCGCATCGCCGTGAACTCGGAGTGCGAGACGAACTGCGCGAGCGCGTAGATCGTGCCGATCAGCGCGGCGATCGGCATCAGTTCATAAGCGTGGTTGGGCAGGCCCAGCAGCACGTAGATGATCGCGTGCTGCAGCTTGTAGCCGCCGCGGCCGACGTCCTCGACTTCGCTGATGAAATCGAAGAACGCGAACAGCGCGAGAAAACCGAGCAGCACGAACGCGACGGCGCCCAGGATCTCCCGGCGCATGTAACGGCCGATCAGCTTCATGCGCCCGCCTGCCCGCCCGAAGGCGCCGCGACCGCCGGCGCCCGCCGCCACGGCAGGCGCCAGCGCACCAGCGTCATCCGCCGGTAGAACAGCCAGACGACCAGCACCGCGAACACCAGGTGCACGACCGTCACGCCGACGCCGAACGACAGCTTGCCCTGCGCGATCCACCCCTGCGCCAGCGACAGCAGGTTGTTGTAGACGACGTAGATCAGCAGCGCCAGCACCAGGTTGATCGAACGGCCGGCACGCGGATTGAAGGCCGACATCGGAATCGCCAGCAGCGCCAGCACCACCGCCGAGACCGGCAGGCTGATCCGCCACATCAGCTCGGCCAGGTTGCGTCGCGTCGGGTCGCCGATCAGTGCGGCCGTGTCGAGGATCTTCGTCGAATCGTCGGCGGTGCCGTTCGTCCCGCTGTTGTCGAGCAGCACGCCGTAGCGCGCGAACTCCATCAGCTTGAACTCGGCGCCTTCGACCGCGCCGTCGTAGCGCCGTCCGTTCTCGAGCACGATGAAGCGGTCGCCGTTGGCATGGGTCTCGAGCCGGCCGCCGCGCGAGACGACGACGATCACGTTCTGTCCCTGCGACTGCGTGACGAACACGTTGCGGATCATCGTCTGGTCGTTGCTGAGCGCCTCGACGAAGAACACGCGATTGGCGCTGGCCGACTCGCGGAACTGGCCCGGCGCGACCTGCGCGATGTCCTCGCGGTTCTCGAACTGCTTGCGCATGTCGCTGGCCTGACGATTGGCCCAGGGTGCGACGCCGAACGCGATCGCCGCGCTGACGACGACGAACGGCAGCGCGAAGCCCAGCACCGGCCGGATCCACGCGCCGAGCGACTGGCCGCTGGCGAACCAGATGACCATCTCCGAGTCCTGGTACGCGCGCGTCAGCGACACCAGCACCGATACGTACAGCGTCAGGATCAGCAGCACCGGCAGGTAATTGACCGAGCTGAACGCGATCAGCGGCAGCACGCTCGCCGAGTCGACCTTGCCGTTGGCCGCGCGTCCGAGGATCCGGATCAGCGTGGTCGTGACCATGATCGTGAACAGTGTCGCGAAGATCACACCGGCCAGGTTGGCCAGATCACGACGAAGCGCTTTCGTGAACAGCATCGGGCTATCGCATCGGGCTATCGATCGGGAGGCAGCGGGACGGGACGACGGGCGGACCAGGCGGCGACGGGCGCGGACGCAACGATCGGTCCGGGCCGATGGACGGTCCTCTATAATCGTTGCGCGAACGCCGCTGCTCGAACGTCATCGCACGAACCTCCTCGCCTGAACGACGAGGCTTCGCGCGGAACCCGCGGACAACGGCGCCGCACGATCGACGACGTCGTCGTGACCGGCAGACAGGAAGAATCCGATGCAATTTAGCACAAAGACCTCGGCGCCCGAGCGCGTCAAGACCGCTTGCGTGATCGTGCCGGTGCACGGCGGCAAGACGCTCGGCGCCGGAGGCGCGGCGATCGACGCGGCCTGCGGCAAGAAGCTGGGCAAGGCGATCGCCGCCGGCGATCTCGACAAGAAGGCCGGCGCGACGCTGCTGCTGCCGCTGGAAGGACCGGCGGCGCGCGCGCTGCTGGTATCGGCCGGCGACGAATCGCCGGTATCCGAGCGGACTTACCGCAAGATGGCCGCCGCCGCGGTCCGCGAGCTGCGGCAGTTGCCGTCGGGCGAGGCTTTCTCGCTGCTGCACGAGACGCCGGTGGCCGGGCGCGAGCTCGACTGGAAACTGCGCTGCGTCGTGATGGCCGCGCGCGAAGCCGCTTACCGCTTCGACGCCTACAAGTCGAAGAAGGACGACAGCGGCCGCGGCGTGACGGCGATCGTGCTGGGCGTGGGCGCCGCCGAGGCCGCGGCCGCCAACGCGCTGATCGAGCAGACGCAGGCGCTGTGCGACGGCATCGACCTGGCCAAGGACCTCGGCAACACGCCGCCGAACGTCTGCACGCCGACCTATCTGGCCGACACCGCCCGCGCGCTGGCGCGCAGCCACAAGCTGAAGGTCGACGTGCTCGACGCGCGCAAGATGGAAAGCCTGGGGATGGGCGCGCTGCTGGCGGTCGCCAAGGGCTCGGCCGAACCGCCCAGGCTGATCACGCTGACGTACCAGGGCGCCGGCGCCAAGGCCGCGCCGGTCGTGCTGGTCGGCAAGGGCGTCACGTTCGACACCGGCGGCATCTCGCTGAAGCCGGCCGCCGACATGGACGAGATGAAGTACGACATGTGCGGCGCGGCCTCGGTGCTCGGCACGCTGCGGGCCGTCGCCCAGATGAAGCTCAAGCTGAACGTCGTCGGCATCATCCCGACCGTCGAGAACATGCCCGGCGGCTCCGCGTCGCGGCCCGGCGACATCGTGACGTCGATGTCCGGCCAGACGATCGAGATCCTGAACACCGACGCCGAGGGCCGCCTGATCCTGTGCGACGCGCTGACTTACGCCGAACGCTTCAAGCCGGCGGCCGTCGTCGACATCGCGACGCTGACCGGCGCGTGCGTGATCGCGCTGGGCGCGCACCATAGCGGGCTGTTCTCGTCCAACGATGCGCTGGCCGACGAACTGTCGCGGGCCGGCCGCGAGGCCGGCGATCCGTGCTGGCGGATGCCGCTGGACGACGAGTACCAGGACCAGATCAAGTCGCCGTTCGCCGACATGGCCAACGTCGGCGGGCGGGCGGCCGGCTCGGTCACGGCCGCCTGCTTCCTGTCGCGCTTCACGAAACCGTACGCGTGGGCGCACCTGGACATCGCCGGCACCGCGTGGCGCTCGGGCGCGAGCAAGGGATCGAGCGGTCGCCCGGTGCCGCTGCTGACCCGGTTCCTGATCGATCGCGCGAGTCAGTGAGACCGGACGACGACCGGCGCCCGCCGTTTCGCGTTGCCTCGCCGTTCCCATGACCCGCGTCGACGTTCATTTCAACATCGGCCAGGACGAGAAACTCGGCTACTGCTGCCGGCTGATCCGCAAGATCTACCGCGCCGGCCAGCCGGTCGTCGTCTACGACGACCAGCCGGCCCGGCTCGCGGCGCTGGACCGGGCGCTGTGGTCGTTCTCCTCGCTCGATTTCATCCCGCACGTGGGTGCCGGCGATGAGCTGGCGCCGCATACGCCGGTGCTGCTGGCCGGCCGCGAATACGACTTTCCGCACCATGCGGTGCTCGTGAACCTGGCCGAGCAGACGCCGACGTTCTTCAGCCGCTTCGACAGGCTCATCGATCTGGTCGGCGACGATCCGCAGGATCTGGTCGCGGGCCGGCAGCGCTGGCGCTTCTATACCGATCGCGGCTACCCGATCGACCGGCACGATGCGGCGCGGCCGGCCGGATCGTCCGGGCGCGCCGCGCCCGACGGAGACCGGTGATGGCCGCATCGATCCACGATCCGGGGCGACCGCCCGGCGCGACGACACCCGGCGCGGCCCGCACGGCCGATGCCGTCGACGGGCCGGGCGGATCACGGCCGCCGCCGGCGGCCTTCGGCGACGCGTCGATCCCGATGCTGACCGACGTGCTGCCCGCGCCGCGCCCCGTCGCCGTCGAAGCGCCGCCGCCGCCGCCGCCGGACGATGTCCGGTGGTCGGAGCTGAGCCTGCACGTACAACACGAGGTTCTGGAGCGATTGATCGACCGTTCCGACGCGATGCTCGGCGCGCCGTTGCGCCGGGCGCTGGACGAAGTCCTCGAGCGCCGGCTCCGCAGCCTGCAGGCGGACCTGCAGGAATCGCTGTCGCAATGGGTACGCGACCTGGTCTCGCGCGCCGTCGCCGACGAACTGGCGCGCGTGCACGGCGAGATCCTTCGCCGCCAGCGCGAACAACGGCCCGGCCACGACGATCGGGCGTGACCCGCGCGGCCGCCTGGGCCGCCTGGGCCGCCTGGGCCGCCTGGGCCGCTTGGACAGCTTAGACGGCTCGGCCACCCCGACCACCCCAACCACCCCGACCAACCCGACCAACCCGACCACCCCAACCACCAGGATCACCAGGATCACCAGGATCACCAGGATCACCAGGATCACCAGGACCACCAGGACCACCAGGACCACTAGGATCACGGGGATCACGGGGCCCCCCGGAACCGTCAGCGCAGCCAGGACCGTCATCGTCAGATTGCTGCAAGCCGGTTGCCATGACAATCTTTGCCATGGCAAATTCATCCCCCCAAGACAGCGCCGCGCCGAGCGGCGCCGATGAAACGACGACCGCCGGCTGCGACCCGTCCGGATCGCTGAAGTTCGGCCTGATGCTGCACCAGGTCCGCGAGGCGCTGATCCGCCGGCTCGAATCCCGGGTCTGCCAGTCGGACCTGGACATCAACTTCAGCCAGTTCCGCGTGCTCAAGGTGCTGTTCGAAGGCCATGCGAGCACGGCCAGCGAGATCGCGCGCTTCGTCGGCCACGATGCCGGCGCGTTGACGCGCCTGCTCGACCGGCTCGCCGATCGGGGTCTGCTGCGGCGGCAACCGCGCACGACCGATCGGCGCCAGGTCGACGTGGTGCTGACCGACGAAGGCCGTGTCGTCGCGCAGCGGATCGTGCGCGCGGCGGCCGACGCGGTGACCGACGCGCTGCGACCGCTGTCGGACGACGAGCGCGTCGCGCTGATGCGGATGCTCGAGCGCATCCGCGACGGCCTCGACGAATCGTCGGCGCCCGGCACCGCCGGCGGCGCGGGCTGCCCGCCCTGCGCCCCGTCGCCGTCCGGCCCGGAGGCGGCATGAGCCCGCTCCGTTCGCTGCGGCCGATGATGGCCGTGTCGGTCTGCGCAGTCCTGGCCGCATGCGCGAATCCGGCCGGACTGGCGCCCAGCGGCCATCTGCGCGACGCCGACAGCGCGGCCGCGACGCGGACGCTGGCCGATGCCAAGGGTTTCTCGGCCGCCTGGCCCGCCGAGGACTGGTGGCGCAGCTTCGGCGACGCGCAACTCGATGCGTTGATCGAAGAGGCGCTCGCCGGCAGTCCCGACATGGAGATCGCCGACGCCCGGGTCCGCCAGGCCGCGGCCCAGGCCGGCCTGGCCGATGCCGCGCGCCAGCCCACGGTCGGTGCGCGGGCCGGCCTGTCGGGCACGCAGTTGCCCGAAGCGCTGCTCGGCGATCTGGGCGGCCATTTCAAGACCTCGGGCAACGTGATCCTGAACGCCTCGATACCGTTCGACCTGTGGGGCGGACGACGCGCCGCGTGGGAAGCGGCCGTCGGCGCGCACAAGGCCAGCGAGGTCGACCGGCAGGCCGTCCGGCTGACGCTGTCCGCCGGCGTCGCCCGCGCGTACGTCGCGCTCGGCTACGCGTTCCAGTCGCTCGATCTGGCGCGCGCCGACCGCGACCGCGCCGTGCAACTGCACACGCTGACGCAGCAACGGGTGACGGCCGGTCTCGACAGCCAGGCCCAGCTCCGGCAGGCCGAGACCGCCGAGGCCAGCGCCGGACAGAAGCTCGAGCAGGCCTCGATGAACGTCGACAGCGCCAAGCTGCAACTGGCGGCGCTGCTCGGCGCCGGACCGGATCGCGCGCTGACCATCGATCGGCCGCGGCCGATCGCGCCGGCCGAACTGCCGCTGCCGGCGGACCTGCCCGCGAACCTCGTCGGCCGACGGCCCGACATCGTCGCCGCGCGCTGGCGCGTCCAGGCCAGCCAGCGCGCGATCGACAGCGCGCGCGCCGACTTCTATCCGAACATCAACCTCGGCGCGTACGCGGGGCTGGCCGGCGGCAGCCTCAGCAGCATGTTCAGCTCGGACGGCCTGTTGGCCGTGATCTCGCCGGCCGTGTCGCTGCCGGTGTTCGACGGCGGGCGGCTGCGCGCCAACCTCGCCGACCGCGACGCCGCGCAGGACCTGGCGATCGCCCAGTACAACAAGACGCTGGTCACGGCATTCGGCGAGGTCGCCGAGCAGATCCACGTGATCCGCAGCCTGCAGCGCCAGATCGACGTACAGCGGCGCGCGATCGACGCCGCACGGCAGGCCTGGCAACTGGCGACGCTGCGCTACCAGCGCGGCGTCGGCAGCTACCTCGAAACCCTGACCGTCCAGCAGACGCTGCTGACGGCCGAGGCCGTGCAGGCGCTGCTCGAACAGCACCGGCTCGACGCCTCGATCACGCTGATCCAGGCGCTCGGCGGCGGCTACCACGACGATGCCGCGCCGGCGCCGCTGGCGGCCGGCGCGGCCGCAGGACAAACACGATGAACGAAGAACAATCGATGCCTTCCACTCCGTCTCCGAATGGTCGCCGCCGCAAGATACTGCTCGGCGTGCTCGTGCTGGCCGTCGTCGTGATCGCCGTCGGCTGGGGCGTGCGCTACTACACGCACGGCCGCTGGATCGAGGAGACCGACGACGCGTACGCGAGCGGCAACATCGTGCAGATCACGCCGCAGATCCCGGGCACGATCATCGCGATCGGCGCCGACGACAACCAGTTCGTCAAGGCCGGCCAGTCGCTGGTGCGCCTGGACCCGAGCGACGCCGAGGTCGCCGTCGCGCAGGCCGAAGCCGCGCTGGCGAGCTCGGTCCGCCAGGTCCGCGGCCTGTATTCGAACGTCGGCAGCCTCGACGCCGAAGTCACCGCGCGCCAGGTGGCGCTCGATCGCGCGCAGGCCGACCTGAAGCGGCGGCAGGACCTGGCCGCCAGCGGCGCGATCGCCGCCGAAGAACTGGCCCACGCTCGCGAGGCGTACGCGGCGGCGGCCTCGGCGCTGAGCGCCGCGCGCCAGCAGGCGGCCACCAGCCGCGCGCTGATCGACGACACCGCGGTCGACTCGCATCCGGAGGTGCAGGCGGCCGCGTCGGCGCTGCGCAAGGGCTACCTGGACCTGGCCCGCGCCGACCTGCAGTCGCCGGTCACCGGCTATGTCGCGCGGCGCAGCGCGCAGCTCGGCCAGCGCGTGCAGGCCGGCGCGCCGCTGATGGCGGTCGTGCCGCTCGACCAGTTGTGGGTCGACGCGAACTTCAAGGAAACGCAGTTGCGGCAGATGCGGATCGGCCAGCCGGTCTTGCTGCATGCCGACCTGTACGGCGACGACGTCGTCTATCACGGCCGCGTCCAGGGCCTGGGCGTCGGCACCGGCAGCGCGTTCTCGCTGCTGCCCGCGCAGAACGCGACCGGCAACTGGATCAAGATCGTCCAGCGCGTGCCGGTGCGGATCGCGCTGTCGCCCGACGAACTGCGCGAACATCCGCTGAAGATCGGCCTGTCGATGCGCGTCGAGGTCGACATGCACGACCAGAGCGGCGCGATTCTCGCCCAGTCGCCCGATGACGGCCCGCCGATCGCCACCGACGTCTACGAGCGCCGGATCGCCGAGGCCGACCAGCGGATCCGGCACATCATCGACGAGAACAGCGGGCCGCGGCGCAGCGCCGGCCGCGACGCCCGGCCGCCGGCCGGTGATCCTCCGGTGCGCGTCGGCCGAGGGCGCCAGGGCGCGCGCCTGAACGACCCGACGATCGACGCTTCATGAGCGCTGCCGCCGCCACGCTCGACCAGGCGCCGCCGTTCCGGCCGGCGAGCCAGGGCCTGACGACGCTGGGCCTGGCGCTGGCCACGTTCATGCAGGTGCTGGACACGACGATCGCCAACGTCTCGCTGCCGACGATCGCCGGCAACCTGGGCGCCAGCGCCGAGCAGAGCACCTGGGTCATCACCGCGTTCGCGGTCAGCACGGCGATCGCGCTGCCGCTGACCGGCTTCCTCGGGCGCCGGTTCGGCGAAGTCCGGCTGTTCGTCGCCGCGACGATGCTGTTCACGATCGCCTCGCTGCTGTGCGGACTGGCGCGCGACATGGGCCTGCTGGTGGCCTTTCGCGCGTTGCAGGGCTTCGTCGCCGGACCGATGTATCCGATCACCCAGGCGCTGCTGCTGTCGCTGTATCCGCCGAACAAGCGACCGCAGGCGCTCGCGCTGCTCGGCATGGTGACGGTGGTCGCGCCGATCGCCGGGCCGATCGTCGGCGGATGGGTCACCGACAACTACAGTTGGCCGTGGATCTTCTTCATCAACGTGCCGATCGGCGTGTTCGCGAGCTGGGTCGTCTGGTCGCAGATGCGCCACCGCCCCGAACGGACCGATCGGCCGCGGATGGACTACGTCGGCCTGATCACGCTGGTGCTCGGCGTCGGCGCGCTGCAACTGGTGCTCGACAAGGGCAATGACGAGGACTGGTTCTCGTCGCCGCTGATCATCGGCGCGTCGATCATCTCGGCGCTGGCCTTGATCGTGTTCGTGATCTGGGAGCTGACCGACCGGGAGCCGATCGTCGACCTGCGCGTGTTCCGCCACCGCAACTTCACGTTCGGCACGCTGGCGCTGATGTTCGCGTACGGCGCGTTCTTCAGCGTCGGCCTGCTGGTGCCGCAGTGGCTGCAGCGCAACCTCGGCTACACGGCGTTCTGGGCGGGCCTCGCGTCGGCGCCGATCGGCATCTTCCCGGTGCTGCTGTCGCCGCTAGTCGGCAAGTATTCGCACCGGGTCGACCTGCGCTGGATGGCCGGCTTCGCGTTCGTCGCGATGTCGATGACCTGCTTCCTGCGCGGCGAGTTCACGCTGGACGTCGACTTCGGGCGGATCGCGCTGATCCAGTTGCTGCAGGGCCTGGGCGTGGCGTTCTTCTTCATGCCGGTGACGACGATCCTGCTGTCGGACCTGCGCGGACACGAGATCGCCGCCGGCTCCGGCCTGGCGACGTTCCTGCGCACGCTGGCCGGCAGTTTCTCCGCGTCATTGACGACCTGGTTGTGGGGACATCGGGAAATCGTTCATCATGCTCGCCTGACCGAATCGATCACGCCGTATTCCGGTTCCACGCAGGCCTTCATCGACCAGTTCGGCCAGGACAACGTGACGCGGACGGCGGCGCAACTCGAGCAGATGATCACGCAGCAGGCATTCCAGATCTCTTTCAACGAGGTGTTCCATCTGTTGGGCTGGGTGTTTCTCAGCCTGATCCTGTTCGTCTGGCTGACCCGGCCGCCGTTCACCTCGCAAAGCGGCGCCGGCGCGGGGGCGCATTGACGTCGGCGTCCGCCGCGGCAGGCTTCCCGCCGCCGCCGGCGCCGTCCCCGGCGACCGCCCCCGATCCGGACAGCGCACTGGCCCGCACGGCCGCCTGGCGTCGCGTCAGCGGCCACTGCGCGTGCCGCGAGTGCGGGCTCGTGCACCGGATCGACGGCCCGCTCGAGCAGCGCGAATACGACTGCCACCGCTGCGGCGCCACGCTGTTCTCGTTCGACCGGCGCGCCAACGACCGCGCGCTCGCCTACACGGTCACCGCGCTGATCCTGCTGGTGCTGGCCAACGCGTTTCCGCTGGTATCGATCGAGATGCAGGGCAACGGCCACACGACCAGCATCTTCGGCGCGGCGCTGACGATGTGGCAGACCGGCAATCACAGCCTGGCGATCATCGTGTTCGTCACGACCGTGCTGCTGCCGACCTTCGACCTGACGCTGCTGCTGATCGTGCTGTGGACCAGCCGCGACGGCGTGTCGCGGCCGCTGACCGCGCCGCTGCTGCGCGTGTGGCTGGCGCTGCAGCCCTGGGGCATGGTCGGCGTGTTCATGCTCGGCACGCTGGTCGCGCTCGTCAAGCTCGGCGGCTACGCGAACGTCATGCTCGGCGTCTCGTTCTGGTCGCTGGCCGGCCTGCTGGTGTTCACGACGCTGATCAGCGCCGCGTTCGCGCCCGATGCCGTGTGGCTGAGCGTGCCGATCCGCGGCGCGCTGCCCAGCGGCCCGCGCCTGGACGGCCGGGGCGCGCCGCCGGCCGGACCGATGATCAGTTGCCACACCTGCGGACTGACGCTGCCCGATCCGCCCGGCCACCCGTGGGAAGGACACGGCTGCCCGCGCTGCCGGGCCGCGCTGCACCATCGCCGCGAGGGCAGCCTCGGCGCGACGACCGCGCTGCTGATCGCGGCGATGATCCTGTACGTGCCCGCCAACGTGCTGCCGATCATGAACACCAGTTCGCTGCTCGGCACGCAGTCCGACACGATCATCAGCGGCGTCGTCTTCTTCTGGACCAGCGGATCCTGGCCGCTCGCGCTGCTGGTGTTCTTCGCCAGCGTGATGGTGCCGATGCTCAAGATGCTGGCGCTCGGCGTGCTGGTGTGGACGACCCATCGCCGCTCGGCGTGGCAACCGCGCGAACGCATCAAGCTGTACCGGCTCGTCGAGTTCGTCGGCCGCTGGTCGATGCTCGACATCTACGTGATCGCGATCACCAGCGGTCTCGTGCAGATGGGACCGCTGGCGACGATCACCGCCGGCCCCGCCGCGTTCGCCTTCGGTCTCGTCGTGATCCTGACGATGCTCGCCGCGATGCAATTCGATCCCCGTCTGATCTGGGATCCGCTTGGAGAACAGGATGGCCCGACCGCCTGAGCCGCCCCGATCCGGTGCCGACGGGACGCCGGACGCCCGCCCCCCGACGCCCGGCGCCGACCCCACGACGCCCGGCGCCGACCCCTCGGCACCCGACGCCAGCCCCGCGGCAGCCGGCGCCACCCCTCCGGCGCCCGGCACCGACGACGGCGCCACCTCCGCCGCTGCCGCCAACACCGCTGCAGCCGATGCCACCACCGCTGCCGCTACCGATGAGCCGGAAACGCTGGTCGCGCGCGGCCAGCCGATCCGCCGCCGGCCGATGCAACTGGTCTGGATCCTGCCGCTGGTGGCGGCGATCATCGGCGGCTGGATCTTCGTGCAGTCGGTGCTCAACAAGGGACCGAAGATCACGATCAGCTTCTCCAACGCCGAAGGCCTGGAGGTCGGCAAGACGCGGATCAAGTACCGCGACGTCGACATCGGCACCGTCAACCACATCGGTTTCGACGAGTCGTTCAAGATGGTGCGGGTCACCGCCGAGCTGACCCGCTCGGCCGCGCCGCTGCTGGTCGAGGACACCCGCTTCTGGGTCGTTCGCCCCCGCGTCGGCGCCGGCGGCGTCTCGGGCCTGGGCACGCTGCTGTCCGGCGCCTACATCGACATGGACGTCGGCCGCTCGCACGAATCGCGGCGCGAGTACGAGGGGCTCGACAAGCCGCCGACCGTCACCGCCGACCTGCCGGGGCGCCGGTTCTCGCTGAGAGCCGACACGGCCGGCTCGCTGGGCATCGGCTCGCCCGTCTACTACCGGCGCGTGCAGGTCGGGCGCGTCACGTCGGTCGAGCTCGACGACCACGGCGGCGGCGTCATCATCGAGATCTTCGTCGACAGCCCGTACGAGCGATTCGTGACCCGACGCTCGCGCTTCTGGGAAGCCAGCGGCATCGACATCGCGCTGGACGCCGGCGGCTTTCGCGTCAACACGCAGTCGGCCGCCTCGATCCTGGCGGGCGGCGTCTCGTTCGCGACGGCGCCCGGCGAAGGAGCCGACGTGGCCGCCGAAGAAGGCGCGCAGTTCCGGATGGCCGGCGACCAGGGCGCGGCGATGAAGGAGACCGAGACCGAGACGCTGAACGTGCGGATGTACTTCAGCGAATCGCTGCGCGGGCTGTCGCCGGGCGCGCCGGTGGACTTCCGCGGCGTCGTCGTCGGCGAAGTGCGTACGATCGGCGTCGAGTTCGACCCCAAGAGCCGCACGTTCCGCTTTCCGGTCGACGTCCAGCTTTACCCGGCCCGCGTGATGCCGCCGCGGCCGGCGTCGACCAGCGACGCGGCGGCGCGCGAATCGATCGACCAGGTGCTGGCGACGCTGATCGACGGCGGCTTCCGCGCGCAGTTGCGGCCCGGCAACCTGCTGACCGGCCAGTTGTACATCGCGCTGGACTTCTTCCCGCGTTCGCGCAAGGCGACGCTGACCCGCCACCGGAACAACGTCGTCGAGATCCCGACGATCGGCGGCAGCCTCGGCGAGTTCCAGGCGTCGATCTCGGACCTGCTCGCGCGGATCAACCGGATCCCGTTCGACGGCATCGCCGCCGACCTGCGCCAGACGCTGCGCCAGGGCAGCGCGACGCTCGAAGCCACGCGCCAGACGGTGACCACGCTGCAGCAGACCGTCGACACGATGGGCCGGGACCTGCCGCCCGAGATGCTGAACACGCTGGGCGAGCTGCGCCAGACGATGGCCGACGTGCGCCGCGTCGTCGACAACGCCGGCCAGTCGCTGGCGCACGATTCGGCGCTGCAGACCGACCTGCGCGGCGCGCTGCGCGAAGTCAACCGCGCGGCCGGCTCGCTGCGTCAACTGACCGATTACCTCGAGCGGCATCCGGAAGCGTTGCTGCGCGGCAAACCAGGAGATGCCGAATGACGGGCGCGCGCCGCTCGCGGGTCGGATCGATCCGCCGTTCCACGATGCCGTCCCGCGCCGGTTTCGCCGCGGGCGCGGCGTTGACGCTGGCGCTGGCCGGCTGCGGCAGCACGCCGACGACGACGTTCTACACGCTGGTGCCGCCGGCCGATGCGTCGCTCGCGCGGGCCGCCGCGACGCCGGAGCAGACGCCGGAGCCGACGCGGACGTCGACGCTGGCACCGATGCCGATGCCGATGCCGGAGCAGACGCCGACGCCGACGCCGACACTGGCGCAGGGAAAACCGCTGTCGCTGTCGATCAGCACGGTCTCGGTGCCCGAGATCGTCGATCGCCCGCAATTCGTCGTGCGCGACGGCCCCAACGAGCAGCGGCTGTACGAACATCGCCGCTGGAGCCAGGCGCTGCCGCGCGAGATCGACGGCGCGCTGCGCGCGCACCTGGCGCGGCGGCTGCCCGGCGCGCGGATCGCCACGGCCGGCCAGGACGCCGCGGCCGACGCCTCGTGGCGGCTGGCGCTGGACGTCCAGCGCTTCGAGGCCACGCGCGGCCAGGACACGGTCTTCGAAGCCTTGTGGACGCTGCGCGACCGCAGCGGCGCAGCGGTCGACAGCGGCCGCTTCGTCGATCGGCGCGCGGTCAGCGACCCGTCGTTCGACGCGCTGGCGGCCTCGCAGGCGGCGTCGATCGAACGGCTGGCGCAGGTGCTCGCCGAGCGGATCACCGCCGACGCGCGCCGCTAATGCCGTGAATCGGCAGTCTGCGCGGCCGAAGGCGCGCCCCGCCCCGGGTCGGGACGGGGGGCACGCCTTCCGCCCCGCAGCCGCCCGGCCGCCGGCCGCACCGATATAATCGACGGTTTCGCGCGCCGCCCGCGCGCCCGTCGGACCCGCCCGGCCCGCGGCGGCGTCCGGCCCGCCCCACCGCCTCATCTCGCGCTGCCGCGCAGCGCCCATACTCGCCGATGACTGCCCCGACGACGCCCGACGGCCTTGCCGCCCTCGCCAAGAGTTTCGAACCCAGCGACATCGAAGCGCGCTGGTATCCGATCTGGGAATCCCGCGGCTGGTTCGCGAACGGCCCGGCCGCCGCCGATGCCGCCGGCCCCGACGGCCGGCCGCCGGCGCCCTACGCGATCCAGTTGCCGCCGCCGAACGTCACCGGCACGCTGCACATGGGCCACGCGTTCCAGCAGACGCTGATGGACACGATGATCCGCTACCAGCGGATGCGCGGCGCCGACACCAACTGGATCGTCGGCACCGACCACGCCGGCATCGCCACGCAGATCGTCGTCGAGCGCCAGCTCGGCGCCGAAGGCAAGACCCGCCACGACCTGGGCCGCGACGCCTTCGTCGAGCGCGTCTGGCAATGGAAGCAGCAATCGGGCTCGACGATCACGCGGCAGATGCGCCGCCTCGGCGATTCGGCCAACTGGACTTATGCCGACACCGAAGGCCAGCGCGGCGGCTACTTCACGATGGACGCGAAGATGAGCGACGCCGTGCGCGAAGTCTTCGTGCGCCTGTACGAACAGGGGCTCATCTACCGCGGCAAGCGCCTGGTCAACTGGGACCCGACGCTGCAGACCGCCGTGTCCGACCTCGAGGTCGACAACGAGGAAGAACAGGGCACGCTGTGGGAGATCCGCTATCCGCTGGCCGACGGCAGCGGCTCGCTGACCGTCGCGACGACGCGGCCCGAGACGATGCTCGGCGACGTCGCGGTCGCCGTCCACCCGGATGACGAGCGCTACCGCGCGCTGATCGGCAAGACGCTGGCGCTGCCGCTGACCGACCGCCTGATTCCGGTCATCGCCGACGCTTATGTCGATCCGGCCTTCGGCACCGGCTGCGTCAAGATCACGCCGGCGCACGACTACAACGACTTCCAGATCGGCCAGCGCCACGGCCTGCCGACGATCGGCGTGCTGACGCTGACGGCGACGATCTCCGACGAGGCGCCCGCCGCTTATCGCGGGCTCGACCGCTACGATGCGCGCAAGCAGGTGCTGGCCGATCTGCGCGAACGGGGCCTGCTGGTCGCCGAGAAGCCGCACAAGCTGATGGTGCCGCGCTCGGGCCGCACCGGCGTCGTCATCGAGCCGATGCTGACCGACCAGTGGTTCGTCGCGATGAGCAAGCCGGCACCCGAGGGCACGCGCTTTCCGGGCGAATCGATCGCCGACAAGGCGCTCGAAGCGGTGCGCGACGGACAGATCCGCTTCTTCCCCGAACACTGGGCGGTCACGTACAAGCACTGGATGGAGAACATCCAGGACTGGTGCATCTCGCGCCAGCTCTGGTGGGGCCATCGGATCCCGGCCTGGTACGACGAGCACGGCAACCACTACGTGGCGCGCAGCGAGGCCGACGCGATCGCGCAGGCGGCCGCGCGCGGCGTGACCGGACCGCTGCGGCGCGACGAGGACGTGCTCGATACCTGGTTCTCGTCGGCGCTGGTGCCGTTCTCGTCGCTGGGCTGGCCCGAGCAGACGCCGGACCTCGACCGCTACCTGCCGTCGGCGCTGCTGGTCACCGGCAACGACATCATCTTCTTCTGGGTCGCCCGGATGGTGATGATGACGCTGCATTTCACCGGCAGGATCCCGTTCCGCGACGTCTACATCAACGCGATGGTGCGCGACGCCGAAGGCCAGAAGATGTCCAAGTCCAAAGGCAACACGCTTGACCCGCTGGACCTGATCGACGGCATCGACTTCGAAGCGCTGCGGGTCAAGTCGACGTCGGGCCTGATGCTGGCCGGCCATCGCGAGCGCGCCGAGAAATACGTCCGCAAGAACTTCCCGAAGGGCATCCCGGCGTTCGGCGCCGACGCGCTGCGCTTCACGTTCGCGTCGCTCGCGCCGCTGACGCTGACGCTGAACTTCGACCTGAGCCGCTGCGAGGGTTACCGCAACTTCTGCAACAAGCTGTGGAACGCGACCCGCTTCGTGCTGATGAACACCGAAGGCCAGGATAATGGCTTTGCGCCGCTCGCCGCTGGCGACGCCGCACCGCTCGCGGCTGGCGGCTTCGCGCCGGCGGCGGCCGGCGACGCGCTGGCGTTCAGCGCCGCCGACCGCTGGATCGTCTCGCAGTTGCAGCGCGTCGAACAGGACGTCGAGAAGGGCTTCGCCGAATACCGCTTCGACAACGCCGCGCGCGCGATCTACGAATTCGTCTGGAACGAGTACTGCGACTGGTATCTGGAACTGGCCAAGGTCCAGTTGCAGAACCCGGACAGCGACGACGCCGCGCGACGCGGCACGCGCAGGACGCTGCTGCGCGTGCTCGAGGCCGTGCTGCGGCTCGCGCATCCGATCATCCCGTTCATCACCGAAGAGCTGTGGCAGAAGGTCGCGCCGCTCGCGCACCGCTACGGCGAGCGCGGCGTGCAGACGCTGGCCGGCGACGCGCTGCGCGACGCGCAGGCCCGCCAGCAGTTCAGCGTGATGCGGCAGCCCTACCCGGCCAGCGACGCGTCGCAACTCGATCCGGACGCCGAAGCCTGGGTCGCCGAACTGAAGTCGCTGATCGATGCGTGCCGCGCGCTGCGCGGCGAGATGGGTCTGTCGCCGTCCGAACGCCCGCCGCTGATCGTCACCGGCGACGCCGCACGGCTGCGCGGCTTCGCCCCTTACCTGCAGGCGCTGGCCAAGGTCGCGGCGGTCGACGTGCAGCCGGCGCTGCCGGCGGGCGCCAAGGCTCCGGTGCAGATCGTCGGCGAGACGCGCCTGATGCTCGACGTGCAGATCGACGTCGCCGCCGAAACCGAGCGGCTGCGCAAGGAGGTCACGCGCGTCGAAGGCGAGGTACGCAAGTGCGAGGGCAAGCTCGGCAACGCCAGCTTCGTCGACCGCGCGCCGCCGGCCGTCGTCGCGCAGGAACGCGAGCGACTGGCCGGTTTCCAGGCGCTGCGCGACAAACTCGCCGCGCAGCTCGCGCAACTGGGCTGAGGCCCGCAGGCCGAACGACTCCGGCCTTTCAGCGCCGCCGCAGATAGAACGCCCACTGCAGCGACCCATGCTGCGCATGGATCGTCTGCGCGGACTCGTCGACCCGGACCAGCGCGTTGCCGGTCTGGCGCGCGAACGCGTTGAAGTCGCGCACCGATCCCGGATCGGTGGCCAGCACCTTGAGCACCTGGCCGCTGGCCAGCGTCGACAGCGCCTTCTTGGCCTTGAGGATCGGCAGCGGGCAGTTCAGCCCGCGCGCGTCGACCTCGGCGGCCGGCGGATCGACGGACGCGCCGCCGGCGTCATCCGGCTGCGGCGGAGAAACGGATTCGGAATCTGCGGTCATCCGGCGATGATACGCCGCCGCTTATTCCTGCGGCTCGCGGCGCGGCGGCGCGCCCGGACGATCGACCCACTCGAACGGCAGGTTGCGATCGCTCATCCACTTGGCCACGGCCAGGCCGGTGCCCATCCGCCACGGACGCATCTTGTGCGGCTCGACCATCCGGTACTCGACCAGTTCCTCGGACAGCCGCACCGTGCCCTCGGCCAGCACGTGGTAAGCGATGATCAGCTCGTTCTTGCGCGTGAAGTCGTACACCCCGATCAGTTCGGTGTGGACCGCATCGAGGTTGGTCTCTTCCTTGACCTCGCGCCGGATGCCCTCTTCCGGCGTCTCGCCGGGCTCCAGGAAGCCGGTGATCAGCGCGAACATCTTCGGCGGCCAGGCCGCGTTGCGCGCCATCAGCATCATGTCGCCGACCTGCAGCACGGCCGCGACGACCGGCGCCGGGTTGTTCCAGTGCACGAAGCCGCAGGCCGGGCAGACGTTGCGGTCGCGATCGCCGACCACGCGGACGGTCAGCTCGGTGCGGCAGCGCGGGCAGTACTGGTATTCGGGGTGAAGCATGCGGTCTCCTGATCAGAATCCGGGCCGATGGCGGCCGGCGACAGACTCGATTATGCGCGACGGGCGGCCGTCGGACCGGACGCACCGCGCACCGGCGAAACCGGCCCGCCGCACTCCCGTACTCGAAGCCGCACTCACACCCAGCCGAGCAGTCCGAGCACGGCGCCGGCGGCGATCAGCCACAGCGGGTTGAAGCGCGCGAACAGATAGACGACCACGGTCACGACGGTCAGCGACGCCAGCCGCCAATCGGCCGCGTGGTTGTGCGCGACGACCCAGCCGGCCGACGCGGTCAGGCCGATCGCGATCGGCGACAGGCCGCGGCGGATCGCGCCGACCAGGCGGCTGTCGTCGTACGCGGTCTTGAGCCGGTAGCCGTAGAACGTGATGACGCTGGACGGCACGATGATGCCGAGCGTCGCGGCGATCGCGCCCGGCACGCCGCCGGCCTGCCAGCCGAGCAGCGTCACGAACAGGATGTTCGGCCCCGGCGCGGCCTGCGCGATCGTGATCGAATCGGCGAACTGCCGGTCGGATATCCAGCCGTGCTGGTCGACCAGAAACCGGTGCATGTCCGGCGCGGCGGCCAGCGCGCCGCCGACCGACAGGCAGGACAGCAGCGCGAAATGCCCGATCAGCGCCAGCAGCTCGGCGACGGCCATCAGCGCTCCCCCCGCCACCAGGCCAGGCCGATCGCGATCGGCGCCAGCAGCAGCAGCGCGCCGCCGAGCGGCCAGCGCAGCAGGCCGACCAGCACGAACGCGGCAACGCCGAACGCCAGCCAGCGCCAGTGCCGGCGCTGCGAACGCGCCAGTTTCAGCGCCATCCCGAAGATCAGCCCGGCAGCCACCGCCGACATCCCGTCCAGCGCCTGCCGCACGAGCGTCAGGTCGGCGTAGCGCTGGTACGCGAACGCCATCGCCAGCACCAGCAGCGACGGACACAGCAGCATGCCGGCGATGCTGACGGCCGCGCCGCGCCAGCCGAAGAAACGATCGCCGACGATGATCGCGACGTTGACGACGTTCGGGCCCGGAAACAACTGGCCGAACGCCAGCATCTCGAGGAACTCTTCGTTGGTCAGCCAGCGATGCCGGTCGACCAGCGTGCGCTGCGCCCACGGCAGCACGCCGCCGAAGCCGTGCAGCGCCAGCGACGTGAACGCCATGAACAACGCGGTCAGCGACGCCGGCCGCTGCCCGGACGCGAGCGGCGACGCCGCGGGCGGCGGCGATGCAGGCGGTGGGGATGCGGGCGACGGCGACGCGGGCGGCAACGCCGGACGGCCGCCGGTCGGCGTCGTCATGACCGGCCGCCCCGGCGCGGCCGTCCCGCGTAGACGGCGCCGCCGGCGATCAGCGCCGCCATGCCGCAGAACAGCGGCGCCATGCCGAGCGCGCCGCTGATCGCGCCGAACGCGGTCGGCAGGCAGGTCTGCGTGCAGTTGACCAGCATCAGCCGCAGTCCGGCGGCCTCGCCGACGCGCCCGGCCGGCGTGACCCGGTGCAGCACGGTCAGCACCAGCGGCTGGCTCAGCCCGAGCCCCAGCCCCAGCACGAAGGACATCGTCAGCATCGCGCCGAAGCCCGGCAGGAACGGATAGACCGCGTAGACGAGGGCCGCCGTCACCATCGCCGTCAGGATCAGCGGCCATTCGCTGAGCCGCCGCGCCAGGCCGGGCAGCACCAGCCGGATGACGAAGGTGGCGACCGAGAACGCGCCGAGGATGAAGCCGATCTGCGACGCCGACATCCCGGCCGTCGCGCCGTACAACGGGACCAGGAACTGATGGACGTCCCAGGCCGCCGACACCATGACGACCGCCACGTACAGGCGCTTCAGTTCGGGATGCCCGAGCAGGTCCCACACCGACTGCCGGGCCGACGGCGGCGGCGCAGGCGGCGGACGGTGCGGCAGCCGCCGCGCGAAATCGAAGCGACGCAGCCACAGCCAGCTTCCGAGCGGAAACAGCGCCAGGCACAGGAAGGTCGTACGAAAACCGGTGTGATCGATCAGCAGGCCAGTCATCGTCGGACCGATGAATCCCGAGATCGAGAAGCCTAGGGCGAGCTGGCTGAAGTGGACCTTTCGGCGCTCTTCGTCGCCCAGTTCGCCGGCCGCCTTCTGCACGCACAGCGTGAACACGAGAAAGCCCAGGCCGACGCACATCGCGGTCACGTACATCGCGCCGACGTGCCAGATCGCGAACGGCGCGGCCGCACCGAAGACCATCAGCAGGCACGCGGCCAGCATCGGGCCGCGCATGCCGATCCGGTCGACCTGCTTGCCGATCCACACCGACAGCATCGCCGGCAGCAGGCTGAACAGCGACAGGATCATGCCGACGACGAAGGTCGAGCCCGACAGTTGCAAGCCGGCCAGCGCCAGCACGACCCGCGTGCCGGCGAACGTCGAGTACGTGAGGATCAGCAGCAGCACGAGCTGCCGGAACGATTGGCGGTTCAGCCGCTCGCGCGCGTCGTCATGCAGCGGCGCCGAAGGATCCGGCTGCCGGCCCGGCGCGGCCCCCGCTCCGCCGGCCGGGGGGGCGTCGGGCCCTTCGTGGTGCTGCACGGGCTCAGACTCGCTGGGCCACCCAGTCGCTGACGCTGTGCAAGGCCGCGGGCAGCGCCGCCGGCTCGGTGCCGCCGGCCTGCGCCATGTCGGGCCGGCCGCCGCCCTTGCCGCCGACCTGCTGCGCGACGAAGTTGACGAGCTCGCCGGCCTTGACCTTGGCGGTCGTGTCGGCGGTGACGCCGGCGATCAGGCTGACCCGCCCGCCGTCGACCGCCGCCAGCACGATCGCCGCGGTCTTGAGCTTGTCCTTGAGCTTGTCCATCGTCTCGCGCAGCGTCTTGACGTCGGCGCCCTCGAGCGCGGCCGCCAGCACCTTGACGCCGTTGACGTCGACGGCACCGGCTGCCAGGTCCTCGCCCTGCGAGGCCGCCAGCTTCGACTTCAGCCGCGCCAGCTCGCGCTCGAGCGTCCGGTAGCCGTCGAGCAGTTGCGCGACGCGCTGCGGCAGCTCGGGCACCGGCGCCTTGACGACCTGCGCCAGCTCGGACAGCTCGGCGCCCTGGCGCTGCACGTAATGCAGCGCGTTGTCGCCGGTGATCGCCTCGACGCGCCGGATGCCGGCCGCGACGCCGCCCTCGGCAACGATGCGGAACAGCCCGATGTCGCCGGTGCGCGCGACGTGCGTGCCGCCGCACAGCTCGCGCGACGAGCCGATGTCCAGCACCCGGACGCGGTCGCCGTACTTCTCGCCGAACAGCGCCATCGCGCCGCCGCGCACCGCGTCGTCGTACGCCATGACCTGCGCGCCGGTCGCCGTGTTCTCGAGGATCTCGGCGTTGACGATGTCCTCGACGCGGCGGATCTCGTCGGCCGTCATCGGCGAATGGTGGCTGAAATCGAAGCGGGTCTTGTCGGCGTCGACCAGCGAACCCTTCTGCTGCACGTGCGCGCCGAGCACCTCGCGCAGCGCCTTGTGCATCAGGTGCGTGGCCGAGTGGTTGCGCATCGTGCGGGCGCGCGCGACGACGTCGACGCGCGCGTCGATGGCATCGCCGACCGACAGGCCGCCGCGCGCGACCACGCCGTGATGGCCGAACACGTCGGCCTGGATCTTCTGCGTGTCGTCGACGCGGAACGCCCCGCCGCCGGCCACTAGTTCGCCGCGATCGCCGACCTGGCCGCCGGATTCGGCGTAGAACGGCGTATGGTCGAGCACGACGACCCCGCTCTGCCCTTCGGCCAGCGAGGGCACGGCGCTGCCGTCGCGGTACAGCGCGACGACGCGCCCTTCGCGCGCCAGCCGCTCGTAGCCGTGGAACACCGTCGGCTCGCCGCTGTAGTCGAGCCCGGCGGCCGACTTGAACTTGCCGGCCGCGCGCGCCTGCTCGCGCTGGCGGTCCATCGCCGCGTCGAAGCCGGCCTCGTCGACGGTGACGCCGCGTTCGCGGCAGACGTCGGCGGTCAGGTCCAGCGGGAAGCCGAACGTGTCGTAGAGCTTGAACGCGGTCTCGCCGTCGAGCACCTTGCCGCCGCCGGCCAGCGCGGCCTCGAGGATCGACATGCCGTGCTCGAGCGTCTCGCCGAAACGCTCTTCCTCCTGGCGCAGCACGTCGGCCACGCGCGCCCGGGCGGCGCGCAGCTCCGGATAGGCGTCGCCCATCACGCCGTCCAGGTCCTCGACCAGCCTGTAGAAGAACGGCTGCGTCTGGCCCAGCTTGTGGCCGTGGCGCAGCGCGCGGCGGATGATCCGGCGCAGCACGTAGCCGCGCCCCTCGTTGCCCGGGATCACGCCGTCGACGACCAGGAACGCGCAGGCGCGGATGTGGTCGGCGATCACGCGCAGCGACGGCGACGACAGGTCGGTCGCGCCGGTTTCGCGGGCGGCCGCGGCGATCAGCGCCTGGAACAGGTCGATCTCGTAGTTGCTGTGCACGCCCTGCAGCACGGCGGCCAGCCGCTCGATGCCCATGCCGGTGTCGACGCAGGGCTTAGGCAGCGGGTTCAGCGTGCCGGCCGCATCGCGGTCGAACTGCATGAACACGAGGTTCCAGATCTCGATGTAGCGGTCGCCATCCTCGTCGGGGCTGCCGGGCGGGCCGCCGGCGACGCCGGGCCCGTGGTCGTAGAAGATCTCCGAGCACGGGCCGCAGGGCCCGGTGTCGGCCATCTGCCAGAAGTTGTCCGACGCGTAGCGCGCGCCCTTGTTGTCGCCGATGCGCACGATGCGATCGGCCGGCACGCCGATCTCGTCGGCCCAGATGCCGTAGGCCTCGTCATCCTCGGCGTAGACGGTGACCCACAGCTTGTCGGCCGGCAGTCCGTAGACGCGGGTCAGCAGCTCCCACGCGAAACGGATCGCGTCGCGCTTGAAGTAGTCGCCGAACGAAAAGTTGCCCAGCATCTCGAAGAACGTGTGGTGCCGGGCCGTGTAGCCGACGTTCTCCAGGTCGTTGTGCTTGCCGCCGGCGCGCAGGCTGCGCTGGGCGCTCGTCGCGCGCTTGTACGGGCGCTTGTCGAAGCCGAGGAACACGTCCTTGAACTGCACCATGCCGCTGTTGGTGAACAGCAGCGTCGGATCGTTCGCCGGCACCAGCGGGCTCGACGGCACGATCGTGTGCCCGTTGGACTCGAAGAACTTCAGGAATTTTGAGCGGATCTCGGCCGACTTCATGGTCTGTCACGATCCCGAAAGACCGGAAAAAAGAATCGGGAATTCTACCCGTTTCGCGCCGCCCGGGACCATCGCTGCCGCGCCGTCGCCGGTCGGGCATCCGGCCGACCGGCGCGCGTCGGTCTGGCGGACCCTCGCGCGGCGCGAACGACTTCGTGTAACGTTGAACTCCGGCGGCGGTCCCGCCCGCCGCATTCCGCCCATCCACCATCCACTGAACGATCCGCTTCCATGACGTCGTCGATCCTCTCCGGCATCCGCATCCTCGACCTGAGCCGCGTGCTCGCGGGGCCCTGGTGCACCCAGAACCTCGCCGACCTCGGCGCCGAGGTGATCAAGGTCGAACGCCCGGGCGCCGGCGACGATACGCGCACCTGGGGCCCGCCGTTCCTGAAGGACCGCGACGGCACCGACACGCAGGACGCCGCGTACTACCTGGCGGCCAACCGCGGCAAGAAGTCGATCACCGTCGACCTGTCCTGCGAGGCCGGACAGCAGGCGATCCGCGAGCTGGCGCGGATCAGCGACGTCGTCGTCGAGAACTACAAGGCCGGCCAGCTGCGCAAGTACGGACTCGACTACGAGAGCCTGAAAGCCGTCAACCCGAAGCTGATCTACTGCTCGGTGACCGGCTTCGGCCAGACCGGCCCGTGGTCGCACCGCCCCGGCTACGACTTCATCATCCAGGGCATGAGCGGGCTGATGTCGGTGACCGGCGAACGCGACGACCTGCCCGGCGGCGGACCGCAGAAGGTCGGCGTCGCGGTCTGCGACCTGAACACCGGCATGTACGCGACGCAGGCGATCCTGGCCGCGCTGTTCCATCGCGAGCGCAGCGGCGAGGGGCAGTACATCGACGTCGCGCTGCTCGACGTGCAGGTCGCGATGATGGCCAACATGAACCTGAACTACCTGACCGGCGGCAAGGCGCCCGGGCGCATGGGCAACGCGCACCCGAACGTGATCCCGTACCAGACGTTCAAGACCGCCGACGGCTGGATCATCGTGGCCACCGGCAACGACGAACAGTTCCGCCGCTTCTGCAAGGTCGGCGGCCGGGCCGAGCTCGGCACCGACCCGCTGTTCCTGCGCATGCAGGACCGGATCCGCAACCGCGAGGCGCTGATCCCGCTGCTGGTCGAGATGGTCAGGACCAAGACGATGGAGCAATGGATCGCCGAGCTCGAAGCCGCTGGTGTACCATGCGGCCCGATCAATACGCTGGACCAGACTTTCGAGAACCCCCAGGTCAAGGCGCGCAACATGCGCATCGACCTCGAGCGGGACGACAGCGGTCCGATCAAGCTGGTCGCCAACCCCGTCAAGTACTCGGCCACGCCGATCCGGTACGAACTGCCGCCGCCGCGCCTGGGGCAGCATACCGAACAGGTGCTCGCGGAATTGCTTGGCTACGACGCCGACCGTATCCTGGCGGCCAACGGCGGCGACGCGGACCCGAACACGCGTCGCTGACCGACGGCGCCGCCGGCCGAGCGGCGCCCGTATAACGATTTGCAGGAGACCGACGACTTGGGTGTCGCATCCGATTCGCGCCCTTCGCCGCCGCTACCGGCCGATACGCCGGACAACGCAGCGGCCCGCCCGCCGGGCCGCTTCGCCGCCGCCCGCCGCCGGGCGCGCTCGGCGCTGGCCGTCGCCGCGAGCGTGCTGATCGCGGCGCTCGTCGCGCCCGCCGCCTTCGCGCAGTCCGCGTCGCCGGCTGCCGAGGCGCCGACGGCGGCGCCCGCCTACCCGACCCGCCCGATCCGCTTCGTCGTCCCCTATCCGGCCGGCGGCCCGCTCGACCAGGCGGCCCGCGCGCTGGCCGAGAAGATGCGCGTCGCGCTGGGCGAGCCGGTCCTGGTCGAGAACCGCGCCGGCGCCGGCGGCAACATCGGCGCCGAGCTGGTCGCCCGCTCCGCGCCCGACGGCCAGACGATCGTCATGGGCGCGGTCGCCACGCACGCGATCAATCCGTATCTGTACCGCCGGATGCCGTACGACGCGAACCGGGATTTCGCGCCGGTGATCCGCGTCGCGGTCGTCCCGAACGTGCTGATCATGAATCCGGCGACGGCCGAGCGGCTGCGCATCGCCACGGTCGCCGACCTGATCGCCTACGCGCGCGGCCATCCGGGCCGGCTCAACTACGCGTCGGGCGGCAACGGCAGCGCGGGCCACCTGGCCGGCGAGCTGTTCAAGGCGCAGGCCGGCATCAGCATGGTCCATATTCCTTATGGCGGCGCGGGCCCGGCCCAGCTCGGGCTGATCGGCGGGCAGACCGACCTGATGTTCGACAACCTCGCGTCGGCCGCGCCGCAGATCCGCGCCGGCCGCCTGAAGGGCTTCGCGGTGACCACCGCGCAGCGCAGCGATTTCTTTCCGGAGCTGCCGACGATCGCCGACAGCGGACTGCCCGGGTTCGACATCAGCACGTGGTTCGGCGTGTTCGCGCCGGCGCGCACGCCGCCGGCGATCGTCGCCCGGCTGCACGACGTCATCGCGCGGGCGCTGGCCAGCGACGACGTGACCACGCTGCTGCGGACGATGGGCGCGCAGCCGGCGCCGCTGTCGCCCGAGGCGTTCGGCCGCTTCGTCGTCGACGAACAACGCAAATACCGGAAGATCGTCGCCGCGTCTGCGGCGCGCGTCGATTGACGGGCGATGCCAGGGATTTCGACAGCTTGCCGACAGGTCGGATTTCGGTCCTGTCATCAGTGCAATCTCGGATGCGTAACTGAGTTGGACTAAGCTATCCTTTAGCCCCTTACAAGTCGGACCAGCCGGTTTCGCAACGGCGCCGCGGGTCCCGCCCGCTAAGTTTGATCGAATCAGTGTGACGGAGGAGTGGATCGGAATGCACATCAGAAACCAGCGAGATTTCTGGGCCGGCATCATGTTCATCGCCATCGGGGCGACGTTCATGGTTCTGTCCATGCAGTATCAGATAGGCAGCGCCGGCAAGATGGGTCCGGGTTATTTCCCGTTCGTGCTGGGCGGGCTGATGGCTTTCCTCGGCATCCTCATCGCGCTGGGCGGCATGTCCAAGAACGCCGCCGAAGCCAAGCTGTCCAAGGTCGGCTGGCGCGAACTGTTCCTCGTGCTGATCTCGGTCGCGCTGTTCGCCGGCCTGCTGAACTCGATGGGCGTCATCGTCGCGCTGGTCGTGATGGTCTTCGTCTCCTCGTTCGCGAGCCACGAGTTCGGCTGGCTGGCCACGATCGGCACGGCGGTCGTGCTGTGCATCATGGCCTGGGCCATCTTCGTCGTCGGGCTGGAACTGCAGTTCCCGCTGTGGCCGACGTTCCTCACCCGCTAACCCGACCGCGAGAGACGACTCATGGAATCCTTATTCGCGAATCTTGCCATCGGTTTCGGGGCCGCCATCACGCCCGAGAACCTGTTCTACTGCCTGGTCGGCGTCATCATGGGCACGCTGGTCGGCGTGCTGCCGGGCCTCGGGCCGCTCGCGACGATCGCGATGCTGCTGCCGGCCACCTACAAGATGTCGGACCCGACGACCGCGCTGATCATGCTGGCCGGTATCTACTACGGCGCCCAGTACGGCGGCTCGACGACCGCGATCCTGGTCAACCTGCCCGGTGAGACCTCATCGGTCGTCACCACTCTTGACGGGTATCAGATGGCCCGAAGAGGCCGAGCCGGCGCGGCGCTCGCCACGTCGGCCATCGGTTCGTTCTTCGCCGGCACCGTCGCCACGTTCCTGCTGGCGTGGTTCGCGCCGCCGCTGGCCGAGCTGGCGTTCAAGTTCGGCCCCGCCGAATACTTCTCGCTGATGGTGCTGGGCCTGATCGCGGCGGTCGTGCTCGCGCACGGCTCGGTCGTCAAGGCGCTGGCGATGGTCGTGTTCGGCCTGCTGCTGGGCATGATCGGCACCGACGTCAACTCGGGCGTATCGCGCTTCTCGTTCGAGGTGCCCGAACTGTCCGACGGCATCGACTTCGTCGTCGTCGCGATGGGGATGTTCGGCTTCGCCGAGATCATCCTGAACCTCGAACAGCGCGAGCACCGCGAGGTGTTCACGAGCAAGGTCGGCAGGCTGATGCCGACCCGCGAGGAGTTCAAGCGCATCGCGATGCCGATCGTCCGCGGCACCGGCCTCGGCTCGATCCTGGGCATCCTGCCCGGCGGCGGCGCGGTGCTGGCGTCGTTCTCGTCGTATGCGCTCGAAAAGAAGATGTCGAAGAACCCCGGCGAGTTCGGCAAGGGCGCGATCGAAGGCGTGGCCGGCCCCGAGGCGGCCAACAACGCCGGCGCGCAGACCTCGTTCATCCCGATGCTGACGCTCGGGATCCCGACGACGCCGGTCATGGCGCTGATGGTCGCGGCGATGATGATCCACAACATCCAGCCGGGCCCGCAGGTGATGACCAGCAACCCGACGCTGTTCTGGGGCCTGATCTGCTCGATGTGGATCGGCAACGTGATGCTGGTGATCCTGAACCTGCCGATGATCGGCATCTGGATCAAGCTGCTGACGGTGCCGTACCGTGTGCTGTATCCGGCGATCCTGATGTTCTGCGTGATCGGCGCGTACTCGACGAACAACAACGTGTTCGACGTGTTCATGACGATCCCGTTCGCGATCCTCGGCTACGTGTTCAAGAAGCTCGAGTGCGAACCCGCCCCGCTGCTGCTCGGCTTCGTGCTCGGCAAGCTGATGGAGGAATACCTGCGGCGCGCGATGACGATCTCCCGCGGCGACCCGATGGTGTTCGTCGAACGCCCGCTGTCGCTGGGCCTGTTGATCGCGGCGGCGATCCTGCTGGCGATCGTGTTCCTGCCGGCGATCTCGAAGAAACGCGAAGAAGCGTTCGCCGAGAGCGACTGAAGCCGGATGGCTGTGCCGTTCGAACGGCAAGCCGGGCAACCGGCTTGCCGTTTTTCATTGGCGGCGGCCGCGTGCGCCGCACCCGCGCGGCGACGCTGGCTGGGCCGGATCGGACCGGCCGCGCTGCTCGCACCGGTGCTGCCCGGCCTGCTGGCCTCGTGCGCGGACACGCCGCTGCGCGAGCAGCCGTGGGCGCGCTACGCGCCGATGCTGTTCGATGCGCGCCGCGACGGCCGGCGCCGGGCCTGGCTGTTCGGGACGCTGCACGTCGGCACCGCGACGATGCTGCCCTGGCCGGCGACGATCGAGCGCGCGCTGGCCGACAGCGGCCCGATCGCGGTCGAGATCGACAGCGCGCGCCACTGGCAGGCACTGGTCGACGGCTTTCGCCCTTACGTCGACCTGCCCGAAGATCTGACGCTCGACATGCTGCTGCCGGCTTCGCTGATCCGCGACGTCCGCCGGCACTTCGGCTGGAGCGACGACGAGTGGCGGACGCTGCGGCGGCGGCAACCGTGGTGGGTCGCGAACTTCCGCTTCGGCACCGCCGACGACCGCGAGCAGCACGCGCGCCGCGACTGGGGCATCGAGCAGGCGCTGCTGCGCCGGGCGCGCGCCGAACAGCGGCCGATCGCCGAGCTCGAGACGGTCGCCGAGCACGTCGACGGCCTGGCCGGCGGCAGCCTCGAAGAACAATGCCAGCAGTTCGCGATCTGGTTCGACGACGCGCGCCACCGCGGACGGCTGCTGCGCGACATGCTGGCGGCCTGGCGCACCGGCGACGCGGCCACGCTCGAAACGCTGAAGGACCGGCTGTGGGGCGACGAGCGGCAACTGGCGTCGCTGCGCCGGCGCTTCTTCACGGACCGCGACCAGCGGATCACGCAGCGGCTCGTGCAGCAGATCGAACGCGACGACGACGGGCGGCCGGTATTCGCCGCGATCGGCGCGTTCCACCTGGTCGGCCCCGACAGCGTGCCGGCGCTGCTGGCCCGGCAGGGCTTCGACGTGCGCCGCGTCGACGACGCCGTCGATTGAAAACCGAAAACGCGCGCGGGCTTCGACGCAACAGGGCAAGCGCGGCCGGCCGGATGCGACAGGCTACAATGATCGCCCTCGTTCGCCGTTGCCAGAGCCGCCGATGACCGCCAGAACCTATGATCCCGTCGCGCCGCACGACGTCGCGTTCCTCGGCATGGGCGTCATGGGCCATCCGATGGCCGGGCACCTGGCACGCGCCGGTCACCGCGTCACCGTCTACAACCGCACGCCGGCCAAGGCCGCGGCCTGGGTCGCCGAGCATTCGGACCATTCGGGCCGCTCGGCGCCGACCCCCCGCGAAGCGGCGGCCGGCGCCGACATCGTGTTCGCCTGCGTCGGCAACGACGACGACCTGCGCGGCGTCGTGCTCGGCGACGACGGCGCGTTCGCCGGCATGAAGGCCGGCGCGGTCTTCGTCGATCACACGACCGCCTCGGCCGCCGTCGCCCGCGAACTGGACGCCGCCGCGCGCGAACGCGGCCTGGGCTTCGTCGACGCGCCGGTCTCCGGCGGCCAGGCCGGCGCCGTCAACGGCGTGCTGACCGTGATGTGCGGCGGCGACGCCGCGGTATTCGACCGCGTCCGGCCGGTCGCGATGGCTTATGCGCGCGCGATGACGCTGCTGGGCCCGGTCGGCAACGGACAACTGGCCAAGATGGTCAACCAGATCTGCATCGCCGGACTCGTGCAGGCGCTGTCCGAGGCCATCCATTTCGGACAGGCCTGCGGCCTGGACATGAAGGCCGTGCTCGACGTCATCGGCAAGGGCGCCGCGCAATCCTGGCAGATGGACAACCGCGGACACACGATGGTCGACGGCAAGTTCGACTTCGGCTTCGCGGTCGACTGGATGCGCAAGGACCTGGGCCTGTGCCTCGATGAAGCCCGCCGCAACGGCGCGCCGCTGCCGGTGACCGCGCTGGTCGACCAGTTCTACGGCGACGTGCAGCGCCTCGGCGGCGGTCGCTTCGACACGTCGAGCCTGATCGCGCGGCTGCGCCAACCCTGACGTTCCCCCACAGGAGATTCCCATGAGTTTCGTCACCACCTCTTCCGGCCTGCAGTATCGCGACGACAAGGTCGGCGACGGCGCCGAAGCCAAAGCCGGCAAGCACGTCACCGTGCACTACACCGGCTGGCTGTACGAAGACGGCACCGTCGGCGCCAAGTTCGATTCGAGCAAGGACCGCAACGATCCGTTCGTGTTTCCGCTGGGCGCCGGCCACGTGATCCGCGGCTGGGACGAAGGCGTCGCCGGCATGAAGGTCGGCGGCACGCGCACGCTGCTGATCCCGCCCGAACTCGGTTACGGCGTGCGCGGAGCCGGCGGCGTGATCCCGCCGAACGCCACGCTGCAGTTCGAAGTGGAACTGCTCGCGGTCTGACCCCGTTCCGGCCGGGCCCGTTTGCGGTCCGGCCTCAATCCCCTCCAGGGCCCTGCTTCGCTCCCGACGCTCCGACGCATGACAGACAGCAAGTCCAAGCCCTCTTCCTCTCCCTCGCCTGGCCCTGCCTCCGGCGCCCCCGCCGCCGTCAACTTCATCCGCAACCAGATCGACGACGACCTGCGCGACGGCGTCAACGCTTCGCGGCGCTGGATCGGCCGGCCGGCACCGGCCGCCGAGCAGCGCCAGGGCGGGCCCGATCCGGCGGCGATCCGCACGCGTTTTCCGCCCGAGCCCAACGGCTATCTGCACGTCGGCCACGCCAAGTCGATCTGGCTGAACTTCGGCCTGGCGCGCGACTATGCGGGCGCCTGCCATATGCGCTTCGACGACACCAATCCGGTCAAGGAAGACCAGGAGTACGTCGACGCGATCCTCGACGCGGTGACCTGGCTCGGCTACGACTGGCACCGTGACGGCCAGACCAACCTGTACTACGCGAGCGACTATTTCGACGTGCTGTACGAGATCGCCGAGGCGCTGGTCCGCGACGGCCACGCGTACGTCGATTCGCAGAGTGCCGAGCAGATGCGCGCGCACCGCGGCACGCTGACCGAACCGGGCCGCGACTCGCCGTATCGCGACCGGCCGGCCGACGAGAGCCTGCGACTGCTGCGCGAGATGCGCGACGGCAAACATCCGGAGGGCAGCCACGTGCTGCGGGCCCGGATCGACATGTCCTCGCCGAACATCAACCTGCGCGACCCGGCGCTGTACCGGATCCGCTTCGCCGAGCATCACCGCAGCGGCGGCAAGTGGAAGATCTATCCGATGTACGACTTCGCGCATCCGCTGTCGGATGCGCTCGAGCAGATCACGCATTCGATCTGCACGCTCGAGTTCGAGGATCACCGGCCGCTGTACGACTGGCTGATCGCGCGCGCGACCGAGGCCGGGTTCTTCGATCCGCCGCCGCCGCGGCAGTACGAATTCGCGCGGCTGAACCTGACCTACATCGTCACCAGCAAGCGCAAGCTGCAGGAACTGGTGCGCAACGGACTCGTCGACGGCTGGGACGATCCGCGGATGCCGACGATCGTCGGCCTGCGCCGGCGCGGCTACACGCCCGAATCGCTGCGCCTGCTGTGCGAGCGCACCGGCGTGTCCAAATCCGATTCGTGGATCGACTTCAGCGTGCTCGAAGGCGCGCTGCGCGACGACCTGGACGCGCGCGCGCCGCGGGCCGCCGCGGTGCTCGACCCGGTCGAGCTCGTGCTGACCAATTACCCGGAAGACCTGACCGAGGCCTGCCGCGCGCCGGTCCATCCGCAGCAGCCCGAACGCGGCCAGCGCGAGTTCCTGATCTCGCGCCGTCTGTGGATCGAGCGCGAGGACTTCACCGAAACGCCGCCCAAGGGTTATTTCCGGCTGTTTCCGGGCAACCGCGTGCGCCTGAAACACGGCTACGTCATCGAGTGCACGGGCTGCGAGAAGGACGCCGACGGCAAGGTCGTGCGGGTGCTGGCCACCTACCTGCCCGATTCGCGCTCGGGCACGCCGGGCGCCGACCTGTACAAGGTCAAGGGCAACATCCACTGGCTGTCGCAGATCGACGCGGTGCCGGCCGAGGTGCGGCTGTACGAACGGCTGTTCACGCAACCGCATCCGGATGCCGGCGGCCGCGACTACACGCAGGCGCTGAACCCGGATTCGAAGCGGATCGTGCAGGCCTTCGTCGAACCGGGGCTCGCGCAGTCGCCGGCCGAGCATCGCGTGCAGTTCGAACGGCACGGCTATTTCGTCACCGACCGCCGCGACAGCCAGCCCGGCAAACTGGTGTTCAACCGCTCGGTCACGCTGCGCGACACGTTCAAGCCCGGCCCGCGCGGCTGATCCGGCGGCCGCGGATCGTCGCCGACGGCCGCGCGGGTCCGTCGGCGGCCCGCGCCACCGGCGCTGCATCACCGGCGCTGCATCACCGGCGTTGCATCACCGGCGAGGCATGAGGGCCGGCGGCGCGTGCCGGCCGCCGCTTCAGCGCAGCGCTTCGTCGCCGACGAACGGATTGTGGCGGCGCTCGTCGCCGAACGTCGACATCGGTCCATGCCCGGGCACGAAGGCAACGTCGTCGCCGACCGGCCATAGCCGCCCGGTGATCGACGCGACCAGCTCGGCGTGGTCGCCGCGCGGAAAGTCGGTGCGCCCGACCGATCCCTTGAACAGCACGTCGCCGACGATCGCCAGCCGCACGCCCTCGTGGATGAACACGACGTGGCCGGGCGTATGGCCCGGGCAGTGGCGCACGCTCAGCCGCTGCTCGCCGAAACTCACCGTATCGCCGTCGACCAGCCATCGAGCGGGCGTGAACGCCTCGAGCTGGCCGAAGCCGTAGCGCTGGCCCTGCTCCGGCAACTGGTCGATCCAGAACTTGTCCTCTTCGTGCGGCCCTTCGATCGGCACCTGGTGCCGCCGCGCGAACGCGGCGGTCTGGCCGCAGTGATCGACGTGGCCGTGCGTGACGAAGACCTTGTCGATCGTCGCGCCGGTCTTGGCCAGCGCCTCGTCGATGCGGTCCAGGTCGCCGCCCGGATCGAACACCGCCGCCTTGCCGCTGCGCTCGCAGACGAGGATCGAGCAGTTCTGCTGGAACGGCGTCACGGGAACGATGGTCAGGCGGATCACGGCAACTCCTTGAGCAATTGATCGAGCACGCGCCCGCCGCGGTCGGCCACGCGCAGGCGGATCGGCAACATGGCCTGATCGTACCCGAGCCAGATCTCGATCGCCGGCTCGTCGGGCTTGCCCGGCCGCTCGCGCCGCAGATGGATCGCGTTCAACGGCCCCAGCGGCGTCGGCAGCGTCACGTAGCCGAGGCTGCGATAGGCGACCGGCTCGACGCCGCCGAAGCTCATTTCGGGAATCGACACCGCCTTGCCCGGCTCGAAGCGCTCGGGCTGCGTGCGCGCGAACAGGCTCAACTGCATCAGCGTCGACAAGCGGTCCTGCATGCCCGGCTCCACCGGCACCGTCCGCTGGTCGGGCAGCACGACGACGCCCCGCGCCTCGTCGACGCCGACGTGCCGCGCCGGCCGCGACCCGCGCTTCTCGTCGTAGGCGAGCGGCGACAGGCCGTCCTGCGTCACCCTGCCCCGGCTGTCCTGCGTCAGCGAACCCGAGTAGAACCACGCGGTCAGACCCACCGCGTGGCCTTCGGTCCACATCCGGTACGTACCATCGCCGTCGACCTCGAACGACAGCGTCACCTGCGCCAGCGACGTGCCCTGCGTGTAGTCGTCGTAGTACAGGTCGTAGCGCAGCCGGCCCGAGCGCGCCGGTTCGAGCAGCGCGCGGCCATAGCGGGGCGCCGGCGGCGCGGCGGTAGCCGGCGCAACGGCAGCCGGCGGCGCGGCGGCGGCTGGCGGCGACGGCCGTGACGACGCGTCGGCCGGTGGCGCCTGTGCCGACGGATCGGCCGGCGTTGCGGTCGCGGCGTCGGGAGACGCGCCAGCGATCGCATCGTCCGTCGCCGGAACCGTCGCCCGGGCGCCGTCATCGGCGTTGGCGCCGACCGCACCGGCCTCGCCTGCCGGGACGGTCGCCGGGGAAGCCGGAGAAGCCGGCGGAACGGCGCGGGCGGCCGAGCGCACGGCCGGCGGCGGCCTGGCGGCGCGATGCGGACGAGGACGCGGCGGCTGCGAGGCAGCAGCGGGCGGCGCCCGGCGAGACGGCGGACTCGATGCGATCGCGTCGTCGGACGGCGCGGCTTCGGGCGGCGCGGCGGTCAACTCGGGTCGGGCCTCGGGCGGACGCAGCAACTCGACCTGCAGCGCCGGCGCCGTCGCGGTCGAGACCGACCAGTCCGGCGCCGAATGGCGGACCATCACGAACACCGCGACGTGCACGAGCAGTGCCAGCGCCAGCAGGCACGCGACCCTCGCCGCCGCGATCGATCGTCGCCGTCGCGGCGGTCGTCCTCGCGGATCGTCGCGGACGTCGAACGGGTCGCCGCCGATCGACTGCACGCGCGGCCCTTCGGACGGACGTCCGTCAGGCCGGCCGCGACGGAAACGCCTCGGCCAGCAGCGCGTTGATCTGATCGATCGCGCGCAGCGTCCCGTCCAGGTAGGCCCCGCGCGCGAATTCGGCGGCCAGTTCGCTGCACAGTCTTTCCCAGACCTCGGCCGGGATCCGCCGGGCCGCGGCCCGGTCGGCGACGATCTCGACCGCGTGGTCGGCCAGCAGCACGTACAGCAGCACGCCGTTGTTGTCCTCGGTATCCCAGACCCCGAGATCGGAGAACACCTTCAACGCCCGCTGCCGCGCCGTCTGCCGCGCGCGCAGATGCTCGGTGGCCAGCGCCGATTCGAAGACGACGCGCAACTGGCCGGTATGGCGTTCGGCGCCGGCGGCGATCCGCGCCTCGATCGACGCGCGCACGTCGGCGGCCAGCGCGGCCCGGGGGCGCGCGACCGGCCACATCATGTGCCAGGCCATCCGCGTGTACAGGCGTTTGGGAACCGGTGCCATCGCCGTCACCACCCGCCGGAAGCGCCGCCGCCGCCGAAGCCGCCGCCGCGTCCCGAGAAACCGCCGCCCCCGCCCCGTCGGCCCCCACCGCCGAAGCCGCCGGGCGGCAGCATGATGACCGGCCCGGAGCCGCCGCCGCGCCCGAGCGCGTCGATGCCCCGGCCGGTCGCCGCGAATACGAGCAGGAACAGGAAGACCGCGACGCCGATGCCGCCCGCGAACAGCAGCGGGATGCCGCTGCCGCCGGCCAGCACGCCGGCGCCGATGCCGCCGACCAGCGATCCGAGCACCCGCCCGAAGATCGCCGTCGCGATCAGCCCGCCGACCAGCACGAACAACGCCAGCCCGAGCCAGCCCGGCGACTCGTCCGCCGCTGCGGCGTGCCGCCCGCCGGCGCCCGGCTGCCAGGCCGGCGGCAGGCTCTCGCCGTCGATCAGCCGGCCGATGTCGGCGACGGCCGCCTCGATGCCGCCGGCGAAATCACCCTGCCTGAAGCGCGGCGCCAGCGTCTCGGCCAGGATCCGGCTGGCCAGCGCGTCGGGAATCGCGCCTTCGAGGCCGTAGCCGACCTCGATCCGCATCCGCCGGTCGTCCTTGGCGATCAGCAGGATCACGCCGTCGTCGACCGCCTTGCCGTCGACCTTGCCGCGGCCGATCTTCCACGCCTCGGCCACGCGGATCGAATACTGCTCGATCGCTTCGGGCGCCGTCGACGGCACGATCAGCACGGCGACCTGCGCGCCCTTGCGCTGTTCGATCGCGGCCAGTTGCGCGTCGATCCGCGCGGTCTGGCCGGCATCGAGCGTGCGGGTCTGATCGACGACGCGGCCGGTCAGCGGCGGCACCGGACGCAACTGCTGCGCGTAGACCGCGCACGACAGGAAGAGCAGCCCGGCCAGCAACAGGCCCGGCAGGCCCCGCCACCCTCCGAACCGTCGCGTCCTCATCCTTCGCCTCCGCTCGCCGGGCCGTCCCGATTCAGGGCTTGGCCGCCGGCGCGGCCGCCGGCTTGTCGAAGCTGACCGAGGGCGGGCGCGAGATCTCGCGCTCGTTCTCGACCGAGAACTGGGGCTTTTCCTTGTACCCGAACGCCATCGCGGTCAGGTTGACCGGGAACTGCCGCACGTACACGTTGTAGTCCTGGACCGAATCGATGTAGCGCTTGCGCTCGACCGAGATGCGGTTCTCGGTGCCCTCGAGCTGCGCCTGCAATTCGCGGAAATTGGCGTCGGCCTTCAGTTGCGGGTAATTCTCGGTGACGACCAGCAGGCGCGACAGCGCGCTGCTCATGTCGCGCTGCGCCTCGTCGAACTGCTTGAGCGAGGCCGGATCGGTCGGGTCGACCTTGACCTGCCCGACGCGCGAGCGGGCTTCGGTGACCGCGGTCAGCACCTGCTGCTCGTGGTCGGCATAACCCTTGACGGTGTTGACCAGATTCGGAATCAGGTCAGCGCGTCGCTGGTACTGGTTCAGGACCTGCGACCAGGCCGACTTGACGGCTTCGTCCTTGACCTGGATGTCGTTGTAGCCGCACGCGCTGAGCGTGCCGACGAACGCCAGCGCGACAATGAGTCGGGCGCCGCGTCCGAGGAGAGCGGCCCGATTGCCGGTCGCCGGGATCCGACGTCGATGCATGGTGGTTTTCCTTCCGAGCGAACGAGGGGGAAACGGTCAACGAAAATGCACCAGGAGCATACCACCGGCCTAAGCCTGGCCGTCTGTACGTTAACGCTCGATGTCGGCTCGGCGACGACACGCGCGCACTTGCCCGTAGTCGCCCTTGGTCGCCGTTTGCGGCCGCGCAACACACATCGCGCGACCTGCCCGACAATGCGGGCTGCACGACCGACGCGAGCCCCGATATGACCGATTCCCTCGATCCCACGATCGCCGACCTGCGGCGCGATTACCGGTTCGCCGCGCTCGATGAAGCGGACGCCGGCGACGATCCGATGCGGCTTTTCGAGCGCTGGTTCGACGCCGCGCGCCAGGCGCAGCTTCCCGAGCCCAACGCGATGACGCTGGCCACCGTCGGCGCCGACGGGCGTCCGTCGGCCCGCATCGTCCTGCTCAAGGGACTGGACCCGCAAGGCTTCTGCTTCTTCACGAACTACGACAGCCGCAAGGGCCGGGAGGCGCAGGCGCACGGCTTCGCCGCACTGGTATTCCTGTGGGACGAACTGGAGCGGCAGGTGCGGATCGAAGGCCGGATCGGGCGCGTGTCGGCGCAGGAGTCGGACGAGTACTACCGCAAGCGGCCGCTGGGCAGCCGCCTCGGCGCCTGGGCCTCGCCGCAGAGCCAGGCGATTCCGTCGCGCGAGTGGCTCGAAGCGCGCGAAGCCGAACTGCGCCGGCAGCTCGGCGACGACCCGCCCCGCCCCGCGCACTGGGGCGGCTACCGGGTCGTCCCCGACGCGATCGAGTTCTGGCAGGGCCGCCCGTCGCGCCTGCACGATCGGCTGCGCTATACCCGGCTGCTGCCGGGCGAAGGCGAAGGGCCTGCCGGACCGTGGCGGCGCGAGCGCCTGGCGCCTTGATCCGGCGAACGACCCGGCCCGTGTTCAGGCCTTGAGCCGGTCGCCGTACCGGCTGCGGAACTTGTCGAGCTTCGGCGCGATGATGACCGCGCAATAACCCTGGCTCGGGTGGTGCTCGTAGTAGCGTTGGTGATAGCCCTCGGCCGGGTAGTACGTCGGCGCCGGCAGCAGTTCGGTGACGATCGGCGCGCCGAACACCTGCTGCTGCCGCAGCGTATCGACGACGTCCCGGGCGATCCCGGCCTGACGCTCGTCGGTGGTGAAGATCACCGAGCGGTATTGCGAGCCCACGTCGTTGCCCTGGCGGTTCGGCGTCGTCGGGTCATGGATCGAGAAGAACACCTCCAACAGGTCGCGCAGCCCGATCACCGCCGGATCGAACTCGACCTTGACGACCTCCGCGTGCCCGGTATCGCCGCGGCAAACCGCCTCGTAGTCCGGATGCTCGACGTGCCCGCCCGCATAACCGCACTCGACGGCCGTCACGCCGCGCAGGTCGCGGAACACCGGTTCCAGGCACCAGAAGCAGCCGCCTCCCAGGATGATCGTCTCCCGTCCGTCGTCTCGTCGTTCCGTCATCGTTTGCCGTTCCATGGCCACCTCGTCCCCATGCTTGTCATCGCCGCGCCATCGTGCCCGATTTCGGAAGCCGCCGCCGCGGTGCCGACGGGCCGGCGTTCCGTTCGCCGCGGTGCGCGCGAGCGCCTTGCCATTCGACGCGGGCCGGACCGCATCCCTGACGGATCGGCCGCCGCACCTTGTAGAATCACCAGCCTTGAGGAGAGACACGATGACGAGCAAACCGAAGGCCGCCTTCAAGTGGGACGATCCGCTGCTGCTGGACCAGCAGTTGACCGAAGAAGAACGCATGGTCCGGGACGCGGCCCACGCGTACTGCCAGGAAAAACTGCTGCCGCGCGTCACGCTGGCATTCCGCAACGAGACGACCGACCCGGCGATCTTCCGCGAGATGGGCGAACTGGGCCTGCTCGGACCGACGATTCCCGAACAGTACGGCGGCCCCGGCCTGAACTACGTCAGCTACGGACTGATCGCGCGCGAGGTCGAGCGCGTCGACTCGGGCTACCGTTCGATGATGAGCGTGCAGAGTTCGCTGGTCATGGTGCCGATCCACACGTTCGGCACCGAGGAGCAGAAACAGAAATACCTGCCGAAGCTGGCCACCGGCGAGTGGATCGGCTGCTTCGGCCTGACCGAGCCGAACCACGGCTCGGACCCGGGATCGATGGAAACGCGCGCGCGCTGGACCGGTTCGGGCTTCGAGCTGAGCGGCAACAAGATGTGGATCTCGAACTCGCCGATCGCCGACGTGTTCGTCGTCTGGGCCAAGTGCGTCGGCGGCGACTTCGACGGCCGGATCAAGGGCTTCATCCTCGAGAAAGGCATGAAGGGCCTGAGCGCGCCGAAGATCGTCGGCAAGGTCGGCCTGCGCTCGTCGATCACCGGCGAGATCGTCATGGACCAGGTGCCGGTGCCGGCCGATGCGATGATGCCGGGTGTCGAAGGCCTGAAGGGCCCGTTCACCTGCCTGAACTCGGCGCGCTTCGGCATCGCCTGGGGCGCGCTGGGCGCGGCCGAGGACTGCTGGCACCGCTCGCGCCAGTACGTGCTCGACCGCAAGCAGTTCGGCCGCCCGCTGGCGGCCAATCAATTGATCCAGAAGAAGCTGGCCGACATGCAGACCGAGATCACGCTCGGCCTGCAAGGCTGCCTGCGGCTGGGCCGGATGAAGGAAGAAGGCACGGACGCCGTCGAGATCACGTCGATCCTGAAGCGCAACTCCTGCGGCAAGGCGCTGGACATCGCGCGGCTGGCGCGCGACATGATGGGCGGCAACGGCATCTCCGACGAGTTCGGCGTCGCCCGCCACCTGGTCAACCTCGAGGTCGTCAACACCTACGAGGGCACGCACGACATCCATGCGCTGATCCTGGGCCGCGCGCAGACCGGCATCCAGGCGTTCCAGTGACGGCCTCGCCGGCGACCGGAGCCCGACACTGAAGCACGACGCCCCCGGCGACGACGGCGGCGGGGGAAACTCCCCGTCGCCGGCCGAATCCTCGCCCCCGCCCTTCGCGCCGCCCGAGGTCCGCCGGATCGTCATCGGCCTGTTGCTGGCGATCTTCCTCAGCGCGATCGACCAGACGATCGTCTCGGTCTCGCTGCTGACGATCGCCAACGAACTGGGCGGCATCAGCCTGATGGCCTGGGTCGTTTCCGGCTATCTGGTCGCGTCGACGGTGGCCACGCCGTTGTACGGCAAGCTGTCGGATCTGTACGGCCGGCGCCGGCTGCTGAACATCTCGATCGCGATGACGCTGGGCGGTTCGATCCTGTGCGCGCTCGCGCAGTCGATGCCGCAGCTCGTGCTGTTTCGCGTCGTCCAGGGCCTGGGCGGCGGCGGCTTGATGGCGCTGTCGCAGACGATCGTCGCCGACGTCGCGCCCGGCCGCGAGCGCGGCCGCTACCAGGGTTACTTCTCGGGCGTGTTCGCGACCGCCGCGGTCGTCGGGCCGATGCTCGGCGGCTACCTGACGCATTACCTGTCGTGGCGCGCGGTGTTCTGGATCAACCTGCCGATCGCGCTGGGCGCGCTGCTGCTGTCGAACCGTGCGCTGGCCCGGCTGCCCGTCCATCGCCAGCGGCGCAGCATCGACTACGCGGGGGCGCTGCTGCTGTCGGGCGGGCTGGCGACGCTGCTGATCGCGCTGACGCGCATCGGCCAGGGGATCGCGTGGCTCGCGCCGTCGACGCTGGCGCTGCTGGCGGCCGCGCTGGTCTTGCTCGTGTTGTGCGGATGGGTCGAGACCCAGGTCGAGGAGCCGATCCTGCCGCCGGCGATCATGGCCAACCGCACGGTGCTGCTGTGCTGCGCGATCCTGGCGCTGAACTTCTTCCTGCTGATCGGCAGCTCGGTGCTGCTGCCGCTGGCGCTGCAGGCGACCGAGCACGCGACCGCCGACCGGGTGGCGCTGAAGCTGCTGCCGCTGACGATCGCGATCCCCTGCGGCGCGTTCCTGAGCGGGCGGCTGATGATCCGCCAGATCGGCTTCGACCGCTTGCTGATGGTCGGATCGCTGCTGTCGGCGGTGGCGATGGCGGCGATCGCGTACACGCCGTTCACGATGCACGCGCTGCTGGCGTTCGAGATGCTGGTGATGGGCGTCGGCCTGGGCCTGCCGATGCCGGCCGCGCTGGTCGCCTCGCAACTGGCCGTGCGCCGCGAGCAGGTCGGCATCGCCACCGGCGCGACGGCGTTCTTCCGTACGCTGGGCGGGGCGATCGGCATCGCGATCCTGACGTCGATGCTGATGGCGGCGATGCGCGAGAGCGCGCCGGCCGGCGCGACGATGCAGACGGTGCTGGCGTCTCCGTCGACGGATCCGGCGGTGCTGCGCGAGGCGTTCGCGCAGGTGTTCCTGGTCGCGGCGGGGGCGCCGGTGTTGAGCTTGCTGTTGGCTTTGGGGATGGGGCGGAGGATGCCGGCGGCTTGAGGCTGGGGGCGTCGGTCGGGCCTTTGCTTGGGTTCGCGTCTTTGCGTGGGTTCGCGCCTTTGCGCGAGTTCGACCTTTGCGTGGGTTCGACCTTTGCGTGGGGTGGTCACGAGGCGCCGGCCTCGTGGGTGGGGGGCGGCCGGCCAGAGGGAGCGGTCGTCGCTTCGCGACGACTCCCCTCCGGTACTCGGAAGGGGGTTGCGCGGTCGAACTCGCTGCGTTCGCTTCACTCTCTACGCTCAAACATGCGCCCGCGAGTCAGTTTACGATGCGCGCTGCGCGCGCCAACCCCCTTCCTCCGTTCCTCGGCGCCCCCTATGGCCAGCCGCCCCCCACCCACGAGACCAACGCCCGGCACCACTGGCAGCACACGGTCCGTGCCATGCGAAAGACTTAGCGATGAGCGACGCATGATCCATGACGCATGACGAGCTACGAGCGATCAGCGATCGACGACGGCGATGGCGATGACGTGTCGATCGAACACATCTCGCCCTTATGACGAGAAGTCGTATCCGTACGGCGATCGGTAATGTGATCTGATCCTTGGCCCCGAATCCGGTCCTTGACTCCATGTCATGCGCATTGGCGTGCACCTCGCCCTTGAACTGCCCAGGGTGCCGAGGTGCTGCCCGGTGGGGGTGGGGGGGCGGCGGCCGTTGAGGGCGTCGAGGAGCGGAGCGATCGGATGGGCGCGCGCAGCGCGCTTCGTCAATCTGACTCGCGGCATTTGTTTGAACGTAGCGAGCGAAGCGAGCGCAGTGAGTTTGCCGCGCCATCCGATCGTGAGCACCGCAGAGCAGTCGTCGCGCAGCGACGACCGTCCTCTTCGGCCGCCGCCCCCCCACCCCCACCGGGCGGCGCCGCCGTGACGAACCAACGCGAAGGTCAGCCCCTTCTCGACCTCACCAGGCATCCCAGCCATGACGGACCAACGCAAAGGTCGAACGAGGTACCCCGTATCCGTACGGTGATCGGGTAATGTGCATCTGATCCTGACCTCCGAATCTGGTCCATGACTTCACGTCATGCGCATCGGCGTGCACCTCGCCCTTGAACTGCCGATGGTGCCGAGGTGCTGCCCGGTGGGGGTGGGGGGCGGCGGCCGTTGAGGGCGTCGAGGAGCGGAGCGATCGGATGGGCGCGCGCAGCGCGCTTCGTCCATCTGACTCGCGGCACTTGTTTGAACGTAGCGAGCGAAGCGAGCGCAGTGAGTTTGCCGCGCCATCCGATCGTGAGCACCGCAGAGCAGTCGTCGCGCAGCGACGACCGCCCTCTTCGGCCGCCGCCCCCCACCCCCACCGGGCGGCGCCGCCGTGACGGACCAACGCAAAGGTCAGTCCCTTGTCGCCGTCACCAAGCACCGCTGCCGTGACAGACCGACACAAGGGTCAGCCTGCCGCCCACGGTCACGGCAGGGTCGAACCGCCCGACCGAAGACAGCCGCTAATGCTTGGTCCCGAAGATCCGGTCGCCCGCATCCCCCAGGCCCGGCACGATATACGCATTGCCGTCCAGGTGCGAATCGAGCGCCGCCACGTAGATCGCCAGCCCCGGGTGCGCGTCGCTCAGCGTCTTGACGCCCTCCGGCGCCGCCACCAGCGCGAGGAAACGGATGTCGGCGACCGGCACGCCGCGCTTGACCAGCGCCTCGACCGCGTGCGCCGCCGAATTGCCGGTGGCCAGCATCGGGTCGCAGACGATGAATGTGCGCCCGTCGACCTCGGGCAGGCGCACGTAGTATTCGACCGGCCGGTGATCGTCGCCGCGGTACAGCCCGACATGGCCCTGACGCGCCGACGGGATCAGTTCCATCAGGCCCTCGGCCATGCCGAGACCGGCGCGCAGCACCGGCACGAACGCGACCTTCTTGCCGGCGATCACCGGCGCGTCCATCGCCGTCAGCGGCGTGTCGATCCGCTGCGTCGTCAACGGCAGCTCGCGGAAGATCTCGTAGCCCATCAGCAGCGTGATCTCCTTGAGCAACTGCCGGAACGTGCGCGTCGACGTCGTCCGGTCCCGCATGTGCGTCAGCTTGTGCTGGATCAGCGGGTGATCGAGGATGAACAGGTTCGGGAAGCGCGGGTCCTGTTTCATGGTCATCCGTTCGGTTCTTCGTGGGTCGTGACGGCCCAGATCGTCCAGTCGCCATGCTCGCGGCGCAGGTTGTACGCGGTGTGGAAGGTCTTCATCCCGTGATTGGGCGCGAGCATCGACCAGGCGACGTTGGCGACCGCGAACTCGTCGCCGAGCAGCAGCGACGAGCGGATCGTGAAGCGTTCGGCGCGCAGGCCTTCGTCGGCCGCGCGCGCCAGCAACTGATGGCAGTGCTCGAGCACCTGCTCGCGATCGGACAGCACGACCTGACCGGCAGGGCTCGCGACGAGCACCGGCACGCGATGGCAATCGGCCAGCACGTCGGCCTGCTGCCGGCGAAGCCCGTCGAGGTAGAACGAGAAGAACTGCTGGATCGTGGTGGCCATGGATCAACGATGAGACTGGGTCTGCCCGGCGGGCACGGCATGATGATGCTGGAAATCGACCTGTGACGGCCGATCCGCCAGATGCAATTGTGCCGTCTGAGCGGGCGTCGAGGCGATCAGTCGGCCCCTACGCCACACTCCGAGGCGCGCGGCGCGCAGCCGGATCGCTTCGACCGGATCGGCGGCCTGCAGCAGCACCATGTCGGCGAAGCAGCCGGGCGCGATCCCGTAGCCGTCCAGGCCCAGGATCCGCGCCGGCACGGCGGTGACGGCGTCGAAGCACGCGCGCATGCCCTGGCGCGACGTCATCTGCGCGACGTGCAGGCCCATCTGCGCGACCTCGAGCATGTCGCCCGAGCCCAGGCTGTACCACGGATCCATCACGCAGTCGTGGCCGAACGCCGTCGGCACGCCGGCGGCGATCAGCTCGGGCACCCGCGTCATGCCGCGCCGCTTCGGATACGTGTCGTGGCGGCCCTGGATCGTGATGTTGATCAGCGGATTGGCGACTGCCGATACGCCGCTGTCGGCGATCAACGGAATCAGCTTGGACACGTAGTAGTTGTCCATCGAATGCATCGACGTCAGGTGCGAGCCGTTGACGCGGCCCTGCAGGCCGGTGCGCAGCGTCTCGGCCGCCAGCGTCTCGATGTGCCGCGACATCGGGTCGTCGGTCTCGTCGCAATGCATGTCGACGCGCAGGCCGCGCCGGGCCGCGACCTCGACCAGCAGACGCACCGATTCGGCGCCGGCCGCCATCGTCCGCTCGAAGTGCGGAATCCCGCCGACGACGTCGACGCCCAGGTCCAGCGCCTTTTCGAGCAGCTGCAATGCGCTGAGCCTGCACCCCGGATCATCCCTGCGCGGGTCGTAGCGCAGCACGCCGTCCTGCGGGAACGCGACGAGCTGCAGGTCCAGGTAAGGCTTGACCCGGTCGCGGACCTCGAGCAGCGCCTCGACGGCCATCAGCCGCGGATCGCAGACGTCGACGTGCGAGCGGATCGCCAGCAGCCCGCGCGCGACCGCCCAGTCGCAATACGCCAGCGCCCGATCGATCAGCGCCTGGTGGTCGAGCAGCGGCTTGAGCTCGCCCCACAGCGCGATGCCCTCGAGCAGCGTGCCCGATTCGTTGACGCGCGGCAGGCCGTACGACAGCGTCGCGTCCATGTGGAAGTGCGCGTCGACGAACGGCGGGCTCATCAGCAGGCCGCGCGCATCGACGCGCTCGGCCGCCGCCGCGCCGCGCGCCGCGATCCCGGGCGCGACCTCGACGATGCGCTCGCCGACGACGGCGACGTCGACGCCGGATCGCCCGTCGGGCAGGTTCGCGTCGGTGATCAGCAAATCCAGCATCCCGGTTTCCTCCAGTAGGCGGTCAGCGTTCGCCGCGGCGATAGGGTTTCATCAGCGCCTGCGGGTACGCGGCATCGCGCGAGACCAGGATCAGCGCGAGGATCGATACGATGAACGGAATCATCAGGTAAAGCTGATAAGGGATGTCGATCACCGCGCTCTGCTGCAGCCTGAGCTGCAGCGCATCGAAGAACGCGAACAGCAGCGCGCCGAGCAGCGCCTTGCCCGGCCGCCACGACGCGAACACGACCAGCGCGACGCAGATCCAGCCGCGGCCGTTGATCATGTTCAGGAAGAACGCGTTGAACGCCGATATGGTCAGGAACGAACCGCCGACGCCCATCAGCGCGGAACCGGCCATCACCGCGCCGACCCGCACGCGGGCCACGTCGATGCCGGCGCTGTCGGCCGCGGCCGGGTTCTCGCCGACCATGCGGATCGCCAGCCCCAGCGGCGTACGGTACAGCACCCAGGCCAGCAGCGGCACGATCGCCAGCGCCAGCAGCGTCGGCGCGGTCAGCGCGCCGGCAACGTCGCCGATCAGCGGCAGCCGGTCGAGCGGGCCGTGCAGTTCGGCGAACGGCGTGATCGTCGGCGGGTCCGACACCTTCGGAAACAGCACGCGATAAGCGTAATAAGCGAGGCTGGTCGCGAACATCGTCAAACCGAGCCCGGCCACGTGCTGCGACACGCCCAGGCGGACCGTCAGTTGCGCGTGCAACCAGCCCAGCAGCGCGCCGGTCAGCGCCGCGGTGCCGAGCCCGCCCCACAGGCCCGCGCCCGCGTGGACCGCGTACCAGCCGGCGAACGCGCCGGCCGCCATGATGCCTTCGATGCCCAGGTTCAATACGCCGGCGCGTTCGCACAGCAGCACGCCCAGCGTGCCGAAGATCAGCGGCGTCGCGATCCGCAGCACCGCGACCCAGAACGTCGCGGTACCGATCGCGTTGCCGATTTCGGCGATCCATTCAACGGCCATCGCGGCGTACCCGGTAGCGGGTCCATAAGGTGGCGACCAGCATCGTCAGCAGCGAGACCGAGACGATCAGGTCGGCGATGTAGCTCGGTACCGGCACGACGCGGCTCGTCGCGTCGGCGCCGACCAGCATGCCGGCGACGAAGATCGCCGCGACGATGACGCCGATCGGCGACAGCCCGGCCAGCATCGCGATGACGATGCCGCTGTAGCCGTAGCCCGGCGACATGTCGAGCGTCACGTACGAGGTGCGGCCGGCCACTTCGGAGACGCCGGCCAGCCCGGCCAGCGCGCCCGACAGCAGCGCGGTCTTGATCATGATCGCGCGCACCGGCATGCCCAGGAACGCGGCGGCGCGCGCGTTGGCGCCGACCGAGCGCATCTCGAAGCCGAACGCGGTGAAGCGATTGACGAACGCGACGACGACGGCCGCGCCGATCGCCCACAGGAAGCCCGTATGCAGGCGGCTGCGTTCGACCAGCCGGCCCAGCTCGAGCTCGGGCTGCAGCGCGACCGATTGCGGCCAGCCCATCGCGGCCGGATCCTTCATCGGCCCGTCGAGCATCATCGACACGAACAGCGCGACGATGAAGTTCAGCAGCAGCGTCGTGACGACCTCGTCGACCGCGAAGCGCGCCTTCATCCATACCGGCCCCAGCAGCAGCGCGGCGCCCGCGGCCATGCCGGCGGCGATCATCGCGACGAACAGCAGCGGCATCGGCAGCGCGAAACCGCTGCCGTCGTGAAGGCCGCCGACGGCGACGGCCGCCAGCGCGCCCGCGTACAACTGCCCCTCGGCGCCGATGTTGTAGAAGCGCGCGCGGAACGCCACCGCGGCCGCGAGCCCGGTCAGGATCAGCGGCGTCGCCCGGGTCAGCGTCTCGGTCAGCCCGAAGCGCGAGCCGAATCCGCCCTCGAACAACAGCCGGTACGTCTGCCCGACCGGCGCGCCGGCCCACGCGACCAGGCCCGCGCACAGCAGCAGCGTGACCAGCACCGCGACGAACGGCGCCAGCAGCGCTGCCGCGCGCGACGGATCGGTGCGCCTTTCGAGCCGCATCAGTGCTGCCCCGCCATCGCCAGGCCGATCGATTCGGGCGTCCAGGCCGACACCGGCCGCGGCGCGCCCAGCCGCCCCTTGAACAGGACCGCGACCTCGTCGGCCAGCGCGAAGATCTCGTCGAGTTCCTCGGAGATCAGCACGATCGCGGCGCCGCGCTCGCGGGCCGCGCGCAGCCGGCCGTGGATGTCGTCGACCGCGCCGACGTCCAGCCCCCAGGTCGGCTGGTTCGCCAGGATCAGGCACGGCGGCTCGGCGCCGGGCCGGTCCAGCTCGCGGCCGAGGATGAACTTCTGGATATTACCGCCCGACAGGCTGCGGATCGGCCGATGCAGGCCGCCATGACGGACGTCGAAGTCGTCGACGATGCGTTGCGCGCGCTCGCGCATCGCGCGCCGGTCGAGCAGGCCGAGCCGGCGCCCGATCGGACCGCCGCGCAGCGCCGACGGCTCGCGGTAGTGCTCGACGATGGCGTTCTCGTCGAGCGTCGCGTCGCCGATCACGCCCAGGTGGACGCGGTCCTCAGGGATCCGCGCGACGCCGGCCCGGATCCATGCGCGCGCCGATGCCGGCATCGGCCGCCCCTGCAGCGTCACCTCGCCCTGGTCGGCGGCGATCACGCCGCACAGCAGATCGGCCAGCGCCTGCTGCCCGTTGCCGGCGACGCCGGCGATCGCCAACACCTGCCCGGCCCGTACCGTCAGATCGAGCCCCGCCAGCAGCGGGCGATCGGCCGAGCCGATGCGGACGCCGGATATCCGCAGCACCGGGGCCGGCGCCGCGTCGTTGGCGTCGGCGTTGGCGTCGGCGTTGGCGTTGGCATTGGCGCTGGCAGCCGTTGCAGCAGCAGCGGCGACGGTGGGCACCGCTCTCCCCCCGGCGTCCTCCGCCTCGGCCCGGACGGGCGCACCAGTCCGCGAAGACGCGTCGGGGCCGGCCCCCGGGTCGAACCGCGCGTCGAGATCGCGGCCGATCATCGCCCGCGCCAGTTGCGCGGTGCTCGCGCCGGCCGCCGGCAGCGTCGTGACCAGCCTGCCGCCGCGCAGCACCGCGATCCGGTCGCTGACCCGCAGCACCTCGTCGAGCTTGTGCGAGATGAAGATCATCGACAGCCCGTCGGCGACGAAGCGCGACAGCGTCGCGAACAGCGATTCGCTCTCCTGCGGCGTCAGCACCGCGGTCGGCTCGTCGAGGATCAGGATCCGCGCGCCGCGCACCAGCGCCTTGAGGATCTCGACGCGCTGCCGCTCGCCGACCGACAGATCGGCGACCCGCGCGTCCGGCTCGACGTCCAGGCCGTAGGCGCGCGCGTTGTCGAGCAGCCTCGCGCGAACCGCGGCGCGCGCCGAACGCCAGCGGGCCAGCGGCTCGAGGCCGACCAGCACGTTGTCGAGCACGGTCAGGTTGTCGGCGAGCGTGAAATGCTGGTGGACCATGCCGATGCCGGCGGCCAGCGCCGCCCGCGTGTCACCGGGCGGCAGCGCGCGGCCGAACGCCTCGATGCGGCCGGCGTCCGGCACGTACTGGCCGAACAGCATCGACACCAGCGTCGACTTGCCGGCGCCGTTCTCGCCGAGCAGCGCGAGCACCTCGCCGCGCGCCAGCGTCAGCGAGACCGCATCGTTGGCCAGCACCGATCCGAAACGCTTGCTGACGCCGTCAACGCGTAAAACGATCGGATCGGCCGCACCGGCGGACGTCGCACCGGCCGGCGTCGCAGCGGCGAGCGTCACACCGACGGGCGTCGCATCGGCGCGGGTCACGAGGCGTCGGTCGGAGAAGCCGAAACGGCGGCGGCGCGGGCGAGCGCTTATTTCGCGTTCGGCTTCGGTTGCCCGTCGTTGACCTTGACGCTGAACTTGCCTGCGCGCATCTCTTCGGCGCGCGCTGCGACCTTGTCCATCACGTCCTTAGGTACCTTGCCTTCGAACGTGCCGAGCGGCGCGAGATCCGAGCCCTTGTAGCGCATCATCGAATAAGGACCGTAGTCCTCGGCCTTGAACTTACCGTCCTTGACCGCCGCCAGCGCGCGATCGATCGTCGGCTCCATGTGCCACAGTGCCGACGCGACGACGGTATCCGGATACTTGTCCTGCGTGTTGATGACGTTGCCGATCGCCAGCTTGCCGCGCTCCTTGGCGGCGTCCGATACGCCGAAACGCTCGGCATAGAGGACGTCGGCGCCCTTGTCGAGCATCGCAAACGACGCTTCCTTGGCCTTCGGCGGATCGAACCACGAGTTGATGAACGTCACCGTGAACTCGACCTTCGGGTTGGTCTCGCGCGCGCCGGCCATGAACGCGTTCATCAGCCGGTTGACCTCGGGGATCGGATAACCGCCGACCATGCCGATCCTGTTCGACTTGGTCATCGCACCGGCGATCATGCCGGTCAGGTACGACGGCTCCTGGATGTAGTTGTCGAACACCGAGAAGTTCGGTTCCTGGATCTTGCCCGACGAGCCCATCAGGAAAGCGGTCTTCGGATAATCCTTGGCGACCTTGCGCGCCGCCGCCTCGACCGCGAAGGCCTCGCCGACGATCAGCGCGTTGCCCTGCTCGGCGTACTGGCGCAGCACGCGCTCGTAGTCGGCGTTGGCGACGCTTTCGGAAAACTTGTATTCGATCTCGCCGCGCGCGACCGCCGCGTTCAGCGCCTTGTGGATCCGGCTGACCCACTGCTGCTCGACCGGCACCGTGTAGACCGCCGCGACCTTGACCCGGGTCTGCGCCGCCGCCTCCGTGGACGCCAGTCCCAGCAGCGGAACGGGCAGCGTGGAGGCCAGGGACAGCGCGCAGCCGGCGAGCAGCGCACGGCGGGTCGTTTGGACGGGCATGAAGGTCCTCTGCGGTCGAGTATCGGGGGAACGGAGCGATTCTAGGGCCTGTTCGCCCAAAGATCGAGCCCGGGCGCGCGCAGCGCGGCGCGCGGAGCCCGTCCGCCCGAAACCCCGGCGTCCGGTCCGGTTCCCGTCCGTTCAGTCCGCCGCCGGCGGCATCGGCTCGTACTTGTAGCCGACGCCGTACACCGAGTGGATCCAGTCGGCGTCCGGCGCGACGTCGGCGATCTTGCGCCGCAGCTTCTTGACGTGGCTGTCGACCGTGCGGTCCGACACCACGCGCTCGTCGCGGTACATCGCGTCCATCAACTGCTCGCGCGTGAAGATCCGCCCCGGCTGCTCGACCAGCACCTGCAGCAGCTTGAACTCGACGGCGGTCAGCTCCAGGTCGTGCCCGCGCAGCGACGCGCGCCAGCCGGCCGGATCCAGGCGAAGGCCGTCGCCGGCCGGCAACGCCGAGCGCCCGCGCCGCAGCACCGCCTTGACGCGGGCGACGACCTCGCGCGGACTGAAGGGCTTGCACACGTAGTCGTCGGCGCCCAGTTCCAGCCCGAGCAGCCGGTCGATCTCCTCGACCCGCGCGGTCAGCATGATGATCGCCGGCCCGGACTGCCCGGGCCGGCCGCGCAGGGCCTTGCAGACCTCGAGCCCGCCGAGGCCCGGCAGCATCAGGTCGAGCAGCACCAGATCCACCGGATGGCCGGCGAGCCAGTCGACGACGCCGTCGCCGCGATCGAGCCGCCAGGTCTCGTAGCCGGCGTTGACCAGGTAGTCGCGCAGGATGTCGGCGATCTTGTCCTCGTCCTCGACGATCAGGATCCGCTCAGCCATGCGCGATCTCTCCCCGGTACGACGGCAGCACGATCTCCCAGCGCAAGCCGCCCAGCGGACTGGCCGAAGCCGACAACGCGCCGCCGTGGGCCTCGACGATCGCCTTGACGATCGCCAGCCCCAGCCCCGATCCGCCGTGCGCGCGCGCCCGCGATGCGTCGACGCGGAACAGGCGGTCGGTCAGCCGCGGCAGGTCGGCCTCGTCGACGCCCGGCGCCGAATCGTCCCAAATCAGCGTCGCGCGACCGGCCGATTCGCGCAGCCGCAGCGACAGCCGCGCCGGCGCCTCGCTGTAACGCAGCGTGTTCTGCAGCAGGTTGGTCACGACCTGCGACAGCCGGGATTCGTCGGCCAGCACCCTAACGCCGGACTGCAGGTCCAGATCGACCTGCAGCCGATGATCGGCGACGGCCGGCCGGGCCGCGGTCAGCCCTTCCTCGATGATCTCGTCGAGCGCGACCGGCTCCTTGTGATACGTCAGCGCGCCCAGGTCGGACAGCGACAGCAGCCGCAGATCCTCGACCAGCCGGGTCAGTTGCGCGACCTCCTGCGCCAATGACGCGAGTCCGGTCTGGTCGAGCATCCGGACGCCGTCCTGCATCGCCTCGATCTCGGCGCGCAGCGTGGCCAGCGGCGTACGCAGCTCGTGGGCGATGTCGGCGATCCAGCGCTGGCGCGCCCGGCGCGCCGCTTCGAGCGCCTGTGCCAGGTGATTGAAGTCGCCGGCCAGCCGCGCCAGTTCGTCGTGCCCGAGCACCGGCAGCCGCGTCGCGTAGTCGCCGCGAGCGAGCGCGGCCGCGCCGTCGCCGAGCCGGGCCAGCCGCCTCGTCAGCCAGTGCGAGATCAGCGCGGCGTTCAGCAGCACGGCGGCCAGCAGGCCCAGCGCGATCGCGCCGAAGCGCCGGCTCTGCTGCGACAGGAAGATCTGCTCGAGCGACGACAGCATCTGCGTCCGCGGCACGTAGCCGAGGTGGCCGACCACGCGGCCGTCGACGACGATCGGCTTGAGCACCGCCTGCGCCGCCCGCTCGTGCGGTCCGATGATCACCTCGCGATCGGCGTCGAACAGCAGCATCCGCGGATCGATCGTCAACGGCGGCGTCGGCCGCTGCGCCTCGTCGGGCGGCGCAAGCGGCGGCGGTGGCGGGACAGCCATCGCCTGCGGCGCGGAAGATGCCGGAGCGGAAGACTCCGAGTCGGACGGCGCCCGCCCGGCGGCGCCGGTCGCCCCCTCGGCCGGCTCGCCGCCTTCGGGCGGGCGCCGTCCGATCCGGCCGACGCCCAGCACCTCGCGCAGCAGCTCGGGCCAGCGCTGCCGGTCGTTGCGGATCCACTGCCAGTCGCCGTGCTGCTGGTAACCCTCGGCCAGGCGGTTGATCAGCGGCACGAGCCGGGTCTCGTCGGACTGGTTCAGGTAGCTGACGAGCCCCTGGTCGAAGCTCCACGCGTGGATCGCATAGGCGACGACGACCAGCACGAAGTTCGTGCCGGCGATCGCCAGGAACAGCTTGACCCGCAGCTTGTCGAAACGCTGCAGCCAGCGCCGCGGGGCGGGCGACGACGAGCTGACGGGGGGAACGGGCATGGCATCCCTGCGGGCGGAGATGGGCGGACCTTAATCGGCAAATGCACAAGCATTATGCAAACGGCTGCGCGATTCCTGCGCAATGCTTCCTCAATTCGACGGCAAGCTTTCGGCTCCCGCATGCCGATCGACCTCTCGAGGCCTCCATGACATCCTCCTCCAGCGACCAGCCGAACGGCCGCCGCCCGTCGCGACGCCGCGGGCCGCGCGCGCTCGTCCTCGCCGCCTGCGTGGCGCTCGCCGCCGCCGCCGGCTGGGGAGCGTGGCGCACCTGGGGCGGCCGGCCGGAGCAGCCCGAATACCTGACGGCGGTCGTGCAGCGCGGCGACATCGAAGACCTGGTCACCGCGACCGGATCGCTGCAGCCGCGCAACTACGTCGACGTCGGCGCGCAGGTCTCGGGCCAGTTGCGCAAGCTGAACGTCGACGTCGGCAGCGAGGTCAACGAAGGCGACCTGCTGGCCGAGATCGACGCGACGACGTCGATCGCCAAGGTCGAGGCGAGCCGCGCGCAACTGCGATCGCTGCAGGCGCAGCTCGGCGAGAAGGAGGTCTCGGTCGTCAAGGCCGAACGCGACCTGCAGCGGCAGAAGAACCTGCTGGCCGAGGACGCGACGACGATCGAGACGATGCAGAACGCCGACACGACGCTGCGCGCGACCCGCGCCCAGATCAACGCGTTGAAGGCCCAGATCGAGCAACTGCGCGCGAGCATGCGCGTCGACGAGGCCAACCTCAAGTTCACGCAGATCTACGCGCCGATCTCGGGGACCGTCGTCAGCATCACCGCCCGGCAGGGGCAGACGCTGAACGCCAACCAGCAGGCGCCGACGATCCTGCGCGTCGCCGACCTGTCGACGATGAGCGTCCAGTCGCAGGTCTCCGAAGCCGACGTCAGCAAGCTGCACCAGGGGATGGACGTCTATTTCACGACGCTGGGCAGCCAGACGCGGCGCTGGTCGGGACAACTGCGGATGGTCGAGCCGACGCCGACGGTCACGAACAACGTCGTGTTGTACAACGCGCTGTTCGAGGTGCCGAATCCCAACGGCGCGCTGATGACGCAGATGACCGCGCAGGTGTTCTTCGTCGCCGCGCAGGCGCGCGACGCGCTGATGGTGCCGATGTCGGCGCTGACGATGCAGCCGCGCGGCCCGTCGCGCGACGATCGCGGTCCCGGACAGGGACCGCGCGGCGGCGCGCCTGCCGGTGCGCCCCCACGGCCGCCCGCATCGTCTCCGGCGACTCCGGCACCGGGCAGCGCCGCTCGGCCGATCAGCACCGACGCACCGGCGCCCGCCGGACCGACGGCGGCGCCCGCTTCACCTGCGGCTCCCTCGTCGCCAGCCGCGCCAGCAACTCCGGCAACTCCAGCGATTCCAGCAGCCCCGGTAACCCCGACGGTTCCGGCAGTCCCGGCAGCGCCGACGACGCCGCGCGCCATGTCGCCGGCCGATCGCGAGACCTGGGAACGGATGTCGCCCGAGCAGCGCCAGGCGCTGCGCGAGCAACGACGCGCCGAACACCAGCGCGCGCAGGACGGCGCCGCGCCCGCATCTCCCGCATCTCCCGCATCTCCCGCATCTCCCGCATCCCCTTCCTCAGCGGCATCGGCACCGGCACCGACAGCACCGGCAGCATCGGCCCCGCAGCGGACACCCTTGGGCGCACCGCCGTCGACTCGCCCGCGACGCGCGATCGTCAAGGTCGTCGCCGACGACGGCTCGCTGCAGGAGCGCGAGGTGCTGATCGGCATCAGCAACCGGATCCACGCCGAGGTGCTGTCCGGCCTGTCGGTCGGCGATCGCGTCGTCACCGGACTCCGCCAGGCCGAGCGGGCCGGCAATCCGTCGTCGCGCGGCACGCCGGGCGCCGCGCCGTTCGGGCCGCCGGGAGCCGGCATGGGACCGGCCGCCGCCGGCCGCGCGCGATGAACGCCCGCCAGCCCGCCGAGGCCACCGCGACCGCGGCGGCCACGAACACCGACGCCGCCGCCGCGCCGCTGATCGCGCTGTGCCAGATCCGCAAGACCTTCGTCAACGGCGATCTGGCGGTCGAGGTGCTGCACGGCATCGACCTGCAGATCCATACCGGCGAGTTCGTCGCGATCATGGGCGCGTCGGGCTCGGGCAAATCGACGCTGATGAACCTGCTCGGCTGCCTCGATCGGCCGACCAGCGGCGAGTACCGCTTCATGGGTCGCGACGTCGCCGCGCTCGATCGCGACGAACTCGCCACGCTGCGCCGCGAAGCCTTCGGCTTCGTGTTCCAGAGCTACCACCTGATCGCCACCTGCAGCGCGGCCGAGAACGTCGAGATCCCGGCGATGTACGCCGGCCTGTCGCCGTCGCAGCGGCGTGCCCGCGCGCTGTCGCTGCTGAGCACGCTGGGGCTGGCCGATCGCGTCGACCACCGCCCGAACCAGTTGTCGGGCGGCCAGCAGCAGCGCGTCTCGATCGCCCGCGCGCTGGTCAACGGCGGCCGCGTGATCCTCGCCGACGAACCGACCGGCGCGCTCGACAGCCGCAGCGGCACCGACGTGATGGCGCTGCTCGCCTCGCTGTCGGCGCAGGGACACACGGTGATCCTGATCACGCACGCCGAAGAAGTCGCGCGCCACGCGCACCGGATCATCGAGATCCGCGACGGCCGCATCCTCTCCGACCGGCCGCGTGACGAGTTCGTCGGCGCGCCGCTGGCGACGCCGGCATCACCCGCATCACCCGCATCACCCGCATCACCCGCATCACCTGCGTCACCAGCACCGCCAACCGCCGTCCCGCCGCCGGCCGCCTCCCCCGCGCCCGCGATCCTCGCCGCGCCGCCCGCCGGCAACGGCCTGGGCTGGTGGGCGGGCGCGGTCGAGGCGACACGTTCGGCCCTGCGCGCGCTGCGCACGAACCTGTTCCGGGCGATCCTGACGCTGCTGGGCATCGTCATCGGCGTGGCGTCGGTGATCGCGATGCTGGCGATCGGCGACGGCGCCAAGCAGGCCGTCATCGACCGGATCAGCGCGATGGGCTCGAACCTGCTGCTGGTGCGGCCCGGCGCGCCGAACCAGCGCGGCTTCCGGTCGACGGCGACGCTGGTGCTGGCCGACGTCCAGGCGATCGATGAGACCGTCCCGAACGTGCTGGCGGCCGTCCCCGAGCAGGAAAGCAGCGTCACCGTCCGCTTCGCCGACGCCGACGTCGGCACGTCGGCGATCGGCACCTCGTCCAAGTTCCCGCAGGCCCGGCGCTGGCCGGTCGCGCACGGCACGTTCTTCACCGACGACGACGAACGCAGCTATGCGACGGTGGCCGTGCTCGGCCAGACCGTGGCGCGCGGCCTGTTCGGCGACGTCGATCCGCTCGGCCGCTTCGTGCTCGTCAACAACCTGGTCTTCCAGGTCATCGGCGTGATGAGTCCGCGCGGCGCGTCGCCGAACGGGCAGGACCAGGACGACACGATGCTGCTTCCTTACCAGACCAGCCAGTTGCGGCTGTCCGGCCAGCGCTTCCTGCGCAACGTGACCGTCGCGGTCGACGACGTCGAACGCATCGACGACACGCAGGCGGCCGTCGAGGCGCTGCTGACCGAACGGCACGGCACCGTCGACTTCCAGATCCGCAACATGGCGTCGATCATCGACACGGCGACCGAGACGCAGAACACGATGACGATGCTGCTCGGTTCGATCGCCGCGATCTCGCTGCTGGTCGGCGGGATCGGCGTGATGAACATCATGCTGGTCAGCGTCACCGAACGCACGCGCGAGATCGGCATCCGGATGGCCACCGGCGCACGGATGGCCGACATCCAGCAGCAGTTCCTGATCGAGGCGCTGGTCGTCTCGGCGCTCGGCGGCGCGATCGGCGTCGTGCTGGGGCTGGGGACCGCGGCCTTGATCCGAAGCGGAGGCACGCCGGTCGCCTTCGCGACCGAACCCGTGCTGCTGGCCTTCGGCTGCGCGTTCCTGACCGGCCTGGTGTTCGGCTACCTGCCCGCGCGCAAGGCGGCGAGCCTCGACCCGGTCACCGCGCTGGCCTCGGAGTGATGTCCCTGATGCCCGTCGTCGCCCTGCCCTTCATCACCCCGCCGCGCCGCCCGGCCCGGCTCTGCCTGGCCGCGCTGGCCGTGCTGTCGACCGTCGCGTGCGCGATCACCGATCCGCCGCCTCCGGCCCCGCCGGCCCTGCCCGCGCAATGGACCGAGTCGAACACCGTCGCTCCGAACGCCGCGCCGGTCGACGCCGCATGGTGGCGGCACTTCGGCTCCGCACAACTGAGCGCGCTGATCGACGAAGCGCTGGCGGCCAATACCGATCTGCGCATCGCCGCCGAGCGCGTGCGCCAGGCCGACCTGGCGCTGGCCATCGCCAACGTCGCGCGCGCGCCGGTCGTCTCCGGCAGCGCCGGCACCTCGGCCTCGCGCTCGAAAGCCGACGGCGAGGACGGCATCCGGCGCGAAACGACGTCGCTCGGCCTGACCGCCAGCTACGAGATCGACCTGTGGGGCCGCATCGCGGCGACGATCCGGGCGAGCCGGGCCTCGCTGGCGGCGACGCGCTTCGACGCACAGACGGTGCGGCTGACGGTCGCGGCCAACGTCGCCAACACGTACTTCCAATGGCTGGCCGCGCGCGAGCGCCTGCATATCGCGCGCGACAACCTGGCCACCGCCGAACGGGTGCTGGGCGTCGTCGAAGCCAAGCGCCGCCACGGCATCGCCACCGCGCTCGAAGTCTCGCAACAACGCACGACGGTGCTGTCGCAGCGCACCGCGCTGATCCCGCTCGAACTGCAGCAGCGGCAGGCCGCGTCGGCGCTGGCCCTGCTGCTGGGCCGCCTGCCGCAGGACGCCGCGCTGCAGGAAGAAACCTTCGCCGACCTGGCGATTCCGCTGGTCGAACCCGGCCTGCCGTCGACGCTGCTGTATCGCCGCCCCGACCTGGCCTCGGCCGAGGCCGCGCTCTCGGCCGCCAGCGCCAACGTCGCGGCGGCGCGCGCCGCGCTGCTGCCGTCGTTCGGCCTGTCGATCAGCGGCGGCGCGTCGAGCGCGCAACTGCTGAGCCTGGCCAACCCGGCATCGACGCTGAGCGCGGGCCTGTCGCTCGCGCAGACGTTGTTCGACAGCGGCCGGCTGCAGCGGCAGGTCGACCTGTCGCTGTCGCAGCGCGAGGTGCTGGTGGCGACCTACGAGGCCGCCGTCCGCTCGGCGCTGAAGGAGGTCGACGACAGCCTGGGCAACATCGATCGCAGCCACCGCCAGACCCTCGCGCAGCGCGCGGTGCTCGACCAGGCGCGCGAATCGCTGCGGCTGGCCGAGCTGCGTTACCGCGAGGGCGCCGGCGACCTGCTGGCGGTGCTGGACGCCCAGCGCGTGCTGTTCACCGCGCAGGACGCAATGTCGACGCTGCGCCTGTCGCACCTGTCCGCCACCGTCGACCTGTATCGCGCGCTCGGCGGCGGCTGGTCCGCGACCTGAGGCGCGCCGACGGTCATCCGCCTCCTGCTCGAATTCCGGTGACGGGACGCGTCAACAGCAGTCCGCGATCACCGAGAGCACCGATGAACGCCATCGTCGATCATCGAGCCCGGCGTATTCGAGCGCCTTCATCGATCACCTGATCTGACAGGCTCCGAGGGGCACATCGATGCGACACGCAGCCGCAACCACGACGTATCCGGGCGATCGGCTGCAATAGAAACGATAGACGGGAATTGTGGATGAAAATGAAAAACAGCCTGCGAAAATCTTGGCATCGATTTCAATCCGACCCCCTCGAGTTCAAGCTCTACCGCATCGGAACAATTCTCTGTGTGATCGCGGTCGCGTCCCTCATATTCGTGCCTCTGACCTCGGCGACCTCTCAATGGATTTTTCTCGTCTCCAGTTTGCCTCTCGCCGCAGGCTTCGCATTGTGGGGTGTGAAAATCACCCGCAAGACCTGGGGAAATCCATATGGGCAGATTCTCGCGATCGTGCTCCATGCGGCGGTATTCACGTTCGCTACCATCATCGCACGCCAAGTGGTGGCAAGCTCGACCCGACTACCGCCTCAGGATTTCGATTTGGCAGTAGTGATCATTGCAGCGATCGTCTACGCGCCCGTCGCCGGCGTGGTAATTCTTATCTGCTCGATGGTCACAGTAGTGACTATTCTCGCCGCCAGAACAATCTATTCTCCAATCAGAACAATCCTGCAATCAGCATCGAGTCGCCCGATTTTTCAAAGGTCGGCGTACGACTTTCGTGCCACCGGAGCCGTGGCACTTTCGGTCATGCTCGCACTTTTGATTGACGGCATCATCAATACGAGCAGTCCGTTTTTTCCAAGAATCGTTCGCGCGATAGTCTACGTCAGCGACTACCACGTGACACCGGGTATCCCAGGAATTCCGTCGGATCAGGCCGTTCGGCTTCACGGCGACGGAATTTACTCGATCGCCAGGTTCAAGGAGGGAGACGTGCAGATCGAGGTCATGACGAATTCGAAGTGAACGAACCGGGCTTGCGCGCCCGGCTCTCGTCGGACTCGGCGTGACGGTAGCCCGACTTCGAAGATCCGCTTCCAGGCTGATACGACGGACCCGGCACGCACTCGAACACCAACGCTACCATCGCTGCGGACGCCCGGCATGACGGGCTTCGGAAGGCCTTGAGGCTGCGAAAAATCCCGGAACGGGATGCATCATTTATGATCGACGGTGTGCGCTCGGCACCATCGGTGTGCCCCCTGCACCAGTCCATGCGGTCGCTTCCGCCCGTTCTTCCGGAAAACGGCTTGGCCTATGGCAAGATCGGCCGCTCGGCTGTGTCAGCCGGGTCGAGGCGCAGTCTTTTCGATTTCATCTCCAAGTGACGCCCTATCGTGAAAAATGATCTCCGCACGCTGCAGCAGCTCGATGACCGCTCCGCCGGTCACCTGCTGGCCGACAGCACCCACGCCAACGCCAACGTCAGTCTGATCCAGATCCACGACCAGCGCAGCGCGCCGGGCGGCGTGGTGCGTTTCAAGAGCATCCTGGCGCAGGTGCAGAACCGCCTGCACCTGTGGCCGATGTTTCGCAAGCGGCTGCAGCGCGTGCCGATGGGCATCGACCGTCCGTACTGGGTGGACGACGACCTGTTCGACCTCGAGTACCACGTGCGCCATATCGCGCTGCCCAAGCCCGGCGACTGGCGCCAGTTCTGCATCCAGGCCTCGCGCATCCACGCGCGCGCGCTGGACATGGACCGCCCGCCGTGGGAGCTGTACGTCATCGAGGGGCTGGACAGCTTCCTGGACCTGCCCGAGGGCAGCTTCGCGGTGCTGATCAAGACCCACCTGGCCGCGCTGGACCTGTCGGCGCTGGCCAGCCTGACCGAGGCGCTGTGCGACCCGCAGCCCGATCCCGGACCGCCGCCGCCGCCGCCCTCGTGGTTCGCCGATTCGGCGCCCAGCCCGCTCGCGCTGCTGCAGCGCAGCCTGTGGCGCTCGGCCCTGACCCCCTGGCAACTGCCGTGGTCCGTCGAGCGCGTGCTGCCGATCGCCAAGGCACTGACCAGCGGCGTCGCCGAAGTCCATCCGATCACGCGCTTCAACTCGGTGGTCTCGCCGCACCGCGTGTTCGAGACCCGCCGCTTCACGGTCGAGGACTTCGAACGCATCGCCGCCGCCGTGCCCGGCGCCACGGTCGAGGATGCGGTGATCTCCGTATGCGGCGGCGCGCTGCGGCAGTACCTGGAACAAGAACTGGACGAACTGCCGCCCCAGGGCAGCCTCAACGCGATGGTCTGGCATCCGGGCCAGGAAGGACTGGAGACGCGCAACGAGAGGGCCGACAAGTCCTCCTGGCGCCCGCGCACGATGGGCACCGACGTGGCCGATCCGATGGAGCGCCTGGCGGCAGTGACCAGCGCCCGGATCCAGTATGCCGAGATCGTTCAGCAGGCCATCCGCCCGGCGTTCATCGCGGGCCAGATGCGCGGCGAGGTGTCGACGCACTGCATCGTCCGCTTCCTTCCCGCGCCCGAGAAGACGCAGTACCTGTGCGGCGCGCACATGAGCTACACGTCGGCCATCCTGCCCATCCGCGACGGCCTCGGGCTTTCGTTCGCGGTGACGCGCTACGAGAACCTCGTGGTGATCTCGCCCACGAGCTGCCGCGAGCTGATCCCCGATCCCGAACGCTTCGCCCAATGCCTGCGCGACAGCTTCCAGGCCAGCCTGGAACAGGCGATCAAGACGGCCGAGAAAGTGCTGTCGATGCCGCATCCGAAGCCCGCCAAGCGCGCGGCGGCGGCAGCGGCCGCAGCCACGGCGGCCAAGGGCTGACGCGCCCCGCCCGACCCGGTAAAAAAAACGGCTCCTCGGAGCCGTTTTTTTTACTGGTGAAGGCGCTCGCGCCGGTTCGGACGGGCAGCGGACCCCGTCAGACGGGCAGCGCCTCGTGCGTGACCATCCGGTAGAGCAGACCGCTGACGCCCTGGGGCTCGAACGGCTTCCACTGTCCCTCGGGCTGGGCCAGGCGATCGGCCAGGATGGCCAGCACCATGGCGTTGAAACCCAGGCCGACGTGGCTGCCGTAGACGCGGATGTTCTCGCAGTGGCTGGGGTCGCCGGTGATCGTGGCTTCCTGGGCCGGCACCACGCCGTCGCTGATCGAATACATGCAGGTGATCGGTACGCCGGCCGGCAGCAGCCGCTCGCGCAGTTTCTTCACGCGCGGCTGCATCACGTGCACGCTCGGACCCAGCGGATGGGCGATCAGCCGGTACAGCTTGCCGACGAACTTCGAACTCTGGCTGCCCACCGCCGGATCCATCGTGATCGGACTGCCCAGCGTGACCAGTTGGCGCACGCACTCGGGAGCTTCCAGCGCGCCGTACAGCGAGAACAGGCCGCCCAGGCTCCAGCCGATCAGACTGACCTTCCGGCCGCTCTGGTGTTGCAGGTAGCGGATCTTCTGCTCGAGCGCCTGGGCGTTGCGGGCCTTGAAACCCGTGTTGCGCCCCATGCCCCAGGTGTGCACCTCGTAGCCGCGGGTTTCGAGGAACATCTTGAGCGCGATCAGCGAGCCCTCGTCGCCCATGAAACCCGGCGACAGCAGCACCGGGTGGCCGTCGCCCATCGGGGTGCTCTGCATCAGCCAGGGCCAAGCCATCGGCAGTGTGGCGATTTCGTTGAAGACGCGCATCTCCAGCAGGGAGTGCAGAGCGCTCGGCCTGCCTTTGTAAGTGGACTGGGTTGCCATACTCGTTCGTGGATCCGGATCGAAGAAACCTGGGACGAGGGCTGCTCTGCACCAGCAGGCAGCACCGTGAACCACCGCCGTCCCCGGGGATGCGCCATTCTAAGGCCTCGCCACCCGGTTCTGTGCCGGCACACCGGAATTTCGAAAATACCCGGCTCTCCGGCCCGTTGATCGATGGCGCGTGAAGCAAATGCGAAGCATTGCCATTTGGATTAAAATCTCACGGCTGTTACCAAGCAGTTACAAAAAAACATCCGTGGGAGAAGTTGATGTCCTATATCAGGAGCCGCAAGCACGCGGCCGTTCCGTCGCGCCTGCGGCAAGCGCCCGCGGTCGCGGCGCTGGCGACGACACTGGCCGTGCCGATCGCCGTCCAGGCGCAGACCGCCCCCCAGAACAGCGGCGAGAATCCGGCCGCGGCGTCGAGCAATCTGCCCCCCGTCAAGGTCGAGGCCCGGCGCGAAACCCCGTACAAGGTCGACAACAGCTCGTCGGTCAAGGCGACCGCGCCGCTGCTCGACACGCCGCGCACCGTGCAGGTACTGGACAAGGAGCTGCTGCGCGAACAGGGCGCGACGACGCTGATGGAAGCGCTGCGCAACACTCCCGGCATCACGATGCAACTGGGCGAGAACGGCAACACCTCGACCGGTGACACGTTCCAGTTGCGCGGGTTCGCCGCGCAGTCGCAGGTGCTGGTCGACGGTGTGCGCGACCTGGGCGGCATCACGCGCGACATCTACAACTACGACAGCGTCGAGATCGTCAAGGGGCCGGCTGGCGCCGAAGTCGGCCGCGCGGCCGCGTCCGGCTACGTCAACCTGTTCACCAAGCTGCCGCAACGCGACAGCTTCACCGACGCCAGCCTCAGCCTGGGCAGCGGCAACCGCAAGCGGCTGTCCGCCGACACCAACCATGCGTTCGGCGAGAACGCGGCGTTCCGGTTCAACGCGATGATCCAGGACAGCGGCGTGCCCGGCCGGCACGAGGTCGAGAACAAGGGCTGGGCGATCGCGCCGTCGGTCGCGTTCGGCCTGAACACGCCGACGCGCATCTACCTGTACTCGCAGCACCAGCGCCACGACAACGTGCCCGACGGCGGCATCCCGTCGATCGGCTGGCCCGGTTTCTACAACGCCAATGCCGCGCTCGCCAACGGCGGCCGCGTCGACCGGCACAACTTCTACGGCAGCAACCACGACTACGAGAAGTTCCACATCGATTCGTTCACGGCCAAGATCGAGCACCAGCTCAGCCCGACGACGCGGATCCACAACCTCACGCGCTACAGCCGCAACCAGATCGACCGCGTACTGACCGGCATCTTCACGCTGGCCGCGCCCAGCGCCGATTCGTCGACGTGGACGATCTCGCGGCTGCTGCAGCGCGTCGACCAGGTCAACGAGTCGATCATCAACCAGACGAACCTGTCGACCGAACTCGACACCGGCGGCCTCAAGCACAACCTCGCCGGCGGCGTCGAGCTGATCTACGAGAGCCAGCGCAACCGCGGCAGCGGCACCGCCGCGCAGACGATCCGCGGCGTCGACTACCCGGCCGTCGCGAATATGCCGGCCAACCTGTACAACCCCAACCCGGGCGACGCGATCGGCGTGCCTTACCTGACCGGCATCGACGTCGACGGCAAGACGGTGACGACCGCCGCCTACCTGTTCGATACGGTGACGATCAACGAGGCGTTCAAGCTCAACGGCGGCCTGCGCTTCGAGCACTACCGGACGACGACCAACAGCGGCACGCTGGTCACGACGAGCAACGTCGGCACTTACCCCGGCTACGCGCCCGGCGGCGTCGCGCCCTATCAGCTCGAGCGCTCGGACAACATGACGAGCTGGAACCTCGGCGCCGTCTACAAGCCGGCGGCCAACGGTTCGATCTACGCGTCGTACGCGAACTCGCAGACCCCGCCCGGCGGCGGCAACTTCGTGCTGTCGGCCACGGCCAACAACCAGAACGACCCGGGCCTGTCGCCGCAGAAGACCAAGTCGGCCGAGATCGGCACCAAGTGGGACCTGCTCGACCGCCGGCTGAACGTCGCCGGCGCGCTGTACCGCGTCGAGAACGAAGGCCAGGTATCGACCGACCCGTTCACCGGCCTGCCGGTGCAGTTCGGCAAGACGCGCGTCGACGGCATCGAGCTGTCGTCGGTCGGCCAGATCACGACCAACTGGTTCATCACGGCCGCCGTCACCAAGATGAAGGCCAAGCAGCTCGATCAGCTCTCGGTGTCCGGCGGCAACATCAGCGAGACCACCGGCGTGCGCTGGTCGCCCGACTGGATGGCTTCGCTGTGGAGCACTTACCGGATGGGCCCGCTGACGGTCGGCGGCGGCGTGCGCTACGTGTCCGAGCAGAAGCGCGTGATCACCGGCGGCACCAACCTGGCGACGCAGAACATGCCCGAGATCCCGTCGTACTGGGTCGCCGACCTGATGGCCGCTTACCAGGTCACGAAGAACGTCAACCTGCGCCTCAACATCTACAACCTGTTCGACAAGGACTACATCCAGACCTTGAACAACAGCGGTGCGCGGATGACGCTCGGCATGCCGCGCGCGTTCATGGTCACGGCCAACGCGCAGTTCTGAACGGCGCCCGCCGGACGGCTGAACGGCGCCAACCGGACCGCGCCCGCGTCGCGGCGGCGGGCGACGTCCGCCCGCGCCGGCCGGAATCGGGCATCATCGCCGATTCCGGCCCGCGTGCCGTCCGCGACCGAACATCGATGCTGATCCACATTCCCGAGGTACTCGATCCGGCCGCCGTCGCGCAGTTCCGCGAGGCGCTCGATCGCGCCGACTGGACCGACGGCCGCGCCACCGTCGGCCAGCAGGGCGCGCGCGTCAAGCACAACGAACAGTTGCCGGCCGAGCACCCGCTGACCCGCGCGCTCGGCGATCGGATCCTGCGGGCGCTGGCCGCGCATCCGATGTTCGTTTCGGCGGCGCTGCCGCTGCGCACGCTACCGCCGATGTTCAACCGCTATCGCGGCGGCGGCCACTACGGACTGCACGTCGACGGCGCGCTGATGCATCAGCGCGACAGCGCGCAACCACTGCGCACCGACCTGTCGTCGACGTTGTTCCTGTGCGAGCCCGACGACTACGACGGCGGCGAACTGGTGGTCGTCGACACTTATGGCACGCACGAGGTCAAGCTGCCGGCCGGCGATCTCGTGCTGTATCCGAGCACCAGCCTGCACCGGGTCGAACCGGTGACGCGCGGCGAGCGCGTGTGCGCGTTCTTCTGGACGCAGAGCCTGGTGCGCCACGATTGGCAGCGCACGATGCTGTACGAGCTGGACCAGACGATCCAGCGGCTGCGCGCCCGCCTCGGCGACGACGAGGACACGACGGCGCTGACCAGCCATTACCACAACCTGATGCGCGCGTGGATCGATACCTGATCCGATCCGTTCGCCGAAGGCCAGGCCTTCTCAGGCCTGCTTGCGCGCGGTCTTGTTCGTGAACGCGGCAATCCGCTGCTCCATGTCGGGACCCCGCCCTTCGCCGCGATAGATCTCGCGCGCCAGCCCGTCGCCGATCGGCAGGCCGTCGCTTTCGAGCAGCAGCCGCTTGTTCGCCGCGTGGCTGAACGAGGAATTCGCGCAGATGTCGTCGATCAGCCGCGTCAGTTCGGATTCGAGCTCGGCATCGGGCACGCACTGGTTGGCCAGCCCGATCGCCTCGGCCTGGCGTCCGCTAAGCGTGCGGCAGGTGAACATCAGCTCGCGCGCCTTGTACGTGCCGACCCGGCGCGGCAGCCGCTGGCTCAGGCCCCAGACCGGCGTCAACGACCAGCGCGCGTGCGTGTCGGCGAACTTGGCCGACTCGGCGGCCAGGATGATGTCGCCGGCCAGCGCCAGTTCGAGCGCCCCGGTATAGCAGTGGCCGTGCACGACGGTGATCACCGGCAGCGGCAGGTTGGCCAGCCGTTCGATGACCTTGGCCTGGAAGTTCGGCTCGGGCAGCGCCTCGCCGGTCGCGATGTCGGACAGATCGTGCCCGGCCGAGAAGCACTTGCCGGCGCCGCGCAGCACGACGACGCCGACGGCATCGCGTTGTTCGCGGATCCGCCCGACGTGCGCGTTCAGTTCGCCGAACACCGGCACGTTCAGCGCGTTGAGCTTGTCCGGTCGATTGATCGTCAGGATCGCGGCGCGTCCGATGTCCTCGCGCAGCACCAGGGGTTCTGTCATTCGTGGGTCTCCTCTCGATGAATTCTTGGAAAGCGATCAGTCGATGACGATGTGCGACGGATCGACGTCGGTCTTCGGATACTGCGGCCCCATGTCCTCGAGCGTGCGCACCAGCAGCTCGAGCACCGTGCGGTCGCGATGCCATTTCTGGTTGGCCGGGATCACGTACCACGGCGCGTGCGGCGCGTCGGTCTCGCGGATCGCGTCGGTGTACGCCGCCATGTAGTCGTCCCAGTGCTTGCGCTGGCTCAGGTCGTTGTCGTCGAACTTCCAGCGCTTGCAGGGGTCGTCGACGCGCGCCTGCAGGCGCTCGCGCTGCTCGTCCTGGTCGATGTGCAGGAACAGCTTGACGATCCGCGTGCCCTCGTCGGCCAGCAGCCGCTCGAATCCGCGGATGTGCTCATAGCGGCGCCGCCACACGTGCTCGGGCACCAGGCCGTTGACGCGGACGGTCAGCACGTCCTCGTAGTGCGAGCGGTTGAAGATGCCGATCTGTCCGGTCGCCGGCACCTGCGCGTGCACGCGCCACAGGTAATCGCGCGCCAGGTCGTCGCGCGTCGGCGCCTCGAAACGCGCGGCCTTGACGCCCATCGCGTTGACGCTGCGAAAGACGTTGCGGATCGTGCCGTCCTTGCCGCCGGTATCCATCGCCTGGAGCACGACCAGCAGCCGGCGGCGATGCTCGGCATACAGCCGCTCCTGCCAGTCGGCGAGCCGGCCGCGCAACGCATCGGATTCGGCGCGGGCGCGCTCCTTCGCCGCGTCGGATCGGTCGGGCGCGTCGGCGGGCAGTTCGGCCACCGATCGCTGGTCGGCGAGCCGCAGCGCATAGGGCCTGCCCGGTTCGGGCGGCTCGGCCTGTGGCTCATTGTTCTTCGCTCGCTGCGCGTTCCGTCCCGTTTGACTCACTCCGCTTCTCCGTACAGACTCGTCGTGCCCATTCCGTGCCCGATCGCAATGCAGGACGCCAACGCCCCGACCCCGCCGCCCGCCGGCGACTCGCCCTCCGATTCTCCACCCGGATCGTCCGCGCGAGGCGCCTCGCGCGACAACCCGAACGGTCGCCTGCTGTTCCAGACCGAAGTCTTCAGCGGACGCAAGCCGGTCAGCATACGCCAAGCCGCGCACGAGTTCCTCGAAGAGCCGGCGCGCTCGACGCCGGTGATGCGGCATACCGACGTGCTGGTGGTCGGCGGCGGGCCCGCCGGCACCGCGGCCGCGGTCTCGGCCGCCCGTCTCGGCGCCGACGTGACGCTGGTCGAACGCTACAACCATCTGGGCGGCCTCGCGACCGGCGGCCTGGTGATCTGGATCGATCGGATGACCGACTGGCACGGCCGCCGCGTCATCGAAGGCTTCGCGGCCGACGTCCTCGATCGGCTGCCGCGCGACGAGATCGCCGGGCCGCCCCGCGACGAATGGGGCAGCCGCGATCCGGCACGCGCCGCGTACTGGCAGCAGCGCACGGCGGCGTTCCACGGCGTCGTCACCCATTCGCCGACGCTGAATCCCGAATGGCTGAAGGGCGTCTCGCAGCAGATGTTGCGCGACAGCGGCGCCCACCTGCTGCTGCACGCGACCGCCGTCGCGCCGTGGATGCAGGGGCCGGCCGTACGCGGTGCCGTGTTCGAGAGCAAGGAAGGCCGTTTCGCGATCCGCGCGCACGTGGTCGTCGACGCCAGCGGCGACGGCGACCTGTTCGCGCGCGCCGGCGCCCGTTTCGAGGACGACATCGCCGAAGACGACATCCACCACTGCATGAACACGGCCTGGCTGTTCGGCGGCGTCGACATGCCGCGCTGGATCGCGTTCCGTCAGGGCGACCCCGACGGTTTCGCCGCGTTCATGGCCAAGGGGCGCGAAACGGTCGGCCTGTTCGAGCGGCCGTTCGTATCGTGGCGCGACGACGTCGCGCTGTTCATGGGGCCGCGCCAGTCAGGCCTGTCGGCGCTGGACGTCGAACACATGACCGCCGTCGAGCTGCGATCGCGCGATCTGATGGGTGCGCATCTGGCGTTCTTCCGCGCGCACGCGCCCGGCTTCGAGAGCGCCTATCTGATCCACAGCGCGCCGCAGCTCGGCGTCCGGCATACACGTCGACTGCTCGGCGTCTCGCCGGTGATCAGGGACCGATGGGCGAGCGGCGAACCGCTGCCCGACGAGATCGGCATCTCGCCGTCGCTGTCGCCGGCGTTTCCGTCGATCTCGGTGCCCTATGGCTGCCTGGTGCCGCGCGCGCTCGACGGACTGCTGGCGCCCGGCCGGCATCTGGCCTGCGACCCGAACTCGCATTCGTTCATGCGCGAGATCCCGCAGTGCTGGCTGACCGGGCAGGCGGCCGGCGTTGCCGCGGCGCTGGCAGCCAGCCGGCAGATCGAGCCGAGGGCGGTCGACGTCACCCAGTTGCAGCAGGCGCTGCGCAAGCAGGGCGTGCTGCTACGGATGCCGTCCGATCCGGCTGAACGATGACGGTGACGACAACAACAACGATAGCGACAACGACAACGACAAGACGAGGATGACGACGATGACCCAGGATCCGCTGCCCGACGCTTTTCCGGCGCACTCCCTCCACTCGCGCATGGCCCGGTCGATGCCCGCGCTGGCCGCCGCGGTGCTGCTGGCGCTGGCCGCGCCGGCCGCCATCGCTGCCGATGCCCCGCGCGGCAAGGCCGGCACGGCCAAACCGGCCGCCAAACCGGCGGCCGACGCCCCCTGCCAGGCCGGCGAAGCGAGCTTCTTTCGCGACGAGGGCCTGACGATGAAGGTGCAGACCAAGCTGCAGTTCAATCGCGAACTGCTGCGCGAACAGATCCAGGTCAAGGTCAACGGCGGCGTCGCGACGTTGTCCGGCGGCGTATCGACGCCGCAGCACATCGCGCTGGCCCTCGACATCGCGCGGCAGGTCGACGGCATCCGCTGCGTCAACAACTTCCTGCGCGTCGGCCCGCCGGACCCGCCGGCGCAGGCACCGCTGAACTGAACACCGGCGCACCGACCGGGGTCACCGGGGTCACCGGGGTCACCGGGGTCACCGGGGTCACCGGAGTTACCGAGGAGACCGAGGTGGCCGGACTAACCGGACTAACCGGTGCGATCGGCGCGGCCTCGGACGCCTCGTCCGCGCGGTCCCGTCACGGTTCCCGGCACGTACGCGAGGCGGCGAGCCCTCGTGTCACTCGGGCTGGATGCCGGCCTCGCGGACCTTCGTGCCCCAGTTGTCGAGCTGCTCGGCGACGAACGCGGCCAGCTCCGACGGCGAGCTGGGCGCCAGTTCGTAGCTCATGCCGGCGAAGCGCTCGACGACCTCCTTGCGCCCGAGCACGCCGCGCACCGACTCGCTGAGCCGCGCGATGATCTCGGGCGGCGTGCCGGCCGGCGCGAACAGGCCACCCCAGGACGTCAGGTCGAATCCTTCGAGGCCCGGCGTCTCGCCGACCGCCGGCACCTCGGGCATCAGCGCCGAGCGCTTGCCCGTCGTCACGGCGATCGCGCGCAGCCGACCGGCGCGCAGGCTTTCGCGCGCGGCCGGCAGGTCGACGAACATGAAACTGATCGAACCGCCGATGATGTCGGCGATCGCCGGCGGCGTGCTCTTGTACGGCACCGCGGTCAGCGGCAGCTTCAACGCCTGCCTGAACGCCGCGCCGGCCACCTGGCCGGTGCTGTTGCCGTAGCCGTACGACGCCTTGTCGGGGTTCGCCTTCACGAACGCGGCCAGCTCGGCCACGTTGTGGACCGGCAGCTTGCCGTCGACGACCAGCACGAACGGCAGGAAGTACGTGCGCGCGATCGGCGCGAAATCCTTGATCGGATCGTACGGCAGCTTCTTGAACAGGAACGGGTTCGCCGAATGCGAGGTGTTCGTCGTCAGGAAGATCGTATGGCCGTCGGGCGGCGCCTTGGCCGCCATCTCGGCCGCGATCTGCGCCGACGCGCCCGGCCGGTTCTCGACGATCACGTTCTGCCCGAGCACCTTGCCCAGCTCCTCGGCGATCAGGCGGCCGCCGATGTCGGTGCCGCTGCCGGCCGCGAACGGGATCAGCATCCGGACCGGGCGGTTCGGAAAGGCGGCGGCCTGCTGCGCGATCGACGCCAGCGGCGCGGCGCCGAGCAGCACGGCCGTCGTCGCCGCCAGGAAGGTCCGGCGCGCGATCGACCGCTCACCGATCGAGACGCGGCCGGCCTGCGTCGCAGCGCCGCGCTGCCGCGCGGCCGATGGGGAATCTCCAAGCTCCATGCTGTCTCCTCGGATCTGTCGATCGGGTCGGCGTGCGGCCCCTGGTCCGCCGTCGATCCCGGCCTGGCGATGATACGGAGTCCGTCGCGAGCCGCCCATCGGGATCAACGCCACGTGCGTGGCCGAACGCCCGAGCACGTCGCCCCTGCCGCACCGCGCCGCGCCTGTCCTACCGCGCCTGTCCTACCGCGCCTGTCCCAACCGTGCCTGCCCCAACCGTGCCTGCCGCACCGCACCTGCCGCACGGCCGACGGCAGGTCATCCGCGATCGGCGACGCCGGACGGCATCAGCCGGCAGGCGAGCCAGAAACCGGACGCCATCAGCAGCGCGCCGGCCAGCATCGCGATGATCGGCCACTGGTAGTCCGAGTGCAGGCCCCACAGCGCGGCGATGCCCAGCGGCGCCAGGGCGCGGGCCAGCGTCGCGGGTCCGTTCAGCACGCCGTTGATCCGGCCATAGTGATGCACGGACACCATCTCGGGCACCGCCATGCCGCGCACGATCGTGAACACGCCATTGGCCGCGCCGTACAGCACCAGCACGCCGGCCACCAGCGGCACGGACGCCGGCCGCACCAGCAGACCGGCGACCGCCAGCGGAAACGCCGTCACGACGAGCGCCCCGAGCCGCGGAATCGACCAGCGTCCGGCGAACGCACCGACCGCCAACCGGCCGAGGACCTGCGAAGGACCGATCAGCCCGATCGCCAGCACCACGCCGGCAACGTCGAGCCCGCGCTCGATCAGCAACGGATACAGATGGAACGTGAGCGCGGAAAACGTGGCCGCATGCGCGACCAGCGCCAGCGCCAGTGCCCGGAACACCGGCGTGCGCATCGCGGCGCGCCAGTCACCGGGCGCTTCAGCCGGCTTCGGCACCGGCCGGCCGCCCTGCGCCGCAACACCTGCCGGTGCTACAGCGCCCACTAGTGCTACGGCGCCCACTGGTGCCGCAGCGCCCACTGGTGCCGCAGCGTCCGCCGGTGCCGCAGCGTCGGCGCCATCGGCATTTCCGGCCGGCGATCCGCGGATCGCGCTGTGGTACAGCGCCGTGCACCCGAACAGATTGACGGTCGCCAGGCCGATCAGCGCGCCGCGCCAGCCCCAGGCGCCGATGGCCCACTGCGTCAGCGGTACGAACACCGTGCTCGCGAATCCGCCCCACAGCGTCAGCGCGGTGATGCCGCGTCGCGCCCGCGCGGCGCCCAACCGCCAGACGACGACGGCGAACGCCGGTTCGTACAGCGTCGCCGCCTGCAGCCCGCCGACCAGCGTCGCGACCAGCAGGTAAGCGGCGAAACCGTCGACGCTCGCCCAGGCCAGCAGCAGCAGGCCGGCCAGCGCCGATGCGCCGGTCAGCACCGCTCGGCCGGCGCCGCGGTCGATCGCCTGGCCGATCGGATAAGACAACAGCCCGGCCAGCAGCAGGCCGCTGGTGGCGGCAGAGAAAAGCCTGGCCTTCGACCAGTGCAGCTCGTTGCCCATCGCCTCGGCGATCAGCGGAAAGCTGTAGTACAGCGTGCCCCATGAGCAGATCTGGCCGATGCCCAGGCCGTGGATGAACCAGCCGTGGCGATCGGCGCGCTCGCGGCCGGTCGATCGGCCGGGCTCGCCCACGGCCGTGTCCGCTCAGGCGTTTCGTGCCATCAGGCCGCCGTCGACCGGAATCGTCACGCCGGTCAGGAACGACGCCGCCGGCAGGCACAGGCTCAGCGTCATGTGCGCGACCTCGACCGGCAGGCCGTAGCGGATCAGCGCCGTGCGGCGGCGCGCGTACTTCTGCTTGTCGGCGATCGGTACCTTGCTCGTCATCGACGTATCGATCGGCCCCGGGCAGATGCAATTGACGGTGATGCCCTCCGGGCCCAGTTCGACGGCCAGCGAGCGCGTCAATCCGGTGACGCCGGCCTTGGCGGCCGAATACGCGCTGTGGCCGGCGGTGGCGCCCAGCGCCTCGGTCGACGCGATGTTGACGATGCGCGGCGAATCGGACTGCCGCAGATAAGGCAGCGCGGCGCGGATCACCCGCTGCTGCGCGGTCAGCATCACCGCCAGGCTGCGCGCCCATTGCTCGTCGTAGTTCGGATCGTCGATCCGGTGGACGATCGAGATGCCGGCATTGTTGACGACGATGTCCAGGCCGCCGAACGCCTCGGCGACCTGCTGGACGACCGCGGTGATCGCCGCCGGCTGACTGACGTCGAGCGCGAATCCGCGCGCGCGCCCGCCCTGGGCGTTGATGTCATCGGCGACGCGCTGCGCGTCGGCCAGCGCCAGATCGGTGACGGCGACCTGCGCGCCCTCGTCGGCGAACACGCGCGCCGTCGCCCGGCCCATGCCGCTGGCGGCCCCGGTCACCAGCACGACCTTGTCGCGCACCGAACGGCTGAGCTTGACGTCTTCGAAGGCCGGGCCGTCGGCCGAGGGTTGCCAGATCGCCGGCGGCTGGCGGCGGGTCGGTACGTTCATGTGCGTCTCCTGGTCTGATATGGGGTCGTACCAGGCATTCTAGTGGCGTGGCCTCCGACGTCGCCGGCTTTCGATCGGCGGACCTCACTTGTCGAACCGCAGACTCACCGCCCCGCCGCCCCGCCGACTTGCCGACTTGCCGACTTGCCGACTTGCCGACTTGCCGACTCGCCGGTTCACCAACCCGCCGCCCTGCCCGCCTCCCGACCGGCGCGCGCCGCTCAACGACGCAGCGACGTGCGCGGCGAGCCGTCGTCCGCGTAGTCCTCTTCGAGCAGCAGCCGTCCGCCGTCGTCGAACTCGCGCCGGCGCACGAGCCGGCCGTCGACGTAGTAGGACTCGGTCGCCAGGCCGGCACCGCGATGGAAGGTCTGGAACAGGCCCAGGCGCCGCCCGCGCGCGTCGATCGTGCCGCGCGAACGGATCTGGCCGTCGTCCCAGTATTCCTGGATCATCCGCGCCGGCGCGCCCTCGTAGACCGCCGGCCATTCCTGCCGGGCGACGACGTGGTTCGGATACCACTCGGTCTCGGTCTTCTCGCCTTTCGCGTTCCAGTGCGCCTGCGCGATCTCGACACCCGCGTCGTCGAAGCGGCGCTCGGCGATCGGCCGGCCCTGCGCGTGCAGGACCTGGCGGCGAACGCGCCCCTGCGCGTCGTGGATGTTCGCCCAGGTCGGCGCGTCGGCGCCGCAGACGACGCGCTCGTCGTCGGCGATCCGCGCCGGATCGCAGGCCAGCTCGATGATCCGGCCGCGTTCGTCGAAGACGAGCTTCGCGCGGGCGTCGAGCGGCGAGCCCGACAACGCGATCGCTAGCGCCGCCGCGACGACGGCCGACCGGAGACGCCGCACCCGCCGTTCGCGTCAGGCGCGCTGCGCGACCTGGGCGGCCGCGAACGCCGTCACGTTGACGATCCGGCGCACGGTCGACGCGGCGGTCAGGATGTGCGCGGGCGCCGCGGTGCCGAGCAGGATCGGCCCGACGGTCACGCCGTGCCCGCCGGTCGTCTTCAGCACGTTGAACAGGATGTTGGCCGAATCGAGGTTCGGCAGGATCAGCACGTTGGCCGCGCCGATCAGGTCCGGTTCGAGGATGTAGTTGCGGCGGATCGCCTCGCTCAGCGCGGCGTCGCCGTGCAGTTCGCCGTCGGCCTCGATCGCCGGCTCCAGGACCTTGAACCGCTCATAGGCTTCGCGCATCTTGCGGGCCGACGGGCGCTGGCTCGAGCCGTACGACGAGTGCGAGACGAAGGCCACCTTCGGCGTGACGCCGAAGTGCGCGACCTGCGATACGGCCATCGACGCGATCGCCGCCAGTTCCTCGGCCGACGGATCGTCGTTGACGAAGGTGTCGGCGATGAACAGCGTATGGCGCTCGAGCATCAGCGCGTTCATCGCCGCCAGGCACCGCGCGTCCGGACGCAGCCCGATGATGTCGCGCACGCGCTCGAGGTGGTGCTCGTAGCGGCCGACCAGGCCGCAGACCATGCCGTCGGCATCGCCCATCCGCACCATCAGCGCCGCGATCGTCGTCGCCGAGCGGCGCAGCGAGGCCTTGGCCATCTCGGGCGTGACGCCGTCGCGCGCGCGCAGCCGGTGATAACTCTCCCAGTACGCGCGGTAGCGCGAATCGTCCTCGGGATCGACGAGCTCGAAGTCGACGCCCGGCCGGATCCGCAGGCCCGCGCGTTCGATCCGCAGCGCGACGATCGCCGGATGGCCGACGACGATCGGCCGCGCCAGTTCGTCGTCGACGACCATCTGCACCGCGCGCAGCACGCGCTCGTCCTCGCCCTCGGCATAGACGATGCGCTTGTTCGCCGCCTTGGCCGCCTGGTACACCGGCCGCATGAACATGCCGGTGTGCGTGACGAAGCGCATCAGTTGCTGGCGATAAGCGATCATGTCGTCGATCGGCCGGGTCGCGACGCCCGATTCGTGCGCGGCCCGGGCCACCGCCGGCGCGATCCGCACGATCAGCCGCGAGTCGAACGGCGTCGGGATCAGATAATCGGGCCCGAACACCAGTTCACGTCCGACGTAAGCCGACGCGACCTCGTCGCTGATCGTCTCCTTGGCCAGCTCGGCGATCTCGCGCACGCAGGCGATCTTCATCGCCTCGGTGATCCGGCTGGCGCCGCTGTCGAGCGCGCCGCGGAAGATGTACGGAAAACACAGGACGTTGTTGACCTGGTTCGGATAGTCGGACCGGCCGGTCGCGATGATGCAGTCCGGACGCACGGCCTTGGCCAGTTCGGGACGGATCTCGGGCTCGGGATTGGCCAGCGCCAGGATCACCGGCTTGTCGGCCATCGTCTTGACCATCTCGGCCGTCAGCACGCCCGGCGCCGAACAGCCGAGGAACACGTCGGCGCCGTCGACCACGTCGGCGAGCGTGCGCGCGGCGGTCTTCTGCGCATAGCGCCGTTTCGATTCGTCGAGCGCATCGGTGCGTTCGGTATGCACGACGCCCTTCGAGTCGACGACGAAGATGTTCTCGCGCGTCACGCCGAGTTCGACCATCAGGTCCAGGCACGCGATCGCCGCCGCGCCGGCCCCGGAGACCGCGAGCTTGACCTGCGCGATGTCCTTGCCGACCAGCTCCAGGCCATTGAGCAGCGCCGACGCCGAGATGATCGCCGTGCCGTGCTGGTCGTCATGGAAGACCGGGATCTTCATCCGCTCGCGCAGCTTGCGCTCGATGTAGAAGCATTCGGGCGCCTTGATGTCCTCGAGGTTGACGCCGCCGAGCGTCGGTTCGAGCGCCGCGATGATGTCGACCAGCTTGTCCGGATCGGTCTCGGCCAGTTCGATGTCGAACACGTCGATGCCGGCGAACTTCTTGAACAGGCAGCCCTTGCCTTCCATCACCGGCTTGCCGGCCAGCGGACCGATGTCGCCGAGCCCCAGCACCGCCGTCCCGTTGGTGATGACGCCGACCAGGTTGCCGCGCGACGTGTACTCGGCCGCCAGCGTCGGATCGTCCTGGATCGCCAGGCACGCATAGGCGACGCCGGGCGAATACGCGAGCGACAGGTCGCGCTGGTTGACCAGCGCCTTGGTCGGCGTGACCGCGATCTTGCCGCGCGTGGGCGAGCGATGGTATTCGAGCGCGGCATCGCTCAACGCCTGTTCGGCCGGGGACAGTTCGGTGCGGGTGTGCTTCATGATGTCTCTTTCTACGGAGTTTTGCGCAACGATACACCCAGGACCTGTCCGCTCAAAGACGCGGCAGGCTCGAATCGGGCTTGCGTGGATTCGATTTTCGAGTGAACGGATGTCGAGGTACTAGTGGCCGCTGCCCCGGGCGGCGCGCAGCAGCCGATCCCACACGGCCTGCCATGCGGGCGAGCGCGGAGGAGCCTCGACGATGATGCGCTCGGCGCCGACGGCATCGAGGCGGCGCAGCGCCGCGTACAACCGGCGGCCATAAGCGTCGGCGTCGATCGGCGCGCTCTCGACGCCGGCCACCGGACCGCCGGCACTAAGCGGCTCGACGCCGGCGTCGGACGCGTCGCCCGCCACCAGCAGCGCCAGCCTCCGGCCGCCGGCGCGCGCGTCGGCGACGATGCCGGGCAGTTCGTCGCGGCCGGCCAGCGACAGCGGCGTGCGCGGCGCGTAGTGCGCGGCCAGCGTGCCCGATGCGCGCGGCGCCGCCGCGTCGACCTTCGCCGGATCGACGACGTTGGCCGATATTTCGACCGGCTCGCCCAGCGCGTCGGCCAGCGCCTGCACGCCGATCGCGCCGGGCCGCAACAGCACCGGACGCGCGCGCGACAGATCGACGATCGTCGATTCGAGCCCGACCTCGGCCTCGCCGCCGTCGAGCACCAGCACGCGGTCGGCGGCGACGGCGTCGGCCAGATCGTCGCGCACGTGCCGGGCGCTGGTCGGACTGATCCGCCCGAAGCGATTGGCCGAGGGCGCGGCCACGCCGTGCCCGCCGAGCCGCGCGAACGCCGCCAGCAGCGCCCGCGCCAGCGGATGCGACGGACAGCGCAGGCCGACCGTCGGCTGGCCGCCGCAGGCCCACGCGGGCGCCTGCTCGCGACGCGGGACGATCATCGTCAGGGGCCCGGGCCAGAAACGCCGGGCCAGCGTCTCGGCGCGCGGCGGCAGGTCCGCCCACCAGCGCGCCGCGTCCACGTCGGCGACGTGCACGATCAGCGGGTGATCGGCCGGACGCCCCTTGGTCGCATAGATCGCCGCGACCGCGTCGCGCTGCGCGGCGTCGGCGCCCAGGCCGTAGACGGTCTCGGTCGCGAACGCGACCAGTCCGCCGTCGGCCAGCCGGCGCGCCGCGCGCTCGATGTCGATCGGTGCGTCAGTATCGGACATCACGCCGATCGCGGCGTGTCGCCGGCCGACTCGACGATCCGGAGCCGGCGCTCGATGCGCGCGGCCACGTCGACGACTTCGCCGAGCGCGGGTCCGACGACCGTCACGTGACCCATCTTGCGTCCGGGCCGCGCGTCGCGCTTGCCGTACAGATGCAGCCGGGCCTGCGGATGCGCGAGCACCGCCGCCCAATCGGGCTCGCCCGCCCGCCAGCAATCGCCGAGCAGGTTCAGCATCACCGCCGGCTCGCGCTGCCGGACCGAGCCGAGCGGCAGCCCCGCCATCACGCGTGCCTGCTGCTCGAACTGGCTGCCGACGCAGGCGTCGATCGTGTAGTGGCCCGAATTGTGCGGCCGCGGCGCCATCTCGTTGGCCAGCAGCCGGCCATCGTCGAGCACGAAGAACTCGACGCACAGCACGCCGACGTAATCGAGCGCCGCCGCGATGCGCGCGGCCGCTTCGAGCGCCCGCTCGGCCAGCGCCGGCCCGATCCGCGCCGGCACCGTCGTCACCGCCAGGATGCCGTCGCGATGCACGTTCTCGGCGACCGGATACGCGGCGATCTCGCCGTCGAAACCGCGCGCCAGCACGACCGAAACCTCGATCGCCAGCGGCACGCGCCGTTCGAGCACGCACGGCCGAGCGCCCATCCGCGCGAAGGCCGCCCGCGCCTCGGCCCGGTCGGCCACCCGCGCCTGGCCCTTGCCGTCATAACCGAGCCGCGCCAGCTTCAGGATCGCCGGAAACAACGCGTCCGGCGTCTTCGCGACATCGTCGAGATCGGCCGCCGTATCGATCTCGGCATAAGGAGCGACGTCGACGCCGGCGGCGCGGATGAAGCGCTTCTCGAGGCGCCGGTCCTGCGCGACCGCGACCGCGCTGGCCGTCGGCGCGACGACGACGGAACCGGTCAGCCGCGCCAGCGACGCGGCCGGCACGTTCTCGAACTCGGTCGTCACGGCGACGCAGCGCGCGGCCAGCCGGTCGAGCGCATCGGCGTCGTCATAAGCGGCGCGCAGGTGCGCGTCGGCGGTCGCGGCGGCCGGACCGTCCTCGTCCGGATCGAGCACGCAGACGCGGTAGCCGAGCGACTGCGCGGCCATGCAGAACATCCGCCCCAACTGGCCGCCGCCGAGCAGGCCCAGCCAGGCGCCGGGCGCGAACCCGCCGGCGGGCGGACGTGTTCGCGACGGTTCGCGCAGGCGCGCGGCCAGCGCCGCGAGCATCGCCGGCGGCGACGCGTCGTCGAATCGGGAATCGCTCATCGAATCGGAACCTCAGGTACTCAGTCCACCGGCAAGGTCATCGCGCGCGCCGCATCGGTCTGGCGGCGCCGGAACTCGCGCAGCCGCTCGGCCAGCGCTGCATCGCCGAGCGCCAGTTGCGCGATCACGTGCAACGCGGCGTTGGCGGCGCCGGCCTCGCCGATCGCATAGGTCGCGACCGGAATGCCCTTGGGCATCTGCACGATCGACAGCAGCGAATCCTCGCCGCGCAGATAGCGCGACGGAACCGGCACGCCGTGCACGGGCACGATCGTCTTGGCGGCCAGCATGCCGGGCAGGTGCGCGGCGCCGCCGGCGCCGGCGATGATCGCGCGCAGCCCGCGCGCCTCGGCCTGCTCGGCATAAGCGAACAGCTCGTCGGGCATCCGGTGCGCCGACACGACGCGCGCCTCGTGCGACACGTCGAATTCGCGCAGCATCGCCACCGCGTGCTGCATCACGTCCCAATCGCTGGAACTGCCCATGACGACGCCGACCACCGGATCCGGCCGGGGATTGTCGTTGCGCACGGTCATCGGACGTCTCCTTCGGCCAGCGTCTGGCCGGTCAGCCGGCGCAGCGCCTCGCGGTACTTGTCGGCGGTGCGGGCGATGACCTCGGCCGGCAGCGGCGGCGCCGGCGGCGTCTTGTCCCAGCCGTCGACGGTCTCGAGGTAGTCGCGCACGAACTGCTTGTCGAACGACGGCGGCGAGATCCCCACCTGGTACGAATCGGCCGGCCAGAAGCGCGACGAATCGGCGGTCAGCACCTCGTCCATCAGGTGCAGGCGCCCGGCCTCGTCCAGGCCGAACTCGAACTTGGTGTCGGCGATCAGGATGCCGCGGCCGGCCGCGTACTCGGCCGCGCGCCGGTACAGCCGCAGGCTGAGATCGCGGATCTGTTCGGCCAACGGCGCACCGATCCGCTCGACCATCGTGTCGAACGCGATGTTCTCGTCGTGGTGGCCCATCTCGGCCTTGGCGGCCGGCGTGAAGATCGGCTCGGCGAGCTGCTCGGCCATCCGCAGCCCGGCCGGCAGCGGCACGCCGCAGACCGCACCGCTGGCCTGATAGTCCTTCCAGCCCGAGCCGATCAGGTAGCCGCGCACGACCGCCTCGACCAGGATCGGCTGCAGCCGCTTGACGACCATCGACCGGTCGGCGACCTGCGCGACCTCGTCGGGCGCGACGACCGATTCGGGCGCCACCCCGGTCAGGTGGTTCGGCACGATGTCGGCGAGCCGGTCGAACCAGAACAGCGCCATCCGGTTCAGCACGCGGCCCTTGTCCGGGATCGGCTCGTTCAGGACCACGTCGAAGGCCGACAGGCGATCGGACGTGACGATCAGCAGGCGATCGTCGCCGACCGCGTAGTTTTCGCGGACCTTGCCGCGGCCGAGCAGCGGCAGCGAGCGCAGCTCCGATCGGTAGAGGGGCGGGTGTGTTGTCAACGCAGGCATCCGAGGGTCGAGGCCGCTATTTTGCCCGATTGCCCGGCCGCCGGAACACGACGCGCGATGCCCGGGACCGGAGCCCGCTCGCCGTCGGGCGCGGCGCGCTGGCCGCGAGCCCGCCGCAGGCCGGCCGTCAATCGAGACTGATCTGCGCGCGCTCGACGACGGGCTTCCAGCGCCGGTACTCGGCCTGCATGAACGCCGCGAACTGCTCGGGCGTCGAGCCGACCGCATCCATGTACTGGCCGCGCAGCTTGTCGATCAGCACCGGGTCGCGCAGCGCCGCGACCATCGCCCGCTGGATCCGCTCGACCAGCAGCGCCGGCAGATGCGCGGGTCCGACGATGCCGATCCAGGCCGTCGCCTCGACCTCGGGGATGCCGATCTCCTTGAAGGTCGGAACGTCGGGCAGGTCCGGCGAGCGCTGCGCGGACGTGACGGCCACCGGGATCAGCTTGCCCGAGCGGATCTGCCCCATCACCGCCGCCGGCGCCAGCGACGCCATCTGCGTGTCGCCGGAAAGGATCGACGTGACGGCGGCCGGCGACGCGTTGTACGGGATGTGCACCGCGTAGGTCTGCGTGCGCGTCTTGATCAGTTCCATCGACAGGTGCGACACGGTGCCGCCGCCGACCGACGCGTAGTTGTAGCGGCCCGGATGGCGGCGCATCAGCTCGAACAGGCCGCGCGCGTCGCGCACGCCCAGCGACGGCGAAACCACGACGACGCTCGGCTGCGTCGCCGCCAGCGTGATCGGCGTCAGGTCCTTGAACGGGTCGTAGCCGAGCTTCGGGTACAGCAGCACGTTGTTGACCAGCGGACCGGTGATCGACACGCCCAGCGTCTGGCCGTCGGGCGCCGCCCGGGCCACCGCCAGCGTGCCGATGTTGCCGCCGGCCCCGGGCCGGTTCTCGACGACGAACGGCTGGCCCTGCGCGGCGGTCAGCCGCTCGGCCAGCAGCCTGGCCAGGATGTCGGGCGTCGAACCCGGCGCGAACGGCACGATCAGCTTGACCGGCCGTGCCGGCCAGCCGGCGTCCGGCGCCTGCGTTTGCGCCCGGGCGACGGGAGCCGCCGGAAGACCCGCGGCGAGCGGCCACGACGCGGCTGCCGCCTTCAGCGCGAGAGCCAGCGCACGGCGGCGCGGCGGCGAAGCGATCTCGGCCGCAGCGCAGGCCGCGGCGGTGGCGGCGCTCGACGGCGCATGGGAACGGGACACGATTCCTCCGTGGTCGGGTCGGACGAGAAGCAGCATGAAAAGCAGGACGCGGGGCCGGCAGCGCCTCTCGGCGACCGGCCGCACGTTCAATCCGTGCCGGCCGGCGCGTCCAGCGCGTCACCGCTGGCGAAATAATGACCGCCGGCGATGTGATGCAGGCTGCGCCACGGCGACCCGGCGTCGCGCGCGAGCCAGCGACCGTTGCGGAACGCCCGGTCGTCCGCCCACGCGCCGACGACCTCGCCGATGAACAGATCGTACGCGTGCTGGTTGTGCGGCTCGTCGATCAGCTTGCAGGCCAGCCAGGCCGAGCAGCCCTGGACGAACGGCAGGTCGAAGCCGTCGATGCCGAACAGCCCGACGCCGCAGTGCGCGAGCTTGTCGGGATCGTCGGCCAGACTGCGGCCGCCGACCGCATCGGTCAGCCGCAGTTGCGCGACGGTCGGCACCTGGATGACGAAGCGGCCGCTGCGCTCGATCAGCGCGCGGGTGCGCGTCTTCTTGTCGAGGACGACCGTCAGCTTGGGCGGCGCGAAATCCAGCGCGCACGCCCACGCGGCCGCCATCACGTCATCGACGCCGTCGGCCCGGGCCGACACCAGTACCGTCGGCCCGTGGTTGATCAGCCGATACGCCTTGGCCGGCTCGACCGGCGCCAGATGCTCGTGCACTCAGGTGATCGACGCGCGATAGATGCCGTCGATCGCCTTGTCCAGCGCGCTGTTGAACTGCTCGTCGGTCTGCTGCGCGGTCAGGCCCTCGGTCAGCGCGCGGCTGAAGCTGGCGATCACGCCCGGATTGGCGGCCAGGCGAACGTTGGCGTCGTCACGGCTGTAGCCGCCGGACAACGCGACGACGCGGGCCACGCGCGGATGCTTGACCAGCTCGGTGAAGTAGCCGTCGACGGTCGGCAGCGTCAGCTTCAGCATGACCTTGACGTCGGCCGGCAGCTTGTCCAGCCGGCGCAGGAAGCCTTCCTTCAGCAGCACTTCGGCCTGCTGCTTGTCCGGCGCCTTGATCGAGACTTCGGGCTCGAGGATCGGCATCAGTCCGGCCGCCAGGATCTGCCGGCCGTACTCGAACTGCTGATCGAGCACCGCGTCGATGCCCTTGGCATCGGCGGCGTCGACGACCGAACGCATCTTGGTGCCGAAGATGCCCTTGGCGGCCGCACGCTCGAGCAGATCGTCCAGGCCGGTGATCGGCTTCATCAACTGCACGCCGTCGGCGGCCGGCGCCAGGCCCTTGTCGACCTTCAGGAACGGCACGACCTGCTTGCGCTTCCACAGGTAGTCGGCCGCGTCCATACCGTCGAACTGGCGATCCATCGTCATTTCGAACAGGATCGCGCCCAGCACGCGGTTGCCGTCGAAGGCCGGGCTGGTGACGATGCGCGTACGCATCGCGTGGACCAGGTCGAACATCTGCGCGTCACCGCTGTACGCGCTCTCGTCGACGCCGTACAGCTTCAGCGCCTTGGGCGTGCTGCCGCCGCTCTGGTCGAGCGCGGCGATGAAGCCCTTGCCCTCGACGATCTTGTTCAACTGCTCTTTGTTCATGGGTGGTTCCTGAAGGACGAGAAAGAAATTGGTGCGGATTATCGCGCAGCCGCGAGACGACGGGCGTGAAATAGCTCCGCCCGCCGCCGGGGCAAACCCGTCGATTTTCGCACCGAAACCGGGTGCGTCGTCGGACAAACGTCAGACTTGCTCGCCGACTCTGACGATCTTCAACGTATTCGTGCCGCCCGACTTGCCGATCGGCTCGCCGAAGGTCAGCACGATCAGGTCGCCGTGGGCCACGGCGCCGGCCTGCAGCAGCGTCGTCTCGGCGACCGTCAGCAGCCGTTCGCGCTCGGTGGCCTCGTGGTATTCGGTGCTCAGCGGCGTCACGTCGCGGAACAGCGCGACGCGGCGGCGGCTGCCCTCCTCCGGCGTCAGCGCGTAGATCGGCACGCCGCAGTTCAGCCGCGACATCCACAGCGCGGTCGAGCCGGACTGCGTCAGCGCGACGATCGCCTTGACGTTCAGGTGGTGCGCGGCGAACAGCGCGCTCATCGCGATCGACTGGTCGATCCGCGTGAACGTCCGGTTCAGGAACTCGGTGTCGAGCGCGACCGTCTGCGACTTCTCGGCCTCGATGCAGATCCGCGACATCGACTCGACGGTCTCGACCGGATACGCGCCGGCCGCGGTCTCGGCCGACAGCATCACCGCGTCGGTACCGTCGAGCACCGCGTTGGCGACGTCCGAGACCTCGGCGCGGGTCGGCACCGGCGAGTGGATCATCGACTCCATCATCTGCGTGGCGGTGATCGCGATCCGGTTCAGCTCGCGCGCCATCCGGATCATCCGCTTCTGCAGCGCCGGCACCGCGGCGTCGCCGACCTCGACCGCCAGGTCGCCGCGCGCGACCATGATGCCGTCGGACGCCTTCAGGATCTCCTCGAGATTGCCGATCGCCTCGAAGCGCTCGATCTTGGCGATCATCAGCACCTTGCCGCCGGCCGCCCGCGCCAGCTCGCGCGCCATGTACATGTCCGACGCGTTCTTCGGGAACGACACCGCGATGAAGTCGACCTTCAACGCGACGGCGGCGCGGATGTCGTCCATGTCCTTGGCCGTCAACGCCGGCGCCGACAGCCCGCCGCCCTGGCGGTTGATGCCCTTGCGGTTCGACAGCACGCCGCCGACCAGCACCTGGCACTCGATCCGGGTCCGCGTCACCGCGACCACCCGCATCGTCATCCGGCCGTCGTTGAGCAGCAGCACGTCGCCGGGCCGCACGTCGTTGACCAGTTCGGGATAGTCCAGGCCGACCTGGGTCGCGTCCCCGAGTTGGCAGTCGATGTCGAACGCGAAGCGATCGCCGGGCGCCAGCGTCACCTGCCCATCGGCGAACTTGCCGATGCGGATCTTCGGGCCCTGCAGGTCGGCCAGCACGCCGACGTCGGCGCCCAGGCGCGACGCGGTCTCGCGCACGCGCGCCAGCACGGCCGCATGCTCGTCGATCGTACCGTGAGAGAAATTGACGCGAACGACGTTGACGCCGGCCCGCACGATGCGTTCGAGGATTTCGGGGGATGACGACGCCGGTCCCAGCGTCGCGACGATCTTGGTGGCGCGATTCATCGATTCAAGCGTTGGCGAACCGCTTGCGCAGTTCGAATTTGAGGATCTTACCGGTGGCGTTGCGCGGCAGCGCGTCGACGATCTCGAGCCGGCGCGGCAGCTTGTAGCGGGCCAGCTCGGATTCGGCGAACGCGCGCAGCGCCTCGATGTCGAGCGTCGCGCCGGGCTTGAGCGCGACGACCGCCGCGACGGTCTCGCCCCATTTCGGATCCGGCAGGCCGACGACGGCGACCTCGGAAACCGCCGGATGCCGGAACAGCACGCTCTCGACCTCGGCAGGATAGACGTTCTCGCCGCCGCTGATGATCATGTCCTTGACGCGGTCGCAGATGTACAGGAATCCTTCCTCGTCCTCGTACGCGACGTCGCCAGTGCGGAACCAGCCGTCGGCATCGATCGCCGCCGCCGTCGCCTCGGGCATGTTCCAGTAGCCGGGCGTCACGTTCGGCCCGCGCACCAGCACCTCGCCGCGATCGCCGGGCCGCGTGATCGTGTTGCCCTGGCCGTCGATCAGGCGCACCTCGGTGAACAGCGGCGTGGTGCCGGACGAGCCGATCCGGGCCGTCGCGTAGTCGGGATCGAGGAACGTGACCATCGGCGCGGTTTCGGTCAGGCCGTAGCCCTGCTGGACGGCGATGCCGCGCTGCGCGTAGATCTCGAGCAGCGGCAGCGGACACGGCGCGCCGCCGCACACGAGCATGCGCACCGTCGACAGGTCGGCCGTCGCGAAATCCGGATGCTGGGCCATGAACTGGAACATCGCCGGCACGCCGAACATCGTCGTGATCCGGAACTCGGTCATAGCCCGCAGCGCCTCGCCCGGGTCGAACGAACGATGCAGGACCACGGTGCCGCCCTTCTGCCAGGTGATCAGCGTCGTCACGTTCAGCCCGCCGATGTGGAACAGCGGCGCGACGACCAGCGTGACGTCGCTCTGCAGGATGTCGAAGTTGAAGATCGCGTTGACGTTGTTCCACCACAGGTTCGAATGCGTCAGCATCGCCCCCTTGGGCCGCCCGGTCGTGCCGGACGTGTACATGATGATCGCCGGGTCGTCGGGATCGACGGTCGCGCCCCGATCGATCGGCGCCGCCTTCGCCTCGGCCGACTGCCAGCCGTCGACGGCGTCGCCGACCGTCAGGTACTGCCGCACGGACGCCAGCTCGCCGCGCACGCCGTCGATGATCGGCCGGTGCGCGGCGTCGACGATCAGCGTATGGGCGGCGCAGTCGTTGATGATCAGCGACAGCTCCGGGCCGGTCAGCCGGAAGTTCAACGGCACGAAGGTCGCGCCGAGCCGTGCGACCGCGAACAGCCCGATCAGGAACGTCGGCTGGTTCAGCCCGAGGAACGCGACCCGCGTGCCGCGCTCGACGCCGCGCTCGCGCAGCAGGCCGGCGAACCGGTCGATGTCCTGCATCAGTTGCGCGTAGGTCCAGGTGCGCCCCTCGAAGACCAGCGCGCGGCGGCTCGCCGCACGGCGCGCGCGCTGCTCGATCCAGTTGCCCAGGCCGATGTCCGGTGTCATGGTGTCCCCCCTTTTTCTGGTCGTCGCGACAGCAGGCATCGTAGGAACCCGTCCTGCACGCGTCAACGATGATTACCCGCATCCGCGGCGGACCAGGTACGAAAACGCCCTTTCCCAAAAAAAACGCCCCTCATCCCGAGGGGCGCCGCGGTCGATGCCGCCCTATCCGATCGCGCTCAGGCGCGCGACTGCAGCGCCGCTACCGCAGGCAGTTCCTTGCCCTCGAGGAACTCGAGGAACGCGCCGCCGCCGGTCGAGATGTAGCCGACCTTGTCGGTGATGCCGAACTTGGCGATCGCCGCCAGCGTGTCGCCGCCGCCGGCGATCGAGAAGCCCTTGGACTCGGCGATCGCGCGCGCGATCGTCTCGGTGCCCTTGGCGAACGCGTCGAACTCGAACACGCCGACCGGGCCGTTCCAGACGATCGTACCGGCCGCCTTCAACTGCTCGGCCAGCATCGCCGCGGTCTTCGGGCCGATGTCCAGGATCAGGTCGTCGGCCGCGACCTCGGCCGCCGCCTTGACGGTCGCCTGCGCGTCGGCCGCGAAGGTCTTCGCGCAGACGACGTCGACCGGGATCGGCACGCTGGCGCCGCGCGCCTTCATCGTCTCGATGATCCGCTTCGCCTGATCGACCAGATCGGGCTCGGCCAGCGACTTGCCGATCGGCAGGCCGGTCGCCAGCATGAACGTGTTGGCGATGCCGCCGCCGACGATCAACTGGTCGACCTTGGCCGCCAGCGATTCGAGGATCGTCAGCTTGGTCGAGACCTTGGATCCGGCGACGATCGCCACCAGCGGCCGCGCCGGCTTGCCCAGCGCCTTGCCCAGCGCGTCGAGCTCGGCCGCCAGCAGCGGGCCGGCGCAGGCGATCTTCGCGTACCGGGCGATGCCGTGCGTCGTCGCCTCGGCACGGTGCGAGGTGCCGAACGCGTCGTTCGCATAGACGTCGCACAACGCGGCCATCGCCTTGGACAGCGCCTCGTCGTCCTTCTTCTCGCCCTTGTTGCAGCGGCAGTTCTCGAGCAGCACGACCTGGCCGGGCTGCACGTCGACGCCGCCGACCCAGTCGCGCACCAGCGGCACGTCGCGACCGAGCAGTTCGCCGAGCCGCTTGGCGATCGGCGCCAGCGAATCGGCCGGCTTGACCTCGCCCTCGGTCGGCCGCCCCAGGTGCGAGGTGACCATCACCGCGGCGCCCTGCTTCAGGCAGAACTCGATCGCCGGCACCGACGCGCGGATCCGCGTGTCGTCGGTGATCGCCAGCGCGTCGTCCTGCGGAACGTTCAGGTCCGCGCGGATGAACACGCGCTTGCCCTTCAGGTCCTGGTCGGTGAGTTTCCTGAACTGCATGGTAGTCGTGGACACGCGTTCAGCTCACTTGGCGACGACGCGGGCCATCTCGAGGCACTTGTTCGAGTAACCCCACTCGTTGTCGTACCACGCGACCAGCTTGACGAAGGTCTTGTCCAGCGCGATGCCGGCCTCGGCGTCGAAGATCGACGTGCGCGTGTCGCCGCGGAAATCCGTCGCGACGACCTTGTCCTCGGTGTAGCCGAGAATGCCCTTGAGCTTGCCCTCGCTCTGCGCCTTCATCTCGGCCTTGATCTCGTCGTACGTCGCTTCCTTCTCGAGCTCGGCGGTCAGGTCGACGACCGAGACGTCGGACGTCGGCACGCGGAACGACATGCCGGTCAGCTTCTTGTTCAGCGACGGGATCACGACGCCGACGGCCTTGGCCGCGCCGGTGCTCGACGGGATGATGTTCTCGAGGATGCCGCGGCCGCCGCGCCAGTCCTTGTTGCTCGGGCCGTCGACGGTCTTCTGCGTCGCAGTGGCCGCGTGCACGGTCGTCATCAGGCCGCGCTTGATGCCCCATTTGTCGTGCAGCACCTTGGCCAGCGGCGCCAGGCAGTTGGTCGTGCACGAGGCGTTCGAGATGATCGCCTGGCCGGCGTAGGTGCCGCAGTTGACGCCGAACACGAACATCGGCGTGTCGTCCTTCGACGGTGCCGACATGATGACCTTCTTGGCGCCCGCGTCGAGGTGCTTCTGCGCGCTGGCCTTGTCCAGGAACAGGCCGGTCGATTCGATGATGATGTCGGCGCCGACGTCGCCCCATTTGAGATTGGCCGGATCACGTTCCTGCGTCAGGCGGATCTTCTTGCCGTTGACCAGCAGCGTGTTGCCGTCGACGGCGATCTCGCCCTTGAAGCGGCCATGCACCGAGTCGTACTGCAGCATGTACGCGAGGTAGTGGGGCTCGAGCAGATCGTTGATGCCGACGATCTCGATGTCGCTGAAGTTCTGGACCGCGGAGCGCAGGACGTTGCGGCCGATTCGTCCGAAGCCGTTGATGCCAACACGAATAGTCATGGTCATTCCCTGAGTGTAGAAAACGTGGATCGTGACGCGGGACCGCGCCCGGCAACGGGGGGCCGGCCCACTGGCCGGCCCGGCCTCACGTCGCCCGGCGGCGCAGGACCTCGCGCACCGTGTCGGCGACGTTCGCCGGCGTGAATCCGAAAAATGCGAACAACGCGCCGGCCGGCGCGGATTCGCCGAAGCGGTCCAGGCCGACGACCGCATCGCAGCGGTACTTCCACCAGAAATCGGTGACGCCGGCCTCGACCGCGATACGCGGCACATTATCGGGCAAGACGTTGGCCTTATATGTGACATCCTGCCTATCGAAGACCGTCGTCGAGGGCATCGACACGACCCTGACCGAAATGCCGGTTTCGGCCAGCAGTTCACGGGCCTGCAACGCCAGCGCGAGCTCGGAGCCGGTGGCGATCAGGATCGCGTCGGGATCGCCGGCATCGCGGACGATGTAGGCGCCGCGGCGGATCGATTCGAGCTGCGTCGCCGATCGCGTGACGAACGGCAGCGCCTGGCGCGACAGCAGCAGCGCGCTCGGGCCGTCGCGGCGCTCGATCGCACCGACCCAGGCCAGCGCGGTCTCGACCGGATCGGCCGGCCGCCAGACGTCCATGTTCGGGATCAGCCGCAGGCTGGCCGCGTGCTCGACCGACTGGTGCGTCGGGCCGTCCTCGCCGAGCCCGATCGAATCGTGCGTGAACACGTGGATCACGCGCCGCTTCATCAACGCGGCCATCCGCAGCGCGTTGCGCGAATAGTCGGAGAACGTCAGGAACGTGCCGCCATAAGCGATCAGGCCGCCGTGCAGCGCCATGCCGTTCATCATCGCGGCCATGCCGAACTCGCGCACGCCGTAATGGATGTGGCGGCCGGCGTAGTCGCCGGCGCTCAGCGTGCCGCAACCCTTGAAGTCGGTCAGGTTGCTGCCGGTCAGGTCGGCCGAGCCGCCGAGCAGCTCGGGCAGGGCCGGGCCGAGCACGTTCAGCGCGTTCTGCGACGCCTTGCGCGTGGCGATCGTTTCCTGCTTGCCGACGGCGTCGTCGATCAGCCGGTCGACCAGCTCGTCCCAATCGGGCGGCAGTTCGCCGGCCATTCGCCGCTCGAACTCGGCGGCCAGTTCCGGATGCGCGGCTCGGTAGGCGTCGAAGGCCGCGGTCCACGCGCGCTCGCGCGCCTCGCCCTCGGCGCGCGCATCCCAGGCGGCGCGCACGTTCTCGGGCACTTCGAAAGGCGGCCACGGCCAGTCGATCGCGGCGCGCGTCGCGGCGATCTCGTCGGCGCCCAGCGCCTCGCCGTGCGCCTTGGCCGTGCCGGCACGCGTCGGCGCGCCCTTGCCGATGACGGTCTTGCACTGGATCAGCGTCGGCGCGAAGCGCCCGTCGCGGCCGTCGCGCGCCCATTCGGTCGCCATCCGGATCGCGCGGTCGAGCGCCCAGACGTCATGGCCGTCGATGTCGGCGATCACGTGCCAGCCGTAGGCCTCGAAGCGCTCGACCGTATCGTCGGCGAACCACGGCGAGACCTTCCCGTCGATCGAAATGCCGTTGTCGTCGTACAGCACGACGAGCCGCGACAGCGCCAGCGCGCCGGCCAGCGACGCGACCTCGTGCGAGATGCCCTCCATCAGGCAGCCGTCGCCGACGAAGGCCCAGGTCAGGTGATCGACCGGCGAGTGGCCGTCGCGATTGAAGCGGGCCGCCAGCGCGCGCTCGGACAGCGCCATGCCGACGGCGTTGGCCAGCCCCTGTCCCAGCGGACCGGTCGTCGTCTCGACGCCGGGCGTGACGTCGACCTCCGGATGCCCGGGCGTCTTCGAATGCAGTTGCCGGAACTGCTCGATCTGCTCGATCGGCAGATCGTACCCGGTCAGGTGCAGCAGCGAATACAGCAGCATCGACGCATGGCCGTTGGACAGCACGAAGCGGTCGCGATCGGGCCAGTGCGGGTTGGACGGATTGTGCTTCAGATGGCCGGACCACAGCGCGACGGCCATCTCGGCCATGCCCATCGGCGCGCCGGGGTGACCCGACGCCGCCTTCTGGACGGCGTCCATCGACAAAGCGCGGATCGCATTGGCCATCTGCCGCAGCGTCGCTTCGTCGCGAACCGGAGGGGGAAAACCATCGGTGCCGCTGGGCGCCACGTTGCGCGCGACGGAGGGCTCGAGCGATTCGCTCATGAAAACTCGACCTTGCAGGAGAGACGACTGGAAAACGCCGGATCGATCGACGCCCGTCGGGCAAGCGGACCTGGCGCGACTTTGAGGATCCGGAGATTTTATCAAACCGCCGCCGGACGGCCGGCGCTCGACGGCACCGGGCGGCCGCTTTGACACCGATTGATCGGGTTCGATATGACGGATCGTTATAATCAAGAGCTTTGCCCGGCGTTCGATGCCTTGCACGCCGGGAAGGCTCGAGGGTGATTCGTCATGCAAGGTCTCCACCTTACCGCGGACCTGTACGGCTGCCGCTGCCGCCGGGATCTGCTGATCGACGCCAGTGACCTGGCAACGATGTGCGCCAACGCGGTCGCCGACGCCGGCCTGACGCTGGTCGACGAGAAGTTCCACGTCTTCCCCGACTACCAGGGGCAACCCGGCGGCGTGACCGGTGCGCTGCTGCTCGCCGAATCGCATCTGGCGCTGCATACGTGGCCCGAGCGCGACGGCGTCACGCTCGATGTCTACGTGTGCAACTTCTCGACCGACAACTCGACGAAGGCCGAGCAGTTGATGGACGCGCTGATCATCGAATTCGCACCGGCGCGCATGAACACCAACCGGATCCTGCGCGGCTCCGTCGATCCGGACTCGCAGGCGGACGAGCTGCTGCTCGAATGGCTGAACCGCGACAGCGCGTACGGGTTCCGCGTGTCGCGGCGGCTCGAGACGCTGAAGTCCGCGTACCAGACGATCGAGGTGTTCGATACGCCGCAGTTCGGCAAGCTGTTCCGGCTCGACGGCGCGTACATGACGTCCGAGCGCGACGAGTTCTTCTATCACGAGCCGCTCGTGCATTGCGCGGCGCTCGCGCATCCGTCACCGCGCCGCGCGCTGATCGTCGGCGGCGGCGACGGCGGTTCGAGCGAGGAGATGCTCAAGCATCCGGGCATCGAATCGGTGACGGTCGCCGAACTCGATCCGATGGTCGTCGACATCGCGCGCCGCCACCTGGGCGCCGTGCACCGCGGCGCGTTCGACGATCCGCGGCTCGAGCTGGTGATCGGCGACGGCCTGGCCTACGCGCGCGAGCACGATGCCCGCTTCGACCTGATCGTGCTCGACCTGACCGATCCGGACACGCCGGCCCGCAAGCTGTACACGCGCGAGTTCTTCACGCTGCTGCGCGAACGGCTCGCGCCGGGCGGCGCGGTCACGCTGCACATCGGCTCGCCGGTGTTCTCGCCCGAACGCGTCCGGCACCTGCTGGCCGAACTGGGCCGGGTGTTCGACAAAGTCGCGCCGCTGGGCCTGTACATCCCGCTGTACGGCGCGTACTGGGGCATGGCGGTCGCGTCGATGACGCTGGATCCGCGCACCGTCGACGCGGCCACGCTGCGCGAGCGGCTGCGCGAACGCGCGATCGGCGATCTCGAGTACTACAACCCCGACGTGCACCACGCGCTGTTCGCGCTGCCCAACTTCGTGCGGCGGCTGCTGCCCGAAGCGGCCGCCGCACGCTAGGGCCCGCGATGACGCCGCGGCTTTACCTGCCGGCCGTGCTGCGCGACGGCGAGCTGGCGGTGCTCAGCGCCGAGCAGGCGCATCATCTGGCGCAGGTGCTGCGCCTGCCGGTCGGCCGATCGCTGCAGGTCTTCGACGGCCGCGGACACCGCCACCACGCGACGATCGAGACGCTGCGCAAGCACCAGGGCACGCTGCGCATCGGTCCGGCGCTGGCGGCCAACCGCCTCGACGCGCCGCGGATCACGCTGGTCCAGGGCATCGCATCGGCCGACAAGATGGATTGGGCGATCGAGAAGGCGACCGAGCTGGGCGTCGCCCGGATCGTGCCGCTGCTCGCGCAGCGCGGCAAGGTTCGCCTGGATGCCGACCGTGCGGCCCGGCGGCACGACCACTGGCAGCGATTGGTCATCGCCGCCTGCATGCAGTGCGGCCGCGACGAATTGGTCGACCTGGCCGCGGTCACCGACTGGAGCACGCTGCCGGCGCTGCTCGATCCGGCATCGCCGCGGCTGCTGCTGGCGCCGCCCACGGACGGCCGTCCGGCCTCGCGCCTGTCGGAATGGGCGCGCGCCCGGCCGTACGCGCCGGCCGTCACGCTACTGGTCGGCCCGGAGTCGGGCTTCAGCGACGCCGAGCAGAGCGATGCCGTATCGATCGGCTTCGAACCGGTCAGCCTGGGCCCGCGCATCCTGCGCACCGAGACCGCCGGGCTGGCCGCGATCGCGACGCTGCAGGCGATCTGGGGCGACGCTTAGCGCCCGTTCACGCGAGGTTCGAGCCCGGTGCGCGCTCAGCCCGGCGGCGGATGCTTGGTCGTCGAATGCTTGTCGGCGACATGCGTGTCGGGCGCGTGCGGATCCGCATGCGGTGCCGCCGTCGCGCGATACACCGAATAGAACACGCGGAACGCCGTCTTGCGGTCGTAGAAATAGTCGGCCGCGCTGCGGAACACATCGAGCAGTTCGTCGCGTTGCACGGCGTCGAATCGCGCGGTTTCCGGAATGTTCTGCAGGATGATGACGATGCCCGGATGCAATGCATCGTCCAACGGCGCCAGATCGGTGACGCAGTCGTACAGCGCATCGAGGTTGTTGCCGAAGTGCGCCGGCAATCCCAACCCCTTAGCGATCCGCTTGAGAATGTCCTTCTTGTCGGTGCCCGCCTGCAGATCGACCTGCAGCACTCGCTGGTCGGCACGGCGCGCGGCCAGCTGCAGCTCCTGCAGCGGGTAAGCGCTGAGCGGGAGCACGGCGTGCGGAGGAATGTTGCTGAAAGCAGTCATCACATCACTCCCGAATCCGTCTGAAGCTCTGGTAGTGATCCTCGGTGTAGTAGTACACCCCCGAGGTCCGTGGATCGCCGCCTGCAATGATCCGCCGGGCGCCGCGATTCCGCACACCTGGCGTACGCACCGTGTATTCGGTGTAGTAGCCTCTGGGACGATACGGTAACAGCTTTTCCCGGTTGAAAAAAACAATTCCGTCTTTCGCCGATGCGAAGGGTCCGCCTCGCTGGATCGTCGCCAGCATCCGCTGCGCCTCGACCGGCAGCTCGCTCGCATCGACCCATGCGATCCGCGCTTCCGAGGGATCGACGCCGCGCGCGACGGCCTCGCCTGAATGCAGCAGTCCGGCGCAGGCCAGCAGCGCACCGAACATCGCGGCCGCCAGCCAGCGGGCCGGATGAAACGATCGAAGGAACGTCGGCATCCGGGCAATGCTAATGCCAAAGCGCGGGTGATCCAAGCACCGGGTGATTCGGTGCGACGCCGGACGCGGAACCCGGATCGAACCTATGCGCTGCGAAGCATCGCTTCGTCACCGGCGACCGCCACCGCCGCGGCGACCGCGGTGACCGCGGTGACCGCCGTGTCGGTCGGCGTTGCCGGCGTCGACTCCCGCGGCAGCGCCGCGTTGGCCGCGGCCATCCGGATCGCGGCATCGGTGGCGCTGCGTCGCTCGGTCACGCGCGCGCGGCCCGATTCGAACAATCGTGCGAACGCGACGGCGTCCAGCGAACGCGCTTCGTCCGGATGGCGGCTCAGCACGTAAAGCTTTTGCGACGGACTGATCCACGCCAGCTTGAAGCGCAGCGTCTGTCCGTCCTCGTCGATCTCCAGGCGATCGCCGCGCTGCACCTGGCCCGCCAACCGGCTGCGCGCCTGCGCGACCGGCGCCGGCTCGAGCGACTCGGGTGATCGCGTGGCCGTCGTCTCGAACGTGCGCGTCGGCTGGAACTGCAGCTCGCCGTCGCTGCGCATCCGTACCCGGGCGGTCGCGTTGAAGACCGCGACACGCTGCGCCTGCGCGGACTTGGCCGTCGCGATCGCCGACGTATGCACGCGCAGCAGTTCATTGAAGAACGCCTGCCGCGGCGCCTCGGGCATCGCGATCACCGACAGGCCGCGGCCGAGCCCCTGCAGGATCCGCGGCAGCATGACGGCCAGCCGGCTGACTTCGTCGGCCAGCTTCGGCGCCACGCTCCAGATCAGCGCTTCGGCCAGATGCAGGGCCTCGGCGGCGGACATCCGTTCGGGCTCCGGCTCGGCGACCGCCAGCTCGGCCATCACCTGCGCCCACCAGTCGTCGAGGAACTGCTTGAGGAAACCCGGCGTCGATTCGTCGCAGCGCTGTTGCAGCAGTTGCTGCGCGCGGGCCGTCTCCTGCGCACGCAGTTCGTTGCGTTCGGCTTCGCGGGTCAGCCCGGCGATCCGTTCGGCGCGGCGCTGCTGCTCCTGCTCGGCCAGTTCGGCCAGGCGGCACAGCGCCTCGTCGAACGTCGACAGATCCTGATCGAACGTGCTCAGGATCCAGCCGATCAGTTCGGCCAGCCCTTTGGACAATGGCGAGTCGACCGCGAAATCGACGTCCGGATCGGTCGCCATCTCGGTGATCCGGTCGATCAACTGGCGCATCGGATGCGCGCGGCGCGCGAAGAAGCTGCGATCGATCAGCGCGGCCTTGACCGCCACGACCTGCAGGCGCAGCAACTGGTTCTTGACCAGATCGCCGAGCCGCGGGTCGGCATAGATGTAGTCGAACACCATGGAGACGATCTCCACGGTCAACTGGTCCAGCGGCGAGCCCTGGTCGCGCGCGCGATCGGACATCTGCGCGGCCACCTGCGCGCCCAGGCGCCCCGACGGCACGCCCGCGGCGTCGGCCAATGCCTCCGACGGCAGCCGCGACTGCAACCCCGACAACGACTGCAGCAGCGGCGACTGCACGTCCGGCAGCGGCAGATCGGCCACGCCGAAACTGTCCGGGTCGGTCAGCATCCGCGCGACGGCATCGCGCGCGGCGGGAATCCCCCGCCCCAACTGCTCGAGCGACATCTGCCATTGAAGGATCGGATCCTGCATCGCCGCCGCGAACCCTTCGACGGTCGGCGCCGCTGCGGCGCTCCGGCCGGCCGCCGCGCCGCCGGACATCGCACCTGGCATCACGCCAGGCATCGCGCCGGCACCCGCGTCGGCCGAGCCGTCACTGCCGCCGCCGGTCCGCTGGGAGCGGGCGTCCGCGGCCCGCGCGCGCAGCACCGGTCGCCGGATCTTGGGCATCACGCGATGCATGCGCAGGCGCTCGTTGGCCTGCTGGTAGACCTGGTTCAACTGCGCGGTCACGTGCGGCTCGAACGCGTCGAGGATCGCGGCCTGCACGGCCGGCTCGCCCGACCAGGCCGAAACCGCCTGCTTGAGCGCCTCGTACACGGCCTCGGGCGCGGCCGGGTGTTCGTTCTCCTCGAACCATTCGCGTTCGAGCAGCGCCGCCAGCCGCGCGCGCATCCCCAGCACCTCGTCCGGATCGAGCCGGCTGCGCGAGCGATGCACGAGGCGATCGACGTTGAGCTTGCCCGACAGCACCGAATCGTCGATCAGGCTCAGTTCGCCGTCGGGCATGGGCGCCGAATCCTGCGACTGGCCCTGCGCGCGCCGCTCGAAGCTGTCGACGAACGCGTCGCGAAACGTCGCGGCCATCTGGTCGCGGTGGCTGCGCACGAGAGCCACGGCCTCCATCATCGCCTGCTGCTCGAAGCGGCTCAGCGATCGCAGCGCGTTGTCCATCAGGTCGTCGGCGATCCGCGTCAGCGCACCTGCCACCATCTCGGACAACTGGGACACCAGGTATTCGCGGCAATCCTTCATCAGCGCGGCGCGCGTCAGCGGATCGGCGGGGACGTCCTGCGCGGGCGTGGCTTCGCCATCGGTCGATCGACCGGTCGACGAAGAGGAGAAGTCTGCTGCCATTCGGTTGCCGAAGGATTGCTGACGACACCCGGAAACCGCGGGTCGTCACTGCGGGACGATCGACGTTTCGTTCGGGTGCGCAACGACGGCACGGCGGAACGTAACGGAATGACCTCAGGCTATCGAGGGCGAACCGGAACGGTCAATCGAGGCAGGTCCGGCCGATTTGCCGGAGCCGACGAACGGCGCGGGCCCGGTCCCGGAAGGCCGGGCCGCCCGCCGCCGCGGCCGCCGGCGCTATTCGTCGCCCTGGATCCGTTCGGAGGCGGCGTCGACGACGGTCCAGGCCGTCATGTTGACGATCCGGCGAACGGTGGCCGAGGCCGTCAGCACGGTCACCGGACGCGCGGCGCCCAGCAGCACCGGCCCGATCGCCACGTTGTTGCCGGCCGAAACCTTCAGCAGGTTGTACGAGATGTTGGCCGAGTCGATGTCGGGCAGCACGAGCAGGTTGGCCGAGCCGGGCAGCGTCGTCGACGGCATCACCTTCTTGCGGTATTCGGCGTCGAGCGCCGCGTCGCCGTGCATCTCGCCGTCGACGTCCAGGTCGGGCGCCGTCTGGCGCAGCAGCTCGAGCGTATCGCGCATCTTCTGCGCCGACGGCAGCGACGAGGTGCCGAAGCTCGAGTGCGACACCAGCGCGACCTTCGGCTCGATGCCGAAGCGGCGCAGCTCTTCGGCCGCCAGCAGCGTGATCTGCGCGAGCTCGGCCGCCGACGGATCCGGATTGACGTGGGTGTCGACGAGCGTGACCGTGCGGTTGGGCAGCACCACGGTGTTCATCGCCGCGTAGACGCCGCAGCCCGAACGGCGGCCGATGACGCGGTCGATGTAGTTCAGGTGTTCGGCGAACGAGCCATAAGTGCCGCAGATCATGCCGTCGGCGTCGCCGAGATGGATCATCATCGCGCCGATCAGCGTGTGGCGGCGCCGCATCTCGAGCTTGGCGTACGGGATCGTCACGCCGCGGCGCGCGGACAGGCGGTGGTATTCCTGCCAGTAGCGGCGATAGCGGTCGTCCCAATCGGGGTTGACCACGTCGAAGTGCTCGCCGGCCTTCAGGCGCAGGCCGTAGCGCTCGATGCGCCGTTCGAGGATCGTCGGCCGTCCGATCAGGATCGGCCGCGCGAGTCCCTCGTCGACGACGACCTGCACCGCGCGCAGCACGCGTTCGTCCTCACCCTCGGAATAAACGATGCGCTGCGTCGGCACGCGCGCCGCCAGGCTGAAGATCGGCTTCATGAAGCCGCCCGAGTGGTAGACGAACTGCTCGAGCTGGCGCACGTAGCGGTCGAAGTCGTCGATCGGCCGCGTGGCCACGCCGACGGCCATCGCAGCCCGCGCGACCGCGGGTGCGATCCGCGCGATCAGCCGCGGGTCGAACGGCTTCGGAATCAGGTATTCGGGACCGAAGCTCAGCGGCACCGACGCATAGGCGCTGGCGACGACGTCGGACTGCTCGGCGCGCGCCAGTTCGGCCAACGCATGGACGGCGGCCACTTCCATCTCGCGCGTGATCGTCGTCGCGCCGACGTCCAGCGCTCCGCGGAAGATGAACGGAAAGCACAGGACGTTGTTGACCTGGTTCGGGTAATCGGTGCGTCCGGTGGCGATGATCGCATCGTCGCGCACGGCCTTGACGTCTTCGGGCAGGATCTCGGGATTCGGATTGGCCAGCGCGAACACCAGCGGCCGCGGCGCCATCTTCGCGACCATGTGCGGCTTGAGCACGCCGCCGGCCGACAGGCCCAGGAACATGTCCGCGCCGTCGATGATGTCGTCCAGCGTCCGCGCGTCGGTCGGCTGCGCGAAGCGTTCCTTGTCCGGATCCATCAGCTCCTGGCGTCCGCGGTAGACGACGCCGGCCAGATCCGACACGAAGATGTTCTCGACCAGCACGCCCAGATCGACCAGCAGATCGAGACAGGCCAGCGCGGCCGCGCCGGCGCCGCTGCAGACGACCTTGATCCGGCCGATCTGCTTGTCGACGACCTTCAGGCCGTTGATCAGCGCCGCGCCGACGACGATCGCGGTACCGTGCTGATCGTCGTGGAACACCGGGATCTTCATCCGCTTGCGCAGCGCGCGCTCGATGATGAAGCAGTCCGGCGCCTTGATGTCCTCGAGGTTGATGCCGCCGAACGTGGGCTCGAGCGCGGCGATCGTCTCGATCAGCGCATCGGTGTCGAGCTGGTTCAGCTCGATGTCGAACACGTCGATGCCGGCGAACTTCTTGAACAGCACCGCCTTGCCTTCCATCACCGGCTTGGCGGCCATCGGGCCGATGTGACCGAGGCCCAGCACCGCGGTGCCGTTGGTGACGACGCCGACCAGGTTGGCCCGGGCCGTGTAGCGCGAGACCGTCGACGGATCCTTGACGATCTCCTCGCAGGCCGCCGCGACGCCGGGCGAATACGCGAGCGCCAGGTCCCGTTGGTTGGACAGCTGCTTGGTGGCCGTGACGCTGATCTTGCCCGGCCGTCCCTGCTCGTGGTATTCGAGCGCCGCTTGGCGAAGTTGTGGGTCCATGGCGATGCCTGTGACGGATTGCGTTCGGAACGCCTCGACGCGGCCATCGACCGCGCGCTAAGTGCGGCAGGGCAGAATAGCACAGGGGAACAACGCCGGCGGACGCATCGTGTCCGCGGCCGCACCGACCGTTTCGTTCCCGATGCGAGCGCTGGTCGTCCACGGCTCGAGCCCGGGCGACGAGGTCCGGTTCCGGCGGATCGCGCCGCCCGCCACGGCCTGTTCGCGGGCCGATCCTATACAATGCAATTGATTCTCATTAATGATGTGATATGTGCAGTGCACCGCAACGCATGCTCGCCGAAGCCGCCCGCCGTCCGGCGACCGCCGCCAGCCCCGCCCGCGCGCGCTGGCTCAGGCGATTGCATCAATGGCACTGGATCAGCGCGGCATTCAGCCTCGTCGCGATGCTGCTGTTCAGCGTGACCGGCTTCACGCTCAATCACGCGGCCAGCATCGAAGGATCACCGAAGGTCACGACCCGGCAGGCCGCGCTGCCGGACACGCTGCGCGAGCGCCTGGCCGCCCGCCCGTCGAACGCCGATGCGCCGCTGCCGCCCGAGGTCAGCGCCTGGGTGCGGTCGCAGTTCGGCATCAGCGTCGCCGACAAGCCGGCCGAATGGTCGGCCGACGAGGTCTACGTGCCGCTGCCGCGTCCGGGCGGCGATGCCTGGCTGCGGATCCAGCCGGACGACGGCGAGGTCGAGTACGAACTGACCGACCGCGGCTGGATCTCGTGGTTCAACGACCTGCACAAGGGACGGCACACCGGCGATGCCTGGCGGCTGTTCATCGACCTGTTCGCGTTCGCCTGCGTGGCCTTCGCCGCCACCGGCCTGCTGATCCTGAAGATGCACGCCGCCAGCCGGCCGGCCACCTGGCCGGTCGCCAGCCTCGGGCTGGTCCTGCCGCTGCTGCTGTTGCTGCTGTTCGTCCATTGACGAGGCCGGCCGAGCCGCCTCGTCGCTTCCGCTCCACCCGCCTCTCAGTCCATCGTCTGGCCCAACGTTGACCATCATGCCCATGACCCGCTCGCGATTGTCTCCCTCCTTGCTGAGCCTGGCGCTCGCATCGGCGTTCGCCGCGCCCGCCGCCAGCGCGGCCGAACTGGCGCTCAGTGTCGAGATCCCCCGGCTGAACGTCGCCGAATACCATCGCCCGTACGTCGCCATCTGGATCGAGGGCAAGGACGCCTTCGCCGGCAACCTGGCCGTCTGGTACGACGGCAAGCTGCGCAACAACGAAGGCACGAAGTGGCTGAAGGATCTTCGCCAGTGGTGGCGGCGCAGCGGACGCGCGCTGAGCCTGCCGATCGACGGGCTGACCAGCGCGACCCGCGCGCCGGGCAAACACGCGCTGAAATTCGACGGCGCCAGCTCGCCGTTGAAGGATCTGGCGCCGGGCCAGTACCGGATCGCCGTCGAGTCGGCCCGCGAGGTCGGCGGACGCGAGGTCGTCTACCTGCCGTTCGACTGGCCGCCGCAACAGGCGCGCTCGACCAGCGCCCGGGGCGAGGTCGAACTAGGCGAACTGACGCTGCAGACGACGCCCTGACCGCCGCACTTCCCTCTTTCGCGGCCCGGCGCTTCGCCGGGCTTCGACCGATCGACCTTCCGTTCGATTTCCCTATCGGAGACACGATGACCAGACTCTTCGCTTCGCCCCGGGCATCCACCCGCCCGACGCCCGCCGGCCTTCACGGCATCGACGCCCGCGCGTGCGCGCGCCCATCGCCGCGCGCCGGCGGCACGCGCCGGCTGCTGGCCGGCCTGGCGCTGTCGGTCGGCGGCCTGCTGGCCAGTCCGGGCGCGCACGCGCACAACACCTGGCTGCTGCCTTCGTCGACGATCCTGTCGGCGCCGCAATGGGTGACGGTCGATGCGGCGGTATCCAACGACCTGTTCTACTTCAACCACGCGCCCCTGGGCGTCGACGAACTGCTGATCCATGCGCCGGGCGGCGAGACGTCCAAGCCCGAGAACGTCTCGCGCGGCAAGCTGCGCACGACCTTCGACGCCAATCTCGACAAGGACGGCACGTACAAGATCGCGATCGCCCGCGGCGGCGTGTTCGCGTCGTGGAAGGAGAACGGCGCGCCCAAGCGCTGGCGCGGTACCGCCGAACGCTTCGCGGCCGAAGTGCCGGCGAACGCGCAGGACCTGCAGGTCAACGAGACCGACAGCCGGCTCGAGACCTTCGTGACGGTGCGCAAGCCCACCGATACCGTGCTCAAGCCGACCGGCCAGGGCCTCGAACTGGTTCCGGTGACGCACCCGAACGACCTGGTCGCCGACGAAGCCGCGACCTTCCAGTTGCTGGTCGACGGCAAGCCGGTCAACGGCCTCGAAGTGACCGTCACGCCCGGCAACGTCCGCTATCGCGACAAGCTGGACGAGGCCAAGTACACGACCGATGCCAACGGCAAGTTCGTCGTCAAGTGGCCGGGGCCGGGCATGTACTGGCTGGACGCCAGTACCAGCGACGACAAGACCACGGTCAAGCAGGCGCGCCAGCGGCGGCTCAGCTATGCCGCCACGCTGGAAGTGATGCCCAAGTGACGCTCCGGCCGCCGTCCGGCCGCGTGTCGTTCGCGCCCGCCGGCGCCGAGCCGGCGCGGATCGCCTACCGGCACGCGTCGCGTCTGTCGACGCTGCACGGCGAAACGATGGGCACGACCTGGTCGGTCAGGCTGCCCGCCGACGCGCCGGCAGTGGCCGGACTGGCGGCGGCGCTGCAGCGAACGCTCGACGACTACGTCGCGCAGGTCAGCCACTGGCTGCCCGATTCGCTGCTCAGCCGCTTCAACCGCGCCGCGCCGGGCAGCGCGCACGTGCTGCCCGCCGAGTTCGCCGCCGTCGTCGACGCGGCGATCGCGATCGCGCGCGACACCGGCGGCGCGTTCGACCCGGCGCTGGGCGCGCTGGTCGACCTGTGGGGATTCGGCGCCGGCGAGCCGATCGATCGCCCTCCGCCCGCCGATGCCATCGACGCCGCGCGGCCGGCCGTCGGCTGGCGACGGCTGCGCTTCGACCCGGATACGCGCACGCTGGTCCAGCCCGGCGGCGTACGGCTCGACCTGTCGGGCATCGCCAAGGGCCACGCGGTCGACCTGCTCGGCGCGCGGCTCGCGCAGCTCGGCCTGCGCGACCACCTGGTCGAGATCGGCGGCGAACTGCGCGCGTCGGGCAGCCGTCCGGGCGGACAACCGTGGCGCGTCGCCGTGCAGGGCGTCGGCGCCGACGCTCCGCCGACCGGCATCACGATCGCGCTGCGCGACCGGGCGGTCGCCACCTCCGGCGACTACCTGCGCTTTTTCGACCATGGCGGCCAGCGCTACGCGCATACGATCGACCCGCGCGACGGGCGCCCGGTCGCCGGCAACGTGGCCTCGGTCACCGTCGTGCACGCCGACTGCCTGCACGCCGACGCGCTGGCGACGGCGCTGACCGTGATGGGCGCCGACGAAGGCTTCGCGCATGCGACGCGGCAAGGCCTGGCGGCGCTGTTCCTGCTGCGCGATCCGATCGATCCCCTGCATCCGCGCCGGGAGGTGATCCGCGTCAAGCCGACGCCGGCATTCATCGCGCTGGATTCGCCCGACCGAGGCGCGCGATCCTGATGCACGCGACCGACCGGCGCCGATGATCGTCGACAGCCTGATCGAGGCCGGGCCCGCGCGGCTCGCCGCCGCGGCCGCGACGACGCTCGCCTGGCTCGCGCTGTGCGCGGCCACCATCGCGCGCGAACGGCGCCGACAGCGCCGCGATCGCGAGCAGCGCGCGGCGCTGTCGGCCGAGGCGGCCGGCGCGCCCGGCGCCAGTGCCAGTGCCAGTGCCAGTGCCAGTGCCAGCGCCAAGGACAGCGACAGCGACAGCGACGACACCAACGCGAACGCCAGCGACGGCGACGGACGCGGAACCAATGCCGCCGCGGTGCTGGTCAGCTACGCGAGCCAGACCGGTACCGCCGAAACGCTCGCCTGGCACAGCGCGCGCGTGCTGCGCGCGCTGGGCGCCCCGGTCCAGCTCGTGCCGGCAGCCGAGTTGACGATCGAACGGCTGCAGGCCGGCGGCACCGCGCTGTTCATCGTCAGCACCTACGGCGAAGGCGATCCGCCCGACAACGCCAGCCGCTTCGTCGGCCGCCTGCTCGGCAGCGCGTCGCGGCTCGACGCGCTGTCGTACGCGGTGCTGGCGCTGGGCGACCGGCAGTACGCGAACTTCTGCGGGTTCGGTCACCAACTGGCGAGCTGGCTCGGCGAACGCGGCGGCCGCGCGTTGTTCGACACGATCGAGGTCGACAACCAGGACGCATCCGCACTGCAGCGCTGGCAGGACGCGCTGACGGCGCTGAGGCCGGCGGGCGCCGATCGCGACGGTCGCGGCACCGGTGCCGACGCCGACGACGCCGCACAAACGGTGCCGGACCTCGCATCGGCGCTGGCGCGCCCGGTGTTCGAACCGTGGCGCATCACCACACGCGAACGCCTGAATCCCGCCGAACCCGAGCACCCGCTGTACCGCGTGGTGCTGATCCCCGACGGCGATCGGCCGCTGCCCGACTGGCAGGCGGGCGACCTGGCGCTGGTACGCCACCCCGACGATCCCGAACATCCGCGCGAGTACTCGATCGCCGGCCTGCCCGACGACGGCGGCCTCGAGCTGATCGTGCGCCAGGAGCGCCACCCGGACGGCACGCTGGGCCGGTGTTCGGGCCTGCTGACCGAAGACCGCCCGGTGTCCGGCATCGGCGCAGTACCCGGCATTGGCGCAGTGCCCGGCATTGGCGCAGTGCCCGGCGTCGGCGCAGTACCCGGCGTCGACGTCGCGCTGCGCGCGAACCGCAATTTCCGTCTGGACGGCAACGAGCGGCGCGCGCTGATCCTGATCGGCAACGGCAGCGGCATCGCCGGCCTGCTGGCGCTGGTCCGCCAGGCTCGACGCGAAGGCGGTCGCGGTCACTGGCTGATCTTCGGCGAGCGCGATCCGGCGCACGACCGCCCGGCGCACGCGCTGATCGAAAGCTGGCTGGCCGACGGCACGCTGGCCCGCGCCGATCGCGTGTTCTCGCGCGGCCCATCGGGACGCGAATACGTCCAGCATCGGCTGGCCGCGCAGCATCGGCGCCTGCGCGATGCGATCGACGCCGGCGCCGCGATCTACGTCTGCGGCAGCGCGGTCGGCATGGCCGGCGGCGTCGACCAGGTGTTGCGCGAATCGCTGGGATCGGAACGCGTCGAAGCGCTGCGCGATGCCGGCCGCTACCGGCGCGACGTCTATTGACCGTCGGGTCGCTCGGAATCGGCGCTTCGCTCGGAATCGGCGGGTCGTTCGGGACCGACGCGTCGTCCGGGATCGGTGGAGCGCCCGGGATCGATTGAGCGCTCGGGATCGGACGCGCGCCAGCTCGCCGGCACCTGCGTGGCCGACGCCGGCAGTTCGTCGGGGGAATGCGCCTGCGCGGGCGTCACCGTATCGATCGGCGCGGGTTCGGGCGGCGAGTCGTCGAGCAACTGCCGCGCCACGTCGTGCGCCGCGTCCTGCTCGCCGGGATCGGGCACCTGCGGCGCGAAGCTGTGCGCGCTGGCCAGCGGCCAGAACAGGCGGAACACGGTCGGCAGCGACGACAGGTCTCGCAGCAACGCGCCGCGCGGCGTCGACGGCAGCAGCACCGACAACTGCCTGACCTCGGTATCGTCGATGCGCCGCACGATGTGATGCGAGGTCACCTGGTCCGGGTGCGTCAGGCCGGCGGCCTGCAGCAGCTCCTTCAGCGCATGCAGCGTGTTGGCATGGAACTGCGCGACGCGGGGCGCCTTGTCGCCGACGACCAGCGCGCGCTGGCGGACCGGATCCTGCGTGGTCACGCCGGTCGGACAATGGCCGGTGTGACAGGTCTGCGCCTGCAGGCAGCCGATCGCCATCATGAAACCGCGCGCCGCATTGCACCAGTCGGCGCCCAGCGCCAGCATGCGGACGATGTCGAACGAGGTGATGACCTTGCCCGCGCAGCCGAGCTTGATGCGATCGCGCAGGTTCACGCCGCGCAGCGTGTTGTGCGCCAGGCGCAGGCCCTCCTGCAACGGCGTGCCGACGTGATCGGTGAACTCCACCGGCGCCGCGCCGGTGCCGCCCTCGGCGCCGTCGATGACGATGAAGTCGGGCGTGATGTCCGTTTCCAGCATCGCCTTGACGATCCCGAACCATTCCCACGGGTGGCCGATGCACAGCTTGAAGCCGGTCGGCTTGCCGCCCGACAGTTCGCGCAGCCGCACCACGAATCGAAGCAGCTCGACCGGCGTGGAGAACGCACTGTGCGCCGAAGGCGAAATGCATTCGACGCCCACCGGCACGCCGCGCGCGGCGGCGATCTCGGCAGTGACCTTGGCGCCCGGCAGCACGCCGCCGTGGCCCGGCTTCGCACCCTGGCTCAGCTTGATCTCGATCATCTTCACCTGCGGGTCGCGCGCCTGCTCGGCGAAGCGCTCGGGACTGAACGTGCCGTCGGCGTTGCGGCAACCGAAATAGCCGGAGCCGATTTCCCAGATCAGATCGCCGCCGTGCACGCGGTGGTACTGGCTGATCGAGCCTTCGCCGGTATCGTGCGCGAAGCTGCCCATCCTGGCGCCCTGGTTCAAGGCCAGAATGGCATTGGCCGACAGCGCGCCGAAACTCATCGCCGAAATGTTGAACACGCTGGCGCTGTACGGCTGCGTGCACGGCGATACGCCGGGGTTCGGCGCGTCCGGCCGCCCGCCGATCCACAGGCGGAAATCGTGCGATTCGATCCGGGTCGGGTGCATCGAATGGTTGATCCACTCGTAACCGTGAGCGCCGACGTCGAGCTGCGTACCGAACGGGCGGTTGTCGGGCATGCCCTTGGCGCGCTGGTACACGACCGAGCGCTGCGCGCGCGAGAACGGCTGCGCCTCCATGTCGCCCTCGATGAAATACTGGCGAATCTCGGGCCGGATGAACTCCTGCGCGAAGCGCAGGTGTCCGAGGATCGGGTAGTTGCGAAGAATGGCGTGGTGCGTCTGCCGCAGGTCGTACACGCCCAGCGCCACCAGCGCGCCGAACAGCAGCAACCACGGCAGGCCGAACCCGAAGACGAGCATCGCGAACAGACTCAACACCATTCCCGCCACGCACAACGCGAGCGTGCTGTAGCGGACCATGCCGTTCACGGTGATCTGCGGCGAAGCCATGTCGGGAGTCTCCTGATTCTGGTTCTAGTTCTGGTTCTGACGATATGAATACCTGCGCCCGGCTATCTTAGCGGCCCGAGATGTCGGAACGTCGTATCCGACAGCGCCGGCGGCCGACGCGCGACGTATATTGACGGGTCCGTCCCTTCCGTCGAGAGGCCCCCATGTCGCAAGCCCCGCTTCGCTCCGTCGCCACCGGATTCAGCTTTCTCGAAGGGCCGCGCTGGCACGACGGCCGCCTGTGGTGCTCGGATTTCTACACGCACCGCGTGCTGTCGATCGACGCCGAAGGCCGGGCGACGACCGAATGCGAAGTGCCGCAGCAACCGTCGGGCCTGGGCTGGCTGCCCGACGGCCGCCTGCTCGTCGTGTCGATGAAGGACCGGCGCGTGCTGCGGCGCGAGGCCGACGGCCGCCTGGTCCAGCACGCGGACCTGAGCGGGATCGCCACCGGCCCGTGCAACGACATGGTCGTCGACGCCCAAGGCCGCGCGTGGGTCGGCAACTTCGGCTTCGACCTGATGAGCGACGCGCCGATCACGACGGCCACCCTCGCCTGCGTGCAACCCGACGGCACCGTCAGCCTGGCCGCCGAAGGACTGTACTTTCCGAACGGCTCGATGATCACGCCGGACGGCCGCACGCTGATCGTCGCCGAGTCGTTCGGCAACCGGATCTCGGCCTTCGACATCGGCGCCGACGGCCGTCTCGGCCCTCGCCGCGACTGGGCCGTGTTCGGCGAGCTGCCGCCGCTGGGCGCCGCGCCGTCGACCTTGGGATTGCGCGCGGTGGCGCCCGACGGCTCGGCGCTCGACGCCGAAGGCTGCGTGTGGACGGCCGATGCCGCGGGCAAGCGCGTGATCCGCGTCGCACCGGGCGGCAGGATCGTCTCGTCGATCACCACCGACCCGATGGGCGTGTTCGCGTGCATGCTCGGCGGAGACGACCGCCGCACGCTGTTCCTATGCGTCGCGCCCGATTCCAGCTCGCGCAAGCGCGCGCCGGTCCGCGAAGCGCAGTTGTGGTCGACGACGGTCGACGTGCCGGGGGCCGGGTGGCCGTGACCGGGCCCGCGGCGGTCCGTGCCAGAATGGCGGGAACCCTCTCGCGGATCCCCCCATGCCACTTCGCATCCAGTCCATCGATCACATCGTCATCAACGTCACCGACGTCGAGCAGGCGGCCGCCTGGTACGCGCGCGTGCTCGGCATGACGCGCCAGGACTTCGATCCCGGCCAGGGCAAGACGCGGCGCACGTCGATGTCGTTCGGCCACCAGAAGATCAACCTGCGGCCGATCGTGGCCGACAAGGTCGACTGGTTCACCGCCGACCACGAAGCGGCCGGCAGCGACGACGTCTGCTTCCTGACCGACTCGACGCCCGAACAGGTCGTCGCGCACCTGCAGCAGCTCGGCGTCGCGATCGAAGAGGGCCCGGTCGCCAAGCAGGGCGCGCGCGGCACGCTGCAGTCCGTCTACTGCCGCGATCCGGACGGCAGCCTGATCGAGATCGCGTCGTACGCGCCGACGGCCTGAACGCCCGCCCTGCCCCAGACAGCAAACAGACCCGAGCGCGCGCCCTGCGCCTGCGGCAGGCGAAGCGCGGTCCTGCAAAGACGGGAACCCTGGAACGGCAGGATCGGGCCCGACGCGAGCTCGTAGACGGGAATCGGGACAAGCCCCTCACGATGGATCGGCCGCAGCCAGGCGCGCGCGCAAGTCGTCGGCCGCTTCGCGCAGCGCCAATTCCAGCGCCTCGCGCAGCGGATGCGGGGGCCGCAGCTCGGGCGTGACCAGGCCGACGTGGAAGGGCACGCGCAGCGGCGCGGCCAGCGGACGCAGATGCAGCTCGGGCCCGGCCATCGCCAACGCCGTCAGCGGGTTGACGATGGCCACGCCCAGGCCCTCGCGCACCAGCGCGCACACGGCCACGGCGCTGCCGGCTTCCAACGCCAGTTCGCGCGCCACGCCCGCCTGGGCGAAGACGCGATCGATCTGCTCGCGGTAGGGATCGCCCGCGGCCAGGCTGACGAAGCGCTGGCCGGCGAAGTGTCGCGGCGCCAGCCGGCGCCGAGCCAGCAGCGCATGACCGGCCGGCAGCACCGCGACCTCGTCGACCTCCAGCAGCGCGGCCAGCCGAGTGCCGGCCGGGGCTTGACGCTGCTCGGTCAGGCCCAGGTCGGCGCGCTGGTCGGCCAGCCAGGTTTCCAGCAACGGAGATTCCAGCGGCGTGACGGCCACGCCGGCGCCGGCCTGCCCGGCCATGAAGCGGCGCAGCGCCCCGGGCAACAGCGCATGAGCGAGCGCCGGCAGGCAGGCCACCACCAGCCGCCCTTGCGCGAAGTGGCGCAGCGCGGCCGCGGTGGCGGCGATGCGCTCCAACCCCACGTAGCTCTGCTGCACTTCCTGCTGCAGCGCCAGCGCCCGCACAGTCGGCCGCAGCCGCCCACGCACGCGCTCGAACAACTGCATCTGCAGCACCTGCTCCAGCCGCGCCAGCTCGCGGCTGAGCGTGGGCTGCGAGCTGTGCAGCAGCTCGGCCGCGCGCGTGACGCTGCCGGTGAGCATCAACGCGCGGAAGACCTCGACCTGGCGGTGCGTCAGCGGCATCGAGCGATACTGCCATACAGCGGTAGCGATGGCGGCGGCCGGGCGGCCGGACGACGGGCCGGCGGTGGCCATGGCCGGAGCTTTCGCCGTTTGGGTTTATCCATATCCAGGATGAATGACCAACACACGGATTTCGATTGGACGGCATGGCTTGGCCGCGAGCATGATACCGGTCATGACTGATCTCTCCGGCCCCTTCCCCCGCCCCTTGCTGCAGCAATTGGCGCGCCGGCACGGCACGCCGCTATGGGTGTACGACGCGGACACCATCCGCGCGCGCATCGCCGAGCTGCGGCGCTTCCCGGCCATCCGCTACGCGCAAAAGGCCAACGCCAATCTGCACGTGCTGCGGCTGATGCGCGCCGAGGGCGTGCTGGTGGATGCGGTTTCGGCCGGCGAGATCCAGCGCGCGCTGGCCGCCGGCTATGACGCGAAGGATCCGATGACGCCGGGCGTCGTCTTCACCGCCGACGTGCTGACGACCGAGGTACTGGCGCTGGTGACGGCGCACGACATCCCGGTGAACTGCGGCTCGGTGGACATGCTGCACCAGTTGGGCTCGGCCACGGCCGGCAGGAGCCCGGGCCACCGCGTCTGGCTGCGCATCAACCCCGGCTTCGGCCACGGCCACAGCAACAAGACCAACACCGGCGGCGAGCACAGCAAGCACGGCATCTGGCATGCCGACCTGCCGGCAGCGCTGGCCGCGGTACGCCGGCACGGCCTGCGGCTGGTGGGACTGCACATGCACATCGGCTCGGGCGTGGACTATGGCCACCTGAGCCAGGTCTGCGATGCGATGGTGGCGCTGGCCGCGCGGGTCGATCACCCGATCGAAGCGATCTCGGCCGGCGGCGGCCTGTCCATCCCCTATCGCCCGGGTGAGCCACGCATCGACACCGCGCACTACCACGCGCTGTGGGACGCGGCGCGCCGGCGCATCGCCGACGCGCGCGGCCACGCCATCCACCTGGAGCTGGAACCCGGCCGCTTCCTGGTGGCCGAATCGGGCGTGCTGCTTGCAGAGGTGCGCGCCACCAAGACCATGGGCAGCCGCTTCTTCGCGCTGGTGGATGCCGGCTTCAACGAATTGGCACGCCCCGCCATGTACGGCGCACACCACGAGATCAGCCTGATCCCGGCCGACGGCAGCGCGGCCGATCGCCCGCTGCGCGCCACGACCGTGGCCGGGCCGCTGTGCGAATCGGGCGACGTCTTCACCCAGGCCGAGGGCGGCGTGGTGCTGGCGCGCGAGCTGCCCGAGCCGCGCGTGGGCGACCTGCTGGCGTTCCACGACGCGGGGGCCTACGGCGCGTCGATGTCCAGCAACTACAACTCGCGTCCGCTGGCGCCCGAGCTATTGGTGGACGGCGGCCGCGCCACGGTGATCCGGCGCCGGCAGACGATCGAAGAACTGCTGGCGTTGGAGCGCTGAGCCGGGCCGGGAGAAGCCTGCTCCAGAAGATCCCTGGCCTCGCGAGTGTCGACGCCCGACCTCGCCAGACCAGGATCAGGATGAGCGCCTCGCGATTCGGCTGATGCCCGGGACGAGCCGGCCCCGTCCGGGGCGAAACCGCCGGCCAGCGGACGTTCGTACACGCTACCAGAACTTCCAGCCTGGCCTTGCCCGAGCTTCGGAGGTCGGCGATCGCCAGTTCCCGGACCAGAGTTCGTAGACGTCATAAGCCGACAGGCTGTCCCGGATCCGTTCCTCGCCGATCGCATCGATGACCTTGGTCGGGACCGACAGGCCGAAAAGCTCGCGATCGACAGGAAAGCACTCGCAGGACGCGGCGATGTCGCCGAGCGACGCCGATAGTTGCCGTTCGTCCTGGCAACGAACGATGAGCTGCAGGCCCATCAGTCCCTGAACTCCACGTCGGCCACCTCTGCCAGCCGACGGACGATCGCGTCTCGCGTGGACGGCGGAACGTCCTGGCCCCGGATGTCATAGATCACCCGGCATTGGGCGATGCTGGCGGGGATGTGCGATCGGCCGAACTCGACGCGAGCGAGGTTGTACGCCACGCTCAGGGCCACCTGCTCGGCGGTGCCCAACGCGTGATTGGCCACCAGCAGGAACTCGCCCTTCTCTTCGATGACGAACTCGGGAGTGAACACCGGATCTCCGCGAAAACCCTGCACGAAGCCGCGACAGGCACTGCGCACCACCAACGGTCACCGCGACAAGATAGCCGAAAAGGCAGACACCATGTTGCGGACGTCGCGCGAACTACTCGTTCCGCCACCGGGTGCGACGGACGCTCGCCCGATCGGCCAGCAGCGCCAGCCACCTGTCGATCGACGGATTCTGCGCCAGGGCGGCCTTTCCTTCGGGCGTGAACGTCAGGCACTTGAACATCGGGAATGCATGCAGATCCGCGAGCGTCAGCGACTCACCGGCCAGATACCGCGCATCCTGCTGCAACGCGCAGATCGCCTGCAGCGCTCGATGAACCTGCGGCAAGGTCGAATCGATCACTTGCTGGTCCGGCGCCTCGCCCATCTGCGGCCGTACGACGCGTTGGAAGAAGACACCCCATACCAGCGGCCGATACACATACGAATCGAGGACGCCGACGATCTGCGTCACCCGCGCCCGGCCCGCCGGCGACGACGGCTGCAGCGAGGGCCCCGGAAACGCCTCATCGACATATCGGCATATCGCCGCCGTCTCGTACAGCGACAGCGCGCCATGGGAAAAAGCCGGAATACGGCCGAACGGATGACGTTCGCGATACTCGGGCGGCGGGCCTTGCGCGCCGAATATCTCGGTCTTGACGAGCTGGTATGAAACCGCCTTCTCTTCGAGCGCGAGGCGGGCGATGCGCGTATAGACGCTGCGCGACAGGCCATACAGATGAACCGGATCGGTCATCGCGCCTCCTTGATCCTCGTTGGTCAGACCCTGATGGCGAACGGTCGCGCTGCCGGTTTCCCCATCACCCTTGCAGAGCGAACATCACGCCCAAGGCGGCGAGCACATAGGGCCAGTATTTGATGGGCACGAAGAAAAGATCGTGTTTGGGGACCCAGACGACCTCTTCGCCCGTTTTCTTGTCCACGAAGGTGCGAGGCGGATTGGCGCGCACGATCGCGCGATGCAGCCCGTAGACGACGAGCGCCGCGACCAGCATGCCGACCAGTTCGCAGAGTTTGCGCCGATCGACCGGAAGAGGCGTCCCCCACATGCTCTCGGCGATCCAGCGCGCGCCGAACAAGCCCAGAAACGCGATGACGGCGACGAGGATTCCGTACCCTCTCCAGAAAATCATGGCTCCTCCCTCTCGGACATTCGATCGCATGGCGGCCAGACCCACGGGCCTCTGCGCCGATCCGGCGCCCTTCCGTGGCGGCCGACTTGCCCGACAGGCTACGCAAACGGCGATCAATGATCGACAAAACCGCCCGATTGCCGGTTCCACAATCTCGCGTCGCGGCCGTTCGGCGTCAGTCGCTGCGCATGCGTGCGCTGCTCGACGACCCGGCCCTGCTCCATCACCATCCGGCCGACGGCCGAACCATGCGACGACCCACCGGCGAACGCCGAACGCCGATCAGCGTTCGGTGGGCTCGGGGTGAACGGCGGTCCGCTCGCGCGGGGCGGTATCGTTGGCGGCGGCCACCGGTGCGAACGGGTCGAGCAACTGGCCCAGCAAGGTTTCGGGCACCGGCGTGCGCGTGCCGTAGGCGGCAGGCCAGTGTTTGGGCAGATAGAAGGTGCCGAACAGCCGATCCACGAACGGCAGCATCGACGAGAAATTATGGTCCTTGTGGTCGTCGAGCGTGTGGTGCCAATGATGGAACGCCGGCGACGAGATGATCTGTTCGAGCGGCCCCAGCCGCACACGCAGGTTCGAATGGATGAAGAAGCTCCACGCGGCGCCGACCGACAGTACCAGCGCGGGAATCAGCGTCGGGTTGGGACCGACGGGCGATGCCAGCCCGGTGGCGTACAGCAGCACCAGCCCGCACAGGCGGGTGAAGATCACGTCGATCGGATGCCCACGGGTATTGACCAGGAAATCCAGTTGTTCGGCGCTATGGTGGACCGCATGGAAGCGCCACAGCAGCGGAATCTTGTGAGACCAGCGGTGGCCCCAATAAAAGCCGATCTCGCCGACGATCATCGCGGCGACCATGCGCGCCCACAGCGGCATGGTGGCGGCAGCGCTGATGATCTGCTCCGGCATCAGTGCGCGGATGCCGATGGCGCAAAGCACCGAGATCGGCCCAAGCAGCAGGATCCCCGCCAGGCTGTTGACGAAGTACCAGCCGACGTCGACCGCCCACTGGCGACGCAGCAGCTTGGACGGCCGGACCGGCACGATCCGTTCCAGCGTCGCGAAGACGACGACCATCAAGGCGAGCCAGGCACCGAAGCGCGCCAGTTGCACGGCCAGATCGGGTAGATCCGCAAGAAAATGCATGGAAAAACCAGTTCTTATGCGATACGCCGCATTCGTGACCAGGGCCGGCCAGGCGAGCGCCTGCCCGGCCCCTTACCACTACATCTATCAGGCTTGCGAAGCTTTGTCCGCCGAGCCCGACTGGCGCGAGCGGCGAACGCGAGCCGCGCCGAACATACCCACCAGAGCCAGGCTGACGAGAGCGAGGCTCTCGGGTTCCGGCACGGTGGCTTCGGTCATGCTGACACCGTCCAGCAGCGCGAACGGCGGAACCGGCAGGTTGCCCCAGGCCAGGAAGGACAGCACTTCGGTGCTGTTCTGCGCGGTGAAGGTCAGGTTAGCCTGTTGCCAGCCGGAGAACGTGTGCTCGGGCAGCGAGTAGTTGGCCAGCGTCTGCGACTCGCTGCCGAGGCTGACCGTCCAGTTCTGGATGGTGTCGCCGTCGTAACCTGCCTGCTGGGCATAGCCGTACCAGAACGAGACGACGTACTGCGAACCGGGCGTCAGACCCGAGATCGTCTGCTGGATGGGCGCGGTCTGGTAGGCGCCGTCGGCGGCGACGAAATTGCCGCCGACCGGGCTGGTGGCCGCCGCCCACAACGACACCGGACCACCCGAGCCATCAGCCGTCGCCGACGGGCCCGAGAAGATGAAGTTGTAGCCACTCGACGTCCACCCGCTCGCGATGGTCGCATAGTCGAACTCGAGGTCAGCGCCGGGGTTCGTGATCTCGAAACCTCCGTTGGTCACCAGTTCGACGGGGGCAGCCTGGCTCGCCAGCGGCAAAGCGAGCAAAGCCGAGGTCGCCAGCGCGGCGGCGGAAAGCTTTTTAACGAATTTCAATTTGATTCTCCTAGATTTGGCCACCCTATGCCCAGCGATGGCTCTGGTACCTGACAGCAACTTCCATACCATTTCCAGGGGTACACCATTAACCTGTTGATTCATATTGATTTATTGCATCAACGGGACGGAACGCCCGTCAGCTTTGACCCCGAAGTGTCAAGTGGACTGACAACAGGGAAGCGACAGTCAACGGGGTATGAGCTGGTTTGTGTGACCTTTATTGACGAAATCAGCGAATCCTGATTCGCGTACAGGCCGGGTCGCGGGCCTTCACGGCGCGGCGAAGCACGGCCAGGACACGGGCGACGCGACCGGCGATCAATGATCGAGAAAACCACCCGATTGCCGGTTCCACAATCTCGCGTAGTGGCCGTCCAGCGCCAGCAGTTGCGCATGCGTGCCCTGCTCGACGACCCGGCCCTGATCCATCACGATCAGCCGGTCCATGCTGGCGATCGTCGACAGCCGGTGCGCGATCGCGATGACGGTCTTGCCGGCCATCAGCGTCTGCAACTGCTCCTGGATCACCGCCTCGACTTCGCTGTCCAGCGCCGACGTCGCTTCGTCGAGCACCAGGATCGGCGCGTTCTTCAGCAGCACGCGCGCCAGCGCGATCCGCTGCCGCTGGCCGCCCGACAGCTTGACGCCGCTCTCGCCGACCTGCGCGTCATAGCCGCGCCGCCCCTGCCAATCGCTCAGATGTTCGATGAACTCGTCGGCATGCGCCTGACTGGCGGCCGCGCGCACCTCGTCGTCGGTCGCCGACGGCCGCCCATAGCGGATGTTCTCGGCGATCGAGCGGTGCAGCAGCGACGTGTCCTGCGTGACGACGCCGATCGCGGCGCGCAGGCTCTCCTGCGTGACGCCGCTGATGTCCTGGCCGTCGATCAGGATGCGGCCGCTCTGCAGGTCGTGGAAGCGCAGCAGCAGATTGACCAGCGTCGACTTGCCCGCCCCCGATCGCCCGACGATGCCGACGCGCTCGCCCGACTCGACCCGCAGCGACAGCTCGTCGAAGATCGGCCGCTGAGGCTGGTAGCCGAAGCCGACGCGCTCGAACTCGATGCGGCCGTGCGTGACGATCAGCGGCCGCGCGTCGGGCCGGTCGACCAGCGCGTGCGGCTGCGCGATCGTCTCCATGCCCTCCTGGACGACGCCGATGTTCTCGAAGATGCCGGCCACCTCCCACGACACCCAGCCGGCCATGTTCGAGATCTGCCAGGTCAGCGGGATCGCGGTGGCCACCGCCGCCGCCTCGATCGCGCCCTGATACCACAAGGCGAGGCCCGTCAGCGCGGTGCCGACGATCAGCAGCGCGTTCATCGCCGTCAACGTCGACGTGAACAGCGTGATCAGCCGCATGTGGTTCGCGACCGCCTGCTGCGTGCCGTCGATGGCTTCGGCGACGTGGCGGTCCTCGTCCTGCGGACGCGCGAACAGCTTGACGGTGAGGATGTTCGTATAGCTGTCGACGACCCGCCCCATCAGCATCGAGCGGGCCTCGGACGCCGCCTTGCCGAGCCGGCGCATGCGCGGCACGAAATAACGCAGGAACAGCCCGTAGCCGGTGATCCAGCCGACGATCGGCATCGCCAGCCGCCAATCCATCGCGGCCAGCAGGGCCAGCGCGCTGATGCCGTAGACGCTGATGTGCCAGACCGCGCGGATCGACGCGACGACGCTCTCGCGCAGCGACACGCCGGTCTGCATCACGCGGTTGGCGATCCGTCCGGCGAAATCGTTCTGGAAGAACGGCCAGCTCTGGCGCACGACGTGCCAGTGGTTCTGCCAGCGGATCAGCGCGGTGACGCCCGGCGCGACCGCGCTGTTGCGCACCAGGCTGTCGAGCATCTGGATGCCGGGCCGCACGATCAGCAGCGCGACCGCCATCGCGATCAGCATCGTCCGGCTGGCGGCGAGCACCGCGTGCGGGTCGGCGGCGGTCATCAGCCCGACGAGCCGGCCGATGAACAGCGGCACCAGCATGTCCGACAACGCGACGCCCAGGCCGGTGGCGAACATCGCCAGGTACAGCCAGCGCGTCTGGCGCACGAAGTGCCAGTAGAACGCCAGCAATCGTTTCGGAGGACCCTCGCTCGACGCGATCGTGGCGTCGGGCGTGCGACTGCCCTGGATCAGGGTTTCGAAGAATCGGAACACCCGGGCAGCTTACCTGAGAAGCGGCGACCGGAAGGCGCGTCGCCCCGGCGGCGCTGATCGCAGGGAGAACCCGGGTTGTGCCCGGTTCCGCCTGTGCATAGCATCCGACATCCGCTCAGCCCGAGATCAGCCATGCATTCCCTGTCCGCCCTTCCCCGATCTCTCAAATCCTCGTGCGCCGCGCTGGCCGTGGCGCTGGCGGCGGCCTTTCCGGCGCCCCAGGCCGCCGCGCAGGGCAACGCCAAGATCTCCGACGGCGTCGTGCGGATGGGACTGCTGCTGGACATGAGCAGTCTCTACGAAGACGTCGCCGGCAAAGGCACGGTGACCGCCGTGCAGATGGCCGTCGAAGACTTCGGCGGCAAGGTCAACGGCGCGCCCATCGAGGTGGTGGTCGTCGATCACCAGAACAAGCCCGACCTGGCGGCCGCGAAGGCGCGCGAGTGGTTCGACGCTGAAAAGGTCGACATGATCGGCGACGTCGCCGCGTCCGCCACCGCGCTGGCGGCGGCCGAGGTCGCCAAGCAGAAGAACAAGGTCATCCTGATGAGCGGCCCCGGCACCAGCCGCCTGATCAGCGAGAACTGCTCGCCGGTCAGCGTGCTCTGGACCTGGGACACCTACGCGCTCGCCTCGGTGATCGGCCGCGGCGTCGCGCGCACCGGCGGCGATAGCTGGTTCTTCATCACCGCCGACTACGCGTTCGGCCATTCGCTCGAGAAGGACACCAGCGACGTGGTCAAGGCCGAAGGCGCCAAGGTCGTGGGCAGCGTGCGCTTCCCGCTGAACAACGCGGACTTCTCGTCGTTCATGCTGCAGGCGCAGGCGTCGAAGGCCAAGGTCGTCGGTCTGGCGACGGCCGGCGGCGACACGGTCAATGCGATCAAGGCGGCCAACGAGTTCGGCCTCACGAAGAGCCAGAAGCTGGCCGGCCTGCTGGTGTTCATCAACGACGTCCATTCGCTGGGCCTGGACGTCACGCAGGGCATGCAGTTGACCGAGGGCTTCTACTGGGACATGAACGACGAGACCCGCAAGTGGTCGAAGCGCTTCTTCGACAAGATGAAGAAGATGCCCAACATGCTGCAGGTGGGCTCGTATTCGTCGACGATGCACTACCTGAAGGCCGTGCAGGCCACCGGCACCGACGAGACCGGGCCGGTGATGGCGTGGATGAAGGCCAACCCGATCAACGACGTGTTCGTGAAGAACGGCCGGATCCGCGAGGACGGCCGGATGATGCACGACATGTACCTGTTCGAGGTCAAGAAGCCTTCGGAGTCCAAGGGTCCGTGGGACTACTTCAAGCTGAAGGCCACGATCCCGGCCGAAGAGGCCTTCATGCCGCTGTCCAAGAGCGCCTGCCCGCTGGTGAAGAAGTAGTTCAGGGCAGAGAAGTAGTTCAGGGCACGAAAGTTCCGACGCCCGCCGCGCGAGCCGCTTCCGCGAGGGCGGCATCGCGGGTGGCGATCGGCAATTGCCGGCGCAGGGCCAATTCGAGGTAGACCGCGTCGTAGCTGCTCAGGTCATGGCGCAGGGCCAGCGACAACAGCAAGGCCGGATCGGGCGCTTCGCGGTCGATGGCGATCGGCAGCCGGGCCAGGTACCCGATCGCTTCCTGCGCCTGCTGCGCGATCAGCCGGCGACGCTTGCAGGCCGTACGCAGCACGTTGACGTACTCCAGACGCAGCAGGGCCGGAGCGATGGCGCGATCTTCCTGCAGGCGTTCGGCCACCGCATCAGTGTAGTCGCTGGCCTGGTTTTCGAGCAGCCAGCCACTGACGACGGAGTTATCCAGGACGAAAGGCATCAGTCCAGCCCTTCGCGGGCGATGGACTTCAGGTCGCCATCCAGCGTCACACCACGCCGCAGCCTGGCCAGGCCACGCATCGCATCGACCACGCGAGCACGGCGGTCAGTCGCCTCGACCTCCTCGCCGGCGGCGACCAGGCGGGCAACGGGCTTGCCGTGACGGGTGACGAAAAACTCCTCGCCGGCTTCGACCAGGACGATCAGCTCGGACAGACGGTTCTTGGCCTCCGCAACGGAAATCGTCTTCATATCCAGTCCGGAAAATTATGGCTAGCTAATTTTGTCGAGCTTTTCGACCGTTAGCAAGCGGCCAGCGCACGAGCGGCGATGAGCGCTGACCCCTCGCCGGCGGCGACCGGGCGGGCGACGGGCTTGCCGCGGCGAATAACGAAGAACGCCTCGCCGTTACCGCCCGCCTTCGGTCGACGCCCGATACACCGATTCGGCCAGCACCTGGGCGACGTGCAGCGCGTGCCGCTGCGCGCCGTCGAGGATCTGGTGCCGGCAGCTCGTGCCGTCGGCGACGATCAGCGCGTCGTCGCCGGCCTCGCGGACGGCCGGCAGCAGCGAGGCCTCGGCCATCTTCGTCGACACGTCGAAGTGCTTGCGCTCGAAGCCGAACGCGCCGGCCATGCCGCAGCAGCTCGATTCGACGACTCGCAGATCGACCTCGGGAATCCACTTGAGCACGGTCTGCACCGGCGTGAAGGCCTCGAACGCCTTCTGGTGGCAGTGACCATGGACCAGCACCTTGTGCTTGTGCAGCGGGGCCAACGGTAGCGTCAGGCGCCCGGCCGCCTTCTCGCGGACCAGGAACTCCTCGAACAGCAGCGCGTTGTCGGCCAGCAGCCTCGCGTCGGCGGCGGCGATGCCGGGCGTCGCGCCGTCGCGCTGCCCACCGAGCACCAGGAACTCGTCGCGCATCGTCAGCAGGCACGACGGCTCCAGGCCGACGACCGCGGCGCCGCGCCGCAGGTAGGGCAGCAGCGCGTCCAGCGTGCGCGCGGCCTCGGCGCGCGCTCGGTCGATGCGGCCGCTGGCCAGGTACGTGCGGCCGCAGCACAGCGGCCGGCGAGCGTCGCCGGCCGCCTGCGCGTGATGGACGCGATAACCGGCCGCGCGCAACACCTTGAGCGCGGCGCGCAGCACTTCGGGCTCGAAGTGGTTGTTGAACGTGTCGACCCACAACACGACGTCGCCGACCGGCGCGGCGGCGGCGGGCGCGGCAGTGGGCACGGCGGTCGCGGCCTCGTCGAACCGTGCGCCGGCGTCGATGCCGCCGCGCAGCAGCCCGCGCGTCAGGCGCTTGTCGCGCAGGAACGGACGCCGATGCCAGACCGGCAGGCTGCGGCGGGCATCGATGCCGGTGACGCGCTGCACCAGCCGCGCGACGATCTTCGAGCGGTTGCGCAGGTTCAGCAGCGGCGCGACGCGCGCGGCCATGCCCGCGTAGCGCGGCAGCTCGCCGACCATCCGCTGCAGCAGCGTCGCGCCGTGCCGCGCGCGGTAATGATGCTGGAACTCGACCTTCATCCGCGCCATGTCGATGCCGGTCGGGCAGTCGCGCTTGCAGCCCTTGCAGCCGACGCACAGGTCCATCGTGTCGGCCATCGCCCGCGAGGTCAGCGCGCCCTCCCCGAGCTGGCCCGACAGCGCGAGCCGCAGCGTGTTGGCGCGGCCGCGCGTCAGGTGCTGCTCGTCGCGCGTGACGCGATAACTCGGGCACATCGTGTCGGCGTCGAACTTGCGGCAGTGGCCGTTGTTGTTGCACATCTCGACGGCCTTGGCCCAGCCGCCGGTCGGGTCGCCGCCGGTACCGGGCAGCGTCGTCTCGCCGGTGGTCGCGTCGTTCTGCACGTTCCACGCCGACCAGTCGAGTTCGGTGCGCAGCGGCAGCACGCGGTAATCGGGCTTGAAGCGGAACAGTTCGGCCTGGTCCATCCGGGTCGCGTGGACGATCTTGCCCGGGTTCATCAATCCGGCCGGGTCGAACAACTGCTTGACGGTCTCGAACGCTTTGGTGATCCGCGGGCCGTACTGCCATTCGACCCATTCGCTGCGGACCAGGCCGTCGCCGTGCTCGCCGGAGAACGCGCCGCGGTACTTGCGGACCAGTTCGCCGGCCTCCTCGGCGATCGCGCGCATCCTGGCGGCGCCGCCGTTCGGTCCGCCGACCCGCATGTCGAGGATCGGCCGCACGTGCAAGGTGCCGACCGACGCGTGCGCGTACCAGGTGCCGCGCGTGCCGTGCCGCGCGAACACCTCGGTGAGCTGCGCGGTGTACTCGGCCAGGTGCTCGAGCGGCACCGCGCAGTCTTCGATGAACGAGACCGGCTTGCCGTCGCCGCGCGCCGACATCATGATGTTGAGCCCCGCCTTGCGCACGTCCCACAGCAGCTTCTGCGCCTTCGGATCCGGCATCTCGACGACGGTGTCGGGCAGCCCCAGATCACCCATCAGCACCGTCAGGTCGTGCAACTGCCGCAGCAGCAGATCGCGGTCGTCGCCGGCGAATTCGACCAGCAGGATCGCTTCGGGCGTGGCCGCGCGCGGATCGACCAGCGCGGTCTCGATCGTCGCGCGGAACACCGGGTTGTCGCGCGCCAGATCGATCATCGTGCGGTCGACCAGCTCGACCGCGCACGGCATCAGCCGCACGATGTGCTGCGCGCTGTCCATCGCGCGGTGGAACGACGCGAAGTTGACGACGCCGAGCACCTTGTGCGCCGGCAGCCGCGACAGCTTCAAATGCAGCCGGCGGAAATACGCGAGCGTGCCCTCGGAGCCGACCAGCAGGTGCGCGAGATTGACCGTACCGTCTGCCGTGTACGGGCGTTCGGACTGCGGGTGGAACACGTCGAGGTTGTAGCCGCCGACGCGCCGCATCACCTTCGGCCACACGCGTTCGATCTCGGCGCGCTCGTGGTGGCCCAGCTCGAACAGCCGCGACACCAGCGAACCGGTGCGTGCCGACCCCATCGGCCGCGCGGCGCGCGCGCCGAACGGGCCGAAGAACTCCTGCGTGCCGTCGGACAGGATCGCGTCGATGCCCAGCACGTTGTGCACCATGTTGCCGTAGGCGATCGAGCGCGAGCCGCACGAGTTGTTGCCCGCCATGCCGCCGATCGTCGCCTGCGCGGCCGTCGACACGTCGACCGGAAACCACAGTCCGTGCGGCTTGAGCCAGGCGTTCAGGTGATCGAGCACGATGCCCGGCTGCACCTGCACGGTCATCGCGTCGGCGTCGAAATCGATGACCTGGCGCAGGTGCTTGCTGTTGTCGATGACCAGCGCCTCGCCGACCGTCTGGCCGCACTGGCTGGTGCCGCCGCCGCGCGGCAGGATCGGCACCTTCAGTTCGCGCGCCAGGTCGATCGCCGCGACGGCGTCGGTCTCGTCGGCCGGCACCAGCACGCCGATCGGTTCGACCTGGTAGATCGACGCGTCGGTCGCGTAGCGGCCGCGCGACGCGGCGTCGAACATCACCTCGCCCTTGACCAGCCGCCGCAGCCGCTGCGCGAGGCGGCTGCGTTCGAGCGGCTTGCCGCCGAGCTGGCGGACGGGGACGGCGGGCGGCGCGGCGATCGCGACGGCCGCGGAGACGGGAGCGGCGCCCGGGTCGGCGGCGGCCGCGGCGCGCGGGGATTCGGGAGCGTTCATCGTGGTTCAGCCACAGGCGAGGACAGGGTAAGCGCCGGCAGGCCGTCGGCCCCGGCGGCGTCGAATTGCGCGAGCACCGCGTCGCGCTTGCCCAGCAGGTGCTGCTCGAGCAGCGCGCGCAGCCGCGGCGCGTCGCGCGCGACCAGCGCGTCGATCATCCGCTGGTGCTCGTCGACCGCGTGATCCCAGCGGCGCGCGTCGAAGTTCGAGCGGAAGCGCAGGCTCTGCAGCCTGCCGTTGACGCTGGCGTACATCTCGGTCAGTTCGGGGTTACGGGCCGCCTGGTTGATCAGGCGGTGGATCGCATGGTTGCAACGATAGTAGTTCGGCAGGTCGCGGCGAGCATGCGCGGCCAGCATCTCGAAATGCAGCGCGCGGATCTCGGTCAGCTCGGCCTCGGTGCGTCGCGTCGCGGCCAGCCAGCCCGACAGGCCTTCGAGCGCCGACATCAGTTCGAACAGATGCTCGACGTCGGCGCGCGACAGCGACGCGACATGCGCGCCGCGATTCGGCAGCAGCTCGACCAGCCGTTCGCCGGCAAGCTGCTTGAACGCCTCGCGCAGCGGCGTGCGCGACACGTTCAACTGCGCGGCCAGCACGCGCTCGTTCAGGCGGCTGCCCGGCGGCAGGATGCCCTCGACGATCAATTCGCGCAGCCGGTCGGCGACCGCTTCGTGCAGCAGGCGCTCGCCGGGCGTTTCAGCGTCTTTTTGCATGCAAATTTCCCCGATTCCCGAATCTACCAATAAAATCCGTTGCACATCTTCATTTTTTGCATACAAAATCATCGAACTGAGCGGAGACGACGATGAAACTGAGCCATGGCCTCGCCCTCAACAGCCATCCGAGCGGCCGGCACTTCCTGCAGATCCCGGGCCCGACCAACGTGCCCGACCGCATCCTGCGGGCGATGGACTATCCGACGATCGACCATCGCGGTCCCGAATTCCAGCGCCTGGGCCAATCGGTGCTGACCGGCATCCGCAAGATATTCCAGACGCAGGGCGACGTGGTCATCTACCCGGGCTCGGGCACCGGCGCGTGGGAAGCGGCGCTCGTCAACACGCTGTCGCCGGGCGACACGGTGCTGATGTGCGAGACCGGCCACTTCGCGACGCTGTGGAAGCGGATCGCCGAGAAACTCGGGCTGCAGCCGGAGTTCATCCCCGGCGACTGGCGCCACGGCGCCGATCCGCAGCAGATCGAGGCGCGGCTGCACGACGACGCCGATCACCGGATCAAGGCCGTCTGCATCGTGCACAACGAAACGTCGACCGGCGTGACCAGCCGCGTCGGCGAGGTCCGCCGGGCGATCGACGCCGCCCGGCACCCGGCGCTGCTGCTGGTCGACACGATCTCGTCGCTCGGCTCGATCGACTACCGGCACGACGAATGGGGCGTCGACGTGACCGTCGGCGGATCGCAGAAAGGGCTGATGCTGCCGCCCGGCCTGTCGTTCAACGCGATCAGCCGCAAGGCGCTGGCCGCCAGCGAGACCGCCCGGCTGCCGCGCGCGTACTGGGACTGGGCCGAGATGCTCAACAGCAACAAGACCGGCTTCTTTCCGTACACGCCGGCGACCAACCTGCTGTACGGCCTGCACGAGGCGATCGCGATGCTGCTCGAAGAGGGCCTGCCCGCGGTGTTCGCCCGCCACGACCGCTTCGCCGAGGCGACCCGCCGCGCGGCGCGCGCATGGGGACTGGAGATCCTGTGCCAGAACCCGGCCGAGTACAGCTCGGCGCTGACCGCGCTGATCATGCCCGAAGGCCACGATGCCGACGCGTTCCGCAAGGTGGCGCTCGAGCGCTTCAACCTGTCGCTCGGCCAGGGGCTGTCGAAGCTGTCCGGCCGGATCTTCCGCATCGGGCACCTGGGCGACCTAAACGAACTGAGCCTGCTCGGCACGCTGGCCGGCGTGGAGATGTCGCTGCGCCTGGCCGGCGTACCGCACCAGCGCGGCGGCGTCGACGCGGCGATGGACTACCTGTCCGGCGCCGCCGGCTGATTTTTCGCATCACTTGGAGGAGACATACGTGAAACGGCGACAGATCCTGAATGCGCTGATGGGCGTCGGCGCCCTGGCGGGCACCACGCTGGCGGCGATACCCAACCCGGCGTCCGCGCAGGGCGACGCATGGCCCAACAAGCCGATCCGGCTGGTCGTCGGTTTCGCGCCCGGCGGCGGAACCGACATCGTCGCCCGCGCGCTCGCGCCGCGGATGTCCGAAGTGCTCGGCCAGCAGGTCGTCGTCGAGAACCGCGCCGGCGCGGCCGGCACGATCGCCGCCGAGATCGTCGCCAACTCGCCGTCCGACGGCTACACGCTGCTGATGGGGCACTCGAACTCGAACGCGATCGCGCCGTTCGTGCTGCCGAAGATCGCCTACGATCCGGCCCGGGACTTCACGCCGATCACCTACGTCGGCTACGTGCCGAACGTGATGGTCGTGCATCCGTCGCTGCAGGCGCGGTCGGTCGCCGACGTCGTCAAGCTGGCCAAGGCCAAACCCGGCGTCTACACGTACGCGTCGTCGGGCGTCGGCAGCACGCAGCATCTGGCCGGCGCGCTGTTCGCGAAGCTGACCGACATCCAGTTGACGCACATTCCGTACAAGGGCAGCGGCCAGGCGATCGTCGACCTGGTCGCCGGCCAGGTCAGCATGAACTTCGATACGATGCCGCCGGTGCTCGAGCACATCCGCGCCGGCAAGATCGACGCGCTGGCGATCTCGACGCCGAACCGGCTGCCGCAACTGCCCGGCGTGCCGACGTTCAACGAGGCCGGCATCAAGGGCTTCGACGTCACCAACTGGTACGCGGTGATGGGGCCGAAATCGATGCCGGCCGCGCTGGTCGAGAAGATCGACCAGGCGGTCAAGGCGGCGATGAACGACCCGGCGATCCGGCCCAAGCTCGAGGCGCAGGGCCTGCAGACCGGCGGTCCGCAGACGCCCGCGCAGTTCGCCGATTTCATGCACGCCGAGCTGGCCAAGTACGCGCGGCTCGTCAAGGAACTGAACGTCAAAGCCGAATGAACCTGCCCGAACTTCCCGCCCCGGACGGCCCGCGCGTCGACGACCTGGACCTGGCCGACGGCACGCTGCTCGTGCGCCGCGACGGCGCGCTGGCCACCGTGATCCTGAACCGCGAGGCCAAGCTGAACGCGACGACGCGGGCGATGTGGCGCGCGATCGGCGACGCGTTCGGACGGCTGTCGCGCGACCCCGGCGTGCGCTGCATCCTCGTGCGCGGCGCCGGCGAACGCGCGTTCTCGCCCGGCAACGACATCGGCGAGTTCGAGACCGATCGCGCCGATCGCGAACAGGCGATCGCGTACGGCCGCGACATGCACGAGACCGCGGCGATCCTCGACGCCTGCCCGCATCCGATCGTCGCGCAGATCCACGGCATCTGCGTCGGCGGCGGGCTCGAGATCGCGTCGCTGGCCGACCTGCGGATCTGCGGCCGATCGAGCCGCTTCGGCGCGCCGATCAAGAACCTGGGCCTGGTGATGGCGCACGCCGAGATGGCGCCGCTGATCCGGCTGGTCGGCGAAGCGCAGGCGCTGGCGATCCTGCTCGAGGGCCGGATCATCGACGCCGACGAGGCGCTGAGGATCGGCCTCGTCAGCCGCGTCGTCGACGACGACCGGGTGGCGGCCGAGGCGCGCGCGGCGGCCGAGCGCATCATGGCCGGCGCGCCGCTGGTCGCCCGCTGGCACAAGCGCTTCGCGCGGCGGCTGCGCGACGCGCGGCCGCTGACCGAGGCCGAATACCTCGAAGGCTTCGACTGCTTCGACACCGCCGACTTCCGCACCGGCTACCAGGCCTTCCTGGCCAAGCGAACGCCCGGCTTCCGGGGCGAGTGAGACGATCCGACGATGCCCGCTTCTCCCGTTCAGACGCCCTCTCCTTCTGACGCCGGCGCGCACCCCGGACCGCTGGCCGGCGTGCGCGTGCTCGAACTGGCGCAGATCATGGCCGGCCCGATCTGCGGCATGATGCTGGCCGACCTGGGCGCCGACGTGATCAAGATCGAGAAGATGCAGGGCGGCGACGACTCGCGCTCGTACCGCGAGCCGCGCGTCAACGGCGAATCGGCGCCGTTCATGATGCTGAACCGCAACAAGCGCGGCATCGCGCTGGACTTGAAGCACCCGGGCGGCAAGCGCGTGCTCGAACGGATGGTCGGCGGCGCCGACGTGCTGATCGAGAACTACCGGCGCGGCACACTCGACAAGCTCGGCCTGGGCTACGAGTCGTTGTCACGGATCAACCCGGCGCTGATCTACGCGGTCGTGTCCGGCTACGGCCGCGACGGTCCTTATGGCGACAAGGGCGGCTTCGACCTGATCGCGCAGGGCTTCGCCGGCCTGATGAGCATCACCGGCGAACCCGGCCGGCCGCCGGTCAAGCCCGGCAACTCGGTCGCCGACATCAACGGCGGCATCCTCGCGGCGCTCGGCGTGCTGGCCGCGTACGTGCACCGGCTCAAGACCGGCCGCGGCCAGATCGTCGAGACCTCGCTGATGGAGGCGGCGCTGCAGCAGACCTACTGGCACGCGGCGATCTTCTTCGCGACCGGACAGTCGCCGACCGCGCTGGGTTCGGGACACGTGCTGGCGGCGCCGTACCAGGCGTTCCGCACGGCCGACGGCTACGTCAACGTCGGCGGCGCCAACCAGGCGAACTGGGAGCGGATCTGCGACGTGCTCGGCCGTCCGCAATGGCGGACCGACGCGCGCTTCGCCGACAACACCGCGCGGATGGCGAACCTGACGACGCTGACCGGCGAGATCGAGGCGGTCACGACGACACGGCCGTCCGCGCACTGGATCGCCGCGTTCGACGCCGCCGGCGTCCCGGCCGGACCTGTCCATTCGATCGGCCAGGCGCTCGAACACCCGCAGGCGCTCGCGCGGCGGATGGTCGTCGACCTGCAGCACCCGAAGGCCGGCGCGACGCGCGCGCTGGGCTTCCCGATCAAGCTGTCCGACAGTCCGGCCCGCATCGACCGGCCGGCGCCGACCTTCGGCCAGCATTCGCGCGAGGTGCTCGGCGAGTTCGGGTTCGACGCGGCCGAAGTCGACGCGCTGCTGGCCAGCGGCGCGCTGAAGGAAAGCGCCGACTGACGGAGAGCTTCGACTGACGGAAAGCTTCGACTGACCGAGAGCGTCGACTGAGGAAAGCACCGGCCGGGCTGAGCACCGGCCGGGCTGATATCGAAAGCAGATTTTCTTGGTTCACGGCGCGGCGGCGCGCGACGAAGATGGCGGCCTCCATCACTTCGCACCGCCTCGATCATGAATCTGCGCCTGTTGGCGGGCACCACGACGGTCGCTCTGGCTCTCGGTCTGCTCGCGTTCCACACGAAGCCGCCGTCGGCGATCGCCCAGGGCGGCCCGACCACGCTGGTCAACGTCTCGTACGACCCCACCCGCGAGCTGTACCAGGACGTCAACGCGGCGTTCGTCAAGCAATATCAGGCGAGCACCGGCCAGACCGTGACGATCAAGCAGTCGCACGGCGGCTCGGGCAAGCAGGCGCGCAGCGTCATCGACGGTCTCGATGCCGACGTCGTGACGCTGGCACTCGCTTATGACATCGACGCGATCGCCGAGCACAAGCTGATCGCCCCCGACTGGGCGCGGCGGCTGCCGGCCAACGCCGCGCCGTACACGTCGACGATCGTGCTGCTGGTGCGCAAGGGCAACCCGAAGCAGATCAAGGACTGGAACGACCTGGTCCGCCCCGGCATCGAAGTCGTCACCCCCAACCCGAAGACCTCGGGCGGCGCGCGCTGGAACTACCTGGCCGCCTGGGGCTACGCGCTGCGCCAGCCCGGCGGCAACGAAGCCCAGGCACGCGAGTTCGTCAAGAAGCTGTATTCGCAGGTCAAGGTGCTCGATTCGGGCGCGCGCGGCGCGACCAACACCTTCGTCGAACGCGGCATCGGCGACGTGCTGATCGCGTGGGAGAACGAGGCGTACCTGGCGGTCAAGGAGCTGGGCCCGGACAAGTTCGACATCGTGACGCCGTCGGTATCGATCCTGGCCGAACCGCCGGTGGCCGTCGTCGACAAGGTCGTCGACAAGCGCGGCAGCCGCAAGCTGGCCGAGGCCTACCTGAATTTCCTGTACACGCCCGAAGGCCAGCAGATCGCCGCCCGCAACTACTATCGCCCGCGCGACGCGAAGATCGCCGAGTCCTTCGCCAAGCAGTTCGCGCCGGTGCAACTGTTCACGATCGACGAGGTGTTCGGCGGCTGGGCCCGCGCGCAGAAGACGCATTTCGCCGACGGCGGCGTCTTCGACCAGATCATCCAGGCCAATCGCTGAGCCGTCGTCCTCGAGGCACGGCCCGGCCACTGCCGAGGCCCCCTCGAGCCGCCCGGACCGATCGCGGGCGGCGCGCGCATGGCATCATCGTGCCGGCCGGCCGCCCTCTCCCGCCCCCCTCCACGCACGACGATGAACTTCCAGCAGTTGCGGATCATCCGCGAAACCGCCCGGCGCAACTTCAACCTGACCGAAGTCGCCAACGCGTTGTACCTGGCCCAGTCGGGCGTCAGCAAACACATCAAGGACCTGGAGGACGAGCTCGGCGTCGAGCTGTTCGTGCGCCGGGGCAAGCGCCTGCTCGGCATGACCGAGCCCGGCAAGGAGCTGCTCGTCATCGTCGAGCGGATGCTGCTCGATGCGCAGAACATCCGCCAGCTCGCCGACCAGTTCTCGCGCCGCGACGAAGGCCGGCTCGTGATCGCGACCACGCACACGCAGGCGCGCTACGCGATCCCGGACACCGTGCGGGCATTCACCGAGGCGTTTCCGAAGGTCCACCTGGCGCTGCACCAGGCCAGTCCGAAGGAGATCGTCGCGATGCTGAACTCGGGCGAAGCCGACATCGGCATCGCCACCGAGGCGCTGGCCAGCGAACCGAATCTCGTCACCTTCCCGTTCTACGACTGGCGGCACGCCGCCGTCGTGCCGCACGGCCACCCGCTGACGCAGCGCGACGCGGTCTCGCTGGCGGACCTGACCGAACACCCGATCATCACCTACCACCAGGAATACACGGGCCGCGCCAAGATCGACGCGGCCTTCGCCGCCCAGGGCCTGGTCCCCGACATCGTGATGTCGGCGATCGACGCCGACGTGATCAAGACCTACGTGGAGCTGGGGCTGGGCGTCGGCATCATCGCCGAGATCGCCTATACGCCCGGGCGCGAGGACAACCTGGCGCTGCTGCCGACCGGCGATGCGTTTCCGACCAACACGACGCTGATCGCCGTGCGCAAGGGGCATTACCTGCGCGGCTTCGGTTATCGCTTCATCGAGCAGTGCTCGCCGTCGCTGACCGAAGCGATCGTCAGGCAGGCACTGAATCCCGACCGCGACGCGACGTGACCGGCGCCGGCCACGCGCGCGCCGGCACCGGCGCCGCCAGCGCGAAGCCCTGCACGCGCGAAGCGCCGCAGGCGCGCGCCAGGTCCAGGTGCGCGCGGGTCTCGACGCGCTTGAGGATCAGCTCGGTGCCGCTGGCGCGCATCCGCGCCAGCGCCGGGCGCGCCGCGCCGCCGGCATCGAAGGCCGGCCAGCGCTGCGCGTCGACCTTCAGGTAGTCGAGCCGCACGACCGACAGCACGGCCGCGAGCTGCGCGGCGGTATCGAAGTTGGCCGCGACCTTGAATCCATGCAGCCGGTAGTTGGCGACGACGTTGGCCAGCAGCGTCGGGTCGGCGGCCGTTTCGGCCGGCAGCTCGATGACGATGCGCGACAGCGGCACGGCCAGCGTCTCGAGCACGCGCCGGAACGACCGCCCGTGGTTGTCGGCGACCGCGGTCAGCAGCCGGTCGTGCACCGACAGGAACAGCGCGTCGGGGCTGCCGCCGTGGCGGAAGAAATTGAGCGTATGCACGGTCCGGCTGCGCCGGTCGAGCGCGACGATGTCGTCGGCCGGCAGCGTCGACGCCAGCCGTACCCACGGCGAAGCGGCCGCGCCGGCGTCGTCATCGGCGCTGCGCACCAGCGCCTGCGCGCCGACGACCGAGCCGTCGTCGAGCCGGTGGATCGACTGGAACGCGCTGGTGATCGGCATCGCGCCGAAGCGGCCGGCGATGGCTCCCGACTCGTCGACCCAGAAGTCGTCGGCCGGGCCATTGCTGGTCAGGCGGCGTACGTAAGCCTGCAATCTGTCGAGCTTCAATACACTCATCGTGCATCGATTGTGACTGCATCGCCGGCCAGCGGGAAGCGATTTTTGCTGAAAAGCTCATAGCGAGAACCCGTATAAGCTCAGCAGGAATGCTTGGTTCCGCCGCCCCGGCCGGCTGCCTAGACTGTACGACTTTCCGCATGCGACCCCCTTTCCGCATGCGACCCCGCGTACGGCCACATGGAGCCATCGATGACCACGCTCAGACTCGGCGACACCGCCCCCGACTTCCAGCAGGACTCGACCCAGGGGCCGATCCGCTTCCATGACTGGCTCGGCGACAGCTGGGGCGTGCTGTTCTCGCATCCGGCCGACTTCACGCCGGTCTGCACGACCGAACTGGGCTACACGGCCAAGCTGGCCGACGAGTTCGCGCGGCGCAACGTCAAGGTCGCCGCGCTGTCGATCGATCCGCTCGATTCGCACCGGAAATGGCTGGCCGACATCGAGGACACGCAGCAGACGAACGTGGGTTTTCCGATCATCGCCGACGCCGACCGCAAGGTCGCGACGCTGTACGACATGATCCATCCGAACGCCAGCCTGACGGCGACCGTGCGCTCGGTGTTCGTCATCGATCCGGCCAAGAAGATCCGCCTGACGATCACGTACCCGGCCAGCACCGGCCGCAACTTCGACGAGATCCTGCGCGTCATCGATTCGCTGCAACTGACCGACGGCTACAGCGTCGCGACGCCGGTCAACTGGAAGGACGGCGAGGACGTGATCATCGTCCCGTCGCTGACCGACCCCGACACGCTGAAGCAGAAGTTCCCGAACGGCTGGCGCACCGTACGTCCGTACCTGCGCTACGTCGCGCAGCCGAACAAGATCCGCTGATCGTCCGGCGTCCGCTTCGAACCCCCTCCCTTCGAACCCCCTCCTTCCCGCCGCCGGTCCTTTCGTGTCTTCCGCCCTGACCTCCGCGCTGCCGTCCGCTCCGGCGACGGGCAGCGGGCCCGGCGCCGCGCGCGCCGGCCGCCGCGCGCGGCATGCCGCCGGCGTGCTGCCCGGCTTCGGCCTGAGCCTCGGCTACGCGCTGCTGTACCTGAGCCTGATCGTGCTGATCCCGTTGTCCGGACTGGTGTTCAAGACGCTGTCGCTGAGCTGGCCGGCGTTCTGGGCGACGGTCAGCGATCCGCGGGTCGTCGCGTCCTACCGGCTGACGTTCGGCGCGGCGATGCTGGCGGCCGTGATCAACGGCGTGTTCGGGCTGATCGTCGCGTGGGTGCTCGTGCGCTACCCGTTCCCGGGCCGCAAGCTCGTCGACGCGCTGATCGACCTGCCGTTCGCGCTGCCGACCGCGGTCGCCGGCATCGCGCTGACGACGCTGTACGCGCCCGGCGGCTGGATCGGCGCGGCGCTCGCGCAGGCCGGGATCAAGGTGGCGTTCACGCCGCTGGGCATCGTCGTGGCGATGACCTTCATCGGCCTGCCCTTCGTCGTGCGCACCGTCCAGCCGGTGCTCGAAGAGGCCGAGCGCGAACTCGAGGAAGCGGCCGCGTCGCTGGGCGCCAACCGGCTGCAGACGTTCCGGCGCGTGATCCTGCCGGCGCTGCTGCCCGCGCTGCTGACCGGAGTCGCGCTGGCGCTGGCCCGCGCGATCGGCGAATACGGTTCGGTGATCTTCATCGCCGGCAACATGCCGATGATCTCCGAGATCACGCCGCTGCTGATCATCACCAAGCTCGAGCAGTTCGACTACGCGGGCGCCACGGCGATCGCGGTCGTGATGCTGATGTTCTCGCTGCTGCTGCTGCTGGCGATCAACGCGCTGCAATGGTGGCAGGCGCGCCGCTTCGGCACCGCCGGCCCCGGCGCGCGCGGAGTCGTCCGATGAGCGCCCCGGCATCGACGATGCGGCCCGGTCTCGCTCCGACCTCGTCGTCCACGCCGGCCGCACGGTCCGCGTCGTCCGCACCATTCGCGCCGCCCCGCGCGCAGTCGGCCGCGCGGCACGCGAACCTGACCGAGCCGCGGGCCGTGCGGGTCGTGCTGATCGCGATCGCGCTGGCGTTCGTCGCGCTGTTCCTGGTATCGCCGCTGCTGATCGTCATCGGCGAGGGCCTGAAGAAAGGCGGCGACGCGTTCATCGCCGCGCTGTCGGACGCCGACGCCTGGGAGGCGATCAAGCTGACGCTGCTGATCGCCGGCATCACGGTGCCGCTGAACGTCGTGTTCGGCGTCAGCGTCGCCTGGGCGATCGCCAAGTTCCAGTTCCGCGGCAAGCAATGGCTGGTCACGCTGATCGACCTGCCGTTCTCGGTGTCGCCGGTCGTCGCCGGCCTGATCTTCGTGCTGTGGTTCGGCCGCAGCGGCTGGTTCGGCCCGTGGCTCGGCGAACACGACATCAAGATCATCTTCGCGGTGCCGGGCATGGTGCTGGCCACGCTGTTCGTCACGTTCCCGCTGGTCGCGCGCGAACTGATCCCGCTGATGCAGGCCCAGGGCAGCGACGAGGAACAGGCGGCGCTGACGCTGGGCGCCAGCGGCTGGCAGATCTTCCGGCGCGTGACGCTGCCGAACATCCGCTGGGCGCTGCTGTACGGCGTGATCCTGTGCAATGCCCGCGCGATGGGCGAGTTCGGCGCGGTCTCGGTCGTGTCCGGCCACATCCGCGGCGTCACCAACACGATCCCGCTGCAGGTCGAGATCCTCTACAACGAATATCAGTTCCAGGCCGCCTTCGCCGTCGCATCGCTGCTGGCGCTGCTGGCGATCGCCACGCTGGTCGTCAAGACCTTCATCGAACACCGCACGCATCGCAAGTCATGAGCATCGAAGTCCGCAACGTCTCCAAGCGCTTCGGCGATTTCATCGCCCTGAACAACGTCTCGGCCACGATCGACTCGGGCGAGCTGGTCGCGCTGCTCGGGCCGTCCGGCTGCGGCAAGACGACGCTGCTGCGGATCATCGCCGGCCTCGAAACGCCCGACAGCGGCAGCATCCTGTTCTCGGGCGAGGACGCGACGCACGTCGACGTGCGCCGGCGCCAGGTCGGCTTCGTGTTCCAGCACTACGCGCTGTTCCGCCACATGACGGTGTTCGAGAACGTTGCGTTCGGCCTGCGCGTCAAGCCGCGCGGCGAACGGCCGAACGAGAAGTTCATCCGCGACAAGGTCAAGGAGCTGCTGTCGCTGGTGCAGCTCGACTGGCTGGCCGACCGCTATCCGTCGCAGCTTTCCGGCGGGCAGCGCCAGCGGATCGCGCTGGCGCGGGCGCTGGCCGTCGAGCCGCGCGTGCTGCTGCTCGACGAGCCGTTCGGCGCGCTCGACGCCAAGGTGCGCAAGGAGCTGCGGCGCTGGCTGCGGCGGCTGCACGACGAGTTGAACGTCGCCAGCATCTTCGTCACGCACGACCAGGAAGAAGCGCTCGAGGTGGCCGACCGCGTCGTGCTGATGAACGCCGGCAACATCGAGCAGATCGGCAGCCCGAACGACGTTTGGAACCATCCGGCCAGCCCGTTCGTCTACGGCTTCCTCGGCGACGTCAACCTGTTTCACGGCCGCGCGCACGACGGCCAGGTCCACGTCGAAGGCATCACGCTCGATGCGCCCGAGCACCTGGCCGTCAACGACGCCGAGGCGCTCGCCTACGTGCGGCCGCACGACATGGACGTCGAGCGGCTGACGCCGCAGTCGACGGCCGGCATCGTCGTCAAGCTCGGCCGCATCGTGCAGACCGGATCGATCGCGCGGCTCGAGCTGGAGCGCGACGGCACCGACCAGATCATCGAGGCGCACATCCCGCTCGAACGCCTGCGCGCGCTCGACCTGCGGCCGGGCGAAGCGCTGAGCGTGCGGCCGCGGCACGCGCGGATCTTCGTGCCCGAGGGGCCGCGGCAGTAGACGAAGAAATAGCGTGGACCTCCGGATACCTCGGTACCGAAGCAGGCGCCGGTTCCGATGCCGCTGCTGATAATGCAAAATCGCATTATCATGGAGACTTTCCATCCGCCGAGAGCGTCATGAACACGCTAAGCGTCACTGCCCGCGGCCAGGTGACTTTCAGGAAGGAAGTTCTGCAGCACCTGGGAATCCGGCCCGGCGACAAGATCGAACTCCACTTGCTGCCGGACGGCCGAGCCGAGTTGAAAGCCGCGCGGCCCAAGGGGGCGTTTCGTGAACTGCATGGTCTTCTCAAGGACAAGACCAACGGTACCCGCTTGAGCCTGGACGAGATCGACGAGGCCATCGCCGATGCCGGCGCCCGAGCCAGTGAGGCATGAAGGTCACCGCCGATACCAACGTCCTGGTTCGCACCATCGTCAGGGACGATGAAGCCCAATCGGCTCGCGCCGTCGAGTTGCTCGAACAAGCCGACATGGTGGCCGTGAGCTTGCAGACCTTGTGCGAGCTCGTCTGGGTGCTGCGCGGCCGGTACGGCGTTCAGCGTGCGGACATCGGCGTCGCCATACGTGCGCTGATCGACGTCGGCAACGTCGTCGTCAATCGTCCCGCCGCCGAGGCCGGCCTCGCCATGCTCAAGGCCGGCGGAGATTTCGCCGATGGCGTCATCGCTCACGAGGGCGCGTGGCTGGGTGCGCAGACCTTCGTGTCGTTCGACAAGCAGGCCGTGTCGTTGCTGAAAAAGCAGGGACGGCCCGCACGCCTGCTCTGACGAATCCCGACGACTCCCCCCAGAGGCCGGTTCGTCGGGCACGCGAAGCCGCGGACGAGCCAGCGGCGGGATTCGGCCTCGGCGGGCGCACTCACCACCACGGGTAGGCCGACGGCATGTCCGTGCTCGGTCGCCCCGGAAACCTGGGCACCCGCTTCTCGCGGAACGCCGCGATGCCTTCGGCGACGTCGGCCGACGACGCCATCTGGCGATTGATCGCCGCGTCGACGGCCAGCGCGGCCATCGGGCTCTCGGCCGTGCCGGCGCGCCACAGCAACTGGCGCGTCAGCGCGATCGCGACCGGCGCCGTGTTGTCGGCGATCTGGCGCGCGATCTCGGTGGCGCGGTCCAGCAATCGATCCTTGGGCACCAGTTCGCTGACCAGCCCGCTTCGCAACGCCGTGGGCGCATCGATGGTCTCGCCGGTATAGCACCAGCGCAGCGCCTGCGGCAGGCCGACGATGCGCGGCAGGAAGAACGCGCTGCCGGCTTCGGGCACCAGTCCGCGGCGGGCGAATACGAAGCCGAAGCGCGCGTCGTCGGCGGCGATCCGGATGTCCATCGGCAAGGTCATCGTGATGCCGACGCCCATCGCCGGGCCGTTGATCGCGGCGATGATCGGCTTCAGGCAGCCGTGGAGCTTCATCGGGAAGCCGCCTTCCCCGCCGTCCTTACCGCCGCGCACCTGCCCGTCCGGGTTCTTGAACCAGCTATGTTCGGGCGAGATGTCGGCTCCGCTGCAAAAGCCGCGACCGGCGCCGGTGACGATGATCGCGCGCACGCCGTCGTCGGCGTTGGCCGCGTCGATCGCGTCCATCAGCTCGTTGCCCATCTGGTTCGTGTACGCGTTCAGCTTGTCGGGCCGGTTCAGCGTCAAGGTCATGATGCCGTCGGCGATCTCGACCAGCAGATGGCGATCCGCGCCGGCGGATTCGGGGCTCGGCGCCGGCGTCGACGCGGGGGTGGGAACATCGCTCACCGATCGGTCTCCTTCCTCTTCGTGATGTCGAACGCCCGCCTCGATGACGCACGGACGCCGCCGGTGCGTGGCGACGGCCGGCACCGATCGCGACGATCATAGTCAATCGGCCCGTTCGGCGTCCGAGGTTCATCGAATCGGACTTCGGCCCATAATCGCGGACGAGACGGCCACGACGCGCCGCGATACCGAGGAGACGATGCGATGATTTCCCCCGCCCTGACCGAACACGTCTGCAAGACCGACCGCCATACCACCCATTACCTGCAGGGCGGACCGCCGGATGGGCCGCTGCTGATCTTCGTGCACGGCTGGCCCGAGCTGGCGGTGAGCTGGCGGGCGCAGCTCGCCGCCTTCGCCGCGCTGGGCTTTCGCGTCGTCGCGCCGGACATGCGCGGCTACGGCCGATCGAGCGTGCCCGAGCGGTCCGACGCGTACACGATGGCCGAGATCACGCAGGACATGGTCGAGTTGCTCGCGCACCTGGGCCGCGAGCGCGCGGTCTGGATCGGCCACGACTGGGGCGGCCCGGTGGTCTGGTCGATCGCCAGCCACCATCCGGCGCGGTGCGCCGGCGTGGCCAGCCTGTGCGTGCCTTATCACCCGGAGGGCTTCGCGCCGTCCACGCTGCTCCCGCTGATCGATCGCGAGCTGTATCCGGCCGATCAGTACCCGGCCGGGCAATGGGACTACCAGCTCTACTACATCGAGAACCTGGAGAAAGCGACACGCACGCTGCAGGCCGACACGGTGCGAACGATCAAGTGCCTGTTCCGGCGCGGCGATCCCGCCGGCCGCGACACGCAGGCCGTCACCGCCTACCTGCGCAAGGCCGGCGGCTGGTTCGGCGGTGCCGAGGTCGCACCGGACTTTCCGCGCGACGACGCGGTGATCAGCGAGCAGGACCTGCACTGCTACGCGAGCGCGCTGGCGCGCAACGGCTTCTTCGGGCCGGACTCGTGGTACGTGAATCCCGACGCCAACATCGCGTTCGCGCGCCAGGCGGTCGACGGCGGCCGGCTGTCGATGCCGGTGCTGTTCCTGCACGGCTCGTACGACTGGATCTGCGCGACCCAGCATACTCGACTGGCCGATCCGATGCGCGCTGCCTGCGACCGGCTGACCGAGGGCGTCATCGCCAGCGGGCACTGGATGCAGCAGGAAAAGCCGGTCGAGGTCAACGCGCACCTGGCGCGCTGGCTCGCGACCGCGCTGCCCGACTACTGGCCGGTGGGGCGCTGATCTCGCGATCCGGGCCGCCCGCCGCGGCCCGCCCCGTGATCGGCCTGGCTGCCCCGATCGACGGCCGCTTTTCGGCGTGCCGGCGCCGGCGCCGCGCGCGACAATGACGGTCCGAACAGGAGTGAGCCGTGAAGCCGCGCAACGCCGACCCCGAACTGCCCCCGCCGCTGCCGGTCGCCCCCGGCATGCCCGAGCGCATCGGCGCGAAGGAACGCACGGCGGTGCTGGTGTGGATCGGCATCGCCGCGTATTTCGTCTACGTGCTGGTGTTCTGACAGCGCGGACGCCCGGGAAGGCCCGAGGCCGGCGACGGCATAACGCAGGTCAGGGGTCGACTCCGCGGCACCATTCGTCTGTCGGACCCCGGCGACCGCAGGACGAAAGTCAGAGGCCGTGCGGGCTCTCGATCACCTTGCCCGTCTCCAGCTCGCGGATCCGTTGCGCCGGATAGCCGAGCACCTGCGTCAGCACCTGCTGCGTGTGCTCGCCGATCCGGTAAGGCGCGGGCCCGGCCGGATGCGTCGCGTCGCCGTCGACCTGGAACGGCGCCGCCGTGACCTTGACCTCCCCGCGCTTCGGATGAGGGATCGTCGGAAACGCCCGGCGCGCGGCCATGTGCGGATGCTCGACGATCTCCTCGGCCGTCAGCACCGGCGCGGACGGAATCCGCGCGCCGCGCAACGCGTCGACCGCGGCCTCGACGGTCGGGAACCGCGCCAGCCGCTCGGCCAGCAACGCCGACAGCGCGTCCCAGTTGCCGCGCCGCGCGGCGGCCGTGCTGAAGCGCGGATCATCGATCAGGTCCGGCCGCTCCAGCCATCCGACGATCCGCGGCCAGACCTGGGCGGCGCTGCCGACCTGCATCGCGACGTGGCGATCGCCGATCGGATGTACGACCATGCCGACGCGCGGGCGCCGCTCGATCGATCCGCCGTTGAGCAGCACCGGATACGTGACGTCGTCGGCCGCGACCATGCATTCGAGCATCGACACGTCCAGCCGCGCGCCCTTGCCGGTGCGCGAGCGGCGCAGCAGCGCCGCGCAGATCGCACCGAACGCGTGGGCGCCGGCCAGCACGTCGGCGGCCTGCAGGTTCGACGCGCGCGGCGCCAGCACGCCGCCGCGCTCCAGGTCCATCATCCCGGAGATCGCGTTGATCAGGTGCGCGTAGGCCTGCATCGCGCTCAACGGCCCGGTCTGGCCGAAACCGGAGATCGAGCAGTAGACGAGCTCGGGCTTGATCGCGCACAGCGTGGCCGCGTCGAGCCGGTACTTGGCCATCACGCCCGGCGAGAAGTTCTCGATGACGACGTCGGCCTTGCTCACCAGGTCGAGCACCAGCGGACGCGAGTCGGGATTCGCGAGGTCGATCGCGATGCTCTGCTTGCCGGCGTTCATCCGCGCAAAATAAGCGCCCGAGTCGATCCGCTGCTCATCGAGCTGCAGGCCGATGTAGCGCACCTCGTCGCCCTCGCCCGGACGCTCGATCTTGATGACGGTCGCGCCCAGGTCGGCCAGCAGCCGCGTGCAGTACGGCCCGGCCAGCACACGGGTGAAATCGAGCACGACGAAGCCGTCGAGCAGCTTGTCCTGCGGGTCGCGATCGGCGGTGTCGGCGGCGGGGGACTGGCCGTTGGCGGGCCGGCGGGGCGTCTCGGTCATGATGATCGTCGGCCGCGCGCGATCGGTCCGCGCCGGCCTGCGTGAACGAAAGCAACGACACTAGCACAACGCCGGTGCGTGCCTGCGAGGCGCGCCGTACGGAACCGATGCGGACGCCGGACGAGCCCGCCGGCCACCAGCCACCGGCCACCGGCCGCCAGCCACCAGCCACCAGCCGCTCAGAATGCCTCGCCGGCTCCCGGGCCGCGGCCGACCGAGATCTCGACCGACGACGACTCGTCGACGGTATCGGCCATCACGTTGTGCTCGGGCGGCGGGATCTCGTAGCCGATGCCGGCACTGTCGAGCGCGGCGGTCCACGACTCGAACGCGGCCTCGGATTCGGTTTCGCCGATCATCATCGGCTGGCCGCGCACCGGCGGCGCATCGCGCCAGCGCCCGTCCTGCAGGTCGGGCAGCACGTGCTCGACGAACTCGGGCGACGCATGCACGCATATCGTCAACGTGGACAGATCGGTCATCGGATTCTCCGTGGTAGCCGGCTGATCGGGAACCGGCGCGCCATCGACGAAAAGCAGCAAGGTCCCGGGTTCGATCGTCGTCCACGCTTCGTTGTCGGTCAACGGCAGCGTGGCGATCACGGCGACGCGGTCGCGGGGTGTCGTCACCTGACTGAAGTCGACCGTGATGTCCTGGTCTTTCAGGTGCGCGACGGTGAACGGCGCCTGGCGGACCACATAGGACAGGCGCGTCGAGCAGTGCACGAACAGGCCGTCGCCGTTGGACAGCAGGAAGTTGAACTCGCCGTGCGTGGCGATCTGCGCGGCGATCTCGGCCAGCCAGTCGCGCAGGCGCGCGAGCGGCGGCTGCGCGTCGGGCGAGCGGCCGCGAAGCTGCTGCAGCATCCAGCAGAACGCCCGCTCCGAGTCGGTCTGCCCGACCGGGCGGAACGTGCCGTCCAGCGGCGGATCGAAGTCCTTCAGGTTGCCGTTGTGCGCGAAGATCCAGTACCGCCCCCACAGTTCGCGCATGAACGGGTGCGTGTTGACCAGCGACACCGTGCCCTGCGTCGCCTTGCGGATGTGCGCGATGACGTTCATCGAGCGGATCGGATAGTTGCGGACCAGGTCGGCGATCGGCGATTCGATCGTCGCCTTCTCGTCGACGAACATCCGGCAGCCGCCGCGTTCGAAGAACGCGATCCCCCAGCCGTCCTTATGATGATCGGTTTGGCCGCCGCGCTTGTGGAACCCCTCGAACGAAAAGCAGATGTCGGTCGGCGTGTTGCAGTTCATGCCCAGCAACTGGCACATGGGAGCCTCGGCGCGCGAAATGCGAACGATACCACCGGCGAACGATACCACCGCGGCGGCGATCGCCGGTCGCGGCCGCGTTCAAGCAGCGGCCGCGTTCAGGTGGCGGCCATGCTCAGGCGGCGGCCGCCTCGCCGCTCGCTCGCCGGTCGCGACGATCGGCCAGCGCTTCGTAGACGGCGCCCAGCATCAGCAGCGCCGGCCCGTCGCCGAGCGCGCACGTCATCGCCGGCAGGTCGCCGAGCCGCCCGGCCTGGATCCGCTCGCCGGGCAGCGACGCGTTCTCGACGACGATCGCCGGCAGGCCCGGCGGCAGGCCGGCGGCCAGCAATCCCTCGCGGATCGGCTCGGCCGAGCGGCCGGCCATGTACAGCACGATCGTGTCGGCGGCGGCGGCCGGACGCGCCCAGTCGTGCCGGCTTTCGCCCTCGCCGAAGCGCGGCGTCAGCAGGATCACGCTGCGGCTGACGCCGCGCTGCGTCAGCGACTGCAGCGCGTCGGCGCTGGCGCCGAACACCGCGCTGATGCCCGGCACGACCTCGACCTCGATGCCGGCGTCGCGCAGCGCGTCGATCTCTTCCTGCGCGCGGCCGAACAGCATCGGATCGCCGCCCTTCAGGCGCACGACGCGCCGATGCCGCTGCGCGGCGTCGACCAACCGCTTGTTGATGAAGCGCTGCGTCGTCGACAGGCGGCCGCAGCGCTTGCCGACCGGCACCTGGATCGCCTGCGGCGCCAGCGCCAGCACGTCGGGATGCACGAGCGCGTCGTGCAGCACGATGTCGGCCTGCGCGAGCAGCCGCGCCGCGCGCAGCGTCAGCAGGTCCGCGGCGCCGGGCCCCGCCCCCACCAGCCAGACCTTACCCGGCAGCGACGCCTGCGTCGTCATGTCAGACCACCGTGCCGGCCGCCACGGTCCGGTTGCTCGCCTCGTCGATGACGATGAACGAACCGGTCAGGCGGTTGTCGCGATAAGGCTCGAACGGCAGCGGCTTCTGCGCGTTCAGCCGCACGCGGCCGATGTCGTTCATCGCCAGCGTGCCCGGATCGGCGACCCGGGCCAGCGACTCGACGTCGACGCGATGCGCGGGCGGCGCGAAGCTGGCCAGCACGCTCTGCGTCGCGTGCTTGATCCGGTAAGGCCGATCCGGTTCGAGCGGCTCGGCGTCGAACCAGCAGATCTCGGCGTCGACCGCGCGCTGCGGACGCGGACGCCGGTCCGGCGCGACGAACCAGTCGCCGCGCGACACGTCGATGTCCTGGTCGAGCGCGATCGTCACCGCCTCGTCGGCGAACGCGACGTCGACCGGGCGATCGGCGACCAGCAGCTCGGCGACACGCGCGCTCAGCCCGGACGGCAGCGCCGCCACCGTATCGCCGACCGCGATCCGGCCCGACGCGATCGTGCCCTGGTAACCGCGGAACTCGCGGTCCCGGTAGGCCGAGCCCGGCTGCGCCTGGCCGAGCGGCACGCGCACGACGCGCTGCACCGCGAAGCGGAACGGCCGCTGCTCGTCGTCGTCCTGGTGCGCGGGCACGGTCTCCAGGTACTCGAGCAGCGTCGGCCCGCGGTACCAGCTCAGCGCGTCGCCGCGCTCGACGACCATGTCGCCGTTCAGCGCCGACATCGGGATCGACTGCACCTGCGCGAAATCCAGGCCGGCGACGAAATCGCGGAACTCGGCGTCGATCTCGTCGAAGCGCTGCGGCGAATAGCCGACGAGGTCGATCTTGTTGACGGCCAGCACGATCCGCCGGATGCCGACCCAGCTCGACAGGTACGCGTGCCGGCGGGTCTGCGACTGCAGGCCCTTGCGCGCGTCGACCAGCAGCACGGCGACGTCGGCGGTGCTGGCCGCGGTGACCATGTTGCGCGTGTACTGCGCGTGGCCCGGCGAGTCGGCGATGATGAACTTGCGCGCCGCGGTCGCGAAGTAGCGATAAGCGACGTCGATCGTGATGCCCTGCTCGCGCTCGGCGATCAGCCCGTCGGTCAGCAGCGACAGGTCGATCTGGCTCAGGCCGCGCTTGCGCGACGCCGCCTCGATCGCCGACAGGTGGTCGCCGAGCAGGCTCTTGCTGTCGATCAGCAGCCGGCCGATCAGCGTGCTCTTGCCGTCGTCGACGCTACCGGCCGTCGCGAAGCGCAGCAGACCGTGATCCTGGATGTCGTGACTCATCAGAAGTACCCCTGGCGTTTGCGCAGTTCCATCGCGGCTTCGTTGGTCTGGTCGTCCAGCCGCGTCGCGCCGCGCTCCGAGACCTGCGTCTGCTCGGTCTCGCGAACGATGTCGTCGAGCGTCGCCGCGCTCGACTCGACCGGCGCCGTGCAACTGATGTCGCCGACCGTGCGAAAGCGCACGACGCGCGTCTCGACGACGTCGCCGTCGCGCGCCGGCGTCAGCGGCGTGACCGGCATCAGCGCCGAACCGCGGCGCACGACCTCGCGCTCGTGCGCGAAATAGATCGACGGCAGCTCGATCGCCTCGCGGCGGATGTATTGCCAGACGTCGAGTTCGGTCCAGTTCGAGATCGGGAACACGCGGATGTTCTCGCCGCGGAACACGCGGCCGTTGTACAGCGACCAGAGCTCGGGGCGCTGATTCTTCGGATCCCACTGGCCGAACTCGTCGCGGAACGAGAACACCCGCTCCTTGGCGCGCGCCTTCTCCTCGTCGCGCCGGGCGCCGCCGATGCACGCGTCGAAGCCGAACTCGCGGATCGCGTCGAGCAGCGTCACCGACTGGTGCGCGTTGCGCGATTCGTCTTCGTGGCGCAGCCGCACGCGACCGCTGCGGATCGAATCGCCGACCGAGCGCACGACCAGGTTCAGTCCACGCGCGGCGACGATCCGGTCGCGAAACGCGATGACCTCCGGATAGTTGTGCTCGGTATCGACGTGCAGCAGCGTGAACGGGATGCGCGCCGGATGGAAGGCCTTCTCGGCCAGCCGCAACACGACCGCCGAATCCTTGCCGCCCGAGAACAGCAGCGCGACGTTCTCGCACTCGGCCGCGATCTCGCGCAGGATGAAGATCGATTCGGCTTCGAGCGCGTCGAGGTGCGAGCGGTCGGCGCGGCGCGGCGCGGCCAGACCGCCGGCGGTATCGGCCAGCGCGCGGTTTTCACTGATGTCCAGTTTCATCGGAGCGATTCTCTCGGTTGGCGATGCGGCGCCGTCAGCCGGCGACGGCATTAGCGTTCAGTTCGGCCATCGGGTCCGAGGCCGCGGGCTTGGGCGCGCGCACCAGGCGGCCGTCGGGCGTCATGTGCAGCCCGCATTCGCGGGTCTCGGCCTGTTCCCACCACCAGCGGCCGGCGCGCAGGTCCTCGCCGGGCTCGACGGCGCGCGTGCACGGCGCGCAGCCGATGCTAGGGAAGCCGCGCGCGTGCAGCGCATTGGTCGGCACGTCGAAGCGCTCGACGTAGGCCCAGACGTCGTCGTGCGTCCATTCGACGATCGGGTTCAGCTTCATCAGGCCGTGCCCGTCGTCGCGCGCCAGCACGTCCAGCTCGGCGCGCGTGACCGACTGGTCGCGGCGCAGGCCGGTGATCCACAGGCCCTTACCGCTCAGCGCGCGGCCCAGCGGCTCCATCTTGCGGATCTGGCAGCAGCGCTTGCGCAGGTCGATCGAGCGGTAGAACGGATTGATGCCCTGCTCGGCGACGAAGGCCTCGAGCGCCCGCGTATCGGGCGCCATCGCGATGATCGGTCGCTGGTAGCGCTCGCGCGCGCGCTCCATCAACTGGTAGGTCTCGTCGTGCAGCCGGCCGGTGTCGAGCGTGACGATCTGCACGTCGAGGCCGGCGCGCGCGATCAGGTCGAGCACGACCATGTCCTCGGCGCCGAAGCTGGTCGTGAACACGGCCGGGCCGTGCGCGCCGACCGCCGAGCGCAGACGCTCGGTGGCGACCGCATCGAGCGCATCGAGCGATTCCATCGTCTGCGGATGCGTCGTCATCGCCCCTCCGCCGCGGCGACCGCGCGCCGCTCGAACAGCGGTCCGCGATCGACGGCCGCCTGGTAGACCTCGCTGAAATCCTCGAACCCGCGCAGCGCCTCGTCGACGTCCTGGTCGTCGCGCAGCGCGAAGGTATCGAAACCGCAGCGCGCGTAGAAGAACAACTGGTCGCGCAGCACGTCGCCGACCGCGCGCAGCTCGCCTTCGTAGCGCAGGCGCTGGCGCAGCAGGCGAGCGATCGAATAGCCGCGCCCGTCGTTGAAGTTCGGAAACTCGATCGCGACCAGCTTCAGGCGCGGCAGCGCGTCGGCGATCTCGTCCGGATCGTCGGCCGGGCCGAGCAGCACGCCGAGCGGCCCCTCGTGCGCCGCCCACTGCTGCGGATGCGCGCGCCACTGCGCCAGCGTCAGCAGCAGGCTGGCGCCGCGGACGTCGGCGACGTCGGCCGCGACGTCGTCGTCGATGCGGATCCAGTCGTCGGCGCGGCGGCCGCGGCGATCAATGAGCTGCGACATAGACCGCCTCCTTGAACGGCGCGATGCCGACGCGGTGCACGACGTCGACGAAGCGCTCGGCCTCGCTGTCGCGCAGCTCGAGGTAAGCGCCGAGCAGCTTCTCGATCACGTCGGGCACCTCGGCGCGCGCGAACGACGGCCCGATGATCTTGCCGATCGACGAACGATTGCCCTGGCTGCCGCCGATCGTTATCTGGTACCACTCCTCGCCGGCCTTGTCGACGCCGAGGATGCCGATGTGGCCGACGTGGTGATGGCCGCAGGCGTTGATGCAGCCCGAGATGTTCAGGTCCAGGTCGCCGATGTCGTGCTGGAAGTCCAGGTCCTCGAAGCGGCGCGAGATCGCCTCGGCCACCGGGATCGATACCGCGTTGGCCAGCGAGCAGAAGTCGCCGCCCGGGCACGCGATCATGTCGGTCAGCAGTCCGAGGTTCGGCGTCGCCAGGCCCAGCGGCTTGAGCCGCTGCCAAAGCTCGTACAGGTCGCGCAACTGCACGTCGGCCAGCACCAGGTTCTGCTCGTGCGTGCTGCGCAGCTCGCCGAAGCTGTAGCGGTCGGCCAGGTCGGCGATCGCCTCCATCTGGTCGGCGGTCACGTCGCCGGGCGGCACGCCGGTCTTCTTGAGCGTCAGCGTGACGGCCGCGTAGCCGTCGACGCGATGCGCGAACACGCAGCGGCCGACCCAGCGCGCGAACGCCTTGTCGGCCGCCTTGTGCGCGGCGAACGACGCATCGTGCGCGGGCAGCCGTGCATAAGCGGGACGCGTGAACCGCTGCGCGATCCGATCGAGCTCGGCCTGCGTCAGCGTACCGGGCCCGTCGGCCAGGAACTGCCACTCGCGCTCGACCTCGGCCGCGTAGACGGCGGGCGTCAGGTCCTTGACGAGGATCTTGATCCGCGACTTGTATTTGTTGTCGCGGCGGCCATGGCGGTTGTAGACGCGCAGTGCGGCGTCCAGATAAGTGAGCAGGTGCCGCCACGGCACGAACTCGCGGATCACGTGCCCGACCATCGGCGTGCGGCCCAGGCCGCCGCCGGCCAGGAAGCGGAATCCGACCTCGCCCGCGTCGTTGACGACCGCCTGCAGGCCGATGTCGTGGACCTGCGTGGCCGCGCGGTCGTCGCGCGCGCCGGTCACCGCGATCTTGAACTTGCGCGGCAGGAACGCGAACTCCGGATGGAACGTCGACCACTGGCGGATGACCTCGCACCAGACCAGCGGGTCGACGATCTCGTCGCGCGCGATGCCGGCGAACTGGTCGGTCGTCGTGTTGCGGATGCAGTTGCCGCTGGTCTGGATCGCGTGCATCTGCACGCTGGCTAGCTCGGCGAGGATGTCGGGAACGTCCTCGAGGCGCGGCCAGTTGAACTGCATGTTCTGGCGCGTGCTGAAGTGCGCGTAGCCGCGGTCGTAGCGGCGCGAGATGTATGCGAGCTTGCGAAGCTGACGGCTGCTCAGCAGGCCATAAGGAATCGCCACGCGAAGCATCGGCGCCTGCTTCTGGATGTACAGCCCGTTCTGCAGCCGCAGCGGCCGGAACTCGTCCTCGCCGAGCTTGCCGGCCAGGAACCGGCGCGTCTGGTCGCGGAACTGGTCGACGCGCTCGTCGACTAATTGCTGATCGATTTCGTCGTAGATGTACATGGCCTTGCCTGGAGGACGCCGGTGCGGCGCGTGGCCGCCCGATCGTCGAGGCTCGCCATGTTGCAGTGCGACGCCTGCAACAGGAACCAAGGAAATCTGATTTCTTTATGCGGATGGTGCAATATCCGCTGCATGCCCTCGTACCCCTTCTCCCGTCGCTGCGACGCGATCGAGCCGTTCCAGGTCATGGAACTGGCCAAGCGCGCCGCTCAGTTGCAGTCCGCCGGTCATCCGGTGATCCACATGAGCATCGGCGAGCCCGATTTCACCGCGCCGCCGCAGGTCGTGAGCGCGCTGGAACGCGCGGCCGCCGCCGGCCACAGCCGCTACACGGCGGCCAACGGCATCGCCCCGCTGCGCCGCGCGATCGCCGCGTACTACGAGCAGGAGTACGGGCTGGCCATCGACCCGGCCCGCGTGATCGTCACCGCGGGCGCGTCGGCCGCGCTGCTGCTGGCCTTCTGCGCGCTCGTCGATCCGGGGGACCAGGTGCTGATGGCCGATCCGGGCTATCCGTGCAACCGCCACTTCGTCGCCGCGTTCGACGCGCGGGCGACGCCGGTGCCGGTCGGCCCGCAGACCCGCTTCCAGTTGACCCGCGAGCTGATCGAGCAGCACTGGGGCGAACGCGTCAAGGGCACGCTGATCGCGTCGCCGGCCAATCCGACCGGCACGGCGATCCCGTTCGACGAACTGGCGCGGATCGTCGAGACCGTACGCCGGCGGCGCGGCTTCGTCGTCGTCGACGAGATCTACCTGGGCCTCAGCTATCCGGCGCCCGGCGACGGACCGGCACGCTCGGCGCTGGCGCTGGGCGACGACGTGATCGTCTGCAACAGCTTCTCGAAGTTCTTCAACATGACCGGCTGGCGGCTGGGCTGGCTGGTCGTGCCGCCCGATGCGGTACCGGTGTTCGAGAAGCTGTCGCAGAACCTGTTCATCTGCGCGTCGGCGCTCGCGCAATACGCGGCGCTGGCCTGCTTCGAGCCCGACACGATGGCGCTGCTCGCCGAACGGCGCGAAGCGTTCCGCCAGCGGCGCGACTACCTGGTGCCGGCGCTCGAATCGATCGGACTGCACGTGCCGGTGATGCCGGACGGCGCGTTCTACGTGTATGCCGACTGCGGAGCGCTGGGGCTGGACAGCACGCGTTTCGCGCACGACCTGCTGGAAACCGAATACGTGGCGCTGGTGCCGGGCACCGATTTCGGCCGGAACGCACCCGAACGCTATCTGCGCCTGTCGTATGCGACGAGCCGCGAACTGCTCGAACAGGCGGTCGAGCGGATGGGCCGCTACGTGGAAAAGAACCGGCGGGGCTGAGAGAGTCCCCGAGGCGGCAGCGTCGCCGCCTGCCGACGACGCGTCGTCAGCGCACGGACCGGACGCGGCGACCGCGACCGGCCGCTGCGCTCACGGCGCGAAGCCGGGCGGAAGGGTCGAGGCGTCCGCCATCGCCGATCCGGCCACGGTGTCGCCGCCCGCCGCGCCGGCGGCCGGAGCCACGGCGATAGCCGGAGCCGCGCCGATGCGCGGTGTCGCAGCGACAGCCGGCGTCGCAGCGGCGCTCACCGCCGAACCGGCGGGTGTTGCGGAAGCGATGGGTGTTGCCGGACTGACGGGTGTTGCCGGACTGACGGGTGTTGACGAACTGCCGGGTATTGCCGAACTGGCGGACGTTGCCGAACTGACCGGTGTTGCAGAACTGACGGACGTTGCCGGACTGACGGACGTTGCCGGAACAACGGTCGCTGAACCGGCGGGCGTTGCCGCACCGGCAGGCGCCGTCGCACCGGCGGATGCCGCCGCGCTGGCGGCGGCCGCAGCCGCCGATCCGGCGCTCGACGCGGCGCTGGCCGAGGCCTCGGCCGGCGAGGTCGCGGCACGCGCCGATACCTGCCTGTCGTTATCGGCGACCAGCGTCGCCGGCTCGCGCAGCTTCGGCGTCGACGGGGCCGGCAGGCGCTTGCCCTGCGCGATCGCGGCCAGGCGTTCGCGCTCGGCCAGCACCTTGTTGCCGTAGCCGTTGTCGTTGTTCATCAGCGCGGCGCCGACGTAGGCCTTGAGCCCGCCCTCGATCGAACCGTCGCGCGAGATGTAATCGTGCAGGATGCGGGCGCCGACACGGATGTTGGCGATCGGATCGAAAGCGGCCGTCACTCCGCCGAACGGCGCGAACTTCTCGGCATGGACGCGGGTCAGCACCTGCATCAGCCCATGGGCGCCGGCGCTGCTGACGGCCGACGGATCGAAGCTGGACTCGACGGCCATCACGGCCAGGATCAGCCACGGATCGAGCTTGTAGTCGCGGGCCGCCTTGTACGCCCCGTCGACGAACAGCTGGGTATTGTCGAACGCCACCTTGTAGCGGCTGGCGATGAAGCTGGCGAGGTTGTGCTGCTCGAGTTCCATCCGGGTGCCGGACGCGCTGGGCACGCGAACCGGCGCGACCACCTTGCGGGCTTTCTCGGTCAGCGCCTTGGCCGGTACCGGATCGATCGCCGCGACAGTCAGCGGCGGGACCGCATCGAGCGGCTCGACGCCGATCGCGCTTGCCACGTCGGATCCGTCCGCCGGCGAGACCGGCAGGCGAACTTCGGACAGCGTCGGAAACGGCTGCGACGAGAACTGGGGCTGCCACAGCACCATGGCCGACAAACCGGCCACCGGCAGGCTCAATATCGCGGCATGTCGGGTATAACGGGCCGCCTTGACTAGATGAGAGAACGCATTGAAAGTCGTTCCGATCCAACGCGGGTCGCGCATTGACACTCCTTGCGGCTCACGCCGTTTGGCCGCCCAAACGACAGGCGATCGGTTGTTCTTGTTCTGCCGAGGCCTGGAGCCTCTCGCGTTCCGGAGGGAATCTGACGCCCGTCTGCGCGGGCCTGCCGCCGGATATGATTGGCGGAGGGCTGATTCGCCGGCCCCGCCGCGCCGTCATCGACGGCATCTTGACGCTTGCACGATGGCCGCCTGGCACGGCCTCGATGTGTGGAGATGGCGGGATTCTAGGGATCGATCGCCGGGCGGTCAAATCCGATTTTGACTGTTTTTTCAGCAACTTGCGTCACCACGGCGAAAAGAATTAGATGAAATACAAAGACTTGCGTGATTTCCTGAAACTACTGGATTCAAAGACAGCCTTTCGGAAAATCAGCGCGCCGGTCTCGCCGCGACTGGAAATGACCGAGATTTCGGACCGGGTCCTGCGGACGGGCGGACCGGCGCTGCTGTTCGAGCAGCCGGTCGACGGATCGCGGGGCTACGACATGCCGGTGCTGACGAACCTGTTCGGCACCCCCGAGCGGGTCGCCTGGGGAATGGGCGAAGAATCGGTGATGGCGCTGCGCGAGATCGGCGAACTGCTCGCCGCGCTGAAGGAGCCCGAGCCGCCCCGGGGCCTGCGCGATGCCTGGGACAAGCTGCCGATGTTCCGGCAGGTGCTGAACATGGCGCCGCGCGAACTGTCGTCGGCGCCGTGCCAGCAGATCGTCTGGGAAGGCGCCGACGTCGACCTGGGGCGGCTGCCGGTGCAGACCTGCTGGCCCGGCGACGTCGCGCCGCTGATCACCTGGGGCCTGGTCGTCACCCGCGGCCCCGGCAAGACCCGCCAGAACCTGGGCATCTACCGCCAGCAGGTCATCGACCGCGACAAGACGATCATGCGCTGGCTCGCGCATCGCGGCGGCGCGCTGGATTTCCGCGAATTCCGCGAGCGGCATCCGGGCCAGCCGTTCCCGGTCGCCACCGTGCTGGGCGCCGACCCGGCGACGATCCTCGGCGCGGTGACGCCGGTACCCGACAGCCTGTCCGAATACCAGTTCGCCGGCCTGCTGCGCGGCGCCAAGACCGAACTGATCCGCTGCCTGGGCAGTGATCTGCGGGTGCCAGCCAGCGCCGAACTGGTGCTCGAAGGCCACCTGCGTCCGGACCCGGACCAGGCGGCGACCCGGGCCAACGCGGCGCGACTGGGCTGGACCGACGCGCTGCCGCCGGCCGCGCTGACCGGCTACGAGATGGCGATCGAAGGCCCGTACGGCGACCACACCGGCTACTACAACGAACGCGAATGGTTTCCGGTCTTCACGATCGACCGGATCACGATGCGCGAACGCCCGATCTATCATTCGACGTACACCGGCAAGCCGCCCGACGAGCCGGCGGTGCTCGGCGTGGCGCTCAACGAAGTGTTCGTGCCGATCCTGCGCCGGCAGTTTCCGGAGATCATCGACTTCTACCTTCCGCCCGAAGGCTGCTCGTATCGGATGGCGATCGTCTCGATGCGCAAGCAATATCCGGGCCACGCCAAGCGGGTGATGTTCGGGATCTGGAGCTTCCTGCGCCAGTTCATGTACACGAAATTCATCGTCGTCACCGATGACGACGTCGACATCCGTAGCTGGCAGGACGTGATCTGGGCGCTGACCACGCGCGTCGATCCGACACGCGACACCACGCTGGTCGATCACACGCCGATCGACTACCTGGATTTCGCTTCGCCGGTCTCGGGCCTGGGCTCGAAGATGGGCATCGACGCCACGCACAAGTGGCCGGGCGAGACGCAGCGCGAATGGGGCACGCCGATCCGGATGGACGACCAGGTGCGGACGCGGGTCGACGCGATGTGGGGGGCGCTGGGCCTGTGAGGCGCGAGTCCTGAGCCGCACGGTGCCCGGGCTCAACCGTTCTCGTAGACCCAGCTCAGGAACGCATCGAGCGCGCGCAGGCTGGCTTCGGCCCGCGGACCATTGACCATCATCGCCACCGCGTAGCGCTTGCCGCCCGCGGCATCGACGAAGCCGGCGACCGCGCGCACGTCGTTCAGCGTGCCGGTCTTGACCCACGCGTTGCCGGCGATCGGCTGGCCGACCAGCCGATGGCGCATCGTGCCGTCGACGCCGACCCGCGGCATCGACCCGCGCATGATGTCGCCGATATCGCTGATCGCCACGTCGCGCAACAGTTCGGCCAGGTGCTGCGGGCTGATCCGTTCGATCCGCGACAGGCCCGAACCGTTCTCGACGACCAGTTCCGGAAAACGCAGGCCGCGCGACGCCAGCCAGCCGTCGAGCACCTGCCGCGCCTGATCGAGCGTGGCCGGCGCGCCGTGCCGCTCGGCGGCGATCTGCAGCAGCAGTTGCCGCGCCATCACGTTGTTGCTGAACTTGTTGACGTCCTGCACGACGTCGGCCAGCGTGCGCGGCGACACCCATTCCTGCCACGGCTTGCCGCGCGCCGCGCCCGGCATCACCCGCGTCTGTCCTTGCCAGATCCCGCCGGCGGCGGTCCACGCGGCCTTGAACAGCGAGTGGATGAACTGGCGGTGCGTGAGCACCGCCGCGAACGTCCCCTGCTCGCCGCAGGCCGGCGAGAACGGACCGCTGACCAGGATCGCCGGCCGCGCATCGCTGCCGCCGTCGCGGATCTGCAGGCCGCCGACGCCGTAGCGGCACTTGCCCGGCGCCAGCTTGATCGCGTTGTCGATCTCGATGTCGGCCAGCGGCGGATCCATCATCAGGCTGACGCGCTTGCCGCGCGGCTGAAGCGTCAGGCGCGTGGCCTTGAAGTTCATCAGCAGCCCGTACGGCTGCACGTTGTACGGCTGCGACGGATCGCCGTCGATGGCCTCGGCGCGACGGCCGTCGGGCAGGTAGATCGAATCGTCGAGCAGCAGGTCGCCGCGAATCTCGCGCAGGCCCGCCGCGCGCATCTGCGCGACGAACGCGGTCAGGTCCTCGATCACGAGCTTCGGATCGCCGCCGCCCTTCAGGATCAGGTCACCGTGCAGCACATCGCCCTGCAGCCGGCCGCCGAGGTAAGCGCGGGTGCGCCACCGGTAGTCGGGGCCCAGCGTCGACAACGCGGCATAGGTCGTCAGCAGCTTCATCGTCGAAGCCGGATTGAAGCCCTGCTGCGCATTCCACGCGGCCAGCGCCTGGCCTTCGGATACCTCGATCGCCATCATGCCGACGTGCTCGGGCGTCACGCCGCTGGCCCTGAGGACCTGAGCGAGTTCGGCGGGCAGCGCCACCTCGGCGGGCCAGCGCGTCGGCGTGAACGCGGGCTGCCGGTGGGCCGGCGCCTGGCTGGGCGCGACCGCGACGCGGGTGGCGGCCACCCGCGACGCCGAATCGGGTATCGCCGAATCGGACGACGCCGAACCGGGCATCGCCGAAGTGGGCATCGCCGGACCGGACGGCGCCGGCAGCGGCGGGGACCAGACGGCCCCGGTCGCCGGCGCCGCGTGTGCCGCCGGAGCGGCCGGCGATGCCGCTGTCGACGCCGAAGCGACGTCGTCGGCCGTCGCTGTTGCCGCCGTCGCCGGGATCGAGGCCGGACCGGTGGCGCCCGCGTCGGGCTCGGCGCGCAGGCCGATCGGCAGCGTCCAGGCCAGGCCCAGGGCGCTGATCAATGCGAGGCGACGGTAACGGAGGCGCACGGCTCGTTCGGCCCGTTCGGGCATGGCGACGATGCGGTCGATGCTATCAAAGCCGTTCGGCGGCGGCGCGGCGCCCGCCCGCCGCGGGCGATAAATCGCGATGAGCGGCCGACTCGGCGACGTCAAAACAACGGTCGCCGGTCACCCCCCTCCGCCGAAGCCCCCCGCCGAAACCTTGCTGTCGAAGCCTCGCAGCCGAAGCCGTCGCTATCGAAGCCCCGCAGGCAACGCCCCGCTGCCGCCAGCCGCCAGCCGTGGGTCGGCGTCACCCGCGGACCGGCGTCACTTGCAGATCAGCACCGGCACCTTGGTATGCGACAGCACCTTGGTCGTCTCGCTGCCGAGCAGCAGCCTCGCGAAGGTCTTGCGTCCGTGCGAGCCCATGACGATCAGGTCGCAGCTGCGGGCCTCGGCCGTCTCGCAGATCGCCTCGTAAGGGCTCGCATGCTGCACGTAGAGCGTCTCGATCGTCAGGCCATAGCCCTTGGCGATCTCCTGCGCGGTATGCAGGATGCCGTTGGCGGTCTCCTGCGCCGATTTGTCGTAGTCGTCGGGCGGATAGACCATCGCGACCGGAATGTCGGCGACGGTCGGCGGGATGAACGGCGGCTGCACGTTCAGCACCAGGACCTGCACGTTGCCCAGGTCGCGCGCGGCGCCCAGCGCCCACCTGAGCGCATGGATGGACAAATCGGAGCCATCCGTCGGAACCAGAATGTGCTTGAACATCGATCACCTCCCGTGTCATCCGAGCACGCTGCGCGCTCGGCACGGGCATTAGACCACGCACGCCGGTGCCTGGACCGACGCATTGGTGAATCTCCCGAGGGCGGCGGTTATGCGAGAATCGACCGACGATTCGACGGTAACCCCGATGAGCAGTCACTATTCCCATCACGTCTTCTTCTGCACGAACGTGCGCGAGCCCGATCCGTCGGGCTACACGCGCCCCTGCTGCGGCCGGCACCAGGCCGCCGAGATGCGCGACTACACGAAAAAGCGCGTCAAGGCGCTCGGACTGGCCGGTCCCGGCAAGGTCCGCGTCAACAACGCCGGCTGCCTGGATCGCTGCGAGGAAGGCCCTTGCATCGTGATCTATCCGGAAGCGGTCTGGTACACGTATGTCGACCAGGAAGACCTCGACGAAATCATCGACAGCCATCTGGTGCAGGGCAAGATCGTCGATCGCCTGAAGATCTGATCCCAAGCGGAGGCCCGCGATGACCGAACCGATCGAAAAAACCGACGAGCAATGGCGCTCCGACCTGACGCCGACGCAGTACTGCGTGCTGCGCGAGGAAGGCACCGAGCGCGCGTTCACCAGTCCGCTCAACGAAGAGAAGCGCAAGGGTCGCTTCGTGTGCGCCGGCTGCGGCCAGGTGCTGTTCCGCAGCGACATGAAGTTCAACAGCGGCACCGGCTGGCCGAGTTTCTACACGAGCCTGCCCGGCGTCTTCGAAACCAAGGAAGACCGATCGCACTTCATGGTGCGCGTCGAGTACCACTGCGCGCGCTGCGGCAGCCACCACGGCCACCTGTTCGAGGACGGCCCGGCGCCGACCGGCCTTCGCTATTGCAACAACGGCGTCGCGCTGCGCTTCGAGCCCGACCCCGGAGCCTGAGCGCCGGCCCGTTCAGCGCCGCAGTTCGACCTCGCCCGAGATCGTGACGACGACCTCGGATTCGCCGCCGTCCTCGGGCACCGGCGTCGCGGCCTTGAAGGCTTCGGCCGCGGGCGCCGCCATCGCCCGCATCCGGGGCACCGGCGGCGCGTGCTGCTCGCCGCCGACCGACAGCGTCCGGATCTCGTAGGACTCGAAGTCGAACGCCCGCGCGGCACCCTGCGCCTTCGCGCGGAACGCGTCGGCGGCCGCTTTCATCAACGCCTGTTCCTCTTGTGCGCGCCGCTGCGGCGTCAGCCGGAACGAGACGCCGCCGAAGCTGAGGCGCTGCCCCAGATCGCCGGCCAGCGCCGACAGCGCCGGAAAGTCGTTGGACACGAGCTCGATCCGGCCGCCGACGCGGTAGCCGGACGGCTTGCCCTGGTTGTTGTACAGCGGATTCGTATAAACGCCGGCCAGCTTGGCCTTGACCGACGGACTGCGGCGCGCCTGCGCGATCGCCGCATTCAGTTCGGTCAGCACCGCTTCGTTCAGCGGGGCCACCTGCGGTCCGTCTCGATCAACCGACAGGATCACGATCATCTCGTCGTTGGCGACCGTCGAGCGGGCGTCGGCGCCGAGCGCGACGATCGGTCCGGCCGCGCGCGCGGCCAGCGGCGACGCGATCAGCAGCGCGGCCAGCACCGGCACCGACAGCGCGATCGCCGCACGCGAGGCGCGAGCCATCGCGCCGGTGCCGCTCATCGTCGACGCCATCGACGCCGTCGACGCGCGGCGGCGCGCGTCCGCAGGCCGCACGGCCCGTTCGTTGTTCATCCGCTCTCTCACAATGGATGTTTGAAGGCCGCTTCGGTGATCGCGGTCAGTTCGTGCGAGGACTCGTTCATCTGCGCCTTGTGGAGTTCCTCGAGCGATCGCCTCGCGTGGTCGCGCACGCGGCTCGACAGGAAATCGAGGAACGTCGAGATCCGTTGCGGCAGCGGCCGGATCGGCGCGTACAGCGCATGCACGGGCATTTCCTGGCCATGCCATTGCGGCAGCAACTGGACCAGACGGCCGACGCGCAATTCGTTCGAGACGATCACCTCGGGCACGTTGACGATACCGGTCCCGCGCGCCGCCAGTTCGATCAGCAGCGCCGCGCTCGAGACCGACAGCGGTCCGCTGACCTCGATCACCGCGTGCACGCCGCTCTCCTGGTGGGTCAGGTCCCAGCGCCGACGCCAGCCTTCGCTCGGATGCAGCGCGATCAGGCACTGCTCGTGGCAAAGATCCTTCGGCGATTCGAGCATCCGGTGGCCCGCCTCCCCGACCGTCACGCCGAGCCGCGGGCTGCGATACGACGGCGCCGCGCAGACGATCGACTGCGAAGCGCCCAGCAGGCGCGCCGCGCTGTCCAGCTCCGACGGCTGGCCGATCCGCAACGACACGTCGATGCCGTACTCGACGATGTCCAGCGCACGGTCGGAAACCATCAGCTCGACCTGCAGATCGGGGTTCTGCTCGAGGAACTCGGGCAGCAGCGGCGCGAGGAAATTGTGCGCGAGCACCGACGGCACCTCGACCAGCAGCCGCCCCTTCGCCTGGCGCGTGTCGCCGCGGGCGCGCGATTCGGCCCGCTCGACGTCGAGCAGGATCTGCTTGGCGTCCTGGTAGTAGCTGAGGCCCTCGTCGGTGACCTTGAGCCGCCGCGCATGCCGCTCGACCAGCCGGATGCCCAGGTGCGCTTCGAGCTGCTGCAGCACCTTGGACGCCGTGCCCTTCTCGATCGACAGGTCTTCGGCCGCCTTGGCCAGGCTCTTGAGCTCGACGAACCGGACGAAGGTCCGCATCGCGCGCAGTGTATCCATGCCGTCTGATCCGTTCGTTGCGTGCCGGTCCCGGTCCGATCAGCCGCGCGGCGCCTGCGCCGACTGCGGTTCGCCGACGAAGATCTCGACGCGGCGGTTGCGCGCGCGGCCGGCCTCGGTCCCGTTGTCGGCGATCGGTTCGTGCGAGCCGCGCCCGTCGATCGCGATGCGGTCGACGCCGACGCCATGATCGACCAGGTACTGGCGCGTGCTGGCGGCGCGATTGACCGACAGCGGATTGTTGACCGCGTCGGAACCGGTGCTGTCGGTATGGCCGACGATCCGGATCGTGGTCGCCGGGTTGTCGCGCAGCGTCTGCGCGAAGCGATCGAGCACCGGTGCCAGGTTCGGCTTGATCGTCGCCTGCCCGACGTCGAACGAGACGTCGCTGGGCACTTCGAGCCGCAACTGGTTGTCCTCGGTGCGGGTGACGGCCACGCCGGTCCCGGCGGTCGCCTGCTCCATCACCTGCCGCTGCTCTTCCATCTTGCGCGACCACAGATAAGTGCCGAGCGCCCCGACCGCACCGCCGATCGCCGCGCCGCGCACCGTGTTGTGGCCGCCGGTCATGTTGCCGATCACCGCGCCCGCGGCGGTGCCCACGCCGGCACCGACGGCGGTGCGCCGCTGGGTATCGTCCATCGACGCGCAGGCGCTTAGTGCCGCGACGATGATCGCACCGGCGAGCCACCGCGATTTTCCAATGGATGCTGACATTCTGATGACACTCCTGAACAAGGTTCACGCCTTCGCGGAACGGACATGGCGGCGGACGCGCGTCCGCCGCCGGTTTCGGTCGACCCTACTGCTACGGGCCTTTCAGCGGCGCGGTCGGCGGAACGGGTGCGTCGAGGACAATCCGCCGTCGACGGCGATCGCCTGCCCGTTCACGTACGACGACTCGTCGCTGGCCAGGAACAGCGCCATCGCCGCGATCTCCTCGGGCTGGCCGGCGCGCTGCAGCGGATTGAGCTGCCCGAGGTTGCCGTCCGTGCCCCGCGATCGCGCGTAGTCGAACACCGGACGCGTCATGCCGGTCTCGATGAGCCCCGGACAGATCGCGTTGACCCGCACGCCGGTGCCGATCAGCGAGGTCGCGGCCGTCTGCACCAGGCTGATCACGCCGGCCTTGCTCGCGCTGTACGGCCCGCCGCCGGCGTTGGCGCGCAGGCCGGCGACCGACGCCGTGCAGACGATCGAGCCGCTGCCCTGGCGGACCAGGAACGGACCGCCGTGCTTGATCGCGAGGAACGGCCCGATCAGGTTGACCCGCAGGATCTGCTGCCACAGCTCGGTCGTCTGCTCGAACAGCGGCACGTCGCCGCCGCTGACCCCGGCGTTCGCGTACAGCACGTCGAAGCCGCCGAACTCGTCGATCGCGCGCTGCACGTAGGCCTGCACGTCGGCCTCGTCGCCGGCGTCGAGCGCCAGGCCGATCGCGATGCCGCCGGCGTCGCGGATCGCCGAAGCCGTCTGCTCGACCCCGTCCGCGTCGCGATCGACGGCCAGCACGGCGGCCCCTTCGCGAGCGAACAGCGTCGCGCTGGCGCGGCCGATGCCGCTGCCGGCGCCGGTGACGATCGCGCGCTTACCCTCGAGCCTGGCCATCGCCTTCTCCTCGTCGATGCGTGACGGCGGCCCCCGAGGACCACCGCGTCCGGTCAGAACAGCGCATAACCGCCGTCGATTACGAAGGTATCGCCGGTGTGGTAAGCCGACGCCGAACTCATCAGGTAGACGCCGATGCCGGAGAAGTCGCCGCCCTGGCCCCAGCGACGCATCGGGATGCGCGGCATCACGTTGTCGTGGAACTTGCTGTTGCCGATCGCGTTGGCGGTCATGTCGGTCTCGATCCAGCCGGGCAGGATCGAGTGGGCGCGAATGCCGTGGCGTGCGTACTCGACCGCCAGCGCGCGCATCATCGACACGACGCCGCCCTTGGTCGTCGCATAGTGCTCGTTGCGCGCCGCGCCTTCGATCGCCGCCAGCGACGCGGTGCCGACCAGCGTGCCGCCGTCGCCCTGCTTGAGCATCTGCTGGGCGGCCTCGCGCAGCGTGTAGAACACGCCGTCCAGGTTGATCCGCAGCACGCGGTGCCATTCTTCCGCCGTGATGTCGGCGAACGAACGGCTGCCGCGGCCCGACACCCCGGCATTGGCGAAGCAGCCGTCGACGCGGCCGAGCTTGGCCACGGTCTCGGCGAACGCCGCCTTGACGGCCTGCTCGTCGCCGACGTCGCAGACCTGCGTCAGGATCCGGCGGCCGGTCGCCTCGAGCCGGGCCCGCGCCTGCTCGTTCTTCTGCGCGTTGGTGCCCCAGATCGCCACGTCCGCGCCGGCCTGCGCCAGGCCCTCGGCGATGCCCAGGCCGATGCCGCCGTTGCCGCCGGTCACCAGCGCGACCTTGCCGGTCAGATCGAAAGGTTTGAATGCCATGCCTGCTCCTCCTCGATGAATGGGTCGGCCACGCCGGTGGATCGGCCACTGCGACGCCTGCGCAGACGTCGCGCCGCCTGCGCCCGTTCGGGCCATCCCGGCAGTTTACCTTCGCGTCCGCTCCGTTCGCCGGGCGTCGCGACGGTCGTCTCGCCCGTCGTTGCGCCGGCCCCGAAGCGCGGTCGGCGATGAGCGATCGGCGACGCGCGATTGGCGATGCCGGGCGCGAATGCGCGACAATCACGGTCAAGCTTCCAGAGGACCCCCATGCCCATCCAGACCTTGACCCCGGATCTGTCGGTCAGCCCGCAGATCCAGCCCGAAGACGTCGCCGCCATCGCCGCGGCCGGCTTCAAGACGATCGTCTGCAACCGCCCCGACCGCGAGGGCGGCGCCGAGCAGCCGACGTTCGAGCAGATCAGCCAGGCCGCGCAGGGACTGGGCCTGTCGCTGCACTACGTGCCGGTCGTGTCCGGGCAGATCACCGAAGACGACGTGCGCGCGTTCCGGACGGTGCTCGACTCGGCGCCCAAGCCGGTCCTCGCCTATTGCCGCAGCGGCACCCGTTCGACCAATCTGTACGCGCTGACACGCCGCGGCGAAGGCTGACGAACCCGCCGCGGACACCGTCGCCGTATCGCGACGGGGCCGGGCTTCAGCGCGGCGGCCGCCGATGGAAGGTCAACGGCTTTTCGACCGGCGCGCGATCGGGCGAAGCATGTCGATCCGCGGCCGGAGCCGCGGCCGCACCGGCGGACGCATCGCCGCAGGTGCCGCAGCCGCCGCAACCGCCCGACGACGGCGCATAGGCGGCCACCCAGCGCGCGGCCCGCGGCCAGCCGCGCATGCGCAGCGAATCGGCCGCCCTGCCGACGCCGCGCGCCAGCCAGGCCGACGGCGCCAGCGCGCGAACCGCGTAGAGGACCGCCGCCAATCCCACGATCGCCAGCACCGCTTTCTCGATCATCGATCCGATCCCCCTTGCGCGCGTCAGGCCAGCGCCAGCGCGACGCGATACGTGATGAACGACGCCAGGTACGCGAGGCCGAACAGATAGCCGGCCATCATCAGCGGGTAGCGCCAGCTCGCGGTCTCGCGGCGCACGACGCTGAGCGTCGCGATGCATTGCGGCGCGAACACGTACCAGGCCAGCAGCGACAGCGCCGTCGGCAGGCCCCATTGCTGGGCGATCAGCGGCGTCAGCGCCTGCTCGAGTGCGTCGCCGGACTCCGACATCGCATACACGGTTCCCAGCGCGGCAACCGCGACCTCGCGCGCCGCCAGGCCCGGGATCAGCGCGATGCAGATCTGCCAGTTGAAGCCGATCGGCGCGAAGACGACCTCGAGCCAGCGCCCCAGGTAACCGGCGAAGCTGTACTCGATCGCCGGGCCGGTCGCGCCGTCCGGCGGCGACGGAAAGCTCGACAGGAACCACAGGATGACCATCAGCGCCAGGATGATCGTGCCGACCCGCCGGATGAAGATCGTCGCGCGTTCCCACAAACCGATCGCCACGTTCTTCGGGTTCGGCCAGTGGTAGTCGGGCAGTTGCAGCAGCAGCGGCGCGACCGCTCCGCGCGAACCGAACAGCTTGATGACCCAGGCGACGAGCAGCGCCGAGACGATGCCGGCCATGTACAGCGCGAACAGCACGAGGCCCTGCAGGTTCAGCACGCCCCAGACCGTCCGGTCCGGGATGAACGCCGCGATGATCAGCGCGTAGACGGGCAGCCGCGCCGAGCAGGTCATCAGCGGCGCGATCATGATCGTCGTGATCCGGTCGCGCACGTTCTGGATCGTGCGCGCCGCCATGATGCCCGGCACCGCGCAGGCGAAGCTCGACAGCAGCGGGATGAACGCGCGGCCGGACAGGCCGACGCCGCCCATCAACCGGTCGAGCAGGAAGGCCGCGCGGGGCAGGTAGCCGGACTCCTCGAGCACGAGGATGAACAGGAACAGGATCAGGATCTGCGGCAGGAACACCAGTACCGACCCGGCGCCGGCGATCACGCCGTCGACGAGCAGGCCGCGCAGCAGACCGTCGGGCAGCAGGCCCTGCACGCCGTTTCCGACCGCCGCCACCGCGTCCTCGATCCACGACATCGGCGCCTCGGCCCACGTGAACACGGCCTGGAACACGACGAACATCACCGCCATCAGGATCAGCGGACCGGCGATCGGATGCAGGACGACGCGGTCGATCGCCTCGCTGCGCGCCGCGGCGCCCGGCTCGGTCACATACAGATCGAACAGCCGGCGCACCTCGCGCTGGGTCTGCGCGATCGGCACGTCCGGCTCGGCGGGACGGCCGACCGGTGCCGAGAAATCGAATTCGTCGAGCAGCGCGAGCAGCGCGCGCTGGCCGTCGCCCTGCACGGCGATCGCCTCGACGACCGGCACGCCCAACTCGCGCTGCAGGCCCGCGACGTCGATCCGGTAGCCGCGCCGCCGGGCCACGTCCATCATGTTCAGCACGACGAGCATCGGCCGGCCGAGCCGGCGCAGTTCGAGCACCAGGCGCAGGTTCAGCCGCAGGTTGGTCGCGTCGACGATGCACAGCAGTCCGGCCGGCAGCGCCTCGCCCTTGCGCATCCCCATCACGACGTCGCGCGTGACGACCTCGTCGGGCGTCAGCGCGTTCAGGCTGTAGGCGCCCGGCAGATCGAGCAGCCGCCAGCGCCGCCCGCCGGGCGTCACGAAGCGCCCTTCCTTGCGCTCGACCGTGACCCCCGCGTAGTTGGCCACCTTCTGGCGGGCGCCGGTCAGGCGATTGAACATCGCGGTCTTGCCGCAGTTCGGATTGCCGACCAGCGCGAGCAGGTCGGGTGCTACGTTGACGTCAGGATTCATGAGGAGCGCAAGGGACTCGGACCGGGATCACTCGGTGCGGACGGTGACCAGCGCGGCTTCGAAACGCCGCAAGGCCAGCGTCGTCGCGCCGATGCGCACGGCGATCGGATCGCCGAACGGAAACGCGCGCCGGATCACGCGCACGCTCTCACCGTTGACGAAGCCCAGTTCGACGAGCCGTCGGGCGATGTCGCGATGCTCGGGCGACAGATCGTCGCTGATCCGGCCGTCGTCGCGAAAACCGGCGACGTCGACCAATGTCGCCGACCGATCGCGCGCCAGTTTATCAAGGGTGGTCTGCATGGTCAGATCGTAATGCACCTTATTCTCAATGCCAAATGAGCGCGCCCGCCCTCGGCGCCCCGCCGGGCGCGCCGCGCGGAAAATCCGCCGGCGAGGATGACACACGGCGAGGATCCGCGCACACTGGATCCGATCGAGGCCGGCACCGCCCGCGGCCGATGGGCGCGAAGGTTTCGGCCAGCAAAACCACGTAACCACGGGGCCGGCGGACCGCGCGATCAGCGGGCCCGGCTTAGGCCCCCCGACCAGGGGAGACGACGATGAGCATTCTGCTGTTGGGTGCCACCGGACGCACGGGCCGGCATCTGGCCAGGCGGCTTCGCGGCGCCGGACAGGACCTGCGGGTATTGATACGCGACCCGGCTCGCCGGCCGATCTTCGAGGACCTGGGCGCGCAGGCGCTGGTCGTCGACCTGCGCGAGGATTTCTCGCGGGCGTTCGACGGCATCCACACGGTGATCTATGCGGCCGGCTCGGCCGACGGCGAAGGCGTCTGCGCCGAGCGTGCGATCGACCGCGACGCGATCGTCACCGCGATCGGCTACGCGCGCCAGTACCGCTGCCAGTGCTTCGTGCTGATCAGCACGCTGCTGGCCGCCGATCCGGCGCGCGCGCCCGCGTCGCTGCGGCACTATGCGCAGATGAAGCGCGAGTCCGACGAACAGGTGATCGGCAGCGGGCTCGACTACCTGATCCTGCGCCCGGCCACGCTGACCGACGACGTCGGCTGCGGCGCGATCGATCTGGTCGACGGGCCTTCGGCCGGCGGCGCGACGGTCTCGCGCGAAGACGTCGCGCACCTGGCGGTCGCCGCCTGGCAGGCCGGCCTGCGCAATCGCGTGCTGGGCTTCCGCCAAGGCCATTCGGACATCGCCAGCGTCATCGAGCGGCTCACGCACGCGGCGGTCCCCGCGCACTGAGGGCCGCGTCTTCCGCGCCCTTCCTTTTCGCATTGCCCGCCCGGCCGGCCGCCGGCCGCCGGCGGGCGAGGAGCCCCGCATGGCCAAGGCCTTTCCGACCGACGACCCGTTCCTGCGCGGCTACTACGCGCCGCTGCACATGGAATGCGACGCGCCGAACCTGCCGATCAGCGGCGACTGGCCGCGCGAGCTGCGCGGCAGCTTGTACCGCAACGGCCCCAACCCGCAGTTCGCGCCGCGCGGCCGCTACCACTGGTTTTCCGGCGACGGCATGATCCACGCGTTCCACGTCGCCGACGGCCGGGTCGCGTACCGGAACCGCTGGATCCGCACGCCGAAGTGGCAGCTCGAGCACGACGAGGGCGAAGGCCTGTCCGGCTCGCTGATGAGCCGGCACCTGAGCGATCCGCGGATCCTCGAGCTGAATTCGACGGTCGCCAACACCAACGTCGTCTGGCACGGCGGCCGGCTGCTCGCGCTCGAAGAAGCGCACGCGCCGTACGAACTGGATCCCGTGACGCTCGCCTCGATCGGCTACCAGCGTTTCGACGACCGGCTGCAGGGACCGATGACCGCGCACCCGAAGATCGACCCGGTCAGCGGCGAAATGGTCGGCTTCGCGTACGCGGCGCGCGGCCCGTTCACGCCGGACCTGCTGCTGTACGTGATCGATCGCGACGGGCAATTGACGCGAACCGTCGCGCTGCAGGCACCGTTCGCCAGCATGGTCCACGACTTCGTCGTCACGCGGCGCCACGTGATCTTCCCGATCTTTCCGTTGACCGGGTCGATGGAGCGCGCGACCAGCGGCCGGCCGGCATACGCATGGGAGCCGGACAAAGGCACGCACGTCGGCATCGTCCCGCGCGACGGCGGCAGCGCCGACGTCCGCTGGTTCACCGGCGATCCCTCGTACGTGTTCCACCCGATGAACGCGTTCGAGGACGAGGCCGGACGCATCGTCTGCGACATGATGAAGTACGAGGTCGCGCCGCTGTTCCCGCTGCCGGACGGCCGCCCGATCCGCGATCAGCCGCCGGTCGCACGGCTGGTCCGCTGGACCATCGATCCGGCCGGCCGCTGCGGCGGCTTCACCGAACAGCCGCTGGACGACCGGCCCGGCGAGTTTCCGCGGCTGGACGAACGCTTCGCGATGCTGCCGTACCGGCACGGCTACTTCAACGCCGCGCCGGCCACAGAGGCCACCCGCGGCCGCGACGCGCGCGCCGGCCTCGCGCACATCGACCTGCGCAGCGGCGTCGTGCGCGAATGGCAGCCGCCGCTGGGCGACTACTGCGGCGAACCGGTGTTCGTCGAAAGGCACGCGCAGGCCGACGAAGGCGACGGCTGGCTGCTGTCGGTGATCTGGCGCGGCGCCGAAAACCGCAGCGACCTGGCGGTATTCGACGCCACGCACGTCTCCGACGGCCCGATCGCGCAGGCGCACCTGTCGCACCGGGTGCCGGCGGGGTTTCACGGCAATTGGCGGACGGCGACCGCCTGACCCCGTCCGACAGCCTCGGGCGGCCCGCCCTGCTGGCATCGCCGGCCTGCGGCGGCCTCGACGCACCCGACGAACGGCGACCGGCCAAACACGCTCCCCCTCCTTGAAATTCGCCGGCGATGTCCCTATCATCAGCACTCGCGAACGACGAGTGCTAACAACAGCCCTCCGGCTGATCCGATCGGCTCAGTCTTCCGGCCCCCCGGAAGTCCCGGCCGTCCGGCATCCCGTCGTTTCTCATCCGGGCCGCGCGCCGCGTGGCCATGCTTGCGAAACCTGAAAAATTCGAGCACTTAGGAGCTTCTTTTCATGAAACTTCGTCCCCTTCACGATCGCGTGATCATCAAGCGCCTGGACAACGAGCGCAAAACCTCGTCGGGTATCGTCATCCCGGACAGCGCTGCTGAAAAGCCGGATCAGGGTGAAGTGCTGGCCGTCGGCAACGGCAAGATCCTCGAGGACGGCAAGGTCCGCGCGCTGGCGGTCAAGGTCGGCGACAAGGTGCTGTTCGGCAAATACAGCGGCCAGGCCGTCAAGGTCGACGGCGAAGAGCTGCTGGTGATGCGCGAAGAAGACATCATGGCCGTCGTCGAGTAATCACGCGCCGAATCCGATCATCCCATTCGTCTGAACGGCGCCGCCCATAGAGGCGAGGCGCCCGTTCATCAGTCTCAGGAGTTACTCAAACATGGCAGCCAAGATTGTCTATTTCGGCGATGACGCCCGCACCCGCATTCTGAACGGCGTCAACGTCCTGGCCAACGCGGTCAAGGTCACCCTCGGTCCGAAGGGCCGCAACGTCGTGCTCGAGCGCAGCTTCGGCGCCCCGACGATCACCAAGGACGGCGTGTCGGTCGCCAAGGAAATCGAACTGAAGGACAAGTTCGAGAACATGGGCGCGCAGATGGTCAAGGAAGTCGCTTCCAAGACCTCGGACAACGCCGGTGACGGCACGACGACCGCCACCGTGCTGGCGCAGGCGATCGTTCGCGAAGGCCTGAAGTTCGTCGCCGCGGGCATGAACCCGATGGACCTCAAGCGCGGCATCGACAAGGCCGTCACCGCGCTGATCGAAGAGCTGAAGAAGATCAGCAAGCCGTCGACGACGACCAAGGAAATCGCCCAGGTCGGCGCGATCTCGGCCAACAGCGACAAGGAAATCGGCGAGATCATCGCTCAGGCGATGGAGAAAGTCGGCAAGGAAGGCGTCATCACCGTCGAAGACGGCAAGTCGCTGAACAACGAACTGGACGTCGTCGAAGGCATGCAGTTCGACCGCGGCTACCTGTCGCCGTACTTCATCAACAACCCGGACAAGCAGATCGCCGCGCTCGACGATCCGTTCATCCTGCTGCACGACAAGAAGATCAGCAACATCCGTGATCTGCTGCCGGTGCTCGAGCAGGTCGCCAAGGCCGGCCGTCCGCTGCTGATCGTCGCCGAAGAAGTCGAAGGCGAAGCGCTGGCGACGCTGGTCGTCAACAACATCCGCGGCATCCTGAAGACCGTCGCGGTCAAGGCGCCCGGCTTCGGCGATCGTCGCAAGGCGATGCTCGAAGACATGGCGATCCTGACCGGCGGCACCGTCATCGCCGAAGAAACCGGCATGACGCTGGAAAAAGCCACGCTGGCCGAGCTGGGCCGTGCCAAGCGCGTCGAAGTGGGTAAAGAGAACACCACGATCATCGACGGCGCCGGCGAGACCTCCGCCATCGAAGCCCGCGTCAAGGCGATCCGCGCGCAGATCGACGAAGCGACCAGCGACTACGACCGCGAGAAGCTGCAAGAGCGCGTCGCCAAGCTGGCCGGCGGTGTCGCGGTGATCCGCGTCGGTGCCGCGACCGAAGTCGAGATGAAAGAGAAGAAAGCCCGTGTCGAAGACGCGCTGCACGCGACCCGCGCGGCCGTCGAAGAAGGCATCGTCGCTGGTGGTGGCGTCGCGCTGCTGCGTGCCCGCTCGCAGATCAACGTCAAGGGCGACAACAGCGACCAGGACGCCGGCGTTCGCATCGTGCTGCGCGCGATCGAAGAGCCGCTGCGCCAGATCGTCGCCAACGCCGGTGACGAGCCGAGCGTCGTCGTCGCCAAGGTGCTGGAAGGCAAAGGCAACTTCGGCTACAACGCCGCCGACGGCACCTATGGCGACCTGGTCGCCGCCGGTGTCGTGGACCCGACCAAGGTCACCCGCACCGCGCTGCTGAACGCCTCGTCGATCGCCGGCCTGATGCTGACGACCGATGCGCTGGTCGCCGAGCAACCCGACGACAAGCCGGCCGGCGGCATGCCGGGTATGGGCGGCATGGGTGGTATGGGCGGCATGGGCGGCATGGACATGTAAGCCCTGCCCTGTCCTTCACAGCGGCGGCCGGGATGGCGCTGCGGTGGGGATGGTTTGGAAGAGCCCCGCTTCGGCGGGGTTTTTCTTTTGGCCTGTTCGCATGCGCGAGTGGCGGGCGGGTACGCTTATCAGTACCACCGTCAAAAACCAAAATGATGGGCGAATCAGACGCTCAGCTCGGATGAACCCGTCCTGAAGCAGCTATGCGAGCGGCATGCCGACCAGATGAAGGAGAGACCGGAGGTCGGCCCCGGCGAATTCAAGACGCTGGCCAATCGGGCCGGCAATACGGAGTTCGTCGCGCCGCGATTCGTGCGTGGCACCTTGGTCGAAGGCTCGAAACTACGCGCAGACGATCGCAGCCGGCCGGTGTTCAACGGTCAGGCGGTCGCGCCAGCCGTTCTATCATCGCCGGGTCCAGTAGTTCGATGGAGCGGTAGTTCAGGCGAACCCAGCGCGAGCGCTCCATTTCCTTGAGAATTTTGCTGATCGTCTGACGCGAGATGCCCACCATGGCTCCCAGAGACTCCTGGCTGATCGACGTCTGGCCGGGGTTGACGCCGGCACGTTGCGCTTCCACGTGCGTCAGGAACAGTGCCTGTGCGACCCGCACCCTGGCCGGCAGCGTCGCCATGGCCTCGATACGATGGAACAGATCGCGTACGCGCATACCCATCAACAATGCGAAGCCGCTCCAGTGGCGTCCGTCGGCTGCAACGATTGTCTGGAACGCGTGATGCGACAGATGCAGCAGCCGGGTCTGACCCACCGCATACGCGTGCTGCGCGCGCGGGCCGCCATCGAATTCGGATAGTTCGCCGAACCAGCTCGGCGCCTGCTTCACGTAACAAAAACCGCAAACGCCTCCCGTGCTGATGTGCATCATCCGCACGCTGCCATACTGAATCGCGAACAGGCCGTCTGGCCGGTCGCCCGCGCGATAGATCGCTTCGCCGTCGGCGAAATCGACGGGGGACAGGCGCGTGGCGATCGCATCGGCAAGCGTGTCGGACAGCGAGCCAAACCACGGATCGCGGCGCAGGATTGGCAGCAAGCTGACAGGTGCAGACCCCACTTCCTGGCCTCGATTGGCGATCCCCGGATTATTTGGGGAAATTGTAAACTAAGCGACAGTCCGCGTTGTCTGCTTCACCTAGCATCCCCGGAGGCGCCTGCGTTGATCGACGCCTGTCGATGGACGGGAACCAGGATTGCGTCCTGAGTGTCGCGCCGGCTATTCGAACGAGGAGACAGACAATGGCTTTGGAACTTGCGGCCCAGCGTGCCGAGGTCGGCGCGAAGGCCGATGTGCGCTCGCGGGTGACGCCCGAGGAATGGGACGTACGCGTGCAGCTCGCCGCCTGCTATCGGCTGGTCGCGTTGCATGGCTGGGATGATCTGATATTCACCCATTTGTCGGCGCGTGTGCCTGGCCCCGATCACCATTTCCTGATCAACCCGTATGGCCTGATGTTCGACGAGGTCACCGCGTCGAATCTGGTCAAGATCGACCTCGACGGCAACGTGTTGCTGGACACTGGTTACGGCATCAACAAGGCCGGGTTCGTGATTCATGGCGCTGTGCACGAGGCCCGCGAGGACGCGATGGCGGTGCTGCACACCCATACTGAAGCGGGCATGGCCGTATCCTCGCAGAAGTGGGGACTGTTGCCGTTGAATCAGACTGCCATGGCATTCATGCACGACATGGCATACCACGACTACGAAGGCATCGCGCTGGAACTCGACGAGCGCGCCCGTCTGGTCGCTGATCTCGGTGAGAAGAACAACATGATTCTGCGCAACCATGGCCTGCTGACAGTCGGCCGATCGGTGGGTGAGGCGTTCGTCCGCATGTTCTTCCTCGAGAAAGCCTGCGCCGCGCAGATTGCTGCGCTGACCGCCGGCTATGACAATCAGTGCCTGCCGTCGGCGGCTTCGCAGCGCACGGTGACCGAACAGGTGTCTGACCGCGGGGCGATCAGCGGCAACATGGAGTGGCCGGCGATGCTGCGCAAGCTCGATCGGCTGGACGCCAGCTACCGGACATGAATCTCGGGAGGGGCGCGGATCTGTGCACCCCTGAACAATCCAGTGAGCGCCGCCCGATCAGGCGGCGTCGCGGAGCAAGACCAATGATCGACACAACACGACGAGGCGTCCTGCATGCCGGGGCTGCGCTCGGCGCGGCCGTGGGCAGCGGTTTCATGATCCGACCGGCAAGCGCCCGCAGCTACCGTGACCCGGGAGTCACGGACACCACCATCCGCATTGGCGGCACCTTTCCGTTCAGCGGGCCGGCTTCGGCTTATGGGGTGATCGGCACGACCGATATGGCTTACTTCAATATGGTCAACGAGCAAGGCGGTATCAATGGTCGCAAGGTCGAACTGATTGCGCTCGATGACGCCTACTCGCCTCCGAAGACCGTCGAGGCGATCCGACGGCTGGTCGAGGAGGAGCGGGTTCTGTTCCTGTTCAATTGCGTGGGCACGGCCTCCAACAGCGCGGTGGCCAAATATCTGACCACCAAGAAGGTGCCGTCGATCTTCATCACCTCGGGCGCCTCCAAGTGGGGTGACGTCAAGGAATTTCCCTGGACGATCGGCTACCAGGCGCCGTATTCCGCTGAAGGCGAGATCCTGGCAAAACACGTGCTGGCGCATGTCAAGGATCCGAAGGTCGGGGTGCTGATGCAGAACGATGACTTCGGCAAGGACTACTACAACGGCTTCGTGCAGGGGATCGGCGACAAGGACCGCATTGTTGCTTTGGCAACCTACGAGATCAGTGACCCGACTGTCGACTCGCAGATGGTGCAGTTGAAGTCGTCGGGCGCCAACGTATTCATCAACATCACGTCACCGAAATTCGCTGCGCAGTCGATTCGCAAGTTCGCCGAGATCCAGTGGAATGCGGTGCACTACCTGAACAGCACGGTGACGTCGATGCCGACGCTCAAGGCGGCAGGGCTGGACAAGTGCAAGGACCTGATCTCGCTGAGCTACGCGAAGGACCCGACCGACCCGCAATGGCAGAACGACCGGGATTTCAAGGACTACGCCGCGTTCATGGCCAGGTACAACAAGGATGTGTCGATCTCGGAGGGGCCGGCGGTGTTTGCCTACGCAGCCTCTTTCACCTTGCACGAAGTGCTCAGGCGCTGCGGTGACGATCTCAGCCGCGAGAACGTGATGCGCCAGGCTAGCAGCCTCGAGGATCTGGTGGTGCCCATGCTGCTGCCAGGGGTGCGCATCAATACCTCTGCCACCGATCACTACCCGATCCAGACCGTGCACATGATCACGTTCGACGGGGAGCGCTGGAAAGTGGCGCCGGAATCGTTGTCGACCTGACACATGGCTGCCGCTCGCCTGTACGCTCGCGAGTATCCGGGAAATCGCCGTCAAACCGACCGTGCGACCCAGCAGGACTAAGGAGCCCCCCTCTTCGGACGCGTCGCGCCTCAGCACAGTACCGACCCGATGCAGACCAGAACGCCCCCTGCCTAACAAGACGGCGACAAGACCAATAAGGTTGGTTTTTTTCTGCTATCTATCTGCATTGCCCACCGAGCATTGGCGGGGGTGCCTCGGCGTCGGAACGCGATTGCCTCGCTCGACCCCCGCCCTGAAGGGCGACGCTTGCGCTTTGGCCGGTGGTCACGCCGTGACATCCTCCCCTTGCCATGGTCCGGCAACTACCTACTGCTCGACCCCGAGCGCCGCCGCCAGTTGCGGGTACACCATTCCGTCCACCATTTCGCGCGTCGCATCGCTGTACGGCGGCGTGCTGAGTTCCAGGATGCCGCCGGCGCGGCGTTCGTAGAAGCCGCGAGGATTGGAGAACTCGCGGAAGCCCTCCTCGCCGTGGTGACGCCCCATGCCGCTGGCGCCCACGCCGCCGAAGCCCATCGATGCCTGCGCCGCCTGCAAGGCCGCGGCGTTGAAGCACACGCCGCCCGAGCGGGTGCGTGTGGTGATGGCCTGGCGCAGCGCCGGATCGTCGGTGAACGCGTAGATGGCCAGCGGCAGGTCGCCGCGCTGGATACGCGCGATCAGGTCGTCGATGTCCTTGTAGGCCAGGATCGGCAGGATCGGGCCGAAGATCTCTTCGTTGACCACTCGTGCGTCGTCGCCCGGGTTCACGATCAGGTAGAAAGGCATGTCGCGCCGTGCCGGGTCCATGTCGCCGCCAATGCGGATGACCTGCGCGCCGCGAGCCCGGGCATCGTCGACCAGGTCGTTCAAGCGCGCGAGGTGGCGTTCGCTGATGATGCCGCAGGCGGAGCCGGCGCCGTTATCGTGCGCGAAGCCTTGCCGCATGACCTCGGTCAGCGCGGCGACGAAGCTGTCCAACCCGTTCTCGGGCACCAGCAGATGGTCGACGGTGACGCACATCTGACCGCGCTTGATGGCCTTGATGCCGGCGATGACTGACAGCGTCTGCGGGTCGGTAAGCTTGTCGGGGCCGACGATGGTGGGATTACGGCCTCCCAGTTCCAGCGTGACCGGCACCAGGTTCTGCGCGCAGGCCTTCATCACCTCGCGGCCGATGGCGGTGCCGCCGGTGAAGACCAGGTGGTCCCAGGGCAGCGTGGCACAGTACCGGGCCAGATCCAGGCCGCCGTTGACCACGGCGACCTCGTCCTCGGCGAAGCTGTCCGCGAACATCTCCTCCATCAACGCGCCGCAGTGGGGGTTGAGTTCCGAGGGCTTGATGATCGCGCGGTTGCCCGCGCCCAGCATGTCGATGACCGGGCCGATCCCCACGTCGAACGGAAAGTTCCAGGCCACCATGTTGCATATCACGCCTTTGGGGCTGTGCTGCACATAGGCGACCGACTCGCCCTGCTGGGCGGCGTCCACGAATTTGGGCACCGGTTGCATCCAGGCGTGCACGTTCTCGCAGTTGAAGCGCACGCGCTCGAACATCGACAGGATCTCGATCATGTCCGACGCCAGGGCCGAGTGGCTGCCGAAATCGGCTGCCATGGCCTCCTGGATGCGGCGGCGGTTCTTCAGCATCATCGGCGCCACGCGAGACATGCGTTCGATGCGCGCCTCGGCGCTGGGGAACATGTCGTTCGCGAAAACCGCCTTCTGCAACGAGAAGATTCGGTCCAGGCGCTGGATGGGAGTCTCGACGATCATGGCTGTCTCCTTTGGTTTGTTGTCGCCAGAGTGTAAGACCACGAGATGGCCCGCCGGAGCACCTGGATCAAACGATAGCGGGCATCTCGACCCTGCTGCCCCCATGCGCCGCACGACCATTGGCGAGCCTCGGCACTCTCCCCTCTATAATCAAGAATGATTCGCACTCTCGATCTCAACTTCGGGAGCCGCCACAGAATCGCGATCGCGTCGGGCACGCCTCCATAGCCGTTCCAGAACGAACGGCAACGAAGGCGTGCCCGATAGGTTTTCAGGGCGGCCCCGGCCCACGGACCCCCTATGCACTCCTTCGCGCCATTCGCCGCGTTCTCCGAACACCGCCGCGCACCCCATTACCTGATCACCGCCGTCCTCCTCGCTGGCGTCGGCCCTGTCGCCTGGGCACAGACCACGGCCCCGGCCGCGCCTTCCAGCCCGGCAGCCGCCGATGGCTCGGCCACCACGAATCGCCCGCCCCCTTCGCTGGGCGAGGTCACGATCCGCGCGCAAGCCGTACGCCCAGGCGAACCCCCTGCCCCCTACGCCGGCGGCCAGGTCGCTCGCGGCGGCCGCCTGGGCCTGCTCGGCGACACCGACGTGATGAACACGCCGTTCAGCCAGACCAGCTACACGGTGCAACTGATCGAGGACCAGCAGGCGGCGACCATCGGCGACGTGCTGGACAACGCGCCGTCGGTGCGGCGCTCGGTGCCGTCGTACAACATCGGCGAGCAGTTCAACGTGCGCGGCTTCGGGGTGTCGGATACGCAGACGGCGATCAACGGTCTGTACGGGCTGGTGTCGAGCTATGGCGGAACGCCGCCCATCGAGGTGGCCGAGCGGGTCGAGCTTCTGCTCGGGCCCAGTTCGCTGCTCAATGGGATGGCGCCGCTGGGCGGAACCGTCAACATCGTGACCAAGCGCGCCGGCGACGAGCCGCTGACCCGTCTGACGCTGGGCCTGGAGTCGGATTCATTGTGGAAAGCGCACGTCGACGTGGGGCGGCGCTTCGGCGCCAACGGCGAGTGGGGCGTCCGCTTCAACGGCAGCCGCCGCAGCGGCGATACGACGCTGGACGGCATGTCGCGCAAGGACGACCTGGGCGCGCTGGCGCTGGACTACCGGGGCGAGCGGCTGCGCGTGGCCTTGGACGTCTGGCGCTCGCTGGTGCGCAACCGCGGCGGCACGCCGATGATTCCGGGTTTCAGCAGCACGCTGACTTCGCTGCCGCGCGCCCCTCGCGGCGACGTCAACGTGGCGCCGACCAACGACTACGACGCCACCAACACCTCGGCGATGCTCAGCGGCGAGTTCGACATCACCCGCGACTGGACCGCCTATGCCCGTGCGGGCATGCGCCGCAACGACTTCGCCGGCGAAGCGCAAGTGATCTCCGGCGTGCAGGCCGACGGCACCGGTGTCCTCACGCTGCTCAACACGCGGCCCGACAATCGCGCGCGTGCTCTGGAGCTGGGACTGCGCGGCAGTTTCCAGACCGGCGCCGTCAAGCACACGCTGTCGGTCAGCGGCACGCGGCAGACCGCCGAGAACCGGCAGGAATTCGTCTACGCGTTCGGCATGACCAACATCTACGATCCGCCGCCGATCGCGAATCGGCCGGCGCAAGCCGGCGATCCGCCGAAGACCTCGGAGACGACGCTGACCGGCCTGACCCTGGCCGATACGCTGAGCATGCTGGACGAGCGGCTGCTGCTGACGCTGGGCGTGCGCCGCCAGAACATCCGCTCCGAGAACTTCAATGCCAACCTGGGCGGCCTGGCGACCGTGACGTCGAGCTACGACGCCAGCGCATGGACACCGATGGCGGGTCTGGTGATCAAGCCGCGCGAGGATCTGTCGCTCTATGCGAACTACATCCAGGGCCTGAGCCAGGGCACGACCGTGGGCAGTACTTATCAGAATGCCGGTGAAGTCTTTTCGCCGTACAAGACCCGGCAGATCGAGGCGGGCGCCAAGCTGCAGACCGGCAGCTTCACGAACACGCTGAGCCTGTTCCAGATCACCCGGCCCACGACCCTGTCGGACACCAGCACCTCGCCGCTGCCGACGCTGCGTCTGGGGGGCGAGCAGCGCAACCGCGGCATCGAATGGAGCATTTTCGGCGCGCTGTCGCCCGGCGTGCGCGTGCTCGGCGGGGTGACCTACATCCAGGCCGAGCTGACCAGGACGCAAGGCGGCGCGCAGGACGGCCACGACGCTCCGGGCACCGCGCCCCTCGCCGCCAACCTGGGCACCGAATGGGATGTACCCGGCCTGCCGGGCCTGACGCTAAGCGGCCGGCTGATCCACACCGGCGCTCAGTACCTGGACAACGCCAACACGTTGAAGGCGCCGTCGTGGACGCGCCTGGACCTGGGCGCGCGCTATGCGACCCGGGTCGCCGGCAAACCCGTCGTGCTGCGCGCCAGCGTGCGCAACGCGGCCGACAGGCGCTACTGGGAAGGCGTGTACATGTCCGGTTACGTCTCACCGGGCGCGCCGCGTACCTTCCTGGTTTCCGCTTCCGTGGATTTCTGAAACACTCGCGGCCATGACTTTCCGTACCACACCGGGCATCACGATCGCCGTTTCCGCCCGACGGCGCGTGCTGGGCGCCGGCCTGGCATCGCTGGCCCTGGGCACCGGCTGCGCGAGCAGCGCACCGCCTGCCTCGGCACCTTCCCCGACGCCCACCACGACGCCGACGCCGGCGGGTTCTGGCCTGCGGGACACCGGCCATGCGGTAGCCCTGCCGGACACGCACGAATTCCAGATGACCTCCGCCGGCGGGCGCGACTACCGGATCCTCGTGGCCCAACCGTCCGGCCCCGTGCCGCAGCAGGGTTATGGCATGCTGGTCGTGCTCGACGGCAACTGGATGTTCGGCGCCGCCGCGCAGGCGATGCAACTGCTGATGAGATTCCCCGATCTGGGGCCGGGCACGCCGGGTCACCCCAAAGGCGGCCGGGCCGAACCCTTGCTCGTCGTCGGCATCGGCTATCCTGGCGACGACAAGCGGGCCTGGAAGGAACGGACCTGGGACTTCCTGCCGGCGCCCCATGGTCCGATCGAAGTGCAACGCGCCCGCCTGCTGGCCGACCCCGGTGGCGCGGAGGCGTTCCTGGATTTCCTGGTGGACGAGCTGCGACCCGCATTGGCGGCCCGCTATCCGCTGCGGCCCGATCGTCACACGCTGAGCGGCGCTTCGCTGGGCGGCTATTTCACGCTGCATGCGCTGGCCCGGCGGCCGCAGGCGTTCCAGCGCTACGCGGCCATCAGCCCGTCGCTGTGGTGGGACGACCGGCGCCTGCTCGCCGAGATGGCGCAGGCCAGGCCGGCGGGCGGTCGGGTGCTGCTGGCGTTGGCCCGCGATGAGCTGCCCGGCTATCCGGACCGCTCGGCCGGTATGCTCGACGGCGCGCGCCGCATGCGCGAGCTGCTGATCGGGCACGGCTATGGCGCCGAGTCGCTGCGCTACCTGGAGGTGGAGAATGAAGACCACATGTCGATTCCGTTCGCGCTGACCCCGACCATCGTGCGCTTCGCCGCCATGCCTTGACCACGGGCCAAAGCACGGGCCTCGCCCTTCATCACCGGCCCTGAGGACCTTCGTCATGACCGCTACCAGCAAGACCATCAAGACCTGGGCCTGGGTGCACAAGTGGAGCAGCATCGTCTGCACGGCATTCATGCTGCTGCTGTGCGTGACCGGGCTTCCGCTGATCTTTCACCACGAGATCGGGCACCTGCTGGGCACCGAGGTGGAAGCACCGGAGATGCCCGCCGGCACGCCCCATTCGAGCCTGGACGCGGTGCTGAGCGCGGCCCGCGCCCAGTACCCCGACCGGGTCGTGCAGTTCGCCTCGAAGGACGAGGACGACGACAATCTGTGGTTCGTCACCCTCACGCCGACGCCTGCGCCGACCGACGACTTCCGCTCGGTGGCGGTCGACGCGCGCACTGCCGAGGCGCTGCCCACGCCGCGCTTCGACCAGGGCTTCATGTGGATCATGCTGAAGCTGCACGTCGACCTGTTCGCGGGGCTGGCGGGCAAGCTGTTCCTGGGGCTGATGGGCCTGCTGCTGCTGGTGGCCGTCGTCAGCGGCGTGGTGCTGTACTCGCCGTTCATGCGCAAGCTGGACTTCGGCACCGTGCGGCGCGACCGGCGTCCGCGCCTGAAGTGGCTGGACCTGCACAACCTGCTGGGCATCGTCACGCTGGTCTGGCTGTTCGTCGTGGGCGCCACCGGCATGATCAACACCTGGGCCGACCTGCTGATCAAGTACTGGCAATACACGCACGTCAGCACGCTGCTGGCCCCTTACCAGGGCCAGCCGCTGGTGCCCGATGCCGAGCGCGCGTCGATGCAGCGATCGCTGGAAGCGGCGATGACGGCGGCGCCGCAGACCAAGCTCGCCTTCATCGCCTTCCCGGGCACGGCCTTCTCGAGCCCGCACCACGCCACGTTCTTCTTCCGGGGCAACGAGCCGTTCACGTCGCGGCTGCTGCAACCGGTGCTGGTCGACGCCAAGACCGCCGAGGTAACGGCCGCCCCCAAGCTGCCGTGGTACCTGACCGCGCTGCTGGTGTCGCAGCCGCTGCACTTCGGCGACTATGGCGGCATGCCGATGCAGATCATCTGGGCGTTGCTGGACATCGCCACGATCATCGTGCTGGGCAGCGGGCTGTATCTGTGGCTCAAGAAAGGCAACCCGGCGCATGCGCACAAACCGCGCGCGGTCGCGCAGCAAGGGAGCATGCCATGAGCAAGGCCCGTCCGCGCGAGGGCTCGCTTGGCGCCAACCGTCCCGGCGACGATGCGCAGACCGCCTCGGCAAGGCGCGACCCGGCAACGCATAAGACCTTTGGCGCCTTGTGGGGCCGGCCGATCGCGTTGGGTGTGCTCACCGCCGTCGGCCTGGTGTCCGCGCTGTTCAGCGACGGCGGCGTCGGCGACCTGCTGGCCTGGGTGACGCTGGGCATCCCGGTGGTGGTCTGCGTCTGGTATGGCTGGCTGCGCCGCAACCCGCGCTGAATCCGGCTGGCTCGATCGCCGCCATGCGCGAACGCCCGTGTCTGCGTCGGCAGGCGGAGCACGGTCGACGCCGTGGTGCGCCGGCGGATCTGCGAAGACGGTAACCAGATCAGAAAGCGGGTTTCACGACCGATCAGCTCGCCTGCGCGAACATCGCGTCCAGCGTCGGTGCATCGAGCACGCGCAAGGCCCAGCGCTCCACGTCGGCAGCCGACCCGCTCTCGACCCGGGCGATCACGGCTTCAGGTAGCTCACCGAAGCGGTGATGGAGTTGGCTGAGCAGCAATTGACGACGAGCCTCTTCCCGCCCCTCCTCGCGAAAGATCTCCGCCAAGTCCCCACGCTGTTCGGACAGCATCGCGACCTCCTGAATATTGGCCAATAGGCGAGTATTGTCATCCAAGCCCAGCCGCCTGACCACGACCCGGTTCACCCATTCGGTGAAGACCGCACCCAGCGCATCGAAGCGCTCGGTGGGCAACAGCGCCAGCCGGGCGAGCAGGGTCTGACCGAGTGCCTTCATCTCCGGGCGGCTGCGCATGGTCTCCATGCCCACCGCCACTCCGGCCAGATTCTCCGGCAGCGCCTTGCCCGCCGCACGGGCCGCCTCGGCGATCCGATGCTCGTCCAGCAGGTAGTAGCGCAGCTTCGGGGTGTAGGACTGCAGAGCCTCGGGAGCGGTGACAAGCATGTCGGCGACATCCTGCGCAGATCGCCAGGGAACCACGCCGTTGTAGAGGACGATCGGGAACACCGGCGGCAACGGATCGCCGGCCGCGATCATGCCGTGGCGAATCAGACTCTGGTACAGGAGCCCGAGATAGACCATGACCCGGACAGCCATCGTCGGGTCGTCCCGGCTCTGGAACTCGATGAGCAGATAGAGGTAGAGCCAGTCACCGGTATCGCGCAGCTTGACGCGCCAGACCAGATCGTCGCTGCGAGTGGCCAGCCCCTCGGACACGTAGTGGCTGTTGATCGGTTCCAGACTGTCCAGATCGAGTTGCCGGACCCAATCGGCATCGACGAAGCCCAGCAGCAGATCGCGCACCATCTCCGGAAAGGAGAACAGCGCCTTGTAGCTGCCGTCGTGAAGCCTGTGGGTAACCATGCCCCAGTGTCGACGGGAGCACAGGACTCGTCTATCGGAGCGATGACTCGGCGTGACGGTCTATGCCGGGCGTGAGGTGCGACCGAACGAGACCAGCAGACCACAGCTCGAAGATGCAGGTGCGCCAATCCGAGCCTTCTAGCGGGCACGCGCCGAGGTCCACTGCACGGCGAAGACGCTGGCCAGCACGATCATCAGTCCCGCCAGGGCCATTCCGGTCATCGACTGCGACAGCAGCACCCACCCCAGCACGACGGCCGTCAGCGGGCTGAGCAAACCCAGCGATGCGACGGCCACCGTCGGCAGGCGCACGACACCGCGGAAAAAGAGTACGTAGGCCAGCACGGCGCCGGCCAGGCTCAGATAACCGTAGGCCAACTCCTGCGTCAGCGACAGCGGCGGCAGCGGCGCGTCGGCCAGCCATGCCACGGGCGCGAGCATCAGGCCGCCGATCAGCAACTGCCAGCCGGTCAGCGCCAGCACCGGCATGTCCAGGCGCCAGCGCTGCGTCAGCCACATGCCGGTGGCCATGCACACGGCGCCCAGCAGCGCCGCCGCGATGCCCAGTGGTTCGAACACCGTCTGCGGCGACAGCAGCAGGATGGCCATGCCGGCGATGCCCGCGACCGCCGACCACAGGGTGGCCCGCGCCGGTGAGCGCCTGTCGGCCATCCAGGCCAGCGCCATGACCACCAGGGGCTGGATCGAGCCCAGCACCGCCGCCAGACCGCCCGGCAGACGATAGGCGGCCACGAACAGCAGCGCCTGGAAGATGCCGATGTTCAGCGCACCCAGCACCAGCAGGCGCCACCAGTCCCGGCGCGCGGGCATCCGACGGGTCAGCAGCAGCAACAGCAGGCCGGCCGGCAACGCCCGGATGAGCGCGGCCGTGAACGGACGGTTCGGCGGCAGCAGTTCCGACGCTACGATGTAGGTCGATCCCCAGATGGTGGGCGCCAGCGCGGTGAGCATCACATCGCGCCAGTAGCCTCTCGAAGCGACGGCGGGCATGGCAATATATCTTCATATCAAGATATATCGATTGTGTTCGCTATTTATCTTTAAATCAAGACATATGCGCAAGACCAGACAGCGGCAAGCCGATGCGGTGGACGCCATCCTCGAGCAGTGGGCGCGGGAGCGGCCCGATCTGGACGCCAGTCCGATGGGGCCGGTCGGTCGCGTCATGCGATGCGCGGCCCTGCTGCAGCAACGCGTGGAATCCGGACTCGCGCGGTTCGACCTGAGCCTTTGGGAGTTCGACATGCTGGCCACGCTGCGGCGTGCCGGTGCGCCCTACTGCCTGAGCCCGACCGCGCTGTTCTCGACCCTGATGGTGACCTCGGGCACGATGACCCATCGGCTCAAGAGCCTGGAAGCCCGAGGATGGATCGAGCGCGTGCCCAACGAGCAGGACGCGCGCAGCATGCTCGTGCAGCTCACCCGCAAAGGACGCGCGTTGGTCGACCGTGCGGTGGAAGCGCACATCGACAACGAGCGCCGGCTCGTCTCGCTGCTGCCTGCCGCCTCGCTGTCCGCGCTGGATGCGCAGCTTTCCGCTCTGCTGCTGGCGTTGGAGGGACCAGCGGGCGACGCCGCTTCCGAGTCCCGGTAAGGCCCTCGCGGCAGCGCCGTGTGCGGCATCGATCGCCGATCGGCGGCCATCGCTCAGGCGGCCGCCGCACGATGTCCGGGTCGAAAGCCCTGCGTCCTGGCGGACCAGGCGACGGCCAACGCCAACGACGCCAGCACGGCCAGCGCCCAAGGGAACGAGATCGGCCCCAAGCGCTCCAGCAACACGCCGCCGACCACACCGCCGCCGGCCACGGCAAGGTTGAACACCGTTACCAGCATCGACTGCGCCACGTCCGCGCCCTCGCCCGCCGTATCGGCCAAGGCGGTTTGCAACAGCGTCGGCGCACCTCCGAAGGTAAGGCCCCAAACGGCGATGCCCAGCAGCACGACGACCGGCGAACCACCGGAAAAGCCCAACACCAGCGCGGCGACGGCGAACAGCGCCAGGCTGAGCAAGGTCAACGCGCGCAACCAGCGATCGACCAGCAGACCGGTGACCCAAATGCCCGCTATCGACGCCAAGCCGAACAGCAGCAGCACGGCGTCCACCCGTTGCCCGAGCCCTATCGATGCCAGAAACGGCGCGATGTACGTGTAGAGAATGTTGTGCGCGAGTATCCAGGCGAACAGCGCCGACAGCACCGGGCGAATGCCCGGCATCAGCGCGATGCGCCGGATCGACAACTGCCGTCCGGCCGATTGCCCGGCGAAATCCGGAACTGCCAGGCGTACCCAGGCCAATAGCAGCAACGACAGCGCCGACATGATCCAGAACACACCACGCCAATCGAGAAGCGTGCCCAACCAGGTGCCCAACGGTACACCGACGGACAACGCGATGGGCTGCCCCACCGCTGCCACGGCCAGCGCCCGGCCTTGCAAGCGGCGCGGCACCATGCGCCGCGCGTAGCCGGCCAGCAGCGCATGCACGACGCCCGCGGCCATACCCGCGACGAAGCGAGCAGCCAGTGTCAGCTCATAATGGGCGGACAAGGCCGTCACCGTGTTGAACACCAGCAGACCGGCGATGGCCAGCAGCAACAAGGGGCGACGGTTCCAACTTCGCGTGGCCGCGATGACCGGAATGGCGGCCAGTACCGACCCGAGTGCATAAAGTGTCACCAACTGGCCGGCCAGGGCTTCGGAGACCTCCATGCTCCGGCCGATCTGCGGCAGCAGGCCTGCCGGCATCGTCTCGGTCATGATGGCGAGAAAGCCCGCCGTCGTGAACGCCAGCAGTTTCCCGAGAGGCAGTCTCTCGGTGCCCGCTGCGTGGCTATCTGCGTGCTCGCGGATGCTCATGTCAGGGTCGCTCCACGGGTTCAAGCAAGATAGGACGCCGCCATGTCCTTGTCGCCGTGTCCGGCCTGCAGTGCACGCTCGAAGCGATCGAGCCCGGCGCGCGCCGTGTCGGCGTGCACACCGGCCCGCTCGGCGGCATCGACGACCAGCCGGGCGTCCTTCGCCGCATTGGCGATGGTGAAACTGGCCGCATAGTTCCCGGACAGGATCGCGGCGGACTTCGCCTGGAAGTAACCGTTGTCCATCGGGCCGCCCGTGACCACATCCACCACGAGCGCCGGATCGACGCCCAAACCCTTCGCCAACGCGAGGCTTTCCGCCAGCCCATGGGTCAACGCGAAAGCCCAGGTGTTCAAGGCCAGCTTCAGTCGACTGCCGACGCCCGGCCGTTCCGACACCCATAACGTGCGCTTGCCGATGGCGTCGAAGACCGGCTGCACCGCTTCCCGCTGCTCGAGAGGACCGGAGGCCATGATGATCAGTTGCGCCATTTCGGCGGGTTGACGAGTGCCTTGAACCGGAGCGTCGTAGAACACCAGACCGTGCCGCTTCGCCAGTTCCGCCAGGGTTTCGATGGCTTCGATGCCGACCGTGCTCAGTTGCAGCCAGATCGAGCCTTCGCGCAAGGCCGGGGCTGCGGCCTGCATCGCGGCCTCGACGCCGGGGCCGTCCTTGAGCATCGTCACGATGATGTCGGCGTCGCGCACGGCTTCGGCCGGCGAGCCGAACGCCCGGATACCGTCCGCCATCAGGGCCTGCGCCTTGGCGCTCGTGCGATTCCACGCACGGACCGTGAATCCCTTGCCGTGCAGGTTGCGGGCGATCGGAGCGCCCATCAGGCCCGTGCCGAGAACGGCGATGACAGCTTGCTTGCTCGTGCGCATGTGAACTCCTTGCAGCTTGGATGGTCGAACAGACGAATCCTTAATAGGAACGATCGTTCCAATAAAAGGCGAATAAAAACCCGAAGGCCCAGCTCGCACCAGCGAGCCGGACGACGGGTCGGCAGTTACAGCTTGTCGAGCGCCACCTCGACCACATCGAGCAGGCACTGACGGCGTGATCTCGGAGGGGTACCCTTACCCAGTACCCGCATGCCCTGCATCGTGTTCAGAAAGAAGCGCGCGAGCGCTCGCGGAGAGGTTTGCGCCGCGATCTCGCCCGATTGCCGCCCCCGTTCGATCAACTTCTCCAACGCCCGCTGCAAGCGCTGGAAGTTGTGCGACACCAGTTCGGCCACGGCTTCGTCCTTGCCCGCCAGCTCCAGCGTCGCGTTGGCCACCAGACATCCGCGCCGCTGCGGATCGCCCAGTTCGTCTTCGACGACACGCATCAGCAAGCGGCGGATCAAGTCCTTGGGCGAACCCGGGCCGGCCAGCAGTTCCACGTTGGCCGTGGTCACCGCCTCGTAGCGTTGCAGCGCCTGCTGATACAGGCCCTGCTTGTTCTCGAACGTGCCGTAGAGGCTGCTGCGCGACAGCCCGGTGCCTTCGACCAGATCCTGGATGGAGGTCGCCGCATAACCGCGCTGCCAGAACACGCGCATCACGGCGTCGGCGACTTCGTCGGGCTCGAATTCCTTCGTACGCATCGTGACCCGCCTTAACGGAATGATCGTTCCAGATAATGTACGGCGGAGCGCCGCAATGGTCAAGAGCAAGCGAAAGACTCGCAGGAGCCGGGCCGCCGGTCACGATCGGCCGAAACGGGCGGTCACGAGGCCGAAATGGACGAGAACGCCTTCAACAACGCTCCATTCGGCGACGCCAGCGCACTGAGGATGCTGAAGTGGTCGGCACCGGCTACCGGATGCAAACCTCCCGGACAGCCCGATCGATGCTCGGCGAATGCCCGGCTTTGTGCCTGCAGTTGCGCGAGCTCGGCCGTACCGTAGGCCGTCAGAAACGGCTTCGCGACCGGCGGAAGTCGCAAAGGACTCAGCAAGGCAATCTCGGCATCCGTGAGCCGCAACGCGTCATTCAGATAGGTTTGCCGCAACGGGGCAAGGTCGTAGATGCCGCTGAGTCCCAGTCCGGCGACCACGCCTTCGCACCCCAGGGCCATGGCGGTGAGATGCCCGCCGGCGGACCAGCCGCACAACAGGATCGCGCCGCTGCCGCCCTCCTTCAAAGCCTGTGCGCGAACGGCGGCGACGCCTTCGCGAACCTCTTCGACGATGCGCGAGAGACTGGCCAGAGGCGCCAGCGTGTAGCCGATCAGCGCGCCATGAAGCCCCTGCGCAAGCGCTCCTTCCAGCACGAACCGGAAGGTGTTCTTGTCGCGCATCTGCCAATACCCGCCGTGAATGAACAGCAGTGTCGGCATTCGGCTGCCGCCAGGGAAATAGTCGAAGGCCTGTCGCTCGGCGGGTCCGTACCGCAAGTCCAGGCGCGCCTCGACGCGCTCGAGCAGATCCACCCCGCGCGCTTCGAATTCCGCCATCTGCCGCGCGGCATCCGGAACCGCGGCGGAGTTGTCATACGCCGCATTGCGTTCGGCTTGCGGCAACTGGAGCAAAGAATCGAGCATCAACGCGGCCCTCGGATGGTAAGCGACACGGAGGCATCCTCAGCGGTTCGGCTGAGAACGGGAGTCGGGTCGAACGGGTGATCAGGATTCCGTGAGGAACACACAGAGGTCCGTCTCCGGCGGGCTCATGCCATGGTCGAAGAACATTTCGGCGACCCACCCTCGATGATAGGTCTTATGGTTGACGATATGCAGGAGCATTCCGCCGCGAGACATCCGGCCGGGCCTGCCCGAAACGAAGTTGAAGGCCACCTGCTCGCTCAAGGAGGCCTGCGTCTGCCGGCCGGCCCAGTCGATGTACCACTGGTTGATCCGGCACTGCGCTTCGATCAGCTTTCCCAGGTCCGCGTGCAACATATCCCGGCGGGTCGAAAAGCCATGTTCGAGGCCCTGCAGATGAGCACGCCAGATCAGGTCGACCTGGTAGTTGTGATTGAGCGTGCCGATCATCGAACGGAACAAGGTGCCCGAGGTCCGATAGGCGGCGCCCTCAGGCAAGCCTTCCATGGACTCGAACAGCACCCTGTCCGCCCAATCGCTGTAGCGGGCGAGAGTCACGGCCGTTTCGGTCGTCATCATCGGAGGTCCTTCGTTTGTTCGAACCTGCATGCACAGCAGGGACGGATATCGGTCTCACCGCCGGCATGGGCTGTCCGGAAAACAGCCGGCCCAAGGGCTTGCCGGCGGAACCCCGGTCGACTACCGGGAGAGGATTCGGAGGAATCGACTGGAGGCATGCCAGCAGGATAGGAATCCCGCGTGTTTCAATCCAGTGCTTGTTTTTCACTGAGGCGTTGCATACAGTGCAACACTCCCCCCTCCGTTTTCATCGAGCCGAACCGCCATGAAGCATCTGCAGATCTACCGCTTCATCTTGGACGTGGCCCAGCAGGGCTCGATTCGGAAGTCCGCCGAGAGGCTGCACATCACGCCCTCGGCTCTAACCCGACGGATCCAGGATTTCGAAGAGGAATTCGGAACGCAGATCTTCGAACGCCTGCCTCAAGGCATGCGCCTCAACGCCGCCGGCGAACTGCTGATCCGGCACATCCGGGACCACAACGCACAGTTGGATCGCCTCCAAAGCCAGGTCGCCGATCTGTCCGGTGTCCGTCGAGGGCATGTCGCTATCGTATGCAGTCAGGCGCTCGCGGAAGGCGTTGTTCCGGACCAGATCGCAGCCTACCGTCGTCAGCGCCCGCTGGTTTCTTTTTCCATTCAGGTGAAAGACCGCGCCGAGGGGGTCAGTTCGCTGGCGAACTTCGAAGCCGACCTGGCTCTGCTGCTTGATCCGCCGCCAGTTTCCGAATTGCGCGAGCTGGTGGTGACCCAACTGCCGGTCTGCGCCATGGTGAGCGCCTCGCATCCGCTCGCAAAGGAAGATACGGTGCGTTTGCGAGACTGCTGTCGCTTTCCACTGGCCATGCCCAACCCGACATTGGCGCTGCGGATGATTCTGGACAAGGCGCTCATTCGTCGCCAGCTCGAGCCGGATATTCCGATCGAATCCAGCTCGCTCGAATTCTTACGCAGCTATGCGATGAGGGAGCAAGCCGTCGCCTTCCACGTGCTTAGCGGAAAGCCGCGCACGTTCGGGGGAATGTGCGCGAAGCCGATCGATAAGCGGGATGTCGATCCGATCAGGACTGTGCTGGGCCAACTGCGCGGCAGGCCACTTTCGACCGCGGCGGCGAAATTCGCAGACCAACTGGGCAATCATCTTTGAGGGTAATCCCGAACCCCATCAGACCCTGCGCTCAGGAGTATCCTCGCTCATCCTCCGACCTCGAAAATTTTTCTGACCCCAAGTTTCGAGGTGGCGAGGCGATGATCGTTCGAGACAGGCCGACGGTGTGGGAGGTGTTCTTCGTGCTGCGCGGCTCGATCCTGCCGCGCATCCTGCCGTCGATACTCGGGGTGGCCGCGCTGTCGCTGGCCATCGTGTTGGCCAATCGCGCGGGAGGCCTCAAGCTGCCGCCGATTCCGGCGGTGGCGCTGACGGTCATCGGCGCGGCGCTGGCGATCTTCGCCGCCTTCCGCAATGCGGCCGCCTATGACCGGTGGTGGGAAGCGCGCAAGCTGATGGGTCAGATCGTCATCGAAACCCGCAACCTGGCACGCCAGCGAGTCTATATCGAAGCGCATCCGGACGATGATGCCCCACGCCGCATCGCACTGCGCTGCGTCGCCTTCATCCACCTGCTCAGCGATTTCTTTCGCGATCGGCCGATCAGCCCGAACACCGCCCGCTATCTGCAAGCCGGCGAGCGCGAGGCGCTGGAGGGCAACCTCAATCAGCCGACCCGCCTGCTGGAACTCTTCAGTGTCGACATCGCCGCGCTGCTGGCGGCCAGCCGGCTCGCGCCGATCCAGGCCCGGATGATGGAGGAGCGCGTGCAGAACCTGATGAACGGCTTCGCCAGCGCCGAACGGATCAAGACGACGCCGATGCCGTTCGTCTACACGCTGCTCGTCCACCGCACCGCCTATCTGTTCTGTTGCCTGCTGCCGTTCGGCCTGGCCGATTCCAGCGGTTACTGGACACCGCTTCTGGCGGGTATCGTCTCGTATACGTTCTTCGCGCTCGATGCGATCGGCGACGACCTGTCGGCGCCGTTCGACCGCAACGAAAACAGCCTCGCGCTCGATGCGATCGCCCGCGCGGTCGAGATCAACGTGCTGCAAAACCTGGGCGAAAGGGATGTGCCGGCGCCGCTCGAGCCGGAAAACTACCTGCTGACTTGAGTGGCAGGCGGAGCGCTTCCACGGTCGAGCCGCCGTCGATCGTCGGTGCCGATGCCGCCGGCCGCCCTCCCCGCAGACGCACAGGTTTTCTCCGCTGCATCGTCCTCTTTACCAGATCGCAGCCTACCGTTGTCAACACCCTTATGGGCAAGGCGCTCATTCGTCGCCAGCTCGAGCCGGATATTCCGATCGCGCGAAACCGATCGATGCGCGGGATGTCGATCCGATCAGGACTGTTCTGGGCCAACTGCGTGGCAGGTCACTTTCGACCGCGGCGGCGAAATTCGCGGACCGACCGGGCAATCATCTCCGACGGGCGCGGTACCGCCGGGGCTCGGCATCGTTCGGGCCCTGCGCATCGAACGCGTTCCATCGCCGGCCCAGCCCGGCCCCGGCTCATCTATCCGGTTTTCCGCGCGGATGCGCGCTCGGACGCAGGCACGGCGAAAGAACGACGATCTCCAGCCCAGAGCTCGTCTGGAACGGCACTGTCGAGCCGCAGCAGATCGCTTTGCGACAGCAGCAACTGCGTCGCAGCCGCATTCTCGACAATACGATCCGTTTTGCGGGTGCCGGGAATCGGCACGACATCTTGTCCCTGAGCCAGCAGCCAGGCGAGCGACAACTAGGCAGGCGTCATGTCGCTCGCACGGGCGAACCGGTCGAGGCTCTCCATCTGACGCCTGTTCTGCATCAGCGCGTTTCCGTTGTAGCGCGGATCGTTGCGGCGAAAGGGACTCGATTGCACGTCGGCATCGGATGCCAAGGCGCCGGAGAGAAAGCCCCTGCCCATCGGGCTGTAGACCACGAGCCCGACGCCCAGCCTGCGCGCCGCGGGCACGATGCTCTTCTCCGGCTCGCGCCACATAAGCGACCATTCGAACTGAACCGCTGTGATCGAGTGAATCGCCGCAGCACGCTCGAGTTGCGCCGGTGTCACTTCGGACACCCCGAGAAAACGAACCTTGCCCGCCGCCACCAGATCGGCCATCGCGCCGACGCTGTCCTCGATCGGCACTTCAGGATCGACCCGGTGCAGGTAGTAGAGGTCGATGCAATCGGTCCCGAGCCGCTTCAGCGAAGCATCGCAGTACGCACGAATGCGCTCAGGCTTGGCATCGAGATGCACGCTTTCACCGGTGCGGGTGATGCCGAACTTCGTTGTCAACTGTAGCTTGCGCCGAGCCGCGCCGATCCTCTTCAGAACGTCGCCGATGAGCTGTTCGTTGTGCCCGCTGCCATAGCTCTGCGCGGTGTCGAACAGCGTGATGCCAACGTCGACGGCAGTCTGGATGACTCGGGCCGATGCCTCATCGTCCACGGGACCATAGCCCTGCGAGAAACCCATGCAGCCCAGACCGATGGCCGAAGTCTCGAAACCGACATTTCCAAGTTTTCTGTGTTGCATCGCCATCTCCTTTTTCATTCCGCCGATCAGCAGTTCGCGCCACCGATCAGCAGTTCGCGAATCGCCGCCCCGACGCCGCCGGCCGACGCCGGGTTCTGCCCGGTAACCAGGTGACCGTCGACGACCACCTTGGCGCTCCAGTCGGGCGCCGGCCGGTGGCGCGCACCGCGCTGGACCAGCGTGCCGGCCAGCAGGAAGGGCACGGTCCGATCGAGCCCGACCGCACGCTCTTCGCTGTCGGTGAACGCGCCGAGCTCGCGGCCGGCGACCAGGTACCGGCCATCGCTCAACGTGACGTTGACCAGTGCCGCGGGACCGTGGCATACGGCGCCGACGATGCCGCCCGCTTCGAACACCGCGCGGGTCACTCGCGCGACGGCGCGGCTGTCGGGGAAGTCCCACATCGCGCCATGGCCACCGGCGAAGAAGATCGCCGAATAACCGGACGAATCGACCTCGTCCAGCCGCTGCGTGTGGCGCAGCGCCTGGCGGAAACGCGGGTCGTTCCAGTAGCGAGCATTGATCGGGTCATCGAGATCCAGCCCGTCGACCGGCGGCTCGCCGCCCTGGATCGAGGCGAACTCGACCGGAATCGAAGCGGCGTTCAATTCCGCCAGCGGATGCGTGACCTCGCCGAGGTAATAGCCGGTGGGCCGGCCGGTATCGCCGTTGACGCCGTGGCTGGTCAGGACGAACAGGACGGGCTTGATGTCGGATCGCGCGGCGGGAGTGCTCATGGTTCGGAGGGTCTCGAAGGAGGAGATGTCGGTGATCGATGGCGCCTCGCCGATCGAGGCGTCGTGCACTCACTTTATTGCGCACTCTGTTGCGGATAAACTGGCCTCGAAGCAATTCATTTGTTCGTGAAGCGACAAGATGAGCAGGCGTTTCGACCATCTGGCGGACGTCGAGGCCCTGGTCGTGGTGGCCGAGCGCGGTTCGATCACGGCGGGCGCCGCGGCGCTGGGGACGACACCGTCGGTGTTGAGCCGCGCGATCACCCGACTGGAAACCCGGGTGGGCAGCCAACTGCTTCGTCGCACGACCCGGCGCATCACGCTGACCGACGCCGGGTACCTGTACGTCGAGCAGGCCCGGGTGGCGTTCTCGCTGATCGACGATGCCGAACGCGCGATCCAGGGCCAGGAGGGAGAACTGACGGGGCGTGTGCGGCTCAGCGTGCCGACCACTTATGGGCACTACCGGCTGCCGCCGCTGCTGCAACGCTTCGTCGCGCGCTATCCGCAGGTGCGGATCGAGTTGAACATCACCAACCGCAACGTCGATCTGGTCGCCGAAGGCTTCGATCTGGCCGTTCGTCTGGGCGAGCTGCCCGATAGCGGACTGGTCGCTCACAAGCTGGAGGACGCCGCGCTGTGCCTGGTGGCCGCTCCGGACTATGTAGCGCGAACCGGCCTGCCGCAGACGCTCGACGACCTGCACCGGCATGTCTGCCTGCCGTTCGTGATGCCGCGCACCGGTCGCCATGCGCCGTGGCTGTTCCGAGAAGACGGGAAAAACGTGGACTGGGTGCCGACGTCGACGATCGAGGTGTCCGACGACGTGCTGGGCGCGGTGTCCCTGGCCGAACACGGCATCGGTATCTGCCAGAGCTACGAGTTCATCGTCCGAGAACGGATCGAACGCGGCCGGCTGATCGAATTGCTGCCGCAGGCAGGCGGTCGTTCACGGCCGTTCTCGCTGGTCCATGCACCGCACAGGCGCCAGTCGGCGGCCGTGCGGGCATTGATCGACTTCATGACGACGGGAGACAGCGGAACGGCGACAGGAGTCGCCAGCGACGGGGTCCGCCCGACGGCCGAGTGATCGAGTGATCGAGTGATCGAGTGGTCGAACGGCCGAGTGGTCGAGTGGCCGAGCACGCGACCGACGAGCAGGACCGGCACGGCCTGCGCTCTTTCCTTAGCGCTCGCTGCAGAACAGCAGCGCCGCCACCGACGCGCCCATGCAAACGACGAGAACGCCGCCGAGCGCCAGATGGGCGGGCCCGTCAAGCGCCGCCGCCATGCTGATGGCGATCGTCGCCATGCCCATCTGCAGGAACCCCAGCAGCGCAGACGCGGTCCCGGCCTGCGCGCCGAAAGGCTGCAGCGTCATCGCGGTACCGAGCGGATTGACGAGACCGATCCCGAACAGGAAGACGACCAGCGACAGGCTGAACGGAATCAGTCCTGCCGGCCCGCCGAGCAGTACGACACCGCCGGCCAACGCGATGCCGCTGCCGGCCAGCGCCGCGACCTTAGGGCCCCGGCGGGCAGCGAGCCTGGGCGCGGCGATACCGGCGCCGAACACGACGAACACCGTCGCCGCGAAGAAATAACCGAGCTCGATCGGCGTCAATCCCATTTCGTCCATCAGGATGGCCGGCGCGCTGGCGAAGAAGGCGAACAGGCCGCCGACGGCCATGCTCACGCCCAGTGCGGGGGAAGCGAAGCGGCGGTCGACCAGCAGGCGAACGTAGTTCAGCAGCGTTTCGCCGAACGTCGCCCGCCGCCGCGCGCCGAAAGGATGCGTCTCGCCCATGCGCAGCAGATAGAGCGAAGCCAGCAACGCGGCGATCACGGCGACCAGCCAGAACGTGCCGCGCCAACCCGCCGCCCGGCTGAGCAGCCCGCCCAGCAGCGGCGAGAACCCGGGCGCCGCGGCCATCGCGACCATGATGAAGGCGAGCGCGCGCGACAGCGCCGCGCCGTCGAACAGGTCGCGGGCGATCGAGCGCGCCAGCACCGAGGTCGCGCATGCGCCGAGGCCCTGGATCACGCGGCCCGCGACCAGCCATTCGAGACGGTCGGCGCTGGCGCAGACGGCGCTGCCGGCCGCGAGCACGGCGAGTCCGCCCAGCACCAGCCATCGACGCCCCCAGCGATCGGAGGCCGGGCCGACCAGCAACTGTCCGAAAGCGAAAGCGATGAAGAAGCTGCTGAGCGTGACGGCCAGCTCTCGCGTGGACACCGACAACGCGAGGCCGATGTCCGCGAAGGCCGGCAGGATGATGTTGGTGGCCAGCGATCCCAGCGCCGCCAGGCTGGCCAGCATCGCCAAGGTGCCGCGCGGCGTGCGGTCCGCGCCGATGACGTGGCTGGTGTTCATGCGCCTGCCCTGCCGTCCATGACGACCCTCAGTTGCTCACCCGAGCCGAGATAAGTGCCGTCCGGCGCCCACGCATCGAGCCGCTCCCGCAGCCAGCCGTCTCGCCCGCAGGCATCGGTGCGCGCGCGCAGCAGCAGCCACGGCGAAGCGGCCGCCGCCAGGTCGCAGCCCGGCATCACCGACAGGCTGAGCGTCGGCATCGCGACCGGCGTATCGAGGACGGCCGCATACGAGGGCGCCAGCGCGTCCATCAGCAGCACCAGCCTCGCTTCGTCGGGCGGCCGCTCGTCGCCGACCAGGCGCAGCCAGGCCATCAGCTCGGGCTCGGCGCCGCCGCCGAACGGTCTGGCGCTGCCGACGGGCCGGATCTCGGTATGGCGGGAGAACGGCGCGAAAGCCCCCGGAACGGTGAAGACCGGGCACTCCGACGGCGGCGGCGCGGCGGGCATCGGCGGCGCGAGCGCATGGCCGTTCCGCTCGCCGGGCTCCGCGAACACCGCGGTGGCCGAGAGCGCGATGCGCCCGTTCTCGAGCGCTCGGGCGTCCAGCCAGGACAGCATTCTTCCGGCGCCCTGCTCGGGCACGTCGAGCTCGAACGGCTCGCGCAGCGCACGACGGAAATGCCCGGACACCTGGCGCAGGATCCGCCCCTGCGCCCTGGCGCGCATCGCCGTGGTCAGCAGGCCCAGCGCGAGCCCGCCGTGAACGCCGCCGAAGCCCCACCAGGAGCGATCCGGACCAATGGTTGCGCCGGGAGCGGCGGCGCCGAGCGCCTGTTCGATTGTCGTCGAGGTCTTCATGCCCAGGATCGTAGGGCGCGGCGCTGATGCCGGCGAGTGGCAGGAATGACTATTTTCGGTCCACACTTGCCAATATGATCACGCACCTGGTATTCGACGGCGTCGCCGAAAGTTCGCTCGGCGTCGGCGTGGACATCGTCAGTTCCGCCTCCCGTCTGGCCGCCGGCAAACAGGCCGAAGCGCAGCAGGCGGCGCGCCTGCTGCGGCAACGCGTCGTTTCGCTCGACGGCCGGCCCGTGCGTTCCGGTTCGGGCCGTCCGATTTCGGTCGACGGCGCGTTGAGCCTGCGCGGCATCGGCGCCGCCGACGTCGTGGTCGTGCCGGGCTGGTTCGCCGCCACGCCGGCTACGATCGAGCGCCTGTTCGCGCAGGACGACATCGGCAAGGCGGCCGCGGCGCTGCGGCGCGCGGCCGCCAAGGGCGCGATGCTCGCCGCATCGTGCTCGGCCACCTTCCTGCTGGCCGAGGCCGGTGTGCTGGACGGTCGGCACGCGACGACCGCATGGTGGCTCGCGTCCGGTTTCGCGCGCCGGTTCCCGGCCGTTTCACTAAGGGTCGACCGGATGGTCATCGACGCCGGCCGCGTGCTGACCGCGGGATCGGCCTTCGCGCACGCGGACCTGATGCTGGCCGTCATCGCCCGGCTGGCCGGTCCGTCGCTGGCGCGGCTGGTGGCCAGCTATCTGGTGCTGGACCACCGGCCGTCGCAGGCCCGCTACATGGTCATCGAGCATCTGCGCACCGCCGATCCCGCGCTGCAGAAGGCCGAGCGCTTCATCACCGAGAATCTGGGCCGGCAGATCACGCTGGACGAGTTGGCCCGCACCGCCGCCGTCTCGTCCCGCACGCTGGCGCGGCGCGTGCACGTCGGGCTCGGCATGACACCGAACGAATGGGTGCAGCGCCTGCGCGTCTCGCACGCCGCGCATCTGCTGGAAACCAGCAACGACTCAGTCGAAGCGATCGCCGTGCGCGTCGGTTATGCCGATCCGGCCGCGTTCCGGCGCGTGTTCCGGCGCTTCGCCGGCGAGTCGCCGCGCGGGCGGCGCCACCGTGATGCCGAAAAGCCCGAGAACGCCGGAGTCCGTCAGGTGCGCAGGCTGCCGAAGCCGGCCTCGACCGTCAGCACCGAACCGATCGTCGAGCGCGCGCCCGGACGGGCGAGGTAAGCGATGGCGTGCGCGACCTCGTCGGCCGACACCATATGGCCGGTGGCCTGGCGCGCGGCGAACTCGCTCGTGTCGCGGCCGACCAGGGCGGCCAGGCCCTGCACGAAGGCGGTATCGACGGTGCCGGGATTCACGCAATTGACGCGAATGCCCTCACCGACCAGATCGGCGGCCATCGCGCGCGACAGCGCCTCGACGCCCCCTTTGGTGGCCGAATAGAGCGCGCGCTTGGCCAGGCCGGTCTGCGCTAGGCACGAGGCGACGTTGACGATGGCACCGTGAGTCGAGCGGCGCAGTTGCGGCAGCGCGGCGCGCGTCATGCGTACGACGCCCAGCAGGTTGACGTCGAGCACGCGATGCCAGTCATCCAGCGAACCGTCTTCGACCGATCCGTAGAAACTGATGCCGGCGTTGTTGACCAGGACGTCGATGCGGCCGTGTCGCGCGGCGACCGCCTCGACGGCAGCCTGGACGGCCGCGTCGTCGGTCACGCTGCCCTGGTGGCATTCGCAGCCCGGCGCCGCATCGGAGGTGTCCAGATCGAAGATCGCCACGCTCGCGCCGCGCGCAAGCAGCAGCTCGGCGGTCGCGCGGCCGATGCCGGCACCGCCGCCGGTGATCAGCACCACGCTGTCCTTGAATTCCTGCGTCATGTCGGTTTCCTGTCAGTGGGGCGCGCTGGGCGCCGGAACACGATTACCTCGCTCGAACTCGCCCTGAAGAAGGGCGAGGCTCAGAAAAGCGAGGCTCACGCTTCGACCCGTGGCGAGTCGCTCACGCTCGAAAGCGGGAGCTGCGCCTGGGCCGTCATCACACGACCGGGCTGGGCCGGGTGGCGAGCATCGAAGGACGCTGCGCGAAGCCCGCCAGCCAATCGGCCAACCGCGGATGGTCGGCGCGCCAGGGGTCATCCGGAAAGCGGAAGTCCAGCCATTCCAGCGCGCAGGCCGTCGCGATCACGCCGATGTCCAGCGGCCCGCGCAGGTGGTCCGGCCAGACCTCGGACAGCGCCGAGAGGCTCGATCGCACCTTCGCCCGCTGTCCGTCGTACCAGTCGTCCCAGCGCAGCGCCTCGGGCCGCAGCGCGGATTCGTAGCGCATCAGCACGCCGGCGGTCAGCAGGCCATCGGCCAGCGCCTGCTGGCAGAGCGTGCGCGCCCGCGCCAGCGGCTCGGCCGGAAGCAAGGGCGGGCCATCATGAAGGGTGTCCAGGTACTGGCAGATGACGCCGCTGTCGAACAGCACGGTGCCGTCTTCGAGTACCAGCGTCGGGATGTGGCCGCTCGGGTTGTGTGCGACCACCTGCGGATCGCGCGCCACCGGGCTGACGACGGCGCGCACGCGTTCGATGCGCGCGGCCAGTCCGGTCTCCAGCGCCGTCACCATCACCTTGCGCACGAACGGCGAGGCCGGCGAATGAAAGAGTCTCATCATGCTGATGCCTTGGGTCTCGAATAGGTGCGGGTCTTGCCGCTAGCCGAATGCCGTACCACGCGCAATCGTTCAGCCGCCGGCGGCGGCAGGAAGCCGCGCAGGTGGGCCTCGATCTCGGCCTTGGCGTCCAGCAGCATCGGTACGTAGCGCTTCCTGACTTCATTGATGCCGACCAGCGAGGCCAGCGCGATCAGGTTGATCACGCAGACGACCCGGCTGCCGTGCATCACGGCCACGGCCGCGCCGCGATTGGTGGGGAGGAACTCCTGGTCCGACAGCGCATAGCCGCGTCGATGCGTCAGCGCCAGCACGCGCTCGGCGGCGGGCCGGTCGCGTGCGAGCTGCTCGAACGGATCGTTGGACAGCGCGGCGACGTTCAGCAGCCGTTCGCGCTCGTCGGACGGAACATGGGCGAGGTAAGCCCGGCCGGTGGCCGAGGCCATCAGCGGTATCCGCGAGCCGATGCTGCGGTTGGTCGACAGCATGCCGGGTTTGCGGTTGGTGTCGACGATGACCATCTTGTCGTGCTGGAACACCGCCAGATCGGACGGCCAGCCCAGGCGCTCGCGCAGGCGGGTCATGATCGGACGCGCGATCTCCAGCAACTGGCCCTCGAGCGATACGTTGTTCGACAAGGCCAGCGCACGCAGGCTGACGCGGTAAGTCTGCATGTCCGCATCGAAGGACAGGTAGCCGGCCTGGCGCAGGCTCTCGAGCAAGCGCAGCGTCGTGGCCTTAGGCAGGCCGGTATGGCGCCAGAGCTGGGACAGGCCGGCCGGGCCGTGCGTGTTCACCGCCTCGAGCACCAGCAGGCCGCGCAACAGCGCATTGACGGGCGCGCTCGCCACGGGCGTCCCGCGTCAGGGCCTGACGCCGGCGTAATAACCGACGTGCCAGCCGACGTCGCTGCCGGCGCAGCAACCGACGTACCGGCCGACGTTGCAACCGACGCTGCAACCGACGTTGCGGCCGGCAGCCGCGGCGCCACAGCCCGGTACCCGGATCCCGTGCAGCGGGCCCGCCATCACAGATGCCCTGAAACGTTGGTATAGCTGCTCTTGTACTCGGTGAAGAACTCGCGCGCGGCGACGCCCTGCTCGCGCGCGCCGTAACCGGACGGCGCCCGGCCGCCGAAGGGCACGTGGAAATCAAGACCGGCCGTCGGCGCGTTGATCGTCACCATCGCGGCCTTGGAGCGGCGGCGAAACTGTTCGGCCGCGACCAGGTTGTCGGTGCATATCCCGCTGGAAAGCGCGTAGTGGACGTCGTTGGCCACGGCGATGGCCTCGTCCAGGTCGTGCACCGAGATGACGCCGGCCACCGGTCCGAACACCTCCTCCTGGTTGATCCGCATGCGGTTGTCGGTGTTCACGAACAGCGCCGGCGCCAGGTAGAAGCCCTCGGTGGGCAGCGACAGCCTCTCACCGCCGGCCAGCAGCTCGGCGCCCTCGCCGCGCGCGATGTCGATGTAGTCGAGATCCTTGGCCAGTTGCCGCGCATCGACGACCGGGCCGATCTCGGTCCCGTCCTCGAGCGCGTGACCGATGCGGGCCGCCTTCATCCGCTGCACGATGCAGTCGAGAAACTCGTCGCGCACGGCGTCCATCACGATGATGCGGCTCGAGGCGGTGCAGCGCTGGCCGGTCCCGTGGAACGCGCCCTGGAACGCCACCTCCACGGCCAGCTCCATGTTGCAGTCACGGTCGATCACCAGGCCGCTCTTGCCGCCGAGCTCGGCCTGCACCTTCTTCATCTGCGAGGCACTGGCCTTGACGACGATCTCTCCGGTGGGGCCGGAGCCCGTGAAGCTGACCGCGTCGGCATGGTCGATAAGCGCCTGGCCGAGCTCGCGGCCGTTTCCCATCACCATGTTGAACACGCCGGCGGGCAGGCCCGCGCGTTGCAGCATGTCGGCCAGCGCCCACGCGCAGCCCGGCGTCAGTTCGCTGGGTTTGTAGAGGACCGTGTTGCCGTAGGCCAGCGCCGGCGCGATCTTCCACGAAGGGATCGACATCGGCAGGTTCCACGGCGTGATGATGGCCACCAGGCCCACGGGCTCATGGCTGACGCTGATGTTGAAGCCTTCGCGCAGGCCCTGCGTGAACAGGCCATGGTTGCGCACGGTCTCGCCGGCGAAGAAATGGAAGGTCTCGCCGCTGCGAACCACCTCGGCTCGGCCCTCGCGCACGGTCTTGCCCTGCTCGCGCGCCATCAGCCGGCCCAGTTCGTCGGCTCGGGCCAGCAGTTCGTCGCCCACTCGCCGCAGCATGCGGGCGCGCGCTTCCGGCAGCACGGCCTCCCACATCGGCTGCGCGGCGCGCGCCGCCGCGGCGGCGGCCGCGATGTCGTCGACCGTTCCCCAGTTGTAGTCTCCGATCACATCGGAGGTATCCGACGGGTTGACGTCGGGAATCCGCTGGCCGTGCGAAAGCCATTGGCCGTCGATCAGGATGCCGTGCTGCGTCATGGCTCGAAATGCTCCGTGATTACTTCTTCAGAAGGGGGCAGCCGCTCTTGTCGATGCTCTCGAACACTTCCTGCGCGGGCAGCGTCGCGACGATGTCGAACGAATCGCCGGTGAACCGGGAGTCGGCCGGCTTCTTCACCTGGGCCACGAACATGTCCATGATCACGCGGCCGTTTGCGAGGATCGAGGCGTTCTGGATCAGCGTGTTGCCGATCGGTATCTCGCGCATCTTGGCGATCACCGCCGGACCGTCGTCGGTCCCCGCGGCGGCCACGGCCTTCAGGTAATGCGTCACGGCCACATAAGTGTTCGCGTGAATCATGCTGGGCATCTTCTTGTGGCGTTCCTGGAAGCGGCGCGACCACGCACGCGTGGTGTCGTTCAGGTCCCAGTAGAACGGTGTGGCGAAGCGCAGGCCCTGGGCGGCTTCCAGCCCCATCGCGTCCACTTCGGGCTGGCTCACGTAAAGCGCCACCAGCTTGCCGGGGATCTGGAACTCCTTGGCCTGGCGCACCGCGGTGATCATGTCCGAGCCGCCGGCGGCGATGGCGACCACGTCGGCGCCCGAACCCTGAGCCTGCAGCAGGTAAGAAGAAAAATCGGCGGTGTTGATCGGATGCTTGGCGCTGCCCAGCACCGTGCCGCCGGCGGCCTTGATGGCCTTGACCGTTTCGGCCTCGAGCGCGTGGCCGAACACGAAGTCGGTGGTCAGGAAGTACCACTTCTTGCCGCCGCCGCGCACCAGATCCTTGACCACGGTATTCGACAGCGCATACGAACTCGACGCCCACTGCGTGCCGTACGGCGAGCACAGCTTGCCGACGAAGTCCGGCGCCGTTCCCGCGGTGTTGAGCATCACCTTCTTATGCTCGGTCAGCGCCGATTGCGCGGCCAGGCCCGACGCGCTGGAGCCGCCGTCGGTGATCGCGCTGACGCCGTCCGCATCGAGCCACTTGCGTGCGATCTGGCCGGCGATGTCGGGCTTGTTCTGGTTGTCGGCCACCAGGATCTCGATCGGACGCCCCAGCACCTGACCGCCGAAGTCCTCGGCCGCCATGCGCGCGGCCAGCACCGACCCCGCGCCGCCCTGATCGGAATACGGGCCCGACTGATCGTTGGACACGCCGATCCGGAAGGGCTTGACCTGGGCCGGCGCGGCGGCCGAGAAAGCACAGAACGCGAGGGTGATCAGGCCCAGTGCAATGGGACGCAGCGGCTTCAAGATTCGTCTCCTGGTTCGTTTGTGTCCGATGCCCTCGGGCACCGGCGTGTTGCGATTCGAACGCCGAGTCTAAGAGCAGCGAAACGTGCTCTCCAAGAAAATGGGCCGCCGGACCGTCTGGTGAACCGATGGCGGACCCGGCCGGCGCGGAAAGTCTCGAACGGATCGCCTGCGAACGCTGATCCGCCCGCCCGTACGCACCCGGTACCGGAAAGCGGGTAGCGCATCGCTCCGCGATCGGAGATGTTCCGGCGCCCTGCTTACCCCGGGCATATCGTATGGGCCCCTCGTGCAGCCGGCATGTCACGGTCAGGCTGTTGAACATGCCCACGTATCGGACGCCCATTTCGACCCGGTAGAGCTTTCGGTTCACGCGCCCCGAGGCGATCAAGCGGATCGAGCGTTCGAGAGGGTGACAGCGCGACGCACCGGGCGAATCGATGCCGTTCCGTGCCTCAATGCAGTGATCGGGCCTGTTGATGGCAGGGATCCGTTGCGAACCCGCGCCCGGTTCATCCGTGTGGCCGATTGTCTGCTTCGAAATACTGCATGAATACACAGCCTTTCGTCGCAAGGCACGCCTGGACATATCGCCACTGTAAACTGCAAATGCTGAAGTCGGAGATCGCTATGTCTACCCTCGTTGAAGAGTTGTCCGCCCGCGCCAGGGCCCTGTCAGCCGAGGATCGCGCACGTCTCGTGGAAGAACTGCTGGATTCTTTGCAGGGTGAGCCTGATGCAGAGGCAGAGGCTGAGGCCGCGTGGGAACGCGAGATCGAGCGCCGGGTCGCCGAGATCGAGTCTGGAGCGGTTGCTCCCGTCGCATCCGAGGATGTTCACGCAGAGGCCCGCCGCCTGATCCGCGGGTGAGAACGGTTCAGTATCATCCAGAGGCGCGGGACGAGTTCCTACGCGAGGTCGTGTACTACTCCGGCATCAGCACTCGGCTCGCAGAACGCTACGACAAGGCGGTCCACCGAGCCGAAGTGCCGACCGCCTGATGATCCCATCGCGGAATCCGCCCGCGCGACAGGTCCTACCTGGTCGAATGCACGCGCGGGAGCGACCAGACACTGTCCGCCGGGCCATGCCGCATGCGCCGCGCGGTGGCCCGCGCGATCCACGCGAAGCACAGCGCGCCGGCGAAGGCCACGACATCGACGCCGATCGTCGCTGCGCTGCCGTGCGCCCACATGCCCAACGCCGGCAGCAGCCACGCGGCCAGCGTCGTCAGCGGGATCGCCAGCGTCACGACAGCGCACAACCACAACAGCTCGATCGACGACCGGGCCGCGCCGCGCGCGAAGGCCCAAGCGATGGAGGCGAAGAACACCGCGTAGTAGACGACTTCATGCCAGTGATCGAGATTGTCGACGCGACCGTGCAACCACTTGGCCGCGACGATGGTCAGCGACAGGCCCGCCACGCAGCCCAGGCACACGCCGACGGTGCCGGCGGCCAGCCAGTACGCGTCGCGGCGCTGCACCGGCGATTCATCACTTCCCTTCCTGCGCGTCTTGCGCCGCGTTTCCAGCCACAGCAGATTGCCGCCGTAGAACAGCCACGCGCCGGCCAAGCCCAGCAGGAAATAACTCCAACGCACGATCGCGCCGCCGTACTGACCGAAATGCAAGCCGGCCAGCGTCATCGTGCCGCGCCACCACGGATCCTGCCGCGATGGCCGCAGGTCGTTGACGACCTCGCCGGTGACCGCGCTCAGCATGATCTCGGCATACGTGGTGTCCATCACATAACCGGGTTCGGTGCCGCTGAACTCCGCGCCGGCCGCTTTGTCTCCGGCGTTGTGCAAGGTCAGCGCATGCGCGTCGAACTCCGGCGCCTGCTCCTTCAGTCGTTCGAGCAGCACCAGGGGCGCCAGCATCGGGGCAGCCTCGCCCGTCGGCTTGGGCGGCTGAAACTGCGCGGAGAATCGCTGTGAAACGATCTTCATCCTGTCTCCGTAGATCACCTTGCCCTGCACGCCGAAGAACAGCAGCCCGAAACTGAAGGTCATGCCCGTCACCGCCATCACCACATGAAACGGCAGGCCGGTGATCCCGACGACGTTGTGCGCATCCAGCCACATGCGCTTGAGGTTGTGGCCCACGCGCAGCGCGAAGAAGTCCTTGACCAGCGACGGCAACAGCACGATCACGCCCGACACCAGCGCCACGCCGTACAGCAGCGTGACCACTCCCATGAAGTTCATCCCCCATCGGCCCGGGATACCCACGCGCATGTGGATCTCGTTGATGAACCGTCCGAGCTCCGACGGCTCCTGCTGCTCGACCCGCAACGTCCCGTCGGCTTCGAGCGAGGCCCACCAATGGGCCTCGCGCGAATGATCCGGCTTGCCGTCGGGGCCGAGCGGGTGCTGATGCCATGTGACGCGGGCCGGCACGTTCTCGGTGCCGCGCAGTTCGACCCGTAGTTCCTCGGCCGCTTCCGGATACGCGGCCAGCACCTTCCCGATCAGCGCGGGCGCATCCTGGAGCGGCACGGCAGCGCTGCCGACGGCGGGCGGCGACGCCCAGCGCGCGATCGGCTCCATGAACATCGTCAGCGCCCCCGCGTAGAAGGCGATGAACAGCGCGAAGCCGCAGGTGATGCCGGTCCAGGTATGGACGGTCTTGTAGAGCTTGATGATGGCGGCGCGGATCATCTGGCCCTCATGCGAAAAACCATAAGCGACAGGCCAGCAGCGCCGAGAAGGCGATCAGATTGGCCGCGCCCAGCCAAAACCAGGCTGTCAGCCCGCTGCGGAACAGGAAGCAGGAGCTAAGCACGCCGATCCAGATCGGCGGCACCAGCCAGCGCCATAACGTGTGGCGACCGCCCGGCCCTTCGATGCCGCCGGGCACAAGGTAGGCGAACAGCCCGACCAGCGCGACCGCCAGCCCGAACCCCAGGATCACTCCGGCGCTGGTCTTGCCCCACCAGTCGGGACGGATTTCTCGTGCCACGTTCAACCCTGCCGGCGCGCCGCACGCAGCGCAGTGAGGTAGGGAAACGCGAACAGGCAGACCATGACCCCATGCAGCGCCGCGCACACGCCGGCCAACGGTCGCAGCGCCGCCATCCACAGCCAGATCCCCGTCGCCAGCAGCGCGAGACCAGCCGTCATCAGCGGCAGCGTCGGTAACGGCTCGACGAGCCAACGCTGATTGGGGCTGCTCAGGTAGAAACACGCGGACGCGAGGGCGGTCAGTGCGAATGCCAGAACGGACATGATGGGTCTCGACAAGGATGGCCGCAGGCGCTTATCGGAAGATCGCAGGAGCCGGAATCGACCGCAGCCGGAATCGATCAGAAATCCATGGTCGCGGACAACTTGAACGTCCGGGGAGCGTTCAGCACGACCGCGCGCGCGGTCGCCGCCTCCCAATAGGACTTGTCCAGCAGGTTGTCGATGTTGGCGCGGAAAATCACGTTCCTTCCGCCGATCTTCGTCTGGTAGCGCGCGCCGATGTCGAAACGGTGCCAGGCATCCAGCTTCATCGTGTTGGCGGCGTTGACGTATTGCGAACCGGCATGAGTCCAGCGGCCGTTCACCGACAGGCCCGGTACCGCCGCGATGTCGTATTCGGCTCCCAGCGTCGCGCGCCAGCGCGGAACGCCGACGGCGGTATTGCCGTCGGTCGCGCCGCCCTGGGTACGCGTGAGCCTGGCCTGCGTGTAGATGACGCCGCCGTTGAAGCGCGTGCCGCGCCAGGGTTCGCCGAAGAACTGCCATTCGACGCCGCGATTGCGCTGCTCGCCGTCCATGCGATAAGTGGGCAGCGGCGTGGTGCTGGCGTCGGAGATCGCGCTGGGCCTGCTGAGCTGGTAGAGGCTCAAGGTATTGGCGACGCGGCCGGCATCCCATTTGAAGCCCGCCTCGTACTGCTTGGATTTGTAGGGCGCGAAGACTTCGCCGGAATTCGTATAGCCGCCGCCGACGATCGCGCCCTGGCTCAGGCCTTCGGCATAGTTCGCATAGAGCGAAGCGCTGGGCGCGATCCGCAGGACGGCCGCGGCGAACGGCGTGGTCGCCGACGCGTCATATCGCGATGTCGTCGCACCGGTGCTGGTGTTGAAGTTGCTGGCCTTGACGCTCTGCCGCCTCGCGCCGAGCGTGACGTAGATCCTGTCGTTCCAGGAGAGGGTATCGGCGATCGCGAAACCGCCCAACGAAGTCTCGGCGCTCTTGGGCGGCGAACCGGTGTCGGGCGCCGAATAAGGCTGGCTCGCCGGATCGTAGATGCTCCCGGTCCATGCCGGAGAGCTGGTTCCCTCGTAGAAATTGTCGATATCGATCTTCTGGAAGCTGGCGGCGAATTGATGCCGGATCGGCCCGGTCGAGAACTTTCCGTTCAGTTCCGCGAACCCCGTCTTGCTTTCCTTTCGGGATGGAGAGAACCAGTCGGTGGCCGAGTAGCTGCCGTTGCCGTCCAGAAGAAACACGTACTCGCCGGTGGACGCGCCATAGCTGCGGCCGACACTGCGCCCGACACCGGCCTTGATCGTCCAGTCGCGGTTCAGGTCGTACTCGCCCTTGGCGAGCACCAACTGGGCGTCGGCATCATGCCAGGCCTTGTCGAACGCGTTCGTGCGGTTGTCGGGCGCGCCGGGCATCGCGGTGGCACCGCGAATCTGTCCCATGAACGGCGCGCCGCCGCGGGCTTTCTCCTTCAGCGCATAGGCATCGAGATTGAACCTGAACCGATCGCCGGAATAGTCGATCCCCACCGAAAAGAAGCGCCGGTTGCTGGACAGATTGTCGATGACGGTATCGCCGTTCTCCCAGGAACCATTGACGCGGACTCCCCATTGCTTTCTTTCGCCGAAGCGCCGGCCGACGTCGATCTGCGTCCTGAGCAGCGAATCGGACGTATAGCCGACGGTCAGGCGCGTCAACGGATCGGCCTGCGCGCGCTTGGTCTCGACGTTGATCTGCCCGCCGATGCTGCCGTTGGGCGTGATGCCGGACAGGAAAGCGCTCGGACCTCGTATCACGTCGACCCGCTCGATCAGTTCGGCCGGCATCCTCACGTTCTGCGCGTGCAGACCGCCGATTCCATTGATCGTGAAATCATTGCTCTGTACCGTGAAGCCGCGGATGTTGAAGTTGCCCAGCCAATGGCCGGTGGCGGTTTCGACGCCGATCGACGGATCGCGGATCAGCACGTCGGAGACCGTCTGCGCCTGCACGTCGTCCAGGGTCCGGCTGGTATAGCTGGTGATCGAAAACGGCGTATCCATGAAGTCCTTGTCGCCGAGCACGCCGAGACGGCCGCCGCGCGCGATTTGGCCGCCCGCGTAGGGATCGTCGATGCGAGCTGGGAGCGCGGTCACCGTGACTTCGGCCAGCGTGGCCGGCGACGACGAAGAAGCCGACGCGGCCCGCACCACGACTTCGGTCCCGTCGATACGGGCTTCCAGCCCGCTTCCGGCCAGCATCCGGTCGAGCGCCTGCCGCGGCGTCAAGGTGCCCGATACGGCGGGCGCCTGCTTACCGGCAACCAGGTCCGGATGCACCATCAGTTGCAGCCGCGCCTGGCGGGCCAGTTCGTTCAGCGCCGCGCCCAGCGGCTGCGCCGGCACCGCGATGGGCATGGCCGCGGCGGGCGCCTGCGCCCGGACCGGAACGGCGATGCCCGCCAGGCACGCCAGGGCCATCGCCAGAGCGAGAGGCGCGAGTTGAAAGCGCGGGTACGGCATGAAAGCGATCTCCACTGTGGAAAAGACGGGTTCCTACGCGTGGAGACGCACGACTATCGAAAGAGTTGAGGTCGGCCGGTGATTTTCTTGACTCCCTGCCGCCCCACTGCCCGGAAGACGAGGTTCCGACCTCGGCCTCGGCCGCTCATTGGCGCACGATTTCGGTCCTGCCGTCGTCGGTGGCCTTGAGTCGCACCGGCAACACCTGCGGCAGCGCCCGCGCGAAAGCGGCCACGTGGCGCAGATCGAAACTGCCCTGAACCTTGAGCGCGGCGACGGCCGGGTCGCGAATCACCAGCCCGGTATTGCCGTAGCGCTCGAATTCCGCCAGCGCGTCGGCCAGCGGAGTACCGCTGAAGTTGATGCGCCCTTCACGCCAGGCGGCCGGCGCCGCGACGTCGCTGCCGACCGGCCCCAGTGCGCCGCGGACGTCGGCGATCACCGATTGGCCGGCGCCGAGTTCGACGGCATGTCCGTCGTCGGCGTCGACACCGAGCCCGCGCGCGGCAGCGGAAAGGCCGGCAACGCGCACGCGGCCATGCTCGACCACGACGCTGACGCTGCCTTCGTCGCCGACGCCGCTGCGCGTGCGCCGCACGGAAAAGCGCGTGCCGAGCACCGTGACGCGCGTGGCGCCGGCAATCACGTCGAACGGTCGTTCCGGGTCGGCCTGGACGGCGAAGAGCACCTGACCCTCGGACAGGCGCACCTCGCGCCGCTGGCGGTACAGCGCCACGTCCACGCGGGTCGCGGTGTCCAGCCACAACGTGCTGCCGTCGGGCAGTCTCACTTCCTTCTGCTGGCCGCGTTCGGAGGCGAAGCTCTGGGTGAACGTGGGCCGATGTCGCCAGGCATCCCATCCGTACCAGCCGCCGCCGAGCAAACCGAAGGCGACGGCAGTGGCCGCCGCCTGGGGCACGAACCGACCCAGGCCGGCAAGCCATGAGCGACGACGGGCGGAGGCCGGCCGCGGCCGTTCAGGCCGATCAAGCCGTTCGGACCATCCGGGCCGTTCGACTTGCCCGGGCCGGCTGGGCGGCAGCGGATCGGGCGCCGCGGGAATCGAGTCGACCAAAGGAGTTGCCGAGTTGTCGGCGTGGTCCGACGGCAAGCCGGACCTCAGCGACTCGATGCCCTCGTCGGGGAGTTCATCGATGCTGCCCCAGACTTCCTGCATCTGCGCCAGCGCTTCGGCATGTGCGGGATCGGCGGACAACCATGCCTGGAACTCGGCCTCTTCCTCGGGGCTCAACCCGTCCTGGCGCCGCACCATCCAGCCGGCCGCAGCCGCCGCCACCGGAGCCTGGGCCGCGATGAACTCGGCGGAGTCGCGCGCGTCCGCCTCGTCCTGCCCGGAGCGGCCGGAGGGTGCGTCGGGACTGCGGGAGGCGGATGGGCTCATGTGCGCAGGAAGGGGCTACTCATCGGTGGAGACGCACGAGAACCCGATCGGTGGAGGTTCTCCGGCGGCTATCGGGACGATTCTTCCACGGGGCCGCCTTTCCTGTCCGCCGCGCTCGCGCCCGCATCGCCGTGAAAGGCCGCATGAAAGGCCTTGCAGACCAGCACGGCCCGGATCACGTGCTGCGCGACCATGTTGCGCGAGATGCCCATCCGGTCGGCCACCTGCTGGTGCGACAGGCCGTCGAAGCGATTCAAGATGAAGGCCTCGCGGCAGCGCGGCGGCAGGCTTTCGATGGCGTCGTGGATCGCCCGCGCGTACTGGCTGAAAGCATAGATCGCCTCGGGCTGCTGGTGGCGGGGCAGCGCGGGCTGCGCTTCGTCGGCCAGCGCCTCCAGGCTCTGCTCGTCGGCGCGAACGTCGCGGCGGCGGCGCTGGTCGATCAGCAGGTTGCGAGCCGTGCGGTAGAGCAGCGCGCGAGGGTCGGCGACGGTTTCGCCGGAGCGGCCCAAGGCCAGGAACCGCGCATAGGCCTCCTGCACCAGATCGGCCGCGGCATCGCGGTCCTTCAGGCTCCTGGCGCAGAAATTCAGCAGTTCTCGGTAGTAGTGGACAGCCACGGCGCACCGTTGAATGACAGAACCGGCTGCGAAGCCGACGTGCAGGCCGTGGCGAAAACAGACCAATCCGCGAGCGCGCCGATCAAACGCTAATGGTTCTCATTATATGGTGTCGCGGTTCGGAGCCCTTCTACGCGTCAATGCCTTGGTCGGGGTCGTTGACGGCTGGCATCCGGAGCGAACCAGCGCCCGATTCATCCGCGTGGCCGATTGTCAGCACTGGAATTATGTATAAATATACAGTCAACAACTCAGCGAACGGCAACACGAAAGCGATGATTGACAATATGCATAACATATGCATAATAAACTGGTAGAGATCGAGTTCGATCCGCAGAAGGCCGCTGCGAACCTCAAGAAGCACAAGGGCGTGAGCTTTGCGCACGCGGAGCAAGCTCTTCGAGATTCGTTCGCCGTGACGATCGAGGATGCGGATAGCGAAGGCGAAGCTCGCTTTGTAACCCTGGGAATGGACGCACTTGGCCGAGTGCTCGTCATCGTTCACACCCCACGCGGCGATCGCATTCGCTTGATCTCCGCTCGAAGAGCGAGCCCCGGCGAAGCGGAGCAATATCATGGATAAAGAGTACGATTTTTCGAAAGGCAAGCGCGGCGCAGTCATTCCCTCGCCAGGGAAGACGCGAATCACCATCATGCTCGACAACGATGTCATCGAGCAGTTTCGGGCCAAGGCTGAGGCGCAAGGCATCGGCTACCAAACGATGATCAATGCAGCCCTGCGAGAATCGCTGAAAACCAAAAAGGGGCGAGCTTCAGAAAGCGAGCCGCTGACGGCAGAAGTTCTTCGCAAGATCCTTCGTGAAGAGCTGCAAGCTGGTTAGCTTGGGTTCAGAGATCTGCTAAGGCAGCTAGCCACGTCTTCAATGCGGCTGGACACCAGCCGCCGATCGTCCGCCGCTCACTTGCCGCCCGTCACATCCACGAACGTGCCGGTGACGAACGAGGCCTCGGCGCCTGCCAGCCACAGGATCGCCCGCGCCACTTCTTCGGGTTGGCCGCCTCTTCCCATCGGGATCGAGTCCTTGATGCGATCCACCCTGCCCGGCTCTCCGCCGCTGGCGTGCATGTCCGTGTAGATGTGGCCGGGCCGGACGCAGTTCACGCGTATCCCTTCGCGCGCGACTTCCTTCGCGAAGCCGGTCGTGAAGGTCTCGAGCGCCCCTTTCGACGCCGCGTAGTCGATGTATTCGTTCGGGCTGCCGAGCCGGGCCGCGGTCGACGAGACGTTGACCACCGCGCCGCCCCGCCCGCCATGGCGCACGGACATCCGCCTGGCCGCCTGCTGCGCGCACAGCATCGGACCGATCGCGTTGACGGCGAAGATCCGGTGCATCCGTTCGAAACCGAGATCCTCGAGCCGGGACTGCCGGGCGAGGATCGCGGCGTTGTTGACCAGCACGTCGAGGCGGCCGAACGCCTCGTCGATCGCGGCGAACAACCGGACGACCTGCTCCGGATCCGCGCTGTCGGCGCGCATCGCCAGTGCCCGGCGACCGGCGGCTCGCACGTCGGCCGCCACGGCATGCGCGGCGGCCTCGTCGGAGACGAAGCTGATCGCGACGTCGTAGCCTTGCGCGGCGGCGAGCCGCGCGGTCGCCGCGCCAACGCCGCGGCTTCCTCCGGTGATCAGAATAAGCGGGGCCTGCGAGACGGTATCCATCAGAGAGCCTTTACTGAACCAGCCAGGATCGCAGCATTATCCCCACCACCACGACTTTCGCGCCAATAGAGGTCGACAACTGACACTCAGGGCGTTCGCACCGCCACGCCAGGCCAGTGCTTGCGCGCTCGCTTGACGAACCGGGTGTCGAAGCTGGCGAAGCCTTCGTCGGCCACGTGGCCGGAGACGAGGTGCAGCGCGTCGGCGAAATCCAGGCCGCAGGCCAGCGCGTCGATGGCCGAAGCCACGGCGGCGATATCCTCGCAGCGCACGCCGGGCAGGCTGGTCAGCCCACGCAGTGCCTGGGCGATCTCGTCCGGAGTGAAACCGAAGGCGCTGCGCAATACCCATTCGCTTTCTAGCAGCACGGTCTTGGCCAGCCAGACGGTGTGGGCCTGGAACAAAGCCTTGGCACGCTTGTGCTGGGCAGCGTCGTCATCGACGAGAAAACGGACGACGACATTAGTATCGACCGCGAGCATGGCGGACCCGGGTTTCGGCAGCGATGGCCGCATCCATGTCGGCCAGCGAGACACGACGCCGGGCCTTCAGACAACCAGCCACGTCTTCGATGCGGCTGGGCGCCGGCCGGGCGAGCGGCGTGAGCAGAATGCCCTCGGGCGTGTCCCGCACCTGGAATTCGGTGCCGGACTCCCAGCGGTGGGCGCTGCGGATGCGGCTGGGCAGTACGACCTGCCCCTTGCTGGACAGGCGGGTGGTCTCGATGTCGGCGGCCATCGGAAAGCCTATCGGTAAGATGAAGGTAAGATGAATTCTATCCGCGCAGGCCGTGCCGGTCTATGCCGTCGATCGCCCGGCGCTCCCCGGCCGATGGCCCAGCTCTCGTCGGCCGAGTCGCCATGATGAGAACGAGCGCGCGGGCGCTACCCGATCAACGCCCGCCGAGGATCGACTTCAGTCCGCTGAGATCCGGCACCGCCAGCGTCGACGACGGCAGCGCGAACCGCGCGTCGGCCGGCGTCCTGCCGTCGAGCCGGGTCACGAGGAAACGGTCCGCGTAGCGCAGCACGCCGAGCTGCTTCGACTCGAGCGTCTGCTCGAGCTTGCCCGCGCCCGGCGGCAGCTTGACCTTCGCGGCCTGCTGCATCCGGGTCAGCAGGCCATGCAAGCCGCGCGTCAGTTCGACGACGCGCGCGTCGCGGCTCAGCACGAGCTCGGCACGCATCTTCTGGCCGGTCTGGTCGACGTAGACCAGGTGATACAGCGATCCGGCGATGCCGGCGACGGTCTCGCGCTTGCCGGTATCGGTCAGCGACACGATCTCGCGCACGCTGTCGGTCCCTTCGGTCAACGAGCGGGCGCGCGGACCGAGCATCTTCATCAGCGCCGGCAGGTCGACGACCGCGGCCGCGCCACCGACCGGCATCACCATCTTGGCGTCGTCGCCGCGCATCAGCAGGTAGCCGTCCGGCAGCGCCGACGAATCGACGCGCATCCGCGCGCCGTCGAAGTCGACCTGAGTGGTGCTGGCCTCGCCGCGCTGATCCCAGGTCGTCAGCGACGCGGATCCGCCGGCCCAGGCCGCCGGAACGGCGACGATCGCGCATGCGGCGACGACGACCCGGCGCAGGCCGGCGATCGCGCGCCGAGGCGCCGACGCGACAGGCACGCGGCGCCGTGCTGTACGGCCGTCGCGCGAAGGAAGAAGATCGGGGATTGTCTTTCGTTGATCCATGATCGGGTGGTCGGCCGGCTCGGCTTATCATTGCGCGCGGCCCCGGTGACGCCGGCGGGCCGCGCCGACACGGAGAATGCCATGATCGAACGCTCGAACCGCCTGCGCCGTGCACTGGGCGCGCTCGTCATCACCTCGCTGACCGCCGCCTCGCTGCTCGTGCCGCAGGCGGCGCGCGCAGCGTTCCCCGACAAGCCGATCCGGCTGATCGTCGGCTTTCCGGCCGGCGGCCCGCTCGATTCGCACGCCCGGCTGCTGACCGACCGGCTCGGCCAGATCCTCGGCCAGCAGATCATCGTCGACTACAAGCCGGGTGCCGGCGGCACGATCGGCGCCGAGACCGTCGCCCACTCGCCCGCGGACGGCTACACGCTGCTGCTGGCCAACACCGGCCAGATGGTGATCAATCCGGCGCTGTACCGCAAGCTGCCGTATCACACGCTCAAGGACCTGGCGCCGGTCGCACGCACCGCGCAGCAGCCGCTGGCGCTGGTCGTCAACAACGCGGTGCCCGCACAGACGCTGCCGCAGTTCATCGCCTACGCGAAGGCCAATCCCGGCAAGCTCAACTACGCGTCGGCCGGCAACGGCGGCATCTCGCACCTGGTGCCGGAGATGTTCAAGCAGGCGGCCGGCATCTACCTGGTCCACCTGCCGTACCGCGGCAGCGCGCCGGCCTTCGCCGACGTGCTGGCCGGCCACGCGCAGTTCATGGCCGAGTCGGTGCCGCAGGTCACGCAGTACGTGCAGCAGGGCAAGATCCGCGCGCTGGCCGTCACCAGCCGCGAGCGCAGCCCGGCGCTGCCCGGCGTGCCGACGCTGATCGAATCGGGCATCAAGGACTTCGACGTCGTCGGCTTCTACGGCATCCTGGCGCCTGCCGGCACGCCGGCCGAGGTCGTCGACAAGCTGGCCGACGCGATCCGCCAGACGCTCGAAACCCCGGACGTGCGCAGCCGCATGGTCCAGCAGGGCGCCGACCCGGCGTTCCTGGCCGCGGTGCCGTTCCGCCGTTTCCTCGAAGGCGAGATGCCGCGCTGGGAGCGGGCGGTCAAGGCATCCGGCGCGCAACTCGACTGAGATCCGCCTCCCTTACCCCTGCCCTTGTCACCCACGGAGATCCGGTCATGAGCATGTCGATCGATTGCGTCGTCGTCGGCGCCGGCGTCGTCGGCCTGGCGGTCGCGCGCGCGATGGCGCTGCGCGGCCTCGAAACGATCGTTCTCGAAAGCGCGACGCTGATTGGCAGCGAGACCAGTTCGCGCAACAGCGAAGTGATCCATGCCGGCATCTATTACCCGAAGGATTCGCTGAAGGCGCGGCTGTGCGTCGAAGGACGCCGGCGTCTGTACCGTTACTGCGCGGACCGCGGCGTCGCGCACCGGCGATGCGGCAAGTTCATCGTCGCGACCTCGCCCGATCAGTTGCCCGGCCTGCAGGACGTGCGCAGCAAGGCGCTGGCCAACGGCGTCGACGATCTGGTCGAACTGCCGCTGGCGCAGGTGCGCGAGCTCGAACCGGCGCTGCGCTGCGCGGGCGTGCTGCACTCGCCGTCGACCGGCATCGTCGACAGCCACGGGCTGATGCTCGCGCTGCAGGGCGACCTGGAGGCGGCGGGCGGGATGATCGCGTTCGCGTCGCCGCTGCAGGCGGCGCGCGTCGAGGACGGCGGGTTCTCGCTGGAGGTCGGCGGGGCCGAACCGATGACGGTGCGCGCGCGCGTGCTGATCAACAGCGCCGGCCTGCACGCGTCGACGGTCGCCCGGCGGATCGACGGGCTGGCCGCCGACCTGGTGCCGCCGACGCTGTACGCGAAGGGCTGTTATTTCGCGCTGGCCGGCCGCGCGCCGTTCTCGCGCCTGATCTATCCGATGCCGCAGGCCGCCGGACTCGGCGTGCACCTGACGATCGATCTGGGCGGCCAGGCGCGCTTCGGACCCGACGTCGAGTGGGTCGACGGGATCGACTATGAGGTCGATCCGCGCCGGGCCGACGGCTTCTATCACGAGATCCGCGAGTACTGGCCCGAGCTGCCCGACGGCGCGCTGGCCCCGGCCTATGCCGGCATTCGCCCGAAGCTGCAGCGGCCGGGCGAGGCGGCGCGCGATTTCCTGTTCCAGGGACCGGCCGATCACGGCGTGGCCGGACTGGTCAACCTGTTCGGCATCGAATCGCCGGGGCTGACGTCGTCGCTGGCGATCGGCGAGCACGTGGCGCGGATGCTGATGCCCGACGCTGCCGACCCGGACGCGCGCGCGTGACGACGATACCGCCGCCGGCCCGCGACCCGGCGGCCGCCGGTCCGGGTGCCGGTCCGGGTGCTGGTCCGAGCGCCGGTCCGAGCGCCGGTCCGGACGCCGGTTCGAGCGCCGGTTCGAGCGCCGGTTCGAGCGCCGGTTCGAGCGCCGGTTCGAGCGCCGGTTCGAGCGCCGGTCCGAGCGCTGATTCGGGCGCCAACCCGACCGGTGCCCACACGGCCGCCCCGGCGCACGACGCGGTCGCGCCGCTGCCGATGACGTTCACCGCATCCGGCGAGGAATACTTCCGGATCTGGATCGTCAACCTGCTGTTGACGCTGCTGACGCTCGGCATCTATTCGGCGTGGGCCAAGGTTCGCCGCGAGAAGTACTTCCACCAGCACACGATGCTGGCCGGCTTCGGCTTCGACTATCACGGCGCGCCTCGCGCGATCCTGCGCGGACGCCTGCTGTCGGTCGGTCTGCTGGGCCTGACGCAGGCCGACTTTCTCGGATCGGTCGTACCGATCGGCGCCTGGGCCGTGTTCCTGGTGGTGCTGCCGTGGCTGATGCAGCGCTCGATCGGCTTCCGGCTGGCCAACACCAGCTACCGCGGCCTGCGGCTGGCGTTCGACGGCTCGGTCGCCGAGGCTTACCGGATCGTGCTCGGCTTCACCGCGCTGGCGGCCGTGCTGGTGACGGTGCCGGCGCTGATCCTCGTCGGCCAGGCCGGCCGCCTGGTCGTGCTGATGGTGCCGCTGGTGGGCGTGCTGCTGTATCCGCTGATGCACGCGACCTGGCGCCGCTATGCGGTCGACCACTCGCGCTTCGTCAACCTGAAGCTCGTCACGCACTTCCACCGCCGCGACTTCATCGCGATCTACGTCGCGGTGATCGCGTTATGGTTCCTGATGACGCTGCCGGCCGTCGTGCTGATCGCCGCGGCCGACCGGCTGATCGAACTACTGGCGGCGCCGGACGCCGACACCCGCCTGCTCAAGCAGGGGGTGACGCTGCTCGCCGGCCTGATCGCGTACTGCCTGGCTTCGTCGATCTGGCCGTACATCACCGCGCGCGTGCAGAACCTGACCTGGGGCCAGGCGAACCTGGGCGAACACGTGATCCGCAGCCGGCTCGATCCGATCGCCTACGTACGACTGCAGTTGCGGAACCTGCTGTTGACGATCGTCTCGCTCGGGCTGTACCGCCCGTTCGCGGCCGTGGCCACCGCCAGGATGCGGATCGGCGCGGTCTCGCTGGAACCGGCCGGCGACTTTCACCAGGCGATCGCCGCGATCCCGCCGCCCGACGACGTGGCGGTCGGCGCCGAGGCGATGGATCTGCTCGGCTTCGACATCTCGCTGTGACCACGGGCCCGAGCGCAAGCCTCGTCCTTCAGGACGAGATCAAGCGAGGCAATCGTTCTCTGGCGCCGAAGGCGCCCCCGTATCGTGGCGAGGAAGCTCACGCCTTCAGGCGGGAGCGACTCACATGAGCGCCGGCTCCCCGTCGCCGAGACACCCGGGCCCCGCCGCCGGCCGGCCGCGCTCGGTGCCGGCCGTCTATTTCGACGGCCGCAGCGCGCAGGCGCGCGACGTGCGGATCGCGCTCGACCGGCACGAGCTGGTCATCGTCGACCGCGACGGAACGACGATCGATCGCCGGGCGATCGCTTCGATCCGGGTGCAGGAAGCGCTGCGCCACGCGCCGCAGCGGATCGACCTGGCCGACGGCGCAACGCTGGTCGTCGCTGACAAGACCCGGCTGGCCGCGCTGCTGGCCGAAGCCGGCATCGGCCCGGGCTTCATCGAACGCGTGCAGCGCTCGTGGTTCAGCGTCGGCTGCGCGATGATCGCGCTGGCCGCGCTGCTGTGGAGCCTGCACCTGTGGCTGCTGCCCTGGGCGGCCTCGCTGGCGGTCCGCTGGCTGCCCGCGAGCGTCGAGGAACGGATCGCCGAACAGGCCTGGCCGCGCGTCGACGAAAACCTGTTCGCGCCGAGCGCGTTGCCGCCGGCGCTGCGCGAACGCGTGCGCGAGCACTTCGCCGACGTCGTCGCCCGGCTGCCGGGGGCGCCCGAGTACCTGCTGGAGTTCCGCGCCTGGTCCGGCGGCGCCAATGCGTACGCGCTGCCCGGCGGACGGATCGTCGTCACCGACCAGATGGTGCTGCGCGCCGGCGACGGCGACGCGCTGATGGGCGTGCTGGCGCACGAACTGGGCCACGTCGCCGACCGCCACACGCTGCGCACGCTGATCCAGGGCGCCGCCGTGTCGGCGGTGTTCTCGACGTTCTTCGGCGACGCGTCGGCACTGGCGGCGGCGATTCCCGGCGCGCTGGTCACGCTCGAGTATTCGCGCGATTTCGAGCGCGACGCCGACGACTACGCGGTCCGCGCGCTGAAGGCGGCGAAGCTGCCGGTCGAGCCGATGATCGCGCTGCTGCGCACGTTCTCGGACGACGACGCGAATGCGCCGCAGCACCGGCGCTTCCTGTCCGCGCATCCGGTCGGCGACGAGCGCATCGCGCGGATCCGCGCCCGGGCATCCTCGCCCGCCACCGACCCGCCGGCCCGGCGACCCGGTTAGCCGATCTGCCGCGGCCCCGGCTGTCCGGCCAGCACCTCGAACGCCGCCAGCGTCGAGACCGCCGGATCGGGGCGGCGCACGTCGTCGACGATCCGCAATTCGGTCACGCAGCGCCGCGCGTCGAGCGTCATCAGGCCGTAGCCGCGGTGCCGCGATTCGGCGAGCAGGAACCAGGGATTCTCGGCGCGCGCCTCGTCGTGCCGCGCCTGCGACGTGCCCTGCGAGGTGATCGACGTGCCGCAGAACTCGCTGGCGATGACCGGCGCGTCGGGCCTGTCGAAATCCGCGCGCACCCCGCTGACCCAGTTCGCATGGACGTCGCCGCCGATGATCAGCGGGTTCGGCGCGCGCGAACCGGCGATCGAATCGAGCAGCCGCTGGCGCGCGGCCGGATAGCCGTCCCAGGTATCGGTGCTGAACGCTTCGCCCGGACCCGGCTGGCGATCGGCCTTCGAGAACAGCGTCTGCTGGCCGATCAGCGTCCAGGTCGCGCGCGACGCGCGCAGCCGCTGGTCGAGCCAGCGCTCCTGCTCGAAGCCGAGCAACGTGCGCGACGGATCCCTCAGCGACGCGCAATCGCGCACGACACGGCCGCCGCCCCGACCCGGCAGCGGACACGCCTGATGGCTACGGTACTGTCGATCGTCGAGCAGCATCAGGCTCGCCAGCGGCCCGAGATCCAACTGGCGATGGATCGGCCAATGCTGCCAGTCCGCCGTCGCCGGCGAGCAGCGCCGTGCGTCCGCCCTGCCCGAGCCGCCCGGCCCCCACGGACCACCCGGACCACCCGGACCGCCGGAACCACCCGAGCCGCCCAGGCCAGCCAGGCCGCCCGAGCCCGCCGCGGCCTCGCACGCGACCGCCTGCGCGATCCGACGCGCCATCGGCCGCTGCGGGATCGTCTCGGCCCACGCGCGATAGCCGGCGGCCCGGCGCTGCAGGAAGCCGACGGCCAGGTCCGGGCCCTGATCGTCGGCGTAGTCGTTCTGGACTTCGTGATCGTCCCAGACGGCGACCCACGGCACCGCGGCATGCATCGCCTGCAGGTGCGGATCGCTGCGATACAACGCGTAGCGGGCGCGATACTCGTCCAGCGTCACCGGTTCGGGCGAACCGTGGTGACGGACGTGGTGCTTGCCCCAGCTCGACTCGTAGATGTAGTCGCCGAGGAACACGACCAGATCGACGTCGTCGGCCAGCATGTGGCGGTAAGCGCCGTAGTAGCCCTGCTCGTACTGCTGGCACGACGCGAAGGCGAGCCGCCAGCGCCCGGCCCGGGCCCGCGCATCGGCCGAGGCGGCCGGCGTGGTCCGCGATCGGCCGACGGGGCTCGTCGCCGACGAATCGCCGCGACCCGCGTGGAACCGGTACCAGTACCAGCGGTCCGGCCGCAGGCCCTCGACCTCGACCTGCACCGCGTGCGCGAACGCCGGCAGCGCCAGCGTCCGGCCGCCGGCGACGACCCGCGCGAACGACGGATCGTCGGCGACCTCCCAGGTCACCGCGATGGGGACCGGATCGATCGGCGCGTCGGCCGCAGCGGCACCGATCAGCCGCGTGCCGATGACGAACCCGTCGGTGGACGGATCACCGGACGCGACGCCCATCGCGAACGGCGCGTCAGGCAGCCGCGGCCCCGCCGCGCCGCGACCGGTGCCGGCACCCGGCGACCGGCAGCCGCCGAACGTCAGCGCCAGCGGCGGCGCGAGCAGCAGCTCGACGAGACAGCGGCGGCGGCCCGGCGAAGGCAACGCGGAACTCCGGTTCGCGAACGACCGCTAGCCTCAGCCCGGCGAGCTGTCGAGCGTCAGAGTGGGCGCGATGACGTTCAGGATCTCGTCGACGACCATGCACAGCAGGTTGTCGGTGTGCTCCGCGGCCTCGACGCTGCCGGTGCTCATCCGATAGAAGTAGACGAGCATCAGCGCGCCGGCGACCCACAACGCCGGCACGAACAACGCGCCGGCCTTCGCCTGCCAGCCGGCGCGGCGCGGGGCCGCATCACGAGTCAGAAGGGCACCGGGGTCAGAGGAGTAGCAATTTTTCATGGTCGACCTCCGTGGGAGGATGGCGAATTGGAGTCTGTCATATAAGGACAAACCCTTACCGTCACACGGTCATCATACCTGCACTACGTCCGCGACATAAGAGCCCGATCGATAATCACTCTTTCGAATTCAGCAACAATCCTGATCAATAGGCGTCCACACCACACTCAGGCGGCCTTGATCGGCACGACCGGCGCGCGATGGCCGGGCGGCAGTTCGCCGCGCAGGCTCGCCAGGCCGGCGCGCCAGTCGGCCTGCACGCGCTCGATCGAAGCGTCCTTGACCAGGCCGTAGCCGCGAATGCCGTCGGGCAAGCGCGCGAGGCTCACGCAGGCCGCATGGTTGTCGCGCGTGAGCCGCGTGACGATCTCGTCGACCAGCGCCCGGTAGTCGCGGATCAACTGGCGCTCGAGACGGCGTTCTTCGGTATGGCCGAACACGTCGAACGGCGTGCCGCGCAGGCGCCGGCCATGCGCGAGCACGCGGAACACCGGCAGGATCCACGGACCGAACGAGCGCTTGCGCGGCCGGCCGGTCTTCGGATCGACGCGACTGAGCAACGGCGGCGCCAGATGGAAGCGCAGCGTGTAGTCGCCTTCGAACTGCTCGGCCAGCTTGCGCTGGAACGCCGGATCCGCGTGCAGCCTCGCCACTTCGTACTCGTCCTTGTACGCCATCAGCTTGAACGCGAAGCGGGCCACGGCCTCGGTCAGCGGCAGCGTCGCTTCGCCGCCGTTCGCCCCGCCGGCGCCGATGCGCTCGGACTCGACGGTGCGCACGCGCTCGACGAGCTTCGCATAGCGCTTCGCGTAGCGCCGGCTCTGGTAAGCGGTCAGTTCGGCGACCCGGCGCGCGATCAGGGCGTCGAGCTGCGCCAGCGTCGCGGCGCCGCTGCCGGCCTCGGGCTCGACACCGGCCGACACGCCCACGCCCACGCCCACGCCCACGCCCATGCTTGTACCAACGCCAGCGCGGTTCGGACGCTTGAACTCGATGACCCGAACCGGCGTCGGCGCCGGCTGGTGCGAACGCGCCGGATCCAGGCCCGCCGCGCGGCGCACGGCCGTCGGATCGTCGGCCAGCCGGCGTCCCCATTCGAAGGCCTGCCGGTTCGCGTCGACGGCCACGCCGTTCAATTCGATCGCGCGTTCGATCGCGACGCGCTGCAACGGCACCCAGCCCTTCTGCCACGCATAACCGAGCAGCAGCAGATTCGTCATCAGCGTGTCGCCCATCAGCGCGACGGCCAGCTCGGTCGCCTCGACGAAGTCGATCTCCTGCTCGCCGGCGGCCGCCAGGATGTCGCGCTTGAGCGAATCGGCGGGCAGCGCCCAATCGGGATTGCGCAGGAAGTCCGAGGTCGGCGCCACGTCGTCGTTGATGACGGCGCGCGTGACCGTGCGCCGCAGCTTGGACAAGGCCTCGGCGCCGGCGCTGACGACCAGGTCCGAGCCGATCAGCAGATCGGCCTCGCCGGTGGCGATCCGCGTCGCGTGCAGGTCCTCGGGACGCGCGGCGATCTGCACGTGCGAGAACACCGCGCCGCCCTTCTGCGCGAGCCCGGCCATGTCGAGCACCGACACGCCGATGCCCTGCAGGTGCGCGGCCATGCCGAGCAACTGGCCGATCGTGACGACGCCGGTGCCGCCGACGCCGGTGACCAGGATGCCGTAGATCGCATGCCCCTCGTGGCCGAGCGGCAGCAGCGCCGGTTCGGGCAGCGGCTTCCAGCCGGCGGCTCCGGCTTCCGTCCCCGCCCCCACTCCGGCTCCCCCTCCCGCGACGGCAGCGGCGTTGGCGGCGCTGCGCGCCAGCTCACCGGCCGCCGCGCCGGCCGCGGCCGCGCGCGCCGAACCGATGACAGCCGACGTCAGTCCCGGCCGCCCCTTGCGCAGCCTGCCGCCCTCGACGGTGACGAAGCTCGGGCAAAAGCCCTTCAGGCACGAATAGTCCTTGTTGCACGACGATTGGTTGATCGTGCGCTTGCGGCCGAACTCGGTCTCGAGCGGTTCGACCGACACGCACGACGACTGCACGCTGCAATCGCCGCAGCCCTCGCAGACGGCATCGTTGATGACGACGCGCCGCGCCGGATCCGGATAGCCGGGCTTGCCGTCGACGATCTTCTTGCGCCGGCGGCGCTTCTCGGACGCGCAGGTCTGCTCGTAGATCAGGATCGTGCAGCCGGGGATCTCGCGCAGCTCGCGCTGCAGCCAGTCCAGGTGGTCGCGGTGATGGACCTCGATGCCGGCCAGCGCCGGCTCGGCCTTCTTCAGCGCGTCGTACTTGTCCGGATCATCGGTGCAGATGACGATCTTGCGCGCGCCCTCGGCCTGCAGCTCGGCGACGATCTGCGGCACCGTCAGCGAACCGTCGACCGGCTGGCCGCCGGTCATCGCCACCGCGTCGTTGAACAGGATCTTGTACGTGATGTTGACGCCGGCGGCGATCGACGCGCGCACGGCCAGGAATCCCGAGTGGAAATACGTGCCGTCGCCCAGGTTCGCGAAGATGTGCTTCTCGTCGGTGAACGGCGCCTGGCCGATCCAGGTCGTGCCCTCGCCGCCCATCTGCGTAAACGTCTCGGTGCGCCGGTCGGGCATCCACGTCGTCATGTAGTGGCAGCCGATGCCGGCCACCGCGCGCGAGCCTTCGGGCACGCGCGTCGACGTGTTGTGCGGACAGCCCGAACAGAACGTCGGCACGCGGCTGACGATCGACTGCGGCTCGGCGCCGGCCGACTCCTTGGCCGCGATGATCGCGAGCCGCGCCTCGATCCGCGCGCGCAGGTCCGACGGCATCTCGAAGCGCGAACCGTACTGGCCCGGATTCAGCAGCCGCCCGGCGATCGCCTTGGCGATGATCGCCGGCGACAGCTCGTAGTGCGCGGGCAGCAGCCAGCGGCCCATCGGCATCGCCCACTCGCCGCCCTGCCCGTCGCGCTCGTCGAACTTGCCGTAGATGCGCGGGCGCACGTCGTCGCGGTAGTTGTACAGCTCTTCCTTGAGCGCGTACTCGATCAGTTGGCGCTTCTCCTCGACGACGAGGATCTCCTCGAGACCGGTCGCGAACTCGCGCGTCGTCTGCGCCTCGAGCGGCCAGACGACGCCGCACTTGAACAGCCGGATGCCGATCCGCTCGCAGGTCGCCCGGTCCAGGCCCAGGTCCTCGAGCGCCTGGCGCGTGTCCAGATACGCCTTGCCGGCGGTGATGATGCCGAACCACGCGTGCGGCGAATCGAACACCACGTGGTTCAGCCTGTTCTCGCGCACGTAGGTCAGCGCCGCGTAGAACTTGTAGTCGAGCAGCCGCGCCTCCTGCGCCAGCGGCGTGTCGGGCCAGCGGATGTTCAGCCCGTGCGGATCGTCGGGCATCGGGAAGTCGCGCGGGATCCGGATGTCGACGCGGTCCGGGTCGATCATCACCGACGCCGACGCCTCGACGACCTCGGTCACCGTCTTCATCGCGACCCACAGGCCCGACCAGCGCGACATCGCCCAGCCGTGCAGGCCCAGGTCCAGGTATTCCTGCACGCTGGCCGGGTAGAACACCGGCAGGCCGCAGGCCTTGAAGATGTGGTCGGACTGGTGCGGCAGCGTCGACGACTTGGCGCCGTGGTCGTCGCCGGCCAACGCGATCACGCCCCCGTGCGGACTCGTGCCGGCGGCGTTCGCGTGCTTGAACACGTCGCCGCTGCGGTCGACGCCCGGACCCTTGCCGTACCACATCGCGAACACGCCGTCGTAGCGCGACTTGCCCCACAGGTTCACCTGCTGGCTGCCCCAGACGCTGGTCGCCGCCAGGTCCTCGTTGATGCCGGGCTGGAACACGACGTGGTGCGCGGCCAGGTGTTTGCCGGCCTTCCACAGCGCCTGGTCCAGTCCGCCGAGCGGCGAGCCGCGATAGCCGGAGATGAAGCCGGCGGTGTTCAGACCCTGGCGCCGGTCGCGCTCGCGCTGCAGCATCGGCAGCCGCACCAGCGCCTGCGTGCCGGACATGAACGCGCGGCCGCGTTCGAGCGTGTACTTGTCGTCGAGCGACACCGTGTCGAGCGCGTGCCGCACGGCGTCGGAGATCGGCGGAACCGGCGGGGGGGCGACCGGGGACACGGACGCAGAAGCGGACGCAGAAGCGGACGAAGAAGCGGGCTCAGAAGCGGACGAAGAAGGAGCGGACGGAAAAGCGAGGGAAGCTGCGTCGGGCGGGCGGGCAGCGAAAGCGCCGGTCGCCGCGGAAGGCGACACGCCGGAACGGGTGTCGGCGGTCGGGTCCTTGTCGGACATGGGAATCTCCTGCCAAAGATCGTGTCTCGGTCAGCCGCGCGCCGCGCGACAGACGCGGCGGCACCAACGGGCGGCTTGTGGCCACCCGGCAGGCCGTCGTCATGCGAAGGCCTGGCTACGATTATCGACAATGAGTCCGCGCCCGGCTAGCGGGCCTTTCCCGAAGATGTGGCGTCGACGCGGCACGGAGGGGGCGATCCGGCGTCGCCCGCCGACAGGCGGCGCCCGTGACCGGTCCGGCGACCCGTTCGGCTCGCCCTTCAGCGAGCGCTCAGCGGCGCACCGGCCACAGCACGGTGGCGATCGCGACCAGGATCGCGACCAGCGCCACGTAGTCCTGCCAGCCCGGCGTCTCGCCGAGCAGCGCCATGCCCGAGAACAGCCCGACCACCGGGATCAGCATCACCGACAGCCCGCTGGCCACCGGCGGCAGCAGTCCGACCAGCCGGAACCAGATCAACTGGCAGAACCCGAAGATCAGCACCGCGTTGTACAGCACGGCTCCCCATTCGGCCGCATCGGGCCAGCGCACCCACTGGTCGCGCTCGACCAGCGCGGCCAATGCGCCGCAGACGACCAGCGAGATCAGCAGCGACCAGAACGTGATGACGGTGATCGGCACCTGCAGCCGCCGCCGGCTCATCAGGTGCGTGCCGAACGCCCAGACCGCCGCCGCCCCCAGCATGCACGCGGCCCCGATCGGCTTGCCGGTCATGTGCATCAGTTCCTCGCCGAGCAGCAGCGCGACGCCGATCGCCGCCGCCGCGAGCCCGATCCACAGCCGGCGCGACGGCCGTTCGCCGAAGAACGCGATGCCCCAGATCGCGCTCCAGATCGGCAGCGTATAACCGAGGATCGCCGCCTTGCCCGACGCCAGCAGCTTGATGCCGTACATCGCCAGCACGAACCAGACGGTCATGTTCAACAGCGCCAGCCGGATCAGCTCGGGCCAGTCGCGGCGGGCGACGCGCCACGGCAGCCGCTGCGCGCCGATCATCGCGCCCAGCACCAGCAGTCCGCCGACCATCGACAGCGCCCGGAACGACATCGGACCGAAATCGCGCACGCCGACCTTCATCACCGGCCAGTTCAGGCCCCAGAACAACGTCAGCAACGCCAACAGCAACAGATCGCGACCACTCAGCTTGTCCATGCCCGTCCCGCCAGCGCCGCCGTCGACGGGGCGCGCCGCTACAATGCCGTCCCGGAACCCGCGCGGCGATCGCCGCGGCACGGGCCGACCAGGACGGACCGACCGGAGATTGTAGGCGTGAGCTTCAGACGGATGCTGAGCAAGGCCTGGCAAGGCCAGGATTCGCAGTTGTGCGTGGGGCTGGACCCCGATCCCGATCGCATGCCGGCCCCGCTGCGCGGCCGCGCCGATGCGCTGTTCGCGTTCTGCCGGGCGATCGTCGACCAGACCGCCGGGCTGGCCTGCGCGTTCAAGCCGCAGATCGCCTATTTCAGCGCGGCGCGCGCCGAGGACCAGCTAGAAGCGCTGATCACGCACATCCACGAGCACCACCCGGGCCTGCCGGTGGTCCTCGACGCCAAGCGCGGCGACATCGGCTCGACCGCCGAGCGCTATGCAAAGGAAGCGTTCGAGCGCTACCGGGCCGACGCGGTGACGCTCAGCCCGTATATGGGCCGCGACTCGATCGAGCCGTACCTGCAGTACCCGGGACGCGGCGCGATCCTGCTGTGCCGCACGTCCAACCCCGGCGGTTCGGACCTGCAGGCGCTGGACGTCGGCGGCGAGAAGCTCTACGAACGCGTCGCGCGCCTGGCGTCCCGCGACTGGAACGCCGGCGGCGAACTGGGCCTGGTCGTCGGCGCGACGTTCCCGGCCGAGCTGGCCCGCGTCCGCGAGCTGGCGCCGACGCTGCCGCTGCTGGTGCCGGGCATCGGCGCGCAGGGCGGCGACATCGAGGCGACCGTGGACGCCGGCACCGACGCCGACGGCTACGGGATGATGATCAGCTCGTCGCGGGCGATCCTGTACGCGGGCGACGGCGAAGACTTCGCCGAACGGGCCGCCGACGCGGCGCGCGCGACCCGGGACGCGATCCGCGCGGCCTCTGCGCGCCGAGCGTCGGGCGCCTTGCCGGCCGACGCTCGCCGGGGCTGACGCGCGCCCGTTTCGGCTGCGCTACACTGGTCCGACCACCGTGCGCCCCGAGGAGGCTCGCCGATGCGCATCCTGCTGGCCGAGGACGACCAGGTACTGGCCGACGGCCTGTCCCGGTCGCTGCGCAGCACCGGCTACGCGATCGACCACGTCGACAACGGCGACACCGCCGACACCGCGCTGGCCGCGCATGAATACGATCTGCTGATCCTCGACCTGGGCCTGCCGAAGATGTCCGGCCTGGACGTGCTCAAGCGACTGCGCGGCCGGCAGCTCACGGTACCGGTGCTGATCCTGACCGCCGCCGATTCGATCGAGCAGCGCGTGCGCGGCCTGGACCTGGGCGCCGACGACTTCATGGCCAAGCCGTTCGACCTGTCCGAGCTCGAGGCCCGCGTCCGCGCGCTGGTCCGGCGCGGCAAGGGCAGCACGACGACGCAGTTGCGGCACGGTCCGCTGCTGTACGACCAGGTCGGCCGCACCGCGTTCCTGCACGATCAGCCGATCGACCTGTCGGCGCGCGAACTCGGCGTGCTCGAAGTGCTGCTGCAGCGCGCCGGCCGGCTCGTCAGCAAGGAGCAGATCGTCAACCACCTGTGCGAGTGGGGCGAGGAAGTCAGCCACAACGCGATCGAGGTCTACATGCACCGGCTGCGCAAGAAGGTCGAGTGCGAGGGCGTGCGGATCGCCACCGTCCGCGGCCTGGGCTACTGCCTGGAGCGGCTCGGCCCGCCGCGATGACCGCCGCTCCGGGCGCCCCGGCCGCGTCGGCGCGCGCGCCGACGCGATGGTCGGCGATGCTCGACGACCTGATCGCGACCCGCGACCCGGCCGAGGAGTCGGCCTGGACCGCGCCGCCCGACCTGGCCGGCACCGCGCCGGCGCCGCGCCGCGCGGCCGAGCAGCGCTCGCTGTTCGGCGAGATCCTCGACTGGATGATGGTGCCGCTGCTGCTGCTGTGGCCGCTGTCGGTGGCGATGACCTTCGTCATCGCCCGCTCGATCGCCGACGGCCCGTTCGACCGTGCGCTGCTCGAACGCACGCAGGCGCTGACCCGGCAGATCCGGATGGTCGACGGCCGGCCGCGGCTCGACGGCCCGATGCCGGCGTCCGCGGCGTCGGCGACCGACGGCGCGCGCCTGCCTTACCTGCAGATCATCGACGCGCTGGGCCAGCCGGCGTACGGCGAAGCGAACCTGCCGCTGCCCACGCTGTACGACTTTCCGCAGATCGGCGTCACCAAGCTGCGCCAGGACACGTACCGCGGCGAAGAGCTGAGGATCGCCTACCAGTATCTGGAGCCGCCCGGCTCGCCGCCGGGCAGCAATCCGCTGCTCGTGCAGGTCGCCGAGACGCCGGCCGAACGCACGCGGCTGGCCAACGAGATCATCAAGGGCGTGATCCTGCCGCAGTTCCTGATCCTGCCGATGGCGCTGGCGCTGGTGTGGTTCGGGCTGGGCCGGGGCCTGCGACCGCTGCGCGTCGCGCAGGAGAGCCTGCACGCGCGGCGCATCGACGACCTGTCGGCGCTGGACCGGCGCAGCGTGCCGCAGGAGATCGCGCCGCTGGTCGACGGCTTCAACGAACTGCTGCGGCGGCTCGATCACACGATGAGCGAGCAGCGGCGCTTCATCGCCGACGCCGCGCACCAGTTGAAGACGCCGCTGGCCGGCCTGCACACCCAGGCCGAGCTGGCGATGCGCGAGACCGACCCCGAGGACGTGCGCCGCAGCCTGCGCCAACTGGCCCGCAGCTCGGGCCGCGCCGCGCATCTGGTCAACCAGTTGCTGGCGATGGCGCGGATCGAGAACCTGCGCGAGCACGCGGCGCTCGAAGCGATCGACCTGAACCCGCTCGCGCGCGCCGTCGTCACCGACTGGGTCGATCCCGCGCTGCAGCGCAGGATCGATTTCGGCTACGAATCACCGGACGAACCGGCGCCGATCGCCGGCCACGCGATCCTGCTGCAGGAGATGCTGAACAACCTGATCGACAACGCGCTGCGCTACACGCCCGAAGGCGGCACCGTCACCGTCCGCCTCGCCACCGACGCCGGCGAGGTCCGCCTCGAGGTCGAGGACGACGGCCCCGGCGTGCCCGCCGGCGAACGGCAGCTCGTCTTCGAGCGCTTCTACCGGGTGCTGGGCACGGCGGCCGACGGCAGCGGCCTGGGCCTGGCGATCGTGCGCGAGATCGTCACCCGCCACGGCGCCGACGTCGAACTGCATGACACCCGCCCCGGCCATCCGGCGCGGCCGGGCATGCGGGTCGTCGTCCGCTTCGCGAAGGCGCAAGAAGACTGAAAACTCTGCTATAATCGAGAGCTTCGGTGATGTAGCTCAGCCGGTTAGAGCACGGCACTCATAATGCCGGGGTCGGTGGTTCAAGTCCACCCATCACCACCAGAACAATCCAGCATCCGCGATCGAAGTACCCCGGTTTCGTCGGGGTATTTTTTTGTGCGAGCACGGTGCGCAACACCTCCGCAGACGCTGTGACGCGGCCCCCGCGCCGCCGTCTCCTCCGCCGTCCGATACGCGTCGCGTTCTGGGCGGTTCTGGTCGCGGGCATCGTCTGGAGCGCTTACGCCATCATGTCCGGCTCCCAGATCGGCGACTACGCGTCGTCGCCGCAGTCGCGCGACGGGCGCTTCCACAACCCGCGCCCTCCCGGTCCCGGCGACATGCCCGAATCGCTGCTGCGCGTCTGGTGGCAGTTCCTGTTCCAGAAGCCGGCGGGCACGGTGCCGCCCTCGCCGCTGCCGATCCATCGCCTGACCCGCGCCGAGCTCGACGCCGCGCCCGACCGCAGCCTGTACCGGCTCGGCCACTCGACGCTGCTGATGAAGCTGCGCGGCCAGTGGTGGCTGACCGATCCGGTGTTCTCGGATCGCGCGTCGCCGATGCAGTTCTTCGGTCCCCGGCGCTTCCACCCGCCGCCGATCCCGATCGACGAGTTGCCGCCGATCCGCGCGGTGATCCTGTCGCACGACCACTACGACCACCTCGACCGCGCGGCGATCCGGGCGCTGGCCGGCAAGGTGGCGCTGTTCGTCACGCCGCTGGGCGTCGGCGACCGGCTCGCCGACTGGGGGATCGCGCGGGACAGGATCCGGCAGTTCGACTGGTGGCAGCAAACCGAGGTCGACGGCCTGCGGCTGACGGCCACGCCGGCGCAGCATTTCTCCGGACGCGGCCTGGGCGACGGCAATCGCACGCTATGGGTGTCGTGGGTGATCGAGGACGAAGGCGGCAACGGAAGCGGCGGCCTGCGCGTCTTTTTCAGCGGCGACAGCGGCTACTTCGACGGCTTCGCCGAGATCGGCCGCCGCTTCGGCCCGTTCGACCTGACGCTGATCGAAAACGGCGCCTACGACCCGCGCTGGCCGTACGTGCACATGCATCCGCCGCATACGGTGCAGGCTCACCTGGATCTGCGCGGCGCCTGGCTGATGCCGATCCACAACGGCACCTTCGACCTGGCGATGCATGCGTGGGACGACCCGTTCGAGCAGGTGCTGCGCGCGGCCGCCGAGCGCGACGTGCGGGTCGCCACGCCGATGATGGGCGAGCGCCTGGACATGAACGCGCCGCGGGAAGGCAGCCGCTGGTGGCGCGCGGGCGCGGACGGGCGGATCGCCGGTCCGGATCGATGACGGCTCGCGAACGGGCCCGACCCGACATCGGTCCGCTTACCTAAATTCGCTTAGTACCGACGCGACTGAAGTGCGGACGGACGGTCGCCTCGCGTAATCAATTTTAATAAATACAAGGATTTAGGCGTTTCCCGACCGGCGGTAGCATGCATCGGCGGACAGTGTTCGGCAGGCCTCGGCACGGCTATCTTTGTGGCTTGTCCCACGGATTCGCGACGTGCCGTTCCGACGAGATCAGGTCAGGACGGCCGGCAGCGAAATCCCGCTTTTCCGGATGCCGCCATGAAGCCGCGCCCCTTCTCGCCCGTCTGTCGCGACCCGGCCATCACAGGCCCGCTGACGTCCGAACAGCCCGCCCCGGCCGATCGGGCCGTACGGATCCGCAGCCGCTATCTACGGCTGCTGACCTGGAGCTTCACGCTGTTCAGCACGGTGCGCCTGGCCGCCTACGTGCCGACGCTCGCCGCCCTCGTCCAGAGCGGCGACTCGTCGCAGTATTCGCTGTGGACCTGGGGCATCTGGGTCGGCGCCAATACCACGATGGCGGCCTGGCTCTACGAGAACAACGGCCAGAACGTGGACAGGACGGTGGCCGTCAACATCGGCAACGCCACGATGTGCCTGATCACCAGCGTCATGATCGTCTGGTACCGGAGGTAGCGACACACGCGGGTCACGCGGGTTTTGATATAACGGTCGACTCTCACGAGACGAAGCAGGAGATCTCCCGTTGAATTCCATGACGAACACCGCGACCGCCCCGCAACCGATCCGCGTGCATCGCGCGCCGGCGCCCCGACAGCCGGCGGGCCGATGGACGGTCGACGCGATCCAGGCGCTGCTCGAGCGGCCGCTGATGGATCTGCTGTTCGACGCGCAGACCGTGCACCGCCAGCACTGGCCGGCCGGTGACATCGAACTGGCGACGCTGCTGTCGGTCAAGACCGGCGGCTGTCCCGAGAACTGCGGCTACTGCCCGCAGTCGGCCGAGTTCGACACCGGCGTGCAGGCGCAGAAGCTGATGAGCGTCGACGAAGTCACGGCGGCGGCGCGGGCGGCCCGCGATGCGGGCGCCACGCGCTTCTGCATGGGAGCGGCATGGCGCGAGCCGAAGGACCGCGACATCGAGAAGGTCGGCGAGCTGGTCTCGGCCGTCAAGGCGCTGGGCATGCAGACCTGCGCGACGCTGGGGATGCTGCGGGCGCACCAGGCCCAGGCGCTGAAGGACGCGGGGCTGGACTACTACAACCACAACCTGGACACGGCGCCGGAGTACTACACGGACGTGGTCAGCACGCGGACGTACCAGGACCGGCTGGACACGCTGCAGCACGTGCGGGACGCGGGCATCAGCGTGTGCTGCGGCGGAATCATCGGGATGGGCGAGGAACCCGTGCATCGCGCGGGCCTGATCGCCCAGCTCGCCAACCTCGATCCGTATCCGGAGTCGGTGCCGATCAACAGCCTCGTGCGCGTGCCGGGCACGCCGCTGGCCGACAGCGATCCGGTCGATCCGTTCGATTTCGTCCGGGTGATCGCCGTGGCGCGCATCACGATGCCGAAAGCGCGCGTGCGCCTGTCGGCCGGCCGCCAGCAACTGGGCGAGGCGATGCAGGCGCTGTGCTTCATGGCTGGCGCCAATTCGATCTTCTACGGCGACAAGCTGCTGGTGACCGGCAACCCGGACGTCGAGGCCGACACGCGCCTGCTCGACAGGCTGGGGCTGCGCGGACACCGGACGACGACGACCTCGGCGTGACCGACGACGGCCGGCGAAAGGATCACCGCCGGCCCGGCGGGCATGCGACGATACGCGTCTCATGCCCGATCGGAAACGCGCTTTCATGAACACCAATGGCTCCCGCAGCCGCGTCCCCTTCTACCTGTTGCTCGCGGCCGTCTCGTTCGGCCTCGTCTACATCCTGCTGCCGTTCTTCTCGGCGGTGTTCTGGGGAACGATCCTCGCGGTGCTGTTCCACCCGCTGTTCCGCACGCTGAACGCACGGTTCCGCAACCGCCGCAACCTGGCGGCGCTGACGACGCTGCTGCTGGCCACGGTGGTCGCGGTGCTGCCGGTACTGCTGCTGGCCAGCGCGCTGGTCCAGGAGATCACGCTGGCTTACGAGCAGTTGCGCGGCGGCCGCTTCAAGCCGACGCTGCTGCTGCAGAAGGTGCTCGAATACCTGCCCGATTCGGTGACGTCGCTGCTCGGACGCTTCGGGCTCACCGACATCGGCGAACTGCAGAACAAGGTGGTCCAGGGCGCCGGCCAGATCAGCCAGTTCATGGCGTCGCAAGCCGTCTCGATCGGCCAGAACACGCTGCAGTTCGCGGTCGGCTTCGGCATCATGCTGTACCTGGTGTTCTTCCTGCTGCGCGACGGCGCCGCGATCACGCGGCTCGTGCGCGAAGCGATCCCGCTCGACCCCGAAGAAAAGCGGCAACTGCTCGAACGGATGTCGATCGTCGTCCGCGCGACGGTCAAGGGCAACGTGGTCGTGGCGATCGTGCAGGGAGCGCTGGGCGGCGTGATCTTCTTCGTGCTGGGAATCCCCGGCGCGCTGCTGTGGGGCACGGTGATGGCGGCGTTGTCGCTGCTGCCGGCCGTCGGCGCGGCGCTGGTCTGGGGGCCGGCCGCCGCCTACCTGATCATCGCCGGGGCGATGTGGAAAGGCATCGTGCTGATCCTGTTCGGGTCGCTGGTCATCGGCATGGTCGACAACGTGCTGCGTCCGGTGCTGGTCGGCAAGGACACGCGGCTGCCCGACTGGGTCGTGCTGCTGTCGACGGTCGGCGGCATGTCGGTGTTCGGCATCAACGGCTTCGTCATCGGGCCGCTGATCGCCGCGATGTTCATCGCCTGCTGGGGCATCTCGCGGATCGAGCAGGCGCAACTGGCGCCGTCGCAGACCGACGCGGCCGTCGGCCGCGCGGTGATCGCCGAACGCGAGGCGATCGCGAACGGCAAGCGGGACCAGTTCGGCGAGGGGGACGAGGGGGAGCGGCCCGACCAGACCGACCAGACCGATCGGAATGACCGGACCGATCGGTCTGACCAACGAACCGACCACCACGCGGGACGGAACGACAAGCGCCCGCGCTGAGTTCCTGCCGGTCGGGCTCAGGCTGCCCGGGCCTGCGCCTCGAGCGTCCGCACTGAGTTCCCGCCGGCCGGGCTCAGGCCACCCGGGCCTGCGCCTCGAGCGTCCACGCCGAGTTCCCGCCGACCGGGATCAGGCTGCGCGAGCCTGCGCCTGTGCCTGCGCCTGCGGCGGCGAGCCGGCGAATCCGTCGTTGGCCGAGCGGTCGACGCGCGTGCGGTAGGCGCCGAGGCCGGCGGCGGTCGCAGACACCACGTCGCAGCGCACGATCAGTGCACCGGTCGCCGCCAGCGCGCGGCCCAGCGCCAGATCGTCGTCGTCGACGCAGGACGCGAAGCCGGCGCTCTTGCAATACGTGGCGGTACGCACGCCGAAGTTGCCGGCATGCACGCGGATGCCGCCGCCCGCCGACGGCTTCGCCGCAGTCGCTGCAATCGCCGTCGCCGCGGTCGCTGCGGTCGCAGTCGCAGTCGCCGCCGCATCGTGCAGCACGGTGCGACCGCAGACGACGTCGGCCTGCTCGGCGAGCTGGGCGGCCAGCCAGTCCTCGGCGACGACCGCGTGCGCATTGACGAACGCCAGCCAGCGCGCGCCGGCCCACACCGCCATGTCGGCGCCCGCCGTGCGGGCCACCGATGCGTCGCGGACCGACATGCAGATCGTGACGGCGCCGGCTTCGCGAGCGATGGTCTCGGTGGCGTCCGAACAGTCGTCGGCGACGACGATGATCATCACGGTTTCGCCGGCCAGTGACGGATGGCGGGCCGCGCGCTGCACGGATGCCAGGCAACGACCGATCCGTTGCGCCTCGTTGTGCGCGGGAACGATGACGGCGATCAAGGTGTTCTCCTCTTCCTTCCGGTTTCTTATGGCGTCGAGCCGATGCTCGATACGGCGACGACCAAGATAGTCGATCGACGGACCCGAAGCTGTCCGCCGGCAGGCGACCTTCTTGTCGGCGAACGCCGCATCGATCCCCGCCTCATCCGGCCATCGCGCGCACGAGCCGTGCGAACGCATCCGGGCATTCGACCGCGCTCAGGTGCGCGGCGGCCAGCGTTTCCATCCTCGCGCCGGGAATCGCGTCGGCGATCTGCTCGGACATCGCCACCGGCGTGCCTTCGTCGAACTCGCCGGCGATCACCAGCGCGGGCACGCCGATCGTGCGGTTGCCCGCCCGCAGGTCGATGCCGGCGACCGCGCCGCTGGCCCATGCGTACTGGGCCGCGTCGTTCGCGCACAGCGTGCGGCGCAGCCTCGCGGCCGCGTCGGCGCCTTGCGGCGTCGCGCGGAACGACGACGTCAGCCAGCGCTCGATCGCACCGTCGGCGACGGCGGCGACTCCGTCGCGGCGCACGGTCTCGATCCGCGCCCCCCACGTCGACGTATCCGGATAGTGGGCGGCGGAGTTGGCGATCGTCACGCTGGCCAGCAGCTCGGGGCGTGACGCGGCCAGCGCCTGCGCGGTCATCCCGCCCATCGACAGCCCGACGAAATGCACGGGCCGCCCGCCGGCCTGCCGCTCGATCAGCGCGGCGGCATCCTCGGCCAGCGCCTCGATCGGGTAAGGACCTTCGGCCGGCGACGAGCGGCCGTGGCCGCGATGGTCGTAGCGCAGCACGCGCAGATCCGGCGTCAGCCGCGGCACCAGCCAGTCCCACATGTGCAGGTCGCAGCCGAGCGCATGGCTGAGCACGACGATCGGCGCGTCCGCGGGTCCTTCGGCGAGGCAATGCAGATCCACGGACATCGTTTCGTCCTCCGGTTTTCGGTCGAGGCCCATTGTGCATCACGCACGTGACGATCCGGCGTCGGTGTGCGCCCCCGCCAGGGACAACCCCAATCGCGACCGTTGTAAGCGGCGCGCCGATCGGCACGCCGCATCGGAGCGCGTGATCCCGCCGAGCGCCGACCCTCGTCTCGCGCGCGGATACGATGCCCGTCCGCGGCCGACCGGCCGCTCCATCATGCCGATACCATGCCCGTCTCTCCCGCTCGGCCCCAGGTCGATCGCAGTCAGCTCCAGCAACTGATCGCCGGGCTGTCCGAAGGCATCGTGCTGCTCGACACCGACGGCCGGATCGTCTGGGCCAATGCCCATGCGCTGTCGATGCACGACGTCGATTCGCTCGACAAGCTCGGCGGCTCGGTGCGCGGCTACGCGAAGCGCTTCGCGCTGCACTATCGCAATCACCGCGCGCTGGCGGCGCGACAGTATCCGCTGGCGCGGCTGCAGGCCGGCGAGACCTTCGACGACGTCGTCGTGCAGTTGAGCCGGCCCGACGACGCCGAGTTCAAGCGGGTGCTGCAGATGCGCGGCCTCGTGCTCGTCGATGCCGATGGCCGCCCCGAATCGCTGGTGCTGGTGCTGACGGACCAGACCGAGCGCTTCAACGCCGAAGATCGCTTCGAGCGCACGTTCGCCGCCAATCCCGCGCCGGCGCTGATCTGCCGGCTGTCGGACCTGCGCTACGTGAAGGTCAATCGCGGCTTCACCGAGCTCAGCGGCTTGACCGGCGACGCGCTGATCGGCCGGTCCGCGTACGAATACGACGTGCTGGCCGGCGCCGCGGACCGCGAGCAGGCGATCGAGAACCTGCACGCGGGCCGAACGATCAAGCAGACCGAAGCGCTGCTGCGCGTGGCCGACGGCACGGACCGGCTGGTGATCGTGGCCGGCCAGCCGCTGGAGATCGGCGACGGGCCGTGCATGCTGTTCACGTTCATGGATCTCGAGCCGCGGCGCCAGGCCGAGCTGGCGCAGCGCCAGACCGAAGAGCGCTTCGCCAAGGCCTTCCGGCTCGCGCCGGTGCCGATGATGATCTTCCAGTGCGACGAGCTGCGGACGCTGGCCGTCAACGACGCGTTCTGCGAGTCGACCGGACTGTCGTCCGAACAGGCGCTCGCGCGAACGATGCCCGAGCTGGGCATCTGGGCCGACGACGCGCAGACGCGCCGCGCGATCGCCGAGCTGCGCGCGCACGGCGCGGCCAAGGACCGCGAGATCGCGTTCCTGAGCCGCAGCGGCGACCGGCTCGAAGGCCTGCTGTCGGCCGAATCGGCGACGATCGACGCGCACCGCTGCCTGTTGTGCGTGCTGCAGGACATCACCGAACGCAAACGCAGCGAGGCCGAGCTGATGACCGCGATCGACGCGGTGATGCAGGACGCGTCGTGGTTCGGCCGCTCGGTCATCGAGAAGCTCGCGCAACTGCGCTCGCCCTCCCCGCCGGGCGACACCGGCCGCCCGGTCGCGCGCCTGACGCGGCGCGAACGCGAGGTGCTCGAGCTGCTGTGCGAAGGGCTGGACAACGGACAGATCGCCGAACGCCTGCACCGCTCGCTGAACACCGTGCGCAACCACGTGGCGACGCTGTACGCGAAGATCGGCGTGCATCGCCGCGACGCGGCGGTCGTCTGGGCCCGCGATCGCGGCATCACCGGCAGCCGCCAGTCCGGGCGCCGTATCGGCGACTAGTCTTTCGATACCAGTCCAACCGATCCTCGCGCATCTGTCGGCGGGCGCGCCGGACCGCTACAGTATGCGGACCATGTCCGAATCCGCGCCCCCCTTCCCGCCGCCGTCGCCGGCCGACGAATCGATCGCCGCGTTGCAGGTGCGCCAGTTACATCACAGCGTGCGCAACAGCCTGCAACTGATCAGCGCGACGCTACAGTTGCAATCGCGCCAGTCCGCGCATGACGAGGTCAAGCTCGCGCTGCGCCAGGCGATCGACCGCCTCGGCGGCTTCGCGCGGATCCATCGCCGGCTGCAGGACCTGCCGGTCGGCGGACAGGCCGACGGACTCGACTACCTGACGCAGTTGCTCGACGATCTGCAGCGCGCGCTGGTGCCGCACGGCGATCCGCGCCGGATCCGGCTGGTCGACCCGCAGCCGTTCGCGCTTTCGGCGACGGCGGCGATGGCGTTCGGCTCGATCGTCAACGAACTGGTGACCAACGCGATCAAATACGGCGCCGGCGACGTGCGCGTCAGCGCGCGGCCCGACGGCGAGGCGCTGGTCATCGGCGTCGAGAACCCGCTGCCGGCGGCCGAGCCGAGTGCCGGGATGCGTGCCGCCGAGTCGTCCGCCGAGTCGCCCGCCGAATCACCAACGGAAACACCGGCCGGCCCGGCCGCCGGCGGATTCGGGCTGCACCTGGTGCGCAGCCTGTGCGGCCCTCGCGACGGCCGGCTCGACGTCGAGCGCACCGACCGCGCGATGCGGGTCACCGCGCGGCTGGATACCGGACAGGCATCCGACCGCGGGTGATCGGACCCGCCGTCAGGCGAGCAGCTTCAGCGCCTCGTTGAAGGTCGCGCTGGGACGCATGACGGCCTCGGTCTTGGCCGGGTCCGGGCGATAGTAGCCGCCGATGTCGGCCGGCTTGCCCTGCACCGCCTTGAGCTCGGCGATGACCTTGGCCTCGCTCTCGGCCAGTGCCTTGGCCAGCGGCGCGAACCGGGCCGCCAGGTCGGCGTCCTCGGTCTGCGCGGCCAGCGCCTGCGCCCAGTACATCGCCAGGTAGAAGTGGCTGCCGCGGTTGTCGAGCTCGCCGGTCTTCGGCGACGGCCCCTTGTTGTTGTCCAGCAGCTTGCCGGTCGCGTCGTCGAGCGCCTTGGCCAGCACCTTGGCCTTGTTGTTGCCGGTCTTGATGCCCAGCTCTTCGAGGCTGACCGCGAGCGCGAGGAACTCGCCCAGCGAATCCCAGCGCAGGTGGTTCTCCTCGATCAACTGCTGCACGTGTTTGGGCGCCGAGCCGCCGGCACCGGTCTCGTACATGCCGCCGCCGGCCATCAGCGGGACGATCGACAGCATCTTGGCCGACGTGCCCAGTTCCATGATCGGGAACAGGTCGGTCAGGTAGTCGCGCAGGATGTTGCCGGTCACGCTGATCGTGTCCAGGCCGCGGATCACGCGCTCGAGCGTATAACGCATCGCCCGCACCTGGCTCATGATCTGGATGTCCAGGCCCGTCGTGTCGTAGTCCTTCAGGTAGAGCTTGACCTTCTTGATCAGCTCGTTCTCGTGCGGACGATACGGATCGAGCCAGAACACGGCCGGCATGCCGGAGTTGCGCGCGCGCGTAACGGCCAGCTTGACCCAGTCGCGGATCGGCGCGTCCTTGACCTGGCACATCCGCCAGATGTCGCCCTGCTCGACGTTCTGCGACAGCAGCACTTCGCCGGTGGTCAGGTCGACGATGTTGGCCACGCCGTCCTCGGACACCTCGAAGGTCTTGTCGTGCGAGCCGTATTCCTCGGCCTGCTGCGCCATCAGCCCGACGTTGGGCACCGTGCCCATCGTCTTCGGATCGAACGCGCCGTGCCACTTGCAGAAGTTGATCATCTCCTGGTAGATCCGCGCGAACGTCGATTCGGGCATCACGGCCTTGACGTCCTTCAGGCGGCCGTCGGCGCCCCACATCTTGCCGCCGTTGCGGATCATCGCCGGCATCGACGCGTCGACGATCACGTCGTTCGGCGAATGGAAGTTGGTGATGCCCTTGGCCGAGTCGACCATCGCCAGCTCGGGCCGGTACTCGTGGCACGCGTGCAGGTCGCGATTGATCTCGTCCTGCTTGCTCTGCGGCAGCGTCGCGATCTTCGTGTACAGGTCGACCATGCCGTTGTTGACGTTGATGCCCAGCTCGTCGAACAGCTTGCCGTGTTTGGCGAACGCGTCGCGGTAGAAGATCTTCACGCAATGCCCGAACACGATCGGGTGCGAGACCTTCATCATCGTCGCCTTGACGTGCAGCGAGAACATCACGCCGGTCTTGCGCGCGTCCTCGATCTCCTTCTCGTAGAACTCGAGCAGCGCCTTCTTGCTCATGAACATCGAGTCGATGATCTCGCCGGCCTGCAGCGATACCTTCGGCTTGAGCACCGTGATCTTGCCGCTCTTGCCGACCAGTTCCATCTTGACGTCGCGCGCCTTGTCCAGCGTCATCGACTTCTCGCCGTGGTAGAAGTCGCCGTGGTGCATGTGCGAGACGTGCGAGCGCGAGGCCTGGCTCCACTCGGCCATCGAATGCGGATGCTTGCGCGCGTATTCCTTGACCGCCTTCGGCGCGCGGCGATCGGAGTTGCCCTCGCGCAGCACCGGGTTGACCGCGCTGCCGGTCACCTTCGCGTAGCGCGCGCGGATCTCTTTTTCTTCGTCGGTCTTCGGGCTTTCCGGGTAGTCCGGAATGTTGAAGCCCTTCTGCTGCAGTTCCTTGATCGCCGACATCAGTTGCGCGACCGACGCGCTGATGTTCGGCAGCTTGATGATGTTGGCCTCGGGATTGAGCGTCAGCTTGCCCAGTTCGCCCAGCGTGTCGGGCACGCGCTGCGCTTCGGTCAGGCGCTCGGGAAACTGGGCCAGGATGCGGGCCGCCACAGAGATGTCGCTCGTCTGTACGTCGACGCCGGCCGCCTTCGAGAACGCGCGAACGACCGGCAGCAGCGACGCGGTCGCGAGCATCGGCGCTTCATCGGTCAGGGTGTAGATGATCTGGGAATTTCCGGTCGCCATGTATTGACCTCTCGGGGACTTTGGAACGGATGAAGGCGATCGCCGATGCCCGCAGCGGTGACGACGGCGATCGCGCGGCGTGACAGCAGGCGGGATGCGGCATGCGAGCCTTGGATATTACTTGATCGACGCCGCCGCTTCGATGGGCGGAAGTCCATTCCACGATATGAATGCCGGCGCGGCTCGCTCGCTGATCGTTGCAAACTACACACGTTTGACGATCTCGAACATCATCGTGTCTCCATTGATGATTCAATAGCGCTCGATCAGTACCGATCGACTCCGAAATCCATAAAACCGCCTCCTCCAACGCGGCCTCGATCATTGCCTCAGATGTCTGACAGTCCCACCCAATTGGCAAGCTCTCGTGCGATTCCGTCCGTCGATATCCCGGTGTCGCGACCGCGCGCCACGCGAAACGACCCTCGCCGCACACCCGAGCGCGTGCTGAGCGATCGCGTCGGCATCGCGGTGCTGCTGCTGTGCCTGCTGGTCCTGATGTTCGCCGGCCACTGACCCGGCCCCGCAGCCGAGCCGCCGCGTCAGGCCGCCGGCCGCCTCACTGCCGCCCGAGTTCGGTCAGCAGTCGGGCAGCCAGATACAGGCGCGGCACGATCGAATCGATTTCGATGTATTCGTCGCGCGCATGGAAACCGAAACCGGCCAGGCCGAAGCTTTCGAGCACGACCGGCTTGCCCGATCGCGCGGCGAACGCGGCGTCGGTGCCGCCGCCGGTCATCGGCACGAGCATCAGGTCGCGATCGATCTCGCGATAGATCGCCTGCGCGCGCTCGGCCAGTGCCCGGCCCCGCTCGCCGGCGACGAAAGGCGGCCGGCCGACCTCGATGTCGATCGTCGACTCGGTGTCGTCGATCAGCTTGCCGCTGGCGACCTTCTCGCGCAGGGCCTCGGCCAGGCGCTCGTCGGCGCCCGGCACCGTGATCCGGATGTCCGCCTCGGCCCGCGCCACCGCCGGGATCTGGTTCAGCGGGCCGTCGGCGCGGGCCACCGTCCAGTTCAACTGCGCGCCCGGAATGTCGTGCGCGATGTCGCGCGTCTGCAGCATCTGGTACGACAGCTCGTATAGCGCGTTGCGGCCCAGTTGGGGCGCCGCGCCGGCGTGCGCGGCGCGGCCCTTGACCGTCAGCGTCGCCTTGGCGATGCCGGCCGTGCCCAGCAGCACCGCTTCGACCTTGGCCACGCTGCGGGCGGCCGTCGGCTCGAACGACAGCACCGCGTCGTGGCGTTCGGCGGTTTCGGCGATCAGATCGCCCGATCCGCGCGAACCGGTCTCCTCGTCCGGATTGACCAGCACCGTCAGCGTATCGAAATCGCGCCAGCCGCCGGCCAGCAGCACATGCAGCGCGCCGAGGATCACGGCGATCCCGCCCTTGTCGTCGGCGATGCCCGGTCCGTAGACGCGGTCGCCGTCGACGCGATACGGCTGGCTCGCCAGCGTGCCGCGCGGATAGACGGTGTCCATGTGAGCCTGCATCATCAGCTTGCGACGGCCCTGGCCCTTGAGCGTCGCGACGACGATGTCGGCGCCGACGCCGGGGCTCGCCGGCCGCCGTTCGATCGTGAAACCGAGCGCCTGCAGCCGGCCGGCGACCAGGTCGGCCATCCGATGCAGGCCCTCGACGTCCTGGCTGCCAGACTCGATCAGCACCATCTCGCGCAGCGCCGCCAGCACGGCCGGCTGTTCGTCGCGAGCGGCGGCCAGCAGCGCGTCATCGCGCTCGGCCCGGGCCGGCGACGCGCCGGCCGCCGCGACGATCGCCGTCATCAGCGCGGCGACGAGCCGCGCCGCCGGCCCGCCCGGGCGAAAGCGGCGCGGACGGCGGATGCGGTCGGGAAAGGCGGCGAGCAGCGGCATCGGGTGTCTCCGTGGTCTCCGTGTCGGGGATTCGTTTCGGGGGTGATCTCGACCCGCCGCCGCGGGACGGCGGGACGGCGAGCCGATCGCGCTCAGGCGGGATCCTGCGGCTGCGGCACCTGGCCGCGCGATTCGATCGCCTCGGCCGCGTCCAGGCATAGGTCCTCGCGAAAGCGCGGCGCGACGATCTGCACGCCGACCGGCCGCGTGCCGTGCCGGCCCGTGCACAGGCTGATCGCCGGCACGCCGGCCAGCGGCAGCGCGATCATCGTCAACTGGGCGCGCCAGACGCGCGCGTAGGCGTCGGGCCCCTGCAGGTCGAGCTGGTCGGGAAACGGCAGCTCGGCCGAGACCGGCAGCAAAACCACCGGATGCTCGGCCAGATAGCGATGCCACGCGCGGGCGATCGTCGCGCGCGTCTTCAGCGCCTGCGACAGCGTCTGCGCGTCGGTGGCCTGCCCGATCGCCGCCTGCCCGGCCAGCGCGGCGATCGCGCCCGGATCGCCGTCGGCCTGCGCGTCGCGCACCTGCTGCGCGTAGCCGTCGCCCATCCACAGCCGGATGTGGGACTCGATGCCCTCGCCCATCGGCGGCAGCGCGTCGACCTCGTCGACCTGCCAGCCGGCATCGCGCAGCCGCGCGGCCGCTTCCAGCAGCGCCTCGCAGACGGCCGGATCGGTCGGCAGCCCTTCGGGCCGCAGGCACAACACCGCGCGGCGCGGCAACGCCGGCCCGTGCAGCGGCGCCGGCACCCACCACGGGTCGCGCGCATCGGGCCCGGCCAGCGCTTCGAGCGCGATCCGCAGGTCGGCCACGGTCCGCGCCAGCGGCCCCGACACGGCCAGGATCTGCGGCCCGATCGGCCGCTCGCCGGTCGTGGCGTTGAACGCCGCGACCCGTCCGAAGCTCGGCCGCAGGCCGTGCACGCCGCACGCGTAGGCCGGATAACGGATCGAGCCGGCGATGTCGGTGCCGTGCGCGATCGCGCCGATGCCGGCCGCCAGCGCGGCCGCCGCGCCGCCCGACGAACCGCCGGGCGTCAGCGACGGGTCGCGCGGATTGCGCGTCGCGCCGTGCAAGCGGTTGCTGGTGAACCAGCGATAACTGACGGTCGGCGTGTTGGTGCGGCCCAGGATCACGGCGCCGGCGCGCCGCAGATTGGTGACGACCGGACTGTCCTCGGCGGCGATCAGATCGCGCTGCGCGAGCAGGCCATTGGTCGTCGCGTGGCCCGCCTGGTCGATGTTGCACTTGACCGTCACCGGCACCCCGGCCAGCGGCCCGAGCTCGTCGCCGGCCGCCCGCCGCGCATCGATCGCGCGCGCGGCGTCCAGCACTTCGTCCGGACGGCAGTCGACGACCGCGTTGATCCGCGGATTGACGGCGTCGATCCGCGCCAGCGCCGCGCGCGCGACCTCCAGCGCCGAGACTTCCCCCGCCCGGACGCATCGAGCGATCTGCGCGGCGTCGCGGGCCCACCACGGTGTGTGCATGCCTGGCTCCATCGGGCTCCCCCCTTCGTGCGGCCGAGCCTAGCACGGGGTCGCTGATGCGTCGATCCGGCGGTGCATGCGACGGGAGCGACGGGAGCGACGGGAGCGACGGAGGCGACGGAGGCGACGGGGGCGACGGGGGCGACGGGGGCGACGGGGGCGACGGGGGCGACCGCATGGTAGCGTGGCCGCTCCGGCCGACGGATGCCGAGCCGGCCCATGCCGGCCGCGAACCGGTCCGCGGCGCCGCCCACGACTGACGGAGACCCGCAAGCATGCCCGCCCCGACCCCGATCGATCCGCGCGACTACGCGCTGTGCCCGCAGCGCTATTTCGACGATTTCCGGATCGGCGAACGTTTTCCGCTGCCGTCGCGCACGATGACCGACGCGCTGTTCGCCGCATTCCAACTGGCCAGCGGCGACAACCACCCGATCCATTACGACGTCGAGTACTGCCGCCGGCACGGCATGCCGCACATGCTCGCGCACGGTTTCCAGGTGCTGATCCAGACCGCGGCGGGCGCGGGCCTGTTCCCGCACGTCGTCGAAGAGTCGCTGAAAGCGTTCATCGAGCAGAGCAGCCGCTTCCTGGCGCCGGTATACGTCGGCGACACGCTCTACAGCGTGCTGACGGTCAGCGAACTGCTGCCCGGCCGCACGACCGGCGTGATCACGATGAGCTCGACCGTGCACAACCAGCACGGCGTGCTCGTGATGGACGGCCAGCACAAGTACCTGGTCCGACGGCGCGCGCGGGCCGACGCCTGAAGCGGCCGGCCGATCGAACAGCGGGTCGGGCAGCGAGTCAAGCAGCGAGTCGGGCAGCGGATCGGGCAACAGGTCGAGCGACAGGTCGGACGGCGAGTCGAGCGGCAGCTCGGAGAAGCGGGCCGCACCGGCAGTCTCCCTTCGGCGAATCCGAAGGCTGGCTTCGGCACATCCCGATTGGCGATCGGCATCGGCCCGGTCAGACTGCCGCGGTCCCCTGTCGCCGCGCCGAAGCCCGCCATGATCGAAGCCCTGACCGCTCCACCGTACGCCGATGCCGCCACCGTCGCGCTGATCGCCGCGATCTTCGTGCTGGCCGGCTTCGTCAAGGGCGTGGTCGGCATGGGCCTGCCGACGGTGGCGGTCGGGCTGCTCGGCCTGTTCATGGCGCCGGTGCAGGCCGCCGCGCTGCTGATCATTCCGTCGCTGGTGACCAACGTCTGGCAACTGCTGGGCGGCCCGTCGCTGCGCCGGATCGGCGCGCGGCTGGCGACGATGCTGATCGGCGTGCTGGCCGGCACGATCGCCTTGGCCGGCCTGATGCAGGCCGGTTCCGGCGGCGGCGCGCGGCTGGCACTGGGCCTGTCGCTGCTCGCGTACGCGCTGGCCGGATTGGCGCGGGTACGGTTCACGGTGACGCGCGCCCGGGAGCGCTGGCTGTCGCCGCTGATCGGCGCCGTCACCGGCGGCATCTCGGCGGCGACCGGCGTCTTCGTCGTGCCGGCGGTCGCCTATCTGCAGTCGCTGGACCTGGGCAAGGAGGAACTGATCCAGGCGCTCGGGCTGTCGTTCACCGTCTCGACGATCGGACTGGCGATCGGCCTGGGCGCCCAGGGCCGGTTCGACGGCGCGACGACGCTGCGATCGCTGCTGGCCCTGCTGCCCGCGCTGGCCGGCATGGCGATCGGCACCGCGCTGCGCCGCCGCCTGTCCGAAGCGGCGTTTCGGCGCGGCTTCTTCGTCGGCCTGGCGCTGCTGGGCGCGCACCTGATATATGGCGCGTGGCGCTGAGCGGACGGATCCGGCCGGATCCGTTAAACTGGTCGGCTTTCCGACTTGCCTAGCGTCGTGAACCAGAAGTTCGCCAGACCCTGCGGCGGATCTCCGATCGGCCCCTCCCCCGCCCGGCGCCTGGGTGCGCTGGCCGCTGCCGCGCTCTGGTCCGTCGCCGTGCTCGGCGCAACGGCCGGCACGGCGAACGCACAGGGCAGCGGGCAGACCGACACGCCGGTGCAGGCCGCCGACGCGCCGATGCGCGCGATCCCCGGCGACGCGCGGCTCGGCCGCCTGGCGATCGGCGTCTTTCCCGAAGCCACGATCGACGGCAAGCCGGTCCGTTTCACCGCCGGCGCGCGGATCCACGACCGGGAAAACCGGATCGCGATGCCCGCCGGCCTGACCGAACCGGTCGACGTACTGTACCGGCTCGATCAGGCCGGGCAGGTCACCGCGGCCTGGATCCTGACCACCGACGAACTGGCGGCCGCCCGGCGGCGCCGTTGATCGGCGGCCGCGAACGACGGTCTCGAACGGGGACGCCAGCCGGCGTCATCGAATGACGGCATCGACCGACGTCTGCGGTCCGCCGTCGATCGGCGTCGGCGATACGGACCGCCGACGCGCCGACACAGAGCATTCGAGCATGACACGCAAGGTCTACATCAAAACCTTCGGCTGCCAGATGAACGAGTACGACTCGGACAAGATGGTCGACGTACTGCAGGCCGCCGAAGGCCTCGAGCGCACCGATCGGCAGGAAGACGCCGACATCATCCTGTTCAACACCTGCTCGGTGCGCGAGAAGGCCCAGGAAAAAGTCTTCTCCGACCTGGGCCGCGCGCGCCAGCTCAAGGCCGTGCGCCCCGATCTGCTGATCGGCGTCGGCGGCTGCGTCGCCAGCCAGGAAGGCGCGTCGATCGTCTCGCGCGCGCCGTACGTCGACGTGGTCTTCGGCCCGCAGACGCTGCACCGCCTGCCCGATCTGATCGCGCAGCGCCGCCGCACCGGCAAGCCGCAGGTCGACATCTCGTTCCCCGAGATCGAAAAGTTCGACCACCTGCCGCCGGCCCGCAAGGAAGGCGTCACGGCCTTCGTGTCGATCATGGAAGGCTGCAGCAAGTACTGCAGCTTCTGCGTCGTGCCCTACACGCGCGGCGCCGAGGTCTCGCGCCCGCTCGAGGACGTGCTGACCGAGATCGCCGAACTCGCCGAACAGGGCGTGCGCGAGGTCACGCTGCTGGGCCAGAACGTCAACGCTTATCTGGGTCGGATCGCGCCCGACGGCGGCACCGCGCCGGACAACCTGGCCGACTTCGCGATGCTGCTCGACTACATCGCCGGCCTTCCCGGCATCGAGCGCATCCGCTACACGACCTCGCACCCGAACGAGTTCTCGACGCGGCTGATCGACGCGTACGCGACGGTGCCGCAGCTCGTCGATCACGTGCACCTGCCGGTCCAGTCGGGCTCGGACCGCGTGCTGGCTGCGATGAAGCGCGGCTACTCGGCGCTCGAATTCAAGTCGATCGTGCGCCGGCTGCGCGCCGTGCGGCCGAACATCAGCATCTCGACCGACTTCATCGTCGGCTTTCCCGGCGAGACCGAAGCCGACTTCGCCAAGACGCTGAAGCTGGCCGAGGACGTCGGCTTCGACGGCTCGTTCTCGTTCGTCTACAGCGCGCGGCCCGGCACGCCGGCCGCCGACCTGCCCGACGAGACGCCGCAGGCCGAGAAGCTCGACCGCCTGAAGCGGCTGCTCGCCGTCACCGACGGCTACGCGCGGCGGATCGGCGAAGCGATGGTCGGCACCGTGCAGCCGGTGCTCGTCGAGGGCCCTTCGCGCAAGGATCCGAACGAGATGGCCGGCCGCACCAGCAACAACCGCGTCGTCAACTTTCCGGCGCCGGCACGCCTGGTCGGCGAGCTGGTCGACGTGCGGATCGTCGAGGCCCAGGCGCATTCGCTGCGCGGCGAGGTCGTCACGCGTGAGTGAATTCACCGCCGAGTTCGCTGGGCCGGACGACAACGCGCGGCTGGCCAATCTGTGCGGCGCGCTGGACGGCAACCTTCGACAGATCGAGGCCGGCCTGGGCGTGCAGATCGGCCGCCGCGCCCACCGCTTCACCATCGCCGCGCCGAACGAGGCGCTGGCCCGGCTCGGCCACGACGCGCTGGCGATGTTCGCGCGGCGCGCCGAGCAGCCGCTCGATGCCGAGCAGATCCAGCTCGGCCTGGTCGAGTTGCAGCAGCAGTCGGGCCGCGCCAACGACGACAGCCCGCCGCTTCGCACGCGCCGCGGCGACCTGCAGGGCCGCACGCCGCGGCAGCGCCAGTACCTGCGGCAGATCCTGTCGCACGACGTCACGTTCGGCCTGGGGCCGGCCGGCACCGGCAAGACCTACCTGGCCGTGGCCTGCGCGGTCGACGCGTTCGAACGCGACCTGGTCAAGCGCATCATCCTGACGCGCCCGGCCGTCGAGGCCGGCGAACGGCTCGGCTTCCTGCCCGGCGACCTGTCGCAGAAGGTCGATCCGTACCTGCGCCCGCTGTACGACGCGCTGTACGACCTGATGGGCCTCGAACGCACGTCGCGGCTGTTCGAGAAGCAGGCGATCGAGGTCGCGCCGCTGGCCTACATGCGCGGCCGCACGCTGAACAACGCGTTCATCATCCTCGACGAGGCGCAGAACACGACGCCCGAGCAGATGAAGATGTTCCTGACCCGCATCGGCTTCGGCTCGCGCGCGGTCGTCACCGGCGACATCACGCAGATCGATCTGCCGCGCGGCCAGGCGTCGGGTTTGGTGCAGGCGCAGCAGGTGCTGCGCGACGTGCGCGGGCTGGCGTTCACCGAGTTCGACAGCAGCGACGTCGTCCGCCATCCGCTGGTCGCGCGGATCGTCGACGCCTACGAGCGCCATGCCGGCACGCGCTGAGCTGTCGCTGTCGGTGCAGTGTGCGGACGACGTCGCCGCGCTGCCTGCCGGCCGCGCGCAGATCCGCCGCTGGGTGGCCGCCGCCGCCGAGATGCCATGCGAGCTGACGCTGCGCTTCGTCGGGATCGACGAAGGACGCCGGCTCAACGCCGGCTTCCGCGGCCGCGACTACGCGACCAACGTGCTGACCTTTCCTTATGACGCGCCCGACGTCGCGATCGCCGACATCGTCGTCTGTCTGCCGGTCGTCGAACGCGAAGCGCGCGAGCAGCGCAAACCGCTGCCCGAGCACCTGGCGCACATGATCGTGCACGGCGTGCTGCACGCGCAGGGATACGACCACGAGGACGACGACGACGCGCAGTTGATGGAGGAGCGCGAACGGCGGATCCTCGCGCGTTTCCGGATCGCCGATCCGTACCGCGAGCGCGGCTGACGGCGCGGACGGACGAACGAGCCGCCGTTCCGGTCCTCCGGCCCTCCGGCCCCAGCCGATATTTGGCCGAGCGCGCCGTCATCGGTTATGCTCGGCCGAACCCCACTCCGTTACCGCTTCAATGAGCGACCCCCTTTCGGGCAGCGAACCCAGACGATCGCTGCTCGAACGACTGTCGTCGATGCTGGTCCGCGCGCCCGAAGACCGCAGCCAGTTGCTGAACCTTTTGCGCCAGGCGCACGAACGCGACCTGCTCGACGCCGATGCGATCTCGATGATCGAAGGCGTGATGCAGGTCTCCGATCTGGCGGTACGCGACCTGATGGTGCCCCGCTCGCAGATGGGCGTCATCGACATCACCCAGTCCCCGGCCGAATTCGTCCCGCACGTCGTCGCGACCGCGCATTCGCGCTTTCCGGTCGTCGACGGCGACCGCGACAACGTCATCGGCATCCTGCACGCCAAGGATCTGCTGCGGCTGTACACCGACGAACATCCGGACGTGCGCGACCTGCTGCGGCCCGCGGTGTTCGTGCCCGAGTCCAAGCGCCTGAACGTGCTGCTGCGCGACTTTCGCGGCAAACACAACCACATCGCGATCGTCGTCGACGAGTACGGCGGCGTCGCCGGCCTGATCACGATCGAAGACGTGCTCGAACAGATCGTCGGCGACATCGAGGACGAGTTCGATTTCGACGAGGCCAGCGACCACATCGTCGCCGCCGAGCCCGGCCTCCACGGCCCGCGCTACCGCGTGCGCGCGCTGACCGAGATCGAACAGTTCAACCAGAGTTTCGGCACGCATTTCTCGGATGAGGATTTCGATACGGTCGGCGGCCTGATCACCGACCAGTTCGGCCGCGTGCCGCGGCGCGGCGAACACGTCGACCTCGAAGGCCTGCGCTTCGAGGTGCTGCGCGCCGACGCGCGCCAGGTCCATCTGCTGACGGTCGAACGCCTGCCCGCACCGCCGGCCGACGGGATCGATCGCGCGGCGGCCGGATGACGGTCGCCGCGCGCCCGTGGCGCGCGGGGCTCGGCGCGCTGCTGGCCGGCGCCGTCCACGCGACCGGCTTCGCCCCGATCGGCGGAAGCTGGCTGCAGACGCTGGCGCTGGCCGCGATGCTGACGATCTGGCTGGCCGGGCCGGCGGCCGCGGGCTGGCGGCGCAGCGCGACGATCGGCCTGGCGTTCGGCCTGGGCTGGTTCACCTGCGGCCTGTACTGGCTGTACATCAGCATGCACGACTTCGGCGGCATGCCGGCGCCGCTGGCCGGGCTCGCGCTGCTGCTGTTCGCCGCCTACCTGTCGCTGTTTCCGGCCGCGGTGCTGGTCGTCGTCGACCGCCTGCGCCGGCCCGCTCGCGCGGATGAACACGCGGCACCGGCATCCGCCTCTGCGTCTGCCTCTGCGCCTGCCTCTCCGCCTGCCTCTCCGCCTGCCTCTCCGCCTGCCTCTCCGCCTGCCTCTCCGCCTGCCTCGTTACCCGCCTCGTTACCCGCCTCGTTACCCGCCTCGTTACCCGCCTCGTTGCCTGCCTCCTCGTCCAGTTCTCCGTCCACGCCGGCGTCCGCGCGATCTCTTCTCGACCTGGCGATCGCCGCCGCGTTCGGCGCGTGCTGGCTGCTGGCCGAATGGCTGCGCGGCACCTTGTTCACCGGCTTTCCGTGGCTGGCGATCGGCTATGCGCACGTCGACTCGCCGCTGTCCGGCTGGGCGCCGGTGCTGGGCGTGCTCGGCGTCGACGGCATGGCGGCGGTGCTGGCCTGCGGGCTGGCGCTGCTCGCGCGACGACGCCCGCCGCGCATCGACTGGCCGGTGCTGGTCGGCGCCGTCGTGCTGCCGCTGGCGATCGGCCAGGGCCTGCGCGCGACGGCCTGGACCGAGCCCGACGGCGCGCCGATGCCGGTGCGGCTCGTGCAGGGCAACGTGCCGCAGTCGATGAAGTTCGACGCGCGCCACACGCTGCAGGCGATGCGCACTTACCTCGCGCTGATCGACCAGCGGCCGGCAGCCGATCCGCCGGTGCTGACCGTGCTGCCCGAAACCGCGTGGACGGTGCCCTGGCCGGGCACGCCGCCGGAAATCGTCGACGCGATGTTCGCGCCCGGCGACACGCGGCGCGGCGTGATCGCGATCGGCATGCCGATGACGCCGCACGAGCGCTCGCTGCGCGACGCGCGGGCCGACGGCGACGACCCGATGCGCGTCGACATCGCCAACAGCGTGGTGCTGCTCGACCGCGCGGATCCGCTGCGGCCGATCGCGCAGTACGACAAGCACCATCTGGTGCCGTTCGGCGAGTTCGTGCCGACCGGCTTCCAATGGTTCGTGCGCCTGATGGACATCCCGCTCGGCAGCTTCACGCGCGGCGCGATCGACCAGCCGCCGATCGCGATCGACGGACAGCGGGTCGCGTTCAACATCTGCTATGAAGACCTGTTCGGCCAGGAACTTCTGCCGGCCGTGCGCCAGGGCGCCAGCATCCTGATCAACGCCAGCAACCTCGGCTGGTTCGGCGATTCGGTCGCGCTGCCGCAGCACCTGGCGATCGCGCGGATGCGCGCGATCGAGACCGGCAAGCCGATGCTGCGCGCGACCAATACCGGCGTGACGGCGTCGATCGATGCCGGCGGCCGCGTCCGCGCGCGCCTGGCCAGCGATGCGATCGGCGTGCTCGACGACAGCGTGCAGGGCATGCGGGGCCTGACGCCGTACGCGCGCTTCGGCGACGGGCCGGCGCTGCTGCTCGCGTTGGCCGGGTTGGCGATCGCGGCGTTCGCGCTCGCCGCGCGCGGCCGGCCGAGAGCGGCGATCCGCTAGAATCGCGCTTTCCGCACCATCCGAATCCATTGCCGCCCCGCGCCGACCGCCGGCGCCGCGGCACGATGCCGTCCGGCCCTCATCGAATGCTGAGCTTTCAACAGATCATCCTGCGGCTGCAGGAGTATTGGGACAAACAGGGTTGCGCGCTGCTGCAGCCCTACGACATGGAGGTCGGCGCCGGCACCTTCCACACGGCGACCTTCCTGCGCGCGATCGGCCCCGAGCCCTGGCGCGCCGCCTACGTGCAGCCGTCGCGCCGCCCGAAGGACGGCCGCTACGGCGACAACCCGAACCGGCTGCAGCACTACTACCAGTACCAGGTCGTGCTCAAGCCCTCGCCGCCGGACATCCTCGACCTGTACCTCGGCTCGCTGCGCGCGCTGGGCATCGACACCTCGGTCAACGACGTGCGCTTCGTCGAAGACGACTGGGAATCGCCGACGCTCGGCGCGTGGGGACTGGGCTGGGAAGTCTGGCTCAACGGGATGGAAGTGACGCAGTTCACTTATTTCCAGGAAGTCGGCTCGCTCAAGTGCATGCCGACGACCGGCGAGATCACTTATGGCATCGAGCGCCTGGCGATGTACCTGCAGGGCGTCGAGAGCATCTTCGACCTGAAGTGGACCGACACGATCACTTATCGCGACGTGTTCCACCAGAACGAAGTCGAGCAATCGAAGTACAACTTCGAATACGCGAACGTCCCGATGCTGTTCCGCCACTTCGACGAGTACGAAGCCGAAGCGCGCAAGCTGATCGACGCGCAGCTCGCGCTGCCGGCGTACGAGATGGTGATGAAATGCTCGCACACGTTCAACCTGCTCGATGCGCGCGGCGCGATCTCGGTGACCGAGCGCGCCGCGTACATCGCGCGCGTGCGCAACCTGGCCCGCGCGGTCGCGCAGGCTTACCATGACTCGCGCGAGCGGCTCGGCTTCCCGATGCTCGCCTCGTCCGCTTCCGCCCAGCCCGCCGCATGACCGGGACGACCGCCGTGACCGAGCCCCAGACTCCCGCCAGCGCGCCGCTGCTGGTCGAACTGTTCACCGAAGAACTGCCGCCCAAGGCGCTCAAGCGCCTGGGTGATGCGTTCGCCGACGGCATCGCCGCCGGCCTAGCGCAACACGGCCTGCTCGCCGACACCGACGCCAACGCCGGCGATCCGGCCGACGGCCGCCGGACCTTCGCGACGCCGCGCCGCCTGGCCGTGCGGCTGCCGGCCGTCATCGAGCGCGCGCCCGACCGCCGCGTCGAGATCAAGGGCCCATCGCTGAAGGTCGGGCTCGACGCGCAGGGCGAGCCGACGCAGGCGCTGCACAAGTGGGCCGCCCGGCAAGGCGTCGCGATCGATGCGCTGCGGCGCGGTTCCGACGGCAAGCAGGAGGTGTTCTTCGCCGACAGCGTCGTGCGCGGACAGACGCTGGACGCGGTGCTGCAGTCGGTGATCGACGACGCGCTGGGCCGGCTGCCGATCCCGAAGCTGATGCAGTACCAGTTGGCCGACGGCCGTACCAACGTCAGCTTCGTGCGGCCCGCGCACGGCCTGGTGACGCTGCACGGCGACCGCATCGTACCGGCGACCGTGCTCGGCCTCGACGCCGGCCGCACGACGCGCGGCCATCGCTTCCAGTCGAGCGGCGAACTGAGACTCGCGCATGCCGACGACTATGCGGACCTGCTCGAACGCGACGGCCGCGTGATCGCCGGCTTCGACGAACGCCGCGCGCGGATCGACAAAGCGCTGCGCGCTGCCGCCGCGGGCCTGGACGCCTCGCTGGGCGACGAATCGAGCGTCACACCGCTGCTGGACGAAGTCACCGCGCTGGTCGAATGGCCGGCGGTCTACGTCGGCCGCTTCGACGCGCAGTTCCTGCAGGTGCCGCAGGAATGCCTGATCCTGACGATGCGCACGAACCAGAAGTATTTCCCGCTGTTCGACGCGCAGGGACGGCTGCTGCCCGAGTTCCTGATCGTCTCGAACATGGCCGTGCCGGATCCGCATTTCATCATCGACGGCAACCAACGGGTCGTCCGCCCGCGGCTGGCCGATGCGCGCTTCTTCTTCGAAACCGACCAGAAGACGCGGCTCGACGCGCGCGTGCCGCAGCTCGCGTCGGTCGTCTACCATGCGCGGCTCGGCACGCAGGCGCAGCGCAGCGATCGCGTGCGCCGGATCGCGAGCGCGATCGCCACGGCGCTGGGCGAGGACCCGGCGCCGGCCGAGCGCGCCGCACTGCTGGCCAAGACCGACCTGCTGACCGGCATGGTCGGCGAGTTTCCCGAGCTGCAGGGCATCATGGGTCGCTACTACGCGACGCACGACGGCGAACCGGCGACCGTCGCGGACGCGATCGCCGAACAGTACCAGCCGCGCTTCGCCGGCGATGCGCTGCCGGCCAGTTCCACCGGCACCGTGCTCGCGCTGGCCGACAAGCTCGAAACGCTCGCCGGCCTGTTCGGCATCGGCCAGTTGCCGACTGGCGATAAGGATCCGTTCGCGCTGCGCCGCCACGCGCTCGGCGTGCTGCGCATGCTGATCGAAAAACGCCTGCCGCTGGCGCTCGACGCGCTGATCGACGATGCGTGCGCGGCGTTCGCGTCCGACGACGGGGCCACGGCGGCCGCAGTGGCTACGGCAGCAGCCGTGGCTACGACCGCAGCAACGACCGCAGCAACGGCGACGGCCACCGCAGCGACGACGGCCGCAGCCGCGACCGACGCCGGCGAAGCCGGTTCGACGAGCGGCCAGGGCGCCAAGCGTGATAAGGATGGTAAGGACGGCAAGACCTCGGACAAGCCGGCCCGACCGACGCGCGAAACGCTGCTCGCGTTCTTCCACGACCGCCTCGCCGGTTACCTGCGCGAACTCGGCTACACGGCCAACGAAGTGGCGGCCGTCGTCGACCAGGCGCCGACGCGGCTGGCCGACCTGCCGGCGCGGCTCAAGGCGCTGCGCGAGTTCGCGCGGCTGCCCGAAGCGCAGTCGCTGGCCGGCGCCAACAAACGGATCGGCAACATCCTGAAGAAGTCCGGCCCCGCCGGCGCCGCTGGCGCTGGCGCTGCCGCGACGCTCGATTCGGCGCGGCTCGTCGAACCCGCCGAGAAGGCGCTGGCCGAACTGGTCGCCGCGCTCGAACCGCAGATCGCGCAGCGGATGCGCGACGGCGACTTCAACGGCGCGCTGCTGCTGCTGGCCCAGGCGCGCGATCCGGTCGACGCGTTCTTCGACAAGGTGATGGTGATGGCCGAGGATCCGGCGGTGCGCGCCAACCGCCTGGCGCTGCTCGCGCGGCTGCAGGCGATGATGAACCGGGTCGCCGACATCTCGCGGCTGGCGGTCTGATGCCCAATACCGCGCCCCGGCTGGTGATCCTGGATCGTGATGGCGTCATCAATCACGACAGCGACGCGTACATCAAGAGCCCGGACGAATGGCAGCCGATCGACGGCAGCCTCGAAGCGATCGGCCGGCTGTGCGCGGCCGGTTACCGGGTCGTCGTCGCCACCAACCAGTCGGGAATCGCGCGGGGTCTGTTCGATCTGGCGACGCTGGGCGCCATCCACTCGAAGATGCACCAGTGCGCCGCGCAGGCCGGCGGCCACATCGACGCCGTGTTCTTCTGCCCGCACTCGGCCGATGCGCAGTGCGAGTGCCGCAAACCCAAACCCGGCATGATCCTCGAGATCCTGCGCCGCTACGACATGCCGCCCGACGACGTGTTCGTCATCGGCGACTCGCTGCGCGACGTCCAGTCGGCCGCCGCCGCGCACTGCCGGCCCGGCCTCGTGCTGACCGGCAACGGCCGCAGGACACAGCAACTGGACCTGCCGCCCGACACCGTGATCGAAGCCGATCTGGCCAGCTTCGTCGATCACGTGTTGCTCGCTTAGTCGTCCCCGGAGCCGACGCCGATGCCCGCCCTGCGCGCCGCGCTGTTCCTGTTGTTCGAATTGCTGACGGTGATCCCGTGGGCGATCTTGTGCTTGATCTGCGCGGTGCTGCCGCGCCGATGGCGCTACTGCGTCACCGTGCGCTGGCCGGCGATGCAGATCTGGGCCGCGCGCTGGCTGCTCGGGATCCGGTACCAGGTACGAGGGGTCGAAAACCTGCCGACCGGCCCGGCCGTGCTGCTGTCCAAACACCAGTCGACCTGGGAAACGTTGTTCTATCCGAGCTACATTCGGCGCGAGTTGTGCTTCGTGTTCAAGCGGGAGCTGCTGTACATTCCATTTTTTGGATGGGGAATCGGTCTGCTCGACATGATCCACATCGATCGCCGGCGCGGCGCCAACGCGTTCGAAGAAGTCGTCAAGCAAGGCGCGACCAAGCTCGCACAGGGCCGCTGGATCATCATGTTTCCAGAAGGCACGCGCACGCCGGTCGGCAAGCCCGGCCGCTACAAGAGCGGTGGTGCGCGACTGGCGGTGCGAACCGGCGCGCCGGTCGTACCGATCGCCGTCAATTCCGGCCGGTGCTGGCCGCGTAAGGCCTTCATCAAGACGCCCGGCCTGATCACCGTATCGTTCGGGCCGCCGATCGCGACCGCCGGCCGCTCGGCCGATGCGGTCAACACCGAGGTCGAACGCTGGATCGAGGCCGAGATGCGCCGCATCAGCCCCGACGACTATCACCAGGAATCCCGCCCCGAATGACTCGCCCGCGACAAGCGCCTCGCGACGCGGCCGACGCCGCGCTGCAACTGAGCCTGCCGCTGTTCGACGCGCTGCGCCGCGCCGAACCCAAACCCGTTCCCGGCCGCCGCCTCGTGCGCCTCGAACAACAGATCATCGAATACCAGTTGACGCGCTCGCAGCGGCGCACGATCGGCTTCCTCGTCGACGACCGCGGCCTGTCGGTCACCGCGCCGCGCTGGGTCACGCTCGCGTGCATCGAACAGGCGCTGGCCGAAAAGGCCCGCTGGATCCTGCGCAAGCTCGACGAATGGCGCCAGCACGCCGCGCGCCGCGCGCGGCTGGCGATCCAATGGGAAGACGGCGCCGACCTGCCGTTCCTCGGCTCGTCGCTGCGGATGCAACGCGTCGACGCCGCCCGCGTCGCCGTGCGCCGCGAGGACCAGGTGCTATGGGTCGGCCTGCCCGAAGATGCGGGTCCTGATGCGTTTCGCGATGCCGTCCAGCACTGGGTCCGGCAGCAAGCGATCGCGCTGTTCGAAGAACGGCTCGCGCATTACGCGCGTCTGCTCGGCCAGGGCCCGAGCCGCTGGGCGCTGTCGTCGGCGCGCACACGCTGGGGTAGCTGCGGCCCCGACGGCGCGATCCGGCTCAACTGGCGCCTGATGTTCTTCCCGCCGCACATCATCGACTACGTCGTCGCGCACGAACTCGCGCACCTGAAAGAGCTGAACCACAGCCGGCGGTTCTGGGACGTGGTCGGCCAGATCTATCCCGATTATTCGAAGGCCCGGGCGTGGCTGCGCAGCTACCCCGACGATCTCGCGTTGAACTGAAACGGAAGCGTACCGCCATGCGTCTGCTGCACACGATGCTGCGAGTCGGCGACCTGCCCCGCTCGATCGCGTTCTATACCGAAGTGATGGGCATGTCGCTGCTGCGCACGACCGACCGGCCCGAGCAGAAGTATTCGCTTGCGTTCGTCGGGTATGGGGATGAGGCGTCGAATGCCGTGCTTGAGCTGACGTACAACTATGGCGTGGATCGGTATGAGCTGGGGACGGCGTTCGGGCATCTGGCGATCGAGGTGCCGGATGCGGCGGAGGCTTGCGAGAGGATTCGGGCGGCTGGTGGGAAGGTCACGCGAGAGGCTGGGCCGGTCAAGGGCGGTACGACGGTTATCGCGTTTGTCGAAGATCCGGATGGTTATAAGATCGAGTTGATTGAGCGGCGGTTGGAGGCCGACAATACCAATCCGCTGCGCGGGACGTAGCAGATAGGCGACAAACGCCCGCGCAAGCGGGCTTCTGGTTGTATGCGGTGTGGGACCGCAGCCATGGCTACCAATTTCCGCCCGCGACAAGAAACGGCCTTCAGTTCGTGGTGCCGAACGGCAGCTCAAGACTGATCTGAATCATTCACGGTCCAGTGCCTGAGCGGCAGCAGCCGCCAACACCAGTCGTTGAACGCCGCTTGTCCTAAACGGCCGCTTCCCCCCCCTAAACCGGCCACTCGACTGCGCGGCTCGCCGCGAACCGACTCGAGCGACTGCTTCTGCGAGCAGCGACAGGCTCATGTCGACCCGTTGCGGACATCGGCACATCTCGATTGGCCGCTACTTCGCGAACGCTGGATGACTACACCAGTTCAGCTTAATCGGACGGCCACGCGCTATGGAGAGACGTTCGCACAGATTAGCCAGCCACGTTTCCGAGGCTTCAGTTTCCATTTGAACCTCGAAAGCTATTCCACTGACTCGATCGACGCTCACACGTACGCTTTATCCGTATCAGTGCCGAGAAGTCTTAATTTTTCTGCCGGAGCTCGAGACGGATTTTTTCAGTGAGTCCGGACACTTCGTAGGAGCGAAGCTGATACTCGGCAGTTACCTGCTCTTGGCTCTTGTTGGCGAGAAAAAATAGCTTTCCCGCAGCCTCCAAGAGGAGACTGACCAATCTCGAGCTTCGATCAAGGCTGTTGGCTTGCACCCAGCGGTCGAGTGCTCCACTGGACATCCCGTAGAGTTCCTCACGCCAGCGCGAGCTGTTCACGACGAGAAGAATCTCTCGCTGTGCGGCAATGCGATTGTTGAACTCAGTCATCCTCTTACCTCGGCGAGCAGCTGAGACATCCAAGCTTGGATGGCAGGAGCCGCCCTGAGTGCAAGCACAATCTCTTCGTCCGAGAGCGCGTCGCCAATTCCACGCGTCGATAGCACTCTTGCGCGCGTGAGCACACCAAAGGCCTCCTCATCCACGCTCAGAGGAGCATCAATCAACAAGGGCGACCTCCTGGAGAAAACGGGATGGCCACGCCAGAGCGAATAGCAGGTGGCCAAGTTCCTGATACCCAGGAATACGCAAGACAGATTGAAAGTGGCGTTCACGCGGGTCTTCGATAATTGATCAAGCGACTCGGAAAAGAGGCGAGCGAACTTGTCGCAATCCTCCGCGCCAGCCTCGTAGGCTGCAGGAACGCCCAGCGACGCTATGAAGTCGACACCGTCGGACGAGAACAGGAGTCTAGATTCCAAATGCAGATGCCAGGCAAATGGATTTCCCTCCGCCCACAAGCGCCCTAATCGATCATGCTGATACACTGAGAACCTGTCAGTGTCGATATTAGGATTAGGCCCGGTAATGCAGGCAAGTAGGTCGATGTCTGATGACCTATCGACCTCACCACGGCAAATCGAGCCAAAAGCGTAGAAATGCATTTTCATCGGCGGCCGAAGCGCTTGACTAATAACGCGGTGAGCAGCGACAACGCGATTAGCCTGGCAGCGACGATCATCGACGCGGCAGTGGTCGTATGGAAAGAGCGGGAGATTGTACCCAGGAAGATTGCCGGAGCAGCCTTCAAACTCTCCCAGTAGTCCACGATGGTTGCCGAACCGTTGGACGCATTTGCATCGTAGGCCGCAATGGCAACCATCGCGATGATGATCGTCCGCAGTAGCTTGGTAATGCTCTCCCCGTTTCCCCAAACGAAATGAAGCACCCAGAACTCCACCCAGGCCAGGAACTGGCGGATGCGCTGAAGGCCACGGTACTTCTTGCGGTGAAACTCCTCCTCCGATAGCCAGGACTCAAGCAAATGACGTGACGTAGCATCGAGTTCCTGGGTGATTGCTTCATTGACTGCCTTGGCGTCGCCAACCTGCTGGAAGTTCATCCGCAACGAGCGCGCGAAGCGCATCTTGAGGTTCTCCTCCCGGGGGCTCCACGCAGTCAGAATGTCGGAGTCAATTTGACAACGTTCGAAGGTCGCGTAGTCAAATCTGGAACCTGGGAAACTCGACTGATGGAGGTTAGAACCGATGAATCGGCACCCCGTGAAATTGCACGAATCAAAGACGCAGTTACGGAGATAGCAGCCGTCAAATACGCTGTGCTCGAACGACACGTTCTTGAATGTGATCTTATTCGCGTTAAGGCGGTTGAGTATCTTAAACTTGAATGCGGCAGCCTCGTCTACAACGTTTTGGGGGATGTAGTGGTCGGTGATGACCTGTCTGTTGCCAGGAGAAAAATGAGACGGAATCGCAGGCAAGAGATCGTCTGTCATTTAGGGTTCGCAATTGGGTTGGCTCACACTCGCTAAAGCCGAGTCGTCTGGCAAGCGGCTAACGACCGAGCGGGTCAGGTGCGCTCATTATCTCTCCGCAGCTTTGATGTCGCACGGAACGCCCCATCGAGCACGCACTGCGAGCTGATGCCGCTGTCGCCTGGGCAATTGTTGAGCCGTACATAAAGCAACTCGCAGACGTGTTGGCTTGGAAGGTCACACTGCTGGCTTGAGATCATTCAGGCCTGGCTCTTCTAGTCTAGAGGAAGTTCGCGGCACAGCGGAAGCCAGCGCGTGCCTAGCGGGCCTCTACGGACGAGGGGCGGCAATTGACTTGCCAGAAATCCGACCTTTGCGACCGCCTGCTTCTGGCCGGGAGCACCCGCCCGCGTGCAGTTCCGACTAGCTGCCACTCGACACGATAGGTGGTTTGATCCATGGGCAGCTTTCAGGGCAGACTGCGAAATCACACAACCGGCCAGAAGCCGTCGGTCGAGGCCAAGCCGGATAGCTGACGTCCTTGATCCTTGCGAGACAAGGCATGTGCGCGGACGGCGCACGGTGTCAAACCAACGCAGTCGCACGCGGTGCATAGTTCAAAACTTCGCACTCGACGCCGTCACCACAATCGCTTCCTTAGTCGGCACTATCTTGACGACCATCGCCACGTCGCCGACGGCGAGCTTGGGGATGGCCAACTTCACTGATGCCTTCTGGTCCTTGAGCGTGTAGTCGACCTCTCCGTTCAACTGCGGTACGAAAGGTGTCAACGCCACAACGGTGGGGGCGATGCCGGCGAGCACCGGACACTTGAGTAGAAGTTCGGGACTGCTTAGCAGGAACTCCGTGGGGCCCGGATTGAGCTTGGCCTTGACGTCGATGTTGTCCACGGCAAAGTTCGCCCGCGCATCGCCGTTATCTGTTGCGAGTTGGATGTTCGATGCGATGCCCACACGGGACTCACGTAGTGACGCGGTGAAGTTCTTCGACTGCGACCATGGGAACTGACAGGTCAGGTGTCCGACGATGTCCAATGGGACGAACTTGACATCAACATCGGCCTTCGCCTCACCTTGGACTTCGAGTGCGAACTGAACTCGGTCAAGGGCTAGCGACATGTTGAAGTCGCGAAGGCAGACCTGAAGGTTGTCGGTCGCGAACCGCGAATCCACATCGAGGTTGGCAAAGTTCCCAGTGGCCGCGAGGCGATTTAGCGCCTCCTTCTTCGCTTCGCACAGCAATTTCTCGCCAGCCTTTTCCACCTCACACGTAGCGTTCTCTGTCTCCCTCAGCCGGTCGCAGTCAGCCTTGCGCAAGTTGGCGTCTGCGTCGTAGATGACGTTCTGGGCCGCCTTGGCAGCCTCACAGAACGGGTCATTCCCTCTGAGGGTGCACTGTCCGCCGACGCAGCCGCCAAATGCGCAAACACGAGGAGCTCGCAGCAGGCAGGCACTGCAGTCGCGGGTGTCGCGGTTGGCGTTGAAGCTGCACTGCCTGTCGGACTTGCATACACGGTCGGAAGAGCAGTTGATTCCAAGTCCGTTCGGCAGTTTGATTTTGGTGCTGGTGTGTTGATTAGGTACCGACACCGACGCCTTGACGCAAAGCTGCGCCTGAGACGTAACCCTGTTCATCGTCAAGGCGACAACGTCCCTCTTCACGGCCACCCACGTTCCCTCTGGGGTAGGAACCTCGAACACCTGCTCGACAATCTCGTCTACTCGGTCTTGGATGCCGCTGAACGTAGGTTTGACCTCGACGGCCTACGCGGCTGCTTCAACGCCGACAGGCGATAGCTGTACTAACGACGTAAAGTGGTCCTTTGCGACCAGCCAAGCGATGCCGTCCACCTTAAACGGAATTACTATCGGCTTCGACATCACTTCGATGGTGGCCTTGCCGCCGGCGTCGTTGATGGAAAACATGTCGCTGGGGTTGAACGGCTTGTCTGAGAGTGCGGGTACTGTCACACGCGTCAGAGGGGAGCGGGTCAGTTCTCCCGAGATGTTGTCCTTGAACCGGTTTAGGACTGCGGCGATTGCGGATCCAACCAAGGTGGCGTCGACCTTGTCTGCGAGCTCGATTTTCTCGACATGCACGGACGAGAGTGCTGGCAGCAGCCGCAACTCAAGTTCTGGACCGGATGCGCCGGCTTGCGTTATCGCTCCCGTGAGCCCCGCATAGGCAGTGATGGTTCCTTCAATGCGAGGTTTCAGCGTGCCTAGCGCCGCGATTGCGGCCTGGTTGTCTCCGGCATCGTCCTTGGAGAACTGCCGAGCGAAGTCGACTGACACCCGAACCAGTTGCTCGTCACCACGAAGGCCGAGTTTCGCCACACCCTGCTTCTTGAGCTCTTCCGTAAGCAGCGCGGCCGTCGCATCCGACATTGCCACTCCAACTCCAATATTTGGAGTGGCGAGCTTCGCAAGTGCTTGAGCGGTGGAGCTGATTGCTGCTTGCCGCTGTTCCTCTACGGTGATGGAAGGAAACTTCGCGTTAACCATCTTGGTTAGAGAGTCTCCGCACCCCCCAAGCAGTACAAGGGTCACCAGTCCAAGAAGGCGAAGGAACACTAGCGTTCTCCCTACGTATTGCATCGCTCCGGAAGTCGCAGAAATCGGCTCCCGAAGGCATCATGCTGAACAGCTCGGCTCTATCGGAAGATGCTGCGCAAGGTCCAGAGCCACCCCAGGACTAGAACTAGCAGCATCAAACCAAACAGCCAGGGCTCCCATGCAAAAAACTGAGGACCCTCGGGGTCGCCGAAGCGCAGCAGGCCACTGACTCCGTTGAGGCTTGTGAACTCGAACAGGGTGCTGCCCGTTGCCAGCGGTGCCGGCTTGCCACTCTGATAGACCGAGCCCCCAAGGAAACGAGCTGCCATCTGAGCAATCAGGAGCAGAGGCACAACCAGCGCCAATGCAAAGGCCCAGCGCTGATAAATCCTCCCACCGCGCGTCGACGGGTCGACGTCCTTGCGCTCGAAATGGAAGATGGGGATGCGCTCTACCCAGGGGCCTGCCGCGACAGACTCACTCCAGACCCACGTCAGCCATAGCGAGATACCGAACAAGATGATGTCCATCGGTAGCGCCAGCACCGGAATAGTCGCGGCCTTGTAGCCCAGCAGTCCAAAGCTGTCGCCCTTTGGTTCGGCCCCAGTTGTTCTCAGGAAGAAGAGGAACGAGAGAGTCAGGCTCGTCAGCGCGAAGAACGACCAGATTTTCGTCAACGCAGTCTTGGACAAGTTCGCTACCTCCCAACAAGCTTGAAGTCAAAACGAACTGAGAGCTTGTTATCCGCTGCTCCCACCGCCTCGATGCTGAGCGCTTGGACATCCGCTTGAATCTGTCCACCAGCCCCTTGGAGCATCGCTCTTACCGCCTTCAGGACGTCCAGTTCGATGGCGCTTGGTAGAGTCGGGACAAGCCCCGAGTTCAGCAGCAATCGGATGTTGGAGTCGTCAAACTCGTCGATGCGGATACCTCCAAGGCGGACCACAACACCCTGAGCACTTGGCAGCCCAGACACTACTGTCCAGGAGGCCAATCCAACTCCAAAGCGGTTCCCGCTGGCCTCCAAGCAAAGCGACCACTTAGATGCGAACGAATGACAACACGTCCTCCGGCCAGGGTTACAGTGGGTGTTTCCAGATACGCGCTACACACGCCCTTCTTGACGTAGAACCGTCCGTTGTCCTTAAAGAGCGCCTCGACGACAAGCTTCTGCACAGCGCTTCGTTCAAGGACGATTTCCGCCGCAGTAGCAGGTCCTGCGGCGGCGAGCGCTGCGGCCAGGACCCAGGTCCAACGAACCGCCACACGCATCAGAACCGTGGCAGGTACTCCTTGGGGCTCACCAGGACTAGGTCTCTGCGGTGCCTTCCTCCCTGCGACTCCCTCATGGGCTTCGCAGTTTCAGTACTTGCTCCATGGTTCTCCACGCCGCACGTCGCCCGTCGTCCGGAGCGCTCGCCCCACATCGTGCTGCGATGTCTCGCATCTGTCTCCAACCTGCCGTGTCCACCAAATCCTTGATGTCAACGGTCTTGGCAATGGCGCCGACGTCCGCGGCTGGCAAGTCGCAGATTGATGCGCCCGGCTTCGTGTAGCAGGCGACGTGAGAGTCGAACGCGACGGACCGCATTTGCTCGCAGTTGCAGCTCGGGTTGCTTGAGATGTCCAGCTTCGGGACGATACTCTCCTGCAGACACACCAGAGTCGAATCGCGCCAGGCCTTTCCCTGAGCGCTCAACGCGGTGTTCGCCAGGAACGCCTTGCAATACTTCAACCCGTAGGTTCGAAAGTACTCGCTCGGTTTGCCGTCGCACGGACAGTACTTCGCAAAGCAGGTTTCATAGACGGAGCAACTCGGTGTGACCGCGTTGGCGCACTGTCCGTATGCGCCGAAAGGCAGCGCAACAAGTAGGCAGAGAGCCCAACCCCTCATTGCCTCTCGAAGCAGTCCAGACCGCATGTCGTGTCTCCGTCTTAGCACCAAGGAATGCAGATGCGCTTACCGCCGACATTCCCCAGCGTCAGCGGCTTCGGGCTAGGCAGGAGTTGCCCGGGGTTGTTGAAAACTGAGTTGGGTCCACCCCAGATTTGAGATGGATTCCGAACGAAGGAGTTGTTCCCTCCCCAGATTTGCCCGGGGTTTCGAACGAACGAGTTGTCGCCTCCCCAGATTTGACCGGGGTTGTTGATGACCGAGTTCGGACCACCGGCAATCTGACCGAAGGTCCTCGCCACCCAACCGTTCTTCCCCACCAAGTCGTTGTTGTCCCCAAAGCAGCCGTCTTTGCCACCAATACCGTTGGCGGCGCACTTGAGCAGTTCACGCGCCGTCAATCGCGTGGCCATGCAGCCGGCCGCGGCGTACGGTTGCCCGCCGGTAGAGACAACGCATTGCACCGCAATCTGCTGTTCCGGGTTCAGTTGAAGGTTGACCATGTTCGCCCCAGCGCAGGCGGCGAACGTGTCAAACTCGCCACCGGACTCCGCAGCACATTGCATCGCCACACGTTGCTCACGGCTAGCGTTGCGACCAAGAAGGGCTGGGGCCGCGCAGCCCACGAACTTGTCGGACTCACCGTCAGAGTTCGCTGCGCACTCGAGAACTTTTCGCTGGTCGCGATTCAGCTTCTGGTTCAACAAGGCGCTTCCGGCGCATGTGACAAAGTCGTCCTTGTCACCCTTTGACTCCACCGCGCAATTCACGGCAGTTCGCTGGTCCTCCGAGAGATGACGGCCGAGTGCACGTGACGCGCAACGCGTAAACGCCTGCGAGTCTCCATCGGCATCCGAGGCGCACTCCAGAACCTTGCGCTGGTCCTGGTTCAAGTTCTTGTCCAGGAAGGCAGAACCCGCGCAGTTGATGAAGTCGTCTTTGTCACCATTGGAGTCCACAGCGCAGGTCACAGCCGTTTGCTGGTCGTCGGATAGCCGAATGCCGAGTGGGCCGGCAGCACACTTGGCGAAGCCCTCGGTCTCTCGCGACTCGACGGCGCAGTCGACAACCTTGTGCAGGTTGGCAGGAAGTACGGCTTGCCGCCCAGTACATGCAGCGAACAGTGTCGCGTCCAGGCCGACCTTTGCAGCGCACTGCTGTGCCAGTTGCACTGCGTCAAGTCCCGCGGGTATGCCAAAGGACGCTTGCGGCGGGAGGGCCCCGGAGAACGAATCAAGCCTCTGTTGCTGGATTTGAGAACAAGGAACAGCTCCCATCGGTCCCTGACATACAGGACCAACGCCCTGCAAGTTGTTGACCATGCGCAGGTCCTGCGGATTTACCACCGGCAGGCGGGGCGCATTGGCAGCCATCGACATAAGGTATTGCTGAACCGCTGCGCACGGTCCCGGGCCGAGCGGGCCGGCGCATATCGGACCAACGCCGGGAACAAAACCAACCTGTTGCAACGGCGGGAGTCCCTGCGGGAGGGGTGCCTGCGGCACTCCGGGCGGAGGCAGCGGGGCTGGCATTCCAGGTGGCGGTAGTAGCCCACGCTGCATTGCGATGTATCTAGCCACGTCGGCGCAGGGCCCGGGGCCGAGGGGGCCAGCGCAAATCGGCCCGAAACGAGGGTCCTGCCCTATTATTTGCAGTGGCTGAGTTCGACCGCCCCCAGCGGCAAGCAATGCCGCGAGCGTCGCAAGAATCAAACAGACCCTTCGTAGCATCTGTTCCCCCACAGTTGAATCTGGTGCCCAAACTCTAGTGGCAACTCTGGCACGCACACATCCTCAAATTGGATGAAGCCGGCCAACGACGGACGACAGCAACCGCTGCGGCTGACCTTGCGTCAACGCGGTCGACCGTCGCGAATGCGGTGCTCGCCGACGCCTGGGACGACCGCGTGGCTGCTGCTTCCTGACCTGGCACGCGCGCTGCGAATGACCGGTCTTCACAGCCGTGTGGGGCGGCTTTGGGTCGATTGCGACTGTTCAGGATCGCGGGCAGCAGACATCCGATGAGGCCGAGTTCGATGCTGCCTGCGTGAGTTGCAGCGAACGACTGCTCCAGCCTGTCGCGTTGCCTCAAGTCTGGTGTTACCGAGCGGCATCCGTTGCCTCACGCGAAAGGTTACCGGAGCGATCCAATGCCAAGGGCCAGAACTTTGCGAATGTTTGCCTGTCCAGGGCGATGCAGGCGGGCTTCCAGGGAAGCAGGAGCGGCGTATTGAACGTCGAGCAAGCCTGCGCGCCGGTAACAGCCTTGGTGAGGCACCCGGTGTCAAGCGACACGAAGATTTAACCCCCTGACGACATCTGGAATTGCTCCCCTGGGTTAATCAACTCTCCGACGTGATCGGGGTGGGGGCAGCGGCCTTCCGCAGAAGGCCGCTGCGGCGCTTGTCGCGCAGCCGGTAGCTGTCGCCCCGGATCGTAACGACCTGGCTGTGGTGCAGCAATCGATCGAGGATGGCGGTGGCGGCGACCGCGTCGCCGAACACCTGCCCCCATTCGCCGACCGGTCGGTTGCTGGTGATCAACATGCTGGCCCGCTCGTAGCGCCGTGACACCAGTTGGAAGAACAGGTGCGCAGCGGCCGGCTCGAGCGGTAGGTACCCGAGTTCATCGATGATCAACAGCTTGGGCTTCGAGAGCTGCAACAGTTTCTCCTCGAGCCGCCCGTCGGCGAGCGCCTTCGTGAGCCCGGCCATCAGCGCCGCTGCCGAAGTGAAGAGCACCGTATAGCCGCGATCAACCGCTTCGCGCCCGAGTGCGACCGCCAGGTGCGTCTTGCCCACGCCGGGCGGACCGAGCAGCAGCAGCGCCTGGCCGTGGCCGATCCAGCGACCGGTGGCGAGATCCCGGATCTGCCCCGGATCGATCGAGGGCTGCGCGTCGAAGTCGAAGCCTTCGAGCGTGCGCACACACGGGAAGCGGGCGAGCTTCATGCCCATCTGGATGCGCCGCGTGTCGCGCCGGGCGACCTCGCGCTCAGCCAGGAACAGTAGCGCTTCGCGCAGTGTCATCTGCGCCCGACTGGCTTCGTCGAGCAGGCTGTCGAGCTGGTCGCGTATCGCCGTGAGCCGCAGCCGGGTGAGCAATTCGTCGAGTCGTTCGGTATCGAGCATCACCAGCTTCCTCCGACGAGGGCTTCGTACTCGGCCAACGGACGCAGCAGCGCATCGGTGGGCGGCGCCGCCTCGATCTGGGCCGGCGGCGGCGACCCACCCAACAGGTGATTGCGTTCGATGCTACGCCCTCGAGTGCCCGCGAGTTCCGCATGGCGGGCCACTTCCTCGCCGGCGTACTCGAGCACCACGGTGTCGGTGCTGACGAGGACCGTCACCGTCTCGCCGATCAGCCGCCACGGCACGCTGTAGGCGTTGGTGTCGAGCTCGATGCAGCCCTCGGCATTAACCCGGCGCACGAGTTCGCGCACCTGCAGAAAGGGGGCGATCCCGGCGACCGGACGCAGATGCGCGCGCTCCAGCTCGAAGCGCTCGGCGGGCGTGACGCCCGTCGTACCGTGGATGCGCACATCGGCCACCTCGCGCTGCCAGCGCGCCAGATGCGCCTCCATCGCTGCCCAGCTCTCGAAGGCGTGACCGGCGATCGCGTTCTTCTTCACGTAGCCTACGCCGTTCTCGGTCTTGCCCTTGGTGCGGGCCCGAAACGGCGCGCACGCCTTGGCCCGGAGATCCCAGTGCCGGCAGAACGCCTCGAAGCGGCTGTTGAGCCGGACCTGGCGCGTCTGCGTGTCGTGCTTGTCGACCAGCGCCTTGGCGTTGTCGATGAGCAGTGTCTGCGGTCGCCCGCCGACATGGGCAAACGCGGCCTCGATCCCGGCGAACCACGCGCTCTGGCGCTCGTGCCGGAATGCACAGGCAAACCCCCGGCGCGAATAGCCCAGCGTCGCCACGAACAGGAACACCCGCACCGACTCGCCGCCGATCAGCACACGCGTCTGGCCGAAGTCGATCTGCATCTGCTCGCCCGGCGCGGTCTCGAAGCGGATCGTTGCACGACGGCTCGCTTCGAGTTCCTGGCGGAACCCTCGGCATGCGCGCTCGACCGTGCGCAGGCTCGTCTCGATCCCCAATTCCTTGCTCAACTGCTGACGTACTACGTCGCAGTTGCCCCGGTGCTGCAGAAAACGCTCCCGCAGCCAAGCTTCGTGACCGCCCAGCACGCTGGCGCGCTGCGGCTGTCGGTACGCCACCGGCCCGCCCGCGTTCAGATACCGTCGCACCGTGTTGCGCGCGATGCCCAGCGCTCTCGCAATCCGCTTCGCACCCCAGCCCGATTGCCCCAACCGTACGATCGTCGTGACCGCTTCCGGCTCCAACATCTCCTGCACTCCGCAAACCACACGGCGCACAGGATTCACCTCGATGTGCTTCGTTTCCAACGATGGCCTCCTTGCGAACGAGGGGGGCAGTTCCTCGTGTCGCTAGGGGGGCAATTTACGGTGTCGCCTGACACCCGGTAACAGAATTACGTGAGGCAACACGACACCAGCCTAGTGACCGGTCGCTCAGGCCATGCTCCAGCTCCCCCCCTATGACTGGAATGAGCCCATCACCGGGCACAGGACGAACGACGCCGACCGACCGAGAGCGCTGCGTAGCCGCCTTCCGGTCAGCCCGCTTCAGACCGAACAGAGTCATTCACGATCGAGCTCTCGAATGACCGCTGCGATCGGCGCAGGCCATACTTTGTCGCAGAACGGCGTTCGATGAGTCAGCAGCATGCCCCTCTGGTGCTGGACGCACCGGGAGTGATGCTGAAGCCGTTCCCTTGGTTCAAGTTGGCACGAACTATCCAATTCAATTCCATGGCCCCAAAAAAGCCCAAGAAACCGAATCCGCCCACCGCTGCAGCTCCTGCAACGGCTCCGGCGGAAGGCGAACGCCGAGCACTCCGTGGATATATTGGCCAGTATGAGCGGGCGGGCGCTGCCATCTACGCAGCGCTCGAGCGCGACGAGCTGCTCTGGATCGGCCTCGCCGACCGCAACGCGGGTATTGCCGACGACCTGGTACTCGGCTTCGATGGATTGGTGGTCGGCTACCAGTTCAAGACGTCCAAGTTCCCGGGGACCTTCACTGTTGAGACGCTGTTTACTGGCGCCAACGGCCTTTGGAAGCCTCTGGTTCATGCTTGGCAATGCCTGCGCAAGGACAACCCGGGAAGCCGTATCGAGATTCGCTTGGTCATCAACGACTTCCCATCGACTACTGACAAGCCAGGCGACGGCCCGGTGCCCCACAGCGCGGCATTTCTTGAAGAGTTCCAGCGGCATGAAAATCGGTCGCTGACGGATTGGTACACGCCGGAATGGAGCCGCCTGATCGATCACCTGCGCCGGGAAGCTGGCCTAAGTGATGGCGACTTCGAACAGTTCTTGCACAACCTCCGTGTGGTGTACGGACCTGCGGCGGACTTCATCCAGTCGCACAAGCTGAACGCCGAGCAGGCGCGACAGGCATCCGAGATTGCCAGCGTACTGCCCAAGCTGGTCGCCGACGCACGCGACAAGGACAGGTGGACGCGTGACGAGCTGCTTCGTGAGCTTGGCTGGCGCGATCCCGCCAAGACGCTGCTCATCCATCGGTTCCCAGTCGGCGCCTATGTCCAGCGCAACCGCAACACTGAGGTCAAGCTACTGGCCGCGCTGCAAACCACCGGCCAGGGCTACGTCTCACTCATAGGTCCGCCTGGCTCCGGGAAATCCACCCTCCTACAGGTGGCGCTGGCCACCGAAGCAAATATCCGGCTCGTCCGCTACCTGGCGTACGTGCCGGGCGCTGCCCAAGGCGTGGGTCGTGGAGAGGCCGATAATTTTCTGACCGATGTCGGCACGCAGCTGCGCAACAGCGGTTTGATTGGACTGCGTCTTCGCGATGACTCGCTGCATGAGCGACGCGAACAGTTCGGCGTCCTGGTGCGGCAGGCTGGGGAACGCTTCGACCGCGACGGGATCCGAACGATCATCGTCGTCGACGGGCTCGACCATGTGCCCCGCGAAGAGCGGCCGACCAATTCGCTGCTGGGCGAGCTACCTCTTCCCGCGGCCATCCCGAACGGGGTTGTGTTCGTCCTCGGCACGCAGCGGCTGGATCTCGCGAATCTGAAGCCCGCTGTTAAGGAACAAGCGGAGAAGAGCGAGCGGCTGGTCCTCATGAACCCCCTCGGCCGCGAGGAGGTCGCCCGGATGGCGGATGCGCTTGGCCTGCCTGCCGACATTCCGCGATTGGAACTGAGCAAGCTCACACATGGCCACCCGCTGGCAACGCGCTACTTGATTCAGGCGTTGATGCACGCGGACGAAGTCGGCCGCAAGCACCTGCTCAGTGGCGCGATGCCGTTCGACGGCGACATTGAGACCGTATATACCGCCGCCTGGCGCGAAATCGCAAGCGACAGCGATGCCATGGACGTGCTGGGCTTCATCGCCCGGGCCGAGGCGCCCATGGACCTGCGGCTGCTGGCCACGGTGGTCAAGGAGTCCGCGATTGAGCGCGCCCTAGTCGTTGCACGGCACCTGCTCCGCAGTTCACCCCAGGGATGGAGCGTCTTCCACAACAGCTTCAGGCTGTTCGTCATCGCTCAACCGCGAACCCGCCTCGGAAGCGTCGACGCCGAATATTCCCAGCGCGCGTACCGCGACCTCGCCGAGTTGGCGAAGAACGCGCCGTACGAATCGGCGCAGCGGTGGCTTGAGCTGCGCTATCGCGCACGTGCCGGCGACGGTGCCGATGTACTTGCGCTGGCGATGCCCGCTCACTTCAGGCGGCAACTGGCTGACGGGCGTTCTATTGCCGAGATCCACGCCGATATCCGGCTGGCTCTGCTAGCAGTGCGTGGAACGCACGATGCGACCGTCTTCACACGACTGCTGCTGTGTCGTGACGAAGTGGACAGGCGCGAAACAGCCCTTGAGTATGCCAACCAGCTTCCGCTGGCGATGCTGGCGGTCGGGGACATTGATTCGGCCCTCTCTTTCGTGCAGTACTTCCCCAACCAGGGCTACGAGGTTGTCGACGCCCTGTTGGCGCGAGGCGACTCCGAACGCGCAAAGGAGCTATTTGAAAGCCTCGAGCCACTATCGCAGCTCCATACATCCAAGTTCCAGAACCACGGGCACGACCACAACATCAAGGAATTCGAGAGGTGGGCAAGGCGCGCCATCCATTTCCGAGACACCGAGCAGGTTCAGACAGCGATTGATCACCTCGCCGCAGAGGGGCTACGCCAGCCCGAAAAGCTGGATCCAGAAACTGTCGCCGCGCTGCGCCGGTATTTGAGGAGGAAAGCCGCAGAGGCGATGCTCCTTCAGAAGCTTGGAACCGATCCACAAGAACTCTGCAGCGAGCTCGGGGTAGCCGACGAAGACAAGCCGTCTGTGATGGTTCACGCAGGGCTTGTGGCAAGTCGGCGTGGCGACGTCGCGCAAGCGCTTGACCTGTTTGGCGCCGCTGCCGCCCTTCCTGGCTTCGGAGTGGTGCCCAACGGCTACCGCCGCCGTATAGCACTGATTGCATTCCAAGCTGGCCGTCGTGACCTAGCCGAGGCCCTGTTCGACAAGTTGGTCGCACCGATGATCTCCATGTGCGACGACGAGACGGACCTGGCTGGGCTGGGCGATCTGGTCGGCGCGGTGATGCATCACGCGAGGCTTTGCACCCTGCTCAACAAGCCGCTGCCAAGCGCGACACCGTCGAAACACTCCTTCCTTCATCCGTTCCAGCAGCACGCGTCGACGATAGGCGTGCTTCTAGGTCGCGCCGCTGTCGACAACGCGACCGTGCAGGCTGGCAGCATCCAGGCCGAAGCCCGCGTTGCCCTTGGGTACGTGCTACGTCTGACATCAGAAGCCGGTAGCGAGTCATATCGGATCCAGCAGGCCTTCAAAGCGATCCCGGTGCTGGCGCAAGCGCTGCTTACGCTCGGCGCCAAATGTGGCGAGGATGAGTACCGCGCCGTACTTCGAGAAATTGACGCAGCCATCGCCTCATCGATGCTGAGGGGTACTGCCTACCTGCGGCGCCGGTTGGCCGTCGATGCGTATCGGGTTGACGGTGACCGCGCGGGGGCCGTCGGTCGGCTCGACGCCCTCGTGACGGAGCTTCAAGAGAGCACGCCGAGCGAACAGATTGACGGGTTGGCGGATCTGTCCATCGCGTTGGCTACGGTCGGGGACGTAGAACGGGCGAAACAGTTGCTGGCGACAGTTCCCGAGCAATGCCTTGGCTACGCGCTGGCTCCCAAAAAAGACCCGCAGTACGCAATCTGGCGAGACATCCTGGTCCTTGCGAACACCGCTGACCCGGAGAGCCGTATCAAGCGGATCTCAAACTTGATGCGCCAGGTCGGCGGCATGACCGAAACGGAAGGGTCGTCGGCCGCGCATCGCCTGACGATGTCGCTCATTGAAGAAGCGATGCAGGTCGGGCCTCGCTTCGGCTTCGAGGTGTCAAAGACACTGGCGGATTGGCATCTGATTGGCTGGCCGAACCGCGTCGACCTACTCATGACGGGGATGGTCCGGCGAAGCCCTGACCTCGTCTTGCCTTGCGCTACCGTCTGGTGCGGGCTTTGCTTACCGTTCTACATGGAACCGTACTACCGGGATCCGTACCACATCGGCGACTTCATCGACATCGCCGCCGACGCCGCAGGCCCAGGCCAGATTGAGCCGCTCACGCTGATGCTATTGAGGGCGATTGAGGTAGCCAGCAGAGCACACGAGAGGGTCGGACTGCTCCAGCGCCTTCGCACCGCGGCCGGAAGACATGGGTTCTCGTCCACGGAGCTTGAAGACGCTGTAGCCCGATGGATGTCAGAAGCGCCGGAACCTCGACACTCGCCTACGCCCAGCAAGTACGACTCGGAGGCCACTCTTGAGGAGCTTGAGCGCGCGTTTGAAGCGGATGGCGACAAGCTGGACTACAACGCCCCCTACCGTTTCAGAGATCTGGCCGAGAAAGCTCCGCTTCATCTGGTGCAGAGGATGTTTAAGCGTTGGCAGGTCTTGCGGGACGACGCGCGCTGCCGCTTCCTGATGGCGAAGCGGTTGGCTGCGGCGGGTGAGGTTGAGTACGCCAAGAAGCTGATTCAGGGCTACGAGACAAGCAAGGACCCCTGGAGTTCCTGGAGCCAATGGATGGGCGGCGGCAAGTTCCTCTACTTCGAGGCGAAGAAGCTCTTGGAGGGGCCATCCACGTCCCCTGTCGCCTTCGAGAACATCGTCGATTCAGTGACGGCGGGTGAGGAGAGTACCCAGTCGCTGCTGATAGAGCTGGATTCGATATTGCCAGTAATCAGCGCGACGCCGGACTGGCCGGCCATCTGGTCGCTGCTTGAGGAGCAGATGGCCTGCACTCGCGAGTTCCAGCTGGGACGGTCATTCCAGCCGAGCGAGCTACCGCTCAGCGACACGGATCTTCTGGAGGACTTGCTGCACTTTGCCTATCGGCTGCCCGTTGCCGAAGTTCAGCGACACGCACGCAACTGCACGCTGCGCTTGGCAGGGCAAGCCGGACACGGTCAAGCTTTGTTCAAGTCCCTTATGCGGCGACTTCTAACCGGCGATTCCGATGCCCCCCTGCACGCGCTCGGAACGCTGCTGGCTGTTGACAGCGCGGGCCTTGCACCCGATCTGGACACTGCCGTGGTTGCGTTGGTCAGTCACCGCGATATTTCGGTAGCAGAGTCAGCCGCGCTCTTGTCGCATCGGTGGGGGGTGGCAGTCTCCATGGACGCGAAGCCACTGCCGCTCTTCTATAGCCTCGAACTGGAGGCCCTCTCAGAGGGCGACCATGCCTTCAAGGACGAGAGAACTGGTGCGATGCGAGTCGAGTCGCCGCTTGGCTGGACCCAGATGCTGCGCTCGACAGCACAGCATCTTGCGCAGGCGGCAGGCGTCGACGAGATGACAATCCGCCGGCGCGCAGCGATGCTCATCCAAGATTGGGGCGGACTTGAGGCATTCGGGACTTCTGGTGTCAAAAGGCTTGAGGCTCAGCTTCGCGCCCTCGACATGCAGATCACATACCTGAAGCCCCATGCCTACATTGCCATTACCGCCCTTCGCCACGTCGCGGGAGAACTGCGGCTGGCAGGCAAGCTGAACGGCCGCGACAGGCAGACGCTGTTGGAGCGTTTGGGTTGCCCTCTTCCGCCTCGGCCGCTGAAGTTCCCGCAAGTGCGCCCCGAATGGATCCGCATGCCGCTGTTTGACCGACATGCGAGTTGGTCCGAGCGAGAGAAGAAGTGGGTTGACGAGGTCGATAGCGACGTTGCGTCCTTCCCGGCACACCACGATGGCCAAGTCGTGGCTGAGGTGTCGCGTATCAAAATCTTCAAGCCACTCCTGTCAGAGCATTGCCTCTACCGATTTCGAGCACCCTCGGCACAAACTGACAGGGAAGACTTCGACCAGTGCTATGCCACGTTTCCCATCGCTGTCTGGCTAGGCCAGCACGTCGCCCTCGACAATGAACTGGCGCCAACGCTGGTAAGGCGAGTTGTTTGCTCTGTGGACATGGGCTTTGACGCAGCGGCCTATCCGCTCGCGTTGTGCCCGAACTGGATGAAGAGGCTGCGTTGGCGCGCGCATGACGAAGAACCGAGCGTCTTCCTCAACGCGAGCGGATCTGTAGTCGCAAAGCTCTATTGGTGGCGTGACGCCGGCCCGGTTGACATCGATGCGGAGTCTCTGTGGGGCGAAGGTTGCTACCTCGTTCTGACGCCGGCAGGCCTCGAACAGCTCACCGCTGCCCTTGGGAAGCCGGCCCTGGCCATCAACGTGTTCGCAAGCAGGCAGATCAAGCAGCCAATCAGCTACGGGCAATCTCTCCTAAAGACGGCGAAGAACGGCTACTCGGTCTAAGCCTTCCACATTCAGCTGCGATGTCAGGCGACAGAGCTCGGGCGGGCTCTGGCCTCTCTAATTCATACTGAGTTGCCCGAAAGTGCCCCTAGCGTCCTCATGAAGCGGACGCGGCCAGCTTCTGAGCGGTGATCTGCCCGATGAGCCGCGTGGCGCGCCGTTGCAGTGTTCCGAAGGCATCGGTGCCCGACTAGCGCTCGCAGCGCCTGCCAACGAGGCCTTCAACGGTCTCGTCAATTGCCAGCAGCTCGGAGTCATAGAAGTCGGCGACGAAGGCCTCGAACTGCTTGCAGAACACCGCCTGGATAGCGATCGAGGACGTGCCGGTAGGCGAACCTTCGCTGATGCCTCGTGCCGGCCCTTGCGTCGCGCCTCACGTTGTTCATCTGTTCCCCGATTCGGGACATTCTGATGGGCAGCGCAAAGGCGGTCTGTAATTGAATGCACGGTGTGAATGCACGGTGGCGCCCATGCAGGCATGGGTGGGCATCAACCGCGGACTCTGGTGTCTCGACTATCCGCGCCAGTTGACGTTGACCGCATCAGTGCTCTTGGCTGGCTCGAGTTGGCCGTTCTGGAGAACTGCTTCAGGCTGGGGTCATCGTTCGTAGTGGCTCAACGACCGACCGCTATCGCTGCCAAGAAGTCGCAGGCCCGTGCAGGACAACCGGCTGCAACAGGCGAGTTCTGCCAGATCGAGAACACCGTCCCGGCGATCAGATCCGCCGCTCCCCCCCAGCCCGACTAACCCCCCAAGCCAACCGCCGATAAACCTCAACCGGCACATCCTCCGCCCGATCCGTCGGCGTCAGCATCGACGCATCCACCCCCCGCGCCGCCAGCCACGGCATCAGCGTCTTGCGCAGCATCTTGCGCCGCTGCGCGAACGCCTGCGCCAGCAGCGATTCGAGCGCAGCCAGCGGCGGCGCACCAAAGTCATCGCCGCCCTGCCCTCCCACGTCATCACGACGCGGCAGCATCCGCAGCACCGCCGACACCACCTGCGGCGGCGGATCGAACGCCTCCGGCGGCACATCGAACAGCGCGTCGCAGTCGTAGTAATTCTGCAGCAGCACGCCGAGCCGGCCATAAGCGGCCTGCCCAGGCCCAGCGACGATCCGGTCGACGACCTCCTTCTGCAGCATGAAGTGCTGGTCGACGACGCGATCGCGGTACGGCACCAGATGCACGAGCAGCGGACTCGAGATGTTGTACGGCAGGTTGCCGACCAGGCGCAACGCGCCGGCAGTGCCGGCGGCGTCGGCAGCCCCCTCGGCTCCGCCGGCAATCACCCCGAAGTCCACCCGCAGCGCATCCTGCTCGATCAGCGTCAACCGCTCGGGCCCATATCGCTTGCGCAGCCACGCCGCCAAGTCGCGATCGAGCTCGATCGCCGTCAAGTGCGCGACGCATTCGAGCAGCGCGTCGGTCAGCGCCGCCTGCCCCGGGCCGATCTCGACCAGCCGGTCGCCGTCGCGCGGCGCGATCGCGCCGACGATCGCGTGGATGACCGATCGGTCGGCCAGGAAGTGCTGGCCGAAGCGCTTGCGCGCGACGTGCTTCACCGAGCGCCGTCGTTCATTGGTCGAGCTTGTACTCGACGTACGTGCGGTCGCGCAACTGCCGCAGCCAGTCCTGGTAGGCCTCGTCGGCGCGCCGTTCGCGCAGCGACTGGCGCGCCAGCATCCGCAGGCGGTCGGGCGAGGCCTCGTCGTTGCGGCGCGCCTCGACTTCGATCAGGTGCCAGCCGAACGGCGTGCGCACCGGTTCGCTCAACTCGCCCGGCTGCAGCGCGTTCATCGCACGCTCGAACTCGGGCACCGTGTCGCCCGGATAGATCCAGCCAAGGTCGCCGCCGTTGCTGGCACTGCCGTCGACCGAGTACTGGCGGGCCATGTCGGCGAAGGTCGCGGTCTTCTGTTCGATGCGTTCGCGGATCTCGCGCAGGCGGCGCAGCGCCTCGGCCTCGGACACCAGCTCGGTCTGCCGGATCAGGATGTGCCGCGCATGCGTCTGCAGCACCGGTCCGCCGGGCAGCGCGCTGTCGCCGGCGACGCGTTTGTCGAGCAGCTTCAGGATGTGGAAGCCGTTGGGGCTGCGGACCAGTCCGGACGTCTGGCCCGGCTGCAGCGCGCTGACGGCCTGCACGAACAACTGCGGCAGGCGGTCGGCTTCGCGCCAGCCCAGTCCGCCGCCGCTGATGCCTTCGGGCGAATCCGAAAACGACACCGCCAGCCGGCCGAACTCGGCGCCGGACTGGATCTGCTGCAGCAGCCCTTCGGCCTTCGCGCGCTGCGCGGAGATCTGGTCGGCCGACGCGCCCTCGGGAATCCGGATCAGGATGTGCGCGAGGTTGTATTCGACGTGCGAGGAAGCCGGGTCGCGCTGCTCGCGCAGGAACGCGTCGATGTCGGCCTCGCTGATCTGCACGCGCTGGTCGACCTCGCGTTCGCGCAGCCGCGCGATCACCATGTCGGCGCGCAGCGAATCGCGAAATGCCGCGAACGAGATGCCGTCCTGTTCGAGCCGGCTGCGCAGGTCCTGGACCGACAGGCTGTTCTGCGCGGCGACGCTCGCCACCGCGCGATCGACCTGCGAATCGTCGATCCGCACGCCCTGCTCGCGCGCCAGTTGCACCTGGGCGCGGTCGACGATCATCCGTTCGAGCACCTGCGAGCGCAGCACGTCGGTCGGCGGGATCTGGACGTTCTGCCGGCGCAACTGCATCTCGACCGTGCGCATCCGCGCGTCGAGTTCGCCCAGCGTGATGACGTCGGTGTTGACCACGGCCGCGACCCGGTCGACGGGTTCGACCACGGCCATCGCGGCACCGCCCGGCGCCAGCCAGAGACTGGCAGCGGCGAACACCATGGCGATCGCGGCAGCGCCCCGCCGCATCCGGTCAGTCTGTTTGTTCATCGTCATTCGTATCCGAAATAGCGCGACGGCAACTCGGGCCGCTCGTTGCTCAGCCGGTAGCCGGGGATGTTGCGGCGGATCGCGTCCGCGGGGTTGGTGCCGAGCGTGCCCAGACCAGTGAATTCGATCTGCGCGAACAGTGCGGTCGTGCGCGTGCTGGCGGCCGTGACGTAGCGCTGGACGACCAGCCGCAACAGCCAGCAGTCCTCGCGGTACTCGACGCCGAACAGCCCTTCGACCAGACCAGGCCCGACCGGCAGCGCCGTCAGCGGATCGACGCCCGACTTCAGGAACGAGTAGTTTACCCGGCCCAGCGTCATCAGGCGTCGGGCGATCGGCTGGCGCCACGCGACGTCGAACTGGCCGATGCTCTCGCGCAGGTAGCGCACGCTCAGGTTCAGGATCTTGCCGTCTCGCGTCGTGTGGCGCACGCCGATGTTCGCGCGCGGAAACGTCTTGTCGGCCAGACTGTACTGCAGGCCGCTGTCGAAGTTCCACTCCGGGCTCAGCTCGCCGCTGGCCGCGAACAGCAGGTCCGAGCGCCGGTCGGTCGTGTTCTCGATGCCGGGCATCGTCACGCGCTGCTGCGAGAAATAGTAGCGTTGCCCGAACGCCAGCCGCAGCGCTTCGACGCCGGTGTCGGGACGTATGAAGCGCGAAACGACGGCGGCCGTCAACTGGTTGGTGTCGGCGATCCGGTCGTTGCCGACGAAGGTGTTCGACGAGAACAGTTGCGCGAAGCTCAGATCGGCGACGCCCGAGTCGAACACCGGCATCCGTGACTGATCGCGATACGGCGTGTACGTATAGAACAGCCGCGGTTCGAGCGTCTGCGTCGCGTCGCGGCCGAACAGCCGCGCCGATCGTTCGAAGACCAGCCCGCCGTCGAGCGAGACCGTCGGCAGCGCGCGGCTGTAGCGGCTGCCGTCGTAGGCCGGGTCGTTGCTCATCTGGTAGTCGGTCAGGTGCATGCCGACGCGAGGCGTCAGGAACCAGCCGGGGCGAACGATCGGGTACGCGATCTGCGGATTGACGACGGTGCGCAGGCCCTCGGCCGAATCGATCAGCGGGCGGCGGAAGTTCGCGACGTCGACCAGCGTCGTCACGTCGAAGCCATGGTAGTCGTACTTCGCGTAGTTGGCCGTCACCTGCGGTACGCGCTCGTAGGCCGGGCCGAGCCGGGCCGTCAGGATGTTCTGGTAGCGCGTGGCCCGCACCGTCAGACTCCAGTCGCCGAACGCGCGCATCGCGTAGACGTCGCGCGGCAGGTTGCGCTCGGCGCTGTTCAGGATCGACGCCGAGTAGTCGACGAAGTAGTTGTCGTCGGATACGCCGCGTATGTTCCAGCCGGCCGTCCAGCCCATCAGGTTCCGGAACGTATGCGTGGTGCCGTAAAAGTACCGAGACGAGCCGGTGGTCCGGTCGTGCGGATTGAGCTCCAGCCGCAGTTCGCCGAAGTAGTTGGGCTCCAGGTAGCGCAGCCACGAACCGAACTGGTAGCCGTTGCGCGTCATCAGCCGGTTGTAGACGGTCAGGTCGCGGTTGGGCGCGAAATTGAAGTAGTACGGCGACAGGATCTGGAAGCCGGTCCGGCTGTTGACCTGGAACGTCGGCGCCAGGAAGCCGCTGCGCCGTTCGTCGGCCAGCGGGAACGAGAACTTCGGCGACCACAGCACGTTGCGTCCCTTGAAGACGAGCTGTCCGTCCTTGCCCTCGCCTTCTTCCTTCGACTGGTCGATCTCGAGCTCGCGCGTGCGCAGATACCAGTCCGGGTCGCTGGCCACGCAGGTCGTGTAGATCGCCTCCTGCAGCCGCATCCGCTCGGGGCCCAGGAACTCGGCGCGCGCCGCGTGGCCGCGTCCGCCGAACCGGCCCAGCGAGTATTCGGGCGATGCGAAGTAACCCTCGTTGGCGTCGAGCTTGAGCTGCAGCTCGGGACCGGCGAACAGGTTGCCCTCGCGGAACACGCGCACGTTGCCGACGGCCGCGACTTCGTCGTCCTCGGGGTAATAAGTGAGCCGGTCCGCGGTAATGACGGTGCCGGCGTTGCGCAACTGCGCGTTGCCGATCAGCGTGGCGTCGCGATCGGTGCGGCCCTCGAACTGGTCGCCGGACACGTAGATCGGCCGGTCTTCGGTAACCGCGGCGTGGGTTTCCGACAACGCGGGCTCGAGCTTGAGCCGTAGCGGGGGGAGATTGTCTTGAGCCAGGCTGCCCCCGGAAAAACAGGCAAGCACGGCCAGTAAGCCGGGTCTAACACGCATGCTCTATTATACGAAGCGATTCTCAGTGATCCGCCCGGAAAGCCTCCACGATGTCCGCTCCCCAGGCTCCTTCGCCCGACGCTCTCTCGCCTTCTTCCGATCGATCCGCCGATCCGCCGCCCGCCGCCGACGCGGCCGCGCGGCGCGAAGCGCTGGACACGTGGCTGGCGCCGCTGGCCCGGCAGTTCGAGCTCGACGCCGCCAGCCTGCGGCCGGCCTCGGATGATGCCAGTTTCCGCCGCTACTTCCGGCTGCTGCCGGCCGAAGCCGGCGGTACGCCGATGATCGTCATGGACGCGCCGCCGCCGATGGAGGACTGCCGGCCGTTCGTGCACGCCGCCCGGGTCCTGAAGACGGCCGGCGTCAATGTACCCGAAGTCCATGCCGCCGACCTCGACCAGGGCTTCCTGCTGCTCGACGACTTCGGCGCGACGACCTTCCTCGATCGGCTCGCCGCCGACCGCGGCGCCGCGACCGGCCTGTACCGCGACGCGACCGAGGCGCTGGTCCGCATGCAGGGCGCCAGCCGGCCCGGCGTCTTCCCCGACTACGACCGCGCGCTGCTTGAACGCGAGCTGTCGCTGTTTCCCGACTGGTACCTGGGCCGCCATCGCGGCGCCACGCTGACCGACGGCCAGCGCGGCATCCTGCAAACGAGCTTCGAGCTGTTGCTGGCCAACAACCTGGCCCAGCCCCGGGTGTTCGTGCACCGCGACTACCATTCGCGCAACCTGATGCTGCTCGACGGCGAGCGCAACCCCGGCGTGCTCGACTTCCAGGACGCCGTCTACGGACCGATCACCTACGACCTGGTCTCGCTGCTGCGCGACGCCTACGTCGGCTGGGACGAGGAGCAGGTGCTCGACTGGGTCGTCCGCTACTGGGAGCGCGCGCGCAAGGCCGGCCTGCCGGTGCCGGACGACGTCGGCCAGTTCTATCGCGACTTCGAGTGGATGGGCCTGCAGCGGCACCTGAAGATACTGGGCATCTTCGCGCGGCTGTACCACCGCGACGGCAAGGACCGCTATCTGGCCGACATGCCGCTGGTGCGCCGGTACGCGGTCAAGACGATGCAGCGCTATACGGCGTTGACGCCGCTGCTGCACTTGGTCGAGGCGCTCGACCCCGACGAGCAGACCGATCGGCGCGTCGGCTACACGTTCTGACATGAAAGCGATGCTCCTGACATGAAGGCGACGCTCCTGGCATGAAGGCAATGCTCCTGGCATGAAGGCGATGATCCTGGCGGCCGGCCGCGGCGAGCGGATGCGGCCTCTGACCGACGCCTGCCCGAAGCCGATGCTGATCGCGGGCGGCAAGCCGCTGATCGCCTGGCACCTCGAACGCCTGGCGGCCGCCGGTTTCCGCGAGGTCGTCATCAACCACGCGCACCTGGGCCGGGTGATCGAGCAGGGGCTCGGCGACGGCCGCCGGTTCGGGCTGTCGATCCGGTACTCGGCCGAGCCCGAGGCGCTGGAGACCGCCGGCGGCATCGCGACGGCGCTGCCGCTGCTCGGCGACGCGCCGTTCCTCGTCATCAACGGCGACGTGTTCTGCGACTTCGACGTCGGCCGCGCGCGCGGCATCGTCGAGCAGATGCGCGTCGGCGGCCTGCTGGCCTGGTGCGTGCTCGTCGACAACCCGCCGCACAATCCGGACGGCGATTTCGCGCTGCGCGGCGGCCTGCTCGGCAACGACGGCGCGAACCGGCTGACGTTCTCGGGCATCGGCGTCTACGCGCCGCGGCTGTTCGACGGCTTGCAGCCGGGCCGCCGCGCGCCGCTGGCGCCGCTGCTGCGCGAGGCCGCCGACCGGTCGCTCGCCGGCGGCGAGAAGCTGATCGGCCGCTGGATCGACGTCGGCACGCCGCAGCGCCTGGCCGAGCTGGACGCCGAGCTGTCGCGCGCGGCTCTCGCCGGCACACCGCCGCCGGCCGCCGGTTCTGTGTAAGCTGATCGCCGGCCTTCCCGGCCGTTCCCGACTGATCGACAAGAGGCACGCCCGATGAAACTGACCGCAATCACCACCCGCCGGCGGCGGCAACTGGCCGATTCCATGCGCGCGCGCGGCGGCGGCGTCGCCATCGTGCTGACCGGCGCCGAAGTGATGCGCAACCGCGACAGCGACTATCCGTACCGCTCGGACAGCTACTTCCATTACCTGACCGGCTTCCCGGAACCGCAGGCGGCGCTCGTGCTGCGCGCGACCGGCGACGCGACCGAATCGATCCTGTTCTGCCGCGACAAGGACGAGGAGCGCGAGATCTGGGACGGCTTCCGCTACGGGCCGGCCGCCGCCGCAGAGACCTTCGGCTTCGACCGCGGCCTGCGCTTCGACGAACTGGACGCGCAGATGCCGCAGTTGATGGCCGACCAGCCGGCCGTCTACTACGCGCTGGGCAGCAGCGCCGAACTGGACGCGCGGATGCAGCGCTGGCTCGGCGAGGTCCGCGCGATGGCGCGCACCGGCGTCAGCGCGCCGACGCAGGCGATGGACGTGTGCGCGCCGCTCGACGAGATGCGGCTGGTCAAGGACGAATACGAACAGGACGTGATGCGCCGCGCCGGCCGGATCTCGGCGGCCGCGCACGTGCGGGCGATGCAGGCGACGCGCCCCGGCCGCCGCGAGTACGAGATCGAGGCCGAGCTGCTGCACGAGTTCCGCCGCAACGGTTCGCCGTTTCCGGCCTACGGCTCGATCGTCGCCGGCGGCCGCAACGCCTGCGTGCTGCACTACCGCGGCAACGACTGCGTGCTCAACGACAACGAGCTGCTGCTGATCGACGCCGGCTGCGAGCTGGACGGCTACGCATCGGACATCACGCGCACGTTTCCGGTCAACGGCCGCTTCACGCCGGCGCAGCGCGAGCTGTACGACATCGTGCTCGCGTCGCAGCACGCGGCGATCGACGCGACGCGGCCGGGCCGCTCGTTCAACGATCCGCACGACGCGGCGGTACGCGTGCTCGCGCAGGGCATGATCGACTGCGGGCTGCTGTCCGGATCGTTGGACGAGGTCATCGAGAGCGGCGCGTACCGGCGCTTCTACATGCACCGGACCAGTCACTGGCTGGGCATGGACGTGCACGACTGCGGCGATTACCGCGAACCCGGCCAGGCCGATGGCGGCCAGGGCAAGCCCTGGCGGACGCTGCGCCCGGGCATGGTGCTGACGATCGAGCCGGGCATCTACGTGCGCGCGGCGGCCGACGTGCCGGCCCGCTATCACGACATCGGCATCCGCATCGAGGACGACGCGCTGGTCACCGCCGACGGCAACGAGATCCTGACCGCCGAGGTGCCGACGAGCGCCGACGACATCGAAGCGCTGATGCGCGACGCGCGCTCGCGCGCCGACGCCGCCCCGGCGCCCGCGCCGCGATGAGGGTCCGCGTCGTCGGCAGGGGGCCGGTGGCGCTGTCGTTCGGCCTGCTGCTCGCGCGCCAGGGCCTCGCGCCCGACCGGATCGAGCTGGACACCACGCGCGCGGCGCTGCCGCCGGCGATGGCGCTGCGCACGCTGGCGCTGAGCGCCGGTTCGTGGCAGTTGCTGGGCCGGATCTGCGCCGCGCCGCCGGCCGCGCCGATCGAGGCGATCGAGGTCTCGCTGCAAGGCCACGCGGGCCGGGTGCGCCTGGGCGCGGCCGAGCAGGCGGTGCCGGCGCTCGGCCACGTCGTCCGCTATCCGACGCTGTGCGACGTGCTGCTCGAGGCGGCCGGTCCGGCGCGGTTCGCCGAACCGGACAGCTTCTCGACCGACGACGACCTGCTGATCGTGCACGCCGAAGGCGATGCCGGCGACGACGCCGAGCAGCGCGAGTTCGCGCAGTCGGCGATCGTCGCCGAGCTGACGGCCCGCGCGCCCGAGCCCGGCGTCGCTTACGAACGCTTCACGGCCGAAGGACCGCTGGCGATGCTGCCGCTGCCCGAGGCCGACCGCTACGCGCTGGTCTGGTGCTGCCGGCCCGATCACGCGCAGCGGCGCGCGGCGGCGAGCGACGCGGCCTTCGCCACCGAGCTGCACGCGATCATCGGTCCGCGCTGGTCGATCCGCCGCGTCGAGACCGCGCGCGTGGCGATGCCGCTGCGGCGCCGGCGCCGGCGCCGGACCGTGGCGGGTCGTGAAGTCTGGATCGGCAATGCCGCGCAGGCGCTGCACCCGGTCGCCGGACAGGGCTTCAATCTCGGGCTGCGCGACGCGTTCGTGCTGGCCGCCGAGATCGGCCGGCGTCCCGCGCGCCCGCACCACACGCACCACACGCACCACACGCACAACACGCACAACACGCACGCCGCTCGCCCGACGCACGCGGATCGCGACGCCGGTGCCGTACTGGAGCGCTATGCGCAGGCCCGACGCGCCGATCGCGCGCGCGCGATCGGGCTGACCGACCTGCTCGCGCGCGTGTTCACGATCGCTCCGCTGCAGCCGGCCGAATCGGTGGCGCTGGCCGCGCTGGACCTGCACGGCGGCGCGCGAAGCTGGCTTGCCCGACAGATGATGTTCGGCGTGCGCTGAGCCTCATTGCGCGCGCCGATCTCCGGCGCGAGTCGGACGACGCCGCGCGCCGCGCGTTTTGTGCACTACCTCGTTTTGTGCACTGCCTGTTTCTTGGGCAAGTCAAAGTTCGCTACAATCGAGCCCCAGGGTGCCGGGCATGGAATTCATGCGCCGGCCCTTTGCTTCTCTCACGCCCCCGTTCCCCACTTTTCCACCATGCGCATCGGTCCGTACCTGCTGGACAACGCCGTGTTCGTGGCACCGATGGCCGGTGTCACCGATCGGCCGTACCGGCAGTTGTGCAAGTCGCTCGGTGCCGGCTATGCGGTCTCCGAAATGGCCGCGTCCAATCCGGCGCTGTGGGCCAGCGTCAAGACCTCGCGGCGGCTCGACCACGACGGCGAGATCGAACCGAAGGCCGTGCAGATCGCCGGCGCCGATCCGGCGATGATGGCCGAGGCCGCGCGCTTCAACGTCGATCGCGGCGCGCAGATCATCGACATCAACATGGGCTGCCCGGCCAAGAAGGTCTGCAACGTGTCGGCGGGCTCGGCGCTGATGGCCGACGAGTCGCTCGCGCTGCGGATCATCGAAGCGGTCGTCGAGGCCGTGACGCCCGGCGGCACGCCGGTCACCGTCAAGATGCGGACCGGCCCGACGCGAGAGCGCACCAACGCGCCCCGGCTGGCCAAGGCCGCCGAGGACGCCGGCGCAGCGATGATCACCGTGCACGGACGCAGCCGCGCCTGCGCGTACGGCGGCCGGGCCGAATACGACACGATCGCGCGGATCAAGCAGTCGCTGTCGATTCCGGTCGTGGCCAACGGCGACATCGATTCGCCGCACAAGGCCCGCCAGGTGCTGCAGGCGACCGGCGCCGACGCGGTGATGATCGGACGCGCGGCCCAGGGCCGCCCGTGGATCTTCCGCGAGATCGTCCATTACCTGCGTACCGGCGAACTGCTGCCCGCGCCGACGATCGCCGAGATGCGCGTGCTGATGCGCGGCCATCTGCTCGACCACCTGCGGTTCTACGGCGAGCACACGGGCGTGCGCACCGCGCGCAAGCACGTCGGCTGGTATCTGCGCGATGCGCCGGGCGCCAGAACGTTCCTCGACCGGTTCCATCGCATCGACGAGCCGGCCGGGCAGCTTCGCGCGCTCGAAGAATTCTTCGACGCCTGCGCCGAGCAGGCCGAAACGCCCCGCGGCCTCGCCGCCGCCAACGACCAGCAATTCCTGCCTTTCATGCCAACACTCTTGTCCGGGAGCCAGGTCGCATGACCAAGCCGCCCCCCCTCGACGAAGCGGTCATCCGCAGTCTGGAGAAATATTTCCGCGACCTGGACGGCACGCCGCCGTGCGCGATCTACGACATGGTCATCGAAGCGGTCGAACGCCCGATGCTCGAAGTCGTGATGAAGGAAGCCCACGGCAATCAATTGCGCGCCAGCGTGATGCTCGGCATCAATCGGAACACGCTTCGCAAGAAGCTCCACCATCACGGCCTGCTCTGACGCGCGCCCCGCTCCGGAACCTTCCCCATGTCGTCATCCCCCGCTCCCACCACCTCGCCCCGGCCGGCCGGCGATCCGACCGACGCCGTGCGGACCGCGCTGATCAGCGTGTCCGACAAGACCGGCATCGTCGAGCTGGCCCGATCGCTCGACGCGCTCGGCGTGCGCCTGCTGTCGACCGGCGGCACCGCCCGGCTGCTGTCCGACGCGGGCCTGCCGGTCACCGAGATCTCCGAGCACACCGGCTCGCCCGAGATGCTCGACGGCCGCGTCAAGACGCTGCACCCGAAGGTGCACGGCGGGCTGCTCGCGCGCCGCGACGTCGCCGAGCACATGCAGGCGCTGGCCACGCACGGCATCGACACGATCGACCTGCTGGTCGTCAACCTGTATCCGTTCGAACGCACGGTGGCCACGCCCGGCTGCACGCTCGACGACGCGATCGAGAACATCGACATCGGCGGGCCGGCGATGGTCCGCTCGGCGGCCAAGAACTGGCAGTCGGTGGCCGTGCTGACCGATGCGTCGCAATACGCGGGCGTCGTCAACGAGCTGAAGACCGCCGGCAACCTGTCGCGCGCGACCCGCTTCGCGCTGGCGGTCGCGGCGTTCAACCGCATCGCCAACTACGACGGCGCGATCAGCGACTACCTGTCGTCGCTGCGTCCCGACGGCACGCGCACCGAGTTCCCCGACCAGTCGAACGGCCGCTTCGTCAAGGTCCAGGATCTGCGCTACGGCGAGAACCCGCACCAGCAGGCCGCGCTGTACCGCGACCTGATGCCGGCGCCCGGCTCGCTGGTCACCGCGCAGCAGTTGCAGGGCAAGGAGCTGTCGTACAACAACCTGGCCGACGCCGACGCCGCGTGGGAATGCGTGAAGAGCTTCGACGCGCCGGCCTGCGTGATCGTCAAACACGCCAATCCGTGCGGCGTCGCGGTCGCGGCCGACTGCGCGCAGGCGTACCTGAAGGCGTTCAAGACCGATCCGACCTCGGCGTTCGGCGGCATCATCGCGTTCAACCGGCCGATCGACGTCGACTGCGTGCAGGCCGTCTCCAAGCAGTTCGTCGAGGTGCTGATCGCGCCCGGCTATACCGATGCCGCGCGCGAGCTGCTGACGACCAAGGCCAATCTGCGCGTGCTCGAATGCCCGCTCGACGCGGTCCAGTCGCAGGGCCCGACGGCCTGGCTGCAGGGTCGCAACGCGCATGACGTCAAACGCATCGGCTCGGGCCTGCTGATCCAGTCGGCCGACAACCACGACATCGGGACGGCGGACCTGAAGGTCGTCACCCGCCTGCAGCCGACGGCCGAGCAGATGGCCGACCTGCTGTTCGCGTGGCGCGTCGCCAAGTTCGTCAAGTCCAACGCGATCGTGTTCTGCGCCGACGGCATGACGCTGGGCGTCGGCGCCGGCCAGATGAGCCGGATCGATTCGGCGCGGATCGCGTCGATCAAGGCCGAGAACGCCGGGCTCACGCTCGCCGGCTCGGCCGTCGCCTCGGATGCGTTCTTCCCGTTCCGCGACGGACTGGACGTCGTCGCCGACGCCGGCGCGCGGGCGGTGATCCAGCCGGGCGGCAGCGTGCGCGACGCCGAGGTCATCGCGGCCGCCGACGAGCGCGGCATCGCGATGGTGTTCACCGGTGTCCGCCATTTCCGGCACTGAGGACCGGGGTGCCTCCGGCACCCGGCGCATCCTGGGCATCGACCCGGGCCTGCGGCTGACCGGCTTCGGCCTGATCGACCAGCACGGCCAGCAATTGCAGTACGTGGCCAGCGGCGTGATCCGCGTGCCCGACGGCGAGCTGCCGACGCGGCTCGCGTGGATCTTCACGAAGGTGCGCGAGCTGATCGACACCTACCAGCCCGTGCACTGCGCGATCGAGAAGGTGTTCGTCAACGTCAATCCGGCCTCGACGCTGCTGCTGGGCCAGGCCCGGGGCGCGGCGATCACCGCGCTGGCGCGCGACGGCCTGCCGGTCAGCGAATATTCGGCGTTGCAGATCAAGCAGGCGGTCGTCGGCTACGGCCGCGCCAACAAGGCGCAGATCCAGCAGATGATGGTCCGCCTGCTGCGGCTGCCCGGCGTGCCGGGCCAGGACGCCGCCGATGCGCTGGCCTGCGCGGTCTGCCATGCTCACGGCGCGCAGTTGCTCGGCGCGCTCGACGACGCGCGGCACGCGTCGCTCGGCGGCGGATTGGCGCGGCGCGGCCTGCGGCTGCGTCGCGGTAGACTCGTGCAGACATGAACGGAACGACTCGATGATCGGTCGCATCGCAGGCGTGCTCTTGCAACGCCGCCCGCCGCAGGTTCTCGTCGACGCGCATGGCGTCGGCTACGAAATCGACGTGCCGATGAGCACGCTGTACGACCTGCCGCCCGACGGGCAGCCGGTCGTGCTGCTGACGCACCAGGTGATCCGCGAGGACGCGCACCTACTGTACGGCTTTTTGACCGAAGCCGAGCGCGACGCGTTCCGCCAGTTGCTGCGCGTCAATGGCGTCGGGCCGCGGATCGCGCTGGCCGTGCTGTCCGGCATGTCGGTCGGCGACCTGGTCCAGGCGGTCGCGCTGCAGGAGGCGGGCCGGCTGACGCGGATCCCGGGCATCGGCAAGCGCACGGCCGAGCGCGTGCTGCTCGACCTGAAGGGCCGGCTGGTCGAGCCGCTGCCCGCCGGCGGCGGCGCGGCGGCGGCGGCCGGCGAGATCGGCACCGACGTACTGCACGCGCTGCTGGCGCTCGGTTATTCGGACAAAGAGGCCGGCGCAGCGATCCGCGCGCTGCCGGCCGGCATCGGTGTCTCGGACGGCATCAAGCACGCGCTCAAGGCGTTGGCCAAGGGATAAGCGATGATCGAGCACGACCGCCTGACCAGCCCGGCCGCGGCCTCGCCGAACGAAGAGGCCGTCGAGCGCGCGCTGCGTCCGAAGTCGCTGGCCGAGTACGTCGGCCAGCCGAAGGCGCGCGAGCAGCTCGAGATCTTCATCAGCGCGGCCCGCAAGCGCCGCGAGGCGCTCGATCACGTGCTGCTGTTCGGCCCGCCCGGGCTGGGCAAGACGACGCTCGCGCACATCATCGCCGCCGAGATGGGCGTCAACCTGCGCCAGACCTCGGGCCCGGTGCTCGAACGCGCCGGCGACCTGGCCGCGCTGCTGACCAATCTCGAGCACAACGACGTGCTGTTCATCGACGAGATCCACCGGCTGTCGCCGGTCGTCGAGGAGATCCTGTATCCGGCGCTCGAAGACTTCAAGATCGACATCATGATCGGCGAAGGGCCGGCCGCGCGCTCGATCAAGCTCGACCTGCAGCCGTTCACGCTGGTCGGCGCGACGACGCGGGCCGGCATGCTGACCAATCCGCTGCGCGACCGTTTCGGCATCGTGTCGCGGCTGGAGTTCTACGGCGTCGGTGACCTGACGCGGATCGTCTCGCGCTCGGCCGCGCTGCTGGGCGCGGCGATCGACGACGACGGCGCGGCCGAGATCGCCCGCCGCGCGCGCGGCACGCCGCGGATCGCCAACCGGCTGCTGCGCCGCGTGCGCGATTACGCCGAGGTCAAGGGCGACGGGCGGATCCACGCGCCGCTGGCCGATGCGGCGCTGAAGATGCTCGACGTCGACGTCGCCGGCTTCGACCTGATGGACCGCAAGCTGCTGCGCGCGATCATCGACAAGTTCGACGGCGGCCCGGTCGGCGTCGACAACCTGGCCGCGGCGATCGGCGAGGAGCGCGACACGATCGAGGACGTGCTCGAGCCGTACCTGATCCAGCAGGGTTACCTGCAGCGCACGCCGCGCGGCCGCATCGCGACGCAGGCCACCTATCGTCACTTCGGCCTGACGCCGCCGAGCGCGGCGCGCGGCGGCGACGGGGATCTGTTCGACGACGTCGCCGACTGACTAAGGTTTTTCGTCGTCGGTCGGAGGTGCGGTCGGTCTGGAGTTCGACCTTTGCGACGGTCCGGCACGGCGGCGCCGCTCGGTGGGGGTGGGGGCGGTGGCCGAAGGGCGAGGTGCACGCCAACGTCCTGGTCACCTCACCGTCCAGCGCGCGTCATCGATTACCGCATGGGCGACGTCTCGGATGCATAAGGTCGAGACGCTCTCCGGCGCCCGAGTGCCGGAAGGGTGGATTGCACCGACGATCCGCGCAGGCCTTTCGCGAAGCACGAATCGTGTGCTGCCTGTGGTGCCGGGCGTTGGCCTCGTGGGTGGGGGGTGGGCGGCCATAGGGGGCGCCGAGGAACGGAGGAAGGGGGTTGGCGCGCGCAGCGCGCTTCGTAAACTGACTCGCGGGCGCATGTTTGAGCGTAGAGAGCGAAGCGAACGCAGCGAGTTCGACTGCGCAACCCCCTTCCGAGTACCGGAGGGGAGTCGTCGCGAAGCGACGACCGCTCCCTCTGGCCGCCCACCCCCACCCACGAGGCCGGCGCCTCGCGACGAACCCACGCAAAGGTCGAACCCCACGCACAGGTAGAAAGAGAAAGCCAAGACCCGCCCGGACGACCCAGCCCCCCCGCTGTGGCGCGAATCGCAGCATTTGCGGCGAAACCAGCAAAAACCGGCCGCGCCCCCCGCAGATCGGCCCCCGCACACGCTAGAATCGCCCGATACCGAACAGCGGCGGCTGCACCGAAGCCGATCTCCGTGGCCCGTTTCCGACCGACAGCGGCGCAAGCACTGCCCGCGGCGGCATTCCAGTCCTCGATACGCGTCTATTACGAAGATACCGATGCCGGCGGCATCGTCTACCACGCCAACTACCTGCGGTTCTTCGAACGCGTCCGCACCGACTGGCTGCGCTCGCTCGGCGTGCATCAGCGCGAGATCGCCGCGCGCGAACAGTTGCAGTTCGTCGTGCGCGACATGACGATCGACTTCCGGTCGCCGGCGCGGCTCGACGACCTGCTGCAGGTCGACGTGCGCGTGCTCGACGTGCGACGGGCGTCGCTGCGGCTGCTGCAGTGGGCTCGCCGCGATGACGCCGACGCGCCCTTAGTGACGGCCGAGGTCACGGTCGCCGCCATCAATCCGCGAGGCCGCCCGATCGCGTTGCCCGACTGGCTGCTCGCGCGACTCTCCTCCCCTCCAGGTTCCGCCAACGGACAAGCATGAACGCCGAACTGTCGATCGTCGAACTGATCCTCCACGCCAGCGTGCTGGTGCAACTGATCATGGCCCTGCTGCTGCTGATCTCGATCGGTTCGTGGGCAACGATCTTTCGCAAGCACTTCCAGATCCGCAACGAACGGCATGACACCGTGCGGTTCGAGAACGACTTCTGGACCGATCGCGACCTGGGCGCGCTGTACCAGCAGATCCGCGACGGCAAGTACGCGTCCGGTTCGCTGGCGCGGATCTTCGAGGCCGGCATGGGCGAGTACCTGAAGACGCGCCAGCAGAAGCCCGGCGACACCAACGCGATGCTCGACGGCTCGCGCCGCGCGATGCGCGCCGCTTATCAGCGCGAGATGGACGGGCTCGAACGCAGCCTGGCGTTCCTCGCGTCGACCGGCTCGGTCAGTCCTTATGTCGGCCTGTTCGGCACCGTCTGGGGCATCATGCACGCGTTCCGCGGACTGGCCAACGTCCAGCAGGCGACGCTCGCGTCGGTGGCGCCCGGCATCGCCGAGGCGCTGGTCGCGACGGCGATCGGCCTGTTCGCGGCGATCCCGGCGGTGGTCGCCTACAACCGCTTTTCCTACGATATCGACCGCTTGTCGACGCGCTTCGACAGCTTCATGGAAGAGTTCTCCAACGTGCTGCAGCGCCAGGCACGCTGATCGAACCCGAGGTCAACCATGGCATCCCTGTCTCCCCGAGGCGGCCGACGCGGCCGCCGTGCGGTCAGCGAGATCAACGTCGTCCCGTACATCGACGTCATGCTGGTGCTGCTGGTGATCTTCATGGTCACGGCGCCGATGCAACCGCCCGGATCGATCGACCTGCCGTCGGCCGGCAAGAGCACCACGCGCAGCGACGTCTACATCGACCTGCAGATCGCCGCCAACGGCGACGTGCAACTGCGCACGGTCAACGCCGGTGACGGCCGCCGCCGCCAGGTCACGCGTCAGGAGCTGCCGGACGCGCTGAAAGAATTCGGCGCGGGTCCCGACATGCCGGTGGCGATCAGCGCCGACAAATCGATCCGCTACGAAGTCGTGATGGACGTGCTCGATCAGTTGAAGCAGCAGAACATCAAGGCCGCGTTGATGGTCAAACCGAAGTCCTGATCGCCGACGCCGATGTCCCACTCCGTTCCGCCCGGCGGCCGTCCGCCCGATCGCCCCGGGGCGCAGTCTGCTCGATCGCCGGACCCGGCGGCCCCCCGGTCTTCATCGCCGCCGTCGTCGCCCGCGTCGTCGCGATTCCCGACGACTCCGCCGATCTCGCCGACCGCCACCGGCGAACCGCCGATCACCGCCGGCACGCTCGCCGCTTCGCACAGCAAGCCGAAGCCGCCGGCGCGCATGCGCGCGTACCTGCTGGCGCTGGCCGCGCACGTGCTGCTCGCGGTGTTCCTGATCATCGGCGTCAACTGGCGCAACGACCCGCCGGTCGCCGTGCAGGCCGAGCTGTGGGAACCGCCGGCCCGGCCCGATCCGACGCCGGTCAAGCCCGAGCCCAAACCCGAACCCAAGCCGGAGCCCCCGCCGCCGCCTCCCCCTCCGCCGCCACCGCCTCCCCCTCCGCCCGCGCCCCCCGAGCCGCCGAAGGTCGACCCCGACATCGCGCTGGAAAAGGAGCGGCTGCGCAAGGAACAGGAACGCCAGCAGCAGGAAGCCGAGCGCCGCGAGCAGGAGCGTCGCGAGGCGCAGCGCAAGGAAGACGAGGCGAAGAAACTCGCCGAGCAAAAGCGCCAGGCCGAACTCAAGGAGCAGGCCGAGCGCGAGCAGGCGCGGCAGGCCGAAGCCGCTCGCAAGGAAGCCGAAGCCAAGAAGCAGGAGGCGGAAGCTAAGAAGGAGGCCGAGGCCAAGAAGGAGGCCGAAGCCAAGAAAGAAGCCGAGGCCAAGAAAGAAGCCGAAGCGAAGAAGCAGGCCGAGGCGAAGAAGGCGGCCGAGGACAAGGCGCGCAAGGAAGCGCAGGCTCGGCAAGATGCCAAGAACCGCAACGACTACCTGCAACGGCTGCAGGCGATGGCGGGCGGCGACGTTCCCAAGTCGGGAACGCCGCGCGCCGGCGCGGCGGTCGGGGGTAGCGCGGGCGGTACGAACGGTGCGGCCGACGGCGCGTATTCGAGCAAGGTCGCCGGCGCGATCCGCGCCAATACGATCTTCTCGATCCCGCCGGATCTGACCGGCAATCCGCAGGCGCAGTTCACCGTCAGCCTGCTGCCGGACTGCTCGATCGCCTCGGTGCGCCTGACCCGGTCCAGCGGTTTTCCGAGCTGGGACCAGGCCGCCGAACGCGCGATCCAGCGCACCGATCCGTTCCCCCGTCCGCCTAGTGGCGCCTGCCAGCGAGAATTCACGATTAATAGTGGTCCGCGCGACAGGAACTGACGATGAACAATGATTTAGCGCATAAAGCTCGGGTAAAATCTCCAGAATTAGCACACCGTGGCTATAATCCGCGCATGAAACGCGCCTCGATTGCCGTTGCGGCCCTGTTCGGACTGCTCGTCGCCCCCCTGCCCTACGACCTGCCCAGCGCGCAGGCGCAGATGCGCATCGACGTCCAGGGCGTCGGCGCGACCCAGTATCCGATCGCGATCGCCAACTTCAATACCGACGGCCGCGTGCCGCAGGACGTGGTGTCGGTGATCCGCAGCGATCTGACGCGCAGCGGGATGTTCAAGGTCATCGACCCGCAGAGCACGCTGACCGAAAGCGCCAACGTCAACGGCGCCGATTTCCGCAATCGCGGCGCCGATTCGGTGCTCGGAGGCTCGATCACCCGCACCGCCGACGGCCGCTACGAGATCCGTTACCGGCTGACCGACGTCGTGCGCCAGACGCCGCTGGTGGCCGAGGCGATCGTCGTCAACGAGCCCGATCTGCGCCTGGCCGCGCACCGCGTCGCGGACGCGGTCTACGAAAAGATCACCGGCGAAAAAAGCATCTTCTCGACGCGGATCGCGTTCGTCACCAAGCAGGGCACGCGCTACCGCCTGAACGTCTCGGACTGGGACGGCGAGAACGTGCAGACGCCGCTGAATTCGCCCGAGCCGATCATCTCGCCGGTCTGGTCGCCGGACGGTGACCGGCTCGCCTACGTGTCGTTCGAGGCGCGCAAGCCGATCGTCTACGTGCATACGCTCAGCACCGGACAGCGGATCGTCGTCGCGAACTTCAAGGGCAGCAACAGCGCGCCGGCCTGGTCGCCCGACGGGCGAACGCTGGCCGTCACGCTCAGCCGCGACGGTTCGTCGCAGCTCTATCTGATCGACGCGCGCGGGGGCGAAGCCCGCCGCGTCACCAGTTCCTCCGGTATCGACACCGAACCGACGTTCTCCCCCGATGGCCGCAGCATCTACTTCACGTCCGATCGCGGCGGGTCGCCGCAGATCTACCGCGTGTCGGTCGGCGGCGGGGATGCCAGCCGAGTGACATTCGGCTCCGGGTACAACGTCAGTCCGCGAGTGAGCCCCGATGGCAAGACGCTGGCTTTCATCACGCGTCGCGACGGGCGGTTCCTCGTGGCCACCAAGGATCTCGCCGGCGGCGGCACCGAACAGGTGCTGTCCGACGGCGGGCTCGAAGAATCACCGAGTTTTGCGCCCAACGGTCGATGGATCATGTATGCGACCGGAGCCGGGGGGCGCGACGCGTTGATGGCGGTGTCAGTCGATGGACGTGTGAAACAGCGGCTGACGTCGTCGCTTGGCGACATCCGGGAACCGACCTGGGGCCCTTTTTCCAAATAGTCCTCTATTAACGGAGCAATGATGAAACGTTTCGCCATGTCCTTGACGGTTCTCGCCTCGGCGGCCGTTCTGGCAGCCTGTAGTTCGGGCGTCAAGCTCGACGAAAACGCGGGCAAGACCGCACCGGTCGTCAACAACAACGCCGGCGCCGGTACCGGCGGTACGAGCCGTCCGGTCGCCCCGGTGACCGTCGCGACGCCCGATCCACTGAACGACCCGAGCGGCGTGCTGGCCAAGCGCAGCGTGTACTTCGACTTCGACAGCTTCGCGATCCGCGACGACGGTCGTCCGGTCGTCGAGAACCACTCGCGCTACCTGGTCGGCAACAAGGATCGCAAGGTCGTGCTCCAGGGCAATACCGATGATCGTGGCAGCCGCGAATACAACCTGGCGCTGGGCCAGAAGCGTGCAGAAGCCGTGCGCAAGGCGATGCTGTCGCTGGGCGTGGCCGACACGCAGCTCGAGGCGGTCAGCTTCGGCGAAGAAAAGCCGAAAGCCTCCAACGACGACGAGACCGGCCGCGCCGAGAACCGCCGCGTCGACCTCGCTTATTGATTGATCTCGACGCCCGCCGAGGGCGTCGATGCGACGCGCCCGCCCGAGCGGCGCGCCGCCTACCGACAGAACGATGCCGATCGACATGCCCGCCGCCCACGCCTTCCGCCCCGTTCGATTCGCCCGACTCGCGCGCGCGTTGCGCAGGGCGGCGCTCGGGACCGCCCTGCTCGCGGCGATCGGCAGCATGCCGTCGTTCGGTCCGTCGCCGGCGCACGCCGCGCTGTTCGACGACGACGAGGCCCGCCGGGCGATCCTGGATCTGCGCGGCCGGATGGCCGAGCAGCAGCGCCAGATCGACGCGATCAGCCACAAGCTCGACGACCTGGCCTCGCGCACCGAGCCGGCCGCCCGCTCGCAACTGGACACGCAGAACCAGCTCGAGTCGATGCGCCAGGAGATCGCGCGCCTGCGCGGCCAGATCGAGGTGCAGGCCAACGAACTGGCCAACTCGCAACGGCGCGAGCGCGACCTGTTCACCGATCTGGACACGCGGCTGAAGAAGTTCGAGCCGACGCCGGTACAGCTCGACGGCAAGACGGTGTCGGTCGATCCGGACGAGCGCAAGAGCTACGAAGCGGCGCTCGCGCAGTTTCGCGCCGGCGATTTCCGCGCCGCGCAGTCGAGCTTCCAGCAGTTCATCCAGCAGAGTCCCGACAGCGCCTACGTCCCGAACGCGATGTTCTGGCTCGGCAGCGCGCAGTTCGCGCAGAAGGACTACAAGAGCGCGATCAGCACGCACCAGAGCCTGCTGAACAAGTTCCCCGACAATGCGCGCGCGCCGGATGCGATGCTGAACCTCGCGTACGCGCAGATCGAGAGCGGCGACCGCGCCAAGGCCCGCAAGACGCTCGAGACCGTGACGACCCGTTACCCGGATTCGCCGGCGAGCCAGGCGGCCAAAGAACGGCTGGCCTCGCTGAAGTAAACGGAGCGCGGTGGCGGCCCACCTGGAAGGCGGGCGCTGACTTGACAAAGACCGGATAGAACCCTATAGTTGAGGGCTTCGCAGATAGCGAATGGGTCGTTAGCTCAGTTGGTAGAGCAGCGGACTTTTAATCCGTTGGTCGCTGGTTCGAGCCCAGCACGGCCTACCAGTTAAATCAAAGATCAAGAGCCGGTTCACGAGACCGGCTCTTTTCTTTTACGCGGCAGAACCTGGGCCCGACCGTCGGCTTCCGAACATTCCGCGCGCGCCGCTCGGTGGCCTACCACCAGACACCGGACAGACGCACGCCCCGGCTCCTGCGCTGTCGGCGTCAATAGGCGAGATTCGCCCGCACGCCCACCGTGCGCGGCATTCCGACCAGCACGACACCTTCACTTTGGGCGTACCAGTAGCGCCTGTTGGCGACATTGAATACACCGGCAGTCAACTGGAGGTCATGTCCGGAAACGCGGGTGCCGTAGTTCGCCCCGAGGTTGAAGACGACGTAGCCGGGCATCTCCATTCTGTTGGCGGCGTCCAATTTCTGGGTGCTGACGAAGCGGCCGTCCGCGCTGAATTCGAGGCGTTCCATGCGAGGGATCGTGTAGCCGACGCGCACGGCCGTCACGTAATTCGGCGCGACAGCGACGCGCTTGCCTTCGTTCTGGCTGGTTTCCTCGTATTTCGAGTGCATTGCCGTCAAGGAGCCGGCAACGGAGAGATTGCGGGTCAGTCTGAGCGTGCCGGTCACTTCGGCACCCTGGTAACGGACCTTACCGCTCTGCACGTAGACGTTGTCACTGTTGCCGTATGCCGCTCCTCTTTCGATGTGGAACAGCGCGGCAGTCACGCTCCAGTCGCGATGTTCCGTCTTGAGGCCGACCTCGTACTGCCTGCTTTTGAGCGGCTTGAGCAAGTCACCGGCATTGACGTAGGTGTTGGCAACGGTCGCCCCCTGCTCCAGGGACTCCACATAGCTGCCATAGATCGCGGTCTCGGCGCGCGGCTTGTACATCAGCGCGACCGTAGGAGTGAATACCCCGTCTTTCCTGTAATGGACCGTTTGCATGCCTGCGGGGCTGTAGCTGTTCTGCGTGTAGTTCGTGTATCGTCCGCCGGCCAGAAGCGACCACTGATCGCCGAATTTCAGCGTATCGCTGGCAAAGAATCCTGTTTGTTGATAGGTCGCCTGACGATACCAGGAGGGTGTTATCTTGCTGTCGTAGGCAATCGTATTGTCGTCATGAATATTGCCCGTCCCTATCGTGCAAAAGCAGAACTGGCTGTTGCCCTGATTGGTTTGCCTTTGCCACGACATGCCAAAAACAAGCAGATGCTCCAACCAGCCCGTCCGAGCCTTGCCTTCCATTATCAACTGCCAGTGCTCGAACTTGTACTTGTTGGCCTGATCATAGATTCGTTCCGAGTAGTCGCCGCTGGGATTGGAGATATATAGCCAATCCTCCATGTAGCGCCGATTGGTCTTCGTAAAGCTGTAGTTGATGCGGGCTTTCCAATCTGGCGTCAGCCTATAAGCCAGCCCGGTCTGGATCAGACCGAATTCTGTCGCCTGCGGCGAGCCATCGGACGAGGTCAGATTGCCGGCTCGGCCGTTGAGCGGCGAAGGTAGAACCGTTCCCGTATAGCCCAGCAGAGTCGATATCGCCGCCACCTGGCCGGACGAACGGCGCTTCTGGTAGAGAGTATCCAGGGTCCAGGTCAGATCCAGTGTGATGCGGGCATCGAGCCCGAGCGCGAGGTCGTTGCTGTTGACCTCGCCGCCGTTGTACGTTCGCCCTCCTTCGTGCCCGGCATTGAACCGAAATCCAAACATGTCGCCGCGGCCGAATCGGTCACCGACATCAATACGTTCCTTGAATATGCCATCCGACTTGTAGCCCACTTCGCCGCTGAGCAGCATTCCCTCCGCGGCAGCCGGCGGTTTCTTGGTCACGAAGTTGACGATACCGCCTGGAGAACCGAAACCGTACATGAAGCCCGACAGCCCCTTGAGCAGTTCTACCTGTTCGAAATCCTCATACGGCAATTCGACTCCGTAGTTGATGATCGGCAGACCATTGAGCTTGTAGCCATTGGCGTAGTCCAACTGTAGTCCGCGTGCAGTCAGGTAGGACGAGCGAGTGTTGTATGTGTTCCCCTGATTCACCACCGACGCATCGAGATTGAAGATATCGCCGATCGTCGACGCCTGCCGCCGCGCAATGTCCTGCTGATCCACCACCGTGGTCGAGAAAGGCGTGTCCAACTGCGACCGTGAACCCAATGCTCCGCCTGCGACAGGCGCACCAAGATTCTGCATGCTGTTCGTGATCGCCGTCGCCGTGATCGTCACTGCAGACAAACCCGTCGCGGAATCCTCCGACGCGTGGACGGCGAATCCACCATCCGACGTCGGCGTTGCGGTCAGAGAAGTGCCCGCCAGCAATCGCGCCAGGGCCTGCTGCGGGGTAAAGCGTCCGACGGCGGCGCCGGACGTCATGCCGGCAATGAGCTCGGTCGGAGCGAAGACCGACACGCCGGTCTGGCTGGAGAGCGTCGCCAGCGCGCCGGCGAGTGGCTGAGCAGGCACTTCGACGTCGAACGCCTGAGCGATACGTCCAGCCGGAGCCGTTTGCGCCAGGGCGGGACCAGAGGGAGTGACGCCCGCCACGACTCCGAAAGCGATGGCGAAGGCAAGAGCCCGATGATGGCGGCTCGGATGGTGATGCATGACAGGAAACCTCAGTAACAAGACTCATCTGTTTCGCGAAGACCCGGTCCGAGAAAGCGGACGAACGTCGGGTACCTGCATGCGAAGACGTATGAGGCGACGAAACTGAGACACCCCGATCAGAAGCGGACGGCCGTCAGCGTTCCTGCCGGGCGCCTGAGGACCTGAGCCGAAGCTCGATATGTCCGTCCGGCGCGTTCTGTGCGATGACCGGCAGGATGATGGACAACGCTTCGAGCAGACTCGAATCGTTGGCCTTGAAGCGCCCTGTCAACCTCAGGCTGTTCACGCGGGGATCGGAAGCGACAATCGGCCGCTGACGATAGGCGTTGATCGTGGACAGCGCATCGCCCAGTGATTGCCCATTGAATACGAGCCAACCCTGTCGCCAGGCAGCAATGCCGGCCGGGTCGACCCGGTCGACTTCGCCGGCGTTGCCGGATCGAATCGTGACGGCTTGGCCGGCGGCCAGCGTCAAAGTGGAAGGCGTAGAAAACGGCCACCACGGAATGCGTGATTCCGGGTAGACCTTGACCTCCACGCGCCCTTCTTCCACGGCGATCGAAGTGGGGCCATCGCGTTCGCGGACAGAGAATACCGTTCCGATGACTTCGATTACCGACTGGCGGGTACGCACGACGAACGGCCGGGCATGATCGCGGGCAACGTCGAAAAAGACTTCACCGCCAACGAGATCCACCGTGCGTCGAACAGCAGAAAGACGCACCCGGATCGCGCTCATGGCTGCAAGCTCGATACGGGTAGACGGCGCGCCATCCTCCAGGAACACCGTTCGGAGTTCCCCCATCCCCGTGCCATAAGACTCGAACTGCTGCGACGCTTCATGGCGCCGCCAACCGAGCATGGCCGCGCCGGAAGCCGCAAGAAGTCCGCCAACGGAAAGCGTCATGGCGCGACGCCGCCTGCGCCGCTTCGTGTCGGCCTCCCCCAGAGGCTCGTCGAAGTGTTCGCGCAGACCCGTATCGAGTCCGCAGAGCATGTTCCAGCGGGACTGGGCTTCGTCGGCGGCAGCCTGGTGGCGGACTGACTGACCGCGCCAACGATCCAGCTCGGCCATCGCTTGCGGCGCCCTGTCGGCATTGCCGCCATGAATTTCGACTAGCAGTGTCAGCGCATGCTCGACCAGGGCCTCATCCGGCGGCGGCTGCCCCGATGAGTGCGTCAGCATCGATCCTCGGCCTGCATCGCTCGGAAGTCTTCGTGCAAGCCGGGGACATGCGGATCATCCAGCAATTGATCCTTGAGCTCCTTGAGCACGCTCGAACAATCGAGCACCGCGCGCACCAAATGCTTGGCCACGGCCATTTCGGTAATGCCCAAGCGCTGGGCGATCTCGGCATGAGAGTGCCCGTATGCGCGCGCCAGTAAAAAAACCTGCCGGCGCCGCGGCGGCAGAGCTTCGAGAGTGGCAATGACGCGCGTCAATACGCGATGCTGGGCGAGAAGCTGTTCGCACGAAGGCGCAGCATGCGAAACCCACGCATCAGCTTGTGTTCGCGCCCAATTCTGGGCAATTTTCCGGTGCCGAGCTTCATCGATACACAAGTTGCGCGCGACACGGAACAACAACGCGCGAATCGATCCGATGAATGCGCCACCTTGCGATTTCCCATCATTGGCGCCAACGCCGAACGCGCGCGCATAGACACGCTCGAAACTCGATTGGGCGATGTCAGCAGCCTGATCCGCGTCACGGAGTTCGTGCAGCAGATACCGTCGCAGATCCGCGTAGTGGTCTATGAGTTCCTGGATAAGTGCTTGCATCCCGACCATCCCTGAGGACTTCTCCGGCTCAGGAAGGGCTCGACGGCCAAACCCACGCGTCCCAGGCACGGTCCGCGGCGAAACAGCGCGATCACTTCTTGCCGCCATGACCGATATCGGTCGAGAAAATAAGAGTGAGAGTCATTCTCATCGTTTGAAAGTTAGCCGACGATGGTGACGTCCGTCAAGGTCGATCCGCATCGACCGCCTGATCGTCCGGGCAATCAGGCCCGATTCTTGCTCATTGTCGACCGTCAATCGCCAAACGAACGGGTGCGGTCATGACGGAAACGGATGAGGTGATCTGGTTGATTCTCGCGACGGCGTTGATCGCCCACCCGCTATGGATCGGCATCGCGATCCTGGCGGCGCGCGCCGTACTCAGACGAGTATTGCCGGACCGCGCGGGCGCGCGGTGGCTGGGCCGATACTGGGACATGCCGGCCGCCGCGGTCATGGCCGCCCAGGTCATCGATCATCGCTCGAGCCGGCGCAATACGCCCCGCCCCGACCAGATCCGGCACGCCCGCGAAGCAATCTGACGCATAGCGTCACGATTACCGACACAACGCGGCAGTATCCGCCGCCCCGGGGCCACGAAACAGGGGCCGTTTCCGGTCACGCGACCGGTGGATGACACAGGAGACCGGCAAGCCTGCTGAGAATGCGTCTTCGACGCCACAATTCAAAGGTTTTGTCGCAACAACAGCCAGGGTTGGCCGCATGTAGCATCGGCTCCCTTTACAATTTACGTTCCACTGGTGTGTGCGGTTGATCGAGCCTGATCGCCCGAGCCATTCCGAATCCTCGCGGGTTCTCGCAATTTCGCCGCCATCATCGAAGTGCCGAGACGCTTGCTCAAACGCCGACGCGAACCCCTGAAGCGGCAGTTCAGGCCGGTGTTGATCATTTTCCTGGGCATCACGATCGCATCGCTGGGCATCACTTTCGTGTCCATCGCGATCGAATCGGCGGTGCGCGGCTTCGTCGAGGGCGAGAGCCGCTGGTCCAAGTCGCAGCGCGACGCGGTCTACATGCTCGATCTGTATGCACGCTCGCGCGACGAGGGCTACTACGCGCGTTTCCAGGCGGCGCTCGCGATCCCGCTCGCGTTCAGCGCCGCGCGCGACGAAGCCGACAAGCCGGACGGGGATCTGGACCTGATCCGCCTGCACCTGCTGCAGGCAGGCATCCATCCGGATGACGTCGACGGGATGATTCACCTGTACCGGTGCTGCTCGAACCTGCTGTCGATCCGCCAGGCCGTGCAGGCGTGGCGCCAGGGCGACCGCCAGGTGAGCCTGCTCGAGGACATCGGCACCGCGCTGCACGACCGGGCCGGTTCGCCGGCCGAGTTCGAGGCGATGCTGCCCGAGATCCTGCGGCAGGTCGAAGCGATCCACCTGACCAACATTCCGCTGACCGACGAGTTCAGTTCGGCGCTGGGCGACGTGGCCCGCGCGACCACGCGTTTCCTGTTCATGCTGACCGGAACCGTGATCCTCGTGCTGCTGCTGCTCGGCAGCTACCTGGTCGTGCGGATCCTGCGGCGGGTCAGGATGTCGGAAAGCCAGTACCGGCTGTTGATGGACAACGCCAGCGACGCGCTCGTCGTGCTGTCGCGCGACGACGGCAGGGTGCTGACGATGAACCGGCGCGCCGAGCAATTGCTCGGCGCATCGCATGCGATGCGCCGCGACCTGCGCTTCGAGACGCTGTTCGTGCGGACCGATCCGGCTCCGTGCGTCATCGACGCCGCGGCGATGCGACCGCGCGGCGATTCGCAGCGCCTGCTCGGACATTTCGGCGACACGCCGGTCGAGGTCAACCAGAGCGACGCCGAATGGGAAGGCGAGCCGGCGCGGCTGGCGATCATCCGCGACATCCGCGAGCGCATCGAGGCCGAACAGCGGCTGCTGCTGGCCACCAAGGCGCTGGCGGCGATCGCCGAGGGCGTGTTCATCACGAACCGCAGCGGCGTCATCGTGTCGGTCAACCACGCGTTCACGGCGATCACCGGCTACGAGCCCGAGGAGGTGATGGACCGGCGGATCGACCGTGCGCCGAGCCACCGCCCGATCCGCGCCCAGTTGCCGGCGATCCTGTCGCACCTGCTGACCCGAGGAAGCTGGCAGGGCGAGCTGCACTGCACGCGCAAGAGCGGCCAGCCGTATCCGCAGGCGCTGTCGATCTCGCGCGTGCTCGACGAGGAATCGCGGGTCACGCACTACGTCGGCGTCTTCCACGACAACAGTGCGTCAAAGCAGTACGAGAACCGCCTGCGGCACCTGGCCGGACACGATTCGCTGACCCAGTTGGCCAACCGCGCGACGTTCGAGGAGCACTGCCGCGAGGCGCTCGGCGACGCCCGCGCGACCGACGGATCGCTGGCGCTGCTGTTCATCGACCTGGACGGCTTCAAGGCCGTCAACGACAGCTACGGCCACCAGCACGGCGACAAGCTGCTCCAGCAGATCGCGCAGCGCATCCGCTCGTGCATGCGCGATACCGACCTGGTCGCGCGGGTCGGCGGCGACGAGTTCACGATCCTGCTGCGCGACCTGTCGATCGAAGGCAGCGACATCCGGGTCGCGCGCAAGCTGCTCGAGCGGATCGCCGAGCCGGTGGTGCTCGACGGCCGCTCGCTGCGCGTGTCGGCCAGCATCGGCATCAGCCGCTATCCGGAGCACGCGCACGATTGGCAGACGCTGCTCAGCTACGCGGACATGGCGATGTACGAGGCCAAGCACAGCGGGCGCAACAGCTACCGCGTGTTCGATCCGACGCTGGCGTCGAAATCGCGGATGCGCCTGCAACTGGCCAACGGTCTGCGCGCCGCGATCGACGGGCTGGAGTTCGAGTTGCACTACCAGCCCTGCGTCGACCTCCTGACGCAGTCGGTCGTCGGCTTCGAGGCGCTGCTGCGCTGGCAGCATCCGGAGCTCGGCTCGGTCTCGCCGGCCGTGTTCATCCCGATCGCCGAGGAGCTGGGCGTCATCGATCCGATCACCGACTGGGTGATCCGCGCCGCGTGCGAGCAAGGCGCCGCCTGGGCCTCGCAGGGCCTGCCAACGCTGCCGATCGCGGTCAACGTCTCGCGCCATTGCTTCTGGGATCCGGCGCTGCCCGACCGGATCGCCCGCATCCTGACCGCCACCGGCTGGAAGGCGAACCTGCTGCGCATCGAGATCACCGAGACGACGATGTCGCTGCGCGAGGACGCGGCCGTGATCCTGGAACGGCTCAGCGGAATGGGACTGCGCCTGGCGATCGATGATTTCGGCGTCGGTTACTCGTCGCTGAGCAGCCTGCGTTCGCTGCCCGTCGATACGCTGAAGATCGACCGCAGCTTCATCCGCGACCTGCCGTCGAGCAACGAGAGCATGGCCGTCGTCAACACGATCGTCGCGCTGGCCAAGAGCCTGTCGCTGACGGTGACCGCCGAGGGCATCGAGACCGTCGATCAGCTCGACGTGCTGCGCCAGGCCGGTTGCGAGCAGGGCCAGGGTTTCCTGTTCGGCCATCCGAGCGACGCGCTGCGCGCCTCGCTGCTGCTGACCGCGACCTCGCCGGCGCCGACGCCGATCCAGTAGGTGCGCCGGGACCCATGCGTCCGGAGTGCGGGCGACATGCGAAAACGAAAGGCCCGTCCCGGATCCGGCCGCCCCTTTTGCGACAATCACGCGCATGCCCTCTTCCGCCTCTTCGCGCGTTGCCGTCCGCGTCTTCCTGATCTTCTCGCTCGGCTACTTCCTGTCCTACCTGGCCCGCGGCATCAACCTGCCGCTGATGCCCTTGCTCAGCAGCGAACTGTCGCTGTCCGGCGCCCAGCTCGGGTTGCTGACCAGCGTCTACCTGATCGCGTTCGCGCTGTGCCAGTTGCCGCTGGGCGTGCTGCTCGACCGCTTCGGTCCGCGCCCCGTGCAGGGCAGCCTGCTGCTGCTGGCCGCCGCCGGCGCATTGGTCTCGTCGCAGGCCGACGGCTTCGGCATGCTGCTGATCGGCCGGCTGCTGCTGGGCATCGGTACGTCCGGCTGCCTGATGGCGGGGCTCAAGGCGATCGTCATGTGGTTCGCGCCCGAACGGCTGCCGGTGCTCAACGGCGCGATCTACGCGATCGGCGGGCTCGGCAGCGTCGTCACCGGCACCCCGGCGACGCTGGCGCTGCAGGCGATGAGCTGGCGATCGCTGTTCCTGATCGTCTCGGCGCTGATCCTCGCCGCCAGCCTGCTGATCTGGTTCGGCGTGCCGGCCCGGCGCCAGGAATACGGCCCCGGCGGCACGCGGACGATCGACGTGGCGCGCGGCATCGTCCGCATCCTGCGCAGCGCCATCTTCTGGCGCGTCGCCCCGCTGGCGATGCTCAGCCAGGGCGCGTACATGGCGGTGCAGGGCCTGTGGGCCGGCCCGTACCTGCGCGACGTCGAGGGCCTGGACGAGGCCACGACCGCATCGATCGTCACGCTGGTCGGCTGGATGATGGTCGTCGGCGCGGCCTCGCTCGGATGGCTCGCGCGCCGGCTGGAGATGGCCGGCCTGAGCCTGCACGCGTCGGCCGGCGCGGGCATGGGGCTGTTCGTGCTGGCGCAGGTGCTGATCGCCGCGCGACTGGCGCTGCCGCCGGCGCTGACCTGGGGATTGTTCGGGCTGTGCGGCACGGCCGGGATCCTGGCCTACGCCAGCCTCGCCCGCGCGTTCAGTCCGGCGCTGGCCGGCCGCGTCAGTACCGCGCTGAATCTGCTGGTATTCTGCGGCGCGTTCCTGCTGCAGTACGGCATCGGCGTGCTGCTCGATCAATGGCCGCACGACGGCGGCCGCTACGCGCCCGACGCGCACCAGGCAGCGTGGTGGACGATGATCGCGCTGCAGACGCTGGCGCTGCTGTGGTACGCGCGCCGCGGCGGCGGTCGCGCGGCCACGGCCTAGCCCCATCCGTTCACCGCCGCATTGCCGCGCCACGCTCCGATCACCTTTGCGCCACGACGAGGCGCCTGCCGTCGGCCCGCAGGTGGAGTTCGGCGCCCCGACCGCCTGGCGTCAGTTTTCGGTCAGTGAGAGACTGAAACCATGCGCGTGGCACAGCCAGGCCAACAATCGTCACAAATCCTCGTCCTGAACGAGGCGATGATGACGTTCGACGCGGGCCCCTCGAATCCTCTCTCCGAAAGCCGCCACCGCCGCCCATGCTGTTCAACACACCGATCTTCGTTTTCGTCTATCTGCCGGTGGTCTGGCTCGTCTACCTGCTCGCGGTCCGCCTGCCGTGGTCGCAGGCGGGCATCGCCTGGCTGGCCCTCGCCTCGCTGTTCTTCTACGGCTACTGGAACCCGGCCTTCGTACCGCTGCTGCTCGGATCGATCGCGTTCAACTACGTGATCGGACGGCTGCTGGCGACGCGCGGCGACGGTGAGGTCGGCGCCACCCGCGACGCGCCTGCCGGCGGCGGCAAGCGGCAAGGGATCCTGATCCTCGGGATCGTGGTGGACCTGGGGCTGCTGGCCTACTACAAGTACGCGAACTTCCTGGCCGGCTCGGTGGCCGCGGTCACCGGCACGCCCGCGCACGTCTTCGACATCGTGCTGCCGCTGGGCATCTCGTTCTACACGTTCACGCAGATCGCGTACATCGTCGATGCCTACCGCTCGGGCCGGGCCGAACGCTCGCCGATCGCCTACGTGCTGTTCGTGACCTTCTTCCCGCACCTGGTCGCCGGCCCGGTGCTGCACCACGCCGAGATGATGCCGCAGTTCCTGCGCAGGCTGCGCACGGCGCTGACGTTCCCGATCTTCGTCGAGGGGCTGGCGTTCTTCGTCTGCGGACTGGCCAAGAAGGTGCTGATCGCCGACTGCGTGGCGCCCGCCGCCAATCGCGCGTTCACGCTGGTCGAGACCCAGCAGCTCGGCTGGACCGACTCCTGGTTCGGCGCGCTCGCGTACACGGTGCAGATCTACTTCGATTTCTCCGGCTATTCGGACATGGCGATCGGCCTGGCGCTGATGCTCGGCATCCGGCTGCCGCTGAACTTCGACTCGCCGTATCGCTGCCGCTCGATCATCGATTTCTGGCGCTGCTGGCACATGACGCTGTCGCGCTTCCTGCGCGACTACCTGTACATCCCGCTGGGCGGCAGCCGGCACGGCGCCGCGCGCCGCCAGTTCAACCTGATGATGACGATGCTGCTCGGCGGACTGTGGCACGGCGCGTCGTGGAACTTCGTCGTCTGGGGCGGGCTGCACGGGCTGTACCTGCAGATCAACCATGCGTGGCGGCACATCGTCGCGACCTCGCCGGCGCTGCGCGGCCTGGGCCCGGCCTGGCGCGTGCCGATGGCCGTGCTCGCCTGGCTGCTGACCTTCGTGGCGGTCGTCGTCGCCTGGGTGTTCTTCCGCGCCGACAGCTTCCACGGTGCCTGGCATCTGCTGCAGGGCATGTTCGCCGGACAGGCGACGGTGTCGGCCGGCATCTACGATCCGCGCACCGGCTTCTACGTCGCGCTCGGCCTGGCGATCGCGGTGTTCGCGCGCAACAGCCAGCAGATCATCGGCGCGCTGTCGGCCCGGGCGGCCGGCGGCGCGGCGCGGCCGGCCGCCGGAGCCGGAGCCGGAGCCGGAGCCGGAGCCGGGCACGGGCACGGCGCGAGCGGCGCGCGCCCGGGAGCGCACGGTCACGGTTACGGCGAGGCGGCAATGCCGGGCGGCGCCGCGGCCGGCGCGATCGCTGCGGCGCCGGCGGGCACGCCCGCCGCGCTGCTGGGCGGCGGCATCGTCACCGGCGTGCTGCTGGGCCTGATGCTGCTGTTGACGATCATCTCTGCGGCCTGGGGAACACGTGAGTTCATCTACTTCAATTTCTGATCCGGCGACGCCCTGGCGCGTGATCGGCCTGCGGGCGGTCGGCATCGGCCTGGGCGGATTGCTGCTGGCGCTGGTGCTGCAACTGGCGCTGTCGCAGTTGCCGGTCGTCGCCGGCATCCACTACGCCGATCCCCGTCCGGGAACGCCGACGGCGCGCTACGCGCCGGGCCCTTACGTGAACTCGCTGTCATGGGACCTGCGGCTGCCGGTGCACGGACGGGTCAACGACGAAGGCTTCCTCGCGCCGTTCGAATACGAGACCGGCAAGCCGGTGATCGGTCTGTTCGGCGACAGCTTCGTCGAAGGACTGATGGTGCCGTTCGACCAGTCGCTGGCCGGCCAGTTGCAGGCGCGCGTGGCCGCGTCGCCGAACGCCGGCCTGCCGGCGACCGCGTACAACTTCGGATTCAGCGCGGCGGCGCTGCCGCACTACCTCGGCCTGGGCCGGGAGCTGTCGGCCCGCTACCGGCTCGACTCGGCCGTGCTGGTCGTGATCCCGGGCGACTACGACGAGGGCTTCTACACGGCCGAAGGCCAGTACAGTTGGGCCGACGACGACACGCCGCGGCCCGGCGAGCCGCTGATCCGGCTGACCGAGACGCGATCGCGCAACGCGCTGAAGAAGACCCTGCGCCAGGTCGCGCTCTACCGCTACCTGCACGGCAACCTGCTGCTCGAAGTGCTGCCGCTGTTCAAGCATCCGTCCGAAGGCCGCGGCTGCGAGCCGGCCCGGCTGAGCGCGGCCGACGAGCAGCGGATCGACCGCTACGTCGCCGAACTGCCCGAGGCCTTGAAGCTGCCGCCCGAGCGCATCGTCATGGTCTTCAACCGCAATCCGTACGCGACGCTGATCTACGATCCGGTCGACCGTCCGGCGAGCGTCGCGCCGCCGTGCCCGAGCCGCGATTCGCTGGCGCTGGACCGGCTGGAGCGCGTCGCCGGCGAACACGGCGTTCGCATCGTCGACACGACGCCGATGCTGCTCGACGAATACCGCCGCCATCGCCGCCTGCTCGACTTTACGCCGGTCGACCGCCACTGGAACGGCCAGACGATCGGCCTGGTCGCCTCCTCGATCGTCGATGCGCTGACGCGTTCGCCCGCCGACGCGCCGGCGAACGGAAGGCCCGCGAACGAACGGGCGGCGAACGGACGCCCGACGGAGTAAGGCCGCCGCGCGGGCGTCACGCGAACGTGATCGCGTGACGGCGCTCTTCGCGCTCCAGGTGCGGGATGACGTTGAAGCTGAGCAGCCGGAACGTCCCGCCGCCGGCGATCAGTTCGCAAAAGCCGCTGTTGCGGAACTGCAGGTTCAACTCGATCGCGACCGACGCGGGCGCTCCCAGCATCTGCGCGACGCCGCGGCCGATCGCGCCGCCCGAACTGACCAGCAGGATGTTGTCGTCGCGGCGCGTCTCGCGCACCGACTGCGTCCACGCGTCGTCGATGCGCCGGCCGAACTCGCCCCAGGTCTCGGGCAGGCCGCTCAGGCCGTCGGCGGCCCACGCGAGCATCGCCTCGCGGAACTGGCGCCAGTAGCCGGCGTAGTCGGCGCGCTGCGCTTCGATCGGATTCATGCCCGTATGGGCGCGGAACATCGGCTCGGCGTGGTATTCGTCCAGGCCCGGATGCGTCTGCACGTCGACCTGCTGGCCGAGCACGTCCAGCACGCCGGCGGCGGTCTCGCGCTGCCGGCGCAGCGTGCCGGTCATCACGCGCGAGAAGCGCAGGCCGCGCTCGCCGAAGTACTCGCCGAGCCAGCGGGCCTGCTGATGGCCGAGCTCGGACAGCCGATCATAGTCGCTGGTGCCGAACGACGCCTGCGCATGACGCACCAGATAGATCATTGCCACGGTAAGGATCTCCTCGATTCGGTCCGGCAGATTAGCATCCGTTACCATCTCGGCATGAAACTGCTGGCCTTCTGGGGCGTCTGGCTGCACATGACGGTCTCCATCCTGGGGATCCTGATGTACGTGGTCTCGACGCACGCGCTGCAGCAGCACCGGCATCCGGCCGCCGCGGTGAGCTGGATGCTGTGCTTCTTCTTCGTCCCTTACCTCGCGCTGCCCGCTTACCTGTTCTTCGGCCAGCGCAAGATCCGGCCGGGCAGCGCCGACTCGCCGCTGCCGCTGCCGATCGCGCCGTCGACGGCGCCCGGACGCCACTGGCTGTCGTCGATGCTGATGACGCTCGGCGCGCTGCCGGCCCGCGCCGAAGGCCGCCTGACGCTGCACACCGACGCCGCGCAGGCCGAGGCGGCGCTGTGGCGCCTGATCGACGGCGCGCGATCGCGGCTGATGGTCAGCACCTACGTGCTCGGTGACGATCGGATCGGACGAATGCTGATCGAACGGCTCGCGCGACGCGCGCGCGAAGGCATCGAAGTCTATCTGCTGCTCGACGGCGTCGGCTGCCTGCGCGTGCCGGCCAGCCGGCTCGCGCCGCTGGTCTCGGCGAGCGGGCACGTGGCGCGTGCGTTTCCGCCGCTGCGCCGGCTGCTGCACCGGCAGTCGAACATCCGCAACCACCGCAAGCTGGTCTGCGTCGACGGCCATCTGCTGTGGTCGGGCGGGCGCAATTTCGCCGACGAATATTTCGCCGGCAACGCCGAACGGCAGGCGTGGTTCGACCTGAGCTTCGACGTCGACGGGCCGATGGGCGCCGACGGCGAAACGATCTTCCGTCATGACTGGGCGCTGGCGACCGGGCTGTCGTTGCCGGCCGCCGCCTCGGCGTGCGCGCCGGCCGAGGCCGTCGATGCCGCCGATGCGGCGGCCAGCGACGTGCAGTTGCTGCCCTCGGGCCCGGACCAGCCGATCGATTCGCTCGAGGCGCTGCTGGTCACCGCGTGCTTCCGCGCGCGCCGGCGGATCCTGATCGTCACCCCTTACCTGATCCCGAACAGCTCGCTGCTGCAGGCGATGATGCTCGCGGCCCGCCGCCAGGTGCAGGTCGACGTGGTGATCCCGAGGCGTTCCAACCACCGGCTGGCCGACTACGCGCGCAGCCGCGCGATCCGGCAACTGGCGACGGCCGGCGTGCGCATCTGGCTCGCGCCGAAGATGAACCACGCGAAAGCCTGCGTGTTCGACGATCTGGCGCTGTGCGGCAGCGCCAATCTCGATTCGCGCAGCCTGTTCCTGAACTTCGAGGTCACCGCAGTGTTCTACCGCGCCGAGGTCGGCGCCGAGGTCGCGGCATGGATCGAGGCGCGGCGCGCCGAATCGCAGCGCTACGAGCCGCGGCCGGTCACGCTGGCGCGCGACCTGTTCGAGGGCGCGGTGCTGTGGCTGGGCTTTCAGTTGTAACATGGCCCGATGCGACCGATCCTCGACGAAGCACACATCCATCCGGCGATCCGCGAACGGATACGAACGCTGCACGCCGACGTGCTCGACGAGGTCCGCCGCGCCGTATCCGGCCAGCGGATCGTCGTCGTCGGCATGAAGCAGAACCCGTTTCCGCGCAAGGCGCGGCGCCTGCTCGACGGCAGGGGCTTGCCCTACTCGTATCTCGAATACGGCAGCTACCTGAGCCAGTGGCGGCGGCGCAATGCGCTGAAGATGTGGACCGGCTGGCCGACGATGCCGCTGGTGTTCGTCAACGGCGTGCTGGTCGGCGGCGCCGACGATCTGGCCAGGCTGCTCGACAGCGGCGAGATCGACGTGATGCTGCGCCAGCCCTATCCTTGACCCGGTGCCGCGCGGGCGGCGCGATCCCCGAGGCCGGCCAGCCCGGGCACGCCCGCTAGTTTTCCGCCAGCCGCGAGTGCGCGGGCAGCCCGGCGCGCAGGAAGTCCATCTGATCGCCGAGCACGTGCCCCTTGCGCGCCTGCAGGATCAGGTCTTCCCAGCGGCTCGGCACGTACGGCACGTACAGCAGCGGCATGTTCGCTTCTTCGGGCGTCCGATTGGCCTTGCGCTGGTTGCACGGCCGGCAGGCGCTGACGACGTTCATCCAGGTATCGCGCCCGCCGCGGGAGAAAGGCAGAATGTGCTCGCGCTCGAGCGCGGCCGCCGCGAACACCTGGCCGCAGTACGCGCAGGTCATCCGGTCGCGGCGAAACAGCTTGTCGTTCAGCCGGGTCAGCCGCGGCTGCGCGCGCAGCAACCGGCTCGCCACGCACTGGCCGCGAACGGCCAGGATCGGGTGCACGTCGATGATCGAGCGGCGCGACGTCAGCCGCGAGATACCGCCGTGCAGGGTCGCGCAGACCGCACCGTACGAGTACGCGACAGAATCGGTCGCGTAGTAGTGGGCGGCCTCCTCGACGTCGATCCACGCCTCGGGAATGCCGCTGATGTCCAGCTTGAGAACCGATGGCCACATCTCGATCCCTTTCCTGTCTTCGGTGTCCTTGCCATCGGAACCTCGAACGCATTGAATGGAACAGATCACTTGCCAGATCGCATCGCTTATAGCATATCGCGCTGCCGCATGGCATGCCGGCGGCGCGCGGGGCGGCCGCGATCGGCCGATGCGTGGGGTCCGCGCCACGCGCCGCGGGGGTAAGCTAGCGATAGTCGGTGCAGGCGCCGTCGCCGACGGGCCAGCGGGAGGACGACATGAACGAGAACGACGACTTTTCCTCGATCGTCAAGGCGCGCACCCGCCACGAGCACGGCCTGCGCGGCGACTACTCGTCGATGCGCGCCGACTACACGGTCGAACAGCGCTACGAGCGCTACACCGACGCGCACCAGGACGTCTGGCGGCGGCTGGTCGCCCGCCAGAGCGCGCTGCTGCCCGGACGCGCGTGCGCCAGCTTCGTCGAAGCGGTGCGGCGGCTCGACTTCGCGGCGGCGATCCCGCGTTTCGACACCGTCAACGCCGCGCTGCACGCGGCCACGCGCTGGCAGCTCGTGCCGGTGCCGGGCCTGCTGCCCGACGAGGTGTTCTTCGCGCACCTGGCGGCCCGGCGGTTTCCGGTCACCGTCTGGATCCGTGAACCCGAAGAGTTCGACTACATCGTCGAACCCGATCTGTTCCACGATTTCTTCGGCCACGTGCCGATGCTGTTCGATCCGGTGATCGCCGACTATCTGCAGGCCTACGGCCGGGGCGGCCTGAAGGCCGCGACGCTGGGCGGCCTCAAGTACCTGGCGCGGCTGTACTGGTACACGATCGAGTTCGGGCTGATCGCCGAACACGGCGCGCTGCGCGCTTATGGCGCCGGCATCCTGTCGTCGCCGGCCGAGATCCGCCACGCGATCGAATCACCGGACCCGCACCGGCTCGAGTTCGACCTGGTGCGCGTGATGCAGACGCGCTACCTGATCGACGATTTCCAGCACACGTACTTCGTCATCGATTCGTTCGACCAACTGTTTCGCGAGACCGCGCCGGATTTCTCGCTGCTGTACCGGGCGCTGGCGCGGCTGCCGGAGCTCGATCCGGATCGCGTCGAGGCGGGCGAGGCCGAGGTCGGCCCGGACCGCGTCGAGGCGGGCCAAACCGGAGCCGGACAGAACCCCGTCGAAGCGGGCCGAGCCGAAGCCGGACCGGATCGCGTTGAAGCGGGCCAAACCGGGGCCGGACAGGACCCCGTCTAGGCGGGCCGAGCCGAGGCCGGACCGGACCGTGCCGATCCGGAGCGCGGCGGCGCCGACGGACTCAGCGCGCGTCAGCCAGCCGATTGATCGCGCGCTGCGCGGCCGCCATCCCCATCGGCGCCGTGACGCCGACGGCCGATCCGTAACCGGCGCAGTTCAGCGGCGCGCCGCCGGTGCGCGCCGCCCCGCCCGCCGCGCCGGGCAGCGCCCGCACCTGCTCGTCACTGAAGATCGCGTCGACCCGGAAGCGTTGACCGGGATCGCGCGGGAAACCGTGTTCGCGGCGCAGGCGCGCCCTCACCGACGACAGCAGCGCGTCGCCGCGCGTGCGGGCGAGGTCGTCGCAGCGCAGACGCAGCGGATCGGTACGGCCTCCGGCCGCGCCGCAGACGATGATCGGCCGGCCGGCGCGGCGCGCCCAGGCGATCAGCGCCGCCTTGGCGCGCGGCTGATCGATCGCGTCGACGATGACGTCGGCGGCCGGCACGATCGTCGCGACGTTGTCCGGATCGACGAAATCGTCGACGACGTCGACGCGGCAGTCGGCGGCGATGTCGGCGATGCGCACGGCCATCGCCTCGATCTTGGCAGCGCCCAGCGTCGAGGCCAGCGCGTGGATCTGGCGGTTGACGTTGGACTCGGCGACGTGGTCCATGTCGATCAGCGTCAGGCGACCGACCGCCGAGCGGGCCAGCGCCTCGGCGCACCACGAGCCGACGCCGCCGATGCCGACGACGACGACGTGCGCGGCGCGCAACCGGGCCAGGCCCGCCGCGCCGTAAAGCCGCCCGAGCGCGGCGAAGCGGCGGTCTTCGAGCGGATCGGCCGGATACGGAAGCGGAGGCGGATCGGCCGAGTGCGCGGGCGAAACGAGCGCGGGATCGTTCAAGGAATCAGCAGCGTCGAGCCGGTCGTCTTGCGCGATTCCAGATCGCGATGGGCGCGCCCGGCCTCGGCCAGCGGATAGCGCTGGTCGATGCGGATCCGGATCTTGCCCGAGCTGACGAGTTTCATCAGCTCGGCCGACATCTGCTCGAGATTGGCGCGATTGGCCGTGTGCACGAGCAGCGTCGGGCGCGTCAGATACAGCGAACCCTTGAGCGCCGTCAGTGCCATCGGCGGCACCGGCCCCGACGCGTTGCCGAACGACACCATCAGGCCGAACGGCTGCAGGCAGTCGAGCGAGGTCTGGAACGTGTCCTTGCCGACCGAGTCGTAGACGACCGGCACCATCGCGCCGCCGGTGATCTCGCGCACGCGCTCGACGACGTTCTCCTTGCGGTACAGGATCGTGTGGTCACAGCCATGGGCGCGCGCCAGCTCGGCCTTTTCCTCGGAGCCGGCCGTGCCGATGACGGTGACGCCCAGCGCCTTGGCCCACTGCATCGCGATCAGCCCGACGCCGCCGGCCGCCGCGTGAAACAGGATCGTCTGGCCCTTCTGCAGCCGGTACGTACGGCGGAACAGGTACTGCACCGTCAGGCCCTTGAGCATCATCGCCGCGCCGGTATCGAAATCGATCGATCGCGGCAGCTTGACGAGCTGCTTGGCCGGCAGGTTGCGCAGCTCGGCATAAGCGCCGGTCGGGCCGCCCGCATAGGCGACGCGATCGCCGGGCTTGACGTGGGTGACGCCTTCGCCGACGGCGGTGACGACGCCCGATCCCTCGGTGCCCAGGCCGCCGGGCAGCGGCTGCGGATACAGGCCGGTGCGGAAATAGACGTCGATGAAGTTCAGGCCGATCGCGCGCTGCTCGACCTGCGCCTCGCCCGGGCCGGGCGCGCCGACCTCGACGTCGACGTACTGCATGACCTCGGGACCGCCAGTGGCTTCGATCCGGATTGCCTTGGGCATCAATCGCTCCTCGTGTCCGTGGTGGGGACGTTCGTCGGGCGCTAAGTGTACCGCGCGTCCGTCGCGCGCGTGCAGTGCCCCTGCCCGCCTGTCCGGCGTCCTTAGCGAGGGCACACCCGACACCCGACACCCGACACCCGACACCCGACACCCGACACCCGACACCCGACACCCGACACCCGATGCCCGATGCCCGATGCCCGTGCCCGACGCCCAGCGTGCCGCGGACGCTTCAGCGCAGCATCGGCAGGTCCAGTCCGTTCTCGCGCGCGCAGGCGATCGCCTCCGGGTAGCCGGCGTCGGCGTGGCGCATCACGCCGGTGGCCGGATCGTTCCACAACACGCGCTCGATGCGCCGCGCCGCCGCGGGCGAACCGTCGCAGACGATGACGACGCCCGCGTGCTGCGAATAGCCGATGCCGACGCCGCCGCCGTGGTGCAGGCTGACCCAGGTCGCGCCGCCGGCCGTGTTCAGCAGCGCGTTCAGCATCGGCCAGTCCGACACCGCGTCCGAGCCGTCGCGCATGCGCTCGGTCTCGCGGTTCGGCGACGCCACCGACCCGGCGTCCAGATGATCGCGGCCGATGACGATCGGCGCCTTCAGCTCGCCGCTGGCCACCATCCGGTTGAACGCCAGCCCCGCGCGGTGCCGCTCGCCCAGGCCCACCCAGCAGATCCGTGCCGGCAGTCCCTGGAACGCGATCCGGTCGCGCGCCATGTCCAGCCAGCGGTGCAGCGCCGCGTCGTCGGGAAACAGCTCCTTCATCTTCTCGTCGGTGCGGTGGATGTCCTGCGGGTCGCCGGACAGCGCGACCCAGCGGAACGGCCCCTTGCCGCGACAGAACAGCGGCCGGATGTACGCCGGCACGAAGCCCGGGAAGTCGAACGCGTCGGCCACGCCTTCGTCGAACGCCACCTGCCGGATGTTGTTGCCGTAGTCGACGGTCGGCACGCCCATGCGCCGGAACGCCAGCATCGCCCGGACGTGCCCGGCGATCGACGCGCGCGCGGCCCGCTCGACGCCGGCCGGGTCGCTGCGCCGTTCGGCGAACCAGCGCTCGACGCTCCAGCCGAGCGGCAGATAGCCGTTGACCAAGTCGTGCGCCGAGGTCTGGTCGGTGACGATGTCGGGCCGCGGGCCGCCGGCCTGCGCGCGCCGCGCCAGCTCGGGCACGATCTCGGCGGCATTGCCCAGCAGCCCGACCGAGATCGCGCGCCGCTCGCGGGTCGCCCGTTCGATCAGCGCCAGCGCTTCGTCCAGCGAATCGGCGCGATGGTCGAGGTAGCGGGTGCGCAGCCGGAACTCGATCCGGGACGGCTGGCATTCGACGGCCAGCACGCAGGCACCGGCCAGCACGCCGGCCAGCGGCTGCGCGCCGCCCATCCCGCCGAGCCCGGCGGTCAGGATCCACCGGCCGGACAGGTCGCCGCCGTAGTGCTGCCGGCCGGCCTCGGCGAAGGTCTCGTACGTGCCCTGAACGATGCCCTGCGCGCCGATGTAGATCCACGAGCCCGCCGTCATCTGGCCGAACATCATCAGGCCGGCGCGGTCCAGCGCGTCGAAGGTCTCCCAGGTCGCCCAGCGCGGCACCAGGTTCGAGTTGGCGATCAGCACGCGCGGGGCGTCCGGATGCGTGCGGAACACGCCAACCGGCTTGCCCGACTGGATCAGCAGCGACTCGTCCTCGCCGAGCCGGCGCAGGCTGTCGAGGATCGCCTCGAAGCACGCCCAGTCGCGCGCCGCCTTGCCGATGCCGCCGTAGACGACCAGTTCGTCGGGCCGCTCGGCGACGTCCGGATCCAGGTTGTTCTGGATCATCCGGTAGGCGGCCTCGATCAGCCAGTTGCGGCAGCTCAGCGTCGGGCCGCGCGGCGCGCGAACGACGCGCGGTCCCGGACGCGGGTTGACCGCGGGCGCGTTGGACAAAGGATCGACGGCATTCATCATGGTCTCCCGGAGAGGTTGTCGATCGGCTCGGCGCCGCCGGCGCTCGGCAGCAGCGCGCGGATCGGTGCCGGCCACCCGTCGCGCATCGCCCAGGCGCGCATCGCCTCGACGTCGGGCGCCAGCAGCCGGTCCCGGTCGAGGAAGTCCACGCGCTCGCGCACCGCGGCGAACTCGGCTTCGACCACCGCCGAGCTGCGCAGCGGCCGATGGAACTCGATGCCCTGCGCGGCCGCCATCGCCTCGATGCCGACGATGACCGCCGTGTTGCGGACCATGGCGTGCAGCCGGCGGGCGGCGAACGTCGCCATCGACACGTGGTCTTCCTGGTTGGCCGACGTCGGCAGGCTGTCGACGCTGGCCGGATGCGCGAGCGACTTGTTCTCGGACGCCAGCGCCGCGGCCGTCACGTGCGCGATCATGAATCCGGAGTTGACGCCGCCGTCGCGCACGAGGAACGGCGGCAGGCCGGACAGATCGGCGTCGATCAGCAGCGCGATCCGCCGCTCGGCGATCGCGCCGATCTCGGCGATCGCCAGCGCCAGCAGGTCGGCCGCGAACGCGACCGGCTCGGCGTGGAAGTTGCCGCCCGACAGCACGTCGATCGGCTCGTCGGCGAAGATCAGCGGATTGTCGGATGCCGCGTTGGCCTCGATGCCGAGCACGCGCGCCGCGTGCGCGATCGCGTCCAGGCACGCGCCCATGACCTGCGGCACGCAGCGGATCGAATAAGGATCCTGCACGCGCCCGCACGACTGGTGCGAGCCGACGATCGCGCTGTCGGCCAGCAGCGCGCGCAGCGCCGCGGCGACCGCGATCTGGCCCGGCTGGCCGCGCGCCGCGTGGATCCGCGGATCGAGCGGACGCACCGACCCCTTGATCGCTTCGAGCGACAGCGCGCTGGCCGTCAGACCGGCCGCGAACACGCGCTCGGCGTCGAACAGCGCCGACAGCGCCAGCGCGGTTGACACCTGCGTGCCGTTGAGCAGCGCCAGCCCTTCCTTGGGCCCCAGTTCGAGCGCGGTCAGGCCCGCGTGCCGCAGCGCCTGCGCCGCGTCCACGGCCTGCCCGGCGATCGTCGCCGCCCCCTGGCCGATCAGCACGCAGGCCAGATGCGCGAGCGGCGCCAGGTCGCCCGATGCGCCGACCGAACCCTGCGCCGGGATGACCGGCAATACGTCGGCGTTCAGCAGCGCAAGCAGCGCCGTGACGACCTCGCGCCGCACGCCCGAATGCCCGCGCGCCAGGCTGACGGCCTTGCTGGCCAGCACCAGCCGCACGACGCCGGGCGGCAGCGGCGGCCCGGTGCCGACGCTGTGCGACAGCACCAGATTGCGCTGCAGCTCGGCCAGGCGCGGCGCCGGAACGATCGTCTGCGCGAGCTTGCCGAAACCGGTGTTGACGCCGTAGACGACCCGGCCGGTCGCGACCAGGCGTCCGACGGCGTCGCCGGCCCGATCGATCGCGGCCCAGGCCGGATCGGCCAGCCGTACCTCGACGCCGCCTCGCTCGATCGCCGACCACTGGTCCAGGCGGACATGGCCGGGGTCGAGCACGCAGAGCGGCCGTCGATCGGCGCTCGACGATGGAATCCGCGCGGCATCATCGGTCACGGTGCGCTCCTGCCCGGCTCGCATCGTGTTCAGCTTATCGCCGCTGGTCGGCGCTGTCACGCCCGCGGGCGCGACGGCACGCGGCGCGCGGTACCGGCGCCCGCTCCCACCGATGAATCCACCGACGAGCCCGCCGTCGACCGTCCTGCCGACGGCGTGCAACCGGTCCGCGATATTTGCCAAGCTATAGCTTATTATTTACCAAGCTAAAGCTTTCTTTATACCGATGACCGCCGCTTCCATCCGCCCTCAGTCCGAGCCGCCCGTTTCATCGCCGAGCCCGACGTCCGGCCAGGAGCGGCCGCGAACGCCGTCCGCGGCCGCTTCCCGCGCATCGCCTGCCCTCGCCGGCGCCGCCGCCGTCGCGACGCCGACCGACCCGGAACGTTTCGCACCGTTGTTGCGCCGGAGCGTCGTATCGCTCGCGCAACGCTGGCGCCGGAGCCTGCGTCATGACGGACTGGGCCAGGCCCGGCTCGCGATCGTCGGGCACCTGCTGCGGGCCGGCCCGATGAGCGTGACCGAACTGGCGGCCCGCGAGGGCGTCCGGCTCCAATCGCTGACCCGGCCGCTGGCCGAGCTCATCGATGACGGATGGATCCTGCGCGAGGCCGACGCGGCGGACGGCCGGCGATCGGTGATCGCGCTGACGGCGGCCGGCTCGAAAGCCGTGCGGTCCGCCACCCGCGCGGCCGACCGTTCGCTGGCCCGGCTGCTGCGCCGCACGCTGTCCGATGAAGAACGCGCGCTGCTCGCCAGCGCCTGTGAGCTGCTGCAACGCGTCGACGAGGCGCTGGCCGACGAAGCGCGGGCGCACGACGCCGCCGATCGCTCACGATGACGCCGGCAACCACACCCCGCCCCCCCGATCCATCGGGTTCACCCGGTTCACCCGGTTCACCCGGTTCACCCGGTTCATCTGGTTCATCTGGTTCATCTGGTTCATCTGGTTCATCTGGTTCATCTGGTTCATCGGGCCCATCCAGTCCATCCGCCACTGCTGGCGCGGCGGCCGCTGCCGCACCACCGGATCGCTCTGCGCGCAGCGAACGGCGACGCCAGGGCGTGCAGTTGATCGTCGCAGCGGGACTGGCGTGGCTGGTCTCGCGCGCCACCGGCCTGCCCGACCCCGCGTGGGCGATGATGAGCACGCTGATCGTGATGCGCCCGACCGCCGGCGCCACGCTGCTGGCCGGCCGGAACCGGATCGTCGGCACGCTGGGGGGCGCGCTGTGCGGTCTGGCCGGCGCGGCGCTGCAGGCCCGGTTCGGCGGCGGCGGACTGCCGACGCTGGCATTGACGCTCGCGCTGTCATACGTCAGCACCGCGGTTCCCGCGTGGCGCAGCGCACCGATCACCGCGCTGATCGTCGCCGGCTCGGCGGCGCTCGATGGCCAGGACGCGCTGCGGATCGCCGGCGTGCGAGTCGTTCAGATCCTGATCGGCATCGTGGCCGCGCTGGCGGTGGCCGCCTCGTTCCTGCGGATGCGGGCCGACGCGCGCCTGCGGCGAGGCTGCCGCGCGGTCCTGCTCGGCCAGGCCGCGAGCCTGTCCCGGACTTTCGCGTCTCCGCCTCCGCCGGCGCGCGACGTGCGGCAGGCGGCCCGGCGCTTGCGCGAGAGCCTGGACCGGCTCGACACGCTGGCCGAGGCCGCGGATTGGAGCAGACACTCGGCGATGTCCTGGGTGGCGGATCGGACGGGCAAACGGCGAGCGGCGGAACAGGCCGGCAACCCGCCGTCGCGGCCATCGAACGATGCCGAGACGGAACGGATCGAGACGGTGCGACGCGTGGTCGCCGACGTCGGCCTGCTGCGACGGACGCTGCGTTCGCCGTCGTTGCGCGGACACCGCGGCCTGCTCGGCGACACCGTGCGCATCGCGGCGCGCGCGCTGGCGAGCGTGGCGAACATGACGGATCCGGCCGATCGGACGAGCGCGACGGATACGGCCGACGGCGCTGCGCAAGCCGTGGTTGCCGGCCCGACGCTCGCCGCGCTGCGCGCCTGGGCCGAACACTGCGCCGGCCTGGGCGGCGAACGGTCGCGGCTGGCCGGGCCGCTGGCCGCGCTGAACGAGGATCTTGCCGGCCTCGCCGGGGCCATCGGGGCCACGGAGCTCACGGCAGCTACAGAACTCACGGCAGCCACAGAGTTCACAGCAACCACAAAGGTCACAGAAGCTACCGGAGCCATCCGGGCCACCAGAGCCGCCGACACGACTGGAACAACCGGGACCGCTGGAACCACCGGGACAATCGGGACAGCCGGAATCGGCAACGGCAACATAAGCCCAGGCTCAGGCCCAGGCCCACGCCCAGGCAGCAGCAACACCGGCAGCAACACCGGCAACGGCAACGGCAACGGCAACGGCAACGGCAACGGCAACGGCAACGGCAACCGATGATGGCACCCGGCGCCGCGGCACCCCCGCCGGCCGCTCAGTGCGTCGCCGCCGCCATCGCTTCGACGCGGATCTCTTCGGTCAGTCGCGCCTTGATCCGCATGAACTCGGGCGAGGTCTTGACCGTGTAGTGGCGCGGATGCGGAAAGTCGACCGGGATCTCGGCCTTGATCCGGCCCGGCCGCGCGCTGAACACGACGACGCGGCTGGCCATGAAGATCGCCTCGTCGATGTCATGGGTGATGAACATCACGGTCTTGCGCGCGTTCTCCCAGATCCGCAGCAGCAGCTCCTGCATCAACACACGCGTCTGGTTGTCGAGCGCACCGAACGGCTCGTCGAGCAGCAGGATCTTCGGATCGTTGGCCAGCGCGCGGGCGATCGCCGTGCGCTGCTGCATGCCGCCCGACAACTGCTTCGGGTAATGGTCCTCGAAGCCGCGCAGACCGACCTCGCCGATGAAATGCTCGCTGATCCGGCGCTGCTCGGCCTCGGCGACGCGGCGCTCGCGCAGGCCGAAGCAGATGTTCTGCCGCACCGTCAGCCACGGGAACAGCGTGTAGCTCTGGAACACGACGCCGCGGTCGGCGCCCGGCCCCCTGACCGGCTGGCCGTCGAGCAGGATCCGGCCGGTGCTCGCGGTCTCCAGCCCGGCCACCAGGCGCAGCAGCGTCGACTTGCCGCAGCCCGAGGGCCCGAGCACCGTGATGAAGTCGTTGTCGGCGATCGTCAGGTCGATCGGCTGCAGGGCCTGCGTCGGCGGGCCGCCGCGCACGCCGTCGAAGCGCTTGGAGACGTCGCGGATGTCCAGATGGCTCATCGCAGCGCGCTCCACGCGAACAGCGACTGGTTGACGCGCTTGAACGCCAGGTCCGACACCAGACCGATCAGACCGATGACCAGGATGCCGAAGATGATCTGGTCGGTCGCCAGCAGCGCCTGACTGTCGGTGATCATGTGGCCGATGCCCGACGACGCGCCGATCAGCTCGGCGACGATCACGTAGGTCCAGGCCAGGCCGAGCACCTGGCGCAGCGCCTCGGCGATCTCGGGCGCAGCGCTGGGCAGCAGCACGCGGCGGATGATGCCGGTATCGGTCGCGCCCAGCGTGTACGCGGCCTCGATCAGGTCGCGCCTAGTGGCGCCGACGATCATCACGATCATCAGCGTGAGCTGGAAGAACGAGCCCAGGAAGATCACCGCGAGCTTCTGCGCCTCGCCGATGCCGGCCCACAGGATCAGCAAAGGGATGAACGCCGACGCCGGCAGGTAGCGGGCGAACGACACGAACGGCTCGAAGAACGCCTCGATCGGCTTGTACGCGCCCATCGCGACGCCCAGCGGCACCGCGATCAGCGCGGCGATGACGAAGCCGCCGACGACGCGCCAGACCGTCATGCCGATGTCGTGCAGGAAGCCCTGCTCGCTCAGCAGTTCCCAGCCGCCGCGCAGCATCTGCATCGGCGACGCGAGGAAGGTCGGCGACACGAAGCCGGTGACGGTGGCCAGCGTCCAGACGGCGAAGAAGACGACGAAGAAGGCGACGCCGAGCACCACGCGGGCGCCCGGCCTGACCGGCACGAGCGGTTTCACGAACGATCAGCCGTCACTTGAGGAACTGCGTATCGACCAGTCCGTCCAGGTCGGGGATCTTCTTGATGATGCCGATTTGGAGCAGCAGGTCGGCGGCCTCTTTCGAGAACTTCTGGATCTCGCCGTTGAAGAACGCGACGTTGGCCGCGCGGTCGGACCAGCGCAGCATCGACTGCGACTTCTCGAAGGCCTCGGCGCTCTGCTTGACGTCGGCGCCCATGATTCCGTAGCTCTTCTGCGGCTCCTTGGCGATCATGTCGAGCGCCTCGAAGTAGCTGTCGGCCAGCGCCTTGGCGGCCTTCGGATTGTCCTTCAGGAACTTGGGCGCGCAGCCGAAGCTGTCGAGCACGGCCGGATAGTCGAGCGTCGTCGCGATGATCTTGCCGGCGTTCGGCGCGCCGCGCACGACCGACAGGTAAGGCTCGTAGGTCATCGCGGCGTCCAGGTCGCCGGCGCCCGCGACGAAGGCGTTGGCGGCCGCCTGCGGCTCGAGGTTGACGATCTTGACGTCGCTCGGCGACAGGCCGTTCTTCTTCAGCATGTACGCCAGCACGAAATAAGGGCTGGTGCCGGGCGCGGACGCGGCGATCGTCTTGCCCTTGAGGTCGGCGATCTTGCCGATCGAGTTGCGCACGACCATGCCGTCGGCGCCGTAGCTCTTGTCCATCTGGAAGATCTGCGTGCCGGCAACGCCGTTGGCGTTCCAGACGATCCAGGTCTCGATCGTCGTCGCCGCGCACTGGATGTCGCCGGAAGCCAGCGCCAGGTGGCGATCCTTCTGCGGAATCTTGCGCAGCGTGACGTCCAGCCCGTTCTTCTTGAAGATGCCGGCCTCCTTGGCCAGCGTCAGCGGCGCGAAGCCGGTCCAGCCGGACACGCCGACACTGACCTTGGTCTCCTGCGCATGGGCGCCGGCGGCGATCGACAGGCCTGCGGCCAGGGCCGCGCCGGCGACCGAGACCAGCCGGCGGCGCGCGCGCGGGCGCCACGGAAACGCGAAACGATTCATCAGGAATCCTCCAGAAAGACAGGCCGCGAACCGCGGCGGTCAGGGCCTGTTCACGCAAACGGCGAGCCCGATCCCCGGCGATGCCGACGGCAAGCGCGCGCCCGTCCCGGCCGGCCCGCGCAGTGTAGGCGGGCCGCCGAACGAGCGTCAATCAGGGAAACGGAGCGCCCGCACGAACGCGCAAGAAGCGTGCCCGAGCAGGCGGCGGGCGCTCGTCAGAATCCGTGGACGAATCGGACGCGACGAGCGGGCGGGGCTGGTTCGTTCACAGATTCTCAGATGACCCGGCGCTCGCGCAGGCCGGCGCGGGCCGCCGCGTCGTATCCGAGCGATTCGAGCACCTCGTCGGTATGCTCGCCGAGCAGCGGCGCGCGGCGCTGGATGCCGCCGCCGGACACCGACAGGCCGATCGGCACGCGCGCGACCGGCGCCGGGCTCGGCAGGCCCGGGTACTCGACCGGCTGCAGGATGCCCATCGCCTGTACCTGCGGATGGTCGAGCGCCTGCTGCGGGCTGAGCACCGCGCCGCACGGGACCTTGGCTTCGACCAGTGCCCGGCGGGCCTCGTCGAGCGTGCGCTCGGCGCACCAGCGGCTCATCCGCTCGCTGATGATCTCGCCGTTGTCGCCGCGCTTCTGGTCGGTGTCGAACCGCGGATCGTCGATCCAGCCCGGCTCGCCGACCAGCTTGCACCAGCGCGCGAACAGCGGATTGCCGACGACCTGGACCAGCAACCAGCCGTCCTTGCAGCGATAGACGTCGGACGGGCCGGCCGACTGCGCGCGGTTGCCCGATGCGACGCGGTTGATGTCGATGACCGACTGTTCGATCAGCGGCACGTTGTTCAGCGAGATCGCCGTGCCCAGCAGCGAGGTGGTGACCATCTGCCCGCGGCCGCTGCGCTGCTTCTCGTACAGCGCGGCCAGCGTGCCGAACGCGCTGTGCAGCGCGGTGCCGAAGTCGACCCAGTTGACGGCCGCCCGATGCGGATGCTCGGGCGTACCGCCCATGTACAGCGTGCCGGACATCGCCTGGCCGATGCCGTCGAAGCCCACGTCGGTCGCCATCGGGCCGATCGGACCGAACGCCGACACGTGGGTCAGGATGATGTCGGGCTTGATCGCCTTCAGGCTTTCGTAGTCCAGCCCCATCGCCTCGAGCGTCTGCAGCGGCAGGTTGGCCAGCACGACGTCGGCGGTCCGGACCAGCTTGCGGACGATCTCGCGGCCCTCTTCCTTCATCGGGTTCAGCGTGACCGACAGCTTGTTGCGGCCCATCTGCATGAAGCCGGCGCCCTGGCCGTCCTCGGTGATCGGCGTCGTATAGCGATCCTCGCTGCCGTCGAGCTTCTCGATGCGGATGATCTCGGCGCCGTACTCGCCCAGGATCGTCGCGCAATAAGGGCCGGCGATGTACCGGCCGAAATCGAGCACGCGCACGCCGGCCAGCAGCGGCTTGCCTTCGGCGGTCGTGGCGGCGGACGGGGCACCCGTTCCGGGTGGGGCAGCTTGGGTCATGACGTTCCTTTGGCATTCAGGGGGGGCGGCGCCCCGGATGGCGGGCGCGGACGCGCCTCGGCGGCGGTGATACGGTACCGTCTGCGCGGCGTCCGGCTCGACGTTTCATTGGACAGAACGCCAGCGTCGCGACGGCTCCACCGTTGCCGGCACGCGTCGCCATGGGTTCGATCTTTCGGTGAACCGGCCCGAAAGCTGGCAAGATCCGCCGGTCACCGCGTCACCGCAAACCATGGCACCCATGTACGACCTCGAACACCTGCAATCCCTGCTTCCGCCCGGCCCGCTGCTGAACACGCTCGGCGGCGCCCGCGTGCTGTCCGTCGACGCTCACGGCTCGCCGCGCGTCGAGTTCACCGCGCGCCCGGAGTTCTGCCACACGAACGGCACGATCGTGCAGGGCGGCTTCGTCACCGCCTGGCTCGACTTCGCGATGGCCTTCGCGACGGCGCTGCGCACCGAGGGACGCAGCGGCATCGCCAGCCTGGACATCAACGTCAACTTCCTCGAGCGCGTCGGCCCGGGCAAGGTCATCGTCGAAGGCCGTGTCCGGCGCCTCGGCAAACGGGTCGCCTTCCTCGAGGCGACGCTGTTCGACGAACGCGGCACCGAACTGGCCACCGCCACCTCGACCGGGATGCTGGTGCCGCGCTGAGCGCGGAGGGCCTCGCCAACCGGCCGACCTCCATCGATGCGCTAACATCGGCGCGTTCACCGACAACAGGAGGCCGAGAGGATGACATCACCGCACAACAGGATCGCGCTGGTCACCGGCGCGGGAACCGGCGTCGGCAAGGCGGCGGCGCTGGCGCTGCTGGCCGACGGTTATCGCGTGGTGTTCGCCGGCCGGCGACCCGAGCCGCTCGCGCAGGCGATCGCCGAATCGGGCGCGGCCGACCGCGCGCTGGCGGTGCCGACCGACGTATCGGATCCGGCGGCCGTCAAGGCGCTGTTCGACCGGATCCGCGAGACCTGGGGACGACTGGACCTGCTGTTCAACAACGCCGGCATCGGCGCGCCGGCGGTCCCGCTCGAGGACCTGACGTTCGAGCAATGGAAGAACGTCGTCGACATCAACCTGACCGGCATGTTCCTGTGCATCCAGCAGGCGTTCGCGCTGATGAAGAGCCAGACGCCGCGCGGCGGCCGGATCATCAACAACGGCTCGATCTCCGCGCATGCGCCGCGACCGAACTCGATCGCCTATACGTCGACCAAACACGCGGTGACCGGGCTGACGAAGTCGGCGTCGCTGGACGGACGCAAATACGACATCGCCTGCGGACAGATCGACATCGGCAACGCGCTGACCGACATGGCCCGGCGCATGACGCAGGGCGTGCCGCAGGCCAACGGCCAGATCGCGGTCGAGGCGGTGATGGACGTGAACATCGTCGCCGACGCGGTCGTCCACATGGCGAGCCTGCCGCTGGAGGCCAACGTGCAGTTCATGACCGTGATGGCGACCAAGATGCCGTTCGTGGGCCGCGGCTGAAGCCGCCGGGCGCGAGCGCGAAGCTGAGGATAAGGACGAGCGCGAGAACACGGGCTGCGCGCCCGCGCCGCCGCTCGCTCATTCGATCCTGTACGACAGGCCGGTGACGAACAGCGAATCGCGCCGCTTCACGCCCAGGCCCGGATCGCTGCTGTAGCGGTAGCCGAGCGTCGCGGTCAGGCTGAAGTGCTTGTTGATCGCGACCGACACGCCGGCGTCGAAAGTGCCGCGGAACTCGCCGGTGTCCTTCAGATTCGGGTAGAGCACCAGGCGCTGGTGAAAGCTCGCCGTCTCCGAGATCTTGTGGTCGGATTCCTCGCCGAGCAGCAGGTTGAGGCTGCGGTAGGTACTGCGCGTGAGACCGTCGACGACGGTGGCCTCGACATAGTCGTCATACGTGTAGCCGACGCCGCCGAACACGTCGAAGGAGATCCGCTCGGACTTGACGACGTGGTGGCCGACGCCGACGGCACCGGCCAGCCGCGCGTTCAGGTTGGCGGGCCGGTCGCGCAGGAAGTCGCCCAACCCGAAAGCGAAGATGTCCTCGTTCAGGTCGCGGTCGTAGCGGGCCGTCAGCATCAACTGATCGGCGGTCGTCTCGCCGTCGGTCTCGCCGCGCAGATAGCGGCCACCGAACGTCAACTTGTCGGTGCTGCTGGCCTTCGCGCCGTCGATCGTCGCGTTCAGCGTGTTCGCACGGCTGTTGCCGGACGCATGGCTCCAGCCGGCGCCCAGCGCGAAACGCCACTTGTCGTCTTCCTTGAACTCGATCTGCGCCAGCGCGTTGCTCGCCAGCAGCGCGCCGATCGCGGCACCGAATGTCACACGGCCCAGCATCAGGCGACTCCTCCGTCGAAAACGGAGCGAGTCGTCGATGCCGGCACCGCCTTGCAACGAGGGCTTGCGCGTTGGCCCTTTCTCACCCCCTGAGGACGTCGCCGACCACGCCGTCGGCCATCATCCGGCCGAACTCGTCATCGCCGATCGACAGGTACTGGCCGAGCACCTCGCGCGTGTGCTGGCCCAGCAGCGGCGGCGGCAGCCGGTATTCGATCTGCGTCTCGGAAAACCGGAACGGGCTGGCGATGCCGGGCACCTTGACGCCGAACGGATGGTCCAGTTCGATCTTGTTCTGGTGCGCGATCGACTGCGGATGTTCGAGCGCCTGCTTGTAGTCGTTGATCGGCCCGGCCGGCACGCCGACTTCGTACAGGATGTCCTCCCACTCGGCGCGCGTCTTCTTCTTCAGCGCGACCGACAGCTCCTCGAACAGCGCCGGGAAGTTCTGCAGCCGCCCGCCGTTGGCGGCGAAGCGCGGATCGGTGGCCAGCTCGGGCCGGCCGATCGCGCCGCACAGCTTGACGTACTGGCTCTGGTTGCCGCAGGCGATGATCAACTGACCGTCGGCGCACGGGAACACGCCATAAGGAGCGATGTTCGGCGACGCGTTGCCGGTGCGCGTCGGCGGCTTGCCGCTCAACAGGTAGTTCATCGCCGCGCCCGAGCTGACGGCCAGCGCCACGTCGTGCAGCGACACGTCGATGTACTGGCCTTGCCCGGTCACGTTGCGATGATGCAGCGCGGCCAGCATCGCGACCGTCGAATACATGCCGGTGAACAGGTCGATGACCGGCAGCCCCATCCGCTGCGGACCGGCGCCGGGCAGGCCGTCCCGCTCGCCAGTGACGCTCATCAGCCCGCCCAGGCCCTGGAACAGGTAATCGTAGCCGGGCCGCTCGGCATGCGGGCCGGTCTGGCCGAAACCGGTCAGCGACAGGTAGATGATGTCCGGGCGGATCTCGCGGATGCGCGCGTAGTCGAGGCCGTACTTGGCCAGGCCGCCGACCTTGTAGTTCTCGATGAAGACGTCGCAGTGCGCGACGAGCTGGCGGATCAGCTCCTGTCCGCGCGGCTTGCTGATGTCGATGGCCACGCTGCGCTTGTTGCGATTGGCCGACAGATAGTACGCGGACTGCCGGGTATCCTTGCCGTCGGCATCCTTGAGCCACGGAGGGCCCCAGTGGCGCGAATCGTCGCCGTCGCCGGGCTTCTCGATCTTGAGCACGTCGGCGCCCAGGTCGCCGAAGTTCTGCATGCTCCACGGCCCCGCGAGCACGCGGGACAGGTCGAGTACGCGAATGCCATTCAAGGGGCCAGCCATTTCATCTCCTCAGTTACCGCTAGAATCCGAATCTTGAAACGCCCTGCCCCCCTCCCGCACGCCGGGCACGAGATCGCTGAAGCGGACATCCGTTCGGGTCGGATTGTAATGGATGACCCGCGATCGCCCGTGCTTGCGCGGCCAGTATCGCGCAATGGAATCCCTCCTCATATCGATCGGCGTCGTCGCCCTGGCCGAGATCGGCGACAAGACGCAGTTGCTGTCGTTCGTCCTCGCGGCCCGCTATCGGCGGCCGTGGCCGATCATCGCCGGCATCCTGGTGGCGACGACGTTCAACCACTCGATGGCCGGCGTGGCCGGCGCGTGGATCGGCTCGATGCTGTCGCCGGCGGCGCTGCGATGGAGCCTGGGCCTGTCGTTCATCGCGATGGCGCTGTGGATCCTGATTCCCGACCGGGTCGACGATGCCGACCTGCGGATGAAGCCGCGGCTGGGCGTGTTCGGCACGACGCTGGGCACGTTCTTCCTGGCCGAGATGGGCGACAAGACGCAGATCGCGACGGTCGCGCTGGGTGCCCGCTTCGACTCGGTCGCCGCCGTCGTCGCCGGCACGACGATCGGCATGATGCTGGCCAACGTGCCGGCCGTGTTCATCGGCGAGAAGCTCGCGCACCGCTTGCCGGTGCGCCTGGTCCACGGCGTGGCGGCGGTGATCTTCGCGGCGATCGGCGTGGCGACGCTGGCGGGCGGCGCGGACGGGCTGCTGTGATCCGCGCGGCCGCGCGGCGCGCGGCGAGGGGATGCGCATGACGACCTCGTCGCCCCGCACCGGCGCGATGATCGCCGCTTACGTATTCGGCAACTTCGTGCTGGGCACCGGCGTGATGATCGCCACCGGCATGCTGAACGTCCTGGCGTCTTCGCTGTCGGTGTCGCTGGCCAAGGCGGGCCAGCTCGTCGCGATCCCCGGACTGGTGCTGGCCGTCGGCGCGCCGGCGCTGGCCCTGCTGACCGCGCGCATCGAGCGGCGGCGGCTGCTGGTCACGGCGACCGCACTGTTCGCGCTCGGCCATGCGGCCTGCGCGCTGGCGCCCGACTACCTGACGCTGCTGCTGTTGCGCTCGCTGGCGCTGCTGGGCGTGGCGGTCTTCACGCCGCAGGCGGCCGCGTCGGTCGCGCTGCTGATCCCGCGCGAACGGCAGGGCGCGGCGCTGGCCACGCTGATGGTCGGCTGGTCGCTGGCCGCCGTGCTGGGCATGCCGGCCGGCGCGCTGATCGCCGCCCATTTCGGCTGGCGGGCGGGCTTCGCGCTGATCGCCGTGCTGTCGCTGGCCGCCTCGCTGTGGGTGGCCTTCGTCACGCCGCGCGGGCTCTTCGTGCAGCCGATCGGACGAGCGGCGTGGTCCGGCGTGTTCGGCAGCCGGCGGCTGGTGCTGGTACTGGCGGTCACGCTGACGACGGCCGCCGGACAGTTCGTACTGCTGACCTACATCACGCCGCTGCTCGACGCGATCACCGGCTCGCGCAGCGCGGCGATCGCCGGCCTGATGGTGATGTTCGGCCTGTTCGGCGTCATCGGCAACGTGATCGCGACCCGCAGGATCGACCGGCTCGGCGCCGATCACGCGGTGCTGGTATCGGTCTGCGCGATGCTCGCCGGGCTGCTGCTGTGGGGGCTGCGCGACATGGCCGCCGCCACGGCGCTGGCCTGGCCGCTGCTGTTCGGCAGCATCGTGCTGTGGGGGCTCGGCACGTTCTCGACGAACTCGGCCCAGCAGGCGCGGCTGTACCAGGCGAGCCCGCCGCTGGCGCCGGTGTCGATCGCGCTCAATTCCTCGTGCATGTACGCCGGGCAGACCGTCGGCGCGAGCCTGGGGGGCGCGGGCGTCGCGCTGTTCGGCGCCGGCGCGCTGCCCTGGGTCGCGTCGGCGACGATGGCGTTCGGGCTGGTGGTGACGATGCTGGCCACGCGCGCCCGGCACGCCGGCCAGGCGGCCTGATCGCGCGAGTTGGGTCTGATCGCGCGATCAGGCCTGCTCGCACGAGCCGGGCTTGAGTGGCGCGATCGCTGTCAACGCATCGCGCCGAACACGCGGCCGATCAGCTTGCTGCCGGTGGCCAGCGGGTCCTGCCGGATCTGCCGCTCCTGCTCGGCCAGCACGCGGTACAGGCCGTCCAGCGCCTTGGCGGTCACGTACTGCTGGACGCTGGCCGCGTCGCCCTTGACCAGGCCGATCGTGCCGGCCTTGTCGGCCAGCGCGTTGTACTGGCGCGCCAGCCCCAGCTTGCCGACGTTCTGTTCGACGATCGGCAGGAACTTCGCCGTCAGCGGCTCGTGCGTCCGGGCCTTGAAGTATTCGGTGACCGCGTCCTCGCCGCCGGTCAGGATCGCCTTGGCGTCCTGCACCGACAGCCGCCGCACCGCATCGATCAGCAGCGGCCTGGCCTGCGCGACCGCCATCTCGGCGGCCCGGTTCATCGTCTCGACGAGCCGGTCCAGGTCGTCGCCGCGGCCAGCCAGACGCAGCAGCTTCTCGCCCTGGCGCAACCCGTCGGGCAGCGGAATCCGTACCTTCTCGTCGCGCAGGAAACCACCGGCGGCGCCCAGTTGCGCGACGGCCGCGCTGGCGCCCTTGTCGAGCGCCTGCCGCAGCGCGGCCGCGGCATCGGCATTGGTGAACGCATCGAGGCCGGCCGCGGCGCGCGTGCCCGCGGGCAGCCCCGCGGCGGCGACGGCCATGCCCACCGCCAGCACCCGGCCCAGCGCCCGGCGCCGCGAGGCCGGCGACGCGCAAAGAGCAAACGGAATCGGCGGGCTCGGGCGGCCGCTGGTTGACATGGAAGCACTCCTGACGCAATCGGCGAAAGCCGCATTGTCGTGCGAGCCGCCCGCACCTTCCAAACCGCCGGGCGCACAGGCGTCCGCCAGAGGGTTTCACCCGATGCCGGAGAACCCGTACTCGAAACCGTCGCCATATCGTCGTACGATCCGCATCATCCGCATCCGTCCGGCATCGCCCACGAGGCGACGTTCTCCCGAGGAGTTCCGTTGGCATCGGTCACGATCGAGCAGGTCAGCAAGGCATTCGGCTCGACGCGGGTCGTCCACGACGTCGACGTATCGATCGACGACGGCGAGTTCTGCGTGCTCGTCGGGCCATCGGGCTGCGGCAAGTCGACGCTGCTCAGGATGATCGCCGGCCTCGAGGACACCACCGCCGGCCGGATCCGGATCGGCGACCGCGTCGTCAACGACGTGCAGCCGAAGGATCGCGACGTCGCGATGGTGTTCCAGAACTACGCGCTGTATCCGCACATGAAGGTGCGCGAGAACATGGCGTTCTCGCTGATGCTGGCGCGGCGCCCGAAGGCCGAGATCGAGGCCCGCGTCACCGAGGCGGCGGCGATCCTCGACCTGACGAAGTACCTGGACCGCTATCCGCGCCAGTTGTCCGGCGGACAGCGCCAGCGCGTCGCGATGGGCCGCGCGATCGTGCGCCAGCCGCAGGTATTCCTGTTCGACGAGCCGCTGTCGAACCTCGACGCCAAGCTGCGCGTGCAGATGCGCACCGAGATCAAGGCGCTGCACCAGCGGCTGCGCACGACGTCGATCTACGTGACGCACGACCAGATCGAGGCGATGACGATGGCCGACCGGATCGTCGTGATGCGCGACGGCCGCGTCGCGCAGATCGGCACGCCGCTCGAACTCTACGACCGTCCGGCCAACACCTTCGTGGCCGGCTTCATCGGTTCGCCGGCGATGAACCTGCTGGCCGGCACCGTGCACGGCGCCGAGGTGCGGCTGGCCGACGGCGCGCGGGTGCCGGTACCGGCGCTGGCGGCCGCCGGTATCGCCGACGGCCTGCAGGTCCGCGTCGGCATCCGCCCCGAGCACCTGATGCTCGGCGACGGCGCGATCCGCGCCCGGATCCAGGTCGTCGAACCGACCGGCGCCGACACCCATCTGATCTGCCGCCTCGGCGACGAAGGCCTGACGGTCGCGATGCGCGAGCGCCCGTCGATGCGCGCCGGCGACGTGATCTCGCTGCGGCCCGATCCGGAACAGATCCACGTGTTCGACGCGGACAGCGGCGAACGCCTGGGACTGAGTCCGGGTCCGGATCCGGGCCGCCACGCATCGGCGAGCGCCGCATGATGAAGCGACGCCGGGCCTGCGCCCTGTCCGGCGCGCGTCCTTCGGCGTCGACTCGGTCTTGGAGTGAACAGCTCTAGCCCTTCCATAAGTGCATGACCGCGTACGCGCGCCAGGGCCGCCAGGCTTCGGCGCGCGCGAGCGCCTGCGCGGCGGTCTGCACGCCGAGCCGGCGACGCACGATCAGATCGCCGGCCGGGAACGCATCCGGGCAGCCGAGCGCCCGCATCGCGATGTATTGCGCGGTCCAGTCGCCGATGCCGGGCAACGCGCGCAGCGCGCGGATCGTGTCGTCGACCGGCCGCGCCGGATCCAGGCGCAGCCGGCCGTCGTCGATCGCCCGGGCCAGCGCGAGGATCGAGCGCGCGCGGGCGGCGATGATGCCCAGCGACGCGATGTCGTCGACGGTCCGTCCGGCGATCGCCGCCGCCGCCGGAAACGCGCGGTCCAGATCGGCGAACGGCGTGGCCGCCGGCGCGCCGAAACGCGCCGCGAAGCGGCCGCTGAGCGTGCCGGCGGCCTTGACGGTGATCTGCTGGCCCAGGATCGCGCGCACCGCCAGCTCGAAGCCGTCGAACGCGCCCGGCACGCGAACGCCCGGCCCGTCCCGAGCCAACGCGCCGAGCACCGACGCGACGGCCGCCGGCGACGCGCGCAGGTCGAGCAGACGGCGGGCGCGTCGCCGGCACTCGCCGCGCCGCTCCGACAGCGAGGCCGACAGCACGAGGTCGATCACCCCGATGCCCGGCGCCCGCAGCCGAAGCGAAGGCCGCGCGATCAGCCAGCCGATCGCCGGTTCGGCGCGGCCCTCGCCCGGCGGCAGCGCGACGACGCGCCGGTAGCCGTCGGCGTCGACCGCCTCGACGCCGGGAATCGCCCGCGAGCGAAGGAAGTCGCGCAGGTGATCCCAATCGAGCGGCAGACGGCAGGCGAGACGGTGATGCGAGCACAAGCCGGCGGAAGTTTCGATCGACGACACGGCTCCGATTATGCGCGGACGAGCGATCGCAAGCCTACCTTAGAATGGCCGCAACCGATTTCGATAAGCCCGCAAGGAGACACCGATGCGCCGCCCCCGGCCCGATTCCCCCGATACCGTTCGCCGCCGGCTCGCCGCGGCCGCGCTGACCGCTCCGCTATGGATGCCGGCCGCGGCGCGCGCGCAGGCGGACACGTATCCGAACAAGCCGCTGCGCTTCATCGTGCCGCTGGGGCCGGGCAGCGGCGCGGACTCGACGACGCGCTTCCTGGCCGACCGGACGTCGGCGATCCTCGGCCAGCCGGCGATCGCCGAGAACCGTCCGGGCGCGGACATGCTGATCGCCGTGCAGAGCCTGCTGGGCGCACCGCCCGACGGCCATTCGATCCTGATGCTGTCGCCGTCGGCGGTCGTCATCAACCCGGTGCTGCAGAAGGACCTGCCTTATGACGCGCAGAAGGACATCCGTCCGCTGGCGACGATCACGCGCAGCTTCGCGGTGTTCGTCACGCGCCCCGACGGACCGCTGACCTCGATGAAGGACGTCGTCGACGCGGCGCGCGTCGGCCCCGGCCGCGTCAGCATGTCCAACTACGGCCATCATTACCGGCTCGGCGCGATCTCGCTCGAGCGGCCGCTGGGCATCAAGTTCAATCACGTCGCCTACAAGGGCGCGGCGCAGGCGATCAACGACGTCATCGGCGGCACGATCGACGTCGCGCTGACCGACATGACCGGCGCGCTGCCGCTGATCCAGGGCGGCAAGCTGCGCCCGCTGGCCGTCACCGGACGCGCGCGCCATCCGCGGCTGCCCGACGTGCCGACGGTCGCCGAGACGGTGCTGCCGAACTACGACCTGTACGTGTGGATCGGTTTCGGCGTGCACGGCAAGACGCCCGACCCGATCGCGCGCAAGCTCGAGGCCGCGCTGATCCAGGCGATCAGGTCGCCCGAATACGCGAAGTACAACGCCGAACAGGGCGCCAGCGAGATCGTCGGCAGCGGCGGCGAGCAGCTCGCCGCACTGATCGCGTCCGAGACCGAGCGCTACCGGACGCTGGTTCGCCAGATCGACGCCGATCCGAAATAACCCCGGTTCGGCACCGGCGGGACGCGGGATTGCTCCGGTACCGCCCAAAACGGTTATGCTTGCCGTTCGCGTCGATGAGATGACCCGCGTCCGGCCCCGCCGGCGACGATGGCCACCGCCGACGATCACGTCACGCCGGACCGGCGATGAGGAGACATCGATGAACCCGACCCCCGCCCGCCTGGCCGCCGGCCCGGCCAAGGCCGGATTTTCCGCGACGCCGACGTTCGACCCGTTCTGGGCCGGCACGCGCCACGGCGAACTGCGCCTGCAGCACTGCCTGGCCTGCGGCACCCACATGCTGTATCCGCGACTGCGCTGCCCCGACTGCGGCTCGGTCGACCTGGACTGGAAGCGGGCCAGCGGCAAGGCCCGTCTGCATTCGTACGTGAACCCGCCGGTGCCGGCGTCCGACCGCGCCGGCGAACCGCCGTACGTGATCGCGGTCGTCGAACTCGACGAAGGCGTGCGGATGATGTCGAAGCTGGTGGGCCTGCCTCCGGACGCGGCCGCCCTGCCCGCCGACATGCGGCTCGAAGTCGTCTTCGAACCGCGCGGCGACGAGATGCTGCCGGCGTTCAAGCGCGCCGGTAGCTGACCGGTAGCTGACGACGGCGGCCAGGACGCCGCCGTGCATCGGCGCCGGTGCGCCGGCGTGAATCAACGTTGCCCCAGACGCCGTTCCCGCGTCTCGCCCAACGCCAGGTAAAGGCGGTTCAGGCCGTCGATGACGGCCTCGTGCGAATCGGGCGGCGTCGCCGATTCGAGCGTTTCGACGAGCCGCGTTTCGAAACTGTCCATCGCCGCCCGCCCCTGCGGCGTCAGTTCGAGACGGCTGGCGCGCTTGTCGCGCGGATCGATCAGCGCGGCGACCCAGCCGCGATCGCGCAGATCGGCGAACTGCAGCGACACCGTCGGTTTGGCGACCAGCGACGACGCGGCGATCTCGCCGGCGCGCTGCGGGCCATTGCGCAGGAACAGCAGCAACCGGTAGTGCGCGAGGCTCATCTCCTGCTGGCGCGCCACCTGCTCGAACTCGCGAAACACCGCGACGATGCTGCGCACCGCGGCGACTTTGCGCTGGCGATCGGTCGGCGCCGTCGCGCCCCGCTGCCGCGTCATGCGTCGCGCCGCCAGTAGCGCTCGCGCAGCGAACGCTTGAGCAGCTTGCCGGTCGGCAGGCGCGGCAGCGCGTCGACGAAATCGATCGACCTCGGCACCATGTAGCGCGCGACGCGCGTTCGCGCGAACGCGATCAGTTCGTCGGCCAGTGCGGCATCGGCCCTGACGCCCGGCGCCGGCTCGACGACGGCCTTGACCTCCTCGCCCATCTCGGCATTGGGCACGCCGATGACGGCGACGTCGGCCACCTTCGGATGCAGCGCCAGCGCGTCCTCGACCATCTGCGGATAGATGTTGACGCCGCCGGAGATGATCATGAACGACTTGCGGTCGGTCAGATACAGGTAGCCTTCGTCGTCGATGCGGCCGATGTCGCCCAGCGCGGTCCAGGTCGGATGCAGCGGGTGCTGCGCCGCGCGCGTCTTGTCCGGATCGTTGTGGTAGTGGAACGGCATCGCGTCGCGCGCGAAGTAGACGAGCCCGGTCTCGCCGACCGGCAGCTCGTTGCCTTCGTCGTCGCAGATCCGCAGTTCGCCGATCAGCGCGCGGCCGACCGAGCCCGGATGCGCGAGCCATTCGGGACTCGTGATCGACGTGACGCCGTTGCCCTCGGTGCCGCCGTAGTACTCGTACAGGATCGGCCCCCACCAGTCGATCATCCGCCGCTTGACCTCGACCGGACAGGGCGCGGCCGCGTGGATCGCGACCTTCAGGCTCGACAGGTCGTACGCCAGGCGGCGCTCGTCGGGCAGCTTGAGCATCCGCACGAACATCGTCGGCACCCACTGGCTGTGCGTGACCCGATAGCGTTCGATCAGCGCGAGCGCCTGCTCCGGATCGAACCTGTCCATGAACACGACGGTGCCGCCGAGGAACTGCACGTTCATCGAATAACCTAGCGGCGCCGCGTGGTACAGCGGCGCCGGCGACAGATAGACCGAGTCGGTGCCGAAACCATAAGCGCGCATCTGCTCGCGGCGCGCCGGCCCCTCGGTGACCAGGCCGTGCGACTGCGCGCGGATGATGCCCTTCGGACGGCCGGTCGTGCCCGAGCTGTACAACATCGCGCCGCCCATCCACGGCGGTTCGAGCGGCTCGGCGGGGTAAGCGGCGACGGTGTCCTCGTAGCTGTCCCATCCGGGCACGACGCCGTCGATCATCAGCCTGGCCTGCAGCGGCAGCGGGCCGGCATCGGCGCCGTCGCCCGCGTCGATCGCCGCCAGCAGCTCGCGCATCGCGTACGAGCCGATCAGCACGCGCGAACCGCTGTCGCGGACGATGTAGCGGGCCTCGGCGGGCGTCAGGAAGCGATTGACCGGCGTGACCAGCAGCCCCGACCGATACGCGGCCCAGCAGACCTCGAAATAGCGCGGGTGGTTCTCCATCACCAGCGCGAAGTGGTCGCCGCGCCGCAGGCCGAGCCGATGCAGGTACTGCGCGAGGCGCATCGAGCGCTCGTCGAGTTCGCGATAGGTGATCGTCGCGCCGGAAGCGCCGTGGATGACGGCGGGTTTGTCGGGCGTCAGGCGCGCATGGTCGCCGAGGTATTGCGGTTCGGACATCGTGTCTCCGTACGGCGGGGCCGCGCGAACGGGCGCGACGCCCCGATCCGGCTCGCCGCGCGGGCCTTCGCGCCGTCGGCGGCCGAATTCCGTTGGAGGCCGGATCAATTGGTTTTATGATTAAAACCAACAACGATGATACGACAGGAGACACGCGGCGATGAACTTCGAGTTTTCGCAGGAACTGGACATGCTGCGCGACCAGGCGCGGCGGATGCTGGCCGAGCGCTCGTCGATCCGGGCGGTTCGCGACGTGCTCGAGGGCCGTCGGCCCTGGGACCGCGCGTTATGGCAGGAAATGGCGAGCCTGGGCTGGCTCGGCGCCGCGGTGCCCGAGCAGTTCGGCGGCGTGGGCCTCGGCCACGAGGGCCTGTGCGTGATCGCCGAAGAAGTCGGCCGCGCGATCGCGCCGGTGCCGTTCACCTCGTCGGTCTCGCTGGCCACCGAGGCACTGCTGGCCTGGGGGACCGATGCGCAGCGCGCGCAGTGGCTGCCGGCGCTGGCCGCCGGCGAGCGCATCGGCTGCTTCGCGCTGGCCGAAGGTCCGGGCCAGCCCGGTGACCGGGCGATCAGGGCCTCGCTGCGCGGCGGACGCCTGAGCGGCAGCAAATGGCCGGTCGCCGACGGCGGCATCGCCGACCTGGCGATCGTCGCCGCGCGCGACGACGGCGGCACGGCGACGCTGGCCATCGTCGATCTGACGCAGGCCGGCGTGTCGCGCCGGTCGCTGGAGACGATCGATCCGACGCGCGAACACTCGCGGCTGGATTTCGCCGACGTGCCGGCCGTGCCGCTGGGCGACGGTGCGGCGCCGGGCTGGGCGGCGATCAGCCGCGTGCTCGATCGCGCGGCGGTGCTGATCGCGTTCGAGCAGATCGGCATCGCGCAGCGCTGCCTGCAGATGGCCACCGCGTACGCGAAGGAGCGGCACGCGTTCGGCCGGCCGATCGGCTCGTTCCAGGCGATCAAGCACAAGCTGGCCGACGTCTACATCGCGCTCGAGCTGGCGCGCTCCAACGCGTACTACGGCGCCTGGGCGCTGCAGGCCGACGCGCCCGAGCTGTCGCTGGCCGCCGCCAGCGCCCGCGTCGGCGCGACCGACGCCGCGCAACTGGCCAGCAAGGAGAACATCCAGACCCACGGCGGCATGGGCATCACCTGGGAGGTCGACGCGCATCTGTTCCATCGCCGCGCCAAGCTGCTGGGCCTGGCGATCGGCGGCAACGCGTGGTGGAAGGACCAGTTGGTGGCCCGCTGGGGCGAACAGTTGCAGCGGCAGGCCGCCTGAGAATCTGTGAACGAGCCAGCCACGGCCGATTCGTTCACAGATTCTGAGCGGCGCACGACCCACATCGAACGGAGACGACATGGATTTCAACGACACCCCCGACGAGGCGGCGTTCCGCGCCGAGGTCCGCGCGTTCCTCGACGCCAACGCGACGCTGCGCAAGCCCGGCGATCCGGCGCAGCGCGTGCGCTACATCGAAGGCCCCGAAGGCCTGCGCAGCGCCAAGGACTGGCAGCGGCGCAAGTACGAGGCCGGTTTCGCCGGCATCACCTGGGACCCGCGCTGGGGCGGCCGCGGCGGCACGCCGATCCAGCAGGTGATCTACAACCAGGAGGAAGCACGCTACCTGGTGCCGCGCGGCGTCTATGAGATCGGGCTGGGCATGTGCATCCCGACGATGATGACGTACGCGACGCCGGCCCAGCTCGAACGGCACGTGACGCCGGCGCTGCGCGGCGACGAGATCTGGTGCCAGTTGTTCTCCGAACCGTCGGCGGGCTCGGACCTGGCCGGGCTGAAGACGCGCGCGGTCCGCGACGGCGACGACTGGGTCATCAACGGCCAAAAGATCTGGACCTCGGGCGCGCATTTCTGCGACTTCGGCATCCTGGTCACGCGCACCGACCCGAACGTGCCCAAACACGCGGGGCTGACGTTCTTCTTCCTCGACATGCGCTCGCCGGGCATCGAGGTGCGGCGCATCAAGCAGATCGCCGGCACGTCGAACTTCAACGAGGTGTTCTTCACCGACGTGCGGATCCCCGACGCGCAGCGGCTCGGTCCGGTCGGCGGCGGCTGGAAGGTGTCGCTGACCACGCTGATGAACGAGCGGCTGGCGGTCGGCGACGCGCCGGGGCCCGATGCCGAGGACCTGTACCGGCTGGCCGACCGGCTCGAGCTCGACGGCGAACCGGCGATCCGCAACGCGGCCGTGCGCGAGCGGCTGGCCGACTGGTACGTCAAGGCGCAGGGGCTCAAGTACACGAAATTCCGGACGATGACGGCGCTGTCGCGCGGGCAGGCGCCCGGCCCCGAAGCCTCGATCGGCAAGGTCGTCAGCGCCGTCAAGCTGCAGGACATCGCGTTGTACGGCATGGACCTGATCGGCCAGGCCGGCATCGTCATGGACCCGGAACTCGCGCCGATGCAGGCCTGGTTCCAGCAGGCGATGATGTACGCGCCGGCCATGCGCGTGGCCGGCGGCACCGACGAGATCCTGAAGAACATCCTGGCCGAGCGCGTGCTCGGCCTGCCGTCCGACGTGCGGGTCGACAAGGAGGTGACGTTCGCCGAGCTGGTCGCGGCTGGACGATGAGGCCGGGGGAACCCCTGGACGATGAAAGGGTAATGCCGCGAAGCACCACGGTATGATCGCCCCTGTCTGCCCCCCGCGCGCGGCGCGGCACGGGGCCGATCGATGACCATGACCCTTCTCGTCCAGGAGACACGACGATGCAAACGATCCGTCTCGCCGCCACCGCCGGCGCGCTAGCGCTGCTGGCCGGCTGCGCCGGCATGAAACCCGACGCGCCGACCTGCCCGTCCGACGCGGCGATCAAGGCGATGAGCGCCCGCTACGTCGCGCTGCAACAGCAACCGACGCCGCCGGCCGACCTGACGATCGCCGGCGCGCAGTGCGGCCGCGACAAGTTCGCGCGGACGCTGACGGACAGCTACGGGCCGGTCATCGGCTACAAGGCCGGCCTGACCAACGAAGCGGTCCAGAAGCGTTTCAACTATCCGGCGCCGATGTGGGGCACGCTGAACCAGAAGATGATCCTGCGCAACGGGGCGTCGGTGCCCGCGCAGTTCGGCGCGCGGCCGGTGTTCGAGGCCGACCTGGTCGCCGTCGTCAAGAGCTCGAAGATCCAGGACGCGAAGACCCCGCTCGAGGCGCTGTCGCAGATCAGCGTCATCTATCCGTTCATCGAACTGCCGGACCTGCAGTACGAGGACCCGTCGAAGCTGACCGGCCCGGCGCTGCAACTGATCAACGTCGGCGCCCGCTACGGCGTGCTCGGCCAGCCGATTCCGGTGCAGCCGACGCAGGCGTTCCTCGATTCGCTGCGCGACATGACGGTGCGGCTGGTCGGCAACGATGGGCGCGATCTGGATAGCGGCAAAGGCAGCGCGATCCTGAACCAGCCGATCAACGCCGCGATCTGGCTGGCCGGCGACCTGAAGAAGAACGGCATCACGCTGAAGGAAGGCGATCTGCTGTCGCTGGGCTCGTTCACCAAGCTGCTGCAGCCGAAGGCCGGCACGACGGTCTGGGCCGTCTACGACGGGCTGCCGGGCAACCCGAGCGTATCGGTGCAGTTCAAGTAAGGGTAAGGACGCTTACCCCAGCTCGATCAACAGGTCGTGCGCGGCGATCGTATCGCCGGGTTTCACGTGCACGGCCTTGATCGTCGCGTCGCGTTCGACGCGGATCTGCGACTCCATCTTCATCGCCTCGATCGACACCAGCGGATCGCCGGCCTTGACCGACTGGCCGGGCTTGACGCCGACGGTCACGACCATGCCGGGCATCGGCGCCGGCACGTGGTCGGGATTCTCGGCGTCGGCCTGCACGCGCCGCGCGGCGACCTTGGCGCCGGCCTTGGCGACCGGCATCGCCCGCGCCTGGCCGTTCAGCTCGAAGAACAACTGCACGGCCGTGTCGTCGTCGACCGGCGTGCTGCCCTGCAGTGAAAGGATCAGCGTCTTGCCCGGATCGATGCTGAACGCGATCTCCTCGCGATCGGCCAGGCCGTAGAAGAACGTGCGCGTCGGCAGTACGCTGACGTCCCCGTACTGGCGGTGGTGCGCCGCATAGTCGCGGAACACCTTCGGATACATCAGGTACGAAGCCAGCTCGTCGTCGTCGATGTGGCGGCCGACCGCCTTCTCGGCCTCCTCGCGCGCCGCGGCCAGGTCCACCGGCGCCAGGCTGTCGCCGGGTCGGTACGGCGCCGGCGGCTCGGGCAGCACCTGCGACGGCGTGCCGCACTTGAGGATCCGCCGCGACACGTCGGCCGGGAAGCCGTCCGGCGGAAAACCCAGCTCGCCCTTGAACAGCGCGATCACCGAATCCGGGAACGCGATGTCGCGCGACGGGTCGAGGATGTCCTGCGTGCCCAGGCCGTTGGCCACCATGAAGATCGCCATGTCGCCGACGACCTTCGACGTCGGCGTGACCTTGACGATGTCGCCGAACAGCCGGTTGACGTCGGCGTACATCCGCGACACCTCGGCCCAGCGATGTTCGAGGCCCATCGCCCGCGCCTGCTCGCGCAGGTTCGTGTACTGGCCGCCCGGCATCTCGTGCTGGTAGACGTCGGCGGTGCCGGCGCGTATGTCGGCCTCGAACGGCTGGTAGAACTTGCGCACGCCCTCCCAGTAGTCGGACAACTGCCGCAGCCCTTCGCGGTCCAGGCCCGGATCGCGCTCGCTGCCTTCGAGCGCGGCGACGATCGCGCCGAGGTTCGGCTGCGACGTCAAGCCGCTCATCGCGTCGAGCGCGCCGTCGATGGCGTCGACGCCCGCGTCGACGGCCGCCAGCACCGATGCGGCGGCGATGCCGCTGGTGTCGTGCGTGTGGAAGTGCACGGGCAGGCCGGTCTCGGCCTTGAGCACGCGCACCAGTTCGCCGATCGCGCGCGGCCGCGCGACGCCCGCCATGTCCTTGATGCCGAGCACGTGCACGCCGGCCGCCTGCAGCTCGCGCGCGAGCTTCAGGTAATAGTCGAGCCCGTACTTGCGCTTGCCGTCGAACAGGTCGGCCGTGTAGCAGATCGCGCCTTCGCACAGCGCGCCGGATTCGAGCACCGCATCGATCGCCACGCGCATGTTGCGCACCCAGTTCAGCGAATCGAACACGCGGAACAGGTCGATGCCGCGCGCGGCCGCTCGCTGCACGAAGTAGCGCACGACGTTGTCCGAGTAGTTGGTATAGCCGACCGCGTTCGATCCGCGCAGCAGCATCTGGAACAGCACGTTGGGGATCTGCTCGCGAAGCTGCGCGAGCCGCTGCCACGGATCCTCCTTCAGGAAGCGCATCGCGACGTCGAAGGTCGCGCCGCCCCAGCATTCGAGCGAGAACAGCTCGGCGCCGATCCGCGCGTAGGCCGGCGCGATCGCGCGCATGTCGTACGTGCGCATCCTGGTGGCGAACAGCGACTGGTGCGCGTCGCGCATCGTCGTGTCGGTGACCAGCACGCGCTTCTGGTCGAGCATCCACTGCGCGAACCCGGCCGGGCCCAGCTTCTCGAGCCTGTCGCGCGTGCCGGGCGGCGGCGGCGTCTCGATGTCGATCCGGGGCTTGAGGATCTGCACGTGCGACAGGTCGGGAAGCCGGCGACCCTTGACGTCGGGGTTGCCGTTGACGGTCACGTCGCCGACGAAGCGCAGCAGCCGGCTCGCGCGGTCGCGCCGCTTCGGAAAGCGGAACAGCTCGGGCGTCGTGTCGATGAAACGCGTGATGACGGTGCCGGCGATGAAGCTCGGGTGGTTGATGACGTTCTCGACGAACTGCAGGTTGGTCGCCACGCCGCGGATGCGGAACTCGCGCAGCCCCCGGTCCATCCGCCGGATCGCCTCGCGCGCGGTCGGCGCCCACGCGGTCACCTTGACCAGCAGCGAATCGTAATAAGGGGTAATGACGGCGCCGCTGTACGCGGTCCCGCCGTCCAGCCGCAGGCCGAAGCCGGCCGCGCTGCGGTACGCGGTGATCCGGCCGTAATCGGGCGTGAAGTTCTTCTCGGGGTTCTCGGTCGTGATCCGGCACTGCAGCGCGTGGCCGTTCAAGCGGATGTCCTTCTGCTCGGGCACCGGGCAGTCGGGCGCGCCGATCCGCGCGCCTTCGCAGATGCGGATCTGCGACTTGACGATGTCGATGCCGGTCACCTGCTCGGTCACCGTGTGCTCGACCTGGATCCGCGGATTGACCTCGATGAAATAGAAGCGGCCGGTGTCGGCGTCCATCAGGAACTCGACGGTGCCGGCGTGCGTGTAGTCGACCGCGCGCGCGAGCCGCAGCGCGGCCTCGCACAGTTCACCGCGCCGGGCGTCGTCGAGATAAGGCGCCGGCGCGCGCTCGACGACCTTCTGGTTGCGACGCTGCACCGAGCAGTCGCGCTCGAACAGGTGCACGACGTTGCCGTGCTGGTCGCCGATGATCTGCACCTCGACGTGGCGCGCGTTGCGCACGAGCTTCTCGAGGTACACCTCGTCGTTGCCGAAGGCCGCGGCCGCCTCGCGGCGCGCGACCTCGACCTGCGTCTGCAGGTCGGCCTCGGTCTCGATCACGCGCATGCCGCGCCCGCCGCCGCCCCAGCTCGCCTTGAGCATCAGCGGATAGCCGACCTCGGCGGCCATCGTCTTGATCTGGTCGATGTCGCGCGGCAGCGGACCGGTCGCCGGCATCACCGGCACGCCGGCCGCGACCGCGGCGTTGCGCGCGGCGACCTTGTTGCCCAGCGTCGTCATCACCTCGGGACGCGGGCCGATGAACAGGATGCCGGCCTCTTCGCAGGCACGCGCGAAATCCGGGTTCTCGGACAGGAAACCGTAGCCCGGGTGGATCGCGTCGACCTTCGCCTGGCGGGCGATGCGCAGGATGTCCGGGATGTCGAGGTAGGCCTGCAGCGGCTTCTTGCCCTCGCCGACCCGGTAGCTTTCGTCGGCCTTGAAGCGGTGCAACGCGAAGCGGTCTTCGAGCGAATAGATCGAAACGGTGCGGATGCCCATCTCCGCCGCGGCCCGCATCACGCGGATCGCGATTTCGGAACGATTGGCGACCAGCAGCGTATGGATTTTCTTTTGCATGATTGGCGGGAACTGACGGCGTACGTGGGGATGATGCGCAAACTTCGCGACATTACGTGATCCGTGTGCGGAAATCCAAGTTCGTGCGACCGATCTCGATGACGATCGGCTCGTGACCGGTCAGTCGGGAAGCTCGCACGGACTCGCCGCGCAACCACGACGACGACGTTCGCATCGCAACATGCGTGCCAATCGCGTGCGAAATTCCCGTATTGACGAGGATCCATTGCCGCGCGGCTGGCTGATCGGCCGATTTCGCCCGTAGACTAGCGCCGACGTCATTGATCGGATGGATATGGATAGGTGAAGACGAAGACATTGGCCTCATGGCGCCTCGTTGCGCAATCGACGGCACGGGGCCTGGCCTGCGTGTCACTGGCCGTGCTCGCCGCCTGCGGCGGCGGAGGCGGCGGGGGGGATGGCGGCGGCGGCCAGAGTGGCAGTGCCGACACCGGCAACGGATCGACGCCGAACGACGGCAACGGCGGCGGTACCGCAGGCTCGACGGGCGGCGGCACCACGGGCGGCGGCGCGAACGGCGGCACGACGGGCGGCGGCGCGGGCAGCGGTTCGGACACGGCCAGCGGCGGCACCACGCCCGACCAGCGTCCGGCGACGCCGACGGTGGCCCTGCCCCCGGTCGGCACGCGCTTGAACGCCGCGCACTGCAACTACACGTACCTGATGGCGTCTCCGGCCGCGCAAGGCAGCGGCGCGGATCCGCGATTCGTCGAGCAGTGGTACCTGAGCAATACCGGGCAGTCGGGCGGCCGATCGGGCGAAGACCTGCGCGCGCTGGCCGGCTGGCAGGCGGCGCCGGGCAAAGGCGCGGGCGTGCGCATCGCGATCGTCGACGACGCCGTCGAAGTCACGCACCAGGACCTGTCGCCGAACGTCGACCTGTCGCTGAGCCACAGCTATCAGCTCGATGCACCGTTCGAGAACTTTCCGCTGCCGTGCGCGGCCGGCACCGAGCACGGCACCTCGGTCGCCGGCATCGCGGCGGCGCGCGACCAGAACGGCCTCGGCGTGCGCGGCGTGGCGCCGCGGGCGACGCTGGTCGCCTACGATCCGGTGCAGACGCGCTTCGACGCCGACATCGCCGACGCGCTGACGCGCGAGCTGTCGTCGATCTCGATCTACAACAATAGCTGGGGTCTGCCGGACAACGGCGTGCTGCAACCATCGCCCGCCGTATACCAGTCGGCGATCGCCCGCGGCCTGCGCGAAGGACGAGGCGGACGCGGAGCGGTCTACCTGTTCGCGGCCGGCAACGGCGGCTGCTACTACAACGACGGCGCCGGCTACGGGATCGAGCCGACCGTCGACGACCCGAACCACTGCAACAGCTACACGGACAACGCCAACTTCGACGGTTTCGTCAACCAGTTCGGCGTGATCCCGGTGTGCGCGGTCGACGACGAGGGCAAGCGCCCGTGGTACGGCGAACGCGGCGCCAACGTGCTCGTCTGCGGCCTGTCGAGCGATCGCGGCCACGGGACCGACGCGATCGACGGCAGCTACGTGACGTCGACGACCGTGCGCAACGACTACACGCAGGGCTTCTCCGGCACATCGGCCAGCACGCCGCAGGTGTCGGGCGTCGTCGCGCTGATGCTCGAGCAGCGGCCCGAGCTGAGCTGGCGCGACGTGCGGCTGATCCTGGCTCGCAGCGCCCGCCAGAACGATCCGACCGATCCGCGCTGGGTGTCGGTCAACGGCCTGCACTACCACCCCGACTACGCATTCGGCACCGTCGATGCCGGCGCGGCCGTCACGCTGGCCAAGAGCTGGTCCTCGGTCGGCGGTTCGTCGACGCTGACCGCGTGCAAGGTCGTCGAACGGGCGCCGGGCACGTCGATTCCGGACCGCCCGAACCAGACGACGGAGGCCGCTCCGGCCGTCGACACGATGCAGGTATCGGCGGGCGACTGCCCGATCTCGAAGATCGAGATGGTGCAGGTGACCTTCGTCTCCGACCATCCTTATGGCGGCGACCTGAAGATCGAACTCGTCAGCCCGGCCGGTCTGGTCAGCGAACTGGCCAACTCGCGCGCCTGTTTCCAGTACCCGACGCCCAGCGGCGGTGCGCCGGCCACGCCGATCAACGAACTGTGGACCTGCCGCACGCCGCAGGCGCCGTACGCGGATCGGCATTCGCCCGGCAATCTCGATTACGGCGAGAGCAACGGCGGCTGGACCTTCACGTCGGCCCGGCACCTGGACGAATCGCCGCTGGGCGCCTGGCAATTGCGCGTGACCGACGGCGGCGTCGCCGACACCGGCCACATCGTGCGCTGGAAACTCGCGATCTGGGGGCGTTGAGATGGACATCCGACAGCGAACGACACGCGTCGCGACGCGACGCGCGCGCGGCGGTTTCGGCCCCCGCGCGATCGCGAGCCTGCTGGCGACGGCCGGCCTGCTGGCCGGCATGACGGCCGGCGGCGCGGCGCGCGCGGCCGAGCCGGTCAAGACCTACTGGTACGACGGTACCGTTCGGCGCGAGCTGTGGATCGATCCGCAGACGCGGACGATCGTCCCGGCCCCCGCCTCGAGCGGCGCCGAGGCCGCCACCGGCGCCAGCGCCGCCTCGGCGCCGGCGCTGGTCGACAAACGGCCGGCCGGTTCGCCGGCCCCGACGGCGACCGCGCCGAATCTCGTGCAGCGCAAGGGCGGCCAGCCGGCGTCGAGCGACACATCGACCAGCGCCACCACCGCGGCCACGCCCCTGGACAGCGCGCTGCCCGGCGGTATTGTCGTCACGCTGCGCGAGCCGCTGCCCGACGCGCAGGCGCGCGAGTTCCTGCAGGCGCAGGGGCTGACGCCGCGGCGCGAGATCGGCAAGGGCTCGGGCACCTGGCTGATCGATTCGCCGGCCGGCATCGAGACGCTCGAGCGCGCCAATCGTCTGTACGAGAGCGGCGTGTTCGCCGGCGCGCAGCCGAACTGGTATCGGCCGCTGGTCACCAAATAAGCAACCGAGTAAGCAACCGAGCGCGTCGCCATGGACCCGTCCAGCCCCGCCACCGCCTCGCCCGACGAAGCCGGCGCGCCCGGAGCGCCGCGGCTGCGCGAGATCCGCGATCTGCCCGGGCCTCGCGGATGGCCGCTGCTCGGCAATTCGCTGCAGATCGAATCGTCGCGATTCCATCGGCAGCTCGAGGGCTGGGCGCGCGAGAACGGCCCGCTGTTCCAGCTACGGATGGGTCGCCGCCGGTTTCTCGTGGTGGCCGATCACCGGGTCGTCGCGACCGTGCTGCGGGACCGGCCCGACGGTTTCCGGCGGACCGAACGGCTGGAAACCCTCGGCGTCGAGATGGGCCTGCTGCCCGGCGTGTTCTCGAGCAGCGGCGAGTCCTGGCGCAAACAGCGCCGGATGGTGATGTCCGGCTTCGATCCGGGCCACGTCAAGCGCTACTACCCGTCGATGGTCCGGGTCGCGCAGCGGCTCGCCGGGCGCTGGCGGACGGCGGCCGCGGCCGACCAGCCGATCGACCTGCAATCGGACCTGATGCGCTACACGGTCGACACGATCGCCGGCCTGGCTTTCGGATCCGACGTCAACACGCTGGAGTCCGAAGGCGACGTCATCCAGCAGCATCTGGACAAGATCTTTCCGGCGTTCTTCAAGCGGCTGCTGTCGCCGATTCCGCTGTGGCGATTCGTCAGGACCGCGGACGACCGCCGGCTCGACGCCAGCATCGCCGAGGTCCGCAAGGCCGTGGCCGGCTTCATCGCCGAGGCCCGCGAGCGCATGGCGAACAACCCGGCGCTGCGCGAGGATCCGGACAATCTGCTCGAGGCGATGATCGTGGCGGCGGACCAGCCCGACAGCGGCATCGACGACGCGCTGCTGGCCGGCAACGTGCTGACGATGCTGCTCGCCGGCGAGGACACGACCGCCAACACGCTGGCCTGGATGATCGATCTGCTGTGGCGCCATCCCGAAGCGCTGCGCCGCGCGACCGACGAGGTCAGGCGGCTGTGCGGCGACGCCGACGCACCAACGATCGAGCAGATCGCCGGGCTCGATTTCGTCGAGGCCTGCGCTCACGAGACGATGAGGCTCAAGCCGGTCGCCCCGATCCTGGCGATGCAGGCGCTGCACGATACGGCGATCGCCGACGTCCGGGTACCGGCGGGCGCCGTGGCGTGGATGCTGATGCGGCACGACGGCGTCAGCGAAACCCACGTGCAGCGGGCGGCCGAGTTCGATCCCGATCGCTGGCTGGCCGCCGACGGACCGTCACCGTCGTCGGCCAGGCGCGTGTCGATGCCGTTCGGCGCGGGCCCGCGGATCTGCCCGGGGCGTTATCTGGCGCTGCTCGAGATCAAGCTGGCGATCGCCGTGCTGCTCGGCCGGTTCGACCTGCTGTCGGTCGACACGCCCGACGGCGAACCGGCGAAGGAGCACCTGTCGTTCACGATGATGCCGGTCGGCCTGCGGATGCGCGTGCGGGCCAGGGACGAGGTCGCGGCCTGACGGGCGAGCGACCTCACCCCTCGGCGGCCTTGCGCAGCAACTCCAGCCCACGCGCCTGTTTACCCGCGCCCCGCTGCGCTCGCAGAGCAAAGCGGGTTTCGAGGTCGAATTCCGCCAGCATCAGGGTGGCCATCTCTTCGATCAGACGGTTCACACTGGTGCCGCGCCGACGCGAAAGATCCTTGAGGCGCTGGTATTTCTCGTCAGGCAGGCGAATGGTGATGGCACTCATGGCTGGTTCTCCTGCAAGAATTGCTCTGGCGTCTGGGTCTGCAGACCGTCGAAACGAAGTTCTCCACGCTGCAGGTCCTTCAAGTTCCTGCTGATGATGGTTGAAGCGCCACCGGCGACAGCCAGTTCGAACAGGTGGTTGTCTGCTTCGTCCGGCAGGTTGGGGCGCCAGCCGAAGTAGATCCGGACCCACCGGCAAAATCTGCCACCATTCAACCGGAACACGCCTCTACGGCGCCTTCCAATGGTCCGACAGGCTGGTTCAGAACCCGCTTTCCCGCACGATTACCGCGGCCACCGCGGTCCACGCGTCGGCCAGCCAGCTCCGGCGCGTGCCGGCGATCGATATCGAGCCGAGTTCGACCGGCCGCCAGGCCCGGGCCGAGCCTCGCTCCCACGCGCCGGCGTCGAGGCGCACGCGCACGCGATACAGCGCATCGCGCGGCACCAGCGTGCCGTTGGACTGCCGCGTCGCGGCGATCCGGCCGCCGTTCTCGGCGGCCAGCATCGGATGCGGCAGCACCTGCGCGCGCGCCGAGTCGATCGCGACGACCTCGCCTTCGAGCGGCGCATCGGCCTGGTACCGGCGATGGAAACGCGCGCGCGCGCCGACGGCGACCCGTTCGAGCGCCTTCTGTTCGATCAGCGCGTCGACGACCCAGGCGCCGGGATCGACGACGATCCCGATCGGCTGATTGGCGGTCACCCAGACACCCTCGCGGATCTGCGGGTCGACGTCGAGGAAACGGCCGCCGAACGGCGCGCTCAGTTCGAGCCGCTGCAGCTCGGCCTGCTGGGCACCGAACTCGGCCAGTTGCTGCGCGAGCTGCTCGGCCAGGATCGCGCGCCGCTCCTGGCCATCGGTGCGGCCGATCGTCTGGTCGAGCTGCAGGGCCAGCGCATCGGCCATGATCCGCGACTGCATCGCCTTGCTGCGCGTGTCGGGCGAGTCCAGCACGACCAGCGCCGCGCCGGGTTCGACCGGCCCCTCGGCGTGCACGCGGGCGATCCGCGCCGGAAACGGGCTGTAGATCAGTTGCTGCTGTTCGGCATGCAGCCAGCCTTCGCCGTCGACCGAGCGCGCCCACGGCCAGGCGAGCAGGCCGACGAACACGGCGGCGGCGGCCAGCAGCGCGGCGCGGCGCGGCGGGCCGATGCGATCACGTTGGGCGTACCACACGCTGAACTCCCCGGCCAGCGGCCGCGCGACGAACCAGACGATCTCGACGAGGAACAGGAAGATGCCGAGCAGTTTGAAGAAATAGTGGTAGACGGCCAGCGCGATGCCGACGAACACCATCAGACGGTACAGCCAGGTCAGGATCGCGAATCCGGTCAGGAAGCGGCGCAATCCGGGTTCGAACGGCTCGGGGTCGGGATCGTTCCAGCCGAGCAACGCGTTGCGCAGCCGCGTGCGCGCGAGCGCGAAGCTGCGTGCGTGCAGGTTCTGCATGTCGAGCAGGTCCGACAGCAGGAAGTAGCCGTCGAAGCGCATGAACGGGCTGGCGTTGATGCCCAGCGTCAGGATCCAGCTCGTCGTCGCCAGGAAGAACAACGCGCTGCGGATCGCGCCGTCGTCGACCAGGCTCCAGGCCAGCGTCGCGAAGCCCGCCAGCGCGAACTCGGTCGCCATGCCGGCCGCGGCGATCGCGAAGCGCTTGCGCCGATCGGACAGCTTCCACGACTCGCCGGTATCGGTGTACAGCATCGGCCACATGACGAGGAAGGCCACGCCCATGTGCGCGACGCGCACGCCGAGGCGGGTCGCGGTGATCGCGTGGCCCATCTCGTGCAGCGTCTTGGCGAACATCAGCGCCAGCGCGTAGCCGAGCAGGCCGCCGGGACTCAGGAAGTCGTGGAACGTGTGCACGAAGCTGTCCCACTGCCGCGCCGCGAGCAGCACGCCCAGCAGCGTGGCCGCCAGCGTGGCGACCAGGAACCCGCGCGTGTACAGGAAGCCCAGTGCCGGCGCCAGGCGCGCCAGCAGCGCCTGCGGCCGCACCAGCGGCACGCGGATGAACAGGTAGTTGTGCAGCAGCCACTTCCACCGCGCCGGCCGGGCGGCGCGCGCCGCCTGCTTCAGGTAGTCGACCGAGCCCGGGTCGGCGGCGCGCAGCAGCAGGTGCTGGCGAAAGAAGCGCGCGAGCTGCTCGACGTCGTCGACCGAGACCGTCAGCGGCGTCTCGCGGCCGATCGCCTCGACGATCGCGTCCGCGTCGCCGATCGCCCAGCGCGACAGCATCTCGAACTCGATCCAGCCGATCCGGAAGAAACGGTTGCCGACCGGGTCCTGGATCATCCAGGCCGGCGAGCCGTCGCGATTGGCCGCCGCTTCGAACAGCACCAGATCCTCGCGCAGCGGCGGCACCGGCCGTGCCGGCGCCAGCCGGATCCGCTGCCTCGCCCCCTGCCGGATCGATCCGCTCAGCGAACTCATCGGGATGCCGCGGCCTTACCAGCCGGTCAGTTCGCGCAGGCCCGCCAGCGGACGGCGGAACAGGTAATAGGCGAGCGGCGCGCGCGAACCGTAGATCTTGGCGGTGCCGCGCAGGCCGATGCGCGCCAGCGCGCGCTGCTCGTCGTCGAGCGCGTCGAAACGCGCGCGCAGCCTGTACGCGACGATCCCGTCGGGCGACTGCGTCGCCTGGTAGCTGGTCTGCGACAGCTTGCCGGTCAACGGCCGCAGCGGCGACACCTGCAGGTAGAGCTTGACGTCGGCGCCCTCGTCCAGGTTGATCGCGTCGGGCACCGGCAGCCAGATCAGCATGCCGGCGTCGGCCGGATCGGCCAGCAGCGCGACGCGCTCGCCGGTGACGACGGGCTTGCCCTGCCAGTCGTTGACGTCGCCGAACACGACGACGCCGCGCCCCGGCGAGCGCACCTCGATGCGCTTCATCAGGTCGTCGATGTAGACGAGCTCGGCCTGGCGCTCGGCGACCTTGCCGTTCAGCGACGCCAGTTCGGCGCGGCTCTGGTCGTTGGCGAAAGCCTTCTGCGCGGCGGCCAGCGCGTCGGCGCGCGCGACCTGCAACTGCTTGAGCGCCACCTCGCGCCGATTGCGCAGCGTGGTCTCGTCGAGCGTGAACAGCGGGTCGCCTTCGTCGACGGACTGGTTCGGCTGCACATGGAAGGTCTTGATCACGCCATCGATCGGCGAGCTGATCGCGATCGCGTCCAGCGCGATGACCTCGGCCGGCGCCAGCACCGACAGGCGCACCGGCACGCACAGCACGGCGACGGCCAGCGCGAGCGCGCCCCAGGCGATGCGGCGCGACGACCACGAGCGTCCGAGGCCTCGCGCGCGCGCCGGTTCGAGCGCCGCCCACGCATGGCCGTAGGCGCCGACCAGCCGGGCCATCAATTGCTGCACGCCGTCGGCCGGCGCCTCGTCGAGCGCGTAGGCGGCCAGGCCGAGCCTGCGCCCGTCGGGCGCCAGCACCGGATACGTCAGCAGGTAGACGGGCAGCCACTCGGCCCAGCCTTCGCGCATCGATTCGGGCAGGTCGTCGATCACGACGAATTCCGGATCGTCGCCCGGCCGCGCGGCCAGCCAGTCGCCCAGACCGCGCAGCCACACCGTGTACGGCGAATCCTCGGCGAGCTGCGCGAGCCCCGACACGGTCCGCAGGCGGGCGCGCCCGTCACGGATCGACCAGACGAGGCCCTGCCGGTACGGAAACAGCCGCCACGGCTCGTTGGCGATGCAGAACATCAGCTCGGCGGTGTCGCGGGCCGCGCGAGCGCGTTCCTCCAGATGGATGTACTGGTTGATCGCGGCCGGCGCGAGACGCGTGCCGTCGAGCGGCGCGTTCATCTGGCCTGCGCGAACTCGGCGTTGCCGCTCATGCCGGCCAGCAGCTCGGGGAAACTGCCGCCGACGCGACCTTCGAGCTCGATCGACTGGCTGACCGCGTCGACGCGGCCATTGATCGCCGACACGACGGCAGGATAGGTCTTGCCGGTCTCGTCGATGCGGATCTGGAAAGGCGCACCGGTCTTGAGCCAGGACAGCCAGCGCGACGGCGCGTTCAGCTTGACCTTCAGCGGACCGCCGGAGACCAGGTCGACCAGCGGCTGGCCGGCCGTCACGCCCTGGAACTGGCGCACGTGCAGCTTGACGATGCGGCCGGCGAACGGCGCCGGGATCACGCACTGCTTGAGCTGCGCCTTCGAGACGTCGATCTGCGCGCGCGCCTTCTGGACCGCGGCGGCCGCCATCGACACCTCGACCTCGCCGGCCGCGTTCAGGCCCTGCAGCCGCAGCTTGGCCTCGTGCTGCTCCTTGGCCGAAGTCAGTTCGGCCTCGGACATCTTGAGCCGCGCTTCCAGCTCCGAGCACTCGAAGACGACCAGCGCCGCCCCCTTGTTGACCGCCGAGCCGATGTCACCGCCGAGCCGGTTGATCTGGCCGACGATCTGCGAGACGACCGTGGTCTCCTGCTGCGGAATCAGCAGCACGCGGATCCCGCTGCCCTGGTCGTTGGCCGGCAGGCCGGCCGGCGGCGGCACCGTGGGCATCGCCGGCGCGGGGGCCGAACCGTCGCCGGCCGGCGCGGCCGGGGCCTGTGCGCCATTGGCATGAGCGCCATTGGCCTGAGCGCCGCTGGCCTGCGTGCCGTTGGCCTGCGCGCCGGTCGCCGGCGTCGTGGACCGGGCGGCGGGCGCGGCCGGCTTGATCTGCATCTGCGCGGCCGCGAACGGTACCGCGCCCAGGCAGGCGATCACACCCACGCACAAAGCCGCGACGCGCGCGGCCGCCGGACGCCGCGAACGCGGCGTGCCGGGATCGAAGACGGGCTGGCTGCTCGGCATCGGCGACATCAGTTCTGCGTGGCTTCGGGCGAATCGACGAGTCGCGCCGCGATCGGCTGCCGGCTCTTGTCGACCAGCCAGTCGTTCATCGCGACCGAGTACGAATCGATCGCCGATTGCGTCAGCGCGTTGATCGCGCCGGTCGTGAAGTCCTGCGGCATCACGCTCGAATACGACATCGCGCCGGCCCGCACGCCGTTCGGTCGGTACATCGTCATCACCCAGTCGGCGCGCCGCGTCGTGCCCGACGGGTTGGCCACCATCAGGCGCACGACCATCTTCCAGGCGTCGGGCGCGTCGGCGACCTCGATGTTGTAGCGGTTCAGCGCCTGGCCGACGCCCTCCTTGATCGCCGCCGCATAACGCGGATCGGTGCCGTTCTCGACGACGACGGCCACCTTGGGCGCCGGCAGCTGCGTGGCCGACACGCGCTCGAAGGTCGCGCGCTGCCACTCCTGCAGCGACTTGTCGATCGTCTCGGTCAGCGCCGGCAGGTCGTAGCCGCCCTCGGGCGGCAGCACGTCGAGGCCGACCGAGTTGAACAGCCGGCCGAACGCGGCCTGCGCGTTCGCATACGCGACGTGACGCTGGTACGAGGACAACAGCGCGCGCGCCTCGGTGCGGATGACTTCGAGTTCGGAATCGACGCGCGAGGTCGCCGCGGCCTTCGAGTAGTTGGCCAGGCGCTGGTCGACGCTGGCGCTCTCGGACACCTGATCCAGCTCGTCCTTGGCCAGGCTGTAGCGCTGGGCCGCGACGCGCACCTGCGTCAGCACGGCCATCGCCTGCGCCATCCGCCGGGTGTCGTCGACGCTCAACTGCGCGTCGCGCTGGCGGTTCAGCGACGGGATCGACGCCAGCCGGAACAGGCTCATCGACAGGCGCAGGCCGCCTTCCATCCAGCTATTGTTCAGCAGGTACCGGTTCGAGTCGTACTGCGAGCTCAGATCCAGCGACAGGCCGGGCAGCGTCGCGACCAGCGCGCGGTTGGCGTCGGCGACCGAGATCCGCTTGCGATAGTCTTCCTCGCGCAGCTCGGGCCGCTGCACCAGCGCGATCTCTTCGAGCTTCTCGAGGTTGGCCGGCGCCGGCGGCAGCAAGGGCTCGTTGTTGTCGAGCAGCGTGAACTGCGTGTTCGGCGGCAGGTTCATCAGGCCGGCCAGTTCCATCTTGGCCAGTTCGAGATCCTGGCGGCGCGCCTGCAGCAGCACCGTCGAATCGAGCAGTGCGCGCTGATACGCGAGCGCCTGGGCCTGCGGCAACAGGCCCTGCTGCTCGATCTGGCGCGCGCGCGACAGCGCGGTCTTCGACTTGGCGGTCAGCGCGTCCATCTGCGCCATCAGCCGCTGCGCGCCGAGCGCGCGCCAGTAGGCGATGCGCACGTCCTGCATCAGGTTCTGCATGACCTTGCGCTTGCGCTCCTCGGCGACCAGCACCTGGTCCGAAGCCATCTTCGCGCGGAAGTACGACACGCCGAAATCCAGGATGTTCCACGAGAACTCGGCGCTGGCGATCCGGCGGTTGCGCTCGAGCGTCGTCGTCGAGGTCTGCCCGGAAGACGTGACGTAGGCCAGGTCGTTGCTGCGATGGACGTAGCCGGCATTCAGCAGCAGACGGGGAAACATGTCCCAGCGCGTCACGTCCAGCGTGCCCTGCGCCAGCGCCTCCTCCATCACCTTGAGCCGGTAGTCGAGGTTGTACTTCATCGCCCGGGCCGACACTTCGGCCAGCGACAGCGGCCCGGTGACCGGATCCTGGTCCGCGTACATCTTGGCGCGGTCGTCCTCGACGCGCTTGGCGATGTCCTGCGGCGACATCGGCTTCGGCGTCATCGCGCAGCCGGCCATCGCCACGGCGAGGGTCGACACCGCGAGCAGGCGTTTCGTCATCCGTCGATAGCCTGGCTGGGCCGCCTCGACATGCACGCGTGGGCTCATTTGATTGGTTTTCCGTCCGCTCGGCCTGAACGAATCGGCCGATACGTGCCGGCCGATTTCCAACAGACCTTTTGAAAATCAAAAGGTTATATAAAAACCATAATCCAGTATCTCAGTTTGACCAGCCCATCACAAGCCAAGGTAACGCCACTCGTCGGATGAACGGCGGCGTCCGTCCGACAAATGGTGCTTTCGCGCAACAGATGCGCGCCGCGCCCCTTTTTCGCGGGGCGGCGGCGTGCACCGATCAGCAGCCCTTGTCCACCGGCGCGCGCGTCGGCGTGACGCGGTGGGCGACCGGCGGTCGCTTGGCGACGGTCTTGACCTGCTCGCTGAACGACTTGGGCACGGCCTTGTTGACGACGTCGGACCGGGCGAAGACGCTCGAGGCGACGGCCTTCGGCCGGTGCTTGGCCACGCCCGCGACCTTCGCCTTCGGCGCCGGAACGCAGTCGTCGGTCGGCTTGACCGGTTGACGGGCGGCCGCGAGCAACGCGGGCGTCAGCGCCGCCGTCTTGTCGACGGCCTCGCCTTCGGCCGGCGCCTCCTCGACGACACCCTTGACGCGCTCGAACACGATCGGACCCTGCGGATCCTGCGGCAGCACCAGCGGCGCGATCAGCACCGGCTTGGAATCGATCGCCGAGTACGACGGCGTCGGCGCTCCGTCGGAGGAAACCGCCGGATGGGTGAAACCGGCCGGCACGATCGGCAGTTGCTGGCCCAGCGTCGTGCCGCCGCCCTGTCCGCCGTCGCCGCCTCCGGAGGTGCCGCTTCCGGCGTTGCCACCGGGAGTGCCGCCGCCAGGGGTACCACCACCAGGATTACCGCCGCCGGGGGTACCGTCACCGGGAGTTCCACCGCCAGGAGTGCCACCGCCAGGAGTACCGCCACCGGGAGTGCCACCACCGGGAGTGCCACCGCCGGGAGTGCCACCGCCGGGAGTGCCACCGCCGGGAGTGCCACCGCCGGGAGTGCCACCGCCGGGAGTGCCACCGCCGGGAGTGCCACCGCCGGGAGTGCCACCGCCGGGAGTACCACCGCCGGGGGTACCGTCACCGGGAGTGCCACCGCCAGGAGTACCACCGCCGGGAGTACCGGGATTCTCGCCACCACCGGAAGGATTGCCCGGATGTTCTCCACCCGGGTTACCCGGGTTCTCGCCACCGCCGGGAGGATTACCCGGATGCTCTCCACCCGGATTGCCGGGATTCTGCCCGCCGCCGGGAGGATTGCCCGGGTTCTCTCCGCCGGGGTTACCCGGATTCTCGCCGCCGCCGGGAGGATTACCGGGGTGCTCTCCGCCGGGGTTACCGGGGTTCTCGCCGCCGCCGGGGGGATTGCCCGGATGCTCTCCACCCGGGTTACCGGGATTCTCGCCGCCGCCAGGAGGGTTGCCCGGATGCTCTCCACCGGGGTTACCGGGGTTCTCTCCTCCACCAGGAGGATTGCCGGGATTCTCTCCGCCGGGGTTACCGGGGTTCTCGCCTCCGCCAGGAGGATTGCCGGGATTGCCTCCGCCCGGAATCTCGACCTTGATCTTGCCGACCGCTTCACCGCCCTCCTGGTCGCACAGGCGATACGAGAAGGTGTCGGTCACCGTCTGTCCGGCCGGAATGTCGAGGTCGGCATGCGGGACGTACGTGTACGTGCCGTCGCGGTTGATCACCAGGTCGCCGTAGTTGCCGTGCACGACGTCGCCGACGTGCTCGCGCGGGATGTCGGCCGGCGACGAGGCGTTGCCGGAAACCACGCCTTCGATCGTCAGCGTATCGCCGTCCTTGTCGTAGTCGGCGCCGTTGCCGTGGCCGTCGGGCTGCAATACCTTGCCGTCGGTGATCGGGGTCTCGGGGGTCGTCTGGCGCACGTGCTCCAGGCCCACCGGCGGGTTGTTGGCGCCGATCAGGTGGATCGTGATCGTCGTCGTCGCCGTGTGGCCATCGCTGTCGGCGACCGTGTACGTGAACACGTCCTGCGCGCGCTCGCCGCGCGGCAGGTCCTTACCCGCCTGGTTGACGACGTAGCCGTAACTGCCGTCGGGCTGCAGCGTCAGCGAGCCGTACTGGCCGCCGACCGTCGTGCCCACCGAACCGCTGACGTCCGTACCCGTGTCGCCGGCCCGGACGCCGACGACGTGCAGGCCTTCGCCGTGGTCGGCCTGGTCGTCGTGCCACGGCGTCGCGCTGTCGTGGTCGCCGCCGATCGCCTTGCCGTCGGTGATCGTGTCGGCGTTCGTGATCCAGTACTCGTCCGGATTCGCGTCGATCGAATGGCCGCCCGCACCGCTGCCGGTGATGCTGATCGTGATCGTCGAGATCGCCTCGCCGCCCCGGTCGTCGCACAGCTTGTACGAGAACACGTCGTGCAGCGTCTGGCCGGCGCCGACCGTCAGGCCGTCGTCCGGCTTGTACCAGTAGCTGCCGTCGGCCTGCAGCCACAGCGTGCCGTGCTGGCCGTGGATCGCATCGCCCAGGCCGGTGCGCGGCACGTCGCCGACGTCGGTCTTCGCGCCGGCGGTCACGCCGGTCAGGTGCAGCGCATCGCCGTCCGGATCCGAAGCCGGCGTGTTGCCGTGCCCGTCCTCGTGCAGCACCTGGCCGTCCCAGATCTTCTGGCCGGGCGCCGTGGTCCGCGCGTTGTCGTGGCCGACCGGATCATGGTTGATCGTGCCGTGCATCATCACGGCGGCCGGAGCACCCGGAGCCGCCGCCTCCGCATGCGGCGCCTCGACGTGGGTCGGCACCATCGCCTCGGCGGTAGCCACCGCCGCGCCGTCGAACAGCATCCGCGGTTCGACCGCGAACGCGGTCAGCCGCGAGCGCGGCGGCGTGCCGCCCGGGGCGCCCGATTCGCGCTCGCGCGCCACGCCGAAACTCTTGACGATGGGTTTCAATAGAAACATCAGAGATCCTCCCTCCGAAGGCAGGTTCCGCACGATGCGGATCAGGCCTCGAATGTATGTGACCCGACGAACGGTCGCCGTGAAATCATTAACGGTCGACGTCGGTCGGTACCCGCTGGCGACGGGTTCAGGCTGGCTGTTTTCTTGGTATGGCTGGTGGTCGCGCGGCCGGCGACGATTCGGCTCGGGCCGCAGCGATGGATCAGACGGATCGACGAGTCACGCAAGCTCCCCTGGTTGTCGAAATCGACGACGATCGGCGTCGGCTGGCACGTGGATCAGGAAGACGCGAACCCGCTTTCGGACGAGCCTTCGAATTCCTCGCGGATGACGGTGTTCTCGAACACCGCATCCGACAGGTTGACCGCGGCGTGATCGAGCAGCCGGATCGCCCGCAGGATCTCGCCCTGCTCGCCCAGCAACTGGAAATCGGCCAGCAGTTTCTCGAATCGCGCGCCCAGCAGGCGGGCCATGACGCCGGCCGCCCGCTCGGGCAGGCAGCCGTACAACAGCATCCAGCCGCCGCCGTCGTGCTGCGTGAACAGGCAGTTGCGCCCGCGCGACAGCGCGCCGATGACCGCGCGCATCGCCTGCGGTGAGACCGCGCTGAACCGGACCAGGCACACCGGCACGTCCAGCATCGACGCGCGGCCGAGCATCTCGGCGACGTGGCGGCGAAAATCGGCGACGCCGACCACCTGCGAAGCCTGGTCGAGGTCCGCGCCGTCGAGCAGCCGTTCGAGGTCCGGCTCGTAGTGGCGGTTCGACAGGGTTCCGCGCAGCGACTCGGCCATCGCCAGCGCGGCCTGCCCGGAGACTTCCTGCGGGATGATCATGTTCATGCCCAGGCGCATCAGCGCGGCCACCTGCGGCACGCGCAGCCGGGCGCCGCATTCGCGCACGATGATGCGCAACTGCGGGCGCGGCGTCGCGCGCAATACGGCGACCGCCTGCGCGAGCTCGCGCAGCGACGACATCTGGTCGAAATGCAGCAGGACGGTGCCGCCGACGATCGTGCGCGCCTTGTCGACGGCGTCGAGCATCGTCTCGGCCTGCATCCAGCCGTTGCCGGTCTGCGGAAAATCGAAGATCGCGCCCTGCGTGGCCAACAGCACCTCGTGCCGCGGATCGATCGTCTTGCGGCCGAATACCGGCCGGGCCCGCAGGCCGCCGTCGACGATCTCCAGCGAATAGCTGGCCCGCGCCATCGCGCCGGTCGCGCCGAACCAGTGGATGACGTCCAGCGTTGCCTGATCGTCGGCCTCGCGAACGAAGGCCAGGCCGGCGAAACGCTCGGCCAGCCCGGCCAGCGTCGACGACTCGTCGATCGGCCGCGCGAAGATCGCCAGCAGCGTATGGTCGCGCTCGGCGACCCAGGCCTGCACCGCGGTGCCGACGTCCTGCGCGGCCGCCGCATCGTCCAGACAGAAACCATCGTCGGCGCCGTCGATCACGACCAGCGAGCGCTCGGGCAGATTCAGCTTGCGCAGCGCCTGCGGCAGACGATGCGAACGGCCCGCCGGCTCGCCGGAAACGCCGCCGGCGCCGCCAAGCTCCTGAACCGTCAACAGGCCGCCCCGCTCGAACTCGGCCAGGTCGACGCCGTTGAGCGCCAGCTTGCGCAGAAACTGGCGCGAATCCTGCGCGGTCATCACAGCGGCCGACGCCCCGGCGCGCAACGCCTTGTGCAAGGCCGCGCCGATCAGCGCCAGCCGCACGCCCTGCTGCGCGATCGCGACCGCATAGACCATGCCGCCGGCCAGCCTGCCCAGCCGGACGGGCGCGCCGTCGAGGCCCAGTTCGAACGGCAACGGCCCTGCGGGCCGGGACGAGGACGTAGGAAGATCTTCCGAGGTGCTCATGCGCGGATTGTAGGCATACCGCCCCCGCGCCCCGACGCTTTTCGGATCGGCATCCGACCAGGGGTCGATATCGCGTCGCATACGCGCCACAGTGGCCGGACCGGCGCCGACGATCGGCGTTTCGGGGGCGGCCGCCTCGACCGGGCGCGGGCACGCCTTCTGCCGCGCGGACTCCTGGCCGCCGTACAATTCCCGGGACGCGCCGGGTCTGGCCCTGATTCCGATCGCCCCCGGGACGCGCCGGGTCCGGCCCCGGATTCCGATCGCCGTCCGCCGCCGCCCGCTTTCGATACCCCCCTCTTCCCGGATTCCCCCATGCGAACAGATCAAGGATTGGTCATCCAGCGCTCCGACTACCGGCCGTGGCCGTTCGCGATCGATCGCGTCGCGCTCGCATTCGAACTGGACCCGACCGCGACCCAGGTGACGACCGAGGCGCAACTGCGGCGCGTCGGCGCGCCGGACGCCGCGCTCGAGCTGGCCGGCGACGGACCGACGCTGCTCGAGGTGCGCATCGACGGCCGTCCGCTGGCGCCGGACGCGTTCACCTGCGACGCGTCGCTGCTGCGCATCGCCGACGTGCCCGACACGTTCACGCTGACCGTCGTCACCCGGATCGATCCGAGCGCCAACACGACGCTGATGGGGCTGTACGTCTCGAACGGCAACTATTTCACGCAGTGCGAGGCCGAGGGCTTCCGGCGGATCACGTTCTTCCCGGACCGCCCGGACGTGATGACGCGCTACACGGTCACGATCCGCGCCGACAAGGCCGCGTGCCCGGTGCTGCTGTCCAACGGCAACCTGGTCGCGCAGGGCGAATGCGACGAACGGCCCGGCTGGCACTGGGCGCGCTGGGAGGATCCGTTTCCGAAGCCGAGCTACCTGTTCGCGCTGGTCGCCGGCCGCTTCACGGCGCGCGAGGAGCGGATCAAGACCGGCTCGGGCCGCGACGCGCTGCTGCAGGTCTGGGTCGAGCCCGGCAACGAGGACAAGACCGGCCACGCGATGCAGTCGCTGATCCACGCGATCCGCTGGGACGAACAGCGCTTCGGCCTCGAACTGGATCTCGAACGCTTCATGATCGTCGCGGTCGGCGACTTCAACATGGGCGCGATGGAGAACAAGGGGTTGAACATCTTCAACACCAAGTACGTGTTCGCCAATCCGCGCATCGCCACCGACGCCGACTTCGCCAACATCGAAGCGGTGGTCGGCCACGAGTACTTCCACAACTGGACCGGCAACCGCGTCACCTGCCGGGACTGGTTCCAGCTCACGCTCAAGGAAGGCCTGACCGTCTTTCGCGACCAGGAGTTCTCGGCCGACATGCTGGCCGCCAGCACCGCCGACGAGGCGGCCGCGCGCAGCGCCCGCGCGGTCAAGCGGATCGAGGACGTGCGCACGCTGCGCTCGGTGCAGTTCCCCGAGGACGCCGGGCCGATGGCGCACCCGATCCGGCCCGACAGCTACCAGGAAATCAACAACTTCTATACGGTCACCGTCTACGAGAAAGGCGCCGAGGTGATCCGGATGCTGCAGACGCTGGTCGGGCGCGACGGCTTCCGCAAGGGGATCGACCTGTACTTCGCGCGGCACGACGGCCAGGCGGTCACCTGCGACGACTTCGTCGCGGCGATCGCCGACGCCAACCGGCGCGACCTGACGGTGTTCGGCCACTGGTATTCGCAGGCCAGCACGCCGCAGTTGCGGATCGACGGCCACTACGACGCCGCCTCGCGCCGCTACCGGCTCGACGTGCGGCAATCGTGCCCGCCTTCGCCCGGCCAGCCGGCCAAGCTGCCGTTCCACATCCCGCTGGCGGTCGGTCTGATCGGGCCGGACGGCCGCGACCTGCTGCCGGCCACCCGCGTGCTGGACGTCACGCAGGCCGAGCAGCAGTTCGTGTTCGACGGCATCGACGCGGAACCGGTGCCCTCGCTGCTGCGCGACTTCTCGGCGCCGGTCGTCGTCGAGTACCCGTACACGACCGCGCAGCTCGCGTTCCTGGCCGCGCACGACAGCGATCCGTTCAACCGCTGGGAAGCGATCCAGCGGCTGGCCACCGACTGCGTGCTGCGCGTGCTCGCCGGCGCCCCGCTGCCCGAGCAGGCGAGCGCGCTGGTCGACGTGCTGCGCGCGACGATCGCGGACGAAACCCTCGACCCCGCGTATCGCGAGCAGTTGCTGATCCTGCCGACCGAGGGCTTCACCGCCGAACAACTGCCGGTCGTCGATCCGGCCGCCGTCCGCCAGGCGCGCAACGCGCTGCGCCGGCACGTCGGCGAGCAGCTGCTCGAACTCTGGCGCGGGCTGTATGCCCGGCTGGCGCCGACCGGGCCGTATTCGCCCGATCCGGTGCAGGCCGGCCAACGCGGGTTGCGCAACGCGGCGCTGGGTTTCTGGATCGACAGCGGCGACCCGGCCGCGCAGGCCGCCGCGCTCGCGCAGTACCGGGCCGCCGACAACATGACCGACCGGCTCGCGGCACTGCAGGGGCTCGTCAACAGCCCGTCGGCCGACCGCGAACTGGTGCTCGCCGACTTCGCGGTCAGCTTCGCCGACGAGCCGCTGGCGATGGACAAATGGTTCATGCTGCAGGCCGCCGCGCACCGCCAGCCCGGCGACGCGCCGGTGCTCGCGCGCGTGCGCACGCTGCTCGAACACCCGGCGTTCTCGATCCGCAACCCCAACAAGGTGCGCGCGCTGATCAGCAGCTTCTGCAACGGCAACCTCGCCGAATTCCATGCGGCCGACGGATCGGGCTACGCGTTCTGGCGCGAGCAGGTGCTGCGGCTCGACCCGATCAACCCGCAGGTCGCGGCCCGGCTGGCGCGCGCGCTGGACCGCTGGCGCAAGTTCACGCCCGATCGCCGCCAGGCGATGAAGGCCGCGATCGAGCAGGTCGCCGCGGCGCCGGGGCTGTCGACCGACGTCGCCGAAATCGTCACCAAGGCGCTGGCAAGCTGAGAACCCGAGTTTCCGGCCAGCCGACGCCAACCGTTCACTCAAGACAAGGACCAAGATGAAGAAACACATCTCCCTCACGCAATACCTGGTGGTCAAGCAGCGCGAGAAAGGACTGATCCCGGCCGAGCTGCGGCTGCTGATCGAAGTGGTCGCGCGCGCCTGCAAGCGGATCAGCCATTCGATCAGCAAGGGCGCGCTGGCCGACGTGCTCGGCGAGGCCGGCACCGACAACGTCCAGGGCGAATCGCAGAAGAAGCTGGACGTGATCGCCAACGAAACGCTGCTCGAAGCCAACGAATGGGGCGGCAGCCTCGCGGCGATGGCGTCCGAGGAGATGGACGGCCCGCACCTGATCCCGACCGAGTACCCGCGCGGCGAGTTCCTGCTGCTGTTCGATCCGCTCGACGGATCGTCGAACATCGACGTCAACGTGTCGGTCGGCACGATCTTCTCGGTGCTGCGGATGCCCGACGACGGGAGCGAGGCCGGCGAGCAGAGCTTCCTGCAGAGCGGCGAACGCCAGGTGGCCGCCGGCTACGCGGTCTACGGCCCGTCGACGCAGCTGGTGCTGACCGTCGGCGACGGCGTGGCCAGTTTCACGCTCGATCGCGAGACCGGCGCCTGGCTGCTGACGCAGGACCGGATGACGATCCCGGCCGACACCAAGGAATTCGCGATCAACGCGTCGAACATGCGCCACTGGGAAGCGCCGGTGCGCCGCTACGTCGACGAGATGCTGGCCGGCAAGACCGGACCGCTGGGCAAGGACTACAACATGCGCTGGGTCGCGTCGATGGTCGCCGACGTGCACCGGATCATGACCCGCGGCGGCATCTTCATGTACCCGCGCGACGCCCGCGAGCCGGACAAGCCCGGCAAGCTGCGGCTGCTGTACGAAGCCAACCCGATGTCGTTCCTGATCGAGCAGGCCGGCGGCGCCGCGACCAACGGCACGCAACGGATCCTGACCGTGCAGCCGACGCGGCTGCACGAGCGGGTCGCGGTCTTCCTCGGCTCGAAGAACGAGGTCGAGCGCGTCACCCGCTATCACGCGCAGGGATGACGGCCGGCGAACGGATCGGCCGCGCCCGATCCGTTCGTGACGCCGGACACCGGGCGCCAGACACCGCGGAGCCAGACCCGGCGAGCCGGGCGTTAGGTCACCGGCAGGTCGCGCCAGACGAGCCGCATGTCGGGCTCGTCGGGTTCGACGGCGATCTGGAAACCGATATGGCGCATCAGGCCCAGCATCGGGTAGTTGGTGCCCAGCACGTGCCCTTCGATGCGCTTGAGCCCCCGCTGGCTGGCCAGCGCGACCAGCGACTTCATCAGGTGCCCGCCCAGGCCCGCGCCCTGCCACGCGTCGTCGATCGCGATCGCGAACTCGCAGGTCTCGCCGTCCGGGTTCAGCATGTAGCGGCCCACGCCGACGATGCATTCGGCTTCGTTGCAATCGTCGCCGTCGGAGACCGCCACCAGCGCCACCTCGCGGTCGTAGTCGATCTGCGTGAACTTGAGCAGCAGGCGCGGCGGCAGTTCGGTCAGCGTCGACACGAAGCGGAAGTAGCGCGCCTGCGGTGACAGGCGCCGCACCATCGCCTGCAGCGACTCGGCGTCCTCGGGCAGGATCGGCCGGATCGTGCACGCACGGCCGGTGCGCGTCTGCAGCCGCTGCTCGAGATAAGTGGGGTAAGGCATGATCGCCATGTGCGAATAGCGCAGCCCGGCCGGCGGCGCCGGCTCGACGACGATCCGCGCGTCGACGACGGTCACGCCGGTGCTGTCGACTATCACCGGGTTCAGGTCGATCTCGACGACCCGCGGCATCTCGCAGACGATCTCCGACACGCGCAGCAGGATCCGTTCGATGCCGTCCAGATCGGCGTCCAGGCGCCCCGGATCGACCGGCCGCCGGGCCAGCCATGCGTAGACGCGCGAGCGCTCGATCAGCTTGCGCGCGAGAAAACGATTGAGCGGCGGCAGCTCGAGCGCGCCGTCGCGGCGCTGCGGGCCGGCCTGCGCGCCGCCGGCGCCGAAGCGCATTACCGGCCCCCACAAGCGGTCGCGATGCACGGCCAGCTTCAGTTCGGCCGAGCCGCTGGAGCCGCGCATCGCCTGCACGCTGACGCCGTCGATCCGGGCGTCGGGCGCCGCGGTGCTGACCGCCAGCATGATCGTGCGGAACGCGCTGGCCACCTGCTCGGGTCCGTGCAGGTTCAACAGCACGCCGCCGACCGCCGATTTGAACGGGACGTCGGGCGACATCACCTTCAGCGCGACCGGATAGCCGATGCCGTTCGCGAGCGCGACCGCCTCGTCGGCGCTGCGCGCCGGCTGCGGATCGACCATCGGTACGTGGAACGCGGTCAGCAGCGCCTTGGCGTCGGCCGCCGACAGCACGCGGCGGGCATCGTCCGCGTCGCCGGACGACGCCGGCGCCGGTCCATGCGCGAGCACCCGGTCGATGATCGCGCGGGCCCGGTCCAGATCCGGATCCGGCAGATCCGACAACGGATGCGGCATCTGCAGCAGCAGTTTCTGGTTCTCGTGGAAGCGCGCGACGTGCGCATACGCGTTGACCGCCGCCTCGGGCGTCGCGAACACCGGAATCCCGCACTGTTCGAGCGCGTAGGCGGCCTCGCGCATCCGCTCGCTGCCCAGCAGCGCGGCGAACACCGGCAGATCGATGTCGCGGGCCCGTTCGCTCAGCGCGCGCACCAGTTCGTCGGCATCGAGCGAGCGGTGCGGCGCGATCACCAGCAGCAGCGCGTCGAGTGAAGGCGACTCGCCCAGCGCCTGCAGCGCATCGACGATCCGGACCGGCGTCGCGTCGGTGCCCAGCAGCGTCGGATTGACGAGCGGCTCGGCGACGGACGGCACGCGCATGCCGTCGCCGATCGCCTCGTCGACGGCCAGCACGGCCGGCCCGCGGCCGTTGGCGACGATGCCCAGCCGAGGGCCGACCGGCGAAGAGCGCGCCGCCAGATAGCGGGCGATGATCTCGACCTGCGCGAAGATCTGGATCTGCACGGCACCGGCCCGCCGCAGCGCCGCCTCGTAGACGGCCGACGCCGCATCGCTGGCGCCGGCCAGTCCCGGCACGCCCGCCGCGAAGCGGCCGCCCTTGAGCACGATCACCGGCTTGGCCAGCGACAGCGCGCGCAACGCGCTGATGAAGCGCCGCGCTGCGCCGATCGCCTGGCCCGGCTGCAGGTCGGCATCGCCCGCCCGTCGGCCGTGCGGCGAGAAGATGTGCTCGAGATAGACGATGACCGAGCGCGTGCGCATGTCGCTGGCGACGAACTCGAGCACCTGCGCCAGGTCGACGTCGACCTCGTCGCCGAGCGCGACGACCAGCGAGAACCCTGCGCCGACCTCCTGCGCCCAATCGAGCATCGCCGCGCCGAGCGCGCCGGATTGCGACACCAGCGCGATCTCGCCGGCCGGCGGCAGCAGGCCCATGCCGCCGAGATTCAAACCTCGATGGGGCCGCACGAAGCCGGCGCTGCTCGGACCGAGCAGCCGCCAGCCGCCTTCGCGCGCGCGCCTGGCCCAATCGTCGCACTGCGACGCATCGGCCGACGGCGTCAGCAGCAGCAGTTGGCCCGGCAAGCGCGGCCGGCCGCCGTCGGCCGCCGCCTGCCGCGCCGCGGCGCGCAGCCGTTCGAGCGCATCGAGGACCGGAACGACCTCGTCCGGCCGCACGGCCAGCACCACCAGATCGATGCCCGACAGCGACGGAGCCGAGCCCTCGCCGGCCTCCAGCGCGGCCGGCGTGCACAAGCGCACGGGTACGGGGTTCGCTTCGCTGTGCCGATCCCTGAGCGCCTGCTCGGGGCCGGGACCGGACGCGGCCCGCAGCGGTTCGGCCCATGGCGGCGGCGAGCGGTCATCGACGACCAGCAGCACGCTGGCCGGATCGAACATCGAAGACAGGTAGTGATGGTCGGCCATCGCGGATTTCGGTGATGTCGCGGTGAGGCCGGTCGTCAATCGATGCCGAGCAGCGCACGCATGTGCAACTCGACACAACGGGCCAGCGCCGGCAATGCGTAGCCCCCCTCGAGCGTCGAGACGATCCGCCCGCCGCAGCATTCGTCGGCCAGATCGACGAGCACGCGGCTGACCCACGCGTAGTCCTGGTCCCGCCAGCCGAGCATGCTCATCTCGTCGTCGCGATGCGCGTCGAACCCGGCCGACACGAACAGCATCTGCGGCGCGAACTCGCGCAAGGCCGGCAGCCAGCGCATCTCGACCGCGTCGCGCAACGCCTGGCCGTCACTGTACGCGGCCAGCGGTACGTTGCACATATTGGCCCCTCTCGGGATGTCGCCGGAGAACGGATACAGATGCGACTGGAACGTCGAGACCATCAGCACGCGCTCGTCGCCGGCCAGGATGTCCTCGCTGCCGTTGCCGTGATGGACGTCGAAATCGATGAGCGCGACGCGTTCGAGGCCGTGGACGTCGAGCGCGTGGCGCACGCCGATCGCGACGTTGTTCAGGAAACAGAAGCCGCCGGCCTCGCTGCGGGTCGCATGATGGCCGGGCGGCCGCACGTTGCAGAACGCGCGCTGCGCCTGTCCGCCGACCACCAGGTCGACCGCCTTGACCAGCGCGCCGGCCGCATGCAGCGCGGCGGGCAGCGTCTCGGGCCCCATGAACGTGTCCGGGTCGACCGGGATCAGCCCGCTGGCCGGCGCCAGCGCGTGCAACTGGTCCCAGTGCAGTTGCGTATGCGCGCGAACCGCCTGCTCGCAGGTGACCTCGGGCGCCTCGTAGGCATCGACGTAGTCGAGCAGGCCCATCGCCAGCAGACGATCGGCGATGACGGTGACCCGGTCGGGACACTCCGGATGGTACGTCCCCATGTCGTGCCGCACGCTGCTGGGGTGGGTCAGGTACGCTACTTTCATCAGCGGTCTCGTCGGGTGGCCTGGCAACGGCTCTTCTGTCACACCCCGGGGCACACGGGCGTTCGAGGGGCGGTGGGTTCGGAAGGCGATCGGTCAGCGGACCGCCGGCAGGGAACGGCTTACCCGATGATACCCGGCCTGGAACGCTTGGTGCTCGATCAGCGCCCGGGCTAAAGCGTGAACGTCTGCTCGTGGCGGGGCCCCCTCGCCTCCCAGCCCAGCTCGCGCAGGATCCGTTCGCGCAGCGCTTCGGACGCCTGCGGCTCGCCGTGGACGATGAACACCTGCCGCGGCGGCCGCCGGAAGCCGGACAGCCAGCGCATCAGCTCGTCGCTGTCGGCATGCGCGGACAGCATCGGCAGCTCGGCGACTTCGGCGTTGACCGGCACCCACTGGCCGAACATCTTGGTCTCGCGCGCGCCGTCGAGCAGCTTGCGCCCGCGGGTGCCGGCGGCCTGGAAGCCCGAGAACAACAGGGTGTTGCGGTGGTCGGGCGCGAACGCGGCGATGTGATGCAGCACGCGCCCGCCGGTGGCCATGCCGCTGGCCGAGATGATCACCTTGGGAAAACGATTGGCCGACAGCGCCTTCGACGCCTCGACGTCGCGCACGCAGGTCACCGCGTCGCAGGCGGCCTCGTAATCCTGCGGGGCCAGCCGGTGGTCGTCCGGATACGCGTGCATCAGGTCGCTGGCGCTGGTCGCCATCGGGCTGTCCAGATAGATCGGCACGTTCCGCAGCCGCCCGCTCCGGCGCAGCAGCCACAGGTCGTAGATCAGCGACTGCGCGCGGCCGACCGCGAAGGCCGGCACGACCACCGTGCCGCCGCGCTGCACGGTGCGCTCGATCACGGCGCCCAGCGCCTCGACCGGATCACCGCGCTCGTGGCGGCGGTCGCCGTACGTCGATTCGATGACCACGTAGTCGGCCTCGGGGACCGCCTCGGGTTCGGGCATCACCGCATCGTCGTAGCGGCCGACGTCGCCGGAGAACACGATGCGCCGGCCGTCGATGTCGATCTGGACGTTCGCCGCGCCGAGGATGTGGCCGGCGCGGCGCATCAGCAGCGTCGCGCCGCCGGGCAGCGCGACCTCCCGGTGCAGCGGCACCGTCGCGAACATCCCGATCGCCCGCTCGGCGTCGACGACCCGATACAGCGGCAGCGCCGGCTCGTGTTTGCTGAAGCCCTTGCGGTTGGCGAACTCGGCGTCCTTCTCCTGCAGGAAGGCGCTGTCGCGCAGGATCAGCGCGGCGACGTCGCGCGTGGCGGGCGTCGCGTGGATGCGGCCCGAGAAACCATCGAGCACCAGCCGCGGCAGGTAGCCGCAGTGGTCCAGGTGCGCGTGGGTCAGCACCACCGCATCGATGTCGCGCGGCGCCACCGGCAACGGCTCCCAGTTCAGCTCGCGCAGGTTCTTCAGGCCCTGGAACAGACCGCAGTCGACCAGGATGCGGGTATCGCCGCAGGTCAGCAGATGCTTGGAACCGGTGACGGTGCCGGCGGCACCCAGAAAGCTCAGTGACAGCATGAAGGCTCCCGATGGTCGCCGCGGCGGCGTCGCGCGTGCCGTTCGAAGCGTTGCGCCAGGACGTCCGGCCGTCGTCGGCGCGCGTCGGCTTTCATGCCTGCTCCCGCTTCACGACGAACCTCTGCCCGATCGTCGATCACGAGTTTACGCGAGCGGCCCCGGGCGCAACCGCGCCTTCGCCAGTTCGATGAACGCGCGCGTCTTCGATGGCGGTTCTCCTTGCCCGGGCCAGGCGGCATGGAGCATCACCTGGGGGAACTTCAGATCGGGCAAAAGACGCACGAGCCGGCCGGCCTCGACCTCGGCCTCCAGCGCGAACCGGGGCGCGGCGTGGATACCGGCGCCGGCCAGCGCCAAGGCCCGTCCGCCCGCCGTGCTGGAAGTGCTGATGCTGCGCGCGAGCCGGACCGATTCCGTGGCGTCCTTCGTCTTGAGCGTCCACGGATGCGGAATGGGCGTGAACGCGATCCACGCATGCGAGGCCAGGTCCGCGAGACGGCGCGGCGTGCCGTGCGCGCGCAGATAAGCGGGCGAGGCCACGCACCAGAGGTCGAACACGGCAAGGCTCGCCGCTCGCAGGCTCGAATCGCGACGGCCCGTCGCGCGCAGACTGAGATCCATGCCTTCGGCGACGAGGTCCAGCAGGCGGTCGCTCGGCTGGTAATCGACCTGCATGCCCGGATGCAGCCGGACGTATTCCGCGATCAGCGGGGCCACCCAGTTGACGGACTCCTCCGACGAAGTGAGGCGCAGGACGCCGGTGAGCCGGGCCGCCTGCCGCCGGGTGCGCTCCGCCAGCCGCTGCACCTGATCCAGCAGGTCCCGGCCCTCCTCGAGCAGCGCCGCTCCCGCGTCGGTCGGCGCGAGCTTGCGAGTGGAACGGTGCAGCAACTGGACGCCGAGTTCGCGCTCCAGCGCGGCCACCTGCTGACTCACCGCCGATTTCGTCACGGCAAGGTGATCGGCGGCCCGCGTGAAGCTGCCGGTCGAGCAGACGGCGATGAAGAGCTCGAGGCGGGTGAGATTCATCCGTTCAGTATTGCTAAACAGCAGGTTCCGGTAAAGACGCTTTATCTGGACAATTCGCGCGCGCAGCATACGAACATCCTTCGACTTCCTCGAAGACCCCATCCCGAAAGGAGATCGCCATGTTCGTTCTGCTGGGCTCCGCCGGCCAGATCACTTCCCGACTCGCCCGCCTGCTGTTGGCGGCCGGTCATCCCGTCAGAGTGGTGGGGCGCAACGCTGATGCGCTCGCGCCGTTGACGAGCGCGGGGGCCGAGGCCGTGGTCGGCGATCCGGCCGATCCGGCGCTGCTGGCGCGTGCGTTCACGGGCGCGAGCGCCGTCTACACGATGATCCCGCCGTGCTACGCCGAGCCCGACATGCGCGTGGCGCAGGATCGGATCGGCGCCGCCATCGCCGATGCCCTGGTGCGGGCGCGCGTGCCGCGCGTCGTGAACCTGTCGAGCACCGGCGCGGAATTGCCGGCCGGCACCGGGCCCATCGAAGGGCTGCACGCGCAGGAACAGCGGCTGAACGCGATCCGCGGCATCGACCTGCTGCATCTGAGGCCGGGCTCGTTCATGGACAATCTGCTCGCGGCGGCACCCGAGATCGCGCAGACGGGCACGATGTCCGGCATGGAATCGGCGGATGCGGCGATCCCGATGGTCGCCACGCGCGACGTCGCCGCCGTCGCGGCGCGCGAGCTGACCGCGCCGCGGCACACGGGCGTGCTGCTGCTGCACGCACCGGGGCTCGTCACGATGAGCGCGGCAGCCGCCGCGCTGGGAGCCGCCATCGGCAAGCCGGATCTGCGTTACGTCCGGACCGCTCCCGACGAGGCGAAGGCCGCGCTGCGCTCGCTGGGGTTCTCGGCCGACGCCGCCGACCAGTTGGAGCGGCTCGCTCGCTGGCTGTCGACGACCTCTCTCGATTCCGTCGATGCCGGCCCGGTCGCCGTCCAGCCGACGACGATCGAGGCGTTCGCGCGCGAGTGCTTCGCCCCCGCTTATGCCCGTCTGTCGGCGCAGTAGGTCAGCGCCTGGTCTCACCAAGATCGGCATGGGTTCGATCTCGGTGTGACCAGGCGCCAGTCAGGCCATCTGCGCGATGGTCTTGCGAAAACGCCGCAGCGACAGCGCGAACAGCACGCTGCCGATCAGAGCCAGCGCCGCGAACTGCGGCCACACGACGTCCAGGCCGGCGCCGCGGAACAGGATCGCCTGCCCCAGTTGCACGTAATGCGTGGTCGGCGCCGCCAGCATGATGTTCTGCACCAGCTCGGGCATGCTCTCGCGCGGCGTGCTGCCGCCCGACAGCATCTGCAGCGGCATGATCGTCAGCATCATCAGCATGCCGAACTGCGGCATGTTGCGCGCCACCGTCGCCATGAAGATGCCCATCGACGTCGTCGCGAACAGGCACAGCGCCGAGCCGACGAAGAACAGCGGCAGCGAGCCCGCCACCGGCACGTGCAGCAGGCCGCGCACGACGAAGGTGATCGATACCCAGGCCGCCAGCAGCACCACGACGCCCATCGACCAGACCTTGGCCAGCATGATCTGCGCCGGCGTCACCGGCATGACCAGCAGGTGCTCGACCGTGCCGTGCTCGCGCTCGCGGATCAGCGCCGCGCCGGTCAGGATGATCGACAGCATCGTGATGTGGTTGATCACCTGCACCAGACTGCCGAACCACGACGGCTGCAGCGCCGGGTTGAAGCGCGCGCGCAGCGCCAGATCCACCGGCGGCACGGCGCCGACGCGATGGCGCTGCGCGAACTCGGTGATCTCGCCCATCACGATCTGCTGCAGGTAGCCGCTGCCGACGAAGGCCTGGCTCATCCGCGTCGCGTCCACGTTGAGCTGGATCTGCGGCGAACGGCCGGCCAGCACGTCGCGCTGGAAGTTGCGCGGGATCACCATCGCGAACGTGTACAGGCCTTCGTCCATGCCGGGATCCATCTGCGACCAGTCGATGACCCGCGGCCGCGTGAACTGCGGCGGATACAGCGCCGACGCGATGCGCAGCGACAGCGGCGACTGGTCTTCGTCGACGATCGCGATCGGCGCGTTGTGCAGCGTCTCGGGCATCGCGGTGGCGGCCGTATAGACGCCGAACGTGAACACGTAGACGATCAGCACGAGCATCGTCCGGTCGCGCCACAGGCTCCACAACTCCTTGACGCCCAGCCGATAGGTGTTCGAGAGGAACTGGCGCATCGATCAGCGCTCCTGCTTGCTCAGCAGCAGGATCGCCGCGCCGACGATGACCGGCACGGCGATCAGCATCGGCAGCAGCGCCCCACCCAGGTCGCCGAAATGCAGCGCCTTGTTGAACACGCCGCGGCTGATGTCGATCATGTGCGTGGCCGGATAGATCTCGCCGATCCAGCGCGCGGCCCCCTGCAGCGACGACACAGGATCGGTCACGCCCGAGAACTGCATGGTCGGGAGCATCGTGCCGATCATCGCGAAGAACATCGCGGCGATCTGGCTGCGCGTGACGCTCGACGCCAGCAGCCCCATGCCGGTCGCGCAGAAACTGAACAGCAGCGCGGCGCACAGCAGCGTCGGAAAGCTGCCCTTGACCGGCACGCCGAACAGCGTCACCGACAGGCCCGCCATCAGCCCGAAGTTCAGCATCGCCAGCGCCACGTACGGCAACTGCTTGCCGAGCAGGAATTCGGTGCGCGTGACCGGCGTCACGTACAGGTTGATGATCGCGCCGGTCTCCTTCTCGCGAACGACGGCCAGCGCGGTCAGCATCGCCGGCAGCATCAGCAGCAGCATCGGCATGACGGCCGGCACCATCGCCGGCAGGCTCTTGACGTCCGGGTTGTAGCGAAAGCGCGTCTCGATGCCGGCCACGCCCGCCGACGCGCCGCCGGTGCGCGCGGTCGCCTGTTCGGCCAGCCAGTTCTGATGGATGCCCTGCACGTATCCCCTGACGGTCTCGGCGCGCTGCGGCATCGCGCCGTCGATCCACGCGCCGATCTGCACGTCGCGGCCGCGCAGCACGTCGCGGCCGAAACCGGGCGGAATCTCCAGCGCCAGGTTCAGCTCGCCGCTCGCCATGCGCCGGTCCAGTTGCTCGTAGTCGGTGATCGGCGGCCGCTCGACGAAATAGCGCGAACCGGCCAGGCTCAGCGTGTAGCTCTCGCTGAGCGTCGACTGGTCGCGATCGAGCACCGCATAGCGCAGGTCGTTCACGTCCATGCTGATGCCGAAGCCCATCACCAGCATCAGGATCGCCGAACCGGCCAGCGCCAGCGTCGCGCGCACCGGGTCGCGCTGCAGCTCCAGCGATTCGCGCCACAGGTAGCTGAACAGCCGCTGCAGGCTGAATCGGCGCCGCCCGGCGTGGGCCGGCGGCGACGCATCCGTCGCCGCATCGGGCGATGCCGATGCCGATGCCGATGCTGGGACCGGGGCCGACGCCGACGCCGGGGCTGGAGTCGGCGTGCCCGCGGCCTCGGCCCGCGGCGCGCCGCCGCCGGCCTCGACCAGATAACCGATGAACGCCTGTTCCAGCGTCGCCGCGCCGCGCTTGGCGACCAGATTCGCCGGCGCGTCGCTGTCGAGCACCTTGCCCGCGTGCATCATCGACATGCGGTCGCAGCGCTCGGCCTCGTTCATGAAGTGCGTCGAGATGAAGATCGTCACCTTGTCGCGACGCGACAGCTCGACCAGCAGCCGCCAGAAGGCGTCGCGCGCGACCGGATCGACGCCCGAGGTCGGCTCGTCGAGGATCAGCAGCTCGGGCTCGTGCACCATCGCCACGGCCAGCGACAGGCGCTGGCGCATCCCCAGCGGCAGATTCTCGGGCAGGCTGTCCTGAACGTCGTCCAGGCCGAAGCGCCGGACCATCGCGGCCACCCGCGCCGGAATCTCGCCCTCGGGCACCTGGAACAGCCGCGCGTGCAGGATCAGGTTCTGCCGCACCGTCAGCTCGCCGTACAGCGAGAACGCCTGCGACATGTAGCCGACGCGGCGCCGGGTCGCGATGTCCTTGGGATCGACCTCGCGGCCGAACAGCCAGGCCTTGCCCTCGCTGGCTTCGAGCAGGCCGGTCAGCATCTTCATCGTCGTGCTCTTGCCGCAGCCGTTCGAGCCGAGGAAGCCGAAGATCTCGCCGCGCCGGATGCGGAACGACACGTGGTCGACCGCGACGAAATCGCCGAAGCGCATCGTCAGGCCGCGGGCCTCGATCGCGATGTCGTCCTCCGAGGCCTGCAACGGCGGAATCTCCACCGCCGCGTGGCCGCGTTTCTTGTCGTCGGGCAGCAGCGCGATGAACGCCGCTTCCAGCGACTCGCTGCCTGTGCGCGACAGCAGCTCGGCCGGCGTGCCGGTGGCCAGCACCTGTCCGTCGTCCATCGCCACCAGCCAGTCGAAGCGCTGGGCCTCGTCCATGTACGCGGTGGCGACGATCACGCTCATGCCCGGCCGTCCGCCGCGGATGCGGTCGATCAGGTCCCAGAACTGCGCGCGGGCCAGCGGATCGACGCCGGTGGTCGGCTCGTCCAGGATCAGCAGGTCCGGGTCGTGGATCAGCGCGCAGCACAGGCCGAGCTTCTGCTTCATGCCGCCCGACAGCTTGCCGGCCGGCCGATCGAGGAATTCGCGCAGGCCGGTGGCCTCGGTCAGCTCGTCGATGCGCCGGCGCCGCTCGGCGGCGTCGTGGCCGAACAGCCGCGCGAAGAACTGCAGGTTCTCCTCGACCGACAGGGTCGGATACAGGTTCCGGCCCAGCCCCTGCGGCATGTAGGCGATGCGCGGACAGACCGCATCGCGGTGGCGCTTGCCGGCCATGTCGCCGCCGAGCACCTCGACGCGGCCGTCCTGGACGGCGCGCGCGCCCGCGACCAGCGACAGCAGGCTGGACTTGCCGACCCCGTCCGGCCCGATCAGTCCGACCATGCGGCCCGACGGCACGTCCAGCGTGATGCCGGCCAGCGCCTGCACCTTGCCGTAGTGCAGCCGTACCTGCGCCAGGCGGACGACGTCGGCCGCGCCGGATCCGTCCGCCGTCATCGGCGCACGGGCAGCGCCAGCCGCGCCGGCCATTCGCGCGCCGGATCGAGCCGCACCCAGGCTTCGCCGGGCAGGCCGGTCTTGACGTATTCCAGATGCTCGCGCAGCAGCTCGCGATCGATCTGCGCGCGCACGCGGAACATCAGCTTCTCGCGCTCGCTGGCGGTCTCGACGGTCTTCGGCGTGAACTGCGCGACGCTGGCGATGAACGAGACCTGCGCCGGAATCACGTAGTGCGGCGCGGCGTCCAGCACGATGCGCACCTCCGAGCCCAGCGCCAGCCGCCCGGCGATCTCGGTCGGCAGGAAGAAGGTCATGAACACGTCCGACACGTCGATCAGGTTCATCACCCTCCCCCCGGCGGCCAGCACCTCGCCGGGCTGGGCCACGCGGAACTGCACGCGACCGTCGCGCGGCGCCTTGAGCTGGCTGTCGTCGATCTCGACCTGGATGCGTTCGAGCGTCGCGTCGACCGCGTCGACTTGCGATTGCGCGCTGGTCACCTGCGTGCGGGCGGCCGCGATCGCGGCGTCGGCCGACGCCGCCTGCGCGCGGGTCGCGGCGACGGTCGCTTCGGCGCTCAGCGCCCGGGCCCGGTCGTCGTCCAGCGTCTGCGTCGACGTCGCGCCTTCCTTCACCAGCGTCTCGGAACGCGACAGCCGGCGCCGCGCCGCGTCGAGTTCGGCCTCGGTCCGGCGGATCTGCGCGACCAGCGCGGTCTTGTCGGCCGCGCGCATCACCACCTGCGCCTGGGCGGCGGCGACCGCGTTGACGGCCTGCTGGCGCTGCGCCTTGGCCTCGCGCAACTGCGCTTCGAGCGTCAGCACCTGCATCGTCGCCACCACTTGGCCGGCCTTCACGAACGCGCCCTCGGGAACCAGGATGTCGCTGACCCGGCCGGCCAGCTTGGTGGCGATGTCGATCTCGATCGCCTCGATGCGGCCGTTGCTGCGAACGAACGCGTCATCGGTTTCGCTGGTCGCGAAGCGCTTCCACGCGTATGCGCCCGCCGCGACCAGCGCGACGACGATCAGGGCGGGAACCAGCTTGTTCTTCAGGGAAACGGCCATTGTGCTCAGCGAGAGGAGGAGACGGACGGAGGCGAGGCGGAAGGAGACGGCGCGGCCGGAAGCGACGGCGACGGCGACGACGCCGCCGACGACGACGCCGACGGCAGCGACGGTGACGACGACGGTGACGACGGCGGTAACGACGGCGGTGGTGACGACAGCGACGGTGACGCCGACAGCGGCACATCACCGACGTACTGCGCTCCGCCGCCCAGCGCCGCGTACAGCGCGACGCGGCTCGACAGCAGCGCTCGCCGCGTCTGCACCAGTTGCTGCTCGGCCGAGATCAGGTTGCGCTCGGCATCGAGCACGTCGAGAAAGCTCGATGCGCCGTTGTCATAACTCAGGCGCGACAGCCGGGCGCGCTCACGCTGCGTATCGAGCGTGCGCTGCTGCACGCCGACCTGCTGTTGCAGCCAATGCTGGGCCGACAAGGCTACGGCGACGTCGCGGAAAGCGTTCTGCACGACCTGCTCGTACTGCACGACGGCCAGGTGCTTGCGGACCTCGGCCAGGTCCAGGTTCGCGCGGTTGCGCCCGGCGTCGAAGATCGGCAGCGACAGGCTCGGCGCGAACTGCCAGGCGCGATTGGCGCCGCGGAACAGCCGGTCCAGCTCGGTGCTGGCCCCGCCGCCGAAGGCCGTCAGGCCGATCCGCGGAAAGAAGGCCGCGCGGGCCGCGCCGATGTTCGCATTGGCCGCGCGCAACTGATGCTCGGCGGCCGCGATGTCGGGGCGGCTCAACAGCAGCGCCGAGGGCAGCCCCGGCGCCACCGGCGACAGCATCGCCTCGTCGAGCGAAGCGTGCCCGTCGGCGATCGCCTCGGCGTCGGCGAAGTCGCCCAGCAGGATTCCCAGCGCCAGACGCTGCGCGTCGCGCTGCTGCCGGACCTGCACGACCAGCGCCTCGGCCTGCGACAGCAGCGTCTGCACCTGCGTCAATTCCAGGCGGGAGGCCGAACCGACCTCGAACCGCCGCGTGAAGATCCGCAGCGACTCGCGCTGGCTGTCCTCGCTGTCGCGCGCCAGGCGCAGGCGTTCGTCCAGTTCGCGCAGCCCGAGATACGCGTCGGCGACCTGCGCCACCAGCGCGATCGCGACCGCGCGGCGGGCGGCCTCGGTCGCCAGGAAGCTCTGCAGCGCCGCCTCGTCGAGGCTGGCGATGCGGCCCCAGAAATCGATCTCCCAACTGTTGATGCCCACGCCGGCCTGGAACTGGTTGGCGGTCATCGCGCTGCGGGTCAGGCTCAGGTCGGCCGGCGTGCGCGCGCGGGTGACATCCACGGCGACGCCCACCACCGGCCAGCGGGCACTGCGCTGCACGCCGTAAGCCGCCTGCGCCTCCTGCACGCGCAGCACGGCGGTGCGCAGGTCCGGATTGCCGGCCAGCGCCTTGTCGATCAGACGCACGAGCGCCGGATCGGCGAAATAGGCCCGCCAGTCGATCGCGGCGGCCGGATCCGCGTCGGCCGCGGCCGGATCCGCTGCGGCGGCGGCCGGCGGCTCGCCGTGCGGATAGACGGCCGGCAGCGCCACGGCCGGCCGTTCGGGCGGCGGCGCCATCGACGCGCAGGCCGCCGTCAGCAGGACCGCCGCGCCGGCGGCGAGCCGTAGGAAATGGGAAAACATCGACACTCGAATCCTGCAACCGGGAAGGCGGGCATGACGGCGCCGGTCGTGCCCGACGCCGCTCGACAGCCGTATGGCCGTATCAATTTAAATCAGATTTAAACATCGGCGAGCGAACCGGCCGATGATCCACGTCAACGTACCGGGCCGGCGCTCGCCTCGACCGGGCCGACGCTCGCCTCAAGAAGCGGCCGGCGGCCCCTGGTCCAGCGCGTCGGCGAACTTGCGGATCAGCCGCACGAAACGATCGATATCGTCGTTGCGCCAGTCCTCGAAGATCGCCTGGGCCATCCGCTCGCGCGCCGCATCGATGCGGTCCGTCATCGCCTTGCCCTTCGCCGAGACGATCGCCTCGCGCACGCGGCGATCGGCCGCACTCTCGCGGCGCCTGACCAGGCCCAGGCTTTCGAGCCTGGCGACCTGGCGACTGATCGTCGTGTAGTCGCGCCCCAAACGATCGGCCAGTTCCACCACGCCGATCGGTCCGAGCCGTTCGATGCTCACGAGCACCGAGAACAGGGCCCGGTCGAGCCGGATGCCGGCCTCCTCGATCATCTTCTCGTCGTTCTGCGGCCGGTTCATCGCGCTGACGATGCTGATCAGCGCGCCGTGCAGCACCTTCATCCGCGCCGAAATATGTGTATCTTGCACTCTTTTATCGGATGGCATAGCATCTCCCCTATCGAGTGCACAATACACATATCGAGATGCTGATGACAAGCGATGCGTCGATCGACGTACTGATCTGCGGCGCCGGCGCGGCCGGCCTTACCCTGGGCATCGAGCTGGCGCGCCGCGGCGTCCCGTTCCGGCTGATCGAGAAGATGCCGGCGCCGTTTCCCGGCTCGCGCGGCAAGGGCATCCAGCCGCGAACGCAGGAGATCTTCGAGGATCTCGGCATTCTCGACCGGGCGGCGGCGGCAGGCGGATGCTATCCGCCGCAGCGCATTTATCGCGATGACGGCAGCCACGTCGAATCGCAGATGATCGAACACGTCGACCCGACGCCGGCCGAGCCTTATCACCAGCCGTTGATGATTCCGCAGTTCGTGACGGAACGCCTGCTGCGCGAGCGCTTGAACGAGCTCGGCCGACGGGTGTGCTTCGGCTGCGAGCTGCTCGGCTTCGAGCAGGATCCGGACGGGGTCGTCGCGCGTGTCGCGGGCCCCGACGGCGAGCAGACCCTGCGCGCCCGCTATCTGGTCGGCGCGGACGGCGGCCGCAGCTTCGTCAGGAAGACGCTCGGCGTGGATTTCCCCGGCCGGACGCTGGACGTGCGCGCGCTCGTCGCCGACGTGATGCTGACCGGGCTGGACCGCCAGGCATGGCACCAGTTCAACGACGGCGACAGGCAGCGGATGATCGCGATCTGTCCGCTGGCCGGAACCGATCTGTTCCAGATCCAGGCGCCGATCGCGCAGGACGCGCAACCGGATCTATCGGCCGAGGGGCTGAGCGCGCTCGTCGCCGAACGCACGGGGCGCGCGGACATCGGCGTGCGCGCCGTGTCCTGGGCGTCGGACTACCGGATGAGTGCGCGCCTGGCCGAACGCTACCGTGCGGGTCGGGTATTTCTGGTCGGCGATGCGGCCCACGTGCATCCGCCGACCGGCGGACAAGGCCTGAACACCAGCGTGCAGGACGCCTACAACCTGGGCTGGAAGCTCGCCGCCGCGCTGAAGGGTGCGGCGGCCGGGCTGCTGGACAGCTACGAGGCGGAACGCCGGCCGGTGGCCGAAGCCGTGCTCGGTCTGTCGACCCGGCTGCTCGATATCCGGAAACCGGGCGCGATGCGCCGCGGACGCGAAGTGCATCAACTCGACATCGGCTACCCGGACTCGCCGCTTTCCGAAGCGCTGCCCGGGCGCGAGCGCCGCGGCCTATCGGTCGGCGACCGCGCGCCCGACGCGCCGATCCTCGGCGCGGCGGGCCAGCCGTCGCGGCTGTTTCGATTGTTCCAGGGACCGCACTGGACGCTGCTGACCGATCAGGGGGGCGGCGCGACGATCGCGCCGCGTCCCGGCCTGCACATCCATCGCATCGGCTCGCGCGGCGACGTCATCGACGCCTGGGGACACGTCCGCGACGCCTATCGGTTGGCGCCCGGCGAATGCGCGCTGATCCGTCCGGACGGCTATGTCGGCGCGATCCTCGGCGCCGACCAGGCCACCGCGATCGAATCCCATCTGGACCGGATGGGCGTGACGCGCGAACCGTTCAATGAGCAGCCTTGAACGTATCGGTCAGCACATCCCCGAACAGTTCCCAGCTCGTGCCGGTGAACTTCATCAGCTTGAACTGCTTGTTGAACCGATAGTCATCCGGCGCGGTGGAGACCGACATCCCGGGCAGCGCCAGATCGCCGACGAAATCCTTGAAGCTGGTCGCCTGCTTCATCACGTTGGCACGGGTCAGGTCGTCGCCGCAGCGTTTCAGGATCTCTTCCATCAATTGCGCGACGCTGTATCCATAGGAATTGAACGTGCTGTTCATGTCTTCGCCGGGCGCGTATTTCTGCATGAATTCCTTGAATTTCTTCATGCCAGGATCATTGTCCCATTGATGGTCGCGAGGATCCTTTCCATAGTTGACGGAAATGATGCCCTTGGAATGTTCGCCGCCCGCCGCCAGCATCACCTCGCCGACGCCCGTCGAATTAATGTTGAGCAGGTGAACCGGCTTCCATTCCATTTGCGCGATCTTCTTGATCGCCTGGGCCGCGAACTTCGGCGTCGCGACATTGAACAGCAGATCGGCTCCCGAACTCTTGAGCTTGACGATCTGCGAGTCGACCGTCGGATCGCTGACCTCGTAGCTTTCTTCGGCGACGATCATCGTCTTGGCTTTCGCGCCGAGCGCGTCTTTCAGGCCCTTGACGTAGTCTCGTCCGAAATCGTCGTTCTGGAACAGGATGCCGATCTTGGCGTTCGGATACGATTTTTCGATCAACTGCGCGTAGATGTGCGCCTCGGACTGATAGTTCGGGTTGAATGCCATCGTCCACGGAAACTTCTTGTGATCCGAAAAACGGGTCGCGCCCGACGACACCAGCAGTTGCGGGATTTTCTTTTCGTTCAGGTATTTCTGCACGGCAGACTGCGAAGGGGTCCCGAGTCCCTGGAACATCAGCAGCACGCCGTCGTTCTCGACGAGCTTGCGGGTCTGTTCGACGGTCTTCGGCGGGCTGTACGCGTCGTCATACGACAGCAGTTCGACCTTGCGGCCATTGATGCCGCCCCGATCGTTGACCATCTTGAAATACAACTGCTCGATCTTTCCGATCGTGCCGTACGCCGATGCCGGCCCGCTGTAAGGCATGGTTTGCCCCAGCTTGATTTCGGTATCGGTTGCACCTTGGTCGTATTTCTTCTGGGCGACGGCCGTGCCGGCCATCAGCAAGCCGCACGCAACGACCGAAAACCACTTCATATAAGACATTCCGTCTCCTTCGCTCCATTTAACTGTCGGATCGTCATCCGTGTTTCATTGGATGACCATTCCTATTATGGATCAGGAGCAATCGAAAAGGGGGCGACTTCCCGGAACCCGTTCACCCTCGGATCGAATCCGGGCGAAGCCCCGTTCGCGCTTCATTCCTCATCGAACTCGATCCTGCTGGCGATCACGGTACGGCCATCCGCCTGCAGCCGCCCTTCGACTTCGACCAGACGTCCGGCGGCCAGGCCGGCCGCGGTGCCCTCGTCGAACTGGGCACCGGCGTACCGGACCGTGTAATTGCGCAGCACGAAGCTGCTTTCGGCGGCATTGACGCTGGCGATGCGACCCGCCAGTTCGAAGTCACCGCCCTGATCGGCGCCGCTGCGATCGTCATCGAACTCGATTTCCCTGGCGACCAGCGTGCTGCCGTCCTCGGCCAGCCTCGCCTCGACCTCGACCTGGACGCCGTCGGCCAGCCCGCCGGCGTCGCCGCCGCTGAAGCGCGCGCCGCCATAAGCGACCGTCACGCCGCGAAGGGTGAACGTCTGCGCGACCGTGTCCAGGTTCGCGATCGGACCCTCGAGCTCGAAATCGCCGCGCATGTCATTGCCGTCTTCGTCGTCCAGCTCGACCTCGGTCGCCCTGATCACGCCCTGCGCATAGTCGCCGTCGACCTCGACGCGGCTGCCGAGCCCCAGGTTCGCGGGGATGAACGCGACGGCGCTGGCATCGACGTCGACGCCATTGACGCTGAAGCGCCGCGGGCTGGAGAACGCGGTGACGATGCCTTCGAGCTCGACGTGGAGCTGGTCGACGCCCGGCGGATTCGAGATGACGGAGCCGCTCTGGATGTCGACCCGCGTCGCGTTCCAGCGCTCGCCCTGGCCGCTCTGCGGGTCCAGCAGCACGCGAACCTGCGCGCCGTTCTGCAAGCCGCTGACATCGGTCGAAACCGGATAGCCGACGGTCAGCGCACCGATGCGGAAGCTGCGGCCAGCGGTATCGAGGCCTCGTACCGCCCCGCGCAGTTTGTAGCTGGCCGGCCGGGCGGCCTCGCGGTCGACGCGTGATGCCAGGTAATTGCCGTCCGCGTCCTGGAAGCCATAGACCTCCAGGATGTCGCCCGGCTGCACGGCGCGAAGCCCGCCGGCGAGGTCACTGTCGAAAACGGTGCGCGCATTGACGCGCACGATCTGGCCGAGCACGGTCATCGTGCCGTTGGCCGCGTTCACGACGCTGACCGGGCCTTCGATCTCACTGCGCAACGCGATCCGGCTGGCGGTCGAGCGACGCTGGCCGTTGGGGCTGGTGACGGCTTCCGAGCCGTTGATCTCGACGACCATGCCCAGTTGCAACTGCCCCGGCTGCAAGGCTCGATCGTCTTCGGTGCGGATCGTGGCGCCGCTCTCATCGTAATGGATCTGGTTGACGATGACGGAGCCGAAACCGCTGATCGAGCCGCTGGTGAACGAGCCGGTGCCGCCGCTGCCGACCCCCGCAATGCCGCCGACGCCTCCCGCGCCGCAGGCGACCAGCGCCAGCGTTGCCGTCAGACCCAGGACGGTGCCGAGCCACCGCCGGCGGAAGGCGTTGCGGGATGTACGCGTCATGCTTTTCCTTCTGTTGGATGCACGGCCATTACCTGGCCGCACTGGCCGGATCCAACCGGCGCATCGTCGATTGTCTCATGAATGTGTGATATGCACATTTATACCAGAGTCACGCACCGGCTCTCGAACGCGAAGCCTACGCCCGAACCGGCGATCGCGGCCCGCAAACGGACGCTCGAAAGGCGGGACGCGCGAAAAGCCGGACGCTCGAATGCGAGCCTCGTCAGAAGCGGACTCTCAACTCGACGCGCGCGAACAGCGCACGGCCCGGATCGTTGGGCGCCTGATCGCGATCGATCCGGAATCGGGCCGCCGGCTCGAACCAGCCGATGGCGCCGGTCAGCAGGATCGTCGGCTTCGGCGCGTAGCCGACGATCAGATCGACTTCCTGGCCGAGCGCGCGACCGGTCATGCCGTCGTGCCGGGGAACGATGCCGGCGCGCGCGACCGGACCGAGCTTGTCCTGGCGGTAATCGTGCCAGACCAGGTCGACCGACCATTGCGGCGTCGGCGCGAAGCCGATGCCGAGGCTACGGATACGCAGGTTCGACAGCTCCGGATCGAACGCTTCGCCGTAGATCCGTCGCTTGACCAGCCCCTCGAGCCGCGCCTCGTTCGATTGCAGGCCGGTCTGCCGATAGCGGCGATCCACGCCATCGCCGGCATCGTCGTCGCCGCTGGCGAATGCATAGCCGACGAGCAGACGAGGACGCAGCGGATGCCTGCGCAGCATGTAGACGCCGCCGACGTCGAGCACGTGTCCGCGCAGTCGCTGCTGGCCGACCTCGCCGTCGACGATGCCCAGCTCCGTCCATTGCGTCCAGTTGCCCGATCTGCCGTGAGCCCTGAGCCCGAGGTGTCGTTGCCGACCGGCGACGCCGGTCGTGTCGTGACGGACGACCGCGTACCCGCCGATCTTGAACCGCCGGTCCACCGGCACCCGGACCAGCAGTCCGTAGAAGTTGACGGGCTCGCCGCGCGTGCCGGCGTCGAACAGGTCGCGCCGCCAGCGATTGACGCGCGCCGCCATCAGATCGGCTTCGATCCGGTCCCGATCGAGCCGCAGCAACGCGCCGTCGAGGCTTTCGTCGAACAGCCACTCGCGCTCGTCGCGATAGAGCCAGCGACCGATCTGCACGCGGGTATCCGGCAGCAGATCGACGAGACCGACGTAAGCCTGGCTTCCGAGCAACTGCGCGAGCGTCTCGGTCGGGTCGCGGCGTTCTTCGCGATGCCTGACCCGCAGCGCCGTCTCGACGAAACCGAACACATGACGGCTGGCGCGATAAGTGACGCCGAGCCTGACCAGCGGTTCGACGTCGACGCGGCGATCGTTTCGATCGCGATCGAGCCGGCGATTGCGCCGCTGGTCGATCTCCAGTTCCGCCCGCCCCTGCAGACGCCAGGTCGACGCCTCGTCGGAGGTGTCGGGCTCCAGCCTGTCGTTGACGACGAGCGGCGGCGCACGCGGGGATTCGATCTCGCCGCGGGTTTGCTGCGCCGAGGCGTTCTCCGATCCGGCAAGCATCGTCAGTCCGACGACGAAGGACAGCGGCAGCACCCACGACTGCGACCACGGCCACGGCCACGGCTGCAACTGCAACTGCAACTGTAACTGCAACTGCGACCACGACATCGAGGATCGTCGGAGCGAGAACCGGGCGCGGCGAATCATCGACGTTCGCGGATCAACGTGCGCCGGCCGTCACAGGACGGCGGACAGCGGGCCGAGCCGCCGCTCGCAGGCTTCGACCAGCGCTTCGGTCGTGTGACGCCGATCCGGAAACCGCAGGCTCAGAAAGATGTGCCGGGCCAGCGAGATCAGCGTCCAGGCGTCGGCGCTGAACGAATCGAGCGAAGGCTGGTGCTCGCGATAGCGTTCGACGAAAGCCCGCTCGTGATCGCGCAGCAGATCGTCGCTGCCCGAACGGCGCACGCCCAGCTCGATCAGATGCGCGTTGAAGTTGCCGACGTCGAGTGCCGGATCGCCGCTCGCGAACAGATCGAAATCGAGCAGGACCAGCCGCTCGCCGTCGACCAGCACCTGTTCCGGATGAAAGTCGCGGTGGATCGACGTCGGACGCCCGCGGTTCAGGCGCGCCGCCAGTTCGATGCAGCCATCGAGCACTCGGCGTATCCGGCCGGCCAGGTCGGCGCGCGCCTCGCAGGCCGCTTCCAGCCGATCGCCGAGCATGGCGAGCTCGTCCTCGATGCGCCAGACCCGCGACACGGGGATCCGCGCGCCGTGCAAAGCGGCCAATGCGTCGGCCACCCGACGAGCCAGACCGGCGTCGCAGCCGGCGGCGAACGACTCGTTCGACGGCGTTCCGGGCACGGCCTGCTGGATCCACATGTTCAACGCCGGCAGGCAGCCGACGACGTCGGGAACGACGAACGGGGTCCGCGCCGATTCGTGCGCCGACGCACCACGTTCCCTTGGCGCACCGTCGGCGCCGAATCCCGCTTCGGCGAGCGCACGCTGGATGCCGTAGCCGTGGCGGTCCAATCCCTTGAACCGCATCTTGCCGAACAGCGTCCGTACGCGGCCATCCTGGATCAGCTCATAAGCGATCAATGCACGGCGCCCAGGCTTGTGCCGGACCAGACGAGCCGCGCGCAGCCCCCATGCATCGGCATCGCCGGCCAGCAGCCGTCCGAGCGGCGCCCGCATCGCGTCGCGATCGAGTGCGTGATCGAGCAGCGAGGCCTCGTCCTCCGATGCGACCGGGACCGATGCGGCACCTGCACCTGCACCTGCACCGCCACCGCCATCGTCCGGAACGACGCTCGCGTGCCCCCCGCGGCCATCGCCGGATCGGGCCGCGCGCGCCAGCAGCGCTTCGACGCGATCGAGCAGCGCCGCCTCGCGATCGGGCCAATCGTGCAGACGCCGGCGGAAGCTCTCGGTCGCCAGGCGCAGCAGCGCGGCGGCGGCGTGCAGCTCGAATCGCGGCGGCTCGCCGCGCGCGCTGCCGACGTAGCCGCCGCACAGTGCCGCGATGGCCGCGTCCGCCGCGGCCCGGTCGATCACGCCGTGAAGCACGTCGATCTCCAGGCGCGCCGCGAAACTGCCGAAATCCCCCATCGGGTCGGCGCTGGCGGCGCGGTCCCAGTCGATCAGCGTGCAGCCGGCATCGGCGACGACGACCTGGTCGCAGGAGAAGTCGCCGTGCGTCGGCACCGGCTCGAAAGGGCGCGCATGCAGCGCTTCGCCGAGCCTGAGCGCCAGGCCGCGCGCGCGATCGGCGAGCGCCGGCAGCAGCCGTCCCAGCAGATCGGCCGAGCGCTCGACCGCTCGCGACTCGTCGCGCCGGTCCCAGGTCGCCGACAGGCCGATGCGCGTGCGATGCAGGTCCGCCAGCGCGGCGCCGGCGAGCGCGACCCCGTCGATCGCCGTCGGCGCCAGCACCCGCCCGGGCGTCCACGCCGAAACCAGCAATTGCCGGCCGGCATCGGCGCGGATCAGGCGCGAACCCTTGGTCGCGGCGCCCAGCGCTGCGCCGAGCAAGGCGCGGCCATAAGCATCGCGATGCACGACCCGGACCAGCGCGAGGTCGCGGCCGCGATGCCGGACGCGGGCGACCAGTCGGCGCCCGGGCTTGTAGCGCAAGACCTCGATGTCCGGCACGCCCGGGCCGATGCCGGCGATTTCGGCCCCGAGCAGGCCGGCGCGCCGGGCCGGATCGAGCAGCGCGCGAACCGGCTTCAGTTGCCGGTCATCGTCCGGACGCAGCAGCACGAGCTGCAGCGGATCGACGATGCACGGCGCGAGTTCGCCGCCCCGGCGCGCGGCAGACGTTTCGGCGATCCGAGCCGAAGCGACCGTATGGCGATCGCGTCGGTTCGCCTTGGCGTGCACCAGCAGCGACGATCCGTCGCGGCGATCGAGCCGGAAAGCGGCGACCGCGCTGGTCTCCGGCTTGTAGCGCAGATAAGTGAGCGTCGCGGACCGGATGTCCGCATCGGGCGCGAGCCGGCGAGCGAGGCCAGCGAAAAGCTCGGGATCGAGCAGATGGCGCAAGCCGGGCAGCGCCGCTTCGCGCGCGACGATCCGCGCGTCGGCATCGTTCAGCGTCATGGCGCGCTCATCGACCGGGGTTGAGACATCCGCCACCAGTTCGCATAGCGGCCGTCCAGCGTCATCAGGCCGTCGTGATCGCCGGCCTCGACGATGCGTCCCCGCTCCAGATGCACGATGCGGTCGGCGCGCGCCGCGAGGATCAGGTCGTGCGTGATGACGACCGTGGTTCGCCCGCGCGACAACCGCTCGAGCGCGTCGTTGACGATGGCCGTGTTCTCGGCATCGAGGCCGACGGTGACCTCGTCCAGGATCAGCAGGTCGCCGTCGCGCAGCGCGGCGCGGGCGATGGCGATCCGCTGGCGCTGTCCGTTCGACAAGGTCGCCCCGCGTTCGCCGACCAGCGTGTCATAAGCCTGCGGCAGCCGCGTGATGAAATCATGGGCGTTGGCCAGGCGGGCGGCGGCGACGACCTGATCACGCGTGACCTCGCGGCCGGCCGCCATCGCGATGTTCTCGTGGACCGTGGTCGCGAACAGCAGTGTCTCCTGCGGAACGATATCGATGCGCCGGCGAAGGCTCTGCAGCGTGAACTCGCGCAGGTCTTGGCCGTCGACGGTGATGCATCCTTCGACCGGATCGTAGAGTCGCAGCAGCAGCGAAGCGATCGTCGACTTGCCCGAGCCCGACTCGCCGATGATCGCCAGGCGTTCGCCCGCGCGGATCTCCAGGTCGATGCGGTCGAGCACCCGCGGCGCATCGGCCGCATAGGCGAACGAGACGGCATCGAAGCGCAGCGCGCCGTCCAAGCGCGGCGCGGGGCGGGTGCCGGGCGCGTCGACGTTGGCGGGCTTCTCGTCGAGCAGATCGACGACGCGCTCGCCGGCCGCACTGGCCTTGGCGAGACGCGCCGCGAACTTCGCGTAGTCGCGCGCCGGCCGCATCGAGTTCTTGAAATAAGTGATGAAGACCAGCAGTTCGCCCGGCGTCAGCGCATCGCGCAGCACCTGCTGCGCGCCGAACCAGAGCACCAACGCCGTCGCGCCGGCGCTCGCCACGTCGACCAGCCGCTCGAGCGCCGCGCCGAGTCGTCCGGCGCGCACGCCGTCGCTCAGGCTCTTGCGATTGGCGCCGCCGAACACGCCGGACGCGTAGGGTTCGAGCGACAGCGCCTGAACGGTCCGGACGGCGGCCAGGTATTCGGTGGCGCTGGCCGCCATCGAGCTTTCGCGCTGGCGTTGTCCGCGGCTCGCTTCGCGGATCCGTCGCGTGATGCGCTGGCTGCCGACCCACAGCAGCGGCAGCGGCGCCAGCGCGACCAGCGCGAGCCGCCAGTCGAGCCACAGCATGATCGCGACCATGCCGACGAGCACCGCGGCGCTGGCCGCCAGCGGCAGCGCCGCCGTGACGGCCGCCTCCCTGAGCATGCCGACGTCGCCGAGCAAGCGCAGCGTCAACTCGCCGGTCCGGCGGCGCGCGTGGAACGACAACGACAGGCGCTGCAGATGCTGGAACAGGGTCTCGCGCACCGCGGTGACCACGCGATTGCCGACCAGCGTGAAGCCGACCGTCGACAGATACTCGGCGCCCGCCTTCAGCGCGACGATCGCCACCAGCGCGAGCGCGCACAGCGGGATCAGCGTCGTCGTCGACAGGCCGTCCAGCAGGTCCCAGCCACGGCCCGGACGTTCGGCGCCGACCAGGCGATCGATGACGAACTTCAACGGCCAGGGCTCGAGCAGCCGCAGCCCGGTCGCCACGATCAGCGAGACGATCGCCCCGCCGATCAGCGGGCGCTGCGGGGCGAGGTGAGGCGCGAGCCGCCGCAGCAGACGCCGCAGATCCGGCAGAAACCGGCTCAGTTTCGGTACGGGTGTGCCGCTCATCGTCCCGCCTCGTCGCGATGCGCGCGAACCTCGCCGCCGGCGCAACCAAGAATGCGCGCCGCGACCGCGTCCCAGGTATGCGCGCGCAGCACCCGCTCGCGGCCCGACGCGCCCATCCGCAGGCGCCCGGATCGATCGTTCGCCAGATCGGTCAGCGCGGCGCCCAGGGCCGCCGCATCGCCGGCCGGAACGAGCACGCCGTCGACGCCGTCGCGGACGACCTCGGCCAGATGCCCGACCCGGCTGCAGACCACCGGCAGCGAGGCCGCCATGTACTCGTACAGCTTCAACGGCGAGAAGTAGAACCGCTCGCTGGCCGGATAGGGCGCGACGGCGATGTCCATGCGGGCGAGGATCGCCGGGATCCGCTCGGGCGCGACCGCGCCGGTCCACTCGACCCGATTGCCGAGTCCCCGCTCGCGAAGATCCCGTTCGATGCCGGCGCGCTCGGGGCCGTCGCCGACCAGCAGCAGCCGCGCATCGATGCCCTGCTCCCGCATCCGGGCCCAGCCATCGATCAAGGTGCGCAAGCCGTGCCAGGGCTTGAACGTACCGACGAAGCCGATCGTGAACGGCGCGCCGTCCGGACGCGCATGCCGCCGTTCGACGACGCCGTCGAAGCGGGCCGGATCGACGCCATTGGCCTGGACCTCGATGCGCTCGCGCTCGACGCCCTGCTCCGCGAGCCAGCCCGCGACGCCCGGCGAAACCGCCATCAGCCGGTCGGCGCGACCGAACGCGAAACGCGCGACGCGGGCGGCGTGCCGCGGCAGGACCAGCCGGCGCCAGCGCGCCTGTTCCTCGATCAGCGGAGCGTTGACCTCGAGCACGCCGACGCAGCGGCCGGCCCCGTGGCTGTAGGCCATGCCGGCCAGCCCCCACAGCGAATAACGTTCGTAGACCAGATCGAAGGGTCCGTCATCGACCAGCGCGTCGTGCAGCGCGCGGTTGGCGCTCAACGCATGCCGCGCGCGCGCGACGGCGACATCCTCTTCCTCATTGCCGATGCCATTGCCGGCACCGATGCGGATGCCACTGCCACTGCCGATAGCACCGGTCGGTGCCGGGCGCGACACGCGACCGCGACCCGAACCCAAACCCGGACCAGCGCCGGAGCCGCTGCCGCCGGCGAGCTCGCCGATCAGCGTCACGCGCAGATCGGACAGGCCCGGCGGCGGCGTCCCGCCCTTGCGCGCCGCATACAGATCGACCCGCGCCCCGGCGCCGCGCAACGCGCGCACGACTTCCTGCACGTGGATCGAGGCTCCCTTGCAGCCGAAGACCGGAATGCCGGGATCGGCGCAGACGTAGGCGACACGAATCACCGCGCGACTCCTCGATGGCTGGCGATCGCGGCGCTGAACGACTCGCGCATCTGGCGGGTGTTGACGTCGATGTCGAAATCGCGCTCGATGCGGCAGCGCGCGGCGAATGCCAGCCGACGGCGCAGCGCGGGGTCGTCGAGCAATGACGCCATCGCATGGGCGAGCGCGTGCGGATCGTCGGGCGGCACGCAAAGCCCGTTCTCCTCGTGTCGCACCAGTTCGGGAATGCCGGCCACCTCGGTGCTGACGACCGGCGTGCCCAGGGCCATCGCCTCGACCAGGACCGTCGGCAAGCCGTCGCGGTTGCCGTCGTCGCTGATCACGCATGGCATGGCCAGCAAGGTCGACTGGCGCATCTGCTCGATCACGACGTCCTGGGAAAGCGGCCCCGGCATCGTCAACCGCTCGCCGAGGCCCGCCGCGTCGGCCTGCGCCTGCAGCGACGCCCTTTCCTCGCCGTCGCCGACCAGCACGCAATCGAAGGCGATGCGTCGCTCGTTCATCAGCGCGAGCGCGTCGATCAGCACGTGAAAGCCCTTCTTGCGCACCAGCCGGCCCACGGCGAGGATCCGCGGCGCGACGTCCTGCCTGGCCGACAACGGAAAGCGGCGCAGATCGACGCCGTTGTACAGCCGGAACAGGCGATCGGCCGCCGATCCGTACGCCGAACGCAGCGTTCGCTGGTTGTAGTCGGACACGGTCACCGAGAACGCCGCGTCGCGCAGCTTTCGCGCGACGTGCTGCGGCGTCGCATAGTCGAAGTAGATGTCCTTCGCATGCGCGGTGAAGCTGTACGACAGGCCGGCGAAGGCGGCCGCCTTGCGCGCGACGGTCGTCGCCGTGGTCGCGAAGTGCGCATGCAGATGCGAGATTCCCAGCGCCCGGGCCTGCAGCGCCAGCTCGATCGCCTGCGACAGTTCGTCGGCCTCCAGGCCGTCGGTCTCATGCATCGCCGGCCAGAATGCCGGCAGGCATTCGGCGGCCTCCCTGATCCGCTGCCACAGGCCATCCGGGTTGCGCAGGCGATGCGACAGCCGCCGCACCGGCGCCCGCACCTGGCCGATGATCTGCTGGAAATGCGTCTCCTCGACCGGCCCGAGCGCGAAGATCTCGATGTCCAGGCCGGCCCGCTCGTGCGCGAGGATCTCGTTGACCACGAAGGTCTCGGAGAAGCGCGGATAGCGCTTGACGACGTAGCCGATCCGGCAGGTCTCGGCCAGCGGTTCTTCAACAGAGCGCACTGGTCGTCCTTTGTCCGGCGATCCGCGGATCCGTCGCGAACCACTGCTGGACCCGCTGCCGCAGCCGCGCCAGTCCGTCGAAGGCCAGGCGCTCGCGCACGTCCGGTATCGGCCGCGGATCGCTCACCAGCCAGTCGCCGAGCGCCTGGACCGACAACCGGTCCGGATGCATCACGTCGATCAGCCCCATCGCCGACAGGCGGCGCGCGCGAATCCACTGCTCCTGGCGAGGCGTCACCCTCGGTACGACCAGCGCCCGACAGCCGAGCGAGAGGATTTCGGTCACCGTGTTGTAGCCGCCCATCGCCACGACGCGGCGCGCCTCGCGCATCAGCCTGATCGGGTCGCGGACGGCGTCGAGAATGCACAGGCGCGCGCGGTTCGCGGCGATCTGGTGCAGCGCCCGGCGCTGCTGCTCGGGCATGCGCATCCCGCAGACGATCACGCCCTGTTCGCCGTCCGGCAGGCGCGCCCGGGCGAAGGCCCGCGCGAGCTCCCAGCCGTCCTGCCCGCCGCCGAGCACGCACAGCGAATACGGGCCGGTGATCTCCCCGGGCAAGGGCGCGAGCCCCGCGCCGTAGTGCTCGGCCGGATCGAGATAACCGATCTGTTCGAGCCGCGACCGGGTCCGCGCATCCAGATCGTATTCGGCGGCGGCGTCGCAGACCCTGGCATCCCCATAGACCCAGACGTGGTCGAAGCAGTCGCGGATCGCTTCCTCGTTACGCTGTCGGGTCCACTGGCGCCGGACCGCGGCCGGATCGTCGAGCACGTCCCTCAGTCCGAGCACGCAGCGCGTGGCCCGCCGGCTGCGCAGTTCGGCCAGGGCCTCCGACAGCTCGCCGAGCGCGCCGCGCGGAACGTTGTCGACCACCAGCAGATCGCACGGATAGCGGCGCAGCGTCGCCCGGATCACTTCGGCGCGAAGCCGCGTCAACTGGTGCACGTCGTCACCGAGCGCATCCGGACGATAGCTGCCGTCCGGATCCTTGCGATAGGCCGGCAGCGTGACCAGATCGACGCCCGGCGGCAACAGCAGGCTGCCGGCCTGGCGGATCCCCGAGATCAGCAGCACCTCGGCATTGATCGGGCCCTTGGCCAGGGCCTGCGCGATCAGCAGATTGCGACGGATGTGCCCCAGTCCCATCGTGTCGTGCGAATACATGACGACACGCCGTGGCGCGCGGGTTCGGATGAGGGTCTTCACTTCGGGTGCCTTTTGAAGGGAACCGTCCGGGCTCGGCCGGCCGGATTCGGTTCGGTACCTCGGTGCGACGATTCGCGGGCTGGTATCGATTACGGTTAAATGGGATTTTTGCACATTTCGACATGACTATACAATGCCTCGACCGGATCGACGGGCATCGATCCGGTCGAGGCATGCCCCGTCGCACCGCCCTCACCCGCCTGCTTGACTCCCCGCAAAGAGATGTCCCTGACGCCGGACCAGACCGCGCTGATGGCCGCCATCGGCCAATTGCTCGAACCATTGGCGCGGCTCGCGATGTCGCGCGGCCTGCCCTATCAGACGCTCGACGAACTGATGCGCGCGGCGTTGATCGCCGAGGCCCGGCGCCTGCATGCCGACGTGCCCGCCCACGGCCTGGTCAGTCGCATCAGCACGACGACGGGCCTGAGCCGGCGCGAAGTGACGCGGCTGCTGCAAGCGCCGGCGGCCTCGCCGTCACCGCAGCGCTGGCGGGCCGGCGAGGTATTCGCGCGCTGGATGGCGGACCCCGCCTGCCTGAACGACGGGCGCCCGCGACCGCTGCCGCGCCAGGGACCGGCGCCGAGCTTCGAATCGCTGGCGCAGTCGGTCACGACCGACGTTCACCCGCGCGCGCTGTTCGACGAGTTGCGCCGACTCGACCTGATCGACTGGAACCTCGACGACGACAGCGTGACGCTCAAGCGCGACGCTTTCGTGCCGCGCGCCGATCTGGGCCGGATGCTGGCGCTAATGGCCGACAACGTCGGCGATCACCTGCGCGCGGCGATCGAGAACGTGCAGGGCCACGGCGACGAACACTTCGAGCAGGCGATCTACGCGGACGAGCTGTCGCCGGATTCGGTCCGCGCGCTGCGCCCGCTGATCGCCGCGCAGTGGGCGGCGATCTTCGGCAAGCTGGTGCCGCAACTGGAAAGGATGATCGCCGAGGACCGCGACGCCGGCCGGCCGCAGGACCATCGCGTGCGGATCGGCTTCTACTCGTTCGACGCCGCCGACACCGTCGACGATATCGATGCGGGCGCGCGCAAGCCCGCGCGGACGAAGCCGCGATCGGCCGCGCGCCGGCCGCCGCGGCGTCGCGAATGAAAGGCGTTCGGCGAACGGGCTCCAGACGAATGAGCGTGCGACGAACGAGCGCGCTCGATCGACGTGTCCGGCGCGATTGGAAGCCGTTCAGCGGAAATAGCGACACCCGGATCGCCGCGTTCGTGTACGATGCAATGGCCGATATGCACAAGACCGTCCGCTCATAGGTCTTTCTTCCCGCTCCGGTGTTCTGCCGGCGGTCGTGACGAATCCCCTGGAAGATTTTCTTGGCGTCTATTCGCTGGCGCGCTGTTGCGCCGATTCAACTTCGAAAGGAATTCGACATGACGACTCAAACCGGAACCGTGAAGTGGTTCAACGAAGGCAAGGGCTTCGGCTTCATTGCCCCCGATGACGGCGGCAAGGATCTGTTCGCGCATTTCAAGGAAATCCAGGGCAGCGGCTTCAAGACGCTGACCGAGAACCAGCGCGTGCAGTTCGAAGTGACCCAAGGCCAGAAAGGCCCGCAGGCGTCGAACATCCGGTCCATGGGCTAAGCCCTCGAAAGGCCACCGGACGGATGTCGGGCACACCCTGACGTCCACGAACTAAGCGCGGCTGGTCCGCGCTTTTTTATTTTCAGGAGGGGCCGGTCATGAAGAATCTGCAAGAAGCCACCGAACGCATCTGCGAGCTCAAGGGCAGCCTGGTCGCGCTCGATGCGCTGTTGCCCGCGTTGATCAAGGCGCTGCCCGCGTCGGTCGACGCCAGGTTGCTGGACTCCTTCGAAGCCCATGCCGAAGCGGCGCGCACGATCATGCTGCACACCGACATCTCCGAACTCGTGCTGACGACGTTCGAGCGCGACGTGGCGCGAAATCGCGCCGTGCTGCTGGGCAGCGTCGTGCGCGACGACCCCGGCGCGCGGATCGACACGATCGATCCGCTGTTGCTGACGACCACGCGCATCGATACGTTCGCCGGATCTCGCCCGCTGACCAGCGCGAGCGGCTTCTTCTTTCGCCGCGATCACCGACTGTTCGTGGTCAGCAGCCGCCATGTGTTCGCCGATGCCCGGAGTTCGCACCATCCGAATCGGATCGAGATCGCGCTGCACACCGATCCGCAGGATCCGACTCGGTTCGCGATCGTGTCGCTTCCGCTCTATCGCGACGGCGTCGGCCTGTGGCACGAGAGCTCCGGCGACGGCAGCGCGGTGGACGTGGCCGCCATCGAAATCCCGGCCGCGCGCCTGCCGGCCGAAACGGCCCTGCAGGCCTTCGACCAGACGCACCTCGAACCGCGCGGCGAAGACATCATGGTCGGCGACGCGCTGACCATTCCGGGTTTTCCGATCGGGCTGCACGATGCCGTTCATCATCTGCCCGTCGCGCGGAGCGCGTCGATCGCCTCGGCCTACGGCGTCCGGTTCCGGCAGCAGGATTGCTTCCTGACCGACGGACGCACGCATCGAGGCAGCGACGGCGCCCCGGTCGTACGGCGCCGCAGCCAGCAGCGATCGGATGCATCGGCGCTGCCCTGGCTGCTGATGGGCGTGCATTCGACCCGCCCGGACACGCGCGGCGGCCGTGACCCGCTTCAGGATGAATCGCAGGACTTGAATCGCGCCTGGTACGCGGATGTACTGATGACGCTGACCGGCGAGAACCGATCCTGCGCCTGAGCGCGCCATGAGCGGCGGCTGCGCGCGAGAAACGAAGCGTCGTCCCGGCTGAAGCACCCGGGCGACGGCGCCCCTTGCGCGATTCAGAGCTGCAATTCAGCACTGCGATTCAGAGCTGCGATTCGAGCGGCAGCATGCCGATGAATCGCGCGGCGAGCCGGCGCAGCAGCGAGGTTTCGGGCTCGCGGTCGTAGCGGACGACTTCACCGTTCCGGCTGGCACGCCATTCCAGCCTGCCCGCCGGCGTCAACCGGACCTCGTAGCTGCTCGAAGGGGCGGTTTCGCGCTGCCAGACCTCGCCCATCTTCGCGGCCAGCCCCTCGGAATCGAACAATACCCCCATCTCGGTATTCAGCGAGGTCGAGCGCGGATCGAGGTTCATCGAACCGATGAAGCCCAGGTGCCCGTCGGCGGTGAAGGCCTTCGTATGCAGGCTCGCGCTGCTCGATCCGCGCAGCGTGAAATCATGCTGCGCCTCGGGACGCAGCTCCCAGAGCCCGATCCCGGCCTCGAGCAACGGGACGCGGTAGCGCGCATAGCCGCCGTGGACCGCCGCCACGTCGGTCGCGGCCAGCGAATTGGTCAGGACCGCGACCGACACGCCCTTGGCGGCGATCGCGGCGAGTATCGCCGTACCCTGCTCGCCGGGAATGAAATACGGCGAGGTGATCTCGAGCCGCTCGCGCGCGGCCTCGAAGACCGGCCGCAGCTCGTGCATCAGCCAGTTCTCGCCGTTCCTGCCGAGCGCCTTCTGCGGCGGATCGGCGATGACCCGCGCGCTCGCCGTCCAGTCGGGCCGCGCCTGCTCGGGATCGAGCAGCGAGAGCCGGTCGGCCAGCCGCTCCAGGTAGGGACGGGCGGCGGCCTCGCCGGCGGTGGCGCGCAAGCCGGGAGCGATCCGCGCCAGCTCGGCCCCGGGGTCCTTCAACGGCGACAGGCGCTCGAGCGGCAGCGCCACGCCGCTGTTCCAGTAGTCGTCGAAGATCTTCTCGGTCTGCGCGACGACCGGCCCCACCCCCAGCACGTCTATGTCGCGGAAATTCGTGTGCTCGGCCGCGTCGAAGTACTCGTCGCCGATGTTGCGCCCGCCCAGGATCGCGATGCGTCCGTCGGCGATCCAGGCCTTGTTGTGCATGCGCCGCGTGACGCTGAACGCCCGCAGCATCATTTCGATGCCGCGCCGCAGGCCGCCTCCGCGCGCCCGGGTCGGGTTGAAGATGCGGACCTCGATCCGCGGGTGATGCGCGATCGCGATCATCGCGTCCCAGGTATGGCTGGTGCCGATGTCGTCGATCAGGATCCGGACCCGCACGCCGCGCTCGGCCGCGGCCAGCGCCTCGGCCAGCAGCAGGCGGCCCGTCAGGTCGTCGTGCCAGATGTAGTACATCAGGTCGAGCGAACGCCCGGCATGGCGGGCCGACAGCGCGCGCGCCGCGAAGGCGTCGAGGTTCTGGTCCAGCAGCAGCAGGCCGCTCTGACCGGGATGCGCTCGCGTGGCGGCGGCGACGCGCAGATCGAACTGCGTCCGTCCGTCGTCGACCGGCAGCGCGCGGGAGACCTCTCCCTGAACGCGGGTCGCGAACACGCCGTACAGCCAGGTCGCCAGCATCGAAGCGGCGACGAAGCCCAGGCAGGCAAGGATGATGATCCGGATCATGATCGGGCGTCGATTCGAACGGGCGGGTCGGACCGGATCCGATCATACAAGCCCGATGCCGCGAACCGCCGCATCGCTGATCCCGCGAAGGCGCGCAGGGCGTCGATAGCGGGCCCTGCCGATGATCGGGCCCTACGCCGAGCGCAGCCCCGTTCGTTCGCTCAGCGCCGCCTTGGCATCCTCCTCCGACTCGTAGATGTGCGCCGCCACCCCACGCTTGCCCAACAGGTCGCCCAGCTTGGTCTTCATGAACGCGCTGGTCGTGTAGCGGGTCGTATCCAGGTAGTACTTCTCGCCCATCTTGCGCGCCTCGTCATAGAACAGATCCTCGACGGCGGGATCGAGCTGGAAGCGGTCGTAGTTGATGACGACGTGCACCTTGTGGCCCAGCGGTTCGAGCAGCCTGCGGACATAATCGTGGCCTTCGTGGACATCCTCCGCGGTCTTCACCTCGAAGTCCTCGAAGTTGATGAACAGGATGTTGCGCTCGTCGTCGTAGGCGATGCGCGCCTCGAGCGGCAGCTTCAGCATCTCGTCGCGCAGCCCCATCGGCTGCTCGGCGAAAATGCGCGCGTCCATCTGCTTGGGGCTGTTCACGATGGGCTCGAAACCCATGTGGTCGAGGATGTCCTTCTGCAGATCGATGCCGGGCGCGATCTCGGTCAGTTCCACGCCCCCGGCGGTCAGGCGGAACACGCAGCGCTCGGTGACGTAGAGCACCTCCCTGCCCTGCCCGGCGGCCAGCGAGCCGGAAAAGGTGCGTTCTTCGACGGTGTCGATGAACTTGGGGGCCTGGCCGTCGCGCTCGATCACCAGCTTGCCGTTGCGCACGAGGATGTCCTGCTTGCCGGCGGTGAAGGTGCCGCAGAACACCACCTTCTTGGCGTTCTGGCTGATGTTGATGAAGCCGCCGGCGCCCGCCAGCTTCGGGCCGAAGCGCGAGACGTTCAGGTTGCCCTCCTTGTCGGCCTGCGCCAGGCCCAGGAAGGCCAGGTCCAGGCCTCCGCCGTCGTAGAAGTCGAACTGGTACGGCATGTCGACGACCGCCTCGGCGTTGACGCCGGCGCCGAAGTCCAGGCCTCCCGCGGGCACGCCGCCGATGAGGCCGCCCTCGGCGGTGAGGGTCATCAGGTCGGAGGCCTTTTCCTCGGCCGCCACGATGGCGATGCCCTCGGGCATCCCCACGCCCAGATTGACGACGGCGTTCGGGCGCAGCTCCATCGCCGCGCGGCGCGCGATGATCTTGCGCGGTCCCATCACCATCGGCTCCACCGAGGTCAGCGGCACGCGCATCTCGGACGAGTACGCGGGATTGTAGGTCGTGGCGCCCGCCTGTTTGTGCAGCTCGGGCTTGCTGACGACGACGACGCAGTCGACCATCGCGGCGGGCACCTTGACCAGCCGGGGGTTCAGCGAGCCCTGCTCGGCGATGTGCTCGACCTGGGCGATGACCAGCCCGCCCGAGTTGCGCGCGGCCATCGCCACCGACAGCGTGTCGGCCGTCAGCGCCTCGTGCTCCATCGTCAGGTTGCCGCTGGGGTCGGCGGTGCTGGCGCGGATCAGGGCCACATCGATCGGAATGGTCTTGTAGAACAGGTATTCCTCGCCGCCGATCCGGATGACTTCGACCAGATCCTCGGTGGTGATCGCGTTGAGCTTGCCGCCGCCGTAGCGCGGATCGACGAAAGTCCCCAGGCCCACGCGCGAGACATGGCCCGGCTTGCCGGCGGCGGTGTCGCGATAGAGCTGGGTGAGCACGCCCAGCGGCAGGTTGTAAGCCTGGATCTGGCCGGCGAGCACCATCTGATAGAGCGCCGGTACATAGGCCCAGTGCCCGCCGATCACGCGCTTGACGAGCCCCGGCTGCGCGAGCTGCTGCGCGCCGCGCTGCTGCGCATCGCCGGGGCTGCCGGTGAACACCAGCGTCAGGTCGCGCGGCTTGCTGAAGGCCGCCGCCTGCGGATTGACATGCCGGTGCAAGTCGGCCAGCTCGTTCAGCAGTTCCTCGGCCATGCCGATACTGCCGAAACCGCCGATGGCGACGGTGTTCCCGCTGCGGATCAGGCGCACGGCCTCGCGCACGCCGACGATCTTGTTCAGTTGCCCGCGCGCGCGGGCGGTGGAACGGATGGATGATTTGATGCTCATGCGAGAGGTCTCCTGATCTGTGGCCGAACCGTGCTGACGTCCCGCCCCTGCTCAGGGGGCGGGCACCGGGTATCTCATGCCGCCGTCTGCGGCTTTGCCGCCGGAGCGTCGGCGACGGACGGCAGCGCCGCGATCTCGCGCAGGGCCGTCTTCAGGTGTTCGACGAGTTCGTACGACTCGTCCTGCGACAGGATGCGACGGCACGCGGTCAGCCCGAATTCGAGCATGCCCGCATAGCTGTGCACCGTGATGTTCAACGCACTGCCGTGGTAGGGGATCGAGACCGGGTAGTAGTGAACGATCTTGCCGCCGGCCAGGTAGAGCGGCTTCGGCAGGCCCGGAACGTTCGAGATCAGCACGTTGCCGGCCGCCGGCATCCGGCTGCTCAGGTTGGAGCGGCCGAGCAGCGAGGCGACGCCCGTCATCAGCCACGGCGATCCGGCGATCGGGACCTCGACCCCGAGAATCGGCCTGAGCTCCCGCACCACCGCCTTGGCGGCCTCGGACGACGCATGGATCGCCTTGAAGCGCGACGGCAGGTCGTCGATGTCGGTCGCCAGATCGACCCGCACCATCGACACCTGATTGTTCATCGAGCTGTCGCCCTCGCTGCGCAGGCTGACCGGCACCATCGCGATCAGCGGCTCCTTCGGCAGCAGGCTCCGGTCCTTCAGGAAACGATGCAGCGCGAACGAGGACATCGCCATCACGACCGTGTTGACGGTGCCGCCGATCCGCTTGCCGAGCGCCTTGATGTCCGCGAGCGGCACCGAAAACGTGGTGTACGAGCGCTGATTGGTGATCGCGTCGTTGAAGATCGTCTTCGGCGCGAGGCCGAGAATGAGATTGCGCTCGCCCGGCGGCGTCCGCTGGCTCTGGGCGACCTTGGCGGCGGCGGCCAGCGCCTTGCTCGCGGTCGGCAGCAACTCGGCGAGCCTGCGATATTGCTGCGCGGCGTTCTTGGCGGCCGCCTGCAGCAGCTCGCTGACCCCGAGCTGATACTGATCGCTGCTGCGCCTGCGGCGCGCCGGGGGCACCTTGCGGATCTCCGGCGTGTCGTCGTACAGCACCTTTCCCAATTCGACGCTGGCCTTGCCGTCGATGCCGGCGTGGTGCGCCTTCATGAAGAACGCGACCTGCCCGCTCTCCAGGCCGTCGATGACGTAGGCCTCCCAAAGCGGACGGCTGCGGTCGAGCAGCGAAGCGTGCAGGCGCGCGACGAGCTGCTCGAGCTGCGCCATCGTGCCGGGACGACGCAGGGTCACATAACGGATGTGGTAGTCGAGGTCGATGTCGTTGTCTTCGATCCATACCGGCTCGGCCAATTCGAACGGCATCGTCGCGAGCTTGCGGGTCAGCACCGAGGCGAGGTGCAGACGTTCGCCGATCATCGCCTTCACGTTCTCGTAGAAGTCGCCCTCGTAGCCCTCGGGCAGGTCGACCAGCATCAGCGGGCCGGTATGCATCGGCGTTTCCGGCGTTTCCATGTGCAGGAACGAGGCATCCGCACTGCTCAATTGATCGATCATTGTCCGCCACCTGATTTCAAGAGGAGATTTCCGGGGGGATCATGCTGCGGCCGGAACCGGGCGCGGACAAGCATCGGGGGGGACTTTGCGAAACAGCGGACCGCGAAACCCCGCCGGCCGTTCCATACGACAGGGATTCTCATCCGCGCCGCCCCCCGGGAAGTCCGGAACCGGCGCCCCCCGGCCGGAATCCGGCGGCCGGAGCGATCCGGCGGCGCGGCCCGGGCAGGCAAGGAGGCAGATCCGGATCGTCATCGGGCGCCGCTTCGAACGGGCGGATCGGACCGGATCCGATCATACAAGCCCGATGTCGCGAATCTGCAAGTGGCGCGCGCATCGCGCTCGCTAAGGTGGCCGTTCGGGCACCGCGCACGGGCCGATGCGGATCGGCCGCCGGCCTCGGCGCCCCGGGTTTCGTTCCACCGAACCGACCGGACGATCAGGAAGGATGAAGATGACGAAAGAATTCAGCCGCAGAAGCTTCGTTGCCGGAGCCGTCGGCCTGGGCGTCGCGCTGGCGGGCGTCAGGCCGGCCCGGGCGCAGGAGAAGCAGATCGTCGTCGCGAACTGGGGGGGCGACTGGAACGACCGGACCGTACGCTATCTCGAAGACCCCTATGTGACGAAGGCCGGTTACAAGGTCGTCCATGACCTGGCCGGTTCGCCGCAGCGTCGAACCAAGCTCATCGCCGGCCGCCTGCTGCCGCGGTCGCCGATCGACGTCGCGCATTTCGAGGACGCCGGCGCGTATGAGCTGGCCGAAATGGGCGCGCTGGCCGTGCTCGACGAGACGGCCGTTCCGCACCTGAAGGACGTCGATCCGTCGCTGCGCATGCCGGCATTCGTGCCCTGGCAGTACAGCGCCTGGGTCATCGGCTACAACCCGGATACCGTGAAGGAGCCTCCCGGCAGTTTCGCCGAACTATGGGATCCCCGGTACAAGGGCCTGGTCGGCATCACCGATGCGCACTGGGCGCACCATGTGGAGACGGCGGCGCTGAAGACCGGCGGCTCGCTCGACGCCGTCGACGTCGAGGCGGTCAAGTCGGCGCTGCTCGAATTCAAGAAGACGGTTCAACCCCGCCTCTATCCGTCGCACCTGCAGATCGCGCAGGCGATGAAGAACGGCGAGGTGCAGATCTCGACCAACTACAAGGCGCGCCTGCTGCAGTTCGGTGTCGACGGTATCTCGGTGCGGACCCGCTACCCGAAGGAAGGCGGCATCACGATGGTGTTCGGCCTGGTGGTGCCGAAGAACACCGCGAACCTCCAGGCCGCCAGGTTCTATTGCAACGCGCTGCTGTCGCCCGAAGGACAGGCGAACCTGGTCAAGGAATCGCTGTATGCGCCGGCCAACGGCAAGGCGCCGCTGCCGCCGGACGTCGCCGCGACCATCGCGTTCTCGAACGACGAGCAGGCCAGGCTCAAGACGCGCTCGCACGCTTTCTGGCAGAAGAACCGCTCCGAGCTGTTCGACTGGTGGAACCGGGAGTTCAAGAGCTGAGCGGCCGCGACGATGGCGACCCTGGCCATGGCGGGCAGCGACGGCGGCGCGGCGCGCAGCGCGAGAGGCAGGAATGCCGGCCCCTACGCGATGGTGGCGCCGGCTTTCGTCTTCGTCTGCGTGCTGCTGCTCCTGCCGCTGCTGATGATGTTGCGGATGAGCCTGAACCGGTACGACCTGTCGCAACTCTACGTCGAAGCCTTCACGTTCGAGAACTACGCCCGCTTCTTCGGTGACGCGTTCTACCGCGAGGTGCTGCTGACCACGCTCGGCGTGGCGGCCGCAACCACGCTGCTGTGCCTGATCGGCGGCCTGGCCGTCGCTTATTACATGGCTCGCACGCGATCGCCGATCCTCCAGCGATACCTGATCATCGCGATCATCTTCCCGATCTTCATGGGAAACGTCGCGCGGACCGCCGGCTGGATGGTGATCCTGGACAACCGCGGCATGGTCAGCTATCTGCTGCAGGCCGTCGGCATGGCGGCCGGTGATCTGCAGCTGCTCTACACGACCGGCGCGGTGATCGCCGGGCTGACATCGGTGCTGATGCCTTTCATGATCGTCACGCTCAACAGCGTGATGAACAACATCGATGTCAGCCTCGAAGAGGCCTCGCTGAATCTCGGAGCCTCGTCTTTCGTCACTTTCCGCAGGATCGTTCTGCCGCTGCTGATGCCCGGCATCTTCGCCGGCAGCGTGTTGTGCTTCATCCTGTCGATGAACGCCTATGCGACGCCCGTCCTGCTCGGCGGCCCGCGTTTCCACATGATGGCGCCGACGATCTACAAGCAGATCACCGAGACGCTGAACTGGCCGTTCGGCGCCGCGCTGGCCTTCGTCCTGATCGCGCTGACGCTGGTGCTGACCGCGCTGTCGACGCTGATGTTCAACCGCGCTTCCCGGGGAATGAGCCGGCAATGACCAGGAAAGCGTCGAACCGGGCTTTCGTCGGCGTCTATCCGATCGCCGTCTGGACGATCATCGCCTTCATCCTGCTGCCGCTGCTGGGGATGGCCTGGATCGCGTTCTTCGAGAACAAGATCCTTTCGTTTCCGCCGGACGGCTACACGACCCGCTGGTTCGTCCAGGCATGGCAGGAGGATGCGTTCCGGGACGGGTTCCTGCTCAGCGTGCGGCTGGCGATCACGTCGTCGGTGATCGCGCTCTGTCTCGGGGTTCCGGCCGCGCTGGCGATCGCGCGCAGCGAGTTTCCGGGCCGGGAGCTGATCAACACCGTTCTGATGTCGCCGCTGATGATCCCGGCGATCGTCGCCGGCAGCGCGATCTATCTGTACTACGTGAACATCCAGATGCGGTACGGCTTGCAGCTCGCCGGAACGGTGCCCGGCTTGTCGCTCGCCCACACGCTGATCGCGATCCCGTGGATCCTGCGGCTGATGGTCGCCTCGCTGGCGGGCGTCGACCGCTCGCTCGAAGAGGCCTCGATGAGCCTGGGTGCCGGGCGCATGACCACGTTCTTGCGGATCACCTTCCCGCTGATCCGGCCCGGCATGACCGCCGGCCTGCTGTTCGGATTCATCGCGTCGTTCGCGGACGTCGAGAAATCGCTGCTGCTCGTCGGGCCCGGCAACATCACGCTGCCGATGGCCATGCTGAACTACCTCGAATTCCGGACCGATCCGGTCGTCATGGCCGTGGCGACGATCCAGGTCATGACGATCGGACTCGCGCTGATCATTTCCGACCGCTTCGTGCGGCTCGGCCGCACTTTCTAGGAGCCGGGTCTTCGTGCCGATCGAACCCCTTCGCTCGTTCGCGACGGCCCGGCGCGCGGCGAACACTGCGAGGCATGCATGTCGACCATCACGCTGACCAACGTCGCCAAGCGCTTCGGATCTTTCGAGGCGGTGAAGCAGATGTCGCTCGAAGTCGCCGACGGGGAGTTCCTGGCCCTGCTCGGCCCCAGCGGCTGCGGAAAGACGACGACGCTCAGGATGATCGCGGGCTTCGTCGACGTCTCGGCGGGACGGATCCGTTTCGGCGACCGGGACGTCACGGACCTGCCGCCCAACAAGCGCGACACCGGCATGGTGTTCCAGGGCTTCGCGCTCTTTCCGCACATGACGGTCAGGCAGAACGTCGGCTACGGCCTCGAGATGCGCCGCGTGCCCCGGCCCGAGATCGAACAGCGGGTCGCGCGCGTACTCGATCGCGTCAGGCTCGGCCAGTTCGGCGACCGCTATCCGCGCCAGTTGTCGGGCGGGCAGCAGCAGCGCGTGGCGCTGGCGCGGGCCCTGGTGATCAATCCGCACGTCCTGCTTCTGGACGAGCCGTTGTCGGCCCTGGACGCCAAGCTGCGCCACGAGGTGAGGCTGCAGATACGGCAGTTGCAGCAGTCGCTCGGACTGACGACGATCTTCGTCACGCACGACCAGGAGGAGGCGCTCAGCCTGGCCGACCGGCTCGTCGTGATGAACGGCGGCGCGATCGAGCAGATCGGCACGCCCGAGGACCTGTACGAGCGACCGGCGACGCCTTTCGTCGCCGACTTCATCGGCAAGACGAACTTCTTCAGCGGTCGCCTGGACGGATCCCGGTTCGCGACCTCGTGCGGCCTCGAACTGGCGGTCACCGCCGACAGGACGAACGCGGGCCTGCTCGGCATACGGCCGGAGAAGATCGAGCTGCTGCCGCGAGCCGACGCCGATGCGCCCGCCGAAACGAACCGGTTCGCCGGCACGATCGAGCTGGTCAGTTATCTGGGCCCCTGGACCGAATACAGCGTCAGACTGCCGAACGATCGCAGCCTCCTCGTGCGGCAAGGCAACAGCGATGCGTTGCGCGGCGTGTCGGCCGGCGCCCCGGTACGGATCGGCATTCCACGCGACGCCTGCCTGCTGTTCGAAGCCGACCCGGACTTCGGCGCCTGAACTCAACGCGGCCGGCCGCTGCTGGGGATGCCCGGCGGCGATCAGTTCAACTGGTCGCCTTCGGCGTCCAGACCGGGCCGCCGCCGGCCCGCGATGTCGACGATCGGCCAACCTCGCGCCGGGATGTCCGGGTCGCCGAATTCGCGATGCGGATACGAGCGGGTTTCCCGGCCCGGACGGCTCTCGCCGATCGAAGCGCGAACGGCCGACCTGACGAGCCGGGACGGAGCGATCTCGTACAGTTGCTTGAAATGCCGGGAGAAATGCGCGGTATCGCAGAAACCCGTTTCGTGTCCGATCTCGGTGATCGAGTGGTCGGTATTCTCGAGCAGCCACTTCGCGTAGCGAAGCCGAAGGCGGCGGTACACCTGGCTCGGATGGTCGCCCAGCTCGGACTGGAACAGCCGATCGAGCTGTCGCGAGGAGATCGCCAGCCGATCGGCGATGGCGGTCATCTTCAGCGGCGAGCTCATGTTCTGCTCCATCAGCAGCAGCGCGCGCTGGACGAGTTTGCTCGACACCCGCTTCTCGAAATAAGGATGCGGCTGCACGTCGCTGCCCTGCCTCGCGTTGGTGACGAGCAGGATGTGCAGGCTCTTCTGCGCGGCCGATCCGCCGAGATGGCGCTCGACCAGATAAGCGCCCAGATCCGCGACGCCGCTGCCGCCGGCGCAGGTGATCCGGTCGCGATCGACGAGGAACAACTGATCGGCGGTCACGTCGCCGTCCGGAAACTCGCTCTTGAAATCCTCGTAGTGAAACCAGCTCACGCAGCAGGTACGGTCCTTCATCAGCCCCGCGCGCGCAAGGATCAGGCTGCCGGTGCAGACGCCGATCAGATGCACGCCGCAGGCGGCGGCCCGGCGCAGGTAAGCGACGGTCTCGTCGTCGATCTGCGGCCCCTTGTGCAGGATGCCGCCGATCACCGCGATGTAGTTGAACTCGGCGGGATCCAGGAACCTCGCGGTGCTGTTGACCTCGATGCCGCAACTGGCGCGCACCTGGGCCTTGGGCGACATGACCTCCCATCGGCACTTGATCGGCCGCGATCCGTCGCCGTCATCAGCCGCCAGCCGCAGCACGTCGACCAGCAGCGAAAAAGCCGACAGCGTGAAGTTCGTCGCGAGCAGGAAGCCGACCGAAAGCGGCGGACGATCCGCTGTCCGGCTCGAAGTGATGTCCCATCCAGCCATCAAACCTGCTCCTGCACTGCATCTGGGGCGAAGGCCCGCCGAACGGCGGGCGAGGACGCGCCGACCCGATCGAGCTTATCAGGTTCCCGGCACGCGGACGGGTTCACGGCGATGCCGCCGATCGCCGCTCCCGCGCGCCGGGTCGCGGATACAGATCCGGGTGCCGACGACGATGCCGGACTCAAGCATCAATCGTTCCCGGCGCGTCATCGGTCCCTTCCAGCGCCAGCTCGGCGCAGCCGGTCTCGAGCAGCGCGATCACGTGCGGCGCGAACGAGCGCCAGACGTCGAGCCGGAATCGCGCTTCGGCGTCGCGCCACAGGACGACCGCGACGCCGTCGAAGACGGTCCGCCGCCCCTGCCCGATGCCGATGCGGTCGATGTCGCGCGGACAGCCCAGCGCGAGCAGCTCCGCCGCCATCGGACCTTCGATGCGAACCGAGAACTCGCGATCCGAGATGTCGGTCAGGCTGTGCGGCCGGTCGGCGTAGAGCCGCGCGCAGTCGGCGATCAGCCGGGGAACGGCGGGCTCGTCGGCCAGCACGATCCACTCGTCCGGACCGAGACGCAACGCCTCGACGCCGCCGGCCGCGGCGCGCTCGCCGATCCGGCGCGGCAGCTCGAAGCCGAGGGCGGCGGAAAGCGCGGCCGCCGCCGCTTCCCCGGCGCGCAGCGAAAGCCGTCCGACCGGCGCCAGCAGGCGGACCGAGGCGGCCCGGCTCGTCGCGATCGTGCCCGGCCGCGAAGTGTCGTCGAATGTCGTCATCGGATCGTCAATGGATCAGAGTTTCAGCCGCTCGCCGTCCGGATCGTAGAAGACGGTTCCGGTCACGGTCGCCCGGATCGATCGATCGGGCATCGGGATGAAGACCGTCTCGCCGATCCGCTCGTGCCCGCCCTCGATCAGCGCCAGCGCGATCGGGCGCCCGGCCGCTTCGCTTCGATAAGCGGACGTGACGTGTCCGACCCGCTTGGCGGCCTTAGAAGGCTCGGGCTCGAGGACGATCTGCGCGCCCTCCTCGAGCTTCGTCGTGCGGTCTTCGGTCAGCAATCCCACGAGCTGTCTGCGGTTCCGCGCGACGAGATCGGCGCGCTGCAATCCGCGCTTGCCGACGAAATCGGGCTTGGACTTGCCGATCGCCCAGCTCAGGCCCGCATCGTGCGGCGTCACCGTGCCGTCGGTGTCCTGGCCGACGACGAGGTAACCCTTCTCAGCCCTGAGCACGTGCATCGCCTCGGTGCCATAAGCGCAGATCCCGTATTGCCGTCCGGCCGCCCACAGCGCTTCCCAGAGCGCGCGGCCGTGGCGGGCCGGCACGTTGACCTCGAATCCGAGTTCGCCGGTGAAACTGACGCGGAACAAGCGCGCCGGAAAGCCGGCGACCGTGCATTCGGCGACCGACATGTGCGGAAACGCGTCGCCGGAGACGTCGAGGCCTTCGACGAATGGCGCCAGCAGCTTTCGCGCGTTCGGACCGTTGAGCGCCACGGTCGCCCATTGCTCGGTCGTCGACGTCAGCCAGACGTCGAGCTCGGGCCACTCGGTCTGCAGGTAGTCCTCCATCATGTTCAGCACGCGCGGCGCGCCGCCGGTCGTCGTCGTCACGTGGAAGCGGTCGCGCGCGAGCCGGGCGATGACGCCGTCGTCGCGGATGAAGCCGTCGTCGCCCAGAAGCAGGCCATAGCGGCAGCGCCCCGGCGCCAGGCTGGTCCAGGGGTTCGTGTACATCCGGTTCATGAATTCGACCGCATCGGGCCCGACCACTTCGATCTTGCCCAGCGTCGAGGCGTCGAAGATCCCCACCGCGGCCCGGGTGCCGCGGCATTCGCGGGCGACCGCGGCCTGCATGTCCTCGCCGGGATTCGGAAAATACCGGGCGCGGCGCCACGGGCCGACCGGTTCGAACACGGCGCCGTGCGCCGCGGCCCAGCCGTCGATCGGTGTCTTGCGGGTCGGCTCGAAATGAGCGCCCCGGTGATAACCGGCGAAGGCGCCGAACGAAGTCGGGGTATAGGGCGGGCGGAAGGTGGTGATCCCGACCTCCGGTTGCGGCTTGCCGAGCGCATCGGCGGCGATGTTCAGCGCGTTGATGTTGGACGTCTTGCCCTGGTCCGTCGCCATGCCGTTGGTGGTGTAGCGCTTCACGTGCTCGATCGAGTGCATGCCCTCGCGCACCGCCAGCCGCAGGTCCTTAGCGGTCACGTCGTTCTGGAAATCCACGAAGGCGCGCGCGCGCGCCGGATCGCGGTCGGTCGGCAGCTCCGCATGGCTGGTGCCGCTGCCCGGACGATCGCCGTCGACGACGTGGCGGACCTCCTTCGCCAGCCTGCCGAGTTCGGCGGCCGTCAGCGCCGCCATGCTCGCGCCGTCGTTCAGCGCGGCTTCCAGGCCCCACAGGCCCCGGCCGGCGCCGGCGATCCGGCAGGCTTCGGTCCGGCGATCCGGGACGAAGGTCTGCCTGTCACCGTCCCACGCGAGCGTCCCGCGGGTGTGCGAGAACAGATGCAGCGACGGCGTCCAGCCGCCGGACATCAGCAGGCAGTCGCAGGACAGCAGGCGCGCGGGCCCGACCTCGCTGCCCCGGATCGGATTGACGCGAACCGATCGGATGCGCAGGCGCCCCAGCGTGCCGCTGGCCGTATGCGCGGCCAGCACCTCGATCCCGCGCCGGCCGGCCATCTCGCGCAACGCGAGCGGCGGCGCGGCGCGGACGTCGACGATGGCCCCGATCTTCGCTCCGGCATCGGCCAGATCGAAGGCGGCATGCCATGCGCTGTCGTGGCTCGTGACGACGACGGCGCGGTCGCCGACCCGCACGCCATAGCGGTTCAGATAGGTCTGGGCGGCGCCGGCCAGCATCACGCCCGGCCGGTCGTTGCCGTCGAAGACCAGCGGCTTCTCCAGCGCGCCCTGGGCGAGGATGACCCGGGCCGCGCGGACGCGCCAGAGCCGCTCGCGCGGCATGCCGGGGTCCGGCGACCGCAGATGGTCGGTCAGCGACTGGCACAGTCCGACCATGTTCTGGTGGTAGTAGCCGATCGCGGTGGTGCGCGTCATGACCCGCGCGCCGAGCGAGCGCAGCTCCGCCAGCGCCGCGACGAGCCAGTCCCAGGCCGGGACGCCGTCGATGACGGCCTGCGGCTCGCTCAGCAGCGCACCGCCCGCTTCGGCGTTCTCGTCGACCAGCGTGACGCGCAGGCCGCAACGGGCGGCCTCGCGTGCCGCCGCCAGGCCGGCCGGGCCGGCGCCCACGACCAGCACATCGGTGTGCAGGTAGCGCGACGCGTAGCGGTCGGGGTCGGCCTCGGTCGGTGACACGCCCAGCCCGGCCGCCGCCCGGATGAACGGCTCGTAGACGCTGTCCCAGAAGGCCCTGGGCCACATGAAGGTTTTGTAGTAGAAACCGGCCGGCAGCAACGGATGCAGGCGGTCGTTGACCGCGCCGACGTCGAACCGCAGGCTCGGATACCGGTTCTGGCTGCCGGCTTCCAGGCCTTCCCATATCTGCTGGACCGTCGCGCGAAGATTCGGCGTGAAGCGCCCCGCGCCGCGGCGAACGCCGACCAGCGCGTTCGGCTCCTCCGATCCGGCGGACATCGCGCCTCGCGGCCGGTGGTACTTGAACGAGCGGCCCATCAGATGGATGCCGTTCGCCAGCAGCGCCGACGCGATCGTGTCGCCCGCCCGTCCCTCGATCCTGCGGCCGTCGAACGTGAACGTCACCGGACGATCGTGGTCGATCCGGCCCTTTGCCGGCACGCGAAAGCCCGTCATCTGGCCGCCTGATCCTGCGCCGACGGATCGGGACGCGCTTCGCCCGCCCGGTAGGTGCACAGGAAGCGGTCGCTGACCGTGTCGCGCACCGCATTGAAGAACCGGCCGCAGCCATGGACGTGCCGCCAGCGCTCGTGGTGCGGGCCGCGGCGGTTGCTGCGGACGAACAGGAACGCCGCCCATTCATCGTCGCCGGCCGCGTCGGGATTGTCGGGCCTGCGGATGTGCGCCTCGCCGGCATAAGCGAACTCCGGCTCGGGCAGGGTCTCGTCGCAGTACGGGCAGTGGATCAGCAGCATGACTGGTGCGGCACCTCAGTGTGCGACCGCCGCCGCGGCCGCCTCGTCGATCAGCCGGCCCGTGGTGAATCTTTCCAGCGTGAACGGCGCGTTGATCGGGTGGGGCTCGTCCTTGGCCACGGTCCAGGCCAGCACGTGCGCGGCCCCCGGCGTCGCCTTGAAACCGCCGGTGCCCCAGCCGCAGTTGACGTACAGGCCGGCCACCGGCGTCTTGCCGATGATCGGCGAGCGATCGGGCGTGACGTCGACGATGCCGCCCCATTTGCGCAGCATCCGCAGGCGGTTGAACATCGGAAAAAGCTCGCAGATCGCGGCGATCGTGTGCTCGATCAGCGGCAGGCCGCCGCGCTGCGAATAACTGGTGTACTGGTCGGTTCCGGAGCCGATGACGAGTTCGCCCTTGTCGGACTGGCTGATGTACGCGTGGACGGTGTTGGACATCACCACGCACGGAAAGACCGGCTTGACCGGCTCGGAAACCAGGGCCTGCAGCGGAAAGCTCTCGAGCGGAAGGCGCACGCCGGCGGTTTCCATCACGACGCTGGTGTGGCCGGCGGCCGACACGGCGACCTTGCCGGCCCCGATGAATCCGTGGGCGGTCTCCACGCCCTCGACGGAGCCGTCGCCGCCGCGGCGGATCCGCGTGACCGGGCAGTTCTGGATGATGTGCACGCCCAGCTCGGCCGCGGCGCGCGCGTATCCCCATGCAACGGCGTCGTGGCGCGCGGTTCCCGCCCGTTGCTGCAGCGCGGCGCCGAGCACCGGATGACGCGCATCCGGCGAAATGCTAAGCGGCGGGCAGAACGCCTTCGCCTCTTGGGCGGACAGCCAGCGATTGTCGACGCCGTTCAGGCGGTTCGCATGGATGTGGCGCTGGAAGCTGTGCACGTCGTGCACGCTGTGCGCGAGCATCAGCACGCCGCGCCGCGAGTACATGACGTTGTAGTTCAGTTCCTGGCTCAGACCGTCCCACAGATCGAGCGCGTGATCGTAGAGCCGGGAACTCTCGTCATACAGATAGTTCGAGCGGATGATCGTCGTATTGCGGCCGGTATTGCCGCCGCCGAGCCATCCCTTGTCGATGACCGCGACGTTGGTGATGCCGTGTTCCTTGGCGAGGTAATAAGCGGCGCCGAGACCATGGCCGCCGGCGCCGACGATCACCACGTCATAAGCGGACCGGGGCTCCGGCGAGCGCCACTGCCGCGGCCAGCCGGTGTGGCCGCGCAACGCCTGTCTGATGATGGCCAGTGCCGAATAACGCACGCGATCTCCTCGAATGCCGACGTCATCCCGAGCGGGAACGAAGCGCCTCGATATGCGGCCCGATGCGGCCGGCATCGGCCGCCAGCCCGATCACGACCAGCCGCGAATCGCTCGCGCGCGCCGCGTCGTCGTCGGCCGGCTGGAACGACCATCGGCGTCCGGCCCGCTGGAACACCGTCGGACGCGCTTCGTCGTCGAACCTCAGGATGCCCTTGGCGCGCAGCACGTCGGCCGGCAGATCGGACAGCGCGGCGCGGAACTCGGCGCCCGGCAACGGGTCTTTCCAGCTCAGGTTCCAGCTCTCGAAAGCGCGCGCGTCGTGGCGCTCGCCGACCGGACGGCCATCGAAGCAGGCCGCGCCGTCGAGGCCGAAGACGATGTCGGCCGGCACGTCCGATTGCGCCGTCTCGATGACCGGGCGGCCGTCGGCCAGTTGCCGGACCGCGGCGCGCACGTCGTCGGCGACGGCCTCGGCCAGGTCCATCTTGTTGAGGACGAGAATGTCGGCAGCGGCGATCTGCGAGCGCAGCAGCGGCGCGATCCCGGCATCGGCGCATTGCTCGCGAATGCTCTCGGCATCGATGACCGTGACGACGCCGTCGAGGCGCATCGCCGGGTTGGCCAGCGCGACCTGCGCGATGCCGCGCGGATCGGCGATACCGCTGGCCTCCAGCAGGACGGCGTCCGGCGGTTCCGGCGATTGGGCCAGATCCACCAGCGCCCGCGTCAGATCGCCGGCCACCGTGCAGCACGCGCAGCCGTTGGCCAGGCTGATCTTGTCGGCATCGCGGGACCGGATCAGGCTCGCGTCGATGTCCAGACTGCCGAAGTCGTTGACGAGGACGACCAGCCGCAGCCCGCCCGGTTCGGCCAGCAGGCGATTGACGAGGGTCGTCTTGCCGGAACCGAGAAACCCGGAAAGGACCGTCAACGGCAGCGAACCGTCGGGCGCGCGCAATCGTTCGGGGATGATCTGCGCGGCTTCCATCAGGCCCGCGAGCATCGCGAAGCCGCCGGCGGGCGCCAGGGCCCTCATGTCGTATCTGTTCATCGCGTTCTTTCGCTCGCTGCGGGGTCGAACCGGAACCGGCCGCGCCTCGTCACCTGGGCTGCAGGCGTCCGCCGAGCACGGTTCCCCAGATCGGAATGTCCTTGATCGCCATCGGCTCGATGTCGAACGGGTCCTGTTCGAGGATCGTGAAATCGGCGAACTTGCCGGTTTCGATGCTGCCCAGTTTTCGATCGAGGCCCAGCACGTGGGCGGCGTCGATAGTGATCGCGCGCATCGCCCGCTCGACGCTGATCCGCTCGTCCGGCGCCTGGACGGTCTTGCCGTCGAGCGCGACGCGATTGACCGCCGCCCAGGCCGCGGTCAGCGGGTGCAGCGGCACGAGCACCAGCGAGTAGTCGGAGTGCAGCGCGAAGATCACGCCTTCGCGCTCCAGCGATCCGAGCCGCGCCACCGCTTCCGAGCGGTCCGGACCGAACCCCTCGCGCGAATGCAACTGGCTCCGGTAGTGCACGAAGTAGTTGTTGACGCTCGCCAGTCCGCCGAGCGCCTTCAGCCGGCGCGCCTGATCGGGCCGACTGATGCAGTAGTGCTCGATCGTGAAACGATGGTCGAAACTCGGATGCAGGCGCTGCAGCCGCTCCAGCGCGTCGAGCGAGGCGTCGATGGCCTCGTCACCGTTGGCGTGGCAATGGATCTGGATCCCCTTCTTCCAGAACTGGAGCATCCGCTCGTGCAACTGGTCCCAGGGCACGTCGTTGCGAATGCCGTTGGTCCCGTCGATGTAGCCGGGGAAGGTCACGCGCGACGACATCGCCGGGTAAGAACCGTCGGACAGGAACTTCACGCCGTGCAGGAACAGCTTGTCGGTATTGCGCGACATCGCGCTTTGCAGGAAATCCGCCGTGCCGTCGCCGTGCTTGCCGTGCAGCGCGAACTCCAGCGGCACGAGCGCCATGCGCAAAGGAAAATCGTCGTCGACGGCCTCGGCGTGCAGCTTCCACTCGCTTTCGAAACCGCTCCTGCCGAACAGCATCTCGGCGGTCGTCGTGACGCCGGCGGCGTGCGCGACCCGGCCCATCCGGCGGATCCCCTCGGCACCGCTGAGATTGGCGATCACCGAACGCATGCTGCCCAACGACACCCGATTGGCTTCCAGCTCGACGAACTGGCCGTTCAACCGGCCGTCCGGATAGCGGCGCACGCCGTGCACGTTCGTGTCGTCCGGCACCTTGCTGTACTCGAGCGCCGCGCTGTTCAGGTAGCTGAAGTGCGGCGCGTACGAGATCACGAAGATCGGCCGGACCTTCGAGATGCCGTCGAGCTCGTCACGATGCAGGTGCCCGCCCTGCGCGGCCGGATCCAGGCCCCAGACCAGCATCGGCGTCTTCGGATCCGGTTCGGACGCGTCGATCGACTTCATCTTGGCGATCACCGCTTCGCGCGTCGTCAGCGGCGGGTTGATGCCGTGCGGGCCGGGCGATTCGATCGGACCGATGTAGTGGAGCGCCAGGAACCCCGCCGAGTTCAGGAAGTGGGTATGCGGATCGATCAGACCGGGCACGATCACGTGGTTCGCGAAGGTCTCGTCGATCGTGTACGGATGGCGATCGAGCCAGGGCCGCATCGATTCGACGGTGCCCGTCGACAGCACGCGCCCGTCCATCACGGCCACCGCCTGCGTGACCGGCCTGCCGGCATCCATCGTGATCACTTTGCGCGCTTTGTAGACCGTTACGTGGCTCATGGTTTCCTCGTTCCTGCGCCGGGCTTCGTGCGCCGCATCGGGCGCTGCCGACCCTCGCGCTGCCGCGGACGTTCTGGACGCGGGCGAGATGATCGGCACTCCTTTCGACGTCCAGAATATCGCCTGCCCGGCGCGCGACTCGTCTGTTTGCGACGCCGTCCGGGTAGGAATCGGACACGCGGCGCGGGCCGGGCGCGCTTCGAGGTTCGAGGCGGTGCGCGCGCGTGCGCCGCCTGGCGCTACCCGAAGCGCTGCGGGCGACCGGATCATGCCGCCGATCGTTCCGCGTCCGCCGCCGTCATCCGGCCGACACATGCGCCGCCGAACATTGCACCGGATGAAAGCTCACACGACCATCGAACTGCTGTACATCGAGGCCGGCGGCGGCCATCGCGCCACCGCGCTGGCACTGCAGGAAGTGATGCGCGAGCAGTGCCGCCCGTGGCAGGTTCGGCGCGTCGACCTGATGTCGCTGCTCGATCCGGACGCGCGCGTGCAGCGCCTGACCGGCCGCCCGCCCGAGCATCTGTACAACCAGGCGCTGGCGCGCGGCAGGACCTTCGGCATGGGCGCCCAACTGCGGGCGCTGCAGGCGCTGCTGGCGCTGGGCCACGGCTGGCTGGTGCGTCGGTTCGAAGCCCACTGGCGCCGCACGCGGCCGGCGATGGTGGTGTCACTGGTGCCGAACTTCAATCGGGCGATCGGCAAGGCCGTGGAGCGGGCACTGCCGGGCGTGCCCTTCGTCACCGTGATGACCGACCTGGCGGACCTGCCGCCGCATTTCTGGATCGAACCCGAAGTCGAGCAGCAGCTCGTCTGCGGCAGCGAGCGTGCGGCGGCGCAGGCGCTCGCCCAGGGGCTGGACCCGCAGCGCATCCATCGCACCAGCGGCATGGTCCTGCACCCGGACTTCTATTCGCCGCTCGCCATCGACCGCGAGCTGGAGCGCGCGCGCCTCGGACTGCTGCCCGGCCGGCCGACGGCGGTGGTGATGTTCGGCGGCCAGGGCTCCGACCAGATGCTGCGGATCGAGCGCGAACTGCCCGAGTTGCAACTGGTGCTGATGTGCGGCCACAACTACGACCTGGCCAGGCGCCTGAAGGCGCGCAGCGCCCCTGCGCCGCGCGCGGTGATCGGCTTCACGACCGAGGTCCATCGCCACCTGCAACTGGGCGACCTATTCATCGGCAAGCCCGGCCCGGGCTGCCTCAGCGAGGCGATACGGCTGGGCCTGCCGGTGATCACGCTGCGCAACCGGCACACGCTGCCGCAGGAGCGTTACAACACCGAATGGGTGCTGGAACACGGTCTGGGCCGGGTGCTGCGTTCATGGAGCGAACTGCAGCCCGCGACGGCGCGAATGCTGCAGCACCTCGCCGACTACCGTGCCGCGGTGGCGCGCATCGACAACCGCGCGGTCTTCGAACTGCCGCGCCTGCTCGAACGCCTGCTGCAGTCGTCGCCCACCGTGGTGGCGCGCGAGGCCGTCACCGCGCTGTCGACGCTCTGATCCCCACGGGAGTTCCGAAGGTATTCAAGAATAATTCTCATCTAATCATCTACAATGGGTGTCGGAATTCACGCGACGAGGTGCATGTTGACCGGTCTGACCCAGTTCCTGGACACGTCCGCGCTGCCCGTGGCGCGCGTGCGCGACTTTCCGTCGTCCGCCGCGCAGATCGATCAGTGGCTGGCCGACATGGAAGCGCTGATGCAGGCCGAGCAGGTTTTCGTGCTCGTCTACGAACGCCTGCCCGACCCTGGCAGACAAGGCGACCCCGACGGCCGCAAGAAGACCGTGCTGTGGCTCAAGGCGCACCGCGAAGCCTTCGGCAGGTTCTGCCGCGGCATGGTGCTGATGTGCGATGACGCCGCCGCGCTGCCCGCGCTGCAGGCGATGCTGGAGCCGTTGGAAAAGGCCTACCGGGTGCCGGTTCGCGTGGCCTGCTCGGCCGACGAGGCTCGGGCCTGCGTCGGGCAACTGACCGCGGCCTGAAACCGGCGAAACTCGACGGGACCCGGCGCCAGGCGCCCGGGGCGAGCCGATGACGCGGCACGGCCTCGACGACAGGGATGGATGGTCGGGGCGGCAGCATGGTTGCTTCGCCGGACGGCGGCTTTCCGCTCTATACTGACCGACGGTCATTAACGATTGCATGGAACCCGCGCTGGCGCGTCCATGCCCGGTTGGAGCGAGCGGATGCAACGCGGTCTCTCGATGTGCGCAGGCAGGACGGACACCGAAGAACCGTTCGCCGTGCCGGCGGCGGCATGACGACGCGGACCCGCACCAAGACGACCGCGGACGCCGTCGCCGGCGACGATCCGCCGCCGCGTCGCCGCACCCGTTCGCCGCAGACCCGGCGCGCCGCGTTGATGGACGCGGCCGAAGCCCTGTTCCTGAGCAAGGGCGTGGCCGCCACCAGCGTGGAGGACATCGCCGGCGCCGCCCAGGTCGCCAAGGGCACGTTCTACCTGTACTTCACGTCCCGCGACGCGATGCTCGATGCGCTGCAGCAGCGCTTCATGCAGACGTATTGCGAACGCATCGAACAGGCGATGGCGCGCTGCCGGCCGGACGACTGGAATGCACGCCTGCGCAACTGGTGCAAGACCTCGCTCGACGGCTTGCTGGAACAGGTGATGTTGCACGACATGCTGTTCCACGACGTGCGCCCCGACGACCGCGGATTCATGATGCGCAACCCGGTCATCACGCAGCTCGCCGAACTGCTGCGCGCGGGCGCTCGAGCCGGCGCGTGGCAGGTATCCGACGCGCGCGGACTGGCGGTCATGATGTTCCATTCGATGCACGGCCTCGCCGACGACGCGGTGGCGCACGGCACGGCCGAACGTCGCGCACCGCTCGTTCGCCTGCTGGTGCGGACATTCACCCGCGCGCTGGGATCGGCCGAGCCGGCCCGGGACGCCGAACGGCCATGAAGGTCGCCGGCCGTCCTCGACCTGCATCCCTACGCCCCCCCTTCTTCCGGAACTCTCGGAACACCTTCCTTCGATGACCGCCTCCCGTCGCCGTTTCGCCGTCGCCACCGTGTACCTGGGCACTTTCATGGCATCGCTGGCGATCAGCATCGTCAGCGTCGCGCTGCCGGCGATCCAGACCGATCTCGGCGCGAGCCTGGCCGGCCTGCAATGGATCGTGGGCGCCTATGCGTTGTGCCTGTCCGCATTCATGCTTTCCGCGGGACCGCTGGCGGACCGCTATGGACGCAAGAGAACCTGGCTGGGCGGCGTCGCGCTCTTCACGCTCGCTTCGGTCGCCTGCGCGGCAGCGCCTTCGCTGCCCGTTCTGATCGCTGGCTGCGCATTCCAGGGCGTGGCCGGAGCGCTGGTCATTCCCGGCGCGCTCTCCCTGCTGACGCACGCGTTCCCCGATCCCTCGGCGCGCGCGCACGTCATCGGCGGCTGGGCGTCGTTCAGTGCGGTGTCGCTGATCCTCGGGCCGCTGCTGGGCGGGTACCTGGTCGACCAGGTGGGCTGGCCCAGCATCTTCCTGGTCAACCTGCCGCTGGGGATCGCGACCGTGCTGCTCGGCCTGTGGTCGGTCGAAGAAAGCGCCAACCCCGAACATGCCGCGCTCGATCCGATCGGGCAGGTGCTGTCCATCGCGTTCCTGGCCGCGCTCACTTATGGCCTGATCGAAGCGGGCCAGGCGGGCTGGACGGCCGCGCCGACGATGCTGGCCCTGCTGGCCGCCGCGGGTACGCTGCTGCTGTTCATCGTTGTCGAACGGCGTGTCGCGCGGCCGGTGCTGCCGCTCGATCTGTTCGGCGGCAATGACTTCAGCGTCTACAACTTCGCGTCGTTCGTGCTCGGATTCACCGGCTACACCAGCCTGTTCCTGTTCTCGCTGTTCCTGCAGAACGCCCAGGGCTGGACGGCGACGCAGGCCGGCTGGCGCATGGCGCCGGTATTCGTGGCGATGCTCATCGTGTCGCCGCTGTTCGGCAAGCTGGCGGCGCGCTACGGCATGCGAACGGTCATGACCGTCGGCTACCTGCTGCTCGGATCGGCGATGCTGTCCATGGCGCGGTTCACGCCGGCCACGCCCTACGGCGCCGTCGCCGCCTGCTTCGCGCTGCTGGGCGTCGCGTTGGGCCTGGCCGTGCCGGCGACCGGGGCCGCCGTGATGGCCAGCGCGCCGCGCGAGCGGTCGGGTGCGGCGTCGGCGACGATGAACGCATTGCGCCAGAGCGGGATGGCCGTCGGTATCGCGCTGCTGGGCAGCGTCATGAATACCGGTGCCGTGACATCGCTGGCGCGCGCCTTCGCCGGAACGGGCGCCGATGATCCGGCCGCATTGGCCGTCGCGGCGGCGCAGCGGCGGGAACTGCCGCAGGCATTGCATGCGACGGCCTCTCAGTCCGCGCATCTGCTGCGCGCCGCGTTCGCGCAGGGTTTCTCCCGCGCGGCGATCGCTGCCGGCGCGTTCGGACTCGTGGCCGCGCTGGTCCTGTTCATGACCGCCCGACGCGCCTGACAACCCGGCGGCAGCCGGAGCATCAGAGGCTCTCAGGCCATGCTCAGTTCTTCGCGTCGCGCGATGATGCGCGAAGCCAGACCATAAGCGACGGCCTCCTCGGCCGACATCCACAAATCGCGCTCGATGTCCCGGCGCACCCGCTCGATCGGCTGGCCGGTCTCGCGGGCGATGACCTGGGCGATGCGTTCGCGGGCCTTGATGATCTCGCGGGCCTGGATCGCCATGTCACTGGCGGGTCCGCCGGCGCCGCTGCTGGGCTGGTGGATCAGGAAGCGCGTCTGGGGCAGGCAGAAACGGCGTTCGCGATGCGCGCCCAGGTACAGATGCGTGGCGGCGCTGCCCACCCATCCGGTACCGACCATGTTGACCGGCGAGGAGATGAAACGCACGACGTCGTGGATCGCGTCGCCCGATTCCAGATGACCGCCGGGGGACGAAACGATCATCGTGATGGGCGCGTTCGATTCGGCATCCAGCGCCAGCAGCTTGCGCACGGTATCGGACGCCAGCGCGTCCGTGACGCTGCCGAATACCAGGACCGTTCGGGCCCGGAACGCTTTCTCCTCGATGAACGCGCTGTCCTGCGCATTCGCCGGCCGGGACTGTTCATCCGTCTGTTGTCCGGACATGCGAAATCACTCCATTGTGTTAAGTTCATCCGATAGACGAACGAGCGGGTTTTTCCGTGACACATCCGGCCGATGACCTCCTCTCGACGGACGATCAAGCGCTGCGCCGCCGCTTGATCGCACTGGCCCGTCACTGGCTTGCCGACGCGGGGGAAGCCGAAGATCTGGTGCACGAGACCTGGCTGCGCACCGCGCAGCGCGGCCTGCCCGCCGAGGTCATCAGTCGGGAAGCGTGGCTGGTCACCGTGCTGCACCACCTTTGCATCGACGCGAGCCGGCGCAGGGACCGTTACCGGGCCGTGCTGGGACGGATCGCCGAGGACGATGCGCGGCCAGCCGGTAACGATCATCCCGAGCGCCTGGCCGAACAGGCGCAGCGCGTCGAGCACGCGCTGCGGCATCTGGTCCGCGCGCTGCCGGCAGCCGACGTCGCGACGGTGCTGCTGCATGAAGTCTTCGATTTCAGCCACGCCGAACTCGGCGCGCTGGCGGGACGCAACGAAGCCGCATCGCGCCAGCAACTGCGCCGCACGTTGCAGCGCCTGCGCCGAAGCGACCCGCAAGACCGTCCGCCGGACGATTCGGACGACCTGCTCGCGCTGTGCCGACTGGCGCTGGTGCGGCGCGATCCGGCCGGATTGGTCGCCGTGCTGCGGACCTCAACGCCCCAGGCCATCGCGCGATCCGCGCAGGCCGTACGACGCGATTCCGGTGATCCGGCGCGACCGCCGGCCGCTCGCTTGATCCAGATCGGCAACCTCCTGGCGTTGCAGATCCGGACCGCCGACGGATGGGTCGCCTGGTTGCCGATGGGCGAGGCGCTCACCGAACCCGCCTGATCGTCCGACCGCTTCTGTTCCGAGTCGTCTGCATCGAATGGTTGCGCTCTCCGGAAAACTCGGTTGATAATCCCGGACAGCTTCCCTGCCCTTTCCCGAGCAACGACATGAACGCCGACCGCGACATCCGTCTACACAGCACTGCCGCCGCAGCGCTGCCGGTCGTCGTTCGCGTCGCCGTCGTAAGCGTCGTAGGTGTCGTTACGCACGCGCCGTCTCGGACCGGATAGAAGAAGCAGCGAACAGCAGCCCCTCTTTCCCAACCCCGCCGGCGCAACCGGCGGGGTTTTTCGTTCGTGCTCCGCCAGTCTCGCCGACAACCGACGGAGCCGTCATGACAGAAACCCTTTCCGGCGCACAGATCACGGTGCGCCTCCTCGAACGCCAGGGCGTGCGCCTGCTTACCGGTTATCCGGGCGGCGCGATCCTGCCGATCTACGACGCGCTCGGGCAATCCACCGTGCTTCGCCACGTACTGGCTCGCCACGAACAGGGGGCCGGCTTCATCGCCCAGGGCATCGCCCGCGTGACGGGCGAAGTCGCCGTGTGCATGGCGACCTCCGGCCCGGGCGTGACCAATCTGTTGACCGCGATCACCGACGCCAGGATGGACTCGATTCCGCTGGTGGCGATCACCGGCCAGGTACCGACGGCGATGATCGGCACCGACGCCTTCCAGGAGGTTGATACCTATGGGCTGTCGATTCCGATCACCAAGCACAACTTCCTCGTGTCCTCGACCGAGGAGCTGCTGGACATCATCCCGCGGGCCTTCGCGATCGCGGCCTCCGGCCGGCCCGGCCCGGTGCTGGTCGATATTCCGAAGGACGTGCAGAGCCGGATCATCGAGGTAAGCGCCTGGCCCGAACCCGGCCGGCGTGCGCAGGCCGCGCCGGCCGACGGCGCGGCCCTGGCCCGCGCGGCGTCGATGATCGCCGCCGCCGAGCGGCCCATCCTGTACCTGGGCGGCGGCGTGATCCACGCCGGCGCGGCGGCGCCGGCAACGGAACTGGCGGAGAAAGCGAGCCTGCCGACCGTGATGACGCTGATGGCACTGGGGGCGATGCCGGCCAACCATCCGCTGTCATTGGGCATGCTGGGCCAGCATGGCGCGCCGCATACCAATCTGGCGCTGGAAGAATGCGATCTGCTCATCGCCGTCGGCGCCCGCTTCGACGACCGCGCGACGGGCAAGGTGTCCGCTTTCTGTCCGCAGGCCAAGATCATCCATATCGACATCGATCCCGCCGAACTGGACAAGATCAAGGCGGCCCATGTCGGCATCGTCGCCGACGTGGCCGAAGCGCTCGCCCGGCTGCTGCCCCGGGTTCCGGCCTGTTCGCGCACCGGCTGGCTCGGCCGTGTCGGCGCCTTGAAGGCGGCCCATCCGCAGTCATTGCCGGGACGGGACGATCCGCGTTCGCACTACGGCCTGATCGAGGCCGTCGCCGCCTGCCTCGGTGACGAGGCCATCGTCACGACCGACGTCGGCCAGCATCAGATGTGGGCCGCACAGGCTTACCCGTTGTGCCGCCCGCGCCAGTGGCTGACTTCGGGAGGACTGGGCACGATGGGCTTCGGCTTGCCCGCCGCGATCGGCGCCGCGCTCGCGGCACCGGATCGCACCGTCGTCTGCTTCACCGGCGACGGCTCGATCCTGATGAACCTGCAGGAACTCGTCACCGCGGCCGAGCTGCGAGCCAACGTCAAGATCATCCTGATGAACAACTCGGCGCTGGGCCTCGTGCATCAGCAGCAGACCCTGTTCTACGGCCAGCGCCTGTTCGCATCCGAGTTCGATGCGATGCCGGACTTCGTTTCCGCCGCCCGGGCGTTCGGCATCGCCGCCGTCGATCTCGATGCGAGCGCGCATCCCCGTGCGGCGCTGGCCGAGGCGCTGGCGCGTCCCGGGCCCTGCCTGATCCACGCCAGCATCGATGCCCGACAGAAGGTCTATCCGATGGTGCCGCCGGGCGCCGCCAATCGGGAAATGATCGGAGCCTGAGCAATGAACACCCTGCATTCCAACGAAACCTCGGCAATGTCCGGTGCCGTGCTCGAAATCGACGTCGCCAACCACCCGGGCGTGATGTCGCATATCGTCGGCCTGTTCTCGCGCCGTGCCTGCAACGTCGAAGGCATCCTCTGCCTGCCGGTCGGCGACGGTCGAAGCAGTCGCATCTGGCTGCAGGTCAGAGACGATCTTCGCCTGCCGCAAATGATCCGCCAGGTCGAGAAACTGGAGGACGTCACCGCGGTACGCCGGCATCATGCCGGCCATCCGGTATTCGGGCGGCTGGAGGAGTTCTTCCGGCCCGAAAAGGACGCGCTGCCGTGACGGCGCTGCCATCGCGGGCCGCGGCACGGGCCGCGCGGTGAAGGAGCCGCCATGCGCACTCCCCCTCCGAGCGACACGCAGTGCGAGCATTCCGGCCGCCATGGCCGCTGCTCGGCAATCCGAGGAAAAGCCGTTGATGCCGACGCAGCCCGTTGCAGCGGAAGTACCATGAGGCCCCACCTGCACGACTCCGAATCGCATGGTTGCCGATCCTTCGTTCTATAGCAGCAAGCGGCTTGCCGAGTCTTATGCTCGATTCCGTCCTGCCGTCCATCACGTGATCTGTGACCGCTTGCTCGAGCCGTTGACACCCGAGGCTCGGTCGTGGCGCGTGCTGGATGTCGGTTGCGGCGCAGGCGCGTCCACGGCGGCCCTGCTTCCGTATTCGGCTCATCTCTTCGGGGTGGACCCCTACCCGCCTATGCTCGAACAGGCGCGAACGAGCGTCACCGGCGCTTCCTTCGTTCAGGGTGGATTCGAAGCCCTGCCGTTCGAGGCCGATTCCTTCGATCTGCTTGCCTCTGCAGGCGCGATCAACTATGTGGACGCGGTGACGGCGCTGACGGAGGTGGAGCGAGTACTGCAGCCGGGCGGCTGGTTCATGGCGTACGATTTTTCCACCGGACAAAGGCTGACGATCGAGTCCCCGCTCCCCGATCTCCATGCGGAGTTTCGGCGCAAGTATCCGTCGAGCCCCGGCTACGCTCTCCACCTTCCCTCGTTGCCGTTCGCCAGCGCCGGTCTTTCACTGGTCTCGGAACACGATTTCGTCGTGCAGACACCGATGTCGGCCGAGCAGTACGTGCAATACGCCCTCGGAGATTCGGGGGTCGAACTGGCGCTGGCCGGCGGAGAATCCGAAGAGCAGATTCGGCGATATTGCAAGGAGCTGTTCAGCCCGGCATTCATCGGACAGACCAGGAATGTGGTGTTCGAGGTTCAAGCCGTTCTGGCGCGAAAACACTTCTAAGCGAATGGCGCTTGCTTTAGCGTCGTTCACCCTGGACCGTTTCCCTGCAGACCATCGGCTGCAGTTGTCGGCGCTGCCAGGCGTGGCGCCCGGCCGTGAACAGCAACGCCGACAATACGACGTTGGTATCGAGAACGACACGCCGTATCATCGCCCTCTCATCGCCGAGCCCAGTCGACAGCCTCCTGGACATCCTGCTCGGTGATCCCGAGTTGCTCCAGCTTGTCGCGCACCACTCGAGCCTGCTGCACCCGCACCGGCGTCAGCACGATCCGACCCTTCTCGACCGTAACCTCGAAATACTCTGCGGCATCGACCTTGGAAACGACCGCTTTCGGCAGCGTGATCTGGTTCTTCGACGTAAGCTTGGCGAGCATGGATTGCTCCAAAAATCCCGTGTTTCCATGAAATCTTACTTCCTTACTTTCATGCATCAAGTGGGCTGGCCGCTGCCGTGGTCGAGTTGATGCTTGACGATAAAAGTACGGAAAGGGAACACGAATGGAAGACAGCCTGAATCTGCTCACCCAGGCCAATGCCCGCGAGATCCTGGCGGCGTTCAAGCTCGACCGTCCGGGCCGTTTCCGGATCGCGGCCCAATGGCTGGCGCACATTCCGGCGCGGCAGCTTTCGCGCAAGATGCTGCACTTCGATGATCTCGTCGGGCGATACGGTCTGGCCGCGGGCGGGCGCTATATCCTGGACGAGTTCACCGAAAGCATTCGAATCGAAGGACAGCGACACGTTCCGCCGTCGGGGCCGATGCTCGCGGTCGCCAACCACCCGGGCGTGGTCGATGCGATGGCGATCTGGGTCGCTCTGGAGCGCCGGCCCGATCTGAAGATCATCGCGGCCGACCGCGATATCCTGCGGCTCATCCCCAACATCCGCAGCCGGCTGCTGCTGGTCGACCCGCGAACCGGCAGCCGAACGGCGTTGCTGCGCGCGGCGGCCGATCATCTGCGGCGAGGCGGGGCGTTGTTGAACTTCCCGGCCGGAGCCATCGAACCGGATCCCGCACTACGGCCCGTGGCGCCGCCCGCCGGGTGGGCGAGAAGCGCCGATCTGCTTTTGCGCCTGGCGCCGGAGACCATCGTCCTGCCGGTCGCCGTGGGCGGAGTGATCTCCCGGCCGGCCTACGAGCATCCGATAGCGAGGCGCTTTGCCGACCCTAAGGAGCGCGAGTGGGCCGCCGCCACGCTGCAGGTGCTTTGCCGGCGCCTGCGCGATACGCGAACCCGCGTGCTGATCGGCGAGCCGATCGTGCCGGGACGGTACGATCGACATGCGGCGACGCAGGCGGCGATGGCGTCGTTGCTGAAGCGTGTCGCCGGCCACGGGGATGCAAGCCGGTCCCCTCCTGCGGTGACGGACCGGATCGCCGGGGATGACGCCGTCGAGACGTCACCGAGGGCCGAGGGCCGGCAGCACGTCGGGCAGCACGACTGATGGACGCCGCGTCGCAGCGCGGCGCGAACTCGATGTCACGAGAAACGGAAACGCTGATGGAACAAGACGAAGCCGTCTCGTTGTGGATCGTCGCGCCGGGACGGGCCGAGCTGCGCCGAGAGCGGCTGCCCGCGCCGGCCGCAGGCGAGGTGCTCGTCCACGCATGCTACGGCGGCGTGAGCCGCGGCACCGAAGCGCTGGTATTCAACGGCCGCGTGCCGCCGTCGGAATGGACGCGCATGCGTGCGCCGTTCCAGCGCGGCGACTTTCCGGGGCCGGTGCAGTACGGCTATCTGAGCGTGGGCCGCGTCGTCGGCGGCGAGCCCGGGCTGATCGGCCGCGATGTCTTCTGCCTGCATCCGCACCAGAACCGGTACGTCGTGCCCGCGTCGGCCGTGCTCCCGCTGCCCGAAGGGCTGCCGCCCGCGCGGGCGATCCTGGCGGCGAACCTCGAGACGGCGATCAACGCGAGCTGGGATGCGGGCCTCGCGGTCGGCGATCGCGTCAGCGTGGTCGGCGGCGGCTGCATCGGATCGCTGCTCGCGTGGCTGGCATCGCGGACGCCGGGCTGCGAGGTCGAACTGGTCGATATCAACCCGGCCCGCGCCGCAGTGGCAGCGGCGCTCGGCGTACCGTTCGCCGCGCCGGCCGGCGCACGCGGCGGCGCCGACGTCGTGTTCCATGCCAGCGCCAGCGAAGCCGGGCTCGCCGCCGCGCTCGAGCTGGCGGCGAACGAAGCAATGGTCGTCGAGTCGAGCTGGTACGGCGAAGGCCGGATACCGGTGGCGCTCGGCGCGGCGTTCCATTCGCGACGGCTGCGCCTGGTGTCGTCGCAGGTCGGCCAGTTGCCCGCTTCGCACCGCAGCCGATGGGATCATCGACGGCGCCTCGCGCTGGCGCTGCGGCTGCTGGCCGCCGCGCCCGAACTCGATGCCTTGATCAACAGCGAGGGTCCGTTCACGGCCTTGCCGGCGCGGCTCGCAAAACTCGCGAACGATCCTGGCGACGTCATCATGCATCGCATCGTCTACTGAACGAGGAGCCCGACCGCATGTTCACGCTGAACGTTCGAGATCACCTGATGATCGCCCACAGTTTTCGCGGCGCCGTGTTCGGCCCGGCCCAGCGCCTGCACGGCGCGACCTACGTCATCGACGTCGAGTTCCGGCGCGCCGCGCTCGATCCGGACGGCCTGGTCGTCGACATCGGGCTGGCCGGCGCGGCGCTGAAAGCGATGCTCGGCGAACTGAACTACCGCAACCTCGACGAGGTGCCGGAGTTCGCCGGCCGCAACACGACCACCGAGTTCCTGGCGCAGGCGCTGCACGCGCGGATGAGCCGACGCATCCGCGCCGGCGAACTCGGGCCGCACGCATCGGATCTCGCTTCGCTGCGCGTGGTGCTGCACGAATCGCACATCGCCTGGGCGGCCTACGAGGCGCCGCTGGCCGCTGCCTGAGCGGCCATGCCGACGCTGCATTTTCTCGTGCCGGGCTCGCTGGCGACGCCGACCGGCGGTTACGTCTACGACCGGCGCATCGTCGCCGGAATGCGCGCGCGGGGCTGGCAGGTGGCGGTACAGCAGCTCGATGACGGATTTCCGTTTCCGTCGGCTCCGGCGCTGGCCGATGCCGACTCGCGGCTGGCAGCGCTGCCGGACGATGCGCTGGTGATGATCGACGGACTGGCGTTCGGCGCGATGCCGGAATGCGCGGCAAGACATGCGGAACGGCTGCGGCTGGTCGCGCTCGTCCATCATCCGCTGGCGCTCGAGACCGGCCTGGCGGCGGACACGGCCCGACGGCTCGAGGCCGGCGAGCGCCGCGCGCTGGACTGCGCGCGACGCGTGATCGTCACGGCGCCGCGGACCGCCGCGACGCTGGCCGGCTGGGACGTGCCGCCCGAGCGGATCGCCGTCGTCGAACCCGGCGTCGACGCGCCGCCGATACTGCCGCAGCGTCCGCCGGCCGACACGCCGCGCCTGCTGTGCATCGCGACGCTGACCGAGCGCAAGGGGCACGCGCTGCTGTTCGACGCGCTGGCGGAACTCCGGTCGATGCCCTGGTCGCTGCGCTGCATCGGCAGTCGCGACCGCAGCCCGGACACGACCGAACGTCTCGAGAAGAAGCTGCGCCGGTCGGATCTCGCGCAGCGCATCGTGCTGGCCGGTGACCTGCCCGAGACCGAACTGGCCGCTGCATATGCGGCGGCCGAGCTCTTCGTGCTGCCGACGCTCTACGAGGGTTATGGCATGGTCGTCGCCGAAGCGATCGCGCACGGCCTGCCGGTGGTCGCGACCGCGACCGGCGCGATTCCGGAGCTGGTGCCGGCGGACGCGGGCATCGTCGTGGCGCCCGGTGATGGTTCGGCATTGCGCTCGGCGCTGGCCGCGCTGCTCGGCGACCGGCAGCGCCTGATCCGGCTGACCGAAGGCGCGCGCCACGCCGCGGCCCGTGCGCGCGGTTGGGAGCAGGCGGCGAACGAAATGGCCGCACGGCTCGACGAGATCGCGGCGTGAGCGGTTTTTCCGCCGAATGGCTCGCGCTGCGGGAACCGGCCGATTGTCGCGCCCGCTCGAGCCCGGTGGCCGATCTCGCGGCGGCCCTCGCGGTGACGCGGGGCGGGCGCATCGTCGATCTGGGCTGCGGCAGCGGCTCGCTGCCGCGCTACTTGGCGCCGCGCCTGTCGGTCCCCTGCGAATGGCTGCTGGTCGACGATACGCAGCCGCTGCTCGACGAAGCGATGCGGCGTTGCCGCGACCTGCCCGGCGTCGCGGCGCTGACGACCTTGCGCGCCGATCTGGCTGCCGACCTGTCGTTCATCGGCGAACGGCCGACCGCGCTGGTGGCGGCCTCGGCGCTGCTCGACCTGGTCTCGGACGCGTGGCTGGCGCGACTCGTCGGCGCCTGCGTCGCCGCCGGTGCGCCGATGATGGCGATGCTGAACGTCGACGGCCGTATCGACATCGATCCGCCGCTGCCCGATGATGCGCCGATCATCGCGCTGTTCGATGAACATCAGCACGGCGACAAGGGCTTCGGTCCGGCGCTGGGACCGACTGCCGCGGCACGCGCCGCCGAACGCTTCCGCGCGGCCGGCTACCGCGTGCGGACGGCGCGAAGCGACTGGGTACTCGGCGCGGATGATGCCGCGCTGATCGGGCCCTTGCTCGAGGGCTGGAACGCCGCGGCAGGCGAGATCGCGCCGGCGGAATCGGCGCGGATCGCCCGCTGGCTGACGCAGCGGCGGCAGCAACTGGCGGCCGGCCGGCTGTCGGTGCGCGTCGGCCACGAAGACCTGCTGGCGATGCCGCACCGGGCGCAGGCCTGAGGCCTCATGCACGCGTGATCGAGCCCCCGATCGCCGTCTCGTGCTGCTGCCGGGCCTGCGTGAAGCCTCAGGCGCGCGTGATCGGGCCTCCGGGCGCGCGCCGCGGCGCATGCCCGACGATCGGGCTCAGAGCACGCGCCGCAGGGTCTCGTCGCCGTCGCCGTCGCCGGCCGTCGCCGACACCGCGAGTTCGCAGTCGTACAGCATGTCGGCGCCCATCCGGAACACCTTCGTCGCCGGTCGCCGACAGCGGGCCAGAGGCTCGATGCCCGGCAACCGCAACGCCGGCCGGCCCGATCCGATCAGCAATGCGGCGACCGCGACGTGCAAGCGATCCAGCAAACCCGCGTCGAGAAACGCGGACACCGTGATGCCGCCCCCTTCGACGAAGATCCGGGCGCAGCCTCGGGCCCGGAGCTGCGCCAGCAGGTCGGCCAGATCGAAGCGGCCATCGCGTTCGGCCACGATCAGCATGCGCTCGCAGGCCTGCAGGCCCGTCGACCGCAGGCAGGCGCGCAGCGTCGGCGCCGCCCCGTCCGAGAACACCCGCAGTGAACCATCGAGCCGCCCGCGCGGATCGATGATGACCCGCAGCGGGTTGGCCCCCGAAGCGAGACGCGCGGTCAGCCGCGGGTCGTCGGCGGCCGCCGTGCCGGCACCGATGACGACGGCGTCGCACAGCGCGCGCATCCGGTGCAGATGGCGGATGTTCGCGTGGCCGGTGACGAAGCACGAATCGCCGGCCGCCGTCGCGATGTAGCCGTCCAGGCTCTGGCCGAGATGGCCGACGACCAAGGGTCGGCCGAGGTGCGCGGCAGCGATCGGCAGGTACAGGTCGACGACCGCGGCACGCCGGTCATCGGCCGGCAGCAGCGATCGCCAGCCATCGCCCGGCTCCCAGCCGAGTTCGGCGCGACCGTCGGCCGGCGAGGTTTCGACGAGCACGCCATCCTGCTCCAGCCTCACCCGCGCGGGCCGGTCATCGGCCGCATAGCGCTCCGCGGCGGCCGCGGCCGCGCCGATCAATGCCCAGCCGTCGTCGCTGCGATCGTCGCGACCGTCCTCGCGACCGTCCTCGCGACCGTCATCGCGACCTTCATCACGACCTTCATCACGGCAGTCATCACGGCAGTCATCGCGGCGGTCATCGGTATCGGAACTCATGTCCTGCCTCGTCCTGGCGAAAAAGCGTCGATGGGCGAGCTTGCCCTCTCGAGCGGCCGGCCGCGCGCGATCCGGGCAGCCGTTCGGAACGGCCTGCAAGCGCTTCGCGACCGCGGCGGCCGCATCCGGCGCGTATATTCACGGGATGGCTGTTCGTGACTGGCGCGCTCTCATTAGCAAGGACTTCGACGGTCTCGATGCCGAACGGACGATCGTGCTGCTGCCGCTCGCCGCGGTCGAGCAGCACGGCCCGCATCTGCCGCTCGGCACCGACGCGCTGATCAACGAAGCCTTGGTCCGCGGTCTGCGCGACGAGCCGCCTCGGGCCGACGTCCTGATCCTGCCGGCCCAACAGATCGGCCACAGCCTCGAGCATACGGACTATCCGGGTTCGCTGACGCACGGCGTCGAAACGCTGCTGGCTGCCTGGGATGATCTGGGCACCGCCGTCGCTCGCGCCGGATTGCGCAAGCTCGTGCTGTTGAACACGCACGGCGGCAACAATCCGCTGGTGACGCTGGCCGCGCTGCGCCTGCGGCAGCGCCTGGGCCTGTTCGCCGTGCGCGCGAACCACTCCGCGTTCGGCTCGCCCGCGGGCCTGTTCGCGGCCGACGAACTGGCGCACGGCCTGCACGGCGGCGAGGTCGAGACGTCGCTGATGCTCCACCTGCATCCGGAGCTGGTCCGGCGCGAGGCCTGCGCGGATTTTCACGCATTGCCGGCGCGGCTGGCGGCGCGGCACCGCTGGCTCGGTGTCGAAAAACCGGTCGGCTTCGGCTGGATGAGCCAGGATCTGCATGCGGCCGGCGCCAGCGGAAACGCCGCCGCGGCCGATGCGCGGCGCGGCGAGGCGCTGTACCGGCATCTGGTGACGGTGCTGCGCGAACTCGTCGATGAACTCGCCGCGCAGCCTCTGACGACGTTGCGCGACCGGGCTTGACGAGGCGACTGCTCGCCGAAAACGAGCTCAGGCGCCCGCCGCCGGCCCCGGCCCCGGCACCCGCAGCGGGGCGGCCACGCGCTGCCGGCGAACGCGTCGGCGCAGGCCTATCCACGCCAACGCCGCGCCGTGGAAAGCCAGCGCGATGACGGCCGCCAGCACCATGCCGGCCGCGATGTCCAGCGGGAAATGCAGCCCGCAGTAGACACGCCCCCAGCCCGTCGCCAACGCCCATCCGCCGACCCATAGCCCGATGCGCCGCAATTCCGGGCGTTGCACGCAGATGAACGCCAACGTGAAGAGCACGGTGGCATGGGTGCTCGGCAGTCCGCTACGCGCTCCGTGCCCGACGTAGAGCGGACTCAGACCCAGCATGAACGGGCGAGGCGCATTCAGCAACGCCGCCAGTTCATGCGATGCCAGCGCCGCCAGGCCGCATGCGACGACCGCGCACGCAAGGTAGCCGCGGCGGGACGGCACGCGCCACAGCGCCCAGGCCACGCCGGCGAAAGCGAGCCACCCGCCGCCCTGGGCCAGCCAGCGCGCCAGGGTCAGCAGGAAGGCGTTCGGCTCGTATCCGGCCGCGATCCACAGAAACAACTGTTGGTTGACATGGCCCACAGGGCGCCCCCGTCCGCCCGGACCGGCGCGAAACCGCTGCGGCGGACCTTCCGCCGCCGGCGCGCCGGGCTCCGGGACGCCGGCCATGCTGACCGAGGCGACTTAGCCGTCCCATAGGGATGGCCGGTCCGTGGGCAGATCCGCGAAACGCTCAGCCGCCGCCCGGAACCGGAATCAGGATCTCGACGCGCAGGCCGCGCTGCGCGGCCTCGTCGGCGAACCCGAGGCGGATGTCCGCGCCGATGCGGGCGGCGATGGCCCGCACGATCGCCAGGCCCAGGCCCGAGCCGGTCTGCCCGCTGCCGGGCGGGCGATAGAACGCGTCGAACACGCGCTCGCGCTCGGCCGGCGCGATGCCGGGCCCGCTGTCCTGGATGCGCAGCACGGCGCGCCCCTGCTCCAGGCCCACCGACAGGTCGACCCGGCCGTCCGGCGGCGTGTGGCGGATGGCGTTGTCGACCAGGTTCCTGACGATGGCGATCAGGTCCAGCTCGGACACCTGCACCAGTGCGTCCTGCGCCCCCTCGACCCCGATGTCGATGCGCCTGGCCTCGGCCAGCGGCAACAGGTCTTCCAGCGCGCGCCGGTAGATGCCCTGCACCGATACGGGTGCCGCCGGCGGTTCCGCGGACGACTGGGCTCGCGCCAGCGCCAGCATCTGATCCAGCAGCCTGCGGCCGCGCTCGATGCCCTGGCGCAGCGTCGCCAGCCGATCGCGCGCGCGATCGGACATCTCCGCCTGGGCCAGCCGCTCGGCCTGCAGCGACAGGGCCGTCATCGGCGAGCGCAGCTCGTGCGCCGCGTCCGCGACGAAGCGGCGCTGCGCGTCCATCGACCGCTCCACGCGGGCCAGCAGCCGGTTGATGGCCACGACGAACGGACGTATCTCGGCGGGCACGGGGCCGTCATCGATCGGGTGCAGGTCGCGTTCGGAGCGCCGGTCGATGCTCCGCGCCAGCACGGCGATGGGCCCGAACATCTTGCGCACCAGATCGGTCATCGTCCACAACAGCACCGGCACCAGCAACAGCAGCGGCATCACGGTGCGCAACGCGCTATCGCGGGCGATCTCGTCGCGAAAATCCGATTCCTGAGCGACCGCGATGCGCTCGCCGGCCAGCGTCGTCCTGATCAGCACCCTGAACATCTCGCCGTCGAGCAGCAGCGTTTGCAAACCGTCGGGCAGGGTCGGGGACAAAGGGAGCGGACCGCCCGCATCGACCCCCAGCACGGAGGAGGCCTGGCCCAGGCGCTGCACGATCACGCAGGATTCCTCGCTGGGACCCTGGTCGCACTCTTCGCTGACCGGGCGGTCGGGCGACAGGTGTTGGCGATCCATGATCCGGGCCACCTGGCGCAACACGTCGTCCTGCAATTCGTTCGCGTCCTCGAAAGCCGAGTGGAACGAAAAAGCCCCCGACACGACCGCCACCATCAGGATGGCCAGCGACAGGGTGATCGACAGCTTGCGCTGTACCGACGCGTTCAAGCGCCTTTGGAAACCATCCACCCCACACCTCGAACATTCTTGATGACGGCGCTGCCCAGCTTGCGCCGCAGCGCGTGGATCAGGTATTCGACCGCATTGCTCTCGACCTCTTCGCCCCAGCCGTAGATGCGATCCTCGAGCTCGGCGCGCGAGAGGATGGCACCGGGCCGCACCATCAGGGCCTGCAGCAGCGCGAACTCGCGCCCGGACAGTCGCACCGGCGCGCCGCCTTGGACGCCGGCCTCCTTGGTGGCCGGGTCGAGCCACACCACGCCGTTGCCGAGCGTGGGCGACGCGGCACCCGCCTTGCGGCGCAGCACGGCCCGCATCCGCGCCAGCAGCTCGGCCATCTCGAAGGGCTTGAGCACGTAGTCGTCGGCCCCGCCGTCCAGCCCGCGCAGGCGGTCGTCCAGGTCGTCGCGAGCGGTGATGATGAGCAGCGGCACCGGGTTGTCCCGCGCGCGGATGCGGGCCAGCACGTCCAGCCCGTCCCGGCCGGGCAAGCCCAGGTCGAGCAGCACCACGTCATAGCGCTGGCTGTCCAACGTGGCGAGCGCGGTCTGCCCGTTGCCCACCCAGTCCGCCGCATAGGATGCGTCCTTCAGCGCGGCCTGGATCTCCTCGCCGATCATGGGGTCGTCCTCGACCAGCAGTACCCGCATCCCCTCTCCTCATTCCATCCGAAGGCCGGCCCGACCCTCGAACGAAGACCGGGCCGGCCCCCGAACTTTAAGCCAGCGCGTCCCCGCGGATGCCCTGATCGGAGAAACTCCCGGCTCAGGCCCTACGTCCCGGCTCAGGCCCTGCGCTGGAATCGATCGAAGACTGCCAGCAGATCGGTGATGGCTGCCTTGCAGTCGTCCTGTCGGGGGGTCTTGGCTCGCAGAGCCGCCAGCGCACGGTCGATGGCTTTGTCGAGCACATGCCAGTCCTCGGCGGCGCGAGGCTTGAGGCCCGCCTCGGCGCCGTCCCAGGCGAGTTCCAGATCCTTGATGCGGGTCTTGGCGCCGGGGAGATCACCGTTGTCCACGAGAGCGGCCACGTCGCTGGCAATGTCGCGGAATGCCGTCAGATCGCCGAGCTTCGACGACACCGACGCTTGCGCCGTCTCCACAGGCGCTTGCGTCGTCGCCGCAGGCGCCTGCGCCGTCGCCATGGGGGCCGACGTCGCCGGCACAGGAGCCTGCGTCGCCGGCGCGGCGGCCGCGCCGGGCGGATCGGCGGGCTTGGAACAGCCGACCACCATGACCATCGACAGGACGGCCGACAGAGCGCATGCGGCATGCCGGACGGAGTACGGTGACAACACGATTTCTCCTTGAAAAAAAACGGTGGTCGACTATCGGGAGGCCCGGCTCGGCCGGACCCGATCCGGCCCGTCCCCGCTGATCGTCAATTGCGCGACGCCGACCAGAAGCACGATCACCGAAAGGAACAGCGCGCTGGTCCACATGGCGCCGATGCCCAGGCCGCCATAAGCCTTGGCCTGCGTCAGCAGATCGCCGAGGGCGGCGCCGAGCGGGCGTGTCAGGATGTAGGCGATCCAGAAAGTCAGCACGGCGTTTCCGCCCAGGCGCCAGATCGCATAGGTGATACCGATCAGCGTGCCGAACACGATCGCGCCCCGGGTGAAGCCCAGGCCCAGCGCCTCGGTCGCCAGGTCGCCGGAGGCGGTTCCCAGCGCGAACGCGCACAGGATGGCCGCCCAGTAGAACCCTTCGCGACGAGGCGTCACGACCTCGTGGATCGACAACGTGCGCTCCACCCGATACCAGATGAAGAAGATCGCGGCGAGCGCCACGGTGAACACGAAAGTGCTCAGGTACAGGCTGACGCCCAGGCCGTCCGTCAGCAGATCGGTGATCTGCGTTCCGACCACGCTGACCAGCACCACGGTGAGCCAGTAGATCCACGGCGTATAGCGGCGAGTACGCATCTGCATGACCAGCGCGCCGATCGTCAACGCGCCCATCACGCCTGCCGTGGCGGCCTGTCCGAACCCGGCATCGACCGCCAGATAGTCGGCCACGGTCTCGCCGACCGTGGTGGACAGGATCTTGATGATCCAGAACGCCAGCGTGATTTCCGGGACCTTGTTGAGCCAGCCGGCCGGCGTGATCGAGGAGGAAGAAGTCATCGCATGCCCTTAGTCGAGTCGGAGCAGCCATCACTCTGATGGGTCCGACTTAGTCCGGGCATAGGGGTAAAACATCACCCTTGATAACGTCGGCCAGGCGGCTCGCGCTGGGCGATGTGAACCGCGCGATCCGCCCTTCGCCGCCGAGCTGGCCGCCCGGCCGCACGAGGAACGACGATGACCGGAGCCCCGTTGCTTAGTCCGACGGCGAATCGTCGGATCTCGCCCGCCTGCGCAGTTCCGCGCGGATGATCTTGCCGGTCGCGGTCATCGGCAGCAAATCGGCGAACACGACGTCGCGCGGCACCTCGTGGCGGGCCAGTCGCCGCCGTACCCAGGACCGGATCTCGTCGGCCAATCCGTCGGCCGGCTCGAAGCCCGGACGCAGTACCACGTACGCGCGGATCGACTCGGTACGCGTCGGATCCGGTATGCCGACGGCGGCCGACAGCGAGATCGCCGGATGACTGTTCAGCGCGTCCTCGATCTCGCCGGGACCGATGCGGTAGCCGGCACTGGTGATCACGTCGTCGGCCCGGCTGACGTACCAGTAGTAGCCGTCCTCGTCGCGGCGGCCGAGGTCACCGGTCAGCAGCCAGTCGCCGCTGAACTTGTCACGGGTCGCCTGGGGCTTGTTCCAGTACTCGAGGAACATCACCGGGTCCGGTCGCCGGAACGCGATCTGCCCGACCTGGCCGTCGGCGACCGGCTGTCCGGCTTCGTCGACGATCGCCGCGACGTGGCCCGGCAGCGGTTTGCCCAGCGAACCGGGTTTCGGCGGCAGCACGCTGGCGCAGTTGCCCAGCACGATGTTGCATTCGGTCTGGCCGAAGGCTTCGTTGACCCGGACGCCGAGCGCGGCGTTCGCCCACTCCAGCGTCTCCTTGCCGAGCGATTCGCCGCCGCTGATGACGCTGCGCAATGCGACGCCGTAGCGCCGGACCGGATCGCGCACGTCGCTGAGCCGGCGCAGCATCGTCGGCGTCAACAGGCTGGTGCGCACGTGGTGCCGTCCCATCAACGAGAATGCCTGCTCCGGATCGAAGCTGGCATTGCGGTAGGTGAGCACCGGCAGGCCGCAGAACCACGCCGGCATCAGCACGTCCATCAGTCCGGCCAGCCACGACCAATCGGCCGGCGACCACATCACGTCGCCGGACTGCGGCAGGAAGTCGTAGATCATCTCGAGCCCCGGCATGTGCCCGAGCATCGATCGGTGCCCCTGCAGCGTGCCCTTCGGCAATCCGGTGGTGCCCGACGTGTAGTTGATGAATGCCGGTGTATCGGGTGTCAGCGACAAGGTGTCGAATGCATCCGACGCGCGTGACAGTTCGCGCCAGAAGTCCAGCGTACGGGGAGCCTCGCCGCCTGTCAGCAACACCTGGCGCAACTCGGGCGCCTGGCCGCGCACCGCGTCGACGGTCGCGCAGCCGGCCTCGTCGGTGATGACGAGCTTCGCACCGCTGTCACGCAGCCGGTAGGCGAGCCCCTCGGTGCCGAACAGCCGCGACGTCGGCACCGAGATCATGCCGGCCTTCCAGCACGCGACGTGGGCGATCGCGGTCGCCGGATCCTGCCCCAGGTAGAGCAGCACCCGGTCGCCGGCCTGCAGCCCGAGGTGACGAAGCAGGTTCGCGCACTGGTTGGCGTGCTGCCGGATCCGGTGGAAGCTGTAGGTCTCGGTGCTGCCGTCATCGCGGTCGTGGATCAGCGCCGTGCGCGGCTCGCCGACGGCGTGCCGATCGCAGACATCCGATGCGATGTTGTAGCGGGCGGGCAGTCGCCACTGGAATGCCCGGTAGATGGCTTCGTAGCTGTCGGCGCGCTGGATCAGCATCTCGGCGTGCTCCCGGGGTGCCGTCAAGCGGCGACGATCCGCCGGGCCAGTGCATGCCGGTGCACTTCCGACGGGCCGTCGTAGATCCGGAACGGCCGGATCTCGCGATAGATCCGCTGCACCACCGTGTCGGTGGTGATGCCCATGCCGCCTAGCACCTGCAGCGAGCGGTCGACCACGCGGCTCAGCGCCTCGGAGCAGTACACCTTGCACTGACTGGTCTCTTCGCTCGCACGCTGCCCCTGGTCGAGCAGCCAGGCCGCATGCCAGACCGCCAGCCGCGCGTACTTCAGCTCGATCTCGTTGTCGGCCAGCATGAAGCCGACCCCCTGGTGTTCGCCGATCAGGCGCCCGAACGCATGGCGGCGGCGCGCATAGTCGACCGCCACCTCGTGCGCGCGCCGGGCCGCGCCCAGCCAGCGCATGCAGTGCGTCAGCCGTGCCGGCGCGAGCCGCACCTGCGCGTTGCGAAAGCCCTGGCCGATCTCGCCGAGCACCGCGCTGCGGGGCACGCGCACGTTCTCGAACACCACCTCGGCGTGCCCGCCCGGCGAGACCGCGTCGATCGTGTCGAGCATGCGCAGCACCCGGAACCCCGGCGCGTCGACGTCGACCAGGAACATCGTCGCACCCAGGTCGGTGCCGGCGGCATCGAAGGTCCGCGCCATCACGATGTTCAGCGAGGCGCCCGGCACGCCCGTGATCAGCCACTTGCGCCCGTTGATCACGAAGCCGTCGCCGTCCGGGCGCGCCTCGGTCTTCATCAGCGTCGGATCGGAGCCGGCGCCGTCGTCCGGCTCGGTCATCGAGAACACCGTCCGGATCTCGCCGGCGACCAGCGGACGCAGCCAGCGCTCTTTCTGCTCCGGACTGGCCACCTTGTACAGCAGGTTGGTGTTGCCCTCGTCCGGCGCCTGGATGTTCAGGGCCAGCGGGCCTAGCAGGCTGTAGCCGGCGGCCTCGAACACCACCGCCATGCCGCGGTGGTCCAGGCCCAGGCCGCCGTACTCGCGCGGCGCGTGCGGCGACAGCAGGCCCTGCGCGCGAGCGAGGCCCACCAGGTCGCGGCGCAGGTCTTCGCTGGGGCCGTGCGGCGACTGGCGGGGATCGCTTTCGCGCGGAATCACATGGTCGCGAACGAAAGCGGTCACGCGGTCACGCAACTCGGCGTGGGCGGCGGGAATGGCGAAATCGATCATGTCGGATGCACTCGTGGCAGGTTGGCGGCGAGCGCCGACGCGCGCTCGAACATCGATGGAATCGCGTCGGCGAAATGCTCCCAGGTCGGGTCGTGGCGCCGGCCGCTGCGATGCAGCCGCACGTTCAGGCAGGCGATCGCACCCAGCCGGTAGCCGGCGAATGCCTGGAACCAGTCCAGGCCGTCTCGGCTCTCGCCCATCGCATCGGCATAGCGGGCCGCGATCTGCGCGGGAGACAGCGGACATAGCGGCCGCCACCCGGGTGGCCAGTTGTCGCGATCGGCCAGCATCATCATCCAGCCGACATCGATCCAGCGGCAGCCGATCGATGCCAGCTCCCAATCGATGACGCCGGTGAGCCGGCCATCGTCGAACAGCACGTTGCCGGGCTGGCAATCACCGTGGACCAGGCCGAGCGGCGCATCGGCCGGCAGCGTGCAGCGCAGGCGTTCGCAAAGCGATCGGCCGGCGGTGATCCAGGCCGGCTCCGGCGCCTTCGCCAGGATCGGATCCCAGTAAGCCAGTTCGCTGTCGAGGCGGCGCGGCGCCTCCCAGTTACCCAGCGTCGAACGCCAGTCGAGCCGGTGGAAGCCGATCATCGCGTCGATCGTCTGGGTCCACAGCGCCGCGACGGCCGCCGGTGAACGATCGAACGCCGGATCGGGTTGCCACACGAAGAAAGGCGCGCCGGCCAGCCTGTCCATGATGATGAACGCAGTACCGAACCACTGTTCGTCTTCGCTGGCGAACGGCACGTCGGGGACTTGCAGGCCGGCGGAGAACATCGTCCGCAGCAGCGGCGCCTGCCGGTAGACGTCGGTGTTGCCGGCACGCCTGACACCCGGCGGCGCGAGCTTCAATATCAATCCTCGCCGCTCATCGACCGAGGGGCCGGCGAGCTCGAAGCCGAACGTGAGCCCGGCATGGCCGGCCTCCATTACCTGCAGCCGTTCGATGCGGCAGCCGCGGCCGCGCAGCGTATCGAAGTAGCGCTGCAGGCCGGTGTGGATGCGGTCGATCGTCAGCGAAGGGTTGGGCATCGGGCGCGTTCGTGTCGGGTGGGCCGTTGAAGATTAGGCAGGCACGCGGACCGCAACAAGACCGCAGCGGAATGCACACCGGCATAACGGCCAAAAACGGTCCATTCGGACTATCGGACAGCGGCGACGGTCATCGCAGAAGACCCAGCCGGCGCGCTGCGGCGACCGCCTGCGTGCGGCTGCCGACCTTGAGCTTCGCGTTGATGCTGCGCAGGTGCCCGCGCACCGTGTGTACCGAGATGAACAGCTTGTCGGCGATCGCGCTGTTGGAATAGCCGTCGGCGACCGCGGCGAGCAGCCGCAACTCGCGCGCCGTGATCGGCTCGGTCGGGACCGGCGTCGTTGGAACCGGCGTCGTTGGAACCGGCGCGGCACCGGCAATCGTCGTTGCGGGCAGCGGCAGTTCGTCCGGCTCGGGATCGAAGCGGCGCGATACGCGCTGCAGATGATCGACGACGACCGCCGGCAGGTGCCGGGCACCCGGCGAGGCTTCGAAACTGCGGCACAGCCTGCCGACCAGCGGGCCTTCGTCGAGCAGCAGTTGCAGGAAGCCTTCGGTCGCGCTCAGGTGCAGCAGCCGCGCCAGATCGTCGTGGGCCGCGTCCAGGTCGTGTGCCTGGAACGCCGCCAGCGACCGCATCAGACGCAGCTTCAGCGCGCGGCGCGTGCGCCGGGCGGCCAGCGCACGCGCCAACTCGGCATCGATCGATGCGTGCAGCGGCGCCGCGGCGCCTTCGGCGAGCGCCAGCCTGAACACGCCGATCGCCGGGTACTCGGTGTCCTGCGCGACCGCCGTGTCGGTGGCCGGCTCCTGCCACACCTTGTCGGCGGAACACCGGTCCAGCTCGATCCGCGCGGCATCGAGATGCCGTTGCAGCACGTACAGCCGGGACCGCTCGAGCCGGGCATTGGCCGCCAGCCGGGGCAGCCGCCGGTCGTGGCCGAGGATCTCGAGCTGGTTGAGCAACTCGAACGCCCGGTCGACGTCACCGGTGGCGAACTCGATCCGCGACAACAGCAGGTGCGCGGTGATGATGTGGTCCGGCATCGACGAGTTGCAGGCCAGCGGCAGCACCACGAACAGGATACGGCGAGCGGATTCGATGTCGCCGCTCTCGTAGAGCGCCTCGGAATACGGCACGCCGACGAACGATCCGCTGGCCGGGCGCAGCCCATCGTCGGGCCGGGTCAGCCGCGAGGCCATCCGCAGCCTTGCCGTCGCTTCCCTCAGCCGCGCCTCTTGCAGGTCGATCATTCCCTCGACCGCCTCGCACACCGCCGCGTTGAAGCGACTGCGGCCTTCGCCCTCGTGGCCACGCGAAGCATCGACCAGCGCGCGCGCTTCGGCCTTGCGACCCAGGCACAGCAGCGACAGCGCGAGGTTGTTGATCAGCGCCACGTCGGCGAAATCCAGTCCGCTCGGCAGCCGCGCCAGCGGCTGCTGGCCGACCTGCCACGCGCTCTCGTAGCGATCCGACAGGGCCAGCAGGATCGAGTCGAGCGTGGCCAGCGTACTTTGCAGCGCCGGGTCGTCGCCCGGATCGGGCGGATTCTCGGCCAGCAGCAGGCGAGCGCTGGCGACCCCCGTGGCGAACATCGCCGCCCACGCCCGCAGCAATTGCAGCAGCGTGCGGCCGCGCAACGCGTGCGCCGGCAGCTTGCTGAACCAGCGGCCGAGCAATCCGCCACGGCCTTCGGCGATCAGACCACCGGCGTGGCGGGTCAGCAGCATCAGGCTGCGATCGAGGTCGCCGGAATCGATCGCATGGTCGATCATCGGCACGACCTGCCCATGCGATTCGTACCAGCGCGATGCGCGGTCGTGCAGCGACGCGATCTCGGCAGGCGCCTGCTCGGCCAGCCGGGCGCGCAGGAATCTTGCGAACAGGCCATGGAAGCGATAGCCGGCGCTGCCGTCCTCCGGAGCCGCAAGGAACAGGTTGGCCGCCCGCACCGCCTCCAGTTGCGCGGCGCTGTCGTCGCGCTGCAGGACCGCATCGCACAGCGGCGCACTCAGCGTGCCGAGCAGGCTGGTGCGCAGAAGGAAGTGCTGCAGCGTCGGCGACAGCCGCGCCAGGACGTCCTCGGCCAGGTACAGCGCCAACGCGGACTGCGTGCCGGTGAGGCCCGCCATCAGGCGATCGCTGTCCGGATGCCGCTCCATCGCGGCGGCGAACAGCCACAGTGCGGCGGCCCAGCCTTCGGAACGCCGGTGCAGCGTGGCGATGTCGGCGGCCGGCAGCGCACCGCGGCGTGCCGACAGGAACCGGGTGGTATCGGCGATCGAGAATCGTAGATCATCGGCATCGAACTCGAGCACGCGGCCGCGCGCACGCAGCGCGCCCAGGCCGAGCTCGGGAACGCTGCGCGAGCCGATGTACAACTGAGCCTGCACCGGCAAGCGCGCGATCAGTCCGCGAGTCAGCCCCAGCACCGCCGGATCCGACAGGTGCTCGAACTCGTCGAGGAACAGGCCGAACGGGTCGGCCACCTGTGCCAGGGCGTCGAAGATCGCGACCGCCACGTCGTCGGCCAGGCCGGTGGTCGAGGGCGGCGGCGCGGCGTCGTGCAGCAACGGCAGCGTCGCCGCCGCCAGGCAACTGACGTAGCGGCCGGCATCGTTGTCGGCCGGCTCCAGCGTCAGCCAGATCACCGGCGTTCCGGCGGCTTGCAGTCGTGCCGCGAGTTGCCCCAGCAGCGTGGTCTTGCCGAAGCCGGCCGGCGAGCGAACCAGCACGACACGGGGCGTCGGTGAGACGAACGCACGGTCGAGCAGCCCGGTCCGCTCGACCTGGCCCGGCAGCGGCACCGGCGGTTCCAGCTTGTAGGCGGCGATGCGGGTGGTAGAGGCGGTCTGCATGACGACGAGTCTAGTGAGCTGGCGCGACGCCGGCGCAGCGACCGTTCGCGAATAGTCCGAATGGACTGTTTTTAGACGTACTTGATCGGCGCCGGCGACGGCCCGCTTGTGAGCCGGGTACGCGCTGCCTAGGCTTGCCGTCAGCCGTCCCGGACAGCCCCGGGCGGCATCGATCCATTAGCGGGAGACACGGATATGCAGACGAAAACGGCGCTCGCCGTCGCGGGCCTGTGCGGCGTGCTGGCCGGCGCCGCGGCGCACGCGCAGGAACGGACGATCAAGGTCGGCATCGTCGAAAGCCTGTCGGGGCCGCAGGCGGCCTCCGGCCAGTCGATCCGCACCGCCGTGCGCTACGGGATCGACCGGATCAACGCCGAAGGCGGCTGGCACGGCACGAAGCTGGAGCTGATCGAGTACGACAACCAGGGCACCGCGGCGGGCGCGGCCGACAAGCTGCGCTCGGCGATCGCCGAGGGCGTACGGATCGTCCTGCACGGTGCCTCGTCGGCGATCGGCGGACAGATCACCGAAGACGTGCGCAAGCACAACCTGCGCAATCCCGGCAAGGAGGTGATCTACCTGAGCCTGGGCGCGCTCGCGCTGGACCTGACCGGCGAGAAGTGCCACTTCCATCACTTCCGGCTCGGGCCGAACTCCAACGTCGACATCAAGGCACTGGTCGGCGCCATGGCGCAAGCCAAGGCGCTGGGCCCGCGCGTCTACGTCATCAACCAGAACTACTCCGCCGGCGTCGACATGGAGGCGGCATTCGTCAGCGAGGTCCGGGCGGCCGGCGCGACCGTCGTCGAGAAGGCATTGCACGACGTCAACAAGATCCAGGACTTCGCGCCGTGGGTGGCCAAGATCAAGGCGGCCAACGTCGACACCGTGCTGACCGGCAACTGGTCCAACGACCTGCTGTTCCTGATGAAGGCGGCCAAGGCATCCGGCCTGAAGGCGCGCTTCGGCACCTTGTTCCTCGACCAGCCCGGCAACATCGCCAATGCCGGCGAGTCGGCCGAAGGTCACTTCGTCGCGCACTCGTTCAACGTCGAGGCCAACGCGGCGGCCGAGGCGCTGGGCAACGACTACAAGGCGAAGACCGGGCACTACCCGGTCTACCTCGAACCGACCGCGATGTTCGGCGTGGCCTTTCTCGGCGAAGCGCTGAAGAAGGTGCCGGCCGACGCCAAGGAACTGAACGTCAACGCGCTGGGCAAGGCACTGGAGCAGACCAGGCTCAGCACGCCGGTCGGCGAGTGGAGCATGCGGGCGGCCGACCATCAGGGGTTGATTCCGCTGGTGGTGTCCACCGTCAGCCCCGACGCCCGGTTCAAGGTCGACGGCAGCGCGCTCGGCTTCCGGCCCGTGAAGATCATCCCGGCGCAAGACGCGGCCACCGCCGTGCAGGCGAACTGCCGGATCAATCGTCCGGACTGACCCTGCCGGCAACCTGCGCTCCCCACCATGGAATACCTGACCGCCTCGCTGCTGAACGGCGTGATCTACGGATTGCTGCTGTTCATGGTATCGGCCGGCCTCACGCTGATCTTCGGCATGATGGGCGTGCTGAACTTCGCGCATGCGTCGTTCTACATGGCGGGCGCGTACCTGGCCTACGCGCTGCAGCGGCCGTTGGGCTTCCCGGGCGCGGTGGTCGCCGCATCGCTGCTGACCGGGGTAATGGGCATGCTGCTGGAGCGCTTCGTACTGCGCCGCATCCACCACCATGGCCATGCGCAGGAGCTGCTGGTGACCTTCGGCCTGTCGTTCATCATCGCCGAGATCATCAAGATCCTGTTCGGCAACTACGCGGTCGACTATCGCGTGCCGGCGTCGCTGGACTTCTCCGCCTTCCCGGTGTTCGGCGCCGACTATCCGTTCTACCGGATCCTGATGGGGGCGCTGTCGCTCGGCGTGTTCGGACTGATCTGGCTGCTGCTGACCCGCACGCGGGTCGGCATCGTCGTGCGTTCGGCGGTCCACCGGCCGGTGATGGCCGAGGCACTGGGCCACGACGTCCCGTTCATCTTCATGGCGGTGTTCGGCGTCGGCGCGGCACTGGCGGGACTGGCCGGCGCGGTGGCCGGAGCGTTCTACACGACCAATCCGAACATGGCGCTGGAATTGGGCGTGCTGGTGTTCGTCGTGGTCGTCGTGGGCGGGCTCGGGTCGCTCGAAGGCGCGCTGCTGGCCTCGTTGCTGATCGGCCTGTCGACTTCGTTCGCCGTCGGCATCGACTGGAGCCTGGCGGATGCGCTGAGCCTGGTCGGCGCTCGGGCCTGGGCCGAGTCGGTCGGGGGACTGATGGTGCTGAAGCTGTCGTCGTTCTCGGCGACGCTGCCGTTCGCGCTGATGCTGCTGGTGCTGCTGGTGCGGCCCGCCGGCCTGCTCGGTGGGCGGAACGGATGAACGCGGCCAAGCGTTTGGCGGTGATGCTCGCGCTGCTGGCGCTGGCAGGCCTGCCGATGGTGTTGACGGCCTCGCTGCTGAACGCGGCCAACCAGATGCTGATCGCGGCGCTGTTCGCGATGGCGTTCAACCTGCTGTGCGGCCAGGCGGGGTTATTGTCGTTCGGCCATGCCGCGTACTTCGGCATCGGCGCGTTCGCCGCCGTCCACGCGATGCAGGCGCTGGGCGGCAACGGGCTGCTGCCGACGCCGCTGCTGCCGTTGGCCGGCGCCGTTGCGGGCGGCTCGACCGGCCTGGCCGCCGGCTGGTTCTCGACCAAGCGCAGCGGCCTGTATTTCTCGATGATCACGCTGGCGCTGGCGGAGCTGCTGCACGCGTTGGCGCCGCAGCTCAAGGGCCTGTTCGGCGGAGAAGCCGGGCTGTCGACGATGCGCCAGCCCGCGTTCGGCCTGAGCTTCGGCAGCACGCTGCACGTCTATTACCTGACGCTCGCCTGGGTGCTGTTGTCGGTCTGGCTGCTGTATCTGCTGACGCGCACGCCGGTCGGCCGCGTGCAGAACGGTCTGCGCGAGAATCCGCATCGGCTGCGCTTCCTCGGTTATGACGTACACCGCCAGAGCGTGTTCGTCTTCGCGGTCTCGGCGACGTTCGCCGGTATTGCCGGCGCACTGCAGGCGATCGGCAACGAGTCGGCCTCGTACACGCTGTTCGAGCTGGGCCTGTCGGCGGACGTGGTGCTGAACGCCTATATCGGCGGCGTCGGGATCTTCCTGGGCCCGGCGATCGGCGCGGCGCTGATGACCTTTCTCGGTCACGCGCTGTCGGATCTCACCCGCGCGTGGCTGCTGTACCAGGGTGTCCTGTTCGTGCTGGTGATGATGTTCTTCCCGGGCGGACTCGGCGGCCTGGCACGGTTGGCCGCGGACCGGCGGCTGCAGCGTGCGGGGCCGGTCGTGCTCGTGTCGTCGCTCGCCGCGGCGCTGCTGAGCGGCGCGGCACTCGTGCTGACCGTCGAACTGGTACAGCGCATCGCGAGCCAGGAATACCAGGCGCTTCGAACCCCCGGCGCCGCGTGGCCGGCCGTGCCGTTCCTGGGTGTCCGGTGGTTGCCGGGGGCTGCGACGACCTGGAGCGTGCCGCTGCTGCTGGCCGGCGCCGGCGCCTGGGCGGGCCGGCTGGCGCGCCGGCACTGGCGCCGGCGCGAAGCCGATGCACGCGAAGCCGATGCACACGAAGCCGATACGCGCGAAGCCGCGCCGGATGATGCCGCGCCGGCCGACGCCGTGCTCTTGAGCCTGCGGCAGGAACGTCCGTGAACGAAGTCGTGCTTAGCCTGCGCGGATTGCGCAAGTCATTCGGCGCCACCGAGATCGTCCGGGGCGTCGACCTCGACCTGCTGCGCGGCGAACGCCACGCGGTGATCGGCCCCAACGGCGCCGGCAAGTCCACGCTGTTCCATCTGATCTCAGGCCAGCTCGCACCCACCGCCGGCGAGATCCTGCTGCACGGCCGGCCGATCCAGGGCCGCGCGCCGGAACACATCTGCCGGCTGGGCCTGGGCCGCTCGTTCCAGGGCACCGACATCTTCGCCGGGCTCAGCGTGTTCGAGAACCTGCGGCTGGCCGTGCTGCGCCGTTTCGGGCTGGCGTACTGCTGGTGGCGTTCGATCGACCGTCACCGCGCGGTGCGCGAGGAGACGCTGCGCCTGCTCGAACAGATGCGGCTGAGCGCCCAGCGCGACGTGCGCGCCGGGGAGCTGTCCTATTCGGCGCAGCGCTCGCTCGAGGTCGGCATCACGTTGGCCGGCGATCCGCAGGTGATCCTGCTGGACGAACCGATGGCCGGCATGTCGCTCGAAGAAACCCGCTTCACGATGGACCTGATCCGCGAGGTGACCCGCGACCGCACGCTGCTGGTGGTCGAACACGACATGGACGTGGTGTTCGCGCTGAGCGACCGGATCAGCGTGCTGGTGTACGGCCAGTTGGTCGCCACCGGCACGCCGGCGCAGATCCGCGAAGACGCCCGCGTCCGCGAGGCCTATCTCGGCGAATCGGGGACGGCATGAATCCCCAGTCACCGCTGCTGTCGGTCCGGGACCTGCACGCCCACTACGGGAAGAGCCACATCCTGCGCGGCGTCAGCCTGCAGGTCATGCCCGGCGAGATCGTCAGCCTGCTGGGCCGCAACGGTTCCGGCCGCTCGACCACGCTGAAGACGATCATGGGCATCGTGCGCGCCACCAGCGGGTCGGTAAGCTTCGATCGGCGTGACATCTCGGCACAGCGGCCTTATCGCATCTGCCGGGCCGGCATCGGCTACGTGCCCGAGGAACGCGAGGTGTTCGCCAACCTGACCGTCGATGAGAACCTGCGGATGGGCGAACAGCCGGCACGGCCGGGCCATGTCGCGTGGTCGACGCAGCAACTGCTGGACTATTTCCCGGTGCTGCGCGAACGCCGCAACACTCGGGCTGGCAACCTGTCGGGCGGCGAGCAGCAGATGCTGACCCTGTGCCGTTCGCTGCTGGGTAACCCGCGGCTGCTGCTGGTGGATGAACCCACCGAGGGCCTGGCACCGCGGATGGTCGCGGTGATGGCCGAGGCGATCCGCGACATCCATCGGCGCGGGGTGGCGATCATCCTCGTGGAACAGCGCCTGGCGATCGCTCTGCAGGTATCGGACCGCTTGTGCGTGATGGGACACGGGACGATCGTGTTCACCGGCAACCGCGACGAGTTGCTCACGGACCCGGCGATCCTGCGTGACTGGCTGGCCGTCTGAGGGCCGAGGGACGGCGGCGCGTTCGCACCTGCCTCGTCATCGCCGCTGCACGAAAGCCCGTTCCATGAGATCCCCCGGAGCCGGATCGATGCTGCCGTCCTGCCGCCGTCCTGCCGCCGGCACTGGGCGCTGCCGCCACGGGCCGGTGCCCGGCGCGACGCCCTCCTCTCCTGCGGCCGCTGACGGATTCCACGGCTTTGCCCGGAAAGACATCTGCCCACAAACAATATCGATTCTCATTTACAATCAATCTTCGCTTGATCTGGGAATCTCGGATGAGCAGCAACCACGCCGAACCACGGAATCCTGCTGCAGACCGCGCGGGATCGCATCGGGCGCATTCGGCCGTCGAGGCGCATGCGATCAGTGACACCTTGCGCATCCCGCTGGCGGCGCGCGCGCTGGGCGACGCGTTGTTTCCCGAAGTCGCGGTCCACGACGTCTGCGCTGCCAAGGCGCTGGCACGCCTGGGTGACGACGGCAGCCTCTGGCTGAAGGATCGTCACAGCGTCTACGGCATCCTGTCGCGCACGCGCATCTTTCGCGATCTGGCGCTCAGCTATCTGAACGATCACCCGGCCGGTCGGCTCATCAACCTCGGCAGCGGCCTGAGTCACTACTTCCAATGGCTGGATAACGGTCGGGCGCGCATGACGGACGCGGATCTGCCGGACGTGATCGCGCTGCGCCGCGAGTTCCTGGGTCCGCCCGGCGAACGGCATCAACTGGTCGAACTGGACCTGTGCCAACCCGGTTGGTGGGACCGGCTCGGCCTGCCGCCCGACCGTACCGGCGAGCCGGTCTTCCTGATGAGCGAAGGCGTGCTGATGTATCTGCGGCCCCAGGTCGTGTCGGCCGTGCTCGCCGAGTTCGGGGAACGCGCGCCGGCCGGCTCCGTGCTCGCCTTCGATGCGATGTGCTGGCTGGCGGCCGGCCACGCGAAGCAGCATCCGTCGGTGCGGCACACCAAGGCCGAGATCGCCTGGGGGCCGCGGCGCCCGGATGATCTGCTCACGCCGCATCCGCGCCTTCGGCTGGCCGCGACCCATCGGGTCATGGAGGGCTACGGCTTGCCGTTCTCGGTGATCGGCCCGCTGTCCCGGCTGTTGCTGCGCGTGCCGTTCTACGCGCTGTATGAGCTGCGTACCGACGACGGTCGGAGCAGCGGCGACGGCCGATGAACGGATACGCGAGCGGACACGACAGCTCGGGCTTCAAGATCTCGGCGAGATCTCGGCACAGAAGGCGGTAGGCCGCCCTCCGGGCGTCGCGCTCCGGGCACCGCTCTTGGACGGTGCGGCCCTCACGGGCCGGAACTGCATGCACATGCAAATACATTGACGCTTCGAGTCATCTTCAATAATATGCATGCACATGCAAATTATTGAAGACCGCATGGCATCCGTCACCGTCCATCCATCCCCCTTCGGGGTGCATCACTGAAAGGAGCCTCCATCATGAATTGGCTGTATCTCGGCATTGCCGTGATCTTTGAAATCGCGGTCGCCCTTTGCGCGGGCAATGCAAAGGGCTTCACCCGACCGGGTTGGACGCTCGCCACGCTCGTCGCCGGGGCGATCGGCACTTTCTTCCTCAGCCTCGCGCTGCTGACCTTCGACGTCGGCGTCGGCTATGCGATCTGGACCTCCGTCGCGGGCGTCGGCGTCGTCGTCGTGGGTGCGCTGTTCTTAGGACAGAAGCTGAATTGGAGCAAGTCACTCGGCATCGCCCTGGTCATCGGCGGCGTCGTCGGCCTGCGACTCAGCGGCGCGGCGTGAAACCACGACCGCTCATTACCTTCCGCAACCTCCCCACGACTCCGAAAAGGAAACCGAAATGACGACCACGGGCGAAACGAACAAGCGCAACGGACGGGCGTGGATGATGCTGCTGCTGGCCGGCGCATTCGAGATCGGCTACGCGCTGAGCGTAGCGGGCAGCAAGGCGTTCACGGTGCCGGGCTGGTCGATTGCAGCCGGCGTGTTCTTCTTGTTGACGCTTTATGCGCTCAGCGTCGCGCTGAAGACCATCGACGTCGGCATCGGCTACGCCGTCTGGGCGGGCATCGGCTCGGTCGGTGCGGCAGCCTTCGGCAGCATTCTTCTAAACCAGCCGATCACGCTGATCCAGGCCTTCTGGCTGGCCGTCATCATCGGCGGCGTCGTCTGGTTGAAGCTCGCCGACAGCGCCAGGCTGCAAGCGCACGAGAACCGGATCGCTGCGTGACGGCCGTCGGCCTCTGCGCGCGCTCTACGCCGCGCACGAAGGAGGCCGCCGATCGTTCGACAGAGCGCGTCCGCAGCGGCGGCCTTCCGTTCACTACCTTGGCGGTCGATGCGCACGCTACCGTTCTCGGGTGCGATGTCGACCGCGTTCGAGGACATCCCGATCCGAGCGCTCGTGCGTTCCGCTCGCCGGTGCGGACACCATCGGGTCGGGTCCTTTGACGTACATGCATGGGCATGCATATGGGAGAATCGGACATCCGCTGATCAGGAGGAGTGCGCGTCGGTGACGTCAAGGAAAAGCGATCGATGGCTCGGGCTGATCCGGATCGTCGCCAACGTCGAGGCCGATCTGGCCAGGGTGCTGCAAGCCCGGCACGGGCTTGGCCTGTCGGAATATCGCGCGCTCGAAATACTGGCCCGGTCTCCGAACGACGAATTGCGCATGCAGGAATTGGCCGCGCATCTTCGCCTGAATCAAAGCTCCGTCTCGCGGATGGTCGAGCGCCTGGAGCGTGCCGGCTTCACGGTCCGCGACCTGTGCCCGGACGACAAGCGGGGGGTCTACACGGTGCTGACCCAGGACGGACGAGCGCGCCTGGAAAGCGCGCAGCCCGATTACGAGAAGGCACTGCAGACGGCGCTCGACGAGCACGGCGGCGAGAAACTGCTGGCAGCACGGGCCGCGAAGGCGCGATAGACCACGGCGGCAGGCTGCCGATCGCTTCCTTGCCCACCATCGGCTGCAATCGTCGGCGCTTCCTTGCCGACCACCGGCTGCAATCGTCGGCGCTCTGCCAGACGCGGCGCATCCGGCATCGATCGATCGGCGCACCGGCGAACCTACCCCGCTGGGGTGGGGCGCGCAGGGGCCGGCGAACCTAGACTCGCCGGCCAACCCCATACCGTCGACGAGCAGCGCATCGCACGCCCCGCCCCCTTGGCCGTGCTTCGTTTGCCCGCCGGCAAAGGAACGCCACGATGTCCAGACGCCTCATCGCTGCCCTCGCCTTCCTCGTGCTGGCCGCGACGGCACTGATCCCGACCGCCAAAAACACCTGGGCAGCCAGCGGCACCGACCCGGCCAGATTCCGCCTGACTCCCTCGCTGCTGGACCGGATGGAGGCGGCGACGAGCGAACTGCAGAAACTGCCGCAGGCCGGCGCGAAGGCCGGTGCGGAGGCCAATGCCGGCGACGAAGCAGACGACGATGCCGACGGCGATGACGCCGAATCGATCGAGGACATCGCCCGCAAGCTCGACGCCGACCCGCGCGTGCGTGCCGCGCTGGCGCGGCACGGTTTGAGCAGCCGCGAGTACGCGACCGCCGTGCTGGCCGCGCTGCATGCGGGCATGGTGCTGGCGATGGAGAAAGCCCCGGGCCCGAAAGGCACGCAGGACTTCACGCCCGAACAACGCGCGAACGTCGAGCTGATGCGCACGCGCCAGAAAAAACGCTGATGAAAGCCCTGCTCTGCGAGTGCTGGCCACGGCCACCGGCTATGCGGCACTGGAGGAAAAACCGGCGCCCTATCGCGACGGCCTGCCGAACGCGGCCATCGACCGGCGCATCCGCATCGGTGCGCCGGGCCAGAACCCGGTGCGCAGCCTGCAGCCGCTCGACGGCGGCCGCTGGCTCGTGGCCGGCATGCGCGGCAGCCCCGGCACGCATACGGCCGATGCCGACCCCGCGCTGCTGCGCGCCGACGGCTACGTGCCGGAGATCGCGCAGCCTTGAGCCAGGCTGCGCAGCAGATCCTGCTGCCTGTGCAAACCCAGCCGGTTGTAGAGCTGCCGCCGGTGATAGACGACCGTATTGGCGCTGATACCCATGCGCGCGGCGATCTGCGATTCGGACAGGCCGCGTGCCAGCCACCACGCCAGCTCATGCTGGCGCTGCGGCAGGCCGAGCGCCTGCAGCGCCGCCAGCAGGCGCACTCCGCGCGCCGCGCGCCGCGTGATGTGCAGCGCCACGGCCTGCCGCGGGCCATGCGCGGCCGCCATGCGCGTGGCTCGCACCGAGAACCAGCCCCACGCGTTGCACAACCGGATCTGCGGCACGCTCATCGGCTCGCCCGGCGGCGGGGGCGCATGCAGCCGCCTCACCAGCTCCTGCAGCGGCACCGGCAGCGCGCCCGCCGCGCCGCGCCAGCGCCAGCCGAACGCTTGCTGCAGCAGCGTCTCGGCCTCGGGCGAGATCCACTGCGGCCGGCCCTTCGAGGTGGCGATCAGCAGGCCGCTGCCCAGCTCCTCGCTGTCGCCGGCGTCCGGATCACCCGGCTGCAGCACGTGGGCCAGGGTCGACTCCAGCGGCGCCAGCACGTCCAGCGCCTCGCGCGTGAACGGCGCCGAGCCCTCGTAGCGATACAGGATCAGCGTGCCCACCGGCCGGCCGGCCGCGCGCAGCACCAGGGTCGCCCAATCGGTCACGCCCGACGGACGCAGCATCACGTTGTAGAAGTCGCTGCGCAGCAGACCGGCATGCGGCACCGCCAGCAACTGCTCCAGCAGCAGCGGCCCCGGCGCCACGTGCGTCGCGTGCGCCAACCGGCGCAGGCTGCAGTGGAACACCTCGTTCTCGCTGCGCAGGATGCGCGGGTCGAAATACGCGGCCTCCCGCGCCCGCAGCGACGGATCCTCCAGATAGGTCTGCAGGAACCCGTCGCTGCCGGCATGCACGTAGCCGCCGGCATCGAACGCCACCAACCGGCGCAACGCCTGCATCACCGGCTCGATCAGTTGCGGCCCCCGCAGATCCAGCCCGGCCATCTGATGCAGACTGGCCAGAGCCTGGCGGGTGGAACGGGTAGGAGACATGGCGGACGGCACGTTCAGTCCCTCGGGAAACATGCCGAGGATGACACGAAGCCGAGCTGGCGCGCGCCTTCGCAGCCCCCGAATCCTCGTATCAGCCGCTAACGGCAGCGGACGCGAGCCGGCGCGGCCCGGCGGGCCGCGAGACGGCTCAAAGCAGTTTGCCCGGATTCATGATGCCGGCCGGATCCAGCGCGCGCTTGATGCGCTCCATCAGTTCCATCTCCAGTGCCGACTTGTAGTGCCTGAGCTCGTCGCGCCGCAACTGGCCGACGCCGTGCTCGGCACTGATGCTGCCGCCCAGCCGCACGGCGATATCGTGCACCACGCGGTTGAGCACCGCGGTGCGCCGGTACAGTTCGTCGTCGGACACCGTGGAAGGCAGCAGCACGTTGAAATGGAGGTTGCCGTCGCCGATGTGCCCGAAATTGATGACGCGGCCATCGTCGCCGGCTTCGGCGATCGCGGCCTCGCTCCGCGCCGAGAACCTGGCCAGCGCGGAGATCGGCAGCGACACGTCGTGCTTGACCGCCTTGCCGGCGCGGACCTGCGCCGGCGAGATACCCTCGCGCAGGCGCCAGAACGCCTGCCGCTGGGTCTCGTTCTGCGCGACGATGGCGTCCTCGACATCGCCACGCCCGAGCGCCGCCTCCAGATGACGCTCGAGCAGTTCGTTCAGCCCCGTGCCGGCGCTGTCGCTCAACTCGACGAGCACGTGATAGGCAGGCGCCGACGCCAGCGGGCTCGCGCTGCCCGCCACGTGCGCCAGCACCAGTTGCATCGACGCGGCCGACATCATCTCGAACGCCGTCAGCCGTTCGCCGCATGCCGTACGCAGTTCGGACATCAGGTGCACGACGGCGTCGAGCGAAGCGGCGCCGACCCACGCGGCGGCATGCGCCCGCTGCGGGGCCTGGAGCTTGAACGTCGCCCCGGTAATGACGCCCAGCGTGCCCTCGGAGCCGATGAACAGGTCCCGGAGATCGTAGCCGGTGTTGTCCTTGCGCAATCCGCGCAGGCCGTTCCAGATGCGCCCGTCGGGCAGCACCACCTCGATACCCAGCACCTGTTCGCGCATGTTGCCGTAACGCAGCACCGCCGTGCCGCCGGCGTTGGTCGCCAGGTTGCCGCCGACGGTGCAGCTTCCTTCGGCGCCCAGGCTTAGCGGGAAGAAGCGTCCGGCTTCGGCGGCCAGCCGCTGGGCGTCGGCCAGCAGCACGCCGGCATCGAGCGTCATCGTGTTGTTCAGCGGATCGACGTCGCGCACGCGCCGAAGGCGGCTGGTGCTCAGCACGATGGCCTGCCCGTCGGCGTCGGGTGTCGCGCCGCCGCTCATGCCGGTGTTGCCGCCCTGCGGCACGATCGGGACGCCTTCGCGCGCGCACAGCGCGACCGTGGCGGCCAGCGCCTCGACCGATTCGGGCCTGACGACGGCCAGCGCCCGCCCGGACCACTTGCCGAGCCAGTCGTTCAGATAGGCCGGCAACTCGGCGGCATCGGTCACCAGCGCCCGCTCGTCGACACAGGCCGCCAGGGCCTGCAGAAACTCCTGCCGCATCGGCCGTTCCCCGTTCATCGCGCGAGCTCCCAGCGCAGCCGCGCCCGGCCGATCGCCATGCTTACCGCGGCCTGTGTCGGCTCCACGACCGGGATGCCGAGCGTCTGCTGCAGCGGATCGCGAAATCTGGCCATGCCCGCGCAGCCCATCACCAGCACATCGGCCTGGCATCCGTCGCGCAACTGCTTACCGACCTCGACCATGCGCGCGAACGTCCTGCCTTCGTCGGCCAGGTCGGTCACCCCCATGTCGATCGGCAATTCCCCGGCAAAGCGCTGCAGGACGCCCATTGCACCGAAAGCACGCAGGTGGCGCCCCATCGAAGAGCGCAGGATCGCGATGACGCCGAAGCGCTGGCCCAGCGTCAGCGCCGTCAGGACGCCGCATTCGCTGATTCCGAGCACGGGCACGCGGACCGTCTCACGCAGCAGATGCAAGCCGGGGTCGCTGAAGCAGGCGATGACGAATGCGCCGGCATCACTTTCCAGCGACGACGCCAGTCGAGCCAGCGCCGGGGTGACCGCCTCCACGTCCGCCTGGGTCTGCACGCCGGCCGGCCCCTCGCGCAGGGTAAGGCAGCGGATCGCGGGTCCGCCCGCCATGCGCAAGGGCTCGAGCGCTGCGTCGATGCCGTGCGTCACGGCTTCGGTGGAGTTCGGATTGATGACGTAGATAGTGGAGGACATGGGACGGGATGCCGGAGGTGGAGAGGCGCGGGAGCGGGCCGAAATCAGTTTATCCGCGCGCCTCGCCGACCGGATGGCGCAAAGCTTGCTTTTTCATCGCCACCCCATAACACCGGGTTATGCGTTCACTCCGAACGAAACGGCGGCATCGTCATGCAAATCAATCTGCGACAGATCGAGGTCTTCCGGGCGATCATGGCCACCGGCTCCATCAGTGCCGCTGCGCAAGTCCTCTACGTCTCGCAGCCGGCGGTCAGCCGCCTGCTCGGCTACCTCGAAAGCCGGCTGGGATTCGCGCTGTTCACCCGCGTCAAGGGCCGCTTGTACGCGACGCCGGAAGCCCGGCAACTGCTGCGCGAGGTCGAGGCCGTCCATCTGGGCGTCCAGCGCGTCAACAAGCTGGCGCAGACACTGTCCGAGCAGAATCAGGGATACCTGCACATCGCCTCCAGCCCGAGCCTGGGACAGGCGCTGGTGCCGGCCACGATCGCGGCGTTCGTCAAGCGTCACCCGAACGTTCGCATCCGCTTCGAGTTCCTGCAGCACGAAGTGCTCAAGGAACAATTGCTGCAACGCCGGGTCGACATCGGCCTCACGCTGCTTCCGATGGAGCACCCGAACCTCGAAGTCGTGCCCTTGGTCGGCGGGCGCATGGTGTGCCTGTGTCCGCGGCAGCACCCGCTGGCGGCCAAGGCCGAGCTCTGCATCGGCGACTTGCAGCCGTACGGCCTGATCGGTTATCCGCCGGACACGCCCTTGGGCCAATGCATGCAGCGCATGGCCGAAAAGGCCGGGGAATCGATCGTCCCCGTCATCGAAGTGTGCTCGCCGCAGAACGCCCTCGCGCTGACGGCAGCAGGTGCCGGCATCAGCGTGGTGGACGAGTTCACCGCGCACAGCCTGCCGAAAGACCATCTGGTGACGCGCCCCATCCGCGGGACGCCCGTGCTGATGGCCCATCTGGCCCACCCCTGCTACGAGCCGCTGTCGAACCTCGGGCGCGCTTTCGTCGCCGAACTGCACCAGGTCCTGAAGCGCAAAGGACTGACCGAGACATCGGCGTCACCCGAGCGCATCGAAACCTAGCCGCCCTCCGTACATAACACCATGTTAACGGGCACGCACAAATCGGCATGTGACAGCAACGAAGGCTGTCTCGAACAATAGATCGACATCAGCTCACGCCATCCACGATCCCTCATGCCTGCCCCCTCGACCCCCGCGACAACGCTTGCAAAGGGCGTGTTCACGATCTGCCCCACGCCATTCTTCGAAGACGGGGCTGTCGACTTCGACAGCATCTTCTCCCTGGTCGAATTCCTGGTCCGCCGCAACGTGAACGGCCTGGCGATTCTCGGTTTCCTCGGCGAATCCCACAAACTTTCCGAACACGAGCGCCGGGAAGTCATCGATGCCTTCGTACGCGCCAGCGCCGGACGGCTGCCGATCTGGGTCGGCGTGCGGGCCTACGGAACGGCCGGCGCCATCGAACAGGCGCGCGAGGCGCAGGAGCACGGCGCGGCGGCGGTCTTCGCCGCGCCGCTGGACATCGGCGGCGACCAGGCTCTGTTCGACCACTACAGCCGGCTCGCCCGATCGATCGAGATCCCGGTCGTGATCCACGACTTTCCGGAGTCCTTCGGCACCCTCATCTCCGCGGAGGTCATCGCCCGGCTCGCGATCGAGGGCGATGTCCACCTGATCAAGCTCGAAGAAGTGCCGGTGCTGCAGAAACTGTCGCGCGTGCGGGAACTGGCCGGCGACCGTATGCGGATATTCGGCGGTCTCGGCGGCGTGTTCTTCCTCGAGGAACTGCAGCGCGGCGCGGCCGGCACGATGACCGGGTTCGCGTATCCGGAAGTGCTCGTGGCGATCTACGAGCATTTCGTCCGCGCCGAGCATGCCGAAGCCGCCGCGGTCTTCGACCGCTACTGCCCGCTGATCCGCTACGAGTTCCAGCCCAGGATCGGGTTGGCGCTGCGCAAGTACATCTACAGCAGAAGAGGCGCGATTGCCTGCGACGCGATACGCAGCCCCGGTCCGCGGCTGGACCCCATTTCGCGCCGGGAACTGGACAGCCTGATCGATCGCATGCCGACGACCGACCTGATCGCTTAGCCCGTCCCGCTTTCCGGTTCCGCAACGACCGCCGTTACCGCAACGACCGCCATTACCGCCATTACCGCCATTACCGCCAATACGTTGAGGATGCGTGATGAACCATCGACGTCTCAAGACCTTCATTCTCGTCGCAGGATTCGCGCCTGCGCTCATGTCCGGCGCGAGCTGGGCCCAGTCACGCGCCGAGACGCTTCGGTTCCTGACCGCAGGCACGGTGAACACGCTGGACCCGACGATGCCGGGGGCGACGCGCGAATCGTTCGCGCTGAGCATGAGCACCTACGACCGGCTGTTCGCGTTCGGCAAGAAGAAGGTCGGCGACAACACCGTCTTCGATCTGGACAAGCTGCGCGGGGAACTGGTCGATCGCTACACGGTAAGCCCGGACGGGCTCAAGATCACGCTCGTCCTCAAGGCGGACGCCAAGTTCCAGGATGGCTCGCCGGTCACAGCCGAGGACGTGAAATGGTCGCTGGATCGCGCGGTGTCCGCCAAGTCGCTCGCCGCCCCCCAGTTCCTGACGGGCTCGCTCACGAGCCCGGACCAGTTCAAGATCGTCGATACGAAAACCATCGAGATCACGTTGCCCAAGCCGGATCGGCTGGCCCTTCCCAACCTGGCCACGGTCTACGCGATCATCGTCAATTCCAGGCTGGCCAAGGCGCACGCCACCGCCGATGACCCGTGGGCGCAGGCCTGGCTCAAGGAGCATACGGCGAGCAGCGGTGCGTATTCGGTCAAGGTCTTCAAGCCGGGCGAGCAGACCATTCTCGACAGGAACGATGCCTGGAACCGCGGCCCCGACAACAAAGGCGTCTTCTTCAAGCGGCTGATCGAGCAGACCGTGCCGGATCCCGCGACCCGGGGCAATCTGGTCGAGCGCGGCGACGCGGACCTGGTCATCGATCTGCAAGCCAGCGACGTGGCGGCCATGGCGGCCCGCAAGAAGGTCAAGGTGGTGTCGATCCCGCAGTACAACTCGGTCACCTACGTGGTTTTCAATACGAAGATCGCTCCGTTCGACAACGTCAAGGTCCGGCAGGCCGTCGCTCACGCGCTTCCTTATCAGGACATGTTCCGTGGCGCGCTGTTCGGCCGCGGCGCACCGTTGTTCGGCGGCGACTGGAAGGACGGCAAGCCGCCGACGGCCCCTTATCCGATCCGGCAGCCGGTCAAGACCGATCTGGACGCCGCGCGCAAGTATCTGGCCGACGCCGGCCTGCCGAACGGCTTCTCGACCACCTTCAGCTACAACGTCGGACAGTCGGCGATCGCCGAACCGATGGCCGCGCTGATCAAGGAGTCTCTCGGCAAGATCGGCATCGATGTGGCCGTGCAAAAACTGCCGGATGCCGAGATGTCCACGTTGATCAACGAGAAGAAGCTGCCGTTCTTCACCGAGCAGCTCACCGCGTGGCTGCCCTCGACCGACTACTGGTATCGCTACTCGTATACCGGTGACCAGCGCTGGAACTACAGCTCGTTCCGCGACGCCAGGCTCGAAGAAATCGCCAACAACGCGCGTTTCGAGACCGACGCCGCCAAGTACGAGACCGCCGCGAAGGAACTCCATCAGATCGCGTTCCGGCAGATGCCGGTGGTGCCGTTGTGGACGGCCAGCCAGGACGCGGTCATGGTGCCCTCGATCGAAGGCTATACGTACCAGTTCCATCGCCAGGTCGACTTCCGGGACCTGAGCCGAAGCCACTGAGACGGCCGCCATCGTTTTCGGCCCGGTCCTTACCTCCACCCAATGGCCTGGCCATCCCGCAGGAACTCCGATGAGCTTGATCACCAACGCGTTGGCCCGGACCGCTAGGCGGCTGCTGACCTCGCTGCCGGCGCTATTGGGTGTCGTCGTCTTCACGTTCATCCTGATGCGGGTGCTGCCCGGAGATCCGGCCGTCTTCTTCGCCTCCGGCTCGAACGCCGGACCGGAGCAGATCGCCGAGATCCGCCGGCAACTCGGCCTGGACCGGTCGATGCCGGTGCAACTGGGCTATTACATCGCGGACATCGCGCACGGCCGGCTCGGTCAATCGATGATGACCGGCCGCGGCGTCGTGCAGGACATGCAGGACCGGCTTCCGGCCTCGCTGGAGCTGACCTTCTGCGCGTTGGCGCTGGCGCTGGCGCTGGCCGTGCCGCTGGGCGTGCTCGCGGCGCTCAAGGTCGGCTCATCGGTGGACCACTTCGTCCGCATGCTGTGCGTGACCGGCGTCTGCATTCCGCCGTTCGTCTCCGGCCTGCTGCTGATCTATTTCTTCTACTACAAACTCGGCATGGCGCCGGACCCCACCGGCCGCCTCGACATCTTCATCACGCCGCCGGACCGGCTGACGGGCTTCTATCTGATCGACTTCCTGCTCGCCGGCGACCGCGACGGCTGGTGGTCGGCGTTCAAGCAACTGGTCCTTCCGGCAGCGACGATGGCCTTGTTCGTTCTGGCGCCGATCGCCCGCATCACGCGCGCGTCGATGCTCACGGTGCTGGGCAGCGACTTCATCAGGACGGCGCGCTCGGTCGCGCTGTCGCCGTGGCGGATCACGGTCGTCTACGCGCTTCGCAATGCGATCCTGCCCGTGCTCACGATCGCCGGCATCGTGTTCTCGACGATGCTGGGCGCCAACGTTCTGGTGGAGAAAGTGTTCTCGTGGCCGGGTGTCGCCTCGTACGCGCTCGACGCGCTGCTGGCGTCGGATTACGCACCGGTACAAGGCTTCGTGCTGCTGATGGCATCGATCTTCGTCATCGTCAATCTCGTCGTCGATCTGCTCTACGGCGTCGCCGACCCGCGCGTCTCGGTCGAATGAAGAAATCCTTCGTCTCCCATGTCGTCTGGGTATTGCGGGGCAACCCGGTCACCAGCATCGCGGCGCTCGGCGTCGGCCTGCTGTGCCTGATGGCGATCTTCGCCCCCTGGATCGTCCCCTACGATCCGATCGCATCGGACGTCTCCCGGGCATTGGCGGCGCCGAGCGCCGCGCACTGGGCCGGCACCGACCAGCTCGGCCGCGACGTGCTGAGCCGCGTGATCACCGCGGCGCGCCTCGACATGACGATCGCGTTGTCCGCGGTGGCGCTCTCGTTCGCCGCCGGCGCCGTCATCGGCAGCATCAGCGGATATCTGGGCGGCTGGCTCGACCGGGCCGTGGGGCGGTTCGTCGACGTGCTGATGGCCTTCCCGCTGTTCGTGCTGGCGATGGCGCTGGTCGCCGCGCTGGGCAACCGCGTGGAGAACATCGTCATCGCGACGGCGTTCATCAACCTGCCGTTCTACATCCGCTTCGCGCGGGCCGAGGTGAACGTGCGGCGCAACGCCGGCTGGGTCGAGTCGGCGCGCATCTGCGGCGACGGCACGCTCTCGGTCGTGCTGCGTTTCCTGCTGCCCAACGTCCTGCCGGCGATGGCGGTGCAGATCTCATTGAACCTGGGCTGGGCGATCCTCAATGCCGCCGGGCTGTCGTTCATCGGCTTGGGCGTCCAGCCTCCCACGCCGGAGTGGGGAATCATGGTCGCCGAGGGCGCCCGCTTCATTTCCACCGGCAACTGGTGGCTCGTGGCCTTTCCCGGAGCCTTCCTGATGGTCACGGTCCTCTTCTTTAATCTGCTGGGCGACGGTCTGCGGGACATCCTGGACCCGAGGATGCGCACATGACCACCCCGCTTCTGGGCGTCGAAAACCTGCACGTTCAGTTCAGGACGCGCCGCGGCCTGGTCGACGCCGTCCGCGACGCGAGCTTCTCGGTCGATGCCGGCCGCACGCTGGGGATCGTCGGCGAAAGCGGCTCCGGCAAGTCGGTATCCGCTTATGCCGTGACCCACCTGCTCGACCCGGCCGGCCGGATCGTCGGCGGCACGATCCGCTATCGCGATCAGGACATCACGCGGGCGAATCGGAGAACCCTGCGTTCGCATCACGGCGCGCGCATCTCGATGATCTTCCAGAATCCGCGCGCGGCGTTGAACCCGATACGCACCGTCGGCGACCAGCTCTGCGACGTGTTGCAGGCCGGCACCCGGATGCCGCGAGCGCGAGCCAGGGCCGACGCACGGGATCTGCTCGGCAGCGTTCTGATCCGCGAGCCGGCGAAGCGGCTGGATGCTTACCCGCACGAGCTTTCGGGCGGCATGTGCCAGCGGGTGATGATCGCGCTGGCCATCGCCAGCGAGCCGGCCTTGCTGATCGCCGACGAGCCCACGACCGGCCTCGACGTGACGACGCAGAAGACCGTCATGGACCTGCTGCACCGGATCGTGCACGAGCGTCGCATGTCGCTGATCCTGATCACCCACGACCTGGGACTGGCCGCGCAGTACTGCGACACCGTCACGGTGATGAAGCACGGCCAGGTGGTCGAGCAGGCGGCCCCGTCGGTCCTGTTCACCACGCCCCGGCACGACTACACGCGCCGGCTCGTGGCGGCTTCTCCGACGCCGACTTCGCGCGTCCAGGATCTGGTCGCCGATGGAGAAGCGGTCGATGAACCGCCGCGCCCCGCGGCGGCACCGATGCCGGCCGGCACGCCGCCGTTGCTGGAAGTGCAGAACGTCGTCAAACGCTTCGACGGCGACGTCCTTGCCGTGCGCGGCGTGAGCTTTCGCATCGCGCGCGGCGAAAGCGTCGGTCTGGTCGGCGAGTCGGGCTCCGGCAAGAGCACGCTGTCACGGATGATCTGCCGCTTGATCGACTGTTCCGAAGGCGACATCGTCTTCGATGGCCAGGGCATCGGCGGCATTCCGTCGCGCGAGTTCCACCGCTCCGAGCTGCGGCGGGACATCCAGTTGGTGTTCCAGGACCCGCACGACAGCCTGAATCCGCGCTTCACCGCGTTCGATTGCATCGCGCATCCGCTGCGGCGCCTCGATCGTCTCGGCGGAGAGGCGTTGCAGGCGCGCGTGCATGAATGCGCACGGAAGTCGGGCCTGGGTGACGAGCTGCTCGGCCGCTTCCCGCACCAGCTCTCGGGCGGCCAGAAGGCGCGCGTCGGCATCGCCCGGGCGATCGCCTGCCGGCCGCGCCTGCTGGTCCTCGACGAGCCGACGGCCGCTCTCGACGTCTCCGTGCAGGCCATCATCCTGCAATTGCTGGAAAAGCTGCGCCGCGAGGAAGGCCTGGCCTTCCTGTTCGTGAGCCACGACCTGAACGTCGTGCGCATGATGTGCGAACGCACGATCGTGCTGCGCAACGGCGAAGTGGTGGAAGCCGGAGACAGCCGCCAGTTGTTCATGCACCCGGCGACCGACTACACGCGCGCCTTGGTCGACGCCATTCCCCAGCTTCCGGACACGGCCGTGCCGACACGGCGCGAAGGAGTCGCCGGATGACGACGCTCGTGATCGGCGGTGCGGGTTTCATCGGCCTGAACGTGGTGGAACGGCTGCTGCGCCATGGGCAGAACGTCCGCGTTCTCGACCGCGCCGAGATCCCCGCGGCGGCCCGGCGCGTCTTCGCCGATCTTCCGGGCGCCTTGCAGATCGTGCGGGGCGATGTCGCCCAAGCGGACGTCGTGCGCGCCGCCATCGACGGCGACGTCCGGCGCATCGTGCTCGGCGCGGCGATCACGGCCGGGCAGCGCCGCGAAGCGCTGGACCCGGCCTCGATCCTCGCCGTGAACCTGGACGCGCTGATCCCCGTGCTGCAGGCGGCACGGGACGCGAGGGTTCCGCGCATCGTCAACCTGAGTTCGGTGGCGGCGTTCGGCCGCCGGATGCATGCCGGCGCGCCGCTCACCGAATCGACCCCTTGCGAGCCCGTGTCGCTGTACGGCATCACCAAGCTCGCTTCCGAGCAGATCGGCCGCAGGCTCGCCGGTCTCTGGGGATTCGAATTCATCAACCTGAGGCTGAGCGCCGCCTTCGGTCCGTGGGAGCAGGCCAACGGCGTGCGCGACACGCTCAGCGCGCAGCGCCAGATGCTGTCGCTGCTGGAAAACGGTACGCCGGCCACGCTGAGCCGTCCGGGTTTGCGCGACTGGGTCTATTCGCGCGATGTCGCCGAAGCTGTGTTTCGCGTCCTCACCTGCGCCGGCCCCTTACCCCACGACCTGTACCTGGTTTCCTCGGGACAGTGCTGGACGGCGCTGGCCTGGGGGCAGGCGCTGGCCCGGTACCACGACGGATGGCAATGCCGGCTGGCCGATGACGGCGAGACCGCCTCGGTCGATCTGCATGCCGACAGCGACCGCGACGTGCTCGACACCAGCCGGTTCGCGAAAGACCTGGGCTGGCGCGCGAGCTACGGCCTCGAGGAATCGGTACGGGATCTCCATGCCTGGCTGCTGGCCGCCACGACGGGGACCTCGTCATGACCGGCGCGCGATCGAATCACGAGCAGGCCGCCATCCCCGCAGGCGGTTCGGGCCTCGGCAACGTGACAGCACTCATTTCTTAGGAATCTGCGTTGACTCTCGAAGAACTCGAAACACTGGCCCGCAGCGACCTGCGCCGCATCTCGCATCCGGGCATGCGCTGGAGTCTGCCGCACCAGGCTCCGGACGGTAGCGCGGCGCTCGACGTGCTGATCGTCGGCGGCGGCCAATCGGGCCTGGCCACGGCCATCGGGCTGCGCCGCTCGATGATCGACAACGTCATGGTGATCGACGAAGCCGAGTACGGCAGGGAAGGCCCGTGGTTGACCTATGCGCGCATGCACACGCTGCGCAATCCGAAGGACTACACCGGCCCGGACCTGGACGTGCCCAGCCTGACCTGCCAGTCCTGGTACGAGGCCCGGTTCGGCGCGCGGGCCTGGGAAGAACTCGATGCGCTGCCCAGGGAACTGTGGGCCGAGTATCTGCTGTGGGTCCGGAAAGTCAGCGGCGTCGAGGTCCGCAACGGCACCCGGCTCGTGGACCTGCAGCCTGCCGCGGACGATCTGATTCTCGCGACGCTGGTCGAACACGGCAGACAGCACACCGTCCACGCCCGCAAGGTCGTGCTCGCCACCGGCCAGGAGAGCATGGGGCGGTGGGGCTACCCGGCCGGCGTGGAGGCATTGCCCCAGGCTTTCCGCGCCCGTGCGGCCGACCCGATCGACTTCGCCGCGCTCGCAGGCAAGGACGTCCTCGTCATCGGCGCCGGCGCCTCGGCCTTCGACAACGCCGCCTGGGCGCTGGAATCCGGCGCCGGACGCGTGCGCCTGCTGTGCCGCCGCCTCGAACCGCAGGTGATCCAGCCGTATCGATGGCTGACCTTCCGCGGCTTCCTGCGCCATTTCTCGGATCTTTCCGATGCCTGGCGCTGGAAGTTCATGAACCGCATCCTGGGGCTGCGCGAGGGTTTCACGCAGCAGACTTATGACCGCTGCATGGTGCACGCGAACTTCGAGATCGTCAGCGGAGCCGGCGTGACCGGCGCGCACATGGCGGACGGAAAGGCCGTCATCGAGACCACGGCGGGCCCGGTTTCCACGGACTTCGTCATCAGCGGCATCGGCGTCGAGGTGGATTTCTCGTTGCGGCCCGAACTCGCCCGCTTCGCGGACAACATCGCACGCTGGCAGGATCGCTACGTGCCGCCGGCCGACGAGGTCAATGAGCGCCTGGCACCGTTCCCGTACCTGAATGCGGACTACTCGTTCGCCGAGCGCACGGCGGGCCGCACGCCGTGGATCCGCAACATCCACCTGTTCTCGATCGCATCGACGATGAGTTTCGGCCCATCGGGTTCGTCGATCAATGCGATGACGACGGCCATCCCGAAACTCGTCGCCGGCCTGGGCAGCGGCTTGTTCACCGGCGACGTCGAACGCTACTGGCAGTCGCTGGACGAGTACGCGGTGCCGCAGGCGATCCTCAAGCCTCGCAGCGCTTACGAAAACGCTTCCGTCGGGCGCGCCGCGGCCGCCCCGGTGAAGTAGTCCCGCGTCGACAGCCACCTCAACCGGAGAAAAGACCGATGGATCTCGGCATCAAGGACAGGCAGGCGCTGGTCTGCGCATCCAGCAAGGGACTGGGCTACGCGTGCGCCGAGGCGCTCGCCCGCGAAGGCGTGCACCTCACGCTGCTCGCCCGTCACGCGCCGGCGCTCGAAGACGCGGCACGGCGCCTGCGCGACGCCTACGGCGTGCGCGTCATTACCGTCGCGGCCGACGTATCGACCGCCGAGGGACGCGCGAAGGCGCTCGCCGCCTGCCCGCAGCCGGACATTCTCGTCAACAACGCCGGCGGCCCCAAGCCGGGGGACTTCCGGCAATGGACGCGCGACGACTGGCTCGCCGCCCTCGACGCCAACATGCTCGCTCCGATCGAACTGATCAAGGCCACCGTCGACGGCATGATGGCGCGCGGCTTCGGGCGCATCGTCAACATCACCTCCGGTGCCGTGAAGGCGCCGATCGACATCCTCGGCCTGTCCAACGGCGCGCGCTCGGGCCTCACGGGTTTCGTGGCCGGCATCGCCCGCACGACCGTCGCGAGGAACGTCACCGTCAACAACCTGCTGCCGGGACCGTTCGAGACCGATCGGCTGCTGGAAACCGCCCGCCAGTGGGCCGAGAACAATGGCCAGTCGATCGACGAGGTCCTCGCCGAACGCCGCGCGAAGAACCCTGCGGGCCGCTTCGGCGATCCGGCCGAATTCGGCGCGGCCTGCGCGTTCCTGTGCAGCGCCCACGCGGGCTACATCACCGGACAGAACTGGCTGCTCGACGGCGGCGCCTATCCGGGAACGTTCTGATCCGCCACGGAGCACGACGCATGACCACGGACCCCAACGCCAGCCTCGGCGGTGACACGGTACCGGCCTCGCCCTTCGATCTGACGATCCGCGGGGGACGCCTGTCCACTTCCGGCAGCACGTTCTTCGCCGACATCGGCGTACGCGGCGGGCGCATCGACACCATCGCCCCGCGCCTGCCGGCCGGCACCCGCGACATCGACGCCACGGACCGCTGGGTCCTGCCCGGCGGCATAGACAGCCATTGCCATGTCGAGCAGCTTTCCGGCATGGGCAGGATGTGCGCGGACGACTTCTACTCGGCGACCGTCTCGGCCGCATTCGGCGGCACGACCACGATCATCCCGTTCGCCGCGCAGCACCGCGACGATCGCCTGCCCGCCGTGCTCGACGACTACGCCCGCCGCGCCCGCGAAAAGGCCGTGATCGATTACGCGTTCCATCTGATCCTGGCGAATCCCGACGCGCAGACGCTTAGCGAGGACCTGCCCCGGGCGATCCGGAGCGGCATCACCTCGCTGAAGGTCTACATGACCTACGATCGCCTGCGCCTCGACGACGGCCAGCTCCTCGATGTCATGGAGGTGGCCGACCGCGAAGGGGCGCTGGTGATGATCCACGCGGAGAACGACGACATGATCCGCTGGGTCGCGCGCCGGCTGCTCGAGCGCGGCCACGTCGCCCCCAGGTTCCACGCGGTCGCGCATGATCCGCTTGCCGAGAGCGAGGCGACGAATCGCGCGATCGCGCTGTCGCGGCTGATCGACGTGCCGGTGCTGATCGTGCACGTGTCCGGCGCCGAAACCGTGCGGCTGCTGCGCTCGGCGCGGCTGCTCGGCGCGAGCATCCACGCCGAAACCTGTCCGCAATACCTGTTCCTCACCGCGGCGGACATCGACCGGCCCGGCCTGGAAGGCGCGAAGTTCTGCTGTTCGCCGCCGCCGCGCGACGGTGCGTCGCAGGAGGCAGTGTGGCGCGGCCTGCTCGACGGCACGCTCGCCGTCTATTCGTCGGACCACGCCCCTTATCGCTTCGACGAGACCGGCAAGCTGCCCAAGGGCGACCAGACCACGTTCAAGGACATGGCCAACGGCGTGCCGGGCCTCGAACTGCGCCTGCCGCTGCTCTTTTCCGAAGGCGTGCTGCGGGGCCGCCTGACGATCGAGCAGTTCGTGGCGCTGACCGCGACCAATCATGCGCGGATGTACGGCCTCGCACCGCGCAAGGGCGACATCGCCGTCGGCGCCGACGCGGACCTGGCGATCTGGGACCCGGCGAAGGAAACCACGATCACCAGCACGCTGCTGCACGACCGCGTCGGTTATACGCCGTACGAGGGCCGAACCCTGCGCGGCTGGCCGACGACGGTCGTGAGCCGCGGACGCGTCGTCGTCGACGGCGGCGAGCTGCTCGCCGAGGCCGGCTCGGGCGAATTCCTGCCCTGCGGCACGCCGGATCCGGTGCGCTCGCGCTCGGCCGCATCGGCCGCATCGACCACCGCATCGGCCGCCGATACCGGCGGCTCGTTTCTCGCGGCCCTGATCAAGACCCCTCACTGGAAGCGTGATTGACTACTATGAGTAACACTCGGTTTGACTACTATGAGTAACATTCGGTTCGACCACCATGAGTGACATCCGACGTCCTTTCGGCCTGGCGGTCGCGCAGATGGGCCCGGTCGGCCTCGAAGAAAGCCGTCCGGCCGTCGTGCGCCGGCTGTGCGAACTCTTTCGCGAGGCGGCCGGCCGCGGCGCGCGCTTCGTCGTGTTCCCGGAACTGGCGCTCACGACCTTCTTCCCACGCTACTGGATCGACGAGCGCGAAGCCGTCGCGCGCTTCTTCGAAGCCTCGCTGCCCGGCCCGCAAACGCAGCCGCTGTTCGACCTGGCTCGCGAACGGGGCATGGGTTTCTATCTCGGCTATGCCGAACTCGCGCCGGACGGCCGGCGCTTCAACAGCTCGGCCCTGGTCGATGCCACCGGCACCGTCCGCGGACGCTATCGAAAGATCCACCTGCCCGGATACGACAAGGAAAATCCCGAAGCCGGCATCCGCAACTACGAGAAGAAGTTCTTCGCCGTCGGCGACCAGGGCTTCAAGGTGTGGAGCACGCAGGGCACCCGGATCGGCATGGCGCTGTGCAACGACCGCCGCTGGCCGGAGACCTTTCGCGTGATGGGCCTGCAGGGTGCGGAGATCGTCGCGCTCGGCTACAACACCTCGACGTGGAACGAGCGCTGGACCGAGCCGCCGCACCTCGCGATGATGCAGCACCTGCTGTCGCTGCAGGCCGGCGCTTACCAGAACGCGGCCTGGGTGGCGGCGGCCGCCAAGGCGGGCTCGGAAGACGGCTTCCATCTGCTCGGCGGCTCCGCGATCGTCAGCCCCACCGGCGAGATCGTCGCGCAGTCGCAAAGCGATGGCGACGAGGTCCTCTTCGTCAATGCGGACCTCGCCCGCGGCGACGCCTATCGGCAGGGCGTCTTCGATTTCGCCAGGCATCGCCGCACCGAACACTACGGCCTGATCGTCGATCGCACCGGCGTGGGGGCGCCGCTGGGCGACCTCGACGTTCCGGCCGATACCTGCTGACGCCCGCACGGCAACGCGCTTCGCCTCCCCGCCGAACGCGGCCGCGACGCGATTTTCGACGATGCGTGTCCGGTCGCCGTGCTCGCCTCGCGATCGACCCGCGGCCCGTCCGGCGGTGCGTGTCCGATTCCTACCTCGACGGCGTCGCAAACAGACGAGCCGCGCGCCGGGCAGCCGATATCCTGGACGTCAGGAGACTCCCGCCAAGGAACGCCGATGTCCGTTTCACGCCTGTTCGAGCTTCCCGCCACCGAGCTGCTCGCGTGCTACCGCACGCGCGATCTGTCGCCGGTCGAGGTCGTGCGCGCCATGCTCGCGCGCATCGACGCATGGGAGCCCCGGATCCATGCCACTTATGGGCTGGACGCCGAGGCCGCGCTGGACGCGGCTGCCGCATCCGAGCGCCGCTGGGCGCGCGGCAAGCCGCAGGGCGATCTGGACGGCGTGCCGATCACGCTGAAGGAGAACATCGCCACGCGCGGCACGCCGGTGCCGCTGGGCACCGCGAGCACCGAACTCAGGCCCGCCGAGCACGACGCGCCGGCTGCGGCGCGCGTGCGCGAGGCCGGCGCCGTGATCGTCACCAAGACGACGATGCCGGACTTCGGCCTGCTCGGCGCGGCGCCGTCCAGCTTCCACGCGCTGACGCGCAACCCGTGGAACACCGCGCTGAACCCCGGCGGCTCCAGTTCGGGGGCCGGCGCCGCCGCGGCGGCCGGCTACGGGCCGCTTCATATGGGCACGGACATCGGCGGTTCGGTACGCATCCCGGCCAACTTCTGCGGCGTGTTCGGGCTCAAGCCCAGCCAGGGCCGCATTCCGGTCGACCCGCCGGCGCCGGCGCGCGTGATCGGTCCGATGACCCGCACCGTCGCCGACGCGGCGCTGCTGATGCAGGTGGTGTCGCGCCCCGACGCGCGCGACTACCTGAGCCTGCCGCCGCAGGACATCGCCTGGCAGCAGCTCGAACGCAGCGTGCGCGGCCTGCGCATCGGCCTGTGGACCGAGGCGGCAGGCCAGCCCTGGTCGATCGATGCCGAGGTGCTGGCGGCCGTGCAGGCGGCGGCGCGCGTCTTCGAGGCGGCGGGCGCCATCGTCGAGCCGCTTCGCGACTGGACCAACGACGAGATGCGGCTGGGCCTGCGCCACTTCTTCAGCATGCGCTGCCGCGTCGAACTGGCGTCGATGCCGGCCGAGCGCGCGGCCCGCGCCGCGGCTTTCGTCCACGCCACCGCGCGGGCGGCCGACGGCCTGGGGCCCGAGGACGTATTTCGCGCGTTCACGCGCATGCAGGCGCTGGGCGGTGCGACCGCGGCGGCCACCCGGCCTTTCGACTTCGTGCTCGCGCCGGTCTCGCCGATGCTGCCGTTCGCCGCCGACGCCATTCGCAGCGATCTGGCGCATCCGGGGCGGGACGCGTATTTCACCTCGCTGTTCAACCAGTCGGGTCAACCGGCGGCGGCCATCCGTTGCGGCCAGTCGGCGTCCGGCCTGCCGATCGGGCTGCAGATCATCGGGCGCCGCTTCGACGACCTGGGCGTGCTGCAAATGTCCTACTTCTACGAACAGGCGCGCGGCCCGCAGGCCGCCTGGCCCGAGCCGCACTAAGCGCGGTAAGGATCCGGCGGCGCGCGCACCGCCGGGACACGCCCTGCCGGGACGCGCACCATCGGGCTCCGTGGCCACACCGCCACGGACCGGCCCGAGCCAACCGTCAAGGGAACAGCGACATCGACTCCTCGAGCATCCGCAGGTAGTCCTCTTCGGTCGGCGCGATGGGATTGGTGCCATGGCTGGCATCGAGCACCGCCGCCCTGGCGACGTCGGGCAGCATGGCCGGGGTGATTCCCATCCGGGCCAGCCCGGCCGGCATCTTCAGCACACCGATCATCTCCAGGATGGCCTCGGCCGGATCCGCGTCCTGAGGCCGGCCCATCGCCCTGGCGAGCCGGCGGTACTTGCGCTGCTCGATCACGCCGGGCGCGTCGGCATTGAAGCGGAGCACCGCGGGCAACACCATGGCGTTCAAGGTCCCGTGGTGCAGGCTGGCCTTGCCGTCGATCTTGACGGCCCCCAGCGGATGCGAGAGCGCGTGAACCGCCCCCAGGCCCTTCTGGAAGGCCAATGCCCCCTGCAGCGAAGCGCTCATCATGTACAGCCTGGCTTCCCGGTCCGATCCGTCCGCGCATGCTCTCTCGATGTACGTCCACGCACGCTCCAGACCATCGAGCGCGATCCCCTCGGCCGGCGGATTGAAGCGGGGCGACAGGAAGGTCTCGATGCAGTGCGCGATGGCGTCCATGCCGGTCGCGGCGGTCAGCCCCGGCGGCAGGCCCAGCGTCAGATCCGGGTCGCAGATCGCCGACTTGGGAATCAGATGAGGAGAGCCGAACACGAGCTTGCGGCCATCGTTCAGGATGATCAGCGCGCCCGCGGAGACTTCGCTGCCGGTACCGGATGTGGTCGGAATCGCGATGACCGCAGGCACCGTCGAACCGATCTTGTCGCGCCCCCCTTCGGCAACGCAATAGCTTGCCAGAGGTCCTTCATGAGTGACCCGGATCGCGACGCCTTTGGCCAGATCGAGCGGTGAGCCGCCCCCGATGCCGATCAGTCCGTCGCATCCGAACGAACGAAACAGCTCCGCCGCCTCGTCGACCTGGCGTTCGGTCGGATTCGACGACGTGCGATCGTAGACCGCGCAACGGACCGAGCCGCCGATGGTGGCCGTGAGCCTGTCCAGCAGGCCCGCATCGACGATACCCGCATCCGTGACGATCAGCGGCCGCTTGAAACCCAGACGCTCCATCTCCTCGGGAAGAACCCGCAGACTGCCGTAATCCATCTGGATACGGGTGACGTAGTTGATCAAGTGCATGGTCTGACTTCCTGGACGTTGACGCTGTGATTGATCGGAGACGACGATCCGCTACCGAGCACGCCCCGAAGAACCGGGTACCGAATTCAGAAGCTTGATCGTGTATTCATGCCTGGGATTCGAGAAAAGCTCGGTCGCCTCGGAAAACTCGACGAATCTTCCGTGGTGCATGACGGCCACCTCGTCACTGATGTACTGCACGACAGCCAGGTCATGGCTGATGAACAGATAGGAAACTCCGCTTGTCCTCTGGATGTCATTGAGCAGATTCAGGATCTGCGCCTGGACCGACACATCGAGCGCTGAAACGGCTTCATCGCAGACGACCAGATCGGGCTCGGACGCCAATGCACGCGCGATCACGATCCGCTGGCGCTGCCCGCCCGAGAACTCGTGCGGATACCGGCCCATCGCCTCGTGCGGCATGTCCACGCTACCGAGCAGTCGCCGAACCCGATCATCGATCTCGGACCGGGAGCAGATCCCGAAGTTGATCAACGGCTCGGCGATGACGTCCCTGATGCGCATCCGGGGGTTGATCGACGAGAACGGATCCTGGAAGACGAATTGAACCGTCTTTCTCATCGCCTTCTCGCGACGGTCGGACTTGTCGAGCCAGGACTCGCCGTTCAGAAGCACCTGGCCCGAGGTCGGTTCGATCAGTTTCATGACCATCCTGGCGAGTGTGGATTTTCCGCTGCCCGACTCACCGACCACACTGAGCGTGCGCCCCTTGTGCAGCGAGAAGGACACGCCTTCGACCGCACGCACCGGCGGTGCTTCCTTCAATGAAAAGAACCTTCGGGAACGGAATTCCTTGACGAGATCCACGACCTCGAGCAACGGTTTCTCGCTCATCGCGCGCCCTCCCCGGGTCTTCGCCTTCTAACCCGACGGCCGCTCATCTGCCCAGAACCCGGTTGACGTCCTCGAGCCTGAAACGACGTCTGTCGAAGGTCCTGGCCTGCTCGCCCGTCCTGAGCGTCGGCCTGGCACCGAGCAAGGCCCGCGTGTACGGATGCCGGGGGTTCTTCATGACCTCGCGCACGCTGCCCTGTTCGACGATCCTTCCCTTGAACATCACCAGTACGTTGTCGCATACGTCGGCAATGACGTCGAGGTCGTGCGACACGAAGATCATCGACGTGCGGAACTCGTCCTTCAGCTCTTTCAGCAGTGCGAGCACCTCGGCCTGGATCGTCACGTCGAGTGCGGTGGTCGGCTCGTCGGCGATGATCAGTTTCGGCTCGCAGATCATCGCCATCGCGATCATCACGCGTTGACGCATGCCGCCCGAGAACTCGAACGGATAGCTGGACAGCTTTCCGGCAGCGTTCGGAATGCGTACTCGTTCCAGCAGGGCGACCGCCTTGTCCTCGGCCTGCCTGCCGGACATCGGAAAATGCGCGCGCAGCGTCTCGGACAACTGGCGGCCGATCGTGAGCACCGGATTGAGCGAGGTCATCGGCTCCTGGAAGATCATCGATATATGGCGGCCGCGAACGCCCCGCATTTCCTTGTCGGACAGCGCCAGGATCTGCCGCCCGTCGAAGGTGATCCGGCCCGACTCGACATGCAGAGGCCGATTCAGCAGACGCATGACCGACAGCGACGTCAGCGTCTTGCCGCTACCGCTCTCGCCGACGATGCCCAGTGTCTCGCCGCGGTCCAGCACGAACGAAACGTCCTCGACGAGTCGGGTGCCGACACCGGATTTCGATACGGCGATGTGCAGGTTGCTGATCTCGAGCAATGTCCGCGTCATCCCGATCATGACCTGGCCCTCGGGTCATAGATGTCGCGAATCGAATCACCGATGACATTGATCGAAAGAATCGCGAGCGCCAGGACGATTCCGGGGTAGAAGATGCTCCAGAACGCGATCTGCACCGACGTTCTTCCCGCGCTCATGATATTTCCCCAGGTCGGAACATCCTGAGGCAGGCCGACCCCCAGGAATGACAGATAAGCCTCGAGAAGAATCGCCGACGCGCACACGAACGTCGCCTGAACGGCCAAAGGCCCGGCCGTATTCGGCAGCACATGCCTGAGCAGGATCCGGCTCAGACCCGATCCCGAGACGATCGCGGCCTGTATGTATTCCTGCTCCCGGATGGTAAGCACCATCGACCGGACCAAGCGCGCCACTCGCGGAATCTCCGGGATCATGATCGCGATGACGACCGTCATCACGCTGGCCCGGAACAAGGCCATCAGCGCGACGGCCAGCACGATGCCGGGAATCGACATGATTCCGTCCATGACCCGCATGATGAACCTATCCAGCAGCGACAGGTAACCGGCCAGGATGCCGATCACCGCCCCGGCGACCGATGCGAGGACGGCTACCGAGATGCCGACGAGAAGCGAGACTCGCCCGCCGTAGATCGTTCTCGCGAAGACATCGCGCCCATAGCCGTCGGTGCCGAACCAGTGCGCCGATGAAGGCGGCTTCAACCGCTGCGACGGATTCATCGCGAGCGGGTCCGTCGCCAGCAGATGCGGCGCGATCAGCGCCGACACGACCAGCACCGCGAGAAAACAGATCGCGATGAGCAGGACCCAGTTGCTCTTGAGCCAATGCCGGTTGACGAAGGTTCTGGTCATCGCTCGGTATTCGTAATCAGTGCCCGACGAGGCCGCACCGGACACGCAGTCCGTGAACGAACCAGCCGCGCCCGCTCGTCGCGCCAGGACGATCCCGGTCGGCGGTCATGCGCGCACCCTCGGATCGACCAGAATCAGCAGAAGATCCGTCAGCAGATTGACCAGAAAGTAGATCGCCGAGAACAGCAGCATCAGCCCCTGGATGACCGGGTAGTCGCGCCGGAGCACGGCATCGACGGTCAGCCTTCCCAACCCGGGAATGGCGAACACGCTCTCGGTGACGACCACGCCGCCGAGAAGCATGGCGACGCCCAGGCCGATGGTCGTGATGATTGGCGGTGCGGCGTTCTTGAGCGCATGCACGTTGAGGATCGTCATCGTCGACAAGCCCTTGGCCTGCGCCGTTCTGATGTAGTCCTGGCGAAGCGCTTCGATCATGGCCGAACGCGTCATTCTGGCAATCAGCGCCGCATAGACCAGGCCGATGGTGATGGCCGGCAGCACCAGGTGATTGATCGACCGCCACGGGTCGACGAATATCGACACATACCCTTGAACCGGAAGCCACCGCAGATCGATCGCGAAGACACGAGCGAGCCCATACCCGACCACGAAGACGGGTAAGGAGAACCCGAGCACCACGAACACCATCGCCAGCTTGTCGACCCAGGTCCCCTTCTTCGTGGCGGAGAGGATTCCCAGCGGGATCGAGAAGACGATGGAGAACAGCGTCGCTGCGGCGGCGAGCATCAGCGTCGGCTCCAGGCGCTGCCCGATCAGCTCGGTCACCGGCGAGTTCGAGAACAACGATATCCCCAGGTCACCGCGAACCAGCCTGCCGAGCCAGTGCCAGAAACTGGACAGCAGCGGCTGATCCAGGCCCAGCTTGATTCGTATCTGCTCGACCTCCTCGATCGTCGCGTTGTCTCCGGCCATGATGACCGCCGGATCGCCGGGACTCAGGCGCAGCAGCAGGAAGATGAGAAACACGACCACGAACACGACCGGAATGATCGCCAGAAGCCGGTCCAGGATCCTGCGAAGCATGGCGGGAACGGCCCTGTGCCTGCTACTTCCGGATGTTCCAGAACACCGGGATCGAGGATTCGATCACCCCCTTCAGATCGGTCCTGTAGGCCGCCGGCTGAGCGAACTGCCCATACAGGATCGCCGGCGAGATCTGATAGACGACCTTCTGGATCTCCTCGGCGAGGCGCTTCTGCCCATCGTGATCGCTGGCGGCCTGAAACTCGTCGAGCAGCTTCGTCAGTCGCTCGTCGCAGTGCCAGCCGACGTCCTTCACGCAGTTCTGGGCCACGTAGAAGTGCGTGAGCGGCGACATCAGATCGAAGCCGGACGCATGAATCCCGTACAGATGCCATCCGTCCTTGAGCGTGCGGCGCGACAGCAGGGTGTTCCAGTCCATGCTCTGCATTTCCACATTGAATCCGGCTTCCCGCATGCGCTGGGCCATGATCTCCGTCGGCACCCGTCCGGCATCCAGTTCGGTGACCTGCAGCAGGATGACTTTCTCGCCCTTGTACTTCGTCTTCGCCAATGCCGCCTTGGTCGCCGCGATCGAACGCTTCGCATAAGGCTCGTTGCCGGCCTCGGTCTCGAACGGCGAGTTGCACATCCAGAAGCTGTTGCAGGTCATCGAGAATTCTTTCGGAACGCCGAGCGCGTTCAGCACTTCCTGCTGATCCACCAGGTTCCATAGAACGCGCCGGATGTCGGGGTCGTCGAAAGGCGGATTTCCCTGATTTATCCGGTAGTTGCCCATGAACATGTTGGGCCCGGTGAATCCGACGACCTTCACCTTGGGATCCCGCTCCAGAACCGGAAGGATGTCGAACGACGGATACTGGACGTAGTCGAGTTCACCCGCCTGCAGAGCCGCGATCGCGGTGTTGTTATCCGGAATCACTTGCCACTCGACGCGGTCGACGTGGACGACCTTGCCCCCGGCAAGAAAATCCGCCGGCTCACTGCGCGGCTTGTAGTCCTTGAATTTCTCGAAGACCATCAGGCTGCCCGGCTTCCATCGAGCCTTGTTGAAGACGAACGGCCCGGAGCCGATGACCTCGGTGATCTGCTCCGAAATCGGCGTCCTGGCCAGCCGCTCCGGCATGATGAAAGGCACCGGCGACCCGGGCTTTCCCAGCGCGTACAGAACCCAGCCGAACGGCTTCTCGAGCTTGAGCTCGAATGTCCGGTCATCGACCGCGTTCAGACTGCCGACGGCGGCCATCAGCTTGCGTCCGAGCGTATCCCGGCCGCCCCATCGCCTGAGCGACGCGATCACGTCCTTCGAGGTCACGGGATTGCCGTCATGAAACACCAATCCCGGCCGGAGCGTGAACCGGTAGTTCATCTTGTCGTCGGAGACGGTGTAGGTGTCCACCATCTGCGGAACGATCTCCTGCCTGGCATTCATCGCGAACAAGGTGTCGTACACCATGAAACCGAAGGTGCGCGTCACATAGGCCGTCGTGAAGTGCGGATCGATGACGCGAACGTCCGTCTCGATCACCGCCGTCAGCTTCTTCTTGTCATTCGCCTGCGCATGAACAGGCATCGATGAGCTCAACCCCAGAGCCAATGCGCACAGCGCCAATAGCGCCCGACCGAACGATCCGTTCATTGCTGGATTTCCCTCAGTTTGTTGTGAGACCCGGCTCTCGAGCAGCGTGACGACAGGAAGGCACGAATGACCACCTTAGCGAGCGGGATATGCGTACCGCTTGCAGGTTTGCGACATCGGGCTTGTACGATCTCCAACAAGACCGGCGTTGCTCCCTCCAGCAGATCCGGGTGGGCAACGCTTGTCGATCTCTTCCGAACACACGCCTGCGCGATCGCCCTTGTACCGGAGCGTGATTCGCAACGACGGCCGACCCGCATCGAGCACGGACTTGGCCATCCGTGTGCGCGCAAGAGTCTGGATGACGGACGGCCCGGCGCCACTCGTGCAGTTGACACATGAGACTACTCTCGCGAGAATAGTCTCATGTCAAGCATCCGCCTCTACATCCTCGGTGCGCTCGCCAACGAAGGCGAAATGCACGGACACCAGCTTCGCCAGCTCGCGGACAAGGAGTACGTCACGCTGTGGACCGACATCTCCGTCGGCGCCCTCTACGGCGCGCTCAAGCGCATGGCGGGCGAAGGGCTCATCGAGGAGTCGCGCACCGAGCGGGAGGGCGGTTACCCCGAGCGCCAGATCTGGCGGATCACCGCAGCGGGGCGTACCGCCCTCGCCCGGCTGCGCGAGGAAGGGCTCGGCGAGGTCGTGTTCCGCCCCGACCCGTTCGATCTCGCGATGTCGCGTCTGGACCCCGACCGGCTCGACGAATTCCCGGCCGTGCTGAAGCTTCGCCTGCAGCGGCTGCGCGCGATGCTCGCCCGCGAGCGCGTCAAGATCGACGAGTTCGCGCAGAACCTGAGCGTGAGCGAGAAGTTCGTCGTGCGCCACCGCGATGCCCGGCTCGAGGCCGAGATCGCCTGGCACGAGTCCTTGCTGGAGAGTCTCCCCGAGATCCTCGCCGACGAGAAGAAGCGTCGGCAGCAGAGCCGCCGATGAGTGCCGCCGCCGAACCGTTCTCGCCCGCACTACGTCGATCGATCGGGGTGGTGATGATCGGCGGATCGCTGTCGTTTCTGGACTCGACGATCGTCAACGTCGCCGTGCACACGCTCTCGGTCGAGCTGCACGCCGGGCTGGAGACCGTGCAGTGGGTGGTGACAGCGTACCTCCTCGCGCTCGCGGCGGTCATCCCAGTGACCGGCTGGGCGGCCCGCCGGTTCGGCGCCGCCCGGCTGTACGTGGCCGCGCTGGCGGTGTTCACCGTCGGCTCCGTGCTGTGCGCGTGCTCGCAGAGCGTGGAGATGCTGATCGCCTCCCGCGCACTGCAAGGCATCGGAGGCGGGGCGATCATGCCGGTGGGTACGATGATCTGGACCGCGCACGCCTCCAAGGCGCAGATGGGGCGGGTGATGGGCCTGATCGCGATACCGATCATCCTCGCCCCGACGCTCGGCCCCACGATCGGCGGCCTGCTCATTCGATTCATCGACTGGCGGGCGATCTTCTGGCTCAACGTTCCGTTCGGCGTCGTCGGTGTGATGCTCGCTCTGCGGCTCCTGCCCAAGGACGAGGCAGGCGACGCGGGACGGCTGGACGTGACCGGCCTGATCCTGGCCTGCGCCGGAGTCGTCGGCATTACCTACGGCCTGGCGGAGTTCGGCGCGAGAGCCGGGCTGGACATGGCTGCCGTCATCGCGCTGCCGATCGGGCTGGCCGCCCTCGTCGGCTTCGTCGCGCACGCGCTGAGAGCGAAGCGCCCCCTGCTCGACCTCGGGCTCTATGCGAACCGGGCGTTCACCGCCGCGTCGGTCGCCACGTTCGCACTGGGCGCCGCGAATTACGGCGGGATGATCCTCATGCCTCTGTATCTGCAGACCGTCCGGGGCGAGGACGTGATCATCGCCGGGCTCCTGGTCGCACCAACGGGCCTCGGTGCATTGCTTGCCGCGCCGTTCGTCGACCGCTACGCCGCCGGGATCACCGCGTTCGCGGGCGCCGTCATCCTGGCGGTCTCGACCATCCCGTTCGTGTTCCTGACCCCCACTACCCCCTATGCCGTGCTGTGCGTGCTCATGGTCATCAGAGGGATCGGGTTCGGCCTGTCGATCATCCCGGCGATGACCGCGGCCTACCGTGTCCTGCCGCCGGACAAGATCCCCGACGCCACGCCGCAACTCAACGTCCTCCAGCGCGTCGGCGGCGCGATCGGCACCGCCGTGCTCACCGTCATCCTCAACGGCCAGCTCGGCCGCCACCCTGCGCCGGCCGGACAGGCCGGCGCATTCGGGACCACGTTCCTGTGGGTGCTCGCGATCACGATCGCCGCCGCCGTCCCCACGATCCTGCTCGCCCGCACCGAACACCTCGCTCGCCGCCGCGCCGGTGCCTCCGCGGTCACTAAGTAGCCGGCGGCCGCGGTGACGGCGAACCCGGTCCGATCGGCCCGGTTCAAGTCAGCACGATGACATCGGGGTCCGTAGGCGCAACCCGAGGCGACTCTCCGAGCATTTCACGCAGCGTGGTCTCGATCATGCTCGACATCGCGTCTAAGGCCAGATCGTTCGGCGCCAGGCCGAACGGCTCCTCGATCTCGGCCGCGAGAGCCTCCAGCGCGAAGAACGTATAAGCGATGAAAGCGACGATGACCGGTGTCATGCCGCCGATGGCGTCGACGAGCCCGAACGGAAGCAACAGGCAATAGAAGTAGACGGTGCGATGGATGAGTACCGCATAAGTGAAAGGGATCGGGGTGGAGGCGATACGCTCGCAGCCACCAAGAGCCTCGCTCAACCGCCCCAACGGTATTTCCATGGCCGGGACAAGCACGGGGTCCAGGCTGCCGTCGCGCTTTCTGTCACCTATCCAGCATCCGGCCATCAGAAGCAGCATGGCAGGCTTGAACCGTGCGGAGGCGATTCGGGCGCATGCCTGAGAATCCAGCAATCGGCGCATGTCGCCGTCCGGGTTACTCCCGCGGAGCTGATGCCGCAGTGCATGCACGAATGCGACCAGATACATGGCGAACTCCCTGGACCTCTCGGGCGTACCGACCAGAGAGATCGCCTGCCGGACCAGTGACCGTGTCTCGTTCAGTATCGCTCCCCAGATCGTTCGCGCTTCCCAGTAGCGGGCATAACTGGTGCTATTGCGAAACCCCAGAAAGATCGCCAGCGTGAGACCGATCAGCGTGAACGGTACGAAGTTGAGCTGTACTTTCCAGTCGAGCACATGACCATGCAGGACGGTAACCACCGTGGCGAAGACCGTCGCGGCCGTCAGTTGCGGCAGGATGTCGGGCAGGACCGAGCCGCGAATCACGAAGAGCATCCGCAACCAGTGGAGAGGGGGACGAATGATCATGCGTTGCCGCCCACAGGCTCGACTGGAGCGGATAACGGGGGTCGAATCCTCATCCCATTCGTCCTTCAATGTCCGCAGGCGTGGGTATCCCAACCCAGGATTGCCACTCGGGCCACATCTTCCAACTCGGCACGGCTGGCGCCATCACGGGCCAGGATCGACATGCCGTTCTGCACGGTCTGCACGAAGCGAGCGAGCGCGTGAACATCGGTTGATGCGGGCAGTTCTCCCTCCGTCACGGCGCGACTCAATCTCGCTTTCAAGCGGTCGAGCGTGCCCGCTCGTGCCGATTTCATCAGCTCGCCGAGCTCCGAATGCCCCTCGCTGCCAACCGCCGCGAGCGTCACCATACAACCGCGCGGGATGTCGGCCAGGCAGCCGGTCAAAGCGGCGGCCGAATCCAGCAGCAGGAACTCGACCGCTTCGCGGGCCGTGCCGGCGGCAGAGAACCGGCCCCAGACTAGCGCCTCATAGCTTTCGCGGTAATGATTCAACGCCTCGGCATAGAGCGCATCCTTGGAGCCGAACGCGGCGTACAGGCTGGGCGAGCCGATCCCCATCGCTTCCGTCAGATCGGAGATGGACGTGGCCTCATAGCCCTTGGTCCAGAACAGACGGGTGGCCTGCGCCAAGGCGGCTTTCCGATCGAACGCGCGCGGGCGGCCGCGGGAGCGTCTCCCCGTCGTCTTGACGGCTGCTGGGGGTTGCTCTGAATTTTGCATCGATCACTCTATAAACCTGTTGACTCCGCTGCGCAACGTCTCTAGCATTTCTATAACGATCGACACAGAATTATCGATCGCTGCGAGCGCGATACAGCGGAGATCCATTCGTCTCTATTTTTGTATCGAGGCCTCGATACAGAATTTGAGGGCGTTCCGGCTGATCGCCAAGGCCCGCCCTACCCCCCATGAATCGGAGGAATGAACGATGAGTGATCTGACCGGCAAACGCGCCCTCGTAACGGGTGCCTCACGCGGTATCGGCGCCGCGATCGCGATCGCCCTGGCGGAACAGGGCGCGGACGTGGCGCTCACCTATGAGAAGTCCGCCGACCGTGCCGCGGAAGTCGTACGGGCGATCGAAGGCAAGGGCCGCAAGGCGGTCGCGATTCAAGCGGACAGCGCCGATCCGGCGGCAGTCAAGCGCTCGGTCAACGAAGCGGCCGCGATGCTGGGCGGCCTCGATATTCTGATCAACAACGCCGGGATTGCGCTTTACGCACCGACGGCCGAGATCGGCGTCGAGGCGATCGACGCGATGCTCGCCGTCAATGTGCGTGGACCGGTGCTCGCGGCGCAGGCCGCCATTCCTCACCTGAGCGCGGGCGGGCGCATCGTCACGATCGGTTCGGCCGGTGCCGAGCGCATCGTCGGACATCCGGGCACGTTCTACTACATGACCAAGTCCGCCTTGCACTCGTTCACGCGCGGCCTTGCCCAAGAACTCGGGCCACGCGATATCACGGTCAATCTGGTCCAGCCGGGATCGACCGACACCGACATGAACCCCGCGAACGGCGAGTCTTCCGACTTCCAGCGCAGCCTCAGCCCGCTCGGGCGGTACGGCACGCCGCAGGACGTGGCCGTCGCCGTTGCCTTTCTGGCGAGTCCTGCGGCCCGGCATATCACTGGTGCGATCCTGACGGTGGACGGGGGACAGACGACCTGACACCGTCAGGAAGACGTGCACCGAAGCCGTCGGCCGCCAAGCGCTTCGCAATCGCTCGGCCGACATCACGGAAGCCGCCCGTGACGATGGCTGTCTTCGATGCGCCGGTGTTCATCGAGCGTTCCAGTAAGAGGGGCGACAGGCCTCGGCGTGAGCGCTATGTCGAATCGCCGGCACGGCCGCGATCCACGAGAATCGCGCCGACGATCATGTCGAAGAGGTGCTCCGCCCGCGGCACCAGCGGCGGCTGGTCGGCAAGCCACGCCAGCGCGCTGATCAACGCGAACAGGTCATTACCGTCCATGTCGGATCGCGCCGCGCCTTCTGCCTGGGCACGGACAAGCAGCCGCGTACCGGCCGCGCGCAAGGTGACGCAACAGACATGAAGCGCGGAATCCTCGTCGGCGATCGCCGCCACCATCAAGGCAATGGCGCCACGGCAGTCGTGCGTCATCGCGACAGCCTCTCGTATCCACGTCACGAGAGCCCTCCCCGCGTCGCCCGACCGTTCAAGCTCGTTCGCCCTTTGCGCCGACTCGTCGAAGTTGGTGCGGAGCAGAGCTTCGAGCAACGCCTCCCGCGTCGGAAAGTGGCGATACAGCGTGCCGAGTCCCACGCCAGCCTGACGGGCGACGTCGCGCAGCGATGCATCGGCCCCTTGTTCAGCAAGAACGCGGCGTGCGACCGCAAGGAGGTGGTCGTAGTTCTTCTTGGCATCGGCTCGCATGGGGTTCCTTGACAAACGGATCACTGCTCCATATATTCGGAGCACTGTTCCGTTGAGAATACCTCATTCCCTCCCGAGGACGAATCATGATGACCAAGACGATGAAGGCCGTTCGACAGCACCAGTTCGGCGGCCCGGACGTGCTGCGTTACGAAGATGCACCGATGCCCGAGCTGCGGTCGGGGGAAGTGCTCGTGCGTGTGCATGCGGTCGGGCTCAACCCTCCCGACTGGTACTTGCGCGAGGGGTACAAGACGCTGCCGCCGGCGTGGCAGCCGCAGGTGTCCTTTCCTCTCATTCTCGGGACAGACGTGTCGGGGGTGGTCGAGGCGGTCGCCGATGATGTCGAGGACTTCTGCGTCGGCGACGAGGTGTATTCGATGGTCCGCTTCCCCTCCGGTCTGGCCGGGGGCAGCAGGGCTTATGCCGAATACGTCAACGTGCCGGCGACGGAAGTCGCGCTCAAGCCGGCCCGCGTCGATCACGTGCATGCGGCAGGAGCACCGATGTCGCTGCTCACCGCATGGCAATTCCTGATCGAGCAGGGACACGACGTGCAAAATCCGCTCCAGCCGAACAGGCACGAGCCGGTGCCCCTGGAAGGCAAGACCGTCCTGGTCAATGGCGCCGCGGGCGGCGTCGGGCACTTCGCGCTGCAACTGGCCAAGTGGAAAGGCGCGCGCGTGATCGCGGTGGGTTCAGGCAGGCATCAGGCATTCCTGCGCGACCTCGGCGCCGACGAATTCATCGACTACACGAAGACCGCTGCCGAGGATGTCGTGCGCGACGCCGATCTCGTCGTCGATGCCGTGGGTGGCCCGGCCTCGGGCCGCCTCCTGCGCACGCTCAAGCGTGGCGGCGCGCTGTTCCCGATCTTTCCCCTCGGCTTCGCCGGTGCCGATGACGCCGCGAAGCTGGGCGTGACGGTATCGACAACGCAGGTCCGATCGAGCGGCGCTCAGCTCGCGCAGCTTGCGGACTTGCTCGATGCGGGAAAGGTTCGTGTCGCCATCGACAGCACGTTCGCGCTGGCTGATGCGCGAAAGGCGCATCAGCGCGCCGCGCGCGGGCACGTCCAGGGCAAGATCGTACTCACTGCGATCGAGCGGGGATGACCTCGAAGGCCGGAGGCGCTCCAGCGACCGCCTGCCGGCGGGGCCGGCAATCAGGCCGCGCTGATCAGCGCCGTGCCGCCGCTGATGCTGCGGACCGCCGACAACCCCGGCGGCCTGCCGCTCGAAGTCTTCGACGGCCTGCGCAAGGCCTCGCTGCAGAACCGCTCGCAGCTTTACCTCGACCTCGCATCCGGCCCGTTCTACGGCTTCAACCGTCGGGGTGCCAAGGTCTCGCAGGGCCTGACCACCTGCCGCTCGGCATCGTCGTACAGACCACCATCGGGTTGGGCGTCGTCGGCCTTCTCATCGCGGCGGGTCTCGCCTCCTCGGGCTGATCGGCGCTTCACTCCAGATGGCTTGGCTGGCTGCTTACGTTCTGTCGGCTGGGACGTTCGAACTGGAAAGCGGTGCTGGAGTACCCGCAGCGGCTGAGCGACTACTACCGCGCGCAAGCGACCTCTCGGGCCAGAATGCAGACAGGGAAAAGGGATGTCCTCGCTACGGCCACCAACGTCGCACCCGATCAGCCGCATCGACCACGGTCGTGTCGACCCCCGAGCCGCCCAGCGCCACGAGCAAGGGCGCGAGTGAAGCCAGGTCGAGTAACAGGTGCGCGCGCGGCGCGTCGGCCAGGGCGGCAAGCATCTCCTCGAGGATGCTCGCCGCCGTCGCGCGCGGCAGGGTCAGCAGCGCCGGCACCAGCGTCGCGAGCGTGTCGCTGCGCTTGCGCACCTGGTTGACTGGATTGATGACGCGCACTGCAGCGTAGGCTGCGACACGCGCGATCCCGGCACGAGTTCCGGCGTCGGTGGTGTGCGCTAGCAACGCGACGCGAACCGCGACGGACGCTTCGGGTCGAACGGGTGCCAGTCGCGTCGCGACCGCGTCGGCGAAGACCACGTCACCCAGCGCTGCCGCGCGCACCGCTAGCTCGGCGACTTCGCTGCGCACGGCGTCGAAGTCGCAGCGCCGTTCGAGCACGCGCCGCAGTGGGGGCAACAGCTCAACCGGCAACTGCTCGAGTACGCCGGTGCGGATCAGCGTGTCGTACGGATTGGGCGCACCCTCGATCAGGTCGACCAGCTCGGCCGCAGCAGCAGCGCGTTCGGCATGCGGCAGGAAGGGCAGCCGCGCAATGCGCAGCGCGTAAGCGCGACCGAACGGATTGTCGTCGCGGCTCGCCTCGGCCAGCGCCGGCGCGAGCGCGCCGACGCCCGAGCACCAGGCAAGAAGCGTCGCGGCCGTGACCCTAACCGAAGCCTGCGACCCCGACCAGACGCTGTCGAACCACGCTTGAGCCGCAGTGGCGAAGCGCTGTCGCATCGCGTCGGCGACCATCCCCTTCAAGCGCGGAAGTTGCGGCACAAAGCGCCGCGCCTGCCGCTCCATATCGTCCGCGTTGGTGATCGACAGCATCGCCTCGGCGAAAGCCACCTCCGATTCGTGCCCGGGCAGCACCGCCAGCGCCAACTGCGCATCGGCGCGCGCGTGGTCGTCATGCAGCCGGCGCAACCAGGTGAGCAACTCGTCGATTTCCTCGCCGTGCACGCTGACGCGCAAGCACAGTTGCGCGGCGACTTGTTCGTCACTGAAACGGCCGGCGGCGATCGCCTCGACCAGCGCTGCCGGCGTCAGGTCGCAGGCCGCGGCAAGGCCGGTGCGCAGCATCTCGGCCTCGTCGGCATCGCCGATGCGGCCGAGCTGGCGCAGCGCCGGCTCGATCGCGGCCCCATGAAGTTGCGGCACTACCAGACGCAGCGCCTTGGAACGCACATAGTCGTCATGCAGCGCCTGCAACTGCTGCCACGCCGCCGCCGCATGGCCGAGCGCGGCACGGCGGCCTATGACCGCCGCCTCAGCGATCTCGCGTTGACGCGCATCGACGATGCCTTGGGCCAGTGCCGCCAGCGATTCGAGAAGCGACACGTCCGCGGCAGGTGCCGCGGCAGCGATCAGCGACGTCGCCCGCGACGGCGATTCGCCGTGCAGCTCGCGCCCGATCCAGTCGAGCAACACTTTCGCGTCGCCGCGCATCGCCAGCCCTTCGGCGAGGCAATCGCTTGCTTCGAGATAGTCGAAACTTTTCGGGTCGTCGTGCAGTTGGGCCACCGCCGCGGCCGGCCAGTGCCGCGGCGGCACGCGATCGAGCAGATCGCACTGTGACTGCTCATGGTCTTTGGTATAGCCATCGAACGTATCGCGCCACAACCGATCGAGACGCGCATCGCGCTCATCGTCGGGCAAGCGCAGCGCCAGCACGGCTTCGGCGGCGACGCGGTGCACCAGGTCGCCACTGCGGCCGACCAGCGCGGTCAGCGCCACTCGTGCGTCGTCGCCGTCGAGTTCGGGCGCGAGCGCCGCGTATGAGTCGTTCGCCTCATCGTCATCGGCGAGTCGTGCGACGAAGGCCAGCGCCGCCGCTGCCGATTCGTGCCTTGCGGTCGCGGCGGCGACCGTGGCCGTCGCAACCCGGCGCTGCTCGGCCGTCGCCAGCACGCCGTGGGCTCGCGCGACCTGCGGCCAGTCGACCGTCGACGAGACAGCCGCCATTTCACGCACGACGTAGCCCGGGCCAGCGCCATGAGTCACGGCTGCGGCGGCATCGAATGCACGGGGTGCCTGACCGAGCGCGAGCCAGCGCACCGCGACTGCCCCCATCACCTGCTCGCGCGCCAGCGGGTCGTCGAAGCGCGCGGCGAGCGCTGCGGCGCGTTCGATGGCGGCCGCGGGTGCGCACGGCACGACCAGTGCCAGCGGTCCGGCGACCCAGCGATCCTCGTTGATCCGGCCGTCGATCGCCTGTTCGATCGCAGCGAGCGCCGCGACGAAAGCCGCGTCGGCCAAGACGCCGGGCAACACCGCCGCCAGCGCGAGTAGCACCTCGCACTTGCGGTACAGCGCGCTGGGTTCGAGCTGGGCCAGCGTGCTCGCCGCGTCGAGCGCGTGTGCCGGGTCGATCAGCCCGTCGCGCACCGCCGCGACCCACAGCTCGGGCGGCAGGCCGACGCCGAGCGAGCTGAGCGAGGATTGCACCAGCGCATGGCCGATCAGAAGCGGCAGAGCATCGGCGTCGCGGCCTGCGTTGAGCGCGTCGACAGACGCTGCCGCCGCCAGGCCGCGCGCGGCGACAACGTCATCGCGGAACCCCGCCACCTGCCCGGCACGCGCGCGTACGGCATGCCACGCCGGCGCCCCGCCCTTCTCGGCCTCGAGCAGGCGGTGCACTTCGCCGGCAGCGCCGGTCGCTGCGAGCAGCCGCACCAGATGCGCGTACACATAGCCGTCGTCGGCCAGTGCCGGCCAATCATCGGCGCATGCGGCGCGATAGGCGGCGACGAGCCGCCGGCGCACTGAGGTCACGTCGGGGCAGCGATGCACGAGAAAGTCATGCTGAATGTCGTGCACTCCGATCCAGCCGCGCTCGTCGCGATCGAGCAGCGCCCGGTCGGCGAGTAGGTCGATGCGCGCACGGACCGCCGCGGCGTCGACCTCGGCGACCGCCCACAGCTGCTGCAGTACCGCCTCGGGAATGCGCTCGTCATCGGCGAGCATCGCCAGGTCCAGGTAGGCGGCGGCGGTGGCGGCAGGCAGCGCTTCGACGCTTGCGCCGATCACCGCCATCAGGTGCGGGTACTCGCGGTAGTCAGGAAAGTCGGCGCGCAGCCGGTCGAGGTCGGCGCGTCGCAGGTGCTCGAGCGTGTCGGTCCAGCGGTCATTGGCACGGCCCCGGACCATTGCGCCGACGATCGCCAGCGCCAGCGGCAGGCGGCCGCATTCGTCGGCGAGCGCCTGTGCCAGAGGTGGCAGATCGGTCATGTCGATGTGCGCGGCACGCGCCAGCAACCGCAGCGCCTCTTCGTTCGACAACAGTCCGACGCGGTGCTCGTGGGCGTCGAGTGCGCGAACGATCGCGGCGTCGCGTGTCGTCAGCAGCACGCGCGAGCGGGTGCTCGCGGCGGCGCGCACGAACGGCGCGGCTTGATCGGTCGACCAGACGTCGTCAAGCACGACGAGGCAGGCGCGGGTGCGCAGTGCGTCGTCCAGCCGCGACGCGAGTATCGCCACCTCGCGCAGGCCAGCCAGCGCCGGGTCGCCCAGCCCATCGCCGAGACGCCGCGCCTGTTCGACCAGTGCCTCGGCACGGTGGCCGAAAGCCAGCCAGACCACGCCATCGTGGAACGCGCGCCGGATGCGGCAGTCGCGCGCGATCGCAGCGGCGAGCACGCTCTTGCCGATGCCGCCCATGCCCTGGAGCGCAGCGGTCTGCTGCGCCGCGCCGATCGCGACCGGCCGGACCACGTCGGCCAGCAGGTCGCCGCGCAACGCATCGACCAAATCGGGCCGAGCAAGAAAATGCGCCGCTTCGGCGGGCAGCCCGCGCGTCGGCCCGGCTATCCGTGGCGCGCTCGCAAGGATGCGCCGCAGTTCGGCCAGCGAGCGCTCGTAGTGGGTATCGTCGCGGAAGTCGGGTGCGTGGAACGCCGCCAACTCCTGTGGGATCAGGTTGTAGCCTGCGTCCTTCAGCGCTTGCGGCAGCAGCGTCGGGTCGCCCAGGCGCACGATGGGCACGACGACCTTGCAGTACGCGAGCGCATGCATCCACTCGGCCTTGACGTAGTCTGAGCGCATCGCCTCAGGGCCGACGACCAGCAGCAGAGCACTGCATTCGGTGGCGATCGCATCTCGGATCACCTGCAGGAACGTCTGGCCGCGGCTTTCCATGGCCTGGCGGTCCCACCAGACGGCGACGGCAGGCTGCAGATCGGCGACGAGACGACGGACGAAGGCTTCGTCGTCACCACGGCCGTATGAAACGAACAGCCGGGCCGGTGTCTGGACGTCGTCGTCACAGGGCTCGCTTGGCATGGACCTGTCCGTCTTTTTGTACGCGAGGCGGTTGAACACCTTGTCGTGCTTAGGCCTGTGCAAGAGAGAAGCGCTCGCCGAACAGGATGGCGAACTGGTTCATGCACTTTTCCAATCGTAGGCAGGTCGATCGGTTTTGACCAGCACGTTGCGAATGGCCAGCCGTAGCAGCTTGGTCATGACTTCGTTATTGGGGAAGTGACCACGTGTCTTGATATAGACACAACCCGCTGACTATCGCTTCTCGTGAGCAAGCCCGTTGACCCCCATGCCGAGATTGACGCATATGAAATGAGTGAGTCACACAGACGGCGCTTGAGTGGATCGAGTTGCCGGTCCGGTACGCACCGCCCACGGTTGCCGAGAGTGATCGACAGCAGATTGCCCGCCGTGATCTCTTAGGTGATCCGACGCCGCGACTTGCCGGCGAGCTTGGCGTAGTCGACGACCGAAAGGTCGTGAGGCGACTCCAGGATGTCGAGCAAGATCATGCGCTCGCGCTGGACGTTGGAGATGGCCGGTTCCGTCTCGGGCGCCCGCACCGCAGACGGCCACTGCACAGGTATGCCCTGCGACGCAGTGGCAGCGGGCTTGGACAGCACCAGCTTCTGCCGGCCCAGCCAGTAGTAGCGGACGTACCAAGCCTTGGTGCCGGCTGCGGAGACGGACAGCGTGAGGCCGTCGAAGCCAGGGAGGGTGTCGTTTCTTCCTGTGGCCTTGGCGTGCAGGACGACTGCATCGGTCAGTGAGGCGGCTCCGTATCATGCCTGCTCGTAAGCGGAAGGCCGGTTCTCCGAACGCCACTTACTTTCAGCCGGCGTATTGGGCAGCGGCGGCTTGAATCCGTTGACCGTCCATAGCTCGAACGGTGTTTCGTCGACGTGCAGCTCCCAGCGGTAGCCCCGACCATTGACATAAGGATCAAGGACGCGGGCGCAGCCCTTCAGGAACTGTTGCTGCTGTTCGGGCTCCTTGATCGCGCGGGCGATATGCTCGACCACGACGCGCACGAAATCGTCGGTCGGCTCGCCGCCGATGTAAAAGCTCGTTTTCGGCACCGGATGGAAGAAAACATTCACGTAAAAACGAGGCAGAAAGCTGTCATAGAGGCGGGTGACTTTCTGCGCGATTTCGTACTTGTCGGCATCGGTGAAGGCGTTTTCGGGATGATAGATTTGCCACATCGGCATGGCTTTTTCTCCTTACGTGGACAGACCGCAGCTCAAGCCTGGGCCGTGGACGCCTCCGCACCATAGCGGGCGGCCGGCTGACCGCCATGGGTCACGCTCCTGACCAGGGCGCCGCGGGCGGCCTCGAACTGCTGCCAGGCCGCCCCCCAAGGACCGCCGCTATGCCCAGGCATCCGGCCTCGTCACGGGGCCGTTCCGTGCCGCATGCCGTGGATCGGGGACGTCATAGTCGCGATGCCGCCAGGGCGGCCTACGGTGCCTCGGCCTGAATGCCGCGCAGGAAAATCGCCAACCGCTGCTTGATGTGCCCGATGCGCAACGCACGCTCGGACGCCTGTCGCAGGCGTCGCCGCGGAAGCAACGCACCGAACACGATGTCCATCAGCATGCCGGCATGGACCAGCGGATCCTCGACCACCATGCGGCCCCGCCGGGCCTCCTGCTGCAACCAGTCGATCAAGGCTTCGCGGGAGCGGATCATCTCGTTCTCGTACAGGTAGTCGGCCAGCTCGGGAAACAGCACGGACTCGCGCACGATCAGGTTGAGCATCGCCTCGCGCGCCCGTTCGGCCTCCTCGTCGATGTCCAGCCGGAAGATGCGAACCAGCGTCTCCAGCAAGGGAAGATCCTCCCCCTCGGGGCGAGGCAGATCGAGGATCAGGTGCTGGTGCGCACGAATCACGGCCCCGAACAAAGCGGTCTTGTCGGCAAAGACCTCGTAGATCGACCGCTTCGATACCTTGGCACGTGCCGCGACCTCAGCCGTAGTCGTGCGCGCAAAACCCAGTTCGACAAAGGCGTCATGCGCAGCCGCGAGGATCAAGCGTCGTCGCTCCTCATCGGCCAGGACGCGGGGCCTGCCGGGCTTACGGGCCGGCAACCCCTCCCTGCGGTTCATGGGTTTCCCCTGAATTTTCCGGCCAACCATACTGGTTAAATTGGGTACTATTGGAGTACCATATTACCGGTTCTGTCCGGAAGCGGGTTTCGGTAAGCCTGCTTGCCAGCGCCCCGTGTCTCTTGTCCATTCAACCCGGAAGGATATCCGCATGTCACGTGAAACCCCTCAAGGAACCGGCCCCAGCCCGATCCGCGACCCGCGCGTGCGGGAAGTCATCGAACGCCTGAACGGGGCCCGTCGCCATCCACCGCGCGAGTCCTTCGACGGTCCGTCGCGCCATGACGCCGACGCCTTCGCCGACTACGGGTTCTCCATCCATCCCGACCAGGGCGACCTGATCTACCTGCTGTGCCGGGGCATGGGCGCGAAGCGGGTCGTGGACTTCGCCACCTCGATCGGCATGTCGGCGCTGTATTTCGCGGCTGCCGTGCGCGACAACGGCGGCGGCCAGGTGATCGGCGCCGAGCTGGTCCAGGCCAAGGTCGACGTCGCGCGTCGCAACCTCGCCGATGCGGGGCTGGCCGAATATGCCGACATCCGCGTCGGCGATGCCCGGCAGACGCTGCGCGACCTCGGCGGCCCGGTGGATTTCGCCTTGATCGACGGCTGGCCACAGCCGGAAGGCCCGTCGCTGGCCCGCCAGGTCATCGAGATTGTCGCCCCGCAGTTGCGCGTCGGCGGCTATGTGCTCAACGATAACGCCGAGCCGGATTTCCTCGAATACATCCGCGATCCGGCCAATGGCTTCATTTCCGTCACGCTGCCGATCAAGCGTGGCACGGAACTGGCGCTGAAGATCGGCTGAGGAAGCCGGCATGTTCTCACGGCGAGCCCTCATCAAAACCGGTTTGGGCGCGAACGTGGTGTTCACCGCCGACCTCTACCCCCTGGATGGTTTCGTCGGCGAGCAGGATCCCCTGGCCGTGCGCGTGTTGCTGCCGGCCGCTGGCAGTGGTGATGAACCTCGCCGTGCAGCCCTCGGTCATGGACGCCTCGCAGCGCGCCGCGGGCGGCCGGCTGATCTCCGCCGACCTCGCCGGGGCAGCGGCGCGCCAGGTCGTCGACCGCATCGAGACCCGGCCCGCGCCCGCGTGTCCTTGCGCCGGACTCAGGCGCAGGTGGGTTCGCAGGCGCGTCCGGCCAGTACACCGGCCGGCCCGGTCACGGCCTACCGCTACGAAACCAGCGCGCCGGTTTCGATCCCGCTCGTTCTCATGCGCCTGGGCGATGTGGCGCTGGTCGGAATGCAGTCGGAACTGGCGGCCCGCCTCGGTGCGCAGATCCGCGAGGGCTCTCCCTGGCTGCACACCCTGGTGGTCACGATGATGGATGGCGAGGCCAAGTACCTGCCCGATGCGACGAGCTACGACCGCCATACCTACGAAGCCCGCAGCGCATCCTACGCCCGGGGCGCAGGAGAGGCCGCCGTCGCGGCGGTCGTGGACCAACTCAAGCAGATGCACGCCTCCGGGCGTTGAAGAAGAACCCCTATGTCATCCCGTCGAGACTTCCTGCGCCTGACCGTCGGCGCCGGCACCCTGCTGAGGGTTGGCGCCCCGGCCCTGGGCAAGGACGGAGTCCGCCATGCCCACAGCGCCACCGCCATCACCCAGGTTTTTGGCGATGGCATTCGCCTGACCGCGGTCGCCCTGGCCTATGACACCCCGATCCTGACGGCCGAGTTGTCGACCGCGAGTTTCCAGGTCGAGGGGCGCACCATCGCCGACGTCTTCACCAGCACCTCGGCCGATCCGGCCGGCCGCGCGGCGGCAGGCCGCTTCGTCATCGTCATGCTGTCGCCCGAAGACGCCAATGCGCCGCTCGCGCAGAAGCTCTCTGCACCGAGCGACAACGCGACCAGCGCCGCATCGGCAAGCACCGCCCGGACTGGTGGCAGAAGCGGTCCCGGCAATGGGGGTCCCGGCAAGGCCGGCGACATTCCGACCTACGATACCGTCTATCGAACGGCCCAGGCCACGCTGGTCCAGACCCGTGCCCTCAAGACGGCCAGCGGCCAGGTCATCTCGGCGAACAGCGCCGCGCTGACCACGACAGCAGTAAAGAACCCGATCGTCGATGACTTCCGGCAACTCGAATTCTGCGACGCCAAGACCGGCAAGACGCTGCGCTACAACCTGTTCATCCCGAACGGCTACGACCCGAAGCGACGCTATCCGCTGGTGCTGTTCATGCACGATGCCGGCGCGACCAGCGACGTGACGCGCACGACGCTGTACCAGGGGCTGGGCGCGATCGCCTGGGCCAGCCCGCAGGACCAGGCCCGGCGCCCGGCTTTCGTGCTGGCGCCGCAATACGCTGAACTCATCGCCGACGACGACTCGCATACCTCGGCCATGCTCGACACCACCATCGACCTGATCGAGGATCTGGCGACTCACTACAGCATCGACCACCAGCGGCTCTACACCACCGGCCAGTCCGGCGGCTGCATGATGTCGATCGCGATGGACATCAAGTACCCGGACTTCTTCGCCGCCTCGTTCCTGGTGGCGGGCCAGTGGGATCCGGCGCTGGTGAAACCCCTCGCCCGCCAGAAACTGTGGATCCTGGTCTCGCAGGACGACGACAAGGCCTTCCCCGGCCAGAATGCCATCACCGAAGTCCTGGCCGAAGAAGGTGCCAAGATCAGCCGTGCGACCTGGGACGGCACCTGGACGGCCGAGCAGTTCCGCGCGGCGTTCGACCAGATCGACGCCGAGGGCAGCCCGGTCAACTACGTAACCTTTGCCAAGGGCACCGTCATTCCGCCGGGCTCGTCGACTGCCGGCGCCAGTGGCCATCGCAACACCTGGCGCATCGCCCACACGATCGAGCCGGTGCGGGAGTGGATCTTCCGGCAGCGCCAGTCATGAACCAGGGCGATAAGGCCGCGACCGGCTGCGGGCCATCCTTCGACCTGAGCGGTTCGGTCACGCACATCGCCATTCCCATTACCTTGACCGTTCGGCCCGGCGGGCACTGACCGTTCACTCATGGTGGAGCAACGCATGAAGACTCTCTCGGCGCACTTTCTGATATCGGCCATCCTGTTGCCATTGTGGATCGGCGCCTGCACGCCTCAGAAGAGCACTTCCACGACGACGACCGCATCGGTGTCCCCGGACGCACAGGCGCAGACGCGAGCCATCGCCGCTGCCGCAGCGGCCTATCTGGATTCGCTCGACCCCTCACAACGGGCCCAGGCGCAATTCGTTTTCGTGGCACCGCCCACGGCGACGAAAGCCACCTTCGCCCGCAAGCCCTTCGGCGGTGCTCATCCGCCCGGCCCACCGCCGGGCGCGGAGACGCATGACAACCCTGGACCGCCGCCGGATGGCAAGGGACCGCCGCACGGTCCTGGGATGGGGCCGATGGGCGGCTTCATCGGCGAGCAATACGGTCAGGCCGTGTGGTCGAATTTCCCCGTCAGCGATGTGCCGCGTCCCGGCCTGCAACTGGGCAGCCTCAACCCAACCCAGCGGGCGGCCGCCATGCACCTGCTCCAGGCCGCGTTGAGTGCTGCCGGCTACCAGAAGGTTCTCGGGATCATGGGCGCCGACCAGATGCTGTCGAAGACCGAACAAGGCAGTCATTTTGCCGCGGGCAACGACGTCTACACGCTCGCCATTCTCGGCATGCCCAGCGCCACCGCGCCGTGGATGCTGGAATTCGGCGGTCATCACCTGGGCCTGAACCTGGTGTTCAACGGCGAACACGCCGCCATGACCCCGACCCTGACCGGGACACAACCCTCTGTCTATCAGATCGATGGCAAGACGGTGCGACCGCTAGCCGGCGAAAACGATACCGCGTTCGCCTTGCTCGACGCGCTCGACACCGACCAGCGCAATAAGGCACTCCTCACTTATCGGGTGGACGACCTTGTGCTGGGGCCGGGACATGCCGGCGAAACGATCGTGCCGGAAGGCCTGCCAGGCACCGACATGACCGCCACGCAAAAAGCCCTGTTGCTGAATGTGATTGCGCAATGGGCGGGCATTGCCAACGACGCCTATGCCAAATCGCGCCTGGCCGACATCAAGGCAGGCTTGGACGCGACCTATTTCGCATGGAGTGGGCCGACGACCCACGCGCCGGAAAAAAACGGCAGCGCCTATTACCGTATCCAGGGACCGAAGGTCATCATCGAGTTCGCGCCACAAGGAACGGGCGGGGATGCGACGATGCACGTCCACACCATGTATCGGGACCCTACCAACGACTACGGCGTGGCCGACGCGACACGATGAAGTCCCTGCGAACGCTGGCTGTCCTGGCGGTGCTGGGATGCCTCGTGTCGCCGATATCCGCCCACCGGCTGGACGAATACCTGCAAGCGGCGACCTTCAAGATCGAAAACGGGCAGATCGCATTACGCCTTCGCTTGACGGCAGGCGTGTCCGTGGCGTCGCAGGTGATTGCCGAGATCGACACCAATGGCGATGGCAGGATCAGCGATGCCGAAGGAGCAGCCTATGCCGCAAAGGTGTCGAACGATGTGTCGTTGACCCTCGACGGTCACGCGGTGCCGTTGCAATTGCAGTCCATGTCGTACCCGCCCATCCAGGACATCACCCAAGGCCTGGGCGAAATCGTGCTCGATTTCCAGGCCGTTTCGACTTCGGGCTCTGGCACGCACGAACTGACGTTCACCCAGCGACACCGGAACCCGACCGCCGTCCATCTCGTCAACAGCCTGGTGCCGAGCGCTCCCGGTATCCGTGTTCTGGATCAACAACGTGACTACGATCAATCGCACTACCGCATGACGTTCTCGGTGGACATGGCGAAGGGGTCAAGCGCCACCCGGGACACGGACGCTCTTTCCATCCTGGAGACCTTCTTCTACCACGGCGTGCGGCACATTCTGACCGGCTTCGACCATTTGCTGTTTGCCTGTGCGCTGGTGTTGGCGGCGACCTCGCTGTGGGAATTGTTCAAGGTCGTCACGGCCTTCACCCTGGCACACTCGATCACCTTGACGCTGGCCTCGTTGGGCATTGTCCACCTTCCCTCCCCGATCGTCGAACCGTTGATCTCAGCCAGTATCGTGTTCGTGGCGCTGCAAAACGTCTTCTGGCCGCAAGTCACGCATGGGAACAGCCGATTGTTCGTAGCGTTCTTCTTCGGCCTGTTTCATGGATTGGCTTTCGCCGGCGGCCTGCTGGACCTCATGAGCCACATGCCGAAGGAAACCGTGCTGTTGGCGCTGCTGGGTTTCAGCGTCGGCGTCGAAGCGGGACACCAGATCGTGTTGCTGCCGCTGTTCGGCGCGTTGAAACGGGTTCGTGACCGGAAAACGCCCGCTGCTCGGAACGCCCTTCAGCAGATGACCCGCATCGGTTCGGCCCTGATCGCGGTGGCGGGTCTGTATTACTTCATCGTCGCCGTCATGGAACTCGACTGATCAGGAGAAGAAAGGACATGTGCAGCAATGCACGGATACTGCGAAGGCACGTTCATTGCGCACCTCCTCCATAAGTGTTTGAGAAAATTGGGATCTGGTCTTCGGAGCACCGGCAACGACTTGCTCGGCAGGCAGGATCCCACCCTTGATGAGGCGACGGATCACGTGATTCGTGACCGATAGCGCCGAGGCGAACTCGCTCATCGTCAACCACTCGCCGTTACTGTTCGCCGCGGCTTTGGCAGCCAATGACGGCGCAGCAGCGCAGCACGAGTGAATCGCTTGGGCCTAAGTCCGTTTCCCGCGTTTCGACTCGTGTCTCGCTTCGTGCGCCGGAGGTTGCCAGTTCTCAATGAGAGCCAACAGGCCCGGGAAGCGGGTTTCCAGATCCTCACGGCGCAAGCGGCTGCGCCGCTCGAGGCCGTACACTACGGACGCAAGCCGGTGTTGTTGCCCGGCTTGATCGCAGCCCTGGCGGCTTGTGGGTTGTTCGCGAGCGCCGCTTCGATCGGGATGCTCGCCGTCGGCAGGTTGTTGGCGGGTGTCGCCGTGGGTGTGATCGTTTCGGCGGGCATGGCGGCGGTGGTGGATGCCGGCGGCGCCGAACACAAGGGGCGCGCGGCGCTTATGGCATCGATCGCGATGGTGTCGGGCGCGGGCCTGGGGCCGTTGTTGGCAGGCGGACTGGCGCAGGAAATGGCCGAGCCGGTAGTGCCCATCTTCGCCATTGAGGCGCTGATTCTGTTGACCGCCATGGTCGTCGTCCTGCGATTGCCGGCGCAACGCGCAATGCCGACCGGCTCTCTTCGGTTTCGCTTGCCGCACGTCCCCGCCGCCAACCGCAGACAGGTTCTTTCCGGTATCGCCACTTTCGGCCCAGGTATCACGGCAAGCTCATTCGTACTGGCGCTCGGGCCGTCACTGCTGGCCCGGCTGCTCGATGTGCGCAGCCCGCTACTGGCTGGCGGTGTAGCCTGCGCCATGTTCTTTGCCGCAGTCGGTGTGCAGTTCGCGGTGCGGCAATGGCCGGTCGAGCGCATCTTCGCTGCCAGCGCCGTCGCGACGGTGTCGGCGATGGCAAGTCTCGCGCTGGCCGTTCAGGCGACGCTGGTTCCCGCACTCATCGTTTCCGCGTTGCTCGCTGGTGCAGGCCAGGGGCTGGGCCAACTCGGCGGGTTGACGCTGATCGGCCTGCACGTACCCGACAGCCACCGGGCGCAATCCAATGCTGTGCTCAACATCGGAGGCTATATCCCTGCGGGCTTGTTGCCGATGGCAACCGGATACCTGACCGACGCCGTGGGATTGGCCGGGGGCGCGTCGCTTTTCGCGCTGGTATTGGCGAGCGCCGCCCTGGTCGGCGGCACTTGGGCGGCGCGCCAGGCTCGGGCCTGATGTACTGCAGGGAGTATGGGCCCGTGGCTGGAACGGACCATACCGGCACGCCGATTTGATCTCCGGATCGACAATAGAGGCCGGCCTTACCCGCGCTCATGCCGGCGCGATCTCCTGGGCAAAGACGATGGCCGCTTGGCGCGCGACTCGCGCGACGTCAAGGCTCAGGGCAAGTGCCGATTCGTCCAGGTCTGCCAGAGCGAACCACTTCGCTTCAAGCGCATCATCTCCGGCAACGGGCTCGCCCGATTGCCACTTGCACAGCACGGCGATCAGGATGAAGTGCCGGCGCAGATCGCCGTTTTCGTCGTGGTCGAAAGCATCGACAGCCGTGAAGACCCGGTGTGCTTCGGCGCATACCCCGGTCTCTTCGAGCAGCTCGCGAACCGCCGCGCTTTCGATCGGTTCGCCGGCTTCTATCTTTCCGCCCGGAAATCCCCAGCGTCCGGCATCGGGCGGATTGGCCCTGCGCACCAGCAGTACCCTGCCATTGCGAAAGACGGCGGCGATGGTTGCCGCAATCGGCCGGGACGGCAGTTCGGCGGATGATGAGGGGAAAGTTCTATCTGGCACGGCAATCTCACGGGATGTCGATCTTGAACCTGCTGCGGTACTCGGCCGGCGTCGTGTCCAATCTTCTGCGGAAAGCGCGGTTCAGCGTGTCGGTCGTGTTGAAACCGCACGCCGTTGCGATGCGATCCAGCGGCTCGTCCGTGGTCTCCAGCCGGTTGCGCGCCATTTCCACGCGCACCGACTCGATGTAGGCGGCGGGTGTCATGTTCAGCTCTGTCTTGAAGATGCGGGTCAGTTGCCGATCGCTGACATGGGCCTGTTCGGCCAACTCCGCCATGGTGAGGGGCTCGCTGATGCGCCGCATGATGTAGTGGCGCAGTGCGTCCATGCGGCGGGTCTTCGAGGCCGGCTCCAGTGAGGCGCTGAACTGGCTTTGCCCGCTCGGGCGCTTGAGGAACATGACGAGCTGGCGCGCCACGCGCAGCGCCAGCCGCTCGCCGAAGTCGTCGGCGACCAAGGCCAGTGCGAGGTCCAGGCAGGCGGTCAAACCCGCGCCGGTCCAGACGTTGCGATCGCGGATGAAGATCGGGTCGGCGTCCACCTTGACTGCCGGATGTTCGTCGGTGAGTTGTTGCGCGGTGGACCAGTGGGTGGTGGCTCGCCTGCCGTCGAGCAGGCCGGCCGCCGCCAGGACGTGCGCGCCCACGCAGACGGACGCAATGCGCCGCGTGTTGGCCGCGAGCGTCTTCACCCACTTAACGATGGATGGGGCCACGACGGCGCGTACACGGCGCTGCGCATCCACCTCGACCGCACCGGGCACGACGAGGGTGTCGATCCTGCGGCGGCCCAGGTTCGCAAACGTCGTGTCCGGCAGGACGCGCACGCCGGCCGAGGTCGTGACCGGCTCGAGCGTTTCGGCTGCCAGCACGACCTTATAGCCGGTCGGTTCGTCCATTTCGCGCTGGAGCAGCGAGAACACCTCCGCGGGTCCGGCCACGTCCAGCAGATCGACGTGCTCGAACAACACGATGACGATGAGACGCCTGGTGACTGCCACGCGGGATGCTTCCCTGGAGCAAACAACGAATGCCGAGATGTCGGAATCTGCATGTTATATGACATTGCGGACATTTCATGGCGTTCTTAGCATGACAAGGCGGTCAATTCCGACGGCCCGAGGTCATCCATCCCGCATTTCGAGGAAGTACACAGCCATGAATCCTTCGACGACTTTGCGCCAGCTCAACGGGCTGGACGCCACGCCCGCCACGCTGGCCGATGCCACCCTGATCCTGGTCGATTACCAGAACACCTACACGCGCGGTGTCATGGAACTGACCGGCTGGCAGCCGGCTCTGGCTTCGGCATCCGAGCTGCTGGCGCGAGCGCGCGCAGCCGGCACCAAGGTCATCCACGTCATCCACGATGGCGGCAAGGGCTCGCCCTACGATCTCACTGCCGACATCGGGCAGATTCATCCTTGCGTTGCGCCCGCGGCAGGCGAACCCGTCGTGGTCAAGACGGCACCCAACGCCTTCGTCGACACCGACCTGGGCGAACACGTGGATGCGGCTGGCAACAAGCAGGTCATCGTCATCGGTTTCATGACCCATATGTGCGTGACCTTCACCGCCGAGGGGGCGTTCCTGCGAGGCAAGCAGCCGACCGTGGTGGCGGATGCTTGCGCGACGAGACCCATCCGCACCGACGTGGTGGACGTGACGGCCGAGGCGCTGCATGCCGGCGCATTGGCGACCATCTCCGACCTCTACGCGGTAGTCGTGCCCTCGGGATCATCGGTTTGACGTTGACCGGGCGATTCACCTGCACCGACAAAACGGTAGTAGCCAACTCCAGGCCGGATCCGGTGGTTCCGTCGTGGACTCAGGTGGATAACGTCGTTGGTCGCGCTGATGAGGCCGGCGCTGGGCATGTAGGCACATGGCAGCGCCACAACCGTTGGCGTCGACATCGTCGCATTCGTTGGCGCGTCGTGCTTCGCCTGGATGGCCGTCGCGACGGTGCGACGCGTGAAGTGCGGCCCGATGGACAGCGTGTGGGCGGTCCGCGACGATCTCGTGCGAGTGTCGCCAATGCAGCACTGCGAATTCGCCTGCCGGAGGCTTCCACCGTCACCCGATGCCAGGCGCCGAAAGGTCCGCTCCTCGCCTGCCCAGAATCGCAAGGGGTCCGCATGAGCAAGCAGGACAACGCCCTGGAAGTCTGGCTGGACGATGGTCTTGGCCCTCCATGCCTGGTCGGCACACTGGCTCATGACCGTGGCCAGATCCGTTTCCACTATGAACGGGACTGGCTCAAGGACCCTCGTGCCTTCGCGCTGGACCCCGACCTCTCGCTGGACGAGCACCCCTTCTTTCCAAAGCCGGAACTGGGCAACTTCGGCATCTTCCTGGACTCATCGCCTGACCGCTGGGGCCAAACGCTCATGAAGCGCCGCGAGGCCTTGCAGTCCAAGGACGAGAAGCGGCCTCCCCGCACGCTCTACGCCTGGGACTTCCTCATCGGTGTGCAGGATCAGACCCGCCAAGGCGCATTGCGCTTTCGCCGGCCAGGCCCGGAAACGTTCCTCGGCAACGAGAAGATGGCGGCTCCGCCAGTGACGATGACCGGGACATCGGGGCCTGGGAGTACGCTGTTCACCAACTGGCCCGGAAAGCCGGCGTGGATGTGCCGTGCGCAAGGCGAATCAAACTCAACAACGACTTCCACACCTTCTGCGTGCAAAGGTTCGATCGCGCGCATGAACGCCATCCGCCGCTCGCCACGCCCGTAGCGCGACGCGCGCCTGGGTGTGGATAGTCGGATCGTCGCTGCCGCTGGCGGCACTCGTCTGGCTGTTGCTGCCGCAGCGCCTGCCGTGAGTTGCCTGGTCGTCCCGACATACGATTGGCCTCTGCCCCCCCTGCTCCGCAGACTCCCTTCTTCAGGAAAACACCGGCGCTGGATCGTTCCAGTAGTAGGGGCGCCATCCCGGCCCTGCCGCCGGCCCTTGCCGCGGCGCCCGTTTCGGAGATTTCCCCCATGGATCTGGCCAACGCCTTGCTGCCGCATGACCTGTCGGTCTGGGCGATGTTTGTACATGCCGACATCGTTGTCAAAGCGGTGATCGCGGGCCTGGAGGTGGCCCTGGTCGGCCTGGAGGGCGAAGCCACGCCATGAACCTCGGCAAGCGACAGCACGCCCCCCTTGCGCCCATACCCACTCGTTCGGCAGGCGCGATCGTATCCCCCATGCAATCTCCGGAAGCATTTTGGCGCGACGAGGATCCGCGCGCGCGGCGGCGTTGGAGCACCTGCCTCTTCGCCGCCGCGGCCCTGCATATCGCGCCCATTGTGGTCGCCGCCTGGTGGCTCGAGCCCGTGGCGCTGGCACCCGCCCCTCCGCCTCTTTCGGCGATCCTAATCGAGGAGGCGCCCAAGCCCGCCGTGGCGCCAGCGCCGCCTACGGCCATTCCACCTGGTCCGCAGCAGCAGCGCGTGCAACGGCGCGTCGAACGGCACGTCGAACGGCCCAAGCCTGCGCGGCCGGTCGAGACGCCACCGCTTTCACCTGTTCCCCAAGCGGCGCTGACGTTGCCGAGCAGCTCCGAGCCGGAGCCGCCGCCGCCGCAGGTCGAGGACAAGCCACCCGTGGAGCAAACCACCGCCCCGCCCTCCGCCCTTGCACCGCCGGCTCCCGCGGCCGCACCGACGCCGAGCCACAGCGACGCGCCGAGCCTGACCCCGCCTGATTGGCAGGCGATGCTCCTCGGGCAACTGGAACGTTTCAAGCGCTATCCGAGCGAAGCGCAGTTTCTTCGTCAGCAGGGCGTCACCCACCTGCGCTTCACGATGAACCGTGACGGTAAGGTACTCACTTTCCGGGTCGAGAAGTCCTCCGGCAATGCCTTGCTCGATCAGGAGGCGCTCGCGCTGATCCAAAGGGCGCAGCCGCTGCCGAAGCCGCCGGCCTCGGTCATGGGTGATACGCTCGAACTCGTGGTGCCCATCGAGTTCTTCCTCACGCGCAGGCGCTAGTGGGCTGTGCGGGAGTGCGCGCCGCTGCGCATCCGAGACGCCAGAGCTTCGCTGGTCGCCGACGCCAACGTGGCTGCGGCGCGCGCCGCCATGCTGCCCAGGATCGATTTGAGTGCATCGGGCAGCATTCAAACGGTCCTCGCCTCGGGCGCGAGCGCCGGCACCGCCTCGCTCTACTCCTTGATCGCCGGACTGACCTACCCGATCTTCGACCATGGTGCGCTGGCGGGCCAACGCGACTACACCGTCGCGCGACGCGAGGAACTGGTCACCCGCTATCGGTCCGCCGTCATGGCCGCCTTGGGTGACGTACAGAAGGCATGGACGGTGCTCGATCATCTCGCGCGGCAGGAGGCCGCCCAGGCGCGCGTGGTCGAGCAATCGCGGCGCGCCTTCGCACTCGATCAGCTCCAGTACCGCGCCGGAACCGAAGACTTGCTGAGCGTGCTCGACACGCAACGCACCCTCTACGCCGCGCAGGACCAGATCGCGCAGATCAAGCTCGCGCGCCTGCAGGCGCTGGTCGGACTCTACAAGGCGCTGGGCGGGGGATGGTCGCAGGCGAACCCGTCATGACCCGCCGGCATGGCCGGTCCGGGAGATCGAGCGTTGCACGGTCTGCGCTTGTTCAGCTATAAATGCAAATGATTCTTCTTACTGGCACTCGCGCGATTCGAGGGCTGATGCCGCGTGTGCGCCACCGCTACGGGCGCACCGCTTCAAAGGAAACTCGTGAATGGGTCTCGATAAGCGGCAGGGGCCTCGAAAGGGTGCCGACTCCGCCGACACGCCGCAGCCGGGAACGGACGCAGTGAGGCACCGGCAAACCACGCTCACGCTGTACACGTCCCATCGCAAGGACCTGGTGAGCTACGCTGGTCAGTTCTCCGGCGACCGTGCGCTGGCGGAAGACATCGTGCAGGAGGCTTGGCTGCGCTTCGATCGCGCGACCGCGCAGCGCTTCCTCGATGAACCGCTGGGCTACCTCAAGCGCATTGTCCGCAACATCGCGCTGGACGGCAGACGCCGCGAGCAGGTCGAAATCCGCCTCCTGCTTCCGCAAAACGAAGCGGCGGTCGACACCACACCGGACGAGAGCCCATCCCCGGAGGCGCAATTGCTCCAGCGCGAACGGCTTGCTCTGGTGGAAGCAGCGTTTGCCGAGCTGCCCGAACGCACGCGCATCGCGGTTCGGCTTCATCGCGTCGAAAACAAGAAGATTCGGGAGATCGCGGAGCATCTCGGCCTTTCCACCTCCTACGTGCACAGCCTGATAGTCGAAGGTGTCGAGCACTGCCGGAAGCGGCTGCAAGGAGAATAAGGCCATGAACTTCCGAAAAAGACTCGGGCTGCTTCGTTGATGCAGTAGGACATCTTGGTGTCGTCCGCGCGTTCAGGCGCTGGACGCCGCCCTCGCATGTGCAGATCATGAGAACAGGCATGGCTGGTGAATCCCAGACCGGGAATGCGCGGACGCGGCAGGCCACCGAGTGGCTGCTGCAGATGCGCGAAGAACCGGACGACGCGGTGCTGCGCGCCCGCGTCCGGGCGTGGATTTCGCAAAGCCCCGCCAACGCGACCGCCTGGGCGCAAGTCAGCGAAGCCTACGACCTCATGGGGCCGGCCTCGACGCCGGGCACGACGCCGTTTCGTCCCCTGCCGCAGGCGTGCGCGCCCCGCGTCCGGCCCCGGTTCGACAAGCGCGCCATCGTCGGCGCCGCCGTCGCCGCTTGCGCTGCGCTGATCTTCGTGCCGGGGCTATGGCTAACCTGGCGGGCCGACTACGCCACCGGCACGGCGCAGCAGCGCACGGTCACCATGGCCGACGGCAGCACCGTCGTCCTGGCGCCGGACAGCGCCGTGGACATCGACGACACCGATGGCGCGCGTCACGTCCGTCTATTGACCGGCCGGGCGTTCTTCGAGGTGCGGCACGACGCCGCGCGCCCGTTCGTGGTGGACGCGGGCGCCGTGCGCATCACCGATCTGGGCACCGCTTTCGACGTGGCCTTGAGCGAGGCCGGCACGGACGTCGCCGTGGCGCATGGTTCGGTTCAGGTGGATCGCGCCGGCCTGTCCCGGCAACTGACGGCCGGCTCGTGGCTGCGGATCGGCGCCGACGCGCGGATCACGCAAGGGCAGGAACCCCCCGCCCAGGTGGCGGCTTGGCGGCAAGGCCAACTCATCGCCAGGGACCGAACGATGGCCGAAGTCGTGGACGAGCTGCGCCCGTATTTCAGCGGGAAGATCGTCGTCCTCGGCGACAGCCTCGCCCAGCGCCGGGTCGCCGGCGTCTACGAGCTGAGCGACCCCGTGAGCGCGCTACGCGCCCTGGCCCGTGCGCATCCGGGCGTCACCGTACGCCGAGTGACTCCTTGGATGCTGGTGGTATCGGCCAGTTGAATCGCCGTCCGGAACGCTTGCCGAAAAAAGTTTCGGTTGCCCGCCGGCTCGACCGGAAAAGCCGCCCCGCACTTCGTTAAACAGACTGGAGCCTGCGAGTGAGACTCACTCGCAGTGCTGCCCACGTCTGTCCAACGAACAAGGGAGTGCTGAGGTGCGTAAAGGGGCAAGGATCCGGATCGGTGGTGCCGTGGCGATGGCGATTACAGCAACAGCAGCGAGCCCGGTATGGGCGGCCGATCGACAGCCGGTGCAACTTGCGCAGGCCGAAACGGCGCGAAGCTTCGACATTCCGCGCGGCTCCCTGATCGACGCGTTGACCGCATTCGGTCAGCAATCGAGGCTGCAGGTTTCGGTCGATGCCGCATTGGTACGCGGCTTGACCTCGCCGGGTGTGTCCGGTTCGTTCGTACCGCTGGAAGCCCTCTCGCGTCTGCTTGCCGGCATGGGGTTTACTTATCGCGCGGACGGCAACGTCATCACGTTGGACAAAGCTCCGGCGACTTCTTCGACGATCAATCTCGGTCCGGTGCGGGTTGAAGGCGAGGCGAGCGGCGGTAGTGGCGATCCAACCTATATCCTTCAGAACGATGCCACAGCGGCTCAAGGCTATCGCGGTGATCACGTTTCAGCCATTGGACCGTGGGAAGGGCGCAAGCTGCAAGATGCGCCGTATTCGGTTTCGGTACTCTCGAAGGATTTGATCGAGAATGTGCAGGCCATAGCCCCAGAGCAGATATTTCGATTCGCTCCGACGGCACAGCTCGGAAGAACAAGCAATCAGAACGACCAGCCATCAATTATGCTTCGCGGATTTCAGGTATATATGCCTTACCGCGACGGCCTATTGAGTGATTACTATCTTGGCGGTGCTGGATGGACCACAGAAGATACCGAACGCGTCGAGGTATTCTCTGGCCTCTCGGGTTTTCTCTACGGTCCTGGCAATGTCGGCGGAATGGTCAACTTGGTAACTAAACGGCCGACTGCGGAACGACTGAACCGCATCACACTCGGCAACAACGGAGGCAACAATTACTATGTAAACGGCGATTTCGGTGGACCAATCGACCGCGACGGTCGGTTTGGCTACCGCATCAATGCCGCTTGGCAGGATGGCGAGACAGCCATCAATAACGAGCACGTCAAGAAGCGCTTCATCAGCGGTGCCTTTGACTGGCACGTTACCGACAAACTGCTGTGGCAGTTCGATGCGGCTTATCGGGATTGGGAGAACCGTGGTGGGCCGCCGATTTGGGTATTGGCGGGCGGTTCCCGGCCGGCAGCCAGCGAAATCGACCAATCAGTGTCTTGGAGCCAGCCGTGGAAGCATCTGCGAGATGTCAGTCAGCGCTACGGCACGCAAATCCGCTGGGACGCCAGTGATGCCCTTACATTTCGTGCCGCGTGGCGGTTTACCAAGGCGACACAAGACCCCAGCACGAACGCCCAAAACAATATCCAGGCAAATGGAACGTACACACAAAATATTTTCGCCCAGTTCTCTCCAGGCAGCAGCACGAATCAAGGAAGCCTCTTCAATTCGAGCGGACAGGCCTTTGCCGATATACGTTTTCACACGGCTTCTATCCTCCACAAGCTGACGATCGGTGCGCAGTACCAGCATCGATGGGCGGATGTTCCCCAGAACGAAGCGCCAGAGATCGACTACACCGGCTTGACGTTCGATCATCCGACCTATTTTCCGAAGCCGGTGCAGCCATATGTCGATCGCGGACTCACCGTCCGAAGCCTCGATCAGTCATCGAGAACGGTACTGATCGGCGACGACATCATGTTCAATGAACAATGGTCGCTCCTCGCCGGCGCAGCCTACAGCACGATCAATATCAAGCCCACATTTTACTCGCCGACCACCAGCTATGAAAAGTCGGCCGTGACACCAAATCTTTCGCTGATCTTCAAGCCTGCGAAAAACGCCACGGTCTATGCAACATACATCGAATCGCTTGAACAGGGTGGTACCGCCGGCGTCACCTATAACGGTGCGCCGGTTGTCAATGCGGGCCAAGTATTTCAGCCGCTAATCAGTAAACAGATCGAATTGGGCGCCAAGGCAACCGTTGGCGGCATGTTGCTCACGGCGGCGGCGTTTCAGATCGAAAAAGCCTTGCAATATTACGACCTCAGCAACCCAGCCGCGATCCGATACGTGCAGGATGGAAAGCAAAGACATCGCGGCGTAGAATTCACCGCCTTCGGCAAAGTCACGAGCAATCTGACGCTAACCGGTGGCCTCGCGTTGCTGGATGCCAAGGTCAAGGAGCAGAAGCAAAATCCAGCCCTTGAAGGAAAGCGCCCCATCAACGTGGCCGACACACTGGTCAAGCTACGCGCGGAATATCAACTGCCCTTCCTGTCGGGACTAAGCGTGAGTGGCGGCGTCATCTATACGGGGCCGCAATACGGAAATGCGGCGAATACTGACCGGTTGCCCAGCTATGCGCTGTTCGATGTTGGCGCGCGTTATGAGTTCAACACGCGATCTCATCCGCTGACCATACGCCTGGACGTCCAGAATCTTACCGACAAGGCATACTGGGCCAACAACACAATCCTTGGGATACCGCGGACCGTGTTGCTGTCCGTAAGCACCCGGTTTTGAGGGCCTGGCATGTAGCCGGTTCCGCATCGTATCGCGTGCTCTGCCCGGATTCTGTTCGCGATCGTGGGAAGTTATCTGGCATCGGCTGGCTTTGTCGCCGGGCTGGCGGCCACCTCCGTCGCCGCCGGAGTAAATATCCTCCGGCAACGCTCAAGCGCCGCTGCCGCCCGACGAAGGTGAACCCCTAACCCAGCATCAGTTCGCCAGCGCGAATACCGCGTCCAGCGTCTGGGCATCGAGCACCCGCAGCCCCCAACGCTCCACATCGGCAACCGAGCCCGCCTCGATCCGCGCGATTACGGCTTCTGGCAGAGTGCCGAAGCGATGGCGCAGTTGGCTCAGCAACAGCAACTCCCGGCCTTCTTCTCGGCCCTTTTCTCGCCCTTTTTCCCAGCCTTCTTCCCGCCCTTCGCTGCGAAAGATCTCCGCCAAATCCCCGCGCTGTTCGGACAGCATCGCGACCTCCTGAATATTGCTCAATAGGCGAGTATTGTCGTCCAAGCCCAAGCGCCTGACCACGACCCGGTTCACCCATTCGGTGAACACCGCCCCCAGCGCATCGAAGCGCTCGGGCGGAAGCAGCGCCAGCCGGGCCAACAGCATCTGGCCCAGCGCCCGCATCTCCGGACGGCTGCGCATCGTCTCGATCCCCACCGCCACCCCGGCCAGGTTGGCCGGCAACGCCTTGCCCGCTATCCGCGCCGCCTCGGCGATCCGGTGCTCGTCCAGCAGGTAGTAGCGCAGCCGCGGCGTGTACGGCCGCATGGTCTCGGGGGACGCCGCGAGCATCTCGGCGACATCCTGCGCCGCTCGCCACGGGGCCACCCCGTTGTAGAGCACGATCGGAAATACCGGCGGCAACGGATCGCCGGCCGCGATCATGCCGTGGCGGATCAGGCTCTGGTACAGCAGCCCCATATAGGCCATCACCCGGACAGCCATCGTCGGATCATCCCGGCTCTGGAACTCGATCAGCAGATACAGGTAGAGCCAATCGTCCGTGCCGCGCAGCCTGACCCGCCAGACCAGATCGTCGCTGCGGGTGGCCAGCCCCTCGGACACGTAGTGGCTGTTGATCGGCTCCAGGCTGTCCAGGTCCAGTTGCCGGACCCAATCGGCATCGACGAAGCCCAGCAGCAGATCGCGCACCATCTCCGGGAAAGAGAACAGCGCCTTGTAGCTGCCGTCGTGAGGGGTCTGCGTCGCCATCCCCCAAGTGTCGAGGCAAGCGCCGGCACGGTCTATCGGAAGGATGGCTGGTCTCCGTGGCTTATACCGCAGGCCCAGGATCTGGTCGAGATCGATAGGCACGAACGACATCGCCGCTGCGCAACCCAGACTTGATCTGCCGAAGTGTGGCCTGCGCGTCACAGTGGAGGATGTGCGCCGCTTCGCGGATACTGCCGACGTGTCGGCCGATCTACAACGGGTGCCGGGCTACCAGCCGCACAAGGCTTCATCGATGCACGACTCCGTGTTCCACGGGGCGATCGCCGACACCGCGCCTGATGCCTGGGGACGGCGCGTCATTGCCCGTGACCATGCCAAACGCCGCAAGGATGATCCACGGCTGTCGACCCTCATGGAGTTGGACTACTTGCTGGCGGTGGACGACTTCAGCCGAGTGGGCGCGCTACGTCTGCGCGATCCGGACGGGAATTGGCATCGAACGGCTTCCCAGGAGCAGCGCAGCACGTCGCCGCTGATCGAACTGGAACGCATCTACCAGGCCAGCCGCGCCGTCGAGCGCGGCCAGGAAACGGCCGAGGACTTGCGCTACCTGCAAGGCAAAGGCACTTCGCTGGGTGGTATGCGGCCCAAGTGCACCCTGGTGGATGAGGATGGCCGCAACCCCTACCAGCCGGCAGCCTCGATGTTGCAGGCCTCGCGTGAGGATGATCGCAGCTACACGGAGATCGCGGATGCCATCCGCTCTCACGGCCATGCGCCCACCGAGGATGTGCGGCAGCTCTGGCGCCGCCTGGTGCTGAACCTGTTGATCACCAACGTGGACGATCACCTGCAGAACCACGGGTTCTTGCACGTGGAGTACGGTTTGTGGCGGCTGGCGCCAGCGTTCGATATCAACCCATTTCCCGACAAGGATCGGGAGTCCAAGACCTGGCTATCCGAGCAGGACGGCCCCATCACCGAGGTGCGGATGCTGTTGGCGCGCGCGCCTTACTTCGCGTTGGACAAGGCGAAGGCATTGGCTGTGCTGGGCGAGGTGCGCCGATACCGTTCGCCTGTTGCTGAACATCACTCCCGACGTGTTCGACAACGACATCTTCGCCATGAAGGGCGGCACGGCCATCAACCTGTTCCTGCGCGACATGCCCCGCCTGTCGATGGATATCGACGTGGCCTATCGGCCTTGGCAGACGCCGCGGGACGATGCGCTGCAGGCGATCAATCAGGAACTGGCGGCCATCGCGCGGCGTGTCGAACGTCTGGGCGTGCAGACCCGCCTGATCCGCAGCAAGGATCTCGGGGACACCAAGCTGATCGCAGAGAGCGAGAGCGTGTCCTGGGAGATTGGCCGGCGGCACGGTCTCGGAATCTCGTGAGGCAGCCGGCACCGCGGCCCCCAACAACGCACGCCGACGGCAACAGGCATTCCCCGAGCGTTCACAGGTCAGGCCAGTTCCAAGCGCGGCGGCCAGACACATATACGTTGGTATATCGAGGTTATGCGCACGTCGAACGCAGAAGTCCTAATGCTTGCTGTCCCCCTTAGAACCTCGATGTGAAAATTCCACTTGTCGCGGCCGGAGTATCGCTGATGGCGCGGATCATCGAAGCGAGTGAAGTCAGTTCTCGACTCGTCCCGACCAGGCTTTGTTTACCGGCGAGTTGATACGGATACGGTAGTGATCTGAACAGGAGAAAGTGCATGGACTCCGACCCGAGTAGGCGCATCAGCGCGCCGCATCGTTCGCCCGACAAGTCTTTGAACACCACGTACCGAGCCACAGCTCCGAAGTCCTCGCTCATCTGAACAGGTGAGGTGCCTTCGCGGCTGCGTGCCGAAGGAGGACCTCATGCTGCTCCGCCGTACCCATCACAGCGACGCCTTCCAGAGCGCACTGCGCGCCGCCGTCGCAGCCCATCGCCCAATCACCCTGCGCGCCTTGCTGGCCTCTCACGGCGAGAGGAGCCCGACCCGTCCCATGAAGATCACATCCGGCGTTGCTGGTGCCCGCGACCGCGCTGCTGCAAAGCGGTCTCTTTACGCGAGTCTTCGTCGAGCAGTCCCCGTTCCACTTCGAGGCGCGCGTGGTCAGCGTGGAAGCGACCGTCGGCGATCGCGTCGAAGTGCTGTCCGGCCTGAAGGCCGGCGAGCGCATCGTCGTCAAGGATGGGGTGCTGCTCAATGCTGGTCTCCAACGTCGTCAATGCGGCGATCGAGGAAGCCTCGTTGCGCGCGCAGATCGCCACGACGCGCGACCTCATCGAGCTGGCGACGCGACTGCTGGACATTTCGCGTCGTCAGCACCGCGCCGGCCAGGTCGGCGGCGTCGACGTGGCCGCACAGGAGGCTGCGCTGGCGCTGGTGCAGGCCCAAGCCAGTCGCTACACGAACACCGTCGCGCTCTACCAGGCGCTGGGCGGCTGGTGGCAGTTGCCTGAACTCGCCGGCGACCAGGCGAACCGCCAGTGACGTATCGCAAGGCTCCGATGCAAAACCCCGCCTCCCGCCGGCCGCAGGCACAGCGCCCCACGCAGAGAAATCTCCTCCAACCAGGAGCGCCCATGAACTTCATCGACTCCATGCTGAAGAACCTGTTCAGCGGCTTCCTCGACCGGCGGCACACCAAGCGCCATTTCAAGCGCCAGGCCATCCCGGAGACCTTGCGCAAGAGGAATGAAGGCGAAGGCGAGGCCGCATCCGGACACGTCTCGCGCGAAATGCGGCGCATCGCGTCCGACGACGTGCCGGCAGCGATCGTTCGCATGTCGTCCCACGAGGACGGGCTGACCGCGGCAGAAGCAGAGGACCGGTGCGCACGCTTCGGTCCGAATGAAGTGGAGCACGAGAAGCCGCTGCCCTGGTGGATGCACCTGTGGCACTGCTACAAGAATCCGTTCAATCTTCTGCTCACGCTGCTGGCCGCCCTCTCCTTCGTGACGGAGGACATCAAGGCCACCATCGTGATCGGCACGATGGTGGTGTCGAGCACCTTGATTCGCTTCGTGCAGGAAGGCCGCTCCAGCCGGGCGGCCGAACGACTCAAGGCGATGGTGAGCAACACCGCGACGGTGCTTCGACGCCAGGCGGTTGACGATCAGGCCGTCGAGGTCGGCGAGGAGCATTTCGGCATCCACATCAACGCGCGCAGGGCCGCCAGACAGGTCGAGCTGCCGATACGCGACCTCGTGCCGGGCGATCACGTTGTCCTGTCCGCGGGCGACATGATTCCGGCGGACTGCCGCCTGCTGACGGCCAAGGACCTGTTCGTCTCGCAGGCGGCGATGACGGGCGAATCGCTGCCGGTAGAGAAGTTCGCCGGCATCGCGCGTCCGTTCGAGACGATCTTCGACGCGCCCAGCCTGGTCTTCATGGGCACTAATGTGATCTCGGGTTCGGCGACCGCGCTGGTCATCGCTACGGGAAGCCGCACCTACTTCGGCGCGTTGTCCGCGCGCATCACCGCGAAGGACAGCACCCCGACTGCGTTCGAGGCGGGCGTGAACGGCGTGAGCTGGCTGCTGATCCGGTTCGCGCTGGTGATGGCACCGATCGTCCTGTTCATCAACGGCTTCACCAAAGGCGATTGGGTGGAGGCGTCCCTGTTCGCGCTTTCCGTCGCGGTCGGGCTGACACCCGAGATGCTGCCGATGATCGTGACTTCGACGCTGGCGAAGGGCGCGGTCGTGATGTCGCGCAAGAAGGTCATCGTCAAGCGCTTGGACGCGATCCAGAACTTCGGCGCGATGGACGTGCTGTGCACCGACAAGACCGGCACGCTCACCCAAGACAAGATCGCGCTGGAGCGGCACACCGATGCGTTCGGCACCAACTCCGACGACGTGCTGCGCCATGCCTACCTGAACAGCTACTACCAGACCGGCCTGAAGAACCTGCTCGACCATGCGGTGCTCGAACACGCCGAGCTGCAGGGCGAACTGCGGGTCGCGCAGGATTACCGCAAAGTCGATGAGATTCCGTTCGATTTCGTGCGGCGGCGCATGTCGGTCGTGGTCTCGGAGCGCGATGACCACCACGAGCTGATCTGCAAGGGCGCGGTCGAGGAGATGCTGTCGATCTGCAGCCGGATTCGCATCGAGACAACGCAAGGGCCGCAGCAGGTGCCGCTCGACGAGGAACTGCTGGACCGCGTGCGCGCCGTCGCGCAGGAGCTCAACGAGCAAGGTCTGCGCGTCGTCGCCGTCGCGATGAAGGAGATCCCCGCGTCGCAATCGGTGTATTCGGTGGCCGACGAATCCCGGCTGACGCTGATCGGCTACATCGCGTTCCTCGATCCGCCGAAAGAATCGTCCGCGCCGGCGCTGCGGGCGCTGGCGGACCACGGCGTCCAGGTCAAGGTGCTGACCGGCGACAGCGAGCTGATCGCCGCGCACGTATGCGGACGAGTCGGGCTGGAACGCGACCGCTTCCTGCTCGGCTCGCAGGTCGAGAAGATGAGCGACGAGGCCCTGGCGGCCGCCGTCGAAACGTACCAGCTTTTCGCCCGCCTCACGCCGCAGGACAAAGAGCGCATCGTGCGCACCCTGCGCGGCAACGGCCACGTGGTCGGCTTCATGGGCGACGGCATCAACGACGCCCCGGCCTTGCGCGCGGCGGACATCGGCATCTCGGTTGATTCGGGCGTGGACATCGCCAAGGAAGCCGCCGACATCATCCTGCTGGAAAAGAGCCTGATGGTGCTGGAAGAAGGCGTGGTCGAAGGCCGCAAGACCTTCAGCAACATGCTGAAGTACATCCGCATGACCGCCAGCTCCAACTTCGGGAACGTCTTCTCGGTCCTCGTCGGCAGCGCGTTCCTGCCGTTCCTGCCGATGCTGCCGCTGCAACTGCTGGTGCAGAACCTGCTGTACGACATTTCGCAGATCGCCATCCCGTTCGACGACGTGGACCGCGACCTGGTGGCGAAGCCGCTGAAATGGAATCCTGCGGACATCGGACGCTTCATGATCTTCTTCGGCCCGATCAGCTCGGTCTTCGACATCACGACCTACCTGGTCATGTGGCACGTCTTCGGCGCCAACACCGTGGGCGAGCAGACGCTGTTCCAGTCAGGCTGGTTCGTCGTCGGCTTGCTGACGCAGACCCTGATCGTGCACATGATCCGCACGCCCAAGCTGCCCTTCATCGAGAGCCGCGCAGCCTGGCCGCTGATGCTCATGACGGCGGTCATCATGTCGATAGGCATCGTGCTGCCGATGAGTCCCGTGGCGGACTACTTCAAGCTCCAGGCACTGCCGCCGAGCTACTTCCCGTGGCTGGTCGGCATCCTGCTGGGCTATGCAACGCTGACCACGGCCATGAAAAGGATCTACATCCGCCAGTTCGGCTGGCAGTGATGCCATGCCGAGCGGGCAACGAACGAAAGGAAACTGAAAATCGATGAACGCCATTCTCACGAATGCAAAGAGGACGCTCGTCCACGACCACATCAGCCGCTGTCTGGCAGACGCCGTACGCGAGGACCGGCGCGCCGCTGATCCTCGCATTCAAGCGCTTCAGGCGATGACGAAGTACTTGTAGAGCATTTCATGCAGGCGGAACGAATGCGCACCTCGGCCCGGACTCACCTCGCTCTCAGACTCGCCTTCATGGCGATCGTCATGGCCGCCATATTTGCGGCGGATACGGTGACGAGCTATGAGCTCGCCGCGGCCGTGTTCTACACGGTCGTCATCTTGACGGCCTCGCGGGTATTGGGCCGACGCGGGCTGATCGCGCTCACCGCCATCTGCATCGTGCTGACCGTCGTCAGCCTGGCGTTCACGCCGCATGGCAACCTGCGTTCGGGCCTGATCAACATGTGCATCAGCATCGCGGCGATCGCGATCACCACTTACCTGATCCTGAAGATGGAAGCGGCAAGAACGGCGGCGCACGACGCGCAAGCGCAGTTGATGCGCATTGCGCGCGTCAAGAGCCTCGAAGGACTAACCACCTCCATCGCGCACGAGGTCAATCAGCCGCTCGCCGCGATCGTCACGAGTGGAAACGCCTGCCAGCGCTGGCTGGCGCAGGAGCCGCCGAATATCGGCAAGGCCCGTCAGGCGCTCGACCGCATACTCGGCGACGCCGGCCGCGCGAGCAGCATTATCGCCCGTGTCCGCAGCCTCACTCGGGGCGACCCGCCGCACAAGACCCAGTTCGAGTTCAACCAGGCGATCATGGAGGTCATTGCGCAATCTCAGGCGGAGATGGAGCGCAACAACATCGTCCTCGAAACGGACCTTCGAGCCGACCTACCTCCCGCTTTCGCCGATCGCGTCCAGATACAGCAGGTGGTCGGCAACTTGGTGCTGAATGCCATCGAGGCGATGGTCTCGGTGCCGGCCCGTTCGCGTAACCTCCGGGTCACGTCGGACCTTCAGGCCGACGCGATTGCGCTCTGCGTCTCCGATTCCGGCGTAGGTCTCCCCGCCGGTGTCTATGAACACCTGTTCGAGGCGTTCTGGACCACGAAGCCGGAGGGAATCGGCGTCGGCTTGAGTATCAGCCGCGCCATCGTCGAAGCCAATGGCGGCCAGATATGGGCCAAGCCGATCGAAACGGGCGGGGCCGCGTTCCGGTTCACCGTACCCGCGACTGCACGGAAGGAGCGTTCATGACGAAAGAGCTGACGGCCGCGAAGGACGATCCCGTCGTTTACGTCGTTGACGACGACCATTCCGTCCGCGCTGCGCTTGAGGACTTGTTCGCCTCGGTCGAGCTGAAGGTCTTGACGTTCGGATCGACCAAGGAGTTTCTGGCGCACCGCATCGAGGATGTGCCGGGATGTCTCGTGCTGGATGTGCGCATGCCCGGCCAGAGCGGCATGGACTTCCATCGGCAGATGGCCGAAATGGGGATCGAGCTTCCGGTCGTGTTCATCACGGGTCACGGTGACATTGCGATGGGCGTCGAGGCGATGAAGAACGGAGCAATCGAGTTTCTTACGAAGCCGTTCCGGGATCAGAACCTCCTGGACGCGATCCAGAGTGGCATCGAGAAGGATCGACAGCGCAGAAGGCACGCGGCCGCCGCGTCGGAATTGCAGACGCGATGGGCGTCGTTGACGGCCGGCGAGCAGGATGTCACGCGCATGGTCGTACAAGGTCTCCTGAACAAGCAGATCGCGGCGCGGTTGAACATCAGCGAGATCACCGTGAAGGTTCGCCGCGGACATGCGATGCGCAAGATGGAGGCCCAGTCGCTGGCCGAGCTAGTGCGGATCGCCGAGAAACTGGGGATATGACGCTCCGGCCTCGGCCCCTTCGGAGGTCTCGCGGACATATACGCGGGTATATCCGAAGCAGACCATAAGTGAGCCCCGGCGTCTTCCAGCGCTACGCCCAGGAGCACCCGCAGATCGGCCCGCTGGCAAGGCAGGAACAGCAGCGGGACTGGCAGTGGGCGCAGAAGTGAACCGCCCCGGGGGCGGTTCATGCACGACGTGACCTGGATCGGCTCCCGGTTCTTCGTGGACACGCCGGGCTTCTACGACACCTACCGCTCCAAGACGCCGCGCGAGGGCTGGCCGTACAACAGCAGCCGCGATGCCGGCCTGGCCGAGGTGCCCAGCGGCGCCGGCTATCCGTGCAGGAAACTTCTTGCAGGGGCTGGCCAGCACTACCGCTGATGCCAAGAGCGCCGGTGGCCGAGGCGCGGGCATGATGATGAGCGCGGCATCCAAGAAGTGAGCGCTGCTTAGTCGTCGTCGAACACGTGCGGGTCGATCCGATAGCCGTCGTAGGTATACAGCCCGTAGCCGGCCGGCCCGTTTCTCCACTCCGGCTCCGGGAACTGCGGCTCCGGCTCAGCGTTTCGGGCGGCCCAGGCGGCGGCGACTCCGAACACCAGCAGCAGCGCCAGCCAGAACGCGGCATACAGCAGCACACCCAGCACGGCCAGCTTCACCAGCCACAGCAGGGCAGTCGCCGCGCCCGCGGGCAGGCCGCGCGCCATCAGCCAGCCGCACGCCTTCCGCTCCTGGCGCAGCGCGCCTTTCCACATCCGGCCCAGTGCCCGGCCGGTGCGTTCCGCGAACGTGGTGTGCGTGGTGGCTTTCATGGCTTGCTACCTCATGGTCGTCCTATGGCTTCCGGTTTCAAGCTCCATGCCGCGCCCAGAAGTCCGCAGGCGAGACGATGGGGTAGCGATCGGCCAGCACCAGCAGATCCTTGTCGCCGGTGACCAAGTACTGGGCCTTCGCCGCCAGCAGCGTGTGCAGCACCGGCTGGTCGGCGGGGTCACGCAGCCCTTCGTCCGTCGAACCACCTGGCTCGACGATATCGGCCAGGAACATGAGGCTGTCGGCCAGGTCGCGAATCTCCGCCAGCGTCATGCGAAGCCTCGGCAGCCGCGGAAGGACCCGGACCAGTTCGTCCAGGATGTAGTGGGACAGCACGACGTCGAGTCCACCCTGACGCCAGGCCGCCACGATGCGCCCCGGCACACTCCCCGGGTAGGCCAGGCCGGAGACCAGCACGTTGGTGTCCAGCACCACGCGCAATCCGGCCATCAGCGCGACTTCCGCTCGGCCGCCACCACAGCGTCGATCTCGGCCAGACCTTCCTCGACCGGCACCCCGGCGTAGGCGTCGCTGATCCGGCTGCTCAGGGCCTCGAAGCGCTCCTGCATGCGCCGGATGCGCGCGAACAACTCGGCGTCGACCAAGGCCGCGACAGGCTTGCCGTCCTTGTTGATGACGATGCTGTCGTTGCGGTACTGCACCTGGTTCAGCATCTCGCCCAGGTTCTGCCGGAAGTTGACGGCGTTGACTTCGATGATCATCGCGGATCCCCATGACCATATTGATTGATATGATCAGCATGGTGCAGAACCGCGCTGCTGTCCAGACCGGCCGCCGCCCGCCGCCGAGCCTCCCAAAGGGCTGACGCGGCCGGCGTCGGCCGCGCCGCTGCTGGCGACCCCGCGCCGGCAGCGGCTGCTGGAACACATCTGGCAGCGCACTTCGCTCTCGCGCCGGCAACTCGCGTCGCTGTACCTGGCGCCGCTGGAACGGTACGCCGAGCTGGTCCAGCAGTTCCCCGCCTCGGAGACCGGCTGCACAGCGCCGCCACCGGGCTGCTCTATACCCAGGTGCTCGACGCCGAAATCCTCGACTGGCTCAGCGCGTATCCCGACTTGTGGGCGGCGCTGCTGTACGTGCTGGCCGGCCAGTACGAGCACGCCGGCATGCTGGGCGAGCTGGTGCGCCAGGCCGACCAAGCCTCGGTGGCTCCAGCGCTACGCCCAGGAGCCCCCGCAGATCGGCCCGCTGGCAAAGCAGGAACAGCAGCGGGATTGGCAGTGGGCGCAGAAGCGCTTCGAGAAGCTGCAGTTGCACCGCAAGCAGCCCAGCGGCTTGAAGATCTGGACGTGCGACGTCACCGGCCCAAGGAAGTCACGGCACCTGCATGGCCATCTTCTGGAGAACGCCCATCTGCTGTTCGCGGAGACGCCGCCGAACAATCCGTACCTGGCGCTGCTCAAGGAGAAACCGGCTGCCGATTCAGCCCGCGGCTCTCTTGCGTGAAGCGGTTTTCCTGGGCTTGCCCGTTGGCCTGTTCTGGCCGGGATGGGGTTCGATGTAGCGAAGCGCATCGACGACCATCGAGAAGGCCGTGGAGGGTTGCCGCCGGCTGGGGTAGTACAGGTAATACCCGGGGAACGGATCGCACCATTCGTCCAGCACGCGCACCAGGCGGCCTTCTTCGATGTGCGGCGCGAACTCCTCTTCGGGCAGATACGCGATGCCCAGCCCGGCCAGCGCGGCGTCCACCATGTTGGGCGTGGTGTTGAAAACGAGCTGCCCGTCCACGCGCACGTTCTGCTGCCGGCCCCGTCGCCGGAAGTCCCAGACGTAGATCCCTCCACCGGACTGCATGCGCATGTTGATGCAGTTGTGGCTTAGCAGCTCGCGCGGGTTCTTGGGGATCGGATGGGCGGCGAAGTAAGCGGGCGAGGCCGCCGCGGCCATGCGCAACTGCGGACCGATCGGCACGGCGATCATGTCCTTCTCGATGGTGTCCCCGAGGCGCACGCCGGCATCGTAGCGATCGGCCACGATGTCGCGGAAGCCGTAGTTCACGTCGAACTCCACGTGGATGTCGGGGTACTCGTGCAGCAACGGCGTGAGCTTGGGGAAGATCGTGGTCCGCAGGATGTGATCGCCGCAAGTGATGCGCACCGTGCCCGCGGGCTTGTCGCGCAGTTCGGTCAGTTCTTCCAGCTCGGACTCGATCTCGTCGAAGCGATGGCCGATGGCGTTCAACAGGCGCTCGCCCGCCGCCGTCGGCGAGACGCTGCGCGTGGTGCGGGTCAGCAGCCGGATCTGCAGCCGCGCCTCCAGGCCGTTGATCGTCTGGCTCAGCGCCGACTGCGTCACCCCCAGGTGCGCCGCCGCGCGCGTGAAGCTGCCTTCGCGCGCGATGGTGACGAAGTACAGCAGATCGTTGAGGTTGCGTCTGGCCATGGCGCCAGTCTCCCACGTCGTTACCGGAAATACTGATTAGCCTACCTTATAGGGCTTTTAAGCATTCATTAGCTATTCAAAGCGCCTCGCGCCGGGGAAGATACGAGGCATGAAAAAGTCAACCCCGACCTCCCCTTGGCGACGCGGCGTGCTCGCGCTGCTGGACGGCTCGTTCGTCGGGTTGGCAGCCTGTGCCCCCGGCAGCTCGGTCGCCCAGACGCCGGCCGACGCCGCCCGCTCGCCCTCGAAGGACTCCGCCATGAAGATTCGCCTGATCGTCGGTGAGCAGGTCGCCACCGCCACCCTGTACGACAACGCCACCACCAAGGATTTCGCGTCGCTGCTGCCGCTGTCGCGCATCGAACGCGTCGAGCCCTGAACTCCCCGCGACTGCGACCCGCGTGAAAGGAAAACCCGTCATGACCAAGACCATCGAGATGAGCGGCAACGTCGCCACGCCGGGTGACCTCGACGTGGGCCGCCGCACCTTGCTCAAAATGACCGCTACCGGCATCCCCGCCGCGGGTATCGGCGCCATTGCCGCCGGCCCGGCGCAGGCGCAAGCACAAGCACAGTCGGCCGTGACGCTCACCGACAAGTGGGACAAGGTGTTCCCCAAGAGCGACAAGGTCGACCACCGGAAGATCACCTTCAAGAACCGCTACGGCATCACGCTGGCCGGCGACCTGTACCAGCCGAAGAACGCCAGCGGCAAGCTCGCGGCACTGGCCGTGAGCGGCCCGTTCGGCGCGGTGAAGGAGCAGTCGTCGGGCCTGTACGCGCAGACCATGGCCGAGCGCGGCTTCATCACGCTGGCTTTCGATCCGTCCTACACCGGCGAAAGCAGCGGCGAGCCGCGCAACGTCGCTTCGCCCGACATCAGCGTCGAGGACTTCAGCGCGGCGGTGGATTGCCTGGGCCTGCTGCCGAACGTGGACCGCGAGCGCATCGGCATCATCGGCATCTGCGGCTGGGGTGGCATGGCGCTAAGCGCCGCCGCCGTGGACAAGCGCATCAAGGCCGTCGTCGCCAGCACCATGTACGACATGACCCGCGTCATGTCCAAGGGCTACAACGACAGCGTGACGCTGGAGCAGCGCACGCAGACGCTGGAGCAACTGAGCCAGCAGCGCTGGAAGGACGCCGAGGCCGGCAAGCCCGCTTACCAGCCGCCCTACAACGAGCTGAAGGGCGGCGAGGCGCAGTTCCTGGTCGAGTACCACGACTACTACATGACGCCGCGCGGCCGCCACCCGCGCGCGGTCAACTCCGGCAATGCCTGGACGCAGACCACGCCGCTGCCGTTCATGAACCTGCCGATCCTCACCTACATCCAGGAGATTTCGCCGCGGCCGATGCTCCTGGTCCACGGCGAGAAGGCGCACTCGCGCTACTTCAGCGAAACCGCCTATGCGGCGGCGGCCGAGCCGAAGGAACTGGTGATCGTTCCGGGCGCCGTCCACGTGGACCTGTACGACAAGATGGACAAGATCCCGTTCGACAAGCTGACGGCGTTCTTCCAGAAGAACCTGGCTGCATCGGCGTAAAGCCGCCGGTCACCGGGGCGCGCGAGTCGCGCCCCTCGCGTTCGTATCCCTGTCCGCGCATGCCCCAGCGGCCGGCGCGGTGACTCCTATTTGAACGACAAACAGAAGAACCGTATTCCATGAGCAGCACCGTCATCGACGCCCCCGAGGGCTCCGACACCTCCAACGAATCCCAAGGAAAGCCGACGTCCTGGAGCGGCGTCTTCGCGATGTCGGTCTGCGCCTTCGCGCTGATCGCCTCGGAGTTCCTGCCCGTCAGCCTGCTGACCCCCATCGCCTCGGACCTGCGCATCACCGAAGGCATGGCAGGCCAAGGCATCGCCATCTCCGGCGCGTTCGCCGTGCTGACCAGCCTGTTCATTTCATCGCTGGCCGGGAGCCTGAACCGCAAGGCTCTGCTGCTCGCGCTGACAGTGGCGATGGGGTTGTCCGGCGCCATCGTCGCGCTGGCACCGAACTACTTCACCTACATGGTCGGCCGCGCGCTGATCGGCGTCGTCGTCGGTGGGTTCTGGTCGATGTCGGCGGCCACGGCCATCCGCCTGGTGCCCACGCGCGACGTGCCGCGTGCGCTGGCCATCGTCAACGGCGGCAACGCGCTGGCGACGGTGGTCGCCGCGCCGATGGGTGCCTACCTGGGCACGGTCATCGGCTGGCGCGGTGCGTTCCTGTGCCTGGTGCCGGTGTCGCTGATCGCGCTGGCCTGGCAGTGGAAGACGCTGCCCTCGATGCCCGCCGCCGCGCGTGCGCCGGGCATCGGCCAGGTGTTCAAGGTGTTCACCCTGTTCAAGCACCCGGGCGTGGTCGTGGGCATGCTCGCCAGCAGCCTGCTGTTCATGGGGCAGTTCGGCCTGTTCACGTACGTGCGCCCCTTCCTGGAAACCGTCACGAACGTACGCGGCGCGACGATTTCGCTCTTCCTGCTCGTGCTCGGAGCCGCTGGCTTCATCGGCACGGTGCTCATCGGCCGCGTCCTGCAACGCAGCTTCTACCAGACGCTGATCGTGATCCCGGTGCTGATGGCGGCGACGGCCCTGGCCCTGATCGCTTTCGGTGGCTCGGTTGCCATCGTCGTCGTGCTGCTCGCGGTGTGGGGCCTGACCGGCACCTCGGCGCCCGTCGGCTGGTGGGCCTGGATCGCCAAGGTGTTCCCCAAGGATGCCGAAGCCGGCGGCGGGCTGTTCGTCGCGGTGGTGCAACTGTCGATCGCGATGGGCTCCACCGTGGGCGGCATCCTGTTCGACCACAGCGGCTACCGCGCCACCTTCATCGCGAGCGCCGTGCTGCTGGCGATCTGCGCCGTGTTGACCGCCGTGACCGCACGCCATGATGGATGCTCGATAGCCTGGAAACGGGGGGCGCCTTGAACCCTGGCTCACCCGATCGGATCACCGCCTCGAGCTTTCGACAGGTCCGTGTGCTTCAACGGTAATTGCTGGACTTGTCCGCCAGTGGCGGCGAAGGTTGCCTCGAGCACGGCCGGTGCGGCCACAGCGACGGCAGGCTTGTCGCGGCCGTCCTGGAGCGGGTGACGGGGATCGAACCCGTGTCTGAGGCTTGGGAAGCCGCCGTTCTACCATTGAACTACACCCGCGCGGCTTGGCGCGCAGCGCGCATTCTACTATGGTCTCGGCTGCTTGCCCGCGGCTCGCGGATGCGCGGCCGCAACGTCCCGGCGCGCCCTTGGGCGAGGAGCGTGTCACCGGATTTCACGTTGTCAGCGCCAACGGCTAAGATGGATCATATGTCCCCGAGTCGAGAAGCCAACGATGGTCGCCCGGCCGGTCCCACGCCGGATGCCGGGCGCGGGCCGATGAACCCGTTGCGGCGCACTTGTCTCGCCGGACTGGTCGGTCTGGCGCTGGCCGGCTGCGCGTCCCTGCCCGCCCAGGCGCCCCGTCCGATCGAGGTCGGCATCGAGTCCTGGGAAAGCACGGCGCTGGGCCGGACGGCCGCCGAGTCGCTGCGCGACGAGCCCGAGGGCAGTTCGGGCTTCAGGCTGCTGACGACGGCCGGCCAGGCGCTCGATGCGCGGCTGTCGCTGATCGCCAGCGCGCAGCGTTCGATCGACCTGCAGTACCACGAGCTGCGCGTCGATCGTACCGGCGGCGCGATCCTGAATGCGCTGCGCGAGGCCGGCGAGCGCGGCGTGCGGGTGCGGGTGCTGCTCGACGATCTGCTGACCGCCGGCCAGGACGAGGTGCTGCTGGGCCTGGCGGCGATCCCGAACGTCGACGTGCGGCTGTTCAATCCGTTCGGCGTCCCGCGCGGCAGCAACTGGATCCGGCTCATCGGATCGATCGGGCGCATGGACCGACTGACCCGGCGCATGCACAACAAGCTGTTCGTCGCCGACAACGCGATCGCGGTCAGCGGCGGGCGCAACATCGCCGACGAATACCTGATGCCCCCCGGCGGGCTCGGCGTCATCGATATCGACGTGCTGACGGCGGGACCGGTCGTGCGCAGCCTGACCCGCGACTTCGACCGCTACTGGAACAGCGCGATCTGCTATCCAGTCGAGACGCTGGTCGTCCCGCGCCTGGATCCGGACGAGGCCCGCAAGGCGTTCGATCGGGCGCTCGCCAGGCTGGCGCCGCTGCCGCCGACGCTGCTGCCCGGGCTGTGGCCCGGCTCGCTGCTGGCCGAGCTCGACGCGCGGCGCATCGCGCTGTCCACCGGCCAGGCGATGACGTACGCGGACCCGCCCGAGAAGATCGCTCGCGATGCGCCGGTGCGCACGGGCCGGGCGACCGGCAACGTCGTGGCCGCGCTGTTCGATACGCGCAAGGAGATCATGATCGCGACGCCGTACCTGATCCCCGGCGCGGCGGGCATCGTCGCGATGCGCCAGACGCTGGCCAAAGGGCGCGAGCTGACGATCATCACGAACTCGCTGGCGTCGACCGACGAACCGATGGTGCACCAGGCGTACGCGCTGTACCGCAGCGATCTGCTGACGGCCGGCGCGCAGGTCTATGAGCTGAGCCCCGGCAACGGCACGGCCGATCTGACCGCCGATCCGCTGATCGGCCCGGGACGCCTGCAGTCGCGGATCACGGTGGTCGACCGTTCGCGCGTGTATTTCGGGTCGATGAACCTGGACGGCCGTTCGGCCCGCCTGCACACCGAGCTGGGGCTGATCATCGACAGCCCGGCGCTGGCCGAGCAGGTGTTGACGCTGTTCTCGGTCGATCGGCGCGAGGGCGTCTACCAGGTGCGCTTCCGGCCCGGCACCAACGAACTCGAATGGGTGACCTGGCGGGGCGGCAACCCGGTCGTCTATTCGCGCGAACCCGAAACGAGCTGGTACGAACGGACGCGCCTGTGGCTGTCGGCGCCGTTCATCTCGTCCGATCTGCTGTAATCCCCCTCACGCAAGACACGCACGATGCTCGACACCGCGCTGCATTGGATCCAGGGCGTCGATCTGCTGCCTCGCGGCGAGGCGATGCGGTGGTCGACGGCACTGCTGGGCCTGGACCTCGCGTTCAACCTGGTGGTCGCGCTGGCTTACGTAGTGCTGTTCGGCCTGCTGACGAGCTTCGCGGGGCAACGGGCCGGAACCGGCGACCGCTGGCTGGTGCGGGTGCTGGGCATCGTCGCGCTGGCCAGCGCCGTCTACCATCTGCACGCGATCTGGACGCTGTGGTTTCCGCACTACGCGATCGGCCTGGTGCTGCACGGCGTGCTGGCCGCCGCGGCCGTGGCGGCAATTTTCGGCCTGCGCGCGCGAATGCCCGGCTGGCTGCGGGTGCCCACCGCCGATGAAGTCGATGCGCTGCGGCAACGGCTGGCCGAAGCCCAGGCACAGCGCCAGCGCGCGCAGAACGATCTGGCGACGCTGCACGAGACGCTCGACCAGCAATCGCAAGAACGCGTCGGCCGGCTCGAAGAGGCCAACCGGCAGCTCCAGTCGCAGATCCGGTCGCTGCGCCGCGCCGAGAGCGAGTTCCTGACCGAGAAGGAGCGCGCGCTGGTCACGCTGCGGGCGATCGCCGACGGCGTGATCACCACCGACACGCGCGCCCGCGTCACGTACCTGAACCCGGTCGCCGAGCGGATCACCGGCTGGTCCGGCACCGAGGCGATCGGCCGCCCGATCGGCGAGATCTTCAGGCGCACCGACGAGAATACGCAGGGCCCGAGCCCCGATCCGGTCCAGGTCGTGCTCGAACACGGCGAATCGCCGGCGCTGCCGAGCCAGAGCCGGCTGATCAACCGCTATGGCCAGACTTATTCGGTCGAGGACCTGGCCACGCCGATCCGCGATCGCGACGGTACGCTGGTCGGCGTCGTGCTCGTCTTCCACGACGTCAGCGCGGCGCGCAAGATGGCGAACCGGATGTCGCACCTGGCGCAGCACGATCAACTGACGGGCCTGCCCAACCGGCTGCTGCTGAACGATCGCCTGAATCGGGCGATCTCGCAGGCGCGCCGCCACCAGCACCGGGTCGCATTGATGTTCCTGGACCTGGATCGCTTCAAGCGGATCAACGACACGCTCGGGCACGTGGCCGGCGACAAGCTGTTGAAGGAGACCGCGAGTCGTCTCGAGAAATGCGTGCGGGCGTCCGATACCGTCAGCCGCCAGGGCGGCGACGAGTTCGTCATCCTGCTGCCGCAGATCCGCGACACGCTGGCGCCGGCCGAGGTCGCGCGCAAGGTGCTGGCGGCGATCGGCGAGCCGTTCGAGCTCGACGGCGAGCGCCAGCGACTGACGGTCAGCATCGGCATCGCGGTGTTTCCCGACGACGGCAACACCATCGATGCGTTGACGCACAGCGCCGACTCGGCGATGTATCACGCCAAGTCGCTGGGCCGCGACAACTTCCAGTTCTTCACGTCGGACGCCAATCAGCGGATCGACCAGCGCAAGGCGCTCGAACAGCGTCTGCAACGCGCGCTGCAGAGCGGCGAGTTCCAGTTGGTGTACCAGCCGCGGATCTCGCTGACCGACGGCGGCATCACCGGCGCCGAGGCGCTGCTGCGCTGGAATCATCCGCGGCTCGGGCAGATCGGCCCCGAGCGTTTCCTCGCATCGGCCGAAGAATCGGGGCTGATCGTGCCGATCGGGCAATGGGTGATCCGGCAGGCCTGCGCGCAGACCCGGCGGTGGCACGAACACGGACTGCCGGCCATCCCGATCTCGGTCAACCTGTCGTCGCCGCAGTTGACCGAGCGCGCGTTCCTGCACGATCTCGAACCGGTGCTGGCCGAGGCTCGACCCGCCCCCGGAGCGATCGAGTTCGAACTACGCGAGGACGTGGTCGACGCGAGCCGCCCGCAGACGCTCGCGCGGCTCGCGGACCTGGGCATCGGGCTGGCGATCGACGACTTCGGCGCCGGCGATACCAGCGTCGCGGCCCTGCACCGGCTGCCGATCGACGCGATCAAGCTCGACGGCCGGCTGGTACGGGAAGCGGCCGACGATCCGGATCACGCGGCGCTGGTGCAGGGCCTGATCGACGTGGGCCAGCGCTTGAGGAAGACGGTCGTCGCCAAGGGCATCGAGAACGTCCGGCAGCTCCAGTTCCTGCGACTGCAGGGCTGCCAGCAGGGACAGGGCTTCCTGTTCGGCAAGCCGTTGTCGGCCGACGCGTTCGAAAGGCTGTTCGCGCGGCGGCAGCAGACTTCGTCGGCGACGACCCCGCAAGCCCATTAGAATCGCGGTCCCCGGGCTCCGATACCCGCGCCGCCGCTGCTGCCGGCGGCCGCTCCCCTGCCATGCCGACTTCCCCGCCGAATTCTCCATCGAATTCCCACCCGAATCCGCCCTCGCCTTCGGCGATCCGAGCGCCGGCTGATCCGTCCGCCGATCCGGCGATGGATCCGTCGCAGTCGCTGCAGTCGTCGCAGTCGCCGTCCGCCGCCGCGCCGCTGGCGCCCGCCCTACCCGCGCGATGCACGGACCTGGCGGCCCCGCGCGTCGTCGCCGACGGTTCCGGCCCCGACACCGACGAGGCGCGTTCGCTGCGGCAGCACGCCAACGCGCAGACGCACATCCGCAGTTTCGCGCTGCGCGCGCACCGCATCACCGACGCGCAGCGCGAGGCCTGGACGGCGCTGCTGCCGCGCTACGGGCTGGCCTACCAGCCCGCGCCGACCGACTTCTCGACCGCGTTCGGCCGGCAGGCGCCGCTGGTCGTCGAGATCGGCTGCGGCATGGGCGAGACGACCGCGCACGTCGCCGCCCACGACCCGGACCGCGATTACATCGGCATCGAGGTGTATACGGCCGGCGTCGGCGCGCTGCTGCGCCGGATCGAGGCGGCCGGGCTGCGCAACCTGCGCGTGATCCAGCACGACGCGGTCGAGGTGCTGCGCGACATGGTGCCGCGCGACAGCCTCGATGCGATCCACGTGTTCTTTCCGGATCCGTGGCACAAGGCGCGCCACCATAAGCGCCGGCTGATCCAGCCGCCGCTGGTGGCGCTGCTCGCGTCCCGCCTGCGCCGCGGCGGGACGCTGCATTGCGCGACCGACTGGGAACCGTACGCCGAGCAGATGCTGCAGGTGCTCGGCGACGAACCGCTGCTGCAGAACACCGCGGCCGGCTACGCGCCGCGGCCGGCCTACCGGCCGCTGACCAAGTTCGAGCAGCGCGGCCTGCGGCTCGGCCACGGCGTGCGCGACCTGGTCTTCACGCGGCGCTGAACGCTACTTGCCCTTGCCGCCGGCCGCGGCGGCCGCCGCGGGTTTCGGCCGGATCGCGTCCGCCGTGCCCTGGATGAAGGCCTGCAGCTTCGGAATGTCCTCGGGCTTGAGCTTGCCGGTGAAGTCGGGCATGCCCTGCGGCACCAGCGGTCCGTTGAACACGATCTTGTCGAGGTTCTCGATCATGCCGGGCAGCGAGTAGCCGAGGTTCGGTATGTTGCCGCCGCGGTCGACCCCCGGAACGCCATGGCAGGCCGCGCAGTTGCTGACGTACAGCTCGGTGCCGGCCGGCACCAGCGCCGGATCGTACTTGACGCCGCTGATCAGCGGATTCATCGGGTACTTGTCCGGCGCGGGCAGCTTGGCCTTGCCGTTCAGCGCGAACGTGTAGACGGTGCCGGGCGCCGTCTGCTCGGTCGCGCGCTGCGACAGGCCGAACACGCCGCCCCAGCCGACGGCGATCGACACGTACTGGACACCGTCGACGATGTACGTGGAAGGCGCCGCCACCACGCCGGTGACGGTCGGCGACTCCCACAGCTTCTTGCCGTTCTTGGCGTCATACGCGACGAAGCGGCCGTCGGCCGTGCCCTGGAAGACCAGGTTGCCGGCCGTCGTCAGCGTCCCGCCGTTCCACGGCGATACGTAGTCCTGGCGCCAGGCGGCCTTCTGCTTGATCGGATCCCAGGCCAGCAGGCGTCCCATCGGCTTGGACGTCGGCGGCGTCGCGTTCAGCACCTTGGCGGTGTTCCACCCGGTGCCGGCGGCGTAGCGGCCGTCGTGGGCGTCGTTGTACTTCCAGCCGTTGTCCTCGCCCAGCGTGATCGGCACGTGCTGCGCCGGCAGATAGACGAGGCCGGTCTGCGGATTGAACGACATCGGATGCCAGTTGTGCGCGCCGAACGGGCCGGGGATGCTCTCGAACGGCGCGTCGCCGCGCGCCTGGGGCACCTCGATCGGCTTGCCGTTCTTGTCGTAGCCGGTCGCCCAGTTGACGTCGACGAAGTTCTTGGCCGAGATGAACTTGCCGTTGGTCCGGTCGATGACGAAGAAGAAGCCGTTCTTCGGCGCGTGCAGGATCACCTTGCGATTGGCGCCGTTGATCTTCAGGTCGGCCAGGATCATCGGCTGCACCGACGTGTAGTCCCAGTTGTCGCCGGGCGTCTCCTGGTAGTGCCAGACGTACTTGCCGGTGTCGGGGTCGAGCGCGACGATCGATGCCAGATACAGGTTGTCGCCGCCCTTCGGGCTGCGTTGCTTGCGGCTCCACGGCGAACCGTTGCCGGTGCCGATGTACATCAGGTTCAGTTCGGGATCGAACACCATCGAATCCCAGACCGTGCCGCCGCCGCCGACCTTCCAGTACTCGCCGGCCGGGTCCCAGGTCTCGGCGGCCTTGCGCATCGACTCGTCTTCATAAGGCTGGCTCGGGTCGCCGGGCACCGTGAACCAGCGCCACGCCTGCTTGCCGGTCTCGGCATCGTAGGCGGTGATGTAGCCGCGCACGCCGTACTCGGCGCCGCCGTTGCCGATGATGACCTTGCCCTTGAACACGCGCGGCGCGCCGGTGACCGTGTACGGCTTGGAGTGGTCGATGATCGTGTCCTGCTCCCAGACCTTGGCGCCGGTCGCGGCATCGAGCGCGATCAGCCTGCCGTCGAACGCGCCGACGTAGACCTTGCCCTTATGGATCGCGACGCCCCGGTTGACGACGTCGCAGCAGCCCTTGTAGCCGCCGTCGCGCTTGACCTCGGGATCGAAGGACCACAGGCGCTTGCCGGTGCGCACGTCGATCGCGTGCACGACGCTCCACGACGCGGTCACGTACATGATGCCGTCGACGACCAGCGGCGTCGCCTCGACGCCGCGCTTCGATTCGAGGCTGTACGACCAGACCAGGCCGAGATTCTTGACGTTGGCGGCCGTGACCTGGTTCAGCTTGCTGAAACGCGTCTCGGCGTAGTCCAGGCCGTAGGCCGGCCAGTCCTGCGTGGTCTTGGCGTTGGCGCGGATCGTCTCGCCATCGACGGCGCCGACGACCTTGCGGATGTGGTCGGCCGAAGCTTTGTCCTGCGCGTGGGCCGGCGCGATCATCGCGCCTGCGGCCAGCAGGCCGGCGACCGCGACCGCCGCTGCGGCGGTCATCGTCGAGGCCGGGGCGGCCGATACGCGGGCGAGCCAAGCCCGACGCGAACGTCGATCGAACTGCATGTCGTCTCCTCCTGGGAATGCCGGCATCCGAACGGCGGGACCACCGTTACTGCCGGTCGCCCGGGCGATTATCAGCAGTCGCCGACGACTTGCACGCTGCTGCGCAGCATCGCGGGTCCGATGTTCCATAATGGAACACCGGCCGGAACATTAGCGGAGTCGGTGGGCGCGCTCAGGCCACCCAGTCGACCCAGCCGAAGTACGCGGTCAGCAGCACGACGATGCCGAACACGATCCGGTACCACGCGAACGGCACGAAGGTGTTGCTGGCGACGTAGCGGATCAGCCAGCGTACGCAGGCCAGCGCGCTGACGAACGACAGGACCAGGCCGACGCCGAAGAACGGCAGATCCTGCATCGTCAGCAGGTCGCGGTACTTCCACGTGTCGTAGACGCCGGCGCCGATCAGCGTCGGGATCGCCAGGAAGAACGAGAACTCGGTGGCCGCCTGGCGCGACAGGCCGAACAGCATGCCGCCGATGATCGTCGCGCCCGAGCGGCTGGTGCCCGGGATCAGCGCGAACGCCTGGGCGATGCCGAGCTTGATCGCGTCGCCCAGCCGCATCTCGTCGACCGTCTCGACGCGGGCGGCGATCGTCCTGCTCCCGCGGGCGGCCATCGCCACGCGCCGCTGACGCGCCTCGGCCCACAGGATGACGAACGCGCCGACGATGAACGCGATCGCGACCGGCACCGGCTTGAACAGCACGGCCTTGATGTACTTGCCGAACAGCAGGCCCAGCACGGCCGCCGGCATGAACGCGACCAGCACGTTGACCGCGAAGCGGCGCGCGGCCGGGTCGTGGCCCAGGCCGCGGACGACGTGGCCGATCCGCTGCCGGAAATACCACAGCACCGCGAACATCGCGCCGGTCTGGATCGCGACGTCGAACAGCTTCTCCTTGTCGCCGGTCAGGCCCAGCAGGCTGCCCGTCAGGATCAGATGTCCGGTACTCGAAATCGGCAGGAACTCGGTCAGACCCTCGACGATCCCCATGATGGCCGCCTTGACGAGCAAGGGCAGGCCCACCAGAAACTCAAGCATTGCGCCACCAACCGAAGAAATGATGAACCGGGCCGTGCCCGTGACCGACCTGCAGCTCGCCGCTGCGGCGGATCGCTTCGGTCACGTAGGCCTTGGCCTCGCGCAGCGCGGCCAGCGGATCGTCCCGCTGGGGCAACAGCGCCGCGATGGCAGCCGAGAGCGTACAGCCGGTGCCGTGCGTGTTCCGTGTCGAAATGCGCTGGCCCGGCAATTCGATCATCCGGTCGCCGTCGTACAACAGGTCGACCGGATCGCCGCTCAGGTGGCCGCCCTTGACCATGACCCAGCGCTGCCCGTCGTCGTCCAGCAGCCGGCGCAGCTTCTCGGCGGCCGCGCGCATCTCGCGCAGGTCGTCGGGCGGGCGCCGGCCCAGCAGCACGCCGGCCTCGGGCAGGTTCGGCGTGATGACGGTGGCCAGCGGCAGGATCGCCTCGATCAGCACGTCGATCGCCGAGCGGTCGAGCAGCGAGTCGCCGCTCTTGGCGATCATCACCGGATCGACGACCAGGTGGCGCAGCGAATCGGGACCGAGCCGCGCGGCCAGGCCGTCGGCAACCGCGCGCGAGACGGCGGCGGTGCCGAGCATGCCGATCTTGGCAGCATCGATCCGCACGTCGTCGAACAGCGTGTCGAGCTGCAGCCGGACGAACTCGGGCGTGATGCCCTGGATGCCGGCGACGGCGCGCGTGTTCTGCGCGGTCAGCGCGGCCACGACGCCGGTGCCATAAGCGCCCTGCGCCGAAAACGCCTTCAGGTCGGCATAAATGCCGGCGCCGCCGGACGGGTCGATGCCGGCGATCGTCAATGCATTGGGAATCATGAGAGGACGGTCAGGTGGGTCGATCGGACGATGGCGACCGGCGCGGTCTGTCGCTCCCACAGCGACAGGCGGTCGATCGCCTGCTGGCGATCGGCGCCGCACATCGCCGCCGACGGCTTCAGGCTCGCGCAGACGGCCGGCCGTTGCGGCAGGCCGAACAGCCGGCAGCGCAACTGGTCGTCCAGTTGTATGCAACGCACGCCGGCGGGTTTGCCGGCGGGCATGCCGGGAATCGGCGACGAGATCGAGGGGGCTATGCAGCAGGCACCGCATCCGGGGCGGCACGAGTCGGGTTCACGCATGGCGCCATGTTACCTTCAACGTGCCGGCCCCCGCGTCGATCAACGCGCCGGCTGATACACGTCGGCACCTTTGCGCACGAACTCGATCGCCTTCTCCTGCATGCCGAGCGATAGTGCGGCCTCGTCGCTGACGCCCTGGCTGCGCGCATAGTCGCGCACGTCCTGTGTGATTTTCATCGAACAGAAGTGCGGACCGCACATCGAGCAGAAATGCGCGGTCTTCATCGACTCCTTCGGCAGCGTCTCGTCGTGGAAGTCGCGGGCGGTGTCCGGATCCAGCCCCAGGTTGAACTGATCGGCCCAGCGGAACTCGAAGCGCGCCTTGGACAGCGCGTTGTCGCGGATCTGCGCGCCCGGGTGCCCTTTGGCCAGGTCGGCCGCGTGCGCGGCGATCTTGTACGTGATGATGCCGTCCTTGACGTCCTTCTTGTTCGGCAGGCCCAGGTGCTCCTTGGGCGTCACGTAGCACAGCATCGCCGTGCCGTACCAGCCGATCTGCGCGGCGCCGATCGCGCTGGTGATGTGGTCGTAGCCGGGCGCGATGTCGGTCGTCAGCGGCCCCAGCGTGTAGAACGGCGCCTCGTCGCAATCGCGCAACTGCAGCGTCATGTTCTCGCGGATCAACTGCATCGGCACGTGGCCGGGCCCCTCGATCATCACCTGCACGTCGTGCCGCCACGCGATCTGCGTCAGCTCGCCCAGCGTGCGCAGCTCGGCGAGCTGCGCGGCGTCGTTGGCGTCGTAGATCGAGCCGGGCCGCAGGCCGTCGCCGAGCGAGAACGCGACGTCATAAGCCTTCATGATCTCGCAGATCTCTTCGAAGCGCGTGTACAGGAAGCTCTCGCGATGATGCGCGAGGCACCACTTGGCCATGATCGAGCCGCCGCGCGACACGATGCCGGTCATCCGCTCGGCCGTCATCGGGATGAACGGCAGGCGCACGCCGGCATGGATCGTGAAGTAGTCGACGCCCTGTTCGGCCTGCTCGATCAGTGTGTCGCGGAAGATCTCCCAGGTCAGTTCCTCGGCCCGGCCGTCGACCTTCTCGAGCGCCTGGTAGATCGGCACCGTGCCGATCGGCACCGGCGCGTTGCGCACGATCCACTCGCGCGTCTCGTGGATGTGCCTGCCGGTCGACAGGTCCATCACGGTGTCCGCGCCCCAGCGGATCGCCCAGGTCATCTTCTCGACCTCCTCGCCGATCGACGAGGTCACGGCCGAGTTGCCGATGTTGGCGTTGACCTTGACGAGGAAGTTGCGGCCGATCGCCATCGGCTCGCTCTCGGGATGGTTGATGTTGGCCGGGATGATCGCGCGGCCGCGCGCCACTTCGTCGCGGACGAACTCGGGCGTGATCGCTTGGTCCGGGCCCGGCAGCGCGGCGCCGAACGCCTGGCCGCGGTGCTGCCGGCCGATCATCGCCGCCAGCCGCTCGCCCTGCGGCCCGCTGTCGCGCAGCGACTGCAGGTAGCGCTGGCGGTTCAGGTTCTCGCGGATCGCGACGAACTCCATCTCGGGCGTGACGATGCCGCGCCGGGCGTAGTGCATCTGCGTGACGTTGGCGCCGTCGCGCGCGCGCCGCGGCGTGCGCTTCAGGTCGAAGCGCAGCGACGCCAGCTTCGGGTCGTCGAGCCGCTGCCGGCCGTAGTCGGACGAGGGGCCGTCCAGCGTCCGCACGTCGCCGCGTTCGTCGATCCAGCGCTGGCGCAGCGCCGGCAGGCCGCGGCGGATGTCGATCGTCGCCGACGGGTCGGTATAAGGGCCGCTGGTGTCGTAGACGAAGATCGGCGGGTTGCGCTCGATCTGCGCCGCCGAGGCGGCGTGCAGCGGCGTATCGGACTGGCTGATCTCGCGCATCGGCACGCGGATGTCGTCGCGCGAGCCGGCGACGTAGATCTTGCGCGACTGGGGCAGCGGCGCGATGGCGGCCTGGTCGACCTCGGCGGTCGCGGCGTCGAAGGACGATTGCGGATGCGGGCGGGCGTTCATGTCGATCTCCTCTGGCGTCGAACGTATGGCGTCGACCGGCGGCGATCGACGATCGCCAGAGGCCGGACCCGCGCCCGGCGCCCGGCACGGGCATCGGCCCGCGTCGCGCGCTGCGCGTGAAAGGACGGCGTGGCGCCGCCCCTTCGATCCGGAGATCAGCTTCCCTACGGCGGTATTGACCGCATCAGGTTCAAAGGGTTTTTCTCACCCGGCCGGGCTCGCGCCCGCCAGGACCCCTAGCGATATCGGCACGGTACCGGATGCGAACCGTCCATGCAAACGGCGCGCCCCGCCGTCGCGACTGTTGCAGGGGTACAAAGCGGAGGGACGCGAAACACGCCGTGCATTCCCGATTTCGGACCGCTCATCGGCGCCCGGTCTGCGCACACGCGCGAACACCTAGCCTTCGAACAGCGTCGCGCCCGTGCGTGCGCTGCATCCACAAGAAGAATTCGCCAGGTGATCCATGCCCGACCCGCGTCTGCCCGCGTTTCTCCGTCCTCGCGCCCGGCGGCAGGCCCTCGAAAGCCGTCAGTTGTTCGACGGCGCGGGCGCCGACATGCTGTCGGCCGATGACGGCGATGCCGGACAGGTCACGGTCGCCGAACCGAGCGAGCTGAACGACGCCGGCGCCGACCGGGCGACGCTCGACGGCTGGACCGTCGCCGGCAACGGCGGCGCGACGGTCACGGTGACCGCGACGGTGGCCGAGCACGCGACGCACGGGGTCGTCGGCTCGCTGACCAGCGCCGACATGAACGGCGTGACCCCGATCGCCGGCGGCCTGCGATTCACCGGCACCGCCGCCGAGGCGACGAACTGGCTGGACCAGCTCACGTTCACCGCGGCCGACGTCGAACTCGGCAACCTGGTCGCCGAGACGACGATCACGATCACCGCGACCGACGGCACGACGACCGACAGCGAAACGGTGCAGGTCCGGATCACGCCGTCGAACGACCCGACGCAATTGCCGGACGGGGCGACGCTGGTTTCCGAAGGCGCGACGACGGTGCTGACCCCGGCGCTGCTGGCGCCGTCCGACCCCGAGGTGACGGCCGGCGTCCAGACCTGGGACCAGATCGTCTACGGCCTGACCGACCTGCCCGACCACGGCTACCTGACGCTGAACGGCAACCGGCTCGGCGAAGGGTCGGTGTTCACGCACCAGGACGTGATCGCCGGCCGCCTGGCCTACGTCCATACCGCGACCGGCGCCGCCCAGAACGACGTCGACCGGTTCTCGGTGCGCGTGAACGACGGCGCGACGCCGACCGCGCTGTCGAAGACGGCGACGATGACGCTGAACATCGACCCGGTGAACCAGCTTCCGACCGTCGGCGGCAGCGCGACCGCGTTCGAGGGGCAGCCGGCCAATGCGCGCGACATCGCCGGCAATCCGATGTCGGTCGGCGCCGCGATCGAGGTCGCGACCGGCGGCGACCCGCAGGACGACGTGAACGCGATGCGGCTGACCATCACGTCGCTGCCGACCGACGGCACGCTGCATTTCACCGGCGACGTGCTGATCGGCGGCGTCGACGGGGTCGGCGGCATCGCCCAGGCCTTCGACCGGGCGATCACCCAGGCCGACGTCGACGCCGGCATCTCGATCGCCTACGTCGACCGCGCGCGCCTGACCTACGCCAACTTCGGCCAGCGGGACAACGCCGGCGACCCGGCCGGTTATCCGTACGTCGACGGCTTCGGCGTCCGCGTCGCCGACGCGGGCGGCGGCACCGGCACGCCGGGCACCGCCGGCACGACGATCGCGATCCAGGTGCTGGCGATCAACGACGATCCGGATTTCGTCGGCGCGAGCACGCGCGAAGCGACGGTGACCGTCGCCGGCGTCCAGGCCGGCGACTTCGGCGTCTACAAGGGCCAATACGTCGTCACGCTGACGCGGGCGATGCTGTCGGCGACCGACCCCGATTCGCCGGACCGCAACATCGCCTTCGTCGTTCCGTCGATGGCCGATCTGAACCACGGCGTGCTGCTGCTGAACGGCGGCACGATGCCGGCCGGCGCGCGCTTCACGATGGCCGACATCGATGCCGGCAGGGTCCAGTACCTGCAATGGACCGGGGCGTCCCCGCCGGATCCGACCGATCACTTCGATTTCGAGGTCGTCGACAACACCAGCGGCCTGCGCTGGAACGCTGACGGCTCGGCGCTCGAGCGGGTCGGCGGCGAGTACGACGAGCACGGCACGCCGGGCCTGCTGGCCGACGATACGCGCACGCTGTTCCGATTCACGATCCACCTGCTCGAGGACCAGGGCAGCGGCACCGTGCCGCCGATCCAGGACCGGACGATCAGCCATGCGGATTCGACCTGGGGCGGCGTGGACAGCGCCGGCGTGGCCATCGACCAGTTCGACGAAGGCGGCACGCTGACGATCCGCGGCACCGACGGCAAGCCGGCCGCCGGTATCACGCCGACCGCGCCCTTCCTCAGCTACGAGGCCGAAAACACCGACCCGGCGGAAGTCGTCTACACGATCCTCGAATACCGCGATCCGAACGGCACGCTGCAGATCCGGACCGGCGGCGGCTGGACCGACCTGGGCGTCTACGCGAGCTTCACGCAGCAGGACCTGAACGACGGCAGGATCCGCTTCCAGCACGACGGCGGCGAAGTCTTCGAATCGTCGGTCAGGCTGTCGGCGACGGCCGGCATCGTCAGCAACGGCGTCGTCGACGTCTGGACGCCGGAGCTGAAGCTGTACGCGACACCGGTCAACGACGCGCCGGTCGCCACCGGCGGCGGCCCGTACGTGCTCGCCGAGGGCGTCGGCAACGCGATCGGCATCACGTCGGACATGCTCGCGATCAGCGATCCGGACGACGCGGCGCGAACGTCCTGGCTCGAAGGCTCGGCGACGCTGCCGGACGGCAATGGCATCAACTACGCGGTCAACCACGACGCGACCGGCGCGAACGCGCTGAAGTTCGAGGTGCTGACGCTGCCGAGCGGCGGCACGCTGCAATACAGCACGGACGGCGGTTCGAGCTGGACCGCCGTGTCGATCGGCACGCCGCTCGACGCCAACCTGCTGACCGGCGACGCCGCGACGACCGGGCTGCGCTTCGTCAGCGACGGTTCGGAGGTGCGCAACACCGACTTCGACGTCCGCGCGACCGACCGCTGGGGCTCGCAGTCCGGCACCGCGAAGATCCGGATCCAGATCACGCCGACCAACGACGCGCCGCAGATCCATCGCACGCCGATCGACGCGGCGATCGACCTGGGGCTGGCCGCCGGCCCGACGGTCAACCGGCCGCTGACGGTCGCCGAGGGCGGGCGCGGGTTGATCACGTCGGCGATGCTGCGTGGCATCGACCCGGACAACACCGATGCGCAGATCCAGTTCCGGATCAACCAGGTGCCCGCGCAGGGCCAGATCGCGCGCTCGACCGACGGCGGCAGCACCTTCAGCCTGCTCGGCGTCGGTTCGTTCTTCACGCAGGCACAGGTCGACGCCGGTGAGGTCTGGTACCTGCACAACGGCGCCGAAAGCAATGGCAACGGCGGGCTGCCGAACCCGCCGTCCGACCGGTTCGTGTTCACGCTCAGCGACGGCGACCGGGAAACGACCGGCCGCGAGTTCTGGATCTACACCGAACCGACCAACGACGCGCCGGTCGTCACGGCGCCGGCCGGACCGCTGGCGATCGACGGCACGAACGCGGCCGACAATCCGGTGACCGGTTTCAGCGTCGCCGACCCGGACCTGGCGACGATCACCAGCGGCGAGACCGATACGATCCAGGTGACGGTGCGCCTCGTCGACGCGGACGGCGACGCCGTCGGCCCGGCTGGCCATGCCGGGGTGACGATCACGACGACGGCAGCGGGCCATGGCGCGACCGTGGACGCGACCTACGACGGCGACGGCGCGCCGCTGGTGCTGCGCGGCACGCGCCAGCAGGTCAACGCCGCGCTGGCCGGGCTGGCGATCGCGTTCTCGGGCACCGACAACTCGGTCCGCTGGCTGCAGGTCGTCGCCGACGACCGGCTGCGCGACGCCAACGGTGCGCTCGTCGTCGACGGCAGCGGCGACGGCGCGGCCAACGGCGGCGGGCGCAACAGCAGGCCGGTGGGCAACCCGCTCGTGCGCGAGGACCCGCTCCCGGTCCCCGGCACCGAGTTCGACCCGTTGACCGACGCCGCGCCGGCGAGCGGCACCGCGCTGGCCGGCAACGTCAGCGCTTCGGCGACGCCGCTGCGGCTGCACGTCTCGAACGTGAACGAACCGGCGGTGATCGACGCGCCGGCCGCCGCGACCGTCTACGAGGACCAGCGCACGCCGATCGCCGGCCCGTTCGTCGTCGACGACCCCGAATCCGCGGCCTTCGATACGCCGCTCACCGTCACGTTCGTCATCGCGCAGGGCACGCTGGGCATCGCCGGCGGCACGACGGCGACGAGCTTCACCCCGTCGGCGCCGGGCAGCCGGGCCGTCGCGATCGCCGGCAACGGCAGCGGCACGCTGGTACTGACCGGCCGCGCGGCCGACATCGAGGCGCTGCTGAACGGCGGTCCGGCCAGCGGCCTGACCTGGCTGGGCCCGGCCGACCTGAACCACGACGTCAACGGCGGCGACGCCGGCGACATCACGCTGACGATGTCGCTGGACGACGGCGGCTCGCGGATCGGCGACGATACCGGCGGCGGCAGCGTGGCCAACGAACCGGCGGACCGGACGATCGCGCTGACGATCGTGCCGGTCGACGACGCGCCGACGGTGACGCTCGCCGCCGGCGTCGACCGCGACGCGCCGCTGCTGCTGGCCGGCGGCGTGGCGCCGACCGCGGTGCCCGGCTTCGTGGTCGGCGACGTCGACATGACCGACGCCGGCGGCGTCGCGGCCGGCGAAGTCGACCAGGTCCGCGTGACGATCCGGCTCGAAACCCCGGACGGCACGCCGCTCGCCGCGAGCGCCTACGGCGTCCCCGGCGACAACGTCACGATCGGGTCGTCGACGCAGGCGGCCAGCGGCGCGACGCTGCACACGACCTACGACGGCACCGGCTCGCCGGCGGTCGTCAGCGGCACGCGGGCCCAGGTCCAGGCCTGGCTCGACGGCCTGCAGGTCGCCACCTTCGGCGCGCTGGCCAACACCGACCAGCCGCTGCGCGTGCGGGTCATCGCCGACGACCGGCTGTACGCCGATGCCGACACGATGACGCCCGGAACGGCGCCCGGCGCCACCGCCAACGGCGGCGATCCGGCCGCGGCCGGCGGCGGCACGCAGCCGGCGCCGGCCACGCCGATCGACCCGTTCGCCGCGATTCCGGCTGGCCTGACCGGCCACGTCGCCAGCGCCTACCGGACGCTGTTCAGCAGCGGCACCAATGACCCGGCCCGCATCACCGGCGATATCGCCGGGCACGCGACCGGCGTGCCCGAGGGCTCGACCACCTGGACGCTGAACGGCCTGACCGTCACCGATGCCGACGCGCTGGCGACCGACGTGCTCGAGGCCACCGTCACCGTGCCGTCGGGCTTCTCGATCAGCGCCGTCAACGGCAGCGGCGGCACGGTCGCCCTGCTGCCCGGCGGGCGCAGCGCCACCATCACCGGCACGCTCGCCCAGATCAACGCCCGCCTGGCCGCCGTCGTCGTCGCCCTACCCGACGTCGCCGGGGCGCCGACGGCCGCCGACTGGAACGGCGCGTTCGACGTCACCATCGTCGTCCAGGACCAGGGCAACAACGGCGGCCGGCCGGACACGCTGGACGCCGGCGATCCGGCGACGACCGGGACGTTCGAGCATGCAGACGACACGGCGGGCAGCACCGACAACCGGCTGGTGACGACCCGCGCGATCCGGGTCACGATCACGCCGGTCAACGACGCACCGGTCGATGCCGGCAGCGGGCCGGTCGCGCTGGCCGCGATCGCCGAGGACACCGAGCACACGGTCGCGGCGCCGATCGACGGCGACACGATCGCGAACCTGTTCGGCAGCCGCTTCGGCGACGCGGCCGACGGCATCGCCGACCATAACGACGGCACCGGCATCGCGGCGACCGGCGGATCGGCCCCCGACGCGTTCCTCGGCGTCGCGATCCGCGGCCTGACGCCGAACGCCGCCCAGGGCACCTGGCAATACTCGATCGACGGCGGCGCGAACTGGACCGCCGTCGGTCCGCGCGGCGACGCGAACGCGCTGGTGCTGAGCGCGAGCGACAGGCTGCGCTTCGTGCCGGCGCCGGACTTCCACGGTACGCCGAACGCGCTGTCGGTGCGGCTGATCGAAACCGACGCCAACGCCGACGGCAGCGGCCCCTCGGTGCCGGCCGCCGGCGCCACCGTCGACCTGTCCGGCGCACACGCCACCGGCGGCGCGTCGCGGTACGGCGGCGATGTGATCGCGCTGACGACGACGGTCACCCCGGTCAACGACCGGCCTGTGCTGAGCGGCGACGCGTCGCTGGCGACGATCGACGAGGACGCGCCGCCCGCCGCCCTGCCCGGTCGGACGGCGGCGGAGCTGTTCGGCTCCGTCTACGACGACGGCCGCGACGACCGGACCGGCATCCCCGGCGGCGGCAACGGCGCCACCGCCTTCGGCGGCCTGGCGATCGTCGGCAACGCGGCGACCGCTTCTCAGGGCGCCTGGCAGCTCAGCATCGACGCCGGCGCGAGCTGGACGACGGTGCCGACCGATGTCGCCGACGGCGCGGCCCTGCTGATCCCGGCCGACGCCCGCGTGCGCTTCGTGCCGGCCGCCGACTACAACGGCACGCCCGGTGCGTTGACGGTCCGCGCATCGGACCTGCCGGTCACGGCCGACCTCGACGGCGCCGATCTCACGACCGACGCGGCCGGGCCGACCAGCCACTGGTCGACGACCCGAACGCTGGGCGTCACGGTCCGGCCGCGCAACGACGCGCCGGTGATCGCGACCAGCGGCGGCACCGCCGTGACGGCGACCGAGAACGGCCAGACGGGCAGCGGCACCAGCATCCCGCCGACGCGGCTGATCGTCGCCGGCTCGGTCACCGTGACCGACCGCGACGCAGGCTCCACGCCCGGCATCGCCGCGACCGCTTTCGGCGCCGGCACGTTGACCGTGTCGCTGACCGACGGCATGGCGGGCGACCGGCTGCAGGTCGACGCGACGCTGCTCGCCGGCAACGCGCTGCCGGCCGGCGTCAGCGTCGCCGGCGGCGACGACGGCGCGGCGCTGGTCGTGAGCTTCGACGCCGACACCACGCTCGCCGAGGTCCGGGCGGTGATCGAGGCGCTGACCTGGGCCCACGTCGGCGACAACCCGACCGACTACGGCGCCAAACCGGCCCGCGGCTTCAGCATCGTGCTGGACGACGGCAACAACCTGCAGCCCGGCGGCGGCGACGCCGGCGGACTGGCCGGCGGCCCGCCGCACGCGCTCGCCGGCGCACCGATCGTCGGCACGATCACGATCGCCGCCGACAACGACCCGCCGACCGCGAACCCGGACACGCACGCGACCACCGAGAACGGCCCGGCCGTCTCGGCCAACGTCATCACCGGCCGCGTCAGCGGCCAGGGCGACACCGACCCCGACGATCCGATCACCGCGCTGGTCGTGTCGGCGATCCGCACCGGCGCCCCCGCCGAGTCCGGCACCGCCGGCATGCCGGGCCAGCCGCTCACGGGCCGTTTCGGCACGCTGACGCTGAATCCGGACGGCAGCTACGACTACGCGGCCGACACCACATCGCCGGACGTGCGGGTACTGACGGCCGGCGAGACGCTGAGCGAGCGCTTCACCTATACGATCAGCGACCCCGGCGGCCGGACGTCGACGGCCGAGCTGGCGATCACGATCACCGGCGCGCCGGCCGGCAGCCCCGGCCACGTACCGCCGATCGTGACGGTCGGCGACGGCAACGGCAGCGAGCCGGGCCACGCGTCGGTCCACGAGGCCGGCCTCGTCGACGGCCCGGCCGGCGCCGACGGCCGCGAGACGACGGGCGGCGACTTCACGGTCAGCGCGCAGGACGGCCTGCAGGTAGTCGAGTTCGGCGGGCCGGCGGTGGCGACCCCGATCGCCGTGCCGATCGCGACGCTGCAGGCCGCGACGCCGGCCGCGCCGGTGACGATCGCCACCACGCACGGCACGCTGACGATCACCGGCCTGACCGCGACCGAGACCGCCACGCTGCCCGGCGCCACACCGGGCGCCCCGGGCGGCACCCTGGTCACGGCCGCCTCGATCCGGTGGACGTTCACGCTGGCCGCCCGCACCGATCATGGCGGCGGCCCGATCGCCGACACGGTCACGATCACGGCGATCGACCGCAACGGCGGTCCGGTGGGCAGCGGCGGCGCCGACCTGGTCATCGCGATCGTCGATGACGCGCCGACCGCCGTCGCCGACACCGCATCGATCACCGAAGACGATTCGCCGGCGACGATCGCCGGCAACGTGCGCGCCAACGACCGGCTGGGCGCCGACACGCCGGTGCCGGTGACCGGCATCGCCTTCGTCGCCGTGCCCGGCCAGCCCGGAATCGCCGGCGGCATCGGTTCGCCGATCGACACCACGTACGGCCGGTTCACGATCACCGCCGACGGCGCGTGGCAGTACACGCTCGACAACGGCAACCCCGCCGTCAACGCGCTGCAGGACGGCGAGACGCTGAGCGAGGGGCTGGCGTACACGATCACCGACGCCGACGGCAACGCGTCGACCGCGACGCTGACGATCACGATCCACGGCCACACCGACGCCGCCGGCGGTCCGGTCATCCGCGCGCGCGACGGCAACGGCGCGGCCGGCGGCGATGCCGACGTACACGAACGCGGCCTCGTCGACGGCCCGTCGGGCCCCGACGCGCGCGAGTCGACCAGCGGCACGATCGACGTCACCGCGCTCGACGGCCTCGCATCGGTCAGGATCGGCGGAATCGGCGGCCCGACGCTGACGCCGGCCCAGCTCGCCGCCCTCGCCGGCCCGCCGGCCGCGCCGATCACGATCGCGACCGCGCACGGCACGCTGACGCTGACCGGCTTCGACGTCGACGAGTCGGTCGGCGGCGTGCCGACCGAGGGCAGGCTGCACTACCGCTACGAGCTGGGCGGCGCCATCACCCACGGTCCCGGCGACGGCGGCGCGAACGCCGGCGGCCCGGACGGCGAACGCTTCGACACGATCGCGCTGGCCGTCACCGATGCCAGCGGCATCACGCGCCCCGGCACGCTGGACGTGCGCATCGTCGACGACGTGCCGCAGGCGACCGACGACCAGGCGGCGATCGACGAGGACGATCCGTCGACCCTCGCCGGCAACGTGAAGACCGACAGCGGCGACGTCGACGGCGCCGATACCGGCAACGCGCTGCCCGGCACCGGCATTCCGGTCACCGGCGTCGGCTACCACGGCAACGCCCGCACGGTCGAGACCGCCGTCGAGCCCGCGGCCCCCGCCGCCTTCGACACCGACTACGGTCGCTTCACGATCGCGGCCAGCGGCGCCTGGACCTACGCGCTCGACAACGGCAACCCGGCCGTGCAGCGGCTGATCGTCGGCGAATCGCTGCACGAGGTCATCGCGTACACGATCACCGACGCCGACGGCGACACGTCGACCGCGACGCTGACGATCACGATCCGCGGGACCGGCGACGGCGTGACGCTGGCGATCCCGGGTGCCGACGGCGCGGACGTCGGCGGCCGGGCCAGCGTCCACGAACACGGACTGGACGGCGGCGACGGCTCGTCGGTCACGACCGGCCGGTTCACGGCCGGTACGCCGGACGGCGTCGGCGCGATCGAGGTCGGCGGCCGCACGATCACCGCGGCCGAGCTCTCCGAAGCCGACAGCCGGCCGATCGCGATCGGCACGCCGCGCGGCACGCTGACGATCACCGGCTACGACGCCGCCACCGGCGACGTGAGCTGGCGCTACGCGCTCGACGGCCCGGCCGACCACCACGGCGGCCCGCCCGAGCCCGTGATCATCGACCCGATCGCGATCGTCGTTGGCGACCGCGACGGCGACACGGCGAACGGCACACTGGTCGTCCACATCGTCGACGATGCGCCCGAGGCGCGCGACGACGCCGCGACCGTCTCGACCGCTTTCCCGGACCCGGTCGTCGACGGCGACCTGGTGCACGGCGCGCCCGGCGCCGACCGGATCGGCGGCGACGCGACCGCGACGCCGGTCACCGGCGTGCGCAACGCGGACGGCGCCGAGGCTTCGCCGGGCCGGCCGCTCGCCGGCCGATACGGCACGCTGACGGTGCAAGCCGACGGCCGCTTCCGCTATGCGGTCGACAGCCGCGCGCCCGAGATCGCCAGCCTGGCCGAAGGCCAGTCGCGCACCGATGTCTTCGTCTACACGATCGCCGACGCCGACGGCGATACGTCGACCGCCACACTGACGATCACGATTCGCGGCGCGTCCGACTTCCTGCCGCTGACCACCGCCCAGATCATGCGCGACCGCAGCGGCGGCAACGCCGGCACCGGGGCCGGCGTTGCCGCCAGCAGGATCCGCTTGCCCGACCTCGGCGATGTCGATCCGATCTTCCATCGCGTCGACGCGATCGACCTGGAGCACGGCCGCGGCCGCATGCTGCCGTCCGTACACGTGTCGACGGCGGTCGGCGAATCGCAGCGTCTCGCCGCGGCCACGGTCGCCGGCGTGTTCCGCCGCGTCGGCGGGCCCGGCCTCGCCGGCCCGGCGAGCCTGGACGGACTGGCCGACCCGTACGGGCCGCTCGACGATGCCGGCACGGCCGTCGCGCCGCTCGGCCAGCCGGCCGAGATCGCCGTGCCGGTCCGCGACCTCGGACTGTCGAACGCCGCGGCGATCGGCATCGACGCGCGCGAAAGCCTGCGCCAGCGCGGCCTGGACGAACGGCTCGAGGCTGCGCTGCCAGCCGCGCCATCGTTCAGCGAACAGTTGCGTGCCGCCGCGCGGGCGGCCGGGCTCGCCGTCGAGGACGCGGTGGACGCGGTGGACGCCGAGAACGAGGGGCACGACGGCGGTGAGGACAAGCAGGGGGACGATGCACGGGTCTCGCCAACGATGCGATCGACGAACCCGTCGAGATCGGTGCATCCGGAAAGACCGGCAACCTCGTCGGCACCGATAACCCCGGTAACCCCGGCGAACCGGGCGATCCCGTCAATCCCGGCAGGCCGATCGCCCTGAACGAGTCGTCCGGGCCGATCGCCGCGCCCGCCGCCTGCTTCGATCGGAGCAGGCCGATACCGCCGGTCGCCGCCCGTCACGAAAACCGAACAGAACCAGCAGAACCAGCAGCAAACCAGGGATCCGAAGACCATGTATTTCATCGACCCACCCGCCCCGGCGCGCGGTACCCGCCGCTCGCGCGCGCCGATCGCGGTCGCCGCCGCGCTGGCACTGCTCGCGCTGTCCGGCTGCGCCGTCACGCCGCAGCCGCTCGACAAGGCCGCGATCGACGCCCGCATCGAGCGCGACCGCGACGCGATGTACCGCGACCAGGCGCCGATCACCGGCCCGTTGACCGAGGCCGAGGTGCTGGCCCGCGCGCTGCGCTACAACCTCGATTACCGGCTCAAGCTGATGGAGAGCGCGCTGGCGCGGGGCCTGCTCGACGTCTCGGCCGCCGACATGCTGCCGAAGCTCGTCGCCGATGCCGGCTATGCGAGCCGCAGCAACGATTCGGGCGGCCTCAGCGTCGGCATCGAGGACCGGATCATCAGCCTGCGCCCGTCGACGTCCGAGGAACGCCAGTACTACTACGGACGCGCCACGCTGTCGTGGAACGCGCTCGACTTCGGCCTCAGCTATTACCGGTCCAGGCAGGCCGCCGACGAGGTCAACATCGCCGAGGAACGGCGCCGCCGGATCCTGCAGAACATCGCGTTGGACGTTCGCCACGCGTACTGGCGGGCGCTCGGCGCGCAGCGGCTGATGGCCGAGGCCGACGCGCTGGCGCAGCGGATCGCCGCGGCGATCGAAACCTCGAACGAAGCCGAACGGGCGGGCGTGCTCGCCGCCACCTACGGCCTCGCCTACCAGCGCACGCTGCTCGACGCGATGAGCCTGGTCAACGCCAAGCGCCAGGAAATGCAGTTCGCGCTGCGAGAACTGGCCGCGCTGATGAACCTGCCGCCGGGCACCGCGTTCACGCTGGCCGATGCCGGCGAGACCGCGCCGTCGCCGGCGGCGACGCCCGACGTCGCCGAGCTCGAAGCGATCGCGCTGGCCAACCGGCCCGAGTTGCGCGAGGAGGACTACAAGGCGCGGATCGGCGTCCTCGAGACCCGCCGCCAGATCGCATCGCTGTTCCCGAACCTGAACCTGTTCGCCGGCGTCCGCGCCAACACCAACGACTACCTGTACAACAATCACTGGAGCGACGTCGGCGTCGGCCTGTCGATGGACCTGTTCCGGCTCGCCGCGTTGCCGGCGATCCGCCGCACCAACGACGCCCGGCTGGCGACCGACGAGACCCGGCGGCTGGCGCTGTCGATGGCCGTGCTGACCCAGGTCCGAGTCGCCGTCGAACGTTACCGGCTGGCGGTGACCGACGAGTCGCTGGCGGCCCGTTCGAGCGACGTCGACCAACGGCTGGCGAGCCTGACGAGCGCCGGCGCCCGCGACCGGCTCGAAAGCGAACTCGAAGCGCTGCGCACCGACGCGCGCGCGCTGGTCTCGCGCTTCCAGCTCGCGACGGCCCGGGCAGCCACCCAGGCCTCGTACGGCCGCGTGCTGAACTCGATCGGCGTCGATCTGCTGCCGGCCGAGGTGACCGGTCGCGACATTCCGACGCTGACGCAGGCGATCGCCCGCCACGTCGCCGGCGTCGAACGCGGCGTGTTCGACCAGCCGCAGGCCGACACGCGCGCGCCGGCGCCGGTGCGCGTGGCGATCGACGGGCTGCCTGCCGGCGCCGACCCGGCGGCGGTGCGCCGCGCGGTCGAACGGATCATCGGCCGCAACGACCTGGCCGTCGACGGTGCCGCGAACGCGGCCGACGCCCTCGAACTGCGCCTCGGCTACGCGCTGCGACCGCCCGCCGCCGGCCGCGCGACCGCGCGGGTCGAATGGACGGTCGCCGTCCGCCGCCCCGACGGCACGAACGCGTTGCAGCAGACCTACGCCAGCTTCGCGCCGGCGGTGGTGCCGAACCGCGCGCTGACCGCACTGGCCGAAGCCGCGACGCTGTCGGTGATGACCGATCTGCGCCGGATCAGCCGCGACGCGAACCCGACCCCGACGAGCAACCGATGACACCGATGACACCGATGAAGCCGATGATGCCGATGATGCCGACGGCGATGCTCGCCGCGCTGCTGGTCGCGGCCGCGCCGTCGATCGCGAGCGCGGTGACCGACGGTGCGCCGGTGCGCTTCCTGCTGGTCGCCGGCCAGGAGACCGTCGTGTCGGCCGCCACCGCCGGCCGGCTGGCCCGCGTCGCCGTCGAACTCGGCGACCGCGTCAAGGCCGGCCAGGTGCTGGCCGCATACGACTGCGCCGAGATCGAAGCCCGCCGCGGCGCGGCCCGCTCCGAGCTGGAAGCGGCGCGCGTCCAGTACGAGGCCAAGGTCAAGCTGCACGGGCTGCAATCGGTCTCGGACGTCGACGTCGAACTGGCCGCCGCCAACGCCGACCGCGCCGAGCAGCAGTTGCGCGTGGCCGATACCCAGGTCCGCCAGTGCACGTTCACCGCGCCGTTCGCCGGCACGGTCGCGCGCGTCCACGTCAAGGTCGGCCAGGGCCTGGGAACGGGCGAGCCGCTGGTCGAGCTGGTCGGCAACGGACCGATGAAGGTACGGATGAACGTTCCGTCGCCCTGGCTCGCCTGGCTCAAGACCGGCACGACTCTCGACGGCCGAATCGACGAGACCGGCGCCGACTGCTCACTGACCGTCACCCGGATCGCCGGCCGGGTCGACGCCGTCAGCCAGACCGTCGAGATCGAGGCGCGACTGGCCGGCGGCGGCGCCCGCGCGCTGCCGGGGATGAGCGGCCTGGTCGTCGCCCCGCCGGTCGCGGCCGCCAAGGTCGCCGCGCCGGCGTCGCTGACCCGGGCCGCCGCGCGATGAGCGCGATGCCGTCGGCGAGGACCGGGTCGGCGACGCTCGTTCGATCACCCGCTGCATCGTCGAATACGCTGCCGCCCGCCGCCGCGGTCTCGCTGACCCGGCTCGCCGCCGCCCGGCGGATCGCCGCGAAGCTGTACGCGGCGGCGCGGCCGGCCGAGGTCGGCTTCATCGCCTGCAACGAGATCCGGACGTTCACGCCGATGCGCCAGGCCGCGCTGGTCCGCTTCCGAGGCCGGCGCGGCGCGGCGCTGGTCGCGCATTCGGGCCTGGCCCAGGTCGAACAGGACGCGCCGTATGCGCGCTGGCTGGCCGACGTCGCCCGCGCGCTGCGCGATTCGGCGGCAAGCGACGGACAAGCCGGCGGCACCGGTGCCGGCCGCAACGCCCCGTCCCCCTCGTCCCCCTCGTCCCCCCCGTCCCCCCCGTCCCCCCCGTCTCCCTCGTCTCCCTCGTCTCCCCCGTCCCCGTCAGCCTCCTCGCCGATCGAAACCGCGAAAACCGCCGCATCCGCAGTCCCAGTTGCGGCCGCAACAGCCGCAACAGCCGCAACAGCCGCAACAGCCGCAACAGCCGCAACAAGCGCAACAAGCGCAACAAGCGCAACAGCCGCAATGGCCGCGAGCGGCCGCCTGGCCGTCGAGCCGGCGATGCTGCCGCCGGCGCTCGCCGCGCAGTGGGCCGAATGGCTGCCGGCCCACCTGGCCGCGTGGCCGTTCGCCGGGCCGGACGGTCGTCCGGTCGCGATGCTGCTGGTCGCGGCCGATACGGCGATTCCGCCGGCGGGAAGCCCGGACTCGGCCGGCGCGCAGCTCGATGCGACGATCGCCGCCTGCGCGCATGCGTGGTGGGCGCTGGCCGAACGCCGCCGTCCGCTGGCGGCGCGGATCGCCGCCGGCTTCGACGGTCGCGGTCGCCGCTGGGCGCTGGCCGCGGCCCTGGCACTGCTGGCCGTGCCGGTCCGCGACTACGCGCTGGTCCCGGCCGAGATCGTCTCGACGCGCAGCCAGGTCATCGCCGCACCGCGCGACGGCGTCATCGCGCGAATGGCGGTCGCGCCGAATGCCCACGTCGCGGCCGGCGACGTGCTCGCGCTGCTCGACGACACGACGATCGACAACCGCCTGGCGATCGCCCGCGGTGCGCTGGACACCGCCCGGCTCGAACTGCACCAGGCCTCGCAGCGGGCGATCGTCACGCAAGGGGCCAAGGCCGACCTGAACCTCGCCGCCGGCCGGGTCCGCGAACGCGAGATCGAGGTCGAGGGCCTTCAGCGCGAACGCGAGCAGCTCGCGATCCGCGCGCCGGCCGCCGGCGTCTTCGTCTATTCCGATCCGGACGACTGGGCCGGCCGCCCGGTGCAGACCGGCCAGCGCGTCGGCCTGCTCGCCGACCCGTCGGCGCTCGGCGTCCAGGCCTGGGCACCGGTCAACGAATCGGTCAACCTGCGGGCCGGCGCGCCGGTCACGGTCTTCCTGCGCGTCGCCCCGCTGCAGCCGGTCAGCGCCCGCATCGCGTACGCCGGCTACCAGGCCGTCGAATCGCCGGACGGCGTCGCCAGCTATTCGCTGCGGGGTCCGCTGGAAAGACAGGACGGCCACGCCGCCGACTCGCCCACTGATTCACCCTCTGGTTCTCCCCCCGACTCGCCTGCCGACTCACGCACCGACTCACTCACCGACTCGTCCGCCAACTCGTCCGCCGACTCGCTCGCCGCCGCCGCCCCTGCCACCGCCCGCTCGCTCGACCCGGCCACCGACCACACATCGACCGGCCCCGCCCGCATCGGCCTGCGCGGCACGGCCCGCATCGCCGGCGACTGGACGACGCTGGGCTGGCTGATGTTCCGCCGGCCGGTCGCCGCCGCGCGGGAATGGTGCGGATGCTGAACGGGGCGAGCGAGGCGGCCGCGAGCCCGCCGACAATATCCGGTGCCCCTCTCCTCCGGGCGGCGACGGATCCGGCCGCCCGGCCGGCGGCGATGCCGTCCTCTCCGCCCTGGCCGCCGCTGCGCGAGGAACTGCGCATCGAGCCGGCCGCCCCCGACCGCGACGGCTCGCCGGCCTGGCATGTCTGCGATCCGGTGCGCAACAGCTTCTACCGGATCGGCTGGCTGGAATTCGAATGCCTGCTGCGCTGGCCGCACGGCGACGCCGGCCGGATCGCCGACGCGATCGCCGCCGGCACGCCGCTGCATGCCGAGCGCGCGGACGTCGAGCGCTTCGCCGCCTTCCTGCGCCGCCACCAGCTCGTCCAGTCGGCGCGGCCCGCGCCGCCGCAGGCCGGCTGGCGCTGGCTGCTGGCCAACTACCTGTTCGTGCGCATTCCGCTGGTCCGGCCGGCCCGGCTGCTGGCCGCGCTGCGGCCGTTCGCCGACGTCTTCTACGGCCGGGCCTGGCTGGCGCTGACGGTGCTGGCCGGCCTGGCCGGACTCGCGCTCGCCGGCCGGCAATGGGATACGGTCACCGCACGGCTGGAGGCGTCGATGACGGTCGAAGGCTTCGCCGCGTTCGCGGTAGCGATCGTCGCCTCGAAGCTGCTGCACGAGTTCGGCCACGCGATGACCGCGACCCGCCACGGCGTGCGCGTCGGCCACATGGGTATCGCGCTGCTGGTGCTGTGGCCGATGCCGTACACGGACACCGGCGAATCGTGGAAGCTGCGCCGCGCCCGCGACCGCTTCGCGATCGCGTCGGCCGGCATCGCCGCCGAACTGATGCTGGCGGCCTGGGCCACGCTCGCCTGGGCGTTCATGCCCGACGGCGCCGTGCGCGATGCGCTGTTCTTCCTCGCGACGACGGCCTGGGTGGCGACCGTCGCGATCAACGCCAGCCCGTTCATGCGCTTCGACGGCTACTACATGCTGTGCGACCTCGTCGACGTGCCGGGCCTGCACGAGCGGGCCGGTCACGAGGCAAAGCGGATGCTTCGGCGGCTGGTGATGGGCCTGCCCGAACCGACCGGCGAACCGCTGGCCCCCGGCAGGCGGCGGGCGCTGGCGGCGTTCGCGTTCGCGACCTGGTCGTACCGGCTACTGCTGTTCGTCGGCATCGCGCTGCTCGTCTACCACGCCTTCTTCAAGGCGCTCGGCCTCTTCCTGTTCGCCGTGGAGATCACCGTGTTCATCCTGCGACCGATCGCGAACGAAGCGCGGCACTGGTGGCGGCACCGCGCCGAAGGCTCGCGCCAACGGCAATGGGCGGTCGGCCTGCTGGCCGCCGGTGCAGCCATCGTCGTCGCGATACCCTGGCCCACCGGCATCGACGCGCCGGGCGTGCTGCGCGCCGGCATCGAGCGGCCGATCTACGCGCCGTTCTCGGCGCGGCTGGTCGCGCTGCCGGTCCGCGAGGGCCAGCCGGTCCGCGCCGCCGACGTGCTGGCCGTGCTCGATGCGCCGGTCCAGGGCGACCAGCGCGACCAGGCCGAGGCGATGGCCGCTGCCTGGAACCGGGCCGCCCGCGGCGCACTGGGCGCCGACGATGCGCCGGCCGCCCGGCTGGCGCTGGCCGAACAACAGGCCAGCGTCTGGCGTGTCGAACGCCAGGCGCGGGAGGCCGAACTGTCGCGGCTGCAACTGGCCAGTCCCGGCGACGGCGAGGTCCGCGACATCGACCCGCTGCTCGTGCCCGGAAGCTGGATCGCGCCGGACCGGCCGATCGCCGTCGTCGTCGACGGCCGCCGCTGGCGCGCCGAAGCGCTGGTCGGCGAACGCGACCGCGCCCGGCTGCGGCCCGGCACGCCGGCCACCGCGATCGTCGTCGGCCGCACGACCCGGCTCGACGGCCGCATCGTCGGCATCGACGGCGGTCCGGCGCGCAGGCTGCCGCACGCGCTGCTCGCCAAGCCGCACGGCGGCCCGATCGCGCTCGATCCGAACGCCCCGCCGCGCGATCTGCGACCGGCCGAAACCTGGTATCGGGTGACGGTCGAAGGCGAACTCGACGAACCCGTGACCGCCACGCGCGCCGTCCGGCTGCATTTCGAAGGCCGGCCGGAACGACCGGCCGCCCGCTGGGCCGATGCGGCGGTGTCGGCGCTGGTCCGGCAGGGAGGGTTGTGAGCGACGCCGGACCAGGGCCCGGCGACCCTCAGCCGAGCACGAACGGCCGCCCGGTCACCGGCGTCGTCGGCACGGCCATCGATTGCTCGGCCATCACGCCCGCCTCCCACGCGAGCCGGCCCGCCTCGACCGCCAGCCGGAACGCGCGCGCCATCCGCACCGGATCGGTCGCCTGCGCGACCGCCGAGTTCAGCAGCACCGCGTCGTAACCCAGCTCCATCGCCTGGACCGCATCCATCGGCGAGCCGATACCGGCATCGACGATCAGCGGCACGTCGGGCAACCGCGCGCGCAGCGTCTTCAGCGCGAACGGATTGATGAGCCCCTGGCCCGAGCCGATCGGCGCGCCCCAGGGCATCAGCACCGTGCAGCCGGCATCGAGCAGGCGGCGGCACGTGACCAGGTCGTCGGTGCAGTACGGAAACACCTCGAAGCCGTCGCGCACCAGTTCCTGCGCAGCGCTGACCAGCTCGAACGGATCGGGCTGCAGCGTGTAGTCGTCGCCGACGACCTCGAGCTTGATCCAGGTGGTGCCGAACAGCTCGCGGGCCATCCGCGCCAGCGTGGTCGCCTCGCGGGCCGTCGTGCAGCCAGCCGTGTTCGGCAGCAGCCGCGCGCCGCTGGCCCGGATCAGCGCGTAGAAATCGCTGGCCGCGCCGCCGTGCGCGAGCTGGCGCTTGAGCCCGACGGTGACGACCTGCGCGCCCGAGGCTTCGATCGCCTGCTGCAGCACCTGCGGCGACGGATAGCCGGCGGTGCCCAGAAAGAAACGGCTGTTCAGCTCGACGCCGCCGACCCGCCACGACGAGGGTGACGAGGGTGACAGCGGCGACGAGAGCGATGACGGCGACGAGAGCGGTGACGACGACGACGACGACGAAGGCGACAGCGACGCCGACGCCGGCGCCGACGGCAACGGCGCAGCGGAAGACGGCCCTTCGGCCGCGGGCACAGAGAAGTCGTGCATGGTCTCAGCCTCCGACGATCGCGCGGAACACGTCGAGCCGGTCGCCGTCGCGCAGCGTAACGCCGTCGCGCGACGCGCGCGGCACGAATTCGCCGTTGACGGCCGTGGCGACCGTCGCGGCATCCAGGCCTTCGGCGTCGAGCCAGGCGGCCAGGTTGAGGGTGCCGGTCTGCCGCGGCTCGCCATTGACGAGGATCCGGACGGCGGTGCCGGTCGATGCGATGTCAGTCATGCGGAAATCCGATCAATGCGCCGAGCGCTTTTTCCACGAGAGCCGGGGCGATCAGCCAGCCGTGCCGAAACAGGCCGTTGATCGCTGTCGACGCGGCGCGGTGCGAAATGACCGGAAGATTATCGGGCATTGCGGGGCGAAGGTTCACGTCCTGGCGGATCACGCGCGCCTCGGCCAGCGCGGGCATCACCGAATGCGCGGCCGCCAGCAGCTCGACGGTGCTGCGCAGCGACGGCGCCGACCGGTCCTCGCTCTCGATCTCGCTGGCGCCGACGACGATCCGGTCACCGTCGCGCGGCACCAGGTACACGCGGTGGCGCGGATGCAGCAGGCGCAGCGGCCGCCCCAGCCGCACGCCGGGCGCGTGCAGCCAGAAAATCTCGCCGCGCACGCCGCGCACCGGCAGGTCCGGCCGCGCGCCGACGCCGCGCGCATCGATCACGTGATCGAAGCGATGGCGCCCGGCATCCGCCGGCGCGTCGGCACCCGCCGGCGGCTCGACGTCGATCCAGCCGTCGCCGGGCGCCGCGCGCACGCCCCAGCGGAACCGCACGCCCCGCGCGGCCCCGGCGTCGGCCAGCGCGCGCATCGCCAGCACCGCGTCGACCTGCCCTTCGCCGGCCAGCTCCCAGGCCAGCGCCGGACCATGGATGTCGGGCTCCAGCGTCCTGAGCCGCTCGAGCGTGATCGGCTCGGGCCGATGCGCGGCCGGCGCGCGCGCGGTCAGCGCATCGACGACGCGCCGCGCCGCGCCGGCGTCCGAGCCGTAGGCCAGCATCAGGCTGCCGGCCCGCCTCAGGCCGATCGGTCCCGACAACTGCGCCTCGTAGCGCTGCCACAGGTCCAGCGAGCGCAGGCCCAGCGCGAAGACCTCGGCGTCGGCCGTCTCGAGCTCGGCGATCGGACTGAGCATGCCGGCGGCGGTCCAGCCGGCCGCCGGCGCGATCGCCGGATCGTCGGCCCGCGCCTCGGGCCCGGCGAAGCGTACGGGGCCGCGCTCCGGCCCGTCGGCCGGATCGAAGACGGTCACGTCATGGCCGGCCAGGACCAGCCGCCAGGCTGCGAGCCGACCGGCCAGCCCCGCGCCGGCGATCCCGATCCTCATCGCGCGCCCCCCCGGCCGACGGACGGTCGACCCGGCGCCCGCCCGGACGGCACGCCGGTCATTGACACCCAAGACGGAAACAACAAGAATGGCTCTCCGAAAATGACCCGCCGGTCAGTTACTGTCACGAACATGCGTGCCCCCTCGCCCGCGAACAAGCGGGCCGCTCCGCGAACGCCGCCGGCGCCCCGCGCCCCGCGCCCGCTCAAATGGGAGCGACGCAAGGATTATCGCCCGGCCGAACTGCTCGAGGCGGCGCGGGCGATGTTCGCCGAGCACGGCTTCGCGGCGACGCGGCTCGACGACGTGGCGCGCGCCGCCGGCGTCAGCAAGGGAACGCTGTACCTGTATTACCCCAGCAAGGAAGACCTGTTCAAGGCGGTCGTGCGCTCGGGCGTCGTCGACTGGCTCGAAAGCCTGCAGCGCCGGCTGGCCGACGACGCGATCGCCAGCGACACGCTGCTGACGCAGTTCTTCGCCGAGTTCTGGCAACGCTTCGTCGGCACGCGGGTATCGCCGATCCTCAAGCTGGTCATCGCCGAATCGGCGAACTTTCCCGAGGTCACGCGCTTCTTCCACGAGGAAGTCGTCAGGCCGACCGTCCGCTCGCTGGTCGCGCTGATCGAGCGCGGCATCGCCCGCGGCGAGTTCCGCCGGATCGACGCGAGCGCGTTCGCCAGCCTGTGGATCGCCGCGCCGGTGCTCAAGGCGGTATGGATGCATTCGTTCGACCCGGTCTGCGCGACGTCCTCGCCTCATTCGATCGAGCACCTGTCGGCCCTGCAACTGGCGGCGATCCACGACATGCTGCGCCCCGACGCGCGGCCGCTGACGCCGCATCCGCTGCCGAGGGCCAAACCGAGCGCCAAGCCGATCGCCGCGCCGACCATCGCGCCGGCCGCCGCGCCGCCGACCGCGGCCAGCCGCAGACGACGCCCGTGAGGACCCGATGAGACCCGGCTACCGCGGGACGGTCGTTATCGGGATCGTGCTGATCGCGCTGGCGGCCGGCGGCTACCTGACCTATCAGCGCCGAGCCAAGGCGATCGCCGCCCACCCCACGCCGGCGGCGGCGGCCGCGTCCGGTGCGCCGGCGAATGCCCCCGCCGGCCTGCTGAGCTTCGGCCCGCGCGACCTGATACGGGTGGCGCCGACGCGGATCGCGCGCTCGATCCCGTTGACCGGCACGCTGCGGCCGGTCAACCAGACGGTGCTACGCGCCAAGGTGGCCGGCGAGATCTGCGAGCTGCCGGTGCGCGAAGGCTCGGTCGTCAAGGCCGGCCAATTGATCGCGCGGATCGACCCGGTCGACTTCGAGTACCGGATCAAGGAGCGCGAAGCGCAACTGCGCCAGATCGAGGCGCAGCTCGCCCAGGCGCGGCGCTCGCTGGACGACAACACGCAACTGCTGGCCAGGCACTTCATCTCGCAGAGCGCGCACGACAACGCCCGCTACGCGTACGAGGCGCTGCTCGGCGCGCGCGATGCCGCCGGCGCGCAGTTGACGATGGCGCGCAAGTCGCTGCGCGACGCGACGGTCACCGCGCCGTTCTCCGGCGTCATCGCCGAACGCTTCGCGCAGCCCGGCGAAAAGGTCTCGCCCGACAACCGGCTCGTCTCGCTGGTCGACCTGTCGCGGATGGAGATCGAGGCGCCGGTGCCGGCCAGCGAGATCGGCGCGGTCGCCGTCGGCCAGGACGTCACGCTGCACATCGAAGGTATCGATACGCCGCAGCTCGGCCAGGTCGTGCGCATCGCGCCCGGCACCCAGGCCGGCACGCGCTCGATCCCGGTCTACATCGGGCTGGACAACCGCGACCCGCGGATCCGCGCCGGCCTGTTCGCGCAGGGCCGGCTGGTGACCGCCGCTCGCGACGGCGCGATCGTCGTGCCCGAGGCCGCGGTGCGCGACGTCGCCGGCCGCCTGTTCGTCTACGCGATCGACGGCGACCGGCTGGTCGAACGCGACGTGCGTGTCGGCCTGCGCGATGCCGCCGGCGGAAGCGGCCGGAGCGACCGGGATCCGGACGGCGGCGCGAGAACGGAAGCCGGAGCGGGAACGCGCGCGGGAACTGGAACTGGAACTGGAGCCGGAACTGGAGCCGGAGCCGGGGCGGAAGCTGGAACGGGCGCACGCGTCGAGATCACCGAAGGCCTGCAGCCGGGCGAACTGATCGTCGCCGCCGACCTCGGCACGCTGCGGGCCGGCAGTCCGGTGCGCGTCGACGACGCCGCGCGTCCTTAGCGGCCGCGGCGACGCCCTCATGTGGTTCACCCGCGTCTCGATCAGCCAGCCGGTCTTCGCCACGATGGTGATGGTCGCGTTCGTCGTGCTGGGCTTGTTCTCGTACTACCGGCTGCCGGTCGAGCAGTTGCCGGACGTCACGTTCCCGATCGTCGTCGTGTCGACCGCTTACCCCGGCGCGTCGCCCGAGGTCGTCGAAGCCGACGTCACGCGCAAGATCGAGGAGCAGGTCAACACGATCAGCGGCGTCTACGAACTGTCGTCCCGCTCGTACGAGAGCCAGTCGGTCGTCATCATCCGCTTCGATCTGTCCGTCGATCCGGCCAGGGCGACGCAGGACGTGCGCGAGAAAGTCGCGATCGTCCGGCCGCAGTTCCGCGACGAGGTCAAGGAGCCGCTGGTCACGCGCTTCAACCCGGACGACGCGCCGGTCGTGTCGGTCGCGATCCGCTCGCCGCAGCGCTCGCCGCGCGAGCTGACGACGCTGGCCGACCAGGTCGTCAAGCGCCGCTTCGAGAACGCGCGCGGCGTCGGCAGCGTCACGCTGGTCGGCGCCGTCAAGCGCGAGGTGCAGATCGAACTGGATCCGGCCCGCATGGAAGCGCTGAAGATCGGCGTCGACCAGGTGCTGGATGTGCTGCGCGCCGACAACCAGCAGTTGCCGGCCGGCACGCTGACCAGCCGCGACCGCGAGCAGGTCGTGCAGATCGACGCGCGGATGACGTCGGTGCGCGATTTCGATCGGCTGATCGTCGCCCGCCGCGGCGGGCAGCCGGTCTACCTGTCGCAGTTCGCGCGGGTCGTCGACGGCCAGCAGGAGGAGGTCAACGCGGCGTTGATCGACGGACAACGCGCGATCGTGCTGGACATCGTCAAGGCGCAGGACGAGAACACGATCGCCGTCGTCGACGAGATCCGCCGGATGGCCGCCGCGCTGAAGGCGCGCGGCGACGTGCCCGACGACGTCGTGCTGACGGTCATCCGCGACGCATCGACGTCGATCCGCAACTCGGTGGCCGGCGTGCGCCAGAACATCGTCGAGGGCGCGGTGCTGACGATCGTCATCGTGTTCCTGTTCCTGTCGTCGTGGCGCTCGACGGTGATCACCGGGCTGACGCTGCCGATCTCGCTGATCGGCACCTTCCTGGTCATGTACGCGATGGGGTTCTCGATCAACGTCGTCTCGCTGCTGGCGCTGTCGATCTGCGTGGGCCTGCTGATCGACGACGCGATCGTCGTGCGCGAGAACATCGTGCGCCACCTGGGCCTGGGCAAGGACCACCGCCGCGCGTCGCTCGACGGCACGTCCGAGATCGGCCTGGCGGTGATGGCGACGACGTTCACGATCGTCGCGGTGTTCCTGCCGATCGGCTTCATGGGCGGCATCATCGGCCGCTTCTTCAAGCAGTTCGGCGTGACCGTGGCGTTCGCCGTGCTGCTATCGATGTTCGTGTCGTTCACGCTCGACCCGATGCTGTCGGCGTTCTGGCGCGACCCGGACGCGCACGGCGCGCGCGGAAACGGCCCGGTCGCGCGGCTGCTGCGCGGGTTCCAGTCGCTGATGACGCGCCTCGAGCGCGCTTATGTCGCGCTGCTGCGCTGGGGCCTGCGCCACCGCGCGCTGACGCTGCTGATCGCGTTCGCCGCGATGGCCGGCTCGATCCCGCTGGTCAAGGTCGTCGGGACCGAGTTCGTCCCGGTCTCGGACAACAACGAGTTCTACCTGATGATGTACACGCCGGTCGGCTCGTCGCTCGCGCTGACGCAGGACAAGGTGCGGCAGGTCGAAGCCGCGCTGCGCGAATTTCCGGGCGTCATCGACACCTACGCGACGATCAACACCGGCACCGTCCAGGGCAAGAACTACGCGACGCTGTTCGCGCGCCTGGTCCCCCGCCACCAGCGGCCGCTGTCGGTCGCGCAGATGCGCCTGCCGGTGCGCGAGCGCCTGATGCAGATCCCCGGCGTGACGCTGACCGACCTCGGTACCTTCAACACGATGGGCTCGGGCAAGCCGATCCAGATCAGCGTGCAGGGCCAGGACATCGCGCAGCTCGAACGCATCGCGCAGCGCGCGCTCGACGAGATCGCACGGATCAACGAAACGCTGCGCCGGCAGTACGCGCTCGCGCCGAGCCAGGGCATCGTCGAGATCGACACCAGCGCCAAACCGTCCAAGCCGACGATCACCGTCGACGTCAACCGGCAGCTCGCCTCGGACCTGGGCGTGGGCGTCGGCCAGATCAGCCAGGCGCTGCGCCCGCTGCTGGCCGGCGAGGCGGCGACGACCTGGCGCGCCCCCGATGACGAGAACTACGACGTCAACGTGCGCCTGCCGCAGGACGCGCGCAGCACGATCGGCGACCTCGAACGGATCACGCTGCTGGCCCAGGGCACTAGCGCCGGTGACGGCGGCGAAGCCGGCGCCGGTGCCAGCGCCGGCACCGGTCCGCGGATGGTCGCGCTGCGCCAGGTCGCCGACTTCGTGCCGGGCTTCGGCCCGACGCAGATCAACCGCAAGAACCTGACCCGCGAGATCCTGATCTCGGCCAATGCCGACGGCATCGCCTCGGGCACCGCGGGCCTGCTGATCCAGGACGCGCTGGCGCGGCTCGAGCTGCCGCCCGGCTACCGCTTCGCCACCGGCGGCGCCACCCGCGACATGGCCGAGAGCTTCGGCTTCGCCGTGCAGGCGCTGGCGCTGGCCGTCGTGTTCATCTACATGATCCTGGCCTCGCAGTTCGGCAGCTTCGTGCAACCGCTGGCGATCATGGCCTCGCTGCCGCTGGCGCTGATCGGCGTCGTCGTCGCGCTGCTGGCCTGGCGCAGCACGCTGAACCTGTTCTCGATCATCGGCCTGATCATGTTGATGGGCCTGGTCACGAAGAACGCGATCCTGCTCGTCGATTTCGCGAACCAGGCGCGCCGCCGCGGCGTCGAACGCGCGCAGTCGCTGCTGGACGCCGCCGAGATCCGTCTGCGGCCGATCCTGATGACCACGCTGGCGATGATCTTCGGCATGGTGCCGCTGGCGATCGGCGCCGGCGAAGGCGCCGAACAGCGGGCGCCGATGGCCCACGCGGTGATCGGCGGCGTCATCGCCTCCACGCTGCTGACGCTGATCGTCGTGCCGGTGTTGTACACATTGCTGGACGACCTGGCCGCCAGGCGCCTGCGCCGCAGCCCGGTGACATAAAATGCGCGGCAACGTCCCCGGCCCCCCTCATCTGCCTTCCGAGAGTCATCATGGATATCGAAACCGCCCGCTTCAACATGATCGAGCAGCAGATCCGCCCCTGGAACGTGCTCGATCCGCAGATCATCGACCTGCTGTTCGTGGTCAAGCGCGAGCAGTTCGTGCCCGAAAGCCTGCGCTGGCAGGCGTTCACCGACACCGAGATCCCGTTGCTGGCCGGCGGCAAGCCGACCGGTGAAGTCATGCTGGCACCCAAGGTCGAAGCCCGCCTGCTGCAGGACCTGCAGATCGGCAAGCACGAGACCGTGCTCGAGGTCGGCGCCGGCTCCGGCTACATGGCCGCGCTGCTCGGCGCGCGCGCGCAGAAGGTGCTGACGCTTGAGTCGCATCCCGAACTGGCCAAGCTCGCGGCCGAGCACCTGCGCGCCGCCGGCGTCGGCAACGTCACCGTCGAGCACAAGGACGGCTCGCACGCCACCCGCGCCGTCGGCGAAGCCAAGTTCGACGTCATCGTGCTGTCCGGCTCGGTACCGTTCGTGCCGCAGGGCTGGCTCGACCGCCTGAACCCCGGCGGCCGGCTGGCGGCCATCGTCGGCGAATTGCCGGTCATGCGCGGCGAGATCATCACGCGCGGCCACGGCAGCCAGGCGGGCGAGTACACGACCGTGTCGCCGTTCGACACCGTGACGAAGCCGCTGGCGGGCTTCCCGCAGAAGGAACACTTCCACTTCTGATCCGCGCGCCGCGCTCGTCCATTCGCCCGCCTTCCCGACGAGGCCGATCTTGCCGACCCCTCCTTCCGCCGTTGCCGGCCCGTCGCTGCCCCCCGGACGGATCGCTTCGTCGCTCGTCGCCGCCTCCTGCTGCGCGCTCGCCGCGCCGGCCCTGGCGCTGGACCTGGCCGATGCCTATCGCCAGGCCCAGGCCAACGACCCGCAGCTCGCCAGCGCGCGCGCCAACCTCGACGCGGTGCGCGAACGCATCACGCAGGCCCGCTCGCAGTTGCTGCCGATGCTCGGCGCGCAGGCCCAGGTCAGCCGCCAGCAGGCCGAGACCAACCTGTCGCCGCAGAGCGAGTTCTCGTCGCGGCTGTACGGCGTGAACCTGACGATGCCGCTGTTCCGGCCGCAGAACCTCACGCAGTGGGATCAGGCCAAGCTGCAGGCCGACATCGCCGACGCCCAGGTGTCGCAGGCCGGGCAGGACCTGATGATCCGCGTCTCGCAGGCCTATTTCGACGTGCTGGCGGCCGAGGACAGCCTGGCGACGATCCGCGCGCAGCGCCGGGCGATCACCGAGCAGTTGTCGGCGGCCAAGCGCAACTTCGAGGTCGGCACGGCGACGATCACCGACCAGCAGGAGGCGCAGGCCCGCTTCGACCTGAACGTCGCCCAGGAACTGGCCGCCGACAACGACCTGGCCGTCAAGCGCGGCGCGCTGAGCCTGCTGACCGGCCAGCCGCTGTCGCCGCTCAAGGCGCTGGACAAAGGCGTCGCGCTCGCCCCGCCCGAACCCGCGCAGGAGACCGCATGGACGGCGTCGGGCCGCCAGAGCAACCTGTCGGTCGTGCAGTCCGAACTGGCCGCCGAGATCGGCCGGCGCGAGATCGACCGCGCGCGCCAGGGCCACTACCCGACGCTGGACCTGGTCGGCAGCGTCGGACGGCAGTACAACCCCTCGTTCGCGTTCCAGGGCGTCACCGTCGACGCCAAATCGATCGGCCTGCAATTGAACGTACCGATCTACGCGGGCGGCGGCATCGAAGCGAAGGTCCGCGAAGCGATCGCGCTGCGCAACAAGGCGTTGTCCGACGTCGAGAACTACCGACGCCAGGCCGAACAGGGAGCGCGCACCGCCTACCTGGGCGTGCAGAGCGGCCTGGGCCAGGTCCGCGCGCTCGAAGCGGCCGAACGCTCGAGCCAGCTCGCGCTCGACTCGAACCTGCTCGGCTACCAGGTCGGCGTACGGATCAACATCGACGTGCTGAACGCCCAGCAGCAGTTGTACTCGACGCGCCGCGACCTCGCGCGGGCGCGCTACGACGTGCTCGTCAACGGACTGCGGCTGCGGCAGGCGGCCGGCACGCTGGCCGAGGCAGACCTGATGGCGGTCAACGACCTGCTGTCGACGGTCCAGGAACCGGCGGGTGAGCCGCAGCGTTAGTCGCCGCGCGCTGGGAAGCGGTCGACCGCTACGCGGCGCGGTCCTGATCGGGCTCCAGTCTGAGCCGGCAGCGCAGCAGCAGCGGTTCGAGCGCATCGATCGTGCGCCGCGTCGCGCCCCGGTGCGTGCCGGCGAAGGCCAGCGCCGCCGCGTGCATCGCCTGCCAGGCCTCGGCATCGGCGACCAGGCCCAGCGCCCGCGCCACCGCCTCGTCTGCGTCGGCCACGCCCAGCGCCGCGCCGCAGGCGATCGCCTGCTCGGCCGCTTCCTTGAAGTTGAACGTATGCGGTCCCAGCACGACCGGCACGCCGAGCGCGCAGGCCTCGATCAGATTCTGCGCGCCGAACGGCAGCAGCGAGCCGCCGATGATCGCCGCGTCAGCCGCCGCGTAATACGCGAACATCTCGCCCATCGAATCACCGAGCACGATGTCGGCGCCGGCCCAGGTGTCCGGCGCGCACGTGCTGCGGCGAACGACCCGCCAACCGCCCTGCCGGCACAACGCGTCGACCTCGTCGAAGCGCTGCGGATGACGCGGCACCAGCAGCAGCAACGGCCGCGTCGCGGCGCCGTCGGCCAGGCGCTTCCAGGCCGCCAGCAGCAGCGCCTCTTCGCCGTCGCGCGTGCTGGCCGCCAGCACGACCGGCCGCCCGGCCAGCGCCTGCCGCCACGCGGCGCCGCGTTCGCGCATCGCGTCGGCGGGCGTCACGTCGAACTTCAGGTTGCCGGTGACCGCCACCTGCCTGCGCCCGAGCCGGCCCAGCCTCGCCGCATCCTCGTCGGTCTGCGCCGCCACCGTATCGATCCGCGCCAGCGCATCGCGGATCAGCGCGCCATAGCGCTCGGCCTTGCGCAGCGAGCGTTCGGACAGGCGCACGTTGACCGCCGCCAGCGGCACCCGCAGCCGCTTCGCCTGCCGCGTCAGGTTCGGCCACAGCTCGGTCTCCATCACGATCCCCAGCGACGGCCGCCACGCCTTCAGGAAACGGCGCATCGCCCACGGATAGTCGTAAGGGAAATACGCCTGCCGCACGGTGTCGCCGAACAGGCCGTGCCCGGCCTCGCGCCCGGTCGGCGTCGTGCAGGTCAGCAGCCATTCGGCATGCGGATAGCGCTGCTGCAGCGCGCGGATCAGCGGTTCGGCCGCGCGGGTCTCGCCGACCGACACCGCGTGCACCCAGATCAGCGGCCTGCCGCGCCGGCGCCGCCGTGCGATCAGGCCCCAGCGTTCGCGCCAGTGCGAGCGATAGGCCGGCTGCCGCCGCGAACGCCATAGCAGGTAAACGATCAGCGCCGGCGTCAGCAGCACCCATGCCGTTGAATACAAAGCCTGCCGAATCCAGCGCGCGACGTTCTCGGTCCCCTTCATGCCCGGCCCACCTCGTCGAGTCCGTCGAGCACCTGCGCGACCGACGGCCATTGCCCGGGCTCGCCCAGCGAGACCGCCCGCGGCGTCCAGTACGGACCGAACCGCCAGGCCGGCGTCGCCGCGAACAGCGCGACGGTCGGCCGGTCCAGCGCCGCGGCCAGATGCGTCAATCCGGTATCGACGCCGACGACGGCCTGCGCGTCGCGCAGCAGGCACGCGCAGTCGGCCAGCGACAGGCGGGGCAGCACGACGGCGCCCGGCGCGCTCGCGGCGATCCGCTCGGCCTGCGCCCGCTCCTCATCGCTGCCCCAGGGCAGCGCCACAGCCAGGCCCCGGTCGCCGAGCCGGCCCGCCAGCGCCTGCCAGTCGGCCAGCGGCCATTGCTTGTCGACGCGCGACGTCGCATGCAGCAGCACCACGTAGCGTCCGGCCGGCGCCGCCGCGACGCGCGGCCCCGGCGGCGCCAGATCGAAGCGAGGCAGGCCCGACACCGGATACCCGCAGGCCTGCCCGGCCAACTGGCGCAGGCGCTCGATCGCGTGCGCGTGCATGTCGACGTCGTAGCGGCGCGCGTAGGTCAGCGCGGCCAGCGGCTCGCGCGCGCAGCGGCGCGAGAAGCCCACGCGCACGCCGCGCGCCCACGACGCGATCCACGCGCTCTTGAGCAGTCCTTGCAGGTCGAGCACCAGATCGTAGGGCTGCGCCGCGATCGCCGCCTTCGCCTGCCGGATCTGCGCGCGCGTGTCCGCCGCCAGCCACGACTTGCGCCAGCGCCGGATCGCCACCGGCAGCACGCGCCGCACGCCCGGATGCAGCCGCGGCAGATCGGCGAAACCCTCCTCGACGATCCAGTCGATCTCCGCCCCCGGCAACGCCTGCCGGATGTCGCTGACGACCGGCAACGCGTGGATCACGTCGCCCATCGAACTCGTCTTGACCAGCGCCAGCCGCACGCGAGGCCTGCGCGCGGCTCAGAAAGGCAGCTTGGCCTGCGGACTGACCGCCAGGATCGCGTCGCGCATCGCCGACTGGATCCGCGCCAGCGCCTGCGGCGAATCGGCCTCGAAGCGCATCACGACCACCGGCGTCGTGTTCGACGGCCGCGCCAGACCGAACCCGTCCGGATACTCGACGCGAACGCCGTCGATCGTGATCACCTCGCTTGCCCCCTCGAAATGCGCGTTCCGACGCAACGCGTCGATGATCGCGAAGTTCTCGCCCTCGGTCGTCCACATCTGCAGCTCGGGCGTCGTCGGCGAATCGGGCAGCGCCTCGAGCAACGCCGACGGATCAGCGTGGCGCGACAGGATCTCCAGCATCCGCACGCCCGAATACAGCCCGTCGTCGAAGCCGAACCAGCGGTCCTTGAAGAAGATGTGCCCGCTCATCTCGCCGGCCAGCGGCGAACCGGTCTCCTTCAGCTTGGCCTTGACCAGCGAATGGCCGGTACGCCACATCAACGGCTGGCCGCCGCGCTCGCGGATCCAGCCGGCCAGGTTGCGGCTGCACTTGACGTCGTAGATGATCTGCGCGCCCGGGTGCCGCGACAGCACGTCCTCGGCGAACAGCATCATCTGCCGGTCCGGAAAGATCACCTTGCCGGACTTGGTCACCAGCCCCAGCCGATCACCGTCGCCGTCGAAGGCCAGCCCGATCTCGGCGTCGGTCTCGTGCAGGCAGCGGATCAGGTCCTGCAGGTTCTCCAGGTGCGCCGGATCCGGATGGTGGTTCGGAAACGTCCCGTCGACCTCGCAGAACAGCTCGGCGACCTCGCAGCCGAGCGCCCGGAACAGCGCCGGCGCATAGGCTCCGGCGACCCCGTTGCCCGCGTCGATCGCGATCTTCATCGGCCGGGCCAGCTCGACGTCCGACAGCGCGCGCGCCTGATAGGCGGCCGACACGTCGACCTGCTCGCGCTTGCCAGCCTGCGCCGGATCGACGCGCCGCAGCGATCCGCCGTTGATGCGCCGGGCCAGATCCTTGATCGTCTCGCCGTACAGCGTATCGCCGGCGACCATCATCTTCAGCCCGTTGTACTCGGGCGGATTGTGGCTGCCGGTGATCGCCACGCCGGTGCCGGTCCCCAGGTGATAGGTCGCGAAATAGACGATCGGCGTCGTCACCATGCCGATGTCGATGACGTCGAGCCCCGCCGAGCGCACGCCGTCGGCCAGCGCCGCCGCCAGGTCCGGCCCCGAGAGCCGGCCGTCGCGCCCGATCACCACCTGCCGCACGCCCTTCTCGGCAGCCTGGTTGGCCAGCGCCACGCCGATCAGGCGAACCGCGTCGGTCGTCAGCGTCTTGCCGACGATGCCGCGGATGTCGTAGGCCTTGAAGATCGATTCGTCGACGAGAGAAGTCATGGGTGCGGGTCTGTAGGAGGAATCCGTCCGAAGTTTAACCGCCCGGACGCGACGGCAGCGCCGAAGGCCCGCCCCCCGACTCCGATATCGGATCCGTGCGCCGCGTGCCCGGATCCGTGCGCCGCGTGCCGAAGCGGTCATCGTCGCGCATCGCCATACAGATCGCCAGCACGATCGCGATCGCCCTCATCGTCGCCTGGTGCGCGAGCACGTCGTTGGTCAGCGCCATCACCAGCCACAACCCCAGCACGAACAGCCCGAGCTGCCGCGCGAACCACGGCGCTTCGCGCAGACGGCGCACGACGACCGCCAGCAGCCCGGTCCACACCACCAGCCCCAGCACGCCGAATTCGGCGGCCACCGTCAGATAGCTGTTGTGCGCGTGCTTGAACAGGATCACGTCGTGGGGGAAGAGCCCCTGCGCGCGCAGCACCTCCAGTTCGTCCTGGAAACGGTGCACGCCCACGCCGATCCACGGATGACCGACGAACATCCGGCCGGCCGCCTCCCACAGCTCGAGCCGCGAGCCCAGCGACGAAAAGCCGATCTTGCCGCTCGCATACTCGGAGACCTCCGACTGCATCAGCAGCAGCCGGTCCAGCAGCCCTTCGCGAGGACCAGCGACGGCGACGACGATGAACAGGACCGCGACCGCGATCGACACCCGCCCCCACGACGGCGCGACTCGGGTCCCGGGCGGCGCACCGACCCCGACGATCGCCGCCGCGAAGATCGGCAGCGCGAACAGCGCCCCGCGATAGCCGACGATCATCACGACGCACAGGCCCGCCAGCGCCGCCAGGTTCAGCAGATGACGCCGATCGCGCCAGCCGCTCCATCCTCCGTCCGACGCCGCCCGGCGCCCGACGAGTTGACGCCCGACGACCGCGATCAGCACCGACGCCAGCGCCGTCTGACCGTAGATGATCGCGTTGGTACCCAGCGACGCGCGCACATCGGCCTCGCGCATCGCCACCCACACCCCCCAGATCAGCGACGCGAAGCAGCCGACGCAGCCGGCCCACACCAGATCCTCGATCCGCACCCGGCTCAGGCGCAGAACGGGCCACAGCGCCGGCAGCGCGATCACCGGATACCAGACCGCCTCGCGAAAACGCTGGTCGTAGACGAAGACGCTCAGGCAGTCGATACCGTAGACGAGCACCGCCATGTACCAGAGGTCGCGCGGCGCCGCATGGCGGCGGCCCGCAGGCGTCGCGTGCAGCAGCAGACCGACCAGCGCGAGCAGCCAGAACCCGACCCCGCTGATCGACGGCACGGCGGGCATGACCGCGACGGTCGCGAAGACCGCGAACCGCCCGACCGCCGGCCACGAACACGTGCCCGGGTTGTCATCATTGGACTTCATGTGCGAAGCTATCGCCAAGAATCGTTTATCACCCGAATGGGTAACGCGCCTGCGCCGCCCACGGCCGACCGCCGCTCATGAAGGCGCGGAACGGATCGTCATCTGGCGGGGCCGGGCGGGAAAAGCCGCACACTATACCGGGCCAATGACGGGCGTCCGCGACGCCCGTGTCGCGGACGCCACTACGCCTGACAAGAATCCTGGCTGGAGGTCGAACCGCGCAGTGGATTCGTGGGCGGACTACCGGTAGAAGCGCCCGTCACCAGATCGTTCGCACATGCTATGGCGATGGACGCTACACCTGGTCCGACAAGACTTCGTCGAGCGAGTCGGCATCGAGCACCTGGCGCGCCCAGCGATCGATGTCCGCCGCCGTGGCGGATCGGACCCGGGCCACGATCGCCTCGGGCAAGGGGCCGAAACGGTGAGTGAGTTGATCCAACAGAAGCTGCTCGCGGCCTTCTTCTCGGCCTTCTTCTCGGCCTTCTTCTCGACCTTCTTCCCGGCCTTCTTGACGACCTTGCTGGCGGCCCTGCTCGAAGCCTTTACGCAGCCCGATCCGCTCGACGCTCGTGATGTAAGGCATGTCCCGCTTCCCCTCGAACTCCTCGATATCGTGCCACAGACGGTCTTCCAGGACATCGGGCAGCGCCATCATCCAGTCCAGCACCCTGAACAAACCGATCACCCGCTCCCGACTCCAGTCCCGTTCATACAGCAACCGCACCAGCTTCCATTTGGCCGCCAGCCGCTGCCGCGGCCGGCCGCGCGTCCGGCGCGTCAGCAGGTGAGCGGCCGTCATCAACGCGAAAGGGTTCGGGTTGGCCAGTAGCGCATCGATGTCGGCCTCGTAATCCAGCAGCTTGACCGTCGGAAAACTCAGATAGTGCCGGCTGCCGAACAACTCGAAGCCATAGCCGTCCGGACGCCAGCGCCGATGCGGATCGGCCAGCACCGCCAGGCTGGCCACCGGCCGGCCGAAGCGCTCGAACAACCGATAGCTGTAGGTAAACATCCGCCGCTCGAAGTCGGCCTTGCGCGCGGCCTGCACTTCGACGTGGACGTAGACCCAGCCCGGACCGCCGCGCTTGCGATGCACCCGCACCAGTTGGTCGGCATGTCGCACGCCGGCATCGGCCTCGCGCAGGATGCCGCGCAGCTCCGTGCCCAGGAACGTATGGCCGCGCGCCCAGTCGATGCCGCGATGAGCGGCGGGAAAATAGAACGCGAGGAACTCCGGAAACGCCTGTTCGATCGCGTCCTTCCACGGACTGTCGAAAGCGTCCGGGGGTGAAGGGCTGTTCGACGCGTCGGGCTCGGCAGAAGGGTCGGGGACGTCCGACCCGGAGGTTCGTTCGCTCGTGTCCATGGCAGTGCCATTGCACCGGCCTTGGCACTCGGCGGCAATCCGTCAGGAGATTGAGTCAGTACGCCGATCCGAAAGACATACACGATCGGCTTCTCACGCGTCGCCCGACAAGACCTCGTCCAAGGTACCGGCTTCGAGCACCTGGCGCGCCCAGCGATCGATGTCCGCCGCCGTGGCGGATCGGACCCGGGCCACGATCGCCTCGGGCAAGAGGCCGAAACGGTGGGTGAGTTGATCCAACAGAAGCTGCTCGCGGCCTTCTTCCCGGCCTTCTTGACGACCTTGCTGGCGGCCCTGCTCGAAGCCTTTACGCAGCCCGATCCGCTCGACGCTCGTGATGTAAGGCATGTTCCGCTTCCCCTCGAACTCCTCGATATCCTGCCACAGACGATCCTCCAGGGCATTGGACAGAGCCATCATCCAGTCCAGCACCCTGAACAAGCCGATCACCCGCTCCCGACTCCAGTCCCGTTCATACAGCAACCGCACCAGCTTCCACTTGGCCGCCAGCCGCTGCCGCGGCCGGCCGCGTGTCCGGCGCGTCAGCAGGTGAGCGGCCGTCACCAGCGCAAAGGGGTTCGGGTCGGCCACCGCGTGCTGCTCTGCCGCGACGGTTGACGCCTCGATGCGCTGGACGAACCCGCCCGGCATCACCGGATTGATAGAATCTCCCGCTCCGCCGGGCGCCGGCACCAGCCGTTGTTCCGTGGCCTGCGATGTTCGACGACAAGATGAACGCATCCCCTGCGCAGCCCACCGCGCCCGCTCTTTCCTCTTCCCATGATCCGGCCGACGGCATCGCGCGATCCACGATCTGCCTGTCTATCGTCAGCCACGGCCAGCGCGACGTCGCGCTGGCGTTGCTCCACGACCTGGCCCGCCTGAAGCCGCCGCACGTCGCGCGCATCGTCTACACCCGCAACATCGCCGAGCCGCCGCTTCCCGATCTCGATCTCGGCAACGCCGTGCTGATACAGATCGACAATATCGCCCCCAAGGGCTTCAGCGCCAATCACAACGCCGCGTTCCCGCATTGCCGCGAAGCCTACTTCTGCGTGATGAATCCGGACCTGCGGCTCGACGACGATCCGTTCCCCGCGCTGCTGGCCGGCTTCGATAGCGGATCGATGGATACGGACGCGACCGCCACCGCGAAGACGAGCGCGCCGGCGAACCTCATCATCGCGAAGCCGCGTTGCGGCAACCGCATGGGTCTCGTCGCGCCGGTCATCGTCGATTCACGAGGAGCGCTGCAGAACACCGCGCGCACGCTGTATACGCCGATCGAGATGATCCGCCAGAAGCTGCATCCGTCGAACGAGGGGAGCCGGGCCGACTGGCTGGCCGGGATGTTCATGCTGTTCCGCAGCGAGGCTTATGCATCGATCGGCGGCTTCGACGAACGCTACTTCCTGTACATCGAAGACGTCGACATCTGCAGCCGGCTCGTCGCCGATGGCTGGTGCCTGCGACAGGTACCGACGGCTCGGGTCGTCCATGACGCCCGCAAGACCAGCCATCGCTCGCTGCGCTATACGCTGTGGCATCTGGACGGCATGCTGCGTTACTGGCGCGGCAAATCGTATCGCGACTACCGGCGAATCCTTCGTGAGCGACACGCGCGTCACGCTTGAACGGCCCCTCGGGCCGATCCTGGTCACCGGCGCCAACGGCTTCGTCGGCCGCGCGGTCGTCGACCACCTGAAGCGCCAGGGCCGTGCCGTTCGCGGCGCTGTCCGCGCGGCCCGCCAGCGCGATGCGCATGGCGCGACCGACACCCGGCCCTCCCCCGATCTTGACGCCCGGGCCGATTGGTCCGCGTTGCTCGAGGCCTGCGACGCCGTCGTGCATACGGCCGCCCGCGTCCACGTCATGCATGAACAGGCCACCGACGCGCTGGCCGCCTTTCGCGCCGTCAACGTCGACGGCACGCTGCGACTGGCCCGCCAGGCCGCGGACGCGGGCGTACGCCGCTTCATCTTCATCAGTTCGATCAAGGTCAACGGTGAGCGGACGGAGGCTGGGCGCCCGTTCACCGCCGACGACGCGCCCGCCCCTGTCGACGCTTATGGCCGATCGAAAGCCGAAGCCGAGGACGCGCTGCGCCGGCTGGCGACGGATACGGACATGGAGGTCACCATCATCCGGCCGCCGCTCGTCTACGGCCCGGGCGTCAAGGCCAACTTCCGCAGCCTGATCCGCTGCCTGGAGCGCGGCATCCCGCTACCGCTGGGCGCCGTGACGGAAAACCGACGATCACTGCTGGGACTGGACAACCTCGTCGATCTGATCGCGCTGTGCCTGGTCCATCGGTCGGCCGGCAACCAGACGTTTCTCGCCGCGGATGGCGAGGATCTGTCGACGGCCGAGTTGCTGCGGCGCTTGGCGCGAGCGATCGGAGTCAGCGCGAGACTGCTGCCGGTGCCGATGTGGATGCTGGAAGGAGCCGGGCGGCTGCTCGGCAAAGAAGCCGTGGTGCAGCGGGTGTGCGGCGATCTGCAGGTGGATATCGGGAAGACGCGCGAACGATTGGGGTGGCGGCCGCCGGTGGGGGTTGATGCGGGGTTGGCGAGGGTGGGTGAGAGCGACGGTTGACGCTGTTACTCGAGGTTGACGCTGTTACTCGAATCAGGCTCACCCCATGATAGGGCTGGACGTCGTCTAGTCGAAAATCGGGACCGTGCGAGAAATCGCGCTTTACGATGCGAAGAACGAACTGAACGGCCCGCGAAGGCGTCACGCTCCGTCATCATTCGAACGCGACTGTCGACGACTGGAGGCGAGGTATGATCCGACGAAACCCATCCCTGCTCGTTTCATGCGAACTGCTCCCACGCCGACCCGTACTCAACGCCTGCAACTGCGCATTTCCCAGGCGGCCGGAACCTCTCGAAACATAGGACGGCTTATCGTCGGAGCGTGGCGAGTCTATCGCCAGCAAGGTATGCCTGGCGTCCGAACCCGTATTGCTGCTTTCTGTCGCGCCTGGCTCGCTCCGGGAGGACGTGCATCGCACATGGGCCGCCGGTCGTACGCAACTCATCGTAATGACTACGCCGAGTGGGTCCGTCGCTACGATCAGCGAGATGCCGGCTGGCGACGCCAGGCCGCGCTATCCATCGAGGCGATGCGAACGAGGCCGACGATTTCGCTATTGATGCCGGTCTTCGATCCCGCTCCGGAATTCCTTCGGGCGGCCATCGAATCCGTTCGCGCGCAGATCTACCCGCATTGGGAGCTATGCATCGCTGACGATTGCTCGACCGATCCCGCAGTCGGCGTGCTGCTGCGCCGCTACGCCGATGAGGACTCGCGAATCAAGGTCGTGTTCAGGGAGCGCAACGGCCATATCGCGCATGCATCCAATTCGGCACTCGAGCTGGTGACCAGCGAGTTCGTCGGATTGCTGGATCACGACGACCTGCTTCCGGAGCACGCGCTGTACGCCGTCGCCAAGACCATCGTCGCGAACCCCGACGCCGGCCTGATATTCTCGGACGAAGACAAGATCGACGTCGACGGCGTCCGCAGTTCGCCGTACTTCAAATGCGACTGGAATCTCGAGCTGTTCCGATCGCAGAACATGATCAGTCACTTCGGCGTCTATCGCAGCAGCCTGGTTCGGCAGGTCGGTGCCTTCCGTCCCGGTTTCGAAGGCTCGCAGGACTACGATCTCGCCCTGCGTTGCATCGAGACGCTGGCTCCTCCGCAGATCGTCCATATTCCGCGCGTCCTCTACCATTGGCGCATCCACTCGCAGAGCACCTCGCAAGGCGACCAGGCGAAGCCGTACGCCGCGACGGCCGCGCAACGCGCGCTAACCGAGCACATGGCCCGGATCGGCCTTGCCGGCCTGGTCGAATCGTTGCCGTTCGGCTTCCGCGTGCACTATCCATTGCCGACGAAATTGCCCAAGGTCGCGATCGTCATCCCGACCTACAATCGGCACGACCTGCTGAAGCAGTGCGTAGAGAGCGTTCTCGAAAAAACCGACTACGCCAATATCGAATTGATCGTCGTCGATAACGATTCGGACGAGCCGGCTTCGCTCGCTTACCTCGAAACCCTGCGACGCGACTCACGGGTACGCGTCCTCGTCGACCGCCGCCCGTTCAATTTCTCGGCGCTGAACAACGGTGCGGTCTCGCAAACCGATGCCGAATTCGTCGTCCTGCTGAACAACGATACCGAGGTCATCGATGGCGGCTGGCTCGGCGAGATGGTCGGCGTCGCCTGCCAGCCCGACGTCGGCGCGGTGGGTGCGCGGCTGCTGTATCCCGATGATCGGATCCAGCACGCCGGCATCGTCATGGGTCCGTTGACGCTGGCCGGTCACGTCCATCGATTCCTGCCGAAGGACGCCTATGGCTACTTCGGACGCGCCCGGCTGCGTCAAGACATCAGCGCGGTGACGGCCGCGTGCCTGCTCGTGCGACGCTCGCTGTACGAACGCGTCGGCGGGCTGGACGAGGTCAACCTGACCGTTGCCTTCAACGACGTCGACTTCTGCCTGAGACTGCAAGAGCTCGGCTACCGCAACGTCTACACGCCGTTCGCGCAGCTTTACCATCACGAATCCGCGACCCGCGGTACCGACGCCTCTTCCGGCAAGCGGCAGCGCTTCCAGCGCGAAGTTGATTACATGCGATACCGGTGGCAGGAGGTCATTCGACGAGATCCCGCCTACAGCCCGAACCTGACGCTGGACGATGAAGACTTCAGCCTCGCCTGGCCTCCCCGCCTCGCGCCGTTCTTCTGAGATGCCGGCGACGCGGGTGGCCGCCATCGTCGTGCTGTACCGGCCCGACGTCGCCAGGTTGACCCACGTTCTCGATGCGTTGGCCGCGCAGGTCGCCGAGATCCTGTGCGTCGACAATGGCACGCCGCCGCACGACCTGGAGGCACTGCGTCGCCGCTTTCCTACCGCGCGGTGGCTGCCCATGGGAACGAATGCAGGCGTGGGCGCGGCGCAGAACCAGGGCATCGCCTGCGCTCGCGAGCTCGGTTGCAGCCATGTGCTGCTATGCGATCAGGACAGCATCGCCGATCCGGGCATGGTCGATGCGCTGCTGGCAGCCGAGCAGGCATTGAGCGAATCGAATCGGCCGATCGCTGCCGTCGGCCCCCGCTATCGGCTCGACGATCAAGGCCGGCTTTCGACCTTCGTGGTGGCGGGCTGGGCTGGTTTCAAACGCCGCGATTGCCAAGAAGGCCAGACTGGGGTCGAGGCCGACTTTCTGATCGCATCCGGCTGCCTGATCCGGCTGGCCGCCTTGAACGTCATCGGCGAGATGGACGCGAGCTTTTTCATCGACCACGTCGACACCGAATGGTGCCTGCGCGCGCGATCGCACGGTTACCGGATCGGCGGCGCCTGCCTGGCCACGATGAGCCACCAGCTCGGCGAGGAAACCGTCGATCTGCGCTGGCCGCGGCCGCGCAGCGTCGCCATCCACAAGCCGTTTCGCTATTACTACATCTTTCGCAACAGCTTGAGGATGTACCGGATGCCGCATGTCCCGCTTCGCTGGATCGTGCCGGACTGCGTCCGGCTCCTGCAGCTCTACCTTTTCGTCGGACTCGTGTCGCCGCAGCGTTTCGAATGCATCAGGATGATGCACAAGGGCTTGCTCGACGGCTTGCGCGACGTCCAGGGTGCTCTGCGATGACGGCAACGGGCTGGCTGGCGCGAATCGCCGGTGCGGCGCGCTCGTTGTCCATGTCGCTTAGCAGCGCGGGCGGCCCGGCAAACCTACTGCGGATCGCACGGCGCGTCTGGCGCGACGAGGGATACATCGGCCTACGGTCGAGAATCGTCGTCAGAACGGCGAAGCTCGTCTCGGGCGGCGACCGGCACGACTATCGCAAATGGGTCGACCGTTTCGACAGGCCGGATGCAGCTTCGCTGAACGTTCTGCGCGAGGCCGCTGCAGCCGCGCCAGGGCGGTCGATCGCGCTGCTGATGCCGGTCTACGATCCGCCGATCGCCTACCTGATCGAGGCGATCGAGTCGGTTCGCGCGCAGATCTATCCGCATTGGGAACTGTGCATCGCCGACGATCGCTCGACCGATCCGGCGGTCGCGGCCTGCCTGCGCGACTATGCGTCTCGCGACGACCGGATCAAGGTCGCTTTCCGCGACCAGAACGGCCATATCTGCCATGCGTCGAATTCGGCACTGGCGCTCGTCCGCAGCGATTACGTCGGCCTGCTGGACCAGGACGACGTCCTGCCGGTACACGCGCTCTGGCACGTCGCCCGAGCAATCGCCGCCCATCCCGATGTTCGCCTGCTGTATTCCGACGAAGACAAACTCACCGGCGACGGCCGGCGCACCACGCCTTACTTCAAGCCGGACTGGAATCTGGAGCTGCTGCGCTCGCAGAACCTGATCAGTCATTTCGGCGTCTATCACACGGCGCTCGTCCGCGAGCTGGGCGGATTCCGCCCCGGGCTCGAAGGCTCGCAGGACTACGATCTGGCGCTGCGCTGCGTCGAACGGCTGCGCGACGACCAGATCGTGCACATCCCGCACGTGCTGTATCACTGGCGTATCCATCGAGCGAGCACTTCGATCGCCGGCGATCGCAAGCCGTATGCCGCCACGGCCGCCGCCCGCGCGCTGTCCGATCACCTGGCGCGCTGCGGAATCGACGGACGCGTCGAGGACCTGAACGGAATCGGCTTGCGGGTCCATTACCCACTGCCTTCACCGGCGCCGCTGGTGAGCCTGATCGTTCCGACTCGGGATCGTCCTGACCTGCTTCGCCGCTGCATCGACAGCTTCGCCGCGCGTTCGCGGTATCCGAACGTCGAGTGGATCATCGTCGACAACGGATCCGCCCCTCCCCTGGCGCTCGACGATCCGAGCGTATCTGCCGACCGGTTCGCCATCACCAGGATCCGTCACGAAGGTCCGCCCAACGCCTCGGCCCTCTACAATCGGGGCGTTGCCGCGGCGCGCGGTGAATTCGTCGTGCTGCTGAACGACGACATCGAGCTGATATCGCCCGACGGACTCGCGGAGATGGTGTCGGTGGCGATGCAACCCGGCGTCGGCGTCGTCGGCGCGCGACAGTGGTATCCCGACGACACGCTGCAACATGCCGGCTTCATCATGGGCATGCTGACGCTGGCGGGCTCCATATTCCAGGGCTTTCCGAAGGGCGCTCACGGCGACTTCGGGCGAGCCGCGCTGCGCCGGTCGCTTAGCGCGGTCAGCACGGCCTGCTGCCTGGTGCGGCGGCGGATCTTTCTGGATGTGGGCGGGCTGGACGAAGTCGCGCTGGGACTCGCATTCTACGACCTCGACTTCTGCCTGCGGGTACGCGAGGCCGGCTACCGCAACATGTTCACGCCGTTCGCCGAGTGCTACCGCGATCAGCCTCGATCGCGCGGTGCCGATGCCGAACGGGAAAGACCCGCGCGCTTTCCGACCGAAGCGGCGACGATCCGCGATCGCTGGGCGCCATACCTTCGGCACGACCCCTGTTACAACCCGAATCTCGCGCTCGATCGAACGGACTACGCACTCGCGTGGCCGCCTCGCGTCGAAGCCTGGAAACCAACGGCGGCGTCGGACAAGCCGACGTGATGGGCCGCGGACCGCTGGCCAAGCGGCCGGCCCCGGCACGAGGGCCTCGCGTCCGGTGCGTGTTGATTCCCCTGCGTGACGCCCGCTGCAGCGCTCGTCCGCGCCGTCTCGACGGACCGACCCGCAGGCAGATCCGTATGCGGTGCTTCGCAGCACCTCGTCCATGTTTTACCCTTCGGGATCAGGACATGCGCATCCTGCCGGCACGCGAGTTTCGGCTAGCCCGATCTCGAAATGCCGGACCGGGCGGCTCCGAGTGCCTTGTCCAAAAATTCGTTCTCACGGACGCTATTGGGAAGAACCGCCAAAATGGACATCAAAGACCGATTCATCGAGACATCACCGAACGCTCAGCACATCGTCGATCTATTCAAGGGGGAATGGTCGTCCAGATTCCCTGCCTCGATCGGCGTTTCGACCGAGCCCGGGCATGCACCTTTGTTCGAAGATCCGCGCGTGGAATGGGCGATTTCTCGCCTGGGCCCTCTGGACGAGAAATCGGTCCTGGAACTGGGGCCACTTGAAGGCGCCCATACCGTCATGCTCGAGAAAGCAGGCGCGAAGAGCGTTACCGCGATCGAATCCAACACGAGGGCTTTTCTCAAGTGCCTGTGCGTGAAGGAGATATTTCGGTTGCAGCGGACGTGCTTCGAACTCGGCGACTTCATCAAGTACCTGGAGGAAGAGCGCGAACAGCGCTACGACGTGCTATTCGCCAGCGGCGTGCTGTACCACATGGTCGATCCGATCAATTTCCTGGAGCTCATCACCCGCGCCTCGGACCGAATCTTCATCTGGACGCACTACTACGACCGGGAAGCGATCTCCGGGCGCCCAGACGCCGGGATCTTCGGCCCATCCACCGTGCTGGGCGATGGCATCCGGGGTTCGAAGCGAACGTATCCTACCGATGCCACTTCGTGGTCCGGCTTCAGCGGAGGTCGCGAGCTCTATGCCATTTGGCTCGAACGCGCATCGATTCTTCAATTTCTCGACAGAAAAGGCTTCCAGACGGAAATCGCTTTCGAAGCGGTGGATCATCCGAACGGCCCATCGTTCGCGGTGAGCGCCAAACGGATGTGACCGGTAGCCGATCGCATTGCGCGATCCCGCAGGCGAATTTCATTCGGTCTCTTTGAGGTGAACGGTTTGGAAGCCGCTTGACGCGTCGAACGGGTTAACATAGTGAATCGAATACCTCGAACAAAACGGTCTGCCTCCCGCCTGGCGACGTTGCGCTCTCATTCGTTTCATGTTAATGCCCGCGCCCTCACCGCCGCCTTTGCCCGGTTCTCCGCCCATTCCACTGGTCGTCGATCTCGATGGAACGCTGGTCCATACCGATCTGCTGGTGGAGTCGGCGCTGGTGCTGGCCAAGAGCTCACCGCTCAGCCTCGCGCGCCTGCCGTCCTGGCTGGCCGCCGGTAAAGCGTCGCTGAAAGCCAACATCGCGGCGCGCGCGCAGGTCGACGTCGACGCGCTGCCCTATTGCGAACCCGTATTGACGATGATCGAGGCGGCCCGACAGGAAGGCCGTCCGGTCGTGCTGGCCACCGCCAGCGATCTGCGCTACGCGACGCAGATCGCCGATTCGCTGCAGTTGTTCGATCAGGTCTTCGCGACCCACGACGGCATCAATCTTTCGGCCGAGAAGAAGCGCGACGCGCTGGTCCGGGCATTCGGCGAGGGTGGCTTCGACTACGCAGGCAATTCCCAAGACGATCTGGTCGTATGGCAAGCCGCGCGTCACGCCATCGTCGTCAATGCCGATGAATCGATCGTCCGCGCGGCCAGCGCGCAAGGCAACGTCGAACAGGTCATCGACGCTCGGCCGGCGCGAGCCGACGGCCCATCGGCCGCGCGCGCATGGCTGCGGGCATTGCGATTGCACCAATGGCTGAAGAACCTGCTGGTCTTCGTGCCGCTGCTGGCAAGCCATCAGGCCGGCGATCCCGAAATGCTGTGGCACGGAGTCATCGCCTTCCTGTGCTTCGGCCTGTGCGCCTCCAGCGTCTACGTCGTCAACGACCTGCTGGACCTGGCCGACGACCGTCATCATCCGACCAAGCGCCGTCGTCCTTTCGCCGCCGGGACGCTGCCGATCGTCCATGGACTGATCGGCGCGCCGCTATGCCTGACCGTCTCGGTGTTGTTGTCCCTGTGGCTGCTGCCGATCGGGTTCTCGCTGGTGCTGGCCGTGTACTTCGCGGTGACGTTGGCCTATTCGTTCGTGCTCAAGCGCTGGATGATCGTCGATGTCATCACGCTGGCCATGCTGTACACGCTGCGCCTGATCGCCGGCACGTTCGCGTTCGACGCGGTACTGACCGGCTGGATGCTGGCGTTCTCGATGTTCATCTTCCTGAGCCTGGCGCTGATCAAACGCTATACCGAGTTGCGGATCGCTCGCGAAAGCGGCGAGCGATCGAAGACACGAGGACGCGGCTATTTTCCCGAGGACATCGAGCTGATCGCCTCGATGGGCACCAGCTCCGGCTACATCGCCGTGCTGGTGCTGGCCCTCTACGTCCAGGACGACAGCACCGTGATGCTCTACCGTCACCCGCAGATGATCTGGCTCGCCTGTCCGCTGCTGCTCTTCTGGATAAGCCGCGCCTGGCTGATCGCGCATCGGGGACATATGCACGAGGATCCGGTCGTCTTCGCGGCCAAGGATCGCATCAGTCTGCTGATCGGCGCGCTGTTCGGCCTGATCTTCTGGCTTGCCGCATGAGCGCGCACCGGCAACTCTCGTGGGGCGGATATCCGCCCCACCCTCAGCATCTGCACGACGTTGTCTGGCGAGATCAACTGCGGGATCGATTCGGCGCCTTGATCAACGATCACGGACAGACGCTGGCGTTCGGCAACGGCCGCAGCTATGGCGACTGCTGCATGGCCGCTTCCGATCATGTCCTGCACACGCGAGGCCTGGACCGAATCATCGCCTTCGATGCCGGCGAAGGAACCGTGACTGCCGAAGCCGGTTGCACGCTCGAGCAGATCCTCGAGCTGGCGATTCCTCATGGCTGGTTCCTGCCCGTTACGCCGGGAACCTGCTTCGTGACGCTGGGCGGAGCGGTCGCCAACGACGTCCACGGCAAGAACCATCATGTCCGCGGCACGTTCGGCAACCATGTCGACGCGTTCGGTCTGGTCCGCTCGGACGCACCGCCGATGATCTGTTCGCCGGCGTCGAATCCCTCCCTGTTCCATGCCACCATCGGCGGCCTGGGCCTGACCGGAGCGATCGAGTGGGTGTCGTTGCGCTTGATGCCGATCCGCTCGTCGCGACTCGACACGCTTTCCGTGCGCTTCGATTCGCTCGACGAGTTCTTCGCGCTGTCGGACGAGCACGACCCTCGGCACGAATACACGGTGTCATGGGTGGACTGCTGCGCCAAGGGGGCCCGGCTCGGTCGCGGCGTCTTCATGGCCGCCAATCATGCGAACGACGGCGGCCTGCAGGTCTCCCGCCGCAACAAGCTGATGGTGCCGATCACCCCGCCGCTGTCGCTGGTCAACCGATTGACGTTGAAAGCCTTCAATCACGCGTACTACCATGCGCATCCCGCCGAACCGAGACAGTCGCGGATCGACTACGAGCCGTTTTTCTATCCGCTCGACCGCATCCTGCACTGGAATCGCATCTACGGCCCGAGCGGTTTCCAGCAGTATCAGTGCGTCCTGCCGGAACCCGACGGCCGCGACGCGATCAGGCAGATGCTCGACGCGATCGCGCAGTCGGCAACCGGATCCTTCCTGGCCGTATTGAAACGATGCGGCGATGCCAGGTCGCCGGGACTGCTGTCGTTTCCGATGGCGGGCGTATCGCTCGCCCTCGATTTTCCCCATAAGCCCAAAGAAATGAGTCGACTGTTCGAGCGTCTCGACGCGATCGTCGAGCAGGCGCGCGGCCGCCTTTATCCGGCCAAAGACGCCCACATGTCGGGAGCCGCGTTCCGCAAAGCCTATCCGGCGTATTCGGAGCTGGCCCGGTACAAGGATCCCGCGCTGACATCGCGCTTCTGGCAGCGAGTGACCGAAACATGAGAACGATCCTCATCGTCGGAGCGACGTCGGCGATCGCGCAGGCCTGCGCGCGGCGCTGGGCCGGCACCGGCAGCAGCTTCATCCTGGCGGCCCGCGACGCCTCACGGCTGCAGCAGGTCGCGGCGGACCTCGCCGCACGCGGCGCGCAGGTACGGACGTTCGAGCTCGACATCAATGACCTCGACCGGCATCAAGCGCTGCTCGATGCCTGCCTTGCCGGCGCGGGCACGGTCGACCTGGCGCTGATCGCGCACGGCACGCTGCCCGACCAAGCCGCCTGCCAACAGTCGGTCGATACCGCACTGCGCGAGTTCTCCACGAATGCCGTCAGCACGATCGCGCTGTTGACTCGACTGGCCAATCAGTTCGAGGCGCAGCGCGCCGGAACCCTGGCCGTCATCTCATCGGTCGCCGGCGATCGCGGGCGGCCCTCCAACTATCTATACGGGTCGGCCAAGGCTGCCGTCACCGCATTCTGCGAAGGATTGCGTGGTCGCCTGTTCGCGCATGGCGCTCACGTGCTGACGATCAAGCCAGGCTTCGTCGACACGCCGATGACGGCCGGCCTGCCGTTGCCCGGCCCGCTCGTGGCCTCTCCGGATACGGTCGCCGCCGACATCGATCGCGCCGTCGTCAAACGACGCAACAACCTGTATACGCCCTGGTTCTGGGCACCGATCATGCTGATCATCCGCAGCCTGCCGGCAGCGATCTTCAAGAAGCTCAAATTGTGATGCCGGTCCGTCGCTGGCTGGCTCCCCCGATCGGCGGCGCCCTGTTGCTGATCGCCTCCTACGTCGTCGTCACTACCGTCATCGGCGGCATTCGCCATTACTCGCCGGTACCGTTCTGGGATTTCTGGGGTGTCTTTCCTTTCTACGAGGCCGTCAAGGCCGGCGATCTCGGCGTCTGGTGGGCGGCCCACAACGAACATCGACCGGTGCTGGCCCGACTGCTCGTCTATGCCGACTTCAAGCTGTTCGATGGCGCCCTCTGGCCGTTGATCGTTGTCAACTACCTGCTGGCGCTGTGCGGATTCCTGCTTCTCTACGCGTGGTTGCGCCTGGCCCAGCCGTCGCTGCGGGGCACGGCGCTCGTCGTCGGCGCCTGCGTCCTGGCCGTCCTCGCGTTCTCCTGGTCGCAATACGAAAACCTGAACTGGGCCTTTCAGGGACAGTTCTTCCTGGCGCAACTGTTGCCGATGCTATCGCTATATGCGTTCCATCGATCGCTGTCGCAGACCGGTCACGCGCAGCGATGGTTCGGCCTGTCGGTCGGGGCAGCGATCCTCGCCATCGGCGCGTTGGCGAGCGGCGTGCTGGCCCTGCCGTTTCTCGCGATCGCGAGCCTGCTGACCCGGCAACCCGCACGCCGCACGCTGGGCCTGTGGGTGCTGGCCGCCATCGGAGCATGGCTGTATTTCTGGGACGCTCCGAGCAATCCTCAGCACGGAACGCTCGGCCAGGCGCTGCGTGAGCAGCCCGCCGATCTGCTTCGCTTCATCCTGCTCTACCTGTCCGGCCCGTTCGGCTCGGCGTTCGGCGTTTGGATGCCCGGCGTCGCCATGACGGCTTCGGCGGTCATGCTCATGTGCTGCGCGGTGCTGGCCTGGCGCAGCTGGCGCCAGCCGGCCGCATACGCGCACCTCGTGCCGCTGCTCGCGTTCCTGGGCTTCATCGTGGCTTCCGCGATCGGCACGGGCGGCGGCCGCACCAAGTTGGGCGTCGTCACCGCCCTGTCGAGCCGCTATATGACGCCCGCCTATCTCGGCTGGGCGGTGTTCTTCGTATTGTGCGTCAGTCTCGCGTCGCGCCTGGCTTCCCGACGCCTGCTGCTGGCAGCCGGCGTATTCGTATGCCTGATGGTGCTGCCGCTGCAGCGCGCCGCGCTGCAGGCCGACTACGACCAGACTTTCGAACAACTCGTCGCGGCGCTCGCGCTGAAATGGCGGATCCTCGATGCCCCGCAGCTTGGCCACCTGTTCCCCGAGCCGGCAGCCGAGCACCTGATGGCCATGAGCAAGCCGGCCGTCGCGCAGTCGCTGTCGGTCTTCGATTCGCGTCTTCCGGGCCCGGTGGCGGTCGTACCACGTCCTGCCGCCCCCGGTTCGCCGGACAAAGACTGCGACATCCGCATCGAGCTCGTGTCCCGGATCGCGACGGACGCTCGATTCGTCAGAATCCGCGGCCAGATCGCCATCGACCATCGTCCCCACCGTTTTGCCGCCTTGACGGTTACCGACGCGAACGGCGAACGGATCGGCGCAGCGATCATCCATCGACGCCGAATCCGCGGCAATGCCGCTTTCGCCGGTTACATGCGAGCCGACCGGCTGCTCGAGCCGGCGACGCTGTCGCCGGACAACCGCGCATGCGCATCGACCGTCCGCCTCGCCCCACCCAACTGACCGCCGGCCCGAGCCTCTTTATGTCCCCCCATACCATGTCGAAGGAAGAGCAAGACCTGTCGCTCGCGCAGCGCATCGTACTGCCTGGCGGTGCAGGCCTCGTCGGCCAGAACCTCGTCGCGCATCTGAAGCGGCTCGGATACCGCGACCTCATCGTGCTGGACAAGCATCGCGCCAACTTGCGAGTCTTGCAGACCACGCACCCCGAGATCACCGCCATCCACGCGGACCTGGCCGAGCCCGGAGACTGGGAACGGCATTTCGAAGGCGCGGACGCGGTAGTGATGCTGCAAGCTCAGATCGGCGGAGAAGACCCGGTCCCGTATCAGCGCAACAACATCGATTCGACGCGCCATGTGCTGGCGGCGATCGCCAAATACCGGATCCCCTATACGGTCCACATCAGTTCATCGGTGCTGAACTCCGTCGCCGACGATCTGTACACGCGGACCAAGCGCGAGCAGGAACGGCTGATAGTCGCCAGCGGCATCGACGCCGTCGTGTTGCGGCCCACGCTGATGTTCGGCTGGTTCGATCGCAAGCACCTGGGCTGGCTGGCCAGGTTCATGAAGAAGGTGCCGATCTTCCCGATCCCGGGCCACGGCCGATACATGCGGCAACCGCTGTATGCCGGCGACTTCGCCCGCATCATCGCCCGCTGCCTGCAGACCCGGCCGACCGGACAGGCGTACAACATCACCGGGTTGGAGCAGGTGGACTACATCGACATCATCCGTCGGATCAAGGCTTCGACCAACGCTCGCTGCGTGATCCTGAAGATTCCCTATTCGTTGTTCTCGGCGTTGCTGAAGATCTGGGCCGTGTTCGACGAGTCGCCGCCATTCACCACTGCCCAGCTCAAGGCATTGACGGCCGGCGACGAGTTCGAGGTCATCGACTGGCCCGGCATTTTCGCCGTGACGCCGACCCCGTTCGACAAGGCGGTGTACGAGACCTTCAATGATCCCGTCTACAGCAAGATCGTGATGGAGTTCTAAGCATGGGGAGCAAGACGATCGCGGTGCTCGGCGCGGGCCCGATGGGGCTCGCCGTCGCTTATCAACTCGCCCGGGACGGCCATCATCCGGTCGTGTTCGAAGCCGACGACCGCGTCGGCGGGATGACCGCCTGCTTCGATTTCGAAGGCCTGCGCATCGAACGCTATTACCACTTCCATTGCATTTCCGATCACGCTTTCTTGAAAGTACTGGACGAGCTGGGACTGGCATCTCGAATGCGTTGGGTGAATACGAAGATGGCGTACTACTTCAACGGCGAACTGCACCGCTGGGGCGATCCGATCTCGCTGTTGAAGTTCCCGCACCTGGGCCTGATCGCCAAGTTGCGCTATGGATTGCACGCGTTCCTGTCGACCAAGCGCAACGACTGGCGCCCGCTCGACAAACTCGAGGCCACACAGTGGATACGTCGCTGGGTTGGAGAACAGGCGTACGAGGTGCTATGGCGCAAGCTTTTCGACTACAAGTTCTATGATTACGCGCAGAGTTTGTCGGCGGCGTGGATCTGGAGCCGCGTCCGGCGTATCGGGCGGTCCCGCTACGATCTGTTCCGCGAGAAGCTCGGTTATCTGGAAGGCGGATCCGACACGCTGCTCGAGGCGATGAAGCGCGACATCGAAGCCCATGGCGGCGAGATCCGGCTCGCCAGCCCGGTCTCGCGGATCCTCATCGAGGATGGCTTCGTCAAAGGGGTGGAACAAGGGAACCAGCGGCACGACTTCGATACCGTGATCAGTACCGTGCCTCTGCCCTTCGTTCCGCGTCTCGCGCCGGACCTGCCGGAGCCGATCCTGGACCGGTACCGGGCATTGAAGAACATCGCCGTGGTCTGCGTGATCGCCAAACTGCGAAAACCGGTCACCGACAATTTCTGGCTCAACACCAACGACCCGGCGATGGACATCCCCGGCATCGTCGAGTACACGAATCTGCGGCCGATGGATTGCCACGTCGTCTACGTGCCGTTCTACATGCCGGGCGAACACCCGAAGTACCAGGAGCCCGATCAGGTCTTCCTAGACAAGGTCCGCGCTTACCTGAAACAGGTCAACCCGACGCTTCGCGACGAAGACTTCATCGCGATCCGCGCCAGTCGGTACCGCCATGCGCAGCCGGTCTGCATGCCCGGCCACCTGGAACGCCTGCCGCCGGTGGATCTGCCCGTTCACGGCTTGTACGCAGCGGATACCTCCCACTACTACCCCGAGGATCGCGGCATCTCCGAGAGCATCGACTTCGGCCGCGCGCTGGCGCGAAAAGTCGCTGCGTGATCGGCGCTTTTCACATGGGCCCGACCTCGTGAAACTGCGCTACGCGGTCGCCTCGCTGATCGGCATCAGCCTCGTCTATGCGATGTTGCTGCTGGTCATCGATACGCGGAACCCCGCGCTCGCACTGCTTCCGGAGATCTCCCGCTCGCTGCCGGTCCTGCTGACGTGCTCGCTGGGCTCGTTCATCCTGCGTTACCTGCGTTGGCGATGGCTATTGATCCGCGCAGGTCATCGAATCGACTGGTTGAAGGGATTCATCGCGTATTCATCGGGCTTCGCGTTCACCGCCACTCCCGGCAAGCTCGGCGAACTTCTGCGTATCCGCTATTTCGCGCGCGACCACGTACCGGCCGAGACCGTCATCGCGGCGTTCGTCTACGAACGACTATTCGACCTGGCCGCCATCGCGCTTCTGTCGCTGCCCGCCGCGCTGGCGCTGGGCGGCACGACGATCGCTTTCGGTTTCGCCGCCGCGATCTCGGCACTGGCGATCGGCCTGGCCAGGCATCCGCGATCGATCGGCTGGTTCGCGCGCATCGCGCAGCAGCGCGGCTGGCGAAACATCTCCCGGCTGCTCGACACGCTTGCCCGAGGCCTGACGGGCATCTTCGCCTGGCGCCGACCGGTGGACTTCATCGTTTCGTTCACGACCGGATTGCTGGCGTGGTCGCTGACCTGCGGCGCGTTCGCCTATCTGCTCGCGCAACTAGGGTCCCCTCTATCGCCCGCGGTATCGAGTTCGGTCTATGCGGTGGCGATGCTGGCGGGCGCCGCGTCGATGATCCCTGGCGGATTGGGTTCGACCGAGGCGGCCATCGTCGCGCTGCTCGCATTGTCCGGCATGGCTCTGGGCACGGCGGCGCTGTCCGCGGTCGCGATCCGGATCGTCACGCTATGGTTCGCGATCCTGCTCGGCGTGGTGTCGGTCAGCGCGTTGGAGTGGCTCGCCGCCCGGCGTGCCTAGCCCGGCTTGCGGGCCACGATGAAGAACTGCTTGCCCAGCAGCGGCCACGCGAAGGGCATCTTCAGATACAGCTTGACCAGCATCGGATGAGTCGGCAGCGCGCCCTGGGTCGTGTACGGCAGAAAGCGATCGACCACCGTCTCGAGCTGAAAACCCGCCAGTTGCAAGGCTTCGCCGAGCGACAGATGCGTCAGTCCCAGATGATGATCGTAGAAATCCCAGTACTGCCCGGGAAGATAGCGAAGGTTCGGCCCGAGGATCAGGTAACGGCCGCCAGGTTTGAGCGCGATCTGGACCTGCGCCAGAAACACGTCGAGCGTCGGCTTGTCCGGCAGATGCTCGAGGAAATTCGACGTGAAGACGATGTCCGCCTCGCCCTTCACCACCTGGCCGAGTTCGGTCGCGGATCGCAGATTGAACTCGACCGGCCCCTGCAACGCCTTGCGAGCATCGGGATTCAAGTCCACCGCGATCTTTCTCGCCGCCCGGATGTTGTTGAGGAACTCCCCGTAGCCGCAGGCAACGTCGACCACCGTGTCCGACGGCCGAACGAAACGTTGCAGGTACTCCCCGCAAATGACCTGCCATATCGCGTTCTTCCTGGCGAGTTCTTCTTCCGGGAAGCGAATCTTGTAGAGCTCCGACAAGCTGTCGCTATCCATGCTTTTGATCCTTGAAAGCAAAAAACTTGTAGATCAGGAAAGTCGCGAACGTCGGTACCGCGACGGCCACGGCATGGGCGAACGCCTCGGCGCGCGGAACCGGTAGCCAGCGTCGAAAAAGCCACTCCAGACCGATGGAGACGATCCAGACGACCGGCAGGAACGCCAGATTCGTCATGACGAAATCGCGGGCCTGAGCCGCCCTCGGCTTGCTGGAGCCGGCGAACACGAACAGGCTGTTCAAGACGAACGCCACGCCCATGCCTATCCCATAAGCCAGCAGCACGGCCACCTGGAAAGGCATCCACTGACTCAGGGCGATCCGGGCGAGCCAGTGCAGCAGCGCGGCAAGCCCTCCGACGAACAGGAAGTTGACGAACTGGCGCGTGAGGAAATGGCTGATCATCACCGGATCACCCGCGCCGCTTCATTCTGAGCGGCACAGGCGGTAGCGGGCACAGCGTCGTCCGCTCGCCATCGACGATGCCGATGCGCAGCGCGAAATCACCGGCCAGACCTGATAAATCCACCCTTGCCGCATATCCCGAATTCAGCATACCCGGCGCCTTGAAATGCTCGACCACATCCGGCCGAGGAACGGCTTCGGTCGTCGCCATGAACGTCTGACCTGCGCCCTCGAGAAACAACACGGTCCGTACCTCGGGGCGGTCCGGCAGGGCGCCGACCGCGGCCCAGCCTTGGACCGAAAGAAGACCCTCGGATCCGGCTTGACGGCTGGCAGCGGAAAGGCCATTTACCGTATCGATCGCGCCGATACACTCGCCTACGTCCGGCAGTGTCGCCGGTACCGGCCGGACGATGCCCAGCATGGTAGCAGCCTGCGGCAACCGCGGACCGCGCAGGCCATGGAACGTGACTTCAATGACGTCCTGCCAATCGCCGCTGCCCGCCCGCCCGCTGTCGATCGTCATCTGACGCACCCGCTTATCGGCAACGAAATCGTCGCCTGCATACAAGGCCAGGAACTCGGACGTCGTTTCGATCAGCGGCGAGATCAGGAACGGGGTCTTCATCATTCCCGAAACCAGGCGGTACCGGACGACGCCGGCATCACCGCGATCGATCGTCGCCATCAAGGTGTCGGGCTTGAACAACAGCGACTTGAGCTTTCCGAATCCGCTCGGCACGACGTTCGCGACCATGTACACCTGACCGTCGAACTCGGGCAGATCGAACTTCTGACCCAGCCGCGCTTGCACGTGCCCCAGTTCGACCATTTCCGGGGCGGCGTCACTCTGGCGGCGAAGAATGATCCTTCGACCGACTTTCTCCTCCGGCGCGTAGTTCACGAACAACGCCGGCCAGCTCGCCCCGTCATCCAGGGACGGAAGCCGGGCATCGATGGTTTCGACCGCGAAGACGATATGGTCCGGCGCATCGACGCCCGACAGATGGCGGGCGTTGATCGACTGCAAGACCGGCGTATAAGCCGCATAGCTTTGAAAGACGGGGCGCGGCGTCCACTGGTTATCAGATGCCAGCAGGGCCGCTTGACCGTAAGAGTAGATATCTACCCGCCCCTCGAGCAACGGAATCGGATCCTCCCGAGCAATCGCGGCCTTGGCCTTCGCGTAGTCTTTCGACAACATCTGGCTTCCTCCGAATCGATCGACCACGCTTTCAAGAGCCTTGGCAACCCGTACCGGCACGTCTCGCACTTCGTCGACCAGCCTATCCGCACCGCTTGTCACGACCATTGCCACGCCAGCGCAGATACTCAGTACGGTCATGGCCGCCGGTATCCTGCCAATGCGTCCCCACGGCGAAGCCACCAACGAAAAGGCGATCAGAACCCAACCACTGCCAATCATATGGTTGGGGCCCTGCCGAACGAAGCCTCCTTTGAAAACGAGAAATAATGTCGCCGCGATCATCAGTATCGCCGGCAGACTGGGCGAACCGAACCTCGACCGCCTGATGAAGGCCAAACCGATCAGCGATCCAGCGCCGATGCCGAATGCGACAAGCAACCATGAGTCACCTGATCGCGACATCGCGTCCGTATACCCGGATATCACGGGCAATGCATTGAGGAAATAGGCTGGTAGATCCGTCAGCCGTTGGCCCACAGCCAGCCACGCCCCAATCAGCGTCACGAAAGGAACACACACCGAGACGAACAACGCGCGGTATGCTTTTCGCGTCAGGAAAAAAAAGGAGAGGAAAGCAATGCCCAAAACGACGACGATCGCAAAACTCAGCTTGATGAGCGGCAGCAACCCCAGAACGGGCAGACATGACGTAAAAACGATGAATCTGGTTCCTAGCAGCCCCTTTTCGAGTCGATATGAATTCTCGCCGTAGAACACGATCATCAGCGGCATCATCGTAAAAATCGCATCCGTTTTCGGTCCGACGAAGACGATCATCGTGAGCGATATGACCCATGGCCGCCAAGACAACCGGTGATCTGAAAGCAGAGTGATGAGAATTACCGCGACCGTCACCGCCAGATAGAGTGACAGCCCAAAAATCGTCAAATCCAGTCGAGGCGAGTAATACCCGGAGCAAATGCTTCCAAGCGGCCCGTAGGTGAAGATCACGTCCGTGCCGAATCGCAGTTGCCGTTCCGCTGCCTGCCCGATGGCCCAGGCCCACGAAGGGTCCAAACCGCCTTGAGGCATGAGCGGCTGGAAAGGAACGATTGCAAGCAAGCAGCTGGCGAGCAAAAACCCGCAGGCGAGGATTCGAAGAACTTCTGACGATCTTGAAGGCGTGCTAGACATTGAGAAAGAAACAGACGCCACTAAGTCCTCGCGCAACAGAATCGAGGAAGGACTGGATCCGCATTCGCCTTCCGGGATTCGTCAGATGCACGGATAGCAGGACGGCAACGCGTCACCTCCCCCTGAGCAACACCGGCGGCAACGGGCACAGCGTCGTCCGCTCGCCATCGACGATGCCGATGCGCAGCACGAAATCGCCGGCCAGACCCGACATATCCACTGTTGCCGCATATCCGGAATTCAGCATCCCCGGCGCCTTGAAATGTTCGACCACATCGGGCCGGGCGACTGCTTCCGTCGGCGCCATGAACGTCTGGCCCCCGCCCTCCAGGAATACGACCGTCCGGACGCCGGCGCTATCCGACCTGCCGTCGATCGCAGCCCACCCCTGGACCGAAAGAAGATTCTTGAATCCGACCCGAGGATCGGCCGCAGGATAACCATTTATCGAATCGATCGCACCAATACACGCGCCGGCATCTGGCAGCGCCATCGGCTCCGGTTGAGCAAAGCCCAACATCGTAGCAACCTGCGAAGACCGCGGACCATGCAGGCCATGGAACGTGACCTCAATGACGTCCTGCCAATCGCCGCTGCCCGGTCGCACGCCGTCGATCGTCATCTGGCGCACCCGCTTATCGGCGACGAAATCACTGTCCGCATACAAGGCCAGGAACTCGGAGGTCGTTTCGATCAGCGGCGAGATCAGGAACGGCGTCCTCATCATTCCCGAAACCAGGCGGTACCGAACGACGCCGCCGTCGCCGCGATCGATCGTCGCCATCAGCGTGTCGGGCTTGAACAACAGTGACTTGAGCTTTCCGAGCCCGCTCGGTACGACGTTCGCGACCATGTACACCTGACCGTCGAACTCGGGCAGATCGAACTTCTGACCCAGGCGCGCTTGTAGACGCCCCAACTCGATCATTTCCGGGATGGTGTCGTTCTGCCGGCGAAGCACGATCCTCCGACCGATTTTCTCCACCGGCGCGTAGTTCACGAGCAACGCTGGCCAGCTCGCCCCGTCATCGAGAGTCGGAAGCCGGGCATCGATGGTTTCGACCGCGAAAACGATATGCTCCGGTGCATCGACGCCGGACAGATGGCGGGCATTGATCGACTGCAGGGCCGGCGTATAGGCCGCATAGCTTTGAAAGACGGGACGCGGCGTCCACTGGTTATCGGATGCCAGCAAGGCCGCTTGACCGTAAGAGTAGATGTCTACCCGCCCCTCGAGCAACGGAATCGGATCCTCCCGAGCGATCGCGGCCTTGGCCTTCGCGTAGTCCTTAGAGAACGCATCTCCCCCTGCCAGCCGGCTCTTCAGGCCATCGAAGGCCTTCGCTGTCCTGACCATCAGGCCTGATGCCCAATCGGCCGTATGCCCGGATCCGCTTATCACGACGATCGCCGCGCCCGCGCCGATACTGAGGACGAGCGCAGCCCGCATCCTGCCAGAGGAAAAGAAAGGCGATAGCACCAGCGCGAGCACGATTAGTGCCAGCCCGCTTCCGACCGTGTGGTAATCATCCTGCCGAACGAAGCCTCCCTTGAAAGCGACCAACAGGATTGCCGCGATCATCGATATCTCAGCCAGACCGGGCGAACCGAATCTCAAGCGACTGACGACGGCCAAACTGAACAGCGATCCGGCCCCGACAGCGAACGCGACCGGCAGCCATGGGCTGCCTGACAGCGACATCGCCTCCGTGTATCCGGATATCACGGGCACAGTGCTGAGGAAATAGGCCGGCAGGTCCGTCAGCGATTGGCCAGCAGCCAGCCATGAGCCGATCATTGTCAGAGACGGAATGCACGCCAAGATGAGCAACGCACGATAGGCCCTCCGCGCTGCAAAAACGAATGCCAGACAAGCGGCTCCCGCAACGACGATGACGGCAAGATTCAGCTTGACCAGCGGCAGCACGCCCAAGCTCGGCAGGCATGCGGCGAAAATGAGAAACCTGCATCTCTGAAACGCGTATTCGAGCCGGTACGCCCGCTCGACGTAGAACACCAGTAGTACCGGAATCAAAGCGAGAAGCGCGTCTTTTTTCAGCGCAAAATTCAAGTCGTTCTCGGCTCCGAAGAGAAGCAGAACAACCGGTAAAATCAATACTCGCCAAGAGGTCCGGCCACCGGAGAGAAGGGCGATAAGGAGCGAAGCGAGCACTATCGCCAGGTAGAGAGACAGCCCAAATATCGCCGACTCGAACCGGGGCACGTAGTACTCGGAATGAATGCTCGAGAGCGGACCATAGGTGAAGACGACGTCCACCCCAAACCGCAATTGCCGTTCGGCCGCCTGTCCGACGGCCCAAGCCCACGAAGGATCCAGGCCGCTGCGCGGCATCTGAGGATGAAAAGGGACGAGCGCCAGAAGGCAACTGGCGAGCAGGAGCCCGCAGGCCAATCCCCATGAGACCTTTGACACTCGTCAATACTCGGTGATCATCGAAACAGAAGCCGCTAGGTCCGCGCGTATTGCCACAACCACATATCCCGGTTGCGCGAACTGGCCCAGGAATCGAAGTTCTTGATCCGACGCAAGCGCGGATGTTCAGCCCACCGCCCATCGGCCATGAACTCCAGCATCGGCATCGCCATACCCAAGGGATCAGGCGCCAGCCCAAGAGCGATGCGATGCGCAACGAAGCGTCTGGCAAAATCGATGATTCCCTGCTCGATTTCGGTCGTGCACGCCGCAATATCACCGGCGTCGGCGCGCCCCGGATCTTCGATCGCAGTCACTCCGTGCGAATCATCCCTGTACCCGATAACGGGATCGTGCGGCGCGGAAAACAAGATCTCGCCCGCCACACGATTGGCGTAGACGGCTTCGAGCAGCGTGCCAGGCACGCTATTCGGGTCGACGACGGCCTCCATGCGCATGCTCTTCCGCCGACGCCGACAATCAGCGCTATCCGTCAGGCAGAAGTAGTAGCCGAAAACATCGATCGGGATCAGTTCGCGCACCACGTTCTCGAACGCTTCCTGCGTAGTGCCATTCCAGCCGATATCGACGAATGCGACCCGTTGCCCGGGATTCACGCCCAACGCCAGCAGATGCCGTAGCAGTCCACGTCGATTCGCACGGCAGACTTTGAGGATTTCCCACTTCAACGCGAAAAGCAGGCCCAATACGGTCGCAGATGCCTGACCGCCAAGCCGCACGTCGGAACCCAGATCCAGATCACGCATCACGGCCTCGGCGGGCGGAGGAACGCCGATACGTTCAAGCAACTCGCGCGGAGACAGGTCTTTCGCCCCGGATACCAGAAACGGCAGATAGGTGTCGAAATTGCCCTCATCCATCCCCGCCAACGAGAACGAGACTCGCGAGCCGAGCAGGTAAGAGAATCGCGGAAGCGTGGGCTCCAGCTTCGCCTTCAGGTATTCCTTGGCGAGTTCGACCAGCACGTGGCCATCTCGCGATACGAACAGGATGTGATCGATCTGATCGCGCCGTGCTTTTGCCGCGATCCAGTCGAGGAACCCAAGCGCGGCGGGCCCTCCACGGAGAAAGCCCAGCTCCTGCAGGCTGCCGGGTTCGACCTCGCTCTGATGAATCCGCACGAGCCCTCTAGCCAGCGACGCGGCTGGTGAGATTCCCTTGCGTCGCGGCGGCACCCGCTCTTCCTTGTAGAGCCACGTGCGCAGCCCCTTTTCCGCGGCCCTTTGCTCGTCTGAGACAGCGTTGTCGCCGATATGCAGGATGCGTTCGTGCCGAACGCCCATCTCGTCGGCGATCAAGTCGAACAGATCCCCATGGTCGCGCTTCGTCGCGTTGCGCGCCGAGGAGATGAACAGCGGCACCCGATCGAGCCCGTGCAGATCGAGCAGCGACTCGAAGAACGCGAGCGGCAGGTACATGTCGGATGCGATGACCACTCGCTTGCCCAGGGATAGCGCCCGACGGAACACCGCAGTCATCTCGGGGTTTGGTACCGTGAGCTGCAACTCCAGATCGTATTCGGCCTGATGCAGCGTTTGCGCCGGCACCGGCAGCGGGCCGAAACAGCGATAGATGCCGTCGAGATCGATTTCCGCCAAACCGACTTCGTGCATTCGACGAAACGCCTCGATCTGAGCGGTGCGACGTCGCGCGCGAAAGTCATCGATACCGTAGCGAGCACCGATGATGTCGAACAGATCTTCGGGATCGGTCAAGGGCCGAACGAAAAGCGTATCGAACAGATCGAATGAGACGACGTCGACTTCGGCAATGAGCGCCTCGAGCCCCGCCAACGTCTCTGCGATGGGCGTCACAGGCAACGCACCGGTTTCCATCACTATTTTGCCGCTCACGCCGGGACCTCGAAGTAGACGTTGTCCGGGCACAGGTTCGGGCTATGGAACGGATCTCGCATAAGCATGTCCGGATGGCGGAAATAAAGCCGGCGTTTATCCGCCTTGAGGCGAGCAGCCCGTTCCGGCAGCTCCGAATCCTGCCCACGACTAAGCGATTCATGATGAATCCAGGTGGCAGCAGGACAGACGACGTTGAAAAGGCCACGCTGCAACAAACGGAAACATAGATCCACGTCGTTGTAAGCAACAGGGAAATCCTCGTCGAACCCCCCCACCGCCAGGAACTTCTCGCGCTCCACCATCAGGCATGCTCCCGTCACCGCCGACCAGTCGAACTCCAGTAGATTGCGCATGAAATAGCCGGGCGAATCAGCGGGTTGGCGTAGGAACGCATGTCCCGGGCCGCTCGCCAGATTCAGCACGCCAGCGTGCTGTACAAGCTTTCCCCCCGGATAAAGAAGCTTTGCGCCGACGGCGCCGATATGCGGCAGTTGCGCATAGCCGATCATGCGCTCGAGACCATCAACCGAAAGAAGCTCGGTATCGTCGTTCAAAAAGAGCAGCACGTCGCCACGCGACTCGCGCACCCCGATGTTGTTCAGTTCCGAGAAGTTGAACGGCGCATCGTGCCGGATGACGCGAATGTTGGCGGCGCTGGCCAGACCCTCCAGGATCCCGAGCGTCTCGGAAGCGACGGAGCCATTATCGATCACGACGACCTCGAAGCGTCGCCATGCATTCGTGTGATCGAGGGAGGCCAAGCAACGGCTCAGCACCTGGCCATTATCCCTCGACGGAATGATGATCGACACTAGCGGATTTCCGTCGGGAACGTACCGTACCCGGTGATAGCCCGGCACCTGCTGGACGGGCTCGAGAATGCCTCGAACTCCGCGTCGTTCCAGCGCCGCCTCGCGAGCGCGCACCGCCGCCTCCACGACCTGAGGCTTCGCCGCAAAGCTGGAAGCAACGGAAGCGGGAATGATGCGCCAGTGATAAAGCACCTTCGGGACGTGCGCGATGCGTTCGGCTTTTTCGGTCACGCGCAAGATCAAGTCCCAATCTTGCACGCCATCGAATTCCGTGCGGAGCGGACCGACCTGCTGCAGCAGACTGCGACGAACGCAACTGACATGACACGTATACATCGTGCTCATCAGCGCGTCCGGTGACCAGGCCGGCTTGAAGAACGGCTGAACGAAGCGACCCTGTTCATCGATCTTGTCTTCGTCGCTATAGACAAAATCGGGATTGTCCCGCGCGATGCAAAGCGCCAGTTCGTATAGGCAGTCCGACGTCAGCTCATCATCATGGTCGAGAAAAACGACGTATTCGCCACCAGCCTTGGTCAAGCCGGCGTTGGTAGCGGCCGAGATCCCGCCGTTCTTCTCGAGGAAAATTACCTGAATGCGCGGATCGCTGATCCTGCCAAGGAATTGGCAGGTTTCCGGGTTGGTACTCGCATCATCGGCGACAATCAGTTCCCAGTCCGGATACCATTGCGAGGTCACCGAGGCCAGCAAGCGGACAAGCAACCCAGGCTCCGTATTGAAGGTAGGAACGACGATCGAGAAAAGCGGCCGGGAAGGCAAACCTGCCAGGACGGCCTCGATATCGTGCGGGCGCTGGCCGGGGACATACACGTAACCGTCGGACTTAGGGGCCAGAGCGTAGTGGCCAACGCTCTGAGCCATGTCCGTTTGCCGGCTCGAACCGTCGCCGGGCTGGTAGACCAAATGCCGACGAACGACGGATTTCAAGAAAAGCCCATGCGGACCGGACACATCACGACCGGCGTCGCCCCCCGAGGATTGAAGCGATTGCTGCTGCCGGCGCGCCCGCAGAAAGGCGACGCGCCTGGGCATTCGATGAGGCGTGATCGTCCACCAAAGCGCTTTTGCCGCGCGGCGGCAGTTCTGACGCACCCCCTCGGGAACCCTCCCCAGAACTCGGCGCAGCGGCGAAGTAGCTCGCCAGAACGTGCTCTGCTCGATTTGCAATGCTTGTATTCGAACCGCCTGCAGCGAAGCATTCGCCTGTTGGCTCGCTTCGAGGTTCGCGCGAGTGATTTCGAGATCCGCCCTCGCCGCCGCCAGATTCTGCTTGGTCGCCGCCAGGTTCCCTTTTACCGCCGTCAGATCTCGCTGCGTGGCATCTCGCTCGCTCTCCGTTCGTTCAAGATTGGATTGAAGGAGGTCTGCGCGAGAAAGGATTTTCGCGTGTTCGGTTCGCTCGGCACTCAACTCTTCGAGAGTGGTCGCCAATTCGTCTCGAATCCTTCCGGCTTGCGCTGCGCTCGCAACCAGGCTGGCCTGCAGATCATTTATCCTCAGTTGCTCCTGTTCAACACTCCACGCTGTCGAGTACACCAATGCGGAGGAGTCGAGCGCAGACTGCGGCAGAGCACTGGCATCGATAGTAGTCAGTAGCGATGCGAATAGCTGATAGAACGGTTCATCGGCTGATTCCGCATAGGTGTCGCGCAAGACGAACTGCGGCCGCATACCCGCAGAATTCTTCAATATCTGCGGCAACATCTCGATCGATACCGGCTGCATCCCGTGATAGGACAAGGAATTTCCCGTATCGTACTGAATCGAAGGTTTTCCGGCGACAGCAGCATCAACCAACAATGTCGATAGCGAAGAAATCACGATATCAACGGCGGACACCAGTCGATTTATGCCAACACCAATGATTCCGAGCAAAATATCATCAAGAATCATTGAATTTTGAAACCGCAATTCACCGACGTCGACCGCCCGTTCCGATGGGTGCAGTTTCACGACAAAAAAAACATCCGGCGTTGTTCGAATGACTTCCGCCAGTCTCGAACGCACCTCCAATTTGTCTGCCCCATGGCGATTCCAAAGAAGATTCGTGCCCAGTAGAGCGACCGAGCGGTATTGCTGACGCTTGATGCCAAATCGCCAGAGCAGAAGGTCATCCATCTGAGGGAATTTCAGATCCGCGAATTTTGGTCCGCCGATCGGGAGAAACTTCTGCCATTCCTTTCGAGTCCGGGGAGCGTAAGCCCTCCCAGACAGCCTGACCGGCATGGCAGAGATAAGCGCTTCATAGCTTTTCCCCCACGTTAGAATCGTTTCGGACCCGAAGTCGATTACGCGCTCATCGAAGGGCTCGATCCAAACCCCATGCTGGAGTTGAATCGTATGAACCCCATTGAGCTTGGCTGCTTCGACCAATTGGCGACTCAGGACATGCCAAGGAGCAACCGTGGATTCCGCCGGACTGAGAAGGTGATTGAGAGCGAGAACTTGCCATGGAATTTCCGCGCATCGGTCATAGGCAATCATTTCAATGTTGCAACGCGCCAGCGCTCCCCGGATCAATGAATATTCATCCGGACGTAACACGGCGCGACGAATCAAAACGACGACCGAGCTTCGTGGCAGAACTTCCAATAGTGGTTTGAGAAGCCAATAATCCTGCGGATGGTGGATATTCAAACCAATGCGAGGGATTTCGCCAACCCCGAACTGGGACCGTTTCGCCTTCAGATAGCCGAGATCCAGCATATCTTCGACGCGGCTCCTCTGCGCAGGGTCCAACCACTCTCCTGGTTTCGCCAACGCGAGAACATAGTCAGGCTCTCCCGCATCGATATCACCGAACGGATCAGCACTCGCCCAATAAGAGACAAGTCGCAGACTTTCATCCTCCGGCCATTGCCTCCGGACGGTACGAGCTTCGTCAAAGACACGCTCAAGAACGATCTCGAAACCTACGGTTCTCAAAACTTCCAGCCATGTCGGCTTCGGAAGAATCGTCGCGTGATAGCGATTGTCAGCGCTACTGGGTCGGGTGGAAATCGACGCTACAAGAAGCCCGTCGGAGATTGCACGCAGGTTTTGCACCGCCGCGGGAACATCCTCGATATCGATGTGCTCGAGAACATCCAGACAAGTCACCAGCCAGGACTCCCCGCCAGTTCTTTCGCGTATGGTGTCCGCCACACTCAGCGCTTCGTTCAAGGGCCCCGCGAGATCGAAATGAATCCCTCCTTCGACGATGGGGTCGAAATCCAATGCCAACACGCCGAGCCCTGCCTGTCGCAGGGTCACCCCGAGAGCACCGCTTCCGCTGCCGACGTCGACAACGTGCCGAACATTTCTTTGTCTGCAGAACTCGATCAGAGCCCGAGTGAATATCTCACCGTTGTAGCTCGTCACGCCTGATGCTTTGCCAAAATAAGAGAGCGAGTAGAGACTCTTGTAATCAGTCTGGTTCGCGTAAAAATTGGCCATTCCAAATTCCTTAAATTCCCGACCGCGAGCCCGCTTGCCAGCTGACCAGAAACTGCGCTCTGATAGCCTGGTAGCGCGAAGCGCCCTCCGGATAACGCCGATCAATTCCTGCCGACTACCGCATCCGTCCGTCGGACGAACTCATTACTATCTCGCTTCGCAAACGAACCGTTTCATGCCTCCGAAGCCCAAACGCCCGGCGTTCAACGAAATTCAGCGTCAATTGACCACGACCGGCGACTCAGACCTGGGCGGCATACTCAGCCAGAACCTCCGCCACCGGCCCGACAGCCCGGACACGCCCGCGTTCCATCCAGACGACCTTCGAGCATGTCCGGCGGATCTCCTCATGAGAATGCATGGCCAGCATCACGATCTCGGCTCGTCCGTGCAACGCGCGAATCCGTTCCTCGGCCTTTTTGGTGAACGATGCATCGCCGACCGCCATGACTTCGTCGAGCAGCAAAATCTGAGCGTCAACGGACGTAGCGACAGCGAACGCCAAGCGCACGCGCATCCCATTCGAATAGGTCCTCAGCGGCAGGCTCAAGTAGTCGCCGAGTTCGGAAAATTCAGCAATCTCTTCCTGCTTGGCCCGGATTTCCGAATCCGTCATTCCGAGTAACAATCCTCTGAGGCGAATATTTTGCCACCCCGTAGAATTATCATCCATTCCCAAGCTGATATCGAGCAAAGGAACGATCTTTCCCTCGGACCGGATGATTCCGGAAGTCGGCGCGTAGATACCCGCGATCACGCGAAGCAAAGTCGACTTCCCCGCACCATTGTTACCGATCAACCCTACGCGATCACCTGCCTGCAGCCGTAAATCGACGCCATCGAGAGCGGTGATCACCACCACGCCATGCTGATCTTTGTCTATCTTTCCACGCCGCCCGGTCGCATTCAGCAGCGCTTGCTTTAACGAACGGCCTCTCGCGTCGTAGATCGGCAATCGCAGTGACACATCATTCAATTCTACGTAAGCCATCAGCTTTCCTTGGCCCTCACACCCAGTATGCGATTCGCTTCAGATAGCGATGGGTAAAAAACAAAGAAATGGCAAGTCCTGTTACCGCCATTCCTATGCCGATCATCCATGAAACCGAGGAAGGGATCGCGCCAATCAGCGGCGCCCGCACCAATTCGATCAAATGAGCGAGCGGATTGTAATCGACGATCCATTGATGCTTGCTGAGCGCTTTGGGCATATATAGAATCGGCGTTAAATAGAATGCCACCTGAACCAGTGCCGCGACGATCTGCGGCAGATCACGAAAACGCGCTGAGAGCAGCCCGCTCAACATTGCGATCCACAGAGCGTTCAGCATGAACAATATGAAACCAGGAATGAACAGCGGCAACGTTTGCCAAGACTTCAATCCGAAGATCCCAAGAAGTATCAGCACGATTACAAAATTATGCAACAGGATCACCAGATTTCTCCAAGCCACCTGCAGCACGAAAATCAACTTGGGAGTGGACGCCTGTCGTATATAGGCGGCACTGCTGATATACGCAAGGCTGCCTTCGGTGACTGTTTGAGCGAACGCCGTCCACATGACGAGCCCGATCGCAAGAAACGGCAGATAGTCGGACATGTTCTGGCCGAACAGGGTCCCATAGACAACCCCCAGCGAGCCGATCATGACGCCCATGCTGATCGTCAGCCAAAAAGGACCTAAACTCGAGCGAGCGTAGCGCTGACGGATCTCCATCCACCCTAGAAGGGTCCAAAGCCGCCATGCAAGCAAACTTCTTCTAAAATCACCCAAGGCACCAGCACCGGCGTTACGCATGCAATGTTTCCTGTCTGTTCGATTTCATCAGAAAATGCGGTCAAGAATAGAACTATCGAGAGCCATCAGGGCGATCTGCAAGCAAACGAAGGGCCGTCATTCTACAACTCCCGGACCTTGCTTCGGCTGAGGGTCCCCGCCTTCCGGGCGGCTCGAACAGGATCGGCCTACGAGAGTCGTCGTTTCGTCCCCTCTGTTACATCAATCGCCGCTGTGAAACCCGGCCCACCGCCCGTCGGTCGCATCATTGAAGTATTCTGTGACGCGCCTGACGAGCCCAGGCATCCGGAGCGTTCCAACGGCCGTCGTCTCGCCATGATCCGGCAGGCTTTCCCTCCAAGAGCCTTATGCTGGTCGCGCGCCGAGCCCACGCCGCCCGCCGCACTGCCGCCCACTCCGTACTGTGGCGGGCATGACGCTTTGTGAGATCGTTCAGCAGGGTCTGTAGTATCGTTCCCTTTGCGTCCGACCATATAAATACGCTCGATCCGACTTATACGCCCAGTCCGCCCCACGGACGGCACTCCTTTGATCTATACAAATGCCTTCAAAAAAAATCGCACTCATCACCGGCGTCACCGGCCAGGACGGCTCGTACCTCGCCGAATTCCTTCTCGGTAAAGGCTATGAAGTCCACGGCATCAAGCGCCGTACGTCGCTCTTCAACACCGATCGCATCGATCACCTGTACCAGGACCCGCACGAGCCGGACCGCAAGTTCATCCTGCACCACGGCGACCTGACCGACGGCACCAGCCTGATCCGGATCATCCAGCAGGTCCAGCCCGACGAAATCTACAACCTGGCCGCCCAGAGCCACGTGGCGGTCAGCTTCGAGGAACCCGAGTACACGGCCAACTCCGACGGCCTGGGCGCGCTGCGCATCCTCGAGGCGCTGCGCATCCTCGGCCTCGAGAAGAAGACCCGCTTCTACCAGGCATCCACGTCCGAACTGTACGGCCTCGTCCAGGAAATCCCGCAAAAAGAGACGACGCCGTTCTACCCGCGCTCTCCGTACGCGGTGGCCAAGCTGTACGCGTACTGGATCACGGTCAACTATCGCGAAGCCTATGGCATGTACGCATGCAACGGGATCCTGTTCAACCACGAGTCGCCGGTGCGCGGCGAAACCTTCGTGACGCGCAAGATCACGCGGGCGATCGCGCGGATCAAGCTGGGACTGCAGGACACGCTGTACCTGGGCAATCTGAACGCGCTGCGCGACTGGGGCCACGCCAAGGACTACGTGGAAATGCAGTGGCTGATGCTGCAGCAGGACCAGCCCGAGGATTTCGTGATCGCCACCGGCGTTCAGTACAGCGTGCGCCAGTTCGTCGAAGTGGCGGCCTACGAGGTCGGCATCAACATCCTGTGGAAGGGCGAAGGCGTCAACGAGAAAGGCTACGACGAGCAGGGCCGCTGCATCGTCGCCGTCGATCCGCGCTATTTCCGTCCGACCGAAGTCGAGACGCTGCTGGGCGATCCGTCCAAAGCCAAGGCCAAGCTGGGCTGGACGCCGAAGATCTCGTTCGAGGAACTGGTCAGCGAGATGATGCGCGAGGATCTGAAGTCCGCGCAGCGCGACGCGCTGGTCAAGAAGCACGGTTATTCGGCCTACGACTATCACGAATGAACGACGAGTGAGCGACGCGAGCACCATGAGCCAACCCTCCCCCGCTTCGTCAACCTCGCGTCCGGTCGAGCCGATCGCCAAGGACGCGCCGATCTTCGTCGCCGGCCATCGCGGGATGGTCGGCTCGGCGATCGTCAGGCGGCTGCAGGCCGGCGGCTATACGCGGCTGCTGACCCGCACGCATGCAGAACTGGACCTGTGCGACCAGGCGCAGGTCCGGGTCTTCTTCGAACGCGAGCGGCCCGCCTACGTGTTCATCGCCGCCGCGAAGGTCGGCGGCATCCACGCGAACAATACTTATCGCGCCGACTTCATCTATCAGAACCTGATGATCGAGGCGAACGTGATCGATGCCGCTTACCGGTCTGGCGTGCAGCGGCTGCTGCTGCTCGGTTCGAGCTGCATCTATCCGCGCGACTGCCCGCAGCCGATTCGCGAGGAATATCTGCTGACGGGGCCACTCGAGCAGACCAACGAGCCCTACGCGCTGGCCAAGATCGCCGGCGTGAAACTATGCGAAAGCTATAACCGGCAGTACGGCACGCAGTACGCGTGCGCGATGCCGACCAACCTGTACGGCCCGAACGACAACTACGACCTGGCCAACAGCCACGTGCTGCCGGCGCTGATCCGCAAGGCGCACGAGGCCAAGCTGGCGGGCGTCGAGGAACTGGTGGTCTGGGGCACCGGATCGCCGCGCCGCGAGTTCCTGTACGTCGACGACATGGCCGATGCCAGCGTGTTCATGCTCGAGCAGAACATCGCCGAGGGGCTGTTCAACATCGGCGTCGGCGAGGACGTGACGATCAAGGAACTGGCGCACCTGATCATGGACGTCGTGGGCTTCCGGGGGCGAATCGTCTTCGACGCGTCGAAGCCCGATGGCACGCCGCGCAAGCTGCTGAATGTCGACCGGATGACGCAGCTCGGCTGGAAGGCGAAGATCGGCTTGCGCGAGGGCATCGCGCTGGCATACGAGGACTTCCTCGCCAAGCGATAACCGGCGCGCCCGTGACCGACGTCCTCTGGCCCGCGCTGGCGGCATTCGTCGCGACGCTGGGCTCGCTGATGCTGGGCCTGCGCAGCCGCGCATTGCGCGGCGCGCTCGCGGACCAACCCAATGAGCGGTCGCTGCACAAGCAGGTGACGCCGCGGTTCGGCGGCCTGGGGCTGCTGGTCGGCGTCGCCGTCGGTACCGGCGTGTCGCTGCTGGTCGACGCCCACGGCAGCGCGAGCGATGGAAGCACGATCGGCGGCCGGGTCGGCGCATCGATGGCGACGGTATTCGACCGGTACTGGCCGCTCTTATGGCTCGCCGCTTATGGCGTCCTCGCGCTGGGCTCGGTCATCGACGACCGGCGCCCGCTGCCCGCCTGGTCGCGGATGCTGATGCATGTCGTCGTCGCGGCCGTCTGGGTCGCGTCGGCCCGCTCGTCCGCGGGTCTCGGCCTGCCGCTGGGCTGGGCGATCCTGACCGTGATCGGCATGGCCTGGGCGATGAACCTGTACAACTTCATGGACGGGGCCGACGGCCTGGCGGGCGGGATGGCGCTGTTCGGTTTCGGCGCGCTGGCGATCGCGGCGGCGACGGGCCCGACGACGATCGTCTCTGCGGACATCGCGGGCCCGGCCATCGACGCTGCGACGGCAAGCGCCGCAGCCGGCGGCCTCGCACGAACCGCGGCCGTGCTGGCCGCCGCCGCCGCCGGCTTCCTGTGTCTGAACTTTCCGCCGGCGCGCCTGTTCATGGGCGATGCGGGCTCGATCCCGCTGGGCTTCTCGGCGGCGGCGCTGGGCCTGCACGGCTGGCAGGCCGGCCTGTGGTCGCCGCTGTTTCCGATCATCGTGTTCTTTCCGTTCTGCTTCGATGCGACGCTGACGCTGCTGGCGCGATTGTTGCGCGGCGAACGGATCTGGGAACCGCACCGCCAGCATCTGTATCAGCGCGTGGTGCTGTCGGGGCTCAGTCATCGCGCGATGACGCTGCGCGCTTATGGACTGATGGCCGTCTGCGCGACCGTGGCGCTGATCGGACGTAATTTCACGATCGGGGTCGAGACTCTTATAATCGTCACACAACTGACCGCCGGCTGGGCTCTGGCCGCCAGAGTAGCGCGCATGGACGCCCGGGAGCGCGATAGATCTTGAACCTCCGTTTCAATCCTCGCAGCCTGGTCGCGCTGCTGCATGACCTTGCGTGGGTCGCCGTCACGTGGATCGGTTGCTTCTCTCTTCGCTTCGGCGTCGAGGGAACGAGCATGTGGCCGAGCGCGTACTACACGCTGCCGGCCGTGCTGATCGTCCATCTGGGCTGCTTCCTGTACTTCGGTCTTTACCGGGGCATCTGGCGCTTCGCCAGCCTGCACGATCTGCGCCGCATCGCGACGGCGGTGTTCACGGCATCGCTGATCGTGCCGGTCGTCATGCTGATGTGGCGATACGGTGCCGGCGTGCCGCGTTCGGTCTACGTCCTGCAGCCGCTGCTGCTGCTGATGGTGATGTTCGGCGGCCGCATCCTGTATCGGTGGTGGAAGGAAGAACCTTGGTCCAGCCTGGGCGACCAGGGCCAGCCGGTGCTGATGCTGTCCTGCGACGACGGAACGCTGGATCTGGTCGATCAGTTCCGCGCCAGCCCCAACTGGAAGACGGTCGGCATCCTCGATCACAGCGGCGTCTACCGCGGACAGGCCTTCGCCGGCATCCCGGTGCTGGGGACGTGGAGGAACGTGGCCGAGATCGCCGGGCGTTACGGCGTGCGGCACGCGGTGCTTCGCGATACCGGCGACCACAACCTGCGCCGCCAGGCGTTCGACCTGTGCGAGTCGGCGGGCATCAAGCTGCTGCTGATGCCGCGCGTCGACGACATGCTCAGCGGCAAGATCCAGTTCACGCAGATCCGCGAGGTCGAGCTCGACGATCTGCTGGGCCGCGACCCGGTCGAACTGGACATCGAGGGCATCGGCCAGATGCTGCGCGAGAACGTGGTGCTGGTGACCGGCGCCGGCGGCACGATCGGCAGCGAGCTGTGCAGGCAGATCGCGCGTTTCGAGCCGAGCGTGCTGGTGCTGTACGAGCAGAGCGAGTTCGCGCTGTACACGGTCGATCAGGAACTGACGCGGATGTTTCCGAAGCTGTCGGTGCGCTGCGTGATCGGCGACGTCAAGGATGCGGCGCGGCTGGACCTGGTCTTCACCCGCTACCGGCCGAGCGTCGTGTTCCATGCGGCGGCGTACAAGCACGTGCCGATGACCGAACAGGAAAACGCGTGGTCGGCCGTGCAGAACAACGCGCTGGGCACCTGGCGGCTCGCGCAGGCCTGCCAGCGCCATTCGATCGACAAACTGGTATTCATCTCGACCGACAAGGCGGTGAATCCGACCAACGTGATGGGCGCGACCAAGCGGTTGGCCGAAATGCTGCTGCAGACCTGGGCGCGGCGTTCGTCGATCCCGACGGTGATCGTGCGCTTCGGCAACGTGCTCGGCTCGACGGGCAGCGTGGTGCCGAAGTTCAAGGAGCAGATCCGCCGCGGCGGGCCGATCACGGTGACGCACCCCGAGGTGCGGCGCTATTTCATGTCGGTGCCCGAGGCGGTCGAACTGGTGCTGCAGTCGGCGCTGATGGGCCGCAGCGGCGAGATCTTCGTGCTCGAGATGGGCGAGCCGGTGAAGATCGTCGATCTGGCGCGCGACCTGATCCGGCTGTCCGGGCTGACCGAGCAGGAGATCGCGATCCGCTTCGTCGGCCTGCGTCCGGGCGAGAAGCTGTACGAAGAACTGCTGGCCAACTCCGAGACGACGATGCCGACCCGGCATCCGAAGGTCCGGATCGCCAAGGCCGTCGAGCTGCCCGACGAGCAATGGGAGATCGACGCGGGCCGCTGGCTGACGCAGGTCGAACCAGTCGGCGAGATCGAGACCAAGATCGGGCTGACGCGCCTGGTGCCGTCGTACGCGCCGTACATGGAGCGGCCGAACGTGATCCCGCTGCAGCGCGGCGGTGCGGCCCGTGCCGGTTGAGCGAGCGGCCGCGATGCCGCCGATGGCTGCGTGCCCGCCGCTCGCTTGCCGCTTGCCGATGAAGATGCGGACCGACCGATGACCGGCCCGATCGCGATCGGCGACCTGCAGGGCTGCCTGTCCTGCCTCGAACGTCTGCTCGAACGGCTGGTCGAGCGCTTCGGCGAATCCGCCGCCGAAGCGCCGCTGTGGCTGACCGGCGACCTCGTCAATCGTGGCCCGCAGTCGCTGGCGGCGCTGCGCTGGGCGCATCGCCACCGCGATCGCGTCGTCACCGTGCTGGGCAACCACGACCTGCATCTGCTCGCGGTCTCGCAGGGCATTCGCAAACCGTCGCGCGGCGATACGCTGGACGAGATCCTCGCGGCGCCCGATCGCGACCTGCTGCTCGACTGGCTGCGCCGGCAGCCGCTGGCCTGGCATCAGCATGGTTGGCTGATGGTGCATGCGGGTCTGCTGCCCGGATGGACGGCCGAGCAGGCGGTGGCGCTGTCCGGCGAGGTGTCGGCGATGCTGTCGAGCGACGATTGGGTCGGCTTTCTTCAGCACATGTACGGCAACGGGCCGCCCGCCTGGCGCGACGACCTGCAGGGTCACGACCGGCTGCGCGTGATCGTCAACGCGATGACGCGGCTGCGCTTCTGCACGGCCGACGGGGTAATGGATTTCCGGTCCAAGGGAGGCGCGGCCTCAGCCGGCAAGAATCTGGTGCCGTGGTTCGACGTACCCGGCCGCGCGTCACGGGGCACGCCGATCGTGTTCGGGCACTGGTCGACGCTGGGGCTCGTGCAGCGCGATGATCTGCTGGCGATCGACACCGGCTGCGTGTGGGGCGGGCAACTGACGGCCGTGCGACTGGCCGACCGCGCCTGCGTCCAGTGGGACTGCCCGCAGGCGGCGGCGCCCGGCGCGGATTGACGGCTAAGCCGCCACTCGCTTCTGTAGCGCTTCCTGGGCGATCAGGTTGATGCTCTTTCCCTCTGCCTGCGCGACGATCGCCAAGCGCTCGTGCAAGTCCGGTGGAATCCTCAGATTGAACTTCCCGGAAAAGCTGCGGCGCGGTTCGATTCCTTTTTCCGCGCACACTTCGAGGAACGTCCGCAGCGATTTCCTGAATTCGGCGCGCAGTTCCCTCGGGCTCTTGCCGTAGAAATCCGCACCGCCATTCAGCCCGAGAATCTCCCCGCGAAACTGATCGAGTTCCGCATCGTATTCGATCCTGGCGTGAAAACCATCGACGGTCATGATGTTCATGGCACAACTCCGTGCTGCTCGAGCCACTTCCGCACGCTTGCGACGCCCCCTTTATCCGTGTCGGGCGAAGGATGCGGACGATGAAAGACACGCACTTCTCCGAATAGAACCACCGCAATGCGGCTTCCTTCGCGTTCGGAGACTTCGGCGCCCAGATCGACAAACAGCGCTTCGATGTCCCGCCACGGGATACTGCCGCTTGCCGGACGAGCGAAAACGAGCTTCAGCGCTCTTGCGCTTCATGAGAAATGGTACCAAATCCTGGTACTAACCGTCACCGCTCCCGCAGCCCCTTGACCGTCTCCGGCGTCGTATCGTCCATCGGGATCGCCAGCCGTTCGCTGATCGCCTGGCGGGCCTGCGCGGCCAGCAGGTGCCGGGCGCGGTTGCCGCTATCGTCGGGCGCGACGATCGGAGGCAGCCTGTGGATCTCGGCGACGACGCCGGATGCGCCGGTGATCCGCCACACCGAGCCCAGGAAACCGATGCGCGAACCGACGAAGTCGATGACGCCGCCCTCGCCGCTCAGGCGCTCGCCGTTCAGGCCGCGATAGCGCAGGCCGACCGGCAGCAACGGCGCCTCGGCCTTGACTGCCGCTTCGATCAAATTGGCATGGAACGGCTGCAACACGTCGCCGGTGCCGGTCGTGCCTTCGGGAAACACGGCCACCCGGCGGCCGGCGCGCAGTTGCTCGGCGACCACCGTCAACGCCCGGTGCACGGCGTGACGCTTGCCGCGTTCGAGAAACAGCGTGCCGACGCGTCCGACCAGCGTGCCGATCAACGGCCAGCGGGCGATGTCGTCCTTGGCGATGAAGCTGCTCGGTGCCAGCGCGTTGATGACGAAGATGTCGACCCAGGAGACGTGGTTGGCGACCAGCAGGCCGGCGGACGGGATCTCGGTCGACATGCCGGCCGACGACGTGCCGGCCGGTGAATCGGCAGCGACGTCGGCCTGCGCATCGGCAACCGGCTCGGCCGCGTCCTTTGCCATGCCTTCGGACTCCCCGCCCGGTTCGCGGATCCGGATGCCGGACGAGCGCATCAGCCAGCGGGACCAGGTCGCGACGGTCCGATCGCGGCGCGGCGGCCCGATCATCGGGAAGACTACGATCACGGTGATCAGGCCGCCGAACAGCAGCGCCACCATCGCCGGCAGACGCCACGCACGGCGCAGGATCGGCTTGACCCGCTCGGGGCGGCCGTGCGGCCCGGGCTCGGCCGAAGGCTCGGCGTGCTGTCGCTCGCACGGAGATTCGACCGAGGAAGACGGCCCGCTATCGCGCGGCAGCCGGTCCTCACGGACGCGCGGGGATTCAGCGTCGCCGGCTCGCATCGGTTCAGCCCGTTTCAACCACTTCAAGCTGCTCTCGCGTCCGGTTGTCCGTCAACGCACAGCCGCTGCCTGCGCCTGCGGAAACACGACCGTGCCGTCGACGATCGACATCCGGTTGCGCACCGCCAGCTCGTGGCCGAGGAAAGGCGTGTGCTTGCCCTGGCTGCGAAGCTGCTCGGCCGAGACGACCCAATGGGCGGCCGGGTCGTACAGGCACAGGTCCGCGGGCGCACCGACGGCCAGGCGCCCGGCCTCGACGCCGAGGATCCCGGCCGGACGCGACGAGACCATCGCCAACGCGCGCGCGATCGGCACGCCCGCCTCGTCGGCCCACTTGAGCGTCAGCGGCAGCAGCAGTTCGAGCGCGGTGACGCCGGGCTCGGCCTCGGCGAAAGGCAGGATCTTGGCGTCGTCGTCGACCGGCGTGTGGTCCGAGCAGATCGCGTCGATCGTGCCGTCGAGCAGCGCGGCGCGGATCGCGTCGCGGTCGCGCTGCGAGCGGAACGGCGGACACACGCGCAGGTTGCTGTCGAAGAAGCCGATGTCGACGTCGATCAGGTGCAGGTGGTGGACGGCGACGTCGCAGGTGACCGGCAGCCCCTGGCGCTTGGCCTGGCGCACCAGTTCGAGGCCGGCGGCCGACGACAGCCGGCACAGGTGGACGCGGGCGCCGGTGGCGCGCACCAGCTCGAAGATCGTGTGCAGCGCGACGGTCTCGGCGATGACCGGCACGCCGGACAGGCCCAGCCGCGACGCGATCGGGCCGCTGTGTGCGACGCCGCCGCGCGCCAGATGCGGGTCTTCGGGCTGCAGCCAGACCGTGTAGCCGAAGGTCTTCGCGTACTGCAGCGCGCGCAGCAGCACCTGGACGTCGAGGATCGGGCGGCTGCCCTGCGAGAAGCCGATGCAGCCGGCCTCGTACAGCTCGGCCATCTCGGTGATGACCTCGCCGTCGAGCCCGACCGTCAACGCGCCGAGCGGATACAGGCGCGCGAACATCGCGCCGCGCGTGCGGTACTTGAGCATCTCGATCAGCCCGGGCTCGTCCAGCGGCGGATCGGTATCGGGCGGACACGACAGCGACGTGACGCCGCCGGCCAGCGCGGCGAGCATCTCGGATTCGAGCGTGGCGCGGTATTCGTAGCCGGGCTCGCGCAGCCGCGCCGACAGGTCGACGAGGCCGGGGGCGACGACCAGGCCGCGGGCGTCGATCCGCTCGGCGGCTTCGAAGCCGGCCGGAACGGCGCCGATCGCGGCGATGCGCCCGTTAGCGACGTGGACGTCGGCGATACGCAGTTCGTCGGCGCGGACACCGGCCGCACCGGCTCCAGCATCGTCCGGTTCGACGAGCCGGCCATTGAGGATCGAGAGTTTCATCAGTTCGCCGCCAGAATGCTCATCACCGCCATCCGCACCGCGATGCCGAAGCGCACCTGGTGCAGGATGACCGCCTGCGGACCGTCGGCCACCGCCGACTCGATCTCGATGCCGCGGTTCATCGGGCCCGGGTGCATGACGATCGCGTCCGGCGCGGCCAACGCCAGCTTGTCTTCGGTCAAGCCGTAGTGCTTGAAGTACTCCTGCGCCGACGGCAGCAGCGCGCCGCGCATCCGTTCGTTCTGCAGCCGCAGCGTGATGACGACGTCGACGCCGCGCAGCCCGGCGCGCAGGTCGGTGTACGGCGTGACGCCGAGCTGCTCGAGGCCGCCCGGCATCAGCGTATACGGCGCGATGACGCGGATCTCGGGCACGCCCAGCGTGGTCAGCGCGTGGATGTCGGAACGGGCCACGCGCGAGTGCAGCACGTCGCCGACGATCGCCACGCGCAACTGCGTGAAGTCCTTCTTGAAGTGCCGGATCGTGTACATGTCCAGCAGCCCCTGCGTCGGGTGCGCGTGGCGGCCGTCGCCGGCGTTGATCACATGCACGTCGGGGCCGACGTGCTGGGCGATCAGGAACGGCGCGCCGCTCTGGCCGTGCCGCACGACGAACATGTCGGCCTGCATCGCCGCCAGGTTGTCGATCGTGTCGAGCAGCGATTCGCCCTTCTGCGTCGAGGAGGTGCTGACGTTCAGGTTGATGACGTCGGCCGACAGCCGCGACGCGGCGATCTCGAACGTGGTGCGCGTGCGCGTCGAGTTCTCGAAGAACAGGTTGAACACCGATTTGCCGCGCAGCAGCGGCACCTTCTTGAACTCGCGCTCGGACACGCCGAGGAAACTCTCGGCGGTATCGAGGATCCGGTGGATCAGATCGCGGGGCAGGCCCTCGATCGTCAGCAGATGGCGCAGGTCGCCGTTGGCATTCAGTTGGGGATGTCGCGGCATGACGTCAGGTGGGCGGATCACTCGATCGACAGGCGAAGGCGGCCGCTGCCGTCATCGGCGCGGGTCAGCACGAAATTCCGCTCGGGGCCGAGCGGGAACTGCCTGCCGCAGTAGCGCGCCTCGATCGGCAGCTCGCGGCCGCCGCGATCGAGCAGCACGGCCAGTTCGACGCGCGCCGGGCGTCCGTAGTCGAACAGCTCGTTGAGCGCGGCGCGGACCGTGCGGCCGGTGAACAGGATGTCGTCGACCAGGATGATGTCGGCGCCGGCGATCTCGAACGGCAGGTCGGTGGCCTTCATCTCCGACGGCAGGCCGCGCTTGCCATAGTCGTCGCGATGGAATGCGCTGGACAGGCTGCCCAGCGGCGTCGTCAGTCCGAGCGCCCGGTGCAGCCGTTCGGCGATCCAGGCGCCGCCGCTGTGAATGCCGATCAGCGACACCTGGCGGCCGGGCTCGGCGGCCAGCGCCCGCTGGATCTGCGCGGTCAGTTCTCCGAGCGTGGCCTCGGCGTCGGGGGGAGTCTGGGTCATGGTCAGCCTTGTTCGACCCAGTATTGTCGCAAAATTATCGCGGCGGCCTGGTCGTCGACGCGATGGCGTGACGATGTTTTTCCGCCGCCCTTGGGCCGCGGCGGCCGCACGCCCGCCCGCCGGCGCTCGCCTTCGGCCTCGACCGAGCTGTAGCGTTCGTCGACCAGCGTGACCGACAGGCCGTAGCGGCCCTGCAACTGACGCGCGAAGCGGTCGCAGCGCGGCGTGACCGGCAGGTCGGCGCCGTCGGTATGCAGCGGACGTCCGACGACCAGCTCCGCCGGACGCCACTCGGCGATCAGTTCGCCGATCCGGGCGAAACGCTCGGCGTCGCCTTCGGCGGCGATGATCGTCAGCGGCTGCGCGTCGCGGCTCAGGCTGTTGCCCACGGCCACGCCGATGCGCTGCGTGCCGAAATCGAAGGCCAGCACCGTCCGGGCCGGGTGGGCTGGGCGGGCCGGCGGTGACGCGTCAGGATCGGCCGTCACGCCCGGCGCCCCCGCACCGATCGACGCGCGCGGCCGATTCGTCCACAGGTTCTCAAGCGTGGCCGGCGGCGGCCGACAGGAACGCCGGGTTGATGCCCAGCAGTCCGAACGCGCGCGACAGGCGCTCGTCGGCGGGCGAATCGAACATCAGCTCGGGATCGGCGGCCACCGTCAGCCAGGCGTTCTTGGCCAGCTCGTCCTCGAGCTGGCCGGGGCCCCAGCCGGAATAGCCGAGCGTGACCAGCAGCCGGGCCGGGCCGGCGCCGCGCGAGACGGCTTCGAGCACGTCCTTGGACGAGGTCAGGCCGATGTCGTCGCCGACCGTGACCGTCGACCCCCAGTCGCCGACCGGCGAGTGCAGCACGAAACCGCGATCGGTCTGCACGGGACCGCCGAAGAACACCGGCGCGTCGCGCAGCGCGGGCGTGTGCAGCGGCAGGTCGATCCGCTCGAACAGCGACTGCAGCGTCAATTCCATCGGCCGGTTGATGACCAGCCCGAGCGCGCCTTTGGTCGTGTGCTCGGCGATGAAGACGACGGCGCCGCCGAAATTCGGGTCCGCCATTTGCGGCATGGCCACGAGGAAATGGTTGGTGAGATTCGCCGATGGCGTGTCGTGATGGGCTTCGGGCATGGCGTCGATTGTAAAGACCCGGCGTTCCCCAGACAATGCGCGCGTGGCGGCGGCCTGTGTCGCCGCCACGCCCTCAATGCCTGGCGCGGGCGGGTGCCGGACGGCGGCGATGCGCGATGAACCCCTCGATCTGGCGCAGCAGCTCGTCTTCCGAGTACGGTTTGCCCAGGTAGCTGTTGACGCCCAGTTCCAGCGCCATGTTGCGGTGCTTGTCGGCGGTGCGCGACGTGATCATCACGATCGGGATGTCCGCATAGCGTTCGTCGCCGCGCACGGCGCGGGTCAGGTCGAATCCGTCCATCCGCGGCATCTCGATGTCGACGAGCATCACGTCCGGCACCATATCCTGGATCTGGCGCAGCGCGTCGACGCCGTCCTTGGCCAGCATCACCTGGTAACCCTCGCGCGCGAGCAGCCGCTGCGTGACCTTGCGCACCGTCACCGAATCGTCGACGACCATCACGCACGGCGGCATCTCGAGCGCGATCTGCTGGATCATCGGCACCGAAGCGCTGAGCGCGTCCAGCGACGGGCCGACCGCCTCGATCGCCAGTTGCACCGGGTTGATGATCAGCACGATGTCGCCGTTGCCCAGCACCGTCGCGCCGGAAACGCCGGGCACGCGCGACACCTGCGGCCCGACGTTCTTGACGACGACCTCCTGGTTGCGCGCCAGCGTATCGACGTGCAGCGCGATGCGCTGGCTGCCCGAGCGCAGGATCGCCACCGGCGAGTAGTGCTGGGCGACCGGACTGCGGTCCTGCAGCTCGACCAGCGCGCCCAGGTAGAACAACGGCACCTTGTTGTCCTGCCAGTCGACGTGGCCATTCGCGTAGCCGTCGGCCAGCGCCTCGGGCTTGAACTGCAGCACCTGCTCGACGCTCGACGACGGCACGGCGAAGCGCGCGCCGGCCGCGCCCATCAGCACGACCTGCGCGACGGCCAGCGTCAGCGGCAGGTGGATCGTGAAGCGCGACCCGCGGCCGGGAACCGAATCGGTTTCGATGCGGCCGCCCAGCGCCGAGGTCTCGACGCGCACGACGTCCATGCCGACGCCCCGCCCGCTCAGCTCGGTGACCTTGTCGGCCGTGCTGAAGCCGGGCGCGAAGATCAGGTCGCGCAGCTCACGATCGCTCGGCGTCGCGTCCTCGGTGATCAGCCCGTTGGCCAATGCACGGGCGCGGATGCGCGCCAGGTCCAGGCCGCCGCCGTCGTCGGCCATCACCAGGATGATCTCGTTGCCTTCCTGGCGCACCTCGACGCGGATCTCGCCGGTCTCGGACTTGCCGGCCGCCAGCCGGGCCTCGCGGGCCTCGATGCCGTGGCCGACCGCGTTGCGGACCAGGTGTTCGAGCGGTCCCGCCATCCGTTCGAGGACGCCGCGATCGACCTCGACCGTCGAGCCGCGCACGTCGAGGTTGACGCGCTTGCCGGTCTCCTTGGCGGCCTGGCGCGCGACGCGGAACAGCCGGTCGGCGATCGTGCCGAACTGCACCATGCGCACACGCATCAGGTTCTGCTGCAGGTCGCGCAGCACCTGGGCCTGGCGGACCAGTTCCTGCGTGGCCTCGTCGAGGTTGCGCGCGACGTTGTGCTGGACCGTGGCCACGTCGTTGACCGACTCGGCCATCATCCGCGTCAGTTCCTGGAAACGCGTGTAGCGGTCGAACTCCAGCGGATCGAACGAACGATCGGCCTCGCGCGTCTGCGCCTGGATCTGGCTCTCGGCCTGGATCTCGATCTCGCGCAACTGGGTGCGCAGGCGATTGACGTTCTCGGTCAGGTCCGCCAGCGACTGGCGCATGCCGGTCAGCTCGTTGTCCAGCTTGGAGCGGGCGATCGAAGCCTCGCCGGCTTCATTGACGACGCGGTCCAGCAGATCGGCGCGCACGCGCACGAGCTGCGTCGACGGCTTGGCGTCGACCGGCGGCGCGGCCGCCGGCCGGGACGGCACGGCGGACGCCGGGTCGGACCGGGCCGGCGAAGTCGCCTGCGCCGGTCCAACCGATGCGAGCGCAGTGACCGGCGGCGAGGGCGCGGGGACCGCCGATGTCGCGACGCCAGCGGCTGGGCCCGGTACGGTGGCCGGGTCGCCTGCCGTAGCTGACCCGGGTGCGGTAGCTGATCCGGACGCGGCGGCCAGGCTGGCTGCGAGGGCTGGACCGGCTGCGGGAGCTGCGGCGGCTGGGCCGACCGTGCCCACCGAAGGGGCCGCCCCGGCCTCGGCCGGATCGATCGCGGGCGTGGCGATCGGGGGAACGCCGACCGGGGGAACCCCGGCGGAAGGCGGACAGGCCGGCCCGTCGCCGGCGGTCGTGGCGCCGCCTACCGTGGCGCCGACAACCGCTGATCCGATAGCGGCGGTGCCGGCGCCGGCCGGATCCTTGATCGCTTCGAACAGGCCCATCACCTGGTCGTGCTCGGCGATCAGTTCGTCGATCATGTTCCGCGGCACGATCGGCAACACGGCCAGCGCCTCGATCCGCGTCTCCATCTCGTGCACGAGCTGGCCGAGCGTCATCGCGCCGGCCATGCGGGCGCTACCCTTGACGGTGTGCAGCGCGCGCATCAGATTGCGGGCGCTCGCCGGCTCCGACGGATTCTCGGCCCAGCGGCGCAGGTCGGTGCCGATACCGGGCAACAGGTCGTCGGCCTCTTCGATGAAGATCGGCAGCAGCTCGACGTCGAGTTCGTCGACGACCGGCGGCGCCGATTCCTCGTGGATCTGCAACGCGGGCGCCGCCTGCGCGACCGCGCGCTGGATCTCGCGATCGGCCGCCGTCGACGCGACGTCGTGCACGGCGCCGACCGATTGCCGGGCCGCCAGCATCCGCAGATGCAGCAGCGCCAGGCCGTCGAGCGCGTCCTGGTCCTCGGCCGGCATCCGGCCGCCGGCGAACTGCTCCAGCATCGCGCGCATCCGGTCGACGGCCTGCGCGATCGTCGCGAAATCGGCCTCGTCGAGCGGGAAACCGGTGCTCGCCTGCATCAGCAGGACTTCTTCGAGGCGGGACGCCAGGTCGTGCACGCAGGCCAGCCCGACCAGACCGGCGCTGCCGCACAGCGAATGCGCGGCGCGGGCGGCCGGCTCGCTGGCGCGACGGTCCGGCTGCGCGCGCCAGTTCGCGACGTCCCGGGTCAGCGTGGCGATCAGCCCCTGGGCTTCTCCGACGAAGATCGCATACAACGGCCGGCTGATCGAGCGATCGCCGATGACGATCGTGTCGTCCGCCGGCGCGTCACCCGTTTCGCCGCCGGACTCGCCACCTGTCTCGGTCCCTGTCTCGGTCCCTGCCTCAGCCCCTGCCTCAGCCCCTGCCTCAGCCCCTGCCTCAGCCCCTGCCTCAGCCCCTGCCTCAGCCCCTATCTCATCAGCCCCTATCTCATCAGCCCCTGTCTCGGCACCCGTCTCACCCCGTGTCTCGGCATCGGATCCGGCCTCGGCGGGCGCGACGAATGCCGGCACGGGTTCGGCGGGAGAAACGTCCGGGCCGCCGACCGCCGGATCGCTGAGCAGCGAAGCGACGACCTCGTCCATCCGCGCGTTCAGCGCGCTCGGATCGAGCGCCATGTCGGGTTCGGACAGCGGGCCCAGCACGTCGAGCTCGATGATCTCGGGCTCGTCCAGGGGCACGGCGGCACCGGCCTCCTCGACCGCGCGTCCGCCGCCGCTGCCCGGCTCGAGCCCGAGTTCGGCCAGGTCGACGGCCTGCAAGGGTTCGAACGCGTCGGGAATGTCGATTCGGTCGGTCAGTTCGATCGGCTCGTCCGCCTCGGCGACGTCCGGCATCGTCAGCTCGATGGTCTCGTCGATCGTCTCGCCGATCCCGTCGGCGATCGGATCGCCATCCTCGTCCTCGAGCCGATCGACGGCCGTCAGGTCGCGCCAGGCATCGACGGACTCGTCGGCCGCTCGGTCGGCCGGAACCGCCATGACGAACTCGACCGCTTCGCCCAGACCGAGCGCGGCCGACGTCAGCGCCTCGTCGGGCGCCACCGCATCAGGCGCTCCCCCACCAGGCGCTCCCCCATCGGACGCCACCACGCCGGACACTGCCGGGTCGAACTCCGCCACGTCGGCCGACTTCGCGTCGGATGCGGCCACGGCGGGCACCACCAGATCGGACTCCGCCACGCCGGATTCCATGACGCCGGATTCCATGACGTCGGATCCCACCGCATCGGATCCCACCTTGTCGGATGCCGCGCGATCGAAAAGCGCGGCGTCCGAAACCACCTCGTCGCCGACCGCCGACGCCTCGAACGAATCCGTCGGAATCTCGAGCGCGTTCGCCGCCGCTTCGAGCTCGGCCGTCGCGGCGTCGAGCGATACCACGTCGACGTCGAGCCGGTCCGCAGGCGTCTCGACGGACTCCTCGACGGACGCTTCGACAGGCGCTTCGGCGAGCACTTCCACCGGCACTTCCACCGGCACTTCCGCAGGCACTTCGGCGACCGTCTCGATCACCACCGGCTCATAAGCGCCGGTCGCGCGGAATCTCTCGGCCGTGGCGATCAGCGCCGCCGGTTCGACGCGCACCGTCGGATCGGCCTCGAGCCGGGCGACCCAGTCGCTCATCCGCGCGCGTGCGTCGTCGATCAGCGAATACAGTTCGGGCGTGCCGGGCCGCTCTTCGGACAGCCACTGGTTCATCACCTGCTCGAGCGACCAGCCGGCCTCGCCGAACGCGTTGAGCCCGACCATTCGGCTCGAACCCTTCAGCGTATGGAACCCGCGCCGGATCGTCGTCAGGAACTGCTGATCGCTGGGCGCGCGCCGCGACGATGCGGCCGCCCGCTCGATCGCCTCGAGCACCTCGGCGGCTTCGGCCAGGAAGATCGCCAGCAGCTCCTGGTCGATCGCGGCGGCATCCTCGGGGATCCGCAGCGACGGCGGCGCGGTATCGGCCGAAGCGGCCGCAGCGGCGGGCGTCATCCTGGCCAGCGCTTCGGACAGCTTGTCGATACCTTCCTGCGAATCGATCGACAGCAGGTCGATCGCTTCGGCCGCCTGTTTCTTCAGCGCGCCGTCGTCGCGCAGCAGCGCATCGTCCCGGACCTGCTCGAGCGCGCCGCGCAACTGCGCGCGGACCGCGCGATCGGCCGGCGCCTGCTGCAGACTGGCCAACAGATCGCCGGCCTGCTGCTTGTGATCGCGGCCCGGCTCCGCGAGGCCGTCCGCCGAGGCCGGGCGCGGCGCGTCGGCCAGCCGGGCGCGGAACTCGCCGGTCAGCGGATCGAACGCGAACGCGCCGCCCTGGCGATGCGCCTGGTGCAGCCCTTCGACGAAGAAGCCGAGCGCGCCGCAGTTGGCGGCCACGCGCTCGCAATCGTCGGCCGTCGGTTCGTCGGCCGATTCGGCGAAGCCGTCGACCAGGCCGGCGGTCGCCCGCGCGCCGTCGGCCGCATCCTGATGGCCGAGCAGCCGCAGCGCCCCGGACACCTGCGACAACTGGCGCGCGGCCTCGGGCAGCGACTGCCGCCGGGCCGGATCACGGAAGAAACCGTCGAGCTCCTGCTCGGCGGCGCGCAGGCTGACCAGCGTCTCGCGGATGAACGAGGACATCGTCATCCGGTCCTGGGCGGCGGCCGACAAGGCCTGCAGCCAGCCGGGCACGTTGCCGACGTCGCCGCCCGCCATCGCGCGCGCCAGCCGCGCCGCCAGTTCGGCGGCGCGCGGATCGAAGGCCTCGCCGGCCCGCCCGCCCTGTTCGAGGATCTGATCGGCGAACAGGATCGCCGTTGCCGCTTCGAGCGCGACCGGCGCCTCGAACAGCGCCGGCCTGACGGCCATCGCCCGCCCGGTATCGACGAGCACGCCAGCCAGGCTTTGCATTCCTTGCACGGGCAGCCGCTGGACCGCCGCCTGGAACGCCGTCAGCGCCTGCACGAGAGCGCCGGCATCGGCCTGGTTGCCGCGGCCGACGCTGTCCCAGGCGATGCGCGCCTGGTTCAGCGCGTCCCGCGCGGCGCGGATCGTCCGCGAATCGTGGCGGCCGTAGCGCGGCGTCATGAAATCGCCGGGGACGACGCCTTCGAGCCCGTAGACCGCGCGCACGGTCTCGACGAGCGCCGAACCGCCGTGCGCGCAGGCCAGCGCGTACAGCGTGTCCTGCACCAGGCGGTCGGGAACCGTGCTGCCCTCGTTGACCGATTTGCGAAGCTGCAGATTCAGCCGCGCCAGCAGGCGCTTGGTATAGACGTCGGCATCGAGCGCGCGATGCCGCAGCGCCTCGAGGAAGGCCAGCGTGATCCGCCAGAAGTTGCGGCTCGCGCCGTTGCGCTCGTGCCGCTCGACCATGCCGACCGCGGCCAGCATGTAGTCGACGCCGCGCGGCTTGCCCGGTTCGCGCAGGAACTTCAGCAGGCCCTTCTCGAACGCCTTGCGCGCATCGGCGGCGTCCTGGACGTCGGCCGCATCGAACGCGCCGAGCGACACCTGCGGCAGCACGACGTCGTCGGGCAGCCGCCGCGTCAGGTCCGGGAAGAACAGGTCCGCCGGATGCTCGCGCTCGGCACCGCGCAGCTTGCGCAGCGTCTGCAGGTAAGGAAACAGGTACAGCGGCCGATCGGGCTGCTCGTGCAGCAGGTCGTCCAGGTATTCGAGACAGGCCGCGAACGCCGCCCTCAGCGCGTTCATCAGCGTGGCGTCGAGCGTCACGGCCCCCTTGGCGACCGCATCGAGCACCGTCTCGGCCTCTTCGGTCAGCACGGCGGCGGCCGGCACGTCGACGACCAGCAGCGCGCCGTGCGCCTGATGCAGTTGCAGGCGCGCCAGCCGCAGCGACGCGGTATCGTCGTCCTCGGCCTGGCGCTGCGCGTCGAGCGCCGATTCGGTCTGCTGCAGCGCCTCGCGGATCTCGCCGATGCACCACGACAACGTGGCCAGGTCGACGGACGGGCCCAGCGAAGCCGGCGGAAACGTGGAAACCGAAGGCATCGAACCCATCACCGCCCCCTCGCGCGCCATGCGCGCTCTCGACGTCCGGGCGTCGTCATCGGTCGTCGCCGTCGAAGCCTCTGCGGCAGTCAGCCTATGCGCCACCATCAAGCCACCTTGAATCGCGAGACCGAACTCTTGAGCTCCTGCGACAGTTCGGACAGTTGTCGGATCGAGCCCGCGGTCTGCAGCGTGCCCTCGCTCGTCTGCTCGGTCACCAGCAGGATGCGCTGGATGCTCTGCGCGACCGTGCCGGCCGAGGCCGCCTGCTTGGAGGTCGTGCTCGAGAAGCCCTCGATCAGGTCCGCCAACTGCGTCGACACGCGGCCGATGTCGCCGAGCGCGCGGCCGGCGTCGTCGGACAGCCGCGTGCCCTGGACCACGCCCTGCGTGCTGCGCTCCATCGCCGCCACCGCGTCCTGCGTGTCGGTCTGGATCGTCTTGATCAGCGCCGAGATCTGCTTGGTCGCCTCGGCGCTGCGCTCGGCCAGCCGCTGCACCTCCTCGGCGACCACGGTGAACCCGCGCCCGGCCTCGCCGGCCGACGCGGCCTGGATCGCGGCGTTCAGCGCCAGCACGTTGGTCTGCTCGGTAATGTCCGAGATCAGCTCGACGATCTCGCCGATCTCCTGCGACGACTCGCCGAGCCGCTTGATGCGCTTGGCGGTCTCCTGGATGTGGTCGCGGATGCCGTTCATGCCGGCGATCGCCTTCTGCACGGCGTTCGCGCCCTGCTGCGACGCGGCCAGCGACTGGCGCGCCACGTCGACCGATTCGGCGGCGCGCGCCGACACCTCGTTGATCTGCTGCGCCATCCGCAGCACCGATTCGCCGGTCTCGCGGATCTCGCGCGACTGCTGGTCGGACGCGGCCTGCAGGCTCGAGGCGACCATCTGCGCCTTCGACGACGCCTCGTTGACCATCTCGGCCGTCGCGTTGATCCGGGACACCAGGTTGCGCAGTTCTTCGACCGTGTAGTTGACCGAGTCGGCGATCGCGCCGGTGATGTCCTCGGACACCGTGGCCTGCACGGTCAGGTCGCCGTCGGCGACCTCCTGCAGTTCGTTCATCAGGCGCAGGATCGCGGCCTGGTTCTGGTCGTTCATGTGCTTGGCCTGCTGCTCGAGCCGCTCGGCCACCAGCCGCTGATGCTCGGCTTCCTCGGCGCGGTTGCGGCTGTCGACCAGGTAAGCGCGCACCAGCGCCAGACCGGCGGCGACGGCGATCAGCACCAGCGCACCGGCGCTCCACATCCGCCACGACACGCCGCCGGCGTTGCTCGCCTGCAATCGCTGTTGCGCATCGAGCAGGCCTCGGCGCAGCGATTCGCCCGATTCGAACAACTGCAGCGCGGCCCCCCTGGCCTGCGCGACGCGCTCCAGATCGCCGGCCACCCGCGCGAACGGCACCGCCAGCGCCTGCTGCACGCGGCGCAGCTCGCCGAGCGCGCGGCTGCTGTCGGCGTCGGCGATCGCCGCGCCCCTGAGCTTGTCGCCGCCGCCCTGCCACGCATCGAGCGATTGACCGAATGCGGCGATATCACGGCGCAACGCGCCGGCCAGCTCGCCCGCCTCGGCCCCGCCTTCGGACAGTAGCCGGTCGGCTTCGTAGGCGACGCGCTGGACCGTCGCCTGCAGTTCGGCCGCCGCGGCGACCTCGCGCGCTGGCGCGTTGGCCTGGACGCGCTGCGCGAGCAGCGTCCGGGCCGCATCGAACAGGCTGCGCTGGTTGTCGGCCAGCACGCGGCGCAGCTCGCCATAAGCGAGCAGCGGCGCCTGCTGCTGCAGGATCCGGTCCGCGTGTCCGACCGTCTGCTTCCACGGTGCGGCCAGGCCGGTCAGCAGCGCGCCGCCGTCGATACCGTCGAGCGTATCGAAACTGCTCGCCAGTTCATCGCGCATCTCGCGCAGCAGCGCCAGCGCCTGCGACTTGCCGAGCACGGCCTGCGCGCCGGCCGTGACCGCGCGCTGCGACTGCACCTGCGCGTTGCCGAACAGGCGCGCGACCGAAGCGTTGCCGCTCGAACGCGACAGGTCGAAGCTGACCAGCGCCAGCGCGACCAGCAGCGAACCGAGCATCAGCGGCATCAGCACGCGCAGCCGCTGACGGAACGGCGCCTTGTCCGGCGACGGCGTCAGGGCGCGGCCGCTTACCCCTACGGACGGCGCGCGCCGGACGCGGCGCTCCATCGGCGACGGCGATCCGGTGAACCCGGATCCGTTCGCTCCGGCCGGGACGGCACGCGCCGCACCATCCTGCTCGCGGGCGCCGTCGGCCCCCGGAAGTCCGTCCGTTGCATCGGCCCCGTGCGCCGCGCGCGGCGAGCCGGCCACGGTGCGCGGCTCGAGATCGTCGAGGATCGCCGTATCGAGATCGACATCCTTGCGCGTCAGGCGGCCGGACGGAAAAAGGAAGGAAGCCAGTTTCATCATCGTTGCCGGATCATCGCTCGACCATCACGAACCGCTCGTCGCCGATCAGCCGCTGCAGGCTCAGCTCGTACCACGAACGCCCCTCGTCGTCGCGCAGGCCGCGCGCGATCCACGGCCGCGCCGCATCGACGATCGCGCCCGGCGTCTCGTCGATCATCGCCGAGACGTTCTGCAGGCCCATCATCCGCGTGACCAGGATCGCCGCGTTGAAGTTCAGCCGCGACGCGAGCGCCAGCAGCCGGCTCTCCTTGGACAGCGGCGTCGCCTCGCCGCCGCCGAAGCGCGCGAGGTCCGACACCGCGAACAGCATGCCGCGCAGGTTGACGAGCCCGCGAAACCAGTCGTGCGTCAGCGGTACCGCCGTGATCGGCGTCGACGCCGACACGATCTCGCCGGCCTCGGACAACTCGACCAGGTAGCGCTCGCTGCCGATCATCAGTCCGAGTCGCGCGTCCTGGCCGGCGCCGTCGGACGTCTCGCGCAGGCGATCGTTCAGCCGCGCCTGCAACTCGCGCAAATGCGTCTTGCTACGGTCGATCAGCTCATTCATCTCGTATCGGCTTCCGGTAGGGCGTCACCAGCTTGCCCGAATCCGCACCGGCCCGTACGCACCGGCGAATCGGACGGTCGGTCAGGGACGACCATCGCCGATCCGGCGGCGCGGCAATCAGGCAACAGGGGTCACGAGATCGGCGATCTTGGCCAGCAGTTCGTCGGGTTTGATCGGCTTGGTCACGTAGCCGCGCGCGCCCTGCCGCAGCCCCCAGATCCGATCGGTCTCGTTCGATTTGCTCGTGCACAGGATCACCGGGATGTCCTGCGTCGACGGATCGCGGTTCAGCGAGCGCGTGACCTGGAAACCGGACAGGCCCGGCATCACGACGTCGAGCACGATGAGCACCGGTCTTTCGGCGCGGGCCTTCTCGACCGCCTCATCGCCGTTCTCGGCGGTGATCACCGAATAGCCTCGCTTGACCAGCAGGTCGGCCAGGAAGAAACGCTCGGTCGGCGAATCGTCGACGATCAGGATCTTGTGCGGCACGGCGACTCCCGGATCCGGACTCAGGCCAGCGACGCGGACAGCACGCCCGCGGCGTGCATCGGCTCGGTCGGCGGCGATCGATCGTCGTGGCGGCGCGCGCGCTCGGCGACCGCCTTGAGCAGCGTGTCCTTCGTGAACGGCTTGGTCAGATATTGCTCGGAGCCGACCATCCGACCGCGCGCGCGGTCGAACAGGCCGTCCTTGCTCGACAGCATGACGACCGGAATGTCGGAGAAGCGCGGGCTCTTCTTGATCAGCGCGCAGGTCTGGTAACCGTCGAGCCGCGGCATCAGGATGTCGCAGAAGATCAGGTCGGGCTCGTGATCGGCGATCTTGGCCAGCGCATCGAAGCCGTCCTCGGCCAGCACCACGTGATACCCGGCTTGTCCGAGGAAGATCTCGGCGCTGCGCCGGATCGTGTTGCTGTCGTCGATCACCATGACCTTCGGCATTCCCGCTCCTTTGCCATCCGCGACGAAAGGACCTTGCTGGCTCATCACTTCTCCGATGTTGACCATCCGGCCCGCGGGCCGGACGGCGATTCCGATCGAAACAGAGACCGAACCAGGCCGAACGATTCGGGTCAGACCTCGACCATCTCGAAGTCTTCCTTGCGCGCGCCGCACTCCGGACAGGTCCAGTTCATCGGCACGTCGGCCCAGCGCGTGCCGGGCGGGATGCCCTCCTCGGGCAAGCCGGCGGCCTCGTCGTACATCCAGCCGCAGATCAGGCACATCCAGGTACGAAAAGGTTCAGTCATGGTTCCTCTGGCACTAGGGTAGGAAAAACTCGGGCCGACCGGCGCCTCGTCCCGAGGAGCGATCGGCTGGCTCGGACGAGTGGTCTGGCAACATTGCCACATCGGCGCGCGCGTCGGCGCCGGGCGGGCACCGGCGGGGCGGCCGCGCATCGACCTTCGGCGCCCGGCGACATCGGCGGGGGACGACACTACCATATCGACGACCGCCCGATTCTTGACGCACAACAGACGGCGGCGACCTTCGTGGAGCCTGAGATGAAACTACGCGGCCTGTACGCGATCACCCCCGAAACCCCCGACACCGAATGGCTCGCGCGCACCGTCGCCGAAGCGCTGCGCGGCGGCGCCGCCGCGATCCAGTACCGGCAGAAGGGATTGCCCCGCGAGCAGGCCGAAGCCCAGGCCCGGGCGCTGCAGGCGCTGTGCCGCGCCGCCGGACGGCCGCTGATCATCAACGACTCGATCGAACTGATGCTGGCGATCGACGCCGACGGCCTGCACCTGGGACGCGACGACGGCGACCCGTTCGCCGCGCGCGAACGCATCGGCGCCGGCAAGCTGCTCGGGGTGTCGTGCTACGACGATTTCGACCGCGCGTACCGGTACCGCGAAGTGGCCGACCAGATCGCGTTCGGCTCGGTCTTCGCATCGCCGACCAAGCCCGATGCGGTACGGGCGCCGCTGGAACTGTTCGGCCGCGCGCGCGCGCTGGGGCTCAATACGGTGGCGATCGGCGGGATCACCGCGGCCAACGCGCGGCAGGTGATCGACGCCGGCGCGGATGCGGTGGCGGTGATCAGCGCGGTGTTCGACGCGCCGGACGTGGCGGCGGCTGCGGCGGGGCTGGTGCGGGCGTGCGGAGGGTAGTGCCGACAGTGCGTGCGCGACCGACCCTTCATGCGTCGCCCGACATAACCTCGTCCAGGGTGCCGGCTTCGAGCACCCGCCGCGCCCAGCGATCGATGTCCGCCGCCGTGCCGGATTCGACCCGGGCCACGATCGCATCCGGTAAGGGGCCGAAACGGTGGGTGAGCAGATCGAGGAGAAGTTGCTCGCGACCTTCCTCCCGGCCTTCTTGACGACCTTGCTGGCGGCCCTGCTCGAAGCCTTTGCGCAGCCCGATCCGCTCGACGCTCGTGATGTAAGGCATGTTCCGCTTCCCCTCGAACTCCTCGATATCGTGCCACAGACGGTCCTCCAGGACATCGGGCAGCGACATCATCCAGTCCAGCACCCTGAACAAGCCGATCACCCGCTCCCGGTTCCAGTCCCGTTCATACAGCAACCGCACCAGCTTCCATTTGGCCGCCAGCCGCTGCCGCGGCCGGCCGCGCGTCCGGCGCGTCAGCAGGTGAGCGGCCGTCGCCAGCGCAAAGGGGTTCGGGTCGGCCAGTAGCGCATCGATGTCGGCCTCGTAATCCAGCAGCTTGACCGTCGGAAAACTCAGATAGTGCCGGCTGCCGAACAACTCGAAGCCATAGCCGTCCGGACGCCAGCGCCGATGCGGGTCGGCCAGCACCGCCAGGCTGGCCACCGGCCGGCCGAAGCGCTCGAACAACCGATAGCTGTAGGTGAACATTCGCCGCTCGAAGTCGGCCTTGCGCGCGGCCTGCACTTCGACGTGGACATAGACCCAGCCCGGACCGCCGCGCTTGCGATGCACCTGCACGAGTTGGTCGGCATACCGTACGCCCGCATCGGCCTCGCGCAGGATGCCGCGCAACTCCGTACCCAGGAATGTATGGCCGCGAGCCCAGTCGATGCCGCGATGGGCTCTCGGGAAGTAGAACGCGAGGAACTCCGGAAACGCCTGTTCGATCGCGTCCTTCCACGGACTGTCGAACGCGTCCGGGGGCCAAGGGTTGTTCGATGCGTCGGGCTCGGCAGAAGGGTCGGGGACGTCCGACTCGGAGGTTCGTTCGCTCGTGTCCATGGCAGTGCCATTGCACCGGCCTTGGCACTCGGCGGCAATCCGTCAGGAGGTTGAGCCGGCACGCCCGCTAAGTCGGTGCGCCAAGCCGAGGGATGCGCCAGCGATAGGTCGTCGTCGCAGTTCAAGCCGGCGACTCGTCTGTCCGGCGTCAGTTCGCGCAGGTGGTGGACGAGTAGGCCTGCGGCGCCGTCGTGCGGCAGGACCAGCTACCGTCGACGTCGCGCGACCAGGTCACCTTGGCGCCCTGCAGGATCGTTGCCGCGCGATTGCCGAAGGTCGCTTCGATCGTGGCCTCGCCGGCAGCGGGAATCGTCACGCTCGGCACGCCGGCCCCGGTGACGGCCGCCGTGCCCGGCGCCGAGTTCCCGCCATCGGCCTGGATCGTCGAGTAGCCGGCCCCCGGATCGCATTCGCCGAAACCTGTTCCGATCGTCATGCGGGTTTCCTGCAGGCAGTTTTCGACGGCCCGCTTCAGCGTACCCGTTTCACCGATCAACCGGCCCATCTGCGACTTCGCGGTGAAAAACTGGTACTGCGGAAGGGCCACCGCCGACAGGATGCCGATGATGGCGAGGACCATCATCAGTTCGATGAGTGTGAAGCCGCGTTGTCTTTCGAATCGATGGGATGACATGGCTGCTACGAAATGCACGGTGCTTGCACAAAAAAAAAGGAGCTGGTTACCCCGCTCCTCTTTTCCTGGCCAACCGTGCAAAGCACGGTCGGCGTTCGCTCAGAAGATTACGGCGTGCCAACCGGGCAGGCCGACGGAGCGTACTTCGCGTCGGCATCCGTGACACACGCCCACGAGCCGCTCGCCGCGGTACGCGTCCAGGTCACTTTCTTGGTAGCCAAAGTCGTCGCCGCCGAATTTCCGAACGTAGCGGAGATCGTCGCAGACCCGTCGGCGTTAATCGTGACTCCCGGCACGCCGGCATTAGTGGGCACCGGCGTCACGCCAGGAGCGGAGTTAGTACCCGTACCGTTGACCTGGATCGTCGAATAAGTAGCTTGCGGATCGCACTCACCAACCGCATTGCCAACAGTCGTCCGACCATCCAGCAGGCAAGCCTCGACCGCCGTCTTCAGCGACCCGGCCTCACCCACGACCCGCGTCACCTGCGACTTCGCGACGTACGTCTGATACTGCGGGATCGCGATCGCGGCCAGGATGCCGATGATCGCCACGACGATCATCAGTTCGATCAGCGTGAAACCCTTTTGGACCTTCTTCGTCATTTGCTTCTCCATGCCGTTTTGAGAAATTGAGCCAGACTTCAGTCGAATCACCAAATTCGATCTCGACACCGGCATTCATAGCGAGCGGCATGCCACGAGCCGGGCCGAACCGCCGGCGCGCCGATCGGCGGTCAGCCGGCGGGCACGAGTGGCGGACATTCTCGGCAGACGCGGAACGATTTGCTTGCGCTGCCGCAAGCGGCGCCCCGAAAGTGACGGATTTCGGGCCGCATTTCAGCCCTTCTGCCGCCCCGCCCCCGCAATTTGTGACGCGCCGCGTCACTCGATCAATACCGAAACGCTCCCCATGGGACTACCTCATACACCCGCGCGAGGCGAGTCCGTCATCACACCGATGCCGGCACAGCGGATGGGACCGATTCGTCGAACGAGGCCGGCGCATCGGACGAGCGCCGCGCACACACATGCCGTCACCGAGAACCTCGCGCTCTCGTTGAATGTCGATCTCTGCTTGACGGTCTCGGAACCGGACAACCGTTTGTCGGGAAAAGAGACATTGCGAAAGGAAGCTGGCGACTGGTCAGTCGAAATCCGCCGTATGTTCGTCGCGCGCGGAAAACGGGTTGCGCGATCGACGGATAGCAGATGAAATCCGGGCACGGAGGCGAAGCCGAAACGCTTCGGCGGTTTTGCGTTATCTTGCCAAATCGCGTGCCACCCGAGCGTCGAGCCGGGAGCCCGCTGATTGATTGATATTGTTACCTGATGATCGCTTGCGACGCGTTGATTTTCGAGGATCGTCGCCCTCTGCATGCCAATGATTGATTGTGCAGCAGACGAAAGCATCCCCGCCCCATATAGACATCAAACCTTCAGCGCCAGACGGACCGCAGCGTGGAAATCCGCAGGATCGGGATCGCCATATCTGCTTCGCTCCGGACTCGGTTGGATGGGTCGTCCGTTCGCCTCAGCGGCCAGCCCCTCGCGGTTCGTGGCCGGTGAGCCGGATCCCCGCCTGGTCGGACCCGCGGACGTCACGCGAAAGCGCCGGCCATAGGAGAACTCTTTGAAAACAGTCTGGATTATCGATGCAGCATATCTATTCAATTATGGCAAAGCGCGACCTTTCGACTACCTGAAGTTGAAGAAAGAGATCACGAGATTGAACAATGGGCCGATACACGAGAGCTACTACCTGAACTCGGCGCAGGATCTATCCAGCGACGCGCAAAATGCCTTCAATACGTGGATCAAGACCGCGCCGCCGAAGGGACCGAAGTTCCGCGTCCAGACCTACAAGCTGAAGAACATGCATGTGAACTGCCCGAACTGCGGTCATCAGTTCGATCGGCAGGTCCAGAAAGGCGTGGATGTCGCGATCGCCACGTTGATCATCAAATTGGCGGCGCAGAACGTCTACGATCGCCTGATCCTGTCCGCCGGGGACGGCGACTTCGAAGACGCGATTTCCTACGTGAAATCCGAGCTGCACAAGGAGTTCTGGGTTTCGGGATCGATGAACAACCTGTCTCCGGACCTGCAGTCCTACGCGGACAACGTGCTGTGGCTGGAAGACATGAGCCCGGCGATCGACAAGTGACGCCTCGGGGAAACCGCCTCCCCCACCCGGAAAAATCCGGACCGCCGGGCGGCTGTGGCACACTCGCAGCGCCCGCGCCCCCTACGCCGAAGCCCGCCTGATCCGCTGATCGCGCTGAGCGCCGGTAACGGATGCCGGCATCGAATGCGTCGACGGCCCGCCCGCCGGTACGGCGGCGCAACCCCTCACCCAGGCTCAAGCGACGGATTCCGTTCCCATGGCTTCGACACTCAGCGGCAAAACCATCATCGTCACCGGCGCCGGCTCGGGCATCGGGCGCGCCACCGCGCGCCTGCTGGCGGCCGAGGGAGCGGCGGTCTTCGCGACCGACCGCAATGCCGAGGGGCTGGCCGAAACGATCGCCGATGCCGACGGCTCGATCACGACGCAGGTCCACGACGTCACCGAGCAGCGGGACTGGGATCGGCTGTTCGGCCTCGTCGGCGAGCGTTCGGACGCCTTGCACGGCCTGGTCAACAACGCGGGCATCATGCTGGCCGGCCCCTTCGACCAGTCTTCGATCGAGGACCTGCGGCTGCAATACCGGATCAACGTCGAAGGTCCGTACATGGGGATGATCGGCGCGCTGCCGCTGATGCGCCGGAGCCGGCGCGCGAACGGCGGCACGGCCTCGATCGTCAACGTCTCGTCGATCTTCGGCCAGATCGCCGGGTCGCGCTACGCGGCCTACTCGGCGAGCAAGGGAGCGATCCTGATGCTGAGCAAGGCCGTGGCGGTCGAGCTCGCCGCCGAGGGCATCCGCGTCAACACCGTCCACCCCGGTCCGACCGCCACGCAGTTGGGCGCCTCGCACGCGCCGCCGCTCGACGAACGAGGCCGGCCGATGAGCCGCGAGCAGGTGGTGGCGATGTGGCAGCAGCGCATCCCGGCGCGCCGCTTCGGCCAGGCCGACGAAATCGCGGCGACCATCGCCTTCCTGCTCGGCGATGCGGCATCCTATGTCAACGGTGCCGAGATCGTGGTCGACGGCGCCTACTCGGCCTGCTGACGCGCCGCGAAGAAGACGGCGGCCCGCGAACCGCCCCGTCAGAACTCGATGACGTCGCCGCCCTCCAGCAGCCGCGGCGCGAACCGCCCGGCCCACGCGGCGATCTCCTGCGCGATCCGCACGCGGTCGGACGGCTTCAGGTGGGTGATCAGGATCTGCGCGTCGCGCTGCAGCTTGCCCAGTTCTTCGGCGAGCTGGATCGGAAACAGGTGCTTGGCCGTCATCGCCAGGTCCTGCTCGCGGTTCGAGAACGCGGTTTCGATGATCAGGTAGCGCAGGTTCTGGATCGCGTTGACCTGCCGCCAGAACTCGTCATTGGGCCCGGTGTCGCCCGAGAACACGAGGCTGGCCTTGTCGTGGTACAGGTGGAAACCGACGGCCGGCACCGTATGGTTGGCCGCCAGGCTGCGCACGTAGCGGTCGCCGACCCGAACGACCTGGCCGACCGCCAGCGGCTCGAACACCATCCACGGCCGCTCGTAGTGCGGGATCTCGGTGAAGTCGGGCCAGATCACCCAGTTGAAGATGTGTGCCTTGAGCGCCGCGATCGTCTCGGGCAGCGCGTGCACGATCAGCGGCCGCGCGCGCATCGCCCCGACCGAGTCGATGACCAGCGGCAGCGCGGCGATATGGTCCAGGTGCGAATGGGTAAGGAACACGTGATCGACGGCGGCCAGCTCGTCGATCGTCATGTCTTCGACGCCGGTGCCGGCATCGATCAGGATGTCGTCGTCGACGAGGAACGACGTCGTTCTCGCGCGGGCGCCGATCCCGCCGCTACATCCTAATACGCGCAGCTTCATGGCGGGCGGCCGGGCTCGGCGATTCGGCGACGGGACGCACGACGATCACGTCCCGCGCGTGGCCGCGCGAAGCGCCGGCGCGGCGAGCCGGCCGCGGCACGTCATAAGTTTCGGCGACGTCATAAGCGCCATCGGTCACCGGCACGTAGATCCTGACCTGTTCGTTGCGGCCCGCGATGCTGACCTGCGCCAGCTCGCTGAACCGGTGATGCTGGGACAGCCGGGCCGTCGTTTCCCCGACGATGATCGGTGAACCGAACTGCTTGGTCAACGATTCGATGCGCGCCGCGAGGTTGACCGCGTCGCCCAGTACCGTATACGCGCGCCGCAGCTTCGAGCCCATGTCGCCGACGCGCGCGACGCCGGTGTTGATGCCGATGCCGATGACCAGCGTCGGCCAGCCGCGCCGCGCGTTGACGCGGTTCAGGCGCTCGACCTCGACCTGCATCGCCATCGCCGCGTCCACCGCCTTGTCGGCATGCGCCGGATCGTCCATCGGCGCCCCCCAGAACGCCATCACCGCATCGCCGATGTACTTGTCGACGGTGCCGTGGTGGCGATGGATGACCTCGGTCATCGCGGTCAGGAAGTCGTTGATGAACTCGCGCAGGTCGGCCGGCTCCATCGATTCGGCGATCCGGGTGAAGCCGCGAATGTCGGTGAACATGATCGTCAACTCGCGGTTCTCGCTGGTCATCCGCGAAAACCGCATCGGGTCGCGCGTCATCTTGTCGACCAGCGCCGGCGACACGTATTCGCCGAACAGGTCGGCGACGGCGCGGCGCGCGCGTCCTTCGAACAGGTATCCGAGGCCCAGGTACAGGCCCGTCAGCGCGACGATCAGCAGCACGCCGCCGGCCGAAGGCAGCGACCAGCCGAGGTGCCACCACGCGAACGCATCCCAGCCGACCCAGGCGGCCAGGCCCGCCAGCGCCAACACGACCACGCCGATCGCCCCGGTCGCCGGCATCGCGATCGACAGGGCGGCACCCAGCCCGACGAGGCCGACGATGGCGATGGCCCGGGCCTCGGGCGGGCGCTGGCGGATCACCGGCCCGGCCGCGGACTCGGACACGCCGGGCGGACGCAGCGCGGCGTCGATCAGCGCCGCGTGCACCTCGACGCCGGGCAGCGTCTCGCTGATCGGCGACGCCCGCAGATCCGACAGACCCGGCGCCGATGCGCCGATCAGCACGATCTTGTCGACCAGCAGGTTCCAGTCGAAGCGGTCCTGGAACAGATCGGCCGCCGAGATCGTCATGAAGCGCCCCGAGCCGACGCCCGCCGTACGCCGGGCAGCAGGCAGCCGCGCGGTATGCAGGCTCGCGTACGGCACCAGCGCGCTGAGTCCGTCGGACAGCGGCAGGCGGGCGCGGCCGCGCTGGCCGCGCAACTCGATCGCATCGGCCGACAAGGCCATCGCCGGCGCGCCCACGTATTCGCGCAGCACCGCCAGCGCGAACGACTCGTACACCTTGTCGCCGAAGCGTCCGAGCAGCGGCAGGCGACGCACGACGCCGTCAGGATCGATGATCGGATTGAAGAAGCCGGCGCCCTTGGCGGCCGCCTGCAGCGGCGGCAGATTGGCGCCGAAACCGGACCAGTCGGTGATCGCCAGGCCCAGTTCGGCGACCGTGCGGCTGTCGACGACCGGCGGCGGCAGCTTGCCGTTGACGCGGCCGCCCCGATCGCTGGACAGGTAGTAGCCGAGCACCGACGGTGTTCGCGACAGCGCGGCCGCCAGCGCCTCGTCCTCGCCGGGCTCGGCCTGCGCCTCGGCGAACAGGATGTCGAAGCCGACGACCCGCGCCTGTCCGCGCGATGCGATCAGATCGGCCAGTTCGGCCACGCGACCGCGCGACCAGGGCCAGCGCCCGAGTTCGACCAGGCTGCGTTCGTCGACATCGACGACGACGACCTGCGTGGCCGGCGGCGCCTCCTGCCAACGCATCCGCATGTCGTAGATCTGGCGATCGATGCCATCGATCAACGGCCAGCGCCACGCGCCGAGCAGCACGATCGCGAAAGCGCCGGTGACCATCAGGCCGACCAGCGCGCGACGAATCCACGACGGCCCCGGCAGACGCATGCTCACCCCTTTGACGACACGCGTCGGCGCACGGCCAATGCCCGCCGATTAGAGGTTGACGCGGAAACGCATCATCACCCCGCCCAGTTCGATCAGGTCGTTGTGCGCGAGCGGATACGCCATCAGGCCGATCGACTCGCCGTTGACCAGCGGCAGCGACAGGCCTTCGACGTGCGTCAGGTAGAAGCCGTTGCGGCGGCGCGCGACGACGGCGACCTGCGAGGTCTGCTGGCCGAGACTGGTGATCGGCCGCTGCAGCGCGATCTGCGATCCGGCCTGAGGGCCGTTGAGCATCTCGATGACCGCCAGCACCGAGCCGGCGCGTCCGGTGCCGTCGAGCAACCCGGCACCGACGTCGGCGATGAACTTGAGCCGGTAGATGCCGATGTCGATCTGGTCGCCGTTGCTCAGCAGCGCCTCGGTGATCGGCAGCCCATTGACCAGTGTCCCGTTGCGGCTGTTCAGGTCGCGCAGGATCCGCTGCGAGCCCTGCTGCACGATCAGCGCATGCTCGCCGCTGACCGTCAGGTCATCGAGCGCGACGTCGTTGTACGGACGCCTGCCGATCGAGGTCTGCTCCTTGAGCACCGGGATGCTGCGAAGCACGAGCTGGCCGGAACTCAGCACCAGGCGCGGAACGTCGGTCGTCTCGGGAGATTGCATCGACCGTACTCAAGCAAGGGTGAAAGACCGGGAAAGGAATACACCGATAACGGTGACGCTGTCGCGCCCGCCCGCCGCCGAGGCCGCGGCCGTCAACGTGTCGACACAATCGGACGCGGTGGCCGATCCCTGCATCACGTCGGCGATCCGGTCATCGCCGACGACGTCGGACAGGCCGTCAGTGCACAGCAACAGGCGATCGCCGTGATACCAGTCGGCCTGGCGCACTTCGACGTCGACGCCCGGCTCGGTCCCCAGTGCGCGCGACAGCGTCGCCGGCCGGCCGTCGTCGACGTCCCGAGCCAGCACGTGATCGCGCGTCAGACGGACGAAGCGGGTGCCTCGCAGCAGGTAGATCCGCGAATGTCCGACGTGACCGATGCAGAACTGGCGCGGCCCCACCCACAGGCAGGCGACCGTACTGGCCATGCCCTGGCACTCGGGACGTCGCGCGGCGAGCGCCAGGATGTCGGCGTTGGCGGCCCCGATCTGCTGGGCCAGCCGACGAACCGGATCGATCGACGACGCGGCGTCCGCGTCGGCATCGATCATCTGCTCGGCGAGCCGCTCGACGACCAGCCGGCTGGCGACGTCGCCGGCGTTGTGTCCGCCCTGGCCGTCGGCCAGCACGAACACGCCGCCGTCCGGCGCCACCCGCCAGGCATCGCCGTTGCGCGCCTGCTCACGGCCGGCACGGCTGGCCGCGCTCCAGTCGCAGTCGACGCGTTCTCGGGTGGGTTCCAGGCCGACGGCGGTGACGCCGCGGCGAAAGTCGAGGGTATAACCGTTTGCCGCCATGACAGGCATGTTGAAGCGGCGCCCCGCGGACTCGCAGGAACGAGGACATGAACGGCCGGGGGACTCCGCCGGGCGGCGGGCGTCTGTCGTAAAAAAACGCCCGGCCGACTACCGCCGACCGGGCGCCTCGATCGCCGTCCGCAGATCAGGCGTGCGCGGACTTGGCTGCGTGCCGCATCTGCAGCACCTTGGCGATCACCAGCACCAGCACGGCGCCGACCGCGCCGGCCAGATGGTGGAGGGCGGATTCGGACAGGCCATACGAGGTCGCGAGTTCGGTCATCGTCGCGTGCGTGGCCGGATCGGTCACGAAGATCTCGCCGGCGATGTAGCCAAGCAGCGCGGCGCCGAGCCATACGATGACCGGCAGGCGCTCGATCACCTTCAGCAGCAGCGTGCTGCCGAAGATCACCAGCGGGATGCTGATGGCCAGGCCGATGATCAGCAGCGGCATGTTGCCGTTGGCCGCTGCGGCCACCGCGAGCACGTTGTCCAGGCTCATCACCAGATCGGCGATCAGGATCGTCCGCACCGCGGCCAGCATCCCGGCATTGCTGGCCTTGCCGCCGCCATCCTCGTGATCTTCGGGCATCAGCAGAGAAACGCCGATATAGATCAGCAACGCCGCGCCGACGACCTTCAGCCAGGGCAGCGTCAGCAGTTGCACCGCAACGATCGTCAGCACGATCCGCATCACGATCGCCGCGCCGGAGCCGATCGCGATCGCCTGCTTCTGCTGCTTGGCCGGCAACGCCCGTGCCGCCAGTGCGATGACGACGGCATTGTCACCGGACAACAGGATGTTGATCCAGATGATCTTGCCCAGCGCTACCCAAAACTCCGTTGATCCGAATTCCATGATGCTCTTGATCCGTGGGCCACGAGTCGCCGGCGCGCGCGAACACCGCGCCGGGCGCCGAGTGACCAGATGAAAGGGGGAGTCGCGCATCGAAGTTTTCGATGCAATCCCCAATGCTACTGCAATTGGGGAAATTTCAGACGAAACCTGACAGCATCGGACGATGCGATCAGTTCGAAAAACGCGGAAGACGCGTTCGTCGTCCGGCTTCGGCCGGATCGCGCTGAGAGATCGCGCTTGAAGGATCGCGCGGGGGGTCGAGGCCGATCGGGGGGCGACAGGGGCGACGGCGGGCGGCGCGGGCGCGGGCGCCGGCGAACGAGCGCCCCCTGCCACGCCCCGCCGATCAGAGCACGCTCTTGAGCAGCCTGCCCATCTCCGACGGATTGCGCGTCGTCTTGATGCCGCAGGCTTCCATGACCTCGAGCTTGGCCTCGGCCGTGTCGGCGCCGCCGGAGATCAGCGCGCCGGCGTGGCCCATCCGCTTGCCGGGCGGCGCGGTGACGCCGGCGATGAAGCCGACGACCGGCTTCTTCATGTTGTCCTTGGCCCAACGCGCGGCATTGACCTCGTCCGGACCGCCGATCTCGCCGATCATGATGACCGCGTCGGTCCCCGGATCGTCGTTGAACATCTGCAGCACGTCGATGTGCTTGAGCCCGTTGATCGGGTCGCCGCCGATCCCCACGGCCGACGACTGCCCGAGTCCCAGATCCGTCACCTGCGCGACCGCCTCGTACGTCAGCGTACCGGAGCGCGAAACGATGCCGATCCGGCCGGCACGATGGATGTGTCCGGGCATGATGCCGATCTTGATCTGATCCGGCGTGATCAGACCGGGACAGTTCGGCCCGAGCAGCAGCGTCTTCTTGTTCTGTTTGCGCATCCGGTCGCGCACGACCATCATGTCGCGAACCGGGATGCCCTCGGTGATGCAGATCACCAGGTCCAGGTCGGCGTCGACCGCTTCCCAGATCGCATCGGCGGCGCCGGCCGGCGGCACGTAGATGACGGACACGTTGGCGCCGGTCTCGCTCTTGGCCTCCTTGACCGAAGCGTAGATCGGTACGCCCTCGAACTGCTCGCCCGCGCGCTTGGGGTTCACGCCGGCGACGAAGCACTCCTTGCCGTTCGCGTACTCGCGGCACATCCGCGTATGGAACTGTCCGGTCTTGCCGGTGATGCCCTGCGTGATCACCCGGGTATTCTTGTCGATCAGAATGCTCATGATTGTTCCTGTCGTGAGAGTCGCGGGCGCGTTCAGACGGCCTGGCCGGCAGCGGCCTTGACGACCTTGTCCGCGGCCTCGGCCATCGTGTCGGCCGAGATGATCGGCAGCCCCGAGTCGGCGAGCATCTGCTTGCCCAGTTGTTCGTTGGTGCCCTTCATCCGGACCACCAGCGGCACCTTCAGCGAAACCGCGCGCGAAGCGGCGATCACCCCTTCGGCGATCGTGTCGCAGCGCATGATCCCGCCGAAGATGTTGACCAGGATCGCCGTCAGCGACGGGCTGCGCAGCATGATCTTGAACGCCTCGGTGACCTTCTCGGCCGTGGCGCCGCCGCCGACGTCGAGGAAGTTCGCCGGCTCGCCGCCGAACAGCTTGATCGTGTCCATCGTCGCCATCGCCAGCCCGGCCCCGTTGACCAGGCAACCGATGTTGCCGTCGAGCTGGATGTAGGCCAGGTCGTACTTCGAGGCCTCGATCTCGGCCGGATCTTCTTCGTCGAGGTCGCGCATCGCGACGATGTCCGGATGACGGAACAACGCGTTCGAATCGAAATTGAACTTCGCATCGAGCGCCACGACCTTGCCGTCACCGGTCAGGATCAGCGGGTTGATCTCGGCGAGCGATGCATCGGTCTCGTAGAACGCCGTATAGAGACCCTTCAGGGCGGTCCGAGCCTGCGGCAGGCTGGCCGCCGGCACACCGATCTTCGTCGCCAGATCGTCGGCCTCGGCATCGGTCAGGCCGGTTTCCGGATCGCAGAACACCTTGTGGATCTTCTCGGGCGTGTGCTCGGCCACTGCCTCGATATCCATGCCGCCTTCGCTGGACGCCATCACGCAGATCCGCTGGCTCAGGCGATCCATCACGACGCCGACGTACAGCTCCTTGCGGATGTCGGCCCCTTCCTCGATCAGCAGGCGCCGGACCTTCTGGCCTTCGGCTCCGGTCTGGTGCGTCACCAGCATCATGCCCAGGATCGACGATGCGTGGCTGCGCACTTCGTCGATCGACTTGGCGAGCTTGACGCCGCCGCCCTTGCCTCGCCCCCCGGCATGGATCTGGGCCTTGACGACCCAGACCGGCCCGCCAAGCGTCTCGGCCGCCTTGACTGCCTCGTCCACGGACAAACAGGGGATCCCCCGCGGAACGGGCACACCGTAGCGCTTCAGGATCTCTTTGCCCTGGTATTCATGGATTTTCATGTAATAGCCTCACCGGAAGATTTTTTTCGGTACCACTTCGGGTAGTAACGCAGAACACCAGGACCATCGGCTGCCAGCGCGTGGCATCGATCGATCTGGAACGGGCGGACATCGGAGTCCTCGGAGGGCGAACGGCCACCGGCCATGGCCTGAACGGCGACGGTCGGCACGATGGCGGACAACTCGGACAAATGCGTGCAGCCCAGCGTATTGCCGACTCGCGCCTTGACCTCCGAGCGGAACCCCTTGAGCAGATTGGTGCCGATCAGCGCCTCGTACGCCGGCGCGATCGTATCGCAATAGCCGGTGTACGGAACGGCCGCCGAGCGCGCCTGGACCGCTATCACCTGATACCGGTCATCGATCGTCAAGCGCAACCACAGGTCATGGATCGGCTGACCGGCGGACCGGCTGCCGGCCGCCAACGGCGTGTCGACGGGTTTGATATCGGTCAGATGCGCTTCGAGATCGACCAGACCATCATCGCGCTGGTAAGCCTGGACATCGATCGAGCGGGTATGCAGCAGCTTTCTCGGCGATGAGGCTGGCGGCAACGACATGTTGGAGCAACGAGTGCGCGGGACGCCGGATCAACGGCCGCGCTGCGTAGGACGGAGCGTCAAAGTGTATCAGAGCCCGCTTGACGGAGCACTTTCGCGATCACGTCGTTACCGAAGCCCCGGGCCGCCAGATAACGATGCTGGCGCGCCCGCTCCTTCAGATCTGCCGGCGGCGAACCGAAGCGGCGAAGCCAGAGCGCCCGCGCCCGCTCGAACTCGGATTCGCGCAGGGATGCCAGCGACGCTTCGATGTCGTCGCCGCCGATGCGATGCTCAGCCAACTCCTGACGGATGCGCCGCAGGCCGAACCCTTGCGAGCGTCGATGCAGCACGCTCTCGACGAATCGCTCGGATGACAGCCACCCTTCACGTTCAAGCGCATCGAGCAGGCTGGCGACGACGTCCGCATCGGGCTCGAACCGCTCGAGCTTGCGCGCCAGCTCGAACCGGCTGTGCTCGCGCTGCGACAGGAACCGAAGCGCGCGCCCCCTGAGCGACAAACCCGCAGGCTGGTTGCGGCCATGGCCGTGACCTTCGCCCTCCTCTCCTCGATCGCTGCGGCGACCGGCGATCACCGACGACCGGGACATCCGCCGATCGCCGGCCGCCAACGCCTGCAGGTCTGACGACTGCCAGCGGGCGTCCGGCGTCGCGCCGTCAGGCGGCGGCTTCCTCATCACCACCGCCGCCGCGCGAGGCTACGCCATAGTGATCGCGGACCCGGTTCTCGATCTCGAGCGCCAACGCCTTGTTCTCCTTGAGGAACTCCCGAACGTTGTCCTTGCCCTGACCGAGACGTTCGCCGTTGTAGCTGTACCAGGCGCCCGATTTCTCGATGATCCCCAGGTCAGCGCCCAGATCGATGATCTCGCCTTCGCGCGAGATTCCGGTGCCATAGAGAATGTCGAAGTTCGCCTGCTTGAAAGGCGGCGAGACCTTGTTCTTGACGACCTTGACCCGGGTCTCCGAACCGATGACCTCTTCGCCTTTCTTGATCGAACCGGTACGCCGGATATCGAGCCGAACCGACGAATAGAACTTCAATGCATTGCCGCCGGTGGTGGTCTCGGGATTACCGAACATCACACCGATCTTCATCCGGATCTGGTTGATGAAGATGACCATGCTATTGGTCCGCTTGATCGTTCCGGTCAGCTTGCGCAGCGCCTGCGACATCAAGCGCGCCTGCAGGCCCGGCAACGAATCCCCCATCTCGCCCTCGATCTCGGCCTTGGGCGTCAAGGCCGCCACCGAGTCGATGACGATCAGGTCGACCGAGCCGGAACGCACCAGCGAGTCGGCGATCTCGAGCGCTTGCTCGCCGGTATCCGGCTGCGAGATCAGCAGGTCCTCGAGCCGGACGCCGAGCTTCTGCGCGTACTGGACATCGAGCGCGTGCTCGGCGTCGATGAACGCGCAGGTGCCGTTGAGTTTCTGCATCTCGGCGATGACCTGCAGCGTCAGCGTCGTCTTGCCCGATGATTCCGGACCGTAGATTTCGATGACGCGGCCGCGAGGCAGGCCGCCGACGCCCAATGCGACGTCGAGCCCCAGTGAGCCGGTCGACACGACCTCGAGGTCTTCGGCCACCTCGCCGTCGGCCATCTTCATGATCGAACCCTTGCCGAACTGCTTCTCGATTTGCGCGAGTGCAGCCTGCAAGGCCTTGGCGCGTTCGCCCTTCTTGGCGTCGTCGATTTTCACCACTTTATCGGTACCTGCCCTGGTTTCCATGCTGCCCTCCGTACGAGATCGTATGGCAGCCAGTATTTCACGAATGCACTGTATAAACAATCAGTCTGCTGTATAAAACAACAGTTCTATTGCCGAACTGGAGGCCGCCGGACAGAATCGCCGCCATGGGTCCGATCCGCCGCGAGCCGCGACGAGGGGCCCGGCCCGTCTTTCATTGTCGCTCAAGGTCCGATGATCCCGATCCGCTCCCGCTCATGCCAGCGCCGTCGTCGCACCGCTCGAATCGAGCAGGCGCAGTGCCTCACGCAAAGCGTGCAGCGCCGTCTGGGCACGCACGGCCGCCCGGTCCCCGTCGAAGCACCGGGTCTGGCTTTCGATCCTGGTCGCGGTGGCCCAGCCGAAACAAACCGTTCCGACAGGCTTGCCCTCGACCGCGCCGCCCGGCCCGGCGATCCCCGTCACGGCCAATGCCAGTTGGGCCTTGCTGTGCGCCAGCGCGCCGCGAGCCATCTGCCTGGCCGTCTCCTCGCTGACGGCCCCATGCTCGATCAGCGTCGCCGGTTCCACTCCCAGGCACGCCTGCTTGGCGTCATTGCTGTACGTGACGAAGCCGCGCTCGAACCAGACGCTCGATCCGCCGATTTCGGTCAGCGCGCAGGCGATCAGGCCGCCGGTGCACGATTCGGCCGTCGCCACCATCCAGCCGATACGCTCCAGCGCCCTGCCCAAGGCCACCGCCTGTTCGACCACCGTCCGATCGTCGACAGGTCGATCCTCGACTTCTCTCATCACGGTCACTCCGTATGCTTGCGGACCGCAGGCGGCCCGCGGTCAGTGCGGCAGGATCACCATCAACAGGATGGTCGCGAACGCCGCGGCCAGATCGTCGAGCATCACGCCGAAACCGCCGGGCACGCTCGCATCGATCTGCCGGATCGGCGGCGGCTTGACGATGTCGAAGAACCGGAACAGCAGGAAAGCGACGAACTGCGATCCGTACGAGTGCGGCACCACCATCAGCACGAGCCAGAATGCCACGATCTCATCCCAGACGATGGCCGGGTGGTCCTTGATGCGCAGGTCGTCGGCGACACGCTGGCACGCCCAGACACCGATGCCGAACGAGACGATGACCAGCAGGGCCTGCGCTTCGAAACGCCAATGCGCGAGCCCCCATGCCCAGACGGCCCAGGCGACCAGCGTGCCGACCGTTCCCGGTCCCGCACGCGACAGACCCGCCCCCGCACCGAACGCGATCCAGCGCGACAGCCTCGCTCGCATGAACGCGAAATCGGGGTAATCACGCGAAGTGGTCGAAAGCTCGGATCGCATCATCCAACACCTGATGTTTGGCATCCAGAATCGTCACGCCGCTTCCGCTGCGCACGCTTCCCACTCGGGCCAACGACAGGCCCACCTGCCTACCCAAGGCCTCGATCGCGCTGCGATTGACGGTCGCCGACGTGAACGCCAGTTCATAGTCGTCGCCTCCGCCGAGTACCAACGCGCGCAGTTCGGCCGCCGGCAGATCCCGCAAGGCCGCTGGCACCGGCACCCGTGCCCATTCGATGTCGATACCCACCCTGGACCGTTCGGCAACATGACCGAGATCACCGATCAATCCGTCCGACACGTCGATCGCCGAACTGGCCCAATGGCGCAGCAGCAGGCCCAGTTCGACGCGCGGCTGCGGCCGGTCCAGCGCCGCCACCGCCGGATGGTCGTCCGGCAGACGGCGGCCCGCCAGGCGTTCGCGCACCGCATAGGCCGCCAATCCGAGCGGACCGCTGACCCAGACGTCATCACCGGGCTCGGCCCGATCCCGTCGGAGCACGGTCTCGACGTCGCAATCGCCGAACACCGTCACGCACAGGTTCAACGGGCCGCGGGTCGTGTCCCCGCCCACGAGCTCGCAATCGTAGCGGTCGGCCAGTTCGAACATTCCCCGGGCGAACGCGTCGAGCCACGCCTCGTCGACCTCCGGCAGCGCCAGTGCCAACGTGAACGCCCGCGGCCTGGCTCCCATGGCGGCCAGATCCGACAGATTGACCGCGAGCGCCTTATGACCCAGTGCGGCCGGCGGGACGTCTTCGAAGAAATGCCGCCCCGCCACCAGCATGTCGGTCGACACGGCGAAGCCCGCGTTGCGCTGGCGGTCCGCCGACGCGCGCGGCGATGCCGACGCGCCCATCGCGTCCTGGCAACGGGGACGCAGCAGCGCGCAGTCATCGCCGATGCCCAGGTCGACGCGCCGCGACGGCATCCGGTCGAAATAGCGTCGGATCAGTTCGAACTCGGTCATCGCGGACGCGCCCCCCGCACGAACGCGCGATCAGCCATTGGGACGCAGTTTGGCGGCGACGCGGTCGAGCACACCGTTGACGTACTTGTATCCGTCGGTCCCGCCCAAGGTCTTGGCCAGTTCGACGGCCTCGTTGATGACGACCCGGTACGGAATTTCGGCGTGATGGAGCAGCTCGTACGTGCCGACCAGCAAGGTCGCGTGCTCGACCGGACTCAACTCCTCGAGCTTCCTGTCGATGTGCGGGGCGATCGCCGCGTGCAGGGCTTCGATCTCGCGGATGCCGCCGTGCAGCAAGTGCCGGAAATGCTCGCGATCGGCCTTCTCGAAGCCTTCGGCCTCCGACAGATAGGCTTCGATCGCGCCGGCATCCTCGCCGGCCACCAGCCACTGGTAAAGCCCCTGGACCGCCAGTTCGCGCGAGCGGCGGCGCGCGCTGCGCGGCTTGGTCTTGCCGTCGGAGCCCGCGCCCTCGCGGCGGGATGGCCCTCGCTCGCTTTTCGGTCTGTTCACCGGCGTACCACCGTCCGGGTCCGCTTCCTGTCGTCGATCGACCACGGCCTTCACTCGCTTTCGTCGTCGGGCAATTCGCTCAACGACGCGATCGAATCACCCAGGTTGGCCATTTCGACGGCGACCCGAGCCGCGTCGCTGCCTTTTTCGCGCGCACGAACCTCGGCCTGCTCGTCGTTCTCTGTGGTCAGGATCGCATTGGCGATCGGAATGTCATGATCGAGCGACACCCGCGTCACGCCGCTGCCGCTTTCGTTCGATACCAGTTCGAAATGGTAGGTCTCGCCGCGGATCACCGCGCCGAGTGCGATCAGCGCATCGAATTCGCCGATTTGCGCCAAGCGCTTCAAGGCCAGCGGCACTTCGAGCGCACCAGGCACCGTGCAGACGAAGATGTCCTCTTCGCCGACGCCCAGACGCAGCAGTTCGTCCAGGCACGCCTGGCGCAGCGCCTCGCAGACCGGCTGGTTGAAACGGGCCTGCACGATACCGATACGCAGGCCTTCGCCCTGCGTATCGGCGGTAAAGACTTCGATACCCACGATATTTTCCTATCAGGCGCCGGGCTCGAACCCGACGATTTCCAACGAATAACCGACCATGCTCGGCAGCTTGCGAGGGGGCGACAGCAGGCGCATCTTGCCGACGCCGAGGTCGCGAAGGATCTGCGCGCCGATCCCATGGGTGCGCAGATCGATGTTGGCCGCACGCTTGGCCCGCTGGCCTCGCCCCGCCGGATTCTCGTCGGCGTCCGCCCATTGCGCGAGCGTCTCGAGCAGTTCACTCGCCGGCGGTGCGCAATTGAGCATCACCAGCACGCCCGCCGGGCTCGCGGCGATCGCCGCCATCGCGCGATCGACGGACCACGAATGCACGCCCGGCCGGGTCTCGATCAGGTCCAGTACCGACACCGGCTCGTGCACGCGAACGAGCGCCTCGCGCGACGCGTCGATGTCGCCATGCACGAGCGCCAGATGCGGTGCGTGGCCGGGCTTGTCACGATAGGCGATCAGGCGGAACGGGCCGTGAGGAGTCCGGACGTCGCGCTCGGCGACGCGTTCGATCAGGCTCTCATGCGCACTGCGGTGATGGATCAGGTCGGCGATCGCGCCGATCTTCAACCCATGCTCGCGGCCGAACTCGATCAGGTCGGGCAGGCGCGCCATCGTGCCATCGTCCCGCATGATCTCGCAGATGACCGCCGCCGGTGTCAGGCCCGTCAGCGCGCCGAGATCGCAGCCCGCCTCGGTATGGCCGGCCCGGATCAGCACGCCCCCGTCTCGCGCCATGATCGGAAAGATGTGACCCGGCTGGACGATGTCCTCGGGACGCGCTTCCGCGGCGACGGCCGCCTGGATCGTCCGGGCGCGGTCCGCGGCCGAGATGCCGGTCGTCACGCCTTCGGCGGCTTCGATCGAGACGGTGAAATTCGTGCCGGTGCGCGTGCCGTTGTGCGTGGCCATCAGCGGCAGGCGCAGTTGTCGGCAGCGTTGTTCGGTCAACGTCAGGCAGATCAGCCCGCGTCCATGGCGGGCCATGAAGTTGATGGCCTCGGGCGTGACGAAGTCGGCCGCCAGCACGAGGTCGCCCTCGTTCTCGCGATCTTCTTCGTCGACCAGGATGACCATCTTGCCGGCCTTGAAGTCGGCCAGGATTTCGGTAATGGGTGCGAGTGACATGCGCGCTAGTTTACGCTGCCCGCGCCGTCGACTCCGGGCGGGGCCGACAGCGACCCGCGGCCGGCTATTTGCCCTTGGTGCGCGGGCGATGCACGTCGTGCGTCACGTACTCGGCGCCGTGCGGCGGCAGGTCGAACCAGTCCGGATGCTGGCAGGTATGACGAATGTCGCGCAAGCCGCTCGCCCAGTGGTCGCGCATCGTCACCGCCGAGAACTCGAATTCCTTCGCGGCTCCCTCGTAGGACTTGCCCTGGTAGATCAGGTGAATGACGTTGTACTGGCTGACCATCGATTCCTCGGCGGCCTGTTGGCACCATTCATTGTCTCGCCGCTGCGCTTCCGGAATCAGTTCGAGCAGTTCGCGCATCAATCGCCGCTGATGCGACACCTCCTGCAGGTACTGCGTGGCCATCCGCGTCCGGCTCGAGAACATGATGTCCTTGCGCCGGGCCTCGGCCTCGATCAGGTCCTGCGGCAGGTGGCCGCGCGCGCTGAACAGATCGACCTGGAACACGATCGTGTCCACTCGCGGCCGCTCGAGCAGCACCGGGAACAGCGGCGTATTGGTCACCAGGCCACCGTCCCAGTAGTACGCGCCGTCGATCTCGATCGCCGGCAGGCCCGGCGGCAATGCCGCCGACGCCATGAAGTGCTCGGCCCTCAGCGTCCGCTCGCGAGTATCGAAGATCTGCACGTTGCCGGTCGCGAGATTGACCGCGCTGACGCTGACCCGCGTCTCGCCCGAGTTGAGCCGGTCGAAATCGACGAAACGCTCGAGCGTCGACTTCATCGCCTGCGTATCGTAGAAACTCAGCTTGTCCGGAGGCAGGCGGATACCCGGCAGCGGAATCCAGCCGCGCGGATGGAAAAAACCGTTCTGTCCTTCGATCATCGCCCGCAAGGCTTCGAAGCCATTGGCCATCCGCCGCAGATCGCCTTCCCATTGCTCGACCATCGATTGGACGAACTTGGGCGAGGCCATGAACAACCCCGGCTGGGAGATCGTCTGCCAGAACTGCCGCAAGCGGTCGACCCGATCGGCCGGCGCGTTGCCGGCGATGATCGCGGCGTTCAGCGCGCCGATCGAAATGCCGGCCACCCAGCCCGGATGGATGCCACGCTCGGCCAAGCCTTCGAACACGCCGGCCTGATACGCCCCGAGCGCCCCGCCTCCCTGCAGCACCAGCGCGATGCGTTCATAAGGCAGCCACGCGCGGCCGGGCCGGAACACCGCCTTGCCGCGGCTCAATTGATCGGCGATGTCGGGCGGCGCCTGCTCGACCACCTCCTTCATCGCGATGGAGTCGCGTTCATCAGTGGGCTGTTCGTCAGTCGTTGGGTTGACACGCATCGTCTCGTTGCTCCGCGTTTACTGCATGAACCAGCCGTGACTGACCACGAACGACTGCCCGGTCAAGGCCGCCGTTCCGAACGCGGCCAGGAACAACACCGTCTGCGCAACGTCGTCGAGCGTCGTGAATTCGCCGTCGACGGTCTTGCCCAGCATGACCTTCTTGACGACATCTTCCTCGCTGATGCCGAGCTCCTTGGCCTGTTCGGGAATCTGCTTCTCGACGAGCGGCGTCCGGACGAAGCCCGGACAGACGACGTACGAGCGGACGCCGTGTTCGGCGCCTTCCTTGGCGAGCACGCGCGCGAGGCCCAGCAGACCGTGCTTGGCCGTGACGTAGGCCGACTTCAGCGGCGACGCCTCGTGCGAATGGACCGATCCGGTATAGATGACCGTACCGCCGCGCTTGGACGCGTACATGTACTTGAGCGCGGCCTTCGTGGTCAGGAATGCGCCATCCAGGTGAATGGCGAGCATCTTCTTCCAGTCCTCGTACTTGAATTCGACGATCGGGTTGACGATCTGGATACCCGCGTTGGAAACGAGGATGTCGATGCTGCCCAGCGTATCGACGGTCTGCTTCATGCCCGCCTCGACCGCCGATTCGCTGGTCACGTCCATGGCGACGGCCAGCCCCTTGCCGCCGGCCGCCTCGATCTCGGCGACCACCGCTCGCGCGGCATCGAGATTCAGATCGGCGATGACGACGGCCGCTCCGTCTTTCGCCAAGGTCGTGGCGATCGCCTTGCCGATTCCGCTCGCGGCGCCCGTGACCAGTGCGACTTTTCCTACCAGCTTCATCCGTCTCTCCCTGGAAAAGGTCCGGATCGAACCCGGACCGGCAGCCAGTGTATCGCCGCCAGCCGCCGTTTGATTGACGACCCTGGCGCGGGCGGCCCCGATGGCACGATGAATCGCCCGGGCCGCGCTGCCGTCTGGCGGTCGGATCCCGAACCGTTCGGGGCGTACCGTCGACCGCTGATCCGTCGACAGCCGCCGCTCGGCACGACGAAGCCGCCGTTCCTCAGCGCGCGAGTAAACGGGCGGAATTACCGCTTGTTCGGGATTTTCGACCGGCCCTCGGCGCGTAGCCTTGCATCATCCGATGGCCACCGAGGCGCTCACGATGAACCTGACCACCCAGCTACGCAGCCAGCACGCACGGATCCTGTCGATGGTGTCCGAGCTCGAATCGATGATCAGCGACGGCGCTCCGGCGCTGAACGCCGCCGAGTGGCATCCGAAGGTGTGCCACCTGATGGGCTGGGTCCTCGTGCATCTGGAGTTCGCCCAGACCGAGCTGTACCCGAGCCTGGACGACATCGAGGCGCTGAAGATCGGTGCCGAGATCTCGCGCATCCTGCCGATGATGTCGCGCTTCGAGGCGCGATTCCGCCATCGGCAGGAGATCGCCGGACACCCTGGCGATTTCCTCGCGCAGATGACGCAGATCTGCCAGTGCCTGCGAGAGCGGATCGATCGCGAACAGCAACTGGTCTATCCGTTGACGAATCGCCGGCCTTTCCTGCCCGTCAATCGGCTGGCCTACATGAACGCGCCGGCCAGCAGCACACGACACTGACGGGGATCGCCGGCGAGGCGCCGGCGCCCGCCCCCCCGGATCACCTCGCCGGCCGAAACCGGCCGTCGAGACCGCGGCTACTTCAGGCTGCGGCGCCGCTGCGCCCACGCGTAGGCTTCGCCGACGATGCCGCGGCGAAACGCCAGCACGCAGATGACGAAGATGACGCCCTGCGTGACCGTGACCCAGGCGCCCAGTTGCGCCAGGTAGTTCTGCATCGTGACGATGATGGCCGCGCCGACGACCGGCCCGAACAGCGTGCCCAGGCCGCCGACGAGCGTCATCAGCACGACCTCGCCCGACATCGACCAGTGCACGTCGGTCAGCGAAGCCAGTTGGAACACCAGCGATTTGGTGCCGCCCGCCAGACCGGCCAGCGCCGCCGACAGCACGAACGCCAGCAGTTTGTACTTGTCGGTGTCGTACCCGAGCGAGGTCGCTCGCGGCTCGTTCTCGCGAATCGCCTGCAGCACCTGTCCGAACGGCGAGCGGACCGTACGCCAGATCAGGCAGAAGCCGCCGAAGAACACGACCAGGACCAGCCCATACATCGCGTACATGTTCGACAGATCGATCAGGCCGAACAGCTTGCCGCGCGGAACCGCCTGGATTCCGTCCTCGCCGCCGGTGAACGGCGCCTGCAGATAGAAGAAGAACAGCATCTGCGACAGCGCCAGCGTGATCATCGCGAAATAGATGCCTTGCCGGCGGATCGCCAGCAGGCCGGCGACCCAGCCGACGACGGCGGCGACGACGACCGAGCACAGGATCGACAGCTCCGGCGTCAGCCCCCAGACCTTGGCCGCGTGCGCGGCGATGTAGCCGGCCGTGCCGAAGAACATCGCATGGCCGAACGACAGCAGGCCGACGTAGCCGAGCAGCAGATTGAAGGCGCACGCGAACAGCGCGAAGCACATCACCTTCATCAGGAACACCGGATACGCGAACAGCGGCCCGATCACGAAGACGGCGAGCATGACGAAGAACGCGACCCGCTGGCTGCGCTCGTGCGCCGCTGCCTCCCGGGCCGACGCCCCGCTCGCCACGGAAGCCGGATCGGCACTGCCGGCCACCACCGGCGACGAGTGCGAAGAAGAGACGGACATCAGCGACAACCTTATTTCTGGGTCCCGAACAGACCGGCCGGACGCAGCAGCAGCACGATCACCATGATCACGAAAATGACGGTATTCGACGCTTCGGGATAGAACACCTTGGTCAGGCCCTCGATCAGCCCGAGCCCGAAGCCGGTGACGATCGCTCCCATGATCGACCCCATGCCGCCGATGACGACCACCGCGAACACGACGATGATCAGGTCGGCGCCCATCTGCGGGCTGACCTGGTAGATCGGCGCGGCCATCACGCCGGCCAGGGCCGCGAGACCGACCCCGAAGCCATAGGTCAGCGTGATCATCCGCGGCACGTTGACGCCGAACGCCTGGACCAGCGACGGATTCTCGACCGCGGCACGCAGGTAGGCGCCCAGCTTGGTTCGCTCGATCATGAACCACGTCGCCAGGCAGACGACCAGCGAGACCGCGATGACCCAGCCGCGATAGTTCGGCAGGAACATGAAGCCGAGATTCTGCCCGCCCGCGAGTTGCGGCGGAATCGGATACGGCAGGCCCGAAGAACCGAACTCGTTGCGGAAGATGCCTTGGATGACCAGCGCCAGGCCGAACGTCAGCAACAGTCCGTACAGGTGGTCGAGCTTGTACAACCGCGAAATCATCAGCTTCTCGAGCACGACGCCGAACACGCCCATGGCGATCGGCGTCAGGATCAGCGCCCACCAGTAGTTCAGCCCGAGCTTGGTGGCCATCAGGTACGCGCAGAACGCGCCCAGCATGTACTGGGCGCCGTGCGCGAAGTTGATGATGTTGAGCAGGCCGAAGATGACGGCCAGACCCAGCGACAGCAACGCGTAGAACGACCCGTTGATCAGGCCGATCAGCAATTGCCCGAACAGGGCCTGTGTGGGGACGCCAAAAATCTCCATGATCTCTACACTGTGTGTGGCGTCGACCGCCGCCAGCCGTCACGGCGGCGCGACGCCACGATGTTGCTCGGCGCGCTTTTTACTTCTTGACCAGTGGGCAACCGCCCTGGTCGAGCGGACGGAACGCCTGCTCGGCCGGAATCGTCGCGCGGATCTTGTAGTAGTCGTACGGCCCCTTGGACTCGGACGGCTTCTTGACCTCGAACAGGTAGACCGGATGCGTCTTGCGCCCGTCGGCCCGCACGACGCCCTTGCCGAACAGCGGATCGTCGGTCGGCATCTCCTTCATCTTGGCCACGACCGTCATCGAGTCGTCGGACTTCGTCGCTTCGACGGCTTTCAGGTAGTGCAGCACGCTCGAGTAGACGCCCGCCTGGACCATCGTCGGGTACTTGCTGCTGTTGGCCGCGGCGAAGCGTTTGGACCACGCGCGAGTACCGTCGTTCAGATCCCAGTAGAACGACTCGGTCAGGATCAGCCCCTGCGCGGTCTGCAGGCCCAGCGCGTGGATGTCGGACAGGAACACCAGCAGGCCGGCCAGGTTCTGCCCGCCCTTGACGATGCCGAACTCGGCCGCCTGCTTGATCGAGTTGATCGTATCGCCGCCGGCGTTGGCCAGCCCGATGATCTTGGCCTTCGACGCTTGCGCCTGCAGCAGGAAAGACGAGAAATCCTGCGTGTTCAACGGCACCTTGACGCTGCCGACGACCTTACCGCCCGAGGCCTTGACGACCGCCGACGTGTCGCGCTCGAGCGCGTGACCGAACGCGTAATCGGCCGTCAGGAAGAACCAGCTATCACCGCCGGTCTTGACGATCGCGCCGCCGGTGCCGTTGGCCAGCATCCACGTGTCATAGGTCCAGTGGATCGTGTTCGCGTTGCACAGCTTGCCGGTCATGTCGGACGACGCGGCGCCCGAATCGAGCAGCAGCTTGTTCTTCTCCTTGGCGACCTCGCTGACCGCCAGCGCGACCGATGACGTAGGCACGTCGACGATGACGTCGACCTTTTCGCTGTCGAACCACTGGCGCGCGATGTTCGAGCCGACGTCGGGCTTGTTCTGGTGGTCCGCCGACACGATCTCGACCTTCAAGCCCTTGGCCGCGGCGCCGAAGTCCTCGACCGCCATCTTGGCGGCGGCGACCGATCCGGGTCCGGACAGGTCGGCGTACAGGCCGGACATGTCGGTGAGCACGCCGATCCGGATCACACCGTCGGACACCTGCGCCTGCGCTGCGGCACCGAATGCCGCGAACGAGGCCGCGACCGCCAGACTCAAGAGCTTGCGCTTCATCAAGATACTCTCCTCGGTTGCCAACAGTTTCTCAAACGCCCAGGTATTCGCTGAGCATCGACATCTTCGATTGCAGTTCGTTAGCCATGAACTTCTCGACGACCTGGCCGTGCTCGATCACGTAGAACCGATCGGCCAGCGGCGCCGCGAACCGGAAGTTCTGCTCGGCCATCACCACCGTGTAGCCCTTGCTCTTGAGCATGCGGATCATCCTCGCCAGCGCCTGCACGATGACCGGCGCCAGGCCTTCGGAGATCTCGTCGAGCAGCAGCAGATTGGCGCCGGTGCGCAGGATCCGCGCGACGGCCAGCATCTGCTGTTCACCGCCGGACAGGCGGGTGCCCGGCGAATTCCGACGTTCCTTCAGGTTCGGGAACATGTCGTAGATCTCGGCGACGCTCATGCCCTCGCCCTTGGCCTGCGACAGCTTCGGAGGCAGCATCAGGTTCTCTTCGCAACTGAGGCTGGCGAAGATGCCGCGTTCTTCGGGGCAGTAGCCGACGCCGAGTTGCGCGACCGCGTGCGTGGGCAGCTTGATCGTTTCGTGGCCGAACACGCGGATCGACCCGGTCCGGTTACCGGTCAGGCCCATGATCGCGCGCATCGTCGTCGTGCGGCCGGCACCGTTGCGGCCGAGCAGCGTGACTACCTCGCCGCGATCGACCTGCAGGTCGATGCCGTGCAGCACGTGCGATTCGCCGTACCACGCGTTCAGATTCGAAATCGACAGAACCTCGCTCATGTCCGCCCTTGATGACTGAATCGTATGTCGCGCCGCCGATCGACGGGCGCGGCTCCGGAGCACACGGCCGTCGCGCTCAATGCGCGCCCTGCAGTTCGCCGTCCGTCGTGCCCATGTAGGCCTCCATCACGGCAGGATTGCGCGACACCTCGGCATACGGGCCTTCGGCCAGCACCGCGCCACGGGCCAGCACGGTGATCCGATCGGCGATCGACGAGATGACCTTCATGTTGTGCTCGACCATCAGGATCGTGCGCCCCGCCGACACCTGCTTGATCAGTCGGGTGACCTTGTCGACGTCCTCGTGACCCATCCCCTGCGTGGGCTCATCGAGCAGCATCAGCTCCGGCTCCATCGCCAGCGTCGTCGCGATCTCGAGCGCCCGCTTCCGGCCATACGGCAGGTTGACGGTCTGCTCGTGCGCGAACGCGCCGAGGTCGACGGACTCGAGAAGTTCCAGCGCGCGCCTGTCCAGCGTTCGCAGGATCTTGTCCGAACGCCAGAACTGGAACGACGTCCCGGTATTGCGCTGCAGGCCGATCCGCACGTTCTCGAGCGCCGTCAGGTGCGGAAAGACCGCCGAGATCTGGAACGAGCGGATCACGCCGCGCCGGGCGATCTGCGCCGGTCGCTCCGACGTGATGTCGATGCCGTTGAAGTGGATGCTGCCGCGCGTCGGCGACAGGAACTTGGTCAACAGGTTGAAGACAGTGGTCTTGCCGGCACCGTTCGGTCCGATCAGCGCGTGGATATGGCCACGACTGACCGACAGGCTGACGTCGTTGACGGCGATGAAGCCTTTGAATTCCTTGACCAGGTTGCGGGTTTCCAGAATGGTATCGGACACGGCTGCCGTTGCCTGAGGGAGTGATCCACGATCCGGAAATCGAACCGTCTGCTGGGGTTGACCGCCGGTCCGCCCGGACCTGCCAATCGCCGCGAATTGTGCAACGCCCCATTCCCTTCATGCATCAGTATCAACCCCAAGCACGCGTAGTTGATGCCGATGCGTGCTCAATACCATCAAATAAAATGACAAAGACCGGCGATTGCCGGTCTTTGTTGATGCCAGAAACCTAACCCGTCGGGCGTTCAGCGAGAAGTGCCGGGAGGCGGGGCCGGAGGCGTGCCGGCCGGCGGCGGCGGCGGGGGTTCGGCGCCGGACGGCGGCGTCGGGGTGGCCTGCTGGACGGCCCTCGTGTTGCCGATGAACTGGCCCGAGACCGGCACGCGGTGGCCGGCCGCGTACATGCACTGGATGTACGCGTTGTCATAGCGCCGCTGTGCCGAATAACCGGTCTGGGCACCGGCGTTCGAACCGGCCGCCGTACCGAACAGCAGGCCGGTGCCGGCGCCGACGCCGGCGCCCCGCGATCCGCCGATCGCCGCGCCCGCCACCGTGCCGACGGCCGTACCGACGACCGCGCTGCGTGCGGTCGCATCGGCGGCGGCCGTCTGCGCGCTGTCGCCGATCTCGGCCGACGCGTGCTGGCGGCAACCGGCATCGTCGACCCGGAACTGCTGGAAGGTCTTGCCGGAGCCGGGCAGGACCAGTTGGGTCGGACCGGTGGGCGTCACGGCACATGCGCCGAGCACGAGCAGCGCCGGCGTCAGCACGGCGAGCCTGGAGAAACGTTTCATGGTGATCCTCTTCTTCGATGACCGGCGGCGCGCCGAGCGGACGGATCGCTCCGCTCGCCCGACGACCCGATGCTCATTGCGCGGGCAGCGGCGCGACCCGCTGCCAGGCCGATGAACACTCCTTGACGGTCGGATAGTAGCCGGCGGGCTTCGCGCAGTAGTACCAGTAGCCGGACGGGTTCGCGGGAACCGGAGCGGCCGATTGCGGCGTCTGCTCGACGTAGACCGGCGGCGTGGTCGGAACCGGAACGGTGACGACCGCGGGCGGGTAGTAGTACGGCCCTCCCCAGTAGTACGGATACGGGCCGTAGTACCCCGGGCCATAGATCGGGCCGCCCATGTAGACCCCGACGCCGACCCTGCCGTGCCAGGCGTGGGCCGGCGCCGGCAGCGCCGCGACGGCCACAACCGCGACGGCCATTGCTGCAATGATCGATTTACTCATGTCGCACCTGCTGTTCACGATCGGCGACCGACCGCGATCCGCTCGCGGTTCGCGATCGCCAGGGCGCCCCGACCATCGGCGCGCGCCGATGTGTCGATTGTGAACCTTTCGACGCCCGGCATCGATGACCGGCGGGGGCGATTCATCGACCGGGACAACTCTTACATTTGGTAACAGCACAGGCACCGGCGACCCGAGCGCCACCGGGCGCCGGGCCCTGCGACTCTCGTCACACCGCGGTGGCCGGCGGCTCGGGCGACACCTTGGACGCGGCGGGCTCGGGATCGCTGCGCAGGAACCACGCGCAGGCGGCGGCCAGTGCGAACGATATGGCCAGCAACGCGAAGCCCAGCCGGTACGCGTCGATCAACTGCGCGTGCGTCGGCTCACCGCCCGGCGTCCCGGAATGGGCATGCATGCGCCACTGGACGAAGATCAGCAGCGTGCTGGTACCAATCGATCCGCCGAGCAGGCGCACGAAATTGAAGACGCTGCTGGCGCTGGCGACGCGCTCGGTGCCGACCTGCTGCACGGTGGCCAGGCTCAACGACGGCAGGATGATCCCCAGGCCGACGCGGCCGAGCACCAGCATGCAGGCCAGCGGCCAGAAGCCGACCTCGGGCCAGATCGCCACGAGCAGGAACGACAGCGTGAACAGGCCCAGGCCGGTCATCACCAGGCGGCGCGGCTCGAAGCGGTCGGCCAGACGCCCCGCCATCGGGATCGTCAGTGCCAGCGCCAGCCCGGCCGGTATCAGCAGCGTACCGGCCGTCGTCGCGCTGTACAGCAGACCGGTCTGGACGAACGCCGGCACCATCAGCGTCGAGCCGAACAGGCCCATGCCGTAGATCAGCGCCACGACGATGCCGACGCGAAACGAGTGGACGTCGAATACCGACAGGTCGATCAGCGGCGCCCGGTGGTGGCGCTCCCACCAGATCGTCAATGCCAGCAGTACCAATGCGCCGCCGAGCCAGGCGATCCCCTGCGACGACAGCAGGCCGTAGTCGTGCAGCCGCACGAAGCTCTCGAGCAGCACGAGAACGAAGGCCGTCACGCCGATGAACCCGAGCATGTCGAAGCGATGGGCGCCGCTGGGCGGCATGCGCGGCAGCAGCCGGGCCGCCAGCGCTCCGCCGATCGCGGCGATCGGCACCGAGATGAAGAACACCGATCGCCAGCCGAACGCATCGACGAGCACGCCGCCGACGGACGGCCCGATGGCCGGCGCCAGCACGACGCCGAAACCGAACACGCCCATCGCGCGTCCGCGCATCTCGGGCGGAAACGCACGCATGATCAATACCGTCGACAGCGGCTGCAGCAAACCGGCCGCCGTCCCCTGCACGACGCGCATGACGATCAGCATGACCAGATCGCCGGCCAGGCCCGCGCCGATGCTGCCGACCAGCAGCATCGCCATCGACACGAAGTACACGCGCCGGAAACCGAATCGGCCCAGTGCCCACGGCAACAGCAGCATCGAGACCGTCATCGCCGCCATGTGCGCCGACGATACCCACTGCGCGCGCTCGGCGCCGATGCCGAACGCGTGCATCAGGTCCGGCAGCGCGACGTTGACGATCGACGAGGTCATGACGGCGGCGACCGTGCCGACGACGACGACCGCCAGCGCGATCCATTTGTACCGGACTTCGCCGTAGCGAGCGCGCAGCTCTTCCAGCGTGGGCGCCGGGCCGAACCACTGCTGCAGGACGTCGCGCTTCACGCCGGCACCCCGGTGGCGACGGCCCCTTGCGCCATGCGCTCGACGTAGCGGGCGATCAGGTCGATCTCGAGATTGACCCGGTCGCCGACGGCCAGCGACTTGAGCGTGGTGGCGCCGATCGTATGCGGAATCAGGTTGATCGAGAACGCGCAGCCGTCGGGCTCGTCGTCGACCGAGTTGACGGTCAGGCTGACGCCGTTGACGGTGATCGATCCCTTGTAGGCCAGGTAGCGCGCCAACGCCGTCGGCGCCTTGACGACGAGCAGCCACGACTCGCCGACCGGCTCGAAGCGCACGACCGTGCCCAGCCCGTCGACGTGCCCGGACACCAGGTGGCCGCCGAGGCGATCGGCCAGCCGTAGCGCCTTCTCCAGGTTGACGTCGCCGACCTTCGACAGACCGACGGTGCGCGACAGGCTCTCTTGCGAGACCTCGACGACGAAGCGCTCGCCCTCGACCTGCACGGCCGTCATGCAGGCGCCCTGGATCGCGATCGAGTCGCCGACGGCCACGTCGGACAGGTCCAGCGCGCCGGCCTCGACGGTCAGCCGCAAGCCGGTCTGGCGGGTGGTGGCCCCCGTACCGTCGGTCAACGGTTGCAGGGCGACGATCCGGCCGACGGCGGCCACGATTCCGGTGAACATGAGGCTTCCTCGCTGGATGGCTTGTCTGGAGGGGTCAATAGGTCATTGGGTCAAGGCGTCGATGCATCGCGCTGCACGCGCGCGACGATCCGCAGGTCGTCGCCGACCCGGCTCGTGTCGACGAACTTCAGGCGCCGGCGATCGTCCAGCGATCCGAGCGCCGGCAGGTCGAACATGCCCGCCGCGTCGCCGAGCAGCGACGGCGCCAGGTAGACGAGCAGTTCGTCGACCAGGCCGGCCCGCATCAGCGAGCCGTTGAGCTTGAAACCCGCCTCGACGTGGATCTCGTTCAGCCCTCGCACCGCCAGCTCACCGATCAGCGCCCGCAGATCGACCTTGGGCGGCCGGCCGGCCTCGGCCGGATCGTCGGACGGCGGTTCGGGCAGATGGATGATCTCGCAGCCGCGGTCGCGCAGCTCGCGCTCCTTGTCCGGATCGTGATGCGCGCAGGCGATCAGCACCTGCCCGCTCGTCAGCAGGCGCGCGTGCGGATCGACCTGCAGCCGCGAATCGACCAGCACCTTGATCGGCTGGCGGGTCGTCTCGACCTCGCGGACCGTCAACTGCGGATCGTCGTCGCGCACGGTGCCGATGCCGGTCAGGATCGCGCAGGCGCGCGCTCGCCACGCGTGGCCGTCGATGCGCGCGGCCTTGCCGGTGATCCACTGGCTTCGGCCGTCGTGCAGCGCCGTCTTGCCGTCGAGACTGGCGGCGACCTTCATTCGGACCCACGGCATGCCGCGCGCCATCCGCGAGACGAAGCCGATATTCAGTTCGGCGGCGTCCTCGTGCAGCAGACCGCAGCGAACGTCGATGCCGGCGGCGCGCAGGCGCTCGAGGCCCTGCCCGTTGACGAACGGATTCGGATCTTCCATCGCGGCGACGACCCGGCCGACGCGGGCTTCGATCAACGCGTCGACGCACGGCGGCGTGCGGCCGAAGTGGCTGCACGGTTCGAGCGTGACGTAGACGGTCGCGCCGCGGGCCCGGCCGGCCGCGGCGGCCAGCGCGAGCGCCTCGGCGTGCGGCTCGCCGGCGCGCCGGTGCCAGCCCTCGCCGACGATCTCTCCGTCCTTGACGATGACGCAGCCGACCCGCGGATTCGGCGAGGTCGTCTGCAGGCCGCGCCTGGCCAGATCCAGTGCGCGGGCCATGAACTGATGATCGGCGGCCGTGAACATCCGGCGATTCTACGCAAATCACCGCGTCAGGCAGGTCCCGGACCCCGGCGTCGCGCGGACCACGCTGACAGCGCGGGCGACTCCGTTAGACTGCGATGTCATTTTGATGAGGGAGCCCCGCCATGGCCGATCCAACGAACGTTTCGTCTTCGACGCCGGCCGGATCCGCCGGCGCGGACACACCGCCCGGCCATGGGGTCGGCATCCGGCCGGGCCCGCGCCCCGGCGGCCACATCCTGGCCGACGCGCTGATCGGCCACGGCGTCGACACGATCTTCGGCGTGCCCGGCGAGAGCTACCTGTCGGTGCTGGACGGCCTGTACCGGCACCGCGACGCCGTCGAATTCGTGATCTGCCGCAACGAGGGCGGCGCCTCGTTCATGGCCGACGCCTACGCGAAGCTGACCGGCAAGCCCGGCATCCTGATGGTGACGCGCGGCCCGGGCGCGACCAACGGCGCGATCGGCGTCCACACCGCGCACCAGGACTCGTCGCCGATGATCGTGTTCGTCGGCCAGGTCGGCACCGATTTCCTCGATCGCGAGGCGTTCCAGGAGATCGACTATCGCCGCATGTACGGCCCGCTGACCAAATGGGTCGCGCAGATCGACCGCGCCGACCGGATTCCCGAATACGTCGCGCACGCGTTCCAGGTCGCGACCTCGGGCCGCCAGGGGCCGGTGCTGCTGGCGCTGCCCGAAGACATGCTGGTGGCCACGGCCGACGTCGCCGACGCGCCGCACTACCAGCCGGTGATGCCGGCGCCCAGCGCCGCGCAGATCGACGTGCTGCGCGAGCGGCTGGCGCAGGCGCGCAAGCCGCTGGTGCTGCTGGGCGGCAGCGGCTGGACGGCCGAGGCGCTGGCCGACCTGCGCGCGTTCGCCGAGGCCGGCGGGCTGCCGGTGACCTGCGCGTTCCGCTTCCAGGACCTGTACGACAACCGTCTGCCGAACTACGTCGGCGACGTCGGCATCGGCATCAATCCGCGGCTCGCGCAGCGTGTGCGCGAAGCCGACGTCGTGCTGACGATCGGCGCACGCCTGGGCGAAATGACGACGTCCGGCTATACGCTGTTCGAGGTGCCGGTGCCGCGCCAGTACCTGATCCACGTCCATCCGGGCGTCGACGAGCTGGGCCGCGTCTACCAGGCCGGCCTGATGATCAATGCCGGCATGCCCGAGTTCGCGCGGGCGCTGCGCGACCTGCGCATCGACGGCCGCGCCTGGGCCGGCGAGCTGGCGGCGGCGCGGGCCGACTACGAAGCCTGGCAGGCACGCCCGCCGGTGTCTCGCGAGCTGCCGCTGGCCGTCGACCCGTGGGACGTCGTGCAGACGCTGCGCGCGAAGGTACCGGCCGACACGATCGTCACCAACGGCGCCGGCAACTTCGCGACCTGGGCGCATCGCTTCTGGCCGTACGCGGGCCAGCGCACGCAACTGGCGCCGACGTCGGGGGCGATGGGCGCCGGCCTGCCCGCGGCCGTCGCCGCCAAGATCGCCGCGCCGGACCGGACGGTCGTGTGCTTCGCCGGCGACGGCGACTTCCTGATGAACGGGCAGGAGCTGGCTACCGCCGTGCAGTACGGCGCGGGCATCATCGTGCTGCTGTTCAACAACGGCATGTACGGCACGATCCGGATGCACCAGGAACGCGAGTATCCGCAGCGCACGTTCGGCACGGCGCTATCGAATCCGGACTTCGCGCGGCTCTGCGAGGCGTTCGGCGGATGGGGCGCGCAGGTAAGGCACACGGCCGAGTTCGGCCCGGCGCTGGACCAGGCACTGGCGTTCACGCGCGAACACCGGCGCCCGGCGCTGATCGAGCTGGCGATCGATCCTCAGGCGATCACGCCCAACCTGTCGATGGACCAGATCCGGCGGGCGGCGCTCGAACGGCAACGCTAGAGAGGCTCGAACGGGCAGGACCGGGCGTCAACGGGCAAGGCCGGGAGTCAACGGGCAAGACCGGGAGTCCGGGTGCCCCTCGGCCCGGGTTCGATCGTCGTGCCCGGGTTCGATCTTCGTGTGAACGGATACTGATCTGCCAGCGTCGATCGTCACCCGTCGGCCCGGCGCTCGCGTACGTCCAGTCGTCCGCGGCCGGCGACACCGCCGGCGCGCGCGATCCCTTAGGCTGGAAGGATGACGCTCAGCTTCGACATCCGGACGGTAATGATGTTCGGCGCCGCGAACACCGCGATCTGCTGCATCACGCTGTTCATGTCGCGCTCGCTGCACGCCCGCTCGGCGCCGGCCCTGGCCTGGGGAGCGGCGATGCATGCCTGCGCGACGATCGCTCTGGCCCTGTTCGCGTGGCGCGGAGCGGTGGCCCCTTGGCTGTCGATCACCGTCGCCAACTCCGTGTTCGTACTGGCCTGGGTGTGCAACGTCCAGGCGTTCCGCTGCCTGTGCGAAGTCCGCGGCACGCCGGTCGCCGCCTGGTCGCTGACGCTGGCCGGCATCGCCGGCTTCGTGGCGATCGGCAGCGACGAGAGCGGCGGCGCGGCCCGCGTGGCACTGTTCTGCGTGATCGAGATGACGATGGCGGTCGGCGTGCTGGCGATGCTGGCCACGCGCACCAACGAAGAGCCGGGGACCGTCAGCGTCAGCGCATGGCTGCTGCACGCGGCGCTGGTCATCATGCCCGCGCCGAGGCTGATCGCCGGCCTGGGCATGATCGAAACGACCGGCGGTTTCAGCGTGCTGAATCCGGTTCTGCTCAACCTCGGCAACGTCATGCTGATCGTGACCGCGCCGATGATCCAGGCGATGATCCTGCTGGGCTGGACCAATTCCCGGCTCGCGCGCGAGCTTCGCCGCCAGGCCGCCACCGACGAGCTGACGACGCTGCATTCGCGCCGCAGCTTCTTCGATACCGTGCAGGAACGGCTGCGCCGGCCGGGCTCGGGCGAGCGAGCGCAGGCGCTGTTCATGCTGGACCTGGACCACTTCAAGCAGGTCAACGACAGCCACGGCCACCAGGTCGGCGACCAGGTGCTCCGCTATTTCGGCGAACTGCTGCGTCGCTCGCTGAGCGTCGACGACGCGGCGGGACGATACGGCGGCGAGGAATTCTGCGCGTACGTCGTGCGCGATGACCGGACGCAGATCGAAGCGATGGCCGAACAGTTGTGCACGCGCGTGCGACACGCGCCCCCGATCGTCAACGGCGCAGCGATCCCTTTGACGGTATCGATCGGCATCGCGCACGTCACGAGCGACGCGGCGCTGGAAACGCTGCTCAGCACCGCCGATCGCCACGTCTACGTCGCCAAGGCCAGCGGCCGCGACCGCTGGGTCGCCGACGGCGGGGACGCGTTCACGCAGCCGGCCGCGACCGCCACGACCGCCACGACCGCTGGGACCGCCACGACCGCCACGACCGCTGGGACCGCTGGGACCGCCACGACCGTCGCAACAGCCACGACCGTCATGACCGCTGCCGTGACCGCCATCGTCGCGGATGCGCGCGCGGCCGGTTCGCCCGAACCGGCCGCGGACGTCGCGCCGGCCGCATCCGCCGCCGAGACCCGCACCGTCGCGACCACCTGAGAATCTGTAGACGAACCCGCCGCGCCCACTCGTCGCGTCCGATTCGCTCAAAAGCTCCGAGTTCAGCGCCCCCCGCGCGGCCGCTGGACCTCGAGGATCGCTTCGGCGAACTCGTCGACGTCCTCGAAATTGCGATAGACGGACGCGAACCGCACGTACGCGACCTTGTCGAGCCTGCGCAGCTCGCCCATCACCATCTCGCCGATCTGCGAACTGGGGATCTCGCGCGCGCCGGTGGACAGCAACTGATCCTCGATCCGCTGCAGCGCCTCGTCGACCGCCTGCGCCGCGACCGGCCGCTTGCGCAGCGCCAGTTGCATCGAGCCGCGCAGCTTGTCGCGGACGAACTCGACGCGCGACCCGTCGCTCTTGACGACCGACGGCATCACGCGCTCGAAGCGCTCATACGTGGTGAAGCGGCGGTCGCATTCGACGCAGCGCCGGCGGCGCCGGATGCTGGCGCCGTCTTCGGAGAGCCGCGTCTCGAGGACCTGGGTGTCCGGATGGGCGCAGAACGGACAATGCACGACGGCCCCCGGACGCGGCGGCCGCGATCAGCGCCGGGGCGCGCCGTAGACCGGAAAACGTCCGGTCAGCTCGGCCACCCGGCCCTTGACCCGCTCGATGACGGCCGCGTCTTCCGGCGCGTCGAGAACATCGGCGATCAGGTTGCCGACCAGCTCGGACTCGGGAACGCCGAACCCGCGCGTGGTCATCGCCGGCGAGCCGAGCCGGATGCCGCTGGTGACGAACGGCTTCTCCGGATCGTTGGGGATCGCGTTCTTGTTGCACGTGATGTGCGCATTGCCCAGCGCCGCCTCGGCCTGCTTGCCGGTGATCTTCTTGGCGCGCAGGTCGACCAGCATCACGTGCGACTCGGTACGGCCCGAGACGATCCGCAGGCCGCGCCGCGTCAGCGTGGTCGCCAGCGCGTCGGCGTTGGCGACGACCTGCTGCTGGTAGGTCTTGAACTCGGGCGCCAGCGCCTCCTTGAACGCGACCGCCTTGGCGGCGACCACATGCATCAGCGGCCCGCCCTGCAGTCCCGGGAAGATCGCCGAATTGACGGCCTTCTCGTATTCGGGCTTCATCAGGATCAGCCCGCCGCGCGGGCCGCGCAGGCTCTTGTGCGTCGTCGACGTGACGATGTCGGCGTGGGGAACCGGATTCGGATACACACCGGCCGCGACCAGCCCCGCGTAGTGGGCCATGTCGACGATGAACACGGCGCCGACGTCCTTGGCGACGCGGGCGAAGCGCTCGAAATCGATGCGCAGGCTGTAGGCCGACGCGCCGGCGATCAGGATGCGCGGCTTGTGCTGCCGGGCCAGCCGCTCCATCGCGTCGTAGTCGATCTCCTCGGCCTCGTTCAGCCCGTACGAGACGACGTTGAACCATTTGCCGGACATGTTGACCGGCGAGCCGTGCGTCAGGTGTCCGCCCTCGGCCAGCGACATCCCCAGGATCGTATCGCCGGGCTTGGCCACCGCCATGAACGCGGCCTGGTTGGCCTGCGAACCGGAGTTCGGCTGGACGTTGGCCGTAGCCGCGCCGAACAGTTGCCGGGCGCGATCGATCGCCAGCGTCTCGGCGATGTCGACGAATTCGCAACCGCCGTAGTACCGCTTGCCCGGATAGCCTTCGGCGTACTTGTTCGTCAACTGGCTGCCCTGCGCCGCCAGCACGGCGGGGCTCGTGTAGTTCTCGGACGCGATCAGCTCGATGTGGTCTTCCTGGCGGCGGTTTTCCAGCTGGATCGCGTGCCAGAGCTCGGGGTCGACCCTGTCGAGGGTCAAGGCGGGATCAAACATGAAGGACTCCTTGGACAGCCGTGTCGATGCAAGGGGGTTGCAACCGGCTGCCCAGGCGTACGGCAGGCGTGTGATGGCGTCGTCGACGCCGCGCAGACAAGCCACGCTCCCCGGTAGTGCTCTACCCGATCGCCAGTCGCGCGGCTTTGCGCGAAGTTTAACGAAACCTCGTCGACGCTCGCAAGCCGCCGCTTCAGCCGTTCGGCCGGATCCGGCGGTACAAGGTTCCGCGGCTGACGCCGAGTTCGCGCGCGGCCGACGACACGTTGCCGTGATGCCGGGACAACGCCTGTTCGATCATCCGCTGCTCGAGTTCGCGCAGATTGCCGGACCCGGGCTGCCGGACCGGACCTTCGTCCCGCGCCGGCACCGATCCGGACACCGATCCGGACACCGATCCGGACACCGATCCGGACATCGATCCGGACACCGATTCAGACACCGATCCGGGCACTAATCCAGGCACCGATTCCGGCACCGATTCTCGCTCCGATCCGGCCTCCGGCTCGGGATCCGACTGCGCGCGCCGCGGCGCGATGTCCCCACCGAATACGGTCCGCGCCGGACCGGCCGGATTCGGGCCGCCTCGGGCGACGCGCTCGGGCATGCGCACGCGCGCGAACAAGGCGGCCCCGCCCTGCGTGGTCAGATCCAGCGCGAAGCGATCGAGCCGCCCGGCCCGGCCCAGCAGTTCGCCGATCTTCTGCCGGAAGCAGCGCTCGAAGCGCAGGCCCTCGAGCGGCCAGCCCAGGCCGAGCATCGACAGCGCGACCTGGTTGGCGCCGACGATCTCGCCGTCCACCGAACAGGCGAGGATCGCACCCAGCGCGGTATCGACGAAATCCTCGCGCGGGTGGAACCGGATCACCAGCAGCGCCGGATCCTGCCAGAACATCGCGTTCTCGATCGCCTTGGCCGCCGTCGAGACCAGGAACGGCGCCTGGGCCGGCAGCGCCGCGCGGCAGATGGTCGCGTTGAGGACGCCCATCAGCGCCCCGGTCGGCGACAGCAGCGGCGCGGCCGCGCACGCGAACACCGAGTTGGCCGTGAAGAAATGGCCGTTGTTCAGCACGATCGACGGCGCCCGCTCGTGCGCGGCCAGCGACAGCGCGCTGCTGCCGACGACGCGCTCGGACAGATCGACGCCTTCGCGCGCCAGGCTGCGCAGTTCGCGGCTCATCCGGTCGCCGTGCCCGAGCACGTCCAGGATCATCAGGTGCGGATCGGTCAGCACGACCGCCGCGCCCGACGACGCCAGGGCCCGGCCGAGCTGCGTCAGCTCGCGCTCGGCGACCGTGCGCAGCAGATGGCTGCTCTCGCGCCCGGCCCGCACGCGGCTCTGCTGCACCGAACGGAACACGACCGGCCGTTCGGGCTCGAGCCCCCAGTCGCGGCATCGCTGCCAGCCGCGCAGCACCGCCGGATCGATCCCTTGCGGCAGCTCGATCAGGCTCTCGCCACGCTGGAAGAACAGGTCGCGTACCCGCTGCTGCCGCTCGATCGCCATCGCATCCATCGTTGACTGCGCTCCCAGCCATGCCCCGGCCCGCCGGGTTTCGATCCCAAGCCTGGATCCCGTCTCATTCTCTTGTCGTTCCCGCGTCGCCCGCGTTCGGAACAGTCGCCCGCGTTCGGAACACGGGCGGCCGCCCTGCCTTCGCCGCCGTCGCGACAGGCGGCCGGCACGCGCGCTCAGCGGTCGTCGATCGACCGCGGCAGATGCGCGACGTCCGCCCACTCGCGCACGGTGAAGCGCTGTCCGTCCCAGGCGATCCGATTCAGGCTCGCGTTCAGCAGGTCGTGCCGACGAGGGGCGGAAAGCGCCATCCCGGTGCCCAGACGATACACGCAATCGAGCACGCCGCCGTGCGTGACGATCGCCACCGATTCGCCCGGATGACGGTCGGCCACACGGTGCAGTGCGTCACGGACCCGCTCGTAGAACTGCCGCAGCGACTCGCCGCCGCCCGGCAGCACGAAGTCCGCGTCGCGCGCCCGCCAGCGCTGCCACGCCAGCGGATCGCGTTCGCTGATCTGCTCGCCGGTGAACCCCTGGAAATCGCCGTAGTGTCGCTCGCGGAACCCCGGGTCGGGCACGACGTCGAGCGACTGCGCGCGGGCGATCGGCGCGGCCGTCTGCAACGCCCGCGACAGATCGCTGGCGTAGACGGCCGACAGCGGCGTCGACGCCAGCCGTTCGCCGGTCAGCCGCGCCTGGACGTGGCCCTCGTCGGCCAGCCCGATGTCCAGGCAGCCCTGGAAGCGGCCCTGCTGGTTCCAGGTCGTCACCCCATGCCGGATCAGAATCAGCTCGGTCTCGGCCATGATTGCCGCTCCTCTCGAAAAACGCTCAGACTTGCAGCCAGAATGTCACCGGCCCGTCGTTGACCAGGTGGACCTTCATATCGGCGCCGAACACGCCGGTCTGCACGGCCGGCACCCGGTGGGCCGCCCGCGCGACGAAATGATCGAACAGCCGCCGCCCGAGCTCGGGCGCCGCCGCCGGCGTGAAGCTCGGCCGCGTGCCGCTGCGCGTATCGGCGGCCAGCGTGAACTGCGGCACCAGCAGCAGGCCGCCGCCGACGTCGAGCACCGAGCGGTTCATCCGCCCGCGCGGATCGACGGCCGGGTCGTCGGCGAACACCCGAAAACCGAGCAGCTTCGCCAGCAGCGCGTCGGCGCGCGCCTCGTCGTCCTCGCGCTCGGCGCACACCAGCACCAGCAGCCCGGCGCCGATGGCGCCGACCGGGCGCGCGTCGACGAGCACCCGCGCCTCGCTGACCCGCTGCAGCAGCGCGATCATCCGGCGACGATCGTCACTTTGGCGAAGCGCCGCTTGCCGACCTGCACGACGTAGGTGCCGGCGGACAGCTTCAACGCCTTGTCCTCGATCCGCTGGCCGTCGATGCGCACGCCGCCCTGCTCGAGGTTGCGCATCGCCTCGGTCGTCGACGGCGCCAGCCCGGCCTGCTTGAGCAGCGCGCCGATGCCGATCGGCGCACCGGTCAGCGTCACCTGCGGCATGTCCTCGGGCAGCGCGCCCTGCTTGAACCGCGCCTCGAACTCGGCCAGCGCCCGGTCGGCGTCGGCCGCCGAATGGAAGCGCGTAACCATCTCCTTGGCCAGCAGCACCTTGGCGTCCCGGGGGTTGCGCCCGCCGTCGCACTCGGCCCGCAACCTGGCGATCTCCTCGATCGACAGACCGGACAGCAGCTCGAAATACCGCCACATCAGCGTGTCCGAGATCGACATCAGCTTGCCGAACATCTGCGCCGGCGCTTCGGTGATCCCGACGTAGTTGCCCTTGGACTTGGACATCTTCTCGACGCCGTCCAGCCCTTCGAGCAGCGGCATCGTCAGGATGCACTGCGGCTCCTGTCCGTACTCGCGCTGCAGCTCGCGCCCGACCAGCAGATTGAACTTCTGATCGGTGCCGCCCAGCTCGATGTCCGATTTCAGCGCCACCGAGTCGTAGCCCTGCATCAGCGGATACAGGAACTCGTGCACCGAGATCGGCACGCCCGCGCGATACCGCCTGGTGAAGTCCTCGCGCTCGAGCATCCGCGCGACCGTATAGCGGGACGCGAGCTGGATCATGCCGCGTGCGCCCAACGGATCGCTCCACTCGGAGTTGTAGCGGATCTCGGTGCGGCCGGCGTCCAGCACCAGGCTGGCCTGCGCGAAGTAGGTCCTGGCGTTCTCCTCGATCTGCTCGCGGGTCAGCGGCGGACGGGTCGCGTTACGGCCGGACGGATCGCCGATCATCGACGTGAAGTCGCCGATCAGGAAGATCACCGTGTGGCCCAGATCCTGCAGCTGCCGCATCTTGTTCAGCACGACCGTATGGCCCAGATGCAGGTCGGGCGCGGTCGGATCCAGCCCCAGCTTGATCCGCAGCGGGACGCCGGTGCGCTCGCTGCGGGCGAGCTTGGCCTGCCATTCGGACCGGACCAGCAGTTCGTCGCAACCGCGCAGCGACACGTCCAGCGCGTGGCGGACCGAATCGGTCATCGGCGCCTGCGCGGCGGTGTCGGGGTCGGAATCGGCCTGCGCGCGCGGTGGCGCGAATTCGTTACCAGTCATACCGGAAATCACTTCGTTCATCGCAAATGGTTGACGCAGAAAGCCTTTCCGATAAAATTCGGGCAAGCCTGCCGAGCGAGGGATTCGGAATTGTAGCCGCCTCGATCGATGCTCCGACGACACAGCGCAGCCCGACTGCGCGCAGAACCAAGCGGCCAGCCAGCCCGATGACTCGAACCTGGATCAAACCCGTTCCGGCGGTGGTGTCTGCCATCTTCGCCCTCGGTGCGGTGACGGCCGTTGCCGTCGCCCCCAACAACGCCGCCGATCTGCCCCCTCCCGAACGGACGGTCCGCGATGCGCTCGACATCCCGATGGTCGCGGCCGAACCGTTCGATCACTTCATCCAGTCCGAGCGGATCCGGCGCGGCGACTCGCTGGCGTCGCTGCTCAGCCGCCTCGGCGCGCTCGACATCGATTTCCAGCGTTTCGTGGCCGCCGATCCGACCGCGCGCAGCATCCTGCAGATGAAACCGGGCCGCACCGTGCTGGCCGAACTCGACGCGCGGGGGCGGATCCATCGTTTCTCGTACCGCATCAGCGGCCTCGAAGAAGGCGGCGTCCGGCCGACGCAGGCCGGTCGGCGCGTCCTCGTCGAACGCCGTGACGACCACTTCGTCACCGCCGAAGAAGACGTCCCGCTCGAACGCGATCTGGCCAGCCGTTCCGTCGAGATCCGCAGCACGCTCAATGCGGCCACCGCCGCCGGCGGCATCCCCGATGCGATCGCCGCGCAATTGAACGACGTGTTCAGCGCGTCGCTCGACGTCAGCAAGGACCTGCAGAAAGGCGACACGGTTCGTGTCGTCTACGAAACGCTGCGCGAAGCGGGCAGCTTCGATACGCCGGTGGCCGGCCGGCTGCTGGCCGCCGAAGTCATCGCCGGCGGCGTGCGCCACGAAGCGGTCTGGTTCGAACCCAAGGTCAAGCCGATCAGATCCGTGTCGACGCGCGGCACGGCCTCGCGCGGCGACTACTACGATTTCAGCGGACGTCCGCTGCGCAACTCGTTCCTGCGCAACCCGCTCGAAACCTCGCGCGTGATGTCGGGCTTCACCGAAGCCCGCCTGCATCCGATCATGCGCGACTGGCGGGCCCACAAGGGCGTGGATTTCGCGGCGCCGACCGGCACGCGCGTACGCAGCACCGGCGACGGCGTCATCGAATTCGTCGGCCGGCAACGCGGCTACGGCAACGTCATCATCGTCCGGCACACCACCACGATCCACGCAGCCAAGATCAGCACGCTGTACGCGCACCTGAGCGGCTTCGCGAGCGCGATCAAGGAAGGCACCCGCGTCACGCAGGGCGACGTCATCGGTTTCGTCGGCTCGACCGGCTGGGCGACCGGCCCGCACCTGCACTACGAATTCCGCATCAACGACGAGCAGACCGACCCGCTGACCGTCGCGTTGCCCGCTTCGCAGCCTCCGCTGGAGCCGGCCGACCGCGCGCGCTTCGACCAGATCTCCAGCTCGCTGCAGGCGGAGCTCGAACAGTTCGGCGACCTGCAGGTCGCCCGCTTCCAGTAAGCGCCGGCTCGCCGCGCGGCCCCGGCCGCGCGCGGGACGCGCGCCCTGCCTCCGGATATCCGCTGCCGATGCCCGGCACCTCGCCGACCACCGACCCCGACGCGCCGGCGCTGTACATCGGCATGATGTCCGGCACCAGCATCGATGGCGTCGACGCCGTGCTGGCCCGAGCCTCCTCGCAAGGCCTGACGACGATCGCCAGCGCGTCGCTCGACATCGACGACGCGCTGCGGGCCGAACTGCTCGCGCTCCAGGCCAGCGGTCCGGACGAGATCGTCCGCGCCGGTGTCGCGACGCGCCGGCTGACCGACCTGTACGCCGATGCCGTCGACGCGCTGCTGCGGCGCGCACGCGCGCTGCCCGATCATGCGACGCTGGCACCGGGCGACGTCGCCGCGATCGGCGCGCACGGCCAGACCGTCCGCCATCGGCCCGAACTGGGGTTCACCGTCCAACTGCTCGATGGCGCCCGGTTGGCGGTGCGGACCGGCATCACCGTCGTCAACGACTTGCGAAGCGCCGACGTCGCCGCCGGCGGCCAGGGCGCGCCGCTGGCTCCCGGATTTCACGACGCGGTGTTCCGCGCGAGCGGGTGCCGACGCGCGATCGTCAACATCGGCGGCATCGCCAACGTCACGAAGCTGACGCCCGGTGAACCCGCGCTGGGCTTCGACACCGGCCCCGGCAACGTGCTGATGGACGGCTGGATCGAACGTCATCGCGGCACCCGCTACGACGGCGGCGGCGCCTGGGCCGCCAGCGCACGGCCCGATCCGGCCCTGCTTCGGCGGATGTTGTCCGAACCCTATTTCGCGCTGCCGGCGCCCAAGAGCACGGGTCGCGACCTGTTCGACATGAGCTGGCTCGATGACCGGCTCGCCGGCGATGGACAGCGGCCGGAACCGGCGGTCGTCCAGGCGACGCTATGCGAATTGACGGCGGTGGCGATCGCCGACGCGATCCGCGGCGCCTGCGGCGGCGCCGACGAGGTTCTGGTCTGCGGGGGCGGCGCGCGCAATGCGCATCTGATGGCGCGGCTGGCCCGGCATCTGGCGCCGGTCAGCGTTGCCTCGACCGATGCCGTCGGCATCGATCCGCAGGCCGTCGAAGCGCTGGCCTTCGCTTGGCTGGCCCGGCAGCGCCTGCATGGGCGTCCGGGCAACCTGCCCACCGTCACCGGCGCATCAAGGCCGGTCGTACTCGGCGCGGTCCACGCGCCCTGATCCGATCGACGCGAAAAACCGCGTCAGGCCGAGAACGACGAGCCGCAGCCGCAGGTCGACGTCGCGTTCGGGTTCTTGATGACGAACTGAGCGCCTTCGAGATCTTCTTTATAGTCGATCTCGGCGCCGACCAGATACTGGTAGCTCATCGCATCGATCAGCAGCGTGACGCCGTCCTTCTGCATGACGGTATCGTCCTCGTTGGTTTCCTCGTCGAACGTGAAACCATACTGGAAGCCCGAGCATCCGCCGCCCTGCACGAACACGCGCAGCTTCAGCGCGTCATTGCCTTCTTCCTCGATCAACTGCCGGACCTTGCTGGCCGCGCTGTCGGTAAAGACCAGCGGCGCCGGCATCTCTGCGATTGCATTCATGTTGTGATCTCCTGATCCCTCGATTGTATCGAGGGGCGATAACCTTGCGTGGCATGCGGTCTTGCCGGCCGGCGGACGGTCAGCGCAAAAAGCCGTCCTGCCCGGCAAGACGGCTTCTGCAAGCCCGACGTTCGATTCGCACGGGGCCCGCGCATCGGCGACCACGGCCCGGCACGGCGGCGATCGGCCGCGCGCCGGACGGATCGGCGATCAGCGCTTGGAGAACTGCTTGCGACGACGCGCCTTGTGGAAGCCGACCTTCTTGCGCTCGACTTCGCGCGCGTCGCGCGTGACCAGACCGGCGTTCGACAGTTGCGGTTTCAGCGACTGGTCGTAGTCGATCAGCGCCCGCGTGATGCCGTGACGGACGGCGCCCGCCTGGCCGGACTCGCCGCCGCCGGTCACGTTGACCATGATGTCGAAGGACTCGGCATTGTTCGTCAGCGCCAGCGGCTGGCGCACCACCATCCGCCCGGTCTCGCGAGCGAAATAGGTATCGACGGGCTTGCCGTTGACGACGATCTTGCCGGTGCCCCGCTTCAGGAAGACGCGGGCGATCGAAGTCTTACGACGGCCGGTGCCGTAGTTGTACTCGCCGATCATGTTTCAGACTCTCTAGCTATCAGTTTCGATGGGAACGCGCCTCGCCTCCACGATCCGCCACCGGCGGAACGGGCGGCCGCGACGCTCAGATGTCGAGCGGCGCCGGCTGCTGCGCAGCGTGCGGATGCGTGGCGTCGCCGTAGACCTTCAGTTTCTTGAACATCGCATAACCCAGCGGTCCCTTGGGCAGCATGCCCTTGACCGCTTTTTCCAGCGCGCGGCCGGGGAAGCGGGCCTGCATCTTGCCGAAATCGGTTTCGGTGATGCCGCCGGGGTAACCGCTGTGACGGTAGTACTTCTTGTCCAGCGATTTGTTGCCCGTCACGCGGATCTTGCCGGCGTTGACGACGACGATGAAATCGCCGGTATCGACGTGCGGCGTGTATTCGGGCTTGTGCTTGCCGCGCAGGCGCAACGCGATCTCGGCAGCCAGGCGGCCGAGCACCTTGTCGCTGCCGTCGACGACGTACCAATTGCGCTGAACTTCAGCCGGTTTGGCGCTAAATGTCTTCATGTCCGATCCAGTCTTCGACCCCCGCGAGGGTCACCCAGAAGCCTTGGCCCTCGCACGGCCCCGTCGAATCCGACGGAGACCCGCGCACGATGGGACGCCGATGAGGTTGTCCGGTGCTCCGCCGCCCGCATGCCTTCGCGACTCGTTCGTTCATCGCATGCCGACCGCCGGCCGGCCCGCGCCGACCGCCCGGACCGACCTCAGCCAGGCCAGCCCGTTTCCGGAACACCCCGCGCTCGACGCGCCCGGGACCAATCGGCCAAGGTGCGTACTGCGGAAAGCCTTAGATTATACCCACGGTCTGCCGACCTAGTCAAAGGCAGCCTGTCAACGGGTTAAAAAAAAGCCCGGACGACGAAGGCCCGGGCGGAATCCACCAAAGAAGGGTGGAGGAGACAACGGTGGACCACCCAAACGGGCGATCGATGGATCCGATTCTAGCGGGATCGATTGTGCACCGCAAGAACGACTCTGCCCCCTCCCGCTCGGCCGCACTCCGCGGTCCGGACCGACTCCCTCGTGCTCGCAGGCCCGCCGACGGCGCGCCCGCGGCTTGTTGTGTAGCATCGGCGGACAGCCGTCATTCTTTCAGCGAGCATCAATGAGCAGCGACATGCAGTGCACAGTCAAATGGATCGGCGCGGCCGGCGCGGGCGAGCCGGGCATGAGTTTCGTCGCCGAAACCGGCAGCGGCCATGCGGTCGTCATGGACGGCGCCCCGGAAGGCGGAGGACGCAACCTCGGCCCGCGGCCGATGGAGATGGTGCTGCTCGGCACCGGCGGCTGCACGGCCTACGACGTCGTCCTGATCCTGCGCAAGAGCGGCCAGGCGATCACCGGCTGCGAGGTGACGCTGGACTCCGAGCGCGCGGCCGCCGATCCCAAGGTATTCACGCGGATCCACTTCCACTTCGCGGTCAAGGGCCGCGGGCTCAAGCCGAACCTGGTCGAACGCGCGATCAAGCTGTCGCACGACAAGTACTGCTCGGCATCGATCATGCTCGGCAAGACGGCCGAGATGACGCACGACTGGGAAATCATCGAAGACCCGGCTCCGGCCGCCTGATTCGGCGGCCGCCTCCGTTCGGCGGCCGCTCCGGGCCCGGCGCCGTCCGGCCACGTCTTTCAGGACCGCGCGCCCTCCTTCAGCCCTCCTTCAGATGTGGTGCGCCGTTCGCGTCATCACCGTCGACGCGGCCTTCATCATCGAGCGGACGATCGGCGGCAGGTCGACGCCCCCCCGGTCGACCGCGTGATCGGCATGGCGCGCCTCGTCTTCCTTCATCGTCTCGACGATCGCCCGTGACGCCTGGTCGCCGGCAGGCAGCCGCTGCAGATGGCCGTCGAGATGCGCGGCGACCTGGCGCTCGGTCTCGGCCATGAAGCCCAGGCTCAGCGAATCACCGGCCCGCCCGGCCGCCATGCCGATCAGCAGCGATCCGCCGTACCACAACGGATTGAGCCAGGACGGCCGGTCGTTCAACTCGCGCAGCCGCTCTCGCGTCCAGTACAGATGGTCCCCCTCCTCCTGCGCGGCGTGCAGGAAGTCGGCCCGCAGCGACGGATCGCGGGTCGTCATCGCCTGGCCTTCGTACAGCGCCTGCGCGCAGACCTCGCCGACGTGGTTGACGCGCATCAGCGCCCCCGACAGCCTGCGCTCGTCGTCGGTCAGTTCGGTGGCCAGCGCCCGGGCGGTGTTTTTCGGCTTCGGAACCGGCCGCGTCGGGGCCGGCGCCGACAGCACGGCGGCCAGCATGCGCCCCGCCAGCGCGAAACGTTGATCTGCGGCCGTCAGACGTCTCATATCAGATCCTCTCGAGTAATGGGCGACCGTTCAGCGGTTCGTTGACGACGTTCATCGCCCTGGCCGGATTATCCCCCGCGCATCTGTTGCGAGGGCACAACGATATTGGCCAAATCGAGCGTCGCTTGACCCGCTATTGTTTGCCCACCGGGGGTTTTTGGTCACAATACCGATGAACTTAACCGGGGATGGCTCGCTTCAGCTTGCTCGGGGAGTTTCGGTAGCGTGGAGGCTGCCGATTGATTCCAGAAACTTAGGAGATTTATCAATGAAGAAATCGCTTCTCGCTGTGGCCGTGGCGGCTGCTCTGCCGATGGCGGCTCAAGCGCAGACGAATGTGACGATGTACGGCATCGCCGACGCGGGCGTGGGCTACGTCAAGCCGGACGCGCCGGGCACCGGCGGCGCGATGCGCGTCGACTCGGGCATCATGAGCACGAGCCGTTGGGGCGTGCGCGGCACCGAAGACCTCGGTGGCGGCCTGTCGGCGTTCTTCAACGCTGAAGCGCACTGGGGCGTCGACGAAGGCGTGGGCGACATCGCCGCCGACCCGACCAACCCGAGCCGCGGCAGCGCGCTGAGCTTCGGCCGTCGTTCGTTCGTCGGTCTGCAAGGTGGTTTCGGTCAGGTCTTCCTGGGCCGTGAATACACCCCGGCGTTCTATGCGAACATCGCCAACGACCTGTTCGGCTACGGCATGAACGGCTCGACGCTGGGCTGGAACACCGCCGGTCTGGTCTCGATCCGCTACAGCAACGCGATCTTCTGGAACTCGCCGACCTGGGGTGGTTTCCAGATCCGTACCGCCTACGGCAAGGGCACGCTGGCCGGCACCGAGTACTACGATTCGCCGAAGAAACGTGACAACAACGGTGAAATCGCTCTGATGTACACCGGCGGCGCGTTCCACGCCAACGCCTACTACCGTGGCGGCTATGCCAACACGGCCGCGGGCGCCCCGACCAGCAAGATCAAGCAGTACGGTCTGGGCGGCGGCTACAAGTTCGGCTTCGGTCGTGTCGTGGCCGGCTTCGCGGTCAGCGATCCGGACGACGTCGGCGCGATCACCGACAAGGTCAAGATGGCCAACATCGGTCTGGGCGTGCGTGCCGGCGCTGGCGAGTTCCTGATCCAGGCTCACCAGGTCCGCTACCACGACATCGGCGGCGGTACGCCGAAAGCGAACACGCTGGGTGTCGGCTACACGTATCCGCTGTCCAAGCGCACGACGCTGTACGCGACCTACGCCAAGGTGTGGAACAAGGACGGTGCGGCCTTCGGTATCCGCAACTCGGCCAACACCTACGCCACCGTGGCCGACGGCAAACCCCAAGCGATCGCTCTGGGTATCCGTCACCAGTTCTGATCGGGGCGGCCGGCTTCGGCCGGCCTTCCGTTTGGAATCGAAAACGCCGGCTCACGCCGGCGTTTTTCATTGGTCGTTCGCTTTTTCCTTCGGCTTTTTCCTTCGAGGCCCGGGCCTGCCCCGCCCTGCCCGGCCGGGCCCGGCTCGACGCCGCCGCGGCGGCGCCCGGCCCTCCGATCAGGCCATCTGCTTCGGTTCGGGACGCTGCTCGTCGCGCAATTCGCGGCGCAAGATCTTGCCGACCGTGCTCTTGGGCAGGTCATCGCGAAACTCGATGTAGCGGGGCTTCTTGTAGCCGGTCAGGTTCGCCGCGCAATACGCGGCCAGTTCCTTCTCGGTCAGCGCCGGATCCTTCCTGACCACGTAGATCTTGACCACCTCGCCCGAGTGCTCGTCCGGCACGCCGACGGCCGCGCATTCGAGAACACCCGGATGACTGGCGACGACGTCCTCGACTTCGTTCGGATAGACGTTGAACCCGGACACCAGGATCATGTCCTTCTTGCGATCGACGATCCGGACATAACCGCGCTCGTCCATGATGCCGATATCGCCGCTCTTGAAGAAACCGTCGGCGGTCATGACCTTGGCCGTCTCGTCCGGCCGCTGCCAGTAGCCGCTCATCACCTGCGGACCGCGGATCGCGATCTCCCCTGACGAGCCGATCGGCACCGGCTGGCCTTCATCATTCTGGATCCGGACCTCGGTCGACGGCAACGGCAGGCCGATCGTCCCGCTATAGGCATCGGTATCGGTCGGGTTGCAGGTCACCGACGGTGAAGTCTCGGACAGGCCGTAGCCTTCGCAGATCGGACAGCCGGTCAGCGCCAGCCATTTCTGCGCGACGCTCTGCTGGACCGCCATGCCGCCGCCGTTCGAGATCCGCAGCCCCGAGAAATCGAGCTTGGCGAACTCGGGAAAATTGATCAGCGCGTTGTACAGCGTATTGACGGCCGGAAACATGTTGAAGCGATACGGCGCGAGCTCCTTGACCACCGCCGGCAGGTCGCGCGGGTTGGCGATCAGGATGTTCAAGCCGCCGGTGCGCATCCCGAGCAGGCAGCAGACCGTCAGCGCGAAGATGTGATACAGCGGCAGCGCGCACACGGTGATCGGCTGGCCGGTCAGCGGCGACTTGCCGGGACGATCGATCCCCGGCTGCATCCATGCCTCGGACTGCAGGACGTTGGCGATCAGGTTGCCGTGCGACAGCATCGCGCCCTTGGCCACCCCCGTCGTGCCGCCCGTGTACTGCAGGAATGCCAGATCGTCGCGGCTCAACGCCGGCGTGCGCAGCGCGGCGCCCGCGCATTCGGTCAACACGGTGTTGAACTTGTACGAGCCCGGCAGCGTGTAGTCGGGCACCATCTTCTTGACGTTGCGAACGACGAAATTGACCAGGCCTCCCTTGAGCGTGCCCAGCAGATCGCCCATCGCGGTGACGACCACGTGCTTGACCGACGTGCGCGACACCACCTGCTGCAGCGTCGACGCGAAGTTCTCGAGGATCACGATGGCCGCCGCGCCGCTGTCCTTGAGCTGGTGCTCGAGTTCGCGCGGCGTGTACATCGGATTGACGTTGACGACGACCAGCCCCGCGCGCAGCACGCCCGCCAACGCGACCGGATACTGCAGCACGTTCGGCATCATCAACGCGACGCGGTCTCCCTTGTTCAGGCCTTTGGATTGCAGCCACGCGGCGAAACGCCGGGACAGATCGTCGACCTGCGCGAACGTGATCTCGCGCCCCATGCTGACGTAGGCCGGCTGCTGCGCATAGCGCTGGAAAGCCTCGTCGATCAACTGCACCAGCGAACGATACTGACCGACGTCGATCTCGGCCGGTACGCCAGCCGGGTAATTCTTCAACCAAAAGCGATCCATGTCTCGCCCCTTACCCCCGAAAACTCGATCGGCCATCGCGAACGCCGACCTGCTGCCGCCGCCCGCCGTGATGACGAGCCGCCGCACGAACACGCGACATCGGCCGCGACCCTTGCCCAGGCATTATGGCGCAGCGAGACGCTGATCACGTTGATTCTTGTCCAGCTTGGCGATTTCCCTGACCCGATCGTAGAAGGCCGGCAGGTCGGGCTGCTGCTCGGCCAGCGCGAGGAAACCCGGCACCAGCGCGGTATAAGTGGCGACCGAACCGAGATGGGCGTTGCCCAGCTTCTGGCCGAACCAGCGGTCATAGCCGGCCCATCCGCCCCAGCCCGCCTTCAACGACTGGTAGTCGCGCTGCAACGCAGCAAACACCTCGTCCTTGATGCGCTGGCGCTGCGTGTCGTCGGCGGCCTGCGCATAACCGCGCATCAGGCGGTCGCGCGCCTGCGTCAGCAGCGCGACGAACGCCTGACGGCGCTGCTCGTGCTGCCGATACGCGCGGACCAGCGACGGATCGCCGCGGCTCGCGAGCCAGCGGCTCACGCCGATCTGCTCGACCGCGGTCGCGAACGATTCGTTGAACGTCGAATCGCCGCTGACGTAGACGAGCTGATGCGCGAGTTCATGGAAGATCAACCGCGCCAGTTCGGGTTCGCCATAGCCGATGAACGTATTCAACAGCGGATCGTCGAACCAGCCCAATGTCGAATAAGCGGGCACGCCGGCGACGTAGACGTCGAGTCCCTGCGCCTCCAGCGTCCGCGCGAACGCCTCGGCGCGGTCCTTGTCGTAGTAGCCGCGATAAGTGATGCAGCCGGCCACCGGAAAACACCAGCGCTGCAACTCGAGCGAATAGCGCGGCGCCGCGACGACGTTCCAGACGACGAACGGCCGCTTCAGGTCCGCATACCGCGTGAAGCTGCCGTTGTCGGGCAGACCCAGCGCCTCGGAGGCGAAGCGCCGGATCCGTTGCGCGCGCTCGAGGCGCTCGCGCAACACCGGATCGAGCGCCGGATCGTCGAGCAGACGGTCCAGCGGCTGCGCGGCCCGGATCATCGACCAATGGCCGCTGACCGACTGCCAGTAATAGCCGAGATCCCAGGACATCGACGCGCATCCGCTCAGCGCGATGCCGAGCGCGACGAGCAGGAGCAGAAGGGGCGCGAGTCGACGCACGAAACGGTCAGGCCGCCTCGGCCGCTTCGATCTGCACCAGGCAATCGTAGAACGTCGGTGCGCGGCCCAGGTCGGTCAGCGCCTGGCTGGTCAACGCATTGACGTTGCGCTCACCCGGCGCGAGCTTGTGCCACCACACGCCCCAGGCGACGACGACGCCCGGCCGTGCGCGGGGCGTCACGTTCAGCTTCAGCAGGCACGCGCCGCGGTCATTGAACATCCGCACGCGCTGGCCGTCGACCAGGCCGCGCGCGGCGGCCTCGTCCGGATGCAGCTCGCACGCCGGTTCGCGATCGGGCGCGCGCAGACTCTTCAGGTTGACGAACGTGCTGTTCATGAAGTTGCGCGACGGCGGCGAGATCATCGCCAGCGGATACGACTCGGCGCGTCGGGGGTTCGACTGCGCCGATTCATAAGGCGGCACGAAATCCGGTATCGGATCGAGCCCCTGCGCGGCCAGCCGCTCGCTGAAGAACTCGCATTTGCCCGAAGGCGTCGGAAAGCCGCCGTTCGCGAACGGCGCCTGATCGACGTCGAGCTTGGCCCAGCCCGCCTGCGCGATCGACTCGAGCGTCATGCCCTGCACGCGCGGATCGTTCCAGTCGATCGCCGAGCGCGCGATCTCGACGTCCGAATCCGCGAAGCACGGATCGTCGAACCCCATGCGCGCGGCCAATCGCCGGAAGATCTCGGCATTGGGAAGCGCCTGGCCGACCGGCGCGACCGCCGGCTGATTGATCACCAGGTAACGATGCCCATAAGTCTTGTGCAGATCGAAGTGCTCGAGCTGCGTCGTCGCCGGCAGCAGGTAATCGGCATAGTCGGCGGTATCGGTCTGGAAGTGTTCGAGCACGACGACGAACAGATCCTCGCGCGAGAAGCCGGCGATCACCTTCTCGGAATCGGGGGCCACGGCGACCGGATTCGAGTTGTAGACGATCATCGCCTCGATCGGCGGATCGGCGTGGGCCAGCGCATCACCGATCGTCACCATGTTGATCGTGCGCGGCAGCTTCGGCCACTGCGGCAGCAGATCCGGACGGAGCAGCGCGGCGGACGCGACCGGGTAATGACCGCTGGACGACAGCAGCAATCCGCCGGCCGGGTCGCGCCACGCGCCGGTCAGCGCCGGCAGGCAGCTTATCGCGCGGACCGCGTTGCCGCCGCCGCGCGTGCGCTGCGTGCCGTAGTTCAAGCGGATCGCCGCCGGCCGCGTGCCCGCGTAGTCGCGCGCCAGCCCGACGACCTCGTCGGCGCGGATCCCGCAGATCTTCGCGACGCGCTCGGGCGGATACGCGAGCGCCCGCTGCCGCAGTTCGTCGAAGCCGATCGTATGGCGCGCGATGTAGTTGTGGTCGAGCAGGTCCTCGGCGATCAGCACGTGCATGACGCCGAGCGCCAGCGCCGCATCGGTACCCGGCAGCAACGCGATGTGCTGATGGCACTTGAGCGCGGTGTCGCTGCAATACGGATCGATCGCGATCAGCTTGGCGCCGTCGCGCTTGGCCTGCTGGGCGATCGTCCAGAAATGCAGGTTCGACGTGATCGCGTTCGATCCCCAGATGATGATCAGCCGCGACCGCGCGAAGTTCTCGATGTCCATGCCGACCGCGCCGCCCAGCGTATGCGTGATGCCGGTCTGTCCGGCGCTCGCGCAGATCGTCCGGTCGAGCAGCGACGCGCCGAGCTTGTGGAACAAGCGCATCGCCATGCCTTCCTGCTGGACGAAACCCATCGTCCCCGCGTAGCTGTACGGCAGAATCCGCTGCGGGTCGCGGGCCGCGATCGCCCCGAGCCGGGCGGCGATGTCGTCGAGCGCGACGTCCCAACTGACCGGCTCGAACCTGCCCTCGCCCTTGCGTCCGACGCGCCGCATCGGCTGCAGCAGGCGGTCCGCGTGATAAGTGCGTTCGGGATAGCGGGACACCTTCGCGCACAGCGCGCCGTGCGTGGTCGGATGGTCGGGATCACCGGCGACCTTGACGACCTTGTCGTCGCGCACCGTGATCAGCATCGCGCAGGTGTCGGGGCAATCGTGCGGACACGCGCCGCGCACGATGCGCTCTGCGGAAGCCGCCGGGCCGGCGGGAAGATCGGACGATTCTCGATTCAGCATCTTCGGGTTTCCGTGGATCCGCCAGCCGCCGCGAACGACAGAATTGCCCCCGATGGGGCGAAGACTCCACCGCCGAGCCGGTGCTAAGCTAGCCGCATCCATTCTACGAGGAAGCGCTGCTGCGCTGCATTGCCGATGAAACTCGTCGATAGCATCCTGGCATCCCAGGCAGAGATGACGGCCATTCGCCGCGATCTGCACGCCCATCCCGAACTGCGCTACGAAGAAACCCGGACCGCCGACCTCGTCGCCGAACGCCTGCGCGGCTGGGGCATCGACGTCGACCGCGGCCTGGGCAAGACCGGCGTGGTCGGCACGATCCGCCATGGCACCGGCACCGGCACGATCGGGCTGCGTGCCGACATGGACGCATTGCCGATGCCCGAGCACAACACGTTCGCGCACCGGTCGCGGCATCCGGGCAAGATGCATGCGTGCGGACATGACGGCCACACGACGATGCTGCTGGCCGCCGCCCGGCACCTGGCCCAGCATCGCCGCTTCGACGGCACCGTCCACCTGATCTTCCAGCCGGCCGAAGAAGGCGGCGCCGGCGCCAGGGCGATGATGGATGACGGCCTGTTCGACCGCTTCCCGTGCGACGCCGTATTCGGCATGCACAACTGGCCCGGCATGAAGGCCGGCACCTTCGGCGTGTGCGCCGGACCGACGATGGCGTCGAGCAACGAGTTCGAGATCACGCTGACGGGGCGCGGCACGCATGCGGCGATGCCGCATCTGGGGGTCGACCCGGTCATCGTCGCCACGCACCTGGTCCAGGCGCTGCAGACGATCGTCTCGCGCAACCTCAAGCCGATCGATACCGCGGTGCTGTCGGTCACGCAGATCCACGTCGGCGACGCCTACAACGTCGTCGCCGACGAAGCGGTGATCCGCGGCACCGTGCGCACGTTCACCGACGAGGTCCTCGATCTGGTCGAATCGCGGATGCGCGAGATCGTCACGCAGTTGCCGCCGGTGTTCGGCGCCGCCGGCGCGCTGCATTTCAAGCGCAACTACCCGCCGCTGGTCAATCACGCCGAGCAGACCGCGTTCTGCCGCACGGTCGCCGAAGACGTCGTCGGCGCCGACGGCGTCGTCGCGATCGAACCGACGATGGGTTCGGAGGACTTCGCGTTCATGCTGCGCGAGAAACCCGGCTGCTACGTGATGATCGGCAACGGCGACGGCACGCACCGCGACGCGGGCCACGGCCTGGGTCCGTGCCAGTTGCACAATCCGAGCTACGATTTCAACGACGAACTGATCCCGGTCGGCGCCAGCTACTGGGTCCGGCTCGTCGAGAAATTCCTGCCCCCGCGCTGAGGTTCCGCCCCGGGCCGGCGCTCAGAATCCGTGAACGAACCGGACGCGGCTGGTTCCGTTCACGGATTCTCAAGCCCTGCGCGGCGGCGGTTCGGGCACCTCCAGTTCCAGGCTTTCCTTGATCTCTTCCATCACCATGTAGCTGCGCGACTCGCGCGCGCCCGGCAGCGCCAGCAGCATGTCGCCCAGCAGCCGCCGGTAGGCGGTCATCTCGGGTATCCGCGCCTTGATCAGGTAGTCGAACTCGCCCGACACCAGGTGGCACTCGAGCACGTTCGGCAGCTTCAGCACCTCGCGACGGAAGTCGTCGAAGATCGTCCCCGATTTGGCCGACAGCTTGATCTCGACGAACACCAGCAGCGCGTGCCCGAGCGCCTGTGGATTCAGGCGCGCGTAATACCCTTCGATCACTCCGTCCCGCTCCAGCCGCTTGACACGCTCGCTGCAGGGGGTCACCGACAGGCCGACGCGCTCGGCCAGTTCGGTCATCGACATGCGTCCGTTCTGCTGCAGCAGGCGCAGCAGCTTGCGATCGATGCGATCCAGATCGCGCACGGTTTCGGTTCGGTTGCGCATCGGCTGGGCTCGATTCCGGGAATCCCGATGGTTTTTGCGGAGAATTCGCCGTTCAGCAGGAAATCCTCCTGTTTCCCGACAAAAATACCCGCTCAAAATCCAGAGACACACTCATAACATAGCGATATCCACTGTGCAATTCCAGACGGAGTCGGCTCATGCGTGTCCTAGTCCTCGGCAGCGGCGTCATCGGCGTCACGACGGCCTGGTATCTTGCCCGGGCCGGCCACCAGGTCACGGTCGTCGATCGGGAGCCCGGCGTCGCGCTCGAAACGAGCTTCGCCAACGCCGGCCAGATCTCGCCCGGCTACGCTTCGCCCTGGGCCGCGCCGGGCATCCCGCTGAAAGCGGTCAAATGGCTGTTCCAGCGGCACGCGCCGCTGGCGATTCGCCCGGACGGCACGCTGTTCCAGCTCCAGTGGCTCGCGCAGATGCTGCGCCACTGCAGCGGCTCGCACTACGCGATCAACAAGGAGCGCATGGTGCGGCTGGCCGAGTACAGTCGCGACTGCCTGAAGGCGCTGCGCGCGAGCGCCGGCATCGCTTATGAAGGACGCCAGCAGGGCACGCTGCAGGTCTTTCGCACGCAGGCCCAGCTCGATGCGATCGGCAAGGACGTCGACGTGCTGCGCGAAGCCGGCGTGCCGTACGAACTGCTGAGTCCCGCCCGCCTGGCCGGCGCCGAACCGGCGCTCGCCCACGTCGCCGGAAAACTGGCCGGCGGCCTGCGTCTGCCCGGCGATGAAACCGGAGATTGCCGGCTGTTCACGACCGAGCTGGCCGCGCGAGCCCGCGCGGCGGGCGTCGATTTCCGCCAGGGCGTCGCGATCGACGGGCTGTCGATGAGTGCCGGCCGGATCGACGGCGTCCGGGTCCGGATGCCGGGCGTGACCGGCGAGGCCGGTGCGGGCGCTGCCGAACTGCTGCGCGCCGATCAGTACGTGATGGCGCTCGGCAGCTATTCGCGCCGGTTCGCGATGCCCGCGGGCCTGCGTCTGCCGGTCTATCCGCTCAAGGGCTACTCATTGACGGTACCGATCGTCGACGCGGACCGCGCGCCGGTGTCCACGGTGATGGACGAAACGTACAAGATCGCGGTCACGCGCTTCGACGACCGGATCCGCGTCGGCGGCATGGCCGAGATCGCCGGTTTCGATCTGCGCCTGAACCCGGCGCGGCGAGCGACGCTGGCGATGGTCGTCGACGATCTGTTCGCCGGCGCCGGCGATACGCCGAACGCGAGCTTCTGGACCGGCCTGCGGCCGATGACGCCCGACGGCACGCCGATCGTCGGCCCCACCCCGGTTCCGAACCTGTGGCTGAACACCGGTCACGGCACGCTCGGCTGGACGATGGCGTGCGGCTCGGGCCAGTTGCTGGCCGACCTGATCAGCCGGCGGCAGCCGGCGATCGACCCCAGCGGCCTGGACGTCTCGCGCTATGCGACGGGCCGGGCCGGCGCCGGCTGGCATCCGCGCGAGGCCGCACAGCACTGAACGCGCCCGACCGGCCGCCGGCGTCGACGGCTCGGTATACTCGTCGAACGACGAGTCGAACCGAGCAGGAGACACGATGGCCATCGACGTTTGCCCCATCACCGACGGTTTCGCCGCCGAGATCGGCGACGTCGATCTGTCGCGGCCGCTGTCCGACGAGGACCTGGCGGCGATCAAGCAGGCATTCTGGCAGTACTCGGTGCTGGTCTTTCCAGACCAGCGCCTGACGGCCGGCGAGCACCTGGCATTCGCCCGCTGCATCGGCCCGCTCGAAACCTCGATCGGCGCGTATCGCGCCGAAGCCGAAGCGCTGCGGCTCGACAAATCGCTGGCCGACGTCTCCAACATCGCGCCGGACGGCACGCTGTGGGATCGCTCGAGCCGCCAGCGGGTGTTCCAGCTCGGCAACCGGCTGTGGCATACCGACAGTTCGTTCAAACACGTGCCGGCGCTGGCGTCGCTGCTGTACGCCCGCACGATCGCGCCGATCGGCGGCCATACCGAGTTCGCCGACTGCCGCGCCGCCCATGACGCGCTGCCGGCGGCCCGGCGAGCCGAGATCGCCGGACTGATCGTCGAACACTCGATCTTCACCTCGCGCGCGCGGCTCGGCTTCACCGATTTTTCCGAACACGAACGCCGGCAGATGCCGCCGGTCCCGCAGCGGCTCGTGCGCTGGATTCCCGAATCGCGCCGGCATGCGCTGTACCTGGCCTCGCACGCGGGCCACGTCATCGACATGGATCGCCAGCAGGGCATCGAGCTGCTGGCAGAATTGATGGCGCACGCGACGCAGCGCCAGTTCGTCTATACGCACCGCTGGCGCACGAACGACCTCGTCATGTGGGACAACCGCTGCACGATGCACCGCGGCACCGCGTTCGATGACCTGCGGTGGCGCCGCGACGTGCAGCGCGCGACCGTCTCGGACCGGGCCAACAGTTGCGAGCTGCCCGACGTGCTGGCCGATGCCGCCTGACGGCGCGCGGCCACCGTCCCGTTTTTCTTCGTCTGTCCAGGAGTAATTGAAATGAGTGGAATGTTGGCTGGCAAGGTAGCGATCGTCACCGGCTCGGGAGGCGGCATCGGCCGTGATTTCGCGCTGGCGCTGGCCGCCGAGGGCGCCAAAGTCGTCGTCAACGACATCGGCGCGAGCGTCAAGGGCGAAGGTCACGATGACGGCCCCGCGCAGAAGGTCGTCGGCGAGATCAAGGCGGCCGGCGGCATCGCCGTCGCCAACACCGACAGCGTCGCGGACTGGGATTCGGCCAACCGTATCGTCAAGACGGCGATCGACCACTTCGGCCAGATCGACGTCGTCATCAACAACGCCGGCATCCTGCGCGACCGCTTCTTCTTCAACATGAGCATCGAGGAGTGGAAGGCCGTCATCGACGTCCACCTGAACGGCTCGTTCTACATGGCCCGCGCCGCCGCGCCGTACTTCAAGAGCCAGGAGTCCGGCAGCTACATCAACATGACGTCGACGTCGGGCCTGATCGGCAACTTCGGGCAGGCCAACTACGCGGCGGCCAAGCTCGGCATCGCCGGCCTGTCGAAATCGATCGCGCTCGACATGGCCAAGTTCAAGGTCCGCTCGAACTGCATCGCGCCGTTCGCGTGGAGCCGGATGATCGGCTCGATTCCGACCGAGACGCCGGACCAGGCCGCCCGCGTCGAGAAGATGAAGCGCATGGAAACGGCCAAGATCGCGCCGCTGGCCGTCTACCTGGCCAGCGACCAGGCGGCCGACGTCACCGGCCAGATCTTCGGCGTGCGCGCCAACGAAATCTTCCTGTTCAGCCAGAACCGGCCGATCCGCTCGGTCCATCGCGGCGAAGGCTGGACGCCGCAGACGATCGCCGAGCAGGGCATGCCCGCGCTCAAGGGCAGCTTCTTCCCGCTCGATCGCTCGCAGGACATCTTCTCCTGGGATCCGATCTGATCCGGGCCGATCGACGGCAGTCACACAAAAAAGCCGGCGCGATGCCGGCTTTTTTGCGCCCCGGACGATTACCGCCTGGACGATTACCGCCTGGACGATTACCGCCTGGACGATTACCGCCTGGACGATTACCGCCTGGACGATTACCGCCTGGACGATTACCGCCTGGACGATTACCGCCTGGACGATCGCCGCGTCAGAAGACGATGACGCCGCGCGCGTTGACGCCGCTCTCCAGGTCGGCGAAGGCCTGCGGCGCCTCGTCGATCGAATAGCGACGCGTGATCAGCTCGTCGAGCTTGAGCTTGCCGCCCTGGTACAGGCTCAGCAGCTTAGGAAAGTCGACTTTCGGCACGCTCGAGCCGAAGTACGAGCCGACCAGTTGCTTCTCCTCGAACGGCAGCGTCATCGTCCGCACCGACGTGTTGTCGCCGGGCCGGGCGACGCCGACGATGACCGCCATGCCGCCGCGAATCAGCGCCTTGTACGCGAGCTCCGACACCGGGCCGCTGCCGACGCATTCGAACGCGTAGTCGGCGCCTCCGCCGGTCATCTTCTTCAGCGCCTTCGTCGGATCCTCGCCCGGTTCGATCGCCAGCACGTCGGTCGCGCCGAAGCGGCGGGCCGTCTCGAGCTTGGCCGCATTGCGATCGACGGCGACGATCTGCGCGGCACCGGCGATCGACGCGCCCTGGATGACGTTCAGACCCACGCCGCCGACGCCGAACACGACGACACTGGACCCGGCGCGCACGCGCGCCGTATTGATCGCCGCGCCGACGCCGGTCGTGACCGCGCAGCCGACCAGCGCCGCGCGGTCGAGCGGAATGCCGGCGTCGATCTTGACGACGCTGCGCTCGGACACCGTCGCGTACTCGGCCATCACGCCGCAACCCGACATCATGTTCAACGGCTTGCCGGCCGCATCGAAGGTGCGCACGCTGCCGTCGGGCAGCGCGGCCGACGCCCGGTCGCGGTCCACGCACAGCACCGGCCTGCCGACCGAGCAGAAGCGGCACGCGCCGCACATGTAGCTGAACGACGACACCACATGATCGCCGACCGCGAGTCCGGCCACGCCGTCGCCGACCGCCGTGACGACCCCTGCCGCCTCATGGCCGAGAACCATCGGCAGCGTCAATCCGATCGTCCCGTTGGTCACCGACAGGTCGCTGTGGCAGACGCCGCAGGCCGTCATCTTCACGGTGATCTCGCCGCGCTGCGGCGGCTGGACGGTGATGGTCTCGACCACGACCGGTTGATTCAATTCGCGGGTCACCACCGCCTTGCAGGTGATCGTCATGTCCGGAGTCTCCTCGGTTGGCAAACCGGCATTCTCCCCCGAGTCGACGGATTTCAGTACACGTCCCGCCGATAGCGCCCCGAGGCGGCGAACTCGGCGAAGCCCTCGTCGCCGAGCACGTCGACGAGCGCACGCTCGACGTCGGTCGCCATCCCCTGGTAGCTGCCGCAGACATAGACGACGGCTCCGCGCGACAGCCATTCGCGAAGCGCGTCCCGCTGCTGCAGCACGATGTGCGTGACGTAGCGCGCCGCGCCGGGGTCGCGCGAGTACGCGAAATCGGCGCGCCGCAGCTTGCCCTCGGCCAGCCAGGCCGCGATTTCGGCTTCGGCCCAGCCATCGGCCGAGCGCGAACGTTCACCGAAGATGAACCAGTTGTCGTGCCGGCCGTCGCGCATCCGCGCCAGCAGTTGCGCGCGCAGCCCCGCATAGCCGGAGCCGTTGCCGATGAAGATCGCGTCTCCCGGGTGTCCGGTGTCCGGCGCGAAACCCGGATTGGCGACCAGCCGCACGCGCACCAGGTCTCCGGGGGCCGACTGCGTGAGCCAGCCGGAAACGAGACCGGGCTTGCCGTCGCGGACCGACAGGCGCACCCATAGCTGGATATGGCCGTCAGCCGGCAACGAGGCGACCGAATAGCTGCGCGGCACGATCGGCCCGGGCGCCCCGGCCGGCGGCAGCACCTCGACCAGGGCTCCCGCTTCCCAGGACTCGAGGCGGCCGGACACGGGGACGAGTTCCAGGCAATGGAGCGGATTGCCCGGGCTGCCGGGATTGCAGTGCGTGCGCCGCACGAGCCGCCACGAAGCGAAATCATCGGGCCCGCCTTCGGCGGCCGCCGGACTCGCGGGCTGCGCATTCGCGGCATCCGCCGCGTCGTCGGCCGCGTCATCCGATACCGGCCAGTGCCGATCCAGCGCCGACAGCCAGGCCTGCCATGCCTGGCTGTGTCCTTCCTCCATCGTGACCGGAAGAAACAAGGGCCGCGCCCCTGCCTGCTGCAATCGTTCGTGCAGCCCCAGACCGAAACCGCAGAAGGCCGGATACTGGCGATCGCCGAGCGCCAGTACGCCGTAGTGCTGATGCGCGAGCGCCGTTCCGGCCTGACGCTGCAGCACATGAAAGAAACCGCGCGCCGAATCGGGAGGATCGCCGTCGCCGAAGGTGCTGGCGACCCACAACGCGTGCGAGTACCGGGCCAGCGCCTGCAGATCCAGACGTGCGACCGCCAGCACGTCGACCGCGTGCCCGGCGCGCCGCAGCAGGCTCGTCGTGCGCAGGGCGAGCCGCTGCGCGTGACCGGACTGGCTCGCGTGGATCACGGCGATCGCGCCCTTCTCCGGCTCGCTGCCGGGCGCGGCGACGGATCCGACAGCCGCAGGCACGGACAACGCCGCGCCTTCGAGCGCTACCGCTCGCGCCTTGCGGCGGCGGTCCAGGTACAGCATCCAGCCGGTGATCGCGAACAGCATCATCGCCAGCGATGCGATCGTCACGATGATGCGCCCGGCCAGCCCGAAGTAGCTGCCCATGTGCAGCGGGTAAATCGCCGCCAGCGCGCGACGGCCGGCAGGAAGATCGGCGAAGCGCTCGTCGCGCTGCACGCCTCCGTCGGGCCGCACCGACAACTGATTGCGCGCGCGCTCGTGCGGAGCGTCCGGGCCGTACCAGCTGAACTGGTAGTTCTGCCCTTCCGCTCTCGGCAGTTGCAACTGGACGAGTTGCCAGGCACCGGCGGCGCGCTCGAAGCCCTGCCAGGGCGGCGCCACGCTGGCCGGTGCGATCGTCACCGGCCGGCTCGCGGCCGGCGCGGGACCGGGCGCGCGCGCCACGTTGCGTGGCGGCGCGCCGGCCCACTGGTCGACGACGCTGCGGACCGAGACGAACCCCCAATACACGCCGGTGCCGGCGAGCACCAGGTACACGAGCAGCACCCAGGTCCCGGCGACCGAGTGCAGGCCCCAGAGGAACGGGCGCCCCTTGCGTCGCGTATTGAAGAGCAGCCAGGCGCGCGGCGACCAGGGCTTGCTCGGCCAGCGCAGATACAGGCCCGAGAACGACAGGAACAGCAGCAACGCGGCGAGCGATCCGGCGACCGGTCGGCCGATGTCGACGGGCAGCAGCAGCCAGCGATGCAGGCGCTCGATCCAGTCGAAGAACGCCGTTCCCTTCTGCGGCGGCAACTGCTGGCCGGTATGGGCGTTCAGGAACACCGTCTGGCCCCGCCGCTCGCCCGCGGCCGGCGCGAACGTCACCTGGGGATTGCGCCCGGCCTCGGCATGCAGCGTCATCCGCTCGACGCGCCGCATTTCGCCGGCGGCCTGCAGGGCCGCCAGCAGTTCCGCCGGCGTCAGGACTGGCGAAGACGCCGCGGACTGCCCGGGCCGGTCCGGTGATCCGGCGAACGCCGTACTGGCGATACCGGGGTTCAGCAGATCGAGGATCTCTTCGTGGAACGAGAACAGTGCACCGGTCAGGCCGATCACCACCAGCACGGTTCCAGCCGTGATCCCGATAAACCAATGCAATTGGAACCAGATCTTCTTGGCGCTCCACATCGGAGTTTCGACACCACGTAAAAAAGATCTGGCGATGCTCGCAGATTCGGTGAGCGGAAAGCAAAAAGGCCACCCTTGAGGGGTGGCCTTTTTTTAGGGGATTGCCTGACGATGACCTACTTTCACACGCGAATGCGCACTATCATCGGCGCGGCAGCGTTTCACGGTCCTGTTCGGGATGGGAAGGGGTGGTTCCACTGCGCTATGGTCGTCAGGCATAACTTGTTGCCTGGTCGCGATACGGCTGCGGCCAAGCCAATTCGGCAAGATGAGTCGGTTGAGACTGCGGTACAACGGGTGCCGACGCTTCGGTCGACACGATCAATCAGACAATCAAAGCTGACTTTCGTCTTGATCGAGCCACTCAGGATGGCCGATCGAGCAAAGTTATAGGGTCAAGCCACACGGGCAATTAGTATCGGTTAGCTTAACGTATTACTACGCTTCCACACCCGACCTATCAACGTCCTGGTCTTGAACGACCCTTTAGGGGGATCGAGTCCCCGGGAGATCTCATCTTCAGGCGAGTTTCCCGCTTAGATGCTTTCAGCGGTTATCTCTTCCGCACATAGCTACCCTGCGATGCCACTGGCGTGACAACAGGTACACCAGAGGTGCGTTCACTCCGGTCCTCTCGTACTAGGAGCAAGCCCCGTCAAATCTCCAACGCCCACAGCAGATAGGGACCAAACTGTCTCACGACGTTTTGAACCCAGCTCACGTACCTCTTTAAATGGCGAACAGCCATACCCTTGGGACCGGCTACAGCCCCAGGATGAGATGAGCCGACATCGAGGTGCCAAACACCGCCGTCGATATGAACTCTTGGGCGGTATCAGCCTGTTATCCCCAGAGTACCTTTTATCCGTTGAGCGATGGCCCTTCCATTCAGAACCACCGGATCACTAGGTCCTGCTTTCGCACCTGTTCGACTTGTCAGTCTCACAGTCAAGCACGCTTTTGCCCTTGCACTTTAGGCACGATGTCCGACCGTGCCAAGCGTACCTTCGAACTCCTCCGTTACACTTTAGGAGGAGACCGCCCCAGTCAAACTGCCTACCATGCACTGTTCCCAACCCGGATAACGGGCCTAGGTTAGAACCGCAAACAAATCAGGGTGGTATTTCAAGGATGGCTCCACAGAAACTAGCGTCCCTGCTTCAAAGCCTCCCACCTATCCTACACAGACCGGTTCACAGTCCAATGCAAAGCTACAGTAAAGGTTCATGGGGTCTTTCCGTCTAGCTGCGGGTAGATTGCATCATCACAAACATTTCAACTTCGCTGAGTCCCTGGAGGAGACAGTGTGGCCATCGTTACGCCATTCGTGCAGGTCGGAACTTACCCGACAAGGAATTTCGCTACCTTAGGACCGTTATAGTTACGGCCGCCGTTTACCGGGGCTTCGATCAAGAGCTTGCACCCCATCACTTAACCTTCCGGCACCGGGCAGGCGTCACACCCTATACGTCCACTTTCGTGTTTGCAGAGTGCTGTGTTTTTGTTAAACAGTCGCAGCCACCGATTTTTTGCAACCTCTTCGCCCTCGGGTTGTTCACCCTCAAGCTACCAAGGCATACCTTCTCCCGAAGTTACGGTATCAATTTGCCGAGTTCCTTCTCCAGAGTTCTCTCAAGCGCCTGAGAATACTCATCTCGCGCACCAGTGTCGGTTTGCGGTACGGTCGTTCTGAGCTGAAGCTTAGAGGCTTTTCCTGGGACCCCTTCCAGTTGCTTCGCGAACAAGTTCGCTCGTCTCAACCCCTCGGTATACGCCTGGCGGATTTGCCTACCAGACACCTACAAGCCAAGAACCGGGACTTCCAACACCCGGACAACCTTCCACGATCCGTCCCCCCATCGCACTCAGAATCGGTGCAGGAATATTAACCTGCTTCCCATCAACTACGGCTTTCGCCCTCGCCTTAGGGGCCGACTCACCCTACGCCGATGAACGTTGCGTAGGAAACCTTGCGCTTACGGCGAGCGGGCTTTTCACCCGCTTTAACGCTACTCATGTCAGCATTCGCACTTCCGATACCTCCAGCAGCCTTTACAAGCCACCTTCACAGGCTTACGGAACGCTCCCCTACCACTTACGATTACTCGTAAATCCGCAGCTTCGGTTATTTGCTTAGCCCCGTTACATCTTCCGCGCAGGACGACTCGATCAGTGAGCTATTACGCTTTCTTTAAAGGATGGCTGCTTCTAAGCCAACTTCCTGACTGTCTTAGCCTTCCCACTTCGTTTCCCACTTAGCAAATATTGGGGACCTTAGCTGGCGGTCTGGGTTGTTTCCCTCTTGACCTCGGACGTTAGCACCCGAGGACTGTCTGCCGTGCTCATACTTCCAGGTATTCGGAGTTTGCTATGGCGAAGTAAGTCTCAATGACCCCCACAACCATTACAGTGCTCTACCCCCTGGAGCAATACACGACGCACTACCTAAATAGTTTTCGGGGAGAACCAGCTATTTCCCGGCTTGTTTAGCCTTTCACCCCTACCCACAGCTCATCCGCTACTTTTGCAACAGTAGTCGGTTCGGACCTCCAGTAAGTGTTACCTCACCTTCATCCTGGCCATGAGTAGATCGCCGGGTTTCGGGTCTACGCCTAGCGACTGGACGCCCTATTCGGACTCGGTTTCCCTGCGCCTCCCCTATTCGGTTAAGCTCGCCACTAAACGTAAGTCGCTGACCCATTATACAAAAGGTACGCCGTCACCCCTTTTACAAGGCTCCGACTGTTTGTATGCATGCGGTTTCAGGATCTATTTCACTCCCCTCCCGGGGTTCTTTTCGCCTTTCCTTCACAGTACTGGTTCACTATCGGTCGATCACGAGTATTTAGCCTTGGAGGATGGTCCCCCCATCTTCAGACAGGATTTCACGTGTCCCGCCCTACTTCTCGAATGCTCAGTACCACCAACGTGTTTTCGCGTACGGGGCTATCACCCTCTGTTGCCGGACTTTCCAGACCGTTCCGCTAACTCGTCAGCTATCACATTCAGGCTCCTCCGATTTCGCTCGCCACTACTCTCGGAATCTCGGTTGATTTCTTTTCCTGCAGTTACTAAGATGTTTCAGTTCACTGCGTTCGCCTCTACACGCCTATGGATTCAGCGTGAGATACCCTCGCGGGTGGGTTTCCCCATTCGGACATCAACGGATCAAAGCTCGTTTGCCAGCTCCCCGTCGCTTTTCGCAGGCTACCGCGTCCTTCATCGCCTGTGATCGCCAAGGCATCCACCACATGCACTTATTCACTTGACCCTATAACTTTGCCGACTGACAGCGCTGACACACCATCAATCGAAAGAGCCAAGTCAACGTTAATTGCCGTAATCTCAGTTTTCTTCTCTATTCGAGAACTGGATTTGTTGTGTATGCAATCACAACCCGTATCCAAATCTAAAAAGACTTAAATACGTTACTCATCTTGCGAATTGTTAAAGAACAACGTCACCAAGGTGACGCGCAAGCCGTCGGTCTCCCAATCGCTTGCGCCTCACCTCGAATCACCATCTGAACAACCGAACCTCGACGCCCCTGCACCACCAACCCACCACGAAGGACTGTTACCGCTTTCCTTCGCCGTGTAAAAATCCTGGTGGAGGTGAACGGGATCGAACCGATGACCCCCTGCTTGCAAAGCAGGTGCTCTCCCAGCTGAGCTACACCCCCGTCATACTCTTGGTGGGTCTGGATGGATTCGAACCATCGACCCCCGCCTTATCAAGACGGTGCTCTAACCGACTGAGCTACAGACCCCGTGTTCCTGCCCGGGACCGCTTCGTCGATTCGCTTGCTCGGGGCTTCTAACCACCCCTTCAGACAATGATCTGACGAACAACCGATAAGTGTGGACGTTTGAAACTCAGAACCCTCTCTTGAAAGGAGGTGATCCAGCCGCACCTTCCGATACGGCTACCTTGTTACGACTTCACCCCAGTCATGAGCCCTACCGTGGTAAGCGCCCTCCTTGCGGTTAAGCTACCTACTTCTGGTAAAACCCACTCCCATGGTGTGACGGGCGGTGTGTACAAGACCCGGGAACGTATTCACCGCGACATGCTGATCCGCGATTACTAGCGATTCCGACTTCATGCACTCGAGTTGCAGAGTGCAATCCGGACTACGATCGGTTTTCTGGGATTGGCTCCCCCTCGCGGGTTGGCGACCCTCTGTACCGACCATTGTATGACGTGTGAAGCCCTACGCATAAGGGCCATGAGGACTTGACGTCATCCCCACCTTCCTCCGGTTTGTCACCGGCAGTCTCCTTAGAGTGCCCTTTCGTAGCAACTAAGGACAAGGGTTGCGCTCGTTGCGGGACTTAACCCAACATCTCACGACACGAGCTGACGACAGCCATGCAGCACCTGTGTTCTGGCTCTCTTTCGAGCACCCTCATATCTCTACGAGGTTCCAGACATGTCAAGCGTAGGTAAGGTTTTTCGCGTTGCATCGAATTAATCCACATCATCCACCGCTTGTGCGGGTCCCCGTCAATTCCTTTGAGTTTTAACCTTGCGGCCGTACTCCCCAGGCGGTCAACTTCACGCGTTAGCTGCGTTACCAAGTCAATTAAGACCCGACAACTAGTTGACATCGTTTAGGGCGTGGACTACCAGGGTATCTAATCCTGTTTGCTCCCCACGCTTTCGTGCCTGAGCGTCAGTGTTATCCCAGGGGGCTGCCTTCGCCATCGGTGTTCCTCCACATCTCTACGCATTTCACTGCTACACGTGGAATTCCACCCCCCTCTGACACACTCTAGCCTTGCAGTCACAAGTGCAGTTCCCAGGTTAAGCCCGGGGATTTCACACCTGTCTTACAAAACCGCCTACGCACGCTTTACGCCCAGTAATTCCGATTAACGCTCGCACCCTACGTATTACCGCGGCTGCTGGCACGTAGTTAGCCGGTGCTTATTCTTCCGGTACCGTCATCCACTCCAGGTATTAACCAGAGCGATTTCTTTCCGAACAAAAGTGCTTTACAACCCGAAGGCCTTCTTCACACACGCGGCATTGCTGGATCAGGCTTGCGCCCATTGTCCAAAATTCCCCACTGCTGCCTCCCGTAGGAGTCTGGGCCGTGTCTCAGTCCCAGTGTGACTGGTCGTCCTCTCAGACCAGTTACTGATCGTCGCCTTGGTAGGCTTTTACCCCACCAACTAGCTAATCAGATATCGGCCGCTCCAGTAGCGTGAGGCCTTGCGGTCCCCCACTTTCCACCTCAGTGCGTATGCGGTATTAATCCGGCTTTCGCCGAGCTATCCCCCACTACTGGGCACGTTCCGATACTTTACTCACCCGTTCGCCACTCGCCACCAGGGTTGCCCCCGTGCTGCCGTTCGACTTGCATGTGTAAGGCATGCCGCCAGCGTTCAATCTGAGCCAGGATCAAACTCTTTAGTTCGATCTTTTGGTTTGTCTTTCGACATGGCCTTCGAGCTTCCCCGAAGACCTGCTCAATACGGAATCGACGTTCGTGGCATCCTCATCCGACCAGCCTTGCGACCGACCAGACTCCGATACCTAGAACTATCCGTGTGAGCATTTGGTTTTTCTTGAGCCACTACGACACTTTGCCCACCAGGCTCGCGCCTGATCTGCTATCGTGTCGCAGCGGTTGGCTCATCGCCCCAAACGCCCACACTTATCGGTTGTTCAATTGTTAAAGAGCATCTGCTGATCACCGCCGCGCCGTCTTGCTGCCGAAGCCTTCGCTTCGTTTGCTGCGTCGCTGCGTTTCGTCATCAGCACAGAAGCGAGATTATGTCGCTTCTTTTTCTGCTCGTCAAGTCGACTCGCTTCGCTTCGTCCAGCACACCGACATTCCGCCTACATCCCTCCCGTCTCCAGCCTTCTACGGCCAGACCCGACAAGAACCCCGCTTCGCACCGCTTTCGCCGTACGCGCGCCAGGCAAATCCCGATGCCCCTTCCGACCCCCGCGTGCTCGCTTCTTGCGCGCCCGCCGGATCCGAAACTCATCGACCCGACCCTCGCCCCACCTCGACACGCCTGCGCCTGAGCGCAATCGCCAGCCGCACCCTTTCGGGCAGGCCGTCGTGCCGGTGAAGCAAGACTGTTAAAGAGCAGAGCCAAAGACTATAGCACAACCATTTTTAGATCCGCAAGCGAAAAGCTCGAACAAGCTGGCGGAGCGCCCGGCGGATCGAGCGAATCGATGGCGGCAGCGCCGGTCAGCGGTGCTTGAACGCCGGCTTGCGCTTGTCGACGAACGCCGCCATGCCTTCTTTCTGGTCCTCGGTACCGAACGTCGAGTGGAATACGCGCCGCTCGAACAGCACGCCTTCGCTGAGCGTCGTCTCGTAGGCGCGGTTCACCGACTCCTTGGCCATCATGACGATCGGCAACGAGAACTCGGCAATCGTCGCCGCCGCGTCCAGCGCCTCGTCGACGACCTTGTCCGCCGGGACGATGCGCGAGACCAGTCCCGCGCGCTCGGCTTCGGCCGCGTCCATCATGCGCGCGGTCAGGCACATGTCCATCGCCTTGGCCTTGGACACCGCGCGCGGAAGGCGCTGCGTGCCGCCGGCACCGGGAATCGTGCCGAGCTTGATCTCGGGCTGGCCGAACTTGGCGGTGTCGGCGGCGATCACGATGTCGCACATCATCGCCAGTTCGCATCCGCCGCCGAGCGCGTAGCCGGCGACCGCCGCGATCACAGGCTTGCGGATCCGGCGGATCGTCTCCCAGTTACGCGTGATGTATTCGCTCTTGTACACGTCCATGTACGACCACTTGGCCATCGCACCGATGTCGGCGCCGGCCGCGAAAGCCTTGTCGCTGCCGGTCAGCACGATCGCGCCGATGCCTTCGTCGGCATCGAAGGCCAGCAGTGCGGCGCCCAGTTCGTTCATCAACTGATCGTTCAGCGCATTGAGTTGCTTGGGCCGGTTCAGGCGGATCAGGCCGACGCGGCCCCGGGTTTCGACGATGATGGTTTCGTTGCTCATCAATGGCTCCTGGTTATCGTGGTGACCGGCTGGCAGGGCATGACGACGCCCCCGCATCCCGGCATCATATCGATACCGGGCGTCGCCCGACCCCGTCCCGATCGCCGCGCGATGATCGAATCCGCCTCGCCCCACGTCTCCGCGCCCGCGGCGCGCACGCGCGCCGTGCCCGGCGAACGCGACGATCGCACCGATTCGCCGCCCGCGGCCAACGTCGTCGGCATCCTGCTCGCGGCCGGGCGCGGCGCACGATTCGATCCGGCACGACTCGGCGCGAAGCTGCTGGCGGCATTCGCCGGCGAGCCGGTCGCGCTGCGGGCGGCCCGGCGCTTGCGCGACGCCATTCCGCGGGCACTGGCCGTCATCCGACCCGAATGGCAGCGAGACGCCGCACTCGACGAACTGGCGTCGCGGCTCCGACAGGCCGGGCTCGAACCGACGATCTGCGCGGACGCCGAGGCGGGAATGGGCCGCAGCCTGGCCTGGGGCGTCGAGCAGGCGATCGCCCGCTTCGACCCGGACGGCGTGCTGATCGCGCTGGCCGACATGCCCGCCGTGCGGCCGGACACTTATCGACGGCTGCTCGAGCAGAGGCTGTCCGACGAATCGATCATCGCGCCGCGATACCGCGGATCGCGCGGACATCCGGTGCTGTTCGGGCGCGCGCATTTCGAAGCGCTGCGGACGCTGGCCGGCGACCAGGGGGCCGGGCGTCTCCTCCGACAGCATCCGGTCACGCTGGTCGACGTCGACGACGCCGGCATATTGGCCGACGTCGACACGCTGGCGGATCTCGAAGCGGTGAGTGTCGAAGCCGTGAGTGTCGAAGCGGTGAATGTCGAGGCCGTGAATGTCGAGGCCGTGAATGCCGAAGCCTTGAATGTCGAAGCCGCAGATGCCGAGGCCGCGGATGGCGAAGCCGCTGATACCGAGGCTGCAGGCCCCGAATCGATGAATCCCGACGTCAAGGAGCCCGATCCGTCGGCTCGCCGCGACGGATCGACCACCGGGCGGCCTCGCGCCTGATCGCGCGCCGTCGATCACTTGACCACGCGCACGCGATTGCGCAGGCTGTCGGGCGGAACCACCGCCCGCCCCGAGGCGGCGTCCGCCCTCCGCCGACGCCGGCCCTCCCTTACCCCGGAATCCATCCGTGCCCGCTTCCCCTCCGACCAGGACGACGACAACTCCCCCCTCCCCGACGCGCCGCACGCCGAACGAACGCGCCGCACCGCGGCCCGCCCGCGACGCGGCGAGCACGAGAATCCGCAAGCGCCCTAAAGACCCGAAGGGCGAGGCGGCCGTCGATGCCGCGCCGATCCATTACCAGTTGTCGCTGGCCGACCCTGCCGGCCACCTGTTCGAGATCCGGCTGACGGTGCAGACGCCGGATCCGGCCGGGCAGCGGCTCGCGCTGCCGGCGTGGATTCCCGGTAGCTATCTGATCCGCGAATTCGCGCGGCACGTCGTGCAACTGAACGCGAAAGCCGGCAGGCGCGCGCTGGCGGTCGACAAGCTGGACAAGCACACCTGGCAGGTCGCGCCATGCAAGGGGCCGTTGACGATCGTCTATCGCGTCTACGGCTGGGACCTGTCGGTCCGCGGCGCGCACTTCGACCGACAGCACGCGTTCTTCAACGGGACGAGCGTGTTCCTGCGCGTGCTCGGCCAGGAAAACGCTCCTTGCCTGGTCGATCTGCTGCCGCCGACCGACGAGCACCTGAGCCGCTGGCGCGTGGCGACGACGCTGCCTCGCGCGGGCGCCCGCCCCTGGCAATTCGGCCGTTACCGCGCGGCCAGCTACGACGAGCTGATCGATCATCCGGTGGAGATGGGCACGTTCTCGCAGGTGTCGTTCGAAGCCTGCGGGGTCATGCACGACATGGTGATCACCGGCCGCCACGATGCCGACCTCGATCGGATCGGCCGCGACCTGAAGCCGATCTGCGAAGCGCAGATCCGCCTGTTCGAGCCGCGCAGCGCCAAGGCGCCGTTCGAACGCTACCTGTTCATGACGACCGCGATCGGCGACGGTTATGGCGGACTCGAACATCGGTCCAGCACGGCGCTGATCTGCCAGCGCAACGATCTGCCGTCGGCCAGCGTCCCGGCGATGAGCGACGGTTATCGCGGCTTTCTCGGCCTGTGCAGCCACGAGTACTTCCATAGCTGGCACGTCAAGCGGATCAAACCGGCGCGGTTCGCGCCGTACGACCTGAACCAGGAGAACTACACGCGTCTGTTGTGGGTCTTCGAGGGCTTCACGTCGTACTACGACGACCTGATGCTGCGCCGGGCCGGCGTCATCGACGACGCCGCTTATCTGCAATTGCTGTCCGGAACGATGTCGAACGTGCAGCGGACGCCGGGACGCGCGCGCCAGAGCGTCGCCGAGTCGAGCTTCGATGCTTGGTCGAAGTACTACCGACAGGACGAGAACTCGCCCAACGTCATCGTCAGCTACTACACGAAGGGCGCGCTGGTCGCGCTGTGCATCGACCTGAGCCTGCGCGCGCGCAGCGGCGGCAAGGCTTCGCTGGACGACGTGATGCGCGAGCTGTGGCGGCGTTTCGGCCGGGACTTCGACGTCGCCGGACAGGGACTCGGCGAGCAGGAGCTGGCGCCGCTGATCGCGCAGGCGACCGGCATCGATCTGGCCGACGAGATCCGCGCCTGGGCTCATGGCACGCAGGAACTGCCGCTCGTGCCGCTGCTGTCGGCGATCGGCGTGGACCTGAGTTGGAGCGCCGCCGATCCGGCCCCGTGGCTGGGCGCGCGTTGGACCGCGCGCGGCGCTGAGCTGGCGCTGACGACGGTGTTCGTCGACGGGCCGGCGCACCAGGCCGGACTATCCGCCGGCGACGTGCTGGTGGCACTCGACGACCTGAAGGTGACCGAAGCGTCGCTGAAGGCGATGCTGGCTCGCCGCAAGCCGGGCGCGCGCGTCAGGATCCATGCATTCCGCCGGGACGAACTGATCGAGACGACGCTGAAGCTGGCCGCGCCGCCGGCGCACGAGGCCAAGCTGGCGCCGGCCGCGCGCGCGTCGCGGGACGCTCAGGCGCTGCGCCGCGGCTGGCTGGCCGGCCGCTGAGCGAGTGCGCTGAGCGACACGGTCGGGCCACGGCGATGGCCGGGCCGGGCCGGGCCGGGCCGGGTTGGACCGCGTTGGACCGGGCTGGGTCGGGTTAGGCTAGGCTGGGCCAGGCCGCCAGGCGGCGCGCGAACGAGGAGCAGCGCGCCGGCCGCCCGGCTCAGCGCGCGCCGAACAGCTCGCGCAAAGCCTGGCCGGGATCGGGCGCGCGCATGAACGCTTCGCCGATCAGGAACGCGCCGACGCCGGCTTCGCGCATCGTCGCGACGTCGGCCGGGCCGAGGATGCCGCTCTCGGTGATGACCAGCCGATCGTCGGGAATGCGCGGCAGCAGACCGAGCGTCGTCGACAGCGAGACTTCGAACGTTCGCAGGTTGCGGTTGTTGATACCGAGCAGCGGCGTGCGCAAGCGCAGCGCGCGATCGAGTTCGGCGGCATCGTGGACTTCGACGAGGACGTCCATTCCCAGCGACAGCGACAAGGCCTCGAGATCGGCCAGGCGGGCGTCGTCGAGCGCGGCGACGATCAGCAGGATGCAATCGGCGCCCCACGCCCGCGCCTGCAGCACCTGATAAGGATCGACGATGAAGTCCTTGCGCAGCACCGGCAACCGGCACGCGGCACGCGCCTCGCGCAGATAGTCGGGGCTGCCCTGGAAGAACTCGACGTCGGTCAGCACCGACAGGCAGCTCGCGCCGCCCTGCTCGTAGCTGGCGGCGATCTCGGCCGGCACGAACGGGTCGCGCAGCAGGCCCTTGCTGGGGCTGGCGCGCTTGACCTCGGCGATGACGGCGGCGCCGCCGTCGGCGATGCGGCCGCGCAAGGCGTCCGCGAAGCCGCGCGGCCGCAGCGTCGCGTCGCCGGCGCCGGCCTCGGCGGCGCGCCGCAGCTCGGTTTCGCCGACGACGGCGCGCGCCTGCTCGACCTCGCGGCGCTTGACCGCGAGGATCCGGTCGAGGATGTCGGTCATCGCGACTCCTCGGCGAGCTGGCGCGTGACGCCGACGAACTCGTCGAGCTTGGCGCGCGCGGCGCCGGACGCGATCGTCTCGGCGGCCAGCGCGATGCCCGCGCCGATGTCGGACACGACGTCGGCCGCGTACAGCGCGGTGCCGGCATTGAGCACGACGATGTCGCGCGCCGTGCCGGGCCGGTTCTCGAGCGCCCCCAGCAGCATCCGCCGCGATTCGTCGACGTCGGCCACGCGCAGCGCGCGACTGCCCGCCATCGCCAGGCCGAAATCCTCGGGATGGATCTCGTATTCGCGGATCTCGCCGTCGCGCAGTTCGCCGACCATCGTGCCGGCGCCCAGCGAGACCTCGTCCATGCCGTCCTTACCCCAGACGACGACCGCGTGCCGCGCGCCCAGGCGCTGCATGACGCGCACCTGGATGCCGACCAGATCCGGATGGAAGACCCCCATCAGGATGTTGGGCGCCGACGCGGGGTTGGTCAGCGGCCCCAGGATGTTGAAGATCGTCCGCACGCCGAGCTCCTTGCGCACCGGCGCGACGTTCTTCATCGCCGGGTGGTGGTTGGGCGCGAACATGAAGCCGACGCCGGTGCGACGGATGGACTCGGCGACGGCCTGCGGCGGCAGCGTGATGTCGGCGCCGAGCGCTTCGAGGACGTCGGCGCTGCCGGACTTGGACGAGACGCTGCGATTGCCGTGCTTGGCCACCGTGCCGCCGGCGGCCGCGACGACGAAGATCGACGCGGTCGAGATGTTGAACGTGTGCGAGCCATCGCCGCCGGTGCCGACCACGTCGACGAAATGCCGGCCGCCGTCGACCTCGACGTGCGTCGCGAACTCGCGCATCACCTGCGCGGCCGCAGTGATCTCGCCGATCGTCTCCTTCTTGACCCTTAACGCGGTCAGCACCGCGGCGGTCATCACCGGCGAGATCTCGCCGCGCATGATCAGCCGCATCAGATGCAGCATCTCGTCGTGGAAGATCTCCCGATGCTCGATGCAGCGGGTCAGCGCATCCTGGGGCGTGATCGGCATTGTGTCGTTCTCCATGATCTGGTCTGCCGGCGAAGCGGATCCGGTGGCCGCTCAGCCGGCGGGGGCGTCGAGGAAGTTCTTCAGCAGCGCGTGGCCGTGTTCGCTGGCGATCGATTCGGGGTGGAACTGCACGCCTTCGACCGGCAGACGGCGATGGCGCAACCCCATGATCTCGCCGTCGTCGGTCCACGCGGTGATCTGCAGATCCTCGGGCAGCGAGGCCCGCTCGACGGCGAGCGAATGGTAGCGGGTAACGTCGAAATGCGTCGGCAGGCCGTGGAACACGCCGATGCCGGCGTGTTCGATCCGGTCGGTCTTGCCGTGCATCACGCGCTGCGAGCGGACGACCTTGCCGCCGAAGGCCTGGCCGATCGCCTGATGGCCGAGGCACACGCCGAGGATCGGTACGCGGCCGGCCAGATGCCTCAGCACGTCGAGCGTGACGCCCGCCTGGTCCGGCGTGCACGGCCCCGGCGACAGGCAGATCCGGTCGGGCGCCAGCGCCTCGATGCCGGCGACGTCGATCGCGTCGTTGCGCACCGTCTGCACGTCCGCACCCAGCTCGCCGAAATACTGGACGAGGTTGTACGTGAACGAATCGTAGTTGTCGATCATGAGGAGTTTCATCGACCTGATCCCTTGATTTGAAGAATTTTCCGAGAAGAACGCCGCGCTCCACCACGGGAATCGCGCATGATGGACTGGAAACGACCACGAGCCCGCCAGCGCCCGCCTGTGCAGGCGGAGCACGAACTGTTCATCAAGGGTGATCTGCTCGAAAGCACCGGACATCCTCCATGGTCTTGGAGCCGCCGTGCCGGGAAGTCGGTGACCTTGCCTAACCGGAACGGCGACAAGGTTGCGGTCTGCACCGCAGCGACATGCCGCTTCCTAACGGAAGCGCCACCACTGGTTCGTGTCGACCGGGAAAGTAGGGGTCATTTGGATAGCCACGAGGCATTCTACATGCTTGCTGCTCCGCGGCGTACGGACGGCCGGGCGTTCCGATTCACGTGCTGCGGACGACGGCATCGTGTTCGATGCTGCTGCTGTCCGCCTCGAGGAAATCCGCAAGAATGGGACTTCGCCAGACGCATGCGTAGAGCGAGGCCCCAACGTGACCAGCGCCCGGCCGATGCCCAGTCCCGGCCGATGCCCAGTCCCGGCCGATACCCAACCCCGGCCGATGCTCAATCCGCCCAGGCGCCGCGGATCGGCCGGCCGAAGTGGGCCAGGACGGCGATCAGGCAGACCTCGATGGACACCGACCAGTAGACGTGCCCGAGGAGCTCGCTCCACAGCTCGTAGCCGTTGAGGTTCCACAGCCACCCCTTGGCGCCATGGGCGTAGACCGGGTTCCGGAAACCGAGCAGCGGAATCAGGAACCCGTGCATGACCACCGTGATGACCAGGCCGAAGGCCGCGCCGTACCACAGGCGCACGCGCGGCCACCAGGCCGACGCCATCACGTAGACGAACGCGAACGCGAAGCTGAACAGCCAGTGGTACAGCGTGACGGCCCCGGCGACCTTCACGCCCTGGTACAGGTAGTCCAACGAATGCGAGTCGATGCCCAGCCACCCGAGCCAGGCGTCGATATGCGCGCCCGGCGGCGAGACTTCGCCCGGAACTCGCGGAGGCATGTTGACCTCGGAGCCCCACTTGACGAGCGAGCTGAAGAAGCCGCCGACGAGAGTGCCCCAGATGATGATCTGGCGATCGATCTTTTTATCCGGCATGAATCGGTTCCCTTCGAGTCGAGAAAAGCCGGCCCTTGCCTGCCAAGGACCCGCCGTCGATTGAACCTCTATTCTCCGACGACGGGGCGACATCGCCGCAATGGCCATGCTGGCGACGCGCCCGACGATCAGCCGAATGCATGGAACGGGCCAACATCTCTCGTATCGACGGCCCCTCTCGATCGGCCGAGGGGGCGACGCCCTTCGGCCGGGGGCGGAACGGGTGCCCGCGCTAGGCCCGCTGCGCGTCCAGCGTCTTCGTGAACAGCGTCTGACCGTCCAGGTCCTTCAGCGTGACCGTCATCGCCTGGCTGCGGTGATCGATATCCACCTGCCCGAAGAACTGATAACCCTCGGTCGGCGCCGAACTGTCGTAGCCCGCGCCCTTTTGATAGACGACCTGGCCGCCGAAGGTCTTGTCCATCTCGTTGGGACCGAAGCCGCCGGCGTTCAGCGGGCCGGACACGAATTCCCAGAACGGATCGAAATCCTGGAACTTCGCGCGCTCGGGACTGAAGTGATGGGCGGCCGTGTAGTGCACGTCGGCGGTGAGCCAGACCACGTTGCGGATGCCGGCATCCTTGATGCCCTTGAGCAGGCGCGCGATCTCGATCTCGCGGCCCTTGGGCGCGTCGTGGTCGCCGTTGGCCACGGCCTCCCACCGGGCACGGCCGTCGGCGTCCTTGCCGTCGGGCACGAACAGGCTGATGGGCATGTCGGCGGCGATGATCTTCCAGGTGGCGCGGCTGCGCGCGAGGCCGGCCAGCAGCCAGTCGACCTGCGGGCGACCGAGGAAGTCGGTGTCGCGGCTTTCGCTGGTCTGCAGGTTGTGGGTGTTGGGGCCGCGGTAGCTGCGCATGTCGAGCACGAAGACGTCGGCCAGCGGGCCCTGCGGCAGGTGACGGTAGACGCGCTGCGGCTCGGTCGCGCCGAACGGACGCATCGGCGCGTACTCGATGAACGCGCGCTGGCCGCGCGCGGCCAGCAACTGCACGTTCTTTTCGGTGTAACGCGCGTCGTCGATCAGGCTCTTGCTGTCCGAGTAGTTGTTGCAGACCTCGTGGTCGTCCCACTGCCAGATCTGCGCGACCTCGGCGCCGAACGCGCGCACGTTGGCGTCCATCAGGTTGTAGCGGTGGCGGCCGCGGAGCTCGTCCAGCGTCTCGGCCACCTTGCCGACCTCGGGCGTGACCAGGTTCTTCCACAGCGTGCCGTCGCGCAGCTTCAGTTCGGCGGGAATCGGACCGTCGGCATAGATGGTGTCGCCGCTGTGGAGGAAGACGTCGGGATTCGTCTTGCGCATGGCCTCGTAGATGCGCATGCCGCCGAACGCCTCGTTGATGCCGAAGCCCTGGCCGGCGGTGTCGCCGCTCCACACCAGGCGCAGCGGGCGCGTGGCGGGACCGCCGCCCGCCTGCGGCGTGCGGAAATGCCCCTGCACCACCGGCGAGCGCACGTTGGCGCTGTCGAGATCCTCGAGCACCACGCGGTAGAAGATGTCCTGCCCGGCGGGCAGGCCCCGCAGCTCGATGCGGCCGGTACCGTCGCCGCTGGCTGGCAGCAGGTCGGGACCGCGCACCCGCGTGGCATTCGCGAAGCCGGCCGTGGTCGACCATTCGAGCCACGAACGCGCATCGCGGCTGGCGCGGGCCCAGACGATCGCGCTGTCGGCCAGCACGTCACCGCTTTGCACACCCGAGGGCAGCAGCGGGCGCGCGGTGTCGCGGGTGATGACAGCGGGCGCCGTCTGCGCGCGCAGCGCGGCGGGCAGCAGCCCGCCGCCGGCGACGGCGGTGGAAGAAAGCAGGAAGCGGCGGCGCGGAATCAGGGTCATCGCGAAAAGGTCACCAAGCCAATCGAAGCCGGCAGCTTAGGAACACGCGATGACACCCATATGAACCAGGCGGCGCGCAAGCCGCCGCAGAAGTCCCAATTTCACCGGTTCTTGCTCAAACGAACCTTTCAGCAAAACGTCAGGTACGGAAAGATCGAGCCCCAAGAAAGTTCCGGATAGCGCCCACGATCGACGGCCGCGGTCCGGCATTCCAATCCGGAGACGATCCTAAATGGCCAACCTATCCGTTCCCAAGAGCGGCCCGCTCATCGAGACCGAAGCCGAAAAGGCGATTTTTTCCAAAGTCAACTGGCACATCCTGCCGCTGCTGCTGGTCGCCTACGTGTTCGCCTACATCGACCGCGTGAACATCGGTTACGCGCAGTTGCAGATGAAGACCGATCTGAATTTCACCAACGAGATCTTCGCGTTGGGCGCGGGTCTGTTCTTCGTCGGCTACTTCCTGTTCGAGGTGCCCAGCAACCTGCTCCTCGAAAAGATCGGTGCCCGCAAGACCATCCTGCGCATCATGATCTGCTGGGGTCTGTGCGCCACCCTGATGGCCTGGGCTCACACACCTTGGCAGTTCTACACGCTGCGCTTCCTGCTCGGCGCGTTCGAGGCCGGTTTCTTTCCCGGCGTCATTCTCTACTTCACCTACTGGTACCCGACGGCGCGGCGCGGCCGGGCCATCGCGATCTTCATGACAGCCACCCAGCTAGCCAGCATCCTCGTCGGCCCGCTGAACGGCGCGCTGATGAAATACGGCGAAGGCTTCATGTCGATGCACGGCTGGCAGTGGATGTTCCTCTTCAACGGCGCGCCCTGCCTGATCATCGCGGTGATGGTCTATTTCCTGCTGATCGATAAGCCGGCCAATGCCAAGTGGCTCACGGACGAGGAGAAGAAGATCCTCATCAACCGCGTCGAGAGCGAGAAGACCTCGACCGGACACGGCCACGGTGCCATGGGCGCCTTGCTGAAGGACCCGAAGGTCTTCGTGCTGGCGACCATCTACTTCCTGATGAGCGCCGCCGTGTACGCGCTGGTGTTCTGGGCGCCGTCGCTGATCAAGAGCTGGGGTGCGGCCGACGTGTTCCAGGTCGGCATGCTCAAGGCCTTGGCCAGCGTATTCGGCATCATCGGCATGGTGTTGATCTGCCGCAGCTCCGACCGCACGAACGACCGGCGCTGGCACTACGTGTTCGCCATCACCTGCATCGTCACCGGCCTGGGCCTGATCGCCGTGATGGCGCCGGGCATGACCACATCGATGGCACTGTTCTCGCTCGCGACCGTGGGTACATCGGCTTCCACGCCGCTGTTCTTCGCCTTCATCAGCGAGTACCTGCCCAAGGAAACGGCGGCCGGCGGCATCGCGCTGATCAGCTCGCTGGGCAACCTGGGGCCGGCGATCTCCCCGTCGATCAGCACCTGGATCCTGACCACGACGGGCGAGAACAAGTACAGCCTGCTCTTCATCTGCTCGCTGTACGTCCTGGCCGCTCTGATCATGGTGGTCGTGGGACGGTCCAGATCCCCGGCAGGCAGCATGCAGGTGGCGCAGCCGGCCTAGCGAAGACGGGCGGCCGGAACAGGTCCAGCCGGGTGCCGAATCGGCACACCCGGCGGCGAGGCGACACCGTCGCGGTGACCCATGCCAGCGACGGCGGTAGAGAAAAGCGGGAAGCGGCGCGCAAGCCACCGCAGACGTCCCAATTTCACAAGATTCTTGTCCAAGGAAACCTTTCAGCAGAACGTCAGGTACGGAAAGATCGAGCCCCACGAAAATTCCGGATGGCGCCCACGATCGGCGGCCGCGGTCCGGCATTCCTCATCCGGAGACGATTCCATGGCCAATCTGTCCGTTCCCAAAAGCGGTCCACTCATCGAGACCGAAGCCGAAAAGGCGATTTTTTCCAAGGTCAACTGGCACATCCTGCCGCTGCTGCTGGTGGCCTACGTGTTCGCGTTCATCGACCGCGTGAACATCGGCTTCGCGCAGTTGCAGATGAAGACCGATCTGCACCTGAGCGACCACGTGTTCGCGCTCGGCGCGGGCCTGTTCTTCGTCGGCTACTTCCTGTTCGAGGTGCCCAGCAACCTGTTCCTCGAGAAGATCGGTGCGCGCAAGACCATCCTGCGCATCATGATCTGCTGGGGCGCCTGCGCGACGGCGATGGCCTGGGTGACCGCGCCCTGGCAGTTCTATGTGCTGCGCTTCCTGCTCGGCGCGTTCGAGGCGGGCTTCTTTCCCGGCGTGATCCTGTACTTCACCTACTGGTATCCGTCGGCGCGGCGCGGCCGGGCCATCGCGGTCTTCATGACGGCGACCGCGCTGGCCGGCGTGATCGTCGGTCCGCTGAACGGCGCGCTGATGAAGTACGGCGAAGGCTTCATGTCGATGCACGGCTGGCAATGGATGTTCATCTCCAACGGCGTGCCCTGCCTGATCATCGCGGTACTCGTCTGGCTGTGGCTGTGCGACACGCCGGCCCAGGCCAGGTGGCTGACGGCCGAGCAGAAGAAGATTCTGATCGACCGGGTCGAAAGCGAGAAGACCTCGACCGGACATGCGCACGGCGCGATGCGGCAGTTGATCAAGGACCCGAAGGTCTTCGTGCTGGCCACCACCTACTTCCTGATGAGCGCCGCCGTCTATGCGCTGCTGTTCTGGGCGCCGACGCTGATCCGTAGCTGGGGAGTGGCCGACGTGTTCCAGGTCGGCCTGCTGAAGGCCGTCGCCAGCATATGCGGCATCATCGGCATGGTGCTGATCAGCCGCAGTTCCGACCGCACGCACGACCGGCGCTGGCACTTCGCGTTCGCGATCTGCTGCGTCGTCGCCGGTCTGGGCCTGATCGCGGTGTTCGCGCCGAACCTGGTCGGATCGGTCGCGCTGTACTCGCTCGCGACCGTGGGGACGTCCGCCGCCACGCCGCTGTTCTTCGCGTTCGTCAGCGAGTATCTGCCGAAGGAAACGGCGGCCGGCGGCATCGCGCTGATCAGTTCGCTGGGCAACCTGGGGCCGGCGATCTCGCCGTCCATCAGCACCTGGATCCTGAGCACGACGGGCAACAACAAGTACAGCCTGTTCTTCATCTGCTCGCTGTACATCCTGGCCGCCGTCATCATGCTGGTGGCAGGACGGTCCCGGTCTCAGGTGGGCAGCAAGCAGGTGGCGCAACCGGCCTGACGGCGAGGGGGCGCAACGAAGAGGCGGCCGGGCCGGACCCGGCCGCGGCGCCCGATCATCGCCCCCCGGCCGGACGAGGCCGGACGCATCCGTCGGCGCCCTTCGCCGGGACGACGCGCCGAACGGCAGTCGTCCCGGCGATCGCGCGCCGGGCGGCGGCTCAGCCGGCCGCGACGGCCTCGCCGACCGTCGGCAGCTTGGCGATTTCGGCCACCGCATCGCGCAGGTAGCCGGTCAGCTCGGTCACCTCGTCCTGCGACAGCACGCGACGGCAGGCGATCAGACCGAAGTCCAGCGCGCCCGCGTAGCTCTGCACGGTGATGTTCAGCGCGGCGCCGTGGTACGGGATCGACACCGGGTAGTAGCTGTTCATCTTGGCGCCGCAGCTATACAGCCGCTGGCCGGGGCCGGGCACGTTGGAGATGACGACGTTGGCCATCGGCGGCAACTGGCGGGCCAGCGTCGAACGCCCGTACAGCGACGCCATGCTGCTCATCAGCCACGGCGATCCGGTCACCGGCATGTCCACGCCCAGCACCGGCTTGAGTTCGCGCACGACGGCCTTGGCCGCCTCGGACGATGCGTGGATGGCCTTGAAGCGTTCGTTCAGGTCGGCGATGTCGGTGGCCAGATCCACGCGCACCATCGATACCTGGTTGTTCATCGAACCGTCGCCTTCGGTGCGCAGGCTCACCGGCACGGCGGCGATCAGCGGCTGCTTGGGCAACTCCCCGCGCTGCTCGAGGAAACGGCTGAGCGCGATGCTGCACATCGCCATCACGATGGTGTTGACGGTGCCGCCCACACGCTTGCCCAGGTCCTTCAGCTCCTTGAACGGCAGCGACAGCACGCAGTACGAACGCTGGTTGGTGATCGATTCGTTGAAGATCGTCCGCGGCGCCGTGCCCAGCACGAGCGGGCGCTCGCCGGGCTTGGTGCGCTGGCTGGCCAGCAGGTTGCCGGCGGTGGTCAGCGCCTTGGCCGCCGTGGGCAGCAGCTCGGCCAGCTTGCGGTACTGCCGCGCGCTGTTGGAAACGGCTGCCTGCAGCAGCTCGGCGACGCCCAACTGGTAGCCGTAGTTGGCCCCTTGGCGACGACGGCGAGGCGGCGGCACCTCGCGGATCTCGGGCGAGGTGTCGTACAGGACCTTGGCCATCTCGACGCCCGACTTGCCGTCCACGCCGCTGTGATGCGCCTTGAAGTAGATCGCCGGATGGCCGCTTTCGAGCCCCTCGATCACGTACAGCTCCCACAGCGGCCGGCTGCGGTCGAGCAGCGACGAGTGCAGCCGCGACACCAGTTGCTCGAGTTGCGCCATGCTGCCCGGGCGGCGCAGCGTCAGGCTGCGCACGTGGTAGTCGAGGTCGATGTCGTCGTCCTCGATCCACACCGGCTCGGCCAGCTCGAACGGCATCGGCGCCAGCTTGCGCGTCAGGATGTTGGCCAGATGCAGCCGCTTGCTGATCATGGCCTTGAAATCTTCGTAGTAGTCGCCCTTGTAACCTGCCGGCAGCTCCATCAACAGCAGCGAACCCACGTGCATCGGGGTCTCGGGCGTTTCGAGGTGCAGGAACGAGGCGTCCAAGCCGCTCAGATGATCCATCGTTGTCTCCTTTCGGTATGTAGCGGGACCACAAGCATAAAGGACTCGGGCAGCCCGGTCCCGGGAAATCGGGCGCCCGAGGTTCGAACGAGCGGACGGAAACCCGCCGCCGCCCGTCGGAGCATGCCGGCCGGCCTCAGCGCTCGCGCGTGAAGCCCTCTTCGACCAGCTCGGCCGCGCGCAGCAGCGCCCGCGCCTTGACCTCGGTCTCGCGCCATTCGTTCTCGGCGATCGAGTCGTAGACGACGCCGGCGGCCGCCTGCACGTGCAGCGTACCGTCCTTGACGACGCCGGTGCGGATCGTGATCGCCAGGTCCATCTCGCCCGACCAGCTCAGGTAGCCGCAGGCGCCGCCGTACACGCCGCGCTTGGTCGGTTCGAGCTCGTCGATCAGCTCCATCGCCCGGACCTTCGGCGCGCCGGTCAGCGTACCGGCCGGGAACGTCGCGCGCAGCACGTCGATGCCGTCGACGCCGGGGCGCAGCTCGCCTTCGACGTTGGACACGATGTGCTGCACGTGCGAGTACTTTTCGATGACCATCTGGTCGGTGACGCGGACGCTGCCGATCTTGGCCAGGCGGCCGATGTCGTTGCGCGCCAGATCGATCAGCATCAGGTGCTCGGCGCGCTCCTTCGGATCGGCGAGCAGTTCTTCGGCCAGCGCTTCGTCCTCGTGCGGCGTCATGCCGCGGCGGCGCGTGCCGGCCAGCGGCCGGATCGTGACCCGCGTGCCCGGACGCCCTTCGGTCGCTTCGAGCGATTCCTGGCGCACGAGGATCTCGGGCGACGCGCCGACGATCTGGAATTCGCCGAAGTCGTAGTAGTACATGTACGGCGACGGGTTGATCGAGCGCAGCGCGCGATACAGCGACAGCGCCGGATACGCGAAAGGCTTGCGCAGGCACTGCCCGACCTGCACCTGCATCAGGTCGCCGGCGATGATGTACTCGCGTGCGCGGTCGACCGCCGCCAGATAGTCGGGTTTGGCGAAATCGCGCCGCACCTGGCCTTCGGTCCGCGGCAGGTCCTCGGGTTCGAATGCCGGCCGCTGCAGGCGGGCCTGCAGTTCCCGCAGCCGCTTGCGCGCGGCCGAGAACGCTTCGGGCCGCGTCGGATCGGCATAGACGATCAGGTAGAGCTTGCCCTGCAGGTTGTCGACGATCGCCAGTTCGTCGACGAGCAGCAGCAGCACGTCGGGCGTGCCGATCGGATCGGGCTTGCGCGACGGACCGAGCCGGGGTTCGATGAAGCGCACGACGTCATAACCGAAATAACCGGCCAGGCCGCCGCAGAAGCGCGGCAGCCCCGGCGTCAGCGCGACGCGGAAGCGTTGCTGGAACTCGCGCACGAACTCGAGCGGATCGCCCTGCGCCGTCTCGATGACCTCGCCGTCGCGCACGACCTCGATCCGGTCGTCGGTCGCGCGCACGAGGACCGACGCCGGCAGGCCGATGAACGAGTAGCGGCCGAAGCGCTCGCCGCCGACGACCGATTCGAGCAGGAAGCTGTTCAGCCGGCGCTCGCGATCGACGAGCTTCAGGTACAGCGACAACGGGGTGTCCAGGTCCGCCAGGCATTCGAGCATCAGCGGGATCCGGTTGTAGCCCTGGGCGGCCAGCGCCTTGAATTCGATTTCGGTCATGGTAGGGGTGTCGATCTGCGCAGAGGGTTTCGCGCCGGCATGGCGGCACGCGGTCATCGAGGCGGCCCGCGGCACGGCGCGGGCCCGATCGGTGTCGGCGGGGTAAGGTCGGATCAGCGGCGCCAGCGACGCCAGCACCTGGCGGTGGGCATCGGCATCGAGCGGAAGGCGTCGATCGGACTCATGCGGAGCACGCTCTCTCGTGACATCAGGACGGACACCTGGGGCCGGCGCGATCGATCAGACGGGATCGACGAGCTCGGCCGCGGCCAGGAGCGAAGGGACTATACCATCGACGTCGAGCGTCCGGACGTCGCGTCCCTCGTTGTAGCCATAAGGCACGGCGAGCACCGGCATGCCGGCCGCGCGCGCCGCCAGCGCGTCGTTGATCGAGTCGCCGATCGCGAGCACCCGCTCGGGCGGCGCACCGAGCCGCCGGCCGGCTTCGAGCATCGGCGCCGGATCGGGCTTGCGCGTCGGCAGCGAGTCGCCGGACAGCACGACGTCGAAATACCGCGCCATGCCCATCGCGTCGAGCAGCGGCGCGGTGAACGCGCCGGGCTTGTTGGTCACGCAGGCCAGCCCGAGGCCGAGCGCGCGCAAGCGGTCCAGGCCTTCGAAGACGCCGTCATAAGCGCGCGCTTCATGGCCGTTGCGCTCGGCATAGCGGCGCGTGAAGGCCTCGTGGCCGCGATCGAACGACGCGGCGTCGACCTGCCCGTCGAGCCGGCCGCTGAGCGTGCGGTGCACGAGGTTGTGCGCGCCCTTGCCGACGAAGGTGATGATCGTCGCGGCCGGCAGCGGCGCCATGCCCAGGTCGACGCGCATCGCGTTGGCCGCCCAGACCAGGTCGGGCGCGGTATCGAGCAGCGTGCCGTCCAGGTCGATGATCGCCGCGCTGACGCGGAAACGCGGCGGGCGCGGCCAGGCCTCGCCCGTCGAGGCCTCGCCCGTCGAGGCCTCGCCCGTCGAGGCCTCGCCCGTCGAGGCCTGGCCCGTCGAGGCCGCGCGGATCGGAGCGGCGCCGGGCATCAGCGCGCGAGCGCGCCGCGCAGCGCGCCGATCGAACCGCGATAGCCGCCGTCGGCGTCCGGCGCGCCGAACACCGCCGAACCGGCGACGAAGGTATCGGCACCGGCCGCGGCGACCGAGGCGATGTTGTCGGCCTTGATGCCGCCGTCGACCTCGAGCAGGATCGGCTGGCCGCCGCCGGCGACGTGGCGGTCGATGCGCTCACGCACCTGGCGGATCTTGGGCAGCGCCGAACCGATGAAGCTCTGGCCGCCGAAACCGGGGTTGACCGACATCAGCAGCACGATGTCGAGCCGGTCCATCACGTGATCGAGCCAGTTCAGCGGCGTGGCGGGATTGAGCACCAGGCCGGCCTTGCAGCCGTGGTCGCGGATCAGCGTCAACGTGCGATCGACGTGGACCGAGCCCTCGGGATGGAACGTGATCAGCGTGGCGCCGGCCTTGGCGAAGGCCGTGGCCAGCGCGTCGACCGGCTCGACCATCAGGTGCACGTCGATCGGGATCGACACGTGCGGACGGATCGCCTCGCAGACCATCGGACCGATCGTCAGGTTGGGAACGAAATGGTTGTCCATCACGTCGAAATGGATGAAGTCGGCGCCGGCCGCCTGCACCGCGCGGACCTCGTCGCCGAGCCGCGAGAAATCGGCCGACAGGATGCTCGGCGCGATCCGGTAGCGGCCGTCGGGCGCCGCCGGCGCGGACGCGCCGCCGATCGAAGGGGAAACAGGGGCGGACATGGGTGCCTCGACGCTTTCTCATTGACTACAATGGACGGCGTCATTGTAGCCAAGCACTTCCATGTCCGATCGCACTTACGCGTTCAAGGTCGAAGTCGAGTCTCGCTATCTGCCGGAGCAGTCGAATCCGGAGGACAGCCAGTACGCGTTCGCGTACACGGTGACGATCCGCAACGTGGGCAATGTCGCCGCCCAGCTGATCAGCCGGCACTGGCTGATCACGGATACCAACAACCGCGTCGTCGAGGTCAAGGGCCTGGGCGTCGTCGGCCACCAGCCGCTGCTCAAACCCGGCGACCGTTTCGAGTACACGAGCGGCAGCCACCTGAGCACGCCGTCGGGGTCGATGCGCGGCACTTATTTCTGCGTGGCCGAGGACGCGACCCGGTTCGAGGCCGAGATTCCGGAGTTCGCGCTGGCGATGCCGCGCACGCTGCACTGAACAAGGACCTCGTGATTCGACGATCGCCGCTCCGGCTCATTTCTTGCCGCGCAAGGTCCACCAGATCAGGCCGAGCACCAGTATCAGCACACCGCCGGCTTCGGCGAACAGGATCCAGCTTCCATCCATCGGGGAACGACTCCTTGATGAGCGGGGTGGGCGCAGCGATCGGCGGGGCCGGGCCGGCCCGACGCGCGTCCGTGCGCCGGAGCGCGGTCGCCGCGGCACTGGCCGTGGCGCTCGCGATCGGCGGCTGCGGCGCGCCGGCACCGGAGCCATCGGCCGCCTCCCGGACGCCGCCCGCCGGCAGCACGTCGCGCCCCGCGGTCGACGAGCGGGCCGAAAGCCGGCCTTCGGTCGAACCGCGGCTCGCCGAAGCGCCGATCGCGCCCGACAGTTTACCGGGCTGGCAGACGGACACGCAGTGGCGCTCGCTGCGCGAGGCGATCGACCGTCAGTGCGCGCTCAAGTCGCCTCCGGTTCCCTGGCCGTCGCTGTGCGACGACTGGCGCAAGCGGCAGGGCGACCCGCGCGACTGGATCCGCGAACGCTTCGTCGCGTGGCCGATGCGCGGCGCCGACGATCGGCCCGAGGGGCTGCTGACCGGCTACTACGAGCCGCTGCTGCGCGGCTCGGCGACGCGGGAATCGGCGACCCAGGTGCCGCTGTACCGGCGCCCGGCCGACCTGCTGCGCATCGACGTCACCGAACAGGGCCAGCGCTTCGCGTCGGGACCGACGCCGCTGCGCGGCCGGCTCGACGGCGACCGGGTGGTGCCGTACCCGACGCGCGCCGAGATCGAGTCGTCGCAGGCGCTGCAGGGCCAGGAGCTGCTATGGCTCGACGACCCGATCGACGCGTTCTTCCTGCAGATCCAGGGATCGGGACGGGTACGGCTGCGCGACGGCCGCACCGTGCGCGTCGGCTACGCCGAGCACAACGGGCAGCCGTACCGAGCGATCGGCCGCGTACTGATCGAGCGCGGCGCGATGCGCGCCGGCCAGGTCGACGCCGAATCGATCAAGGCCTGGCTGCGCCGGCATCCGGACGCCGCCGGCGAGGTCATGCGCAGCAATCCGCGCTACATCTTCTTTCGCGAGTTGCCGCCGGCGCCCGACGGCGCCGGGCCGCCCGGGTCGCTGGGCGTGCCGTTGACGCCGATGCGATCGATCGCGACCGATCCGCGCCGCGTCCCGGCCGGCGCGCTGATGTATCTGGACAGCGTCGTGCCCGGCAGCGGCGAACCGCTGCAACGGCTGGTGCTGAACCAGGACACCGGCGCGGCGATCGTCGGGCCGGTACGCGCCGATCTGTTCTGGGGATTCGGCGACGAGGCCGCGCGGCGCGCGTCGGCGACGCGCGAACCGCTGCGCCTGTGGCTGCTGTGGCCGCGCGAACTGGGGCGGCCGGCGCCGGCCGGCGACTGAGGCTCAGCCCTTGTTCTGCTCGAGCAGTTTCTCGAACTCGCGCGGCGGCACGTAGCCGCGGATCCGCCGCCCGTTCGGGAAGAACACCGTCGGCGTGACGGTGACGTTCAGCTTGTTGCCCAGCGCGATCAGCTTGTCCATCGGCGCGTTGCAGGTGCCGGGATTGTCCGGCACCTTGCCGCTGAGCATCAGTTCGTTCCATGCCGCCGCCTTGTCGGGCGCGCACAGGGCCTTGCGGGCCTTGAGTTCGGAATCGGCGGCCAGGATCGGAATCGCGAACGTATAGATCGTCGCGTCCTTGAGCCGGTTCAGGTCGCCGCGCAGGTTGCGGCAGTAGCCGCAGTTCGGATCCTCGAACACCGCGATCACGCGCTTGCCGTTGCCCGATACCTGCTTGATCGCCAGATCGAACGGCAGGTCCTTGTTGAAGTCGATCGCCAGCAGGTCGTCGGTGCGCTCGCGCGTCAGATTGCGCTTGCCCTTGATGTCGACCAGGTCGCCCTCGATCAGCGCGTATTGGCCGGTCGCATCGACGTAGACGAACTCGAGCCCGACGCGCACCTCGTACAGGCCCGGCACCGGCGTCGCGCGAACCTCGTCGACCCGGGTCTTGTTGTCGAGCCAGGCCTCGACCGCCGCGCGCACGGTGGCGATCGCCGGATCGGCGGCCCCGGCGCCGGCGCTGCCGGAAGCGGCCGCGCCGGGCTTGGCCGGCGCCGCGGCCTTGAACTGCGCGAGCAGCGGGGCCGGCACGGCCGACGGCTCGCCGCTGAACGCGGCCCGCGGCGCGCAGACGACCGCCAACGCGGTCAACGACAGGCTGGCGCACGCCAGCACACGCGCCCAACGACGCCCCGAAATCCCGCCCATCAGCCTCTCCCAATCGCGCGCCCGCAGGCCGGGCGCGACTTCGAACCGAATCGCCGACTATCGCACAGATCGATCGGCGACGGCGGCGCGAACAAACGGCGATCCGCGGCGCTTTTGCACGGGCCGGCGCGCGCGTACCTCGCGGGTCGCCGAGCCGGCTACTGGATCGCCGCGGCGCGGATCAACCGCCGCCGCAGCCAGTCCGATCCGGCGACGATCCGCCACCCCGCGCCGCGCAGATGGCGCAACGGCGACGCCAACGGCCCGAGCCGCGCGAGCTCGTCGGGATCGAACAGCCGCTGCAGCCCATCGGTGGCAGCCTTCATCGCCAGGATCGCCTCGCGCCGCGAGCGCTGGTAGCGGCGCAGCAGCAACGAATCGCCGGCGTCGCGGAACGGCTCGCGATCACGCAGCAACGGCAGCCATTGCGCGACGTCGCCGAAGCCGAGGTTCATGCCCTGGCCGGCCAGCGGATGGACGACGTGCGCGGCGTCGCCGACCAGCGCGAGCCGCTCGGCGATCAGCGACGAGACGTCGATCCGCCGCAGCGGGAATGCCCGCGCGGGCGTGATCGGCTCGAGCGTGCCGAAACACGCGTCGCTGGCCTCGGTCACGCGCAGCGCCAGCGCCCGCGGCGCGAGCGTCATCAGTTCTTCGGCCAGCGCCGTCGGCGCCGACCACACGAGGCTGCAGCGATCGCCGGGCAACGGCAGCAGCGCGAGCACGCCCGGCGCCTCGAACCACTGATAGGCGCAGTCCTGGTGCGGCAGTTCGCAGGCGAAGTTGGCGACGACCGCCGTATGGCGGTAGTCGTGGACGTGCTCGTCGATGCCCGCCAGCCGGCGCACGATCGATGCCGCGCCATCGGCGCCGACGACCAGCCGCGCCCTGACGCTCGCGCCGTTGTCGAGCGTCAGCGAGCGGACATCGCCGTCGCCGGCGGCGCCGGGCGGCGGCATCGCGACGACGCTGCCGGCGATCCGCTGGACCGGCGAGAAATCGAGCGCGCGCGCCAGCGTCCGATCGAGGTTGCGCCCCTCGACGATCCACGCGAGCGCGTCGACCTGCCCCTGGTAGGCGCTGAAGTGGACCGGCGGCGCCTGGACCGCGGCCACCGGCGATTCGGCCTGGATACGCATGTCGTAGACGGGCGCGATCCGCGTGTGATCGAGCGCGGACCAGACGCGCAGCGTTTCGAGCAGGTCGCGGCTGCCCGGGGACAGCGCGAAGACCCGGGCGTCCCAGTCGTCGGCCCCGTCACCGGCCGCGGCCGACGGATCGGCGGCGCCGCGCCCCACGCCGGTCGCCGGCGCGGCCGCCGACGGCGCGATGATCGCGGTGCGGCAGCCGGCCTGGGCCGAAGCCAGCGCCATCGCCGCGCCGACCGCGCCCATGCCGACGACCGCGACATCGAACACGCCGTCGGCGCGCGCGGCGCCCGGTCCGTGAGAGCCCGGTGCGGTCGATGAATACGGGGAGCGGGAGGCGGGACGATTCATCCGGCCATTATAGGCAGCGCGCGCGAGGCCGCCGCGCGCAGGGCGGTCACCGCCGCGTCGACCGCCTCCCGGCGATCGTCGTCGACGCCGCGGCCGAACCATCCGCCCCGCTCGGCCCACTCCGGATGCCCGCGCGCGGCCTGCACCGCCTCGATCGCGTCGGCCAGGGACCCGGAGGCCTGCTGCGGCAAGGCCGCGCCGGGCTGCGCGGCGCCGGCCACCGCGCCGTGCCCGCGCTGTTCGAGCGCCAGCATCAGGCGCAATTGCCAATCGGCGATCACGAACAGCACGCTGTCCTCCACCGTCAACTCCTGCACGCCCATCAGCCGGTTGACCAGGCGCCGGCCGAACGGGCCCCAGCCCTGCGCCAGCGCGCCGCCGATCGCTCCGCCGAGCGCCGCGCCGGCGCCGAGCGACAAGCCGCCGACGGCCAGGTCCGCCACCGCGCCGACGGCGGCGCCGATCGCCGCGCCCTGGCCGAGCCGCACGCCGGCCTGGCGCAGCGTCTCCGGATGGAACAGGTCGAGGTCGGTGCGGCCTTGCAGCGCCGGCAGCGGCGCCTCGGCCGCATCGCCTTCCCGAAAACCGTAGAGTCCGAGCAAGGCGTCGACCTGGCGCTGCGTCCGATCGGTGACGTCGCGGCGCAGCGCGACGACCTCGGCCTGCAAGGGCTCGGGCAGACCGTTCGCGGCCTGCGCGCCGGACCCGCCGTCATCGGCCGACACCTCGCGGCGCATCGCGGCGATCTCGACCAGCCCTTCGGCGATCAGCGTGCAGCCGGCGGTCCGGCGCGCATCGGCCTCGCTCGCCAGATGGCCGGCGATCGCGCGCAGGCTCGGCCGGCGCTCGGGCAGCAGCGTACCCAGGTCCTGGTACAGGTCGCGTTCGGCGCCGGTGAACGGCGCCGCCGCGTCGAAGCGCACGATCGCGTGCAGGCCCGCGTCGGCGAGCATCGCCCGCCACTGATCCTCCCGGTTGCCCGGATGCGCGACGAAGTTGAGCACCGGCATCACCGGCTTGCCGCAGGCCGACAGCAGTTCGACCTCGTCGCGGAACTTCGGCAGCACCGGCTCGCGCGCGTCGATGACCAGGAACGCGGCGTCGACGTCGAACATCGCCTTGAGCACCTTGGCTTCCTGCTCGAACGCGCCATGCGCCTCGGGGCCCGCCAGGAACCGGCGGATGCGTTCGGCGCGCGGCGAGACCTGCAGCGTCTGCACGTGCGCCAGCAACGTCACCGCGTCCTCCAGCCCCGGCGTATCGAAGAAACGCACGGCGACGCGGCCGTCGATGCGCAGGTCGATCCGCTCGACGTGGCGGGTCGTGCCCGGTCGATCGGACACCTCGCCGAAATCGACGCGCCGCGTCAGCGTGCGCAGCAGCGAGGTCTTGCCGGCATTCGTGTGGCCGACGACCGCGATGCGCAGCGGCGGTTCGCCGCCGACGTCGCGGGCATCGTCGGCATCCGGGGACGTGGTCATGGCAGCCATCGCGCTTTCACTCCCCTGGCAGTCGCGTGTCGCGCTGTTGCGCGTCGCCCGGCCGGGCGACGCGCGGCGGCACGGCATCCGGTCGGATCGCGAGATCGTCGAACACCTCGCCGGCGTCGGTCGAGCAGCGCAGATCCTCGTGGCCGATCCCGCGCAGCCATGACCGCCAGCGGACGACGCCGGCCCCGTCGGCCGGATCCTCGCCGAGCAGCCACAGCCGGCACTGGCCGACGCGCGGCGCGGCTTCGCGCAGCAGCCTCTCGGTTCCGCGGTCGGGACTGGACGCCGCGCGACAGGCCAGCACCAGCGCTCGCGGCCGCGAGGCGGCCAGCCGATCGAGCAGCGTCGCGCGCTGGGCGGCACTGCCGTCGATCCGCATCGAGCCGGCGCCCTCGGGCATGCCGGGCGGCGGCCACGGCAGTTCGTCGGGCAACTCGAAGCCGGCGACCAGGATCTCGTCGCCGAGCGTCGTGGGCGGCGCCGCGCGGCCGGGACGCGGATCGTCGCCGTGCGTGTCGGCATCGACGACCACCGCCGGCGCCAGCGCGTCGAGCCGCGCGAACAGTTGCCGGTAGTACGGCGCCGACCAGTCGGGCCCGAGCCGCGCGCGCCGCCTGCGCACGACGATCGCGCACAACACGGCCAGCAGCGTCCGCGGTACCAGACCGTAGACGAACAGGCAGCCGATCAGCCAGCCGGCCAGTTGCTGGTTGGTCGGCGCCACCGCATCGGGCACCGCGAAACCGAGCCATCCGGGCACGATCGCCAGCGCGTGGATCCAGCGCGCGAACACGGCCGGATCGAGCAGCGTCGTCTCCCATCCGAGCGTGTAGTGACGGAACGACAGCGCGAACAGCAGCGACGCCAGCGCGACGCCGAACGCCAGCGTCCAGACCAGATGGCTGACGAGGCCGAACAGCCAGGGCGTCATCCGCGCCCGCTGCAGCATGTCCGTCAGCGCGCCCGTCAGCGCGGTCGCTTCGGCGCCTCGGCCCAGGCTCGCGCGCGAGGTCACCGCCCACCACAATCGACCGAACGCGCTGCCGCCGAACGCCGCGAGTCCGGGCCAGGCGATCGACAGCAGCCACAGCGCCAGCGTCAGCGCATGCGTGCCCAGCAGGCCGACCAGCGCCGCCATCACGTTGATCCGGCGATCCTGCGCATCGATGACGCCGCCGGCCAGCGCCAGGCCGGCGATCACGACCACGGCGACGACCGCCAGCAGCCCCCACGGCGCGCTCCAGCGCACGCGATCGATCCGCTCGGCGAGCCCGAGCCGCCCGGCCAGGCGCGCGGCGCGGGCGACGACCTGCCGCTCGCGCGTGCCGCCGTCGTGCGCGACGTCGCGCAGCACGTCGCTGTCCTCCAGCGGGCCGCGCGCCTCGATCCCGCGAACGGATTCGGTGAGCCACGCCGCCGTCAGCGGCGACATCGGCCCGGGCGATGCGGGCGGCGACGGCTGCGCGAGCACAGCAGCGGATTCGGGCGGATCGGAAAGGCGCGTCAACGCGGGCACTCGTCAGCAACGGCGGGAATCGCATGGTAATCCGGACGAGGCCGTCGAGCGCCGTTCGCGACGAGCTCGAATGCCGCCGGCGGCGTCGTCGAACGCCGCCCGTCGCATCGCGGAAACACCGCGCGCGGCACGGTTCGCCAGCACCCGCCGCGCGCGCCGATGCGCAGGCGAGCACGATTTGACCAATCGGCACGCGATCGCTAATATTGCGGGCTTCGCAGATTGCGACGGCCAAGTAGCTCAGTTGGTAGAGCAGCGGATTGAAAATCCGCGTGTCGGTGGTTCGATTCCGCCCTTGGCCACCAAATCGAAAGGGCCGGTTCACGAGACCGGCCCTTTTTCTTTTCCGCCTTTGCTGTCTTTCCTGCCTTTGCGGCGCCTGGCCGCGATCAGGCCCGCGCTCCCCCCCCTTCCGTCGCGCCCTCCCCGTCTCGAAGCCGGGCAAACGTCCTACAGCGCAGCCGAGCCCGTCCGACGGCCGGCCGGGCCCGGGACCGATGCATTGCCGCGTCCCGTCGCGCGAAGATGGAACGGCATCATCGAAGGGGAATGCCATGAGCAGGAGAATGACGAAGGACGAGGTGCCGCGCTCGGCCGGCGTCTTCAAGCCGGTCGGACACGTCGTGCTGGTCATGAAGGACGCCCAGGCGGCCGACCGCGCGATCGCCGCGTTGCAGCGAGAAGGATTCGGACTGTCCGATACGCTCTTCTATTCGAGCGAGGAAATGATCGCCCAATGCGAGGACGACCTGCGGCAGGCCGGCGCGCTCGCATCACTGGGTTCCGAAATCAATCTGTCGCGCAAGCACCTCGAACTGGCGCGCCGGGGCTGTTGCTTCATCGTCGTCTTCGCGCCTGACGACGAGCAGGTCGAACGGGTCGCCGAGGTCGCCGGACTTACCGACACGCTGTTCGCCCAACATTACGGATTGCTGACAGTCGAGGAGCTGATCCGCACCCCCGAATCTCCGCGGGCCTAAGCGCACGGCGAAGGGGTTAGGACCCGGCGAACGTGACGCGGATGTGCAGCGAACGCCGCGTCGATCGGGTCGTTTTCGGCAGGGCGTCGAGCCGGCGTGCTTACCGCGCACGAAGCTGCGCTCCGCACAGCTTGCGCGGCTCGCCATCCGTCCGCTTGCGCCCTGGCGGCGATGCGGGTGTGAGTAGGCTGTGCACCGACATAGCGCACCAACCCGCACGCCTTCATGAAACCCACCCTTTCGCTGAAAACCGTCTTTCTCGGCTTCCTCGTGCTGTTCCTGATGCTGGCCGGCGGAACGTTCTACGGCCTGCAGCAAGCGAAGCAAGCGCAACGCAACGTCAACGAGGCCAACCAGTCCCGCTATCGATCGTATCTGCTGGCTGACGAGCTTCGTCAGACTTCTGACGACCTGACGCGACTGGCGCGCACTTATGTCGTAAGCGGCGATCCCCGCTACGAAAAACAGTACGGACAGATCGTCGACATGCGCAACGGCAAGCTGCCGCGGCCGCGGCATCCGGAGCGGATCTACTGGGATTTCGTCGCGGCCGGCCAGGACAAGCCGCAGCCGGACGGCGAGACCGCGTCGCTGCTCGATCTGATGCGGCGGGCGGGCTTCACCGACGCGGAGCTGGCCAAGCTGAAGGAAGCCCAGGACATTTCCGATGAGCTGGTGAAGGCCGAAACCATTGCGATGAACGCGGTCAAGGGCCGGTTCGCGGACGCCGGCGGCAACTTCACGCGGCAGGGCGAACCCGATCCGCAGATGGCGCGCGAGCTGCTCCACAACGCCGCTTATCACGCCGCCAAGGCCCGCATCATGAAGCCGGTCAACGAATTCCTCGAACTGCTGGACACGCGAACCGCCGGCGCCGTCGCGCAGGCCGAGGCGGCGGCCCTTCACGCCTACATGCTGGTACTCGGCCTGCTGACGTTGACCGTGCTCGCCACCTCGCTGGCGCTCGGATGGATCTACCGGAACCTGCTGCGCCAGCTCGGCGGCGAACCCGCCTACGCGGCCCGCATCGTCGGATCGATCGCCGACGGCGACCTGCGGGTGCCGATCACGCTGCGCCGCGGAGACGACCGGAGCCTGCTGTTCGCGATGAAGACGATGGCGGCGAACCTGTCGCGGGTCGTCGGCGACGTGCACATCGGCGCGCGGGCGCTGGCGGGGGCCGCCGAACAGATCAGCTCGACCGCGCAATCGCTGTCGCAGGCCGCCAGCGAACAGGCGGCCGGCGTCGAGGAGACCAGCGCATCGATCGAGCAGATGACGGCGTCGATCTCGCAGAATACCGAGAACGCGAAGGTGACCGACGGCATGGCGACGAAGGCGGCCGAGGCGGCCGACCAGGGCGGCGAGGCGGTCAAGGCGACCGTCGACGCGATGAGGAAGATCGCGCAGAAGATCGGCATCATCGACGACATCGCTTACCAGACGAACCTGCTGGCGCTGAACGCGGCGATCGAGGCGGCGCGGGCGGGCGAGCACGGCAAGGGCTTCGCCGTCGTCGCGGCCGAAGTGCGCAAGCTGGCCGAGCGCAGCCAGGTGGCGGCCGGCGAGATCGGCACGGTCGCCGCATCCAGCGTGGAACTGGCCGAAAAGGCGGGCGGCCTGCTCGACGACATCGTACCGTCGATCAAGAAGACCTCGGACCTCGTCCAGGAGATCGCCGCGGCGTCCGAAGAGCAGCACTCGGGCGTCGGCCAGATCAACGTCGCCGTCGCCCAGTTGAGCGAGACCACGCAGCAGAACGCATCGGGCTCCGAACAACTGGCGGCCACCGCCGAGCAGATGAGCGAACAGGCCGATCAGTTGCAGCGGACGATGGCGTTCTTCAAGATCGGCAACCGCCCGGCCTCTTCGGCTTCGGCAGCCTCTTCCCGGCCCTCGGGTTCGGGACGGATCGCGAGCCCGGCGCGCGAGCCGGAGCGGATCGATGCGGGCGGCGACGAGATCGACGAATCCCGCTTCACCCACTTCTGAAACGCCGGCCCACGCGTCGCCGGAACCGCCGCCGATCGATCACTGCCCCGTCTGCGGCGCCATCGTGCCGCGATGCCCGGCTCGGCCGTAGCTGCGCCGATCACTCCCGCGTCTGCGGCGCCATCGGCTGCCGCGCCTCCGGCGTCGACGTCGGCGACGTCGGCGACGACGTCGTCGGCACGGGCACGGGCACGGGCACGGGCACGGGCGTCGGCGTCGGCGTCGGCGTGGGCGTCGGCGTGGGCGCGGCCAGCAGAGCCGCGGCCGGAGTCGACGGATCGGCCGCGTGGCGCGGCAGCCGAGAACCCGGCTCCTCGGCACCCTGCGCCTTCAGCAAGGCCGTCGCCGAATCGACGTCGAGCGGGCGCGCGTAGAAATAACCCTGCGCGATGTCGCAGCCGTGCTGCGCGAGGAACCGGGCCTGTTCCTCGGTCTCGACGCCTTCGGCGACCACCGGCACGCCGAGCCCCTGGCCGATCGCGATCGCGGCGCGCACGATGGCGGCGTCGTTCGGGTCGTGGGTGATGTCGCGCACGAACGATTGATCGATCTTGATCTGGTCGATCGGGAACCGCTTCAGATAGGCGAGCGACGAGTGGCCGATACCGAAATCGTCGACGGCCAGCCCGACGCCGAGCGTGCGCAACTCGTCGAGCAGCGAGATCACGTGCTCGACGTCGGCCATCGCGGTGGTCTCGGTGATCTCCAGCGCGATCAGTCCGGCCGGGATGCCGGTACGTTCGAGCATCGAGGCGACCTGCTTGACGAGACTGCGGTCCAGGCACTGCCGGGCCGAGACGTTGATCGAGACCGGCAGCGACGGAATGCCGTCGGCCAGCCATCGCTGCAACTGTCGCGAGACCGCCTCGATGGCCCAGGCACCGATCGGCAGGATCAACCCGGACTCCTCGGCCACGCCGATGAACCGGCCCGGCGACACCAGTTCGCCGCCGGCGGTGCGCCAGCGCAGCAGCGCTTCGAGGCCGACGACCCGACCGTCGGCTACCCGGACCTGCGGCTGGTAGTACAGCTCGAACTCGTTGCGGCCCAGCGCGTGGCGCAATTGCGTTTCGATGTCCAGCCACTGGCGCGAACCGGTGCGCATCTCGGCCGCATAGAACTCGAAGCGGTGCCCGGCATGCGCCTTGCCCCGGTACATCGCGGCGTCGGCCATCGCCAGCAGCGAATCGGGATCGGAGCTGTCCTTCGGCGCCATCGCGATGCCGATGCTGCACGTGCAATGCACGTCGATGCCGTCGAGCGAGACGTCGCGCGAGATCGCGTCGATCAGCCGTGCGGCGACGGCCGCCACCGCGTCGCGTCCGTCGACCTGTTCGAGCACGATGACGAATTCGTCGCCGCCCCAGCGGGCCACGGTGTCGTGCGGACCGCAGCCGTTGACGAGCCGGCGGGCGACGGTCTTGAGGATCGAATCGCCGACCCGGTGACCGAGGCTGTCGTTGAAGCGCTTGAACCGGTCCAGGTCCATGAACAGCACGGCGGCGGACAGGCCGCCGCGCCGCGCGTTGACGATGGCCTGCGTCAGTCGCTCGGTCAGCAGCGCGCGATTGGCCAGGCCGGTCAGCGAATCGTGCGTCGCCTCGAACTGCAGGCGTTGCCCGGCGCTGACCACGTCGGTGATGTCGCTGAGCGCGAGCACCGCGCCTTCGAGCCCGTGCTGCGCATCGATGACCGGACTGACGCAGATCATCAGCAAGCGCTCGACGCCCCCGGCGACGACGTTCACCGGCGGCCCGCGCCGCGCGGATTCGCGCGAGGCCAGGCATTCGACGACGGCCTCCTTCAGGCGGCGGCAATCATCGGGCGGCAACGCGTAGAGGTTCTCGATCGCGATGCCGAGCGCCCGTTCGGGCGGCCGTCCCGCCAGCCTCGCCGCGACCGGATTCAGGTAGCGGACGCGACCGTTCGTATCGACGACGACGACGGCGTCGTTGATCGCCCGCAGCGCCGCGAGCGCGTTGGCGCGCACCCGGGACAGCGCGCGACGGGTATGACGATAGCGCTCGGTGCGCCACAGCAGGTAACCGACCGCGCAGGCCAGCGTGGGGCCGGTCACGTCGCCCCAGACCGCCCCCTGCCACAACAGTACGCCGGTGATGAGGGCCGGCATCGTCACGAGCACCGGCATCGTCGCGTCGCGCAGCGCGCCGCGCAGGCGGCTGGCGACCAGCATCAGGCCCAGCGGCAGGCCGCCCAGCCACCATGCCCATGACGCACCGACCGGCGTGACGAGCCGGCCCGCGCGCAGCGATTCATAAGCGTGCGCGTGCCACTGGACGGCCGACCATTGCTCGCCGCTGGGCGCCGAGGCCGCCGACAGCCGATCACCGAGGCCGGCCGCGGTCACGCCGACCCAGACGGTCTTGCCGGCCAGCGTCGCGGCCAGCGCCGGATCCTCCAGCACGTCGACGTACGACAGGCGCGGCACCGCGCCCCCTTTGACCGGCAGCAGGACCTCGAGGTCGCGTACCCAGGTGTGCACGCCGCGGCCCGGCCCGTCCGGCACCGGCCGCGAATCGCGCGACGGCGCGGCGAGCATGGCGGCGCCCGCGGCCCTTACCCGCCACATCGCCAGCGGCAGCGCGTCCCAGTACTGGCCGCCGACGCCGCCGCGCAGGAACAGGCGGCGGGCGACCGAATCCCGATCGATCTCGACGTCGGCATGCGCGAGCACGACGTCGCCGGTGACGAACGCCGGCAGCGGCCGCAGCACGCGGATGCCCAGATCCCCCGGCGCGGGGGCCACCGGCAACACGACCGAGCCGAAGCGGGCGATCGCGTCGGCCAACCGCTGGTCGTCGCCGGGCAACGGCGACGGCTCGTTGAACAGCAGGTCGATCGCGACGGCATCGACCCCCGCGGCGTGCAGCTGATCGAGCAGATCGGCATGGATGCCGCGCGGCCAGGGCCAGCGTCCTAGCCGCTGCAGGCTGCGCTCGTCGACGGCGATGATCGTGCTGTCGACCAGTTGCGGAGCGGGCAGAAGCCGGCTGGCTAGATCGTAAGCCATCAGGTCCAGCCGTTGCACGAGGCTCGGCGGCGCCCACGCGAACCAGACCAGCACCAGCAGCGCGAGCCACCACGGACGCACCGCCGGCGAGCACAGCGGCGCAAACCATTTTTTGATCGACCGCCGCATGCGTGGCCGCGCGCCGCTACAAGACCAGCATCAGCGGGATCAGCAGCAGCAGCGGCCACACGATCCGGGAAGCCTCGATCTCGATGCGTTGGGGCGAACTCCACGCGCCCTCGAATCCATCGGCAGTCACGGTCTGGACGCGCAGCACGTAGGTGCCGGGCTCCAGGTCCTCCAGCGTCACCGTCGGCGCGTCCACCCGCCGTTCGACCACCACGTCGGCGAACTGCTCGTCGCGCGCGAGCTGGAAGCGGTAGCTGGCCCCGGCCGACGCCGCGCGCCAGCGCAGGTTCAGGGACTTGCCGTCCTGGGCCGGCGGATCGACCTGCGGCGCGTCCGGCACCACGCGCAGCCGCTCGACGTCGCTGTACGGCCCTTGCTTGCCGTCGGTGATGCGGCTGGCCACGCGCCAGTAGTACTGCCCGGGCGGCAACGCCGCCGCGTCGAGTTCCACGGCCGTGCCGGCCACCGCGCGGTCCACCTGCGGCGACGCGAACTGCGCCGAATCGCTGACCTGCAGCCGATAGTCGGCGACGCCCGCATCGGTCCAGCGGAACGTCAGGCCCGCGGCGGCCAGCGTGGCATCGGAAGGCGGCGCCGACAGGACCGGCGGCTCGGGCCGCGCGTCGACCGTCAACGGCCGCATCGCCTGGAATCCCTCGAGCCCGTTCTCGTCGACGCCGCGCACGCGCAGCAGGTAGTCGCCGTCGGGCACGTCGCGGGCGCGCGCATGAGGGGTCGGACTGCCCTCGTCGGACGCGATCAGCGCGCTGCCGACCGGCAGCAACTGGGTCTGGTACCGCGCGGCCCCGGACAGCGGCTGCAACGGGATGCTGATCGGCAGGCGACGGATGCGGTCCGGCACCCGCGCCAGATCGGGCGCGGGCAGCAGGGGCACCGCCGCCTGCGAAGGCCGGTCGGGCGTCGCGACCGATCCGGTACCGGCGGACAACGTCACGCCACCACGCCGGCCGGTGAACGCGACCGCCCCTTCGAGCACTTCGGCGCGAGTCGCGCCGGCCGTGGTCGATACCCGGAACTCGGTGCCCCGAACCGCGGCGACCGCCGCCGGCGTCTGGATCTCGAAGCGCGTGCCGCCGCCCGGGCGCCGCTGCACGACGTTTTCCAACCCGCCGCGCAGCAGCTCGATGCGCAGCCGCAGGCTGCCGTCGGGCACGCGCGACTCGCTCGCGCGGACCAGCCGCAGCTCGGTATCGGGACGAACGAGGACGACGGTTCCACCGCCCAGCTCGAGCATCGCGCTGCCGTCGGTGCCGGTGCGCAGGCACTGGCCGGCCGACAGCGACCGTCCGGTCTGCACGGGTCGCCACGCCTCGTCGGTCTCGCTGGCCGCGCGGATCTCGACGCTGCCCTGCTTCTGTCCGACGCGCATCTCCGCGACCCGCATCGCCAGCCATTGCTTGGGGATGCGCAGCGTGCTGCCCGGCTGGATCAGCCGGGCGTCTTCGATCTGGTTGTACTGCAGCAAGCGAGGCCAGTACCGGAGATCGCGCAGATAGCGTTCGGTGACGGTCCACGGATTGTCGCCCGGCCGCACCGTATACAGATAGTCGTCGGCCCGCGCCGTCGTCGCGCCCAGCATCGCGACGACGAACACCAAGGGGACGGCGCGCCCGAGACCGGTTCGCACCGCCGCCGCGGCTGCGTCAGTAAATGGCACCACCCATTTCCTCCCTCCTGCGGCATCACGCGATCTGCTGCGGTGAGCCCCTCGACGACACGTCGCCGGCTATCCGGGCGACCAGCGTTCACTGAAGCCGCAGACAAACACGAACAAGGCTTTGCAATGTTAATTGTTCTGTATTGTGCTACAAACCCTGCGCCTCCGATATCGTCGGTTTGCGCGAGTCTGGCCGATCGCGGGCTTCGGCCGGCTTGCTTCGCATCGGTGCCGGCCGACGCGCCGTTCCGATAATCGCGTTGCGCATTCGGCCTGCCGTCGCGAGAGCCTCGCGCGGCGCCCGAGCGGGCCGATAATGACGGCCCGCGTCGAAACCATCCGGTCCGCGGCGCAGGGTTTCCCGCGCTTGACGACAGGCTCGGCCGAGACGCGATAATGTGCGCAAACAAGCCTAAGGAGGAGGAACCCCATGCCCCGTCCCACGACAGGGAGCCGCCTATGAGCTCTTCATTGTTTCCCGATCCGCTGCAGTTCTGGCGAGATGCGCTGACCCGCCTCGAAGGCGAGGCGAACAACCTGGCGTCGAGCACGCTCAAGACGCCCGAGGCCGCGCGCAGCGCGCAGACGCTGGCATCGATGGCGCTGAGCCTGCAGCAATTCTCCGACAAGGCGATGAGCGATCATCTGCGCCGGCTGAACATCCCGAGCCGCAAGGACGTCGCCGAGCTGGCCGAATCGCTGGTACGCATCGAAGGCAAGCTCGACCAGTTGCTGCCGCTGCTGCTGCCGCCGAGCGAACTGGACACGCCGCGGCCCGCCCGCACGCGCCGTCCGTCGTCGCAGTCCGCCCCTGCTCCCGCTCCCGCCCCCGCGGCGGACGCGCAGCCTGCAGCGGCGGCCGCCGAGGCGGATTCCGCGCCGGCGCCGGCCCCCGCGGACGCCGAACCCGCACCCACCCGCGCCCGTGCGGCGGCCGAAACGGCCCCGGCCGGTACCCGCTCCGCCAAGGCCAAGCCGGCCGAACGCCGGCGCGGCACGCGCGCCACCAAAGGATGATCGATGGCTAGTCAAGCGAACACCGCGCAGCGCGATGCCGATCCGCGCGCCGTCGCCGAGCGGCTGCGCCAGGAAGTCGAGCACGCGATCCAGCGCGGATTCAAGAGCATGGAGCTGCTGGGCGCGCCGCCCCCCGAAGTCGGCCGCACGCCCAAGACCGTGCTGTACCGACGCGGCACGCTGGAGCTCCTCCACTACCACTCGATGGCCGACGAGGTCTATCGCGTCCCGCTGCTCCTCGTGATGGCGCCCACGAACCGGGGCTACATCCTGGACCTGACGCCCGGGCAGAGCCTGGTCGAGTTCCTGCTGAAGCGCGGCTACGACGTCTACATGATCGACTGGCACCAGCCGAGCGACAGCGAGCGCGGCCTGACGCTGGACGACTACGTGCTGCGCTTCCTGCCGGACTGCATCCGGCGCGTGCAGCGCGACTCCGGCGAGGACGAGATCACGCTGGTCGGCTATTGCGCGGGCGGCCTGCTGTCGACGCTGTACCAGTCGCTGCATCCGGACGGACCGGTACGCAACCTGGTCTGCTTCACGACGCCGATCGACTTCTCGAAGATGGAGCTGTTCCGCTCGATGGCGGACCCGAAGCACTTCGACGTCGACCGTTTCGTCGAGCAGGTCGGCAACATGCCGCCCGACATGGTCGTCGCCGGCTTCGACTCGCTGCGCCCGGCCAGCCGCCTGGCCGGCCAGGTCCGGCTCTGGGACAACCTGTGGAACGACCAGTTCGTCAAGGGGTTCCGGATGATGGAGCGCTGGGGCAACGAGACCCTGGGGCTGCCCGGCGGATATTTCCGTCAGATGACGAAGGACCTGATGCAGCGCAATGCGCTGTACGAGGGCACGATGAAGGTCGGGGGCCAGCTCGTCGACCTGAGCAAAATCACCATCCCGCTGCTGCACGTCGTCGCCAAGTATGACCATATCGTGCCGTCCGAGTGCTCGAAGCCGCTGGTCGAGCGAGTCGGCTCGACCGACAAGCAGGAGATCGTGCTGCCCGGCGGACACGTCAGCATCGCCGCCGGCGCCAACGCGATCAAACGCATGTGGCCCGCTCTTGATTCCTGGTTGGAGCATCGTTCGACATGACCCAAGAAAAACGCCAATACCCGCGCACCGCGACCTGCGATGGCGAGAAGATCGAAATCGCGCAGATGACGGCCTCCGACCGCGAAGCCGTCGTCGATTTCGTCAAGACGCTGTCCGAGGCCGACCTGCTGTTCCTCAGCCGCGACATCAGCCATCCGAAGGTCATCGACGCCTGGATGCGCTCGATCGACGAAGGCCGGCTGGTCAGCCTGGTCGCGCGTCATGACGGCGTGGTGGTCGGCTGCACGACGACCTTCGTCGACACGCTCGGCTGGTCGCGCCACGTCGGCGAACTGCGCGTGCTGGTCTCGCCGGCCTGGCGCGGGCGCGGACTGGGCCGGCTGCTGATCCAGGAGTGTTTCGCGCAGGCGCTGGACCTCGGGCTGCGCAAGCTGATCGCCCGGATGACGCTCGCGCAGCATCGCGCGATCGGCGTGTTCGAGGAACTCGGATTCCGCGCCGAAGCGATGCTGAGCCGCCACGTGGCCGACCGCAACGGCGCGCTGCACGACCTGGTCATCATGAGCCATGACGTCGAGACCGTGTCGAACCGCCAGGCGGCTTACGGCCTGCACGAGACGCTCGGCGAATCGGCCGGGCGCTGAGTTCCACCTGCCGACGCCCCTCCCCTCCGCGTCGGCAAACGAATATCGATCAAGGAGACACGACGATGGATCTGGGCGCGTTGCTCAAGGGCAAGAGGGTATTGGTGACTGGCGCTTCGTCCGGTCTCGGCGAGAACTTCGCGCGCGTATCGGCGAGTTGCGGCGCCAAGGTCGTGATCGCCGCGCGGCGCCGCCAGCGGCTGGACGCGCTGGAGGGCGCGCTGCGCGAACTGGGCGCGCCCGACGTCACCGTCCTCGAGATGGACGTCGAGTCCGAAGCGTCGATCGAGGCCGGATTCGCGACGATCGATTCGACCGGCGACCCGCTGGACGTCGTCGTCAACAACGCCGGCATCTCGATGTCGGCGCGGCCGCTGGAAATGCCGCTCAGCGACTTCGACAAGCAGATGGCGATCAACGTGCGCGGCGTCTGGATCGTCTCGATGCTGGCCTCGCGGCGCTGGCAGGCGGCCGGTCGGGGCGGCGCGATCGTCAACATCGCGTCGATCCAGGGCGAACGCGTCGCACCGGGCATCACCCCCTATTCGACGTCGAAGGCCGCGGTCGTCCAGATGACCAAGAGCCTGGCGCTCGAACTGGCGCGCTACAACATCCGCGTCAACGCGATCGAGCCCGGCTACATCGGTACCGAGATGACCGACGAGATGTGGCAGACCGATTACGGCCGGGCGATGATCAAGCGCATCCCGATGCGCCGGCTCGGCAAGCCCGAAGAACTGAACGGCCTGTTCCTGCTGCTGGCGACCGAAGCCGGGTCGTGGATGACGGGCGCCTGCGTGCCGGTCGACGGCGGGCACCTGTGCTCGGGATTGTGAGCTGAGAACCCGTGAACGGGCGTAGCGCCGGGGCCGATATTCGACGAAAATTCGACGCCGTGGCCTGTCCACTGCGTCGTTGATGCCGGATGGCCCGGCAGGACGCCCCGTTTCATGCCCGCTCCCTCTCCTTGCGCGCATTCTCCGCGCCTGGACATGCTGATCGTCGAGGACGATTCGACGATCGCCGGTAATCTGCTGGATTTCCTCGCGATGCGCGGACATCGGCCCGACGTCGCGTATGACGGCGAGGCCGCCATCGAACGGCTCGGGCGCGATCCGTTCGACGTCATCGTGCTGGACCTGGGACTGCCCCGGGTCGACGGTCTGGACGTGATCATCGCGGCACGCCAGCGCCTGCTGCTGGCCACGCCGATCCTCGTGCTGACCGCGCGCGATGCGCTCGAGGCGCGGCTGCAGGCGTTCGCGCTCGGCGCGGACGACTACCTGGCCAAGCCGTTCGCGCTGGCCGAGGTCGAGGCGCGCGCCCTCGCGCTGCATCGCCGCTCGACCGGCAGCGTCGTCGACAACGTCGTCGAGGCCGGCGAGCTTCGCTTCGACCGCCGCACGCGCGGCGTCACGTTTCGCGGCGAACCGCTGCGCCTGATGGCCCGCAGCGTGCTGCTGCTCGAGCGGCTGATGCGCCGGCCCGGTGATCTGGTCGAGCGGCGCGAACTCGAACGCGTGCTGTGGCCGGACGGCGACGGCACGCCCGAGCTGCTGCGCGGCCAGGTCTACCTGCTGCGCAAGGCCTTGCAGGAGGCCGGACACGAAGGCCTGGAGACCGTGCACGGCGTCGGCGTCCGGCTGCGCCGATGAAGTCCGGGCAGTCCCGGCTGGCGCAACGGATCACCGTCGCGCTGACGTCGATCGTCGTGATCTTCGTCGTCGTCCAGGGATACCTGGCCTATACGGCGCTCGCCGACCAGGAAGACGATCTGGTCAACCAGATCGTCGAGGTCGAGGCCCAGCGGCTGATCGGCCAGCTGGACCAGGGCGACAACGTGCTGCCGGACGACGGCGGATCGATCGAGCTGACGACACGGTTCACCGCGTGGATGGTCATGGGCCCGCCCGCGGAGGATCTCGAACCCGACCGGCGACTGCCGGAGGCGCTCGCGCGGCTGCCGGACGGCACGCACGTACGCCAGGATTCGGCCGGCCATACGCTGCACTACCGGATCGAGACGACGCCGCAGGGACGGTTCTACCTGCGCTACGACGCATCCGAGGACGAAGCCTTCGTCTACCGGTTCGGCTTCTACCTGCTGGTGATCGGCTCGATCATCTGCGCGATCGCCGCGATCACCTCGGTCGCGATCGCCCGGATCCTCGTCGAACCGTTCCGCCGGATGGCCTCGCACCTGAGCGAATGGACGCCCGGCCACGCGCCGCTGCCGATCGGACAGTCGGACGAGGAGGCGATGCTGCTCGAAGCTTTCGATGCCGCGCAGCGGCGCCTGGACGAGTCGTACGCGCGCGAGCGCGAGTTCGTCGCCAACGTGCGGCACGAGGTCCGCACGCCGCTGACGGCGCTGCGCACCGATGCCGAGATGCTGCTGCTGACGCAGACGCTCGACGACGGCGGCCGCGCGCGCCTGCAACGGATGCAGGCGACCGTCGATGCGATCGCGGCCGACATCGAATCGGTGCACAACCTGTCCAACGCGCAACTGGCCGAACCCGAGATCGTCGACCTGCGCGCGTGCATCGACGCGGTATGGGCCGGGCTGCAGCACCGCAACGTCGACGGTCGGCTCGAGCTGGTCAACGAGATCCCGCGCGGCGATACGGCGAACATCGACCGGCTCGCGCTGATGACGATCCTGCGCAACCTGCTCCGTAACGCGATCGACCACGCGACGCCGGGCCACTGCACGGTCGGCCGGCTGCCCGACGGCCTGAGGCTGGCCGACGAGGGGCCGGGCATCGCCGCCGAGGATCTGCCGAGGATCTTCGATCGCCACTTCAGCCGGCACCGCCTGGACACCGGCGGCCGTCCGCGTCCGCCGGCCGGCGCGTCGAGCGACGAGCGCGGCCTGGGCCTGGCGATCGCCCGGCAGACGGCGCTCGCGCACCGCTGGTCGCTGGACGTCCGGTCGTCGCCCGGCAGCGGCACGGTGTTCACGCTGCGCTTCGATCCGGCGCCGGCGGGCGGCGCGGCCGCGACGGAAATTCGATAAGCCCCTCTGTAGCTTGCGTGCGACTGCCCCCGCGCGCGCCCACCGGCGTGCGCGGCTGGCGGCCGATCGTCATTCCGACACCGATCCGCCCTCGCCCCCGCGGCAGGCGCACGCACCATGAACCACGAAGCACGGATCTCCCCGGCCCATCCGCCGTCACTCGATGCGGGCACGGCACGGCCGGCTGCCCCGTTCCCGACTCTCGACCCCGATCGCCGCCTGCGCGAGACCTCGCAAAGGCGCGCGTGGCCGGCGCTCGTGCTGATCGTGTCGGCGCTGGCGATCTGGTGGGTACCGCTCGGGCTGCGCTGGCTGCACGGACCGGACGAAGGGCGGTACGCGGAGATCGCCCGCGAAATGCTGTCGAGCGGCGACTGGGTGACGCCGCGACTGAACGGCATCCTGTATTTCGAGAAGCCGCCGCTGGTCTACTGGGCCACGGCACTCGCGTTCAAGCTGGCCGGTCTGAACGAGTTCGCCGCGCGGATCTGGCCGGCGCTGTCGGCGCTGCTGCCGCTGCCGCCGATGTGGTGGGTCGTGCGCAGGAGCTTCGATGCGCGCACCGCGACGGCGTCGGTCGCGATCCTGGCGTCGTCGCTATGGTGGATCGCCAACGGGCACTTCCTGACCCTCGACATGTCGCTGAGCGCGTTCATGACGATCGGGATGCTGATGGTCTGGGCCGCGAACCTGCCGGACACCAACGAACGCCAGGCGGTGCTGCGGATGCGCATCGCCTGGATCGCCGTCGCGCTGGCGGTGCTCAGCAAGGGCGTGGTGGCGCTGGTGGTGCCGGCGGCGGGCCTGGGCGCCTACGTGCTCGCGACCGGCGACCGCCAGGTGCTGCGGCGCCTGTCCTGGTTCGAAGGCGGCCTGATCCTGTTCTCGCTGTGCGGCCCGTGGTTCCTGCTGATGGAGACGCACAACCCGGGATTCCTGAAGTTCTTCTTCATCCACGAGCATCTGCAACGCTTCACGTCGACGATCCACCGCCGTTCGGGTCCGTTGTACTACTTCATACCGATCCTGATCGTCGGCGCCTTTCCGTGGACCAGCTTCCTGCCCTCGCTGCGGCACGTCGCTTGGCGCCGCCGGACGGCGGGCCTGCAGGTCGAACGCTTCCTGACGCTGCAGGCGCTGGTGATCTTCGGTTTCTTCAGCGTGTCCGGGTCCAAGCTGCCGTCGTACATACTGCCGATGTTCCCGCCGCTCGCGGTGCTGCTGGCCGTCCGCCTGCAGGCGGTGCCGGCGCCGCGCATCGGCCGTCACCTGCTGGCGAGCACCGGGGTCCTCGCGGCGCTCACGGTCATCGCCGGCGTCGTGATGACGCGCGGGACGACCGCCTCGACGAGCGCGGGCGTCGGCGGCTTCGCGATCTCGGTCGCGTTCGGCCTGGCGCTGCTCGGCGGCTGCGGCGCGTGGCTGTCGCGCTGGCGCGCCGACGCTCCCTCCACGCACGCGACGCTCGCCGCGGCGATGGCGGCGCTCGCCTGCTCGCAGATCGCCATCGGCGGCTACCAGTACATCGAGGCGCAACGCTCCCCCGTCCGCTGGCTCGCGCAGGCCGCCCCGCATCTCGGCCCGTCGACACCGATCTACTCGGTCGATACTTATGACCAGACGCTGCCGTTCTACCTGCGGCGACCGGTCACGCTGGTCGCTTATGTCGACGAGTTCGAGACCGGCCTGCGGCGCGAGCCGCAACGACAGATCCCCACGCTGGCGGCGTTCGCCGAGCGCTGGCGTGACGAGCCCGGCGCGGTCGCGATCCTGTCGCGCGAAGCGTACGAGCTGCTGACCGAGGCCGGATCGCCGATGACGCCGATCGCCGGCGACCGGCGGCGCGTGCTGGTGCGCCAGCCAGGCACCCAGTCGCGATGACGGCAGCCACGATGAGCCGCAATGAGGCTGCCGTTATGACGCAGCCTCGATGATCTGGCCTCGATGGCCCGGCCTCGATGACGCTGCCTCGATGACTCAGCCCCGATGGCTCAGCCCCGATGACTCAGCCTCGATGACTCAGCCCCGATGACTCAGCCTCGATGACTCAGCCTCGATGACTCAGCCTCGATGACTCAGCCCCGATGACTCGGCCCCGATGACTCAGCCTCGATGGCCCGGCCTCCATAGCCCGGCCTCGAGGACTCAGCGTCGATGACGCCGGCGGCGCGGGTATGCCCGCGGCGCCGGTGCCGGCTCACCAGCCGCCGAAGCGCGGCCACATATGCATCGCCGGCAGTGCGTGATAAGCGTCGAACTGAGCGGCCGTCGCGCACGCGTGGTTCGGCAGCACGCGCAGCAGCGTGCCGATCGGAAAGCGCCGCGCGACGTCTGCGTCGGGGGCCGCCGCCCCCGATCGCGGCGCGATGATGCCGTGCTCCTGGTTGGCGTCGACGACGATGTACGGATCCAGCACCCGGCCGTCGCGGTCGCAGACCAGCCCATAACCGTGATCGACGCGCTGCGATCGCGTACCGCGATCACGGCTCAGCGCCATCCATCCGGCATCGACGATCACCCGGCCGCGATCGGCCTGGTGGCCGATCACCGTCGTCAGCACGCTCAACGCAATCTGGTCGGGCGTGCAGACGCCGATGCCGGCCATCACCAGATCGAAGAACACGTAGACGCCGGCCCGCACCTCGGTCACGCCCTCGAGCGAACGGGCCGACAGCGCGGTCGGCGTGGAGCCGACGCTGACGATCCCGCACGGCAGGCCGTCGGCGCGCAGGCGTTGCGCGGCTCGCACGCAGCCGGCACGCTCGCGCTCGGCGAACGCGACCAGCGAGGCCTCGTCCTCGCACGCGTACGATCCGCCGGCATGCGTCATCACGCCGGCCAGCCGCGCTCCGCCCTCGTGCAGCACGCGGCCGATCGCCAGCAGTCGTTCGTCCTCGGGCACGACGCCCGATCGATGGCCGTCGGTATCGATCTCGATCAGCACGTCGAACACGTGGCGATGCGCGCGTCCGTACTCGACGACGGCCTGCGCGCCGGCCATCGAATCGACGAGGATCGACAGGCGGCAACCGGCCTCGCGCAACGCGCGCACGTGATCGAGCTTGGCCGGCGCGATGCATACCGCGTACAGGATGTCGTCGATCGCCTCGGCGAAGAAGCGCTCGGCCTCCTTCAGCGTCGAGACCGTGATGCCGTGCGCACCCGCCTCGCATTGCCGGCGAACCACGTCGGGCGCCTTGCTGGTCTTGACGTGCGGCCGGAACGCGACGCCCAGTTCGCGCATCCGCGCCTGCATCCGGTCGATGTTGGCCTGCATGCGTACCGGGTCGACCAGCGCGACAGGCGTTTCGATCGCGCCCCAGTCCGGTGCATCGTGCTGCATTGCACGGGTAATCACGGGGATGTCCCTCTTTCAGGCTTGTTGGAAAATCGCATCCCCGACTTGCATGAGAAGCGGGAACGACAACACAGAATCGTCCTACCCTATCGCAGAACGCCGTCGCGCAGAACCTCGTCGTACGACGTACGAAGCGCGTTCCGGCGCTGCGCTGGCCGCCAGGACGGTCGCGATCCGATAAAGAGACACCCGATGACCGACCAGCAGGCGATGGCTCTCGACGAACCTCGCATCGACATCCGCGGCACCGAGCCTGCGCGCCGTTCCACCGCCTCCACGCGACCGGGCTCGGCCGTCGGGCGACTGATCGACAAAGGCTTCTGGATATTTCGTCGCAGCGAAGCGCTGGGCTGGCTGCTGGCGCTGGCGCTGAACGTCAGCGCCGCGGGATGGCTGGGCGTCGCCATCTGGGCCGTGATCTTCGCGGTCTCGATCATCATCGAGACCGCCGCCGAACCGATCGAAGCCTAGGCCCCGGAAGCCTGGGGCCCGTCCACGCGAAGGACCCGTCCACGCGAAGACCCGTTCACGCGAAAATCGAGCCCACGCCGAAGGCCGCCCCATACCGAAGGACGGCCCGGCCGGCGACGGCCGGCGGGCCGGTGTCGCTTACCGCCGGGCCGCGCCGTCGATCGCGATCAGCGTCGATTGGCCAGCAGCAGGCCGACGATCAGGCCGCCGACCGCCGCGACGCCGACCGACGACAGCGGATGCTCGCTGACGCGATCGCGCGAGAAATCGAGCCCGCGCTCGACGCCTTCGCGGGCGCGTTCGGCCAGCTCGCTGCTCTGTTCCGTCAAGTCCGACACCGCATCCCTGAGACCCACGCGCGCGGCCTTGACGCGCTTCTCGATCTCGCCGCGGATGTCGGTACCCGAAGACGATTCCAGCAGCGTGGCGACATCATCGAGAAAGTCATTGAACTCTTGCGTATTCAGCCGGGGAAGGGATCTTCTCGACACCATGGTGCGCACTCCTTTTGGTTGATGGAACAACAACTGGTCGAACGATCATCGCGGCGGCGGCGGGTGTGAACCCGGCGCCACCGAGGAACCCTGAAAAGGCGTCTGCCGCGCATCGGCGCTCCGGTCCGAAGGCCGCGCGGGATCATACTGCGTCGAGCCGGGTCCACGCGCCCCTACATCGGCACGCTCCGCGAACCGGGCAGCGCGATCGGCTCGATCGGCTCGATCGGCAGACCGGCGCGAACGCGCGAGCTGCGCGACGACCAGGCGGATCACCGGCCAGGCGGCGATCAACCACCGGCCGTTGCGCTTGACCAAGCGGCTCGCCAGCACGACGGCGACGATGCGCGCCGGCCAGGGGCCGAGCCCTCCTCCGGACCTGCCGTCGCCGATGACGTCGGTGACCACCGTCATCACCGTACGCATCGTCCGGCTCTTGGGCTGGAACCCCTCGGAGAATCCGTGCGGCGCGGCGCCCCCCGATTCGCCGCCGCTCCCGTCGGCCTTGCGGCCCGCATCGGCACTGCGCGCGGATCCGGCCGCGGAAGAGCGATCGGCCCCGGACACCGTGCGTTTGAGCGCGACGCGCAGTTCGCGCAACTGTCGTTCGAGTTCGTCGACGCTCGGCGCCGGCGCATCGGGCTGCGATCCGGCGCTCTCGCGCGAGAACGCCGCGGCCGCCGAGCCGGCGGCACCCTCGGCGCCGGACGCGGGCCGCTGTTCGCCGAGGACGTGGCCGGGCGTGAGGTCGATGTTCCACAGCGCCGCGTCCTCGGCCAATGCCTTGCGCGCCGCGGCGAACGCCGGCTCGTCGCCGGCCCCACGACCGACCTGCCAGACCAGCAGGGCGACGAGCACGACGCCGACGCCGATCGCGAACGGCATCCAATGGCGATACGGCGAATCCCATATCAACACGAATACGCCGATGTTCAGCCAGAGGAACCCGAACAGCAGCAGTACCGCGGCGATGAGCTTCTGGCGGCATCGATCGATCAGGCGCTGGACTTCCTGCCGCGCCTCGACGGCGAGCAGATCCGTGAAGACGTTGACGTAAGACGCGGCAAGGCGCGTGCTGCGCTTGATTCTTCCGATCATCCTCGATCCCTGCGATTCGGCCTCGCCACGCGAACGGCCCGACGAATGCATCATCCGTGCCATGATGGTCGACGCGCGATCCCAACCCTGACGATCCCCGCCGGCACGCGGCCGGCGACGACACGAACTTAGCGCACTTAGCGGCCCGCGTCCGACAATCGATCGACGCGGACCTTCAATTCCCGGATACGTTGCGCGAGCGCCTGAAGCTCGGCAGCCCGATCGCGCGCCAGCGCTGCCGGTACCAGCAGCGGCTGCTCGACCGTGACGAACTGCAGCGTCGAATCGCCGGCGCGTCGCGCCAGATGCTCGGCCTTGCGCCGCAGCTCCTGCGCCCCGAGGCCGATGCGGCGCGCCGCGACGTCGCCGACCAGGTGACTCAGATCGTCCTCGACGTCCCAGCGCAGGTGGCGCGCCAGATCGGACAGCGCGGTGGCCAGCGCCACGTCGCCTTCGATCCGCAGGTGCGCGCCGACCCGATCGCTACGGTCGGCCGCGGCGATCGCCTCGACCAGATCGAGCGACGGCCGCAGCCACAGCGTGACGCTGTCCGGCCCACTTGCGCCCGGCGTCGCCGGCCGGCGCAGATAACCGTCTTCGTCGATGCGCGCGACGATCGGCGGCAGCACGCGCGCCGGCAGCGTGTCGCCATCGAGCGCCAGCCGCACCGTCCGGCCGGCGAACGGCCGCAGCCGCTGGCGCGCCCATCCCTGCTGGCGGATCACGTGATCGAGAGCGGCCAGCGCCAGCGTCAGCGGCGGTGCCGACGCCTTCGCCAGCAGCGCGCGCAGCCAGCGCGCAGGTCCGTCGTCGCCGCGCGAGGCGGCCGGATCGGGCAACGCGCCGACCTGGCGCGGCGTATCGGAATCGACGGGCATGGCGATGCGCGCGACGGCCGGAACGCGGCTCAGACCAGCGCCTGGATGCCGGCGAGCACCCAGCCCGAGGATCCATCGACCGGCTTGGACAGGTTCCAGACCTCGTCGAACGACTCGGCCGGCCCGCCCTCGTGCTCACGGATCATGCCGTGGAAGCGCACGCTGGCCAGATGGTCGGCGCCGCTGCTGGTGATGCCGAGCAGTTCGGCCTCGAGCGTGACGACGTCGGTGACATTGCGGGCACCCTGCCGCGCGGCGATCTCGCGCGACAGCCCGTCGAACATTTCCGGCGTCGTGAACTCGCGCAGTTTGTCGAGGTCGGCGCGGTCATAAGCGCCCTGCAGCGTCACGTACTGCGACTTGGCCTGCCGCAGGAATCCGTCGCGGTCGAAATCCGCCGGCACCCGCCAGGCGGCGCCCAGCGTTCCGGATTCGCGCGGAGCCTGCTCCGGACGCACGACCGAGACCGGCCGCTGCGCGGGTTGCGCGGCGGGCGTATAGCCGTTGACCGACGCTTCCTGCCCGACGCCGTTGTACGAGAACGCCGGCTGGTACGGGTTGGTGCGCGAGACCGGCTTGCGCGAGCGCATCAGCATGCGCACGACGGCGATGCCGACGACGACGATCAGCATCAGCAGCATCAGCGATGCGAAGCCTTCGCCGAAGCCCAGATGGCTGGCCAGCGCGGCCAGACCCAGGCCCGCGGCGATGCCGGCCAGCGGCGCGAGCCAGCGCGAGCGCGAGGCCTGCTGGGCCGCGGCGCCCGCCGTCGCCGCGCCGGCGGCCGGCCGTGCGGCCTGGGCCGGAGCGGCCTGAGCCGGGGCCGCCTGCGAGGGCGCAGCCTGCGCGGGAGCGGCCTGCGAAGGAGCGGGTTGGGCGGCCTGCTGCGGAGGCGTCGCCTGGCGGGGCGGCGTCGCGTCCCGCTGCATCACGTTCGGAGACTGCCGGCCGATCGAGCCGCCTCCGCCCATGCGTTTGGCTTGCGCCAGATCCCAGGGAAGTGACACCACCAGTGCCACCGCGATTGCATGTATCCAGTACCGTTTCATGTGCCCCTCACAGAAGCGATCCCACCCAAAAAAGCCGTCTCGATCCCCATATGGGGACGTTTTGCCGGATTACCCGATTCGAACGCCCTCATGCAGGGCCACCGCGCCGGCAGCCAGATTGAAATACCGGACCCGCTTGAATCCGACGTCCTCGATCATCTCCTTGAGCGTCTGCTGGTCCGGATGCATGCGGATCGATTCGGCCAGATAGCGGTAGCTGTCGGCGTCGTTGGCGATCCGTCGTCCCATCCACGGCAGCACCGAGAACGAATAGCGGTCGTAGATCGGTGCGAGCGGCTTCCAGATCCGCGAGAACTCGAGCACCAGCAGCTTGCCGCCGGGCTTGAGCACGCGCCGCATCTGCTCGAGCGCACGCTCCTTGTGCGTCATGTTGCGCAGCCCGAACGCGACGGTAACCCGATCGAAATAAGCGTCGGGAAACGGCAGGCATTCGGCATCGCACTGCACGGCGGGCTGGATCAGGCCGTCGTCGAGCATCCGGTCGCGCCCGATCCTGAGCATCGATCCGTTGATGTCGGTCAACCAGACTTCGCCTTCGCTGCCGACGCGCGGGGCCATCGCCCGCGCCAGGTCGGCGGTGCCGCCGGCGACGTCGAGCACGCGCATGCCCGGACGCAAGCCGGCCTGATTGATCGTGAACGACTTCCACAGGCGATGCATGCCCGCCGACATCAGGTCGTTCATCACGTCGTAGCGCTGGGCGACCGAATCGAAGACCTGCGCCACGCGGCGCACCTTCTGTTCCTCGGGAACCTGCTCGAAACCGAAATGAGTTGGGCCGCTGGCGTCGTTCATGAGATGGATCGGTAAAGATGAGCGCTGCAATCAGCGCGGACGGCTGAGCGGCACCGCGTTCAGCGATGCGGGCTCCGGCTGCCCGGCCGAAGGCGTCGATGGCTCGGGCTGTCCGCCCGCGGGCATCGCTGATGGGTCGGCGGATCGAGCCGCCACTGACGCGCCGGCGTGCGCGCCGCCGCGCGGCGCATCGGCGGCGCGGCCGCCGCCCGACCCCGTGCCCGATCGCAGCGCGACTTCGGGGGGCGGCCCGCCGGCGCCGGCATCCGCCGGTTCGTCTCGGCTGGCGCCGGCGGCCTGCAGGCGTGCTTCGTACTCGGCCCACAGCCGGGTCTGGTTCGCGCCGAGCGAGTACAGATAGTCCCACGAATACAGGCCGGTATCGTGACCGTCGGAGAACCTCGGCTGCAGCGCGTAGTGCCCGACCGCCTCGATCGAATCGATCCGCACCCCGCGCTTGCCGGTCTGCAGGATCTCCTGGCCCGGCCCGTGCCCGCGCACTTCGGCGGACGGCGAATAGACGCGCAGCAGCTCGAACGGCAGGCGGAACTCGCGACCGTCGTCGAACGCGAGTTCGAGCACGCGCGACTGCTGGTGCAGCACGATCCGCGTGGGTAAGGGCGTATTCCTGTCGAGGCCGGCCATGGTCGCAGTGTAGCCGATGCGATCGCATCGGAAACCGGCGATTACTCGGGCGGCAGGCGGATCGCGATCCTTTCGAAACCCGTGCCGCGCTGCAACACGCGGCCGATCGCCGCCGGCACGTCGCGCTGCGGCAGCCGCAGCATCACCGTATCGCCTTCCCGCACGCGGGCCGGCGGCAGCACGAGGCTGGTCGGTTCGTCGTCGATCGCGGCCAGCAGCAGCGCGTCGCCGAAGAAGCCGTCGTCGCCGATGCGCAGGCGGACCATCTCGACGCGATGCGGCCAGGGCGAGATCATCAGGCGCTGCCCGCGCCCCGCTTCCCCGGGCAGCGCGCGCGCCTCGTCGTCGGCGATCGCGCGCTGGCGCCGGGCCACGACCCGGCCGACGCGGATCGGCGCGCTCGCGTCGTCCCCCGATGCCCAGACCGCCAGCGCGCCCGGCTTGACCGCCTGCAGCGACGTGCGGCCGATGACGACGATGCCGCCGTCCTCGCCGATCCGGCCGGCGATCTCGCCCTGCGCCAGGTAGTCGCGAAGCGCCTGGCGCGGCCGCCCGTCCAGACCCCGCGCCCGGCGGATCAGCGTGTCCTGCTCGTGCCGGCCGTACGCGTAGCCGAAGCTGGCCAGGCCGGCCGGCGACAGACCGGCGGACGGCGCGGCCGGCTGCCGGCCCGGCGCCGCGGCATCGCCGGCCGGCGTGCCGAAGCGCACGAGAACCCGTTCGGCGCGCGTCGCCGGCCAGCGGCGCGGACGATACGCATCGCTCCAGTCCTCGCGCAGTTCGGCCAGCAGGCGCAGGCAGCGCTCGCGCGTCAGGCCCGCCGGCAGGCGCGGGCCCTCGCCGCGGGGAGCCGCCGCGAGCGACTCGAGGCGTTCCTGCAGCCGGCGGTCGAGCCGATGCGTGTCCAGGCGCACCGCCAGACGATCGGCGAGCAGCAGCGTCGGGCCGTGGCGATTCTCGTGCAACCGGCCGTCGTCATCGATGCGCAGGCCGACCTTGCCGGCCCAGCCGCTCGCCAGCCGGTCGATCAGTTCGGATTCGGCCGCATCGCGCTCGTCGAGCCGCGCGGTCGCGAGCAGCAGCGGATGGACGATCAGCCCGCGCACGGTCCGGGGACGGCCCGGCCCCAGTGGATCGGGAATCGGCGCATCGAGGAAGCTGCTGGCGCGCAAGCGGGCCGCGAGCCGCGCCAGGCTTTGCCAGTCGGCGGCGTCGACGTCGATGCGGTGCCACAGGTGCGCGCGCAGCAGCCGCGCCTGCAGGTCCAGCGCATGCACGAGCGACGAGACGTGCCGCCAGTCGTCGCTGGCGCCCGGGATCACCGTGCGCGTCAGCAGCCCGCTGTCCTCGACGGCGGCGACGTGGTGATCGAGCAGGCGGTCGCGGGCGACGCGCATCTGCGCGAACAGATGCCGCAGACGCGGCCAGTCGTCGGCGGGCAGCGGAAACACGGCGCCGGCCATCGATTGCAGCGCCGCCTCGATGGCGGCGACCTGCTGCCGGCGGGCGGCCTCGACCAGCGCCGACACGTCGTCGGCGGACAGGTCGGGCGCGAGTTCGCCGATGCGCCGGGCCAGCAGGTCCAGCAGCGACAGCGCGTCGCGCTCGTCCGCCGCGGCGCCGGCCAGCCAGTCGCGCAAGGCGGCGACGTCCTTCTTCGATCGGGAGGCGGAGGGCGAGCGAACGCTCATCGGATGCTGGGCACGACGGCCGGCGTCGAAACCCTCACTGTCGCGCGCGCGGCGCCGGCGCGCCGCAAGGATTTGCCCGTCGGCGGTCAGCGCCGACCGGCGGTGACCGGCAGGATCAGTCCGGGCTGGAAATCCGGGTTCTCGAACCCGTCGCCCGGCTCGCGGCGGCGCGACGGATACCCGCGCGCGTTGCTGACGACCGTGCAGCCGCCGATCGCGTAGCGCTGCGACGAATGCGTGTGCCCGTGGATCCACAGGTCGGCCAGCGCGACCAGCTCGTCGACGTCGCTGGCGAACGCGGCGTTGGAGACCGCGTCGACGTACTGCGGAACGACCGAACGCCAGCTCGGCAGGTGATGGGTCACGACGACCCGCGGCCCGGCGGCCGGACGCGCCAGCGCGTCGGCCAGCCAGCGCCGCGACCGCCGGTGCAGCCGGACCGAGTCGGCGGGCGTGAAACGCCGCGCGCCCTGTGCCGGATCGTCGACGTCGATCGCGAAATAGTCGGCCATCAGCCGCCGGTTGGCCTGCATCGCCTGATCCTGCGTCAGGTGGTGCGAACGCCCTTCGCGCTCGAACAGCCGGAAGTCGGTCCACAGTGTGCAGCCGAGGAATTCGACGCCGTCGATCTCGCAGCGATCGTTCTCGAGGAAATCGATACCCAGGCCGGCGGCCGTCTCGCGCAGGCTCGCCAGGCACGCGTCGTAGCGCGAATCGTAGAACTCGTGATTGCCGGCGATCTGCACGATCCGGTGGTCGGGGAAGTGGTCGCGCGCCCAGTGCAGCGCCGCATCGCCGTTGTGGATGTCGCCGGCCAGCACGACCACGTCGTACGCATCGTCCGGCACGGCGGCAGCGGCCCGGGCCGGATAGGCGGCCGCCTCGACGTGCAGGTCGGACAGGATCAGCAGCCGCATCGGCTCATCCGGCGTCATCGCGCGCCGCGCCGGTCGATGCGGCCGCCCGGCCCCTCGCGGCGCGGGCATCCGGCCTGGCGGCCGACGGCGGAATCACGGGTCATGCGGCTCTCCTCGGTCTCAGTCGGGCGGCGCGCTGCGATAGCGGTTGACTTCGTAGCTCTGCACCGCCCCGCCCCGGTTGCCCCAGGCGTTGCGGACATAGCTGATCACGTCGGCGGCCTGCTGGTCGTCGAACGTCGGTGCGAACGGCGGCATGCCGTACGGACGCGGATTGCCGTGCGTGCCGGGCGCGAACCCGCCGTTGAGCACGATCCGGATCACGTTGACGGCCGGCTCGTCGGTCAGCGCCCGGTTGCCGGCCAGCCGCGGATACGCGGTGCCGGCACCGCCGCCGTCGCGGCCATGGCAATCGGCGCAGTGATCGGCATAGAGCTTGCCGCCGCGCTCCATCACCGCGGTCGACACCGGCGTGCCGCGCGCGGCGACGACCGAAGCCTCGGCCGGCACCGGCGGCAGGCTCTGCAGATAAGTGCTGATCGCCCGCAGGTCCGACGGCGCCAGATGCTGGAGGCTGTTGCGCACGACCTCGGCCATCGGGCCGACGATGACCGCGCCCGGCGCGACGCCGTTCTGCAGCAGGCCGACCCACGCATGCGGGTCCTTGGCCGCGCCGCCGGCCTCGGCCGCCTCGCGGGCCGGCATCGCGCCGAGGCCCGGCGCGTACCAGTCGAGCACCGGAATCCGGCCGCCGGCCATCGGCTGATCCGATCGCGGCGCGCCCAGCCAGCCGCGGGGCGTATGGCAGGCGCCGCAATGCCCGAGGCCCTGTACCAGGTAAGCGCCGCGATTCCACGCGTCGTCGCGCCCGGTTTGCGGCGCATAGACGCCGGGGCGGAAGTACAGGCCGCGCCACAGCGCGAGCAGCCAGCGCTGGTCGAACGGGAACCGCATCTGCGCGGGCAGGTTCGGCCGTGCCGCCGCCGGCAGCGACTTCAGATACGCGAAGATCGCATCGGCGTCCTCGCGCGTCGTGCGCGTGTAGTCGGTGTACGGGAAGGCCGGATACAGCAGGCGGCCGTCCCGCGACCGGCCCAGATGCAGCGCGCGCCAGAAATCGTCGGCCGTCCAGTCGCCGATCCCGTCGGTCGGGTCGCTGGTCAGGTTGGTCGAGAACAGCGTGCCGAACGGCGTAGGCACCGGGCGTCCGCCGCTGAACTCGGGTTGGCCCCGGACCGTATGGCAGCCGGCGCAATTGCCGGCGCGTGCCAGATAGGCGCCGCGCGCGCGCAGCGCCTCGGCTGGATCGGCGCCGGCCGGTGCCGGGCCGGACGCGTCGACCGGCACGCCCGCCCACGCGGGGGCGGCGCCGGTCGGCGGCGGATCGCCGTCGCGAAGGCCGAGCGCGGCGAGCACGGCGGCCGCCGCGACCGCGATCCCCAGCAAGCCGAGGACCACGGCGATCGTGATGCGGGCGGCGCGGCTCATCGCTCGCCTCGCGTCGCGACGGCGGCGCTCTCGACGCTGCCGCAGCGCATCGGCAGATCGTTGGCCGGAGCGCTGGCCGGCAGCGCCTGGCCAGGCGCCGGTTGCGCGGCGAGCCAGGCCGCCGCCGCCGCGATGTCGTCGGTCGACAGCCGTTCGGCGACCTGGGCCATGCAATCGGGCGCGACCGTGTGGCGCGCGCGGTTGCGCCACGCACCGAACTGCGCGCTGATGTAGTCCTTGGGCAGGCCCAGCAGGCCGGGAATCGACGGCGCGACGCCGGTCAGCGCCCGGCCGTGGCAGGCCGCGCACGCCGGCACGTCGCGCGCCGGCTCGCCGTCGAACACGAGCCGCCGGCCGCGCGCCATCGCCGCCGCGTCGGCCTGCGGCGGCTCGGGCGGCGGATAAGGCGGATGCTGGCCGGCGAAGTATTCGGCGATCTCGCGCAGGTACGGCTCGGGCAGGTTGCCGACCAGGTAGGTCATCAACGGATAGGCGCGCCGCCCTTCGCGGAAATTGACGAGCTGGTTGTACAGATAGCCGGCGGGCTTGCCGAACAGCCGCGGATAGTAGTTGCCCTTGACGATCACGTCCTGCGTGCCGTGGCAGACCGTGCAGCCGATCAGGCGCTGCGCGATCGTGTCGGGCGGAGAAGTGTCGGGCAGCGACGTGCCGGGCGGCGGTGCATCGGCTGCGACGCCGCCCGATGCCGACGCGGCCGCCGGAGGATCCGTGCGATCACCGGCTCCCGGCTGGGCGGCGCCGATCGATGCGGCGGTCGCGAGCGCGAACGCCAGTGCGCCCCGTCTGGCGAAGGAAGCTCGCATCGTCAGACCAGAACCCGCTCGATCCCACCCGCGTTGGCCTGCGCGACGTAGCGGGCCATCCAGTCCTGGCCGAGCACGTGGCGGGCGATCTCGACGACGATGTAGTCGGCGTCCAGTCCGACCTCGTCCTGGTAGCGCGACAGCCCCTGCAGGCAGGACGGGCACGACGTCAGCACCTTGACCGGCGCCTGCGGCCGATCGGCGCGCAACGCCTGCGTCGCGCGCGTCAACTGCTGGGCCTTGCGCAGCCGCACCTGCGTCGACACGTCCGGCCGCGTGACCGCCAGCGTGCCGGATTCGCCGCAGCAGCGATCGTTGTTGTCGATGCGGCCGTTCAACTCGGCGTTCATCAACTGGTTGACGACCTTCAGCGGCTGGTGCTGCTTCATCGGGCTGTGACAGGGATCGTGGTACAGGTAGCGCGTGCCGGTCACGCCTTCGAGCCGAACACCCTTCTCCATCAGGTACTCGTGGATGTCGACGATGCGGCAACCCGGAAAGATCCGGTCGAACTGGTAGCCGGCGAGCTGGTCGTAGCAGGTGCCGCAACTGACGACGACGGTCTTGATGTCCAGGTAGTTCAAGGTCGTCGCGACGCGATGGAACAGCACGCGGTTGTCGGTGATGATCTTCTCGGCCTTGTCGAACTGCCCCGAGCCGCGCTGCGGATATCCGCAGCACAGGTAGCCGGGCGGCAGCACGGTCTGCACGCCGACCTGCCACAGCATCGCCTGCGTGGCCAACCCGACCTGCGAGAACAGCCGCTCGGAACCGCAGCCCGGGAAATAGAACACGGCCTCGCTCATCGCCGTCGTGCGCGCCGGATCGCGGATGATCGGCACGTAGCGATGATCCTCGATGTCGAGCAGCGCGCGCGCCGTCTTCTTCGGCAGATTGCCCGGCATCTTGCGATTGACGAAGTGGACGATCTGCTCCTTGATCGGCGCGCGCCCGACGGTGGCCGGAGGGCGCTGGATCTGCGCGCGCGCCAGCGGCTTGAGCAGGTCGGCCGCCAGCCGCTGCGCCTTGTAGCCGACACCGACCATCGCGGCGCGCGTCGCCTTGATCGTCTGCGGATCGGTCGCGTTCAGGAAGAACATCGCCGCGGCGTTGCCGGCGTTGAACTTCTTCTTGCCCATCTTGCGCAACAGGTTGCGCATGTTCATCGTCACGTCGCCGAAATCGATGTCGACCGGGCAAGGCGTCTCGCACTTGTGGCAGACCGTGCAATGGTCGGCGACGTCCGAGAATTCGTCCCAGTGCCGGATCGACACGCCGCGGCGCGTCTGCTCCTCGTACAGGAACGCCTCGACCAGCAGCGACGTCGCCAGGATCTTGTTGCGCGGCGAATAGAGCAGGTTGCCGCGCGGCACGTGCGTCGAGCACACCGGCTTGCACTTGCCGCAGCGCAGGCAGTCCTTGATCGAATCGGAGATCGAGCCGATGTCCGACTGCTGCAGGATCAGCGATTCGGCGCCCATCAGCCCGAACGACGGCGTGTACGCGTGGCGCAGGTCCGCGCCCGGCATCAGCTTGCCGCGGTTGAAGTGACCGTTCGGATCGACGCGCTGCTTGTAGTCGCGGAACGCGCTGATCTCGTCGTCGTGCAGGAACTCGAGCTTGGTCAGGCCGATGCCGTGCTCGCCGGAGATCACGCCGTCGAGCGAACGGGCCAGCGCCATGATCCGCGCGACGGCCGCTTCGGCCTCCTTCAGCATCCGGTAATCGTCGGAGTTGACCGGGATGTTCGTGTGCACGTTGCCGTCGCCGGCGTGCATGTGCAACGCGACGAACACGCGGCTGCGCAGCACGCGCCGGTGCACGTCGTCGCAGGCCTCGAGCAGCGGCACGAACGCGCGGCCCTGGAAGATCCGTGCCAGCGGCGCGCGCACCTCGACCTTCCACGACACGCGGATGCTGCGATCCTGCAGCATCCGGAACAGCGGCTGGTGCGGATCGTCGGCCAGGCGCGCGTCGACGTCGGCCAGCAGGTGGCCGAGGCCGACGCCGGCCAGACCGCCGCGCGCGTCGGCCAGCGGCCGGTCGATGTTGTCGAGCAGCCATTGCCAGCGGCGGCGCGTGTACGCGAGCAGTTCGGCGGCCTGCTGCAGCCGGGCCTCGAGCAACTGGGTCGTCGTCATCGCCGGATCGCCGGGCGCGTCGACGCCGGCCGGCGATCCGCCGGTGCCGACCGCCCCGCCGCCTGCCCCGCCTGCCCCACCTGCCCCACCTGCCCCACCGCCCGCGGCCGACGGCACCGGCGCGGCGTCGCCGTCGGCCAGCAGCTCGCGCACGTCCATGTCTGCGATGTGGCCGATCGGCAATTGCGCGACCGGCGTGGCCACCCAGCGCGCCAACTCGTCGAGCAGGCGCAGCTTGTTGCGCGTCGACAGTTCGATGTTGATCCGCTCGATGCCGTCGGTGTACTCGCCCATCCGCGGCAGCGGAATGACGACGTCCTCGTTGATCTTGAACGCGTTGGTATGGCGCGCGATCGCCGCCGTGCGCGAGCGGTCGGCCCAGAACGTCTTGCGCGCCTGCGGCGAGATCGCGACGAAGCCCTCGCCGGCGCGGCCGTTGGCCAGCCGCACGACCTCGGAAGTGGCGCGCGCGACCGCGTTCTCGTCGTCGCCGACGATGTCGCCGATCAGCACCATCTTCGGCAGGCCGCCGCGGCGCGACTTGGTCACGTAGCCGACCGCGCGCAGATAACGTTCGTCCAGGTGCTCGAGGCCGGCGAGGATCACCGGCACGTGCTCGGCGTCGCGCCGGCCGCCGGGCGCGGCCTCGCGGGCCAGGCCGTCCAGATAGGACTTGATCTCGACGATCGACGGCACCGCGTCCTTGGGCTGGCCGAAGAACTCGAGGCAGACCGTTCGCGTATGCGCGGGCATCCGGTGCAGCACCCAGCGCGCCGACGTGATCAGGCCGTCGCAGCCTTCCTTCTGCACGCCCGGCAATCCGGCCAGGAACTTGTCGGTGACGTCCTTGCCGAGCCCCTCCTTGCGGAACCGCCGGCCTTCGATCTCGAGCCGCCGCGAACGGATCGGCTCGCCGTGCATCCGGCCGTCGCCGCCGAGCTGCGCCGGCGCGTACCAGCACAGCGTGAACACGGCCAACGGATCGTCGTGGATCTTGCCCAGGTTATGGCCGATGCGCGTGACCTCGAGCCAGTTGCCGTCCGGATCGACCATCCGCCACCAGACCAGGTTGTCCAGCGCCGTGCCCCACAACACGGCCTTCTTGCCGCCGGCGTTCATCGCGATGTTGCCGCCGATGCACGACGCGTCGAGCGAGGTCGGGTCGACCGCGAACACGCGGCCGGCGGCCTCGGCCGCGTCGGTGACGCGGCGCGTGACGACGCCGGCCTCGGCGAAGATCGTCGTGACCTCGCCGGCGACGCCGGGCAGCGGCCCGCGCTCGACCGGCCCCAGCCCTTCGAGCTTCTCGGTGTTGATGACCGCCGTCATCGGCGTCATCGGGATCGCGCCGCCGGTGTAGCCGGTGCCGCCGCCGCGCGGGATGATCGTCAATCCCAGCTCGATGCAGCGGGCGACCAGGCCGGCGATCTCGGTCTCGGTATCGGGCGTCAGCACGACGAACGGAAACTCGATGCGCCAGTCGGTCGCGTCGGTGACGTGCGAGACGCGCGACAGCGCGTCGAACTTGATGTTGTCGCGCGCCGTATGCGCGGCGAGCGCGCGCAGCGCGCGCTTGCGCAGCCCGGCCGTCTGCGCGAACCGCGCCTCGAACTCGCCGACCGCCTGCGCGGCCGCGGCCAGCAGCCGCTCGACGCGTGCGCTGCGCAGCGCGCTGCCGTCGTCGGCGCCGGACGGATCGGCCTCGGCATCGAGCCGGCGCCGCTTGTCGATCTCGTTCAGCCGGTGACGCAGCGCGCCGACGAGTTGCCGCAGGCGCTGCGGGTTGTCGAGCAGGTCGTCTTCGAGATAAGGATTGCGCTGGACCGCCCAGATGTCGCCGAGCACCTCGAACAGCATCCGCGCCGATCGGCCGGTCCGACGCTCGGCGCGCAGCTCGCCGAGGATCTGCCATGCCGATTCTCCGAGCAGCCGCACGACGATCTCGCGATCGGAGAACGACGTGTAGTTGTACGGGATCTCGCGCAGGCGCGGCGGCGCATCGGCAAGCGAATCGAGCGAGGGAGCGGGCAGCGGAGCATGGGCGTTCATGGCGGGATTTTACCGTGCGGCTCCCCCACGCTACCTTGCGGCTCCCCACGCCGGTGCGCGCCGGCCGCGCCCGGTCGCCGGCGCCCCTCTGCTCTGCTCTGCTCTGCTCGGCTCGGCTCGGCTCGGCTCGGCTCGGCTCGGCTCGGCTCGGCTCGGCTCGGCCTCGGCCCCGGCCCCGGCCCCGGCCCAGCTCCAGCTCCAGTCCCAGCCCCGACCTCGGCCCCGGATCCGGATCCGGACCCGGGCTTTTCGAACGGACCGATCCTAGCCGTTGATCAGCGGACCGAGCAGCCGCATCCACCACGCATCGGGCACCCACAGCAGCGCCGCCGTCATCGTCGTGTAGCGCAGCGCCTTGCCGACGGCCATCCAGGCCACCGACGGCCAGAACGGCAGGCGCGCCCAGCCGGCCAGCGTGCACAGCGGATCGCCGATGACCGGCAGCCACGACAGCAGCATCGTCCGCGCGCCGAAGCGTTCGAGCCAGCGCAGATAGCGGTCCTGCCGCTGCGGGGCGATCGTCGCCTTGGCGCCGCGGCCGAGCGCGTAGTCGATCGCGCCGCCCAGCGTGTTGCCCAGCGTGGCGACCGCGATCACGAGCCAGAACTGGTCGGGATTGAGCCGCGCGTAGCCGAACACCGCCGGCTCGGACCCCAGCGGCAGCAGCGTCGCCGACACCAGCGAGATGACGAATACCGAACTGAGCCCGTTGGCGGGCAGCGCGAACCAGTTGATCAGCGAGGAGACGAGCGATTCCACGCGCGCAGCGTACAGGATCCGGGCCGACGCCGTCCGCGCGCCGGCCGAGCGCGGCGGTAGAATCGCGGAGTTGCCCATCCGAGCGCGCCGGCCACGGCGCGCCGCCCCTCGCCCCGATGTCGACCGAATACCTGAAGCGGGTGCTGACCGCGCGCGTCTATGACGTGGCGCTGGAAAGCCCGCTCGAAACCGCCCCCTTGCTGTCCAGCCGCCTGGACAACCATCTGCTCCTCAAGCGCGAAGACCTGCAGCCGGTGTTCTCGTTCAAGCTGCGCGGGGCGTACAACAAGATGGTCAACCTGTCGCCCGACGAGCGCGCCCGCGGCGTGATCACCGCGTCGGCGGGCAATCACGCGCAGGGCGTCGCGCTGGCCGGCCAGCGGCTCGGCTGCCGCGCCGTCATCGTGATGCCGATCACGACTCCCCAGGTCAAGATCGAGGCGGTGCGCCGGCGCGGCGGCGAGGTCCACCTGCACGGCGAATCGTATTCGGACGCCTACGGCTACGCGGTCGACCTGCAGCAGACCGAACGCCTGACCTTCGTCCATCCGTTCGACGACCCGGACGTGATCGCCGGCCAGGGCACGATCGGCATGGAGATCCTGCGCCAGCACCAGCAGCCGGTCCACGCGATCTTCGTGCCGATCGGCGGCGGCGGCCTGATCGCCGGCGTGGCAGCGTTCGTCAAGCAACTGGCGCCGCAGGTGCGCATCATCGGCGTGCAGTCGATCGATTCGGACGCGATGGCGCAATCGCTTCGCGCCGGCCACCGGGTCGAGCTGCCCGACGTGGGCCTGTTCGCCGACGGCACCGCGGTCAAGCTGGTCGGCGAGGAGACGTTCCGGCTCGCTCGCGAGTTCGTCGACGACATCGTCACCGTCGACACCGACGCGACCTGCGCGGCGATCAAGGACGTGTTCCAGGACACGCGCTCGATCCTCGAGCCGTCGGGCGCGCTGGCGGTGGCCGGCGCCAAGGCCTACGTCGAACGCGCGGGCATCCGCGGCCAGACGCTGGTCGCGATCACCAGCGGCGCCAACATGAACTTCGACCGCCTGCGCTTCGTGTCCGAGCGCGCCGAGATCGGCGAGCAGCGCGAAGCGGTGTTCGCGGTGACGATCCCCGAGGCGCGCGGCAGCTTCCGCCGCTTCTGCGCGGCGGTCGGCGATCGCAACGTCACCGAGTTCAACTACCGGATCGCCGACCCGGCCGAGGCCCACCTGTTCGTCGGCATCCAGATCCACCAGCGCAGCGAAGCCACGCAGATCGCCCGGCAGTTCGAGCACGCCGGCTTCGCGACGCTGGACCTGACCGACGACGAACTGGCCAAGCTGCACCTGCGGCACCTGGTCGGCGGCCATTCGCCGCTGGCGCGCGACGAACAGGTGTATGGCTTCACGTTTCCGGAGCGCCCCGGCGCATTGATGCGTTTCCTGACCCAGATGGATCCGGAGTGGAATATCTCCTTGTTCCACTACCGCAATCACGGCGCAGACTACGGGCGGATCCTCGTGGGTCTGCAGGTGCCGCCTGGCGATCAATCGTCGTTCCAACGGTTTCTAACTCAATTGGGCTACCCGTATACCGACGAGAGCTGGAATCCCGCTTACCGATTGTTTCTGGCGGCGCCTTAGCGTATTTTTATTGGCTTGTTTCGACCGTTCGCCGACCCAAATATCGACGTCCGTCGGATTTAACGAATCGCAAGAATTGTGTCACCGGAATTGAAACCCCTTGCCGTGGCCCCTTGATACACTCGATTCGACTTCGAAACGGCGCGTGACATCACAGCGCGTAGCACAGTAGCGAGACGCAGCCGCAAGCCCGCCTCTCGCCTGTAACCCTGGCGACCGACGTCCACCAACGTCGTCGTACCGATCGACTGGAGCCCGGAACCATCATGCGTGTCGCACTTTTGGACGATGACGAGCATCACCTTGGCGCAACCGCGAGTACGCTGACAGAAGCCGGATTCTCCTGCCACGCCTACGCGCTGTCGAAGGATCTGTTGTTCGACCTGAAGCGCGAGAGTTTCGATCTGCTGGTCGTCGACTGGCTGATGCCCGACATCCCCGGCATCGAGGTGCTCAAGCAGGTTCGCGCGCATTCGGGCATGACGCCGCCGGTGCTGTTCATCACGTCGCGCGATTCCGAACGGGACGTCGTCGAGGCGCTCGAGACCGGAGCCGACGACTACATGGTCAAGCCGGTGCGCTCGGGCGAACTGATCGCGCGAGTGCGTGCTCTGCTGCGCCGCGCGATGCCGCAGCCCGAGGCCGACCGCGTGTTCGAGCTCGGCCCGTTCCGCCTCGATACGCGCACGCACGAAGTCTGGCGCGACAACCAGCCGGTCGAACTCACGCAGAAGGAATTCCAGCTCGCGCTGCTGCTGCTGCGCAACATCGGCCGGCCGTTGTCGCGCGGCCACATCCGCGAGATGGTCTGGGGACGCGGCAGCGAAGTGCCGTCGCGGACGATGGACACCCACGTGTCGCGCGTGCGCACCAAGCTCGAACTGCGGCCCGAATTCGGTTTCCTGCTGGCACCGGTCTACAGCTACGGCTATCGCCTCGAGCAACTCGGCGCCACGGCCCTGCTCGAGAAGCAGGCCTGACATCGCCCGCCGCGATGCATGCTGCCACGGCCGCCGACGGCCGATGGCGCCCCTGACTCGATGATCCCCGTGTTCGACGAAGGTCCACGAGAAGGCGGTGGCTCGACGCCCTCTTTCGCGGCTGGCGTCCGGGCGCCCGCGCGTGCCGCCGTCCTGGCGGCGGTGCTGTGGTTCGGCCTGGCGCCCGGCGCGGCCGATGCCGCGCCGCCGGCGCCGCCGGCCCCGCCGCCTCCCGCGCTGCGCTATACGATCGAACCCGGCGACACGCTGCTGGGCATCGGCAGGCGCCTGCTCGAGCGCCCGTCCAACTGGGTCGTCGTGCAGCGCCTCAACGGGATCCAGTCGCCGCGCAAGCTGGTGCCGGGCACCGAGCTGCGCATCCCGTATTCGCTGGTCAAGGGCGAGGCGGACGTCGCGATCGTGCTGCGCGGGGATCCGGACAGCCGGATCGACGGCAAACCGATCGCCGCCGGCGATCTGGTCCGCGAAGCCGGAGTGATCGAGACCTCCGATCACTCAGTCGTCGTGCTGCGCCTGACCGACGGCTCGGTGCTGCGCCTCGAACCGGCCAGCCGGCTGCGCCTGGAGCGCCTGCGCCGGTATCACGACGACCATGCGATCGAAGCCCGCGCGCTGCTCGAACGCGGCCGGGTCGAGACCTCGGCCGCCACGCAGCGGCCCAAACCGCTGTCGATCCGCACGCGGGTCGCCACCGCCGCCGTGCGCGGCACCTTGTTCCGCGTGGCCTCCGGCGAGACGACCGCCGCGGCCGAGGTTCTCGAAGGCGGCGTCGACTGGCGTCTCTTCCAGCAACCGGCGCACGGACAGCGGTCCGCGCCCCAGATCCGGGACATCGTGCTGCTGCCGGGCTTCGGCGCGATCGCCGATCCGGCCAAGGGCATCGCGCAGGAGGCGCTGCTGCCCGCGGTCGACCTGCACGGGCTGCCGGACACGATCCGCCAGACGCAGCAGACGCTCGCGTTCCCGCCGGTCGCCGGCGCGGCGCGCTACCGGATCGAGATCAACCGCGAGAACGCCCGTCCGAACGGCTCGCCGCCGCCGGCGGCCGCGCCGACCGATCCGGGCGCGCCCGAACCGCTGGCCGACTCGCTTCGCCGGCAGGACCTGACGCTGGTCGCGTCGCGCGTCGTCGACGAACCCCGGATCGATCTGACGACGCTCGACGACGGCCGGCATCAGATCGAAGTGCGGCCGATCGCCGCGTCCGGCCTCGAAGGCCTGCCGGCCCGTGCGACCATCGACGTCCAGGCCCGGCCGCTGCCGCCGACCGTGGGCCGGCCGATCGACGACGGCGCGGTGTTCGGCGACCAGGTCAATTTCGAATGGTCGATACCGCTGGGCATCGACCGGTTCAGGATCGAGCTGGCGGCCGACCCGGCGTTCGCCACGCTGCTGGCCGCCGAAACGGTCGTCGGTTCGCGGACCAGCCTGGACATCCGGGCCGGCGGCGACAAGCCTCTGGTCCGCTACTGGCGGGTCGCTTCGGTCGGACCCGACGGAAGCGTCGGCCCGTTCGCGCAGAGCCGGTTCGTCTGGTATCCGGGCCCGCCGCAGCCGAGCATGAACGTCGACGCGCATGATCGGATGTCGGTACGATGGCTGGGTCAGCCCGGCCAGCGCTACCGCCTGCAGCTCGCGAACGACCCCGAGTTCCGGTCGCCCCGGGTGATCGAGGTCGATCGACCGCAGCTCGTCCTCGACCATCTGCAGCCCGGGCGGTATTACCTGCGGATGCAGGCGATCGCGCCGGGTGGAGAGGAATCGCCGTTCAATGTGCCGCAGATGTTCGAAATCAAGCCCGTCATCCTCACCGGCGACGGCAGGCCCTTGCAGTCGGGCGGGGGACTCGATGTCGAGGCGAGCCCGGCTCCTTGACGGGCCGATCAGCGCGCACGCCCGATGACGGGCTGGACGATGATGCCGCGCTACCGTCTGCTGATCGAATGGTGGACGGGTTTGCTGCTGCTGCTGGCGCTGGCGATGAATGCCGCCTGGCAGAGCCTCGACGGCGCGCAGATCGGCAAGGGCCGGTTCGAATCGGCCGTCTACGACGGCCTGAGCCGGCTGGTCCCGCAGCCGACCGATGATCGCCTGCTCATCGTCGACATCGACGACGACAGCCTCGAGCAGATCGGCCGCTGGCCCTGGCCGAGGGCCGTCCACGCCGAGATGCTCCGCCGGCTGGTCGCCGGCGGCGCGCGGGTCATCGGCCTGGATCTGCTGCTGATCGACGCGGCCGGCGACGACGCGCTGCTGGCCGACGAGTTCGTCCGCGCCGCGTCGGCCGGATCGCCGGTCGTGATTCCGATCGCGACCACGCGCGCCGACAACGGCGAGATTCCGTTGTATCCGGTACCCGAAATCGGCTTGAAGGCCCGCCTCGGCCATCCGCATTTCCGGCTCGACGGCGACGGCATGGTGCGCGGGCTGTGGCTCGAGGAAGGCGGTTTTCCGGCGCTGTCGCTCGCGCTGGCCAGCGAGGTCGCCGGCGATGCGCTGCCGGCCGGTGCGCTGCGCGCGCGCGCGCTGGCGACCCCGGCCGAGCGCGAGCGGACGATCAACTCCGGGCAATGGGAATCGCACGGTTTCACGCTGCTGCCCAGGCTGTCGCAATCGTTCGAGCGGGTGTCGTTCGGCGCTGTGCTGCGCGGCGAGATCCCGCCGCGGCGATTCGCCGGCCGCATCGTGCTGATCGGCGCGAGCGCCGCCGGGCTCGGCGACCGCTACGCGACGGGCCTGCTGCCCGGCACCCATCCGCTGCCCGGCGTCGACCTGCACGCGGCGGCGACGAAGGCGCTGCTCGACGACGCGTTGATCCGCCCGCTGCAACCGTGGCAGCAGTTCGCGCTGACCGCGATCCCGGTGCTGCTGCTGCTGGCCGCGCTGTACCGGCTGCCGCCGCGCGCCGGCCTGCTGGTCACGATCGGCGCGCTGGCGCTGATGCTGGCGATGGCCGCGCTGCTGCTGCGCGCCGGCCACTGGTGGTCGCCGATCGGCGCGCTGGCGGCCGGCCTGCTCGCTTATCCGCTATGGAGCTGGCGCCGACTCGAAGCGGCCACGGCCGGCCTGGTCCGGCAGGCGCAGGCGCTGGACCGGAACGCGCCGTCGATCTCCGGCACCCGCGCCGACGTGCTGCCGACCGAGCCGGTCGCACGCCAGCTCGAACGCCTGGGCGCGGCGGCCGCGCGTGCCGTCCACCTGCGCCAGTTCCTGCTGCAGTCGCTCGAACGCCTGCCCTGCCCGGCGCTGATCGTCGGCGAGGACGAGCGGCTGCTGTACGCCAACGCGAAGGTCGGCAGCGACATGCGTCGCACGCCGGCGCCGGGCACGGCGATTCCGGACTGGTTGCAAGAGCAGGTCGGCCTGGACATCGGCGCGGTGCTGGATCCCGCCTCGCCGCCGGGCCAAGCCGAACTGGTCGACCGGGAGGGGCGCCACTGGCTGGTCGACAGCGCGCGCTTCGACGATCCCGAATGGTCGCGCGTGCGGCTGATCCAGTTCGTCGACGTCTCGCCGATCCGTGCCGCGCAGCGCGAGCGCGAGCAGACGCTGCGCTTCCTGTCGCACGACCTGCGCTCGCCGCAGGTGACGATCCTGTCGATCATCGACCTGCAGGCGCGCGAACGCACGCTGCCGCCCTGGCTCGAAGACATCCGCCGCGAAGCGACCCGCTCGCTGGAACTGGCCAACGGCTTCGTCGAGCTGGCGCGCGCCGAGGGCGCGGTGATCACGTTCGACACGATCGACCTGGTCAACCTGATCGAGGAGGCACGCGACGCCTGCTGGCGCGCCGCTCAGCAGCGCGGCGCCCGGATCGCCACGCACGGCATGCTGCAACTGGCCTGGACGCACGGCGACAGCCAGTTGATCCGTCGCGCGCTGGTCAACCTGATCGACAACGCGATCAAGTACGGCCCGCGCGGCGGGACGATCACCGTCGAGCTGTCGCGCGAACGCGATATGTGGTGCGTCGCGGTCAGCGACCAGGGACCGGGCCTGTCGGCCGACGAGATCGCGCACCTGTTCGAGCCCTACTGGCGCGGCAAGGCGCGGGACAAGCCCGGCATCGGCCTCGGACTGAGCTTCGTGCGCGTGGTGGCCGACCGGCACCATGGCAGCATCGGCGTGCGAGCGGCCGAGGACGGCGGCGCGTGTTTCGAATTCCGCCTTCCGGCGCGCGAGGAGCCCGTCGATGATCCAGATCAAGCCTCGGCATCCGCCCTGTCCGGATAGTCGAGATATAATCCCAATATTATCAAACGCTTAGTTAACGAGAACGCTTCTCGCTACCAAAGCCTCGCCGCCCGGTCCGCCGGCACCACCATGCATCTGATCGCCCTTGGCCTGAATCACGCCTCCGCGCCGCTGACGCTGCGCGAGAAAGTGTCGTTCCCGGGCGATACCGTGCGCGACGCGCTGGCCGACATGCGCCGCCATCTGGCGCCGCTGCTGCCCGAATCGGCGATCCTGTCGACCTGCAACCGCACCGAGATCTACTGCGCGACGCCCGAGCCGGCGGTCGCCCCGGCCGAGCTGACGCGCTGGCTCGCGCGGCTGAGCAGCGCGACGGCGGTCGACGCCGGCCATGGGCTGGCCAGCCATCTGTACACGCTGCCCAACCACGAGGCCGTCCGGCACGCGTTCCGCGTGGCCGCCGGCCTGGATTCGATGGTGCTGGGCGAGCCGCAGATCCTCGGCCAGATGAAGGAAGCGGCGCGCGTCGCGCAGGAAGCCGGCGCGATGGGCACGCACCTGCACCAGTTGTTCCAGCGCAGCTTCGCGGTCGCCAAGGAGGTGCGCACGACGACCGAGATCGGCGCGCATTCGGTATCGATGGCCGCGGCCGCGGTCCGCCTCGCGCGGCGGATCTTCGAGGATCTGCGCGACGCGCGCGTGCTGTTCGTCGGCGCCGGCGAGATGATCGAGCTGGCGGCCACGCATTTCGCGGCCCAGCATCCGCGGCAGATGGTGGTGGCCAACCGTACGACCGAACGCGCCGAGCGGCTCGCGCAGCGCTTCGGCGCGCAGGCGATGCGCTTGGCCGAACTGCCCGAGCAACTGGACCGCTTCGACATCGTCGTCTCGTGCACGGCCAGCTCGCTGCCGATCATCGGCCTGGGCATGGTCGAGCGCGCCCGCCGCGCGCGCAAGCGCCGGCCGATCTTCATGGTCGACCTGGCGGTGCCGCGCGACATCGAACCCGAGGTCGGGCGCCTGGACGACGTGTTCCTGTACACGGTCGACGATCTGGGCAAGGTCGTGCAGAGCGGCGTCGAGAGCCGCCAGGCAGCCGTCGCCCAGGCCGAGGCGATCATCGAGACCAGCGTCGACCAGTACATGCAGTGGCTGGTCGGCCGGCGGGCGGTGCCGACGATCCGCGCGCTGCACGCGCGCGGCGAAACGCTGAAGGCGCAGGAACTCGAACGCGCCCGGCGCATGCTCGCGCGCGGCGATTCGCCCGAACAGGTGCTCGAGTCGCTGGCCAACGCGCTGACCGGCAAGTTCCTGCACGGACCGACGACGCTGCTGCAGCGTCCGGACCCCGACCACCCGACGGTCATGCGCGTCATCGAGCAGTTGCTGCCCGCGCGACAAGAACGCACCGACAAGTAGGTCGGCCCGATCCGATGAAGACATCGATGCTCGCCAGGCTCGAGCGGCTCGAGTGGCGGCTGGCCGAAGTCAACCGGCTGCTGTCCGGCGAATCGGCCGCGCACGACATCAACGCGTTTCGCGCGCTGAACCGCGAACACGCCGAACTGTCCGAGATCATCGAGCATTTCCACGCGTGGCAGCAGGCCGGGCGCGACCTGGACGCGGCGCGGCAGATGCGCGACGAGCCCGATCTGCGCGAGTTCGCCGAACAGGAGGCGCAGACCGCCGGCGACCGGCAGCAGGGCGAAGCGCAGACGCTGCAGCGGCTGCTGCTGCCGCGCGATCCCAACGACGCGCGCGACGTGCTGCTCGAGATCCGCGCCGGCACCGGCGGCGACGAGTCGGCGCTGTTCGCCGGCGATCTGCTGCGGATGTACCTGCGCTACGCCGAACGGCAGCGCTGGCAGACCGAGATCATGTCCGCCACCGAATCCGACCTCGGCGGCTACCGCGAGGTCATCGTGCGGATCAGCGGCAAGTCGGTCTTCGGCCGCCTGAAGTTCGAATCCGGCGGCCATCGCGTGCAGCGCGTGCCCGAGACCGAGGCGCAGGGACGCATCCACACGTCCGCCTGCACGGTCGCCGTGCTGGCCGAGGCCGACGAGGCCGGCGAGATCGACATCGATCCCGAGCAGTTGCGGATCGACGTGTTCCGCGCATCGGGGGCCGGCGGCCAGCACGTCAACAAGACCGAATCGGCGGTGCGGATCACCCACCTGCCGACCGGCATCGTCGTCGAGTGCCAGGACGACCGCTCGCAGCACCGCAATCGCGACAAGGCGATGAAGGTGCTGATGGCCCGGCTCAAGGACCGCCAGCAACGCGAGGCGCAGGCGCGCGAATCGGCGCATCGCAAATCGCTGATCGGCTCGGGCGACCGGTCCGAGCGGATCCGCACGTACAACTTCCCGCAGGGCCGCGTCACCGACCACCGGATCAACCTGACGCTGTACCGGATCCAGGCGATGATGGACGGCGATCTGGACGAGCTGCTCGACGCGCTGTCGGTCGCGCACGCCAGCGAACTGCTCGAGGCGGCGGGCGAGGCCGACTGAGGTGGCCGGTGCGAGGCCGACCGAGGGGACCGGCACGATCCCGCCCGACGACGCGCCCACGCATGACGCGTTGATCCGCGCCTGCGGCCTGCCGAGGCTCGAAGCCCGCGTGCTGCTCGCGCACGCCAGCGGCCGATCGCGCGAATGGCTGATCGGCCACGGCGACGCGGCGGCGGCGCCGGCGGTCGCCGACGCGTTCGCCGAGCTGTGCGCGCGCCGCGCGGCCGGTACGCCGATCGCCTATCTGGTCGGCTGGCGCGAATTCCACGGCCGGCGCTTCGACGTCGACGAATCGGTGCTGATCCCCCGTCCCGAAACCGAACTGCTGGTCGAGCTGAGCCTTGCGCGGCTGGACGCGCTGCTGGCGCCCAGCACGGCGCTTGGTGAGGCGGCCGGCGAAGCGCCGGCCGTGCTCGAACTGGGCACCGGCAGCGGCTGCATCGCCGTCACGCTGGCCGCCGAGCGCGCGGCGCTGCGGCTGGTCGCCACCGACGGCTCGGCCGCCGCGCTGGACATCGCGCGGCGCAACGCGTGCCGGCACTGCGTGGCCGCGCGCATCGACTTCCGGCTGTCGGCCGGCGGCCCGGACTGGTGGACGCCGATCGGCGCCGACGAGCGATTCGCGCTGATCGTCTCGAACCCGCCGTACGTGGCGCGCGACGACGCGCACCTGCGCGACGGCGACCTGCGCTTCGAGCCGCAGCCCGCGCTGACCGACCGCTCCGACGACGGCCTCGCGTCGATCTCGCTGATCGTCGCCGGCGCCGCCGGCGCGCTGCGGCCCGGCGGCTGGCTGCTGCTCGAACACGGCTTCGACCAGGGCGCGGCAGTGCGCGCGCGGCTGCGCGACGCCCGCTTCGGCGAGGTCCGGACGCTGGCCGACCTGGCCGGCCGCGATCGCGTCACCGTCGGCCGCCGGACGGACTGAGCGGCCGACGCCAACGCCAACGCCAACGGCCGACGCCGACGGCCGGCTGAAGCTGGAGCTACGGCTACGGCTGAGGCCGCGCGACCGCCGCGTTTTCGGAACCGCTGTTGGCAGGCCGCCCCGATTCGACCGATGATGAGGGCATGGCGCGGTCGTCCCCGGCCGCGACCGATCCCGCCTCGTCACGGAAGCCCTCATGAACGCACCGACCCCCTCGCACGAACGGCTCGCCACGCGCGACATCGCCAACCACCTGCACTCGTACACGAATCTGGCCACGCATCCGCAGGTCGGCCCGCTGATCATCGAACGCGGCGACGGCGTCTACGTCGAGGACGACCAGGGCCGCCGCTACATCGAGGCGATGGCCGGCCTGTGGTGCACGTCGCTGGGTTTCAGCCATCCGCGGCTGATCAAGGCCGGTTCGGACGCGCTGGCCAGGCTGCCCAACTATCACACGTTCAACCATCGCTCGAATCCGCCGGTCATCGAGCTGGCCGAACGGCTGCTGGCGCTGGCGCCCGTGCCGATGTCCAAGGCGTTCTTCGCGAACTCGGGATCCGAGGCCAACGACACCGCGGTCAAGCTGGTCTGGTATTACCACAACGCGATCGGCAAGCGCGACAAGAAGAAGATCCTCGCGCGGCTCGGCGGTTATCACGGCGTGACGGTGGCGGCGGCCAGCCTGACCGGCCTGCCGTACAACCATAAGGATTTCGACCTGCCGATCGCGCGGATCGGCCACGTCGACAATCCGCACTTCTTCAAGTTCGGCCGGCCCGGCGAGACCGAAGAGCAGTTCGCCACGCGCCTGGCCGAATCGCTCGAAGCGCGGATCCTGGCCGAGGGGCCGGACACCGTCGCCGCGTTCATCGCCGAGCCGATCATGGGCGCCGGCGGCGTCATCGTGCCGCCGGCCACGTACTTCGACAAGATCCAGCCGGTGCTGCGCAAATACGACGTGCTGATGATCGCCGACGAGGTGATCTGCGGCTTCTACCGCACCGGCGAGACCTTCGGCAGCGGCACCTACGGCATCGAGCCCGACATCCTGACCTGCGCGAAGGCGCTATCGTCGGGCTACGCGCCGATCTCGGCGGTGCTGATCAACGACACCGTACACCGCGCGCTGGCCGACAACGCCGGGCGCATCGGCACGTTCGGCCACGGCTTCACGTATTCCGGCCATCCGGTGACGACGGCGATCGCGCTCGAAACGCTGAAGGTCTACGAAGACGAGAACATCGCCGCGCACGTGAACGAAATCAGCCCGCGCTTCATCGAACGGCTGCACGGTTTCGCCGACCGGCCGCTGGTCGCCGAGGTACGCGGCAAGGGACTGATCGGCGGTATCGAGCTGATGGCCGACAAGGCCGCGCGCAAGCCCTTCGATCCGGTCGGCAAGGTCGGCGGGCGGCTGGCGGCGCTGGCGCTCGAACAGGGGCTGATCGTGCGCGCGATGGGCGACTCGATCGGGTTCTGCCCGCCGCTGATCGCGACGGCCGCGCAGATCGACGAGATCTTCGACAAGTTCGACCAGGCGCTGACGCGCCTGGAACAGACGCTCTGACGCGGCGCGCCGATCCCGACGAACGCCTTTCAAGAACGCCTTTCACGCAAGCCTTTCACGACCGTCTCTCACGACGGTCTTCCGAGCACGCTGCCGCCATGACGACTTCCGATCCCCGCCTGATGCCGGTCGCCTACGACCGCGCTTACCTCGACGACGCGATCCGCGCGGCCAGCGTGGCCGCGGTGGCCGTCACGCAGGGCCTGCCCGACGCGGCGGCCAGCGATCCGGTCGCACTCGGCTGGATGCAGGGCTTTCCGCCGCCGCCGGACAAGCGCGTCGTGCTGGACCCGACCGACAACCGGTTTCCGCGCAGCCGCTGGGCGTTCTCGCACGTGCGCGAGATGCGGCCGACGGCCAACGTCTGGCGGGGAACGGGTCCGATCGCCGAGTTGCCGCGCGGACCGGCCGGGCTCGATGCCGAACTCGATGCGCTGGCGTTCACGGCCGCGACCGGCGACGCGTGCACGCTGGGCGCCTCGCACGCGCTCACCTACGTCGACGGCATCGCGATCCTTCATCGCGGCCGGATCGTCCACGAGCGCTACTTCGGCGCGCTGGACGACCACACGCCGCATCTGGCGATGTCGGTGACCAAGTCGTTCATCGGCACGCTGGTGACGTGGCTGGCCGAAGAAAAGGCGATCGACCTGGCGCGCCCGGTACCGTTCTACGTGCCCGAGCTGGCCGGCGGCGGATTCGCCGACGCCACGGTGCGCCAGGTGCTGCACATGACGACCGGCGTCGCCTACGACGAGGACTACACGCGGCCCGAGTCGGGCTTTCGCGCTTATGGCCTGGCCGCCAATCTCGCGCGGCCGCATCCGGGCGAGACGCCCGGCGACATCTGCGGCTACCTGACGACGGTCGGCAAGCTCGAAGCGCACGATGCGCGCTTCACCTACCGCACGGTCAACACCGACGTGCTGGCCTGGATCCTGCGGCGCGTGACCGGCCTGCCGGTGGCGAACCTGCTGTCCGAGCGGATCTGGCAGAAGCTGGGCGCCGAGGCCGACGCGTACTTCATCGTCGATGCGCTGGGCACCGAATCCTGCGGCGGCGGCCTGAGCACCACGCTGCGCGACCTGGCGCGCTTCGGCGAGATGATGCGCTGCGAGGGCGCGTTCAACGGCCGGCAGATCCTGCCCGCCGCCGTCGTGCACGCGATCCGCGAGGGCGGCGACCGCCGGCAGTTCCTCGACGGCGACGGCCCGCACTACCCGCTGCTGCGCGGCGGCAGCTACTCGCACCAGTGGTGGCACGGCCACGACGCCCACCGTGTGTTCGAAGGCCGCGGCATCCACGGCCAGCGCCTGCACATCGATCCGCACGCCGAGATGACGATCGCCCGCTACGCGTCGCACCCGTTCGCGGCCAGCTCGGGCAACGATCCGTACGCGATGCCGGCGTTCCGCGCGGTCGCGCTGCGTCTGATGGCCGGCTGAGCGCCCGGCGCCCGATCCGGGCGCCGGCTCGACGCTACCGCGGCCCGGCGACCCGGCAGTCCGGCAGTCCGGCAGTCCGGCAGCCCGGCAGCTTGGCGACCCGGCGACCCGGCATCACGACATGACGGCATCCCGGCGCCACGGCCAGCCTGGCGGTTTCGCTGTCGGAACGACGCCGCGCGCGGCTCTGCGGGGCCCGGGCTTACCGGCTAGAATGACCGAACATCCTGGGCTCTACGTCCCCGCGCCCCCATCGGGCGCCGCCGGGGCCGCCCATCGCCGCAGTTTCCCAAAGGCCACAAGATCATGGACGCCAAGGAATTCATCGCCAAGACCGTCACCGACAACCCGATCGTGCTGTTCATGAAGGGCACCGCGCAGTTCCCGCAGTGCGGCTTCTCGGGCCGCGCGATCCAGATCCTCAAGGCGGTCGGGGTCAAGAACATGGTCACGATCAACGTGCTCGAGGACGACGAGGTCCGCCAGGCGATCAAGGACTACTCGAACTGGCCGACGATCCCGCAGTTGTACATCAGCGGTGAATTCGTCGGCGGCTCGGACATCATGTACGAGATGTACCAGTCGGGCGAGTTGCAGAAGCTGATCCCCAGCGCCGCCACCGCCTGACGGCGGCTTTGGCCGAATCGTCGTCCCCCGCGCAGCCGCCGATCGGCGCGCTGCTGTTCGACCTCGGCGAGGTCGTCATCCGGATCGACTGGACGCGCGCGTTCGCGAGCTGGGCCCGGGCCAGCGGCATGCCGCCCGAACGGCTGGCCGCGCGTTTCGCACCGGACGACGCCTACCGCGCGTTCGAGCGCGGCGAGATCACGGCGCCCGAATACTATGCGGCGCTGCGCCGCCGGCTCGGCCTGGATCTCGACGACGACGCGATGCGGGACGGCTGGAACGCGATCTTCGCCGGCCTGCGCGACCCGGTCGTCGCCGCGATCCGGCAGTGGCGCCAGCACGTGCCGGTCTTCGCGTTCAGCAACACCAACCGCGAGCACCGGCGGCATTTCATGCGCCTGTATGCCGACGAGATGGCGCTGTTCACGCATCTGTTCGACTCGTCGGAACTCGGCGCGCGCAAGCCCGAGGCGGCAGCGTTCGAGAAGGTGATCGCGTCGATCGGACAGCCGGCCGGACGGATCCTTTTCTTCGACGACCTGGCCGACAACGTCGCCGGCGCGCGGGCGGCCGGCCTGCGGGCCGTGCAGGTGACGCGCGCCGAGGATGTGACGCAGGCGCTGGGCGACGTCGATCGGGCGCCGTCGCCCGAACCGTGACGACGGCCGCGCCCTGCTTATCAGTACCGCCGCGCCAGCCATGACGACGGTCCGGGCAGATTCGACACCGGACACCGGCGCGGGCGCGGTGACAGCGGCGCGCACCGTGCCGGCAAGCCGCCCGACCCCATGACCATCGACGATCGACATAACCGAGGAGACCCATGAGCCAATCCCCGTTCCAGCCCCTTCATGCCGCGATGCAATCGCAAGTCGACCGCGGCTTCCTGCCCGGCGTGTCCACCGTGCTGCTGCGCGGGCGCGAGGTCGTCGACCGCTTCGTCTGCGGCCGTGCCGACATCGAAGCCGACGTACCGCTGCGCGAAGACCATCTGTTCCGCATCTTCTCGAACACCAAGCTGCTGACTTCGTGTGCGGTGCTGTTGCTGATGGAAGACGGCAAGCTGGCGATGGCCGACCCGATCGAACGCTATCTGCCCGAACTCGCGAACCGCCAGGTGCTGCGCCCGGACGCCCAGAGCATCGAGGACGTGGAGCCGGCCAGGCGCCCGATCACCATCGAGCACCTGATGACGCATACGTCGGGCCTGTCCTATGGCCTGTTCGATCCCGGCACGGTGCTGTTCAAGGCCTACGGCGCGTCGGGCGTGCACAACCCGCTGCAGTCGAACGCGCAGATGGTGCAGACGCTGGCCACGCTGCCGCTGGCCTTCCATCCCGGCGAGCAGTGGGAATACTCGATGGCCACCGACGTGCTGGGCCGGCTGGTCGAGGTCGTATCGGGCCTGAGCCTCGGCGACTTCTTCCAGCAGCGGATCTGCGGCCCGCTGGGCATGATCGACACGGACTTCTGGGTGCCCGAGGCCAAGCGCGGCCGGCTCGCCGCGCTGTACGGCGGCGTCGACCTGATGGACCCGACCAAGCCCGGTCTGGTCCGCATGGACAATGCGCCGTTCCCCGGCGCCTACACCAGCCCCACGCTGCGCCAGTCGGGCGGCGGCGGGCTGATATCCACGCTGGACGACACCGTCCGCCTCGTGCAGTCGCTGATGCCGGGCGACGGCCCGGCCCTGCTGCGGCCCGAGACGGTCGCGCTGATGAGCCGCAACCACATCGCGCCGGGCCTGTGCGTGAAGTTCCCGAACATGCCGGTCAATCCCGGACTCGTGTTCGGCCTGGGCTCGTCGGTGCTGGTCAAGCCGAGCGCGATCAGTCCGCCCGCCTCCACCGACGAGGTCGCCTGGGGCGGCCTGGCGGGCACGATGTGGTGGTTCAACCCGCGCCTGAACATCGCCGGCGTACTGATGACCCAGCGCTACTTCGGCTACGGCAACCCTTATTGCTTCGAGTACAAGCACCTGGCGTACCAAGGCCTCGGGCACTGACCGGCATCGCCGGCCGCGCACGGCCGGTACACTCATTCGAAGCACGGGGCCGCGCGGCCCCTTCCCTCCAATTTGCACCAGGAGCGACGCATGACCGATTCCACCGCTTACACCCCGCCCGCCGTCTGGACCTGGAAACAGGGCGGCGAAGGCCGGTTCGCGAGCATCAACCGGCCGATCGCGGGCCCCACGCACGACAAGGAGCTGCCGGTCGGGCGCCATCCGCTGCAACTGTATTCGCTGGGTACGCCGAACGGCATCAAGGTCACGGTGATGCTCGAAGAGCTGCTGGCACTGGGCCATGCGGGCGCCGAATACGATGCATGGCTGATTCCGATCAACGAAGGCGCGCAGTTCGGCAGCGGGTTCGTCGCCGTCAACCCGAACTCCAAGATCCCGGCCCTGCTCGACCGCAGCGGACCGACGCCGATAAGGGTGTTCGAATCGGGCGCGATCCTGATGTATCTGGCCGAAAAGTTCGGCAGCGCCTTTCTTCCGACCGACCCCGCGCAACGTGCCGAGTGCCTGTCCTGGCTGTTCTGGCAGGTGGGCAGCGCGCCTTTTCTCGGCGGCGGCTTCGGCCATTTCTACGCGTACGCGCCGGTCAAGATCGAATACGCGATCGATCGCTACGCGATGGAAGCCAAGCGCCAGCTCGACGTGCTCGACCGGCGCCTGGCCGAGAGCGCGTACCTGGCCGGCGATGAATACACGATCGCCGACATCGCGGTCTGGCCCTGGTACGGCGCGATGGTCAAGGGACAGATCTACGAAGCCGGCGAGTTCCTGCAGGTGCACGAGTACAAGAACGTCATTCGCTGGGCGGACCGGATCGCCGAACGCCCGGCCGTCCAACGCGGACGCATCGTCAACCGCACCTCGGGCGCGCCGGCCAAACAGTTGCGCGAACGCCATGACGCCAGCGACTTCGACACCAAGACGCAGGACAAGCTCGAACCGTCGTCCTGAATCACCTTCCAGAGCAATCGGCCCATCGAAACGGAGTCCTTCCGAATGATCACGTTCTATGATTGCCGCACCGCGCCGAGCCCCCGCCGCGCCCGCATCCTGCTGGCCGAGAAGGGTGTCGCCCACGAAACCGTGCAGGTCGACCTGCGCAACGGCGAGCAGCTCGGCGAAGCCTACCGGCGCATCAATCCGCAATGCACGGTCCCGGCGCTGCGCGTCGACGACGGCCTGGTCCTGACCGACAACGCGGCGATCGCCGCCTATCTGGAAGCCCGCTTCCCGGACCCGCCGCTGCTCGGCGCGACGCCGGAGGAAAAGGCCGAGATCGCGAGCTGGAACTGGCGGGTCGAGTTCGAGGGCCTGATGGCGATCGCCGAGGCGATGCGCAACAGCGCGCCGGCGATGGCCAACCGGGCGCTGCCCGGCCCGGTCGACTACCCGCAGATCCCCGAGCTCGCCAAGCGCGGCCTCGCCCGTGTCGAACAGTTCTTCGGGACGCTGAACGATCGGCTGGCCGGCCGCGACTTCATCGCCACCGACAGGTTCAGCATCGTCGACATCACCGCGGTGGTGACGGTCGACTTCGCGCGTGTGGTGAAGATCGTTCCGGGAGAGCAGCATCCGGAACTGCTGCGCTGGCGGGAAGCGATGGGGCGGCGGGCGTCGATGGCGCTTTGATCGCAGCGAGAACTTCCTGCCGGATGGCTTTGAAGTCTTCGGATTCTTGACCTCAAAACGCGATGACGCGGTGGGCGTCAGAGCCTGTTCAAGAACTCGCTCAGCGCATCGACCCACAGGCTCGCGTCGCCGACCGTGCCGTGCCCGGCCGTGCGCGGCCCTTCGGGTATCACGAACAAACGCGCGCGCCGCACGCGGGCCAGCATGCCGGGCAGGTCGCGCACCAGCAGCCGTTCGTCATCCTCGGAGACGATCGACAGCACGCGCGCCTCGATCCGGTCCAGTTCGCCGGACGGATCGTAATCGCGCGACGCTTCCCATTGACGAATGAAATCGTTCGCGTCGATCGACGGCGGCCGTTCCCATTGGCGCGCCAGCCACCGGTCGGCCTGCTCGCGGTCCGGCGCCATGCGCTGCATCCCCTGCGCGCCGCCGTTCATCGCGACGCCGAACATCAGCGAGACGACGCGCAGGCTGGGCGGCGGATCGACGTAGTCGCCGTCGCGCCACTGAGGATCGCTGCGCACCGCATCGACCATCAGCTTTCGCATCAGCCAGTTGCGCCCGCTCATCGGGCCGGGCTGGCACGACAGCGGAACGACGGCGTCCATGAAGCGCGGATAGCGGACGGCCCAGCGCCACGCGTGCATGCCGCCCATCGACACGCCGAGCACGAGCTTCAGATGCGAAAGCCTTAGCGCCTCGGTGACCAGCCGGTACTGCAGCGCGACCATATCGTCGTACGTATAGCGCGGAAACCGCATGCGCAGGCCATCGGACGGCTTCGCGCTGCGGCCGTGCCCGATCGCGTCAGGCAGGATGACGAAGTGCCGCGACGCGTCGAGCGGCCCGCCGGGCCCGAACAGCACGCCGCCGAACCGCGGCGACAGCAACTGGCTCGCGCTGCCGCCGGTACCGTGCAGCACCAGCACCGCCGGATCATCGGGATTGCCCAGCAGGTGGTAGTGCAACGACAGCGACGGCAGCACCTCGCCGCTGTCGAAGCGCACGTCGTCGACCGTCCAGGTCCGCGATCGGGCCGACGGGAACGAAGACGGAGAGGAGGAACGAGAAGATGGCGATGAGGACATGCGCGGCTCCATTCAGGTCTCGTGGTCCAGATCGAAGTTCAACTCGATCCTGACGCCCAGCGGATCATGCACGAAGACCTGGTACAGATGGGTGCCCGTCAGCGGTGCTTCGGTGAACGGCACGTTGGCCGCGCGCAGCCGGTCGCGCGTGGTCCGCAGGCCATGCGCGCGCAGCGCGACGTGATCGAACGGACCGGTGCCGCTCTCGGGCGTCGAACGATGCAGCGCGTTCAGGTGCACGATCGCTTGTCCGTCGGCGTAGAGCCAATGGCCGGGATTGCGAAGCGCGGGCCGATGGCCGTCCTGCAGGCCCAGCGTTTCGGTATAGAAACGCAGCAGCGCCGGCAGATCGGCCGGCGCGCAGCCGATCGTGAAGTGATGGACCGCAGTGACGCGCGCGCTCATGATGGCCGCGATCCGCCGTGCGCGGCCGGGACCGACGCGTCGCTCGACGCGACGCCCGTGCCGAAGGACGGAAACGACGACCCCCCCGCGCCTCGGCACAGGATGCCGTCGAAGACGTCGTGCAACACGCCGACGGCGTCCGGCACGCCGCCCTGCGATCGCCACCCGACGTGTCCGTCCGGACGAACCAGCACGGCGCCGTCGGCGTCGATCCCATAAGCGGCCAGCCAGGCTCGCGGCGAGCCCTCGCCGCGAGGTCCACGCGAGCCACCTCGACCGGCCGGCGAATCGAGGTCCGCCGCGTTTTCCTCCTCCGCATCCCCTTCGACGACAACGACGTCGCTGAGCAGCGGATCGCTGATCGCCGCGGCCGCGTCGCGCCAGGCCCGGCCGTCCGGCGCCGTGAACAGCACGAACCCGCGTCCGATTCGGTCCAGCGTCGACATGCGCCGCCCGCCGATGCGCACCCAGGCGTGCGGCGCCCGGCAGCCCGGCGCCGCCGAGGGCACGTAGGTCTGGATCTCGTCTTCGTGCTCGTCGGCGACGGCGGGACCGGCCTCGGCGACGATGGCCGACGACTGGTAGCGCGCGCCGAAGATCAGTCCGATCTCGTTCAGGAACTCGCGACGGGGCAGCACGGCCTGCGACTGCCGGGCCGTGCGCCCCATCGACAGCGCGTTCAGCAGGCTCGCGTGCGTGACCGCCGTCCCGACCGGACGCCGCTCGGCGTCATAAGTGTCGAGCAGCGTGTCGCCGGCCCGCCCGCGCAGCACGGCCGCCAGCTTCCAGGCCAGGTTCTGGACGTCCTGCACGCCGGTGTTCATCCCGAACCCGCCGGTGGGCGGCATCTCGTGCGCGGCATCGCCGGCCAGCAGGACCGGCCCGCTGCGATAACACTCGGCGACCAGCGCCGACGCCTTCCACGCGCTGACGCCGAGCACCTCGACGTCGAGCTGTTCGACGCCGACGGCCCGGCGGACGATCCGCGTGCAGAACTCGGGCGTGAACTGCTGCGGCGCATAGCCGTAGTGCGACAGCGAGGTCACCAGGAATCCCCAGCGGCGCGCACCGTCGATCGTCAGGAACGTACCGCGCAGGTCGGGCTGCTCGACCAGGTACAGCGCCGCCGGCCGCTGCGCGATCCACGGCGTCAGGTCGGCGCGCAGATGGATGTTGACGCTGTCGTAGACGTCGGTCTGGCCGTTGCGGGCGATGCCCAGCCGCGTCCGGATGCCGCTCTGCGAACCGTCGGCGGCGATCACGAAGCGCGCGTGCACGGACTCGACGCGGCCGTCGCCGGTGCGGAGGCGGGCCAGCACGCCGTCGGCCTCGCACTGCAGCTCGGTCATCTCCCAGCCGAAGCGCACCGTCGCCCGCTCCGACGATTCGGCACGCGCGCGCAGCACCGGTTCGAGAATGTCCTGCGAGCAGCCGCAGTTCGTCGTGACCGAGAAACCACGATTGCCGGCCGACGCGCGCCCGGTCTCGAGCCGCTTGATCTCGCGGCCGGCCAGGCTCTCGGTCCAGATCACCGCGCCGCCGAAGCGAGCCGGCATCGCGACCTCGCGGATCGCATCCTCGAGGCCGATCTGACGGTACATCTCCATCGTGCGCGCGTTCAGCGCGCGGGCCTTCGGCAGGATCGCGGTACCGGGGTGCTTGTCGACCAGCAGCGAGTCGATACCGAAATGGGACAGGTAGATCGAGGCGGTCAGGCCCACGGGGCCGCCGCCCACGATCAGGACGGGGGTTTCGATCATGCGGACTCCACGTTCGTCATCTAGACACGAGGACAGAAGGACACGAGGACATAGAGACTAGAGGCATAAGGTATAAGGTCATAAGGGATCATGGCCATCGGGACATCGGAATATCGAGTCATCGGAACATCGAGCCGTCGAGCCGTCGAGACATCGAGTCGTCGGGGCATCGGGGCGTCGGAGCATCGAGACGTCGCCCCCCCAGCCCGACCGGGATCGTCGGAATCCAGCCGAACCTCAGCCCAGCTCGATGCCCAGCGGCGGCAGCATCCGGCGGTAGCGCGCGATCTCGTCGGCGACGTACGACTTGAACTCCGCCGGCGGCACCATCGCGATCTCGCCGTCGTTGCTCCGGACGTACTCGCTGAACGACGGCGAGCGCGCGGCCGTCGACAGCAACTGATAGACCGATGCCAGCGCCTGCGGCGAGGTCTTCGGCGGCGCGAACAGGCCGCTCCACGCCGGAATGTCCTGCACCTGCAGCCCGGCCTCGGTGAACGTGGGCGTCGCCGGCAGCAGCGTCGATCGCCGCTCGCCGGAGATCGCCAGGCCGCGCAGTTGCCCGCTGCGGATCGCCGGGCTGGCGACGGCCGGAGACAGGAACGCGCAGTGGACGACGCCGCCGATCAGTTCGGGCACCGGCGTTCCCTTGAACGGCACGTGCAGCAGATCGACGCCGGTCCCCTTGCAGAACAGCGCGCCCATCACGTGGGTCGTGTTGCCGATCCCCGACGAACCGTAGACCAGTTTGCCCGGCTGTTCGCGCGCCGCGGCGAGGAACTGCTGCACGGTCCGGAACGGCGAGTCCTGCGCGACCAGCAGCGCGAAGCCCGACGAGCGGGTCAGCAGCGTGACCGGCAGCAGATCGTCGATCGGGTCGTACGGCAGCTTCTTCATCAGCACGGCATTGGTCGTGTAGCCGCCCGTCGTCAGCAGCACCGTGTTGCCGTCGGCATGGGCCCGCGACACCTCCTGCGTACCGATCACGCCGCCGGCGCCCGGCCGGTTGTCGACGATCGCCGTGCGTCCGCTGGTCTGCCGGACCGCATCGGCCAGCACGCGGGCCGATTGATCGACGCCGCTGCCGGCCGACAGCGGCACGACGATCCGGAACGGTTGCGGGTTCTGGGCCCGCGCCGCGGGCGAGACCACGGCGGCGGCGAGCGAGGCCTTCAGCAAGGCCCTTCGACGGAAATGCATGACGTCCCCATCGACCGGCACGCCACGTCATCCGCGAACGGGCGCCATCCGGCCGTCATTGCTGCTCGGCGTCCGGACCGATGCTCATCGATGCCGGCGCGAGTCGTTGATCACGGCGAGGACAGTAACGCAGGCGCTCGCGACGCGTCCAAGACAAGTTTTCGAACGGATCGATAACCGATCGGCATCGACCGGCGAAGTGCTTCGCCAGCGCGCGTCAAGACAGCCGGGCGTTCGGCCACGAGCCTTGTTCGACGTGCCGCCGGATCAGATCGCGCATCAGCGCCATCACCGATGCGGTGGCCTTGGACGGCGGCCGGTCGGCCGCGCGCGCGATCGACCGTTGCAGGAACAGGCCGTCGATCGGCACGGCCCTTAGTCGGCCGGCGGCGATGTCCTCGCCGACCGCCGCGGCGAAATGCACGGTCAGGCCCAGGCCTTCGAGCACCAGCCGCCGCGCGACCTCGGCGGTCTCGACCTCGACGAGCTGGTGCAGCGCCACGCCGTCGCGCGCGGCCGCCGCCTCGAGCTCGTGCCGGACGCCGGACCGGACCAGGCCGGTCATCACCAGCGGCACGCCCTGCAACTGGCGGACCTGCACGGTCTCGCCCCGCAGCCGCGGATCGTCGGGCATGCCGATCAGGCAGATCTGCTCCTCGAGCAGCGGAACGATCGACAGATTCGAGTGATCGACCGGCTCGACCAGCAGCGCCACGTCGACCTCGCCCCGCGACAGCATCGTCTGCAGCGAAGGCGCGAAGCCTTCGATGAAGCGCAGCCGGACCTCGGGCAGCGACGCGAGCACGGCCTTGGTCAGCATCACCGTCAACTGCTGGGCCAGCCCCGGCGACAGCCCGATCGCGACGGGCCCGCGCGGTTCGTGCTGGCGGGCGAGCAGGTCCTGCCGGGTCTGCTCGGCATAACGCAGCAGGAACACCGCGCGATCGAGCAGCAGGCGCGCTTCGTCGGTGGGGGTCGCTCCGCGCGCATGGCGCTCGAACAGCTTCAGGCCGAGTTCTTCCTCGAGCAGACGGATCTGCCGGCTCAGCGCCGGCTGCGCGACGTGCAGGACCTTCGCGGCCTTACCGTAATGCTGCTGGGTAGCCAGCGCGACGAAATACGAGAGCTGCCTGAGGTCCATCCGTGGATGGTAGCAAGGTCGGTGCGCGCGACCGGTGCCGCGCCGGCGCCCGGCCGGGCCGCCAGGCGCTGCTCGCTGCTCGCTGCTCGCTGCCCACTGTCCAATGTCCGCTTGCCCGCTTGCCCGCTTGCCCGCTTGCCTGCTGCTGGCTGCTGGCCGCTGACTGCTGGCCGCTGGCTGCTGGCGTTCATTGACGCTGCTTGTCCCGGCCGATAGAATCGGCGCTCTCGGTCGTGGGCTCACGGCTGTTCCCGAGGCGCGCTGCGCTGGACGGAACGACCCTCGTCAGCACTCCCGTCCCGAGCTCCTGCCAGCCCGCGATGCGCTCGCATCGCCAGCCAGCCAACAGCCGCCGATGCTCGGAAGGTTCGTGCTGGCGAGGCTGCGGTATCGACCGCCGCCTCCGTCTTCCTGACACGCCCTCCCGACCCGACGATCGTCGAAACGGCCTTCGCGCCACGCCCGGTTCCGCCGAACCCGATCCGCGTGCGGTGGTCGCGCCTCCTGCCAGCGGGGCGCGGCTCGATGCGCGCAGGTCCGCCGTCTCCCTCGCGCCTGTCGGCAAGAGAGCCGATCGACAACAACGTCGGCTGCGTGGACTATCCGATCGCCCGGTTGATCGGGCGTAGATTTGTAATTGTAAATACGAACCATTGTCATTTGTTTTTACATATTTTTTAACTTACCCGCGAAAACGCACCTCCGTCCCCGCCATCGATGAACGCGTCCGCCAAACCGCAGCGACACAGCAACCAGCAGGTCAAGGTGGCCTTGCTGAGCCTGTACGACGACCTGATCGCGCACAACGGCTACGCGAATCTTCACGTCGAGATCCGGATCCTGAAACGTGGGCAGAAAGAGGTGATCATCGACGCGGGCAAGCAGTTCCGCTTCGTCGTCGACGGTCCCGTTCCCGCCCAGCCGTCCGCCTCCGCGCCCGCACCGGCGCCGACGGGAGTCGACGCCCCGTCGATCGACGGGCCCGAGCGCGGCACGCCCTGAGCGCCCGGCCATGCGCGATCGCCGCCCGTCATTCTCGATCCTCGGCGTCATCGCCGCCTGCGCGGCGCTCGTCTGCGCCGGCCTGCCGATGACGGCCACGGCCGTCATGGCGGGACTCGCGCCGGACTCGCCGCAGGCGCGCATCGATCCGAACGACCGGCGGTCGCCGTGGGCCGCGGTCGGCGCGGTCCGCATCGGCGAGCAGACGTTCACCGGCGTGCTGATCCGGCCGCGCTTCGTGCTGACGGCGGCGCACATGATCGTCGGGCACCCCCCCGAATCGATCCGGTTCCAGTTGAACCTCGATCGGCGCCAGCCGACGATCAACGACATCGAGCGCGTGATCGTGCACCCCGACTATCGCGGCGGAGCAGGCCCGGAATCGCCGAACGACCTCGCGCTGCTCGAACTCGCGGGCGACGCCCCGTCCGGACTGGCGATCCCGCCGCCGTACTACGGCTCGCTGGCGCCCGGCACCGAATTCCGGTTCGTCGGCTACGGCCGCAGCGGAAGCGGCGACCAGGGGCCGACCGTCGACTCCCGCCCCGACGTCAAGCGCGTCGGCGCCAATACCGCGGACCGCTTCATCCCCTCGCCGTCGGCCGCATCGATGCCGGCGATGTTCCTGTACGACTTCGATGCCGCACGGCGGCCCAACGCGATGGGCCGCAAGGGACTGGCCAATGAACTCGAATCGGCCGTGGCGCCCGGAGATTCCGGTGCGCCGGTCTTCATCACCCGCGGCGGCCGCTGGGAGCTGATCGGCGTGATGACCTTCAGCACCGCGGTCCGCCAGCGAGGCATCGCGGTCGGCACCTTCGGCTCGGTCGGCGGCGGCGTCCTGCTGGGCCCGTCGCGAGACTGGATCGAGACGACGACCAGCCATGCCCTCGCCCGCGTCGACGCGCGGCCCGCGAACGACTCGCCCTGACCCGATACGAATCCTCCAATGCCTCCTCCTCCCCATCGATCCTTAGCGACCTCCGTGACGCCCTTCCCGATGCCTGTTTCGACGACTTCGCTAGCGCCGGACCGGTCCGCGCGGGCGTCTTCACCCGCCGCCGTCCTGCGGCGCGGCCCTGATCGGCCGCGCCCGGCGGCGATGCTGGCAGCGCTGATGCTCATCGCCGCGATCAGCGGCTGCTCGCAGGACGACAAGCCGCCGGCGGGCCAGGTCGTCGCCAAGGTCAACGACACCGAGATCACCGTGCACCAGTTGAACCAGTTGCTGCAGCGGATGCCCGGCGTGACCGAAGCCAACCAGGCCAGCGCCCGCAGGGAAGCGCTGCGCCGGCTGGTCGACTCCGAGCTGCTGCAGCAGCAGGCCGTCGCCGCCAAGCTCGACCGCAAGCCCGAGGTGCTGCAGGCGCTGCAGGCCAGCCGTACCGACGTGCTGGCCGGTGCGTACCTGCAGACCGTTCTGGCCAGGATCGAGGCGCCCAGCGACGAGGAATGCGCGCGCTTCTACCGCGAACGGCCCGAGCTGTTCGCGCAGCGCAAGGTCGCGCGGCTGTCGGAGATCGTGCTCAACGGCCGCTCGTTGCCGATCGAAGAGCTGAACCGGTTCCTGGCGGGCGCGCGCAGCGTCGACGACGTCCGCAACTGGCTGTCGCAGCGCAACGCGACGCCGGTGGCCACGGCCGCCTCGACCCGTTCGAGCGACCAGTTGCCGATCGACGCGGCGCGCCTGATGGCGACGATCAAGGCCGGCCAGTTCTTCGCTTACCCCAACGGCGCCAACGTGACGATCGCGCAGGTCGAATCGGTGACGGCGGCGCCGCTGTCCGAAGCGGCGGCCCGGCCCGCGATCCGCAACTTCCTGCTCCAGCAGCGGCGCAACGAGGCCGGCAAGCAGGAAGTCGAACGCCTGCGCGCCATGGCGAGGATCGACGAGACGCTGGCGGGCGACGCACCGGCGGCGCCGGCGGCGTCAGTGCCAGTGCCCACGTCGACGCCCGCGCCCGCCGGCGCCGAGAGCGCTCCGCCGCCCGCGGCGGCCGGCGGCGAACGACCGCCGGGTGCCAGCGATGCATCGATCGAACGCGGCATCAAGGGTCTGCGATGAAACGGGATCCGTCGGCTCGCCCCATCGCCGGGAATCCGTTCGCCCGCCCGGTCGCGCGCATCCGGGCCCTGTGGCTGGCACTGCTAGTGCTCGTCTGCCCGATCGGCAGCACCCTCGCCCAGGCGCAGGCGCAGGCGCAGACCCAGGCACAGACCCAAGCACAGACCCAGGCACAGACCCAAGCCCAAGCACAGACGCCGTCGCTGGCCACGGCCGCGGCGCCGGCATCCGCCGCGACGACCATTACCGACGCCGACTACGAGATGGGCGCCGGCGACATGCTGCGCATCACGGTCTTCCAGAACCCGGACCTGGCGACCGAGACGCGCGTGTCGGAGGCCGGGCAGATCACGTTCCCGCTGCTCGGCGCCGTGCATGCCGCCGGACTGACGACCTCGCAGCTCGAGCGGATCATGGCCAAGCGCCTGAGCGACGGCGGCTTCGTCGCGCAGGCGCAGGTCACGATCAACATCACCCAGTTCCGCAGCCAGCTCGTGTCGGTGCTGGGCATGGTCGGCCGGCCGGGGCGCTATCCGATCGACATGCGGGACACGCGCTTGACCGAGGTGCTGGCCCAGGCCGGCGGCATCCTGCCGAACGGCGCGGACGAGGTGATCGTGATGCGGCACGACGCCAAGGGCCGGCAGCGCCTGCAGATCGACCTGCCGGCGCTGTACCTGATGAACCGGCCGGACCAGGACATCGTGATGGCGGGCGGCGATTCGATCTACGTGCACCGCGCGCCGCAGGTCTTCGTGTTCGGCCAGGTGCAGCGCCCGGGCAACTACCAGTTGATGCGCGGCATGACGGTCAGCCAGGCGATCGCGGCGTCGGGCGGCTACACGCTGCGGGCGCGCCAGGGCGGCATCACGCTCAAGCGCCGGGACGCCGACGGCCGGATGGTCGAGCGTTCGGCCGGCGCCGACGAACTGGTGACCGCCGATGACCAGATCTTCGTGCAGGAGAGCCTTTTCTAGTGATGCGCCCCTTCCGGCCCTCGCGCGGCGCCGGGCTCTCGGGCATCCGGCAATGCCTGGCCGCGCTGGCCCTGGCCGGCGCCGTCCCCTGGGCGGCGACGCCGGCCCATGCTTTCGACGACGACGTCTGGCGATTCTCGGTATCGATGGGTTATCAATACGATTCCAACCTGTTCCGGCTTCCGGACGCTTACCCCATCGCGGCGCTGACCGGCCGTTCGCAGCGCAGCGACACGTCGCGGCTGCTCAGCGCGATGCTGAGCTTCGATCGGCAGTTCCGCCGGCAGCGGCTGCAGGCATCGATAAGCGTCGACGACCAGCGCTATCGCACGTACGCGATGCTCGACAGCACCGGCTACGACGCGGCGATCCAGTGGCAGCTCGATTACCTGACGCAGTCGTCGGCGCGGCTGGCGTACCGGCGCGACCACTCGATGCTCGGCTTCGCCGATTTCCGCGCGGCGCTGCTCAACATGGTGACCAGCGACACGTTCTCCATCGACACGGCCACTCAGTGGCAGCCGCGCTGGTCGATCCTGGCCAACCTGCGCCGCGCCGCGTACCGGAACGACACGACCCAGCGTCGCAACGCCGATTTCGATCAGGCCGACGTCGAAGCCGGCGTGCGCTACACCGGCGCCACCGACAGCCGCTGGGACCTGGTCTGGCGCCACAGCGAAGGCGATTACCCGAAGCAGCCCAACCCGCTCTACGACCCGAGCTTTCGCGAGAACGCCTGGCAGACGCGCGTCCTGTGGGGCGTGCCCGGCGCGACGCGCGTGTCCGGGCAGTTCGGCTGGGTCGACCGGCGCAACACCGTCCTCTCGCAACGAAGCTATCGGGGCGCGGTCTGGCGCATCCAGGCCGACTGGCTGCCGAGCGACAAGTTCGCGCTGAGCGCCACCTACCGCAACGATCTGTCCAGCTACCTGGATCTGTCGTCCAGCCACGCGCTGATGCGGGGGCTCAGCGTTCGCGCCCGCTGGGCGGCGACCGACAAGACCACCTTGCAGCTCGACGTCGACTGGCTCGATCGCGAATTCCGCGGCAATCCGGGACTGCTCGCGATCGAATCGCCGGGCCGCCGCGACCGCCAGCGCGCGGTCGGCCTGACGCTGACGCAACGGCCGACGTCCTGGCTCGAATGGAGCCTGGGGCTGCGCCGCGAGATGCGCGACTCCAACGTCGCCTTCTATGACTACGACGCCAACGTGTTCTTCGTCACGCTGGCTTTCAGGAACTAGATCATGACCTTCGACCAGCTTCTCCGGATCCTGTGGGTCCGCAAACGGATCATCCTGCTGACGACGGCGCTGATGCTGGGCGTCGCGGTAGGCCTGAGCCTGCTGCTGCCCGCGCAGTACAAGGCCTCGACCACCGTCGTCGTCGACATGAAGACGCCCGACCCGGTGCTGGGCTTGATGATGCCGAACATCGCGATGGCCAGCTACATGGCCACGCAGGTCGACATGATCGGCAGCCTGCGCGTGGCCCGCCGCGTCGTCGAAACGCTCGGGCTCGACAGGAACGCGTCGATCCTCGACGACTGGCGCAAGGACACCGAGGGACGCGGCGATCCGCGCTCCTGGATCGCCGAGCTGCTGCTCAAGCGCGTCGACGTCAAGCCGTCGAAGGAAAGCAACGTCATCGAGATCGTCTTCACCGGCGCCGACCCGGCGTTCTCGGCGACGCTCGCCAACACGTTCGCCCAGTCGTACATCGACACCGTGTCCGCGCTGCGCACCGATCCGGCGCAGCAGAACGTGACGTTCTTCGACGCCCAGGCCAAGGCCGCCCGCGAAGCGATGGAAGTCGCGCAGAAGCGGCTGAACGACTACCAGCGCGACAACGGCATCGTGTCGATCGACGAACGCCTGGACGTCGAAAACCAGCGCCTGGCCGAACTGACGAGCCAGTACACGGTCGCGCAGTCGCAGGCCTTCGACAGTCAGTCGCGCGAGGGCGCGGCCAACCGCCGCAGCAGCGACTCGCTGCAGGAAGTCCAGCAGAGCGCGCTGATCCAGGGGCTCAAGGTCGAGCAGGCCAGGCTCGAAGGCAAGGTGCAGGAGGTCCGTACCCGTCTGGGCACCTCGCATCCGCAGTACGCGAGCGCGCAGGCCGAGCTGGCGGTGCTGCGCGGCAAGCTCGAGGCCGAGACCAACAAGGTGCAGGCCTCGATCAGCACGTCCAACGCGGTCAACCGCCAGCGCGAATCGCAGTTGCGCGCCGCGATGGAAGCGCAGCGCGACCGCGTGCTGCGCCTGAAGGCGCAGCGCGATCAGGTCGGCGCGCTGCAGGCCGAGCTGCTGCAGGCCCAGAAGAACTACGAGATCGTCGGCCAGCGGCTGACGCAGACGAGCCTCGAAAGCGAGAACCGGCTGACCAACGTCGCGGTCCTGTCGGCGGCCAGCGAGCCGGTCGAGCCGTCGTTCCCGAAACCGTGGCTGAACGCGCTGCTGGCCGTCGTCCTGGGCGTTCTGCTGGGCAGCCTGTGCGCGCTGCTGCTCGAGCTGCAGGACCGGCGCATCCGCGCCGCCGACGACCTGACGGCCGTGCTGCGCGCGCCGCTGCTGGCCCGCCTGCCCGACACGACCGCGCGCCGCGCGCGGCGGCGCTCGTCGCCGCGGTTCTTCCGGCGCGCGGCCGCCGGCCCTTCCTGACGCGCCGCCGGACGGCGTCCGGCCGTCCGCGGCCCTTGCACGAGGATTCCCGATGAACATCGCCCAGCCGATCGATCCCCTCCACTCCGAAGCGCCGCCCGCGCCGATCGACGCGTCGCCGCCGCCCGCGCGCGCGGCGACGCTCGTCGACGAGAGCCGCCGGATCGGCGCGATCCTCGTCGATCTCGGCCGCCTGTCGCTCGATGACGCCGGGCGGATCCTGGCCGAGCAGCAGCGCAGCGGCCAGCCGTTCGGCGACATCGCGCAGCGGATGGGGCTCGTCGACGCCGACGACGTCCGGCAGGCGCTGGCCCGGCAGTTCGCCTATCCGTACCTGCGTACCGCGCAGGAAGGCGGCATCTCGCCGGCCGTGCTCGCGGCGCACCAGCCGTTCAGCCCGTTCGTCGAAGCCTTGCGCGACCTGCGCAGCCAGTTGCTGCTGCGATGGCTCGACGGCAGCGCGGATCGCCGCTGCCTGACGATCGCCAGCCCTGATCGCGCCGAAGGCCGCAGCTTCCTGGCGGCCAACCTGGCCGTGCTGTTCGTGCAGATCGGCTACCGGACCCTGCTGCTCGATGCCGATCTGCGGCATCCGTCGCTGCATCGATCGTTCGGCCTCGACGGTCGCTCGGGCCTCACGCAGTGGCTGGCCGGACTGTCCGACGAGCCGGCGATCGTACCGATCGCGGCGCTGCCCGGCCTGTCCGTGCTGCCGGCCGGTCTGCCGCCGCCGAACCCGCAGGAGCTGCTCAGCCGGCCCCGCTTCGGCGAGTGCCTGGCGCAGCTCGCGCAGCGATTCGACGTCGTCGTCGCCGACACCAGCGCCTGCGCCGAATCGTCCGACGCGATGATGGTCGCCAGCCGCGCGCGCGGCGCATTGATCGTCGGTCGCAACGCGGTCTCGCGAGTCGCCGGCCTCGAGCAGCTCGAAGCCGGCCTCGTCCAGTCGGGCGCCGAGGTCATCGGAGCGGTCTTCAATGAGCACTGATTCCGTCGCCACCGATCCGTCCGCGCCGACCCGCGTCGCGCCGGCGGCGGCCGCGCCCTGGCTGGTGCTGGCGCTCGGGCTGGCCTGCCTGTACGTGCCCAGCTTCTACGACCTGTTCACCGGGCTGTGGCGCGGCAGCGAACAAGGACACGGCCCGATCGTCTTCGGGGTCGCGCTGTGGCTGCTCTATCAGGCACGCGGCGACCTGGCCCGCCTGGCGCGCGATACCGTGCCGTCGCGCCGCGCGGTCCGCGCCGGCTGGCTGGTGCTGGCGCTCGCGCTGCTGCTGTACCTGACCGGCCGCTCGCAGGACATCCTGCTGTTCGAGATCGGATCGCTGATCGCCGCGCTCGGCGCGTCGATCCTGCTGCTGGCCGGCGGACCGGCGTTGAAGACGGTGTGGTTCCCGCTGTTCTTCCTGCTGTTCATGATCCCGCTGCCGGGCGTGATCGTCGACAACGTGACGCTGCCGATGAAGATCGCGGTATCGAACGTCGTCGAGCAGTTGCTGTACTGGATCGGCTATCCGATCGCGCGCAGCGGCGTGATCCTGCAGCTCGGCCCGTACCAGTTGTTCGTCGCCGACGCCTGCGCCGGCCTGCACACGCTGTTCACGCTCGAAGCGCTGGGCCTGCTGTACCTGAACCTGGTCCGCCACCAGTCGCTGCTGCGCAACGTGACGCTGGCCGTGCTGATCGTGCCGATCTCGTTCGCGGCCAACGTCATCCGCGTGATCGTGCTGTCGCTGGTCACCTACTACTTCGGCGACGCGGCCGGCCAGGGTTTCCTGCACGACTTCGCCGGCCTCGTGCTGTTCGCCAGCGCGCTGGGGCTGATCATCGTGACCGACTCGGTGCTGCGGCGGATCGCGCGGCGCCGTCACGGAGCTTCGACATGAGCGATCGCCCCGCCGATCCCCGCCTGCGCCGCTCGCTGATCGCCGCGCTGTCGATGGCCGCGGTCAGCACCGCCAGCTACGCGATCAAGCCGACCCGCCGGCTGTCCGACACGCTGCCGCCGTTCGATCTGGAGACGATGGTGCCGGCGCGCTTCGGCGACTGGCAGGCGCTGCCCGGCGGCCAGGTCGTCAATCCGGTCGGGCAGGCGCTGCTCGACAAGCTGTACGCGCAGGTCCTGTCGCGAGTCTACGCGGCGCCCGACGGCCGCCGCGTGATGCTGTCGATCGCTTATGGCGGCGACCAGAGCGATGCGACCTCGATGCACATGCCCGAGGTCTGCTATCCGGCGCAGGGTTTCATGATGCGCTCGGCGTCGCCGGGCACGATCGACACGGCCTCGCGCCACCTGCCGGTCAAGCGGCTGGTGATGGTGCACGGACGACGCACCGAGCCGGTCACCTACTGGCTGGTGGTCGGCGACCAGCCCACCACGTCGACGCTCGGCCACAAGCGGATCCAGATCGCCTACGCGATGCGCGGGCTGATTCCGGACGGCCTGATCTTCCGGGTCTCGACGATCGACGACCAGGTCGATCGCGGCTTCGCGACGCAGCAGGCGTTCATCGAGGCGCTGCTCGGTACGCTGCCCGAACAGGCCCGCCAGCGGCTGGCCGGAGCCGCCGCTTGAACGCCCGCGCGCGACGGACAGCGGTCCTGACCGTTGCCGCCACCGGCGCGGCAGCGGTCGTCCTCGGCCTGGCGATCGTGCTGCTGCCGATGCCGTTGAAGCTGGCGCTGGCCGCCGTGGTGCTGGGCAGCGGCGCGCTGCTGGTCACGCGGCGGCTGCCGGCGCTGGCCGACCCTCCGCGGCGGCGACTGCTGTGGATGTTCATCGTCGTCTACACGCTGTACTTCGCCTGGCCGCGCGCCGCGTTCCTGCCGATCCTGGCGCTGCCGATCAAGCATCCGCAAAAGCTGCTGTACTACGGCTTCGTACTGCTCTGGTGCGTCGTGATGATCCGCAGCGACGAGTTGCGGCGCCGGCTCGCCGACGCGCTGAGCCGGCATCGCGGCCTGAGCGCGACGATCGCGTTCATGCTGTGCTGGCGGATCGCCGCGGCGGTCGCGGCGACGCATCCGTTCTATTCGCTGCCGCGCGTCATCGACGAGATCGTCAGCCTGTACCTGGCGTTCGTGATCGTCGTGTCGCTGGTCGACGACGAACGCGACGCCCGGCGCCTGATCGCCGCGTTGATCGCCGTGGCGCTGTTCAACGTGTCGACCGCGATACCGGAGGTCGCGTGGCGGCGCAACGTGTTCGAACCGTTCATCACGCTGAACCTGCTCGACCCGGGCATGGCGCAGCAGATCGTCGGCGAGAAGCTGCGCGCAGGCGCGGTCCGCGCGCAGGCGGCGTTCAGCCACCCGCTGCTGTTCGCCGAATTCCTGGCGGTGCTGATTCCGTTCCAGCTCGCCGCCTGGATCACGTCGCGGCGCCGCTGGCGGCACGCGCTGCTCGGGCTGGGCATGGTTCTGGGCATCGTGCTGGCCCGCACCCGGACCGGCATGCTGGTGGCGGCGTTGGGCGTCGTCGGGATGAGCGTGCTGGTCGCGCTGCTGAACCGTCGGCGCGCCGACGGCTCGGCCGCGCTGGTGGCGCTCGGGCTGCCGACGCTGGCGGTCTGCGCGATCCTGTTCGCGATGCTGGCCGCGCCGCTGATCGTCGGACGCAGCCTCGAGGAAATGGGCAGCTCGTACGCGCGCGTGCGGATGCTGTACGCGAGCCTGCCGATGATCGCGCGGCATCCGCTGCTCGGCCATGGGCCGGCGCTGGGCGCGTACGAACTCGATTTCAGGAGCGCGCCCGAAGGCGTGCGCACGCTAGACAGCCACCTGCTGCTGGCCGCGCTCGATGCCGGCATCCCTTACCTCGCGGCCTTCGTCGCCGTGATCGCGGGCACGGCCTGGACGTTGATCCGGCACGCCCGCGCGACGCGGCCGCCGTCCGCGTCGATCGTGTTCGCGTGCGCGGCGGTCTGCGCGACGATGGGCTTCCTCGCGTTCAAGCTGATCCTGGGCACGGACCAGAACAACTCGCTGATGTTCGTGCTCGCCGGGCTGGCGGTGGCGTTGGACCGGTCTTCGCGGGAGTCGGGCGGAGTACGGGATGCGGGCGGGCGTCAAGGCGCGGGCGATGCGGTGGGCTAAGGCTCGCCGTTGATCGGAGGATCGAAATCTTCGTGGGGTTCGGCCTCTTCGTGGGGTTCGGCCTTTGCGAAGATTCGACCTCTGCGAAGATTCGTCACGAGGGCGTTGGCCTCGCGGGTGGGGGGGCGGCGCCGCCGTGACGCCCCCTCACAAAGGTCAACCCCACCGGATCCCCAAGCGCTTGGCGCCCCCGGCCGACAGCCGCCGCAGCGCCTCCGCCATCGCGCGCTTGCGCCCGATGCACGGCTTCTCGACCAGATGCCAGGACGCGACGGCCAGCGCCAGCGTCACGACGAACGACTTGACGGCCAGCTCCGCCACCGACGCGCCCTGGCCGACGAAGATCAGGCATTGCTGCACCGGAAACGCGTAGATGTAGATGCCGTACGAATAGTCGCCGAACCGGCCGGCGCCGCGCAGACGGCCCGCGTCGCCGTGAGCGGCCAGCACGACGAGCAGCGGCAGCAGCAGCGGATAGCCGATCTTGAGCACGACCGGATGCGCGAACAGCGCGACGAACGACAGGGCGACGCCGGCGATCGCGACGCGGGTCGGCCGCAGGCGGTCGCGCAGGCCGTGCAGCGCCGCGCCGGCGAAGAACATCTGGAGCAGGCGCAACGTCGTCGTCCACGCGGATCCGGTCGCGCCGGCGCCCCACAGCCCTAGCAGCGACAGCAGCCAGGCGCCGAGCACCAACCGGCCCAGCGTGATCCGGCGATCGCGAGGCTCGCAGATCCGCGCCGCGAGCGACACGGCAAACAGGCACGCATAGGCGCCGACTTCGTAGGGCAGCGTCCACAGCGAACCGTTGAACACCGACGCGAACGGGTTCGACGCGAAGACCCCGGGCAGCTCGAAGCGCACGCCGGTGACCAGCGTGGCCGTCCTCGCCAGATAGCCGAGCGTTCGCGCGGACCCGAGGTAGTCGGCCCAGCGCAGCGTCGTGCACCACGCGCCCAGGCCGAACACCGTCAGCAGCAGCATCACCCACAGCCCGGGATAGATCCGCAGGCATCGCGACGCGACGAAATAGGCGATGCCGCGCTCGCGCGTCACGCTGGCCGTCACCAGGAATCCGCTGGCGACGAAGAAGCCGTCGACGGCGATCGTCCCCAGCGTCAGGCCGTACGTACGCCTGAGCGGCTCGTTGATCGGATCCCCGGTCACCAACGCGTAGCTGTGCGTCAGCAGCACCATCGTCGCCAGCACGAGCCGGATCAGGTTCCAGTTGTTGGCGCGACCATGCGCCGGATCACCGAGACTCGACATCGACTCCTCCGTCATTGCGACGGGCGCCGCGGATACAGCCGGCGAACGCGCGCGAAATAGAACGACAGCGCGACGCCCATCGCCGCCGCGAACGACCAGGCGACGCCGGTCAACGCGAAACGAGGCGCGGTCGCGAGCACGCCGGTCGCGAAGGTCAGCAGCACCAGCAGTTGCCCGGCGACCCGGTCCGCCGGGCGCCGGTTCGCGATCAGCGCGATCCCGTAGCCGGCCGCCGCCAGGCGGCCCCACAGCGCGCAGGCGAAGCCGATCCACGCGAGCGCCGGCAGCCGGTACGCGGAACCGAACAGCCGGTCCAGCAGCGGCGGCGCCAGCGCGCCGACGGCCAGCGCGGCCACCAGGCCGATCACCGATAGCTCGACGCTCATCCGATCGATCAGCCGCTTCTGCTCGGCGCGGGCGCTCGCGCGAACGAGGGGCGGAAGATAGACCGAGGCCGCGACCTGCACGATCAGCAGGCTCGCCTGGAGGATCTTCGCGGGCGGCTGGTACAGGCCGACCGCCGCGGCCCCGAGCAGGCCGCCGATCAGCAGGGTATCGACGTAGTTGATCGCCGCGGACAGCAGCGAATCCAGCAGGTATGGTCCGCCTCGCCGCAGGCGCGCGCCGAAAGCCTCGCGCGCCGTCCCGCCGGGCCTGGCCGCCAGGCCGAGCTCGCGCGCGACGCCGCGCCAGATCGCCAGGACGGCGCCGAGCGCCAGCACGCGGAACAGCAGGCAGACGACCGCGACCGCGACCAGGTCGCGCGTCCAGGACACGGCCACGGCCACGCCGGCGACGTAGGCGGCGGCGCTGATCAGCGCCGCCGCGGCTTCGCGCGAATAGGCCTGGACGGCGCGCAAAGGCAGCAGCGAGAAATCGACGAAACCCGAGACCAGCGCGATGCCGGCGCAGACGATGAACAGGCGCGGCTCGTCGATCGCCGACAGCCCGAGCACGGCCGCCGAGCCGACGGCCATCGTCGCGGTGCCGATGACGAGGCGAAAGCCGGCCATCTGGCGAAACGCGGCGCGGATGCGGCGCCCCGATTCGACCAGGTCCGGCAGCGCCGACGCCCCCAGCCCGTAGTCGCCGACCAGGCCCAGCAGGCCGGCGATCGCCAGGTACAGCGAGAACCGGCCGAACGCCTCGGGCGCGAAGCTGCGGGCGAGGATCAGCAGCACGGCGAGCGGCCCCAGCACCCTCGCGCAGACCGACACCAGCGAGAAGGCGCCCTGCGCGAACCGCCGCGGCGGCGCGCTCACGCCGCGCGATCCAGTACGCGCATGCATTCGGACGGCGGCACGCGATGCGAATAGGCGACCTGGAACGTGTCCGGAAGATGCCCGACCGCGATCATCATGACGATCAGCTCGTCCTCGTCCAGATCGAGGAAGCGGCGCATCCGGGCGGTGCGGGCGTTGTCCTTGCTCCAGTTCAGGCAGCAGGTGCCGAGCCCCTGCGCGTGCAGGCCCAGCAGCAGGCTCATCGCGAACAATCCGCCGTCGATCCACGGCTGGTTGCGCTCCTCGGCCGCCCAGAACTGGCTGGCCGGCGTCGTCACGACGATGAGCTTGTCGACCGCGTCGGCGAAGCCGCGCGCGCCGCCCTGCATGCGCAGCGCCTCGCCGATACGATCCGGATCCGCGACGACGACGATGCGCGAATACTGGCGGTTGCAGACCGCCGGCGCCTTCAGCGCGATCCGGACCGCTTCGTCGATCAGTGCGAGATCGACGGGCTCGCCGGAGAACTGGCGGACGCTGTGCCGCTGCAGGAAGAACTCGGTGCGCACGCCGTCGATCGCCGCCGCCACGCTGGCGCGCGACATCGGCCGCACGCCGCCGTATCGCTGGTCGCCGCCGCCGCGCAGGCGATTCACGAACGCGTCCAGCCGCCGCCGGTGCGGATAGTCGGGATGGCCGGCCGCCTCGTTGAAGCGCTGGTACTCGCGCAGCACGTCGCGCGCCGCGTACAGCACGCGCTCGTCGGCCGAATAGCGCGCGGCGTAGGCGTCGCATAGCGACAGCAGGTTGTCGATCGCCTGGGCGCCGAACCCCGGCCGCGGCGCCGGCAGCGAGAGTCCCTTCTCGATGTTGTGGAAGGCCTCGGTGATCTTGGCCCGCAGATTGCGGCGCGACGCCACGCTCAGGCTCGCCGAGTAGCGCAGGAATCGCGCGCAGTCGCGCAGGTATTCGCGCACGATACGCGGCCCGAACCGGACGAGCCCGTAGACCCGCCTCAGGCGCGTGGGCGCCGCGCCGGTGCCGAGAACGGCTTCGACGAGGCCCGCCGCTCGATCCCGGTGCTCGTCATGGTCGGCGCGCGACCGGGTCGCCGCCCCCGTCTGCGTCGTTTCGCTCATGATTCCCGCAACGCCTCGCGATAGCAGCCGGCCAGGACCTCGGCGCTGGCCTCCCATGAATACCCGTCGAGCCGGCGCAGGCCGGCGTCGACGAGCGTCGCCGCCAGCCGCCGGTCGTCTCGCAGCCGCCGCATCTGCCGCGCCCACGCGCCGGCGTCGTCCGGATCGACGCGGATGCCGGCGTCGGCGACGATCTCGGCGATCGCGGTCGTGTCCGACGCGATCACCGGAATGCCGCAAGCCATCGCTTCGAGCAAGGGCATGCCGAAGCCCTCGGCACGCGACGGATACGCGAGGCCGATCGCGTGGCGATACAGGATCGGCAACTCGTCGTCGCCGACCGATTCGAGGAACACCACCTTGCCGGCGGACGCCAGCGCCGCCGCATCGGCGAACAGTCGCCGGTAACCGAAGTCGCGCTGGCCGACGATCGCGAGCCGCGGCGCGTCCGGCCCGAGCCGGCGCAGCGCGGCCAGCAGCACCGGATAGTTCTTGCGCGGTTCGAGCCGGCCGACCGACACGTAGTAGTCGCCGGCGCGCAGGCCGTGCCGCGCCAGCACGGCCTCGTCGACCCGCGGGTCGGCCGCGACCGGCGTGAACCTGTGCCGATCGACGGCGTTCGGCGTGACGCCGATGCGATGCGCATCGACGCCGTAGAACTCGCGCAGCGACCGGCGCGAATAGTCGCTGACGGTCAGGATCCGGCGGGCGCGGCGCGTGGCATGGCCGACCAGATAGCGAAGCTGCGTGCGGTGCAGCGGCGGAAAGCACGCCGGATGACTGCGGAACAACACGTCGTGGATCGTCACGACGCACGGACAGGCGACGGCGAACGGCAGCACGTACTGCATGTGCAGCAGGTCGACCCGATGGCGGCGCACGAGCCGGGGCAGTTGCCACAGCAGGCGAGCGGCCGACGACGTGCCGGGCATGCGGATCGCCGACACGTTCGGCAGCCGATAGTCGTCGCCGAGCGCCGCGCAGGCCGCCGGGTTCGGCGAGAACAGCAGGAAGTCGACGTCCGGCATGCGCCGGGCGGCCCGTCCGATCAGGTCGATCAGGTAAGTGCGCGAACCCTGGTACTTGCCGTCGACGACGTGGAAATCGACAGCGATCCGGCGACGCGCGGGCGGCGCGGCGCGCGTCGCCGCGATGTCGTGGACGTTTCGCATCACCGCACCCTGCGCCGGCCGTCGAGACGCTCGCGCCACGCTGCCCGCAGCGCCGCCGTCAGTTCGTCTTCGTAGCGCGCCAGCCGCGCGCGAACGCCGGCCATCGCCCGTTCGACCTGCTCGCGCAGCGCGTCGCGCCGATCGACGCCCGCCAGCACTGTGGCGACGACGGTGTCCTCGTCCTGCCGGCGGCAGTCGGCCAGCGCCGGATAGTCGAGCGTCTCGAACAAGCCGTTGAACTTGCGGCTGTAAGCCATCGGAATCACCGGCACGCCGGCCGAGAACGCGGCGATGCACGCGTGCATGCGCGCGCCGGCGAAGAAGTCGAGCCCGGCGATATACGACTTGGCGTCGCCGGGCCGCGCGAACGGCGGCGCGACCACGACGCCGGGCAGGCGGCCGGCCAGCTCGCGGCAGGCGCCCAGATCATCCTCGACCGGCATGCCCGGCTCGATCACGTGGCCGACCAGGTGCAGCTCGACGTCCGCGCGCGCATGCAGCGCGCCGACGATGCGCCGGATCGCGGCCGCGTAGTCGATGCTCAGGCCGAACTGGTTGTTGCGGGTATAGCCGCCGGCATACAGCAGCCCCGAGACGTTCAGGCCGACGCGGATCCTGCCGCCCGGGCCGTGGTCGCGGCGCGTAGCCGGCAACGCGTAGGGCAACGCGAACGCGACGTCGATCGCCTGGGCCGCCCGCGCCGAGACGCCGAGGCGATCCAGGTACTGCCTGGACATCGCATCGCGCGCGAACACCCGCCGGCACCGGCGCATCACGTAGCGGCTCAGCGCGCGCGACCAGGCGCTGTCGAACGGACCGATCGTCTGCGGCGCCAGCACCAGCGGCGTGCCGGCCCGCTCGACCCGCCACTTGCTGAGCCACAGGTACAGGAAGCGGCGCGTCCCGTAGATCGTCGTGAAGCTGTCGCCTTCGCCGATGTCGAGCACCAGATCGCAGGCGCGCGCCTGCTCGGCGAATCGGCCGCGCAGCAGGCGCATCGGCTGCACGGTCAGCGCATGCCCGCTCTCGGCCAGTTCGGACCGGAGCTGCTCGCAGCGCGCGCCGCGTTCGTCGCGCGACGAGAACAGGCGGATGTCCAGGCCGATGCCGAGCCTGTCGGCCGCCGACCGCAGCAGCGCCAGATGCGACTCGGTCAGCGCGCCGACGCCGAGATTGCCCGAGGACATCGAGTGCCAGAGCAGGCCGACCGCGACACGCCTGTCGCCGGACGTGGCCGGCGCCTGCCGCTCGCCGCGCACGAGGGTCAGCGTCGTCATCGCGCCTCCGTCGCCGTCGCGGCGGCACCGGACGTCGCGCCCGCGCCGGACACCCGGCAGCCCGCGAGCAGGCCGGCGAGCGCGGCCCGGGCCAGCGCCGGGCGCCCCCTCAGGCAGAACTTCAGCGGCGACGCGATCGACGCCCCCAGCACCCGCGCGACCCGCGGCCGGGACAGGTGGCGGCGGCAGAACAGCACCCGGCTGCGATGCAGGTGATACACCGACAGCGGCGATCCGCCGGTCGGCGCGGTGCCGATCGACGCGCCTTCGCGGTGATAGACCAGAGCGTCGGGCGCATACCCCATGCGCAGCCGGCCGCGGGCCCGGTACGCCCAGTCGAGCTCCTCGTAGTACAGGAAGAACGATTCGCTGAGCAGCCCGACGGTCTCGATCCAGCGCCGGCTGACGAACATCGACGCGCCTTGCACGTAGGCCAGCCGGTCCTCGACCCCGGCGACGAAAGCCGGCGACGGCCGGACGTCGGCCAGGCGGGTGAACGCGCCGATGTGGCGGGTCTGCCCGGAGCCGGCGTCGAACACGCCGCCGGCCAGCGCCTGGACCCGGTCGCGCCGGTGCCAGTCGACGAGAGTCGTCCCCCACATCGCGATCTCCGGTCGAAGCCGGACGGCCCGCAGCAGCGCCTCGAGCGCGCCGCGATCGACCTCCGTGTCGTTGTTCAGCACCCAGACGTGGGTCAGCGCCGGATCCGACAGCGCGTGGCGAATGCCGACGTTGTTGCCGCCGGCGAAGCCCAGGTTCGCGCCGGTGCGGATCAACGTCACGCCCGGAACGGGGCCGCCGGCCTCGGCGTCGGCGCGATCGATCGCGCCGACGCCGAACGCGTCGCCGAGCGCGCGCACCGAGCCGTCGCTCGAATCGTTGTCGCAGACGATGACGTACGCGGGCGCGACGGTCATCCGCAGCAGGCTCTCGACGCAGGCCCGGGTATGGACCCAGCCGTTGAAGTTCAGCACGACGACCGCCACCTTCGCGCCGCGCGCCTCCGGCATCGCCGGCGCCGAACGCGGCGCGGGCGGCGATTCAGCGCGGGCCGAAGACATCGCGGATCGCCTCGAGGAAGCCGAAACCCGAGCCGCGGGTCGGCTCGACGTACGAGCCTTCTCCGAACTCGTTCCAGCAGCAGACCAGGCCGATGCCGCGGGTCTGGCGGGCATGCTCGGCCATCGTCGCGCGCGCTTCGCGCAGGTGCCGCGCGAACGCCGGGACATCCGGGCGCGAATCGTCGTGCCGCGGGTCGCGGCTGCCGCCCCAGGGCCGCTTGTCCCATCCGGCCGTGATCGGCAGCCAGTAGTCGCGCCCGCTCGTGCCCAGCATCTCCTGCCAATGCTCGCGATAGCCGCGGGCGAGCTGCTCGAAGTCGTGCGACGTCGTCTGGCCGCCGGCGAACGGCCGGCCGCGCGGCAGCCCATGGTAGTTGTAGGCCGACAGCGCGTCATAGCCGTCGAGCGCCGCATCGTCGCGCCGCACCGGCGTCACGGTCGTGCCGCCGACGAAATAGATGCCGGGATAACCGGCCCGCCGCGCCGCCTGCTGCGCGCGTTCGAGCAACGCCGCGCCGCTCGCGCCGAAGCCTCGCGCGTTCTGGTCGAGCTGCTGCGCCGAGAAGATCATGACCACCGGCCGGCCGTCGACGCGCAGATACGCGGGATCCGCGAAGTAGTGTTCGATCCAATGACGGACCGCCTCGTCGAACTGGTCGACCCGCTCCGGAACGACCGAATGGTTGGCCCACATGATCGCGAACCCGACACCCTGCCGATCGCCGAGCGCCTGGTACGCGCGCAGCGCATGGGCCATCTGCGGGAAGTTCTCACGGTCCCAGTACCAGTCGAACATCACGAAATCGATGCCGTACTGCGCCATCCAGCCCAGTTGCCGGCGCATCACGTCGAAGCCGCTCTCGTCGTACCAGCCCAGCAGCGGCTCGCGATCGGGGTAAGGACGGATCGCATCCCAGGGCCGGGGCGACGGCGCGCCGCGTTCGCCGTCCTTCCATCCGGGAAAGTAATAGACGCCCAGCCTGAGCCGCTGCCCGTCGTCGGCCCGCGACGCGCCGATCAGCGACACCTGCGGCAGCGAAGACGCGATCAGCGCGAACAACGCGATCGCCATCCCGAGCAGCGGCGCGCTCAGCGCGGCCGTCTTCAGTCGCGGACGATTCAGCATGTCCGCCTCCGGTCCGCCGACGCCAGGCAGGCGGTCACGAACGCGTGCAGCGACGGCGCGGAAAAGAGCTCCCTCGCGCGGCGGCGGCCGATCACGTCGATCCGTCGCGAGTCGAGCGCCGCGCAGATGTGCCGGGCGAACGGACTCGGGTCATCGTCGATCAGGAACTGCGAAGCGACCTGCGGCGGCAGTCCGGCGACGCCCTGGCGGGTGCTGACCAGCGGCAGGTCGGTCGCCAGCATGTCGATCGCCTTGACGTTGACGCCGCTGCCCCGGCGTACCGGGTTGACCAGCACGCCCGCCCGCGCCTGCAGATCCTCGAAGCGGGGCACGTCGGCGATCAGCTCGACGGCGGGCTGCGCATCGCACAAGGCCCGGACCCGCGCCGTCGGCCGCGACCCGGCGATCGTGAATCCCGTCCCGGGCCGCCGTGCGAGGACCCGCGGGACGACCTGCTCGATCAGCCAGGCGACGCCCTCGACGTTGTTCGGCGTGTTCAGGTTGCCGAGGAACAGGACGTCGATCGCGGGCGCGTCGGTCCCCGGCCCGGCGGCCTCGCCCGGCGCCCGGCGCGGACCGGCGTCGGTGTCGGCCTCGGTCACCGACATCAGCGGCGGCAGCCAGCCGATCCGCTCGATGCCCTGCCGGCGCCAATAGTGCTGATCGGTCGACGAAATGTCGGCCACGATCGACGCGGACTTCATCAGGCGCAACTGGTAGCGCTGCAGATGCGGCAGCGTCGCGCTCAGCCGCAGCCGCGACGCCAGCGTCGGCGCCGCCCGCGACAGCTCGCGCCGGTAGTGGTGCTCGACGTTGTGCGAGCGATAGACCAGCGGGCAGTCCAGCCGGCGGCTGGCCGACAACGCCAGTTCGCCGCTCCACGGACCTTCGACCCATAGCAGGTCGGGCCTGAAGTCGCAGACCTGCGCGCAGATGTCGCGCCGGCGGCGTCCGGACGGCGTGCGCGCGGCCGCGTGCATCGGCAGCCGCCACATGCCGGCCAGCGTCCTCAGCCGGTCGCGGACCGACTTGCCCAGCGGACAGGCGATCAGCACCTGGACCTGCTGCTTGACGGTGCGGATCGCGTCGGGCGGCGGACGGTCCGCCTCGGTATCCTCGTAGTGGCAGACCAGCATCACCGTGTAGCCGAGCGCGCGCATCGCCTGGATGCGCCGCCAGCAATCGGCCCTGCCGCCGTGGCTGGGCGGATACGGGAATTCGGGCGCGAAGACGACGCAACGGATGTCGGCCCGTGCCGGGCGGGCCGGCTCGTCGCCCGCCTGCCCGGTCCCCACCCGGTCGATCGACTCGATCTCGTTCAACGCTTGCGGCATCGGGACTCCTGCGGCATCCGGCGAGCGGCGCAGACGGCCGGCGAACGATCAGCGCTTGACGACCGCATCGGGCGCCTCGGCAGCAATGACGGGTTGGCGGCGGCGGGCGCGATGGCGGCCGATCTGCCGTTCGAGCAGTTGCTCGTACTGCGTCAACACGCCATGCCACGAATACGCGCGGTCGAAGCAGGCCTCGCTGGCCGCGCGCATGTGTTCGCGCAGCGCGTGATCGTCGAGCACGCGATCGATCGCCGCCTCGGCCGTCGCGTAGTCGCGGAAATAGATCGCCGCGTCGCCCATCACCGAGCGGTTGAACGGGTTGTCGTTGGCGATGACCGGGTTGGAGGCGCCGATCGCCTCGACCAGCGATGGGTTGGTGCCGCCGACCTGATGACCGTGCAGATAAGCGAGGCAATGGAAGCGGATCGCGCGCAGCGTCGGGCGGTCGTAGATCGCGCCCGGAAACAGCACTTCGATGCTCGCGGCATCGAGCACGCGGGCGTGATAAGGATTCGAGCGCTCGTAGTGGCCGAGCACGAGCAGCTTGACGCCCCTGCGCCGGGACGAGAACGCGCGGACCAGCTCGAGCACCGAGTTCTCGGGCTCGGGACGCGCGATCAGCGTCAGGTAGCGTCCGGCCTCGATACCGAGCGCCGCCAGCGCCTCGTCGCCGACCTTCTGCAAGCGATCGGCGCCATAAGGAATCGTCGCGATCTTGGCCTCGACGACCCGCGTCATCAGGTGCCGCCGGATCTGCGGGTTGTCGGCGATCAGGTGATCGGCGACCTTGCAGCCGATCCAGTCATTGGCCCAGAACCACAACCTGGCCGGCCGCGACCACTTCGACCGCTTCCACTCGATGCCGTCCATGTTGATGACGTTCGGAATGCCGCGCAGCCGCAACGCCAGGCAGAACACCGCCGTGTTGTAGCCGAGCGTCAGGCACAGGTCCCGGCTGCGCGAGGCGTGCCGTATCGCGCGCCAGTCGAACAGCATCGTTCCCGGCGCGCCGGCGACCGGTACCGGAACATGGACGCGCTCGATCCCGTTCCACAGGTCTTCGGTGATCGGTCCGTCACCGTCCTGCTGACAATAGACGACGACCCGCCAGCCGCGCTGGCGCAGGTACTCGGCGAGCCGCTCGGCGAAGGTCTCGAACCCGCCGTGCGCGGCGGGAATTCCCCTCGTGCCGAGAATGCGGACCGTGCGCAATCCCGATGAACCGTCTCTCGACATCCTTGACTCGCTCCCGAACGAGCGGGCGCGCTCCGGATCGGAGCGCCCGCTTAGGAATGAACAGGTCATCGATCTCGCCTGCCGACGGGTTGCCGGGATCAATCACCAACTGCCAATCGCCTCCGGCTCACGCCGTGAGGATGAGTTTTCCGCTCGCGGTCTCCCTCAGCCGGTACAGGCGGTTCTTGTGCAGGATCAGCAGCTCGCGCGACTTGCCGAGCAGGAGCTGGCTGTCGACGACGACGGGCTCGCCGTTCGCAGGCAGGCCGCCCACGCCGGGCTGCGCGTTCGCGCGGCCGAGCCGGGTTCGGTTGTCGGTATGCATCGTTGGGAACTCCCCTTCGCTGGATGTTGCTGTCATGGCGTCACGCCTTGGCCGTTGATCGAACCGGAAACCAGCTCCTGCGTGTCGCCGCCGGATTCCGAACGCAGCAGCACGCCGGATCCCGCGGCGATCCAGCGGACCGTCCGCCGGACCGACGACGTCGTCACGTCGACCGTGAAGCGGCAGGCGTTCTCGAACGTGCCGGCCGGCACCGTGATCGTTTCCAGGCCATCGAAGCGCACCGTCGTCTGCAACGGGAACGGCACCGCCTGGCCGATCGCCGGGTCGTAGGTCGTCGAAACGGTCGCGGAGCCCGTCGTCGACGCGCCCGGTTCCAATGAAAAATCCAGGTCGACCAGCGGCGCCGACAGGCTGACGCGCCGCGTGGCCGTCGTCTGGCCGCGCTTGACCGACGATGCGCTGCCCAGCAGACGGACCTGGTCGGCCTCGAGCCGCAGGTATTGCGCGCCTTCGTAGACGGCGCTGGCCGCGCCCGCCGATTCGAGCGTCTCGCGCACGGTCAGCTTGTTCGCCATCACGCCGCCGACGGCCTCGGGCGCCTCGACGGTCTGCGCGACGGCCAGCGTCTTCGCCGCGCCCGATCGCGTCACCGCATAGCGAAGATTCGACGTCGTGCCCGCCGTCTGGTAGAGCGCCTCGTTCAGGCACGCACCGATACCGACCGGCTTGGCCGGCGTGTCGGGCGACGGCGGAGTGGACGCCGACGGCGTCTCCTCGACCTCGCCGCCGCCGCCCTTGGAGCCGCCGCAGGCGGCGCAGGCGGCGACGGCGACGATGGCCAGCACGCGGGCCGCCGCGCGCGGCGCTATCGCGCGTCGGGAAGCCGGTCGGTATCGCGGGAGTATCCGTTGCATCGGTCGGTCTCGTCAGAACTGCGCGGTCAGCGACAAGCGGACCGATCGGCCCGGGCCCGGCAGGCCGATGACGTTGCCGAGTTCGTCGCCGTTGTTGCACCAGTTGTGGTCGTACAGGTTGTTGATCGCGAGGTTCGCGGTCAGTGTCCGGTTGAAGCGCCAGGTCGCGAACAGGTCCTGCAGCGTGCTGGCGGCCTGGACGACGCCGCGGTCGGTCACCCGGCCGCAGTACCGGGTCGTCGGGCTCAGCGCGGTCGCGTTCGGCAGCACGACCTGGTCGAACGTGTGCCGCAGCCGGTAACCGATCTCCAGGCGCTCGTCGAAGAACCGGTAGCCGGCGCTGATGTTGATCGTCGTGCCGGGAATGCCGGCGGTGAACATCGACGCGTTGCCGCTCAACGTGTTGGTCCTGCGCGCGTAGATCCGCGACACGCCCAAGGTCGCGAACCAGCGCCTGGCCTCGTGCGCCAGTTCGAACTCGAGCCCGCGCCGCCGCTCGTCGTACGGCTGCACGATCCGCTCGCCGTCGACGACGAGGTAGCTGGCGCCGACCAGCGCCGTCGTGTCGATCTGGAACAACGTCAGGCGGGCGGAACTGACCGAGCCGTCGGCCCAGCGCCCCGGCGCCCAGGCCAGCGTGAGCTCGCGGTTGCGCGACTCGGCCGGACGCAGCAGATCGCCGCAGCCGTTCGGCGCGATCTGGCGGCCGTCGGCGGTCAGCAGGCCGGCGCAGGGACTGGCCGACTCCATGCCGAAGTAGTCGGTGATCAGCGGCGGCCGGAAGCTCTTCGCCCACCGATAGCTGAGGATCCAGTCATCGCCGGCGGGCCGCCAGCTCAGCAGGACGTTGGGCGTGGTCTTCGTGAACTCGTAGGCATCCGGGACGCCGGCCGCCTGGCGATTGACGGCCGCCTGCCCGTCGGCGGTCAGCCGGTAGCGGTCCCAGCGGATCGCCGGCGCCAGCGTCAAGTCGCCCCAGGTCCATGCGTTCTGCGCGATCAACGCGTACGACAGCCGGGTACCGGGCGGCTGCTGCGAATCGAAGCCGTTCGGATAACGCCCCTCGGGAAGCGTCATCAACGGATTCTCGGTGACGCGGCGCAGGTCGCGCCGGTTCCGGACCGCCTGCAGGCCCAGCGTCAGCACGCCGTCGACGCTCCCCCACGCGTAGCGGCTTTCGTTGAACAGCTCGGCGCTCCAGATGTCGTAGTTCCAGTAGTCGTGCATCGAGCCGGTCGCGCCGCCATAAGGGCTCCAGACGCACGGCGTCGTCGCGCACGGAACCGTGAACGTGCTCTCGCCCGCCCCGGTCAGCATCAGGTTGTTCAGCTTGGTCGCCTCGTGGGCGATCGTGCCGCGCAGCTTGATCCACGGCGAACCGGGGTCGTAGTTGACGCGCAGGTTGATGGTCTCGTCGTCGATCTTCTGGTGTACGTAGCCGCCGACGAACGCATTGCTCGAGTTCGCATCGAACGGCGTATAGGTCGGCCCGCTCTGGAAGGCCGTCCGGCTCAGTTCGAACGACAGGCGATCGGTCGGGAACCAGCCGAACTTGAGCAGGCTGCCTTCGGTCTGGTTGGCCGTCGCCGCCAGTCGCGACCCGTCGGCCAGCTTGATGTCGGTCGAATCCCGGCGGACCACCGACACCAGCAGGTCGCTGCGCTGCGTCGGCCGCGCGAACGCCGTCAGCATCCGCAGGCGCTCGCGGTTGTTGTCGGTGTAGCCGGCCTTGAGCAGCCCGCCCACGCGTTCGCCGGGGCGCAGGAAATCGGCGGCCGTCTTGGTCGTCGCGATGACGGCGCCGCCGATCGCGCCCGCCCCCGTCAGGACCGAAGGGCCGCGCTCGATCGTGATCGAACGGATCAGTTCCGGCTCGATGAACACGCCGCTGCCGAAACGGTACTTCTCGAAACCCTTGACGGCGCCGTCGATCTTGAACAGCACGTCCTCGTTGCCGCGAAAGCCGCGGATGTTGAACTTCATCCCGCTGGCCCGCGGACCGCCGTCGACCGATACGCCGGGCGTGTCCTTGACCACGTCGAAGATCGTCACCGCCTGCTTGCGCTCGATCTGCGCGGCCTCGATCACCGTGGTCGATTCGGTCGGCGGCAGCACGAGCGCCGGCTCGCGCGGCGCCTCGACGCGAACCGCCGGCAGCGCGGATCGCCGATCGTCGTCCGCCTTCGCCGCCGCGTCGGCATCGTCCGATGGCGACTGCGCGGCGGCCGCGCTCGAAACCATCATCAATGCGCAGGCCATGCCGGTTCGCAGGACGGCGGTTCGCTGGACCGATGGCCGCGTCATGCCCGCCGCCCGCCGTCGCGCGGCGCCGACGCCAGCCTGTCGAGCGCGAGGCCCCCATCGGCCGGCGCCGCGGCGACGTAGGTCGTCAGCGTTTCGATCTCGGCCTCGATCAGGCCGGCCAGCGTGGCGCCGACCGACGCGCTCGCCGGCAGCGACACCGAGGACGACGCGGCACTGCGCGGCGGACCGGCATGGACGGCCAGGTTGTCCAGGCTCATGTGCCCGACCGACGCGCGGAAATCGAAGCGATAGGCGGTCGCCGTCGCCGGCACGTCGTTCCACAGCCACAACCACTCGGCATCGGAGGTGACGACGTTGTCCAGCGCGCCGCCTTCGCCGACCGGCATCTCGATCGTGCCGTCGACGCGGAACGTGTTGATCGCCGTCGCGTCGACGCCGTTCAGCGTCGCGACCAGGTTCGGCAGCACGCCCTTGGTGCCGATGCGCATCGCGACGGTCCGGACCTCGCTGGCCGAGTGCGCGGCACCGTTCTCGGTCACGGTCAGCTCGAAGACCAGCGGCGCGCCGGGCACCTGCCCGCCCGCCAGGCCATAGATGTTGCCGGACCCGGTCAGCAGGCCCGTGCGGCTCGTTTCCCTCAGCACGACGGACGTCGTCGGACCGATGCCCACGGTCGGCATCACGAAGGTCCAGGCCGCGCCGGCTTCGCGCGCGAAGCCGCCCCATTCGGCGTACAGCGTGCCCGGATCGTCGTTGCGCCAGGCCTGCGCGGTCCGTCCGCCGAACGCGTTGTCGGGCGTATCGAACGAATGCCACAGGTGCGGCGCCGGGTCGCCGGACAGCGTGACCGATCCGACGGCCAGCGGCACGCATGACAACAGGACGGCAAGGAATCGCTTGGTGAGCATGGGGGAGGATCGACGAGCAACTGACGCGAACGAACGAACGGCGGCGCCGCCGAACGGCAGCGGGCCGCGTTCGTCGTTCGATGGAAAGCGCGGACCCGCCGCGCCCGGACACGATTCGCCGTCAGGCGAAGGCGCCCATCCCCTCCTGCTTGCGGCGACGGCGGGCGACGAACGCCACGCCGCCCAGTCCGGCGGCCATCATCAGGTAGACGCTGGGCTCGGGCACCGCCACCACCTGCGTGAACGTGTCGCTCTGCGTCAGCGTCAGGCCGTACAGTTGCGCGTGCTGGACGCCGTTGAACGACACCGAGAACGACTGGATGTCCGAGTAGCCGCTCAGGTCCCACTGCAGCGCGTACTGGTTGATGTAGACCTGCTCGGGACCGGTCGGCATGTCGACGGTGCCGTTGTCGAACTTCTCCAGCACGTCGTTGTACCGGAGGTTGGACGCGACGGTCGTGGTGCCGGACGCCGTGGTCAGCGACAGCGTCGGCAACGCGTGGTTGTAGAAGTCATAACCCCAGGCTTCGCCGATCCCCACTTGCAGGACGACGGTGGACAGGCCGGACAGCGGCGTCGAATCGACGACGGCGAGCGTGCCGCCGTTGTTGTTGATCTCGGCGCTGAACCCGCCGTAGTAGATGCTGGAGCCGGCGGCGTAGGCGCCGGAACCTCCGGCGCCGTTGGACAGCTTGTTCAGCGTCGCGCCGCCGAGCTCGGACGCGCTGACGCTGCCGGAGCTGCTGTTGACCTGCGAGGCCTGCGGCGCCCACATCGTGCTGCCCGGGAAGCCGCCCGTCCCGGTCAGGCCGGACACGCCGTTCTGCGGGAACGCCGACAGGTTGACCCAGGCGTTGTTGCTGACGTCACCGGACAGCAGCGACGCCAGATCGGCCTGATGGTCGGCATAGACGCCGTAACCCTGGGCGAAGGCCGGCGAGGCCAGCAGACCAGCCGAAAGCGCGGCCCCGATGGCAATGGATCGGATCTGGAATCTCATGATGAATGCGCACCTTGTTGTCAGAATGAACAATGGATCCGGACGACCGGACCGAACGGTCTTGCAATAAGCCCGCTCCTTCACCCCGAAGGCAGCTTGCATCTCCACTGGAGCCGCTCGCAGGTTCTCCCAGCCCGGCCCGGCATCGGTTCCGTGCGGAACACCGGCCCGTCGTCCTTCCGTTGACGGAAGCGATCGACGTTCGATTCGGGCCATACGTCATCGACGAGCGAACACACCCCTGCACCGGCGTCACGGCGCGAATTCGTCGACGGTTTGAACGGCTGGCTAAGCGCGGCGGCGCCGGCTTGGCTGGCAATGGTCGGCACCGGCCGCGCGCGTCAGGCAAGACCCTCCCGGAGGAGCGGTCGCCGACAGCCGACAGCCGGTTAGTGGCAAGGGGATGATATTAAGTCTCATTCCCTGCGTCAAACGACCGTCAGAATGACCCCTTGCTCAACGCAGATCCGCGTCCGTCCGCTCTCGGCGGCGCGTCATCGCGGCGGTATGATGAAACGCCGGCCCGCGCAGACCGACATCGGCCGGCCGGTATCCTGCCGCGCCCCGGACACGCCGGGGCCGGCCGTCACCGCTGGAGACACGCCATGGCCGCCGTCCGACCCGCCGTCCCGCCGCTCCCCGACACGACGGCAGCCGCCGAACCGCGCTACCAGACCGGCTTCGGCAACCAGTTGCAGAGCGAAGCGCTGGCCGGCGCGCTGCCGGTCGGCCGCAACTCGCCGCAGCGCGTCGCCTATGGCCTGTACGCCGAACAGTTGTCGGGTACGGCTTTCACGGCGCCGCGTGCGGCCAACCGGCGCTCGTGGCTGTACCGGATCCGCCCGGGCGCGATGCACGGCGAGTTCCGGCAGATCGACGAGGGGCTGATCGTCAGCGACTTCACGCAGGTGCCGCCGACGCCGCCGAGCCCTATGCGCTGGGATCCGCTGCCCGCCGATCCGACGCCGACCGATTTCGTCGACGGCTGGGTGACGATGGCCGGCCAGGGCGAGCCGGGCGGCCATGCCGGCTGCGCGATCCACCAGTACGCGGCCAACCGCTCGATGCGCGAGCGCTTCTTCTACGACGCCGACGGCGAGCTGCTGATCGTGCCGCAGCAGGGCCGCCTGCGCGTGCGCACCGAGTTCGGCGTGCTCGACGCGGCGCCGCAGGAGATCGTCGTGATCCCTCGCGGCATCCGCTTCCAGGCCGAGCTGCCCGACGTGCGCGCCGAAGGCGGCTCGCTCGACGATGCGCGCGGCTACGTCTGCGAGAACTTCGGCGCGCCGCTGCGGCTGCCGGACCTGGGCCCGATCGGCTCGAACGGCCTGGCCAACCCGCGCGACTTCCTCAGCCCGGTCGCCGCCTACGAGGACCGCGAAGGCGACTTCACGCTGGTCGCCAAGTTCCTCGGCCACCTGTGGGAGGCGCCGATCGGCCACTCGCCGCTGGACGTCGTCGCCTGGCACGGCAACCACGTGCCGTACAAGTACGACCTGCGCCGCTTCAACGCGATCGGCTCGATCAGCTTCGATCACCCGGACCCGTCGATCTTCCTGGTGCTGCAATCGGTGACCGACACGCCGGGCGTCGACGCGATCGACTTCGTGATCTTCCCGCCGCGGATCCTGGCGATGCAGGACACGTTCCGCCCGCCCTGGTTCCATCGCAACGTGGCCAGCGAGTTCATGGGACTGATCCACGGCGCGTACGACGCGAAGACGCACGGCTTCGTGCCGGGCGGCGCGTCGCTGCACAACATGATGACCGGCCACGGCCCGGACGCCGGCACGTTCGAGGCGGCCAGCGCCGCCGACACGTCGAAGGCGCAGTACCTGACCGACACGATGGCGTTTATGTTCGAAACCCGGCTGCCGCTGCGCGTGACGCGCCACGCGCTGGAAACGCCGCGCCGCCAGGCCGATTACCCGTCGTGCTGGTCCACCTTGAGGAAGCACTTCCATGTCTGACATCAACGAAACGCACGACCCTGGGCTGCGAAGCTGGGTGGCCTCGGCCAACGCCGAAGACGGCGACTTCCCGATCCAGAACCTGCCGCACGGCGTGTTCCGCCGTGCCGGCAGCGCCGAGCCCTGGCGCGGCGGCGTGGCGATCGGCGACCAGATCCTGGACGTCGGCGCGTTGCACGCGGCCGGCGCGTTCTCGCGCTTCGGACCGGTCGCCGAGCAGGCGGCGGCGCTGGCGGCGGCCGACGAGCTGAACGGGCTGATGGCGGCCGGCCCGGCCGCGTGGACCGCGATTCGAGCGGCCTCGTCGGCGCTGCTGCGCGAGGGCCAGCCGGCGCGGCCCGACGCGCTGGTGCCGCAATCGCAGGCCGAATACCGCGTGCCGGCGCGCGTCGGCGATTTCACCGACTTCTACACGTCGATCGATCACGCGACCAACATCGGCCGGCTGTTCCGGCCGGATTCGCCGCTGACGCCGAACTTCAAGTGGATGCCGATCGCTTACCACGGCCGCGCGTCATCGATCGGCATCAGCGGCCAGACCTTTCACCGGCCGCGCGGCCAGATCCTGCCCGCCGGCGCGGCGACGCCGTCGTTCGACGCCTGCCGGCGGCTGGACTACGAACTGGAGATCGGCATCTGGATCGGCCAGGGCAACGCGCCCGGCGAGCCGATCGCGATCGCCGAGGCCGACGACCACGTGTTCGGGCTGTGCCTGCTGAACGACTGGTCGGCGCGCGACATCCAGGCCTGGGAGGCGCAGCCGCTGGGACCGTTCCTCGCGAAGAACTTCGCGACGACGATCTCGCCGTGGATCGTCACGCTGCAGGCGCTCGCCCCTTATCGCGTCGCCTGGACGCGGCCCGACGGCGATCCGGCGCCGCTGCCGTACCTGGACTGCCCGCACAACCGCGCGCGCGGCGCGTTCGACGTGCGCATCGAATGCTGGCTCGAATCGCAGGCGATGCGCGACGCCGGCAGCGGCCCGGCGCGGATGTCGTCGTCGAGCTTCCGGCATTCGTACTGGAGCGTCGCGCAGATGGTCGCGCACCACGCGGTCGGCGGCTGCAACCTGCAGCCCGGCGACCTGCTGGGCACCGGCACGCAATCGGGTCCGACGGCCGGCGAGGCGGCGGCGCTGATGGAACTGTCGGTCGGCGGCACGCGGCCGGTGGCGCTGGGCAACGACGAAACGCGCACGTTCCTGGCCGACGGCGATACGGTGATCTTCAAGGGCTGGTGCGAGAAACCGGGATTCGCGCGGATCGGCTTCGGCGAAGCCCGCGGGACGGTGCTGCCCGCGCGGGCCTAAGGGACGGTCGGGCGATCGGAAAGGGTCGCGTTTCGAGCGTCGCGCGACGTCCGAGCGGCGCGCTACACTGGGGGCCGAAACGGCGGCCCGCCCCCGGGCTCGCCGTCCCAACGACGGAGACCCCATGAGCGCCTCGTATCTTCACGGCGAACGCCCGCTTCACGACTACCTGCGGCACCACGCCCGCACACGGCCCGACCAGGCCGCCTTCCTGTGGTACGGCCGCGCGATCACTTATCGCGAGCTCGACCGGCTGTCGGACGCCTGCGCCAGCCTGCTGGCCTCGCTGGGCGTGCGCCGAGGCGACCGCGTCGCGCTGTTCCTGAACAACTGCCCGCAGTACGTGATCGCGCATTTCGGCATCCAGAAGCTGGGTGCGATCGTCGGCCCGTGCAGCCCGCTGTTCAAAGCGATGGAGCTCGAATACCAGCTCGGTGACCAGGGCTCGCGCGTGATCATCGCCGCCGATCACCTGCTGCCGGTGATCGAGGAGGTCCGCGACAAGACGGCGCTCGAGCACGTGCTGACGACGAACTACGCCGACCTGCTGCCGGCCGAGCCCGCGTTCGAGCCGCCGGCCGAACTCAGGCAGCCGCGCGTGCCGATCGACGGACGGGCCGCGCGCGACCTGCTGGCCAGCATCGACGAGGCGGCCGCGCGGATCGCCGCCGGCACGGATCCGCACGCCGACGCCGTGCACGCGGCCGTCGACCTCGACGACTGCGCGCTGATGACCTACACGTCCGGCACGACGGGCCGCCCGAAGGGCGCGATGCTGTCGTACCGCAACGCGCTGTTCAAGACCGCGGCGACCACCAACGGCAACGCGATCACGCCCGACGACGTGCTGCTGGCGATCGCGCCGCTGTACCACATCGCCGGCATGCTGATGGGCATCGACGTGACGGTCTACGTCGGCGCGACGACGGTGCTGCTGCATCGCTTCGACCCGGCGGCCTCGCTGGCGGCGATCGAACGGCACCAGGTCACCTGGTGGTACGCGATCGCGCCGATGCTGGTCGCCTGCATGCAGGTCCCGCAGCGCGACACCGGCGCGCCGACGCCGGCCGGCCGCACGAGGTCCGGGCTGTCGTCGCTCAGGTACACGCCGACGACCAGCTTCGGCATCGCGATGACCGAATCGCTGGCCGAGCAATGGAAGACCTTCACCGGCGGCTGCCAGGCGCACGAAGCCGCTTATGGCCTGTCGGAGACGCACACGCTCGACGCGATGATGCCGCTGGATGCGGTGCGCTGGGGCACCTGCGGCAAGCCGGCGCCGGGTGTGGACCTGCGGATCGTCGACCCCGACGACCCCGGCGATCCGCCGCGCGCCAGGCCGGCCGGCGAGACCGGCGAGATCGTGCTGTTCAGCGAAGGCAACTTCCTCGGCTACTGGAACAACGCCGAAGGCACGGCCAAGACGCTGCGCAACGGCTGGGTGTTCACCGGCGACATGGGGCGGCTCGACGAGGACGGCTACCTGTCGTTCCTGGGCCGCTTCAAGGAGATGATCAAGGTCTCCGGCTACAGCGTGTTCCCGGAGGACGTCGAGACGATGCTGATCAAGCATCCGGCGATCGACCAGGCGGCCGTGATCGGCGTCGCCGACCCGGCCAAGGGCGAGGTCGTCAAGGCGTTCATCGTGCGCAAGCCCGGCCAGCAGGCCGACGCCGCGGCGATCATCGAATGGTGCCGCGCGAACATGTCGCCGTACAAGGTACCGCGCGAGATCGTGTTCCGCGACAGCCTGCCGGCGACCGGCGCCGGCAAGCTGCTGCGTCGGCTGCTCAAGGACGAGTGAAAGACGGGCCATGAGCTCAATGACCGACGCCCTCGCGCGACGGATGTCCGCATACACGGGATCGCCGGTCCAGAGGATCGACACGCACATCTCGACGATCCTGCTGTCCGGCGACGAGGCGTGGAAGCTCAAGCGCCCGGTACGGCTGCCTTTCGTCGACTTCGGCAGCGTCGAGGCGCGCCGCCGCTGCTGCGAGGCCGAGCTCGGCCTGAACCGCCGGCTCGCGCCGACGCTGTATCTGGACGTGCTGGCGGTCCGCGGCCCCGAAGCCTCGCCGTCGATCGAGGGCCTGCCCGCCCGCTCGCCGGATACCGCGCCCGCCGATGCGCGGGCCGGCCGCGCCGAACAGGCTGCGGGCGGCGCGCCGGTCATCGAATACCTGGTCAGGATGCGCCGCTTTCCGCCCGGTGCGCTGTTCTCCGAACGCGTGGCCGCCGGCACGCTGACCGTCGACGACGTCACCCGGCTCGCGCACAGGCTGGCCGAGTTCGATCGATCCGCGGCGGTCCAGCACGACCCGACGATCGCCGATGCGGTCGCGCGGGAAGCGGCGAAGGTCATCGGCCAGTTGCGCGCGCTGGCGGCCGACCGGGGCACCGACGCGCAACGCGGCGCGATCGCCGGACTGGCGGCCTGGCTCGACGTGCACGGACAAAGGCTGGCGCCGGTGTTCCGCACGCGGCTGCGGACCGGGCGGGTCCGCGACGTGCACGGCGACCTGCACCTGGCCAACGCGGTCGTGCTCGACGACGAGGTCACCGCGTTCGACTGCCTGGAATTCGACGACGGCCTGCGCCGGATCGACGTGATCGGCGACGCCGCGTTCCTGGCGATGGACCTGCACGCGCACGGCTGCCCGGCGCTCGCGCACCGGCTGGTCGACGCGTGGTGCGAGGCCGCCGACGATCACGCGGCGATGGCCGTGCTGCCGTTCCACCAGGTCTATCGCGCCTGCGTGCGGGCGCTGGTCGCCTGGCTCGCGCCGGCGCCGTCGATCGACGACGTCGATCGCTATCTGCGCACGGCCGAGCGCCTGAGCGATTCGGACCGCCGGCCGACGCTGACGATCACGCATGGACCGTCGGGCTCCGGCAAGTCGCGCGCGGCGGCGCGGCTGGTCGAACTCGACGGCGGCCTGCGGCTGCGCTCGGACGTCGAGCGCAAGCGCCTGGCCGGCCTGTCGCCGCTCGCCGATTCGCGGGCGGCCGGCCTGGACCTGTACACGCGCGAGTGGACGAACCGCACGTACGCGCGGCTCGAGTCGCTGGCCGACGCCACGCTGACGGCCGGCGCGCCGGTGGTCGTCGACGCCGCGTTCCTGCGGCGGCCAGAGCGCCAGCGCTTCGCGGCGCTGGCGCGCTGGCACGGCGTGCCGTTTCGCATCGTCGATTGCCGGGCCGATCCGGCGACGCTGCGGGCGCGCGTGATCCGGCGCGCGTCGCTGGGCGGCGATCCGTCCGAGGCCGACACCTCGGTCATCGACCGGCAACTCGTCAGCGCCGATCCGCTCGACGCGCACGAGCTGGCGGCGCGCTACGAGTTGCCGGAGCGCGAGGACGAAGGCGGCGGCAGGCACGGCGGCGATGCCATTCGCGCCCGCGCCGAGGGCGACACGACCGGCGTCGACGACGAGGATGAGGACGAGCGCTGAAGCGCGCACGTCCGCACAGGACGTCGCCGACTCGATGATGCTCGCCGGGGGCATGCGGTTCGACCGGATCCGGCATCGCTTCGGACGTTATGTCATCACAACCGGGAATCTATCGCTTCCATTCGCGTGGCCGCGAGCCCGCTGACCGGGAAACCAGGCCGCTACAATGCAAGGCCGATGCGGTCGCGTTCGGCCACCTCCGGAAGCTGTCGGACTCGAGCAGGGGGGGGGTAGTGGACGACGCGCCGAACGTCGGCCTCCGATGCATGGTGCGTGCACAGACGAGCAAGGCTATGGCAACAGCGAGCTTCGCCCTCGCGATCCCGATCCCGATCCCGCGGAGCTTTCCGGTCGACGAGGCCCGGAAGCTCTGCCGCGGCTCCCTGGTCTTTCCGGCCACCGATCCGCTCGGCCGCCGGCGACGGCTCTGCAAGACGTCGCGCGCGACGAGCAGCAGGGCTCGGAACGATTGAATCGCCGGCCATGCCGACGCCGTTGCACGTGGACGAGCTGGAAGACCTCTGGGGCCTGCGTAGCGCCGGCGCCCTGCTGGATCTGCCGTCCACCGGCATGTCGGTGCTGCGATGGACGCGTACCGACGGCCGTCCCTTTTCTTTTTCGTTCGACAACCGGGTCGCGCCCGAGTTCATGATGCTCTCGATGGTGCTGCGGCCGATGAGGGCCTGCTCCTGGGCGAACGACTCGGTGATCTGGGACGGCAACATCAGCGGATCGAGCACCCGGCTCATCGATTCACGCAAGAGTGAACGGCTCGGCTTCGATTCATCGAGCCCCTTCGATCTGCTGCACGTGCATTTCTCATTGGCCGATCTACGCTTGGCCGCATGCCGATTCGGCCTGAGCTTCGACGATCTGAAGTGGCGCGGCAGCACGCCGTACCATAATGACCCGCTCGCGCGATTGCTGGGTACGCAACTGATCGCCGCGCTGGACATCGGCGGTGCCGGCGGGCGCATGTATGCCGACGGCATCGCTCAATCGCTGATGGCGCACCTGCTGCGCAGTTACGGCGAGGTGAACGGCAGGGCGAGGCCGGCGGCTAACGACGCGGGCTTGCAGGCGGCATTCGATCATGTCGTGCGCCATCCGCACGAGGCGCTCAGTCTGGCCCGGCTGGCCCGGATCGCCGACATGAGCGAGTTCCACTTCGCGCGCCGCTTCAAGCTGCGCTTCGGCCGTACGCCGCATGCGCATCTGGTGGAAGCCCGGCTGCAGCTCGCCAAGGCCGCCCTCGCGCGCTCCGAGAAGACCATCCTGGAGATCGCCTTGGACTGCGGCTTTTCCGATTCCAGCCATATGGCCCGCCTGTTCCGCAGGGCCGAGGGCGTGACGCCGCTGAGTTATCGGCAGGCGCACCAGAAGTAGCAGCTCGCTGCGCCCCTCCCCCCCAGTCGGCCGCGCAGCAGGATCGTCCTGCCGAAACAGCAGGATTGAGCGAGACGGGCTCGCTCCGTTCAAAAACAATCGAATCCCATCGTTGTCACGAATGGAATATCGAGGAGATTCGAATGGCCGCAAAGCGCGCGACGGCGCCGGGCACGCCAGCCGCCGAGGCGGGCGACGAGATCTCGGCCGCCCGTCTGTCGCGAGGCGGCAGCGAGAAACAGCGGGCGACCCGCCGCGATCGCGGCGAAGGCCCGTTCGCCCGGCTGGTGCTGCGCGGCGCCACGATCATCGACGGCACGGGCGCGCCGCCGCTGGGCCCGGTCGACATCGTGATCGAGCGTGACCGCATCATCGAGATGCGCAGCGTCGGCTCGCCGCGCAAGGCCATCTCCGCATCGATGCGCCCCGGCGCCGGCGATCACGAGATCGATTGCCACGGCAAATTCGTGACCCCGGGCCTGATCGATTCGCACGCGCACATCGGTTCGCCGATCGTCACCACCGACATCCCGCCGGCCGACTACGTCTACAAGTTATGGCTGGCGCATGGCGTCACGACCGTACGCGAAATGGGATGCTTCAACGGCCTCGGCTGGACGCTCGACCAGCGCGAACGCGCGGCGGCCGGCACGATCGCGGCGCCGCGCATTCTGGCGCACGCGTATTTTCCGGCCGTCAACGACATGCTGAAGATCCTTCACACGCCCGAACAGGCGCGTGACTGGCTGCGCCGGCTCGAGGCGCGCGGCGCCGACGGCGTGAAGTTCTTCGGCGCCCCTCCGGCCATCATGCAGGCGGCGCTCGACGAATGCGCGATCCTGGGCCTGCGCAGCGGATGCCACCATGCGCAGACTGCCGTGACCCGCATGAACGCGCTGACCAGCGCGCAATGGGGGCTGACCAGCGCCGAGCACTACTACGGCCTGCCCGAAGCGCTTTTCGAGCAGCGCGTGGTGCAGGACTATCCTCCCGACTACAACTACAGCGACGAGTACTACCGCTTCTCCGTCGCCGGCCAGACCTTCGCGCAGGCGGCCCAGCCGGGCAGCGCGACCTGGCGAAGCACGATGGACCGTTTTCTCGAACTCGGCTTCACGTTCGTGCCGACCTTCGGCATCTACGACGCTAACCGCGACCTGATGCGCGCGCGCCGGGCGGACTGGCACGACGAGTACACATGGAAGAGCTATTGGGACTACTTCCAGCCTTCCCGAGGCGGTCATGGCTCGTACTGGTACCGTTGGTCGACCCGCAACGAGATCGAGTGGAAGGAGAACTACCGGCTCTGGATGCGCTTCATCAACGAGTACAAGAACCGCGGCGGCAGAGTCTGCGCGGGCAGCGATTCCGGATTCATCTTCCAGATCTTCGGGTTCGGTTTCGTGCGCGAGCTCGAGATGCTGCAGGAGGCCGGTTTCCATCCGCTCGAGGTGCTGCGGGCCGCGACCATCGAAGGGGCGTGCCTGCTCGGCATCGATTCGGAGACCGGCAGCCTGGAGGTCGGCAAGCGCGCCGACCTGTTGGTGCACGATCAGAATCCGCTCGAGGACTTCAAGCTGCTGTACGGCAGCGGCGCGATGCGGCTCGACGACGATACCGGACTCGTCGAATGGCGACGCGCGCTCAGGTATACGATCGCGGGCGGCATCTGCTACGACGCGGCCGAGTTGCTGGCCGATGTCCGCGCGATGGTCGCGAAAAGCCGCGCCGGTGGTGCCGCGGCGATCGACGGAACCCCGGCACCATGACCGCAGGCGGCGCATCCCCACCTCCGCCGGCCCCGATCGAGCTGATCGTGCTCACGGGCTTTCTGGGCAGCGGCAAGACCACGCTGCTGTCTGCGTATCTGCGCCAGTCGCAGGCCGCCGACACGGCGGTGATCATCAACGAGATCGGCGAGATCGATCTCGATGGCGCGGTCATCGCCGCCACGGCCGACAAGGTGCCGATGGCCTTGCTGAGCAATGGCTGCGTCTGCTGCGCGATGGGCGACGATCTGCCCGGCACTCTCGCCGCTCTGATCGACGAGCGCGCAGGGCTCGGGCTGCCCCCGCTCGCACGCATCGTGCTGGAGACCACCGGTCTCGCGCGACCGGGCCCGGTGCTGCGCGGCCTGGGGCCCATGGCCGGGCATTTTCGCGTCCAGGTCGTGAGCACGTTCGACTGCGTACGAGGCGCCGTCCTGCTCGATCAGCCCGAAGCCGCCGCGCAGATCGCCGCGGCCCAGCGCATCGTGCTGACCCGGCAGGACATCGCGCCGGATGACGCGGTCGAGGCGGCGCGCGCGGTGCTCGCCACCGCCAACCCGCTCGCGGAGGTGGTGGCCGAGTCCGTACCGGAATTGCGCGCCGGCAAGGCTCTCGCGCCGCCGGCCGATCACGCGCCGCTGTCCGCCATCGTGCCACTGTCCGCCATCGTGCGAGCGCTGGACGCGCCGCCCGGCATCGGGCAAAAGGGGCGCGGCGAACCCGCGCCGCCGCACGGCGATATCCGTGTCGCCCTCTGCCGGTTCACCGCGCCGGTGCCTCGCGATGAGCTTGCCGAATGGCTGGACAACCTGGCGGGCTTTTGCGGAGAGAAGCTGCTGCGCATCAAGGGGCTCGTCCGGGTCACGGAAGCGCGGCAGCCGCTGCTCGTGCAATGCGTCGGTACGCTGTTCGCTCCGCTCGTGCCCTTTGCCGCGCACGCACCCTTCGTTCCCCTCACGCCCTCCTGCACCCCGCCGGTGGCTGGCACCCCACCGGTGGCTGGCACCCCGCCGGTGCCTGGCGCCCAGCCCGTTCCAACGACCCGGTCCGCGTCCTCCGCAACCCAGGCGCCGGAATCGTTCCTGGTCGTCATCGTGCGCGGCCTCTCGATCGAGGATCTGCGCGACGTGCCCGCCGCGCTGCCGATGACGGTGTCGGGCCTGGCGGCAGTGCCGGCCGTACCTCGGGCGATCGGCCGACCGCTGGCCGAGGTACTCAACGAGACCTGCGCATGAGGCTCACGGCTGTTGCCCGCAGGCTGACGGTGGCCGTCGTCTATGCCGCGATGCTGATGCCCCTGGTCACCGTCGTCTGGCTCAGCTTCTTCGAGCAGCCGATGATGAGTTTTCCGCCCGAGGGCTATTCGCTGCATTGGTACGCCAACGCCTGGAGCAAGCCGCAGTTCGCGAGCAGCTTCCTGCTTTCCGTCGAGCTGGCTGCGCTGTCGGCCGTGCTGGGCGTCACGATCGGCACCATGGCCGCTTATGCCATCGAGCGCGGCAGCTTCCGCGGTCGACGCGCATTGGCGGCGCTGCTGCTCTCGCCGCTGGCTTTCCCCGGTGTCGTGCTGGGCACCGGCATCTACGTGTTCTTCGTGCAGATCGACAACGCCATCGATCTGCAGATCGTGGCCACCTTGCCGGGGCTGATCGGCGCACACGCGTTGCTGGCCATTCCGTGGACCGTGCGCCTGGTTTCGGCCAGCCTGCAAGGGCTCGGCCGCGCGCCCGAGGAGGCGGCGGCCAATCTGGGCGCCGGCCCGATGACGGTGTTCCTGCGGATCACGCTGCCCTCGATGCGGGCCGGCATCGTGGCCGCGGCCGTATTCAGCTTCATCGCCAGTTTCGAAAACCTGGAGATGACGATGATGCTGACCGGTCCCGGCTATACGACGCTGCCGGTCGAAATGCTGAGCTACCTCAACTTCAACATGGATCCGACACTGGCGGCGGTCGGCACGGTGCAGACCGTGCTCATCGCCGTGCTCCTGCTGGTGGCGGACCGTTTCGTCAGTCTGTCCCGGGTAACCCATTGAGCCATCTGCGCCTCGAGAACCTCCAGTGCACCTACGACCGCACGGTCGCGGTCAGTCATCTCGATCTCGAGGTGGCGCAAGGCGAGCTGGTCGCGTTGCTCGGCCCTTCGGGCTGCGGCAAGAGCACCACCTTGCGCATGGTCGCGGGTTTCGTCACCCCGAGCGAGGGGCGGATCCTGATCGGCGAGCGCGACGTGACCCGGTTGCCGCCTCATGCACGCGACACCGGCATGGTGTTCCAGGGCTATGCATTGTTCATGCACATGAACGTGGCCGAGAACGTCGCCTTCGGCCTGCAGATGCGCAAGGTGCCGCGCAGCGAACAGGCCGGACGCGTGAAGGAAGCGCTGCGACTGGTCCAGCTCGAGCACCTGGCCGAGCGGCGCCCGGCCGCGCTGTCCGGCGGCCAGCAGCAACGCGTGGCGCTCGCGCGCGCGCTGGTGGTTCGACCCGCGGTATTCCTGCTCGACGAACCGATGTCCAACCTCGATGCGCGGCTGCGCACCGAGGTGCGGATGGAGATCCGGGCACTGCAGCAGCGCCTCGGTCTGACGACCCTGCTGGTCACGCACGATCAGGAAGAGGCGCTGACCACGGCCGACCGCCTGGTCGTGATGGACCACGGGCGCGTGCGCCAGGTCGGTACGCCCCAGCAGGTGTACGAGCAGCCGCTGGACCAGTTCGTCGCCGGCTTCATCGGTCGCTGCAATCTGATCCCGGGGCGGCTGGAAGCGCCGGGCCTGTTTCGCGCCGGCGCGCATGCGCTGCCGTGCGCACCGGCGGCGCCTCGCGCGGGCGCACCGCAAGAGCTGGCGCTGATGGTGCGGCCGGACCGCATCCGTATCGCCGACGCCGGGGCGCCGGGCCTTCCGGCGCGCGTGCATTTGAGCACTTATCTCGGCGGCACCACCGAATGGCACTTCGAGACCGATGTCGGCCCGATCTCCGTCGCCCAGCCCAGCGTACCCGCGCACCAGAGCAGTCTCCGCGGGCCCGCCGCGGGTGATCGGGTCTCGCTGCAGTGGTCGCCCGAGCATGCGCTGGCGCTCCCCTCGGACGCGGGCGCCTGAACCGGTCTGTCACTACCCTCCCCTTTTTTCTTCGGATCCCGAGCAACCGCCATGCCACTTCGAATCTCCCGCCGCTCTCTGCTGCTGGCCGCAGCTTCGCTCCCGCTCGCAGCCGGGCCTGCCCGGGCCGCCGTCGGAGGTCGCGTCGTGATCGCCACCTGGGGCGGTGATTACGGCGACCTGCTCGGCAAGAACGTCGAGCAGCCGCTGCTCAAGCCGCTGGGCATCGAGGCGCTGCAGAGCGTCGATGACGGCCAGGCGCGCCGGGCCAAGCTGCTCGCCGAACGCAACAGCCGCCGCGGCACGCTGGACGTGATTTCCCTGGTCGATTTCGACGCCAGCAGCTTCGCCAAGATGGGCTTGTTCGAGACCTTGGACGAAACCAGGGTGCCGAACTTAGGGAACACCATCCCGGCGCTGCGCCAGCCGAACGCGGTGCCGCACATCTACTCGGGCCTGGTCGTAGCCTACAACCCCGAGAAGATCAAGACGCCGCCGAAATCGTTCAACGACCTGTGGGATCCGAAATACAAGGGACGCGTCGGGCTCGCCGACATCCTTTTCCCCTACAACATCGCCGCGGCTTCGCTCGCCGCCGGAGGCACGCTGTCCGATCTGACGCCCGGCATGGCGAAACTCAACGAATTGAAGGCGCTTTCACCGAAAATCCTCGCGTCCAACGAAGCGGTGGCTCAAGCCCTGAAGTCGGAAGACATCTGGATCACGCTCGCCTGGCGCGCCCGCGCCTACCAGTGGCGCCGGGCCGGCGTTAGCGTGGCCGCGGCCGTGCCGGCCGAAGGCATCGTGCCGACCACGTTCACGGCCTCGGTGCCGAAGAACAGCCAACAGAAGGACAACGCCTTCGCCTACCTCAATGCCATGCTCGACGTGGGCGCGCAGACCGCGTTTGCCGAACGCATGGGCTATGTGCCCACCGTGACCAACGCCAGGCTGCCGGCCGAACTGGCCGCGCAGATCGCGTTCACGCCGCAGGAGCAGGAGCACTTCAAGGTGCCCGATTTCGCGTACTTCTCGCAGGCCTTGCCCAAGTTTCAGGAATACTGGGCGCGCGACTTCAAGGCCTGAGCGATGCGCGTGCTGACCCTGCCGGCCATTGCGATCGTACTGGCGCTGATGATAGCGCCGATGGCGATGCTGCTGCGCTACTCGCTCAATATCTACACGCCCACCGAGCTGATGGTGGAGGCGCTCACGCCGCGCAACTATGTACAGGCCTTCGCCGACCCTTACTTCCGGGACGTGCTCGCGACGACCGTGCAGGTGGCGGCAGCGACCACGGCGGTGACCTTGCTGGCGGGCCTGCCGGCCGGCTACACACTGGCCCGCATGTCGCGGCGCTGGAAAACCTGGCTCACGCTGGCGACCATCATTCCGCTGATGGTCGGCAACGTCGTGCGCTCGGCCGGCTGGATGGCGCTGCTGGGCAACAGCGGCCTGTTCAACGCTCTCGCGCAATGGAGCGGCCTGGCCGGCGAGCCGATGCAGCTCATGTTCAACCAGACAGCCGTCATCGGGGCGATGGTCACGATCGTGCTGCCGCTGATGGTGATGACGCTGGCCAGCGTCATCGAGTCCATTCCACGCAGCGTGGAGGAAGCCGCGGCCAATCTGGGCGCGCCGCCCTTCACGGTGTTCCGGCGCGTGGTGCTGCCGCAGGCCATGCCGGGCGTCATCGCGGGGATTTCGCTGGTCTTCATTTTGTGCATGAACGCCTATGCCACGCCGGTGCTGATCGGCGGCCCCCGGTTCAAGATGATGACACCCGAGATCTACCAGCAATTCGTCGGCCTGAACAACTGGCCGTTCGGCGCTGCGCTGGCCTTCGTGCTGCTGGGAGTCACGCTCGCGGTCGTGCTGGGGGTCGGCGCGATACTGCACAGAGGGCGACTAAGCTGACCGGCTCGATCATGCTCGACTCGCTCGAGCAGCCGATCGAACGATACGCCTGCCGTACATAGGAATCTCACCTCCCGGCAGGCTCGATAAGCCTGAGCAAGCGGGTCCTGTTCGGTGGGATGAACCTGACTTGTTACACCTGCGGCGGCAACCTAGAATAAGCGCGCCATGGCTCAGTTGATCCGCCCCGAAGAACTCCCGCGCTGGGTGCCCGGTGAGGTGCTGCGTTGCAGCAACAAACTGGGCTGGAAGGGCGTCGGGCTGCGCGGCTACCGCTACCGCGGGCTGGATGTGCGCGTACCCGCGATGGTCGATTTCATGATCGTCTCGTACAAGCGCGGCAGCACGATGATGGAGCGCCGCTTCGAAGGCCGCTGGACGCGCACAGAATGCCATCCGGGAGAGATTTCGCTGCTGACGCGGCAGCAGATCTCGCACTGGCACTGGACCGAGCCGATCGAGGTCGATCACGTCTACCTGTCCGATGCGCTGGTGTCGCGCGTGTCGGCTGACGTGCTGAACCGTCCTGTCGCGCAGGTACGGCTGCACGATCTGCTGCGCGTGCAGGATCCGATGGTTACCGGCATCGTCAATGCCATCGGCGCCGAAGCGGCCGGCGGGCTGGGCGACGCGCTGTGCGTCGAGGCCCTGGGCACGCAACTGGTGGTGCACCTGCTGCGCCGGTATGCGTCGGTCGAGTTCGTCGATCATTCCGGCAATGGCGAACTGCCGCCGGCGGTACGCCAGCGCGTCGTCGACTACATCGAAGCGCAACTGGACCAGAATCTGACGCTGGAGAGCCTGGCAGCGTTGGCCGGCATGGGCGAGTGGAGCTTCTGCAAGCGCTTTCGCGCCAGTTTCCACACCACGGCGCACCAGTACATCGTCGATCGCCGGCTGGCGCGCGCGCGCGAGCTGCTGACGTCTGGCAGCCTGCCGGTCAAGGCCGTCGCCAGCGCCTGCGGGTTCGCCGACCAGGCACATCTGACGCGTGTCATGCGCGAGCGCATGGGCTGCACGCCGGCGGCGCTGCGCGGCGGCGAAGCAGCGCGCTGATCCCTCACGCCCCGCGTCTTCCTCTTCGGCCGACCGCCTCCAGGCGCCTGCACGGTTTTCTTCAAAACGTGCACCGGTTTGTTCAATACCGGCCACGGTGATCTTTTCTACCGTTCGCTCCATGGCCTCCGATCGGCCATTGCCAAAGCCTGCGCAGCGACCATTTCCCGGCGTTGCGCGGCCGGTATCTACGACGCACCAAGGAGACGAAATGAGCACCGCCACGGCATCTGCCCCCACCTCTTCCGCGTCCGCTCCGGTGACGCGCCTCGACGCGCTGGTGATCGGCGCCGGCGTCGCCGGCCTGTACCAGTTGTATCGCATGCGCGAGATGGGCCTGAAGGTTCGCGCTTACGACGCCGCCTCGGGCGTCGGCGGCACCTGGTACTGGAACCGCTATCCGGGCGCCCGCTTCGACTCGCAGGCCGAGGTCTACCAATACTGGTTCTCCGAAGAGCTGTACAAGGCGTGGAAGCCGAGCGAGCGCTTCCCCGCGCAGGCCGAGACCGAGCGCTGGCTGAATTTCGTGGCCGATACGCTGGACCTGAAGAAGGACATCCAGTTCGACACCCGCATCGCCTCGGCCCACTACCGCGAGGACACCGGGCGCTGGGACGTGACCACCGAAGACGGCGAGCGCATCGACACCCAGTACCTGCTCGCCTGCTGCGGCATGCTGTCGGCACCGCTGAACGACCGCTTCCCCGGGCAGTCCAGTTTCAAGGGCACGATCACGCACACCGGGCTGTGGCCCAAGGAAGGCATCGATCTCAAGGGCAAGCGCGTCGGCGTGGTTGGCACCGGCGCCACCGGCATCCAGGTGATCCAGACCATCGCGCCGGAGGTCGGCTCGATGACGGTGTTCTCGCGCACGCCGCAGTACATCGTGCCGATGAAGAACCCCAAATACACGCAGGCCGACTGGGACATGTGGAGCAGCCGCTTCCACGAACTGAAGAACCGCGTGCGCAATACCTTTGCCGGCTTCGACTACGACTTCGAGAACCAGCCCTGGGCCGAGCTGGCGCCCGAACAACGGACCGAAATCCTGGAGAAATTCTGGAACGACGGCTCGCTGTCGATGTGGCTGGCCACGTTCCCCGAGATGTTCTTCGAGGAGTCGGTCAGCAAGGTCGTGTCGGAGTTCGTGCGCGGCAAGATGCGCGAACGCCTGCAGAACGACGAAAAGCTCTGCAGCATCCTGATCCCGACGGACGACGACTACGGTTTCGGTACCCACCGCGTGCCGCTGGAAAACAAGTACCTGGAGGTCTATCTGCAGGACAACGTGGACGTGGTCGACTGCCGCGCCACGCCGATCGAGCGCATCGTGCCCGAAGGCATCCAGACCGCCGACGGCAAGGTGCACGAATTCGACGTGATCGTGCTGGCGGTCGGCTTCGACGCCGGCTCCGGCGCGCTCAGCCGCATCGACATCCGCGGCCGCGGCGGCCGTTCGCTCAAGGACCAGTGGCAGCAGGAGATCCGCACCGCCATGGGCCTGCAGGTCCACGGCTACCCGAACCTGTTCACCACCGGCGCGCCGCTGGCGCCCTCGGCCGCGTTGTGCAACATGCCGACCTGCCTGCAGTACCAGGTCAACTGGATCTCCGACTGCATCGCCTACGCGCGCAGCCAGGGTAAGCAGGTGATCGAAGCGAGCGAGGAACTGCAGGACCGCTGGGTCAAGCACCACGACGAGACGGCCGCGGCCACGCTCGTCGTGAAGACCAACTCCTGGTACATGGGCTCGAACGTCGAAGGCAAGCCGCGCCGTCTGCTGTCCTACATCGGCGGCGTCGGCGAATATCACCGCCAGGCCGACGAGGTGGCAGCGCAGGGCTATCCCGGCTTCGAGATGGCCTGAGACGGCCGCAACCATTCACCGAAACGGAGACATCATGACCGACTCGAACTACTACTCGCAAGAAGCACACGGCCCGTTCGACCTGATCAGCATCGGCGCGCTGGAACTGGAAGAAGGCGGCACCCTCCCGGACTGCAAGCTGGCGGTGGCGACGCACGGCACGCTGAACGCCGCCAAGGACAATGCCATCCTGGTACCGACCTGGTACTCGGGCACCAGCAAGATCATGGAGCAGGTCTACATCGGCGCGGGCCGCGCACTGGACCCCGGCAAGTACTTCATCATCGTCGTCAACCAGATCGGCAACGGTCTGTCCACCTCGCCGAGCAATGCGGGCGGCGCCATCGCCGGGCCGGCTTTTCCCAAGGTGCGCATCGGCGACGATGTGCGTGCACAGCATAAGCTGCTGACCGAGAAGTTCGGCATCCGGAGCCTGGCGCTGGTGACCGGCGGCTCGATGGGCGCGCAGCAGACCTACGAATGGGCGGTGCGCTACCCCGAGTTCGTCAAGCGCGCCGCGCCCGTCGCCGGCACCGCGCGCAACACGGAGTTCGACTTCCTGCTCGCCGAGACGCTGGCCGAAGCCATCACCAGCGACCCGGGCTTCGCAGAGGGCCGCTACGGCTCTGCGGCCGATGTGGCTGCCGGCCTGAAGCGCCATGCCAAAGGTTGGACGGTGACGGGCTGGAGCACCGATTTCTTCCGCGCCGGCAAGCACAAGGCGATGGGTTTCGACTCGCTGCCGGCCTTCGTCGACAATTTCATGACCGGCTACTTCGCGCCGATGGACCCGAACAACCTGCTGGCGATGGCCTGGAAGTGGGAGCGCGGCGATGTCAGCCGCCATACCGGCGGCGACCTGGCGGCGGCACTGGGCCGCATCAAGGCCAAGACCTACGTCCTGCCGATCAGCCACGACATGCTGTTCCCGCCCGGCGACTGCGAGATCGAGCAGAAGCTGATCCCGGGCAGCGAGTTCCGCCCGCTGGCGTCGATCGACGGCCACCTGGGCCTGTTCGGCACCGATCCGCAGATGCTGGCCCAACTGGACGCCCACCTGCTGGAGTTGCTGGCGATACCGGTCTGAGGTGCGTGGCCGGGGCTGCCGCGGCTGCATGCGGGCCCCGGCCGATAGCGCGAACGGGCGATAGATGATGCACTGGGATTAGCGCACCCTCTTTTTCGTCATGGTCGCGGCCATCTTCGTGCGCAGCTTCGTGGTCCGACAGGCCCGGCGGGCGCGTGCCCTTAAGCTTGCGATCGAACCGACTCGCGGCGACGGGCCCGCCTGCCCGTCCACGCCGCCAGCATCCCGGCACTGAGCAACAGTTCGAGGGTCTCGGGTTCGGAGACGACGTGAGCCACCTCGTCCGGATTCAACAGGAAGGCACGTGGGGAGCCCGACTGAAGCGAATAACCGGCCGCCACGACCTGACCAGCATCGTTGATCGCAACTGCGCTGAAGAGGACAACACCTGAACCTGGCGCGATCAAGTCATTCAAATCGAACAGCGTGCCTTCGCTGTACAGAAACGCGTGTTCTTCCCCAGCTCCCAAGGTGGTCGAGTATCCGATAACCTGGCCGCTGGCATTGATGGCGGTTCCTGCGCTGACCGTCCCGCCCAGCGTGCCCAGATCAATCATCGCACCGCCGTTGTTCGACAGAAACGCGTGGATTTCCGCGTCACCCGAGGTGTACGCCAGCCCAGTGACCTGACCGCCGGCATTGATCGCGTAGCCGGAGCTGTCCGTCCCGCCCAGCGTACCCAGATCGACCATCGCACCGCCGTTGTCGGACAGAAACGCATGGTATTCCGCGTTGCCCGAGGTATACGCCTGCCCGGTAACCTGGCCACTGGCGTTGATGGCATATCCGGAGCTGTCCGTCCCGCCCAGCGTACCCAGATCGATCATCGCACCGCCGTTGTTGGACAGAAACGCGTGAGTTTCCGCGTCGCCCGAGGTGAACGAGAACCCCGTGACCTGGCCGCCGGCGTTGATGGCGTTTCCGGAGCTGACCGTCCCGCCCAGCGTGCCCAGGTCGATCATCGCACCGCCGTTGTCGGACAGAAACGCATGGTATTCCGCGTTGCCCGAGGTATACGCCTGCCCGGTAACCTGGCCGCTGGCGTTGATGGCGTTTCCGGAGCTGGTCCTTCCGCCCAGTGTGCCCAGATCGATCATCGTACCGGCGTTGTCGGACAGGAACGCGTGGGTTTCCGCATCGCCCGAGGTAGATGAGTACCCGGTGACCTGGCCGCCGGCATTGATGGCGTTTCCGTAGCTAGCCGTCCCGCCCAGCGTCCCCAAGTCAATCATCGGACCGCCATGGGTGGACAGAAACGCGTGTTGCTCCGCGTTGCCTGAGGTGTATGCCTGCCCGGTGACCTGACCGCTGGCATTGATGGCGGTTCCGTGGCCGGCCGCCCCTCCCCAGGGTGCCCAGATCAATCAAGCTGTAAACAGGAGCAGCCGCTGAGAGCACGGAAAAGCCCGCGAGAGATCCAGCGACCAAGCTGCGTAGAAAGTTGCTTCTCATCGACGACTCCTCCACCGGGGGGTTCTTGTCGCAACAGTCGAAAGCAAAATCTGCACCGATAAGGCAAGTTCATGATTCGAAAGAGGAAGCAATTTCCCTCCTCCAGCCGATGTAAAGCCACTCGACTATTCATTGATATCACCGACTGAATGCGATGGCTGGGCTGACGAGCCGGCCTTGCGACCGCCGGCTAGCTGCCTTTGTCCACGGCTGCGACTCAACCGGCCTGGTGCCACACCGGGCGCGCCGACGCCCGGGGCGGCGGCTGTGGGTCCAACCCCAGATGGACCAGCATCTTCTCGATCACCAGCCGATTCGAGAGCTGCCGAGCAAGCAACTGGCGGCCCTCAAAGCAACGGCGCCATCATCCCCACCGCATCCTGCACCAGGCGCAGGTGGAACGGCCTGGCGCGAACGTGCTCGATGTCGACCGGGTGCGAGACCGACAGGTATTTCAGTTGCCGCTCGCGGACAGCCGCGGCCACCTCCCGATCGTCCACCAGCAGGTTGTTCTCGAAGTTGAGCTGCAGGCTGCGGCGGTCCATGTTGGCCGAACCCACCAGCGCGATCTGCGCGTCCACGGTGATCGACTTGGTGTGCAGCAGGCCGAGCGGGTATTCGTACACGGCCACGCCGCTGTCGAGCAGCTCGGGGTAATGGCTGCGGCACGCGCAGGCCACCAGCCAGGAATCATTGCGTGCTGGGAACACGACCGTCGTCCTGACCCCGCGCCGCGGCGCCGCGCACAGCGCGCGGACCAGTGCCTCGTCCGGCACGAAATAGGGCGTGGTAACCAACAGTTCCTCGCGGGCCGCGTAGATGGTGGCGACGAACATGTCGGACATCGCGTTGTCGAGGCGGGTCGGACCGGTACCGAACATCTGCGCCGTCGCTCCCGGCTCGAACCGCGGGGGTGCCGGCGCGGCGGCGGGCAAGGCTTCCAGCGCTTCGCCGGTTTCCGTGATCCAGGCGCTTAGGAACAGGACCTGCTCCTGGCGCACGATCGGTCCTTCGCAGCGCAGCAGGATGTCGATCCACGGCGCGTACTTCGCCTTCACTAGGAACGCGGGATCGGCGCAGTTCTGGCTGCCGCAGTAAGCGATGCGATTATCGATCACTGCGATCTTGCGGTGGTTGCGCAGGTCCAGGCGGCCGACGGCCAGGTGTCCCAGCCGCGGGATATCGTTCAGCGTCGCCTGGGTGCGCACGCCGGCATCCCGCAGTTGGCGCCATCGCGGCGAACGGGTAAAGGCGCGTGAACCGAGCGCGTCGACCATCACCCGGCATCGCACTCCGCGGCGCGCGGCCGCACAGACCGCATCGGCGACCCGACCGCCGTTGCCGTCGTCCAGCCAGATGTAGAAGCCGATGTGCACGTGCTCGCGCGCCGCGTCGATGTCCGCCACCAATGCGTCGATGGCCCGGTCGGAATCCACGGTAGGCGATTCGGCCGCAGCGCCAGGGTCGCCCAGCAGAACGATGCGGTTTCCCGAGACCGCCTGGAAGCCGTTGATCGAATGCGCGAGGTCGAACAGCGCGGCCGCGCGCGATTCGACGGCTGCCGGCGCAAGAGCGGCCTCATCCGGCAGCGACATCCGCGCCTCGGCCTCGCGCATCCGCCTCACCCGGTCGCGCCCGATATTGGTTTCGCCGAGCACCAGGTAGGCGAGCACACCCGCCAGCGGCAGCAGCATGATCGTCGCCACCCAGGCCACGCGCGAAGCGGGCGTACGGTTGGGCCGCGTGATCGCGCGCGCGACGACCAGCAGATGCACCGCATACACGAGCAGCGAGAACAGCGGGTGGATCAACCAGTTCGATGCGAAGGCCATGAAAGCTCCCGGACGGATTCCATTCCGAAGCCTAAAGCCTCTTTCGCGTTTCACGCACGTACGATGACGTCTCCCGGCCGTTCATCAACGATCGAGCAAACTGCACGCGAGTGACAAACCACGGTCAGCCCAGGACCTCCACCCTGTCCCCGAAACCGGGCACTGTCGCGAGCGCCCCATCGCAGGTGATCAGCGTCGCAACGGGCAATCCGGCGAACCTCACGGAGCAGGAAGTCGGTCGCAGGCTTATGCCATCGCAAATGTCGCGCGGCAGCGCTTCGACGATCGCCTGGTTGCAGACGGCGGCCCGGACCGGAGCCAGGATCTCGCCTTCCAGTAGACTACATACGGTCCGCAAATCTGAAGCCCGGCCGGTCAAACCGCTTCCCATGACGACGGATCGTCGCGCGTTTTTTTCGAGAGCCTTCGGTGGAATGTTGCTGGCTGCCGGTGATTCGCGCGGCCAGAGCGCTCGCGATCAGCCCGCGGGCATGCCGCGGCCCGCGTATGTGCCGCCCGGCCACTGGTCGCTCGACGATCCGGCCTATGCGCGACTCTATGGCCCGGGGACGGTCGTGATCGATCGCCTCGGGTACAACTACGTCATGCGGCGCAACGGGCTCGACTACGCCGCATCCCACCGATTCCGTGCGCTCGAGGCGGGCGTCGTCAGCAGCCTGCGGATCTACACACCGCATGGAACCGACGGTGAATATGCAGGCGGAGATGGCGGCGTCCTGAAGATCCGGATCTGCGCCGATGACGGCTCCGGCCAGCACTATCCCGATCTGTCGCAGCCACCGCTGGCATCGGGCGAGTTCATCCCCAGGCTTCGCAACGCCGAGTTCTTCTGGCGCGGCGATCAGTTTCCGTTGATCCCGCTCGACGGCACCGCGCCGCTGAAACGCGGCTCGCTATATCACGTCGTCTATGAGCAAGGCGCGACGGATCCCGCCGCGAACTTCATCAACGTCAACAGCACGGCCACCAACGAAGTCGCGGGCCGGCCAATGCGCTGGGCAGATCCGACGGACTGGGCCAGCCTGTACGGCACCCGGCCCGCCGGTTCCGCCGGTTTCTACACCTGGGGAGATGCCGCACTTTCACCATATGGCGGCTCGTTCCACGTACCGATTCTCCAGATCAACCTGGGACCGGCTACTCGATTCGGCTGCTCGGTGATGGAGTCGGGCAACGTCGAGTCGCGCCAGTGGGTGCTGACGCGCGGCCAATCGATCCGCGAACATTTCCGACCTTCGGCTCCACTCACCGTGGGGGCGTTCTCGGTGTGCACCGCAGCCGAGCTGCCGGGTGCGCTCGCCTGGTCGTTGACAGGAGAAGCCACGCTGGATTCAGGTACGATCGAACAGGCAACGCCCAACTACCGGTCGATCAGGAGCCTGATTTATCAACAGGGCGTGTTCGACTGGTATGACGTGGTCCTGCGGCGACCCGTGATCCTGGATGCGAATCGAACGTATGACCTGATCTTCACGGTCGCCGATGGCAGCCGATGGCGATTCGCGGTGCAGCGCAATGGTGCGCAATGGGGGTTCCAGTACCCGGCCGCGTTTTGGGAATCGAAGGCCCAGCACGTCCTCGATGGAGACTGGACCGATGCCTACATGTGGGATCATCGCAGGTCCACCTCCGATCAGGCGAATTGGAGAGTGGTGTTGCATCGGGTCTGAGCATCGGGCTTCAGGGCCCGGCCCGGGATCGACAGGGGCATCCGTCGTCCGGGTGGCTTGCGTGATTCGGATCGTTCGCGTCCTGCTGCGTTCGTCGTGTCGGTTTTGCGTGGTGAATCCTGGTCGAAATGGTGGAAGCTCCTTCTATTGGTTCTCGAGTCGCGTTATCCATCGCCGTCGCCCTGATGATCGTCCGCTCGGGCGCGGAGGCCGCCGGGGCGGCCCCCGCTGCACCCGCGCACGCCGCGGGCCAGGCCTCGGCCCCTGCGCTGGTCGATGCCCCGCGCAGCGGCTTGTCGATCACCAGTGCCGAATACCATCGCCTGTACGGACCGGGAACGGTCGTCATCGATCGCCTCGGGTACAACTACGTGCAACGCCTGGAGTCGATCGACTATGCGATGTCGCAACGTTTCCGCGCGCCGGCCTCGGGCGTCATCGAGGCCATCCGGATCTATACGCCGGTCGGTGCTCCCGAGGGGGGTTATGCAGGCGGCAACGGAGGAACGCTGAAGATCAGCGTCTACCCGGATGATGGCCAGTTCATGCACGCGCCGAACCGGTCGGTCAAGCCGCTGACGACGGTCTCCTATCGACCGGGCATGACCCATGGCACCTACGCCGAGGCGAGGTCGATGTTCCCTCTGATCAGCTTCCCGCCGGGCGCGCCGCTGGTCGCAGGAAAGCTGTATCACCTCGTCTACGAACAAGTCGATCCGCAGCCATCGGTGAACTTTGCCAACGTGAACAGCACGGCGACCAATCCGGCCACCGGCAAGCCCATGCGTTGGACCAGCACGACCGACTGGGGCGTGATGTACGGCAAGAGGCCGGTAGGCCGCTCCGGCGACTACGCCTGGGCCGACGCATCGAATACACCGTACGGCGGACTGCTCTTCGCCCCCATTCTCGAGATCCGCCTGACCTCGGGCCGGACATTCGGCTCGAGCGTGATGGAATCAGGCAATGTCGAGCCTCGCATCTGGATCATCGACGCCAAGAAGCCTGTTCGCGAACGCTTCGTCGCCTCGGAGCCCCGAACGATCACCGGGCTGTCCCTGCAGACGGCCTCGGTTGCCGGTGGATCACTGCAGTGGGAGATCAAGCAGGGCGAGACTTCGCTCGCCAAGGGCGTGATCACCGAGCCTGCAGGCACCTTCAAGACCATTACCAGCCTCACCTATCAGCAAGGCGTCTACCACTGGTTCGACGCACCGCTGCCGGCGCCCGTGGACTTCGTCCAGGGCGAAACCTATGATGTCGTGTTCACGCCGATCGGCAGCAGCCGGTGGCGCTTCGCCGGCCAGAGCAATGGCGGTCAATGGGGATTCGATTACCCCGCGGCATTCACCGAGTCGCAGGCTCAGCATCTCGTGAACGGCGTCTGGCTCAACGCGAACATCTGGAACCTGTCGAGATCGACGTCCGACAAGACGAACTGGCGGCTGGTGCTGCACGGCAAACCGTCGAAATGAAACGGCCCGATCCGCTGGCACTCGATCAGTAGCGTGGATTCCCGTCCCGGCGCCAGCCGGCGGTGGAGGATCGCCGGCGATCAGCTCAGGTGGTCCGGGCCAAGCGGGCAGTGAGAAATCTGCGCACGGGTAGATCGTAAATCCTGTCGAGCAGCAAGCACAGCAAGATGAGCGCGCAAACCAGAATCGGCGCCGTCCCCGGCGTCAATAGCGCATACGACCTGGCGTGCTTCTGCACGGCCGCCAAGGCCTCGATGATCGGGCCATGAACGATGTAGATCGCATAGGAAACGTCGCCCATCAGCGTCAGGGCCTTGCACCACTGCCCGTGACTTTGCACGCTGGCACCCAGCAGCAGGATGGCCGGAAAAACGAATAGCACGACTCCCAGATCGTAAAGGCTTCGATAAGGGCCCGGGTCGCAGATCAGGCAGGCCAGCAACGCGAACGCTGTCGGAAAGAACCAGTTGGCCGTTCTGCCAGGCAGGACCACCTCGTAGCGGCTGAACGCCACGCCGAGAAGGAACGAGAACGTCACCCGCAGCAATCCGACGTGCAGCGTGCTCCAGGTCCTGCCCACGTCCAGCGAGCCCGCCGACAGTCCGAAGTACACGAGCAGGATGCCGGACAACACGACGACCAGTACCAGCCGACCGCGCATCAGAACGGCGAATGTCGCTGCGAATGCGAGGTTGATGGCCATCTCCATCAGCAGCGACCAGGCCGGGGAATTCAGTGGCGTGATGGAATCTTCCGGATGGCCTATCGTCAACGGCGACGGCAGCATGCCGGCGCCGAACGCGAAGTCGCCGAGCAATTCGCCGGGCCGAATCGTCGACATCCCCATCGCGGCGCCGACCAGTCCCTTCGACATCGCCAGACCCAGCGCCAGCAGGTAGAGCGGATAAAGGCGGATCACCCGGATCTTCATGAACGTCGCCGTCGACAGGTGGGCACGCAGTCTGGCGTCATACGCCTTCGCGATCACGAAGCCGCTCAGCAGGAAGAAAAAATCGACCGCGAGATAGGCGCTCGCAGGTCGCAATGCACCGGGAGTCACCGCACCAACGTGATGGAACACGACCATGACCGCTGCGATGCCGCGCAGACCGTCCAATGTGAAATATCGATTCATCAGCTCGTGTCGAACCAGAAACGGAAACAAATGGAGTCGAAGAGAGTGGCTTGGAAGAGTTTTGTGAACTGCGCGCTGAAAAATTCTGGCAAGGCCGCGATCTCCACTGGATCAGACCTGTATGTGCCTGCTCGCGCTGTCGGCCAGAGCGTCCTTAGGAGATGCGTCGATGAAAGATGTCCGAGGCCGCAGGACCCTTCGACTTCCTGGTTCCTGGGTCCATGCCTTCGGGGCTTCCTGACCTCCGGTCACCACCGATTGGTGGCGCTCATTGATCGCTGGACGGCATGAGCGCCGGCATCAACCGCGTCGATGCAGTCGAGCACATCGTCGGCGCGTCGGGCTCACCACCCGGTTCATCCGCTCCGACATCGCCAGTCCGAGCACGACGAGAACGGCGACGAACATCGGGAAGACCCACATCCCGGCCCATGCCGAGATCACGCCGAACAGCGGTGGTGCGAGCGTGCTCCCGCTGTAGGCGGCGGCCATCTGGATGCCGATGATCGCCTGGGAGTTGCGGCGGCCGAAGTTCACCGGCGTGGAGTGGATGATCGCAGGATAGATCGGTGCACTTCCCAGCCCGGCGACCACGAGTCCGGCCAGCGCGAGCACGTCCGTCGGCAGCGGAAGCATGATCATCACGACGCCGACCCCGACGGCCAGGAACCCGCCGCGAATGAGCGCGCGATCGCCGATGCGGTCGGCGAAGAAGCCGGCGAGGAAACGGCCCCCCGTGATGCCGAGGAGGTAGAGCGACGCGAACGCGGCCGCCGTGGCGACGTCGACCCCGCGGTCGGTGACGAGGTAGGTAGCCGCCCAGAGCATCGAGGTGCTCTCGAGCGCGCAGTACGCGAAGAACGCGGCGAGGATCATGACGACGCCCGGGATGCGCAGCGCCGTCGCGAGCGGGACATGGCTGCCGCCTTTTCCGTCGGCCTCGGCCGCGTCGCGCTCGGTGACCTTGCCGGCGTCGTCGCCCGCCTCGTTCGTCTGTCCGGCGGGAACACGCGAGTTCACCATGCGCCACAACGGGAGACTGACGAAAAGCGCGGCCGAGAGGACGACCTGGATGATGCCCACGGTCCGGTACGCGCCGGACCAGCCCGGACCGGAGGTGACGGCGTAGCTCATGATGAACGGGCTGATCGAGGCGCCCACGCCCCAGAAGCTGTGCAGCCAGTTCATGTGCCGGGCCGCGTAGTGCAGCGCCACGTAGTTGTTCAGCGCCGCGTCCACCGCGCCCGCCCCGAGCCCGTACGGGACCGCCCACAGGCAGAGCATCCAGAAGGACGTCGAAGTGGAGAACCCGATCAGCGCGGCCGCCGTCGTGGCCACGCTGACCGCCGTGACCGCACCGGCTCCGAACCGGCGCGTGACGCGCTCGGACGCCAGGCTGGAGACGATCGTTCCGCCCGCGATGAGCATGGTGATGATGCCCGCGAAGGCGACGGGGACGCCGAGGTCCTCGTGCATGACCGGCCATCCGGCGCCCACGAGGGAGTCAGGCAGCCCCAGGCTGACGAAGGCGATGTAGATGATCGCCAGGAGAAGCGAGTACACGGAAGCGAAGGACCTTTGAAGGGAGGTTCGTTCAACCGGAAACCGAAAACGGCACCGGCAGCAGCGACTCGACGCGCGACGACGGGCCGACCAGCAGGGTGAAATCACCAGGCTCGACGACACGCTCGCACTTCGCGTTCACGATCGTGCAGGCCGAGACCGGCACCGTGATCGTCACCTCGACGCGCTCTCCGGGCTGCACCCAGGCAAGCTTCCACGCTTTCAGTTCGCGGTCGGCCCAGGTCGCCGAGGTAACCTCGTCTCGCACGTACGCCTGCACGACTTCGCGGGCGGGCCGCGAACCGGTGTTCGTCAGCGTGACCGTGGCCTCGATCGAATCATTTATACCGAGATCGGATGCCGCGAGCCGCAGCGCCGAGTACTCCACCGTCGAATACGACCGCCCCTCACCGAACGCCCACCGCGGATCTTGCGTGAGGTCGGCATAGCGGTTGCCATGCTGCCCGCGGATCTGCATGTAGTACGTCGGCTGTTGACCAACGTGCCGGGCGAACGAGATCGGCAGACGACCGACCGGTTCGATGTCGCCGTAAAGCAGCTCGGCGAGCGCCGTGCCGCCCTGCATGCCGGGGTTAGCCGCCCAGATGATCGCCGCGGCAGCCGATGCCGACGGCGGCAGAATCAACGGCTTCGAAGCGAGCAGCACGATCACCACCGGCTTGCCGGTTGCGATCAGCGCATCGATGAGCGCGTTCTGCCCACCGATCAGATCGAGCGTTGCGGTCGAACGGCTCTCGCCGTTCAGGTGGATGTTGTCGCCGACAACCGCGACGACGACGTCGGAGACCTGGGCGGCGGCCACGGCCCCGGCGATTAGCGACTCGTCGACCGGGGCGGCCACGACCTCCGCGACCCAGGGCTGGCCGTCGGGCGACACCCCGTCCCCAGGTGCTTGCTTGCGGAACGTAATGTCGGCGCCGCGAGCGTACGTCACCGAACCGCCGCGTTCTTCGGCCGCTGCGCGCAGTCCATCGAGCACCGTGGTCGACATTTCACGCGGGTGCGTCGCCTGATGCCACGCCTGCCCCGAATCGCCGGCCCAGTCGCCCAGCAGGCAGTCGACGTCATCCGCTACCGGCCCGACGACGGCGATGTCTTTTGGTGCCGCGATCGGCAACAGCCCATCATTTTCGAGCAGCACCAGCGATTCGCGCGCGATGTCGAGGTTGAGGCCTTGGTGCGATCCGATGACCTGCGCCATCCGTGCCTCGTTCGGCAGGCGCGGGTTCTCGAACAGGCCGAGCTTGAACTTCAGGGTAAGGATGCGCGAGACCGCCGCATCGAAGGCATCCTCGGGCAGCAGCCCCCGGGCGACCGCCTGTCGGGCCCCGTCGAAGAACCCCGGCGTCGTCATGATCATGTCGTTGCCGGCCTTGACCGCGGCCGCGGCGGCGTGCGCGTAGTCGGGCATGATCTTCTGTTCCCACACGAGACGACCGGTGTTGTCCCAGTCGGTCACGAGCATGCCGGTGTAACCCCACTCGCCGCGCAGCACGTCGGTGAGCAGCCAGTCGTTGATCGTCACGGGCGTGCCGTCGATCGCCTGGTAGCCGAGCATGAACGTGCCGCAGCCTTCGCGGGCGACCCGTTCGAACGCCGGCAGGAACCATGAGCGCATCTTGCGCTGCGAGACATCCGCTTCCGAAGCGTCGCGCCCGCCCTGCGTCTCCGAGTATGCGGCGAAGTGTTTGGCCGTCGCCAAGATCGCATCCGGGTCGTCGAACCCGTCGCCCTGATAACCCTTGACGACGGCAGAGCCCAGCTCGCTCAGCACATGCAGGTCTTCGCCGAAGGTTTCGCTTACCCGCCCCCAACGCAGGTCGCGGGCGATGCACAGCACGGGCGAGAACGTCCAGTGGGTGCCGGTCGACGCGACCTCGGTCGCGGTCGCGCGACCATATCGCTCGAGCAGGGACGGGTTGAAGGTTGCCGCCATGCCGAGCTGCGTCGGGAAGATCGTCGCGCCCGGCCAGAACGAGTGTCCGTGGATGCAGTCCTCACCGATGATGAGCGGGATGCGCAGCCGGGTCTGCTGCACGTAGTCGTAGGCCTGAGCGAGCTGGTAGGGCGGCGTATGCAGCGTCGATCCGACGAACTTCTCGGTCACGAGTTCCTTCAGATCGCCGTCCGGGTTGAGTTGCATCATCTGACCGATCTTCTCGGTCAGCGTCATCCGCCCGACCAGGTCCGCCACACGGTCGGCGACGGGTAGTGACGCGTCGAGATACGGTGCGTGCGGGTCGAAATGAACATCGGCGGTCATGGGCTGGCTCCTTCAGAACGAGATGTCGTGGCAGCGTTCCCACGTCTGCGCGGCATAGGCCATGGAGCCCAGCCATCGGCGCGATAGACGAGCCCGGCGTCCCCGGCCAACACTGGGGCATGGCCACCCAAACGCCCCACGACGGCAGCTACAAGGCACTCTTCTCCTTCTCGGAGATGGTACGCGACCTGCTGTTGGGCTTCGTCGATGCCGACTGGGTCCAGCGACTCGACCTCGACAGCCTGGAACCAGTCAACAGCCACTACGTGTCCGAGGGCCTGGCCACCCGCAGCGACGACCTGGTCTGGCGCGTCAGACTGCGCGGCCGCGACGACTGGCTCTACCTCTATCTGCTCATCGAGTTCCAGAGTCGTGATGACCCGAGCATGGCCGTCCGGGTCATGACTTATCTCGGGCTCCTGTACGAGAGCCTGATCCGCCACGGTGTGATCGCAGCCGGCGATCTTCTGCCGCCGGTATTCCCGATCGTCATCTACAACGGAGTCGCCCCTTGGCGATCCGCTCAGGATGTCGCCGACAGGCTCGCCGCCTTCCCCGACACCTTGCGGCCCTACACTCCACGGCTGCGCTACTTCCTGCTCGACGAGCATCGGATCGCCGAGGCGATCCGGGCGGCCGGCAAAGTCCTGCCGGACAACCTGGCCGGAGTGGTGGTCGGCTTCGAGACCATGCGCAGCCGCCCGGAGATGAAGGCACTCGGCCAGACCCTGCTGGCCCGGCTGGCGCTGTTGCCCACCGAGCGCTTCGATGCCCTGGGGGCGGTCTTTACCGAATGGGTAAACCGGGTGTTGGCCCGTCGCCTCGATCTGGACGAGAATGAGCGCTTGCTGGCCAATATTCAGGAGGTCACTATGCTGTCCGAACAGAGGGGAGACTTGGCGGAGATCTTTCGCAACGAGGCGCGGGCGGAGGGCCGGAAGGAAGGCCAGGAGGAGGCCCGCCAGCAACTGTTGCTGAGCCAGCTCCATCACCGCTTCGGCGACCTACCCGAAGCCGTGGTCGAACGAATCAAGGGCGGGTCGGCCGCCGACATGGAGCGCTGGGCCTTGCGCGTGCTCGATGCGCCGACGCTGGAGGCGGTGTTCGCACAGGCGGGCTGATCGGCCGCGGCGTGGGAATTGGCCGGCCGCGGGCGCTCATACAGCAGATTCGTAGTCGATGAGCCGCTGATCGGTATTCACATAGCCGCTATCTGATACTCAAGGCCGCCCGGACACCGGCCGCGCGAGCATCACGGCGAACCAGCGGTCGGCATCGGTCCAGCAGCGCTGGACGTCGAAGCCCGCCTCGCCCAGCAGCCGCTGGAAATCCTCGGGCCGGTACTTGTACGAATTCTCTGTGTGGATCCTGGTGCCGGCCTCGAAGCTGCGCGAGCCTCCGGGCCAGCGCAGCCGCACCTCGCGGCGCGCCTCCAGGTACATCTCGATGCGATGGCGGCCGACATCGTAGCGAGCCACGTGCCGCCAGTCGGCGAGCGCGAAGTCGGTGCCGGCGATCCGGTTGGCATTGCGCAGCACGTTCAGGTTGAAGGCGGCGGTCACGCCCAGCGCGTCGTCGTAGGCGGCCTCGAGCATCCGGGGGTCCTTGACCAGGTCGACCCCGATCAGCAGGCCGCCGTCGCCGTCGAGCTGCGCGCGCAGGCCCGCCAGGAAGCCGCGGGCCTGGTCGGGATGAAAGTTGCCGATCGAGGAACCCGGATAGAAGAACAGGCGCGCGCTGCGCGAGACCTCCGCCGGCAGCGCCAGCGCCGCCGAGAAATCGGCCTCGACGCCGACCATCGGCAACTCGGGGAAGCGAGCCCGCAGCCGCTGCAGCGACTGCCGCAGATAGTCCGCCGAGATGTCGACCGCGGCGTACTGTGCGGGTCGCAGCGTGCGGAACAGCCCGGCGGCCTTCTCGCAATCGCCGGCGCCCAGGTCGATCAGCGTGCAGCGCCCGGCGCCGACGGCCGCGCCGATCTCGGCGGCGTGGGTTCGCAGGATCGCGGCCTCGGTGCGTGTCGGGTAGTACTCGTCCAGCCCGGTGATCGCCGTGAACAGGCGCGAGCCGAGCTCGTCGTAGAAGAACTTCGAACCGATGAACGGGCTCGGCGCGCACAGGCCCTCGAGCAGTTCGCGGCGATCGTCGTGCACGCCTCGCATCGGCCCGGTTCAGCCGCGGTCGCGCGCCAGCCGCAGCCCGGAGAACTGCCAGCGCTGGTGCGGATAGAAGAAGTTGCGGTAGGTGGCGCGCAGATGGCCTTCGGGCGTGGCGCAGGAGCCGCCGCGCAGCACGTACTGGCCGCACATGAACTTGCCGTTGTACTCGCCGACCGCGCCCTCCACTGTGCGAAAGCCGGGGTAAGCCGCATAGGCGCTCGACGTCCATTCCCAGACGTCACCGTAGAGCTGGCGCAGCGGCGCCTGGCCGTCGCGCGAGGCGGGCCGCGTCCGGAACAGGCCCGAGGAGGCGAAGTTGCCGGCGATCGGCTGGGCGCGTGCGGCGACCTCCCATTCGAACTCGGTGGGCAGGCGGGCGCCGGCCCAGCGCGCATAGGCGTCGGCCTCGAAGTACGACAGGTGCGCGACCGGCGCGTCCAGATCGAGCGGACGCTCGCCCGCCAGGGTCATCTGCAGCCAGTGCCGTTCGCGCTGCTCCCAGTACAGCGGCGCCTGCCAGTCCTCGGCTCGCACGCGGGCCCAGCCGTCGGACAGCCACAGCGAGGGCGTTCGATAGCCGCCGTCGGCGATGAAGTCCAGCCATTCACGGTTCGTCACCGGCCGCGAGGCCAGCTCATAAGGCACCAGCATCACCTGGTGGAGCGGGCGCTCGCAGTCGAACGAGAAACCGGAGCCCGCGTGCCCGACGCTGACGCAGCCGCCGTCGAAGCCGATCCAGGCGGCGCGGCTCGCGGCGACCGCGACGGCCCCACCGCCGGCAGCCGCGGCGCGGTACGCGGGCCGCAGCGGGTTCATCGAGAACAGGTGCAGCAGGTCGGTGAGGATCAGCTCCTGGTGCTGCTGCTCGTGCTGGATGCCGAGCTCGATCAGCTCCAGCGCGGCCTGCGGCGGCGCGCCGCCGCACAGCAGCCGCTCGAGCCCGTCGTCGACGCGGCATCGGTAGTCGACGATCTCGGCCAGCGACGGGCGCGTGAGCATGCCGCGCAGCGGACGCGGCTGCCGGGGCCCGACGGCCTCGTAGTACGAGTTGAACAGGAAGCGGTAGCGAGGATCGACCGGCTGGTGCGCCGGCAGGTAGGCGCCGAGCACGAACTCCTCGAAGAACCAGGTGGTGTGCGCCAGGTGCCACTTGGCCGGGCTCGCGTCGTCCATCGACTGCACGGTGGCATCGGCTTCGGTGAGCCCTTCCACCAGATCCAGCGTCGTCTGCCGGCAGCGCACCAGCCGCTCCGGCAGCGCCATGGCGTCCATCGATTCCGCGCGCAGCCCTGCTTGCTCCATCCCGTTGCCTCCCCTCCAGCCCACGCCCGCGGGCGTGTTACCGTTGACGCACCTAACGGGTGCTTCCTGACCATGCTACGCCGATTCGCGTCCATGCTGGCGCTGGCATGCGCGCTGGCCCTCGCCGCCGGCGCGGCTGCGCAGCCGCTGCGCGTGGGCTCCAAGCGCTTCACCGAGTCGTATGTGCTGGCCGAAATCCTGGCCCGCACCGCCGCCGCGCACACCGAGGTCCGGCATCTGCCGGGCATGGGCAACACCGCGATCCTGTTCGAGGCGCTGCGCCAGGGCAGCATCGACCTGTACCCCGAGTATCTGGGAACGATCGAGCTCGAGATCCTCAAGCGCGAGCATCCCGGCGGCTCGCTCGAATCGGTCAATCGCGCGCTGGCGCCGATGGGGCTGCGGGCCTCGATCCCGCTCGGCTTCGAGAACACCTACGCATTGGCCGTGCGCGCCGACACTGCGGCCGCGCTCGACGGACGCTCGATCGCCGCACTGGCCGCGCACCCCGGGCTGCGCTTCGGGCTGTCGCACGAGTTCCTGGGCCGCGCCGACGGCTGGCCCGGGCTGAAGGCGCGCTATGCGCTGCCGCAGCGCGCCACCGGGCTGGATCACGGCCTGGCCTACGAGGCGCTGGAAGCGCACGGCATCGACGTGCTCGACGTCTACTCCACCGACGCCAAGATCGCGCGCTACGGGCTGGTGGTACTGACGGACGAGTTGCACTACTTCCCGCGCTATGACGCACTGGTGCTGCACCGGATCGACGTCGAAGAGCGCTTTCCGCAGGCCTGGCAGGCGCTGCGCGCGCTCGAGGGCCGCATCGACGCGCCGCGGATGATCGCGCTCAATGGCGAGGTCGAGCTGCAGGGCCGCAGCTTCGCGCAGGCGGCCGAAGGCTTCCTGCGGGGCGCGGGGGATGACGCCGCCGCACGGGCGAGCGCCGGCGGACGGGATGGCACGGGCACGGGCACGGGCACGGGCACGGGCACGGGTACGGGTACGGGTACGGGTACGGGTACGGGACGGGTACGGGTACGGGTACGGGCACGGGCACGGGCACGGGCACGGGCGCCAGCTTGGCCGGGGCCGATGCCGCGCGTCCAGGCCTGTGGCAGCGGCTGGCGGGCGACGACTTCTGGCGGCTGTGCCGCCAGCACCTGCTGCTGGTGGGCGCATCGGTGCTGGCCGCCACGCTGGTCGGCGTGCCGGCCGGCGTCCTGGCCGCGTATCGCCGGCGCTTCGGCGCGCTGGCGCTGGGCGCTGCGGGCGCGTTGCAGACCGTGCCCTCGCTGGCGCTGCTGGCCGCGCTGATCCCGGCGCTGGGCGCGATCGGCACCCTGCCCGCGCTGGTGGCGCTGTTCGTCTACGCGCTGCTGCCCATCCTGCGCAACACCTGCGTGGGCATCGACGGCATCGCACCCGGCATCCGCGACGCGGCGACGGCGCTGGGCCTGCGCACCGCCGACCGCATCCGCTGCGTGGAGCTGCCGCTGGCGCTGCCGGTGATCCTGGCCGGAATCCGCACCGCCGCGGTGATCGGCGTGGGCACCGCGACCATCGCCGCGTTCGTGGGCGCCGGCGGCTTCGGCGAGCGGATCGCGATCGGGCTGGCGCTGAACGACCACCAGATGCTGCTCGCCGGCGCGCTGCCGGCCGCGGCGCTGGCGCTGCTGGTGGAAGGAGGCTTCGCGCTGCTGGAGCGGCTGGTGCGCCGCCGCACGGGCCGGGGCGGCACGCGCGGGTGAGCGGCCGCCGCCACATATCATCGAGGATTCGGATTGCTCCCCGGAACACTGATGCGAACCGCCTTCCTGATCATCGCCCTCGGCGCCACTCTCGGTGGTTGCGCGTCGGCGCCGTCCGTCTCGAACCAACCCAAGGCAGGCACGCTGGCAGCATCGATCGCTGATGAGACCCGACGCATCGTGCAGGCGTTCGATATCGTAGAAGCCGACTATTACGAGAAGGTCCGCCGGAGCACTCTGGACGAAGCCTGTCTGGATGCGCTCGGCGCACCTCGACCAGCGGTCTCCGATCCGTCTTCCATCAGAATGGCGATCGCGTCCGCCCTGCTGCAACGACTCGACCAACAACCGTCGCAAGCACTCAGAACCGCATCGGAACCGTGCCTGCGCAAAGCAATGGCCATGTTCAATCGCCATTCCGACTACATGGACGAGGCCGAATTTCGGGAGCTGTAGCTGGGCTCCACAGCAGCAGGCATTGGCCTGGAAATCGGCACGACGGACGAAGGCGCGCGGGTGGTCGAAGTTCTCGAAGGCTCGCCCGCGGAACGCGCGGGCGTACGCAAGGGGGAAGCGCTGATCCGGATAGACGATCACCGTCTGTCAGGACGCCCATTGGCGGAGATCATCAAGCTCCTGCGGGGCACGCCGTCCTCCGTCGTGAACCTGGAACTTCGTGACAGCGGGACCGGGCAGACGCGCGCGATCGTCATCAAGAGGGAGATCATCCTGCTGCGGCCGGTGCACATCAGGCCCATTGCGCCGGATATCGTCTATATCCGGGTCACCCAATTCACCCAAGCCATGCCGAAGCAAGTCAGCGATGGGCTGGCTGACGCGATGAAGGACGATCCTTCACCGAAGGGGATCATTCTCGATTTGCGATCCAGCAGCGGCGGTTTGCTCGATGCGAGCATCGCGCTGGCCGCCGCGTTTCTGCCCGAGAACGCTCTGGTCGCCGATTTGAAAGGTCAATCGGAGGAGAGCACGCGACGTTTCCAGGCGTCCGCCCAAAGCTATCGTGACTCGGCAAGAACCGACCCTCTCGCTTCTCTCCCCGCCGAAGCCAGAACCGTCCGCATGGCAGTGCTGGTCGGCGAAAAAACGGCGTCTGGAGCGGAAGCCGTAGCCGCGGCGCTGCAAGACCATAAGCGCGCCGCCGTCATCGGCACACGGACCTTCGGCAAGGGCACCGTGGAGTCGGTCTATCCGCTGCAAAAAGGCGGTGCGATCAAGCTCACCACCGCGAGCCTGTATCGGCCGAACGGAAGCGAGCTGGAGTTCCATGGCATCACCCCAGACGTAACCGTATCGGCCGCTTCCGATACGCCGGCCAGGACGACCTCGGAGCCGGATCCGGCACTCGCACAGGCGATCAGGCTCGTGCGGCGATGAAGGTCAATAGCATATTGAAGCGCACCGGCATCAAATGATGTGCGGCTTCAGTGAAGTTTCTAGTCACCATCGAGCCCGGAACGGACGACACGGCACGGGGCGTTGCGGTGCCGGCGCTGCCCGATTGCTTTTCGGCCGACGATACCCTTGATGAGGCCCTGGAGAACGTCAAGGAAGCCATCGCGATGCAGATCGAATGGTTGCTCGATCACGGCCAGCCAATTCCCGTCGGTCAGAGCAACGCGTTGGCCGCAGCCGTCCGCGCGAATCCGGATCGGTCGGGCTGGCTGCTCGCGGTCGTCGACATCGCCCCGGAAGTCCTCGATGCGACGATGGAGCGCGTCAACATCTCGCTGCCGCGGCGAGTCCTGTACGCCACCGATCGGGCGACGGCTGGCGCCGGCAAGACCCGGTCGGGCTATCTCGCCGAAGCGGCACTGAAGATGGCGGCCGAGCATTGATCATCGGCCACGACCGGCACTGCAGATCGGTTCTCCAATCAACCGCTTCATCAGCCGCATGATAAGGGTCTGCAACATAGCGTGGATCGACTTGACGCTGCGCGGCCGTCGGCGACATGCACCGCGCACCGCACTACAGGCTGAACCCGCGGCGCCCGCAACTGAACGGCCCTGGGGTATCGAGACGAGGTAGTCACCTTTAGCGCAGATGATTCGACGAGCCTCAGGTGACGAACCCCCCGGGGGATGCGGCAAATCATCGATGCGTCCCTCATCAATCTGAGGGATTACGTGATTCGCCGCGCGGCGTAGTCTGTGAATCTGACGCCCCGACCGGAGAACAGCGACAGTCCTGAAGCCGAGGGCGAGCATTGAAGCCGGGGCGATCATGAAAGAGGCCGATAGTTCTGCGCGAGGACGGTTCGACCCGCGGCCTCGCAACCAGCTTCGACCCGTTCGACGTCGGTTAAGGGCTCGTACGGGCGCCACAGGCATGAGAAGGTACGGAACATGGCCGAGTTCTGCACGGTCTACCTGTCGTCCAGCTTCAAGGACCTGGAAACCCATCGGCGGGCGATCTACGACGCGCTCAATCAGATTCAGGGCATCAAGGTCATCGCGATGGAGGACTACGTCGCTCGCGACGAGCGGCCGCTGCAGGCATGCCTGAACGACGTGAACGCCTGTGACATCTACGTGGGCCTGTTTGCCTGGCGCTATGGCTACGTGCCGCCCGCGTCCGAGAACCCGGATGGCCTGTCGATCACGGCGCTCGAGTTCGAGCAGGCGGGCAAGGCGAACAAGCCTCGGCTCGTGTTCGTGCTCAAGGACGGCGCCGCATGGCCGACCAACATGCTCGACAGTCATGTCCGCGAAAACGAGAACGGAAAACTGATCCACAAGTTTCGCGAGCAACTGCTTGCCGAACGCCTGGCCAGCGAGATCACCGCCGACCCGGCGACCGTGGCCAGAGTGGTCAGCAACGCGGTCAGCAGTCACCTGTTGCGCACGCTCAGCCCGGCGGGAGCGCGGTCCGGCGCGCAAGCGCGGCGCCTGCAACGCGAAGTGACGCATGCGTTGTATCTGGCGCATACCGCGGCCGACGCCGATCTTGCCGGCGCATTGGCGCAGCGGCTCGCCGTCGGCTTCGAGCGCTCGGCGCTGCTGTCGTCCGATGCGCTGTTCGCGCGCGACGAGCGGGCGGTGCAGTCGCGCGAAGAAAGCGTCGTCACCTGCCACGCCGCGGCCGCGCTCGTGACCGCGGCTTCCCTGCCGGGCATGCTGGCCGACGCGGACACGGTCGGGGAATCATTGCATCTGCTGCGCGCCCGCGGAGGCTCGCTCGCGCTGTTTCTCGCCGGTGTCCGTGCCGAGCAACTGCCCGCAGCCTGGATCGCCGATCGCAGGATCGAGCTCGGCGACACCAGCGCGTGGCGGCCGGCCGAAGAGGCCTTGCGCGATGCACGCGACTGGCTCGCCGCACGCCAGCCGCCGCCCGGCTACCGCAGCGTCGGCGTGCCGGTCTGCGTGGTCGCGATGACGGCCGCGGAACTGGCGGCGCTGCGAACGGATCCGACTCTGCTGGCGCGGTTGAGCGCCGCCGAAGCCGGACAGTTCCACGATCTGATGCAGGCGCTGGCGGCGGCCGGCCCGGACTGGAGCGCCCGTTACGGCGCCACGCGCCATCGCTGGCGGCCTTTCGACCCTGTCGGCGCGACCGTGCGCCGGATTGCCGAGCAGATGGCCGAGGACGCCGCGGTCCGCGGGCAGGGGCGACAACGGCAGAGGCACATGCGTCTGCAATGGTATCCGTTCGACTGCCTGCTGACGGACAATCGGCGACTGCGTCCGGCGTACCGCGAAGTGGCCCGCGCCGGCTGCGTGGTGCTGCTCGACGAATTGTCCCTGTTCCATCCGGTGCTGCGCGAGGCCTTCCAGAACTCGCCGTACTTCAACAATGACCAGGTGGCGATCGTTACCGTGTCGCCGTTCGACCCAGTGCGGGGCGCGCTCGATGCGCTGCTCGAGGACGCTGCCCGCAAGCGGCTGGCCGGTGCCTTCGACCGCTACGCCGTCGAGTACGACCCGCAGTGCGAACTGGCGGTGAGCGACGAGCGCCGGCTCAAGCGCTGGCTCCATTCGAGCCTGCCGGCCACGCTGTTGCGCCTGCAGGAGCCGCGCCCCGATCGCGGCGCGCTGGGTGCGCTGGCCGCCGAGCTGGGCGAGTTCGAACCAGCGCCCAAGCGAGACTACGGCTGGGGCGGCGGAATGCGCACATGATCTGCACCTTCTATTCGTACAAGGGTGGCGTCGGCCGTTCGATGGCGCTTGCCAACGTCGCCGACGTCCTGTCGCGGCGCGGGCTGCGCGTGCTGATGATCGATTTCGATCTGGAAGCGCCGGGGCTCGAGCAGTTCTTCTTTCGCGACGACGAGCGCGACAGGCGCGACGCGATCCGGCGCCAGAGCGGCCTGCTCGACCTGCTGCTCGACTACAAGAACGCGATGTCGGTGGCGGGCAGCGGCGACGGATTCCGGCAACTGGATCGCTACATCGCCAACATCTACCTGAGACGCCCCGGCGGCGGGCGGCTCGACCTGATCCCGGCCGGTCAGCGGCTGACCGCCGAGCAGCTCGACCGCTACGCGCTGGCGCTGCGCAGCTTCGACTGGCAGGACTTCTACTTCAATTGGGAAGGCGACCTGTTCTTCGAGTGGCTGCGCCGGACACTGGTCCCCGAACGCTACGACATGGTGCTGGTCGACAGCCGTACGGGCGTGACCGAGATGGGCGGCATCTGCGGCTATCAACTGGCCGACCTGATCGTGATGCTGTGCGGCGCGAATCTTCAGAACCTGGACGGCACCGCGAGCATGCTCGATGACTTCCGCTCGCAGTCCCAGGCCGGTCTGCGGCGCGGCCGGCCCTTGCAGATCCTGGTCGTTCCGGCGCGGGTCGAGCAGCAGTCGCAGCCCCTGCGCGAAGCCTTTCATGCGCGTTTCGAACAACGCTTCGGCGACTTGCTGCCGCCCCGCGTCGTGGCGGCGGGGCTGGGCTACAGGGATCTCGCGATTCCGTATGATCCGCTGTTCGCGTTCGAAGAGCGGGTCGCCCGTGGGCTGGCTGACGACGCCGTGCGCGAACACCTGGCCGGTGTCTTCGGCAAGCTAGCCGACGTCGTCGCGATGCTGTCGGCCGGGGATGCCGAGGCCGGCTCCGCGGTCGCCCGGGTGGCGCACGACGCCGCGAGCCGTCTCGGCGAACCGGTCGACGACGCGGCTGCTCGCGCCAGCGCTGCCTCGTCCGCCGAGCGCAGCGCCGTGGCTGCCGCGCGCTACGACGAAACGAAGCGCTTCGCCGATTTCGACGTTATGCTCGACTACGCGCGTTCAGACGACGCCGCATGCGCGGACATCGCGCGATCGCTGCGTGCGCGAGGCCTGCGCGTCTACACGAGCGCCAGTTCGCTGTCTCCGAGCGACGACTTCCGGACGCTCGAGAAGGAGGCGCTCGCGCATTCGCGCGTTCTGGTCGTGCTCTTGGGCTCTTCGCCAGAGAACGCCTTTGCGGCACAACGGCCGCCGCGCTCGGCCGGTCTGTCGCTGGATCCGCATCGCCGCGCGCTGCTCGAGTCGGCGCTGCAGGCGCAGGCAGGCGGGCGCAGGCTGCGACTCGTGCCGGTCCTGCTGCCCGGCTGCCCGGATGGACTGCTCGATCCGCTGCTCGACAACCTGCGGTGGATCGACCTGCGCGGCGGCCTCGATTCCGGCGCGCTGGAACGGCTGGCCGGGCAACTGCACGACGAGACCGCGCAGGCGGCCAGCGCGCCAATGCAGACCGAGCCAGGCGAAGCCTGCGCGCACGTCGAGACCGAGTCGCGCTGCCCGTGGGTCGGATCGGCGCCGATCGACGAACATCGGCCCGACTTGCTGCTCGGACGCGACAGCGAAGTGGCCGCGCTGCTCGAAATCGTCGAATCCCACTCGCTGACGGTGATCGTCGGCCCCTCGGCCTGCGGCAAGACCTCACTGCTGCGAGCCGGGTTGCTGCCGATGCTGCGCCAGCGGCACCCAGACTGGCGGATCTGCGAAGCGATGGACGCGCCGGAAACCGGGGCGCCGGAACAGCGTCGTCTCGCGATCTTCGACGATCTTCAGCGCCACACCGCGGGCGACATCGTCGTCGCCGAGCCGATTGCCGCACGCTTTCGCGAACGAGCCGCTGCCGGCGACCGTATCGTCCTGTGCCTGCGCTGCGAGCAGTTTCCAGCCTGGCGGGATGCACTCGCCGATCGCGGTACCGGGCAGTCTCACCGCTTCGACCTGAACGTGCCTGACGAAGCGGCGTTGCGCATGATCGTCGAGCGACCGGCCGATGCCGCCGGGCTGGCTTTCGAGCCGGGCCTAGTCGACCGGATCGTCAGCCGATCGGTCGGCGAGCGCGGCGTTCTGCCGTTCCTGCAGATCACGCTGCAAAGGCTATGGGAGCAACGCCGGGAAGGCTGGCTGACCAATGCCGCCTACGATCGTTTCGGCGGCATCCGGGCCGTCGTGATCGAGGCCGCGAACCGGCACTTCGCATCCCTGACCGAGACCGGCCAAGCGCAAGCGAAGCGGATCCTGCTTCGCCTGGTTGCGAACGCCGGGGACACCCGCCGCGCCGAGGCGACCGTGCTGCCTTACTCGCGGGTCGCCGCGACCGACACCCAGGTTCAGGCCGTCGCGCGGGATCCGGGCACCGGCGACGGCGCCGAACGCAGCGTGCTGGCGAACCTGGTCGAAGCCCGCCTGCTCGCCACCAGCCTCGAACACCAGGAAGCGATGGTCGAGCTGGCGCACGAGGCGCTCGCGCGCGACTGGCCGCGAATGCAAGTTTGGCTCGAACAGGAGCGTGAGTTCCTGGCCTGGCAACGGCGGCTGTCGGCCGAAATCGCGACCTGGGACAAGGCCGGCCGTCCAGCGGACCAGTTGCTGCGCGGGACTGCGCTCGACGAAGCCGTCAAGATGAACGAAGGCCATCGGCTCGCGCCGGAGGAGGACGAATTCATCGCGGCCAGCGTCGACGCGCAACGGCGGCACGCCGACGAACGAGATCGGGCGCGCAGGCGGAGCCTGAGAATCTGGACCACCACCTCGGTCATGTTCCTGATGATCGCGGTCGCGGCCGGCATCGGCTGGCGCGGGGAGAGGATGCGGCGCGCATCGCTCGAGCAACTCGATGGGCTAGTGCACGCGCAGATGCATGTGCTGGCGCAGGAGCAGCAGGCCGCCGAGCGGCAGCGTGACGAGGCCATGCGGCAGATCGAGGAGTTGCAGAGGACCCTCGACCAGGCGCTGACCGCCACGCGCGCCTACGCGACGGCCCGGAGGGGTGGTTCGTCGGTCGCCAGCGACGCAGGCAGGACCGCGACAGGCGAGATATCCGAACCCGGGACGCCATCGCCGGCATCATCGGTCCTGGTCGTCGAGGAGCTCGAACGGGCTCGGGCGCAGCTCGAACGGGCTCGGGCGCAGGCCGGCCAGGTGGCCGAAAGCCAGGCTGGCTACACGAACGCGCAAGCCGAAAACATCAGTCGTCAGCAGGACGTCTTGCGCCAGGCGCTGCCCGACCGTCTGAAAGCCTTCAGGTAGCAGTCCTTGTAGTGCAGACCCTCCGGGAGATCTTGCGCCAGACATCGGGAAGACCCACATCCCGGCCCATGCCGAGGTCAAGCCGAACAGCGGTGGTGGCGCGAGCGTGCTTGCGCTGTAGGCGGCGGCCTCGGCCAGCGTCGAGCCGAGGCACCGCGATCAGCCGCACAAGGACGACAGGGGCACCGCTGCCAATCGATCGCCAAACGGCACGACGTCCGTGTTGTCGTAGAGAACGGCGCCGAATGCGAAGCGATCCCGGCAGGCGTCGGCGAGAGCGCGCAAGCCGGAAAAATCGCCAGCCTTGACCGTCGCGCTCGCCTTCACCTCGATGCCAGCGATCATGCCGTCATCGCGCTCCAGCACGATGTCCACCTCACGCCCGTCCCGATCGCGAAAATGATGCGGCGTCATACGCAAATCCGAGGCGGTCATCAGCTTCAGCACCTCCGAGAATACGATGGTTTCCAGCAATGAGGCGAACGTCCTGCGGTCGGCCTTGACCCGATCGAAGGAAAGCCCGCGCGTAGTGGCCAACAACCCGGAATCGAGGAAGTGCAGCTTGGGCGTCTTGACGATGCGCTTCAGCGCATTGGTGAACCAGGGTTGCACGGTGGCGATCAGGAACACCTGTTCGAGCAGGCCGGCATAGCGCTGGCCGGTTCTGTGATTGACATTGATGCCGGTGGCGAACTGCGAATAGTTGACCAACTGTCCGGAGTGTTCCGCCAGCAGACGCACGAACTTCGGGAGTTCGGTCAGCTTCTCGACCTCGGCGATGTCACGCAGATCACGGGTTAGGATCGAGGTGAGATAGGAACGCGCCCAGTCCTGCCGTCGCCGTTCGCTGTCACGGCGGATCGCCTCGGCGAAGCCGCCACGCAGGACGAGTTCGACCAGATCGTCATCAACGATCGCATCCTTTTGACCCTGTAGCTTCCCTTCGAAGAGGCGCTCCAGAAAGGCCGGCGCCCGTCCTTCGATCTCGGCGATCGCCAGCGGCAGTAGCCGGATGGTTTCCATACGCCCGGCGAGGCTGTCGGCGACCCGCGGCGAGGTCAGCACATTCGCGGAGCCAGTGAGCAGAAACCGGCGTGGGCGATAGTCCTCGTCGACCGTCTTCTTGATGGCCAGCAGCAGATCGGGCGCACGCGGGATCTCGTCGATGATGGCCCTGTCCAGGCCCCGGATTGAAGCCGGCAGGATCGGATTGTGCGGCTTCCAGAACTGTCTGATCGTCAAGCGTGATGTAGGTCCGCCCGGCTTCCCCCATCTTTCGGACGAGCGTGGTCTTGCCGGCCCGGCGCGGTCCGACGATCAGAACCACCGGAGTGTCCGCAAGGGCTTCCTCCGCCGGCCGCTCCACGAACCGCTCGAACATGGGATCTCTGAATCTCGGCTGATTGAGACTATCTTATACGGCAGATTTGTAGTCAATGATCCGCTGATTAGTATTCGTATGGCCGCTATCTGATAGTAGCGAGAGAGGAGAATTTCCCGTCGAGCATCGTGCTTCGGGAGCATCGCACCACACGACGGACAGAACCCGGCTTGCGCGGCTGGTGCCGGCTGCTGGCCTTCGGAGCCATCGCACGGGCGTCGGGACAGACCTGGCGGGCCGCCTACTGCCTACCGCCCTCCATGCGTATCAGCATCCACCACGCCGCGGCGCTTTCCATCGACCTGGCGGATGGGCAGCGCGGCCGCGTCCAGACCGTCAATGCAGCATGCATTCACGCTAAACATCGCCGGATTGCTGCGCCGCTGGTGGTAGACGTAGATGCCGCAAGTGCCGCAGAAGTAGTGCTGTGCCACCTGGCTGTTCCAGCGGTACAGACGCAGCACATCCTGTCCGCCGGTGATCCAGAACGCATCTCGCGGCACCGTCGCCATCAGCGCATTGCGTTTGCTGCACAGCGAGCAGTTGCAGCGAACCAATTCGTCGAGCTCGACGTCGAAGGCGAAAGCGACGGCCTTGCAGTGGCACGTGCCGGTGTATTTCATCGCTCTACTCCCCTGGTCTCCGGGCCGCCGGCATGCGCTAGAAGTTGCGCAGCCTCCTCAGTAAGAGATACTCCAATCACAGCCCTGGAACCAGAGGCAGTCCTCACTCATGCCGAGTACGACAAGTGGAAGTGGAAATGAACGTGCAGAGCCTGTGCGCGCCCTGGGTGGCGCTACATGAGAATCTGGGACTTGGCGCACCGGTGCGTGACGAGGGGCACTATGCGATGCTGCTGGAGGTCGCCGAGGAGGTTGCCGATCTAGTAGCCGCGGACGAGGCACATCCGTTGTCAGAACTGCAGCCTTTGCTGGCCGACCGTATTCGCGAGTATGAAGATCGGACGCATCCCTGGCCGGACAACAGGACGCCGGCACCGGTGCTCGCGACACTGATGCAGTGCCACGGGTTGCGCCAGTCGGATTTACCAGAGATCGGAACCCAGAGCGTCGTCAGCGAGATTCTGGCCGGCCGGCGCCAGTTGAACCTGCGCCAAGTGGCCGCATTGTCGCGGCGCTTCGCCGTGCCAGGCGAGGTGTGGATGCCTTGACGGGAGCTCGACTTTTCTGCGACCGGATCGGTGAAGTTCCTGATCGCCGCGAGCCTTAGTCCCACAACCCACCCATCGCCTTCATCAGCACCGCGCTCGCCACCAGCCGCCGGCTGGCCAGCGTCAGCGCGGTCGCGCGCGCCGAATACGATGCCGTCTGCGCGGTGACGACGTTCAGGTAGCTGACCGTGCCGGCCAGGTACTGGTTGTTGGTCAGCTCCAGCGTCTGCGCGGCGCTGTCGACGACCTCGCGCTGCAAGGCTTCCTCGCGCGCCAGCCCGTGCAGCGCCAGCAGATTGTCCTCGACCTCCTGGAACGCGGTCAGCACGGTCTGGCGGTACGTGGCGACCGCCTGGTCATAGCGGGCGACCGCCTGGTCCCTGACCGCGCTGCGGTTGCCGGCATCGAACAGCGTCAGCGCCAGCGACGGCCCGAGCGACCAGAACCGGTACGGCATCGACAGCAGGTTCGACCAGGCGTTCGACGCGGTGCCGCCGGCCGCGCTCAGGCTCAGCGTCGGATAGAACGCCGCCTGCGCGACGCCGATCTGCGCATTGGCCGCGGCGACCCGGCGCTCGGCGCCGCCGATGTCGGGCCGCCGCTCGAGCAGCGTCGACGGAACGATCGCCGGAACGGCCGGCAGCGCCGGCACCTCGTCGGTCGGCCGGATCGACAGCGCCGACGGCGGGCGCCCGATCAGCGCGGCGATCGCGTGCTCGAGCTGGCCGCGGCTGACGGCCAGGTCCAGCACCTGCGCGCGCGCGTTCAGCAACTGCGTCTGCGCCTGCGAGACGTCGGTGCGCGCGGCGACGCCGGCGTCGTAGCGGTTCGACGTGATCTCGAGCGAGCGCTCGTAGGCGGCGACCGTCTCTTCGAGCAGCTTGCGCTGCGCGTCCGAGATCCGCAGTTGCAGGTAAGTCTGCACGAGCGTCGCCTGCGCGCTGAGCACGGCCGCGCGCAGGTCGGCTTCGCTGGCGGCGGCGCTCGCCTCGTTCGACTCGACGTTGCGGCGCACGCGGCCCCACAGGTCGGCCTCCCACGAGGCGCTTAGCGTCAGCCGGTTGGTCTCGGTGATCGGCGCCGACGCGCTGACCGAGTTGGTCGCCTGGACGGCGGCGTTGCGGCCGCGCGTGTGCGTGCCGGTGACACCCAGCGTCGGCCACTGCGCGGCACGCGCGACGCCGAGCGCACCGATCGCCAGGCGGTAAGCGGCCTCGGCCGACGCGACCGTCTGGTTCGAGATGCTGACCGACTCGACCAGTTCGTCGAGCTGCGGATCGCCGTAGACCGACCACCAGCGCCCGGGATCGCGTTCGTCGGCCGGCGCAGCGGTCTTCCAGCCGGCCGGCGGGACGGCCTGAGGCGCCGGCTGCCCGGCGGGCGCCTCCTTGAACGCGTCGGGCAGTTCGACGGCCGGGCGGTGGTAGTCGGGACCGACCATCGCGCAGGCGGCCAGGCCGGCGACACCGGCGAGCAGCGCCCAGCGCGCGGCCGATCGCGGCAGGCCGCGCGGCTGGCCGCACCGCGGGTCGCTCGCGGGCGCCGCGCGCGCGGGTTCGTGGGACGAGGCGTCGGTCATCGTGGCGTCGGTCATCGGGGTTCGCCGGCGATCATCGGCGCGGACGGCGGCAGCGGGCCGTGCGGCGAGCGGCCCCGCTTGCGCAGCGCCCACCAGCGCAGACGATCCAGGTACAGGTAGACGACGGGCGTCGTATACAGCGTCAGCATCTGGCTCAATATCAGGCCGCCGACGATCGCGATGCCGAGCGGCCGGCGCAGCTCGGCGCCGTCGCCGGCGCCGAGCGCGAGCGGCAGCGCGCCGAACAGCGCGGCGATCGTCGTCATCATGATCGGGCGGAACCGCAGCAGGCAGGCTTCGAAGATCGCGTCGCGCGGCGCGAGCCCGCGATCGCGTTCGGCGCTAAGCGCGAAGTCGATCATCATGATCGCGTTCTTCTTGACGATGCCGATCAGCAGGATCACGCCGATCAGCGCGATGATCGAGAACTCGGTATCGAAGGCCATCAGCGCGATCAGCGCGCCAACACCGGCCGACGGCAGCGTCGACAGGATCGTCAGCGGATGGATTGTGCTTTCGTACAGGATGCCGAGCACGATGTAGACGACGACCAGCGCGGCCAGGATCAGCAGCGGCTGCGAACTCATCGCCGACTGGAACGCCTGCGCGGTGCCGGCGAAACGGCCGTAGACGGCGTTCGGCACGCCGAGCCGGATCATCGCGTCGTCGATCGCCGCCGTCGCGTCCGACAGCGTGACGCCGGGCGGCAGGTTGAACGAGATCGTCGACGCCGCGAACTGGCCCTGGTGGTTGACGACCAGCGGCGCCGTCGTGTCCTCGAAGCGCGCGATCGACGACAGTGGCACCTGCAGCCCGCCCGGCGCGATCATCACCAGGCTGTTCAGCACCTCGGCGCTCTGCCAGTAGCGCGGCGCGGCCTCGAGCACGACGCGGTACTGGTTCAGCGGATTGTAGATCGTCGACACCTGGCGCTGGCCGAACAGATCGTTGAGGCTCGCGGTGACGGCCTGCATCGACAGGCCGAGCCGAGCCATCGCGTCGCGGTCGAACACCACGGTGGTCTGCAGCCCCTTTTCCTGCTGGTCGGTGTTGACGTCGGTGAGCTGCGGCAGCGCCTGCAACGCGCGATTGATCTTCGGTCCCCATTCGCGCAGCAGCGACAGGTCGTCGGCCTGCAGCGTGTACTGGTACGACGCGTTGGCCTGCCGGCCGCCGACGCGGATGTCCTGCACCGGGTTCAGGTACAGGTTGATGCCGGGCTCTCGCGCGAGCTGCGGCCGCAGCCTGGCGATGATCTGCTCGGCCGACGCCTTGCGCTCGGACAGCGGCTTGAGCGACACGAACATCTGCCCGCCCGCGCGGAAACCGCCGCCGGTATAAGCGGTCACGGTATCGACGGCCGGATCCCGCCGGACGATCTCGACCATCCGCGACACCTTGTCGCGCATCGCCTGGAACGAGATGCTCTGGTCGGCCATCATGAAACCGATGACGCGGCCCGTGTCCTGCTGCGGAAAGAATCCCTTCGGAATCACCATGTACAGGTGCACGTTCAGCGCGATCGTCGCGAGCAGCACCAGCATCGTCAGCGGCGCGAACCGCAGCGCCCAGCGCAGGCTGCGCGCGTAGCCGTTCTGCATCGCGGTCAGCGCGCGCAGGCTCAGCCGCGACAGCGCGGCGCCCAGGCCGGACGAGCGCCGCCCGGCCTCGCGAGCACCGCCGGCAGTCTGGGCATCGCCGCCGGGCTGCGCATCGCCCCCGGCCTGCCCGTCGCCCCCGGCCTGCGCATCGTCGCCGGGCTGCGCGTCGTCGCGCGCGTGCGGCCGCAGCAGGCGCGCGCACATCATCGGCGTCGTCGTCAGCGACACGACCAGCGACACCAGGATCGCCGCCGACAGCGTCACCGCGAACTCGCGGAACAGCCGCCCGACGATGCCGCCCATCATCAGGATCGGCAGGAACACCGCGATCAGCGACACGCTCATCGACAGCACGGTGAAGCCGACCTCGCGCGCGCCGGCGAGCGCCGCCTGCCGCGGACTGCGGCCGTTCTCGATGTGGCGGCTGACGTTCTCGAGCACCACGACCGCATCGTCGACGACGAAGCCGGTGGCGATCGTCAGCGCCATCAGCGACAGGTTGTCCAGGCTGTAGTCGAACAGGTACATCACGGCGAACGACGCGATCAGCGAGGTCGGCACGGCCACCGTGGGGATCAGCGTCGCGCGCCAGTCGCGCAGGAACACGAACACGACGAGGATGACGAGCACGATCGCGACGATGATCGCGTTGCCGACCTCCCTGAGCGACGCGCGGATCGTCGGCGAGCGGTCCAGCACGACGTTCAGGTCGATCGCCGCCGGGATCTGCTCGCGCAGCGTCGGCAGCAGGTCGCGGACCCGGTCGATCGTCTCGATGATGTTCGCGCCGGGCTGGCGGTTCAGGATCAGCGACACCGACGGCTGGCCGTTGGCCGACCCGGCGTTGCGCACGTCCTGCACCGAATCGATGACCTGCGCGACGTCGGCCAGCCGCACCATCGCATCGCCGTTGCGCCCGACGATCAGCTCCGCGTAGTCGGCGGCGCGCTTGATCTGGTCGTTGGCCTCGATCTGCCATGCGTCCCGGTCGTTCTCGATCACGCCCTTCGGACGGTTGGCGTTGGCGCCGACGATCGCCGTGCGCACGTCCTCGGTGCTGATGCCCGTCTGCGCCAGCGCCTGCGGATTGAGCTCGACCCGCACCGCCGGCAGCGAACTGCCGCCGATCACGACCTGGCCGACGCCCTTGACCTGCGAGAGCCGCTGCGCGAGCAGCGTCGACGCGACGTCGTACATCTGCCCCTGCGTCATCGTCGCCGAGGTCATCGCCAGGATCATGATCGGCGCGTCGGCCGGGTTGACCTTGCGATAGGTCGGGTTGCTCGGCAGCGCGCTCGGCAGCGTGCTGCGCGCGGCGTTCAGCGCGGCCTGCACCTCGCGCGCCGCGCTGTCGATGTCCTTGGACAGGTCGAACTGCAGCGTGATGCTCGCCGACCCGAGCGAGCTGCGCGACGTGATCTCGGTGACCCCGGCGATCGCGCCCAGCGCGCGTTCCAGCGGCGTCGCCACCGCCGCGGCCATCGTCTCGGGGCTCGCGCCCGGCAGCGAGGCCGACACCGAGATCGTCGGGAAGTCGACCTGCGGCAACGGCGCGACCGGCAGCAGGCGGAACGCCAGCCATCCGGCCAGCACGATGCCCAGCGTCAGCAGCATCGTCGCCACCGGCCGGGCAATGAACGCGGCCGACGGATTCATCGCGGCTCGATCGCCGACGGATCGGCGTCCGGCGGCAGCACCGGCACCGGACCGCCGCCGCCGCGGCCGTCGCCCTGGCCGGCGTGCGGACCGGTCCGCGCGCGCCGCCCGCGCGACAGGCGGTCGAACGCCAGGTAGATGACCGGCGTCGTGAACAGCGTCAGCACCTGGCTGACCAGCAGGCCGCCGATCATCGCAACGCCCATCGGCTGGCGCAGCTCGGAGCCGACGCCGCCGCCGACGACCATCGGCAGCGCGCCGAGCAGCGCGGCCATCGTCGTCATCAGGATCGGCCGCAGCCGCAGCAGGCAGGCTTGGTAGATCGCGTCGCGCGGCGCCATGCCCTGATGGCGCTCGGCGTCCAGCGCGAAGTCGATCATCATGATCGCGTTCTTCTTGACGATGCCGATCAGCAGGATGATGCCGATGATCGCGATGATCGACAGGTCGGCGCGCCAGGCCATCAGCCCGAGCAGCGCGCCGACGCCGGCCGACGGCAGCGTCGACAGGATCGTCACCGGATGGATGAAGCTCTCGTACAGCACGCCGAGCACGATGTACATCGTGACGATCGCCGCGAGGATCAGCCACAGCGTGTTCGACAGCGAGGCCTGGAACGCCAGCGCGGCGCCCTGGAACCGCGTCTCGACGCTGGCCGGCAGTTCGAGCCCCCGCTCGGCGCCCCGCACCGCGTCGACCGCGTCGCCGAGCGAGACGCCCGGCGCCAGGTTGAACGAGATCGTCACCGACGGAAACTGGCCGATGTGGTTGATCGCCAGCAGCGCCGGCTTCTCGACGACGCGCGCGACCGCCGCCAGCGGGATCTGGGTGCCGGTCGACGAGACCAGGTACAGGTCGTCGAACGCCGCCAGCGATTGACGGAACTGCGGCTGCACCTCCAGCACCACGCGGTACAACGCCGCCTGCGTGAAGATCGTCGACACCAGCCGCTGGCCGAACGCGTTGTACAGCAGGTTGTCGATCTGCGCGGTCGTGATGCCGAGCCGGCCGGCCGCCGCGCGATCGATCTCGACGAACGCCTGCTGTCCCTGGTCCTGCAGGTCCGACGCGACGTCCTCGAACTGCGGCAGCCCCGACAGCGCTTCGACCAGCCGCGGCGTCCACGTCGACAGCAGCGCCGAGTCGGCGCTCTGCAGCGTGAACTGGTACTGCGTGCGGCTGATCCGGTCGTCGATCGTCAGGTCCTGCACCGGCTGCATGTACAGCGCGATGCCCGGCACGTCGGCGACGACCCTTTGCAGCCGGCGGATCACCGCGCTGGCGTCCAGCCCGCGCTCGGCCTTGGGCTTCAGGTTGATCAGCAGCCGCCCGCTGTTGATCGTCTGGTTCGAGCCGTCGACGCCGATGAACGAACTGATGCTCTCGACGGCCGGATCGGTCAGCAGCCGCTCGGCCAGCGCCTGCTGGCGCTGCCCCATCGCCGGGAACGAGATCGACTGGCGGGCCTCGGTGATCCCCTGGATCGCGCCGGTGTCCTGGACCGGGAAGAAGCCCTTCGGAATCGCCAGGTACAGCAGCACCGTCACGATCAGCGTCAGCACGGCGACCAGCAGCGTCAGCAACTGATGGTCGAGCACGACCGTCAGCGCGCGGCCGTAGGCCTGCGTCATCCGGTCGAACATCGCGCCGGTGCGGCGATAGAACGCGCTCTGCTCGTGTTCGGGCACGTTGCGCAGCAGCCGCGCGCACATCATCGGCGTCAGCGTCAGCGAGACGACCGCCGAGATCAGGATCGCGATCGTCAGCGTCAACGCGAACTCGCGGAACAGACGGCCGACGACGTCGCCCATGAACAGCAGCGGGATCAGCACGGCGATCAGCGAGACCGTCAGCGAGATGATCGTGAACGCGATCTGGCGCGAGCCCTTGAGCGCGGCCTGCAGCGGCGACTCGCCCTCCTCGACGTGGCGCGCGATGTTCTCGATCATCACGATCGCGTCGTCGACGACGAAACCGGCGGCGATCGTCAGCGCCATCAGCGTCAGGTTGTTGATCGAGAAGCCGGCCAGGTACATGACGCCGAACGTGCCGACCAGCGACAGCGGCACCGCGACGCCCGGGATCACCGTCGCCGGCACGCTGCGCAGGAACAGAAAGATCACCATCACCACGAGCGCGACCGCCAGCACCAGTTCGAGCTGCACGTCGTGCACCGACGCGCGGATCGTCGTCGTGCGGTCGGTCAACAGGTGCACGTCGACGGCCGCCGGCAGCGTCGCCTGCAGTTGCGGCAGCAGCGCCTTGATCCGGTCGACGGTATCGATGACGTTGGCGCCCGGCTGGCGCTGCACGTTCAGGATGATCGCCGGCACCAGCTTGCCGTCGCGCCCCGCCCAGGCGGCCAGTCGCGCGTTCTCGGCGCCGTCGATCAACGTCGCCACGTCGACCAGCCGGATCGGCGCGCCGTTGCGCCAGGCCAGCACGATCCCTTCGTACTCGCGCGCCGAACGCAACTGGTCGTTGGCGTCGAGCGTCGACGCGCGCATCGGCCCGTCGAAGCTGCCCTTGGCCGAGTTGACGTTCGCCGCGCCGATCGCCGTGCGCACGTCGTCGAGATTCAAGCCCTGGGCCGCCAGCAGTTTCGGATTGACCTGCACGCGCACCGCCGGCCGCTGGCCGCCGGCCAGCGTCACGAGACCGACCCCGCTGACCTGCGACAGTTTCTGCGCCAGGCGCGTATCGACCAGATCCTGGACCTGCGGCAGCGGCATCGACGGCGACGAGATCGCCAGCGCGACGATCGGGCTGTCGGCCGGGTTGACCTTGCTGTAGACCGGCGGCATCGGCAGATCGTTCGGCAGGAACGAGCCGGCCGCGTTGATCGCCGCCTGCACCTGCTGCTCGGCCACGTCCAGGCTCAGGTCCAGGCTGAACTGCAGCGTGATCACCGACGCGCCGCCCGAACTGGTCGACGACATCTGGCTGAGCCCCGGCATCTGGCCGAACTGGCGCTCGAGCGGCGCGGTCACGCTCGAGGTCATGACGGACGGACTGGCGCCCGGATACAGCGTCGAGACCTGGATCGTCGGGTAGTCGACCTGGGGCAGCGCCGAGACCGGCAGCAGCCGGTAGGCGACGATCCCCGTCAACAGCAGCGCGACCATCAGCAACGACGTCGCGACCGGCCGCAGGATGAACGCGCGCGACGGGTTCACGCCATCACGACCCGCTCGGGCGGGGCCCCCGTCGGCGCGCGTCGCCGGCCGCTCCCGGCGCACCGTGGCCGGCAGCGGCGCCATGAGCGGCAGTGGCAGCGGCGCCGGGCGCGCCGCTGCCGGCCGTCTGCGGCCGGATCACCTCGACCTTGGCGCCCTCGCGCAGCCGGTCGACGCCGTCGATGACGACCTGGTCGCCGGCGGAGATGCCGTCGAGCACCTCGACGCGGTTGCCCGACGTCGCGCCGGTCTTCACGACGACGACCTTGACCAGGCCTTCGTCGATCCGGTAGACGAAGCTGCCCTGGCTGCCGCGCTGGACCGCCGCCGACGGAACCAGCACGACGTCGGCGCGCGTGTCGACGACCAGCCGCGCGTTGAAGAACTGGTTCGGGAACAGCGCGTTGTCCGGGTTCGCGAATTCGGCCTTGAGCTTGACGGTGCCGGTCGTCGTGTCGATCTGGTTGTCGACCGAGATCAGCTTGCCGGTGGCCAGCGCCGTGCGGCCGTCGGCGCTCCAGGCCTCGACCGGCAGCGTCTGCCCGGCACCGAGCCGGCGCATCACCGACGGCAGGTGATCGGCCGGGATCGCGAACACCGCGGTGATCGGCTGCGTCTCGGTGATGACGACCAGGCCCGTGGTGTCCGACGAGTGCACCATGTTGCCGAGGTCGACCTGCCGCAGGCCGAGGCGCCCGGAGATCGGCGCCGTGATCTTCGTGAACGACAACTGCAGCCGCGCGTCGTCGACCTGGCCCTTGTCGGCGAGCACCGTGCCCTCGTACTGGCGCACTAGCGCGACCTGCGCGTCGACCTGCTGCTTGGCGATCGAATCCTTGGCCAGCAGGCCGCGGTAGCGTTCGAGGTCGACCCGGGCGTTGTCCAGCAGCGCCTGGTCGCGCAGCAACTGGCCCCGCGCCTGGTCGAGCGCGACCTGGTACGGACGCGGGTCGATCTGCGCGAGCACGTCGCCGGCCTTCACGGTCTGGCCTTCGCGGAACAGGATCTGCGTCAGCAGCCCGTCGACGCGGCTGCGCACCGTCGCGGTGTTGCGCGCGGTCATCGTGCCGAGCGCGCCGATCGTGATCTCGATCGCCCCCTTGTGGGCGACGGCGGCCTGCACCGGCATCGGCCGGTTCGGGTCGAAGCCGCCCGGCGGGCCGCGATGCCCACCCGATGGAGCGCCCGGCGGCGTGGCGACCGGCGCCGTCGCCACCGAGCCCGGCGGCGCGCCGGCCGGCGGCGCCGCGGCCAGGCCGGTCCCACCGGTCGGAGCCCCGGCCCGGCCGTCCGCCGCCGTGCCGGCCGCCGGATCCGCCGGGTGTCCGTCGGCCGCGGGGCCCGACCCCGGGGCACCCGACCCCATGGCGCCCGACCCCGGAGAACCCGTCTCTGGTGTACCCGTCCCCGGAGCGCCCGTCATCGGCGCGCCGGTCCGCGGACCGGACGAACCGGAGATGCCGGAAGACCCGGATACGCCCGAAGAACCGGCAAACCCCCGGTCCGCCGCGGGCGCCGGCGCGGCCGCCTGCCCCGGCAGCCGCCCGGTCCGATACGCGTACAGGCCGCCCGCCACCACGGCGATGACCAGCACTCCCGCCACCACCCGCGACGCGCGCTTGCCCATCATGGATTCTGTTTGAACGTTCGTCGAACGAAGGACGCCGGAAACCGCGGCCGGCGATCAGTACGACGCGGTCGTCGCACCGCCGACGCCCACCGCCTTGTAGCGGCTCAGGCCGAACACGACGCTGCGCAGCGAGGCGGTCGTGCCGTTGGTGGTCAGGCCCCAGTCGCGTCCGTCGTTGCTGTACAGCGCGGCGCCGTCGTCGCCGACCGCGACGAAGCGCGTGCTGTACGTGATCTCGCCGACGATGTTCGCATCATAGGTGACGGCGTTCAGCGTGCTGCCGGTCAGCGTCGGCGACTGCGTCCACGTCGACCCGTCGGTGCTCGACAACTGCGTGCCGCCGGCGCCGACGACCGCGAAGACGCCGTTGCCGTAGGCGGCCGCGCGCAGGTCCGTCGAGACGGGCGCGGCGACCGCCGTCCACGTATCGGTGTCGATCGTGCGCAGCATCGTGCCCCGCGCGCCGACGGCGACCATCACGCCGGTGTCGTTGTTGGCCGCCAGCCCGTACAGCGTTTCGGTCGTGCCGACGTCCAGCAGGTCCCAGTTGGTACCGTCGCCGTTGTGGATCAGCGTGCCGTTGGCGCCGACCGCGACGTAGCGCGAGCCCAGCGCCTGGACCGCGTACAGATTGGCCGTGGTGTGCGGCGTATCAGCCGACCAGGAGATGCCGTCGGTGCTGGTGAGCACGACGCCGCCGTCACCGACCGCCACGAAGCGGCTGTTCGCGTAGGTCACCGCGTTCAGGTTGCTCGGGGTCAGCGGCGTCACCGGCGTCCACGTGACGTTGTCCTTCGAGTACCACAGGCCGCCGCCGTCGCCGACCGCCACCTGGGTCTTGTTGCCGAACGCGATGCCGTTGACGTTGCCGCTCGACCACGGCGTCTCGGCGACCCACTCGGCGCCGGCCGGGCGCGTCGCGGCGGTCACGGCCGGGCTGGCATCGCCACCCTTGTCCTTGTCGTGCCGGCCGTTGACGATGCAACTGTAGTTCAGGCCGTTGATCAGATCCATCACCATCTGCGGCGAGGTCGCGTCGATCCGCGACACCGGATTGGGCAGCGTCGTCCAGTTGTCGATCGTGATCGACGGATCGGACGCGCAGAAGATCCAGTAGTTGACGCCGGGCTCGCCGTCCCAGCTCACCGTCACGTGCTGGTCGCCGCTCTTGATCGACACGTTGGTCGGCGCATCGGGGGTGCTGCCGCTGCCGCCCAGGCCGCCGCTGCCGCAGGCGCCCAGCGTCGCCGTCGCGGCCAGCGTGGCCGTCAGGCAGGTGATCCATCCGAATCGTCCGCTACCGATCTTCATGCAGATTCCGTGAACAAGGTGAGATATCGTCGGGGGAGGCCGGCATGTTAGCGCGCCGGCCCGCTCGAAATCGTGTTGCGATTACATTTGGTTACAGCGATTGCAGCGCCGACATTCGGGCGCGCGTGCCGCGGCGTTCAAAAACCCACCGCCTGCCCGTCCCGGCGATGGTCGGAACCGGCGACGTAGCCGTCGGCCAGATCGGCCGACAGGCGCGCGATCGCCTGGCAACTGCCGAAATCCAGCGAATCGGCCGGCCGGACCTCGACGTCGTGGCCGCGCTCGCGCAGCCCCGCTATCGTTTCGGCCGGCATCGCGGCCTCGACCAGCAACTGCCCTTGGTCGTCGATCCGCCAGCGCGGCGCGTCCGAGCACGCCTGCGGGTTGAGCCCGTCGTCCAGGTACCGCATCGCGATCTGCACGTGCCCCTGCGGCTGCATGTTGCCGCCCATCACGCCGAACGCCATGACCGGCGCGTCGCCGCGCGTGATGAACGCCGGCAGGATCGTATGGAACGGCCGCTTGCCCGGCCCGACCTCGTCCGGATGGCCCGGGATCAGCTTGAAGCCGAGGCCGCGGTTGTGCAACGCGATGCCGGTATCGGGCACGACGACGCCCGAACCGAAGCCGTGGTAGTTCGACTGGATCAGCGACACCATCCGCCCCTGCGCGTCGGCCGCGCACAGATAGACGGTGCCGCCCGACGGCGCGCCCGGTCCCGGCAGGCCCGCGCGCTGCGGATCGACGAGCGCCGCGCGCGAGGCCAGGTAGTCGGGATCGAGCAGATCGCTGACGCCGACGCGCATCGCCGCCGGCTCGCCGACGAACGCATGGGCATCGGCGAAGGCCAGCCGCATCGCCTCGATCTGCAGGTGCAGACGCTCGGCCGAACCGGGACGCGTCTGCGCGACCGGCAGCCGCTCGAGCACGCCCAGCGCGATCAGCGCGGCGACGCCCGAGCCGTTCGGCGGAATCTCGTGGAGCGTGTAGCCGCGGTAGTCGATGCGGATCGGCTCGACCCATTCGGCCTGATGCGCGGCCAGGTCCTCGCCGGTAATCGCGCCGCCGGTGCGCTGCGCCCAGTCGGCGATCAGGCCGGCCAGCCGCCCGCGGTAGAACGACTCGCCGTGCGTGGCGGCGATGTCGGCCAGCGTCCGCGCCTGCGCGGCGAAGGTCCAGCGCTCGCCGACGCGCGGCGCACGGCCGTCGCGCGTGAACGCCTGCGCGAAGCCCGGCTGCGCGGCCAGCGGCGAGTCGGCCGCCGCCGCCCACTGGCGCGCGATCACCGGCGAGACCGCGAAACCGTCGGTCGCATAGCGGATCGCTGGCTCGAACAGGTCGGCGAACGGCAGCGCGCCGAAGCGCTCGGACAATTGCACCCATTGCGACACCGCGCCGGGCACGGTCACCGTGTCCCAGCCGATCGGCGGCATCCGCGTCATCCCGGCGAAGCGGGCGGGCGTCCAGGCGGCCGGCGCGCGGCCCGACGCGTTCAGGCCGTGCAGCCGGGAGCCGTCCCAGATCAACGAGAAGCCGTCGCCGCCGATGCCGTTCATCGTCGGTTCGACGACCGTCAGCGCGATCGCGGCCGCCAGCGCGGCGTCGATCGCGTTGCCGCCGCGGGCCAGCATCTGCAGGCCGGCCTGCGCGGCCAGCGGCTGCGAGCAGGCGACGAGGTTGCGGGCCAGGACCGGCGGGCGCTGGGCGGCGAAAGGCTGGGCGGGATCGAAGGGCTTCATCGCGCCATGATATTGCATCGGATCCCGGCGGCGCCCGGGCATCGCCCGGATCCGGCCAGGGTCAGTCGCGCAGCAGCAGCTCGCCCTCGATCTCGACCGGGATGTTCCACGGCAGCTCGGCCATGCCGACCGCCGAACGCGAATGGCGGCCGACCTGCTCGCCGAACACGTCGAGCAGCAGCAGCGAACAGCCGTTGATGACCTGCGGCAGGCCGGTGAAGCCTTTGGCCGCGTTGACCATGCCGAACACGCGCACCCATTGCGCGATCCGGTCCAGCGAACCGAGCGCATCGCGCAGGTCGGCCAGGATCGACAACGCGGTCGCGCGCGCCTGCTCGACCGCCTGCTCGACCGACAGGTCGAGCCCGACCTTGCCGAACGGGGCGCACAGATGCCCGTCCGCGTCGGTCGGGCCGTGGCCGGAAATCAGCACGCGCTGGCCGATGACGTGCACGAACGCGTACGGCAGGTGGGCATCGGCCGGCACGCGCGTCGGCGCCGGCAGCGTCAGGCCGAGTTCCTTCAATCTCGCTTCGGGGCTGGTCGCCATCATCGTCTCCTTCGCCGGTCTACCAGCCCATCACGCCGCGGCGCTTGAGCTCGCGACCGATGATCAGTTGCTGGATCTGCGTCGTGCCTTCGTACAGGCGGAAGATCCGCACGTCGCGGTAGAAGCGCTCGATGCCGTACTCGCTGATGTAGCCGGCGCCGCCGTAGATCTGCACGGCCCGGTCGGCGACGCGGCCGCACATCTCGGTCGCGAACATCTTGCAGCACGACGCTTCCATCGTCACGTCCTGCTTGTCGTCGCGTTTGCGCGCTGCGTCGAGCAGCATCGTGCGGGCCGCGTAGATGTCGGCCTGGCTGTCGGCCAGCATCGCCTGCACGAGCTGGAAGTCGCCGATCGGCTGGCCGAACTGCTTGCGCTCCATCGCGTAGTTCAGCGCATCGTGCAGCATCCGCTCGGCCGCGCCGATCGCGATCGCCGAGATGTGCAGACGGCCCTTGTCGAGCGTCTTCATCGCGGTCTTGAAGCCGACGCCCTCCTTCAGGCCGATCAGGTTGGCCGCCGGCACGCGCGCGTTCTCGAAGATCACGTCGCAGATGTGCGCGCCCTGCTGGCCCATCTTCTTCTCGGGCTTGCCGATCGACACGCCGGGCGTGTTCTTCTCGACGATGAACGCCGAGATCGCGCCGGCGCCGCGCTTGGACGGATCGGTGCGCGCCATGACGGTCAGCACCGAGGCCAGATCGGCATTGGTGATGAAGCGCTTGGTGCCGTTGAACACGTAGTGGTCGCCGTCGCGGACCGCGGTCGTCGTCAGCGACGCCGCGTCGGAGCCGGCGCCCGGCTCGGTCAGGCCGAACGACGCGATGTATTCGCCGCTGGCGATCTTCGGCAGGTATTTCTGCTTCTGCTCCTCGGTGCCGTCGATGACGATGCCGCCGGAACCGATACCGTTGTTGGTGCCGATCAGCGAACGGAAGGCCGGCGACGTGCGACCCAGCTCGAAGCAGACCAGCACCTCTTCTTCCATCGTCAGACCCAGGCCGCCGTACTGCTCGGGGATCGTCATGCCGAACAGGCCCAGTTCGCGCATCTCGGCGCGGATGTCTTCGGGCACCTCATCGGTCTCGGCCACCTCGGCCTCGCGCGGCACGAGCTTATCGCGCACGAAGCGGCGCAGCGAATCGATCAGGACGTTAATAGTCTCGGCGTCTCGTATCATGATGGGGTTCTATTGGTAAAGGAGCTGTACGGATGCGGATTCTACTCGGATGGGCGATCAACGCTCTTTGCCTGCTCGCGCTTCCTTACCTGCTGTCGGCCGTGCAGATCGGCAGCTTCGGGACGGCGCTCATCGTCGCGCTGGTGCTGGGGCTGCTCAACGTGTTCATCCGGCCAGTGCTGGTGGTCCTGACGCTGCCGATCAACCTGCTGACGCTCGGTCTGTTCACGCTGGTCATCAACGGCCTGCTGTTCTGGGTCACCTCGCGACTGGTCGATGGGTTCACGGTGGCCAGCTTCGGCTGGGCGATCGTCGGCGCGCTGCTGTACAGCCTGATCAGCTGGGCCGTCAGCTCGCTGCTGATGGGCCGCGACTGAAACGCGGACCGAGGCGAGTCGCCGATCGCCGATCGCCGGCCGAGGCCGTCAGTGCCGTGAACCCGGACTTCGGACTCTCGACACTAGCGGCCCGGCGGCGCGATGTCCACCGATATACTCGGCCGATGCCCTCGCGCCGATGGAGATGCCGATGACCCCGCCCACCGCGACGCGTCCCGAAGCGACCGGCGGTCCGCTGGACGGCGTGCGCGTGCTCGAGCTCGGCCAGTTGATCGCCGGCCCGTTCTGCGCGAAGACGCTCGGCGACCTCGGCGCCGACGTCATCAAGATCGAACCGCCGGGGACCGGCGACCCGTTGCGCAAGTGGCGGATGCTGCACGAAGGCACGTCCGTCTGGTGGGAGGTGCAGTCGCGCAACAAGCGTTCGCTGGCGCTGGACCTGCGCGATCCCGACGGCCAGGCGCTGGTGCGCAGGCTCGCCGCGCGGGCCGACATCCTGGTCGAGAATTTCAAGCCGGGCATGATGGAGCGCTGGGGCCTCGGCTACGACGCGCTGGCGCGCGACAACCCCGGCCTGATCATGCTGCGCATCTCCGGCTACGGCCAGACCGGTCCGTACAAGGACAAGCCCGGTTTCGGCGTCGTCGGCGAGGCGATGGGCGGACTGCGCCACCTGACCGCCGAACCCGGTCGCGTGCCGGTGCGCGTGGGCGTCAGCATCGGCGATACGCTGGCGGCGCTGCACGGCACGATCGGCGTACTGGCCGCGCTGCGCGAGCGCGACCGGCGCGGCGGCCTGGGCCAGGTCGTCGACGTCGCGCTCTACGAATCGGTGTTCAACTGCATGGAGAGCCTGCTGCCCGAGTACAGCGCGTTCGGCGCGGTTCGCGAACCGGCCGGCAGCGCGCTGCCGGGCATCGCGCCGAGCAACGCCTATTCGTGCCGCGACGGCTGGCTGCTGATCGCCGGCAACGGCGACAGCATCTTCCAGCGGCTGATGACGCTGATCGGCCGCGCCGATCTGGCGGCCGATCCGGCGCTCGCGCACAACGACGGCCGGGTGGCGCGCGTCGCCGAGATCGACGAGGCGATCGGCCGATGGGCGCGCGAACACGACGCGGCGCAGGCGCTGCGGCAGCTCGACGAAGCCGACGTGCCGGCCGGCCGGATCTACACGATCGAGGACATCGCCCGCGATCCGCATTACCGGGCCCGCGGCATGATCGAGGACGCGGTCACGCGCGACGGACTGAAACTGCAGGTGCCGGGCATCGTGCCCAAGCTGACGCGCACGCCGGGCTCGCTGCGCAAGCCGGCGCCGGCACTGGGCGAACACACCGAACAGGTGCTGGCCGAAGTCGGCGTCACGGCCGAACAACTGGCCGAACTGCGCCGCCGCGGCGTGATCGGCTGACCAGCGCCGTCGTCCGACTGCCGGCCGCCCCGGCCGACCCGGCCCACGCGGTCGACGCGGTCGAGACCAGGCGGATCGACTCTCGCGCTCCCGGGTCGACGCGAGACGCCGCGCTCAGAAATAATGTCTGAGCGTCACCATGAACTTGCGCGGCTCGCCGTACGGGGCGTAGCGACTGCTGAACAACGCGTAGTAGCGGCGGTCAGTCAGATTGCTGATCACCGCGCTCACCTGCGTCTTCGAGCTGATCCGGTAGCCCGCATGCAGCCCGAGCAGCACCAGCGAACCCTGGCTGGCCGCCGAGTTGTTCACGAAGACCCGACTGGTCGCCACCATGTTGCCGCCGATCGACCAGGGGGTGTTCGGCACCTGGTAGTTGGTGGCGAGACGAAAGCTGTGCCTGGGCTGCAGCGGCTGGAAGTTCTGCCCCTTCAGCGGGCCGACCGCATGCTCGGCATCGACGAACGTATAGTTGGCCGCGACATTCCAACCCCGGCCAAGCTGCCCGTTGGCCCCCAGATCCACCCCCTGGCTCACCACCTTGCCCGAGGCGGCGTAGCAAGTCCCGCCGCAGACATTGCCCGGATCCGGCGCGATCGAATCGATCACCAGCGCACGGTTCTTCTCCTCGACGCGGAACAGCGCGGCGGAGACGTTCAGGCGCTTGTCGAGCAGTTCGCCCTTGACGCCGAGCTCGTAGCTCGCACCGACCACCGGATCGAGCAGGTTGCCGTCCACACCTCGATTGGTCTGCCCCCTGAAGATCTCCGAGTAGCTCACGTAGGTCGAATACTGCGAGTTGATGTCGTACACCAGCGCCGCATACGGCGTGACCACGCCGGATTCCTTCGGCTGCACGCGACCGGTGCGGACGTTCTCCTGCTTGAAGTTGCTCACCCGCAGGCCGGTGATCAGCTTGAGCGAATCCGCCAGGTTCCACCGCGCGACGCCGTACAGGCCCACGTTGGTGGTTTTCTGATCGGTCGGCGTGGCCCCGGGCATCCTGCCCACCGGAGCGATCGCTTCGAGATTCGTCGGGTCGAAGTTGTAGACATCGACAGGGCGTCTGGCGTAGTCCGTCCCCCAGTTTTCGTCCCGATAGATCGAGCCGTTCAGACCAAAACCCAGGTCGTGCCGGCGCCCGAACAGTTCTAGAGGACCGTTGGCCCTCACATCGAACACATTGCTCTTCTTGCCCCATTCGAAGTACGGCCGGTGGAGCAGTGTCAGGCCGCGGCCGGTCGCCACATCCAGCGTACCGTCGAGATAGCTGTAGTTCTTCCACTCGGTCATCGCATGCTGGCGCGAATAGCCGGCCTTGATGTCCCAGCCGGCCGGGAGCCGATACGTCAGGCCCAGCGTGAAATTGGTGATGTCCTTCTCGTCGAGACTATTGGCATCTGCGAAGAAGGCGGACCGGGGAAAATGCAGGTCACGGCCATCCGGTGCGAGCGGCACGCCCAGGTGATAGCGGCCCTTGTCCTTCTGGTACATGATGCTGGCATCCACCGTGAGGTCGGAGGTCAGATCGGCCTCGACGATGCCGTAGACTCCGCGCCGGTCGACAAAGGCGTAATTCGTGAACGAATCGCTGTTTCCCGCCACCGCCACCAGGCGCCCGCGAATCCGGCCCGATTCCACCAGGGGGCCCGACACGTCGCCCAGCAGGCGACCGCTGCTCCACGAGCCCAGCGACACTTCGGCATGCGCCTGGAAGGTGCGCGTGGGCCGCTTGCGGATCAGGTTCACCGTGCCGCCGGGATCGCCGGCGCCCGCCATCATGCCGGACGCGCCCTGCAGGACCTCCATCCGATCGATGAATCCCAGGTCGACCGGAGGCCCGCCGCTGTACCGATTGCCGACTCCACCCGGCGCGGCCATGCCATCGATCTGGTACTGCATGGTGAAGCCGCGGCTGTAGTACTGACTGCCTTCCATGCCGTAATTCACCACGGCAACCCCGCTGGTGGCCTTCAGCGCATCGTTGACCGAGGTCATCCCTTCGTCATCCATCTGTTCGCGCGAGATGACGGTGATCGTCTGCGGCGTCTCGCGCGGCGACAGGTTGAGTCCGGTCGCGGTTCGCGTGGCGTTGGCCCGGTAGGAGCCCGTGCCTTCGCTGGTGCCGTCGGACATCGACGTGGACGTGACGCTGACCGCCGGCAGCTCCGCCGTCTGGCCCGATGCGGCCGAGGGCTGCGCGGCCGGAGCCTGGGCGCCGGACGTCGGCGACGCCGGATCCTGCCGAGCAGTCCGCGCATCGCTCTGGGCCAGCGCCGGCGCCAACGCGCCCATCGACAGTGTCAGGCAGGCAGCCTGGGCGAGGCGCCGTCGCGCCGGCAGGCGCGTGCTGCCATGGCCGGAGTGGAGAGAAGGGCCATGCAAACGGCCGGCATGGGTAGGCGAGAATGAAGACATACGATAGCGGCTAGAGGGACGCCATGGTCCAGTCCGAGGGCGAAGCTGCGAGCGACGGGCGAAAGGGCCAACCCGTTTCAGGCAGGGCGAAACACACGGCCAGCAGCCATGCCTGCCGGGCAGCCAAGCCACGAAGCTCGATGCCCTGGGGCTGGACGCCGGAATGGTGTCCGGAACAACAGCAATGCTGATGCGAAGCTGACAGTGTGCAGCCGCGAAATGTAAGAAGTATTTCTATTTATGTCAATGATAACGATTTGTATTTACTAACACTGCGATCAACCAGACGATGAAGAACGTCCATCGGACCGGTCGCGCGACGGATCGGTTCGATCCCGTGGACAGCCCGTCACCTGACGCCGAAAGCCATCCAACCCGATCCCCACTGACCGTTGCCGATGGGGACGACGAGCATCTGCCTGCCGTTCACCATATAGGTGATCGGCCCGCCGGTGGTGCCGGCCGGAATGGCGATTTCCCAGACCTTGTCGCCGGTCTTCTTGTCATAGGCGCGCAGCCAGGTGTTCTCCTTGATGCCGGCTTTCCCGTACAGGGCATCCGAAGCATCGCCGAGGAACAGCAGCGACTTCGTCACCAGCGCCACCGGGCGGCCGATGTTGCCGAGCGGCGGCAGGTTCAGGTCCTTCAGCAGCGGATGGTTCCGGGGGCCGTCGCCATTGGCCACCGTCCACAGCTTGTCACCGCTGTTCATGTCATAGGCGGTGATTCGCCCATAGGGGCCTTTCAGCAGCGGTAAACCGTCCGGGCCGGGACCATAGGCCGACATGATCTCTCGCGGCGGCTTGCTCACCCGATAAGCGATCTTTTCCTTGCCTTCGTCGGCCACCTTGGCGTGGGCAAGCACACCAGGCAGCGTCATCGACACCGCGTAGTAGCGCCCGGTTTCGGGATCGAAAGCGCCGGTGTTCCAATTACCGCTCCCCCAACCGCCCGGCATGAGCAGCGTGCCCTTCTTGCCGCCGGTCGCGCTCTCATCGAGCGACGGAGGCGTGAACAGCGGACCGTAGTTGAAATCGGCCAGTAGAGCCTTGGCCTTCGCCTTCAATTCAGGCGTGTAGTCGATCAGATCGTCCTCGCTGATGCCCTGACGGTCGAAGGCCGTCGGCTTGGTCGGAAATGGCTGGGTCGGGGACAGATGCTCACCCGGCGTCGTCGATTTCGGCACCGGTCTCTCCTCGATCGGCCAGACCGGGTCGCCGTTGCGGCGGTCGAACACGTACAGAAAGCCGGTCTTACCCGGCTGGATCACCGCCGGGATCTGCCTGCCGTCGACCGTCAGGTCGGCCAGCGTCGGTGGCGCGGCGACGTCCGAATCCCAGACGTCGTGGTGCACCAACTGGAAATGCCACACCCGTCTGCCGGTCCTGGCGTCGAGGGCCACCAGGCTGTTGGCATAGAGATTGTTGCCCGGCCGATGCCCTCCATAGAAGGGGTTGGTGGGGGAAGACAGCGGCACATAGACGATCCCCAGTTCCTCGTCGGCGGCCAGAGGCGCCCAGGCCCCCATGTTGCCGGTGTAGCTCGCGGCCTCGGGTGTCCAGGTGTCGTAACCCGGCTCCCCCGGTCGCGGCAGCACATGGAAGGTCCACAACTGTCTGCCGGTACGCACGTCATAGCCGCGGATGTCCTCGGGCCGGGCTTCCTTGGTATCGCCGCCATCGGCATAGCCGCCGCCGGCCTTGCCTCCCCCCTGGCCGCCGATGACGATGACGTCACCGACGATGATCGGGCCGTTGAAGCCGAAGAACGGCGCCTCGTCAGGCGTGTTGCGATTGAGCGAGACGCGCCCCTGGTCGCCGAAGCTGGCGATCGGCATGCCGTCATCGGCGTTGAGGGCATACAGATACTCGCCGCGGACCGAGATGATCCGCTTGTCGGCGCCCTGCTCCCAGTAGTCGACGCTGCGGGTGCTCTGCCCCGAAGCCTCCTTGAGCGTGTTGACGAACGGCTGCTGCACCCATCTGGTGGCACCGGTCGCGGGGTCGAAGGCTTCGACCAGCCCGACCGCGTTGGGCGCATAGAGCATGCCGTTGACGAGAATCGGCGTGCCGCGCAGATAACCGGACGGCGTGAGATCGGGGAAAGCATTCTTGATCGACGAATCCAGCCCCGGCCGCGTCCATAGCGGCTGCAGGCGCGACACGTTGTCCTTGTCGATCTGGTCAAGCGGCGAATACCGGTCGAAACGCTTGCTGCCGCCGAAATAAGACCACTCGCTTCTTGCGCTCTGCGCCGAAGCCGCGAAGCTCGCTCCGGCCACCAGCAATGCCGTCGCCACCGGGGCCAACAGACCTTTCCTACGCATTCGACAATATCTTCCGATCAGTGGGTTCTTGTTCAGAAAAAAGACATCTCGCCATCAGTTGGCCGGCTCGGACATCATCACCGCATCCAGATCGTTCGCGCCGGCATGACCGGTGACCGGCAGAACCTGCTTGTTGATACTAAGGATGTAAGTGGTGATATCCACCACCGTCTTCGCCTCCAGACTGCCGGGATCACTGAGCGGCATCGTGCTGATGATCCGGCCGTAAAGCTGGCGAGCCGACTTCCCGTCCCACGAGTTCCAGAACGTCTCGCCGGAAAGGCCAGGGGCGTGATCCGTTCCGGCGAGATCGCTGCCGTGACAGGCTGCGCAATGCTCGGCATAAGCCGAAGCGCCGGATTCGACCTGGGAACGCTTAGTCGCCGAGGACTCGGCCTTCAGCGCCGAACTGCCGAAAGCGATCGAGAGTATCGCCACGACTCTCGCGATGGACGTTCCTGCATGAAATCTCGATCGGGACATGACACCGCATCATCAAAACGGCCATCACCGATCTCGACCTTGCGATACGCCTAATGACGCTCCGTTGCCGTACTCGGACTCGATCGTCGAGCGCGGTACTCATCGGCGATGCAGGCGGAAGGCGACTGGATGGCGGCGGACAGGCCTGACGAAATGACATGATGAATATACATCATTCTCATTTTCACTTGTAATTCGACCGTCCGGCCGTGATCCGGGGAGGCTGCCCGCGACCGCTACCAGTAGTTGGCGCCGACGCCGCGGGCCATCTTGACCGACGCCATCAGATAGACGATCACGTCCATCACCACGCCGCCGCTGATCGACGGCAGGCGCCGGAGATCGCGTTCGCGCAACGCCGCCTTCAGCGAACGCATCCGCGGATTCAGGAAGGCGAACGGCACGTAGCCGTGCGGCGTCTGGGGCAGCTCCTGGCGGATCGTGCGGCGGACCCAGTCGTCGTCCTGCGACACGTCGGCCAGGTAGCGCTGCAACTGCGCGTGCGACATCTTCATCTGGCGCAGCCGGCGAAACAGCGCGAGGTTGATCGCGCTGCCGATCACGATCCGCACCTGGTGGCGCAGCAGCTCGCGCACCGAGCGGATCGATTCGTAGACGTGGAACACGTCCGCGTCGCCGTCGATCCGGCTCAGGTCCTCGCCCTGCCGGGTCAGCATGTGGGTCAGCAGCATCTCGCGCAGGAAACCGTCTTCGACCGGCAAGCCCACCGGCATGTGCACTTCACGCGCCGGACCGGCACGCAGCGCATAGAGCTGGCCGCAGATCGAGATCTTGAAGTCGAACAGCGTGCCGCCGCCCAGCGCGATCAGCCGAGCGATCGGCCCGACCTGCAGCCGATCATGCACGATGTCCTTGACCGGGCAACTGACGAAGGTCGCCAGTTCGGGGCGCTGGATCAGCGCCTCGATCATCCGGGCCAGCGTATCGGCCTGCGGCAGGCGGATGTCCGCATCGAGGAACAGCAGGAATTCGGCATCGGGCCGGCTGAGCCGATGCGTGAACTCGTTCCAGGTGCGCGACTTGCCGCCCTGCTGCAGCATCACCAGCTCGCATTGCCGCTGGAACGCCGCATCGGTCCGGGCCAGCGCCGCCCGCGCCACCTGCTCGGTGTCGTCGGTGCAGCCGTTGGCGAGGATCAGCGCGCGCACGTTGAAGTCGGCCCGGCCGAACAGCGTCTGCCGGGCCAGATCCTCGATGAACTGGCCGATGCAGGAAGCCTCGTTGTGGGCGAAGACGCCCAGGTCGATCGTGATCATCCGATTCGCTTTTGGTTCAACGTGAAACGCCGCCGGCGGAGCGGTGCAGGCCGGGCACCAGCGACATCAGGTCGCTCGCGGTGGACCGCGCGACCCACCGGGCCAGCACGAAATAGGCTGCGACGCCGGCCGCCAGCGAGAGGGCGACGCGCAGCAGCAAGGGCATGCCGACCAACTGGTTTTCGACCATCTTCATCACCAGCACGCTGACGACGGCCAGCAGCAGGCTGGGCAGCAGCGCGACGAACGGTGCGGACAGTCGCAGGCCCAACGCCCGGCCCGCCATCACCATCGAAACGGAAACCGAGATCAGCGTGGCGACGAAGAGCCCGCCCATCATCGGCGAAATGCCGAATTGCCCACCGACCACCAAACCCAGTCCGACCAGTATCGCCGCCAGCAGCGTCAGCCTGGACAGCACCCGGGCCCGGCCCTGGGCGATCAGCACCGAAGCGGTCGGCGCCTCCAGGCCGCCCAACGCGCCGATCGGCGCCAGCCAAGCCAGGATCGGCACCGCATCGGACCACTGGCTGCCGAGCGCCAGATCGGCGAACACCTGTCGGAATGTCCATAGCGTGGCCATCGCCGGAAACGAGATGAACGCGACCAGCCGGATCGAACGCAGGTACATCTCGCGCAACCGGGCCGTGTCCTGCAGCGCGGCGCTGTAGGACGGCAGCGCCGCCCGGCCGCAGACGGCGGACAGATTGGCCATCGGGGTCAACGCCACCTTGGAAGCCACGCTATAGGAGCCCAGCCAATGGGCGCCGAACAGCCGGCCGATCACGAAGCTGTCGATGCCCGCGCGCAGTTGCGTCAGGATCGCGTAAAGGGTCATCGGCACGCTCGTTTGCAGCAACTCGCGCATCGCCCCGCCCAGCCCGGCCGTGCGCGGCCGGGTGCGGTCGCTGACGACCAGCAGGCAGGCGGAGGTGATCCAGACCGGCAGATGCGCCTGCATCACCAGGCTGTAGACGCCGGCGCCCCACAAGGCCATGCCGATGGCCACCAGCGCACCGGCCGCGGCGGCGACCACTTCGATGATCGCGAGCTGGCGAAAGCGGGCCGCGCGCTCGAGCTTGGCCTGCGGCAGGATCGACAGCGAGCCGACCAGGAACAGCGGGCTGAGCCAGACCAGCACGCCCGACAGATCGGGCGCATCGAAATAGCGCGTCAGCGGCCACGCGGACGCCAGCACCAGCAGGCTCAGCACGACGCCGACCGTCAGGTTCAGCCAGAACACCGCCGATTCGAACGAGGGATCGAGCGTCGGCCGGCGGATCACTGCCGGCGTGGTGCCGAAATCGCGCAGCGAATAGGCCAGGCCGGCGACGATGTTGGCCAGCGCCATCAGCCCGTATTCGGCCGGCGTCAGCAGCCGGGCCAGCACCATCACCGCGGTGAGCTGGATCAGGCTGCGCGCCGCCTGGGACACCGATACCCAGCGGGCGCTCGAACGCGCGTCAATCGACTCGCGCATCGGAACACCGGAATCGGAACGGCGAAGAAGTGAGCGGATGCGACCGGGTCACGGCGGCGAATTGCGTCGAGCGGAGTGGATGGAAAGGTGGAGGAATGATCGCGGACATGCCCGGATCGCCGGCATGCCGATGGAGGGCCATTGTAACGTCGCGCCGTCAGCGAAAACCTGGGAATTCGTCACACGCTGTGCCAACCGGTGGCGATCCGCCGCAACGCGTCGGCTCGGGATGGCCGGCGCCGGCCGCCTTTGGCATCATCGGCCGATGTCTTCGGGATTCGATTTCGAATTCGCCGTCAACGCGCCGTTCCGCATGCAGCCCGGACTGCGCCGGGTCGCCGCCGGCGCCCGGCAGTTGACGCCCAGCACGGTCACGCCGGCGCCCGGCGACGCGCTCGTCGAAAAGCTCGACACGCTGGCCGCGCATGCCGACCGGGCTCTGCTGTGCCGGCCCGGCTTCGATCCGCGGCCGGCGCTCGAGCGGCTGTCCGCCGAGATCGCCCGCGATCATCCGGATGCGTGGCGCATCGACGACGCCGGGCACGTGACGGCCGTCCGGCTGGGCTGGACGCTGGCGAACGGGCGGCTGCTGCCGCAGGCCGACGCGCTGCCCGGGATCGGCCGAGTCATCGAAGCCCTGCAGCCCGACTGGCGGCTGCCCGCACTGCTGAGCCTGGCCTTCGAGGAAGACCTGGCGATCGTCGACGGCCGGGACGCGACGATCCCGTGGATGGCCGTGTGCCTGCCGTCGTTCTGGGCGCCGGAGACCAAGGCGGGCCGGCACTTCGTCGAGATCCATCTGCCGGTGCCCGATGCCGAGCTGTTGCGCGCGGCCGGCGCGCGGCTGATGAAGCTGGCGTGCGGCCCCGAGCGCTGGGAGCGCTTCGTGTGGACGCTGACGCCGCATCCGCGCCTGCGCGCGCATCCGGCCATCGACCCGCGCCCGCCCTGGCCGGCCGGCGCCGATCCGCAGGACTTCGCGCGCGCCGCCCATCTGCGCACCGAGCGGCAGACGTTCATCCCGATGCCCGGCATCGGCCAGGCCGTGTTCACGATCCGCGTGCGGCACGCGCCGCTGACGGAGGCGATCGCGGATGCGGGCCGCGCGCGGCGCCTGCACGATGCGCTGGCAACGATGTCCGACGCGGTGCTCGACTATCGCGGCCTCGGCGATGCCCGCGCGCCGCTGCTGGCCTGGCTCGCGCGGCAAGCCCGGGCCTGACGCGCCGCCGCCGCCGACCGGCGCTACATCACCACCAGCGGCTTGAACCCACCCCAGAACATCCGCATCCCGTCGAACGGCATCGTCGCGGGGTCCATGTTGGCCATCCGCGGATCCTTCATCACCTTCGCGTTGACCTCGTCGCGATGCTCGCGCGAGCGATAGCGGATCCAGGCGAACACGACGACCTCGCCGTCCTTCAGTTGCACGGCCTGCGGAAACGACGTTACCTTGCCCGGTTGCACGTCGTCGGCGACGCACTCCCAATACTCGAGCGCGCCGTGCTCCTTCCAGATACCGGCCGCCATCTCGGCCATCTTCCGGTAGTCCTCGATCCGGTCTTTCGGAACCGGCACCACGAAACCATCGACGTAGGCATCCATCGTCTTCTCCTTGCGGGCCCCGGGAACCGGCTGGCACCCGGCGGCAACGTTATGTGTACAACGTACACATAACGATACGGCAAGATCCGGATGCCGTCCAGCCGTCGAAGCGAATCGCGGTGCGGAAAAGGTTCGGAAAGGGGTTCGGAAAGCGGGGACGGAGACCGGGAGGCCGGCGCGAAGCCGGCCCCCGGTCCGAGACATCGAACCGTCAGTCGTCGCGGCCGAAGGACCGGCGACCGCCGCCTTGGCCGCTCGCGCCCCGTCCCCGGTCGCCGCGGGCCGAGCCTTCCGAGCCGCCGCGCGACGGACGGCGCGCGCCGTGGCCGGCACCGTTGCCCGGAGCGGCCGAGCGACGGCCATCGTGGCCACCACCGCCCGGCGCGGAGCGGCGCGCCTCGTGGCCGGCGCCGCCGGACGACGGCTGGCGGCGTCCGTCCTGCGCGCCACCGGCCGGGCGCGCCGACCGCGGCGCACCGCGCGACAGGCCGCCGTTGATCCGGCGGCCGCCGCCGAGCTCGATCGGCTCGGGCCGGTCGTTCGGATCGAGCTCGAAGCCCGGCACGCTCTCGCGCGGAAGCTGGCGCTTGATCAGCCGCTCGATGTCGGCCAGGAACTTCAGCTCGTCGATGCACACGAGCGAGATGGCCTCGCCGTCCGCGCCCGCGCGGCCGGTGCGGCCGATCCGGTGCACGTAGTCCTCGGGCACGTTCGGCAGCTCGTAGTTGACCACGTGCGGCAGCTCGGCGATGTCGATGCCGCGCGCCGCGATATCGGTGGCCACCAGCACGCGCAGCGTGCCGCCCTTGAACTCGGACAGCGCCCGCGTGCGCGCGCCCTGGCTCTTGTTGCCGTGGATCGCCATCGCGCTGATGCCGTCCTTGTTCAACTGCTCGGCCAGCCGGTTGGCGCCGTGCTTGGTGCGCGTGAACACCAGCACCTGGTACCAGTCGTTCTCGCGGACCAGATGCGACAGCAGCTCGCGCTTGCGGTCGCGGCCGACGGCCAGCACGCGCTGCGCGATCGTGTCGGCCGTCGCGTTGCGGCGCGCGACCTCGATCAGGTCGGGTTCGTCGAGCAGGCTGTCGGCCAGCGCCTTGATCTCGTCGGAGAACGTCGCCGAGAACAGCAGATTCTGCCGCCGCGGCGGCAGCAGCGCGAGGATCTTGCGGATGTCGCGGATGAAGCCCATGTCGAGCATCCGGTCGGCTTCGTCGAGCACGAGGATCTCGACGCGCGACAGATCGATCGTGCGCTGGCCGACGTGGTCGAGCAGCCGCCCGGGCGTGGCGACCAGGATGTCGACGCCGTCGCGAAGCTGCTTGATCTGCGGATGGATGCCGACGCCGCCGAACATCACCATCGAGCGGAACGACAGGTATTTGCCGTACGTGCGCACGTTTTCTTCGACCTGGGCGGCCAGCTCGCGCGTCGGCGTGAGCACCAGCGCGCGGATCACGCGCCGCGCGCCGTTGCCGCCGCGCGGCGCGGGTGTCGACGCCGCGGCGCGGTCGGACAGCAACTGCAGGATCGGCAGCGTGAAACCGGCGGTCTTGCCGGTGCCGGTCTGGGCGCCGGCCAGCAGGTCACCGCCGCCGAGTACGGCGGGGATCGCTTGTCGCTGGATCGGCGTGGGTTCGGTATAGCCGCACTCGTCGAGCGCGCGCAGGATGGGCTCGGACAGACCGAGCGTGGAGAAACTCATCGAGATTGAACCTGAGGCAATGGATACCGCGTCGACCTGGCCAGGCGGAGGCACCGCGCGTCATCGGACCCGCCTGGCGGGGCTCGACGTCATCGCGAGCGCGTCTCGTCGCCATGAGGGCCACCCTGGTGCGAGACCATCGGGCCCGTTGGCACCAGTCCGGAAGACGAAGAGGGTTTATGACAACCATCCGGACGGATCCCGGCCACGTTCGAGGCGGGTTACCGGCAGCGGTCGATCGCCCGCATCGCGGGGCGCCGGTTTCATCGAATGGCTCCGGCGAAGAGACTGGTATGCATTGCCGGATTCGCTATTGTACCCTGTCCGGCATCGACCTCGCCGACCGTGCGTCGGCCCGGACATCCTTGGCGACGCCGGCCGCCCCCTGCGGGTCCGCCCGGCGAGCACGATTTCCCCACACCATGGAAAGGAGAAGACAGATGGCGCAAGCCTATATCGTCGCCGCCGCGCGCACCGCCGGCGGCCGCAAGAACGGCCGGCTCGCCGGCTGGCACCCCGCCGATCTCGCCGGCGCGCTGCTCGACGGCCTGGTCGCCCGGGCCGGCATCGACCCGGCATGCATCGAGGACGTCATCATGGGCTGCGTCGGCCAGGCCGGCGAGCAGGCGGTCAACATCGCCCGCAATGCCGTGTTGTCGTCCAAGACGCTGCCCGAGAGCGTGCCGGCCACGTCGGTCGACCGCCAGTGCGGTTCGTCGCAGCAGGCGCTGACCTTCGCCGCGCAGGCGGTGATGTCCGGCACGATGGACGTGATCGTCGCCGCCGGCGTCGAGAGCATGACGCGCGTGCCGATGGGGCTGGCGGCAGCGCTGCCGGCCAAGAACGGCTTCGGCCAGTACAAGAGCCCGGGCATGGAGGCGCGTTATCCGGGCGTGCAGTTCAGCCAGTTCGCCGGCGCCGAGATGGTCGCCAAGAAGTACGAACTGAACCGCGAGGAACTCGACCGCTACGCGCTGCTCAGCCACCAGCGCGCGGCGGCGGCCACCAAGGCCGGCGCGTTCAACGACGAGATCGTGCCGATCGCGATCACCAATGCCGACGGCACGACCGAGCAGCACACGGTCGACGAAGGCATCCGCTTCGACGCTTCTTATGAACAGATCGCCGGCGTCAAGCTGCTGCAGGAAGGCGGCGTGCTGACCGCGGCCACGTCCAGCCAGATCTGCGACGGCGCATCCGGCGTGCTGGTCGTCAGCGAGAAGGCGCTGAAGGAACTGGGGCTGACGCCGATCGCGCGGATCCACCACATGTCGTTGAAGGCCACCGACCCGGTGATCATGCTCGAGACGCCGCTGCAGGCGACCGAAGCCGCGCTGAAGAAGGTCGGCATGAAGATCGACGACATCGATCTGTTCGAGATCAACGAAGCGTTCGCGTCGGTGCCCAAGGCCTGGCTCAAGTACACGGGCGCCGATCCCGAGCGGCTGAACGTCAACGGCGGCGCGATCGCGCTCGGCCATCCGCTGGGCGCCTCGGGCACCAAGCTGATGACCACGCTGCTGTACGCGCTGAAGAACCGCGGCAAGCGCTACGGCCTGCAGTCGATGTGCGAAGGCGGCGGCATGGCCAACGTGACGATCGTCGAACGGCTCTGATCCGGCCGCGCGGGCGGCCCGGCGTCGATCGGTCGGGCCTGCTGCGCGGCGGCGGTCACGCCTCCTCGTACTCGCCCGGCGGCGTCCGGCCGCCGGCGCGCAACTGGTCCTCGCGCCGGCGCAGTTCGGCGCGGCGGATCTTGCCCGAGATCGTCTTGGGCAGTTCGTCGAACTCGATCCGGCGGATCCGCTTGTACGGCGACAGCCGCTCGCGGCAGAACGCCAGGATGTCGCGCGCGAGTTCGGCCGACGGCCGATGGCCGGCCGTCAGCGTCACGATCGCCTTCGGCACGGCCAGCCGCAGCGGATCGGGGCTGGGGATCACCGCGCCCTCGGCGACCGCCGGATGCTCGATCAGCACCGATTCGAGCTCGAACGGACTGATCCGGTAATCCGACGCCTTGAAGACGTCGTCGGCGCGCCCGACATAAGTGATGTAGCCGTCGGCATCGCGGCTCGCGGTATCGCCGGTGTGGTAGTGACCGGCGCGCATCACGTCCTGCGTGCGCTGCGCATCGTCGGCATAACCGAGCATCAGGCCCAGCGGCCCGGCCGCCAGATCCAGGCAGATCTGGCCGTCGTCGGCCGGCTGCTCGTCCGGGTCCAGCAGCCGCACGCGATAACCGGGCAGCGGCCGTCCCATGCTGCCGGGTTTGACCGTCTGCCCCGGCGAGTTGCCGATCACGCAGGTCGTCTCGGTCTGGCCGAAACCGTCGCGCAGCGTCAGACCCCAGGCCTGCTGGAAGCGCGCGATGATCTCGGGATTCAACGGCTCGCCGGCACCGATCAGCTCGCGCAGCGGCAGCTTCCACGCGCCGAGGTCTTCCTGCATCAGCAGCCGGTAGACGGTCGGCGGCGCGCACAGCGTCGTCACGGCGCGGCTCTGCAGCACGTGCAGCAGCGCCTTCGCATCGAAACGCTGGTAGTTGAAGATCATCACGCAGGCCTGCGCGTTCCACGGCGCGAACAGGCAGCTCCACGCATGCTTGGCCCAGCCCGGCGACGAGATGTTCAGGTGCCGGTCGCCGGGCATCAGCCCCTGCCAGTACATCGTCGACAGATGCCCGACCGGATAGCTCTGGTGGCTGTGCAGCACGAGCTTGGGCTGCGACGTCGTGCCCGACGTGAAGTACAGCAGCAGCGGATCGATCGCCTGCGTCGGCGCATCGGGCTCGAACGCGTCGGACGCCGACAGCGCATCGTCGAACGCGCGCCAGCCCGCCGGCGTGCCGTTCGGCTGCTCGCCGTTCGCCTGCCCGCCGTTCGCGGGCTCTCCTTTCGCCCGCTCGCCGGACTTGCTGCCCGAAGCGCCGACGATGATCCGCGTGTAGTCGCCGGGCACGTTCGCGAACTTCGGTGCATGATCGATGCCGGCGATCACGTGCCGCACCTGCCCGCGATCGAAACGATCGACGAGGTCTTCGCGCGACAGCAGCGTCGACGCCGGAATCACCACGGCGCCCAGCTTCATCGCCGCCAGCATCGCTTCCCACAACGCGCGCTCGTTGCCGAGCATCAGCAGGATCCGGTCGCCGCGCCGCACGCCGAGCGAGCGCAGCCAGTTGGCCAGTCGCGACGACGCGCGCGACATCTGCGCGAACGTGTAGCGCGCCTCGCTGCCGTCCTCCTCGACGATCCACAGCGCCGGCGCGTCGTTGCCGGCGGCGATCCGGTCGAAGTAGTCGAGCGCCCAGTTGAACGTCGTCAGTCGCGGCCACGCGAAGCCGCGATACGCGGCGTCGTAGTCGGTGCGATGCGCGAGCAGGAAATCGCGGGCGGCGATGAATCGATCGAAAGGGCTGGCCGATGCGGCGGCGGACGACGGGTCGGACGACATGGAACTCCTCGCGAAACCGACGGAGGCGCCGATCGATCGACGCGATCCGGCGCCTCCCTGGGGGGCTTCGGTCACGCGCGGCCATCGCCGGCGCGTGCCGGTCCCCGCAGCGTCGCACAGGAATCCGGGCCCGTCATCGAGCGGCGCGGCAATGCCGCCGCCCGCGCGTCAGGGCAGCAGCGCCTCGCCCTCGATCTCGACCTTCGCGTGCGGGTCGATCAGGCCCGACACCTGCACGATCGTCATCGCCGGAAAGTGCTTGCCCAGCGTCTGCCCCCAGGCCTCGCCGATGGCCCGCCCGCTCCGGTGGAACTCGGCGAGATCGGTCACGTAGGCGCGCAGCATCACCAGGTGCTGCGGCGTGGCGCCGGCGGCGCGCAGCACCGCGACCAGATTGGCCATCGCCAGCGCCCATTGCGCGCCGAAGTCGGCGGCCGCATCGACGCCCGACTCGCCGGGCCGCGTGCCGACCTGTCCGGCGATGCGGATCTGCGAGGCGCCGCTGGCGACCACCGCGTGCGAGTACCCGCGCGGGCGCGGCCAGCCTTCGGGCAGAACGGTCCGGTATCCGATATCACTCATCGTGCTCTCCTCCTTTTGGTGACAGGCTCGCGCGCATCGCGCCGGCCAGCGCGGCACGGCCGCCGCGCTCGAGCGCCTCGACCGCGCCTTCGCGATCGCGCGCCTCCCGATTCTGGCCGAGCTTGGATTTGCCGACCAGGCGAACGATGTCGATCTCGATGCCGACGATCGCCGCGAGCATCCCGTCGATGTAGTCCGGCGCCGAATCGCCGATCTTCCACGGCCGCGGCTCGCCGGCCTCGTGCGTGCGCGTCAGCCGCGCGACGACGCCGCGCACGAAGCGCTCGTCGTCGCGGATCCGCAGCACGCCGTGCGCGTGCACGACCTGGTAGTTCCAGGTCGGCACCTGCCGATGCGTCTCGTGTTTGCTCGGATACCAGTTGGGCGAGATGTAGCCGGCCGCGTCCGACTGGAAGACCACCATCACCGTCGCGCCGTCGTCGACCTCGTGCCACACCGGATTGGCGCGCGCGACGTGGGCGACCAGCGTGCCGAACGGACCCCGCTCGGCATCGAGCAGGAACGGCAGGTGATTGGCGTCCAGGCCTCGCGGTCCCTGCGTGACCAGCGCTCCGAGCGGATGGGCGCGGATCAGCGCGTGCAGGACTTCGGGGCGGGTCTCGGCGAAATGATCGGGAATGTACATGTGCGGCAGGCTCCTGGGAAACCGAGTATCGTCGGCGACTGGCTCATCCAGAAGAACCAGTTTCGAGAAATTTCGGTGGTCCAGTTCTCCGATGATCAGGCGCGGCGATCGCGCACCGCGGCATTGGTCGAGCGACTGAAGACCGAGATCGCCGACGGCGCTTATCGTCCCGGCTCGCGATTGCCGTCGACGCGCGCGCTGGCCGCCGAACTGGGCGTCTCGCGAACGACGCTGACCAACGTCTACGAGCAGCTCGCCGCCGAAGGCTACATCGAGACCGCGCGCGGCGCCCGCGCGACCGTGGTCGACGACGCGCGCCGACGGATGCCGCCGGCCGCCCGGGACCGCACCCGGCCCGGCTCGCCGCGGCCCCGGCTGTCGCGGGCGGCCCGGTCGCTGCTGGCGCACGAGCCGCCGAAGGATGCCGCCCTCCCCTCGCCCAATCCGCCGGCGATCGACTTTCGCTACGGGCCGCTGGCCGACGCGGATTTTCCGAAGCCCGCATGGCGCCGCCTGCTCACGTCGGCGCTGCTCGCGCGCCAGACCCGGCTCGACTACGGCGACCCGGCCGGCACCGTCGAACTGCGCGCCGCGCTGCAGGCCTATCTGCGACGCGCGCGCGGCATCACCTGCACGATCGACCAGATCGTGATCACGCAGGGATCGCAGCAGGCGCTGGACCTGTGCGGCCGGCTGCTGCTGGATCCGGGCGACGCCGTCGGCGTCGAATACCCGGGCTACCGGATGGCCGCGCTCGCGTTCGTCGCCCTCGGCGCGCGCCTGGCCGCGCTGCCGGTCGACGAGCATGGCGTCGTCACCGCCGGCCTGGATGCGATCGGCGACGCCAGGATGCTGCTGCTGACTCCGTCGCATCAGTTTCCGCTCGGCGGCATCCTGCCGATCGGCCGTCGGCTGCGGCTGCTCGAATGGGCCGAGCGCCGGCGCGCCTACCTGATCGAGGACGATTACGACGGCGAATACCGCTACGACTCGCATCCGGTCGACGCGCTGTTCTCGCTCGATCACGCGCAGCGCGTGCTGTACATCGGCACGTTCTCGAAAACACTGTCGCCGCAACTTCGGCTCGGTTACCTGGTCGCGCCCCCCGACCTGGCCCCCGCGCTGGCCCGGCTCAAGAACGTCGTCGACCGCGAGACCGGACGGCTCGAACAACACGCGCTCGCGCGGTTCATCGCCGGCGGCCAGTACGAACGCCACGTTCGCCGCATGCGTCGGCGCAATGCGCGGCGGCGCGAGACGCTGCTGGCCGCGCTGCAGCGCGAACTCGGCGATCGCTGCCGGGTCCAGGGCACCGAGGGCGGCCTGCACGTCGTCGTCTGGCTGCCCGGCCTGCGCGCGTCGCAGGAGAGCGCGATCGCGCTCGCCGCGGCCCGGGCCGGCGTCGGCCTGCATCCGATCGGACCGACGTACTGGCGATCCGTCGCGATGCCGCATCGTACGGCGGGCGATCGTGCGGGGGGCGATTACACGGCCAGCGATTACACGGCAGGCGATTACACGGCAGGCGATCACACGGCGAGCGATCGCACGGCGGGCCGCCGTGCGGCGACGGATCGCGCGGCCGGACGCCGCGAAGCGGGCTTCGTCCTCGGATACGCGGCGCTGACGATCGCGCAGATCGACGAAGGCGTGGCGGCGCTGCGCCGGACCCTGGATCGATTCGTGCCATGATCGACGCCGGCCCCCTGCATCCCGCTATCCCTGCATCCCGCTATCCCTGCATCCCGCTATCCCTGCATCCCGCTACCCCTGCATCCCGCTACCCTTGCCGGCTGCGCTCGCGCCGCGGCTCGCACCTCTTTCGACCGTGGACGACCATGCCCGACATCCGCCCCGCCACTGCCACCGACCTGGACGCACTGCTGGCGCTCTACGCCGAGATCCGGCCCGACAGCCCGCCGGTGCCACGATCGGCCGAACTCGACGACACCTGGCGGGCGATGCTCGCCAATCCGTCGATCCGCGTGGCCGTCGCCGAGCGAGACGGCGCGCTGCAGGCCACGGCGATGCTGGCGATCATCCCGAGCGTCGCCAAGGGCCCCGCGCCTTTCGGCGTCATCGAACACGTCGTCACGACCGCGGCCGCGCGCGGACAAGGCCTGGCCGAGCGCCTGATGCGCCGGCTGATCGACGAGGCCTGGCGGGCCGGCTGCTACAAGCTGATGCTGCTGTCCGGCTCGCAGCGCGACGGCGCGCACCGCCTGTATCAGAAGCTCGGCTTCGACGGCGACGTCGAACGCGGCTTCGTGCTGAAGCGGCCGCCATCGACTTGTTCGCGATGACGGCGGTCGAGATAATCGTCCACTTCCGCTCGGATCGGAGCGACGCGACCAGCGGAGCCCACGACGATTCGACGAACATCTCAGGGATCGATGTCCGGCCTCCGCGAGCGATCGACCCGAACCACCCAAAGGAGCAATGATGAGGAGAAGTCTCGACGAGCAGGCGGCCATGGCCGTCGTGCCGCGGACGGCCGCGACGGTGCTGATCCTGCGCGACACGAACGACGGCCCCGAGGTGCTGATGGTCCGGCGCTCGCCGAACGCGTCGTTCATGCCCGGCGCCTACGTTTTTCCGGGCGGCGCCGTCGACGACGGCGATGCGCGGCCGGCCACCGATGAATCCGACGAGCAGATCGAGCGTCGGATCGGCGACGTGCTGGGCGTCAACGGGCGCGCGCGCGCCTTCGCGGTCGCGGCGCTGCGCGAGTGTTTCGAGGAATGCGGCCTGTGGCTGGGCGTCGACGAGCCCTTCGACTCGATCGCGCTGCGCGCGAAGCTGCACGGCGGCCTCTCGATCGGCGAGATCGCCCGGCTCGGCGATCTGCCGCTGGCGACGTCGGGCCTGCACCCGTGGAGCCGCTGGGTCACGCCGCTGGGGATCCCGAAACGCTTCGATACCGCGTTCTTCGTGTGCCGGGCGCCCGATGGCCAGACGCCGACCGTCGACGAAGGCGAAACGACCACCCTCGCCTGGGTCCGTCCCGAAGCCGCGCTCGCCTCGCACTCTCAGGGCGACTTCCAGATGGAGTTCGCGACGATCTCGACCGTGCGCTCGCTGGTGCCGTTCGCTCGCCAGTCGGTCCGGGCGATCTTCGAGCATGCGCGCGGCCAGCAGGCGTTGCCGACGATCCATCCGCGGCTGCGCCTGAACGCCGAGCGGCACATCGTCGGCGTGGCGATGCCCGGCGAGACCGGCTACGAGACGCTGTTCGGCGACGGTTGACGCCGGCGGATGCGCTGTTCGGCGCGATCCGGTTTCTTCCGGGCGAATTGCCCGGCCTGTCCGGGACGAATCGATCAGCGCTTGGCCAGCGCGCGCTCGACGAACTCCAGCCGGTCCTGCCCCCAGAAGCGCTCGCCGTCGATGACGAAGGTCGGCGAGCCGAACACGCCGAGCCGGACCGCCTCGTCGCTGTATGCACGGTACGCGTCCTGCACCGCTTGCGTGGTTTCGGCCGCCTGCAGCGCGCGACCGTCGTAGCCGTTGGCGTCGGCGATCGCGATCCGCACCGCCGGATCGGCGATGTCGCGGTCCTCGGCCCACAGCGCGCGCAGGATCGCGTGCGACAGCGGGAACGCGTCGAGCCCGGCCTGCTGCGCGGCGATCACCATCCAGCCGGCCCACTTGTTCCATCCGTCGGGCTTGCCGTCGGCCGGATAGTGGCGCGGCACCGGATTCAGCGGCATGCCCAGGTACTCGCTCCAGCGCACCAGTTCCAGATGATGATAAGTTCGACGGGCCTCGGGCCGCGTGCGCAGCGGGATCCCGCCGGTCTGCGGCACGACCGCCTGGAAGTCGAACGGCTTGAGGACCAGCGTCGCATGATGGCGGCGCACGATGTCCTGCAGGCGGGGCCCGGCGAAATACGCCCACGGCGACGACAGACTATAGAAACAAGAGAGTTCGGTCATGAGTGATCTTCCTTCGGCATCCGGGCGGTCGACCAGTGTAGAACAGCCGCCGCTGGTGCTGCCGCCGCCGATCGTGCCGGCCGTGCCCGACCAGGCCGCGCTGCGGGCGCTGCGCGAGCGCGCGCGCGACGATCTGGCGATGCTGAACTTTCCGGCGCCGGACTGGGTACCGGGGGCGCCCGGACGCGCGCCGTCGCAGGTCGACGTGCTGATCGTCGGCGGCGGCATGTGCGGCCAGACGGCCGCCTACGCGCTGCTGCGCGACGGCGTGCGCACGTTCCGCATCATCGATGCGGCCGCGCGCGGCGACGAGGGTCCTTGGGGCACGTTCGCGCGGATGCTGACGCTGCGCAGCCCCAAGCACCTGACCGGCGCCGACCTCGGCGTACCCTCGCTCACTTATCGCGCGTGGCACGAAGCCGCTTATGGCGTCGAGCACTGGCAGTCGCTGCACAAGATCACGACGCTGGACTGGCGCGACTACCTGCTGTGGGTGCGCGAGACCGTCGGCGTGGGTGTCGAGAACGGCGTGCGGATGACGGCCGTGCGGCCGCGCGACGAGCACGTCGAGGTCGACCTGATCGGCCCGGACGGACCGCAGCGCGTCACCTGCCGCAAGCTCGTGCTGGCGATGGGCCGCGACGGCAGCGGCGGCGAACGCTGGCCGCGGATCGACGGCCTGGATCCGGCCTCGCCGGCCCGCGCCGGACGCGTGTTCCATTCGGACGAAGCGATCGACTTCGCCGCGCTGCGCGGACGCCGCGTCGCCGTGCTCGGCGCCGGCGCGTCGGCCTTCGACAACGCGGCCGCCGCGCTCGAAGCCGGCGCCGCGCAAGTCGACCAGTTCGTGCGCCGGCCGTTCCTGCCGCAGGTCAACAAGTCCAAATGGACGTCGTTCCCGGGTTTCCTGCACGGCTTCATCGATCTGGACGACGCGCGCCGCTGGGCGTTCTACACGTACATCTTCGACGAGCAGGTGCCGCCGCCGTGGGAGTCGGTCCAGCGCTGCGACCGGCATCCGCAGTTCTCGCTGCGCTTCGGCCATGGGTGGCAACGGATCGACCTGGACGGCGACGGCATGCGGATCACGCTGACGGCGGCGGCCGACGCCGGCACCGGCAATGGCACCGGCAATGGCAATGGCAATGGCAACTGCGATGACGCCGGCTGTGCGACGCTCGCTTATGACGCGGCCATCGTCGCCACCGGCTTCGACGTCGACCTGACGCGCCGGCCCGAACTGGCCGGGATCGCCGGCGACCTGCTGCGCTGGGCCGACCGGATCGGCGCCGAACGGGCCGCCGCGCATCCGGAGCCGGCGCGGTTTCCGTATCTGGGCGACGGCTTCGAGCTGCGCGAGCGCGTGCCCGGCACGGCCCCCGGGCTGCGCCACGTCCATCTGTTCAACTGGGGTGCCACGATGAGCCACGGCGCGATCGCCGGCGACATCCCGGGACTGGGCCTGGGCGCGACGCGGCTGTCGCACGCGATCGTCAAGGCGCTGTTCGTCGCCGACGCCGACCGGCACTACGCGCGGATGCTCGCGCACAACGAGGACGAACTCGCGCAGACGCGGCGGTTCGTGCCGTTGGACGAACGAGGAACGCGAACGGCGTGACTCGCCCGCGGGCCCGGGATGGGCCCGGGATGGGCCCGCGATAGGCCCGCGACGGCCCGCGAGTAGCGGCGGACCGAACCGTACCGCCGCCCGCCCGGTCAGTCGACGCTAGCGCCCACCGCCTTGACGACTGCTTCCCACTTCGCGCGATTGGCCTTGACCGTCGCCTTGAACTGCTCGGGCGTCTCGTAGTGCGGCGTGTTGCCGTCGGCGATCAGCTTCTGGCGGTTGTCCGGATCGTCGAGCGCGGCCTTGACGGCCAGATTCAGCCGCTCGGTGATCGCCGGATCCATGCCTTTCGGACCGAAGATCGCGAACCAGGTCGAGCTCTCGAACCCGGGCAGGCCGGCCTCGGCGATCGTCGGCACGTCGGCCAGCGCCGGCACCCGCTGCGCGGTCGACACGCCGAGCAGGCGCACCTTGCCGGCCTTGGCCTGCGCGAGCACCGTCTGCACCTGATTGAAGATGCAGCACACCTCGCCGCGCAGCACCGCCTGCAGCGCCTCGGGCCCGCCCTTGTACGGCACGTGCACCATCTGCAAGCCGGCCTTCGCGTTGAACTCGGCGAATGCCAGGTGCGTGCCGGTGCCGTTGCCGGTCGACGCGTAGTTGTACTTGCCCGGATGCGCGCGGACCTCCTCGATGAACTCGCGCACCGAATGCACGTCGATGACCGCCGGGTTGATCGTCAGCACGTTGGACACGTCGATGACCGGGCTGATCGGCGTGAAATCGGCCTCGACGTCGAACGGCAGCCGCTTGTACAGCGAGGCGTTGACGCCATGCGTGGCCGAGGTGCCGAACAGGATCGTGTAGCCGTCGGGCCTGGCGTTCGCGACGAACTCCGACGCGACGTTGCCGCCGGCGCCGGCCTTGTACTCGATGATGATCCGCTGGCCGAGTTGCGCTTCCATCACCGGCTGCAGCCGGCGCGCGACGACGTCGACGCCCGAGCCCGGCGGGAACGTCATGATCATCGTGATCGGCGCATGCGGCCAGTGCGCCGGCTCGGCGTTCGCGAAACCGGCCGCGGCCATCATCACGCCTGCGACACCACCAGCGATCCAGGCCGCGAGCCGACGCGACAAGGTCCGCCCGCGAGGCGCCTCGCTGCCGGGCGCCCGTGCGTACTGCATCCGTTCGTACCGCGTCCGTTCGGGCAGCGCCCCGTCCGTCGGCTCTTTCATCGTCCACCCTCGCCCCATGCCCGGCTCCTTCTTCGATGATCGCGATGCAGCCGCGACGATACGCCGGGCCGGCCGGGCTTGCACGGCGCGTTCACGGGATCAGGGCCTGTTCACACTGAGATCGGGCCCGGGACCATGCCCACGCAGCTCACCGTCCAGCACATGCCGCGTGAGCACCTCGCACGGCGTGCCGCTGGCCTGCAGCGCAGCGCTGTCCAGGTGATCGCCGATCAGCACGAACAGGACGATGTGCTGCACGGCTGCGAATACCACTGACTGGCACTACTGGGTGGAGGCACAGGCCGAGCACTCCACGGACGTGATGCTCAAGCCCCCTTCCCTTCCGAAGAAGCACTCCGGGGAAATACGCCCTCGCCAGCAACCCGGATGGGAAAACCTCCTGTCGTCCGAAGAGGCCTTCCTGACCATCGAAGTTCGGAGCACTTCGTGCGAAGAGATTGCACAAAGTGATTGCAAAAAACAAACGGGTCGCTACAATTGCAATCATGAACAGCAAGCATCGCAGGACGCTACAAGCCATCTTCACCAGGCCCACGCTGGGAACCGTGGTGTTCAAGGACGTTGAGGCGTTGCTGCTGGCCATTGGCTGCGAACTGACCGAAGGTGCCGGCTCGCGCGTGCGATTCGACAAGGGCGGCACGGCCTTCCTGGCCCATCGTCCGCACCCGGGCAAGGAGGCCAAGCGCTACCAGATCGAGCAAGCGCGTGAATTCCTCTCGCAAATCGGAGTGACTCCATGAGCAAGATGACCTACAAGGGCTACACGGCCCACATCCAGTATGACGACCGAGACGGCATCCTGGTCGGCCGAATCCTCGGCATCGCGGACATCATCGGTTTTCACGCCGACACCGTTGCCGATCTGCGCAGGGCGTTCCATGAGGCTGTCGATGACTACCTCGACACCTGCAGAAAGCGCGGCAAGGAACCCCAGGCTGCGGCCAGCGGCAGACTCATGCTGCGTGTCGCGCCGGAAGTCCACCGCGCGGCGCTGACCGCTGCCCAGGCCGAAGGAACCAGCCTGAACCAATGGGCCGAGCGGGTACTGAGCGAAGCCGCGCACGTCTAGGCTGACGAGTCGAAAGCTGGGCGCGGCCGGAGTGCCGCTGCAGCGCGGCCCCATCGCCTACGACATGGCCCCATGCAGCAGGTCTGGCCCTTGGTCACTGCCGCTGCAGGCGCGGGTCGCTCGCGAACAGTTCCACCGTCCAGTCCACGAACGCGCGCACCTTGGCGCTCAGGTGGCGGTTGGGCGGAAACACGACGTAGACGGGCAGCAGCGGGTGCGACCAGTCGGCGAGCACGCGCACGAGTTCGCCGCGTTCGATGTACTGCTGCGCCTGGAAGGTGGTGATCTGCCCGACGCCCTGGCCTGCGACGAGGGCGCTCACGTAGGCGTTGCTCTCGTTGACGGCGAGCTGCGAGGGCCCGGAGATCTCGATCGCCTTGCCATCCTTGTGGAATTCGAACGGGTAGCGGCGCGAGGACACCGGCGAGAAATAGATCACGTTCCTGTGGCCGTTTTCCAGGTCCAGCGGATGCTGCGGCGTGCCGTGCCGCGCCAGGTAGCCGGGCGCGGCCACGGTGATGAACTCCAGGTTGCCGATGCGCCGCGCCACGAGCGACTGGTCGGCCAGCGTGCCGCCGCGGATCACGCAATCGACGTTGTCGCTGATCAGGTCCACGGTGCGATCGCTCACGCCCAGGTCGATCTGGATGTCGGGGTAGCGTTCCTGGAACTCCGCCAGTCGCGGCACGATCAGCAGCCGCGCCACCGAGGTGCCCACGTCCACGCGCAGCCGCCCGCGCGGGTTGGCGCGGGCCTGGCCCATGCTGGCTTCGATGTCGTCGAAATCGGCCAGCAGCCGCACGGTGCGGTCGTAGTAAGCCGCGCCGTCGGCCGTGACCGTGACGCGGCGCGTGGTGCGGTTGAGCAGCTTCACGCGCAGCCGCGCTTCCAGCGCCTGCACGTACTTGGTGACGGTGCCCTTGGGCAATTGCAACGAATCGGCCGCGCGCGTGAACGTGCCCGCTTCCACCACCCGCGCGAATATGCGCATGGCCTGTATCTGGTCCATGTGCTCTCCTTCTTCAGGCCCCACGGCAGGGACCGGAGAATTCTCACACGCATACCCCGTGCCGATTGTTCGGCGATCGGAAACACTGCGGCGGCGTTCGGCCGGTTGATCGTGGGCGGCCGCGCGCCTACATTGGCATTGCCGGATTCTGCCGGTCTACACCATGTCCAACATCAAACCGCCATCGTCCTCGCCATCCGTCCGCACCGACACCACCATCGAGGTGGCCAGGGGGCAGACGGTCGCCGTGCGCCTGTACGGCCGCAAGAAGGCCGGCGAGGTGCTGCCGCTGGTCGTGCATTTCCACGGCGGCGCATTCGTGTCGGGCGATCTCGACAACGGCTGCACGGTGGGCGGGCTGCTGGAGGCCGCCGGCGCGCGGGTGGTGTCGGTCGCCTATCCGCTGTCGCCCGAACACCCGTTCCCCCAGCCGGTGGAAACGGGTTACGCGGTGCTCGAGTGGGCGTTCAAGCACCGCACCCGACTGGCCGGCCAGGGCGCGCCCGCATACCTGGCGGGCGAGGAGGCCGGGGGCAACCTGGCGGCCGGCGTGTGCCTGATGGCACGCGACCAGTCGCATCCGCCGCTGGCCGGCCAGATCCTGCTCTCGCCGATGCTCGACCCCTGCGTGGGCACCCCGTCGCTGCGCGCGGTCACCGGCGAATCCACCGCGTGCAAGTGGTCCGACGGCTGGCTCAAGTTCCTGCGCTGCGCGCGCGACGCCGAGCACCCGTACGCCGTGCCCGGCACCGCCCAGCGGCTGGCGGGCCTGCCGCCCACGCTGGTGCTGGTGGGCGATGCCGACCCGATGCGCGACGAGGCGCTGGCCTATGCCGCGCGGCTGGAGGCGGCGGGGCTTTCCGTCACGCGCCACGTCTTCACCCAGGTGACGCAGCAGTGGCCCGACGCACTGCTGCAGCCCGGAACGAACCCTTGCCCCTGCGCGGCGCAGGTGCAGGAGCAGTTCCGCCTGTTCTTCGAAGCCACCCGATGTCCGGCGCCTTGACTGACCAGGATGCGTGAAGCGCCCGGCCCCGGCGATGCCTGAGGCCTGACGCGCCGGCGCTCTCCGCTCTCGATCACTCGGCGCTCCTCTCCCTTTCCTGCTTTTCCGGCCTTGCGCGCCGGAGGGAGAGGCGTTGCCCGCATCCGCCTCTTCCGCCTCGTTCCGCTGATCAGAAAGACACGAAGGAATCACCATGAACTCGCCCTTCTCCTCATCGTCCCGCCGCCGCTGGTGGGCCGCGGCCGGCGCGGCCGCCGCCGTCACCGCCATCGCCCTGTCCGGGGGCGCGGTCTTCGGACTACGAAGCTCCCATGCCGAGGCGCCCGCCCAGGGCGCCGCGCCCGTTGCCGTCCCCGTCTCGGTGGCGGCGGTGGTCCAGCGGGACATCGCGCTGTGGGACGAGTTCTCCGGCCGGCTCGAAGCCGTGCAGCGCGTGGACGTGCGCCCGCGCGTGGCCGGCGCGGTGCAGGCCGTGCACTTCCGCGAAGGAGCGCTGGTGAAACAGGGCGACCTGCTCTTCACCGTGGACCCGGCCCCGTACGCGGCCGAAGTGGACCGGGCCGAGGCGCAGGTCGTCGCGGCGCAGGCCCGCGTGTCGTACACGCGCAGCGAGATGGCGCGTGCCGCGCGCCTGTGGGACGAGCACGCGATCGCCCAGCGCGAGCGCGACGAGCGCGTGAACGCCCAGCGCGAGGCCGACGCCAACCTGCGCGCCGCCCAGGCCGCGCTGCAGACCGCGCGCCTGAACCTGGGCTACACGCGGGTGCGCGCCCCGGTCGCGGGCCGCGTGGGCCGCATCGAGGTCACCGTGGGCAACCTGGTGGCCTCGGGCGCCGGCGCGCCGGTGCTGACCACGCTGGTCTCGGTGAGCCCGATCTACGCGAGCTTCGACACCGACGAGCAGGTCGTCGCGCGCGCGCTGGACGAACTGAATGGCCTGGGCGCGGGCGGGGGTGCGCGCGCCGCGATCGAACGCATCCCCGTGCAGATGGGCACGGGCACCACGGGCGGCACGCCGCACGCGGGGCACCTGCAGTTGATCGACAACCAGGTGGATGCGAGAAGCGGCACGGTGCGCGTGCGGGCCGTGTTCGACAACGCCGACGGCGCCCTCATGCCGGGCCAGTTCGCGCGCATCCGCATGGGCCAGGCGCGCAGCACGCAGGCCGTGCTCATCAACGAGCGCGCCGTGGGCACCGACCAGAACAAGAAGTTCGTGATGGTGGTCGGCGAAGGCGACAAGGCCGAGTGGCGCGAGGTGCATCTGGGCGCGCCCGTGGACGGGCTGCGCGTGGTCACCTCGGGCCTGGAGGCGGGCGAGCGCATCGTCGTCAATGGCCTGCAGCGCGTGCGCCCCGGCGTGCAGGTCGCGCCGCAGGAAGTACCGATGGCCGCCAAGGCCGAACTGGCGGGCAAAGGCGCGCAGGCGCGCGCCACGCCCAGGCAGCCCGCCGTCTGAAGTCAGCCCGAAAAGACGCCGCCATGAATCTGTCCCGCTTCTTCATCGACCGCCCGATCTTCGCGGGCGTGCTGTCGGTGCTCATCTTCCTGGCCGGCCTGGTCGCGCTGCGCGCGCTGCCGGTCTCGGAGTACCCCGAAGTCTCGCCGCCCTCGATCGTCGTGCGCGCCACTTACCCGGGCGCCAGCCCCAAGGTGATCGCCGAGACCGTGGCCATGCCGCTGGAGGAATCGATCAACGGCGTGGAGGGCATGCTCTACATGGGCAGCCAGGCCACGACCGACGGCGTGATGACGCTCACCGTCACCTTCCGGCTCGGCACCGACCCCGACAAGGCGCAGCAGCTCGTGCAGAACCGCGTCTCGCAAGCCGAGCCGCGTCTGCCGGAAGAAGTGCGGCGCCTGGGCATCACCACGGTCAAGAGCGCGCCCGACCTGACGATGGTCGTGCACATGGTCTCGCCCAACGGCCGCTACGACATCGACTACCTGCGCAACTACGCCGTGCTCAACGTGAAGGACCGCCTCGCGCGCATTCCGGGCGTGGGCCAGGTGCAGATCTTCGGCGGCGGCGACTATTCGATGCGCGCCTGGCTCGACCCGCAGAAGGTCGCGCAGCGCGGCCTGTCGGCCGGCGACGTGGTGGCGGCCATCCGCGGACAGAACGTGCAAGCCGCGGCCGGCGTGGTGGGCGCGTCGCCCGGCCTGCCGGGCGTGGACATGCAGTTGTCGATCAACGCGCAGGGGCGCCTGGCGACCGAGGAGGAGTTCGGCGACATCATCGTCAAGACCGGCGCCGACGGCGCGGTGACGCGCCTGCGCGACGTGGCCCGGCTGGAGCTGGGCTCGGCCGACTACTCGCTGCGCTCGCTGCTCAACAACGACCCGGCCGTGGGCATGGGCGTCTTCCAGGCGCCGGGCTCCAACGCGCTCGACATCTCGGCCAACGTGCGCGCCACGATGGCCGAGCTGCAGCAGCGCATGCCCGAGGGCGTGGAATTCCGCATCGCCTACGACCCCACGCAGTTCGTGCGCGCGTCGATCAAGTCCGTCATCCAGACGCTGCTCGAAGCGATCGCGCTGGTGGTGATCGTGGTCATCCTGTTCCTGCAGACCTGGCGCGCCTCGATCATCCCGCTGCTGGCCGTGCCGGTGTCGGTGGTGGGCACCTTCGCCATGCTGCATCTGCTGGGCTTCTCGATCAATGCGCTCTCGCTGTTCGGCCTGGTGCTGGCCATCGGCATCGTGGTCGACGACGCCATCGTGGTCGTGGAGAACGTGGAGCGCAACATCGAGGCAGGCCTCGCGCCGCGCGAGGCCACCTACCGCGCGATGCGCGAGGTCAGCGGCCCCATCATCGCCATCGCGCTGGTGCTGGTGGCGGTGTTCGTGCCGCTGGCCTTCATCAGCGGGCTGACCGGGCAGTTCTACCGCCAGTTCGCGGTGACCATCGCGATCTCCACGGTGATATCGGCGATCAACTCGCTGACGCTGTCGCCGGCGCTGTCGGCGCTCCTGCTGCGCGGCCACGACGAGCCCAAGGACGCGCTCACGCGCGGCATGGACCGCGTGTTCGGCGGATTCTTCCGCCGCTTCAACCGCGTGTTCCACCGCGGCTCCGAGGCCTACAGCGGCGGCGTGCGCCACGTGGTCGGCCGCAAGGCGCTGATGCTGGCCGTCTACCTCGCGCTGGTCGGCGTCACCTGGGGGCTGTTCCAGGCCGTGCCGGGCGGCTTCGTGCCGGCGCAGGACAAGCAGTACCTGATCGGTTTCGCGCAGTTGCCCGACGGCGCCACGCTGGACCGCACCGACGACGTGATCCGCCGCATGGGCGAGATCATGAAGCAGAACCCCAACGTGGAGGACGCCATCGCCTTCCCGGGCCTGTCGATCAACGGCTTCACCAACAGCTCGAATGCCGGCATCGTGTTCGCCACGCTCAAGCCCTTCGCCGAGCGTACGCGCGCCGACCAGAGCGGCGGCGCGGTAGCCGGGCAGCTCAACCAGGCGTTCGGCAGCATCCAGGACGCGTTCATCGCCATGTTCCCGCCGCCGCCCGTCGCGGGACTGGGCACCACGGGCGGCTTCAAGCTGCAGATCGAGGACCGCTCATCGCTGGGCTACGAGGCCATGGACGCGGCCGTGAAGGCCTTCATGGGCAAGGCCCTCCAGGCGCCCGAGCTGACCGGCCTGTTCACGAGCTGGCAGGTCAACGTGCCGCAGCTCTACGCCGACATCGACCGCACCCGGGCGCGCCAGCTCGGCGTGCCGGTGACGGACATCTTCGAGACGCTGCAGATCTACCTGGGCAGCCTGTACGCGAACGACTTCAACCGGTTCGGCCGCACCTACAGCGTGCGCGTGCAGGCCGATGCGATCTACCGCGCGCGCGCCGAGGACGTGGCCCAGCTCAAGGTGCGCTCCACGACGGGCGAGATGGTGCCGCTTTCGGCGCTGATGAAGATCGAGCCCAGCTTCGGCCCCGAGCGCGCGATGCGCTACAACGGCTTCCTGGCCGCCGACGTGAACGGCGGGCCCGCGCCCGGCTGGTCGTCGGGCCAGGCGCAGGCGGCCGTCGAGCGCATCGCCGCCGAAACGCTGCCGCGGGGCATCTCCTTCGAGTGGACCGAGCTGACCTACCAGGAAATCCTCGCCGGCAATTCCGCCGTGCTGGTGTTCCCCATCGCCATCCTGCTGGTCTTCCTGGTACTGGCCGCGCAGTACGAAAGCCTCACGCTGCCGATCGCCATCATCCTCATCGTGCCGATGGGCCTGCTGGCCGCCATGACGGGGGTGTGGCTCTCGGGCGGCGACAACAACGTGTTCACGCAGATCGGGCTCATCGTGCTGGTGGGGCTGTCGGCCAAGAACGCCATCCTGATCGTGGAGTTCGCGCGCGAGCTGGAATTCGCCGGCCGCTCGCCGGTGCAGGCCGCGATCGAAGCCAGCCGCCTGCGGCTGCGGCCGATCCTGATGACCTCGCTGGCGTTCGTCATGGGCGTGCTGCCGCTGGTGCTGTCCACCGGCGCGGGCGCCGAGATGCGCAGCGCCATGGGCGTGGCGGTGTTCGCCGGAATGATCGGCGTGACGGCCTTCGGCCTGTTCCTCACGCCGGTGTTCTACGTGGCGTTGCGCCGCCTGGCGGGCAACCGGCCGCTGCAGCAGCACGGCAGCCACACGGCGCCGCTGACCGAAGAAGCGGGCCCCGGCGCCGGCGCACCTTCCGTGCTCGCCGCGCCGCGCGGGCAGCACGAATGAGCAGGAGTTCTTTGCGATGACGACGATGTTTCGCTTTCCTTCCCCCAGGGACGCGCTGATCAATTCCAGCCGGCTGGCGCCGCTCGCCGCCGCCCTGGCGCTGGCCGGCTGCATGAGCGCCCCGCTGGCCCCGCCGCCCGAGCACGCGGGCGTGGCGGTGCCGGCCGCGTTCAGCGTGGCGGCCGACGCCGCGGCGTGGACCACAGCGCCGCCGGCCGAGACCCAGCCGCGCGGCGCCTGGTGGCTGGGCTTCCGCGACCCGGTGCTCAGCAGCCTGGTCGAACGCGCCGGCGACGGCAACACCACCGTGCAGGAGGCCGCCGCGCGGCTCGCCGAGGCACGGGCGCTGCTGCGTTCGGCCGACGCCGAGCGCGCGCCGCAGGTGGGCGCCTCCGCCGGCGTGTCGCGCCAGGCGGGCGTCACCACGGGCACCACCACGGGCAGCACGCAACCCGCCACGCTGGCCACCGCGGGGCTCGGCGCGTCGTACGAGCCGGACCTGTTCGGCCGCCTCTCGCGGGCCAGCGACGCAGCGCGGCTCGACGCCCGGGCACGCGACGCGCTGCTGCAGAGCACGCTGCTGATGGTGCAGGCCGACGTGGCGCAGACCTACCTGCAACTGCGCGCCGTGCAGGCCGAGCGCGTGCTGGTCGGCGAGAGCCAGGCCGCCTACCGGGACACGCAGCGCCTCACGGAGCGCCGCTACCAGGCGGGCGACGTGGCCGAACTCGACGTGGTCCGCGTGCAGACCGAGGTAGCGGCCACCGAGTCCGAGGCGCTCGCGCTGGAGCGCCAGCATGCGCTGCTCGTACATGCGCTCGCGGTGCTGGTGGGCGAAGTGGCCAGCGGCTTCGCGGTGCCGCCGCCGGCGGGCGACGCCGCGCTGCCCGTGATCCCGCCGGGCGTGCCGGGCACGGTGCTCGCGCGCCGTCCCGACGTGTCCGCCGCCCAGGCCGCGGTGCTGGCCGCGCAGGCGCGCGTCGGCGTGGCGCAGGCCGCGTGGTTCCCGGCCGTCACGCTCACGGGCAGCGCGGGCCAGGCCTCGCCCGAACTGGGCGACCTGTTCAAGTGGTCGGCCCGCGCGTGGGGCATCGGCGCGCTGCTGTCGCTGCCGATCTTCGACGGCGGCCGGCGCGCCGCGCAGGAGGACGGCGCGCGAGCCCGGCTCGAAGGCGCGCTGGCGGCGCACCGCGGACAGGTGCTGACGGCGTTCCGCGAGGTCGAGGACCAGCTCGATGCCCTGCGCCTGCTGGCCGGCCAGGCCGACGCGCAGGACCGCGCCGTGCAGTCGGCCGCCCGTGCCACGCAGTTGTCGGATTCGCGCTACCGCAACGGCCTGGTGAGCCAGCTCGAACTGCTGGACGCGCGCCGCAGCGAGCTGCGCAACCGCCGCCAGGCGCTGCAGGTTCGCACCGCGCAGTACACGGCCACGGTGGGGCTGATCCGCGCGCTGGGCGGAGGCTGGGATGGTCCCGGTTGAGGATGGCCGGGCGATGCCGTCCGGTGCGCGCACCGCCTACCCGCGAAACGCCTGCCGGTAGCGGATCGGACTGGTCGAGAACCGCTCGCGAAAATGATGGCGCAATACATCCGCGGAACCGAAACCCGCCGACGTCGCGATCTCTTCGATCGGTCTGGCCGTCGTCTCGAGCAAGCGGCGGGCCCGTGACAGCCGCTGCTGCAGCACCCACTCGCCGGGCGGCAGCCCCGTCGACTCGACGAAGCGCCGAATCAACGTCCGCCGGCTGATCCGGGCCTTCGCGGCCAACGCCTCGATCGTCAGATCGCGATCGAGATGCGAACGCGCCCACGCGCGCAAACCGCCGAGCCGATCGGCGTCGGTCAGCATCGGCTCGGGCAGGAACTGCGCCTGCCCGCCTTCGCGATGCGCGGAAATGACCATCCTGCGCGCCACCTCGTTGGCGACGGTCGCGCCGAAGTCCTTTCGGACGATGTGCACGCACAGGTCCAGTCCGGCCGCGCGTCCCGCCGAACTGAGAATGTCGCCGTCATCGACGTACAGCACCTTCGGATCGACCGTCAGCCGCGGAAAGCGGCGCGCCAGCGCATCGGCCTGCGCCCAGTGCGCGGCCACCCTGCGGCCGTCGAGCAGCCCGGCCGCCGCGACGACGTAGACGCCATTGCAGATCGATGCGATCCGCGCGCCGCGCGCGTGCGCACGCCGCAACGCGTCGAGCACCGGTTCGGGCATCGATGCATCGACGTCATGCCACCCCGGCACGATCACGGTACCCGCCTCGTGCAAGAAGCGGAAGCTCTTCTCGGCCAGCAGCTTGACCCCGCCGCCCGCCGCCACGCTGACGCCGGATCGCGGACCGCAGACGGCGACGCGATACCAGTCCGGCCCGATGCCGGACAAGCCGAACACTTCCATGGCGATACCGAGCTCGAACACGTTGACGCCGTCGTAGGCGAGCACCGCGATCGTTCGATTGTCCACCGAGCGCCGAGCGCGTCGAGTCCCGGCCGTTTTCTTCGAGGCTGGCATGATCTACCCGATTGCTGTCATTCGTGCCAATGGCCGAGTATCCGCCGCGTGCCGACAATGGTCCACCCCAATCGCCCTCTTTCGGCCCCCATGGACAAACTCGCTTCCGCCCACCCCGCCCGAACGCCGTCACCGGACATCGCTCTCCGCTCTGCCGCGCCGCGCTATGCAACGGGGGTCGCCTGCTGCGTCGCCGCGACCGTGTCGTTCGGCCTGATGTTCCCGGTGATGCAGCGCGCGCTGCATCGGCTCGATCCGTTCTCGTTCACATCGCTGCGATACCTGCTGGCCGCCGTGGTGATGGTCATCGCGCTGGCTCTGACGGAAGGACCGGCGGCGCTGCGCGTCAGGGGCCGGCCGCTGCTCACCGCATGGCTGCTGGGCTCGGCCGGCTTCGCGGGCTTCGGCTTCCTGGTCTTCCTCGGTCAGAAGCTGGCGGGCGAGCAAGGCGCGCTGAACACATCGATCCTCGCGGCGACGCAGCCGCTGCTCGGCGCGCTGATCCACTCGGTGATGACGCGCCGGATGGCGCCGTGGACGACCTGGCTATGCTTCCTGATCTCGTTCTGCGGCGTCGCGCTCGTGATCTCCAACGGTGACCTCGGCAACCTGCTCGGCGCGCCCGGAAGCCTGGCTCCCAGCGCGATCACGATCGCCGGCATGCTGTGCTGGGTCATCTACTCGTTCGGCTCGGCCCGCTTCCCCGACTGGTCGCCGATCCGCTATACGACGATCACGATGGCGCTTGGCCTGACATCGATCGTCGCGATCAACCTCGTGCTGTTCTCGTCCCGATTGGTCGCGGTGCCGACCGCACAGGCCGTCGTCGAGACGATTCCGGAACTCCTCTACATGAGCCTGGGCGCGGGCGTGCTCGGCGTGTCGCTATGGAATGCCGGCAACCGGCTGCTGACGCCGATCAATGCGGTGCTGTTCCTGAACGTGCCGACCATCACCGCATTCGCGGTCTCGGCGCTGACCGGCGTGGTTCCTACGCCGATCCAGATCGTCGGCGTCGGCCTGACCTGCTGCGCGCTGGTGCTGAACAATCTGTTCGCACGCCGACGAGCCATCAATCCGTGAGCCGCCGCGCACGAGTACGTTCGGGCCGGCCCGGGCAGCGCAGCGGCTGATCGTGCCGACGTCGGTCGGCGTCACCGATGTGCGGCCGGCTGATAGCATCTCGATCGACGATGGCATGACCGCAAGCCGCCGTACGCCGGCAGCGGCCCCGACAAGCAGACAACGAGGAGACAACGACATGCGGCACGCTTCTTCGGCTTCGCGCCTGGCTTCGATCCGGCACGTGATCCGGCACGCGATCAGGCATCGCGCAGCCCTGCTGCTGCTGGGCCTGGCCGGCATCGGTTCGGCCGGGGCGCAGGCGCCCGGCAACGAAATCAGGATCGGCGTCCTGAACGATCAATCGGGTGTCTATTCCGCCGCGACCGGCGCCGGCTCCGTGATCGCGGCCAAGATGGCGGTGGAGGACGCCGGCAACGTGCTCGGGCGCCCCGTGCAGGTGCTGGTGGCCGACCACCAGTTCAAGCCCGACGTCGGCGCGTCGATCGCGCGGCGCTGGTATGACGAGGGCGTGACGGCGATCTTCGATCTCTATCATTCCGGCGTCGGCCTGGTGGTGCAGGACATCGCCAAGTCGAAGAACAGGATCGTGATGGCCGAGATCAACAGCATGCTCTTCACCGATGAGCAGTGCTCACCGAACGGCTTCAGTTGGGGCACCGACGGCTATTCGCTGGCCACGATCGTTTCCAAGGGGGTGAGCCAGGGCGAACCCACGACCTGGTATTTCATTACCGTGGACTACACCGCCGGGCACAGCACCGAGCAGGAGGCGCGCAAGGTCATCGAAGCCGGCGGCAGCAAGGTCCTGGGCAGCGTGCGCTTCCCGGCCGGCGCGGCGGACTTCTCATCCTTCATTCTCAGCGCGCAGTCCTCCAAGGCCAAGAACATCGGCTTCATCGGCGGCGGCACCGACACGCTGAACATCGCCAAGCAGGCGCGGGAATTCGGCCTGGCCCAGATGGGACAGAAGTTCGTGCCGTTCTCGCTCGGAACCATCGACGTGCCCGCGATGGGAATGGAGGTCGCGCAGGGTCTGCCGGTCGCGTTCAGCTATTACTGGGGCTTGTCGCCGCAAGCCGAAGCCTGGAAGGAGCGCTTCAAGAAGGCGTCCGGCGGCAAGCTGCCCTCCGACCAGCAGGCCGACGTCTACAGCGAGGTGTTCCACTACCTGAAGGCGGTCAAGGCGGCCGGCACGACCGACACCAACGCGGTGCTGGCCAAGATGCGGGAGCTACCGGTCGAGGATTTCTTCACCCAGGGCGCGAAGATCCGGGCCGATGGCCGCCTGATGCGGAACATGTACTACGGCGTCATCAAGGCGCCGGCCAGCATGAAGAATCCGGATGACCTGATGGAGGTCGTGAAGACCTTCAGCGGCGAAGAAGCGTTCCTGCCTGCCGCGCAAAGCAAGTGTCCGCTGCTGGTTCGGAAGAAGTAGCGCAAGGGCCGCCCCGACGGCCTGCGACGCAGCGCGTGACGCGCGAACTGCTCGATGCGTTGGCGTCGCAGCAGGTGACGGGCAATCCCCGGGCCTTGCCGATTCGATGAACCGCTGACATGCGTCGAGTCGCCCCCGCTCGCCCGCTGGCGACACATCGCATGGGTGGCCGGGGTGATCTGCTTCATCGGGTCATCCGTGCGGCGTGTCCGCCCGGTCTCCGGGGCGCGCGTACCAGCCGACGATGGCGTCGATCAGCGCCTGGACCGGCGACGCCAGTCGGTCGCCGGAGCGTACCAGGATGTAGCGCTCGCGAATCCGCCACGGATCGTTCAGTTCGATGCTGGCCAGGTTCATCCGCTGGACGTTCCTGCGCGCTGCGCCGTCCGGCACGATGCCGATGCCGACACCGGCGCTGATCATCCTGCACATCGCGTCGAAGCTGGACACCTGGATCCTCGGACGCAGCCGCTTGCCGAGCCTCTCCGAAGCCGCGACGAGGAACGCATGAAGCGCACAGCCCTCCTGCATCCCGACGGCATCCTCGTCCAACGTCTCTGCGAAATCGACGGCCGGACGAGCGGCCAACCGGTGGCCACTGGGCACCACCAGCACCAGCCGATCGGTGCTGAAGTGAATCGATCGCAGCCCGAGCGTATCGATTTCGCCAGTGACGATGCCGATGTCGGCCAGGCCATCCCGGACGCCGAGCGCGATGTCCGGATTCGGCCTTTCCTTCAACTCCACATCGACCTGGTGGATGCTCGCCCGGAAGGCCGACAGGATCTCGGGCAGGAAATCGGTCACCGCCGTCGTGTTCGCCTGGATCCTCACCGGACCGCGCAAGCCCTTGCCGTACTCCTCGAGGTCCGTGTGCAGCCGGTTCGCGTGCTTCAGCAGATGCTTTGCATGATGAAGAAACACCTCGCCGGGTGGCGTCAGGCGAACGCCGCGCGGCTGTCGATACAGCAAGCGCTGCTTCGCCTGCGCTTCGAGCCCCTTGACCCGGGTGCTCGCCGCGGCGAGCGACATGTGGGACAACTCCGCCGCACGCGTCAGGCTGCCTTCCTCGGCGATTCTCAAGAACAGCCTCAGGTCGGTGAGGTCGAAATCCATCACGATCGGGTCGCCGCTCGGGGTTAAAGGAAATCGAAGGGTCGGTACGAAATTTAGCGATTGTACGTACCGAGATCCACGTCGACGATCCGGAGGCCAGCGCGCCCCGGACCGGTTGCGGACGGGGGCCGGAGAACGGCAACGATGCCGAGGGCTGCCACGCGACTGGCTATCAATCGACTCTGGAGGAGAAATCGTGGGGATGACGAAATACGAAGGACGGCGGCGCGCAGGGTGGCGCCTGCTCACGACAGTTACGGCACTGCTTGCCGCCCTGGTGGTGGCGTCGTGCGGCGGCTCATCGCACGACGACGCTACGAATACGGCGCTGGGCACCGGCACCGAATCGCGCGGCTGGATCACGTCGCCCAAGACCCCGATCACGTCGGCAGAGCGCTTCACGGTGGTCCCGCAGGAAATCTTCTTCACGACCAGTGACAACGTGAAGCTCGGCGGCCGGCTGCTGTTGCCGCAGGGCGTCCCGGGCGAAGCCCGCCCCTGCGTGCTGCTGGCCGACGGCTACGGGCACACCTCCACCACCGGCGCCGGCGTCGAGCCGCCGCTAATGGACCTGGCCACGCGCGGATACGCCGGACTACACCTGAGCATGCGGGGCTCGGGCAATTCGGAGGGCGAAGCCAACCTGTACAACAAGTTCGGCGAGGATGGTTACGAAGTCATCGAATGGATGGCGAAGCAGCCTTGGTGCAACGGGCGCGTCGGCATGGTCGGCGCATCGCTGCTGGGTATCAGCCAGTGGCTGACGGCCCGGAAGACGCCGCCGTCCCTGAAGGCCATCATTCCTCACGTTGCCTGCGGCAACTGCTACGACTACGTCTGGTATCCGGGCGGCATGCTGCCCGGCCCCGGGCGAGTGGCGCGCGGGGCCGTCGAATACGGCAGCGCCTCGCAGCATCGTGACTTCGACGCCTATTGGCAGGAGCGCACGACGCTGAGCGCCGATCACCAACGGATCGCCGCGCAGGGCATCGCGGTGCTGACCACCGGGGGCTGGAACGACTACATTTCCCCGGCCAACCTCGAGGCTTACGAGGACATGCCGGCGAATGCCGCGAAGATGATGATCTGGGGCCCCGATGCGCACGGCACGATGCTGAAGGACGTGCAGCCCTGGTCGTTCTTCGAATACCAGGCGATGTGGATGGACCGCCACCTGCGGGGCATCGACAACGGCGTCGGCAGCAACGGCCAGGCGCTGATCTACGTGCAAGGGCCCGACCAGTGGCGCACGGAGAGCCAGTGGCCGATCCCCGACACGCAGGCCGTGCGGCTGCATCTGCGCGCCGATCGCAGCGGATCGATCGGCAGCATCAACGACGGTTCGCTGCAGCCCGCGGCACCCGCCGATGCGGCAGGCGCGGCGACGATCTCCTACTCCGAGCAGGCGGGGCCCTTCCTGCCGACGCTGCTGAGCAGCAGCCAGGGACGATACAAGGCCGATCAGCGCCCTGTCGAAACCCGGGCGCTGACCTGGACGACCCGGCAGTTGCCGGTAGCCACCGAGGTGACCGGTCGTGCCCGGCTCGCGTTCTGGGCCAGCATCCACGGACAGGACGCCGATTTCGTCGTCCAGTTGACCGACGTCGCTCCCGACGGCACGTCGACCCAGGTAACGGTCGGCTACCTGAATGCCTCGCACGCCGACTCGCGCGCGGCACCGCAGCCGGTCGCCCAGGACACACCGAAGTCGTACGAGCTGAACCTGTGGCCGACCTCGTACGTCTTCCGGGCCGGGCACCGGATCCGGATCGATCTGGCCGGCGGTGCGCAAGCCGGCACCGACCTACCGGGTCCGCAGGGACCGGGTAAGAGCCCCTACGATGCAGTGATCTCGATCCTGCAGGATGCAGGCCACCCGGCGTCGATCGAGCTGCCGACGATCGGCACCGGCGGGCAGCAACTGGTATCGAACTAGGAGCTGTTCACGGGCCTGGATTTCGAGAAGCGACCGCACGCGACAGGGTGCGTGCGGCGAAGGGCCGATCAGCCTGACCGGCCTTCCTCGAGCGGCACTTCCATCGACTGCAGGAAGCGTGCGACGCAGACGTAGAAGCTCGCGGTCAGCGTCAGCTCGACGATGTCGGCGGCATCGAAGCCCTGGCGCTTCAGCGCCTCGATGCATTCGGCCGATGCGGCCGGGCCGCGGGTCACTTCGTCGGCCAGCCGCAGCACGGCCTTTTCCTGGTCGTCGAACAGCGCCGACTGCTGCCAGTCATCGAGCGCATCGATCTGCTCGCGCGTGACGCCGGCGGCCAGCCCCATCGCCTCGTGGTGCACCCACTCGTAGTGCGTGCCGGAGACCTGCGCACCGCGCAGGATCAGCAGCTCGCGGATGCGCCGCGACGTCTTCGCTTCGAGCCGCAACGGCCATGCGAAGTCGAGCCACGCGCGCAACATCGGTGGCGCGTGCCCGATGACGCGGTACAGATTCGGCAGCGCGACGCCGCGCGCACGGACCTCCGCGAACATCTCGCTCAGCGCCGGATCGTCGGGGTTATCGGGAATCATCGGCAGGCGCGACATGTCTGGTTCTCCGTTGTTCGATTGGTTCGATTGGTTCGTTTCATTGGACCCGGGCGCCCGAGGCCTTGACGATCGGCCCCCAGCGCCGCACTTCGTCGTCGATCATCGCCGCCATCTGTTCGGGGGTGCCGCCGACGATATCGTAGCCAAGCTCCTTGATGTGCTTGACGAAGCCCGGCGCCTCGACGGCCTTGCGCCCCGCGGCATTCAGCTTGGCGACGATGTCGGCGGGCGTACCGGCAGGCACGGCGAGCCCGAACCAGGCACCGGCCTGGTAGTCGGCAACGCCGGACTCGATCATCGTCGGCAGCTCGGGCAGCGTGGACGCGCGCTGGGCGCCGGTCGTCGCCAGCGCGCGCAGCTTACCCGAGTGGATGTGCGGGATCGAGGACGGGATGTTGTCGAACATCATGTCGACTTGGCCGCCGATCAGGTCGGTGACCGCCGGGGCGCTGCCCTTGTACGGTACGTGCACGATGTCCAGGCCGAGCATGTGCTTGAACATCTCGCAGGACATGTGGATCGACGAGCCGAAGCCGCTGGACGCGCAGGTCAGCTTGCCCGGCTGCGCCTTCGCCAGTGCGATCAGCTCCTGGACCGTGTTGGCCTTCACCGAAGGATGGACGACCAGCACGTTGGCGAACGAGGCGAGCACGATCACCGGCGCGAGGTCCTTGTTCGGATCGTAGCTCAGGTGGGCGTACAGGAACGGCGAGATGCCGTGCGTGCTGCTCGCCGTCGTCAGCAGCGTATAGCCGTCGGGCGCGGCGCGGGCGACCATCTCGGAGCCGAGGTTCGCACCGGCGCCGGGCCGGTTGTCGACGACCACCGGCTGGCCCAGCGTCTTCGTCAGCTCATCGGCCGTTGCGCGGCCGATGATGTCGGTCGCGCCGCCGGGCGCGTAGGGCACGACGAGGCGGATCGGCTTCGTCGGATAGTCCTGCGCCTGCGCGTTGCCGGCCAGGGGGATGGCGAACATCAACGTCGCCGCGATCGTGGCGAGGACTCTCATGGTGGCTTGCCTCCTCCTTGTTCGTGTGAGCCGATGGTAGTCCGAATCGGGAAAAAAACGGGGTGCCGCCGGCACCCCGTTGTTCCGATCGCTTCTTCGCGCCGCTCGGACGATGCGCCGGGCGGTCGGGCGGATTCCGCCAATGGCCCGGCTGGCGCCTTCGCCGCTGAGCTGGCCGCGTCGTCCCGGCCCGGCGATGAATCAGCGCGACGGGCGCCGGGGCCGGGGCAGCGCGGCCAGGTCGAACAGCTCTCGGCCATTGACCTGCAGGCGTCCGCCGTCGAGGCGTACCTCGCTCGTCAGGACACCATCGTCGTCGCGCAGGAAGCCCATCATCTCGCCCTGGCGAACGATGTCCGCCAACTGCGCGGACGGGATCGGCGTCTTCTCGTTGCCGGCGGTCAGTTCGGCGATCTTCTCGACCCAGGCGCGCGGCGCCTTCAGATCAAAACTCGCCTTCAGGGCCGCCAGCAAGCCCAGCGGCGACTGGTGAGGATCGTAGTCCCGGAGGCCTGCGAACTCGATGCGCCAGCCGACGCTGCCGGGCATGCCATCGAGGGTCAGGGCCAGCGGCGCGACCGCGTATTCGGGATCGTGCGGCAGCAGGCCCTTGAGATCGTCGACGATGGCCGCGCTCATCCGCTCGAAAGCGGCCTTGTCCATCGAGTCGCTGTCGCGCATCCGGCCCATCTGATCGAGGATCCGATGCGTGACGCGCTCGAGCGTCGGCGCGTGCAATCGCTTCCAGTGCTCGACGTATTCGAGGCGATCGATCGTCGCCCCGTCGATTCGACCCTTGCCGGTACCGCGCGTCTCCAGGTCCGCGAGTTCGCCGTTGCGAGTGATCGTCGACTGCATCCGCAGGTCATCGAACTCGCCGACCGATTCGGCCTGGCCCGGTCGTTGCCAGCGAAAGCGCAGCGCATCGACTGCCAGCCTGGTCTGGCCCGCGGTCAGTTCGAGCGGGTCACCGGCCGAACGCTCGCTCGCGCCTTCGATGCTGCCGACCGTGATCTCGGCTTTGCCGGTCCCGTCATCGATCAGCGCCTTCAGGCCAGGCGAACGCATCGCGAACCGCCCTTCGTTGCTGTGCGTATCGCCGTCGGCGCTGCCTTCGAAGCCCTGCCAGTCGATCGCGAGCTTGCCGTCGTCGCTCTTCCACTGCCGGGCCGGGCTGTTCAGCGATGAACGATAGTTGCTGCCGAAACCGAATCGCGTGTCGGCGGTCAGCAGCGTGATCGGCGTGGCACCGGGCAAGGGCTTCGCATTGGCGGCATCGTCGGCGAGCCGGATCGCGCTGAGCGTCGAGCGGATCCGGCTGCCGGCAGGCAGCAAGGTATCGGGAAAGGGTCCGTGGTGGATCAGGTCGTCGAGTGTGATCGAGAACGACGGCAGCGCCGGTCGCGCGGCCTTTCCGTCGGTGCCGCCGGTCTTGCCGGTAGCGGCGACGGCGCTCTCCTTCAGGCGAAGCGTCAGGCGTGCCCGGGAATCGATGATGCCCCGGTGATAACTGCGTTCGACCACCTCAGCCATCGGCAGCGACTCGAGCAGCACGTCGACGTACTCGCCGTACTGCTTCTCGATCGGTCCGCCCATCAGATAAGTGGCCGGCAACCAGGCGACCGCCAGGCCGATCAGCGTCGAAACGACAACGCGCTTGGTGTTCATCGAGAATTTCGTCGTGAGCTTGCCGCTGGGCGGGGTTCGCGGATTGTAGCCGTCCGACGTCGCCGCGCCCGTCTCCTTCCTGGCCCTCGGACGGGCGAAGCCGGCAGCTCGCCGAGGTTGTCGCGGACCTCCTTCAGGTAGCTCGGCTCGAAACCGAACAAGCCGATCAACGGCCCCTAGTCCATCACCGCATGAGTATCGCCCCCGGACGACGCCCCCGCGGAGCGAATCAGCGCCACCAACGGAATCACCAGCAGGGTAAGCCACATCATGAAGCGAAAGTCGTCGACGTAGCCGATCATCGCTGCCTGCATCGTGATCTGATGGTCGATCCGGGCCAGTGCCTGGGGCGTCAGGCCGGCGGCATCCGGCAGCAGCGGGTTGAACGGCGAGATCTTCTCGGCCAGTGACGCGTGCATGACGGCCGTCTGGCGCGTCAATATCGTCTGCACCAGCGAGATACCGATACTGCTGCCGATATTGCGCACCAGGCTGAAGATCGCCGTCCCGTCGGCACGCAGGTCGGCGTCCAGCGTGGCGAACGCGATCGACGTCAGCGGGATGAACACGAAACCGAGCCCGAACCCCTGGAGCACCCCGGGCCAGACGATATCGCGCTCCGACAACTCGAGCGTGTAGCCGCTCATCTGCCACAGCGACAGTGCGGTCAACGACAGGCCGAACATCAGAATCGCGCGCGGGTCGACGATCTTCACCAGCCGACCCACCAGCATCATCGCGATCATCGTGCCCAAGCCGCTGGGCGCGACCACCAGGCCGGCCGTGGCCACCGGATAGTCCATCAGCGTTTGCAGCATCGGCGGCAGCAAGGCGCGCGTCGCGAACAGCACCACGCCGATCACGAAGATGAACACCAACCCGCTCACGTAGTTGCGATCGCGCAGCAGCGCCAGATTCACGAACGAGCGGCCGCTGACGGTCGCGATATGCACGAGAAAGAGCGCGAAAGCGATCGTCGCGCCGATCGCCTCGATACGGATCTCGATCGAGCCGAACCAGTCGAGCTGTTCGCCGCGATCGAGCAGCGCCTGGAACAGGCCGATCGCCAGGCTTAGGGTCACGAAGCCGAAGAAATCGAACGGCGTGCGCCGGCGGCCGTCTTTGGGCTTGAAATACGTGATCACCCCGAACAATGCGAACGCACCGATCGGCACATTGATGAAGAACACCCAACGCCAGTCGTAGCTGTCGGTCAGCCAGCCGCCGAGCGTGGGTCCGAGAATCGGCCCGACCATCACGCCCATGCCCCAGACCGCCATCGCCTGGGCCTGCCGCTCGCGCGGGTTGATGTCCATCAGGATCGCCTGCGACAACGGCACCAGCGCCGCGCCGAAGACGCCCTGCAATAAGCGCGCAGCGACGATCATCGGCAGCGTCGCGGAGATGCCGCACAAGGCCGAGGCCACGGTGAAGCCGGAGATCGACGCGATCATCACGTGCTTCATGCCGAAGCGATCGCACAGCCAGCCGGTCAACGGCGTGGCGATCGCCGCGGCCACGATGTACGAGGTCAGCACCCAGGTGATCTGATCCTGCGACGCCGACAGGCTGCCTTGCATGTGCGGCAGCGCCACGTTGGCGATCGTGCCGTCGAGCGACTGGATCAGCGTCGCCAGCATGATCGATAAGGTGATGATGCCGCGATGAGGCACCTCGACCCAGGGCGTAACACCCGCAGCGGCGTTCATCGATCTAAAATGTGAGCCGTCATCATATTCTGACCGACTCATAATATGAGCGCCACTCACATTGTGTCAATGCAGACCCGCAAGCAACCGACCCAGCCCCGTGCCGGCCGACGCGTTGCCGAGCTGCTGAAGGCCGCCGAAACCCTGTTCGTGGCCAACGGCTACGAGGCCACCACGATGAGCGCGATCGCCAGCACCGCCGGTGCGTCGATCGGTTCGCTGTACCAGTATTTTTCGAACAAGGAAGAACTCGGCGCGGCGCTGCTGCAGCACTACGTCGAGGAACTGGTCGCCCGCATCGGGCACTGGCAGACGGCGCTGCCGGACGACCCGCACCGGTTGGCCGCCGACCTGATCGACCAGGTGATCGAGCAGGTTCAAGCACAGCCCGCTTGTTTCATCCTGGCCGAGGTGCCGGCGTTGACCGCGGACCCGCACCGATTGCAGCGGTTGTCCGAGTGCGTCCGGAACGTGTTGACGGCCTTCGCCGCGCGATCGCCGAGGTCACCGGGCGCGCCATCCGAGCCGCTGCCATCGATCGCGCTGGCCACCTGGCTGATCGTCCGCGCGGCGGTGCACGGCCTGCGACTGGCTGCACCGGGTATGCGCAAGGATCTGCGCGACCAGATGTGCGCGGCGCTGGGCGATTACCTGGCCGCGCGCCTGACGCCCGGACCGCGAAGCGATGCGACGATGCGGCGGACGCGCCGGACCTCTCGGGATCGATGACCGCCGGCCTGGCCGGGGAGGCGCAGGCTCCGGATCGAGGCAATTTACACTTTTTGCTCCGCAATCGCGGATCACCTCGCCGCTCGTCGCTCGCGAACGGGCAATCGTGGCATTGATCACCGTTGAACGGGATGGAAGCTCTTAGACTGGTCCGTCAGAAATCGACAGCGGACCGTCATGAAGGAAGTCGTCGGCATTCAGTACCTGCGGGGTCTCGCCGCGCTATCGGTGGTGATCTTTCATGCGCTCGGCGCACTGCGCCCGATCGACGGCGTCGAGCCGGTGTGGCGCTACGCGTGGGCGGGCGGGGTCGACGTCTTCTTCGTGATCAGCGGCTTCATCATCTGGCTGTCCGCCGGTCGCTCTACGCAACGTCCCGGGCAGTGGTGGCTGAACCGACTGATCCGCATCGCGCCCCTGTACTGGCTGACCTTGCTGGCGACGCTGGCCATCATGGCGCTGCGGGCGAACGGCGGCAGCGGCGATCTGCCGGATCTGGGCGAAATCGTCGCGTCGTTCCTGTTCATCTTCCATGTCAACAGCCAGTCGGGCGAGTTCACGCCGATCCTGGTTCCGGGCTGGTCGCTGAACCACGAGTTCGTGTTCTATCTGATGGTGGCCATCAGCCTGTTTCTGAACAAGCCGGCGGCGCGCTTCGTGCTGCTTGCCACGATGATCCTGGCCCTGGTCGGACTGCGCAGCGTTGCCGATCCGACCTCGCCCCTCCAGAACCGCGGCACCTCGCCGATGCAACTGGAGTTCCTGGCCGGCATCGTGATCGCGATCCTGTACCCCTGGCTGCGAGCGCTGCCCTGGCGTCATGTGCTGGGGGTGATCGCCGTGCTGGCGGCGGCCGCGGCGCTGATCGTGCTGGCGCCCCGTCTGTATGCCGACGGCGCGGGGCCGCGCACGATCTACTTCGGCGGGCCCGCGACCATGCTGCTGTTCGGGGTGGTCTGCCTGGAGGATAAGTTGTCGGCGCATCCGCTGGCGCTGCTGCGGACCCTCGGCGACGCCTCGTACTCGCTGTATCTGAGCCACCCGCTGGTCGGCGCGATTCCGACGATGATCTGGAAAGCGCTCGGCGGCGAGTCGTTCTGGCTGGGAATGGTGCTGATTCTCGGCGTCACCGTGGGCTACGCGATACTGCAGTACCGGTTCATCGAGGCGCCGATGCTGCGCGTGCTCAGGAACTGGACGGCAGGACGCACGCGGCCCGCGACCGGGCGGATGATGGAGACCGGCTGAGCAGCGCGGCGGATCGATGGCGGGGAGCGCGCGAGAATCCGCCCCCCGCCAGACGATCGAACGATCTGCCGCCCGGCGATCGCGCGATCTGTCGGCCGGCGATCTCCTCGGCCGTGCGAAGTTCGAAGCCTGGCCGGCTGCGGGCATACCGAGTGCTAAGCTGCCAGGATCGCGACCAAGAACACGGAGACGCCATGCCCGGCCTGCTGCCCGACGTCGATCCCGACGGCCTGCTCGAATATTCGGTGGTGTTCACCGATCGCGCGCTGAACCACATGTCGCAGAAGTTCCAGCATGTGATGCGGGACATCTCGGCGACCTTGAAGGAGGTCTACCACGCCCATTCCGCGATCGTGGTGCCCGGCAGCGGCAGCTTCGGGATGGAAGCGGTCGCGCGCCAGTTCGCCCACGGCCGCAAATGCCTGGTGATCCGCACCGGCTGGTTCAGCTACCGCTGGACGCAGATCTTCGAGATGGGCGGCATCCCGTCCGAATCGATCGTGCTCAAGGCGCGGCCGGTGCGCGACGGCAGGCAGGCGCCGTTCGCTCCGCCGCCGATCGACGAGGTCGTCGCCACCATCGCGCGCGAGAAGCCGGATCTGGTCTTCGCGCCGCACGTCGAGACGGCCGCCGGCCTGATCCTGCCCGACGACTATCTGCGCCAGGTCGCCGAAGCCACCCACGCGGCGGGCGGGATGTTCGTGCTCGACTGCATCGCGTCGGGGACGATATGGGTGGACATGGCCGCGCTCGGGATCGACATCCTGATCAGCGCGCCGCAGAAAGGCTGGAGCGGCTCGCCCTGCTGCGCGTTCGTGATGCTCGGAGAAACGGCGCGCCAGCGCATCGAGCAGACCAACAGCTCGAGCTTCGCCTGCGACCTGCGCAAATGGCTGCAGATCATCGAAGCCTACGAGGGCGGCGGCCACGCGTATCACGCCACGATGCCCACCGATGCGCTGGCGCGGGTGCGCGACGCGATGTTCGAGACCAGACGGTACGGCTTCGACAAGGTCCGCGCCGAGCAGCAGGAGCTCGGCGACAAGGTGCGCGCGCTACTCGCCCGCCGGGGCTTTCCGAGCGTCGCGGCGCCCGGCTATGAGGCGCCCGGCGTGGTCGTCAGCTACACCGATGACCCCGGGATCCGTTCCGGCAGCAAGTTCCTCGCGCTGGGGCTGCAGACCGCGGCCGGCGTGCCGCTGCAGTGCGACGAACCGGCGGACTTCAGCACCTTCCGGCTCGGCCTGTTCGGGCTCGACAAGCTGAACGATGTCGACAGCACGGTCGCGCGGCTGGACGAGGCGCTGGGGCGGCTCGCTCAGGAATAACCCCGCCTCTCGCTGCCGCTCGTCCGCGACGGCCAGGGCGCGCTGGCCTGCTGCCGGACCGACGGCAAGAGCGGCCCTTCTTGAAGCGCATGCCGTCGAACCGGCAGAATATCGAGCATCCGTTCTCGTGGAGTACCGTGATGCGTAGCATGAATCTACGGTTCGCACTCGTCGCATCGGCCGCCCTGCTCGCCGGCTGCGCGGCCAGCGTCCAACGTCCCGAAAGCGAGCAGGCCGCATTGCAGCGTCCGTCGGCGCCGCTCAAACGGCTCGCCGTGGCGGTCGTCGCCGATCCGGCGATGCCGGCCTCGTCGGACTGGGAGGCCTTCCGCGGCGAATGGCGCGGTGCCTTCACCCAGGCCGCGGCCGATGCCGGCATCGGCTTCGCGTGGGTCGATGCCCAGCCGGGTCCGCAGCCGGCCGGAACGACCTTCGCACGCGTCGTGATCCGGGACTACCGCTACATCTCGACCGGGGCCCGCTACGGCTTGGGTGCCTTCACCGGCAACGCCCACGTCGACGCCCGGACCGAATTCACCGAACTGCCGTCCGGCCGCCGCCTCGGCGCACGAGACTACTCGACCACGTCGAGCGCGTGGCAGGGCATCTTCTCGGCGATGACCGCCAAGCAGGTGCAGGCGCTCGCGGCCCGAATCATCGAGGACGCGCGCGGACGGCCGTAGTCCGAAGCCCTGGGCGCCGCGCTCGCTGCCGGGCGCTGTACGCGGAGTTCGTGCATGACGTCCGTGTTTCTTTCGTACGCTCGAGCCGATGACGAACCGTTCGTCGCCCGGGTGTACGAATTCCTTGAGGCGCACCACTTCGATGTATGGTGGGACCGCAAGGACATGCCGGCGCGCGCGCTCGCCTTTACCGAAGAGATCCGCGACGCCATTCATCGCAGCGACCGCCTGCTCGTCGTGATCGGCCCAAGGGCGCTGCGCTCCGACTACGTACGCGCCGAGTGGCAGTCCGCGCTTTCCGAACGCAAACCGGTCGTGACTGCGCTTCGCCTGGTACCGGCAGGGACGAACGATCCGCACGCGTGTCTGCCTGCGGAATTGAGGATATTTCACGCCGAGAGCTTTCTCGTCGTCGACGGCAAGGAGCCGCCGCTCGACCCGCTGCGCCGGCTGCTCAGCGATCCGGTCCCCCCGCCCCCGCCCATCTTCGGCTGCCCGCCCGAGCGCCCGCCTCACTTTCTGCCACGCCCCGATAAGTTCAACGAGCTTTTCGGCGCCGTGCTCGGCGAGACGATCGGCCCTACCGTACGCACTCATGAAAGCCGCGTCACCGTAGTGACCGGAATGGGCGGCATCGGCAAGTCGGTTCTCGCGCTGAGTCTGGTCGACGCCATGCGCAGTCGGCCGACCACTTTTGTCGCCGATGGCATCTACTGGCTCGCGGGAGATCCGTTGCGCCGGCTGGCAGCGCTGTGCCATGCCAGGATCACCAGCCTGTACGACGATCGGGACGTATGCGATGCGCTTGCTCAGCAGTTCGAGGGCAAGCGCTTTCTGCTGGTGGTGGACAACGCGACGTCCGTCGACCAGATCGCGCCGCTCGTGCGCGTGCTCGGGCCCGGCGGCCGGATGCTCGTGACCACGCGACACGGCGAGCTGGCTGTTGGCCACCACCTCTTGCGGATCGACCAACTGGGCGAAGAAGAGGCGCTGCGTCTGGCAGCAGATTGGATGGGTACGCCGCCGCAGGCGTTGCCGCTCGCGGTGAGGAGTGTGGTGAAGCTGTGCGGATACCATCCGTTTGCGATCGCGCTCAATGCCGCCGCGGCCGGCCAAGGCGTGCCTTGGTCCGCGATCGTCACGGCCCTGGAGAAGCGCGAGCTCGACTACGCGGAGCACTGCTTCGAGGAGTACGTCTACGAGACCGTCGAGCAGTCGCTTCGCATCAGCCTCGATGCGCTGCCGACCGTGAAGCGAGCACGCTATCTCGAGCTCGCGGCGTTCTTCTGGGAAGGCGCCGTGCCTGCGGCAGCGATTCTGCGCCTCTGGAAGCATCGTTCCGGACTATCCGAGCATCGCGGGCAGCGCCTGCTCGTGTTCTTTCAGCAGCGGTCCCTGCTGCAGCTCCATGGATCGCCGGAGCAGTACGACGTACGCCTGCACGATCTGCATCTCATGTACATCGGGCGAGACGAGAAAAAGACGGCGTCGCTGGGGCGCGCGTTGCTCGATGCTTATCGGCCGCCGCAGGAGGCCGAATGGTGGCGCCTGCCCGATGATGGTTACCTGCACCGCAACCTCGTCCGACATTTGCTGCGCTCGCGACATCCTAGCCATGCGCTCGCACTAATGTCCGCAGAGGACGACGAGGGCCGCAATGCCTGGTATCGGACCCGCGTGCATGCATCCCTAGGCAGCGCCGGCGGCGAGGATGGTTTCTCGGGCTACGTTGTCGACCTCTCCCTGGTATCGGCCCGGGTCTCCGATTGCCTTCTCGTCCTCGTTGCCGCGAGCCTTCGTAGTCTCGCGCGTACCGTGCCGGCCGCCCTGCTCGACGCAGCCGTCGCGGACGGCGGCTGGTCCGTGCAACGCGCAATCGCCCGCTCCCGGCTGCTCGTCGAGCCGGCGAAGCGCGCCCGAGCCATGATCGCTTTGCTCGCGCGCGTGCAGGACCGCGAGAGATGGCTCGACGAGACGCTGGTCGCCATCGCTGATTCTGACGTCACGGATCGCGGCGACCTTGTGCGTGCGCTGGCGCTCGCGCTGGAGGAAACGGAGCTGCTCCCGGTGCTGCGCCGTGTCGCGGACTGGACGCTGGCGACATCCTCGCGTTACGAGCAGACCCATACCAACCCGCTCCTGCGGCCATTGTTGGACCGGGTACCCGCGCCCTTGGCGGCACAGGCTGTCGCGATCGCGCACACCATCGGCTTCCGGCCGTTGCGACTGTACGGGATGCTGCAAGAGCCGGAGCGCTCGCTCAGGATAGGCCATGCGATGGCCGAGTACCGCGACAAAAGGGACACGCTGTCCGTCGCCATGCACGCGTGGACGGTCTCCGAGCTTGCCGAGTACCTCGATCCGACTACGGCCGCGAGCGCTATCGCACAAGCGTATGTCCGGGTCCGCGAACTCGCATCGGCGCCGCTGCACAATCATGCGCTGGCACTTCTACTGCGCCATCTGCCACCCGACGAGCAGCGCGAAACGCTGCGGGAGCTCATTGCGGAGGCGCGAGCGGATCCGCAAGAGTTCATAGAACTGGCCCGGCATGCGCCCCCGAGCCTGCACGGGCCCATCCGGGCCGCGATCGTGGACCAACCGCTTGCGTGGATCGCCGCCGTCGCTCCTCTTCTAGCCGGCGAGGACCGTCGCGCCCTCATGAGCCTCGTGCTCACCCAAATGGAAACAAGCGAGAGATCCACCTCGCTGCTATGGATGCATGACGGGCAGTTGCTGCTCGCGATGAATCATCTGGAGCTGGATCGCACGAAGGCGCTCATCGAGGCCCAGCTCAACGGCGCTCCGCGCGTCGATGCGCTCATAGCGGTGGCGCGTGTCGACTCGGCGTCGCATCGCGCACAAGCGCTTCGGGACATCCTGGCGGCGATCGATTCACTCGGTGATGCGAACGAACGCGAGCGTGCCTACGAGCGCGCGGCGCCGCTGCTTTCAGGCACGCAGCTTGCCGCGGCGCTGGCCTCGGCAGAACGAATCGGCGAGCCCTCCGGGCTCGGCCAGGTCGTGAAGCTCCTTCCTCATCTGGCAGCACCCGAGCGCCGCCGCGCAACGGAGCTGATCGCGGATCAGGCCCGGCGCAACGGCATCCGGGAGTGTCATCGCGCGCTGCTCGCGATGCCGCGAAGCTGCAAGATCGGGAAAGCCGAGGCCCTGACCGAGCTCGCGCTCGGGCTGGACAATCATCATGGACGGGCGCATCTGCTCGTTGCGCTGGCCCCACGCGTCGGCGGGCCGGGGCGCGAACGGATCGCGGCGGAGGCGCGCGCGGCGATCGCCGAGCATGAACAGGCGCGCACACGCATGGAACTGCTGCTGGAACTCGGCACCGCGGATGAAGCGGAACGCGAGCTGGAGCACGCCGCAGCGGCGATGGACGCCGACGAGCTAGCGCGAGCTGTGGCGATGATCGCGAGCCGGCTCGACGCTGGCCGCGCCGCATCATGGGTGGAACGAGCGTTGGCCCGTGGCAAAGACGGGAAGCACTTACTGGAAACGCTCGCGCCCCATTTGAGCGCTGAAACCGCATGGGCCTACCTCGTGCAGGAGATCGGCCCCACGGGCGCGGACTTCGACGAGTGGCTGCGGTGGGCGTCGGACCGGAGCTTTCCTTTCATTCACGAGGACGAGCCCGCCGCCACAGCGGGGGCTCTCGCGCGACGTTTGGGTACGATCGGCAGGGCCAACGCCGCGTTTGAACTCGTTCGCCTCGGGAAAGATAACGAGGTCACCACGTCGGTGCTGGTGGAGCTTGGCCCCTGGCTGTCACGAGAAGACGTCCTCGAAATCGAGCGCCGCGTGGCGTTCGCCGAACTCGGCACGATGAGCGTCGCGTGCCGTATCGGACGCCAGAGCGTCGGCAGGGAATATCTCGCCGCGCGCCTCGCACCCGCGCTAGCCCGCGTTGGGGAAGTCGACCGCGCAGTGCACTGCGCCGCCAGGGCAGACGAAGCATCGCGTATCGAAGCGTATCTGCGCATCGCCGCAGCGACGTCCGGCGAAACACGCTCGCGTACGCTGCTGCAAACGCTGGATGCCGTCCTCGCACAGCGCGAGGTCTACCGCAACGAGCAGATCGACGAGGTCGCGTGCGCGCTCGCGAGCGACACGACCGCTTGCGCGCGGCTCGCCTGGTCCAGGGCTTGCGACTGGGCCCGCAGCCAGGCGAGAAAGGATGCCATCGAAGTGCTCGCATCGATGGCGCCGGTGGCTGTGGCAGCGGAAGGTTCAGGGTTCGTCAACGAAGTATTTCGAGCGATCGAGCGAGTGGTTCGGTGGTGGAGGTAGTCGGGCTGGGATCCGTTCATTCAGGAGGCCTCGGCGATTCCGCGTTCGCGCGGCGAGCCCAAACTCGATGCACACCCAGTCACCGCAAAGCCAAACAAACGCCGGAAAGTCGAATTCACTCGTCCAGCTTCGGATCCAGCGCATCCCTCAGCCCGTCCCCCAGCAGGTTGAACGCCAACACCGTCAGAAAGATCGCCAGGCTCGGGAACAGCGCGATGTGCGGCGACGTCACCATGTCGGCGCGCGCCTCGTTCAGCATCGCGCCCCACTCGGGCGTCGGCGGCTGCGCGCCCATGCCCAGGAACGACAGGCTGGCCGCGGTGATGATCGAGGTGCCGATCCGCATCGTCAGGTAGACGACGATCGTCGATACGGTGCCGGGCAGGATGTGCTTGAGCACGATGGTCGCATCGGAGGCGCCGATCGAGCGGACGGCCTCGATGAAGGTCTGGTGCTTGAGCGACAGCGTATTGCCGCGCACCAGCCGTGCGAACGCCGGGATGCTGAAGATCGCCACCGCCAGCACGACGTTGGCCATGCCGTTGCCCAGGATCGCGACGATCGCGATCGCCAGCAGGATGCCCGGAAACGCGAACAGCACGTCGCACACGCGCATGATGATCCGGTCCCACCAGCCTTCGTAATACCCGGCGACCAGGCCCAGCGCGGTGCCGATGACGGCGCCGATCGCCACCGACAGGAAGCCGGCGGCCAGCGACAGCCGCGTGCCGGCCAACACGCGGCTGAAGATGTCGCGCCCGAGCGAATCGACGCCGAACCAGTGCGTGGCCGACGGCGGCGAGTTCAGCGCGTCGTAGTCGAAGAAGTTCTCCGGATCGAACGGCGCGATCCACGGCGCCAGCAGCGCGACGGCCAGCAGCAGCAGCACGAATGCGCCGGCGACCAGCGCCAGCCGCTGGCGGCGGAACTTGCGCCAGAACTCGCGCCACGGCGTGCGGATCGCGTCGGCACCAGCACTCCGAGAAGATTCGTTCGCGCTCATCGGATGCGGATCGTCGGGTTGATCAGGCCGTACAACACGTCGACGACCAGGTTGATCAGGATGAATTCGAGCGAGAACAGCAGCACCGCGCCCTGGATCACCGGGTAGTCGCGCATCTCGACGGCGTCGACCAATAAGCTGCCCATGCCCGGCCAGTTGAACACCTTCTCGACGACGATCGAGCCGCCGAGCAGGAAGCCGAACTGCAGGCCCATCATCGTCACGATCGGGATCAGCGCATTGCGCAGGCCGTGCTTGACGATGACCGCGGGCTCGGCGACGCCTTTCGCGCGCGCGGTGCGCACGTAGTCCTCTTTCAGGATGTCGATGAACGACGAGCGCGTGAAACGCGCCATGACGGCGGCCACGCCGGCGCCCAGTGTCAGCGACGGCAGCACGTAGTGCCGCCAGGTGTCGGCACCGACGGTCGGCAGCCAGCCGAGCCGGACCGAGAAGATCTGCATCAGCACCATGCCCAGCGCGAACGCCGGGAACGAGATGCCGGAGACCGCCAGCGTCATGCCGAGCCGGTCGGGCCAGCGGTTGCGCCAGACCGCCGACACGATGCCGACGAGCAGGCCGAACAGCACCGACCAGCCCATCGCGGCGACCGTCAGCCACAGCGTCGGTCCGAAGCGCTCGGCCAGTTCGGTCGCCACCGGCCGGCGGCTGCGCAGCGACGTGCCCAGATCACCCTGCACGATCCGCGCCGCATAGTGCGCGAACTGCACCGGCAGCGGCCGGTCCAGGCCCAGTTCGCGGCGCACCAGCTCGACGGTCTGCGGATCGGCGTCGGTGCCGGCCGCCAGGCGCGCCGGATCACCGGGCAGCAGATGCACGAAGCCGAACACCAGCACCGCGACCAGCGCCAGCGTCGGCAGCAGGCCCAGCAATCGCTTGGCGAGGAAGGCGATCACCGGCGCCTCATTGCAGGTCGGCGTCCTCGAACTCGAACAACGCGTCCGGCATCACGTGGAAACCGCTGAGGTTTCTCGCACGCGCCGACACCAACTTCTCGGTGACGAGGAACACCCACGGCGCATCGTTCCAGATCGTCTGCTGGATCTCGGCGTACAGGCGCGTCTTCTCGGCCTTGTCGGTGATCGTCAGCGCGCGCGCCAGGCCCGCATCGACGCTGGGGTTCTGGTAGTACGCGGTGTTGTACTGGCGCGGCGGCATCGATTCGCTGGCCAACACTGGCCGCAACGCCCAGTCGGCCTCGCCGGTCGACGACGACCAGCCGATGTACAGCATGCGCACCGGCGCGGTGGCCGGATCGGGCGCGTTCTCGACGCGCTCGACGCGCTGGCCCGATTCGAGCGCCAGCACCTGCGCCTTGACGCCGACCTGCGCGAGCTGCTGCTGGACGAACTGGATGACCTTCTGCGCGGTCGTGTAGTTGTAGGCCGACCACAGCGTGGTCTCGAAGCCGTTCGGGTAGCCGGCCTCCTTGAGCAGCGCCCGCGCCTTGGCCGGATCATAAGGCCACGGATCGATCCGCAGCGCGAACTCCACGCCGGGGGGCACGACACCGGCCGCCGGTACCGCATAACCGGCGAACGCGACCTTGACCAGCGCGTCCTTGTTGATCGCGTAGTTCAGCGCCTGGCGCACCTTCGGGTTGTCGAACGGCTTCTGTTTGGTGTTCAGCGAGATCCAGCGATGAACGATCGACGGCGAACTCTCGACGACGACGTTCGGCTTGGACTTGAGCAGATCGGCCTGTTCATAAGGAACCGGGAACGCGAACTGCGCTTCGCCGGTCTGCAGCATCGCGCTGCGCGTGTTGTTGTCGACCACCGGCTTGAACGCGATCTCGTCGAGCTTCGGGTAACCCTTCTTCCAGTAGCCGTCGAAGCGCGCGACCTTCAGCCGGTCGGTCTGGTTCCATTCGACGAAGCGATAAGGGCCGGTGCCGACCGGGTTCTGGCCGATCGCCTTGCCGTACTTGGCCAGCGCGGCCGGCGAGATGATGACGCCGGACGGATGCGCGAGCGTGTTCAGGAACGGCGAGAACGGCTCCTTGAGCGTGAACCGCACGGTCGTCGGATCGACCGCGTCGACCCGCGCGATGTTCTTGAACAGCGCGTAGCGCTTCAGGCGATTGTCGGGGTTGATGACCCGGTCGAAGTTGACCTTGACCGCCTGCGCGTTGAAATCGGTGCCGTCGTGGAACTTGATGCCGGTCTTGAGCTTGACCGTGTAGACGAGCCCGTCCGGCGACACCGTATGGCTGTCGGCCAGCACCGGGATCATCTTCATGTCCTTGTCGAAGCCGTACAGGCCCTGGTAGAACGACTTGGACACGGCCAGCGACAGCGAATCGTTGGCGTCGAACGGATCGAGCGACGTGAAGTTCGCCTGCACGGCGACCGTGATCGATTTGCCGGCGGCAGTCGCGCTGGTCCACGGCAACACCGCCAACGCCGTGCCCGCACCGACCGCCGCCAGCAGCCGGCGCGCGGCCAGCCGGCGTCCCGATCGTCCCGATTGCATCGCATCCCGCATCGAATCCATCTTCATCCTCCTCGACGGCGACCCGCGCAAGGCCGGCCGCGCTTCAACCGCGTCACTTCGTCCACTTCGATTCGTCCGGCGCATCCGCCGGCGGCCCTTCGTCCATCGCGCCGCGTTCCACCGGCATCAATAAGCCCCGCCCACCGCGTGCCGCGCCACGTAATGATCGTCGCCGACCCGCACCAGCGGCGCGACCGGCGGTTCGTCGCCGAGCGCCCGCACCGGACTCGGCACCTCGCCGACCGGCGGCTCGCGGCGCGCGCGCCGGGCCGGATCGGCGACCGGCACCACCGCCATCAGCCGCTGCGTGTACGGATGCCGAGGCGACTCGAACACCGCACGGCGCGGGCCGATCTCGACGATCTGGCCCAGGTACATGACCGCGACGCGATGGCTGATCCGCTCGACGACCGCCATGTCGTGCGAGATGAACAGGAACGCGACGCCCGACTGCTGCTGCAGATCCAGCAGCAGGTTGATGATCTGCGCGCGGATCGACACGTCCAGCGCCGACACCGATTCGTCGGCGACGACGATCTTCGGATCGAGCGCCAGCGCCCGCGCGATCGCGATCCGCTGCCGCTGCCCGCCGGAAAACTCGTGAGGATAGCGCTGCGCGGCGCCGGCCGGCAGGCCGACCCGTTCGAGCAGTTCGGCCACGCGCCGCTGCGCGGCCGCGCCGGACGCCGTGCCGTGGATGCGCATCGGTTCGAGGATCGCGTAGCCGACCGTCATCCGCGGATCGAGCGACGCGAACGGATCCTGGAACACGAACTGGATGTCGCGCCGCAGCGCCCGCAGATCGGCGCCGGCCAGCGCGGCGACGTCGCGCCCGGCGATCCGCACCGATCCGCCGCTCAGGTCGACCAGCCGCGACAACGATCGGCCGGTCGTCGACTTGCCGCATCCGGATTCGCCGACCAGCGACAGCGTCTCGCCGGCGTACAGCTCGAAACTGACGTGCTCGACCGCGTGCACCTGGCGCCGCACCCGTCCCAGGATCCCCGAGCGCAGCGGAAAGCGCGTGACCAGATCGCGCGCGACCAGCACCGGCGGCAGGTCGCGGCGCACGGTATCGGGTACCGGCACCGGCGCGGCGTCGGGATCGGCCGCCTCGCCCGGCAGCGCGAACCGCGCCGGCCGGTCGGTGCCCGCCATCCGGCCGAAGGTCGGCACCGCGGCCAGCAGCGCTCGCGTGTACGGATGCCGCGGCGCCGCGAACAATCGCGCGCACGGGCCGCGCTCGACGACCTCGCCGGCGCGCATCACGGCCACATCGTCGGCCATCTCGGCGACCACCGCCATGTCGTGCGTGATGAACATCACGCCCATCCGCATCTGCGCCTGCAGCTCGCGGATCAGCGCGAGGATCTGCGCCTGGATCGTCACGTCCAGTGCCGTCGTCGGCTCGTCGGCGATCAGCAGCGACGGGCGGCACGACAAGGCCATCGCGATCATCACGCGCTGGCGCATGCCGCCCGACAACTGATGCGGATACCGGTCGAGCACGTTGCGCGCGTCGGGAATGCGCACCAGGTCGAGCATCCGCAGCGCCTCGGCGCGCGCCGCCGCGCGGCCGGCCCGCTGGTGCAGCCGGATCGCCTCGGCGATCTGCTCGCCGACCGGGAACACCGGATTGAGCGAGGTCATCGGCTCCTGGAAGATCATCGCGATGTCGGCGCCGCGCAGCCGGCGCATCGTCGCGGGGTCGGCGCGCAGCAGATCGTGTTCGCGGCCGTCGCGGGCCTTGAACCGCGCCGAACCGGCGTCGATCCGGCCGCCGCCGGCCTCGATCAGGCGCATCAGCGCCAGCGACGACACCGACTTGCCCGAACCGGATTCACCGACGATCGCCAGCGTGCGCCCGGCGTCGACGTCCAGATCGATGCCCCTGACCGCGTGCAGCGCGCGCTCGCGACCGGCGAAGCGCACCGACAGCCCGCGGACCGTCAGCACCCGCGACGCGCCGGCCGGCGGATCCGCGGGTGTCGGCGGGACGGCAGGCGCGGCATCGGACGACAAGCGGCGATCTCCGTTCAAGGCACTTCACGATGTTTCTACGACGACGTCCGACACCTTACACAGGACCTCCGCGTCGCGCCAAACGGCCGGGCGAGACACGACCGTCCAAATAGCAATCGCGCATTTGGTTCGACGAACTTCTTCGTTGGACGGCGGCGGGCCGGCGGGCATGATGGCGGGCTCTTTCGTCGCTGCAGATAGCCCTCCCGATGATCTCCAAGCTGCTCGCCGCGGGTGCCCTGGCCGCCGCCGTCCTCGCCTCGCCGGCCCAGGCCCAGGACAAACCCCTGCTGAACGCCTCCTACGACGTCGCGCGCGAGCTGTTCGCGGCGATCAACCCGAAGTTCATCGAGTCCTGGCAGAAGCAGACCGGCCAGACGCCGAAGATCGACCAGTCGTTCGCCGGCACCTCGCGCCAGGCGCAGGACATCGTCCAGGGCAAGAAGGTCGACGTGGTGACGTTCAACCAGGTCACCGACATCGACTTCCTCGCGCAGCGGGGCGTGCTGCGCAAGGACTGGGCCAAGCAGTTCCCGAACAACAGCTCGCCGTACTACAGCACGATCGCGTTCCTGGTCCGCAAGGGCAACCCGAAGAAGATCCAGGGCTGGGACGATCTGGTTCGCGACGACGTCAGGCTCGTGTTCCCGAATCCGAAGACCTCGGGCAACGCGCGCTACACGTACCTGGCCGCCTGGCTGTTCGCCAACGAGAAGTTCGGCGGCGACGACGCGCGGACCCGCGCGTTCGTCGGCAAGCTGCTGCACAACGTCGAGAACTTCCCGACCGGCGGGCGCGGCGCGACCGTCGCCTTCGCCAACAACAACCAGGGCGACGTGCTGCTGACCTTCGAATCCGAGGTCGTCAACATCGCCGCCAGCGACGAGTTCAAGGCCGGCGGTTACGAGGTCGTGCGCCCGCCGGTCAGCGTGCTGGCCGAGTTCCCGGTCGCGGTCGTCGACAAGGTCGTCGACGACAAGGGCACGCGCAAGCTGGCCACCACGTATCTCGAGTTCCAGTACACGCGCGAGATCCAGTTGCTGCTGACCGCGTTCAACTACCGTGTCCACCACGCGGACGTCGTCAAGGCCACGGCATCGAAGTTCCCGCCGATCCGCCTGATCGATCCGACCGCGGTGATCGGCGACTGGGGCAAGATCCAGGCCACGCACTTCGCCGCCAACGGCGTGCTCGACCAGTTGCTGGCCAGCAAGCCGTGAGCCGGGGCGGCACGACCGCCCGGCAGGCTCCGATCTCCTGGTTCTTCGCGCGACCGCCGGTCCTGCCGGGCTTCGGACTGAGCTTCGGCATCAGTTCGCTGTTCATCGCGCTGGTCATCCTGTTCCCGCTGTCGGCGATGCTGCTGTACGTCGCCGACATGACGTGGGCGCAGTACTGGCAGGCGATCACCGATCCGCGCGTCGTTGCCAGCTATCGCGTCACGCTGGGCGCCGCCGCGCTGTCGACGCTGGCGGCCAGCGCGATCGGCCTGCTGCTCGCCTGGATCGTGTCGCGCTACGACTTTCCGGGCCGCCGGCTGATCGATTCGCTGGTCGACCTGCCGTTCGCGCTGCCGACCTCGGTCGCCGGCATCACGCTGTCGACGCTGCTGGTGCCGGGCGGCTGGTACGGCCAGGCGTTCGCGGCGATGGGCTGGAAGATCGCCTACGCGTATCCGGGCATCGTCGCCGCGATGATCTTCACGAGCCTGCCGTTCGTCGTGCGCTCGGTCCAGCCGGTGCTGCAGGACATGAGCCACGAATACGAAGAGGCGGCGCGCACGCTCGGCGCGACCCGGTGGCAGATCTTCTGGCGCGTGATCGTGCCGGCGATGGTGCCGGCGATCGTCGCCGGCTCGTCGCAGGCGTTCATCCGAAGCCTCGGCGAGTTCGGCGCGGTGATCATGATCGCCGGCAACATCCCGTTCAAGACCGAAGTGACCTCGCTGATGATCTTCGTGCGCCTGCAGGAATTCAACTACCCGGCGGCGGCGGCGATCGCGTCGGTCGTGCTGCTGACCTCGCTCGCGCTGCTGTTCGGGCTGCAGGTCGCGCAGGGCCGGCTGCTCGGCTGGCAAAGGCGGATGGCCTGATGCGAAAGCCCGCTCACGCGCATCAATGGGCGCTGGTCGCGCTCGGCGGCCTGCTGGCCGTGCTGCTGCTGGTCGTGCCGCTGGTACTGATCTTCACGCAGGCGCTGCAGGGCGGCTGGCGGCTGCTCGCGCAGAACCTTGGCGAAGACTTCATGCAGCACGCGATCTGGCTGACGGTCGGCACGACGCTGATCACGGTGCCGGTCAACCTCGTGTTCGGCATCCTGCTGGCCTGGTGCGTCAGCCGTTACGATTTTCGCGGCCGCAAGCTGCTGATGACGCTGATCGACATCCCGTACGCGACCTCGCCGGTCGTCGCCGGGCTGTGCTACCTGGTCGTCTACGGCGCGGAGAGCCGAGTCGGCGCGTGGCTGGGCGCGCACGACGTGCAACTGATGTTCGCGTGGCCCGGCATCATCATGGTGACGGTGTTCATCACGTCTCCTTATGTCGCGCGGATCCTGATCCCGCTGATGCAGGCGCAGGGCGCCGACGAGGAGTACGCGGCGATGACGCTGGGCGCCACCGGCTGGCAGGTGTTCCGGCGCGTGACGCTGCCGAACATCAAGTGGGCGCTGCTGTACGGCGTCGTCGTGACCAACGCGCGCGCCGTCGGCGAATTCGGCGCGGTATCGGTCGTCTCGGGCACGATCATGAACCAGACGCTGACGCTGCCGCTGCTGGTCGAGCAACTGAACAACGACTACAAGACCGCTGCGGCCTTCACCGCCGCGGCGCTGCTCGCCTGCATGGCGCTGGTGACGCTGGTCGCCAAGAGCATCATGGAACGGCGCCAGCGGACGCGCGACGAGCGCACCGCCGGTCTGCCGCTCGAAGCGCCGCGGCACTGAGCCCGCAATACGTCGCCCGCGGCACTAATTCCGTGATACCTGAGCCCGCGGCTCCAGAACCGCGGTGCCGGAACCGCGGCGCCAGGGCTGTGACGCCACAGCCGCGGCGCCGAATCCATCATCCGTTCTCACAGCGGAACTGCACGGCGGCGCGAGGAAAATTGTCGGGCAGCCACGGCGGCTTCGATTCGTCGATCCGCACGACCAGCGGCTTGCCGCCCATCCCTTCGCAATGCCGATCGGCCTGCGCGAGCACGGCCGCACGAAGCGCCGCCGTATCGCCGAACGGAAAGAACGCCTGGCGCGACGCCTGGTAAGTGCCCGCCCCCACGGTCAGCACCGCCGGATTGAGCGCGCAGCCGCCGAGCGCCCACGACAGGCCGAGCACCATCGCGACCGTGCGGGCGGCCGGCCGGCCCTCGTGTCGCGCAGGGCGCCGCCGCGCCGCGTCGGCCGGAAGCGGCAAAGGCGAAGAGCAAGGTGATCGCATCGAAACCGGCCGCAGCGCGGAACCGGACGGCGGCAGCGACGTGCACGAAGAATCGGGCGGCGGAAAGACCGGGGCGGACGGCGAAGCGTTCATGCCGAAAAGCTATCACCGGCCCGCCGGCCCCAGGCCCTCGCCCCACGCGCGGCCGATTCGCGGCCGGGCGGCCCGACGGCCGGCGACCGGATGTCGCCGGAGCGCCGCAGTGGGACCGGAGCGCCGCAGTGCGGCTGCCGCGCCTCGGACGGCGCCGCATCGCTTGTCGGCCGCCGCTGACGACGCTTCGCAGCATCGGCCGATTCGCCGCCGCGGCCCGATCGCGTCCAATACGGTTCAGCGGCCGCAGCGGCGGTCGCCTTTCGACAAAGGAGCGACGATGAACAAAGATCAGGTCAAGGGCAGCATCCAGGAAGCCGCCGGCAAGGTGCAGAAAGCGGCCGGCGAAATGGTCGGCAGCACGACGCAGCAGGTCAAGGGCTCCATCCGCGAGACCGAAGGCAAGATCCAGAAAGGCGTCGGCGACATGAAAGAAGCCGCCAAGGACGCCGCCGATCGCGCCGACAAGGATTGATCCGCTGCGGACCGCTCGCCGCGCGGGCGGTCACGCTGTCATCGATCGCCGCCCCGGCCCGGGCGCTTTCATCAGCGCCTCTCGCCGGGTGCCGAGTTCGCCGGGCGAAACCGCGCGCCGCCGACCGCGATGGACCGATACTGTCGCGGTGACGCGGCGCACCCGGTTCGTACCGCGTCTCCGTTCCCGCGCCAACGCGCGCCGCCCGCCCCGGGCGTGCCGCGCCGCGCGCTTTCGAGGAGACTATCGATGACTGACAAACTATTCGATCTGACCGGCAAGGTCGCGCTGGTCACCGGCGGCAGCCGCGGCATGGGCCGCGCGATGACGCTCGCCTTCGCCGCGCACGGCGCCGACGTGGTCATCGCGTCGCGCAAGCTCGACGCCTGCGAGCAGGTCGCCGCCGAAGTCCGCGCGATGGGCAGGCGAGCGCTGGCCGTCGGCGCGCACGTCGGCCGCTGGGACGACTGCGACGCGCTCGTCCACCATGCGTACTCGCATTTCGGCAAGGTCGACGTCCTGGTGAACAACGCCGGAATGTCGCCGCTGTACCAGAAGCTGTCGGACGTCACCGAAGCCATGTTCGACAAGGTGATCGGCGTCAACCTGAAGGGCCCGTACCGCCTGTCCGCGCTGATCGGCGAGCGGATGGCCGAAGGCGACGGCGGCAGCATCATCAACATCTCGTCCGTCGCGGCCGCCAACCCGGCCCCGAACGCCGAACCGTACGGCGCGGCCAAGGCCGGCCTGAACAACCTGAGCCGCTCGTTCGCGTTTGCCTTCGGTCCCAAGGTACGCGTCAACAGCATCATGGCCGGACCGTTCCTGACCGACATCTCCAAGGCCTGGGACATGGAGAAGTTCAAGCAGCGGGCGGAAACTTCGATCGCGCTCCGACGCGGCGGCGAAGCCGAGGAGATCGTCGGCGCCGCGCTGTACTTCGCCAGCGCCGCCTCGTCGTATACGACCGGCGCCGTGCTGCGGGTCGACGGCGGGACGCACTGAACGCGCGCTGCGTCTCTCCCGGCGGGACGGTGACGGAACTCGGATGCCGGGTGCCAGGGGCCGGGCACCGAGTGCTGGGCACCGAGTCTGGGCACCGAGTGCTAGGTACTGAGTGCTGGGTACCGAGTGCCGGGGGCCAGATGCTGGAAGCCGGCTGCGGCGACGAGCGCTACCCCGGACGCCTCAGCGCGGCGGTCTGGCGTCGGCCGGCGGCTCGGTCTGCTCGAGCAGGATCCTGACGGCCCAGATCCACGAGGCCAGCCGCCGCTTGCGTTCCCCGGGGTCCGAACGCAGCACCCCCGACAGCGCGAGCCCTCGCGCGAAATCGGTCGTCAGCGCGACGACCTGCGCGTAGGCCGGCCGATCTCTGACCGAAGCGAACAGTTCTTCGATCACCCGCTCGTGATCGTCGCGAGCGCCGCGTTCGGCGGTCAACAGCGCCTCCCGAAGCTGAGTGTCGGTGCGGGCCACCGCCCAGAGTTCCAGCTCGGCCATGAAGGACGGCTGGATGGTCGTGTCCGCCAGGCATTTGATCGCGCGCACGACCGGATCCTTCTCCGACCGATGGAGCGCCTGCATTCGCGCGACCGCTTGCTCGTTGCGGCGCACGAGTTCCGCCACCGTCGACGCCAGCAGCTCCGCGTGCGTCGAAAAGTGATGCAGCAGCGCGCCCCGGCTGACGCCGGCCCGCTTCTGGACCTCGAGCGTCGTGGTCCGGGCGACACCGAGTTCGACCAGCGAAGCGACGGCGGCCGCCAACAGCCGCTGCCGGGTCGCTGCCCGTTGCAGTTCCCTGCTGTTGCGCCGGTGTTCGGGACGGTCGGATCCTTTCATGCGCCCATTCTAGTGACAGTCAATTTTGACTGTCGAAGCTCATCCGCTTACAGTCAACGCTGACTGCCAATCATGCTTCGACAAGGAGACGCGCATGCCCGACTTCACGACGATCGCCATCACGCAGGACGCACGGAATCCTCGCGTCGCGCGCCTGCTGCTCAACCGTCCGGAGCGATTCAACGCGATCACTTCGCGGATGCCCGCGGAGATCCGGGCGGCCGTCGAATGGGCGCAGGCGAACCCCGAGATCCACGTCATCATCGTCGAAGGCGCGGGCAAGGGCTTTTGCGGCGGTTATGACCTGAAGCTGACCGCGGAGCAGGTTCTCGACGACCATCCGGGCCAGCAGGAGGCTTACCCCTGGGACCCGATGCTCGACTACGCGCACATGAAGCAGTACACCGAGGACTTCATGAGCCTCTGGCGGTGCAGCAAGCCGACGATCGCCAAGGTGCACGGACACGCCGTCGCCGGCGGCAGCGACATCGCGCTGTGCTGCGATCTGCTGGTCATGGCCGACGACGCCAGGATCGGCTACATGCCGACCCGCGTCTGGGGATGCCCGACGACCGCCATGTGGGCGTTCCGGCTCGGCCCGATGCGGGCCAAGCGAGTCATGTTCAGCGGCGACATGATCGACGGGCGCACCGCGGCCGAATGGGGCCTGGCGACCGAGGCGGTGCCGCTCGACCAGCTCGACGAAGCGACGATGAAGCTGGCGAACCGGATCGCCGGCGTGCCCCGGGGCCAGTTGGCCATGCACAAGCTGGTCGTCAATCAGGTCATGCTGACGATGGGGCTGGAACAGGCGCAGACGATGGCGACCGTGTTCGACGGCATCACGCGCCACAACCCGGAAGGCCTGTGGTTCCGCCGCTATGCGCAGGAGAACGGCTTCAAGGCGGCGATCCAGTGGCGCGACAGCGGCGAGCCGATTCCCGAAGGGGATGACGCCCGTCGCCTGATCCGGGAAATGGAGGCGCGTCGAAAGGCTTAGTATCGCCGGCGTCCCGGCCGCGGGCTCGGTACGATCGGCCCGCCTCCGAACTTGCAAGACGAGGGCCCGTTCACACTAGCTGATTTCCAGGCCCGTCTCCCGCTGCAGCCGGGTCCACTTGTCCAACTCCTCGTCCATGAATCCCGCGAAGCCGTCGGCCGGCAGGTAGTGCGGCTCGACCCCGAGGTCGAGGATCCTGCTCCCCACGTCGGGTGCCGCCATCGCTTCACCGATCGCCTGGGACAGCCGTGCCACGATCTCCTTAGGCGTCTTCGACGGCGCCGAGAAACCGAGCCACGCAGACAGATCCATCGTCGGATAGCCCGACTCGACGAACGTCGGAACATCCGGGAATCGGGTCATCCGCTTCGGAGTGGTCACCGCGAGCCATCGGATCTTCCCGCCGTTGCCGTACCATTGCTTGAAGCCGCCGGACGTCATGAAGCCGGTCGGCACATGCCCCGCGATCAGGTCCGTCGTCAGCGGCGACTCCCCCTTGTATCCGATATGGATCAGGTCGATACCCGCGGCGAGCTTGAACGCCTCGCCGATTCCCCGCGTCGACAGGGCGATCGACCCGTACGCCAACTGGCCCGGACGATCCTTTGCATAGCGGACGAACTCCCCGAGCGACTCGGCGGGGATGGCCGCGTTCGTGCCGAACCCTATCGGCAGCCACGAGCACATACCCAGGGGCGTGAATTGCGAGAGCTTCAGATGCGCGTCCTGGTTGAAGACCACCGCATGCACCATGGTGCTGCCGCACATCAGAATCGTGTATCCGTCCGGATCGGCATTGGCGACCGCGGCCATGCCGATCTTGCTCTCCGCGCCCGGCTTGTTCTCCACGAGGACCTGCTGACCGAGTATCGCCGAGAGCTTCTCCGCGACGATTCTCGCCTGAGCGTCGTAGACGCCCCCGGGAGCCACGGGGACGATCAGGCGGACCGGCCGGCGCGGCCAGTCCCCGCCCTGCGCGCGGAGTCCTCCGGACAAGGCCAGGACGGTCGCGGCGCCGCCCGTCTTCAGGATCCTTCGACGGGTGGCCGACCCGCGAACGGAGGCTTCAATGGTCGATGTCTGACTCATCGGCGTTCGCGGCTCAGTTCTTCAGGAAATCGATGACCAGCCGATTGAACTCGTCGGCATGCTCCCATTGCGCCCAATGACCGCAGCGGCTGAAGACGTGGAGCCGGGAATCGGGAATTCCGTGGACGATCTTCAGGCCATGATCCAGCGGCACGAAACGGTCGTCGCGTCCCCACGTGCACAAGGTCTTCGCCTTGATCTCGGGGAACCGCGGCGACAGGTCTTCGTGACCGGCCTTCGCGCGGCTCGCGACCCAGTTCTTCAGGTGGATTCCATCGTTCCGCATCATCGACTCGAAGCGACCGTTGACGAGCTCGTCGGTGACCGAGCTGCGGTCGTAGACGAAAACGTCGATCATGCGATTGAGGCCCTCCAGCGAAGGGTTCGCGAACAGATTGACGAGATGCTTGATGCCCTCCAGCGGTTGAGGGGTCATGAAGCTTTGTCCGCATCCTCCCGGCCCCATGAGAACCAGCTTGCCGATCCTGTCGGGGTAAGCGAGCGCGAACCGCATCGATGATGCGCCGCCCATCGAGTTGCCGACCAGGTGCGCCTTGTCTATCCCGAGAACGTCCAGCAGGCCTTTGACGGCGGCGGCGTTCGGAATGTCCCGCGGTTCATCGACGATGACCGGGTCGGAGCGCCCGAAGCCCGGGCAATCGATCAGGAGAACGCGGTAACCGGCGTCGACGAAAGCGCCGATATTGCGCGAATAGTTGCTCCATCCGGTCGCGCCCGGGCCGCCGCCGTGGATCATGACGACCGTCTCGCCCTGCCCTGCGTCGTTGTAGTAGATCTGCTGATCCAGCTTTCCTTCCTTGATCCTCGCACGCTTACCGGACGAAGCGTCAGTGATCTGCGTCATGCCAAGCTCCTAGATTCGATCGATGGTTGATGAAGAAACAGCGTCGGCGCACCGACGGCTCAGATATCGAGCACGAGCAACGGATCCCGCGAACGCGAGCAGCAGATCAGCATCAGCTCGCCGGACTCGCGCTCCTCATCGGTCAGGAAACTGTCCCGATGGTCGGGGCGGCCGGATATGACGCGGGTCAGGCAGGTGCCGCAGACGCCCTGCTCGCACATCACCTCGACCTTGACGGCGATCCGGCTCAGTGCATCGGCGATCGAAACGCCGCTCGGCACCGAGACGGTCTTTCCGCTCTTCGCGCAGCGGACATCGAAGGCATCCTGCGGCAGGGCGGCCAGCGAAGGATCCGCGGAAAAGAACTCATAGTGCGTATTCGCGTTGCCGACCCTCGCCTGCGCGAGCGCGATCGCCGCATCCATGAACGGACGCGGTCCGCAGATATAGACCTGCGACCCCTCGGCGACCTCGTCGAAGCAGGCGCGCAAGGCCTCGGCGGTTCGATCCGCCGTCAATCCATAGTACGAACGAGCGCGCTCGCCGCTGCCGGCGCCGAGCAGCTCCTGATGGAAAGCCGCGAACGCCTCCGATCTCGCGAAGTAGTGGAGATCGAACGGCTTGCGACCGGCTCGCAACGTCCTCGCCATCGCCAGCAACGGCGTGATGCCGATCCCGGCAGCCAGCAGAACCGCGGGCGCTTCGCTTTCGACGAGCCGGAAATGGTTTCTCGGTCCCGTCACCGTCAGCACCGATCCGAGCTTCAGGTTCTTGTGGACGGCTTCGGATCCGCCCCTGGATCGGGGTTCGAGCTTGACGGCGAGCTGCAGCACGCCGCGATCCGACGGTCCGTTGCAAAGGGAGTACTGCCGCACCAGACCGCCCAGATGGAGATCGACATGAGCGCCCGCCTCGAACGCCGGAAGGGGGTGTCCATCACGCCGCTGCAGCTCCAGGTATCGGACGTCGGTCGCGACGTCCCGGCAGGCGACCACCTCGACCTCGAACCCCGCCGGCGTCGAAGGGTCGGCCTGCATTTCCGACAAGACTTTGTTCGCATCCATGCCGCGATTCAGAGAATGATGCTCAGTTTCCCGTGGGGCCTAAGGTGTTCCAGATCGAGTTCGCAGCGACGCTCGCGAAACTTCAGGCCGGCCGGCGTCCGTACGATCTTGTGCACGTACTTTCCGACGTACGGGTCGCTGGCTCCCATCTGGAAGCGCCAGACCGTGAAGTTCGCGGTGACCGTCGCCACGTCGTCCTGGACGCCCAGGATCCGCACGTTCGAGACGAAATGCCGGGTACGCGATCTCGGCGTTTCGGCCCAGGTCGAGCGTCCGATCAACTGCGCGACCCGGGACTTGAGCGACGTATAGTCGTCGGCCACCAGGAACAGCGCCTGGTCGGGATCGCCCTTCAATACGGTGAGCGAAGGCACCAGGTACTTTCCGCCGACCTCGACGAGCTGCAACCATTCTTCCAATCGCCACTCGTCGAGCAGCGCGGTCTCCCGGATCAGGAAGTCCTCGACCTCCTGCCTGCCCAGGCCGTTCACCGAAGCGGTTTCCATGATCAAACGCTCCGCTCGGCCGCAGCCTCGGCCGCTTCTTTCGCACGCAGCGCCGCCTCGGCCGGATGATCATCGCAATCGGCGAAGCTCGTGTCGCCTTGCAGCATCCGATGCCACTTTCGCCAGAAAGACCGCATCTGCAGTTCGTCGGTGGAGGTCGGCTCGGTCGTGTTCATTCCGCGCGAGATGTCGGAGAACCGAACTTCCTTTTGCGAAGCGAAACCGCGCTGGCAGCCTTCCAGCCCGGATACGTCGTCGGGCGTCGCGAACCCTCCCGGCCCCTGGAATGAAAGGAAGTTGTCCAGACGCTTGCGCCGCAGCTCCGGCGAATCGGCCTCGGGAAACAGGCCCCATGCATCGACCTCGAGGTAATTCTCGGCGACCGGATAGAAGGTCCTGACCGTCTTGAACATCGAGATCAGGGCCAGGTTCGGGAAGATCAGAATGTTCCGGGTGTGGTCGGCCGCCTGCCGGGTATAAGCCTCGCCGAAGCGTTCGACCATGCTCGCTCGAATCTGCGCGAGTTCTTCTTTCGCGCTGATCGTCAGAGGTGTTCCTCGGTCGAGCGACTCGATCACCGTGTGGCCATTGCCGAGGGACCGGCCCCGGCTGTCGCCGGGTTCGCGCTGAGCGAGCCATTTCGACGGGTCCATGCCGATGTCGGGCAGGTACTTGCGGAAGTAGCGCTGATGGGTGGACATCGCGTGATAGCCGTCGATGCTGTTCTCGACGAGCAGCTTCCAGTTCGCCTTCATGCTGTAGCTGTGCGTTCCGGGAGCGATCTCGACACCGCCTTCGCCGCCGAAATCCAGAAAGTAGTCCAGCCGCCGGCACGCTTCGGGCCCGAGGAAATCGACGAGCGCGACGGCGTTCGGGTCATAACAAACGAACATCATTCCCCGATAAGAGTCGAACCTGGGAACGGGCTTCAGGCCCATCTCCTTCTTGTCGAAACCGCAGCCGTAGGAATCCTCGCCGGGCACGCCGATCAGCGAGCCTTTCGTGTCGAAAGTCCACGCGTGATAGAAACAAGTGAAGGCACGCGCGTTTCCGCATGGCTCCAGCGCGACCGGATTGCCGCGATGGGTGCAGGAGTTCAGAAAGGCGCGGACGACCTTGTCCTGACCACGCGTGATCAGGATCGAACGGCCGGCGACCTTGCGCGTGATGAAGTCGCCCGGCTTTCTGACCTCGGATTCGTGCCCGGCGAAGAGCCAGCACTTGTCGAAGATGCGTTCCCTCTCCCATCGCAGCACGTCGGGATCGGTGAAGCTGCGCCGGTCGACTCGAAAGATCGCGCGATCGGCGTCGTCGACGATCAGGCCCGGAATTTCTTGATCTTGCATGTCTGTCTCGTAAACGTTTGATCGAACTATGCGATCGAGAACACCTTCGACGAATTGAAGATCCAGGTGTCCACGAACTCGGTGTACTTGGGCAGGCGGTTCAAGCCTTTCATGGCCCCCGCCAGACACATCCAGTTGAGAACTTCCTGCTGGCCGCTGTCTTCGACGGCCGCCGCCGGGTAGTCGCGCCAGTAGTCGAAGTCGCCGGAGCGCAAGGCCTCGAACAGCCGCTGGTCGGCCGGCGTATCCGGATAGAGGTAGTGCGTCTTGGGCGTCAGGAACGCATGCGACCACCCCGACGAAGCCAGCAGCGCGACCCGCCAACGCGAATCCGCCAGGATCTGCGCCGTCGCGACACCCATGTCGAACAGCCGCTTCGGCGTGGGGGCCGGCGGATCCAGATCCTCCGGCCGAAGCTCGACCTCGTGCCTGGGCATTCCGCCGCGCTGGCAGATCACCTTGCGCCCATAGCAGTTCACGCTGACCGGCAGAATCGGATAAGGAAATCCCTTGCGGTCGTAATCGAGGTAACTGATCGCGTTGGTAAACGCGTGCCCCAGATCATGGTGCAGCGGCTTGTATGCGTAGGCCGTGTCGAAACCGCGCTCGATCAGCCGCGTCGCCAGGAATTTTCCGGCGGCCGGATGGCCGGGGAGAATGATCTCCTTGTCAGGCGGCTCGTTCCAGACGTTGTTCGGATGCGGATGCGTCGAAAACGACGGATACGCACAGACGCAATACGGCGGAACGACATCCTCGCGGAAGTTCTCGTACTGATCGTCACCCCAGATCAACACGAAGTCGGGCCTGAACTCGTCCAGCGCGGCGCGGACCCGAAGCAGCCCACCGCGCAGCCGCTCCCGATGCCGCGCGGCGGCAGCGGCTCCCTCGTCGCTCCCCCATTCTTCCCGCATCGCGCTCGGCCAACCGTCGGGGGTCCGCAGCGCCTTCGGAAGATTGGGATTCGCCAACATCCTTTTGAGGATGCCGGCCATCGATTTGTCCGGACCGGTCAACGGGGGGTAATGCGTGATGCCGAGCGTGAGCAGCTCTGCCATTTACGGGCCTCCATCTGATCTATCCGGATCGCTTCACGCGATCCGATCGGGTCCTATCGTCTACGCGATGGACCAGCGGAACAAGATGGCGGCCGTGGAATCAACTGTTCCCGGTCGTCACAGATCGATCGGCTAAGGCCTCCTTAGCGGCGCCCAATCCCGAAAGCTGTTGTCCAGGAATCGCAGGAACGCGACGGCACGCGGACTCAAATGGCGCTCGCTGTGATAGATCGCGTACAGCCACTCCGGCGTCGTCTCCTCATAGTCGTGCAGGATGATGACGAGTTCCCCGTTGTCGAGCTCGGAACGTATCTGCGCGATCGGCAGTCTCGCGATCCCCAGAGAGAGCCTGGCGAAAACGCGCATCAGATCGCCGGAGCTGACTCTCACGCTTCCGGTCGGCGCGATCGAATAAGGTTCACCGTCGATTCGAAACGGCCAGACCCGCTCTTCGCCCGGCAGGAAGTTCAGGCACTCGTGGTTCAGCAGTTCCCTAGGGTGCTGAGGCGTGCCGCTCCGGGACAGGTACTCGGGCGACGCGCACACTACCCAGCGGATCGGTGCGATCCGTCGAGCGATATACGACGAACTCGGCGGCTCTCCGGGAAAAAGAGCGACGTCGATCTGGTGTTCGACCAGTTGCTCGACCATCGGGCGCAGAAAGAACTGGAGTTCCATCCGCGGATACCGCTTGCGTATCTCCGGCACCAGGGGCGCCAGATAGAACTGCGAGACCTGCAGCGAAGTCGCGATGCGCAGTACTCCGGCGACATCGCCGCGTGCGGCGGCCACCGATTCCTCGACCCGCCGCACGCTGTCGATGGCCTGGATCGCTTTCTGGTACAGCAGCTCGCCTTCGGGCGTCAGGCTCACGGCGCGCGACGTCCGGTTCATCAGTCTTACCGCGAGACGGTCCTCCAATCGAGAGAGCATCTTGCTCATCGCCGATGGCGAGCAGCCCATGACCCGCGCCGCGGCGGACATCGATCTGTGCTCGACGATAAGCACGAAGGCCTCGAGATCCACGAGACGATCCATCGATCGGCCCGTGGCAGCTTTGGGAGTGTCGGTCATACGATTACAAGAGCCAAGCCAGGTTTTCCGCCGGCGGCGAAAGCGCCTCGACCGGAGGGCCTGCACGCCGGCGCATCGGGCTGCGCGCCTCGCTCCGTGCAGACGTTCGGCTCAGTTTAACCGGGTAATCGTCGATCGATCACTTTGATTGACTTGCTTCCTCCTCCAACCTGTCACGTTGCACGACCTGACCGGCCCGAGACTTCCTAATTGGATTCCGGCCGGCCGAGCCATCGCATCGCATTGCGAAAGCTCAGCAGCGCTCGCGTTTCGTCGCCGACGTCCAGCGAGTCCAGGCGCTTTCCCGGATCCCGGTCCATGATCGCGAACGGGTAATCGGTCCCGACCATGACCTGCGTCTGGCCGACGAGATCGATCAGCGCCCGGATCGCCCGGGCATCGTAGAGCAGATCGTCGAAGAACAGGGTCCGGGCCTGCTCCAGCGGAGACGTCGGGATGGCCTCCTTGACGCTGGACATGTGGGTCCACGCATGCAGCAGACGTGGAACCAGCACGCCGATCGAGCCGCCCCCGTGGCTGAACGCTACCCTGAGCCCGGGCAGCTTCGACAGGGTGCCGCTGGTGATCAAGGACATCGCGGACAAGCCGATTTCGCCCGGAAACGCGACCGTCTGCTCGAGAAACGGCGGCCCGACCAGACGATCGATGCCGGCCGGGCGCATCGCGTGAACGAACACGCAGACGCCGAGATCCCGCACCGCTTCGAAGAAAGGCAGGAACTTCGGATCGCCGATCGGTACGCCTTCGATGTTGCTGCCGATCTCGACCCCGGCGAGCCCGAACTCCTCGACCGCGCGTTCGAGCTCGGCGATGCCGGCATCCACGTCCTGCAGCGGCACGGACCCCAGGCCGGAAAACCGCTCCGGATCGGCCGCCACCATCGTGGCGATCGTCTCGTTGACGAAAGCGGCTAGCGATCTGCCGTCCTCGGCGTTCAACCAGTACGCCAGCAGCTCCGGCATCGGCGAAAGCACCTGATGTCCGGTCGACACCTGATCCATGTCGGCGCCGCGCACGGCGACATCCCAGCATTGATTCGACACCGTCCGGTAGACCTTGCCCGACAGCATCACGTGCCGGTGGCAAGGCTGGGCATCGACCATCGACGGCCAGCGAACGTTGGCGAGCTTTCCCGCATAGGCCGGAAATTTCTCCGGTACCACGTGGGTATGCACGTCGATTCCGCATCTGCACCGTGACACGTACCGCATGCCGTCTCCTTGACCTGGCCAGCGCGAAAGGTAATGACAGCAGCGAGATTAGTCTCGGGTCGGCCATCGATCTGTGCGCTGCCGTTCAATCAACCTTGCCGATCCTTCACAGATCGAATGCGTCTATGAAATTGCTTCACGCCTGCCTTTCCCGCTCCACAGCCTCGAGCGACTTCTCCGATGCTAGATTGCCTGGCGCTCGAGGGCCTTCCACGCCGCCCCCGGGTTCAGCAACCGAACATGCGAGACGCCCATGATGAGCACCCCTATCGAATCGATCGAAAAGGCCGCCCGCGCGATCCGAAAGGCTCGATCCGAGCGGAAATCGATCGAAAGAATCTCCGAGACATACTCGATTTCCGGCCTGGAAGCCGCGTATGCGATTGCCGACGCCAATACGCGCCTGCATGAAGCGGACGGTCACCGGATCGTCGGCAAGAAGGTCGGGCTTACCTCCGTGGCGGTCCAGAAGCAGTTGGGCGTCGATCAGCCGGATTTCGGCATTCTCTTCGACGACATGGAGTTCCTGTCGGGGTCGGAAGTGCCGATGTCGAGGCTAATTCAACCCAAGGTCGAGGCCGAAGTCGCTTTCGTCATCGGCGCGGATCTCGGCGCCGAGCCGCCGAGCTGGGGCGAGTTCGTCCGCGCGATCGACTATGCGCTGCCTGCGATCGAGATCGTCGACAGCGTCATCGACGATTGGAAGATCACCCTCGTCGACACCGTTGCCGACAATGCCTCGTCCGCCCTCTATGTGCTGGGCGATCAACCGGTCGGCATCGGCCGGGTGGATCTGGCTGCGGTCCCGATGAGCATGCGAATCGATGACCGGGTGCGCAGCGAAGGCAAGGGTGCCGCATGCCTGGGTCACCCGCTGCGCGCCGGGTGGTGGCTCGCCAGGACCATGGCGGCGCGCGGCCGGCCGATGCGCGCGGGCGAGGTCATCATGTCCGGCGCATTGGGTCCGATGGTCGCGGTCGAGCAGGGTGCGCAGGTCATCGCCGATCTCGGCCCGCTGGGTCGAGTCGATTGCAAGATGATCTGAGGCACCGGATCGCCATGAACGAGAAACTGAAGGTCGCCATCCTCGGAAGCGGCAATATCGGCACCGACCTGATGATCAAGATCATCCGCCAGGGACGCGGGATCGAAATGGGCGCACTGGTGGGCATCGATCCGGACAGCGATGGCCTGGCGCGCGCTTCGCGGCTCGGCGTCGCCACGACCTCGGAGGGTGTCGCCGGACTGCTGGCCCTGCCCGGCTTCGACGATATCGACATCGTCTTCGACGCCACCAGCGCGGGGTCGCACGGCAGCAATGACGCCGAGCTTCGAACGCGCAAACCCGGCATCCGGATGATCGATCTTACCCCGGCCGCGATCGGCCCTTACTGCGTACCGGTGGTCAATCTCGAATCCACGAAGGATGCGCCGAACCTGAACATGGTGACCTGCGGCGGGCAGGCGACCATCCCGGTGGTGGCTGCGGTCGCTCGGGTCGCGAAGGTTCATTATGCGGAGATCGTCGCGTCGATCGCCAGCAAGAGCGCCGGGCCGGGCACTCGCGCCAATATCGACGAATTCACCGAGACCACCGGCAAGGCGCTGGAAAGCGTCGGCGGCGCGACGAAGGGAAAAGCGATCATCGTCCTGAATCCCGCCGAACCCCCGTTGATCATGCGCGATACGGTCTACACGCTGTCGGACGTTGCCGATCAGAAGAAGATCGCCCGGTCGATCCGGGACATGGTCGACGCGGTCCGGGCGTACGTGCCGGGATACCGGCTCAAGCAGGAGGTTCAGTTCGACCTCGTCCCTGCCGACAGCCCGATCGACATTCCCGGCGTCGGACGCCTTTCAGGACTCAAGACCACCGTATTTCTCGAGGTCGAGGGCGCCGCGCACTATCTGCCGGCTTATGCCGGAAACCTGGACATCATGACCAGCGCCGCGATGGCGGCGGCGGAGCAGCTCGCGGAATCCATGCGGCCTCGTCGATCGGCGGGATCGGCGGGCGCGCGAGGAGAAGCACGATGAATCGAGTCGAAACCATCGACGACATCGCGGCGGGCAAGAAGCTCTACATCTCGGATGTCACGCTGCGCGATGGCATGCACGCGATCCGCCATCGGTATTCGGTGAACCAGGCCGTCGAGATCGCCAAGGCATTGGATGCCGCCCGTGTCGATTCCATCGAGGTCGCCCATGGCGACGGCCTGAAGGGCTCTTCGTTCAATTACGGCTTCGGCGCCCATACCGATCTCGAATGGATCGAGGCCGTCGCGTCGTCGCTCTCATCGGCGAAGGTCGCCACCCTGCTGCTGCCGGGGATCGGCACCGTGCACGACTTGAAGAATGCCTACTCGGCCGGTGCCCGCATCGTGCGCGTGGCGACGCACTGCACGGAAGCGGACGTCTCGCGCCAGCATATCGAGGCCGCGCGCGAACTGGGCATGGACACGGTCGGCTTCCTGATGATGAGCCACATGATCTCGGGGACCGAGCTCGCCAGGCAGGCCAAGCTGATGGAGAGCTATGGCGCATCGTGCGTCTACGTGGTCGATTCCGGCGGCGCGCTGACGATGGACGGTATTCGCGAACGGTTCCGCGCGTTCAAGGACACGCTGAAGGCCGAAACGCAGACCGGAATGCACGCTCACCACAATCTGGCCCTGGGCGTGGCCAACTCGATCGTCGCGGTCGAAGAAGGCTGCGACAGGATCGATGCGAGCCTGGCCGGCATGGGAGCAGGCGCGGGCAACGCTCCGCTCGAGGCCTTCATCGCCGCGGCCGACCGCATGGGCTGGCGCCACGGAACGGACTTGCGTCGTCTGATGGACGCCGCCGATGATCTCGTCCGGCCGCTGCAGGATCGACCCGTGCGCGTCGACAGGGAGACCCTCGCGCTCGGCTATGCGGGCGTGTACTCGAGTTTCCTGCGCCACGCCGAAGCCGCCAGCAAGCGATACGGAATCCCCACGGTCGACATCCTGGTCGAACTCGGGCGGCGTCGGATGGTCGGCGGCCAGGAGGACATGATCGTGGACGTCGCGCTCGATCTGCTGCGCGATCGCCGCTGAGCCGTCCGTCGAGCACCGTTCAGACGCCCCGAAAGACTACGGCCTCTTCCAGCGAGGCCCGATCGGTTCGCAAGGTGTTGATGGGCGCCGACTCATCCGGATAGCCGATCGCCATCCCTGCGAAGAGCATCAGTTCCTCGGGCATCTCCAGAAACTCGCGCACGGTTCGATGCCAGCGCGCCCAGGCTTCCTGCGAACACGTGTGCAGCCCGTGCTCGCGCGCGACGAGCATGATCGATTGCATGTACATGCCCAGGTCGGCCCACTGGCCCGGCTCCATGTCACGGTCTATCGCGAAGAACAGGCCCATCGGCGCGCCGAAGAATTCGAAGTTCCTGGCCAGCTGCCGCAGGCGGGCCGGCTTGTCGTCGCGGCCGATCCGGAGGGTCGCGTAAAGGTCTTCGCCGCACTTGAAGCGACGTGACCGATACGGATCCTTGAGGGACGGCGGATAGATGTTGTATTCCGGCTCCTGCCCGGTGGGACTGGTCTTCTGCGCCTCACGAATCTTCGCCAGGAATCGATCCAGTTCCGTGCCGGCCAGCACCCAGGTATGCCAGGGCTGAAGATTCCCCCCTGACGGTGCGCGAGCAGCCGCCTCGAGGATCGCGCGGATGACGCCACCGGGAACGGGTCGATCGGAATAAGCGCGAGCCGAGATTCGGCTGCCGAGAGCTTCTGAGACTTTCAAGTGGACACCTCGTTGTTCGGATCCGCACCCAGCGGACAGCCCAGCTTATCTATTTCATGATTGCATTAAAATATCAATCATTGGATTTGAGTTATGCATTGATTAGATGAATCCTTCGCTCACCGGCGTCGAAGCGTTTCTCGCGGTGGCCGGGCAAGGCAGCTTCAGCCTCGCCGCCCGCGAACTCGGCGTCACTCAGTCGACGATCAGTCGACGCATCGCCGTACTCGAGAAGCAGATCGGCGAGCGCCTGATCGAGCGGACCACGCGCCGTGTCGCGTTGACCGAAGGAGGCGAGGCCTACGCGCGGGAACTTCGCGATGCGCTGTCCCAACTGAACGACGCGCATGCGAAGGCACGCAATCGATCGTCGGAGCCCGAGGGACTGGTACGCATCACGATGCCGACGGCATTGGGCCGCATGCGCGTCGTCCCTCGGTTGGCGCGGTTGTCCGCCCGATATCCGAAGCTCCGATTCGATCTGGATCTATCGGATCGCTATGTGGACATGCTCGAAGGCAGTTATGACGTGGCGGTTCGAATGTCGGACATGCATCGGTCGGGCCTGTCGGTCGAACAGATCGGCACCTTCGGCATCGGTCTGTATGCGTCGGAGCAATACGGACGCCAGTACGGCCTGCCGGCCACGCTGGACGCATTGAACGCTCATCGCGTACTGGCGCTGCGAACCTACAGCGCCCGGACCGAGTGGCGCGCCGAGCGCGACGGATCGTCGCTGTCGATAAAGGTCGTGCCCTGGATCACGGCAACCGACTCGCTCGCCCTGAAAACGCTGACGCTCGCGGGCGCGGGCATCGCGATGCTGCCTTCGTACCTGCTGTCGGACGAGCTCGAGACCGGCCGCCTGATCCGGCTATTGCCCGACCTGAGCTTCGCGTCGCCGAAGGTGTTCGTCGTATATCTGACGCACAGACGCGAGCTGGCCAAAACGCAGGTCGTCCTGGACGCGTTGAGACATTGCATCGACGGCGATCGACCCGACGATTCGAAATGACGGCCTGCAAAGCGATCCGGCTACGCGGCGCCGCTGCTCGACGCCGCTGCGCGACGAATCTTCCGACCGGCCGGGAATGCGTGCGCGCGCCGGGCGCCGGCGGCCGCATCCGACGGATCGTGCTGCGCCTGGAAAGACCCGGAACCTCGATCGGCCGCTATTCGATGACGATACCCGTCTTGCGCTTGATCTCGGCCCATTGCGCCTTGCAGAGAACCATCTTCTCCTGAAACTCCCGCGGAGAGATGACGGGCGCCACTTCGAGCCCGTTCGCCAGCAGCTTGTCATTGACGCCGTCCATCCTGGAAACCCTCGCGAACGCATCATGCAATCGCAGAATGATTTCGGGAGGCGTCCTTACCGGCGCGAAGAATCCGACGAAGGCTTCGGCCGCCAGCCCTTTGACGCCCTGCTCCTCGAAAGTCGGAAGATCGGGCAGCGCCGCCATCCGCTGTTTTCCCGAGACCGCCAAGGCCCGAATCCGTCCGTCTCCGCCGTACTGGACGGCGGACGCCGTGGACACCACGCCTGCGTCCAGGCGACCGGCAGTCAGGTCGGGAATGACCGGCGGCTCGCCCTTATAAGGCACGTGCGTGAAGGGGACGTCTATTGCCTGGGACAGCATCTGACCGAAGAAATGCGAGGTCGAACCGTGACCGGCGGTTCCAAAGGTAATCTCCTTCTTCGCCGCCCTCGCCCTGGACGCGAACTCTTCCAGGGTTGCTGCCGAATCCGGCGGAGCCGCCCATACGGCCGCGCTTTCATAAGCGCGATAGACCGGCGCGAAATCGGTGAACGGGTCGTACGGAATCCGCGGCATGATGACCTGATTCGTGACCAGCGCCGACTGATTGAACAGCAGCGTATAGCCGTCCGGCGCGGACTTCGCGACGGCCTCCGAACCGATCACCGTGTTGGCGCCGGGCCTGTTTTCGACGACGATCGACTGGCCGAGAAGCGGACTGGCCTTCTGCGCGAACAGTCGAGCGACGATGTCCGTCTGGCCGCCGGCAGGAAAGGGAACGATCACCTTGACAGGACGATCGGGATAGCCGGATTGCGCCAGGATCGGCGTGCTCGCGAGCGCCAGCATCGATACCGCGAAGCGCCGTCTTGCGCTGCTGATGATTTCACTGGCGGCCGGATTCTCCGGTCTCGGATTGGCCATGTTTCCGTCTCCTTGTTTGATTGTCAGGTAGAGCCGAACTCCGGATGCGCAGCTAGCGCATCGGCATGGTCGGGTCCCATGCCCAGTACCGGGCCACGGCCCCCGCATCCACCCTGATATCGATGCCCGTGATCATCGATGCCTGATCCGACGCGAGGAACACCGCGGCGCGGCCGTAGTCGCTGGGGGAAGGAAGCTTCTGCATCGGAATCCGCGTCCGGAACGACTCGAATCTCTGCAGACGCTCCGTCATGTCCTCTGCCGGCCGTCCCCAGCGGACCGCACGGTCGTTCGACTCCGAAGGGTCGGTGGCGGTAGGCGTCAGGCTGTTGACCCGGATGCCGTGCTCGGCGAGTTCCATCGCGGTCGATCGCGTGAAGTTCAACAAGCCGGCCTTGGCCGTGCTGTACGCGACGTTGCGCGGCTCGCCCTGATGCCCGGCGGTCGAAATGATGTTGATGATGGCGCCCTTCTTTCGCGCGGCGATCATCGACTTCGCCGCCTGGCGCGTGAAGAGGAAGCTTCCGGTCAAGATCACATCGAGCTGCGCCCGCCAGTCCGCGACGCTCATGTCCAGGACTCCCTTGCGGTTGAACAGCGCGGCGTTGTTGACGAGGATGTCGATACCCCCCAGGACGTCCACGGCCTGCTCGACCGCGCGCATCACCTGATCCTCGTCGCACACGTCGCACCGGATGCCCACCGCCGAACCATAGGTGCGTTGGAGATAGGCGCCCGCGTCCCTCGCGTTCTCCGGACTCGCATCGACGCAGGCCACGGCGGCTCCGGCCATGGCCAGGTGCTCGGCGATGCCGCCGCCGATATTCGGACTCGTCCCGGTGACCAGCGCCACTTTTCCTTTCAGGAGCATCTACTCGTTCCCATGCGGTTGATGATGATCGGAGACCGGAAGGATCGGATATCCGTGTCCGTTCACCGTCCGATTCGTTCAGGCTTGTCTAACCCCGTACCCGATCCGCCGCGCCGCGCCGCCGCGGGCCGGCGTACTCGACCGGTCACGTCGCGCCACCGCAAACCGATGTACTCGACCGGTCACGCCGCGTCGGCGCAAACCGACCTACTCGACCGGTCACGCCGCGTCGCCACGAGCCGATCGTGATCGCGCGGCGATACGACAGCAGATGTTGTCGAAGCCATCGCCGATGAACAATCTCCCGATCGTGAAAGGAGCTATGACGATTCGGCAAAGATCGTCTCGATCGACCGTCTCCGGACACCTGGATCGGCGAACCGACGGTCAACGACGGATCGGCTGTTCCCGGCTGGAAAAGCAGCATGTCTGGCCGGCGCATTGATGGGAAATCGACCGCCCGGCAGCATTGAAGGGATCGCTCGGACGACGCATCCGCGTTGTCGTGAAGGCAGCGTCGAGAACGCAAGGAGACTCGTCCGCGCAGGCGAATGACGAAGGCGATCGACGGTTTGTCGGCTCTCCTTCCTACCGCGGCGCTAAGCAATCCGATTCGTCATCCGGCACGTGATTCCCGGATCGGCTTCCCTCCGGTAATGGGCGGAACAGCTAAGCCGATAAGGGACTTCCTTCGGTTCGAAGGAGCCGAGTCGATTCGAGTTGCCGATACGACGCTGGCCGTTTTCAATCATCAACCGGCTCCACTCAGAATGCCCAAAGCCTCGCATGCGGTAGTTGTTTCAGCGATGTTCGCCGCGCTCGCCTTCCAGATGCCTTCGAGCCACGCAGCGGACGAAGGTCGGACGCCCGGCGTCACGAAGAGCGAGATCAAGATCGGGCAGAGCGCGCCCTATAGCGGCCCGGCTTCGGGCTATGGCGTGTACGGCAAGGCGCAGCAAGCCTTCTTCAGGATGCTCAATGATCAGGGAGGGATAAACGGGCGAAGGGTTAACCTGATCTCGCTCGACAACGGCTACAGCCCACCCAAGGCGATCGAGCAGACCCGCATCCTCGTCGAAGAGCAAGGTGTGCTCGCGGAGGCGGGAACGCTCGGCACCGCGCCGAATACCGCCATTCAGAGGTACCTCAACGCGCACAAGATTCCGCACCTGTTCCCGACGACGGGAGGCGTTCGGTTCAACGATCCGAAGCAGTTTCCGTGGACGGTGCCGATCTACCCGTCGTATGTGGCGCAAGGGAAGATCTTCGCTCGCTATGTTCTGCAGAAGAAACCCGACGCCAGGATTGGCGTGCTCTACGAGAACGATGATCTCGGCAAGGATTTCTTCCAGGGCCTCAAGGAAGGCCTGGGCGCGAAGGCCTCATCGATGCTCGTGAAGGTCGAGAGCTTCGAGCTGAGCGATCCCACCGTGGACTCGCAGATCCTCTCCTTGAAGGCGGCGGGCGTCGATACGCTTTTTCATTTCAGCACGACGAAGTTCGCTGCGCTGGGGCTCCGAAAGGTCTACGACCTTGGCTGGAAGCCGCTGCAGTTCCTCGCCAGTGTCGGCGGCTCGATCGGGGGAACACTTGCCCCCGTCGGCCTCGACAAGACCGTCGGCGTCATGACGATGCAATGGGAGAAGGTGCCCGGCGATCCCACCTGGGACGAGTCGCCCGACATGAAGGAGTATCTGGCATTCCTGAAGAAATACATGCCCGAACAGGATCCACGGGATGCGACCACCGTTCCCGCGTACATCAATGCCTGGATGATCGCGTACGTTCTTCGCCAATGCGGAGATGACCTGACCCGCGAAAACGTTCTGCGGATCGCCACTCATCTGAAGGACGTGACGCCGCCGATGTTGATGCCGGGAATCAGCCTGTCGAACAGCCCGACCGACTACACCGCCTACCACAGGCTGGCGCTGGTCCGTTTCGACGGCAAGCAATGGGTCGGGAACGAACTGATCTCGCTCGACGACTTGTGATGACGGCGGCCGCCAGTACGAGGCACCGTCGGGCGAAGACGATCCGCGCTTCGCGACCGTCGTCAAGCAAAGTACGTCCTCGCCGAGAAGAAGGTTCTCACCCGTCGAGCTCGCTCTGGCGCAATGCCTGAAAGGCAGCCTTCTCGATCTCCGGCCAGTGTGCGAAACGCGTGAAGTGCGCGCGGAGAATCTGCGACGAGCGCGGGCCGGTGCCACCGAATCGCGTGAGAACAGGCAGCGACGAACCGGCGCATGTGCCCGTTCAGGCGGGATATCGGAACCTCCCATCCGGCGCGGCATTGACGTTGACGTGACGCTGACCGAGGCTGGCCGCCAGCGCGATGGCCGCGCGGCATTCGATCAGCGGAGGCACATGAGAGCGATCATCGCGGCGATGCTGTACATGCCGGTCGTTGCGTTTAGCCATGGCGGCGGCCTGGATGCCAGCGGCTGCCACACAAATCGCAGCACTGGTGAATACCATTGCCATCGTGCACCAGCCGTTGTTGCGCCTACGCATCCTGTTCCGCCGGCCCGAGGCTTCGTCGCACCGCAGACCGCGCCGGCCCGAGCACTGCCCAGCCAGCCGACCTGCTACGTCGGTCCTCGTGGTGGCACCTACACCATCACCGCTAGCGGGCGGAAGAACTACGGCGGCTGCTGAAAACCGAGCGCGTCATTGCCGCCCGCGCCGCCGAGATTCGCATCCGCGACGAGCGACGACCGGGTGTTGGCGGCTTCCCTGATCTGGTTGCGCTCCGCGTGTGCGAGCTGTCGTTCGACCGCATCGCGGTTCCCGCCCTGCTCGTTCAGCCTCGTCGAGGCGATCGACCGAAAACCGTGCGCGATCTTCTGACCGCAGTGGACGTCTGCGTGGCGGTATCTGGTGCCGGCTACAAGATTCGAACTCGTGACCTTCGGTTTACAAAACCGCTGCTCTACCAACTGAGCTAAGCCGGCGATCGGCGCGCGGCGCGCACCGAGTAGGGTGTGACTTTACTTGATCCGCGTCAGCTTCGGGCGCGATTGGCGCGGCTTCGTGGGGGCCGGATCGGGCTGATCGGGATCGTCCGGCGCGGATGCGCCGGTCTCGGCGCCCGTTTCCGCATCGCCCTTCGCTTCCTCGGGAGCGGCGGCGCGAGGCTTGCCGGACGGCCGCTCGCCGCCCTCTTCGCCGACCGAGCTGACCGCCACGAGCTGCGGCGCTTTCGCGCCTTTGCCGGTTTCGCGCCGCCTGCCCGAGCCGGTGGACGAAGCCGCAGCGGTATCGGCCGGCTCGGCGCCCCCGTCGTCCGCAGCCGGCGATGCCCCGGCACCCGCCGACGCGTCGTCGAGCCCCGTGCCCTCGACCGGCGCTTGCGGATCGCTCGCCTCGTCCTGTGCCGGCGCGCGCGACACCTCGAACGCCATGCCGTGCCCGTTCTCGCGCGCATAGATCGCGGTGATGTTCTCGACCGGGATCGACAGATCGCGCGGCACGCCGCCGAATCGGGCCTGGAACTCGATCAGGTCGTTGCCCAGATGCAGGCGATGGGTCGCCAACGGCGAGACGTTCAGCACGATCTCGTTGTTGCGTACGTGCTCCATCGGCACGCGCGTGCGAGCGTCGACCGCCACGGCCACGTAGGGTGTGAAGCCGTTGTCCGTGCACCATTGATGGATCGCGCGGATCAGATAAGGCTTGGTCGAAGATTCTGCCATGCTTGCTGTCGCATCCCTGCGGAAGGGGGCGCCGATCGCGCGGCGCGCGTCAACGTGCCGCGATCAGCGGCGCATCACTTTTTCGGACGGCGTCAGGGCCTCGATGTAGGCCGGACGCGAAAAGATCCTTTCAGCGTACCGCAAAAGCGGTGCCGCGGTCTTGGGCATTTCGATGCCGTAATGATCGAGGCGCCAGAGCAGCGGCGCGATCGCGACGTCGAGCATCGAGAACTCGTCGCCCAGCATGTACTTGTTCTTCATGAAGATCGGCGTCAACTGCGTCAGGCGATCGCGGATCTGCAGGCGGGCCTTGTCCATCAGCTTGGCGCTGTCCTTCTGGTGGTCCCGGCGTTCGAGCATCTGCACGTGGATGAACAGCTCGCGCTCGAAGTTGAACAGGAACAGGCGCGCGCGCGCGCGCATCACCGGATCGGCCGGCATCAACTGCGGATGCGGGAAACGCTCGTCGATGTATTCATTGATGATGTTCGACTCGTACAGGATCAGATCGCGCTCGACCAGGATCGGGACCTGGCCGTACGGATTCATGATCGAGATATCCTCGGGCTTGTTGTAGAGATCGACGTCACGAATCTCGAAATCCATGCCCTTTTCGAACAGCACGAAGCGACAACGCTGGCTGAACGGACAAGTGGTGCCCGAATACAACACCATCATGGCTGAGCTCTCCCCGGTAACGATGCATTAAAAACGACCAAGGGTGAGCCAACGGCTCACCCTGAAGATGAATGGCACGCGCGGCGCATCGAACCGATGCCGCCGCCGTGCCGGCGCTTGGGCGCCCGGTCGACGCCGCTACTTGACGTCTTTCCAGTACACGCGATTCAGGTTCCAGGCGATGATCGTGAACACGCCCAGGAACAGCAACACCCATACGCCGATGCGATGCCGGGTCTTTGCCGACGGATCCGCCATGTAGGTCAGGTAGGCGACGAGATCGGCGACGGTGTCGTCGAACTCGGCCTGCGACAACTGGCCGCCGCTCGCCTTGCCGAGCTCAATGGTACGCCCTTCGTGCTCGGAATGCCCTTCGACCTTCTCGGTCTTTTCGGTCCGGGCCCCGGTCGCGTCGAAGCTGACGACGGTCTTGGTCAGGTCGTGCCCGCCTTCGGCGGCCTTGACCTCGGTGATCGTCGCGCCGCGGGCACCCTGCAGTTGCCACAGCACGTGCGGCATGCCGACGTTCTCGTACAGCGCGTTGTTCCAGCCCGTGGGCCGCGTCGCGTCACGGTAATACGAACGCAGGTACGTGTAGAGCCAGTCGGCACCGGAGCCGTCGTGCGACGCGCGGGCGCGCGCGACCACCGACAGGTCGGGCGGATTGGCGCCGAACCAGGCCTTGGCATCGGCGGGCGAGATCGCGACCTTCATCAGGTCACCGACCTTGGTGCCGGTGAACAGCAGGTTCTCCTTGATCTGTTCCTCGGTCAGCCCCAGGTCCATCAGGCGGTTGTAGCGCATCGACTGCGCCGCATGGCAGCTCAGGCAGTAGTTGACGAACATGCGGGCGCCGCTCTGCAGCGCCGGCTGGTCGGTCAGTTTGCTGGCCGGAAACACGTCGAGCGGGTACCCGCCTTCGGACGCCTGGGCGGCGGGGATCGACGACAACAACGCGGCGGCAGCCGTCAGGCCCGCAGCGAACAGCTTGGTCAGTTTCAGCGTGGAGAGCATCTTCATCTCTGTTATTCGGGGGGCTCTCGGGCTCAATGGGCTTCGAAGGTGACGCGATCCGGCACCGGTTTGAACGTCCCCATCTTGCTCCACCAGGGCATCAGCACGAAGAAACCGAAGTAGATGATCGTCAGCGTCTGCGAGATCCGCTCGCCGACCGGCGACGGCGGCTGCACGCCGAAGTAACCGAGCACGACGAAGGCGATGACGAACAGGCCGAGCAGCCACTTGTGCCAGCCGGGCCGATAACGGATCGACTTGACCGGGCTGTTGTCGATCCACGGCAGCGCGAAGAAGATCAGCGTCGACGCGCCCATCGCCACGACGCCCCAGAACTTGGCGTCGAAGATCACCATGCCGATGCACATCGCCGCGACGGCGACGGTGGCGATCAGCTTGGACAGCTTGCTGCGCACCGTGATCAGCACCAGCAGCAGGAACAGCACGGCCGCGATGCCCAGCACCCACAGGAACTCGGCCGTCGTCGCGCGCAGGATCGAGTAGAACGGCGTGAAGTACCAGACCGGCGCGATGTGCGGCGGCGTCTTCAGCGGGTCGGCCGGGATGAAGTTGTTGTACTCGAGGAAGTACCCGCCCATCTCGGGCGCGAAGAACAGCACGGCCGAGAACACGATCAGGAACACCGACACGCCCAGCAGGTCATGCACCGAGTAGTACGGATGGAACGGAATCCCGTCGAGCGGACGGCCCTTGTCGTCCTTGAGCTTCTTGATCTCGATGCCGTCGGGATTGTTCGAGCCGACCTCGTGCAGCGCGATCACGTGCGCGGCGACCAGCCCGAGCAGCACCAGCGGGATCGCGATCACGTGGAACGAGAAGAAGCGGTTCAGCGTCGCGTCGCCGACCACGTAGTCGCCGCGGATCATCAGCGACAGGTCGGGCCCGATGAACGGGATCGCCGAGAACAGGTTGACGATGACCTGCGCGCCCCAGTACGACATCTGGCCCCACGGAAGCAGATAGCCGAAGAACGCCTCGGCCATCAGGCACAGGAAGATCATGCAGCCGAACACCCAGACCAGTTCGCGCGGCTTGCGATACGACCCGTACAGCAGGCCGCGAAACATGTGCAGGTAGACGACGATGAAGAACGCCGAGGCGCCGGTCGAGTGCATGTAGCGGATGATCCAGCCGCCCGGCACCTCGCGCATGATGTACTCGACCGACTCGAAGGCCTTGGCGGCGTCGGGCTTGTAGTGCATGACCAGGAAGATGCCGGTGACGATCTGCAGCACTAGCACCAGCAGCGCCAGCGAGCCGAAGAAGTACCAGAAGTTGAAGTTCTTCGGCGCGTAATACTCGGACAGGTGTTCCTTCCACAGCTTGGTCGCCGGGAAGCGCGTATCGATCCAACCCAGCAGGCCGGTCGTCTCTACCGTTTTTTCGGAAGCCATTTGTCAACTCTCTCCAGCGGGCCCGGTCAGGCTTTTTGTTCTTCGCCGATCCGGATTCGGCTGTCGGACAGATACATGTGCGGAGGGACTTCCAGGTTGTCCGGCGCGGGCTTGTTCTTGAATACGCGCGCGGCCAGATCGAACGTCGAACCGTGGCACGGGCACAGGAACCCCCCCTCCCAGTTGTCGGGCAGCGACGGCTGCGGGCCGGGCTGCAGCTTTTCGGTGGGCGAGCATCCGAGATGCGTGCAGATGCCGATGACAATCAGGTACTCGGGCTTGATCGAGCGCCATTCGTTCTGCGCGTACTTGGGCGTCGGGAACGCCGTACGCACCGAATTGGGATCGGCGACCTCGCTGTCGGTCTTCTTCAGCGTCTCGAGCATCGCTTTCGTGCGGCGCAGGATCCACACCGGCTTGCCGCGCCACTCGACCGACATCATCGTCCCGGGCGCGAGGCCGGAGATGTCGACCTCGACCGGGGCGCCGGCGGCCTTGGCACGCTCGGACGGCGTGAAGCTGGCGACGAAGGGAGTGGCGACACCAATGCCGCCGACCGCGCCGGCCGCGCAAGTGATGCCGATCCAGGTACGGCGACTCTTGTCAGCCGCTTCGGCGGATTTGCCGGGTTCGTTACTCATGTTGGGAAGGCCAATCGAATTCGACAGATTTGTCACGAGCAGACCACTTCGCGATCAGGTTTTTTCGGGCAGCCTCGCATTTTAGCCGATTCGGCAGAAGGGTCTATTTCGAGCCGTTCCAGCATTGCGAACGCGGGTTGCGGGCGGGCAACAAACGGCGCCCTCGGCCAGCAGGGCCAACTGACGCAGGCGCGTATCGGTGCTATATCATCGGTGTGTCCGCAAAGCACTCCCCGGCCTCGGCGGACGCGCGGACTTTGACACGGACCGTCGGCCAACCTATAGGAAGAGCGATCCATGAGCATGATGAAGGAGTTCCGCGACTTCGCGGTCAAGGGCAACGTCGTCGACCTGGCCGTCGGCGTGATCATCGGCGCCGCGTTCGGCAAGATCGTCGATAGCCTGGTCAAGGACCTGATCATGCCGATCGTCGGCGCGATCTTCGGCGGCCTGGACTTCAGCAATTACTTCATTCCGCTCGCGTCGATACCGGAAAGCTACACGGGCCCGCACACCTACGAGGGGCTGACCAAGGCCGGCGTCCCGCTGTTCGCGTACGGCAGTTTCATCACCGTCACGCTGAACTTCCTGATCCTCGCGTTCATCATCTTTCAGTTCGTGCGGCTGTTCAACAAGGCGCGCGACCGCTTCGCCGCCGAGCAGGCGGAGGAGCCGCCGGCCCCGCCGCCCGCGTCCGAGGTCTACCTGAAAGAGATCCGCGACGCGCTGGTCAGCAAGAAAGCCTGACCGGTACCACCGGGCCGGCAGCATGGGCCGGCCCTCGTCCGGTCCCGCTCATCCGGTCCCACTCGTTCGGCGCCGCTCGTCCCGCCCCCTCGGGCGACGCCCGCTCAGACCGGGTTGGGATCGTCGATGAACCGATGCTCGAGGCCGAACCGGTCGGCCAGGTGGGCGCCCAGAGCCTGTACGCCGTAACGCTCGGTCGCATGGTGGCCGGCGGCCGCGTACAGCACGCCGGCTTCGCGGGCCAGGTGCGTGGTGCGCTCGGAAATCTCGCCGCTGACGTAGGCATCGGCCCCCAGCGCGATCGCATCGGCCAGCGCGTCCTGCGCTGCCCCGGTGCACCAGGCGATGCGGCGCACGACGCGCCGATCGTCACCGACCAGCAGCGCTTCGCGTCCCAGCGCCGCGGCCAATGATGCCGCCAGTTCGGCCGCGCCGATCGGACGCGGCAGGTCGCCGTAGAACACCAGATCGCGATCGCCGCCGCGGCCGGTGACCGGCCAGCCGCACACGCGCGCGAGCTGCGCGTTGTTGCCGACCTCGTCGTGCGCATCGAGTGGCAGGTGATAGGCGAACAGGTTCAGGTCATGCCGCAGCAGCAGGCCGATCCGTCGCCGGCTGACGCCGATCAGGCGCGGATCCTCGCCGCGCCAGAAATAGCCGTGATGCACGAGCAGCGCGTCCGCGCCGGCCTCGACCGCCTGCTCGATCGCCCGATGGCTGGCGGTGACGGCGCTGGCCAGGCGGCGAATGCGCGGCCTGCCTTCCACCTGCAAACCGTTTGGGCAATAATCGTTGAAACGGCTGGCAGAGAGGAAATTTTCGACGTAGCGAGCGAATTCCTGCCTGGATACCCCTGACTCCGATGACGACGACGGCCGCGGGTCTGCAAGACCTGCGGCCGCGTCTGGCGTGGGATCGAAGCCGTGCGCTTCCAATCGGGAATCAGGCGCTGCAACGTTCGGATTATTCATCGGTCTCTGCATGTTACGAAAACTCTGGCTGACCTTCGCCCAGACGGCAACGATCTGTCTGGCCGTTCTGTTCGCATTGACGGCGTGGCAGCCGCCATGGCTGCCGGCGTCGCTGCGGCATTCGCCCGGCGAGGCCTCGTCCGGCGCCCCCGCCGGCGGCGCGCCGGCCGACAACGAAAAGCCGGGCGATCGCCACGTCGCGGACCGCGCCGAGTCGGCATCCGAGACCGCCGACCCGAGGATTCTGTCATACAGCGCCGCCGCGCAGCGGGCGTTGCCGTCGGTCGTCAACATCTTCACGGCCAAGGAAACCCGGCTGCCGCCCAACCACCCGTTGAACGATCCGGCCTTTCGGCGCCGGTACCAGGGCGACCGCTTCTCGCCGCGCCAGCAGGCATCGAGCCTGGGCTCGGGGGTCATCGTCAGCAGCGACGGCCTGCTGTTGACGAACCATCACGTGATCGACACCGCCAACCAGATCGAGGTGCTGCTGACCGACGGCCGGCGCACGCGGGCCAAGGTCATCGGCGGCGATCCGGAGACCGACCTGGCGCTGCTGCGTACCGAGCTGACCGACCTGCCGGCCGTGGAATTCGCCGATGCCGAACAGGCGCGGATCGGCGACGTCGTGCTGGCGATCGGCAACCCGTTCGGCGTCGGCCAGACCGTGACGATGGGCATCATCAGCGCACTGGGCCGCAGCCAGCTCGGCATCAACACGTTCGAGAACTTCATCCAGACCGACGCGGCGATCAACCCGGGCAACTCGGGCGGCGCGCTGGTCGACACCGAGGGCCGGCTGCTCGGCATCAACACCGCGATCTATTCGCGTACCGGCGGCTCGCTGGGCATCGGCTTCGCGATTCCGGTGTCGACGGCACGGCAGGTGATCGACCAGATCGCCCAGTTCGGCAGCGTAACGCGCGGCTACATCGGCGTCGAACCCCAGGACGTCACGCCCGAGCTGGCCGACGCGTTCAAGCTGGCGCGCCGCGACGGCGCGATCATCGCTGGCGTGATGAAGTCCGGCCCGGCCGAGAAGGCCGGCGTCAAGATCGGGGACATCCTGTTCGAGGTCGACGGCAAGCCGGTACGCAACACGACGACGATGCTCAACGTCATCGCAGGGATCACGCCCGGCACGCAGACCACGTTCCGCTTCCTGCGCCAAGGCAAGGAGCTGGACCTGCCGATCACCGTCGGCAAGCGCCCCACCAGCAGCCGCTAGGCCTCCGAGCCGCCGTCACCGATCGTCGCGGGCGGCGCGACGAAGTCCGTCTGCGCGGCAGCCGTCCGGGCGCTCGCCTTCTCCGCCCCGGCGGCAGAGACGGTCAGCGGCGATCCGCCGCGCGGCTCACTGGGCGGCGGGCGGCGCCGGGTCGCTGGCCGGACGCTCGGCAACCTCGCTGCCCGCGGGCTCGTCGACCTCGTCGGGCGCCCTGCTGTGCGCGGTGATGAAGCCGGCCAGGAAAATGCCCAGTTCGTACAGCAGAACCAGCGGCACGGCCAGCATGAACTGCGAGATCACGTCCGGCGGCGTCAGCACCGCCGCGGCGACGAACGCGCCGACGATGACGTAGCGCCGCATCTCGCGCAACTGCGTGGTCGTGACCATGCCGAGCTTGACCAGCAGCATCTCGACGACCGGCACCTCGAACGTCAGGCCGAAGCCGAAGAAGATCGCCAGCGTGAAATCCCAGTACTTCTGCAGGTCCTGCAGCGTCTCGGCCCCGGTCGTTTCCGAGAACTTGATGAAGAACTTGTAGGCGGCCGGCAGCACGAACAGGTACGCGAAGCCGATGCCGATGACGAGGAACACGACGCTGGAGAAGATCAGCGGCAGCGCGAAGCGCTTCTCGTGCTCGTACAGGCCCGGTGCCACGAAGGCCCAGGCCTGGTACAGGATCCACGGCAGCGACACCAGCACGGCCGTCAGGAACGCGACCTTGGTCAGCGTGAAGAACGCGCCCGCCTGATCGGTGAAGATCGGGCGCGTGCCCGGCGGCAGCGCCTGGTACAGCGGCTGCGACAGGAATCGCATGATCTCGCCGGAGAAATAAAAGCACACGCCGAACATGATCAACACGACGATGAGCGCCTTGATCAGCCGGCTGCGCAGCTCGACCAGATGCGAGATGAAACTGTCTTCTTCTTCGGCCATTCGATGTGCGGGCGGCGCGATCAGCGATGCAGGGGTCGCTTGGGTCGCTTGATGCCGAGGTCCTTCTCACGTTCGATCCGGCGATCCTTGATGCGCTCGCGCATCCGTCGGTTCGCATAGATCTTGTCCCAGTCGGTGGCCGGGGGAGACTCCGGGGACTGGCTGCCCTCGAAGGCGTTCTGGATCGAATCGAACTCGCTGCGCGTGTCGGAGACGACGGATTCGACCGAGGATTTCAACGATTGCGCGGCATCGGTGACCTGGTCCTTGAGGTTGCGCAGCTCGGACAGTTCCATCTGCCGGTTGATGTCGGATTTGACGTCATCGATGTAGCGGCGCAGCTTGCCCATCCACTCGCCGGCCTGGCGGGCGACTTTCGGCAGGCGCTCGGGGCCCAGGACGACCAGCGCCACCGCGGCGATGACGAACATCTCGGAAAAGCCGATGTCGAACATAGATCAGGATGTCGTTGACGCGAAGGGGATCGCGAGGCTATCGCGATGGCGGAGTCGGGAAGCTGCCGGATGCGCATCGATCGCCGGGTCGGCCGGGCGTCACGAGGAAACCGGCCGGCACGCGATCAGGGCCGCGACGAAGATCATCGAACGGGTCATCGAAGCGATACCGCGGGCGTCGAGCCGGTGAACGGAGCACCACGCGCAAGCGCCCCGCGGTCCTCGATCGACGGAACGGGCGTGCCCACGGCGACCGACGGACGCATCGATCCTGCCCGTGGGCACAAGCGATCCATGCCTGTTCCGGCCAGCCGCCGACGAGCGCCGCGATCGCCCGCGGATGCCGCGTCAGGTTTTCTCGCGAGCCTGCACGTCGATCGTCTTGGCCGCCTGCTGGGCGTCGTCGCTGACCGATTTGGTTTCGGACGCACCCTCTTTCATCCCTTCTTTGAAACCCTTGACCGCGCCGCCGAGATCGCTCCCGATGTTGCGCAGCTTCTTGGTTCCGAAGACCAGCATGATGACCACCAGCACGATCAACCAGTGCCAAATGCTCATCGAACCCATAACTTTCTCCTAGACTGCGGTCCCGCTAGGCGGTGCGCGGACCGCCGAGTGGCTCGGGCCCACCCATGATGTGTACGTGAAGATGATACACCTCCTGCCGACCCACCCTGCCGTTGTTGATGACGACGCGGAAACCGTCGTCCAGCCCCTGCTCGCGCGCCAACTGGCCGGCCAGACCCAGGATTCGCCCGAGCACCGCCTGGTACTTGAGGTCGGCGTCGTACAGATTGTCGACATGCACGCGCGGCACGATCATGAAATGCACGGGCGTGGCCGGATGGATGTCGTGGAACGCGAAGACCTCGTCGTCCTCGTAGACCTTGCGCGACGGAATCTCGCCGCGCGTGATCTTGCAGAACAGGCAATCGGGCTTCTGGTAAGGCGCTTGGGCCGTCGTCATCGTCATCGGGCTCCGTCAGGATCGGTCGAAGGGGAAGCGGCGCCGGGCCGCGAGGCTTTCTCGTCGATGCCGGACAGGCCCTCGCGGCGCGCCAGCTCGGCCAGCACGTGCTGCGGGCCGAGGCCGTAGTGGGCCAGCATCACCAGGCAATGGAACCACAAGTCGGCCGTCTCGCCGATGATGCGCTCGGGCACGCCGTCCTTGGCGGCCATCACGGTCTCGGTCGCCTCCTCGCCGATCTTCTTCAGGATGCCGTCGGCGCCCTTCGAGTACAGCTTGGCGACGTAAGACGTCTGCGGGTCGGCTTGCTTGCGCGACTCGAGCACGGCGGCGAGCCGGGCGAGGATCTGGTCGCCGTCGTCGGCACGAGAAGAATCGGGGCGATCGTCGCGGGTCATCGGTAGATTTGCTCGGGATCCTTGAGCACCGGGTCGACGGCGACCCAGCGTCCGTCCTGCAGGCGGCTGAAGAAACACGATTGGCGGCCCGTGTGGCAGGCGATCCCGCCGATCTGCTCGACCTGCATCAGCACCACGTCCTGGTCGCAATCGATCCGCAGCTCGCGCACGTGCTGCGTGTGGCCGGATTCCTCGCCCTTGCGCCACAGCCGCTGGCGCGACCGCGACCAGTAGACGGCGACGCCGCTGGCGGCGGTCAGCGCCAGCGATTCGCGATTCATCCAGGCGACCATCAGCACGCGGCCGCTGGCCGCGTCCTGCGCGATCGCCGGAACCAGGCCGTCGGCGTCCCAGCGCACCTCGTCGAGCCAGGCCTGATCGTCCGGGCCCGCGTGCGGGGTGGCGGTGTGCGGGGTGGCGGTGTGCGGAGGGGCAGCGGTCGAAACGGCTTCGACGGAATCGGTCGATGCGGCACTGCTGCAGCACGGACAGGACGGCGCGTCGGCCGAAGGCGAACTGGGATCTTGCACGGATGAGACTCGTGTCGAAGGAATGTCGGCGAGGCCCCGGCGCCGGCGGCCCGCCGAAGCGCGCTGCCCGCGGCCGGTCAGGCGGATGCGGTCGACGGCAGGCTGCGTTCGAGGCGAACCGGAATGCCGCGCGCGGCCATGACCTGCTTGGCCTGTTCGACAGTGTACTCGCCGAAGTGGAAGATGCTGGCCGCCAGCACCGCGTCGGCCCCGCCGATCGACACGCCGTCGGCCAGGTGGTCGAGGTTGCCGACGCCGCCGGATGCGATGACCGGGATGCCGACCGCGTCGCTGACCGCGCGCGTCAGCGCGAGATCGAACCCTTGCCGAGTGCCGTCGCGATCCATGCTGGTCAGCAGGATCTCGCCGGCTCCCAGGCGCTCGACCTCGCGGGCCCAGGCGATGGCCTCGCGCCCGGCCGGCTTGCGCCCGCCGTGCGTGAACACCTCCCATCGTCCCGGCCCGGTCTGCTTGGCGTCGATCGCGCAGACGATGCACTGCGCACCGTAGCGATCGGCCGCGCGCGCGATCAGGCCGGGATCCTGCAGGCCGGCGGTATTGATCGACACCTTGTCGGCCCCGGCGTTCAGCAGGCGCCGGATGTCGTCGACACCGCGCACGCCGCCGCCGACCGTCAACGGGATGAACACCTGCTCGGCGACCGATTCGATGACCGACAGGATCAGGTCGCGCTCGTCGCTGGACGCGGTGATGTCGAGGAACGTCAGTTCGTCGGCGCCCTGCTCGTCATAGCGGCGGGCGATCTCGACCGGATCACCGGCATCGCGCAGCTCGACGAACTTGACGCCCTTGACGACGCGGCCGGCCGTCACGTCCAGGCAGGGGATGATGCGTTTGGTCAGCACCGGCGGTCGCCCTAAGCCGATCGGCGGCGGGCGGCCGTCAGTTCGAGCGCCTCGCGGAAATCGAGCGCCCCCTCGTACAGCGCGCGGCCGAGGATGACGCCCTCGATCCCTTCGTCCTCGACGTCGCACAGCCGGCCGATGTCGTCGAGGCTGCCGACTCCGCCCGACGCGATGACCGGGATGCGCAACGCGTTGGCCAGCCGGACCGTCGCGTCGAGATTCACGCCCGACAGCATGCCGTCGCGGCCGATGTCGGTGTAGATGACGGCCTCGACGCCGTAGTCCTCGAACTTGACGGCCAGGTCGAGCACGTCGTGTCCGGTCAGCTTGCTCCAGCCGTCGGTGGCGACCTTGCCGTCCTTGGCATCGAGACCGACGATGACGTGGCCGGGGAACGCGCCGCAGGCATCGTGCAGCAGGCCGGGGTTCTTGACCGCCGCCGTGCCGATGATCACGTACGACAGGCCATCGTCGAGATACCGCTCGATGATGTCCAGATCGCGGATCCCTCCGCCCAACTGCACTGGAATCGCACCGCCGACCTCGTCGAGGATCGCGCGGATCGCCGATTCGTTGCGGGGCTTGCCGGCGACGGCACCGTTCAGGTCGACCAGATGCAGGCGCTCGGCTCCGGCATCGAGCCATTTGCGCGCCATCGCGGCCGGGTCATCGGAGAAGACGGTCGCATCGGTCATGTCGCCTTGGCGTAGGCGCACACATCGGCCATCCTTCAGGTCGATCGCGGGAATCAGCAGCATGAGTCTGGGAGACGGGGAGGACTAGGGGCGCCAGTCGAGGAAGTTGGCGTAGAGCTTCAATCCGGAAGCGGCACTCTTTTCCGGATGGAACTGGGTCGCAAAAATATTATCGCGGGCCACCGCGCACGTAAAGGCGAACGGATATTCGGACGTGCCGACGACCAGGTCCGGATCGCGCGTGGCCGCGTAATAGCTGTGCACGAAGTAGAAGTAGCTGTCGTCCGGCACGCCCTGCCACAGCGGATGCGGCCGCGTCTGTCGGACGCGATTCCATCCCATGTGCGGCACTTTGAGGCGCGGCTGGCCCGGCACGGCCGGATTGTCGAAACGCACGATGCGGCCCGGCAGCACGGCCAGGCCGGGCGTGTCGCCCTCGGCGCTGCGTTCGAACAGCATCTGTTCGCCGATGCACACGCCGAACAGCGGCTTGGACGCGGCCGCGGCGAGCACGGCGTCGCGCAGCCCGCATTCGTCCAGGTGGCGCATGCAATCGGGCATCGCGCCCTGGCCGGGAAACACGACGCGATCGGCATCGCGGATCACCTGCGCATCGCCGGTGACGATCACGCGCGTCTTGGGCGACACGTGCTCGAGCGCCTTGGCGACCGAGCGCAGGTTACCCATTCCATAGTCGACGACGGCAACGGTGGACATGATCGGACTGCCGATGCGCTCAGAGCGCTTCCTTGGTGGACGGGATGCGGCCGGCGGCACGCGGATCGGGCTCGACGGCCATTCGCAGCGCGCGCGCGAAAGCCTTGAAGATCGTCTCGCACTGGTGGTGCGCGTTGTCGCCGCGCAGGTTGTCGACGTGCAGCGTGACCTGCGCGTGATTGACGAAGCCCTGGAAGAACTCGCGCGCCAGATCGACGTCGAACTGCCCGATCATCGCCCGCGTGAAATCGACGTGCCAGAACAGCCCCGGGCGCCCGGACAGGTCGATGACCACGCGCGACAGCGCCTCGTCGAGCGGCACATAAGCGTGGCCGTAGCGGCGGATGCCCTTCTTGTCGCCGAGCGCCTTGGCGAAGGCCTGGCCCAACGTGATGCCGGTGTCCTCGACCGTGTGGTGCGCGTCGATGTGCAGGTCGCCCTGCGCCTGCACTTCGAGATCGATCAGCCCGTGGCGGGCGATCTGGTCGAGCATGTGATCGAGGAACGGCACGCCCGAGGCGAGCGCTTGCTGCCCGGTGCCGTCCAGGTCGAGGCGGACGCGGATCTGGGTTTCGGCGGTGTTGCGGCTGACTTCGGCGGAGCGCATGAGGCCTTCTGGCGGAACGCCTGGCCGCGCGCAGGGGCGCGGCGACGTCGGAGCGGGTGAACGATGCCGGATTCTACCGGGAGTCGCCGGTACGGGCACGAGCACGAGCACGAGCACGGGCACGGGCACGGGCACGGGCACGGGCACGAGTGCGGGTGCGGGTGCGGGTGCGGACGTGGGACGTGGGACGTGGACGTGGGACGTGGACGTGGGACGTGGACGTGGACGTGGAACGTGGCCAGCTTACGGTCGAATGCCGATCAACCGTCGCTCAGCCGCATCTCGGCGCTGCGCGCGTGCGCCTGCAGGCCTTCGCCATGCGCGAGCGTCGATGCGATGCGTCCCAGCGCCTGCGCGCCGGCCGCCGAGATCTCGATGACGCTGCTGCGCTTCTGGAAGTCGTAGACGCCCAGCGGCGACGAGAACCGGGCCGTGCGCATCGTCGGCAGCACGTGGTTGGGGCCGGCGCAATAGTCGCCCAGCGACTCGGATGCGTAGCTGCCCAGGAACATCGCGCCGGCGTGACGGATCCGGTCGACCAGCGCGCGCGGCTCGCGCGTGGAGATCTCCAGGTGTTCGGGCGCGATGCGGTTGGCCAGCTCGCAGGCCTCGTCGAGGTCGCGCACGCGGATCAGCGCGCCGCGATCGGCCAGCGACTTGGCGATGACCTCGTGGCGCGGCAACGGCGGCAGCAGGCGCTCGATCGACGCGGCGACGCGGTCGATGAACGCGGCATCCGGACACATCAGGATCGCCTGCGCGAGCGGATCGTGCTCGGCCTGCGAGAACAGGTCCATCGCGATCCAGTCCGGGTCGGTCGATCCGTCGCAGATGATCAGGATCTCGCTGGGGCCGGCGATCATGTCGATGCCGACCTGGCCGAACACGCGCCGCTTGGCCTCGGCCACGTACGCGTTGCCCGGCCCGACGATCTTGTCGACGCGCGGCACCGTTTCGGTGCCATAAGCGAGCGCGGCCACCGCCTGCGCGCCGCCGATCGTGAACACGCGGTCGACGCCGCTGAGCGCGGCGGCAGCCAGCACCATCGCGTTGCGGACGCCGTCGGGCGTCGGCACGACCATGATCAGCTCGCCGACGCCGGCGACCTTGGCCGGCATCGCGTTCATCAGCACCGACGACGGATACGCGGCCTTGCCGCCGGGCACGTACAGGCCGACGCGATCCAGCGGCGTGACCTTCTGTCCGAGCCGGTTGCCCTGCGCGTCGGTGAAATCCCAGGACTCGGCACGCTGGTGCTCGTGATAGGCGCGCACGCGATCGGCCGCCTGCGTCAGCGCGTCGCGCTGCGCGGCCGGCAATGCATCGAGCGCCGCCTGCAGCACGCCGCGGTCGAGCTCGAAGTCCGCCGCGCACGCGAACGACACGCGATCGAAACGATTCGTGTAGTCGAGCACGGCCGGATCGCCGCGGCGGCGCACGTCGGCAATGATGTCGGCGACGACCTTCTCGATCGCCGCATCCTGCTCGGCTTCATAAGCGAGCAGCGCATGCAGGCGCGGCAGGAAGTCGTCGTCGCGCGAATCGAGTCGGTGGATCATCGGGAAGCCTCGGAACAGGGTCGGCGAACCTTCAAGGATACCGCCTGGAACCGATTCGTTCACCGGTCCTTACGGCCGTTCAATCCAGGAGTCTGCGCGGCGGAAGGAATGCCTCCGTCTCGACCCGGCGCCGGACACTCCTTCTGCCGGACGGACTCTCAGGCCGCCCGCCTGTCGCGCGCGGCCACCGCGGCGGCGAGCTTGTCGACGATCGACCGCAGCTCGGACGCGCGCGTCTTCAGCGAGGCCTGGTTGATGACCAGACGCGACGAGATCGTCATGATCTGCTCGACCTCGACGAGATGGTTGGCCTTGAGCGTCGAGCCGGTACTGACCAGGTCGACGATGACGTCCGACAGCCCGACCAGCGGCGCCAGCTCCATCGAGCCGTACAGCTTGATCAGATCGATGTGCACGCCCTTGGCCGCGAAGTGCCGGCGCGCGGTCTCGATGTACTTGCTGGCGATGCGCAGCCGCGAACCGGGACGCACGGCGCGCGCGTAGTCGAAGCCCTGCGGCGCGGCCACGCACATCCGGCAGCGCCCGATCCCCAGGTCCAGCGGCTGGTACAGGCCGTCGCCGCCGTGCTCGATCAGCACGTCCTTGCCGACGACGCCGAAATCGGCCGCGCCGTACTGGACATAAGTGGGCACGTCGCTGGCGCGCACGATCAGCAGCCGCAACCCCGGATCACCGGTCGGCAGGATCAGCTTGCGGGTCGTGGCGGCGTCATCGTCGATCGTGATGCCGGCCGCCTGCAGCAGCGGCAGCGTCTCGTCGAAGATCCGGCCCTTGGACAGCGCGAGCGTCAGCATCAGCGGCTCCGTCGAATGTTGGCGCCCACGGCCGCCAGCTTGGTTTCCATGCCGTCGTAGCCGCGGTCGAGGTGATAGATGCGGTCGACGATCGTCGTGCCGTCGGCCACCAGGCCGGCGATCACCAGACCGGCCGACGCGCGCAGGTCGGTCGCCATCACGGTGGCGCCCGACAGCCGCTCGATGCCCTTGACGACCGCCGTGTGCCCTTCGACGGTGATGTCGGCGCCCAGCCGCTGCAGTTCGAGCACGTGCATGAAGCGGTTCTCGAAGATCGTCTCGGTGATCACGCCGGTACCGTCGGCCACGCAGTTCAAGGCCATGAACTGCGCCTGCATGTCGGTGGCGAAGCCGGGAAACGGCGCGGTGCGCAGACTGACCGCGCGCGGGCGCTGCGCCATCGCCAGCGTGATCGTGTCGCCGTCGACGTCGATCGCGGCGCCGGCTTCGCGCAGCTTGTCGAGCGTGACGCCCATCGATGCCGGATCGGCATCGGTCAGGCGCACCTGCCCGCGCGTGGCCGCCGCCGCGCACAGGAAGGTACCGGCTTCGATCCGGTCGGGCATCACGCGATACCGGGCGCCGTGCAGCGCGGGAACGCCGTCGATGATCAGCGTCTCGGTGCCGATGCCGTCGATCCGCGCGCCCATCGCCTGCAGCAGGCGCGCGAGGTCGACGACCTCGGGTTCGCGCGCGGCGTTCTCGATGACCGTTTGCCCGTCGGCGAGCACGGCGGCCATCATCAGGTTCTCGGTCCCGGTGACCGTGACCATGTCGGTGGCGATCCGCGCGCCGCGCAGGCGGCCGGCGCTGGCCACCACGTAGCCGTGGTCGATGTGGATCTCGGCGCCCATCGCCTGCAGGCCCTTGATGTGCTGGTCGACCGGACGCTGGCCGATCGCGCAGCCGCCGGGCAGCGACACCCGCGCCCGGCCGAAGCGCGCGACCATCGGGCCGAGCACCAGGATCGACGCGCGCATCGTCTTGACCAGGTCGTACGGCGCCTCGAGCGACGAGACGTCGGCCGCCTGCAGCGTGACGCGCGACCCGTCGCGCTCGACCGTCACGCCCATCCGGCGCAGCAGCGTGAGCGCGGTGTCGATGTCGCGCAGCCCCGGCACGTTGTCGAGCACCAGCGGCTCGCTGGTCAGCAGCGCCGCGCACAGGATCGGCAGCGCGGCGTTCTTGGCGCCGGAGACGCGTACGTCGCCGCGCAGCGGACGGCCGCCTTCGATGATCAGCTTGTCCATGTCAGGCGCCCCGGATCGGGATCGAACGGACGCCGGCGGGGGGACCGGCCGCCGGAGCCGGCTCGGTACCGGCCGCCCCCTGCGCGCCCGCCGTCCCCTGCGCGCCCGCCGCCCCCTGCGCGCCCGCCGCCCCCTGCGCGCCCGCCGCCCCCTGCGCGCCCGCCGCCCCCTGCGCGCCCGCCGCCCCCTGCGCGCCCGCCGCCCCCTGCGCGCCCGCCGCCCCCTGCGCGCCCGCCGCCCCCTGCGCGCCCGCCGCCCCCTGCGCGCCCGCCGCCCCCTGCGCGCCCGCCGGCTGCTGCGCGCCGGCCGGCTGCTGCGCGGCGAACTCGGCCGGCGTCAGCGTGCGCATCGACAGCGCGTGGATCTCCTCGCGCATCCGGTCGCCGAGCGCCTGGTAGACGAGCTGGTGCCGCTGGATCAGCCGCTTGCCGTCGAACGCGGCGGCGACGATCAGCGCTTCGAAGTGGTGGCCGTCACCCGAAACCTCCAGATGCTCGCAAGGCAGGCCGGCAGCGATGTAGCTGCGAACGTTGTCCGGTGTAACCATTGTGTCGTTTGTCGTATCGAGTATCGGTGAGCGAACGCGGAACTGCGCGCAGTGTGCGGCCTGGCTCCGCACGGCCGGGCGACGGGGATCGGGCGGCTGGCGGGCGCGGCTCGGGCAATCCGGTGACAGCGGGCGCGGCCTTCGGACCGGCGAGCGCCGCCCGGACCCGTTGCGCGGACCGGCAGGCGCCGGGCCCGGCGGACCGGGCGCGGTCAATGTCGGAGCTTGTAGCCGCTCTTGAGCAGGGAGATCGCGATGACGGACACGACAGCCAGGGTCACGACGACGATGCCCAGGCTGGTCCAGGGCGGCACGTCGGAAACCCCGAAAAAGCCGTAGCGAAAGCCATCGACCATGTAGAAGAACGGGTTCAGGTGGGAGACATTCTGCCAGATCGGCGGCAGCGAGTGGACCGAATAGAACACGCCGGCCAGGAACGTGGCGGGCATGATCACGAAGTTCTGAAAGGCCGCGATCTGGTCGAATTTCTCGGCCCAGATGCCGGCGATCAGGCCCAGCACGCCCATAATCGCGCTACCGAGCAGCGCGAAACCGAGGATCCACACCGGCGACTCGAAACGCAGGTGCGTGAACCAGACGGTGGCGATGAACACGCCGAGCCCGACCATCATCCCGCGCAGGATCGCCGCCAGCGCGTAGGCGCCGAACATCTCCCAGTGCGACAGCGGCGGCAGCAGCACGAACACGATGTTGCCGGTGACCTTGCTCTGGATGATCGACGACGAGGCGTTGGCGAACGCGTTCTGCAGCAGCGACATCATCACCAGGCCGGGCACGAGGAACGAGACGTACGGCACCTGCCCGAATACCGTCACGCGCCCGGCCATCGCCTGCGAGAAGATCATCAGGTACAGCAGCGCGGTCAGCACCGGGGCGGCGATCGTCTGCACGCCGACCTTCATGAACCGCAGCGTCTCCTTGTACAGCAGCGTCCGGAATCCGCGGCCGTCGTTCACGCCGCATCCCTCATGATCCGCACGAATACGTCCTCCAGGTCGGTCGGCAACAGCTCCATCTCCTCGATCCGGCAACCGGCCTCGCGCAGCCGGGCCAGGATCGGCTCGACCTCCTCGTAGTGCCGGATCCGCAGCGCGACGCGGCCGTCGGACGGCGCCTCGACCTGCAGCGACGCGAGCGAGGCCGGCAGCGGGGCGTCGACCAGCCGCAGGACGAGCGTGCCGCCGGCCATGCCGCGCACCAGGTTGCGGGTCTCGTCCAGCGCGACGACCGAACCGAGCTTGAGCATCGCGATCCGCGTGCACAGCTCCTGCGCTTCTTCGAGGTAGTGCGTCGTCAGCACGATCGTGTGGCCTTCGGCGTTGAGCCGGCGGATGAATCGCCACAGCGTCTGGCGCAGCTCGACGTCGACCCCGGCGGTCGGCTCGTCGAGCACGATGACCGGCGGCCGGTGGACCAGCGCCTGCCCGACCAGCACGCGCCGCTTCATGCCGCCGGACAGCGTGCGCATGTTGGCGTCAGCCTTGCCGGTCAGATCCAGGTTCTGCAGGATCTCGTCGATCCAGTCGTCGTTGGCGCGCAGGCCGTAGTAACCGGAAGTCAGGCGCAGCGTCTCGCGCACCGTGAAGAACGGGTCGAAGACGATTTCCTGCGGCACCACGCCCAGCGCGCGGCGCGCGGCGCGGAAGTCGCTCTGCACGTCGTGACCCATGACGCGCACGGTGCCGGAATCGGCGCGGCTCAGCCCGGCGATTGTCGAGATCAGCGTCGTCTTGCCGGCCCCGTTGGGTCCCAGCAGACCGAAGAATTCCCCTTCGCGGACCTGCAGCGTCACGCCCTTCAGCGCTTCGAAGCGGCCGTACCGCTTGCGCAGGGACTGGATATCGATGGCAATGGACATGTGGACCCGGGCCGGCCGGGTGTCGAAGCGCTGGAAAGCCGAAGGCGGATCGGCAACCCGATCCGCTCTCGACCTCTCATCCGCCGAACAACAGGCTGTCGACCGCGTAAAGAGCCGCGAGTTTACGCAAATTCGGCGGCGCGTTCAGCAGGCGCAATTCGACGTGGCGCTCGGACGCGCGGCGTTCGATCGCGATGAACGCGGCGATCGCCGACGAATCGAAGCGCTGCAGCGGCGCGAGGTCGAGCTCGAGGCGTCGATCCGGAGCGGCCGCGCGATCGGCCGCGGGCGGCAGCCGATCCAGCGAACCGGCGGCCGCATCGACGAACCCGGGAACCTCGGCGAAGGTCAGCGCGACGGGCGCGGCGATCGTGGTGGGCACGCGGATCAGCTCTTGCCGGCGTTGCCGGCGAACTGCTTGTTCTTCTCGGCCAGGCTGTCGATCAGCCCGTCGATGCCCTTGGCGTTGATCTCTTGCGAGAACTGGTTGCGGTAGTTGTCGATCAGCCACACGCCCATCACGTTCAGGTCGAAGATCTTCCACGTGTCGCCGGCCTTCTCGAGCCGATAGTCGAGCTGGATCGGCTCGCCCTGCTTGGCGACCACCTCGCTGCGTACGACGACGTCGGTGTCGTCGGCCTTGCCGCGGAACGGCTTCATCCGGATCTGCTGGTCGCCGACCGACGCCAGCGCGCCCGAATACGTGCGCACCAGCAGGGTGCGAAACTCGGCCATCAGGCGCTTCTTCTGCTCGGGCGTCGCCTGGCGCCACGACCGGCCGACGGCCAGCGCCGTCATCCGTTCGAAATCGACGACCGGCATGATCGTCGTGTCGACGAACTCCGATATCTTGGCCGGGTTGCCCGACTGGACGTCCTTGTCCTGCCGGATCTTGTCCAGCACCTCGGTGCTGATCTTGTTGACGAACGCGTCGGGCGCCGGCGTGTCGGCATGGGCCAGCGACATCGACAGCGAGCAGACCACCAGCGTCGCGCCGACCAGCAGCGACAGCTTCAGCAGGTGGCGACGGGCAACATCGTTCCAGCGGCCGGCGACGCGTGCCGACGGTTGGAACTGACGGGAATTCGAACGTTCAGGAACCATTTTTCACCTTTCTGATCGCACCGCTGATGGTCGACGGGGCCGAGGACGGCATTACAGCCGTGCCGGCGGAACCGGCGGCCCGGAAAACGGGCTCGTTTCACCCGGTCTCAATCCTCGTCGTCGTATTTGGGGACGTCATCGTCCTCCGGCGGGTCGCCATCGTAGACCTGATTGCGACGGCGTTGCAGATAGCCGTTGCGGTAGGCCGAATATTTGTCGATCGTCGCGCCTTCGAGCAGTTTCTCGGCCGGCAGCAGACCGGCACGCAGGTCGATGACCTCGAGCGTCCGCGCCGACCAGTAGTACCGGTCGTGGTCGGCGTACGTCAGCAGGTTGCCGTAGTAGTCGGGCACCAGGCCGATCGCGTCGCGCACCGTCGACATCCCGAAGAACGGCAGCACCAGGTACGGCCCGGGGCCGACGCCCCAGCGACCCAGCGTCTGGCCGAAGTCTTCCTTGTGTTTCTGGAGCCCGATCTCGCTGGCCAGGTCGACGACGCCCAGGAACCCGAACGTCGTGTTGACCGTGAAGCGCGTCAGGTCGGACAGCGCCAGGACCGGCTTGCCCTGCAGCAACTGGTTGGCCGCCGTCCACACGTCGACCAGATTGCCGAAGAAATTGGACACCATGCCGCGCACGCCCGGATGCAGCCAGTCGGTGTACTTCTGCGCGACCGGCTTGAGCACCGCGCGGTCGATCGCTTCGTTGAACTCGAACACCACGCGGTTCATCGGTTCGAGCGGATCGTCCTTCGAGCGCTGCGCGCCTGGCTGGCCGGTCGACGCGCAGCCGGCCAACGCGGCGGCCAGCGCCGCCGCGCCCACTGCTCGGGCGAGCCCCGAGCGACGACGCGACGCGCCTTGATCGATCGATCGTCCGGTCATTTCTGTCCTCCTTCGGCCGCCTTGCCGTACAGGAACTGGCCGATCAGGTTCTCGAGCACGATCGCCGACTGCGTCATCTTGATCGTGTCGCCGGAGACGAGATTCTCCGAATCGCCGCCCGGCTCCAGGCCGATGAACTGCTCGCCGAGCAGGCCCGCGGTCATGATCTTGGCCGAGCTGTCCTTCGGGAACCGGTAGGCCTGGTTCAGCGTCATCGTCACCAGCGCCTGGTAGCTCTCGTCATCGAACCGGATGTCGACGATGCGGCCGATGACCACGCCGGCGCTCTTGACCGGCGCGCGCGGCTTCAGTCCGCCGATGTTGTCGAAGCGGGCCTTCAACTCGTAGGTGGGCGCCGAACTGAACGACGTCAGATTCGCCACCTTCAGCGCCAGGAACGCGATGGCCAGCACGCCGAGGACGACGAACAAGCCCACCATCACGTCGATACTTCGCTTTGTCATCGACTCCCCTTCTTCAACTGAACATCAGCGCCGTCAACAGGAAATCGGCGCCCAGCACCGCCAGCGACGAGACCACGACGGTCCGCGTGGTGGCTCGCGACACGCCCTCGGGCGTCGCCTGGGCCTCGTAGCCCTCGTAGACGGCCGTGAACGAGCAGATCATGCCGAACACGATGCTCTTGATGACGCCATTGCCGACGTCGACCATCGTATCGACGCTGCTCTGCATCTGCGACCAGAACGCGCCGTCGTCGACGCCGATCATCTTGACGCCGATCAGGTAGCCGCCGAAGACCCCGACCATCGAGAAGATCGCGGCCAGGATCGGCATCGCGACGATCGCGGCGACGAAGCGCGGCGCCAACACCCGCTCGACCGGGTCGACCGCCATCATCTCCATCGCCGACAACTGCTCGCCGGCCTTCATCAGACCGATCTCGGCGGTCAGCGCCGTGCCCGCGCGACCGGCGAACAGCAGCGCGGTGACGACCGGACCCAGCTCGCGCACCAGCGACACCGCGACCAGGATGCCCAGCGCGTTCTCGGACCCGTAGCGCTGCAGCGTATTGAAGCCCTGGAACGCCAGGACCGCGCCGATGAACACGCCCGAGACCACGATGATCAGCATCGAATAATTGCCGATGAAGTGGATCTGGTCGATGATCAGCCGCGGCCTGCGCCAGGCCAGCAAGCCGACCCAGCACAGCCGCACGAAGGCCCGCGTGCCGGCGCCCAGGCCGGCGAGCTGGTTGCGCACCAGGCCACCCAGCGCGGCCAGCAGATCGATCAGCGTCTTCATCGCGAACGCTCCCGCTCGTCGCCGGCCCCACCGGCACCAGCACCAGCACCAGCCCGCGAGGCCAGCCCCAGTTCATCGGCGATCGGCTCGGCCGGGTAGTGGAAAGCCACCGGCCCGTCACGCTTGCCGTACAGGAACTGGCACATGTAAGGGTCTTGCGACGCGCGCAGTTGTTCGGGCGTCCCCTCGCCGACGATGACGCCGCCGTTGCCCAGCACGTACGCGTAATCGCAGATCCGCAGCGATTCGTCGATGTCGTGCGTGACCATCACCGACGTGGCGCCCAGCGCATCGTTGAGCGAGCGGATCAGCGCGGCGATCGTGCCGAGCGAAATCGGGTCGAGGCCGGCGAACGGCTCGTCGTACATCAGCAGCGGCGGATCGAGCACCGTGGCCCGCGCCAGCGCCACCCGCCGGGCCATGCCGCCCGACACCTGCGACGGCCGCAGCGACGCCGCCCCGCGCAGGCCGACCGCCTCGAGCTTCATCAGCACCAGCGTGCGGATCAGCTCTTCGGGCAACGCCGTGTGCTCGCGCAGCGGAAACGCGACGTTCTCGAACACCGTCATGTCGGTGAACAGCGCGCCGAACTGGAACAGCATGCCCATGCGCCGGCGCAGCGCGTACAGGCCCAGCCGGTCCAGCGTGTTCACGTCCTGCCCGTCGAACACGATGCGCCCGGAACGCGGCTTGAGCTGACCGCCGATCAGCTTGAGGATCGTCGTCTTGCCGGAGCCCGAGCCGCCCATCAGGCCGACGACGGCGCCGCGACGGAACGTCATCGAAACACCGTTGATGATCGTCCGTTCCGGATAGCCGAACACCAGGTTCTCTATCCGCAGGAAAACCTCGTCAAGGGGGGGATGATCGGTATCGATAGCCAATGGTTGCTTTTGTGATGCGGGAGCGGCGCGGCCGGACTCACCGGAAGGACGCAATTTTAGCCTCGGTGCCGCCCAATTGCTCGAGCGTGCCCGAAACCACCAGCAAATCGCCATCTTCGAGCAACAATTCCCCGTCCGGATCGGCGAACCGCCGACCGTGCCGGACCACCACCTTGACGCGGGCGCCTTCGAGCGGCAGATCGGTCAACGGCCGGCCGACGAGCGGACTGCCGGGCCGGATCTCGATCGAGCGCAGATGGGTCTCGGCCCGCTCGATCTGCTCGCGCGAGCGATCGTCCAGGCCCGGGAAGAACCCGCTGAGCAGCGCGTACCGCCCCTCGCGGACCTGGGCGACCCGGTGCTGGACGCGCGCCAGCGGCACGTCGGCCAGCAGCATCACGTGCGAGGCCAGCATCAGGCTGCCCTCGACGATCTCGGGAACGACCTCGGTCGCGCCGGCCGCCCGCAGCCGCTCGATGTCGGATTCGTGCGAGGTGCGGACCAGCACCGGCAGCGCCGGCGCGTGCTGCCGCAGCACGTGCAGGATCCGCATCGCGGTCGGCGTGTCGTCGAATGTGATGACCAGCGCCCGGGCCCGGTGCAGGCCGGCGGCCTGCAGCGTCTCGCGCCGGGTCGAATCGCCGTAGACGACGGTCTCGCCGCTGCCGGCGGCCTGGCGGACGCGGTCGGGATCGAGGTCCAGCGCGAGATGCGGCACCTGCTCGGTCTCGAGCACGTGCGCCAGCGCCTGCCCGCAGCGGCCGAAGCCGCAGATGATCACGTGCCGGTCCTGTTCGAGGCTGCGCGCGGCGATCCGCTGCAATTGCAGCGAGCGCTGCAGCCATTCGGCACCGGAAAAGCGCAGCGCGATGCGGCCGGCCTGCTGGATCAGCAGCGGCGACACCAGCAGCGACAGCAGCATCGCCGCCAGGATCGGCTGGGCCGCCAGATCGGGCAGCAGACCGGTGCCGGACGCCTGGCTGATCAGTACGAAGCCGAACTCGCCGGCCTGGCCCAGCCAGATGCCGGTACGGATCGCGGTGCCGGTCATGCCGCCGAACGCGCGCACCAGCAGCGCGATCAGCGCGAACTTGATCAGCAACGGCAGCGTCAGGTAGACGAGCACGCGCGGCCACAGCTCGACGACCACGCGCGGATCGAGCTGCATGCCGACCGCCACGAAGAACAGCCCGAGCAGCACGTCGCGAAACGGCTTGATGTCCTCCTCGACCTGGTAGCGGAACTCGGTCTCGGCGATCAGCATGCCGGCGACGAACGCGCCCAGCTCCATCGACAGTCCCGCCTGGTGCGTCAGCCAGGCGAAAAGCAGCGTGGCCAGCAGCACGTTCAGCGTGAACAACTCGTGCGAGCGCTGGCGCGCGACGGCGTTGAACCAGCGCCCCATCCACTTCGGCCCGAATCGCAGCAGCAGCAACAGCAGCAGCGCGGCCTTGCACAGTGCCAGCGACAGGTTGATCCACAGGCTGCCGGCCCGCCCGGCGAGCGCCGGAATCGTGATCAGCAGCGGGATGACGGCGATGTCCTGGAACAACAGTACCGCGAACACCCGCTGGCCGTGATCGGTCTCCAGTTCGCGCCGTTCGGTCAGCAGCTTGCTGACCAGCGCGGTCGACGACATCGCCGCCGCACCGCCGATCGCCACCGCGGCGCGCCAGTCCAGCTCGGCGCCCAGGATCGGGATCTGCCAGGCAGCCGGCAGCAGCACGATGATCGCCAGCGCCGCGAGGATCGTCGTCGACACCTGCGCGCCGCCCAGGCCGAACACGTGGGTGCGCATCGACACGAGCTTGGGCAGGCTGAACTCGAGGCCCAGCGAGAACATCAGGAACACGACGCCGATCTCGCCCAGGCCGTGGACCGCGTCGTGGTTGGCCGCCAGGCCGGTCGCGTGCGGGCCGAGCAGCACGCCGACGGCCAGATAGGCGACCAGCGGCGGCAAGCCCACGCGACGCAGCGCGACGACCAGCACGACGGCAGCCACCAGCAGGATCAGCGTGAGTTCCAGAACCGACAGCAAACGAAAATCTCTCCGTGACGAGACGACCGGACGGGCCGGAACGACCCGACCCCGACTCGTCCGTCCCGGTGGACTTCTCTATATACTTCGCGCGTGAAAACCGGACCTCGCCCCCCCGCGGACACCCGCCCGCCCCGGCCCGCCGACGCGGCGCCATCGCCCGCCACCGACGACCGGTACGCGCGCTGGCGCCAGCGCGCCGCCGACGTCCTGAACATCGAATCCGACGCCGTCGCCGCACTGGTCGACCATCTCGACCACCGGTTCGTCGCCGCCTGCGAGACGATTCTCGCATGCCGGGGGCGCGTCATCGTCAGCGGCATCGGCAAGTCCGGCCACATCGCACGCAAGCTCGCCGCCACGCTGGCGTCCACCGGCACGCCGTCGTTCTTCGTCCACCCGGCCGAGGCCAGCCACGGCGACCTGGGCATGGTCACCGGGCAGGACGTGTTCATCGCGATGTCCAACTCCGGCACGACCGAGGAACTGCTGGCGATCGTGCCGCTGATCAAGCGCATGGGCGCCAGCCTGATCGCGATGACCGGCCGTCCCGAATCGCCGCTGGCGCAGCTCGCCGACGTCCACCTGTACACCGGCGTCGCGCGCGAGGCCTGCCCGCTGAACCTGGCGCCGACGGCCAGCACCACCGCCGCGCTGGCGATGGGCGACGCGCTGGCCGTGACGCTGCTCGAGGCGCGCGGCTTCGGCGCCGACGACTTCGCGCAGTCGCATCCGGGCGGCGCGCTGGGCCGCCGGCTGCTGGTGCGGGTCAGCGACGTGATGCGCACCGGCGACGCGATCCCCCGCGTCTCGCCGGGTGCCGGGCTGCGCGACGCGATCCTCGAAGTCACGCGCAAGCGGATCGCGATGACCGCGATCTGCGACGACGACGGCACGGTGCGCGGCATCTTCACCGACGGCGACCTGCGCCGGCTGCTCGAACGCGACGGCGACCTGCGCCACCTGCGGATCGACGACGTGATGACGCGCTCGCCGGCCTCGATCGGTCCCGATGCGCTGGCCGCCGAGGCCGTGCGGCTGATGGAGGAGCGCCGGATCAACCAGTTGCTGGTCGTGGACGACCAGGGCCGGCTGGTCGGCGCGCTGCACATCCAGGATCTGCTGGCCGCCAAGGTGGCCTGAACGAGGCGCCGATGACCGCGAACGCCCTACCGCCCGCCGCTGCCGCCGGCCACCCGCCCGGTTCGGTCCGCCTGCCGACCCTCAGCGCCGACGCGCTCGCGCGCGCGCGCGAGATCCGCCTCGTGGCGTTCGACGTCGACGGAACGATGACCGACGGCGCGATCCACATCGGCCCCGAAGGCGAGGCGTTCAAGCGTTTTTCGGTCCGGGACGGTCTGGGCATCGTGCTGCTGCACCGCGCCGGGCTGCGCACGGCGATCATCACCGGCCGCGAGTCGGCGATCGTCGCGCAGCGCGCCCGCGAGCTGTCGATCCCCCACGTGATCCAGGGCGTCAAGGACAAACACGCGGCGATGCGGCAACTGTGCCGGGACACCGGGCTGCAGACCGCGCAGATCGCGTTCGTCGGCGACGACTGGCCCGACCTGCCGGCGATGGTCCACGCCGGCCTGGCCGCCGCGGTCGCCAACGCCGCCCCCGAGGTCCGCCGGATCGCTCACTACGTCGGCACGGCGGCACCCGGCGACGGCGCGGTCCGCGAATTCTGTGAATGGCTGCTCGACGCGCAGCAGCGGCGCGAAGCGTTGCTGGCGCGCTTTCACGAGCAGGGCGAGCGGCCCGACGACTCGCCGCCGCCCGGCGATCCGCCCGCGGCCGCCGGCGACACGCCGATTCGATGAAACAGCGCGTCTACGACAGGCTGGCCGCTGGGGTTTCGGTACTGCTGCTGGCGGCGCTGGCGGTCACGACCTACTATCTGGCGCAGACCGCCATCCATCCGGGTGGCGATTCGAGCGCGCGCCGCAAGCTGCACGAGCCCGACTACTTCGTCGAGGACTTCCAGCTCACGCGGCTGAACCCGCGCGGCGAGCCGGTGTTCAAACTGACCGCGACGCGGCTCAACCACTACCCGGACGACGACACGCTCGATTTCCTGAAGCCGGTGCTGGTCAGCCTGGACACCAGCAAGCCGCTGGTGACGATCCGCTCGGACCGCGGCACGGCCACCCCCGGCGGCGTCGAGACGCATCTGTACGATAATGTCGTGTTGACCCGCGCAGGCACCGGAAAGAGCCCCCCGATGAAGGTCGAGAGCGATTACCTGCTGTTGCTGACCGAGCAGGACATCGCCCGCACCGACAAGCCGGTACGCATCACTTATGGTGAGTCGGTACTGGACGGCGTCGGCATGGAGTTCAACAACGACACGCGTCAGATCGAACTGTACTCGCAGGTGCGCGGGCGCTGGACGTCGCCGCCCCCCAGGCCGAAGAACTGAAGAAAAATGGCAAGTTCCGCTGCCCGTCGTGACCGGATCCGCTCGCTGGCGCTGTGCGCGGCACTCGCGTGGCCGGCCGTCGCCCCGGCCGAGAAGGCCGACCGCGACAAGCCGATCAACGTCGAGGCCGATCGCATGCAGTACGACGACCTCAAGCAGATCAACATCTTCACCGGCAACGTCGTGCTGACCAAGGGCACGATGATCCTGCGGGCCGACCGCGTCGTCGTCCGCCAGGACCCCGAGGGCTATCAGTACGCGACCGGCTACGGCAATCCCAACCGGCTCGCCAGCTTCCGCCAGAAGCGCGACGGCGTCGACCAGTACGTCGACGGTCAGGCGCTGACGCTCGACTACGACGGCAAGACCGAGATCGTCACGCTCGACCAGAAAGCGACGATGAAAAAGCTCGACAAGGATCGCGTGACCGACGAAGTGCACGGCAACCGCATCGTCTACCAGAGCCAGTCGGAGTTCTTCACCGTCGAGAGCGGCACGCAATCGGCCAGCTCGTCGAACCCGGCCGGTCGCGTGCGCGTCGTGATCCAGCCCAAGAGCGACGGCGCGCCGCCGCCGGCCGCCGCCCCCGCTGCGGCGCCGCAGCGGCTCAAGCCCGACGAACGGCTCGACGTCGTGCCGGGCATGCGCGGCGAGGGTCGGCCCTGATGGCGGCCAGGCTCGACGCCGGCGACCGCCAGACCCTGCCGGCCGGCGAAACGGCGGCACCGGTGGACGGCGCGGACGCGCCGACCGGCGACAGCGTGCTGCGGGCCCGGCACCTGATGAAGTCCTATCACGGCCGGCAGGTCGTCAAGGACGTGTCGATGGAGGTCCACAGCGGCGAGGTCGTCGGCCTGCTGGGTCCGAACGGCGCCGGCAAGACCACGTGCTTTTACATGATCGTCGGCCTGGTCCCCGCCGAGAACGGCACGATCGAGCTGGACGGGCAACCGATCAGCCGCCTGCCGATCCATCGCCGGGCGCGGCTGGGCGTGTCGTACCTGCCGCAGGAAGCGTCGGTCTTCCGAAAGCTGACGGTCGAGGAAAACATCCTTGCCGTACTCGAACTTCAGGTCGACGCTAACGGCAAGACGCTGTCCAAGGCCGAAACCGGCAGGCGCCTGAACAGCCTGCTGGCCGAGCTGCAGATCGGCCACATCCGTTCGAACCCGGCGTTGTCGCTGTCCGGGGGCGAGCGGCGGCGCGTCGAGATCGCGCGGGCGCTGGCCAGTTCGCCGCGCTTCATCCTGCTCGACGAACCTTTCGCGGGGGTCGATCCGATCGCCGTCATCGAGATCCAGCGGATCGTCAAGTTTCTCAAGGAACGGTCGATCGGCGTGCTAATTACCGACCACAACGTTCGGGAAACCCTTGGCATTTGTGATCGCGCCTATATCATCAATGCTGGTACTGTTCTTGCTTCCGGCCGACCGGACGAAATCGTCCACGACGAAAGCGTGCGCCGCGTCTATCTCGGCGAGCACTTCCGGATGTGACGATTCGCCGGCGACGCGGCCCGCGATCCCCGGGCCGGCGACACCGAAGCGAATCGTTGAATGAAACCATCTCTCCAGTTAAAGCTCAGCCAACACCTGGCCCTGACGCCGCAGTTGCAGCAATCGATCCGACTGCTGCAACTGTCCACGCTCGAACTGAACCAGGAACTCGAGACCGCGCTGGCTGACAACCCGCTGCTGGAGCGACTCGACGATCCGCTGGACGTCTATGCGCGGATCGCGCCGAACGGCGGCCTCGAATCGGCCGCCGGTCCGGCCGCCGGCGGCGCCGACACCGGCGATTTCAATGGTTCGGACGCCGGCGGCGACGCCGCCCCCGGCGCCGGCAGCGAGGGCGTCGACCGGGAGTCGACGGCCGGCGACGCCGATTCGTCGGCGGATTGGGATCGCGACGGCGGCGGCTTCGGCGACGAGTTCGGCCACGGCAGCGGCAGCGGCGAGCGCAACGACGACGAACGCAGCTATCCGCAGATCGCCGCCTCGGCCGGCTCGCTGCGCGACCACCTGATGAGCCAGTTGGCGTCGACGCAGTGCAGCCCGCAAGACCGCGCGCTCGTCACGATACTGATTGACGAAGTGAACCAGGACGGCTACCTTGGACTCGAACTGGAGGAGTTCGCGGCGCTGCTGCCCGAAGAGCTGGACATCGATCCTCAGTCGATTTCCGGCGCCCTCAAACTGTTGCAGAGCTTCGATCCACCCGGGGTCGGCGCCCGCAACGTGGCCGAATGTCTGATGTTGCAGTTGAACGAAATTCAACATGCGTCGACGTCGCCGCCAGAGGCTCTGGACCTGGCTCGCACGCTGGTGGGCGGATACCTGTCCGAACTGGCCAGCCGTGATTTCGGCAAGATCAAGCGCGCATTGCGCTGCAGCGACGACGAACTGCGCGCCGCGCAGGCGCTGGTCCGCTCGCTGAGCCCCCGCCCCGGCTCGGCGTTCTCTTCCGAGGCGCCGACGTACGTCGTCCCCGACGTGCTGGTCAAGCGGATCGACGGCAACTGGCAGGCGGTGCTCAACCGCGACGTGATGCCGAAGCTGCGGATCAACGACATGTACGCGCAGATCCTCAAGCGCAATCGCGGCGGCAACACGGCGCTGTCCGGCCAGTTGCAGGAAGCGCGCTGGCTGATCAAGAACGTCCAGCAGCGCTTCGACACGATCCTGCGCGTGGCCCAGGCGATCGTCGACCGCCAGCGCGCGTTCTTCTCGCACGGCGCGGTCGCAATGCGGCCGCTGGTGCTGCGCGAGATCGCCGACTCGATCGGCCTGCACGAATCGACGGTCTCGCGCGTGACGACGCAAAAGTTCATGCTGACGCCGTTCGGCACCTTCGAGCTCAAGTATTTCTTCGGCAGCCACGTCGCCACTGATTCTGGCGGCGCGGCGTCGAGCACCGCCATCCGTGAATTGATCAAACAACTCATTCAAGCGGAGGATGCACGAAGCCCACTGTCCGATAGCCACATAGCCGAATTGCTCGGCGAGCAGGGCATCATGGTTGCCCGACGCACGGTCGCGAAATACCGCGAGGGGCTGCGCATTCCCGCCGTCGCCCAACGCAAGGCGCTGTAGATCCGCCGACCTCCTGTCCTGGGCATCCCCCGAGACAACCGCCCGCTCGTCGCGGCCGCTTGACCGCGGTCAAGCCAATCCCGTCGATTTGCCGTCACGCTAAGGACGGCAGTGCAACAGGAGCAAAGGATGAATCTTTCCATCAGCGGTCATCATGTCGAAGTCACTCCCGCCATCCGCAACTACCTGATCCAGAAGCTCGAGCGCGTCACGCGCCACTTCGAGCAGGTCATCGACGTCAGCGCACTGCTGTCGGTAGAGAAACTCGAGCAGAAAGCGGAAGTCACGATCCACGTACGAGGCAAGGAGATCTTCGCCGAATCGATCGATGCCGACATGTACGCAGCAATCGACACGCTGATCGACAAGCTCGATCGACAGGTCATCAAGTACAAGACCAAGAGACAGGAACACGACCGGACCGCGCTCAAGCACGCGGATCTGACTGATTCCTGACAGTTTCTGATTAGCGGCAGAAGCTGTACCCCCAAGCCGCACCGGCACGTCGAGTCTCAAGACGCTCGCGTGCCGGCTGCTTGTGAAATTTGTTGCATAGCAACAATAATGTTGCGCTCGTCCCGCACCACCGTCCTATAATTTGCGGATCGCGTGTCGGACCAGTCGAACAGGCGTCCTGCCTCGGCGGTTTTCATGCGATGGACCATGCGTCTCGCATGTTCGTATCAGGACAAGCCGATGAACCACATAGCCCGCCTCCTGCCTCCGACGAACGTCGTCGTCAACCTGTCGGTGACGAGCAAGAAGCGGTTGTTCGAACAGGCGGGTCTGCTGTTCGAAAACAACCATGCCGTCGAGCGCAGCAAGGTCTTCGATTCGCTGTTCGCACGCGAGCGGCTGGGGTCGACGGGCCTGGGCAAGGGTGTCGCGATCCCGCACGGACGGATCAAGGGCCTGAAGGACACGCTGGCCGCCGTCATCACGCTGACCGAACCGATTCCGTTCGACGCGCCGGACGGCCTGCCGGTCAAATTCCTGGTCTTCCTGCTCGTGCCCGAGCACGCGACCGAAGAGCACCTCGAGCTGTTGTCCGAACTGGCCGAGCTGCTGTCCGAACGCACGTTGCGCGAATCCTTGACGACCTGCGAGGATCCTGCTCAGATTCTGCGCATACTGTCCACCTGGGAACCTTACCGTCCCGCAGCCTGACCCGTCGACGGGCACCGGCGGCGACGCGACACGCCGATGCCAATTACCGTCCAGCAACTCGTCGAGGCCAACCGCGAAACCCTGATGCTCAGCTGGACCGCCGGCAAGAACGGCGGCGGCAAGGAGCTCCCGTCGCGTGAACCCGCCGATCTCGTCGGTCACCTGAACCTGATCCACCCGAACCGGATCCACGTGTTCGGGCATGAAGAAACCGTCTACTACCAGCGACTCGTCGACGCGCGGCGCACCGCGGCAATCGACGAGATGCTGTCGGGCAAGCCCCCCGCGATCATCATCGCCGACGGACACCAGCCGTCCGAAGCGATGATCAACCGCTGCAACCAGGTCGACCTGCCGCTGCTGTGCACGCCGTTGCCGGCCGCGCGCGTCATCGACCGGCTGCGCGACTGGCTGTCCCGCACCACGGCCGAGACCTGCGAGATGCACGGCGTGCTGATGGACGTGCTGGGAATGGGCGTGCTGATCTCCGGCGAGTCCGGCCTGGGCAAGAGCGAACTGGGCCTCGAACTGATCAGCCGCGGCCACGGGCTGGTCGCCGACGACGTCGTCGAGTTCACGCGGATCGCGCCCGAAGCGATCGAGGGCCGCTGCCCGCCGCTGCTGCAGAACCTGCTCGAGGTCCGCGGCCTGGGCCTGCTCGACATCCGCACGATCTTCGGCGAGACCGCCGTGCGCCGCAAGATGAAGCTGCGGCTGATCGTCCACCTGGTCCGGCGCAGTACGATGGAGAATGAATACCAACGGCTGCCGCTCGAAGCGCTGACGCAGAGCGTGCTCGAAGTGCCGATCCGCAAGGTCGTGATTCCGGTCGCGGCCGGCCGCAACCTCGCGGTGCTGACCGAGGCGGCCGTGCGCAGCACGGTGCTGCAACTGCGCGGCATCGACACCACCAGCGAGTTCGTCGAACGCCAACACCGGATCATCCAATCCCAGTCATGAAAGTCGTACTGATCACCGGCATCTCGGGCTCCGGCAAATCGATCGCGATCAAGGTGCTCGAGGACGATGGCTATTACTGCATCGACAACCTGCCGGCCGAATTCCTGCGCGAGGTCATCCGCAACCAGATCGAGCACGGACATGATCGGGTCGCGGTCTCGATCGATGCGCGCAGCGGCAGCCACGGGCCCGACCTGCGCGCCGAAGCCGCCGCGCTCGCCAGCGAGGGCCACGACGTCAAGGTGCTGTTCCTGAACGCCGGCAGCGCTGCGCTGGTCCAGCGCTACTCGGAGACGCGCCGCCGCCATCCGATGTCGATCGCCGATCGCAACGGGCGCGAGCTGACGCTCGAGGAAGCGATCGAACGCGAACGCGAACTGATGGCGCCGATGCAGGACCTGGGCGTCGGCATCGATACGACGGGCCTGCATCCGAACGTGCTGCGCGCATGGGTGCGCGACGTCGTCGGCAGCGAACGGGCACCGTTGACGCTGCTGTTCGAATCGTTCGCGTTCAAGCACGGCGTGCCGTTGAACGCCGACCTGGTGTTCGACGTGCGCTGCCTGCCGAACCCGTTCTACGACGCGACGCTGCGCCCGCTCAGCGGCATGGACGAGCCGGTGGCCCGGTTCCTGTCCCAGATCCCTTCGGTCGGCAAGATGATCGACGACATCGCGCGCTTCCTGAACGACTGGCTGCCCTGCTACGTGCAGGAGAACCGCAGCTATCTGACGGTGGCGATCGGCTGCACCGGCGGCCAGCATCGCTCGGTCTATTGCGTCGAGCAGCTCGCCGCGCGGTTCCGCCGCACCGAGCACGTGCTGGTCCGCCATCGCGCGATGTCGACCCGCCAGCAGTCCGGCGTCGCGCACTGAGCGCGACGGACCGGCTCCAGGACGCCAGCAGGGAACGCCGATGCCGCCTCAGTCCGCCGCCACGACGCCCGTCTTCGCGCTCGGCACGGTCCTGTTCCCGTCCGGCGTGCTGCCGCTGAAGGTGTTCGAGACGCGCTATATCGACATGGTGCGCGAATGCCTGCGCAACGACAGCCCGTTCATCGTGTGCCGGATCACCCACGGCAGCGAAGTCGGCGAACCGGCCGAACACGATGCCGTCGGCTGCCTGGCGCGGATCACCGAATGGGACATGCAGCAGCCCGGCGTGCTGATGATCCGGGCGATCGGCGGCCAGCGCGCGCGCGTGCTCGAACGCAGCGTGCAACGCGATGGATTGATCCGCGCGCGGATCGAGACCCTCGATCCCGACCCCGACCTGCCGGTGCCGGCCGAGTACGCTCCCTGCGTCAAGCTGCTCGAACGGCTGATCGGCGAACTAGCCGCGCGCGACATCCCGCCGATCGCGCGTCCGATCGCCGAGCCGCACGAACTCGATTCGGCGAGCTGGGTCGGCAACCGGCTGTGCGAACTGCTGCCGCTGCCCATCGGTGCGCGCCAGAAGCTGATGGAGCTCGACGACCCGCTGCTGCGCCTGTCGCTGCTGATGCAGGTGCTCCAGCAGCGCGGCATCGGCTAGCGCTCGCCGCGCTAGCCGGGCCGACGTTCAACGTTCGACCTTCGACGTGCGGCGCCAGGCGCTAAGCGCCGAGCAGCCGCCTCGCGCTCGACGCCGCGACCCATTCCTCGTTGGTCGGCTCGACGCCGACGTCGACGCGGCTGTCGCCGGTCGAGATCCGCGGCGCATCGGCGGCGTTGGCCGCCGCGTCGATCCGCATGCCGAGCCAGCCGAGCGCCTCGCACACCCGCTCCCGGATCACCGCGCTGTGCTCGCCGATGCCGGCGGTGAAGACCAGCCGGTCGAGCCCGCCCAGCACCGCCGTCAGCGCACCGATCTCGCGGACGATGCGGCGCACGTACAACTGCAGTGCGAGCCGCGCCCGCTCGCCGACGTCGTCATCCAGCGTTTCGTGCGCGAGCAGCACGCGCGGATCGCTCGACAATCCCGACACGCCGAGCAGGCCCGACTCGTGATACAGGATGTGGCCGACCTGCTCGAGGCTGAGCTTCTCGATCTGCATCAGGTACAGGACGGCGCCCGGATCCAGCGCCCCGGTGCGCGTGCCCATCATCAGTCCGTCGAGCGCCGAAAACCCCATCGTCGTGCCGACGCTGCGCAGCTCGCGCATCGCGCACAAGCTGGCGCCGCTGCCCAGGTGCGCGACGATCGTGCGCGCGCGCAGCGCTTCGTCGCGGCCGTGCCGCTCGGCCAGCGCCATGGCGATATAGTCGTACGACAGGCCGTGAAAGCCGTAGCGCCGCAGTCCGCGCTCCCATGCCGAATAAGGCAGCGGCAGCATCTGCTCGAGCTTGGGCAGCGAATGATGGAAGCCGGTATCGAAGCACGCGACCTGCGGCAGGTCGGGCCGCTCGGCCAGCAGGATCTCGATCGCATCGAGCGCGAACGGCTGATGCAGCGGCGCGAGCGGTATGTAGCTGCGCAGGTCGTCGAGCACCTGCGCGTCGATCCGGGTCGGCTCGAAGTACTTGCTGCCGCCGTGCACGACGCGATGCGCGACCGCCGCCAGCGGCCGACCGGCCAGCCAGGCCAGCGCGCGTTCGCGGATGATGCCCAATGCCGCGCGATAAGGATCGCCGCCGTCGAGCGTCACCGGCGCCACGGCGACGCCGGCCGCGCCGAAATCGGGATTCGGGCCGCCGATGCCTTGCACCTTGCCGTTCCACGCGGGCTCGCGCGACAGCGGCGCGCCGGGACGCGCTTCGAAAACGCCGAACTTGATGCTCGACGAACCGCAGTTGAGCACGAGCAGGAACGGGCCCGCGCCCGACGAGGTCTGCGTCATCACGTCTCCTTCAGCGAGGCTGGCTGCGCCAGCGATGGGCGAGCAACTGCGCGATCGCGCACGAAGCCAGCCGGGTGTCGCGCGCGTCGGCGCGGCTGGTCAGCACCACCGGCACTCGCGCGCCCAGCACGATGCCGGCCGTCGATGCGCCGCCCAGGTATTCGAGCTGCTTGGCCAGCATGTTGCCGCTTTCGAGGTCCGGCACGACCAGCACGTCGGCCTGCCCGGCCACCGGAGAATCGATGCCCTTGATGCGCGCCGCCGCGGCCGACACCGCGTTGTCGAACGCCAGCGGACCATCGAGCACCGCACCGGCGATCTGGCCGCGATCGGCCATCTTGCACAACGCCGCCGCATCGAGCGTGGCCGGCATCCGCGGATTGACGGTCTCGACGGCGGCCAGGATCGCGACGCGCGGACGCTCGACGCCGATCGCCTGCGCCAGCTCGATCGCGTTGCGGATGATGTCGGCCTTCTCCTCGAGCGTCGGCGCGATGTTGACCGCGGCGTCGGTGATGATGAACGGACGCGGGTAAGCGGCGACGTGCATCAGGAAGCAGTGCGTCAGGCGCCGCTTGGTGCGCAGACCGGCGTTCGCGTCCAGGATCGCACTGACCAGCTCGTCGGTGTGCAGGCTGCCCTTCATGATCGCCTCGACCTGCCCCTGCCCGGCCATCTGCGCGGCACGCGCGGCGGCAGCATGGCTGTGCGGCGCGTCCTCGATCTCGACACCGGCCAGATCGATGCCGGCAGCCTGCGCGGCGGCCTGGATCTTGGCGCGCGGCCCGATCAGCACCGGCTCGATCAGCCCGGCGGCGCGGGCATCGAGCGGACCGCCGATGCTCAGCGCATCGCAAGGATGCGCGACGGCGACGCGGATCGGCGCCAGGCCGCGCACCAGCGCCATCAGGGCCGGCATCGCGTCGTCGGCGCCCGGCAACGAAGGCAGGGTCGCCGCCGGACACTCGATCCGTTCGGCCGGTGCGCGCACGTTGGCCTGCCCTTCGATGACGACGTCGCCGTGCTGGTTCGTGCCGCGGCACGCGAGCGTCACGCGCCGGTCCGCGGCATCGCGCGCGGTCACGGTCACCTCGATCGTCAGCGTGTCGCCGACGCTCACCGGCCGAACGAAATGCAGCGACTGGTCCAGATAGTCGGTGCCGAGGCCGGGCAGCCGGGTACCGAGCACCGACGAGATCAGCACGCCGCCCCACATGCCGTGCGCGATCAGGCCGTGTCCCGGCGCCGGCGCGGCGCTCGCGCCTTGCTGAGGCCCGAGATCGGCGTCGCCGGCCATCCGCGCGAAGAACTCGACGTCCTGCGGCGTCAGCGTGCGTTGGGTGCTGGCGCGATCGCCGATCGCGATCTCGTCGAACGGTCGATTGTGGATCATGCGAGGAGGAGATTGTTCGGTCATATCGTTTTCAGCCGACGGGAAGACGACCGCCACCGGTGCTTAGGATCCCACGCGACGATGACAGCTCGACCACGGGCCCAAACAAAGGCCTCGTCCTTCAGCGCGAGGCCAAGCGGGGCGATGCCGTATTGGCGCCCGAGGCGCCCCTGCATCGAGGCGAGGAAGCTCTCGCCTTCAGGCGGCAGTGACTCACGATTGAACCGGCGCTGTCAAATTCGCGGGCCCGGCAGATGGTTCGCCAACAGCGTGCGGATCGGCGTCGGCAGCGCCGCCTGCGCGATCTCGTCGGCGGCCAGCCAGCGCCAGCCCGCGGGTTCGCCGGCGGCCGGCGCGATCCGGTCGCCGACCGGCTCGGCGACGCGGTCGTCGGGCGCCAGATCGATCAGCACCGGCTGCGCATGCAGCGTGTAGTGCGTGAAAGCGTGCGAGAACGACGGCAGCCAGGCCGCGTGGCCGGTCGCCGCGAGCAGCCGTTCGGCGCCGATCCGGCCGCCTCGCGACAGTTCATCGATCCGCGGCGCCAACGCGGCGGGCAAGGCCTCGTCGGGCAAGGGCCGCGTGTCGTCGGCGCCGATCTCGGGCAGGCTCCACAGCCCGCCCCAGATGCCGCTCGGCGGACGCCGCTGCATCAGCACGCGCTCGCCGTCGCGCACGATCAGCAGCGTGCCGTGTCGCAGCGGCGGCGCGCGGCGGGGGCGGCGCGTCGGCAGCGTATCGACGCGCCCTTCGCGCAGCGCGCGGCAGCTCGACGAGACCGGGCAGACGATGCAGGCGGGACGGCTGCGCGTGCACAGGCCGGCGCCCAGATCCATCAGGCCCTGCGTGTACGGTTCGATGCCCCGCTCGGGAAGTTCGCGTTCGACCAGCTCCCACAGACGCTGCTCGACCCGCCGCTCGCCGGGAAAGCCTTCGACCGCGAAATGCCGGCAGAACACGCGCTTGACGTTGCCGTCGAGAATCGCCGCGCGCTGGCCGAACGCGAATGCGGCGATCGCGGCGGCCGTCGAACGGCCGATGCCGGGCAGCGACTGCAGTTCGTCGACCGAATCCGGAAAACGGCCGTCGAACCGCTCGACGACCTCGCGCGCGCAGCGATGCAGGTTGCGCGCGCGCGAGTAGTAGCCCAGTCCGCTCCACAACTGCATCACGCGCTCGTCGTCGGCCGCGGCCAGCGCGAACACATCGGGAAACGCCTGCACGAAGCGCTCGTAGTACGGCACGACGGTAGCGACCTGCGTCTGCTGCAGCATCACCTCGGACAGCCAGACGCGGTACGCGTCGCGCTGATGCTGCCAGGGCAACGACTGGCGGCCATGCTGGCGCTGCCAGGCGATGATGCGCTCGGCGAACGTCGAATCGGAAACGGACATCGTGGAATCGGACCGGGGCCTGTTCGCGCAAAGGGCGCGACGCCGCGATCGATGGTGCGCGTCGCGGGCCGTCAGTGTCCCACAGACCGGCGCGGTCGTGAGCCGGGGCGGCGAGCCGCCCGGCCCGAACGCTCAGAATCTGTGAACGAATCGGACGCGGCCGAGCGGCGCGTCAGGGCGGTTCCGATCACAGATTCTCAGACCCGCGCTTCGGCAGGCGAATCCGCCGAGACGGACGAGATATCGCAGGCGACCGCTTCACCCGTATCGAGCGCCGCCGCGGCGATCGCCGCCTTCAGCGCATCGGCGAAATTGACCACGTTGCTCGACGGCGACGGTGACGGTGACGGTGACGGCGGATCGGCCGCGACGGCAGGCGACGTGCAGGGGTCGCCGGCAGCCGCGCCGGCAACGGCAACGCGTTCTCCGACGCCCTCATCGGAGGCCGCATCGACCTGCCGACCGGCGGCCTCGTCGGCGGCTGTCGCGACCACCAGTTCGGCAGCGGGCTCGGCCACCAACTCGGTCGCGGGTGCGGCCACCGACTCGACTACCGACTCGGTCACGGGCTCGGCCATCGACTCGATCACCAGTTCGGCGGCCGCCTCGACGAGCGGCGGCTTCGCGAACCGCGCTTCGACGGCCTCGACCAAGGCCGCGGGCAGCGCGGCGACATCACGCACGCCCGCCGTCACGGTCGGATCGGATTCCGCGTACGCACGCAGTCGCTCGAGCGCGTCGGCCTGCGCGGAATCGTCGTCCTTCGGCGCGTCGTCACCGACGACCGGCGCGGGGGCCGGTTCCCGACGCGACGCCGCGGCCTCGATTTCGGCGCGAGCGCGTGCCACGGCTTCCTCCCGGGCTTTCGCTTCGGCCGCCTCGCGAGCTTTGGCCTCGGCATCTTCCCGAGCTTTGGCTTCGGCTTCCTCGCGGGCTCTCGCCTCGGCTTCCTCGCGAGCTTTCGCCTCGGCCTCCTCACGGGCCTTCGCCTCGGCCTCCTCGCGAGCCTTCGCCTCGGCTTCCTCACGAGCCTTCGCCTCGGCCTCCTCGCGCTCCTTGGCCCGGGCATCGGCGGCCTGCGCCGAGACGACCGCCGAGAACGCCGCCGAGGCCACCGCGACCTCGCTCATCTCGGGCGCTTCGTCGAAATCCTGCGTCAGCAGTTTCTGGATCGTCTGCGCCAGCTCCGACAGCACCGACTGCTGCTGCTCGACCTTAGCGCGCGCCTCGTCGATCTCGGCGATCCGGCCTTCGAGATTCTCGCTGGCGTCGAGCACGCGCCGCACCGAGTCGAGTCGCCGGCGCAACTGGATCTGGTGTTCGCGCACCTGGCCTTCGATCGGCGACATCACCGCCCGCAGCCAGATCTCCAGCTCGGTATGCGATTTCGCGTAGACCTCCTTGATCCGAGCGGCCACCGATTCGAAGAAGCGCTTCATCAACACGCGCCGCTCGGTCGTCATCAGGCTCAGCGCGCCGAACTGATTGCGATACAGCGCTTCGATCCCATTGAGCTCGACATCGAAGCGGCGCACCGAGAACAGCATCGGCGCCCCCAGCGCGAAGCCGTGCTCGGCGTTGAAGGTCTTGTACATCGCCGTCATCATCGAGCCGATCTCGTCGCTGCGACGACCCAGCTCCTCGAAGTCGGCGCGCGCGGCGGCCAGCAGACTGCGCATGCCCTCGCGCAGGCCCAGCGAGAAGTTGCTGGTGCGCATCACTTCGCGCGCCGTCTGCGTATGCCGGCGCAGGTTGTCGATCGATACCGTCTCGTAGGCCGCCTGCGAATGCCGGACGAACACGGCTCGCAAGGCCTGCAACTGCCGCAGACCGTTCTCGAAATCGGCCCGCTCGCCCTTGATCCGCGCGGCCATCACGTCGACGACGTTGCGGTTCTTGCCGCGCAGGCTGTTCAGCTCGAACAACTGCTCGACGTTGTTGCGGCGGCGCGACTGCAGCACCGAATGCGCGACCGAATGCAGTTCGTTGAACGCGCGTTCGACGTGCTCGCGCACGACGGCGCGCTGGCGCGGCACCAGGTCCGTCGACAGCGCGTGCTCGAGCGCGGGCAGACGGCTGCGCTCGAGCAGCGCGGCATCCTGATGGATCTTGGCGGCCAGACCCTTCTGCGCGGACACCGGATAGATCTGCTCGCCCGGCAGCGACAGCGTGCGCGCGACCGACTCGACCTGCTGCCGGATCTCGCGATCGATCTGCTCGGGCGCGCGCAGGTCGTCCCACAGGCCGTCGATCTTGTTGAGCACGACGTAGCGGCCGCTGCGATGCGTCGCCGAGATGTTCTCGCGCCAGACCTCGATGTCCGAACGCGTGACGCCGGCATCGGCGGCCAGCACGAACAGCACGGCGTCGGCGCTGGGGATCAGGTTCAGCGTCAGTTCAGGCTCGTTGCCGATCGCGTTGAGCCCGGGCGTGTCGATGACGACCAGGCCCTGCTCGAGCAGCGGATCGGGAATGTTGACGATCGCATGCCGCCAGCGAGGAACGTCGACCAGTCCCTGCGCGTCGGGCCGCACCGGCTGATCCGGGTCCTCGGGGTCGTACAGCCCCAGCGCCGTCGCTTCGGCGGCCGGCACGCGCCGGGTCTCGCGGACCGCGTCGAAGGCGGCCGCGACCGAGTCGACGTCCTGCGGCTCCAGCCCGATCTCGGTCCACTCGGCCTCGTCCTCGCGCAGGTCGGCCAGCGAGACGTCGCGCAGCCGCGTCTCGATCGGCAGCAGCCGGATCGACGGCTTGCGGCCGTGCTCGTACATCAGCTCGGTCGGACACATCGTCGTGCGCCCGGCCGACGACGGCAGGATCCGCCGGCCATAACCCGAAAAGAACAGCGCGTTGATCAGCTCGGATTTGCCGCGCGAGAACTCGGCGACGAAGGCGATCGACATCCGCTCTTCCTTCAACCGATGCTGGATCCGCTCCAGACGCGATTTCAGGCTGGGATCGCCGAGGCCATGCTCGCCCAGCCACTGCTCATAGCGCCGCAGAGCCTGCGAAACCTGCTGCCGCCATTGCGCGTAGGCGTTGACCCGAGCTTCGAAGTTGAACGAAGAAGATCTCATGCGATCGATCTTTGCACAGCGCCGACCGGCATCCCAGATCACTTGAGGGTCGTACCGCCGCGCGGCACTTTCCGGGCGCCAGGCGGCCCCGCGCTGTTGCCTGCGACCGCGATCGCGCTCGCGGGGCTCACCGATTGTCAGGCCTGACAGCGCGGACAGAAATACGTCGCCCGCCCCTGCTGCCGGATCACGCGGATCGGCGTGCCGCAGCGCCGGCACGGCTGGCCGTCGCGCGCGTAGACGAGCGCATCGACCTGCGCGTAGCCGGGCTCGCCGTCGGTCGACACGTAATTGCGCAGCGTGCTTCCGCCGCGCTCGATCGCGATCGTCAGCGTCTGGCGGATCGCCTCGGCCAGCGCGCGGTAGCGCGGGCGGCTGATGCGCCCGGCGGCGACCGTCGGCCGGATCCCCGCACGAAACAGGCTTTCGGACGCGTAGATGTTGCCCACGCCGACGACGATCGCGCCGGCCAGCAGGAACTGCTTGACCGGCACGGTCCGCCCGCGGCTGGCCTCGTACAGCAGGTCGCCGTCGAAACCCGGCGACAAGGGCTCGACGCCCAGGCCGGCCAGCAGCGGATGCGCGAGCACCGGACCGGACGCGGCCTCGTGCCAGACCATCGCGCCGAAGCGGCGCGGATCGTTGTAGCGCAGCGTGCCGCGATCGAACACCAGATCGATGTGATCATGGCGTCCGACGGCCCCGGGTTCGGGCAGGAACCGCAGGCTGCCCGACATGCCCAGGTGCACGAGCAGCCATCCGGACGAGAAATCCAGCAGCAGGTACTTGCCGCGCCGCCCGACCTCGACCAGCGGCCGGTCTTGCGGCCCGATCGCCAGATCGCCGGCCACCGGCCAGCGCAGGCGCGGCTCGCGCACGTCGACGCGCCGCAGCGTGCCGCCCTGCAGCGAACGTTGCAAGCCGCGTCTGACGATCTCGACTTCGGGAAGTTCTGGCATCGCTCGCCCTGCCGGTCGATGAGGCCGGCCACCACTGTCGGCCCCATCCGCCGGATGGTCCGGCGTTCGGTTGCCGGGCAGTGTAATTCAACCTAAGATCCGTCCATGAAATCGACCTTGCTGATCGCCTCCGTGTCGGCGGCCCTGCTGCTGGCCGGCTGTGCGGGCATGTCGCCCGCGCCCGCGGCCAAGGGCGACGACAAACCCACCGCGGTCGCCCGCCAGAACGCCGGCGACACCGACGAAAACAACAGCGCGGACAAACCGGACGCGGCCTCGCCGACGGCCGGCGGCGGCATCATCGAGCCGCCCGATACCGATGGGCCGCTGCCCAAGGTCGACCTGACGCGCGAGATCATGTTCCAGGTGCTGGCCGCCGAGATCGCCGCGCAGAACGGCCAGCTCAGCGCGGCCACGGCGACCTACCTGTCGCTGGCCGAATCGATCCGCGACCCGCGTCTGGCACGGCGCGCGACCGAACTGGCGCTGTCCGAGAAATCGCTCGACCACGCGTTGCGCGCGGCACAACTCTGGCACGAACTGTCGCCCGACTCGGCGAACGCGACGCAGACCATCGAAGCGCTGTGGCTGGCCACCGGCCAGTTGTCCGAGGCCGAGCCGCTGATCGCGTCACGGCTGGCTCGCGCGCGAGCGACGAACACGCTGCCCGAGAGCTATCAGCAGCTTGCCCGGTTGCTGGCCCGTTCCAGCGACTCGTCCGGAGCACTGGCGCTGCTCGAACGTGTCAGCCAGCCCGACCAGGAGCTTCCCGAAGCGCACCTGGCGCTGGCCGGCGTCGCGGCCGCGGGCGGCGACAACGACCGCGCGGCCAGCGAAGCCGAGCAGGCGTTCAAGCTGCGTCCGGACAGCGAGCACTTGGCGATCCTGACGGCCCAGTACCTGCAGCAGAGCACGCGCGGCAATGGCGGCGCCGAGCAACTGCTGGCGGGTTTCCTGGGCCGTAAGCCCGGGGCGGTCGAAGTGCGCTTCGCGTACGCCCGCGTGCTGGCCGCGCAGAACAAGACCGAAGAGGCCAGCCGCCAGATGAACCTGGCCCTCAAGCAGGAACCGTCGAACCCGGCGATCCTTCTGTCGATGGCGCAACTGTCGTACCAGCTCAAGCAGACGCGCGCGGCCGAAGGCTACCTGGACCGCTACCTGGCGCTGCCGCCCGACGTGCAGCGCGACAACGCGACCGCGTGGCTGTTCCACGCGCAGATCGCCGAGGACGAGCAGCGTCTCGACGACGCGCAGCGCTGGCTGGCCAAGATCACGCGCGGCGAGCAGTTCCTGCCCGCGCTGTCGCGACGGGCGCTGCTGATGGCGCGCCAGGGCAAGATCGACGAGGCCCGCCAGTTGCTGCGATCGACGACGGTCACGACGAACCGCGAGCGCAACCTGTTGACCAGCGCCGAAGCGCAGGTATTGCGCCAGACCGGCCAGTACCAGGCCGCGTTCGACGTCCTGGACCAGGCGCTGCAGCGCCAGCCGGACAACCCCGACCTGCTGTACGACCAGGCGATGGCGGCCGAGAAGATCGACCGCATCGACGTGCTCGAAACCAGCCTGCGCAAGCTGATCTCGCTGCGGCCGAACCAGGCGCACGCGTACAACGCGCTGGGCTACACGTTCGCGGACCGCAACATCCGCCTGGACGAGGCGCAGGCGTTGATCGACAAGGCGTTGGCGCTGGCGCCCGACGACCCGCACATCGTCGACAGCCTGGGCTGGCTGTACTATCGACAGGGCAAGCTCGACCGCGCGGTCGAGGTGCTCCGGCAGGCGTACACGCTCAAGCCCGAGCCGGACATCGCCGCGCACCTGGGCGAGGTGCTGTGGCAATCGGGCCAGACAGCCGAGGCGCGCGAGATGTGGGCCGCCGCCATGAAGGCCGATCCGGCCAACGAAACGCTCAAAGAGACGCTGGCGCGGCTCAACGTCTCGCTCTGACGCGGCGCCGACGCGTGCCGCGGATCGTTTCATCGATCGTCTCGCTGCTGCTGGCGGCGCTGATGGCCGGCTGCACGTCGCTGCTGGATCCGCGCGACGATGGCCGGGCGCCCGAACACCGGTGGCGCGGCCGCTTCTCGCTGGTCGTCGAGCCGTCGGCGCAATTCGCCGACGGGCAACGCCACACCGGCAGCTTCGAGCTGTCGCAGGGCGCGCGGTTCACCGAACTCGAGCTGCTGTCGCCGCTGGGCAACACGATCGCGTCGGCGCGCGAAACCGCCGACGCCGCCACGCTGCGCACCGCCGACGGCCGGCGCTACGACGCGCGCGACGCCGACGCGCTGACCGAACAGATCTTCGGCTGGCGGATTCCGGTCCGCAAGCTTCCCGCTTGGCTGCAGGGCCGGATCGCCGACGTCACCGAGGCCGGCCCGAGCCCCGCGCAGCCGGCGGCCGGGACCGACGAGGGCTGGCAGGTCCGCTTCGACCAGTGGCGCACGGACGGCGTCGCGCCGCGCCCTTCCCGCCTCGTCATCACGTATCCGGACCGGGTCGTGCTGCGGCTGGTCGTCGACGGCGACGACAGCCGCTGACAAGGCAGCCGCCGAGAGAAATACCCGTTCGCGACCGACGCCGCATGCCCGCCTTCCTGCACGACCTGCCCGCCCCGGCCAAGCTGAACCTGTTCCTGCACGTGACGGGCCGGCGCGGCGACGGCTACCATCTGCTCGAAACCGTGTTCGAGCTGATCGACCTGTGCGATTCGATCGACCTGGACGACGATCCCGGCGGCGCGATCATGCTGGCCACGCCGACCCCCGGCGTCCCGCCGGAAACGGACCTGACCGTGCGCGCCGCCCGCCTGCTGGCGAACGAGGCCGGCATCGGGCGCGGCGTGCGGATCGCGCTGCGCAAGCGCATCCCGATGGGCGCCGGACTGGGCGGCGGCAGCTCCGACGCCGCGACCGTGCTGCGCGGGCTCAACACGCTATGGGACCTGCACTGGCCGATCGAACGGCTGACGCGGATCGGCCTGGCGCTGGGCGCCGACGTACCGGTATTCGTCGCCGGCCGGCCCGCGTTCGCGACCGGGATCGGCGAGCGACTGCTGCCGATCCCGCTGCCCGCGGCGCGCTACGTGTTGTTGATGCCCGACGCCCACGTGCCTACCGCAGCGGCATTCCAGGCCGACGATTTGACACGGGATACGAAGTCCCTCAAAATCGATAGTCTTTCGCAGCTAGGTCAGGTCTTCCAGGCCATCGAGCGCGGAAAAAACGATCTGCAACCGGTCGTGGCCCGTCGGTATCCACCCGTCGACCATGCTCTCGCGTTGTTGAGGCAGGCGGCCCGTAACGCGGGCGCCTCTGCCGCGGCGGTCCGGATGTCCGGTTCTGGCGCATCGGTTTTTCTGCCGGTCGATGGCGATGCCCAGGCCGCCCGGGTGATCGATAGCCTGAGCGTCGCGGGTGTGCAGACGGATTCGACCGGCGCGTGTTCCGATCGACCGGCCCCGCGGGCCTGGGTGGTCGGATCATGGCGAGATCCGGCGGCCGATCGGCCGGCGGAGCAGTAACAGGCAGTACGCTTGGGGAGTCGCCAAGTTGGTTAAGGCACCGGATTTTGATTCCGGCATTCGAGGGTTCGAATCCTTCCTCCCCAGCCAGTCCTCCTTCACCGTTTCGGTGTCCATCTCATGCTTCCCGTGAATCGGCGCGGTTCAGAGCCTTCCATGCGCAAGGACGAGCATTCCGAAGGCCTGATGGTCTTCACCGGCAACGCGGTACCCAAGCTGGCCGGCGACATCGCCAGCCACCTGAACATACCGCTGGGTCGTGCCAGCGTCGGCCGCTTCTCCGATGGGGAGGTGATGGTCGAGATCCTCGAGAACGTCCGCGGCAAGGACGTCTTCGTGCTGCAATCGACCTGCGCGCCGACCAACGATCACCTGATGGAAGTGATGATCATGGTCGATGCGCTGCGCCGCGCTTCGGCCGGTCGCATCACCGCGGCGCTGCCCTATTTCGGCTACGCGAGGCAGGATCGCCGCGTGCGCTCGATGCGTGTGGCGATCAGCGCCAAGGTCGTCGCCAACATGCTGCAGATCGCCGGTGTCGATCGCCTGCTGACGATGGACCTGCACGCCGATCAGATCCAGGGCTTCTTCGACATCCCGGTCGACAACGTCTACGCGACGCCGCTGCTGCTGGCCGACGTGTTCAAGCAGCAGTTCGAGAACCTGCTGGTCGTCTCGCCCGACGTCGGCGGCGTCGTGCGCGCCCGCGCGCTCGCCAAGCGCCTGGATTCGGACCTGGCGATCATCGACAAGCGCCGGCCCAAGGCCAACGTCTCCGAGGTGATGAACATCATCGGCGAGGTCGAGGGCCGCACCTGCGTGATCATGGACGACATGGTCGACACGGCCAACACGCTGGTCAAGGCGGCGTCGGCGCTCAAGGAGCACGGCGCGAAGAAGGTCGTCGCGTACTGTACGCACCCGGTGCTGTCCGGCGGCGCGGTCCAGCGCGTGCAGGACTCCGAACTGGACGAACTGGTCGTCACCGACACGATCCCGCTGCAGCCGTCGCAGATAACGCTGCCCGACGGCGTGCGCAGCAAGATCCGCGTGCTGTCGTGCGCGCAGTTGCTGGCCGAGACGATCCTGCGGATCAACCGGTCCGATTCCGTTTCTTCGCTGTTCGTCGATTGACGCGGCGGCCGGATCCGCTCCGGCCGCGCCGACGAACGGTCCCACCCACCCCCGGGTCATCTGGTCGCGGAGCCTGGGGGTTTTCGCAGCCGCAAGGCTGCGCGCAAAGGAGCACACGATGAAAGTCGTTGCCACGTCACGCAAACTGCAAGGCACGGGTGCGAGCCGCCGCCTTCGTCGCTCGGGCTACACGCCGGGCATCATCTATGGCGGCTCGGCCGAACCGGCTGCCATCACGATCGAACACAACCCGCTGTACCACTCGCTGCGCGTCGAAGCGTTCCACTCGTCGATCCTCGACATGGAACTCGACGGCAAACCCGAGAAGGTGCTGCTGCGCGCGGTCCAATGGCACGCGTTCAAGCCGCTGGTGCTGCACGTCGACTTCCAGCGTGTCGATGCGGACCAGAAGATCCAGATGAAAGTGCCGCTGCACTTCGTCAACCAGGAGATCTCCCCGGCCGTCAAGCTGCACTCGGCGCTCGTCAACCACGTGGTCAACGAGATCGAGGTCCACTGCCTGCCGGCCGACCTGCCCAGCTTCATCGAGGTCGACCTCGCCAACCTCGAGGTCGGCAAGGCCGTGCACCTGAGCAGCATCAAGCTGCCCGAAGGCGTGACCCCGATCACGCACGGCAAGGACGAAGATCCGGTCCTCGTCAATGCCGCGGTCCCGGGTGGCACGGCTGCCGCCGACGAAGCAGCGGACGACGCCAAGAAGTAATCGTCGTACCGACTCCGGCGTGCCGCCCCCGCGCGGCGCGCCGGGCTCAGCCCGGGCCAGCGCTGCCCGGGCGCTCTCCCGCCTCCGACAAGCGGCCCACCCGGCCGTACTCGACCGGCACCTTCACGTAGGTCAGGTCGACGTCCTCCAGTGCCAGCGCATCCATCAGCCGCTGGTACCCTGCCTGGTCCACCGATACCGTCACTGCCAGCGGCTGGTCGGCCAACTCGAAGAAATGCGCGGAGTGGAACCTTCCCGCGTGATCGAATCCCTCGGCGCCGCCGACCAGCGTGCCGGCGATCGCGCCGTGCGCCTTGGCGAACTGAAGCAGCCATTCGCCGATCGGCGTGTGGCCGACCCGCCGGTCCTGCGCCGTGAAGAACGTCAGTTGATAGCCTTGCATCGCAGGCCCTCCTTCAGGAATGACGGGTCAACGAAACGGTCGCCATGCCGAGCGCGGTCAGCGCGAGCGAACCGCCCAGGTGCAGCGCCAGCATGCCGAACGACCAGACCAGGCGGCCGTCGCGCAACAGCGTCAATAGTTCGGCCGAGAACGTCGAGAACGTCGACAGGCCGCCGGCCAGGCCGGTAATGATGAACAGCCGCCAGTTCGGCGACAGGCCGGGCGCCGACGCGAAGAACGCGATCGCGAAGCCGACGATGTACGCGGCGATCAGGTTGGACGCCAGCGTGCCCATCGGTATCGCCGGCACCATCGCGTTCATCGCCAGACTCAATCCGTAGCGCAGCAGCGCGCCGAGGGCGGCTCCCACGCTGATCGCGATCACCGCCTGCAGGCTGGCCATCATCGCGCCCCCCTCGCGGCGCGGCCGCCGTGCGTGCGGCGATGCGGGCCCAGCGGCAGTTCGCACAGGAACAGCACCGCATGCACCTTGCGCAGTTCGTGCGCGTGCTCGTGCATGAACGCGCGCAATCGCGGCTCGGTGTCCAGCAGTTCCAGGCATTGCGGGTGGCGCATGTCGGTCAGCTCCGGGTGATGGTGCGACATCCGTTCGCCCGGCAGGTAACCGGTGATGACCGGATGCAGCATCGCCTGCATGATGTCGCCCTCCACGGCGACCTGCAGCAGATGGCGCGCCAGCGCGGGCGCGCTCAACCGGTGCCAGAAGCGCGTCGCGCTGGCCTTGGCGCCGGTCGGGAAATACAGCCGCAACGCGGCCAGAACGCGGGGTTCGGCGTCGGTCATCGGCGCTGCTCCGGCGACGCGCCGGATGCCGACGCGCGACAGGCGAGGCCCGCGGCGGCGCGGACGATGACGGACCGCCTGCCCGACGACGGCAGCGGCTCGAGTGGTTCGTTAAGGCGGAATCTGTCCATTGGTCATCTGCTCGAAGAAATCGGCCGACCAACGACGGAGAGCGACGAGGGGGTAAGCGGCTTGAGCCCGAACGCCTACAGCCCCGACGATGGTCAGGTGTCCGTAGGCGTCATCAACCGCAGCGGTCATCGGAATCGAACGATGCGGTGGTTGGAAATACGACGGGAGGAACGCCATCTCCCGATACGCAGCATACCCGAAATCGGCGTGCCGGCCCATCGCGCCGCGGGCGTGCATACTGCTGGCCGACGAGACGACGGGACGCGGTGACGCGTCGAGCAATCCGATGTTCTATGGCTGGTGGATCGTGACCGCATGCCTGGTGTTCGCCACGGTCTGCTGGTCGCTCGGGACGTTCGGCATGAGCGTCTACGTGTTCGCGCTGACCGAACTGCAGGGGTTTCCGATCACCGTGGCCTCGTCCGCGGTCACGCTCGCTTATGTCGTCAGCGCGCTGACGATGGTGCCCGTCGGACGGCTGGTGTCGCGGCACGGCCCGCGCGCGGCGGTCGCGGGCGGCGCGGTGCTGCTGGCGGCGGGCGCGGCGGCGATGCCGGTCTGCCGGCAGGCCTGGCAGCTCTATCCGGTGTTCCTGCTGCTCGGCCTGGGCATGGGCTGCCTGTCGACCAACACGATCGGCACGACGCTGGCGCCGTGGTTCGAACGCCACCAGGGGCGCGCGATGTCGACGGCGATGCTCGGCGCCAGCGCCGGCGGCATCGTCGGCCCGCCGCTGCTGATCGCCGGCATCCACCGGCTGGGCTTCGCACCGACCGGCGTGATCGCCGCACTGGTCGCGATGGCCGTGATCGTACCGATCGCCGCTTTCGTGCTGAAGACCCGTCCGCAGGACATCGGCCAATGGCCGGACGGCGCAGCGGGCCCGGCGACGGCCGGTGCATCGACTGGCGCATCGGCAGAGGCGGCAGTACGCGCGGCCGCCGCAGGGACTGTGTCCGCCTCCTCCGCTATAACCGCTACAACCGCCACGACTACCCCGGCCGCCGACATCCGCTGGTCACTGGCCGACGCCGTGCGCACGCGCCGCTTCCGCACGCAGGTGCTCGCGTTCGGCATCGGCCTGATGGTGCAGATCGGCTTCATGAGCCATCACGTCAAGATCGCATTGCCGGCGCTCGGAGCGTCCGGGGCGGTGACGGCCGTGTCCGCCGCCGCGATCGCCGCCTTCGCTGGCCGGCTGTTGCTGGCGCGCTTCGCCGATCGCCTCGATCCGCGCCACATCGGCGGCGCCGTGCTGTTGCTGGCCGCCGCCGCGCTGGTCGGCATCGCGCTGCTGCCCGGCCCGGCGTCGCTGATGGCCTTGAGCGTCGTGTTCGGTTCGACGATCGGCAACGTGACGACGCTCGCACCATTGGTCATTCGCCGCGAGTTCGGCGCGGCCTCGTTCGGCACCGTGTTCGGTCTGGCCGCCACGCTGAACCAGTTCATGATGGCGCTCGGGCCGTCGCTGTACGGCGGCCTGCGCGACCGGCTCGGCAGTTACGAGCCGGCGCTCGTGCTGTGCGCGCTGCTGGACGTGCTCGCGGCGGCGATCCTGCTGTGGGGTGGCCGGCAGCCGCTGCCCGCCCCGCGCCGGACCGTTGGCGCAGGCACAGGCGCAGGCTCGGGCACGGCTCCTTAGCGACCGTTCACTTGGCGGCCTTTCTGCCGGTCGGCCTCTAAGCCGGGCAGCCCTTCAACCGGGCACCGGATCGGCGGCGGCCGCCGGCATCAACTGCCGGTAAGCATGCCAGGTCGCGTGCCCTAGCCAGGGCACGACGAACGGCACGCCGATGCTCCACGGCGAGACGAACGCGGCCAGCGTCAGCGCGACGATGATCACGCCCCACAACAGCATCACGCCCGGCCGCATCGCCACCGACTGGATGCTGCGGATGCCGGCGGTCACCGCGTCGACGTCGCGATCCAGGATCATCGGGATCGAGATCACGCAGGTCGAGAACACCAGCGCCGCGAAGAAGCCGCCGACCACCAGGTAAGCGATGACGAACTCGATGTTCTTCGGATTGAACACGGCATCGACGACGCTGGTCGTCGACGGCATGCCGGTGTTGAAGAACACCGCGAAGACGACCAGCGACGCGCGCCCCCATAGCAGCTCGATGACGATCAGCACCAACACCAGCAGCCCCATGTTGGACAGATAGTCGCTCCAGCATGTCATCGACGCGCCGAAATCCTGCGGCAGGCCGGCTTCGCGTCGACGGCTGATGTCGTACAACCCCATCGCCAGGAACGGCCCGACCAGGAAGCAGCCGGAGATGACGGTCAGCGTGTATTCGGGGCTGCCCAGGAACACGTACTTGATGACCAGCGTCATCGCCCAGAAGAACGCGCCGAAGATCAGCGACTGCGACCACGCGGCCGCCAGGTCGCGCAGCCCGCGCGACAACCACACGAAAGGCGCCGATGCGCGCAGGTTCGCAGTCTGCAACGGCGGCAGCGCGACGCCGCGAGCCGCGCCGTCGTCGTCCGCCGCTTGCGCCGAGTCCGGCGGACCGGACGCCTCGGAGGGCCCGGCCGGCTGCGGCGCCTCGGGCGTCGTCGATTCAGTCGTCATCTCGGGCCGGTCTCCTTATCGGCATGGGGAGCGACGGTGGCTCAGTCGACCGCGGCCGGTGGTCGGGCGCTCAGGCCGCGCAGCGTCGCGTCCTCGTTCGCACGATAGCGCTGGTACGCGTCGTAGACGCTGATCGCCGGATCCGGATCCTGGCCCTCGCCCATCCGCAGCAACTGCACGCAGAACCAGCCCTGGACGCCCCAGCCCTTGACCCCGGCCAGCACCGACGGCCGGGCCGCCAGCACGTCGGCCGGCACCTCGGGCCGCAGGCTGCGCTCGAACGCGGGCAGCGCGTCCAGCGATCCGTCGAGCAGGCCGGCACAGCCGGCCGGCGCAGTGATCAGCGGGCGGCCCAGGCCGACGACGTCGAGCGCGCCGTCGGCCAGCGCGCGCCGCATCGCGTCGGCGCTGCGAAACCCGCCGGTGACCATCAGCGGCATCCGCGTGGCCGCGCGCATCGCCACCGCGTAGTCGAGAAAGTACGCCTCGCGCAGCCGTGTGCTCTCGCGCACGGTCTCGAGCATCGGGTCGGCCCCGCCGCCGCGCCCGCGCCCGGCGACGATGAACTGCGGCTGTTCGTAGTTGCCACCCGAGACTTCTAGCAGATCGACGCCGGCCTGTTCGAGCCAGCCGACGACGCGCCGGCTCTCGTCATCGTCGAAACCGCCCTTCTGGAAATCGGCCGAGTTCAGCTTGACCGAGATCGGGAACGCGGGCCCGACCCGCTCGCGGACCTCGCGCACGATGCTCAGCAGCAGCCGCGCGCGATTCTCCAGCGGGCCGCCCCAGCGATCGTCGCGCCGATTGGCCAGCGGGCTGAGGAACTGCGACAGCAGATAGCCGTGCGCGGCGTGGATCTGCACGCCGGTGAACCCGGTCTGTTGCGCGACCGAGGCCACGTACGCGAAGCGGTCGATGATGTCGACGATCTGCTCGTCGGTCAGCGCCCGCGGTTCGCCGAAGCCCGGCATCGGCAGCGGCACCGCCGACGGCGCCAGCGGCGACGGATGCACGTCGATCGGCGTCTGCCGCCCCGGATGGTTGATCTGCATCCACAGGTGGTTGCCGCCGACGGTACCGGCCCGCGCGTAGGCGCGCAGCGCATCGAGCGCGGCCGCGTGCTGCGCGCCGTCCAGGCCGCCGTCGCGGTCGATGACGACGTTGCCCGGCCGTTCGAGGAAACGGCGGTCGACCTGCACGTTGCCGGTGATCACCAGCCCGGCGCCGCCGCGCGACCAACGCTGGTACAAAGCCTGGTGCTGCGGCGTCGCCCGATTGAGCGCGTCGGCCAGGCCTTCGGTCAGCGCCGCCTTGGCCAGCCGGTTCGGCAGCACGGCGCCGCAGGGCAGCGTCAGCGGATCACCGAGCATCGCGGGCCGGATGCCGCTTACTTGCCGGTCCACTTCGGCGCGCGCTTCTCGGCGAACGCCAGCGCGCCCTCGCGCGCATCGGCCGACGAGAACACCGGCGCGATGATCTCGGCCTGCTTGGCCCACATTTCCGACTGATTCCAGTCGGCCGACTCCTGCACGATCCGCTTGCTGGCGGCCAGCGCCAGCGGACCGTTGGCGACGATCTTGCGGGCCAGCTCGATCGCGCCGTCCAGCGCCGTGCCGGCCGGCACGATCCGGTTGACGAGGCCGAACTGGTGCGCCTGGGCGGCCGGCATGAAATCGCCGGTCAGCGCGTATTCCATCGCGATGTGGTACGGGATCCGCTTGGGCAGGCGCATGACGCCGCCGGCCGCCGCCACCAGGCCGCGCTTGACCTCGGGCACGCCGAACTTGGCGTTGTCGGCCGCGACGATCAGATCGCAGGCCAGCGCCAGCTCGAAGCCGCCGGCCAGCGCGTAGCCTTCGACGGCCGCGATCAGCGGCTTGGACGGCGACTTCTCGGTCAGGCCGCCGAAGCCGCGGCCGGGGATGCTCGGACGCTCGCCGCGCAGGAAGCCCTTCAGGTCCATGCCCGAGCAGAACGTGTTGTTGGCACCGGTGACGATCGCCACGCGCAGGTCGTTGTTGGATTCGAGTTCGTCGATCGCGGCGGCGATCGCGGTCGCGACGGCCAGGCTCATCGCATTCTTGGCCTCGGGCCGGTCGATCGTGATGATCTGGATACCGTCCTCGACGCGTACTTTCAATTCGGTAGTCATCTTCGCGCTCCTCCTGTTGTTTGGATTCGTGATCGAAGGCGGCATCGCTGCGCCGCCAAAAAAATGAGACGATCGGACCCGAATATAGGGTTCGGCGCCGAACCCCGTCAAACCGCCGCTCGCGCCGACAGGATCGGCACGGGCAGGAACTGCGCACTATGACAGAAGGCATCCGATTGATCGTCGGCCTGGGCAACCCGGGCCGCGAATACGAGAATACCCGCCACAACGCCGGCTTCTGGTTCGTCGACGAGCTGGCGCGCACGCATCGCGCCAGCCTGTCGCGCGAGGCCAAGTTCTTCGGCGAAGCCGGCAAGGCGATGATCGGCGGCCAGGGCGTCTGGCTGCTGAAACCCGGTACGTTCATGAACCGCTCGGGCCGTTCGGTCGCCGCGCTGGCGGGTTTCTACCGGATCGCGCCGCCGCAGATCCTGGTCGTGCACGACGAACTCGACCTGCTGCCCGGCCTGACCAAGATCAAGCAGGGCGGCGGCCACGCCGGCCACAACGGCCTGCGCGACATCCAGTCGGCGCTGGGCACGGCCGACTTCTGGCGGCTGCGGCTGGGCATCGGCCATCCGCGCACGCTGCAACTGACGCAGCAGGTCGTCGACTTCGTGCTGCACCCGCCGTCGCGCGACGATCTGGCGCTGATCGAGTGCGAGATCGACCGGGCGATCCCGATCGTGCCGGACCTGGTCGCCGGCGACATGGCCGGCGCGACCAAGGCGCTGCATTCGCGGCCGGCGGGCTGAGAATCCGGGTCTTCCCGTCGACCGAGAGCCGGACCGCGCCGCGAAGGGGGCCTCGCCTCCTCCGGGCGCTCATCGGCCTCCATCGCCCCCTATCACCTCCCCATTACCGCCCCATGAGCCCCCATCAGGCCCCATTAGGCCCCCCATCGGCATCCATCCGTGCTCATCAGCGCGGTTCGGCAGTCGACGGAAACGCCCGATCAGCGCTCGTCCGGCGCAGACGCGCGGAGCGGATTGGCGATCCCGCTGACCACGTGCCCGGTCGGCCCGACGAGCGCCGCCGCATCGCAGTGCCGGGTCTGGTCGTCGAAGAAGAAGTCGGGCTCGAACTCCTTCAGGAACGGCGCCTTGTCGAGGCCTCCCAGGAACATCGCCTCGTCGACCTCGATGCCCCAGTCCATCAGCGTGCGGATCGCCCGTTCGTGGGCCGGCGCGCTGCGGGCCGTGACCAGCGCCGTGCGGATCCGCATCGGCCGCGCCGGCGGCGGCATCGACGGATCGCGCTGGTCGGCCGCGCGCTGCAGCCGGTTCAGCGCTTCGAGCAGCGGCTTGAAAGGCCCGGGCGGCAGCGGATTGGCGACCAGGTCGGTCTCGCGCTGCTGGAACGCGAGCAGGCCGCTGCGCTGGTACACCTGCTCGGACTCGTCGGAGAACAGCACCGCGTCGCCGTCGAACGCGATGCGGATCTCGTCCGGATGCGATTCGGACGCCTGCACCGACGACGAGTAGACGCGTGCGGCCGGAAAGCCGGCGTCGAGCGCCGCGCGCACGTCGGCCTCGTTGGCCGACAGGAACAGCGTGGCCTTCAACGGCTTCAGGTAGTGCATCGGCGAGCGGCCGCGCGTGAACACGCCGCGCTCGAGCCGCAGCCCGTCCTTCTGCGCCGAACGGAACACGCGCAGGCCGCTGACCGGATCATTGCGCGACACGACGACGACCTCGACGCGCCGCTCGGGCTCGGGCAGATGCGGCGGATCGAAGGCCAGCAGCTTCTTGACCAGCGCGTGCGCGATGCCCGGACGCGCCGGCACGTCGAGCCGCTCGCGCTGCAGCCGCATGTAGGCGACGTCGTCGTCGCTCTCGAACACGCGGTTCTCTTCCTCGAAGTCGAAGACCGCCCGCGACGAGATCGCGACGACCAGCTTTCCGTCTAGAGTGGGCGCCATGCGGCGGCAGTTTACCGCTCCCGATCGGCGACCGCCTACGCGCGCGTGGTCCGGATCTTGCTGCCCCGTATCGGATCGAACGGAGACCGGATCGCGGTACGCGCAGATGAGGCCGATACGTTTTTTCCACCGGGGAGCGATCGTCGAAATCGACGACGCACCGCCCACCCGCACCGTGCTCGAATGGCTGCGCCGGGACGCGCACGGCTGCGGCACCAAGGAAGGCTGCAACGAAGGCGATTGCGGCGCCTGCACGGTCGTCGTCGGCGAGCTGCCGGCCGAAGGCGTCGACGCGACCTCATCGACGCCGGCACCGACGCTCTCGTTGACGACCGTCAACGCCTGCATCCGGTTCCTGCCGACGCTGGACGGCAAGGCCTTGTTCACCGTCGAGGACCTGAAGCACCTGAACGGCGATCGCCTGCACCCGGTGCAGCAGGCGATGGTCGATTGCCACGGCTCGCAGTGCGGCTTCTGCACGCCGGGCTTCGTGATGTCGCTATGGGCCAGCTACGAACGGCATCGCACAGCCGGCGACGTGCCGACGCGCCAGCAACTCGCCGACGAGCTGGCCGGCAACCTGTGTCGCTGCACCGGCTACCGCCCGATCCTGGACGCCGGCCACCGGATGTTCGAGCTGCCGGCGGCCCCGCTGGACACGGCGCCGATCGTCGAGCGCCTGCGTGCGATCCGCCCGTCCGACGACGAGATCTTCGAATACCGGCCGACGGTCGCCGCGCCCGGCGACGCGTTCCACGCGCCGCGCACGATCGAGGCGCTGGCGGCGCTGTACGAACGCCATCCGCAGGCCCGGCTGATCGGCGGCACGACCGACGTCGGCTTGTGGGTCAACAAACAGTTCCGCCCGCTGGGCACGCTGATCGCCACCGGCGGGATCGACGCGCTGAAAACGATCGAGGAGCGCGACGGCCATCTGCTGATCGGCGCCGGCGCCTCGCTCGAAGCGGCATGGGCGGCGCTGGACGCCCGCTTCGAGGGACTGACCGAGGTCTGGCTGCGCTTCGCGTCGCCGCCGATCCGCCACGCCGGCACGATGGGCGGCAACGTCGCCAACGGCTCGCCGATCGGCGACTCGCCGCCGGTCCTGATGGCGCTGGACGCCGAGATCGAACTGCAGCGCGGCGACGCGACGCGGCGGATGCCGCTGACCGGCTTCTATCTCGACTACATGCGCAACGCGTTGGCGCCCGGCGAGTTCGTGCGGCGGCTGTGGGTGCCGCTGGCCGCCGCGAGACGGCGCACCCGCGCGTACAAGATCAGCAAACGCTACGACAGCGACATCTCGGCGGTATGCGCCGGCCTGTCGATCGCACTCGACGGCGGCCTGGTCAGCGAGGTCCGGATCGCGTTCGGCGGCATGGCAGCCGTCGTCAAGCGCGCGCGCCAGGCCGAGGCCGCGCTGCTCGGCCGGCCATGGACGCAGGCCAGCGTCGAGGCCGCCCAGGCGGCACTGGCCGCCGACTTCACGCCGATGACCGATCTGCGCGCGACGGCCGCTTACCGGATCCAGGTCGCGCGCAACCTGCTGCTGCGCTTCTGGCTCGAAACGCGCGAGCAGGCACCGCTGCCGGCCGAGGCCACGCAGGTGTGGCAGGTGATGCGCGGGCCGTTGGCACGCGGATCGGTCGAGCGCCGGCCGTCGGATCCGCTGCCGTGCCCTTCATCTCCGCCACCGCTCGCCAACGCCGACGACGACGAAGCGCAGGCGCTGCGGGGCGGTGCTCGTGTCGGCATCAGCCGCCCGCACGAATCGGCCGCGCTGCACGTGAGCGGCGAGGCGATCTATATCGACGACATCGTCGAGCTGGCCGGCACCGTGCATGCGGCGTTGGGCCTGTCGCCGGTCGCCAACGGCCGCATCGTCGCCGTATCGCTGGACGCGGTGCGGGCGATGCCGGGTGTCATCGACGTCGTCACCGCGGCCGACATCCCCGGCGACAACGATTGCGGCTCGATCGTCCACGACGATCCGATCTTCGCGCCGCTGGTCGAGGGCGGCGAGCTGCGCTACGTCGGCCAACCGATATTCGTCGTCATCGCGACCTCGCGCGACCAGGCTCGCCGCGCGGCGGCGCTGGCCGGATCGGCGGTCACCGTCGAATCGCAGCCGCCGGTGCTGACGCCGCAGCAGGCGCACGAACGCCGGCAGTACGTCGTGCCGCCGATGCACCTGACGCGCAACATGCATCACGCGAGCGCGCGCGACGCGATCGACGCCGCACCGCACCGGCTGGCCGGCACGCTGGAGGTCGGCGGCCAGGAGCAGTTCTACCTCGAGGGTCAGATCAGCTACGCGATCCCGCAAGAGGCCGGCGGCATGCTCGTGCACTGCTCGACGCAGCATCCGACCGAGATGCAGCACCTGGTCGCGCACGCGCTGCACCGTTCGTCGAACCAGGTCCAGGTCGTCTGCCGGCGGATGGGCGGCGGTTTCGGCGGCAAGGAGTCACAGTCCGGCCTGTTCGCGTGCGCGGCCGCGGTCGCCGCCGCCAAGCTCGGCCGGCCGGTCAAGCTGCGCCCCGACCGTGACGACGACTTCCTGATCACCGGCCGGCGCCACTGCTTCTGGTACGAGTACGAAGCCGGCTACGATGACGAGGGCCGCGTGCTCGGCACCGAGATCACGATGGTGTCGCGCGCCGGCCATTCGGCCGACCTGTCGGCGCCGGTGATGACGCGCGCGCTGTGCCACTTCGACAACGCGTACTGGCTGCCCGACGTCGCGATGCACGGCTACTCGGCCAGGACGAACACGCAGTCGAACACCGCGTTCCGCGGCTTCGGCGGTCCGCAGGGCGCGATCGCGATCGAACAGATCCTCGACACGATCGCGCGCCGGCTCGGCAAGGATCCGCTGGACGTTCGCCGGATCAACTACTACGGCAAGACCGAGCGCAACGTCACCCCTTATGGCGCGACGATCAACGACAACATCCTGCACGAGCTGACCGATCGGCTGGTCGCCGACAGCGGTTATGCCGCGCGCCGCCTCAAGATCGACCGCTTCAACGACGCCAGCCCGGTCATCAAGCGCGGCCTGGCGATCACGCCGCTGAAGTTCGGCATCTCGTTCAACCTCAAGCACTTCAACCAGGCCGGCGCGCTCGTGCACGTCTACCTGGACGGCTCGATTCTGGTCAACCACGGCGGCACCGAGATGGGCCAGGGCCTGAACACCAAGGTCGCGCAGGTCGTCGCGCACGAGCTGGGCGTCGGCTTCGAGCACGTGCGCGCCAGCGCGACCGACACGCACAAGGTCGCGAACACCTCGGCCACCGCGGCGTCGACCGGCGCCGACCTGAACGGCAAGGCCGCGCAGGACGCCGCGCGCCGGATCCGCGAGCGGCTGGCGGCGTTCGCGCGGCAGCGCTATGGATCGGCGGGAGCCGGCGGGGCCGCCGACGGCTCGGCCGCCGCTGCTGGTACTGCTGGTACTGCTGGTACTGCTGGTACTGCTGAAATGGCCAGCGCGGCCGAGCGGCGCCGCGACGACGGCGAACCGGCCGTGCGCTTCGCCAACGACCTGGTCCATGTCGGCGACCGGGCGATCCCGTTCAGGACCGTGGTCGCGGACGCCTATACCGAGCGCGTGCAGCTCTGGTCCGACGGTTTCTACGCGACGCCGGGTCTGAGCTGGGATCGCGAGACGATGAAGGGCCGGCCGTTCTACTACTACGCGTACGGCGCCGCGGTCAGCGAGGTATCGGTCGACACGCTGACCGGCGAATGGAAGCTGCTGCGCGCCGACGTCCTGCACGACGCCGGCCGCTCGCTGAACCCGGCGATCGACATCGGCCAGGTCGAGGGCGCGTTCATCCAGGGCATGGGCTGGCTGACGACCGAGGAACTGGTCTGGCACCCGAAGACGGGCAAGCTGATGACGCACGCGCCGAGCACGTACAAGATTCCCACGGCCAACGACTGTCCGCCGGTGTTCGACGTACGGCTGTATCAGGGCGACAACGTCGAGGACAGCATCCACCGCAGCAAGGCGGTCGGCGAACCGCCGCTGCTGCTGCCGTTCTCGGTGTTCTTCGCGATCCGCGATGCGATCTCGGCGGTCGGCGGCCATCGTGTCGATCCGCCGCTGAACGCGCCGGCGACCAGCGAGGCGATCCTGCGGGCGATCGACGCGGTGCGCGCCGGTGTGCCGGTGCCCTCGCCCGTCCCCGTGCCGGCACCCGCGGGCGGTTGAGCGCTGTAGCAGCCCGATGGCCCGGCGACTTGGCGCCCGCACCCCCGCACCCCGGCGACCCGGCGACCCGGCGACCCGGCGACCCAGCGACCGTGCGGCCCAGCGGCCGCCGGGATGTCGCGTGCGGGCCGATCTGAGACAATAGTCGTTTGACCTCCCGCCGGATCCGCGTTCCGTCGACCGCCGCCCTGCCGCCGGCGCCCGGAGCGCGCGCGATCCGCGGACCGCTTCTCCGGAGTCCCGATCCATGTCCCTCCAATGCGGCATCGTCGGCTTGCCGAACGTCGGCAAGTCCACGCTGTTCAATGCGCTGACCAAGGCCGGCATCGCGGCCGAAAACTATCCGTTCTGCACGATCGAGCCGAACACCGGCGTCGTCGAGGTGCCCGACCCGCGCCTCGCGCAACTCGCCGAGATCGTCAAGCCGCAGAAGATCCAATCGGCCATCGTCGAGTTCGTCGATATCGCCGGATTGGTCGCGGGCGCCAGCAAGGGCGAAGGCCTGGGCAACCAGTTCCTGGCCAACATCCGCGAGACCGACGCGATCGTCAACGTCGTGCGCTGCTTCGACGACGAGAACGTCGTGCATGTCAACGGCCATATCGATCCGCTGGCCGACATCGAGACGATCCTGACCGAGCTGGCGCTTGCCGACCTGGCCGTCGTCGAGCGCACGAACCAGCGCGAGGGCAAGAAGGCCCGCTCCGGCGACAAGGAAGCGGCCAAGCTGTGCGCACTGCTCGACCGCCTGCAACCGCACCTGAACGAAGGCAAGCCCGCACGCACGATGCCCGGGCTGGACGCCGATGACAAGGCGCTGCTCAAGCCGCTGTGCCTGCTGACGGTCAAACCGGCGATGTACGTCGCCAACGTCGCCGAGGACGGCTTCGAGAACAATGCGTACCTCGATCGCCTGCGCGCTCATGCCGCCGCCGAGGGCGCGCCGGTCGTCGCGCTGTGCGCGAAGATCGAGGCCGAGCTGGCCGACCTCGACGACGAGGACAAACTGGCGTTCCTGGCCGACCTGGGGCTGGCCGAGCCCGGCCTGAACCGCCTGGCCCGCGCCGCCTACGACCTGCTGGGCCTGCAGACGTACTTCACGGCGGGCGTCAAGGAAGTGCGCGCGTGGACGATCCACAAGGGCGACACCGCGCCGCAGGCGGCCGGAGTCATCCACACCGACTTCGAGAAGGGCTTCATCCGCGCGCAGACGATCTCGTTCGACGACTTCATCGCGTACAAGGGCGAACAGGGTGCGAAGGAGGCCGGCAAGATGCGCGCCGAGGGTAAGGAGTACGTGGTGCAGGATGGGGACGTGATGAACTTTTTGTTCAACGTTTAGAACTTTACGGAGTCCTGTGCAGCCCGGCGGCAGGCGCGCGTGCCAATCCGCGAAAGCGAGACAACGATGACGCACGCGCAGAAACAGACACTGAAAGCCGAACTGCTGGCCGCACTCGAAACCATCAGCGGGAAGCAGGGATGAACGCACACTTGCCGGCCGACTACCCGGCATTGCTGGCCGATATCAAACAGCGCGTTCGTCACGCCCAAACTCGAGCCATGCTGGCGGTCAACGCCGAGCTGATCCGCCTGTACTGGGATATCGGAGCCTTGATAGACCAGCGCCAGAAGCAGGAAGGCTGGGGAGCCGCTGTCATCCCTCGGCTGGCGAAGGACCTGCACAACGAACTTCCGGAAGAGAAAGGGTTTTCCGAGCGCAACATCAAGCGCATGCTGGGGTTCTATCGCGAGTATCCGTATCTGGCCGCCAGCTCCGGGAGCGCCGAGAAAGTGCCACGCACCGTGGCACAAATCGCCGCCAGAAGAAAAGGGCCACAAGCTGTGGCACAAAGCCCTGAAGACCCGGCGCGACCGGCGGACGCCACGTCAGTATTTCCGCCTGAGCTGTTGCTGTCCCTCCCTTGGGGCCACCACGCCGAACTGATCGCCAAGGTCAAGGATCAGGCCACACGTCAGTGGTACATGCGTGCCGCCATCGCGAACGGTTGGAGCCGCAACATCCTGCTGATGCAGATCGAAACGGCCGCCCACCAGCGGCAGGGTAAAGCTGCCAGCAACTTTGCGCTACGCCTGCCGCCGCCGGATTCCGACCTCGTACAGCAAACCCTCAAGGACCCTTACCTGTTCGACTTCCTGACGCTGGAAGCGGGCTTCCATGAGCGCGAGCTGGAAACCGGACTGATCGCCCATCTGGAAAAATTCCTGCTGGAACTGGGCCAGGGCTTCGCCTTCGTCGGGCGACAATACCACTTGGACCTCGGCGGCGATGATTTCTACATCGACCTGCTGTTCTATCACCTTAAATTGCGTTGCTACGTGGTGATCGACCTCAAGCGCGGTGATTTCAAGCCTGAATACGCCGGCAAGATGAACTTCTACTGCAACATCATCGATGACAAGCTACGCCACGAAACCGACAAACCCACGATCGGCCTGATCCTGTGCCAGAAACCCAACCGCGTGTTGGCTGAATACGCATTGCGCGGCGTGGAGAAACCCATCGGCGTTTCCAGCTTCGAGCTTACCCGCGCCCTACCGGAAACCCTGCAAAGCAGCCTCCCCAGCATCGAACAGATCGAGCGCGAACTGGGAGGCGAGCATGATTGAGCACACTATCTGAACTGCTGCAGACGCACCAGCAAGATCGACGCACGTTGAGCATCTGGCAGCAAGATCGGTCATGACCCCTGCCGACCTCCTCCACCTGCTGTCACAAGGCGAAGACAGCCGCCATCAATTCAAGCGTGATGCCACCGCATGGCGCCGCCGGCGCTGAAAACCGCGACCTCCCCGTCACGTCAGCCACCGCCCCCCGCACGGTACGAACACCTTCCGGCTTTGGAGTCCCAGGTAAGGAGTACGTCGTGCAGGATGGGGATGTGATGAACTTTTTGTGGGTCTTCGCGGATCAGTGTGGGTGAAGATGGTTGATCGTAGGCACGTAGGGCCTTGGAAACGAGCACGTTTCGACGATCTGAGATACGGTGGGGATTGAAGGCGGAAAAGTTCCAGATAGTCGTCGGGCATTCGCGCGAGCATGGCCTTGCCGGCCGTCCGGGTGAATGCCGGCGCACGCATGCCGACGCTGGTATGGGCGCGGATATGATGCGTTGATGCGCGGCCTCGGCCGTTGTCAGGCTGAGGCCGCGGATCAGGCCCATCTACTGAGCCAGCAACGCGTTCAGCTTCTCCTGTGCGTATTCTTCGTTGGTCGAGTTTCCCGCCGGCGAAGGCGCGCCCCAGTAGTCCGGGCTCCACTCGATCGCTTTGGAGACGTTGTCGGGATTGTTCGCCCAATAGCGGGCGATGTTCTTGTCGGTCGCCGCGTCGAACACCACCTTGGACGGAAGCGCGACCGGGAACGTCGAGGTGAGCTGAGCGGCGCGCTTGGGGTCGAGGCGCCAGGAAAGCAGCTTCAGCGCGTTGTCGTAGTTGGGCGCGCCCTTCGGGATCGCGAAGAAGTCGTAGTAGACGAAGCCCTGGTTGAAGGTCAGCTCGATCGGGGCGCCTTCCAGCGCGAGCTTGCTCATCGAGCCGGTATAGGCCTGGCACATGTCCGCTTCGCCATCGAGCATGAGTTGCGGCGGCTGCGCGGCGGTGGTCCACCACTTCACGATATGGGGCTTGATCTCCTTGATCTTCTTGAGCGCCCGCTCCATGTCGATCGGATACAGCTTGTCCTTCTCGACGCCATCCGCCATCAGCGCCGCCTCGAAGACGAAGCGCGGCCAGGCCGGCATGCAGCGGCGGCCCGGAAACTTCTTCACGTCCCAGAAGTCGGCCCAGTTCTTAGGGGCCTTATCGCCCTTGTACTTGTCCTTGTTGTAGACGAGGCCGACGCCGATCACCTGCAGGGCGACGCCCTTCTTGCGCTTCAGGTTGTCCGGCATCGCCGCCAGGGTCTGCTGCGAGGCCTCGGACAGCCTGGAATAGTCGATATCCGCCAGGCAGCACTCGCCGAGCAGCTTCGTCTCCTGGTCGAAGATGAAGGTCAGGTCCCACTGCGCCTTGCCGGCCTCGGCCTGCGCCTTGATGCGCGGGCCGCTGCGCGCCTCCTGCACGGTGACGACCTTGATGCCGGTTTCCTTCTCGAACGGGTCGTACATCACCTTGCGCAAGGCGTCGCCGTAGCCGCCGCCCGGATCCTGCATGATCACCACGCCCTGCGCGGCGGCCGGGCCCGTGCCGATCACGACCAACGCCGCCGAAGCCAGGGCGGCCAGCCTTGAAGGTTTCATCCTCAGCATATCGAATCCTCCTATCCGGTTCTTTTTCACCGGTGTCACTTTTGCGACGTTGCGAGCACCGGCCGGGCCAGGAACAGACCCGTCACGACCAGCAGCACCTCGAGCGTCGAAACGACAGCCAACACCGGATTGAGCCGGTAGTTGACGTCGCCCCACAGCATGAGCGGAAGCGTTTTCAGTTGTGCGCTCGACAGGAACAGGGTAAGCACCAGTTCGTCGAACGAATGCAGGAACGCGAAGAACGTCGCCGCCGCAAGGCCGGGCGCGATGGCCGGCAGCGTGACCAACCTCAGCACCGTCAACGGCGATGCACCGTGCACGGCCGCGGCCTGTTCGAGCCGCGAATCGACGCTCTGCAGCGCCGCCGACAGGATCACCACCACGATCGGCAATCCGCCGATGGCGTGGGCCGCCGCGAGGCCGAACACCGACCCGACCAGATCGAACCGCAGGAACAAGCTGTAGAGCGACAGGCCGAGCACGACGGGCGGGACGATGATGGGGCTGACGAGCAGCAGCATGATCGCGGACTTGCCGCGCACATTGCCCCTGACGATGCCCAGCGCCGCGCAGGTGCCGAGGCCGACCGCGATCACGGCGGACACCGCAGCGATCATCGAGGACGCCCAGAACGCGCGCATCCAGTTCGTATCCGAGAAGAACTGCTCGTACCAGCGCAGCGAGAAGCCGGGCGGCGGGAAGGTCAGATAGCTGGCGCTGCTGAACGAGATGATCATCACGACGACGATCGGCAGGATCAGGACGGCGATCACCAGACCGCCCATCAGCCTGACGGTCCATCTGCCGCAGCCGGCCGGAAGCATGCCCAGCAGCCGCAGCAGCGGCCAGCCGATCGCGTCGGCCATCGCGCCGCCGAAAGTGCGGTGGGCGGTGCCGGGCTTTGCCGACGACGCGGCCTTTCCGGCCGTCGACTCGGTGAGCTTGCGTCCGCCCCAGATGAACTCCAGGCCGAGGAAACGACCGGCAATGGCCACCACCATCAGCGTGATCATCAGCAGCACCACGCCCAGCGCCTGCAGGAAGCCTTCCGAAGTCACCGAATCGGCCTGCTGCGTGATGTGCATGGCGAACATCTGATCGCCCGGTCCGCCGAGCAGGGTCGGTGTGATGAAGAAACCGATCGCGGCCACGAAGACGAGCAGGAAGCCGGCGCCGATGCCCGGCATCGTCAGCGGCAGCAGCACCCGCCAGAAAACGGCGATCGGGCCGGCGCCGCTGGCAAGCGCTGCCCGCGTCAGGCTCGAATCGAGCCGCGATACGCTCGAATAAATCGTCAGCACCATCAACGGCAACAGCACCGCCGTCATGCCGAGAAGCACCGTGCCGCGATGGAACAACAGTTGAACGGGCTCGCTCAGGATGCCGAGGGAGACCAGCAGCTTGTTGACCGGGCCGTTGCGGCCGAGCAGCACCATCCACGCATAAGTGCGTATCAGGATCGCGATGAAATACGGCAGCACGATCGCGATAGCGATCAAGGCGCGGGTGATGCCGCGGCTGCGATGGATCAGAAGCGCGGTCGGATAGCCGAACAACAGGCAGAGAAAAGCGACGATGACCGAGATCTGCATGGTCCGGACGAGCGAATCCCAGTACAGCGGAACCGCAAAGACCCGCTGGAAATAGCTTAGCCAGCCCGGACCGCTGACGCTGATGCGGATCAGGTCGATCAGCGGCAGCAGGTAGAAGAAGGACAGGAAGGCAACCGCCGGCAGCAGCAGCAGCGCGGGATTCTTGAATCTCACGGCCAGGTTCGCACCGGCCTGGCGCCGCCGCCCGTCAGCCGGCGAGATCGCCGTCATGTCAGCACCCAGCAGTCTTCCGGCCCCCATCTCACGTGCAGGCGATCGCCGACATCGGGCAGCGAGCGCCCGGCGGTGTCCGTGCATCGGATCAGCAGCGCGTCGCCGCCATCCATCTGCGCCTCGATGCGCAGGATTTCGCCGAGGAAGATCGCCGAGGTCACGGTGACGGGGGTCGAGCGCGCGCCAGGTTCGTTCGCAATCGCGATGCGCTCGGGCCGCACCAGCACGGTGACGCGCCCCGCCTCGATCGCATCGCGAATCTCCGCGTCGAATACATAACCCACTTTGCTCTTGAGCGTCGCGATGGCGCCGCGCTTGTGCATGACCTCCGCTTCGATCAGGTTGCTTTCGCCGACGAACGACGCCACGAAGCGGCTGGAGGGATGGCGGTAGATATCCAGGGGCCGGCCGATCTGCACGATCTTGCCCGCATCGAGCACCGCGATGCGATCGCTCATCGTGAGCGCTTCGCCCTGATCATGGGTCACGAAGAGGATCGTGCTGCCGATGGTTTGATGGAGATCGCGGATCTCGATCTGAATCGACTCGCGCAGACGACGGTCGAGCGCGCTGAGCGGTTCGTCCATCAACACGACCTTCGGCCGCATGACGATAGCGCGTGCGATCGCCACGCGCTGCTGCTGGCCGCCCGACATTTCCGATGGGGATTTGCCCGCATGGTCCGACAGGCGCATGATCTCCAGCGTCTCGGCGACGCGCCGCTCGATGGTCGCCCGATCGACGCCGGCCATGCGCAGCGGGAAGGCGACGTTCTGCGTCACCGTCATGTTGGGAAACAGCGCATAGCTCTGGAACACCATGCCATAGCCGCGCTTGTGCGTGGGGACGTTGTGGACCGGCTTGCCGTCCACCAGAATCTCGCCCCCGTCCAGACTCTGGAAGCCGGCCAGCACGTTGAGCAAAGTGGTCTTGCCGCTTCCGGACGGACCCAGCAGCGTGATGAACTCGCCGGGTTCGACATCGAGATTGATGCCGTTGACGGCATAGAACTGACCGTACCGCTTCTCGGCATTGCGGACCGTGATGCTCGATCCGATGACCTGGCGTGTTCCGTTCGCTCGCGATGCCGAAGTGCCGGTGCCGCTGGAAGATCTCACGCGCAGAGCCGATGGCTCAGCCATCACCGACCTCCCCCACTGTTCTATATTATGAGACGCTATTCCAGCTAAGTATTGTTCGTGCGGCGTAGCGCCTTGTCAAGAGAACACCCGGCGCGTGGTGCATAAGCATTGTCGATGCAGCAGCGGCCGATGGGCGTTCGGCGCCGTTCCCAAAGCCTTTCTCGCGACAAATGCTTCGACCGTCGAGCAGCCGTCCGACTGGTTTGGTTTGGAACCCTCTTCTATGATATAGAACGATAAGGACGACAGTTTTCGAGGGAGGGGATATGACGCATTCAGGCGCCTCTGACGTCGAAACCCGGCAAGCCATCATCGATGCGTGCCGCGAGATGTCGGCCCAAGGCATCAATCAGGGTACATCCGGCAATATCAGCGTCCGGACCAACGACGGCATCCTGCTGACGCCGTCGGGCGTTCCTTACGACGGCATGCGGCCGGAAGACATCGTCGCGATGAAATGGGACGGCTCATGGACGGCGTCTGCTGGCCGCGTGCCTTCGACGGAATGGCGCTTCCATCTCGATATTCTCAAATCGAAGCCCGAAGCGCATGCCGTCGTCCACGCGCATCCGATCTTCTGCACGACCCTCGCGATCATGAACCGCTCGATTCCGGCCATCCACTACATGATCGCCGCGGCCGGCGGAAACGACATTCCCTGCGCGCCCTACGCCCAATACGGCACCGAGGAATTGTCGCGCGTCGCGCTGGAGGCGCTGCGACATCGCCGCGCCTGCCTGCTGGCCCATCATGGGCTGATCGCGATCGGCCCGAACCTGCGCAAGGCCTTGTGGCTCGCGGTGGAGGTCGAGGTGCTCGCCAGGCAGTATCACGGCTGCCTGCAACTGGGCACGCCGCCGCTGCTGCCGGACGCGGAAATCGACAGCATCCTGCAGCGATGGGGGCAATACGGCCTGCGCGACAGTGACCGCGCATCGAGAACCTCGCCGCAATAACTCCTAAGCACCAAACAATCGCGAGACATGCCCCATGGCACATGCACACGACGTCAGCGTCTGCGGCACCTACATCCTGGATATCCTCGGCGTCCCTGTCACTGAAATTCCTGCCGGGCAAGGGCGCGCACTCATCGATGAAATCCGGCTGACCGTCGCCGGCACTGCGGGCGGCACGGTCGTGCCCTGCGCGCGCCTGGGATTGAAAGCGCTCGCCGTCGGCGCCGTCGGCACCGACGAGAAGGCGGATTGGGTATTGAACGCGATGCAACGCGAGGGCATCGACATCTCCCTCATGGAGAGAATGGCCGGCGTTCCCACATCCGCCACCATTCTGCCGATCCGCCCCGACGGATCGCGCCCCGTGCTGCACGCGCGCGGAGCCTCCGCCCGCTGGCGCATCTCGCCCAAGGTGCAACAGGCCGCCTGCCGCAGCAAGGTGCTGCATCTCGGCGGCGTCGGCTCGCTGCTGGCGATGGATGGCGAGCCGTCGGTGGCGCTGTTGCGCGACGCCAAGGCGGCTGGCTGCATCACGACGCTCGACCTCATTCAGGCACACGGAAAGACGCTCGCGCTGGTCGAGCCCTTGCTGCCCTACGTCGACTTCTTCATGCCGAGCATCGACGAGACCCACGCTCTGCTCGGCACCGATGACCCGACGGCCTGTGCCCGATACTTCATCGAAAAAGGCGCCGGCGCCTGCGCCATCTCCCTCGGCGAAAACGGATCCTTCATCATGACGCGCGACGGACGGCACTTCACGGTACCGGCATTCGAGGTGACGGTGCGCGATACCTCCGGCTGCGGTGACGCCTACACCGGCGGCTTCATCGTCGGCCTCGTTCGCGACTGGGACCTGTTGGACTGCGCGAGACTGGCGACGGCGACGGCCGCCATCGTTGCCACCGGGCTCGGCTCCGGCGCCAACCTGGTCTCGTTCGAAGAAACGGTGCGGGCGATGAACACGCTCTCCGTCCGCAAGCCCTAGAGCATTGCCAGGTGAGTCGGAAACCGGTTCACCGTCCGGAAATGCGACCCGAAGACTCTAGCCCGATCGTCAGCAGCTTTCACCGCAGCAGGAATATCAGATGACCAGACATGCCATCGTCACCGGAGCCAGCCGGGGAATCGGACGCGCCATCGCGCTCGGACTCGCCAACCGGGGCTACAACCTCGCGCTGACCGACATCGCCGCTCAACAGGGCGCTCTGCTCGAGACCGTTGCGGAGGTCGAGAAGCTCGGCCGCCAATGCCTTCCGGTGCTTGCCGACGTCAGTCAGATCGACGATTGCCGGCGCACGGTTTCCGAGGCCGTCGCCGGACTCGGGCACATCGACGTTCTCGTCAACAATGCGGGAATCCTGCGGTTGGCGAACATCGACGAAACCACGCCCGAACACTGGGACCAGACCTTCGCGGTGAACGTCCGCGGCGTCTTCCTGATGACGCAAGCCGTCGTCGTCCACATGAAGGAGCGGCGCTACGGGCGCATCGTCAATATCGCCTCGCTTGCCGCTCGCACGGGCGGCCCCGGGCAGTCACACTACGCTGCGTCGAAGTCCGCCGTCGTGGGTTTCACGCGCGTTTCGTCGATGGAATTCGGCGGCGACGGCATCACTGTCAACGCCGTATGTCCGGGCATCATTCTGACCGAGATGGGGCGCAACAACCTTCAGAGTCCGGAACGAGTCGCTTACTTCGAGAAAATCACGGACCTGCATCGGCTTGGCCAGCCGGAGGATGTCGTCGGTCCGGTCGCGTTTTTCGCATCCGACGACTCCGCCTTCGTGACGGGCCAGGCGCTCAATGTGGACGGCGGCATATTCTATAGCTGACGACAGCGACGGGAGCAGCACGCACCGTCTACAGGCTCCCGCTCGACTCCAGGCTGTTTAGTCCCGGCATTCCGACGTGCCGGTGCCTCCCTTGCGCGCAGTCGAAGGACGAAGCCCCGCAAGCCCCCGCCCGCCGCAATGGCAATGCTCCGGTGATCTACTGCAACCGGCCGGCTCCGTTCCGGCCGGCACCGTGCCGGGTCACGCAGCGGTCGCAGCCGCTGCAAAATACGGTGGCCGCACGACGCCGCCAACGCTGAAAACCGTGGCCCCCCGTCACGTCAGCGACCGCCCGCGCACGGTACGAATACCTTCCGGCTTTGGAGTCCCAGTCTTGTTTCGCAGGTTCGAAAACCAACTCAACCCTTTTCCACCCGAAAACGTCCCGCCGCTGCCGAAGGGATTCTTCCCGTTCCTGTGGGCCTGCACGCGCGGATCGCGCCGCTACCTGGTCGCGCTGGCGGTGTTCAGCGCCGGCGTTTCGATCTACGAGGCCTGGCTGTTCGCGTTTCTCGGCCAGGTCGTGGATCTGCTGTCGGCCTGGCATGCCGGAGAGGCGGCCTCGGCGCACGAGCGCCGCGTGCTGTGGGGCATCGCCATCGTGCTGATCGCCAGCATCGGGATCGTGGCGCTGCGCACGATGGTGCAGCACCAGATCCTGGCGATCAATCTGCCGCTTCGACTGCGCTGGGACTTCCACCGGATGATGCTGCGGCAAAGCCTGTCGTTCTTCTCGGACGAATTCGCGGGCCGCGTGACGACCAAGGTCATGCAGACCGCGCTGGCCGTGCGCGAGGTGCTGTTCACGTTCTGCGAGATCGCGCTCGGCATCGGCGTCTATTTCTTCGCGATCGTGGCGCTGGCCGGCGGCTTCGACCTGCGCCTGATGCTGCCCTTCCTCGGATGGATGCTGCTGTACGGGCTGACGATGCGGTATTTCGTGCCACGCCTGGGCAAGGTCGGGCAGGAGCAGGCGCATGCCCGCTCGTCGATGACCGGACGGGTGACCGACGCGTATTCGAACATCACCACCGTCAAGCTGTTCTCGCACACCCACCGCGAGGCCCGCTTCGCGCGCGCCGCGATGGAGGAATTCAAGGACACCGGCTATCGGCAGATGCGCCTGGTCAGCCAGTTCGAGATCGTCAATCAGATCCTGGTGACGGCGCTGATCTTCTCGGCGGGCGGCTATGCGTTGTGGCTCTGGCACGGCAATGAAGTCGGCACCGGCGCGGTGGCGGCGGTCACGGCCATGGCCCTGCGGGTCAACGGCATGTCGCACTGGGTGATGTGGCAGATGACTTCGCTGTTCGAGAACATCGGCACCGTGCAGGACGGCATCGCCACGCTGACCAAGGTTCCGAAGGTGCAGGACGTTCCGGGCGCGGCGCCATTGCGCGTGACCCGCGGCGAGGTCGAGTTCGACGAGGTGTTCTTCAACTACAACGGCGAGCGCCAGGTGCTCGACGGCCTGAGCCTGAAGGTACGTGCGGGCGAGAAGATCGGCCTGGTCGGACGCTCCGGCGCCGGCAAGTCCACGCTGATCAATCTGCTGCTGCGCTTCTACGACATCGATCGCGGCCGGATCCGCATCGACGGACAGGACATCTCGCAGGTCACCCAGGACAGCCTGCGCAGCGCCATCGGCATGGTCACGCAGGACACCTCGCTGCTGCACCGATCGATCTACGACAACATCGCTTATGGGCGCCCCGACGCGGATCACGCCGAGATCCGCGCGGCGGCGATCCGCGCGCAAGCGGACGAGTTCATCCAGCAGTTGAGCGATTCGCACGGCCGCAGCGGTTATGACACGCTGGTCGGCGAGCGAGGCGTCAAACTCTCCGGCGGTCAGCGCCAGCGGATCGCCATCGCCCGCGTGATGCTGAAGAACGCGCCGATCCTGCTGCTGGACGAGGCGACCAGCGCGCTCGATTCGGAGGTCGAGCTGGCCATCCAGGAAAGCCTCGACGAAGTCATGCAGGGCAAGACGGTCATCGCCATCGCCCACCGGCTCTCGACGATCGCGGCGATGGATCGGCTGATCGTGATGGACGAAGGCCGGATCATCGAACAGGGCACCCACGCGGAGCTGCTGAAGAAGAACGGCATCTATGCGCGGTTGTGGCGGCACCAGAGCGGCGGGTTCCTCGCCGAGGAACTGGATGAACCGGCAAGCTTCAGGGCCTGATCCGTATCCTGCCGGGGCAAGCCGCGTGCGCCGGCCCGTCCGGCGGGCGATGCCCGCTCAGGCCTGTCGCGGAGCCCCGCGGATGGCCGGCACGGCAAATCGTAGCGACGACCGGATTGAAGTCCGGACAGCGAAGTCCGGACAACAGCCCCCCTGGAGGATGACATGAACGACCAGCCCCGACACATCGACACCGGCACCGACGAACTGCTCTGCGAGCTGCGCGAGCGGGTCGCCGTCATCACGCTGAACCGGCCCGAGGCGCGCAACGCGCTGTCGGACAGGCTCAGCCCGGCGCTGCGGGCGATGATCCGCCGCTGTGCCGAGGACGAAGGGGTCGGCGCGGTGCTGCTGACCGGCGCCGGCACCAGCTTCTGCGCCGGCGGCGACGTCAAGGGCATGGGCGATCGCAGCACCAAGCGTGCGATGAGCCCGGCCGAGCGCGTCGCGGACCTGCGCGAGCGCCAGCGCCTGCTGACCGGTGCGCTGGTCGCGCTGCGCAAACCGACCGTCGCCGCCCTGCCCGGGCCGGCGATCGGCGCGGGCCTGTCGATCGCGCTCGCCTGCGACGTCCGGATCGCCGCCGAATCGGCGTTCGTGGCAACCGGCTATGCCCGGATCGGCCTGTCCGGCGACTACGGGATCGCGTCGCTGCTGACCCGCCTCGTCGGTACCGGCCGCGCCCGCGAGCTGATGTTCGGCGGCGAGCGGGTCGATGCGCGCCGTGCCGAGACGATAGGCCTGTTCAACCGGGTGGTTGCCGATGCCGAATTGCAGGCCGAGGCCTTCGCGTTCGCGCGCCGGCTCGCCAACGGCCCCGCGCAGGCGCTGCGGCTGATGAAGGACAACCTCGATGACGCGCTGGTGATCGACTACGAGACGGCGCTCGATCGCGAAGCCGAACGTCTGGTCGAAGCGGCGGGGACCGCCGACCACGCCGAAGCGGTGCGGGCCTTCGTCGAGAAACGCGTACCGGTGTTCACCGGCCGGTAAGCATGAACACTTATCCCCCGCTATGGGCGCTGGGTCTGCTTTCGCTGTGCGTGTCCGGCTGCGCAGGCCACGCGGTCACCGAGACGGCACCGACGCCGGCGACGGCAACGGCACCCGCACCGGCACCCGCAATGTCACCCACACCGGCACCCGCACCGGCATCCGCAACGGCACCGGCACCGGCACCAGCCGCCTGCAACGCAGCACAACTGGTTCTCAGCCTGGACAGCCGGAACGGCTGGTTCGACGGCATGTCCCACTCCGGCACCCTGCTGGTGCTGCGCAACACCGGAAACGCGATCTGCAAGCTGCCGGCGCGACCGGAGCCGATCCTGCTGGACGCCGCGCACCGATCACTGCCCATCGTGGCGCAGGCGCCGGCCGGCATGCATCCCGGTCCCGTGCTGCCACCGCTGGACCTGACACCGGGCGCCCGCGCGGAAAGCGAAATGCGCTGGGTGTCTGGGAACGTCTATGACGATGGCCGCTGCCTGTCGCCGGCTTTCATCGTGCTGCCGCTGGGAACGGGAGCGGAAGACATGCCGTCCGCAGCGTTCACCGGCCGGCTTTGCGGACCCGGCAACGAGCCGCTTACCTATACCGTCACGTTGTTCAAGCCGATCCCGTCACGGCAGCCTTAGTACCTCGCACGAGCCGCATCCGAGCCGCATCTTTTACGCCGCTGCCGGTCGCCAGCATGGCGCCAACCGGCTTTCTTGCGGCCGCGCCGCCGGGCGGCACCGGCCTTCGGCCGGCATCGACGCTTACCCGGCAGCCTCTTCAGGCTGCCTCGGATACCGCCATCGCGGGACGCTGCAGGACGTCGAGCAACTCCGCCTCGCGCGCCAGCGCCGCCTGCAGATGCTTGTCGCGCACGTGGCCATAACCCCGGATCTGCTCGGGAAGCCGGGCCAGCGCCAAGACGGCCTCGCGCCTGGCGGGCTCGTCCGAGCTTTCGAGCGCCGTCAGGGCGGCGTCGATCCACCCCTCGTAGCGGGCGATCAGCGCCCGGTCCGCGCGGCGCTCCCGGGTATGGCCGAACGGGTCGAACGCCGTACCGCGCAACGCCTTCAGCCGTGCCAGCAAGCGCAGCACCGGCAGCACCCAGGGACCGAACGCGCGCTTGCGCGGCTCTCCGTCGGCCCCGCGCCGACCAGGCAGCAACGGCGGCGCGAAATGAAACACCAGCCGGTAGTCGCCTTCGAACTGTTCGCCGATGCGCTCGAGAAAGCCGGTCCCCGTATGCAGGCGAGCGACTTCGTACTCGTCCTTGATGGCCAGCAGCTTGAAGTAGTAACGCGCGACCGCTTCCGTCAACTCGGTGGCGGCGTCGCCGAAGTGCGCGCGTTCGGCCGTCCGCACGCGATCGACCCTCTCCAGGTATCGACGCGCCAGTCGCTCGTCCTGGTAGTCGACCAGGAAGCGCCGGCGATGCTCGATCAGTTCATCCAGCGTGCCGGGCCGAGTCTGCGAGAGCCCGGCCGTGCGCCTCGCCGCCAGCAGGCGCTCGACCGCGGCGGCATCGAACGCGGTGCGCCGTCCCCACAGGAAGGCATCGCGGTTCATCCGGCTTTGCGCGCCGTTGAGCTCGATCGCCTTCTCGATCGCCTCGGCGCTGATCGGTATCCAGCCGCGCTGGTACGCGAAGCCCAGCATGAACATGTTGGTCGCGATGCTGTCGCCCAGCAAGGTCGTGGCGATGCGGCCGGCCTGCACGAACTCGGCCCGATCCCGCCCCACGGCTTCGGTGACGTTGTGCCGCAAGTCGTGCCGCGGAAACAGCATGTCGGCATTGCGCGCGAAATCGCCCGGCATCAGCTCCTGCGTGTTCACCAGCACGCGGGTGACGCCCCGACGCGCGGCCGCCAGCGTCTTGGAGTGGCCGGCGACGATCATGTCGCAGCCCAGGATCAGATCCGCGCCGCCGCTGGCGATGCGGATCGTCTTGATCGACTCCGGCGTCGGCCCGAAGCGCAGATGGCTCCAGACCGAGCCGCCTTTCTGCGCGAGGCCGGCCATGTCCAGCAGGCCGCAGCCGCGGCCTTCGAGATGCGCGGCCATGCCGAGGATCGCGCCGATCGTGACGACGCCGGTCCCGCCCATGCCCGCCACCAGGATGCTGTAGACGGCATCGTCGATGGACGGGCGCTGCGGCTCGGGCAGTACCGGGAACAAGGCGCCGTCGCCGACGGCCTTGGGTTTGCGCAGGCCGCCGCCTTCGACGGTGATGAAGCTGGGGCAGAACCCCTTCAGGCAAGAGAAGTCCTTGTTGCAGCTCGACTGGTCGATCTGGCGCTTGCGGCCGAATGCCGTTTCGAGCGGCTGCACGGACACGCAGTTGGATTTCTCGCCGCAGTCGCCGCAGCCTTCGCACACCAGGTCGTTGATCACGACCCGCTTCGACGGATCGGGAAAGGCGCCGCGCTTGCGGCGGCGCCGCTTCTCGGCGGCGCAGGTCTGATCGTAGATCAGCACGGTCGTGCCCGGCAGCTCGCGCAGTTCGCGCTGCACCGCATCGATCTCGTCGCGATGATGGATGGTCACGCCCTCGGGCCAGCGCACGCCCGCCGGGTACTTGTCCGGCTCGTCGGTCACGACGACGATGCGCCCGACGCCTTCGGCCCGCACCTGATGGGCAATCGTGGGCACGTCCAGCGGACCGTCGTGGCTCTGGCCGCCGGTCATGGCCACCGCGTCGTTGAACAGGATCTTGTAGGTGATGCGGGTCTTCGCCGCGACCGCCGCGCGGATGGCCAACAGGCCCGAGTGGAAATAAGTGCCGTCGCCGATGTTCTGGAACATGTGCCCGCGCGTGGAGAACGGCGCCTCGCCGACCCAGGTCATGCCTTCGGCGCCCATCTGGGTGTAGCCCATCGTGGCGCGATTCATGGCCTGGGCCATCCAGCTGCAACCGATGCCGGCATAACCTTTGCTGCCTTCGGGCAGCACGGTCGACGAGTTGTGCGGACAACCGCTGCAGAAGTAGAAACTCCGCGTGAGAACGTCGGTCAGCTTGCCCGGCAGGCGACGTTGCCGGATCTGCTCGACGCGCTCGCGCAATGCCGGATCGTCGTTCCAGGCCAGCAGGCGCTCGCCGATCGCGACGGCGATCTGGTTGGCGTCGAGCGCCATTTCCGTCTGCAACAGCGTCCGGCCCTGTTCGTCGCGTTTGCCGACGATGGCCGGCGCCGACGACCGGCCGTAGAGCTGTTCCTTGAGCTGGAACTCGATCAGGCTGCGTTTTTCCTCGACCACCAGGATCTTCTGCAAGCCTTCGGCGAAGGCGATCGCCCCCTGCGGCTCCAGCGGCCAGGGCATGCCGACCTTGTACAAGCGCAGGCCCATCGCGGCGGCCGCCTGCTCCGACAGATCGAGTTCATCGAGCGCCTGCAGCACGTCCAGATAGCTCTTGCCGTGCGAGACCACGCCCAGCCTGGGTTGCGCGCCGCCGTCGATGACGATGCGGTCGAGCCGGTTGGCGCGCGCGAACGCGCTGACGGCCTCGAGCTTATGGCGATGCAGCCTCGCTTCCTGCGCATGAGGCGTGTCCGGCAAGCGGATGTTCAATCCGTCGGGCGGCAGTTCGACGTCCTGGGGCAGGACGATCCGCACCCGGTCGACATCGACGTCGATCGAGGCCGTCGCTTCGACCGTGTCCTTGACGCACTTGATGCCGACCCAGCAACCGCTATAGCGCGACAGAGCCCAACCGGTCACGCCGTAGTCGAGCAGTTCCTGCACGCCGGCGGGACTGAGGACCGGAATCATCGCATCCACCATCGCGAACTCGCTCTGGTGGCAGGTGGTCGATGACTCGCAGGTATGGTCGTCGCCCATCAGCACGAGCACACCGCCCAGCGGCGAGGTGCCCGCGAGATTGGCGTGGCGCAGCGCATCGCCGCTGCGATCCACGCCCGGCCCTTTGCCGTACCACATGCCGAACACGCCGTCGTACTTGCCCTCGCCGCCCAGCTCGGCCTGCTGCGCGCCCCATACGGCGGTGGCCGCCAGATCCTCGTTGACGCCCGGCACGAAGACGATGTCGTGCGCGTCCAGGTGCTTGCGCGCCTTCGCCAACTGGCTGTCGAGCCCGCCCAGCGGCGAGCCGCGATAGCCGCTGATGTAGCCCGCCGTACGGTGTCCGGCGCGCGCGTCGCGCATGTGCTGCGTGAGGGGCAGGCGCACGAGCGCCTGCGTACCGGTGATGAAGATACGGCCGCGCTCGAGCGCGTACTTATCGTCCAGTTCGACGGTCTTCAGAGACACGGCCGCTCCCAAGTCGGAGCCGGCTGGCTCCGGTTCGCATCAGGTTGCTGCTTCAACGCTTGGTTGCTGCTTCAACGCTTGTTCTTGTATTCGACGAGGATTTCGCGATAAGGCGTGGTGCCGGCGTTGCGGGCCTTGTGCGTGGCCGGAACCTTCACCCCCTTGTTGATCTCGGACAGCACCTCGAGGTAGCCGTCTTCGAGCTTCAACGAGTAGACGGCGCCGGTCGGCACCTCCAGCGTGCCGAGGTCGTTGCCGTCGGCATCGAACACCTGCAGCGGCGCCCCCTGGATCGAATACCACATGTACGCATGCTCATGCGTGTGGATCTCGGTTTCCTCGCCGGGCTTCAACTCGAAGTTCCAGACGATCACCTGGTCGTTCTCGAAGACCTTCTCGCTTCCTACGCCAGCCATGGTTGTCTCCTCATAGAGCTCGACAGGGCTTTATGCGATCGATGCACCGTGCCCTGACCGATGCGCGCTCACGAGCCGGCGATCGATGCCGGCGAGCAAGCCGATGGCAATTATGAAAACAACTGTAGACACTTTGCGCAGACCGGTCAACGCGCGGTGCGGCGGGTTTTCGAACGGATGTCGGTTTGGTTGTCCACGATGCAGCGGACGCCCGGAACAGGCGCTCGGTCGCGAGCTGAACGTCAGTCGGGCGCCATTGCGCGAAGCGCTAATCAGCGAGCACATCGACATGACCATGAAGCGTGCCATCGAAATCACACGCGAGCGCTGCTGCCTGTCGACTGGAGACGGCGCCGGCGCCGGCGCCGATTGTCGGACCACCTCGTCGATCTGGTTGCTGACGGCTTCGACGTCGCTTCAGTGTCGCGCTGCCGGTCCCGACGAGGTGTTGGTGCTCGGAGCGCGCTCAGCCCTCGGAACGGCGCTGCTGCATGAACTGGTCGAACTCCGCCTTGTCCCGGGCTTCGCGCAGCTTCTGGAGGAAATCCAGGAACTCGCGGTGCTCGTCCTCGAGCCGCTTGAGCGTCTCGGCGCGATAGGCGTCGAAGGCCGCATTTCCGGTGGGGGCGAATGCGTGAGCGTCGGGACCGTTGTCTCGACGGTTCCGGTGACGGCAGCCGAACATGCGTTTGCTCCAGATCATGTAAGCCAGGATGCCCAGGCCAAGGGGCCAGGCGAAGATGAAACCGAAGATCATGGCGAACAGCCACGCTGCCTTGCCGCGCTCGTCGAGCCAGTCTCGTGCGGACGTAACAGCGGCCGTGACCCGATCCCAGACCGTGGATTGAACCAGTGGAGTGCCCATTCTGTTTGTTCCTCGCTTGATGTGAATGTTATTCACATTAACATGCTAGCACGATGTTCCGCCGATGCAAGCACATCCGGATTCGTCGCCTGGGATCGGGTAGACCCGTCCCGCTCTAGCTTGGCAGCACGCCAAGGCCGCGCAGGTATATCAACGCCCCGCTTTCGAGCATTTCTGCCGCCGAGTAGGGGGCTCGACCGCCGGGTTTGCCACGGCCGAACAACTCCACCACGCCGTGGCTCAGGGCCCAGATGTGATTGGCGACCATATTGGGGGGAGGCCGCCCTCCTTCAGGAAGGTGCGCCGACAGGGCGGTTGCGGCTGCGACGATCACCCCGCTGGCGGAGGCCGAGGCGCGCAGGAGTTCGCTGTTGCCGGCGAGGGACAGCCCGGCCTCGAACATCGCGATGTAGTGACCGGGCTGTTCGCGCGCGAAATCCAGGTAGGCCTGTCCGGTGCGCAGGAACGCCGTCAACGGCGTCGGCCTCCCCTCGTCGAAGGCTGTCTTCAGGCGGGAAGCGAAGATGTCGAATCCCTCCATGGCAACGGCTTCCAGCAGGTCGTCACGGTCGCGGAAATGCCGGTACGGCGCCGCCGGCGATACCCCCGCCCGCCGGGCCGCTTCTGCAAGCGTGAACGCGTGCGGACCCGACTCGGCGACCAGCGCAGCCGTGGCCTCGATCAGGGCCTCGCGCAGGTTGCCGTGGTGATAGCTGCTCCGTTTGATCGACATCTCGCTCGTCAGACCTGTCCTTCAAAGGCGCCTTTGCGCTACTGACGCCATTTGCACGGTCTGCGCGCTTCGCATCGTCATGGCGATTCGCCGTTCGAAGCCCTGCAATCGCCTGCTCACGCGATCGAGCCGGCGCCAGCGCCGCGAGTGTAGCGCGTATGGGCTCGGGGGTGAGGTGGGCATCGCAAGACAAGGGATTCTCGCGCGAGGCCATCGGCATCGACGAAGACCGGTTCGAGCGCATGGACTCGCGGCCGGCGATAATCAGCCGTTCCGACCCATCGTCCGCGAGGAGGCATCCGATGATCGTTGCGATCGTGACCTTCCGCCTGCCGCAAGTGCTGACCGTCGCGCAGGCCGCCGAAATCTTCCGCTCGACCGCGCCGAAGTATCTCGGCAGGGCGGGACTCGTACGCAAGCACTACTACTTGTCGGAGTCGGGCGACCGCGCCGGCGGCATCTATTTCTGGGAATCGAAGGCCGCGGCGCAGGCCTGCTACACGCCCGAATGGCAGGCCACCGTCACCGAGAAGTACGGCGCGCCTCCCGAGGTCCTCTACGTCGACGTGCCGGTGACGGTCGACAACGTTGCCGGCACGATCGAGTCGACCTGACCGCCGGCACTCGGCGCCGCGCATGTCGCGCGTACCAGGGTGATAGGGTGTCGATACACGACCCCCCCCGGCGCGGGCGGCGCCGGCTCAGTCGTTCGACAGCTCGCTGGCGTGCCACGAGCCCAGCGCCGCGCGCGTGGCCCAGGCCATCAGCATGAACAACGCCACGCCGGCCAGCGAGATCAGCAGCAGCGCGGCGAACATGCGCGGAATGTCGAGCTGGTAGCCGGCCATCAGGATCTGGTAGGCCAGACCGGTGGCGTTGCCGCCGGTTCCGGCGACGAACTCCGCCACCACCGCGCCGATCAGTGACAGCCCGCTGGAGATGCGCAGGCCGCCGAAGAAATAAGGCAAAGCGCTGGGGATGCGCAACCGTACCAGCATCTGCAGCCGGGTCGCGTGGTTCATCTCGAAATACGCCTGCAGATCCGGATCGACGCTGCGCAGGCCCAGCGTCGTGTTGCTGATGATCGGGAACAGCGCCACCAGCGTGGCGCAGATCACCAGCGAGGCGGTCGGATCCTTCACCCAGATGATGATCAGCGGCGCGACCGCCACGATCGGCGTGACCTGCAGCAGAACGGCATAGGGGAACAGCGCCGTTTCGATCAGCCGGCTCTGCACGAACAGGAAGGAGATCAGCGCGCCGACGATCGTCGCGACGACGAAGGACAGCACGGTGATCTTCAGCGTCACCAGCAGCGCGCCGCCGAGCACGGCCCAGTCGGCGACCAGCGTCTTCATCATCAGCACCGGCGACGGCACCAGGTACGGAGGCAGCTTCATGCCGACCACCAGGGCCTGCCAAGCGCCGACGAGCAGCAGGCCGACGAGCACGGGCAGCAGCACGCGCTGCACGCGCGGCCGGTGCAGCAGCGGGACCGGCGCCCGGCGCGGCGCCGCGGGTCGCGCCGGCGCCGGCGCGGAGGGGGTGGCGGACGGCGCCGAATCCGGCGCCGAGGCCGGAGCGGGTTCGGGTGCGGCGTTCCAGGTGAGGCTCATCGGTGAAGCTCCGTGCGATGCGCTGCGCCGCGCATGCGTTCGAGCGGCCGGGCTGCGTTCATGCGGTGGCTTCCTCGTCGGTACTCCGGCTGGCGGCCCGCAGGCTGCGCTGCAGGCGCTTGGCGTAGTGCTGGAAGGCGGTGGACACCATGAACTCCTCGCTGCGCGGGTAAGGCTCGTCGATGCGCACCTCTTCGACGATGCGGCCGGGGCGCGCGGCCATCATCACTACGCGGCTGGAAAGAAACACCGCTTCATGGATCGAGTGCGTGACGAAGACGACTGTGAGCTTCTTCTCGCGCCACAGCGCCAGCAGGTCGGCATCGAGCTTGTGGCGCGTGATCTCGTCCAGCGCGCCGAACGGCTCGTCCATCAGCAGCAGGTCGGGCTGCACGACCAGGCCGCGTGCGATCGACACGCGCATCTGCATGCCGCCCGACAGCGCGCGCGGCAGCGCGTCGGCGAATTTCTTTAGGCCCACCAACGCCAGCGCCTCCGTGACACGCGCATCGGCTTCGGCGCGCGGCACCTTGGCCAGGTCCAGCGGCAGGCGCACGTTGGTCTGCACGCTGGCCCAGGGCATCAGCGTCGGCGACTGGAACACGAAGGCCATCCTGCGACCCTCGGGGCCGGGCGCCGCCGGGTCCGCTCGCCGACCGACGCCTGGATCCTGGTGCTTGCGCTGGCCCGCCTGCGCGGCCGCCACGGGTTTGCGCCACAGCAGCAGGCGCCCGTCGCTCGGCTCCAGCAGGCCGGCGATCATTTTCAGCAGCGTGCTCTTGCCGCAGCCCGAAGGGCCGAGCAGCGTGACGAACTCGCCCTCCGGGATCGTGAGGTCGACCGGCTGCAGCGCGACCGTGCCGTTGGGGTAGGTCTTCTGCGCCGAAAGGATCTCGATGGCCGGCACGGTGCCGGCCGGCGACGCGGTGGTCGTGCTCATGATCGTGGTCGTCATCGCCGCACCTTCGCCGCTCGCGCGTCGCCGCGGGTAAGGGACGCGAAGTGTTCCGGTGCCTGCCCACCGAAGGCGGCAGCGCACGGCGAAGGGGTGGCGACAGGCACGGGGCCGAGACGGGGGCGCATGACGAGGTTCTCCGGAATGCAGCAGGAATGCCGGAGCAGGGACAGCAAGGACCGCGCCCGGCGGACCGGCAGACCGCCGGCCCGAGGCATTCGACTAATAACCGAAGTCGATCAGCCGCTTGCGCATGGCCTGCAGCGACTTGCGCATTCGCGCGATCTCCGCAGGCGTGCAGACGTCCAGCACCTCGTCCGTCAGCGCATCGACCGCCGCCTCGGCCCGCGCATACATGGCGCGGCCGCGAGGGGTGACGCGCACCAGCACCGAGCGGCCATCGTGCTCCGCCGCGGTGCGCTCGACCCAGCGGCGCTCCTGCATGCCGTGCAGGATGCGGGTGAGCCGCGTGCGCTCGTAGGCGGTCCACTGCGCCAGCACCTGCATCGTCTGCGGCCCCCGGTTCACCAGCGTGCCCAGCGTGCGCCACTCGGTGTTGAGCAGTCCGAGCGGACGCAGCGCCTCGTTGATCGCCCGGTCGCGGCGATAGACGACCTGGGTGCACAGAAAGAAGATGTGGTTCTCGAGCTCCATCGCATCGGCGCCCTCCCCTGTGCCGCCGTGCGGCCACTGTAGCGTTCCTGTCAGATACGTGCAATTTCACGCATAGGCACGGTCCGTGCACTGTCGATGCCAACGACGTGACCAGCCCAGGGTTCGCGTTCCGTGGCGGTGCATGCGCATCCGCTCCGGAAACGGCGAGACAGCCCCGCAGCGACGGCGCCATCCCTCAGTTGCCCGCTAATTCCTGGAGAACCCCGGCATGAACGACACCGCCGCCTTCCTCGCCGCACTGGGCGACGTCCCGGCCATTTCCGACCCCGACATCGTGCGCCGCAGGAGCCGCGACATGACGGCCAGCTTCAGCCCCGTGATGAAGGACGACGCGCTGGCCCACGTGGCCGACGTGATCGTGCAGCCGCGCGACAAGGCCGACGTGCTGCGAATCGCCTCCGCCGCGGCGCGCAGCCGCATGCCGCTGATGATGCGCGGCGGCGGCACCTGCAACTTCGGCCAGGGCATCCCGCTCGCCGGCGGCGCGCTGGTGGACATGACGGGTCTGTCGCGCGTGTTGTGGCAGCGCCCCGGCTGCGTGCGTGCCGAGGCCGGCGTGCGCCTGAAGGCCATCGACGAGGCCACGCGCCCGCAGGGTTGGGAACTTCGCATCTACTCGTCGACCAAGAAGGTCGCCACGCTCGGCGGCTTCGTCGGCGGCGGCCATGCCGGCGTCGGCAGTTGCACCTGGGGCATCCTGCGCGACCGCGGCAACATCCTCGGCCTGGAGGTGGTCAGCGTGGAGGAGGAGCCGCGCGTGGTGCAGTTGCGCGGCGACGACGTGAACCGCGTTCACCACGCGTACGGCAGCAACGGCATCATCACCGAGCTGGAGATGCCGCTGGCCCCGGCCTGGCCCTGGCGCGAGGTGGTGGTCGTCTTCCGCGAGTTCATGACCGCGGTGCGCTTCGCGCACGCGCTGGCCACCAGCGACGGCATCCCCAAGCAACTGATCAGCGTCATGGGCGGCCCGATCTACCGCATGATGCGCGTGCTGCGGCCCTTCGGCCGGGACGACTGCGACGGCCTGGCGCTGGCGATGGTGGCCGAACCCTTCATGGACGCGTTCGACGCGCTCGTCAAGGAGTTCGGCGGCAGCGTCACCAGCGAGGCGCCCGAAGGCAAGGGCCCTTACCGCGTGCCGATCTACGAGATGAGCTGGGGCCACACCCGCATGCACGTCAACCGCGAACACCCCGAGGTGATCAGCAATGTGGGCCTGTACCTGGATCCGGATCTGGTGGGCGCCATCGGCCGCAGCCACCGCCGCTTCGCGCACACGCTGGGCATGCACTTCGAGGCCAAGCGCTTCGACGGCAAGCTCAGCTTCCAGGGCTCGCCCTTCTTCCGCTACGAGAGCGAAGAGCAACTGGCCGACGTGATGCGCGGCATGGCCGAAGACGGCGCGATGGTCGCCAACAACCACACCTTCCTGGTCAAGGAGGGCGGCATGAAGTCGCTGGATGCCGCCGACGCCGCGTTCAAACGGGCGATGGATCCGTACGACCTGATGAACCCCGGCAAGCTGCGCTTCGACGCCGCCGCCGCCGAACAAAGCACCGGCGGCGCGCTGCCCAGCAGCGGCTGGCGCTTCCGCGGCGAGGACGCGAACGAGCGCACCGAACAAAGCATTGCCTGACCGTCCCCGCATCCCGCGTCCGATGCATCCCGATAAAGGAATCACCATGAGCACCACTTCCGGCAAGCCGTCGCTCTCGCGCCGCAAGGCGATCGCCGTCATCGGCGGCGCGGCGGCGGCCGCGTCCCACATGCCTGTCTTCCTGCCGCGAGCCACCGCGCAGGGGCTGACCAAGGTCAGCGTGCAATCCGGCTGGTTCGCGGAGGCCGAGCACGGCGGGTTCTTCCACGCGCTGGCCACCGGCATCTACCGCGAACACGGCCTGGACGTCGAGATCCGTCCCGGCGGCCCGCAGGTCAACGTCGTGCAGCTCTTCGCGGCCGGCGCCTGCGACTTCGCCGACGTGGACGGTTTCCGGGCCTTCGGCTTCGCGCAGGACAAGATCCCCGCCGTCGCCGTGGCGGCCTTCTTCCAGAAAGACCCGCGCGTGCTGATGTCGCACCCCGGCATGGGCAACGACACGCTGGCCGCGCTCAAGGGCAAGCCGATCATGGTCGCCACGACCGGCCGGCAGAGCTACTGGCTCTGGCTCAAGGCCAAGTTCGGCATGACCGACGATCAACTGCGCCCCTACGCGTTCAGCCTCGCGCCCTGGCTGGTCGACAAGCAGACCACCGTGCAGGGCTATGTGACCAGCGAGCCCTTCTCCGCGCGCAAGGCCGGCGTGGAGCCGGTGGTCCACCTGCTGGCCGACCAGGGCTTCGACAACTACGTCGGCGTGACCATCGCCTCGCCCAAGATGATCAAGGAACGGCCCGAGGTCGTGCAGGCCTTCGTGGACGCCACGGCCAAGGGCTGGGCCGGCTACCTCAACGGCGATCCTTCGGCGGCCAATGCCCTGATCCGGAAGCACAATCCGCAGATGGAAGCCGACACCATCGCCTACGGCATCTCGGCGATGAAGAAGTACGGCATCGTCGAGACGCCCGAGACCCAGGCCAAGGGCATCGGCACGATGAGCGAGGAACGCTGGAAGAGCTTCTACGACGCGATGGTCGCCGTCGGCGCGCTGAAGCCCGGACTGGACCTGAGCCGGATCTACACGACGCAGTTCGTCAACCATCACAAGAGCACATGACGCGAGACCGCATGACACCGGCCTTCTTCGCCCCGCCCGCGAGCTCGGGCGGCAGCTACGTGCTACGCCATGCGCGCGCGCCGCGCTGCCTGATCGACGATCCGATCGCCGCCGCCCTGCGGCCGGCCGGCGACGGCGATCTCGTGGCGCTGGATCTGGCCATCGAGGACGGGCGCATCGCGCAGATCGCGCCGGCCGGCGCCACCGACGCCGCGCGCGGCCCGGACCTGGACGATTCGCTCGTGCTCCCCGGTTTCGTGGATCTGCACACGCACCTGGACAAGGGTCACATCTGGCCGCGCCGGGCCAACCCCACCGGCGACGGCGCGGGCGCGGTGCGGGCCACGATGCAGGACCGCACCGCGAACTGGAACGCCGAGGACCTGCGCCGCCGCATGGACTTCGCGCTGCGCACCGCTCATGCCAGGGGCGTGGTCGCGATCCGCACGCACCTGGACTCGCAGGCGCCGCAGGCCGAGATCTCGTATCCGGTCTTCCGCGCGCTGCGCGAGGCCTGGGCCGGCCGCATCGCGCTGCAGGTCTCGTCGATCACGCAGGTCGACGTGTTCCTGCGCGACGAAGGCGTGCGCCTGGCCGACATCGTGGCCGACAGCGGCGGCAACCTCGGCTGCGTCACCCGATCGCAGGCCCACCCGCAGGAGCCCTTGCCGCCCGAGCTCGACGAGGCGCTGGCGCGTTTCTTCCGACTCGCCGCCGAGCGCGGGCTCGACGTGGACCTGCACGTGGACGAATCCACCGACCCGCGCGCGCGCACGCTGATCCATGTGGCGCAGGCGGCGATCCGGCTGGGCTTCAAGGGCCGCATCCTGTGCGGCCACTGCACCGCGCTGGCGCTGCAGACCGACGAGTTCATCGCCCGGACGCTGGCCGCCTGCCGCGAGGCCGGCATCGCGATCGTCAGCCTGCCGACGGTGAACATGTACCTGCAGGACCGCAGCGCGGACGCCAGCCGCACCCCGCGCTGGCGCGGCGTGACGGTGCTGCACGAGATGAAGGCCGCGGGCCTGGCGGTGGCCGTGGCCGGCGACAACTGCCGCGACCCGTTCTACGCTTATGGCGACCACGACATGCTCGACACCTACACCCAGGCGGTCAAGATCCTGCACCTGGATCATCCGTTCGACGACTGGATCCGCGCCGCCAGCGCCACACCGGCGGCCATCATGGGGCTGGACGGCCGCGGCGTGCTCAAGGCCGGCATGCCGGCGGATCTGATGGTGCTGAGCGCGCGCAGCTATTCCGAAATGCTGGCGCGCCACCAGTGGGACCGTACCGTGCTGCGCGCGGGCCGGGCGATCGACACCACGCCGCCCGACTACCGCGAACTCGACGACCTGGTACTTCGCTGAGAGGGGGCCGGGAGCCGGACATCGGCAATCCGGCGCACGAGCATCGCGCGGACGATTCGTGAGCGGCTGCTAGAATTTCAACCCCCCTGGCAGACTCCGGAAACGGGTTCTCCGTAGACGACATGATTCCAAGCATCGAGGCTTCCCGCCAACCGCATGATCTTGCATCAGCGATCTCCGAAGGGGACATCCGCTGCCTGTTGATGGTGCTGGTGCACATGACCGGCGATCCGCGCTGGCTCGAACCGCCGTATCTGCCCAGACGCGACGTGCGTCTGATCCCCGACCCCGATGCCGGCCTGCCGCCGGACATCCAGGACGACATCCGCGCCGCGGTGGTCGAGCTCTTCGCCGATGGTTCGCCAGCTCCGGTGATCGACAACCCCGACGAAGGCATGTTGCTGAAGATGATGCGCGCGTGCCTCGGCGAGAACGTCGCGCCAGAATACGCATCGTTGATGCGAGAGGAGATGGGCTTCGTATCGCGCGAGGCGCGCTGGACCAGCCGGCCGTCGGACGAGCGGCTCGCTCGCGAGCACGTGCTGATCGTCGGCGCCGGCGTGTGCGCGATCGCGCTCGGCGTCGCGCTCGGTCATCTCGGCATTCCGTACACGATCGTCGAGAAGAACGAGGAACTCGGCGGCACCTGGTGGATCAACCGTTATCCCGGCTGCGGCGTCGACACGCCGAACCATTCGTACTCGTATTCGTTCGGCGCGAAGAACGAATGGACACGCTATTTCTGCCGGCGCGAGGAATTGCTCGGATACCTGCAGAAGATCGCGGATCAATACGACATTCGCGATCACCTGCGCGTGAACACCGAACTGACCTCGTCGCGCTGGGACGAATCGAAGCGTCGCTGGATCTCGACGTTGAAGACGCGCGATGGCGAGGAGACCTTCGAGTCCACCGTGCTGGTCAGCGCGATCGGCCAGCTCAACGATCCCTCGCGCGCTCGTTTCGACGGCGAGGAGAATTTCGGCGGGCAGATCCTGCACTCGGCGCTCTGGTCGGAAGACATCGCCATCGAAGGCAAGCGCGTCGCGGTGATCGGCACCGGCGCGACCGCGATGCAACTCGTGCCCGCGATCGCCGACCGCGTCGAGTCGCTGACGGTGTTTCAGCGCACCGCGCAGTGGTCACGCCCGGTGCAGGGGTATGCCGATCCGATCACGCCCGGCGCGCGGTGGCTGCTCGCGCATCTGCCGTTCTACGCGCAGTGGTACCGCTTCAACATGTTCTGGCGCTATGGCGACGGCTTGCTGCCGTTCCTTAGAAAAGATCCCGCGTGGCCGCATCCGGAGCGCGCGGTCAACAAGGGCAATGATCGTCATCGGCAGGAGCTGACCGACTTCATCCTGGCGGAGCTGAAGGATCGCCCCGATCTGATCGAGAAATGCGTGCCGACCTATCCGCCTTACGGCAAGCGCATCCTGCTCGACAACAACTGGTTCAAGACACTCGTCAAGCCGAACGTCGAACTGGTCACCGACGGCATCACCAGCTTCGACCACGAAGGCATCGTCACTGCGGACGGCGCATCGCGCGCTTTCGACCTCATCGTGATCGCGACCGGCTTCAAGGTCACGGAAATGGCCGCGCGCCTGAACATCACCGGGCGCGACGGCTTGAATCTTCGCGACAAATGGGCCAACGACAACCCGACCGCGTTCCTCGGCATGACGGTACCGGGTTTCCCGAATTTCTTCTGCATGCTGGGCCCCAATACCGGACCGGCGCATGGCGGCAGCGTGATCTTCCAGTCGGAATGCCAGAGCCGCTACATCTCGGCCTGCGTCGTCGAGATGATCGAACGCGACATCGCCGCGATCGACGTCCGTCAGGAGGTGCTCGACGACCACGTTCGCAAGATCGATCTCGAGCACGAGGCGATGATCTGGACCCATCCGGGCATGACGACCTACTACCGCAACAACAGCGGCCGGGTGTTTTCGGCGATGCCATGGCGCTTCGTCGATTATTGGCGCATGACGCACGATCCCGATTTCAGCGACTACCGCCAGACGCTCGCGTGACCGAGCAACACGCCGATCTGCCGGGCGCACAACAGCAGCGGGTGATCGGCGGGTATCCGGCGGGCGCGGCAGAACGCGGCCACCGTCTCGATGTCGTAGTCGATCTCGGGCAGCAGGATCACGTCGGCCGCGCCGGCGATGCCGGCCTCCAGCGCGATCCAGCCGGCGTTGCGCCCCATCGTCTCGACGATCATTACCCGGCCGTGGCGCTGGCCGGTGGTCTGCACCCGCTCCAGCGCCTCGGTGACGGTGGCCACCGCGGTGTCGAAGCCGAAGCTGCGCTCGCAGCCTTCTAACGGGCTCTCCAACACCAGGTCGCCATGGCGTCCTCATAGGCTGAACATCACCCGGTTCAGCGCAGCAGATTGATCAGCGGCCGGCCGGCTCGATCACGGTAGACGTCGAAATCGGCGTCGATCGACAACAGGTGCCGAAGCTTCAGCCGCGCGGCCGTCTCGGCGATGGAGGCGTCGGCCAAATCGAACGACAGATCGGCAAAGCGCTCGGACAAGCGCAAAACCTCGGTCAGCGAGCCTTCGGTCGCCGGGTCCAGCGCTATGCCGCCGCGCTGCGCCCAGCGCAGGAAATCGAGTGCGCAATCGTTGTGAATACGGCGCGCCAACAGCGCGCAGACCTCGGTCGCGACGGGCCAAGTGGTCAGCAGGCTGGCCGCGGGGTTGGCCTGCAGCCAATCGAGCACCGGCTGGTGCCAATGGTCGGCCGTGTTGAAAAGCGCAATGAGCGGCCCACTGTCCACCAGGACGATGCCGGCATGCGCACCCCAGGGCCGCGAGGGTTCCTGCACCACGTCAGCCGCCGCGCCGTGGGTGACGGTGGGCGAAGGCGTCAGCGACATAGTGCTTGCGCTGTTGCGCCAGATCGGCCGGACCGTGGTGCCGGCCGAACAGATCCTCGCCCAGCGCGTAAGCCGAGCGGGCCGTGTCCGCCTCGGGTTGAGCCAGGTAGGCTTGCAGTGCGGCGCGAACCACGTCACTGGCAGTGCGGCCCGTCGCGGCCGCGCGTTGCCGCAGACGCTCCTCTAGCGACGCTTCGAGCTTGATCGTGACGGTCATTGTAGTAGTCGCCAAACACGCGGTAATACAAATGGTATTACCGCGTCACGAAAGCGTCAATCATCCCACCGTACCGACCGACCGGACTAATCCCGCGCTCGACGAAGGCGCGCGGCTGCCCTTCCCGCCGTCGCTGCTACTGCCCTGGCTGCTACCGGCGCTGATCGAGATGGCGCGCTTATGGCCTGTCGGGATGGCGGCTCTATCGGGACCGTGACCCTGCCTGGCGCGCTGTGGTCGCATCAGGCCCGGCCCACATTGATCCACGCCGGAACCGCGCCATCGCCGGTCGCGGAGCCGGTCGACGCCGAGGGGCTCTCCCTGCCGACCGGCGGCCTCGACGTCCGGCTGCGGCAGCTATCGAAACGGTATGGCGACCGGCATCCGACGCACGATCATCACGCGCACGGTACCGAGCCCGCTTCTCCCAACAACACGCCGATCTGCCGGGCGCACAGCAGCAGCGGGTGATCGGCGGGTATCCGGCGGGTGCGGCCGGCCACGCTGGCGACCGGCACGCTCGTCAACGCGCCGGCCTGCATCGTGACCATCCGGTCGAATCGCCCGTCGATGACCAACTGCGCCGCCGCGTTGCCGTACTGCGTGGCCAGCACCCGGTCGAACGCGGTCGGCGAGCCGCCGCGCTGGACGTGGCCGAGAACGGTAGCGCGGACTTCGCAGTCGAGCAGCGGCTGCAACTGGGCTTGCAGCACATGGGCGACCCCGCCGAGCCGCACCGGTTCGGGACTGTCGGCGAGCCGTGCCCGTACCGTCTGCACGCCGCCCAGCGGCTTGGCGCCTTCGGCGATGCAGATCACCGTATGCCGGCGCCGCGCCGTGCGGGCGCGGCAGAACGCGGCCACCGTCTCGATGTCATAGTCGATCTCGGGCAGCAGGATCACGTCGGCCGCGCCGGCGATGCCGGCCTCCAGCGCGATCCAGCCGGCGTTGCGCCCCATCGTCTCGACGATCATTACCCGGCCGTGGCTCTGGCCGGTGGTCTGCACCCGCTCCAGCGCCTCGGTGACGGTGGCCACCGCGGTGTCGAAGCCGAAGCTGCGCTCGCAGCCTTCGATGTCGTTGTCGATGGTCTTCGGCACGCCGACCATCGGCAGGCCGTAAGGCGCGAGCGCATGGGCGATGGTCATCGAGCCGTCGCCGCCGATCACGACCAGCGCGTCCAGGCCCAGCGTCTCGCGCGCATAGCGGGTCACCTCGGCGCGCCGGTCGCGTCCCTGCCAGTCGAGCGGGCTGGCGCGGTTGTGCGTCCTCAGCACCGTGCCGCCCAGCGCCAGGATGCCGCTCACGTCGTCCCAGCCGAGCGGCCGCACCCGCTGCTCGATCAGGCCGAGGAAGCCGTCCTCGATGCCGATCAACTCGGCACCGCATTGGCGGATCAGCGATTTGGTGACGGCGCGCACGACCGCGTTCAAGCCGGGGCAGTCGCCGCCGCCGGTCAGCATTCCGATGCGCATGGGATGTCTGGTCGGGTCGTGGCGTGAGTCCCGGACTGTAGCGGATCTTCCGGCCCCCGCGCCACCCGCCCGGAATATCGTCGGCCGCTCGGGACACCGGCCGGTCGGAACAGCGGCAACAGCCGATCGTCGTCACGCCGCTCGATGCCGATGCCGCGCGCTCGGGCGCCTTTCTCGACCCGGGAGGCCTCGAACCATCTGCCATCACCGCCGAAGATGATGAATTCTGTGTCGGACTCGGTCATTACCGCCGAAGGCGATGAATTCTGTGTCAGGCTGCGCCAGTCGGGGCATGGCATCGAACGACAACCGTCGTCGATGACCTGCCATGACGCCGCCATGACCCGCTCCTCCGAACGGCGGCGGCGCACGGTCCGCCGTGCGCATGGCTTTGGCCTGCTTGGCCGTCTGCCGGCTTGGCCATCAGTATTCCGATCACCTCCGATCCGAGTGACGACACATCCGGCCATACGGCCCGACCCTGCCGCAGAGGGCTTCGGCCGGATGAGTGCTGACGGGCGCGGCGCCGGCATCGGCGCGACATGAGCATCATCGATTACGAGTGACTCCGAAGGAAGAACCTGAAATGACCGCAAAGACCCTGACCCGCGTCGGCATCATCGGTGCCGGCTACATCGCCACCTGGCACGCGGATGCGATCCAAGCCACGTCTGGTGCGCAACTGGTCGCGGTCTGTGATCAATCGCGCGACGCGGCCGAGAGTCTGGCGCAGGCCCATGGCGCACGGGCATTCCAGTCGGTCGACGACATGATCGAGGCCAAGGTCTGCGACGCGGTGCACATCCTGACTCCGCCCGGATCGCATTGCGGTCTCGCGCTCCAATGCCTGCGCGCGGGCTTGCACGTGCTGGTGGAGAAGCCCGTTGCCGTTTCCGGGGATGAGGCCCAGCAAATGCATGCGGCAGCCGAGGCAACGGGCAAGGTGCTCGCGGCCGGCCATAACTTCCTGGGCCTGCCTTCGTACGAGCGGCTCAAAGCGATGCTGCGGGCAGGCGATCTGGGCCGGATCTCATCGGTGCAGATCAACTGGAGCCTGCCCTTGACGCCGCTGCGCTCCGGCCCCTTCGGCCTATGGCTGCTGCGCGAGCCCCGCAATCTGCTGCTGGAACTCGGCCCGCACCTGTACGCTTTCGCCGTCGATCTGCTGGGTGCGCCCGAGATGCTGCACCTGGAACTGGGTCAGCCCATCGAACTGCCGGGCAACGGGACGCGGCATCAGAGCTGGCGCGTGCTGGCCCGGGTCGGCGACGTGGATCTGAGCCTGAACATCGCGCTGGTCGAAGTGATGGATGACCGCTCCGTCACGGTACGCGGATCGACGGCGATGGCGCGAATGGATTTCGCCGCCGATACGCTGGTGGTCAGTCGCGACAACACCGCCGACCTGATCCTGAACCCGCTGCTTCGCCAGATGTCGCAAGCCGGACAGCATCTGCGTGAAGGCGTCGTGAATGCCGCGCGGCAGTTGAGCTCGTTGAACCAGAAATCACCGTACGGGCTGAGTTTCCGGGTCACGCTGGGTGCCTTCTACGCGGCGATCAACGAGAACAAGCCGTTGGACAAGCGATTCGACTTCTCGACGGCCACCACCGTGATGCGCGCGATCGAGTCCACGCTCGCGTTCATGCCCGCGCCCGCCGCGCAAGCGGCGAAATCCGAAGGCACCCCTAAGCCCACGGTCATGGTGATCGGCGGCACCGGCTTCATCGGGCGCAACCTGACGCGGATGCTGGTGGCGCGCGGTCACGACGTGCGCGTCCTCAGCCGCGGACGGTCGGGGCCCTTCGACGACATCGCCGATCACGTGGAAACCGTTCCCGTGTCCTTGCGCGATCTGGACGGCCTGACGAAGGCGATGCAGGGCATCGACGTGGTCTTCAACCTGGCCAAGTCGGTGGACAAGACGTGGGAAGCCGCGCTGGAAAACGATGTGGGCACGGCGCGGCGCGTCGCCGAAGCGGCACTGGCCGCCGGCGTCCGGCGGCTCATCTATACCGGCACGATCGCGTCCTATGACATGTCCGACCCGCAGAAGACGATCACCGAAGACACGGGCTTCCCCGCCGACATGAGTGATCGCAACTTGTACGCGCGATCGAAGGCCGAGTGCGAGGCGCAGTTGATGGCCATGCACCGCACGCAGGGCCTGCCGCTGGTCATCGCCCGGCCCGGCATCGTGATCGGGCACGGCGGGCCGTTGCAGCATTGGGGCATCGGGCGTTGGCATGGCGCGGGCGCCGTGCGTATCTGGGGCCATGGGCGCAACGTCCTGCCCTTCGTTCTGGCCGATGACGTGTCGGACGGGCTGATCCGCATGATGGACAGTCCCGATGCATTGGGCCGGTCCTTCAACCTCGTCGGCGATCCGATGATGTCCGCGCGCGACTATTTCGATGCGATCCGCGCGGCCCTCGGGGCGCGCATCACGGTGACGCCCGGCTCGCTGCACGCGATGTGGATGGCCGACGGCGTGAAGTACACCCTCAAGCGCTACGTGCTCGGACGCAAGGGCCTGGGACGGCCTTCGCTCGCGGACTGGAAAAGCCGCGCGCATCTGTCGCGTTTCGACAACCGCCTGAGCAAGAGCCTGCTGGGCTGGGCGCCCGAGTCCAATCACAAAGCCTTCGTCGAGCGAGGCATCACGCAAGCCAACCTCTTCGGGCTCTGATCCGGGAGGCCGGCGGTTTGCGAAGCCGGCGGACGGCGGGTTAAAGTCGCGCCGCCCGCCCCGCCGACGAGGCGGGGATCCTGCATGCCGCCCACGCCAGCAGCGCCCGGCATGCGTTCATCGAGGCCGCCATGGAATCGGCTCAGGTGCCCACCATCGTCATTCGCAGCGCGCCCGCCGGCGTGTCCGCCGGCGCATCGGTCCGGCTGACCGGATGCTGGACCGCCGCCGCCGTCAGCGATCCGCGACTGCAACGCAATCTGCGCCCGAGCCTGCGCAGGGCCGCCGCGCTGGCGGATGGCGACTGGGACCTGACCGCCGCCGAGCGCTTCGACCATGTCGCGGCGCAGTTGCTGCTGCACGCGCTGGGCGGCCGGATTCCGGACCGATTGCAGGCCACGGACGGCCAGCGGGCCACGCTGGAGCGCGTCGCGAGCTTGACGATCATGGACGCGCCGACACCCCGGCCGCCGTTGCGCGAGCGCCTCGTCGAACGGGTCGTCGCGCCGCTGGGCCGGGTGGTCAACGGTGGCCTGACCCATGCCGCCGGCCTGGTCCGCGTGCTCGGCCAGACGCTGCTCGACCTGATCCGGCTGGTGGCGCGGCCGGCGGCCGGGCCCTGGCGGGATTGCTCGGCCCACCTGTTCCGGATGGGCGCCCAGGCGCTGCCGATCACCGCTCTGGTCGGCTTCCTGATCGGCGTCGTCGTCGCCTACCTGCTCGCGCTGCAGTTGCGCCAGTTCGGCGCCGACGCCTTCATCGTCAACATCCTGGGCCTGTCGCTGATCCGCGAACTCGGGCCGCTGCTGGCCGCCATCCTGGTGGCCGGCCGCTCGGGCTCGGCGATCGCCGCCCAGATCGGCGTAATGCGCGTCAACGAAGAACTCGACGCGATGCGGGTGATGGGCATCGCCCACGGCTTCCGGCTGGTCATGCCGCGAGCGCTGGCGCTGGGCCTGGCGATGCCGCTGGTGAGCCTGTGGACGACGCTGGCGGCGCTGATCGGCGGGATGTGGGCCGCCGACGTCAGCCTGGGCCTGTCGCCGGCCTATTTCCTGCAGGCGCTGCCCGCCGCCGTCGACGTCGTCAACCTGTGGATCGCGACCGCCAAATCGGTCGTCTTCGGTGTCGTGATCGCACTGATCGGCTGCCATTGGGGCCTGTGGATCAAGCCCGACACCGAGAGCCTGGGCGTCGGCACGACCGCCTCGGTGGTGTCGTCGATCACGTCGGTGATCCTGATCGACGCGGTCTTCGCGATCGTTTTCCGCAAGACCGGATTCTGAGATTCCGCGCATGGTGGCTGCCTCGAATCGGATGCCCAACGCCGGACCGGATGGACCGAACGGACCGGATGAACCGAACGAACCGCTGGTGCGCATCGAGCGGCTGTGGACCGAGTTCGGCCGGGACGACACGGCCTTCAGCGTGCACCAGGACCTGGACCTGGAGATCCGCCGCGGCGAGATCCTGACGCTGGTCGGCGGTTCCGGCACCGGCAAGACGGTGCTGCTGCGGCATATCCTCGGCCTGACCCGGCCGAGCCGCGGCCGGATCACGGTCGATGGTGCGGATCCGGCCGAACTGCCGGCGGCCGGCGCGGCGGCGCGGGTCGGCATGCTGTTCCAGCGCGGTGCGCTGTTCTCGGCTTTCGACGTGCTCGAAAACATCGCCTTCCCGCTGCGCGAGCAGCGCGGCCTGCCCGCCGCGGTCGTGCGCGACGCCGCGATGGTCAAGCTGCGGATGGTCGGCCTGAAACCCGAGCATGCGCACCGCAGGCCGGCCGACCTGTCCGGCGGCATGATCAAGCGGGTCGCGCTGGCCCGGGCGCTGATCATGGATCCGCCGCTGCTGCTGCTGGACGAGCCGACCGCCGGCCTCGATCCACGCAGCTCCGACGAATTCTGCCTGCTGCTGCGCGAGCTGCACGCCGACTCGGACCTGACCGTGGTGATGGTCACGCACGATATCGATACCCTCTACGCGCTCAGCACGCGAGTCGCCGTGCTGGCCGACAAACGGGTTATCGTTACGGGGTCGCCGGACGAGGTGACCCGCTTCGAGCACCCGTTCATCACCCAGTTCTTTCTCGGCGAACGCGGCCGGCGCGCGCGCGAGCCCGCCGGCCCGGCCCCCTAAGCAAGGAGCACATCGGCATTGGAAAACAAGGCGCATGCGATGGCCGCCGGGCTGTTCGTCCTGGTGGTGCTCGGGCTGCTCGGCGGACTGGCCGCCTGGCTGACCCGCGATCAGGGCAGCTACGAGTCCTTCGAGCTGATGACGCCGCAGACCGTCACCGGCCTGCAGCCGAAGGCGTCGGTCCGTTATAAGGGCGTGACGGTCGGCAGCGTCGAATCGATCGGTTTCGATCCGGCCGAGCCCGGCCAGGTGCTGATCCGGATCCGGGTCGACCGCAACGCACCGCTGTCCCGCCGCACGTTCGCGACGCTCGGCTACCAGGGAGTCACCGGCCTGGCCTACGTCGATCTGGATGATGCCGACGAGCCGCTGCCGGATCTGGGCCTGACGTCGCGCGGTTACCGCCGCCTGGCGATGCGACAGTCCAACCTGAGCCAGATCGCCGCGCTGGGACCGGAGGTGATCGGCGACGTGCGCGACGCGATGGCCCGCTTGAACCGGCTGCTGGCCGACGACAACCAGCAGGTGCTGTTCGGGGCGATCGCCCGGCTCGGCGAGGCCGCGCAGAACACCGCGGTGCTGGTCGGCGGGATGGAACAGCGCTGGACCAACGAGCTCGCGCCGCTGGTCGACCGCCTGGGCCGCGACGGCAGCGACAGCCTGCAGGCGATGCAGCGGGCCGCCGACGGCATGGCGGCGATGAGCCGCGAGATCGCCGGCCTGTCGCGGCGGCTCGGCGAGCAGAACGGCCCGATCGAGCGCCTGACCGATTCGGCCCGCTCGGTGGCCGGCGTCGTCGGCGAGGTCGACCGCGTCACGATGCCGCGGCTGCGCCGTACGCTCGACGAGATCGACGACGCGATGCGCTCGGTCAGCGCGCTGGCCCGCGAGCTGTCCGCCAATCCGCAGTCGCTGCTCTATGGCCCGGCCGCCAGCCAGCCGGGGCCCGGCGAGCCGGGCTACGTCGCACCGCCGCGTCCGGAGGCGGGACGATGAAGCGACGGGTGTCATGGGCGGCCGCGGCCGCCATCGGCGTGCTGCTCGCCGCCTGCTCGACACTGCCGATGCCGCCGGCGGCGCCCGTCTACTACGACCTCGGCCCGGGCGCCGATCCCGGTCCGACCGATGGCGCGCCGGCGGGCGCGGCACCGCTGGTGCTCGACCGGGTGACCGCTCGCGGTCTGCCGGCCACCGGCCAGTTGGTGCTGTACCGGCATGCGTACGCCGATGCGTATCAGCTGCAGGCCTACCGCCAAGCTCGCTGGAGCCGGCCGGTGGAAACCCTGCTGGCGCAGCAGCTCGCGCGCCGGCTGCAGGTCGGTCGCCCGGTCCTGACGCCTGACCAGGCCGGAATCCGGGGCTTCGATTCCGAGCGGCCTCCGGCGGTACTGATCGTCGACCTGGAGCGCTTCGAACAGGTGTTCGACGACCCGGATCGCTCCAGCGGCGTCGTCCGGCTGCAGGCGACGCTGCTGATGCCTCGGGGGCTCGAGCCCTCGGGCGGCGACCGCTTGCTGGCTCAACGCCGTTTCGAGCATGCAATGGCCGCGAGCCGTGCCGATGCGGCCGGCGGCGCCCAGGCGCTCGCGCAGGCAAGCCGGGCCGTGGCCGACGATCTGGATGCGTGGTTGCGGTCGATGGGGCGTTGAAGCGACCGCGGCCGGATCGATGACCAGGATCTCGAAACCGGCGGCGGAGATGATCTCGGTTGCATTGCGCTTCAAACGAAAGCACCGAGAGGCACGGCCTCGATCCTCTCGGCAAGCGGGTAACGGCGATTGCCCGGGTAGACGACATACAGGGCATCCAGCGATAGATCGCGGAAGGCGATCCCCATCGAGCGCGACAGCTTTGGTGCATCGCTGCGCTTGAACTCGATGCCGATCCGACGGCCTCCACGAACCATCATCAGGTCGAGCTCGGCGCCTCCGTGCGTGGCCCAAAACCAGGCTTCATCGGGTTGGCTCAGGCGCAGCACTTGCTCCAGTGCGAAGCCCTCCCAGGACGCCCCGGAGCGGGGGTGTACCCGCAGGCCCGGGGCGCCCGACCGAGGGCGGTCTTCATTCGTTCCTGAAGCTGTGGTCGACGGATCAACATGACTCGCAGCCCTCGCCATCAATGGCTGGGCAGGATGGAAAAGAAGGAATTCGATCCATGAACCTTGAAATTCCCACATGGAATATTCGAAATTCAAGGATTTCGATGCGTCAGCCTTTCGATGCCAGCCGTTGCGGCCATCGTTCCGGCCGATAACGCGGTCCGAGCGCGCTCGCTGTCGGCTCGCTCCTTCGGTCGTTCGCCGATGCGAGCATTCTCTCGTCGTGGAAGCGCCTCCCCGGACAGCTTCCGGAACATCCCGTCTCCCTTTGGCGTGATGCTAAGGACGCGGGAGCGAGAGCTGGCGTATCGTCCATGGTTCACGATCCGATCAAGCATTCACGAGTGGGCTTCGCGGATACCGACCGTGTCGCTTCACTCTCGCACGAAGGCGCCCCCATGGAAATCGATAACGTTCGGCAGGCCCTGCAAACCTACTTCGACGTCATGTACGAATGCGATCTGGGCAAGTTCGATCAGATATTTCACCCGACCAGTTCGCTCTTCACGATGAAGAACGGCGAGTTCAACCTGCGCCCGTTCGCCCAATATCGCGCGGAGATCGCCGCGCGCACGCCGCCCGGCAGCACCTCGCAGCCGCGCGTGGAGGACATCCTGCAGATCGGTATGCTGTCTTCGGAGATGGCGTTCGCGCAGGTTCGCGTTCGCATCTTCGAGAAGATCTTCGTCGATAACCTGAATCTGCTGAAGTTCGACGGGCGCTGGATGATCGTCGCGAAGATCTTCCATCACGCCGAGACCGTCGCCGCTTAGCGATACCGGATCCTTCTGGTCGTGGAGCCGAACGGGCGCGACGATCTTCGCTCCGCCTGCCGCCCGATCGGAACCAGATCACGACCGTTCCCGAGAGCAGGATGGGCACACCACCCCGGGCGACTCGATGCGGAGGACACGGTACGCCTCGATCGGCCCGCGACCGCGCTCCTCGGTACGGCGGTGGCTCGTCCAAGTAGTTTCTATTTTTTATAACTATGTGGCAATTTTGAAACTACATCTCTCATCCACGAACAACCGGGAGCAGCCGATGAAACCGACACCCGAGGACTGGCCGCGCATTTCGGCCTCCGTGTTCTACGACGACCCCAGGGCCGCCATCGATTTCCTGTGCAAGGCCTTCGGCTTCCGGACGCGGTTGCTGGTCGAAAGCGAGGCCGGCCGCATCGAACACTCCGAACTCGAGTACGGCGACGGCCTGGTCATGGTCGGCCAGGCCGGCAAGGCGGATCAGCGCGAGAACTGCCAGCCGATGAAAGCCCGCAGCCCACGCGCCGCGGACGGCGCGGTGACCCAGGCGCTGGCGATCTTCGTCGACGATGCCGACGCCCACTGCGATGCGGCGCGGGCGGCCGGTGCGCTGATCGCGCAGGAGCCGATCACGTCGGACTACGGCGAGGACTACTGGGCCGACCGCAGCTATCGCGCCGTCGACCCCGAAGGCCATCACTGGTGGTTCATGCAGCGGGTCAAGACACGCGGCAAACCGGTATGACCGAGGCTGCGGGCCGACTCGGCGCGGCGGACACGAGCAGCACGAACGGGACAAGCGGGACAAGCGGGACAAGCGGGATGAGCGGGAGGAGCGGGACGAGCGGGACGAGCGGCCCGAACGGTACGCGCGCCGCGATCGAACCGCCGGATCCCCTCGACCAGACGCTGAGCGCGCTGGCCGATCCGCAACGGCGCGCGATCATCGACCTGCTGCGCCACGGCGATCTGCGGCCCAGCGAGGTGGCCGAGCGCCTGCAAATGGCGCGCCCCGCGCTCAGCCGCCATCTGCGCGTGCTGCGCGAGGCCGGCATCGTCGAGCAGCAGACCGCGGCCGACGATGCACGCTCCCGGCCGATCCGCCTGCGTCGCGAACCCTTCGGCGAGGTTCGCGACTGGATCGCTTCGCTCGAAGCCCACTGGGACGAACAACTGCTCGCGTTCAAGGCGCACGCCGAAGCGAGCGCGCGGAGCCGGCGCCAGTGACGGCGCCGCTCCACGGCGGCGATGCCGCCCGGGCAAGCGTCTTCGTTGCCGTCCCCCGCGACGAAGCCTTCCGCCTCTTCGTCGACGACATCGATCGCTGGTGGCGTCGCGGACCGCGCTTTCGCTGCGGGTGCACGCGAAGGCGCCGCTCGATCCACCCGCAGCACCAGGCGCCTGATTCGCCGCTTTCAGCCGATCGTTGACCGAAAGCGCGGTATGGCGGCTCGCGCCGGAGGTCTTGGCAGATTCCGCAGGCACGGGCGCCGGCCGGTTGCCAATCTTTGTGTCCTGGGGGCTCACATTCGGCACCGTGCGGGGTACTCTTGGCCCCCAGGTGAGATCCACGCCGCGCCGCGAGCGGCCCGTCGGCTCACCGACCCGTTCAAGGAGATCCCCCGATGAATCAGAACAGCCTGTCCGACGAGTTCCTCGCCCAACTGCAGGGCGATCCCTTGCGCGACATCTCGGCCCAACTCGGTACGACGCCGCAGCAGGCGAATGAAGCGATCGGCGCAGCCCTGCCGCTGCTGCTCGGTGCGCTCGGCCGCAACGCCGCCGAACCGCAAGGCGCTCAGGCCCTGTTCGGCGCGCTCGATCGCGACCATGGGGGAATGGACCTGGGTTCGGTGCTCGGGGGCGTACTCGGCAGCCTCGGGGGCCAGGGCGGAGGCGCCATGGGGGCCGGCGGCCTCGGTGACGTGCTCGGCGGCCTGCTCGGCGGCGGCGGAGCGGCGGCCGGCTCGTCGGCCTTCGGTGGCCGCCAGGGCAATCTCGACGGTCTGCTCGGCCACATCTTCGGCGGCCAGCAGCAACGCGCCGAAACCGGGCTCGGTCAGGCGACCGGCCTCGGCAGCGGCGGCGCCCAGACCCTGCTCAAGGTACTGGCGCCGTTGCTGATGGCCTTTCTGGCACAGCGCTTCACCCAGGGCTCGGGAAGCAGCCGGGCCGGGTCCGCGCCGGGGCCGGACGATCTGTCGCAGGCACTCGGGGAAGAGCGTTCGCGCATCGGCCAGCAAGGCGGCCTCGGCGGCGGCCTGATGACGGCCGTGCTCGACCAGAATGGAGACGGCCAGGTCGATCTGTCGGACCTGCTCAAGCTCGGCGGCGCCCTGCTCGGCGGACGCCGCTGAGACCGGGTCAAGCGGTTCGGGGCGTGGGCGTCATCGGCGCCCTTCGCTGAGCGACGTCAGAGGTCACTCAGCCCTGCAGCGCCGCCTGCGCCGCCGCCAGCCGCGCGATCGGTACGCGGAACGGGCTGCAGCTCACGTAGTCCAGCCCGGCTCGGTGAAAGAAAGCCACCGATGCCGGGTCGCCGCCGTGCTCGCCGCACAGGCCCACCTCCAGCCCGGGCCGCGCCGCCTTGCCGGCCTGCACCGTCTGCTCGACCAGCCGGCCCACGCCTTTGACGTCGATGCTGCGGAACGGGTCGTGTTCGTAGATGCCGGCCTTCAGGTACGTCGGCAGGAAGCGGCCCGCGTCGTCGCGGGAGAAACCCAGCGTCATTTGCGTCAGGTCGTTGGTGCCCAAGGAGAAGAACTCCGCCGACGCGGCGATGCTGTCGGCCACCAGCGCCGCACGAGGCGTCTCGATCATCGTGCCCACCAGATATTCGATGCGTTCGCCGCGGCGCGCGAACACCTGCTCGGCGCTGCGGCGGATCACCTCGGCCTGCGCGTCGAATTCGCGCACCGTGCCCACCAGCGGCACCATGATCTCGCACTTCACGTCGGCGCCGACGGCGCACGCGTCGAGCGCGGCCTCGATGATGGCGCGAGTCTGCATCTCGGTGATCTCGGGGTAAGTGATGCCGAGCCGGCAGCCGCGGTGGCCGAGCATCGGGTTGAGCTCCTGCAATTCTTCGACGCGCAGCCGGATGCGGGCCAGCGGCACCCCCATCTGCTCGGCCATCTGGCGTTGGCTGGCCTCGTCGTGCGGCACGAACTCGTGCAACGGCGGATCGAGCAGGCGGATCGTCACCGGCAGCCCGCTCATCTCGCGGAACAGGCCCTCGAAATCGGCACGCTGCAGCGGCAGCAGCCGGGCCAGCGCGCGGCGGCGGCCGGCTTCGTCCTCGGACAGGATCATCTCGCGCATCGGCACGATGCGCGCACCCTCGAAGAACATGTGTTCGGTACGGCACAGGCCGATGCCGTTGGCGCCGAAGGCGCGCGCCACGCGCGCGTCGGCCGGCGTGTCGGCGTTGGCGCGCACGTCGAGCCGCTTGTACCGGTCGGCCAGCGCCATCAGCTTGCCGAAGTCGCCGCTCAACTCGGCGTCGCGCGTGGCGATGCGGCCGTCGTAGACGGCGCCGGTCGCACCGTCCAGCGAGATCCAGTCGCCCTCGCTCCAGCTACGCCCGCCGACGCTGAAGCTGCGCGCCTTCAGGTCCACGTGCAGCGAGCCGGCGCCGCTGACGCAGCACTTACCCATGCCGCGCGCCACCACCGCGGCGTGGCTGGTCATGCCGCCGCGCGCGGTCAGGATGCCCCGGGCCACGCTCATGCCGCGCAAGTCTTCGGGCGAGGTCTCCTGCCGCACCAGGATCACCGCCTTGCCCTGGCGCGCCCAGGTGTCGGCCTCGTCGGCGAAGAACACCACCTGCCCGCTGGCCGCGCCGGGACTGGCCGGCAGGCCGCGCGTGATCAGCTCGGCGCCCCGCAGCGCTGCCGCATCGAACACCGGATGCAACAGATCGTCCAGCCGCTCCGGCGTCACGCGCTGCAGCGCCGTCTTCTCGTCGATCATGCGCTGCTGCAGCATCTCCATCGCGATGCGCACCATCGCCATGCCGGTACGCTTACCGTTGCGCGTCTGCAGCATCCACAGCTTGCCTTCCTGGATCGTGAACTCCAGGTCCTGCATGTCCTTGAAGTGGTTCTCCAGCGTGGTCTCGGCCTGCAGCAGTTCCCGATACAACCCGGGCATCAACTCTTCCAGCGACGGGTATCGGCTGCGGCGCTCGTCCTCGTCCACCTGCGCGAGCGCGGCCCAGCGACGCGAGCCCAGCAGCGAGACCTGCTGCGGCGTGCGGATGCCGGCAACCACGTCCTCGCCCTGCGCGTCGACCAGGAATTCGCCGTTGAACAGGTCCTCGCCGGTGGCCGCATCGCGCGTGAAGGCCACCCCGGTGGCGCTGCTGGACCCCAGGTTGCCGAAGACCATCGCCTGCACGTTGACCGCGGTGCCCCAGTCGGCGGGGATGTCGTTCAACTCGCGGTAGACGCGGGCGCGCTCGTTGTTCCAGCTCTCGAACACCGCGGCGATCGATTCCGACAACTGCTGCCACGGGTCGGTCGGAAAGTCGTGCCCGATGCGCGCGCGGATGAGCCCCTTGAAGCGCGCCACCAGCTCGCGCAGGTCGGCGGCTTCCAGCTCGGTGTCGAGCTTGACGCCGCGCTGCTGCTTCAGCGCGTCGATCACCACCTCGAACGGGTCGTGTTCCTCCTTCGACGCCGGCTTCAGCCCCATCACCACGTCACCGTACATCTGGATGAAGCGGCGGTAGCTGTCCCAGGCGAAGCGCTCGTTGCCGGTCTTGCGCGCCAGGCCTTCGACCGCGGCGTCGTTCAGCCCAAGGTTCAGGATCGTGTCCATCATGCCCGGCATCGACGCGCGCGCGCCCGAGCGCACCGACAGCAGCAGCGGGTCGGCGGCGTCGCCGAAGCGCTTGCCCATCTCGGCCTCGATCGCGGCGACGCCGGCGCGCACCTCGGCGTCGATCAGCGCCAGCGCCGCGTCACGGCCCTGCCGCGTGTGCACGGTGCAGGCCTCGGTGCTGACGGTGAAGCCCGGCGGCACCGGGATGCCCAGCCGGCACATCTCGGCCAGGTTGGCGCCCTTGCCGCCGAGCAGGTTCTTCATCTGCGCGTTGCCGTCGGTGCGCGAGCGGCCGAACAGGTAGACGTAGCGGGGTGTCTCGTTCATTGTCGGTAGGCCTGGGGACGTCGTGACCGATTCATGGTCGGCCGACGGAGCACGGGCCGGCTTGCGCCAGGTCAAGCCACGGCACCGCGCGAGACATTCCGGCTCGCGGGTAGCGCCCCCGGGTGCTACGGTGCCGGCCACGACGCGTCCGGCCTGCCGGACGGCATGCCGGAATCGAACGACCCGCGAGAGTATCCGATGAGCGCCAAGCTACCCGCCCGCACCTGGCCCCGCGACTTCGTGTGGGGCGTCTCGACATCCGCCTTCCAGGTCGAGGGCGCCGCGCGCGAGGACGGCCGCGGACCCAGCATCTGGGACACGCGCTGCACGCTGCCGGGCAAGGTCCAGATGGGCGGCACCGGCGACGTGGCCTGCGACCACTACCATCGCTACCGCGAAGACGTCGCTATCATGGAATCGCTCGGCATCGATGCCTACCGGTTCTCGATCGCGTGGCCGCGCGTGCTGCCGGCGGGCCGCGGCAAGGTCAACGAAGCGGGGATGGCGTTCTACGACCGGCTGGTCGATGCGCTGCTCGCCGCCGGCATCGAACCGTGGGCCTGCCTCTACCACTGGGACCTGCCGCAGGCGCTCGAGAACCTCGGCGGCTGGACCTCGCGCGACAGCGCCGGCTGGTTCGCCGACTACGCCGCGCTGATGGCTCGGCGGCTCGGCGACCGGGTCAAGCGCTGGATCACCTTCAACGAGTTCTCGGTCTTCACGCTGTTCGGCTATGCGATGGACTGGTGCGCTCCGGGTCTGGTGGATCGCACCGCGAACCTGCGTGCGATCCACCACGTGAACCTGGCGCACGGCCGGGGCGTCGACGTGCTGCGCGACACGGTGCGCGACGCGTCGATCGGCGCGATCCATAACCGCCAGGCGGTCCGCCCCGCGACGCCGAGCGAGGCCGACCGCCAGGCCGCGGAAATGCTCGACGTCCACTGGAACCTCGCCTTTCCCGAGCCCCAGTTGCGCGCGACTTACCCCGCGCGGCTCATCGACGCCATCGAGCCCTGGGTCGAGGCCGGCGACATGGCGCAGATCTGCCGGCGCATCGACTGGCTGGGAGTGAACCACTATGGACCGATCTTCGCGAAGGCCGACCCGAACGCGATCTGGGGCTTCGCCTGGGCCGACCCGCCGGCCGACGCGGTCGTGCGCGAGGACATCGGCTGGGCGATCTTCCCGGATGCGTTTCGCGACGAGCTGATCGAGCTTTCGCGACGCTACGGGCTGCCGGTCTATGTGACCGAGAACGGCTGCGGCAGCGTGGATACGCCGGATGCCTCGGGCGAGGTCCATGACCCCCGGCGGATCGCCTATCTGGAGACCTATACCGCCGCGATGCACGATGCCATCCGCGCCGGCGCCGACGTCCGCGGCTACTTCGTCTGGTCGCTGCTCGACAGCTTCGAATGGGGGGCCGGATACACGAATCCGTTCGGGCTCGTGCACGTGGACTTCGCAACCCTGAAGCGCACGCCGAAGGCTTCGGCCCGGTGGTATGCGAACTTCATCGAACAGGCGCGGAACGGGCGGACGGGCGCCGGCCCGCAGACAGTGGACAATGCGGCCAGTCGCCTGCCCGGCGACTCGCGGCGCCCGCCTGCGGCGCCGCGCGGCCAACCATGACGCGCCCAGCATGCCATCGACCCCACCGCACGAAGCGCCGACGATCGAGAATCGATCCGGTACCCCAGATCGATTGGCGCGTTGCGCGACGGCATTCTGGCTGGGCGACCGGCGCCGGTGCGCCTGGGGCCTGACCTTCGCGCTGGTCGTGCTGACCGCCGCCCAGGCCGCCGTCCCGGTCGCGCTCAATCTGTGGAGCCAGCGGCTGTTCGATGCCCTGGAGCAGCGCGACTTCGCGACCGTGCTGCGGGAGACCGGCGTCGCCGGGTTGATCATCCTGGCCAATCTGCTGGTGATGACGAGCCATCTGCGAACCCGGCGCCGGTTGCAGATCGAGTGGCGGACCGACCTGACCCATCGCCTGCTCGACCGGTGGATGGTCCGGGGACGCGACCATCAGTTGCAGCGGCAGAGCGAGCTCGACAACCCGGACGGCCGGATCACCGAGGACGTCCGGGTGGCCATCGAGACCTCGGTCGATCTCGCGCACTCGCTGTTCTACTGCGTGTTGCTGCTGATCAGCTTCGCGCAGATCCTGTGGGGCCTGTCCGGCACCATCGACGTCAGGCTCGGTTCCCGGGAACTGGCGCTGCCGGGATACCTGGTCTGGGCAGCCCTGATCTACGCCGGCCTGGGCGCTGCGGTAGCGACCTGGCTCGGCCAGCCGTTGACGCGGGCGGCCAATCTGCGCCAGGGCAAGGAGGCCGACTTCCGCTTCGGCCTCGCCAGCTCGCGCGAGAGCGGCACGACGATCGCGCTGCAATCCATCGATTCGGCGCGTCCGGGGGCGGACCGACGGTTCGCCGCCCTGGTCGGGGCCTGGACCGGACAGACGCGGGCCCTCGCGAACCTGATCATGTTCTCGTCGAGCTGGACGATGCTGTCCCAGGCGGTTCCGATCCTGGTCGTCGCGCCGCGCTACATCGCCGGCGCAATCACGCTGGGCGTGCTGATGCAGACGGCCCAGGCCTTCCAGCAGATGACCCAGGCGCTGACCTGGCCGATCGAGAACATGCAGCGACTGGCCGAGGCGCGCGCCTCGTTCACGCGCGTGACGCAGTTGCACCGGTGGCTGGTCGAAACGCCGCCGGACAAGACGGAGCCGGATCCGGAGGACGAGGCCGACGAAAACCTCCCTGCCCGTCCGCGGCTGGCCACGTAGCTTCGCCCGGTTGGATCCGTCGGCGCACGAGGCCCGCCCGGATACGCGGCGACGAGCGCAGCGACGAGCGCGGCAATCCACGCGGATCGATTCGCGCGGGTCGATTCGCGCGCCCGACGGCCCAGCCATTGACCGTGATCAAAGCCCGTCGAAAGAGCTTGCCGATGATCGGCCTACACTGGAAGCGCCCGCCGCCCCCTTCCAGGAGGAAGTCCGATGTCCATGATGAAAGCGACCGTTTTCGTAGCGCCCAACCGCATCGAACTGGTCGACAAGCCGATCCCCGACGTCGGCCCGAACGACGCGCTGATCCGCATCACGACCACCACGATCTGCGGAACCGACGTACACATCCTGAAAGGCGAATACCCGGTGAAGCCCGGCCTGACGATCGGCCATGAGCCGGTCGGCGTGATCGAGAAGCTCGGCAGCGCGGTGCAGGGTTATGCCGAAGGCCAGCGCGTGATCGCCGGTGCGATCTGCCCCAGCTTCACCTCGTATGCCTGCCAGGATGGCGCCCCCTCGCAGGACGGCAGCTACCTGGTGCCCAGCGGCCAGTGCGGCTGCCATGGCTACAAGGCCACCGCCGGCTGGCGCTTCGGCAACATGATCGACGGCACCCAGGCCGAATACGTGCTGGTGCCCGACGCCCAGGCCAACCTCGCGCCGATTCCGGACGGCCTCACCGACGAGCAGGTGCTGATGTGCCCGGACATCATGTCCACCGGCTTCAAGGGCGCCGAGAATGCCGACATCAAGCTCGGCGACACCGTGGTGGTGTTCGCCCAGGGCCCGATCGGCCTGTGCGCCACCGCTGGCGCGCGCCTGCTGGGGGCGACCACCATCATCGCCGTCGACGGCAATGACCACCGCCTCGGCATCGCCCGCAAGATGGGCGCCGATGCGACGCTGAACTTCCGCGACTGCGACGTGGTGGACGAGGTCATGAAACTGACCGGCGGCCGCGGCGCCGATAGCTCGATCGAGGCGCTGGGCACGCAAACCACATGGGAGCAGTCGCTGAAGGTGCTCAAGCCGGGCGGCACGCTGTCCAGCCTGGGGGTGTATTCGGAAGACCTGACGATTCCGATGGCACACTTCGCCGCGGGCCTCGGCGATCACACGATCCGCACCGCGTTGTGCCCCGGCGGCAAGGAACGCATGCGCCGGCTGATGAACGTGCTCGCCGCCGAGCGGCTCGACCTCGGCGTGCTCGTCACCCATCAGTACAAGCTCGACGACATCGTCGACGCCTACGAGCTGTTCGCCAATCAACGCGACGGCGTGCTGAAGGTGGCCATCAAGCCGTAACCGACACGATCGAGCCGAAAAACACGTAAACTGTGTAACACGGATTACGTGTTCCGGGAGCCCGCGATGGCCAATCTGACCCTTGTCATCGACGACGACGTGCTGCGCCGTGCTCGCAAACGCGCGCTGGACCACGGCACGTCGGTCAATGCCCTGCTGCGGCAGTATCTGGAGAGTTATGCTGGCCGGCAGGAGCGCACCGCGGCCATGCAGCGTTTCCTCGAGCGCGCCGCGACCGCCGATGTCCGCAGTACGGGCTCCTGGACGCGGGAAGAACTCCATGAACGATAGGGCCTTCGTCGATACCAACGTCATCGTCTATCTGTTCGACGCACGGACACCCTGCGCTTGACGGCGGACGGCGGTTTCACCGTGCAAGCGATCGACGTCCCTCTGGTCTGGAAGGCCGCCTCGCGTTCGATCGAGGACACGCTGTCTTTCTGAGATGCCCTGATCGTCGAAGCGGCTCGCCAGGCGGGCTGCACCGTGCTCTACAGCGAAGACATGCAGACGGGCCGTTCATTCGATGGCCTGACCGTCCGCAATCCGTTCGCTTGATGCCATTGCCATGGCTCCCGAGAAGCGGACGCGGCCATCTTGAATCGAAGGCCGCGGCGCAGGCCTGCTATACGCCCGAGTGGCAGGCCACCGTCACCGAGAAGTACGGTTCGCCTCCCGAGGTCCTCTACGTCGAGGTGCCGGTAACGGTCGACAACGTGGCCAACACGATCGAGTCGACCTGATCCTGATCGTGAACATTCGGCGCCGCGCATGCCGCGCGTTCCTGCCGAGGCCGCGACAACGATCGTCACGACCGCGACTACGTCGGAGGTAATTGCGGCAGGCAGAGCGTTTCACGGATTCTCGGGTTCCCCTGACCCGAGAGAACGACGGAGATCGACATGGCATCCGATGAAACGCACGCGGCCCCCGCACGGATCGGCCAACAGGCTCGTTACTGGATCGAGAAGGTACTGGCCAGGTCGCCTTTCGCAGGCCCGATCGGGATCGAAGTGCTCAGTGCCGAGCCGGAGCGGGTGCGTCTGCGCCTGCCTTATCGCGCCGCGCTGACGACCGTTGGAACCGTCGTCCACGGCGGTGCGATCGCGACCCTGGTCGACGTGGCCGGTGCGGCGGCCTGCGCGTCCGCGATCCGCGACGATGACGGCGTCACGGGCGGCGCGACCGTCAGTCTCACGCTTTCGTTCATCGCGCCTGCCAGCGAAGCGAATCTCGAAGCCGAAGCCGTGGTACTGCAGCGGAGCCGGACTCAAACGATTTCGGATATTTTCGTCCGTGACGACGCCGGCGTGCTTCTGGCGAAGGGCACGATCATAAGCCGCCTCTTTTACGCCCGTGCCGGTCGCGCGGGGGAATGACGGCCCTTCGAGCCCTTGCCGCATCGACGCGCCATGGCGTTTCCGGATGGCGAAGTCGATGACGACGATGTAGGCTCACGCGATGAACGAAAATTCGAGTGCGGTGGTAACGGGGGCGGGCAACGGCATCGGGCGCGGAATCGCGCTGGCGCTCGCCGAACGTGGATATCGGGTGATCGCGGCCGATCTCGTGCTCGCGGAGGCCGAACGGGTCGCCGACGAGATTCGCGCAACGGGAGGTTCGGCGCTGCCGTTCAGATGCGACGTCACGAATACCGGTGACGTCGAAGCGATGGCCGACGACCTGATCCCCCGGTACGGAGTCCCGCGGCTGGTCTTCTCCAATGCCGGCGTCCTGATCAGCGGGAAGTCGGTGCTCGAAACCACCAAGGACGACCTGCGCTGGATCCTGGACGTGAACCTGCTAGGCGCATGGGACGTGGCGCGCGTGTTCGCCAAGGCCGCCATCGAGGAGCGGGAGGACAAGGGGGAGAAGGCGCCGATGCGGATCGTCTTCACCGGGTCCGAACACAGCCTCGGATACCCGCATCCGGGCGCGGCGGCCTATACGGCCTCCAAACACGCGCTACTGGCGATCGCCGAGGCTTTCCGGGCCGAACTGGCCGGACAGGTGGCGGTCAGCGTGTTCTGCCCGGGTCTCACGCAGAGCCGGATCTGGGACGGGCAGCGGCATCGCGCCGGCCATGCCGGTTCGACCTCCGCGCGAGGCAGCATGCTGATCGCGCACGGACGAGATGCGCTGGAGGTCGGCCGCCTGGTCGTCGAACGCGCGGAACGCGGCGACTTCTACATCGTGTCCCATCCGCACGCTAAGGCCTATGCATCGCGGCGGTGGTCGGAGATCGAGGCGGCGTTCGACTCGCTGGAGCGCGACCATCCGGGCATCCCCAGCTACGACGTCGAACAGATGGCCGCGCGCCTTCAGCGCGGTTCCGGCAACGAGAGCCGGTAGACGCGGGTCGCGGTGCCGCTGAACAGCTCGCGCTTGTCGGCGGCGCCGTAGTCGGCGGCGATGCGCTTGAAGGCGTTCCAGAGCGTCGCGTAGTTGCACGAGCCCAGGTCCACCGGAAAGTTGCTCTCGAACATGCAGCGCGACGGGCCGAACGCGTCGATGCACTCGTCGACGTACGGGCGCCATTCGCGGGCGAGCTGCTCCGAGGGCGCCGCCGGGTCGGACAGGAACGACGGAAAGTTGCAGTTCGGCATCGCCAGTCCGCCCAGCTTCACGTGGACGTTCGGGCACTCGGCGAGGGCGCGGATGCTTTGCCGCCAGACGTCGAAGCGCTCGCCCAGCCGGCCGGCGTAGCTGGCGATGCCCAGCGGCGTCCCGACGTGATCGAGCACGATCGTGGTGTCCGGAAACGCGCGCGCGAGATCGGTGACCTCGGGAATCTGCGGCTCGAGCACCCAGGCGTCGAACGACAGTCCGTTCGGCGCCAGCCTCGCGAAGCCGGCGCGAAACGCCGGCGTCGCGTACAGGCCCTCGGGAACCCGGCCGTGCAACGGGCCGAGCACATCCGGGTCGGCATTGCAGGCGCCGCTGTGCCGGATGCCGCGAAAGCGTCCGCCGCCGGCGGCGATGTGCGCCTTCAGCACGGCGTCGACGGTATCGGGCGGCAGGCGAAGATCGGCATGGCCGACGATGCCCGCGCAGGCCCGCGTGCCGCCGTAGAGGCCGCTCGCGCTCATCGCGGCCACGCCGTTGACGAATTCGGTTTCACCGACGGGCCGCAGCTCGGGCGGGCCATCGGCGCGCCACATCGATCGGCACTCGACGAATACCGTGGCCACCACGTTGTGGCCGCTGCCGGTGTCGGCGAGAAGCTCGTCCAGCATGTACAGCGGGGACATCTGCACTACGCGCGTGAACGCGTGCTGCGCCGCCGGCGAGGTGCCGCCGGGTGCCTGGCGGCGGTCCCACAGGTGGTGATGCGGATCGACGATGGGCAGATCGGGCTCGAGGATCGCCTCGACGGGACGCGAGATGGGCATGGAGTCTCCTGGCATGGGTCGCCGTGGCAAGCGCTTGCCCGGGCCGGGCGCCCTGGGGGCAGCAGGCATCGCGCGCTTGTCCGTGGCGGGGGTTTCGGTCTGCAACGCCTGCATGATGGCCCCATCGGCGATTCGAGCTCGCGAGGTGCGCCCGGCGAAACATCGCGCACGCCCCCTCAGCCGGCGTATCTCTTCGCGCCGGCGACGCAGAACACCGCCGCCAGCGTCACCGCCAGCATCGTCCAACTGACGCTTTCGTGCAGCAGCAGCGCGGCCAGGCCCAATCCCATGAACGGCTGGAACAACTGCAATTGCCCGACCGCCGCGATGCCGCCCTGCGCCAGGCCCCGGTACCAGAACACGAAGCCGATCAGCATGCTGAACAGCGAGACATAAGTGAGGCCGATCCACGCCGGCCTGCCGACGTCGCCGAACGATGCGGGCATCGTCAGCAGCGCGATCGGCAGCGTGACGGGCAGCGACAGCACCAGCGCCCAACTGATGACCTGCCATCCGCCCAGCGTGCGCGACAGGCGCGCGCCTTCCGCATACCCGAGGCCGCAGACGATGACGGCCGCCAGCATCAGCAGGTCACCTCGCCACGATGCCTCGATGCCGCCGATGGCCGCATAGCCGGCGACGAACGCGGCCCCGGCCACCGAGAACAGCCAGAAAGCCGGCCGCGGACGTTCGCCGGCGCGAAGCACGGCAAAGATGGCCGTGCAAAGCGGCAACACGCCGAGAAAGACGATCGAGTGCGCGGACGTGACGTGCTGCAAGGCCAGCGCGGTCAGCAACGGAAACCCGATCACCACGCCCAATGCCGTCACCGCCAGCGCGCGAAGGTCCGAGCGCTTCGGCCGTGCCTGCCGAAGCGCGATCAGCAGCGCCCAGCCCAGCAGGGCCGCGATGCCTGCCCGGGCGCAGGTCAGGAACACGGGGCTGAAATCGGCGACCGCGACACGGGTGGCGGGCAGCGAGCCCGCGAAGATCGCGACGCCGATGAGCCCGTTGATCCAGCCGCTCGTTGTTCTTTCCATCGTAACTCCTTGCTCGACCGGCGCCAGTAGATCATCGACGGCGCTGGTCGAGCCAGAGACAGTCCAATACAATCGGAAGTGACTGTTATCCACTCTAATCCAGTACGGCTGAACGAAAAATGGCGCGCAGCGGCACGCGGATCGAAGCGGTGATGACGGAAATCCGAGCGCGGATCGCCTCGCGCAGCTACTTGCCGGGAACGCGCCTGCCGTCGGTGCGCGCGCAGGCGCGAGCGATGCACGTGTCGGTGTCGACCGTCGTCGAAGCTTATGAGCGGCTGGCGGCCGCAGGCGTCATCGTGTCCCGGCCGGGTTCGGGCTTCTATGTGGCCGGGCCCGTGGCCCCGCTGACGCTGACGCGGATCGGCCCCAGGCTGGACCGGGAGGTCGATCCGCTGTGGGTGTCGCGCCAGGCGCTGGAAGCGGATGCCGCCGTGCTCAAGCCGGGCTGCGGCTGGCTGCCGCCTTCATGGCTGTACGAAACCGGCGTGCGCCGCGCGCTGCGCGCGCTGGCGCGTGCCGATGCGCCGGATCTGGCCGAGTACGCGACGCCGCTCGGCCACCCGGCGCTGCGCCAGTTCCTTTCGCGACGGCTGGCCGGCGCGGGCATCGAGGCCGCACCCGAGCAGATCATGCTGACCGAATCGGGCACGCAGGCGATCGACCTGATCTGCCGCTTCCTGCTGGAGCCCGGCGATACCGTGCTGGTCGACGATCCCTGCTACTTCAATTTCCACGCGCTGCTCAACGCGCATCGCGCGCAGATCGTCGGCGTGCCGCATACGCCGAACGGCCCGGACGTCGAGGCGTTCGCGGCCGCGTTGCGCGAACACTCGCCGCGGCTGTACGTGACCAACTCGGGCATCCACAATCCGACCGGCGCGACGCTTTCGGCGGTCACCGCGCACCGGCTGCTGAAGCTCGCCGGCGGCACCGATCTGGTGATCGTCGAAGACGACATCTTCGCCGACTTCGAGCTGAACCCCGCGCCCAGGCTGGCGGCCTTCGACGGCCTCTCGCAGGTCATCCAGATCGGCAGCTTCTCGAAGACCGTCTCGGCCTCGCTGCGCTGCGGCTACGTCGCCGCACGCCCGGACTGGATCGACAGCCTCGTCGACCTGAAGATCGCCACCACGTTCGGCGGCGGACGCCTGGCCGCCGATGCGGTGCTGAGGGCGTTGACCGACAGCGGCTACCGCAAGCACATGGACAGCGTGCGCCTGCGGCTGGCCGAGGAAACGGCCAGGACCACGGCCCGACTCGAAGCGCTGGGCATCCGGCCGTGGCTGATCCCCCAGGCCGGCATGTTCGTCTGGTGCCGGCTGCCGCAAGGCATGGACGCCGCCGCGATCGCTCGCGCCTGCCTGAAGGACGGCGTGGTGCTGGCGCCGGGCAACGCGTTCAGCCGCTCGTTGAGCGCCGGCGACTTCCTGCGCTTCAACGTCGCGCAATGCACGGACGAGCGGATCTTCGAGGTGCTGGCGCGAACGCTGTCCGCGCAGAAGACGTGACGCGGCCGGGCGCCGGGTCTGAAGGCGCCGCGAATCCGGATTTGACCTTCCCATGATGGCAAGGATTAGCCTGTGCGCATCGAGTCTCCACGCGAAGGAAGGAACGGATCATGAGCGCAACGGCGCAAGCGGGAGTCCGGCCGCGCACGGCGACGATCAGCCTGCCGATCGAAGGAATGAGCTGCGCCAGTTGCGTCGGCCGGGTCGAGGCCGCGCTGGCGAAGGTCGAGGGCGTCGACCAGGTGTCGGTGAACCTCGCCACCGAGCGGGCGGACATCCGTGCCAGCGGGCCGGTCGATCGCATGGCGCTGATACAGGCCGTCGAGAAGGTCGGCTACGAAGTGCCGGCCGGCACGACCGAGCTGGCGATCGAGGGGATGACCTGCGCGTCGTGCGTGGGCCGGGTCGAGCGCGCGCTGAAGGCCGTGCCCGGCGTCACCGAAGCCGCGGTGAACCTGGCCACCGAACGCGCGACCGTGCGCGGCGTGGCGGGCATCGACGCACTGATCGCGGCCGTGGCGAAAGCCGGGTACGAGGCCCGGGCCATCGAAGCCGCCGCGCCGGCCGGCGACGACGAAGCCCTGGCCAAGAAGGACGCCGAGCGCGCCGAGCTGCGGCGCGACCTGGCCATCGCCGCGGTGCTGGCCCTGCCGGTGTTCGTGCTGGAGATGGGTTCGCACATGATCCCGGCGATGCACCACTGGGTGTCGCACACGCTGGGCACCCGGACGAGCTGGATCATCCAGTTCGTGCTGACCACGCTGGTGCTGCTGATCCCCGGCCGGCGCTTTTATGCCAAAGGCATTCCGGCGCTGTTGCGCCTGGCGCCGGACATGAACTCGCTGGTCGCCGTGGGCACGCTGGCGGCCTACGCGTATTCGGTGATCGCCACCTTCGCGCCCAGCCTGCTGCCCGCCGGCACGGTCAATGTCTACTACGAGGCGGCGGCGGTGATCGTCGCGCTGATCCTGCTCGGACGCTTCCTGGAGGCCCGTGCCAAGGGCCGTACGTCGCAGGCCATCCAGCGTCTGGTCGGCCTGCAGGCCAAGCTGGCGCACGTGCTGCGCGACGGCCGTGCGATCGACATCCCGATCGGTGAGGTCGCTGCCGGTGACCTCGTCGAGGTGCGCCCCGGCGAGCGCGTGCCGGTGGACGGCGAGGTCACCGATGGCCAGAGCTACGTCGACGAGTCGATGATCACCGGCGAGCCGATTCCGGTCGGGAAATCCGTCGGCAGCGAGGTCGTCGGCGGCACGGTCAACCAGAACGGCGCGCTGACGCTGCGCGCCACCGCCGTCGGCGGCCAGACCGTGCTGGCGCAGATCATCCGGCTGGTCGAACAGGCGCAAGGCTCGAAGCTGCCGATCCAGGCCGTCGTCGACAAGGTCACGCTATGGTTCGTGCCGGCCGTGATGGGCGCCGCGCTGCTGACCTTCGTGATCTGGCTGGCGTTCGGCCCTTCGCCGGCGCTGAGCTTCGCGCTGGTCAATGCGGTCGCGGTGCTGATCATCGCCTGTCCGTGCGCGATGGGCCTGGCCACGCCGACGTCGATCATGGTGGGCACCGGCCGCGGCGCCGAAATGGGCGTGCTGTTCCGCAAGGGCGAAGCCTTGCAGTCGCTGAAGGACGCCAGGGTGGTGGCCGTGGACAAGACCGGCACGCTCACCGAGGGCCACCCGGCGCTGACCGACCTGGAAGTGGCCGACGGCTTCGAACGCGCCCGGGTATTGGCGCTCGTCGCGGCGGTGGAATCGCGTTCCGAACACCCGATCGCCCGCGCGATCGTCGAAGCCGCCGAGCACGAAGGCATCGCCCTGCCCGCGCTGGACGAGTTCGAGTCCGTCACCGGCATGGGCGTGCGCGCGGTCGCGGACGGCCGGCGCGTCGAAGTCGGCGCCGACCGCTACATGCGTTCGCTGGGCCTGGACGTCGGCATGTTCGCAACGACGGCCGTGCGCCTCGGCGGTGAGGGCAAGTCGCCGCTGTATGCGGCCATCGACGGCCGCCTGGCCGCCATTGTCGCCGTCGCCGACCCGATCAAACCGAGCACGCCCGATGCGATCGCGGCGCTGCACGCGCTGGGCCTGAAGGTCGCGATGATCACCGGCGACAACGAACGCACGGCCCGCGCCATCGCGGCCCGGTTGGGCATCGACGACGTGATCGCCGAAGTGCTGCCCGAAGGCAAGGTGCAGGCGATCCGGCGGCTCAAGGCCGAACAGGGCCGGCTGGCCTTCGTCGGCGACGGCATCAACGACGCGCCGGCGCTGGCCGAAGCCGACGTGGGCCTGGCGATCGGCACCGGCACCGACGTGGCGATGGAAGCCGCCGACGTGGTGCTGATGTCCGGCAACCTGCAAGGCGTGCCGAACGCGATCGCGCTGTCGAAGGCGACCCTCGGCAACATCCGGCAGAACCTGTTCTGGGCCTTCGCGTACAACACGGCGCTGATTCCGCTGGCGGCGGGCGCGCTCTATCCGGCGTACGGCGTGCTGCTGTCGCCGATCTTCGCGGCGGGAGCGATGGCCTTGTCCAGCGTGTTCGTGCTCGGCAACGCGCTGCGGCTGCGGCGCTTCCGGCCGCCGCTGGCGGCCGACGCCCGGGCGTCATGAGACCAGCGGAGAACGGCCGTGGACGTCGATGACCGGTCGTCCGATGCTGCCGATGCTGCCGATGCTGCCGGTGCCGACGGTGCCGCCGGTGCCGACGGCGGGCCGCGGTCGGGCTGACGCCTGCCGCCGGTACTTGGTCGGAGAGCAGGCCATCACGCGCTTGAAGGCGGCGCTGAAAGCGCTTTCGGAATCGTAGCCGAGCGAGAAGGCGATCGCGGAGACGCTGTCGTCGCCGTTGCGCAGGCGATCGGCCGCCACCAGCATGCGCCAGCGCGACAGATAGTCGATCGCCGTGGTCCCCACCAGGGCCTTGAACCGTTGCGCGAACACGGTGCGCGACACCCCCGCCTGGCGCGCCAGCTCCTCGAGCGTCCAATGGCGCGCCGGATCGGCGTGCATCGCCTTCAGCGCCTGGCTGATCTGCCGGTCGGTCAGCGCCAGGAACCAGCCCCGCGGCAGATCGGGCGAGCTCTTCAGGAACAGCCGCAGCACCTGCACCAGCATCAGGTGCACCAGATGCGTGGACAGCAGCGCGCCGCCCGGCTGCGGGTCATGCAGCTCGCCGGTCAACTGGTCGAGCGACCAGCGCAGGATCTCGGCCTGGCTCGATGCCTTCGGAATGTTGATCAGAGGCGGCAACGCCTCGAACAGCACGGCCGCATGGCTGCCGGAAAAATCGAAGCGTCCGCTGATCAGGAACACCTCGCCGCCGCCGTTGTGGACGGCAACGCCCTCGCGGGTGGCGGCTTCCAGAATGTGTCCGGCATCCCGCGGCGGCAAAGCCGGATCGGACGACAACACGAAGCGGCGCCCGCTGTTGAGCAGGAAGCAGTCCCCCTCGTCGAAACGCACCGGCTGCTCGAGCCCGTCGGACAGCCCCCAGCAGGTGCCGCGAATCACCGCGGTGAACTTGATGCCCTCATGCGGCGGAAAGTCGAACGCCCAATCGCCGGCGGCATCCATCCCCGCGTAGAACTGGCTGCGAGGCTTGAGCAGCGAGAGAACGTCGGAAAGCGGATCCATGACACTCCGTACGATTGCGACAGACACTCGTACTTTAATGCATGGATCATTCGCGGCGCGCGCCCTAAAGTCATTACCGGGGACAGCCAGCCCGTGCAGATCATCGCGGCTGGTCGAAGTCGCTCCGGGCAAGCTCGCGCCGTTCCACGAGGCCCATCCGTCATCCGCACCTCTTTGCATCAGGAGCATTCCATGAGCCAAACGCAATCGATCAACTTCAGGAACCGGAGCTGGGACGTGGCGGCCACGTTGCGCCTGCCCGAAGGGTTCGATCCCGGCAGGAAATACGCGGCCATCGTCTGCGCGCACCCGATCAGCAGTTGCAAGGAGCAGACCTCGGGCGCCATCTACGGCGAGGCGCTGACCCGCGCCGGCTTCATCACGCTGGCCTTCGATGCGTCCACCCAGGGCGCCAGCGGCGGCGAACCGCGCTTTCTCGAAGACCCGGCCACGCGCGTCGAGGACTTCCGCTGCGCGGTCGACTACCTGGTCACGCTGCCCTACGTCGACGAGGACAGGATCGGCGTGCTGGGCGTGTGCGGCGGCGGCGGCTATGCGGTCAGCGCCGCGATGACCGAGCGCCGCTACAAGGCCGTGGGAACCGTGGTCGGCGCCAACTATGGCCGGCTGATGCGCGAGGGCGACATGACGCCCGATGCCGCGATCAAGACGCTGGACGCCATCGCCAGGCAGCGCACCGCCGAGGCGCGCGGCGCCGAGCCGCTGATCGTCGGCTACATCCCGGGCTCCGAAGCGGACCGCGCGAAGGCGGGCCTCGACGACATCGACATCGTCGAAGCCGTGCAGTACTACACGACGCCGCGCGGCCAGCAGCCGGGTTCGCCGAACAAGCTGCGCTTGACCAGCACCGGCGCGGCAGTGGGCTGGGACGCCTTCGCTTTCGCCGAAGTGCTGCTGACCCAGCCTCTGCACATCGTCATCGGCGGCGTGCCGGGCGGCTTCGGCTCCTATCGCGACGGGCTGGAGCTCTACGGCCGCGCGCGCTCGAGCGAAAAGAGCATCCAGATCGTCGCCGGCGCCAGTCACTACGACCTGTACGACAAACCCGAGGCCACCAGCCAGGCGATCGAGCAACTGGTGCCGTTCTACAAAAAGCACCTGGGCGCCTGAGATCGACATGAACGACACCGGAAAAGTCTGGTTGATCACCGGCGCCTCGTCGGGCTTCGGCAAGGCGCTGGCCGAGGCCGTCATCGCCGATGGCGACAGCGCCGTCATTACCGCCCGCCGTCTCGATCGCTTGCAGGCGATCGCGCGAGGCCACGAAGACCGCGTGCTGCCGCTGGCCGTCGACGTGACCGACGCCGCCGCGCGCGACCAGGCCGTCGCCGACACGCTGGCGCGCTTCGGCCGCATCGACGTGCTGGCCAACGTCGCCGGGCGCGGCGTGGCCGGCGCCTGCGAGGAATTCAGCCTGGAGCAACTGCGCGAGCAGATGGAGCTGAACTTCTTCGCCGCCGCCGAGATGAGCCGCGCCGTGCTGCCGCAGATGCGCAAGCAGGGCTCGGGCAACATCCTGACCGTCAGCAGCATCGCCGGCCTGGTGGCGATGAACGCCGCCGGTCCGTACTGCGCGGCCAAATTCGCGATCGAAGGCTGGACCGAGGCGCTGGCCATCGAAGCCAGGCCGCTGGGCATCCACGTCACGCTGGTCGAGCCCGGCGCGTTCCGCACCGAGTTCGCGGGCGACGTCAACATGCGACCGGTGCAGCGCATCGAGGCTTACCGCCCGATGGTCGAGCCGTTCGAAACCTATCTGGAAACGTCCACCGGCAAGCAGGCGGGCGACCCCGCCAAGGCGGCCCGGCGCATGCTGGAGGTGGTCGCCAGCGATGCGCCGCCGGTACGCCTGATGCTGGGCCGCGACGCGTTCTCGATCTGGGACGCCACGATCGCCCGGCGCATCGACGACCTGAATAGCTGGCGCGAGCGCGGCGAGGACACGGCTTTCGACGGCGCCGAGGTGGTGGAAATCAGGTTGTGAACACGGGCAAGAACCTCAGCGCAACTGATACCAGGTTCCACGCCCGCCACCATGCTGGGCCAGATGCCCCTGCTCCACCAACGCGCGGAAATGTTGCTTGAGCGTGTTGCGATTGCCGGCGGTCAAGCGGATGGCCTCGGCCATGGTGATCCGCCCGTGCTCGCGCGTGAATTCGACGATCTGCAACGCCAGGTCCGGCAGCTTGGCGAGCACCAGCTTCTCGCGCTCGATCTTGCGCTCCAATCGACGCACTTGCTGGGACAGCGCACGCAGAAAGAACACCAGCCAGGGTTGCCAGTCCGGAGCGTCGGTGCGGATGCTGCCCTGGGTCTGGCGCAATGCCAGATAGTAGGCTTCCTTGTTCTGCTCGATCACGCTTTCCAGCGAGCTGTAGGGCACGTACGCGTAGCCAGCCTGTAACAGCAGCAGCGTGGTCAGTATCCGGCTCAGGCGGCCGTTGCCATCCTGGAACGGATGAATCTCCAGAAACACGACGACCCAGATGCCTATCGACAACAGCGGATGCAGACGCCCCGTGCTGCGTTCCTCATTGAACCACGCCACCAGTTCGGTCATCAGGCGCGGTGTATCGAAAGGCGTGGCGGTCTCGAACACGATACCCAGGGGCTTACCGTGCCCGTCGAATGCGGCCACGCTGTTGGTGGTCGTCTTGTAGTTGCCGCGGTGCCAGGCGTCCTTATCGCTGTAGGCCAGCAGGTCGCGATGCAATTGCCGGATATGGTTCTCGGTCAGCGCGATGTCCTGCCAGGAAGAGAACACCAGTTCCATGACCTCGGCATAGCCGGCCACTTCCTGTTCGTCGCAGGTCTCGAACGACTTGATCTGCAGATTGGAAAGCAGACGTTCGACCTCGCGGTCCGAAAGTTTGCTGCCCTCGATCCGGGTCGAGGAGCCGATGCTCTCGATGGTGGCGACCCGCCAATTATCCGGATCACCCTTTCCACACCCGTTCACGCCCATTCCAGCCGCTCAGAGAGCTGGTGAGTCACCCCCCGGCTCTCGCCGCCGCCCGAACCGCCTGCGATAAGCGGCGCACCTCTTCGACGGCCGCGTCGGCGCCCTCTTCGGCCAACACCTGCACGAGCCGCGAGCCCACGGCGACGAGGTCCGCGTGCCGGCCGACGGCGCTCGCCTGCCGCGCCGATCGGACGCCGAAGCCGGCCGCGATCGGCAGCCGCGCCCTCGCCGTCACCCGCCGCAGCGACCCGGCGATCTCTTCGTCGGGCGGCAGCGCGGCGCCGGTGGTCCCGGCCAGCATCACGTGATAGACGAATCCGCTCGCGCTGGCGAGGATCGCGTCCAGGCGATCGTCCGGCGTGGTCGGCGCCGACATCCGGATCATGTCGATCCGGTGCTCGCGCGCGTGCCGGTCGATCTCGTCGGCATGATCGACCGGCAGATCGACGAGGATCACGCCATCGACGCCGGCGCGCGCCGCGTCGGCGACGAACCGGGACACACCGTATCGAAGCACGGGGTTGAAGTACCCCATCAGAACGAGCGGCGTGTCGTCATCATTACCCCGGAAGGCTTCGACCATTTCCAGCGTCCGCCGCATCGTCTGGCCGGCGCGCAGCGCGCGCTCGTTGGCCGACTGGAGCACCGGACCGTCGGCGAGCGGATCGCTGAACGGCATGCCGAGCTCGATGACGTCCGCGCCGGCGGCGGGCAAGCGCTTCAACAGGTCCAGGCAATCGCGATAACCGGGGTCGCCGGCCGTGAAGTACGTTGCCAGGCCGGCCCTGCCGGCGGTGCGCAACCCGGCCAAGACGGTTTGCAAGCGGCTCATAGCGACACCTCGCCAAAATCGAGAACGGTATTCAGATCCTTGTCGCCGCGTCCGCTCAGGCAGACGACGATCACTTCGTCCGAGCCGAGGCGCGGCGCGAGTTTTCTCGCGAAGGCCAGCGCATGCGCGCTCTCCAGCGCGGGCACGATGCCCTGCCTGCGCGTCAGCCAATGGAACGCGGCGACGGCCTCGTCGTCGGTGACCGACTCGTAGCGGACGCGACCGGCATCGTGCAGCAGCGCGTGTTCGGGTCCGACGCCCGGGTAATCGAGCCCCGCCGATACCGAGTGCGCGTCGGCGATCTGGCCGTCGTCGTCCTGCAGGAAGTAGCTGCAGCATCCGTGCAGCACACCGACGTTGCCCGCGCCGATGCTGGCCGCATGCTCGGCGGTGCCGATCCCTCGCCCGCCCGCCTCGACGCCGAACAACCTTACCTGCCTGTCCTCCAGGAACGGATGGAAGAATCCGATCGCGTTGGACCCGCCGCCCACGCAGGCGACCATCGCGTCGGGCAGGCGGCCGGTCTTCTCGACGATCTGCGAACGCGTCTCCTCGCCGATCACCTTCTGGAACTCGCGAACGATCCACGGATAAGGATGCGGACCGGCCCCCGTTCCCAGCAGGTAATAAGTGCCGCGAGGGTCGGCGATCCAGTCGCGGATGGCGGCGTTCATCGCGTCCTTCAGCGTGGCGCTGCCGACGTCGACGGTCCGCACCTCGGCGCCTAGCATCTTCATGCGGGCGACGTTGGTCGACTGGCGCGCCGCGTCGACCGCCCCCATGTAGATCACGCACTGCAGGCCGAACAACGCGCAGACCGTGGCGGTGGCGACGCCGTGCTGGCCCGCGCCGGTCTCGGCGATGATGCGGGTCCTGCCCATGCGCGTGGCCAGCAGGATCTGGCCCAGGCAGTTGTTGATCTTGTGGGCGCCCGTGTGGTTGAGGTCTTCCCGTTTCAGGAAGATCCGCGCGCCGCCCAGCTCCTCGCTGATCGCACGAGCCTCGAACAGCGGGCTCGGCCGACCGACATAATCGGCCAGCATCGTCCTGAACTCGCGCCAGAAGCCTTCGTCTTCCCGGACCTCGCGATAGATCCGTTCGAGCTCGTCGAGCGCGGGGATCAGCGTCTCGGGCATGTAGCGGCCGCCGTAGCGACCGAACCGGCCGTGAGCGTCCGGCTGCGTGGGATGGGGTGCGATAGACATGACATCAGCGAGAGGATCAGATGCCAGCTATCGTAGCGAAACGATTTTCTCCGATAAATCAAAGATTTTTTGCCATAAGGTATTAATTTTTCTAACATCTCGTCGATGCGCGCCCTGCCCCCGATGAATGCGCTGCGCTGCTTCGACAGCGCCGCCCGGCACCTGAACTTCTCGGCTGCCGCCGACGAGTTGCGCGTGTCGCACAGCGCCGTCAGCCAGCAGATCCGGCGGCTGGAGAGCTGGCTGGGGTGCAAGCTGTTCGAGCGCCGCTCCGATGGCGTGCGGCTGACCGCGGCAGGTCAGGACATGCTGCGCGCCTGCCAGCCCGCCTTCGACCTGATCGAGCAGCGCTGCGTCGCGCTGCGCGAGCCTGGCCGATCGGCCGAACTGGTCGTCGGCGCGCCGGCCAGCCTGCTGTCGAACTGGCTGATTCCGAGGCTGGAACGCTTCGAGCGCGAGCATCCGGCGCTTCGGGTCAGATTGCAGACGGCGGCCGACTTGTCGCTGCTGGAGCGCCGGACCGTCGACGCGTTGATCGTCGCGCAAACGGATCCGCCCGCCGGACTCGCCGTCACGCCGCTGTTCCCGGAAGCGATCGGGCCGGTCTGCTCGCCTGCGCGGGACCGACGGATCGAGACGCCAGCCGATGTGCTGAAAGAGCCGCTGCTGTCGACCAGCTCGCGTATCACCGCATGGGAGCAGTGGGCGGCCGTCCACGGTCTCGACCTCGGCCAGGCGCGTTCGACGACGCGGCAGTTCGATCAGTTGAGCCACATGCTCGAGGCGGCGGCCGTCGGGCTGGGCATCGGAATCGCTCCGGAGATGCTGGTGCGGGAGGACGTCCGCAGCGGGCGGCTCAGTGCGCCGCTGGGCTTCGAGGAGACCGGCGCGTGCTTCAGCCTGTTCACGCGCGCCGACGCCGGCGCGGCGGTGGACAGCCTCAGGGCGTGGCTTCGGTCGGAGGCCGAGGCGGGTGTCGGCGGGTCCTGATCGCCGGTCGCGCGTTTCGGCGTGTCGCGACGCCTGGTCACGAATTCACCGACGAGCATTCGTCGCGCCCCGATCGAAATCGCTTCCGATACTCGGACGGAGAAACGCCGAGTTTGCGCACGAAGACGCGCCGCAACTTTTCCGAATCTCCGAGCCCGCATTTCTCGGCTATCTGGCGATACGTGATGTCGGTTGTCTCCAGAAGGCGGCGCGCGGTATCGATACGCGCGTCCTCGAGAAAAGCCATCGGGCCAAGCCCGTGGTGACCCGAGAAAGTCCGGGACAACTGGCGCGCGCTGATACCGAGATGTTCTGCCAACGACTCCAGCGAGTGATTCTTGCTCAAGTTGTCGAGCAGATATTGGCGGGCACCTCCCGCACCGAAGTCCGATGTCGATTGTGTCTCCAGCAGCGGACTGAACTGCGATTGGCCGCCGGCCCGCCGCAGATAGACGATCAGGTACTTGGCTACATCCAGCGCCATCCTGCGGTCGATGTCCTCCTCGATCAGCACGAGCGAGAGGTCGATGCCGGCCGTGACGCCCGCCGTGGTGTACAGATTGCCGTCCTTGAGAAAAATCCTGTCCGCTTCGACGCGGGTGCGCGGGAACTGCTGAGCCAGTCTCGATGCATCCATCCAGTGCGTCGTCACCGTCTTGCCCTTCAGCAGGCCGGCCGCCCCGAGCGCGAAGACGCCATTGCAAATCGCTGCGACACGCCTGCACTGCCGAGATTGTCGTACCAGCCAGTCGCACAGCGGCGTGTCGTCCAGCACATCGAAGACACCCAGTCCGCCCGCCAGAATGATCGTATCGAAGTGAGGACAGGGATCGAAGATGGTTCGCTCCGGCATGACGGTGATGCCGCTCGAAGAACGCATCGGCCCCCGTGCATTGCCGATCACCGTCAGCTGATATTCGAACGCCCCTTTCGAGAGCACCTTGACCTCCCCGAAAGCGTCTGCTGGACCGGCGACATCCAGCATCTGGAAGTTCGGGAAGACGACCAACGCGACGCTGATCCGCTGCATGACGTTGTACCCTTTCGCGTAGCTGGCGGTTCCACTCGGCGCCGGTAGATAAGGATCCGATTTAAGGATCCGATTGTACGGATCGCAATGGTCAGAACGTCTATGGCGTGACCGGGCTCTGCGGTCCGGTGAGGGCCTTCGCCAGGCGCTCCGAGCCGTAACCGAAGAGGTTGCCGATGACCAGCGCGACGGCGGCGAGAAAGATCGGATTGTTCAGTGCGGCCGCCGCAGGCGATACGGCCGAGGCACTGACGGTTCCGACGTTCGAGGCGAAACCGCAGACGATCGCCGGCAGGACAGCCAGTGCGGGAACTTTCGATGCCTGCACCATCAGCGCGCTCCCGGCTCCCACTGCCAGGGCCACGACGACGGGAGAGACCGTGCCATGCGAAATCCCGATCAGAACCAACGAGCTGATCAGCAGTCCGCAGAGATTCGAAGCGACGCTTCTGAGCAGCGCCTGGTTCGTGGCCCCGACGACGAAGAAAGACGCCCAGGCCAGAAACGTGACCCAGACCGGAACAGGAATCACAGTGGCCGTCAGATAGGTGTCCAGAACCGCCAATCCGCCGATGCTGACGGTGTAGGCTTCTACCGTTTTCATGCGTACTCCCGGAATTCAGTTGGGCGGCGCGGGGAATCCCCTCCGCGCCTGTAAAAAGGCAGGAACCAATGGTTCGGTAGTGGGTGGTCTCCCCGACTGGCCGGGGAGACCGGTCTCATCGAACCAATGCGCGATAAGTCTGCGGCATGCGTTTCGCGAACATGTGGACGTTGCGCATCAGGTTCTTCTGCCGGGTAGCCCCCAACTCGACGACGTCGAACACCACCTTGTGCATATCGGTGTAGAACGGCGTGACGGCCTCAACGTCCCAGACCGGGAACTGGACCGGCTGCGCCACCATGCTGCCACCGGCATACGGCGCGTCGACTCGATTGGCCATGATCACGGCGCAGCGGTTATCTACCGCGCGCGGCACAGCCAGATACCTGCGCTCGTTCTGATGCTGCAGGCGTGCCGGCCAAAGGATCACGTCGGCACCGTTGCTGCCGAGGCAGCGCGCGGCCTCGGGAAACATGGCGTCGTATCCCATCATCACGCCGATCCGGCCCATCGATGTCTCGACGACCGGATAGTCGCTGCCGGCGCTGGCCCAGTCGCGTTCGTCGGCGAACAGATGCACCTTGCGATAGGTCATCAGGGTATTGCCGTCCGGACCGATCATCGTCGATACCGGGTAGAGCTTCCCATCAACCTGTTCGACGTTCGGCACGAGGATCATGCATCGATTGGCGACGCACAGCTTCGCGAATCGGCTGATCAGATCGGAGTGGAGCCCCGCCAATCGTCGGGCTTCGGCCTCGTCGATGCGCCAATTGGGTGAAGCGACATATTCCGGCAGGACCATCAACTGGATGCCGAAGCGTGCCGCATCGTTGACCTGCTCGATGACGCGTTCGATGGTGGTCGGCGACAGTTCGCTGACGTGGCTTTGCACGGCCGCCATGTTGAACTCCGAGACCGAAGGCACGATGGACTTCTCGCAGATCTCGGCGATCGCCGTTTCGGCATAGGGCTCGACCAACACCGAGTACGTATCGGGACGCCGGTCGGCGAACTTGTCTCCGCCCAGCGGCAGGCCCTTGTCATCGGCCAGTGACGGATCGATCTCGCTGACGGCCATTCCGTGCGTATCCCACGGCACTTTGGAACGAATCGTGCCGCGCGGGTCGACGACCATGCTGCCGCCCGGATAGTAGATCGAGCGCTCCTGGCCTGCTTTCGTTGCAGCACAGATCCAGACGCCATTCTCGTAGGCCCTGGCTGGACGCCACATGTCAGCCTGGTCGATAAGGAAGAAGTTCGCCATGTCGACGATGACCTGTGCGCCGCCGAGCGCCGTGCAGCGCGCGATCTCGGGGATCCGGCCATCGAAGCAGATCATCAGGCCGAGACGACCCAGTTCGGTCTCCGCAACCGGAAAGCCGCGCTCGCCGAACGCGAACCAGTTCTGATCATGGGTCGTCAGAAACTGCTTGTGGTAATGAACGACCAGATTCCCTTGCTTGTCGAGGAGAACGCCGGTGTTGAAGATCTTCTGCCTCTGCGCGTCCCATTCCGTCATACCGCTGGCGATGAACATGTCGTGCTCGCGGGCCATCTTCGCCAGGCCGGAGACGAATGGACCATCGACGGGCTCGGCGATCTTGCGGGCATGCTCGACGTTGTCATACAGGTACCCCACGCTCATGCACTCGGGGAACACGAGCAGCTTGACGCCTTGGCGTGCTGCTTCCTTGACGTAGTGTCGACAAATCTCCAGATTCGCCTGCACGTCTCCGACCTTGGCGAGAGTCTGGACTGCAGCAGCGCGGTATTCGTAGGATTTCACGGGATGGCTCCAAAGGTTGAGTGATCGAGACCTGACACCCCCCGACTTCGACGGGTGCACGAAGCACTCAAGCAATGGGTATCCCGCTTTGCGCCGGATGTCCGGGGAAGGTGGCCAGGACCTCGGAATTCGAGGCGCTGCATGACGGTCTTTGCCGGTTCCGACATATCACGCCGGATTCATCACGGGGGAAACGGAGGCAAACGACCGGCCTCCCGCCCCGTGATCGCACCGGACCGGCGCCGTCGGCACGGTGTTGAGTCAGTTCCGGTTGCTCCAGACCCTGATCGCACCGTCCGCGCGCGAAATCGATCGCGCGCTCGCGTTCCGCGACGCCTCAGCGCGGCCAGTCTCGGTTCGGCGCTGCGCTGCGCCTGCTGGGCATCGAGCCAGACTTGCACATCAGCGACTCGGCGAAAATGCCCCATCAAGCAAACGCCAGCTTCCAGAGACGATCGTAGCTATCTCCGTCCAGTTCTCCGTTGCCCGTCAGATTGTTGGCGATCTGAAAATCACGCAATGCCTTGCGTGTGCGATTTCCTATCACGCCATCGATACGGCCCGGCGAAAAGCCGAGTATCAGCAGCGCAGCTTGCGCCGTGCGAACCGCCCAGGCTCGTTCACCAGCGTCAAGCAGCTCGTGCAGCGCATCGACCACTTCGTGTGTTCGTACAGCGCCAACTGCTAGCCGTTTCGCTGGACCGCCACCGCCGATTCGATTCTCGAAAAGCTGCAACGACTTTGTTCACGTATCAGCGGGACCGGACACTAGTACCTCGACACCCAAGTAACGTGACATCCCGCATTGGATCCATGCAGGTCTCATCTCGAGTCCGTGCAGCGAATCGACTTTATACTGTATATAATCACATATATAGATAACGGAGACGAACTATGGCCGAGCCGCTCGAGATCAACGACGAGATCCCGTCCGCGCCCCCTGCCCTGCCGATCGCCGATCTCCAAGCGCAGATCACCGAACTGGCCGGTCACCTGAATGCCGCCAGCCACCGCTGGCTGGTGCTGATCGCCGAGTTCGATCGCCGCGAAGGCTGGGCCGATGGTTCCACGCAGTCCTGCGCCCACTGGCTGGGCTGGAAGTGCGGCCTCGATATGGGGGCGGCGCGCGAGAAGGTCCGCGTCGCCCGGGCGCTGACCCACCTGCCGCAGGTCTCGGCGGCGATGGCCCGCGGTGCGCTCAGCTACTCGAAAGTCCGGGCGATCACGCGGGTAGCGACCCCGGCCACAGAAGAAACGCTGCTGATGATCGCACTGCACGGCACCGCCCATCATGTCGAGACGGTCGTGCGGCACTACCGGCGAGCGCAGGAGTCGATCGAGCTCGATCGGGAGGCGCGACAAGTCGCGAGCCGCGGCCTGCACTACCACTATGACCAGGACGGTTCGCTGGTACTGCAGGCACGCTTGCCGGCCGAGACCGGAGCGCTGCTGGTCAAGGCATTGGAACGGGCGAGCGACGCGCGTCGTGATCGAGACGTTCCGGCGGAAGGTCAAGACGTTCCAGCGGAAGGTCAGAACGTTTCAGCGGAAACCGCGCCGACGCTGGCTCAGCGCCGAGCCGACGCGCTGGCACGGTTCGCCGAAACCTGGCTGGCCCACGGCGATCAGGCGCTGTCGGGCGGCGAACGCCAGCAGATCATCGTTCACGTCGACGTCGATAGCCTGCGTTCGGCCGAGACGCCGTGCAATGCCGGGACCTCGGACGCCGACACCTCGGACGCCGAGACATCGGACGCCGATACCTCGGGCGAACCGGCTCCCGGCCGCTGCGAACTCGAGGACGGTCCGGCGCTGGCGGTGCAGACCGCGCGGCGCCTGGCCTGCGACGCCAGCATCGTGCGCATCGTCGAAGACGCCCTCGGCCGCCCACTGGACGTGGGCCGCAAGACGCGCAGCATTCCGCCGGCGATCCGCCGGGCGCTGCAGGCGCGCGACAGCGGCTGCCGCTTTCCGGGTTGCACGCATACGCGGTTCCTGGATGGGCATCACATCCGGCACTGGGCCGACGGCGGCGAGACTCGGCTGTCGAACCTGGTGCTGCTGTGCCGCTTCCATCACAGGCAGGTTCACGAGGGCCGGATCGACGTGCGCGTGCTGAATGACGGCGCGCTGCGGTTCAACGACGCGCACGGCCGTCCGTTCGAGGCGGTAGCGCCGATGGCCGGTGACGATCGACAGATCGTCCTGCGGCATCGCCGGGCCGGGCTGGCGATCGATGCTGGCACGGCCGTCACGCGCTGGGCCGGCGAACGGATCGACTACGGGATGGCGGTGGGAGGGCTGCTGGCCGAGCAGGCACGCCAGCACCGCGGAGACGTTTCAGCGGAAACGCGCACGGACGGAACGGGTTGACCCGCCAGTGTCTGGCGCGCCGCTTCCGGGATCGCAACGCCCTCGTCCGCGAGGCCGCCGCCTGGCAGCTTCACCGAAATGCCGAGCGCACGGCAATGCCGAGCGCACAGCCAGCATGAATAAGCACATCGCCGAACTTTTGGAAAGGCACTTCGATACCGCCCTTACCGCACCCGAGGCATCAAGAAACCGCGCAAGCTGATCCTGACGCTGGCCATGCATGACCGTGATGCCGGTCGACCGGGCGCGCAGGCCCGCGTTCCGCGGCGACTCAACGCAACTCCGCCGACGGCTCCCGCGCGCCGCCGCCCAGCGCCAGCATCAGCGTGACGTCGTTGTTCAGCGCGTCGCGCCGCAGCGCGGCCAGCCCCAGTTCGGCGCTGCGCTGCGTCTGCTGGGCATCGAGCCAGACCCGCAGCGCCGCTTCGCCGCTGCGGTAGCGTACCTCGTACAGCCGCGCGATCTCGCGCGCCGCGTCCAGCGAGCGGCGCTGGGCGTCGAGCCGCGTCGCGTAGTGCTCGCGTGCGGCCAGCGCGTCGTCGACCTCCTTGAGCGCGGTGTGCAGCGTCGTGCGGAAGCTGCTGGCCGCCTGCAGATACTCGGTGCCGGCGATCTCGCCGTTGATCCGCATCTGCGCGACGTTCAGGAACGGCAGGCCCAGGCTCGCGCCGAGCGTCGCGACCGGTTCGCGCAGCACGTTCGTCAGCGCGGTGCTGCTGCCGCCGACGGCGCCGGTCAGCGTCAGCGTCGGGTAATAGGCGCGCACCGTGGCGTCGATGCTCGCCGACGCGCCGCGCAACCGCATCTCGGCGGCTCGCAGGTCGGGGCGGCGCGACAGCAGTTGCGCCGGCAGGCCCTCGGACACCGCCAGCGGCGATCCTTCGAGATCCTGCGCTTCGTCGGCGACGGGCCAGGCCTGGCCATCGCGCAGCACGGCCAGCGCGTGGCGCACCTCGACGCGCTGCTGCAGCCGGTCGACCTGGTCCGCGCGCTCGCTCTGCAGGTTCTGCTGCGCCTCGTAGACCTCGATGCGCGACGCTTCGCCGGCCGCGTAGCGGGCCTCGACGAGCCGCAGGATCCGCGTCAACCGGTCGATGCTCTGCTCGCCGGTGGCGATCGCCTCGTTCAGGTACGCGATCGTCCAGTAAGTGCGGCAGGTCTGGCCGACCAGCGACAGCGCGGTGCCCCGCAGGTCTTCGGCCGAGGCGTTCGCCTCCCATTCCCTGGCCTGGCGCACGGCTCGAAGCCGTCCCCACAGATCCAGTTCCCAGCTCAGGCCGATGCTCGCCGAGTGGGCGCTTTCGGTGGCGCCGCCGGCGCTCAGCGTCCGGCTGGCGCTGGACTGCAACGCGGCGCTCGGCTGCGGGAGCATTTCGACGCCCGCCAGGCGCGCGTCGAGCATCGCCTTGCGCAGCGCGAATCCCGCCGACGCCAGATCGGCGTTGACGCGCAGCACCTGATCGACCAGACGGTCCAGGCGCGGATCGCCGAACCCCTGCCACCACGGATCGGCGCCGACGTCGCTTACCGCGGAGATCGTAGGGATCGTAGGGGTCGTAGGGATCGCGGAGGTCGTGGAGGTCGTGGAGGTCGTGGAGGTCGCGGGAGTCGCGGACACGTCGACGGTCCGCGTGGCGGGACCGGGCGAGGCGTCGGCACCCGAATACCGTTCGGGCACGCTGAGCGCGGGCACCTGGTCGCGGTAATGATCGGATCCAGCGGCACAGCCCGCGAGCAGCAGCGCGAGCGCGGCACCGGTCCAGGTGCCGACGCAGGTCCAAGTGCCGGCGCGGGTCTGAGCGCGGGTATCAGCGAAGGTGTCAGCGCGGGTCTGGGCCTGGACGTAGACGCAGTCGCGCCTCCGCTCCAACGCCGACCAACGAGCCAGGAAACGGGCGCGGGCGCGGGCGCGCGATCGTGCAGTGTCGTTCATCATTCGCGGGCCAAAGCCTCGACCGGATCGAGCCGCGCGGCCCGGCGGGCCGGCAGGAAGCCGAACACCACGCCGATCAGGCTGGAGCACGCGAAGGCGACGACGATCGAGGTCGTCGAAAAGATCATGCCGAAGCCCAGGCCCGACAGCGAGACGACCCAGCCGAGCGACAGCGCCATCGCCACGCCCAACACGCCGCCCAGCACGCACACGAGCACGGCCTCGATCAGGAACTGCTGGAGGATGTCGGCCTGGCGCGCGCCGACCGCCATGCGTACGCCGATCTCGCGCGTCCGTTCGGTGACCGAGACGAGCATGATGTTCATCACGCCGATCCCACCGACGACCAGCGCGATCGCGGCGATCGCGCCGACCATCAGCGTCAGCGTCCGCGTCGTGCTTTCGATCGTCTGCCGGATCTCGGCGGTGTTGCTGAGGAAAAAGTCCTCGTTGCCGCCGTGGCGCTGCAGCAGCAGGCGCCTGACCGCCTGCTCGGCCGCGTTCATCGGCGTCGCGTCGGACACCCGGACGGTGATGCTGGACACGTAGCTCTGGCCGATCATCCGCGACATCGCGCTCGTGTACGGGACCCACACGCGCAGCGACGAGCTGCTGCCGAAGCCGCCGTTCTGCGGCTGCGTGACGCCGATCACGCGGACCGGCATGCTGCCGAGCAGCAGCGTCCGGCCGATCGGATCGACGCCGGTTCCGAAGAACTTGTCGCGGGTGTTCGGGTCGATGACGACGACCTGCTCGAGGCCGCTGACCGCCCGCGCGCCGAAGAACGCACCTTCGGCCAGCTTCAATCCCTTGACCCGGAAGAACTGTTCGCCGACGCCGTTGACCTGGGCGGTGGCGGACCGGTTCGCGTAGCGGGCCGTCACCGTCGTCGACACGTTGGGCGTCGCGCTGTCGACGAAGCCCTGCCTGGCCAGCGCGACGGCATCGGTCGCCTTCAGCGTCTGCACCCGGCCCGAGCGCAGATCGCCGAAGCCGGACCCCGGATATACGTCGATCGTATTGGTGCCGAGCGACGCGATGTTCGACAACACCTGCTCGCGCGAGCCGTTGCCCAGCGCGACGACCGAGACGACCGAGGCGATGCCGATGATGATGCCGAGCATCGTCAGGAACGTTCGCACGCGGTGCGCGTTCATCGCCCGCAGGGCCATCCGGAACGCTTCGGCGAAGCGGTCCGTGCCGCCCTGCCGGCGCGGCGGCATCCCTGCCCCCGCGTCCGCGGCCCGGGCCGCCTCCGTCGTCGACACATCCTGACTATGATCGCGCACGATCCGGCCGTCGTGGATCTCGACGATCCGTCGCGCGTGGCGGGCGACAGCCATGTCGTGCGTGACGACGATGACCGTATGGCCGTCGGCGTTCAGCTCGCGCAGGATGGCCATCACCTCTTCGCCCGAGCGCGAATCGAGCGCGCCGGTGGGCTCGTCGGCGAGGATCACGTCGCCGCCGTTCATCAGCGCGCGGGCGATCGATACGCGCTGCTGCTGGCCGCCGGACAACTGCCCGGGCTTGTGGCGGGCCCGATCGGCCAGTCCGAGCCGCTCGAGCAGCGCCCGGGCGCGCTGCCTGCGCGACGGCGCCGGCACGCCGGCGTAGATGGCCGGCACCTCGACGTTGGCCAGCGCCGACAGGTCGCCCAGCAGGTGGTAGCGCTGGAAGATGAAGCCGAAATGCTCGCGGCGCAGCCGCGCCAGTTCGTCGGACGTCATCCGGTCGGTCTGCCGCCCCGACACCCGGTAGCTGCCGGCGCTCGGCCGGTCCAGGCAGCCCAGGATGTTCATCAGCGTGGACTTGCCCGATCCCGACTGGCCGACGATGGCGACCATCTCGCCGGTATCGATGTCCAGGTCGATGTCGCGCAACACGACGAGCGTGCCGTCGCCGGCGGGAAACTCGCGCCGCAGGGCGCGCAGCCGCAGCAGGGGTTCGTTCATCGCCCGAACCTCACATCATCGGCGGCGGGCCCATCCGGCCCGGACTTCGCGCCCCGGCCGCCGCCTCGCCGGTCACGACGCGTTCGCCTTCGGTCAGGCCGCTCCGGATCTCGACCCGCGCGCCGGTGTCGAGGCCGGTCGCGACCGTCCGCTGTTCCGGACGCCCGTCGGCGCCGAGTACCAGCACCGAATACCTGCCGTCCGGCTGGCGCGCGCCGAGCGCCGCCGTCGGCATCGTCAGCACGCCCGCCGCGCGGCCGAGCACGATGCTGACCTGCGCCGTCATGTAGGTGCGCAGCTCGCCGTCGGGATTGTCGACGTCGAACAGGCCGTTGTAGTAGATCGCCGAGCTCGTCGCGCTGCTGCTGGACGAGGTGCTGGCGGCGCTGCTCGTCGTGCTGAACTCGCTGGTCACCGATTCCGGAGCCGGCGCGACGCCGCGCAGCACGCTCGAATAACGCTTGTCCGGTCTTCCGAGGATCGTGAAGCGGACCTCCTGTCCGGCCCGGGTCCCGACCACGTCGGCCTCCGAGATCTCGGCGTAGACGGTCATCCGCTCCAGGCTGCCGAGCATGACGATCGTCGGCGTGGTCTGGTTGGCGTTGACCGTCTGTCCCTGGCGGGCGACGATCGCCAGCACGGTGCCGTCGATCGGCGCGGTCACGCGCGTATAGCCGAGGTTGGTCCGGGCCGTGTCCACGGCGGTCTGCTGCTGGACGATCTCGGCATCGAGCGCCGCCAGTTGCGCGCGCGACGCGTCGAGCGCCGCCTTGGCCGCCGCGTGATCGGCCCGGGACGTCGCCTCGGCCGCCAGCATCGTCTGCTGCCGTTCGAACGCGAGCTGGTACTTGACCAGGTTCGCCTGCTCGGCCTGCCGGTTCGCCCGGGCGCTCCTCAGCGCGGCCTGCGCGCTGTCGAGCGTATTGCGCTGCGTGCGCGAGTCGATTTCGGCGATCAGGTCACCGGCCTTGACGGTATCACCGAGCTTGGCGTTCAGCACCTCGATCCGGCCCGATACCTGCGCGCCGACACTGACGATCTGATACGGCTTGATCGTGCCGGTCGCCTCGACCGTCTGCTCGATGTCGGCGCGGGTCACGGGTTCTGTGATCAATGCGGGCGCCGGCGCCGGACGAAGCCGCCAGGCGACGAACAACGCGGCCGTCGTGAGGGCGGCGAGCACGAGAAGGATGCGCGAAACGCGCGTTCGGGAAACTGGCATCGGAGGAGCGGGTGTTCCGGACAGGCGGCATGATGCGCGGCGATTGTGCAGCAAATCGCCAGACGGGCCCCGATGACCCTGCCCGCGTCGACGGCGAGTCGCTCAGGCCAGGTCGAACCGGTAACCGATGCCGTAGATCGAGACGATCGGATCGCCGTCGGCGCCCACTTCGGCGAGTTTGCGGCGCAGGTTCTTCACGTGGCTGTCCACCGTCCGATCGGTGACGATCCGATGGTCGGTGTACAGGTGGTTCATCAGCCGGTCGCGCGACCAGACGCGGCCCGGCGCGCCCGCCAGCGTGCGCAGCAGACGGAACTCGACCGGCGTCAGGTCCAGCCAACGGCCGTGCAACGCGGCGCGGCAACCGTGCTCGTCGATCCGAAGACCGGCAGGCGCCCCACCCGCGCCGCGCCGATAGCGTCGGAGCACGACACTGACGCGCGCGACGACCTCGCGCGGGCTGAAGGGCTTGCAGACGTAGTCGTCGGCGCCGACCTCCAGCCCCAGCAGTCGATCGAGCTCCGCGACGCGCGCGGTGATCATGATCACCGGCACCTCGCTCTCGGCCCGCAGCGCGCGGCACAGGTCGACGCCGTCGGCGCCGGGCAGCATCAGATCGAGCAGCACCAGGTCGGGACGCCAGCGGCGGAAGGTGTCGAGCACTCGCAGTCCGTCCGCGACCCATTCGGTCGCGTGGCCGGCCGCCTTCAGGTAGTCGCCCAGCACCGCGGCCAGATGCGGCTCGTCTTCGACGATCAGGATGCGGGCGGGAGGATCGGCGGCTCGGTTCATGGCAGCAGCGCAAGCTCGATGACGATGCGCAGGCCGCCCAGCGACGAGACTTCGGCGCGGATCCGGCCGCCGTGCGCGCGGACGATATGGTGGCAGATCGCCAGGCCCAGCCCGCTGCCGCCGCTGGCGCGGCTGCGCGAACTCTCGACCCGGTAGAAGCGCTCGAACAACCTGTACCGCTTGCCGTCCGGCACGCCGGGATCGCTGTCCTCGATGACGATCACGACGCGCGCGCCGTCGCGATCCGCGCGCACGCGCACCCGTCCGCCGCGATCGGTGTAGCGCAGCGAGTTCTCCAGCAGGTTCGCGAACAACTGCTGCAGGCGCCGCTCCTCGCCGTGCACGAGCAGCGGGCCGTCCGGCAGCGCGGTTCGCAGGTCCAGGCCGGCATCGGCGAAGCGGCCCCGCATGCCGGCCGCGGCGGCGCCGAGCAGCGCCGCGACGTCGATCGGCGCGAACCGATACGAGGGTTCGGCCTGCGTCATCGCCAGTTCGTGCAGATCATCGACCAGCTTGCCCAATTGCCGCACCTGTGCCCGCAGAGGCGCCAGGCTGGCCGGCCGCAGCGGCCGGATGCCGTCCTGGATCGCTTCCAGCTCGGCATGCAGCACGGCCAGCGGCGTGCGCAGCTCATGCGAGATGTCGGCCATGAAGTCTCGACGGCTCTGCTCGGTCCGTTCGAGCACGCCGGCCAGGCGGTTCACGTCCTGCGCGAGCCGGCCTAGCTCATCGTCGGCCGTTCCGGGGATGCGGGTCGCGTAGTCACCCGCCGCCAGTTTGTGGATGCCGCCGGTCAGCGCCCGCAGGCGCCGGAACAGCGCGCGCGACAGTCCCCAGGCGAGCAGCGCGGCGACGATCACCGACGCCCCGCCGTTGATCCACCACGAGCGCTGCTGCGTCCGGTAGAAGCGGACGTCGCCTTCGGCAACGGCCTTCTCGATCGGCACCATGGCCAGCCAGCCCACCGAGCGGCCGTCGGCCACCACAGGCTGGCGGATGGCGTCCGCGGCGGCGGCAGCGGGGTTGCCCAGCAGCCGCTCGCCGTGCTCGTCGAACAGCGCGAGACGAAGGATCACGCCGGTCTGGTCGGACAAGGGCGGAGGACGGTCGCGCGGCTCGTCCCCGTCCCGATCCGACGGCCTGAGCAGCGGGAACCAGGCCTCGGGCCGGCCGCGCAGGAAATCCCAGCCGCCCTGCCGGCGATATTCGCCGGCCAGGCGCACGGCGATCTGCTGCATCCGCTGCACGCCCTGCTCGTTCAGATAGTCGAGGAACGCGCGCTCGAAGCTCAGGCGTCCGGCGATGCCGTTGACCGCCAGCACCAGCGCGCAGGCGGCCAGCACGGCGAGGAAGAGCTTGGCGGGAATGCTCGGTTTCATCGGCAGCAGGGGGCGACGCGAGATGCCGCGACCAGTGTGCGGCCCGGCGAGACGCGTTCGGCGAAGCGGGCCGCAATCTCACGTTTTTCTCCACATTCGCGCGCCGGATCGCACGGTCCGCCCGCTGCGCGCCGCCGCTGGGCGCCTGCCGATCCGTTCATACCACGGCCGCGGAGTGATACTGGGGATAACCCCGTGATCAACCACATCCGACCCGGTTTCGTGGCATTGTCGTCGTCCGCCGATCCGGCGATCGACAATAATCATCACGCCGCGGTACCCAGTGCCGAGGCAGGATCCCCTGCCGAAAGCCCCGCGAGCGCGACTATGGGGGAACCATGACGAACAAGGGCTTGAAGGAGACGATCAAGGTGGACGCCGTCACCGGAGCGGGCAGCCCTCGCTGTCTGCGGGCCGGCGCGCTGGACGTCGAGGCAGGCACCCTGTTGAAGGGCATCAACATGCTGGGCATGGGCGCCCCCGCCCATGACACGATCGACAAGCACCGGCGCCTGTGGCAGGCGCTGGCACGCGTGCTGGGCCGCGGGCAACCGGTCGCGCAGGTGCAGAACCTTCGCATTCCGGGCCCCGAACAAGCGATCGACATCCGCATCTACCGTCCGTTGAAGGGCCGCGAACCGCTGCCCGCCTTCATCTGGTTCCACGGCGGCGCGTTCCTGATCGGCGGCCTGACGACGGCCGACAGCATCTGCCGGCACGTCGCCCAGGCCAGCGGCGCGATCGTCGTGTCGGTGCGCTACCGGCTGGCCCCCGAACACGACCTGTACGCGAGCCGCACCGATTGCCTGGCCGCGGTCCAGTGGCTGGCCGACAACGGTCAGAAGCTCGGCATCGATACGACCCGCCTGGCCGTCGGCGGCGATTCGGCCGGCGGCAACCTCGCGGCCGCGGTCGCGCAGCGATGCGCGGAGCTCGGCGGCCCCGCGCTGCGCCTGCAGGCGCTCGTCTACCCGGCGACCAACCTGCGCGACGAATACCCGTCGGTTCAGCAGAACGGACGCGGCTATCTGCTGACGCTCGAAGTCATCGAGGGCATCAAGAGCCTGCTCGACGAACGCCACCCGAACGTCGACGATCCGTGGCTGTCGCCGGCGCTCAATCCCAAGCTCGATCAGGTGGCGCCGGCACTGGTGCTGACGGCCGGCTACGATCCGGTGCGCGACGACGGCATCGCTTATGTCGAGCTGCTGCGCCGTGCGAACGTGCCGGTCGAGCTGCTGCACTACCCGGGCCAGTTCCACGGCTTCGTCAACTTCAACGGCGTGATGCGCACCGCGCGCGACGCGCTCGACCGGATCGGCGCCGCGCTGCGCCACGCGTTCGCCAGCGCCGAGCCGGCGCCGCAGGCCGCGCCGAACCGCACGATCGAGGTGACGTCGCACGCGAGGCTGCCGCAGAGCCGCCTGCCCGCGCCTCCCGGACGCGCGCTGCTGATATCGAGCCTGATGTGGGCCGAGCGCCTCGAAAGCCTGCGGGCCGACGCGGTGCGCCGCATGGTGCCCGGCAGCCGCTTGCTGTCGGCGCTTGCGACCTCGCCGGCGGTCAATCCGGCGACCGCCTGGCGCGCGCTGCTCGGCAATCACTACGCGACGATCGAGGCCAGGCAGACCTACCAGCGCAGCCAGCACTGAGCGCCGCCGCCATGACCATCACGCAGATCGAAAAAGACGCGATTCGCAGGCGCTATCTCGAGGAGCGCGACAAGCGGCTGCGTCCGGACGGCAACGACCAGTACGTCGAGATCAAGGGCCGGCTCGCTCATTACCTCGAGGATCCGTACACGCCGCTGCGGCCGCGCGAACCGAAGACCGACCACGTTCGCTTCGCGTTCATCGGCGGCGGCTTCGCCGGCCTGGCCACCGCCGCGCGGCTCAAGGAAGCGGGCGTCGACAGCGTGCGCCTGATCGAGAAAGGCGGCGACGTCGGCGGCACCTGGTACTGGAACCGCTACCCGGGCGCGCAGTGCGACACGGCGTCGATGATCTACATGCCGCTGCTCGAAGAAACCGGCCACATGCCGAGCGAGAAGTACGCGCATGCGCCCGAGATCCTCGCCCACTGCAAGCGGATCGCCACGCACTACGGCCTGTACGACGACGCGCTGTTCCATACGCAGGTGCAGTCGCTGACCTGGGACGACGCCCGATCGTGCTGGCTGATCCGCACGAACCGCGGCGACGCGTTCACCGCGCAGTTCATCGGCCTGGGCACGGGGCCGCTGCACGTGCCCAAGCTGCCGGGCATCCCCGGCATCGCGACCTTCGAGGGCCACTCGTTCCACACGAGCCGCTGGGACTACGACTACACCGGCGGCGACCCGCTCGGCGCGCCGATGGACAAGCTGCGCGACAAGCGCGTCGCGGTCATCGGCACCGGCGCGACGTCGGTGCAGTGCATCCCGCACCTGGCGCGCACCTGCGGGCAGTTGTTCGTGTTCCAGCGCACGCCGTCGTCGGTCGACGTGCGCGCCAACGCGCCGATCGATCCGCAATGGTTCGCCGGCATCGCCACGCCCGGCTGGCAGCAGCGCTGGCTCGAGAACTTCACCGAGAACCAGGCGGGCGGCGGCACGACCGACGTCGATCTGGTGCAGGACGGCTGGACCGAACTGGCGCGCCGCATCCGCGCGCAGATCTCGCGGCTCGCGCCGGGCGAGCGCACGGTGCCGGCGATGCTCGCCGCTTATGAGGACGCCGACTTCGAGAAGATGGAGGAGATCCGCGCCCGCGTCGACGCGCTCGTCCAGGACAAGGAAACCGCCGCCAGGCTCAAGGCCTGGTATCGCCAGTTGTGCAAGCGCCCATGCTTCCACGACGCTTACCTGCAGTCGTTCAACTCGCCCAACGTCACGCTCGTCGATACCGACGGCAAGGGCGTCGAGCGGATCACCGAGCGCGGCCTCGTCGTCGCCGGCGTCGAGTACCCGGTCGACTGCATCATCTACGCGTCGGGCTTCGAGGTCGGCACCGCTTACCAGCGCCGCGCCGGTTTCGACCTGACCGGCCGCGACGGCCGCAAGCTGTCCGAGCACTGGGCCGAAGGGATGCGCACGCTGCACGGCATGCACGTGCACGGCTTCCCGAACGCGTTCTTCGTGCAGCCGACGCAGGGCGCGAACCTGATCTCGAACATCCCGCACAACCTGACCGAAGGCGCGCGCACGATCGCCGCGATCGTCTCGCACGCCCGCGCCAACGACCACCGGCGCGTCGAAGTCACGCCCGAGGCCGAGCGCGACTGGGTCGATCTGCTGCGCACGAGCCCGGGCCGGATGACCTCGTCGCCCGACTGCACGCCCGGCTACTACAACAACGAAGGGCAGGATCCGGGGCCGGCGGCCCGGTTGAACGTCGGTTACCCGAAGGGGCCGACCGCGTTCTTCCGGTACATCGACGAGTGGCGAAACACCGGACGATTCGAAGGCCTGGCGTTCGGGAGTTGACCGCGGAGGGGACCGCCGGTAGTACCCAACGAAACATCCGGGCCGAAGCTGTACGCGCCGCTCGTTCGCGTGCATCATCGGAATCCCCGCCGCGCGTTCGACGCGCGGCCCCCGATGGAGACAACCCGGTCCCTCTCGCCGGCGACGCCGGCGGCCGCTCGTGGCCAGCAGGCCCGTGTCCGGCGGACCCACAGGACACCCGATGGATTTCGATTTCTCGCTCGAACAGAAGCAACTGAAGGACCAGGTACGGCGCTACCTGACCGACCATTGCGGCCGCGAGGCCGTCCGCAAGATCCTAGACGGCCCCGAGCCCACCGACCGCGCACTATGGCGCGGACTCGGCGAGATGGGCTACCTCGGCGCGTCGATTCCCGAAGCCTACGGCGGCCTGGGCGCCGGTTACCTCGAAGCCTGCGTGATCGCCGAGGAGCTGGGCCGCGCGGTGGCCCCCGTTCCTTATGTATCGTCGATCGCGGTGGCCGCCGAATGCCTGCTGCAGGCGGGCAGCGAAGCCCAGAAGCAGCGGCTGCTGCCGGACCTGGCCGCCGGCCGGACCATCGGCACGCTCGCGTGGGTCGAGCACACGGGCCGGCCCGACCGTCGGCCGCTCGAGACGCGGGCGCGGGCCGACGGCGGTGCCCATCGGCTGAGCGGCCGCAAGCTGGCCGTCGCCGACGGCGATGTCGCCGACTTCGCGATCGTCAGCGCCCGCGTCGATGCCGGTGATCGAGCCGGCGCCGCGGCCGGCTCAGCGGCCGGCGCGAACGACGTCGCGCTGTTCGTCGTCGACCTGAACGCGGCCGGCGTCACGCGCACGCCGATCGCCACGATCGATCCGACGCGCAGCCACGCCGAGCTGACGTTCGACGACGTGCCGGCCGAAGCGCTGGGCGCGGCCGGCGACGGCGCGCGGATCCTCGACGCGGTGTTCGACCGCGCCGCCGTGCTGATCGCTTTCGAGCAGATCGGCGGCGCCGACCGCGCGCTCGAGATGGGCCGCGACTACGCGCTCGAACGCTTCGCGTTCGGCCGGCCGATCGGCTCGTTGCAGGCGATCAAGCACATGCTGGCCGACATGTACGTGTCGGCGACGCTGGCGCGATCGAACGCTTATTACGGCGCGTGGGCGCTGTCGACCGATGCCGCCGAGCTGCCGGTCGCCGCGGCCACCGCCCGCGTCAGCGCGACGCAGGCCTACCAGCATTGCGCGCGCAACGACATCCAGGTCCACGGCGGTATGGGCTTCACGTGGGAATTCGACTGCCACCTGTATTACCGGCGCTCGAACCTGCTGGCGCTGACGCTCGGCGCGCCGTCTGTCTGGGAGGACCGCCTGATCCGGTTGATGCGCGAGCAGCGCGATGCGGCCTGAGCCGCGATCGACATCCGTTCGCGGCCGTCCCGGCGCGGCGGCCTGCACCGCAGCGCCGACGGCCGACGGCGACCGCCCGACTTCGAACGACCCGGCGAGCGCCCGCCGCGCTTCGCCCTTAGCTGACCGACCACGATGAACTTCGACGACACCCCTGAAGAAGCCGCGTTCCGCGCCCAGGCGCGCGAATGGATCCAGGCCAATGCTCCGCACGAACTGCGCGGCGAACTCGAGGCCGCGGGCTTCGGCCAGCCGGCGCTGCGCAGCGGCGACGTGCTGGCCGCCGCCAAGGCCTGGCAGAAGCGCAAATACGACGGCGGCTGGGCCTGCCTGCACTGGCCGCGCGAGTACGGCGGCCGCGGCGCCTCGCCGATCGAACGCGTGATCTGGCAGCAGGAAGAAGGCGTCTACGGCAAGCTGTCGTCGCCGTTCCTGATCGGCCAGGGCATGTGCGGGCCGACGATGATGGCGCACGCGGCCGAGCCGCACAAACTCACTTACCTGCCGCCGCTGGCCTCGGGCGAACACGTCTGGTGCCAGTTGTTCTCCGAGCCGGTCGCCGGCTCGGACCTGGCCGGCCTGCGCACGCGCGCCGAACGCGACGGCGACCACTGGGTCATCAACGGGCAGAAGATCTGGACCAGCGGCGCGCATTATTCGGACTACGGGATCCTGCTGACGCGCACCGATCCCGAAGTGGCCAAGCATGACGGCCTGACGATGTTCTTCATCGACATGAAGAGCCCCGGCATCGAGGTGCGGCCGATCAAGCAGGTCAACGGCCAGTCCGGGTTCAACGAGGTGTTCTTCACCGACCTGCGCGTGCCCGACCACCAGCGGCTGGGCGCCGTCGGCAGCGGCTGGCGCGTATCGCTGACCACGCTGATGAACGAGCGGCTGTCGATCGGCGCCGGGATGCCGACCGGTTTTCCCGAGCTGTTCGATCTGTGCTGCACGTTCGATACCGGCGCGGGGCTGGCGATCGACGATCCGGCCGTGCGCGCGCGGCTCGCGACCTGGGCCGTACGCACCAGCGGCCTGCGCTACACCGCGTACCGCAGCATCTCGGCGCTGTCCAAGGGCCAGACGCCCGGCCCCGAGAACTCGATCGGCAAGCTGGTGGCCGGCCAGACGCTGCAGGAGATCGCGATGTTCGCGCTGGACCTGCAGGGACAGGCCGGCATCGCGATGGATCCGGCGCGCGTCGAGGCCGCCGGCCGCTTCCAGGCGATGCTGCTGCGCTCGCCGGCGACGCGGATCGAAGGCGGCACCGACGAGATCCTGCGCAACATCATCGCCGAGCGCGTGCTGGGCCTGCCGGCCGACATGCGCGCCGATCGCGGCATGCCGTTCAACAAGATCCCGACGCGGCAGGCGAACTGAACGGCGTCCGGCGCGTCGCGGCCGGCGCCGCCCGGATCCGGCCCGCGCCGCGGCCGGTATCGCTCACATTCGGCCAGTCAGCGGCCGGTACCGCTCAGAGCCGGCCCAGCCCGTAGTCCAGGAAGCCGCGCGACAGGTTCACGTACAGCGTGTCGCTGTCGCCCTCGGCGAGCCGGTACGCGCGCAGCCGGCGCAGCGCCCGCTCGACCGGATGACCGACGACCAGCGCCTCGCCGCCGATCAACTGCACCGATTCGTCGGCCACACGGTTCGCCAGTTCGCTGGCGAACACCTTGGTCGCGATCGTCTCGTTGACGACGTTCTCGCCGGCATCGGCCAGCCGTGCGGTCCGGTACAGCATCGAGCGGGCCGCGTACGCGGCCGCTCGCAGCTCGCCGTAGCGCAGCCGGATCCGATCCTGCGCCCCCTTGGCGCCGCCCTTGCGCTCGCGCTGCAGTTCGGCCGCGACGAGGTCCAGCAGCCAGGCCGTCGTCCCCACGCAATCAGCCGCCACCGCCCGGCGCATCGCGCTGATCTTGTCCAGCGCCCGCGAACGCCCGTCGCCGGGCGCGCCGATCACGTGGCTGCGCGGCACGCGCACCGCATCGAACGCGAACGCCGCGTGGTGGCTGCCGTCCAGCGACGAGAACCGGCGCGTCATCCGCACGCCCGGCCGGTCGGTATCGATGACGACCATCGACGGCCCGAGCCCCTCGACGTCGACGAGCGCGGTCAGGAACTGCGCGTCGGCCCCGCCGGTCACGTAAGACTTGCGCCCGGTGATCACCAGTTCGTCGCCGTCGACGATCGCGTGCGTCGGCCGCGGCGCGTCGCGGGGCTCGGTGATCGCGAAGCCGGCGACCTTGTCGCCCGCCAGCAACGGCAGCAGATGCGTCGAGCGCAAGGGCTCGCCGACCGCCGCCAGCATCCCGCCGCCGGCGCCGAACAGCCCCGCCAGCATCGAGACGCCGTGCATCGCCAGCGTCTCGCGCGCGACGAGCAACGCCAGCGCCGGCGTATCGTCGCGCTGCGTCAGCGCGTACAGGCCGGCCTCCTTGCTGGCCGCGCGCACGCGCGCCGCCCGCTCGGCGTCGGTCAACGACGGATCGTCGCGCAGCGCGGCCAGCGGGCCGCGGGCCAGCGCGGCGGTGCGCTCGCGCAGGTCGATCAGTTCGGCGGACAGCAGTTCGGGCACGGGGTCTCCTCGGGGTTCGGATCGGCGCGGAATTAGGGTCGGTGCAGTCGGCACGGGATTCGGGCCGGCGCGGCCCGCGCGAATGCCGTCAGTCGCGGGCCTCGCCGCCCTGCGCATTGTGCCCGCCGCGCGCGCCGTATCACTCGACGGAACTCGACAGGACATCGAAAGCTTTGATCGGGATCGACCGCTTCTGAGATAGAATCGGAATCATTCGCATTGTTCATTCCGCGCCGCAATCATGGGTGCCGCCGACCCGATCACCAACGAGCAAGCCGTCCGCACGCTGTATGCCGAACATCGGGAATGGCTGCAGGACTGGTTGCGCAGGCGGCTCGGCAGCGTCGACGACGCCGCGGACCTGTCGCAGGACACCTTCGTTCGCGTGCTGACGTTCAGCGACGCCCGGACCATCGACGAGCCGAAAGCCTATCTGGCGACGCTGGCCAAGCGCCTGCTGTCCAGCTTCTGGCGGCGACGGGCGCTCGAAGCGAGCTGGCTCGAGGTGCTGGCCCGGCAGCCGCTGGCGGTCGCGCCGTCGGCCGAGGACGAGGCGCTGCTGCGCGAAGCGATCGAGAGCATCGACCGGATGCTCGACGGCCTGCCGCTGCGCTGCCGGCAGGCGTTCCTGCTGAATCGGCTCGAAGGCATGACGCATACCGCGATCGCCGCGCACCTGGGCGTGTCGCTGGCGACCGTCGAACGGGACGTCCGGCGGGCCTACCTGCACTGCCTGGTCGCCGACCCGGCCGCGGGGTGATCGCATGCCCGGCGCGGCGATCGACGAGAACCCGGCGATGTCGCTGCTGCGCGCGGCGGTCGACTGGCGCGTGCGGCTCGATTCGGGCCTGGCGACCGACGCCGACCATCAGGCGCTGCAGGACTGGCTGAGCGCGAATCCCGCTCACCGCGAGGCCTGGCGCCGCGTCGACCGCGTCGCGACCGTGCCGGTGGCCCGGATCCGCGACCTCGATGCACGCCACGAGGGCGTGCGCCAGGCCAGCTACCAGGTCCTGACGCAGCCCGAGCCGGCGCCGTCGCGGACCCGCCGCCGGACGCTGCAGGGCGGCCTGGCGATGCTGGCGCTCGGCAGCGGCGCGATCGTGCTCGATGACTGGCTGCCGCCGCGATCGCTGCTGGCGGACTGGCATACGCGCACCGCCGAGCGCCGGCGGATCACGCTCGCCGACGGCTCGGCGCTGACCCTCGATGCGCGATCGAGCGCCGACTTCCGGGCCGATTCGCGGGGGCGCGAGCTGACGCTGCTCGGCGGCCAATGCGTGGTCGAGATCGGCGACGGCCCGCAGCCCTTCGTGCTGCGGGCGGGTCCGGCGCGTCTGCGGGTGGCCGGCGCCGAACCGGCACGGATCGCGGCTCGGCTCGGCGACGCGCGGACGTCGATCGCCGTGCTCGCCGGCCATGCGAGCTGGCTCGACCGCTCCGGGGTCGCGCGCCCGCTGACCGCCGGACAGTCGCTCGGATGGCGCCACGACGACGCGCGCATCGAGATCGGCGCCGGCAGCGATGCGCAGGCGGCCTGGACCGACGGCGTGCTCGACGTCCGCAACGCGCCGCTCGGCGAAGTCGTGGCGGCGCTGCGTCCGTACCAGCACGGGCTGATACGGATCAGCGAGCGGGCGGCGGCGCTGCGGGTCTTCGGCGTGTTTCCGCTCGACGAGCCGCAGCGGGCGCTGCGCATGCTGGCCGACGCATTGCCGATCGCGGTGACCCGCTTCAGCGGATGGATCACGTGGATCAACGCGAGATGAGCGAGATCGACAGGGGATGAGCAAGAATCTTTCTCTCGCGATGAGGGGTTCGGACGGCGTCGTGCGTCCTCCCGACATTGCCGCGCGATGCGGCCTGTCATGGAGAGAGTTCCGTCGATGTCGTTGTCCTGCCGCCCCACGGCGCTGGCGCTCGCCGCCCTGGCCGTCCTGTCCGTCGCGTCGCCCGTCAGCGCGCAGTCCCGGCCCGAGGCCGCTCCGGCCGTCCCGGCCTCCGACGAGGTCCAGCACTATGCGATTCCGGCCGGCGACCTCGGCGACGCGTTGCGGCGCATCGCCCGGCAGTCGGGCCGCGGCATCGTCGCCGAACCGATGCTGATCGAAGGCAGGCGCGCGTCGCCGGTCGACGGCACGATGCGCGCGACCGACGCGATCCGCCAAGCGCTGCGCGGCACCGGGCTCGAGCTGGTGACGACGCCCAGCGGCGCGCTCAGCGTGCGCGACGCGGCCTCGGCGCCGCCCGCTTCGCCGCCGTCCGGCTCGGCCGATGCGACGCAGACGCTGCCGGCGATCACGGTATCGGCCTCGCGCGAGCCGGCCTCGCCGTACCTGGCCGACCGGGTCAGCAGCGTGGCGACCAAGCTCGACCTGCCGCCGCGGATGACGCCATTCAGCATCTCGCAGGCCAGCGAGGCGCTGATCGTCGAACGCGGCGACCAGAACATCTACGACACGATCGAACGCTTCACCGGCGTGACGGCCAACAACGGCCAGTCGGACATCGGCATCAACATGGACCGCTACCTGAGCATCCGCGGTTTCAGCAATGCCAGCGGCAACGACGGCCAGATGCTGATCAACGGCAACCGGATCTACGGCGGCGGCGCCGGCATGCGCGGCACCGACAGCCTCGAATCGGTCGAGCTGCTGCGCGGGCCGGCCTCGCTGTACTACGGGGCCGCGCAGCCGGGCGGCGTGCTCAACTACAACTACAAGCGCCCCCGCGCCGACGCGCGCTACGTGCTGCGCGCCCGCACCGACAGCGAGGGCAGCATCGCGACGATGGCGGACCTGACCGGCCCGCTGAACGCCGACAAGACGCTGCAGTACCGGCTGGTGGGCAGCCTGTCGCGCTACGAGGACGATCAGGCGCACGTCTGGTCCAAGCCCAACAGCTTCCTGGCCGCCGTGCGCTGGAATCCGTCGTCGCGCTTCGACACCACGCTCACTTATGAACGCACCGACCTGCGCGCGGTTCCCGAGAAGGAGAACAGCAAGAAGACCGTCAGCGGCGAGTATTACCCGATCCCGCGCGACCGCTCGTTCCTCGGCCATCTGAACGATCGCGCGGACCGCGAGGCCGATACGCTGCTGTGGAACGCGCAGTGGCGTCCCGCCGACGACCTGAAGATCGCCGCGAACCTGAGCTGGCAGCGCTCCGAGCAGTGGTACCAGGTGACGCGCCCGTCGGGCTCGGGCGGCGGCGGCACGCCGCCGGATCCGATCGACGGCAACATCCCGCGCTCGGTCAGCTTCTCGCCGCCTTCGCAATGGGAGAGCCTGTCGGGCGGCATCGACGTCTCGGGCAAGGCCCGCACCGGCGGACTGCGGCACGACTGGCTCGCCGGCATCGGCTACGGCATCAGCCGCACGCGGAGCATGAGCCGGCCCACGGTCAGCGGCGAGTTCGACACCGGCGGCTACGTCAACCCGCGCACCGGCGCCGTCGTGCGGCCCGGGCGCTATGGCGCGCTGCCGTTGAACATCGGCACGCTGGACAACGGCGTCTGGCCGTGGCGCGACGTGGTGATGTCGCAGGCCGCGTTCATGGTGCCGTGGGCCGAGCGCCGCGATACCAATTTCTACCTGCAGGACCTGATCCACCTGCCCGATGGCCGCACGCGCTTGATGATCGGCGCCGGCTGGTCGCAGTACGACAACCTGGCGCGCGGCAGCTACAACTGGAACACCGGCCGGCGCGCCGACGACACGCCGTTCAAGACCAGCCGCTGGTCGCCGAGGGTCGCGGCGATGCACGACATTACGCCGCACGCGACGCTGTATGCCAGCTATGGGCAATCGTTCGCGCCCCAGTCGTCGCTGACCCGGCGCGACGCATCGGGCAACGCGCTGCTCAAGCCCGAGCAGGGCGTGCAGTACGAGATCGGCTACAAGCAGGACCTGAACGAAGGCGCCGGCATGTTCACGCTGGCGCTGTTCCGCATCGACAAGAAGAACATCGCCCGGGCCAACAACGCGAACACCTGCGACAGCACGGTGACCGACCCGTCCGACCCGTTCTACTGCTCGTACACGCTCGACGGCCTGCAGCGATCGCAGGGCGTCGAAATGACGCTGTCGGGCGAGGTCCTGCGCGGCTGGCAGGCATCGCTCGCCTATACGTTCCTGGACACCGAGATCGTCGACACCGAGGACGCGTTCCAGCGCGGACGCTCGTTCGCGTCGATCCCCCGGCACGGGCTGTCGCTGTGGAACCGCGTCGCGCTGGTGCAGGGATCGCCGTGGGGCTCGCTGTCGCTGGGCGTGGGCCTGCGCGCGCAGAGCAAGATGCACACGACCTATACGGCCAGCGGCGCCGACTGGATTGCCGGCTACGGCGTGCTCGACCTGGGGCTGTTCTGGCGGCACCGGGTCAACGGCAACGACCTGAACGTGAACCTGAACGTCGTCAACGCGCTGGACCGCACCACTTATGTCGGCAGCACCGCCCCGCCGACCGGCACGCTGATCTACGGCCCGGGCCGGCGCGTGGTGCTGACCGCGCAGATCGCGTTCTGAGCGGGACGACTCGCCGCGACGCCCATCCCGCATGACAGGAGAACCGATGAACCCGACATCGACACCCGAAGCCGCCGGCCGCGCCGCTGGCGGGCGCACGGCCAAGGCCCCGGCCTTGCCGCTGGGCCGCTACCGCCGGGCCGTCGCCTCGCGCGCGCTGGCCGCGATCGGCGGCGGCTACGCGCTGGCCGCGGCGACGGCGGCCGGACTCGGCCTGATGCTCGCGCAGGCGGGCATGCCGCGCGCCGACGCAGTGCTGACCGCGACCATGCTCAGCTTCGTCGTCCACGCGATCGCCGCGCTGTGGGCGTTCGGCTGCGCGACGACGCGGCGCGCCTGGCTCGGCATCGTGCTGCCCGCGGTCGTGCTGGCCGGCTGGGCGATCTGGTTCCGCGGAGCGCTGGCATGAGACCCGACGGCAAACCCGAAGGCCTGCGCCAGTCGATGTCCTGGCTGCATACGTGGAGCAGCCTGCTGCTCGGCTGGCTGCTGTACGCGGTGTTCTTCACCGGCACGCTCAGCTACTTCGTCGACGAGGTCAACGCGTGGATGAAGCCCGAGTCGCATCGATCGGTGCCCGTGCCCGACACCCCGCAGCGGGCGATCGACGGCATGCAGCGGCTGGCGCCCGACGCGACCAACTGGACGCTGTCGCTGCCCGGTCCGCGCCAGACCGTGGTCGAGGCGAGCTGGCGCCCGCACGACGCGCCGGCCGGACGCGCGGGCACCAAACGCGCCGACCTGGACGCGGCGACCGGCGAGCCGATCGAATCGCGGGCCACGCGCGGCGGCAGCTTCCTGTACCGCTTCCACTTCGAGCTGCACGGCATGCCGAGGATCTGGGGCCGCTGGATCGTCGGCATCGCGACGATGGCGATGCTGGTGGCCATCATCAGCGGCGTCATCACGCATAAGAAGATCTTCACCGACTTCTTCACGTTCCGTCCGGGCAAGGGGCAGCGCTCGTGGCTCGATGCGCACAACGCGCTGGCCGTCCTCGCGCTGCCGTTCCACCTCGTCATCACGTTCAGCGGCCTGCTGCTGCTGATGCTGATGCTGATGCCCTGGGGCGTGGACAGCGTCTACCAGGGCGACATGCAGCGGTACCTGGCCGAGCGGCGCGGCGTGGCCAATGCCGCGCCCGGCGCGCAGGCACAAGCGCAGGCACAAGCGCAGGCACCGGCCCGGGCGCCCGGCGAGGCCGGCGAACGGGGCGGACGCCGCGGCGGTGGCGGTGGTGGCGGCGGCAGCGACGCGACACCGGTCGCGATGGCGCCGATCGGCCCGATGATCGCCGCCGCGCAGGCGCAGTGGGACGGCGCGCGGGTCGGCACGATCGTCGTGCAGCAACCGAACACGGCCCGCGCCAGCATCGAGCTGCGCAGCGAAGAGGGCCGCAGCCTCGTCGATCGCGGCACCCCGCAGCGACTGGTCTTCGACGCGGCCACCGGCATGCCCCGCGCCGGCACCGCCGCGACGCAGCCGTCTACCTCGACCGCGATCCTCAACGTGACCACCGCCGCCCACCTCGGCCGGTTCGCCGGACCGTCGGTGCGCTGGCTGCTGTTCCTGTCGGGCGTCGCCGGCACGATGATGGTCGGCACCGGGATGGTGTTATGGGTCGTCAAACGGCTGCCCGAGCGCCGCAAGCTCGGCCGCACGCCGCGTGGACACCGGCTGGTCGAGGTGCTGAACGTCGCCGGCATCGCCGGCCTGTCGCTGGCGGTCGCCGCGTACTTCTGGAGCAACCGGCTGCTGCCGGTCGATCTGGCCGAGCGCAGCGATTGGGAGATCCGCGTGTTCTTCATCGCGTGGGTGGCCAGCCTCGCGCACGCCGCGCTGCGCGCGCACCGGCCGGCGTGGATCGAGCAGTTCGGCCTGGCCGCCGTGCTGTTCGCGACGCTGCCGCTGCTGAACGCCGCCACCGGCGGCGCAGGCTTGTCGACGAGCCTGATGCGCGGCCAATGGGCGATCGCCGGCTTCGACCTGGCGATGCTGGCGCTCGCCGCCGTGCACGGATGCATCGCCTGGCGCCTGCTGCGCCCCGCGAAGCCCCTGACCCGCCCCGCGCCCCGCGCCGCCACCGCCGCACAGGCCCGACCGACATGACGATCTGGACCGCCACTACCCTCGGCTTCGCCGCGTTCTTCGCGCTGAGCCTGGCCATGCCCCGACATCAGCTCCAGGTCCTGGGGCGCGAGGTCGGGCGGCGCGCGACGCTGGGCTGGCGCACCACCGGCTGGCTGCTGCTGGCCGCCGCGCTGGCCGTCTGCCTGACACGATGGAACGCGTCGATCGCGATCGCGGCCTGGCTGGGCGCCGCCACGTTCGCGGCCATGGCGGTGGGTCTCGCCCTCACCTATCGTCCGCGCGCGCTGCCCGTCCTGGCCGGCGCCGCGCTGGCGATCGCGGTGTTGATCGGCCTGATCGGCTGAGCGCCGCGATTGGACGGCCGTCGCGTTTTTGCGGATGCTCTCGCCTCGACGAGGCGCTGATCGATTCCCGCGATCCGGCCGGAGCATCGGCCGGCGTCGCCTCGATTCGCGATCCAACGACGGAGGGACATCATGACGACGGCCTCGAACGAACACCCGGTACCCGATCAGCACGGCGTCAACCTGTACACCAGCGACCCGGAGATGGCCAGGCTGCTGGCCGTCTACCTGCCCGCGGACCTGCTCGCGCATCTGGCGCCGCACCTGGAGCGGCTCGGCGCGCAGGCCGGCGGCGAACTCGACACGCTGGCGCACACGGCGGACAAGAACCCGCCGGTGCTCGAGCACCGCAACCGCCAGGGCGTCGACCGGCAGCGCGTCGTCAAGCACCCGGCCTACGTCGAGCTCGAGAAGGTCGCGTTCGCCGAGTACGGGCTGGCCGCGATGTCGCACCGTGGCGGCGTGCTGGGCTGGGACGCGCCGATGCCGGCGATCGCCAAGTACGCGCTGACCTATCTGCTGGTACAGGCCGAGTTCGGCCTGTGCTGCCCGCTGTCGATGACCGATTCGCTGACCCGCACGCTGCGCAAGTTCGGCGAGCCCGCGCTGGTCGAACGCTACCTGGACCGGCTGACCACGCAGCAGTTCGAGGAACTGTACCAGGGTGCGATGTTCATGACCGAACAGGGCGCCGGCTCCGACGTGGCCGCCACGACGACCCGGGCGACGCCCGACGGCGACGGCTTCATGCTGCACGGCGACAAGTGGTTCTGCTCGAACCCCGACGCCGACCTGGCGATGGTCCTCGCGCGCATCGACGGCGCGCCGGCCGGCATGAAGGGCGTGTCGCTGTTCCTGCTGCCGCGCCGGCTGCCCGACGGCTCGGCCAATGCGTACCGGATCATCCGCCTGAAGGACAAGCTGGGCACGCGCTCGATGGCCAGCGGCGAGATCCGCCTCGAAGGCGCGCGCGCCTGGCTGGTCGGCGAGGCCGGCCGCGGCTTCGTGCAGATGGCCGACATGGTCAACAACTCGCGGCTGTCCAACGGCGTGCGCGCCGCCGGCCTGATGCGGCGGGCGTGCAGCGAAGCGCTGTTCATCGCCCGCGAGCGCCGCGCGTTCGGCAAGCGGCTGGTCGACATGCCGCTGATGCGCCGGCAACTGGTCAAGCTGCTGCTGCCCGCCGAACAGGCGCGCACGATGGTGTTCCAGACCGCCGAGGCGCTGCGCCGCTCGGACGCCGGCGAACGCGATCTCTACCCGCTGGCCCGGATCCTGACGCCGCTGATCAAGTACCGCGCGTGCCGCGACGCGCGCAAGGTGACGGGCGACGCGATGGAGGTACGCGGCGGCTGCGGCTACATCGAGGACTGGACCGATCCGCGGCTCGTTCGCGACGCGCACCTCGGCTCGATCTGGGAAGGCACGAGCAACATCGTCGCGCTCGACGTGCTGCGCGCGATCCGCCGCGAAGCGTCGCTCGACGCGCTCGACGGCCACCTGCGCCGGTTGCTCGAACAGGCGTCGCTGCATCCGAACGCGCGCCGCGTGATCGCCGGCACGCTCGAGCGCGTCGTCGCCCGCGCCCGCCACGTCGCCGGCCTGGGTGCCGACGGCGACGTGTTCGCCCGCCAGACCGCCGCGAGCCTGTATCACATGACGACCGCGATCGCGATGGCCTGGGAGGCGAGCCGCATCGGCTCGGGCCGCCGCATGCAGCTCGCGCAGGCGGTCGTGCAGCAGCGCGTGCTGCCGGTCGACCCGATCGGCGCGCTCGACCAGGAGCCGGCCTGGATCCGCGACCGGTTCGACGAGGATGCGGCCGAACCGGCTCCGGCCGACGTCGACCTGTTCTGAGCAGGCCGCGCGCGGCATCGGACCGGAACCGGACTCCCGGGCGATGCCGGCCGCCTGAAAGCCCCCGGCGGCTGGCCTATACTGATCGTTTTGCCGATACCCCATCAAGGAGACTGACGAGATGGTCAACCGACTGCAGTTCTACATCGATGGCGCCTGGGTCGACCCGGTCACGCCGAAGACCCGCCAGGTCATCAACCCCGCCACCGAGCAGCCGCTGTACGAGATTTCGCTGGGGTCGGCCGCCGACGTCGACAAGGCCGTCAAGGCCGCCCGCACCGCCTTCGAAACGTTCTCGCAGACCACGCGCGAAGAACGGCTCGCGCTGCTGCAGAAGATCGCCGAGATCTACAAGAGCCGCGCCAAGGACCTGGGCGTGTCGATCTCCGACGAGATGGGTGCGCCGCTGCCGTTCGCCGAGAAGTTCCAGGTCGGCGCCGGCCTGGGCCACATCCTGTCGACGATCGACGCGCTGAAGGAATATAAATTCGACGAGCCGGTCGGCTCGGCGGTCGTCACCCGCGAACCGATCGGCGTCGTCGGCATGATCACGCCGTGGAACTGGCCGCTGAACCAGATCACCTGCAAGGTCGCGCCCGCGCTGGCCGCCGGCTGCACGATGATCCTGAAGCCGTCCGAATACACGCCGACGTCGGCGCTGATCTTCGCCGAGATCCTGCACGAGGCCGGCGTGCCCAAGGGCGTGTTCAACCTGATCAACGGCCTGGGTCCGGACGTCGGTGCCGCGATGAGCGGACACCCGGACATCGACATGATCTCGTTCACCGGCTCGACCCGCGCCGGCATCGACGTCGCGCAGCGCGCGGCCACGACGGTCAAGCGCGTCAGCCAGGAGCTGGGCGGCAAGTCGCCGAACATCATCCTCGACGACGCCGACCTGCAGAAGGCGGTGGCCGGCGGCGTCGCCCACGTGTTCATGAACTCGGGCCAGTCGTGCAACGCGCCGACCCGGATGCTGGTGCCGCAGGCGAAGATGAACGAAGCGATGGAGATCGCCAAGGCCGTCGCCACGCAGACCCGCGCCGGCGATCCGCGCGCCGCCGACACGTCGATCGGCCCGGTCGTCAACGAGATCCAGTGGAAGAAGATCCAGGCGCTGCTCGAGAAAGGCGTCGCGGAAGGCGCGACGCTGGTCGCCGGCGGCCCCGGCCGGCCGCAGGGCGTCGACAAGGGCTTCTACGTGCAGCCGACGGTGTTCGCCAACGTCACCAACGAGATGGCGGTCGCGCGCGAGGAGATCTTCGGACCGGTGCTGACGATCATCGGCTACAAGGACGAGGACGAGGCCGTACGCATCGCCAACGACACGCCGTACGGCCTGGCCGGCTACGTGTCCGGCGGCTCGATCGACCGCGCCCGCAAGGTCGCGCGCCGGATCCGCGCCGGCAACGTCAACCTGAACGGCGTGCCCAACGAGCGCACCGCGCCGTTCGGCGGCTACAAGCAGTCGGGCAACGGCCGCGAGTGGGGTAAGTTCGGTCTCGACGAGTACCTCGAAGTCAAGGCGATCGCCGGCTACGGCGCCTGATCGCCGGCGCGCGCACCGGGCAGGCTTGCGGCCGGCCCGGTGCCATCACGGCGGCCTACTTATCAAGCCAGGCATGAAGGCGAAACCGCAGGCCTGGCCCCCCTTAGTGGGATGCACTGACGGGCCGCCCCCGCCCCACGACGCCTTGTTGAAGGCGGTCTCCGGTTCATAGCCTCCCCGCTGCATGGGCCGCTGGCTCTTGAACACCAGGTTCCAACCCTCGAATACACGCACGGCGCCGTGGGCCTCGTCGAAGACCACGGCCTCGCCATCGGTGTCCGCTCAAAGCGTGAACACTGATTGAGCGCTTAGCGCCGATACAGCGCTCAGGCAGGCTGGCGCGGCAGCGATGCGAGTCCGCATTGCTTATAAGAAAGTCTTCGTTCGGCCCCGGCACGCGGATGGCTATGATCCGCGACTCCAAGGCTGCGCCGATCGGCGCGCCTCCCCTCCCGGATGCCTGTCGCGGGCACGAGCCGTCGCATGACCGAACTTATTTCGACTTCCGATTCCCGCCGGCGCCGGCGCCGGCAACTGCTGCGCGCCGCGACGGCGGCAAGCGCGATGGCCGCCCTGGCGCCCGTGCGAGCCCTGGCGCAGGCCGGTCCCTCCGTACCCGAGCAGTCCCGCATCGTGGTCGGCTTCGGCGCCGGCGGCAACATCGACGTCCTGGCGCGCCTGATCGCCGAGAGGGTGGGGTCTGTCCTGGGTCCCAGACATCACATCCGCGTGGAGAACAAACCCGGCGGCGGCGGGCAGATCGCGGCACGGCAGTTTCTGGCCGCCCCACCCGATGGCGCCACCTACCTGATCGCGCCGCTGATCACGCCCGTGCTGTCGCAACTGGTATACGAGCAGCCCGGCTACGACCCGAAGGTTGATTTCACGCCGGTCGGCCTGCTGGCGCATTTCCAGTTCGGCCTGGCCGTTCCCGCCGCCCATCCGGCGCGCGACGCCAAGGAACTGATCGCCTGGTTCGAGGCCAACCCGGACAAGGCCAACTTCGGCTCGCCGGCGGCGGGCAGCCTGCCGCACTTCTTCGGTCTGCTGCTGGGCGACGCGGCGGATCTGGAGATCGCGCACGTCCCCTACAACGGCGCCGCCCCGCTGCTGACCGACCTCGGGGGCGGCCGGCTCAGTTCGGCCGTGTCCACCGTGTCGGAACTGCTGCCGCTGCACCGGGAGGGCAAGATTCGCATCATCTCCACCTTCAGCGAGCAGCGCACGCGCGAGTTGCCGCAAGTCCCCACGCTCGCGCAACAGGGCTACGCCAAGGCCACGGGCAGCGGCTGGTACAGCCTGTGGGCGCGGCAGGGGACACCGCCGGGCGCGGTGGCCGCCTTCAACCGCGCCCTGAACACGGTGCTGGTCGAGTCGGCCGTGAAAGCCAAGCTGGAGGAACTGGCGCTCGAGCCCGATCCGCGCACGCCCGAGTATCTGGAGCAGCTTCGGCTGGCCGAGCTCGAGAAGTGGCGGCCGGTGATCGCCGCTTCGGGTTTCAAGGTGGGATAGAGGGCGCACGACGCCAAAGGATGACTCCATGAGCCGACAATTCCCCAATATCGTTTTCATCCTGGCCGACGACCTGGGCTGGGCGGATCTGGGCGTCTATGGCGCGACCGATTTCGCCACGCCGCACCTGGACCGGCTCGCGAGCGAGGGCGCGCGCTTCACGCAGGCCTACGCCAACTCGGCCGTTTGCTCGGCGACGCGCTTCGCGCTGATCACCGGGCGTTACCAGTACCGGCTGCGTGGCGGACTGGAAGAGCCGATCGCCGGTGCCGGCAAGGGCCTGGGCCTGTCGCCCGAACACCCCACGTTGCCCTCGCTGCTGCGCGAAGCCGGCTACGACACGGCGCTGATCGGCAAGTGGCATCTGGGCCGTCCGCCCGAGTTCGGGCCGCTCAAGAGCGGCTACGACCGTTTCTTCGGCAACCTCAGCGGCGTGGTCGACTATTTCACTCACAAGCCGGCCGTCGGCGAGCACGTGCCGCGCGACCTGTGGGAAGGCGAGGTGCCGGTGGAACGCAGCGGCTACTACACGCAGATCCTGGCGGACGAGGCCGCGGCCTACGTGCGCGATCACCGCGATAGCGGCAAGCCCTACTTTCTTTCGCTGCATTTCACCGCGCCGCACTGGCCCTGGGAAGGCCCCGGCGACGAGGCCGTGTCACGCGAACTCAAGGACCTGTTCCACTACGACGGCGGCAGCCTGCGCAAGTACGGCGAGATCGTTCAGTCGCTGGATGCGGCCGTGGGCCAGGTCCTGGCGGCGCTCGACGATAGCGGGCAGGCCGACGACACACTGGTGATCTTCACCAGCGATAACGGCGGCGAGCGATTCTCCAAGATGTGGCCTTTCACCGGCCAGAAGACCGAGCTGCTCGAAGGCGGTCTTCGCGTCCCCACGCTGTTGCGCTGGCGCGCGCGCATCCGCCCGCAGGTGCAGCACCAGGTGACGATCACCGCCGACTGGCTGCCGACGCTGCTGGCGGCCGCCGGCCGCGCGCCGCACCCCGACTACCCGAGCGATGGCGAGAATATCCTGCCCGTGCTCGAAGGCCGGTCGCCCGTACATCCGCGGACGCTCTATTGGCGCTACAAAGCCCAAGCGCAGCGGGCCGTACGCGACGGCGACTGGAAGTACCTGAAGATCAACGACAACGAATTCCTGTTCGACGTCGTGACGGACCCTCGCGAGCGGGCCAACCTGCGCGAACGGCACCCCGAGGTGTTCGCTCGGCTCCGGCGGCAGTGGGAGCACTGGAACGAGGGCTTCCTGCCCATCACGGATGAGGTCTTCACCCACGGCGTGACCCCTGACGTGCAGGCCGACCGCTATGTTGCACACACGCCGCGGCGCCACGCGCCGGCCAGCACCGCGCAGCAGCAGCCCGGCCCACCGGATGCGCCGGCGACCTGAGCCACGTCGAGCGAGTCGCGACCGCCTGGAGGAGAGAGCTCCTCGCCACGATACGGGGGCGCTTTCGGCGCCGGAACGGGATTGCATCGCTCGACTTCGCCCTTTCGGGCGAGACTTGCGCTTTGGCCCGAGGTCAGCGTCAGCCCCGCGCAGAGGATCGTGACTGCGTATCAGGCGAGTGGATGCTTTCGCTTGCCGCGGATCGAAGTGCCGCCCGCGTCAGCGCAGACGCGGCGTCATTCTCGGCCGAGTCGGATGCGACCTTATCCCCACGCAGGAGGGCCTGCATCACCACGTCTGCCGTCAGCGAGGGCGCGAAGGACTGGATGAAAGCGTAGACATACCTGCGCAGGTAAGTGTCTCGCCGCACGGCCAGCTTGGTCTCGTTGACGCCGAACAGCCGGCCCGCGTCCACCGCCTGCAATGCCGTGTCGCGCTCCGGGTCGTAAGCCACGCCGGCGACGATGCCAACGCCCATGCCGAGCGACACATAGGTCTTGATCACGTCGGCGTCCATCGCGGCCAGCGCGATGTCGGCCGCGATGCCGGCTTCGTGGAAGGCGCGGTCGACAGCGTGCCGCTCTGCTGCGCCGCGAACTCCTCACCCGCGGTGAGCAGGTTGGCGCTTTCGCGCAGCAGGTTCTCGATGATCGGCAGTACATGGCTGCCGGGCGCCGTCAAGCCCGTGAGGCGCTTGCCCACACGCACGAACAGATCGATCCCCAGCTCCAGCTCCAGCTCACGGATCTGTCGGCTCACGCCCGGCTGCGAAGTACGAAGCGCCTGAGCGACGTCGGTAAGGTTGAAGTTGCAGCGCACGGCCTCGCGGACCGCGCGCAACTGTCGGAAATTCATGACCATGCGGATCGGTTTCTAGGCGATCCGACGCAAAGAGCACCGAGACCGAATCTCTTGATTCTGCGTCAGGCGTTTCGACAAGAGAAAGAACCGATTCTTATTACTAAATAATCCAATCATCTAAGGGATTCCGATCCTGGCGAAAAACCCCTTGTAAGAATCCATGATCGTCTCGAGGCGAACGCGAGCGAGGAAGATCCGTCGCTGATCGAGATCGATGCGCTGCGCAAAACCGGCTTCCATCGGAAAACGAATAAGTAAAGTCGCTTAGCGAATTCGACAGTGATCACCACGCCACCTACACTGCGAAAAAGCCTCGAGACTTTCCTCATGAACCGAGAACTCCCGATGAAAATTCTCCGCTGGTTGCCGACTCTGCTGACCGTCTCCGTGCTGGCCGCCGCGCCGGCGGCGCAGGCCCAATCGTTGACCGTCGCGTACCAGACGGTACCGACTCCATCGTTGGCCGCGCAGGCCGATGGCGACTACGAGAAGGCCACCGGCGCGAAGATCGCCTGGCGCAAGTTCGACGGGGGCGCCGAGGTCATCAACGCCGTCGCTTCGGGCGATGTCCAGATCGCGTACCTGGGTTCGAGCCCGCTGGCCGCGGCGATCAGCCGCAAACTGCCGATCGAGGTGTTCCTGATCGCCGCGCAGCTCGATACCAGCGAACAATTGGTCGTCCGGAACGGGACAGGCATCGACAAGCCCCAGGATCTGGTCGGCAAGAAGGTTGCCGTGCCTTTCGTGTCCACGGGCCACTACAGCCTGCTGGCTGCGCTCAAGCACTGGAACATCGATCCGCGATCGGTCAACATCGTCAATCTCTCGCCGCCGAACATCGCTGCCGCCTGGGAGCGGGGCGACATCGATGCGACTTATGTCTGGGACCCCGCGCTGGGCAAGGTCAAGCAGTCCGGCAAGGTGCTGATCAGCTCGGGCGAGTTGGCCGGGCTCGGCGCACCGACCTTCGATGCCTGGCTGGTGCGCAAGGACTTCGCAAAAAAGTACCCGCAGGTGGTCAGCGCCTTTGCCCGGGTCACGCTCGATACCTTCATCGCCTACGAGCGGGATCCGAAGGGCTGGCTCGCCGCCGACGATCGTCTGGGCAAGCTGGCGCGGATCTCCGGCGCCAGGCCCGATGACATTCCCGGCGTACTGGCCGGTAGCGCGCTGCCGGGCGTAGAGGCCCAGATCCAGGCGCTCGGCGAGCCGACGATCAAGGCGCTGGCCGATACCTCGTCCTTTCTGAAGGAACAGAAAAGGATCGATACCGTGCTGCCAGACTACTCGCCCTATGTGAATGCGAGCTACGTCCGCTCGCTCGCGCATTGATCGGCAACCTCAGGGGACTTCGATGTCATCTTTGTTGCGCGTCAGTCACGTCAGCGCCCGCTATCCCGGTGCACAGACAGCGGTGCTCGAAGACATCAGCTTCGATATCGGCGCCGATCAACTGGTCGTGGCGCTCGGGCCTTCCGGCAGCGGCAAGACCAGCCTGCTGAACCTGATCGCCGGCTTCGTCACGCCGAGCGCCGGCAGCATTACCCTGGACGGTGCGCCGATCGCCGGGCCCGGCGCGGATCGCGGTGTGGTCTTCCAGGAGGACGCGCTACTGCCCTGGCTCGACGTGCTGGGCAATGTCGCCTTCGGTCTGAAACTCCACGGCGTCGCCGAGTCGGAGCGCGAGACGCGGGCTCTTCAGGCCCTGGCCAACGTCGGCCTTGCCGGCTTCGAGCGACGCCAGATCTGGCAACTATCCGGCGGGCAGAAGCAGCGGGTCGGCATCGCCCGCGCGCTGGCCTCGGATCCGCGCGCGCTGCTGCTCGACGAGCCGTTCGGCGCGCTCGATGCGTTCACCCGCGAACAGGTCCAGGAGCTGCTGCTGACCGTCTGGCGCCGCGCGGCCAAGCCCGTCTTCCTGATCACCCACGACATCGAAGAGGCCGTGTTCCTGGCGACCGACCTGATCCTGCTCGGGGCCCGCCCGGGCCGCATCGTCGAACGAATCGAGCTCGGCTTCGGCAGGCGCTATGCCGATGGTGCCGCGAACGCGCGCGTCATCAAGTCCGATCCAGCCTTCATCGCCGCGCGAGAGCGCGTGCTCGCGCGCGTATTTGACGGGCAGATTCAGGATGCCGGCCAGACCGAGGCGCAGGAGCGCGACACGACCCGGAACCCGGAGGAGGCCGTACGGGCATGACGACGCCACAAACGACGACCGACCTCGCCGATCCGCGAACACAGACGATCGAGCAAGCCCCGATGAGAGCCCGGGCCTCGGAGGCGACCCGCATCGTCGGCGCGACGAATGGCCCGCCCCCGTCCCTCCGGACGTGGCGAACCGGCACGATCAGCGCCGTCACGCTCGCCGTGCTGCTCGTGCTCTGGGCCCTCGTCACCGGCCTTGGCCTGATCGAGCCGCTGTTCCTGCCGTCGCCGTGGGAGGTCGCGCGACGGCTGGTCACGTTGTCGACCGAGGGCTATGTCGATGCGACGCTGAGCCAGCATCTGGGCGCCAGCTTGCAGCGGATCGCGCTGGCGTTGATCGGGGCCATCGTCTTCGCCATCCCGGTAGGCATCGCGATCGGCCGCAGCCGCATCGCCCAGGGCATCTTCGATCCGCTGATCGAGTTCTACCGGCCCGTGCCGCCGCTGGCCTACCTGCCGCTGATCGTGATCTGGTTCGGCATCGGCGAGCTGTCGAAGGTGCTGCTGATCCATCTCGCGATCTTCGCGCCGGTAGCGATCGCCACCGCCAACGGGGTGCGCAACGTCGATCCTTCGCGGATCCGTGCCGCGCAGTCGCTCGGCGCGACGCCATCGCAACTGCTGCGCCACGTGATCCTGCCCTCGGCCCTCCCCGACATCCTGACCGGGCTGCGGATCGGGCTCGGCGTCGGCTGGTCGACCTTGGTCGCCGCGGAACTCGTCGCGGCAACGCGGGGGCTCGGCTTCATGGTGCAGTCGGCCGGGCAGTTCCTGGCGACCGATGTCGTCGTGGCCGGTATCCTCGTCATCGCGGTGGTGGCCTTCGCGCTCGAACTGGGGCTGCGCTGGCTGCAGCGGCGGCTCGTGCCCTGGCACGGCCAGTCGCACTGAGCACTTTGGGATTCATTCAAACCGTACGAACGATGCTGGGAGCTGAGAGATGACGCAAGCGCGCCAAACCGAATGGCCGATCGATGACCTGTTCACGCGACGCTGGTCGCCTCGCGCCTTTACCGGCGAGCGGATCGACGATCCGACGCTGCTCGGGTTGTTCGAGGCCGCGCGCTGGGCGCCGTCGGCTTACAACGCGCAACCCTGGCGCTTCATCTACGCCCGGCCCGACGGCCCGGGCTGGTCGTCGATCTTCGACGCGCTGGTCGAATTCAACCGGGGCTGGGCGCAGCGCGCGTCGGCATTGGTCGTAGTGCTGTCACGCACGCAGTGGATACCGCCTGGCAAACAGGCGCCCGAATCGATTCCGACCCATTCGTTCGATACTGGCGCGGCCTGGGCGAGCCTGGCGTTCCAGGCGACCCTCGCGGGCTGGTATACGCACGGTATGGCGGGCTTCGATCGCGAGCGCTTGCGCGCCGCGTTCGAGATCCCCGGCGATTTCGCGATCGAGGCGGTCATCGCGGTGGGACGCCAGGGTGACGCCGCGATCTTGTCCGAAGGCTTGCGAGCGCGCGAGGCGCCCAACGCACGACTGCCGCTCGGCACGATCGTCGCGGAAGGCCGCTTCGCATTCGAATCCTGAACGGACACGCCGATGCGGCTAGCGCGCAAGGCAATCAGGAGTCGAGAGGAAAACCCCGACGGCCGGCGTCAGGCCGACGCCGCGCCGCCGTGTGCGTCGGCCCGATCCGGAACCGCGGCGTGATCGTCGGAATCGAGCGGCTCGTCGATCCGAGGGCGTTGCGCCCGCTTCAATCGGCACGCCAGCGCATCGACCATCGACTTGACCCGCGGGAGCGGCCCGAACCCCGACTCGACGTTGATGTGCCCGGCGTCGCCGAGGTTCACGAAGTGCGCCCCCCAGCGGAGCGCCCAATCGGCTGCCTGCCGCGCGGCCATGTGCGGATCGGTGTCGCTGGCCACGACAGCGCTCGGCACTTCGAGTGCCACCTGCGGTAGCAGCCGATCGATATCGAAGCGACGCGGATCGGCGGGCGCGACGAAGATCGCCGCACCAAGGTTGCCGACACCTTCGCGCAGCGCGCGTGCGAGAGCCAGACAGCCGAAGCTGTGCGCCACGGCGATCCACGTCACGGCAGGCCGCTGCAACGCGACGTGCCCGATCCGCTCGGACCAGCGCTTCAGATCGGCCATCGACCAGTCGGCTTGCTCCACGCGTGCCGAGTGGCGGTATTGCCGCTGCAGCCAGCTCTGCCAATGCGCATCGCCGCTGCCGTGCAGACCGGGAATGACGAGCAACCGGACCTCGCGAGCGTGCGGACCGCAGGCGATGCCGTCGGCGAGCGATGAGCGATGAACGGGCATCGGCAGGACTCCGATCAGCATGAACTCGGATCCGAGATCGTACGTTCCGATGCGACGGCAGGACACGAAGATATTCGCATAACGTCATAAGGCCGCACGCTATCGCAGCGCGTTCGCGACGCTCGGATCATCGGCCGCGCCGACGCGCGACGCGCCGCCTCGCTTGCTGCTGCTCGTCGCCGGGCTGCTGATCGCGTCGATAAGTTCGTACAGCCTCGGCAAGCTGCCCTGATCGATCCCGGATGCGCTTATCCAAGGAATGGATATCGATCGGCGAAAAGCTTCGTTCCCCGCTGGCACGGCATGCCTCACAGTGCGGATCTTCGTGAACGGCGTGGCGCCGATCCTGCGGCAGCACCACGCGGCGCGAGCGCTCGAGCATCCATCGGCCACGCCATCTCCCGATCCCGATTACCCCGCAAGCAACACCCTCCGATGAAACGACGCGATCTGCTCACCTCCACTTCCGCCCTCGGTGCCCTGGTCTCTCTGGGCATTCCGCTGGCGCCTTCCGCCCATGCCCAGACGGTCGGCAGGACGCCGGTGCGCGGCGGCGTGCTCAACGTGGCGGTGGCGCCCGAACCGACGCAGCTCACCTCCGCCAACCTGACCACGATGAACGTGGGCATGGTTTCCAGCAAGGTGCTCGAGGGCCTGCTCAGCTACGACCTGGACCTCAAGCCGGTGCCGGCGCTGGCCGAGTCGTGGCAGACCTCCCCGGACGGCAAGACCCTCGGCTTCAAGCTGAGGCCGAACGTGAAGTGGCACGACGGCAAGCCCTTCACCTCCGCCGACGTGGCCTGGACGCTCTCGGAAGTGTGGAAGAAGCTGCACCCGTTCGGCCGCGCCGCCTTCGCCAACGTGGAGAAAGTCGAGACGCCGGACGCGCTGACGGTGATCGTGCGGCTGTCCTCGCCCGCGCCCTACATCCTCAACTACATCAACACCTACGGCGCGCAGATCCTGCCCAGGCACCTCTACGAAGGCACGGACGTTCTCAAGAACCCGGTCAACAACGCCCCGATCGGCACCGGCCCCTTCGTCTTCAAGGAATGGGTGCGCGGCAGCCACGTGCGGCTGGAGCGCAACCCGGACTACTGGGGCCGCGGCCCGGGCGGCGAGCAGCAGCCCTACCTGGACGGGCTGCTGATCAAGTTCATCCCCGACGCGGCTGCGCGGACGGTAGCCATCGAGGCCGGTGAGATCGACGTGGCGCTGGGCTCGATCATTCCGCTGACCAACCTGAACCGCTTCGCCGACAAGAAGAAGTACACGATCAACCTGGACGACGGGCGCTACCTGTCCACCATCTTCCTGCTGCAGTTCAACGTGCGCCGCCCGCAGTTCCAGGACAAGCGCGTGCGCCAGGCCTTCGCGCACGCGATCGACAAGAACGCGCTGCTCAAGGTGGTGTTCCTGAACTACGGCAAGGTCGCCACCGGGCCGATCCCCTCCTCGGTGGTCAACTACTACAGCGACGACGTGCGCAAGTACCCGTACGACCCTAAGCGCGCCGAGGCGCTGCTGGAGGAAGCCGGCTTCGAGAAAGGCCCCGACGGCAAGCGCCTGAAGGTGACGCTGGACTACGACGGCTTCGGCGGCCCCATCGGCCCGCGCTCGGCCGAGTTCCTCAAGCAGTCGCTGGCGCGCGTGGGAGTGGATCTCGAGCTGCGCTCCGGTGACACCGCCACTTACCTGCGCCGCATCTTCACGGACCAGGACTACGACCTGATGACCTCCAGCCTGCACCGCCTGCCCGACCCGACGCTGGGCGTGCAGCGCCTGTACTGGACCCGGAACATCGTCAAGGGCGCGCCCTGGACCAACGGCTCGGGCTACTCCAACCCCGAACTCGACCGGGTGATGGAGGCCGCCGCCGCCGAGCCCGACGAGGCCCGACGCAAGGCGCTGATCACACAATGGCAGCAGATCGTGCAGGAGGACGTGCCCTTGATCGAGCTGATCGAGCAGACCTGGGTCACCGTCTCCACCGCGCGGCTGCGCAAGCACGCGCTGCAGGGTGACGGCCTGTTCGCCTCGTACGGCGACGCCTGGCTGGAACCCCGAGCCTGACGGACGCGCGCATGCCGGCCATCCGCCCGCTTCTGCACTTCCTGCGCCGCCCCCTTCCGCGCTTCCTGCGCCGCCGCCTGCTGCAGGTGATTCCGGTGGTGTTCGGCATCGCGCTGCTGAACTTCCTGATCCTGCAGGCCGCGCCGGGCGACATCGTCGACGTGCTGGCGGGCGAGGCCGGCGCCGCCACGCCCGAGTACATGGCCGAGCTGCGCGAGAGCTTCGGGCTGAACCAGTCGCTGGCGGTTCAGTTCAAGCACTACATCGTCAACGTCGCCACGCTGGACCTGGGCTGGTCGTTCCGCCAGAACATGCCGGTGTTCGACCTGATCATGGAACGCGTGCCGGCCACGCTGCTGCTGATGGGCGCGGCCATCGTGTTCGCGCTGGCGCTGGGCGTCGTGCTGGGTGTGCTCTCGGCCGTGCGGGTGCACGGCTGGGTCGACGACCTGCTGTCGGTGTTCGTGCTGGTCACTTATGCGATGCCGACCTTCTGGCTCGGGCTGATGGCGATCGTGCTGTTCTCGGCCCGATTGGGCTGGCTGCCTTCGGGCGGCATGGTGGACCTGGGCGCCAGCCATGCCGGGCTGGCGCTGGCCTGGGACGTGGCGCGCCACGCGCTGCTGCCGGCGCTGACGCTGTCCACCTTCTACCTGGCGGTCTACACCAAGCTGGTGCGCACCGCCATGCTGGAGCTGTACGGGGCGGACTTCATCCGCACCGCCCGTGCCAAGGGAGCTAGCGAGTGGCGCATCACGATCGCGCATGCGCTGCGCAACGCGCTGCTGCCGCTGGTCACGATGGTGGGTTACCAGGTGGCCTCGCTGCTGTCGGGCGCGGTGCTGGTGGAGTCGGTCTTCAACTGGCCCGGCATCGGGCGCCTGGCCTTCGAGGCCGTGATGGCGCGCGACTTCAACCTGCTGCTGGGCATCCTGCTGCTCAGCTCGATCCTGGTGACGCTGATCAACGTGCTGCTGGACCTGGTCTATGCGTGGCTAGACCCGCGCGTGCAGCTCTCCGGCGGGAGTCCCGCATGAGCCCGCGCCAGGCCATTTCGAAGGCGGCTCGCAGCGCGGGCCGAAGCACTAAGGTCATCCCATGAGCCAGGTCTGGAAAAGCGGCGATGCCCAGGCCGGCCGCGCCGGCGGGCTGCGGCGAACGGCGGCACGGGCCTTCGGCTTCGGCCGCCTCGTGCTGCGCAGCCGCTCCGCCGTGCTGGGGCTGGCGCTGCTGCTGCTGGTGATCGCCGCGGCCACGCTCGGGCGCCTCGTCTTTCCCGGCGACCCGTGGGAGATGGCCGGATCGCCGACGCTCTGGCCCGGCGAGGATCCGGCCTTCCCGCTGGGCACCGACTTCATGGGCCGCGACCTGGCCACCGGCCTGGTCTCCGGCGCGGGCGTATCGCTGCTCATCGGCCTGGTCAGCACCGTGATCTCGGCCTGCGTGGGCATCGCCATCGGCGCGCTGGCCGGCTATTACCGGGGCTGGGTCGACGCGGTGCTGCTGCGCGTGATCGAGCTGTTCCAGACGGTGCCGAACTTCGTGCTGGCCGTGGTGCTGGTGGCACTGTTCAAACCTTCGGTGGCCACGGCCGTGTTCGCGATCGGCATCGTTTCGTGGCCGCCGACGGCGCGGCTCGTGCGCTCGGAGTTCCTGCAACTGCGCGAGCGCGAGTTCGTGCTGGCCGGACGCACGATCGGCATGGGCCACGCGCGGCTGATCCTCACGCAGATCCTGCCGAATGCGCTGCCCCCGGTGGTGGTGGTGTCCACCCTGTCGGTGGCCCACGCCATCCAGACCGAGGCGGCGCTGGCCTTCCTGGGCCTGGGCGACCCCAACGTGATGAGCTGGGGCACGCTGATCGGCATCGGCCGCGAGCAGGTGGTGGACGCCTGGTACATCTGCGGCCTGCCGGGGCTGGCGATCATCATCACCGTGCTCGCCTTCAGCCTGCTGGGCGAGGGGCTGAACGACGCGCTCAATCCCCATCTGCGTCGGAGGTAGCCGACATGGCGCTGCTCGAGATCGAACACCTGCAGACCAGCTTCGACACGCGCGCCGGCCCGGTGCGGGCGGTGGACGGCGTCTCGCTGCGCGTGGAGCGCGGCGAGACCGTCGCCCTGGTGGGCGAAAGCGGCAGCGGCAAGTCCGTCACCGCCTACTCCGTGCTGCGGCTGCTGCCGCGCGGCCAGGGCCGCATTTCCGGCGGGCGGATCCTGTTCGACGGGCAGGACCTCGCCACGCTGCCCGAGCCGGCGATGCGCGCGCTGCGCGGCAACCGCATCTCGATGATCTTCCAGGAACCGCTATCGGCACTCAATCCGGTGCTGTCGATCGGCTGGCAGATCGCCGAAGCGATCCGGCTGCACCGCCCGGTCACCGGCCGCCAGGCCTGGGCGCGGGCGGTGGAACTGCTCGCGCAGGTGGGCCTTCCGTCGCCGGCGCAGCGAGTGCACGATTATCCGCACCAGCTCTCCGGCGGCATGCGCCAGCGCGTCGTGATCGCGATCGCCCTGGCCTGCGAACCCGACCTGCTGATCGCCGACGAGCCCACGACGGCGCTGGACGTGACCACGCAGGCGCAGATCCTCGACCTGCTGCGCACGCTGCAGGCCGAGCGCGGCATGGGCCTGCTGCTGATCACGCACGACCTGGGCGTCGTGGCCGAGATGGCGGACCGCGCCGCGGTGATGTACGCCGGGCGGGTGGTGGAGCAGGCACCGGTGCGCGCGCTGTTCGAGGCGCCCGCGCACCCCTACACCGACGGCCTGCTGGCTTCGCTGGCCATCGAGCACCTGCAGCCCGGCTCCCGGCTGCCCGAGATCGCCGGCACCGTGCCCTCGCTGCTGGACATGCCGCCGGGCTGCGCGTTCGCGGCCCGCTGCGGCCGCGCCGAAACGCACTGCCGCGCCGCGCGACCCGCGCTGGCCGATGTGCAGGGCGCGCGCAAGGTCGCCTGCCACTTCCCGCTGGTCACCGCCGGCCAGGAACCGCCGGAACGGTTGGGAGAAGCCGCATGAACGCGATGACGGAACACGTCGCCCGGCCGGCCCCCGAATCCACCCGCGGATCCGCCGATGAGCGGCCGTTGCTGCAACTGAGCCAAGCGGTCAAGCACTACCCTTCGGCCGGCGGCACCGTGCATGCGCTCGATGGCGTGGCGCTGCACGTGGCGCGCGGCGAGACGCTGGGACTGGTCGGCGAAAGCGGCTGCGGCAAATCGACGGTGGCGCGCGTCGCACTGCGCCTGACGCCGCTCACCTCGGGCCGGCTGTCGTTCGACGGCGAGGATCTGACCGAGGCGGGCGGCGCCGCGCTGCGCGGCCTGCGCGCCCGGCTGCAGATGGTGTTCCAGGACCCTTATGCCTCGCTCAACCCTCGGCTGACCGTGGGCCGGGCGCTGCGCGAGCCGCTGATCGTACAGCGCCGGGCCGGCAGCGAGGCCGAGCAGCGCGAGCGCGTGGCCTGGGCGCTGGCTCGCGTGGGCCTGCGCCCGGAGATGGCCGAGCGCTACCCGCACGAGTTCTCCGGCGGGCAGCGCCAGCGCATCGGCATCGCGCGGGCGCTGATGCTGCAGCCCGATCTGATCGTCTGCGACGAGGCCGTGTCGGCGCTCGACGTCTCGGTGCGCGCGCAGGTGCTGAACCTGCTGCTGGGCTTGCGCGAGGAGTTCGGCGTCGCCTACCTGTTCATCTCGCACGACCTGGGCGTCGTGCACCACATGTCCGACCGCATCGCCGTGATGTACCTGGGCCAGGTCGTCGAGCACGGCGAACGCGACAGCCTGTGGCGCGCGCCGCTGCACCCCTACACGCAGGCGCTGGTGTCGGCCGCGCCCGTCGCCCGGCCGCAGGCCGCGCGACGCCCGCGCATCCTGCTTCAGGGCGATCCGCCCAACCCGCTGAACCCGCCGACGGGCTGCCGCTTCCACAACCGCTGCCCGCTGGCCGCCGCGCGCTGCCGCGACGAAGTGCCGGCGCTGCGGCCGGCTGGCGAGCGACATTGGGTCGCCTGCCATCTGGTTTGACGTACGGGGCCGCCACCGGTACGGCCTCGCGCAGCAACTCCAGCCCACGCGCCTGTTTACCCGCGCCCCGCTGCGCTCGCAGGGCAAAGCGGGTTTCGAGGTTGGGACGCCAGCCGAAGTAGATCCCGACCCACCGGCAGGACTCATGCCGACCGCGGATGCCAGACGCACTGGTGCGCGGCGTGCGTCGGCAGGTAAGCGCCCTCGCCGTAGAAGCGATCGTAGAAGTCCAGATCGATGTGGTGGGCCTGCGTATAAGTGGCCAGCCCGATCGACGGGATCGTCGCCGGAAAGCGGCCGTAAGTGTCGTGGATGTCCTGCACCAGCGAAGCGAAATAATCGACGAACGCCGGCGACGGCCGTTCGATCGCGGCCTTGACGGCGGCGTTGTCGACATAAGGACCGGGCCGCTGCGGCGAATGATTGCCGCGCGGGCCGAACTTGCGATCGACGAAACGCTGCGCCGCTTCGCGCATGTCCGATACATAGGGCGGTATCAGCGGTTCGAACAGCCCGTCGAGACCGACCGGATTCGGCGCCGCCCAGTCGGCCCGTGACGCGAAGCGAAAGCCGAAACCGGCGATGCCCTGCTCGGCGTACGCGCCGAACAGGCTCAGCGGGTTGATGCCCGAGAACAGCCAGCCGCCGAGGCCGAAGGCCTGCAGCAGCAGATGGATGTTGTAGCTGGCGATCGCCAGTTCGGACGTCGTGCTGTTGCGCGAGTTATTCTCGAGCAGCGCCAGCGACACGGCCCGATCGACGCGCAGCACACCGCCGTCGATCAGCGGCTGCGGATTGCCCAGCAGCCGGCCCGATTTCGGCTCGATGACCGGCGCGCCCTCGCTGCTGCGTATCCACAACTGGTTCAGCAGCGACTCGACCTGGTCGGCGATCGGAAAGAACAGCGTCGAACCGGGCCGGTTCGCGACCCAGCGATTGTGCGCCGACAGATGCGGCGCCTCGCGCGGGATCTCGACGCGCCGATCGGAGATCCGCACGATATGCTCGCGCAGGAAATCGACGAGCCGCGGCAGGTCATCCGGCCCCTGGTACTCGCGGATCCGCGCCGCGTCCAGTTCGCGGAACCGCGTCAGGTACATACCCGAGTCGTCGGTGACCAGCATCTCCGAGCCGTGCGTCGCCGCGCCGCTCGGGTAAGTGCGGCCGATCGGCCTGACCGTGTAGTGGCATCCGCTGTCCGCCTTGCCGCTGGCCGTGTACGGGATGCCCAGGTTCCAGCCGCTGATGCCGGCGCCCGCCGCGATCAGCAGCGTGCGCTCCAGCTCGCTGAGCGGCTGCGGCGACTTCGACGACCGATAGGCGAGCGGCCCGTCGGGAATCGCCATGCCGACGCCGAAGCGGCGCGAGCGCCGGCCGAACAGCGCGTCGAGCAGCGAGAAGCTCGACAGGCTGTCGAGCTGGCGCCGCCTGTCGATCGAATCGGAATCCGACATCGCAGCCCCCTCAGAACCTGTGAACGAGCCGGCCACGCCCGGGCGGCGGCGTCATGGCGTGACGAGCGGGCGAGGATGATTCGCTCACGGGTTCTCTCCCAGCGGCGCCTGCGTGATGCGGCTCGGCTCCGGATCGACGTCGAAATAGCGGATCTCGATGTCGCGGCCACCGCCGGCCGACAGCCGCTGCTCGACCTCGCGGCCCCAGCCCAGCGCCGACGGCAGGTCGTCGAACAGGTAGATGCCGCCGCGCCGCACCGGATCGGCGCTGCGGATCCAGACCTTCCAGCGAAAGCCCGGCAGTTCGGCGATCCTGTGCGCCGACTCGAGCCTCGCGTCGACCGGCAGCGCCTGCTGCTGTTCGCTGGGGATGTAGTTCACTTGAAGAATGACGGGCATCGCAAACGCCTCCATGGGTTGAGGGACCGGATCGCGTCGATCAAGATCCCAGGTAAGCCCGCGCGACGCGCGGGTCCTCCAGCAGCGCGGCAGCGGGCGCCGACAACGCCACGCCACCGCTCTCCAGAACGTGTCCTGCCTGCGCCAGCGACAGCGCCCAGCGCGAGTTCTGCTCGACCAGCACGATCGTCACGCCCTGCGCGGCGATCTCGCGGATCGCCGCGCCGAGGTCGTCGATCACCGCCGGCGCCAGGCCCAGCGTCGGCTCGTCGAGCAGCAGCAAGCGCGGCGCTGCCATCAGCGCGCGACCGATCGCGCACATCTGCTGCTCGCCGCCCGACAGGTGGCGTCCGAGACTTCGCCGCCTGTGCGCGAGCGCCGGAAACAGCCGATAGACGCGGGCGAGGTCGGCCTTCACGGCGGCGCGGTCGTCGCGCCGCGCGGCTCCGACCACCAGGTTGTGCTGCACGCTCATGTCCGCGAACAGGCGACGCCCTTCGGGCGACAGGGCGATACCGGCCGCGACGCGGCGCTCGGTCGGCCAGCCGGCCAGGTCGCGATCGTCGAGCGCGAGGCGGCCGGCCGCGAGCGGCACCAGGCCGACGATCGCCTTCAGCAGCGTCGACTTGCCGGCGCCGTTGGCGCCGACGATCGCGGTGACGCTGCCGCGGGTGATCGTCAACGATACGTCGCGCAGCGCGACGATCGGCCCATAGCGCACACCCACTCGGTCGAGACGCAGCATCAGGCCGCCTTGCGACCGAGATAGGCTTCGATGAACACCGGATCGTCGCGGACCTCTCGCGGCGGCCCGTCGGCGATGACGCGCCCGGCAGCCATCGCGACGATGCGGTCGCTGATCGTCATGATCAGCCGCATGTCGTGCTCGATGACGACCAGCGGTACCGCCAGTTCGACGCTGATCGCCTGCAGCAGCGCCGTCATCCGCAGTGTCTCGGCGCCGTTCAGGCCCGCGGCCGGTTCGTCGGCCAGCAGCAGCCTCGGCCGCGCGGCCAGCGCGAGCGCCAGCCCGACGATCTTCTGCAGGCCATAAGGCAGCGTATCCGCCGCCGTGCCGGCGACCTCCTTCAGACCCGCGAACGCGAGCACGTTGCGAGCTTGCTCGCGTGCCGCGCGCTCGCGATCGTGACGGCGCGCGTGCAGCAGCGCCCACGGCTTGCGGACGTGACGCATCAGCGCGGCCTGGTACAGATGATCGACGACGCTGACGCCCGGCAGCAGCGACGGCGACTGGAAACTGCGGATCACGCCGAGCCGGGCGACGTCGCCCGGGTCGCGGCCGACCAGCGAGACGCCGTCGAAATCGATCGCGCCCTTGCCCGGACGCAGGGTGCCGGTGATCAGGTTGAACAGCGTCGTCTTGCCGGCGCCGTTGGGTCCGACCAGGCCGGTGACCGGATTGCGGCCCAGCGACAGCGTGACGTCGGAGACGGCCGCGACGGCGCCGAAGCGACGCCCGACGCCTTGCAGCGACAACGCGGCGAACGTTTTCGTCGATCGATGACGGCGAATATATGACGACTCGCTTAGTGCAATGGCATTCATGCTTACCCTGCTTGCGATATGTCGATGCCGAAATGGCGAGGGAACCGATCATATCCGCGCGGGGCCGCCGGCGAACGGCCTGAACTTATAGTATTTTCTGGCTTCGATAGGAGATTTTCGTCTTTGATCGACGATCTCCTCATCGCTTAGCTTGGTAGGACGCCGCTCGCTCGCGAGCGGCACGCTCACTCACCGATCGACGCGCAGGAGCGCACGCGAATGACCGATACGATTTCGATCGAGGCCCTCGACGGCCGAAGCTTCCAGGCCTTCCGGGCCGTCCCCGCATCACCGAACGGACGCGGCCTGATCGTCCTGCCCGAGGTCTACAACGTCAACCGATGGGTACGCGGCGTCGCCGAGCGCCATGCCGCGCGCGGCTACACGGTGCTCGTTCCCGACCTGTTCTGGCGCCAGCGGCCCGGCGCGCATTACGAGTACGACCAGCCCGATCCGGCGCGCGCGCAGGGCGAAGCGGTCGACGTCGACGCGGTCGTCGGCGACATCGGCCAGATCGCCCGCACGCTGCGCCGCACGCTCGGCGAGCAGGCGGTGGTCGGCGTCATCGGCTATTGCCTGGGCGGACGGCTGGCGGCCCTGGCGGGCGTGCGCGAGCCGGTCGACGCGATCGTGTCGTACTACGGCGTCAAGTTCGACCAGCACCTGGACGAACTGGCGCGGCTCGACAAGCCGGCGCTGTTCCATTTCGGCGGGCGCGATCCGTGGGTGCCGGCCGAGACCGTCGACGCGGTCAAGCGGACGCTGGCCGGCCGCGCCAACGTCGCGATCCACGACTACCCGCAGGCCGGCCATGGCTTCGACCGCAACGGCCATCCGCCGTTCGACGAGGCCGCGTCGGCGCTGGCCTTCGAGCGGACGACGCGACTGCTCGACGACGCGCGGCGCTGAGCGGCCCCCACCGAGCGGCACCGAGCGGCGCTAAGCGAAACCCAGCGCCGCCCGACCTGCCGTCGCCAGGATCACGTCGTTCTGCGGCGTGTGGATGCGGCTGCACAGCACGTCGCGATAATGCCGCTCGAGCGGATTGCGCCGCGACAGGCCGTGGTTGCCGGTCAGTTGCAGCGCCTGCTCGACGGCGGCGATCGCGTTGCCGGTCACCTGGTGCTTGAGCAGGCCGCTGTCGACGGGGCTGGTTTCCTGCCCGGCGTCCACGCGGGCGGCCGCCTGGTCGAGCAGCATCCGGTTGGTCCACAACAGCGCCTCGATCCCGCCGACGGCCTCCTGCATCCGCGGCAGGCTGGCCAGCGGCTTGCCGAGGTTGGCCGGCACCCGCTCGTTCAGGAAGCTCCTCAGCCACGCTGCCGCCGAGCGTGCGACCGCGTCGTACAGGCTGCCCAGCAGCACGACCATCCAGGCGTTCTGCGCGGCCTGCTCGCGCGCCGCCGGTGAGCCTTCGGCCGGCGCCCATTCGCCGGGCAGCCGCACGTCGACTGCGTGATCGCCGGGCAGCGCGACGTCGTCGAACACCGCGTCGTGGCTGCCGCTGGCCCGCAGCCCCAGATGGTCCCAGGTCTCGATGACCCGGATGCCGCGGGCGTCGCGCGGCACCAGGAACGCGCCGACGCGCGGCGACTCGTCGTCGGTCCGCGCCCAGACGACCAGCCAGGACAGCGCCGGCATGCCGGTCGAGTACGTCTTGCGGCCCGACAGGCGCCAGCCGCCGTCGGCCGCGCGCCGGGCGATCGTTCCCGGCAGGCCGCCCCGCGCCGGCGAGCCGAGTTCGGGTTCGACGCGCAGCGCGTTGATCAGCGCGCCGCGTTCGACGGCGCTGCGCAGCACCACTTCGCGCCAGGACTCCGGCCAACGGCTGTCGGGACGCGCGATCGCCTGATGCTGCAGATACGTCATCGTCAGCACCAGGGCGGTGGCCGCGTCGCCGGCCGCCACCGCGGCGACGATGCGGCGCGCTTCGGTCAGCGAGGCCTGGCCGCCGCCGAACCGGCGCGGGACGACGGCGCCGATCAGGCCCTGCTCATGCAGGTCGGCGAAGTTCGGTTCGGGAAAGCGGCCGTCGCGGTCGAACTCGGCGGCGTGCCGCGCGAATCGATCGGTCAGCGCCTGCAGCGTCGCGTCGGTGGTCATGGCGATCATCGGAATGGGTCGGCCCCGACTGTATCGACGGCACACGACCGCGCCAACGACGAATATCGAATAACCAAATTCGATTTTCTTGGTTGGGCCGCCGCGCGGCCGTCGCTAAGGTGTGTCGATCCGCATCCATCCATCGCATCGGGAGCCCGCGACATGAGCGTCGAATTCATCGGCATGATCCAGAGCCAGAAGCAGTCGGAGATCCATCCGGCCGAAGGACCGGTCGTCGACCGCGACTACACGCGAGCCTTCGCGCAGGCGCACGAACAGGCCGGTTTCGATCGCGTCCTGGTCCCGCATCACTCGACCGGCCCGTCGGCGACGCTGACCATCGCCTATGCGGCCTCGGTCACCGAACGCATCCATTTCATGCTCGCTCACCGCCCGGGCTTCACGTCGCCGACGCTGGCCGCGCGCCAGATCGCCACGCTGGATCAGTTCAGCGGCGGCCGCCTGGGCGTGCATTTCATCTCGGGCGGCTCGGACGCCGAACAGCAGCGCGACGGCGATTACCTCGATCACGACCAGCGCTACGCGCGCACCGACGAATACCTGTCGATCCTCAAGCGGATCTGGACCAGCGACCAGCCGTTCGACCACGAAGGCGAGCACTACCGCTTTACCGCTGGTTTCTCCGAGGTCAAGCCGGTGCAGAAGCCGCACGTGCCGATCTACTTCGGCGGCGCCTCGGAGGCGGCGATCGACGTGGCCGGCCGGCACGCCGACGTCTATGCGCTATGGGGCGAATCGCTGGACCAGGTCCGCGACCTGACGACGCGCATCCGCGCTTCGGCGGCCCGCTACGGACGCAGCGTCCGTTTCTCGGTGTCGTTCCGCCCGATCCTGGCGGCCAGCGAGGACGCCGCCTGGGCCCGGGCCGAGCAGATCCTGGCCCGCACGCGCGCGCTGCGCCAGGCCGCCGGCCTGGGCCGCGGCGATCCGCTGCAGAGCGAAGGCGCGCGGCGCCTGCTGGCCGCCGCCGAACGCGGCGATCGCGTCGACGGCCGGCTGTGGACCGCGATCGCCAGGGAGACCGGTGCGCGCCACAACTCGACCGCGCTGGTCGGCACGCCCGAACAGGTCGCGCACGCACTGCTCGACTACTACGACCTGGGCGTCACGACCTTCCTGATCCGAGGCTTCGATCCGCTCGAAGACGCGATCGACTATGGCCGGCAGTTGATCCCGCTGACGCGCGAACTGGTCGCCGCCCGCGACGCCAGACGCTCGCCGAACCGGCAGGCGGCCTGAGCGCCGGCGCGCGGCCGGCACGCGCCCTTTTCCCCCCTTCTCCTGTCCTCCTCCTCGTTCCTCATCGACCGAATCGGTCCTTTCGATACCATGGCATTCCGTTCTCGCTCCTCCTTCCTCAGACTGCTCGGCGCGGCCGGCCTGGCGCTGGCCGCCGGCGCGCTGAGCCTGTCGTCGTCGACCGCCGTCCGGGCGCAGGACGACGGCGCGTACCCGCACAAACGGCTGCGGCTGATCGTGCCGTTTCCGCCAGGCGGCGCCGCCGACACGATCGGGCGCACGCTCGCGGCCCAGCTCGCCGAGCGGCTCGGCCAGCCGGTCGTCGTCGAAAACAAGCCGGGCGGCGGCACGATCATCGCCGCGCAAGCGGCTGCCACCGCCGAGCCCGACGGTTACACGCTGTCGCTGGCGACCACCGGCCAACTGGCGATCAACCCGGCGCTGCACGCGCACCTGCCGTATCACCCGCTGAAGAGCTTCGAGCCGGTCGCGCTGGTCGCCGAGACGCCGTACGTGCTGTCGGTGTCCAGCCAGTCGCCGATCCGGTCGCTGCAGGACCTGATCGAGCAGGCGCGCCGGCAACCGGACACGCTGACGTTCTCGTCGTGCGGCAACGGCACGGTCTGCCACCTGACCGGCGAGCTGCTGGCGGCCCAGAGCGAGACGCGTTTGACGCACGTGCCGTTCGCCGGCAGCGCCGCGGCGATCACCGCGGTGATCGGCGGCCACGTGACGCTCGCGTCGGACACGATCGCCGTGCAGGCGCCGCAGATCCGCGCCGGCGCGCTGCGGCCGCTGGTGGTCACCAGCACCCGGCGCAGCAGCGCGTTCCCGGACATCCCCAGCGCGGCCGAAGCCGGCCTGCCGGGCCTGGTCTCGACGTCGTGGTTCGGCATCGTCGTGCCGGCCGGCACGCCGCGGCCGATCATCGAACGGCTCAATCGCGAGATCGACGCGGCCACCGCGACCGACGCCGTGCGCCAGCAGTTCGATGCGCTGGGCATGGCCGCGCTGGGCGGTACGACGCAGCAGTTCGCCAGCCAGATCCGCGCGGATCTGGACAAATGGGGCAACGTGGTCCGCGTGGCCAGCATCAAGGTCGACTGAGGAGCCGGCCGCTCCCCGTCGGGATCGGTCGAGATCGGTCGGGATCGGTCGAGATCGGTCGGGGTCGGTCGGGGTCGGTCGGGGTCGGTCGGGGTCGGTCGGGGTCCGGCGGCCGGGCGCGCCCGTCGCGCCGTACGAGGGCGCGCGCGGATACGCGACCGAAACATGAGGCCATCCATCGGATCGGGCCCACCGCGAGCGCGGGCCGCGCTGTCCGCGGCGACCGCCAGGCCCGAAGATCGGACGCATGCCATTCCGTCCGAGCCGGGGCCCGACATGAGCCAAGTACTGCGCGACCGCCTGACCCGCCTGCACGAGTCCCTCGATGCGCTGCCGCTGACCGGCTCGGCGGCCAATCGAGCCGAGGCCGCCGGCCTGATGCTGCAGATCGCCAGGACCTGGGACGAACTGGGCGACACGGCGCGCGAGCAGGCGATGCTCGAACAGATCATCGATACGTTCGAGCACGACCCGCACCCGGACACCGCGCTGTCGGTCTGCACGGCGCTGCGATCGGCGGCGATCAACCACTACCGTCGCGACGAGCTGCCGCAGGCCGAAGCGCTGAACCGGCGCGCGCGGGCCTTCGTCGCCCATCCGGACAGCCGCGTGCGCCGGCAGGTCCTGCGCACGCTGGTCAGCTACGCGTCGTACCTGAGCGACCAGCGCCAGCACCAGGCCGAACGGCAGGTCTACGACGAGATCATCACCTGTTTCGCGACCGATCCCGACGACGCGGTGCGCGAACTGGTCGCGGTGTCGGCGTTCGACAAGGCCGTCACCGAAGACCAGCTCGGCGATCGCACGGCCGAGGAGGCGTGTTACCGCTGGCTGATCGAGCGGATGGGACACGAGACCCAGGAAGCGATTCGCGTACAGGTGTGCAAGGCGCACGTGAACCTGCTGTTCAACCGTTTGCGCGAAGGCGATTTCGCGGCGGCGCTGCCGCACGCCGACGCCGTGTTGAAGATCGCCGACGGCAGTCCGTACCCCGGCCTGCTCGACCAGGTGGCGCGCGCGCTGTTCGGTGCCGCGCGGATCTACGACAACCAGGGTCGCCATGATCGCGAGCAGTCGACGCTCGACGACCTGATCGCGCGGATGGACGGACACGCGTGCGCGATCGCCAAGGTGGGCCTGGCGAGCGCGCTGGTGCGCAAGGGACGCGGATTCGAGACCGATTTCAACGACCCGCACGCGGCGATCCAGTGCTACCGCCGGGTCGTCGAGCGCTTCGGCGACACGCCGCTGCGCTTCGACGGCGATCCGCGCGAAGGCTGGGATGCGCGCCTGCACGAGTCGATGGTCCGTCAGGTCGCGCTGGCGCTGCTGCATTCGGCCGAGGCGTATTGCAACCTGCGCGACTACGAACAGTCGCGCACGCTGATCGACGGCCTGCACCAGACCTATGGCCTGAGCGAGAACCCCGACGTGACCGAGGTGCTCGACGACGCGATGGCTCTGCAGCAGCGGATCGAACGGCTGTCCGGCCGCAGGAACGTGCTGCGCGGCCTGTTCGACCGCTTCGGACCGGTGGGCGCGAGCGGCCGGACGCACTGAGCGGCAACGCGATGCGCGGAGACGCCCGGCGTTGAGCGGCACTGACCTGGACTGACCTGGACTGACCGGCACTGAACGGCACTGACCGGCACTGACTGGCACTGAACGGCACTGACTGGCACTGAACGGCGCAGAGCGGTGTTCAGCGACGTTGAGCGAAGCGCGACGCGGGTACGACGTGCGGATCGACGCGCGGCCGACCGGTTCGGCGGCGGCACATTAAAATGGCGGGCTTGCCGTCCCCAGGAGATGCCGGATGACCACCGCCCCGCAGCGCCCCCGCCGTTCGGCGATGTACGTGCCCGCGATCAACCAGCGGGCGATCGACAAATCGCGCCAGCTCGACATGGACACGGTCGTCTACGACCTCGAGGATGCCGTCGCGCCGGACAAGAAGGAACAGGCGCGCGCGCAACTGATCGAGGCCTTCCGCGCCGGCGGCTTCGGCCATCGCGAGACCGTGATTCGCATCAACGCGGCCGACACCGATGACTATGGGCCGGACCTCGATACGGTCGCGCTGTGCCGCCCCGATGCGGTGCTCGTGCCCAAGGTGTCGAGCGCCGACGAACTCGTCGACGTATCGGAGCGGCTCGCCGCCAAGGAGGGCGGTACCGGCATCGGCGTATGGGCGATGATCGAGACGACCGCCGCGCTGCTGCGGCTCGAGCAGATCGTCGAGCGGGGCATCGCGCTGCGGCCGGCTTTGGGCTGTCTGGTCGTCGGCACCAACGACATCGCCAAGGAGACCGGCGTCGACCCGGGCGAGCAGCGCCGCTACCTGTTGCCGTGGCTGATGCAGATCGTGCTGGTCGCCAAGCGCCATGGGGTGCCGGTGCTGGACGGCGTGTGGAACGATTTCTCGGACCAGGCCGGCTTCGACGCCGAGACCACGCAGTCGGTGCGGATGGCCTTCGACGGCAAGACGCTGATCCATCCGACGCAGATCGAGCCGGCCAATCGCCTGTTCTCGCCGGACGCTCGCGCGGTCGATGAGGCGCGCGCGATCGTCGCGGCGTTCGAGTTGCCCGAGAATGCGGGCAAGGGTGTGATCAACCTGAACGGCAAGATGGTCGAGCGGCTGCATCGCGATCAGGCGCGCAGGCTGCTGGCGGTCAGCGAGGCGATCGCGGCTCGGGGTTAGGGGCTGGAGTCGGCCGTTGCATGGGTTTGAACCTTTGCGTGGGTTCGACCTTTGCGTGGGTTGGTCACGAGGCGTCGGCCTCGTGGGTGGGGGGCGGCTGGCCATAGGGAGCGGTCGTCGCTTCGCGACGACTCCCCTGCGGTACTCGGAAGGGGGTTGCGCGGTATCGGGATAGGGGGGAGCCGTCTGGCTCCGCCCCTCCCACACCACCCGGCATGCGGGTCCGCACCGGGCGGTTCGAGAGGTTGAGGTCAGGAGAACTTCGGCAATCCCAGGCGGTCGAAGTAGGCGATAGGCATGATGATGTTGATGCCCATGGAGCTTCCATGCCACCAACTCCGAGGGTGAGAGGCGATTCGTGCGGCTAGTTCCGCTGAGGCGCCCAGTTTGCGCGCCTCTCGGATGATCGTCACACCGCGCCCCCACTGCTTGAGTTGCACCCCCCGCAATCGTCGTCGCAGCCATTTGTCCAGATCCGCCATGACCTTGGGGGTCTGTGCTAGCTTGAAGTAGGCTTTCCAGCCCGGCACGTACGCCCTCAGATCCTCGATGACCTGTTCGATGCTGCGACCACGCATACGCCGTGTCATTCGCCGAAGACGGCGTCGCAATTCGCGCAAGGCTTGGGGCGCCACCGCCCGCTTACCGCCTTCTTTGGAACGCTGGAAACAGTAGCCCAGGAACTTACGTCCCCAGACCCGGGCCACCGCCGTTTTGGACTCGTTCACTTTCAGGCGCAATTTTGCGTAGATACCGCGCAGTGCTTCAAGCACCCGCTCACCTGCTCGCCAGCTCCTCACGTAAACGTTGCAGTCATCGGCGTAGCGCACGAACCGATGGCCCCTGCTTTCTAGCTTCCGATCCACCTCGTCAAGCAGCACATTGGCCAGCAGTGGACTCAGTGGGCCGCCCTGCGGCGTGCCCTCTTTACGTCCGATGCAGACCCCGTCTGCGAGGATCCCCGCTCGCAGGTACAGCCGTATCAGCTTGAGCACCCGCTTGTCGTCTATCCGCTTGGCCAGCCGGTCCATCAGGATGTCGTGGTTGACCCGGTCGAAGAACTTTTCCAGATCCACGTCGACCACTATCCGATAGCCCGCTTGCACATGCTGCTGCGCCGCCAGAACCGCTTGATGCGCGCTTCGCCCGGGCCGAAACCCGTAGCTGTGCGCGCTGAAGGTCCGATCGACCAGCGGCTGCAGCACCTGTAACAGCGCCTGTTGGATCAGCCTGTCCACGACGGTTGGTATCCCCAGTTCGCGTGTTCCGCCACCTGGCTTGGGGATGCCAACGCGCCGCACCGGCTCTGGTCGGTACGTCCCGTCGAGCAACCGTTGCCGGACTGCGGGCCACGCATTTCGCAGGAACTCACCCGTTTCCATCACCGAGCGTCCATCGACGCCGGCACTGCCCTTGTTGGCCTTCACGCGTTTCCACGCTCGGACCATGTTCTCTCTGGCCAGCGCCTGCCTGAGCAGGTCGCCAGCCCCCCAGCCCGTTTGATCCTGGTGCGTCAATCCTGCTTCATCGCTCACGGTTTCGCGGTCGGCTTCACCGGCCGCAGCCGTCGTGCGCCCCAGTTTCCCGGGCTTCTGATGCCTTGCAGTATCAAGCTCCATGCTCTCGTGACTGTCCCTCTCGTTCGGCCCTTCGCCACCGCCTTCGGCCTCCCCGGCCCCGACACTTGGCTACTACGGCCTCTGCTGACTTCTGGCCCCGTCTGCTCGACGTCGGGCTTTCACCCACAAGACCAGATCTCCCCAGGTAAGAGCGCGATCCTTCGTCACACGGCCGCCGCATCTACGACACCCAACCCTTGGCCACAAGAGCTTTGCAGAGTTCGGACTGCTCGCCCTGGTCGGCATCGCCTCGTATGCGATTCGTGTCCCTCGGCCCATGACTTACGCTTTACGCTTCCTCCCCACGGTCGGTCGCCCTCCCGCAGTTGCGTTTCACTTGCCTCGCTGTGGCCAGCTTGGCCGGGGACTTGCACCCCGAGGATCGCGCCCATGCTGGGCGCACCGAACTCGCTGCGTTCGCTTCGCTCTCTCCGCTCAAACATGCGCCCGCGAGTCAGTTTACGATGCGCGCTGCGCGCGCCAACCCCCTTCCTCCGTTCCTCGGCGCCCCCTATGGCCAGCCGCCCCCCACCCACGAGACCAACGCCCGGCACCAGGGGCAGCACACGATTCGTGCCATGCAGGAGACTTAGCGATGAGCGACGCATGACGAGCCACGAGCCACGAGCCACGAGCCACGAGCGATCAATGATCGGCGATGGCGATGATGTGTCGATCGAACACGTCTCGCCCTTATGATGAGGTGTCGTATCCGTACGGTGATCGGGTGATGTGAATCTGATCCTTGCTCCCGAATCCGATCATTGACCTCACGTCATGCGCATTGGCGTGCACCTCGCCCTTGAACTACCGATGGTGCCGAGGTGCTGCCCGGTGGGGGTGGGGGGCGGCGGCCGTTGAGGGCGTCGAGGAGCGGAGCGATCGGATGGGCGCGCGCAGCGCGCTTCGTCAATCTGACTCGCGGCATTTGTTTGAACGTAGCGAGCGAAGCGAGCGCAGTGAGTTTGCCGCGCCATCCGATCGTGAGCACCGCAGAGCAGTCGTCGCGAAGCGACGGCCGCCCTCTTCGGCCGCCGCCCCCCACCCCCACCGGGCGGCGCCGTCGTGACGAACCGACGCAAAGGTGACCCCCGCCTTCAAAGCCGTACCGGACGACACGGCCGCACCACGCCGACGCAGGGGTTACCCCCCAAGAAGGCCAGCAGACCAGACCTCAGCGCCCAGCCCCGGCGAGAGCAGCCCGGGCCGCGACGAAGGCCGCCGCGACCGGCTCGTGCAGGTCGTGGCGCGACGCGGTGACGCGCGGCCGGCCGGCGGTCCAGACCTCGGCGATCGCCGAACGGCGATGGCTGGCGAACAGATGCGCGGACAGCATGTCGGGCGCGGACAATCCGGCCACCAGCGGGTGCGCGGCGTCGAGCACGACGAAATCCGCCTGCTGGCCGACCGACAGGCCGGCGATCGGCCGCGCGGCCGCCTGCGCACCGCCGGCCACCGCCGATAGCCATAGCGAGGTCGCCACGTCGGCACGCCCGTCGTGCTCGTCGAGCGCGGGACCGGCGTCGACGCCGCCATCGGCCCCGGCGCCGGCCGGCATCGGCGAGGATCCGCCGCCGCCCACGCCGCCGCTCGTGCCCACGCGGCCCGCCAGCACGTTGCGCCGTCGGCGCGTCAGGCGCTGTCCGTATTCGAGCAGCATCAGGTCCTCGGCCGGGTCGACGCAGACGTGGCTGTCCGAGCCGATGCCCCATGCACCGCCGGCCTCGCGCCAGCCGACGATATCGAACAGGCCGTCGCCCAGGTTGGCCTCGGTGGTCGGGCACAGGCCGGCCACGGCGCCGCTGCGCGCCGCGCGCGCGAGCTCGCCGGCAACCAGGTGCGTGGCATGTACCAGGCACCAGCGCCGATCGACGTCGGCGTGATCGAGCAGCCACTGCAGCGGGCGGCTGCCGTGATGCGCGAGGCAGTCGTCGACTTCGGCGGTCTGCTCGGCGACGTGCACGTGGATCGGCGCGCTCGCGTCGATCGAATGCAGGCCCGCCAGCGCCTGGCGCAGGCTGTCCGGCGGGACGGCCCGCAGCGAATGCGGCGCCAACCCCAGCCGGATGCGGCGCGGATCGCACATCGGCTTCAATCCTGCCAGCAGTCCGATCATCGCGTCGGTCGAGCGGATGAAGCGCCGCTGCTCCGGCAGCGCCGGCCGGCCGCCGAAACCCGAAGTCTGGTACAGCACCGGCAGCAGCGTCAGCCCGATGCCGACCTCTTCGGCGGCGCGCATCACGCACATCGCCATCGTCGCGTCGTCCATGCCTCGTGCGGGGTAAGGACGACCATCGACGTCGTGATGCAGGTAATGGAACTCGCAGACCGAGGTATAACCGGCCTCGAGCATCTCCAGGTACACGTAGATCGCGACCGCCTCGAGCTGCTCGGGCGTGATCGCGGCCGCGAACCGGTACATCGACGCGCGCCAGCTCCAGAAGTCGTCGGCGCCGCCGGCGCGATACTCGGTCAGGCCGGCGAAAGCCCGCTGGAACGCGTGCGAATGCAGGTTGGGCATGCCCGGCAGCACGGGGCCTGCCGCGGTTTCGAAGCCCACCGGCACGCCCGTGTCCGCCGTGTCGGTCAGCGCGTCGATGCGCGACACGTCGATGCCGGTCTCGACGCGCGTCAACATGCCGGCGTCGTTCCATTCGAGCATCACGTCGCGCGCCCAGCCATCGGGCAACAGCGCATCGGCGGCGAACAGGCGCCGGACCGTCGGCCGCAAGCGGAACGCGCCGCCGTCGCCGATCGCGCCCGCATCGGCGGGCATCCCGGCTTCTGCGCCCGCGTCGTGGTGATCCGCCGGCGTCACAGGGCGGCGCGGCGACCGCCGCCGCCCTCCTGCGCGATACCCTCACCCCCTTGGATACCGTCGATCCTCCCGCCGCGCACGACGAGCCGCACCGCGCGCTGGCCGAACCAGTAAGCGAGTTCGGCCGCCTCGCGCGCGCGCCACAGTACGAAGTTGGCCGGCGCACCGACGCGGATCAGGCCATGCGTGTCGTCCAGGCGCAGCGCCCGCGCCGCGTGCCGCGTGACGGCGTCGATCGCTTCGGGCACCGTCAACCGGAACAGCGTGCAGCCCATGTTCATCATCAGCAGCAGACTCAGCGCCGGCGACGTGCCCGGATTGTGATCGGTCGACAGCGCGATCGGCACGCCGGCCGCGCGCAGGCCGTCGATCGGCGGCGGATGCGCGTCACGAAGCGCGTAATAAGCGCCGGGCAGCAGCACGGCCACCGTGCCGGCATCGCGCATCGCCGCGATGCCTTCGGCCGACAGATGTTCGAGATGATCGCAGGACAGCGCCTGGTAGCGCGCGGCGAGCGCGGCGCCGCCCATGTCGGACAACTGCTCGGCATGCAGCTTGACCGGCAGGCCCAGCGCGCGCGCCGCCGCGAACACGCGCTCGGTCTGCGCGAGCGAGAACGCGATCCGCTCGCAGAACACGTCGACCGCGTCGACCAGCCCTTCGGCCGCCAGCGCCGGCAGCATCCGTTCGCACACCTCGTCGATGTACGCGTCGGCGCGGCCGGCGAACTCCGGCGGCAGCGCGTGCGCGCCCAGGAACGTCGCGCGCACCGTCACGCCGTATTCGCGGCCGAGCCTGCGGGCCACGCGCAACTGCTTGCGCTCGTCGGCCAGCGTCAGGCCATAACCGGACTTGATCTCGATCGCGCAGACGCCGTCGGCCAGCAACTGGACGAGGCGCTCGGCAGCCTGCTCGAACAGCGCCTCTTCGCCGGTTTCGCGCGTCGCGCGCACCGTCGACAGGATGCCGCCGCCGGCGCGGGCGATCGCTTCGTAGCCGGCGCCGGCCAGACGCATCGCGAACTCGTTCGCGCGCTGGCCGCCATAGACGAGGTGCGTGTGGCAGTCGACCAGGCCGGGCGTCGTCAACGCCCCCCGGCCGTCGTATCGCGGCAATGACATCCACTCGGCGGGCAGCGGCGACGCGGCATCGCCGAGCCAGGCGACATGGCCGTCGCGCACCACCAACGTCATCATGCGCGTCGCCAGCGCGTTCGCCTCCGCGCCCGCTTCCGGCTCCTTCTCCTCCGGCTCCCCCTCCGCCACCCTCACCTCCGCCAGGCATCGCGATGGAATCGACAGCCGTTCCCAGACGCCGTCCGCGGGCGGCAGGCGTTCGAACGGCGTCATCGATCGTTCCATACGTTCAGGACCTGTGAATGCATCGGCAGCGCCCGAGCGGCGCCGCCATGGCGCGTGACGAGCGGGCGTGGATGATTCGTTTACAGGTTCCCAGTATCCCATGCCCCTCAGGCGCGGCAGAAGCGCGCTTGTGTTCAAATCAGGGGCCCGGCTTCGCGGCTTTCCCTCCCCCGATCATGGACACCCCGCACTGCACCCCCGCACCGCTTTCCGACGCCGTCGCGATCATCGATTTCTGGCGCGACGCCGGCCGCGAGAAATGGTTCGACAAGGACGAAGCCTTCGACGAGGCCTGCCGTAAACGACTCGGCGGCTGGCACCTGCGCGCGGCACGGCGCGAGCTCGAACACTGGGGCGATTCGGCCGAAGGCTCGCTCGCGCTGATGATCCTGCTCGACCAGTTCCCGCGCAACGCGTGGCGCGGCACCGCGCACATGTACGCGACCGACCCGCTGGCCCGCCGCTACGCGCGCCAGGCGGTGCAGCGCGGCTTCGACGCGGCGACCGAAACGGCGCTGCGCCAGTTCTTCTACCTGCCGTTCATGCATTCGGAAGACCTCGCGGACCAGAACCGCTGCGTCGAGCTGTGCGCGGCCCTGGGCGAGGAATCGGCTCGCTACGCGCGGCATCACCGCGACATCGTCGTGCGCTTCGGTCGCTTTCCGCATCGCAACCGGATCCTGGCGCGCGAGGCGACGGCCAAGGAGCAGGCGTTTCTCGACGCCGGCGGGTTCGCCGGCTGAACCTGCGCCCGCGCGGAACGACCCGGGATTGTCGGGCGCGGCGAAATCTGGCTCAATAGCCGACGGCCGTCGCGTCAGCTCAACGACAGCAAGCGCGCGGGCCGGCGCCCCCGCGCACGTACAACACCCCGGGAGACCCCTTTTGTCAGCCAGCTTTCGTCGCGGCCTGGCCGCGCTCAGCGCCGCCGCCTTCGGTATCGCCGCCTTCTGCATGCCCCTGAGCGCGACCGCCCAGGACTACCCGAATCGCCCGATCCGGCTGCTGGTCGACGGTCCGGCCGGCGGCGTCAACGACATCTGGGCGCGCCGCTACGGACAGCGCATCAGCGAGTCGCTCGGCCAGCCGGTCGTCGTCGACAACCGGCCCGGCGCCTCGGGCTCGATCGCGGCCGAAGCGCTGGCGCGCTCGGCCCCGGACGGCTATACGATGTTCTTCGGCGGCATGAATCCGCTGGTCGCGTTTCCGGGCGCCGGCGGACAGGTCCGCTACGATCCGGCCAAGGACTTCACGGCAGTCGGCGTCGGCACGCTCGGCTACCCGATGCTGGTCGTCTACAACGGCACCGGCATCAAGACCGTCGCCGACCTGATCGCCCAGGCCAAGGCCAAGCCCGAGGAACTGATCTGCGGTACGTCCGGACACGCCGGGCTGCAGCATTTCGCCTGCGTGTACCTCGAACAGATGCTCGGCATCAAGCTGCGGACCGTGCCGTACAAGGGCAGCTCGGCCGCGCTGCTCGATGCGGCCAACGGCGCGGTGCAGATCGCGATCGGTTATGCGTCCGAACTCGAACCGTTGACGACGCCCGGCAAGCTGGTGGCGATCGCCGCGCTGTCGCCGAACCGCATGCCGAAGTACCCGTCGGCGCCGACGCTGGCCGAGGCCGGCTATCCGGGACTGGACCTGATCGCGTTCAGCGGTTTCTTCGTGCCGGCCGGCACGCCTCGGCCGATCGTCGACAAGCTGAACGTCGCGACGATCAAGGCGATGCAGCGCCCCGAGATGACCGAGTGGCTCAAGAGCCTGGGCGGCACTTACGAGCCGCTGAACCCGGACGACTTCGCCAAGCTCGTCGCGCGCGAGCAGGCCAAGTGGAAGAAGATGTCGGCCGAGACCGGCATCAAGGTCGAGTGATCCGGCCGATGCGAATCGACGGCGGTATCGTGACGCGGCACGCGAGTGTTCGATCGTCGCCGAAACGGGTGATGGCACTTGCCTGGGCAGCCGGTTAGCATCGAGGATCTGGCCGGACCGGTCCCGCCGCACGAGGCCCGGCCGCGCGCCAGCGACAAGAACGAACACAATCATCGAGGGAGACAACCGTGATGCTCGAACGTCTTCGCCAGCTCGCCGTCGGCGCCGTTGGCCTGTTGTGCGCCGCCGCCTTCAACGCCCATGCGCAGGACATTCGCCTGTGGCAGGTTTCCAGCGGACTGCTCGAGCTCGACAAGGGCTGGCTGACCGCGATGTCCGGCGTCGGCACCAAGATCAAGGTGCCGGTCGCGATGTACGTGATCCAGCATCCGCGCGGTCTCGTTCTGTTCGACACCGGCAACAACGTCGAGGTGTCCGACGGCAAGTGCGCGAACTACTGGGGTGAAGGCCTGTGCGGCGCGTTCCATGCGCAGCAGACGCGCGACGAGGTGGTCGACCGCCAGCTCGCCAAACTCGGCTTCAAGCCCGAGGACGTCACGCACGTCGTCTACTCGCACTTCCATCTGGACCACGCGGGCAACATCAAGCTGTTCCCCAAGGCCAAACACGTCGTGCAGAAGGAAGAGCTGCGCGCCGCGTGGTGGCCCGAGAAGTTCCAGCGCGCCGCCTACGTGATCAAGGACTATGACGGCACGCGCGACTACGATTTCCTGCAGTTGACCGGCGACTTCGACCTGTTCGGCGACGGCACGCTGGTGGCGCTGGACACCAAGGGCCACACGCAGGGCCACCAGTCGTTGCAGGTCTCGCTGAAGAACACCGGCGTGCTGCTGCTGGCGGCCGATGCGATCTACACGGCCGAGAACGAAGCCGGCGTGATCCCGGGCATCACGTGGAACACCAACATGTCGATGCAGTCGATCGACCGGCTCAAGCAGATCCGCGACGCCAAGCGCGGCCAGATCTGGTACAGCCACGACGCCAAGCAGTACGGCGAGCACGCGCACGATCGCGCGTACGACTAGGTCGTGTGAACGGGCCCTTCCGATGAGCGGATCGATCGCCGCCGGCCGCCGCGCCAGCATCCGATGACGGCGATCGTCTTCGAGCAGGTCGACAAGTCGTTCGGGTCGCGCCAGGTCCTGCATCGGCTGGATTTCCGGGTCGAGCCCGGCGAGATCGTCGGGCTGCTGGGGCCGAACGGCAGCGGCAAGACGACGACGCTGCGATTGATCGCCGGCTTCTACCAGCCCGACATGGGCCGCGTCGCGATCACGGCGTCCGCTGCGCCGCGCGCGGCGGCCGATGACCGGACCGGCGTCAGCGGTGTCAGTGGCGGCGTCGGCGTCGGCGTCGGCGTCGGCGTCGGCGTCGGTGGCGGCGGCGGCGGCGGCGATCATGGCCGCGGCCGCCGCGATCTCGGCCGCCACGGCCCCGGCCATGCGATCGGCTACCTGCCCGAGCGCGCGCCGCTGTACGACGCGCTGACCGTCGATCATTACCTTCAGTTCGTCGCCCGCTGCAAGGGCCTGCGCGGCAATGCGCTGCGCGCCGACGTCGATCGAGCGGTCCGCGCTTTCGACCTCGACGGCGTGCGGCGCAGCGCGATCGGGCGCCTGTCGAAGGGCTTCCGGCAACGGGTCGGTCTCGCGCAGGCGATCCTCGGCGACCCGTCGGTGCTGCTGCTCGACGAAGCCACCAACGGCCTGGACCCGATGCAGATCGTCGAGGCGCGCCGGATGATCCGCGAGGCCGCGCGCGGTCGCGCCGTCGTCTTCAGCAGCCACCTGATGCAGGAGGTGCAGGCGCTGTGCACGCGCGCGCTGATCCTGCGTCACGGCCGGCTGATCGCCGACGTACCGCTGGACGCCGACGGCCAGGCGCTCGGCGCCGCGAGGGTCGCGCTGCGCTGGCGAGGTACGGACGAGACCGCGCTGCGCGCCGTCGTCGCGGCGATCGGCGCGGTCGAAGGCGTGACCGGCGTGACGGTCGACGAACGCCGCAACGATCGCGATGGCGCTGACGACGCCCCCGGCGATGGCGCCCCCGGCGGTGACGTCTCCGGGGGTGGCGACTCCGGCAGTGACGATTCCGGCAGCGTCGACCACGCCGCGCGCGACGCGACGTCGCATCGCACCCGACGACTCGTCGTCCGCTACGCGTCGGCGCCCGCGCACCTGGACCCGCTGCTGCGCGCGGCACTCGCGCACGGCCACGTCGTCGAGGCCCGCCCGCTGTCGACGAGCGTCGAAGACCTGTTGATCGATGCGGTGCGGCGCAGCGACGCCGGTGCGGAGCCCCTCGCGTGAGCGGCCTGGGCGCCGTCGTCCAGAAGGAGCTGCGCGAGTACTTCGCGACGCCGATCGCGCTGGTCGTCGTCGCGACGTTCTGGGCGCTGTGCGGTTATCTGTTCAGCTTCGCGCTTTTCTTCGTCAGCACGACGCAGATGGTCGGCTCGTTCCACAACATGATGATCCTGCTGCTGCTCGTGATGCCGCTGCTGACGATGCGCATCTTCGCCGAGGAGAACAAGACCGGCACGATCGAGCTGCTGCTGACGCTGCCGCTGTCGGACGCGGCCACCGTGCTCGGCAAGTACCTGGCCGGCCTGCTGGTGCTGGCGCTGATGCTGGCCGGCACCGCCACCGCCGTGATCCCGCTGGCGCTGTACGGCGATCCCGACTACGGTCCGATCATCGGCGGTTACCTCGGCACCTTCGCGTTCGGCGCGATGTTCCTGGCGATCGGCATGGCGGTGTCCAGCGGCTGCTCGAACCAGATCGTCGCCGCGCTGATCACTTGGACGCTGCTGGTGCTGCTGTGGTTCATCGATTACCCGGCCGCACTGGACGTCGCGCCGTCGCTGTCGGCGGCGCTGCTGCACCTGTCGCTGTCGGCGCAGCACGTCGATCTGATCCGCGGCGTGCTGTCGGGCAGCGCGCTCGTGTATTTCGCCAGCGTCATCGTGCTGTCGCAGGTCATCGCCGCACAGATGCTGCGGCTGCGGCGGATGCGTTAGTGTCGTGAATCAGAAGTTCGCCGAAGAAATCCGCCGAGAATCGGCGCCATGCCGCGTTGCAAATCCTCGCGATACCTCGGTATCGCTGCGGTTTGCGCCTTGCCTGGCACCGATTTCGACAGATTTCTTTCCTCGGCGAACTTCTGATTCACGACACTAGAGGACGGACGCGATGCGCTGGCGGGCGGGATGGACCGGATTTCGCGTGCTGCTGCCGATCGCCGCGATCGCCAGCGTGCTGGTCGCCGTCAACATCTGGGGCTATCGCCATCCGGGCCGCATCGACCTGACTCGCGCCGGCGTCTACACGATCGGCGACGACACGCGCCGCGTGCTGGCCGGCATCGACGAGCCCGTGCGCATCACCTGGTTCTACGATCTGCGCAACAAGAGCATGGTCGACGCGCTGGCGCTGCTCGACCAGTACGCGCGCGCCAATCCGCGGATCCGGGTGCGCGGCGTCGACCCGTCCGTGCATCCGGCCGAGGCGCGCCGCCACGACATCCAGTTCGCCGGCAGCGCGGTGATCGAGAGCGGCCAGCGGCGGCTGACCGTCAACGGCGGCACCGAAACGGACTTCACCAACGCGCTGATCCGCGTCACGTCGCGCGTCGTGCAGACGATCTGCTTCACGCACGGCCACGGCGAAGCCAATCCGTTCAGCCTGAAGGAGCTGGACGATCCCGAGGACCACGACAAGGACGAGAACCTGGTCGCACGCGTCGAGATCCACGAACGCCACGGGCTGGGCATGGCCCGAGACGCGCTCGAAACGCTCGGCTACCGGATCCGCCCGGTACTGCTCGTCCAGGACAGCGAGACGCTGGACGGCTGCGATCTGATCGTCGTCGCCGGTCCGCGGCGCGCACTGGCCGACGTCGGCGCGCGCCGGCTGCTCGCTTACCTGGACCAGGGCGGCAGCGTGTTCGCGCTGCTCGAACCGCAATCGCCGCACGGTCTGCAGCCGATCCTCGATCGTTACGGCATCGCCTGGCACGCACGCGAAGTGATCGACGACGGCCATCATTACCGAAGCGACCCGTCATCCCCGGCCAGCAGCGACTACCCTCGGCATCGCATCACGCGCGGGCTGCCGCTGACGTTCTTTCCGGGCGTCGGCTCGTTCACGCCGGCACCGGGCGGACTCGCGGACGGCGTGTCGGTGACGCCGCTGGTACTCAGCAGCGACCGCTCGCATCCGCGCGGGCAGCCGGGCGACGTCGGCGCGCGCACGCTGATGCTGCTGGCCACGCGCCGCATCGGCGACGTGCCGGTACCCGAAGGCGGCCGGCAGTCGCGCCTGCTGCTGGCCGGCGACGCCGATTTCGCGAACAACAGCCATTTCGCGCTGATGGGCAACGGCACGCTGTTGATCAACGCGATCAATTTCCTCGCGCAGCAGGACGCGCTGATCGACATCCGCCCGCGTCACTACGAAACGCGCAGCGTCCAGTTGACCAACCGGCAGATGCGGGCCGTGTTCGTCGTCAGCTCGGTGCTGCTGCCCGCGCTGGCCCTGGCGTTCGGCGCTTGGACCTGGTGGCGGCGGCGATGAGCGACGGCATGACGATGTCGACCCGGAGCCGCCGATGAGCGAGCGCCTGCGGACGATCGCCTGGCTGCTGGTGCTCGTCGCCGGCATCGGCGCGACGGTCGTCCAATGGGAAGACCCGGACGCGCACGATGCGCCCGATGCGCATGGCATCGGCGAAACCGGCTCCGCCGGCGCCGCCGGTCCTCGTGCCGGCGCGCACGGCCATGCGCATGACGACACGCATCGTCCGGCACGACTGTTCGCGTGGGACCTGCCCGACGTCGCCGCGCTGACGATCGGCGATGACGAGCGTTCACGGCGCTTCGTCGCCGATGACCGGGGCTGGCGCGAGGTCGACGCCGCCGGCGCGACCATCACCGACACCCGCGGCTCCGGCGCTTTCGATGCCGCCGCCTATCTGTCGCTGTTTTCGCAGGCCCGGGCCGATCGCGTGCTGGCTCGGGCCATGCCATCGGCCCCGGGGCCCGACGACGCCGGTCATGCCGGTGCCGGCCTCGCCGCCGACCCGTACGGTCTGACGTCGCCGGCGCTGCGCATCGAGGTCGTCGAACGCGACGGCCGGCCGCTGGCTCAGGTCACCGTCGGCGCGCGCACGCCCGACGGTTACGGCCGCTATGCGCGGCTCGCGTCGCGCGACGCGGTGCTGATCGTGCCCGAGTACCAGTTCCGCCCGGCGATGGACGCGCTGCGCGTCGGCGACGGGCGTTAGGATCCGTTCACGCTGACCGGACGGCGGCCATCTCACGCTCCGGGCGCGCCGGCGCCGCCCACGTCCATGCGCTTCAGATCCGCGGTGACCCGCGGGATCGTCAACATCGTGCTGGCGACCGCCATCAGCAGCAGCGCGGTGAACGTCGCGTTGGTGATCAGGCCCTTGTCGAGCAGCACGTTCGAAAAGATGATCATGATCAGCGCCTTGGTCTGCAGCAGCCAGCCGATCACCTTCGCCTCGCGCGCCGACCAGCCGAGCAGCCGGCCGGCGATCCGCATGCCGAGCAGCTTGCCAGCGACCGATGCGACGAGCAGCAATGCCGCGGCGGCCAGCACCGCGACGCCACCGGTCTGCCAGTCGGTCCGCAAGCCGGTATTCAGGAAGAAGACCGGCATCACGATCAGCAGCAGATGGTGGCGCAGGCGATCCATGTCGTCCTGCCCCAGCCAGTCGGCGTCGATCACCGCCCCCGCCAGAAAGGCGCCGACCATGTAGTGCAGCCCGGCCCAGTCCGAACCCAGCCCGCACGCCACCAGCCAGACCAGGCTCGCGTACCAGCGGTCCGCCGGCGGGATCGCGCGCATCAGGCGGCGGAACAGCAGCGTCGCGATCGCGAACACGACGAGAAAGCCGAGCTGTTTGCCGACGCGCGCCCAGTCCGTCAGGATCACCGCCAGCACGCCCCAGATCGCGATGTCGTCCAGGCTCGCATAGCGCAGGATCCGCTGGCCCAGCGGCTCGCGCAGAATCCGCAGCTTTTCCATCAGCAGGATCAGGATCGGCAAAGCCGTCACCGCGCACGACATGCCGATGCCGAGCAGGAACTGCCACGTCTGCGCGTTCGGTCCGATCCAGCCCGGCCAGGCCAGCAGCAGCGCGCCCGCCAGCGTGCCGAACGCCAGCGGCACGCCGAGCGCGAGCCCCGCGGTGATGCCGCTCTCGCGCCGATTCTGCCAGGCCTGGCGCAGGTCCAACTCGACGCCGGCGATCCACACGAAGATCATGACCGCCCACTGCGCGACGCCGGACAGCGCCCGGGTGACGTCGGCGTTGAACACGAAGCGGTAGTAATCGGGGAACGCCGCGCCGAGCACGCCGGGACCCAGCGCGATGCCGGTCAGGATCTGAACGACGACCAGCGGCGCGAAGTAGTCGGTGCGGCCCAGCCGCCAGATCAGGTACGGGATGCTGAAGATCATCAGCATCGCGATCAGGAAGATCTCGGAGGAGGACATCAGGCGCGGCGATCGGACAGACGGAATTCCATGCGCGGGGTCGTTGAGGCGTCTTCCGCATCATGATACAGTCTAGTCAATAGACTGGTCTACAAACGATATCATGCGCGAAATCGGCGCCTTCGAGGCCAAGAGCAAGTTCGGAACCGTTCTCGACTGGGTCGAGCAGGGCGAGGAGGTCGTGATCACGCGCCGCGGTCGCGCCATCGCTCGCGTGATTCCGAATACCTCGCCTTCGACCGAGCAAGCTGCGCTGGCCGCACAGCGGATCCGGGTACGCGCGGCGGCTTTCGGCAAAGCGTTCGATTGGGACGAATGGAAGGCCTATCGTGACGAGGGGCGTCGATGAGCCTCGTCGTCGACAGCTCGGTGACGCTGGCCTGGCTGTTCGAGGATGAACTCGCGCCCGCCTCGCAACGAATCCTCGATCTGGTCACGAAAAGCGGCGCCTGGGTTCCGCCGCTCTGGAAGCTCGAAGTGGCCAACATTCTCCAGACGGCCGTTCGCCGTGGCCGGATCGACGCCTCCCATCGCGACGCTTCGCTGGCCGACCTCGCTCGATTGAACATCTGCATCGATCCCGATACCGATCAATTCGCGTGGACGACGACTCTGCGCCTGGCCGATCGCCTGGGATTGACGCTCTACGACGCCGCCTATCTCGAGCTCGCGCAACGGCGAGGCCTGCCGCTGGCCACGCTGGACAAGCAGTTGCGATCCGCCGCCGACATCGTAGCGGTGCCGTCGCCATGACGGCCGGCACGGCAGCGACAGGCGATCAGCCCTCGTCGAACCCCACGAACACCGCCGCCTCGTCGACCCCCTTGCGGCGCGACACGACCGCGTTGGCCGGAAAGCTGTCGTCCGGGTAACCCATCGCGACGCAGATCATGATGACCTGGTCGTCCGGGATCCGCGCGTGCTCGCGCACGACCGGCGTCTGCATGATGCCCTGGCTGTTGATCACGCAGCCCAGCCCGCGCGACCACGCGGCGTTGACCAGCGCGTTGACGACGCCGCCGCAGTCGAACGGACCGATGTCGCCGCCATGGATCGAGCGGTCATAAGTGACGGCGATCGACACCGGCGCGTCGAACTGGCGGAACCCGCGCAGCACCCAGTCGTCGCGGCTGGCCTTGTCGTGCCGTTCGATGCCCATCGCGCCGAACAACTGCTTGGCCACGTCGATCTGCCGCTCGCGATGTTTGCCGCCGTACTCGCCGTGGCCGCGGATCTCGCGCGACGACGGGATGCCCGCCAGGTTGCGCTCGACGTTGCCGTGGCGGATCCGCTCGAGCGGCTCGCCGGTGATCACGTAGAAGTTCCACGGCTGCGTGTTGTACGACGACGGCGCGCGGATCGCCAGTTCGAGCACCTCTTTGATGACCGACTTGGGCACCGGCTTGCGCAGGAAACCGCGGATGCTGCGACGACCGAGCACGACGTCGTCATAGGCGATCGGCTCGGCAGCGGGAACGGAATCGGGAACGGCACTCAACGCGGGTCTCCTGGAAAGTCATGATCGGATGCCGTCCATCTTAGCGCGAGCGGGCGGGGCGGGTTCGTTCACGGATTCTCAAGCCGGCGCCGTCTCCTCGCGCGACAGTTCGCCGCGCTCGAGCACCAGCGTCTGCGTCGGCACGTCGCCGAGCAGGCTGCGGTTCGATTCGGTGATGACGACGCACGAGCGCGGCCGCGCGGCGATCAACCGCTGCAGCGACGCCGAATACTGCTGCGCGAGCACCGGCGCCAACCCCTGGAACGGCTCGTCGAGCAGCACCAGGCGTTCGCCGGCCATGATCGCGCGCCCGAGCGCAGCCATCTTGCCCTGGCCGCCCGACAACGCGGCGCCGGAGCGCGGCAGCATCGGTTCGAGCTCGGGCACGATGTCCAGCGTCTGCGCGAGCCGATCATCGACGTCGCGCCGTGACAGGCCGATGACCTCGCACGGAAAGCGCAGGTTCTCCTCGACGCTGAACGTCGGGAACATCACGCGGTCCTCGGGCGCATAGCCGATGCCCAGCCGCACGCGGTCGCGCGCCGGCACGGTGGCCAGGTCGCGGCCGTCGAAGCTCGCCCGTCCGTGCAGCAGCGGCACGAAGCCCATGATCAGGCGCAGCAGCGTCGTCTTGCCGGCGCCGTTGCGGCCGACGACGGCGATCGTTCCGCCCGCGTCGAATCGCGCGCTGATCCCGCGCAGCACGGGAATGCCCGCGATCCGGGCCGACACCGCGTCCAGTTCGAGCACGCTCATCCTCCGATCACGTTGCGGATGATCAACGGGTCGCGCAGCACCTCGTCCGGCGCGCCGTCGGCCGCGATCCGGCCGGCGATCCACGCGGCCAGCCGCGTCGAATAGCGGCGCACGATGTCGATGTCGTGCTCGACGAAGATGCTGGTGATCCGGCGCTCGTCCAGCGCGCGCATCAGCACCGCCATCAGGCCGTGCTTCTCGTCGCTGGACACGCCGCTGGTCGGCTCGTCCATGATCATCAGGCGCGGCCGCAGCACCAGCGCCATCGCGACGTCGAGCAGCTTGCGCTGCCCCTCGGGCAGCGAGCCGGCCAGGTCGTCGGCGCGCGGCGACAACTGCAGCAGCGCCAGCGTGTCGTCGATCTCGACGCCGTCGACGGCCTCGTGCAGCGGGATCCAGAAGCCTCCGCGCCGCCGCGGCCGCGCCGCTTCTCCGGCCCGCGCGCCGGTCGGCGCCGAAGCCGCGAGCAGCAGGCATTCGCGCACCGTGTGTTCGGTGAAGATCTGCGGCAACTGGAACGAGCGGCCGAGCCCGCGGCGCGTGATCGAGCGCGGCGTGTGGCCGGTGACGTCGACGCCGTCGAAACGTACGATGCCGCGCGTCGGCTTCAGGTAGCCGGTGCACAGGTTGATGAACGTCGTCTTGCCGGCACCGTTCTGGCCGACGACGGCCAGCCGCTCGCCGGGCATCAGGTCGAAGTCGATCGCATCGGCGGCGACGACGCCGCCGAACGACAGCGACAGCTCACGCGTCGACAGCAGCGATCCCTCGCCCGACGATGACGCCGGCCGATCACTCACGCCATCCGATGACGCCGGCCGACTGCTCACGCCACCCGACGACGCCGGCCGATCGCTCATGCCACCCGACGACGTCGGCCGATCGCTCATGCCGTCTCTCCAGTCGACGCGGCATCGCCGATGCGGCGCGCGGCGCGCCGTCCGAGCATCGGCTCGATCAGGCCGAACAGCCCGCGCGGCGCGGCGAACACCATGACGATCAGCACCAGGCCGAGCGCGAGCTGCCAGGCGCCGGTCAGCAGCGCCGCCGCGTACAGCTTGACGAACTCGAACACGAACGCGCCGATGAACGCGCCCAGCGCATGGCCCGAACCGCCGAGGATCGCGATGAACACGATCTCGCCCGAACGCACCCAGTAGCCCATCTCGGGCGTGACCAGGCCCTGCGTCAGCGCGAACACGCTGCCGCCCAACCCGCACAGCGCGGCCGACAGCACGTAGCCGCCCCAGAACACGCGCTTGGCCGAGATGCCCAGGTATTCGAGCCGCGTCTCGTTGCTCTTGATCGCTGCCAGCGCCTGCCCGTTGACGCTCGCGAAATAGCGCTGGACCAGCCAACCGGCGACGATGGCCAGCACCAGTGTCAGCGCGAGCAGAGCGGTCTCGAAGCCTTCGCGCTCCAGCAGCACGAAGCCGAACGACGGCCGGTCGAAGCGCAGCCCGTCGGTGCCGCCGGTGACCCCGCCGAACTTGCCCAGCACCGAGAACAGCACCATCGAGAACGCCAGGTTCAGCATGCCGAAGAAGATGCCGCGATAGCGGACCATGAACGAGCCGATCAGCACGCCGGCGAGCGCGGCGCCGATCGTGCCGATCGCGATCAGCAGCAACGCGTCCAGGTGCCAGGCGCGGCCGACGAACGCCACCGTGTAGCCGGCCAGGCACGCGTACATCGCGTGCCCGAACGAGACCTGGCCGGCGCGGATCAGCACGATGACGCCGAGCACGGCCAGCCCGTTGGACAGCGCCAGCAGCACCGGCGTCTTCAACCACGGCATCGCCGCGCACAGCAGCGCGACGGCGACGATCAGCGCGACGACGACGGCACGAAGACGGGCGGCTCGCATCGGCTCAGATCCTGCGCGCCGCGGCCGTCGAGAACAGGCCTTCGGGTCGCAGCAGCAGCACCGCGACCATGATCAGGTAAGGCATCAGCACCTCGATCTCGGGCATCAGGTAGATCGCGAACGAGCGCGCCAGCCCGATCATCAGCGCGGCCAGCGCGGCGCCGCCGATCTGGCCGAGGCCGGCGGTGGCGACGACCGCGAACGACAACACCATCATGTCGGCGCCGATGCCGGGCGTGAACGAGGTCGTCGGTGAAGCGAGCGCGCCGCCGAGCGCACCGAGCGCGCCACCGACGGCGATCGTCAGCCAGGTGACGCGGTTGGTATCGACGCCCATCGCGGTGGCGACCTCGCGGTGATGCGTGACGGCGGTGACCTGCCGTCCCAGCGACGTGCGGCCGAGAAACCAGCGCAGCGCGAAGAACGCGACGATGGCGACCGCCGGCAGCACCAGCAACTGGTAGCGCGTGTACGTGACGTCGGCGACGCTCAGCGTGCCGAGCTGGTTGACGACGTCGGACACGAACACCGGCTGCACGCCCCAGATCAGCCGCTGCAGGTCCTCGAGCACCATGAACGCGGCGAACGTGACCAGCAGTTGCAGGATCGGATCCTTGTCGAGGATGCGGCGCAGCAGCGCGAACTCGAGCACGGTGCCGAGCAGGCCGCCGATGATCAGCGCGGCAGCGAACAGCGCGGGCAGCGCCAGCCATTCGGGCAGGCCGTAGCGCGCGATCGCGATGCCCAGCGTCGCGGCGAAGTAACCGCCCCACGCGTACAGACTGCCGTGCGCGATGTTCAGGATGCGCATGACGCCGAAGATCAGCGTCAGTCCCAGCGCGACCAGGAACAGCAGCGCCGCGTACGACACGCCGTCCATCAGCGCCAGCGCGAACAGGCTCGCGTCCATCGCCGCTGCTACCCTCGCTCGCTTTCGTCGCCCGCTTTTCTCACCCGCTTCGCGCCTACTTGAAGTCGTACGACTTGAGCCGGTCGCTGCCGAGCACGGCCGGGTCGATCGTCTTGACCCAGGCCGGCGAGTGCTGGCCGACCGGCGTCGTCACCAGGTCGGCCGGCACCAGCATCATCTTGTCCATCACCGCGAACGGATATTGCGGCACGCGCTTGCTGACGCCGAGCAACTGGTCTTCGAGGCCCTGCCCGTCCTCGCGCATCTTGATCGACCGCCCGTACGCCTTGAATTCGAGCTTGCGCATCGCTTCGGCGACCTGGTCGGGCGCCGGCCACTTGCCGCCGTTGGCCTCGATCGCGCGCTCATAACCCTGCTTGAGCCCGAACAGCGCCTGCGCCATGTGATAGGTCGGGTAGATCGGGTAAGCGCCGGTCTTGGCCTTGAACTTCGCGATGAAGTCCTTGTGCTTCGGATCGTCCTTGGTTTCCGGGTGCAGCCAGTAGTGCTCGCCGCGCGCGCCGATGATGACGCCGTCGGGCAGCGCGTTGCCCAGCCGCTCGAGCGAGCTTTCGGCCAGCGGCATCACGAACTGGGTCTTCTGCGTCAGCAGGCCGCGCTGCGAGGCCTGGCGCACGAAGGTGTCCAGGTCGCCGCCCCAAGACGTGTTCAGCACCACATCGGGCCTGAGCGCCTGCAGGCGGCTGATCTCGGTCGAGAAATCCGACGCGCCCATCTTCGGGAACATCTCGGCGACGACCTTGACGTCGGGCTTGAACACCTTGAGCGCGTTCAGGAAGATCTCCCACGAATCACGCCCCCACGCGTAGTCCTGGTTGACCACGGCGACCGTCTTGAAGTCCGGCTTGACCTTGAGCAGGTACAGCACCGTGGCGACCATCTCGGTCGTCGCGTTGGCCTGCGTGCGCACGACGTACTTGTAGCGGCGCTCTTCGAGCACCTTCTCGGTCCCGCAATCCCACATGACGTTCAGGACCTTCAGGTCCTCGGCCACCGGCGCGACGATGTTGCAGTTGCCGCTGGAGATCGCCGACAGCATCGTCTTGACGCCCTGCTCCTGCACCAGGCGCCGGTATTCGCTGAGCAGCTTGTCGCCGCCGATGCCCTCGTCGATGAAGACCGGCGTCACCCTGGCGCCGCCGATGCCGCCGGCCGCGTTGATCTCCTCGATCAGCAGCTCGGCCGCCGCCTTGGCCGGCACGCCGAACACCGACGCCGCGCCCGACGTGAACGTCGAGATGCCGATCTTCAGTTCGCTGGGCTTGTCCTGCGCGAAGGCCAGGCCGCCGGCCAGCGCCAAGCCGGCCGCCGCAACGAAACGGGCGAGCTTCATGGGAATGTCTCCGTAGATTGTTCGATGGGCGGGCGAGCGCCTGCGGGCAGTTTGCCGAATCGTCAGGAAGTTGACAACCTGGGTTGTCACCGAGACGTCGCCGGCGCGCTAAGCACGATCCGCGCGAGATCCGTTTTGCGGATCGCGCCGCGCGCTTACCCCGCGAACCTTCGAGCCGAAATCAGTACACTGCGTACGCCGAATCCGCTCACCGCCCCTTTCATGCCGCCGGATCCTTCATCGCCGCCCGCCGACCCCGCCACTCCGAGGGCTGCCGCTCCGGCCGCTCCGGCCGCTTCGGCAGTCTCCGCGTCGCGGCGGCCGCCGGGCACGTCGAGGCTGCGCGCGGCGATGCGCGTGCTGCTCAGCTCGTATTTCACCAACGGCCTGACGGTGGCGTTCGGCTACCTGATGATCTCGGGCGGCCTGCACGCGGCGCTGGGCGCGGCCGCGAGCGCTTCGGCCGGCGTGGGCGTGATCATCGCGTCGGTGTGCGACCAGCCCTGGCCGCGGCGAGGCAAGTTCCGGCAGATGCTGCCCGGGCCGCTGCTGGCCCTGCCGCTGTCGCTGGGCGTCCAGCACCTGCACGGGCATCCGCTGGAACTCGGCCTGCTGCTGGTTCCGGCCACGTTCGTCGCGTTCCTGGGGATGGCCTGGGGCAAACGCGGCATTCCGATCGCGATGGCCGTGGTGCTGGCGATGATCTTCGCGATGGCGGCGCCGGGCACCGCCGACTGGCCGACGGCGTTCGAGCGCGGCGCGTATTTCGCGCTGGGCGCGGCGCTGTACGTCGTCTACGCGGTACTGGTCAATCTGGCGCTGAACACGCGCTACCGGACGCTGTCGATGGTCGACCTGCTGTTGGCGATGGCGTCGCTGATGCGCACGCAGGCGCAGCAATTCGAGCCGATCGATCCGCTCGGCGACGTGCGCGAGCTGCCGGCGCCGGTCCAGGGCCGGCTGCTGGCCGCGCAGGCCGCGCTGGCCGACCAGTTGCAGGCGACGCGCGATCTGGTGCTCGAATCGCCGCGCACGCCGCGCCGCCAGCGGCTGGCCGGCATGTTGCTGGCGATCCTGGAGATCCGCGACCACCTGGTGGCCAGCGAACTGGACCTCGAAACGCTGCGCAGCAATCCCGAACAGGCGCCGCCGCTGCGCACGCTGCGCCGGCTGTTCGAGGAACTGGCCCGCGAAACCGAGGCGATCGCCGACGCGCTGCTGCTCGGCCGGCTGCCGCCGGCGCAGGCCGACCACAGCGCGCCGCTCGACGCGCTGGGCCACGATACGACGCAGCCGGTGCTGCTGCGCGGACTGGCCAACCGCCTGACCCACCTGAACAATGAACTGCTGGCACTGAACCGGCTCGCGCGCGGCGAACAGGCCCCCGACCTGGCGGCCGTGCGCGCGAGCTGGCAATTGTTCGTCAGTCCGACCTCGTGGTCGCTGGCGCCGTTCCTCGCGCTGTGGCGCTGGGACGCGCCGCCGCTGCGCCACGCGATCCGGGCGGCGCTGGCGGTCGCCACCGGCTACGCGATCGCCGTGCTGCTGCCCTGGGGCTCGCACGAATACTGGATATTGTTGACGATCGTCGTCGTGCTGCGAGGCAGCCTCGCGCAGACGCTGGAGCGGCGCAACAGCCGCGTCGCCGGCACGCTGCTCGGCTGCGTCGTGGCCTTGGGCGTGCTCGCCAACGTCCACGAACCCTATGAGCTGCTGCTCGCGATCACGATCGCACAGGCGATCTCGCACGGCTTCGCCGCGCGGCGCTACCTGATCGCGTCGATCGGCGCGACGGTGCTGGGCCTGATCCAGGCCCACACGCTGAACAACGGCGTGACGCCCGAGTTCGCGCTGTTCGAACGCATCGCCGACACGCTGATCGGCGCCGGCGTCGCCTGGGCGTTCTCGTACGTGCTGCCGAGCTGGGAGCGCAACCAGTTGTCCGGGCTCGTTCGCCGCGTGCTGGCCGCGCAGGCGCGCCATGCGAAGCTGGCGCTGGCACTCAAGCCGCTGCACGACATCGGCAGCGCCGACGACCTGGCATGGCGGCTCGCGCGGCGCGAAGCGTTCGACAGCCTGTCGGCGCTGGTCCTGGCCACGCAGCGTTCGCTGGTCGAACCGCGCGCCGTGCGACCGCCGCTGGCCGACCTCGAAACGATGCAGATGCACTGCTACCAATTCCTCGCGCAGATGAGCGCGGTCAAGAGCATGCTGGTGCTGCGCCGCGACTGGCTGACGCAGGCCGACGTCGAACGCGCGCTCGCGCAGGCCGGCGTACGGATCGAGCAGGCGCTGCTGGGGGAAACCGCCGCGGCGAACTCGTCGGGCTCGGCGCCCTCAGTCCCTACGGCGAACCCGGCCCGTCCGGCAAGCCCGGCAAACATGACGAACCCGGCAAACGCGACGGATTCGGCAGTCCCGGCGGGCTCGACCGTCTCGATCGGCCCGACGGATCTGGCCCCTCCGGCGGACCCGCTGGCCTCCTCGCCGGACGAACCGGACCAGCCGGTCGGCGCCCCGATGACTGAGGCCCCGGCCGCCGCACCAGCCGCACCAGCCGCACCAGCCGCACCAGCCGCACCAGCCGCACCAGCCGCACCTACAGCACCTACAGCACCTACAGCACCGGCAACACCGGCGGCACCGGCGGCACCCGCGAACGAACCCGTCGCCTCGCCGATGCTGCCGTCGGCGGGCGTCACCGGCCTGCCCGATCCGTTCGAGCGCGACGTGACGCCGTGGCTCGTGCGCCGGCTGGCGCTCGCCGGACGGCTGGCCGAGCAGGTCGGCGACGACGCGCAGCGCGTGCAATCACAGCTCGGGCAACGCGGGGCGTAGCGCCGACGTCCGGCAAGCAACCGCCTCCAGCCCGCACGGCGCTCCGGCAGCCACGCGGGCCACCGGGGCGCGTCACCGCCGGGGACAGATCACTGCCGGGGCGTGCGCACGCTGCGCGGCAGCGCGCACGGATAGTTGGTGCGGAACGGATTGATGTCCAGGCCGCCGCGCCGCGTATAGCGCGCGTACACCGACAGCCGGGTCGGCCTGCAGCGCGCCATGATGTCCAGGTGGATGCGCTCGACGCAGTGCTCGTGGAACTCGTTGTGGTTGCGAAAGCTGACCAGGTAGCGCAGCAGGCGCTCGTGGTCGATCGGCCGCCCGTAGTAATGGATCGCGACGCTGCCCCAGTCCGGCTGCCCGGTGACCGGGCAATTGGTCTTGAGCAGGTCCGAGGTCAGCGTCTCTTCGTGCGGCGCGATCAGATCGTCGTCGACCTTCAGCAGCTCGGGCGCCGGATCGTAGACGTCGCACTCGATATCGAGCCGGTCCAGCGAGATCGCGCCGTCGCCGCCGATCGCCAGGAGCCTGACGCCGTCCAGGTCCGCCAGCGGACGCAGCACGACGCCGATCGTGCTGCCGCAGGCGGCAGTCAGGTCGCGCTGCAGCGTCGCGCGCACGTCATCGGCACTGGCGAAACGGGTCCCGTTGAAACTGTTCAGGTAGAGCTTGAAGCTCTTGGATTCGACGATGTTCGGCGACTCGGCAGGCACCACGCATTCGAGCAGCATCACCTGCGGACGGCCGCGCGCGTTGAGCCAGCCGAAGTCATAAGCGGTCCACTGGTCCGCGCCGAAGAACGGCGGCGTGCCGTCGATGCCCAGGCCGCGCCGCTGCGGCGCGCGCGCGATCGGAAAGAGCAGCGATGCATCGTAGCGATCGACGTACGGACTGGATTTACCCAGCGGCGAATCGATGACGTCGCCAGCGCTGGAGGCCGCGTCGGGGCGGCGGTCGGATTCGCTCATCGGCCTATGATAACTTGCAGCGCCTTGTCAGCCGAGGAGGCCTCGATGAGACGTGATTTCCTGCGATCGGCGATCAGCGCCGCCGTCGCCGCCGTCGGCGTGCGAGCCGGCATCGCCGACGAACGCACGCCGGCCCCCGGCGAACCGGCCGGCTCGACCGCCGCCACCTCGGGCCCGGCCTCGGCCTCGGCCGCGACCAGCGCGACCAATGCGACCAGCCCGGCCAGCGCGACCGGGGCCGCCGCCGACGCCGGCAGCGCCGATGGCGCGGGCACGGCGCTGCTGTCGCCGCTGTATCCGCAGGCCAACCGGCACCGCGCGGTGCTCGACCTGTCGGGCCTGTGGGCGTTCCAGACCGATCCGCAGCAGCGCGGCGAACGCGAGCGCTGGTTCGAGCGACTGCCGTCGCCGCGGACGATCGCCGTGCCCGGAAGCTGGAACGAGCAATACCCGGATCTGGACGGCTACCTGGGCCCGGCCTGGTACTGGCGCGAGATCGAGCTGCCGGCGGACTGGGCCGGCCGGCGGCTGCGGCTGCGCTTCGGCTCGGCGACCTGGCGAGCGCGCGTCTGGCTCGACGGACGCCTGCTGGGCGAGCACGGCGGCGGCCACCTGCCGTTCGAATTCGACCTGGGCGTGCTGGCGCCCGACACGGTCGATCCGCCGCCGCGCCGGATCCTGGCCGTCGAGGTCGACAACACGCCCTCGCCTTCGCGCGTGCCGCCCGGCGCGATCGGCGGCGACGGCGGCAACTATCCGAACGTCGCTTACGACTTCTATCCTTATGCCGGCCTGCATCGGCAGGTGTGGCTGACGGCACTGCCCGACCCGGCGATCGAGGATTTCGGGATCACGACACGGCGGATCGCCGCGCCGGGCCGGGCAGACGCACGCGTGTCGCTGCGGGTGCGCGCCCGCGCCGGCTGGTCCGGCCGGGGCCGGGCCAGGCTCTGGTCGCCGCCCGCGGTCCGCGGCGACGCGCGCACGGCCACGGCATCGTCCGATCGCGCACCGGCCGGCGACCAGCGGCTGCGCTTCGCCGACGGCGAGGCGGAAACGATATTCGACGTGCCGATGCCGCGATGGTGGTCGCCCGACGACCCGGCGCTGTACCGGCTGCGGATCGAACTGCACGACGCCGACGGCCGGCCGGTCGACGCCTATGAAGACGACATCGGCCTGCGCACGATCGAGGTCCGCGGCGACCGCCTGCTGCTGAACGACGCGCCGATCCGCTTGCGCGGTTTCGGGCGGCACGAGGACTTCCCCGCCAACGGCCGCGGGCTGAACACCTCGGTCGCGGTGCAGGACCTGGCGCTGATCCGCTGGGTCGGCGGCAACTCGTTCCGGACCAGTCATTACCCGTATTCGGAAGAGACGATGCGGCTGGCCGACCGCGAAGGCCTGCTGGTCATCGACGAAGTGCCGGCGGTCGGCCTGTTCTTTTCGGACGCGCAGCCGCTGATCGACGCCCGGCTGGCCCAGGTGCGCCGCCAGGTCGACGAACTGATCGCGCGCGACAAGAACCGCGCCTGCGTGATCATGTGGTCGCTGGCCAACGAACCGATGGACGACGGCTACGTCGCCGGCGCGATGCGCGGCAAGGTCGACGGCGGCGACGGCTACAAGGCGCGCGGACGGCGGTTCTTCGACGAGCTGTTCGCGTACGCGCGCTCGCGCGACGATACGCGGCCGCTGACGATCGCCCACGCGCCGTTCAGCGACGGTTCATGGCAGGAACACTCGGACGTGCTGTGCCTGAACCGCTACGGCGGCTGGTACGACAACCACGGGCGGCTCGACCAGGCGATGCCCGGCATCGTCGACGAACTCGAGGCGCTGCATCGGCGCACCGGCAAGCCGATCATGCTGACGGAGTTCGGCGCCGACGCGATCGCCGGCATGCACGCGATCGGCGACGGCATCTGGAGCGAGGAATACCAGGCGCGGATGATCGGCCGCTACCTGGACGTGGCCGAGACGCGGCCGTGGATCGTCGGCCTGCACGTCTGGAACCTGGCCGATTTCCGGACCGCGCAGGCGCTGGGCCGGCCCGGCGGCCTCAATCACAAGGGCGTGTTCACGCGCGACCGGCGCCCGAAGATGGCCGCGCATCTGCTGCGCTCGCGCTGGCGGACGTCACCGTGATCCCCGCCGCCTGCAGGCCCTGGCGGATCCGCCGCGCGAACGCCAGCGCGTGCGCGCCGTCGCCGTGCAGGCAGACGGTCTGCGCGTTGATCGGCACCACGGTGCCGTCGAGCGCGCGCACGCTGCGCTCGCGCACCATCCGCAGCGTCTGGTCCAGCGCCTGCTGCTCGTCGTCGATCAGCGCGCCCGGCGTTCCGCGCCGGACCAGGCTGCCGTCGGCGTTGTAGCCGCGATCCGCGAACACCTCTTCGGCGACGCGCAGCCCGGCGGCGCGCGCGGCCGCCACCGATTCGCTGTTGGCCAGCCCGAACAACACCAACGTCGGATCGAAGTCGCGCACCGCGCGCGCGATCGTCGCCGCCAGCGCCGGATCGCGCGCCGACTGGTTGTACAGCGCACCGTGCGGCTTGACGTGCGCGAGCCGTCCGCCGCGGGCGCGGACGATCGCGTCGAGCGCGCCGACCTGGGCCAGCACCGTCGCGTACACCTCGTCGGCCGGCAACTGCATCTCGTTGCGTCCGAAGCCGGCCCGGTCGACGAAGCTCGGGTGCGCGCCGATCGCGACGCCGTGCGCGAGCGCGCCGTCGACGGTCCGAAGCATCGTCGCCGCGTCGCCGGCATGACCGCCGCAGGCGATGTTGGCGGACGTGACCAGTGCCAGCAACGCCTCGTCGGTGTCGCAGCCTTCGCCGAGGTCGGCATTCAGATCGACGCGCGGCGCGTCGCCGGCGGGTGCGTTCATGTCGGATCTCCGTTGTCGGTCGATGCGGCGCCGGTCGGCGCGCGGACGGGATCGGCGGCGGCGGGCCCGGGCTGCGGACAACCGGACGGGCCGGGCTCGCGGCCGAGCCGCGAATCGATGATGCCGGCCATCTCGTCCAGGTAGCGCTGAGCCAGGCGCAGCGCGGTGCGCGCCTGCGCGAGATCGGATTCGACGAAGCGCAGCCGGGCGCCGAAGCGTACCTGGGCGACGAGCGGCAGATCGGCGCTGACGACGACGCCGATCTTCGGATAGCCGCCGGTGGTCTGCGCGTCGGCCATCAACACGATCGGCTGGCCGTCCGGCGGCACCTGGATGACGCCGGGCAGCACGCCGTGCGACAGCAGATCGCGCGAACGCGCCTTCAGGCGCACGAGCGTCGGCCCGGCCAGCCGGTAGCCGATCCGGTTGCTGCGCGCGCTGACCTCCCAATCCTCGTGGACGAGCAGCCGGCGCGAGACCAGGCTGAAATCCTCCCATTCGGGCCCCGGCACGAAGCGCACCGGCACCGCGGGCGAGCGACCGCCCACCGCCGCCTTCGGCCAGAACCATTCGGGCGCGCGCACGCCGAACGGCCGGCCGAGCGGCACGCCGTCGCGATCGCGCGCGTCCGTCGCCTGCGCGAGGCCGCCGCTGCCGACCGGCAGCCGGTCGCCGTCGGCGAGCAGCCGCCCGTGCAGGCCGCCGAACCCGGATTTCAGGTCGGTGCTGCGCGAACCGAGCACCTCGGGCACGTCGATGCCGCCGGACACCGCCAGATACGTGTGCAGGCCGACGTCGCCGAGCGGCCGCGTCGGGTTCAGCGTCAGCGTCCGGCCGGCCTCGATCCGGTAGCTCCACCAGCAGCGGATCGGCGTGCCGTCGTCGAGCCGGCCGTCCAGGCCGGCGCCGGTCAGCGCGATGCGCACCGGTCGATCGAAGCGCAGCCGGACCGGCGCCAGGCTGATCTCGAGCGCCGCGGCGTCGCGCCGGTTGCCGACCAGCAGGTTGGCCAGCGACAGCGACGTGGTGTCGAGCGCGCCGGCCGCCGTGACGCCGAGCGCGCGCCACCCCGACCGGCCGCCGTCCTGGACCGAGGTCATCGGTCCGGCACGCAGGACTTCGATCATGGCGCGCTCCGCGGATCCGGGCCGCCCGGGCCCGCCGGCGGTCCCAGCGAGTCGACCGGCACGAAGCGCACCCGGTAGCCGGCCGCCATCAGGCTCGGCGGCTCGCGGTCGGGCGCGAACAGCACGGCGTCGGAGCGGCCGATCAGGTTCCATCCGCCCGGCGAGCGGGCCGGGTAGATCGTCGTCTGCGGACCGCCGATCGCGACGCTGCCCGCCGGCACGTCGGTGCGCGGCGTCGCCCGCCGCGGCGTGGCCAGCCGCGGGTCCAGCCCGCCCAGATACGCGAATCCGGGCTGGAATCCCATGCAGAACACCGTGTACTCGGCCCCCGCGTGCCGCTCGATCACTTCTTCGGGCAACATCCCCGCATGGCGCGCGACGTCGTCGAGGTCCGGACCGCCGCCGCCGCCGTAGACGACCGGGATCTCGATCAGCGGACCCGGTTCGGCGTCGACGACGCGCAGGCCTGACCATGCGCGCTCGACGCGCGAGCGCAGCGCGTCGGCATCGGCCGACAGCGCGTCGAACACCAGCAACAGGTTGTTGACGCCGGGCACGGCCTCGGCCACGTCCGTCCAGTCGCACGCCTGCCTCGCCAATGCCCAGATCCTGCGCTGCGTGTCGAGCGAGGCTACGCCGCCGGTCTCGCACAGCAGCGCGCGATCGCCGAGCGGATGGATGCGAAGGCTCGCCGTCATGTCTTGATACAACTCGTCCGAACTCGATACACCTGAACCGCCCTGTTGTCCGTATCGTGGATGCCGACAGCGGGGTTGCTGTCGCTCGGGTCCGCGATCCCGGTCGCGGCCTGACAAGGAGCAGACGATGAGAACCGGTACCGCGAGCGCCCGCTTCAAGGGCGCGATGAAGGCGATTCTAGCCGCAGGCGCGCTGGCCTCGTTGGGCGCCTGCGCCGTGGTGCCCGCCGGCCCGCCCGTCTACGGCTACGGCGGCGGGTACGTGGGCCCGGCCGTGGTGGCGCCGGCACCGGTGGTGGTCCCGAGCGCGTCGATCTACTTCGGCCGCAGTTGGGGCGGGCCGCGCCCGGGCTGGGGCGGGCCGCGCGGGCCTTATCCGTACCACGGATGGGGAGGCGGACCACGCCGCTGGTAGCGGCTTCGCCGATGCCCGGACACGGCCGCCCGCGCCCCTCGCGACGCAGGCGCGCTCTCCCGGGGGCAGAGCCCGGGCCCGGAGCGATCGCCCCTTAGACGCCCGGACCCGGCGCCAGTTTCCGCAGCAGTCGCTGCTGCGACTGGCGGGGGATGCCCCGGCGCCCGTGCCGGCGCGTATAACGTCCGTCACCGTCCATGATCCAGGCCGATACGTTGTCGGCCAGATGCTCCTGGAACGCCTCGTCGATCACGCGGGTCTTCAAGCGGCGATCGAGCACCGGAAACGCCACCTCGACCCGCCGCAGCAGGTTCCGGTCCATCCAGTCGGCCGATGACAGCCAGACGTCGCGCTGGCCGTCGTTCCAGAAATAGTAGACGCGGCTGTGCTCGAGGAAGCGGCCGACGATCGAGCGCACGCGGATGTTCTCCGACAGGCCGGCGATCCCCGGCCGCAGCGCGCAGACGCCGCGCACGATCAGGTCGATGCGCACGCCCGCCTGGCTCGCCTCGTACAGCGCCTCGATGACCGTCGGCTCGAGCAGCGCATTGATCTTGGCGGCCAGATAGGCCTTCTTGCCGACCAGCGCATGCGCGCGCTCGCGGCGGATCGCGGCCAGCACCGAGTCGTGCAGCGTGAACGGCGCCTGCAGCAGCGCGCTGAGCGCGCGGGCCTGGCCGACGCCGGTCAAGCGGCGAAACACCTCGTGGACGTCGGCGCACAGCACCGGATCGGCCGACAGCAGTCCGAAGTCCTCGTACAGCCGGGCCGTTCGCGGATGGTAGTTGCCGGTGCCCAGATGCACGTAGCGCCGCAGCACCTCGCCGCTCGCGTCGCCGATCGCTGCGCCGGCGAGCGCCCCCTCGCGCGCGCCGCGCGCCGGCTTCTCGCGCCGCAGCACCATCGCCATCTTCGCATGCGTCTTGTGGCCGACGACGCCGTAGACGACGTGCGCGCCGACCTGCTCGAGCCGCGCGGCCCAGTTGATGTTGGTCTCCTCGTCGAAACGGGCCATCAGCTCGACGACGACGGTGACCTCCTTGCCGGCGCGGGCCGCGCTGACCAGCGAGTCCATCAGCGCCGAATCGGCGCCGGTCCGGTAGACGGTCTGCTTGATCGCCACGACGCGCGGATCGGTGGCGGCGCTGGCCAGGAACCGCATCACCGGCTCGAACGATTGATACGGATGGTGCAGCAGGATGTCGCGCCGCGCGACCGCGGCGAACAGGTCGTCGCCGCGCAGATCGGCCGGCACCGAAGGTTCGAACACCGGGAACTTCAGGTCCGGGCGATCGACGAGGTCGATGACCTGCGCGAGGCGATTCAGGTTGACCGGGCCGTCGACGCGAAAGCAGTCGTCGTTGTTCAGCTCGAACTCGCGCAGCAGCCGGTCGATCACCGGTTCGGGACAGCCCGCCGACACCTCGAGCCGTACCGCGTCGCCGTAGTGGCGCTGCGGCAGCTCGCCCTGCAGCGCGACGCGCAGGTCGGTGATGTCCTCGTCGTCGACGAACAGCTCGCTGTTGCGCGTGACGCGAAACTGGTTGACCGAGCGCACGTGCATGCCCTGGAACAGCCGGCTGACGAACTTCTGCACGAACGAGGTCAGCAGCACCACGCCGCAAGGGTAAGCGGACAATGCGGCCGGCATGCGGATCAGCCGCGGCAGCAGCCTCGGGGCCTGGATGACGGCGATCCCCGCGCGGCGGCCGAACGCGTCCCGGCCGTCGAGCTCGACGATGAAGTTCAGGCTCTTGTTCAGGATGCGTGGGAACGGATGCGCCGGATCGAGCGCGATCGGCGTCAGCAGCGGCTCGATCTCGGTCATGAAGACCTGCTCGGCCCAGCGCGCCTGCGCGTCGTCCCAGGTCGGGCTGGTATGCAGCGCGACCCCTTCGCGTTCGAGCAGCGGCAGCAGCTTTTCGTTGAGCAGCCGGTACTGGCGATCGACCAGCCGATCGACGCGGCGCGAGACCTCGATCAGCGTCTGGCGCGCGTTCTGCGCGTCGGCCAGGCCGGCGAAGACCAGTTCCTTGAGTTCGGCGACCCGCACCTCGTAGAACTCGTCGAGGTTGCTCGACACGATCGTCACGAAACGCAGCCGTTCGAGCAGCGGCGTGTCCGGATCCTCGGCCTGGGCCAGCACGCGTTCGTTGAACGCCAGGATCCCGAGTTCGCGATTCAGATACCGATCGGGATCCGGGACGCGCACCGGAGCGGGTTCGGGTTCGGCATCGAACGGGGGCGCGTCGTCTCGGGTCATCCGCTCGAGTTTACCGCCGCCATGTGAAAAATCGATGACACGGGGCGATCGCGCACTTCTGCGATACTTCGCGGATCCGTCCTTGCAGCGCACCACGACCACCCGGCGTCGCCTGGCAAGGCGTCCGATGATCGATTCCGTCTCCGTTCCATGACTGACCGTCGCCTGCTTGCCGCCGTTGATCTGGGTTCGAACAGCTTCCGGCTGCTGATCGGACGCGTCGAAACATCCTGCGCCGGCGAGCAGATCCGCCCGCTCGACGCGCTGAAGGAATCGGTGCGACTGGCGGCCGGGCTCGGTGCCAACGGCTCGCTGGACGAGGCGTCGCAACGCCGCGCGATCGAGGCGCTGCGCCGCTTCGGCGAGCGGCTGCGTTCGTTCAGCCCCGATACGGTCCGCGCGGTCGCGACCAACACGTTTCGCGTCGCGCGCAACGGACGGCGGCTGCTCGAGACCGCGCAGGCGGCGCTCGGCTTTCCGATCGAGGTCATCTCGGGCTACGAGGAGGCGCGGCTGATCTATCTGGGCGCCGCGCACGCGATGGCGGTCGACGGGCGGCGGCGCATCGTCGTCGACATCGGCGGCGGATCGACCGAATGCATCATCGGCCGCGACTACGAGCCGCTGGCGCTCGAATCGACCGCGGTCGGCTGCGTGTCGCTGTCCGAACGCTTCTTTCCGAACGGCAACGTCGATCGCCAGAGCTTCACGCGCGCGTGCTACGCGGCGCGCGACGTCATCGCGCCGATCTCGCTCGCCTATCGCGGGCTCGGCTGGGATTACGCGGCCGGCTCGTCCGGCACCGCGAAAGCGCTGTGGCAGGCGCTGCAGGCCAACCGCGGCGAATCACGGATCACGCGCGACGGCCTGGCCTGGCTCGGCGACGTGCTGGTGCGCGCCGGCCACGCCGACCGGGTCAAGCTCGAGGGGCTCAAGGCCGAGCGCCGGCCGGTGCTGGCCGGCGGACTCGCGGTGATGACCGCGGTCTTCGAGGAACTGGGCATCGAGTCGATGACCTATTGCAGCGGCGCGCTGCGCCAGGGCGTGCTGTACGACCTGCTGGGCCGCAGCCACGGCGCCGACATGCGCGAGGTGACGGTCGCCCGCATGGTGCAGCGCTACGGCAGCGGCACGCAGCACGGCGAGCGCGTCGCGCACACGGCGATCGTGCTGTTCGGGCAGGCCGCGCGCGGCCCCGTCGAAGAACTGGAGCGGCGCAAGCAGTTGCTGGGCTGGGCGGCGCGGCTGGCCGAGATCGGCATGTCGATCTCGCACCAGGACTATCACAAGCACAGCGCGTACATCCTCGATCACGGCGACATGCCGGGCTTCTCGCAGGACGAGCAGTCGCTGATGGCGCGGCTGGTGCTCGGGCAGACCGGCGGCCTGCGCAAGCTGTCGCCGCTGCTGAACGGCGAACTCGACTGGCTGATGGCGCTGTCGCTGCGGCTGGCCACGACGATGCATCGGCGCCGCGACGACGACCCGGTGATCGTTCCCGCGTTGTTCTTCAAGCGCGGCAAGCTTCGGCTCGAAGTGCCGGCGGCCTGGGCGCGCTCGCACCCGTTGACCGACGCGAGCCTCAGGGCCGAGGCGGCGGCGTGGGCGAACCAGGGCGTGTTCGAGCAGTTCGACTACCAGTTGCTCTGAGAATCCGTGACCGCCGGCGCGCCCGCGTCGGAACGGTTCTTGCGTCGGTTCTGATGCACACTCTCGGACTCCGGGCGTTACCCGCAGCAACCCCCTTTCTAGGCGCAAGACGATGGCCGATCCGGCAAAGCCCCGCGGAAAATCCAGGAAGAACGCGCAGTCGACGGTCGGCGGCGATCGCGATCGCCGCAAGAACGGCGCGGCGCGCGCCGGACGCGACGGTGCGCGCGCCGACGCGCCGCCCGCCGATGCGAAGGACCAGCCGCTGATCGACGACATCCGGCTGCTCGGGCGCATCCTGGGCGAGACGATCCGCGACCAGGAAGGCGAGGACGCGTACGAACTGATCGAACGGATCCGCCAGTTGAGCGTCGCCTACCGGCGCAACGACGATGCGACGGCGGGCAAGGCGATGAACCGACTGCTCGAGGAGCTGAGCCCCGAGCAGGCCGTGTCGGTGATCCGCGCGTTCAGCTACTTCTCGCACCTGGCCAACATCGCCGAGGACCGCCACCACATCCGCCGCCGCAAGGCGCACGAAGCGAAGGCGATGGCGAGGCGCGATGCCGGCGCCAAGCCGATCGCGTCGCAGGACGGCTCGCTCGCGCGCTCGTTCGAGCGGCTGACCGAGGCCCGGGTGCGGCCCGGCGACGTCACCCGGATGCTGGCCGGCGCCTACGTGTCGCCGGTGCTGACCGCGCATCCGACCGAGGTGCAACGGCGCAGCATCCTGGACGCCGAGCGGGCGATCGCCGGCCTGCTCGCGCAGCGCGAGTCGCTGGCTTCGGACGTCGAACGGGCGGACAACGAGGCGCTGCTCCGCTCGCGCGTCACGCAGCTGTGGCAGACGCGGATGCTGCGCTTCACGAAGCTGACGGTCGCCGACGAGATCGAGAACGCGCTCAGCTACTACCGCACGACGTTCCTGACGCAGGTGCCCAAGGTCTACGCCGAACTCGAATCGCGGCTGGGCGGTACGCCGGTCGCGCCCTTCCTGCGGATGGGCAACTGGATCGGCGGCGATCGCGACGGCAATCCGAACGTCAACGCGCAAACGCTCGAACTGGCGACCATGCGCCACAGCGAGACGGTGCTGCGCCACTACCTGACCGAGGTCCACGAACTCGGCGCCGAATTGTCGATGTCGCGGCTGCTGGTCGACGTCAGCGACGAAGCGCTGGCGTTGGCGCAGCGCGCGCACGACAGCCACGACCATCGCCAGGACGAGCCCTATCGCCGCGCGCTGGTCGGCGTCTACGCGCGGCTGGCCGCCACGCTCAAGCGCCTGACCGGCACCGAGGCCTTGCGTCACGCGGTCGAGCCCGCCGATCCCTATGACGACGCGCAGGCGTTCCTGAGCGATCTGCGCACGATCGAGGCGTCGCTGCGCGCGCATTACGGCGGCCCGTTGATCGCGCCGCGGCTCGCGCCGCTGATCCGCGCGGTCCAGGTGTTCGGCTTTCACATGGCGACGGTGGACCTGCGCCAGAGTTCGGACCAGCACGAGGCCGTGGTCGCCGAGCTGCTGGCGGTCGCGCGCCTGCATCCGGACTACGCGAGCCTCGGCGAGGACGAACGGCAAACGCTGCTGCTCGGGCTGCTGAACGATGCGCGGCCGCTGCGCGTGCGCGACCACGCGTACTCGGCGCTGGCCGACAAGGAGCTGGCGATCTTCGAGATGGCGGCGCGCGTGCTCGCCGCGTTCGGCCGCGAGACGATCCGCCACTACATCATCAGCCACACCGAAACCGTCAGCGACCTGCTCGAAGTGCTGTTGCTGCAGAAGGAAACCGGGCTGATGCGCGGCTGCCTGGACGACGGAACGTCGACGGCGGCGCTGATCGTCGTGCCGCTGTTCGAGACGATCACCGACCTGCGCCATGCCGAACCGATCATGAAGGCGTTCTACGCGCTGCCGGGCATCGAGGCGCTGGTCCGGCGCTCGGGCGCGCAGCAGGACATCATGCTCGGCTACTCGGACAGCAACAAGGACGGCGGCTTCTTCACCAGCAACTGGGAGCTGTATCGCGCGTCGACCGCGCTGGCGCGGATGTTCGATGCGTTCGACCGGATCACGCTGCGGCTGTTCCATGGCCGCGGCGGCACCGTCGGACGCGGCGGCGGCCCGAGCTACCAGGCGATCCTCGCGCAACCGCCGGGCACCGTGAACGGCCAGATCCGGCTGACCGAGCAGGGCGAGATCATCGGCAGCAAGTACGCGAACCCCGAGATCGGCCGGCGCAATCTCGAAACCCTGGTCGCCGCGACGCTCGAAGCGACGCTGCTGGCGCCGACCCGGCCCGCGCCGCCCGCGTTCCTGGACGCGGCGTCGACGCTGTCGACGCTCAGCATGGACGCCTATCGCGCGCTGGTCTACGAGACGCCCGGCTTCACCGACTACTTCCACGCGTCGACGCCGATCAGCGAGATCGCCGAGCTGAACATCGGCTCGCGTCCGTCGTCGCGCCGCACGACGCGCCGGATCGAGGATCTGCGCGCGATTCCGTGGGGCTTCTCGTGGGGACAGAGCCGCGTGACGCTGCCCGGCTGGTACGGCTTCGGCTCGGCGGTAAGGGCCTTCGTCGATCGCGACCCGGACAAGCATCTGGCGCTGCTGCAGAAGATGCATCGGCAATGGCCGTTCTTCCACGCGGTGCTGTCGAACGTCGACATGGTGCTGTCCAAGACCGACCTGGGCATCGCCCGCCGCTATGCCGAGCTGGTGCCCGATCGCAAGCAGGCCCGCAGGATCTTCGCGACGATCGAGCAGGAATGGGCGCTGACGACGCAGGCGCTGACCGACATCACCGGCGCCACCGAGCGACTGGCCGCCAATCCGTCGCTGGCCCGATCGATCCGGCACCGCTTTCCTTACCTCGACCCGCTCAATCACCTGCAGGTCGAACTGATCCGGCGCTGGCGCCTCGGACAGCAGGACGACCGCACGCGGCGCGGCATCCACATCTCGATCAACGGCATCGCGGCCGGGCTGCGCAACACCGGCTGATTGCGCGGCGGGACGCACGGCGCGGCGGGACGCACGGCGCGGCGGGACGCACGGCGCGGCGAGACGCACGGCGCGGCGAGACGCACGGCGCGGCGAGACGCACGGCGCGGCGAGACGCACGGCGCGGCGAGACGCACGGCGCGACGCGCCGAAAGCCGGCCTCGCCGGCCGGCGCAGCTTCGCGCTGCCCCCGCGCGCGTCAGGGCCGGCGTCTCGGCAGCATCGAATGTCGGGTCGATCCGGGCTCCGCTCCGCGCGTCAGAGCAGCTCCGGATGCACGCTGGCGCGCAGCACGATCTGGCCCTTACCCTCGCGCTCGCGGCTGGACAGCCACCAGATCGCGCCTTTCTTGATGCTCCACGGCTGCTCGCTGCCCGACAGCAGCAGGCTGGCCACGCCGCCCAGCGTCGGCTGGTGGCCGACGATGACGACGGTGCCGCCGGCATCCTGCGGCCCCTCGGGCCAGCCGGCGGCGGCCAGGTAGTCGGCGACGTCGGCCCCCGGACTCAGGCGCCGGTCGATCGCGTAATCGCGTCCGAGCGCCTCGACGGTCTGGATCGTCCGCGTGGCCGGACTGCACAGGATCGCGTAGCGGCTGGGCAGCCGGGGCGCGAGCCAGTCGGCCATCCGCGCCGCCTGCTTGCGGCCGCGACCGGTCAGTTCGCGGGTCAGGTCGGGCGTCGCTTCCTCGGCTTCGGCGTGGCGCCACAGGATCAGGTTCATCGTGCCGCGGGTGTCGTCGTCGGTACTCGGGTCAGACATGATCGCATTCGAAGATGACGGTTCCGTGGCAGCCGGTCGGCCGGTCAGCCGGTCAGCCGGTCTCGGCCTGTTGCTGCAGCAGCAGATACTTGCGCTGCAACTGCTCGCGAGTCTCGGTGTGGTCGGGGTCGACCGGGATGCACGAGACCGGACACACCTGCTGGCACTGCGGTTCGTCGTAGTGACCGACGCATTCGGTGCACTTGCCGGGATCGATCTGATAGATGACCGGCCCCATCGAGATCGCGCCGTTCGGGCACTCGGGCTCGCAAACGTCGCAGTTGATGCATTCGTCGGTGATGATCAGGGCCATCGGGCGTGATCCTTCGTTGCGAGGCGTGTGCCGCGCCTGCCCGCCGCCGAGACGGTCAGGACTGCGGCTTGACGCCCATCTGCTCGAGCTTGCGCGTGATCCACGTCTGCACCGGCGGCGGCACGAACTGGCCGACGTCGCCGCCGAGCGTCGCGATCTCGCGCACCAGCGTGCCGGACACGAACTGGTGCTGGTCGGTCGGCGTCATGAAGATCGTTTCGATGTCGGGCATCAGGTGGCGGTTCATGCCGGCGAGCTGGAACTCGTACTCGAAATCGGACACCGCGCGCAGCCCGCGCACGACGACGTGGGCGTTGCAGCCCTGCACGAAGTTGACCAGCAGCCCCGAGAACCGCCGCACTTCGACGTTCGGGTAGGCCGACAGCACCTCGCGCGCGATCTGCACGCGCTCGTCGACGTTGAAGATCGGCCGCTTGGCGTCGCTGTCGGCGATGCCGACGATCAACTGGCTGAACAGCTTCGATGCACGGCGAACGATGTCTTCGTGCCCCCGGGTGAAGGGGTCGAACGTGCCAGGATAAACCGCCGTCACCATGTGTCGTCTCCGCGTCGATCGTCGTGGGGTTGTCTGATTTCCAGCAGATGATAATGGACTTGACCCGCTTTGTCGGCGCGCAGCCCCGTCACCCGTGGGGACGAGCCGGCGATCGCGAGCCCCGCCGACACGCGTTCGGCATCGACCGGCGCGTCGTCTTCGACGTACAGGCGGGCCAGCGGCGCCAGCAAGGGCGCCAGGCGGGGCAGCACGCGATCGAGCCAGCCCTGGCCGAACGGCGGATCGAGGAACACCAGGTCGAAACGCGCGGCGGCGAGCGCCGGCGCGGTCAGCCAGCGCAACGCATCGCCGACGTGCAGCGTCACCTGCGTCGCGCCGAGCCGGTCGATCACCGTGCGGATCGCGGCCGCCGCGCGCGGATCGCGCTCGATCATCACCACGCCGGCCGCGCCGCGCGACGCCGCTTCGAGGCCCAGCACGCCGGAGCCGGCGAACGGATCCAGGCAGTGCAGGCCGTCGAGCCGCTGGCCCAGCCAGTTGAACAGGGTCTCGCGGACGCGATCCGGCGTCGGCCGCAGTCCGTCGACGTCGGGCACCGCCAGCGGCGTGCGTTTCCACAGGCCGCCGCCGATGCGCACCTGTCCGGGCGCGGACTTAGCGTTGCGCAACGGCCTCTCCGGCCCCGACGACGACGGTGACCAGGCGATCGATCGGCACGTGCCGCGCGAACGCGGCGCGCACCTGGTCGACGGTCACGGCCTGGATGCGCGAGGGCCAGGTATCGAGGTAATCGAGCGGCAGGTTGTAGTAGCCGATCACCGACAGGTTCTCGAGGATCTTCGCGTTCGAGTCGATCCGCAGCGCGAACCCGCCGACCAGATTGTCCTTGGCCGCTTCGATCTCGGCGGCCGTCGGCCCTTCGCGCATGAAGCGCGCCAGCGTCTCGCGCACGACTTCCAGCGCGACCGCGGTCTGCGCCTTCTGCGTCTGCAGGCCGATCGTGAACGGACCGAGCTGCAGTTGCGGGCTGAAGTACGAATAGACGCTGTAGGCCAGCCCGCGCTTCTCGCGCACCTCGCCGTACAGGCGCGACACGAAGCTGCCGCCGCCGAGCACGTAGTTGCCGACCAGCAGCGCGAAGAAGTCGTCGTCGCCGCGGGCGATCGCCGGCACGCCGATCAGGATGTGGCTCTGCGACGCGCTGTGCACGATCCGGCGCTCGGCGGCCTTCGCGGGCAGCACGACCGGCGGCATCGTCGGCGGTTCGCTGCCGGCCGGCAGCACGCGGGTCAGGCGATCGGCGATCGCCTCGGCCTGGCGGCGATCGACGTCGCCGATCATCGAGACGACGGCGCGGCGCGCGCCATAGCGGGCGGCGAAGAACGCCTGCATGTCCTCGCGCCGGATCCGCTCCAGCGTTTCGACGCTGGCGTTCAGTCCATAAGGATGCGTGCCGTAGAGCATCGTATCGAACGCGCGCTGGGCGATGCTGGCCGGACGCAGTTCGGCCTCGCGCACCGCCTGCAGCACGCGGTCGCGCTCGCGCGCGAACACCGGTTCGGCGAACGACGGCGCGGCCAGCAGGCGACCGAGCAGATCGACGGCCGCGTCGAGTTCGGCACGGCTGCTCAGCGATCGCAGCGACACCGACGCGCGATCGCTGCCGGCGCTGCCGCCGACCAGCGCGCCGAGATCGGCGAAGCCTTCGTCGATCGCCGACTCGTCCAGCCCCTTGGCACCGCGCAGCAGCATGCCCTGCGTCAGCGCCGCCAGACCGGCCTTGTCCGGCGGATCGTAGCGACTGCCGGCATCGAAGTCGATGCGCACGTCGAGCATCGGAATGCTGGGTGCGCGCACGAACAGCACGCGCGCGCCCGACGACGTCGTCCATTGCTCGATCGGCAGCGCCGCGTCCGCGGACGGCAGCAGCGACGGCGACAGCACGATCGACACCACCAGGACGGCCAGCACCGCGACGGCCCGGCCGAAGGCCCGCGCCGCGCGACCGGCGGCGCGCCGGCGGACGGAAGGATCGAAGCGGTTCATCGTGCCACTCCTTCTGCCTGCGCGCCGGCGGGCGGCCGCGGTTGTTGCTGCCGCTGCTGCTGCGACTGCTGCGACTGCTGCTGTGGCTGCTGTGGCTGCGGTGGCTGCGGTTGCGATTGCTGTTGCTGTTGCTGTTGCTGTTGCTGTTGCGGCCGCAGCGTAGCGACGGTCAGCGCGTCATCGCCGAAGTACCGTCCGGCCACCGCCTGGATCTGCGCCGACGTCACGTCGCGGATCCGGGCGAGGATCCGGTCCATCACGTCGGGCGCGAAACCGTCGATGACCGCCGCCCCCATCTCGTACGCCTGCGACGTCACCGAATCACGCTGGTAGATGCGGCTGGCGACGTACTGGTTCTTGACGCGAGCGAGCTCCTGCGCGCTGACGCCTTCCTTGGCTATCCGTTCGATCTGTGCGCGCAGCGCTGCTTCGAGCTCCTCGGTCGTGCGGCCCTCGGCCGGCGTGCCGCTCAGCAGGAACAGCACCGGCCCGCGCGACGTCAGGTCGTAGCCGACACCGGCCTGGTTGGCCACGCGCGAGCGGCGCACGACCTCGCGCGTCATCCGGCCGTTGGCGTCGGCATCGAGCACCGCTGACAGCAGCTCCAATGCATACGGGTCGACGTCGTGCTCGACGTCGACGAGCCGGGGCACCTTGAACGCCATCAGCACCGAGGGCGCCTGCGCCTGCGCGTTGACGACGATCCGGCGCAGCCCGCGCTGTTCGGGTTCGGTCTGCCGCTTGCGCTCGGGCAGCGCGCGCGACGGGATCGCGCCGTAGGTCAGCGCGGCCTGCTTGAGGATCTGGGCCGGATCGACGTCGCCGGCGATCGCGACGACGGCGTTGTTCGGCGCGTACCAGTCGCGATACCAGCCGCGCAGGTCATCGACGGTCATCGTCAGCAGATCGTCCATCCAGCCGACGACCGGCGTGCGGGTCGGCGACGCGACGAACGCGCTGGCCATCAGTTGCTCGTACAGCAGGCCGGGCGGGCGATCGTCGGTCCGCATCCGCCGTTCTTCGCGGATCACCATGATCTCCTTGGCGAACTCGTCGGCGCCCAGCGACAGATTGGCCATCCGGTCGGCCTCGAGTTCCATCACCTGCATCAGGCCGCTGGCCGGCACCTGCTGGAAGTAGTTCGTGTACTCGCGCGTCGTCGACGCGTTCTCGCGGCCGCCCATACGCGCGACGATCTTCGAGAACTGCCCGGCCGGGTTGGCCGGCGTGCCCTTGAACATCATGTGTTCGAGCGCATGCGCGAGCCCGGTACGACCGTTGACCTCGTCGAGCGAACCGGCGCGGTAGTAGATGACCTGGATCGCCGTCGGCGCCCGCCGATCGACCTTGATCAGCAGTCGCAAGCCATTGGACAGCGTGTGGTCGATCAGGTCGTCGCCGGCGACGGCGGGTGCCGCCGCCACCAGGCCGGCCAGCGCCAGCCCGACCGCGAGCACGGCGCGAAGCGGGGTCCGCCGGCGATGCCGGACGGGAGGGAGGAGCGAATCGTTCATGACTGAAGCCGCTACAATCGAGGCCCAGAGTTTACCCGCTGGTCTCCCCGCAGGTTCCCGCCGTTCGGGGTCCGCCGCCACGTCCTCCGCGCCAGCCCCCCGAAATGTTCGGCTTCCTCAGACGCAAGAAACCGCCCGCCCCGACCCCGGCCCCCGAGACGCCCGCCGCTCCGCCGGTCGAATCCTCCGCTCCGCCGGCCGCTCCCGAGCCGGTTCCGGCGCCGGGACCGGCCGCACCCGACGCGCGGCCGCCCGATCCGGTCCCGACGCCGGCAGCCCCTCGGGCACCGTCAGCCACTCCCGCCCCGGAGCCGGCTTCGGGGCCGACGCCCTTCCCGGCAACGGCTCCCTCGCCGGCTCAGGTGGCTTCTTCGCCTCCGCAGCCCGCTTCGGCGCCGACGCCTTCTTCGACCGCGGCACCGTCTTCGACCTTCGCCTCCACTCCGGCCCGGGCATTCGCTCCGGCACCGGCGGTCCCGGCATCGTCCACAGTGGATCAGGCGACCGGCCAGCCGGCGGCGGCCCAGCCCTCGCCGGCCCCCGCAGCCTTCGCTCCGCCGCCCTCCTCGCCTGCGCCCGCTCCCGCGGCGCCGACGGTCGCCGACCAGCCGGATGCCGACGCGGCGCCGGTCGAGCAGGCCGCCCCCGAAGGCTACGAACTGGCCCCCGCGCCGGCCGAGCGCACGGGCTGGATGGCCCGGCTCAAGCAGGGCCTGGGCAAGACGCGCGGCAACATCGCCGGACTGTTCGGACTGACGAAGATCGACGAGGCGCTGTTCGAGGACCTGGAGACCGCGCTGCTGACCAGCGACGCCGGCTTCGAGGCCACCGAGCGGCTGCTGAAGGACCTGCGCGCGCGCATCAAGTCGCAGCGGCTGACCAGCGGCGAACAGGTCCGCCAGGCGCTGCGCGAACTGATCGCCGAAACGCTGCGTCCGCTGGAACGGCCGATGGACATCGACGAGGCACGGCCGCTGGTCATGATGATCGCCGGCGTCAACGGCGCCGGCAAGACCACGTCGATCGGCAAGCTCGCCCATCATCTGCAGCGTGAAGGCAAGTCGATCCTGCTGGCGGCGGGCGATACGTTCCGCGCGGCGGCGCGCGAGCAACTGGCGACCTGGGGCGCGCGCAACGACGTGCAGGTCATCGCTCAGCAGGGCGGCGATCCGGCCGCGGTGGCCTTCGACGCGGTCTCCGCCGGACTCGCGCGCTCGACCGGCGTCGTGATGATCGACACCGCCGGGCGGCTGCCGACGCAGACGCACCTGATGGACGAACTGAAGAAGGTCAAGCGCGTGCTGGGCAAGGCGATGGCCGGCGCACCGCACCAGACGTTGCTGATCCTGGACGGCAATACCGGCCAGAACATGCTGACGCAGGTCAAGGCCTTCGACGAAGCGGTCGGGCTGACCGGGCTGATCGTCACCAAGCTCGACGGCACGGCCAAGGGCGGCGCGCTGATCGGCCTGGCCTGGCAGCAGCGGGACAAGCCGATCCCGGTCTACTTCATCGGCGTCGGCGAAGGCATCGACGACCTGCAGGCGTTCAGCGCCGCCGAGTTCGCCGAAGCGGTGACCGGCGCGTAGTTTCCGGCGTCGCCGGCATCGCCAGTCAGCCGCTCGCGCGCGCCGCGTCCGGCTGCTCGGACGGCTGCGCGCGAGCGAACGCGTCCAGCAGCATCAACCGATCGAAGATCGCCATCGTCGCCGGATACACGGCCATGTCGACGCCGAACCGCCGGGCGTTGAACACCTGCGGAACCAGGCAGATGTCCGCGAGGCTGACGGCATCGCCATGACAGTAACGTCCCGCCTGCCCGTCGGTGACCTGCCGCTCGAAAGCTTCGAACCCCTCCTGGCACCAGTGCCGATACCAGGCGTCGACCCGCTGCGCGTCCTGGCCGAGCGTCTGCTTCAGGTACTTGAGCACCCGCAGGTTGTTCAGCGGATGGATCTCGCAGGCGACCAGCAGCGACAGCGAACGCACGCGGGCGCGTTCGAGCGGGGTCGCCGGCAGTAGCGGCGGATCCGGATACGTCTCGTCCAGGTATTCGAGGATCGCGAGCGACTGGCTCAGCACCTGCCCGTCGGCGACCAGCGCGGGCACGAGCTTCTGCGGATTGAGCCGACGATACGGCTCGCCGCCCTGTTCGTCCGACAGCAGCCAGACGACCTCGTCCCGACGTTCGAGCCCCTTCAGGTTCAATCCGATACGAACCCGAAATGACGCCGAACTGCGGAAATAGGTATAGAGCGTAAGCATATGCCAGTTTAGACTCGGCCTTTCGACCGATGCATTGGGGCTGATACCGAGCGGTCGCGATCGAAGCACCGTCGCATGCGGCGGACTTCCGACCGGCCGGCAGCCCTGATCGCCATTGGCGCGGTTCGTCCTCCTGTCGCCGTGCCGATCCGATATAGAAGGCTCCTTCTCGATTCAGATCTTGGCATTGACTCCGGCTATCGGCTGGATCGAGATCTTTGATTAGCACTCGGTCGGAGCGAGTGCTAATATTGACGCTGTCCGGGGGTGTCCCGGGCGCTCTACAAGGAACTACAGGCTCATGAACCAAGCTGCTGCTACCGCCCTGGTGCCGGTCCGCGCTCCAGGCGCTGCGATTGCACTTCCGGCCGTCGGCAACCTGGATGCCTACATCGGCGCCGTCAATCGCGTGCCGATGCTCACACCCGAGCGCGAGCAGGAACTGTCCCGACGTTTCCGCGACAGCGGCGATCTGGACGCCGCCCGCGAGATGGTGATGTCGCACCTGCGCCTGGTCGTGTCGATCTCGCGCCAGTACCTGGGTTACGGGCTGCCGCACGCGGACCTGATCCAGGAGGGCAACATCGGTCTGATGAAGGCCGTCAAGCGCTTCGATCCCGATCGCGGCGTGCGGCTGGTCTCGTTCGCGATGCACTGGATCAAGGCCGAGATCCACGAGTACATCCTGAAGAACTGGCGGCTGGTCAAGGTCGCGACGACGAAAGCGCAGCGCAAGCTGTTCTTCAACCTGCGCTCGCAGCGTTCGGCCGACCGGCATACGCTGAGCCGCGAGGACGTCGACCGGATCGCCGAGACGCTGAACGTGCGCAAGCAGGACGTCGTCGAGATGGAAAGCCGGCTCAACGGCCAGGACATCGCGCTCGAATCGCATGGCGACGACGGCGACGACGATTTCGCGCCGATCGCGTTCCTGAGCTCGCCGAACGCCGAACCCGAGCGCATCCTCGAAGCGCGTCAGATGGATCGGCTGCAGAGCGACGGCCTGCAGCAGGCGCTGGCCGGACTCGACGCACGCAGCCGCCGGATCATCGAGACGCGCTGGCTCAAGGACGAAGACGAAGGCGGCACGATGACGCTGCACGAGCTGGCGGCCGAGTACGGCGTGTCGGCCGAGCGCATCCGCCAGATCGAGGCCAAGGCCTTGAAAAAGATGAAAGGAGTCCTCGAGGCGTACGCCTGATCGGGGCAGGGGCGCCGATCCGCCCCGACTTCCTCACGGATTCCCTCCTCCTCATTTCCCGCCGACGACGCAAGTCCGAGGCGGATCTTTTTGTCCTCCGCCGGTTCCGTCATCGGCCCGCACGGCCGGTGGGCCGGGCACCGTTCGGGACGAACGTTCTTCTTCGTTCAGTTTGTCTTTCGCAGCGGGGCGGCCCGGGCCCCGCTCGGGGCGGACCCGCCGGCACCGGGCGGCCGGTTGCCAACCGCCAACCGCCGCGATTCGACCGGCGCCCGACCGGCCAAGCGCCGGCTACCGGGCACCGACGACTCGTCGCCGATCACTTATCGCCGATCACTTCTGCTTGGCGATGATCTTGTCCTTGACCTTGTCGTAGACCGACTTGCTCAGGATCTTCTTGTCGACCAGTTCGTTCTTCGCGCGATAGGGGCGGCCTTTGATGATCGCCTCGGCGCGCGCGTCGCCGATGCCGGTCAACTGCTTGAGCTCGTCCGCCGACGCGGTGTTGATGTCGAGCAGTTCGCCCTTGGGAGCGGCCTTGTCGGCCATCGGCGCGGCGGGCGCCGTCTTGGCCGCATCGCCGGCCGCGGCGGCTCCCTTGGCGGCGGCTGCCTTGGCAGCGCCCGCATGCGGCGGCGGCACCGCTGGCGTCGCCGGCGTGGTCGCGCCCTGCGTGGCCTGGGCGACGACGGCCGATTCCTTGGCGTCCCGGACGTCCTTGGCGAAGACGGGCGCCGCGGCGACGGCGGCGGAGACGGCAAGCATCGCGATCAATCGTTTCATCTTGACTCCATTGAGGATGAGCACAGCGATCAGGGGGACGCTCGCAGCGCCTTGTCGACGTCGGACGTGAGCCCCGCGGGCGTGGTCGTCGGCCAGAACCGATCGATCACCTGCCCGTCGCGACCGACGAGGAACTTCGTGAAATTCCACTTGATGTCCCGGGACCCCAGCAGTCCGGGCGCTTGCGCCTTGAGCCACTGGAACAACGGGTGAGCATGCGCGCCGTTGACGTCGACCTTCGCGAACATCGGAAACGACACGCCGTAGTTGCGCTGGCAGAATTCGCCGATCTGCGCTTCGTCGCCGGGCTCCTGGCCGCCGAACTGGTTGCACGGGAAGCCGAGGATCTCCAGACCCTGGTCGTGATGACTGCGGTACAGCTCTTCGAGGCCGGCGTATTGCGGCGTGAAGCCGCAGCGGCTGGCGGTGTTGACGATCAACAGCACCTTGCCCTGGTAGTCGGACAACGGGTGTTCGACGCCCGCCAGATCCTTGGCGGAAAAATCGTAGACGGTCGTGTCGCTGCTCATGATCCCCTCGATGTAACGGTATGGATTGCCGGGGCACGCTCGCGAGCCGTGCCATGCCGGACGCGCCCGCGTACCGATGGCGGTTCCGACAGCTTAGCGAATCGCCGGTCTTTCGGCTCGGTGTACGGGCACTCGAAGAGCGGCTCCACGCCGACGCACGAGCCCCGTTCGAGCCCGCCGCAGCGATCAATGCGGGCTGCGCGCGGCCAGCAGCGCCGACCCGAGGATCATCGCGCCCCCGGCGAGGATGCGCGGCGTCAGCGCCTCGCCGTCCCACCAGATCGCGGACACGGTGGCGAACACGATCTCGGACAGCATGATCACCGACGCGAGGTTCGTCGGCAGCCGCGCGGCGCCGTACTGCAGCGCGAGATTGGCGCTGAGCAGCAGCACCGCCAGGCCCGCGAGCATCGCGACGATCAACGGCGCACCGGCGATCCATGCATCGACCAGCGCGGACGCGTCCGGATCGAGCAGGTGACGCGCGATGCCCAGCGGCAGCAGGCAGGCCGCGCAGCCGACGAACATCGCCAGCACCCGCGCATCGGTCGGCACCGACGCGAAACGGCGCAACAGCACGTTGACCAACGCGAAGCCGACGCCGCCGCCCAGCGCGAGCCATTCGGACAACCGCTCGGGCAGCGGCAGGCCCGCGCCCGGCTGCCACAGCACGAAGACGGCGCCGGCCAGCCCCAGCGCGATGCGGACCACCGCGGCGACGTCCAGGCGTTCGCCGAGCATCCAGCGCGCGAGCAGCGCGGCCCAGACCGGCATCAGGTAGAACAGCAGCACGACCCGGACGACCGGCCCGAGCGTGACCGCCCAGTTGAATCCGCCATTGGTCAGCCCCGACGCCAGCGCGATGGCCCAGCAGCCCGGGCTGGCTAGCATCATCGCGAGCGAGCGACGGCGATACAGCGCGACCACGACGCTGCCCACCACGAACACGAGGCTGGTCGCGAGCAACGGATGCACGCCCAGCCCGAGCAACTGCCGGAACGGCCACCACGAGCAGCCCCAGATCGCCGCGTTGACCAGCAGCGCGAGTACGGCGGGCCAGCGCCGCGGACCGGCCGCCGCGGACGTCACTGCCGACAAGATCTCGTACCCGATGAGTGCAACTCATACGCGCGAGCGCTGCGCCGGCAACCGACGACGGCCGTCACGACGGTCGGTCGCCGCAACAGGGCGGCGGCCGATCGGCCGGACATGTTGACAACATCGATCGACGTCAACACGCGTTATCCTTGCAACCTGGCAGCCCCGCCGACGATCGGCAATGCCCCCCTCCCGATGCTCGGCCGGGGATCTCCCGGCAGCGCCGAAATGCTGGCGCGAAAGTGTCGATGCTCGGATTGCTGCGCATGCTCCCCTTCGATGATGGTCCGTGCATTAGAGAGGGTCGACCGTCCGGCTTTCCGGCCGTCGCCGATCCGACAGCTTAACGAATCGGCGGCTATGCGCGGACGCGGTCGGGCGACCCGACCTTCCGTCGCCGCGTTGTGGCTCGATCGCAACGAGGATCGACATCCCGTCCACCGGCGTCTGGACGCATCGGACCGATTCGGCCGATAGTCTGGCAGCCTCCCGATCAACCGTCCGGATCGTCGCCGACCGCCCAGTGCGAGGCGGCGACGACACCGGCTCGATGACCATCGCTGTATCGATGTCCTTCCCCCCCGAGATCTCCGAACCCGGCAGCCGCCGCGGCACCACGACGCGCGCCGACGTCACCCGCCCCGCTCCGTCCGACCGGCGCGAAGGCCGGTCCGACCAGGCCGCCCGGCGGCACGGCGGCGGCACGGATCGGCATCCGTCGGCCCCGGTCACCGGCGCCGGATCGGCCGGGGCATCCGGGGCGTCGGCGGAACCGAAACGGGCGAACGCGCATCGCCCCGAGATCGACGGACTGCGCTCGCTGGCCGTGCTGTGGGTCGTGTTCTTCCATGCGTCACCGGCGCGGCTGCCAGGCGGCTACATCGGCGTCGACGTGTTCTTCGTGATCTCCGGCTATCTGATCAGCGGGATCCTGTTCCGCGAGATGCGCGACGGCACCTACACGCTGGCGGATTTCTATTTCCGCCGCTGCCGGCGCATCCTGCCGGCACTGACCGTCGTATTGCTGACGACCTGGGCGATCGGCTGGTTCGTGCTGGCGTCCAATGATTTCGCGTCGCTGGGCCAGCACGTCGCGGCCAGCTCGCTGTTCGTCTCGAACATCCTGCTGTGGAGCGAAGCCGGCTATTTCGATGTCGCGGCCGAACTCAAGCCGCTGCTGCACTTCTGGTCGCTGGGCGTCGAGGAACAGTTCTACCTGTTCTGGCCGCTGATCCTGATGGCGCTCTTCGCGGTGCGGCGCGCCGGCGCGGTAACGCTGGCCATCGCGCTGCTGTTCGGCGTGTCGTTCCTGATCAACATCGGCGGCCTGCAGACGTATCCGTCGGCGACGTTCTACCTGCTGCCGAGCCGCTTCTGGGAGCTGCTGACCGGCGCGGCGATCGCCTGGTACGAGTTCCGCCGCCCGGGCCGCCAGATCGCCGCCCCGTTGACCGGCGGCAACGCGGCGCCGGCCGCCGAACTGACCGGCGCGATCGGGCTCGGGCTGATCCTGGCCGCCACCGTCATGATCAACGGACTGACGCCGTTTCCGGGCTGGCACGCGCTGATGCCGGTGCTGGGCTCGGCGATGCTGATCCACGCCGGCCAGGGATCGTGGATCAACCGGCGGATCTTTTCGCTGCGGCCGCTGGTGCTGATCGGCCTGATCAGCTATCCGCTGTACCTGTGGCACTGGCCGCTGCTGTCGTACCTGCACATCGTCCAGGGTCTGGACGAGGGCGGCGCGACGATGCGCATGCTCAAGTACGGGCTGGTCGCGCTGTCGTTCGTGCTGGCCTGGCTGACCTGGCAGTTCGTCGAGAAGCCGGTGCAGCGGCTGGCCGGACGGATGCGCCGCGACGGCCGCCGCGAACAACGCGCGCTGGCGACCTCGGCGCTGGTCATCGCGCTGCTGGGCCTGGGCGGCTGGGCGACCTGGCAGGCCGACGGCTTCCCGACGCGCTTCCCGGAAAGCGCCGAGCTGCGCCGCTTCCACTACGATCCGGCCGCCGACTACCGCGAGGGTGATTGCTTCCTGCTCTATACGCAGCGCGCCAGCGAGTTCGGCAAGCATTGCCTGCCGAAGCCCGCGGGCACCAGCGATCGGCCGCAGATCGTGTTGTGGGGCGATTCGCACGCCGCGCACCTGGCATTGGGTCTGCGCGAGCGCAGCGCCGCGCTGGGCGCGGACTTCGCGCAGATCACGGCCAGCGCCTGCCCGCCGCTGCAGAACTTCGTGCGCGACATCCGGCCTTTCTGCCCGGGTGTCGTCGAGCTGGCGATCGAGCAGATCCGCGCGGCACGGCCGGCGATCGTCGTCGTGTCGGCCGCCTGGTACGGCATCGATGCCGAAACGGTGCAGCACGAACTGCCGCGCACCGTTCGCCTGCTGAAGGATGCCGGCGTCGGCCAGGTGATCGTCGTCGGTCCGTTCCCCGAATGGCAACCGTCGCTGCCGCGCGCGATGCAGTCGTACTACCGATCGCACCAGCAGCTTCCCGAACGGACGCAGTTCGGCCTGAAAGGCACGCTGCCGGAACTGGACCGGACGATTCGCGGTTACCTCGGCGACGCGCCGGCGCGCTACGTGTCGCCGTTCGAGGCCTTCTGCGATCCGCAGGGCTGCCTGACCGGCGTGACGGCCAGCCGCTTCGCGCTGATGTCGTACGACAACAGCCACCTGACCGACACCGGCTCGCGCTGGTTCGTCGACCATGCGCTGACGCCGGCGTTGAGCGAAGCACTGAAACGGTGAGTCGGTAAGGGGGCGGCGGCACGGACGGTGGCCCGCTTCCCGTCGGCAGTCGTCGCGTCGGCGTCGGCCGCCGTTACCGGCCATTACGGCCGTTACGGCCGTCATCGCACCGGCCAAACGGCCAAACGGCCAAACGGCCAAATGGCCGAGCGGCCGAGAGCCACGCTCGCGCCGCAATGCCCGGCCATCGGTCGAACGGGGGTATCAGCCGAGTTCGACGAGCTGCTTCAGATCATGCGTCAACGCGTCCAGTCCCTGTCCGTGCCGCACGAACAGGCGCACCTTGCCGGACCGGTCGAACACGTAGCTGCCCGCCGTGTGCTCGAGCGTATAGCTGCCAGGCGTCTTGCCCGGCACCTTTTGGTAGAAGACCTTGAAGGCCTTGGCGGTCTGCGCGATCGTCTGAGGATCGGCGTACAGGCCGATCGCCGTCGGATCGAACGAGGTCACGTACTGCGCCATCACTTCGCGCGTATCGCGTTCGGGGTCGAGCGTGACGAACAGCACCTGGACCTGCTTGCCCGCGGCGCCCATCTGCTTCTTGGCCTCGGCCAGTTCCATCAGATTGGTCGGACACACGTCCGGGCACTGCGTGAACCCGAAGAAGATGACGACGACCTTGCCCTTGAAGTCGGCCAGCGTGTACGTCTTGCCGTCGTGGCCGGTGAGCTTGAAATCCTGCGCGTAGTTGGCGCCGGTGATGTCGGCGTTCTTGAAGCTGGGGCCGGACTTGCCGAGATCGCAGCCGGCCAGCCCTGCGGCCAGCCAGCCCGCGGCCATCCAGGAGGCGGCCCCGCGCAGCACGCGGCGGCGACCTTTAAAGATAGTGGTCAACGAGCAGAGCGCCGAACAAGGCGGCCAGGTACAGGATCGAATAGCCGAAGGTCTTGCGCGACAGCGCATCGGAATAATGCCGCCACAGCTTCCACGCATAGCCGAGGAAGACGCCGCCCAGCGCCAGCGCGCACAGCGCGTAGACGATGCCGCTCATGCCGATCACGTACGGCAGCAGCGACGCGGCGACCAGCAGCACCGTGTACAGCAGGATGCTGAGCCGCGTGAACTCGGGCCCGTGCGTGACCGGCAGCATCGGCAGGCCGGACTTGCGATAGTCGTCGACGCGGTACAGCGCCAGCGACCAGAAGTGCGGCGGCGTCCAGATGAACACGATCAGGAACAGCACCAGCGAGTGCGCGGTGACGTCGTTGGCGACGGCGGCCCAGCCGAGCACCGGCGGCATCGCGCCCGACGCGCCGCCGATCACGATGTTCTGCGGCGTCGCCGGCTTCAGCAGCACCGTGTAGACGACCGCGTAGCCGACGAAGGTCGCCAGCGTCAGCCACATCGTCAGCGGATTGACGAACGCGTGCAGCAGCCAGACCCCCAGTCCGCCGAGCGCGCTCGCGAACAGCACGATGCCGGCGGGGCTCAGTTCGCCGCGGGCCGTGGCGCGCGCGCGCGTGCGCGCCATGCGCGCGTCGATTCCGCGCTCGATCAGGCAATTGAACGCGAAGCCGGCGCCGGCCAGCAGCGAGATGCCGAGCAGGCCGAAGATCAGGATCTGCGCGGGCACCGGCCCGTCGGACGCCAGCAGCATGCCGATCAGCGCGCAGAACGCCGCCAGCAGCGTGATCCGCGGCTTGGTCAGCGCCAGGTATTGACCGGATACATGCCGCCAGCCGGCCGGCGGCGAAACGTCGATGGCTTGCATGCGTGAAAGACTCAGGCTTGGTGGCTTGCCGGGGAGACGGACCGATTGACGGCGGGGGCGACCCGACCGGCGCGCCCGACGCGGTAGTTTAGCATCACCATCAGTACGACCAGCATCGCCGCGCCGCCGTTGTGGGCCACGGCGACCGGCAACGGCAGGCTCAGCAGCACGTTGCTGATCCCGAGCACCAGTTGCGCCAGCAGCACGACCAGCAGCGCGGCGCCGAGCGACTGCAATCCGTCGACGCGCGACACCCGCCAGGCCAGCCATCCGAGGTACAGCGCGACGACGATCGCGCCGATCCGGTGCGACAGGTGGATCGCCGTCAACGCCTGCATCGGCAGCATCTCGCCGTCGCCGGTCATTCCCAGCTCGCGAATCAGGTGGAAGGCGTCGGCGAAATTGGTGTCGGGCAGCCAACGTCCCTGGCAGGTCGGCAGGTCCGGACAGGCGAGCGCCGCGTAGTTCGTGCTGGTCCAGCCGCCGAGGAAGATCTGCGCGGCCAGCAGCACGAAGCCCAGCGCGGCCGCGAGCCGCAGCCGCCGGGCGGCCTCGGCGTCGACCCGCGCGCGGCCGGCGTTCTGCCGCTCCAGCAGCCAGGTCAGGATCGCCAGCGTCAGCAGGCCGCCGATCAGGTGCCCGGTGACGATCGCGGGCTTGAGCAGCAGCGTGACCGTCCATTTGCCGAACAGGCCCTGCAGCACGACGACACCGACCAGCGCGGTCGCCAGCCACGGGCTTTGCCCCAGCCGCGCCCGCTGGCGCCAGGCGATCACGGCGATCGCGATGATCAGCAGACCGAGCCCGCTGGCGAAGTAGCGGTGCACCATCTCGCGCCAGGCCTTGCCCATCGAGACCGGCCCGTGCTCGCCGCCCTGCGCCTCGACGGCGCGGGCGATGTGGTCGCTGGCGCGCGCCGGCGTCAGGTGGCCGTAACAGCCCGGCCAGTCCGGGCAGCCCAGGCCCGCATCGCTGAGCCGGACGTAAGCGCCGAGCATCACCAGCGCCAGCGTCAGCACGGTGGCCACGACGATCAGGCGACGATAGAACGGTAAGGACGCGTGATGCATCGTCGGAGCCTCCGTGCCCTCAGTCAGCCGACGCGCGACGCGCGCAGCAGCTTGGCCAGGTCTTTCTTGAGCCGATTCGGATCGAAATCGGGCGGATAACGCATCATCAGGTGCCCGAGCGGATCGACCATGTACAGCGCATCGAGCGCCGCGGGCGACGAAGGCGATGTAGCCGATGCCGCCGACGCGGGCGACGCCGCAGATGTCACAGATGTCGCCGACGAGAGCGACGTAGCCGACGAAGCGTCGCCGGCCGGCGCCGCTGCGTTCTGCCCCGCCGGATCGGACGCCGGCCGGGCGCTGCCGAACGACTGGTCGAAGCGCTCGGGGGCCACGCGGATCACGTGCAGGCCCGGATGCTGAGCGAGCAGCGCCGGCGGCGGATCGTCGGGCCCGGTCAGCAGCAGCACGCGTTCGACGCGGTCCATGTCCTTGCCGGCCGTCGTTCGCACCTGGCGCGACAGATACAGGCGGCGCGCGCAGGCCTCGTCGCGGCATGCCTGCGCACTGGCCAGCACCATCAGCCAGCGGCCCTCCAGCGCGGCCAGCGAGACCGCCTCGCCTCGCGAATCCGTTCCCGCCAGTTCGCTGACCGATCGCTGCGCGAGCAGTTGCCCGTAGTTGGTACGGCCCGACGGCTGGATCACGTAATACGTCAGGTACGACGCGACGACCGGCGCCGCGCACACGAGCAGCACGACCAGCGCCTTGAGCCGGCCACGGCGGATCCGGCGCGACTGCGCGGGATCGGCGGACGAAGGGGATGCGGCCGGCGAGCCATGCGGCGCGACAGCGCGCGGCGAGCCGGAAGAACCGGAAGACGGGTTCAAGACGCGGGATTCCAGGCGATCAAACCCGCCATTCTAAGCCGAGCGGCGCGCGTCGCCGCCGATGCGCACCGAGCACCTCGCCGCGAAGGACGTGTCGAAGGACACGGCGAGCACCGCTGCCGATCCTCGCAAGCCGGTCCACGGGCATACAATGCACGGATGAAATGGCTCGTCCTGTTCGCGTTCGCGCTGATCCTTTCCAGCCTCGGCTCGGCGCTGTTCTACCTGGTCCGCGACAAGGGGCGCTCGGCTCACGTCGTGCGCGCGCTGACGTTCCGGATCACGTTCTCGGTGCTGCTGTTCCTGATGATCCTGCTCGCGCACTATCTGGGCTGGATCGAACCGACCGGCCTGCCCCTGCGCTGACGCCATGCGTTCCCGCGCCCCGTCACCCCCCGCCGCCAAGCCGCCGATGCCCGCGCTGACCCGGCATCAGACCCTGGTCCTGGACGCGCTCGCCCGCGAGGAGAACCCGGCCAGCGCCTACGCGCTGCTCGACCAGTTGCGAGGCGACGGCATGCGGGCGCCCCAGCAGATCTACCGCGCGCTGGACAAGCTGATCGAATACGGCCTCGTGCACCGGGTCGAGACGCTGAACTCGTTCGTCGCGTGCGCGCATCCGCACGACCACGGGCACGGCTTGGTCGCGTTCGCGATCTGCGACCAGTGCGGCCACGTCGACGAGTTCCCGGACGCGGCGATCGAAAGGCGCCTGAAGAGCTGGTCGCGCGACCACGCGTTCAGGATCAGCGCGGCCACCGTCGAGCTGCGCGGCACCTGCGCGCAATGCGAGGACAAGGCCGCCTCGTCGCCGGCCGAGTCGCCCTCCTCTTAGTCCGCTGGTTTGCCGGTCTGCGGGTCCGCCGGTTCGCCAGTTCGCCGCCCTGCCGGTTCGCCGATCTGCCAGTCTGCCGATCTGCCGGTTCGCCGCCCTGCCCCGCCGTCAGAAATCGATGCGCAGGCTGACCGACGCCGTGCGTCCCGGCGCCGTGTAGGCGGCCAGCCGGACGTCGTTGCCGGTCAGTCCGCTCGCGGTCGACCAGTCCAGATACCGGCGGTCGAACAGGTTGTAGACGGCGACGTTCAGCGAAGCCTGTTTGTTTATCCGCCAGTAGGCGGTCAGGTCCATCGTCGCATAACCGCCGGTCTTCAACGGGACCGGCGCCGTCGAGCCGGTCTGCGCGAGCGCCTCGTTGACCCGCCGCTTGGCCGCGACGAAATTGCCGATCGCCTGCCCGCCCAGACGGCCGTCGCGCGCATCCCAGCGCAGCCCGGTGACCAGCCGCGCCGGCTGGATCGCGTTCAACGGCTGGTCGGCGCTTCGGTCGTTGCCGACCGACCATTGCAGCGCGCCGATCAGTCGCCAGTGATCGGCGGCGCCGAACCACTGGCCGATCGGCATCTGTCCCTTCGCCTCGACGCCGTAGATCTCCGCGTCGCCGACGTTGCGCGACTGGAAGCGCCGGATCGCGCGCGGCCCGCCGCTCTGGCCCGGCGGGATGTAGGCGATCATGTCGGTGCTGATGAAGTCCGTGTAGCGGTTGTAGAACACCGCCAGGTCGTACGAGCCGCCGCCCGATTCGCCGTGCAGGCCGACTTCGACGCCCCGGCTGCGTTCGGGTTTCAGGTCGGGGTTGGGAACGAAGTCGTGGATGAACGTGGCCACCGCGCTCTGCCCGACGCGGTTCAACTGCTCGGGCGTCGGCATCCTGAAGCCGGTCAGTAAGCTGGCGTAGACGACCTGCCGGGGCCGCCATTCGTAGCTGAGTCCCAGCCGCGGCGTCCACGCGCTGCGCGACAGCTCGACCGGCGTGCTGCCGGCGACGTTGGCGTTGGCGAACAGCGCGTCCGGCTTCGGCGAGATCTGGTAGAAGTCGTAGCGCAGGCTCGGCGTCAACCGCAGCCGCCCATCGCCGAACGCCACCTCGTCCTGCACGAACACGCCGACGCTGCGCACGTCGGTTCGGGGCGCCGTCCGGCGCGGAAAGGTCTCGCCGTCGATGACGTTCGTGACCCCGGTGCCCGCGGCCGTGCGCTGCACCGCGTCGTTGTACAGGCTGATCGACTTCGACAGCAGATCCATGCCCGCCACCCAGCGGTGGACCGCGTTGCCGGTGTCCGCATGCCCGTCGAACTGCCAGCTGCCCGACCATTGCGGCTCGCGGTAGGCCAGCAGCCCGTCGCGTTGCAGCGCGGGCGCGGCGCCGGGCGGGCTGCGCCCTTCGTGCGTGCGCTCGTTGCTGGCGCTGCGCTGGTAATCGATCTGCGCCGAGAAATTGTCGTACCACGCCCCGGTCGGCGCATGGCGGTAGGCCAGACCCAGCCGGTCGCGCGTGCCGCGGTCGTCCGCCTGGCTGGCAGTCAGGCGCGTTCCGCCGGCGATCGGGCCGATCAGCGAGCGCTGGTCGGTGAGGATCGACTGCTCGTAATGCTCGCCGGTCAGCGTCAGCGAATGACCGGGCGCGATGTCGAGCAGCGACTTGAACAGCACGTTGCGCTGCTGCGAGAACTGCGGATCGGGATGCAGCGCACTGTCGTCGTGGTTCTTCAGCACGTTGGCGTTGCGCGCGGTCAGCGATAGCAGGTTCTGCGTGGCGCCGGCGCGGAACGCCAGGTCGGCATGTCCCCAGCGGCCGTCGTCCCGGCCGTCGTAGCCGAACGAGGCCGAGCCGGCGACGGACTTCGAGGCATCGAGAAAATCTCCGGGCGACAGCGTGCGGAACAGCACGACACCGGCGAGCGCGTCGCTGCCGTACAGGCTCGAGGCCGGCCCCTTGAGCACCTCGATGCGGCTCAGCGACAGCGGATCCACGCGCAACTGGCCGGTGTTCGCGCCGGCCGCGACGTAGCCGCCCGGCAGACGCACGCCGTCGACCTGCATGCCGAGCCGTTGTCCGCCGATGCCGCGCACCTCGATGCCGGCTTCGGCACCGCGCCCGCGCGCCTCGCGCCGGACCGCGATGCCGGGCTCGTAGCGGAACATCTCGCTGAAGTCCGTCACCAGGTTCTCGCGCAGTTGCGTCTCGCCGATCACCGACACCGTCGCCGGCGTGGTCAGCGCGGACGCGGGCCGCCGCGTCGCGGTCACGACCACGGACGGAATCGCGTCCGGGTCGGCGCCGGAACCGCCCGGCGCGGCGTCCTGCGCCCATGCCGTCGCGCCCGCGGCGGCCGCCCACGCCCCCAGGATGGCGGCGTGCAGCCGCGTCGAACCAGACATCACCCGCTCTCTCATCATTGCGCCGTAAGTTGAAATTTCAGATGTTATAACATCACGTTCCTGATACGAACGACCTCGACAAGGAACCCTCGACGATGGAGCGAGCACGAAGCTCGACCGGATCCGCCGCGCGCCGGCGCACCCGGCTGGCGGCGGCCGCGCTGCTGCTGGCCGCCGCCGCCGCGGCGTGGTTCGGATGGCGCGAATGGCTGGCGCCGACGCGGGTGGCGCTGGTCAACTACCCGGAGTTCCAGGCCGCTCGGATCATCAAGGCCCGCCCCGGCGCCTTCGTGCGCGTCGAGGTCCTGCCGCTGACGCAACTGGCGCGGGCGCGGCGCGATGACCTGGTGCTGGTCTTCGGCCGCGGGCTCCGGCTCGACGACGCGCAGGCCGCGCAACTGCGCGAAGCGGGCCGGGCCGGCACGCCGGTCTACGTCGACGGCGCGACCAACCCCGAGCACGACGCGCTCACCAGTGTCCAGGGCGCCGAACGCGACGCGATCGCCGGCTATCTGCGCGGCGGCGGTCCGGTCAACTACGCGCGGCTGCAGACGTACGCGCGGCGCGTACTGGACCGCAAGCCGCTGTTCGCCGGCACCGTCGAACCGCCGCAGCCGATTCCGCAGGACGTGTTCTTCCACCTCGGCGACGAGGCCGTGTTCGCGGACTTCGCCGCCTTCGAGCAGTGGCTGCGCGCCCGACCCGGATGGAAACCGGAGCGGCCGCGCCTGGCCCTGCTGACCAGCGTGCCGGGCCCGTTCAACGCCAACCGCGATCACGTCGACGCGGTGATCCGGGCCTTCGAGGCGCGCGGCTTCGAGGTCGTGCCGATCGCGGCGATGCGCAAGCGGCTGGCCTTCCTGCAGCAGGTCGATCCGGCCGCGGTCGTCTACATGCCGCACGGGCGATTGGCGCCGGGGCAGGCCGACGAAGCCGCTCGATGGCTGCAGGCGCGCGACATCCCGTTGTTCGCGCCGGTCAGCGTCTTCGCCGAGGCCGAACAATGGCGAAGCGAGCAGCGCAGCTTCGACGGCGGGCTGCTGACGATGTCGGTCACGCTGCCCGAGATCGACGGCGCGACGGCGCCGATGGCGATCGCCGCGCAGTTCCGCGACGACGACGGCCTGCGCGTCTTTCGCGCGCTGCCGGCGCAGCTCGAACGCTTCGCCGACCTGGTGCAGCGAACGGTCGCGCTCAAGCGCAAGGCCAATGCCGACAAGAAACTGGCGATCTACTACTACAAGGGCCCCGGGCAGAGCGCGCTGACGGCCGGCGACCTGGAGGTCGTGCCCTCGCTGTACGCGCTGCTGCGGCACTTGCGGGACGCCGGCTACCGCGTCGACGGGCTGCCGGCCACCGAAGCGGAATTCGCCGCGCTGCTGCAGCGGCGCGGCCCGAACATCGGCCCGTACGCGAACGGCGATTTCGCCGGCTTTCTGCGCGATGCCGATCCGGCCTGGGTGCCGGCCTCGCAGTTGAACGACTGGTGCGGCAAGGCGATCGCGCAGGCGCTGTGCGACCAGATCGCCCGGCAGTTCGGGCCGGCGCCCGGGCGCTACCTGAGCGCGCAAGGCCGCGTCGCCGTCGCCCGCGTGCCGCTGGGCAACGTCGTGCTGCTGCCGCAGCCGCTGCCCGGCGTCGGCGACGACACGTTCAAGCTCGTGCACGGCACGCGGCTCGCCCCGCCCTGGCCGTACGTCGCCTCGTACCTGTGGACCCGGCAGGTCTTCGGCGCCGACGCGATCATGCACTTCGGCACGCACGGCAGCCTGGAGTTCACGCCGTACAAGCAGGTCGCGCTGTCCGACGCCGACTGGCCGGACGCGCTGATCGCCGGCATACCGCACGTCTACCTGTATACGATGGGCAACGTCGGCGAAGCGATGATCGCCAAACGACGCAGCTACGCGACCATCGTCTCGCACCTGACGCCGCCGCTGCGCGAAGGCGGCACACCGGCCGACGGCAGGCAGCTCGCCGAACGGCTGCAGGCATGGGAGGCGGCCAGCGATCCCGCGCTGAAGCGGCAGTACGCGCAGGACATCCAGCGCCAGGCCGTCGCATTGGGCCTGCACCGCGATCTGTCGTTCGATCCCGGCCCGGCGGCATGGAGCGACGAGCAGCTCGCGCGGCTCGCCGAGCACATGGAGACCATCGAGCACGCACGCATCACCGTCGGCCTGTACACGCTAGGCCGGCCGTACGCGCCGCAGGCCGCCGAAACGACCGCGCGGTTGATCGGACCCGACACGGCCCGCTACCGCGGCCTGCTGGCCGAAAGTCCCGCGCGGGAACTGGCCGCGCTCGACAACGCGCTGGCCGGCGGCTTCACGCCGCCGTCGTCGGGCGGCGATCCGCTGCTCAATCCGGCCGCGCTGCCGACCGGGCGCAACCTGTACGCGATCGACGCCGAGAAGACCCCGTCCGACCAGGCCTGGACCGTCGGCCGGCGCTTGGTCGAGCAAATGCTCGCGCAGCACCGCGCCGCGCACCAGGGCGCCTGGCCCGACAAGGTCGCGTTCACGCTGTGGGCCGGCGACTTCATCCATACCGAAGGCACGAGCATCGCGCAGATCCTGTACCTGCTGGGCGTCGCGCCGGTACGCGATCCGGCCGGGCGCCTGTCGGGACTGCGCCTGATCCCGCGCGAAGAACTGGGACGGCCGCGCATCGACGTGGTGGTCCAGACCTCGGGCCAGTTGCGCGACCTGGCGGCCTCGCGGCTGGCGCTGATCAACCAGGCCGTCGCGCTGGCCGCGTCCGCCGAGGAGCCGGACAACGCCGTCGCGCGGGGCGTGCAGTCGGTCGAACGCCGACTCAAGGAAGGCGGCGCCTCGCCGGCCGACGCGCGGCGCTTCTCGGCGGTGCGGGTGTTCGGCGGCGTCAACGGCCAGTACGGCACCGGCATCATGGGCATGGTCGAGGCCGGCGACCGCTGGAGCGAACGCGCCGACGTCGCCCGCACCTACCTGACGAACATGGGCGCGGCCTTCGGCGAAGGCGAGCTGTGGGGCGCGTTCCTGCCCGGCGCGTTCGAGGCCGCGCTGGCCGGCACGCAGGTGGTGGTCCAGCCGCTGTCGTCGAATACCTGGGGACCGATCTCGCTCGACCACGTCTACGAGTTCATGGGCGGGCTGAACCTGGCGGTGCGCGAAACCACCGGCCGGGAGCCGGCCGCGTACTTCAGCGACACCCGCGACGCCTCGCGGCCGACGATGCGCGAGGCCGGCGCCGCGATCGCCGTCGACGCGCGGGCGACGGTGCTCAATCCGGCCTACATCGAAGCGCTGACCCGCGGCGGCGCGTCGTCGGCCGAGGTCTTCGCCGAGTCCTTCCGCAACCTGTACGGCTGGAACGTCATGAAGCCGTCGGCGATCCCGTCCGAACTCTGGGACGCGCTGGACGAGACCTACGTGCGCGACGCGCGCGGACTCGGCGTGCGCGAATTCTTCGAGCGCGCCAACCCCTACGCGCTGCAGGAGATGACGGCCGTGATGCTGGAAACGGCGCGCAAGGGCTACTGGCGGCCGGACCCGTCGCGGCTGCGCGACGTGGCCCGGCTGCATGCCGAGCTGGTCGCGCGTTTCGGCGCGAGCGGGACCGAATTCGTCAACGACAACCGGGCGCTGCGCGGCTTCATCGCCGAACGGCTCGCGCCCGATAGCCGCAAGGCCTACGACGAGATGCTGCGCGACGCCAACGAAGGCCCGGCCGTCGCCACCGACAAGGCGACGGTGCTGCGCAAGACCGACGATTCGCCGCCGGCCGCGAATCGTGGGGCCGGAAGAACCGCCATGCCGCCGACGGCGAACGACGGTGCCGGACGGACCGATACGCCCCCGCCGGCGAACGACGGCGCCGGACGGACCGACGACGCACGGCATCCGGCCCCGACCGACGGCCCGGCCGCCGCACGACACGCCGACGCCGGCCCATCCGCCGCGGCGATCCTCGCCGGCGCGCTGCTGGTGCTGGCGGCGCTGGTGTGGTGGCTGCGGCGGCGCGCATGAACGCGGACGGCGGAATCTGGCTGCTGCTGGCCGCCTGCAGCCTCGTGATCGCGGCCCTGCAGGCGGCCGACTGGCGCGCGCCGCTGCGCTGGGCGATGGTCGCGGCCGGTGTGCTCGCGCTGGCGGCTTCGGGCGAACTGGCCAGCCGCACGAGCCCGGCCGATCTGCTGCGCTGGGCCGCGTCGCCGCAGCGCCGGCAGGACCTGGCCGCGCTGCTGCTGGCCGAGGCGCTGCTGTTCGGCAGCCATGCCGCCCGCCTGGCGCGCGGCCGGGCCACCGGCCTGTGGCACGCGCTCGACGGGCCGCCGCCGTCGGCGCTGCTGGCGCTGTTCTTCGCCCAGGTGGCGGTGATGCTGCGGGTCGACGGCTGGGACTACGGCACCTTGTCCTGGCTGTGCGCCGTGGGCTTCGCGCTGATCCTCGCGGCGGCGAGCGGCCTGCTGCGCCGCGCGCTGCCCGACACGACGATGCGCGCGGTGGTCCGGCTCGGACTGCACGGCACGCAGGCGGCCGCCGCGTTATGGCTGGCGCGGCCCGTGCTCCAGCCCCGGGCCGACCCGATGCCGTTGTGGGGCGACCGCCTGGCCATCCTCGGCGCAGCGGTCGCCGCGCTGGTCGTGCTGGGCTGGCTGCTGCAACGCCGTCGACGCTGAGAGGCTGTCTTTCGTCCATGCCGAAAAACTCTCGGCCTCTGAACCCTTCGAAGAAGACATCATGGAAACGCTGATACAGACCCTGTCCTGGATCTCGACCGCGCTGCAGGTGCCGGTGGTGGTCGCGATCCTCTACCTGCTGGTCCGCGGGCTGCTGGCGGTCGGCGACTGCTACGCCCGCTGGAGCGACCGGCTGCGGCGCCCGCGCGACACCGGCGCGCTGGCCGCGGTGCCCGCCGGCGAGCTGCTGGATACGCTCGAACGCGCGATCCCGGGCCGATCCGACGCGCTGCGCCGGGCGATGGCCGCGCTGCGCCAGGCACCGACCGATGCCGCGTGGCACGAACGCGTGGTGACCGAGTTCGAGCTGGCCGCCGACCGGCGGCTGGCGCTGTTCCGCACGATGACGCGGATCGGGCCGCTGCTGGGCTTGATGGGAACGCTGATCCCGCTGGGACCGGCGCTGGTCGCGCTGGCCGCCGGCGACATCGCGGTGCTGGCGCGCAAGATGGAGGTCGCGTTCGCCACGACCGTCGTCGGGCTGGTGATCGGCGCGATCGGTTTCCTGCTGCACCAGGCCTCGCAGCGCTGGGCGATGGACGACCTGTCGCTGCTCGAGTGGGTCAGCGCCCGCCTGCGGGGTGCGCGATGAGCCGGCGCCGTTCGCTGCTGCGCGGCGGCGGCCGCCTGGGAGGCGGTGACAGCGACGACATGGATCCGATGGGCTTCCTGATCAACCTGTTCGACGTCGCGCTGGTCTTCGCGCTGGCGCTGATGATCGCGCTGGTGTCCAACCTGCGCATCGCCGACATGCTGACGGCCAAGGACTTCACGGTCGTCAAGAACCCAGGCCGCCCGGACATGGAGATCATCACGCGCGAAGGCGGCAAGGTGTCGCGCTACGTCGCCGGCGACGCGAAGGCCGAAAGCGGCAGCGCCCGCCAGGGGCAGCGCGTGGGCACCGCCTACCGGCTCGAGAGCGGGGAGATCATCTACGTGCCGGACGCAAGCGAAAACGACGAAGGCCCGGCGGGTCGTTGAACCGCCGGGCCTTCGGGCAGAGGATCGATCAGCGCTCGATCAGAAGATGCTTTCGCGCACGAACACGAGGTCGTCCGGGCGGATCGGATCCTCGAGCTTGGGCTCGATGACCTGGACGCTCTTGTTCGCGTAGCGGCGCTGGATCCGCACGCCCTTGTCGGTGCCGCGCAGCGTCAGGCCACCGCCCTTGGCGATCGCCTGCGCGACCGTCATGCCGCGGTCGACCACGTACATGCCCGGGCGCTGGACCTGACCGTAGATGTAGTAGTTGGGCGCACGATTGACGAAGATCACGTCGCCGGCCCGCATCACCAGGTCCTTGGTCAGGTCGCCGCCGGAGAACAGATCGACCAGGTCGACCTCGATGCGCTGCATCCGGCCTTCGCGGCCGGTCACGACGATGACCTCGTCGGCCCCGGTCGGCGCGACGCCGCCGGCCAGCGCCAGCACCTCGGACAGCCGCATGCCGGTGGTCTCCAGCGGATAGCGGCCGGCGCGGGTGACGTTGCCGAGCACCGCGACCTGCTGGCTGCGGAACTGCGTGATGTTCAGCGTGACCTGCGGGTTCTGCAGGAAGTTGCCGTCCTTCAGTCGCTTGGCGATCAGTTGTTCGGCCGCCGTCGGCGACAGGCCGCCGATCTTGACCACGCCGATCAGCGGGAACGAGATGACGCCGTTCTCCGACACGCGGGCCTCGACGTCCAGATCGCGGTTCTGGAACACGGTGATCCGGACGACGTCCCCGGCGCCGACCAGATAGTCGTCGCGGGCGGCGGCGCTGGCCGGCCCGGCGGCGGAGGGGCCGGCCGGCATCGATTGCGCCTGCGCGCCTCCGAGCCAGAGCAGCAGGCCAGCAACAGAAAAGAGCTTGACGAGCAGTTTGAACATTGTTTGCATCCGATACCTTTGAAGTCGCGGCCGCGACGTGGCCAATCGTCGGTGTGGAATCGTTGGGGAAATTTACAGCGCGAATATAACCTTCGTCGCTGTCGGATGACGTGATCGAATGCTCAGCGGCACCCAGTCACTGACGACCAGACGCCATCTTAAGCGGAACTCCGATGTGAAAAACCGGCCGAAGGGCCGGTTCGCTGGCTGGCGCCCCGGACATCCGGACGGATGCCCGTCGCGCCGGCGGCATCAGAAGCGGGCGGTCACGCCGACGCCGATGACATTGTCCGAGTAATCGAGTCCGGCGTAGTTGGACGTGCGCTTCAGACGGCGCAGATCGAGCGTGAACGCCAGGCCCCGGCTGTAGTCGTAAGCGAGCTGGGCGCCGTACATGTAGACGTCGTCCTTGCGCACCGGTCCGCTGGTCGCCAGCAGGCCCGTGTCGCCCTTGTACTCCTGTTGCGAGTACGCGAAGCGGCCGTTCAACCGGGTCTTGCCGGTCAGCACGATGACCGGCAGCAGGCGGATCTCGGTGACCTGGATGTAGTTGGACGTCAGATACAGCGTGCTGGCGATGTTGCGCTCGAGCTCGGCGTTCATGTAGAACGCGCCGGTCGGGCGCCAAGCCAGCGTCAGCAGCGCCGTCGGGCCCGAGTAGTCGCGCTGCGAGAACGAATCGTACTTGCGCTTCGCGTAACCGAATTCACCGGAAATCCGCGTGTCTTCGGACGGGCTGACCGTCAGCCGGACCAGACCGGCGTTCTGCTTGTACGAGTTGTTGACCGACACGCCGGGCGGCAGCACGTTGCCCAGCGAATCGAACAACTGATCGTTCTTGTAGTCGGACTTCTGGTGGCGATAAACGAGCGACAGGTCGGTGCCGGTGCCCGGCGCGTAGCGGACACCGGTCTCGAAGCCGTCGATACGGTTGTCGGCCGAACGGAAGTATTCCTCGGAGTTGTCGAGCTTGGTGGTATCGGCGCCGACGAACACCGAGGTGCTGGGCGTCAGGCGCAGGCCCGCCGAGCCGTACAGCGTGTTGCGGCGCTCGAGGTTGCGATTGCCGGTCGCGTTGGACAGCACCGACGTCAGCGCCTGGGCGGCGCGCACGCCGAGCGTGCCGTACACGGCATTGCCGATCGCCCAGTCGAGGTTCGCGCGACCCGAATAGCCGAGATAGTCGAACTGCGAGTAGCTGAAATACTTCGCGGGTTCGAGCCGGGCTTCGAGGGTCAGCCGCTGCAGGCTGAACATCTGGTCGTACGTGACGCCGAAAGTACCGCGCAGGATCGTGTCGCTGCGCGAGCTCTTGCCGTAGATCGGTTGCGGGTCGACGCCCTTGCCCAGACCCGTGATATTGCTGTGGTGCTCGAGATTGGCGCCGGCATCGAAACGCAGGACGTTCTGGTCCGACGGCACGTTGGTCAGTTCCGGCGCTGGAGGAACGATCGGCTGAGCCCATGCGGCGACCGGCACCAATGCGGCGGCCGACCAGGTTGCGAAGCTGCGAGCAAGCGCCCTGTTTCTCATTTGCATCCCTTGAGAAGAATTACCTTGTTATATCCTCAGCACCGCCGGACCATGGCGAAATACCTGCCTATCGATGGCAGGTAGCGCGAGTAACGTCTTGAATCGGCTGCAAGTTATCAGCTTTTAGCCCTTTTTTCCATGAAAAGCTTCGCATGGCACTGTCAAGAATAGGACACATGTCGCCTGGAATCGCCACGGTACGCACGGGCAATCAGAGTTTGCTGGGCTTGTTCCAGATCCTGTTGGACAGGAGTCTGGCGGCTGCCTGTCTTTTTCTTGCCACATGGATCTGGGGCGGACAGATCGGCCAGCCCGAGCTGATCCTGGCCTTCGTCGCGTTCGTGATCACGCCGTCCAGCGACCTGCCGCTGAGCCACAAGACGCCGGGCCTGTTCCGCCAGATTACCGGAACCTGGGGCCTGATCATCGGCATCCTGCTGGTATTCGGACTGATTTCGAACACGATGCGGGTGTTCGACCCGAACGTGCTGGCCACCTGGGTCGTGCTGACGCCGTTCTCGCAGATCTGCGTGCACGTGCTGCTGCCGTACGTGTTGCCGCGCCTGGTCGCGCTGGGCGGCGAGCACGTGGCGATCATCGTCGGCGCCAACAAGCTGGGCCGCACGCTGGCGCAGTCGATCAGCGCCGACCCGCTCGCGCAGACGCGCATCGCCGGCTTCTTCGACGACCGGGCCGTCAGCCGGCTCGGCGACATCACCGAAGCCCCGCTGCTCGGCGGCGTCGACGCCGTCGCCGATTTCGCCCGCAACCACCGCGTCCACCAGATCTTCATCGCGCTGCCGATGGCTTCGCAGCCGCGGATCCTCAAGCTGCTGGACGGCCTGCGCGACACGACCGCGTCGATCTACTTCGTGCCCGACGTATTCATGCTGGACCTGATCCAGGCGCGCATCGACACCGTCGTCGGCCTGCCGGTCGTGGCCGTCTGCGAAACGCCGTTCCACGGCACGACCAACGCGATCAAGCGGCTGTCGGACATGTGCATCGCGCTGACGGCCGTGATCCTGACGTCGCCGGTCATGATCGCCGTGGCGCTGGCGATCAAGCTGACGATGCCGGGGCCGGTGCTGTTCAAGCAGCGCCGCTTCGGCCTGGACGGCCAGGAGATCATCGTCTGGAAGTTCCGCTCGATGAAAGTCGCCGAGGACGGCCCGAACGTCAAGCAGGCGACCAAGGACGACGACCGGATCACGCCGCTCGGGCGCTTCCTGCGCCGCTCCTCGCTCGACGAGCTGCCGCAGTTCTTCAACGTGCTGCAGGGCAAGATGAGCGTCGTCGGCCCGCGGCCGCACGCGGTCTCGCACAACGAGATGTACCGGTCGCTGGTCAAGGGCTACATGATCCGGCACAAGGTCAAGCCCGGCATCACCGGCCTGGCCCAGATCAGCGGCGCGCGGGGCGAGACCGATACCGTCGACAAGATGGAACTGCGGATCAAGTACGATCTCGAATATCTGCGCAAATGGTCGCTGCGCCTGGATCTGTGGATCATCTACAAGACGGTCGCGCAGGTCTTCAAGGATCCGCAGGCCTACTGACGGGCGGCGCGCGATTCGGGCGGATCGTCTAAGACGATCGTCGATGTTTTCCGCCCCCGAAGGGGCCCATAAAATCTGCGAACGGCCGCCTCGCCGCCGTTCCCGTCCGGCTGCCTTCCCGGCGTCGCCCGATCGCCGGCGGCGGGTATCCGGCCCTCGCAGGATGAATCCCCGCGCTCGCGACGAGCGCCGGGGCCTTGTTCGCTCGTGATGATTCGCTGATGCGGGGCCCGCCGCGGCCCGGCGATTCGGAGAAAGCCAATGGCGTTGGTATTGGAGAAGGTCAACCCCCAGGGTCTCGTCGTTCGCCAGCCCGTGGAGGTCGGACGCAACCGCTTCGTCGCGGAGCCCGGTTTCAAGTACCGCATCGTCGACGACGGTCTCGACGCCTCGAAGCTCGAGGCCAAGGCCCGCCGCGTCGGCGACGACCTGGTCGTCGAGGAGCTGCCCGATCAGACGGTCGTCGAGTTCGACGGCTTCTTCACCCGCTGCACGCCCGAACAATCGTGCGCGCTGTCGATGGAGGGCCTGGGCGGCGCCGCCGGTGCCGAGATCACGCCCGCCACGCAGCCGGTCGCGGCGATGACCGACGGCAGCTTCCTGATGTCCGCCGCGCCCGAGGCCTCGAGCATCACGCCGATGGCCGCCGAGGGCGCGGGCATGGGCGTGAAGATCGGCGGGCTGGCGCTGGTCGGCGTCGGGCTGGCGGCGGCCGGGGGTGGGGGCGGAGGCGGCGGTGGGAGCCCGGACGTCCCGCCGCCGGTGCAGCAACCGTTGTCGATCACCAGCAGCAACCTCACGGGCCAGGGTCGCCCGGTCATCTCCGGCACCGGGACCGCCGGTGAGCGGCTGGCGATCACGATCCAGGGAGCCGACGGCACGAACGTCTTCTACAACGTCACGGTCGATGCCAATGGCCAATGGTTGCTGAACACGGCCAATACGCCGCCGCTGGGCGGCAGCATGCCGGCGGACGGCCTGGGAGAAGGCGCCTATTCGGTGACCGCGCACTCCGCCACGGCGGGCAGCGTCGACGCGACGCAAGCGCTGACGATCGATCGCACCCCGCCCGCGGCACCGGTCATCACCGAACCGCAGAGCGGCCTGACGATCAACGCCGCGCAGGCCGCCGCCGGCGTCACCGTCCACGGCACCGCCGAAGCCGGATCGGTGGTCACCGTGACCTGGGTCGGATTGACCGTGACGGCGATCGCCGGCGCGGACGGCACCTGGTCGGCGGCCTTCTCGGGCTCGCAGATCGCCGGCAGCGGCGACATCCGATCGATCGTCGCGACGGCGACCGATCCCGCCGGAAACACGGGTCCGGCCAGTGCGGCCGTGGACATCGTCCTGCAAACGGGACACCCGGCCGCACCGCTCGTCACGCCGGTCACCGGAGACGACATCGTCAACGGCGCCGAGAAAACCGCCGGTGTCGCGATCAGCGGCACGACGAGTCCGAATGCGAGCGTGACCATCGCCTGGGGATCAGCGACGAAGATCGTCACCGCCAACGCCGCCGGGCAGTGGACGGCCAACTTCGCATCGGGCGAAGTGCCGGCGGACGGCACGACGCAGATGACGCTGACCGCACGCGACGGCTTCGGCAATACGACGCCGTCGACGCACAGCGTGCTGATCGACACGACGCCGCCGAAAACCCCGACGATCGCCCCGGTCGCCGGCGACGACTGGATCAACGCCGCCGAACACGGCAATCCCGTCTCGCTGAGCGGCACCACGGATCCGAACACCGAGGTGACGATCAATTGGGGAGGCCAAACGTTCTCGACCACCTCGAACGGCACCGGCAATTGGTCGCTACAGGTACCCGCCGCACAGCTTCCGGGCGCCGGCTCGCAGGCGATCACGGTCTCGGCGGTCGACGAACACGGCAACCGGAGCGCGACGACCCATCCGGTGCAGATCGACCTGACTGCGCCGACGCTGACGATCACCGACAATGCCGCCGGCACCGCCACCGGCCCGGTGACCTTCACGTTCACGTTCTCGGAGCCGGTCAGCGATTTCTCGTTCGCCGACATCGCCGTGACCGGCGGCACCGCGGCGATCGGCGATTTCAGCGGCAGCGGTACCACGTATCAGCTCGTGGTCACGCCGACGGCGAATTCGACGACGCCGATCGGGATCAACGTCGCGGCCGATGCCGCGCACGATGCGGCGGGCAACGGCGTCGCCGCCACGTCCGCAACGCAGTCCGTCAATACCATCGTCCCGCCGACCGTGGCGATCACCGACAACGTCACCGGCACCGCCACCGGCCCGGTGACCTTCACGTTCACGTTCAGCAAACCCATCGCCGGGTTCGACGCCAGCGACGTGAGCGTCAGCAACGGCACGGCCGGCTCGTTCACGCAGGTGGACAGCACGCACTACACGCTGGTCGTCACGCCGACGGGCTCGGCGGGCACCGTGACGGTCTCCGTGGCGGCCGGCACGTTCACCGATGACAGCGGTTCCGTCGCCAATACCGTGGGGGCGACGGCTTCGCAGGCTTATGACGTCCAGCCGCCGACCGTAACGATCACCGACAATGTCACCGGCACCGCCACCGGCCCGGTGACCTTCACGTTCACGTTCAGCAAACCCGTCGCCGGGTTCGACGCCAGCGACGTGAGCGTCAACGGCGGCACGGCCGGCTCGTTCACGCAGGTGGACAGCACGCACTACACGCTGGTCGTCACGCCGACGGGCTCGACGGGCACCGTGGCGGTCTCCGTGGCGGCCGGCACGTTCACCGATGACAGCGGTTCCGTCGCCAATACCGCGGGGGCGACGGCTTCGCAGGCTTATGACGTCCAGCCGCCGACGCTGACGATCACCGACAATGTCACCGGCACCGCCACCGGTCCGGTGACCTTCACGTTCACGTTCTCGGAACCGGTCAGCGATTTCTCGTTCACCGACATTGCCGTGACCGGCGGCACCGCGGCGATCGGCAATTTCAGCGGCAGCGGCACCACGTACCAGCTCGTGGTCACGCCGACGGCGAATTCGACGACGCCGATCGGGATCAACGTCGCGGCCGATGCCGCGCACGACGCGGCGGGCAACGGCATCGCCGCCGCCTCGGTCACGCAGCCCGTCGACACGACGCCCGCACCGCAGCCCGCGCCGACGGTCACCATCGACGACACCACGCAGGCAGCCGTGACCAACGGGGCCGTGACGTTCACGTTCGCGTTCGATCAGGACGTGACCGGCTTCGACGCCAGCGACCTGACGGTGACCCATGGCACGGCCGGTGCCGTAACGGGCAGCGGCCGCAACTACTCGGTGGTCGTGACGCCCGATGCCAACTTGAACGGCGAGGACGTTTCGGTATCGGTCAATGCGAACAGCGTGACCGGCACATCGAGCACAGGCCCGCTTGTCGCGTCCCCCACGCATTCGCAGGCTGTCGACAACGTCGCCCCCACGCAAACGCTCACCAGTCATGACGTGATCGAATCTCCCGGAGGAGCGTCCATCCCCGTTGGAGGCCAGACGTCGGACGACAGCCCGCGGATCGTCATCACGCTCAGCTCGGTACTGGGTTCGGGTGAAACACTGCACATCCAGCGCGATGGCGCGGATCTCGGCGTGGCGACGCTGGACACGGGCAGCACCTATCATTTCGACGATAGCGGGGTCATCCCGGGCTCTCATACCTACAGCGCCTATCTGATCGATGCGGCCGGCAATCGCCCTGCTTCGGATCTGATCCCCGGCCACGCGATCGTCGTGATCTGACGGATGCGGCCACGCGGCCGCCCGCCGGTCCGTGCCGCTTCGATCGGTGCGCGTCCGGCGCAGCCGCGTCTGAGCCAGCCCGCTTCATTCGGAAAGAAACACACTGGCACGGCGGCCCGAAGCGGGCGCCGGTCGCGGTGCGCCATAATGCCCCCACAATGATTCGAGCATCGCCCCGGGAACCCAGCCCCCGCGGGCCCCGGGGAAGGATCGAACGATGGCACTCATTCTCGAGGCGACCAGCGCGCGCGGCGTCGTGCAGCGCCTGCCGCTGGAGATCGGACGCAACCGCTTTCCGGTCGAGCCCGGCACCACTTACCGGATCGTCGACGACAACTCGCTGCAAGGCGCGACCCAGGCCCAGGCCAAGCGAGTCGGCGACGACCTGATCATCGAAGACCTGCCGGACCGGACGGTCGTCGAATTCGACGGCTTCTTCACGCGCTGTCCGGCCGACAACGCCTGCAGCCTGGCCGTCGACGGGCTCGGCGCGCCGGTCGGCACGCAGATCACGCCGACCTCGCAGCCGCTGGCGGCGACGCCGGACGGCGGCTTCCTGATGTATTCGTCAGAGCCGCTGTCGTCGTCGATCACGCCGATGTCGGCCGAGGGCCTGAGCACCGGCGTGAAGATCGGCGGCCTGGCGCTGGTCGGCGTGGGCCTGGCCGCGGCCGGCGGCGGCGGAGGGGGCGGCGGCGGCTCGCCCGCGGCCGACGGCGGCGTGTCGCAAGCGGTATCGATCACCTCGGCCACGCAGACCAACGACGCGACGCCGGTCATCACCGGGCACGCCTCGTCGAACGCGCGGCTGTCGGTGGCGATCAGCAGCCCGGACATGGCGATGGTCAGCTACAGCGTGACGGCCAATGCCGACGGCAACTGGACGCTGGATACCGGCGCGGTGACGCCGACCTCGGCGTCCCAACTGCCCGCCGGCGGCCTGCCCGACGGCAGCTACACGGTGACGGTGCGCTCGATCGAGAACAACGTCGCCGCCGAGATCTCGCGGCAACTGGTCATCGATACGTTCACGCCGGCGCCGACGATCAACGCGATCGCCACCGACAACCTCGTCAGCGCCAACGAGAAGGCCGCGGGCGTGACGGTCTCGGGGACGGCCGAGGCCGGCACTTCGGTGACCGTCAGCATCGGCACGATCTCGCAGACCGTGGCCACCGATGCCGGCGGCCAGTGGTCGACGCATTTCGCGTCGAGCCAGTTGCCGGGCGACGGCACGTGGCAGGTCCGGGCGACGGCCGCCGACGCGTTCGGCAACCAGGCGTCGGCCGAGCGCTCGATCGTCATCGCCGCGCAGAATCCCGGTGTGCTGATCTCGGACGACCTGACGACGGCTGCCGCCAACCATCCGGTCCTGTTGACGTTCTCGTTCAGCGAAGCGGTCCAGGGCTTCACCGCGTCGGACATCACGGTCAGCGGCGGCACCGCGGGCGCGTTCACGGCGATCGACGCCAGCACCTATACGTTGATGGTCACGCCCACGCCGGGCCAGGGCCATTCGCTGGTCGTGACGGTGCCGCAGGGCGCCGCCACCAGCGTGGCCAGCGGCAACGCCTCGTCGGCCAGCTCGCACCAGTTCGCCGTCGACACGGTGCCGCCGACGCTGGACATCAGCGACAACGCCGGCGGCAGCGCGACCAACCAGGCCGTGCTGTTCACGTTCACGTTCAGCGAACCGGTCACCGGGTTCACGGCATCGGACATCACGGTGACGGGCGGCGGCACGGTCGGATCGCTGACCGGCAACGGCAGCACGTACCACCTGCTGGTCAATCTGCCCGCCGGCGGCGCGGAAGGCACGATCAACGTCAGCGTGCCCGCCGGCGCGGCGCTGGACGCCGGCGGCAACCCGAGCGGCGGCGATTCGCAGTCGCAGCGCTACGATACGGTGGTACCGTCGCTGCTGGACATCACCAGCGACGGCGGCGCGACGGCCCACGGCCGCACGACGTTCACGTTCACGTTCTCCGAACCCGTGACCGGCTTCACGCAGGACGACATCGCGCTGGCCGGCGGCGGCACCGTGGTCTCGTTCGCCGGCTCGGGCGCCACGTACACGCTGGTCGTCGATCCGACGGCCAATGCGACGGGCACGCTCGCCGTGTCGGTGGCCGCCGGCACCGCCAACGATGCGGCGGGCAACGCGCTGGCCAACGCCGACACGGTGTCGCAGCCGTTCGACACGCGCGTGCCGCCGCCGACGCTCAACGGCTTCATCGACAACGTCAGCAACGTGCACGACGTCGCCAATGGTCCGGTGACGTTCACGCTGACGTTCGACCAGGCGGTCAGCGGCCTGACCGCCGACGCGTCGGACCTGTCGATCACCAACGGGCACATCGATTCGGTCACGCTGCGGACCGGCACGAACAACGTCTACGACGTGGTCGCGACGCCGACGCCGGGCACGCCGTCGGGCGACATGACGCTGACCGTCCACACCGGCGCGGTCCAGGGCGTCTATTCGCCGGGGCCGACGGCCGACGCGTCGCACACGCAGGCGATCGACACGGTGGCGCCCGCCAACACGCTCCACGCCGTGTACAACGGCGGCAGCATCGTCCTCGATCTCGCGTCGGTGCTCGACGTCGGCGCGACGACCGCCGAATCGATCGTCAACGTCACGCGCTCCGTGGACGGAGGCGCGGCACAGCCGCTGACCGGATGGACGCCCTCCTCCACGCATTTCGTCGATTCGGCGGTGACCATCGGCCACGCGTACGCGTATACGGTGACGATCACCGATCTGGCGGGCAACCTCAGCCCGATCTCGGCGACAGTGCCGATCTGACGGCACGGGTGCGCACGCCCCTCCTTCGTCGCGTGGACCGCTGTTTGTCGGCAATCCCGCAACAGACCATGGACCGGACCCGTCCATCAGTGTCCAATCTCGGGTGCCATGGGAAGCCCTGCCAGCCAGCCGGGTCGCGCGCGCCCGTTTCGACGACGCTTCGTGCCGCTCGCCTCTCCGTTTCGATCGCCGCCTGAATCCGCGTTCCGGTCCGCCGACGTCGGCGCCGATGCCGGCGCGCGCGCGCGCCGGCTGCGATGGCGCGCGCGAGTGCTCGCGGCGGGGCTGGTGATGGCGGGCGGCCTGGCGATCGGGACGGCGACCGCCGCCGGAAAGACCACGAACGCGCCTTCGGCGACGGCCCGTCCGTCGGCGACGCGTTCACCGTCGGCGACGAAGCCCTCGGATACGTCGTCGGCCAGGCGTTCGGGCACGGCATCGACGAAGTCCTCGGGCATGGCGTCGGCCAAACCCTCGGGTACGTCTTCGGCGAAGCGCACGGGCGCTTCATCGGCGAAATCCTCGGCAACCCCGGCTGCTTCGACCGCCTCGACCGCCTCGACCGCCTCGACTGCCTCGACCGCCTCTACCACCTCCACCGCCTCGGCCACTTCGGCGGCCTCGACGACTAATCAGCCGACGATCACGTCGACCCAGGCCTTGGCCGTCCGATCGGCCAAAGCGGCGACGAAATCGGTGGCGAGGCCGGCGCCGACCGCGATCGCGGCGGTGTCGAACGCCGTGTCGCAGGCCCCGGTCGCGCCGCTGCTGCTGACGCCCGCGCAGGCGGATTTCCAGCGCAACCGCCAGCCTCCCCCGGTCGACGGCCCTGCCACCGCCGTCGCCGGCAGCGTGACGCTGGAAGACGTGATCCGCACCGCGGTCGCCCGCTATCCGTCGATCGAATCGGCGAGGGCGACGCGCGATGCCGCGCATTTCGACGTGGCCGCGGCGCGGGCCGGGCACTTTCCGTCGGTGTCGTTCAACGGCCAGCGCCGGATCGTCGGCACCGCCGCACACCTGACGCAGCCGCAACTGAACCTGAACCTGTACGCGTCGGGCGCGATCGAAGCCGGCGTCGAACGCGAGCAGTGGCGCGAACACTCGTTGTCGAGCACGCTGGTGGCCACCCGTGAAGACGTCGCCTACGAGGCCGCGGCCGCCTGGTTCCGGCTGTACCGCGCGACGGTCGTGCAGGCGGCCAACCTGCGCAACCTCGAACGGCATTCGCGGCTCGTCGACGACTTCGCGGCGATCGCGTCGATCGACACCGGACGCCGCTACGACCTGATCCAGGCGCGCAGTCGTACCGAGCAGGTGCGCCAGACCGCGACCGCCGGCGAAGCCGAGATCGCGGCGGCCCGCGCCGTGCTCGCCCGCTTCTATCCGCGGCCGGTCGACGCGGCGGCGCTGGCGTCGCCGCCCGATCTCGGCGATCCGCCGCTGCCCGGCGACGACGCGCTGATCCAGCACCCGAACGTCGAGGCGGCCCGCCGTTCGCTGCTGAGCGCCGAGGCCAATGCGCGGGCCACGCGCGCGGCGCGCGGGCCGCGGGTGGATCTGGCCGCGACCGCGGGCGCGTATTCGAGCACGGTGCTGCAGTTCTCGTGGCCGGCGTTCGATCTGGCGCGCACGGCCGCCGAGGACTCGGCGGGCGCGGCGCTGGTCGGCGCGCGCGCCGCCGTCCAGGAGCAGGAGCTGATCGTCCGCGAGCGCCTGCAGACGGCCTTCCAGGCCTGGCGCGCGGCCATGGACCGCGAAAAGGTCGCGGTCGGGCAGGTCGCCGCCTCCAACGAACTGGTCGACGTCTATCGCCAGCAGTTCCAGATCGGACGCCGCAACCTGCTCGATCTGCTGAACGCGTTCGCCGAGCTGTACAGCGCCGAAGCGTCGCGCGATGCGGCCCGCGTCGACCGCGCGTCGGCCCGCTACCAGTTCGAATACGCCGCCGGCAGGTTGTCGACGGTGTTCGATCGGCCATCGGACGGAGCCCTTCTTCCCAAATGAACGCAGCCCCCGGCGCCCAAGCGCCCTCCGCCCCGCCGGCCGCCGGCGCGGCCTCGCCCACGTCGATGCCGCCGGGGCTGAACCCCGGCGAGACCAGCCTGCTGGCCTGTCTGGTCGAGGTGACGCGCCAGGCCGGCCGGCCGGTGTCGGCCGCCGCGCTGCGCGCCCAGGCCACGCTCGATCCGCAAGGCAACATCCGCTTCGAATCGCTGCGTGCCGCGCTCGACGGCGCCGGCATGGACCTGCACCGGCACGAAGGGGCGCTGGGGCGGCTCACGCCGCTGGATTTTCCGGCGGTCGCGGCGCTGGCCGACGACAGCTTCGTGATCGTGCGCAACGCCGCCGAAGCCGCGGCGCTGCAGGACGGCCGTCCGGTCGGCGGCGCCGCGCGTGCCGCCTACGACGGCTGGAGCCTGTCGGTCGCGCTGCGCCCGACCAGCGATCGCCGCTCCGAGATCCCCGGCCACCGCGACGCGCGCGCCTGGTTCTGGCAGGTGCTTTGGGAGTTGCGGCCTTATTACCTCCACGTCGTTCTGGCGACGCTGGTGGCCAACGTGCTGTCGCTGGCGGTGTCGCTGTTCACGATGAACGTCTACGACCGCGTCGTACCCAACCGCACTTATGAGACGCTGTGGGTGCTGGCGATCGGCACCTCGGTCGCGCTGCTGTTCGACTTCATGGCGCGCACGCTGCGCGGCTGGCTGCTGGATACCGCGGGCAAGCGGGCGGACCTGCAGATCAGCAGCGCGCTGTTCCGCCGGATGCTCGAGATGAAGCTGATCCAGAAGCCGGCCTCGTCGGGTTCGTTCGTCAGCAACCTGCGCGATTTCGAATCGGTCCGCGACGTGCTGACCTCGGCGACGCTGACGGCGCTGATCGACCTGCCGTTCTTCCTGCTGTTCGTCGGCGTGATCTTCTCGATCGCCCCGGTGCTGGCCGTGATCCCGGTCGTGTGCATCGTCATCGTCGTGATCGCCGGCGCGCTGGCGCAGCGGCCGCTGTCGCGGCTGATCCGCGACTCGATGAAGGAAAGCTCGCAGCGCCAGGGTCTGGCCGTCGAGGCGGTCGAGGGCCTCGAGACGCTCAAGACCAACAACGCGCTGGCGTTCATGCAGCAGCGCTGGGAGTGGTACACCGAGAAGATCGCGGTGACGTCGGCCGAGTCGCGCCATCTGTCGAGCATGGTCATCAACTTCACGTCGACGATCCAGCAGCTCGCGACCGTCGCCACCGTGGTGGCCGGCGTCTACCTGATCCACGACGGCGCGCTGAGCATGGGCGGACTGATCGGCATCGTGATCCTGTGCGGCCGCGCGATCGCGCCGCTGGGCCAGCTCGCGGGCCTGGCGGTGCGGATCCAGCAGGCGCGCTCGGCGTTCAGCGGCCTGCAGGCGATGATGGACAAGGAGATCGAACGCGAACCGGACCGCAGCTACCTGAGCCTGCCGGCCGCGCGCGGCGAGATCGCGCTGACCAACGTCGATTTCTCGCATGATCCGAAAGGGGTCGGCCTGTTCCGCGGGCTCAACGTGAGGATCCAGTCCGGCGAGCGGGTCGCGATCCTGGGCCGCACCGGCAGCGGCAAGTCCACGCTGCTGCGGCTGGCCGCCGGGTTGTACAGCCCGACCAGCGGACAGGTCACGATCGACGGGCTGGACGTGCGCCAGGTCGATCCGGCCGACCTGCGCAACGCGATCGGACTGCTGCCGCAGGACGCGCGCTTGTTCCTGGGCACGCTGCGCGAGAACCTGGACATGGCGGTGCGCGACCGCGCCAGTGATGACGCGCGGATGATCGAGGTGCTGAAGATGTGCGGCCTCGACCAGTTCATCAGCCAGCATCCGCGCGGCATGGACATGCTGCTGGGCGAGGACGGCCTGGGCCTGTCCGGCGGACAGAAACGGCTGGTCGCGCTGGCCCGGGTCGCGCTGCGGGATCCGGCCGTCGTGCTGCTCGACGAGCCGACCAGCAGCCTGGACCCCAGCAGCGAGGTGGCGATCCTGCGCGCGCTGGATCGCTGGCGCGTCTCGTCGCCGCAGCCGAAGACGATGATCATCGTCACGCACCGGCCGCAGGTGCTCGAGATCGTCGATCGCGTGATCATCGTCGAGCAGGGCCGCATCGTGCTCGACGGACCCAAGGCGCAGGTGCTCGCGCAACTGAACCGGGGCGTGACGATTCCGCTCGATCCGACCGGAGCGCCATCGGCCGCGCCGCGCGCGGGCGCGCCGGCTGCCGCCCCGGCCCCGGCGCCTGCCCAGCCGCCGAGCCAGGCCCCGATGGCGCCGCCGCGCGTCACCGTGACCGCGGTGCCGGGAACCGCCGGACCGTCCGCTGCCGCGACGGCGGCACGAGCCCCTGCAGCCCCCATGGCCTCGGTAGCCCCTGCGGCCTCGGTAGCCCCTGCAGCCTCGGTAGCCCCTGCAGCCTCGGTAGCCCCTGCGGCCGCGGTAGCCCCGGTAGCCCCGATGGCCGCTGCCGCGACGCACTCCTCGGCAGCGGCATCCGCCTCCACGCCCCCCGCGCCGGCCGCTTCGTCCACGGCGGCCCCCTCCCCGACAGCCGCCGTCACGGCCGCCGCGCCGGTCCGCATCACATCGATCGAGGCCGCACCGACCCCACGCCCCGGAACCCCGTCATGAGCCGCACCCGTTTCAAGCGCGAACTGCCGTGGTTCAGCTTCCTGAGCGTCGCGCTGCTGGCCGCCCTGATCGCCGCGTTCCTGGTGTGGGCGTACAGCGCCGAGCTCGAAGAGGTCACGCGCGGCCAGGGCCGCGTCGTGCCGTCCAGCCGCGAGCAGGTGATCCAGAGCCTGGATCCCGGCGTGCTGACCGAGATGCTGGTCCATGAAGGCCAGGAGGTCGAGAAGGGGCAGTTGCTGCTGCGCATCGACGACACCCGCGCGTCGGCGCTGTACCGCGAGATGCAGGCCAAGAGCGCCGCGCTGGCCGCCTCGGCCGCCCGGCTGCGGGCCGAAGCCTACGGCGGCAAGCTGGAATTTCCGCGCGACGTGCTCGCCCAGCCCGAATTGGTGCGGCGCGAGACCGAGGCCTACAACGCCCGGCGACGCTCGCTCGAAGAGATGATCTCCGGCCTGACCAACGGCATGAAACTGCTCGATCGCGAAGTCCAGATCACCGAGCCGATGGTTGCCCGGGGCCTGGTTTCCGAGGTCGAACTGTTGCGGCTGAAGAGACAACGAAACGATCTCGCGCTTCAACTGGCCGATCGTCAAAACAAGTTTCGTGTCGAGGCCGCCGCCGACCTGCTGAAATACGAATCCGAACTCGCGCAGAGCCGCGAAACGATGCTGGCCCGCGAGGACGCCTACCAGCGGACCGAGATCCGTTCGCCGATGAAGGGGACGGTCAAAAGCGTCAAGATCAACACGATCGGCGGAGTTATCCAGGCCGGACAGGATATCCTTCTGATCGTGCCGTCCGAAGATACGCTGATGGTCGAAGCCTACGTACGCCCCGCCGATGTGGCGTTCCTGCATCCGGGGCAGCGCGCGGTCGTCAAGATCAGCGCCTACGACTATGCGATCTACGGCGGGCTGGACGGCGTCGTCGAAAACATCAGTCCGGATACCGTTCGGGACGAGCGACGCGCCGGCCAACCCGTGGCCGATGTCACCGACGACCAGCATTCATACTATCGGGTATTGGTTCGGACCTTCTCGAACGCCCTGCACCAACCCGATGGGAAACCGCTGCCGATCATTCCGGGGATGACGGCATCGGTCGAAATGCTGTCAGGCAAGAAGACGGTGCTGCACTACCTGCTCAAGCCGTTGAATCGAGCCCGGGAAGGTTTGCGCGAGCGTTGAAGTGAAGTAGCCCCGATCGAGATCGTCGAGTCGGCGCACCGCGCGCGCGAGACGGATATTGATCACATTGGTCGATGCGCAGTGCATCGACAATGAGTGGAATTGAGAGAAACCGAGGTCTTCGTGGCGGCAACAGCATCACTCAACCCAGCAGATCGACCACGGCAGCGCCGTTGGACGCGCTGGCCGATCGTGTTGCTCGTGCTGCTGATGATCCTGCTGGCGATGGGTGTCGTCGCGCTGCGCAAGGTCCGGGGCGTTCCCGGCTGGTCCGACCGGACCGCGCTGGTCGAACCGGTCGGCGTCACGCACGGCGAACTGCTGAACGAGTTGTCGGCCAAGGGGCCGGCGGTGCCGACGTCCGCCTACGAACACCTGTTCCAGTATCTGCTCGAAGGCTTCGTCAACTATCGGTCGCCGCTGGGCGCCCGCGCGTTCCTGCCCGGCGCGCCGAGCGACAACGGTCACCAGATCGACGGCGTCGAAGGCTTCTCGCGCTTCGCACCGCTGGCCGGCGCCTGGCTCGCCAGCGGCCGCGCGGACAGCATCGCCCTCGGGCAGCGCCGCGTGCGCATCAGCGAACTGCTGACCCAGGGCCTGCTGGCGGGTACGGATCCGGTCGGCCCCGAGTACTGGGGCAAGCTGAAGGATTACGACCAGGTCGCCTACGAATCCGGTGACATCGCGCTGGCGCTGTGGCTGTCGCGCGACCAGGTCTGGACGCATCTGACGCCCGCGCAGCAGGCGCAGATCGCCGACTGGCTGCGGCAGGCGCTCGAGGTCAAGATGTACGCGGGCAACTGGTCGCTGCCGCCGCTGGTCGTCTACGCATCGCTGCGCGCGCTCGGCGCCGACGTGTCGGGCTACGACGAGCGGGCGATCACGATGTTCGAGCGCTTCCGGTCGCTGTACCGCGGCGAAGGCTGGTTCGATGACCCGCCCAATGGCTTCGACTACTACAACTCCTGGGCGATCCACTACAACCTGTTCTGGCTCAACCAGATGAATCCGGACCTGTACCCGGCCTTCATCCGCAAGGCGCAGGGCGAGTTCGGCGCGTTCTTCAAGCATTTCTTCGGCCCGCACGGGCATCCGATGTACGGTCGCAGCGTCTGTTATCGGCTCGGGGCGGCCACCGGCCTGTTGACGGCGGCGGCGCTCGATCCGCAATCGGTGACGATCGGCGAAGCGATGCGCGCGCTCGACACGTCGACGCGTTTCTTCGGGATGCGCGGCGCGTTCGCCGGCGGCACGGTCACGCAGGGCTTCTGCGGACCGGACCTGTCGGTCGTCGACAGCTACTCGGGCCAGGGCAGTTGCCAGACCGGCCTGCGCGCGCTGGCGACGGCGTTCTACCTGGACGGCACGCAGCACGTGTTCGAAGCCCCGCGCCAGCCGCTGCCGGTCGAGATCGGTAACTTCAAGCTGCACAACGCGACGACCAACTGGACGATCGCCGGCAACTCGCAGGATGGCCACGTGACGCTGACGATCGACGCCAATCCGCCCGATGCCGATCTGCCGCTCAAACACTACACGCTGTCGCGCCAATTGATGGAAATGGCGCTGAACCGCTCGCGACGGCCCGACAATCACGCCGCGCTGTACGAATCGCGCAAGTATTCGACGGCCGCACCCGGTGTCGCCTGCCCGGCGCCGGCCGCGCCATGATCGAAGGTACCCGCGGACGCTGATGGCTGCCGACATCGTTTTCGGGATCGTTACGTCGATCGAGGATCCGGCCAGCATCCGCCAGTTGGTCGATTCGCTCGGCAGCGACTGCCGCGTGGTCATCCATCACGACACGAGAAAGACGCCGGCGCCGGCGTTCGGTCGACCCAACGTCACGATCCTGCCCGATCCGGTGGCCACCGACTGGGGCGCCTGGGGCTTCTGCCAGGCGATCATCAAGACGATCCGCCATGCGGTCGACACCGGCGCCTGCGACTACTACCAGTTGCTCAGCGGCAGTTGCCTGCCGATCAAGCCGATCGCCAGCTTCCGCGAAGCGATGCTGGCCAGCCCGTACGACGTCAACATGGACCTGCTCGACCTGGACGCCGACGAGCAGGCCCGGTACAGCCATGGTGCACGCGTGTTCGCCCGCCGCGGCACGCTGCCGGGGCGGCTGCTGCAACGGGCCGCGCTGTGGTACCTGGGCGACTCGATGGTCGTCACGCAGCGCCAGAATCTGGGCATCGAGCACCGGGCCGATCCGCCGGGCCGACCGCTGCCGCCGAAGGCGCGGATCGGCCGCCTGATCCTCGACGCGGGCCGCGCCGGCTGGTTCGGCCGGCATCCGTTCCATGGACGCTGGCACCCGTACGTCGCCTGCAACTGGTTCGGCTGCAAGCGGCCGGTGGCCGAGATGCTGGCCAATCTGGATCCGGACGATCCGCTCGAACGCTATTTCAGCCGGATGCCGTTCGCCGACGAGGCGTACTTCGGCAGCCGTATCGGCAACAGCGGCTTCCGGATCGGCCCGGCCAATCATCTGGTCAGCCGTTTCGAGCAGAGCAACCCGGTCCGGCTGACGCCCGACGACCTGCCCATGCTGCGCAGGTCCTCCGCGTTCTTCGCGCGCAAGTTCCCGCGCGAAGCCGATGCGCCGGTGCGGCGCCTCGTTCTCGATCAACTCGCCCATCCTCCGCCTGCCGGTACCGCGCTCGCGGCCTCCGGCGAAGTACCGACATGAAGTACTCGTCCTCCTCCCCCCTGCCCGCCTCGCCCTCGTCCAATCCGTTCGCGCCGCCGCTGATGGCGTCGCGCCGCGACTGGTGCAAGGCCGCGCTCGGGCTGGCCGCCACCGCCGCCATGCCGTTCGCGGCGCGCGCGCTGCTCGAACAGCGGCAGGGCTGGCTGCTGCTGTCGAGCGACCGCTGATGCTGGCGCCGAACCTGAGCGCGGTCGCCGACGGCCGTCGCACCTATGACGTCTGCCTCGTCGGCGCGGGGCCTGCCGGCATCACGCTGGCCGAACTGCTCGGCCAGCGTGGCCTGTCGGTGCTGCTGCTCGAAGCGGGCCCGATGGAGTACAGCGTCGAATCGCAGGCGCTGTACGAAGGCGACATCTTCGGCAAGCTGTCGTTTCCGATGTCGGTCGCGCGGCTGCGCCTGTTCGGCGGCACGTCGAACCACTGGGGCGGCTGGAGCCGGCGTCTGGACGCGCATGATTTCGAGAACAAGATCCCGGGCGTCGACGGCGCCTGGCCGATCAAGCGCAGCGATCTCGATCCCTATGCGAAGCTGTCGGGCGAGATCCTCGACCTGAAACCGGTGCCCGACGACCAGCCGCTGGACGAGAACCTCACGTACATCCACTTCGCGTACTCGCCGCCGACCAACTTCGCCGTCAAGTACCGCGAATCGCTCGAGAAATCGCCGAACGTCACCGTCGTGACGCAGGCCGCGCTGATCAACGTCACCGAGCAGAGCGGCCAGATCACCGGCCTGATCGTACGCGGCGCCGACAACCGGGACGTCACGATCACCGCTCGGCGCTACGTGCTGTGCGCGGGCGGGATCGAGAACAGCCGCCTGCTGCTGTGGTTCAACGCGACCAACCACAACCGCATCGTCAAGGATCCGACCGCGCTGGGCCGCTACTGGATGGAGCATCCGCACTTCACGCTCGGCGAGGCGCTGCTCAACACCAAGCAGGTGCCCTGGACCTTCGACCAGAAAAGCACCGCGTACATCTCGCCGACCACGCGCGCGATCCACGAGCGCCACGTGCTCAATTGCGCGCTGCGGCTGCATCCGATGCACTACGAAGGCACGAAAGCGCTGGTCGCCGACCTGGCCTGCGTCGCGCCCGATACCGCGCAGTGGGCGTTGAGCAAGCTCAAGTACAAACTCGTCTGCGGCACGCAGATCCGCGCCAACTGGGAACAGGCACCGCTGCCGTGGAACCGGGTCACGCTGGGTACCGCCCGCGACGCGCTGGGCATCCCTCGCGTCGATCTGCACTGGGAGTACGGCGACATCGAGCGCAACACCGCGCGCAGGGTGTTCCAGATGTTCGGCGAGTACCTGGTCCACAACAACATGGGCCGCGCGCGGATGCTGCCCTGGCTGGCCGGCGACGGCGATTTTCCCGAAGACGACGAGATCCGCGGCAATCACCACATGGGCGGCACGCGGATGAGCACCGACACCCAGCGCGGCGTCGTCGACACCGATCTGCGCATCCACGGGCTGTCGAACTTCTACGTCTGCGGATCGTCGGTCTTCCCGAGCGCGGGCGAGGCCAATCCGACGTGGACGATCATCCAGCTCGCCTGCCGGCTGGCGGATCACCTGACCCGGCCCGATGCCGCCGGCGTGCTGGATGCGAAAAGCAGCGGAACGGCGTCGACCTCAACCGTCGCGCCGCGCCCGGTATCGACAGCGAGCACGCCCCGCTCATGATGCCTGCCGCCTCGACGTCCACCGCTTCGACGCTCGACGCCGGGTCGCGGCCGCGAGTCGCGGTACTCGACGCCGTCTCGCTGGGCCGGCTGGCCGGCCTGTCGATCGGCGACGACGCGGCCTCGACGCAAACCGCCGCGCGAATCCGGCAGTTGCTGGCCGACATCCCCGACGCGCGCGCCTCGCTGGTCGATCCGCCGGCGAGCCCGGACGCCGCACGCGCGATCGACTACCTGGTGGTCGCCGACGTCCCTGCCGAGACGCTGGCCAAGGCCGCCCGCTCGATCGGCAGGCCGCTGCTCGGCCTGCATTCGTGGGTCGGCCGTGACGGCGTGTGGAGCGAGCTGATCGACGTGGCACCCGACGGCACGCATCGCCGGCTGATCGGCGGCGCGAGCATGGTGCGCGCGCACCTGCCGTCGCGTTCGCTGGCGGTCGCGCGAACGCGCTCGGCCGATTTCGTTCGCCGCTGGTTCGCGCGCCTGCCCGACGCGCTGCCGTCGGCGGCCGCCGGCGACGCGCCGCCGGCGCCGCTGAGCGCCGCCGGCCTGATGATGCGCACCGGCCGCGCGGCGACCGTCAAGCTGTTCGAGCGCCTGCGCCGCAGGCAGCAGTGGGTGCTGTTCGCCGACCGGCCGCCGCATCCGCTGGCGCCGATCGATTTCGCGGGCGGCACGCCGATCCTGCCGCCGTCCGACGCGTTCTGGGCCGATCCGTTTCCGGTCGTCGTCGACGGCCGCTGCCACGTCTTCTTCGAGGAACTGCCGTTCGCGACCAACCGCGGCCACATCAGCGTGCTCGAGCTGCTGCCCGACGGCCGCACGACGCCGCCGGTCCGCGTCCTCGAACGGCCTTATCACCTGTCGTACCCGTTCATGTTCGTGTGGCAGGGCCAGTGGTACATGATGCCGGAGTGCTCCGAGAACCGATGCGTCGAGGTCTATCGTTGCGAACGCTGGCCCGACCGCTGGACGCTGCACGGCCAGCACCTGCACGGGCAATGCCTGGCCGACCCGAGCCTCGTCGAGCACGGTGGACGATGGTGGATGTTCGCGTCGCGGATGAACCAGGGCGTCACGCTCGACGACGAACTATGCCTGTTCCATGGCCCGACGCCGCTGGGCCCGTGGACCGAGCATCCGGACAACCCGGTGGTCGACGACGCCCGCTGGGCGCGTCCCGCCGGCCGCCCGCTGGTCGTCGACGGCAAGCTGTTCCGGCCGGCGCAGAACTGCGGCCGCGCCTACGGTGAATCGCTGTCGATCCGCGAGGTCGTCGAGCTGGACACCGAGCATTATCGCGAACGCGAGCACGTCCACCTGCACGCCGATCCGCGGCACGGCATGCTGCGTGTCCATACGCTGAACATGGCCGCCGATGTGCGCGTCATCGATGCGATGCGCCTGATCTGAAGACCGGTCGGCCGATGCGGCGCTCGCGCCGCGGCCGCGGCATCGTCATCCCGCGCCCTTAGGGCCTTATCGCCCGTCTCGCTGCCGGTGCTCGCCGCACCGCACGCGCCCCTTCGATCGCTGCCGGACACGCGACGACGCCGATCGCTTCGGCGACGCGCGCGCGTCGCATGCCACCCCGCGCCCCGCGCCCCGCGCCCCGTGCCTCGCGCTTCGCTCCCCGTACCCCGCGCATCGGCAACCTCGGTGGCATCGGTGGCATCGGTGGCATCGGTGACATCGGCGGCATCGGCGGCATCGGCGGCATCGGTGACATCGGCGGCATCGGCGCGAAAAGGAAATCCGTCACGCCTTCATCGGAAATTTCAAGCGCCCATCCGCTTGCATCTGCCGATCGTCACGGTTCGCCTATCGCCGGCCAACGGCGGCCGATACGGTGTTTACACCACCCTCCCTCCGCCGATCGCGCGTCCCTCTTCGCTTATCCCGGACTCTCGGCGATGTCCTTCATTCAGCACCGTAAGCAATAAGGTTTTCGACATGAATGCCATGAGCCCGCGCCACCATCACTGGCAGACGGACCTCGACCAGCCAGGCCGGCACACGCCGGCCCGTACCCGCCTCGCTTGCGCGATCGCCGCGCTATTCGCGATGACGCTGTCGCTGACGGCCTGCGGCGGCCCGGAAGCCGGCGCCGGCGTTTCGAGCGCCGACACGAGCACCCCTTCGGCCGGCGCGATCGGTATCTCGTCGAAGGCCGCCGCGACGACCGGCGCCGTGTCGACGGCGGACCTGTCCAAACTGACGCCGCTGCAGGCCGTGCAGAAGATCTATCACGATCTCGTCGACTGGTATCCGGGCGGCAACAATCCGGACAGCGCCGCCGTGCAGTCATGGGCCGACTACGCGTCGTCCAGCTTCCTCACGTCCGGCCGCACTTATGAGCAGGGCTACGCGCTGCTGCAGGCCGCGATCCTGGCCGACGCCCGCCAGTGGGACAAATCGATCCCGGCGACCGGCCACCCGTATCCGCGCGCGACCTACAACGCCCCGACGCTGAGCTGGATGACCGAAACGACGCCGACGACGCCGGATACCGGCTCGTCGACGACGACACAGCGCCTGACGCCGCTGCAGGCCGTGCAGAAGATCTACCACGATCTCGTCGACTGGTACCCGGGCGGCAACAACCCGAACAGCGATGCCGTGCAGTCGTGGGCCAGCTACGCGACGTCCAACTTCTTCACGTCCGGCCGCACTTATGAGCAGGCCTACGCGCTGCTGCAGGCCGCGATCCTGGCCGATGCCCGCCAGTGGGACAAATCGATCCCGGCCAACGGCCTTGCTTATCCGCGAGCGACCTACAAGGCGCCGACGCTGAGCTGGATGACCGACTCGACGACCGGATCGGGCGGTTCCTCGAACAACGGCTCGTCGGGCAACGGCTCCTCGAACAGCGGCTCGTCGACGACCGTGCAGCGCCTGACGCCGCTGCAGGCCGTGCAGAAGATCTACCACGACCTCATCGACTGGTACCCGGGCGGCAACAACCCGAACAGCGCCGCCCTCCAGGCGTGGGCCAGCTACGCGGCATCCGACTTCCTCACGTCCGACCGCACTTATGAGCAGGGCTATGCGCTGCTGCAGGCCGCGATCCTGGCCGACGCCCGCCAGTGGGACAAGACGATCCCGACGACCGGTCACCCGTATCCGCGCGCGCACTACAACGCGCCCACGCTGGCATGGATGACGACGTCGGTCGACAGTGACACCGGCGGATCGTCCGGCAACGGCTCGTCTGGCAACAGCTCGTCTGGCAACGGTTCGTCTGGCAACGGGTCATCCGGCAACGGGTCATCCGGCAACGGTTCGTCGGGCAACGGCTCGTCCGGCAGCGGGTCATCCGGCAACGGGTCATCCGGCAACGGGTCATCCGGTAACGGTTCGTCCGGTAACGGTTCGTCGGACAACGGTTCGTCGGGCAACAGCGGCGTCGGCGGCAAGGATACGACCACGCCGCCGGTCGTGAAGACGATCAACAGCCTCGACACCATCGTCAACGACATGAAGCTGAAGAACGACATGGTGCTGCGCGGCTACGAGAACATGAGCTCGGGCTGGTACGTCGGCCCCGGCTACGTGATGATGGGCAACGATCCGCGGCTGACGAACACGCCGTCGTGGTGGAAGGCCTCGAACCCCGGGCGCGCGAGCGGCGAGTACCTGCGGGCGATGCTGCCCTGGGTCGTGATCTTCGACGGCGTCGGCCACAACGCGTCGAACACCCGCGTGCAGATCCGCAACTTCCGCGCGTACTACAAGAGCAAGTCGAGCGGCCAATGGGTCTCGCTGGGCAGCAGCGCCGGCGTCGGCGGCGCCGTCTACGGCAAGTCGTCGCTGTTCGGCGCCACGACCGCCGAGGACAATCGCACGAACAGCGACGGCTCGACCGAGATCAAGCCGCCGTCCGACGCCAACTACGCGTGGCACGGCTGGTGGGGCAAGGGTCGCGTGACGATTCCGCCGACCGACATCGCCGCGCTGTTCGTCACGCTGCAGGCGCGCCTAGTCGTCGACGATTCGAAGCGCACCGACGATCGCGCCAACGCCCGCTATCTGGTCCAGGTCGGCAACGACTACTACAAGGACACCGCCACGTCCTGGTCGTTCGTCGTGCCGTCGGCGATGACGGCCCGCAGCAAGCGCGTCACCAACGACTGGCAGGCGTTCAGCGCGACGACGTTCTCCGACGTCGGCATCCAGGAGCCCGGCGGCGGCATCAGCGAAGCCGCGTTCCGCGCCGCCCCGCCGCCGCTCGAATAAGCGCGGCGCCGGCGGTACGGGGATCGGGACGCGGCGAGCCGCGCCCCGATCCCCGCGTGCTAAGCTCGTCTGCACTGCGTCGATTCGAAAGGGACCTCTGCCTTGCTGCTGCTCTCCGGACTGATCGCCGTCGGCATGACGGCCTGCGGGCCGGCCGGCTGCGCGGACGCGCCGGCCTCGGGATTCCAGGCGCCCGTCTCGGGCGCCTTCGCGATCGCCGCCGCGGCCGGCAGCGACGCGGCGGCCGCGGCGCCGGCGCCGGCCTCCCGCGCGCCGATCAACAGCGTCGACACCATCGTCAACGACATGAAGTTGAAGAACGACATGGTGTTGCGCGGTTATGAAGACAAGACCTCGGGCTGGTACGTCGGCCCGGGCCACGTGATGATGGGCAACGACCCGCGGCTGTCGAACACGCCGTCGTGGTGGAAAGCCGCGAACCCCGGTCGCGCGGGCGGCGACTACCTGCGCGCGGTGCTGCCCTGGGTCGTGATCTTCGACGGCGTCGGCCACGACGCGGTCAATACGCGCGTGCAGATCCGCAATTTCCGCGCGTATTACCAGAGCAGGGCCAGCGGACGATGGGTCGCCATCGGCACCAGCCCGGGCGCCGCCGGCGCCGTCTACGGCAAGTCGTCGCTGTTCGGCGCCACGACGCTCGAGGATCGGCGCATCGGCGCCGACGGTTCGAGCGAAATCAAGCCGCCGACCGACGTCAACTACGCGTGGCACGGCTGGTGGGAGAAAGGCCGCGTGCCGATCGACCCGACCGACGTCGCCGCGCTGTTCGTCACGCTGCAGGCGCGCCTGGTCGTCGACGATCCGAAGCGCCCCGACGATCGCGCCAATGCCCGCTACCTGGTCCAGATCGGCGCCGACTATTACAAGGATCCGGCCACCAACTGGACCTTCGTCGTGCCGTCGGCGATGACGGCCCGCAGCAAGCGCGTCACCAGCGACTGGCAGTCGTTCAGCGCGACGACGTTCTCCGACGTCGGCAGGCAGGAGCCCGGCGGCGGCATCAGCGAAGCCGCGTTTCGCGCCGCGCCGCCTCCGCTCGAATGACAACAATCTCCGGGTAAAAGACCCGAATGTCGACGCTGTCAACACGACGAACGCATAATGTTGCCCAGCAGCAACAAGGGACTTCCTGAATCGACTTCCTGCCGGCACACTGATGCCGGCTTCCCGCGGCGACGGCGTCCTTCGAGGACGCCGTCGTGTTTTTGCCGGCCGATGATGACCCGATCGGGCTCGCCGACCGGCCCGTCGCCACCGGTCGATCCGATACGATCGCCCGCCGACGAACGGTCGAAATCTCGCGGACCTTGTCTGGATCCGACCAGATCCGCGACTGGATGCAGTGATCGACGCGGCTTGGCCGGAAGCACCGGCATTCCGCTTGCACCGGCCACTGGTCGAGGGCGGCTTTGACGCACGCCGTCCGGTGGTTACGGTAGAGGCCGAGTTCGAAACACGGGAGCGCCCGAGCCATGCACGGGCCGACGCACTCCGGCGACGGTGAACTATGTCCTTGTCCGAGCCTGGCAATCGAGGAAAATAGATCGGCTGCTGCGGGTTTTTCCACTGGATCCACCCCCCTCTCGCTTTAAACTCCACTCGAGCCTTATTCGGGGAATTTTCATGGTATTGGGTCAACTCTTCCGGATCGTCAAGGCGCGCATCAAGCTCGTCGGCGCGATCTTCCTGATCACGGTCCTGACGACCGTGGTGGTCAGCTTGATCATCACGAAGAAGTACACGGCCGCGACCACGGTGGTCGTCGACATGCGCGGCACGGATCCGGTGCTCGGCGGCGCGGTCGGCACGCCGTATACGATCCAATCGTACCTGTCGACGCAGAACGACATCATCCGCAGCCAGCGCGTCGTCGGTAAGGTCATCGACACGATCGGCCTGATGGACAACCCCGGCCTGCTGGGCGTCAGCGTGCCCGAAGGCACGACGCCGTCGCCCGAAACCCTGCGCGCGATGGTCGGCGACGCGCTGCTCAGGAAACTGACGGTCTCGTCGTCGCGCGAGGGCAGCACGATCACGATCAGCTACGAGGGGACCGACCCGATCCTCGTCGAGCGGATCGTCAACGCGTTCGCCGATTCGTACGTCGCGGCCTCGGTCGACCTGAAGACCGAACCGGCCAAGAACTTCCGCATCTGGTTCGAAGAACAATCGAAGACCGCCCGCCTGCAACTCGAACAGGCGCAGTCCAAGCTGTCGGCGGCCCAGCAGGCCAGCGGCATCGTCGCCACCGACGAACGCTACGACGTCGAGAACAACCGCCTGAACGAACTGTCGCAGCAACTGGTCATCGTGCAGACGGCCCTCAGCGAGAGCCGTTCGCGCCGCGACACGCTCGGCCGCAGCGACCGCGACTCGATGCCCGACGTCGTCGCCAACCCGCTGATCCAGACCCTCAAGGCCGATCTGGGCCGCGCCGAGGCCCGCCTCGAGCAGTTGTCCCAGCGTCTGGGCCGCAACCACCCCGAATACATGAGCGCCCAGGCCGAGGTCGACGGCTTGCGCAGCCGCCTGGCGACCGAGACCTCGCGCGTGGCCGGCAGCATCTCGTCGCTGAACACCGTCAACGTGCAGCGCGAAGCCGAGCTGCGCAACGCGGTCGAGGCGCAGAAGGCCAAGGTGATGAAGCTGCGCGCCGCCCGCGACCAGCTCAACGTGCTCGAGCGCGAGGTGCAGAGCGCGCAGCGCGCGCTGGACGTCGTGACCCAGCGCTTCAACGAAACCAACCTCGAAAGCCAGAACCGCGCGTCGAACGTCTCGATCCTGACGCGGGCCACGGTGCCGACCGAACCCTCGCGCCCGCAACCGCTGCTGAACACGGTGATCGGGGCGATCCTGGGCCTGATCATCGCCGTGCTGGCGGCCCTGACGATGGAAGTCATCCAGCGTCCGCTGCGCGATCCCGAGGACCTGCTGCAGGCCAGCGGCGTGCCGGTGCTGGCGGTGCTGCCGTCGGCGGCCTCGACCCGTCCGCAGCGCCTGATCGGCAGCACCGGCCCGACGATGCGGCCGCCGACGCTGCGACTGGGCAGCTGAGGCCGCTGAGGCCGCTCCGCTCCCCGCAGACTGCCGACAACCCGATATCCTGAGGTTTCCAGTGTCCGACTTGAACGTACTCCCGAAGACCATGCAGCCCACCTCCACCGCGATCGACCAGGTTGCCAGCGCCAAAGAACTGAAAATCGGTCAGATCCTGGTTCGCCAGGGCCGGATGAACACCGGGCAGGTCGACCTGGTCCTGAAGGAGCAGGAAAGCGCGCCGAACCTTCGCTTCGGCGAGATCGCGATCAAGCTGGGCTTCGCGCGTCCCAAGGACATCGAGGAAGCGCTGTCGCAGCAGTACGGGTATTCGCAGGTCGACACCAGCAGCCTGGCGCTGCCGACCAAGGTCGTGGCGGCGTTCAACCCGAACTCGCCGTTCGTCGAAGCGCTGCGCGGCCTGCGCAGCCAGTTGATGCTGCGCTGGTTCGACGGATCGCCGGGCCAGACCTCGATGGCCGTCACCAGCGTCGATCGCGGCGACGGCAAGAGCTTCATCACGGCCAATCTGGGCGTGGTGTTCGCGCAACTGGGCGAACGCACGCTGGTCATCGACGCGGATCTGCGCCACCCGACGCAGAACCAGATCTTCGGCCTGCAGAACAAGATGGGCCTGTCCGGCGTGCTGGCCGGGCGCGCCGGCATGGAAGAAGTCGTCGACGTCCCCAACATCCGCAACCTGTCGGTGCTGCCGTCCGGTCCGTTGCCGCCGAACCCGCAGGAGCTGCTGGGCAGCCACGAGTTCGCCGACCTGCTCAACTACTTCTCGAGCCGCTACAACGTGATCCTCGTCGACACGCCGTCGGCGCAGGAAGCGTCCGACGCGCACGTGGTCGCGCAGCGTACCCGTGCGGTGCTGCTGGTCGGCAAGAAGGACAAGACGCGCGCGGCCGAACTGTCGCAACTGGCCGGCATCATGTCGAACTCGGGGATCCAGATCCTGGGCGCCACGCTGAACTCGCAGTAGCCGCCGGCCCTTCCCCCACGACACCGCCGAGCCAGACCGAGCCCACACGATGCGAAGATCCTTCGACATCCACGCACTGACTTCACCGCAGCAGCTGGTCTCGCTCGCGGTCATGGCCTGTTTCCTGTTCGCCGCCGTCGTCAGCGGCGTCGTCGTCGCCAGCGGCAACCTGATGCTGATCGCGATGACCGCCGGCCTGGTCATCGGCCTGGTGCTGCTCAGCGCGGTGCCGGCGGTCGTCTGGCTGGTCCTGTTCGGGACCTTGATCGTCACCGGTCCGCTGCTGCTGTTCCATCCGCAGCTCAATCGCGTTCCGTGGCTGTTCTCGCTGCTGGGCTTCTTCCTGCTCGGTGCATCGATCCTGTACGCGGGCACCGACCGGCGGATGGACCGGCCGCAACTGCCGGCCTTCATCTGGATCGCGATCATCTACATGCCGTTCACGCTGCTGATGCTGGCGTTCAGCGACGGCAGCCTGGGCGTCGAGATGACGGCGATCAAGCGGCAGTTCCAGTTCTGGGGCCTGATGTTCGCGCTGGCGATCGTGCCGATCAACAAGCAGACGATCTATCGCTGGGTGACGTTCCTGCTGTTCATCGCGCTGCTGCAACTGCCGATGGCGCTGTACCAGTACGTCGTGCTGGTGCCGATGCGGCTGAACCTGCCGAACCGCGTGGTACCGATCGACATCGTCGCCGGCACGTTCGAGGCCGACATGATGGGCGGCGGCAACAGCAACGTGATGGCGTATTTCCTGATCGTGTGCCTGGTCGGCGTGCTGGCGATGTGGCGCGACAAGGTCGTCAACCTGCCGATCGGCGTGGGGCTGCTGGCGCTGATCATGCTGCCGCTGGGCCTGGGCGAGACCAAACTCGCGCTGGTCATGCTGCCGGTGGCGCTGCTGGCCGTGTATGGCGACCTGGTCCGAAAGCGACCCGTGGTTTTCGCCATGGGATCGGTCGTCGCGCTGATCGGCCTGTTGGCGCTGACTTACGTGTACGTATCGGTGCAGGCCGTCGACGACCGACCGATGACGTTCGAACAACGGCTGGACGAGAACTTGCAATACAACTTCGGCGAAGCCGGCTACTACAGCGGCGCCAGCCTGAACCGCGCCACCGTCGTGCCGTACTGGTGGAACCAGCACGGCGCGAGCAACCCGGTCGAGACGATGTTCGGTCACGGTCTGGGCGCTTCGTTCAGCGCGCCGGGCACCGAAGCCGAAGGCCATCTCGCGCTCCGCTATCCGGGCTTCGCGATCGGGCTGACGGGCATCTCGGCGCTGCTGTGGGACGTCGGACTGGTCGGAACGCTGATGTATATTGCGATATTGGTTCTGGCCTGGTTCGCTACGGCGAAACTGATCGCGCGAGCCGATCCGGGACGGGATCGCGCATTGCTGCGGACCTTGCTCGCCTCGATCAGTACGTTGATGGTCTTCCTCCTCGCCGGTGAGCAGATGCTGTCTGCGCCGAGTATGGAAGTATTGATGGCTATTACCCTGGGGATGGTCGCTTGGCGCTGGCGACAGAAAGAAGCCCGATGAACAGGCCCGTCCGTTTGTTGTTCACGACGGCCGAGCCGCATCCTACGTTCCGCTCGGATGTGAAGGTGCTGTTCGGCAAGTACCTGCCCCGCAACGGCGTGACCAGCGACCTGCTGGGCGTCTGCGACGTACCGGTCGACCAGACGCCCGAATGGGGCGGCGGCCGGCGGCTGCTGCGCTACGGCTCGAGCAAGTTCAAGCTGATGCTGGCCGACCTGCTGCAGATGCTGAGCCTGTTCCGGCTGTGCTTCAACGGCTACGACGCGCTGGTCGTCCGCGACAAGCCGATCCTGGGCATCATCGGCCTGCTGGCCGCGCGCCTGGCCGGCATCCGTTTCGTCTGCTGGGTCTCGTTCCCGCTGCCCGAGGCGTATCTGCGCCTGGCGCGGCTCAAGGACGGCTCGATCGGCCCCGCGCGCCGCTTCTATACGTGGCTGCGCGGCACGCTGGGCTACCACCTGCTGTACCGCGTGCAGGTGCGCCGCGCCGACTGGGTGTTCGCGCAGTCGGACACGATGGTCGTCAAGCTGCGCGAGAAGGGCATGAACCACGATCGCGTGTGCCCGGTGCCGATGGGCGTCGACATGGAAAACCTGCCGCCGGCCACCGACCCGCTGCCGCCCGAACTCGTCGGACGCCGGCTGGGCGTCTACCTGGGCACGCTCGACCGCTATCGCGAACCGGAGATCCTCGTCGACACCGCGCTGCGCGTGTCCAAGGTGTTCCCCGACTTCCTGCTGATGATCATCGGCGAGGCCGACGAGCCCAGCGACAAAGGCTGGCTCAAGGCCTACGCGGTCGAAAAGGGCGCGTCCGACTGGGTCTATCTGACCGGGCGCGTCAACCAGGCGGTCGGCCTCGGGCTGGCCCGCCATGCCGAGGTCGGGCTGTCGCCGTTCCTGCGCAGCGAGCTGCTCGAGGACGCGTCGCCGACCAAGGCCGTCGAATATCTGGCGCTGAACGTGCCGGTCGTCTGCAACGACCAGCCCGACCAGGCCAAGGTCATCAACGAGAGCGACGGCGGATGGTGCGTGCCGCTGACGCCCGAAAGCTTCGCCGACGCCGTCATCGAGTGCCTGCGCTCGCCCGAGCAGGCCAAGGCGATGGCCGCCAAAGGAAACCTCTACGTCCGCGACCACCGCAGCTACGACAAGCTCGGCCACTACGTCGCCCAACACTTCTCCGATCTGATCGGACAAGGCCGCCCGCGCCGCGCGATCCTCAAGCGGGGCTGACGGCGATGGACGCGCCGCAACGACCCTCCGGCCTACCCGATGAAGGCCGCCGCCAGGCGCCGCCTCATCAGGGCGACGCCGACTCCGCGGCGCAGCCGGCCGAGCGCTACTCGACGGCGCGGATCAAATCGAGCATCAAGGCCTTCGCACTGGGCAAGGCGATCAGCGCACCGCTGACGTTCCTGCTGATCGTGCTGCTGGCGGCCGTGATGCCGCGTCCCGAATACGCGGCTTACGTCGCCGGCGCGGCGGCGCTCGAGATCGGCATCGTGCTCGGCACCTGCGGCATGGACTGGTTCATCCAGACCTCGCTGACGCGGATCAACGTCAACGGCTCGCGCCGCCAGTTGCGGCGCGCGATCGGCTGGCTCAACGTCATCGTGGTCGTCCCGTACCTGCTGCTGGCGGCCGGCGGCTGGCTGTTCAGCGAACGCATCTCGGCGGCGATGTCGAACGTGGTCCCGCCCGGCGTGATCGAGCTGTACGCGCTGGTGCTGCTGATCGAAGGGCCGACGCGGATGCTGCGCGACCAGATGCTGTCGGCGCTGTTGCGCCAGCGCGCGGTCCAGATCTCGCAGATCGTCCGAACGGTCATCGTGCTGGGCGGCGTGCTGGCGATGATGGCGATGTCGCACGAGATCGCCGCCGTGCACATCGCGTCGCTGGAGATCGTCGCGTCGATCTTCGCGCTGGTGATCGCCGCCTGGGCGCTGATCGAGCTGGTGCTCGAGCAGCGCTCGCACCCCGACGCGGCCGCCGAGCTGTCGACGTGGTTCAACCGCGGCTCGTACCGGCTCGCGGCCAGCGCGTACGGCAGCTTCCTGCTGATGATGCTGACCGGCACCGAACTGACGACGGCCCTGGTCGCCCGCTACCTGGGCGCCGACGCGACGGCGGCCTTCGGCTTCGTCTGCAAACTGATGGAAACCAGCCGTAAATATCTACCAATGGATATGTTCTACGGCGTGCTGCGACCCGCTACCATCGGCCGCTATGAAGGTGCCGGGCGGGATTTCAAAGTGCTGATGAGCGACGTCAACCGCATGCTCGACGCGAATCTCATCGTGCTCGGCGCGGGGCTGGCGGTCGCGATCGCGGCCGGCGACATGATCGTCGGCCTGCTGTCGAACCACAACGTCGTGTCGCCGCTGTGGCTGTTCGCGACGCTGCTGCTGTTGCTGATCGGCCACTCGGTGCGCCGCGGCATCGAACTGCTGTGTTATACGGCTGGCCATTCGGGCGCCTACCTGCGTGGGGCGTTCTCGTGCCTGCTGATCCCGCCGATGCTGGTCACGCTGATGCCGCTGGCCGGTCATCCGCACGTCGCGCCGCTGATCGTGTGCGCGGTCGACGTGATCTTCGTGGCGATCGTCGTCGGCGCGCTGCGCGGCGACGGCCTGCCGGTCAGGCTGGACCTGGCCCGGTGGGCGAGACTGGCGCTGAGCATGCTGCTTGCCGGCGCGCTGGGCTGGCTCGTCGGCCAGTACCTGCCGGCGCCGGCGGCGATGGCCGGCGCGATCGCGCTGTCGACCGTGATCTTCTGCGCGCTCGTCTACGTGTTGAAAGTCGTCGATGTTCAGGACTTGAACTGGGCCAGATCGCTGACGAGGCGTGGCGTGCCCGACAAGGCCTGACAACGATGCCGGCGACGGTCCGCCTCATCGGACCGTCGCCCCGACCCCTTACGCTTGCAGGACCGAACGTGCCGCGGTTATTGAACGTCAACAGCTATCACTACGTGCGAGGCGGTGCCGACGCCGTCTATTTCTCGCATGCGGCGCTGATGGAGGCGCACGGCTGGGAGAACGGCTTCTTCTCGATGCATTACCCGAAGAACCTGCCGACGCCCTGGTCCCGTTACTTCATCGACGAACTGCAGTTCGGTCACGACTATTCGTTCGGGCAGAAGATCGTCAAGGCGGGCAAGGTCATCTACTCGTTCGAGGCGCAGCGCAAGCTGCGGCAGTTGCTGGCCGACTTCCGGCCCGACATCGCTCACCTGCACAACATCTATCATCACTTCTCGCCGTCGATCCTGCCGGTGCTGCGCAAGGCCGGCATCCCGACCGTGATGACGGCGCACGACCTGAAGATCGCCTGCCCGAACAACAAGATGCTGAACCGCACCGGCGTGTGCGAGCGCTGCAAGGGCGGCAATTACCTCGAGACGATCAAGAACCGCTGCGTGCAGGGCTCGCTGGCGGCCAGCGTGATCGTGGCGGCCGAGGCCACCGTGCATCGCGTGCTCGACAGCTACCGGCGCAATCTGGACCGGATCGTCGTGCCGAGCAAGTTCTTCATGCGCAAGTTCGAGCAATGGGGCTGGCCGCCGGAGATCTTCACCTACATCCCCAATTTCATCGACGTCGACCTGCACGAACCCGGCTACCATCCGGGTGACTATTTCGTGTACGTCGGCCGGCTCAGTCCCGAGAAAGGCATCGCGACGCTGATCAGCGCCGCGCAACGGGCCAAGGTCCGGCTCAAGATCGCGGGCACCGGCCCGCTGATGGAATCGTTCCAGCAAATGCTCGCCGGCACCGACGGAAAGATCGAATTGCTCGGCTATCAGACCGGCAGCAAGCTGTTCGATCTGATCCGCGGCGCGCGCGCGCTGGTGCTGCCGTCCGAAAGCTACGAGAACGCGCCGATCAGCGTGCTCGAGGCCTTCGCGATGGGCAAGCCGGTCATCGGCGCGCACATCGCCGGGATCCCCGAGCTGGTCCGGCCCGGCGAGAGCGGCTGGCTGTTCGAGAGCGGCAACCTCGCCGCGCTGACCGACCGGCTGGCCCAGGTGCAGGCCACGCCCGACCCGCAGATCGCCGAGATGGGGCAATCGGGGCGCCGGTTCGTCGAACGCGGCTTCAACCGCCAGAAGTACGTCGAGTCCATGTACAAGCTGTACGCGGAACTCGGGGTCAAGCTGCCCGAGCGCGAGCTCGAGCCGGCGTGTCCGGTTTGAGCGGGAGCGGCCGATGCGGTCCGCAGCCCCGCGGGACAGACAATACCGATCGTCGCGTCGCCTGTGACGTTCGTGGATTCCTCCACAATACGGGCCCGAGCAGTATGAAATACTGCGCCGAGGTCACCTCTTAGCGAGAGTCATTCCTTGAAAAAGATCTACATCGCCGGCTGCGGCGGCATGCTCGGCCAAGCTTTCCACTCGGTTTTCGGTAATCAGTACGACCTGCGCTGTACCGACAAGGACGTCAACGAGGACTGGCTATCGCTGCTGGACTTTCGGAATCTGGACGCTTATCGGAAGGACGTCGAGTCGTACAAACCCGACTTCCTGTTCCATCTTGGCGCGCACACGGACCTCGAGTACTGCGAATCCAACATCGAGGATGCGTACGCGACCAACACGATGTCGGTCGAGAACGCGGTCTGGATCGCCAACAAACTCGATATTCCGTTGCTGTACATCAGCACGGCCGGAATTTTTGACGGATCCAAGGAGATTTTCGACGACTGGGATCTGCCGAATCCGTTGGGCCACTATGCTCGTTCAAAATACATGGGCGAGCAGTACGTGATGCAGAACGCGCGCCGCCATCTGGTCTGCCGCGCCGGCTGGATGATGGGCGGCGGCCCGCGCAAGGACAAGAAGTTCATCCAGAAACTGATGAAGCAGCTCAAGGCGGGCAGCAAGGAACTGAACATCGTCCACGACAAGCTCGGAACGCCGACTTATACGTTCGATTTCGCCGCCAACGTGCAGGCCCTGCTCGAGAATGAATATTGGGGCCTTTACAACATGGTCTGCGAAGGCGTCACCAGCCGGTTGGAAGTCGCGCACGAGCTGTTGAAGGTCCTGGATCTGAGCGACAAGGTCAAGATCAATGAGGTCGCGTCGTCGTTCTTCGCCAAGGAGTTCTACGCGCCTCGTCCGGACTCCGAGCGCTTGATCAACCGCAAGCTGCAGCTTCGCAAACTGAATCAGATGCGCGATTGGCGCGTAGCCCTGAAACAGTATGTGAACGAGGCGTACGCCGGTTACCTGTAAATTCGCGATGCGTGCATCGCTATAGAAGTTGCCTCATGAGAATCGCCACTTTTGCATTTCGATCGATCCCGCTGCGACCCGGTTGCGCCGGCGCCGACAAGTTCGCGCTCGAGTTGTATCCGCGGCTGGTGGCGCGCGGCCACCAGGTCGTCGCGTACAACCGCCTGTTCAAGGGCGAGCAGCCGATCGGCGACGAGTACAAGGGCGTGATCACGAAGAACTTCTATACGCCGACGCGCAAGAAGGGCTTCGACACGTTCGCGCACTCGGCCAAGGCCACCTGGGACATCATCCGCCACAACACCGCCGACGTCGTGCACATGCAGAACGGCGGCAACAGCCCGTTCGCGTTGATCCTGCGGCTGTTCGGCAAGAAGGTGTACCTGAGCCAGGACGGCGTGGACTGGAAACGCGACAAATGGCCGTGGTACGCGAAGGCATACCTGTGGGCCACGCAATTCCTGACAGCCTACGCGCCGCACGCGGTGATCATCGACAACATCTTCTGCAAGGCCGACTTCGAGAAGAAGTTCAACAAGACCTTCGACTTCATCCCGTTCGGCAGCGAAGTCAAGGACGATGACATCGACGAGTCGATCCTTCAGGAGCTGGGGCTCAAGCCCGGCGAATACTTCCTGTTCGTCGGGCGCTTCATTCCGGACAAGGGCCTGCAGTACCTGATCCCCGCGTTCGAGCGCCTGAAGACCGACAAGAAACTCGTGCTGGTCGGCGGCGCGCCGAACCCGTCCGACTTCGAGCGCAAGGCGATGTCGACGAAGGATCCGCGGATCATGTTCCCCGGTTTCCTTTACGGCGCGAAGACGCACGGCCTGATGAAGAACTGCTACGCGTACATCCAGCCGTCCGACATCGAAGGCTTGTCGCCGGTGGTGCTCGAGAACATGGCGCTGGGCACGCCGATCGTCTGCAGCGACATCGTCGAGAACAAGTACGTCGTCGGCGACACCGGCCTGCTGTTCGAGAAGAGCAATACCGACGATCTGCTGGTCAAGCTGCAGTGGGCGCTCGAGAATCCCGACAAGATGCGCCAGAACGGCGTGCGGGGCCGCCAGCGCGCGCTGGCCGAGTTCAGCTGGGATGCGGTGACCGAAGCGTACGAGAAAGTCTTCCTCGACCCGGAAGGCAAGCGCCACCGCGCACCGCCGGTCATCGAACCGGCGACGGTGCCGGTGCCGGTCGCCCACGACGTGCCGGCAGCATCGGCCGGCTCGGCAGGCACGACCATCAGCAGCGCCGGTGACGCCGCCGTCACGAACCGGCCCAAAGAACACAGCGCGACCGCCGGCTGAAGCCGGATGATGGGCGCCCTTCCCGGGCGCCCGGTGCTCACCCCCGGGACGTTGCTCAACCCGGGATGGCGCTCAACTCGGGGCGGAGTCCAACCCCGAACGGCGTTCAACCCGGAAACAACTCGCCGAGAACCAGCTCGGCGCCCGCTTGCCACGGCGGCGGCTCGATGCCGAACCGCGCGGTCAGCGCCTCGTGCGACAGCAGCGAATTGGCCGGCCGGCGCGCCGGCGTCGGATACTGCTCGGCCGGGATGCCGGTGACCTCGCCGACCTTCAACGTCTGTCCGCGCGCGCGCGCGCCGTCGATCAGCGCGCACGCGAAACCGTGCCAGGACGTCCGTCCGCCGGCGCTCAGGTGATACAGCCCCGATGCGAAGCGCTGCTGGCGGCGCTCGACGCCCGCCTGCGCGACGATCTGCGCGGTGGCGTCGGCCAGGAAGCGCGCCGAGGTCGGCGCGCCGAACTGGTCGGCGACGATCGACAGCTTGTCGCGCTCGGCGGCCAGCCGCAGGATCGTGCGCGCGAAATTGCCGCCGCGCGACGCGTAGACCCAGGTCGTGCGGAAAACCAGCCAGTCGCCGCCCGCCTGCGCGATCGCCTGTTCGCCGGCCAGCTTCGTGCGGCCGTAGACATTGAGCGGACAGGTCGGATCGGTCTCGCGATAAGGCGTCGGCTGGCTGCCGTCGAACACGTAGTCGGTCGAGTAATGGACGAGCAGCGCGCCGCGGCGGCGGGCGGCGCGCGCCAGTTCGCCCGGCGCCTCGGCGTTGACGCGGTGCGCGAGGGGCTCCTCGGTCTCGGCCTTGTCGACGGCCGTGTACGCACCGGCGTTGACGATGACGTCGGGCGCCAGCTCGTCGATCCGCGCCCCCAGCGTCTCGGGCCGCGACAGGTCGAGGTCCTGGCGGCGCGCGGCGATCACCGTGCCCAACGGCTGCAGCGAGCGCTGCAGTTCCCAGCCCACCTGTCCGGCGGCCCCCACGACGAGCAGTTTCATCGGCGCGCCCCTCATGCGGTCCAGCCGGCCGGATAGACCTCGGCGTCGCGCAGCCGCACGCCGAGCTTGTCCTTGGCCGACAACTGCGGTTCGATGCCGTCCAGCGGCCAGTCGATCGCCAGGTCCGGGTCGTCCCAGGCGATGCAGCGCTCGTGCGGCGGCGCCCAGTAGTCGGTGGTCTTGTACAGGAACTCGGCGACCGGCGACGTGACGACGAAGCCGTGCGCGAACCCGGCCGGCACCCAGAACATCCGGTGGTTGTCCTCGCTCAGCTCGACCGCGTGCCAGCGGCCGAAGGTCGGCGAGCCTTTGCGCAGGTCCAGCGCGACGTCGTAGACCGAGCCGCGCACGCAGCGCACGAGTTTGCCCTGCGCCTGCTGGATCTGGTAGTGCAGGCCCCTGAGCACGCCGCGCGCGCTGCGCGAGTGGTTGTCCTGCACGAAGCTCGGCGCCGGCCGGCCGGTCAGCTCGGCGAACACCCGCTCGTTGAAGCTCTCGAAGAAGAACCCGCGCTCGTCGCCGAACACCTTCGGCTCGATGACGATCAGGTCGGGAATCGGAGTGGAGATCGCGTGCATCCTCAAAAAATCCTTTCGCCGGGAAGCGACTCGAGATACTTGCCGTAGCTGCTCTTGCCGAGCCGCTTGGCCAGCTTGCCCAGTTGCTGGTCGTCGATCCAGCCCTGGCGCCAGGCGACTTCCTCGGGGCTGCCGATCTTCAGGCCCTGCCGCTGCTCGACGGTCTGGATGAACTGGCCGGCCGCCAGCAGCGACTCGTGCGTGCCGGTGTCGAGCCACGCGTGGCCGCGCCCCATCACCTGCACGTCGAGCTGGCCGCGTTCGAGATACAGGCGGTTCAGGTCGGTGATCTCGTACTCGCCGCGCGCCGATGGCTTCAGGTCGCGCGCCAGGCCGCAGACTTGCTGATCGTAGAAATACAGGCCGGTCACCGCGTAGCGGCTCTTGGGCGCCGACGGCTTTTCCTCGAGGCTGATCGCGCGGCCGTTGGCGTCGAACTCGACGACGCCGTAGCGCTCGGGGTCGGTCACCGCGTAGGCGAACACCGTCGCGCCGCTGCCGCGCGCGCCGGCGGCCACCAGGTCGGTCGCGAGCTGGTGCCCGTAGAACAGGTTGTCGCCGAGCACGAGCGCGCTGGGCTTGTCGCCGACGAACGACTCGCCGATGACGAAGGCCTGCGCGAGGCCGTTGGGCTCGGGCTGCACCGCGTACTGGAAGCGCACGCCCCAGTCCTGCCCGTCGCCGAGCAGTTGCTCGAAGCGCGGCGTGTCCTGCGGCGTCGAGATGATCAGGATCTCCCGGATGCCGGCCAGCATCAGCGTGGTCACCGGGTAGTAGATCATCGGCTTGTCGTAGACCGGCATCAACTGCTTGGAGACGGCCAGCGTGCAAGGATGCAGCCGCGTGCCGGCGCCGCCGGCCAGCACGATCCCGCGCCGGTCCGACACCGGCGTCTGCTGGCGGTCGGTGACCCGCCGATTGAAGGTTTGCGTCATCGCTCAGGCCCCCCGCTTGCCGTAGTTGTCGTCGAGCCAGTCGCGATAGGCACCGGACGTGATGCGCGCGACCCAGGCCTCGTTCGCCAGATACCATTCGATCGTCTTGCGGATGCCGGTCTCGAAGGTCTCGACCGGACGCCAGCCGAGCTCGCGCTCGATCTTGCGCGCGTCGATCGCATAGCGGCGGTCGTGGCCGGGGCGATCCTTGACGTGCGTGATCAGCCGCGCGTACGACCCTTTCGGATCGGGCCGCAGCTCGTCGAGCAGGCGGCAGATCGTGTGGACGATGTCGATGTTCGGCTTCTCGTTCCAGCCGCCGACGTTGTAGGTCTCGCCGAGGCGGCCGTGGGCCAGCACCTCGCGGATCGCCGAGCAGTGATCGGTGACGTACAGCCAGTCGCGCACGTTCATGCCGTCGCCGTAGACCGGCAGCGCTTCGCCGGCCGTGGCCTTGACGATCATCAGCGGGATCAGCTTCTCGGGGAACTGCAGCGGGCCGTAGTTGTTCGAGCAGTTGGTCGTCAGCACCGGCAGGCCATAGGTATGGTGCCAGGCCCGTACCAGATGGTCGGAAGCCGCCTTGGACGCGCTATAAGGGCTGTTGGGCTCGTAGGCACGGGTCTCGACGAACGGCGCATCGTTCGGCCCCAGCGAGCCGTAGACCTCGTCGGTCGACACGTGCAGGAAGCGGAACGCCGCCTGGCGATCGGCCGGCAGCGCCGACCAGTAGGCGCGCGCGGCCTCGAGCAGCGTGAACGTGCCTTCGACGTTGGTCCTGATGAACGCCGACGGGCCGAGGATCGAGCGGTCGACGTGGCTCTCGGCGGCGAAGTGCAGCACCGCGCGCGGCTGGTGCTCGGCCAGGATCCGGTCGATCGCGGCCCGGTCGCAGATGTCGACCTGCAGCAGTTGATGGCGCGGATCGCCGTCGAGCGGCTTCAGGTTGTCGCGGTTGCCGGCATAGGTCAGCAGATCCACCGTGACGATGGGCTCATCCGACGACGCCAGCCAATCGAGCACGAAATTCGAGCCGATGAAGCCGGCCCCTCCGGTTACGACGATCACGGTTGCATTCCTCCTGGGAAATCCTTGCACAACGATGCCGCGGCGCGCGGCCGGAAACGGCGGCGCGCGGGCCGAGCCCGATCAAAGGCGATCCCCGCCCCGCGATCGGCGGCGGCGTCCGTACCAAATCCACAACACCACGGTGACGACGGCCATCCCGTACCACTGGAACGCGTAGCCGTAGTGACGATCGACGTCCGAGCCGGCCTGGGGCCAGTCCCGGATCAGGCCGTCATCGAGGTTCGAGGTTTGTCGAATGATAAACGGCTCGACGGACAGGCCCGACCAATGCTCGTACTTGTCGACGGAAAAGAACTGCCAGATCCGATCGCCGGGCCCTGGCGCCGACTCGCGGCCCAGTTGCAGCGACTGCGGCAACTCCGCCTGCGGTTCGCCCTCGATCTCGACGCGTCCGTCGGGCGTGCGAAAGTCCGGCCAGGCCCAGCGATCGGCCGGATGGCCGGCCACCCAGCCGCGCAGCACGAGTACGATGCGAGGGCGCCCGGCCGGCGAACCGGGCTCGTCATCGAGCCGGATCGGCGTCAGCAGATGGAAGCCCGCGATGCCGTCGTGCGTGCGGTTGTCGATCAGGATCGACTTGTCCGGCAGGAAGCGGCCGAACGCGGCGATGCGCCGCGACGGATCGGGCATCCGTCCGGCCTCGGCCGGCGGCAGCGTGTTCAACGGCAGCGGCGGCAGCGAACGCGCCTGCTGCTGGCGCTGCGCGATCGCCTCCTTCTCGTGGGCGCGGCGCACCTGCCAGTTGCCCAGCGATACCGTCAGCCCGATCACGAACAGCGCGGCGACGGTGGGCGCGATGCGGCGAAGCCAGGCCATCAGCGACCGCACCGGAATGAAGCGACAGCTACCAAGCGACAGACACCATCGCGGGAGGAAGGATCGGCCGGCGGCGCCCCGCCCCGTATAACGGGGACGAACCGATCAGGTCGCGGGTCGCCGGCGGCCGCAGCGGCTCACAGCCAGTAGACGACGACGTACAGACCGAGCCAGACCACGTCGACGAAGTGCCAGTACCAGGCCGCGCCTTCGAACGCGAAATGGTGATCCGGCGTGAAATGCCCCCTGAGCACGCGCAGCCAGACGACCAGCAGCATCAGCGCGCCGACCGTCACGTGGAAGCCGTGGAAGCCCGTCAGCATGAAGAACGTCGAACCGTAGATGCCCGAGGTCAGCTTCAGGTTCAGTTCGTGGTACGCGTGGATGTACTCGTAGACCTGGCAGCCGAGGAACGTGATGCCCAGCAGGATCGTGATCAGCAGCCAGAACTTCAGCGAACCGCGGTGATTGGCGATCAGCGCGTGGTGGGCGATCGTCAGCGTCACGCCGGACGTCAGCAGCAGCAGCGTGTTGATCGTCGGCAGCGGGAACGGTCCCATCTTCTGGAACTTGTCGACGAGCTCAGCCGGTCCGAGGTTCGGCCAGCTCGCGGTGAAGTCGGGCCACAGCACGGCGCGGTGATCGATGTCGGCGAGCCAGGGCATCGAGATCGACCGGGCGTAGTACAGCGCGCCGAAGAACGCCGCGAAGAACATCACCTCCGAGAAGATGAACCAGCTCATGCTCCAGCGGAACGAGATATCGATGTTCTTGCCGTACAGCCCGCCTTCGGACTCCCTGGCGACGTCGCTGAACCAGCCGATCAGCACGTACGCGAACAGCGCGAGGCCGACGATCAGCACCGGCAGCCCCCAGGACGTGCTGTTGACCAGCCCGGCCGCGCCGAACAGCGTGAACACCATCGAAACCGCGCCGAACAGCGGCCATTTGGAAGGCCCGGGCACAAAATAGTGCAGCGCGGAGGTCTGTGTGGCGCCACTCATCGTCGATACTCCCACTCTTTCTTTTGACTAAAGGTCTCGATCCCGGCTACGCCAGCACCAGTTTGATGATGATGACCAGCGAGCCGATGAACACGCCGCCCATCATCAGGCCGATGATGATCAGGTGCACCGGGTTCAACTGGTTGATGTCGTTCTCGTGCGCGGCCCCGCGCCGCACGCCGAAGAAGGCCCAGGCCACGGCCTTGACCGTCTGCAGGAACGATGCCTTGCGCTGGACGGCCCGTTGCAGATCGCTCATGTCAGGCCCCCGCCCCGGACGTGGCCGTGCCGCCGCCAGAACCGGCCGCCGGCGCGGCGTTGCCGACCGGCCCTTCGACCTTGAACAGCGTATACGACAAGGTGATCGTTCCGACGTCCGCCGGCAGCTTCGGGTCGATGACGAAGACGACCGGGAACTTCCGGGATTCGCGCGGCGCCAGCGTCTGCTGCCGGAAACAGAAGCATTCGATCTTGCGGAAATAGCCTTCGGACTGCTTCGGGATGTAGCTGGGAATCGCTTGCCCGGCCACGGTCTCGTCGAGCGTGTTCTGCACTTCGTAGACGACGGTGACGAGTTCGCCCGGATGCACGTCCATCGACGTCTGCTCGGGCTTGAACAGCCACGGTCCGCGCGCGTTGGCGTCGAATTCGACGGTGACGCTGCGCGCCTGGTCGACCTGCGTGTTGGCGGCGAACGCCTGCGCGCCCTTGTCGACCTGCGTCAGATTGTTCAGCCCCGTCACTTCGCAGATCGACCGGTAGATCGGCACCAGCGCCCAGCCGAAGCCGAACATCACGGTGACGACGACCGCGAGCTTGCCCAGCATCTGCCAGTTGAGCCGCCCGAACGCCGCACCGCCGGCCGGGCCGGTTGAGCCGGTCACGGACGGGCCGCTAGGGCCGGTCGCGGACGAGCCGGCGGAGCCGATCGCGGCCGACCCGATCGCGGCCGGATCGGTCGCGGTCAGGGCGTCGCGCGGACCGGCGGACGCTTCGCGCGGCGGACGCGCGGTCATCGCTGCGCTCCGGACGACGCACCCGCGCCCGCCGCCGACTCGTTGCCGAGCTTGTTCGCGATCAGGTGATCCACGATGACGCCGAAGAAGAATACGGCCGCGATCGAAGCCATGATCAGCGCGGTACGCAGGTTCGAGCGGCGTTTTTGCGGATCGGTCATCGGAGCGGCGGCCGGCTGCAGGTTACTTGACGACCGGCGGGGTTTCGAACGTGTGGAACGGCGCCGGCGACGGCAGCGTCCACTCCAGGCCGTGGGCGTTCTCCCACACGCGGTCGGTCGCTTTCGGGCCGCCCTTGATGCACTTGATGACGGCGACCAGGAAGATCAGCTGCGACAGCCCGAAGCCGAACGCGCCGATCGTGACGATCGCGTTGAAATCGGCGAACTGCATCGGGTAGTCGGCATAGCGGCGGGGCATGCCGGCCAGGCCCAGGAAGTGCATCGGGAAGAACGTGATGTTGAACGTGATCAGCGACGCCCAGAAATGCAGCTTGCCGAGACCTTCGCTGTACATGTGGCCGGTCCACTTGGGCAGCCAGTAATAGGTGCCGCCGAACAGCGCGAACAGCGATCCGGCCACCAGCACGTAGTGGAAGTGGGCGACGACGTAGTAGGTGTCGTGCAACTGGATGTCCAGCGGCGCGACCGACAGGATGACGCCGGTCAGCCCGCCCATCGTGAACACGAAGATGAAGCCGATCGCGAACAGCATCGGCGTCTCGAACGTCATCGAGCCGCGCCACATCGTGGCGACCCAGTTGAAGATCTTCACGCCGGTGGGCACCGCGATCAGCATCGTCGCGTACATGAAGAACAACTGGCCGGCGACCGGCATGCCGGTCGTGAACATGTGGTGCGCCCAGACGATGAACGACAGGATCGCGATCGACGAGGTCGCGTAGACCATCGAGCTGTAGCCGAACAGGCGCTTGCGGGCGAAGGTCGGGATGATCTCGCTGACGATGCCGAACGCCGGCAGGATCATGATGTAGACCTCGGGGTGCCCGAAGAACCAGAAGATGTGCTGGTACATCACGGGATCGCCGCCGCCGGCCGCGTTGAAGAACGACGTGCCGAAGTGGCGGTCGGTCAGCACCATCGTGATCGCGCCGGCGAGCACCGGCATCACGGCGATCAGCAGGTACGCGGTGATCAGCCAGGTCCAGACGAACATCGGCATCTTCATCAGCGTCATGCCCGGCGCGCGCATGTTCAGGATCGTGACGATGATGTTGATCGAGCCCATGATCGAGCTGGCGCCCATGATGTGGACCGCGAAGATCGCCAGGTCCATGCCCGGACCCATCTGCACCGACAGCGGCGCGTACAGCGTCCAGCCGGCGGCCGTGGCGCCGCCCGGCACGAAGTACGACGCGACCAGCAGCGATGCGGCGACCGGCAGCAGCCAGAAGCTGAAGTTGTTCATCCGCGCGAACGCCATGTCCGACGCGCCGATCATCAGCGGGATCTGCCAGTTCGCGAAGCCGACGAACGCCGGCATGATCGCGCCGAACACCATGATCAGCCCGTGCATCGTCGTGAGCTGATTGAAGAACTCGGGCTCCATGATCTGCAGGCCCGGCTGGAACAGTTCGGAGCGCAGCAGCAGCGCGTTGACGCCGCCGACCATCAGCATCACGAACGAGAACCACATGTACAGCGTGCCGATGTCCTTGTGGTTCGTCGCCATCACCCAGCGACGCAGGCCATGGGGGTGGTCGTGATGATGGTCGTCGTGGACCGCGTGTCCGGGGGTTGGGATAACAGCGCTCATTGTGCGAACTCCTTAACCGATTCGATCGACGACGTGATCACTTGGCCTTGGCCTGCGCCACGATCTTGGGCTGCACCATCGCCTCTTCGGCGTTGTTGCTCCACGCATGACGAGTGTAGGTGATGACCGCCGCGATTTCGACATCGCTCAGCGCCTTGAACGACGCCATCGCGGTTCCGGGCCGGCCGTGCAGCACGACGTCGAGCTGGCCGTCGACCGGGCCCAGCACGACCTTCGAGCCGTCGAGCGCCGGGAACGTGCCCGGCACGCCCTTGCCGTTGGCCTGGTGGCAGGCGACGCAGTTGGCCGCGAAGACCTTCTGACCGCGCTCCTGCAGCTCGGCCTGCGTCCATTCCTTGTTCGGATCGTCGGCCTTCGCCGCCATTTCCTTCTTGCGGGCGTCGACCCAGGCCGCGTAGTCGGCGTCGGACTTGACCTCGACGACGATCGGCATGAACGCGTGGTCCTTGCCGCACAGCTCGGCGCAATCACCGCGGTAGATGCCGGGCTTTTCGGCGCGGAACCACAGGTCGCGCACGAAACCGGGGATCGCGTCCTGCTTGACCCCCAGCGCCGGCACGTACCACGCGTGGATGACGTCGTTGGCCGTGGTGATCACGCGGACCTTCTTGTTGACCGGCACGACCAGCGGATTGTCGACCTCCATCAGGTAAGTGTCGGTCTTGGGCGCGCGACCTTCGATCTGGTCGCGCGGCGTGCTCAGCGTCGACAGGAAGCCGATGCCCTCGCCCTCGCCCTTCAGGTAGTCGTAGCCCCACTTCCACTGATAGCCGGTGGCCTTGACCGTCAGGTCGGCGCTCGACGTGTCCTTCTGCATCACGACCATCTGCGTCGCCGGCCAGGCCAGCAGCACGACGATGATGAAGGGCACGATCGTCCAGGCGATCTCGACGGCCGTGCTCTCGTGGAAGTCGGCGGGTTTGTGGCCGGCGGATTTACGGTGCTTCCACACCGAGTAGAACATGACACCGAACACCGCGACGAAGATCACCACGCAGATCCACATCACGAAGTGATGGATCCAGTGCTGGTCGCGCGCGACGGCCGTGACCGGATCGGCGATGTTGATCTGATTCACCCGCGGTCCGCCGGGCATGTCGTTGACGGCCATGGCGAGGTTGCCGTAGAGGCCCAAGCCCGTCAGCGCGAGCCAACGACCGACAGACCGGATCAGGTTCTCGCTCTTCATTTCCTCACCAAACACGTTCGATGCTTCCTGCTCTCGAGCGCTTATAGGCCAAGCCGACCCCCAAGCGATGTCCTCAACTCCCGGGCCAACAGCGCTCTACGGTGGTCCGGTACGAAACGACCCACCGCCAGCTCCTGTCCATCGGATACCAATCGGATGAGCTGCCGCTCACCCGCGAGGCTTCCCTCCCGGTACTCCACCCGTACTCTACCCGGCTGTAACCGCCGGCGAACCACGCGGTCAGCGATGACCGACTCGACCAGGATCGAACCGGAACTGACCACGATGCGCTCGTAATCGCCGGCATGTCTGCCGTAGACGAAGAACGCCACCGCCAATGCCGCCACTTCGATTCCGGCGAACGGCAACACCGGCCAAGCCCCGAAATAAGCGCACACCGCGGCAATCGCGAGCGACACCAACCCCACCAGTCCGACCGAAGACGCCAGACGCGCCGGAGACATCGCGCAGTTCCGCTTCAGCACCCATTGATGCTGATGCGGCTCCGCCACATATGTCCACTGGTAGTGCATGTGCCTATGCTCGCAGCAGGGGATTATAGTGTCGCCGGAGAAACGCCAGCAAGCCGACGGTCCGGCGGACCCTTCCGCCGCAACGATGCGTGCCCGATTTCTCAGCAACAGTGGCCGCTGACTTGACAGGCCATCGATTGTCAGCCACGGCCGGCGCCTCCTTGCCGGACCCGCGGCGCCGACGTGCGCGGCATCCAGCGGATCGCCTGATAACCGTCCGATTCGACCGTCGGTTCGCCGCGCCACGCGTGCGCGTGGACGATCTCGACGCTGACCGCGATCCGCCCGTCGGCGCCGCGCAGCGACTCGATCGCCTCGATCCAGCGCTGCCGGCGACGGGGCGTGCAAAGCCCGCGGACACGCTGGCGCGATGCGTTGCCGCCCATGCCGTGCCACTCGGCCAGCAGCCGCTGCGGATCGGCGTAGCTGATCGTCAATCGTTCGGTGTCCATCACCGGATCGACGAACGCGGTCTGGCCGAGCAGGTCGCCGACGTCGTGCAGATCCGGCAGCTCGGGCAGTTGCGCGCCGAGCCCGCGCAGTTCGCGCAGCGTATCGACGCCGAACGCGCTGAACATCAGCAGACCGCCGGGCTCGAGCACCCGATGCCATTCGGCGGCGACGGCCGGCGGATCGTCGAACCAGTGCCAGGCGAGGTTCGACCACAACAGACCGGCCTGATGGTCGGCGACCGGCAGGCGGGCCGCGTCGGCCGCGACCAGGTCGACCCGTGCGGCATCGGCCGGCGCCCCCATCAGCCGCCCGGCCCAGCCGCGCAAGCGCTGCCTCAGCGTGCCGGCCTGCGCCGCCGGCGCGAACGCATTGTGGCGCAGCATGCCGTCGGCGGCGTCGATGCCGAGCACCCGGGCGGACGGGTAGCGCTGCGCCAGCGTCGCCAGCCCCGTCCCCAGGCCGCAGCCGACATCGAGGATCCGCTGCGGCGACAGCCGGATCAGCTCGAGGCGATCGAACATCCGCTGCTCGATCTCGCGATAGAGGAAATCGACGCCCGCGAAACGCGCGGCGCGCCGCGAGAACTGCTGGCGAACCGAGCGCGGGTCGAGGTCGGGGGGTCTGAGCATGGGATCCGGTCGAAGATCGGCCCAGTATAAGCGGCGTACGTCATGCGGACGAACCGACGGACGAGCCCTCGGAACGAGGCCGCGGCGCGCGCCGCGGCCTTAGGCTGTGGCCATGTACCTCGATCGAATCGTGTCGATCATCGTGGCGGCGGCGGGACGCCGCCGTCCGTGGGCCCGTCTGCGCCGGCGGGCCGGCGATTGGCTGCGACCGCTGGCGGACCGGCTGGCGCCGCGGCTCTGCGCGCTGTGCGAGCTGCCGCTGCCGCCGGCGGAACGCGGGGTATGCGCGGCCTGCCTGCGCGAGCTGCCGGGGCGCGCCGCGTACCGCTGCCCGGCCTGCGCGCTGGCGCTCGACCCGCTCCCTCGGCTCGCGACCGACCCGGCGACCGATCGGATGCCGCCCCGGGCGAGCGAGGCGCTAGGCGCGCCTGCAGCCCCAGCTTCGCCCTCGCCCTCGCCCTCGCCCTCGCCCTCGCCCTCGCCTTCGTCCGAGCCCGAGCCCGTCTGCCCGGACTGCGCGATCGAGCCGCCGGCGTTCGACGCCGCGTTCGCGCTGGCGGACTACGCGCCGCCGCTGGACCGGGCGCTGATCGTCGCGAAATTTCATGGCCGCTGGCCGCTGCTGCGCGCGCTGGGCGCCGCGCTGGCGGCCGGCTGGCGGACGCAGGTGCTGCCCGGCGAGGCCGCGCGGCCGTCGCTCGACCGCTTCGTGCTGATACCGGTCCCGCTGTCGATCGAGCGCCTGGCCGAGCGCGGCTACAACCAGGCGGCGATCCTCGCCGGCACGATCGCCGGCGAACTGGGCGGGCGGCTCGACGCGCACCGCCTGGTCCGCGTGCGGGACACCGCGCGGCAGAGCGCCCTGCACCGCGCCGACCGCGAGGTGAACCTGCGCGACGCGTTCCGCTGCCGCAGGCGCCTGGACGGCCGCGACGTGGCGCTGATCGACGACGTGATGACGACCGGCGCGACACTGAACGCCGCGGCCCGGGCGCTGCGCGAGGCCGGCGCACGCCGGATCCTCGTGCTCGTCGTCGCACGGACCCACGCGTCGCGCCGCCCCGCCGCCGAATCGGTACCGACCCGCGAAGCACCGACCGATCGATCATCGGCCCACGAATCGCCGGCCGACCGATCACCGGCACGCCGATCACCAATCGACCGATCAACCGATGACCGGCACACCGGTCATCGATCGGCGGGCTGACCGATCGCCGCAGACCGATCGCCGCAGACCGATCGCTGCCGACTGATCGCTGCCGACTGATCGCTGCCGACTGATCGCCGCCGGCCGGCAAGCCGCAGGCAACCGGTACCGCGCGGGCAGCAGCGCGACCCGATCGCGTATAGTCGCGCCAGCATGTTCCACGTCGTCCTCGTCCACCCGGAGATTCCGCCGAATACCGGCAACGTGATCCGGTTGTGCGCGAACGCCGGCGCCACGCTGCACCTGATCGAACCGTTGGGCTTTCCGATCGACCACGCGAAGATGCGGCGGGCGGGCCTGGACTACCACGAGATCACGACGATGAAGGTGCACGCCGACTGGGCCTCGTTCATCGCCAGCGAACGACCGGCGCGGATGTTCGCGCTGAGCACGCGCGGCGGCCGGCGCCCCGACCAGGCACGCTTCGCCGCCGGCGACTACCTGGTGTTCGGCTGCGAGACCTCGGGCCTGCCCGAAGCGATACGCGCCGACTTCGACGCCGGGCACGTGCTGCGGCTGCCGATGCGGCCGGGCAACCGCAGCCTGAACCTGTCCAACGCGGTGGCGATCGTCGTCTACGAAGCCTGGCGGCAGCACGATTTCGCGGGCGCTCGGACGGACGGCGACGTGTAGCAAGGCAGCGCCGGGCGAAGCGCGACCCGGCCCGACGTCCCCTCGCGCGCGTCAGGCCGGCCGCGCGTCGCCGGTCAGCAGCGCATCGAGCAGCGCGTCGATCGTCGGTTCGACATGGATCCGATCGATCTCGCGGCGATCGATGAGCCCCTGGTCGACGAACGAGCGCCACGCGGCGACCAGCAGGTCGTAGTAGCCGTCGGCGTTCAGCAACCCGCTGGGCTTGGCGTGCTGGCTCAGTTGCCGCAGCGTCAGCACCTCGAACATCTCGTCGAGCGTTCCGAGCCCGCCGGGCAGGCTGATGAACGCATCGGACAGCTCGATCATCCGTTCCTTGCGGAACGCCATGTCCGGCACCACTTCGAGCCGCGTGAGTCCCTTGTGGCCGACCTCGCGGTCCATCAACTGCTGCGGGATGACGCCGATCACCTGCCCGCCGGCGGCCAGCGCGGCGTCGGCGACTGCGCCCATCAGGCCGACGTGGCCGCCGCCGTAGATGACGGTCAGGCCGCGCCGGGCCAGCGCGCGGCCGGCGTCACGGGCCAGCGCCAGGAAGCGGTCGCCGAGGCCCGGCTTGGCCCCGCAGAACACGCAGACCGAACGGATCGAACTCGATGGGGATGTCATGATCGGCAGAGGATGAGTCGAAAAGGAGAAGAAGAGATTATTGGTCCGGGCCCCGGCCAGGGCGCCTTCCGAGGGCTCATTCGCTCTCGCGCCGAGGCTGGCGGGACAGCAGCCGCCGGACGACGTCGGACGGCGAGATCCGGCCGGCCAGCACCGCCGCCACCGCATCGACGATCGGCGTGTCGACGCCGTGCGCGCGTCCGAGCCGCTGGGCGGCCCGGACACAGGCGACGCCTTCGGCGACGTGCCCCAGCCCGGCCAGCACTTGTTCGAGCGACTGGCCGGCCGCCAGCAGCAGGCCGACCCGGCGGTTGCGCGACAGATCGCCGGTACACGTCAGCACGAGGTCGCCCAGCCCGGTGAGGCCCATGAAGGTCTCGGCCCGCGCCCCGAGCGCGGCGCCCAGGCGGCTGATCTCGGCCAGCCCGCGCGTGATCAGCGCCGCCCGGGCGTTATGACCGAGCTGCAGGCCGTCGCAGATGCCGGTGGCGATCGCCATCACGTTCTTCAGCGCGCCGCCGAGCTCGACCCCGAGCACGTCGTCGGTCGCATAGATACGCAGCGCGCCGTGGTGGAATGCGTGCTGGACGCGGCGATCGAGCCCCGGCCGCCGCGCGGCGACCGTCAGCGCCGCCGGCAGCCCGCGCGCGACCTCCTGGGCGAAGCTGGGGCCGAACAGCGGACCACGCGGCACCGACGAGCCGACGTCGCGGCCGGCTTGCGCCAGCACGTCGTCGACGACCTGATGCGGCAACAGGCCGGTGTCGGCCTCGATGCCCTTGCACAGCCAGATCAGCGGAGCGAGCGGCGGCGCGTCCGCCCCGGCCGGCTGCGCATCGAGCCACGCGCGCAGCGTCGGCCGCAGCCCGGCCAGCGACGTGGCGATCACGCACAGCGATTCGGCATGTCCGCGGGTCCACGCGGCCAGGCTCGCCAGCCCGGCTTCGGTGCGGATCGCCGGATCGAGCGGCACGTCCGGCAGATAACGGGTGTTGACCCGATCGGCATCGATCGCGGCGAGCAGCGCCGGGTCGCGCGCCCACAGCCGGACGTCGATCGCCGGCCCGCGCGCCGGCCGCGCCGGCGAGGAGGACCGGGCCGAAGTCGGCTGCGGCGACGAGGACAAGGACGAGGACGAGGCCACGTGCTGGGCCAGCGCGGTCCCCCACGCACCGGCCCCGAGGAAGGCGATCCGCATGATCGGGCGTCGTTGCCGGGAAGCGCCGGGGGGTCTCAGAGCCCCCAGACGTCGCTGCCGCGCACGAAGCCGCCGGTGCCGTCGGGCAGGCGCACGCGCAGCCAGCCGGCCGGAACCGAACTGTCGACCAGCGTCAGCGGCACGCCGCGATCGAGCTGCACGACGATCTGCGCGTTGTCCTGCGGCGCGCTGCGCACGATCATGTTGGTCGAGGCGACCGGCGAACGCACGGCGGACAGGTCCTTCTTCTCGGCCCACAGCACGTCGCCGCCCTGATCGCGGACCTTGACCCACTGGTTGACCTCGGACAGCACCTCGACCGGCATGCCGCGCGGCGCGACGAACATCTTGCGCCCCTTGACCGACGGGCCGTCGTACAGCACCGCCGCCGACGCGCCGATCGACCGGAACTCGGCGGCCGACGAGACCGCCGGCAGCACGCCGGCGAGCAGGACGGCCGCGGCGACCGCGAACGCCCCCGATCGCCGGAGACGGCCGGGACGCGCGACGCGACGATCAGTGCTTGCTGTTCGGAACATAGATGCCCGGCTTGTCCTGCGCCGGCTCCTCGTCCTGTTGCGCGAGCCGTTGCTGGTACAGCGCCTCGAAGTTGATCTCCGCCAGGTGGATCGGCGGGAACCCCGAGCGCTGGACCGTGTCGGCGACGTTGGCGCGCAGATACGGATAGACGATGTTCGGGCAGACAACGTTCAGCAGCAACGGCATCTGTTCGTCGGGCACGCCGCGGATCTCGAAGATGCCGGCCTGCTTGGCCTCGACGAGGAACGCGGTCTTGTCGCCGACCTTGGTCGTGACGGTGACCGTCACCGCCGACTCGAAGATGCCGTCGGCGAGCTGCTGCGCTTCGACGTCGAGCGCGATCTCGACGCCGGGCTGAGCCTGTTCGAGAAAGATCTGCGGCGCGTGCGGAATCTCGAGCGAGAGATCCTTCAGGTACATCCGTTGGATGGCGAACACGGGAGCCGACGCCTGGTCTGTCATGCGAATTCCTGGAGAGGGAGAAAGGGCCGCGGCGATCGATGCGCGCCGCGAGCGGAGAGGCGCCGCGTGCGTCGCGGCGGGTTCAGGCCTGCAGCAGCGGCATCAGGCCGCCGGCGCGATCGAGGGCCGACAGGTCGTCGAAGCCGCCGACATGGCGGTCGCCGATATAGATTTGCGGGACCGTGCGCCGGCCGGTCTTCTCGATCATCTCGTCGCGGCGCTGCGGATCCAGATCGATCCGGATCTTGTCGATCTTCTCGACGCCCCGGGCCTTGAGCAATTGCTCGGCGCGCATGCAATACGGACACACGCCGGTCGAATACATGGTCACACGAGGGGTCATGCGTCCGGACTCCTGATCATCAAAGGAACTAGCTTACTTGACCACCGGCAATCCTGCCTGGCGCCACGCGCCGATCCCGCCGTCCAGGCTGAAGATCCGCTCGCGTCCGGCCTTGCGCAGCAACGCCGCCGCCTTGCCGGCGCGCTGGCCGGTCGCGCAGACGACGACGACCGCCTTGTTGGCCGGCACCTCGCCGATCCGCTTGTCGAGGTCCTCGGTCGGGATGTTGCGGGCATTGGGGAGGTGGCCGGCCGCGAACTCGCGGTTGTCCCGCACGTCGAGCACCATCGCCCCGTCATTGATCATGCGCGTGGCCGCCATCGTGTCGAGCAACGGCCCGGCCGTGCGGCGCTGCAGCACGGGCCACAGCAGCAGCCCCCCCGAAACCAGCACCAGCAGCACCAGCCCCCAATTCTGTACGAAAAACATCACGGTAAGATCCTGTTTGACCAATTATATAAGTGAGTCGTTCCGCCGGCCCGCTGGCCGGCCGGCTGCCGTTTCGTTGACTGATCGCGGAGTGTCCTTCTGATGACCTACAAACTCGTGTTGCTGCGCCACGGCGAAAGCCAGTGGAACCTGGAGAACCGCTTTACCGGCTGGACCGACGTCGATCTGACCGACAACGGCAACGCCGAGGCCGTGCGCGCCGGCCAGTTGCTGCGCGACAACGGCTTCGCGTTCGACCTGGCGTTCACGTCGGTGCTCAAGCGCGCGATCCGCACGCTGTGGACGGTGCTCGACCAGATGGACCGGTTGTGGATCCCGGTCGTCAAGGACTGGCGGCTGAATGAACGACATTATGGTGCATTGCAGGGATTGAACAAGGCCGAGACCGCCGCCAAGTACGGCGACGAGCAGGTGCTGGTCTGGCGCCGGGCCTACGCGATCGCGCCGAATCCGTTGCCCGACGGCGACGAGCGGCTGTCGACCGGCGATCCGCGCTACGCGGACGTCGATCCGTCGATGCTGCCGCGCACCGAGTGCCTGAAGGACACCGTCGCGCGCGTCGTGCCGTACTGGGAAAGCGCGATCGCGCCGGCGATCCGCGCGGGCAAGCAGGTCGTCGTCGCCGCGCACGGCAATTCGCTGCGCGCGCTGGTCAAGCACCTGGACGGCATCGGCGATGACCGGATCGTCGAACTGAACATCCCGACCGCGCGACCGCTGGTCTACGAACTGGACGAAAAGCTGGCGCCGGTGCGTCACTATTACCTCGGCGATCAGGCCGAGATCGAGGCGGCGATGGCCGCGGTGGCCGCCCAGGGCAAGGCGCAGAAGGGTTGACCCCGTTGCGCGCCGATCCCGGACCGGCGTAAAACGTCAATCGCGACCGCCGTCGCCTGCGCGAGCCGGCCGGTTCGCGGGCCGGGACCGGTCCGAAAAGGCCGGGCCGACACCGTCAGTTCCCCGTACGGCGAGTTTCATCCAGCGGTTTATACTGAGTTTCATGAAAACCAAGTTCAAGCAAGCGGGCCTGATTTCGATTGGCGCGGTGGCCGGCGTCCTGGTCAGTCTGGGCATCAACGCCGTCGCCCAGCGCGATGCGCGCCTGCCGCTTCCGCTGGACGAGCTGCGCCAGTTCTCCGACGTGTTCGGCGCGATCAAGGCCAACTACGTCGAGACCGTCGAAGACAAGAAGCTGATCACCGAGGCGATCAGCGGCATGCTGTCGGGGCTCGATCCGCACTCCGCCTATCTCGACGCCGAGGCCTTCCGCGAGCTGCAGGTCGGCACGCAGGGCGAGTTCGGCGGCCTGGGCATCGAGGTCGGCACCGAGGACGGCTTCGTCAAGGTCGTCGCGCCGATCGAGGACACGCCGGCCGCCCGCGCGGGCGTCAAGGCCGGCGACCTGATCGTCAAGATCGACGAGAAGCCGACGAAGGGACTGCCGCTGAACGACGCCGTCAAGCTGATGCGCGGCAAACCCAAGAGCCCGATCACGCTGACGATCTCGCGCAAGGGCGAGGCCAAGCCGATCGTGCTGCAGATCATCCGGGACGTGATCCGCGTCCAGTCGGTCAAGTCCAAGATGCTCGAACCCGGCTACGGCTACGTGCGCGTCACGCAGTTCCAGGAGCACACGGTCGAGAACCTGGTCAAGCACCTCGAAGCGCTGTACAAGCAGGGCAACCTCAAGGGGCTCGTGCTCGATCTGCGCAACGACCCGGGCGGGCTGCTCAACGGCGCGATCGGCGTGTCGGCCGCTTTCCTGCCGCCGCGCGTCACGGTCACGTCGACCGACGGCCGCACCGAGGACGCCAAGCGCAAGTACACGGCGATCCCCGAGGACTACCTGCGCGGCACGCGTGACGATTACCTGAACCGGCTGCCCTCGTCGATCAAGAACGTGCCGATGGTCGTGCTCGTCAACGGCGGCTCGGCGTCGGCGTCCGAAATCGTCGCCGGCGCGCTGCAGGACTACAAACGCGCGGTCATCATCGGCACGCAGACCTTCGGCAAGGGCTCGGTGCAGTCGATCCTGCCGCTGACCAACAACACGGCGATCAAACTGACGACGGCGCGCTACTTCACGCCGAACGGCCGCTCGATCCAGGCCAAGGGCATCATGCCCGACTACGTCGTCGAAGAAAGCGCCGACGGCGCCGAAGGCTCGGCGTTCCGGCTGCGCGAGGCCGACCTGACCCGCCACCTGTCGAACCCGGGCGGCGCCGAAGAAAAATCCCGCCAGCCCACGCCCGAGGAACTGGCCGCGCTCGAGAAGCTCAGGGATCGCAAGCCGGTGGACTACGGTTCCAGCGACGACTACCAGCTCGCGCAGGCGATGAACTACCTGAAGGGACAACCGGTCGTCGTCGCCAAGATCAAGGACGCCGCCAAGGATGCGATCGATCCGGCAGCAGCGGCCGCCACGATGGCGCCGTCGAGCAAGGACAAGCCCTGATCTCCATTAGCGGCCGCTCACGCGGCCGATGAACGCGATGGGCGCCCGGCCGGCGCCCGTCGCGACGAACGGGCCGCAAAACGCGACGGGGACCGCGCGTGGACGACGACCAGCTGCTGCGCTACAGCAGGCACATCCTTCTGGACGAGATCGGCATCGAAGGACAGCAGCGGCTGCTGTCGTCGACGATGCTGATCGTCGGCGCCGGCGGACTGGGCTCGCCGGCCGCGATGTACCTGGCCGCCGCCGGCGTCGGGCGGCTGATCCTCGTCGACGACGACGTCGTCGACCTGACCAACCTGCAGCGGCAGATCCTGCATCGGCAGGACCGCGTCGGCCAGCCGAAGGTCGCATCGGGCAAGCGCACGCTCGAAGCCCTGAACCCCGGCGTCGAGGTCGTCGCGCATCATCGTCGCCTCGACGACCACTTTCTGGACACGCTGCTGCCGGATGTCAGCGTAGCGTTAGATTGTTGCGATAACTTCGCCACCCGTCACATCGTCAATCGCGGATGCGTCGCGCATCGGGTGCCGCTGGTGTCCGGCGCGGCGATCCGCTTCGACGGGCAGCTCGCGGTCTTCGATCCCCGCGACGAGCGTTCTCCTTGCTATCACTGCCTGTTTCCGCAAACGCAGCGAGTGGACGAAGTGGCGTGTTCGACGATGGGCGTCTTCGCGCCGCTGACCGGCATCATCGGTGCGATGCAGGCTGCCGAAGCATTGAAGCTAGCAGGACGATTCGGTACGCCGCTAACGGGCCGGCTGATGATGAACGACGCCCGTACGATGCAATGGACCTCGATCACGATCCCCCGGGATCCGGCGTGCGCGGTATGCGCGCGCTGACGGTCAACCCGACGAGACTGGATTCCCGATGCCTGTCCCACGCGTCGCCACCCGGCGATGGCCGCTCCCCGTTCATCCGCGATTCCGGTCGGTGCTGACCGCGATCGGCCTGGCCGCAGCGACGGCGCTGGCGCCGCCGGCCGCCGACGCGCAGTCGCTTTCGGCCGACGGTAATCCGGCACGACCGCCCGCGTACCCGATCGACGCGCGCTCGACCGAAGCGCAGGTGCCGGCCGACGTACCGATCGACCCGGCCAACCTCAGCCTGGCGACGGCCGAGCTGCGCGCCCGCGCCGCCAACCGCGACCTGTGGAGCGCGCGCCGCCGGATCCAGGCCGCCGAGGCCGACCGGCTCGGCGCGCAGGCGCTCCCCAACCCGAACCTGTCGATCTCGATCGACGATTACCGGCCGCGCACCGGCCTGGGCTCGGGCTCGTTGCGCGACAAGCTGATGACGACGCAGATCGGCATCGACCAACTGATCGAGCGCGGCGGCAAGCGCACGCTGCGGATGCGCGTCGCCGACGAACTGCTCAAGGCCAGCCGCTACGACTACGACGACACGCTGCGCGCGCAGACGCTGCTGGTGCGGGCCGCGTACTACGACCTGGTGCTGGCGCAGGACACCGTCGAAATCGTCAGCCAGCAGGCGCGGCTGTACGACGAGACGCGCGACGCCGCGCAGCGGCGGCTGAAGGCCGGCGACATCGCCGCGACCGACGCCAGCCGCATCGACGTCGACCGGCTGCGCGCGCAGAGCGACCTGCAGAACGCGATCCAGGAGCGCACCGATGCGCAGGTGGCGCTGGCCGCGCTGCTGGCCGTCGAACCCGACGCGAGCCTGCTGCGCGCCACCGACGGCTGGCCCGGCAGCGACCAGCCGCCGGCGACCGCGGTGCTGACCGGCGACCCGTCGGCGCTCGACGCGCTGCTCGTGCAACGGCCCGACGTGCTGGCGGCGCGCACGCGGATCGACGCGGCCTCCGCCAACCGCGAACTGGCGCGCAGCCTGCGCACGCGCGACATCGGCGTGGCCGGCTGGTTCAAGCGCGACAGCACCGCCGGCGACGCGACGCCGCCCTATTATTCGAATGCGATCGGGCTCAGCGTGTCGATTCCGCTGCTGATCAACAACCGCTACGACGGCGAGATCGCACGCGCCGAATCCGACTACGGCGACGCGCAGGACCAGTTGGCGCGCACGCTGGGCGCGGCCCGCAACGAGATCGCGCAGTCGGCCAGCAGCCTGCAGACCGCGCGCCGCCGCGACGAGCGCTATCGCAACGAGATCCTGCCGACCGCCACGCGCAACGCCGAAGCCTACGAGTTCGCGTTCCGCCGCGGCGCGCTGGAAGTCACCGACCTGCTCGACGCCCGCCGCACGCTGCGCGCCACGCAGCTCGAAGCGCTCGACGCGCGCTCGGACTACGCCAAAGCCCTGATGGCCTGGATGGCCGCCGTACAAGTGCAGACCACGCCATGACCACCCCGCTCCGCTTTCCGCCGGCGCCGCCGGCCCGGGCCGCCGCGGCCGTCGCCCGCGCGCTGCTGCTGGCCGCGCTGGCCGGTCCGATGCTCGCCGCCTGCTCCAAGCCCGTCGAAGCGCCGCCGCCGCCCGGCCCGAAGGTCGGCGCCGAGCGCATCGAGTTCGCGCAGGGCAGCGCGCAGCTCAACGCGCTGTCGAGCGCCGCCGTCCATCCTCGCGAGTTCGAGGCGCGCAACCTGAGCGGGCGGCTGGTCTGGAACGAAGACCGGACCGTTCGCGTGATGCCGGCGTTCGCCGGCCGCGTCACCGACATCCTGGTCAAGCCGGGCGACGCGGTGCGGCGCGGCCAGACGCTGGCGCTGATGGCGTCGCCGGATTTCGGCCAGGTGCAGACCGACCTGCAGTCGGCCCGGTCCAGCTTCACGCTGGCCAAGGCCAATCGCGATCGCCTGGCCGAGCTGGTCGAGCACGGCGTGGCCGCGCGCAAGGATCTGGACGCGGCGCACGCCGAGTTCGAACGCGCCGACGCCGAGCTGCGGCGCACGCAGGCGCGCCAGGCGCTGTACGCGAAGGCCGGCGGCATCGACCAGCGGCTGGCGATCACCGCGCCGATCGCCGGCGTCGTCGTCGAACGCAACATCAATCCCGGGCAGGAACTGCGACCCGACCAGGCTCTGCCGAACAACCGCAGCGGCGTGTTCGTCATCACCGATCCGACGACGCTGTGGGTGATGCTCGACGCGCAGGAGCGCGACCTGGTCGCGCTGCAGGAAGGCGCGCGGATCATGATCCGCGTGCAGGCGCTGTCGGCCGAGACGTTTCCGGCGACGATCGAACACGTGGCCGATGCGCTCGACCCGGACAGCCGCACGATCAAGGTCCGCGCGACCGTCGACAACTCGGACCGCAAACTCAAGGCCGAGATGTTCGTCGTCGCGCAGGCCCAGTTCAAGGCGCACAACGAACTCGAACTGCCGGCGTCGGCCGTCTACCTGGACGGCACGCAGCAGTACGTGTTCGTCGAGGAAGGCCCGGGCATCTACGCGCGGCGACGGGTGCGCGCGCGGCCCGAGATCGACGGGCACGTCGAGGTGTTCGACGGGCTGACCGCCGGCGAACGCGTCGTCGTCACCGGCAGCCTGCTGCTGCAGCGGATGCTGCGCTCGACCGGCGCGGCCGGCCAGGACGCCGCGCGGGACGCCAGCTCGTGATCCGCCGCCTCGTTTCCGTCACGCTGCACCAGCCGTTGATGGTGCTGTTCGCGCTGGGCCTGTTCATCGTCGCCGGCCTGGCGGCATTCAAGGCGCTGCCGGTCGAAGCGTTTCCCGACGTCACCGACACGCAGGTCACCGTCATCACGCTGTACCCGGGCCGCGCGGCCGAGGAGGTCGAGCGGCAGGTGACGGTGCCGCTGGAGATCGGCCTGGCCGGGCTGCCCAACGCGGTCAAGATGGTGTCGCACACGCAGTTCGGCCTGTCGTACGTGATCATCACGTTCAACGACAAGGCCGAGATGTATTTCGCGCGCCAGCGGGTAATCGAACGGCTCGGCGGCATCGACCTGCCCGACGGCGCGTCCACTCAACTGGCGCCGCTGTCGACGGCGATCGGCGAGGTCTACCGCTACCGGCTGCGCGGCGACCATCTCGATTCGACCGAGCTGCGCACGATCCAGGACTGGGTCGCCGTGCGCCAGCTCAAGCAGGTGCCGGGCGTCGCCGAGGTCGTCACGCTGGGCGGACGGATCAAGCAGTACGAGGTCAACCCCGACCTGAACAAGCTCAAGGACTACAAGATCACGCTGCAGCAGTTGTTCGACGCGCTCAAGCGCGGCAGCGTCAACGCCGGCGGCGGCTACCTGAACCACGGCCAGCAGCAGTACCTGATCCGCGGCATCGGCCTGCTGCGCTCGCCCGACGACATCGGCAACATCGTCATCGAGGAGCGCGGCAGCACGCCGATCCTGGTCAAGCACATCGCGACGGTCACCGTCGGCCAGGTGCCGCGCCAGGGCGCCGCCGGGCAGGACGACGACGACGATGCGGTCACCGCGATCGTCATCATGCGCAAGGGCGAGAACCCGTCCGACGTGCTCGAGGGCATCAAGGAGAAGGTCGACCAGTTGAACAACGGCATCCTGCCGCCGGGCGTGCAGGTCGTGCCGTTCTACGACCGCTCGTGGCTGATCGGCAAGACGCTGCACACGGTGTTCGGCAACCTCGTCGAAGGCGCGATGCTGGTGTCGCTGGTGCTGTTCGTGTTCCTGGGCAACCTGCGCGCCGCGCTGATCGTCGCGCTGGTGATGCCGCTGGCGCTGCTGGGCACGTTCCTCGGACTGACGTTCATCGGCATCCCGGCCAACCTGCTGTCGCTCGGGGCGATGGACTTCGGCATCATCGTCGACGGCGCGGTCATCATCGTCGAGAACATCTTCCGCCGACTGTCCGAGGCCGGCACCGCGGCCAACCGCCGCGCGCGGCTCAAGACGATCCTCGAGGCCTCGGCCGAGGTCGGCCGGCCGACGCTGTTCTCGATGCTGATCATCATCGCCGCGCACATCCCGATCTTCACGCTGCAGCGTCACGAAGGCCGGATCTTCGCGCCGATGGCGTATTCGGTGACCGCCGCGCTGATCACCGCGCTGATCCTGTCGCTGACGCTGGTGCCGGTGCTGTGCCACCTGCTGCTGGGCAAAAAGATTCCGCACGAGGACAACCGCCTGGTCAGCTGGCTGAAGAACCGCTACGAGCCGCTGGTCGCGTGGTCGATCACGCACGCGCGCAAGGTGATCGGCATCGCGGTGATCGCGCTGGTCGCGTCGCTGGCGCTGGTGCCGCGGCTGGGCAGCGAATTCCTGCCCGAGCTGAACGAGGGCTCGATCTGGATCGCGGTGACGCTGCCGGCCAGCGTTTCGCTGGACGAGTCGATCGCGACGGCGCGCCAGATCCGCCAGCGGCTGCGCGAGATCCCCGAGATCAAGACCGTGATCTCCAAGCTCGGCCGGCCCGAGGACGGCACCGATCCGAAGTCGATCAACATGACCGAGTACCTGGTCGAGATGGTGCCCGAGAACGAATGGCGCAAGGGCGAGACCAAGGCGTCGCTGATGCGCGAGATGGAGCGCAAGGTCGAGTTCCTGCCGGGCCTGGATGCCAGCTTCTCGCAGCCGATCCGCGACAACGTGCTCGAGAGCATCGCGCAGATCAAGGGCCAGATCGTCGTCAAGCTGTTCGGCGACGACCTGAACGTGCTGCGCGACGAGACCCGCAAGCTGCTGCACGCGGTCGAGAACGTTCCCGGCGTCGCGCTGGCGTTCATCGATCGCGAGGGCGAGCTGCCGCAGGTGCAGGTCGAGATCCAGCGCTCGGAGGCCGCGCGCTACGGGCTGAACGTCGCCGACATCCAGGACGTCATCGAGATGGCGCTGGGCGGCAAGGCCGCGACCGAGCTGTGGGAAGGCGAACGGCGCTTCGACGTCGCGGTGCGGCTGGACTCGGGCTCGCGCACGCTGGCCAGCATCCCGTCGATCCTGCTGAGCACGCCGGCGGGCGCGTTCGTGCCGCTGTCCGAGGTCGCGACCTTCCGCACCATCGGCGGGTCGATGAACATCTCGCGCGACGACGGCAAGCGCGTGCGCGCGGTCGGCGTGTTCATCCGCGACCGCGACATGGGCAGCGTCGTCGCCGACATGCAGCGCAAGGTCCGCGACGAGATCAAGCTGCCGGCGGGCTATCACCTCGAATGGTCGGGCGAGTTCGAGAGCCAGCAGCGGGCGATGAAACGACTGGCCGTCATCGTGCCGGTCAGCATCCTGCTGATCTTCGTGCTGCTGTTCAACGCGTTCGGTTCGATCAAGAGCGCGCTGGTGATCACGCTGAACATCCCGCTGGCGCTGATCGGCGGGATCCTCGCGCTGTTCGTCACCGGCATCCCGCTGTCGGTGTCGGCGGCGGTGGGCTTCATCGCGCTGTTCGGCCAGGCGGTGCTCAACGGCGTCGTGATGGTCACGTACTTCAACGAACGCGTGCGCGAGGGCATGGACGTCGTCAGCGCCGTCAAGGAAGGCGCGCTGGTGCGGATGCGCACCGTGCTGATGACGAGCCTGCTGGCGATGCTGGGCCTGCTGCCGATGGCCACGTCGACGGCGATCGGTTCGGAAACGCAGCGGCCGCTGGCCGTCGTCGTCATCGGCGGGCTGATCTCGGCGCTGGTCCTGACGCTGCTGGTGCTGCCGGCGATCTACGCGCAACTGATCAAGCCGCGCGACCTGGTGCTGCCGGCCGAAGAGGAATTCGACGCCGAGCGGACGACGCCGGCGACCGACGCGCACTAGGATCTGCCCGCGCAACGCAAGGCCCCCCGCGCGGCGCGACCTGGCGTCAGGTCGCGCCCGGACAGTTCGGGGAATGACCGGGGCGACCGGCCCCGGTGTGTCGGCGCTGCCTCAGAATCCGTGAACGAATCGGACGCGGCCGAGCGGCGCGTCAGGGCGGTTCCGATCGAGGCGCGAAGCGCAGCCATATCGCGTGATATGGCGAGCATTCGCAACGACGAGCGGGATCGTCCTGGCGCGACGAGCGGCCGTGGCGGGTTCGTTCACAGATTCTCAGCTCGCGACGAGCACGAAGCGGCTGCCGAGCCGGCGGCCCAGCATCAGCTCGGCCGCGCGCGCCAGCCGGGTGAACGGCGGGCGATACGCGGCAGACGGCAGCAACTGGTTGCGGAACACCTGCACGCGCGTATAGCCGGCCTGGCGCGCCAGCGCCTCGTGGCGCCGCATCTCGGCGGCGACGTCCCGCCATTTCTCCATCGCGTGCACCATGACCATCACGCCGCCCGGCGTCAGCGCCTGCCGGGTCGACCGGTAGGTCTTGGCGACGATGTCGTAGTCGTGGGTGATGAACGGCGTGATGCTATGGCTGAACAGGTTGTCGAAGCGGCCGAGACCGGCGTGCTCGATGTCCGTCGCGTCGACGACATGCGCTTCGAGTCCCAGCGAGCGCTGGTGTTCGACGAAGAACGGCTGGAAGTCGGACGACACGGTGTCCCAACCGAGGTCGCGCAGCATCAGCGACAACTGGCCGACGCCGGCGCCCAGCTCGAGCAGGCGGCCCGGCACGAAATGCTGGGCGAGCAGCGGGATCAGCACGCGATCCTTGGCCTGCTGGTGCCGCGCGATCGCCTGCCACTGGCCGATGACGTCGCCGCCGCGCTGGTACGCCTCGGGGTGGTAGCTGCGGCCGTCGTCGACCGATGAATGATTCAACACACTGGGGCAAGGCATTCGAGATGACTCCGGCATCGCTCCGTCGTGAAACGGTGGTTGGCGGGTATGGTACGGCCCGCGGCGTGCGGCGGCCATCCGGCGCGTGCCCCAGCGACGCGCGGGCGGCAGCGATGTCGACACCGCCCCCACGCGACGCGCGCGCCATGCCCTGCCGCGACTGCGTTCAGGTGGTGTCGACCGGACGGGAATCTCCTTGCGTCGATGAACGATGCCAGTTATACGATCAGGGCCTGCTCACTCGAAGATCGGGCCCACATGGCGCTGTCGTTCGAGCCGGCACGGCCTCGCGCCAGCACGGCCTCGCGCCGTCTCCGGACCGCCGCCGACCGCGTCCGGACTACCGGCCGCATTCGGACTGCCAACCGCATTCGGGCTCCCGGACACGTGGCGACCGCCGGATTCAGGATCAGACGGATCGACTCATCGATGAACCTGCGTTCTCATTACGAACAAGCCGTGCGCGACCTGCGCCGACGCGCGGCCCACATGCAAAGCGAAGGCGCACCCGCCGAAACCATCGCACGGGCCGTGCACGCGGAACGCAGGCGGCTGGTCTCGCTCTTTCGCGAACAGACGCCCGAGCCGTACCGGACCCGCATCCGCGAGCGGACGCAGCGGGTCTACGGCGACGAACTCGGCCCGACGATCGAGTTTCTTCGCGCGAAAGGGAGATCGTGGGAAGCGATCACCGAGAGCGCGATGCGCCCGGGACGGCTGATCGAACCGGGCGATGCGCGGGACGCCGAGCCGGACGGGGAATGACGAAACCGCGCGCGGTTTTTCGTCCGACCGCCGCGGCCTGCGCGCCGCCGCGCCGAAAGCCGTTCGCCCCTGTGCCGCCGCCGCGATGCGCGTCAGTGCCCGGTCTCACCCGCCTCGCCGGCAGGCAGCCCCAGCGCGCGTCGCGCCACCGCCAGGCGCTTGCGCAGCGACACCTCGGACAGGTCGAGTTCGGTCACCAGCGTGCGCAGCGACTCATCGTTGATCCGGTGCGCGTGGCGTTCGGCGTAGAGCGACTCGCGTTCGGCACGCAGCGCGTCCAGGCGCAGCTCCATCTCGACCAGGTAGCGCTGGCGACGCTGGCGCACGGCCTCGGGGGACTCGGCCTGCGCCTCAGGCGTCTGCGGCGCGACCGGATCGCCGAGCATGTCGATGCGCTTGCGGTAGTCCTGCGTCAGCCGCCCGGCGGCCTCCTGGTACTGGGCGCGCCACTCCGGATCGTGGTCCCGCGCGTGCCGGGACGGTTGCGCGAGGAAATCGATCGCGGCCTGGCAGGCCGTCAGACGGGCCTCGCGCTCCTCGCGTGCCGACAGCGGCTCGCCGGCCGGCGGCAGGCGGCGCAGCACCAGCGGCAGGCCGATGCTGCCGATGACCAGCGTGCACAGGATCGTACCGGTGGCCAGGAAGATCAACTGGTCGCGGCCTGGGAAAGGCGTACCGTCGTACATCACCAGCGGCACCGACAACGCGCCGGCCAGCGTGACGGCGCCGCGGATGCCGGCCAGCGTGGTGGCCAGCGTCAGTACCGGTGACGGCTGTTCGGCCATGTGGCCGCGCTCGTGCGCGCGCCACAGGCTGCCGCGGACGCCGAGCGACAGCCAGATCCAGCGCAGGCCCAGCAGACCGACGCTGATCGCGACCGCCTGACTGACCGGCAGCCACCACTGCCCGCCGGCCGCGAGCAGCGTGCTGCCGACGATCGACGGCAGTTGCAGGCCCAGCAGCAGGAAGACCGCGCCGTTGAAGGCCGATTCCATCATCGTCCACGCGCCTTCGGACTGGATGCGCTCGACGATGAAGTCGCTGCGGCGCAGGTCGGCGTAGTTGGTCGTGAAGCCGGCGGCCACCGCGGCCAGGATGCCCGAGACGCCCAGGTGCTCGGACAGCAGGTAGGCCGCGAAAGGCAGCAGCACCAGCAGCAGCACCATCTGCGTGGCGGCGACGTCGCCGACGCGGCGGGTGACCGTCTCGCGGGCGACAGCGAAGCCCCAGCCGATCAGCGCACCGACCCCCAGGCCGCCGAGCGCCACCCACAGGAAGTCGCGCACCGCGTCGGTCCACGAAAACGCGCCGGTCAGCGTCGCGGCCACCGCGAACTTCAGCGCGACCAGGCCGGAAGCGTCGTTCAGCAGCGATTCGCCCTGCAGCACGTGCAGCGTGCGCGCCGGCATGCCCAGGTTGCGCGTGATCGCCGACACCGCGACGGCGTCGGTGGGCGACACGACAGCGGCCAGCGCGAAAGCCACGCCCAACGGCATCCCGGGAATGATCCAGTGGATCAGCGTGCCCAGCCCGAGCACGGTGAACAGCACCAGCCCGAACGCCAGCCGCAGGATCGGTACCCGAAGCGCGAAGAACTCGCGCTTCGGGATCCGCCAGCCGTCGGCGAACAGCAGCGGCGGGATGAACAGCGCGAGGAACAGCTCCGGATCGAAGTCGATGTGCAGGCCCTGCTGCGGCCAGGACAGCAGCGCGCCGAGACCGATCTGGATCAGCGGCAGCGGAATGGCGCGCAGGTAGCGCGCGACGATGCCGGTCAGGGCCCCGAGCAGGACCACCAGCAGAACGATCTCGACGGTGTGCATGGCCGAGAGTCTGACAGGCGGCCGGAGGTTTGTCCGCAGATCGAAAGCCGGGGATGGCGGGCTGGCAGGCTGGCGGGCTGGCGGGCTGGCGGGCTGGCGGGGCAGCGGGGCAGCGGACCGGCAGCCCAGCGGACCGGCGGACCGGCGGACCGGCGCATCGTCGGCGGGCACACTCCCGCCTGTCCCGCCTGTCCCGCCTGTCCCGCCTGTCCCGCCTGTCCCGCTTGCCCCGCTTGCCCCGCTTGCCCCGCTACCCCGCTACCCCGCTACCCTGCCTGCCCCGCTTACCCCGCCTCCGACGCTCAACGCGTCCGGATGGCGGGGCTCGACGCGGCTTTCAGGCTCAGTGGTGATGCGAGTGATGGCCGGACGGCTGATGGTCGGGGGCATGGCCGCCGGCCGATGCCGCGGCGGGCGGCTCGGCGGCGCTGCCGCTCCCCACGGCCGGCTGGGGCGGCGGCAACTCGGGCGGCGGCCCGTCCCATTCGCGCACGCTGCGCTGAGACGGATGTCCGGACCCGCCCGGACCGCTCGCGGCCCGCTCGGCACCCGAGCGGGGCTGCACGGTCAGTACGCTGAACATGCCTCCCATCCCCACTGCGCCGAACGGCCCCTGCCCGGTCATCATCGCCTCGGTGTTCTCGGGCCGCGGCATCGGCATGTCGGCCATCTCGCCCATGCCGGTCTCGCCCATCGCCATGTAGCCGGGAATCAGGCGCGCCAGCTTCTCGGCCACGCCGCGCGGATCGACGCCGATCATCGTCGGCACCTCGTGCCCCATCGCGTTCATCGTGTGATGGCTCTTGTGGCAATGCAGCGCCCAGTGGCCGACCTCGTCGGCGACGAATTCGACCTGGCGCATCTGCCCGACCGCGACGTCGACGGTCACTTCCGGCCAGCGGCCCGACAGCGGCACCGGCCCGCCGTCAGTGCCGGTCACCGTGAATTCGTGACCGTGCAGGTGGATCGGATGATTGGTCATCGTCAGGTTGCCGATCCGGATCCGCACGCGATCGCCCTGGCGCACGACCAGCGGATCGATACCCGGAAAGATCCGGCTGTTCCAGGTCCACAGGTTGAAGTCGAGCATCGTCGAGATCTTCGGCGTGTAGCTGCCCGGATCGATGTCGTACGCGCTCATCAGGAAGACGAAATCGCGATCGACGTCGGCGATCAGCGGATGGCGACCCCGCGGATGCGTGACCCAGAAACCCATCATGCCCATCGCCATCTGCGTCATCTCGTCGGCATGCGGGTGATACATGAACGTACCGGGCCGCCTCGCGACGAACTCGTAGACGAAGGTCTTGCCGGGCGGGATCGGCGGCTGCGTCAGGCCGGCGACGCCGTCCATGCCGTTGGACAGCCGCTGGCCATGCCAGTGCACGCTGGTCGGCTCGGGCAGCCGATTGGTCACGAACAGGCGCACGCGATCGCCTTCGACGACCTCGATCGTCGGCCCCGGCGACTGGCCGTTGTAGCCCCACAGGTTCGCCCGGGTGCCCGGCGACAGTTCGCGCACGACGGGCTCGGCCACCAAGTGGAACTCCTTGACCCCGCCGCGCATCCGCCACGGCAACGTCCAGCCGTTGAGCGTCGTCACCGGCCGGTACGGATGGCCGTTGGGCGGAACCAGCGGCGGCATCGTCCGCGCATCGTCGCGGAATACCAGCTCGGGCAGACCGGACAGGCCAGACGCGCGGACCGGGTCGCCGGCGATCGGGGCCGACGGCCGCGCCGGAGCGGCGCCCGCCGAGGCGGCGAATCCTCCGGACGCCAGCACGGCACCGGCCGCGCCCGCGGCCCCGCGCAGGAATCGCCGCCGCGCGGCAACGAGGCCGCGGGAATCTCGGGAATCTCGGGAATCTCGGGAATCTCGGGAATCTCGGGAATCTCGGGAGTCGCGGGAGTCGCGGGAGTCGCGGGAGTCGCGGGAGTCGCGGGAGTCGCGGGAGTCGCGGGAGTCGCGAGCATCATATGGATCACGCGGACCGCGGAGATCGCGGAGATCGCGAACGTCGTTCATCGCGCGTCCTCCCCTTGCTCGGCCGCCGCACCACCGTCGGCGCCGAAGCCATCGATCCCGGTCTCGTCGCCGACCGTGCCGGCCGAGGCCAGCGCCCAGCCGCCGCCCGACGGCGGACCGATCAGCGCGAGCTGGAGGTCGGCGTCCGCGATCCAGAAATCGCGCAATGCATCGATGTAGCGGACCGTCGTCAGGATCTGCTGGCGCGCATCGGCCAGCAGGTCGAACACGCCGATCAGCATCGCGTTGTAGCGCAGCAGGTTCTCGTCGGCGATGCGCCGGCGCAGCGGAACGACGTCGTCCCGGTAGTGCGAGACCAGTTCGTGGCGGATCCGGTAAGCGGACCAGGCCTGCCGCACCTGCGAACGCGCGTCGATCACCCGCTGCGCCGCACGGTCCAGCGACTGCCGGTACACGGCCTCGGCCCGCGCCAACCGGGCGCCGCCGCCGTCGAACAGCGGCAGCTCGAACGCGATCTCGTAGCCGTTCTTGTACGGCGCCGAGCGCTCGCCTTCGAGCACGCGGGCCGGGCCGAACTCGAGCACGTCGACGAAGCGCGAAACGCGCGTCAGGCCGAGCTGACCGGCCAAGGCTTCGGTCTCGAGCCGGATCGCCTGCAGATCGAGCCGCTCGGCCAGCGCCTGCCGCTCGACGTCGGGCAGCGCATCGATGCCGGACGGCGGATCGGGCAGGCGGGACGGCAAGGCCAGGCGCTGCCCGTCGTCGAGTCCCAGCACGCGTACCAGCCTTTCGGTGGCGGCGACCTCGCGCCCCTCGGCTTGCTTGAGCGCGATCCGCGCTTCGGCCAGGAAGCCGCGCTCGCGGGCCTCGGACAGCGCGCTCCAGTTGCCCGCCCGACGCATGCGCTCGGCCAGATCGGCCCCTGCCTGCGCGGCGTCGAGCACCTGGCGGCGATAGTCGAGCTCCTGCCGGGCGGCGACCAGCGCGAGCCAGGCCTTGCGCGCCGCCTGAGCGACGCTCAGCACCTCGCCGGCGACCCAGCGCTGCGTCTGCGCGAAGCGGTGCTGCTCGATCCGGCTGGCCAGCGGCATCGACACCAGCGAGAACAGGTTCCAGGTCAGCGCCTGCTCGATCTTGTAGTCGCCGTCGCGCCGCGCCCGCAGCATCGTGAAGCGCGGATTGGGCAGGCGGCCGGCCTGCACGGCCTGCGCTTCGCTGATGCCCAGTTCCTGCAGCGCGGCCTGCACGCCGCGGTGGTTCAGCAGCGCGACCTGGACGGCATCGTCGATGCCGAGCGGCGACGCCAGCAACGCGTCGACGCGCGCCGCGGCCGCCTCGCGCTGCGCGGGTTCCTTCAGCCATTCGACCTGCTGCTGCGGCAGATGCCGGGCCGTGGTCTGGCGCACGGCGTCCAACCCGCCGTCCGCCGAAAACCCGGCGCAACCGCCGAGCAACGCGAGCGCCGCGCCCGCCAGAATGCCGCGCCCCGCCGAGGGGCGCGACCGTTGTCCATCGATCATCGGATTGCTCTCCATTGCGTCGGCCCGGGCGTCGACGGCGCGAGCACGCGCCGGCGCGACGCCGCGGACCGGGCACGCGCGTTCGCGGCGCGCGCCCGACATGACGGGCCGGGCGCCTGCGCGCCGGTCCGCCTTCTTCCACGAGTCGTCGGATCAGGCGAGCGGGGGCCTGGGAGGGCGCTCGACGCCCTCGGAGAGGAATTCGACGTGGGCCGCCGGCTCGGCGGCACGCGCCCGACCGGCAGCCGGCGCCGGAGCGGCGATCCGCGGCACGCCGTCGACCGGCGCGATGCCAGCCGTGCAGGCGCCGCAAGGATGCGCGGCGTGCGCGGACGACGGCAAGCATCCGGCATCACCGCCGGCGAACGCCGATGCGTCGTCATTGCCGTGCGGAGGGGCCACATCGGCGGCGGCGGCATCGGGCCCGGCGTCCCCGCCATGCCCGACGTGAGAGGAATCACCGACGTGCCCGCCATGTCCGGCATCCGCAGCGCGTGCGGCATGTCCAGAGTACCCGACATGCCCAGCGTACCCGGCATGTCCGCCATGTCCAGCGTGCGCCGGCGGCGCCGCCATCGCCGACGCCGCTCCCGGGCAGACGCTCATCGCCAGCGCGAGCATCGCCTGCCACGGCAGCCATACGGCCAGCAGCGCCGCGAGTCCGCGGCGCCACGACGGGATCCTGCGGCGGGTCACCGGCCGGCGCACCGCGCGTTCACAGGCCGATGCCGCGCGCCATCAGCGCCGCGGCGACCGGGATCGCGATCAGCAGCAGCATCTCGCGGTGGATCCATTTGCGCACGCCCATCACCTGTTCGGCGGCGACGGTACCACCCGCGCGCAGGCGCTTGTTCCAGCGCGCGAACTGGATCGTCGGGCCGATCGACGCCAGCGCGATCGCGAGGAACAGCGCGATCTTGATCCAGAACACCGGATTGCCGCCGTAGAACGCCCATCCCTTCGGGCCGTGCAGCGCGCGGCCGAAGCCGACGATCAGCAGCAGGACGGCGCTGATCCCATAGATCATGTCGATGCGCGCCAGCCGCCTGGCCAGCGCCGCGTCGACCTGCCCGCGACACAGGTTCATCTCCGACACCAAGGCGGCGATCAGCGCGATCACCAGCCACCAGTGCAGCATCGACATCACCGCATCGACGATCATCGGCCCGCTCTCCGCATTCTCGACGGCGCCATCGCCGGCGCCGTTCCGGCCGACCCGCGGCGACCGCCGGTCACGCCGCGCCGCCCGAGCCGGGCGAGGGCTCGATCGCCAGCGGCGGCGGCCGCCGCGGCCAGTCGACCACCTGTTCGTAGGCATGGCCCAGTTGCAGCACGGCCAGGTCGGCGCGCGGTCTGCCGATCAACTGCATGCCCATCGGCAGGCCGGTGGCGCCGAAGCCGACCGGGACGCTGAGCACCGGACAGCTCGCCAGCGTCCACGGCACGACGATCTCCATCCACCGATGATAGGTATCCATCTGCCGGCCGGCCACCTGGGTCGGCCAGTGCGTCTGCACGTCGAACGGGAACACCTGCGCGGTCGGCACGGCCAGATAGTCGAAGCGCTCGAACAGGCGCAGCACCTGCGCATGCCATTCAGTGCGCACGATCGACGCGGCCGACACCTGCTGCGCGGTCGTCGCCAGCCCCGTCTCGATCTCCCAGCGCGCCTCGGGCTTGATCCGATCGCGCTTGGCCGGGTCCGCGTACAACGCGCCCAGCGCGCCGACGTTCAGCACGCTGCGCAGATGGATCCAGCAGTCCCACAGGCGCCGGGGATCGAAACCGATGCCGGTCGGCTCGACGACGCAGCCGATGCCGGCCAGCGCGCCGAGCGCGGCCTCGCACAGTTCGACGATGCCGGACTCGATCGGATAGTAGCCGTCGAGGTCGCCGAGCCAGCCGATCCGCGTCCCCTGGAACGGCCGCTCGAGCGACCCGGCGAAGATCGCCGGATCGTCGGACAGCGCCAGCGGGCAGCGCGGATCGAAGCCGGCCTGCGTGGCCAGCAGCCGCGCGAGGTCGGTCACCGTGCGCCCCATCGGTCCTTCGGTGCCGAACTGCTGCAGATAGGGGTCGATCTCGGGCCACTTGGGCACTCGGCCCTGCGTCGGCCGGAAGCCGAACACGTTGCAATAGGCGGCGGGATTGCGCAGCGAACCGCCCATGTCGCTGCCGTCGGCGACCGGCAGCAGCCGCAGCGCGAGCGCCGCCGCCGCGCCGCCGCTCGAACCGCCGGCGCAGCGGCTGTCGTCGTACGGATTGCGCGTCACGCCCCAGACCGGGTTGTAGGTCTGCGAGCCCAGGCCGAACTCCGGCGTATTGGTCTTGCCGATGAGGATCGCGCCGGCCGCCCGAATCCGCGACACCATCAACCCGTCCTGGACGGCCACCTGGTCGGCGAACAGCGGCGAGCCCCGGGTCAGCGGCAAGCCGGCCGCCGGGCTCAGGTCCTTGATCGCCTGCGGCATCCCGTGCATCCAGCCCAGGTACTCGCCGCGCGAGAGCTGTGCATCGCGCTCGTCGGCCTGAGCGAGCAGCAGCTCGCGCGGCTGCAGCGCGACGATCGCGTTGAAGCGCGGGTTGATCGCGTCGATGCGATCGAGATACGCGGTCATCACCTCGCGGCACGACACGCGGCGAAGACGGATGGCGGTCGACAGTTCGATCGCGGTCAGCGAAGTGATGCGGGTCATCGGCTCTTCCGTTTCGAACGCTCGGCTCGGCGCGGTCCGCCGGTCAACCGAGCAGGATCTCCAGTTGCGGCGCCAGCAACTCGGCCGGCGGACGCTTGAAGCCGCTCTTGGCGAACCGCAGCCAGCGGCCCTGCACGAACGCCAGCAGGATACCCGCGCGCGCCGCGACGTCGGCATCGGCGGGCAGCCGGCCCTGCGCGACCGCCTGGCGCAGGCATTGCTCGAGCGAGGTCTCGAGCCGGTCGGTCAACTGATTGATGCGCTCCTGCAGGCGGTCGTCCTCGGTGACCAGCGCATCGCCGATCAACACCCGCGTCATGCCGGGATTGCGCTCGGCGAAACCGAGCAGCATCGTGACGATCTGGCGCAACTGCGCGATCGCGTCGTCGTGCTCGGTCAGGATCTGGCCGATCAGCCCGAACACCGAGTTCTCGATGAACTCGATCAGGCCTTCGAACATCTGCGCCTTGCTGGCGAAGTGCCGGTACAACGCGGCCTCGGACACGTGCAGCCGGCCGGCGAGCGCCGCCGTCGTCACGCGATCCCCGGACGGCTCCTGCAGCATCGCGGCCAGCGTCTGCAGGATCTGCAGCCGCCGCTCGCCGGGTTTCGGGCGTCCGGCGGGTCGCGGCGATTCGCTGTGTTCGGCTGTCATCTCAGGCGCACGCGCGTGATAGTAAGCACTGATTGTATTTGAAAATCGATGCGCCGCGCACGACCGGCCAGCGGCCGCGCGCCGGCTTTCGCGCGCCAGGCCCAGCCATGGACCAGCATCGTACGCATGCCCATCCGTTTGGCCGGCCACAGGTTGCGCGGCGTGTCCTCGATCATCGTGCACCGCCGGGGATCGAGGCGCAGCCGTCCGGCCAGCCGCCGCATCATCGCCAGCGACGGCTTCGGCTGCCAGCGGCCGGCGAACGCCATGTCCTCGATCGACACCAGGTCGTCGACGAAAGGCATCAGGCCGAGCCGGGCCAGCACCGCCCGCGCGTAGACGCGCGGCGCGTTGGTGACGATGACTTTGCGCCCCGGCAGCTGACGGAAGACCCGCACCAGCGCATGGCTGCGCGCGACCAGCGCCTGCAGGTCGGGAAACACGTGCGTGTCGCGCAGGAACTCGTGCGGATCGACCGCGTGATGGCGAATCAGGCCGAGCAGCGTCGCACCGTAGCGGCGCCAGTAGTCGGTGCGCACGAGGTCGGCCTCGCACTGAGTGATCGACAGCCGGCGGGCGACGTAGGCCGTCATGTCGCGATTGATGCGCGGCATGATGTGCGGCAGCACGTCGTGCAGCGTATTGTCCAGGTCGAACAGCCAGACCTGGCGCCGACGGCGCTCGGCCAGGCCGGCGGCCCGCGCCTGTTCGTCGCGACGAAGCGCGCGACGACGGCGGACGGCGGCGCTCGTCATGCGCGAACCCGGCGCGCATCACCGGCCGGCCGCGACGGTCCCGACAGCCCCGACAGCCCCGACAGCCCCGACGGTCCCGACAGCCTCGGCAGTCCCGACGGCCCCAGCGGCCGCGGCGACCGGTCTCGCTTCGCCGTCAATCGCGGCTCTTGATCATCGTGCCGACGCCCAGGTCGGTCATGATCTCGAGCAGCAGGCAGTGATCGACGCGGCCGTCGATGATGTGCACGGCGTTGACGCCGGAGCGGGCGGCTTCGAGCGCCGACGAGATCTTCGGCAGCATGCCGCCCGAGATCGTGCCGTCGGCGAACAGCGCGTCGATGCTGCGCGCGGTCAGGCCGGTCAGCAGCTTGCCCGACTTGTCGAGCACGCCGGCCGTGTTGGTCAGCAGGATCAGCTTCTCGGCGCGCAGCACCTCGGCGATCTTGCCGGCGACGACGTCGGCGTTGATGTTGTAGGTCTCGCCGGCGCTGCCCGATCCGATCGGCGCGATGACCGGGATGAAGCCGCTGCCGGTCAACGTCTGGATGACGCGCGGGTCGATCGACTCGATGTCGCCGACCTGGCCGATGTCGATGAACTGGCCCGGGTGATCGCGGTCGGCCATCTGCAGCTTCTTCGCGCGGATCAGCCCGCCGTCCTGGCCGGTCAGGCCCACGCCCTGCCCGCCCGCGTGGTTGATCAGCTCGACGATCTCCTTGTTGACCTGCCCGGCCAGCACCATCTCGACGATGTCCATCGTCTCGGCGTCAGTCACGCGCATGCCCTGGATGAATTCGCCCTTCTTGCCGAGCTTGGTCAGCGCCTGCTCGATCTGCGGACCGCCGCCGTGCACGACGACCGGGTTCAGCCCGACCAGCTTCAGCAGCACGACGTCCTCGGCGAAGCTGCGCTTGAGCAGCGGATCGGTCATCGCGTTGCCGCCGTACTTGATGACGAACAGCTTGCCGTGGAAGCGCCGGATGTACGGCAGCGCCTCGGCCAGCACGGCGGCCTTCACGCCGGGGGGCAACGGCGTCGAATCGGTGGTCGGATGATGGGCTTCGGTGGTCATAATGGGCAGCTTCCTCGCGCGCGCTTTCGCGCGAGATTGTACGCGCCCGGCCCCCCGAAAGATCAGCGATCGATGACTGTCGCACCGCCCCCGAAACCTGACGATCGCGTCCGCGACGGCCCGCCGCGTCGCAATGCCGCGCGTCATGCGGCGCGCGACGCCGACCCGGCCGTCTGCCCGTCGTGCGGCGGCGCCAACGGCTGCCGGGTCGAGGCCGCCCGAGCGGGCGGGCACTGCTGGTGCTTCGATGCGCGGCCGGCAGCGCCCGAGACGACGGCGGCGATGCGGTCGCCGGGCGCCCGTTGCTTATGCCCGCTCTGCCTCGCCCGCCGCCGGACGCTCGACGGGAAAACCAGCGGCGAGGTCAGCGGCGGCGGCAACCGTGACGGTGGCAGCAGCCGCAACAGCAACAGCAACAGCAACAGCAACCGCGGCGGTAACGGTGGCGGTGACAGCGACAACCGCGACGGCGGCGGCCGTCAGAGCACGTAGCGCGCCAGATCCTCGCTCTGCGCCAGCGAGCCCAGCCGCTCGTCGACGAAGGCCGCGTCGATGCGCACCGTCTGGCCGCTGTGCCGCGGCGCGGTGAACGACACTTCTTCGAGCAGCTTCTCCATCACCGTGTACAGCCGCCGCGCGCCGATGTTCTCGGTCTTCTCGTTGACCGAGAACGCGATCTGCGCCAGCCGCTCGACGCCCGACGCTTCGAACGCCAGCGTGACGCCCTCGGTCGTCATCAGCGCCTCGTACTGCTTGGTCAGGCTCGCGTCGGTGTCGGTCAGGATCCGCGTGAAATCGTCGGCGCTCAGCGAATCGAGCTCGACGCGGATCGGCAGCCGCCCCTGCAGCTCGGGGATCAGGTCCGAGGGCTTGGCCAGGTGGAACGCGCCCGACGCGATGAACAGGATGTGATCGGTGCGCACGACGCCGTACTTGGTGTTGACGGCGGTCCCCTCGATCAGCGGCAGCAGGTCGCGCTGCACGCCCTGGCGCGACACGTCCGAGCCCTGCGTCTCGCTGCGCGACGCGACCTTGTCGATCTCGTCGATGAACACGATGCCGGTCTGCTCGACGGCCGTCATCGCGCGCGTCTTGATCTCGTCCTCGTTGACGAGCTTGCCGGCCTCCTCGTCGGCCAGCAGCTTCAACGCTTCCTTGATCTTGAGCTTGCGCGTCTTCTTGCGCCCCTGCATGCCCTGGAACAGCGACTGCAACTGCTGCGTCATCTCTTCCATGCCGGCCGGGCCGACGAAATCGAGCGACGGCAGCGCCTGCGACACGTCGACCTCGATCTCCTTGTCGTCCAGATCGCCCTCGCGCAGGCGCTTGCGGAACTTCTGCCGCGTCGACGAATCGGCGGTGCCCTCGGCCCCGCCGACGTGATCGGCATCGCTGCCCGCGCCGAAGCCGAACGGCCGCGCCGGCGGCAGCAGGATGTCGAGCACGCGGTCCTCGGCCGCATCCTGCGAGCGCTGCAGCACCTTGCGTTTTTCCTGGTCGCGCGTCTGCTTGACGGCGACCTCGGCCAGGTCGCGGACGATCGTGTCGACGTCGCGGCCGACGTAGCCGACCTCGGTGAACTTGGTCGCCTCGACCTTGATGAACGGCGCGTTGGCCAGCCGCGCCAGCCGGCGCGCGATCTCGGTCTTGCCGACGCCGGTCGGCCCGATCATCAGGATGTTCTTCGGCGTGATCTCGTGACGCAGCGGCTCGTCGACCTGCTGGCGGCGCCAGCGGTTGCGCAGCGCGTTGGCCACCGCGCGCTTGGCCTTGTGCTGGCCGATGATGTGCTTGTCCAGTTCGGAGACGATTTCTTCGGGCGTCATCTGCGTCATTTGGCGGCCGGTCCTTGTTTGGCGGGCAGGGTCTCGATCGTGTGCTGCTGGTTCGTGTAGATGCAGATGTCGCCGGCGATCTTCAGCGACTGACGCACGATCGTCTCGGCGTCGAGCTCGGTGTTCTCGAGCAGTGCGCGCGCGGCCGCCTGCGCATAAGCGCCGCCGCTGCCGATCGCGATCAGCCCCTGCTCGGGCTCGAGCACGTCGCCGTTGCCGGTGATCACCAGCGAATACTCGGCATCGGCGACCGCCAGCATCGCCTCGAGCCGGCGCAGGATGCGGTCGGTCCGCCAGTCCTTGGCCAGCTCGACCGCCGAACGCAGCAAGTGGCCCGAGTGCTTCTCGAGCTTGGCCTCGAAACGCTCGAACAGCGTGAACGCGTCGGCGGTGCCGCCGGCGAATCCCGCCAGCACCTTGTTCTGGTAGAGGCGGCGCACCTTGCGCGCGCCGGCCTTGATGACGATGTGACCCAGCGTCACCTGGCCGTCACCGCCCAGCGCGACCAGATCGCCCCGCCGTACGGACACGATGGTCGTGCCGTGAAATTGCTCCATCAGTCGCTCCGCCTAGGTTGGAACCCGTGAAGGGCGCAGATGCGGGCGGCGCTCGCGAAATGCAAGGGGGCGGACGGGAACCGCGGCGAAGGATGGGGCGGACCAGAGCGACGGGGGACGACCGGATGAGGGACGACCGGACGGGGAAGGACCACCGGACGGCGGCCGATCAGAGGAAGCGGGCGAACTGGACGGGAACGGAGCCGACCGGACGGGGCAGCCCTGTCATCAGATCCGGTGCTTGCGGATCTCGGCCAGGTCCGGGATGCCCATGACCGACAGCAGCGCCGCGACGATCGCGCTGACGTCGACGAAGACGATCTCCTTGCCGGCCGAGCGCATCGAGACGACCTCGTTCAGCAGTTCGCCGGCGGCGACGAAATCGAGCCGCACCAGGTCGCGGCAGTCGATGACGACCTTGCTGCGGGTCTCGGCGTACGCGCGCAGCGCTTCGAGCTCCTTCTGCGCGCGACCGGCAATCTGGCCGGCCAGCGGATGGCCGCGCATCGTCGCGAACGGTGCGAACGGCGCGGTCGACGACGTCGATGCCGCGTCGTCGTCAGGCTCCGTTACCGCCGACTGCGGATCGCCGGACGCCGATTCGCGCACGGTGTCGGGCATCGGCTCCCACGGCGGCGGCGAAACCTCGAAGGTCACGCAGTAGTCGATGCTCAGATCGTCGAATTCGGTGCGCAGGCCCTGCACCCGCAGCAGTTCGAGCGCCAGCATCCAGATGTCCTCGCCGTCGTCGCGGCGGCCGGCCGGCACCAGCGGCCTGATCGCGTCGAGCAGCGAGGCCGAGCCGACCAGCGTCAACTGGCCGCCGCCGGCCTTGAACCGGCGGATCAGATCGAGCAGCAGCGAGACGCCGGCGGCGTCGACCTGCCGCACGGCCGTCACGTCGACCGTGACCGAGCGCTTGCCCTGCTGTGCGCGCACCGCCAGTTCGAAGGACTTGCCGAACGATTCGTCGAGGCGGGCGGCGACGGCGACGCCCAGCCCGCCCCGCGCCGGCGGTGCGGCCTGCTCCGGCGCCTGGCCGGCGTCGGCGTGGTCGCCGCGCCAGGCCGGCGGCGACACCTCGAAACGGGCCGCATACGCGATGGCCGCGGCCTCGAAGGCGTCCTGGGAGCCGAGCGACTGGTAGACGTCGAGCAGCATCATCCAGCCCTGCTGGCTGCGCGCGAGTTCGTTGCCGTCGACGAGCACCATGGCCAGCGTGGCGGCGGCCGCCTCGCCCTGCCCGTTGGCGAACAGGATCGCGGCTTCTTCGAATTCGGGAGCGAGCGGCCCTTCGACGATGCGGAATTCTTCGTCGGCCACCGAACCGACGATGTCGGTCGGCATTTCGAGCGGCGGCAGCGTCATCGGATCGATGGCGTCCGCGCCGGCACGGGCGGCTTCGATGCGCTGCTGCACGCGCTTGGGCGCGGAAGGTATCGGCAGCGACGCGGCGATCATCTCGGATTCGATCCGATCGATCTTTTCGGCGGTCTGCCGTGCCAGTTCGCGCTGGATTTCGGTCGTCGGCACCGGGGAAACCGGCCCGCGCAACCCGCTGTCCGGCCCACGCGCCAACGCCGCGGACGATTTGCGCGACGTCGATTTATCCTTGCGACCGAAAAGCGAGAAAACCACTGTTTCCGAATCCTGGCACGAAAGGCTGGGAACGAAAAATCAGTGTAGCACCCGCGTCGCGCGGGCCATTCTTCCCTTCGTGCCGCGTATCGGACCGTGACCACCGACCGTCGAACCCGACGATCGGCGACACGAATACGTCAATCGCCGTACAGTTTCTGACGAAGCTCGCGGCGCTGCTGGGCTTCGAGCGACAGCGTCGCGGTCGGCCGCGCGAGCAGGCGCGGCACGCCGATCGGCTCGCCGGTCTCTTCGCAGAAACCGTAGTCGCCGCTTTCGATCCGTCCCAGCGATTGCTGGATCTTCTTGAGCAGCTTGCGCTCGCGGTCCCGCGTGCGCAGTTCGAGCGCGTGTTCTTCCTCGATCGTCGCGCGGTCCGCCGGATCGGGCACGATGACCGTCTCGCGCAGATGCTCGGTCGTCTCGTCGGCGTTGTGCAGGATGTCACGCTCCATCTGCTGCAGGCGCTGCCGGAAGAACTCGAGCTGGGCCTCGTTCATGTAGTCGTTATCGGACATCGCGAGGATTTCCGATTCCGTCAGAACTTTCTTATCCCGGATGGTTGCTGCCATAGTCTCTACCTGCTAGCGCGAAACAATGATGAGGCTGAGTCGCTCCATCGACGGTCGACCCCCGTACCACTGCCCTCTCTTTCCGGGTCAGAGGAATCTGCGAACCTGGTCAGGCCAGACACTGCTCCAGGCCTTTCAGGAAGATGTCCTTCGGCAGGTTCCTGCCGATGAAGACCATCTTGCTGCCAGGTTTTTCACCAGGCTGCCAACGCCGCCCCTGATCCGCTCCCATCATCTGGTGAACGCCCTGGAAAACGGTCTGCCGGTCCATGCCCTTCATATAAAGCACGCCTTTATACCGCAACATGTCCTGCCCGTAAACCTGGATGATCCCGGATAAAAAATCCTCCAACTTGGTCGGATTGAACGGTTTGTTGGATTTGAACACGAACGATTGCACGGCATCGTCGTGATGATGCTCGTCGCTCGACAGGAATTCGGGATTGATGTCGAGGATCGCATTCAGGTTGAAGCCCTTCAGGTCGAGCACGTCCCGAATGTCGGCATTGCCGAAATGGACTTCCTTGATCGGCGCGCGCGGATTGAGCCTCGCGAGCCGGGCCTTGATCGCCTTGACTTCGTCGGGCGTGGCGACGTCGACCTTCGACAGCATCAGCCGGTCGGCGAAAGCGACCTGCTCCTGCGCTTCCTGGTGCTCGGTCAGTTGGCGATCGCCGTGCTTGGCGTCGACGAGCACGACGACCGCGTCGAGCATGTAATAGTCGGCGACGTCGTCGTCGATGAAGAAGGTCTGCGCGACCGGGCCGGGATCGGCCAGGCCCGTGGTCTCGATGACGACGCGGTCGAATTGCAGTTCGCCGGCCTCGCGGCGCTCGCGCAGGTCGCCCAGGATGCGGACCAGATCGCCGCGGACCGTGCAGCAGATGCAGCCGTTGTTCATCTCGACGATCTGCTCGTCGGGATTCTGCAGCAGCAATTCGTTGTCGATGCCTTCGGCGCCGAATTCGTTCTCGATGACGGCGATCTTCAGGCCGTGGTCTTCCTTCAGGATCCGGTTCAACAGCGTCGTCTTGCCGCTGCCCAGGAATCCGGTGAGGATGGTCACGGGAACGTGCTTGTCAGCCATGGGTAAACTCCAAACAGCCCCGGATATGGGGGCGATCGTTCGATATTGCAAGCACCGGCTGCCGATACGGCAGCGCTATGCGCAGCGGGCGCAACGCCCGCTGACCGTCAACTCCATCCGCTCGGCGGCGAAGCCGGGCGGCAGCAACTGCCGGACCCAGTCGGGCAGGCGCGGACTGTCGGCCAGGCAGAACACCTGCTGACAGACATCGCAGCGGAAGTGGCCGTGATGACCGTCCGGCGCCCGGCCTTCGCTGCCCGCCGAAAAGCGCATCACGCGATCGGGATCGGGCACCCGGTGGGCCAGTCCCGCGTCGACCAGCCAGTCCAGCACGCGGTACAGCGTCACGCGGTCCAGCGCGTGCACCGATGACGGGCCGCTGGCGCCGGCGTCGCCGTCGGCGCCCGGCGCGCGGCCGGCGACGCGGTCCGACCCGTCGTCGTCCCGCCGCCGGTCGAGCCGCGCCTGCAGCTCCTGGTGAGTCAGCGCGGCGCCGGCCGACAGCAGTTCGGCCAGCACGGCGACGCGCGCCGACGTCACGCGGGCACCGCTCCGGCGAACCAGTTCGCGCGCCTGATCGTGAACCTTGGACATCGGCGAATTCTAACCGGCTCCAACTGGCCGCATCGAACCGGGCGCTGTACGATGCGCGGGGCCCTTACCCGAAAGGAGGAATCGATGAAACTCTCGAGCACGAGTTTTTCCGACATGAGCCCCATCCCGGGCGAATTCGCGTTCGCGGTGCCGGACCCGAAGACGCATGTCACGCTCAGCAAGAACCGCAACCCGCATCTGGCGTGGAGCGGCGCGCCGGCCGGCACGAAATCGTTCGCCGTCATCTGCCACGACCCCGACGTACCCAGCGTCGGCACCGACGTCAACCAGGAAGACCGCACGGTGCCCGCCTCGCTGCCGCGCGTCGAGTTCTACCACTGGCTGCTGTTCGACGTGCCGGCCACGGTCACCGAGATCGCCGCCGGCAGCCATGCCGACGGCGTCGTGCCTCGCGGCAAGGCCGGCCCGAACGCGCCGGGCGGCATGCGCCACGGCATCAACGACTACACCGGCTGGTTCGCCGGCGACGGCGACATGCGCGGCGACTACTACGGCTACGACGGCCCGTGCCCGCCGTGGAACGACGCGCTGCTGCATCGCTACGTGTTCACCGTCTACGCGCTGGACGTGCCGAAGCTCGAAGTGTCGGGAGCGCTGACCGGCGCCAACGTCATCGCGGCGATGAACGGGCACGTGCTCGACCAAGCGAGCCTGACCGGCACGTACACGCTGAATCCGGCCGTCGCCTGAGGCGGTCCGCGTCGGTCCTCCGCTGCGGACGGGTCGACAGGCGATAATCGCACGATGCTCCGTCGCCTGCGCCCCGCCACGCCTCCGGGCGCCGATTCGCCGCCCGGTTCGACCGCCTCGGTCGGTTCGACCACGCCTGCCGATCGCTCCGCCCCGACTGGCCGGTCCGTTCCACCTGGCCGGGCCGTTCCACCTGACCGGGCCACTCCGTCAAACCGGTCCGCTCCACCGAACCGGGCCACTCTATCAAACCGGCCCGCTCCACCTGACCAGTCCGTTCCGCCTGACCGGGCCGTCGCGCCGATCGACGGGGTCGCGCCCGGCTCGCCGTTCGAAGCCTTGCCGCTGCGCGCGGCGATGCTGGCCAATCTTCGCCACAACGGCTACCACGCGCTGACGCCGATCCAGGCCGCGGCGTTGCCCGCCGCGCTGGCGGGCCGCGACGTGCTCGCGCAGGCGGCCACCGGCAGCGGCAAGACGGCGGCGTTCGCGCTGCCGCTGCTCGAAAGGCTCGACCCGCGCCGGTTCGCGGTCCAGGCGCTGGTGCTGTGCCCGACGCGCGAGCTGGCCGACCAGGTCGCGCAGGAAATCCGCCGGCTGGCGCGCGCCCGGACCAACGTCAAGGTCACGACGCTTTGCGGCGGCACGCCGATGCGGCCGCAGATGGCGAGCCTCGAACACGGCGCGCACGTCGTCGTCGGTACGCCCGGGCGTGTCATCGACCATCTGCAACGACGCAGTCTGTCGCTGCATCGGCTGCGCACCTTGGTGCTCGACGAGGCCGATCGGATGCTGGACATGGGATTCCACGACGACATCGCGTGGATCGCCGACGGCTGCCCGCCCGAACGGCAGACGCTGCTGTTCTCGGCCACGTACCCGCCGGGAATCACCGCGCTGGCCGAACGATTCCTGCGCGACCCGCAGATCGTCCGCCTCGAATCGACTCCCGACGCACGCCGGATCACTCAACGCTTCGTGCGCGTCGACGAACCGCAGCGATGGACGACGGTCGCGCGGCTGCTGCTGCGGCATCGTCCGGTCGGCACGCTGGTCTTCTGCAATACCCGGCACCGCTGCCGCGAACTGGCGGCCGCGCTGCACGAGCACGGCATCGACGCGCTGACGCTGCACGGCGAACTCGAGCAGCGCGAGCGCGACGAGGTGCTGATCCAGTTCAATCACCGGAGCTGCCCGGTCCTGATCGCCACCGACGTCGCGGCGCGCGGACTCGACATCGACGCGCTGCCGGCGGTCATCAACGCCGAACTGGCGGCCGACCCCGACGTGCACCTGCACCGGATCGGCCGCACCGGCCGTGCCGGCCAGCCGGGACTCGCGCTGAGCCTAGTCGGCCCGCGCGACACACGCCGCCTCACGGCGATCGAGCGCCTGCTGGGGACACCGATCGCCTGCGACGAACCGCCGCGCTCCGACGACCCGCACTCCGAGGATTCGCGCCCCGACGACTCGCAGTCCGACGACTCGCACCTTGACGCCCCGCGCTCCGCCGCCCCGCTCCCGCCCGACCCGCGCGATGACGGCCCGCTACAGGCACCGATGGTCACGCTGCAGTTGATGGGCGGCCGCAAGGACAAGATCCGGCCGGCGGACATCCAGGGCGCGCTGACCGGCGAACTGGGCTTGCGCCGCGAGCAGATCGGCCGCATCACGATCGGCGATTTCGACAGCTACGTCGCCGTCGATCGCGCGATCGCCGACACGGCGCTGCAGCGGCTGAACCAGGGACGCGTCAAGGGACGGCCCGCGCGGGCGCGCCGGCTGTCGCCGGGGAGCGCCGACGACCCATCAGGATCCTAGCCGCCGGCGGTCGGAGCGTTCAGCGTCCGCCCGGACGATGCTCGCCGGGCCCACCGGGGCCGCCAGGGCCACCGCGCCCCGGTCCGCCGCCGGGTCCGGGCCCCTGCCCCGGCCCGCCGCCGCGCATCCCCGGCGCCGCGTGCGGCGCCCCGGGACCCGGCCCCTGGCGGATCATCGGTGCCGTCGGCGGCGGCACCGGCCGGGCGCCGCCGGGCGGCCCTCCCATGCCGGGACCACCACCCGGCCCGCCCGGTCCGCCGGGCCGCGGACCGGACGACCAGCCCGGCGGCCCATCATGCGGCGAACGTCGGGGAGGCATCGCCGAAGGGGGCGGATGCATCGGCACTCCGGGTCCGCCCGGCCCCCAATGCGGGCCTTGACCGGGCGGCGGTCCCATCGGCGGTCCGGGCCGGAACCCGGGCGGCGGGGGCCGGAATACCGGCGGCGGACGGTGCATCCAGGTGTCCCGCTGCCCGTACCACGGCTGTCCCCGGTAATGGCTGTCCCAATACGAGCCCAGCGAGAACGCGAGAACCGGCAAGCCGATCAGCGCGCCGTACTGCACGATCGGCACGTAGCTGCTCTGGTACGGATAGCTCAGGTAAGCGGCGGCGACCCAGCCGCGAAGCTGGCCGAACCAGACGTCGCACCAGCTATAGTCGGCCACGCAGCCTTCGATCTGCACGGGCGTACGGTCCATCAGCGTCGCGACCAGCGGAAAATCCAGGCCCGGCCCGGCGCGTACATTGACGGCGCCGATCGTGATCGCCGGCTGCGCCGACGCCAGCAGCGGCGCGCCCGCAGCGAGCAGGCCCAGCGCCCATCGGCGCATCGAGACGGTCATCCCCACCCATCCTGTATTCGTTCGGATACCGATTGAACGTCAACCGGCGCCCGGCGTTGACCAGGCAACCGGTAACAGCCTGGTAACGAACGTGACTTTACCCGGATGCCGAAGAACCGGGCTCGTCGAGCGGACCGGCGCAGGCGACGGCCGGACCGGCGATCGCAACGGTATCGAACGCGCCGTCCGCGGGCAAGGCCGGCGGCGCGGCGGCAGGGACGCCGTCCGGCGCGCCGTGCTGCCGGACGAAGTCCTTGAACCACTGCGCGGTCGGCGTCGGCGCGCGCCCTTCGGGCTGGCACAGGTACCAGCTACGCACGACCGGAAACCCGTCGACGGCCAGGGGCACGATGAAACCGGCGGTACGGGCCGGCTCGGCCACCCGGTCCGCCAGCACGGCCAGCCCGAGCTCGTCCGACAGCGCCTGCAGCACCGCTTCGTTGCTCATGACCTCCATGCGCACGTTCGGCGAACACGCGTCGGCCTGCGGGTGCGAAGCCAGCGACTGCTCGATGACGCGGCGCGAATCCGACCCTGGTTCGCGACAGATCATCGGCTCGGCCATCACCTCGGCCAGCGATCGCACCGGCCCGCCGGCCCAGCGATGACCGGCCGGCGCGTAGACGCGATAGCCGTCGCGTCCCAGGCATAGCGCATCGGCTGCCAGCGCCGGCCCCGGGTCGCACAGCACGGCCAGATCGTCCTGATGCGCGAGCAGGCGCGCGAGCATCTGCTGGCGATTGGCGACCTCGAGCCGGACCTTGACGCGGGGGAAGCGCCGGCAAAAAGCCGCCAGCGGAGCATGCAGGTAGCCGTGTCCGGTCGGAGTCGTGGCCAGCCGGAGCAGGCCCTGCTCCGGCGAGTGCGCCTGCGCCAGGCGGTCTTCGGTGCGCTGCAGCAGGTCGATCAGCTCTTCGCAGCTACGGTGCAGCGCCTTGCCGACTTCGGTCAGGTACAGCTTCTTGCCGACCTGCTCGACCAACGGCGCGCCGACCGTATCGGTCAGCTTCTTCAATTGAGCCGACACCGTCGGCTGCGCCAGACAGACTTCTTCGGCCGCGCGGGTCAGGCTGCCCAGCCGCGCGATGGCCTCGAAGACGAGTAGCTGCGGCAGCATGCCATGACGGAAATAGCGTCGCGTCGACGGATGATGCATGCGCGTTGGACCCATTTGTCGTGTGTTCTACGGCAAAGGTCTTGCTCGCAGCGCTGACGCCGCCGGAACGCCCGGGAGGCGCCGAGGCGCCTCCGGAATGACGACCGTCCCGTGGGAGCTACTCCCCTTTGAACGAACCGGCCGGCACCAGCAGGGCCGAACGGTGGATCGAAACCCGCCACCATCAACCTGTCATCAAGCTGACAATCGCAGGCAAAACAAGGTTAACAGCTCCGTCCGGCGGGCTCAATCGAAATTGTCAGGAAATTGCAAGAAATCGATCACTTTATCGGATGCCATCGATCGATCGAATTGATGGATCGAAAACCGCACTGGCACGCATCACGGTTTTGAAGTGTCGCCACCCGGAGGCGCTGCCGATAATCGCTCGAAAGAATGGCTGCGACGCGAAGCCTCTCCCCTCCGAGGACGGCCAAGCCTGCCGCGCGGCGGATCGGTCAAACCAGCCGATCCGGCGGCGCACCGGATGCGCCCGAACCTGTCTCTGGAGACGAATCTTGGATTTCTTCAACGCACAATTCTTCGGCGCCTTGCTGGCGATCGTCGCGATCGATCTGGTGCTGGCGGGCGACAACGCCATCGTGATCGCGCTGGCCGCCCGCAAGCTGCCCGAGAACCTGCGCAAACGGGCGATCGTCTGGGGCACGATGGGCGCGGTCGTCGTGCGCGCGGCGCTGACCGTCATCGTCGTCTGGCTGCTGAAGATTCCCGGCCTGATGCTCGCCGGCGGCCTGCTGCTGTTCTGGATCGCGTACAAGCTGCTGACCGACGACGATGGCGGCGAAGTCAAGGAGCACGGCGAGGCATCGACGTCGTTCTGGGTGGCGATGCGCACGATCATCATCGCCGACGGCGTGATGGGCCTGGACAACATGCTGGCCGTGGCCGGCGCGTCGCACGGCAACACGCTGCTGGTCGTGCTGGGCCTGATCATCAGCATCCCGATCATGGTCTGGGGCAGCACGCTGATCCTCAAACTGATCGACCGCTTCCCGATCATCCTGTACGTAGGCGGCGCGGTGCTGGCCTGGACCGCGTGCTCGATGGTCATCCACGAGCCGATGATCGCCAAGTACATCGAGGAGCCGGCCTGGCTGTCGTACGTGCTGCACGCGGTGGCGATCGCCGCGGTGCTCGGCACGGCCTGGCTCGTCAATCGGCGCAATCGCCAGCAGGCCGGCGAGCGGCGCTCGCATCACGCCGCGCAGCAGACCTGAGATCCGGTGAGCGGATCCGCCGCGTCCGCTTCATCCGCGGGCTCCGGCCCCGGCAGCCCGGGCAGTCCTGGCGGCCCTGACAGTCCCGGCAGCCCGGGCGGGCGCGGCTGGTGTGCCGGGGCGCGGCAGACGCGGCAAGCACGGCAGACGCGGCCGGAGCGGCCGGCGCGCTGGGAGACGACAGGCGCGACGGGGCGAGACGGACACGCGATAGCGAGGTGGACACGATGAACACGCTGATTCCGGTCGACGGCTCGCCCGCTTCGATGCGCGCGGTCCGTCATGTGCTGCGCCAGTACGCGAGACACGGTCTGCAGGGCAGGGTCACGCTGCTGTCCGTCCAGCCGGCCCTGTACCGTCACATCACCCGGCAGTTGCCGCGCGCCGAACTGGCCGCGTACCGCGAATCGCGCGCGCGCGATTCGCTGGCGCCGGCGATCAAGCTGTTGCGCGAGTCGGGCGTGCCGTATCGCGCGCTGGTCGCCGAAGGGCCGATCGGCCAGGCCGTACTCGACGAAGCGGCGCGGGTCGGTGCCGACCAGATCGTGCTGGGCATCCGGCGCAAGCCGGCCTGGCAACGCGCGCTGCTGCCGTCGATCAGTCGCGACGTGCTGGACGGCGCGACGATCCCGGTGGCCGTGCTCAGCGACGGCAGCCCGAGCCGCCTGAGCCGGTTCGCGCTGCCGGCCGGCATCGGCATCGGCTTGACGGCACTGATGCTGGCGGACTAGGGTTTGTCCGCGCCGGCATCGGCCGGCGGTCCAGCATCGGCCGGCGGTCCGGCATCAGCCGTCGGCCCGGCCTCGGCCCGCACGCCGGCGGCATCGACCGGTACCCGGGCATCGACCCGCGGCCACTCATTACCCGGCGTGGCGGTCTCACCCGGCGTCCTGCGACGCGCCCTCGGATGGGCGGCGTCGTAGACGGCGGCCAGCCGCTGGAAGTCCAGCGACGTGTAGATCTGCGTCGTCGCAATGCTCGCATGGCCCAGCAGGTCCTGGACCGCGCGAAGATCGCCGCTCGATTGCAGCAGATGGCTGGCGAACGAGTGGCGCAACACGTGCGGATGCACGTCGGCCTCGATGCCCTGCTGCTGCGCGAGCCGCTTGACCAGCCGCTGCACCGCGCGCGCCGCGAGCCGCCGGCCGCTGGCGGCGACGAACAGCGCGGCGCGGTCGGCGTCGTCCAGCACCACCTCCCGCCGGGGCGTCAACGCCTGCAGCCAGCGCTCGCGCACCGGCAGCCATGCGCTCAGCGCCGCCAGCGCCTTCGAGCCGATCGGCACGGTCCGCCGCTTGCCCCCCTTGCCCCACACCGTCGCCTCGGCCTGCGCCAGGTCGATCCATCCGATCGAGCGGTAGGGGCCTCGTTCGACGTAACGATGGTCGAGTCCGATCAGCTCGGACAAGCGAAGACCCGACGAGTACAGCAGCTCGACGATCGCCTTGTCGCGCAGCAAGGCGTCGGCTTCGTGATCATCGGCCGATCCGGCAGCCTGCGGCTCGAAGCCGACCAGGCGTACCGCCATGTCCGGCGGCAGCGCCTTGGGCAGGCGCCTGGGCGGCTTCGGCGCGCGCACGCCGCGCGCCGGGTTCAGCGTCACGCGACGGCGTTCGCCCAGCCAGTCGAAGAAGCCGCGCCAGCACGACAGCCGGCGCGCGATCGACCGAGGCGCCAGGCCTTCGCGCGTCGCCTGCGCGACCCATCGCCGCACGTCGTGCTCGGTCCAGTCGGCCCATGCGCGGCCGGGTCCGGTCTCGCACAACGCGCGCAGCTCGATCCGGTAGGCGGCGATCGTGTGCACCGAACAGCGGCGTTCGACGCGCAGCCGCTGCAGGTAAGCGTCGACGTCGGCGTCGGCATCACCACCGGGTGCGGGCGACGAAGCCTCGATCATGGCCGGCGCGACGGTTCCGGGATCGGGGCGGCGCGGACGCGCGGTCGAGGCGCCGGCCGGCGTCAGTCGGCCAGCCGCGACAGCGCGGCACCGGCGATCTCGCCGATCCGCTCGAGAAACGCGGTGCCCATGCTGGCCGTGAAGCGGTCGGGATCGGCCGAGCCGAGCACCAGCAGGCCGAACACCTGCGAATCGTGGCCCTTGCGCAGCGGGACCAGCGCCAGCGACCGCGTCTCGCGCCCTTCGCCCGGCAGCCACGCTGCGGCCATGAACTCGGCATTGGGCCCGCAGTATGGCTGGCGCATGCCCTCGGCCAGCGTGACGATATCGGCGTCGACCGGCGCGGCGAACGGCTGCAGCCGATGCGCGTCGCAGGCGCTCCACAGGCGCAGCGCCACCTGCGGCACCGAGAAGGTGGCGGCCAGCCCGTCGGCGACCACCGACGGCAGGCGAGCCACGTCGCCTTCGAGCAGAAGCTGCAGCGTCCATTTCTGCAGCCGGTCGGCGAGCGCGTCGTTCTCCTGACCGATGCGGATCAGTTCGACCAGGCGCGCCTCCTGCTGGCGGTTGCGCTCGCGCAGCACCTCGAGCTGGCGCTCGTGCAACGAGATCGCGCGGCCGCCGTGCGCGGCGGGGATCGTCAGGTTGCCGAGCACGTCGGGAAACGCTTGGAAGAAGTCGGGATGTTCGCTCAGGTACTGCGCGACATCGGTCGGATCCAGGGATTCGGTCGTCATGCTTTCGGCTCGCCAGTGCCGGCGCCGGGCGCCAGGCGTTCTAAATCGATCTGTCCTTCGAAGACGGTCTCGGCCGGGCCGGTCATCGATACCGCCGCCCCCTGCCACGCGATCGTCAGCACGCCGCCGTGCGTATGCACGTCGACGCGCCGATCGAGCAGCCCGCGCCGGATGCCGGCGACCACGGCCGCGCACGCGCCGGTCCCGCAGGCCAGCGTCTCGCCCGCCCCCCGCTCCCACACGCGCAGCCGGATCGTACGGCGATCGACGCATTGCGCGAAACCGGCGTTCACGCGCCGCGAGAAGGCCGGATGCGTTTCGATCAGCGGGCCGTCGATCGCGACGGGCGCCCGTTCGACGTCGCCGTCGACGAACTGCACCGCGTGCGGGTTGCCCATCGACAGCACCGACAGCCACGGCGCGCGCGCCGGCGACGCCCGACCGCCGATAGTCAACGCCCACAGCAGGTCGTCGCCCTGCGCGCGCGAGGCCAGGCCCGCCGGATCGAAGGGCACGCGCGGCGGGTCGAAGACCGGCGCGCCCATGTCGACCGTCACGCGGCCGTCGTCGCCGATCTCGGGCTCGATGATGCCGGACAGCGTCTCGACGCGGATGCGGCGCTTGCCGGTCAGGCCCTTGTCGTGGACGAAGCGGGCGAAGCAGCGCGCGCCGTTGCCGCATTGCTCGACCTCGCCGCCGTCGGCATTGAAGATCCGGTAGCGGAAGTCGACACCCTCGCGCGTCGGCGGCTCGACGACCAGCATCTGGTCGGCGCCGACGCCGAAATGCCGGTCGGCCAGCGCCCGCCATTGCGCGGCGCTCAGCGCCAGCGGCCGGCGGGTCGCGTCGAGAACGACGAAGTCGTTGCCGGCGCCGTGCATTTTCGTGAAGCTGATTCGCATCCCGGGATTATCACCGATCAGTCGTAGAAGCCCGGCTCGCCGGGCGGCCGCGTCTTGAAGCGCTTATGGCTCCACAGGTATTGCGCGGGCATCTCGCGCACCCGCTCCTCGATGAACGCGTTCATCCGGCGGGTGGCGGCCGGCAGATCGTCGACCGGGTAATCGGTCCATGCCGGATGGATCCGGGTCCGGTAGCCGTCGTTCGTCATCGTCGTCACCACCGGCACCACGACGGCGCCGGTGATCCTGGCCAGGCGCGCCACCGACGTGACCGTGGCCGCCGGCACGCCGAAGAACGGCACGAAGATCGCGTCGCGCGGCCCCAGGTCCATGTCGGGCAGGAAGTAGAACGGGATGCCGTTGCGCAGCTCGCGGATCACCGGCCGCAAGCCGTCGTTGCGCAGGTACATGCGCGCGCCGTTGAAACGCGAGCGCCCCTGCGTCATCACCTCGTTGAGCAGCGGGCTCTTCTGGTTCGCGTACATCGAACAGGCCTCGATGTCGAGCTGCAGCCGCAGTCCGCCCGCGTCGATGCCGCAGAAATGCGGAGCCAGCAGGATCACCGGCTTGCCGCGGTACGGCGCCAGGTTCTCGAAGCCTTCGAGCACCACGAACCCGCGGATCCGCTGCTCGGTGCCGAACCAGACGATGAAGCGGTCGAAGAGGCTGCGCGCGAAGTACTGGAAATGACGCCGGCCCAGCCGGCGCCGCTCGGCCTCGGACAGATCCGGCATGCACAGGCGCAGGTTGGTCAGCGTGACCCGCCGGCGTGGCCGGGCCAGCACCCACAGCAACGAGCCGACCGCCTCGCCGATCGACCGGAACAGCGGATAGGGCAGGCGCGCCAGCAGCTTGAGCGCGCCGATCGCCAGGCGGATCATCGCGTCGCCGCCGGCGCCGGAGCGCCGCCCGGCACCGGTCTTGGGCGCGGGAGTCGATCCGCTCATGGAGCGGGCACTCCGGTCGGCACCTTGTAGCGGTTGTAGCCCCACAGGTATTGCTCGGGCAGGCGCAGGATCATCGTCTCCATCGCGTGATTGACGGCTTCGGGCGTCGCCGGCCCGTCGAGCCGCTCGGCATGGAAACGCCAGCCGCGGCCGGCCGGCAGGCGCTCGCCCCAGACCATCACGACCAGCGCGCCGGTCTGCTCGGCCAGCCGCTGCGGCAGCGTCGTCGTGAAGGCCGGCCGGCCGAAGAACGGCACCCAGCGGCCCTCGCCGTCGGTGGGCACCTGGTCGGGCAGCAGGCCTACCGCTTCGTTGCGCCGGAGCGCGCGCAGCAGCGTGCGCAGCCCGCCGAGGTTGGCCGGCGCCGACAGCATGCCGGGGAAATCGCGGCCGGCCTTGAGCACCGGCGTCAGCGCGGCGATCTTCGGCGGCTTGAACAGCACGGTGATCGGCGCACGGCTCGCGCAGTAGCGCGCGGTCATCTCGAAGGTGCCCAGATGCGGCGTCAGGTAGATGATCGGCCGTCCCTCGGCCGCCGCGGCATCCATCACGGCCGCGTCGTCGGTGACCACGCGCGCCATCACCGTCTGCAGCGGCTGGAACCAGACGAACGGCATCTCGCCGATCATCCGGCCGGTCTGCGCGGCCACGCGCAGCGCCAGCCCGCCGTCGTCCGCCAGCCCTGCCTGGCGCAGGTTCGCCAGCAGCTTGCCGCGATAGCCGGCCGACAGCCGATAGACGAGCAGGCCGCACAATGCCCCGAGCCCCTGCATCCACGACAGGGGCAACCGGGCCAGCATCCGCAGGAGAAAGACCATGGCGATGCGCGGGGGGTTGACGAGTGGTTGAACCGTTGTTGCGCGGGGGCCCGTATAATACCGAGGTCGCCGGTTTAATTTGGACAACTTGCGGGGCGACGATACACAAATACCGCTAAAGCGTCGCCGCTTCGATCCAGGGTCGGCACGCCGCTGGCCCTGGCGCCGGTTCCCGCTGCGAAGCGCGGCCCAGCCAGCACTGTCCGGTTTTTTTTAGGAGAAGTGCGTTGGCTCATAACGATTATCTGTTCACCTCCGAATCCGTTTCCGAAGGCCACCCCGACAAGGTCGCCGACCAGATCTCGGACGCGGTCCTCGACGCGCTGCTCGCGCAGGACAAGTATTCACGCGTGGCGGCCGAAACCCTTTGCGCGACCGGCCTGGTGCTGCTGGCCGGCGAGATCACGACCGGCGCCAACGTCGACTACATCCAGATCGCGCGCGACACGATCAAGCGCATCGGCTACGACAACACCGAGTTCGGCATCGACTACAAGGGCTGCTCGGTGCAGGTCGCCTACGGCCGGCAGAGCCAGGACATCGCGCAGGGCGTCGACGAAGGCCGGGGCCTGGACCTCGAGCAGGGCGCGGGCGACCAGGGCCTGATGTTCGGCTACGCGTGCGACGAGACCGCGACGCTGATGCCGGCCGCGCTGCACTACGCGCACCGCCTGGTCGAGCGCCAGGCCGACCTGCGCCGCGACGGCCGCCTGCCGTGGCTGCGTCCGGACGCCAAGTCGCAGATCACGCTGCGCTACCTCGACGGCCGTCCCGATTCGATCGACACCGTCGTGCTGTCGACGCAGCACGCGCCCGACATCGAGCATGCCCGGCTCAAGGAGGCGGTGATCGAAGAGATCGTCAAGCCGGTGCTGCCGAAGGAGCTGATCAAGGGCCCGATCAAGTACCTGATCAACCCGACCGGCCGCTTCGTCGTCGGCGGCCCGCAGGGCGATGCCGGCCTGACCGGCCGCAAGATCATCGTCGACACGTACGGCGGCGCCGCGCCGCACGGCGGCGGCGCGTTCTCGGGCAAGGATCCGTCCAAGGTCGACCGTTCGGCCGCCTACGCGGCCCGCTACGTGGCCAAGAACATCGTCGCCGCCGGTCTGGCCAGCAAGTGCCTGGTGCAGATCTCGTACGCGATCGGCGTCGCGCAACCGACGTCGGTCTGGGTGACGACGCAGGGCACGGGCAAGATCAGCGACGAACGGATCGCCCAGCTCGTCCGCGAGCACTTCGACCTGCGGCCGAAGGGCATCGTGCAGATGCTCGACCTGCTGCGACCGATCTACCAGAAGACCGCCGCCTACGGCCACTTCGGCCGCGAGGAGCCCGAGTTCACTTGGGAGCGGACCGACCGCGCCGAGGCGCTGCGCGCGGCCTCGCGCTGATCTCCGGGCCGGGCGCCGTCCGAGGCCGCCCGGCCGCCGGCGATCGGCCGCCGAGCCCCGGCGGTCGGCGGGCCCGGCGGTCCGGACGCGACCGTCCGTCGCCCCGAGCGACCGCCGGTCACCCGCCGGGCCGGTGACTCCGGACCAGCGACTCGGAACCTGCGAATCCTGGCCCGCGACTCCGAGCCGGCCATTCGGGGCCGATCCCTCGGGGCCGGTTCCTACTTCGCCGCGGGCTTGCCCAGGTGCTCGACCCTGACCTCGCCCATGCCGCGCGGATTGATGCCGATCGACTGCGCGGCCTTGCGCGACAGGTCGATGACGCGTCCCGGCTGCGTCGGCCCGCGATCGTTGATCCGCACGACGACCGACTTGTTGTTCTTGACGTTGGTCACCTTCGCCCGGCTGCCCAGCGGCAGCGTCTGGTGCGCGGCCGTCAGCTTGCCGCGGTCGTAGCGCTCGCCATTGGCGGTCTTGTGGCCCTGCAGCTTGTCGGTGTAGACGGCGGCCAGCCCGTGGCTGTCCGACTGCGCGAATGCGGGCGCCGTCACCGTGCCCGCCGCGGCGACGAGAGCCGCCGCGACCCATGTTGAAATTCGCATCGCTGATTCCCTTTCGATCGATCGATTCTTCAGTATGAGGCCTCCCCGCGAGGGCGGGGCTACCCAAGATATCACCGCGCACCGGCGCGCGTCGCCGGCCGCGCGTCGACGCCGGGCACGATCGACACCCGCGCGCGTTTCCCCTAAACTAGCCGGATCCCTCAAGGAGCGCTGCAACGGCCCCGCCGGTCCTCTCCGGCCGCGAGCCGCCAGGCTTGAGGCGTTCGATGAACGGCGCTCGCCCTCCCGTGACCCGCACGGGGCAGCGAGCGGTCCGTCCCCTGCGGCGACCGTCGTTCGCAGGCGAGCGCTCCCATTCAGCGTAGCCGGCCCCGACTGCGGTTCACCCCTCATTCAGGAGTGACGCATGTCCGCTGTACCGAAATCCCCCGCCTCCCCGCTGCCCGCCGGCGAGTACAAGGTCGCCGATCTGGCACTGGCCGACTGGGGCCGCAAGGAAATCCGCATCGCCGAAACCGAGATGCCCGGTCTGATGGCGATCCGCGACGAATACGCGGCCGTCCGGCCGCTGCGCGGCGCCCGCATCACCGGCTCGCTGCACATGACGATCCAGACCGCCGTGCTGATCGAGACGCTGACCGCGCTCGGCGCCGAGGTGCGCTGGGCCTCGTGCAACATCTTCTCGACGCAGGACCACGCCGCCGCGGCGATCGCCGCCACCGGCGTGCCGGTGTTCGCGTACAAAGGCGAATCGCTCGAAGAGTACTGGGCGTTCACGCACCGCATCTTCGAATGGCCGGACAATGGCCACTCGAACATGATCCTCGACGACGGCGGCGACGCCACGCTGCTGCTGCACCTGGGCACGCGCGCCGAGACCGACGCCAGCGTGCTGGCCAAGCCGGGCAGCGAGGAAGAGGTCGCGCTGTTTGCGTCGATCAAGGCCACGCTCGAGCGCGACCCCAAGTGGTACTCGACGCGCCTGGCGAAGATCCGGGGCGTGACCGAGGAGACCACCACCGGCGTGCACCGGCTGTACCAGATGCACAAGGAAGGCAAGCTGGCCTTCCCGGCGATCAACGTCAACGACTCGGTCACCAAGAGCAAGTTCGACAACCTGTACGGCTGCCGCGAGTCGCTGGTCGACGGCATCAAGCGCGCGACCGACGTGATGGTCGCCGGCAAGATCGCGGTCGTCGCCGGTTATGGCGACGTCGGCAAGGGCTCGGCGCAGGCGCTGCGCGCGCTGTCGGCGCAGGTCTGGGTCACCGAGATCGATCCGATCTGCGCGCTGCAGGCGGCGATGGAAGGCTATCGCGTGGTGACGATGGAAGACGCGGTCAGCCAGGCGGACATCTTCGTGACGACCACCGGCAACTTCCACGTGATCACGCACGAGCACATGAAGGCGATGAAGGACCAGGCGATCGTCTGCAACATCGGCCACTTCGACAACGAGATCGACGTCGCGTCGCTCAAGCAGTACCAGTGGGAGAACATCAAGCCGCAGGTCGACCACGTGATCTTCCCCGACGGCAAGCGGATCATCCTGCTCGCCGAGGGCCGGCTCGTGAACCTGGGCTGCGGCACCGGCCACCCGTCGTACGTGATGAGCTCGTCGTTCGCGAACCAGACGATCGCGCAGATCGAGCTGTTCACGCAGACCGACAAGTACCCGGTCGGCGTCTACACGCTGCCCAAGCACCTGGACGAGAAGGTCGCGCGGCTGCAGTTGAAGAAGCTCAACGCCAAGCTGACCGCGCTGCGCCCGGACCAGGCCGCGTACATCGGCGTGCCGATCGAAGGCCCGTACAAGGCCGACCATTACCGCTACTGATTCGATGAACGTTCCCCCCGTCAGTTTCGAATTCTTTCCGCCCAACACGCCGGAAGGGATGGTCAAGCTGCGCGCGGTGCGCGAGCAGCTCGCGGACGAGGCGCCGGAGTTCTTCAGCGTCACGTACGGCGCCGGCGGCGTCACGCAGGTCAAGACGCTCGCCACGGTGCTCGAGATCGCCGGCGAAGGGCGGGCGGTCGCGCCGCACCTGTCGTGCATCGGCGCCGAGCGCGGCCCGATGCGCGAGCTGCTGGCCACGTTCCGCGAGCACGGCATCCGGCGGCTGGTCGCGCTGCGCGGCGACCTGCCGTCCGGAACGGTCAAGGGCGGCGAATTCCAGTACGCCAGCGACCTGGTGCGTTTCGTCCGCGAAGAGACCGGCGACTGGTTCCACATCGAGGTCGCCGCCTACCCCGAAGTGCACCCGCAGGCGCGCTCGGTGCAGGCCGATCTCGACGCGTTCGTCACCAAGATGCGGGCCGGCGCCGACTCGGCGATCACGCAGTACTTCTTCAACGCCGAAGCGTTCCTGCGCTTTCGCGACGAAGTCGCCGCGCGCGGCATCACGCAGCCGCTGGTGCCCGGCATCATGCCGATCACCAACTTCTCGCAGCTCGCGCGCTTCTCCGACGCCTGCGGCGCCGAGATTCCGCGCTGGATCCGCCAGCGGCTGGCCGGCTTCGCCGACGACGTCGCGTCGATCCGGGCGTTCGGCCACGACGTGGTGACCGCGCTGTGCGCGCGCCTGATCAGCGAAGGCGTGCCGTCGCTGCACTTCTACACGCTGAACCAGGCCGCGCCGAGCCTGGAGATCCTGCGCGCGCTGCGCGCGGGCTGAGCGCCGCCGCGCCCCTGCGCCCCCCGTGAACCGCCGGCGGGCGGTGCGTGGGCGGTGCGTGGGCGGTGCGTGGGCGGTGCGTGGGCGGTGCGCGGGCCGGTGCGCGGGCCGGTGCGTGCGAGCCATCCGGCGCGCCGGATGGCCGCGCAGCACCCTCTCGCGGCGCTCGCGCACGCGGCCGCGGCCGACGGTGCCGCCCCGCTCGTTGCGGGCCGTCGGCCGTCCATCGGCTTATGTTGCTCGACGCCTTCCGCCCGGCCCGGAATCGATGGCCGGGCCCGGGCGCCGTCGCTAGCATCGTTTTCGGAAAGACCCGGAAAGACGATGGCGAGCACTGATTCTGTTTCGACCCGTAGCCCGTCCGGCCCCGAGCGCGGTGCCGGTACGCCGACGCGCGCGCCGGCGAGCGCCGGCGGACAGCGGGCGACGCACGGGCGCGGCAGCCCCGCCGACGTGCTGGCCGCCTCGGTCGCGCCGCGCAAGCGTTTCCGGATCACCGCGCAGCGGCTGACGCTGGGCATGTTCGTCGCCGAACTGGACCGGCCGTGGATCGATACGCCGTTCCTGCTGCAGGGTTTCCTGCTCGACAGCGAGGTCGAACTCGAAACGCTGCGCAAGTACTGCCGTTACGCGTTCGTCGACCTGGAGCTGTCCGACCCGGGCGCCGCCAACCGGATCCACGAGGCCGAGCTGCTGAGCCAGCTCGACATCCGCGAACAGGAGAAGAAGGATTTCCGCTCGCTGGGTTCGGGCGGCGACGTCGCCGGCACGCCCAAATCCGCCGGAACGGCCAGTCGCGTCGTGCAGACGCTGAAGATGCGATCCGACGCGAAGGTCTCGCAGTCGACGCGCGAACGCTTTCGCGAACTGATCCGCAACCAGAACGGCGGCCAGACGATCCGAGGCGCCGAAGCGGCCGGCGGCTGGCGCCGGCTGATCGACGGCCTGGCGAGCCTGTTCAGCCGCGGACCGCGCGACGCCGAGATCGAAAAAGCCGACCGGATCGCCCGCAAGCGGCTCGAGGCCAGCCTGCTCAAGGAACTGCCGCCCGGCACCCGGCTGACGCCTTACCCCGAGCAGCGTGCGGTCGTCGAGGAGATGCCGCGCGCGCGGCGCAGCCTGGACCGCAGCGAGCAGACGCTGGCCGACCTCGCGCAGGTCGTCAAGAGCGGCGGCGTGCCCAACATCGCCGACGTCAAGCAGGCGGTCGACGACATGGTCAGCAGCATCATCGACAACCCCGATGCGCTGATGTGGGTCGCGCGGCTGCGCAACGAAGACACCAGCACCTATACGCATGGCGTGCGCGTCGCGCTGTACATGATCTCGCTGGGCCGCCACCTGGGCCTGCCGCGCAGCGAGATGGCCAGCCTGGGCATGATCGGCATGCTCGCCGACGTCGGCAAGATCAAGATCCCGCGGCCGCTGCTCGAGAAGCCCGGCATGCTGAACCCGGCCGAATACGCGATCGTCAAGGAACACGTCCGGCTCGGGCTCGAATCGCTGAACCAGCGCGAAACGCTGCCCGACGACGTGCGCCAGGGCATCGCCCAGCATCACGAGCGCCTGGACGGCTCGGGTTACCCCGAGGGCCTGGCCGGCGACGCGATCTGCCTTTACGGCCGCATCGCCGGCATCGCCGACTGCTTCAGCGCGCTGATCACGTCGCGCCCTTATGCCAACGCGCAGGCGCCGCAGGACGCGCTGATGAACCTGTACCAGTGGGCCGGCACCTGGTTCAACGAGGCGCTGGTCGAGAACTTCGTGCAGTCGATCGGCGTGTTTCCGGTCGGCAGCCTCGTCGAACTGAGCAACGGCGAGATCGCCGTCGTCGTCGCGCAGAACCGCGTGCGCCGGCTGGAGCCCAAGGTGCTGGTGCTGACCTCGCCGGACAAGCGACCGCTGGCCAAGCCGCTCGAACGCGACCTGTTCCAGGACGGCCGCGACAAGGAAGGCAAGCGCCAACGCATCACCCGCGGCCTGCCGACCGGCGCGTACGGGCTCAAGATGCGCGACTTCTACGCCGACAACATCGCCCATGCGAACCGACTCGTCTGATCCGCACGCGCCGGCCGTCGCCCCGACGCCCGAGCAGATCGACCGGGCCCGGGTGATGCGCCCGATCGACAAGCAGCGACTGCCGCCCGGACAGTTGCTGGAGATGGCCGGCCGCCTGCTGAACACGGTCGCCGGCGGCCGCAGCGTACTGATCGTCATCTCGATGAACCGCTCGGACCGGCTGCAGGCGCTCGGCCAGGAGGCGTCGTCGCGCGAGGTGATGCTCGAGGTCGTGCGGCGGATCCGCTCGATCCTGCGCGCGCACGATCGCTACGCGGTCGCTTCGCACGAAGAGATCTGGATGCTGCTGGCCGACCTGCCGTCGGCTTCGCTGGCCGAACTGGCGGTCCGGACGCTGCAGCAGAGCCTGGCCCGGCCGATCCATGCGCGCAACGCGCAGGGCAAGGAGACCGTCGTGCAGTTGCGCCCGGCCGTCGGCGCCGCGTGGACGGTGATGTCGGCCAACGCCGACCCGATGATCCTGCTGACCGCCGCCACCGAAGCGGTCAAGCAGGCCGCGCGGGCCGAAGAGCGCGTCTGCATCACCCGGCTCGAAACCGACGACGCGCTGCTGAACCGGCACACGCTCGAGCAGGACCTGCGCGTCGCGCTGCAGAACAACGAGCTGGAGGTGCACTTCCAGCCGCAGATCGAGCTGGCGAGCGACCGCTGCGTAGCCGTCGAGGCGCTGATCCGCTGGAACGACGCCAAGCGCGGCGCGATCAGCCCGCAGGTCATCGCGATGCTGTGCGAGGAACGCGGCATGATGGCCCAGTTGACGCACTTCGTACTGAACACCACGCTGCGCCACATGATGTTCTGGCGCGGGCAGAACGTGAACGTCAACGTCGCGATCAACATCTCGGCGATGTCGCTGGCCGACGCGACGTTTCCGACGCAGGTCGCGCAGGCGCTGTCGACCTGGGGCGCCGACCCGCGCCGCCTGACGCTGGAGCTGACCGAAAGCTCGATCGTCGAGAACGAACACGCGGCGCTGGATTTCATGAACCAGCTCGCCGTCATGGGTTGCCGGCTGTCGATCGACGACTTCGGCACCGGCTACTCGTCGCTCGCCTATCTGCGCCAGTTCCCGCTGAACGAACTGAAGATCGACCAGACCTTCGTCAAGCACATCACCGACGAGCGCGGCGACCAGCGGATCGTCCAGGTGCTGGTCGACCTCGCGCACACGTTCGACATGCGCGCGCTGGCCGAAGGCGTCGAATCGGAGCGCGCCGCGTCGATGCTGCGCGAACTGGGCTGCGACCTCGCCCAGGGTTACCACTACTCGAAGCCGCTGCCGGCCAAGGAGTTCCTCGAGTGGTTCCGCCACCGCGGCGATCCGAGTCCGCCGCTGGACGGTGAGAACATCGACGCCCGCCCGTCGCGGCGCGAGTCGGCGCTGTCGCAGCGGATCGCCACCGAAGGCGTGGCCGCCCACGGTCCGGCCACCCGGGTCCGCGCGCCCGACTGATCGCGAGGCCCTAAGCGCCGCCGGCGCGCATCGGCGGCAGCCGCGACAGCCGGCTGACCAGCAGCCGCACCGACGCCGTCTCGGTCTTGGCCAGCACGTTGCGGATGTGCGTGCGCACCGTCGACTCGGCGCGCCCCTCGTCGCGCGCGATGTCGGCCGGCGCCCGCTCCGACGCCAGGCCCGCCAGCACCCGGATCTCGGCCGGCGTCAGCCCATTCTGGCGGCCGAAGGCCAGCAAGCCGTCCGCCTCGCAGGTCACGCGGCGCCCGAAGATCACGACGATCGCCACCACCCTGCCCTCGGCCAGCCGCGGGCTCGGCAGCGACAGGCCGGCCCCTTCGGTGATCGGGCTCAGCGACAGCGTCCGCTCCTGTCCCTTGCACGACAGGAACACCATGCCGCGCCGTCCGCGCTGCGCGCTGCGCAATCCGAGCGCCAGCCGGCCCTCGTCGGCCGCGCACAGGCCATGGACGATGCCGTCCTCGACGCGCAGCACCTGCGCGTTGCCGATCTGCTCGCGCGCCGCCGCGTTGGCATACAGCAGCCGCCCCTGCGGCGACAGCAGCACGATGCCGTGACCGATCTGATCGACGACCAGGGACATCCACTGGGCGACATAGCCCGCCTGCACGGATGGCGCGGCCGGCGCGGCAGGTACAACGGGTACCGCTAGGTTCGACGACATGGCTCCTCTCCGAATCGATGTTTTGTGTTTGTTGTGTTGTGTTTCAAACCATTCGACGGCGTCAGTTTTACCGACGGGCAGAGGGTCCGCAATGCGGCGCTACGCATATCACCAAGGTTTAGCGCGGGGTTATAGATCCTGATTATTGACAGGCGGCGGCCGTCGGCTCACGACAGGCACCCGCCCCATCGATGGACGCCGTCCTCGTGGTCGAACTCGACGTCCAGCCGCCACCGGCCGGCCCCGTCCCGGCCGACGCCGATGCACGCGAAGCCCTGCCTGGCGCTGGACAGCGGCGTCGTCACCGTCAGCGAAGGCCATTCCGATCGCTCGGCCCCGGGAACCCGCAGCGAGAACCGTCCTTCGGTGATCAGGTCCTCGGGACGCGTGTTCGCGAACGGCCAAGGCGAATGCAGGCCGCTCGATACGATCGAATGGACGAGGACTTCGGTTCCATCGGCGGCACGCATCGACAACCGCGACACCAGCGACAGGTGCAGATCGCCGCTGATGAAGACGACGTTGCGGATCGCTCGTTCGCGAATGCGATCGAGCACCGTGAACAGCGTCGACGGATAACCGCCCCAATCGTCGAGCGTCAGCCACTCGCCCGGGTCGTCCGCCTGCGTCCGGACCTGCACCGGAAAGACCACGGCCGGCGTCACGATGAACTTCGGTACATCGGGCCCGGCTTCGAGCCAGGTCAGCAGCCGTTCGAGCGTGTCGGCGTGAACGAGCCTCGCCTCCCCGGGCGGCGGCAGCGCGATCAGCGGGGGCTGTTTGCGCGCGAGCGCGCGGCCCGTACGCGCCGTGCGCGTGTCCAGCACGAAGAACGGGAATCCCGCCGGCGAGAACCGATAGCTGTAGCACGGATCCCGGCCGCGATCGGACACCAGTGCGTGCTGCCATTTCTCGTACGTCGCCAGCGCCGGCAAGACGTCGGTCGCGGGCATCCGGCCGCGCTCCCAGTCGTTGGCGACCTCGTGATCGTCGAGCATCGGATAGACCGGCACGCCGCGCATCACCGCACGCACCACCGGCAGTTGGAACGTGCGCTCGTAGACGCCGGTATAGCGATCGCCGTAGTCGGCCGGATCGAATACCCCTGCGTACTCGTCGACGTAGACCTGGTCGCCGGTCAGCACCAGGAACTGCGGGGAGTGACCGTCGGACGACGCGATGCGCGTATGCATGCGCCGATAGGACGCCTGCGCGACCTCTCGGTCGAACAGGCCGGCCGGGTAGTGGCAACTGCCGGCCAGGAAGCACAACTGGTCGGCGACCGCGTCGTCGTTGCTGGCCGCCCGGACCCAGTCCGGCGAAACGTCCAGATGTCCGCTGCTCAGGAACTCGGCCAGACGCCCCTGGCGCAGGGCTTCGCGAAACCCCTGCCGGGCCTCTTCCTCGAGCGTCGTCCCGCCGCCCGTCGACTTCAGCGCCAGCGTCGCGGTCGACACGGCGGAATCTCTTGCCATCCGGTCACGACCCGCTATCCGCCCCGGAAAATCCTCGTGCAGCGTCAGCACCAGCCAGTGGCGATGCGCGCTCAGCTCGTCTTCCGCGATCCTGAAGACGAACAGGTTGTCGTGGTCCGATGACGGACTCACGCCGATCACCCGCAGTCGGGCGTCGTCGTAGTCGTCGGCCGGATTGCCGGCGGCGTCCGCCAGCCGGGGGATGACGCAGATGCCCAGGCAGTTCGTGCGCTCGGCGCGCGGGCCCACCAGCAGCCGCAACGACAGTTCGCCGGACGGCTCCCGCCCGACGGCGCCGAGGATCGGTCCGACCGCGGGCACGTCGACGCCGCACGACATCGTTTTCGGCGGACGTCGCGTCGCGGAGGCAGCCGGCAGCCGACGACCATCGATCGAGCCATCGAAGAAGTCGCCGATCATCGTGAACACTTCGGGGCCGACGTTGCGGCCGATCATGCAGTCCTGGTGTCCGTAGCCGGCCAGGATCGCGGCGTGGAACCGGCCCGCGCTGGCTCGCCACCCCCACGGCGTCCGGGTCAGGCCGAACTGCCTGAGTTCGCGCCGGGACATCCGGCCGGGCCTGGGCGCCGCGGCGCCCAGGCGCGATGCCGGACCGAGCAAGCCGGCGCCGAGGATCGACACCGGCCAGGGCCGATCGCGGAAGACCGATCGGAGCAGCAACACGCTGTCGACGGCCCCGCGCCAGTCGAACACCGCGTTGCGCTCGCCGTGCACGAACAACACCGGCCGGTCGAAGCGCGCGAGGAGCTTCTCGCGATCGAGCCAGGCATTCCGGCCGCTCGCGTCGGTGACGAGGTTATGGCGCGCGAACTGGATGACCTGCGCGATCACTTCGACGCGGACCCAGCCGTAGATCGCCGTCAGGTGCTCGAGCGTCTGGTCGGCCATGTTCGGCAGATTCATCAACTGTCCGAAGATGCCGTCGGCCCGGTGCCGGGCGCGCGAGAACGCGCCGATCCGCCGGCGCCTCTGGCGCTCGGACTCGGCGATGCCCGGCACCGCGGCATCCGGCCTCGCGCCGTCGATGCCGTCGTCGTAAGGAAAGGTCGCCAGCAGCGCATCGACCAGCGAGCCCTGCATCGTGCCGTCCGGCGCCAGCACGTCCAGCGTGCGCACGTCCAGATACTGCTTCAGGTAGTTGGCCACGAATCCGCGGAAGCGGTTGTACGGACTCAACCTGACCAGCGGCGCGACCTGCGACAGCACGACCGCGCCGATGTGCGTCGACCAGTGAGGCGATCCGTCGGCCGGATCATCGGCCGGCTCACGAGCCTGGCCGTCGTCCATCAGCGCCATGTAGAACATCGCCGCGCCGATGCAATGCGCGATGACGTCGATCTTGCGCGGCGCGCCCTCGTCGTCCAGTACCTCGGCGATCCGCTCGACGGCCGCCGGGATGTCCTCCGTGGCCACGGTCTCGAACGACCACGGCTCGCGCTGTTCGAGCGCGATGCTGGTGCGCAGATCGAGCACCCACACCTCGCGCCCCTGATCGAGCATCGTGCGCACGCCGTTGCCCGGGATCGACGGATGAGCGAAGGTCGAACCCGACGCACCGATGCCGTGGATCATCAGCACGACGTTGCGCGAGCAGTCGACCGGCGCGCGCCGGTAGCGGCTCAGCCGCAGGCGGTGCACGCTGCCCGCGACCCGCCGGAACTCGACGTCCGGACGCAGGCCGTCGATTTCGCCGGGGAAACGCTCGGGCTGACGATCGAGAGGCTCGTTCGGCCACAGCAGGTTCAGCGCGTGGATCTGCAGCGATGCGCGCAGTACGAACAAGCCCAGCGACGCCAGGTCGGCCAGTGCGGCCGGCTGATCGGCCTGACGTTCGAGCGACAGCAACGGCCGCAACGAATTGGCCATCTCGTCAAGATCCAGCGTCAACCGGCCGAGCCTGGCTCGCGTCGGCTCCGGTCCCGGTCCGACGTGGAACAGTTCGCCCGACGACAACTGCAGCCAGGGATTGGCCTCGTCGTCGAACGACAGCGTCTTGACCCACTCGAGCCGATCGCCGCATCGAAGCCCGATCACCGCCGCCCGCTGAGCGAGCTCGGAAGGCGGCGTCGCATCCGCAGACCAGCGGCGCACGTCGGTCACCTTGAACCGGTATCGCATCTCCCGGATGCCGCCGACGTGGCTGGCCAGCTTCAGGGCCATCAATCGAACGATCGCCCCAGCCATCAGGCCCTCGCCGACCACGCCGAACGACCGGATCCGATCGAGCGCCAGCCGGTAGCCGCGAAAGACCCGGCTGAACACCGTCGACCGCTGCTCGTCGAGCAGCGCCGCCTCGCCGTCGAGCATCAGTTCCCAGCGGACCGCGGGCTCCTCCTTGGCGATCAACGTCAGTCCCACCTGCTCGCAAACAAGCGAACGCGGAGTCTGCCGCGTGAAGCCGACCAGGTCGTCGATGGACCGGAACCGGATCTTCAACGCCGCCCGGTAAGCGGTCTCCTCGACCGTCAGCGTACCGGTCGACGTCTCCTCGATCCGCGCCGTGGTGCGGACGGGCTCCGACCGGACGGCGGCAAAGAGCCGCGGCGCCGGCAGCACGCCCCTGGCGAGGCGGCTCTGCGGTGCCTGCAGGTTCCAGTCGCGGATCAGTTGCGGCACCGCCATCTCGGCCAGCGCCGCGATCGTCAGCGCCGGATTGATCCCCAGCGAGACCGGAACGATCGAACCGTCGAGCACGGCGAGCCCGGTCATGAAGCCGCCGACGCGCGCATCGAACACCCGCCCGAACAAGTCGACGACGCCGTCGATCGCGGTCTCGCCGATCGCGCAGCCGCCCAGCGGGTGAACGGAAACGGCCGGCCCGCGCGACGCCGACAATCCCAATCGCCTCGGCACCGGCTCCCACAGCGGGTTGCCGAGGATTCGCCCGCCCAGGCCCTTGTCCTCGTGCGCGCGCCGCAGGATCTCCATCTGCGCCTGGAACACCGGCGCATCGCGCAGCGCCGCCCAGCGGATCCGGACCTGGCCGTCGAACCTCGCCGACTCGTAGCCGGCGGCCGGGATGCAGGGCTCGATCACGCCGGCGGCCCCGTCATCGCCCATCATCCCGTAGACCATCGTATGGCGCATCCGCCGTTCATCGATGGCCATCGGATCGGCGCGCCGGCGCGCGCCGGCCGCCCGCCAGTCCCCGCTCAGCAGCCCGTCGAGCGCCCCATACGTCGTCACGACCTCATCAAGGACGCGTGCCAGGGCCTGTGGGATCGAAAACTCCTGGATCGTGACGGGCCGCGCGCCGTCGACCGGCACCCGCGCCATCGCGGTGATCGTCGGCCCGATCTGCGGATCCTCGCCGATGCCGCCCGGCCTGCGGCAGTCCGCAGGCTGATGGGCGCCGTACGCGGCCGCGATCGCGTCGCCGTTGGACGAGAACCGTCTGCCCAATTGTCGGCTGACCGGCAACCCGCCCTCCTGCGAGCGCAACAGGATCTCGGTCGAACCCAGCACGCCCGCGGACAGCACCACGCAACGCGATCGCAGCCGGTACAGCGCCTTGTCGGGGCTCGACACGCCTGGATCGGACAGGAACCACTCGACGCACCAGCCGCCGGCATCGCGCTGCAGGCGGTGCACGGTGGCGCCGCAGAACAGACGCGCGCCGTTGCGCCAGGCGACGTGCAGATAGTTGGTGTCCAGCGAGCGCTTGGCACCGACGTTGCAGCCGGACACGCAGTCGCCGCACAGCGTGCAGGCCGCCAGCGGCAGGCTGCCGTTCGACGAACCCTCGTTCGCCGAGATCGCCATCCGGACGGTCCGCGCGTCGAACGCCGGGAGCCGGTCGGCCAGATCGAGCATCCGATTCGTCTTGCGCGGCAGCCGCTGGCGGTCGGCGGGCAGCCGATCGTCGATGTGCCAGCCGTCGATCATGTCCTCGGCCCGGCCGAAAGCCGCATCCAGCGCAGCACGATGGGTGGCCAGCGCCTGCGGCCAGCCGCTGGCGAACGCATCGGACGTCGGACGCTCCATCACCGCGGCGTTGATCAGCGACCCGCCGCCCAACCCGTTGGCCACCAGCACGTTGACATCCTCGCCGAGGCGCATGTCGAACAGCCCGGTCGCGACACCGCGGGCCGGCCGCGCTCCGTCGGCGGCGAAGCGAACGTGACCGGGCAGCTCGGACCACGACGACGGGAACATGCCGGGCAGGTATTCTTCGCCGCGCTCCAGCACGAACAGGCGCAACGGCCGTCGTTCTTCGTCGTTCGGACCGCCATGCACCAGTCCGGCCAGTCGCGCGGCCGCGACGGCGCCGCCATAGCCGCTGCCGACGATCAGCACGTCGCAGTCGAAGCCCTGCTCGTCCGCCTCGATCGCCGGGTCGGTCAGCAGCGCGGTCGCGTTCTCCGACAGCCTGCGCTTGGGATTGCCCTCGTGCATCTGCCCTCCGTTCCCCGGACTAAGCGCCGACCACGCACCCGCTTCGGGATCATGCCGCTGGTTGCCGAGCCGTCGCGTCGATCGCCAGCGCGCGCTGCAGACTCGACGCCAGCGAATCGATATCGACCGGCTTTCTCAATACCTCGACCTGGTGTTGCGCCCCTTCCGCGCGCAGGCGCTCATCGGCGTCGGCCGACACCAGCACCGCGGGCAGCCCGGGCCTGCGTTCCCGGATCAGCGCCACTGCGTCCAACCCCGATCGCCCTGCGGCGAGCCGCCAGTCGACCAGCGCCGCGTTGGCTTCGAACTCCTCCAGTACGGCGAGCGCCTCCTCGTCGGTACCGGCCGTGCGAACCTCGCAGCCCAGGTTCGACAGTGCGTGGAAGAACGCACCACGAACCATCGAGTCGTCATCGAGCACGAGGATCCGCTTGCCGTCGAGTCGCAGCGGAGACAGCGAGTACCCGGCTCGCTCGTCCGGCGACGGCGTCTGCGCCGGCGCGGCAGGCAGCCAGAGAGTGAAGCGGCTGCCGACGCCGACCACCGACGTGAACTCCAGATCCAGCGCCAGCAGCTTGACCAGGCGCCGAACGATGCCCAGCCCCAGACCGTGTCCCTTACCCCGGCCGCGCTGGGGGTTGTGCAGCTGCACCAGGTCCTCGAAGATCTGCTGCCGATGCCCTTCGGCGATGCCGGCGCCGGTGTCCTCGACCTCGACGCGGGCCCGCTCGCCCGCGTCCGCGACCGACACGACGATCTCGCCGCGTTCGGTGAACTTCAATGCGTTGTCGATCAGGTTCGACAGGATCCGCCGGAACAGATCGGGATCCGTTCGGACCAGCAGCGTGCCGCTCGATTCGATCCTGAGCGCCAGACCCCGCTGCGCCGCCGCCGGCCGAAAACTGGCGGCGACCCGCGAAACCAGCCTATCGATCGCCACTACCCGCAGAACCGGGATCACCGCGCCGGCATCGAGCTTCGAGACGTCGAGCAACGCGTCGAGCATGCCGCGCAGCTCGTCGACGCCGCTGACGATGTCCTGCCCGATCTGCTTGGCCTCATCGTCCAGCGGCAATCGCAGCAGTTCTCCGCTGTTGAGCAGCAGCGACTGCATCGGCTGGCGCAGGTCGTGGCTGGCCGCGGCCAGGAAGCGGCTCTTGTCCAGGTTGGCGCGCACGGCGTCATCGCGGGCGATCGCCAGTTCCTGCTGCTCGCGCCCGAGCCGAGAGGCCAGCGCCTCGTAATCGCGGCGAACGTTGAACGAGGCCAGGAAGGTCTCGAAGTTCTGCCGGGCGAACCGGCTCTGCACGCCGAAGAACATCAGCACCAGCACCCCGATCCCGCAGCCGGTCCAGTCCAGCCGCAGCAGCCAGACCAACGCGGTCGGCACGAACAGCAGGCCGGCGTAGATGTAGAACGCCGGCATCACGATCGCGCTGGTGGACACCGCGCCGGCGCCCCAGGACACGAGAACCATCGTCAGGATCGCGTCCATCGAATCGTCGGTCCAGTGCATCATCAGGGCCGCCGAGCCGTTGACGACACCGATGATCGCGTTGGCCAAAATCAGGCGGCGGATGCTCCGGCCGGCCTCCATCGACGCCGACCACGATGCCCGCAGGAAAACGGCCCGCCACTCGCGGGCGATGACGACGGCCGCGAACCACAGGCCCAGGATGACGCCCGGCACGGCGTGCCAGGCGATCGCGACGATGACCACCGCCGTCAGCGTGATCTGCGTGCGCAGGCCGGATGCCTGTTCGGCGACCACGCGGATCCGCAGCCGATCGAATTCGGGATCGTCCGATAGCCGGGCCGTCGTACCGGGTTCGGTGGCTATCACTCAATCCCCCAGCACGTTCGCCGCCTGGGCTTCGAACACCCGGTACAGCGCGTCGGTCCGGTTGCGCGCGCCCAGCGCCTTGTAGACCATCGACAGGTGCACCTTGACGGTGCCCTCGGCGATGTTCAGTTCGCGCGCGATCAGCTTGCCGGGCAGGCCGCGTACGGCCAGCGCCAGCACCTGGCGCTGGCGCGGCGACAGCTCGGTGCCCAGGAAGCGCGCCAATTCCTCCGGCGACATCTCGTCCGAATCGCGCGGCCGCGCGACGTCCTCGGACAGCACGAGATCGGCCGGCAGGTAGACGCGGTGCCGCAGCACGACGCGCAGCGCGGCCTCCATCTCGTCGATGCCATAAGCCTTCGGAATGAAGCCGGCCGCGCCGGCCTCGATGATGTCCTTGACCTTGCGCGGCGTGGTCTCGGCCGACAGCATGCAGACCGGCGTCGTCGGGTAATGATTGCGCACGCGCTCGAGCGCGGCCTCGCCCGAGACGCCCGGCAGGTGATAGTCGAGCAGGATCAGATCGAATTCGCCGGCACCGAACGCCATCGCGCCTTCGATGTCGCGCACGGCTTCGAACCGGCCCAATCCCTCGGTCCGGACCTCGGCGGCCACGCGCTCGATCAAGCGCCGCGTGCCGTTCCAGACGATCTCGTGATCGTCGATCAGCAGGACATTCATGCACGCCATCCGTGGTCGCTCTCCGTCGATACGCCCCTGCCGCGGCCCGATCCGCGCAGCCTCTGTCCAGCAGGCGGCGCGGCGTCCGGAGCACGAGCATAGCGACGGCGATGCGATACCGTCCAGAACCCAAGCGGGTCATTCGAAATCACTCGTGCCGCCAGTGGAGCACGGCCGGCGCCCCCCCGCATCCACCAACCGGGGGAGGCGCCGATCCGCAAGGCATGTAAGGCGCGTCCGGGCGGCCGTTCGCGTCAGCGGCGAACCGAAGACCCCCACTCGCGCAGTCCGGCCTCGGTGGCCACGCCGTCGAGCGGACGGTCGTGCGGTCCCGGCTCGAAACCGTCGATCCGGTCCTGCTCGTAAGCGACGCCGAGCGCGGGCACCGGCCGCTGCGCGAGCGTGCGGTCGTAGAAACCGCCGCCGTAACCGAGCCGGTAGCCGTTCGCGTCGAAGCCCACGCACGGCACCAGCAGCAGGTCCGGCACCACCGCCTCGAACGGATCGGGCTCCATCACGTCGAACGCGCCCGGCCGCATCGCGCCGTGCGGCGTCCACCGACCGAAGATCAGCGGCGCGTCGCGCGCGACCACGCGCGGCAGCGCGATCGTCCATCCGTGCTCGTGCCAGCGCGTGCAGGCGGCTTGCAACACCGGCTCGCCGCGCATCGCCCAATAAGCGCCGAGCACCGCCGCCGGCTGGAAGCGCGGCGCCAGCCATGCTTCGATCGACGCGATGATGCGCGGCAACGCCGCGCCTCGTTCGCCGGGATCGCGATCCTGTCGTCGACGGAGCAACGATTTGCGCGCCAGGGCCCGATTCCGGGCGGGCACGGGGTACGATATGTCACCAGTTTTCACAGACCGTTCCAAGGTCGTCCACATGTCAAGCCACCGCAGGCACGGGCGCGTCGCGCGACCCGTCGGCCTGGTCTTGTCCCGCATGATCGTAGGACTCGGCCTGCTCACCGGAATGGTCGCCTGCCAGGCCGCGCCCGGCAAGTCGCCCGCGCATCCGGCGGCGCGCCACGCGCCCCCGGCCCGTCTGGCGGCGATCCAGGAGCGCCCGGTCACGCGAACCCCCGAGTCGCTCAGCGCCGACGACGCGTTCGTCCAGGCGCGCCGCTACGCGATGGCCGATCCGAACGCGGACCGCTTCGAGCTGTATGCCGAGCGCGCCAGCGACGTGGCGATCCTCAAACCATACATCGAGTACTGGCGGCTGCGGCTGCGGCTGGCCGATCGCCAGCTCGACGGCGATCCGGCGCTGGACCACGCGGCCGAGCTGTTCCTCGACAAGGAATCGACGACGATCGCCGGCGACATGCTGCGCCGCGACTGGATGCTGAACCTCGGCCGGCGCGGTGAATGGGCGCGCTTCACCGGCGTCTACAGCCAATGGGTGCTGCGCGACGACACGCAGGTCGAATGCTATCGGCTGCTGGGCGCCGCGTCGCGCGGCGAGCCGGTCGGTCCCGAGGCGCGCGCGCTGCTGCTGCGCCAGGCATCGCTGAGCGACGGCTGCAACCAGTTGCTCGAGACCTTCGCCGCCAACGGGCTGTTCGGCCGCGACGACCTGGACAAGCTGCTGCGCGGCGCGATGGAGTTCAATTCGCCCAGTTCGCTGCGGCGGATCGGCGCGCTGCTCGGGCTCGACGTCGACCGCGCGATCAACCGGCCGGTCGTGCAACTGGCCGCCGGCAGCGGCGGCGCCGAGGACCTGATCGCGTTCACGCGGCTGGCGCGGCAGGATCCGCCGGCAGCCGCCGCCCGGCTGGACGGCTTGAGGCTGAACGCGGCCGACACGGCGTTCGCGTGGTCGCAGCTCGCGTCGGCCGGCATGCGCCGGCTCGATCCCGACGCGCTGGACTGGACGCGCCGCGCGCTGCAGGCGGACGCCACCGACGAGACCTGGGTGTGGCTGGCGCGCGCCGCGCTGCGAGCGCAGGACTGGAAGACGCTGGGCACGGTCATCGCGCGGATGAGCCCCGAAGGCCAGGCCGATCCGACCTGGGTCTACTGGCGCGCGCGCGCGTTGCAGCAGGCCGGCCGCAAGAACGACGCCGACGCGCTGATGCGCACGATCGCCGACCAGCATCACTTCTACGGCCAGTTGGCCGCCGAATCGCTCGGCCAGCTCACCGTCGCGCCGCCGCGCGCGACGTCGCCGACGCCGCCCGAGATGGCCGAAGCCGACAACAACCCGGGCTTCGCGCGCGCGCTCAAGTTCTACGAACTGGGCCTGCGCTTCGAAGGCAACCGCGAGTGGAATTTCCAGCTCCGGACGATGAACGACCGGCAGTTGCTGGCGGCGGCCGACTGGGCGTGCCGGCGCCAGGTGCTCGACCGCTGCGTCAACACCGCCGACCGCACGACGCTCGAACACGACTTCGCGCTGCGCTACGTATCGCCGTTCTATCGCGAGCTGCGCCCGGTCGCCGAAGAACAGGGGCTCGATCCGGCCTGGGTCTACGGTCTGATCCGCCAGGAGTCGCGCTTCATCATGAACGCCCGCTCGTCGGCCGGCGCGCAGGGCCTGATGCAGATGATGCCGGCCACCGCGCGCTGGGTCGCCCGCAAGATGGGCATCAACCGCTTCCGCGTCGAGCAGTTGAACGAACTGGACACCAACCTGCGCTTCGGCACGTTCTACCTGCGCACGGTGTTCGACGACCTGGACGGCTCGCCGCTGCTGGCCTCGGCCGCCTACAATGCAGGACCGGGCCGCCCGCGTTCATGGCGGGCGACGCTGCCGGCCAGCGTCGAGGGCGCCGTGTTCGCCGAGATCATCCCGTTCAACGAAACGCGCGACTACGTCAAGAAAGTGCTGTCCAACACCACGTACTACTCGGCGCTGTTCACCGGCCGGCCGCAGTCGCTGACCGAGCGGCTGGGCAGCGTCGGGCCGAGCGCGGACACGTCGACCGACATCCCATGACGCGGGCCGGGCCGATCGGCGCCGCGTCCGGGCGCCGGATCCGGCCCGCCGACGCGCGACCGGCGGGCGACGCCGGCCCGGCGCGCATGCCCGCATGAAAACCTACATCGTCGGCGGCGCGATTCGCGACGAACTGCTCGGCCTGCCGGTGCAGGACCGCGACCACGTCGTCGTCGGCGCCACGCCCGAGCAGATGCTGGCGGCCGGCTTCAGGCCGGTCGGCAAGGACTTTCCGGTCTTCCTGCACCCGCGCACGCATGAGGAATACGCGCTGGCGCGCACCGAGCGCAAGACCGCGCCCGGCTATGCGGGCTTCCACTTCCACGCCGCGCCGGACGTGACGCTCGAACAGGACCTGCGGCGCCGCGACCTGACGATCAACGCGATGGCGCGCGGCGACGACGGCCGGCTGATCGATCCGCACGGGGGCGAGCGCGACCTGCGCGAACGCCGCTTTCGCCACGTCAGCGAGGCGTTCGCCGAGGATCCGGTCCGGATCCTGCGGCTCGCGCGCTTCGCGGCGCGCTTCACCGATTTCACGGTGGCGCCCGAAACGACGGCGCTGATGCGGGCGATGGTCGAGGCCGGCGAGGTCGACGCGCTGGTCGCCGAACGGGTCTGGCAGGAACTGGCGCGCGGATTGATGGAAGCCCGGCCGTCGCGGATGTTCGAGGTGCTGCGAAGCTGCGGCGCGCTGGCGCGGCTGATGCCGGCGATCGACGCGCGGCAGGACGCCGCGCCCGAAGACGGAGCGGCACTCGACCGGGCCGCCGCGCAGCGCCTGTCGCTGGCCGTGCGCTTCGCGGTGCTCACGCACGGACTCGGCGACCGGATCGAGGCGCTGTGCGCGCGCTGGCGCGTGCCGATCGCGGTGCGCGATCTGGCGATGCTGACGGCGCGCGAATACGCGACGATCGCCGACGATTCGCGGGCCGACGCGGCCGCGCAGGTCGCGCTGTTCGAACGCTGCGACGCGATCCGCAAGCCCGATCGCTTCGACGAGCTGCTGCGGGCGGCGGCCGTCATCGCCGGCGTCGACGGCAGCGCGGCGGTCTGGCCGGCGGCCGAACGCCTGCGCCGGGCTCGCCGGGCGGCGGCCGGCATCGACGCGGCGCGGATCGCCGCCGAGGGGCCGAAAGCGACGATCCGCGAACGGATCCGCGATGCCCGGATCGCCGCCGTGCGCGAACTGGACGCCGGCTGAACGCCGTGGCCGTGGCCGTGGCCGTGGCCGTCGGCAGTCGCCGACGACTACGACTACGACTACTGACGACCGCCGACGACCTCCCGCCCAACCGCTAAGCCGACCGCCAGGCCAGCCGCATCAGACCAGCCGCATCAAACCGGCCGCGTCAGGCCGATCGCATCAGGCCGCGAGCACGCGCGAGACGGTCTCGGCGATGCAGGCCGGCTTGTCCGAGCCCTCGCGCTCGATCGTCACGTCGTACGTCAACTGCAGCCCGCCCTCGATCCGGTCGGCGGCCTTCAGCACGAAGCGTGCGCGCAGCCGGCTGCCGGCCGGCACCATGCTGGTGAAGCGCACCCGGTTCAGCCCGTAGTTCAGACCCATTCTGACGCCGTTGACCTTCAACGTGCGGAACGAGAAACCGGCGATCAGCGACAGCGTCAGGTAGCCGTGCGCGATCGTCGAGCCCAGCGGCGAGGCCTTGGCCTTCTCGACGTCGACGTGGATCCACTGGTGATCGTCGGTGGCGGCGGCGAACGCGTCGATCCGCTGCTGCGTGATTTCGAGCCAGTCGGAAACGGCGATCTCCTTGCCGACCATTTTTTCCAACGCGTCTAAACTCTCGATGACGACCGGTGCGGTCATGCGGTTCTCCTGCGGGTTTGATCGATACCGAGGTTACCATCGCCGGCCTGCCCGTCGGCCCGGGTTCGCCGGTCCGACCCGGGCCCCTGCCACACCGGATCTTCGAAATCCCATCACCCGATCCGTCCGATCTTCCAAGGAGACGCACTCGATGAAAGCCCTGCTCTGCAAGACCCATGGCCTGCCCGACAAGCTCGTGTACGAGGACGCCCCCGATCCGGTGCCCGGCGCCGGCCAGGTCGTCGTCGACATGAAAGCTGCCGGCGTCAACTTCCCGGACGTGCTGATCATCCAGAACAAGTACCAGTTCAAGCCCGAGCTTCCGTTCTCGCCCGGCGGCGAGCTGGCCGGCATCGTGTCGGCGGTCGGTGAAGGCGTCACGCACGTCAAGGTCGGCGACCGCGTGATCGGCTCGTGCGGACACGGCGCGTTCGCCGAGAAGGTGCTGGTGCCGGCCGCCAAGACGATCCCGATCCCCGAAGGCATCCCGTTCGACACCGCTGCCGCGTTCACGCTGACCTACGGCACCTCGTACCATGCGCTGAAGGACCGCGGCGAGCTGAAGGCCGGCGAGACGCTGCTGGTGCTGGGCGCGGCCGGCGGCGTCGGCCTGGCCGCGATCGAGATCGGCAAGGCGCTGGGCGCGCGCGTGATCGCCGCCGCGTCGAGCCCCGAGAAGCTCGCCGTCTGCAAGGAACACGGCGCCGACGACCTGATCGACTACACGCGCGAGGACCTGCGCGAGCGGCTCAAGGCGCTGACCGGCGACAAGGGACCGGACGTCATCTACGACCCGGTCGGCGGCGAGTACGCCGAACCCGCGTTCCGCTCGATCGGCTGGCGCGGCCGCTACCTCGTCGTCGGCTTCGCCAACGGCGAGATCCCCAAGCTGCCGCTGAACCTCGCGCTGCTCAAGGGCGCGTCGCTGGTCGGCGTATTCTGGGGCGCGTTCGTCGCGCGCGAACCCAAGCATTTCCAGCAGGACCTGGCCGTCATGTTCGGCTGGATCAAGGAAGGCAAGCTGCGCCCGCACATCTCCGGCCACTTCCCGCTGAAGGACGGCGCCCAGGCGATCGAACACCTGATGAACCGCAAGGCCATCGGCAAGGTGCTGATCACCGCATGACGCGACGCCCGTCCGCCGCGCGGCGCCGCGCGATGCTGGCGGCGCTGGCCGGCGCCCCCGTGCTGGGCGCGCTGGCCGCGGGCCCGCGCCAGGCTCGCGCGCAGCAGCTTCTGGACCTGGACGTGCCGTTCGTGACGACGCCCGACAACGTCGTGCTGACGATGCTCGAGATGGGCCGGATCGGCGAAGGCGACTTCCTGCTCGACCTGGGCTCGGGCGACGGACGCATCGTCATCACGGCGGCGCTGAAGTACGGCGTGCGCGGACGCGGTATCGAGATCGATCCGAACCTGGTCGTCCAGAGCCGCGACAACGCCCGCAAGGCCGGCGTCGCCGACCGCGTCGAGTTCGTCGAACAGGACCTGTTCCTGTCCGACTTGTCGGGCGCCGACGTCATCACGATGTACCTGCTGCCCGACGTCAACATCAAGCTGCGGCCGCGCCTGCTCGCGCTGCGCCCGGGCGTGCGGCTGGTCTCGCACGACTGGGACATGGGCGACTGGCAGCCGGACCAGAGCCAGGAGATCGCCGCGCCGCAGAAGCGGCTGGGCCTGCGCAAGGTCGCGCGGCTGATGGCCTGGACCGTGCCGGCCCACGTCGGCGGCCGCCACCGCGCCGCGACCGCCGCCGACGGATCGGCGGGTCCGTCGGCCGCGTCCATGCCGGGCCCGTCGGCGGCATCCGCGCCGGCACCGTCGGCCACATCCGCGCCGGCACCGTCGGCCGCATCCGTACCGCCACCATCGGCCGCGTCCGCGCCAGCGGACGTCGAGATCGACATCGACCAGCGCTACCAGCTCGTCGCCGGCGGCCGGGTGCGGTTGGGCGGCAACGACTACCGGCTGGCCACGCAGCGCGTCGACGGCGGCCGGGTCGAGCTGCGAGGCCAGGCCCGCGACGGCCGGCCGCTGACGATGAGCACGACGCTGGCGCGCCAGTCCGACGTGATCGACTGGCGGATCGAGATCGCCGACCGCCCGGCCGTCGCGCTGCGCACGCGGCGCGTGCCCGAACCCGTCCGGGCCGACGATCCGCTGCCCAGTCCCGGCTGAGCGGCCCTATAATGCCGTTGGCCGGTTCGCACCGGTCAGCAACGCGTCTTCAGGGCGGGGTGGAACTCCCCACCGGCGGTAGATGCGGCAGGGCGCCCGCCCTGCTCCGCATGAGCCCGCGAGCGCCCGGTCCGGTTCCGGATCGGGGTCAGCAGATCTGGTCCGATGCCAGAGCCGACGGTCATAGTCCGGATGAAAGAAGAAGCGGGGCATCGTCCGTCGCGTGTCGCGTCGCGGGTCCGCCCGTGGCCGTCGCCGAGCGGAAGGCTGCTTCGTCGTCAGCCGCCCGGGTTCCCGGCATCGGGAGCGCGGGTGCGCGCCCTGGAACGTTTTTCGCCAATCCGTTTCGCGAGAGCGTTTCCACCATGTCCCAATCGTTCGATCTTTCCGAGTCGCGACTCCCGTCCGCCTCCCCTTCGTCGACCTCCGTCATCCCGGCTGCCTTCGCTTCGAACACTTCCGACCCGGCCGCCTTCGCTTCGAATACGTCCGGCTCGGTCACCCCGTCCGGTTGCTTGGCCAGCCCGGCGCCCTCGGCTGCCTTCACTCCCTTGCCCGGCGATCGCCCGCCGTCGCCGTTCGCCGCGCCGTTCGCGCAGCGGCTGTCCCGCGCGCTCGACGACCTGCGGCGCGGCCGTCCGGTGCTGCTGATGGACGACGACGACCGCGAGAACGAGGCCGACCTGATCCTGGCGGCCGAGACGATCGCCGTCGACGAGATGGCCCGCCTGATCCGCGACTGCAGCGGCATCGTCTGCCTGTGCCTGCCCGACGAAGACCTGGCGCGGCTGAACCTGCCGCCGATGGTCACGCGCAACGAAAGCCGCTTCAGCACCGCGTTCACGATCAGCATCGAGGCCCGCGACGGCGTGTCCACCGGCGTGTCGGCGGCCGACCGCGTGACGACGATCCGCGCGGCGATCGCGCCCGACGCGCGCCCCGAGCACCTGGTCAGCCCCGGCCACGTGTTTCCGCTGCGCGCGCAGCGCGGCGGCGTGCTGGCGCGGCGCGGCCACACCGAAGGCTCGGTCGATCTGGCCCGGCTGGCCGGCCTGCGCCCGGCCGCCGTGCTGTGCGAACTGATGAATCCCGACGGCACGATGTCGCGCGACGACGACGTCGCCCGCTACGCCGAAAGGCACGGCCTGACCGCGCTGACGATCGCCGAGCTGGCCGATCATCGGCTGCGAACCGAGGAAGGCGCCGGGGCGACGCTGTCGCGCGCCGCCTGACGACGGCCGGGGGCGGCCGGGCGCTACAGCGTATGCGAGCGGTCGCCCAGCGTGAAACCCAGCGGATGCGGGTCGCAGCCGACGCCGAAGGCCAGCACCTTGAACAGCTCGCCCATCTCGGCCTCGGACAGCAGCTTCTGCACGGCCTGCGCCTGCGGCGCGTAGACGACCGGATCCTCGCGCGGCACCTTGGCGAGCCGGTCGAGGATCCCGCAGTTGAGCAGGAACCGGGCCTGCGACGTGTACGCGCACCAGGCCGCGCCGCCGCGGTCGGCCGCGTGCGCGATCGCGCTGAAATCGACGTGCGCGGTGATGTCCTGCAGCCCCGGATGGAAGAACGGATCGCCGTGCGCGCGATGGCGGTAATGGCACATCAGCGTGCCGCCGCTGCGCTGCGGATGGTAGAACTCGCGCGCCGGAAAGCCGTAGTCGATCAGCAGCACCGCCGCCCGGCCCAGCCGCGACATCAGCGTATCGATCCACGCGACCGCGGTCTGCGGCACCTCGCTGCGATAGTCGAGCGACATCGGCGGCGGTCCGCCCTCGCCCGGCACCAGGCGCCGCACCACGTCGTCGTGCGGCCAGTCGGCCTGCGCCAGCAGCGCGGCGACCAGCTCGGCGAACTCGCGGTCGGCCGGCAGGTCGGCCCAGTCGAAGCGGCCGTCGCGCACCGCGACGCCGCGCTCCATCAACTGCCCGTTGCGCAGCCGGAACGCCCGCACCGGCATCGCGTCCAGCACCTCGTTGCCGAGCACCACGCCGTTGACGTACGCCGGCATGCCGTCGAGCCAGTGCACGTGGCCGACCATCTCGGGCGCCAGCATCGTGATCGTGTGCAACTGCCGCTCGCGCAGCTCGGCCGACAGCTCGACGATCGAGTAGCGAACGTTCGGATGCCCGAGCCGCGCCAGCTCGTTGAGCACCTGCGCCGCCAGCGCGCCGGTACCCGCGCCGAACTCCAGCACCTGCGCCGGTAATTCGGTGAACCAGGCCGCGCATTGCGCGGCGATGCACGCGCCGTAGATCGGGCTCAGCTCGGGGCCGGTGACGAAATCGCCGGCCGGACCGAACTTGCGGCTGCCGCCCGAGTAATAGCCGAGTCGCGGCTCGTACAAGGCCATGCGCATGTAGTGGTCGAAGCCGATCCAGCCGCCGGCCGCGTCGATCTGCGCCGCGATGCGCTCGATCAGCTCGCGACTGGCCGCGAGCGCGTCCGGAGAGGGTTCGGGCAGCTGCGGGCGGGCCATGCGGCATTGTAGGCGCAGCGCCGCGCCTCCGGTGTCGGTCGATGCCTCGGCTACACTGTCGGACCAGCCGCCCGGCGGTTCGCCGGTCCGGCCCGACACTCCGGCCTGCCAACGCCCGCGTCTCCGTCGTGATGTCCGATCCGTCGTCCGTCCCCGTCGTCGATCCCGTCGCCGCCCCGCGGCCCGCCGAAACGTCCGTCGACCTGCCCGTCGCCGCCCCGTCCGCCGACCTGCCCGTCGCCGCCCCGTCCGCCGACCTGCCCGTCGCCGACCCGTCTGCAGACCTACCCGTCGCCGATCCGGCGCCGGCCGTCGCCGAGGCCGCCGGCCGACCGCCGCGCGTCGCGCTGGTCACCGGAGCGGCCCGCCGCATCGGCCGTGCGATCGCGCTGGGCCTGGCCGCGGCCGGCTACGACGTCGCCGTCCACTATGGCCACTCGAAGGACGAGGCCGAGCGGACGGTCGCGGACATCCACGCGATGGGCCGGCGCGCCGTCGCGCTGCAGGCCGACCTGGCCGACCCGGCCGCCTGCGAAGCGCTGCTCGAGTTCGCGCGCGTCGCGCTCGGCCACGTCGACTGCCTGGTCAACAGCGCCGCGCGCTTCGAGTTCGACGACGCCGACGGCTTCACGCCGACCGCGCTCGAGCGACACCTGGGCCCGAACCTGACCGCGCCGATCCTGCTGGCCCAGCAGCTCTATCGAGCATGCCGGCGCGACAAGCGGCCCGGCGTCGTCATCAACCTGCTCGACCAGAAGCTCGACAACCTGAATCCGGATTTCTTCTCGTACACGCTGACCAAGACCGCGCTGCTCGGCGCGACGCGGATGATGGCGATGGCGTTCGCGCCGCTGCTGCGCGTCAACGGCGTATCGCCGGGCGCGACGTTGGCTTCGTGGAACCAGGACGACGAACAGTTCGCGCACGCCAACCGGATCGCTCTGCTGGGCCGCTCGTCGCTGCCCGACGACATCGTCCAGGCCGTCTGCTACCTGGCCGAAGCCAGCGCGGTCACCGGCGTCAACCTGATCGTCGACGGCGGCCAGCACCTGATGGCGCTCGATCGCGACGTCATGTTCCTCACCCCGAAGCCGCCCGCCTGACGGTCGGCGCCCACCCTCCTCCACGAAACACGGCAGCCCCACGTGAACGCCTCCTCCGCCCTGCCCGACGTCAGCCCGCTGCAGGATCCGCGGCTCGCCGACTGCCGCCGCATCTTCGTGCGCGGCTTCGAGCTGATGGCCTCGATCGGCTTCTACGACACCGAACGCGAACATCGCCAGCGGATCCGTATCGGCATCGACGTGTTCGTCCCGCTCGCGGTCTCGACGCCCGTGAACGACGACCCGGGCGAGATCATCGACTACGACTTCATCCGCCGCGAGGTCTCGGCGATCGTCCACTCGCAGCACTTCAACCTGCAGGAGACGCTGCTCGACCGCATCGTCGACGCGTGCCTGGCGCACCCCGGCGTGCGCGCCGTGCGCGCCTGCACCGAGAAACCCGACATCTATCCGGGCGACATGACCGCCGGCATCGAAGTCTTCCGCTTCAACCCGCGATGAACGAATCGACGTCTCCCGCGACCGCCGCGCGCCGCCCCGACAAACTGGCCTACGAGCGCAACAAGCTGCACAAGCGCCTGCTGCGGCTGACCGGCCAGGCGATCGGCGACTTCGGCATGATCGAACCCGGCGACAAGGTCATGGTCTGCCTGTCCGGCGGCAAGGACAGCTACGGACTGCTGGACCTGCTGATGACGCTGCGCGAGCGCGCGCCGGTCGACTTCTCGCTGGTCGCCGTCAATCTCGACCAGAAGCAGCCGGGCTTTCCCGACGACATCCTGCCCGCTTACCTCGACCGGCTCGGCGTGCCGTGGCACATCGAGACGCAGGACACGTACTCGATCGTCAAGCGCGTGATCCCCGAAGGCAAGACGATGTGCTCGCTGTGCTCGCGGCTGCGGCGAGGCATCCTGTACCGCGTCGCCGACGAGCTGGGCGCGACCAAGATCGCGCTCGGCCACCACCGCGACGACATCCTCGAGACCTTCTTCCTGAACATGTTCTACGGCGGCAAGCTCAAGGGCATGCCGCCCAAACTCGTGTCCGACGACGGCCGGCACATCGTCATCCGCCCGCTCGCTTATGTGCAGGAGCACGACCTGGCCGCTTATGCCGAATGGCGCGCGTTCCCGATCATCCCGTGCAACCTGTGCGGCTCGCAGGAAAACCTCAAGCGCCAGGCGATCAAGGAGCTGATGCGCGACTGGGAGCGGCGGTTCCCGGGCCGGGTCGACAACATCTTCGCGTCGCTGGGCCGCGTCGTGCCTTCGCACCTGATGGACAGGCAGCGCTTCGACTTCGCCGGCCTGGCCGCCGACGGCCAGGCCCGAGCCGACGGCGACATCGCGTTCGACGTCAGCTCCGAGTTCGATGTACCCGACGCCGGCGGCGTCGGACCGGCCCCGGGGAACGCGGCGAACGCCGGCTCCGGCAGTACCAGTTCCGACAGCATTCGCTCGGGCAGCGCCGACTCGGGCAGCCTCGCCGCCGCGCCGCGCATCATCACGCTGCACCGGCAGCGGCCGCGATGATGCCCGAGCCCAGCGACCGCCAGGAGCCGCCGTCATCGTGCGCCTGACCCGACTCGTTCGCATCGGCTTCGTCGCGTGGCGTTATGGCCTGGACGAGATCGCCGCCAGCGGCGCGGCCGCCACCACCGGCTCGCAGTGGCTGCTGCGGCTGACGCGCTGGCTGCGGCTGGGCCGGCGCTTCGAGGCGCCGCGCGGCCAGCGGCTACGCGAGGCGCTCGAAAGCCTGGGGCCGATCTTCGTCAAGTTCGGCCAGGTGCTGTCGACCCGCCGCGACCTGCTGCCGCCGGACATCGTCGACGAGCTGTCGTTGCTGCAGGACCAGGTGCCGCCGTTCGACGGGCAACGCGCGGTCGCCGAGATCGAACGCGGGCTGGGCAAGCCGATCGGCACGGTGTTCGCCGAGTTCGACACCGTGCCGATCGCTTCGGCATCGGTCGCCCAGGTGCACTTCGCGCGGCTGCTCGACGGCCGCGAGGTCGCCGTCAAGGTGCTGAGGCCGGGCATCGGCGAAACGATCGACCACGACCTCGAGCTGCTGCGCGCGGCCGGCGCGTTCGTCGTGCGCGTCTCGCCCGACGCCCGCCGCCTGCGCCCGCTCGAGGTCATCGACGAGTTCGACAAGTACCTGCACGACGAGCTGGACCTGGTGCGCGAAGCGGCCAACGCCGCGCAGCTTCGCCGCAATTTCGCCGACTCGACGCTGCTGCGCGTCCCCGAGATGTTCTGGGACTACTGCGCGACCAACGTGCTGACGATGGAGCGCATGCACGGCATTCCGATCGGCCAGATCGAACGGATGCGCGCCGCCGGCATCGACCTGAAGAAGCTGTCGCGCGACGGCGTCGAGATCTTCTTCACGCAGGTGTTCCAGCACGGCTTCTTCCACGCCGACATGCACCCGGGCAACATCCTGGTCGGCGAGAGCGGCGAGTCGTTCAACCAGTACATCGCGCTGGACTTCGGCATCATCGGCACGCTGTCCGAGTTCGACAAGGACTACCTGGCGCAGAACTTCCTCGCGTTCTTCCAGCGCGACTACCACCGCGTCGCGTGGTTGCACATCGAATCGGGCTGGGCGCCGCCCGGCACCCGCGTCGAGGAACTCGAAGGCGCGGTGCGCGCCTGCTGCGAACCGTTCTTCGACCGGCCGCTGCGCGAGATCTCGCTCGGACAGGTGCTGCTGCGACTGTTCCAGACCTCGCGCCGCTTCAACGTCGAGATCCAGCCGCAACTCGTGCTGCTGCAAAAGACGCTGCTCAACATCGAAGGCCTGGGCCGCCAGCTCGATCCGGACCTGGACCTGTGGGTCACGGCCAAACCGTTCCTCGAACGCTGGATGAAGCGGCAGATCGGCGTCGCCGGCCTGCGCGAGCGCCTGGCGCGCGAGGCCCCGCAGTGGGCCAAGCTCGCGCCCGAGATCCCGCGGCTCGCGCACGCCGCGCTGGTCCGGCTCGCCCATCCGCCGGCGCAGACGGCCGAATCGCAATTGCTGCAGCGGCTGATCGACGAGCAGCGTCGCACGCAGTTCTGGATCAAGGTCTTCGTCGTCGCGCTGATCGCGCTCGGCGCGCTGAATTACCTGGGGACTTAGGGCCGCCCCCTAAGATCGAGCCCATCCGATGGAACTGAGGCAGCTTCGCTATTTCGTGCGCATCGTCGAAGCGGGTTCGATCAGCCGCGCCGCGCAGGACCTGGACATGGTGCAGTCGGCGCTGAGCCAGCAGATCGGCCGGCTCGAAAGCGAGCTGTCCACGCGCCTGCTGCAGCGCACGCCGCGCGGCGTCGTGCCCACCGAGGCCGGCATCGCGTTCTTTCGCGAAGCCCAGCTCGCGCTGCGCCACGCCGAGCAGGCGGTGCGCGGCGCCCAGCAGGCGCGGCTGTCCGGATCGGTCAGCGTCGGGCTGGCGCCGACCACGTCGTCGATGCTGGCGCTGCCGCTGATGCGGGCGATGCGCGAACGCTACCCGGACGTGCGGCTGCACATGGTCGAAGGCATGTCCGGCCATCTGACCCAGATGCTCGAATCCCGCGCGCTCGACATGGCGGTGCTGTTCGATGCGCGCCTGCACGGCGCGCGGGCCCGGCCCGGCGGGCGGCGCTGGCAGGTGCATCCGCTGATCGAGGAGGAGCTGTTCCTGATCCGCGCGCGCGGCGGGCGCGCGCCGCCGCTGCCGGCGGCGATGGCGCTGGCCGAGCTGGCGGGCGAGCCGCTGATCCTGCCGACGAGCTCGCACGGGCTGCGCCGCACGCTCGATGCGGTGTTCGCCCGGGCGCGGCTGGCGCCGCACCTGGTGCTCGAGGTCGATTCGCTGTCGGTCGTCATGGCGGCCGTCGACGCCGGCCTGGGCTCGACGGTCCAGCCCTGGGCGGCGATGGGGCGCTTCACCGATGCCGCGCAGCGCTTCGAATGGTCGCGCATCACCGACGGCGACGTGCGCCGCACCAACCTGCTGTGCAGCCTGCCGGAGGACGAGCTGTCGCCGGCGGGACTGGCGGCGCGGGTCGTCCTGCTCGACTGCGTGCGTCAGCTCGTCGGCGGCGGCGCCTGGCACGGCGTCACGCCGATCCATCACGAAAGCTGATGCCCCTATGCGCGCCAGGGTCTGCCCGGCGCGCGCCTCGCCTCGTACAGTCGTCCGGATAGACAGGCTCGCGAGGAGACGCCGTGGACAGCGATGTCCTCGTCATCGGTGGCGGCAATGCCGCGTTGTGCGCCGCGCTGATGGCGAGCGAGGCCGGCGCGCGCGTGCTGCTGCTCGAATCGGCGCCGCGCGAATGGCGCGGCGGCAACTCCACGCACACGCGCAACCTGCGCTGCATGCACGACGCGCCGCAGGACGTGCTCGTCGACGCCTATCCCGAAGAAGAGTACTGGCAGGACCTGCTGAAGGTGACCGGCGGCATCACCAACGAGCACCTGGCGCGGTTGGTAATCCGCGCATCGTCGACCTGCCGCCCGTGGATGCGCCGCCACGGCGTGCATTTCCAGCCGCCGCTGTCGGGCGCGCTGCACGTGGCGCGCACCAACGCATTCTTCATGGGCGGCGGCAAGGCGCTGGTCAACGCGTATTACCGCAGCGCCGAGCGGCTCGGCGTGCGGGTCCGCTACGACGCTCCCGTCGACCGGCTCGAGATCGACGACGGCCGCTTCGTCGCCGCGTGGAGCCGCGGGCGGCGGATAACGGCGCGTAGCTGCGTGCTGGCCGCCGGCGGCTTCGAATCGAACCGCGACTGGCTGCGCGAGGCCTGGGGCCGCAACGAGCGCGGCGAATGGCCGGCCGAGAACTTCCTGATCCGCGGCACCTCGTACAACCAGGGACTGCTGCTCAGGCACCTGCTCGACGACCACGGCGCCGACCGCATCGGCGACCCGACGCAGGCGCACATGGTCGCGATCGACGCGCGCGCCCCGCTCTACGAGGGCGGCATCTGCACGCGCATCGACTGCGTGTCGCTGGGCATCGTCGTCAATCGCGACGCGTGCCGCTTCTACGACGAGGGCGAGGATTTCTGGCCCAAGCGCTATGCGATCTGGGGCCGGCTGGTCGCGCTGCAGCCCGGACAGATCGCGTACTCGATCATCGACGCCAAAGCCTCCGGCCGTTTCATGCCGCCGGTGTTTCCGGGCATCGAGGCCGACTCGCTGCCCGGACTGGCGCGAGCGCTCGACCTGGACGAAGCCGTATTCATGCGGACCGTCGACGACTACAACGCGAGCTGCCGGGTCGGCCGCTTCGACCATACGACGCTCGACGATTGCCGTACCGAAGGCCTGACGCCGGCCAAGACCCACTGGGCGCGTCCGATCGATACTCCGCCTTTCCACGCTTACCCGGTGCGTCCCGGCGTGACGTTCACTTACCTGGGCCTCGAGGTCGACGACACGGCCGCCGCGCGCTTCGACGGCCGGCCCAGCGACAACCTGTTCGTCGCCGGCGAGATGATGGCCGGCAACGTGCTGGGCAAGGGTTACACGGCGGGAGTCGGCATGTCGATCGGCACGGCGTTCGGGCGCATCGCCGGACGCAACGCGGCGCTCGCCGCGCGGGGCCGCGCCGCCGAGGCCGGCGCCGTGACCGACGAGACCTGAGAACCCGAACCGATGCCTTCCCCGACCATCATCCCGATCGTGCCGGTCACCGTCGCCGTCGCCACCACTGCCGCCACCGCGGCCACTGGAACCACTGGAACCACTGGAACCACTGGAACCACCGGAACCGCCGGAAACACTGGATCCCCGGGAACCACTGGAACCACCACCGAGCCAGCCGCCGAAAGCGAAGTGGCCCGGCAGATGCAGATCTGCAACGCCTGCCGTTATTGCGAGGGCTTCTGCGCGGTGTTCCCGGCGATGACGCGCCGTCTGGAGTTCGGCAAGGCCGACGTCCATTACCTGGCCAACCTGTGCCACAACTGCGGCGCCTGCCTGCACGCCTGCCAGTACGCGCCGCCGCACGAGTTCGCGATCAACGTCCCTAAGGCGATGGCCGCCGTGCGCGGCCGGACCTACGCCGAGTACGCGTGGCCCCCCGCGCTGGGCCGGCTCTACCGCCGCAACGGACTGACGCTGTCGCTGGCGCTCGCCGCCGGCCTGTTCCTGTTCCTGGCGATGGCCGTCGCGGTCCAGGGCGGCGTCGCCCAGCTCGTCAGCCGGCCGCTCGGCAACGACTTCTACAACTTGTTCCCGCACCGGGTGCTGGTCGGCCTGTTCGCGCCGGTCTTCGGGTTCGCGGTGCTCGCGCTGTCGATGGGCGTGCGCCGCTTCCTGAAGGACATCCGGCCCGCGACGGCCGGCGTGCCGGTCGGCGCAGCGGCGGCCGCGGAAGCGACGCACGACGTGCTGCGCCTCACTTACCTGGGCGGCGGCCACGGCGACGGCTGCCACAACGAGGACGACGCGTACTCGCTGTCGCGACGGCACGCGCATCACTGGACGTTCTACGGCTTTGCGCTGTGTTTCGCCGCCACGGCGCTCGGCACCGTCTATCACTATGCGTTCGGCTGGGTCGCGCCGTACGACCTGCCCAGCCTGCCCAAGCTGCTGGGCGCGCTGGGCGGCGCGAGCCTGCTGATCGGCACCGCGCGCCAATGGCACCAGCACCGCACGCGTCATCCGCTGCACGGCGATCCCCGGCAGACACCGATGGACCTCGGCTTCATCGCGCTGCTGTTCCTGGTCGCGGCCAGCGGCATGCTGCTGTGGCTGGCGCGCGCGACACCCGCGCTCGCGCTGCTGTTGTGCCTGCACCTGGGCGCGGTGATCGCGCTGTTCGCGACGATGCCGTACGGCAAGTTCGCGCACGGCGTCTACCGCACGGCCGCACTGCTGCGCTACGGCGCCGAGAAGCGTGAACCCAACCCCGTCGTCGCCGGAACGGACTGAGAATCTGAGCGCACGATGCCTGTGCCCGCCCTCGCCCATCGATGAGCCGCACGAAGGAGACCCCATGACGACCGAGACCCGAAGCGCCGAACCCGAAGCGATGCTCGTCGGCGGCGACTGGATCAGCCGCGACGAGCAGGCGCTCGAGACGATCAATCCGGCCGACGGCAGCCCGAGCGGCCGCGTCAGCACCGCCGATGCCGCGCACGTCGATGCCGCAGTGACGGCGGCGCGCGCGGCGGCGTCGGCGCACGCGTGGCGCGACATGCTGCCGCACGTGCGCGCGCAGATCCTCGGCCGCATCGCCGACGGCATCCGCGCGCAGTCCGAAACGCTGGCACGCCTGCAGATGCTCGAGAACGGCAAGGTGATCAGCGAGTGCCGGGTCCAGGTCGCCGGCGCGGCCGCCACCTACCGCTACTACGCGGCCGTCTGCGAGACGCTGGGCGCCGAGATCACGCCGTCGCGCGGCAACTATCTGTCGATGACCGCCTACGAACCCTATGGCGTCGTCGCGGCCATCACGCCGTGGAACTCGCCGCTGACGATGGAGGCGCAGAAGATCGCTCCGGCGCTGGCCGCCGGCAACGCCGTCGTGCTCAAGCCGTCCGAGATCACGCCGCGCGTCGGCCTCGCGGTCGCCCGGATCGCGATGGAGGCCGGCCTGCCGCCGGGCATCCTCAGCGTGCTGCCCGGCACCGGCGCGATCACCGGCGACGCCCTCGTCAACCATCCGGGCGTGCGCATGGTCTCGTTCACCGGCGGCACGGCGACCGGACGGCGCATCGCCGAGGCGGCCGCGCGGCGCCTGATTCCGGCGGCGCTGGAGCTCGGCGGCAAATCGCCGCACATCATCTTCGACGACGCCCGGCTCGACGCGGCCGTCGACGGCGTGGTCGACGGCATTTTCGAAGGCAGCGGCCAGTCCTGCGTGGCCGGCTCGCGGCTGTTCGTCCAGCGCAAGGTGCTCGAGCCGGTCGTGCGCGCGCTGGTCGAGCGCGCCGACGGGCTGCGCGTCGACCTGCCCGACGCGCCGGGCGCGCAGATGGGGCCGGTGGCCGGATTCAGGCACCGCCAGCGGATCGAGTCGCTGGTGCAGAGCGCCCGCGACGAAGGCGGCGAGATCCTGGCCGGCGGCGTCCGCCCGCACGAGGACCGGCTGGGTACCGGTGCCTTCTACCGGCCGACCGTCATCGCCGGCCTCGACAACCGCGCGACGGCGGTGCGCGAGGAGATCTTCGGCCCGGTGCTGTGCGTGCTGCCCTTCGACGACGAGGACGATCTGATCGCGCAGGCGAACGACAGCGCGTACGGGCTGGCCTCGGGCATCTGGACCGCCGACTACCAGCGCGCGTGGCGCGTCGCGCGGGCGCTGGAAACCGGGCTCGTGTGGATCAACACGTACAAGCAGTTGTCGATCGCCACGCCGTTCGGCGGCTTCAAGGACAGCGGCATCGGCCGAGAGAAAGGCGTCACCGGCGTCCGCCTGTACCAGCAGAGCAAGGGCATCTACTGGAGCATGGACCCCGCCAACGTGCGCGGCTGACGCGACAGGCGAATCGAAGACAAGGAGGAGATCCGATGCAGGCATCGACCGTGGGTTTCATCGGCGTCGGCGTGATGGGCGAGCCCATCTGCCGGCACATCGCCAGCAAGAGCGGCGCGCGAGTGCTGGCTTCTGACCTGGACACCACACCGCTGGAGCGCCTGGCCGCGCATGGCGTGCAGGCGGCCAGCCTGCAAACGCTGACCGCGCAGGCCGACATCGTCTTCCTGTCGCTGCCGTCCGGAGAGATCGTCCGGCAGGTGGTGACGGCGCCCGGTGGCCTGGCCGAATGCCTGCCCGCCGGCACGACCCTCGTCGACCTGAGCACGTCGCCGGTCGACATCACGCTCGACGTCGCCAGACGGCTGCGGGACAAGGGCATCGGCTTCGCCGACGCGCCGGTGATGCGCACGCGCGCCGCCGCCGAAGCGGGCACGCTGGCCGTGCCGGTCGGCGCGAGCCGCGAGCTGTTCGAGCGGATCGAGCCGCTGCTGCGCACCTTCGCGTCCGACGTCACGCACGCCGGCGACGTCAGCGCCGGCCAGGTCGTCAAGATCCTGAACAACATGGTGCTGTACGAGACGGTGCTGGCGCTGTCCGAGGCCGCAGCGATCGGCCGGCGCGCCGGCGTGCAGCCCGACGTGCTGTTCCACGCGCTGTCGACCGGATCGGCCGACAGCTTCGCGCTGCGCAACCACGGCCTGAAGGCGATCGCCCCGCAGCAGTTTCCCGAGAGAGCGTTTCCGGTCAGCTACGCGAAGAAGGACATCTCGTACGCGGTCGCGCTGGCCGAGCAGGTCGGCGTCGATCCGACCGGCGCGCGCAACCTGCTGCAGACCTTGCAGAAAGCGATCGACGCCGGCCACGGCGACAAGTACGCGCCGGCGATCAGCCTGGTGTTCGAGGCCGGTTCCGGGGCCGCCTGACGGCGGCCGAAGCACAAGCACATCATCGGAGCATCACACGTGAGCTGGCAGAAGGAACGCGACGAACTGGCCCGCAGGACCGAACTCGGGCAACGCATGGGCGGCGAGGAGAAACTCAAGCGCCATCGGGACAACGGCAAGCTGCCGGTTCGTGAGCGGATCGCCGCGCTGGTCGACGAAGGCTCGTTCCGCGAGGTCGGCGGGCTGGCCGGCAGCGGCGACTACGACGAGAACGGCGAGCTTCGCGACTTCACGCCGTCGAACCTGCTGATGGGCCGCGCGCGCATCGGCGGGCGGCCGGCGGTCGTGGTCGGCGACGATTTCACGGTCCGCGGCGGCGCCAACGACGGCGCCGTCGGCGACAAGATGATCGTGGCCGAGCAGATGGCGTACGAGCTGCGCATACCGCTGGTACGGCTGGTCGACGGCACCGGCGGCGGCGGCTCGGTCAAGAACATCGAGATCAAGGGGCATACGTTGCTGCCCAAGGTCAAGGTCTGGCCCTACGTCGCGCGCAACCTGGCGACCGTGCCCGTCGTCGGCCTAGGCCTGGGCTCGGTCGCCGGCCTGGGCGCCGCGCGCGTGTCGGGCAGCCACTACTCGGTCATGGTGCGCGACACCTCGCAGCTCTTCGTCGCCGGCCCGCCGGTGGTGGCCCGCACCGGCCAGGACATCGGCAAGAACGAGCTCGGCGGCAGCCGGATCCATACCCGCAACGGCGTCGTCGACGACGAGGCGGCGACCGAAGCCGAAGCCTTCGCGCGCGCCCGGCGTTTCCTGTCGTACCTGCCGGCCTCCGTCCACGAACTGCCGCCGCGCGCCGACAGCGGCCGCGAGGCCGCCGGCGACCAGCAGGCGCTGCGCGCCGCGATTCCCGAGAACCCGCGCTCGGTCTACAAGATCCGCGGCATCGTCGAGACGCTGGTCGACAGCGGCTCGTTCATGGAGATCGGCCGCTACTGGGGCAAGGCGATCGCCGCGGGCCTGGCGCGCATCGACGGCTGGCCGGTGGTCCTGGTCGCCAGCGACCCTTATCACTATGGCGGCGCCTGGGACCGCCAGACCACCGAGAAATACATGCGCATGGCCGACCTGGCCGAGCAGTTCCATCTGCCGGTGGTCAACCTGGTCGACGTGCCCGGCTTCCGGATCGGCCTGGACGCGGAGAAAGAGGGCGTGATGCGGACCGGCGTGCGCGCGCTGACCGCGCTGGCGCAGACCACCGTGCCCTGGTGCACGATCATCATCCGCAAGGCGTTCGGCGTCGCCGGCGGCGCCCACCAGAACCCCGACCGCTTCAACTTCCGCTACGCGTGGCCGTCCGCGCAATGGGGATCGCTGCCGATCGAGGGCGGGCTCGAAGTCGCCTACAAGGCCGAGATCGAGGCGTCCGACGACCCGGAGGCGACGCGCCAGCGCATCGAACGGCGCGTGCGCGGCCTGACCTCGCCGTTCCGCAGCGCCGAAGCCTTCGTCATCGAGGACATCATCGATCCGGCCGAGACCCGCGCGACGCTGGTCGAGTTCGCGAACCTCGCGGCGCCGCTTCGGCAGCCCGGGCCGACCCGGTTCGGTTATCGTCCTTAGTCATCATGGCCAGCAAGCATCCGGGCTGAGTCGAGACCTCGAGATGAAGCGGACCGATGCGCGCAGAGCAAGTCTTGCAGACATTGCCGGACCAGGTTGAACGAGCTTGCGGATTCGATGTGAACAGCAGCAAGTCCTCGGGCACGTCGCTCCGAAATTATTGACATCCGATGAGATGTCATAATAGTGTTCACCATGAGACTGGTTCTGGACACCAACGTCATCGTGGCAGCGTTCCGCAGTCGCAACGGGGCAAGCCATCTGCTGCTACGGTGGGTTGATCGGGGTGTGCTGACGCCCCTTTGTTCGACAGCGCTTTTTCTGGAGTACGAGGCGGTCCTGAGCCGGAAAGAAACCCGAAAGATCGCCGGGCACAGCCTGGCGGATGTCGCAGCGGTGATGCGCTCGCTCGCCGCGGTGTCCGAGGGCATCGATATATCGTTTCGGACGCGCCCCATGTTGCCCGATGCCGCGGATGAGATGGTGCTGGAGGCTGCGCTGAACGGGCAGGCGGACGCCATCGTGACGCATAACGTCAAGGATTTCCGTCCGGCTCTCGAGTTGGGCGTTGCCATCGCGACGCCTGGTGAGATCGTCAGGAGATTGAACCCATGACACAGGCTCAACGCTACAAATATCCGCTGCAACTGCCGCAGTCGCTCAAGGAGACGGCCACCCGCCTGGCCATGGAGGATGGCGTGTCGCTCAATCAGTGGATCGTCTCGGCGGTCGCGCAGAAAATCGGCGCGGTGGAAACGGCCGCCGATTTCCTCAAGGCTCGCGCAGGCATGGCTAAGCGAGGCGACTTGGCCGGGCTTCTGGACCGGGTACCGGATACGCCGCCCCAGCCGAAGGATGCCATCGAGGATTGACCTGAAGCGCAGCGAAAACGTACGCACGAGAACCGCCATGCCCACTCCGGCACCCGAACCGTCCTCGTCCGGCCCCACGCCGTCCGCCCCCATCCAGGCTGGCCCCGCCTCGGCCGCCTCGGCCACTCCAGCCACTCCAGCCGCCTCAGCAACTCCAGCAACTCCAGCCGACCCGCCCGTTCCACCGGCCCCGTTCTCGCAGTTCGCGCCGCCGGTCCGGCCGCCGAGCCCGCTGCGCCGGGCGATCACCGCCGCGTACCGCCGCCCCGAGACCGAATGCCTGCCGCCGCTGGTCGCCGACGCGACGTTGCCGGACGCGAGCCGCCTGGCGATCGCCGGCACCGCGCGCAAGCTCGTCGAAGCGCTGCGCGCCAAGCGCAAGGGCAGCGGCGTCGAGGCCTTGGTCCACGAGTACGCGCTGTCGAGCCAGGAAGGCGTCGCGCTGATGTGCCTGGCCGAAGCGCTGCTGCGTATCCCCGACACGGCCACGCGCGACGCGCTGATCCGCGACAAGATCGCCGAGGGCGACTGGAAGTCGCACCTCGATGGCGACCGCCCGCTGTTCGTCAACGCCGCGACCTGGGGACTGATCGTCACCGGCAAGCTCGCGTCGACGGCCAATGACCGCGGACTGACGGCGGCGCTGACGAGGCTGATCGCCCGCTGCGGCGAGCCGGTGATCCGGCACGGCATCGACCTGGCGATGCGCATGCTCGGCGAGCAGTTCGTCACCGGCGAGACGATCGACGAGGCGCTCGAGCGCGCGCGAACACGCGAGGCGCGCGGCTTTCGCTATTCGTACGACATGCTCGGCGAGGCCGCGACCACCGCCGCCGACGCCGCCCGCTATTACCGCGAGTACGAGACCGCGATCCACGCGATCGGCAAGGCGGCCAACCGGCGCGGCGTCTACGACGGCCCCGGCATCTCGATCAAGCTGTCGGCGCTGCATCCGCGCTATGCACGTGCCCAGGCCGCGCGCGTGATGGACGAACTGCTGCCGCGCGTGCGCGAGCTGGCGCGACTGGCCCGGTCCTACGACATCGGCTTGAACATCGACGCCGAAGAGGCCGACCGGCTCGAACTGTCGCTGGACCTGCTCGAAGCGTTGTGCGCCGACGAGCGCCTGGACGGCTGGAACGGCCTGGGCTTCGTCGTGCAGGCCTACGGCAAGCGCTGCCCGTTCGTGCTCGATCACCTGATCGACCTGGCCCGCCGCTCGGGCCGTCGCCTGATGCTGCGCCTGGTCAAGGGCGCCTACTGGGACGCCGAGATCAAGCGCGCGCAGCTCGACGGGCTCGACGGCTTCCCGGTCTACACGCGCAAGGTCCACACCGACGTCGCTTATATCGCGTGCGCGCGCAAGCTGCTGGCCGCGACGGACGCGATCTTTCCGCAGTTCGCCACGCACAACGCGCAGACGCTGGCGACGATCCATCACCTGGCCGGCCCCGGATTCGCCGTCGGCCAGTACGAGTTCCAGTGCCTGCACGGCATGGGCGAGCCGCTGTATGACGAGGTCGTCGGCCCGGACAAGCTCGACCGCCCGTGCCGGATCTACGCGCCGGTCGGCACGCACGAAACGCTGCTCGCTTACCTCGTGCGCCGTCTGCTCGAGAACGGCGCCAACTCGTCGTTCGTCCACCGCATCGCCGACGACGGCGTCTCGATCGACGAACTGATCGCCGACCCGGTCGACGTCGTCGCCGCGATGCCGGTCATCGGCGCCCCGCACGAACGGATCGCGCTGCCGGCGGACCTGTACGGCCCGGCGCGCCGCAATTCCGCCGGCCTGGACCTGTCGAACGAGGCGGTGCTCGCGCACCTGTCGGCCTGGCTCGCCGAGTCCGCCGCACGAAGCTGGCACGCGCGGCCGCTGCTGGCCGACGACGCCGACGATACCGGCGCCGCTGCCGCCGACCGTGCGGCCGAGAGCGCCGACGGCGAACGCGCCGATCGACCGGCCGACGCACCGACTGACGCACCGGCCGGCGCCGCTCCCCGCGAGCCCGACACGCCCGCGACGCGCGACGTGCGCAACCCGGCCGACCATCGCGACCTCGTCGGCCGCGTCACCGAGGTCGCGGCCGAGCGCGCCGAACGCATCGTCGCCGCGGCCGCCGCGCACGCCGACGCGTGGGCGGCGCTCGCGCCGGGCGAACGCGCCGCCTGCCTCGACCGCGCCGCGGACGCGATGCAGGCTTGCATCGAAACGCTGATGGGCCTCGTCATGCGCGAAGCCGGCAAGACCGCCGCCAACGCGATCGGCGAGGTCCGCGAGGCGATCGACTTCCTTCGCTACTACGCCGACCAGGCGCGCCGCACGCTCGGCCCGTCGCACCGGCCGCTCGGCGCCGTCGTCTGCATCAGCCCGTGGAACTTCCCGCTGGCGATCTTCACCGGCCAGGTCGCCGCGTCGCTGGTCGCCGGCAACGCCGTCATCGCCAAGCCCGCCGAAGAAACGCCGCTGATCGCCCATGAGAGCGTCCGGATCCTGCACGAGGCCGGCGTGCCGGTCGGCGCGCTGCAGTACGCGCCCGGCGACGGCAGCCTGGGCGCGGCGCTGGTCGGCGCGTCGCGCACGGCCGGCGTCCTGTTCACCGGCTCGACCGAGGTCGCGCGCCTGATCCAGGCGCAGCTCGCCGAGCGGCTGTCCGACGACGGCAAACCGATCCCGCTGATCGCCGAGACCGGCGGCCAGAACGCGATGATCGTCGACTCGTCGGCGCTCGCCGAACAGGTCGTCGGCGACGTCATCGCGTCGGCCTTCGACAGCGCCGGCCAGCGTTGCTCGGCGCTGCGCGTGCTGTGCCTGCAGCAGGACGTCGCCGACCGCACGCTGGCGATGCTGAGCGGCGCGCTGCACGAGCTGACGCCGGGCCGCACCGATCGGCTCGACGTCGACATCGGCCCGGTCATCACGGCCGAGGCCCGCGACGGCATCGAGCGCCACGTCGACCGCCTGCGCGGCCGCGGCTGCCGGATCTCGCGGCTGCCGCTGCCGGCGGCGGCACGGCACGGCACTTTCGTCGCGCCGACGATCATCGAGATCCGATCGCTGGCCGACCTGCAGCGCGAAGTCTTCGGACCGGTGCTGCACGTGATCCGCTTCCGCCGCAACGACCTGGACAAGCTGATCGACGAGATCAACGCGTCGGGTTATGGCCTGACCTTCGGCCTGCACACCCGGCTCGACGAAACGATCGCGCACGTCACCGGCCGGATCCGGGCCGGCAACCTGTACGTCAACCGCAACGTCATCGGCGCGGTGGTCGGCGTGCAGCCGTTCGGCGGCCGCGGCCTGTCGGGCACCGGCCCGAAGGCCGGCGGACCGCTGTACATCGGTCGCCTGGTGCGCAAGGCGCCGATCCCGCCGCAGTACGGCTCGACGCACACCGACCCGGCGCTGCGCGCGTTCATCACCTGGCTGGCCGGCAACGGCCTGGCCGCCGACGCGCAGGCCGCGCGCGACCTCGCCGACCGTTCGGCGCTCGGCCTGCAGACCGAACTGGCGGGCCCGGTCGGCGAGCGCAACCTCTACGCGCTGCATCCGCGCGGACGCGTGCTGCTGGTCCCCGCGACGCCGACCGGCCTGCGTCGCCAGATCGCCGCCGCGCTGGCCACCGGCAACCAGTTGGTCATCGACGCTGACGGCCGCTGGCGGGACGTGCTCCGGGAACTGCCGCCCACCGTCGCCGCGCGCGTGCGCTGGAGCACCGACTGGCAGGCCGACGGCCCGTTCGCCGCCGCGCTCGTCGAGGGCGACGCGGCCCGGGTGCGCTCGCTCAACCGCCGGATCGCCGCGCTGCCCGGCCCGCTGGTCCTCGTGCAATCGGCGACGCCCGACGAGATCGCCGGCGAAACTGACGCCTACTGCCTGAACTGGCTGATCGAGGAAGTCTCGACCTCGATCAACACGGCGGCGGCCGGCGGCAACGCCAGCCTGATGGCGATCGGCTGACGGCGCGAGGTCCCGGCCCCGGACGCCGGCCCCTCCGGCCATCGGAGCGGGCCCTCCGGTCTGCCCACGGCGCCCGCGCGCCGATGCGGGCCGACGCCTGCCCGCGTCGGCCCGCGCCCGTCTGGGCCCTCCCGCGCCCGCCGGCCTGCGCCAGCCCCGCACCCGTATCGATGCGGCCGCCGTCTGGCATCATCTTGCCGACACGAATCCGATCCGACAGGAGACTCCCTTATGTCCGAGCCGACCAAATACCTGCTGCCCGAAGACCGCCTGCCCAAGGCCTGGTACAACCTGCAGGCCGACCTGCCGCAGGCGCTGCCGCCGGTGCTGCATCCGGGCACCCGCCAGCCGGTCGGCCCGGACGACCTCGCGCCGCTGTTCCCGATGTCGCTGATCCAGCAAGAGGTCAGCACCGAACGCGAGATCGAGATCCCCGAACCGGTGCGCGACGTCTACAAGCTGTGGCGCCCGGCTCCGCTGATCCGCGCGCGCAACCTGGAAAAGGCGCTGGGCACGCCGGCCCGGATCTTCTACAAGTACGAAGGCGTCAGTCCGGCCGGCAGCCATAAGCCGAACACCGCGGTCGCGCAGGCTTTCTTCAACCAGCAGGCCGGCATCAAGCGGCTGACGACCGAGACCGGCGCCGGCCAGTGGGGCACGTCGCTGGCGTTCGCCGGCGCGCTGTACGGCCTCGAGGTCAAGGTGTTCCAGGTACGCGTCTCGTTCGACCAGAAGCCTTATCGGCGCGCGGTGATGGAGACTTATGGCGCGCGGTGCGTCGCGTCGCCGTCCGACGAAACCGCTTTCGGCCGCTCGGTCCTCGCCGAACGCCCGGACCACCCGGGCAGCCTCGGCATCGCGATCTCCGAAGCCGTCGAGATCGCCGCGCAGAACGACGACACCAAGTACGCGCTGGGCTCGGTGCTCAACCACGTGCTGCTGCACCAATCGGTGATCGGCCTGGAGACGATCGAGCAGATCCGGATGGCCGACACCTGGCCCGACGTCCTCATCGGCTGCGCCGGCGGCGGCTCGAACTTCGCCGGCATCGCGTTCCCGTTCATCGGCCAGGCGCTGCGCGGCGAGGCTCCCAAGCCGCGCATCGTCGCCGCCGAGCCCGCCGCCTGCCCGTCGCTGACCCGCGGCCGCTACGCTTATGACTTCGGCGACACCGGCCACATGACGCCGCTGGCCAAGATGCACACGCTGGGCTCGACGTTCACGCCGCCCGGCTTCCATGCCGGCGGCCTGCGCTACCACGGCATGGCGCCGCTGGTCTCGCACGTCAAGGAACTCGGCCTGATCGACGCCGTCGCGTTCCAGCAGACCGAATGCTTCGCCGCCGGCGTGCTGTTCGCCAAGACCGAGGGCATCGTGCCCGCACCCGAGGCCAACCACGCCGTCAAGGCCGCGATCGACGAGGCGCTGCGCTGCAAACGCGAAGGCAAGGCCGAAACGATCGTGTTCCTGCTGTCGGGCCACGGCCACTTCGACATGCAGGCGTACACCGACTACGCGGCCGGCAAGCTCACCGACCAGCACTATGACGAGCAGGCGCTCGCCAAGGCGCTGGACAGCCTGCCCGACGCGGCCTGATCGGCTCCCGTTCCCGTCCTCATCGATTCCGAGCCTTACCCGGAGTACCCGCAGTGCCCTTGCCCGCTTCCATCGCCTCACGTCTTCGCCTGCCGCTGATCGCCGCGCCCATGCTGCGCATCTCGGGCGTCGAGCTGACCGCCGCCGCCTGCATCGAAGGCGTCATCGGTTCGTTTCCGACCGTCAACGCCCGCGAGCCCGAGCAGCTCGACGCGTGGTTGACCGAGATCGCCGAACGTTGCGCGCGCGCCGAGCGGCCGACCGCGCCGGTGTGCCCGAACGTGCTGATGCGCACCGACCCGGCCAAGCTCGACGCCGACGTCGACGTGCTGGTCAAGCACGAGGTCCCGATGGTGCTGGCCAGCGTCGGTTCGCCCGAGAAGTACGTCAAGAAGCTGCACGACGTCGGCTGCTTCGTGCTGGCCGACGTCGGCTCGATCCGCCACGCCGAAAAGGCGCTTGCATCCGGTGTCGACGGCCTCGTGCTGCTGAGCGCCGGCGCCGGCGGCCAGACCGGCTGGGCCAACGGCATGTCGTTCGTGCGCGCGGTGCGCAAGCTGTACGACGGCCCGCTGGTGCTGGCCGGCGGCATCTCCGACGGACAGGCGCTATGGTCGGCGCGCGTGCTCGGCTGCGAACTCGGCCTGATGGGCACGCGCTTCATCGCCACCAGCGAAGCGATGGCCGACGAGCGCTACAAGCAGATGCTGATCGACAGCGGCATCGACGACATCCAGCTCACGCGCGGCATCAGCGGCATCGACGCCAACTTCCTGCGTCCGTCGATCGTCGCCTGCGGACTGGATCCCGAAATCGTCGCGCAGCCGGTCTCCAAGGAAAAATCGCGCGAGCTGTTCAGCGCTTATGCCGGCCAGATGCGCGGCCCCAAGCGCTGGGTCGACCTGTGGAGCGCCGGCCACACGGTCTCGGCCGTCGAATCGGTGCTGTCGACGGCCGAACTCGTCGCCCGGATCGAAGAGGAGTACCGCGACGCGCAGGCCGCGACGCAGCGGTTGATGGACGAACGCGTGGCTTGAACACGCGACAGCACGCTCAACATGACTTTGAAACCGGTAAGGGGTTAGCGCTTCACGCCAGCGGCAGGGAAAACGGACCATGACGACTCGAAGTGCGCAGTATCAAATCGTCTTCGCCGACAAGAAAACGAATCTGGCGGGACTACAGGTCGCCGATCTGGTGGCACGCCCTGTAGGCGTGCAGTACTTGCGCCCTGCCCAACCGATTCAGGCGTTCGATGTGCTGAAGCAGAAAAAAACTGCAAAGCGCCCACAGCCGAATCGAGGGCGCCACTCGTCTCCACCACTCGCCCCTCGTCACCCGCCTCGTGCTCGTGGCCAGATGCCAGACCCGAGCATGCCCCGCTCGACTATCATCGACCGATCGGCCCGGCGACGCCCGCCAGGCCGGCCACCAGCGGCCGTGATCCGCGGTCGCCCATCGAGGAGGAGACCCCGGATGACCGATGAGACCCTGTCGATCGCGCGCGACGGCGCGATCGTCACGATCACGATGAACCGCGTCGCGCGGCGCAACCCGCTGTCGCTATCCCACATCGACGAACTGATCGATGCGTTCGAACAGGTCGAGCACGGTGACGCGCACGGCATCATCCTCGCCGCCAACGGCCCGGCGTTCTGCTCGGGCCATGATTTCAGCGACATGATCGGCGCCGACCTGCCGGCGATGCGACGGCTGTTGCGCCGCTGCACGCAACTGATGGAAACGATCCAGCGCGTTCCGCAGGTCGTCATCGCCCGCGTGCAGGGCCCGGCGATCGCCGCCGGCACGCAGCTCGTGGCGACCTGCGACCTGGCCGTCGCCGCCGAGACCGCGACGTTCGCGACGCCCGGCGGCCAGAAGGGCTGGTTCTGCCACACCCCGGTGGTCGCCGTCTCGCGCTGCCTGTCGCGCAAACACGCGCTCGAGATGGCGCTCAGCGGCGACCGCATCGACGCCAGGACCGCCGTCGAATGGGGATTGATCAATCGCGCCGTGCCGGCCGACCAGTTGGATGCGCAGACCCGCGCGCTCGCCGAGCGCGTCACGCGCGGCAGCCGGATGTCCAAAGGACTGGGCAAGCAGGGCTTCTACGCGCACATCGACATGGACCTGCCCAAGGCCTACGCGTACGCGATCGAAATGATGGCCAGCGCCAGCCAGACGCAGGACGCGCAGGAAAGCATGCGCAGCTTCGTCGAGAAACGGACGCCGGTGTTTCGCAACCGGTGAGCCGCCGCGGCGCTTCGCGGGCGACGGCGCCGACACCCGCGCAGCGTCAGCCGGCCTTTCCGGCGCGCCGCTCGAAGTCCGTCGCGAACTCGTTCAAACGCTTCGACAGGTGGCGCCGCTGCACGTCGCTGGCTTCGTTGACGACGCGCACCATCATCTCGTCGGATGCCTGCCGCGCGTGTTCGAGCTTCTGGCGCCGCCTGGGGTTGTCGAGGCTGATCACCGACATCAGGTAATCGCGCGTCCAGTCCCGCCCGACCGTCGCCGGCGGCTTCTCGGCCTGCAGCCGCGCGATCAGCGCCAACAGGGCCTGCTGCCGGTCCTCACGCTCGTCCAGCCACAGCGCCTCGCTCGACGGCAGCCCCGCGGCCTGCTCGCGCAGCGCACGCTTCTGCTCGGCGCTCAGCCGTCCGAGGAAGAACTCGGCGCGCTCGATGATCCGGTCGGCTCGCGCCTGCACGACCTTGTTCGGCGAGTCGAGTCCGTACTTCTTGATCATCTCGCGATTGTCGTCGGCGAACCTGTCCTTCAGCCGCTCGATCTGCGCCGGCTTCAGGCTCGCCAGCAGCGTCGTCACAGGCCCGGCCACCTGGTCGGCCAGCGGCGCCCAGCGCGCCATCGCCGTCCGGCGCCACGTGTCGAACTCCACCGGCCGGATCGCATCGCGATCGCCGGCCGGAACCGACGCATCGGTGCCGGCCCCCGAGCCGTCGAGCGCGCCCTGCACCGCACCATGGCCAGGCGGCCCATCGGCCCCATCGGCCCCACCGCCGACACCGCGCAGACGCGCATCGACCTGCTTGAGGAAGCGCGCGTACTGCGGCAGCTCCGCGCGCTCGTGCCAGGCACGCAGGTCATCGATCGCGTTGCGCGCCAACACCCGCTGCTCGTCGTCCAGGTCCAGATGGCGATCGAGCTGCCACATCGCCCAATATGGAAACGCGTCGTAGCCGAACCTGGCCAGCGAACAGCCGGCGGCCAGCAGCGACACGACGGACAGGCACAACAACCATCGCAGCACGCGGGTCATGGACACCTCGGGAATCGATCCGCAATCGTTCTGATTTTGCACCGGATGCCGGGGATTCAAGTCGTCGGGCGCCTACGCGATGTACCTCCCCGTACGCCACCCGTCGATCAGAAGAAATGCCGGATGCCCAACGCGAGGCCCTTCTGGTCGGCCCCCGGCGCCCCGGCCGCGTAGCTGAGCCCCGACCCGCGCAGCACGTACGTGCCGGTGGCGTTGTTGCGGGTCGTGCCGGCCGTCGCGTACAGGTTGGTCCGTTTCGACAACGGGTACGTGTACGACAGCGACAGGCTGTTGCCGCGCGCGCTGCTGGCGTCCTCCTTCATCCGCGTGAACTGCAGGTACACGGTGCCCGTGCCGGCGCGCACCGATCCGCCGACGTTGTAGAACTTCAATTTCTGCGGGCCGTCCGGGTCGGACACGCCGGCGCCCAGCACGAGCTTGGCAGGCCCGAACCGATAGCCGCCCCCGCCGCCGTATTCCTTGGTCTTGAGCAGGCTGCTGTCCGGCGCCAGCACCGACCGGCGCTGGTGGAACCAGGCGCTGGCCGACCATGGGCCCGACGCGAAGATCCACGATACGCCGGCGTGGCTGCCGCCGGACTTCGGCGCCGCGTAGCGCTCGCCGGCGCCGTAGTGCGCCTGGATCACGTGCCCGCCGAACTGCGGCGTCTTGTAGAAGATGCCGTTGCTGGTGCGCGTCTGCATGCCGGACACCGCGCCGTAGGTGACGCCGTCGACCGTGGCTCCCTGGTAACCGCTCAGGAACGTCAGCAGGTTGCCGAACAGTCCATACCGCAGGATGTCGATCTCCAGCATCGCCGGATAGCCGGACACGTAGTCACGGCCAAACCAGACCTGCCCGAACCGGCCTTCGAGGCCGACATAACTGCCGCGAGCGAAATTCAGCGCATTGCCCCCGCCGCCATCGCCGCCGCCAGTATCCCAGCCGACCTCGGCCTCGGCCTTGAAGAACGCCTGCAGACCGCCGCCCAGATCCTCGCTGCCGCGGATGCCCCAGCGGCCGGTGCTGTTGTAGCCCGAGTCGACCCGGAACGCGGTCGAATTGCCGGGCCCGCCGACATCGATGAAGCCGATCCCGGCATCGGCGATGCCGTACATCGTGACGTTGGACTGGGCCATCGCCCATGGCGACAGCAGGCCGGCGAACAGCGCGGCCGCGCACTTGGTTTTCGACATCGGTCTCCTCCGAAGATCGTCGAACGATCGAAGCAGCGGATGCTTTGCCCGCCGCATTGCGAATGACGACCCGATGCTGACAAGAAACCCGGACCCTTTCAATCGACTTTCAGTGCACTCGGGTTTCGCGCAACGAAATTCTCGATGATTCCGGACCCTTCAACGGCCGATCGAGGTCGCTCGAGACCGGTCCGGGCCTCGAAGCCAGCGAAATACCCAGCGAGGTCAGACGGGCTCGTCGAGGCCCGCCTGGCCTCCTGGCCTCCTGGCCTCCTGGGTCTCGTGGGTCTCGTGAGTCCCCCTGAGTCTCCTGAATCCCCTGGGTCCTCTAGGCCCGCTGGGTCCGCCCGGGTCCGCCAAGCCCCCCCGCGTGCGCCGGGGCCATCAGACGGCAGGAGCCTCCGGCGACGCGCGCATCGCCGCCAGGTGCCCGCGCAGCGCCTGCACCAGCCGATCGGACTCCGCGCGCGGCAGCACCGCGATGCGCAGATGGCATTCGTCGTCGCCGACCTTGTTGCTGCATTCGCGCAGGTACAAGCCGTCGCGTTCGAGCAGCCGGCGCCGCAGCGCGCGGCCGCACAGGCCCGGCGCCAGCTCCGCGTAGACGAAGTTGGCCTCCGACGGAAACACCGTCAGCCCGTCGACCTGCGCGAGCCGTTCGAGCAGATATTCGCGATCACGGATCACGTGGCCGAAACTGGCGCGCAGCGCGTCGCCGAGCGGCCCCAGTTCCTTGAGCACCTGCGCGGCCAGGCCGTTGACGTTCCAGCGCGGCAACTGCCGGCGCAGCGCGGCCGCGCGCCGCTCGCCGGCCACCGCGTAGCCGAGCCGGATCCCGTGCCAGCCGAGCGACTTGCCCAGGCTCTTGACGATGACCAGGTTGCCGTCGTCGCTCTGCGCGAGCCCGCTCGCGCTGGTCAGCGACGAGAAATCGATGAACGATTCGTCGATGACGATCGTCGCCAGATCGGCCAGCGTCGTCACGATGCGGCCGATCTCGTCGCCGGTGAACCACGCGCCGGTCGGGTTGTTCGGATTGCACAGCACCAGCGTGTCGGCGCCGTGCCGCCTCACCGAATCGATCAGCTCGTCGACGTCCACTCGCCACGACCGCGATCGGCGGTGGTGCACGTAGTAGGCCGGCACGCCCCACTCGGCCGGCAGGTCGGTCCAGCGCCCGAAGGTCGGCACCGTCGTCACGATCGGCCCACGCGCCATCCGGCACAGCGCGGTGATCACCTCGGTCGAACCGTTGGCCAGCACCACGTGGCGCGCCGGCAGCCCGATCAGCTCGGCCAGATGCGGCTCCAGCGCCGCGGCGTCGTCCGGGTAATGGCGCAGCAGGTCCGGCAGCGATGCCCGCAGCCGTTCGAGCAGCGACGCCGGCGGAAAGTGCCGGTTGACCGGCACGCAGAAGTCGACGATCTCGTCGTCGTGGGGCGCCGCCTCGCGCACCGCCGCCATCGACGGATTGTGGCTGGCGATCGCCAGCAGCCGATCCAGCGTGTCCTCAGACGACATCGATGCCTCCGGCGATGATCAGGTGATCGCCGACGATCGGCAGATCGTCGCCGAAGGTCTGCCGCAGCCGGTCGCGCAGCCGCGCGCCGCAGATGCGCGACGGCTCGTACAGCAGGCCCAGCACCGTGCCGCTGTGCGCGCAGTTGATGCCCAGCACGCCCCAATCGTGGGACAAGGCCCGCAACCGCTCGAACGCCCACTTGGGCAGGATCGACTGGCTCAGCTCGGCGCTGGCCGTCGCGGCCGCCGCCACCAGCCGGTTGCAGCCGCCGCGCAGACCGCGCCGCAGCGCCGAGCGCGCATCGCGAACGACGTTCGCGTGACGGCGATAGACCGAGCGCGCCCGCTCGCGTTCGAAGGCCACCGTCTCGACGGCGCCGCCGCAGTCGACGACCAGCACGCGCAGGTCGCGCGGCGCCGGCAGCCGCTCGTTCAGCTCGCCGGTCAGGAAGTTCAGGTCGGCCACGCCGCGATAGTGCGTGCAATCCGAAGGCTCGATCGACGTGATCAGCCGCGCCAGTTCCTGTTCGGTCCGGTACAGCCCCGCGCAGGCGAGCGTCGCCGCGATGCCGGCCGCCACGTCGGCGGTGCTCGATGCCATCCCCTTGCCGCGCGGGATGTCGCCGTCGATGGCCACGCGGATCCCCGACAGCCCGCCGACGCGCCGCGCCAGCAGACCGATCGTCTCGGCCACCTTCTCATAGTGGCGCCGGCCATCGAGCTCGACGACGCCCGAAGCGATCGGCCGAGCGACCGCCGTCGCATAGCGATCGATCGGACAGTTGATCATGAAATCCCGGCCGTCGATCGCGCCCTGCAGCAGTTCGCCGCAGGTGCCGGGCGCCCGGCGCGTCTCCGGATACCGGCCGGTGTTGCCGCGCCGGGCGCGTACGGTGGGTGAAGCCGTTGGAGCGAACGGGCGATCGGTGACGATCGTCGTCGGCAGCGTATCGGTCATGGCTGTCGTTCCTTGCGAGAGTGGATGCTGGCGCGGGGCCGTCGAGGACACGGCCCCCTCGATCGAGGCCGCCGACGCAGGCTCGGACCCGAACGTTTCCCACTCGCATTGCCGTTGTTGCTGCCGGAAACCGGATCCACGCGGTCCGCGGGCTTTCGTTACAACTCGAGGCATCGGCGAAACGAAGCCGGCTCGCACGGCCCGACCGTTCGTCGGTTTCGTCGGCTCGGGCGGCCGAATCGCCTTTCGCCGAGGATTTCCGCACCACACGTCCGATCGCCCGCCGCATACTGCTCGCGGTTCGGAATGGTTTGGAATCGGCAACCTTTACGCGGAGTTGGCCGTGCTACCATTTTTCGGTTTGGCTGGCGAAATCTCGCCAACCGGTTGATCCAGAAAGGTTTTTTGATGAATGTCGTCGTGATGGCCGCAGGCATGGGCAAGCGGATGAAATCGGCGCTGCCCAAGGTATTGCATCCGTTGGCCGGCAAGGCGCTGCTCGCGCACGTGCTCGACCGCTCGCGCGAACTGGCGCCCGGCAAGCTGGTCGTCATCTACGGACACGGCGGAGAGACCGTCCAGCAGGCGCTGGGCGCCCCCGACCTGCACTGGGCGCTGCAATCGCCGCAGCTCGGCACCGGCCACGCGGTCGCCCAGGCGCTGCCGCTGCTCGACGACGGCGCGCCCACGCTGATCCTGTCCGGCGACGTCCCGCTGATCCAGACCGCCACGCTGCGCCGGCTGCTGGCCGCCGCCGGCAGCGACAAGCTCGGCATCCTGACCGTCGACATGCCCGACCCGACCGGCTACGGCCGCATCGTTCGCCAGGACGAGCGCATCACCGCCATCGTCGAACACAAGGACGCCGACGAAGCCACCCGCCGGATCCGCGAGATCAATACCGGCATCCTCGTCGTACCGACCGTCCCGCTCAAGCGCTGGCTCGCCGCGCTGAAGAACGACAACGCCCAGGGCGAGTACTACCTGACCGACATCGTCGCGATGGCGGTCGCCGACGGCGTCCCGGTCGTCAGCGCGCAGCCCGACGCGATCTGGGAAACGCAGGGCGTCAACAGCAAACAGCAACTGGCCGAACTCGAACGCGTGTACCAGCGTGAACTGGCCGATCGCCTGATGACCGACGGCGTCATGCTCGCCGACCCCTCGCGCATCGATATCCGCGGATCATTGAGCTGCGGCACCGACGTCAGCATCGACGTCAATTGCGTGTTCGAAGGCCGGGTCGTGCTCGGCAACGACGTCCGGATCGGCGCCAACTGCGTACTGGTCGACGCGACGCTCGGCGACGGCACCGTGCTGATGCCGTTCACGCACGTACAGGGCGCCAGCGTCGGCCGCATGGGCACGCTGGGCCCGTTCTCGCGGCTGCGCCCGGGCACCGAACTGGGTAATGACGTCCACGTCGGCAACTTCGTCGAGATGAAGGCCGCCAAGGTCGGCGACGGCAGCAAGGCCGGCCACCTCAGTTATGTCGGCGACGCCACCGTCGGCCGCAACGTCAACATCGGCGCCGGCACGATCACCTGCAACTACGACGGCGCCAACAAACACCACACGACGATCGGCGACGACGTGTTCGTCGGATCGGACACGCAGTTCGTCGCGCCGGTCACCGTCGGCAACGGCGTCTCGATCGCCGCCGGCACCACCGTGTGGAAAGACGTCGCGCCCGGCACGCTGGTGCTGAATCCGCGGCAACAGACCGAGCGCGGCGACTACCAGCGGCCGGTCAAGAAAAAACAATCCTGATTCCTCGATCCGATTCGGAGCATTCCCCTATGTGTGGCATCGTCGGCGCCGTCGCGCAACGCAACGTCGTACCCATCCTGATCGAAGGGCTGCGCAAGCTCGAATACCGCGGTTACGACTCCGCCGGCATCGCGATCCTCAATGACGGCCGGATGGACCGCGTCCGTGCCGTCGGCCGCGTCGCCGACCTGCAGGCCCGCACCGACGAATGCCATGCCGACGCCCCGACCGGCATCGCCCACACCCGCTGGGCCACGCACGGCGGCGTCACCGAGAACAACGCCCACCCGCATGCCTCGCTGGGCGACGACTTCTCGGTCTGCGTCGTTCACAACGGCATCATCGAAAACCACGACGCGCTGCGCAGATCGCTGAAGGCCGACGGCTTCAACTTCACGTCCGAGACCGACACCGAAGTCATCGCGCACCTGCTGCACCGCTATCTGCGCAGCGGCCTCCAGTTGTTCGACGCGGTCCAGAAGGCCGTCAAGGAATTGCACGGCGCCTACGCGATCGCCGCGATCAACACCGCCCAGCCCGGCGTCGTCGTCGGCTCGCGCAAAGGCTCGCCGCTGCTGCTGGGCGTCGGCAACGGCGGCAGCGGCAAGGGCGAGAACTTCCTCGCGTCCGACACCTCCGCGCTGCTGCAGGTCACGCGCTCCGTCGCTTACCTCGAAGAAGGCGACGTCGTCGAGATCACGACCGACGGCTACCGCATCGTCGACGACAACGGCGAGCCTGTCGAACGCGCGATCACCGAAAGCCAGTTGTCGGCCGACGCGATCGAACTGGGCAAGTACGACCACTACATGCAGAAGGAGATCTTCGAGCAGCCCGGCGCCATCGCCAACACGCTCGAAATGGTCACCAACGCCAGTTCGGTCTCGCCCGGCCTGTTCGGCGCCGACGCCGAAGCGATCTTCCGCCGCACCAAACAGATCCTGATCCTCGCCTGCGGCACCAGCTACCACTCCGGCGTCGTCGCCAAGTACTGGCTGGAGTCGGTGGCCCGGATCCCGACCAGCGTCGAAATCGCCAGCGAATATCGCTACCGCGACTCGGTGCCGCTGGACGACACCCTCGTCATCACGATCTCGCAATCGGGCGAGACCGCCGACACGCTGGCCGCGCTGCAGCACGCCAAGTCGCTGGGCATGACCGACACGCTGTCGATCTGCAACGTGCCCGAGTCGGCGCTGATCCGGCAGTCGAAGCTGAGGTTCCTCACGCGCGCGGGCCCCGAGATCGGCGTCGCGTCGACCAAGGCGTTCACCACCCAGTTGGCCGCGCTGTTCATCCTTACCCTGGTCATGGCCAAGCTGCGGGATCAGTTGAGCGCCGAACGCGAAGCGGAACTGATCAAGCAGTTGCGGCACCTGCCGGCGGCGATGAACCACGTACTGGAATGCGAGAAGGCCGTCAAGCACTGGGCCGGCCGCTTCGCGCCGCGCGAGAACGCGCTGTTCCTGGGCCGCGGCGTGCACTTCCCGATCGCGATGGAAGGGGCGCTGAAGCTCAAGGAGATCACGTACATCCACGCCGAGGCTTATGCGGCAGGGGAGTTGAAGCACGGGCCGCTGGCGCTGGTCGACTCGCGGATGCCGGTCGTCGTGGTGGCCCCCAATGACGTGCTGATCGAGAAGCTGAAGTCGAACCTGCAGGAGGTCCGGGCACGGGGGGGCGAGCTCTTCGTATTCGCGGATCAGGATACGTTGATCGAGCCTAGTGATGGCGTCAACGTCATCAACCTGGGGGATCACGCGGGCTTGTTGTCACCGATCCTGCATGTGGTGCCGTTGCAGCTTCTGGCTTATCACGCGGCGTTGGCGCGGGGGACGGATGTGGATAAGCCGCGGAATTTGGCTAAGTCGGTGACGGTGGAGTGAGGATCAGAGCGCGAGAGCGCCTATCGATCGTATAAAAAAGGGTCTTCGCGGATCAGTGTGGTAACACCGCATGCTGCGTGCCTTTACGTCACCAGCATGACCAGATCGGTATAGCCCGTCAGCAGAACATCGGCCGTCAGCAGCCGCAAAGGCTCGGTCATCGCTTGGGCCACGAGCAATCGGTCAAAAGGGTCGCCGTGGATCATGGGTAAGGTGGCGACCACTGCCGCATGGGAGCCGCGAACGGGAAGTTCCTGAAATCCACTGGCTTCCACAGCAGCCAGCAATTCACCCAGATCGCCGTCAATCTTCCCAAGCCGAGACTTGATGGCGATCTCCCACAGTGATGCGGCAGAAACGAAGACTGCGTCGGCCTGGGCGATTTTCTCTCTGGCCGAAGCGCCAAGCCTCCTGTCAGACGCGACAGCCCAGAGGAACACATGCGTGTCCAGCAGAATCCTCATCAGCGTCCCTCGAAGGCAGCCAGCACCTCATCAGGCAGCGGAGCATCGAAGTCGTCCGCAATCCGGATCCTGCCCTCGAGCACACCGAATCGTACCTTTCGCTCTTCCGATTCCAAGCGCGTGATTCGCGCCACGGGCTTGCCATGCCGACTGACAATGATGTCCTCGCCGGCAATGGCTCGATCGACTAGCTGAGACAGCCGGGTCTTGGCTTCGTAGATGTTGATCGCGGTCATGGTGATTCGAAGGTATTTTTTAAAAAAGACCAAGTCTAGTCTAATCCGATTCGATTAAAAGATCGAGTACTCGAGCTACTCGAAAAGGGACATTGATAGGCCGTACTGAACATCCCAGGCCGCGCCATGCCTGGTGAATTGGGAAGCGCTATCGCCCAAAACACTGTTATTGCAAACAGTGTTTTAAACTGTAGCCTACCCAACACATGCTCCCCCACCGCCGCAATCCATGCACGCCCAACTACCGCTATTCGGCGGCCCTCCCGCCTCCGGAGACCGATGGGCGGCAGCGATGCCCATCGGCCAGGGCGCGCCAAACGAGAGCATCTTCTTCGCGCTACTGCCCGACGACACCGAGATCCAACGGCTGACGAGCGAAGCGACCCAGTGCATGCTCTCGGCCGGCCTGACCGTCCGGCGGACGGACGTAGCGCGACTCCATGTGACGCTGGCGTTCCTCGGTACCGGGCTCGACAACCGGGCGCTGTCCTCGGCATGCTGGGCGGCCGACCAGGTACACCAACCGGCCTTCGATATACGGTTCGACCGGGCGATGAGCTTCGGCCGATCGAACGGACCCTTCGTGCTCACCGGCCGGATCGACGATGACGATCTGGCACCGGTGTACGACCTGCGCACGGCGTTGATCCATGCACTCGCCGACCAGGGGATTCGGTTGAAAGCAGCCTACCGACCGCACATGACGCTCAGCTACGGTCACAGGCCTCACGTCGCCGAGCATGCGATCACGCCGATCGCTTTCGCTGTCCGCGCCTTTCATCTGATGCGCAGCCACGTCGGCCAGTCACGTCATGAACGCCTCGCCTCTTGGCCGCTGGCGGATTCCCCGACCCGGTGATCGAGCACTCGGCCCGGCCTGCCGCTGAGGCGTCGACCGCGAAGCGATTCTCCGCCGGCCCGGCACCGCTCGACCATCACGGCTCAGCAGACGACGTCGACTGCCCAGTGTCGGTGCCCCCCTTCGCCCTCATCGAATCGAGGTGCGCATCCAGGGCCCGCGCCATCTCGCCGAAATACCCGTGGACGTCCCCCCTACCCGTCCAGTACCCGCGCTTCCCCAGCACGTACAGCCGCTTCTTCGCCCGGGTGACGGCAACGTTGATCAGATTGGGGCTGCGGCCGGCATAGGATGAAATCGCGCCCGGTTTCCGGGGATCTCCGCCGAGCAGGAACACGACGTAGTCCGCCTCCTTGCCTTGGAAGGTATGAACCGTTCCGCACATCGCATTCGCGTCCTCCCAGCCATACCGGCTCGCCAGCAGCTCGCGCATCTTCTCGGCGACTTCAGAGAACGGGGTAATGACGAAAGCGCGCGGCTTGCCTTCGCGGTCTCGCGGCTTGTCTCCGACCAGTATGTCCATCGCGTTGAACGCACGCCGTCCCTGCTCCGGAATCCAGTGACCTTCATTGGCCTCGCTCGACGCATCCAGCCAGCGGCTCCAAGGGACCGCTTCGCCCAGCCGGTCCGTACCGGCACCGTAGACCATCTTGCCTTCATAAGCGATGGCATTGGCGATCTCGAACATCGGGGCGACGCAGCGTCGATGTACGATCAGCGGCGACCCCAGCCAGATCCGACTCTCCGGATCGTCCTCGTTCAGATACATCCCGTACCGGTTGGACAGATCCGCCAGCGTCTGCGCCGAAGCTGCTGGCGGCATATGGCGCACGGCCGCTCCACAGCGCTCTCGAAGCGGGTCGGTCAGTTCGTCCGGAACGCCCACCACGGGCTCCAACTGTCTCGGGTCGCCGACGACCACCGCGCGCCGCGCCCGCCACAGCGCGCCGGCGCAATACTGCGGTGGTGCCTGGCCGGCCTCGTCGATCAGGACCCAGGCCAGTTGCTCCTTGCCGACGCCACGAAAGAGTCGCGGGAACGACGCGAAGGTGGTCGAGACCAAGGGCACGACGAGGAACAGCGCGTCCCATAGCGGCATCGGACCGCCATGGATCTGATTGACGTTGATCCTGCCGTTGAGCAGGCCGATCGCGCCGAACAACGTCGGCTTGAGCCGGCGCCAAGCGTGGACGATGAAGGCCTTGTGCAGGTTCAGTGCCGCGGCGAAGAGGTCGCGCCGGGCATCGAACAGCTCGGCTTCGTCGTGATAAGGCGCGGCCCGATGAAAATCGTCCCGCGACACATCGAACAGGTGCCAGGCAGCGCGGCACTCGCCCAGCAATCCGGCGGCCGACAGCACCGTCTCACCGGCGGCGACGGCAGCCTCCTGCTCGCCGATCTCCACGGCAAGAGCCTTGGCTTCCGAGGCCGCCTGTGCCGACGCCTGCCGGCAGTCCTGCAAAGTCTTCTGATGACGGCGAAGATCCTCCTCCACCGCATGGAGCCGCGCACTCGCTTCGTCGAACGACGAGGCGGTATCGACTCCCAGCGCCTGCATTGCGGATCGCACCGCCTGGGCTTTCGCCTGCGCCGTCTCGATTCTCGCTTGCACCTCGGACCGTTCCCGCTGCCATCGAAGCGCGTCGTCCCGGGCCTGCTCGCAGGCATCCTGCTCCCTGCGCTTGGCATCCAGTTCAGCAAGCAACTGGTAGCGCCGCGCTTCCCATTGCTGCGCACCGGCTCGCCTGAAGAAAACGGAGAGCACACCGGGTTTCGTCAGCTCGTGGGCCTTCAGGTCGTCCTGGACCCGGCGGCGTGCCAGATCGATTCGCTTGACGCGGTCCGTCAACGCATCGGCGGAGCTCGACGGTCGACGCAGAAGAACCGCGGCCAGGCGATCCCGGGCGTCTTCGAGATTCGCCTGCTGCCGCCCCGACTCGCGCAGCGCCGAGGCCACGTCCGTGGCATGTTTCACCGCGTCGCCGGCAGCCCTCACCTGCGCCTGGGCCTCGGCCTCCTGGCGCGTCAGTCCGGACACCGTTTCGGTCAGCTCCGCATGCCGGGGTCGAAGCCGCAGGAGCCGGGATGCCGATTGCTCGGACGCCCGCAACCGGCTCGCCAGGCTGCCTGCGCGCTCCAGCGCTGCATGCGCACGCTCCCGGGCCTGCGCATAACTTGCCCTGGCTTCGTCCCAGGCCGGAACGCTCCGGCCGAACTCCTCGACCCAATCCTGTAACGTCAACAGCCGCATCGGATCCGCGGGCTCATCGGGCGATGTCTCGTCCTGGCCTGACCGCTTCGACCTTGCGCCCGTCTTGCCGCCATCCCTGCGTCCATTCCAGAAGTCGGTCGCGAACGCGAACCGGTTCTCTTGCCGGCCGAGTGCCGCCGACACGAGGCCCCAGTGCTTACCCGGGCGCTGCTTCGCGTTCTCGGGCAGTCCCAGCGAATCGGCGACTTCGGAGAAGTAGTCGATGTCCATCGACTTGTCGATGGCTGCCCGGCTCGGCAGCTCCTTGCTGATGTTCTCGGCTGCACCGTTGTTCGCGCAGCCGACGACGATGCCGAACCCGCGCAGGCGATCGTGAATCTTCCAGACCGGATACTCATGGCGCTCGACCTTCAGCCTGGAAGGGAAGGCATCCAACGGTTTGACGAAGGACGCCAAGACGTCGGCGCGCTCCGCCACGATCGCCGCCAGGATGTCCTTGAGCATCGTCGTCTTGCCGGTGCCGGGCGGACCGTTGACCGAGAACAGCCCGCCGTGCCCGAGCTCGCGCATGATGGTGTTGACGGCAAACTGCTGGGCAGTGACCAGCGGGAACTCGCCAGGCCAGCAAGCAAGCGGCGTGAGGCTCGGATGCACGCCGTCCACCAGATGCTGGCGTGTGCGGTCGAGATCGCATCGATCAGGATGGACGGGCGTTTCCAGGAACCTGGACAGGGTCGCGCCGCAGCGGCCCTCCACGTACTCGCGCTGCACCTTCTCGAGTTCCTCCGCGAAGAAGCTGTTGAGCGGATCGTCGGGCAGTCGGTTCTCGCCCTTCGCCGAGGCTCGCTGCGTCTGGATGATCCAGTCCGGCGTGTTCGACGGTTGCCAGCCGCAAATCCTGAACACCACCTCGGCAATGGCCCGGACGTCTTCGGCCTCCAGCGTTCGAATGTTCGGCGGGACGTCCACTTCCTCCGCCCCCTCCGCGAAGGGATCGACCGCGGGCGATAAGTCTTCCTGCTCATCGCCGGGCCCTGCGTCGACGCCCGGCGGGCAGGCGGCGTCTTCCGCGGATTCGTCTTCGTCGACGGACTCGTCGTCGATGAGCTGGCGCATCCTCAGCAATTCGCTGACCGCGTCCCTGATTCGCTGCTGCACGCCGCCGTCGCCGAAGAACCCGGAGAAGTCGAAGAGCCCGCCGCCGGCCCGGGCGGCCTCGATGCGCGCGACGGCCCAGGGAACGGAGCTGACGAAGATCTCGCCGCCGACCCGGCCGTGTTCGTCGATCGGGATGACGAAGGACGCGGCGCTCTTGGGCGCGCGTTGCTCGGTGAAATCCAGCGGCGGTGCGCCCAGTCGATCACGCAGGGTATCGACCAGTTCCTTGCCGCTGATGAGGCCCGCGAACAGCATGAAGCGGCGCTTGCGCCTGAAAAACTTGTTCAGGGCCTCGACCTTGTCCGGCGCCGCCCAGGGCATGTCCCGGTCGCCCTGCGCATGCGGATCCAGCGCCCAGACGCAGTTGTCCTTCTCGACCTTGGGATCGGGCGGGTTCTGCGGGCTGAGGTATTCGAAGGTCTGCCACAGTTGCAGCGCCGCGAGCGCTTCGCTTCGCGGACTGGGTGCGGATCCGGGAACGGAGTCGGTACTGCTCCCGGCTTCTGGATGGGAAGTGGTCACGAGTCAACCCGGTCACGGGATCAACGATCAGCGGCCTGTCGGGGAAGCATGATCATAACCGTCGATCCGCGCCGTCTTCGATCAGGACGCGGCGGCGCGTCGGTCGTGGGCGGAGGAACTGGCTTCATGGCAGATGTCCGACCCACGAGGTCTTGAAGATCAAATGACTCGATTGGCAGGCTCCGCTCCGGTCTGATCTGGTTCTCTCTGACGGAACGGCCCATGACGCGAGCGATACGGCGTGCGACCGGCGGCGGGGGCATCCGCTGGTCGGCTCCTGCCTTGACTTCGATGATGACCCCTTGGTAACGCATCCTCGGTTGATACGTTGTCCGCGCCAGATCCTCGGCGCCCTGGGCTCGAGCACCAACTACACGATGGCGGAATTGCTGGCCTCGTCCGACTACTCACAGCCGCAACCCGCGGAAGAACGCGAATGGGTGGACGCTCCGGCCGCAGGCGACGAGCTGATATGAGACGAGGCGATGTCTACCTCGTCGATCTGGAACCCACGCAAGGTCGGGAACAGCGAGGGCATCGTCCGGTCGTCATCGTTTCGCCGGATGATTTCAACCGCGTAACCGGCCTGCCGGTCATTCTGCCCATTATGAACGGCGGCGATTTCGCTCGGCGTATCGGCTTCTCCGTGCCGCTGACCGGCACCAAGACCACGGGGGTGGTGCGTTGCGATCAACCGCGTGTCCTCGATCCGAGCGCTCACAACGGTCGGAAGGTGTAGAGCTTACCGGAGTCCGTCGTGGACGAAGTACTGGCGAGAGCCTCCACCATTTTCGAGCAGCCCCCTGCCAACACCCTCCGCATGCCCTCGCGCGAGACCATCGACCAATCACGGCAGCGATGAGTTCGCCAGGCATGACGGCGGCTTCCTCGCTGCGCAACTCGTCGTAGCGTGCTTCACCGCACTTGTCATGCAGGGCGATGAGCGCGAGGCGATCGGCATCCGCCAGCATCTGGCGCTCGTCGGCAAGCACCTCCCGCACCTCGTCGAGGATGACCTGGGCGAGGCGGTTACGTTCGCGCTTGCCGAGCGCACGATCGTCATGAGCGTCGTCGAACAGGCGCAGCCGCCTGATGCTCAGGTCCACATACTGGCGCTGCAACAGCGCGAACTCGCGCGCGACAGATGCGAAAAATGATCGGGCAGCCCCTCCAACCACCAGATCCGACTGCCCAATCCGTCGATCCGCATCACGGCCCGACCCGCCCCCCACCTCCCAACCCTCACCAAGCCCCGCCACGTACCGCGCCGTCTCCTCGTCCTCGATGAAGCCGGCCGCCGACCCCGCGTCCAACAACGCCTCCGGCGCCTGCGGCCGGGCGATCGCATGACCCTGCACGTAGTCGATGCCGAGCTCGGCCAGCAACTCCTTCAGGTACGAAAACGACGTATAGCCGGCGCCGAAGTCGTCGAGCGCGACCCTGGCGCCGTAACCGCGCACGCGATCGATGAATCGGCGGGTGTTCTCGAGATCGTGCAGGGCGATGCTCTCGGTGATCTCGAAGCACAGCGGGCCGGCCAGGCCAGCGTCGCCGACAGCACCCAGCGGTCGATCACGCCCATCCGTCCGCTGTTCTCGGCGGCGGCGATCAGGCTTCCGGTCGGCACCGGCCGGCCATCGGTGTCGCGCATCCTGAGCAGCACCTCGAAGGTCGGCGGTGGAGACGGCATCCTTGATCGAAGTGCCTGGCGAGACTTCGATGAGGCCGATCGAGGCACGTACGTGGAAGGCCTTGTCGGCGACCCGGTAAGCGCTGCCGCCGATCGCGAGCAGGATCTGCCGGCAGACCGGCGCGGCCTCGGCGAGCGGGGTGTCGGGCATGGCGATCAGGAATTCATCACCGCCGCCCCGCCCGATCGCGGCGTCTCGCGGCAGCCTGGTCGCGACGCGCCCGCCGGAACGCTGGACGGACGATGACGACCGCCGGATGTCGGACGGCGGCGACCGGTGAGGGTTGCACGGGGACACGCCTAATCTCCCGGGCCGACCGCTCGCCGCGATCGGCTGAGCCGCGTCGGGCTTTCTCGCTCAGAAGGACGGCTTCTCTATGCGTTGCGGAACAACCTTGCTCTCGTCGAACTTCACACCGAACGTACTGACGTCAGCAACCGTCTTCAGAATATCGCCGACGAATCGCGGACCCTCTATCCATTTGCCGGTGCCGTCCCGACCCGTCAGCCGGACAGCCCGGATCTGGTCGATCGTGTTCGAGGCGATCGTGTAGTTCCTCACTGCCGCGAACTGATTATCCGCGTAACGGTAGAGCTGCGAAATTCCGATCCAGAACCGCCTCCCCTTACCGCACGCCCGCTCCGATCTCCCGCCGGCTGACCACCCCGCGAAGCCGATCACGCTGCGCGACGGTCGCGCTGCTGACGACCGCCACATCGGCCCCGGCCTCGTCCATCAGCGCCAGCGCCTCGCCCAACGTGGCTTGCAGCGGCACCATCGCGAACGGCGGCGCGTCCGGCGCGCCGACCGACACGTCGACCGCGCCGTCGGTCCCGCCGGCTGCCAGCAGCGAAGCCAACTGCCCGGCACTCCAGACCGCCCGGATCTCGCGCCCATCGACGACGATCACCCACTCCGCTTGGCCGGCAAGCACCCGCTGCCAATCCGGCGCCTCGCCCTTCGCTTCGACGACCACGTAACGGCGACTCATCACCGCCGCGACCCCGGTGCGTTCGAGCGGCTGCAGCACCGGATCGATCCGGTGATCGATACCGCGCAGATGAAGGATCGATACGAACAAGGGCTCCTGTCGGAACACGACGCGCGACATCAGGAAAGCGGTGATGACGGCGGTCATGCCGGGCAGGATGGTGTTGGGGTTGCCGGTCAGCTCGAGCATCGCCGTCAAGCCGGCCAGCGGCGCCTGCAGGCTCGCCGCCATCATCGCGGCCACGCCGAGCACCGCGTAGAACGCCGGGGCCGCGCTCGATCCGGGAATCAGCGCGTGGCCGACGATGCCGAGCGCGCCGCCCACCGTCGCGCCGATCACCACCATCGGACCGATCATCCCGCCGGGCAGCCCCAGCCCGCCGCAGGCGACGGTGGCAATCAGCTTGAACACGGCGATCAGGATCAGCGCCGCGAGGCCGATCTGACCGAGCATCGCCATCTGCACCGTGTCATAACCGAGCCCCATCACCTCGGGAACCACCAGCGCGCACAGTCCGGTCAGCAGGCCGGCGGCCGTCGCCCGCAGCCACACCGGCGCACGCGAGGTGTGCCGCTCGACCAGGCCGATACCGCGAACATAAGCCGCCGCGAAGCAGCCGATCACCAGTCCGACCAGCACGACCCACGGCAGTTCCAGCAGCGACGCGAGTTGAAACGGGGGCACGGAGAAAGCGGGATCGGGACCGAAGACCAGCCGGCTGACCGAGGTCGCGCTGACCGCGGCCAGGATCACCGGCGCGAAACCCGACAGCGTGTACTCGAACATCACGACTTCCATCGCGAAGACCACGCCCGCGAGCGGCGTGTTGAACGATGCCGCGATCGATGCGGCCACCCCGCAGGCGACCAGCGTACGAAGGCTGTTGTTCGGTACGCGCATCCACTGTCCGAACAGGCTGGCGCTGGCGGCGCCGACGTGGATCACCGGCCCCTCGCGTCCCACCGAATGGCCGGCGATGATCGAGATCGCGCCGCCGACGAACTGCATCACGGCATTGGCCCACGGCATCCGTCCGCCATGGCGCGCCAGACGCGCCATCACATGGACCGGACCGACCTGGCGAGTGGCCGCCGGCACCGACTGGAACAGCAGGCCGATCAGCAGCCCGCCGCCGACGGTGAGCCCGATCCGCCACGCCCAATCGAGCGTCTCGAATCGTTCGGCGCCCGGCAGGATCCCGGCCCAGACGAGGCCGCGTTCCGTCAGCAGCCGAAAGACCACGATCACCACGCCGGTCAGCAGGCCGGCCAGCACCGCCAGCAGGCAGACGCCGACCAGCGCGTCGGTGTGCGCGAGGCGCAGCCGGAAGCGCTCTGCCGCGGCCGTGATGCGGCTGTGTCGATCGGCGGGGCGGTGATGGGGGTCGGGCTGCGCGGACATGCCCGCGATTGAAGCACATCCGGGCCCGGCCCCCCTTCCCGCCGATATAGTTCGACAATGAACGCCCTGAACACCCCCCTCGGCGACGCCGAGTTCGACCAGCTCGAAGCCTTCCTCGCGTCCCACGGCTCGGCGACGATGAACCTCGAGATGCTCGACGGCTTCTTCACCGCGCTGATCTGCGGTCCGGATCTGGTGCCGCCCAACGAGTACCTGCCGGAGATCCTCGGCAAGTCGAGCTTCGACGACCTGGAACAGGCGAACGCGATCTTCGGCCTGTTGATGCGTCACTGGAACACGATCGCGTCGGCACTGCTGCGCACGCTCGAGCACGATGAAGCCTACGGCGCCTTCCTCTACGAGGACGAGCAGGGCCAGGTGCTCGGCAACGACTGGGCGTTCGGCTTCATGCGCGGCATCACCATGCGGCCGGACTCGTGGCAGGAACTGCTGGCGATGGAGCCGGGAAGCGATACCGAGGGCCTGCTGTTTCCGATCATGTGGATCATTCACGAGGACGACCCGGATCCGGCACGCCGGTCACCGGCGATCACGCGCGAGCAGCGCGATGATCTGATCGAACTGATGATCGGCAGCGCGACGATGATCTACCGTCATTTCGCGTCACGGCGGCGATAGGCAGTAAGCGGGATCGCGCGATTCCGATCGACGCACGAACCCACCTCCACGCCGGATTCAGCCGGGCCGGCCATCGGCGCGCGGCCGGCCGAACCAGGCGCCGTGGCGCAGCGCCCATCCGCCGGTCGCCAGCACGATCCATGGCGGCGCGTCGTGCCAACGCGCCGGTACGACCGGCGGCTCGCCGCCGAGATAAGGCATCAGCCGGTCGGTCGCGACGACGAACACCGGCGCGATGAATCCCCACAGCGCGGCCAGCGCCAGCGCGTGCCGGCGCGAGCGGGTGTCGAAATGGTCATGGGTGTAGCGCGCGGCTTCAGCTTGCCCTATCATGAAACATCAAGATCTATCATGATGGAGGGTGCCATGGCTTCACCTGTCCGCGAGAAGTTTTCCTCCCAGGCGGCCCCCGAGGTACTGGCCGCTCTGCGTCAGATCGCCGAATCCCAGGGGCGTCAGTTTCAAGCCGTGCTGGACGAGGCGCTGCGAGACTACATCGACCGGCAACAGAAGAGCCGGCCGCGCCGCCACGTCATGGCCGCGTTCGCGTCGAGCCTCGACGAGTTCGACAGCCTGTACCGCGAGTTGGCAAAATAAGCGGTGCCCCGTGACTACCTGACCGTGGCCGACGTACTCGGTATGCATGCGGTGCTGATGCAGCGCTACGGCGGCGCACCAGGTATCCGCGACCCGGGTGCTCTGGAAGCCGCGCTGTTCCGGCCACAGACCGGCTACTACGAAGACATCGTGGCCGAGGCGGCCGCGCTGATGGAAAGCCTGGCGATCAACCACCCGTTCGTGGACGGCAACAAGCGGGTCGCCTTCGCCGCAGTCGATATTTTCCTGCGAATCAACGATTGGCGCCTGGTCAAGCCGCCGATGCAGATCCATACGGAAATGATGCGGATGCTGAAGACCGGAACGTTCGACATCGCACACCTCGATCCATGGCTGCGCGAATTCGCACGCGCCGACGACGTGTGAGGTCGGAAGCAGCAGACGCTCGTTTGGCCCATCCCGTTCCGCTGGCTTACCATACCCTCACCCCCGACTCGGCCGCTCGACGCCGCGGACGCCCTGCTCCGCTAACCCTTCGCTCCGTCCATGCTGGAATACTTCCTTCCGATCAAGCACACGCACATCGCGTTGGCGCTGCTCAGCGGCTGCCTGTTCGCGTTGCGTGGCGCCGGCGCATTGCGCGGCCAGACCTGGCCGTATCGCGATGCCGTGCGCTTCACCAGCTACGGCATCGACACGGCGCTGCTGACGGTGGCGCTGATGCTGGTGTCGCTGCTGCCGCACGAGGTCTTCGCCAACGGCTGGCTGTTCGCCAAGCTCGGCCTGCTCGTCGTCTACATCGTGCTGGGCGTGCTGGCGCTGCGGCGTACCCGGTCGCCGAAGGCCCGCGCCCTCGCCTACGCGGGAGCGATCCTCGTGTTCGGGATGATGTACAGCATCGCGCGCGCGCACCATCCGCTGGGCTGGTTCGCGCAATGGATCGGGTGAGCGATCGCCCTCGGGGTTAGCGGGTCAGGTCTTCACGACCCGGTAGCGGCTGCCCGGCGGGGGATCCTGCGGCGGCCCGGCGAAACACTGCGCCATCGACATCCATTGCCTGGCCGTATCGCCGTCGATCCGCAGCCCGGTGTCGGCATGGTGGCGCACCTGCGTGACCACGTGGCAGAAATCGACCGCGCTGCCGATGACCGACGACGAAGCGGCCGGCGGCTCCTTGCCGTCGGCATCCGGCTTCGGTGCGTTCCATTCCCAGATCGCGCCGGACGGCGCCGTCAACCGTACGTGAGGCACCTCGGCCGGCACCGGCAGCTTGCGGTTGGCGAACGTGAAGCCGAAGGTCCGGACGCCGATGACGGCGATGCTTTTGATCCGGTCGGTGTCGATGCGCTCGAGTCCGAGCACGTCGTAGATCGACAGCCCATGCGCCCAGGTTTCCATCTGCCGCGCGGTCGTGAACATCCGCAAGCCCATCGGCATCGCCACCCACGGCAGCCGCGCATCGGAATCGAGCCGGTCCAGCCGCTCGCACAAGGTGTCGACGCCCCGGCGCCACCGGTCGAACATCGCGGCGCCGACCAGGCCCGGAAACCGGCCGCGGGCTTCTTCGATCAGCGATGCGCCGTTCCGGCGCCGCGCGCGGATCTCGCCGAGATGCGCGTGGAAGGCCTCATCGCCGTCGGTCGACGCGATCGCCATCAGGTCGCTGGCATGCAGGTGCAGCACGACGTCGTTGATCGTCCAGTCCTTAAACTGCGTCGGCAAGCGCCAGTCGTCGTCGCCCAGCGTGACGAGCAGCCGCGCGAGTTCATCGGCCTCGGCCCGGAAATCGGCGACCTGTTCGTTCACGTCGATCGCTCCGCCCGCTCCGCGTCGATGCGCGCGGCGCCGGCCTTCACGTACGGAATCAGCTCGCGGCCGAACTCGGTCGTGTCGCCGACCGGATCGAAGCCCCGGATCAGGAACGAGTCGACGCCCAGCCGGTAATAAGCGAGGATCGCGTCGCCGACCTGCTGCGGCGTGCCGACCAGGCACGAGGTGTTGCCCGACGCACCGGTCACGCTGGCGATGCCCATCCACAGCCGCTCGTCATGGACGTCCGCGAGCGCGCCGTGCCTGAGCAGGCGTTCGCCGGACTGGTCGAACGCCTTGTCGGCCGACGACTTGCCCTTGACCTCTTCGAGCAGGCGTTTCGCCTTGTCCCAGGCCTTGCCCTCGGTGTCGGCGATGATCGGCCGGAACGAAATGTTGTAGCCGAGCTTGCGGCCCTGCACGGCCGCCAGCTTGTCGACGGCTTCGATGCGTTCGGCGGTGTCCTTCAGCGGCTCGCCGAACATCGCGAACGCATCGCACTGGCGCGCGCCCATCTCGAGCGCCTCGGGCGACGAGCCGCCGAAATACAGCCGCGGATACGGCGACTGGAACGGCCTGACGTCGGACAGGCCGCCGCGGATCCGGTAGAACTCGCCCTCATGATCGATCGGCGTGGTCTCGGTCCACAGGCGGCGCAGCAGCCCGACGTATTCGTCGGCCCGGCGATAGCGTTCGGTCTTGCTCGAGAAATCGCCGTCGCTCTGCTGTTCGCGGTCGCTCGCGCCGGCGATGATGTGCAGCGCCAGGCGTCCCTCGGTCAATTGATCGATCGTGGCGATCTTGCGCGCCGTCAGCGTCGGCGCGATCGATCCCGGGCGATGGGCAACGAGGAACTTCAGGCGCGCGGTCTTCATCGCGGCGTAGAGCGCGACGCTGAAGCCTTCGGCGGACGTCGACGTATAGCCGACCAGTGCCATGTCGAAGCCGGCGGCCTCGTGCGCCTGCGCGAACTCGGCGAGAAAGGTGCGCGACAGCGCACCCTTGATGACGTGCACGGTGGCGCCTTCGGGCGGCGTGACCCCGATCATGCCGATGATCTGGACGGGCATGGGTCTCCTGCTTGATCATGCCGGGGTGACGCCCCCCGGTTGGATCAGAGTATAGCGAAGGGTCTTCGGCGCCGTTCCCCGCCTCGTTCCGCTCGACGGCAAAACGCCTTGACCCGAGTGCCGCGCCTGCCCAGCATCGAGGGACGTGGCGCGGGGCGGTCCCCGACGGCCCGCCCTCACGACGATAGGAGACCTCCCGATGGCCTGGACCCACGTCCGCGACGAAGCGCTGAGAGAACGGGCGCTGCAGGTGATCCCCGGCGGCATGTACGGCCACATGTCGACCGCGCGATTGCCGACCGAGTATCCGCAGTTCTTCCACCGCGGCCGGGGCTGCCGGATCTGGGACGTCGACGACAACGAATACGTCGACTTCGTCTGCGCGTTCGGGCCGAACCTGCTCGGTTACCAGGATCCGGCCGTGCAGGCGGCGATCGCGGCGCAGCAGACGCTCGGCGATACGTTGAACGGCCCGTCCGAAGTGATGGTCGAGCTGGCCGAGCGCTTCGTCGCGCAGGTCTCGCACGCGCGCTGGGCGATGTTCTGCAAGAACGGCACCGACGCGACCACGATGGCGATGGTGATCGCCCGCGCGCACACCGGTCGCCGCGTGATCCTGGCCGCCCACGACGCTTATCACGGCGCCGATCCGTGGTGCGTGCCGCCGAGCCGCAGCGCGGGCACCGTGCCCGAGGACCGCGCCCACGTCGTCTACTACGCGTACAACGATCCGCAGAACCTCGAGGACCTGATGCGCCGGCACGCGGGCGACGTGGCCGCGGTGTTCGCGACGCCTTATCGACACGACGTCTTTCGCGACCAGCAGGCGGTGGACCCCGACTTCGCGCGTGCGGCGAGACGGCTGTGCGACGAAGCCGGCGCGGTGCTGGTCGTCGACGACATCCGCGCCGGGTTCCGGCTGGCGCGCGACTGCAGTTGGTCGCTGCTGGGCATCGCGCCGGATCTGAGCTGCTGGGGCAAGTGCTTCGCCAACGGCCAGCCGATCTCGGCGGTGCTGGGCAGCGAGTTCCTGCGCGAGGCCGCGCGCAGGATCTTCGTGACCGGCTCGTTCTGGTTCTCGGCGGTGCCGATGGCCGCCGGCGTCGAGACGCTGCGCCAGATCGCGCAGACCGATTACCTGGAACGGCTGCAGGCGGCCGGCCGGTCGCTGCGCGAGGGCCTCGCGGCACGTGCCGCCGCGCACGGCTTCGCGCTGCGCCAGACCGGGCCGGCGCAGATGCCGCAGATCCTGTTCGACGACGATCCGGACTTCCGTGTCGGCTACGCGTGGACCGCCGAATGCCTGAAGCACGGCGCGTTCTTCCACCCTTACCACAATATGTTCGTGTCGGCCGCGCACGGTCCGCAGGACATCGCCCTGGCGCTGCAGGCGGCCGAGCGCGCGTTCGAGGCCGTGCGGCGCGTGCGCGGCATGCTGGGCCCGGTTCCGCAGCTCGCCTCCCTCTTCGGACAACCAACCCGCGATTGAAATGAACACTGCTTCCCGAAAGCTGCCCGGCTTGCAAGCCCCGGTCGATCTGTGGCGCGACGCCTGGGGAATCCCGCACCTGCGCGCCCGGGGCGCCGATGACGCATTCTTCGCGATGGGTTATGTGCACGCGGCCGACCGCTTATGGCAGATGGACGCGATGCGCCGGCGCAGCACCGGACGTTATGCCGAGTGGATCGGCGCGGCCGCGCTGCCGATGGACACGCTGGTGCGGCGCATGGACCTGGCCGCGTGCAGCCGGCGCGATGCCGAGGCCGCCGGGCCCGAGGCGCGGGCGATGCTGGCCGCGTACACGGCCGGCATCAACGCGGCGATCGCGACCGAGCCGCTGCCCGTCGAATACACGCGGCTCGGCGAGACGCCCGAGCCGTGGGAGGACTGGCACTGCGTCGCGGTGCTGCGCCACACGAGCCTGCTGCTGAACTCGGTCTACCCGAAGATCTGGCGCGCGATCGCGCTGCCGGTGGTCGGCGCCGAAGGCATCGCGCGGCTGCGGATGGACGATGGCGAGCAGGGACTGGTCTGCCAGCCGCCGGGAGCGCTGACCGGGCGCCTGATGCCCGAGCTGGCCGAGCTGGCGCCGGCGATCGCGGCGCTGATGCACGACGGCGCGCCGGATTCGGCCGGCGGCGGCAGCAACAACTGGACGTTGCACGGCAGCCGCACGGTGTCGGGACGGCCGCTGCTGGCCGGCGATCCGCACCGGCTGCTCGACATGCCGAACATGTACCTGCAGTGCCACGTCGCCTGCGACGAGTTCGACGTCATCGGCCTGACCTCGCCGGGCGTGCCGGGGTTTCCGCATTTCGCGCATAACGCCCACGTGGCCTGGGGCGTGACGGTCGCGTTCGTCGACACCGCCGACGTCTATCTCGAACGCTTCGAGAACGCGGGGCGGCGCTACCTGCTCAGGACCGACGACGACGACCGCCACGCCGAATGGGCCGACACCGTCCATCGCGTCGAGCGGATCGGCGTGCGCGGCCAGGCGGAACCGATCGCTTGCGAGGTGTTCGTCACCGCGCGCGGCCCGGTCGTGGCCGGCGATCCCGCCGGCGGCAGCGCGCTGGTGCTGCGCCATGCACCGGACGTCGAGGTCGACCGCTCGTTCGACTGCCTGCGGCCGATGCTGCGCGCGACCAGCGTCGACCAACTGTTCGACGCCTGCGCGTCGTTCGGGCTCGTCGACCACAACCTGGTCGCCGCCGATACCGCCGGACACATCGGCCACCTGGTGCGGGCGCGCGTGCCGCGACGGCCGGCCGTCAACGGCTGGCTGCCGGTGCCGGGCTGGCTGGAACGCCATGCGTGGCAGGGCTGGATCGCGCCGGCGGACATGCCGCGCCAGGTCGACCCGGCCGGCGGGCTGATCGTCACCGCCAACAATCGCGTACGCGCGCCGCAAGGCGACTACCTGTGCACCGATTGCCATCCGCCTCATCGCGCGCAACGGATCCGGGATCGCCTGAACGCGCTGCGCGGCGCGACGGTGGCCGACATGCAGGCCGTGCATCGCGACATGCTGAGCCTGCCCGCGGGCATCGTCCAGCGACGCCTGCGCGGACTGACGCTCGAAGACGGCCCTGCGGCCGCGTTGCGCGATCGGCTGCTCGCGTGGGACGGCCGGATAAACGCCGACTCGATCGAGGCCGCGCTGTACGCGTCGCTCAGGATGGCGATCGCCAAGGAGGTCGCTCGCCGCAGCGGCCTGGGCCGGATCGACGTCGCCCGGCAGCGGACCGTCGCGCCCGGGCTCGGCATCGACTACCAGATCGGCTGGTGCGTGCCGCATCTGCTGCGCGCCGACGATCGCACGTTGCTCGGCGGCGCCGACTGGGACGAGGTGCTGGGCGCGGCGCTAAGGACGGTCGCGATGCCGGGTACGAACGCGCACGCCGATGCCGAGGCCGGTGCCGACGCCCCTCCGGTCCGCTGGGGCGACATCCACCGGCTGCGGTTGCGCCATCCGCTGGCCGCGGTGTTTGCCGACGATCCGGTGTTCGCCGTCCGCGACATGGGTCCGGTCGGCGGCGACAACGACACCGTGTGGACGACCGGCTACGTACCGCAGCTCGGCACGCATCCGACCTATGCGTCGCTGGCCCGCTACGTGTTCGACGTCGGCGACTGGGACGCCTGCCGCTGGATTGTGTTCCACGGCACGGCCGGCGATCCGCGCGATCCGCACTACGACGACCAGAGCGCGCTCTGGCGCCGGGGCGAGACCGTACCGATGCGCTATCGCTGGGAGACGATCGCCGCCGAGGCCGAACGGCATGTTCGCCTGGAACCGCGTTGACCGCCGCGCCGACTCACCAAGCCGACTCACCGTACCGACTGAGCGCACCGACTCATCGCACCAATTGACCGCACCGACTTACCTCGCCGACTTACCTCGCCGACTCACCCTGCCGCCGGATCGGCGGCGCTGCCCGATTCACCGCACCGATGAGGATCCTTCCGATGTCCGACACGCCCTCCCGGGATGCCGCCGCGCGCGAGCTCACCGACTGGCTGGCCCGCTTCGACGACGCACTGATCCGACAGGACCTGGACGCGGCCTGCGCGCTGTTCGACGCCGACGAATGCTTCTGGCGGGACCTGGCGGCATTCACCTGGAACATCCGGACCAGCGAAGGACGCGACGACATCCGCGCGATGCTGGCCGCGACGCTGGATCGCACGCGTCCGTCGGGCTGGCGGCTCGACCGGGTCTTCGATACGCGTCACGGCACGATCGGCGCGTTCATTCGCTTCGAAACCGCCGTCGGGCGCGGCGAGGGCGTCGTGCGACTGCGCGGCGGACGCTGCTGGACGCTGTTGACGGTGCTGTCCGAACTGAAGGGACACGAGGAGAAATCGCGCCACCGCCGCATCCTCGGCGCCGAGCACGGCGTCAATCCCGACCGGCTGACCTGGCTCGAACGGCGCGAACGCGAACTGGCGACGATCGGCGTGACCGAGCAGCCTTATTGCCTGGTCGTCGGCGGCGGACAGGGCGGCATCGCGCTCGGTGCGCGGCTGCGCCGGCTCGGCGTGCCGACGCTGATCGTCGACAAGCATCCGCGCCCCGGCGACACCTGGCGGCGACGCTACAAGTCGCTGTGCCTGCACGACCCGGTCTGGTACGACCACCTGCCTTACCTGCCGTTTCCGGACGACTGGCCGGTGTTCATGCCCAAGGACAAGCTGGCCGACTGGCTCGAAGCCTACGTGCGGATCATGGAGTTGAACTATTGGGGCGCGACGACCTGCCGGAAGGCGCGCTACGACGAAGCCACCACGACCTGGGAAGTCGAGGTCGAACGCGAGGGCGAACCCGTCGTGCTGCGCCCGAAGCAACTGGTGTTCGCGCTGGGCGTCTCCGGCTATCCGGTGGTGCCGACCATCGCCGGCGCCGACGGCTTCGAGGGTGACCAGCATCACTCCAGCGCTCACCACGACAGCGAGGCTTACCGGGGTAAGCGCGTCGTCGTGCTGGGCTCGAACAACTCGGCGCACGACATCTGCGCGGACCTGTGGGAGCACGGCGCCGACGTGACGATGATCCAGCGCTCTTCGACGCTGGTGGCCCGCTCCGACACGCTGATGGACATGGTGTTCGGCCCGCTGTATTCGGAAAAGGCCGTCGACGCCGGTATCGACACCGCCAGCGCCGACCTGATCCAGGCATCGACGCCGCATCGGGTCGCACCGCGCTTCGGCATCCCGCTGTTCAAGGCGATCGCCGAACGCGACAAGGACTTCTACGCCCGGCTCGAAGCGGCCGGCTTCCTGCTCGACTTCGGCGACGACGGCTCGGGCCTGCACGGCAAGTACGTGCGCCGCGGCTCCGGCTACTACATCGACGTCGGCGCGTCCGAGCTGATCGCCAACGGCAGCATCAAGCTGCGTAGCCGCGTCGGCATCGAACGGATCCGTCCGCGATCCGTGATCCTCAGCGACGGCAGTGAACTGCCCGCCGACGCGATCATCTACGCGACCGGCTACGGATCGATGAACAACTGGCTCGCCGACCTCATCTCGCCCGAGGTCGCCGATCGCGTCGGCAAGTGCTGGGGCCTGGGATCGGACACCACGCTGGATCCGGGCCCCTGGGAAGGCGAGCTGCGCAACATGTGGAAGCCGACCCGACAAACGGCGCTATGGATCCACGGCGGCAACCTGAGCCAGTCGCGCTTCTACTCGCGCACGCTGGCGCTGCAGATCAAGGCGAGGATGGAGGGCATCGAGACGCCGGTGTATGCGCTGCAGCCGTCGTATCACAGGCGGTGAGTGGCGGAACGAGGATGACGGCGGCCATACGAATGGACGAATTTCGGAAACCTGAGGTTGTCAGCGGAAGTATTTCGGCGATCGTTGCCGAGGCATACAGTTATTGCATCGCACAGCAATTCGCTGCCCGACCCAGACAATCGAAAGGAGTTCGATCATGTTGAACAAGAAATTCGCTGCCGTCGCCCTGGGTGCCCTGCTTTCCGTGGGCGTCGGGGCTGCTCAGGCTGGTGAGCTGACCGAAGATCAACTGCCGTGGAACCAGAAGCCGTTCGTCTCGACGGTGACCCGCGCGCAGGTCCAGGCCGAACTGCGCGACTACGTGAACAGCACGCACGTGGTCGCCGCCGAGTATCCGGACAACCGCGTCGCCGACGTCGCCACGCCGGTGCAAGGCAAGACCCGCGCCGAAGTGAAGCAGGAACGTGACTTCGCGCTGTCGCACAAGGCGTCGATCACTTCGCCGGACAGCCCGTACATCGGCTGATCGATCGGCGGCCCGTCATCGCGGGCCGCACCGATCCCTCTCCTCTTCTCGATACGCACCTGCCGATGCGGGCGGGCTCATCGCCCCCGCATCACTTTCAACCAGCCCTTGACGACCCGGACGTCCTTGAACGCCGCCAGGTCGTCGACCAGATGCTGGCTCTCGCGCCGCAGGGCCGCCAGGTCCTGCTGCAGCTCGCCGAGCAGTGCCGCCGGCGTCGGCGCCTGCCGCCTGTCGGTCGCCGACGCGACGAACGAGGCCGCGATTCCGGCGATCTCCGCCTCCAGTTCGGCCGATTGCTCCTTCAGCACGCGGTTGTAGTGCATCAGCCGCTCCTCGGCGACGCCGGCGAGCGTCGTCGCATCGATCTGCTCGACCTCGATCTGCAGGCTCAGCAGCCGCAGCAGATCCTTCGCTTCATAAGCCCGGTTCACGCGCTGCATCAGGCCGGTCTTGCGCTCGCGCTCGACCGGGTCGGGCTCGCGATCCGGATGCAGCGCGCTGGCCAGCTTCCGATAGGCATCTCGCACCGAACGCGTCGCGCCCTCCGCGCTCGCGCGCCGGCGATCGAGCCGCGCCTGCGCGCGGGCCGAGCGAGGCCGGCCGCCCTCGCCTTCAGCATCGTCGCCGGGCAGTTGCGCCTTCGTCTTCTGGCGGGCGCGCCCCGCGTCGCGCCAGACCTGCGGGTCGCTCCAGTCCTTCGACGCCCAATCCTCGGCCGCTCCAGCCGCTCCAGCCGCTCCAGCCGCTTCGGCGGATTCAGCGGATTCGTCGGCCGCCCGGCCGGGGCCATCGATCAACGGCGCCGGCGATCCCGCGCGCCACTCGGCATAAGGCTCGTCGGCGTAACGGTCGTGCAGCGCGAGGACCTCGGCCATCGAAGCGACGGCGCCGCTGTCGCCGCCGTCGCGCGTCTCCCCGCCGCCGCCCTCGTCGTCGAGCAGATCGCGCGCGATCTCGACGATCACGTCCGCCAGCCGCGCCTGCTCGCGCCGCGTCAGTTCACCGCCGCCGTGCGCGCGGTCGAACAACGTCAGCAGCGCGATCCGCTGCTCGACGACGCGCCGCCACAACGGCTCGTACTCGCCGGCCACCCGCGTCTGCCAGGTCTCGGCGAACGCCTGCCAGTCGGCCAGCCGCCGGCGCTGCTCGTCGATCCGCTCGACCCAGCGATTGAAGCTCCGCTGCGCTTTCGACAGCGGGCGCGCGGACGGCGCCTCGTCGATGCGCACCAGCCGGTATCCGGATTCGGGGATGGGTGAAGTCGCGGGTGCGGGGTCGGGTGTTCGATCGCCGTCGATCGGCGCGTCGTGCGCGTCGCCCATGGGCCAGGGTCCTGCAAGTCGGAGAAGGCGAGGATTATCGCCTCCCGGCGCGAGTCCGCGGCCGGCACCCGAGCACCGCGCGACGCGATCGCCGGGTATCGGCCCCCTCGTGGCAAGCCCCTCCTCGCAACCTCCTCCTCCTCACAATCCCCTCCTCACAATCCCCTCCTCACAATCCCCTCCTCACAATCCCCTCCTCACAATCCCCTCCTCACAAACCCCTTCTCACAAACCCCTCCGCGCACCCTCCGTCAGCGCGAGGCCTTGACGTCGCGCGCCGGCACCGCGTCGACGAACACCGGCGGTGCATAACCCGCCGGCTTGTCGCCCACCGCCACGCCGCCGTGCAGACGGGTCTGCTGGACGTCGGCGAACATGTAGTAAGGGAACGGACGCTCCGGCGCGCTGGCCGCGTCGAGCCGCTCGCGCGACTCGGCCGGCAGTTCGACATCCAGCGCGCCGAGATTGACGTCGAGCTGCTCCAGCCTGGTGGCGCCGATGATGACCGAAGCGATGCCGGGCCGGGTCGCGACCCAGTTCAGCGCCACCTGGGCCATCGGCCTGCCGATCTCGCCCGCCACCTGTTCCAATGCGGCGACGATCCGCCAGTTGCGCTCGTTGAAACGCTCGAAGCCGGGCGCGGCCGCGACCTTGGCCAGCCGACCGTCGCCGGTGCCGCCCGCCTGGCTCGGCCGGTACTTGCCCGACAGCAGACCCATCGCCAGCGGGCTCCAGGCGGTGATGCCCATGCCCGCCTGCTGCGCCAGCGGCACGAATTCGTGCTCGATGTGGCGCTCGGCCAGCGAATACTCGAGTTGCAGGTTCACCAGCGGCGACAACGCGTGCGCCTCGGCGAAGGCCTGCGCGCGCGACGCATACCAGGCCGGTACGTCGGACAGGCCCGCATAGCGGATCTTGCCCGCGCGTACCAGATCGTCCAGCGTACGCACGACTTCCTCGGCGGGCGTCACGCGATCCCAGGTGTGCAGCAGATAGAGATCGATGTAGTCGGTACTCAGGCGGCGCAGTGAGCCCTCGACCGCGCGCAGGATGTTCTTGCGACCGTTTCCGCCGGCGTTCGGGTTGCCCGGCTGCGCGTTGTAGCTGAACTTGGTCGTGAGCACCACTTGGTCGCGCACGCCGGCCTGCTCGATGAACTTGCCCAGCATCGCTTCGCTGCTGCCTTCGGTGTACAGGTCGGCGGTATCGATGAAATTGCCGCCGGCGGCCAGATAACGATCGAACATCGCGCGGGCGGTGTCCTCCGCCGCGCCCCAGCCCCAGTCCTCGCCGAAGGTCATGGTGCCGAGCGCGAGACGGCTGACGCGCAGGCCGGAACGGCCCAGGGTGTAGTACTGATCGAGTGCCATGGCTTGAACTCCTTGGTTTGAACGTGATGCCCCGCCGACGACGCATCGGCCGGGGCCGGCACGACGGCATTCCGTTCGAACGCGTCGCGATGCCTGCATCGTGCTCCGCTCATTGATGTGAAAAAATACCGATTGGCTTAAATGGCCGTGAAGCCGTGCTTCACGATCAACGAATGGATCCGGCTCAACTCCCTGCGCTGGCCGCGTTCGCGGCGGTCGCGCGGCATGGCAGCTTCACGCGGGCGGCCGGCGAGATCGGCGTGTCACCGTCGGCCTTGTCGCAGTCGGTGCGCGGGCTCGAAGCGCGGCTCAAGGTCAGGCTGCTGAACCGGACGACGCGACGGGTCGCGCTGACCGAAGCCGGCGCGCAATTCCTCGAACGCGTTCGGCCCGCGCTCGCCACGCTCGCCGACGCGATCGATGCGCTCGACGAAACCCGCGACGATCCTGCTGGCACGCTGCGCGTGACCTTGCCGCGGATCGCCAGCGAACTGCTGGTACGGCCGCATCTGGGCGAGTTCGCGCGCCGCTATCCGCAGATCCGGCTCGAGCTGGACCTGGACGACGGTTTCGCCGACCTGGTCGCGCAGGGATTCGATGCGGGCATCCGGCTGGGAGAGAGCATCGCGCAGGACATGGTCGCGATCCCGCTCGGCGGTGATGCGAGGATGGCGGTCGTGGGCTCGCCGTCGTACTTCGAACGCCATCCGGAACCGCGAACGCCGGACGATCTCGCATCGCACGAATGCCTGCAATACCGGTTCGCGACGAGCGGCGGCATCTACCGCTGGGAGTTCGTGCGGCCGGACGACCCGCAGCATGTGTTCGACGTCGAAACGCGCGGACATTTCGTCACCAACGACATGCGCACGATGGTCGGCGCCGCCGAGCAAGGCGTCGGGCTGCTGCACGTCATCGAAGACAACATCCGCGAGCAACTGGCGGACGGACGGCTCGTGCGGGTACTCGATCCATGGTGCCCGACGTTCCAGGGCTTCTTCCTGTACACGTCGAGCCGCGTGCGAATGCCGGCGAAGCTGCGCGCGCTGATCGATTTCCTGCAGCAGAAACGGCGACCATCAGCGCCGAACACGCGCTGACGCCCGTCTCGCGCTCTGACGCCCGTCTTTAAGGTGAAAAAAGGAAACCTCAGGTTGTCGGTGTAGACGTTTCGGAAGTAATTGCCTAGGCATACAGTTACTCCATCGCACAGCACTTCGCTGCCCGACCCAGACAACCGAAAGGAGTTCGATCATGTTGAACAAGAAATTCGCTGCCGTCGCCCTGGGTGCCCTGCTTTCCGTGGGCATCGGAGCCGCTCAGGCTGGTGAACTGACCGAAGACCAACTGCCGTGGAACCAGAAGCCGTTCGTCTCGACGGTGACCCGCGCACAGGTCCAGGCCGAACTGCGTGACTACCTGAACAGCACGCACACGGTTCCCGGCGAGTACCCGGAAAACCGCGTCGCCAACGCCGCCACGCCCGAACAAGGCAAGACGCGCGCCGAAGTGAAGGCCGAGCGTGACTTCGCGCTGTCGCACAAAGCGCCGATCACTTCGCCCGACAACCCGTACTTCGGCTGATCGCCGACGGTTCCCGGGAGGCCCGCTGATCGCGGCCTCGACGGACCGCCTCTCCTCCCCACGCCTCGCCGGCCTTGCCGTCGCGAGGCGTTTTTCATTCGGATCGCCACCGCCGCCGGCCATGCGCGCCCGATTCGCCCAATCCGATCACCAGGACGCGCGTTCGACCGTCCCCCGAAGACCAGGTGTTCGAGACAGAGTGGATTTCGGAAACTGCAGGTTACCGAAAATGCCGTTTCGGCAATGATTGCCAAGGCATATAGTTACTCCATCGCACAGCAACTCGCTGCCCGACCCAACCAAAGGAGTCCGATCATGTTGAACAAAAAATTCGCTGCCATCGCCCTGGGTGCCCTGCTTTCCGTCGGCGTCGGGGCCGCTCAAGCCGGTGAACTGACCCCCGATCAAGAGCCCTGGAATCAGCAACCGGTCGCTTCCTCGGCCACCCGTTCCCAGGTCCAGGCCGAACTGCGCCAGTTCCAGAACGACACCCATGCGGTCGTCAACGCCGTCTACCCGGACAACCGCGTCGCCGACGTCGCTGCGCCGGCGCAAGGCAAGACCCGCGCCGAAGTGAAACAGGAAATCGATTTCGCGATGTCGAACCAGGCGCCGAGCGCTTCGCCCGACAGCCCGTACTTCGGCTGATCGCGGACAGCACTCAGGACGGCTCGCCCTCCCGGGCCGTCGCGCAGGCCTCTCGTCCTCCCACGCCTCGCCGGCACAGCCGCAGCGAGGCGTTTTCGTCAACCGCTATAGCCAATCCTCCACGATCAGCTCAGGCACACGCGTAAAGATCCGATCGTGCGAGACCAGGATCATCTTCTGCTGTAACGCATGAGCGGCGATCTGCAGATCATGCAGCGCCACCGTGGTTCCGACCCTTTCGAGATCGGCTCGCAACCGGCCGTAGGTTTTTGCCACTTCGCTGGTCCAGGACAGCACCTCGACCCTCATCAGAAACTCGCGTATGGCGACCTCGAGCCCGGGAGCAGGGTGACGGGCAATGCCGTAACACAATTCGGCTTCGGTCACGGCCGAAAGAAACACCGTGCCCACCTTGTGAGTCGCCAGCCGCCGAGCCACCCTGCCCTGCCGGCGAAAAACGTAGCTGACCGTGTTCGTATCGAGCAGATAGCGGCTCATGCCTTCGCATCGTCGTCGTTCGCATCAGCCACGAACGGCGAAACCGGCGGCAAATCCTCGGGCACACGCAGAAAATCATCCGGCACGTCCAAACCCTCGATCGCTTTCAACAGGCCTGACCAGTCCATGGGGCGCGCGGACAGAATCACGTCGCCCGTGATCTCGTCACGGCGAATGAAGACCTCACTCCCCTCGAAGCGGAAGGCGCTGGGAATGCGTATCGCCTGGCTACGGCCATTGGTGAACAGCTTGGCAATCACCGGCATGACGCCCCTCCGTACGTGATATATCAAAGCATATCACCAGTGCATGACGGACTCACCGGTCCGCGCCCGCACGACAGCGACACGGCTCTTCTTCAGTCGTCAGCGACGGCCTGCATCGTGCCGCAGCGATGAATAGGGCAACTGTCTTCCCACTCCACCGGTTCGACTATCGCGGCGATGCCATCCAATTGGAAGGATTTTAGAAACGCTCTGTTGAAGCGATGTGTGTTTCAGCAATTATTGCCCAGGCATACAGTTACTTCATCGCACAGCACTTCGCTGCCCGACCCAGACAACCGAAAGGAGTTCGATCATGTTGAACAAGAAATTCGCTGCCGTCGCCCTGGGTGCCCTGCTTTCCGTGGGCATCGGAGCCGCTCAGGCTGGTGAACTGACCGAAGACCAACTGCCGTGGAACCAGCATCCGGTCGCCTCTTCGGTCACCCGTGCCCAGGTCCAGGCCGAACTGCGTGACTACCTGAACAGCACGCACACGGTTCTCGGCGAATACCCGGAAATCCGCGTCGCCAACGTCGCCGCGCCCGAACACGGCAAGACCCGCGCACAGGTCCAGGCCGAACTGCGCGACTACCTGAACAGCACGCACACGGTTCTCGGCGAATACCCGGAAATCCGCGTCGCCAACGTCGCCGCGCCCGAACACGGCAAGACCCGCGCACAGGTCCAGGCCGAACTGCGTGACTACCTGAACAGCACGCACACGGTTCCCGGCGAGTACCTGGAAAACCGCGTCGCCAACGTCGCCACGCCCTGACAGGGCAAGACCCGCGCCAAATTGAAGGCCGAACGTGACTTCGCGCTGTCGCACAAAGCGCCGGTCACTTCGCCCGACAACCCGTACTTCGACAGATCGAAGACAGCACTCGGTACGCCTCGCCGGCACGGCCGCCGCGAGGCGTTTCCGTTTCTATTTGGCCGCTCTCATTCCAGTGAAACGCCTCAATCCACGAGCGCCGAGTACACCAGTTGCCGCAGTTGCGTGCGAATCGGGTAAGTGCTGGACGGCAATAGCTGCGTCATGAAGATGCAGGTGATCTGCTCGACCGGATCGACCCAGAACGCGGTGCTGGCCGCGCCGCCCCAGCCGTATTCGCCCGGCGTGCCCAGCGTGCCGGCGGCGACCGGATCCTGCAGCACCGAAAAGCCCAGACCGAAACCCTGGCCGTCGAAAGCCACTTCGGCGAACAGCGGAATGCCGAACTGCTTCAGATCCTGCCCGCCGGGCAGGGAATTGGTCGTCATGTAACGCAGCGTGCGACTGCCCAGGATGCGCTGGCCGCCAAGTTCACCGCCGCGCAGCAGCATCTGCGTGAAGCGGTGGTAATCGGCAGTGGTCGACAGCAGGCCGCCGCCGCCGGACAGGAAGGTGACCGGACCGCGCGCCATGTTGCCGAAATCGTCATTGCGCGTGGCCTTGCCCTCCTTGCCCGGAACGTACAGCGCGCCCAGCCGCTCGCCCAGGTCGCCGCGCAGCGTGAACGACGTGTCCTTCATGCCGAGCGGACCGAAGATGCGCTCTTGCATGAACTGGTCCAGGCTCTGGCCCGACACGACCTCCACCAGGCGGCCCAGCACGTCGGTGGACACCGAGTAGTTCCAGCGCGTACCCGGGTCGAAACGCAGCGGCAGCCTGGCCCAGTCATCGACGCACTGCGCGAGCGTGTAGTCCTTCGGCACGCTCCATTCGTAGCCGGCATTCCGGTACAGCTCGTCCTGCACGTTGATATGGTGAAAGCCATAAGTCAGGCCCGAGGTGTGGTTGAGCAGGTGCACGATGCGCATCGGCTCGGTGGCCGGCCGCGTCACCGGCTTGAGCGCCGGCCCGCCGGTCAGCACGCGCATCTGCGCGAAGGCCGGCAGGTACTTGGCCACCGGATCGGTCAGCTCGAAGCGGCCCTCCTCGTACAGGATCATCGCCGCCACCGAAGTGATCGGCTTGGTCATCGAGTAGATGCGGAACACCGTGTCGTCCTCGACCGGCAGCTTGTTCTCGATGTCGCGCCAACCGTAGTTCTCGCGGTAGGCGATCTCGCCCCGGCGGCTGACCTGTACCTGCCAGCCAGGCAGGCGGCCGTCGTCGACGTAGGCGTTGAAGTGGCGGCCGATACGGGCCAGGCGGGCGGGATCGAAACCAAGCTCGGGCATCAGAGACTCGCAAAAGAGGTGGCGACTCGCCACATGTTAGGGGACGAAAACGAACAACATTCGACCGGCGAACCACGATGGCGCGGCTTGCCGGCACGACCGATACTCAAAGATAGCCCACCGAATCACTGTCCTCTCTGTCGAAATCGGAATCTCCCGTTCGACGAAACACGGCACCGCGCCCGGATGAAGCGCTCGAACGGACTCGACGGCGCTTGTGATCAGGCATGCTGCCGCACGAGGGCGAGCCGATCCATTGCTCGCAGGAGTCGATACCATGGATGAATTCACCGCATCCCACCGAGACAAAAACCCATGAACACGCAATGGATGATCTACGGCGCCAACGGTTACACGGGCGAACTGATCGCCCGGGAAGCCGTACGCCGGGGCCTCGAGCCGGTGCTGGCCGGGCGCCGCCGGGACAGGATCGATCCGCTGGCTCGCGAACTCGGCCTCGACGTGCGCTGCTTCGGTCTCGATGACGTCGGGCAGGCCAGCCGGCAGATCGAGGACCTCGCACTGGTCCTGAACTGTGCGGGTCCGTTTTCCGCGACGGCAGCGCCGATGATGAAGGCCTGCCTGCAGGCCGGCGCCCATTATCTCGACATCACCGGCGAGATCGCGGTGTTCGAACTCGCGCATTCGCTGGACGCACAGGCCCGCGAAGCCGGGATCGTGATCTGCCCCGGCGTCGGCTTCGACGTCATCCCGACCGACTGCATCGCAGCCGCGCTGAAGCAGCAGATGCCGGACGCCACGCACCTGGCCCTCGGCTTCGACTCACGGACGGGCCTGTCGCCCGGCACCGCCAAGACCGGCACCGAAAGCCTGGGCGAGGGAGGCAAGGTCCGCAGGGATGGAAAGATCGTTTCCGTTCCACTGGCCCATGACGTGCGCCACATCGACTTCGGCGACGGCAACGGCGAAAGAATGGCGATGACGATTCCGTGGGGGGACGTGTCGACCGCGTATTACACGACCGGCATCCCGAACATCGAAGTCTTCATCCCCGCTTCGCCGGCGATGATCTTCAGCGCCAGGACGTCGATGTACATGAGTCCGTTTCTGGTCCTGCCGCTGGTGCGCGAACTGATGAAGGCTTATGTCGAATGGACGGTAAAGGGACCCGGCGAAACCGTTCGCTCGCGGTCGCCGGCCTATGTCTGGGGCGAGGTCCGCAACGCGCGCGGGCAAACGAAAACAGCCCGGATCCGCACCGACAATACCTACAGCCTGACCGTCACCGGCGCCCTGGCGGTGGTCGAGCACGTGATGAAGAACGAGCCCGCCGGTGGTGCCTATACACCGGCGAGCCTGGTGGGGGCGGATCTGGTCACGCGCCTGCCGGGCTCCGGCGAGTTGCAGATCACATGAAGCTGCAAAGGTATTCGTCAAACCGAGCCCGCTTGCGGACGCGCTGGCCTTTTTCGTCCCGCTACGCAATCAACCCAATACCGTCCGAGTCGTGCCCGGACCACGGCACCGGGACAATTTTCAGCGTCTGTGCACGGCTGCCGCAGTGCGAGGCAATCTGGTTCCCGATGCGTATCTGGCGGCCCTGGCGATCGGGTCAGGCGGTGAATGGGGTAAGCACCGACCGGAATTTCACGCGCTTCGACGGGCTGCGCGTTCGCGCTCGCGCTAGCTGATCGCGGGCGTCACGCGGAACCAGGTAGAAGCTGGCCGTCAGACCGGCCTGTTCCGCCACCCGCGCCCTACGAACAGCTGACACGCGATTACCGAATTCTGTGGATTGCCGGCGCATAGGGGGCCACTACACTGGTTTCCAGAGGTCGAAACCATGAGAAGAGGGATCGCCGTTCTCCTGTGCCTGAGCGCGTGGGTCTTTGCCGGTTCCGTCCACGCCGAACTTGCCGGCACGCTGCGCAGGATCCACGACAGCGGCGTACTGAAGCTCGGGTATCGCGAGCAGTCGCTGCCGTTCTCGTTCGTCGCGCAGAGCGGCGCGACCACCGGTGAGGACCAACCCATAGGGTTCGCGATCGATCTGTGCCGGCGGGTCGTCGAGACGCTCGAGCTCGAGCTCGACAGGCCCGGGCTGCGGGTCGCCTACGTTCCCGTCACGTCCGAGAACCGCATCGAGCGCATGCTGGACGGCGCGATCGACATCGAATGCGGGTCGACGACGAACACGCGCGCCCGCCGCGAGCAGGTCGACTTCAGCGTCACGTTCTTCATCGCGCGCGTGCGGATGCTCGTGCGCAGGGATACCGGTGTGAAGGACTACGACGATCTCGCCGGTCGGAAAGTCGTCGTTAATACCGGGACGACCGCCGAGGAGCGGCTTCGAAGCGCGTCGCCGTTCGGCGTGCACGTGAAGCCCGCTCAACCGCCGTCGAATGCCGGAAGGGGTGAGCGTCCGTGCGCCGCGGCATCGTCCGGCACGACCGGCCCGTTCGAACTGATATCGGTCGCCGATCGCGACGAGGGGCTGCGCCTCGTCGAATCCCGGCAGGCCTGCGCCTTCGTGCTCGACGACGTTCTGCTCGCCGGACTCGCGGCCCGGTCCCCGGATCCGTCGCTGTTCTCGATCGTCGGCGAAGCCTTGAGCGAGGAGCGCTACGGTCTGATGCTGCCGCGCGGCGACCCGTCGTTCAAGGCGCTCGTCGACCGGACACTGATCGGGCTGATGAAATCCGGCGAAGCGGAGAAGCTGTACCAGCGCTGGTTCGTGCAGCGGATCGGCCCGGGCGACCTGAACCTGAACCTGCCGATGAGCCCGGAACTGCGGAGAATCTTCGACGTGCCGACCGACAAAGAGCGCGAATGACCATGAAAGAGATCATGAAAGAGCCCGCATGGCGAAGGCTGATCGACCAGATCCGGGATGGACTGGTCATTCCGGTCGTGGGTCCGCAACTGCTGTCGATCGAGGATCAGGAAACGCGATCGCTGCAGGCCATCGTCGCCGAGCGCCTGCTGAAGCTGTACGAGCAGCCGGTCCCGCCGCAGGGCCTTCCACCGTTCCGGGAGCTGAACGAGGTCGTTCGCCTGCTCGGGCAGGCGCAGGTCGACGGTGAACTCGTCGTGCAGAACCCGCAGGATCTCTACAGTGATGTCCATGACGCGATCCGCTGCCTGTCGAACTCGAACGAGCGGCCGCTTCCGGCCGCGCTGGACCAGTTGGCGCAGATCGTCGACTTTCGCCTGTTCGTCACGCTGACACCCGACGATCTGCTGGCCCGGGCGCTGCGCAGGCGCTGCGCGGTCAACGAGATCGTGCATTCGCCGGAGCTTTCCGCCAGCGAAGTGCGCGACCTGCCTGCGGACTGGCGCGATCGGGCCGGCGAGGCCCAGTTGCTCTACCTGTTCGGCAAGTCGTGTCCGGCGCCGCTGTTCGCGATCAACGACGAGGACGTCCTCGAGTATGCGCACAGCATGGTCACCGGCGGGAGCCATGTACCGGCACGATTCTTCGGCGAATTGCAGCAGCACAATCTGCTGTTGATCGGCTGCAATTTCTCGGACTGGCTGAGCCGGCTCTTTCTGCGGATCACGAACAAAGGCAGGCTGTCCGCGAGCAAGCGCAAGCGCGAGTGGCTGATCGAACCGGTCGACGCGACCGGACCGCTGGTGACGTTTCTGAAGGCCTACAGCAGGGACACCGAGATTCTGTCCGACGTCGGGCCGGCCGATTTCGTGGCGGAACTTCACCGGCGCTGGTGCGAGCGGACCGGCGCCGAGAGTCCGATCAACGGTTCGTCGCCGGAGATCGAAACGCCGGCGGCCGGAACCGTCTTCTTCGTCAGTTATTCCCGCGGGACCGACCGTTCGCGTGCCGAAAAACTCGTGGAGGCGCTAAGGGGGCTGGGCGTCGGCGAGCGCGAGATCTGGTTCGACCGCCAGGACATCGAGCCGGGCGCCAGTTTCGGTCAGCGCATTCTCGACGGCATAGACAGTTGCCGCTATTTCCTGCCCTTGGTGTCCGAGGCCGCCGACCAGCGCGGCGAAGGATTCGTCTTCAAGGAGTGGCGGGCGGCGAACGAGCGGAACGAGGGAATGAATCGCAGCTTCGTCGTTCCGCTGATCGTCGACCCCGATTATGAGCCGGACCGCTACACGGCCGAGCCGGTGCGCGCTTGGCGCAAGCTCGATTTCGGTCATGCGCCTGACGGCATTCCCGATGGGCGGACGAATTCGACGCTGCAGAAGCTGCTTCGCGAAGCGCGCAGGCCCGAGGCGCGAACATGAACGACGAGCGCGCCCCGGCCCCCTGCCTCGATGAACAGCATCCGTGGCCGGGTCTGGCGCCCTATGACGAAGCCTCGAAGAACTTCTTTCACGGACGCAAGGAGGAAGCCGAAGAGTTGCTGCGGCTGATCCGGCTCGCACCGCTGACGATCCTGTACGGCGCCTCCGGACTGGGCAAGAGTTCGTTGCTGCTCGCCGGGGTGTTTCCGCCGTTGCGCACCGAGCATTTTCTGCCCGTCCATATGCGTCTGGACTTCTCGGAAAATGCCGATCGGCCGCCGCTCGAGCAGGCCGCCCGGCGACTGGAAGAGGAGATGGCGCACGCCGGCGCCGAATTCCCGCGCCGCGAATCCGACGAGGACTTATGGCGCTATCTGCACCGCACCGACTTCGAGGTCTGGACCCGGGACAACTTTCCGCTGGTACCCGTGCTCGTCTTCGACCAGTTCGAGGAGCTGTTCTCGCGCGGCGGCCGGCGCGAGCGCATCGGCGCGATCTTCGATTCGCTGGCCGATCTTCTCGACAACCGGATCCCGGCCGATCTGTCGAGCGATCGAACGAGCCGCGAATTGCGCCGCCGTTTCGATCTGCGCACGCGGCGCTACCGCGTGCTGCTGTCCTTTCGCGAAGACTTCCTGCCCGAGATCGACGGCTGGAAGAACAAGGTTCCGTCCCTGCTCGAGCATCGGTTGCGGCTGCTGCCGATGTCTCGCGAGAAGGCGATCGAGGCGGTCGAACTATCCGGACGCGATGTGCTGGAAGCCGGTATCGCGCCGAAGATCGTCGACCTCGTCAGCGGTCGAGCCCACGAGTCCGAGGACGGACAACCGGAATCCGCGAACCGGCAACCGGCATCCGAGCGCCTGCCCTCGACCGTCGAACCGGTCCTGCTGAGCCTGTGCTGCACGCGCTTGAACCGCCTTCGCAGCGCCGGCGCTCGCGTCGATGCCGAACTGGTCGACCGCGCGGGCGAGGACATTCTCGCGGCGTTCTACCGCGAGGCGATCGAAGGGATGCCGGAGCGCGTGCCGGAATTCATCGAATCGGAGCTGATCCAGGGAGAGCGCTATCGCGGCAACTATCCGGTGGATGCGGCGATCGACGAGGGCCGGATCACGCAGACGGAGCTGCAGCGGCTGACCGACGACCATCGCCTGCTGCGCATCGACCAGCAGGAAGACACCCGGCGAATCGAACTGATCCACGATCGCCTCGTCGAGGTCGTGCGCGAGGCTCGCGACCTGCGCCGCGCTAAGGCGAGCGAAGAGCAGGCGAAGCGGCTGCAGCAGCAGGCAGAGGAAGAGGCCCGGGTCGAACGCGAGCGGCGCGAGCAGGCGGAGGATGCGAAGCGCCGCGCCGAGGCCGAGCGAGCGCGGGCGGAACTCGAACGGACCCGTGCGGAGACCGAGAGGGCGCGAGCAAGGCGATCCAGCCGGAGGTTGTCCGTCGTCTGCGGGCTGCTGTCCATCGTCATCGCGCTGTGCGTGGGATTCTGGCTGGTGGCCCGGCGGGCGGAGACCGAGGCCGACAGAGCCCGCCTCGCCGCACTGCAGGAGCGGCTCGTCGGTGAGGCGCAGGCGATGCTGGACGGCGCTCGCACCACCCGGCCCGATCGGGTGCTGCTGCAACTGATGGCCGCCCGCAACCTCGGCGTGAATACCGACGCGGTCGTCGGGGCGATGGTGAAGGAGCTGCTGGAGCGCCCGCAATTGCTGCGGCTGATCCCGACCGAACAGACGGTCAGCGGACTGGTGTTCCTCGACGACCGCGGGTTGTTCCCGGACGACCGCAGATTGCTGGTCGCGACCGATGGCGACAGCGGCAGGCTCCTGGTCTTCGATGCCGCGAGCGGCCAGCCGAGCGGTCCGCAGCACGGCAGGACCGAAGCGGGCCACGAGGGCTGGATCTGGGCGCTCGCGCGCAGCCCCGACGGACGCCGTCTTGCCTCGGCAGGCGAGGACGGGACCGTGCGGCTGTGGGACGTCGGGCATGACGGAACGATCCGGCCGGCGGCCATCCGGATGGCGCGGCATGTCGGTGCGGTCAAAGCGCTGGCGTTCAGCCCTTCGGGCAAGTTCATCGTATCGGGCGGCGACGATCGGACGCTGCGCGTCTGGAACGCCGAAGACGGAACTTATCTGGGCGCCTTGCTCGGTGAGCACAATGCGCCGGTGAGCGCGATCGCCTTCCATCCCGACGGCAGATACTTGGTGTCGGCAAGCGAGGACAGCACGCTGCGCGTATGGAACATCGAGTCGCGCCGGCAGGTCGGCGAACCGCTTGCCGGGCACACCGGAGCCGTACGGAGCGTCGCGTTCAGGCCCGACGGCAATCTGCTCGTGTCGGCCGGCGAGGATCGGACGATCGTTCTGTGGGAGCCCAAGGACCCGCCGGATCCCGACGGGCCCGAGTACGGCGTCGCCAAGGTCCTGTCCGAGCATTCGAGCGGCATCTGCTGCGTGGCTTTTCTCGCCGATCGCCTCGGCCTGGCCTCCGGTGCCTGGGACGGCGAGCTTCGCGCGTGGGATACGGTCGCGGCCGCGGCTGGCGGGGGACCGTTCGAGGCTTATTCTCGCGGCTTGCAGTCGATCGCCGTGGCCCGCGACGGACGGGTCGCTTCGGGCAGCGACGGCGGCGGCATCGCGCTTTGGGATCTGGCCGCGACAGCCAGCCGCACGCTCGACGGGCCCGGCGATGCGGCCGGTGGCGCCCGGACCTCCGTGACCGGTGCCGCGTCCCCGGCATCGACGTCGGCCCCGGCATCGACGCCGGCCCCGGAATCGACGTCGGCTCCGGCGTCGACGCCGGCCCCGTTCGTGTCGAGCGTCGCGATCAGCCGTTCGGGTAACCGGATCGCCGCCGGAAGCTGGGATCGGATCGTGCGGGTCTGGGATGTCGATCCGTCCGGGTGTCCGGACGTCGCTCCGCCCGGGTGTCCGCGCTGGCGCGTCGATCTGCAGGCGCCGGTGAAGATCTGGAGCGTCGCCCTGAGTGCCGACGGCAATCGCGTGGCGGCCGGAGGCGACGACGGCGTCGTGCGACTGTGGGACATCGCGAGCGGGCAACAGATCGCGAGCTCCGAGCGTCTGCACAGCAGCATGATCTGGAGCATCGCGTTCGATCCGCAAGGCCGGCGGCTCGCCTCGGCGAGCCAGGACGGGACGATACGGCTGTGGCGCATCGGTGCCGCGAGCGGCGCCGGCGGTCGCGCGATCGAAGCGATCGATCCGCCGCTCACCGGTCACGACGGCGGCGTGAACACGGTCGCTTTCGACCCCGAAGGCGAGCGCCTCGCATCCGGCGGCGACGACGGAACGGTGCGCGTATGGAACGTGGCCGAGCATCGGCAGATTCCGCTGCGGCCGATGGCTCACGACGGCCCGGTACTCGCGGTCGCCTTCAGCCACGACGGGAAGACGATCGCGTCGGGCGGTACTCGAGCCATGGCCGGCACCCATGCGCCGAACGGCAAACCGGCTTCGCAGAAGGCCGAAACGCTGCGTCTGTGGATCAGCCGGACCGGAGAGCCCGATCCGCGCAGGGGGTTCGGCCGCCTCGTGGACAAGGTGACGAGTCTCGCGTTCAGCAGCGACGACGATCGGATCGTGGCCGGCGCCGCGGATGGCGCGCTGCGTCAGTGGAACCTCGAGGGCGACGGCTCGATCGACCGGCGCTTCGACGCGCTTTTCGCCGGCCATCAGGGGCGGGTCGACGGCGTCGCGATGACCCCCGATCGGCGCGGCATCGTCTCGGCGGGCGCCGACGGAACGGTGCGTCTGTGGCCGGGGCCGGAAGCCTGGCCCGAACGGATCTGCGCGAAACTGACGCGCAACCTGAGCGACCGCGAATGGCGGAAGTTCGTATCGGACAAGGATCCGTACCGGATCCAATGCCCGGGCCTGCCGGTGCCGCCCGACGAGGCCGGGCAGCCCACTAGTTGACCCGCGGCTAGCGCCAGACGCACTCGACGCCGGCACTACGGGCGATCTGCTCATCGCGCGTGATCAGCGGCAGATCCAGCACGACAGCCGTCGCCGCGATCAGCCGATCGCCCCGTTCCGGGATGCCGTACAAGCTCTGCGCCGCATGCACCACCTCGGGCGTCAACGGCGCCGGCAGGTACGAGCCGCTGTCGAAAGCGGCTTTTACCCAGGCATCGAAAGGTCGGTTCAGCGTGACGACACCCAGGTGGCAGGCTTCGCCCAGCTCCACCAGAGCGATCGTGGGAATGTAGATCGCACACTCGCCGTCGTCCGCCCGCTCGAACAAGCGACGCGCCCGGCGGCCAAGACGCTTGACGTTGCCTGTGGCTGCCCAGATCAGCGCGTGCGTATCCGTTATCGCGAGCACGGGTTCGCCGTGCGTCATCGGGTCGAGCCGAAGGAAATGATCTTCTCGTCGGCCTGCTTGCCGGTCTCGGTCCGGATGGCGGCCAGCGGGTCGCCTTCATCGCCCCCGGCGCCGGGCGCCAGGCTACCGCTAGTGGGGCCATGCCTTGTCGTCAATCAGCGTCGCCCGGCTGCGTTCGAGCATCGCCGCGATCTGTTCGCGGGTCGGGTCACCGGGGCGGCACAGCATGACCAGCGCCGAGCCGGGCAAGGCCGGGAAGCCCTCGTCGCGGGCCAGGATCTGGATCGGCTCGCTGACGGCCGAGCGCTGGAACACCGCGACGCCCAGCCCCTCGATCACCGCCGAGCGAACGTTCGAATACGATGCGCTCGCATAGGCGAAATACCAGGGCTTGCCCAGTTCGGCCAGCGCCGCCGTCGCGGCACGGCGATAACCGCAGCCTTCGGCGAAGCCGATCAGCGGCACCACGTCGAAGGCGTCGATCGAACGCCGCAGCCGGTGCACCCAGCAGATCGATTCGCGCTGCAGGATCCGCGCCGACGCGGGCAGCGACGCCGGATCGCCGACCTGCTTGTACAACGCGATGTCGAGCTGCTCGTCCTCGTAGAGCTCGCGCAACGCGGCCGACTGGGCCGAGCGGACCTCGAGGCGCAGCCGCGGATGGCGCGCCACGCACTGGCCCAGCAACTGGTTGATCGACCGTGCCGAGAAGTCGTCCGGCACGCCGACGCGAACGACGCCATCGAGCGGCTCGGCCCGGACCGATTGCAGCGCCTCGGCGGCCCGCGCGAGCAGTTCGCGCGCATGGCCGAGGAACTGCTGGCCTTCGTCGGTCAGCTCGCCGACATGCCCCTGGCGCCGATCGAGCAGCCGGCAGCCGAGTATCTCCTCGAGCTTGCGCAGGCTCTGGGTCACGGCCGATTGCGAGCGATTGAGCAGGGCCGCCGCACGCTGGAAGCCGCCGTCCTCGGCCACCGCGACGAAAGTACGCAACTGCTCGAAGGTCAGCCGACGCGCATCGGGCCCGATCAGCGCCTGTTCGAGCGAAGAATCCAGCATCACGCGCTCCCTGATGGGCCGCCTGCGCAGCCCGTCAAAATCACTATTACTGAACGATAGAATAGATTAATTCATTTTACTGATTTTGCGTGCGCGCCCATGCTGTCGACTCGTGCTCCGCCGCGCCGGGCCACGCCGGATCCGATCCGGCCATGCCGGCGATGACGGCCAGCCCGGGCCCCTTCGACGATCGACTGCCATCATGAAACTACCCGCCCGCCTCTACGCCCTCGCACTGCTGTTCAGCCTCGTCTGGACCTCGGCCTTCATCGCCGGCAAGTTCGCGATGAACTCCCTCGATGCCGAATCGGTGCTGGCCCTGCGCTTCGTGCTGACGGCCATCGTGCTGGCGCCGATGCTCCGCGCCCGTCGCTGGCGCGATCCTCGCACCGTCGTCAACGGTCTGATCCTCGGCCTGCTCGGCTACGCGGTCACGCTCGGCCTGGCCTTCCATGCGATGGCCCGGATCGGCTCGTCGATGGTGGTGATCGTGACCAGTTGCGCGCCCTTCATCACGCTGCTGCTGGCCGCCGCGATCGGCAGCGAAGTGCTGACGTCGAAACGCCTGGCCGGCGTCGCCCTCGGCTTCATCGGCGTGTTGCTCATCTGCGGTCCGCGCGTCACCGCGCATCCCGATGCCGGCGGCATCCTGATGGCCTGCGGCGCGGCGCTCGCCTTCTCGCTGTCGACGCTGTGGGCACGCCAGCGGACCGCCGACCTCGACCCGCAGGCGCTCACGTTCTGGCAGGCGCTCGGCGCGGCCGTGCTGCTGCTGCCCGGCGTCGAGATCGGTCGACTCGCGTCGGTGCCGATCCCGGCCTGGCTGGCCATCGCCTGGCTGGCGCTGGCCGTATCGATCGGCGCCATGCTGCTGTGGCTATACCTGATCCGTACGACGGGCGCCGCGACGGCCGCTTCTTTCCACCTGATGAATCCGGTGTTCGGGCTGATCCTGAGTCACCTGATCTTCGGCGAACCGGTCGCCTGGCTCGATCTGCCGGGGCTCGTGCTCGTCGCGGTCGGCATCGTGATGACGACGAGGGCGCCCGCAGGTTTCCCTGCGCCCGCTTCGGCGCAGGCGTCGACGGGTTCGGCATCGTCGCACTCATCGCCAACGATAGCGCTCGGCACGGAATCCATTGCCGCGACGACCGCGGATGCAGCGGCCGCCGGAGCGAGAGTCGTGTCGATCTGCACGGCGACGAGGTAAGTGCCTGCGCAAGCTGCACTGTCGTGCCGGCCCTATGTTCCTCGAGGCCCGGTGCCTTGGCCTGCCGGTCGTTCCTCGGCCAGTTGCCAGGGCGGCTCGCGCAATTCGCCGGCGATCCAGTCGCTGAACGCGCGCGTCTTGCTGGCGGCGGCGCTGCCCGACGGCGTGACCAGATAGATCGCCCCGTCGTCGATCACCTCCCATCCGGGCAGCACTCTGACCAGTTCGCCCGAGCGCAGCGCGGGCGCGAGCAGCCAATCGGTGCCCAGCATGATACCCAGGCCCGCCTGAGCGGCTCCGGCCAGCAGCTCCGAATCTTCGGATCGCAACGGCCCGGACACCTGCACCCGTCGCCGTTCGCCGCGGGTATCTTGAAGATCCCAGCGGTCCGGCTGCCGCAGCCGGGTGAACAGCAGGCAATCGTGCCGCGACAACTCGTCCGGATGTTCGGGGTAACCCCGCCGGGACAGATAGTCCGGCGACGCGCAAAGCAGCCGTCGCCGCGCGGCGATCCTGCGCGCGACCAGGCGCGAATCGGTCAGCTCGCCCAGGCGCACCGCCAGGTCGAAGCGTTCGCCGATCAGGTCGACGAAACGATTGGACAGCTCGGCTTCGATCGTCACCTGCGGATACGCGCGCATGAACCGATAGATCGCCGGTTTCAGCCATAAGCGCCCGAAGGTGTCGGGCAGGGCCAGGCGCAGATGTCCGCGCGGTTCGCCGGCGACGGTGGCGATCGCATCGCGGTCGGCCTCGTCGATCGCGCGCAGGATTTCGCGCGCGCGCTCCAGATAACCGGCGCCGGCCTCGGTCAATCGCACCCGGCGCGTCGTGCGTTCGAGCAGCCGCACGCCCAGCCGGGTCTCGAGCGCGCGCAGACGCTTGGACAGTACGGTGGCATCGCGATGGAGCCGCTCGGCGGCCTGCGTGAACGAACTCGCCTCGGCGATCGCGACGAAAGCCGTCAACTCGGCATAGACCGGAGTGTCGGGCTGCGCGGAGGATTGCTGCAAATCTGGCATCAGTGTCCGGAAGGATCTGCTGGTTTTCTTCGATTGAACCATCAATACGATGGCTGGACACCATCCTTCGACGCATTCTCCAAGGAGAGATCCATGAAAGCCATCCAACTGACCCACGCCTCGTTCGACGCCTTGCAGCCGGTCAGCTTGCCCGATCCGGAGCCGGGCGCAGGCCGGGTGCTGGTGCGTATCCGGTCCGCCGGGCTCAACTTCATCGACGTGGCCGTCGCGTCCGGCGCGTATCCGGGCTTGCGCTATCCGCTGATTCCGCTCGCCGACGCCGCTGCGGAAGTAATCGCCGTCGGCGAGGCCGACGAGCCGCCCGAGGCCGAATGGTCGGCCGGCGATCGGGTGCTCGTCCATCCGAAGGCCTTGTGGACCGCCGGCGAGCCCGGCGCCCTCACCGCGCGGGCGATGCGCGGCGTCACGCTGCCGGGCGCCTTGCGCGAGTTCGCCGTCGTGACGGCCGCGTCATTGGTCAGGGTGCCGTCGCATCTGGATTGGGCGCAGGCCTCGGTGCTGCCGATCTCGGCCACGACGGCCTGGAACGCGTTGCGGGCCGCACGGGTGCGCGCGGGCTCGAGCGTGCTGGTGCTGGGTACCGGCGGCACCGCGATGCTCGCGCTGCAGCTCGCCAAGGCCTGCGGCGCGCGGGTGATCGTCACGTCGTCATCGGCTGAAAGGCTGCAACGCGCGCAGGCGCTGGGCGCCGATCACGGCATCGACACGCGCGAGCGCCCGCAGTGGGAGCAAGCCGTGCTGGAACTGACCGACGGCCAGGGGGTCGATCTGGTGCTCGAGACGGTCGGCGCCGAGACCTTCGACCGGTCCCTGCGCGCGGTCCGGCATAGCGGAACCGTGTTCGCGATCGGCTTTCTGAGCGGCGCCGAGCTGCACCTGAACCTGATGGCGGTGATCGAACGAGCGGTGCGCGTGATCGGCTGCAACACCGGTTCGGCGGCCGATCTGCGCGAAGCGATGGCCGCGGTCGCAGCGGCCCGGCTGACGCCGGCGCTCGATCAGGTCTATCCGGCCGATCAGCTCACCCAGGCTTATCGACGGCTCGCGGCCGGACACGGCCATTTCGGCAAGCTGGCGGTGCAGGTCGAGCTGGCGGGGTGACTCGGCCACCGCGGTGCAGGTCGAACCAATGAGGTGAACGGCCGACGACGGCCTCCGAGGCCCATCGCGCCCGGACGCGAAAAAGGGGCATTTGCCCTCTATCGAATGCGCGCCCGCTCGTCGAACATGATCCGAATCGTGGCTTTCCACGGAGGCACTCGTGTCGCACGGGCATCTCGCGCAGGCGCTGCAATTCCTGATCGATCGCCGGGTGACGGAAGCGGCAGCCGACGGGCGCCGTCGTTGTCGACGCACCGGCATCGGCATCGAGTCGGCCGTGAATGTGGCCGTGGCCACGTTCACGGCGAGAGCGCGCTGATGCCGCACGCCGCGCTTGCCGCCGCCCTGGACACGCTCGACGAGGCGCTCGCGCAGGCCGTCGATGCCCAGGCGCGCCATCTGGGGCCGGACAGCCTGCTCGATCCATGGCGAGGCCTTCGCGTGGAGCGCAGCGACGTCGAGCGCCTGCTCGTGGAGCGAGGTCCCGACGTCATCGACCCCTGCTCGCCTGCGCCCCGAATCGCCTCCGCCGCACGCCGCATCGCGCCGTTCGAACGAATGGCCGAGTGGTTGTCGCTGACCGACATCGAACTCGCGTCGATCCTGATCGCGCTGGCACCCGACATCGACCTGCGCTACGAACGCCTCTACGCTTATCTCCAGGATGACGTCACGCGCAAGCGGCCCGGCATCGACCTGATCGCGAACCTGCTGGCGCGCGATGCGGCCGAACGGCTCGCGCTGATCGCGCGCTTCGACGCCGATGCACCGCTGGTTTGCGCCGGCATCGTGCAATGGCGCGGCGGATCCGACGTGCCGCGGCTGGCTCGAGCGATGGAGATCGATCCGCTGTGGCGCAATTGGATGCTCGGCCGCGTCGAGTTCGACGAATCACTGGCGGCCTGTGCGCGGTTGCTCGTGCCGGCGTCGGGCCTCGACGGCCTGCTTCTGGACGCCGCCACGCGCGCCGCGGCGGACCGGCTGCTCGATGCCCATGCGCGGCACGGCACGTTGCGTCTGCTGTTGCACGGTCCGCACGGCACGGGTAAGGCGGCGTTCGCGCACGCGCTGGCACACGACACCGGGCAGCGTCTGCTCGACGTCGATGTACGCGATTGGGCGACGCCGGTCGAGATGCGACGGCAACTGCAGCGTGTGTTCCGTGCGTGCGCGCTGTTCTCGGCGCTGCCTTTCCTGCGCGGCGTGGCCGCGCTATCCGCCGATGCCCAGGCGTTGCGGGCCTTCGTCGACACCTTGGCCGTCACGCCGGCCTCGTTCGTGGTCGCCGCCGAGGCGCCGTGGGGGACGCTGCATGCCAGCCCTCTGGCCGCGGCCCGGCTCGCCCTCACCTACCCGGCAGCCGCGCAGCGCTGCCGGATCTGGCAGCAGGCGCTGGCCGGCGCCGGGCTTGCGCTGCAGCCCGGCGCGGCAGAAGCCGTCTCCCAGACCTTCTCGCTCAGCCGATCGCAGATCGAGCAGGCCGCGATCGACGCCCGGCTGCAGGCCGAACTCGACGGCCTGGACTCGCTGGGCCAGGCGCAGCTCGCGGCGGCGGCTCGTCAACAGTCGGGCGCGGAACTCGCGCGCCACGCGCAGCGCATCACCCCGCAAGCCGACTTCGCCACGCTGATCACGGTGGCCGAGGTGAGCGCGCAACTGCGCGAGATCTGCGCCCGCGTGGCGACGCGCGAGACGGTGCGCCGCGACTGGGCCGGCGGCTGCGTGCATGCGCGCGGCGTCGGCATCACGGCGCTGTTCACCGGTCCGTCGGGCACCGGCAAGACGCTGGCGGCGGAGGCCGTCGCCAGCGAGCTGGGGCTCGATCTCTACCGCATCGACCTGGCGGCCGTGGTCAGCAAGTACATCGGCGAGACGGAGAAGAATCTGGATCGCGTGTTCACCGCGGCGGAGCGCGCCAACGCGGTACTGTTCTTCGACGAGGCCGACTCGCTGTTCGGCAAGCGCTCCGAGGTCAAGGACGCGCATGACCGCTACGCCAACATCGAGATCGCCTATCTGCTCCAGAAAATGGAGCAGTTCGACGGCCTCGCGATCCTCGCGACCAACCTCAAGCAGAACCTCGACGACGCGTTCGCGCGGCGCCTGACTTTCACGCTGAACTTCCCGTTCCCCGAACAGCCCGAGCGCGAACGCCTGTGGCATGCACTGTGGCCGCCGCACGCGCCCAAGGCCGACGATGTCGATCTGGAGTGGTTCGCGCGCGAGTTCCGGCTGTCGGGCGGCAACATCCGCAACACCGTGCTGGCGGCCGCTCACCTGGCCGCGGCCAACGGCCGGGTCGTGACCCGCGAGCACCTGCTGCACGCAACGCGGCGGGAGTTCCAGAAGCTGGGCAAAGTCATGGCCCGACAGGTCGTCTGAACATCATGGGCACCACGTCCGCCAGAGCCTTGGCCCGCGCCCCCGAGGCGAGTTCGCGCCACCCGAGCGCCTGCGATCCGATGCAGACACCGAGCACCGATGCGCAGAGCCTCCTGCAATGCCTGCTGCGGCATCCGTCGAGAGATTCGCGGTCCACCGCCCGCCTTCTGGACGCCTTCGCGGGAAAGGCCCCCGATGAGCCCGGGCAGCCGCTTGACGAACTGACGCGAGCCGAGATGGAAGCGCGCTTTCGACAAGACTTCAGCCAGGTCCGCGTGCATCACGAAGGCTCTGCGTCGGACACAGCCCGCCGGGCACACGCCCACGCGTACACCAGCGGCGAGCACATCGCCTTCGCGCCCGGCCGCTACGACCCCGCCAGCAAACCAGGGCGGCGCTTGCTCGCACACGAACTGGCCCACGTGGTGCAGCAGCGGCGAGGCGGCACGCAGCCGGCGCTCGATGCCGGCGCGTCGCACGAGCAGGACGCCGATGCCGCGGCGGCGGCCTTCAGCGCCGGCGACGGACCCGTTAGCGTAAGGGGGGCCACGGCCGTCGGCATGGCCCGCTCGGCGGACGACTGGCTGAACGGCTCGGTGGATCTTTCGGGCTGGGGCTACACCGACCTGGATGCGGAACTCATCGAGCTGAATCAGTGGATACATCGCCAGATCGTAGGCGACGAGCGCACGCTCCGGATCGAAGAGGCGATCGCGCTGATCGAAGCCAGGAAGCGCGAACTCGAGAAAGGCGTTCGCGGCCCGCAGAATCCGGCCGGCAAGGGTAAGAAGAAGGGCGGAAAGAAAGGGGCGCCGCAGTCGAACGAACAGGTCGCGCCCGCCTCGGACGCCGAACCGGCCACCGAACCGCCGCGTTGCCTGGTGGAGCGCAGCACCATCGTCTTTACCGACCCGGAAGACATGCGCCGCGAGTTCGACCAGATCGTGGCCTGGCTGCAGCGCAAGGACGTGACGCCCAGTGATCGCCGAGTGCTACAGGAGGAACTGGAGTATCTGGCGCCGCTGGTTGGTCAGGTTCTGCAGCAGCATGCGGAGAACAAGCGTCGCGCCCGCATCGGGGCCGCCCTTACCCCCACCGGTGGCGGCAATGCGCGGGCCAGTCTGATCGAAGCCGTGCGCCTGGTCGAAGGCATCAAGCCGGTGGACGGCCACCCCGATCAGTACTACCTGATGCACGGCGACGAGATGCTCACGATGAGCACAGAAGAGGCTGCGAACATCCGCGCCGAAACGGTCAAGGCGCTCGATGGCGCGCTCGCCCAGGTACGGAAGATGAGCTCCGCCGGCTATGCCAAGTTGCAGGCGCAATTGAACGTCGACATCGACAACGCCCTGGCCGCCTGGGGAACCAGCCTGTTCACGGACATGGACACCTCGGAAGCGGTCGATCGGTTCGTGTCGATCGACGCCGCGGTGGGCAATGCCGAATCGGCCTATATGAGCGCCAAGCACCGCGGCAGCCTGTCGGACATGGCCTCGGCACTGGCCGATGCCGAGGAGATGGCGATCAGGGGCCGCGACCTGGTCAACGGACATCTCGAAGACATTCAGACCACCGGCGAGCAGGTCATCACGGGCCTGCAGATCACGCAGGCCGCAGCCTTCACCATCGTGATGGTGGCAACCGCCGGTGCTGCGGCGCCGGTGATCGGTGCGGGCGTCACGGGTGCGGGAATCACCGGAGTCGGCGGCACCTTGCTGACCATGGGCGGCACGGCCGCCGTGGTCGGCGCCGAAGGCTTCGCCCTCGGCGGCACCGGCGGCACTCTGGGTGGCCTCGCGCGCGGAGATTCATTGTCCGACTCCCTGTCACTCGGCCTGAGCGAGGGCAAGAAGTGGGGAGAGTCGGGCGTGAAGATCGGTGCCTCGGCCGTGCTCGCGCCGGCCGCCGCGGCGCGCTTCGGCGCTTCCAAGGAAGGGATAGGACTTGCCAGCCAGATGCTGCGCACCGGCGCGGCTACGGGCACCACCAATCTCGCCGTCGAAACCGGCAGCCGCGCACTCTTTCACCAGCAGTTGCTGAGCCCCGGCGAGGCGGGCATCGCGTTCGGCGGGGGCTTTCTGGGCGGGCTCGGTGGGCCGCTCACGCAGAAGCTGAGCAATCCCGTGCTACGCGGCGCGGCCAACATGGGCTGGGGCGGCGTCACCAGCGGCGGCCTCAGCTACCTCGAGACCGGTGATGCCGACCAGGCCTGGCAATCGGCAGGGGTGGGCGCAGCCTCGTCGTTGAGCTTGGGCAACCCCGAGCCGAACGGAAAGACGCTGGACTCCGCGTACCGGTTCGGCAAGAACCTGCGCGGCAACGTCGACGCCACCGCCCGATCCGCCGGCCGAACGCTCAATGCCGCGATGCTCGGCGTGAAGCTGTCGGGCGCCGCCCCCGATATCTCCGGCGGGAGCAGCCCCGGCATGTGGAGCCGGCCGATTCCGGGGCTGGCCATCGACCCGACGTCCCGGTCCACCCTCGCTCCCGGTCCGCATGCGGAGGTCGAGCCGTCGGCATCACAGCCGTCGCGAACGTCGCGCCAGCCGCGATCGTCCGACACGCCACGATCGTCCGACACGCCGTCGGCCCGGCAGACGCAGGCCCCCACCCGAGCGCCCATCGCCGGCGAGGAGATCTGGACCGACCTCTCCACCGAGCTTGGTCTGGGCAGCCCGGCGCAGAGCCCCCTGCCTGGAAGCCAGGGAGCCGTGGCCGACGCGCAGGCCGCCGGCCTGATCGGTGCCCAGGGTGCACCCGGTACGGTGGACGCGGCGTTCCAGCCGCACCGGCATACCGGTGACGTAAGGACCGGATATGGGGTGACCGGCGCGCAGCAGCAATCGGCGCATGTGAACGCCACCTCGTTCTTGCGCGATGTGCCCGGCTACAACCGGGAAGCAGCGCCGACGATGCTGATGCCTCCCGGTACCCATCGAGCGTTCGACAACTATTGGAAGAGCTGGGCGCGTCGCCAATCCGCGACGCGCAAGACCTGCACGGTGGCCGAGATGCGCGAGGTGATGCATGCCGCAATCGATCAGATTCCCAACTTGACGCGAGCTCAGATCGGCGCGCTGGCCTGGCAGCTCGACCTGGAAATCCAGTCCTTGGGTTTGCAGGACACCAGCGTCGTGCGCATCCCCTACTCCGATTGAAGCCCAGCCGTGATCGACCACCTCGACCACCTGCTCTTCACGCTGTTCCGCACCTCGGTGCCGGAGCTGAGCGCCGACGGACAGATCCGGTTCCAGCCGCCCGACGAAGACTGGCGCGCGCTCGTGCCCACGATCAGCGACGCCGCGGGTAACCCGGGCAACTCGCTGAACATCTACCTGGTGGAGTTGCGCGAGAACCGCCGCCTGCGCAGCAACGAACGTGACCGCGTCACCATCGGCACCGACGTGTTCGAGCTGCCGCCGCCGCGCCGCGTCGACTGTCACTACCTGATCAGCGCCTGGAGTCCCGTCTCCCCGAGCCCGGCGATCGACCCGACGCCCGATGAGCACGCGCTGCTCGCCGAGGCCGCGCGCGTGCTCGGGGCATCCGACGAGCTCGATCCGGTGGACATCTACGGGCGCCTGACCCCGCCCATCGCACCGCCCGCGGCCATCGCCGACGAGATCTTCCCGCTGGTGCTGCTGCCGATCGAAGGCTTTCCGAAATACGCGGAGTTCTGGGGCACGATGGGCCAGAAGAACCGTTGGAAGCCCTGCCTCTACGCGGTCGTCACCGTGGCCCTTACCGAGGCGCCGGTGCGCGCCGGACCGATGGTCACGACCACCATCACGCGCACGCTGCCCACCGGCGTCGCACTGGCCGCCGACACGCTGTTCCACATCGGCGGCACGGTGTTCGACAACGGGGTGCCGCCCCGGCCGCTGCCGCTCGCGTGGGTCGAGCTGCTCACCCCGGCCGGCGTGCAGCGTCAGTTCACGCGGGCCGATTCGCTGGGCCGCTTCGTTTTCGCCGACGTCGCCGGCGGCGATTGGCGCTTGCGCGCGACCGCCGTGCCGTTCGGCGCGACGCCTGTCCGCAACGTCACGGTCCCCGAACCCACCGGCAGCTACGACCTGGGGTTCTAGCCCCGATCCAACCGAAGGAGCCAGCATGGCCGTTCAAGTTTCCTACCCCGGCGTCTACATCGACGAGTTCGCGCCCGGGGCGCCGATCCAGGGCGTCGGCACCAACACCGCGGGCTTCATCGGATTCGCGGCGATGGGTCCGATCGACCGGCCGACCAAGGTCACCACCTGGGAACAATTCACCACCACCTTCGGCTCGGCCCCCGCCCCCGGCAGCTACCTCTGGTACGCGGTGCGCGGCTTCTTCCGCAACGGCGGCCAGGTCTGCTACATCGTGCGGGCGAGCAACGGCAGCTACCAGCGCATGACGCTGAACGACCGCACGCCGTCGCCCGGCCGACCGATCATCGACCTGACGGCGCGCCAGCCCGGCGCGCTCGGCCTGACCGCCACCGTGGCCGACGCCCCGCTGCTGAGCGGAGTGGCCGTGTATCGACCCGACGGCACGCTCGCCGCCGCAGCCGCGCAGGGCGCGATGGCGGTGACGCTGGCGGCCGACGGTGCGGTGACCGATGCCCAGGTCGCCAACCGCTTCAAGCCCGGCGACGAGGTGTCGTTCTCGACCGGCACCGATCGTCGCGTGGTCTCCAGCGTCAGCGGCTCCAGCGTGCGCTTCACGCTGCCGCTCGGTGCCGCGCTCGCCTCCGGCGCGAAGATGCGGCTCGCCAACACCGCCGCCGGCGCGCGCACGATCCGCCTGCGTCCGGCGGGCACCGGCCCGTTGCCCGCGGGCCAACTGGTGGCCGGCACCATCCTCACCATCGAGCAGGGCGCGAACAATGACACGCAGATCGTCGACGGCGTGACGGCCGAAGTCCTGACCGAGGGTACGCAGAGCGGCCTGGCGCCGCTCACCTATCGCGTGACGCTGCGCGCCGGGCTGGCGATCCAGCTCGATCTGGACCCCGGCGGCGCGACGCCGCCCACCGCCCGCTCCAACGAGGTGGACCTGACCATCACGCTCGGCGCCGTGACGGTCGCTTACCCCGGACTATCGATGGCCCCGGCGCACCCGCGCTATCTGATCGACATCGTCAATGACGACCCGGGCGGCCTGCTCAACGCCGTCCTGATCCAGCCGCCGCCGCCCAACGGCGTGGCCGACTCGATTCCGGCGGCCGGCGGCGCGCAACCGACGTCGCCGGCGGCGCCGGGCTCGAACGAAGACCTGTCGGCCATCACCGCGCTGGACCTCACCGACGCCATCGACACGCTCCAGGCGATCGACGACGTCAACTTCATCGCGGTCCCGGACCGGCCGACCCAGTCCGGTCAGTCGATGTCGACGGTGCAGCAGGCGCTGATCTCGCACTGCGAGCTGATGGCCGACCGCTTCGCGATCCTCGACGCCGACCCGGGCGTGCCCCTGTTCGGCGCCGGCAGCCTGGAAGAACAACGGCGCGGCCTGGACTCCACGCGCGGATACGCGGCGCTGTACGGCCCCTGGCTCAGCACCATTCCGGCCGACAGCGGACCGCCGATCGTCGTGCCGCCCTGCGGCCATGTGGCCGGCATCTTCGCGCGCAGCGACGCCACCCGCGGCGTGCACAAGGCGCCGGCCAACGAGATCGTCAACGACGCGCTCGGTGTGGAGCGCCGCATCAGCCTGATCGAACAAGGCCAGCTCAACCTGCAGGGCATCAACATCGTGCAGGTGTTCCAGGACGGCGGCCGGCCGGTGTTGTGGGGCGCGCGCACCACGGCCACCGACCTGAACTGGAACTACGTGAACATCCGTCGCCTGTTCCTTTACCTGGAGGAGTCGATCCAGGAGGGCATCCGCTGGGCCGTCTTCGAGCCGAACAATCAGTCGTTGTGGCAGAAGCTCAAACGCACGCTCACCGACTTCCTCACTCGCGAGTGGCGCGACGGCGCGCTGTTCGGCACCAAGCCGGAAGAAGCCTTCTACGTGCGCATCGACGACGTGCTGAATCCGTTCTCGGAGCAGCAGCTCGGGCGCCTGCACATCGAGATCGGCGTGCGCCCCAGCTATCCGGCCGAATTCATCATCGTGCGCATCGGCATCTGGGACGGGGGTTCGAGCGCGAACGAATCCTGACCGTTCCCCCGACAACGCACTTCAACGGAGCACGCCATGGCGACCCGCAAGGACCCGCTCATCAACTTCAACTTCCTCGTGGAAATCGACGGCATCGTCCGCGCCGCCTTCCGCGAGGCCGGCGGCCTGGATTCTTCGATCAACGTGATCGAGTACCGCGAGGGCGGCGAGAACATCGTCAACCGCAAGCTGCCCGGCCAACTGAAGTTCTCCAACATCACGCTCAAGTGGGGCATGAGCGACGACACCGATCTGTACGACTGGCACCGCCAGTGGGCCAGCGGCGACGCGGCGGCCGCGCGCAAGAACGGCTCGATCGTGCTGCTGGACCGCCAGGGCCAGGAAAAGGCGCGCTGGAACTTCTTCAGCGCATGGCCCAGCAAGTGGACGGGCCCGTCGTTCAGCGCCGAGTCCAACGACATCGCCATCGAGTCGTTGGAGATCGCGCACGAAGGGCTGGTCCGCGCCTGAGCGCGCGATCCCCTAACCCCCGAGGAGTCGTCATGTTCCGGACCGAATTCGAATTCAGGCTGCCCTGCGGTTTTCTCGACGAGGACGGCGCGCTGCATCGCGAAGGCGTGATGCGCCGGGCGACCGCGGCCGACGAGATCCTGCCGCTGCGTGATCCGCGCGTGCAGCAGAACGAGGCCTACCTGATCGTGATCCTGCTGTCCCGCGTGGTCACGCGGCTGGGCAACCTGCCGGTGATCAACCCGAAGATCGTCGAGGGCCTGTTCGCCACCGACCTGAACTACCTGCAGGAACTCTACAACCGCGTCAATCAGTTGCACGACGACGTCGCCGCCTGTCCGCATTGCGGCAAGGCGCTCGGTGCCGCCGAAGCGGCGCACGCGAACGGGAGCGCCCGCCCGGGGGAGTTGCCGGCTACCCCCTCGATCAACTGAACGAGGAGGTGGCCTTCATCGCTTACCACTTCCATTGGCCGATGAACCAGATCATGCGCCTCGAACACCGGGACCGTCGCGACTGGGTCGCGCAGATCAGCGCGCTGAACGAGCGCGCGAGCGAGGAATGACGCCATGACGCACGTCCCGCCGTCGCGTCCGCTCCCGCGCCGTCGCCCGTTGCCCCGTCGCGAGCTGCCGCGCCACGCCGCGTTCGTCGCCGGTCTGCGACGCGGCGCGGTCGCCGCACGCATGACGCCCGCGATGCGCACGATGCGCCGCCTGCGCGCGTGGACCCGGCTGATGACGTGCGGCGTGCGAGGACACGATGGCATGCGCGCGCGCACGGAAGCCGCGGTACCGCGCGGCACCCTCATCACGCGCGTCGATGTGCGTTCGTTCGGACGCCCGCCGCTGCACGCGCATCACGCGTCGCCGGCGAGCACGACTCGCTTGCTCACGACGCTGCGGCTGCAGCGCGTGACGGCGCCCGTGACGAACACGATACGGACTTTCTCGCGCGTCGAGCACGCGCCGCGAGACCTTCGTCCCGCCGCGCCCCGGCGCGTACCGATGACGCTGGCGCGCGGCCTTTCGCCGGCAGCCCGCGCCGACGTCGCCCCGGCGCGGCGCGATGCGGAACCACCGATGGCCGAGCCCGCTCGTGCGCCGGCGCCACCACGGCCCGCCGGACGCGGCGCGGACGCGTTCGCACTGCCCGCGCAGGAACTCTCGCGCGTCACCGAACACGTGATCCGCCTGCTGGACCAACGCGTTCTTTCGTACCGCGAACGCACGGGGCGGATCTGATCATGCCGCTCGAAAAAGCCGTCATCACGAATACCGTCACCGGGGTCAGGATCCCGGTGCAGTTCAATCCGGAGGAATACACCCTCCAGCGCGACATCCACTATGCGCAGGCCGCGATTCCGGGGCTGTCCGCGCCGATCCTGCAGTTCGTCAACGGCAGCCTGCAGACGCTGGACATGGAGCTGTTCCTGGACAGCTACGAGCAGCACAAGGTCGGCAGTACCGAGGTCAACGCCGCTCGATCCGACGTGCGCGTACTGGTGGCGCGGATCACGGACCTGATGTCGATCGCCCCCGCGACCCACGCACCGCCGGTCCTGCTGTTCACGTGGGGCTCGTTGGCCTTCACCTGCGTATTGTCCCGCGCGACGCAGAAGTACACGATGTTCCTGCCGGACGGCAAGCCGGTGCGCGCGCGACTGAACGTCAGCTTCAGCGAGTACCGCAACATCGACCTCGAGGCCAAGGAGGTCAAGCGCGAGACGAGCGATTACTCGAAGCGTCACGTCGTCACGCAGGGCGAGACGCTATCGGCGATCGCCGGGATCGAATACGGCGACCCGCGCTTATGGCGTGTGATCGCCATCGCCAATCGATTGCGGCGCGCGCGCGAGCTGAGCCCGGGCCTGGCGCTGCTGCTGCCCAACCTGCCCTACCGCGACCCCGATTCCGGAAAGGTCTACGAGTGATGGACCGCGCCCGCTTCGCCCCCGAGTTCGCGCTGTTCATCGGCGGTCAGCCGGTGCCGGCCGAGCTGCGCGCCTCGATCCAGGCCGTGCGTTGCCACACCGGCTACGAAGGGCTGGACGAGCTCGAGATCACGATCGCCAACGAGAAGCTGCGCTGGCTGGACCACGATCTGTTCGCGCTCGACACCGGCATCTCGCTGAAGCTCGGCTACGCGCCGGACCCGCTGGTGCAGGTGTTCGACGGCGAGGTGGTCGCGCATGGCGCCAGCTTCTCCAGCGACGGCATGCCGACGATGACGCTGACCGCGCACGACCGCCGCCGCTCGATGCGCGACGGCAGGAAGGTGCGCTGGTTCGCGATCCCGCTGCCCTGCCCCGGCAATCTGCCGTTGCCCGACATCGCCACGGCCAGCATCGTGACGCTCGAGAACCTGCTGCTGCCGGTGTTCGACCCGGTCGGTGCCGCGCTGTCCATCATCCTCGGCGGCGTCGACACCTTCGTCGCGGTCACCGACCCGGTGTCGGCGCAGAAGGTCATCCGCAAGCAGGCCAACGAGAGCGACTACGACTTCCTGAACCGCATCGCGGGCGAGAACGGCTGGGACGTGCTGGTCGAGCACGACGGTGCCGTCGGCGGGCGCCTGCTGCGTTTCACGTCATCGCTGGACAACCTGTCCACCGACTTCACGTTCGGCTACGGCAGGTCGCTGATCGACTTCGCGCCGCGCGTGTCCACCGTCGGCCAGATCCTCTCGGTCGGCGGCTTCGTCTGGGTGCCCGCGATCAAGATGACGTTCGCGGTAACGCTGGGCTTCGACTGGGATCGCATGAGCCTGAAGCTGGGCGTCTATCCGGGCGTGGTGCCGATCGGCATGACGCCGGGCGACTACATGATCGAAGAGCCGCTCACGCTGACCTCGATCCCGCGCAAGCTCGTCGCCGAGCTGATCCCGCGCCTGAACAAGCGCCTGACCGCCAGCGGCACCGTCATCGGCGATCCGAACATCCGCGCCGGAAACGTGCTGCGCATCGAAGGCGTGGGTAAGGAGTTCGGTGGTCTGTATCGGGCCACGGGTGTCACGCATTCGATCGACGGCGGCGGCTTCCGCACCCGCTTCGAGGCCCGCAAGGAAATCTGGTTCGGTTCGATCCCCCCGTCGGCCCAGGGGGCGATTCCCGTTCGGCTGAGTTTCTGAACGCAACGGAGTGCGAGATCATGGCAGAAGAAGCGGTGAAGTTCGGGTGGACGCAGGATTTCGGTGCCGGCGCGCACGCGGGTCCGCCCGACAAGAAGGTGTTCGGCGTCACGACGGCGACCGTCATCGACAGCGTCGACTGCAACGGCGAGGCCAAGGTTCAACTGCAGTTGCCCTGGCTGCCGGGCTACATGCCGTGGGCACGCCTGTCCACGCCGATGGCGGGCCTGGGCCACGGCACGTACTTCATCCCGCAGATCGGTGCCGAGGTGCTCGTCGCCTTCAACCACGGCGACGTCCGGGAACCGTACGTGCTGGGTTCGACATGGAACGGCATCGACCGGCCGCCATCAACCGCTCCGACCGATCCCGTCAACAAGAGAAGGATCCGCACCCCGCTGGGACACGAGCTCGTGTTCGACGAGCTGCTGCAGAGCGTGACGCTGACCAGCAACACGCAGTCGACGGTCACGCTGGACCCGGAGCAGGCCGTGCTCAGTACGCCCACGGCCAGCGTGAAGATCGGCAAGGCGGGCGACGTGACGATCACCGCGGCCACGAAGCTGACGCTGTCGGCGCCGGTCATCGAGATCTCGGCCGACATGCTGCTGACCCTGAGCTCCGACGGCAACGCCAGCGTGACGGCGGCGGGCCCGTGCGCGGTCAAGGGCGCCCCCGTGAAGCTGAACTGAAGGAGCTCGCCATGCCGGCCGCCGCCCGCCTTCTCGACCCCACCAGCCACCCCGGCGCGATCTCGGGCCCCTGCTCGATCGACGTGCTGATCAACAACCGGCCCGCGGCCCGCCAGGGCGACCCGCACGCTTGCGCGCTGCCGCCCCCGGCGGGACCGCATCCGCCGAGCACGATCTCCAAGGGCAGCACCACCGTGTTCATCAACGGCCGGCCGGCGGCGCGCCAGTCCGACCTCGCCGGCTGCGGAGCGCTGATCGCCGCGGGCTCGCCCGACGTGCTGATCGGAGGATGAACATGGCCCGCTCCGAACCGTCCGATCCGCGCGCTTTCCTCGGCCGCGGCTTCGCGTTCCCGTTGGCGGTGGACGCCGGCGGCGCGATCGCGATGGCGCAGTACGAGAACGACATCGCGCAGGCGATCCGCGTCATCCTCGACACCGACCCCGGCGAGCGCGTCATGCGTCCCGACTTCGGCGCCGGCCTGCGCGCGCTGGCCTTCGAGCCGATCAACACGAACACCATGGCGCTCGCTCGCCACCGCGTGGAACAGGCGCTGGTGCTGTGGGAGCCGCGCATCGACAGCGTCGGCGTGTCGGTGACGGCCGACCCGCCGCAGGGTCGCATGGACATCGACATCCGCTACCGGGTGCGCACCACCAACACCTTCTACAACCTGGTGTACCCGTTCTACCTGCAGGAAGGAGCCCGCGCATGACCGGTACGTCCTCGGCCGGCTGCCGTTGCGCCGCCTGCACCGGCGCGCCGTCACTCGTCCACGGCCCGGCCGATTGCACCTGCGATACGCCGGTCGCCGGAACGGCGTTCGCGCCGTGCGCGCTGCCCCCGCCGGTGATCGAGGCGCGCGATGCCGCGCGGATCGCGCAGGCGCTGGCCGCCAACCGCGCCGGCTACGTGCCCGAGTGGACAGCCGCCGGCGACGCCGGCAGCGCGCTGATGCGCATCGCGGCGCGCTACCTCGAGATCCAGGCCGATGGCCTGAACGCGATGCCGCAGCGGCTGCAGCTCGACTTCCTGCAATCACTGGGCGCCAACGTGCTGCCGGCGCAGCCCGCGCGAGCGCCGCTGGTCTTCACGCTGCTGCCCACCGCATCGACCGACGCCACCGTGGCGGCCGGCACGCGCGTGGCCGCCGTGCTCCCACCGCCCGCGCCCTCGCTCGACGGCGGCGCGACGCCGGCACCGGCTGCGCCGGAGTACTTCACCGAACAGGAATTCACCGCGATGCGCGGCTCGCTCGCCGCGCTGTATTCGATAGATCCCGAGGCCGACGCCTACGCCGACCACCTCGCCGCCGCCGCCGCGGGCTTCGCGGTGTTCGACGCGATGGCGCCCGTTCCGCACCGGCTCTACCTCGGCCACGGGGAGTTCTTCCGCCTGTCGGGCCCGGCGCAGATCGTGCTGACGGTGGACTTCGCGCCGGCCCGCGGCGGCAAGGACGGCGCCCCGCCGCGCCCGCTGCTGCTCGACTGGGAGTACCTGGGCACCGACGGCTGGCAGCCGCTGCTGCTGATCGACGACGCGACCGAGCGCTTCACCCGCGACGGCCGGATCACGCTGTCCAAGTCGTACGGACCCGATGCCGGGCAGGACACCGTCGCCGGCCACGCCAGTTGCTGGATCCGCGCCACCGTGTCCAGCCGGGTGCCCGGCGCGCGCATCGCCGCTTCCGGCACCACCACCGACGCGAAGGGCCGCGTCGTGATCGCCGTCGAAAGCTCGCGCGAGTTCCTGCCCGGCGACATCGTCACCATCGACGGCGGCACCCGCGCCACCGTGGCGGGCACCGGCGACGGCCGCGTGCTGCTGGACGCGGCGCTGCCTCGCGTCGTCGCCGGCGATTACCTCACGCTGGCCGATGCCTTGCCGCCGTTGCGCCCCGACGGCGCCGACGCCGCCGGCGCGCTGCCCGAAATCGACGTGGTGCGCGCCCGCGTCGGCTTTTCGAAGAACGGCCTGGCGCCGGACAAGGCCCTGCTCGACGGCGCCAGGCTCGACATCAGCAAGGACTTCCATCCTTTCGGCGAGCAGCCCGCGCCGTTCGCGGCGTTCTACATTGCCTGCCAGGAAGCCTTTTCGCGGCCCGGAGCGCGCGTCGAGATCGGGATCGTGTTCACGCGCCCGGGGGTGGCGGGCGCGCCGCTGGCCATGAAGGTCGAGTACTTCAACGGTTCGCGCTGGGCGGCGCTCGGACCGAACGAGGAACTGAAGGATCCGAGCCAGGGGCTGACCGCCGCGCCCGACATCGACCCCGGCACCGGCCGGCCGATGGCCACGCTGTCGTTCGCCGCGCCGCCGGACTGGACGGCCACCGCGATCAATGCCGACACGCGGCTTTGGCTGCGGCTGCGCCTGGCCGGCGGCGACTACGGCCAGCCGATCTCGGTCAGCGTGACGCCCGACCCGTCGGACCCGACCCGATACGTGGTCGGCAGCACGCCATCGACACTGATGCCGCCCATCGTCGCGCGGCTGGACATCAACTACCGCTACTTCACCAATCCTCAGCCGTTGGATTTCTGCGTTGCCGAGAACGACTTCGCGTTCACCGAACACAGCGAGGACGCGCGCTGGCCGCGCCGGCCGTTCGCACCGTTCCGGCCGGTGTCCGACCTCACGCCCGCGCTGCACTTCGGGTTCGACGCGCAGCCGCCCGCGTCGTTGGTCAGCCTGCTCGCGCAGGTGAGCGCGCCCGCCGCCGACGGCGATCCGCAGCCTTATGCGTGGGACTACTGGGGAGCACGCGGCTGGACCGAGCTGTCGGTGCGCGACACCACGCTGGGCCTGCGCCAGACCGGACTGATCCAGTTCGTCGGCGCGCCCGATGCCGTGCCTCGCGAAGGCCTGGGCGGTGCCCTGTATCGCATCCGCGCGCGGCTCAAGAGCGGGCTTGCCAGCCAGGATCATGTCGCGAGCCTGGGCGGCGTCTGGCTCAACGCGGCCTGGGCGGCGCAGGGCCAGCGCGTGAGCCGGGATACGCTGGGCATCAGCAACGGCAATCCCGACCAGACCTTCGTGCTGCCGATCGTTCGCGCCGCCGGCGCGCAGGTCGGCGCGCCGGCGGCGATGGACGCGGCAGGCTTCGACCGCGCGCTCGACACCGCACTGCCCGGCGTAGCGGTGCTGGTCGGCGAACTGGTCGAGGTGCGCGAATGGACCGGCCGCGGCGACGACTGGCAGACCGCCGTGGCGGGCGTGCCCGCGGCCGATCTGCGTTTCGAAACCGATCCCAAGGACCCGACGATCGCGACCGCCGTGTGGGTGCGCTGGTGGCCGCAACCGCACTTCTACCGCTCCGGTCCCGACGACCGCCATTACGTCGTCGAACGGGCGGAAGGCGTGTTCCGCTTCCCGGGCACGGCCGGCTTCATCCCGCCGGCGGGCTGCCCCATCGTCGCGAGCTACACCACCGGCGGCGGCGTGGCGGGCAACGTGCCGGCCGGCACGATCCGCGAACTGCGCAGCGGCGTCGGTTTCGTGCAGAGCGTGACCAACCCCATCGCGGCGGAGGGGGGCGCCGCCGCCGAACTGCTCCGCGGCGCGCGCGACCGCGGCGTGCAGGCGATCCGCAACCGCGACCGTGCGGTGTCGGCGGAAGACTTCGAATGGCTGGCCCGCAGCGCCTCTTCCGAGGTGGCCCGGGCGCGCGCGCTGCCGCTCGCCGGGCCCGATGGGACGGGCAGCCGCGGCTTCGTCGGCCTGGTGCTGATTCCCCATTCGCAAGAGGCGATGCCGCAGCCCTCGGCCGGCCTGCGCGATACCGTGCGCGCCTACCTGGCCCGGCGGATGCCGGCCGGCGTCGCCGACGGCCTGCAGATCGCGAGCCCCAGCTACGTGCGGGTCGGCGTTCGCGCGGAGATCCTGCCGCTGGTCGCCGACGATGCCGGGCTGGTCGAAGCGCGCGTGCGTGGCCGGCTCGCGGCCTTCCTGCACCCGCTGTCGGGCGGGCGCGACGGCCGCGGCTGGGACTTCGGCGCCGCGGTCTGGCTGTCGGACCTGGCAGCGCTGATCGAGGACACCGAAGGCGTCGACGCGGTGCGGCTGCTGCAACTGATGGTGGGCGACACCGTCTACGGCGACACCGTTCCGGTCGGGCCGCAACAGTTGATCGCGGCCGGCGATTCCCAACTGAAACTCATCGTGCCGAGCGTGCCTTATGCCCTTGCCTGAGCCGTCCCTCGACAACCGCGTTTTCGACCAGTTGGTGGCCGAGGGCCGCGGCATGGTGCCGCGCCTCGCGTCGAACTGGACCGACCACAACGCCTCCGACCCGGGCATCACGCTGATCGAACTGATGGCCTGGATGGCCGAGCAGAACATCTACCGCTTCGATCGCGAATCCGACGAAAGCGCGCGCACGTTCGTGCGTCTGGTCGGCATCGAACCGCAGCCCCTGGCGGTGGCGCGCACCGTGGTGAGCGTCGGCGGCACGGGCGGCGTCGTGCTGCCGGAGCGCAGCGTCATCGCCGCGGGGGCGGAGCCGCTCTTCGAGACCACCGAGCCGCTGTTCGCGTCGCCTGCCCGGCTCATCAGCGTGTACGCCGGGCGCACGGCGTACGTCGACGACACCGCGGCCAATGCGCAGCGAAGCGCTTTCGACGCCTTCGGGCCTCGGCCGCGCGTCGAGGCCGCGCTGTATCTCGGGTTCGACCTTCCGCTCGATGCGGCCGGACGCACGCTATCGCTATACGTGTGGACGGCCGGCTGGCGCGGCGACGAGGCGGTGCGCGCGGCACTGATCGCGGAAGCGGCGGCCACCGCCCCCGGCTGCCCGCGGCCCGATTGGCGTCTGCACTATCGGGTACGCACGGTCTGGGAGTTCCGAACCGGCGGCGACAGGTGGCAGCCGCTGGCCGGCGTCGTCGACGAAACGCGGGCACTTAGCCTGAGCGGCTTCGTGCGCTTCGAGGCACCGATCGGCCACCAGCCGGGGGGCCCGGGGCCGCAGTACTTCATCCGCTGCCGCATCGTCGGCGGGCGCTTCGAATGCCCGCCGCGTATCGTGCACGTCGCCGTCAACGCGGTGGGCGCCGAGCATGCGCTGTCGCGCCCCGAGCGCTCGATCGGCAGGTCGCGCGGCCAGGCCGGCGCGGTGTTCCCGTTGCGCGAGGCGCCGGTGGTGCCGGGCAGCCTGACGCTGCGCCTGGACGACGGCGCGGGCCATGTCGAGACCGACTGGCAGGCGGCCTCCGACTGGGACCGCGCCGCCCCGCACGACCACGTGTTCGGCTTCACGCCCGAGACCGGCGAGATCGTCTCCGGCAATGGCCTGCGCGGCGCGATGCTGCCCGCGGGCTTCGACCTGCTCGCCGCATGGCGCACCGGTGGCGGCAGTGCCGGCAACCTCGCGGCGGACACGCTGGACACGCTGCCCGCGACGCCGGCGCTGGCGCTGTCCCAACCGTTCGCCGCAGTCGGCGGCGCGCCGGCGGAAACGCTCGCGCAGTCCCGGGCGCGCGCGTACGACCGGGTCGACACGGTCGACAAGGCCGTGACGCTGGCCGACATCGAGCACCTCGCGCTCGCCGCTCCCGGCGTGCCGGTGGCGCGCGTGCGGGCCGTTGCCAACATGGCGCCGCGCCTGCCGTGCTGGACGGCGCCCGGCGTCGTCACGCTGATCGTGATTCCCCCATGCCCGCTGCCCGCGCCGATGCCGAGCGCGGCGCTGCTGGCCGCGGTGGAGCGCTACCTCGAGCCGCGCCGACTGGTGAGCTGCGAGATCCGCGCGATCGCACCACGCTACCGGCTCGTATCGGTCTCGGCAACGCTGCACCTGAGCTGCGACGCCGATGCGGCGGCCGTGCTGCGCACCGCCGCCGCGCGCATCGACGCCTTCTTCGATCCGCTGACCGGCGGTCCGGCCGGCCAGGGCTGGCCGTTCGGCCGCACCGTCTACCGCAGCGAAGTGATGGCGCTGCTCGCCGACACGCCCGGCGTCGCGCGCGTCGGCGCGTTCGGCCTGCGCACGCCGGCCGACGCCGGGCCGCGTTGCAACAACGTCGAACTGTGCACCCATGAACTGGTCCGCCCCGGCTCGCACGATCTGCGGGCCCGGGCCGACGTCCCGATCGCTCTCACCAGGAGTCTCGCCCATGACTGCCATGCCCATCGATGACGCGCTGGACCGCCTGAACTACTTCAACGGCCAGCGCCTGGCCGCGGCCGACCTGCGCACCGAGCAGCGCCACCACATAGGCATGCGGCGGGTGCTCAATCGTTCGCTGTACTCGAGCGGCATCGTCAGCGGCCTCGAAGTCATGCCCGATCCCACCAGCACGCACCGCGTGATCGTCGGCCGCGGCCTGGCCTTCGACAATCAGGGGCGAGAGATCTTCGTGCCCGTCGACACGCCGGTGCAGGTGATGGGCACGCCGTCCAGCGGCAACGGCGTGGTGTTCGGCAACCTGCTGGTCGTGTCGTACCGCGAGGCGCGGCAGAACGTGGTCACAAGCGGCTGCACGGTGCCCGCGGGCAAGCCCTGCAGCGGCGACCTGGCCTGGGGCGCGCCCACGCGCGTCGTCGCCCAGCCGGTGTTCGAGTTCCTCGATGCCCGACCCGCCGACGACAGCGGCAAGGTGGTCCTCGCGCAGCTCGAGCTCTCGAAGACCTGCGACGTCGTGCGCGTGCTGTCCGGCGTACGCCGATACGCGATGCAGGCCAAGCCGCAGACGGTGCGCGCGCTGAGCCTCGAAGGCGAGAAGGACATCGACCACGCGAACCGCAAGGATCTGGTGTTCCACATCATCGACGGCTTCCCGGCATCGGTGACCCTCTACCTGCGCGGCCGCACGTTCTCGTCGTTGTTCTACAGCGAGACGGGCCGCCATGCCCACGACCTGGCGCTCGACACGCAAGACACCGAATTCGACTTGCGCCACGCCCACCAGGCCAGCGGCGGCACCACCGACGAGCAGGGTGAGCATACCCACTCGTTCATCGTCGACGACGGCGAGGTCAAGGGCGGCATCGACGTCAACAGCACCAACGGCGACTTCATCCAGGGCAACAACCCGATCCAGCTCGCCGGCAAACATACCCACGGCCTGACCGGCCTGACGCTGTCCACCGAGCTCTCCGACTGGAGCCATCACCACCACATCAGCGGGGCAACCCGATCGACCGGCCTCACGGGCGCGCCTTCGCGCACCGACAAACCGGCGCTGTCCACGTTCAAGGACCTGACGATCTTCCTCGACGACCAGCCGATCACCGCGCAGGTGTGCGATCAACTGGAGGCGATCCCAGGCCAGGCCGGGCTGTGGCGCGTGGAACCCACGCCGGGCGACGTACGCATGAACGGCGCGACGTTGTCGCTGCCCGACGGTACCGGCGAGATCGACCTGCTCAAGCTGGGCATCGAGATCGGCCTGGGCCCTCATACGCTGTCCTTCCGCGTCAACGACGCGGACGTGGGCGGCCAACTGCAGTACAACCTCTACGTCGCCTAGGCGGGCACGAAATGGACTATCCGACCGCTCATGCGCTGCTGCGCAGCCGCCGCGACTGGTGCGGTACGCCCGCGGCGCTGGAAGCCGATGCCGACGGCAACCTGCGCCTGGCCCGCGTGCCCGGCCCGAGCGACGGCCGCGCGGTCGATGGCGGCGCCGCGCCGCCCTACGTCCGCCAGGCCTCGGGCATCGCCGCCGGGCCGTGCGACGCGGTGTTCGTGGCGGACACCGCGCACCACCGGATCCTCTACGTCGACGGCCTGTGCGGCACCCGCAGCGAACTGCCACGTGCCGGTACGGCCGACGACCTGCCCGGCCATTTCGACACGCCGCGCGGCCTGGCCGTCTCGCGCGACGGCCTGCTGGTGGCCGACAGCGGCAACGACCGCGTCCAGCAACTGGCGTTCCCGCGACTGGAGGCGCACCTGGCGCTGCCCGGATTGCCCGCCGTCGCGAGCGTGGCCGTCGACTCGCGAGCGCGCGTTCTGGTGGTCGACGCGACGGGTACGCGCCGGTTGCTGCCGGGCAGCATCGCCGACACGGCCTTCGGCCTGGCGCTGCTCGCCGCGGGCGTCCTGGTACGGCCGCTGTTCGTCGCGGTCGGCGCCGACGACCATGTTCTGCTGGCCGACACCGCGGTCGACGAAGTGTTCGTGTTCGACGCGCAAGGCCGGCTCGTCGACACGCTGGCCGGACCCGACGGATGGATGCCCGGCGCGCTGGCCTGCGACGGCGCGCGCCGCTACGTGGCCGATGCCGCGAGCGGCATGATCCTGGTGTTCGACGGTGCGGCCGTGATCGGTACCGTCGCCGGCTGGCGAGGCCCGGTCACCGCGCTGGCCGTCGACGCGGACGGCGGCCTGTTGATCAAGCCCGACCTCGGCGCGACCTGGTTCCGCTTCGCGGCGGATCTCGCCTACGTGCCGCAGGGATCGCTGCTCGCCGGCCCGTTCGACGCGGGCGAGGCGCGCGCTTGGGATCGCGCCTGGATCCAGGCCGATACGCCGGCCGGTACGCAGGTGATCGTCGAAGTCGCGCTGCAGGCCGCCGCCACTCCGGCGCCCATCGCATGGCACGCGCTGCCGTGTGCCGACGCGCTGCTGGCACCGCTCGCGCCGACCGGACTCGAACGCCGTTTCGTGTGGCTGCGCGTCACGCTGACGAGCAGCGACCCGGGCGCCTCGCCGGTGCTGCGACAGGCTCGCGCCGCCACCGCTGCCGAGGACTGGCTGGACTACCTCCCCGCGACCTTCCGGCGCCATGACCAGACCGGTCTGCTCTCGCGCTGGCTGAGCGAGCTGCGCGGAGAGTTCGGCGCCGTCGAGGAGGCGCTCGACGACATGGCGCGCGTGGCCGATCCGTCGTTCGCCGCGAACTCCACGCTGCCCTGGCTCGCGCAATGGCTCGCGCTGGAGCTGCCGCGCATCGCCACCGCCGACGAGCGCCGCGGCCTGATCGACGACGCGGTGATGCTGTTCGCGCGCCGCGGCACGAAGGAATCCATCGCGGGCTTCGTGCAGCGCCACACGGGGATCAGGCCGGCGATCGTCGAGGAGTTCGAGTCGCGCGCGGTCTGGGTGCTGGGGCAGACCTCGCGGCTGGGATTCGACACGCGGTTGCCCGCGCTGGCGCCGTTCGGCATGGTGCTGCCCGACGAGGAAGTGGCCGACCCCTGCTGTCCGGGACCGATCGGCAGCGCGATAGTCGGCGCGTCGGGACCGCTGGCCTCGTACCAGGCCGGTGTGCCGCTGTTCGCCGAGACCGCATGGCGCTTCTGCGTGGTGGTGGACGCTTACCGCGCCGACGATCCGGCGACGCTGCAGGAACTGCGCCGAATCGTCGACCGCGAGAAACCCGCGCATACCGACTACCGCGTGCGCCTCGTACAGCCCGACATGCGCGTGGGACTGCAGTCGGTGGTGGGCGTCGACACGATCGTCGGCGGCGAACCGCCCGCCTGGCGACTCGCCCCGGCCACGCTGAGCGTGGACACGCGCCTGCCTCCCACGGACGTCGCGCGCGTCGGCGACGCACGAATCGACGGAACGCTGATCCTGAACTGATCGGATGGAGATCGCCATGAACCCTTATGACAACGCCGAAGCACTGTTGCGCGTGCTATCCGCTCCGCGCCGCAACCAGTACTTCTACGGCAAGCGCATGGACGTGCAGCACTTCCAGTTCGAACAGGACTACGGCAAGCTCAAGCGATGGATGCTCAACCGGCTCACGTTGGGCATGGGCGTGCTGTGCGGCCTCGAGGTATCGATCGACGACGGCCGCGTATGCGTCGGGACGGGCGTCGCGATCGACGGCCTGGGCCGCGAGATCGTGGTGCCGGTGCGCGCCTGCATCGACCCGTTCGCCGCCGGTGACCCTTGCTGCGGCGGTTCGACCACCGCCCCCGATCGAACACGCGGCCCGACGCCCGGCCAGCCCTCCGAGCCGACACCCGCCCCCTCGCCGCAATCGCCGGTCACCGGCACGCCGCCGGCGGTCGCGCAGGCGACCGGCGACCGGCCGGCCACGGTCATGACGCTGTGGCTCTGCTACAAGGAATGCCGCGCCGACTACGAGCCGGCGCTCGTCTCCGACTGCGACACGCGCGATCACTGCGTCGCCGGTACCGTCGTCGAGTCGTTCTGCCTGAAGGTGACCGACGGCCGCGCGCCGATCCTGGGAGATCCCGACTGGTGCGCGAACCTTTGGCCGGCCGCCAAGGGCGAGGGCAACGGCAGCGGTCCTGGCGACGGCAATGGCGGCAACGGCGGCAACGGCGGCAACGGCAACGGCAACAGCGCCGGCGGCGTCCTTACCCACGCGCCCGAGGCCGGCAGCGCCCAGTCGCCGCCCGACCGGTCGGCCGCGCCGAGCGCGGCATTCCACAGCCGGCGCCGAATGATGTGCGAGCTGTTCGACGACCGGTGCGCACCGCCCGACGGCGACGCTTGCGTCCCGCTGGCGCTGCTGCGCGCCGATGACGGCAAGATCACCGCGGTCGAGACCTGCGCGGTGCGGCCGCGCGTCTACAGCAACGCCGTCCTGCTGGACCTGATCCTGTGCCTGGCCGCGAAGATCGATGACTGCTGCGGTCACGACGACACGCCCCCACCGCCGCCGCCCGCACCGATGCGAGTCGCAAGCATCACCTTCCTGCGCCGCGACGACGGCGAACAAGTCGTGCAATCCATCGAATCACCGCTGGACCCGGTGACGATCAAGGCCGGCACCTTCGTGAGCGCGATCCGCATCGTCTTTACCGCGCCCTTCGAGCAGACCGCGCACATCCCGACCACGGCCGGCTTGCAGGACCCCGATTATCTGACGCACAACGTGCTCGTCCTGGCGCTCAAGCCCAGGCGGGGGCAACCGGCGTGGCTGCCCGGCACGCTGGCCATCGAGACGCCCGACACCGTGCGCTTCGACGTGTTGCCGAGCGCTTCGGAGGATCAGCCCCCGTGGCCAGCGGGTCCGTACCAGTTGATGCTGCGCGGCAGCGACACCGCCGCCGATCGGCCCGGCCTGGCCGACGAGACCGGCCAGGCGCTCGACGGCGAGCCGACCGCCCCTGCCGACGGCGCGATTTCCGGTGACGGCGCCGCCGGCGGCGACTTCACCTTCACGTTCACGATCGTCTGAAGGCGGCCCCATTTCAGGAGAATCCGATGTCCGACATGTCCGATGTCTGCTGCGTTTGCTGTGATGCGCCGCTCGAGCGCCTGCGCTATTTCCCACGCCAGTTGCTGCGCGCGGACGACATGCAGGACGAGCAGGATTACTTCCGCGAGAAGCTGCGCCGCCACAATCGCTACCTGCACGGCTGGGGCGTGGTGTGCGGCTGCGCGGTCGAACCGCTGACCGGCGTCGCCGGCTGGCAGGTGCGCGTCTGCCCGGGCTACGTGGTCGGGCCGCACGGCGACGAGATCCTGATCGACACCTGCGTCGACGTCGACCTGAAACTCGGCAGCAGCCAGCCGCCCTGCAGCACGCGCTGGCCGTGCCCGCCGATCGGCGAGATGCCGTCCAACGTGGGAAAGGACGCCATCGTCTACATCGCCGTACGCTACGCCGAATGCTACTCGCGCCCCGTCAGTGTCCACCCGGCCGGCTGCGGCTGCGACGAGACCGGCTGCGAGTACTCGCGCGTGCGCGATTCGTTCGAAATCAAGGTGCTGTGGGAGCTGCCCGAGTCGCACAAGCAGGCGATCCTGGGCGACGCCGCCTGGTGCGCGACGTGGAAGGACACGCCGCTCGCGGAACGGCAGCGCCAGCACCGGGTGCCCACCCCGGAATGCCCGCCCTGCCCGACCGACCCGTGGGTGGTGCTGGCGGGCGTGCGCATTCCGGCCCAGGCTAAGGCCGGCAGCAACGACGGCGCCGGCCTGGTGGTGAACTACGACAGCCGCCGCGTGCTGCTCGCCACGCAGCGTCTGCAGGTGGCGATGAGCTGCCAGGCCTGAACGACGCGGGCAGCCCGCCGACGCGCATCACCTCGCGACGCCGCCCGTCTCCGGAACCAGTCGCGACACCATCCTCGACAGCGACACCTTGTCGGACAGGCCGAGCGTCCGGTAGACGTCGTTGAGGTAGTTGTTGACCGTCGACTCGGACAGATTCAGCTTCCTGGAGACCTCCTTCTGGGAGGCGCCGCGCGAGAAGTGGATCGCGACGGCCTGTTTTCTCCTGCCGAGGCTGTCGATCGGGCAGCGGCGACGTATCCGGATCAACGTGCCGATGTCGATCGGCTGTGAATAGAGCACGATCTGCTTGCCGGTCCACACGCTGTCCGTGTCCATCGTGATCGACGCCAGAGCCTGCTCCGGAAGAGTCGGCCCTCGCCAATCAGGCCATTCCTCCCTCATCAACCGAAGGAATTCCCGCTCCGCCGCCGTCAGCACCTGGCATCGGGTCAGCACGGCCACGGCGAAAGGGGACGCGAAGCCTGCCGGCGGCCGGGCGGCTTCCAGCACCACGCTTCGCGTCCAGCCTTCGATGACGTGCGGAGCGGCGAACTCGAAGATCGCCGTTTCGGCTTCGGTGAAGGGAGCGGTGGTATCGCCTCGGCCCAGGCCCAGACCGAGACCCAGACCGGCGAAAAGCCCCAGCTTCCAATCGAACACCGTCATCGCCATCAAATGGCGATACTGCCGGTGCGCCAGGAACATCCGGACCTCGGCCGCCCCGTAGCCGGCAATCGACATTCGTATCGCGACGCCGGGAGAAGCCATGCAGCGGACGAGCAACGGGGCATCGTCGATGATGCCCTCGCCGGCAAGCGCCTCGGGGGCTTCCGATGACTGATCGACCAGGTGCTGGCAATGAAGCTGCGCGCTGTTCTCCGATATCGAGCCGCGCATCAGCGCGGCGATTTGAAAGGGAACGCGACTGCGCAATCGCTTCAATGCTTTCGCGCAGAAGGTATCGCTCGCATCGCATGCGACGGAATCACGATGAATGTCCAGGATCAGATCGCTGAGAGGATCGCTCATTCCGGGCCTCCGTTTCCTTTGCCCCTGGAACGACCTATTTTCGGGATTCCAAACAACGCGAGAATCATCAAATTTCGTGAGCCGGTCGCTGCTTGCTGCTTGCTGCTTGCTGCTTGCTGCTTGCTGCTTGCTGCTTGCTGCTTGCTGCTGGCTGCTGGCTGCTGGCTGCTGAATGCGCGCCGCTCACGGCTCACGGCTCGCTGCCCGCTGCTCGCTGCTCGCCACTGGCCACGCGGACGCCTGGCCGCGAACCAGGCCCCGGAAACCCTGACCGGGATGCCTCGACGCGGCAACGCCGCTAAGATCGGCCGATGACCCCGACCCCGCGATCTCCGTCCGCCAAGCCCCGCGCGTCCGCGACTTCCGCGACTTCCGCGTCCGCTGCGTCCGCTGCGTCCGCCGCGACCGATGCAACCGATGCGGCGAACGCCCTCATCGTCCCCGGCACATCAAGACGCTGGCTGCGCCGCGGGCGGCGTCTGTCGGCGCGCCTGCTGATCGTCGTCGGCCTGCTGCTGCTCGGTCCGCTGTCGGTGCTCGCGTTCGGTGGCCTCGATTCGGTCGGCGACTGGCGCGGCGCGTCGCGCGCGTCGGCCGGGATCGCACCCCGCCCCGCCGACGCGCCCGAAGCCATCGTCCAGGCCTATGCGGCACGCACGATAGGCTGGCGCGGCGCCTTCGGCGTGCATACCTGGATCGCGACCAAGCGCCCGGGCGCCGACCACTACGTCATCCATCACGTGCTCGGCTGGCGCGCATTTCGCGGCGATTCCGCCGTCGTGACCCAGACCGGCGATCCGGATTTCCGCTGGTTCGGTGCCACGCCAATTCTGCTCGCCGATCACCGCGGCGCCGGCGCCGAGGCGATGATCGACCAGATCGAGACCGCCATCGCGTCGTACCCGTGGGAGCGCTGGTACCGGGTCTGGCCCGGCCCGAACAGCAACACCTTCACCGCCCACATCGCTCGCGCCGTGCCGGCGATGCGGCTGGACCTGCCCGCCAACGCACTCGGCAAGGATTATCTGGGCGGCTGGCGACTGGTCGCGCCGATGCCCAGCGGCACCGGCTGGCAGGTCTCGCTGTTCGGCCTGGCCGGCATCGGCCTGGCCCGCGAGGAAGGCATCGAGATCAACCTGCTCGGTCTGTCCGCGGGCTTCGACTTCAACGACCTGGCGCTGCGTCTGCCGGGCTACGGCAGCGTCCCGCTTCGGCGCGGCTGATCACCGAGCCTCCCCTCAACGGAGTCGGGTGCGGGTGCAATCGCGCCACCCGGCGGACGGTGCCGGTCACCCTCACTGCCCCGCGCGCCGGTGATTGGCGACCGGCGCTTACGTTCACCGGGCCGCACAGGGCGCGTGTCATCACCTGCACGAAGCTGGTGTACGCTACTTTCGTGTACTCAGGATAGTACCCATGAAGAACATCACTCTGAGTGCCGACGAATCGTTGATCGAAGCCGCGCGGGCCCGCGCGGCTGCCGAGAAGACCACGCTCAATGAGCAGTTTCGTCGCTGGCTGGCCGACTACGCGCAAACGCGCGATCGCATGCAGCGATATGACGCGGCCATGCAATCCCTGCGGGGCCGGCTCGAGGTCGGACGAAAGCTGAGCCGGGACGAGATGAATGAGCGCTGATCGATTCTTCGACACCAACGTCTTCATCTATCACCTGGACAGTTCCGACGCCGCCAAGCACCAAATCGCCGAGGAACTCGTCCGCGGTGCGCTCGAAGCGCGAGATGCCTGCATCAGTTATCAGGTGGTTCAAGAATGCCTGAACATTGTCACCCGCAAGGCGAAATTGGCACTTTCGGTTGAAGCCGCCCGCACCTACCTGGATGTAGTGCTCATGCCGCTCCTGCGGGTATCGGCAAGTGAAGCGCTGTAGCACCGCGCACTAGATGTGCAGGCGCGGTGGCGCTTCAGCTTCCACGATTCGCTGATCGTTGCCGGTGCTTTGTCGGCGGGTTGCAAGACCTTGTTCAGCGAAGATTTGCAGGATGAGCAACGCATCGAGGGACTCACGATTCGGAATCCGTTCAGGTAAGTCGGCGTCAGAGCAGAAATTCTGCCGTACCACAGGAGCTACTGATCCGGCGCGGCCTTTCTTTCCGATGCGGACGTTACACAGCCGACTGATCTGCAACGCCTTAGCCCACGATCGACATACCCGATTGCAAGACGCGGCTACACTTAGTGGCCGGGCACGGCAGGCCGGCCGTCCGCCGTGGCGCATCGCTCGAAGCAGCGCATTGCATAAGTATTCAAGGACTGGTTCTTAGCCTTGGCGACAGTCTCGAGACGATCGACGGGATTGCCGGGGATACGGATCGTCAGTCGACGCTCTGCAACACCGCCTTCTGGCATCTTCCTTTCCGGTAGAGAACGGCGCTACTCGTCAACGCCGGTCATTCGTCCGACCTGACCCCCACCGTCGGCAACACCTAGTTGCGGTACTGCTCGCGCAGCGTCAGCTTGTGAACCTTGCCGGTGCCGGTCATCGGCATCTGCTCGACGAACACGACGTCGTCCGGCAACCACCAATCCAAATAGTGATTTTGGAAACTCTTGGTTGGAATTGGAAGTGTTTCGGAAGTTATTGCCGAGGCATATAGTTACTCCATCGCACAGCAACTCGCTGCCCGACCCAACCAAAGGAGTCCGATCATGTTGAACAAAAAATTAGCTGCCGTCGCCCTGGGTGCCCTGCTTTCCGTCGGTGTCGGGGCCGCTCAAGCCGGTGAACTGACCGCCGACCAACTGCCCTGGAACCAGCAACCGGTCGCCTCCTCGGTCACCCGCGCCCAGGTCCAGGCCGAACTGCGCCAGTTCCAGAACGACACCCACGCTGTCGTCAACGCCGTCTACCCGGACAACCGCGTCGCCAACGTCGCCGCCCCCGAGCAAGGCGTGAGCCGCGCCCAAGTGAAGGCCGAACGCGACTTCGCGCTGTCGCACAAAGCGTCGATCACCTCGCCCGACAGCCCGTACTTCGGCTGATCGCGGACGGCACTCAGGACGGCCCGACCTCCGGGGCCGTCACGCAAGCCTCTCTCCTCCTCCGACGCCTCGCCGGCACAGCCGCAGCGGGGCGTTTCTCTTTTGATCATGATCGTTGATTGCGGTCGTGACACCGCACCGACGAACGCGAGCGCGGCTCGGGCAAAAACTGCCAGCCGAGAGGACTACGGTCGCTCGTCACCTGCGCGCGGAACCACGCCACCGTTTCGCCCGAGTAGCCGGCGAAAGGCTTCCAGATCGGCTCGCTCCCGAGCCTGCGCGAACTATGTCGCCCTGGTCATCACAACCAGTTTCTCGGCCACGACCGTGGCGACGGACGGGTTCCTGCTGAAGCCCTGTTCGCGCGCCGGCTTCTCGACCGCCTCCTTGAGCGATAGATGCCGTATGACTCCACCTGTTCGACTATTGCAGCGAAGCCATCCAATTGGAAGGATTTTGGAAACTGTTTGTTGAAGAAATGTGCGTTTCGGCAATGATTGCCGAGGCATATAGTTACTCCATCGCACAGCAACTCGCTGCCCGACCCAACCAAAGGAGTCCGATCATGTTGAACAAAAAATTCGCTGCCGTCGCCCTGGGTGCCCTGCTTTCCGTCGGCGTCGGGGCCGCTCAAGCCGGTGAACTGACCCCCGATCAAGAGCCCTGGAACCAGCAACCGGTCGCTTCCTCGGCCACCCGTTCCCAGGTCCAGGCCGAACTGCGCCAGTTCCAGAACGACACCCATGCGGTCGTCAACGCCGTCTACCCGGACAACCGCGTCGCCAACGTCGCCGCGCCCGAGCAAGGCATGAGCCGCGCGCAGGTGAAGGCCGAACGCGACTTCGCGCTGTCGCGCAAAGCGCCGGTCACCTCGCCCGACAACCCGTACTTCGGCTGATCGCAGACAGCACTCAGGACGGCTCGACCGCCCGGGCCGTCGCGCAGGCCTCTCCTCCTCTCCACGCCTCGCCGGCACAGCCGCAGCGGGGCGTTTCTCTTTTGATCACGGTCGTTGACTCCGGTCGTGACACCACACCGACGAACGCGAGCGCGGCTCGGGCAAGAGCTGCCAGCCGAGAGGTTGACACGGTCTCTCGTCACCTTCGCATGGGGCCACGCCGCCGTTACGCCGAAGCAGTCGTCGAAAGGCTTTCTGGTCGGCTCGCTCCCAGGCCTGCACGAAGAAGATCGCCCTGGTCATCACGACCAGTTTCTCCGCCACGGCTGTAGCGACGAACAAATTCCTGCTGAGGCCCTGTCGCGCATCACCTGCTCGACCGCCTCCTTGATCGATAGCGCTCATGCGCCTCCACCGGTTCGACTATCGCGACGATGCCATCCAATTGGAAGGATTTTGGAAACTCTCGGTTGAAGCAATGTGTATTTCGGCAATGATTGCCGAGGCATATAGTTACTCCATCGCACAGCAACTCGCTGCCCGACCCAACCAAAGGAGTCCGATCATGTTGAACAAAAAATTCGCTGCCGTCGCCCTGGGTGCCCTGCTTTCCGTCGGCGTCGGGGCCGCTCAAGCCGGTGAACTGACTGCCGACCAACTGCCCTGGAACCAGCAACCGGTCGCCTCCTCGGTCACCCGCGCTCAAGTGCAAGCCGAGCTGCGCCAGTTCCAGAACGACACCCATGCGGTCGTCAACGCCGTCTACCCGGACAACCGCGTCGCCAACGTCGCCGCACCCGAGCAAGGCATCAGCCGCGCCCAAGTGAAGGCCGAACGCGACTTCGAGCTGTCGCACAAGGCGCCGATCACCTCGCCGGACAACCCGTACTTCGGCTGATCACGAACGGCACTCCGGACGGCTCGCCCTCCCGGGCCGTCACGCTGGCCTCTCCTCCTCCGACGCCTCGCCGCCTCTCCCGCCGCGAGGCGCTTTTCTTTCCACCGTCATCGCCCCACCCGCTCGTCGCGGCCGCCGCCCTCGCCCATCAGACCGTCGACGAAGGTCGTCGCGATGTCCTTGAGCTGCCTGCGGTCGTATCCGGCACGCTCCATGACGGCAAGGCCTCTGGTGAAGGTGACGACGAGTCGAGCCAGCCGATCCGGCCCCATCGGCGGCGCACCTTGGGGAACAGCGCGAATCGCATCGCCGACCACACGCTCGAGCTGCGCGAGCAGCGCCTGCACACGCCGGCGAACGGCATCGCTCGCCATGCCCGCGTCGAGCGCGGTGCGCGTGGTCAGACAACCGCGCGGCGGCGAACCGCTCGTCATGTTGACGATGATGACGTCGAAGAAACGACGCAACCTCGTCGGGACATCCCCCCGCGCCAGCGCACGACCGACCGTTTCCAGGAAACGCGCCGCATAGTCGTCGAACGCGCTCAGGAAGATCGCCTCCTTATCTCCGTAGGCGTTGTACAGGCTGCCCCTCTGGACGCCCGTCGCCGTGGCGAGGTCCTGCATCGACGTGTCGTGAAGGCCTTTGCGCCAGAAAACCTCGAGCGCGATCGCCATCACTTCCCGTTCGTCGAACTGACGAGCTCCCACCATTCGGTTCACTCCATTGCCTGATGTTTGACATACAAGTCAAACTTGACATAATCGTCAAAGATTGACGACCACCCGGCCGATTGCCATGACGACAGATGCCACCGCGGACGACGATCGCAGCACCCGCGAAACCCGCAAGGAATTTCTCACGGCGCTGGGACTTTCGGTCGGTGCGGCGCTCGCGCTGGGCCTGTCCCGATTCGCCTATGCGCTGCTGCTGCCGGCGATGCGGGCGGATCTGGGCTGGACGTATGCCGAAGCCGGATCGCTGAACACCGCCAACGGCGCCGGCTACATTCTAGGGGCTCTGGTCGCGGCCTGGACCGCGCGCCGATGGGGCGCCGCGCGTGCGTTTCTCGCCAGTTTCGCGGTCAGTGCCGGGGTATTGCTACTGATGGCGGTGACGGCGCGCTTGTCCGTCCTCTTTGCGCTGCGAACGATCGGCGGCGCATCGACGGCAATCACGTTCATCCTGGGCGCCGGGCTCGCCGCCGCCATCTGCCCCGCGCAGGATCCGCGCCGCCGCGGCACCCTCGTCGGCCTGTACGTCGCCGGCGTCAGCCTCGGTCTGTTGGCAGCCGGCGTAACGATCCCGTTGATGCTGCAGGACGACGCGCAGTTGTGGCCGCGAGGCTGGCTGATGTTGGGTCTTCTGGGTATCGCCGGATGGCCGGCTGCGCGCTGGGCGGCCCGGCGCGTCCGCGAACCGACCAGCGGCAACCGCGTCATGCTCGATCACGCCGCATGGCGGCAACTGGCACCGACCTTCGCCGGATACGGGCTGTTCGGCGCCGGCTATATCGGTTACATGACCTTCATCATCGCGCTGCTGCAGACCCAGGGCGGCAGCAGCGCGCAGACGATCGGATTCTGGCTGGTCCTCGGCAGCGTATCGGCAGTATCGACCTTCCTTTGGGGCCGAGTCCTGGGCGGCTACCGGGACGGCCGCGGCGCAGCGCTCGTCTTCGCGGTATCGATGCTCGGCACGCTGCCCGTTCAGCTGTCCTCCGGTCCGGCGGCGATGTTCGCGTCGGCAGTGCTTTTCGGAGGCAGCTTTCTCGCCGGACCGGCGGCAGCCACCATCATCGCGCAACGCCAGTTGCCTGCCGCCTCATGGACGGCAGCGATATCGCTGCTGACCGTCAGCTTCGCGCTTGGTCAGACGGTAAGTCCCCTCATCGCCGGCGCGATCTCCGATGCCACCGGAAGCCTCGCCGCAGGCTTCTGGGTATCACCGGTACTGCTTGGCGCCGCGGCGTTCGCGAATCTTCTGCAGCGACCACCGCGACATATCGACTAAGAGTGTCATACCTCTCATCGTATTCGATATCTCTACCTCATCCGTATCGATATCGATAACCCCTCATACGATGAACGGTTGTCTCATCACAACCGATTCCACCCCAGACTAGCCCAGCCCTGGCGATAAGCTTCGATCCGCCCTGTTTCGCGAACTCATCGCTCAGGCACCGGAAACCTGCTCTCGTTGACCTGCATCTTCTTGCGCGCAGCCTCGACCAGATCGACGTCCATCACGTTGGCCAACTGCACCAGATAGATCAGCACGTCGGCCATCTCGGCCGCCACCTCGTCGCGCTTCGACGACGACAGTACGCGACTCTGTTCTTCGCTGATCCACTGGAAATGCTCGAGCAGTTCGGCAGCTTCGACGATAAGCGCCGACGCCAGGTTCTTCGGCGCATGATGGCGCAGCCAGTCTCGCTCGGCCGCGAACGCGTCCAACCTTCGGGAAAGCTCTTTCAACGAATCGGTCATCCTTGTTCCCTAGCAAGAGATCGCCCCGTAAGGGGTAGGGGGTCTTAGCAACATAACGGTCCTATTAGCATTGACAATGTAAACAATCTTCAGGTCTTTTCACGCAGCCGATCGGGTGTTAGAATGCGTTCGCGTACCCTGACGGATCCACGGATTCCAGAGGTACCGACACTCTTTCAACTTCCAGTGAAAACCGATCCGGTTGTCGGTTTTCCATTGACAAAGTGGATAACGACATAAGGCCGCGCACGGCCACCCTGAACAAGCTCAAGACTTCGCTGATCGCCTTTTCCGCTGTAGCCGCGCTGACCGGCGCCTGTAGCTACTGGGCCGAAAGCGTACAAGACGCGCTAGCCGATGCGCGTATCGCGCGCACGATATGCGAAGGACGCGAGACTTCCGAAGCGCATGTGCTGCTGCAGCGCAAGACGCTACTGACGCGCTATCTGGCGCAGAAATACAACCTCAGCGACGAGTACGTCCGCAACATCGTCGAACTGGCCTGGCGCGAGTCGCAGCGGCACGAGGATCTGTCGGTCGAGCTGATCCTGGCCGTCGTGCAGAAGGAAAGCGGCCTGAAGGCGCGTGCGGTCAGTTCGCGCGGCGCCAAGGGGCTGATGCAGGTACTCCCGCGCTATCACCCCGAGAAGATCCGCACCGGTGAATCGCTGTACGATCCGCGCGTCAACATCCGGGTCGGATCGGCGATCCTGCAGGAATACCTGTCGGCGCACAATGCCAACTTGCGCCAGGCACTGGCCAAGTACTCGGGAGGCGCCCGCGGCTACGCGAAGGCGATCCTCAACGAAGTCGAAGTCCTGAAGGACATCTGATCCGCGGGCCGCGACGCCCGCGCACGGATCGACCGCCGGTCCGGTCGACGATACGGCCCGGTCAGTACGACTTGGGCAGGCCCAGCACCTTCTCGGCGATGAAGCACAGGATCAGTTGCGGACTGACCGGTGCGAGCCGCGGAATCCAGGCCTCGCGCAGATAGCGCTCGACGTGGTACTCCTTGGCGTAGCCCATGCCGCCGTGCGTGAAGATCGCGTTCTCGCACGCGCGGTAGCAGGCTTCGGCGGCCAGGTACTTCGCGCTGTTGGCTTCGGCGCCGCACGGCTTGCCCTGATCGTACAACCACGCGGCCTTCTGCGCCATCAGGTGGGCCGCTTCCAGTTCCATCCATGACTTGGCCAGCGGATGCTGGATGCCCTGGTTCTGGCCGATCGGTCGGCCGAAGACCTCGCGCTCGTTCGCATAACCGGCCGCGCGCTGCAGCGCGGCGCGGCCGAGGCCGATCGCCTCGCTGGCGATCAGGATGCGCTCGGGATTCAGGCCGTGCAGGATGTAGTCGAAGCCTTTATCCTCCTCGCCGATCCGATCCTCGACCGGAATGCGCAGGCCGTCGATGAAGACCTGGTTCGAGTCGACGCACTTGCGGCCGAGCTTGTCGATTTCGCGCACCTCGATCGCGCTGCGGTCCAGGTCCGTGTAGAACAGGCTCAGGCCCTGCGTGCCCTTGCACTGCTCGATCGGCTTCGTACGCGCCAGCAGCAGGATCTTGGTGGCGACCTGCGCGGTGCTGATCCATACCTTCTGACCATTCACGACGTAGTGGTCGCCGACGCGTTCGGCGCGGGTCTTCAGCTTCAGCGTGTTCAGCCCGGTGTTGGGCTCGGTGACGCCGAAGCAGGCCTTGTCGCGGCCCGCGATCAACGGCGGCAGCCAGCGCCGCTTCTGCGCGTCGGTGCCGAACACGACGACCGGGTGCAGCCCGAAGATGTTCATGTGCACGGCCGACGCGCCCGACAGGCCGGCACCGGTCGCGGCGATCGTGTGCATCATCAGCGCGGCCTCGCTGATACCGAGGCCGGCGCCGCCATAAGCCTCGGGCATCGCGATGCCGAGCCACCCGGAAGCGGCCAGCGCCTGATGGAACGCGTCGGGGAAACCGCCCTCGCGATCCCTGAGCAGCCAGTAGTCGGCGTCGAAGGGCGCGCACACGCGGACGATCGCGTCGCGGATCTGTTCTTGTTCGGGGGTCAGGGCGAAATTCATGGGCTCTCGTCTCCGTAAGGCATCGTGGCAGCAGCCGTCGCGATGATCGGCGCGACGACGATTGCCGTCCAATTCTCTTTGAGGCTCGTACGATACGATTCGCGAATGATCTCACGCGGCCCGAAGCCGGCGCGGCCATGAAACTCCATTTTCTCCGCTACTTCGTCGTGCTCGCCGAGGAACTGCATTTCGGTCGCGCCGCCGCGCGGCTGTCGATCACTCAGCCGCCGCTGAGCAGCGCGATCAAGTCGCTCGAAGCCGAACTGGACGTGCAACTGCTGATCCGCGACAGCAAACACGTCGAGCTGACGCAGGCGGGCGCCGCGTTCCTGGACGAAGCGCGGCAGATCCTGCAGCGGATCGACCGCGCGTCCCAGATGGCGCGAGTCGTCGCCAAAGGCAAGCGCGGCCGGTTGGAGATCGGCACGACCAGTTCGCTCGTCTATCGCGAAGTGCCGCGAGTCGTACGACGTTTCGGCGACGAGGCACCGGACGTCGACGTGCAGTTGATCGAGATGTCCAGCGCCGACCAGATCGATCACCTGCTGCGCGGCCAGTTGCATGCGGGCTTCGTCAACGGCGACACCTCGCCGCCGAAGCTCGCTTCGCTGGCGCTGCGCGCCGACGAGTTCGTCGCCTGCCTGCCCGTCGATCATCCGCTGGCCGGACGCCGGCAGGTCGGGCTGAAGGCGCTCGCCGACCAGCGCTTCGTGATGTTCTCGCGCGATGTGTCGCCGGCCAACTACGACAACGTGATCGCCGTGTTCTCGCGCGCCGGCATCCACCCGATCACCGCGCACGCGGCACGCCAGTGGCTGACGATCGTCGCGCTGGTGGCCAACGGGATGGGCGTGTCGCTGGTCCCGCGCAGCCTGGCTCGTTCGGCCGTGCACGGCGTGCGTTTCGTCAGGCTGGCGGATCGCGTGGCGACGGCGCCCGCGATGCTGGTCTGGAACCCGGCGTACCAGCCGCCGGCGCTCGACGTCTTCGTGCGCGCCGCACAGCGCGAAGTCGCACTGGCACCCTGAGCCGGCAGCGCGTTACGACGGATCGGTGGATCGGTGGGTCGCGTACGTTACAGGCCGCGACGCCGTGCTCGGGCGACCAACAAGATTGATTTTGGAAACTTCTGGTTGGAATTGCGCGTATTTCGGAAATTATTGCCGAGGCATATAGTTACTCCATCGCACAGCAACTCGCTGCCCGACCCAACCAAAGGAGTCCGATCATGTTGAACAAAAAATTCGCTGCCGTCGCCCTGGGTGCCCTGCTTTCCGTCGGTGTCGGGGCCGCTCAAGCCGGTGAACTGACCGCCGACCAACTGCCCTGGAACCAGCAACCGGTCGCCTCTTCGGTCACCCGCGCTCAGGTCCAGGCCGAGCTGCGCCAGTTCCAGAACGACACCCATGCGGTCGTCAACGCCGTCTACCCGGACAACCGCGTCGCCAACGACGCTGCGCCCGAGCAAGGCATCAGCCGCGCCCAAGTGAAAGCCGAGCGTGACTTCGCGCTGTCGCACAAAGCGCCGATCACCTCGCCCAACAGCCCTTACTTCGGCTGAGAGCCCTTCCTTAGGTCGAGTGCTCTTCCGTAGGCTGATCGCTGGCTTCACTCCGGACGGCTCGCCCTGACGAGCCGCCTCACGGACCTCTCCTCTGCCGACGCCTCGCTGGCCTGTAGCCGCGAGGCGTTTCCGTTTCGGCCGATCGCCGCGAGCTTCGGCCGATCACCGTCTGCTTCGACCAATCGCCGTCTGCTTCGAACGGTCGTCGTGACGTCGACCGGTCGAGCGGCCGCGATCCGGATTCACGACAACAACGGGCTGCGTCGACGCGTATAACCGCTCGCCTGTTCATAAGCATGGCCTAGCTGCAACACCGCCAGGTCCTGCTGCGGGCGGCCCATGATCTGCAGCCCCATCGGCAGGCCGGTCGGTCCGAATCCCGCCGGGACGTTCAGGACCGGTATGCCCGCCAGCGTGCCGCCGATGACGATCTCCATCCAGCGATGGTAGGTATCCATCGTCCGACCGGCGATCGTCTTCGGCCAGTCGAGCCCGGCCTCGAAAGGAAAGGCCTGCGCGGTCGGCAGGACCAGCGCGTCATAGCGTTGGAACAACGTACCGAGCGCCTGGTACCAGGCCGAGCGGTCGACCGAGGCCTTGAACAGATCCATCGCGCTCAACGACAGGCCGCTCTCGATCTCCCAGATCGCTTCGGGCTTCATCTTCGCGCGCATCGCCGGGTCGGCGTACAAGCCGCCTAGCCCGCCGGCGATCATGCTGCCGCGCTCGGTCAGGAACGTCTTCCACAAGCGCTCCATCTCGAACTGGGGCCGCACCGCGTCGACCGTGCAGCCGATCGTCTCGAAATGCTTGAGCGCCTGCGTGCAGACTTCCATCACGCCGGGTTCCGTCGGCAGGTAGCCGTCGTAGTCGCCGAGCCAGCCGATGCGCGTGCCGCGCAGATCCCGGTCCAGCGGCTGCGTGAAGATCGCCGGATCCTGGGTCAGCGACAGCGGGGTTCGCGCATCGTATCCGGCCTGCACCGACAGCAGCATCGCCAGGTCGGCGACGTTGCGCGCCATAGGCCCCTCGTAGCCGAACTGCTGGATGAACACCTCGCTGGTCGGTCCGAACGGAACGCGCCCCGCCGACGGACGAAAGCCGATGACGTTGTTCCAGCCGGCCGGATTGCGCAGCGATCCCATGAAATCGCTGCCGTCGGCCACCGGCAACAGGTTCAACGCCAGCGCGGCGGCCGCACCGCCGCTGCTGCCGCCGGCGCTGCGACGGGTGTCGAACGCATTCAGCGTCGTGCCGAATACCGGGTTGTAGGTGTGCGAGCCCAGGCCGAATTCCGGGGTATTGGTCTTGCCGATCAGGATCGCGCCGGCCCGGCGCGCGCGCTCGACGAGGATCGAATCCGTCTTTGGCACATAGTCCTTGAAGATCGGCGACCCGGACGTGGTCCGGATGCCGGCGGTGCTGGTCAGGTCCTTGGGCGCCTGCGGGAATCCGTGCAGCCAGCCGACCTGGCGGCCGGCCGAGCGGGCGGCGGCCAGTTCGTCGTCGCGCTGGCGCGCCTGCGCGAGCAGCCCTTCGCGATCCTGCAACGAAACGATCGCGTTGACTTTGGGATTGAACCGATCGATCTGCGCGAGGTAAGCGTTCAGGACCTCGACGCAGGAAATGCTGCGCGACTGGATCGCCTGCGCGAGCTGCCTGGCGGTCCAGCCGGTCGGGTCGCCGCCCGAAGACGGCGGCGCCGCGGACCGGGCGTCCGTGGCAACGGCGATCGCCGCGGGAGCGGTCAGCGCGGCGGCGCCCATCCGCAGGAAGCGGCGACGATCCGCATCGTCGGCCGCGGCGGGCGGAATGGAAGGAGAGGAACTGGCGTCTTGCATGATGACCCCGGTAACGACAAGGTATGAGGAGGAGGAGGAGGACTAAGGAGACGAGCAGGATCGGCGCAGCAGGAAGCGACGATCGCCGGCGCCGGCCGGGCGCGAGCCACGGCCCGGCGCGGCGGCCTCACGGCGCAAGGCGGCCTCGCGGCTCACGGCAGTTTCACGGCTCACGGCAGTTTCACGGCTCACGGCAGTTTCACGGCTCACGGCAGTTTCACGGCTCACGGCAGTTTCACGGCGCAAGGCAGCCTCGCGGCGCGGGGCAGCTTCGCGGCTCACGGCAGCTTCGCGGCGCACGGCGGCTTCACGGCGCGCGTCGGTTCAGGCCGAGCGTCGGCGTCTGGTCGAAGTAGTTCCAGGGCTTGAGCAGCACGCGGACCCATTCGGTCGGCATGATCGGCCACTCCTCGGCACGCGCGACGTGCGTGGTGCCGGTGGTCAACCACACGACGTTGTCGGTATCGACGATCGGCTGGTCATCGGCGGTGAACTGCCCCAGGCCGGTGTCCTTGTCCGAGCGATTCGGGTATTTGCCTTCCGGAAACAGCTCGTTCGGGTCATAGCGGGTGACCCAGATCTGCCGGTCCATGAAGCTGAGCCGGTGATAGATCCACTCGTCCTGCGCGAAGTTCGCCCCCTTGGCGATCGGATGCGTTCCGCCCGCATAAGGGATGAGCTGATAGGACGCCGGATTGCCGACCTTGTTGGTCCGCGACGTATTGCTCAGCAGCCGGATCGTCGACGGATCGAACTTCTGGGCGGCCTGGCGCTCGGTCGCCGCGGTGCGCTGCGTCGTCTGCATCGTGCTGGTGCGCGGACCGCCGCGCGTGTTCGGCAGCACGACCGGGTCGATTTCAGTCAGCGTGTTGTTCTCGCCGTCGACGTCCAGGTCGAGGCGGAAATTGTAGATGTGCTGGTGGGTCGTCCCGACGATGTGATGATCGATCAGCGTGCCGTAGCGCGTGTCTTCGGCCGCCGAAGGGTCCTGCATCGTCCGCGCCTTGACGCCCTTGACCGCCTCGATGCCGGTCGCGCCCGCGTTGATGCCGATCGTGCCGTTCTCGGCGAACACCCAGTCGAACAGGTAATCGTAGTTGCCCACCGTGCTGATCCAGCGCACGACGAGTTCGCGCCGCTCGGTGCTCAGGTTGGGCTTGCCGAACTCCTGGTGCTTGAACTCGGCGTCGGCATAGCGCTCGAAGATCGCGATCGCGCGCGACACCGTGACGGGCTTGCCCGAGTTGTCGGCCAGCGTCGCATCCATCAGCACGGCGTTGCGCGGCGCGTCGGTGCCCGGTTCGATCGGCGACGTCAGCGTGCCCATCCCGTATTCGCCGGAGTCCAGATACGCCTTGAAATACCAGCCGTTGTCGGGATCGCCGTAAGGCACGATCATGCCGCCGAGCGAACCCTCGTACATGACCTTTCGCCGCGTGCCGTTGTCGTCATAAGTCACCGTCGAGATCACCAGTCCGACGCGCGAGTCGAGCCGCACGTGGAAGCGCCAGTTGCGCCATTGCAGCGTGTTGCCGCTGATCGTGTAGTTCTTGCCCTGGGGCTCGACGATCTCCAGCGGCTTGGGCGGCGGCGTCGACGCGCGGTCGCGCCCGTCATAAGGCGTCGGCTTCAGCGGAATCGGGATCACGCCGTCGTCCTCGATCTTGACGACCTTCTTCTGCACCAGATCGATGACGGCGACCAGGCCTTCGACCGGATGCGCCCAGTGATTGCCGTCGCCGACGTCCAGGTAGCCGACCACCTTGAGCAGCCGGTCCTGCTGGCGCAACTGATCCTTGCCGTCGAAATAGCCGACCGTCAGCGGCGTCGCCACCACCTTGCGGACGTCGTCGACGCCGCGCAGCGCCAGCGCTTTCGCGTAGTCGGGACTGGCCTCGATCGCGGCCTGCACCGTCGCGAAGTCGTCGACCAGCACCATGCCGTGCGCCCCTTCGATCGGTTTCCATCGCGTCAGCGTCCGCGCCCCGAGGTCGACGCTTCCTTCGATGACCGAGCGGCCGTGCAGGATCACGAAGTCGGCCTGGCGCGGCGTATCGATCGGCTGGCCGGTCATCGCGAAGCGCCAGACCTGCTCCTTGGACGGGCGCTTCAGCGAGATCTCGGTGAAGCGGTAGTCCGGCTGGTAGCGGCCGGCCGCCTTCAGCACGTCGACGACGGCGCTGATCTCGGACGGCGACAGCGGATTCAACGGGCTGGGCGCGCGCTCGACGACGAACGTCTTGTCGAGCCCCGACTGGAACACCTGGTTGATGAAGTCGTGCGGTACGTAAGGCGCGCCCTTGCGCATCGTCACCGGCACGTCCAGACGCGTCGGCTGTCCGTTGACGAGCACGTCGCGCGAGCCGGGCTTGAGCCGTACCAGCGTGCCGTTTCGGTCGACCGTGTAGACCTTAGCGAAATCGTCCCAGCGAACCGTCGCGCCGAAGTCCCGCATGGTCTTCTGCAGCGGCACCATGTGCGCCGCGCCGCCGTGCGCCAGCGCGCCGCCGGCGGCCAGCGCGGCCAACGCGGCGCACAGCGCCCGGGTCAGGCTGCGAGCCTTCGGGTTAGGACCGGGTCGTCGGCCGGGGGTAGTCGAGCATGTCGCGGGAGTAGTCGAGCATGTCGATAAGGGTGAGTGCGAACGCGTCGCTTGCATGGCCGCTCTCCAAGTTCGTCGATGATGGCGAGGCGAACAAGGTAAGGCCGATGCGGCGCGCGACGTTATCCGTATTCGGCAATCTCGGGAACGCGGCGGCGCGCGGCCAGCGCGCGCGCCCGGGTCGCCGACGGCAGTTCGCCGAACAGCTCGCGGTAATCGGCGGCGAAACGCGACAGATGCCAGAAGCCCCAGCGCGCCGCGATGTCGCCCAGCGTCTCGTCGAAACACCGGCGCATGTCGGCTCGCGCCCGGTTCAGGCGCATCACGCGCAGGTAGATCACGGGGCTCAGCCCCATGACTTCGTTGAACGCGTATTGCAGCGTGCGGCGCGACGCGCCGGTCGCGCGACACAGATCGGCGATGCCGATGACCTCGTGCGCATGGCGAACCATGTACTCGCGCGCTCGCGCGACGATCTCGCGGCGCGCCCTGGCACCGGCCGGCAGCGGCACCTCCCGCGCGGCGCGCGGCACGCATCGCAGCATCGCCTCGCATAGCGACGAGGCCAGCATCCGACGCGAAGCCTCATGGCTTAGCGTCGAGGCGGGCTGGCGGGCGCAGGCGAGCGCCGATTCGAGCAGCGCCTTGAATGCCGAGGCTTCCAGACGGCCGCCTTCGATCAGCGTCGGACGGCGCCACCACGTGCCATGCGCGTCGTCCAGCAACGTCGATGCCGGCTCGCACAGCTCGGACTCGTCGATCGACACCGACACCAGATCCATGCCGGCGCCCGCCACGAGTTCGAACTCGCCGCTGGCCGACAGCGCGATCGTGCTTACGCCGCGCAGCGGATGACCGCAGAACCAGCCGTCGTCGGCCAGCGACGAAGTCACGGCCGCGGTCATGATGCCGGCGCGCGCGCGCCCCGATTGGTACAGCGCGCGATTCGCCGTTTCCCGAAAAACGTGCACGCCGCCCAGTTCCAGGTTCTCGAAGCGCCCAACGAAGGTGCCTGCCGACAACTGCTCGTAGTGCTGATTCCAGTCGCTCAGGCGCGACGCATGGTCCTGGGCATCATCGGTCAGGTGCTGGTGATACGCGGAGTCGCTCATGACGGCGGGAGGCTTGACGCCGGCAATGTCGCAAGAAGCGCGCCAGACCGCCATGCAGCCGTCATCCGGCAGATCCCGTCGTCGGAACCTGCCGCCCGCCGGGCCGGACTTATGCCGGCCTCGACTTATGCCGATCGTCCCCCGGCTCGATCGATGGCCGCGCCCGGGCCGACCTCCGCGTCCGGCGGAGCGATCACCACAACGATCACCACAACGATCATCACGGCGATCATTACAGCGGTCGTCACAGTGGTCATCACAGTGGTCGTCACAGCGGTCGTCACGGCGACCACCACGGCGGTGTCACCACAAGCCGGCGAACATCGCCTTGGCGAGCACGACGATCGCGAGCACGTGGCAGAACACGCTCAGATGCAGGCGGCGCGAGCGCCGGCCGTTCAGCATGCCCCGCCGCCGCCAGACCATCGCGGTCGCGAAATGGCCGAACACGCTGACCGCCAGCACGATCTTCAACGCGAGCAGCGCGCCGAAACTGCTGGCCAGCGGCTGCGCCAGCACGGCGCGATACCGCCATGCCATCGCGATACCGGCCGCGTACAGCGTCAGCAGCACCCAGGGCATCACCGCCGTCGCACGGTCGCCGACCGCTCGCTCGACGGCGCGCATCGTCTCGGCAGGCAGCTTGCGCCGCACGCCGGCGAGCATGACGACCTCGAAGAACACGGTGCCGACGAACGCGATCGCCGCCAGCAGGTGAAGCGTGACCAGCAGCGAGTGGCTCATCGGCGCTGCACCTGCGCCGCCTGCGCGTCGATCCTCGGCCGGATCATCATCGGCACGAAGCGCCACAGATACAGCGCGAAGGCCAGCACCCAGCAGGCGGCCGACGCGTGCAGCGCCGCGAGCGTCCAGGGTCCCGGCACGAGCGCGGCCAGACGCGCGAGCGCGGCGACGATGACCAGCATGTAGCAGCTGACGATCAAGCGGTCGGTGCGCAACGGCCGCCCCAGGTGGCCGAGCGCGGTGCGCGTGATCATGCCGATGATCAGCACCGAGAACCCGGCCACGCCGATCACGTGCGCGGGCCACGCGCCGCGGTCCAGCGCTCCCGAGGCATGCAGGCCGGAAACGAGCAGCCCCGCCGCCAGGCCCGCGTAGCCGATGTACAGGATCCACAGCAGCGGCACGCGCCGTACCCGCCACGGCTCCCAGGTCAGCACCTGGACCAGCGCGAACCCGCCCGCGACGCCGAGCAGCACGGCCTCGGCCAGCGCCTGCCCGGCCAGATGGCAGCCGATCGCCGCGACGCCGGCCGCGAGCTGCCACTGGCCGCTGCGCGTATGCATCGGCACCGACAGGCCTTCGACCGCGCGCATCGCGAAGAATGGAATGACCCGTCGCCCGATCAGCAGCGCGATCACCGCCATGCACAGCATCCCCGCCTGCAATCGCTGCATGACGACCAGGTAGGCGCCCTCCCGGATGCCGGCCAGGTACCAGGCGTCGCTGGCCGCCAGCCCCAGCATCAGCCACGGCAGACCCAGGTTGCGCCGGCTGCGGGCACGGTGCACGACCCGAGCGAGGGCCGCCGCGACCCATGCGAAGCCCAGCACCTCGCACGTACCGGCGATGAGGAACGCCGGATCGCCGGGCACGAGGAAACCGATCCGCGCGGCCAGCCACAGCGCGGTGAACACGCCGAGCGGCGCGCCGCGCATCGGGTTGATCCCCGTCCAGTTGGTGGCGGCCGTCAGCAGGAAGCCGGCGGCGATCGTCGCGATGACACCCCACAGCATCTCGTGCGCGTGCCAGTACACGCCCGGCATCCGCCCGACGAGCCAAGCCGGCGCGAAGATCCAGATCGCCACCGAAATCGCGGCCCACGCACCGCCGGCCATGTACAGCGGGCGGAAACCCATGTCGAGCAGCGCCGACCAGCTCGGCACATCGCGAGGCGAACCGCGCCGCCCGGCGCGCGCGGGTTCTTCGATCTGCAGCAGTCCGGCCATATGACACCCGTTAAAGATGCATCCAATATACATTTTTAAGCGGGAATGCCCGAGCGTCCACCGGGCGGCTGCTTGACGCCGATCAAGCCGGCGGCGCCCGCGGCGATCGGCCGTCCCGCGCGGGGCGAGGCTCGAGCGCGCGAGTCGATCCGAACGGAAGGCGCCGCAAAACCGGGCAATTCGCACGACCGGACCCCTCGCCGATCGACGATGCTGGCGGTTCGTTCGGCGGGCGACGCGAAGGGCGCGCCGCCGCGGGCGACCCGCTTCGGGGGATGGCTGATGCAGTGGGCGGCACACGAATCGAACGACGTGGACACGCGGCAGGACGACGTATCGCGTCTTCGGTCGGAGCTGGACGCGGCGCGCCGCGAGATCGCGATGTACCGCGGGCTCGCGCAATGCCTGGCGCAGTTCAGCGTGACGTTCGACGAATCGCAGCGCTCGCTGGGTTCGATCGCCGGCACGCTGCAGTCCGAACGCGATGCCGCCCGGCGGGCCGCCGCCGTGTCGCTGGACGCCCGCACGGCCGTCAAGGAGATCGCCGACGAGCTGATCGAACTGTCGACGCGCTCGGCGGCCACGGCCCGCGACGTCGATGACCTGCACGGCGCCGGCAAGCAGATCTCGGAGCTGATCGAATTCATCCAGAACATCTCGATGCAGACTCATCTGCTGTCGATGAACGCCGCCGTCGAGGCCGCCCGCGCCGGCGACGAGGGGCGCGGCTTCGCGGTCGTGGCCAAGGAGATCCAGGTGCTGGCGGCCAAGACCGACAAGGCCACCAAGGAGATCGTGCCGCTGATCAAGCGGATCCAGCACGACACCGGCACCGTCAAGACCAGCGTCGACAGCCTGTCGCGCCGCTCGCGCGAGTTCAGCGAGCGCGGTGCGCAGATGGCCGAGAGCATGAACCAGAGCCACGCGCTGGCCCAGCAGATGGAAAGCGCGATCTGCACGACCTCGCTGCGATCGTTCGTCGAAGTGGCCAAGCTCGATCATCTGATCTTCAAGTTCGGCATCTACAAGACGATGTTCGGGCTGTCGGACCAGAAGCCGGACGCGCTGTCCGATCACACGGGCTGCCGGCTGGGTAAGTGGTACTACCAGGGCGACGGCAGGTCGCTGTCCGGCAAGTCCGGCTATCGCGAGCTGGAGTCGCCGCACAAGGCGGTGCACGCGCACGCCAGACAGGCGCTGACGCTGTTCCATGCCGGCCAGGTCCGCGAAGCGATCCGCGCGGTCATGCAGATGGAAAGCGAGAGCCAGCGCGTCGTCGCGGCGCTGGACCGGCTGGCCGGGCAGTCCGAACCGACCCGACGCTAAGGGTCACCCGGGACCCGAAGCCCGAAGCCCGAAGCCCGAAGCCCGAAGCCCGAGCCGAGCCGAGCCGAGCCGAGCCCGAGCCCAAGCCCGAGCCCAAGCCCGAGCCGAAGCCGGAGCCGAAACACGACCGCAGTGCCGAACCGCCGGTCGGCGGCAGCGCTCCGGGCGAGGGGCGCGGCTGGCGTATGCTGTGGCCTGGTATCCGTTCCCCGCTTTCGCCCGCGCCCGCATGCTTCCATCGATCCCCCCCGACGATCCCCGGCCGCTGACCGGGCTGCCGCTCGTGACCGACGAACTCGGTCTGCTCGCGTCGCTGGTGCCGCTGGCCGGCGCGCGCATCGTCGAGGCCGGCTGCGGCGCGGCGACGCTGGCCCGCGCGCTGCTGGCCCGCTTCGACGACGCGCAGGTCGTCGGCCTCGAAGTGGACGAGCGCCAGCTCGCCAAGAACCTGGCCGAACCGCCGGCTCCCCGCCTGACGTTCGTGAATGCGGGCGCGCAGGCGATTCCGTTTCCGGACGCGAGCTTCGACGGCGCGATGATGCTCAAGTCGCTGCACCACGTGCCGCGCGAGGCGATGGACCCGGCACTGGCCGAACTGGCCCGCGTCGTCCGCCCCGGCGGCTGGCTGTACGTTTCCGAGCCCGTCTACGCGGGCGAGCTCAACGAGCTGATCCGGCTGTTCAACGAGGAACGCGAGGTCCGCGCGCTGGCCCAGCAGGCGCTCGACCGCGCGCTGGCGTCGGGCCGCTGGCAGGCCGGTGCCGAACACTGGTTCGGCGTGCCTCGGCACTTCACGGACTTCGCCGACTTCGAGCGCAAGCTGATGCGCCCGACCTTCGCCGATCACCGGATCGACGACGCGCTGCTGGCGCGGGTCCGCGAACGCTATGCTCGCTACCAGACGGACCGGGGCGCCGACTTCGTCAGCCCGATGCGCGCGCGGCTGCTGCAGCGTCTCTGATACCTCGACACCCGGGTAACGTGACGTTCGTTCGAGTCGGGCGGCGATGATCGGGCAGGAGAGACCGGGTCGGGCAGGAGAGACCGGGGCGATCGGTCGCGCCCGATCGCTGCGGAAACGCTCATCGGCCGCGACGGCAGACGACGCGCAGCGCCCCGAGCGCCGGATACGCGATCAGCGCGAGCATCGCGCTGGTGACCAGCACGAAGACCGCGGCCACCGGATGCAGGACCGACGACCAGCACGCGAGCGCCGCGACCAGCAGTCCCGCGCCGGCGACGCGCGACGGCCCGGGCGGCAGGCGCCGGGGCAGCCAGGACTGGTGGCCGGAGGCCAGGTAGATCAGCGCGAGGCCGATCACGGTCGACAGGTAGGCAGCGCCTTGGATCACGGCAACGAACGCGGCAGTGGGGCACAAGCGCGTCATTCTAATGCAAACGATTTCCATTGCCGGATAGGCGTCGGAGCCGCGCGAATCGGTTGCGGTATCGTCGACCCCTTTCGCCGCCGAAGCCGTCCGAGGAATCCGCTTGTCGATACCGTCTCCGTCCGTCGCCCCGCCGGATGTCGCCCGGCGCGAGGCCGACCGTCAATCGCGGCTGGCCGCGCTGGCGCTGAGCCTGTCGCTGCCGGCCGACATCCTGCTGTACCTGCTGCTGCCGATGTACACGGACGCGTTCGGCGTCACGCTCGCGCAGGCCGGCATGCTGCTGGCGGCCAACCGCCTGGTGCGCATCGTCGGCTACGGCGCGGTCGCGCGCTTCTACGCCCGTCACGGCGATCGCACGACCTGCTCGCTGGCGGTCGGCGCCGCGGCGCTGTGCGCGCTCGGCCATGCGACGCTCAGCGGCTTCTGGCCGCTGCTGCCGGTGCGGCTGCTCTGGGGCCTGGCGTTCGCCGCGCTGAACCTGGCGACCGAATCGCTGGCCACCGCCGAATCGGGCGGTGCGGCGCGCCGGTCCGGCCGGTCGCGCGCGACGATCTCACTCGGGCCGGTGACGATGCTGCCGCCGGGCGCGTGGCTGGCGATGCACTGGGGTCCGCGCGCGATCTTCTTCATCCTGTGCGGCCTCGCGCTGTCGGGCTTGTTCGTCACGCGCCGCCTGGCGGCCTCGCCGCATCCGGCGCGCCCGCGCCGCCGCGGCCTGCGGCGCCCGAACAGCCTCGATCTGTGGTCGTTCCTCGAAGGCCTGACGCTCGACGGGCTGTTCATCGTCGGCCTGTCGTATCTGGGCGCCGAACTGCTGCCCGGCGGCGCGGTGATGATGGCCGGCACGCTGATGGCCACGCGCTATCTGGGCGAGATCCTGCTGAGCCCGCTGGGCGGACGGCTCGCCGCGCACTTCGGCGCCGAGCGCCTGCTGCTGCATCTGTCGTGGATCACGGCCGTCACGCTGATCGCGTTCGGCTGCGGCTGGCTCTGGGGCGGCGCCGCGCTGATCGTCGTGCTGCGCGCGCTGCAACTGCCGCTGGTCGCGCCGATCGTCGCGCAGCGCACACCCGGTCCCGAACGCGTGCAGGCGCTGGCCACGCGCTCGGTCTGGCGGGACATCGGCGCCGGCACCGGGCCGATTCTGGCCGGCACGCTGCTGCCGGTGCTGTCGACGCCGTGGCTGTACGGCATCCCGGCCGTGCTGCTGGCCGCGTCGGCGTTCGCGTGCGCGCGGCCATCGGCCCGGTAGGGGGGCGGCGCGGCCATTGGCCCCGTAGCGGGGGCGGCGCGCCCCCCGCCCGGCGATGCGCGTCAGGCCTTCGGCGCGCGCAGCGGCAACTGACGGATCCGCCGTCCGGTCGCCGCGAAGATCGCGTTGCACAGCGCCGGCGCGACCGGCGGCACCGGCGGCTCGCCGACCCCGCCGGGCGGCAACGAGTGATCGTCGTTGACCAGGTGGGTGCGGATCACCCGCGGCGTCTCCTGGTGGCGCAGCACCGGATAGTCGTGGAAGTTGCTTTGCACGACACGCCCCCTGTCGAACGAGATCTCGCCGCTTAGCGCCAGGCTCAGCCCCATGATCACGCCGCCTTCGAGCTGCGCGCGGATGCGCTCGGGGTTGATCTGCGGACCGCAGTCGATCGCGATGTCGACGGCCTCGACCCGGACGTCGCCGCTCGCGTCGACGGCCACCTCGATCACGCAGGCCGTGTAGCTGAGGAAGCTGTACGCCCAGGCCATGCCGAGCCCCCTTCCATCGGGCAGCGAGCGGCCCCAGCGCGCGCCGCCGGTCGCGGCCTCGATGACGCCGCGCATGCGCCCGGTATCGATCGGATACCGCTGCGGCGATTCCGTGTAGTTCCAGCCGTCGGACAACACGGTCGGGTCGATGCGCCGCGGCGGACCGATCAGCTCGAGCGCGTACTGCTTATGGTCGCGCCCGGCGCGGTGCGCGAGCTCGGCGACGAAGCACTGGACCGCGAACGCGTGCGGGATGTTCGACACCGAGCGGAACCAGCCGATCCGCGCGTGCGCGTCGACCTCGGCGCCTTCGATGCGCACGTTCGGGATGTCGAACGGCACGTTGATCGCGGTCATCCCGGTCTCGACCGGCAACTGCCCCTTGCCGCCGGCGACGAACAGCGAACCGATCGACGGCGCGGCCGTGCGGTGCAGCCACGAGCGCGGCATGCCGTCTTCGCCGACGACCGCCTCGATGCGCTCGACCGAGACCGTGTGCAGGTAGTCGTGACGCAGGTCGTCCTCGCGCGTCCAGACCAGCTTGACCGGCGTGCCGGGCATCGTCCGGGCAACGGTCGCCGCTTCGGTCACATAGTCCGGCTTGGACTTGCGCCCGAAGCCGCCGCCCAGCAGCAGCACGTTGACCTTGACGCGGCTCGGCTCCATGCCGAGCAGCTTGGCCACGCCCGCCTGCGCGGCCGCCGGATTCTGCACCGAGGTCCAGACTTCGCAGCGATCGCCGTCGACGCGGACCGTCGCCGACGGCGGTTCCATGCTCGCGTGCGCGACGTGCGGCAGGTAGTACTCGGCCGACAGTCGTTGCGACGCCGACGCCGCCTCCCACGCGGCCGGCGCGTCACCGTCGTTGCGCAGCGCCTTGGCCGGCGCGCGCGCCGCCGCTTCGAGCGTGCGGCGATACGCGGACGACGCGTAGTCGCCGTTCGGACCATCGTCCCATTCGAGTTCGAGCGCGGCGCGCCCCTGCATCGCCGCCCAGGTGTTGCGGCCGACGACCGCCACGCCGCCGAGCGGTTCAAACATCGGCGCGCCGCTGAAGCCCGGGATCTCGACGATGTCGATCACGCCGGGCACCTGCCGGGCCTTGTCGGCGTTGACGCGGCGCAGCTTGCCGCCGACCACCGGCGGCCTGGCCACGACCGCGTACACCATGCCGGGCAGGTGCATGTCGATGCCGTACGTGGCGCGCCCCTGCCCGATCGCGGCCAGGTCGAACGGCCGCACCGCGCCCTTGCCGATGTAGCGGAACTCGGACCGGTCCTTGAGCCGCAGCGCGTCGCCTCTCGGCACCGGCTGGCGGGCGGCATCGGCGGCCAGTTCGCCGAAGCCGAGCGCGCGGTCGCTGCGGGGATGCACGACGCGGTGATCGACCGCGCGGACCTCGGCGACCGGCACCGACCAGCGCGCGGCGGCCGCGGCCTCGAGCATCTGCCGCGCGGCCGCGCCGACGCGCCGCATCGGTTCGTAGAAATGCCGCACGCTGCGCGAGCCGTCGACGTTCTGGTTGCCGTAGCGGGTCTCGTCGGCGACGGCCTGCACGACGCGCACGCGCGACCAGTCGGCCTGCATCTCGTCGGCGACGACCATCGGCAGACTGGTGCGCACGCCGGTGCCCATCTCGGCCCGGTGGGCGATGATCGTCACCGTGCCGTCGGCGTCGATCGTCACGAACGCCAGCGGATCGTCGACGGTGCCGCCGGGCATCGAGTCGGCGCCGTACTTCTTCGGCTCGGCCGCGAGGATCGCGCCCAGCGGCGTCACCGCCAGCGCCAGCGTGCCGATCGATCGCCGCAGGAAGCGGCGGCGCGGCGGATCGGCGAATCGCATCGAGGGCAAGGGTCGCGCGCTCATGCCTGCCCCCGTTGCACCAGCGCGGCCGATGCCTGGCGGATCGCCGCGCGAATGCGCAGATAGGTGCCGCAGCGGCAGATGTTGCCGCTCATCGCCTCGTCGATCTGCGCGTCGGTCGGTGAAGGCGTGGTCCGCAGCAGGCCGATCGCCGACATGATCTGGCCGGCCTGGCAGTAGCCGCATTGCGCGACGTTCTGCTCGATCCAGGCCTGCTGCACGACCTGTCCGACCCGGTCCTGCGCCATCGCCTCGATCGTCGCGACCGGGCGATCGGCGACCGCCGACAGCGGCGTCACGCAGGCGCGCACCGGTTGTCCGTCCATGTGGACCACGCAGGCCCCGCACAAGGACATGCCGCAGCCGAACTTGGTGCCGGTCAGCCCGAGTTCGTCGCGCAGCACCCACAGCAAAGGCGTGTCGCCGGACGCCGCGACGCGATGCGCGTGTCCATTGACCCGAAGGTTCGTCGTATTCATGCCAAGCCCACCCTGATGGGTTGAAGGATCGTCGGCGGTCTCCACGCCGCGGCGGCGCCCGCTCCGGATGCCGGGCGTGGCGCCTGCCCGACATTGTTGTCGGATATCCGCGCAGAAAGCGAGGGCCGCGCGATCGATCGCGTCCTAGAATCGAACAAGGAGAACGCCACGACGCGCGAGCGCGCCGACCGCCGACCGCCGACCGCCGACCGCCGACCGCCGACCACACGATGATGCCGTCCACCGAGCCCCAGGGATTCACGCTCAAGCGCGTTCGACAGCTATCGGGTCTGTCGCGCTACGCGGTCGCCGGCCTGATCCGGGCCGGCTTCGTCCGGCCGTCCAGGGGCCCGCGCCGCGAACTGCGCTTCTCGTTCCAGGACCTGGCGCTGCTGCGTACCGCCGACGCGCTGCGGCGCGAGCGCGTGCCTCACGCGCGCATCGTCCAGGCGCTGCGCCGCCTGCGCGCCGAGGCGTCGCCGGCGCAACCGCTGACGCGGCTGCGGCTGGCCGCCGTGGGCCGCCGCGTGATCGTGCGCGATGCGCAGGGCCCGCGCGACGCGGGCTCCGGGCAATGGGTGATCGAGCTGGACGCCGAACCGACCGGCGCCGCGTCCCCCGGTGGCGGCGGCGAGGTCGCCGATCTGCGCGAACGCGGCCGCGCGCGCCTGGCCGGCGCCGATCCGCAGGCATGGTTCGATCGCGCGCAGTCGCTGGAGCGGCTCGACCCGGTCGCCGCCGAGCAGCACTATCGCCGGCTGATCGACGCGGTGCCCGACTTCAAGGCCGCGTACCTGAACCTCGGCGCGATGCTGTCCGAGCAAGGCCGCCTGCAGTCGGCCGAGGCCGTATACGCCCGCGCGCTGCGCATGGGCCTGGACGACGCCGCGCTGCGCTACAACTGGGCGATCGCGCTCGAAGACCTGGAGCGCGACGAGGCGGCGATCGACGCCTATCGGCTGGCGCTGGCCTTCGACGACGGATTCGCCGATGCGCATTTCAATCTGGGACGGCTGCTCGAACGGCGGGGCGACCGCCGCGGCGCGCTGCGGCACTATGGCGCGTTCCGGCGGCTGATCCGGCAGGCGCCACCCGACTGAGGCGCCCGCTTACCCGGCCGGGTATCGCCACCGATCGGGCGCGCCCGAGGCGCCGCTCAACCGCGCCGGTGCCAGCCCCAGGCCGCCGCCGCGATCGGCGTCAGCAGCGCCAGCCACGACAGCAGATCCCAGCCGTCGTCGCCGACCAGCGCCGAGACCAGCCCGACGATCGTCAGCACGCCCAGCAGCAGCGGGATGCGGAACACCTGCCACACCGATTGCGGATGATCGGTGCGGCCCCGATGCGAGGCGGCGGTCGCGCGGCTGCTCATCGCGAGCCCTCCGGTTGCAGCGCGGCGCGCTCGCCGGCCTCGGCGCCGTCATCGATGCCGCGCCCTTGCTCGCGCCGGACCGCGCGCGGCTTGCGCAGCCACAGGTACAGGCCGGTGACCAGCACGACGATCGTGATCAGGTCCAGGATCGTCCACAGGATCTTCAGCGGCAGGCCACCGTAGTCGCCGAAATGCAGCGGCTGCGACAGCAGCAGCGTCTTGACGTACCACGGCATGTCACGCGAATCGGTCAGCCTCGCCGTCTGCGCGTCGACCAGCGCCGGCTTGAGCAGCCGCGACGTGACCGGCGTGTTGCCGCGCATGAAGACCGTGTAGTGGTGGGGGCTCGAGAACGCGGTGCCCGGAAACGCGACGAAGCGCACGTCCATGTCGGGCACCGCGCGCTGCGCGGTGCGGATCGACTCGTCGAGCGAGGCCAGCCGCGTCGGCGGCGGCAGCCCCTTGTACGGCGCCGTCATTTCCGCCATCTGGTCCTGCTGCCACAGCCCGAGCACGATCTGGCTGAGCGTGTTGATCGATCCGGTCAGGCCGACGACCAGCGCCCAGACGATCGTTACCGCGCCCAGCAGGTTGTGCAGGTCGAGCCACTTGACTCGCGCACTGCGCTGCGTGCGCACGGTGCCGAACGCGAGCCGGCGCGTGAACGGATGGTAGAGGACGACGCCCGAGACGATCGCGACGACCAGCAGCAGGCCCATGAAGCCGAGGAACAGCATGCCCGGCAGGCCGGCGAACAGGTCGACGTGCAGCTTGCGCACCACGTACATGAAGCCTTCGTTGGTCCTGGGCTCGTCGAGCACCCGGGCGGTGCGCGTATCGATGACGACCGCGAAGTTCTCGTCGGGCGGCGCGTCCAGCGCGTGGGCCATCGACACATAAGTGATGTTCGGGTGCTCTTCGGCATCCCAGAACATGTAGCGGATGACGTCGCCAGGGCGACGCTGGCGCGCCGCGTCGGCGGCCTGGTCGAGGCCGACCGTCGGCGTGCCCTGCGGCAGCTCCGGCGCCTCGACGACGCCGCTCAGGTGCTCGATCTCCTCCTGGAAGACCAACGGCAGGCCCGTCACGCACAGCAGCAGCATGAATACCGTGCAGATCAGACTCGACCACTTGTGTACCCAGGACCAGGCACGAACGTTCATCGCTTACCCCTTGCGTGTGTCGATGGGCCGCCCCGGATCGTGCTCGCGCTTCGGCCCGTGATCACAGGTCGACGCTGGCCGACAGCGAGAGCGTGCGCGGCGTGCCCAGGTGCAGGTACCCGGCGGTGGCGACGCCGTAGTAGTCCTTGTCGGTCAGGTTCTCGACGTACAGGCGCAGCGTCACGTCCTTGCCGGCCAGCCGCGTGCGATAACGCGCGCCGACGTCGAAGCGGTTCCACGACGGCACGACCAGCGTGTTGGCGGCATCGAGATAAGCGTCGCCGTTGTGAAGCACGCGGCCGATGAAGGTCAGCCCGGGCGCGAAGCCGGCGTCCCACTCGGCGCCGATGTTGGCCAGCCAGCGCGGCACGCCGATCGCGTCCTTGCCGACCAGCGCCGCCGTCGGCGACTCGTGCAGCTTGGCCTGCGTGTACGTGACGCCGCCGAGCAGGCGCACGCCGCGCGCGATCTCGCCGGCCGTCGCCACTTCCAGGCCGCGGTTGCGCTGTTCGCCGTTGACCCGGAACACGTTGTCGGACACCGACGCGCTCGGGCGCGTCAACTGGAACAGGCTGACCGTCGTCATCAGGCCCGCCGCGTCGAGCTTGACGCCGACCTCGTGCTGCTTGGACTTGTACGGCGCCAGCATCTGGCCGGGGTTGGCCAGGCCGGCCGTGATCGGCGCGGTGTCGCCGCGCGACAGGCCCTGGATGTGGCTGGCGTACAGCGACAGGTTCGGCTGCAGCTTGTAGACGACGCCGACCATCGGCGTCACCGCGCTCTCGTCGTAGCGCTCGCCGTCCGCGGCACCGGTCGAGAAGCTGTAGTTCTGCGCGGCGATCGACTGGCGCCGCAGGCCCAGGCTCACCAGCAGCCGGTCGTCGAGCATCGACAGCGTATCGGCCAGCGCGACGCTCGCCAGGCGCGCATCGCTCATCGGCCGCAACGGGTTGGCGATGCCGGCGGTCGACGGCGAATCCGGATCCGTCGGCGAATACAGGTTGTTCACGCCGCCCGGATAGCCGGTGTAGAAACCGAGCTGGCGCTTCTGATCGACCAACGTGTAGCCCAGCGTCAGCTTGTGGCCGATGCCGCCGGTGCGGAACTCGCTGCGCAGGCCGAGCTCGGCGGACTCGGAACGCACGTGCTGACGCTGCCACCCGCCGAAGTACGAATAATTGCCGGCGGTGTCGAGCATGACCGGATTGCCGGCCACCGCGTCCCAGTTGTTCCGGTACTGCCCGTACCCGGCATAAGCGGTGAGGTTCTCGTTGAGGTCGTACTCGGCCTTGACGACCGCGCTGCCGTCGCGGCTGTCGCTATAGCCATAACCGGGGTAAGCGATCTTGTTGTCGGGCACGCGCGGAATCGTCGTCAGCGTCGGCGCCACCTGGAATTGCCGCACGACGTTGTCGATCCGCTGCGACTGCCACAGCAGGTCGGCCGACACCCGCCAGCCCTGCCCGCGGTAGTCGAGCCCCAGCGACGCCAGACGCTCTTTCGTCCATTGCCGGTCGATGACCGTATCGCCCTGGCGCTGCATCAGGTTCATCCGGACGCCGAACGCGTTGGCCGGGCCGAAGCGGCGGCCGACGTCCAGATGGGCGCCGAACACCGAATCGCTGAGGTACGAACCGGTGAAGCGCGTCAGCGGCTCGGCGCCGGCGCGCTTGGACACCAGGTTGACCGTGCCGCCGATGTTGCCGCCCGGCGCCATGCCCATCAGCATCGCGGTCGGCCCCTTGAGCACCTCGACGCGCTCGACGGCCTCGAGCGGCGCGCGCCAGAACGGCGTCAGGCCGTACATGCCGTTCAGCGCGAAATCGCTGCTGGACACCGGGAACCCGCGGATCGTCAGGTCTTCGTTGATGTTCGAGCGCGCCGAACTCATGCGGACCGACGGATCGGCGGCGATCACGTCGGCGACCGACCGGGCCTGCAGCGTCTGGATCGTCTCGGCCGTATACGAGGTGACGCTGAAAGGCGCGTCGAGCACCGGCGTGTTGCCGAGTATGCCCAGCCGCGCGCCGGACCCGACCTGGCCGCCGCGCGCGGGCGGCGGCGCTTCATCGAGCGCATCCTGGTGGCCGGACACCGTCACCGCCGGCAGCGTCGCCGCCTCGCCGGCGCTCCCGTCGGTCGTCTGGGCCGAGACCGTCGCGCCGGCCAGGGCGACGCCGGCCAGACCGGCACGCGCCGCGATCATCGGCCATCGTGCGCGGGCCGGGCTGACCGCCTCAGCGGTCGGAACGGACGATTCGGCAGCGGCGCCCGATGGCGCGAGGAGCGAAGGCAAGGCGACCTCTGGCAACGAAGATTTCGAGGTCGAAAATGGTAATCGCTCTCATTTGCAGTCGCAAATCGACAGCATCCCGACAGCATTGGAACGGCAGGTTCCTCGACCCCCCGGCAGCGTGCAGCCGCCGCCCGGGCATCGGGATACCCGGCTCACTCGCGCTGCGCCGACCAATGCCGGCCATCGACCACGCCTTCGATCCGGTCGCCGTCGACCGAGCCGACGTAGCGTTGCCCCGCCGCGGTGAACATCAGGTAGCGGCCGTGCAGCATCGCGTCGGTCACCGGCTCTTGGCGCCCGTCGACCGACATCGTGCCGCGCACCTGCTGGAACGACTGCTTGAACGTCAAGGTCCCGCCCGCCGATCGCCAGTTCCCCTCGACCGACGCCGGAACGATCCATTCGAAGGCTCGGCAGAAGTTCGTGCAATCCCCGCCGGCATCGATCGACGCGTCGGGCTCCCAGTCCCCCATCGCGAACGAGTTCGAGACGATCCGCGTGCCCGGCGCCATCCGCAGCAGCGTCGGCCGCAGCTTGAGGTTCAGGTTCGGCAACAGGAACAGCGTCACGACGGTGGCGCGCGAGAAGTCGGCCTCGAAGATGTCGCCGCGCTCGAACGTGGCCAGTTGCTGGACGCCGGCCTCGCGGGCGTTGCGCCGGGCCAGCGCGACCATGTCGGGGTTGAACTCGATGCCCCGCGCCCGCGCGCCGCGGCGCGCGGCGCTGATCACCGTGCGCCCGTCGCCGGACCCCAGATCGACCAGGTAGTCGGCGGGCGTCACGCGGGCCAGATCGAGCATCCGGTCGACCAGCGCCTGTTGCGTGGGCAGCCACACCACGTCCTTGCCCGGCTGGCCCGAGAACGGCTTGTACTCGCCGGCCGGCTTCGCTGCGGCCGGCGCCCCCTCGGCGACCGCCGGGCCCGCGGCCGTGCAGGCCGCCACGATCACCAACCCCATCACCGCACAGCGCGCGCGTCGCATCCGCTTCATCGTTCGATTCCTCCCCGGTCGTCCCCGCTTTCGATCCGGGTCGCCGATGGCGCCCGGCCTGTCCTCCTGATCGGGTCGCGCGACCCGGACGGGCATTGCATCGCGCGCCGATCGACGAAGCGCTCGGGTAGCATTGCCGCCAGGGCGTCCATTCGACGGCGCCCGGACCATCGAGGAGACGAGGACATGCAGCGTTCCCGACGCCAGGCGGCCGCCGCCTTGTGCGGCAGCCTGGCCACCGCGTGGCTGATGCCATCGGCGATCCGGCCGGCTCACGCGCAGCCGCCGGCATTCGTGCCGGTCAAGCCGGTGCGGATCATCGCGCCCAGTTCGCCCGGCGGCATCCTGGACCTGACCAGCCGGATGATCGCGACGACGTGGAGCGAACGCTTGCCGCAACCGGTCGTCGTCGAGAACCTGCCCGGCGCCGGCGGCACGATCGGCATCCAGGGCGTGCTGCGCGCCGACCCCGACGGCCACACGCTGGTGATGGGCAGCCTGGGACCGAACGCGGCCAACTACACGCTGCAGGACAAGCTGCCGTACGCGGCCGCCGATCTGGCGCCCGTCGTGTTCGTGCTGTCGATGCCCGACGTGGTCGTCGTGAACCCGAACCTGCCGATCCATACGCTGGCCGAACTCAAGTCGCATGCGGCGACGCGGCCCAACGGCCTGTCGATGGCGATCTCGACCAGCGGGTCGTCCGGACACCTGGCCGGCGAACTGCTGAAGTCGCGGATCGGGATCCCGGCGGTCGGCGTCGTCTATCGCGGCGCCGCGCCGGCGCTGAACGATCTGGTCGCGGGCCAGGTGGACTTCATGGTCGACAACCTGATCACCGCGCTGCCGCTGATCCGCGCCGGCAAGCTGCGCGCGCTGGCGATCACCACGCGCGAGCGCGCGCCCGAGCTGCCCGACGTGCCCACCGTCATCGAGCAGGGCTACCCGGATTTCGACGTGTCGGTGTGGCTCGGATTGTTCGTGTCGTCGAAGGTGCCGGCCGCCACCGTGCAGGCGCTGAACGCCGACCTGAACCGCGTGCTCGCCGACCCGGCGCTGCGCGACCGGATCGCCCAGCAGGGCGGCAAGGCCGAAGGCGGCTCGACGCAGCGCTTCGACGATTTCGTGCGCGCCGAGACGAAGCGCTGGGGCCAGGTGATCCAGGCGGCCGGCATCAACGCGCAATGACCGCATCCGTTCGCTGCCAGGAGTACCGATGACCTCGACCCCTTCCCCCGCGATGCCGCGCCCGATGTTCGGCGCCGATCACGAGCTGTACCGCGCCAACGTCGCGCGCTTCCTGCGCGAGCGGATCCTGCCGTCGCACGCCGACTGGGAGCGCGAGGGCCTGGTGCCGCGCGAGGCCTGGCGCGAGGCCGGCGCCGCCGGCCTGCTGTGCCCGGGCATCCCCGACGCGTACGGCGGCGGCGGCGGCGACTTCCTGCACAGCACGATCGTCGTCGAGGAGATCGCCCGCGCGCTGGCCTCGGGCGTGACCGGCTTCACCACGCACTCCGAGAACGTCGCGCCGTACCTGCTCGAATTCGGCACCGAGGCGCAAAAGAAGGCGTTCCTGCCCGGCATGGCCAGCGGCGACATCGTCGCGTCGATCGCGATGACCGAGCCCGACGCCGGCAGCGACCTGAAGGCGATCCGCAGCAGCGCGGTGCGCGTCGACGGCGGCTGGCGGCTGAACGGCCAGAAGACCTTCATCACCAACGGCTGGCATGCCGACCGGGTGCTGGTGTTCGCGAAAACCACGCCGCAGGCCGGCGCGCGCGGCATCAGCCTGCTGTGGGTCGACACGCGCAGCCCCGGATTCCGGCGCGGCCGGCTGCTGGACAAGATCGGCCAACTCGCGCAGGACACGGCCGAGCTGTTCTTCGACGACGTGTTCGTGCCCGAGGACATGCTGATCGGCGAGCCCGACGCGGCCTTCGGCTACGCGATGAGCGGACTGATCCGCGAGCGGCTGCTGATCGCGATGCGCTGCGCGGTCGCGCTCGAGGTGGCGCTCGACTGGACGATCGACCACGTCAAGCAGCGCCGCGCGTTCGGCAAGGCGCTGATCGAGAACCAGCACATCCGCTTCAAGCTGGCCGAGATCAAGACGCTGGCCTGCGCGACCCGCGCGTTCGTCGACAACTGCCTGACGCAGTACCTGGCCGGCGCGCTGACCGTCGACGGCGCGGCGATGGCCAAGTTCTGGGCCGGCGAGGCGACGCGCGCGATCGACGATCTGATGCAGTTCTTCGGCGGCTACGGCTACATGCGCGAGTATCCGATCGCGCGCGCCTACGTCGACGTGCGGCCGAACCGGATCTACGGCGGCTCGGCCGAGATCATGCGCGAGGTCATCGCCCGCGGCTTGTGAGCGGGCGGCGGCGCGACGGTCGTCGGGCCTCGCCGCGCATTGCACGCGCACCATCCGGGCGCGAACGCGGGCCGCCTGGGCGCGAACGCGGATCGCGATGCGCGTTGCCGTAGCATGACGCCATGCCCACCCCCGCGCCGTCGTCCCGCCCCCGCCCACCGAAACCCGCGGCATTCCGGCAACGCCCGACCGAGGCCCCCGCCGGCGGCTGGCGGCTGCGCCTGCACCGGATCATCTTCGAGGCCGAGACGCCCGCCGGACGCGCGTTCGATCTGGCGCTGGTCGCGCTGATCCTGCTCAGCGTCGCGATCGTCGTGCTCGACAGCATCGACAGCGTACGCACACGCTACGGCGCGCTGCTCGGGATGCTCGAATGGCTGCTGACCGGCCTGTTCACGATCGAGTACGTGGCCCGCCTGGTCTGCGTGCGGCGTCCGTTGCGCTACGCGACCAGCGCGTTCGGCATCATCGACCTGGTCGCGGTGCTGCCCACGTACCTGGCCTTCCTGGTTCCCGGCCTGCACCTGCTGATCGACGTGCGGATCCTGCGTTTGCTGCGCCTGTTCCGGATCCTGAAGCTGACCGCCTACGTCGAGGAATACCGGATGCTGGGCGGCGCGCTGTACGCGTCGCGGCGCAAGATCTTCGTGTTCATGACCTTCGTGATGATGGTCGTGCTGATCATGGGCACGCTGATGTACGTCGTCGAAGGGCCGCGGCACGGCTTCACCAGCATCCCGGTCGGCGTCTACTGGGCGGTCACGACGATGACGACCGTGGGTTTCGGCGACATCACGCCGCAGACCGATTTCGGACGCGTGATCGCGTCGACGATGATGCTGATCGGCTGGGGAACGCTGGCCGTGCCCACCGGCATCGTCAGCGCCGAGTTCACCGCACGCCGGCTGGCGCCGCCCACGCCGTCGACGCGCACCTGCCCCGAATGCCTGACCGAAGGACATTCGCCGGGCGCGCGCTTCTGTCACGAATGCGGGGCGCGGCTGCCGCGGGCGACGATGCCGAGGGACGGCGGCGACGGCGAAGGGTCCTCGGCCTAGCCGGCGCGGCCCCCTCCGAGACACCCCTCCGAGACACCCCTCCGAGACACCCCTCCGGGACACCCCTCCGAGGACGCACAGCCGACTGAAACGGGTGTGCGAACCGTTGCGCGCGACGCACTGCGCGATGCTGCAATGCAGCGTAAACTGGGGCCTCCTCCTCGTCCCGATACATGCCCGATCGCCTGCCCGCGTGCCGCCGTGCGCGCCGGGGCCGGCTTCGTGCTTTGCGCAGATGAACACCCACGCCGCCGATCCGTCCGCTTCCCGCCCCGCCGCGCAGGCATCCGACGCCTCGTCCGCCTCGTCCGCCTCGTCCGCTTCGTCCGCTTCGTCCGCTTCGTCCGCTTCGTCCGCTTCGTCCGCTTCGTCCGGCGCGCCGGCCGGGGCCGACGCCTTCGCGCGGCCCGATGGCGGCGCCGCGACCCCGCCCCCGGCCGCACCGATCCGCGCCGGCCGCGCGATCCTGGCGCTGGCCACCGGCGGCTTCGCGATCGGCACCGGCGAGTTCGTCATCATGGGCCTGCTGCCCGACGTCGCCGGCGACCTGGCGATCTCGATCCCGCAGGCCGGCCACATGATCAGCGCGTACGCGCTGGGCGTCGTCGTCGGCGCGCCGCTGCTGGCCGTGCTCGGCGCGCGCCTGGAACGGCGCGCGTTCCTGATCGCGCTGATGGGGCTGTTCGTCGCCGGCAACCTGGCCAGCGCCGCGGCGCCCGGCTACGGCTCGCTGGCCGTGCTGCGCCTGCTCAGCGGACTGCCGCACGGCACGTACTTCGGCGTCGCGTCGCTGGTGGTCGCCGCGCTGTCGCCGCCGCACCAGCGGGCCCGCGCGGTCGGCCAGTTGATGCTCGGGCTGACGACGGCGACGCTGGTCGGCGTACCGATCGCCGCCGGCCTCGGGCAATGGCTCGGCTGGCGGGCCGCGTTCGTGCTGGTCGCCGCGATCGGCGCGCTGACGATGGGCCTGGTCTGGCGCTGGCTGCCGGTGATGCCGGCGGCGCGGGGTGCCAGCCCGCTGCGCGAACTCGGCGCGCTCGGCCGCGGGCAGGTGTGGCTGACGCTGGGCATCGGCGCGATCGGCTTCGGCGGCATGTTCGCGGTGTTCAGCTACGTCAAGCCGACGCTGATGGCGCTGGCCGGCCTGAGCGAGGCCGGCGTGCCGATCGTGCTCGCGCTGTTCGGTATCGGCATGGTCGCCGGCAACGTGATCGGCGCTCGCCTGGCCGACCGTGCGCTGATGCCGACGATCGGCGCGGTCCTCGCGTGGTCGGCGCTGGTGCTCGGCGCGTTCTGGCTGACGGCCTCGCACCTGTGGCTGGGCGCGCTGAACGTGCTGCTGATCGGCACCGCCGTCGCGCTCGGTCCGGCGCTGCAGATCCGCCTGATGGACGTGGCCGGCGACGCGCAGACGCTGGCCGCGGCGCTGAACCACTCGGCGTTCAACCTGGCCAACGCGCTCGGCGCCTGGCTCGGCGGACTGACGATCGCCGCCGGCTGGGGCTGGGCGTCGACCGGACCGGTCGGGATGCTGCTGGCGCTGGCCGGGATCGCGTTCTGGGCCGAATCGTGGCGCCGGGCGCGCGGCCAGGCCCGTGCGCGCGGCACGACGCTGGACGCGACGGCGCCGGGCTGACCGGAGGCTTATCCCGACCGACGCCATGGATCGGCAGCGGACGCTAGCGAACCGCAGCAAGCGCCGACGCGCGGCCGTTCAGGCGTTCAGATGCTCGGACGTTCAAACGCTCAGGTACGTACGCCGCACGTGCTCGTCGGCGGCCAGCGCCCGCATCGTCCCTTCGTACCGGATCTGGCCTTTCTCGAGCACGTACGCGCGGTCCGACACCAGCTCGGCGAAATGCACGTTCTGCTCGGACAGCAGCACGCTGATGCCGGCGGCCTTCAGCGCGACGATCATCTGCGCCATCTGCTCGACGATGAGCGGCGCGACGCCCTCGGACGGCTCGTCGAGCAGCACCAGCAGCGGATTGCCCATCAGCGTGCGCGCGACCGTCAGCATCTGCTGCTCGCCGCCGCTCATCTGGCCGCCCGGCCGATCGGGCATCGCCGCCAGGTTCGGGAACAGCTCGTACAGCGCGGCCGGCGTCCACGCGAACGCCGGGCTGCCGTCCGGCCAGCGCCGCGGCGGCTGGCGCCCGACCTCGAGGTTCTCGGCGACGGTCAGCTCGGTGAACACGCGCCGGTCCTCGGGCACGAAGCCCAGGCCCAGCCGCGCGATCTCGAACGGCGCCAGCCGCGAGATGTCGCGCCCCATGAACGCGACCCTGCCGTCACGCCGCGCCAGCAGGCCCATCACGGCCTCGAGCGTCGTCGACTTGCCGGCGCCGTTGCGGCCCATCAGCGCGACGACCTCGCCGCGGCCGACGGTCAGCGCGACGTCGAACAGCACGTGCGCGGCGCCGTACCAGGCGTTCAGGCCGGTGACCTCGAGCATCGGCGACGTGTCCGCAGAGCCGTGCCCGGCGCTCATGGCGGCGCGTTCTCGAAGGTCTTGCCGGTGCCGAAGTAGACCTCCTGCACCTTCGGGTGGTCGCGGATCTCGCGCGCGCCGCCCTCGGCGATCAGGCGCCCGCGCGCCAGCACGATCATCCGGTCGGCATACGCGAACACGACGTCCATGTTGTGCTCGGTGAACAGCACGCCCATCCGGCGCTCGACGACCAGCCGCCGGGTCAGCGCCATCAGTTCGTTGCGCTCGCGCGGCGCCATGCCGGCAGTCGGCTCGTCCATCAGCAGCAGCTTCGGATCGTTGGCCAGCGCGATCGCCAGCTCGACGCGCTTGACGTCGCCGTACGCCAGTTCGCTGCACGGCCGGTCGGCCTGCGCCCGCATGCCGACCTGTTCGAGCAGTTCGAGCGCCTGCGCGCGGTACCGAGTCGCGGCCGGCCGCCACAGCGCGAACACCCGGCGATGATGCGACAGCAGCGCCATCTGCACGTTCTCGACGACGGTCATCGACGCGAAGGTCGCGGCGATCTGGAACGTGCGTCCGACGCCCAGCCGCCAGATCTGCCGCGGTTTCAGGCCGACCAGTTCGCGGCCGGCCAGCCGGACCGAGCCGGCGGTCGCCGCGAGCTGTCCGCCGACCATGTTGAACGTCGTCGTCTTGCCGGCGCCGTTCGGTCCGATCAGCGCCAGCAGCTCGCCTTCGGCCAGATCGAAGCCGACGCCGTCGACCGCACGCACGCCGCCAAACGATTTGCTCAGGTTGCGGACCTGCAGCAGGCTCATCGGGCGTCTCCGCGCGCGCGCCGCGCCGCCCGCAGGTCGCCGATCCGCCGCGCGAAGCCGGCCAGCCCCTGCGGAAACACCAGCACCAGTACCAGCATCACGCCGCCGAACGACGCGCGCCAGAACTCGGTCGCGCGCATGATCTTGTCCTGCAGCAGGCTGAACGCCGCCGCGCCGACGATCGGGCCGGTCAGCGTCTGGACGCCGCCGAGCAGCACCATCACCAGCCCGTCGACGGACTTGCCGACCGACATCGCGTCCGGCGAGATGCCGCCCTTGGAAAAAACGAACAGCGCGCCGGCCAGGCCGGCGAAGGTCCCGGCGATGACGAAGGCCAGCCACTGCACGCGCTGGACGTCGATGCCGATCGCGTCGGCGCGCAGGCTCGAATCGCGGCCGGCGCGCAGCGCGTAGCCGAACGGCGCGAACAGCATCCGCCGCATCGCGTACACGGACAGCCCGACCAGCACCAGCACGCCGTAGTAGTAGACGGTCGGCGTGATCCACGTCGCCGGCCAGATGCCGAACAGGCCGTTCGATCCGCCGGTCACCGAATCCCACTGGAACACCACCGACCAGACGATCTGCGAGAACGCCAGCGTCAGCATCGCCAGGTAGACACCGGACAGCCGCACGCAGAACCAGCCGAACAGCAGCGCGCCGAGCCCGGCCGCCAGCGGCGCGAGCGCCAGCGCGAACGGCATCGGCATCGTCAGCGCCTTGACCAGCACCGCCGCGCCGTAGGCGCCGAGCCCGTAGTAGGCGGCGTGGCCGAACGAGTGCATGCCGCCCGGCCCCATGATGAAGTGCAGGCTGACGGCGAACAGCACCGCCAGCAGCACGTCCTGCGCCAGCACCGGCGCGTAGGGCAGCGACGAGACCAGCGGCAGCACGGCCAGCAATGCGAACACCGCGACCGCCGCGGCCTTGAACGCCGCGCCGCCCGACCGGGTCGGCGCCTCGACCGGCGCCGAGTTGCGGCTGGCCGCCTGCGGGCGGCCCATGAGCCCCCAGGGCCGGAACACCAGCACCAGCGCCATCACCAGGAACTCGACGACCAGCGTCAGCTTGGAGAACGACACGTCGATGCCCAGCACCGTCATGTTGCCCAGGCCGATGCAGATCGCCTTGATCTCGGCGATCAGCAGCGCCGCGACATAGGCGCCGGGGATCGAGCCCATGCCGCCGACGACGACGATGACGAAGGCCTCGCCGATCGCGCGCAGGTCCAGCGTCAGGCCGGCCGGCTCGCGCGGAAGCTGCACGGCACCGCCCAGTCCGGCCAGCGCCGCGCCGAGCGCGAACACCGTCGTGAACAGCCAGGCCTGGTTGACGCCGAGCGCGCCCAGCATCTCGCGGTCCTGCGTGGCCGCGCGCACCAGCACGCCCCAGCGCGTGCGCGTCAGCAGCAGCCACATCAGGCCGAGCACGATCGGCCCGACGACGATCAGGAACAGGTTGTAGACCGGATAGCGGCGGCCCAGCAGCTCGATCGAGCCTTCGAGCCCCGGCGCGCGCGGACCCAGCAGTTCCTCGGGCCCCCACAGCCACAGCACCGCATCGTTGACGACCAGCACCAGCGCGAACGTGGCCAGCAACTGGAACAGCTCGGGCGCCTGGTAGATGCGGCGCAGCAGCACGATCTCGACCAGCGCGCCCAGCGCGCCGACGGCCAGCGAGGCCAGCACCAGGCCGGACCAGAAGCCGATCGCGCCGCCGCCCAGGTGCTCGACCAGCGTGTACGCGACGTACACGCCCAGCATGTAGAACGAGCCGTGCGCGAAGTTGACGATGCGGGTGACGCCGAAGATCAGCGACAGGCCGGCCGCCACCAGGAACAGCGACGAGGCCTCGGCCAAGCCGTTGAACAACTGCGCGAGAAAACCCGAGAAATCCATGGCAGCGCGCCCGCCCCCGACGAACGTGAACGGGCCCTGTCGTCAGCCCCTGTCAGTCCCGCGCCCTGAGCTTGGCGACCTCGTCGTCGGGCGGCAGCAGCTTGTCGCCAGGCACGTATTGGTAGTCGACCATGATGCCGCGGCCGTCCTTCAGCCCGATCTTGCCGACGTAGACGCCCAGCGTCGACTGGTGATCGATCTCGCGATAGACGATCGGTCCGTCCGGCGTGTCGACCTTCAGACCCGAGAACGCCTTGATCATCGACTCGGCGTCGGTCTTGCCGCCGGCGCGCTTGACGCCCTCGACCAGCGACTTGATCAGGCTGTAGCCGATGACCGAGCCGAGCCGCAGGTCGGCGCCGTGGTTGGCCGCCTGGTAGGCCTTGACGAAGGCCTTGTGCGCCGGCGTGTCGATCGTCTGCCACGGGTAGCCGGTGACGATCCAGCCGACCGGCGCCTCGTCGCGCAGCGGGTCCAGGTATTCGGGCTCGCCGCTCAGCAGGCTGACGACCGGCAGGTCCTTGAACAGCCCGCGGTTGTTGCCCTCGCGCACGAACTTGGCCAGGTCGGCGGCGAACAGCGCGTTGAACACCGCGTCGGGGCGGGCGTCGGCGATCGCCTGCACGACGCTGCCCGCGTCGACCTTGCCCAGCGGCGGCGCCTGCTCGGTGACGAACTCGATGTCGGGCTGGCCGGCCTTCATCAGCTTCTTGAAGGTCTCGACGGCCGATTGCCCGTACTCGTAGTTCGGGTACACGATCGCCCAGCGCTTCTTCTTCAGCTTCAGCGCCTCTGGCACCAGCGACGCGGCCAGCATGTAGGTCGACGTGCGCAGCCGGAACGTGTAGCGGTTGCCGCTGCCCCAGGTGATGCGGTCGGTCAGCGCCTCGGACGCGAGGAAGAACGTCTTCTTCTGCTTCGCGTAGTCGGTCAGCGCGAGCCCGACGTGCGACAGGAACGCGCCGGCCAGCAGGTCGACGCGCTCGCGCGCGACCAGTTCCTCGGCCAGGCGCACGGCCTCGCCGGGGTTGGCGTTGTCGTCGCGCGTGATCAGCTCGAACTTCTTGCCGTCGACGCCGCCGGCGGCATTGGCCTCGGCCACCGCCAGCGCCATGCCCATCCGGTAGGCGTCGAGGAACACCGGCTGCGCCTTGTAGCTGTTGATCTCGCCGATCTTGATCGTGCCCTGCGCGGCCGCGGCCGCGCTGAACGCCGCCATGCAGGCCAGGCCCGCCAGCCGTACGCCCCACGCCAACAAGGATCCCGCGCGTCGATTCATGGATGCTCCCAACGATGAAGGAAAACGGCTCGCCCTTCGTAGGAGATTCCCTACGCCGGGATCCGCCGCCGGCGCGGGGCGGCGACGGGATGTCCTCCTACACGCATCGGCGGGCGGCGTACCGATAATCAACGCGCAATATACGTCGAAAAACCGGCCGCCCGCCCGCGGCCGGCGCGCCGATCGCTTCCGGGCCGCGCCTCCGGTCGCGAGAACGCGCATCCCTCGCCCGCGATCGATGCCTTATCCCCGCAGTCCCGTCGGCCAACGCTTGCTGGTCCTCGCCCCTACCGGACACGATGCCGACAACGTTTGCAACCTGTTGTCCGGCAACGGCATCGACGTGCGCGTGATGCGCTCGCTCGCCGAGCTCGCGCGGGCGATCGACCCGTCGACCGGCGCCGTGCTGGTCACCACCGAGGCGCTGCAGGACCGCGACCTGACGCCGCTGGCCGCGGTGCTGGACGCGCAGCCGACCTGGTCCGACGTGCCGTTCGTCTACCTGGCGCACTCCAAGACGCACGACCATCTCGCGCCGCCGTCGACGACCGCGCGGCAGATGCTGCCGCGGCGCGCCAGCAACGTCATCGTGCTCGAACGGCCGCTGAGCAGCGAATCGCTGCTCAGCGCCGTCGTCTGGGCGCTGTCGGCCCGGTCGCGGCAGTTCGAGCTTTGCGACCAGTTGCTCGAGCTCGAACGCCGCGCCGAGCTGCTGCGCGAGGCGCAGCGCGTGCAGCGGATCGAATCCGAGCGGCTCGAACTGGCGCTGAGCGCCGGCGCGATCGCCGGCACCTGGGTCTGGCAGGTGCGCGACGACCGCCTGACCGGCGACGAGCGCTTCGCGCGCACGCTCGGCCTGGACCCGCAGCGGCTGGCCCGGGGCATGCCGTTGCGCGAGGCGATCGCGTCGATCCATCCGGACGACGTCGGCGAGGTCATGCAGGCGATCGAGACGCTGTGCGAGCACGGCGGCAGCTTCCGCAGCGAGCACCGCGTGGCCGACGGCCGCGGCGGCTGGCGCTGGCTCGAGGCGAACGGCAGGATCGAGTTCGACACGCCCGGGCAGGGTCCGCGGTTTCCGGGCGTGCTGATCGACATCAGCGAGCGCAAGCAGATCGAGCTGTCGCTGCAGCGCAGCGAAAGCGAGCTGCGGCTGGTGACCAACGCGCTGCCGGTGCTGATCGCGCTGGTCGACGGCGACGGCATCGTGCGCTTCGTCAACGAGGCCAGCCACCAATGGCTGTTCGTGCCGCCCGACGCCGCGCTGGCCCGGTCGATCCACCTGACGGTGCCGCCGGTCCAGGCCGACGCGATGCGGGTGCCGATCGCGCGCGCGCTGGACGGGCAGAACGAGCAGTTCCAGTTGAACTGGCCGCACGCCGACGGGCGCCGCCGCGAGGCCGAGGTCCGCCTGCTCCCGCGGCGCAACGCGCGCGGCGAGCCCGACGGGTTGCACCTGTTCGTGCTCGACGTCACCGACCGCCAGTACGTCGAGGAAGTGCTGCGCGAATCGCAGGCGGTGCTCGAGGCGCGGGTCGACGAACGCACGGCGGCGCTCAAGGCCGAGATGATGCAGCGCCAACGCGCCGAGGACGCGCTGCGCCAGGCGCAGAAGATGGAGGCCGTCGGGCAGTTGACCGGCGGCATCGCCCACGATTTCAACAACCTGCTGCAGGGCATCTCGGGCTCGCTGGCGCTGATCAAGAAGCGCCTGGCCACCGGCCGGATCGACCAGATCGAACGCTTCGCCGACAACGCGCTGCAATCGGCGGCGCGCGCGGCGGCGCTGACGCACCGGCTGCTGGCGTTCTCGCGCCGCCAGCCGCTGGATCCGAAGCCGATGCAGGTCAATCCGCTGATCCGCTCGATGGAAGAGCTACTGCGGCGCACGCTCGGCGAGACGGTGACGCTGGAACTGCGGCTCGACGAGCAGGCCTGGCCGACCGTCTGCGACGGCAACCAGCTCGAGAACGCGCTGCTGAACCTGGCGATCAATGCGCGCGACGCGATGCCCGGCGGCGGCAAACTCGTGATCGCGACCAGCAACGAGACCCGCCACGAGGACGGCGAGCGCCCGCGCGACGCCCCGGACGCGCCGCACCGCTACGTCTGCATCGCGGTGACCGACACCGGCATCGGCATGCCGGCGTCGGTCGTCGAGCGGGCGTTCGACCCGTTCTTCACGACGAAGCCGCAGGGCCAGGGCACGGGCCTGGGGCTGTCGATGATCTACGGCTTCACCCGTCAATCCGAAGGGCTGTGCGAGATCGACAGCGAGGTCGGCCTGGGCACGACGGTACGGCTGTACCTGCCGCACCGCCAGGACGAGCCGGGTGATGCGGGAGACGACGCGGGCGCCGGCTCGCCGGGCGCCGACGACGCCGCGTCGCCCGGCCGCAAGGAGACGATCCTGGTGATCGAGGACGACGACGTCGTGCGCGAACTGCTGGTGCAGGCGCTGAGCGAGCTGAGCTTCGACGTGCTGCAGGCCAGCGACGGACCGCAGGGGCTGGACATCCTGCGCGGCCGTCAGCGGATCGACCTGCTGCTGTCGGACATCGGCCTGCCGGGACTGAACGGCCGGCAGGTCGCCGACGCCGCGCGCGTGCAGCGGCCGAACCTGAAGGTGCTGTTCATGACCGGATACGCCGAGGTGGCGGCTACCGCGAACGGCTTCCTGCGCCCGGGCATGGCGCTGATCGCCAAACCGTTCGCGATCGAGGTGCTGACGGCGCGCGTGTGCGAGCTGATCGACAGCGAACAAGCGCAGGAATCGGCCGCCGCCGACGCTTCGTAATAAGATCGGAGCGGTCCCTTTCCGCCGGCGTGCGCGCCCCACCGTCCTCCATGACCCGGAACTTCTTCTCGCTGTACGACCACGGCTTCGCGCGCGTGGCCGCCTGCACGATTCCGTGCGCGATCGCCGATCCGGCGACCAACGCGACGGCGATCGCCGCGATGGCCGCCGACATGGACGCCCAGGGCGTCGCGCTGGCGATCTTCCCGGAGCTGGCGCTGTCCGGCTACGCGATCGACGACCTGCTGCTGCAGGACGCGCTGCTCGACGCCACCGAGCAGGCCGTCGCCGACCTGCTGGCCGCCACCCGCGAGCTGCAGCCGGTCCTGGTCGTCGGCGCGCCGCTGCGGCACGCGCAGCGCGTCTACAACACGGCGCTGGTGCTGCACCGTGGCCGGCTGCTGGGCGTCGCGCCCAAGTCCTACCTGCCGACCTACCGCGAGTTCTACGAGCGCCGCCAGACGGCCGCCGGCGACCAGGCGCGGGGCACGGTCCGCGTGGCCGGGCAGACGGCGCCGTTCGGCCCGGACCTGATCTTCGAAGCCGAGGACCTGCCGGGCCTGGCGCTGCACGTCGAGATCTGCGAGGACTTCTGGGTGCCGATCCCGCCGAGCGCCGAGGCCGCGCTGGCCGGCGCGACCGTGCTGGCCAACGTCTCGGGCAGCCCGATCACGATCGGCCGCGCCGATACCCGCCGGATGCTGTGCCAGTCGCAATCGTCCCGCTGCCTGGCCGCCTACGTCTACGCGGCCGCCGGTGCCGGCGAATCGACGACCGAAGTGGCCTGGGACGGCCAGTGCCTGATCTGTGAGGCGGGCGCCGTGCTGGCCGAGAGCGAGCGGTTCCGCACGGAAGCGCACGCGACGATCGCCGACGTCGACCTGGACCGGCTGCGGCAGGAACGGATGCGGATGGGCACGTTCGACGACAACCGGCGCACGCACGACGCGCGCGTCGGCGCTTTCCGCCGCGTGCCGTTCACGCTGCGGCCGCGCCCCGACGACCTGGGCCTGCGCCGGCGCATCGAGCGCTTTCCGTTCGTGCCGGCCGACCCGGCGCGGCTCGCGCAGGACTGCTACGAGGCCTACAACATCCAGGTCGCCGGCCTCGCGCAGCGGATCCGCGCCAGCGGCGTCCGGCGGCTGGTCATCGGCGTCTCCGGCGGGCTCGATTCGACGCAGGCGCTGATCGTCGCGGCCCGCGCGCTCGACCAGCTCGGCCTGCCGCGCGACCGGATCATCGCCTGCACGCTGCCCGGTTTCGGCACCGGCGAACAGACGCGCGCCAACGCGCTGCGGCTGATCGCGGCGATCGGCGCCGAGCACCGCGAGATCGACATCCGGCCGGCGGCGACGCGGATGCTCGAGGACATCGGCCATCCGTACGGGCGCGGCGAGCAGGTCTACGACGTCACGTTCGAGAACGTGCAGGCGGGGCTGCGCACCGACTACCTGTTCCGCCTGGCCAACCACGAGAACGCGTTCGTCGTCGGCACCGGCGACCTGTCCGAGGCCGCGCTCGGCTGGTGCACGTACGGCGTCGGCGACCACATGTCGCACTACCACGTCAACGTCGGCGTGCCCAAGACGCTGATCCAGCACCTGATCCGCTGGGCGATCACCTCGGGCGAGTTCGACGAATCGGTCGGCGTCACGCTCGACGCGATCCTGGGCACCGAGATCTCGCCCGAGCTGATCCCGGCCGACGCGGCCGGCGCGATGCAGAGCACCGAAGCGACGATCGGTCCGTACGCGCTGCAGGATTTCAACCTGTACTACACGCTGCGCTTCGGCTTCGCGCCGACGAAGATCGCGTTCATGGCCTGGCACGCGTGGGGCGACGCCGAACGGGGCGCGTGGCCGCCGGGTTTTCCGCAGGACAAGCGCCGGGCCTATCCGCTGGCCGAGATCAAACGCTGGCTGCGCGTGTTCCTGTTCCGCTTCTTCACGACCAGCCAGTTCAAGCGTTCGGCCTCGCCGAACGGACCGAAGGTGTCAGACGGCGGCAGCCTGTCGCCGCGCGGCGACTGGCGCGCGCCGTCGGACGGCAATGCCCGCGTCTGGCTCGCCGACCTCGAGCGCAACGTGCCCGACGGCCCGGACGCCCCGACCCGCTGAATCGCCGGATCGCGGCCGACCCTGATGCGGTAAGTGTTGAGGCCGGCCGTGGTCCAATGTCCAGCCGTGCCGCGCGACGCCGTCCCGGATATCACCGCGTCGCGAGGCCATCCCGTTTTCCTTCCGTCTCGACCGGAGTCGACCATGCCACTCGTTGAAGACCATCCGCACGCCGCCCATTCGCCGGCCGTTTCGTCATCCGGCGCCCTGTCGGCGCCTTCATGCGACCATTCGGCCTCGGCCCGGCCGCCGATGCGCGCCGCCCGGCGGATCGCGCCGCTGCTGCTGGCCGTCGCGGCCGGCCTGGCCGCCGTGGCCCCCGGCGCGTCGGCGCAGAACCTCGACAAGCTCAAGGGCATGGTCGGCGGCGGCAAGGAAAGCGCCGGCGAGGCGGCGGGCGGAATCGGCGGCGCGCTGCCGTCGCTGGGTTCGATGAACATCGGCAGCCTGGGCAACGCGACCGGCGTCGTCGAGTACTGCATCAAGAACAACTACCTGGACGGCGGCGCCAGCGGCATCAAGGACAAGCTGATGGGCAAGCTGTCCGGCGGCGACACCAAGCCGAGCGAGGACAGCGGCTACCTGGCCGGCGCCAAGGGGCTGTTCAACACCAGCGACGGCAAGAGCGTCGACCTGTCGGGCGGCGGCCTGAAGGAGAAGTTCACCAAACAGGTGTGCGAGCAGGTGCTCAAGCAGGCGAAGAACCTGCTCTGACCCCCGCCATCGTCACGCCCGGTCGCGCCGGCGGCACGCCGGGCCGGCCGGCGTGACCGGGCGCGATGGCGGCACGCCGGATCGGCCGGCATGCGTCCGTCAGGCCAGCACACAGCCGCGATAACCGTCGGCCGCCGCGTCCGCGCACTGTTTCGCGTAGGTCGGAAAACCGGCCGCGTACGGCATGAACACGCGCGGCTTGCCCAGCACGTTGGCGCCCAGGTACCACGAGTTGCAGGTCAGGAACAGCGTCTCGTCGGCAGCCTCGTTGACGGTCCCCACCCACTGCGCCTGCGCGTCGGGAGTCGGCTCGATCGTGCGCTTGCCGTGCTCGGCCAGGTAAGCGATGCAGTCGGCGATCCAGTCGACGTGCTGCTCGATCGCCACCGTCATCGTCGTGAACGCCGACGTGCTGCCCGGGCCGACCAGGTTGAACAGGTTCGGAAAGCCGGCCACCATCAGCCCCAGGTAGTTGACCGGCCCGTCGCGCCAGGCCTGCGCGATCGGCAGGCCGCCGCGGCCGCGCACGTCCAGCCGCGTCAGCGTGCCGGTCATCGCGTCGAATCCGGTCGCCAGCACCAGCACGTCGCACGGGTAGGTGCGCCCGCCGGTGACGACGCCCCGTTCGACGATCGCTTCGATCGGCCGGGTGCCGACGTCGACCAGCTCGACGTTGGGTCGGTTGAAGGTCTCGTAGTAGCCGGTGTCGACGCACAGGCGCTTGCAGCCCAGCGTATGCCGCGGCGACAGCAGCTCGGCGGTGCGCGGGTCGCGGACGATCTCGCGGATCTTGCCGCGCAGGAACTCGGCCGCCATCTCGTTGGCGACCGGATCGGTCAGCACGTCGCTGAACGCCGCCAGGAAGCTGAAGCCGCCGTAGCGCCAGCGCTCCTCGAACATCTGCTGCCGGCGCGCCTCGTCGACCTCGACCGCCTTCTCGCGGTTCGGCGGATACTCGGCGCCGAAACCCACGCGCATCCGCCGGTTGCGCGCGCGGAATCCCGGGTAGTCGGCCTTGACGCGCCGCTCGAACGCCGGATCGAGCGGGCCGTTGCGCGCCGGCACCGCGTAGGCGGGCGTGCGCTGGAACACCGTCAGTGCCCGCGCCTCGCGCGCCAGGATCGGGATCGCCTGCACGGCCGACGAGCCGGTGCCGATGACGGCCACGTGCCGGTCATGGAAATCCACCGGCTCGTGCGGCCAGTCGGCCGTGTGCAGCACGCGCCCGGCGAAGCGATCGAGCCCGTCGAACGCCGGCCGATTGGGCGTCGACAGCGGACCGGTGGCCATCGCCAGGAAACGCGTGGTCCATTCGCGCCCGTCGGCGGACCGCACGCGCCAGCACGCCTGCTCTTCGTCGAAGACGGCGCCCTCGACCCGGGTGTTCAGGTGGATCGCCTCGCGCAGGCCGAAGCGGTCGGCGATGTGGTTCGCATAGCGCAGCAGCTCGGGCTGCGCCGAATACCGCTCGCTCCACTGCCATTCCTGCTGCAGCGCGTCCGAGAAGCCGAACGAATACTCGAGGCTCTGGATGTCGACGCGCGCGCCCGGATAGCGGTTGTGATACCAGGTGCCGCCGACGCCGTCGGCCGCTTCGAGCACCACCGCGTTCAAGCCCATCCGCCGTGCCCGCTCGAGCAGGCACAGCCCGGCAAAGCCGGCGCCGACGATCAGCAGATCCGTCGCCATCTCCGTCCTCCGTCATCATGTTGCGTCATCGATCGCCGGCTGGCGCCGCCGTCGACCCCGATGTTACGATCGTCGACGTCGCCCCGCCCGTGCCCACCGCGGCCGGCGGCCGACGGCGCCGCCCAACCCTCCGAGCACAGCCGACATCATGCCTTCATCGACCTTGCGCCTGATCACCGCCGCCGGCCTGTTCGCCGCGGCGCTGCCCGCCATCGCCTCCGGGATCTCCTCGTCGGTATCCGACAGCATCGGCGAGTCGGTGGGCAGCGTCTCCGATTCGATCAAGCGTTCGAGCGACAGCTCGTCGAAGACGGTGGACATGGCCGAGGGCGACTACCGTATCACGCAGGTCGCGCTGGCCGACGGGCGACCGGCGATGACGCGGCTGACGCTGCAGGCCGCGGCCGGCGACGATGAGGGCGACGGCGACCGCGACGCGATCTTCCTGTACGTGCCCACCGACATCGTCGAGCGGCACGCGCTCGCGCAGGGCGGATCGATCACCGCCCGCCATCGTCCATACGGCATCGAGTTCACCGCGGCGCGCGAACCGCAGCCGTTCTTCCTCGTCGTGCACGACGACGTGCGCCGCGACCTCGACCATCACGTCGTCACGCTCTGAGACCTGTTTCCGAGACCTGTCCACTCGACCGCCGGCAACACGGCGGCGGCGCAGCGGCGGCCCGACGCGCCGGCGAACGCGCGCGCCCGCATGCGAGCGCCCGGACCCACGCACCGCGACCGCAGGCGCGCCGATGGGCCGGCCGGCTGCTGATCCAGGCGCTGATCCAGGCGCTGATCCAGGCGCTGTTCTGGGCGCTGAACCGGGCGCTGATCCGGCTGCTGGGCGCGGCGGTGCTGGCGGTGCTGGCGGCGACGGCGTCGGCGGCGCACGCATCGATCGCGTTCTGCGACCGGCCGCCCCAACTGAACGCCGCGCAGCAGGACCGCCTGCTGCGCTTCGCCGCGCTGATCAAGCGCTCGCTCGACGACGGCGGCCGGCGGATCGCGCTGGTCGCGCGATCGGGCATGGACCTGGGCGAGATGGGCGTGCGCTATTCGCATGCCGGCATCAGCCTGCGTGACAGCGCCAACACCGCATGGTCGGTGCGCCAGCTCTACTTCGCGTGCGACGAGCGCCGATCGAGGCTTTTCGACCAGGGCCTGGCGGGCTTCGTGCTGGGCCTCGATCCGTCCGCCGACGGCTACGTGTCGGTCGTGCAGGTGCCGCCGTCGCACGATGCGCGCCTGGCCGACGCCGCGCTCGACAACCGGATCGCGTTGAACCTGCTCGACGGCGCCTACAGCGCCAACGCCTATCCGTTCAGCACTCAGTACCAGAACTGCAATCAATGGGTGATCGAGATGCTGGCCACCGCCTGGGGCGGCCTGGCCGGCAGTGATGGCGGCGGCGATGCCAACGCCACCAATACCAATACCAATACCAATACCAATACCAACACCAACACCAACACCAACACCAATGGCGATGGCGATGCGCGCGACGATCCGGCGCTGCGCGAGCGCGCCCAGCAGTGGCTGGCCGATTCCGGTTACCAGCCCAGCCTGTTTCGCGTCGCTTACCGGCCGATGATCTGGGCCAGCGCGTTCGTGCCGTGGGTGCACACGCGCGACCACCCGGACGAGGACGTCGACGACAAGCGTTTCCGCGTCAGCATGCCGGCTTCGATCGAGGACTTCGTGCACGCGCGGGTGCCGGGTGCGACGCGCACCGAGTTCTGCCTGAGCGGCTCGCGCATCGTCGTCCGTCATAGCTGGACGCCGATCGCCGACGGTTGCGCGGCGGCCGACGGCGACACCGTCGTCGCGCTCGATTGACGCGAGAGACCACTTATGACGACGCCGACGCTCAGGGAACACGCGCTGCAGATCGTCCGGACGTCCGACGCCGTCGACAAGGCGCGACGGGCCGGCGAGCTGGCGCGCGCCGAACTGCCGATTGCCGCGGACCGGCACCTGGACGAACCCGAGGGCCTGCCCGGCCGCCCGCCCCAGCCGGTGCTCGTGCCCTTCGAAGCGCTGCCGACGCGATCGATGGCCACGCGCGAGGGGCACGCGGCGCTGATCCATTCGGTCGCGCACATCGAGCTGAATGCGATCGACCTGGCGCTCGACGCGGTCTGGCGCTTCGCCGGCCTGCCCGACGCCTACTATCGCGACTGGCTGCGCGTGGCCGCCGAGGAAGCGCTGCACTTCACGCTGCTGCGCGAGCATCTGCTGCGGATGGGTTTCGACTACGGCTCGTTCGCCGCGCACCACGGCCTGTGGGCGATGGCCGAGCGCACGCGCGACGACGTGATGGCGCGCATGGCGCTGGTACCGCGCACGCTCGAAGCGCGCGGCCTCGATGCGTCGCCGGGCGTTCGCCGCAAGCTGGTCGGTGTCGGCGACCAGGCGGGTGCGGCGATCATCGACCGGATCCTGCGCGACGAGGTCGGCCACGTGGCGATCGGCAACCACTGGTATCGCACGCTGTGCGCGCAGCGCGGGCTCGATCCCCTCGCCACTTACGACGAGTTGGCGCGCCGCTACCGCGCACCGCGATTGAAGGGGCCGTTCAACCTCGACGCCCGCCGGCGCGCCGGCTTCACCGAGGCCGAACTGGACGCGCTCGAACGCGACGCCCGGACCGGCGCCGCCGGCGCGCCTCCCGGTAGCACGGCATCCCGGTAACGCGACATTCGCCGGGACCGAAGGGCCCGGCCCGGGCGGAGCCCTCGGTCCCGCCGTCACATCGCCGTCGAGCGCAGCGCGTATACTCGCCTGAAAAATGTGCGAGCGCAGCAATCATGGGCAAGAAACTGGAGTCGTTACTGAAGCGTAATCGCGGCTGGTCCAAGAAGATGGAAGAGCAGCGGCCGGGCTTCTTCAACAGCCTGGTCGCGCAGCAGGCACCGCGCTACATGTGGATCGGCTGCGCCGACAGCCGCGTCCCGGCGAACGAGCTGGTCGACCTGGCGCCCGGCGAACTGTTCGTCCACCGCAACGTCGCCAACGTCGTCGTCCATTCGGACCTGAACTGCCTGTCGGTCATCCAGTTCGCGACCGACGTGCTGCAGGTCGAGCACATCCTCGTCGTCGGTCATTCGAACTGCGGCGGCGTGACCGCCGCGCTCAAGGACCAGCGGATCGGACTCGCCGACAACTGGATCCGCCACGTGCAGGACGTGCGCAACCGCCATCACGACTGGCTGTACAGCCTGCCCGAGCGCCATCGGGCGAACGCGTTGTGCGAGTTGAACGTCGTCGAACAGGCGTTGAACGTCTGCCAGACGACGATCGTGCGCGACGCGTGGCAACGCGGGCAGTCGGTCTGCGTGCACGGCTGGGTCTACGGACTGCACAACGGGCTGCTCGAGGACCTGTCGATGACGGTGTCGTGCAGCGAGGACATCGTGCCCGCGTACCAGGCGGCGCTGGCGGTGGTCAAAGCGCGGTACGACGGAAAGTCGGGCAGCGACTGAACGTCGCGCCCGACTCGTCGCTTCAGGAACGCGCGCTCGTTCTCAGCGCCTGGCCGCTGCGCCCGGGAACCACGGAGCGACCAGCGCGTTCGGGCGAAACGGCGCCCAGCTTCCCGGCGCCTGCGCGAGGCGATCGGCGATGACCCATAGCGCGGGCGCATGGAAGCCGAGCCCGATGTGGGTGGTGACGACCTCGATGTTCTCGCGCTCGCCGCCCTCCTGCTCGAGGCAGGCCTGCCAGGCCACGACTCCGTCGGCCCGGGTGTAGATCGACGTCGATGGCACGGTCAACGGTTGCGCCAGCCGGCTGATACGCTCGGACGTCGGCGGCTCGTAGGGCTTGCCGGTCACCAGCCGCCAGATGGTCCGGACGTTGCTGGCTCCCGGTGCCGCGAACGGGCTGCCCAGCGTGATGACCATGCGGACGGCATCCGGAACCTGCCGCGCGACCTCTCGGGCGATGATGCCGCCGCGGCTCCAGCCGACCAGGCTGACCTTCTGGCCCGAATCCGCCTGGAGCTTGGACACCTGCGCGGCGATCGATTCGAGATCCGCGTCGGGCGCGCGGACGTTACGCCCGCGTTTCCAGCCCTGGACCTGGTAGCCCAGGCGGCCGAGGAAGCCGCGAATCGCCAGCGTCGACGTGTCGTCGGCCCCGAGACCGGGCAGCACCAGCACCGGATGGGGCTGTCCGCGCGGCGCGCTCGCCAGGAACGGCGCCGCAGCGAACAGCGCTGGAATGTCCAGCAACCCGCGCCCTTCGCCGGCCAGCAGCGCCATCGACGGCGGTTTCACCGCGGCCTTGGCGCGCGTGTCGCCATTCGCTTTCGGATTCTCGGCTTTCGTCGCCTCAGCTTTCGTCGCCTCGGCTTTCATATCCGTGGTTTTCGTCTCCTCGGCTTTCGGACCCTTGGCTCTCGGAGCCGTTTTCTTCGCCTTGTCGTCGGCCATCGTTCTTCACCTCCGCTTATTGCTTGTCCGCCGCGAGGCAGTGTTCGGCAATGGCCTCGACCAGGATCGGCACGAGGCCGGGCGCCAGATCGTGGCCCATGCCGGGAATGATCGTCAACCTGGCGCCGGGAATATGCTCGGCGGTGTTCTTGCCGGCTTCGACGGGGACCAGCGGATCGTCGGCGCCATGCAGCACCAGCGACGGCGCCTTGATCGTCTTCAGCAGATCGACGCGGCTGCCGGACGCGAGGACCCCCACCAGTTGCCGCCCCACGCCGACCGGATAGTACGAGCGGTCGGTGGCCTGCTCGACCTTGGCGCGCAGTTCGTCATCGGAGGTCGGAAAGCCCGGGCTGCCGATGATCCGATACGTGTTCATGCCCTGCGCGATGATCTTCTCGCGATCGCCGGCGTCCGGGCGCGGAGCGAGCAACACGGCGATCGCCTCGGGTTTGGCGGGCGGCAGATCCGGCGCTCCGCTCGACGACATGATCGAAACGAGACTGCGCGTGCGGTCCGGATACTTGGCCGCCACGACCTGGGCGATCATGCCGCCCATCGACGCACCGACCACGTGGGCGCGGGCGATGCCCAGCGCGTCCATGAGCCCGACGGCATCCGCCGCCATGTCGTTCAGCGTGTACGGCGCCTCGACCGGCTGGCCCGACATGGCTTTGGCGAAGGCGCCGGCGACGTCCACCGGACCGACGTCGTCGAACTTGGTCGACAGGCCGATGTCGCGATTGTCGAAGCGCAGCACGCGAAAGCCGCGCTGCGCCAGGGCCTCGCAGAACGGCACCGGCCACGCGATCATCTGCGTGCCCAGGCCCATGATGAGCAGCAGGGTCGGCGCTTTCGGGTCGCCGAACTCGTCGTAGGCGATATCGATACCGTTTGCTTTGACTACGGGCATTGGAGGGTCTCCATCGTGGTTCTCGTTCAGGGCGAATGTGCGGCCGGGTGCAACGGATCGGCGTCTGCCGCCGGCCCGGACAGCGCGACCGTCAGCAAGGATGCCATCAAACGGAGGAGGAAATCTTCGGAACCTCAGTGAAACCCGCGGATCGAACGCGCGCAACCGATCGATACGCAGGCCGCCGTCGGCAAGGGTCGAACCCGACATCTGCGTCCCGCTCCGTTATGCTGGGCGACAACATCCCCCCGCCCCGAAAGCGATGCCGAAATTCGCCGCCAACCTCAGCATGATGTACAACGAGCACGCGTTTCCGGACCGCTTCGCGGCCGCGGCGCGCGACGGGTTCACGGCCGTCGAATGCCTGTTTCCTTATGAGCATCCGGCCGACGAGCTGGCCGCGCGCCTGCGCGATCACGGCCTGCGCCAGGTGCTGTTCAACCTGCCGCCCGGCGACTGGCAGGCCGGCGAGCGCGGCCTGGCCTGCCTGCCGGGGCGGCAAGCCGAGTTCCGGGACGCGCTGGCGCGCGCGCTCGACTATGCGCAGGCGCTGCAGTGCCCGCGCCTGCACGTGATGGCGGGCCTGGCGCCGGCCGGCGTCGATCGCGCGCGGCTGCGCGACGTCTACGTCGACAACCTGCGTCGGGCCTGCGCGCAGGCCGCGCCGCTGGGCATCGATCTGCTGATCGAACCGATCAACACCCGCGACATCCCGCGCTTCTTCCTGAACCGGCAGGACGACGCGCATGCGGTGATCGCCGACGTCGGCGCGCCGAACCTCAAGGTGCAGATGGATCTGTACCACTGCCAGATCGTCGAAGGCGACGTCGCGACGAAGATCCGCCAGTACGTGCCGACCGGCCGCGTCGGCCACATGCAGATCGCCGGCGTGCCCGAACGGCACGAACCCGACACCGGCGAGCTGCATTACCCGTATCTGTTCGACGTCATCGACGCCGCCGGCTTCGACGGCTGGATCGGCTGCGAATACCGGCCTCGCGCCGGTACGCGCGAAGGCCTGGGGTGGCTGCGCGCCGAGAAGACCGACTGAACGGCGTCGTCCTGGCGCGACCAGCGGGCGCGGCTGGTCCGTCCACCGATTCTCAGTGCTGTCCTTCGGGCATCCGTACGACCAGACCATCGAGATCGTCGCGCATGACGATCTGGCACGCGAGCCGCGACACCGGCTCGGTGGCGGTCGCGAAGTTCAGCATCTCGGTTTCCATCGTCTGCGGCGGCGACAGCCGATCGAACCAGGCCGCATCGACGAACACGTGGCAGGTCGCGCACGCGCATTGACCGCCGCAATCGGCGTCGATGCCCGGAATGCCGTTGCTGACCGCCCCCTGCATCACCGATTCGCCGACCGGCACGTCGATGACGTGCGTCTGGCCACCGTGCTCGATGTAAGTCACTTTGGGCATGGATCTCCTTGTCGCCTGTAGTCGTTTTCGTCATGGCCGCGCGCGGGCCCCGGGGGCGGCGCGGCGGCGACCAGACTAGCAGCAATCACGCGGGAGCCGCTATTCGGGTTTCGCCGATCGAAACCGTATCGATCCGACGCCGGATTTCTTGCTGATTTAAGACGACCGGTCGTATTATGTCGCCGATCGATACCGGACCGGTGCCCGGGCCGCGTCCTTTGCCACGGAACGAACGGATGACCTCGCCCTCCAAAGTCCTCGCCATCGCCTGCGTCGGCACAGCACTACCCAACCTGGACCTGTTCAGCGTCAACATCGCGCTGCCGCGGATCGCAGCGGAATTCGCCGGCACGCCGATCGAGGATCTGTCGTGGATCCTGAACGGCTATGCGGTCGCCTACGCGGCGCTGCTGGTGTTCTTCGGGCGCCTGGCCGAGGGTTATCGCCGCGACCGCAGCTTCATCGTCGGGATCGGCGTGTTCACGGCGGCGGCCGCCGCGAGCGCGGCCGCCCCGGGGGTCTGGGAACTGGTCGCGTTTCGCATCGCCGCCGCCGCGGGTGCGGCATTGATGACGCCGACGTCGTTGAGCCTGCTGCTGGCGTCGTTTCCGCCCGATCGGCGCGGGGCGGCGGTGCGCAACTGGGCCGGCATCGGCGGCTTCGCGGCCGCGCTCGGCCCGTTGATCGGCGGCGTGCTGGTGTCGATCGGCTGGCGCTGGATCTTCGTCGTGACGGCGATGATCGGCACCGTCTCGCTGATCATCGCGTGGCGCGCACTGCCCGCCGTGCCCGGCCACGAAGCGAAGCGTCCCAGCGCGTTCGCCGCGCTGCTGATGACCGGCGGCATCGCCACGCTCGTATTCACGATCGTCAAGGTCAATGCCTGGGGATGGCATTCGCCGCCGGTGATCGCATGCGGCGCCGCCGCCCTTACCCTGCTCGCGCTGTTCGTCGCGCACAGCCTGCGATCGTCGAATCCGCTCGTCGATCCGACGCTGTTCCGGATCCGGCCGTTCACCGGCGCCGCGCTGGCGATGATCCCGTATTCGATCACGTTCGGCGCGATGCTGTTCTCGGTCGCCGTCTGGGGGCAGACCGCATGGGGATGGTCGGCGCTGCAGGCGGGTCTGGCGATCATTCCGGGCCCCTTGCTCGTGCCGATCACCTCGTCATTGCTGACCGGGAGACTGATCGAACGATTCGGGCCGGCCAGCGCCGTAACGGCCGGCATCGCTCTGGTGATCCTCGGCTTCTGCCTGTGGGCGACCCGCATGAGTCTGGCGCCCGACACCTCGCTGATCATCGCCGGCATGGTGATGAACGGCATCGGCGTCGGACTGGTTTTCCCGACGCTGATGGGCGCCGGCACGCAGGCCCTGCCGTCATCGGCGTTCGCCACCGGCTCGGCGATGATCAACATGCTGCGTCAGGCGGCGATCGCCATCGGCGTCGCGCTCTTCGTGGCGATCATCGGTTCACCCGGCGATGCGCCGGACCGGCTCGAAGCCTTTCGGCGCGGATGGTGGGTCATGGCGGCCATCACGGCGCTGACGCTGCTGCCGACGTTCCGCCTGCTGCGGGCCGCGCGGCCGGCAGCGGCGGGGACGTGAACAGCCGTCCTGCTCGTCAGTAGCCGATCGTGAAGCGCGCCCGCTGGTGCGCCGGCCTCTCCAGTTCATCGACGAGGGCGACCGCATAGTCCTCGAACGAGACGCGGCTCTTGCCTTCCGCGTCCTTGATCAACTGGTCGCCGCCCAGGCGGAACTTGCCGGTGCGCTCGCCGCGCGTGATCGACATCGGGCAACTGAAATACGTCCAATTGATGTCCGATGCCCTTAGCGCGGCAAAGGCCTTCACGTGCGACTTGGCGATCGGCACATACTGCGCGGGCCAGAAACCGGAATCGAGCACCGTCACACCAGGAGAAAATTCGAGCGAGCCGCATCCACCGACGACGATCAGGCGCGGAACACCGGCCTTGCGAACCGCCGCGATCACCCGCTCCGTCACATCGACCAGTTGGTCGGTGTAGGTCTGATCGGTCGCATACCGGGGATCGCTGCTCGCCGGGCCGAAGGCGCTGACGACGGCATCGGCCCCGGCGATGATCCGCGCGAGCCGGTCGGCGCTGCTCAGGTCGTCCTGAACCCGTTCGACACTATCGGGAAGCTGTTCGGGAAGCTTGCCCGGGTTGCGGGCGACCGCGGTGACCTGGTGGCCTGCGCGGCTGACGAGTTCATTCAATATCGTGCGACCAGCGCGGCCGGTAGCGGCCAGGACAACGACTTTCATTGCGGATTCTCCGTCGGCATGGGTGAGTCAGGTGGAAGCGGATTCGAGGGCCGGATAGTCGATATATCCGGCGGCCCCACCGCCATAAAAGGTCTTGCGGTCATAAGCGTTCAGCGGCGCACCGATCCTGAGCCGCCGGGGCAGATCCGGATTGGCGAGGAAATGCCTGCCGAACGCGATGGCGTCGGCACGCCCGGAACGGATGGCGGCGTCCGCCGATTCGCCGTCGAAGCCGCCGGCGAGAATCAAGGTCTTGCGCCAGAACGGACGAAGCTGGTCGACCGCCTGCTGCGGCGTATCGATTTCCATCCCGGCGCCGTCGCGAGCCTCGATCAGATGGGCGTAGGCGATATCGAGCTCGCCGAGACGCGACAGCACGTGGCTGTAGAGACCGATCGGATCCGGGTCGCCCATGTCGTTGTACGTCCCGAACGGCGACATGCGGACGCCGACGCGATCGGCTCCCCATACCTCGATCAACGCGGCCGTCACGTCGAGCAACAGGCGGCTGCGGTTCTCGATCGATCCCCCATAGATGTCGGTGCGTCGGTTCGACCGGCCATCGAGGAACTGCTGGATCAGATAGCCGTTGGCCGCGTGCAGCTCCACGCCATCGAATCCCGCCGCCATCGCGTTGCGCGCGCCCTGACGATAGGCGTCGATGATCCCCGGGATCTCATCGAGCGCCAGCGCACGCGGCGTCTCGAACGGAACCGACTTCCACTCGGGCGTCATCGCGGTGCCGCTCGTGATCGCGATCGCAGAGGGCGCGACGGGCAGTACGCCCCCCGGCTGGAAGCTCGAATGCGACGAACGCCCGGTGTGCCACAACTGCAGGAAGATCAGGCCGCCCGCGGCGTGGACCGCATCGGTGACCTTCGTCCAGCCTTCCACCTGCTGCGCCGAATGGATGCCCGGCGTCGTCGGGTAACCCTGTCCGTACGGCGTGACCTGCGTCGCTTCGGCAAGGATCAGGCCACCCGGCGTCGCACGCTGGCCGTAATACGTCGGCGCGTGTTCATTGGGAACATTGCCGGGACCGGCACGCATGCGCGTCAGCGGAGCCATGATGACCCGATGAGCCAGTTCGTAGCGTCCACACCGGAGCGGCGAAAAGAGTGAAGACAATGACATCCGATGGATCCTCGACGGTTGATCGGGGCGCGGCGGCGCCGATCGAAGGGGTAAGCGATCTCCGATCCCGGTAGCCCGGACGGCCGATCGCTCCGGCATCATCATGATGTGACCGGTCGTCTTTAATTGTCAATGCTCGTCGACGGATACCCATTTCGGATTCGCCGGCACGCGGAGAAGCCCGCCGCGCGCGGGATGGACGATGCCGTCGGCGGGCCGCTTGACAGGCGAAGTCCGCGCCCTCCATGATTACGACCGACCGGTCATCTTTACCGACTCTCGATCACGACACATGGCTTCGCCTACGACCTCCGCAGCGCGTCCCGGACCGAAACCGCGGCCGGGAACACGCGACAACCTGATTCGCGCCGGCGTGAAGATGCTGCATGAGTCGGGCTACTCCGCGACCGGCATCAAGGACATCGTCGACGCGGCCAAGGTGCCCAAAGGCTCGTTCTACAACCACTTCGAGAGCAAGGAGTCTTTCGGCAAGGAAGTGGTCGACGTGTATTTCGACCAGGGCCTCGCCAAGCTGCGCGTGCTGCTCGGCGACGACGGCATTCCGCCTCTCGAACGCTTGAAGACTTATTTTTCCGAACGCGCCCGCGGCTTCAAGGCGCTCGGCTATGCGCGCGGATGCATGCTGGGGAATCTCAGCCTCGAGATCGCCGATCACAGCGACATGATCCGGGATCGGCTGGCCACGCATTTCCGCACGTGGAGCGGCCTGTTCGAGGCGTGCATCGCCGAAGCGCAGAAATCCGGCGCGATCGGCAACCGGACGCCGGCCCCCGTGCTCGCGCAATTCCTGCTCAACAGTTGGGAAGGGGCGCTGCTGCGGATGCGAGCCGAGAAGAGCGATGCGCCGCTGAAGCAGTTCATCGAAGTCGTGTTCGGGTCGGTACTCGTCTGAGCGCGATGAAGCCCGTTCACGGTCGCGGACACGAAACACGGCGACCGCGGGAGCGATCCCCTGCATGACCGCCAACCGGAAGGATCGCGATCGATCGCCAGGAACCAAGGACAGAGGATGACCCGCAGACCTTCAGCCATCGTGATCGGCGTCGGCGCCGAACAAGGACTCGGCGCGGCCTTGTGCCGGAAATTCGCGGCCGAGGGCTATCACGTCTTCGTCGCCGGACGGACGCGACACAAGCTCGATCAGGTCGTCGACACGATCGTCGCCGCCGGCGGCAGCGCCGAAGCGGTGGTGACGGACACGACTAGCGAACCGGACGTCGTGGCTCTGTACGACCGCGCGTTCACGCCGAGCACCGGGCACGCCCTCCCCGACCTCGTCGTCTTCAACGCCGGCAACAACCGGCGGCTCGATTTTCGCGAGTTGACGGCCGAGCAGTTCGAGGATTTCTGGCGTGTCGGATGCTTCGGGGGTTTTCTCGCCGGCCGCGAGGCCGCGCGCCGGCTGGTCCCGCTCGGCCGGGGAACCGTGCTTTTCACCGGCGCTTCGGCGAGCCTGCGCGGAAAGCCCGGCTTCGCCCACTTCGCGGCGGCCAAGGCCGGGCTCAGGGCCCTCAGCCAGAGCATGGCTCGCGAATACGGGCCGCAGGGACTGCACGTCGCGCACGTGGTGATCGACGGCGGGATCAACGGCGATCGCCTCCGCAATGCATTTCCGACTCGTGTCGCGGAGAAGGGAGAACTCGGGCTGCTCGGCATCGACGCCATCGCCGAAGCCTACTGGTTCATCCACCGGCAGCATCCGAGCGCGTGGTCGCAGGAAATCGATCTGCGCCCGGCCGTGGAACCGTTCTGATCCGGCCGTCGATAAGACCCGCCCCGGGATGATGCGGCGAGACTCGCGGCATCGACGCCCGGGAAACTGAAGCGTCGCTGCAAGCCGGTCTCCCGAAGCGAGGCGTCCGGTCCTTTCCGCGGAAGTCCGGCACGGCCGAGCGCCCAGGCGCCGGCACGCAGTGCGGCTTTTTCCTATAATAAAAGACGACCGGTCGTATTGATAACCCGGAACCCTCGTTCGTCTCCGGACGAGCGAACCGTCATGACTCTCCCGCCCCATCGGGTGGAGGAAGCGCGAGGAGGCGCAACGATGAAGCATCGATCAAGCCCTTTGACAGGTATCCGAGTCCTCAACCTGGGCGGGAGCTGGCCCGGCCGCGTCGCCTCGCTGCTGCTCGCCGAGCAGGGCGCCGAGGTGCTGGAGATCGAGAAACCCGACAAGGACAGGCAGCTCGAGGACGCCTTGCTGTCGCGAGGCAAGACGGCCATCACGCTGGATCTGAAGACCTCCGAAGGCCAGGCTCGCGCGCAGGCGCTCGCGGCCGGCGCGGACATCGTCATCGCCAACCTGGGCATCGGCCAGGCCGCGCGATTCGGGCTCGATTACCCGACGCTGAAGGCAGCTAACCCCGGCCTCGTCTACGTGTCGGTGCCCGGCTTCGCCGAAGCAGGCCCGATGGCGGCGACGCCGGGCTGGGAAGGCACGGTCGCGGCCTCGGTCGGCGTCTACACCGACGTGCACGCATTGGGCCCGATCCTCGGCGGCGAGCCGACGTTCACCGCGGTACCGATGGCGTCCGCTTATGGCGGCGTGCATGCGGCCATCGCGGCCACGTTGGGCTTGCTGAACCGGATCGAGACCGGGCACGGGCAATCGATCGAAACGCCGCTCGCCGACGCGGTGCTGTCGTCGATGGCGCTGCTGATCATGAAGATCGACGGCCAGCCGCGACGCTTCGACCTGCCGCCGATCGACAAGTCGATGACCGACGTGGCCTTTCCGATCCTGCGCGATCTCGATGCGCATCTGGGCGACGCGCATCGTGCCCGGATCAAGGCCTACCTGGCCGCCTCGCCGCGGCCCCAGTTCGGCAACCATCGCTGCGCGGACGGACGCTTCCTCTTCATCAATGCCGTCGACCACGTTCACCACGCCAAGGCCTGCCTCGATACGCTGGGCGTGCTCAACGACCTGATCGCCGAGGGCATGGTCGTCGGCTCGCCGTTCGAGGAAGGCGGCAACGGCAACAACGTGTCGTCGTCGCAGGGCCTGAGCCCGGCGTGGGCGAATCGCCTGCAGGCGGTGATGGCCGCCCGGTTCCTGACCCGGCCCGCGCAGGAATGGGAGACGCTATTGCGCCGCGCCGGCGTGCCGGCCAGCGTGGTCCGTACGACCGACGAATGGATGCACCTGCCCACGGCGCTGGTGGGTGGCAACGTCGGCGACCTCGACGATCCGGAATGGGGCCTCGTACGACAGCCGGGCAGGTTCGTGACGATCGAGGGCGAGCGAGTCGCCTCGCCGCCGCTGGCCGCGCGGCGGCTCGCCGTCGAAGCGGGCTGGCCGCGGGAACGGACCGGGAACGAGACCGCCTCGTCCGACGGCGCCGCCGCTGACACACGCGGCAGCACCGCCCATGGCGCAGACGGCGGCGAGGCCCGCGGCGCGGCGAATGACGGCAGGATCCTCGCCGGCGTCCGGGTGCTGGACCTGTCGAACGTCATCGCCGGCCCCGCGTCGGCGCGCATCCTGGCCGAGTTCGGCGCGCAGGTGACGCGCGTCGATCCGCCGGCGCCCTATGCCGGGCCGCGCATGACGATGTGGTTCGGCGTCGACGTCAACCAGGGCAAGCGCTCGATCATCCTGGACCTGAAGACCGACGAGGGGCGCCAGGTGCTGGCGCGGCTCGTCCGGCGATCGGACGTGGTGATCCACAACTTCCTCGATCGCTCCGCCGAAAAGATCGGGCTGTCCGAGGCGCAGCTCCGGCAATGGAACCCGTCGATCATCTCGTGCCAGATCAGCGCGTGGGGTGGGCCGGCCGGCGGACCGCTGAAAGACGATCCGGCCTTCGATCCGGTGCTGCAGGCCGCCACCGGCGTCACGGCCCGCTACGGCACGCCGCAAGCGCCGGTGCTGCACGGCCTGGCGTCCTGCGTCGACTACATCACCGGCTTTTCGGCCGCGCTGGGCATCGCGCAGGCGCTGGTCGCCCGCGCACTCGGCCACGGCGGATCGCACGTGCGCACGTCGCTGTCGATGGGCGCGCAACTGGTGCAGTTTCCGTTCACCGTCGCGAGCGCCACGCATCGCCGCCCGGCCGAACCCGCCGGCCAGGGATCGGTTGGCTACGGCAGCCACTACCGCAAGTACCGGACCGCCGGCGGCTGGGCCTTTCTCGCCGCGCGGTCCCGTGACATCGACGCCGTCGCCGCACGGCTCGGCGCCGCCGATGCCTCCGACGCGGCGATCGCCGAGGCCTTGTCCGGCCAGACGGTCGAGCAGGCCTCGCAGCGGCTGCGCGACCTGCCCGCGGCCTCGCTGGTACCGATCGAGCGGCTCGATGCGCTGAGGGAGCGCTTGACGGTCGAAGCGCCCGGGCAGTTCGACCCCGCCAGCATGCGCTGGGCGATGCTGCGCGGCGATCATCCGAGCGGCCATCGGGTCAGCCTGCCGCTGCCGACCTGGTACCGCTTCGCGTCCGGGCACGCGGCGCCGCTCTCACCGGCCTTCGCGCCCGGCACGCATACGCGCGAGCTGTTGGCGGAGCTGGGCCTGACACCCGCCGAGACGCAGCGACTGTTCGGCCAGGACATCGCCCGCGACGGCTGGGCCGTGCTCGAGCATTATCTACCCCATTGATCGAATCCGGAGCCTTCGATGACGCTTACCCCTTTCTCTCGTTTGATCCAGTCGATGACGCCGCAGGGCGATCACTTCGAGGTCTCGCTGCCGGCCGACTGGCTGCAGGGCCGCACGGCTTATGGCGGCCTGTCCGCGGCGCTGTGCCTGGAAGCGACGAACCGCCGCTTCCCCGGGCTGCCGCCGTTGCGATCCGCGCAGTTGGCATTCATCGGGCCGGCCACGGGCATGCTGCGGGTCACGGCCACGACCTTGCGGGCCGGCAAGTCGACGGTCTTCGTCGGCGCCGATCTCGTGGGCGAGGACGGCCTGGCGACGCGCGCGACGTTTTGCTTCGGCACGGCCCGTGCGGTCGATCATGATCACGTCGACCTGCCGGCGCCGGATGCGCCGGCCCCGGACGCGGCGATTCCGGAATTCTTCGGCTGGCCCGACCAGCCGAACTTCATGCGCCATTTCGACGGGAAGCTGGCGGGCGGTGCCAGGCCGCACACGCCGGGTGCGGATCCGCGAATGCTGGTCTGGCTGCGCCATCGCGACCCCGATGCCGGCAGCGGAACCGTGAGCCTGCTGGCGATGGCCGACGCCTTGCCGCCGGCGGCGTTCGTCCTGTTTCAGGAGTTCAAGCCGATCAGCACGATGACCTGGGCTATCGATTTCCTGGCCCCGGATGGCCAAAGCGCCTCGGACGGTGCCTCGCAAGGTACCCCGGGGTGGTGGCTGGTCGACTGCGCGGCGGAAACGGCCCAGGCCGGTTATTCCGCCCAGCGCACGACGATCTGGACGCCCGATGGCTGCCCGGTTCTGATCGCCCGGCAAAACGTCGCGATCTTCGGCAAGCGCGCCTGACGCGCTTTCCCGCCGGCCTCGCCGACGGGAATCGACGACCCGCATCCGGATCCGCGAACGGCCGGCCCGCGCTCGAGCGCGGCCGGCATCGCATCAGCGGACGGATCTCTTTGACTTGACCGGAAGCGCGCCTCATCATCGACGGCTCCGCCGACTCCGCTCGGATGCCATCCGACTTTCGTGGCCCCCCTCAGGAGACCCCGACCGATGCCCTCGCCTTCCGCTTCGCCCTCCGATGCCGCGCTGTACGACGTGCGCCGCGGCGCCGCCTGGATCACGCTGAACCGCCCCGACAACCGCAACGCGTTGTCGGTGGACCTGGTCAACGCGGTGTACGACCATCTGCAGACCGCCAACGACGACCCGTCGGCACGCTGCATCGTCCTGACCGGCACCGGCCCGGCGTTCTGTGCCGGCGCCGACCTGAAGCGCCCGCCCGGCCAGGCCGCCGACGGCGAACGCGCGGTCCCCTACCCCGACCTGCTCAAGCGCATCATCGACAGTCCCAAGCCGGTGATCGCCGCCGTCAACGGCGCGGCGTTCGCGGGCGGCCTCGGCCTGGTCGGCGCGGCCGACATCGTCATCACCGCGGCCGACGTGCCGTTCAGCTTCTCCGAAGTACGGATCGGCGTGATCCCGGCGATCATCGCGATGGTCTGCGTGCCCAAGCTCGGCACGCACCACGCGACGCGGCTGTTCGTCACCGGCGAACGCTTCGACGGCGAGCGGGCCGTGCAGATGGGGCTCGCGCATCGCGCGGTGCCGGGCGAGCGTCTGATCGACGCGGTGCAGGAAGAGGTCGACATGATCGCGCTCGGCGGGCCGATCGCGGTCGTCGAGTGCAAGAAGCTGGCCCGCCGCGCCGCGCAGTTGCCGCTCGACGAAGGGCTGGCGGAAATGGCGGTATGGAGCCGCCGGATGTTCACGTCGGCCGAAGGCGCCGAAGGCATGGCGGCGTTCCGCGAGAAGCGCAAGCCGTCGTGGGTCACCGATCGATGAAGGACGGACCGATGACCCGGCGCATGGCGCCACGTGCCCCGATGATCCGTCCGATGGTGCGTCTGGTGATCCCTCCGATGATCCGTCCGATGGCCCTTCCGGTGATCCGTATGGCGGCGCTGGCCGCGGCGCTGGCCTCGGCGGCGGTGGCCGCACCGCCCGCTCGCGCGCAGTCCGGCGCGCCGGACAAGCTCAAGGTCGGCCTGATGCTGCCGTACTCGGGCACTTATGCCGCGCTGGGCAAGGCCATCGAGAACGGCTTCCGGCTGCACGTCGACGAACTCGGCGGCAAGCTCGGCGGCCGCGAGATCGTGTTGTTCAAGGTCGACGACGAATCCGAACCCGCGAAGGCGACCGAGAACGTCAACAAGCTGATCCGCCGCGACGGCGTCGACGTGCTGATCGGCTCGGTGCACAGCGGCGTCGCGATGGCGATGGCACGCGCGGTGCGCGAGAACGGCACGCTGCTGATCGTGCCGAACGCCGGTGCCGACGCGATCACCGGCCCGATGTGCGCGCCGAACGTCTTCCGCAGCTCGTTCTCGAACTGGCAGCCCGCGTACGCGATGGGGCTGGTGGCCGGCGAGCGCGAGAAGAAAAAGACGGCGGTGACGATCACCTGGAAGTACACGGCGGGCGACGAATCGGCCAACGGCTTCAAGGAGGGCTTCGAGAAGGCCGGCGGGCGCGTCACGCGGCAGTTGGCGCTGCCGTTTCCGAACGTCGAGTTCCAGGCGCTGCTGACCGAGATCGCGGCGGCCAGGCCCGATGCCGTGTACGCGTTCTTTTCGAGCGGCGCCGCCGTCAAGTTCGTCAACGACTACGCGGCGGCCGGTCTGGCCCGGTCGATCCCGTTATATGGGCCGGGCTTCCTGGCCGACGGCCCGCTGGAGGCGCTGGACGCATCGGCGCAGGGAATGCTGACCGCGCTGCACTATGCCGACGGCCTGGACACACCGCGCGACCGGGCGTTTCGCGCCGCGTACGCGAAGGCCCACCAGCAGCAGCCGGACGTCTATGCGGTCCAGGGTTATGACGCCGCGCAGATGCTGGCGGCCGGCCTCGCGGCGGTCGGCGGCGACGTGTCGCGCAAGGCCGAACTGCAGGCGGCGATCGAGAACGCGCGCATCGACAGCCCACGCGGCCCGTTCTCGCTGTCGCGCGCGCACAATCCGGTGCAGGACTTCTATCTTCGCCGCGTCGAGGGCAACGAGAACAAGGTGATCGGCATCGCGGCCAAGGCGCTGGACGCGCCGTCCCGCGGCTGCAAGCTCTGAGAGGCGGGTTGGTACAGAAGTGGACACTGCGACGTTTCTCGTGCAGTGCCTGAACGCGCTGCAATACGGCCTGCTGCTGTTCCTGCTGTCGTCGGGCCTGACGCTGATCTTCGGCATCATGGGCGTGATCAATCTCGCCCATGGCAGCTTCTACATGATCGGCGCCTACCTGGCGTTCTCGCTGAGCCCGCTGTTCGGCGAGCACTTCGTGGCGATGCTGGCCTGCGGCGTCGTGCTGGCCGCCGCGTTCGGCTACCTGCTCGAATGGCTGTTCTTCAGCTACCTGTACCGGCGTGAACATCTGCAGCAGGTACTGATGACGTACGGGCTGATCCTGGTGTTCGAGGAACTGCGCTCGATCCTGGTCGGCAACGACGTGCACGGCGTGCCGTTGCCCGGCTGGCTGTCGGGCAGCTTCGCGCTCGGGGATCTGATGCAATACCCGTGGTACCGGCTGTTCGCGTCGGCGGCCTGCCTCGTGCTGGCGCTGGGGCTGTACTTCGTCGTCCACCGCACGCGGCTGGGGATGATGATCCGCGCCGGCGCCAGCGATCGCGACATGGCGCGCGGCCTGGGCATCGACATCCGCCGGCTGTACCGGATCGTGTTCGCGGCCGGCGTGGCACTGGCCGCGCTGTCGGGCATGATCGCCGCGCCGATGTCGTCGGTCTATCCGAACATGGGCGCCGGCGTGCTGATCATCTGCTTCGTCGTCGTCGTCATCGGCGGCATCGGCTCGATCACCGGCGCGCTGATCGCCTCGCTGCTGGTCGGCTTCGTCGATACGTTCGGCAAGGTGCTGTTCGCCGAGGTCAGCGGCATCGGCGTCTACCTGCTGATGGCGATCGTGCTGGTCTGGCGGCCCGAAGGGCTGCTCGGGAGGCGCGCGTGAAGGAGAAGCCCGTGAATCCTTCGCCCGCCGATGCGGCGGCTTCGTCTGCCGGCGCGACGGCTTCGGCCACCTCGACCATCTCGACCTCCTCTGCCACCGTCTCGCGCCCCGCCCGGCACGGTGGCCGGGCCGGCGCGATCGCATTGATGGCCGCCCTGTTGGCGGCGGCCGCCGGTCCGTGGCTGAGCCCTTATGTCGCCGACCTGGTCGTCAAGATGATGATCCTGTCGATCTTCGCGTTGAGCCTGCAGCTGCTGGTCGGCTCGACCGGCCTGATCAGCCTCGGCCACGCGGCGTTCCTCGGGATCGGCGCGTATGCGACGGCCCGCCTGTCGCTGGCCGACGGCGACGCGTCGATCGCGACGCTGATGGGTGCGGCGATCGGCGCGGCGGCGCTGGCCGCGCTGGTGATCGGCGCGCTGAGCCTGCGCACGCGCGGCGTCTATTTCATCATGGTGACGCTGGCGTTCGCGCAGATGGCGTTCTTCGTCGTCCACGACACGCCGGTCGGCGGCGGCAGCGACGGCCTGTACCTGTACAACCGCCCGTCGTGGGGGCCGATCGACCTGGAGAACCGCCTGCACGGCTATTACCTGGTGCTGGCGGCGCTAATGGCCAGCTACGCACTGCTCGCATCGATCGGACGCTCGCGCTTCGGCGCCGCGCTGGCCGGCATTCGCGTCAACGAGCGGCGGATGCGCGCGGCCGGCTTCGGCACTCAGGGCTACAAGCTGGCGGCCTTCGTCATCGCCGGCGGGCTGGCGGGATTGGCGGGCTTCCTGGTCGCGGCGCGCGACGCGGCCGTCAATCCCGAACTGCTGGCCTGGCACCTGTCGGGCGAGGTGCTGCTGATGCTGATCCTCGGCGGCATCGGTCCGTGGCACGGCGCGGTCATCGGCGCGGTGGCGTTCACGCTGCTCAAGGAGCTGTTCGGCACGCACGCACTGGTCGGTCCGCTCGCCGACCACTGGCAATTGCCGATGGGGCTGACGATCATCGTCTTCGTCGCGCTGCTGCCGCGCGGGCTGGTGGGGCTCGCCACCCAGGCCCGGCGATGAGGTCGACGCTTCGCGCCGAGAACCTGACGCGCCGCTTCGGCGGCTTGATCGCCGTCGACAACGTCTCGCTGACGCTGCACCCGGGCGAAGTCCATGCGGTGATCGGCACCAACGGCGCCGGCAAGTCGACGCTGATCAACCTGCTGTCCGGCGAGGTCGCGCCCACGTGGGGCACGATCCATCTGGGCGATACCGAGCTGACGCACTGGCCGCAGCCGCGCCGCGCGCGTGCCGGCATCGGCCGCAGCTACCAGCGCACGACGATCTTTCCGGACTTCAGCATCCACGAGAACGTCCGCCTGGCCGCGCAGGCCAGCGAACCGAAGCCATGGGCGATCTGGTCGTCCGCCCGGCGCTGCGCGACCAGCAACGAGCGCGCCGATGAAGCGTTGGCGGCAGTCGGGCTGCGCGACGAATCGTCGCGAACCGCCGGCACGCTGAGCCACGGCGCCAAACGCCAGCTCGAAATCGCGATCTGCCTGGCCACGCGGCCCGGCGTGCTGCTACTCGACGAACCGCTGGCCGGCATGGGCGCCGAAGAAACCGACCGCATGCTGGCCCTGCTCGCACGACTGAAGACCGATCACGCGATCCTGCTGGTCGAGCACGACATGGACGCGGTGTTCCGCATCGCCGACCGGATGACGGTGATGGTCAACGGCCGCGTGCTGGCCACCGGTTCGCCCGAGCGGATCCGCGCCGATCCCGACGTGCAGGCTGCCTACCTCGGACATCACGACGATGAACGGGACTGACCACGGGCCAAAGCGCAAGCCTCGCCCGCTAGGGCGAGGTCAAGCGAGGCAAGCCCGTTCCGGCACCGAAGGGGCCCCCGGCTCGTGGCGAGGAAGCTCCCGCCTTCAGGCGGGAGCGACTCACCGCGAACCCTTGCTTCGAGCCGAGGGCCTGCACGCTCATTACGGCGACAGTCATGTCCTGCACGGCGTGTCGCTGACGATCGACGCCGGCCAGGCGATCGGGCTGCTCGGCCGCAACGGGATGGGCAAGACCACGCTGATCCGCACGATCATGGGCTACCTGCGCCCCCGCACCGGCAGCCTGTCGATCGACGGCCGCGACGTCACCGGCTCTCCGCCCGAAACGATCGCGCGGCTCGGCATCGGCTACGTGCCCGAAGGCCGCGGCATCTTCCCGAACCTGTCGGTGCGCGAGAATCTGGTGATGAGCGCGCGCCCCGGCCTGAACGGCGCACGCGACTGGACGCTCGAGCGCGTGTTCCACACGTTTCCGCGGCTGGCCGAGCGGCAATCGCACGGCGGACAACATTTGTCCGGCGGCGAGCAGCAGATGCTGTCGATCGGCCGCGCGCTGATGACGCACCCGCGATTGCTGATCCTCGATGAAGCGACCGAAGGCCTGGCGCCGCTGGTCGTCGCCGAGATCTGGCGCGTGATCGCCGCGATCCGCGAGACCGGCATCGCTACGCTGATCGTCGATCGCGACTACCGGATGGTGCTGTCGCAGACCGATCGCGCGATCGTCCTCGAAAAGGGCCGCGTCGCGCTGGCGGGCGAATCGACGGTGCTGCGCGGGGACCGGCAGGCGTTGGCGGGGTTGCTGGGGGTTTGACGCCGGCTCTCCGACGGCGCCTGCCGGATCCGGCATGAACGTCAGTGATGCGCTCGAGGAATCGGTCGCACAGCTCTACGCGCGTCCGCGCGCCGAACACGCCGCGCCGTTCGAGACCATGCAGGCGTTGGGCCTGGTCGGGGCTTGGGCCGGTGGCGACCCGGACGCCTCGGAAAGGCCAAAGCGCGAGCCTCGTCCTTCAGGGCGAGGTCAAGCGAGGCAAGCCGGTTCCGGCACCGAAAGTGCCCCTGGCTCGTGGCGAGGAAGCTCCCGCCTTCAGGCGGGAGTGACTCACTTCCACACCTATCGCTTCAAGCACCGCAAGCCGTTCCGAAACCTGCTGCTCGGGTGAGCATCGGACGTGCTCTGACCGAGGATCTCGACCCCGACGACGCCACGCGTCGCAGCAACCGGCGCGAAGCCGAAATCACCGGGCGCTGGCAGGGTCGACGGGCATTCCAGTATCGTGTCCGGATTGCTCCCTCCCCTTTTCGACCGGATGACCCCATGGCCAACCGCAAGACCATGCTGCTGACCGGCGCGAGCCGCGGCATCGGACACGCTACCGTCAAGCACTTCGGCGCCGCCGGCTGGCGCGTGCTGACGGTGTCCCGCCAGCCGTTCGACGACAACTGCCCGTGGCCCGAAGGCCGCGACAATCACATCCAGCTCGACCTCGCCGACCTCGACAGCATCGAGCGCGGCATCGCCGAGATCCGCTCGCGGCTGGCGCGCGGCCAGCTCGATGCGATCGTCAACAACGCGGGCATCTCGCCCAAGCGCAACGACGGCTCGCGCCTGGGCGTGCTGGACACCGACTTCGCGACCTGGGTCAAGGTCTTCAACGTCAACCTGTTCTCGACCGCGCTGCTGGCGCGCGGCCTGTTTCCCGAACTGAGCGCCGCCAAGGGCATCATCGTCAACGTGACGTCGATCGTCGGCTCGCGCGTGCACCCGTTCGCCGGTTCGGCCTATGCGGCGTCCAAGGCGGCGCTGCTGGCACTGACGCGCGAGATGGCGCACGAGTTCGGTCCGCACGGCATCCGCGTCAACGCGATCGCGCCGGGCGAGATCGACACGTCGATCCTGTCGCCGGGCACCGCGACGATCGTCGAACGCGACATCCCGCTGCATCGGCTCGGCAAACCCGAGGAGGTGGCGGCGACGATCTACTTCCTGTGCACGGCCGGCGCCGGCTACATCAACGGCGCCGAGATTCCGATCAATGGCGGGCAGCATGTCTGAGGCCGCGGCCGGCAGCGTTCGACGCGACCGCCGGTTTGCGGCAGCAGGCCGGCGGTCGGGTCGAACGCCCGTTCCACCGACTCGTCGTGATCGCGCCCCTAAGAACTCATCGCGACGCTTCGCTCCACGGCACGTCGATCACGCGGATCTCCCCGCCCGGCGGCCTCCACCAACGCGGCGTCGACATGCGCGGGGTCGGGCGCCTGCCGCCATGGCTGCCCGATGAAGCGGGTCAGCTCCGTTTCGGCAACCGGCGGCGAGTAGAAATAGCCCTGCACCATCGTGCCGCCCAGCCTGCGCAGCGCCATCATCTCCTCCTCGGTCTCGACCCCCTCCACCACGCAATCGAGACCCATGTCGCGGCTCAGCGCGAGCAGCGACTTGACGATCTTGGCGCTCGTCTGGTTGCGATGCAGCCCGACGACGAAACTGCGGTCGATCTTGATCTTGGTCAGCGGCAACGCATGGAGCCGCGACAGCGACGAATAGCCGGTGCCGAAATCATCGAGCGAGAGGCCGCATCCCAGGCGCTGGAGCATGTTGGCGGCCTTCTGGACCTGCTCGAAATCGTGGCCGAATGCCGTCTCGGTGATCTCGAGATCGAGGCGCGCGGGATCGAAACCGCTGCTTTCGATGATGCGGATGATCGCCAGCATCCCGTCCGGGGAGCTCAGGTCATAAGCGGAGAGATTGAACGAAAGACGGATCTCGGCCGGCCAGGCGGCCGCGGCGGCCAGCGCTTTCTTCAACAGCGGCTGGGTCAGCCGGCCGATGATGCCGGCCCGCTCCGCGGCGGGAATGAACTGGCCGGGAGAGACCTTCCCCAGCGTGGGACTGGTCCAGCGCGCCAGCGCCTCGAAAGCCAGCGTCGTCGCGTCGTCCACGCCGACGATCGGCTGGAACACGACTTCGAACTCGGCCTCGATATCGGCCAGCTTCAGCGCCTGCTCGATACGCGCATCACGATGGATCGCGTCGACGTGCTGCTTGGAGAACAGCGTCGGGCAGCCGCGACGGTCGCCGCGCTTGCCGTCGAAAAGCGCGTAGTCGGCATGCTCGAACAGCTCGGCCGGGCTTTTCGCCAGATCCGGGTAGACCGCGAAACCGATCGATCCGGCGATCTGGACGTGCGCCTCGGCCAGTTCGAAGGGCGCGCGTAGCGCATCGCACAGCGCCGTGCCGATCCGGAGCAGTTCGTCCTCGCGGTCCACGTTGTGGACGATCAGCGCGAATTCATCGCCGCCGAGTCGGGCAATGTAAATGCCGTCCCGCCGGCACAGCGACGCCAGCCGCTCGCCCACTTCGATCAGCAGTTTGTCGCCGAACGGGTGCCCGTACAGATCGTTGACGGGCTTGAAACCGTCCAGATCGATGACCCCCAACGCCAGGCGCGAACCGATTGCCGTCGACACCGCGACCGCGCTCTCCAGCTCGGCAAAGAACGCGCGGCGGTTGGGCAGATTCGTCAACGTATCCAGATTGGCCAATTGGAAATTGGCGTTGCTCAGGGCTTCGGTCTGAACCTGCGCTTCAATCAGCCGGGTGAAATCCCGATGATTGATGTTGATCATCATCAGAAGTCCGATCGCGACGACCGCGGTGATGGCGGACGCCGCCAGCAGCGACGGTATGCCGGTCAAACCGAAATGGACGATGAACCCGGTGTTCACGATGAAGAAGACGATATACGCCGACCGCCTGTTGTGCATCAGGCAGAAAACGCAAGCCATGTTCGACGTGGCCAGAAAGAATGCCAACAATGATTTTCTGTACGCGTCTCCGTACGGATAAAGAACGACGACCCAGCCAACGAATCCGATCGCCAGCACCACGGCCAGGACAATGGACCTGCGCGCCGTCCGATTCACGACGTCGATCGTCGGCTCGGTGCGGTGCGCGACCCAGAACCGCGCACGAGCGGCGCTCGCCATGGTCATGACGGCAGGGAAAACGAATACCTTTGCAAAGGGCGCATGCCCGAAGAACGCTGCAGCCACGGCCCATGTACTGGTCATCAACATGACGTACATCATCGGCATCTGCTGCGTGAAGGCGCGGTACTGCGCCAGCGCGAGATGGGTTTTTTCCGTCGCCGGCGATCCGCCGCCCGAGAATCGTCGAATCAGTTCTTTCAGCTTCGCAGCAGCTCTCCACGGCAATGATGCTGCATCGGCCGACATTTCAACTCTCCGCGATCTTCATTCGAACACCTGCGATCCTCGCGCAGGCGAGACGGCACGCAGAATTCCATCGATGACATCTCGAATATCAAGTTCTGTCACGCCGACCATTCTAGATCGCATGCCTGCGGCGGATTCAGCCGTATATCGCCCGGCTTCAGCAGATCATCGGATTCGTCGATACCGACGCGAAGCCTCCGATGCCGATCCGTTCGCGCCGATCGCCGAACCGCCGGTCAGCGCGTCCGCAGGGCGGCAGGACAACGCCCGATCAACCGGCGCCGCGCAGCATCTCGCCGATCTCGCGCAGCATCTCGGGCGTGTGGTGCGGGTCGATCTGATGCCGCAGGCCGATGATCGTATGCAGCCGCGCGCCCGGGATCGCGCGGGCCGTCGCGCGGCCGCCGCTCGGATCGACCATCAGGTCGCGGTCGCCGTGCATCACCAGCGTCGGCACCTGGATGCGGCGCAACACGGCCGTGCGGTCGCCCGATTTCTGGATCGCGGCGAGCTGCCGGGCGACGCCTTCGGTCTCGACCTTGCCGCCGTTGCGGTCCCACGCGCGCTGCGCGTATTCGGTCCACGTCTGCACCATGCCCGGCACCGACGGGTCGCCGATATGCCGGAACATCGTGAGGAAACGCTGCACGGCCTGCTCGCGCGTGCGCGTCAGGCCCGCCCGGGCCATCACGCGCAGCGTCGACGGTGCGGGCCGGCCCACCCACGGGTCGCCGGTCGTCGAGAAGATCGACGTCAGCGATGCGATCAGCTCGGGATGCCGCGCCGCCATCATCTGCGCGATCATCCCGCCCATCGACATGCCGACCACGTGCGCGCGCCGGTATCCGAGCTGCACGACCAGCCGGATCAGGTCGTCGGCCATGTCGTCCAGGTTGTAGCTGGAGGGCGTGGGCTGGGCGAACAACTGGCGCAGGCGGTTCGGCGCGCGCGTGGCGATCCGCGACGAGCGGCCGACGTCGCGATTGTCCGGCGTGAGCACGCAGTAGCCGAGATCGACGAGCCCCTGGACGAAGTACATCGGCCACGACAGCGATTGCATGCTCAGGCCCGACACCAGCACGACGACCGGGTCGTCCGGGGAACCGTGCTGCTGGTAGCAGATCTGCATGCCGTCGGGCAATTCGACGAAGCGGTCCGGCGCTTCCTGGTTCGTGAGGTCGCCGTCGCGCGGCGTCGCGTCACCGGTCGGGGGTTTGAGACCGTCGTCTGCCATATCGTTCCTCTCCTGTGGATCATGCGGCGGCATCCGTCGCGCGCCCGAAACAATACTGTACGGGCAATCGGCTAACCTTGAGGCTTCGATCATTCCGACAGTGACGAGACCGACGTGCCCACGCCAGCGCCCCATTACGCCCCGCCTCCTGCCCCGATCGTCGATCGCGTGCTGCTGACCAACGACGACGGCATCCACGCGCCGGGCCTGAAGGTGCTCGAGGAGATCGCCGGACAGATCGCGCGCGAGGTCTGGATCGTGGCGCCCGAACACGACCAGAGCGGCGTTTCGCACGCGATCAGTCTGCATACCCCGCTGCGGGCCGTGCCTTATGGCGAGCGGCGCTTCGGCGTCGGCGGCACGCCCGGCGACTCGGTCGTCGTCGCGCTGCGCCACCTGATGAAGGACAACCCGCCGGACCTGGTGCTGTCGGGCGTCAACCGCGGCGGCAACCTCGGCGTCGAAACGGTGTTCTCGGGCACCGTCGGCGCGGCGATGACGGCGCTGCTGCTCGGCCAGCGCGCGATCGCGATGAGCCAGACCTTCACCGACTTCCAGGCGATCCGCTGGGAGAACGCGCGCACGCTGGGCGCCGGCGTCGTGCGGCAGTTGCTGGCCGCGCCCTGGCCGGGCCAGGTCTGCCTGAACGTGAACTTTCCGGACTGCGCGCCCGAAGACACCGGCCCGATGCAGGCGACGCGCCAGGGCGCCGGCCGCGTCGAACACATCGACGTCGACGCGCGCACCGACCCGCGCAACATCCCTTATGTATGGATGCGCTTCCAGCGCGGGCCGCGCGACAACCCGCCGGACAGCGAGACCGAGATCGTGCTCAACGGCGGCGTGTCGGTGACGCCGCTGGCGTTCGAGCGCACCGATCAGCAGGCGCTGGCGACGTTGAAATCGGCGTTGAACGGCGCCGACTGAGCGGCCGGCCGGGGGCGGCCGCGTCGCGCCCCCTGGAAATGAAAAGGCCGCCTCGCGGCGGCCCTTCCGTGATCCGGCATCGACCGATGCCGATCAGCCCTTGCGCTTGAACACCTGGCGGAACTTGTGCAGCAGCGGCTCGGTATAGCCGCTGGGCTGCTGCTCGCCTTCGAACACGAGCGCCATCGCGGCCTGGAACGCCGTCGAGTCGTCGTAGTTGGTTGCCATCGGCCGGTACTGGGCATCGCCGGCATTCTGGCGGTCGACGACCTTGGCCATCCGGCGGAAGGTCTCGAGCACCTGGTCCTTGGTGACGATGCCGTGGCGCAGCCAGTTGGCGATGTGCTGGCTCGAGATGCGCAGCGTGGCGCGGTCTTCCATCAGGCCGACGTCGTGGATGTCGGGCACCTTCGAGCAGCCGACGCCCTGTTCGACCCAGCGCACGACGTAGCCGAGGATGCCCTGCACGTTGTTGTCGAGTTCGGCGCGCTTGTCGTCGTCGCTCCACGACGGCGACTCGGCGACCGGCACCGACAGCAGGCCGGCCAGCAGTTCTTCCTGCACGCTGTCCAGCGGCGTGCGTTCGAGTTCCTGCTGGATCGCCTGCACGTCGACCATGTGGTAGTGCAGCGCATGCAGCGTCGCGGCCGTCGGCGACGGCACCCACGCGGTGTTGGCGCCGGCCTTCGGATGCGCGATCTTCTGCTCGAGCATCGCCGCCATCAGGTCCGGCATCGCCCACATGCCCTTGCCGATCTGCGCCTTGCCGCGCAGGCCGCAGTTCAGGCCGACCAGCACGTTGCTGCGCTCGTAGGCGGCGATCCATTTCGACGACTTCATGTCGCCCTTGCGTACCATCGGGCCGGCCAGCATCGACGTGTGCATCTCGTCGCCGGTGCGGTCGAGGAAGCCGGTGTTGATGAACGCGACGCGCGCCGGCGCGGCAGCGATGCAGGCCTTGAGGTTGACGCTGGTGCGGCGCTCCTCGTCCATGATGCCCATCTTGACCGTGTCGGGCGCCATGCCGAGCAGCTTCTCGACGCGGCCGAACAGTTCGCCGGCGAACGCGATCTCGGCCGGGCCGTGCATCTTGGGCTTGACGATGTAGACCGAGCCGGTGTGCGAGTTCTGCTTGCGCTGCAGGTCGTGCAGGGCCGCCAGACAGGTGACCACCGCGTCCATGATGCCTTCGGGGATCTCGTTGCCGTCGCGGTCGAGGATCGCCGGGTTCGTCATCAGGTGGCCGACGTTGCGCACGAACATCAGCGAACGGCCCTTGAGCGTCAGTTCGCCGCCGCCGGCCGCCGTGTACTGGCGATCGGCGTTGAGCCGGCGCGTGAACGCCTTGCCGCCCTTGCTGACCTCTTCGGTCAGCGTGCCCTTGAGCAGGCCGAGCCAGTTGCGGTAGACGCCGACCTTGTCCTCGGCGTCGACGGCGGCGACCGAATCCTCGCAGTCCATGATCGTCGTCAGCGCCGCTTCGAGCAGCACGTCCTTGACGTGCGCGGAGTCGGTCTTGCCGATCGCATCGTTGGCGTCGATCTGGATCTCGAAATGCAGGCCGTTGTTCTTGAGCAGGATCGCGGCGGGCGACGCGGCCGAGCCCTGATAGCCGACGAACTGCGCCGGCGTCTTCAGCGAGGTGCTGCCGGTGCGGGTCTTGACGACCAGCTTGCCGCCGTCGACCGAGTAACCGGTGGCGTCGGCATGCGAGCCGCCGGCCAGCGGCGCGGCCTGGTCGAGGAACTCGCGGGCGCGGGCGATGACCTGCGCGCCGCGCACCGGGTTGTAGCCGCTGCCCTTGACGGCGTCGCCGGTCTCGGGGATCGCATCGGTGCCGTACAGCGCGTCGTACAGGCTGCCCCAGCGGGCGTTGGCGGCGTTCAGCGCGTAACGGGCGTTGTCGACCGGCACGACGAGCTGCGGGCCGGCCTGCTCGGCGATCTCGCGATCGACGTTGGCCGTCGTGACCTTGACGTCCGCGGGCACCGGCAGCAGGTAGCCGATCTTCTCGAGGAACGCGCGATACGCGACCGCATCCTTGATCGGACCGGGGTTGGCGCGATGCCAGTTGTCCAGCTCGGTCTGCAGCCGGTCGCGCTCGGCCAGCAGTTGGCGGTTCTTCGGCGCCAGGTCATGCACCAGCTCGCTGAAACCCGCCCAGAATTTGGCCGACTCCAGGCCGGTGCCGGGCAGGGCTTCCTTCTCGACGAAACTGTCCAGAATCGCGGCCACTTTCAGGCCGCTGCGTTCGATGCGATCGCTCATCACTTGGCTCCAGGGTTCTCGTGCGGGAGACCTGCGAGCGTGCCGGCGCGGGGGGCGGCGACGCGAGGTCCAGGGTCGAGATGATACGGGATCAGGGGAAAAACCCTGGCCGACAGGAGCCGGCAGAGCCGGAATCCGGCCGAAAGCCAGCCGAAAGCCAGCCGAAAGCCGAGGGAGAACACCCTCCCCTCCAGCCGTCTCGAGCCGGCGTGAGAAACCGGCCGGGCGTCTGCCCGGGCTGCCTCCTTTCGTGCTCGAAACGGTGTCTTGCGAGGCCGGCACACGCCCGCCGATGACGGCAGCGAGGCCGGCGACCGGCCCGGATGCGCAGCCTCCGATGCCGCGCGGCCACGCCGGAAGAGGGCCGTGGCAATCGTGATACCGTGCTCGCCTGCCATGAATGTCTTCTTCGGTTCCGTCCGTGAAGTTCAAGCAGTCCCTCAAGCAGTCCCGCCTCTACCAGATCGAATGCGCTCGGCGAACGCTCGCCTTGCTGGCGAACGATCTGCTTCTGACGGCGCGGCGCGGCCCGGCTCCTTCCGGCAAGCCGAAGATCGGCATCTTCAAGCGCGGCGGAATCGGCGACTGGATCGTCTTCCATCAGGCATTGGAGAACATCGCGAACGACGCGCCCGATGCGGAAATTTCGGTATTCGCCGAAAAGCAGAATGCCGAGATAGTCGGCATCATCGGCTTGGTCGATCATTTGCACACGATCGACCCCAAGGCGCTCCGCAAGAGCCTCTTCAAGAAACGCGCGCTGTTGAACCAGGTCAGGCAATCGGGTTTCGATGTCTGGATCGACGCCGACCTGTCCCGCACCCGATTGGGCGACGCGATGGCCCTGGCCTGCCGCAGCCCGATCCGGATAGGCTACGCCGCGAACCACACCGCCCCCTGCCATGCCTGGTTGCAGACCAGGCTGTTCAACCACTTGATCCCGGACAATTTCGGCAAGACGCACATGTCCGTGCGCATGCTGGAAATTGCGAAGCGGTTTCGAGAAATCCGGCCGATCGACGGGGCCGCGATGTCCCCGGATGTCCGGAAACGCAAGATTTCCGGTCTGCGGCGTTTCGCCTGGAGCGGGCATGCCTCGAACGTCATGATCGTTGCGCCCAGCGCCAGCATCGCGATGCGGATCTGGCCGATCGAGCGCTGCGCCGACGTCATCGAGCACCTGCATCGTACGCGTGGGCTGAAGCCCGTGATCGTCGGCGGCCCGGCCGACCAGGCCGTCTGCCGGCGATTGCTGGCCATGGTCCGGGACACCGGGGCGGTCGACATGTCCGCCCGGCTCTCGCTGGGACAAAGCCTGGCGCTGATCGGCGAATCGCGGCTGCTGCTCGCCAACGAAAGCGGCCCCATGCATATGGGACGCGCGCTGGGCACGCCGACCGTCGTCGTCGCATCGGGCGCCGATTTCACCAACTACCTGCAATACCCGGAGCAACGCGCCAACTACCGCGTCGTCACGGCCGAGGACAGCTCATGCTTCGACTGCAGTTGGCAATGCATCTATAAGCGTCCGAACCGGCAGGCCATCAAACCCTGCCTGGATGCCGTCCGCAGCGATGCCGTCATCGACGCGATCGAGTCGATCCTCGACGCGCGGCCCGACGATCGACCGGGCCCGTGACGATGGCGGCGACGGAGTCAATCCGTAACGCGCTCCCGGCCGGTCGCGGACGGCTTGCCGACGCCTGACTCGACACCCGCTTCGGCCCCCGGTCCGGGCCGCACGTGCACGTGCGTGGCCCGCAGCGGTTCGCCGCATTCGGAGCACACCATCACCGGATCGAAATCCCGCCCGCAGCCGCGATGCGTGTGCAGCAGCGGCCGGCCGGCCGGCTCGGTCATGTGCACGTCGCCCCAGTGGACGATCGCCATGACGACCGGATACAGGTCCAGGCCCTTGGGCGTGAGCCGGTACTCGTGGCGCGGCGGGCGCTGCTGATACGGCTCTTTGGCGAGCACGCCCGCGTCGACGAGCTTCTTCAGGCGGCTGGCCAGCAGCGGGCGCGTGATGCCGAGCCGCTGCTGGAATGCTTCGAAGCGGCGCACGCGCAGGAAGCAGTCGCGCAGGATCATCAGCGTCCAGCGATCGCCGATGACCGATACGGTGCGGGCCATCGAGCACGCCTCGCGATCGAGATCGTTCCAACGCATCGAGATCTCCCGGCTGCAACGGACTATGACGGCAACGGCGACCGCGACCGGGGCCGAGGCCGCGACCGAGGCCTTACCCCTTGGCGGCGACGATCGCTTCCTCGACGTCGCGCAGCCTGTCCTTGCCGAACCAGATCTGGTCACCGACGTAGAACGTCGGCGAACCGAAGGTGCCGCGTTCGACCGACTGCTGCGTGTTGTCGGCGAGCGTGGCCTTGACCTGCGCGTCGCCCACCAGCGCCAGCAGCTCGTCGGCGGGCAGGCCGGACTCGGTCAGCGCGGCCTTGACCACCGACGGGTCGTCCATCTTCTTCGGCTCGCGCCACATGTGCTTGTAGACCTCGTCGACGTAGCGCTCGAACACGCCGAGCCGCTGCGCCGCGACCGCGCCGCGCATCAGCATCAGCGTGTTGACCGGAAAGCTGGGGTTGAACGTGAACGGCAGCTTATGACGCTCGATGAAGCGGCGCATCTCGAGCCGCTCGTAGTCGAACTTGTTGCGGATGCCGGCCATCGATTCGGCCGGCGAGCGGTTGTTGGTCAGCTTGAACACGCCGCCGAGCAGCACCGGCACGTAGCGGAAGCGCACGCCGGTGCGCTCTTCGATGCCGGGAATCACCAGATGGCTGAGGTAAGCGTTGGGGCTGCCGAAGTCGAAATGGAATTCGGGTTCGATCATGAGGGTCTCCTTTTTCCGTTCACTCGCTGTTCACCATTTCTCGCCGAACGGGCGGATCTCGCGCTCGAAGCTCCACGCGTCGCGCGGCTCCTGGTAGATCTGCCAATAAGCGTCGGCCACCGATTCGGGCCGCATCAGCCGGCCCGGATCGAGATCGGCCAGCGCCTGGTCGCCTTCGCGCTCGCGGATCCGCTCGCGCACCCACGCGGTGTCGACGCCCGAATCGATGATCAGGTGCGCGACGTGGATGTTCTTCGGTCCCAGCTCGCGCGCCGCGCTCTGGGCGACGGCACGCAGGCCGAACTTGGCGCTGGCGAAGGCCGCGTAACCGATCCCGCCGCGCAGGCCCGCCGTGGCGCCGGTCAGGAAGATGTGGCCCTGCCCGCGCGGCAGCATCAGCCGCGCGGCTTCGCGCGTGGTCAGGAACCCCGCGTAGCAGGCCATCTCCCAGACCTTGCGGAACACGCGCTCGGTGGTATCCAGCAACGGGAAATTGACGTTGGCGCCGACGTTGAACACGCAGACCTGCAACGGCGCGGCCTCGTCGGCCTCGCGCAAGAATGCGGTGACGTCATCCTCCTTGCGCGCATCGAGCCCACGGGCGGTGATGCGGCCGCCGGCCGCCTGCACCTGCTCGACCAGCGGCGCGAGCTTGTCGGCCGTGCGCCGGCCGGCGAACACGTGGAAGCCCTCGGCCGCGAACTTCCGGACGATCGCGGCGCCGATGTAGTCGCCGGCGCCGATGACGGCGACCGAGGCTTGTCTGGCTGGCATGGATGTCTCCCGATGGTGGATGCGAACGCGCGGAGGCGAAGACGGTGCGGACGCGGCCATTGGCGGCCCGGCCGGCGCGTTCGTCGATCGACGCATAGTAAGTTTTATTTCAACACTTTCTCCAGGCAATTATGCCAATGCCCGCCCGGCGCCCGATAGCCGCGGGTGATCAGCCTCGCCTGACGACGTGGCCCGAGAATCGGTGAACGAACCAGACCCGCCCGCTCGTCGCGTCCGATTCATCCGCAGATCTGAAGCGACGCTGCCTGCTACCTGAATCCCAGCGAGTACGGCAGCCAGGTCGACAGCGCGGGAATCGCCGTCAGCAGGGCCAGCACGACGAGTTGCGCCCACAGGAACGGCCACAACTCGCGCACCAGGTCGCGCATCGGCACGCTGGTCGTCGACGACACGACGAACAGCAGCCCGCCGACCGGCGGCGTGATCATGCCCAGCGTGAGGTTGACGATGACGACGATCGCGAAGTGCGTCGAGTCGATGCCCAGCGCGGCGGCGATCGGCGCGAGGATCGGCACCAGGATCATCACGCCGGGCAGCGGCTCCATGAAGATGCCGAACAGCAGCAGCAGGATGTTGACCGCGATCAGGAAGCCCACCGGGCCCATGTTCCAGTCGACGATCATCTTGGCCAGCGCCTGCGGCGCGCCCTCGATCGTCAGGATCCACGCGAACGCGTTCGACGCGGCGACGATGATCAGCACCGACGCGGTCAGCAGCGCCGAGCGGGCGAGGATCTCGGGCAGCGCCGACCACGCCAGCGTGCGGTAGATCCACTTGCCGCAGGCCAGCGCGTAGAACACCGCGACGACCGAGGCTTCGGTCGGCGTGAACACGCCGAAGCGGATGCCGACCAGGATGATGACGAGCAGGAACAGCGCCGGCAGCGCCTTCCAGGTATCGCTGAGCATCTGGCGGCCGCTGGGCCGCGGCTCGGTGCTGCGGTAGCCGCGCTTGCGGCAGACCAGGTAGTTGACCAGCGCCATCGCCAGCGCGATCAGCAGGCCCGGGATCACGCCGGCGACGAACAGCGTGCCGACCGACACCTGCTCGTCCTGCAGGCAGTAGATGATCATGATGATCGACGGCGGGATGATCGGCCCGACGATCGCCGTGCTGGCCGTCAGCGCCGCCGGATACGGGCGGCCGTAGCCGGCCTTCTCCATCATCCGGATCATCATCGCGCCCGGGCCCGCGGCGTCGGCCAGCGCCGAACCCGAGATGCCCGAGAAGATCGTCAGCGACAGGATGTTCGCGTAACCGAGGCCGCCGCGCAGATGGCCGACGAACTGGATCGCGAAGCGCAGCAGCACCTGCGTCAGCGCGCCGCCGGTCATCAGTTCGGCGGCCAGGATGAAGAACGGCACCGCCATCAGCGGAAAGCTGTCGATGCCGCTGAACAGCTCCTTGATGACGACCAGCAGCGGATATTTGCCGCCGGCCAGCAGCGCCAGCGTGGCCGAGCCGGCCAGCGCGAAGGCCACGGGCACGCCCAGGGCCAGCAGCACGATCACGGCGACGAACAGGACGATCGACATCGAGGCTCCCGGCGCGGCGATCCGGCCGTCTTCAGATCGACGCCGCGGCGTCGGCGTTCATCTCGGACGACGCCAGGTACTTGCGCGTGACGATGTAGCGCCGGGCCACCAGCGCGAGGTGGATCATCAGCAGCACGAAGCCGATCGGCAGCGCGCTGTAAACCCACGCGAACGAGACACCGGTGACCGGCGTGGTCTGGTACTGCGTCGCTTCGAGGTAATGCACGCCGTGCCAGGCCATCGTCGCGAAGAACGCCATCAGCAGCACGACGATCAGCGTGCGCAGCAGGCGCCCGGCGACGCCCGGCAACCTGTCGTGCAGGTCCTCGATCGCGATGTGGCCGCCGAAGCGCAACACGAGGCCCGCGCCGAGGAACGTGATCCAGATCATCATGTGCCGGCTGACCTCCTCGGCCCAGACCAGCGACTCGTTGGTCATGTAGCGCAGAACGACGTTGGCGAACACCATGCACGCCATCGCGGCGAGCATCAGGATCAGCAGCCAGCGATTGGCCGCCACCAGCCATCGTTCGAACGCGGCCATCACTGGACCGCCGCGATCCGGTCGAGCAGCGCCTTGCCGAACTTGGTCTGGTACTGCTGGAACGCCGGGGCCAGCGCGGCCTGGAACGGCGCCTTGTCGGTGATGCGGTTGACCTGCATGCCGGCGGCCTTCATCGCCTCGACGCCCTTGGCGTCGACGTCGTCGACGAACGCGCGCATCGCCAGCGCACCCTGCTTGGCGCCGTCGGTGAACACGGCCTTGTCGGCGTCCGACAGCTTGGCCCACAACTTCGGCGAGACGAGCAGCACGGCCGGCGAATACACGTGATCGGACAAGGTCAGGTACTTCTGCACCTGGTTGAGCTTGGCCGAGACGATGACCGACATCGGGTTCTCCTGGCCGTCGATCGTGCCCTGCTGCAGCGCGCCGGTCACCTCGGGCCACGACATCGGCGTGGGCGCGGCGCCCAGCGCCTTGAACGCGGTGATGTGCACCGGGTTCTCCATCGTGCGCAGCTTCAGGCCCTTCATGTCGTCCGGCGTGCTGACCGGATGTTTGTTGTTCGTCATCTGCCGGAAGCCCTGCTCGCCCCAGGCCAGCGCGATCAGGCCGCGGCTCGTGAACTTGGCCAGCAGCTCCTGCCCGATCGGGCCGTCGAGCGTCTTGCGCGCATGCGTGATGTCGCGGAACAGGAACGGGATGTCGACGACGCCGACGTCGGGCACGAAGTTGCTCAGCGTGCCGGTGGACGCGATCATCGCATCGACGGTGCCCAGTTGCAGGCCTTCGATGGTCTCGCGTTCGCCGCCCAGCGCGCTGGCCGGGAACTGCTTGAACACGTAGCGGCCGCCGGTACCCTTCTCGACGGCGGCCCCCCAGGCGTTGGCGCCGGCGCCGTAGTGCGACGCGACGGGCAGCGCGTAGGCGATCTTGACTTCGGTCTGGGCCGACGCCGGCGACGCCAGCAGACCCATCGACACACCAGCCGCCGCGAAGGCGGTCGACACTCGCAGCGCGGGCACGCGCAGCAGACGACGCAAGGACATCATCGACACATTCTCCGGCGGGGACTCAATGGGACACGATGGAGGCGCTCCGCCGACGCCGGACATCGGGCGACGCCGTCTCGTCGAACGGGCGAGCGTCGTGACGGGTGGCCCGCGAACGGCTCGCCTGGCCTGCCTGGGCGCCGACGATGAGCGGGCGCTGCGGCGCGATGCGCCGGGCTCGCACCAGATCGGACCACGCGGATCCCGGCGGGGCGCAAGTCTGGACCGCCGCCGGCCGTTCGTCAAGCCGGACCGCACCGACGACGGTCAATCACGACGACATCGAACCGACATCGGCCCGATAACGGCCCGGTACCGGCTCGGCATCGACCAGGCATCGACCAGGCATCGACCAGGCATTGGCCGGGCATTGGCCGGGCAGCGGCCAAGCCAATGCCGGGCGTGCCGGCAGCCCTCGCGCCGATCGCTTACGATGTCGGAATCCCCTGGTTTCACCTCACCCGCCATGTCGCTGCCCGTCCTGCTCGTCCTGATCCCGCTGTCCGATGCCAGGCTGTCGGCGCTCGAATCGGACTTCGACGTGATCCTGGCGCCGGACGCCGCGCGGCGCGCGCAGGCGGTGGCCGAACACGGCGCCCGCGTGCGGCTCGTGCTGACCAACGGCTCGACCGGACTGACGGCGGCCGAGATCGACGCGATGCCCGGCCTGACGCTGGCCAGCGCGCTCGGTGCCGGTTACGAGAACATCGACGTCGCCCATGCGCGGGCGCGCGGCATCGTGCTGGTCAACGGCGCGGGCACCAACGACCAGTGCGTGGCCGACCATGCGTTCGGCCTGCTGCTGGCGATCGTGCGAGGACTGCCGCAACTGGATCGCGCGTGCCGGGACGGCGTCTGGCGCACGTCGCTGCGGCCGCCGCCGAACGTGTCCGGCAAACGGCTCGGCCTGCTGGGCCTCGGCAACATCGGCCGGCGCATCGCGCGGCGGGGGTTGGGTTTCGACATGACGATCGGCTATCACGCGCGTTCGCCCCGGCAGGACGTCGACTATCGGTATTTCGACGATGCGCGGGCGCTGGCGGCGTGGTCCGACTACCTGGTGGTCGCGACGCCCGGAGGCGGCGATACCCGCCACCTGGTCGACGCCGCCGTGCTGGACGCGCTGGGGCCGCAGGGTTTTCTCGTCAACATCGCGCGCGGCAGCGTCGTCGACACCGCAGCGCTGGCCGACGCGCTGCGCGACGCGCGGATCGCCGGCGCCGGCCTGGACGTCTACGAGTCCGAGCCGCGGCCGCCGGCCGAACTGCTGGCGTTTCCGAACGTGCTGCTGACCCCGCACGTGGCGGGCTGGTCGCCCGAGGCGATCGAGGCGTCGATGCGGCAGTTCATCGACAACGCGCGCCGGCACCTGGCCGGCGAACCGGTGCTGACGCCGATCTGAGCACGCTCGCAGGCCGAGAGGAGCGCGTCTGGAGACCGCGAGGAGCGCCCCGGAGACCGACAGGAGCCCCCTCCCCTCGAGGCCGACAAGAGCGCGCCCGGAGACCGGGAGTCTTTCGACCGTACCCGAAAGAAAGACTCCCCGCCCGTCAGATCGCGTAGAGCAGGCCGGCGAACACGGCGCGGCCCTGACCCGGGTAGTAGACGGTGCTGGCCGCCGTGCGCGCGCTGGTGATCGCGCCCAGGTCGCTGACGTAGCGTTTGTCGCCGAGGTTGCGCGCGTCGACGTAGAACTGCCAGTGCCGGTCGATCGCGATGCCGAAGCGCGCGCCCCACAGCGCGTAGCCCGGCGCCCTCTCGGCGTTCGCGTAGTCGACCCACGCGCCGCGCGGCACCCAGTCGAGCGTCGCCGCCAGCGACCAGCGATCGGGCTGCTCGTACTCGAGGCGCGCGCGCAGCACGTGCACCGGCACGACCGGCAGGCGATTCGATCCGTATTGCGGATCGCCGTCGAAACGCAGGTCGCTGTACGTCCACGTCGTCGCCAGCCGCAGGCTGTCGCCGGCCCGGGGCGCGCGCAGGCCGCGCGCCAGCTCGACGGTCGCTGCCGCGTCGATCCCCTGCATCGTCGTACGCGGCGCGTTGAACGTCGTCGCCGGAATGCTGGCGTCGACCGTGTATTGCAGCATCTGGTCGCGCACGCGCGAGCGCCACGCGGTCAGGTCCCATTGCCAGCGGCCGGCCTGCCCGCGCGAGCCCAACTCCAGCGTCCAGGCCTTCTGCGGCACCAGCGGCACGAATCGCTGCGTGCCGGCCATCGTCTGCGTCAGGTCGCTGAAATCCGGCACGTCCGAGCTGCGGGTCAGGTTCGCGAAGACCTGGATGCCGCGCGGCGTCGAGGCGGCCGGCCGCCACAGCAGGCCGATCCGCGGGTCGACGCCGTCGAAGCGGGCCTCGTCGTCCTTGGCGACCGGATTGGCCGCCAGCCCGCCGCGATCGACGTAGCGGCGCGTCTGCCGCCAGGCGTGCGCGCCGACGGTCAACGCCACGTCGGGGCGCAGCCAGGCGCGATCCTCGATCCAGGCGCCGACGTTGCGCGCCCGCTGCCGCGCATCGAGCGTCTGCGCGCCGCGATGACCGCCGACGTTGACGAACTGCAGCGCGTCGTTGGCGCCGGCGAACACCCGCGCGCCGACCGTCCACTCGTGGCGCAGGCCGGCCAGCACGAGTTCACGCGTCCAGCGCGGCGACACGCCCGCGTTCCATCCGTCCTGGTCGATGACCTGGAAGATCGGGTGGTACAAGGATTTGTGCATCAACCACGCGCCGAGCACGAGCCGGCCGCCGGCCAGCGGCATGCTCGTCTGGTTGGCCAGGCGCGCGATCCGCTGGTCGCGCGCCTGGTCGCCGTCGATCGCAGACGGCGACGCGCGCCGCGGATCGCGCAGCGCGTCGCGCAGCGACAAGGTGCCGGGCAGGCGTTGTTCGACGTCGTGGACGCCGAGGAAGAACCGGGTCTCGGCGCCGGCGCCGAACGCGTAGCCGACGTTGGCGTTCAACTGGCGCGTGTCGCCCGCCATGTGCCGGCGCCAGCCGTCGGCGTGACCGATCGAGGCGTTGACCAGCACGTCGGCCGACTCGAACACCCGCGAGGCCTGCGCGCTCATCCGCGCGGTCCCGAAGCTGCCGCCCTCGACGCGCATCCGGACCGGCGCGACGGCGGTCAGCGCCGTCGGCGTCACGACGTCGATCGCGCCGCCCAGCGAGCTGGCGCCCAGCGCGAGGGCGTTGCCGCCCTTGTAGATCGCGACCGTGCGCGCGCCGAGCGGATCGAAGCCGTAGAAGTCGCCGCTGCCGTCGGCCATCTGCATCGGCAGGCCGTCCTGCAGCAGCTCGATGCCGCGGCTGTGGAACGCGCGCGCCAGGCCCGAGCCGCGCATCGACAGGCGGACCTCCTGGCCATATCGATCGTCGACGAGCACGCCGGGCGTGTCGGCCAGCACGTCGCGCAGGTTGCCGGTGAAGCGCGGGCCGCGCGCTTCGGTGTCGACCAGGCCGACCGAGCCCGGCATCGCGTCGAGCGCGCGGCGCTGGGCCGCCGGGTCCGGCGAGGTCGGCGAAACGTTGCGCGCGCCGGTGACGACGACCGGCGCGAGGTCGGCGGCCGGCGTATCGGCGGCGGCCGCGGTGAACGCCGGCAGCACGGCCATCGCGAACGACGCGACCGTGGCCCCGGCCCGTGACGTAGGGCGAGAATCCATGATGAAAGTCCTGAGCATCGGGTCGTCCCGCGCGGCATGCCGCGCAAGGACGAACGTCAATGGAAAGCCGGCCCGCTCCGCCGCGACCGGCGCGGCCCGCCCGAACGGACGGGTGGGCGCCGGATGCGATCGGCGGGCGGACGGGCGCGCGGGCGCGTCAGGACTGCGAAGGAGGGCCGCGGGAACGCGAAGGCGCCCAGGCGAACAGCGTGCGCCGTGCCTGCAGGAACAGGCGCGGCCGCGCATCGGCGGTCGGCGCGGTCGCGACGACGGACGCCGCCGGCGGCATCAGCCACGGCATCGTGCCGCCGGGGCCGCAGAACGGGCAATGATCGAGCCCGGGCGCGCTGCCCCCGTGATCGGGGGCGGCCGGCTCGCCCGCGGCGGCGGCCACGGGGTCGCCGGGCGACGCGTCGGCGGCGTCGACGCCGCAGATCTGAGCGAACCTCGCGGGCGCACCGAACGCGGCGGCCAGCAGGTGCGTGACCGACGGCGCGATCGCCGCGAACAGCATCAACGCCCCCAGCCATCCGGCCAGCAGGCGCCGTGATCGACGGGAAAACAGGCGGTTCGCGGAAGGGGCGGGCATCACGCGATCGATGGTATCACCGACGGATTGTAAGGATTTGACGGCATGTTCGACCGCGCTGGAATCCGTATGGCGCGCGGCGACGACCTCGCGCCGGCGGCACCAGGTCCGGCCGCGGGCCGTCCGGAAGGCTACTGTACTTCCGGCCAGCTATCCCGCTGTTGAAAAACCTGCAATAACTTGCTGAAATAGCTCAAAATTGGAAGCGTGGTCGTTGACGATCCGAACCCTCCCACAGCGACACGCCGGCCCAAGAATCCCCGCCGCAGTCCGCAACCGGCCGACAGGAGCAAGCAATGAGCGTTGAGACTCCGTCGAGGCGGCGCCTCGAGGCGGCCGAGACGGACGCGGACGCGACGCCCGCGATCGACGACGACGCCAGGTCGCGCCAGGCCGCCGCCGCGCGCCTGGCGGCGAACGAGGCCGCGGACCTCAACTGGTCGCAGTCCGTCAGCCGCGCGCGCACGCGCCCTCGCTCCTCCGAAGGCAGCCTGTACAACCTGGACGCGCGCCCGTCGTATCACTCGACCGTCACCGACTGGAGCGTCGGCCTGGGCGTGATCGGCGGCCTGCTGATGCTCGTCTATTGCGTGCGCGGTCTCGAGATCCGCGCGTTCGACCAGTTGATCGGCCCGACGCTGCTCGGCATCGGCGTCGGCGCGATCGCCGGCGTGCTGATCCACTGGCTGTTCGGCCTGGATCGGCTGCGCCGCGCCCGCAAGGACAACTGAACCGCCGAGGGCGCGGTCCAGGCATAGCCCCCCGCGCGCCGCCCGACGGCGCCCCCTCCTCGTCCCCGTTCCGATCGTAAAGCCCGCGCGCGAGCGTCGACTGCCTGGAGTCGATCTCGCGGGCCCGGCGTCGCCGGCGCCGGGGATCGCGATCACGATCACGATCACGAACGGAGGAAGGTGGATGACGGGCACTCGCGACGAGGGCAGGACGATCGACGCACGAGCGGCGCAGGGCGCGCCGGCCAAGCTGGCTTATGTCGACCAGGCGCGAGGGATCGCGATCCTGCTGGTCCTGCTGGTGCACGCGAACCAGCACGTGTCGAATCTGTCGCCGGTCGCGCATGCGCTGGCCACGTTCGGCCAGAGCGGCGTGCAGTTGTTCTTCGTCGCGTCGGCGTTCACGCTGTGCCTGAGCTACGGCCGCTCGCGAAACGGCCCGCCCGCGCTGGGCAGCTTCTGGCTCAAGCGGATCTTCCGCATCGCGCCGATGTACTACGCCGGCATCCTGCTGTACCTGTCCGCGCACCTGCTGGTCCAATGGCACGATCACGGACCGACGGCGCTGCTGGCGCCGTACACGCCGGGCAACCTGCTCGCCAACCTGCTGATGATCCACGGCTTCGTGCCGTCGGCGAACAACTCGATCGTGCCGGGCGGCTGGTCGATCGGCACCGAGATGGCGTTCTACCTGTGTTTTCCGCTGCTGTTCCACGTGTTCCAGCGCGTGCGCGGCCACGGCGTGCTGTGGCTGGGCTGGCCGCTGCTGATCGCCGCGTGCGTCAACGTCGCCGCGCAGGCATGGCTGCATCGCGGGCTGGGCATCGACAACGACAACAACACGTTCCTGTTCTACAACCTGCTGAACCAGATGCCGGTGTTCCTGATCGGCATGCTGTTCTACTTCCTGACCGAGGACGCGCGCCGTCCGGCGCTGCGCGCCCCGCGGCGGGTGCTGGTGATGGGGATGATCGCCGGCGCGGCGTCGACGGCGGCGCTGTGGCTGTCGTCGCACGACCTGGCCTTCGCGTTCGTGCCGATGGCGCTCGGCGCGACGTTCGCATGCCTGCTGGCGCTGATGCGGCGCGCGCGGCAAGGCCTGGACTGGCTGGCCGCCGTGGGCCGCCTGTCGTATTCGATCTACGTCGTGCACTTCGTGATCACGTGGATCACGATGGATCTGGTCAACCGCGCGATGACCGACGGGACGCTGCCCGAGATCCGCTGGCTGACCGGCTTCGTGTTCGTCGCCGGCGCCAGCGTGGTGGTCGCGCGCTGGACCGAACGCGCGATCGAGAAGCCTGGGATCGCGCTGGGCGCGCGCGTCATCGACCTGTACCGCCGCGGCGCTTTCAGCGTCCGTGGAACTCGGCCTGCCGTCGCTCGATGAACGCCTTCATCCCCTCGCGGAAATCCTCGCTCTGGAACAGCGGCAGCAGTTGCAGATAGACGTGGTGCACGTGGTTGTCGAAGGTCTCGTCGGCCGCCATCCGCATCAGTCGCTTGGCGCCCTGCACGGCCAGCGGCGCATTGGCCACGATCTCGGCCGCCAGCGCGCGCGCCGTCGCCAGGCAGCGATCGGCCGGCACGACCTGCGAGGCAAGTCCCATCTCCAGGCATTGCGCGGCGCTCAGCGTCCGGCCGGTGAAGATCAGCTCGGCGGCCTTGGACCAGCCGATCAGCCGCGGCAGCAGCCAGGTGCCGCCTGATTCGGGCACGACGCCGCGCGCGGTGAACGCGGCCGCCATCTTCGAGTCGGCCGACAGGATGCGGATGTCGCAGCCGAGCGCCAGGTCCATGCCGTAGCCGGCGCTCGATCCGTTGTGCGCGCAGATCGTCGGCTTGTCGATGCCGTGCAGCACCGTCGGCGGCGCGTCGCGCAGATCGAGCGTCGGCGCGTAGCGCCCCTCGCCGATTCCGCTGCCGCCGCGCAGATCCAGGCCGGCGCAGAAGAACCGGCCCGAGCCGGTGACGATGATCACGCGCACGTCCGGATCGGCATTGGCCTGCAGCAGGCTGCGGCTGATCGCCGCGAGCATCGGCCGAGTGATCGTGTTCTGTCGCTCGGGGCGATTGAGCTGGATCGTGGCGACGTGGGCGTCGACCGAATACAGCACTTCGTCGGTGGCGGGCGTGGACGGGGTCATGGCATCTCCGGATCAAAGGGTGGGCGGCGGATCGCGTCATTGTGCGGGCCGGCCCCCGGGTTTTCCACGGCGGCGCGCTCGCTTGCCGCGGCCGCCGGGCCGGAATACTCTCTGTCGACCGGCTCGCCGCCTTTCGGAGCAGACATGACGATCAACCGCGAACCCGAGCGCAGCAGCGGACTGTCGCCGGCCGAGACCGCCACCCTGGTCGGCGACAAACTGCTCGCCAGCGACCTCGCCTGCCGGTCGCTGGGCATCCGGCTGGTCGAGATCGGGCCCGGTAGCGCGACGCTGGCGATGACGGTGCGGGAAGACATGCTCAACGGCTTCCAGCTCTGCCACGGCGGCTTCATCACCGCGCTGGCCGATTCGGCATTCGCTTTCGCGTGCAACTCGCACAACGAACTGACGCTGGCCGCCGGGCTGACCGTCGACTTCCTGGCGCCGGCGCGCGCGGGCGACCTGCTGACCGCGCAGGCGACCGAAGTCTCGCTGGCCGGGCGCATCGGCGTCTACGACGTCGTCGTCTCGAACCAGGACGGCGAGCACGTGGCCGTCGTGCGCGGCCGCTCGCATCGGATCAAGGGCCGCCCGGCCATCTGAGAATCCGTGCACGAACCAGCGCCGCCGCGGGCCGCCCGGACGCGCACCGGCCGGCGCGCGGCGCGAAGTCGATTACCATAGCGCCCCGGCGGGACAGGCGCGGAGCCGGTCTCTCGCCCGCGGACCGGCGCGGTCATCGGGCGGACGCAGGCGGCGCCCGTGTCGTGCCGGCGCTGTCGGAAAACTGCCACGCAAGCGGAGACCGACTCCCGTACACTCGCTCGCCACGCTCGGGCCGCACCGTCGGTGGACGGCCGCGGCGCCGGCGCCCGACGTCATTCGACAATCGAAGGAGATCATCGATGAGATTCGCCAAGAAGCTGGTCCTCGGCACCTGGCTGGCTGGCGCGCTGGGCGCGGCCGCCCCCGCGCTGGCCGACATCACCGTCGGCGTGACCGTGTCGGCCACCGGCCCGGCGGCTTCGCTCGGCATCCCCGAGAAGAACACGATCTCGCTGCTGCCGACGACGATCGCCGGCCAGAAGGTCAACTACATCGTGCTCGACGACGCGACCGACACGACCACGGCCGTCACCAACACCCGCAAGTTCGTGTCCGAGAACAAGGTCGATCTGATCATCGGCTCGACGGTGACGCCGAACTCGCTGGCGATGACCGACGTGGCGGCCGAGACCGGTACGCCGATGATCACGATGGCGGCCTCGGCCCGGCTGATCGAACCGATCGACGACAAGCGCAAGTGGGTGTTCAAGACGCCGCAGAACGACATCCAGATGTCGCTGGCGATCGTCAAGCACATGCAGGCCGCGGGCATCTCGACGGTGGGCTTCATCGGCTTCTCGGACGCCTACGGCGAGGGCTGGTACCAGGAGTTCTCCAAGGTCGCCGGCAACATCAAGATCGTCGCCAACGAACGCTACAACCGGCCCGACACCTCGGTGACGGGCCAGGTGCTCAAGATCATGGCCGCCCGTCCCGACGCGGTGCTGATCGCCGGATCGGGCACGCCGGCGGCGCTGCCGCAGCGCACGCTCAAGGAGCGCGGCTACACGGGCAAGATCTACCAGACGCACGGCGTCGCCAACAACGACTTCCTGCGCGTCGGCGGCAAGGACGTCGAAGGCACGTTCCTGCCTTCGGGCCCGGTGCTGGTGGCCGCGCAACTGCCGGCCTCGCATCCGGTGCGCGCGTCGGCGCTCGAGTACATCGACAAGTACGAGGCCGCTTACGGCAAGGGCTCGGTGTCGACGTTCGGCGGCCACGCCTGGGACGCGGGCCTGCTGCTGAAGGCGGCCGCGCCGGTCGCGCTGAAGAAGGCCCAGCCGGGCACGCCGGCGTTCCGCGCCGCGCTGCGCGATGCGCTCGAGTCCGTGCACGACGTCGCCGGCGCGCACGGCGTGTTCAACATGTCGGCCAATGACCACCTGGGCCTGGACCAGCGCGCCAGCGTGATGGTCAAGATCGAGAACGGCGCCTGGAAGTACCAGCCCTGATGGATGCGCAGATCGCGCTGCTGCTCGCGCAGGACGGTATCGTCAACGGCGCGATCTACGCCCTGATGGCGCTGGCGCTGGTGCTCGTCTTCTCGATCACCCGCGTCATCTTCATCCCGCAGGGCGAATTCGTCGCGTACGGCGCGCTGTCGATGGCGACGATGCAGGCCGGCCTGACGCCGGGCACGCTGTGGCTGCTGATGACGCTGGCCGCGGCGACGCTGCTGGCCGAGGGCTGGCGGCACCTGCGCGGCGCGCCGGTCGACTGGCGCGCGACCTTCGTCTGGGCCGTGGCGATGCCGGCCGTCGCGCTGGCGCTGACGATGGCCTGGCGGCCGCCGTCGGTCTGGGGCCAGGCGTTGTGCACGCTCGCGCTGGTCACGCCGCTCGGCCCGCTGCTGTATCGCCTCGCGTACCGGCCGATGGCCGACGCCTCGGTGCTGAACCTGCTGATCGCCTCGGTCGCGCTGCACGGCGTGCTGGTCGGCCTCGGGCTGCTGTTCTTCGGCGCCGAAGGCTCGCGCACGCCGCCTTTCTCCGAAGCGCGTTTCGAGCTGGCGGGCATGACGATCAGCGGCCAGTCGCTGGTCGTGGTCGGCGTGACGGCGGCGCTGGTGGCCGCGCTGTTCCTGTTCTTCGAGCGCACGATCGTCGGCAAGGCGCTGCGCGCCACGGCGATCAACCGCGTGGGCGCGCGGCTGATGGGCATCCCGACCGAGCTGTCCGGCGATCTGAGCTTCGCGCTGGCCGGGCTGATCGGCGCGGTCTCGGGGCTGCTGATCGCGCCGATCACGACGATCTACTACGACACGGGCTTCCTGATCGGCCTGAAAGGCTTCGTCGCGGCGATCGTCGGCGGCCTGGCCAGCTATCCGATCGCGCTGGCCGGCGCGCTGCTGGTCGGCCTGCTCGAAGCGTTCTCGTCGTTCTGGGCCAGCGCGTTCAAGGAAGTGCTGGTGTTCACGCTGATCATTCCGGTGCTGCTGTGGCGCTCGCTGCGCAGCGTCCACGTCGAAGACGAAGAGTGATGAACGGATCCGGACGAGCCCCGACGATCGCGGCGGTGGCCGCGCTGGCGCTGGCCTGGCCGTGGCTGCCCGACTTCACCGTCACGCTGCTCAACTACATCGGCCTGTACGCGATGGTGGCGCTGGGCCTGGTCCTGCTGACCGGCATCGCCGGCATGACCTCGTTCGGCCAGGCCGCCTTCGTCGGGCTGGGCGCCTACGCGACCGGGCTGGTCACGACCAGCCCCGCGCTGGCGCAGGGGCTGGGCATCGCCGCCGATTCGGCGTGGCTGCCGTGGCTGGGCCTGGTGATCGGCATGGCGTTCACCGCGGCCGTCGCCTGGCTGCTCGGCGTCATCACGCTGCGGCTGTCCGGCCACTATCTGCCGCTGTGCACGATCGCGTGGGGCCTGAGCCTGTACTTCCTGTTCGGCAATCTCGAGTTCCTCGGCGGCCATACCGGGATGGGCGGCCTGCCGTCGATCTCGCTGCCCGGCATCACGCTGTCGACGCCGCGCACGCTCGGCGTGCTGATCTGGGTGGTGCTGCTGGCCATCATCTGGGGCGCGCACAATCTGCTCGACTCGCGCAGCGGCCGCGCGATCCGCGCGCTCAAGTCCGGGCGCGTGATGGCCGAGGCGATGGGCGTCGACACCGCGCGCGACCGCATCAAGGTCTTCATCCTGGCGGCGCTGCTCGCCTGCCTGTCGGGCTGGCTGTACGCGCACATGCAGCGCTTCCTGAACCCCACGCCGTTCAACCTGAACGTCAGCATCGAATACCTGTTCATGGCCGTCATCGGCGGCGCCGGCCACCTGTGGGGCGCGGTGCTCGGCGCCACGCTGATCACGCTGCTCAAGCAGTACCTGCAGGACGTGCTGCCCAGGCTGCTCGGCGCGACCGGCAACTTCGAGGTCATCGTGTTCGGCGCGCTGATGCTGTTGGCGCTGCAGCGGTTTCCCGACGGCCTGTGGCCGACGATCGCACGCTGGACGGCTCGCCTGCGCGGCGCTGATCGCGGGTCTGCCGCGGATGGCCGCACGGCCGCGAAGGCGGGGACGGAGGCTGCCGCAGCCGCCGGCGCGGCCGCGACCGTGAATGCAGCGACGGGAGCCGCCGGCTCTGGCGCCGGCACGGCGGCCGCCGCCGGGTCCGCCGCACCGGCATCGGCGGCGGCCCCGCCCGGCGAGATCGTTCTGCAGGCGCGCGACGTCACGCGCCGCTTCGGCGGCCTGGTCGCCAACCAGCGGATCAGTCTGGACGTGCGCGCCGGCGAGATCCACGCGTTGATCGGCCCGAACGGCGCCGGCAAGAGCACGTTCTTCAACATGATCTCCGGCGTCGACACGCCGTCCGAGGGGCAGGTCGCGCTGCGCGGCCAGGCGATGGCGGGCCAACCGTCGCGCCGGTACGCGCGGCGCGGGCTGGGCCGAACGTTCCAGCACGTGCGCCTGCTGGGCCAGCGGACGGTGCTCGACAACGTGGCGCTGGGCGCGCACCTGCGCGGCCGGCGCGGCTGGATCGCCTCGATGCTGCGGCTGGACCGGCGCGAGGAGGCCGGGCTGCGCGCCGACGCACTGCGCCAGATCGCGCGCTGCGGGCTGAGCGCCGTCGCGGACGTCCCGGCCAGCGCGCTGCCGCTGGGCCAGCAGCGGATCGTCGAGATCGCCCGCGCGCTGGCCGGCCACCCGCGACTGCTGCTGCTCGACGAACCGGCCGCCGGCCTGCGTCACCTCGAAAAGCGCGCGCTGGCCGAGCTGCTGGCCCAGTTGCGCGCCGAACGCATGGCGATCCTGATCGTCGAGCACGACATGGAGTTCGTGATGAACCTCGCGGACCGCATCACCGTGCTCGATTTCGGACAGGTCATCAGCCGCGGCTCGCCTGCCGAAGTCCAGCGCGATCCGGCCGTGCTCGAAGCCTACCTGGGCGGCGCGGCCGACGAGACGGAGCCGGCATGACGCGATTGCTCGATGTCGAACGCCTGAGCGTCGCCTACGGCAGCGTCGAGGCCGTCCACCAGGTCTCGCTGCGGATCGAGCCCGGACAGATCGTCACGGTGATCGGCCCGAACGGCGCCGGCAAGACGACGCTGCTGGGCGCGTTGATGGGCCTGCTGCCGTCGCGAGGCGCGATCGCGCTGGCCGGCGAGCCGGTGCGGCGCCCGACCGTCGAGGCGATGGTCTCGCGCGGCGTCGCGCTGGTGCCCGAGAAGCGCGAGCTGTTCGGCGAGATGTCGGTCGAGGACAACCTGCTGCTGGGCGGCTTCGTGCAGTGGCGGCGCGGCGTGCGCGACCAGGCGCAGCGGATGGACGAGGTGTTCGGCATCTTTCCGCGGCTGCGCGAGCGGCGCGCGCAGATGGCGGCGACGCTGTCCGGCGGCGAACGACAGATGCTGGCGATCGGCCGCGCGCTGATGTCGCGGCCCCGGCTGCTGATGCTCGACGAACCCTCGCTGGGGCTGGCGCCGTTGATCGTGCGCGAGGTCCTGCAGATCGTCGCGTCGCTGCGCGGCCAGGGCGTATCGGTCCTGCTGGTCGAGCAGAACGCCCGGGCCGCGTTGCGCATCGCCGATCACGCGTACGTGCTCGAGATGGGCGAGGTCGTGTTGTCGGGCGAGGCGCGGACGCTGGAACGCGACCCGCGGATCATCGAGGCCTATCTGGGTCTCGGGTCTGTCCACTCGAAGGTCGAGCCGGGTGAATGAGGCTTCGGGCTGCGGACCGCGGAACGCCTAGGGGCTCGGCGGCGATCGAGTGGCGATCAAGTCACTGAGCGGGCCGCCGGCGCGCGGCGGGCGCGCGCCGATCGAGCGGCGTTCTTGAATCCGATCAGAGCGCGTGCGCTTCGGACGGGCAGGTGCTCTCGGCCCAGGTCTTGAGTTCGGACAGTTCCCGCGGCGAGATCGCCCAGTGCTGGACGACCATCAGCGCGCGCGGATCGTGCTGGCCGACGCGCATCGACAGCCAGTAGCCGACCGGCGGCTCGCGCCGGGAGATCTCGAGCACCGACGGTCCGCGATCGATGCTGACCAGGCGCGCCTGGTTCAGCCGCTGCGTTTCGAGCGCACCGAGCGCGCGCGCGAAATTGTGCAGATCGGACCATGAACACACCAGTTCGCCCTGGCACAAGGTCCCGGGCGCCCGCAACCGGAGATTCAGGTGCAGATCGGTGATCGACGTCCCGCGCGGACTCGACGACGGATCGATCTCGATGATCGCTTCGCCGGAGCGGAAGGCCACGCTGTTGGCCAGCGGGACGGATAACGCGCGTCGATAGGCCAGGTATCGGGCCCTGCGATCGATGTCGTGGACATCGTCACCGAACCGACCAGGCGAAATAGCTCGTGCCAGTTTTGTCATGGTTTCGAGAAACGGTCAGGTCAGAAGAGAAAACTGTTGGGTCTTGCAGACCGGTTCGCGGACGGCGCGGTCGGGCCGTGGGGCGCAATCAGGCGCCGATTCGTCTGCTCGTGCAGGCCTCTCCGTGAACGATAGCGGGATTTTGCTACAAGCATCGACAAAAAAGCCGACACTTGTATGACGACCTACATTTTCGTCAACGGACGGCCGGCTGAATAGTCGGACTGATGGATTACTGGTCATCGGCAATCGTCTCTGATACCGACCCTTCGGAACGCTTAGCGATGATCGTGGCGAACCGGATATCGGCGAACGAGCATTTTCCAACGATGAATCACCTTCATCGACCCCCGATTGGATAAGGCCCCGCTCTTCGTTATCGTATCAACAGACGATGCGCTAGCCGTCGTTCAGGCTGAACGTCGATACGCGACCTGGACGTTCGTACGATGAAAGGATTCGGCCCTGAGCAAGACGCGATCGGACAGCACGCGAATCGAAGCCGTGCCGACTCGGGCCCTCGCGCGTCGGCGTCGCATGGCGATGGACGCCACGCGCGGCCTCGAAGCGGCGCAGACCTTCCCGAAAAGGTGAGATCGAGCCCAGGATCATGGCACCGATCGACACGATCAAGACGGCGAGCAACAACTGTCGCGCAGTGAATGACAATTGAAGCCGTGATTGCCGTCTTGCCAACGCATCGGGCGCCATCGGATGACAGGTCGCGCTGTCGGCGCCGCGTGCCGATAACCACGCCGCGACCGAGGGATGGCCGAGCCCTTCGACTAGCGACGGATCGGTCCGTGTCGCCAGTGCCTCGTACTGCGAGGCCAGCATCCGGCCGAGCTGCTGCGCATCGAGACGGGCTTCGAACGCGATGCGCTTGAGTTGACTGAGCGCGAAGGCGAGCGACAGATCGATCAGCACCGCCGCGCTGGAGGGGCCGATATCCGTCGACGCCGCCAGCGCGCGAGCCGCCTGCTCGCGCTGTTCGCCGAACAGCGTGATCCCGGCCTGACGTCCGGCGCGCAACGCCGACGGCAACCGCTGCTGCGCTTCCGCCGACGGCCCCGGCGCGATCCACTGCAGATCGACGCGCTCTCCGGTGACGTCGGCATGGAAACGATCGCGCTGCCCGGGCCGATGCGCATGCCCGCTGAACGCGGCGATCGCCACCGGCAGGAAGGCGGCGATCGACCGGCGGACGGGCTCCTCGCGCTCGCCCAGCAGGGCGGCGGCGGCGGTGATCATTTCGGGCGGCAACACCGTACACACCGAGTCGATCAGGTTCGACGGCACGAGCACGTCCTTGCAGTCAGGGATCGTCGATGCGCCGGAACGGCGCGGGATTTCCGGTCGGCCATTACCGACTAAGGGACACAATGATCAAACATTGAAGCAATTTCGTCAGACCCCCTGTGGAACAAACTGGAATTCCTACCGACATCATGATAATGGCGAGCATGGACACGTTACCTTGCAGGATCCGCCCATGTCGTCTTCACCGTCCGCCCCTTCGCCCGTGAACCACGCGTTGCAGCCGCTGCCCGACGCGGAACGCACGTTCGGGTGGCGCAACCACGCATCGCTATGGTTCAGCCTGGGCGTCGGCCTGCTGGTGATGCAGGTCGGTTCGTTCCTGATGCCCGCGCTCGGCCTGTCCGAAGCGCTGCTGGCGATCGTCGGCGGATCGGTGATCGGCGCCGGACTGCTGGCCTGGACGGCCCGCATCGGCTGCGACAGCGGTCTGACCAGCGCCGGACTGATGCACGCGACCTACGGCAGCGCCTTCGCGCGATTGCCGATCGTGTTGAACATCGTGCAGTTGATCGGCTGGACCACGTTCGAGCTGGTCGTGATGCGCGACAGCAGTCTGGCGATCGGGCGGCAGGCCGGATGGCTCGCCGCCGACGGCTGGACGATCGCGCTGACGGTCTTCTGGGGCGCGGTCGTCGTCATGCTGCTCAGCGGATCGATGACCCGTCTCGTGCGGCGTCTGATCAGCCGCGCGGTGCTGCCGCTGGTCGTGCTGTCGCTGCTGTGGCTGAGCTGGCACTTCTTCGACCGCGCGCAGCAGATCGGCCTGTCGGCGCTGTGGCACCGGCCGGGCCAGGGGGGCATGGGCGTGCTGCCGGCGCTGGACCTGGTCATCGCGATGCCGGTATCGTGGCTGCCGCTGGTCGCCGATTTCGCGCGCCACGGCCGCCGCGCCGGCGACGCGCTGACCGGCACGTGGACCGGCTACGCGATCGCCAACATCTGGTGCTACCTGCTCGGCGTGATGGTCGCGCTGACGCTGCCCAGCGCCGACCTGGTCAGCGCGCTGCTGCTGGCCCAGGGCGGCCTGATCGCGCTGAGTCTGCTGCTGGTCGACGAGGTCGACAACGCGTACGGCGATGCCTACTCGGGTTCGGTCAGCGCGCACAGCCTGCAGCCGCGCTGGAGCATCCGGCGCTGGGGCATCACGCTGGCGATCGCCTGCACGGTGCTCGCGCTGTTCCTGCCGATGCACAGCCTCGAACCCTTCCTGCTGACCTTGAGTTCGGTCTTCGTGCCGCTGTACGGCGTCATCCTCGGCCGCCTCGGGCTCGGCGGCGACGTGCGGCGGCGGCTGGCACGCTCGCCGCGCGTCGATCCGTCGGCCGTCGCGATCTGGGTCGCAGGCATCGCGCTGTATCACCTGGCACCGCAGTGGGCGCCCGACTGGGGAGCGGCGCTGCCCACGCTGGCGGCGACCTTCGTGCTGGCGAGCCTGATCCGCTCGCCGGCCGGCCGCGCCGGCACGATCGCCGCGTAGCGGGTCTCCCTGGCCGAATCCCGGACCGACCGGCATCCGGCACCCGGCACCCGACACCCGGCGTCCGGCGTCCGGCGTCCGGCGTCCGGCGTCCGGCATCCGGCATCCGGCATCCGGCGTCCAGCCGTCCGGCCGACCGGACGGGTCGGGCCGGCCTCGCTCGAATGTCGCCGGGCGCCCTGCCGCCCGGCAACGCCCCCTCGGCGCTCCGACCCATTCCCGGGCATTTCGTGTACACCGTTATGCGGTCTGCCGCGTTCACCCGGGACGAGTCCGCGATGCCGAGCCTGCGGTGACGCCCGTCGAGGTGCCCGCGGCGGCGCCACGACGGCATGCCGCAAGCCCGATGCGCGCCGCCGGCTCCCATCGACGGATCGTCTCGTCGACAACGAAAAATCCACGCTTTTTCTACTAATGTCGTGCATTGGACTCCCGTCGAACCCTCGCGCCGCCGCGGCGGTACGAGAGTTCGGCGCTCCCGCCCTGCAAGGATCGTTGTGAGCGTCACACCAGCCTCCCCCTCCCCTGTCGTCCCCCCTTTCCTGCCTTTCGCCCAACCCGAATTCGATGAGTCGACGATCAGCGGCGTCGCCGACGTGCTGCGCAGCCGCTGGGTCGCCAGCGGCCCGTGGGTCCAGCGCTTCGAAGCCGATCTGTCCGCGTTCCACGGCGGCCGCACCGCCCGCGTGATGAACTCGGCGACCGCCGCGCTGGAGGTCGCGCTGCGGATCGCCGGGATCGGCCCCGGCGACGAGGTCATCACGTCGGCGATGAGCTTCTTCGCGTCGGTCAACATGATCGAGCGCGTCGGCGCGACGCCGGTGTTCGTCGACTGCGAGCTGTCGACGCGCAACATCGACCTGGACCAGGCCGAACGCGCGATCACGCCCCGTACCCGGGCCATCCTGCCGACCCACTTCGCCGGGCTGCCCTGCGACATGGACCGGCTCTACGACCTGGCACGGCGCCACCAACTGCGCGTGATCGAGGATGCGGCGCTGGCGATCGGTTCGTCGTGGCGCGGCCGGCGGATCGGCAGCTTCGGCGATCTGGTCTGCTTCAGCTTCCATCCGAACAAGAACATGACGTCGATCGAAGGCGGCGCGCTGATCGTCAACGACGAGGCCGAGGCGCGCCTGGCCGAGCGGTGGCGCTTCCATGGCATCCAGCGGCTGCCCGACGGCACCCGCGACGTGGCCGAGGCCGGCGGCAAGTTCAACCTGCCCGACGTCAACGCCCGCGTCGGCGTCGACCAGCTCGCCCGGCTCGAGGCGTTCAACGCCCGCCGCCGCGAACTGGTCGACCGCTACTTCGCGCGCTGGCAGGCCCGGCCCGAGGCGCAACTGCCGCACCGCGGCCATGCCGGCGACGAAACCGGCCACTCGTGGAACATGTTCGCGCCGCTGTTGCCGCTCGACGCGCTGACGATCAGCCGCCAGCAGTTCATGGCCGCGATGCACGAGCGGGGCATCGGCACCGGCATCTCGTACGAGCCGCTGCACCTGACACGGTTGGCGCGAGCGCGCTGGGACGGCCGCGAAGGCCGGTTCCCGAACGCCGAGCGCATCGGCCGCGAGACGGTGACCCTGCCGCTGTTCACCGCGATGCGCGCGGACGACGTCGACCGCGTCTGCGACGCCGTCGCCGACGTGTTCGCCGGAGCGCGACGATGAGCGGCCCGCCGGCCGGGCTGGCGCCCGAACTGGCGCCCGAACTGTCGGTCGTCATCCCGGTATTCAACGAGGAAGCCGTGCTGCCGCTGCTGTTCGAGCGCCTGTATCCGGCGCTCGACGCGCTGGACGTGACCTACGAAGTGCTGTTCATCAACGACGGCAGCCGCGACCGCTCGGCCGCGCTGCTGGCCGACGCATGGCGCCGCCGCCCCGACGTCACCCGCGTCGTGCTGTTCCATGCCAACTTCGGCCAGCACGCGGCGATCATGGCCGGTTTCGCGCACGTGCGCGGCTCGCGGATCGTCACGCTCGACGCCGATCTGCAGAATCCGCCGGAAGAGATCGCGCCGCTGCTGGCCAAGATGCGCGAGGGGCACGACTACGTCGGCACGATCCGGGCGGCGCGCAACGACTCGTGGTGGCGCGGCGTCGCGTCCCGTCTGGCCAACTACGTGCGCGAACGCACGACGCGCATCAGGATGACCGACCAGGGCTGCATGCTGCGCGCGTACAGCCGGCCGATCGTCGACGCGATCGTGCAGTCGCGCGAGATCTCGACCTTCATCCCCGCGCTCGCCTACACGTTCGCGCACAATCCCGTCGAGATCACCGTCGCCTTCGACGAGCGCGCGGCGGGCACGTCGAAGTACTCGATGTCCAAACTGCTGCGCCTGAACTTCGACCTGCTGACCGCGTTCTCGACGCTGCCACTGCAGTGGTTCTCGCTGCTGGGCATGGCGACCTCGCTGGGCGCGATCGTTTTCTACGTCGCGCTGATGGCCAAGCGCGTGCTGGCCGGCGACCTCGAAGGCGGCCTCGCAGCGCTGTTCGACCGCGACGTGCTGGCGTTCGTGCTGCTGGGCATGGTGCTGTTCGGCATCGGCCTGCTCGGCGAGTACGTCGGCCGCATCTATCAGCAGGTGCGCGAACGGCCGCGCTATCTGGTGCAGGCGGTGCTCGAAGGCCAGCCGCGGGCCGACGTCCCGCCGCGTCCCGGCGGAGAACTCGAATGACGGCCCGTTCCGCCGCCGACGCGCGCCGTCCCGCACGCGCCGTCGTGTTCGCGTACCACAGCGTCGGCGTGCGCTGCCTGAAAGTGCTGCTGGCCGGCGGCGTCGACGTCGCGCTGGTCGTCACGCACGACGACGCCCCCGGCGAGAACATCTGGTTCGCCAGCGTTCGGCAGACCGCCGACAGCTACGGCATCCCGGTCGTCGTCGCCGACGACCCGAACAGCGAGGCCTTCCGGCAGCGCGTCGCGGCGCTGGCGCCCGATTTCCTGTTCTCGTTCTACTACCGGCAGATACTCGGCGATCGACTGCTGGCGATCGCGCCGCGCGGCGCGCTGAACCTGCACGGCTCGCTGCTGCCGCGGTACCGGGGCCGCGTGCCGGTCAACTGGGCCGTCCTGCACGGCGAGACCCGCACCGGCGCGACGCTGCACTACATGGTGACCAAGCCCGACGCCGGCGACATCGTCGCGCAGTCCGAAGTGCCGATCCTGCCCGACGACACCGCCGGCGAGGTCTTCGACAAGGTGCTCGTGGCCGCCGAACTGACGCTGTGGCGCGCGCTGCCCGGCCTGCTCGACGGCAGCGCGCCGCGCGTGCCGCAGGACCTGTCGGCCGGCAGCTATTTCGGCGGCCGCAGGCCCGAGGACGGCCGCATCGACTGGACGCAGCCGGCGCAACGCATCCACGACCTGATCCGCGCCGTCGCGCCGCCGTACCCGGGCGCCTGGTCGGACCTCGGCGGCGTGCGGCTGCAGGTGTTCGAATCGCGGCGCCTGCCGGCGGACACGACCGCCGGCCCCGACGCCCCATCGCTGCGATTCGAGGACGGCCGGCTGATCGCCCGCTGCGGCGACGGCCGCGAGCTGTGGCTGCGCCGCGCGCGGATCGCCGCCGGCCCCGACGGCGACGCGCCCGTCGATGGCGACACGCCCCCCGATGGCGACGCCCCCCTCGATGGCGATCGCGAGCCCGCGACGGCGGCCGGAACCTCTTCCGGCGACATCGCGCTCACCGAACCCGCGGCCATCGCTCGCCGCCTCGGCCTGCCTCGCGCGCTGACTTAGCGCCGTACACCCGACACGCCCCGATCAAGACCCGACCGGCCCACCTCCACGCGCTCTCAACACGGACCCCTCTTTCATGAAAAAGGTTCTCATCCTCGGCGTCAACGGCTTCATCGGCCATCACCTGTCGAACCGCATCCTGCAATCGACCGACTGGCAGGTCTACGGCATGGACATGGCCTCGGACCGCGTCGACCCGCTGCTCGCCGATCCGCGCTTCAACTTCTTCGAAGGCGACATCACGATCAACCGCGAGTGGATCGAATACCACGTGAAGAAGTGCGACGTCGTACTGCCGCTGGTGGCGATCGCGACGCCCGCGACCTACGTCCAGCAGCCGCTGAAGGTCTTCGAACTGGACTTCGAGGCCAACCTGCCGATCGTGCGTGCCTGCGTGCGCTACGGCAAGCGGCTGATCTTCCCGTCGACGTCCGAGGTCTATGGGATGTCGCGCGACGCGCAGTTCGATCCCGACACCTCCGATCTGGTGCTCGGCCCGATCAACAAGCCGCGCTGGATCTATTCGTGCGCCAAGCAGTTGATGGACCGCGTGATCTGGGGCTACGGCATGGAAGGGCTGGACTTCACGCTGTTCCGCCCGTTCAACTGGATCGGCGCCGGCCTCGATTCGATCAACACGCCGAAGGAAGGCAGCTCGCGCGTGGTCACGCAGTTCTTCGGACACATCGTCCGCGGCGAGCCGATCCAGCTCGTCGACGGCGGCGCGCAGCGGCGTTCGTTCACGTACATCAGCGACGGCATCGACGCGCTGATGCGCATCATCGACAACCCCGACGGCGTGGCCAGCGGCAAGATCTACAATATCGGCAATCCCGGCAACGATCTGTCGGTGCGCGAGCTGGCCGAGCGCATGCTGCAGATCGCCGCCGAATACCCCGAATACCGCGACTCGGCCGCGCGCACGCGGCTGGTCGACACCACGTCGGGCGCCTACTACGGCAACGGCTACCAGGACGTCACGCACCGCGTGCCCAAGATCGACAATACGCGCGACGATCTGGGCTGGGAGCCGAAGGTCGGGTTCGACGATGCGCTGCGCCGGATCTTCGACGCCTACCGTGACCAGATCAAGGCGGCCCGCGCACTGATGGACTGAAGGTGGCTTCGAAGCACGACCGGCGATTGCTCGCACTGAAGATCGACGTCGACACGCTGCGCGGCACGCTCGAAGGCGTACCCAGGCTCATCGACGCGATGCGCCGCCGCGACGCCGGCGGCACGTTCCTGTTCAGCCTCGGGCCCGACCATACCGGCTGGGCGCTCAAGCGCGCGCTGCGGCCCGGCTTCCTGTCCAAGGTGTCGCGCACCTCGGTCGTCGAACACTACGGCGTCAAGACGCTGCTGTACGGCGTGCTGCTGCCGGGACCGGACATCGGGCGCCGCGCGGCCGACGTGATGCGCGCGACCGCCGAGGCGGGCTTCGAGTGCGGGATCCACGCCTGGGACCACGTCAAGTGGCACGACGGCGTGCGCGCCGCCGACGCGGCGTGGACGGAACGCGAATGGCAGGCGGCGTTCGATCGCTTCGTGCAGGTCTTCGGTTACCCGCCGCTGACCACCGGCGCGGCCGGCTGGCAGATCAACGAGCATGCGGTCCGGCTGCAGCAGCGCAGCGGCATCCGCTACGCGTCCGACGGCCGCGGCCCGCATCCGTATCGGCTGCAGATCGATGGCCGCCCGTTCGGTCCGCCGCAATACCCGACGACGCTGCCGACGCTCGACGAGCTGATCGGGCTGGACGGTTTGGATGAGGGCAACGTGCACGAACGCCTGCTGTCGCTGACCGCGCGCGCGATCGGCGACAGTAGCGACAGTAGCGGCAGTAGCAGCAACAGCAGCGGCAGCAGCGGCAGAAGCCGCGGCAGCAACGGCAACGGCAACGGCAACGGCAACGGCAACGGCAACGACGGTAACGGCAGCGTCCACGCCGGCGACGCAGCGCCGCTGCCGCAGGTGTTCACGCTGCACGCCGAACTCGAAGGCCAGAAGCTGCTGCCGGTCTACGAACGCCTGCTCGACGGCTGGCGCGCGCAGGGCTGGACGCTGTGCAGCCTCGGCGAGATCCACGCGCAGTGGGGCGACCGCCCGATGCCGGCGCAGCCCTTGCGTTGGGGCGAGGTGCCCGGACGCTCGGGCGAACTGCTGGTGTCGGCATGACCAGGCCGCGCATCGCCGTCGTCGGCGCCGGCATCATCGGCACCTGCGTCGCGTACGAGCTGCAGCGCCGCGGCGCCGAAGTCACGCTGATCGAACGCGACGAACCGGGGCGCGGCGCCAGCTACGGCAACTCCGGCGCGATCAGCGAAGGATCGGTGATGCCGCTGGCGACGCCGTCGGTGATCGCCAAGGCCCCGGCGATGCTGCTCGATCCGAACAGCCCGTTGCGCGTGCCGCTCGGCTACCTGTTCCGCGCGCTGCCGTGGCTGGCGCGCTTCGCGGCGGCGGCGCGTCCGGCCGAGATCGAACGGATCTCGCGCGCGCTGCACGCGCTGCACCGGCAGGCCGTCGAACACCATCTGGCGCTGGCCGCCGACATCGGCGCGGCCGAACTGGTCGTGCAACGCGGCCACCTGCACCTGTACCCGGACGCTCAGGCATTGGCCGGCGACCAGGCCTCGTGGGACCTGCGGCGGCGCTTCGGCATCGCGTTCGAACGGCTCGACCGCGCCGGCATCGAAGCGCTCGAACCGGCGATCGCGCCGCGCTACCGGGTCGGCATGTTCCTGCCCGACCACGCGATGGTCGTCAATCCGCTGCGCTACGTGCGCAAAGTGGCCGAAGCGTTCGAAAGCCGCGGCGGGCGGCTCGTGCGCGACGAGGTCCGTGCGCTGCGCCCGCGCCCGGGCGGCGGCTGGCAGATCGCCGCAGCCGCCGCGCAGCACGACGCGGATCACGTCGTGCTCGCGGCCGGGGTCTGGTCGGCGACGCTGCTGCGCCCGCTCGGCCTGTCGTATGCGCTCGAAAGCCAGCGCGGTTACCACACGATGTTCGTCGGCGTGCCGGCGCCGATCTCGCGCACGATCGTGCTGACCGACCACAAGATCTTCGCGACGCCGATGGAAGAAGGCCTGCGCGCCGGCGGCATGGTCGACATCGCCGGCCTGCGACGGCCGCCCGACATGCAGCGCGCCGCCCGGATCGCGAGCCTCGCGCGCGAGTCGGTGCAGGGCCTGGACGGTGCACTCGAACGCGTCTGGATGGGGCACCGGCCGTGCTTTCCGGACACGCTGCCGCGCGTCGGCCAGGCTCCCGGCCTGCCGGGCCTGTGGCTGGCGTTCGGCCACGGACATCTGGGACTGACGGACTCGGCGAACACCGCGCGGCAGATCGCCGACGAACTGCTCGCGCCGGCTTCGGCTTCGACTCCGGCTTCGGCTTCGACTCCGGCTTCGGCTTCGGCTTCGGCTTCGGAACGACGGTAAGCGTCCGATCGGCAACGACCGGCGCCCACCGCGCTCGGCCCATCAGGCACAATGCTGACGACACCTGCGGGCGCATCGCCGCACACCGTTCGCGGCGGCCCGACACCCCAGCCCAACGTCTGACCGCCAGCCGGGATCGAGTACATGAAGCGAGTCGTTTTCAACCAGAAAGGCGGCGTCGGCAAATCGACGATCGCCGTCAACCTCGCCGCCATCGCCGCAGCGCGCGGCAAGCGCACATTGCTGATCGACCTGGACGCGCAGTGCAACGCGACCCAGTACGTGCTCGGCGACGAGCCGATCCAGCCTCGGCATTCGGTCGCCGAGTTCTTCGAGCAGAGCCTCGTCCAGCGCTTCTCGAAGCTGAACGTCGACGACTTCGTGCGCGACACGCCGTGGCCCAACCTCGACCTGATGCCCGGCAGTCCGGCGCTGGCCGACCTGCACACCAAGCTCGAATCGCGATCGAAGTTCAAGACGCTGGGCAAGGCGCTCGACGACCTGTCCCGCTACGAAGAGATCGTCATCGATACGCCGCCCGCGCTGAACTTCTATACGCGCTCGGCGCTGATCGCCGCCGATGCCTGCCTGATTCCGTTCGACTGCGATGATTTCTCGCGCCAGGCGCTGTACAACCTGCTCGACGCGGTCGAGGAGATCCGCGACGACCACAACGAACGGCTGCGGGTCGAAGGCATCGTCGTCAACCAGTTCCAGCCGCGCGCGAGCCAGCCGTCGCGCATCGTCCAGGTGCTGATCGACGAAGGCCTGCCGGTGCTCGACACCCGGCTGTCGGCATCGGTCAAGATCCGCGAATCGCACGACGCGTCCAAACCGATGATCGCGTTCGCGCCCGGCCACAAGCTGACCGAGGAGTTCGTCGCGCTGTACGACGAACTCGAACGCAAGGCGGCGCGGCCGAAGAAATCCGGCAAGGGCTGAGGCTGCACGGTCCGGCCCGATCACCTCCGCGGTGTCCGGACTCTACCGCGCCGGTCTGGCCTGAACATACAAGAACCCGAGCGCCCGGGCCGCTGGCCCGGCAGCCGAATGGCATGCTTATTGCGTCGGCGAGAGGCCATGGCCGGCCGGCAACGATCCGCGCATCGTTTCCGTGCACGCCCCCTCCGCGGACCTCGACGACGGTCCGGCACGACCGCGCAGCGCGCAAGAAAGCATGTTCAAGCTCGAGGAATTCAGCGATACCCTGCTGGAGCTCAATGTGCTCGCCCGACAAAGCGGCACCCACGCTTATCAGCATCAGGCCCTGGCGCGGGTCCAGCGGATCCTGCCGTTCGATTTCGCGTGGTGGGGCATCATGTCGGCGCACGAGGACAGCTTCCGGCTGCATTCCTCGCATCTGTTCGAATTGCCGAGCGGCTACATCGACGTCTGGGAGCGCACGAAACGCGACGACAACGTCGCCAGGGCCGTCTGCAAGCGTCCGAGCCGGACACTGTACTTCGACGATCACAAGCTGCGCTCGGCGCCCGGCCTGGCCGTGCTGACGGGCGCGCACGGCATCCACCAGGCGTTCTGCACGTCGGCGTACCTGCCGTCCGAATCGGCGTTCATCTTCCTTTCGCTGTATCGCGCGCGGCCCAGCCCCCGCTTCACGTCGGACGAACTGCTGCTCAACCAGTACCTGATGCCGCACCTGTGCTCGTCCTGGTCGGCCAACCGCGAACACCAGATCGATCGGCTGAGGATCGAGGCGAGTTCGTCGCTCGACGCGGCCGTCGCGCTGGTCGACCGCGGCTACGAACTGCTGAATGTCGAACCCGATTTCCTGCCGCTGCTGCGGCTCGAGTGGCCGGACGATGACGGGGTGACGCTGCCCGCACCGGTCATCGCCTGGCTGCGGGCCGGAGAGGCGTCGCTGAAGCTGCCGCGCATCGTCCTGCATCGCCACGCGTTCGACGAGTTCCTGCTGATCGAAGCGCGCCAGCGCACCCGCGCCGACAGCCTGTCGCCGCGCGAAGCGGCGATCGCCGAGGCGTTCGGCGCCGGACTCAGCTACAAGGAGATCGCACGACGCTTCGATTGCGCGCCGGCGACGATCCGCCATCACCTGCGCGTCATCTACGAGAAGCTGGACGTCGGCGACAAGGCGACGATGATCGGCGCGCTCAACCGGCAAACCAGCCCGCTGCGTCGCGAAGACCTCGGAAACCGCCAGCATCGCCTGCGCCACGGCGCCTGAACCCGCGCTCGCCGTCCCCGTCCCCCGTCCCCCGTCCCCCGTCCTCCGTCCCTCGTCCTCCGCCGGCAAAGTCCGTCCCGCTCGAAACATCCGCTCGCTCCGGCACGGACGCCGCCGTCCGGGTGCGCCGTCGCGCGTCATCGCGCACCGCCATGGATCGTCACGCCACCGGCCGTCGCAGGCCGCGTCGATCAGCGCACCGCGACGGATCGCCGGCTCGTCCCCAAGCCCCGCCCTCATCGTTCATCTGCACGATACGAGCGGTGCGGCGCATTCCCTAGACTCGATCCGGTCGCTCCCTCCTAACCCGACGCATCCATCGACGAGGCTTCCGATGATCGATTCCCAAGACCCGCGGCCACGACGCGCCGCGATCCGCGCCCGGCGCCTGGCCATCGCATGCGTGCTCGCATCGTCGGGCATCGGCGCGGCGCAAGCCGCCGATATCGTGGTCTGCACGGTCGATGATCTGTCGGGCGATTTCTCGATCATGGCGACGCCGAAGACTTATGGATACCAGCTCGCCGTCAAGGAAATCAACGACGCCGGCGGCGTCCTCGGCCGCAAGATCAAGCTGAGGACTTATGACGGCCAGTCCGAGGTCAAGCGCTATCAGGAACTGGCGCAGAAATGCGTGTTCGACGACAAGGCCGACGTCGTGATGGCCGGCTATACCGGCGCCGAGCGCGAGGCCGCGCGGCGCGAGGTCGTGCGCAACAAGGTCATCTACTGGCACAACAACCAGGGCGAGGGCGGCATCGCCGACCACTATTCGTTCTTCTCGGGCTCGACGCCCGAGCAGCAGGTGCTGCCGGCGCTGCAATACATGATCAAGACCTACGGGCCGAGGATGATCTTCATCGGCGCCGACTACAACTTCTGCCGCGCGATCGGGCAATGGACGCGGGTGGCCGCCGGCCTGTACGGCGGCCAGCTCGAGATGGACGAGTATTTCCCGTTCGGCGTCTCGCAATGGTCGTCGACGATCCAGAAGATCCAGAAGATCAAGCCCGACTTCCAGGTCCACTGCCTGGTCGGCGGCGAGCAGGTGCAGTTCTACCCGCAAGCGCAGGCGGCCGGACTGAAGACGCCGATGTGGTCGAACGTGACGATCGCCGACGGGTACGAGCACAAGCGCTTCGCGCCGCCGTCGCTCGAAGGCATGGTCGTTCCGCCCGCCTATATCGAGGACGTGCCGGGACCGAACAGCCGGGCGTTCGTCGAGAAGATCCGCAAGATGTTCCCGAAGGTCGACTACGTCAACGAGCACGCCGCGTTCGGTTACGTCGCCGTCAAGGCGATGGCCGAGGCCTGGAAGAAGGCCGGCACCACCGAGACCGAGGCCGTCATCAAGGCGCTGGAGTCCGGCATCGAAGTGCCCGAAGCGCCGGGCGGCAAGTGGATCCTGCGCGGCGACCAGCACCACGCGGCGATGCCCGCCTACCTGTTCGGCGTCCAGAAGGACCATTCGCTGAAACTGCTGACCGAGCTGCCGCTGACCGAGCCGGTGTTCCTGAAGGATCTCGGCGTGGACATGCGCAAGTCGGCGCCGAATCGCCAGTACCTGCCGAGCGACAACCCGGCCTGGCGGTCGATGCTCGGCGCTAAGTGACGGCGCGCCGACGATGATCGCCTTCCTCTATCAGTACTTCGACAACATCGGCTTCCTGATCCTCGCCGCGGTCGGACTGATCGTCATCTACGGGATGATGGGCGTGATCAACATGGCGCACGGCGAACTGATGATGATCGGCGCCTACCTGACGTCGTTCACTTATCACGCCGGCGCGCCGTCGGCGGTCGCGATCGCCTTCGGCGGCCTCGGCGCGATGGGGGTCGGCGTGCTGCTCGAGCGCTTCGTCATCCGCCGCTTCTACAACCAGTTGCTGTCCTCGCTGGTCGTCACCTGGGGGCTCAGCATCGTCATCAGCCAGGGCTTCCTGCTGGTGTTCGGTCCCAGCGCGATGAACCTGCCGACGCCGTTCGGCAACCTGCCGATCGGCGAGCAGACCTTCGGCATCTACCGGATCGTGATGTTCGCGGTCGCCGTCGCGCTGGTCGCCGCGGTCTGGTACGTGCTGCGTTTCACGTCGTTCGGCGTGCTGGCGCGCGCCACGATGGAGAACCCCGGCATGACCGAGGCCCTCGGCGTCTCGACGCAGACGATCTACGCGGCCACCTTCGGCGGCGGCGCGCTGCTGGCCGGCATCGCCGGCGGCATGTTCGCGCTGACCGCGACGATTTCGCCGTTCTTCGGCAGCAACTACACACCGCTGGCGTTCATCACGATCGTCGTCGGCGGCGCCGCCAACCCGATCTCGGGCCTCGTCTCCAGCGTGCTGGCGCTGGCCGGCGTGCAGACGGTCGCCAATGCGCTGTTCTCGGTCTACACCGGCTACATCGCGATGTTCACCGCCGCGGTCATCGTGCTGATCGCGCTGCCCAGAGGGATCTCCGACTACCTGGAACGACGCCGCCTGCAGGCGCTGCGTCATCGACGCTCATGACCGCCCGCCCTGATTCCACGCGCATCGGCCGGCTGATCGGCGGCCTGAACGGCCCGCAGACCCTGGGCCGCGGCCCGCTGTTCTGGTCCGGTTTCGTCGCCTGCGTCGTCCTGTTCGCGCTGTCGCCGCTGGTGCTCGGCCGCTTCCAGGTCATCAACCTGAGCAACTTCATGATCTTCAGCCTGCTGGCGCTGAGCCTGTGCCTGATCTGGGGTTATGCCGGCATCCTGAGCCTCGGCCAGGCCTGCTTCATGGGGATCGGCGGCTACGCGTTCGGCATCGCCGCGATCAACCTGATCGGCGCGCACGGCAACACCGGCGTCGCCGTGCTGGTCGGGATCGCCGTGCCGATGGCCTTCGCCGCGCTGCTCGGCGCCGCGATGTTCTACGCGCGGCTCGAAGGGGTCTACGTCGCCATCCTGACGCTGGTGATCTCGCGCCTGCTGGAGACCTTCCTGCTGCAGACCGCCGACACCGCTTACCGGATCGGCGATGCGGCGCTCGGCGGCTCGAACGGCCTGCGCTCGCTGGCCGCCGGCGACGGCTCGCTGCCGAACCTGATCATCGGCGCCGGATCGTGGGCGATCGAGTTCGACGGCCGCGGTTACGGCTTCTTCTATCTGACGCTGGCCGTGCTGGTCGTCGTCTATCTGGGCCTGCGTTGGCTGGTCAATTCGAGCGCCGGCTATCTGCTGCTGGCGGTCCGCGAGGATCCGCAGCGCACGGAAACCTTCGGCTACGACGTCCGACCCGTGCAACTGGCGGTGTTCTGCCTGTCGGCGGGCATCGCCGGCCTGGCCGGCGTGCTGTACACGGCCTGGGGCACCTACATCCATCCGAGCGCGTTCGGCATCGCGACCAACATCCTGCCGGTCATCTGGGTCGGCGTCGCCGGACGCAAGGATCTGACCGCCGCGCTGGTCGGCGCGCTGATCCTGCAATGGCTGTCGCTGCAACTGGCCGCGCAGGGCGACTACGCGCCGGTCGTCATGGGTGCGATCCTGGTCGTCGCGATGATGATCGCCCCCGAAGGACTGCTGACGCAGACGCTGGCCCGGCTCGGCGCCCGTCGCCGCGCGCGAGGTCCGGATCCGGCTCCGGCCGCCCTGGGCAAGGCGGAACGGGCATGAGACACGCTGTATCGGCCTCCGGGGGCTTCGAGCACGGTTCGAAGGCTGCGATGCGAGGCGGGGCCGTGGGGTCCGCGGCCGGGCCGGACGCGACACCGATGATCGAGGTCCGCGACCTGGTGCGCGCGTTCGGCGGCATCCGGGCGATCGACGGCCTGACGCTGGCGATCGCCGCCGGCGAACTGCACTGCGTCGTCGGCCCCAACGGCGCCGGCAAGAGCACGTTCTTCAAGCTGCTGGTCGGCACCGACCGGCCCACGTCCGGGCAGGTGCTGTTCCGGGGACGCGAGATCTCGCGGCTGCGCCCGTTCGAGCGCGCCCGGCTGGGCATCAGCATCAAGTTCCAGAACGTGCCGATCTACCAGGACCTGACGGTCGCCCAGAACCTGTTCGTTCCGCTGCGCCGCCATCTGCCCGCGCCGCGGATCGCCGAGGAGACCGATCGGCTGCTGGCGACCGTGCACCTGGCCGGCACCGCCGAGCGGCCCGCGCGCGACCTGTCGCACGGGCAGCAGCAATGGCTGTCGCTGTGCATGTCGCTGGCCGCGCGGCCGCGGCTGCTGCTGCTCGACGAGCCGGCCGCCGGCATGTCGCGCGAGGAGCGGGACGACACGGCCGCGATCATCCGGCGGCTCAATGCCGACGGCGTGACGATCGTCGTCATCGAGCACGACATGGCGTTCATCAGGCAGTTGGACGCTCGCGTCAGCGTGCTGCACCAGGGCCGGCTGTTCGCGCAAGGGTCGATGGACGAGATCGAACGCGACGAAGCCGTGCGCGAGATCTACCTGGGCAGGCCGGCAACGGCCGGAGAGCGACGATGAAAGCGATTTCTCCGCTGCTGGGCGTCCGCCACCTGGACGCCGGCTACGGCAAGGTGCGGATCCTGCGCGACGTGGCGCTCGAGGTCCGCGAGGGCGAGGTGCTGGCGATCATCGGCCGCAACGGCGTCGGCAAGACGACGCTGATGAAGACGCTGATCGGCGCGGTCGGCGTCCAGCGCGGCGAGATCCGTTTCGACGACCAGCCGATCGGCGGCCTGCGTCCGCACGCGCGCGCCCGGCTCGGCATCGGCTACGTGCCGCAGGGACGCGGCATCTACGCGAAATTGTCGGTGGCCGAGAACCTGTACATGGGCCGGCGGATCGGCGACGGACCGATCACCGACGCGCACTACGCGCGGATCCACGGCTTCTTCCCGATCCTGCAGGAGCGGCGCGCGCAGATGGCCGGCTCGATGAGCGGCGGCCAGCAGCAGCAGCTCGCGCTGGGCCGCGCGCTGCTGGGCAAACCGCGGCTGCTGCTGCTCGACGAGCCCTCCGAAGGCATCCAGCCGAACATCGTCCACGACATGGGGGTACTGGTCAGGCGGCTGAGCCGCCAGGACCGGATGGCGGTCATCGTCGTCGAACAGAACCTGGACCTGATCCGCCTGATGGCCGATCGCTGTCTGGTCATCGATCACGGCGAAGTCATCGCCGAGCTCGATCCCGAGCAGTTGGCCGACCCCGGACTGGCCTCCCGTTACCTGGCGATCTGACCGGCACCGATGCCGCGGCGATCGCTTTCCTCATGACGCCCCCGAGCAAGGACGAGATCCCATGCGCCTGACGATCCGAGAAGAAGAACGCATCCAGATCTGGACGATCGCCGAGATGTCGCGCCGCCGGCTGGCGCGCGGCATCCGGCTCAACTATCCGGAGGCGGTCGCGCTGATCTGCGACGAGATCATGGAACGGGCCTGCGAGGGCTCGGTCGAGATGCTGGTCGACCTGATGGCCTACGGCAGCACGATCCTGCACAAGGAGCACGTGATGGAAGGCGTGCCCGAGATCCTGAACATGGTGCAGGTCGAAGCCGTGTTCCGCGACGGCACGAAGCTGGTGACGGTCATGCACCCGGTGCGCGAGTCCGGCAAGGGCGCGCGGCCCGAAACCTGGCAGTCGCCGGCGGTGCCGACCTCGATCGTCGCGACCGAGGCGTTCCACGTCGGCGAGCCGTCGACCGTCGGCCGCATCGATTTCGCGCCCGAGCCCGTCGAGATCAACGCCGGACGCGAAACGATCGAACTGGTGATCACGAACATCGGTGACCGCCCGATCCAGGTCGGCGCGCACTACCACCTGGTCGAGGTCAACAAGGCGCTCGCCTTCGACCGCGAAGCCGCATTCGGCTACCGGCTCGACATCCCGAGCGGCTCGGCGGTGCGCTTCGAACCCGGGCAGAGCCGCAAGTGCCGGTTGACCCGTTTCGCCGGCGCGCAGGTGTCGATGGGGATGAACGACATCACCAACGGCTCGATGCGCAACGAATCGACGCGCAGGCTCGCGATGAAGCGGCTGCGCGAGCACGACTACGCGTTCGCCGACGACACGGTCGACAACGCGCCCCGGCCCGACATCGTCTACGCGACCCGGCCGCCGGCCGCCCTCGAAGACGACGACGGCGATCGCCCGGCCGGCCCGGGCCGGCGCGCGAAGAAACCCTGATCGGCAGCGCCGTTCCCGCCGCCCTCCCCGCCTTCCCTGAGGATTGACACGCATGAGCATGAAGATTCCGCGCGCCGACTACGCGGCGCAGTACGGCCCGACGACGGGCGACAAGGTCTACCTGGCCGATACCGGCCTGGTCGCGAAGATCGAGCGCGACTTCACCACCTACGGCGACGAACTGGTCTTCGGCGGCGGCAAGACGATCCGGGACGGCATGGGCCAGTGCTCGCGCTTCAAGCGCAGCGACGGCGCGCTGGACATGGTGCTGACCAACGCGATCATCATCGATCCGGTGCTGGGCGTGGTCAAAGGCGACATCGGCGTGCTCGACGGCAGGATCGTCGGCGTCGGCAAGGCCGGCAATCCGGACACGATGAACATCACGCCCGGACTGATCGTCGGACCGAACACCGACATCCTCTCGCTGGAGGGACGCATCGTTACGCCGGGCCTGATCGACATCCATCCGCACTTCGACTCGGTCCAGCAACTGTACGAATACCAGAGCGCCGGCGTGACCACGGTGATCGGCGGCGGATCGGGACCGAAGACCGTCGGCATCGAGTGTCCGGGCGCGTGGAACCTGCAGCGGATGCTCGAGGCGATGGCCGACATTCCGCTGAATTTCGGCAACTTCGGCAAAGGCAACTCGTCGGATCCGAACTCGCTGATCGAGCAAGTGCTCGGCGGAGCCACCGGTTTGAAACTGCACGAGGACTGGTCGTCGTCGCCGTCGGCGATCCGCAACGCGATGGCGATCGCCGACCAGTTCGACTTCCAGGTCCAGATCCACGCCGACACGCTGAACGAGACCGGCTACTACGAAGACACGATGGAAGCGATCGCCGGACGCGTGATGCACATGTATCACTGCGAAGGCGCCGGCGGCGGCAACGCGCCCGACATCATGCGCTGCGTCGGCGAGGCCAACATCCTGCCCAGTTCGACCAATCCGACCAATCCGTTCTCGATCAACACTTATGACGAGGAGATCGACATGCTGATCACCTGTCATAACCTGAACAAGTCGGTGCCCACCGACATGGCGTTCATCCAGGGGCGCGCGCGCGCCGAGACGATGCGCGCCGAGGACGTGCTGCACGACGTCGGCGCGATCAGCATGATCGGCTCGGACAGCCAGGGCGTCGGCCGCGCGGCCGAGAGCGCGCAGCGCTCGTTCCAGCTCGCCGCCGCGAACAAGGTCCGCTTCGGACGCCTGTCGGAGGACGGCGCGGACAGCGACAACTTCCGCATCAAGCGCTACCTGGCCAAGGTCACGATCAATCCGGCGATCACGTTCGGCGTCGACGGCTACGTCGGCTCGATCGCGGCGGGCAAGATCGCCGACATCGTCGTCTGGCGGCCCGACATGTTCATCGCCAAACCGGAGCTGATCCTGAAGGGCGGCTTCATCTCCTGGGCCGCGATGGGCTCGCCGGCGGCCTCGCTGATGACCTGCGAGCCGCTGAAGTACCGCCCGCAGTACGGTCACCACGGCCGCAATCCGCGCCGCACGGCGTTCTCGTTCGTCACGCAGGCGGCGATCGACGGCGGCCTGGCCAACCGGATCGAATGCCAGCCCTTGCTGCCCGTGCGTCGCTGCCGGACGATCTCCAAGCGCGACATGGTGCACAACAACGCGCTGCCGCGGATCGACATCGACCCCGAGACGTACAACGTCTACATGGACGGCCAGCGGATCACCGTGCAGCCCGCGCGGACCCTTCCGCTGACGCAGCTCTATTACCTGCGCTGAGCGCGAACCGGTGACCGAGGAGATTCGATGATCATCGACAGGATCGTCGGCAAGTTCGCCGACCTGCAATCGCGGATCACGGCGGTGGACCCCGTCGAGCTGTCCGCCGACAAGCGCCAGAGCCCGCACTGGCGCGCGCGATCCCGCGACGGCCGTTCGCTGGCGGTCTCGCTGCCGCGCGGCGACGAGCTGTTCGAGGGCGACGTGCTGCTGATCGACGGCGGCACGGCCGTCGTCGTGGCCGCCGCGCCCGAGGACCTGCTCGAGGTGATGCCCGGATCGCCGCGCCAGTGGGGCATCGCCGCCTACCAGTTGGGCAACCTGCACCGCGAGCTGCGCTTCCTGGCGGACTCGATGCTGACGCCGTACGACGCGATCGCCGAAGCCGTGGTCCGCCAGGCCGGCATCGCCTGCCGCCGCGCGACGCGCGCCTTCACCGGCGAACGGTTCGGTGCGCACGGCGCCGCGCACGCCGACGGGCACGGACACGGGCATGGGCACAAGCACGAGCACGAGCACGAGGACCGACACGAGCACGAGCACGGAAATGACCACCACCATCACTGACGACAACGGCCTGATGTTCGTGCTGCAGGCCGCGACCGCGTCGTTCCCGACTGGTGCGTTCAGCCACTCATACGGCTTCGAGACGCTGATCAGCCTGGGCGGCATCGCCGACGCGGACGGACTCGGCCGCGAGGCGGCGCGCTGGCTCCGCCATGGCCTCGCGCCGGCCGACGCAGCGGGCGTCGCGCTCGCGCACGAAGCGGCGCTGGCCGGCGATGCGCGAGAGCTCGCGCGGATCGACGAGACGCTGCATGCGCTGAAGCTGACGCGCGAGACCCGCGAGGCGAGCCTGTCGACCGGCGGTGCGTTCCTGACGGCGATCCTCGATGCGCTGCCGGGCCCGCGCGCCGCCGAGTTCAAGCGGCAGATCGACGACGGCCGATGCGCGGGCCACTACGCGACGGCGTTCGGCGTCGCGACGGCCGACGCCGGCGTCGGCCGGCGGACCGCCGTGATCAGCTTCCTGCACGGCAGCCTGAGCAGCCTGATCGGCGTGGCGGCGCGAATCATCCCGCTCGGGCAGATCGCCGTCCAACGCCTGCTCGCGCAGGCGCGGCCGCAGGTGCTGACCTGCGCCGACGTCGCGCTGCGAACCCCGCTCGACGAGCTGGCGACCGCGACGGCCGGCCTGGACGTCGCGTCGATGGCGCACGAGCGCCTGTACACCCGCCTCTGCATTTCCTGAACTCGAGGAGTCCCACGATGAGAAAACCCGTTCGCCTCGGCATCGGCGGCCCGGTCGGATCCGGCAAGACCGCACTGACCGACAAGCTGTGCCGCGAGTTCTCCCGGCGTTATTCGGTCGCCGCGATCACCAACGACATCTTCACGAAGGAAGACGCCGAGTTCCTGACCCGCAACGAATCGCTGCCGCCGGACCGGATCCTGGGCGTCGAAACCGGCGGCTGCCCGCACACGGCGATCCGCGAAGACTGCTCGATGAACCTGCACGCCGTCGGCGAGGTCTCGCGCAGGCATCCGGACCTGGACATCATCTTCATCGAAAGCGGCGGCGACAACCTGGCGGCGACCTTCAGCCCCGACCTCGTCGATGCCCACATCTACGTGATCGACGTCTCCGGCGGCGAGAAGATCCCGCGCAAGGGCGGCCCCGGCATCACGAAGTCGGACCTGATGGTCATCAACAAGATCGACCTGGCCGACCTGGTCGGCGCCAGCCTCGACGTGATGGACCGCGACGCTCGTCGGATGCGCGGCGATCGCCCGTTCCTGTTCACGTGCATCAAGGACGGCCGCGGCCTGCAGGACGTGTTCGACTGGGTCGAGTCGCAGGCGCTGCTGGCCGTCGAACCGAGGTGAACGCGGCGATGGTGTTCGCGCAGCCCGACCCCGGCTGGGTGATCGGCAAGCATGCGCTGCTGTGCGTGAACGCGCTGCGCCGCGAAGGGCGCACGCACCTGGACGTCGTGCGGCGCAGGATTCCGTTCCAATGGCAGGGTTATCAATACCAGGACCGCGACGACCAGCCGTACCTGCAATTGCACAACTCGAACGGCGGTTACGTCGAAGGCGATGCCGCGCTGCTGCAGATCGACGTGCAGCCGGGCGCACGGATGCTGCTGACGACGACCGGTGCGACCCGGTTCTATCACTGCCGCCAGGGCGGCGAGAGCCGCGAGTCGATCGAGGTGCGGATCGGCCCGGGCGCGCTGTTCGAGTTCGTGCCCGACGAGACGATCCCGTACGCCGACACCTGCGCGATCCGCTCGGCTCGCTTCGATCTGGCGCCGGACGCCCGCCTGTTCGTCAGCGACACGATCAGCGCCGGGCGCATCCACTACCGCGGCGGCGAACTGTTCGCGTTCCGCGCGCTGCGTGCGGAACTGGCGATCCGGGTCGACGGCCGCCTGCAACTGCTGGACCGGCAATTCAGCACGACGCCCGAACAGGTACGCGCGCTTCGCGAGTCATGGGCCGGCTACCGGCACCTGACGACGATCGCGATGCATGCGCCGCTATGGCCGCAGGACCTGCCCGATCGCCTGCAGGCAATACTCGCCGCCCACCCGCACGCATGGTCCGGCGTCACGCGGATCGGCTCGCTGATCGTCCTGCGCCTGCTGACGCGCGACGCCTGGCACGCGCAGGAACTGGTGTTCAGGATCTGGCAGTGCGCGCGCCCGGACCTCGCGGGCAAGCCCGCGCGCGTGATCTGGAAGAGCTGAACCCGGCGGCGTTCAGTCGCTGACCTCGTCGTACCTGACCACATGGCCGGCGTCGTCGACGACCTCGAGCCGCACCTTGAAGCCCCACAGCCGCTGCAGGTGGCGCAGCACCTCGTGGCGCTCGTCGGTCAACGGCCGGTTGCGATGCAGCAGATGCCGCAGCGTCAGGCTGCGATCGCCGTCGCGGTCGAAGTCGATCACCTGGATGTCCGGCAGCAGGTTGTCGCGGTTGTACTGCTGCGCCAGCAGCTTGCGCACGCGCCGATAGCCTTCCTCGTTGTGGATGCTGTCGATGTGCAGCGTCTCGGACTGCTGGTGATCGGCGACCGCGAAGAAACGGAACTCGCGGATCAGGCGCGGCGACAGGTACTGGCCGATGAACGACTCGTCCTTGTAGTTGCGCATCGCGAAGTCCAGCACCTTCAGCCAGTCGCCGCCGGCGATGTCCGGGAACCAGTGGCGGTCCTCGTCGGTCGGCGACTCGCAGATCCGGCGCAGGTCGCACATCATCGAGAAACCCAGCGCGTACGGATTCATGCCGCCGTAGCCGCGTTCGTCGAAGCCGCGCTGCGTGACGACGTTGGTGTGCGAGGCCAGCACTTCGAGCATGAACCCGTCGTCGACGAGCCCCTTGTCGTACATGCGGTTCAGGATCGTGTAGTGCCAGAACGTCGCCCAGCCCTCGTTCATGACCTTGGTCTGGCCCTGCGGATAGAAATACTGCGCGATCTTGCGCACGATGCGCGCCAGTTCGCGCTGCCAGGGCGCCAGCTTGGGCGCGTACTTCTCGACGAAGTACAGCAGGTTCTCCTGCGGCTCCTCCGGAAACCGGCGGCGCGCGCCGGCCTCGCCGGCACCGCGCGGCCGCGTCGGCACCGTGCGCCAGATCTCGTCGTACTGCTTCCACGCGTACGCCTCGCGATCGCGCATCCGCGCGACCTCCTCGGCGGCCGACAGCGGACGCGGGTGCCGGTAGCGGCTGACGCCGAAATCCATCAGCGCATGGCAGGCATCGAGCGTCTCCTCGACCGCCGACAGGCCGTAGCGTTCCTCGCACTCGAGCACGTATTTGCGGGCGAACACCATGTAGTCGATGATCGCGTCCGCGTTCGTCCACTGCTTGAACAGGTAGTTGCCCTTGAAGAACGAGTTGTGCCCGTAGCACGCATGCGCGATCACCAGCGCCTGCAACGGCATCGAGTTCTCTTCCATCAGGTAGGCGATGCACGGATCGGAGTTGATGACGATCTCGTAGGCCAGCCCGCGCGCGCCCTTGCGGTACGCGTGCTCGTTGCGGATGAACTCCTTGCCGAAACTCCAGTGCGGGTAACCGATCGGCAAACCCACCGACGCATAGGCGTCGAGCATCTGCTCGCTATTGATGACCTCGATCTGGTTCGGATAGCAGTCCAGGCCGAACTCGCCGACGGCGATCTCGCGGATCGCCGCGTCGTACTCGGCGATCAGATCGAACGTCCATTCGGGCCCCTTCGAGATCGGCTTGGACGCCCGCGCGCCGGGGCCGCCGGCGGCGGCCGGTAGCGGCGCGTCCGACAGGGCGATGACGGTGGTCGGGATTTCGGTCATGGCGTTTCTCCGGCGATCGTTCACGGCGCGCCGACGGCGGCCGCCTTGCTGAACAGACCGCGAAACACGGGATAGATGTCACGGCGATCGGACACCTCGCGCATCGCGAAGTGTCCGGCCTCGATCCGTCGGTAGGCGGCCGACAGCGTCGACAGCCGCGAGCGCTCGTCGATCGCCTCGATGTAAGCGAAATACCGCAGCAGCGGCAGCAATTGTTCCTCCAGGAAGCCTCGGCTCTTCTCGGGATCGGCGCCGAACGCATCGCCGTCGGACGCCTGCGCGCCGTAGATGTTCCACAGGTTCGACGGATAGCGCTTCTCGATGATCTCGTGCATCAGGTGAAGCGCCGACAGCACGACGGTGCCGCCGGTCTTCGGATCATGGAAGAAGCGCTCTTCGTCGACCTCTTCGGCGTCGTCGGTATGGCGGATGAACACGACCTCGACCCGCTCGTACTTGCGCGACAGGAACAGGTACAGCAGCGTGAAGAAGCGCTTGGCCAGATCCTTCTTGTTCTCGTCCATCGACGCCGAAACGTCCATCAGGCAGAACATCACGGCCTGGCTCATCGGCTGCGCGACCTGGACGCGATGCCGGTAGCGCAGATCGATCTCGTCGAGGAACGGCACGCGCGCGATGCGCCGACGCAGTTCGGTGATCTCGGCGCCGATCGCTTCGCGGTCCTCGGCCGGATCGATATTCGGATCGATATTCGGATCGAGGTTCCGATCGGCCCGCGGATCGGCGTCGGCAGCCAGGCCCGCCGGCGCGTCCATCCCGGCGTCACTCTCGGCGTCATTTTCGGCGTCGTTCTCGGCCCGGCGATCGATTAGCGCCTGCAACTGCGCGAGCCGTTTGCGTGAAGCCGAGGTCAGCGCGATCCGGCGGCCCAGCGCATTGCGCAGCGAACGCGCGACCGACAGGTTCACCGGCGAGCCCTGGGGCGTATAGCCGGCCCGCTGCCATTTGTACTCGCGGATGTCGCCGACCTGCGTGCGCTCCATGTTCGGCAGTTCGAGATCGTCGAAGAAGATCTCCATGAACTCCTCGCGCGACAGCGTGAACGTGAAACCGTCCTCGCCTTCGCCCTGGCCGCCCTCGCTGCCCTGTCCGTCGCCCTCGCCGCCGCCCTCGGGCCGCTTGATCTTGTCGCCGGGCATGAACTTGCGGTTGCCCGGATGGACCATTTCGCGATCGCCGCCGGCCCCCTGCCGGAAGCTCGGCTCGGAAACGTCCTTGACCGGGATCTTGACCTGCCCGCCGTGCTCCATGTCCTTGATCGAGCGGTCGGCGACCATATCGCTGACGGCCCGCTGGATATGCGCCTTGTAGCGACGGATGAAGCGTTCGCGATTGACCGCGCTCTTGTTGCGATCGTTGAGTCGTCGATCGATGATGACTGACATGTTCGCCACCTGCCCGCTCGGGGGCCGTTCGATCCGGATCGGTCGGACGGCGCCGGCCCTGCGCCGCTGCATCCGGCGACGGCCGCCGCCGGATCGTCCCCGGCGGCCGTCGCCCCGCTTCGTGCGGGGGCGGACGCGGTTACCGCGAAGACCGGGGCGCCGCGGACGGGCGCCCGCCGGTCACTGCGACTTGCGCACCCGCAGGTACCACTCGCACAACAGTCGAACCTGTTTCTCGGTATAACCCTTCTCGACCATCCGCGCAACGAAGCTCTCGTGCTTGTGACGATCTTCGGCCGACGCCTTCGCGTTGAACGAGATCACCGGCAGCAGCTCCTCGGTGTTCGAGAACATCTTCTTCTCGATCACCTCGCGCAGCTTCTCGTAGCTGGTCCAGGCCGGATTCTTGCCGCCGTGGTTGGCCCGCGCCCGCAGCACGAAGTTGACGATCTCGTTGCGGAAGTCCTTCGGATTGGCGATGCCGGCCGGCTTCTCGATCTTTTCGAGCTCGGCGTTCAACTGCGAACGATCGAAGCTCTCGCCGGTCTCCGGATCGCGATAGTCCTCGTCCTGGATCCAGTAGTCCGCATAGGTGACGTACCGGTCGAAGATGTTCTGGCCGTACTCCGAATACGACTCCAGGTACGCGGTCTGGATCTCCTTGCCGATGAACTCCGCATAGCGCGGCGCCAGGTAACCCTTGATGAAGTCCAGGTAACGGCGCTGCGCCTCCTCGGGCAACTGCTCGCGCAGCAGCCGCTGTTCGAGCACGTACATCAGGTGGACCGGATTGGCCGCGATCTCGGTCTGGTCGTAGTTGAACACCGCCGACAGCACCTTGTACGCGAAGCGCGTCGACATGCCGTTCATGCCTTCGTCGATGCCGGCGAAATCCCGATACTCCTGCACGGTCTTGGCGTTCGGCTCGATGTCCTTCAGGCTCTCGCCGTCGTAGACCCGCATCTTCGCGTAGACGCTCGAATTCTCCGGCTCCTTGATCCGCGACAGCACCGAGAACTGCGCCATCATCTCCAGCGTGCCGGGCGCGCAAGGCGCCTCCGCCAGCGAGCTGTTGCGCAGCAGCTTGCGGTAGATCTTCACTTCTTCGGACACCTGCAGGCAGTACGGCACCTTGACGATGTAGACGCGATCCAGGAACGCCTCGTTGTTGCGATTGTTCCGGAAGGCTTGCCATTCGCTCTCGTTCGAGTGCGCGAGGATGACGCCCTGATACGGAATCGCCGAAAAACCCTCGGTACCCTTGAAGTTGCCTTCCTGCGTGGCCGTCAGCAGCGGGTGCAGCATCTTGATCGGCGCCTTGAACATCTCGACGAATTCGAGCAGGCCCTGATTGGTCAGGCACAGGCCGCCCGAATAGCTGTACGCGTCCGGATCGTCCTGCGACAGCGTCTCGAGCTTGCGGATGTCGACCTTGCCGACCAGCGAGCTGATGTCCTGGTTGTTCTCGTCCCCCGGTTCGGTCTTGGCGATGCCGATCTGCTTGAGCACCGACGGCTGGATCCGCACGACCTTGAACTTCGTGACGTCGCCGTCGAATTCCCTGAGCCGCTTGACCGCCCATGGACTCATGATGCCGGTCAGGTAGCGATGCGGGATGCCGAACTCCTTCTCCAGCGTCTGCGCGTCGCGCTCGGGATGGAACAGACCGAGCGGCGACTCGTTGACCGGCGATCCCTTGAGCGCGTAGATCGGAAAGACTTCCATCAGCGACTTCAGGCGCTCGGCGATCGACGACTTGCCGCCGCCGACCGGGCCCAGCAGATACAGCACCTGCTTGCGTTCTTCCAGTCCCTGCGCGGCGTGCTTGAAGTAAGCGACGATCTGCGCGATCGCTTCTTCCATGCCGTAGAACTCGGCGAATGCCGGATAACGCCGTATGACCCGATTGGAGAACAGCCGGGACAAGCGAGGATCATTGCGGGTATCGATGACCTCGGGCTCGCCGATGGCGGCGAGCATGCGCTCTGCGGCGCTGGCATAAGCGAGAGAATCGTTCTTGCACAACTCGAGGTAGTCGAGCAGCGACATTTCCTCGTCGCGCGCCTTGACGTACTGTTCCCGATACGTATCGAAGAGATTCATGACAGTCCTCCGTAAACCTGGCCCAGGAAAACTCGGAGAATCAGTTGCGGTGCCGATCGACGCCGTCCGTCGTTCCCACTGCCTTTGATTCCGCCGCGACGCTCTGCCCTCGAGCCGAAAACCGCAGCGCTTCTGTACAGACGATGACTGCATTGCGCGGAGAGGTCAACCACGAATCGGGCTTCGGCGCAACACATGTCGGCGCGCATCGCACGGCATGCCGCACCATGCATCGCGCGTGACACGCGTTGCTTCGTCACTCCGATCGTCGTCGAGCCCGACATCCGCCTAACCATCGTACGCACCGAGTTGAATGGTAGAGATATGACGTCATCGGATGAGCACGCTTCATGCCAGCCGCATCGCCTCGCGGCAGCCCCGTCGACCACCGATCATCGATTTCCGACCGTTCATCGCCGAGCGCTCGAAACGATCAACGGTCGGACACGGCCGACCGGCGCCGACGCCGGGTAGCGGCATCGGCCGACACCCGCGCGAGGCGTTCCGTCCGATACTTGAGGGCGATCCGACGATCACGCAATACCCGCCGACGAACACGCGATGTCTGAATCGCGTCGCATCCTGCCCCTGCGCGGCAAGACGCTCCGGCTCATCGCAAGAGCCCGTCGTTCTGTGCCGCAGCGCGGCACCGTCCGGCCCGGACAGGCGATAATGCGGGTCCGATCCCTCCAACTTTCTATCCGCCGGAACCCGCAGTGGCTCAATACGTATTCACGATGAACCGGGTGAGCAAGACCGTTCCCCCGAAGCGTCAGATCCTCAAGGACGTCTCTTTGTCCTTCTTCCCGGGCGCCAAGATCGGCGTGCTGGGACTGAACGGCGCCGGCAAGTCCACGCTGCTCAAGATCATGGCCGGCGTCGACAAGGACATCGAAGGCGAAGCGACGCCGATGCCCGACATCAAGATCGGCTATCTGGCGCAGGAACCGCAGCTCGATCCCGACAAGACCGTCCGCGAGGAAGTCGAGGCGGGCGTCGGCGACGTCATCCATGCGCAGCAGAAGCTCGACGAGATCTACGCCGCCTACGCCGAACCCGATGCCGACTTCGACGCGCTGGCGGCCGAGCAGGCCAAGTACGAAGCGATCCTGGCGACCACCGGCACCGACGTCGAGCGCCAGCTCGAGGTCGCGGCCGACGCGCTGCGGCTGCCGCCGTGGGATGCGGTGATCGGCAAGCTGTCGGGCGGCGAGAAGCGCCGCGTCGCGCTGTGCCAGCTGCTGCTGGCCAAACCCGACATGCTGCTGCTCGACGAACCGACCAACCACCTGGACGCCGAAAGCGTCGACTGGCTCGAGACCTTCCTGTCGAAGTTCCCGGGCACCGTCGTCGCCGTCACGCACGACCGCTACTTCCTCGACAACGCGGCCGAGTGGATCCTCGAGCTGGACCGCGGCCAGGGCATCCCCTGGCGCGGCAACTACAGCTCGTGGCTCGACCAGAAGAGCAACCGGCTCAAACAGGAAGAAGCCGCCGAATCGGCGCGCCAGAAAACGATCAAGAAAGAGCTCGAATGGGTTCGCCAGAACCCGAAGGGTCGACAGGCGAAGAGCAAGGCGCGCCTGCAGCGCTTCGAGGAGCTGTCGTCGCTCGACTACCAGCGCCGCAACGAGACCGCCGAGATCTTCATTCCGGTCGCCGAGCGGCTCGGCAACTCGGTCATCGAGTTCGACGGCGTCAGCAAGGGCTTCGGCGACCGGTTGCTGATCGACAACCTGAGCTTCACGATCCCGCCGGGCGCGATCGTCGGCATCATCGGCCCGAACGGCGCCGGCAAGTCGACGCTGTTCCGGATGATCGCCGGGCAGGACAAGCCCGACAAGGGCGAGGTCAAGGTCGGCCCGACCGTCAAGCTCGCTTACGTCGACCAGTCGCGCGACGCGCTCAACGGCGACAAGACCGTCTGGGAAGAGCTGTCGAACGGGCTCGACATCATGACGGTCGGCAACTTCGAGATGCAGTCGCGCGCGTACATCGGCCGCTTCAACTTCAAGGGGCCGGACCAGCAGAAGCTCGTCGGCAACCTGTCGGGCGGCGAGCGCGGCCGGCTGCACCTGGCCAAGACGCTGATCGCCGGCGGCAACGTGCTGCTGCTGGACGAACCGTCGAACGACCTGGACGTCGAGACGCTGCGCGCGCTCGAGGACGCGCTGCTCGAGTTCGCCGGCTGCGTGCTGGTGATCTCGCACGATCGCTGGTTCCTCGACCGCATCGCCACGCACATCCTGGCCTGCGAAGGCGATTCGCAATGGGTGTTCTACAACGGCAACTACCAGGAATACGAAGCCGACAAGCGCCGCCGTCTCGGCGAGGAAGGCGCCAAGCCCAAACGACTGCGCTACAAGGCGCTGCGCTGATCCCTCGCGCGCGTGGGCATCCGGCCGCCCCGCGCGCCCCACTCCCCCGGAGACGATCGATGGATCACTCGGATAAATCCGACGCCTGGCAGCGCGGCTACGAGGCGCGCTCGCGCGCGCTGGGCAAGGACTATGTCGACCACGCGCTGGCCAGTGCCGACGACCTGACGCGCGACCTGCAGGACTACCTCACCGAACATGCGTGGGGCGCATCGTGGGCCCGCCCGGGCCTGGACTTCCGCACGCGCAGCATGCTGAACCTGGCGATGCTGACGGCGCTGAACCGCCCGCACGAACTCGAAGTCCACCTGCGCGGCGCGCTGCGCAACGGCGTCACGCGCGACGAGATCAAGGAGATCCTGCTGCACGCGGCCGTCTACTGCGGCGCGCCGGCCGCGCTCGACAGCTTCCGCGTCGCGCGCAAGGTGCTCGCCGAAGCGCAGGACACCGCCGGCGGCTGACCCGGAGGGGACGGCCGAGCGCCCCTCCGCCCCGGAACTCAGAACGCGGTCCTGACCGTGAACGAGAACGTCCTGGGGTCGCCCAGCGCCAGGTTGTTCGACCAGTACACCTTGTCGGTGATGTTCTGGACCATGAAGTTGAACGTGGTCGGATAGCCGCCGATGCGGGCCGTGTACCGCAGGCCCGCGTCGAACAGCGTGTAGGCGGGCACGACGTCGGTGTTCAGCGCGTTGTTGTATTTCTTGCCGGTGTAGTAGGCCCCGCCCGACAGCGACAGCCCCGGTACGCCCGGGAACCGGTATTCGGCGTAGACCTTCGCCATCCGGCTGGCGGCGCCCGTCGGCTTCTTGCCTTCGAGGGTCGGGTTGTCGGCCTTGTTCACGCTCAGGTCCATCACCGTGCCGCCGGCGATCAGCGACAGGTTGTCCGTCACCCTGCCGGTGAAGCCGACCTCGATCCCCTGGTGCGTCTGCTTGCCGTCCTGCGACAGCGTCGGCAGCGGCGTCGTGTCGATCACGTAGGAATTGGCCTTTTCGATCCGGAACAACGCGACGCTGATCAGCGCGCGCTCGTTCAGGCTGTACTTGGTGCCGATCTCGTACTGCTTGCTGATGTACGGATCCAGGATCTCGTTCTCGTTCACGTAGCCGGTGCCGACGACGGAGCCCGCTTCCAGGCTCTCGATATAGGTGGCGTAGGTCGTCAGGTTCTCGATCGGCTTGTAGATCAACGACAAGGTCGGCGTGGCCTTCGATTTGTCGTAATTGACGCCGGTCCGATAGTTGTACGTCAGCGAGGTCGCGTAGTTGACGCCGACCAGTGCCGACCATTGCTCGTTGAATCGGATGTCGTCGCCGATCACGATGTTGCGGAATTCGGTCTTCGAGCCCTTGGCCAGCGGCTGCCCGGCAGCCACCGTGCCCCATCCGGCCGGCTGCGGATAGTTGCGGAATTCGTCGAGCGAGATGTCGGTCGGAATCTGGTAACTCCTCGAACTCGGCGAGGTGTTGCGGATCTTGTCGGTCGCGGCCGAATACCCGATCGTCAGGTTGTGGCGGATGCCCGCCGTATCGAACTTGGCATCCAGGTACGCGACGCCGCCGATCTTGTCGTTGCGCTGGTACGCGTAGTCGCCGAACCAGGACGTCGCCAGCACCGTGTCGTTCAGGTAGCGCATCCGGGCGTCGCCGCCGGTCTTGCCGACCCGTTCGTAGTACACGCCGCTTCGGAACGTGAACACGTCGTTCAGATTCCAGCGAACGTGGCCTTCGACCTTGTTGGACCGGAAATCCTGCTGCAGCCACGGCGGCGTGTAGCTCTGGTTCCGGTGGATGCCCGAGCGGCTGCGGTCGATCTGCTCGTTGGTGGCCCAGAAGATGTTCGGTCCCGGTGCCACCGTGTCCTTGTGGCTGAAACGCAGGTCGGCGGTGAAGTTGCTCGTCGGCTTGAAATCGAGCGCCAGGCTCGCGGCCTTGGAACGCTTGAGCTCCTTCCTGCTGGTCTCGCCGTCCTGGTAGACGGCGTTGAACCGGTATCCGAACACGTGGTTGCGATCGAACTGGCCGCCCAGATCGACGTGCCCGAAATACGTCGAGCCGCCGTAGGTGCCGAACGACACGTTCCTCAGGTCGTGCAGCGTGGGGCGCTTGGTCACGTAGTTGACCGCGCCGCCGACCCGCCCGCCGCCGTACAGGAAACCCGTCGCGCCGTTGATGACCTCGACGCGCTCGAGCTCCTGCATCATCGGAACGCCGGCGACGCGGCTCGCATACGGAATGCCGTTGACGATCGGGTTGGTGACCTGGAATCCGCGGATGGTCACCCACGGGCTGTCGGTCGCATCGCTGGCGATCTTGCCGGTCTCCTGCGTCGTCGGGTTCATCTTGAACAACTGATCCATGTCCTTGGCATTGGCGTTTTCGATCAGATCGCTCGAGATGATGCTCATCGAGTACGGCGTGTCCTGCAGATCCCGTTCGCCCCAGACGCCCACGCCGGTGGTTTTCTTCGACAGGTACCCGTCCTCGGCGCTGCCGTTCTTCTCGCTCTCGGCGCGGACCGTGACCGCCGGCAGCGCGGCTTCGCCGGCCTCGGCCTCGGCCGTGGTCTGCGCCTGGGCGGCGCCGCCGCTCAGGATCGCCAGCGCGATCAGGCTCAGGCGCGGGCATCGGGCCGCGGCGGCTTGCCGATCGGCCGCGACGCGCGCGATGAGGAGGGAATCGAGGGACTTCGCGTGCCGGTGACGCGGGATCTGGGCCAAGGGGGTCTCCATTCGTCGAGATGGGCTGGAAAAGACGCAGCCGGCCGATCGAACGGATCCGGGCCGACGTGCGGGCTTTCGAGAATATAAGTAGGAATGCTTATCATTCCTCGAATAAACCCATGAAGCCCCGGGCATTGCGGCCCTCGAACATTGCAGCCCCGCGGACATTGCCGCCGGCACGGCGGATCTCACGCGCGCCGCGGATCGATGCCTTCCGCCCGCCCGGTCATCGCCGAATGAAAAACGCCCGGGCCGCCTTTCGGCGGATCCGGGCGCTCATCGCACCGGGAGCGTGCGGCGCACCGGACTGGTGCCCCGCGCGGCGCTCCCGGCCGAACGGTCCTCAGGTCCCCAGCAACACCACCGCCACCCCCAGCGCGCAGGCCACGGTCACGGCGACGATACCGGCATAACCCATCAGCGACATCCATTCACCCCAGGCGAAAGACGGGTGCCCCTCGGCGGTGGCCGGTTTGCTTTGCATTTCCATTGCTGCGGCTCCTGAGCGATCGACTCACATGTTCGGGAAGGAGAGGCCACGGTGGCCGGTGCCCCCGTGATCGGGCGGATCACCGTTCGGCGACCTTTGCCACGTCACCATTGGACCCCTGAACGATGCCTGCGCCGTGATCGAAACGGGGCGGTCGGAAGATGAATTGTGGCGATCCAGTGACCGGCGGCCGCGTGCTGTCTCGCATACGCTAAAGTGCTTGCATGGCAAGACGAATCGCGGTCATCGAAGACGAACCCGCGCTGCGCGACAACCTGCGCGATGCGCTGGCCCGCCACGGATACGAAGTCCAGACGTTCCCGAACCGTCCGGAAGCGCAGGCCGTCTGCGCGAGCCGGCTGCCCGACCTCGCGATCGTCGACGTCGGGCTCGGCGACGAGCCCGAAGGCGGCTTCGAGCTGTGCCGCTGGCTGCGCCAGCGCGACGCCAAGCTGCCGATCCTGATCCTGTCGGCCCGCGATTCGGACATCGACGTCGTCTCGGGCCTGCGGCTCGGCGCCGACGACTATGTGCCCAAGAGCGTGTCGCTGCCGCACCTGATGGCCCGCGTGACCGCGCTGCTGCGCCGCGCCGACCTGAGCGGCCAGGCGAGCGCCGGTTCCGACGACCGGCTCGTGCGGGGGCCGCTGACGCTGGACGTGCATCGCTTCGAGGCCAAATGGCGCGGCACCACGGTCGACCTGACGGTCACCGAATTCTGGATCCTGCACTCGCTGGCCAAGTATCCGGGCCACGTGAAGGATCGCGACGCGCTGATGCGCGAGGCCAACATGCTGGTCGACGACCATACGATCACCTCGTACGTGAAGCGGATGCGGCGCAAGTTCGAGCAGGTCGATCCGCAGTTCAAGTCGATCGAGACCGTCTACGGCATGGGCTACCGGTTCGTCGAGCTGCCGTGATGACGCGCGTCTCGCCTCGCCGGTTTCCGGCGCGGCCCCCGATCACCGCGGCAGGAAGGGCCCGCGCTTGAGCCTCCGATGGCGACTGGGCCTGCGCTGGACGCTGCTGCTGGCGTTGCTGCCGCTGCTGACGCTGCCGTGGATCGGCCTGCGCTTCGTCGAACGGATGGCCGAACTCGCGCGCGACGAGCGGCTCGAGAACCAGGCCACGTCGGCGCGCGCGCTGGCCGCCTCGCTGCACGAGCGGCGCGAGCTGTTCGAGACCGGCGTCGAGCCGGCCCGGCTGCCGGCTGGCGCGCAGACGCTGCCCGTCGAGAACGTGCCCCCCAATGGCCAGGCCTGGCCCGACTGGCGGCTGCTGCCGTGGCGCGACCTGCCGGTGCAGACGAACCCGGCCTCGCCGGCGAACCTGTTCCGCGTGCGCGTGGCCGCCGCGCGATTCGACACGCAGCCCGAACGGCTGCTGCTGGCGATCGAGATCGACGACGAACGCTACGTGCCGCCGCCGCCGGGCGCCGACGCCGCCGCCGTGCTGGCCGCCGAAGGATCGGTGGCCCCCACCGATGCGCTGATCGTCGAGGCCGGCCCGTCGGTCGATGCGCTGGTCGCGCAGCGGATCCAGATCTTCGAGCGCGAAGGCGGCTGGCGCACCGAGCTGACGATCGCCGGCACGCCGCCGACGCTGCTGCGCATCCGCGCGCAGGACGTCGACTATCTGGGCAACCGCCGAGTCGAGGCCCTGTGCGACTCCGGGCTGCTGGCGCCGACCGCGCCGCCGCGCGTCGGCGGCGACACGATCGAGGGGCTGCGCCAGCAGGCGTTGTGGGCCGACACGATCCGCGCGCTCGAACGCGTGTCCGGGCGGGTCTCGATCTACGACGCGCACGGCGTGCTGCGCGCCCAGCGCGGCAGCCTCGCCGCCGCGCCGATCGTGCCCGACGGCTGGCAGGCACGGCTCGCGCAGATGCTGCTGTCGGCCGCCGTCGGCATCCGGCCCGAGGCCGCAGCGCCGAAAGAAGGCGGCGACAACGCGCTGCTGTCGCCGCTGGCGCGGGCGCTGGCCGGCGCGCCGGCCCAGCAGAGCCACCGGATCGGCGTCCAGGCCGGCATGCCCGCCTGGATCCTGACCAGCGCGCATCCGATCTGGGTCGAGGACCGGATCGTCGGCGCGCTGGTGCTCGAAGAGAACACCGCCGCCCGGCTGGTGCTCGGCCAGGCCGCGCTCGAACGCCTGACGCTGCTGGCGGCGCTGGCGGTGGCCGCCAGCGTGATGGCGCTGCTGCTGGTCGCTTCGATCACCGTCGGCCGCGTCGTGCGGCTGCGCAACGAGGCCGAAACCGCGATCGACCCGCGCGGCCGCGTGCTGCACACGATCCGCGAATCGGCGCTGGCCGACGAGCTCGGCGATCTGCGTTCGAGCTACGCGCGAGTACTGACGCGGCTGCGCGAACACCAGGAATACCTGGCCAATCTGCGCAGCCGCCTCGTGCACGAGCTGCGCACGCCGATCATGGTCGTGCGCTCGTCGCTCGAGAACCTGTCGGCCGAGACCGATCCGCACCTGCGCGACGCCTACATCGGCCGCGTGCAGGCCGGCGCGGCGCGCCTCGAGCGGATCCTCGGCAGCATGGGCGAGGCTTCGAGCCTCGAGACGATGCTGGCCGACAGCGAAATGGAAGAGGTCGACCTTCGCAGGCTGCTGGCCGCATGCACCGACGGCTATCGCAGCGCGTTCGCGCCGCGCGAGTTCGAACTGCAATCCGACGCCGATCCGGCGCTGTGCTCGGGCGTGCCCGAGGCGATCGCGCAGGCGCTGGACAAGCTGATCTCGAACGCGATCGACTTCGCGCTCCCCGGCACGCCGATCGTCGTCACGCTGAGCGCGGTGCGCCGCGCGCAGTTGCCTCCGGAGGCCGGCCGGGCGAAGATGCCGGGGCGTCGCTGGTGGCGGCGCCGGTGGCGGGCCGACGACCGCGCCGCGTCGCTGGGCAACCGGCCCGACGCGTTCTGGCAGATCGTGGTGCGTAACGAAGGACCGTCGCTACCGCGCAACATGGGCGAAAGCCTGCTCGATCAGATGGTATCCGTTCGCGGTGATCGCCAAAGTGAGCAGACACACCTCGGTCTCGGCCTGTATCTGGTAAGGTTGATCGCCGAGTTCCACGGTGGCGAGGCGTTCGCCCGCAACGTGCCGGGCGGCGTCGAGGCCGGATTCACGCTGCGGTCCGGCGGCGGATTCGGACCGGCCATCTCCGCGACGCATCCGGCAACCTGAAAGACGATCAGGCTGGCCGATACTCAAGGCTGGACTCGGGCCGGGCCTCGACCGCATCTCGACAACCCACGACACATCCACTACACGCCACAATCGCTGCAACCGCCATGATCCTGAAGAAAGCCGTTTTTCCGGTCGCCGGCCTCGGTACCCGTTTCCTGCCCGCCACCAAGACGATCCCGAAGGAAATGCTGCCGATCGTCGATCGGCCGATCATCCAGTACGCGGTCGACGAAGCGATCGAGGCGGGCTGCGACACGCTGATCTTCGTGACCGGCCGCTCGAAGCGCGCGGTCGAGGACTACTTCGACCGCAGCCCCGAGCTCGAGGCCGAACTCGAGGCCAAGGGCAAGCTCGAAGCGCTGGAAGCGGTGCGCAACATCATCCCGCCGCACGTCAAGGTGCTGTTCGTTCGCCAGCCGCAGCCGCTGGGCCTGGGCCATGCGGTGCTGTGCGCGCAGCCGCTGATCGGCAAGGACGAGTTCTTCGCGGTGTTGCTGCCCGATGACCTGATCGACGGACATCCGACCGGTGTGCTGAGCCAGATGGTCAAGGTGGCGGCCGAGCACGGCTCGTCGGTCGTCGCGGTCGAAGAAGTCCCGCGCAACGAGGTCAACAAGTACGGGATCGTCGATCCGGCTTCCGAGGACGGCCCGCTGATCAAGCTGCAGGGCATCGTCGAGAAGCCGCCGGTCGACCAGGCGCCATCGACGTCGGCCGTCGTCGGCCGCTACATCCTGCACGCGTCGGTGCTCGACACGCTCGAGAACCAGGCCCCGGGCAGCGGCGGCGAGATCCAGCTCACCGACGCGCTGGTCCACCAGATCGAGAAGCCCGGCCTGATGGGATACCGCTTCGGCGGCAAGCGTTTCGATTGCGGCAGCAAGCGCGGCTTTCTCGTCGCCAACATCCACTTCGGGCTCAAGTAAGCGAGTCAGCGCCGGGCGCCGACCGCCGATCCGGCGGGCATTGACGCGTCCCGGCTGTCGATTGTTCGGAGGATCGGCGATAATAGGCGCCCTGCTCGGCATGATGCCGACATGTCAAGGATCCTCCTCCCATGAAGATTTCCGTCATCGGCACCGGCTATGTCGGCCTGGTCACCGGCGCCTGCCTGGCAGACGTCGGCAATGACGTCCTGTGCGTCGATATCGACGAGAACAAGGTCAATCGCCTGCGCAACGGCGAGATCCCGATCTACGAACCGGGCCTCGACCAGATCGTGAAACGCAACATCGCCGCCGGCCAGTTGCGCTTCACGTCCCGGCCCGAAGAGGGTGCGCGCTTCGGCGTCGTGCAGATGATCGCCGTCGGCACGCCGCCCGGCGAGGACGGCTCGGCCGACCTGAGCCACGTGATCGCGGCCGCGCGCGGCATCGCCCGCCACGCGACCGACTACGTCGTCGTCGTCGACAAGAGCACGGTGCCGGTCGGCACGGCCGACAAGGTCGCGCAGGCGTTTCGCGACGAGCTGGACGCGCGCGGCACCAAGCTGGATTTCGCGGTCGTCTCCAATCCCGAGTTCCTGAAGGAAGGCGCGGCGATCGAGGATTTCAGCAAGCCCGACCGGATCATCCTCGGCGTCGAGGACGCCCGCGCCGAGAAGATCATGCGCGAGCTGTACCAGCCGTTCCAGCGCAACCGCGATCGCACGATGGTGATGTCGCTGCGCTCGGCCGAGCTGACCAAGTACGCGGCCAACGCGATGCTGGCCACGCGCATCTCGTTCATGAACGAGCTGGCCAACCTGGCCGAGCGCATGGACGCCGACATCGAGGACGTGCGCCGCGGCATCGGCGCCGATCCGCGGATCGGCTCGAGCTTCCTGTACGCCGGCACCGGCTACGGCGGATCGTGCTTTCCGAAGGACGTCAAGGCGCTGTCGCGCACGGCCACGCAGGTCGGCACGTCGCTGAAGGTGCTCGACGCCGTCGAAGCCGTCAACGACCAGCAGAAGCAGGTGCTCGTCGACAAGGCGCGCAGGCATTATGGCGGCGCGCTGCGCGGCAAGCATTTCGCGCTGTGGGGCCTGGCGTTCAAGCCCAATACCGACGACATGCGCGAGGCGCCGTCGCTGACGATCATCGAGCAGTTGCTGGCCGAGGGCGCGACCGTCGCCGCGTTCGATCCGGTGGCGATGAACGAAGCGCGCAAGGTGCTGGGCGAACGGCCGGGCCTGACTTATGGCTCCCACCAGGACGCCGTGCTCGAGAAAGCCGACGCGCTGATCATCGTCACCGAGTGGAAGCAGTTCCGCAGCCCGGATTTCGACGACATCGCGCGGCAGCTTCGCGCGCCGGTGATCTTCGACGGCCGCAATCTCTACGATCCGGCCCGGATGGCCGAGCGCGGCTTCACTTACCACAGCATCGGACGCGGCACGCGCGCGCCGGCATGAACCGCGCCGACGGCGACGGCCCGCGCGGCGACGCCGGTCCGCCGCCGTATGCCGACCTGACGCCCGACCGCATCCTCGATGCGCTGGCGTCGATCGGCCTGCTCGGCGACGGACGTCTGCTGAGCCTGAACAGCTACGAGAACCGGGTCTACCAGATCCATCTGGACGACGCGCCCGATGCCGTCGTCGACGCGCTGCACGGCCCGGACCGCGGCGCGGCGCGCGACGAACGGCCGGCGCCGAACCTGTCGGTCGTCGTCAAGTTCTACCGGCCGGGCCGCTGGCTCGACGAGCAGATCCTCGAAGAACACGCGTTCACGACGCAGCTCGAAGCGCGCGAGATCCCGGTCGTCCCGCCGCTGGCGATCGGCGACGCCGGCCGGACGCTGCACCATTTCGCCGGCCATCGTTTCGCGGTGTTCCGTCGCCAGGGAGGACGCCCACCCGAGCTGGACGACCCGGCGACGCGCCAGTGGATCGGGCGCTTCATCGGGCGGATCCATGCGGTCGGCCGCGCGCGACCCTTCGAGACGCGGCCGGCGCTGGACGTGGACAGCTTCGGCATCGAGCCCCGCGACTGGCTGCTGGGTCACGACGCGATTCCGCCCGACCTGCTGCCCGCGTGGCGAACGGCCGTCGACCTCGCGCTCGACGGCGTGCGCGAGGCGTTCGCGCGCTGCCCGGTGACGCCGATCCGGCTGCACGGCGACAACCATCCGGGCAATGTGCTGTGGACCGACGACGGGCCGCACTTCGTCGATTTCGACGACTGCCGCAGCGGCCCGGCCGTGCAGGATCTGTGGATGCTGCTGGCCGGCGATCGCGAGACGATGACGATGCAGCTCGACGATCTGCTGACCGGCTACCGGACCTTCTGCGAGTTCGACGAGCGCGAGCTGCAATGGATCGAACCGCTGCGCACGCTCAGGCTGATCCACTACAGCGCGTGGCTCGCGCGGCGCTGGCACGACCCGGCCTTCCCGGCCGCGTTTCCGTGGTTCGGCACCTCGCGCTACTGGCAGGATCGCGTGCTCGAGCTGCGCGAGCAGATCGCCGCGATGCAGGAGCCGGCGCTGGTCCCGACACGCTAGGGAGCGTGGGCGGCAAAAGGGAGGGATCGAGTCCGTCCGCGCGAAGGTCGAACCGCGTCGAAGCCCGCCCCCGCCAGTGCACTAGAATCCCGTTGTCGACGCGCGGCCCCGCTGCCGCCGCCACCATTCGAAACGACGAGAGGACATCACGATGAGCATCAAGACGGTCGGAATCATCGGCGCCGGCGCCATGGGCAACGGCATCGCGCAGGTCTGCGCGGTCGCGGGACTGAACGCGATCATGCAGGACATCAACGAAGCCGCGCTCGACAAGGCGATGAAGACCATCGGCGCTTCGCTCGAACGGCTGGTGCGCAAGGGCACGCTGACCGAGGCCCAGACCGGCGAAGTGCTGGCCCGGATCAAGACGACGACCGCCGCCGCCGACCTGGCCCCCAGCGACATCGTCATCGAAGCGGCGACCGAGAACGAAGCGCTCAAGCTCAAGCTGCTGCAGGCCGTCGACGCGATCCTGCCGCCGTCGACGATCATCGCCAGCAACACCTCGTCGATCTCGATCACTAAGCTGGCCGCCGCCACCTCCCGGCCCGACAAATTCATCGGCATGCACTTCTTCAACCCGGTGCCGGTGATGGCGCTGGTCGAGATCATCACCGGCCTGCGCACGTCGCAGGCCACCGCCGACACGGTCGCCGAGCTGGCGCGCACGCTGGGCAAGACGCCGATCGGCGTCAAGAACAGCGCCGGCTTCGTCGTCAACCGGATCCTGTGCCCGATGATCAACGAAGCGATCTTCACGCTGCAGGAAGGCCTGGCCACGGCCGAGGAGATCGATGCCGGCATGAAGCTCGGCTGCAATCATCCGATCGGTCCGCTGGCGCTGTGCGACCTGGTCGGCCTGGACGTGCAACTGGCCGTCATGCACGTGCTGTACCAGACGTTCAACGACCCGAAATATCGTCCTGCGCCGCTGCTGCAGGAAATGGTCGACGCCGGCATGCTGGGCCGCAAGTCCGGCCAGGGCTTCTACAAGTACGGCTGATCGGCCGCGGCGGCCGCCGGCCGCTCGCCCTCCGCGGCGAGCTGCGCGCGGAAGGTCTCGAGCTGCTCGAGCAGTCCGCCGAGCCGCTGCTCCAGTCCGTCGAAATCGGCGTCGCCCAGGCCGGCGAACGCCTGCTTCAGGTAAGCGATGTGCAGGCCGAACACGCGTTCGAACTCGCGCTGGCCGGCATCGCTGAGCACGATGCGCACGCTGCGCCGGTCGGCCGCCAGCGGCTCGCGCCGGACCAGCCCGCGCCGCTCGAGCCGGTCGATGACGCCGGTCAGCGTTCCCTTGGTGATCAGCGTCTTGTCGCCGAGCTCCTTGAACGTCATGCCGGCGGTATTGCCCAGCGTGGCGATGATGTCGAACTGGGCGGGCGTCAGGTCCGTGCGCCGGCGAAGGTGCGCGCCGGAAATCCGCTCGAACGACTGATAACACTGCGCCAGCAGCCGAACGGTGCGAAGGAATCGTTCGCCCATCATCGGCCCGCGGCGATCGAATGCCCGCCCTCGCCCATCGCCGGCCCCGCTCAATCGGCCTTGACCGCCTCGGCCTGGATCGCCAGCCTGACCTTAGGCGAGAAGCGCGGCAGCCCGTAGTTCAGGCCGAACTCGCTGCGATCGAACTCGGCCGTCGCGTCGGCGCCGCAGACCTCGCGCTTGAGCATCGGGTGATCGATGCACTTGAACGAGCGGATCTTCAACGGCACCGGCTTGGTCACGCCGAGCATCGTCAGCTCGCCATCCACCTCGACCGGCGTGTCGCCGTCGAATTTCACCGTCTTGCCGACATAAGTGATCGTCGGGAACTTCTCGACGTTGAACATGTCCGCGCTCTTGGCGTGCCCGTTGAGCTTTTCGTTGCCGAAGTCGATGCTGGCCGGATCGATCGTGATGTTGACCGAACCGGTCTTGGCCGCGCGATCGATCGCGACCGTGCCCTTGCTGCTGTTGAACTTGCCGCGCCACACCGAAATGCCCAGGTGATCGGCTTCGAAGCTCGGATAGGTATGGGACGGATCGAGGTTGTACGTCTGAGCGAACGCCGACGAGCAGGTGGCGGCGGCGAGCAGGCACGTCAGCGCGATGCGTTTCTTCATGGTGTTCCCCTGTATAGAACTCGAAAAGGAGCCGGACGGCGACGCCCGGCGGCGGATGACCGGCAGCGCGCGCGGCGCGCACGCCCGCTGCCGGCCTTCGATCGATGCGATCGGCGAACGATCAGGGCGCGGCGACGACGCGGAACTTGATCGTGACCTCGTCGGCCACCATGCTGGTGTCCTTCCACTCGCCTTCGCCGACGTTGAAGCTGAGCCGCTTGATCGGCAGCGCACCTTCGAAGACCTGCGCGCCGCCGTCCTGCTTGACGCTGAGCGGGAACGACACGTCCTGCGTGCGGCCCTTGATCGTCAGCTTGCCGGACACGTCGAGCTTGCCGCCGGCGCCCGGCTGGATCTTGCTCGACACGAACGTCGCTTTCGGGAATTGCGCGGCGTCGAACCATTCCTTCTTGCGCACCTCGCTGCTGTAGGTCGGGTCGCCGAGATCGAGACTGGCCACGTCGACCTCGACCTGGGCGGTCGATGCGTCGGGCCGGGCGGCGTCATAAGCGACCTGCGCGCTGAAGGACTTGAACGGCGCGTCGACCGGCACGCTCATCTGTTTGAACGTGGCGACGACCTGGCTGCGGGCCGGATCGGCCTTCAGCGCGGTGGCCGCCCAGACGGGCAGCGCGATCAGCGCCGCGGCGCCGGCAACCGACGCGGCGATGCGCAGCGCGCGCGGCAACGGCGGCGGACGGGAAAAGGAGAGACTGAGCGATCGGTCGTTCATCGAGGGACTCCGGTAAGGAAACGGCGGAGGAAGGCGGCGAAGCGGCCGGGCTACGGAAGCATGCGGGACAGCAGCCGGTCGCGATCGATCCACTGATGCTTGATCACGGCGGCCAGGTGCAGGCCGACCAGCCCGAGCATCGTCATGTTCAGCAGATAGTGCAGGCCCTTCAGCGACTCCTTGAGCGCCGGGTCGGGCTCGATCAGCACCGGCAGCGGCAACACGCCAAGGTAGACGACCGGCACGCCGGCGGCCAGGCTGTAGAAGTAACCGGACAAGGGCACCGCGAAGATCAGCGCGTACAGCGCCCAATGCACCGCGTGCGCGGCCATCCGCTGCCACGCCGGCATCGACGGCGGATCCGGCGGCGGGCGATGGCCGAGCCGCCAGAGCAGCCGCAGGCAGGCCAGCGCGAAAACCGTCACGCCCAGCCACTTGTGCCACGAGAAGTACTTGAGCTTGGTCGGCGTGATGCCCGGAATGTCGACCATCGTCAGGCCGAGCGCGAATGCCGCGACGATCAGCAGCGCGATCAGCCAGTGCAGCACGATCGCCGTCAGCGTATAGCGCAGCTTGCCGTTCGTCTCGCGACCACTCGTCATGCCGGGCAGTTCCCCGAATGTTCTAGTTAGAACAAAATATAACAGAAGCTGACGATGGGTCAATCGAGGCCGGTTCACGATGACCGAACCGATAGAATGCCCGCTGGCCCCGTTCGTCCCCGATTGGCGTTCCGATCGGCAGCGGCGACCCGGGCGCGGAGATTTCGACTCGATGGAAATTGCGATACTGTTTGCGCTGATTCTGCTCAACGGCCTGTTTGCGATGTCGGAAATCGCGCTGGTCACGGCCCGCAGGGCCCGACTGCAGAAGCAGATGGACGCCGGCGACAGCGCCGCGGCCGCGGCGATCAAGCTCGGCGAGGATCCGACGCGCTTCATGTCGACGATCCAGATCGGCATCACGTCGATCGGCGTGCTCAACGGCATCGTCGGCGAATCGGCGCTGGCCAAGCCGCTGGCCGAGCTGCTCGAATCGGCCGGCACCCCGCAGCCTTATTCGGCGTATGTCGCCACCGGGCTGGTCGTCATCGTCATCACGTACTTCTCGATCGTCGTCGGCGAGCTGGTGCCCAAGCGGCTCGGCCAGACGCACCCCGAGATGCTGGCCCGGCTGGTCGCCCGCCCGATCGAATGGCTGGCACTGGCGACCAAGCCGTTCGTGCGGCTGCTGTCGGTCTCGACCCGCGCCACGCTGCGGCTGCTCGGCGTCAAGGAAGGCGCGGCCCAGCTCGTGACCGAGGAAGAGATCCACGAGATGCTGCGCGAGGGCACGACCGCCGGCGTCATCGAATCGCACGAACACGCGATGCTGCGCAACGTGTTCCGGCTCGACGACCGCCAGATCGGCTCGCTGATGGTGCCGCGCGCGGACGTCGTCTACCTGGACGTCGACGCGCCGTTCGAGACGCACCTGGCGACCGTCGAATCGTCGGACCACGCGCGCTTTCCGGTCGTCAAGGGCGGCCTGCACGCGATCCTCGGCGTCGTCAACGCCCGCCGCTGGCTGGCGTCGATCGTCCACGGCGGCAGCCGCGAGCTGTCCGAGCAGCCGATCAGCGACCCGCTGTACGTGCCCGAAACGCTGACCGGCATGGAGCTGCTCGACAACTTCCGCTCCAGCGATCTGCACATGGCGTTCGTCATCGACGAGTACGGCGAGGTCCAGGGCATCGTCACGCTTCAGGACCTGATCGAGGCGATCACCGGCGAGTTCCTGCCGCGCAATCCCGACACGGCCTGGGCGATCCTGCGCGACGACGGAAGCTGGCTGCTCGACGGCCACATCCCGGTTCCCGAGCTGAAGGACCGGCTGAACCTGCAGGCCGTCCCCGAGGAAGAACGCGGCCGTTATCACACGCTCAGCGGCATGCTGATGCTGCTGACCGGCAAGGTGCCGAGGGTCGCCGACTCGGTGCGCTGGGAAGGCTGGCGCTTCGAGATCGTCGACATGGACGGGCGCACGATCGACAAGGTGCTGGCGATCCGCGACGACGAGCCGATCAGCGATCCGCCGGACGCGGCCAGCGGCGACTGATCAGCGATCCGGCCGGGCGGCCGGATGGCCAGGCGGCCGGCTCGACGTCCGACGGCGGCTCGACGCCGTGGAAACCGGATCGGTTCGTTTTCGACAATTTCTGAACCACTTGGTACATTGCCGGATCCGCGACGAGCGCCCGAAGAACATCGGCGACAGGAGACCGGCATGACGTCCGCCCCGCTACCCCGCGTCACGTACACCAACATCCGCGAGGATTTCTCCGGTGTCCATCGCCGGCTCGACGCCGGCATCGCGGCGTTCGAGCGCGAGCACCTGGGCGCGCGCTGGCCGCACTGGATCGACGGCCGGCCGCATCACGCCGGCGCCGATCGACCGATCGACAGCCCGATCGACCGGCGCATCCGGCTCGGCGCCGGCGGCGACGGCGACGCCGCCACCGTCGACGCCGCGATCACCGCGGCGCGCCGCGCGCAGCCCGAATGGGCCGCCGGCGGCTGGCAGCAACGCGTCGCGACGCTGCGCGCGGTCGCCGACGCGATCGAGGCCAGCAAATGGGAGCTGGGCATCGCGATGATCTTCGAGGTCGGCAAGAGCCGCATCGAAGCGATGGGCGAGGTCGAGGAGTCGATCGACATGATCCGCTTCTACTGCGACGAGATGCAGGCGCACGAAGGTTTCACGCGGCCGATGCGCCGCGCGTTCGCGCACGAGGCGACCACCGATACGCTGCGCCCTTATGGCGTGTTCGGCGTCATCGCGCCGTTCAACTACCCGGTCGCGCTGTCGATCGGCATGAGCACCGGCGCGCTGCTCGGCGGCAACACGGTGGTGCTGAAGCCGAGCCCCGGCGCGGGCCTGACGGCGACGTGGCTGGCCCGCGCGTTCGCCGCCGGCGGCGTGCCGCCGGGCGTGTTCAACGTCGTGCTCGGCGGCAACGGCACCGGCCGGCTGCTGGCGGCCGCCGGCGTCGACGGCATCGCCTTCACCGGCTCGCTGGACACCGGCATGACGCTGCTGCGCGGCGTGGCCGCCGGCCCGCACATGCGGCCGGTGATCGCCGAGATGGGCGGCAAGAATCCGTGCTACGTGACGGCCAGCGCCGATCTGGACGCTGCGGCCGAGGGGGTGTTCCGCTCCGCTTATGGGATGCAGGGCCAGAAGTGCTCGGCGCTGTCGCGCGTGCTCGTGCATCGCGACGTCGCCGAGGCATTCGTCGAACGGCTGCTCGCGCGCATCGATGCGGCCAGCATCGGCGATCCGCGCGACGCGCGCCACTTCATCGGCCCGCTGATCAACGAGGCCGCGCTCGCGCGCTACCTGAAAGGCCTCGCCGATGCCCGCGAAGACGGCCGCTTGCTGGCCGGCGACACGCCGCTGCGCGGCGGGCCGTTCGACCACGGCCACTACGTGAAGCCGATGCTGGTCGCCGACCTGCCCGCCGATCATCGCTTGAACCGCGCCGAGCAGTTCCTGCCGCTGCTGACGCTGACGCGCTTCGACGACCTGGCCGACGCGATCCGCGACGGCAACGCGATCGAGTTCGGGCTGACCGCCGGCATCTACACGCGAAGCGAGGCCGAACTGCAACGCTTCCTCGATACCGCGCAGGCCGGCGTACTGTACGCCAATCGCGCCAGCGGCGCGACCACCGGCGCCTGGCCGGGCATCCAGTCGTTCTGCGGCTGGAAGGGCTCGGGCGCCGGCGGCAAGGGCGGACTGGGCGGCCACTACCTGCCGCAGTTCATGCGCGAGCAGTCGTGGACGATCATCCGCGACGGCGTCGTCTGAACACGCGCCGCCGCCGGCCCGCCGTCCGATGACGAACACCGCCCTTCCGCCGTCCTCGGCCGCGTTGCCGTCGGACGCCGCGCCGCCGGCTGCCGCGACCGCCGCGACCGCCGCCACCGCGATCCTGCATCGCGACCCGGTCCACCCGCCGCCGGTCGCCGTGCGCGGCGAAGGCTCGTACCTGTGGGACGCCGACGGCCGCCGCTACCTGGATGCCTGCGGCGGCGCCGCCGTGTCCTGCCTCGGTCATGCGCACCCGGCCGTCATCGCGGCGATGACCGAGCAGTTGCAGCGGCTCGAATACGCGCACACCAGCTTCTTCACGACCGAGGCCGCCGAACGGCTCGCCGCGCATCTGCTGGCCCGCGCGCCGGCCTCGTTCGGTCGCGCGTATTTCGTGTCCGGCGGTTCCGAGGCCGTCGAGACCGCGATGAAACTGGCGCGCCAGTACTGGGTCGAGCGCGGCGAGCCGCGGCGCGACCTGTTCATCGCGCGCCGCCAGAGCTATCACGGCAACACGCTGGCGGCGCTGTCGATCGGCGGTAACGCCGGACGGCGCGCGCCGTACCAGCCGCTGCTGCTCGCGTCGCGGCACGTCTCGCCGTGCTTCGCGTTCCGCCATCGCGGCGCCGGCGAAAGCGACGACGCTTATGGCCGCCGGCTGGCCGACGAACTATCGGCGACGATCGACGAGGCCGGGCCCGAGCGAGTGATCGCGTTCGTCGCCGAGACCGTCGTCGGCGCGACGGCCGGCGCCGTCACGGCGGTGCCCGGTTATTTCGCGCGGATCCGCGAGGTCTGCGACCGCTACGGCATCCTGCTGATCCTCGACGAGGTGATGTGCGGGATGAGCCGCACCGGCACCACGTTCGCGTTCGAGCAGGAAGGCGTCGTGCCCGACCTGGTCACGATGGCCAAGGGATTGGGCGGCGGATTCGCGCCGATCGGCGCGGTGCTGGCCGGCCGGAACGTCGTCGACGCGATCCTGCACGGGTCCGGCGCGTTCCAGCACGGCCACACGTACATCGGCCATCCGCTGGCCTGCGCGGCCGGCCTGGCCGTGCAACGCGTGATCGTCGAGCAGGATCTGACGCGGCGCGTCGCCGACGCCGGCCGACGGCTCGGCGCCCGGCTGCGCGACGCGTTCGGCGAGCACCCGCACGTCGCCGACGTGCGCGGCCGCGGCCTGCTGTGGGCGCTCGAGCTGGTCGCCGACCGCAGCGACGATCGGCCGTTCGATCCGGCGCTGCGCGTGCATGCGCGGATCCGGCAGGCCGCGCAGCGGCACGGCCTGCTGTGCTATCCGGGCGGCGGCACGATCGACGGCGTGCGCGGCGACCACGTGCTGCTGGCGCCGTCCTACCTGGCCGACGACGACGAGTTCGCGCTGATCGTCGAGGGCCTGCGCCGCGCGATCGACGACGTCGCCGCCGCGCTGCCGCCGGGCGCCTGAGCGAGCAGCGCCCGTTCACGCAAGGATCGAACCCTCGTGAAACCCCGTTCGAGCCCCGGCATGCCGCCCCCGCCGCCCGTCGGGCTCGACCGCGCGACGCTCGATGCGCGCCTGCAGCAGCGCTTCGCCGGGCTCGCGCCGCAGTTGCGGTCGGCGGCGCGCTACGTGCTCGACCACCCGGCCGACGTCGCGATGTGCTCGATGCGCGCGATCGCGCGCCGGGCCGGCGTTCCGCACGTGACGATGCTGCGCCTGGCCCGCCGGCTGGATCTGGCCGACTACGAGGCGATGCGCGCCGTCTATCGCGACTGGCTCGGCGACGAGGCGCCCAGCCTGTCCGACCGCGGACGCGCGCTGCGCGCGCAGGCCGGACACGGGCAACAGTTGCTGGCCGACATGATCGGCGCCGATCTCGCGAACCTGCAGCGACTCGAACACGACGGCGATACGCGGACGATGCTCGAGCGGGCGGCGCGGCGCCTGCTCGACGCGCGGCACTGCCATGTGCTGGGCCTGCGCAGCCTGTTCGCACCCGCGCATTACCTGAACTACGCCTGCGGCCTGTTCCTGTCGAACGTGTCGCTGATCACCGGCCTCGGCGGCCTGCGCAGCGACGAACTGCGGCACATCGGTCCGCGCGACGTGCTGATCGCCTTCAGCGCCGAGCCTTATGCGCAGGACACGATCGATGCGGTCGAGCAGGCGCGCGACGCGGGCGCGGCGATCATCGCGATCACCGATTCGCGCGCGTCGCCGATCGCCCGCGACGCGGCGGCGACGCTGCTGTTCGGCCATGACAGTCCGTCGCTGTTCCCGTCGATCGTGCCGGCCGTCGCGCTCGCCCAATCGCTGGTCGCGATGACGGTCGCCGTCGGCGACGAACGCGTGCTGCGGGCCTTGAGCGACAGCGAGGCGGGACTGCAGCGGCTCGCCGTCTACCTGCCTCACTCCCCCCGCTGATCGGGCGCCCCGCGGACGGCGGGACGCCGCGGCCGGCCGAAGCGCCCCGGTTGATAGAATCGTCCCGGACGCATGCCCGCCCGTTCGACTTACCGCGTCGCATCAAGACAGGAGACACGATGACCGATTCGATCCGCACCGACCGCCGCCACTTCATCGGCGCGGCCGCGGCCGGCGCGCTCGCCGCCCCGGCGATCGTACGCGCCCAGACGCGATGGAAGCCCGAGCGGCCGATCACGATCTACAACCCGTTCGCCGCCGGCGGCGTCACCGACATCCACCTGCGCGCGCTCAGCGACCGGGTCGCGAAGATCCTCGGCCAGCAGGTATTGATCGAATCCAAACCCGGCGCGGCCGGCACGCTCGCGCCGTCGCTGCTGCTGACGGCCAAGCCCGACGGCCACACGCTCGCCTGCATGGCGATCAACAGCCTGCGCTACCCGCACTATCAGCAGGTCAACTGGAATCCGCTGAGGGACTTCACTTACATCACGGGCCTGTCCGGCTACACGATGGGCATCGTCGTGCGCAAGGACGCGCCGTGGAACACGATCGAGGATCTGATCGCCGCCGGCAAGGCGCAGCCGGACAAGTTCACGTACGGCACCAGCGGCGTCGGCGGCACCGGACAGTTGCTGATGCTCGAGGTCGAGCAGACGACCGGCGCGCGCTTCACGCACGTGCCGTACAAGGGCGGCGCCGAATGGATGCAGGCGCTGCTGGCCGGCGACATCAACTTCCTGGCCGATGCCGCGCAGTGGGCGCCGTTCGTCGACGACGGCCAGTGCCGGATCCTGGCGATGGCCACCGAGGCGCGGATCCCGAAATACCCGGACAAGCCGACGCTCAAGGAGCGCGGCATCAACGCGGTCGCGCAGAGCACTTATGGGCTGGTCGGGCCGAAGGACCTACCCGAGCCGATCGTGCAATCGCTGTACGAGGCCTTCGACTCGGTCAATGCCGACCCGGCCACGCAGCCGATCCTCGACAAGTTCATCCAGGTGCCGTGGCGCAAGAACCCGCAGCAGTTCCGCGCGTTCGCCGAGGAATACTACGTGGCGGTCAAGCCGCTGCTGATCAAGGCGGGACTGGCCAAGGGCTGAGAATCTGACGCGGCCGACGGGGTGCCCGACCGCTTGCCCGGCGCGGGCCGGAACGGCGGCGGCCGCGCGGGCGCGGCCGAATCGATCGGATCGCGACGGATCGCGCTATCCTGATATTCAGGATAAGTTTTCCTTCACTCCCGACCTCGCGCCGCCGTCGCCAGGCAGCATCCGATCCAGGGCGAATGGTGCTTGCCTTGGCGCCATCGCCCCAGGATCCCACGCCGATGACCGCCTCGCCCCTTCCGTCCCGCCGCCGTGCCGCGCCGCGGCCGATCGAGATCGCCGCGCGGCGGCCGCTGCCCGATCTCTACGCGCTGCAGGTCTTCGTCACGGTCTGCGAGGCCGATTCGATGGCCGCCGCCGCGCAGCGTCTCGGCATCACGCAAAGCGCGGTCAGCCAGACGATCAAGACGCTCGAACGCGAAACGGGCGTGCTGCTGCTCGACCGCGACGTGCGGCCGGCGCGGCCGACGCGCGCCGGGCAGGCGCTGCTGACGATGGCCGAACCGCTGCTGTCGCAGGCGCGGCAGGTCTTCGAACGTCTGCGCCAGGGCGCGCATCACGAGCATTCGACGATCCGGCTCGGCTGCGTCGACTCGTTCGCGGCGACGCTGGGCCCGGCGCTGATCCGCGCGCTGTCCGGCCGTTCGCGCCAGCTTCAACTATGGTCGGGGCTGACGCCGGGGCTGAACACGCAACTGCTGTCTCGCGAACTCGACCTGGCCGTCTGCACCGAAGCGCCGGACGACGAGCGGATCGCCGGCACGACGCTGTTCACCGAAGCCTGGGTCGCGGTGTTCCCGGCCGGCGTCGAACCGCCGACCGTCGACGCTCATCTGGACCTGGCGCGGCTGGCCGCCCACGCGCCGACGTCGCTGCCGCTGATCCGCTATTCGCAGCGATCGGTGATCGGCCGGCAGATCGATCGCTTCCTGCGCCACGTCGGGCTCGAACTGCCGCGTCGCTTCGAATTCGACGCGACCGACCCGATGCTCAGCCTGGTGGCGGCCGGTCACGGCTGGGCGCTCAGCACGCCGTTGTGCCTGTGGCAGTCGCGAGCCTGGCTGGCCGAGGTTCGCGTCGTACCGATCCCGCCGCGCCGGCTCGGACAGCGAGATCTGCTGGTCCTGCACCGCCGGGACGAAGGGCGCGCGCTGGTCGACGAGATCGTCGCCAGCACCCATGCCGCGCTGCGCGGCCAGATCCTACCGATGCTGCGCCGGGCGATGCCCGAGCTGCCGCCGCAGGCCGTCCAACTCGTCAACGAATCCGCGGCATCGATGGCTGCCGCTCCCGGAGAACGCCGATGACCTCGTCCCCGTTCGACTTCGAACCCGGCACCGCGCCGCTGCTGATCTCGATCCCCCACCTGGGCCGCGAGCTGCCCGAAGCGCTGAAGCCCGCTTATGCCGACGAGGCGCGCCGCGTCAGCGACACCGACTGGCATCTGGACGTCCTGTACGGCTTCGCGCGCGAACTGGGCGCCTCGGTGCTGGGCGCGCGCGTCTCGCGTTATGCGATCGACCTGAACCGGCCGCCGACCGGCGAGAGCCTTTACCCTGGGCAGACGACCACCGGCCTGTGCCCGACCGAAACGTTTCGCGGGGTGCCCTTGTACCGGCCGGGCCGCGAACCGGACGCCGCCGGGATCGCGCGCCGCCGCGAAGCCTACTGGCAGCCCTATCACGACAAGCTGGCCGACGAACTGGCGCGCCTGCGCGCGCTGCACGGCCAGGTCCTGCTCTGGGAAGCGCATTCGATCGCCAGCGTGCTGCCGCGGCTGTTCGACGGCAAGCTGCCCGACCTGAACTTCGGCACCAACGGCGGCGCCGCCTGCGACGCCGGGATCCTCGACGCGGTGCTGGCACCGCTGGCGGATCCGGCGTTCTGCGGCCGCTTCACGCACGTCGTCAACGGCCGCTTCAAGGGCGGCTACATCACGCGCCACTATGGCCAGCCCACACAGGGCGTGCATGCGATCCAGCTCGAGATGTGCCAGTGCTGCTACATGGACGAGGACGAACCGTTCGCTTACCGGCCCGATCGCGCCGAACGGATGCAGCCCTGGCTGCGGCGGATGGTCGAAGGCGGACTCGAGGCCGTGCGGGGACTTCGGTCACGCCGTTGACTCGGCTAGACACGACACCAGACGCTTCAACGCGACGACGTCGTCGCTGACCGCACGCAGTTGCAGGCCGGCGTCGTTCGGCAGCCGCGACACGCCGGCATGAGTGCATTCGCCGCGCGCCGAAGCGTCGGCGATCGCGGCCCGCCAGGCGGCGATGCGCTCGTCGCCGATGCCCTGCGAGATCAGCCACAGGCTCGCGTGCACGCCCTGGCCGTTCGACAGGCCGATCCGCCGATCGAGCCATGCAGGTCCGTCGATCAGACAACGCTCGCGCGCCAGCAGACAGCCGCCGGCGTCCGCCGCGACGACGTCGAAACGGGAATCGAACGCGGAGAACGGCCCGCCCGGCGCGCCGGCTGCGCACGGATCGTGCGCGAGGAAGTACTCGGCGCACAACACCGTCGACGCGGCATCGACGCTGACCCGCGTGCGGCCGGCCAGCCGGCTGCCCGGGAACAGGATCTGCGGCTCCGGCAGGAAGGCCAGGCAGGCGCCGCCGGTAGCCGACAGCGACAGCGACTGGCTCGCCTGCCCGCCGCGCATCGCGTGCACGATCGTCGACGCGGCGGTCGTCACGCGCACGCGCGCACCGTCCCGCGCGTCGATGCCCAGCGCCAGGTCATCGTGCTCGAACAGCCCGCCGGACAGCGACTGCAAGGTCAGCGTGCAGGCACCGGGCCTCGCCTCGTCCGCGTGCGGCCGGCAGACGTGGAACGGATAGCGGACGAACTGGCGGGCCAGGAAGCTTCGTCCATCGGCGGCGCGAGCGAAACGCAGCGAGACGTGCGGCAACGGTGACGGCGACGGCAATGCGAAGACCGGAGCCGGGTCGCGATCCGACGACGCCGGAGATGTTTGCCGCGTCGCGACAGCCGATGGCTCAACGATCAAACAGCACCTCGCGCGCGATCTGGTCGACGATCGCGTCGACGCCCTCGCCGGTCGCGCAATTGGTCTGCAAGGTCGGCCGGTTCCGCCGCACGGCGTGCGCCTCGCGGATCATCCTCGGCAGATCGACGCGCACGTAGGGTGCGAGGTCGACCTTGTTGACGACCAGCAGGTCGCACTTGATGACGCCGAGACCGCGCTTGCGCGGAATGTCGTCGCCGCCGGCCACGTCGATGACGAACAGCCAATAGTCGACGAGGTCCAGCGTGAACGACGATGCGAGATTGTCGCCCCCGCTCTCGATCAGGATCAGGTCCAGGTCGCCGTAGCGCCGGTCCAGTTCGTCGGCGGCCGCCAGATTCAGCGTCGGGTCCTCGCGGATCGCCGTGTGCGGGCACGCGCCGGTCTCGACGGCCAGCACGCGTTCGGGCGCGATCAGGCCGGTACGCCGCACGCGCTCGGCGTCTTCGGCGGTGACCAGGTCGTTGGTGATGACGGCCAGCTCGGTGCCGCGCGCGATGAAGCGCGGGATCAACTGCTCGAGCAGCGCGGTCTTGCCCGAGCCGACCGGCCCGCCGATGCCGACGCGCGCGGCGCCTCGCGGTTTGCTGTGGGAAGGCAGCGCGGCCATCGTCGTTACCTCATCATGTAAAGGCGGTTCAGCGGCACCTGCGAGACCGGCGGACAGCCGATGACCCGGCCGTCGACGCTGACCTCGAAGTTGCGCGGATCGACGCTGACCCGCGGACACGCATCGTTGCGGACCATGTCGGCCTTCGACAGCCGGCGCGTACCGCGACAGGCGGCCAGCGGCTTGCGCAGGCCGAGCCGATGCTCGAGCCCTCGGCCGATCGCCGCGCCGGCGACGAAATTCAGCGACAGCGGCTGCGGCGCGGCGCCGAACGCGCCCCACTGCGGCCGCATCAGCAGCGGCTCGCAGGTCATCAGCGACGCCGCCGAATCGCCCATCGCGCCGTGCGCGATGAAGCCGCCCTTGACGACCAGTTCGGGCTTGATGCCGAAGGTCGCCGGCCGCCACAGCACGATGTCGGCGAGCTTGCCCGGTTCGAGCGAGCCGACGTGTTCGTCGACGCCGAACACGCGCGCGGCATTGATCGTGTACTTGGCGATGTAGCGCAGGATCCTCGCATTGTCGGCATCGGCGAACGGTTCGCCGTCGAGCGGACCGAACTGGTCCTTCATCTTGCTGGCCAGTTGCCAGGTGCGGCAGATCACCTCGTTGATGCGTCCCATGCCCTGGCTGTCCGAGCCCAGGATCGAGATCGCGCCCATGTCGTGCAGCACGTCCTCGGCGGCGATCGTCTGCGCGCGGATCCGGCTCTCGGCGAAGCGCACGTCCTCGGGCACGGCCGGGTTCAGGTGATGGCACACCATGATCATGTCCAGGTGCTCGTCGAAGGTGTTGACCGTGTACGGGTTGGTCGGGTTCGTCGACGACGGAATGCAGTAGGACTGGCCGGCCACCGCGATGATGTCCGGCGCATGACCGCCGCCGGCCCCTTCGGTGTGGTACATGTGGATCGTGCGGCCGGCGACCGCGCGCAGCGTGTCTTCGAGAAAGCCCGATTCGTTCAGCGTATCGGTATGCAACTGCACCTGGAAGTCGAGATCGTCGGCCACCGCCAGGCAGGTATCGATCGTCGCCGGCATCGCTCCCCAGTCCTCGTGGATCTTCAGGCCCAGGCAGCCGGCCTCGAGCTGCTCGACCAGCGATTCGGGCCGCGACGAGTTGCCGCGGCCGAGGAAGCCGAAGTTCATCGGCCAGTGCTCGGACGCCTGCAGCATCCTGCCGACGTTCCACGCGCCGCCGCAGTCGATGCCGACGGTGATCGGCCCCAGCGATCCGCCGAACATCGTCGTGATGCCCGACGCCAGCGCGTGCTCGACGAGCTGCGCCGAATCGAAGTGCACGTGCACGTCGAGGCCGCCGGCCGTCGCGATCATCCCTTCGCCGTCGCGCACCGTCGTCGCGTTGCCGACCAGCAGCTTCGGGTGCACGCCGTCCATCACCTGCGGATTGCCGGCCTTGCCGATCGCGACGATGCGCCCGTCCTTGATGCCGATGTCGCCCTTGACGATGCCGACCATCGCGTCGATGACGACGACGTTGCTGATCAGCATGTCGAGCGCGCCTTGCGCCGAGGTCAGGCCGGCCATCATCCCCATGCCGTCGCGCAGCGTCTTGCCGCCGCCGTGCAGGCATTCGTCGCCGGGTACCGCGTGGTCGTGCTCGATCCGCGCGAGCAGCGAGGTATCGCCGAGGCGAACGCGGTCGCCGGTCGTCGGTCCATAGAGCGCCGCGTATTCGGCGCGAGTCAGCCATGCCATGTCGTCGGATTCCTGATTCAAGCGCCCTTGAAGCCGCCGGCCCGCGCGCGCGCCAGCGCCGCCTCGATGCCCTGGCCGTCGACGGTGCTGCCCTCGGTCAGGCGATTGAGGCCGTAGATCTCGCGCGTGCCGCCGAAACTCACCAGCGTCACGTCGCGCTGCTCGCCCGGTTCGAAGCGAACCGCCGTGCCGGCGGCGATGTCCAGCCGCATCCCATAAGCGCGGCGCCGGTCGAACTGCAACGCGCGATTGACTTCGAAGAAGTGGTAATGGCTGCCGACCTGGATCGGCCGATCGCCGGTATTCAATGCGCGCAGCATGACGCCGGGCCGGCCGGCGTTGATCTCGATGCGGCCCTCGGCCGGCAGGATCTCGCCGGGGATGCGCGCGGGCGCGTCAGCCGCGCCGGCGGCATCGGTCGACGGCGCCAGCGACGGCCGGATCGGATCGTGGACCGTGACCAGCTTGGTGCCGTCGGCGAAGCTGCCTTCGACCTGGATCATCGGCATCAGCTCGGCGACGCCGGGCAGCACATCGTTGCTGTCGAGCAGGGTCGATCCGTACGCGATCAGCTCGGCGACGCTGCGTCCGTCGCGCGCGCCTTCCAGGATCGCGTCGACGATGATCGCGACGGCTTCCGGGTAACCGAGCTTCAGTCCACGCGCGCGCCGCTGGCGCGCCAGCTCGGCGACGCTGAAGATCGTCAGCCGTTCGAGTTCGGTCGGGGTCAGCAGCAATCGATTCTCCTCGTTCAGGTCGCGAACAGGCGGCCGGTGCGCGGCTCGTGGCGCATCGCGGCGATGTCCAGCGCCGGCGCGCCGGTCCATGCGTCGTCGACGTCCGGACACGGTTCGGCCAGCACCGCGACGATGACCGCCCGGACCGCCGACAGCAGCCGCTGCGCGTCGACGTGGCCGATCAGGCCCAGCCGCATCGCGGCGCCGGCCACCGCGGTGCCGAGGCCGTACGCGGACATCGTCCCGGCCTGCCGCAACGACAGGCCGTGATCGGCCCATACCAGCCCCTGCACGATCGGCAGGTGCCCGGGCGCCCGCCCTTCGCGCACTTCGGCCAGATAAGCGCCGGCGGCGGCGCCGCCGAGTTCGGCATGCACGCGAAGCTGCGTGAAGCCCAGCCGCCGGCTGGCGGCCCGCGCCCCTTCGGTCAGGTTCATCGCTTCGCAGCGCCGGTCGACATCGATCAGCGCCGGCATCGGCGCGGACCCGGACGCCTGCTCGCGCCACGCGCGTTCGAGAAACGGACGATCGAAGCCGGCCCAGCGCCGCTCGACCAGCGTCGTCATCAAGGTCCGCAACGCGTCGGCCTTCAGCGGCACGCCGTCCTCGTGCATCGATTCGACGCCCCACGAGAACGCGGTCGCGCCGCTGGGAAACATCGAATCGCTCAACTGCAGCATCAGCAGCAGATCGGCCTCGGCGGCCCCCGGCGGCGCTTCGCGGTCACGCATCGCGTTGCTCAATGCGGATGCGAGGCGTGATGGCCGTGTCCCGGCGCGGGCTCGATCGCGCCGGCGCCGGGTGCCGCGCCATCGGGCTCGACGACGATCCGCCGATCGGACAGCAGCGGAGCGAGCCGCTTCAGCAGATCGGCCCGCTCGCCTTCGATCCTGATCGCCAGCCGCGTGCCGTCGAAACGGACCTTCCAGTGCATGTTGCCGGCGAAGTAACCGAGCGCCAGCGCATCGGCGGCATCGTCGACGGCCAGCACCAGCCAGCGCGGATCGTCGAGCGCGACGACGATCGCCGCCGTCGCCGACAGCGCCAGGATCGCGCCGTTGCGCAGCTCGGCATCGCGGTCGAGCAGCAGCGCGATCTCGGTGCCGCGATCGGTGCGCAGATGCAGTCGGCGGCGCGCCATGTCCTGATCGGACAGCGTGACGGTCTCGATACCGCCGCGGTGCGCGAGCGCGTGCAGGCGCTCGGCGAAGGCGGGCTCGTGCGCGTAACCGATGACGGCGTTGAGCTTCAGCACGATGCCGCTCCGCTCAGAATTTGGCGAACGGCGCCGGCTCGATCAGCGCGGTCTCGTACAGCACCTTGACCTGCCCGTCGGGCTGGAACACGCCGATCCGCGCCCGCTTGTACAGGTGATGGTTCTTCTCGTGGATCCTGACCAGGCCCTCGGGCGACTCGAACTCCAGGCCCGCCGACGCGGCGACGACCTTCTCGACGTCGAAGCCGCCGGCCTTCTCGACGGCGGCCTTCCACAGGTACACCGACGTGTACGCGCATTCGAGCACGTCGGCCGTCACGCGCTTGGGACCGTACTTGGCCTTGAACGCCGCGACGAACTTCCTGTTCGCCGGGTTGTCCAGGCTCTGGAAATAACCCATGCACGCGTGCACGCCGGTCACGTTCTCGGCGCCGACGCCCGAGACCTCCTCCTCGGTCAGTGCCAACGCCATGATCGTCGTCTTGCCCGGATCGATGCCGGCGGACTTCATCTGCTTGAAGAACGCGACGTTCGAGCCGCCGACCACCGTGCTCAGCACGATGTCGGGCTTGAGCGCCTTGATCTTGTTGATGATCGAGCCGAAGCTCGTGCCGCCCAGCGGCACGTACTCCTCGCCGACGACCTTGCCGCCGAGCCGGGTCACCGTCGGACGCGCGATCTTGTTGGTCACGCGCGGCCAGATGTAGTCGGAACCGATCAGGTAGACGCTCTTGCCTCCGTTCTTCATCAGCCACTCGACGGCTGCGCCGGTCTGCTGCGTGGCTTCGGCGGCGATGTAGAGGATGTTCGGGGACTCCTCCTGGCCTTCGTAGTACGTCGGGTAATAGAGCAGGCCCTTCAACTGCTCGAACACCGGCAGCACCGCCTTGCGCGAGGCCGACGTATAACATCCGAACACCGCCGCGCACTTGTCGGCCGAGATCAGCTTGCGGGCCTTCTCGGCGAACGTCGGCCAGTCGCTGGCGCCGTCCTCGACGACCGGCACGATCCTGCGTCCCAGCACGCCGCCGGCCGCGTTGATCTCGTCGATCGCCATCTTGTCGGCGTCGACGACCGAGGCTTCGGCGAGCGCCAGGTCGCCCGACAGCGAATGCAGGATGCCGACCTTGACGGTCTCCTGCGCGAACGCCCGCTGACCGATCCACGGAGCGGCCAGCGTCGAGGCCGACGCGAGGCCTAGCGTCCTGACGACGTGTCTTCTGGAGGAGTCGCTCATTGCTGGCACCTTGTCTGGTAGAGGAGACGACGCGACGTTCGCGCGCCGAAAAAGAAAAGGCCCACCCGAGTACGAGACTCGCGTGGGCCTTCTGTTGCCCGCCCCGGCGTCAGCAGCTATTGGTGGCGCCGGGCGTTGAGCGAATACTAAGCGAGCCGGCGATTCGCGGTCAAGCGGTTCGTCGACGTCGGATCACTCGCTTAGCGATAGCTGCTAGCATGCTCGCCAATGTGATCGTCCACGCAACGAAGGCGGCCGTGTCCCACTCCGATCCGATCAAGGTTGGTGTCCTGTTCTCGCGCGAGGGTTCGACCGCTCGGGTCGAGACCTCGATGCTTCTTGGCACGATCTTTGCGATAAGGGAGATCAACGACGCGGGCGGCCTCGACGGACGCGAACTCGTGCCGATCCATTTCGATCCGCAGTCGACGCCGCTCGCGTATGCGGAGCTGGCGGCGCGGCTGATCCGCGTCGAGCGCGTCAACGTGATCTTCGGGTGCTACATGTCGAGCACGCGCAAGGCCGTGCTGCCCATCGTCGAGAAACACGATCGCCTGCTGTTCTATCCGACGATGTACGAGGGTTTCGAGTTCTCGCCGAACGTCATCTACACGGGCGGCACGCCCAACCAGCACAACCTGCCGCTGGCCCACTACATGATGGCCAACTTCGGCGCGCGCGTTTACATGGTCGGCAGCGACTACATCTTTCCGTACGAATCGAACCGGACGATGAGCGACCTGATCCACCAGCGCAACGGGGGACGCAAGCTCGGCGAGAAGTACCTGCCGCTCGATGCGCAGGAAAAGGACTTCGCGGCGATCGTTCGCGACATCCGCGACAAACGCCCGGACTTCATCTTCTCGACCGTCGTCGGCAGGACGACGCGGATGTTCTACCAGGCTTATGCCGATGCGGGGCTCGACCCGGCGACGATGCCGATCGCCAGTCTGACGACGACCGAGGCCGAGGTACAGGAGATGGGCAGCCGGCTCGCCGCCGGACACTTCACGGTCGCGCCCTATTTCAAGGCGTTGCCGACGCCGAAGAACCTGGCGACGATCGATCGCTTCGCCAGGCTGTTCGGCGATCGCGTCGAGCCCAACATGTGCTGGGAGGCCGCTTATTTCCAGGTCCACCTGTTCGCCGAAGCGTTCCGGCAGGCCGGCAGCGACGCGCGCGACGCGTTGCTGCCGCACCTGCTTGGTGCCGAGATCGACGCACCACAAGGGCGCGTGCGCGTCGACCCGGTCACGCACCACACGCGGCTGACGCCGCGCATCGGGCGCGTCGACGCGCAGGGCCGGTTCACGATCGTCGCCGAAGCGCCCGGCGGCATCGATGCCGATCCTTATCTGTCCGGCCTGCAGTCGGACGACTGGACGCAGGTGCTCCGGCCGGTCGCGCCGCCGACGCCGACACCGATGGACGGCAGTAATGGCGCGTGACACGTCGCGCAGGCCCCGGCGGCTCGGTCCGGAGTTCCTCAAGCAGTTGCGCAGCCGGCGGGTCGCCGTGATCCACCCGAACGACGCCGACGGCGGCGTGCTGCGGCTGCAGTTGCAGCGGATCGGCTGCCAGGTGCACGCGTACTGGCCGCCGCCGGCCGAGCTGCCCGAAGGCACCGACATCGTGTTCTGCTCGATCCAGCCCGAACGCCAGACCGATTCGCACGACTGGCTGCGCGGCTGCGAATCGGCGATCGTCATCGGCGTCATCGGCTACGAGAACCCGACGGTCTTCGATGCGCTGCTGGCGCTGAACGCCTCGTGGGTCATCACGGTACCGGTGCGCTCGACCGGCGTGCTGTCGGCGCTGGTGATGACGATCCAGCGCCAGGACGAGGTGCGCGCGCTGAACCGGCGGATCGCGCGCCTCGAAGAACGGCTGGCCAGCGGCAAGCTGATCGGCGACGCGAAGGCGATCATCGCGCGCAGCCGCCAGGTCTCCGACGACGACGCTTACCGGCTGCTGCGCGAACAGGCGATGAGCCGGCGCGTATCGGTCGAGGAGATCGCGCGCGCGATCGTCAACGCCGACGCGATCCTGTCGCGCTGACGGGCGGGAGCGAATCGCGGCGCGGCGCGGCCACGCCACGCCGCGATGGCCGGATCCGACGGCCAACGGCATGGCAGGCAATTTGCTTTCCCAGGAAACATCCTGTCCGCCGCCTTAGCTACGCGCCGTCATGCCGTCGTTCAAAGCCGCTGCCGTCCAGTTCGAACCACGCCAGTTCGACAAGGCTCGCAACCTCGATCGCCTGCAGGCACTGGTCGGCGAAGCCGCCGCCGCCGGCGCCGAGTTGATCGTCACGCCCGAGATGGGCACCACCGGCTATTGCTGGTTCGACCGCGACGAGGTCGCGCCGGAGGTCGAACCGATACCCGGTCCGACGACCGATCGGTTTCACGCGATCGCTCGCGCGCACGGTTGCCACATCGTCATCGGCATGCCGGAAGTCGACCCCGACAGCGGGCTCTACTACAACGCCGCCGTGCTGATCGGTCCCGGCGGCATCGTCGGCACGCATCGCAAGACCCACCCGTACATCGCCGAACCGAAGTGGTCGGCGCCCGGCGATCTCGATCACCGGGTCTTCGATACGCCGATCGGCCGCATCGGCATGCTGATCTGCATGGACATCCATTTCGTCGAGACCGCGCGGCTCCAGGCGCTGGCCGGCGCGGACGTCATCTGCCACATCAGCAACTGGCTGGCCGAACGCACGCCGGCGCCGTACTGGATCAATCGTGCGGTCGAGAACGGCTGCTACGTGATCGAGAGCAACCGCTGGGGCCTGGAGCGCACGGTCCGGTTCAGCGGCGGCTCCTGCGTGATCGAGCCCGACGGCCGGATCGCGGCGGCCGTCGACGACGGCGACGGGATCGCTTATGCGACGATCGACACCGCACGCAGCCGCCGCCGCGAGGTGCTCGGCGAACCGGTGTTCGCGCAACGGCGCCCGGCCCTCTACACGAGCCTGGTCGCCAATCCGTTCGCGTGGAACCCGGCCGACTATTACCGGCTCTATGGCGACAGACCGATTCCGCCGGGACGGGTCGGCAGGATCGCCGTCGCTCAGCAGCCGTCGTCATCCGACGTGGCGGCCAACCTGATGATGATCGGCGACGTCGTCGCCGAGCTGCGGCGTACCGAAGGCGCCGATCTCGTCGTCTTTCCGGAACTGAGCCTGACCGGTCGCGACCTGCCGGCGCAGCGCGCCGAACCGATCGGCGGCCCCGCGATCGACGCGCTGATCCGCATCGCCGGACGGCACCGGACGATGATCGTCGCCGGCCTCGCCGAACGCGACGGCGACGTCTGCTACAACAGCGCGGTACTCGTCGGCCCCGCAGGCCTGCTCGGCAGCTATCGCAAGATCCACCTGACCGGCACCGACCGCCTGTGGGCCGCGGCCGGCGATCGCTGGTCGTTCGTCGACACCGAACTCGGGCGCATCGGGCTGCTGATCGGCCATGATGCGAACTTTCCGGAATCGGGCCGCGTGCTCGCGCTGCAGGGCTGCGACCTGATCGCGTGTCCGGCCAGCCAGACCGGACGCTTCACCGGCGAGCACGCCGGCACGAAGGTCAGACAGAACCACCCGATCCCGACCGGCCGCGATCCGTTGCACTGGCACGCGTTCCGCGTGCGGGCCGGCGAGAACAACGTGTACTTCGCCTTCGCCAACGCGCCGCTGCCCTCGGCGTCGGCGTCGGCGTCGGCGTCGGCGTCGGCATCGGCATCGGCATCGGCATCGGCATCGGCGTCAGCGTCAGCGTCAGCGTCGGCATCGGCATCGGCGTCAGCGTCGGCCTGCAGCGGGATCTTCGGCCCGGACACCTTCGCCTTTCCGCGCACCGAGGCCGTCGTCGTCGACCCGACCGGCTGCGCGGCGCTGACGATCGATACGACGACGCTGGCCGGCAGCGCTTACCCGACCTCGGTCGTGCGCAACAAGGACCTGGTGCGGATGCGCCTGCCGCACCACTACAAGCCGCTGGTGGCGAGGCCGATGCCGGAATGAGGCCTCATTGGTCCGCCGGCATGACCGTCTCGCCGCGCAGCGGACCGTGGTCCTCGATGTTGGCGCGGCGCCGCTTCCAGCCGGCATAAGTGCGGCGCCAGTTGACGACCGAAATCGCGTAGTACAGCACCTTGAACATGAACAGCGAGCGACGGTAGGCGGGGCCATGGTCCAGGTCCGCGGCCAGCAGCGCGATCAGCCCGCGCTTGGCCTGGAACACGTTCTTCGGGTTCATGAACATGTCGCGGATCGTCGGATTCGTCACCCGATAGATGAACCACGAATAATCGCGCGGTCCGACCCGCATCCTGCGCTCGTAGCGCCGGCAGGCGGCCGCGTAGCCGGCCGGGCGATCGAGCGCGGCGGCCACGACGTCGACCGCATCGAACGCGCCCTGCATCGCCAGGAACACGCCCGACGAGAACATCGGGTCGATGAACGCGAACGCATCGCCGACCAGCAGATGCCGGTCGCCGCACGACTGCGTGCTGTCGTACGAGAAATTGCCGGTCGCGTGCACGGCGTCGTCGACCAGCGTCGCGTGCCGGAGCCGGTCGTGCAGTTCGGGACACATCGCGATCGTGTCGAAGAAATACTCGTTCAGCGGCTTGTCGCGGGCCTTCAGGTAGTACGCCCAGCAGACGGCGCCGACGCTGGTCGTGCCGTCGGCCAGCGGGATGAACCAGAACCAGCCGTGCTCGAACCAGCAGATGCTGACGCTGCCTTCGTGCAGGCCTTCGAGCCGCCGCGCATCGCGAAAATGCCCGTACAGCGCGGTGCTGTTGTGCCGGGGGTTCTTGCGCTTGCAGCGGAATTTGTTGGCCAGCACCGTATCGCGCCCGCTGGCGTCGACGACATAACGCGCCCGCCACGACCGCTGCGCGCCGTCGTCCATCCTGGCCGCCACGATCGCGCCGCCGGCGTCGAAATCGACCTGCCGCACCTTGGCGCCTTCGAGCGCGATCGCGCCGTTGCGCGCCGCGTTGCGGAACAGCACCTCGTCGAATTCCGAACGGCGCACCTGCCACGCGCGGTTCTTCGACGGATCCCAGCCTTCGGCGAACTCGATGTAACTGCGCTCGTCGCTGTCGGGCGGCACGAACTCGACGCCGTACTTGGCCATGCCGATCCGGTCGATCTCCTCGCGCACGCCCAGCTTCTCGAGCAGGTCGAGGCTGCCGGGCAGCAGCGATTCGCCGATGTGGAAACGCGGATGCCGGTCCTTCTCGAGCATCACGACCCGTCGCCCCTGGCGAGCCAGCAGCGTGGCAACCGTCGAGCCGGCCGGCCCGCCGCCGATGACCAGCACGTCGCACTCATCGATTCGCGGCATGATTGCGTCGCTCTCCTTCGTCGTCGCTTCATCGTCGTTCCGGGCGATTCTAATACTTCGCCCTGATGAAACGAGCGGCGCCGCCGCAAGGCCCTGCTAGCATCGGCGCGGTGCCGGCGCTTCGCGCGATCCGGCCCCACGAGCACGAATACCCGATGGAGGAGACGATGGCCTATCAGCACCTGATCGTCGAGAAGCGCGGCGCGGCCGACTGGGTGACGATGAACCGCCCCGGCAGCCTGAATGCGCTGACGCAAGAATCGCTGGCCGAACTAAACGCTTATTTCGACAGCCTCGCGCAAGACTACGACGTACGCGTCGTCGTGCTGCGCGGCGCCGGCCGCGCGTTCTGCGCCGGCCTGGACATCAAGGCCAGCGCGAGCGCCCGCAAGGACGCCGGCAGCGCCACGGCCGACGAGATGATGCGCAGCCAGCGCCGTTTCAGCGGGCTGGTGATGAAGATGCGGCGCTGCCCGCAACCGATCGTCGGCCTGATCCACGGCCACGCGGCCGGCGGCGGCTTTTCGATCGCGCTGGGCTGCGACGTACGGATCGCGGCCGAAGGGACGAAGATGAACGCCGCGTTCATCAAGATCGGCCTGTCCGGCTGCGAGATGGGCGCCAGCTATCACCTGCCCCGGCTGGTCGGCACGTCGGTCGCCGCCGAGCTGCTCTACACCGGCCGGTTCATCGATGCGCAGCGCGCGCTGCGCACGGGCCTGGTGTCCGACGTCGTGCCGCTCGAGCAGCTCGAGGCCGCGGGCCAGGCGCTGGTCGACGACATGCTGGCCACGGCGCCGCTGGGGCTGCGCCTGACCAAGGAATGCCTGTGGGCGAACGTCGACGGCAACGACCTGCCGTCGGCGATCGCGATGGAGGATCGCAACCAGGTGCTGACGGTCGCCAACGGCGACCTCGCCGAAGGGATGCGTGCGTTCCTCGAGAAACGCAAACCCGACTACACGCGCTGACGCGCCCATCACCGAGGAGACCCGATGACTTCCCCTGCTTCCACGACACCGGGCGGCGCGCCCGCCTCGCCGCGCGTCGCCCTGGTCACCGGCGCCAGCCGCGGCATCGGCCGCCAGATCGCGCTGACGCTGGCCGACGCCGGCATCGACGTGGCGATCAACTACCACCGCAACCAGGACGCCGCCGAGGAGGTCGCCGAGGCGATCCGCGCGAAGGGCCGCAAGGCCCGCACGTATTCGGCCGCGGTCGAAGACGTCGAGGCCGACGCGGCGATGATCGACGCGATCGTGCGCGATTTCGGCGGACTCGACATCCTGGTCAGCAACGCGGGCATCGCCAGCCGCGGCCAGAAGGTCGCCGACACCGATCCGCGCGAACTCGAACGCGTGCTGCGCGTGCACGCGTTCGCGCCGCACTACCTGGCCCGGCTGGCGATCCCGCACATGCGCCAGCGCGGACGCGGCCACATCATCATCGTTTCCAGCGTCGCGACGCTGCAGCCGGCGGCCAACGGCGCGCCGTACTCGATGGGCAAGGCTGCCGCCGAGGCGCTGGCGTTGACGCTGGCCCGCGAGGAGCACGCCCACGGCATCCGCACCAACATCGTCGCGCCCGGCCTGACGGCGACCGAGATGGGCGAGCGCCTGTCCAAGGCGCGCTGGGGCGTCCGCGACATCCACGAGTTGGACGCCAAAGCGCCGTTCGGCCGCGTCGGTTCACCGCAGGACGTCGCCGACGTCGTCGCGTTCCTCGTCTCCGACCAGGCGTTCTACGTCAACGGGCAGAAGATCAACCTGAACGGCGGCGTCTGAGCGCCCGCCCGCCCGCCGCGGCGCCGCCTTACCCGCGCCGCGCCCGGCGTCCGGCGCCTGCTGACGCGAAGATCGCGTCCCGCCATCGCGGCCGCAGCCGGCGGTCGCGTATCCTTGCGGCATCCGTTTCCCCTTGCGGCATCCGTTTCCGCATCCCAACCCCCAGCGTTCAGAGGTCGCCGACGTGAAAGTCTCCGAAGCCCTGGCCTCGCGCATCTCGGTGCGCGCGTTCCTCGACAAACCCGTGCCCGAAGCGACGATCCGCGCGATCCTGCAGGGCGCCGCGCGCTCGCCGTCCGGCGGCAACCTGCAACCGTGGCATGTCTGGGTGCTGACCGGCGCGCGACTGGCCGAGTTCAAGGCGCTCGTGCAGCGACGGCTGGCCGAGCAGCCCGGCGGCGAACCGACCGAATACCATATCTACCCGCCCGAGCTGAAAGAGCCGTACCGTTCGCGCCGCTTCAAGTGCGGCGAGGACCTGTACGCGACGATCTCGATCGGCCGCGACAACAAGCCGGCCCGGCTCGCGCAACTGGCCAAGAATTACCAGTTCTTCGGCGCGCCGGTCGCGATGTTCTTCGCGATCGACCGGTCGATGCAGCCGGGCCAATGGGCCGACCTGGGCATGTACATGCAATCGATCATGCTGCTGGCGCGCGAGCACGGCCTGCATACCTGCGCGCAAGAGGCGTGGGCGCGTTGGCACGAGACGGTCGCCGGCTTCGTCGGCATACCGCCCGAGCTGATGCTGTTCGCCGGCATGGCGATCGGCCACGCCGACGACGGACACCCGATCAACACGCTGCGCACCGAGCGCGCGCCGTTCGACGAATACGTGCGAATCGCCGGTTATTGAACGGACGACCCGACCGATGTCCGACGCCATTCCTCACCGCGCCGGGCCGCCGTCTGCCACCACCGAAACGCCCGCGGCCCCGCCGACCGGGCCGATCGGCGGCGGCGAATGCGGCGAGCTGATCCGGCGATTTCCATGGCATCGGACGCCGGTCGGTGCGATCGGCGACTGGACGCCGATGCTGTGCAGCACGGTCAACAACATCGTCAACTCGCCGATACCCAAGGTATTGATGTGGGGACACGATGCGCGCCTGATCTACAACGACGCCTACGCGGTGATCGCCGGGCCGCGCCACCCGTCGACGCTGGGATGCACGTCGCAGGAGGCCTGGCCCGAAATCTGGGACTGGAACCGCTCGGTCCTCGAAGCGGGGTTCCGCGGCGAGCCGGTCTCGCATCGCGACCGGCCGATGATCGTCACCCGCACCGGCGAGCCCGAGGAAGTCGTGTTCGACCTGTACTACACGCCGGTCTACGAGGCCGACGGGCGGGTCGGCGGCGTGATGTGCACGGTGATCGACAACACGCAGAGGGTGCGGGCCGAGCGCGAACTGGCCCGGCAGATCCGCCACCGCGAACGCGCCGAGGACCAGCTCCGCCAGTTGAACGAAACGCTCGAAGCACGCGTGATCGCCGAGATCGACCACCGCCGCGCGGCCGAGGCCAAGCTCGTGCAGGCGCAGAAGATGGAAGCGGTCGGCAAGCTGACCGGCGGCATCGCGCACGACTTCAACAACCTGCTGCAGGTCGTGGTCAGCAACCTGCAGTTGCTGGCCAAGGAGATCGCCGGCAACGAGCGCGCCGAGCGCCGCGTGACCAACGCGATGGCCGGCGTCGCGCGCGGTGCGAGGCTGGCGTCGCAACTGCTGGCCTTCGGCCGGCGCCAGGCGCTCGAACCGAAAGTCGTCAACGTGACCCGGCTCGTGCAGGGCATGGACGACATGCTGCGGCGGGCGATCGGCACCGGCATCGAGGTCAGCACGATCTGCGCGGACGGGCTGTGGAACACGTTCATCGACCCGGTTCAGGTCGAGAGCGCGCTGCTGAACCTGGCGATCAATGCGCGCGACGCGATGCAGGGCAGCGGCAGGCTGACGATCGAGGTCCGCAACACGCATCTGGACGACGCTTATGCCGCGGCGCACGACGACGTGACGGCCGGCCCCTACGTGGAGCTGGCCGTCACCGATACCGGCTGCGGCATGACGCCGGACGTGATCGCGCGGGCGTTCGATCCATTCTTCACGACCAAGCGCGAGGGCCAGGGATCGGGGCTGGGCCTGTCGATGGTCTACGGCTTCGTCAAGCAATCGGGCGGCCACGTCAGGATCCGTTCCGAACCCGGCGCGGGCACGACGATCCAGTTGTACCTGCCGCGCGCGCTGCAGGACGAGGAGCTCGCGTCCCCGGGCGAGAGCGGCCCGGTGCGCGGCGGCAGCGAAACCCTGCTGGTCGTCGAGGACGACGACGAAGTGCGGGCGATCGCCGTCGACATGCTGTCGGACCTCGGTTACCGCGTGCTCGAATCGCAGGATGCGACGCAGGCGCTGCAGGTGATCGAAAGCGGCGAGCCGATCGACCTGCTGTTCACCGACGTCGTGATGCCCGGTCCGCTCAAGAGTCCGGAGCTGGCGCGCAAGGCGCGCGAACGGATCCCGGGACTGCCGGTGCTGTTCACGTCCGGCTATACCGAAAACTCGATCGTGCACGGCGGCCGGCTCGATCCGGGCATCGAGCTGCTGTCCAAACCCTACTCGCGCGAAGCGCTGGCGCGCAGGGTGCGGCGCGTGCTGGGCATCGCGACGACGGCACGGCAGACGCCGCCCACGCAGCTCTCGCCCACGCAGTCCTCGACCATACAGCAGCCCCCGCCCACGCGGCCCCTGCCCGAGCCGGCCGCGCCGCCGACGGCCCGAACGTCCGGCGCGACGTCGGCGTCAGCCCCCGCACGCCCGTCTGCGCCGGCACCGGCGCCGCTGCCGGCCGCCGCGATGCCGGGCGCGCGAGTGCTGGTCGTCGAGGATGACGAATTGATCCGGATCAGCACCGCCGCCATGCTCGACGATGCCGGATACCGGCTGCGCTCGGCCGCCGACGCCCGCGACGCGCTGGCGATGCTGCGCGAAGCGCCGGCCGACGTGCTGCTGACGGACATCAATCTGCCGGAAGTCGGCGGGCTCGAACTGGCGCGTCTGGCGCGTGACCTGCAACCGACGATCGCCGTCGTGTTCGCATCGGGCGACATCGGTGCGGTGCCCGACGATTCGCGCGCCGTGCTGCTGGCCAAGCCTTATGACGCCGATGAATTGCTGCGAGCCGTGCGGGCCGCGATGTCGGACCGGCCGGCCGATTGAACGGTCAGCGTCCGCGTGCGCGGCGCGGGCATCGTGACCGGATCCCTGTCGATCAGGTCGATCGCCTGCCCGGCCGGCACCGGCGGACTGACCAGGAAGCCCTGGAACTGGTCGCAGCCGAGGTCGCGCAGGATGCTCAACTGATCGATGGTCTCGACCCCTTCGGCGATCACCTCGAGGTCGAGCGTATGCGCCATCGAGATGATCGCCGACACGATCGACGTATCGTGCGAGCCGTCCGACAGCCCCTGCACGAACATGCGATCGATCTTCAGCTTGTTCAGCGGCAACCGCCGCAGGTACGACAGGCTCGAATAACCGGTGCCGAAATCGTCGATCGAGATCTGCACGCCCATCCGGCTGAGCCGTTCGAGCATCGCGATCGCGTGCTCGGTCCGGTCCATCACCGTGCTCTCGGTCAGTTCGATCTCCAGCAGCTCGGGCGGCAGCCGCGCGCGCGACAGCGCGGTTTCGACCTCGTGCACGAAATGATCCGAGTGGAACTGGCGCGCCGACACGTTGATCGCGATCCGCGGCGCCGAGACTCCGGCGGCCTGCCATGCGCAGGCCTGGCGGCAAGCCTCGTGCAGCACCCATTCGCCGATCGGCACGATCAGACCGGACTCCTCGGCGATGCCGATGAACTCGCCGGGCGGCACCAGACCGCGCTCCGGATGCCGCCAGCGCAGCAGCGCCTCGTACGAGGTGATCCGCCCCGACCCGACATCGATCTTGGGCTGGTAGAACAGCTCGAAATGGCCTTCGCGCAGCGCGGTGCGAAGGCCGCTTTCGATCTCCATCCGCTGGTGCGCCGTATGCCGCATCGACGGCGAGTAGAACCGCAGTTGATTGCGGCCCGACTGCTTGGCGTGGTACATCGCCGTGTCCGCGCAGATCAGCAGCGTCGCGGCGTCGCGCGCGTCTTCCGGATAGACGCCGATGCCGATCGACGCGCCCAGATGCAGGTCCTGTCCGGCCACGCACAGCGGCCGGGCCAGCGCCGCCAGGATGTTCTCGGCACGACGCGCGACCTCGCGCAGCCGAGGCTCGGACGTGAGGACGACGAACTCGTCGCCGCCGAGCCGCCCGGCCAGGTCGCCGGGCCCGATCGCATCGGCCAGCCGCCGCGCGACCGTCACCAGCAACGCGTCGCCCACGTGATGGCCCAGCGAGTCGTTGACGACCTTGAACCGGTCCAGGTCGACGAACAGGACCGACACCCGGCCGTGGTCGGCCGGACAGGTCGCGATCCGCTCGGCCAGGCGGCCGTTGATCAGCGAACGGTTCGGCAGATCCGTCAGCGTATCGTGGTTGGCCAGGCGCGCCAGCTCGTCGTTGGCCTTGCGCAGCGACGCGTTCGATTCGCTCAGCGTCCGGTGGTAGTGCTGCTGGCGCGCGGCCATGTGACCGTCGACGATCGCCGAGATCACGCCGATGCCCATCAGGATCAGCGTGAAGAAGGCGATCGCCGCCGCCAGCCAGCCGGTGCTGATGCCGCTTTCGATCGTGCAGATCGCGCCGGCATCGAAGCGCGCCGCGGCCATCCCCGTGTAGTGCATGCCGGCGATGAGCAGCGCCATCACCACCGCGATGCCGGCGCGCACGAACAAGCGATCGGCGAGACGCCCCTGGCGCAGCAGATGGATGACCGCCAGCGACGCGCCCGCGACCGTCAGCGCGACCAGCACCGACGCGCCGACCAGCCACCGGTCATAACCGATGGCCGGCGTGACGGCGATCGCCGCCATGCCGCCGTAGTGCATCGCGCACACGCCGGCGGCCATCACGACGGCGGCCAGCCCGGCTCGCGTCCGCGTCGGAGCGGGTCGGCTCAGCGTGTGCAGGACCAGCGCCGATCCGCCGATCGCGGGCAGCAGCGACGCGAGCGTCATGCCCCCGCCGTAGACGAGCGGGATCGGCAGATCGAACGCCAGCATGCCGACGAAGTGCAGCGACCAGATGCCGATACCCAGCGCGCTCGCGCTGGCCAGCAGCCACCCCAGGCGCGAGCGGCCGTTCGCCTTGAACATGCGATCCGACAGACTCAGCGCGGTGAATGACGCGACGGCACCCAGCAGGATCGAAACGACTACGAGCCACGGGTCGTAGTGACCGGTCACGGACGGCAACCCATCGAAGTGCGGAATGGCGATTATCGGGACGATGTGCGGCCTCGAAGGCCCAAGGCAGGACGGATGGCGCGCCCGGCACGAAGAATGGCGCGGAATCGTCCACCTTTCGCCACATCTTTGCGACAAAAGCCGACGAATAGGACGCAGAATGCGTTCCCTGGGACGCGAACCGACCGTTTGTCGGTCATTTCTTACAGCTCGCGCCGACCACGTCGGATAGGCTTGAGCGAGTCGGCAGGTACGATGCTTGCACCGCCGGTCGACAGGTGCCTTGTCCGATTGAACCGAAGAAGGATCTGCCCCGATGCGAAACACGCCCGCGCCACGCGACCCCGCGGACTCGACCCGTGCCGAAATCCATGCGTTGATCGATGACTTCGACAGCTTCCTCGCGCAGAACAACTCGCGCAAATCGTCGAACGCGCGGCCGGATCCGGCCCGCCTGCAAGTCGAACGACGACTCATCGAGCTGGTCAACGCCCGCGCCCGCTGAATTCACGCCCCCGCGGCAGGCGTCGCGCCGGCTCGCGAGCCGGCTGCCGGCCGGGGCCCGGCGTTCAGCCGCAGCTCGCGGCCAGCCAGGCCCGCACGGCGTCCGGATCGGCGAGCCTGGCCGGCGCCAGGCTCGGGCCGGCGCCGACCTTGATCGCACGCCCCCCGGCTTCGAGCACCGCGTCGAATCCCGCTTCATCGGTCACGTCGTCGCCGATGAACACCGGCGAGCGGCCGCTGAACGGCGCCTCGTCCAGGAATCGCCTGATCGCCGCCCCTTTGTCGACGCCCCGCGCCTTGATCTCGACCACGCATTTGCCCCGCAGCGCCTCGTAGCCCGGCATCCGTTCGAGCGCGCGCGCGATCGTCGCCACGCACAGGTCCTCCAGTTCCGGCGCTGCCCGATAATGCAGGGCCAGGCCGCCGTGTTTGTACTCGGCGAGCAGTGCCGGATGCTGGCGGATCAGTGCCTGCACCGCCGACGAGACCTCGGACAGGTCGGCGACGCCGACCGTCCGGACCTGTCCGTCGACGCCCCGGCGCTGTGCGCCGTGCTCGCCGGCCGCGGGCAGCACCAGCGGCGACAACCAGTGATCGATCTGGTCCAGCGGACGGCCCGACACGATTGCCAGCGCGCGCTGCTGCCGATCGACGAGACGGCCGAGCGACGCGAGCAGGCCGGCGGCGACGACGACGGCGTCCGGACGCGGCGCGATCGGAACCAGCGTTCCATCGAAGTCGAGGAAAAGCGCTTCGTCGACGCGCAGGGGAGGCGGCGTGCCGCCGAGGGTTCGTTCGGTCATCGATGACACCCGATGGAGATACACATGTCCCAGAATAGATTGGTGGCGGTCTCGAACCGGCTGGCCGACCCGGACAAGCCGGCAGCCGGTGGGCTGGCCGTGGCGCTCGAGGCCGCCCTCAAGGAACGTGACGGCATATGGATCGGCGCGAGCGGATCGGTGGTGCCCGATCTGGCCGGCAGCCCGCCGGTGCACCGCACGAAGACCGATCACGGCGAATACGTCGCGCTGGATTTCGACAGCGCCGACTACGAAGCGTACTACGCCGGCTATGCGAACGGCGTGCTGTGGCCGGCATTCCACCACCGCTTCGACCTGGTCCGCTACGACTCGAGCCTGGAGAACGCCTATCGGCGCATCAACACGCAGTTCGCGCAGGCGGTCTTCGCCGAGCTGCGGCCGGGCGACGATCTGTGGATCCACGACTACCACCTGATTCCGCTGGCGTCGGCGCTGCGCGCGCTCGGCTGCGAGAACCGGATCGGCTTCTTCCTGCATACGCCGCTGCCGCCGGTGGCGACGCTGACCGCGATCCCTCGACACGAATGGCTGATGCGCTCGTTCCTGTCGTACGACCTGATCGGTTTCCAGTCGCAGGAGGACCTGAAAAATTTCCAGGAGTACGTCACCGTGCAATTGCACGGCACCGTCGCCGGCGACACCGTCCGCGCGTTCGGCTCGACGTCGATCGCCCGCGCGTTTCCGATCGGCATCGACGTCGACGCGTTCCGCGCGCTCGCGTACTCGGCTTCCGCGCAGCGGATCTACGAAGACATCTGCCTCGAATACTCGCGTCGCAAGCTGCTGATCGGCGTCGACCGGCTCGATTACTCGAAGGGCCTGCCGCAGCGGATCAAGGCGTTTCGCGAGTGCCTGCAGGCTTACCCCGACACCCGGCGCAGCGCGACGCTGATCCAGGTCGCCTCGCCCAGCCGCGAGAACGTCGAGGCCTACGGCGAGATCCAGCGCGAACTCGAAGGGCTGTGCGGCGCGATCAACGGCGATTTCGGCGAGCTGGACTGGATGCCGGTGCGCTATCTGCACCGCACGCTCGGGCAGGAACAGCTCGCCGGCCTGTACCGCGCGGCCAAGGTCGCGCTGGTCACGCCGCTGCGCGACGGCATGAACCTGGTGGCCAAGGAGTTTCTCGCGGCGCAGGATCCGGACGACCCGGGCGTGCTCGTGCTGTCGCGTTTCGCGGGCGCGGCCGAGCAGCTCGGTTCGGCGGTGCTCGTCAATCCGCACGACATCGAAGCGACCGCCGCCGCGATCCGGCGCGCGCTGTGGATGCCGCGCGAGGAGCGGGTGGCGCGGCACGCGTCGCTGATGCAGGTGCTGCGCGAACGCGACCTGGCCTGGTGGGCCGACGCGTTCCTGTCGCAATTGCAGGCGATGCAGCGCCGGTAACGCGAACCTCGCCACGGGCCGCAGCCGGCCGGCCGCGTCCGGTTTGCGCTAAGGTAATGGCCCTTGACGATTCGCGACGACCGCCGCATGCCTTCGCCCGACGCCCCTCCGCCGCCGACGCCCCGCCCGCCGATCGACGAGCCGATCGCCACCGCCCAGCAGCTCTACGACGGCCGCCTGCCGCCCGATCTCGTCGCCAGCACGATGCGCGGCTACGACCGGCTCTATCCGTCGCGGGTGGTGCGCCGCGGACCGCGCACCGCCGTGCTGCCGGTCGGCGAGCCGCTGCCCGATTTCACGTTCGCATCGGGCGGCCACACGTTCGATCTGGTCGACTACCTGGCGTTCAACCGCGTCGCCGGCCTGCTGGTGCTCAAGGACGGACGGATCCGCCACGAAAGCCACCATCTTGGCAACGATGAACGCACGCGCTGGGGCTCGATGTCGGTCGCCAAATCGGTGACGTCGACGCTGGCGGGCATCGCGTTGCATGAAGGGTTGATCGGCAGCCTCGACGACGACGTCACCCGCTACCTGCCGCGCCTGTCCGGCAGCGGCTACCAGGGCGTCAACGTTCGCCAGGTGCTGCGGATGTGCTCGGGCGTGCAGTGGAACGAAACCTACGTCGACCCGGCGTCGGACCGCCGCCGGATGCTGGCCGCGCAGGACGCGCAGCAGGGCGGCGCGGTGCTCGAGCTGATGGCCTCGCTGCCGCGCATCGCCGAGCCGGGCACGCGATTCAACTACAGCACCGGCGAGACGCACATCCTGGGCGCGCTGGTGCGGGCCGCGGTCGGCCGCCCGCTGGCCGACTATCTGTCCGAAACGATCTGGCAGCCCTGCGGCATGGAGTCGGACGCGAGCTGGTGGCTCGAAGCGCCGGACGGCCTGGAGGTCGGCGGCAGCGGGATCGCCGCGACGCTGCGCGACTACGGGCGCTTCGGCCAGTTCCTGATCGACGGCGGCTACGCCGGCGGTCGAGCGCGGCTGCCCGACGGCTGGCTCGACGAAGCCGGCACGCACACGCTGGTCGGCGGCGAGCCGCTCGCCTACGGCTACATGCTGTGGCCGGTCGACGCCGGCCCGCGAGGCCGCGTCGGCAGCTTCGCGGCCCGGGGCATTTTCGGCCAGCACATCTACATGCATCCGGCCGAACGGCTGGTGATCGTCGTCTGGGGCGCGCTGCCCAAGCCGAAGGATCGCGTGTTCATCGACGATACGGACTTCTTCCGGGCGGTGACCGAGGCGCTGCGATGACGGGTTCGTCCGGCGCTGGCCGCGGCGCGGCGGCCATCGACATCCGTGCGGCCGAGTTTCCCGGCGACCGCGCGACCGTCGAGCGCCTGTTCCGCGACTATGCCGACGGACTGGGCTTCGACCTGGGTTTCCAGGACTTCGCGCACGAGCTGGCCACGCTGCCCGGCAAATACGCGGCGCCGGCGGGCAGGCTGCTGATCGCCCGGCGCGGCACTTACCCCGGCACTTACCCCGGCACCGATCCCGGCGACGGCGAGCCGCTGGGCTGCATCGCGCTGCGTCCGCTGGCGACGGCCGGCGACTGCGAGATGAAGCGGCTGTATCTGACGCCGGCCGCGCGCGGCCTCGGCCTGGGGCGCCGCCTGGTCGAGCGGCTGATCGATGAAGCGCGCGACGCCGGCTATCGGCGCATGCTGCTCGACACGCTGCCGTCGATGGCGGCCGCGGTCGCCTTGTACCGCTCGCTGGGCTTCGCGCCGACCGGGCCTTATGTGTTCAACCCGATGCCCGGCGCGATGTTCCTCGCGAAGGACTTGTGATCGCCTGACGGCGGACCGGCATCGCCGCCGGCGATCGCATCCGTGCGCGTCGGTCGCTCAGAATCTGTGAACGAATCGGACGCGCCGCTCGGCCGTGGCTGGTTCGTTCACAGATTCTCAGTGCACGAACAGCGCGATCAGAATGATGATCGGGATCGGGATGCCGAGCAGGTAAAGCAGGATCGATCTCATGGGTTGACGCTCCTTGTCGAAGAAAGGTTCGGCGGACGGCGATCGCGCGACGCGGGCGTCGGACCACCGGCGCCGGTTCACTCGAAGATCGGGTCCAGGCGGTCGCGCCGGCGGCCGCCCCAGGTCGCCGCGAGGCTGGCGACGAACGCGCCGACCAGCAGCGCGGCGAACGACCACAGCGATGCCCGCATCGTCGCGCGCCGAGCCGTATCGGCCGCTTCGGCGGCGAGCTGCTTGGCCGTCTCGACGGCGGCCACCGCCTCGTCGAATCGTTGCGAGACGCGCTGCGCCGCCTGTGCCGGCGTCAGGCCCGTCATCGCCGCGACCTGCCTGGCCAGGTACTGGCGGTCGTCGTCGGCGAGCCGACCCTTGGCGACGCCCGCCGCGAACAGCCGGGCGGCCTCGGCCCGCGCGCGCCCCTCGTCGTCGCGGCCGGCCAGCGGCTCGCCTTCGGGACGGAACAGCGCGTCGGTCGCGATCTCGACCGGATCCAGGCGCGAACCGCCGGCATCGGCTTGCGCGGCGATGCCGGCCGCGCCGGCGCCGGCGGCCGCCACCGCGCCCTGGGCGACGCCGCCGGCGACGCGAGCGCCGCTCTCCACACCGGTCCGCACGACGCCGCCGACCGCCATCGACAGGATCACGACGACGGCCAGCGTGGCGATCCCCCAGGCGACGAAACCGTGCGCGGTATCGCGGAAATACACTTCGTGCTCGTGCAGCGAGTGCCAGCGCGTCCGCAGGCGGCCGGCGAGGTAACCGCCGACCCCGGAGGCGGCGAGCTGCGTGAGCATCAGCCAGGCGATGGCCGCGATACCGACCGTGCCGGCCTGCAGACCCTGGCCGCGCCACGGCGAAACCGCCGACAGGCCGAGTCCGGCACCGAGCGTGAACAGGATCAGCGACAGCGCGGCGGCGGCAACCGCCCCCGCGAAGATCGCGCCCCACGACGTGCCCGCACTCGGCGGCATCATCGAGGCGCGTGACGTACCGACGGCCAGCGAGGGCGCGATCGGGCTGGATTCGACGATCATCGGTGCTCCTTCATCCGCAGGACAGGGGAGTCTCATCGTCGCGATCCGGCCCGCGCCCCACAAGTGGGCGGCGGCTGGGCCCTTCTGTAAGGGGCTGCCTACAGGTATGTCCGGCGGGGATGTCCGGCGTCGCGGTGCGCTCGCCGGACGCGGGATCATCGGCGCAGGTCCGGCGAGCGCGCCGCACCGCCGGTCATCGCCGTTCGGTCGAATCCTCGGGGCGCTCGGCCGTGGGGCACGGCACTAGCGCGGCACTAGCGCGTCACGTGCACGGCCGGCAGCCGCCCGTCGTTCCAGCGTCCGCCGATCGCCCGCTCGACCTGCGCGGCCAGTTGCAGCAGCAGGCCGTCGCCGGCCTGCCGGGTCTGGATCTGCATGCCCAGCGGCAGGCCGCCTTCGTGCCAGGCCAGCGGCAGCGACAGCGCGGGGATCCCGCACAGATTGGCCAGCGGCGTATAGGCGAAGTTGCGCCAGAGGTTGGCGAACCAGTCGTACACGGACGGGTTGTCGCTGATCGTCAGGTATTCGGTCGTGCCGACGCGCGGCGTCGGCAGCGCGGTGATCGGCGTCAGCATCACGTCCCAGCGTTCGAAGAACTCGCCGAACGCGCGCGACGTGGTATTGAACACCGTCTGCATCCGGTAGCGCTCGGCATAAGTGGTGCGGCGCCCTTCTTCCCAGATCTTGACGTTGATCGGTTCGATCAGATCGGCCGGCGGCCGGTCGAGGCCGCGCGCGGCGATGAGGTTGCCGATCGTCTGCGCGAAGTTGCTGATGTAGCAGGTCGTCTGCGCCGCGAAGGCCGCGCGAAGGTCGACGTCGGGCAGCGCCCAGTCGACGTGATGGCCGAGCCCTTCGAACATCCTGCCGATCCGTTCGAGCTCGGCGACGATGGCCGGCGTCGCGCGGTAGTCGCCCCATTCGTGGGACATCGCGATGCGCAGCGGCGGCGGATCTCGCTCGATGAGCCGCGCATAAGGCTCGGGCGCCGACCAATAAGGCATGAACTCGCCGGGCGCGCCGCCGCGGCACGCATCGACGAATACCGCGGTGTCGCGCACCGTGCGGCTGTGGCAGCCCTGGATCGACACCAGGCCGGTCAGGTCCGAGGCCGCGGGCGCGATCGAGAACACGCCGCGCGACGGCTTCAGGCCGATGTTGCCGTTGACGCCGGCCGGGATGCGGATCGAACCGCCGCCGTCGGTCGCGTGCGACATCGGCACGGCGCCCGCCGCGACCATCGCCGCGGTTCCGGCCGACGAGCCACAGGTCGTGTAATCGGTGTTCCACGGATTGCGCGTGACGTAGACGGCGGGATTCTCGGCCGAACCGCACACGCCGAACTCGGGCGTCGTGCTGCGCCCGATGATGTTCAAGCCGGCTTCGCGTAGCCGCGACGCGAGGAAACTGTCGGCCGCCGCGCGGTTGCCGCGCATGAACAGCGAGCCCATCTCCTGCAGCCGACCTTTGAGCGTCGGCCCGAGGTCCTTCATCAGGTAAGGCACGCCCGCCAGCGGTCCGGACGGATTCAGGCCATCCACGGACGGATCGGCGACGGCGTCGTCGAAGACCTCGACGACCGCGCTGAGCGCCGGATTGGTCGCCGCGATACCGGCCGCCGCCTGCGCGGCCACCTCGGCCGCGCTCAGTTCGCCCCGCCGCACCCGCTCGGCCAGCGCCACGCCGTCATGCCGGCACCATTCGTCCCATCCCATCGCCAACGTCATCGCGCTCGCCTCTCGCTGCGCGGGACCGGCAGACGCCCGCCTGCGCTCTGCGGCCCCGGATCGCCGCCTATTCCGTGCCGGCGGCCCTGGCCATGCCAGTGTAGCGGACGCAGGCCCAGCCGATCCGCGGTCGCCGCGCCGTCATCGGCTGCTCGTCACGGCGACAGACGCTCCCAGGTCTGCGTGCGGTAGAACGGACCGATCATGCCGCGCACCAGCAGCTTGCCGTCCTCGGGCTTCAGGCGCAGCGTGTAGACCTTGCCCGAATCGGGATCGAGGATCTCGCCGCCTTCGAACCAGCCGTCGCGGGCCGTCGTGTCGACGCCGCGGATGATCTCCAGTCCGATCAGCGGCTGGTCGGCCCGATCCCCCGGGCATTTCGTGCAGCGCGCCGGCTCCTTGCCCGCATCGGCCGCAACCGACCGTTCGATCCGTCCGACCAGCTTGCCGCCGGCCTCGACGATGCGGATCTCCGCGCGCGGCTTGCCGGTCTTGTCGTCGATCGAGCGCCACGATCCGACCGGCGACTGCGCCCAGGCCACCGCGCAGGCCATCGCCAGCGTCAAGCCGACCGCCCGCCTCGCGGCGCCCGACGCCTTCGCCCGCGCTGCCGATTCGCCGATTCCCGTTGCTCGCGTCCCGCCGACCTGCCTGCCGCCGACCTGCCTGCCGCCTGCATGCATTCCGCCTCCGATTCCGTTGCGCCGTCCGTGCCGCCCTTCGTCATTCGAGCCATCGCGCCGGACTCGATCCGAGTGTCGCCGCGGGGCGATCCCAACGCAACTCGACGTCCCCGATCGACAACGGTGGACGCAGCCGCCGCGCTTCGCCCCAGGGCGTCGCCTCGACGCGCGGATCGAAGTCGTCGTCGGCTACGCCGGTGAACGCCGGCGGTGCGGCGGGACGCGCCTGCGCGCCGGCACGGTCTTCGCGGCGGTCGCCGCCGCCCGTATCAACGTCTCCGCCCGTGCCGACATCACTGTCGCCGCCGCCGGCGCGATCGGCGTCGCCCGCGCCAATGGTCGTCAGCATCATCGCCGTGCGGGCCAGCGACAGCCTCGCCTGCAGGACGCGCCCGTCGCGCACGCGCTCGCCGATGCCACGGATCGCCGCGGCCGCCATCAGGTAGCCGGTCGCGTGGTCGAGCGCCTGGGCCGGCAGCGGCACGGGACGGTCCGCTTCGCGCCAGCGCATGCCGGCTTCGGCGATCCCCGCCGACATCTGCACGAGGCTGTCGAAACCGCGCCGCCCGGCCCAGGGACCGGACCATCCATAAGCGCACAATGACACGTCGACCGTATCGGGATTGATCGCGCGGCGCTGCGCCGGACCATAACCGAGGCCGTCGAGCGCGCCCGGCCGATAGCCGTGCACGACGACGTCGGCACGCGCCAGCAGCGCTTCGAACACCTGCCGGTCCGCGGGCCGCCGCAGATCGAGCCGCGCGCAGCGCTTGCCCAGCGTCACGTCCGGCACCAGGCTCGGCTCGTTCCAGTCCGGCGGATCGATCCTCAGCACCTCCGCACCGAGCCCGGCCAGCACGCGCGTCGCGACCGGTCCGGCCAGTACGCGCGTCAGGTCCAGCACCCGGATCCCGGCCAACGGGCGCCGCGGATCGGGACGCCATGACGGGGTCGCGCTCGCGTCGCGGCGATCGGTGGCGATCAGCGGCTCGGCCCGCAGCGCGACGCCTTGCGGATGCGCGTGCCATGCCTGCAGCGAGCGCATCGCCGCCGCGCATCCGCGCGCCTGCACGATCGCGCGCTCGAGTTCGTCGGCGTCGACCCGCTCGACCGCCCGGGCGACCGCCGACCGCTCGGCATCGCAACCGAGCACCGCCAGCGCGGCGGCGCGATGGTGCGGCGCGTTCGTATGCAAGCGGATCCAGCCGTCCCGCGTCCGGTAATCGCCGGCGATCGCGTCCCAGGACTCGGCCATCGTCCATCCGACCGGCCGGATCGAGCGCAGGAACCAGCCGCAGGCCAGCCGTTGGTCGACGGTGACGCCGCGACGCGAGGGCCCGGACCGGAAAGCCGGCGACAGTTCGAGCAGCTCGGCGACCGCCGTTCCGGCGGCGGCGATCGACGCGACCGCCAGATCGGTCGCCGCGAAGCACGACGGCAGCGTATCCCGGCCGACGACCGATACCGGCGGGTCGCCGCGGCCATCGCCTCGCAGGCACCGGCCGGCCTCGGCGAGCATCGCGTTCCAGGGCGTTTCGAACTGTCGGGATGGATCCATCGCGTACTCCTCGTCTTCGACCTGCGATAAGGTTAGGAGACGGCCCCGCACCGATCAATCTTGATTGACATGATCAATACCCCCGACTGGATGACTCGAGAGCAGGCCCTGGCCGCGCTCGGCATCAAGGCCCAGACCCTCTACGCGTACGTCAGCCGCAATCGGATCGAAGTGCGTTCCGACCCGTCGCGGCCCCATCACAGCCTGTACCTCGCCCAGGACGTCCGCTCGCTGGCCGAACGTCGTGCCCGCAGCCGCAAGCCCGCCGCCATCGCGGCCGGATCGATGTCCTGGGGCGAGCCGTCGATCGTCACCGCCATCTCGACCGTCGATCGGGGTCGGCTGATCTATCGTGGGCAGGACGCGATCCTGCTCAGCGACACGGCCACGCTCGAAAACGTCGCTGGCCTGCTATGGGACATCGGCCGGCCGGTACGATTCGCGGTTCCGGACAGCGTGCCAGCCGATCCGTTCGCGGCGTTGGCGGCATGCATTCGGCAGGGCCCGGCCGAGACGACGAGCGACGATGTTCGATGGATCGACGAAGCCCGAACCGCGATCGGCGCACTCGCTGCCGCGCTGGGCGTGCGCCCCGGCGACCAGGCATTGCACGCCGGCCTGGCTCGATGCCTTCAAGTAAGCGACGATCTCGTCGATCCCCTCAGACGGGCGCTGGTGCTGATCGCCGACCACGAGTTGAACGCCTCGACGTTCGCGACCAGAGTCGCGGCTTCCACCGGCGCGGCGCTGCCGGCCTGTCTGATGGCCGGGCTGTGCGCGTTGAGCGGACCGCTGCACGGACAGGCGACCGCGCTGCTGGCTCGCCTGATCGGGGATTGCGCATTGGCTGGAGTGGGAGCGACGATCCGCGACTGGCAGGACCGCTACCACGCATTGCCGGGCTTCGGGCATCCGCTCTATCCGACCGGCGATGTTCGCGCGCGGGCATTGCTCGCACATCTGCCGGTCGATCCGCTGATGCGCGAACTGGCCGACGCGGCCGAGCAGGCGACGGGCTGTCCGCCGAACGTCGATTTCGCGCTGCTGGCCCTGGCCCGCGCGGGCTGCCTGCCTGCGCAGGCGCCGTTCAAGCTCTTTCTGCTCGGTCGGAGCATCGGCTGGGCCGCGCATGCGATCGAGCAACGCCAGCAGCGCACGCTGATCCGCCCCCGGGCGCGCTACCAGGGCCCGATTCCGGCCAGTGAGATGAACGCCGGATCGGCCGATCACCCGCCTTGCCGATAGTTGTCCGGAAACATCCGCCGCTCCACCAGTTCGATCAGGATGTGCAGCGCCTTGATGTGCAGTTCCTGGACCCGGTCGGCGAACCGGCCGGCGGGCGTGCACAGATGCAGCGTCGCCATCGCGCCCAGTTCGGCGTCGCGCCTGCCAGTCAACGCGATGACCGAGGCGCCGGCGTCGATGGCGGTCCGCGCCGCGCGCAGGACGTTCCGGCTCGATCCGCTCGTGCTCAGCGCGACCAGGCAATCGCCCGGTCGGGCATGCGCTTCGAGATAGCGCGAGAACACGAACTCGTATCCGTAGTCGTTGCCGACGCAACTCAAGTGCCCGGCATCGCCGATCGCCACCGCCGGCAACGCGGCCCGATCCTGCCGATAGCGGCCGGTGAGTTCCTCGGCGAAATGCATCGCGTCGCACATCGAGCCGCCGTTGCCGCAGGCGAACACGCGGCCGCCGCGCTCGAACGTCCGCACCAGCAGTTCTCCGGCGGCGGCGATCGCGTCGAGCGTCGCCTCGTCGCGCTGCAGCGCCGCCAGGGCCCGGCTCGCCTCGGCGAGACTCGCTTCGACATATTGCTTCACGGTTCCACTCCACAAACGAACGATCGCCCGAACCAGCGCAGCCGCACTTCGCGCTGGTGCTCGCGAATCTCGACGCCGTTGGCCGTATAGCGCGTGCCGCTGGCCGACGGCTCGGCGAATACCAGCGCCTGCCGCGTGCCGACGGTGAGACGGGCGGCCGGCGGATCGCTCGCGTAATAAGCGCCGGTCACCGGGATGCCGTCGAGCCCCGGGCAACGATAGCTGGCCACGGTCGTCGGCGTCAGTTGCGCGGCGGCGATCCGCAGCGCGACGATCCGCTGCTGGTAGAGCCGCGCGACGCAATCGGCGGTATACGCCTTGCTGACGCAGCCGTTGCGCTGGACGATCCAGGCGCGCTGCGCGACGCGCTCGGCACGGCGCCCGCGGGCGTCGAGCGGCGACGCCGGCGATTCGACCTGCTGATACAACGCAGCCATCCGGCGATCGAGCGCGGCCAGGTCGGCATCGCCGCAGATCAGCTTTTCGACCGGCATCCGCGCCTTGCGGCAGTCGAACGAGGGTTCGCGCGGCGACGCGCCGGCCGGCGGCGCGGGGACCAGCGAATGCGGCGGCTGCGCGATCGCGGCGGCGGAAGCGAGCGCCGTCGCCGCCAGCGCTGCCCCGAGCAGCGCACTGCGGCTCACGCCCCCGTGCACGCTTGCTGACTTTTTCCTGTCATCCAATCGCCATGCGGCGGTCATATACGCTCGCTAGATTCGTGGCCCGGAGCAAGCGCCTCGTCGGCGCAGGCCGTTTTCCCTGCCATGGAACGCCCACGATGACCTTCAATCCGATCCATTCCGCCGTACTCGGAATGTGCCTGGTCCTGTCCGCCTGCGGCGGCAGCCACCACGACAACGATAGCAGCAATAACCCGCCGCCCAGCGCCAGCGCGCCGAGCAGGAACGTGCTGTTCTTCCTCGGCGACGGCATGGGCATCACGACGATGACCGCGGCGCGGATCTACCACGTCGGCGAAGACGGCGAACTGACGATGGATACGCTGCCCGAGACGGCGTTCGTCCACACGTATTCGAACGACGGCCAGGTCACGGACAGCGCCCCGTCGATGGCGGCCTACATGACCGGCGTCAAGATGAATAACGAGGTCATCTCGATGACGCCCGAGACGCAGGCCGTCGACGCCGGCGGGAAGGACTACGTGTCCGACTACGACAGCACGTGTCCGGCCAGCGGCAACGGCACTCCGGTCGAGACGCTGCTCGAACAGATGAAGGCCGCCGGCTACGGCACCGGCATCGTGTCGACCGCGAGGATCACGCACGCGACGCCGGCCGCCACCTATGCCCACGTCTGCCACCGCGACGCGGAGAACACGATCGCCGCCGCGCTGGTACCGAAGGGCGCCGGCTTCAACGGCAAGCTGGGCGACGGCATCGACGTGATCCTGGGCGGCGGTCGCGGCTACTTCCTGCCGAAGACCAGCAGCGGCGGGCTGCGCAACGACGGCCGCGACCTGATCGCCGAACTGAAGGCCGCCGATTATCGCTATGCATCGAATGCCGGCGAGTTCGCGCAGTTGCCGGCCGACGGCGGCAAGATCGTCGGCCTGTTCCACAACAGCCACCTGTCGTACGAACTGGACCGCGACGCGGCCAAGGAACCGAGCCTGGCCGACATGACGAGCAAGGCGATCGACGCGCTGGCCGCCAAGAAAAAAGGCTTCTTCCTGATGGTCGAGGGCGGCCGCATCGACCACGCGCTGCATGCGACGAACGCGCGCCGCGCGCTGCAGGATACGGTCGCCTTCGACGACGCGATCCGGACCGCGCTCGACAAGATGCAGGCGATCGATCCGGGCCTGGCCAACACGCTGGTCGTCGTGACCGCCGATCACGATCACACGCTGCAGATGAACGGCTATGCGCAGCGCGTCGGCAAGACCGAGTCGGGCAAGCCGGGCATCCTCGGCAAGGTCAAGCACTACGTGACCGGCACCGACAGCACCGACACCGACGGCAATCCGTACACGATCCTGGGCTTCGGCAACGGGCCGAACCGCCTGGCCACGCGAGGTCCGATCGATTCGAGCACGGTCGAAAGCAAGGACTACCTGCAGGAAGCCGTGGTGCCGCTGTCGACCGAGACGCACGGTGGCGCGGACGTATTCCTCGGCGCGCAGGGTCTGGGCGCCGACCGCTTCGCCGGTTCGCTCGACAACACCGAGGTGTTCGGCCTGATCAAGCAGGCGATCGGACTGTGAGACGCGCCATGTCCGATAACCGCCCCGCCCCCTCGCACGCCCTCTCGCCCGTCGCCGCGCCGCGCGCCGCAGCGACGCGCTTCGCCCCTTCTTTCACGGAGCCCGCTCGCATGGCCAGCTTCCTTCGCAAGACTTCGATCGCCGTCGCGGCAAGCTGCGCGCTGGCCGGCTTCGGCGGCACGGCCCACGCTGCCGGCGAGGCTCGCAACGTGATCTTCTTCCTCGGCGACGGCATGGGCCCGGTGACGGTGACCGCCGCGCGGATCTACAAGGGCGAGAAACAGCTCGCCGCGCAGCCGGGTTCGCTGCCCAGCGCCGAACGCGCCAAGCTGACGATGCAGACGCTGGGCACTGCCGCCCGCGTCAAGACCTTCTCGCGCGACGGCCAGACCACCGACAGCGCGCCGTCGATGGCCGCGTACATGACCGGCGTCAAGATGAACAACGAAGTTATCTCGATGTCCGCCGAAACCGTCGCTTATGTGCCGGGATCCGAGAAGCAGTACGTGAACGGCGAGGATACGACCTGCGAGGCCGGCAACGGCACGCCGGCGGTCACGCTGCTCGAACTGTCGAAGGCCAAGGGCCGCTCGGTCGGCGCGGTGTCGACGACGCGCGTCGGCCACGCGACGCCGGCCGCCACCTATGCGCACATCTGCAATCGCAACGGCTACAACACGATCGCCGAGATGAGCGTGCCCGGCGCGACGCGCTACAACACGGCGCTGGGCGACGGCGTCGACGTGCTGATGGGCGGCGGACTGCGCAACTACCTGCCCCAGGGAAGCGGCAGCAAGCGCACCGACGATCTGAACCTGCTGGCGATGATGCAGACGGCCGGCTACAGCATCGCGCGCTCGGGCACCGAGCTGGCCGCGCTGGATGCCGCCGGCACCGGCAAGCTGCTGGGCCTGTTCGCGCCCAGCGAGATGGCGTACGAGCTGGACCGGGTCAACCAGAACCTGGATCAACCGAGCCTGACGCAGATGACGACGAAAGCGCTGGACGTGTTGAGCAAGAACGCCAACGGCTTCTTCCTGATGGTCGAGGGCGGCCGCATCGATCACGCGCTGCACGGCAGCAACGCCAAGCGCGCGCTCGAGGACACGCTGGCCTTCGACGCGGCGATCGAAGCGGCCAAGGCTTACATGGAGCAGAAGGATCCGGGCCTGGCCAACACGCTGATCGTCGTCACCGCCGACCACGATCATTCGATCGCGTTCAACGGCTACGGCAAGATCGGCACGCCGATCCTGGGCAAGGTCGTCGACTACCGCAGCGGCGAGCTGGCCAAGGCCGGCGACGGCAAGCCCTATACGACGCTGGTGTTCGGCAACGGCGGGCGCCCGACCGGCAGCACCGCCAGCCAGGTCAACGCCGAGGACGGCAACAAGCCGTGGATCGCCCCGGCGCGCGCGGCCGACCGCGAGGACCTGACCCAAGTCGACACCACGCAGGACAACTTCCTGCAGGAGGTCGGCGTCGTGCTAGGCGAGCCGGGCGCCGAAACCCACGGCGGCGGCGACGTGATGCTGTACGCGGGCGGTGCCGGCGCGAAGATCTTCAAGGGCACGATGGACAACACCAAGGTGTTCTCGAAGGTGCGCGAAGCGGCGGGCTTATGATCGGCACGGTTCTCGCGGCCTGGACCGCACGGGCTTCGCGCGCGGCCTTCGCCGTGTCGATCGCGGTCGCGGCATCCACCGCGCCGGCGGCCGGCACGGCCGATCGGAACGGAAGCGAATCGCGATCGGCATCCGTCCCGCCGCTGCATTTGTCGATCCGCTACGCGAGCTTCAGCATCGGCCGCGACGGCGTCGAGCGCGAGACGCGCTATGCGAACCGGATGCTGCGCACCGCCGATACCGTCTGGATCGAGCGCGAGTGGCCGGCGGCGCTGCGCGAAAGCGCCGAACACGGCCACTCGCACGCGAACGAAGCGGCCGCCGGGCACGGCACGAACGGCGCCGGCCATCGCCATGCGCACGACGAGACGCTGAACGCCCCGCTGCTGCTGCAGCGCGACGCCGATGGCCGCGTCGACGTGCAGTCGGTGCTGCGCGATCGCCGGCGGGTGATCCACGTCGATCTGGCGCACCACGGCAACGTCGGCTACGGCGGATCCTGGCCGGCCGCATGGTCGCTGATCGATCCGCGCGCGCTCGACGGCATGACGCGGATCGGCACAGCCCGGAACGGCGTGCAACGCTACGAATCGCGCGAGGCCGAGCGTACGACGCGGATCGACTGGGACGTCGCCGGACGGTACGCGCGCCAGATCAGCGTACGCGACGCGCACGGCACGAGCTGGCGAACGATGACCGCGACGCCCCGCCCGATGCCCGCCGAGCTGCCGTGGCAGGCGCTCGGCGCGTATTCGCAGGGCGATTACTCGGACCTGCTCGACTAGGCGAGAACGAAGCGGCCCGCCCGGGCCGTTGACGATCGCCGTCGGCGGGATCCGCTCGCACACCGGAAGTTGTTTGTATAACATACAACAAACGACTGACGGAACCGGTGCTCCCGCGCACCGGTCGGAGACCGATGAAGCCCTCGTCGACCGACGATCCCGTGGCCCCGCTGCCCGATCCGACTCGGCCCCGCGAACCGGGCCCTCCGCGCCATCGCGCGCGCGCCACCCGCACGGCGGGCCGCGAGCGCCGCTCGAAGCTGCTCGACGCGGCCAGCCGCCTGTTCCGCCAGCGCGGCCTGGCGGCGGTATCGATCGCCGAGATCGCGGCGGCCGGTGACGCGTTTCCGAGCCAGATCACCTACTACTTCCACACGAAGGAAGCGCTGTTCGTCGAGGCCGCCTGCCGCGAGCTGCTGTACCTGGGCCGCGCCGCCGAGCGCGAGGCCGGTCGGCAGCCGTCACCCGAACGCTATACGCGCGCGCTGGTCGAGCGGGTGATGCACGGCGACGCGATCGGCTTCTTCGTCGAGGCACTGGTGCTGGCGCGCCGCCGCCAGGACCTGGCGCCGCTGCTCGAGCGCACGATCGAGCGCCTGCACGCCGAAGGCCTGCGCGCGTACTCGGCCGAGATGCTCGCGCGCGGCTGGCAGTCGCGCGCCGACCCGGCGGTCAGCGCCCGGCGTTTCTGGGCGATCGCGATCGGCGTCGCGCTCGAAGGCCAGGCGATGGGACGCTCGCCGCGGACGATGACCGACGACATGCTGCGGCTGCTCGGCCCGCAGGCCGACGCCGCCGCGCCGGGCCGCCTGCGCGTGGTCGCCGGCGGCCGGGAAACGGGCGCCGCGCGAGACTCGCGCCCGCCCGCCTCCCGGACCGGACACGACCCTGAGGAACCCCGCCGATGAGCGCCCGCCGCATCCATGCCCGCGACCTGATGAGCCCGGACGAACTGGCCGCCGTGCGTCGCAAGTCGACGTGGCGCGGCGTCGCGCTGATCGCGCACGCGTGGATCGTGATCGGCGCGTCGATCGCGCTGCTGGCGGCCTGGCCGAATCCGCTGAGCTTCGTGCTGGCGGTCGCGCTGATCGGCTCGCGGCAGCTCGGGCTGACGATCCTGATGCACGACGGCGCGCACGGCTGCCTGTCGCCGTCGCCGACGTGGAACCTGCGGCTCAGCCAGTGGCTGTGCGCTTACCCGATGTTCGCCGACACGGTCGCTTACCGGCAGTACCACCTGAAGCATCACGCGAACACTCAGCAAGCCGACGATCCGGACCTGGTGCTGTCGGCTCCGTTCCCGATCACGCGGGCCAGCTACCGGCGCAAGTTCTGGCGCGACCTGAGCGGGCGCACCGGTTTCGCGCAGCGCAAGGCGCAGTTCGCGAACGCGCTCGGCGATCCGGCCTGGCCGCTTGCCCGGCGCGCGCGCCACTTCTGGTCGCGGCTCGGACCGCAGTGCGTGGCCAATGCCGTGCTGTGGGCCGGGCTGGCGGCGCTGGGCCTGTGGTGGGCTTACCCGCTGCTGTGGCTGGTGCCGATGCTGACCTGGATGATGGTCATCACGCGCGTGCGCAACATCGCCGAACACGCGTGCGTGCCGGACGACGCCGATCCGCTGCGCAACACGCGGACGACGCGCGCCGGCTGGCTCGCGCGCGCGTTCGTGGCCCCGTACTACGTCAACTACCACCTGGCCCATCACCTGCTGATCAACGTGCCCTGCTATCGGCTGCCGCGCGCGCACCGGATCCTGATGGCCGGGCCATCGGGACCTCGAATGGAAGTGCAGCCGAACTATCTGGCGGTGATGCGGCTGGCCACGTCGCGCCCGGCCGACGAGGACCGCCCCGGCGAACTGGTCAGCAACGTGCGGCGCGCCCGCGCCGGCTCGCGGATCGACGACAGTCAGGCGTCCTCGGGCTTCTGACGCCGCGCGTCGGCGGCGATCGCGTCGCGCCGCGGCGCGCCGAACGCGGTACCGCCCCGGCGGACCGTCTCGGCCCAGTCGTACAGGCCCAGCGCGGCGAACACCAGCGCGGCGATCAGCGGCGCCTGCGCGGCCAGCGCGCGCTCGCCGGCACGGATGCTGGCGACGACGTGGCCTTCGAGCGCCGCCTGCAGCAGCCGATGCGTGACGTCGGTGCACGGCGACACCGACGGATGCGCGGCGCGCACGCGCCCGAACCATTGGCGGATCACCGCATCGAGCCGGCCGCGGGCCGCGTCGAAGGCTTCGCGCACGCGCGGTGACGCGGCCTGCGCCTCGGCGATGAAAGCGCGCGCGTACCGGCCGTCGGCGTCGATGCGCGCCAGATAAGCGCGCAAGCCGTCGATCAGGCCGGCCGCCAGGTCATCGGCCCGATCGAGCACGTCGGCGATGACCGCGAGCTGCGCGCGCGCGAGCCCTTCGAAGCAGGCGAGAAAGCAGTCTTCCTTATCCCGGAACAACTGATAGAAGGTCGTACGCGAGACGCCGGCATGGCCGATGATGTCGGCGACCGTGGCCGCCGCATAACCCTTGTCGGCGACCGCCTGCGCGGTGCCTTCGACGAGCCGTGCCCGCTGCGACAGGATGACGACGTCGTGCGGCAGGCCGCCGACGCCGCGCGGCAGGCGGCGCGGCACGGCGACCGATCCGGCGCGCAGCGGATCGAAGCCCAGATCGGGATGGTCGTCGCTGCCGGCCGCGCCGGCAGCGGGCGCGGGAGCAACGGGCGTGGCGGCGGATCCCCGGGCGGCGGCCTTGGGCCGGGTCCGGGCCTTCGGAGCGCGCTTGGCGGTCATTCGCGGGACGGGCGGGGTTTGCGGCGGGATTTCGAAAATTGTACACCAGTGTTTACAAATAAACATTGATGTACATAAAATCTCGGCCCATCATCGCACCACGGTCGCACGCCCTGCCGGGCAGGCCACTTACGGCGGCCCGCGCCGGTGTCCGCCACCAGAACAGAGCTCTCACGGAGAAGCAGGCATGAGCAAGACGAAGGAGATTCCCCAGCCGCAAGGCCATCCGGTCATCGGCAATCTGCTGGACGTCGACAGCAAGGCGCCGATCCAGGGATTCATGCGCATGGCGCGCACGTTCGGCCCGATCTTCAAGGTATCGCTGGCCGGCCGCGACGCGATCTGGGTCTGTTCGCAGCAAATGGTCGACGAAGTGTCCGACGAGTCGCGCTTCGACAAGCTGATCCACGCGACGCTGTACAACATCCGCGACTTCGCCGGCGACGGCCTGTTCACCGCCAAGACCGAGGAGCCGAACTGGGGCAAGGCGCACCGTCTGCTGCGTCCGGCGTTCGGTCCGCTCGGCATGCGCGGGATGTTCGACCAGATGCTGGACATCGCCGAGCAGATGATGCTGCGCTGGGAGCGCTTCGGCCCGGACACGGCGATCGACGTGGCCGACAACATGACGCGGCTGACGCTCGACACGATCGCGCTGTGCGGCTTCGACTACCGCTTCAACAGCTTCTACCAGAACGAGATGCATCCGTTCGTCGACGCGATGGTCGGCGCGCTGGGCGAAGCCGGCGCCCGCTCGCGCCGCCCGCAGATCGCCACGCGCGCGATGCTGCTGTCCGAGCGCCGCTACCGCGACGAGATCCGGCTGATGCACGAGGTGGCCGACGAACTGATCGCCCACCGCCGCGCCGATCCCGATGCGGCCGGCAAGAAAGACCTGCTGTCGGTGATGCTCGAGGGCCGCGACCCGCAGACCGGCGAGCGGCTCAGCGACGAGAACATCCGCTACCAGATGGTGACGTTCCTGATCGCCGGCCACGAGACCACCAGCGGCCTGCTGTCGTTCGCCACGTATTTCCTGCTGCGCAATCCGGACGCGCTGGCCAAGGCGCGCGCCGAGGTCGACGCGGTGCTGGGCAACGAGATGCCGACGATCGAGGCGATCGGCAAGCTGCGCTACATCGAGCAGGTGCTGATGGAAACGCTACGGATCTGGCCGACGGCGCCGGCGATCGGCCTGCGCGCCAAGGTCGACACGACGGTCGGCGGCTATCCGATCGCCCGCGGCACGCCGATCATGGTGCTGATCCCGATGCTGCACCGCGACCCGAAGGTCTGGGGCGACGACGTCGAATCGTTCCGTCCCGAACGCTTCGCGACCGAGGCGGCCGCCAAGCTGCCGCCGAACGCGTGGAAGCCGTTCGGCAACGGCCAGCGCGCGTGCATCGGCCGCCCGTTCGCGATGCAGGAAGCGACGCTGGTGCTGGCGATGATGCTGCAACGCTTCGACCTGCTCGACGCCGATCCGGGCTACCAGCTCAAGGTCAAGGAGACGCTGACGCTCAAGCCCGACGGACTGAAGCTGCGCGTGCGGCTGCGCGGCGCGCGGCCGACGCCGTCGCGCACGGCGGCCAAGACGCAGCCGACGCTGGTCGCCAGCAAGCCGGCGGCGGCCGCGGCCGGCGAGCACGCGGGCGCCGCGCTGCCGCTGTACGTGCTGTACGGATCGAACACCGGATCCTGCGAAGCCTTCGCGCAGCGGATCGGCGCCGAAGCGCCGGACCACGGCTTCTCGGCCACGGTCGCGACGATGGACGAATACGCGAGCCAGTTGCCGAGCGACGGACCGGTGATCGTCGTCACCGCTTCTTATGAAGGACAGCCGCCCGACAACGCGCGCCAGTTCGCGAGCTGGCTCGACGGGCTCGAGGCCGGCGCGCTGGCCGGCGTGCGCTTCGCGGTGTTCGGCTGCGGCAACCGGCAGTGGGCGCGCACCTGGCAGGCGGTGCCGATGCGCGTCGACGCCGCGCTGGCGCAGGCCAGCGCGCAGCGGCTGCTCGAACGCGGCGAGACCGACGCCGGCGGCGACTTCTTCGGCGGCTTCGACACCTGGCTGGGCAAGATGTGGCCCGAGCTGGACAAGCTCAGCGGCGCGACGGCGCCGGCTGCCGCCAGCGCCGCCATCACGCTGGAGATCGTGCGCGATTCGCGCACGCGCTTGCTGCGCCAGTCCGAACTGGACCGCGCGACGATCGTCGACAACCGCGAGCTGGTCGACATGAGCCAGCCGGGCGCGCGATCGAAGCGGCACATCGAGTTCGCGCTGCCGGCCGGCATGACTTACCGCGCCGGCGACTACCTGGCGGTGCTGCCGCGCAATCCGCAGGCCACGCTCGATCGCGTGCTGCGCCGCTTCGCGCTCGAGCCGGACACGCTGGTCCTGATCCACAAGGCGGGCCCGTCGGCGTCGCTGCCGGTCGGACAGCCGCTGCCGGCCGGCGAGCTGTTCGGCAGCTACGTCGAACTGGCGCAGCCGGCCACGCGCAGCCAGATCGCGGCGATGGCGGCGGCCACACCCTGCCCGCCCGAACGCGCGGCGCTGCAGGCGCTGGACGACGACGACGCTTATGCCCGCGAGGTGCTGGGCAAGCGGGTCAGCGTGCTGGATCTGCTCGAACGGCACCCGGGCTGCACGCTGCCGCTCGAGGCGTTCCTGGCGATGCTGCCGCCGATGCGCGCGCGCCAATATTCGATCTCGTCCTCGCCGCTGGCCGGCCCCGAACGCTGCTCGCTGACGATCGCGGTCGTCGACGGGCCGGCCTCTTCGGGACAGGGACGCTACCTGGGCGTGGCCTCGAACTTCCTCGCGTCCCGCGAGCCGGGCAGCCTGGTGCCGGTCGCCGTGCGCCCGTCGCACGTGCACTTCCATCCGCCCGGCGACCCGAAGACGCCGGTCGTGATGATCTGCGCGGGCAGCGGCCTGGCGCCGTTCCGCGGCTTCCTGCAGGATCGCGCGATGCAGCAGGCGGCCGGACAGCCGGTCGGGCCGGCGCTGCTGTTCTTCGGCTGCGACGATCCTGACGTCGACTTCCTGTACCGCGACCAACTGGCCGAGTGGGAGAAGGCCGGCGTCGTCAGCGTGCGCCCGGCGTTCTCGGCCAAGCCGCAGGGCGAAGTGCGCTTCGTGCAGGACCGCCTGTGGCAGGACCGGGCCGAAGTCGAGAAGCTGTTCCGCGACGGCGCGATCGTGTTCGTCTGCGGCGACGGCCAACGGATGGCGCCGGCCGTGCGCGACACGCTGATCCGCATGTACCGCGAATCGAGCGGCGTCGACGAGCAGGCCGCGCAGGCCTGGGCCGAACACGTCGAGCGCGACACCGGACGGTACGTATCGGACGTGTTCGCCTGAGCGTTTTCCCCGACGGGCACGCCCGGCCCCGGGTAATCCTGAGGGCCGGCGGCCCGCCGCGCGCTTAACAACGGACCCGCGCCGTCGCTATGATCGGGCCGGAGCCGACGCCGCCCGGCCTCGCTGCGCGCGGCGGTGATGTCCCGAAACGATAACGACCCGATAGGGGGAGACATGAAACGACTGATCAGCGGCCTGATGGTGTCGGCGTTGGCGTTCGGCGTGCCGCTGGGCGCGACGGCGCAGAAGAAATACGATCCGGGCGCGACCGACACCGAGATCAAGATCGGGCAGACGATGCCCTACAGCGGACCGGCGTCGGCGTACGGATCGATCGGCAAGACCGCGGACGCGTACTTCCGGATGATCAACGAGCAGGGCGGCGTCAACGGCCGCAAGATCAACTTCATCTCGCTGGACGACGCGTACAGCCCGCCGAAGACCGTCGAGATGACCCGCCGCCTGGTCGAGCAGGAGCAGGTGCTGTTCATCATGGAGCCGCTCGGCACGCCGCCGAACACCGCGATCCACAAGTACATGAACAGCAAGAAGGTGCCGCAGTTGTTCGTGTCCAGCGGCGCGACCAAATGGAACGACCCGAAGCACTTCCCGTGGACGATGAGCTGGCAGCCGAACTACGCGGCCGAAGGGCGCATCTACGGCAAGCACATCGTCAAGACCAAACCCGACGCGAAGATCGCGATCCTTTACCAGAACGACGACTACGGCAAGGACTACCTGCACGGCTTCAAGGAGGGGCTGGGCGCGGCGGTCAAGCAGATCGTGTCCGAGCAGACCTACGAGGTGACCGATCCGACCGTCGACTCGCAGATCGTCGCGGCCAAGTCCTCGGGCGCCGATACGTTCTTCAACATCACGACGCCCAAGTTCGCGGCGATGGCGATCCGCAGGGCTTATGACATCGGCTGGCACCCGGTCCAATACCTGAACAACGTGTCGTCGTCGGTCGGCGCGGTGCTGGAACCCGCTGGGCTGGAGAAAGCCAAGGACATCATTTCGACGCAGTACATGATGGACCCGACCGATCCTCGCTTCGCCAATGATCCGGTCATGGTCGAGTACAAGGCATTCCTGGCCAAGTACTACCCTGACGCGAACGTCAGCGACGCCAACAACGTCATCGGCTACGGCATCGCGCAGACGACCGTGCACGTGCTCAAGCAGTGCGGCGACGAGCTGACGCGCGCCAACGTCATGAAGCAGGCCGCCAGCCTGAAGGACTACACGCCCAAGGGCGTGCTGCCGGGCATCAAGCTGAACACCAGCCCCGACGACTACGCGCCGATGGAATCGATGCAGATGGTGCGTTTCGACGGGAAGATGTGGGTGCCGTTCGGCGACGTCACCGAGTGACGGTCGCCTGACGCCGGTTGACGCCCGTCCGTGCGCATCGACCGCGGCCAATCCGCGACCAATGAATGCCGTCCTCGATACGGCGCGACATCGAGGACACGGCGGATACCGGGCTGAATCGACATTCAGCCCGGTGGCTCGATGCGTTCAGACCTGCAGCCGGAACGCGTCGCCGTCCCAGACGACGTGGCCGGCGGTCGGCGCCGCGAAATGCGTGCCGATGACCAGCGTCGGCGTGCCGGCCAGTTCGGCGAACATCCGGCGCCGCGTCGCGGTCGACGCCTGCGGATCGTAGTCGACGGTCGCCGCCCATTCGGGATGCGCCATCTGGCACGGATGATGGACGAAGTCGCCGGTGATCAGCGCCCGTTCGCCCTTCGATTCGATGACCACGCTGACGTGGCCGGGCGTGTGGCCCAGCGTCGGCACCAGGACGACCTCGTCGCAGATCCGGTGGCCGGTGTCGACGAGGTCGACCAGGCCGGCGTCCCACACCGGCCGGACCGAATCCTCGAAGATCATCGTCTCGCCCAGGCCGTCGACGGTCTGGCCGCGCCAGTACTCGAACTCGTCGCGGCCGATCAGGTAGCGCGCGTTCGGGAACGTCGGCGTCCACACGCCGTCGACCAGCCGGGTGTTCCAGCCGACGTGATCGACGTGCAGGTGCGTGCACAGCACCGTGTCGATCGACTCGGGCGCGAAGCCCTCGGCCGTCAGGTCTTCGAGGAAGCGCGTCTGCATCCTGTTCCACGGCGGCATCTGGCGCTGCTTGTCGTTGCCGATGCAGGTATCGACGATGATCCGGCGCGACGGCGTCTGCACGACCAGCGCGTGGATGCTCATCTTCAGCCGGCCTTCGGCATCGGCGAAATGCGGCGCGAGCCACCGGATGTCGGCGACGATCTCGCGCGTGGCCTGCGGCAGCAGGAATCGGCTGCCGCCGGTGGCTTCGAGTTCGACGATGCGCGTCACGCGCACATCGCCGATCGTCCAGGTCAATGCCATGGATGTCGTGCCGCCGCTGCCGCGATCAGCTTCCGCGCGTGATCGGCATCTGGACCGCGTCGGCGCCGCCCGGGATCGCGATGTGGCGCGCCAGTTCGAGCTTGGCGATCGCGTTGCGGTGCACCTCGTCCGGACCGTCGGCCAGCCGCAGCGTGCGCTGGTGCGCGTACATGCTGGCCAGCGGAAAGTCCTGGCAGACCCCGCCGCCGCCGTGCGCCTGGATCGCCCAGTCGACGATCTTGCAGGCGATGTTCGGCGCGATGACCTTGATCATCGCGATCTCGGTGCGCGCGTGCTTGTTGCCGACCGTGTCCATCATGTGCGCGGCCTTCAGCGTCAGCAGACGGGCCTGGTCGATCATGCAGCGCGACTCGGCGATGCGCTCGTGCCAGACCGACTGGCTCGAGATCGGGCGGCCGAAGGCGACCCGCTCGTTCAGCCGCTTGCACATGTACTCGAGCGCGCGCTCGGCGACGCCGATCGAACGCATGCAGTGGTGGATGCGGCCCGGCCCGAGGCGGCCCTGGGCGATCTCGAAGCCGCGGCCCTCGCCGAGCAGGATGTTGTCGGCCGGCACCTTGACGTTCTCGAACAGCACTTCCATGTGCCCGTGCGGCGCGTCGTCATAACCGAAGACCGACAGCGGACGCACGACGGTGATCCCGGGCGCGTCGGCCGGCACGACGATCATCGACTGCTGCTCGTGGCGGCCGGCGTCGGGGTTGGTCTTGCCCATGAAGATGTAGACGGCGCAGCGCGGATCGCCGGCGCCCGAGGTCCACCACTTGCGGCCGTTGATGATGTAGTGGTCGCCGTCGCGAGTGATCCGCGACTGGATGTTGGTCGCGTCGGACGATGCGACGGCCGGCTCGGTCATCGCGAACGCCGAACGGATCTCGCCGCGCAGCAGCGGATCGAGCCATTGGCGCTTGATCGGCTCGGACGCGTAGCGCTCGAGCGTCTCCATGTTGCCGGTGTCCGGCGCCGAGCAGTTGAAAATCTCGGGCGCCCAGTGTATGCGGCCCATGATCTCGCACAGCGGCGCGTAGTCGAGGTTGGACAGGCCCTCGGGCACGCGCTCGGACTGGGGCAGGAACAGGTTCCACAGGCCGGCCTCGCGCGCCTTGGGCTTGAGGCCCTCGATGACCTTGGTCGGCTGCCAGGCGTTGCCGGCGCGCCGGTTGGCGTCGACCTCATCGTGGTACGCATGCTCCTGCGGATAGACATGCTTGTTCATGAAGTCGATCAGGCGTTCCCTGAGTTCGACGGCGCGGGGTGACGGGGGGGCGAACATGATGCGGCTCCTGTCTCTCGTTGGATTGGGCGAGTCGGCCAGCGGTCGTTGGATCCGCTGACGATGCCCGGGCAGTGTCGCGCAATCGGCCGGGGGGCTCAATCGCAAAGCATCCAATTCCGGTTGCATGAAATGCAACCGGTCCGCGGGGGCGGCCGTCGCTGGCTATACTGGTCCGGTACGGCCCGCCAGCGCCCGACCTCGCACCAGCCGGCCCGGGGCCGCGACGTCCGCGCCCTCGTCCCTCGCCCAGGAGTTCTCCGATGAAGATCAGCGCCCGCAACGTCCTGAAAGGAAAGATCGTCGCGATCAAGACCGGCCCGGTGTCCACCGAGGTCACGATCGAGGTCGCGCCCGGCCTGCAGGTCGTCTCGTCGATCACGACCGGATCGGCGACGACGCTGGGGCTGACCGAAGGCCGGGACGCCTACGCGGTGATCAAGGCGTCCAGCGTCATGGTCGCGACCGACGACTGACCGGCGGCCGCGATGAACGCGCCCGCCCCGCCTCGCGACGATGCGCGGCCGTCCGGCGGATGGACGGCCATCGGCCTGATCCGCTCGCCGCACCCGACGCCCGAAGGCGCGCCGATCCAGGCGTCGGCCGCGCACGGCGCGCGCGGCACGATCGAGATCTTCGAACCCTACGTCGCCGGTCTGGCCGACCTCGACGGTTTCTCGCACCTGATCCTTATCTATCACTTCCATCTTGGGCGGCGCGAGGAGCTGACGGTCATGCCGTTCCTCGACAGCCGGCGCCGCGGCGTATTCGCGACGCGTTCGCCGGCGCGTCCCAACCGGATCGGATTGTCGATCGTGCGACTGCTGCACGTCGACGGCGCCCGCATCGAGATCGCCGACGTCGACGTCGTCGACGGCACGCCGCTGATCGACATCAAGCCCTACGTGCCGGCGTTCGACGAACGCACGGCCACGTCGATCGGCTGGTTCGCCGGCCGCGTCGACGCGGCGCCGGCGACGCGCGCGGACGGGAGATTCGGCGACACGCCGGACGATCGCGCCCGCTGAGCTCGGACCGCGTCGGCCCGGACCGCGTCATCCTCTCGCGATCGGTAGATCATCCGCTCGGCGCCCGGTGGTCCGGTGGTCCGGTGGTCCGGTGGTCCGGTGGTCCGGTGGCCCGACGGCCCGGCGGCCCGGCGGCCCGGCGGTCTGGCGGCCCGGCGGTCTGGCGGTCTGGCGGTCTGGCGGTCTGGCGGTCTGGCCGGCAGCGGCGGCGCCGGTCGAGCCCCGGGCAGGCCAGCTCAGGTCGCCTCGATCAACCACTGCCAGAACGCCCGCACCGGCGCCTCGCGCAGCAGCGTCGGCAGCGCCGCCGCGTAGTAGCCGCCCGGCAGGCTGACCGCCTGTTCGAGCGGCGCGACCAGCCGCCCATCGCGCAGGTACGCATCGACCAGCGGCCGCATGCCGAGCGCGACGCCCAGGCCCTGCGCCGCGGCCTCGAACATCACCTGCATGCTGTCGAAATAGATGCGCTCGGTCGATTCGGTGACCTGGTCGCCGGTCTTGTCGATCCAGTTCTGCCAGACGTGCGACGGCGACAGCGTCAGCAGCAGCGGCGCGCGCCGCAGCCTCGCCAGCCGGCCCGGCCCGTCGTCGAGCATCGTCGGCGCGCAGACGATGAACGCCTGCAGGTCGAGCAGCTTGCGCGTCTTCAGGCCCGGCCAGCGGCCGTCGCCGGTCAGGATGCCGATGTCGGCCGAACCGCCGCTCAGGTCGATGCGCCCGCGCGTGTGCAGCGTGACCTCGATCGTCGGATGGCGGGCCTGGAAGTCCTTGAGCCGGGGCAGCAGCCAGCTCGTCGCGAACGATTGCGAGACGCCGACGCGCAGCGGCCGCCGCCCCGAGGCCGGCACCATCCAGTCGGTGGCCGCGCGGATCGCCGAGTAGCCGGGCTCGAGCCGGGACAGGTAGCGGCGCCCGGCGGCGGTCAGCGTCGGCACCGCGTCGCTGCGGTCGAACAGTTTGGCGCCGATGTGGCCTTCGAGCGCCTGGATCCGGCGCGAGAACGCCGACGCGCTCAGTCCCAGTTCGTCGGCGGCGTCCTTGAAGCTGCCGACGCGCGCGGCGACGATGAACGCCTCGATGGCGCCCCAGGGGGGTGTGCGGCGATGCATGATGGCGGTCTACGAGAATGCGAACCGGATGCGGGCCCGCTGTCGCGAACCCGCGGGCCCTATCATAGGCGCTGGGCGCCGGAAAGCCGTCGCGGCGCCGCCGCATCGGACCCTGCACGATGAACATCGCGATCCTGCTCGCCAATACCGCCCGCCGCGTCCCGCACGCGCCGGCGGTCTCCGTCCATCTTCCGGCGACCGTACAGGCCGACGATCCGAGCGCCGTGCGATGGACGTACGACGAGTTCGCGCGCCGCGCCGCCGGCACCGCGAGCTGGCTGCTGGCCCAGCCTGGCGTCGAACCGGGCGAACGCGTCGCGCTGGCGATGAACAACGAGCCGGGGTTCCTGCAACTGCTGTTCGGCTGCTGGTTCGCGGGCCTGTGCGCGGTGCCGATGAACGCCAGGCTGCACGCGCGCGAGTTCGCGGCGCTGCTGGCCGACGCCGACGCCCGCTTGTGCCTGGCCTCGTGCGAGCAGTACGACGCGCTGCGGGCGCTGGACGAAGACGGCCGCGCGGCCGGGCGCGGCGTGCTCGGCGCCTGCGGCTTGCGGCACGCCGACGCGGCGCTGCTCGACGAACAGGCGGCGATGCCGCCGGCCCCGCTCGCCGACGTCGATGCCGACGAACCGGCCTGGCTGTTCTACACGAGCGGCACCACCGGCCGCTCGAAGGGCGCGATGCTGTCGCACCGCAACCTGATGTTCATGACGCACGCGTACTACGCGGACATCGACCAGCTCGACACCGACGACACGATCGTGCACGCGGCGCCGCTGTCGCACGGCTCGGGGCTGTACGCGCTGCCGCACGTCGGCCGCGGCTCGCACAACCTGATCATCGACCACTTCTCGTGCGACGCGATGTTCGAAGCGATCGCGCAGCACCCGAACGTCTCGTTCTTCGCGGCGCCGACGATGCTCGTGCGCCTGGTCAACGACGACCGCAGCGCCAGCGATCCGCGATCGCTGCTGACCAATCTGAAGACCGTCATCTACGGCGGCGCGCCGATGTACGTGACCGACCTGCGCCGCGCGCTCGACTGCTTCGGGCCGCGGCTTTACCAGTTGTACGGGCAGGGCGAGAGCCCGATGACGATCGCCGGCCTGGACAAGCGCCACCACGCGGCGCTGCTGGCCGGCGGCAGCGAGGCGCTGGCATCGGAGCGGGCCGAGGCGCTGCTCGGTTCGTGCGGCTACCCGCGCACCGGCGTACAGGTACGCATCGTCGACGAGGCCGGCGAGCCGCTGCCGCCCGGGGAGATCGGCGAAGTAGCCACGCGCAGCGACGCGCGGATGCTCGGCTACTGGCGCGACCCGGCCGCCAGCGAAGCGGCGCTGCGCGACGGCTGGCTGCTGACCGGCGACCTGGGCTGCGTGGACGAGGACGGACTGCTGACGCTGAAGGATCGCTCGAAGGACCTGGTGATCTCGGGCGGCTCGAACATCTATCCGCGCGAGGTCGAGGACGTGCTGCTCGAACACCAGGACGTCGCCGAGGCCGGCGTGCTCGGCGTGCCGCATCCGGACTGGGGCGAAGAACTCGTCGCGGTCGTCGTCGCGCGGCGCGCCGGGCTCGATGCCGACGCGCTCGACCAGTGGTGCCTGGACCGGATCGCGCGGTTCAAGCGCCCGAAACGCTACCTGTTCGTCGACGAACTGCCGAAGAACGCCTACGGCAAGGTGCTGAAGACCGAACTCAAGCAGCGCGTGGCGGCGATGCCGGAGCAGTCGTCCTGATGGCGCGCCGCCCGCCGGCCCGGCTCACGGCCCGGCTCACGGCCCGCGTCGCCTTGGCGTGCGCGTTCGCGTTGGCCGGCGCGCTGCCGGCGGCGGCCCAGCACCCGGAGCGCTCGGCCGCCGCCGCGGCGATCGCCGCGACACCCGACATCGCCGGCATCCGCCTCGGCATGAGCGAAGGCGAGGCGATGGCCGTCCTGCAGGCGCGTTACCCGCAGGCGAAGACCAGGCGCGTGATGCGGCACTTCCCGTATTCCGACGGCGCGCGCGAGCTGAGCACGCCCGAATACCTGTGGCTGATCGAAGCGCCGCTGAACGCGAACGACGTGTTGTCGATGCAGTTCTCGGCGCTGCCCGGGCCGCAGCGCATCGTCGCGATCAAGCGCCGGTCCGCGTGGCCGGGCGGCGCCGACCGCGAGGCGCTGGTGCAAGGACTGATCGCCGAGTTCGGCACGCCGACGGTCGTCAATTCGCGGACCGACTCGATCGCCTGGGCGCAGCCGGATCGCCCGGCGTGCTGGCGGATGACGCCGCGATCGACGCACTTTCTGTCGGCCGGCAGCGGCGGCGACATCCTGGACCTGATCCGGCGGGCGCAGCGCGCGGGCGTGGCGCCGCGCGATCCGTCGCGCTGCGGCTACGCGGTCCGCGCGAGCTTCCAGGGCAGGCCGGTGCGGCGGCTGACGGTCAGCCTGTCCGACCTGGGCGCCTGGGCCGCATCGGTGACGCGCTCGCAGGCCTGGGTCGCGGGCCTGGAAGCGCAGGCCCGCGCCCGGCGCGCCGAACGGCCGCGCGCCGAGCCGCCGCCCGCGTCACCACCCCCAGAGCAGGTCGGAGGCGACCCACCCCTTTGAGCCGTCGGCCGACACCCGGATCCAGCCGGGCTGGCGCCCCAGCGTCTCGACGACCTCGCCGCGCTGCAGGCGGCCGACGATCGGGCTGCGCGTCGTCGGCCGCTGGCGGATGTTGGCCACGGAGGCCTTGACGACGTGATGCGGCTTGTTGCCGAGCAGCGAGCGGTGCACCCAGCCGACGTCCTTCTCGAAATCGCTGACCTTCAGCCAGTTGCCCTGGCGGCCGACGACCCGCAGCGGATAGCCGTGGGCCAGCGACCACTCGGCCCGATACCCGGTTCCGGGGCCGCTGCGCATGTTGGCCGTCGCGCCGTCGACGCTGACCATGTCGCGAGCGCTCGCGGCGCCGGACGCCATGCCGCCGAAAGCCAGCATCACGAACAGGCAGACGACGAAACGACGCGACGAGGACGACAGGAACGACAACGAGGATGCGAGCGAGCGCGAACGGGCCATCGGCGGGAAACCTCCATGATCGACGGGATGGACGAGTCGATGCGCGGACGCGCGGTCGGCACGGCGCGCGCATCGGTCCGATAGTCCCCCAATGTCGGGAAGGATTGCAAACGGGCTCGCCCATCCGGCCGATGCGGGCGGCGACTATAATCGCGGCAGAACCGCCGGCTTCATCCCCCCTTCGGCGTTACCCCCCCTCTGCGCGCCATGCCAAAGAACCACTTCGACCCCTCACAAGCGCTGGACGACGACGATCTGGCCCGGCTGGACGCGCTGTTCGAAGCGGTCAGCCCCGATACGGCGATGCTGCTCGAAGAGCTCGACGGCTTCTTCACCGCGCTGGCCTGCAGCGCCGACCGCCTGCCGGTGACCGAGGTCGTGCCCGAAGTGCTCGGCCTGGAGCCGGGTATCGAGCCGCAGTTCGAGTCGTCGGCGCAGGCCGACGAACTGCACGAGCTGCTGCAGCGCCATCTCGATTCGGTCGATGCCGCGCTGCGCGCCGGCGAAGGCTTCGCGCCGATCCTGATGCACGATGACGACGGCGCGCCGGGCGGCAACCTGTGGGCGATCGGCTTCCTGCGGGCGATGAGCCTGCAGCCCGACAGTTGGAAAGCCGTCGACGACAGCGTCGAGCTGGACGGCGTGTTCGAGCCGATCGAGGCGCTGGCCGGCGAATTCGACGAGGACAGCGGCGAGATCCGCCGGACGATGTCCGACGAACAGCGCAAGGAAGCCGTCGACGAGATGATCGAATCGGCATTCTCGCTGTACGACTATTTCTCGCCGGCGCGCACGCCGGCCGGTGCCAGCGGGCAGCGGCATTGAGCGCGGCGTTCGACGCCTGGGGCCGCGCCGCCGCGCGGCCGTGGCGCCCGTCGGTCGTGCTGACGCTGGCGCTGTCCGTGGCGGTGGCGCTGGCGCTGCGCCATTTCGCGATCGAACCGCCGGCGATCGGCCACGCCTGCGACGTCGCGCGCTGGCAAGGCTGGTGCGCGGCGCGCACGACGCTGCTGATGACGTTCCAGCATCAGCAGCTCGGCTGGATCGCGCTGGTCCTCGGCGTGCTCGCGCTGTGGACGCGCCGCGCCGCGATCGGCCATGCGGGCCTGGTGTTCGGCTGCCTGGGCATCGTGCTGTACAGCTACGACACCGCGGCATTGGGGCTGCTGGCCTCGCTGCTGGCGCTATGCCGGCCGGCGCGCTGAGCGCTCGCGATCGGGATCCGACGCGATCCCCAGCCCGAACCTGAAATTCGTCGCGCAGCCGGCCGTCACCAGCATCACGGCGCCGAACACCATCGCCTGCAGGTTCTCGGGGCGCTCGGTCACGACCATCCAGACGACGCCGATCGCGACGATCGCCGCGAGCATCGATTCCTCGTGCCGGCGCGCCGGCGCGCGCTCGCCGACGATCACGTTGATCAGCACCAGCGCGGCCGGCAACACGTAGAGCATCGTCGGAAAGCCGCGATAGCGGGCGTCGAAGATCATCAGCGTCATCATGAACGCGGCGCCGAACAGCATCGCGAAACGCAGCACGACCAGCAGCAGGTCGGTCCTGGCCGGTTCGGCCGCATCGGCCCGCTCGGCCAGCCGCTGGCCGGGTGCCAGCGAACGGCCCAGGCGCGTGGCCAGCACGACGGCGACCGGCGGCAGCACGTCGTTGCGGCGCCCGGCCAGCCGCTCGGCGCCGAGCAGGATCGTCGCGAACGCGATCAGCGTGTACAGGCCGCTGGCGCCCCATTCGAGGACGTCGCGGTTCCACTGCAGCATGTAGCGCGCCTGCGCGAGCATCACCGCGCCGGTGGCGATGCCGGTCAGCAGCAGCACCGTGGTCCCGAACGGCCCGTGCCGCCGCTTGCGGCCGAACGCGGCGAACAGCAGGCCGCCGACCGCCGCCGCGATCAGGCCCGGCACCCAGTCGGCGATCTCGGCGACCGGCCCGTTCCACGGAAACTTCTGCACGCCGTCGCTGTCGAACAGGCCCCAGTAGCCGCCCATCGCGCCTTCGAGCCGCCGTTTCCACGGCTGGTCGAACGCCTCGATGACGTTGTAGCGCCAGCCCTCGTTCTCGGCCATCAGCGCGAACTCGCGCACGAAACGCGCCTGCTCGACGCGGCCGGGCACCGCCTCGCGGCGCTGGCGGCCGCCGCTGGGCCAGCCGGTCTCGCCGATCAGGATCTCCTTGCCCTTGGCCATCGACTTCATCCGCTCGACCGTGTCGCGCACGTGCGCGATCGCCGCGCTGATGCCGACCGGCTCGTCCTCCCAGTACGGCAGGATGTGGATCGTCAGGAACGACACCGCGTCGACGAGCCCCGGATGCTCGGTCCAGAACTCCCAGACGTCGGCATAGGTGACCGGCACCCGCGTCGCCTGGCCGGCGCGCCGCAGGATCGCCGCCAGTTCGGACTCGGGCAGCTCGCGCCGCAGCAGCACCTCGTTGCCGACGATCAGCGCCCGCACGGTGTCCGGATACGCGTTGGCCAGCTCGATCGCGCGGGTCAGCTCCAGCTCGTTCTCGGCGCGATCGCGGCCCAGCCAGGCGCCGACCAGCACCTTCATGCCGAGTTCCTTCGCGATCCGCGGCACCGCGTCCAGCCCCTGCGCGACCGAGTACGTGCGCACGCAGCCGGTCATCGCCGAGACGATCTTCAGGTCCTCGCGCAGGCGCGCCTCGGAAACCTTCATCGACGGATCGTACGGCGTCTCGCCAGGCAGCCGGTAAGGCGCGTACGATGCGCACTGCAGCCGCGCGTCGCGGACCTCGGGCAGATCCACCTTCCGGCCCTGCCAGACCCACCACCCGGCGGCCAGCACCGCGATGACCGCGAACAGCGTCAGGACAAAGGGGTCGAGTCGACTAGCGAACGTTCTGGGACTGTCCGGAATGCGGTGCGCTTGCATGGGCCTTCTTGAATTCGCCGGTTGGCAGCGGCCCTCATTGTCCATCAAGTCCTGCCGATACACCGTTGATTTGTTGCGTAAACTCGCTGCAGGTTCCGCAGCGCCCCCGATCGAGGTCGCCAGCGCCTGCGCGCAACGTGGTCCCGTTTTCCGTTTGATCCCTGACGCATGAACCCTGATTCTTCGCCAAGCGCCATGGCCGCCGAGCCGGCGCCGGTCGACTCCCCGCACGCGCCGTTCGTCGCCGAGGACAAGGCATTGAGGCCCGCGGGCCGCCCGGATGCCACCCGTCCGCCGCCGGTCGGACAATTGCGCTGGATCGCTTTCTGGCTGGCGATGGCCGTCGCGCTGGCCAACGTCGGCATCTGGCGCGGCCTGCATCCGCCGGGGCACGCGGCCGAATACGGCGGCACGCTGGCGGGGCTGTGCTACAACGCGTTCCAGCGCTGGGACAACCCGCTCGAGCAGCGCTACCCGACGATGAAGGAGATCGAGAAGGATCTCGAGCTGCTCAGCCGCCAGACGCGCCGGATCCGCACGTACAGCTCGGCGGAGTTCCCCGACCTGCCGAAGGTCGCCGCCGAATACGGCTTGCGGATCACGGCCGGCGTCTGGCTCGACCAGAACGAGGTCAACAACCGGCGCGAGATCGAGGCCATCAAGGCCGCCACGCGCAAGCGCGGGCCGATCGAACGCGTGATCGCCGGCAACGAGCAGATCCTGACCGGCAACCTGACGCCGGACGAGATGATCAGCTACCTCGACGAGATCCGCGCGTCGGTCAAGGTGCCGGTCTCGACGGCCGAGCCCTGGCACGTCTGGCTGCGCTACCCGGAGCTGGCCAAACACGTCGACTTCATCACCGTGCACCTGCTGCCCTACTGGGAAGGGCTGCCGGCCGACATGGCGCTCGACTATTCGTTCGACCGGCTCGAGCAGGTGCGCAAGGCGTTTCCGAACAAACACATCCTGATCGGCGAGATCGGCTGGCCCAGCCAGGGCGACCGCTTCGACGGCGCGAAGACCTCGCCCGAGATCCAGGCCAAGTTCATCCGCGATTTCCTCGGCCGTTCGCAGGGCAAACACCTCGATTACTTCATCATGGAAGCGATCGACCAGCCGTGGAAGACCGCGAACGAGGGCCGCGTCGGCGCGTACTGGGGCATCTACTACGCCGACCGCACGCCCAAGTTCGACTTCTCCGGCCCCGTGCAATCGGACGCCAACTGGATGACCAAGGCGATCATCGCGTCGATCGTCGCGTTCCTGCCGATGGTCTGGTTCCTGGCCAAGTTCTGGTACCAGCGGCTGTTCTCGCGGATCCTGTTCTGCGTGTTCATCCAGGCGATCGCGTCGCTGGTCGTCTGGCTGTTCGCGCTGCCGCTCGATTACTACCTGCGACCGGTCGACTGGACCGCGCTGATCGTGCTGGCGCCGACGCTGCTGATGATGGCGGCGATCCTGCTGTCCAACGGCTTCGAGTTCGCCGAGATGCTGGTGGCGGGCAACCTGCGCCGCGAGTTTCCGCCGCTGCCGCTGCAGCCCGGCCAGCGCGAACCCTTCGTCTCGATCCACCTGGCCTGCTGCAACGAGCAGCCGCAGATGGTGATCGAGACGATCGAAAGCCTGCGCCGCCTCGACTACGGCAACTTCGAAGTGCTGGTCATCGACAACAACACGAAGGACGAGAACCTGTGGAAACCGGTCGAGGCCTACATGGCCAAGCTGCCGGACAACTTCCGCTTCTTCCACCTGCCGAGCTGGCCCGGCTACAAGGCCGGCGCGCTGAACTTCGCGCTCGAGAAGACCGACCCGCGCGCAGAGGTGGTCGGCGTCGTCGATGCCGACTACGTGGTCAAGCGCGACTGGCTGTCGACCGCCGTCGCGTACTTCGAGGATCCGAAGGTCGCCGTCGTGCAGGCGCCGCAGGCGCACCGCGAATGGGGCGTGCACGTGTTCCGGCAGATGATGAGCTGGGAATACGACGGCTTCTTCCGGATCGGCATGCACCACCGCAACGAGCGCGACGCGATCATCCAGCACGGCACGATGACGCTGATCAAGGCCGAGCCTCTGATGACGCTGGGCAAGTGGTCCGAGTGGACGATCTGCGAGGACGCCGAGCTGGGCCTGCGCCTGATGAAGGCCGGCTACAAGACCGTCTACATCGACCGCATCCAGGGCGAGGGGCTGACGCCCGACGATTTCGGCGCGTTCAAGCGCCAGCGCAAGCGCTGGGCGCAGGGGGCGATGCAGATCCTCAAGCACCACTGGCGCACGCTGTGGCGCGGCGGCGGCGCGCTGACGCCCGGGCAGCGCTTCCACTTCCTGACCGGCTGGCTGTCGTGGTTCGGCGACGCGCTGCACCTGGTGTTCGCGTTCGGCGCGATGTTCTGGACGATCGGCATCGTCGCCGCGCCCTGGCTGTTCAGCCTGCCGATCATGCTGTTCATGCTGCCGCTGTTCGGGTTCTTCGCGTGCAAGGCGATGTTCGGCCCGATCCTGTACGTGCAGCGCGTCAAGTGCTCGCTGCTGGACATCCTGGGCGCGGCGCTGGCCGGCATGGGCCTGTCGCACGCGATCGCGACCGGCGTGTTCGCGGGCCTGACGCAAAAGCGCAGCGTGTTCGAGGTGACGACCAAGGGCACGAAGCCGCACGAGACCTCGCAGCCGGTCGGCATCACGGCCAGCGGCCAGAACATGGAGGTCGAACCCGACGGCCACGTGCTCGGGCCGATGCCGGCGCCCGCGCCGGCGACCGCCAAGCCCGCGCCGAAGAAGAAGGCGCCCGGCGCGTTCGCCGCGGTGCGCGAAGAGGCGTTCCTGTTCGCCGGCCTGATGTCGTGCCTGGTCGCGATGTTCATCTCGCGCAAGCCCAACCACATCGAATCGGCGCTGTGGATGTGGATCCTGGTGCTGCAGGCGATCCCGTACGCGGCGGCGCTGATCTGCGCGTGGCTGTCGTCGCTGCCCGAGCGCAAGGTGCGGGTGCAACGTTCGGCACCGGCCGCGACGCCGGCGGACGCGTCCGTCGGCTGATCGGCCGCTCAGGCGGCCGCTGCGGGGCCGGGCTTGCGATACTGGTCGCCTTGGCCCTGAGGCTCTTCGCTAATGCGACGCCGGCGGCCGCCCGATCGACGCGGGCGGCCGATGTCCGGTGCCGAGCCGCCGAACGACGCGCCCGACGCGCGAATGCCCGTGGATCTGGTACTCAGTCCGAACCCGACTCTGATCTTCGCCGCCGACCTGGCGACGATCCGCCATCGGACCTGGCTGCTGCTGAACCACTCGGACCTGTCGGCGACGATCGAATCGATCGGCGGCACGTCGCGCGACATCGTCGTGCAGGGCGGCGTGTGCGTCGACGCTCGCCTGGACGACGACGGCAGGCCGGCATTGTTCGGCCGCTACGACCGGGGCGCGATGATTCCCGCGCAGGCCGACACGACCGGCGTGCACCGCTGGTACCGGATCGACGTGCTCGCGTACTGCCTGAACGAGGAGAGCACGGCGCGGCTGTTCGGCGCCGAACCCCTGAAGATGCGGTCGACGCGCCCCTCGGTGCTGGGCCGGCTGGCGACCGGCGACCCGTACGCGGGCACCTGGGCCAAGGCGCTGATGCCGGACGACGATTACCGGCGCGCCGCCGACCCGCGGAAACGCGCGCGCTTCCTCGAAAGACTCGAGCAGGCGCTACCCGGCCTGCCCTGCGTGCTGTTGCCTTTCCAGGGCTACGGCAGCCAGAACGTCGTCGCGCTCGACCCGGTCGCGCTGACCGGCACGCGGTCGCGCCGCCGCGCTTAGCGCCATCTCGCTTAGCGCCATCGCGCTCAGCGGCCGTCCGGCCGCCGCGACCGAAGTGCCGCCTCCTTGGTATGAACCGGGCCTAAGCGCCCTGGAACCGCGGCTTGCGCTTCTCCATGAACGCGGCCGCGCCCTCGCGATAATCCTGGCTCGAGAAGCAGGCGGCGATCGCCGCCGCGACCGAATCCATGTCGCGCTGCTCCGGATCGCGGACCAGCGCGTTGACGGTGAGCTTGAGCGCCCGCAGCGTCAGCGGCGCGTTGTCGGCCGTCGCCTGGCACCATTCGTCGACCATCGCATCGAACTGCTCGCGCGGCGCGACCTTGCTCGCGAAGCCCATCCTCAGCGCATCGGCGGCATCGAAGATCCGCGCCGAGAAGAAGATGTCCAACGTGTTCTGCAGGCCGATCACCGACAGGAAACGGCTGACGCCCGCCACGTTGTAGCCGAGGCCCAGCCGCCCGGCCGGCATCCGGAAGCGCGCGTCGTCGCGGCACAGGCGCAGGTCGCAGGCGGCCGCCAGGCCCAGGCCGCCGCCCATGCAGATGCCGCGGATCTTGGCGACCACCGGCTTGCTGCAGGCGATCGGCGCGAGGTAAGCGGCCTCGACCGCGGCGTTGTAGCGGGCCTGCGCCTGCGGATCCGAGCGCTGCGACTCGAACTGCGAGATGTCGGCGCCGGACACGAACGCCTTGTCGCCGTCGCCCTCGAGCACGATCACGCGCACCTGCGGGTCGGCATCGAAGGCGGCCAGCGCCTTGGGCACGCCCTCCCACATGTCGCGCGACATCGCGTTGAACTTGGCCGGGTTCGAGAAGATCACGCGGCCGATCGGGCCGTCGCGCTGGATGATCAGTTCGGGCATCGCTGCTCCTGTTCGCTCAGTCGGTAAGGGGACGCGGGAAAGAAAGGGGAAAGGAAGCAAAGGGGAAAGGAAGCGCCGAGCCGGGTCATTGCGCGGCGGCGCCGGACGCTTTCGTCAGCTCCAGCTCGGTCTTGCCGGACTTGGCCGCCCACGCCGCGAACGCCGCCGGCGATTCGAGCGTGGCCACCTCGTTGCCCGACGCGGCCAGCTTCTCCTTCAGCGCGGGCTGGGCCAGCACCTTGTTCGAAGCCTCGAACAGGCGCTGCACGATCTCGTCCGGCGTACCGGCCGGCGCGAACAGCCCGTACCAGAAGCCGTAGTCATAACCGGCGACGCCCGCTTCGGCGATCGTCGGCAGGTCCGGGAACAGCGGCGAGCGCTTGCCGGTCGTCACCGCCAGCACCTTGAGCCTGCCGGCCTTGGCCAGCGGCAGCGCCGACGGCGGCGTCGCGAAACTCATCTGCGTCTCGCCGCTGGCCACTCCGGCCAGCGCCGGCGCTCCGCCCTTGTACGGCACGTGTTCGATGTCGACGCCGGCCAGCCGGGTGAACAGCAGACCGGGCAGGTGCGTGCCGCCGCCGACCCCCGACGACGCGTAGTTCAGCTTGCCCGGCTCGGCCTTCGCGCGCGCGATCAGTTGCTGCACGCTGTCGACGCCCAGGCCGGCCGAGACGGTCAGCAGCATCGGGCCGGTCACCCACAGCGCGATCGGCCGATAGTCGTCGATCGGATGCTTGAAGTCCTTGTAGATCGCCTGCAGGCTGCCGTACAGCGAAGCGTTCGACATGTACAGCGTATAGCCGTCGGGCGCCGCGGTGGCGACCGTCGTCGCCGCGATCGTCGTGCCGCCGCCGGGCTTGTTGTCGACGATGACCGGCTGCCCGAGTTCCTGCGACAACGCATCGGCGACCGGCCGGGCCACCGTATCGGCCCCGCCGCCGGGCGGAAAGCCGATGACCAGCCGGATCGGCTTCGTCGGCCAGGACTGGGCGGCGGCCGTGACGCCATGCAGGGCCAGGGCCACGCCCAGCGCCGGAATCAGCCATTTGCGCATCGATGTCTCCTTCATGCTTGTTCGATCCGGTTCGGAATGCTCGCGGGGCCCGGCGCGATGCGCGGCGGCCCCGCCCGGACGATCATCCGATCAAACGATCTGCTGGTCGCGCAGGCGCGCGATCTCGTCGGCCGTGTAGCCGGCCTCTTCCAGGATCTCGTCGGTCTGCTCGCCCCAGCCGGGCGCGGCCGTCACGACCGACGCCGGCGTGCGCGACAGCGCGACCGGTTGCGAGATCACGCGGATCGGCGTCCCGGCGGTGGTCTGCGTCGGCGCGACGACCTTCAGGTGGCGGACCTGCTCGTCCTCGATCAGTTGCGGCACGTCGTAGACCGGTCCGCAGGGCACGCCGGCGCCGTTCAGCGCGTCGACCCACTCGGCGACCGTGCGCGTCGCGAACACCTTCTCGAGTTCGGCGTTCAGGCGCGCGCGATGCTGGACGCGACGGCGCTCGTCCGCGTACTGCGGATCGGCCAGCCAGTCCTCGCGGCCGATGACGCGGCACAGCCGCGTCCACATTCCCTGTCCCGACGCGCCGAGGTTGAACGCGCCGTCCGAGCCGTGGAACAGGCCCATCGGCGAGCTGGTCGGATGATCGTTGCCGGCCGGACGGGGCACCTCGCCCTCGTTCAGGTAGCGGGCGACCTGGAAATCCATCATCGCGATCTGCGAATGCAGCAGCGACGCGTGCACCCATTGGCCGACGCCGGAGCGATCGCGTTCGCGCAGCGCGATCAGGATGCCGATCGCCGTGTACAGGCCGGTGCTCGAATCGGCGACCGCGATGCCGGCGCGCAGCGGCCCGGAATCCGGCTGGCCGGTCACCGACATCAGCCCGCCCATCCCCTGCACGATCTGATCGAAACCCGGGCGCGCCGCGTACGGGCCGTCCTGCCCGAAACCCGAGATGCTGGCCAGGATGATCCGCGGATTGATCGCCTTCAGCGACTCGTAGTCGATGCCGAGCCGGAACTTCACGTCGGGCCGCCAGTTCTCGACGACGACGTCGGCCGAGCGCACCAGCCGTTCGAGTACCGCCAGACCTTCGGGCTTCTTCAGGTTCAGCGACAGCGCGCGCTTGTTGCGGTTCAGGTTCTGGAAGTCGCCGCCGAGCCGGTTGCCGGCGAACATCGCCTCGTTCGGGTCGACGCCGGGCGGCGGTTCGATGCGGATCACGTCGGCGCCGAAATCGGCCAGCATCCGGACGCAGGTGGGGCCGGCCCGCACGCGGGTCAGATCGATGACCCGCAGGCCGGCCAGCGCCGGCGACGCGCAGATCTGCGGCATGGCATCTCCATAAATATATTTATCTATTCGATAAGTATATTTCAATGCCGCCGTCTTGGCCAGACCATGACGGGCCGTCGGACTGCCGCCGACCGCTGCCGACTGCCCCGACCGTCCCGATCACGCCGCCCACGCCGGTCTCGCGGCGATCGATCCCGGGGATCGTGCCCCGCGCTAGCCCAGCAGTTCCTTCGGCAGCTTGTGCACCAGATCCAGAATGCCGGGCGCCCCTTCGCCGGGCGACAGGTGGGCGGTCGCCGCCCTGGCCGCGGCCTGCGGATCCTGGTCGAGGATCGCCTGCAGGATCAGACCGTGATAGTGATGCGCGTTGCGGATGTAGCCCATCGCATCGAACGAATGATTGCGATACGCGCTGGTGCGCGTGCGCATCCGCAGGATCTCCTGGCGCAGATACGGGTTGCGCGAGCCGGCGTACAGCACCTCGTGGAAGGCCATGTTCGCCTGCTGCCAGCCGACCGGGTCGTCGCGCTCGACGACGTCGCCGGACGCCTGGTGGGCATCGGCCAGCGCCTGGCGTTCGGCCTTGCTCATCCGCTCGCACGCGTAGCGCGCCGACAGGCCTTCGAGCTCGGCCAGCAGTTCCCACACCGACAGCAGTTGCGCGAAATCCATCTTGGCGACGATGACGCCGCCGCGCGAGATCGTCGACACCAGGCCTTCGGCCTTCAGGCGCAGGATCGCTTCGCGCACCGGCGTGCGCGACACGCCGAACTGCGTCATCAGGCTTTCTTCGTCGATCGGATCGCCCGGCAGCAGCGTACGTTCGTTGATCTGCGATTCGACGACGCCGTAGATGCGTTCACTCGCCTTCATGGGCATAGTAAAAGCCTCATGATCGCATCCCTGGCTGCCGGCCGCCACCCGGCCGATCGCGCCGCGCGGGTTCAGAGACCGAGGTTGACGGTCACCGTCTTCAGCCGCGAGAAGCCGTCCAGCATCGAACCGAGCGACATCTCCTTGCCCAGACCGCTCTGCTTGAAGCCGCCATAAGGCTGGCCCATGATCTGCCCCTTACCCTGGTTGACCTGCACCCAGCCCGAGTCGATCTCGTGCGCGATGCGGATCGCCCGCGACGTGTTGCGCGAGAACACGTAGCCGGCCAGGCCATAATGACTGTCGTTGGCCATCCGCAGCACCTCGGCTTCGTCGCTCCACGGGATCGCGACCAGCACCGGCCCGAAGATCTCCTCCTGCGCGAGCCGCCACTGGTTCGACGTGCTGGCGAACAGCGTCGGCACCGTGAAATAACCGGCGCTCAGCGGACCGTCCTTCGGCGGCAGCCCGCCGGCGACCAGCCTGACGTCGGGGTTGTCCAGCCCGTCCTGGATGTAGCCGCAGACGCGGCCGAACTGCTTGCCGTTGATCAGGCTGCCGACGTCGGTCGCCTCGTCCAGCGGATCGCCGATCCGGTAGCTGCCCATCAGCGCGATCAGTTTCTCGATGAACGCGTCGTAGATCGAGCGGTGCACGAACAGGCGCGAGCCGGCCGTGCACGACTGGCTCTGCCGCGTGAACCGCATCGCCGACGCGACGCCCTGCACGACCCAGTCCTCGTCGGCGTCCTCGCAGACGATCGCCGGACTCTTGCCGCCCAGCTCGAGCGATACCGGCACGATGCGCTCGGCGCTGGCCGAAATGATGCTGCGGCCGACCGCCGTCGACCCGGTGAACGACATCTTGCTGATCCGCGGATGCGCGGCCAGCGCGGCGCCGCACTCGGGCCCCAGGCCGGTGACGACGTTGACGACGCCCGCCGGCAGGTGCCGCTGGCAGGCCTCGGCGATGAACAGCGCGGTGAACGGCGCGTCCTCGGCGACCTTCAGCACGATCGTGTTGCCGGCGCACACGGCCGGCGCGATCTTGATCGACGACAGGGTACCCGGCGCATTCCACGGCACGATGCCGCCGACGACGCCGAGCGGCTCGCGCCGCGTGTAGCTGAGGATGTCGTCGCCCAGCGGCAGCGTGTCGCCCTTCAGCTCGCCGCCCAGGCCGCCGAAGTAGCGGAAGACCTCGGCGCACAGCGCGGCCTCGGGGCGGGCCTGCGTGCGCAGCGCGTTGCCGGTCTCGTGCGCGATGATCCGCGCCAGCGTCTCGTGGTTGGCCTCGAGATCGTCGGCGACCTTCAGCAGCGCCCTGCCGCGCACCGAAGGCGTGACCCGCCGCCACGCGGCGAAGGCCTTCTCGGCCGCGGCCACCGCGAGCTCGACGTCCTGCGCCGAACCGCGCGGAATGCCGGCGATCGTCCGCTTGTTGGCCGGGCACTCGACGGCCAGCGTCCGTCCGTCGACGCTGTCGACCCAGTCGCCGCCGATCAACTGCCGGACCGGCCCCAGCCGGACCGACGCGTCCGCCTCGCTGAACCGCGCTTCTTGCTTCGTCGTCATGGTTTCTCCTTCGATGGATTGGCGCCGGCCTTCGCCTGCCGGCGTCGGCCGATCAGATCGATCATCGAGCCGACGATGCCCTTGGGCATCAGGAACATGCACAGGATCAGGATCCCGCCGTAGACGGCGCCCGACAACGCCTGGCCCAGGTCGGACGCATAGGACGGCACGAACTGCAGGAACAGGCCGGCGACGATCGCGCCCCAGATCGTACCGAGCCCGCCGACGACGATCGCGGCCAGGAAGCCGATCGACAGCATCAGCGTGAACGAATCGGGACCGATGAAGCCGACCGTCAACGTCGCCAGCGCGCCGCCGAGACCGGCCAGCATCGAACCGACGCCGAACACGATGACCTTGAGCCGATTGACGTCGACGCCCATCGACGCGGCGGCCAGCTCGCCTTCGCGTATGCCGGCCAGCGCGCGCCCGGTGCTGCCGCCGACGAAGTTGCGGATCAGCCAGAACGCCAGCACGGTGAAGGCCAGCACCAGGTAATAGATCCACGCGTCCTGCCCGAGCCCGAACCAGGCCGGCGGCGCCGGCTTGTCGACCAGCAGGCCCGCCGCGCCGCCGGTATACGCGCTGAAGTGCTTGATCATCGGCACGACCGCGACCGCCAGGATCAGCGTGATCAGCGCCAGATAGAGCCCGCGCAACCGCTTGGCCGGGTAACCGGCCAGCACGCCGGCGACGAACGAAACGGCGCCGGCGAACAGCACGGCGGCGACGTAGCCGAAGCCCATCCTCGTCATCGCCAGCACCGCCGCATACGAGCCGATCGCGAAGAACGCGTTGTGGCCGAGCGAGACCTGGCCGACGTAACCGGTGATCAGGTTCAATCCGAGCGCCGCGATCGCATAACTCATCACGCCGGTCATCTGGAACGTGTGATAAGCGGGCATCACGAACGGCAGGCCGAACAGCACCAGCGTGGCGGCGATCGCCAGCGCGACGTGCCGCGGCGCGAGCCGCTCGCCGCCCCGGGACGCGCCGGGCGTCGGCGACGAGGTGGACGGGGAGGTCGACAGATCGATGCCGTTCATACGCGGGCCACCACGGTGCTGCCGAACAGGCCTTCGGGCTTGGCGACGAGGACGGCGACGATCAGCAGCAGCGGCAGCAGGATCTGCAGATCGGAACCGAGCCCGGGCAGGTATGCCATCGACAGCGCCTGCGAGATGCCGACGACCGCGCCGCCGACGACCGCGCCGCGATAGCTGGTCAGGCCGCCGACGACGGCCGCCGCGAATGCATAGATGATGATCGAGCCCATCATGTTCGGATCGAGCGTCAGCTTCGGCGCGACCAGCAGGCCCGAGATCGCGCCCAGGCCGGCGGCCAGCCCCCAGCCGACCGCCATCATCGCGGTGAACGGAATGCCGACCAGCTTGGCCGAAGTCGCGTTCGACGCCGACGCGCGCAGCGCGATGCCGAGCCGGGTCCGCTGGAACAGGCCGTACATGCCGACCGAGATCGCGATCAGAACGACGATCGTGCCGATCAGGTCGGCGCTCAGCCGGAACGCGCCGACGCCGACGTGGCCCTCCGGGAACAGGCTGGGCACCGACATCTGCAGGAACCCCCAGATCGCGCCGCTGAAGCTGTTGAACGCGAGATAGAGTCCGAGCGTGACGATGATGATCGTCAGCTCGTCCTTATACTGGACCGGCCGCACGATCAGCAGGTAGGTGGCGATGCCGATCACGATCGACAGCACGACCGCGATCAGCATCGCCCAGCCCGGCGGCACGCCCCAACTGATGCCCTGCCAGGCCAGATAAGCGGACACCGTCGCCATCTCGCCCTGCGCGAAGTTGGCGATGTTGGTCGTCCGATAGATCAGCACCAGGGCCAGCCCCAGCGACGCGTAGATCGCGCCGTCGCCGATCCCGTTTATGATCTGCTGGAAAAAGTACTGCATCGTGCTTCCTCCGCGGCGATCGGTCCGATCGCCGTTCTGCGATTCGCCGGGCGGCGGCCGGGCCCGGCCGCCGTCAATGTCCGAGATAAGCGGCGCGGATGCCGTCGTCGGCCGCCACCTCGCCGGCCGTTCCCGACAGCACCATCGAGCCGGTCTCGAGCACGTAGGCCTCGTGCGCGATCTCGAGCGCCAGGTTCGCGTTCTGTTCGACGATCAGCATCGCGGTGCCGGTCGTCCGATTGATCCGCTGCAGCGCCTCGTACAGCGCGTCGATGATGACCGGCGCCAGGCCCAGCGACGGCTCGTCGAGCAGCATCACGCGCGGCTCGAGCATCAGCGCGCGACCGACGGCCAGCATCTGCTGCTCGCCGCCGCTCAGGCTGCCGGCCTTCTGCCTGCGCCGGTCGCGCAGCCGCGGAAACAGCGTGTAGACCTGTTCGATGTCGACGGCGATCTGTGCCTTGTCGCGGCGCCGGTAAGCGCCGACCACCAGATTGTCCTCGACGGTCAGGTCGGTGAACGTGCCGCGCCCCTCGACGCCGTGGGCGATGCCGCGCCGCGCGATCTGGTCGGGGCCGAGGCCGCGCAGGTCCTGTCCGTCGAGCAGGATCCGGCCGCGGTACTTGATCATCCCGCTGATCGCTCGCAGCGTCGTCGTCTTGCCCGCGCCGTTGGCGCCGAGCAGCACCGCCACGCTGCCTTCGGCGACCGTCAGCGAGATGTCGTGCAGCACCGGGATCCGGCCGTAACCGGCGCTGACGCCGTTCAGTTCGAGCACGTTCTTCATCCGCGCTCTCCCGAGGCCGCGCCGACCGCCGCCGGCGATCCGTCCGGCGCACCGGCCTTGCCGCGCTGCTTGCCCAGATAGGCCTGGATCACGCGCGGATCGTCGCGCACGTCGGCCGGCTTGCCTTCGGCGATCTTGTTGCCGAAGTCCAGGACGACGATGTCGTCGGAGATGTTCATCACCATGCCCATGTGGTGCTCGACCAGCAGCAGCGTCAGGCCGAAGTCGCGGCGCGCCTGCACCAGCGTTTCGGCCAGGTCGTCGACCTCGGCGTGGGACAGGCCGCCGGCCGGCTCGTCGAGCATCAGGAAACGCGGCCGCGACGCCAGCGCGCGCGCGAGTTCGACGCGCTTGAGCGTCGGGTAAGGCAGGCTGTCGATCCGCTCGTCGGCCAGGTGATCGAGCTGCAGCCGTTCGAGCAGCCGGTACGCGGCGACCCGCAGCGCCGTCTCCTCGGCGCGCCACGACACCGGCACGAACGGCGCGCGCGGCAGCGCGGTGCGGCCATGGTGATAACCGCCGAGCATCACGTTCTGCAGCACCGAAAGCGACTTCATCAGCGCCAGGTTCTGGAACGTGCGCGCGATGCCCAGGGCGGCCATGTCCTTGGCGCGACGACGGGTGATGTCGACGCTATCGAACACGATCCGCCCGGACGTCGGGTCGTACAGGCGGCTGACGCAGTTGAACAGGCTGGTCTTGCCGGCCCCGTTCGGACCGATCAGCCCGCAGATCACGTCGCGGCGCACGTCGAACGACAGCGCGTTGATCGCGACGATGCCGCCGAAGCGAAGCGACAGATCGCTGACCGACAGGATCGGTCCGCTGGCGGACCGATCGCGCGCCGCGTCGATCGATGGGATCGGCTGGGCCGCCATGGTCGGATCGCTCAGACGCCCAGCGCCTGCTCGGCGTGCAGCGCGACCACCGTCATGTCGGCGTCCTTCGGCGCGCGCTGCAGCGCATCGGCCCAGATCGCCGCCGCCGTGCGCGACAACCTCGCGTCCGAACCCATCGCGTCGAACAGGGACATCGCGACGCGCACGTCCTTCTCCATCAGCGCCAGCGCGAAGCCGAACGAGAACGAACGCTCGATGACCGCCTTCTGCCAGGTGTGCGTCGTATGGAAACTCTGGCCGCTGGACGCGTCGACGACCTTCAGCATCGTCTCCGGATCGAGCCCGAATTTCTTGCCGACCGCGAACACCTCGCTGGTCGCCGCGAGCGTCGTCGCCGCCAGCAGGTTGTTCAGCGCCTTGACCGCGTGCCCGGAGCCGACCTTGCCGACCAGGAAGACCTTGGCGCCCATCCGGCGAAGCAGCGGCAGCACGCGTTCGTAGTCGGCCGGATCGGCGCCGACCATGATCGCCAGGCTCGCCGCCTCGGCGCCCTTGATGCCGCCGGAGACCGGCGCGTCGACGAAGCGGATGCCCTTGGCGGCCGCCGCTTCGGCGTTGGCCACCGTATTGGTCGGCGCCGACGAACTCATGTCGATGACGAAGGCGCCCGGCTTCAGGTGCGCGAGCAGGCCGTCGCCGCCCTGCCCGTCGCCGTGCAGCACCTGATCGACGATCGCGCTGGTCGGCAGCATCAGCACGACCGCGTCGGCGTCGGCCAGCGCCGCCGGACCGTCCGCGACCGAGCCGCCGACCTCGTCGGCCGCGGCGCGCGCCCGCGCCGCGTCGGTATCGGTGACGAGCAGCCGGGCCTGCCCCTTCAGATGCCGGATCATCCGGCTGCCCATCGCGCCCAGGCCGATGAAGCCCACCGTGCGGAATCCGCTCGCGTCCGTCGACGTCATGTTCGTGTCTCCTTGGATCGGCCGCCTCGCCGACGGCTCGTCATGTTTCGGTAATCGGAGGCGCGGGCCGCGAGGCGATCGGCGACGTCCGCGCGCGAGTGAAAGACCGGCGCGGCACGCGAGCCGGCGCCGTCCGGGGCCGATCTACTGCGGCTTGACCCGCGGCTCGTAGGGCGGCGTCTTGCCCTCGTAGTTGATGACGCTGCCGACCGGCACGAACTTGGTGCCGTCGAACTGCGAGATCTGCACCGACTCGACCGGGTAGCCGTCGGCCATGCCGTTGGTGTTCAGCGTGATGCCGTCGAGCAGCAGCGGCACCTTCTGGTCCTTCATGCTGCGCGCGGCCTCCATCAACGCTTCGCGGGTCGGCTGCTTCATCCGCTCGAACAGGCTCTTGGCCGCGTTGCACGCGTACCAGCCCGCCGCGGCGTTCTGATCGGCCGGATTCAGCGAGCTGTTGTACTGCTTGAGCTTGGCGGCGAACAGCTTCATGTCGTCGTCGTTCGCGTAGGCGGGGTTCGTGTAGTCCTTCATCCACTGGCCGCTGTAGACGCCCTTCGACGCCGCGACGCCGGCCGGCTCGAGCACGCCGCCGATGCTCGAGCCGACGCCCCAGATGATGTGCACCGGCTTCCAGTCGATCGCCGCCATCTGCTTGAGCGCCTGCACGACGAACTTGGGCGTCGTCGCGTCGACGAACAGGTCGGCGCCCGACGCGGCGAGCCGGCTGATCTTCGCGTTGATCGTCGGTTCGCTGTACGTGTGCTCTTCGTGGACGACGATGTTCAGCCCGAGCTGCTTGGCCGACTTGACGAACGCGTCGGCGAAGAAGGGCCCGCCGCTGTCATCGTTCAGCAGCGCGATCTTCGCGTTCGGGAACTTCTCCTTGATGAAGGCCGCGTAGACCGCCGCCTCGGTGTTGTACGACAGCCAGCCGAGCATCGTCCACGGATACTTCTCGATCTCGTCCTTGGCGCCGAACATCGGACCGCCGCTGCCGATGAACATCTGCGGCACCTTCTCGGCGTTGTAGAACGCGCGCGAGCCGAGGTTGGCGCCGGTGCCGACGTTGCCCAGCACCGCGAAGACCTTGTTCTGGCTGACCAGGCGCCGCGCGTTCTGCAGCGCGCGCGCCGGCTCCATCGCGTCGTCGACGACGTCCAGGCGGATCTTGCGGGTCTTGCCGTCGCCGAACTTTACGCCCGACTGTTCGGCGTTCAGGTAGTCGAAGCAGGCCTTGATGCCGAGCGTCACGGCCCCGTAGCCGGCGTTGGGCCCGGACAATGCGCCGGAGGCGCCGATCACCACCTCGCCATCGGTGATGCCGGGCTCGGCTCTGGCCGGCGCCGCGATGACCGATACCGCGCCCGCCAGCGCGATCGCCACCGATCGCCGCGTCAAGTCCTTCCACGCATCCGCCATGGTTCGTCTCCTCGTCGATTCCCGCCGTTGTCGCGGCGCCCGTCGAATGACGTCCGGCCGCGTTTTGTATCCCCAATATAGGTTTTAAATATATTTATAGAAATACAAATTATCCATAAAATGGAACGAGGGATTTTGATGGATAGTCAGGCGATACGGTGCCGGCCAGGACGGAAACCGCCCCGGCACTCGGCACTCGGCACCTGGCACCTGGCACCCGGCAGAAGGCGGACGGAGAAAGCGCAGAAAGATCGACCGCCCGCGGCATGGCGGGCGGAGAGGCACGGACGGCTCAGCGCAGGCGCAGATCCGCCACCAGCGGGCTGTGATCCGACAGCCGCGCCCAGGTCGGGCCGCGCAGCACGCGCACGTACTCGACGTCGAAACCGCGCTGGTAGATGCGGTCCATCCGCAGCCACGGCACCAGCGCCGGAAACGTGCGCGCCGCGCGCACCGAGCGGGCGACCCGCAGCGCCTCGCGTTCGGCGCTGCGGTGACCGAGGCCGGGCAGCCGCTCGTGCACGAAGTTGGCCATCCGCTGCTGGACGCGGCGCGGCGCCTTGATCGCGTCGAACACCTCGACCATGCCGAGCGAATGGCACAGGGAGTCGGACAGCTTCTCGCGCCAGTCGTTGAAATCGCCGGCGATGATCAGCGGCGCCGTCGACGGCACCTCCTCGTCGATCCACTCGATCATCGCCTCGAGCTGGCGCTGCCGGCTGCCGGCGAACAGGCCGAAATGCACGACGAAGCAATGCACGTCGCGATCGCCGATGCGGGTCACGCAGTGCAGCAGCCCGCGCTTCTCGAGCGCGTGGTCCGAGATGTCGCGCTGCTCGTGGCGCATGATCTGGAAGCGCGACAACAGCGCGTTGCCGTGATGGCCGTGCAGGTACGTGGCGTTCTGCCCGTACACCGATTCGAACGTGTGCGCCAGCGTCGGCGAGCGCGCCAGGAACAGCTCCTGCGAGTCGAGCGGCCACTGGTCGTAGCGGCGCTCGTTGTGCGCGTGCCGTCCCTGCACCTCCTGCAGGAAGATCAGGTCGGCTTCGATTTCGTGCAGGCGCATCCGCAGCTCGTGGATCCGCGGGATCCGCTTGAGCCCGAAGTATTCGCGCAGCACGCCCTTGTGGATGTTGTACGTCGCCACGCGGATCGTGCGCGGATCGACCACCGAATCCGGTTCGGGTTTGCGGGGCAGCGCATGCAGCGTGCGCTGCGCGCGCGAGGCGCGCAAACGCCCGATCATCGTCTTGTCATTCATCGTCACGACAACCCGAGACGCGTCGGCAACTGGCGGATCGCCTCGACGTTGCTCATCGAGAAGCAGCGTTCGGCGGCCTCGCGCCAGGGCAGCCACGCGTATTGCAGATGCTCGCGCGCGGACAGGCGGACAGGCTGAGCATCGGCCAGCATCAGCCCGAACACGTGCTCGGTATTATGCGTGACGCCGTCCGGGTAGCGATGCCGCCAGTGCGGATAGATCTCGTACCGGTTCGTGACGTGCCAGTCGCTGAGCCGGCCGGCATCGACGTCCAGCCCGGTCTCCTCGGCGACCTCGCGACGACAGGTATCGAACAGCGACTCGCCGGCGCTGTCCTTGCTGCCCGTCACCGATTGCCAGAAGCCCGGGTGATCGGCGCGCTCGAGCAGCAGCACGCGCGCATCGGGCGTGTGGATGACGACCAGCACGGATTCGGGAATCTTGTTGCCCATGCCGCTGAAGATCGTGGCGATCGCTTGTCCGTCAAGCCCCGTGGGCGACGCGCCGCATCGGAGCGCGCGCCGCCGGCGACATCAGGCCTTGGCTTCGACGTTGCGCAGCCGGATGTGCAGCTCGCGCAACTGCTTGTCGTCGACCTCGCTCGGCGCGTGCGTCAGCAGGTCCTGCGCGCGCTGCGTCTTCGGGAACGCGATGACGTCGCGGATCGATTCGGCGCCGGTCATCATCGTCACGATGCGATCCAGGCCGAACGCGATGCCGCCGTGCGGCGGCGCGCCGTACTGCAGCGCATCGAGCAGGAAGCCGAACTTGGCGCGCGCCTCGTCGGGACCGATGTTCAACGCGCGGAACACCTTGCTCTGCACCTCTTCGCGGTGGATCCGCACCGAGCCGCCGCCGATCTCCCAGCCGTTGAGCACCATGTCGTAGGCCTTGGCCAGGCAGCGCCCCGGATCGCTGCTCATCAGGTCTTCGTGGCCGTCCTTCGGCGACGTGAACGGATGGTGGACCGCGGTCCAGCGCTCCTCGTCCTCGTCGTACTCGAACATCGGGAAGTCGACGACCCACAGCGCCTTCCAGCCGGCCTCGAACAGGCCGTTGCGGCGGCCGAACTCCGAATGCCCGATCCGCACGCGCAGCGCGCCGATCGCGTCGTTGACGACCTTGGCCTTGTCGGCGCCGAAGAAGATCAGGTCGCCGTTGCACGCACCGGTCAGCTCGACGACCTTGGCCAGCGCCTCGTCATCGATGTTCTTGACGATCGGCGACTGCAGGCCCTCGCGCCCCTTGGCGACGTCGTTGACCTTGATGTACGCCAGGCCCTTGGCGCCATAGATGCCGACGAACTGCGTGTAGCCGTCGATCTCGCTGCGCGTCAGCTCGGCGCCGCCCGGCACGCGCAGGCCGACGACCCGGCCGCCGGCCATGTTGGCCGCGGTGGCGAACACCTTGAACTCGACGCGCTTCATCACCTCGGTCAGCTCGGTGAACTGCAGCTTCACGCGCAGGTCCGGCTTGTCCGAGCCGTACAGGCTCATCGCGTCCGCATATTCCATCGTCGGGAACCGCTCCGGCAGCTCGATATCGATGACCTGGCGGAACACCGTGCGGATCAGGTCCTCGAAGATGCCGCGGATCTCGACCTCGCTGAGGAACGAGGTCTCGCAGTCGATCTGCGTGAACTCGGGCTGGCGGTCGGCGCGCAGGTCCTCGTCGCGGAAGCACTTGGTGATCTGGTAGTAGCGGTCGAAGCCCGCCACCATCAGCAACTGCTTGAACAACTGCGGCGACTGCGGCAGCGCGAAGAACTGGCCGGGGTTGACGCGGGACGGCACCAGGTAGTCGCGCGCGCCCTCGGGCGTCGACTTGGTCAGCATCGGCGTCTCGATGTCGATGAAACCCTGCGCATCGAGGAACTTGCGCACCTCCATCGCGACCCGGTACCGGAGCATCAGGTTCTTCTGCATCGGCGGACGGCGCAGATCGAGCACGCGGTGCGTCAGCCGCGTCGTCTCGGACAGGTTGTCGTCGTCGAGCTGGAACGGCGGCGTCACCGACGCGTTCAGGATCTCGAGTTCGTGGCACAGCACCTCGACCTCGCCGCTGCGCAGGTTGGCGTTGATCGTGCCCTCGGGCCGGCGGCGCACCTTGCCGACGACGCGCACGCAGAACTCGTTGCGGATCCGGTCGGCGGTCTTGAAGACGTCCTCGCGATCCGGATCGCAGACGACCTGCGCCAGGCCCTCGCGGTCGCGCAGGTCGATGAAGATCACGCCGCCGTGGTCGCGTCGCCGGTGGACCCAGCCGAAGAGCGTGACGACGGAGTCCAGGTGTTCGGTCGAGACCTGACCGGTGTAGCAGGTGCGCATGTCAGCAGAATCCTCAATTCGATTGGATCGGGATGGTACTCGTCCCGCCCCGGTCTCCGGGTGTCACGACCCCCATCGACACCACGTACTTCAGCGCCTCGTCGACCGACATCGCCAGTTCGATGACGTCGGTGCGCGGCAGCATCAGGAAAAAGCCCGACGTCGGGTTCGGCGTCGTCGGCACGTAGACGGACACCATGTCGACGTCGATCAGGCGACGGATCTCGGCCGCCGGCGCACCGGTCTGGAAGCCGATCGTCCACGATCCGGCGCGGGGGTACTGCACGAGCAGCGCCTTGCGGAACGCCTGGCCATTGGGACTCAGGATCGTGTCGCTGACCTGCTTGACGCTCGAATAGATCGACCGGACGATCGGGATCCGGCCGAGCATGGCCTCCCAGAATGCGAGCAGCCGCTGGCCGATCAGGTTGCGCGTCAGCAGCCCCGTCACGAACACCACGACCACCGTCAGCACCACCCCCATGCCGGGAATGTTGTAGCCGATCAGCACGCGCGGCTGCCAGTGGGCCGGCAGCCATTGCAGGCTCTGATCCATCGTGCTGAGGATCAGGTTCAGCACCCAGAGCGTGATCGCCAGCGGCACCCAGATCAGCAGGCCGGTGACGAAATACTTGCGCAGCATCGACGATTTCCTGCGATCAGAATGGAGAGGGCCGGGTGCGCGCGGGGCGAGCGCGGCTGCCGGGCGGGACGAAACCGCCCGCCGCCGGCGAGCGCGTCCGGCGGATCGGGGCGCGCCCGGCGGCGGGCGGCCGAAGAGACGGCGGCGGGAACGGCCCGGCGGGCCGCTCAGGCACTGGTCGCGCCGGAACCGCCGGTCGATCCGGCGGCCGGCGACGAAGCGCCGTCACCGGTGCCCGACGACGGGCTGGCGCTGGCCTCCTTGGCCGGCTCGGCCGCCGGCTTGGCGTCGTTGCCGGCCGCGTCGGCGGCGGCCGGCTCGCCGTTCTTCTTGCCGGACGCGTTGTCGCGGAAATCGGTGACGTACCAGCCCGAGCCCTTGAGCTGGAAGGCCGGCGCCGTCAGCGCCTTGGAGAAGGTCTGCTGGCCGCACGACGGGCACTCGCGCAGCGGCGCGTCGGACAGTTTTTGCAGGACGTCTTTCTTGAAGCCGCAGGCTTCGCAGCGATAAGCGTAGATCGGCATGGTCGAAGCGGACGAGGATGGGACGGACGGAGACGCCATCAGCCGGGCGTCGTGCGGAACCCGCACGGAACCAGCAATTATAGGTGGAATCGGCATTTTTCAAGACACCCTTTCGTCACCCCGTGGTCGTCGCGCTCGTCCCGCGCCCGTCTCGCCCCCGTGCCCGTCCCTCCGCCCGTCCGAGTCCGAGTCCGAGTCCGTACCCGTACCCCCGGTGCCCGCGCCGGGTGCTCCGGCGATACCGACCGGCGCAGTCATCACATATGTGATGGCGGCCGGCGCGCCGCGGCTCGATACTTGCCGACAGGCAAGCGGATGCGCGGGCGGCGCCCGGTCGACACGACCGCCCGGACCGGCTGCCGAACGGAGGGACGGCGCGTGCTGGTCAAATCGGCGCAGAGGGTGCTCGAGCTGCTGGAACTGTTCGAGTCGGAGTGCCGCCCGCTGCGGGTGGGCGAGATCGTCCAGCGCATCGACATGCCGCAATCGAGCGTCTCGATGCTGCTGAAGACGCTGGCGGCGCGCGGCTACATGGAGTACGACGCGCTGACGCGGACCTACTGCCCGTCGATCCGCGTCGCTTTCCTGGGCGACTGGACCGCCCGCCTTCCGGGCCAGCAGGAAGGCGTCCGGACGATGATGCGGCAGTTGGCCGAAGAGACCGGCGAGACCGTGCTGCTCGGCCGCCAGAGCGGGCTGTTCATGCAGTACGTGTCGATGATCGAGTCGAACCAGGCGCTACGCCTGACGCTGCCGCCGGGTACGGTCCGGCCGATGCATCGCACGGCGATCGGCATCATGCTGCTCAGCCGCCAGAGCGACGAGCAGGTCGGACGGATCCTGCGACGCTACAACGCCGAGCACAGCCACGACCTCGGCGCCGTCCGCGTCGCCGAGGTCATCGCGCAGATCGAATCCGCGCGGCGTGACGGCCACTTCGTGTCCGAGAGCCTGGCGACACCGGGCAGCGGCGTCGTCGCCGCGCTGCTGACGACGCGGATCCGCGGCCAGTACCTGGGCGTCGGCGTCGGCGGACCGCTGCCCCGGATCCTCGGCCGGCGGGCCGCGCTGATCGACGCCGTGAAGAGACTCGCCCGGATGTGCTGAGCACCGTGTTCGCCGTCAGGCGCAGGTGACGACGTTTCGAGCCCGCCCATGCGGGGCGCCACCACATCCAGCTCGTGCGGGGCGCGCCATCACATCCATGATGAAAAGCGGCCGGACGCGCTTCATCACATCCGTGATCCCCGTCGCCGATGCGGCGTCCGATACTCGGTCGCATCAGGAGACCTCATGTCCAATGACACCGGCATCACCGCCTGCCTGGCGGACTGGATCGCGTCGTCCGAGACGCTGCCGCTGGGCGACGTCCCGCGCGCCTGGGCCCGCCATACGCTGCTCGACTGGATCGCGGTGACGATCGCCGGCAGCGACGATCCGCTGACGCGAATGCTGGCCGACGAGTGCGGCGCCGACGACGAACGCGGCGTGCCGCTGATCGGCCTCGGCCGCCGCGCGCGTCCGCTCGACGCGGCGCTGATCAACGGCGCCGCCGGCCACGCGCTCGATTTCGACGACGTCTCGTCGCGGACGGTCGGCCACCCGACGGCGCCGATGGCGCCGGCCGCGCTCGCCGTCGCGCTGGCGCCCGACGCGCGTCCGGCCGCGCCCGGCACGTCGCTGCTGCGCGCGCTGATCGTCGGCTTCGAGGTGCAGGCCGTGCTCGGCGAATCGCTGGGGCAGCCGCACTACCAGCACGGCTTCCACACGACCGGCACCATCGGTACGTTCGGCGCGACCGCCGCCTGCGCGAGCCTGCTGGGTCTGACGGCCGCCCGGACGCGCCACGCGTTGGGCCTGGCGGCGACGCAGGCGGCCGGGCTGAAGTCGATGTTCGGCACGATGGCCAAACCGCTGCACGCCGGCAAGGCGGCCGTCAACGGCCTGCTCGCCGCGCGGCTGGCGGCGCGCGGCTTCACGGCCGACGAATCGGCGATCGAGGGCGAGCAGGGATTCGCGCGCACGCAAGCGCCGATCGGGATCCGCTTTCCGGCCGCGATCGACACCCGCGGCGGCTTCGCGATCGAGAGCGCGCTGTTCAAGTACCACGCGGCCTGCTACCTGACGCACGCGACGATCGACGCGGTGCGCCAGGCGCGCGCCGCGCATCGGCTGACGCTGGACGACCTGGCGTCGATGACGATCCACGTCGCCGGCAACCACCGCGGCGTCTGCGACATCGAAACGCCGCGGACCGGTTTGAACGTCAAGTTCTCGATCCGGCATCTGGCGGCGCTGGCACTCGACGGAGCGGACACCGCGGCGCTCGGGACGTACAGCGATGCCATCGCGCGGGATCCGCGGCTGGGCGCGGCCCGCGATCGCATCGCGCTGCAGGTCGAACCCGCCGGCTCGATGGGCGGGCACGAAGCCCGCGTCGTCCTGCACACGCACGATGGCCGCCGGATCGTCGAGCAGGCCGACGTCGGCACGCCGGCCCGCGACCTCGACGCGCAATGGCGCCGGCTGGTGGCCAAGGCCGAGACATTGACCGCGCCGCTGCTGGGCGGCGCGCGCTTCGCCCGGCTCGTCGACGCGATCGACGGCATCGAACGGCTGCCGACACTCGCCCCCCTCGCCGAGGCCCTGCGATGACCCGCCACGCCGACACCGTCGCCCGCCTGAAAGCCGCCGCCCGGCTCCGGGTCCGCGGCCACCGCTACGAGGATTTCGACATCGGCCGGTCGTTCGTCCACCACTGGGGACGAACGCTGACCGAGGCCGACAACACGCTGTTCTGCACGCTGACGCTGCACTACAACCCGCTGTACACGAACCGCGAGACGGCGCGGCGCCACGATCTGCGCGATACGCCGGTGAACCCGCTGCTGGTGTTCAACACCGTCTTCGGCCTGTCGGTCGAGGACCTGTCCGAAGGAGGCGGACCGTTCCTCGGCGTCGAGCAACTGGTCTACGGCCAGCCCGTCTACCCGGGCGACACGCTGTTCGCACGCTCGACGGTCATCGCGCGGCGGCCGGCCGGCAACCGTCCCGGCTACGGCATCGTCACCTGGCAGACGCGCGGCGACAACCAGCGCGGCGAAGAGGTCGTGCGTTTCGAGCGAACGAACCTGGTAAGGATGAGGGGATAAGGATGTCCGAGGACGGCAAGGGTTACCTGACCGAAGAGCGCCGCATGATCCGCGACGCGGCGCGCGAGTTCACGATGCGCGAGGTGCTGCCGGTCGCCAACCGGCTCGACGGCCCCGATGGCGAGATCCCGATGGAGCTGCGCCGGAAGCTGGCCGAAATGGGTTACTTCGGCATCACGATCCCCGAACAATACGGCGGCCTGGGCCTCGGCACGTTCGAATACTGTCTGATCGCCGAGCAGTTGGCGCGCGGGTGGATGTCGGTGGCGTCGATCATCGCGCGCGCGCAGGGCGGATGGATCAAGTCGTCGATGTCCGAGGAGATGCGCGCCCGCTATCTGCCGCGCATCGTTCGCGGCGAGTACCTGAACGCCAGCGCGCTGTCCGAGCCCGACACCGGCTCCGACCTGGCGGCGATCGCCTGCCGGGCCGAGCTGAAGGACGATTGCTGGGTGCTGACCGGCAACAAGTACTGGTGCACGTTCGCCGACGGGGCCGACTACCTGACGGTCTTCGCGCGGACCTCGCCGCCCCCCAGCGGCGACAAGCGCTGGCACGGCATCTCGTGCTTCATGATCGAAAAGGAGCGCGGCGGATTCCCGCCCGGCATGAGCGGCCAGCCGATCCCGAAGATCGGCTACTTCGGCTGGAAGACCTTCGAGCTGGCGCTCGATGGCGTACGGGTGCCGAAGGAGAACCTGATCGGCGAACCGGGCAAGGCCTTCCTGCTGATGGCCAAGGGGCTCGAGACCGCGCGCGCCCATACGGCGGCGCGCGCGATCGGCCTCGCGCAGGGCGCGCTCGAAGACGCGATCGCTTATGCCCGGGATCGCAAGCAGTTCGGCCTGCCGATCGCCGAGTACCAGGCGATCCGCTTCAAGATCGCCACGATGGCGACCGAGATCGAGGCCGCCCGCCAACTGCTGTACTTCGTGTGCAGCGAGATCGACCAGGGACGCCGCTGCGACAAGGAAGCGTCGATGGCCAAGTACTTCGCGTCCGAGATGGCCGAGCGGGTGACGTCCGAAGCGCTGCAGATCCTCGGCGGCGCCGGCTACACGAAACTGTTCGCCGTCGAGCGCTACTGGCGCGATGCACGGCTGACCAAGATCTTCGAGGGGACCTCGGAAATCCAGCAGCGGATCATCGCCAACAGCCTGCTCGGCAAATCGGAACTCGAGACGCTGATCTCCGAGCGCGCGTTCGATCGGCTGATCGGCCATCGCGGAGACCGGCAATGAACGGCGCCGAGCTGACCAGCGACGACAACTACTTCGAGGACTTCGAAGTCGGCGCGGTGATCGAGCACGCGCGCGGCAAGACCGTTACCGCGCTGGAGAACGTGCTGATCACCAATCTGGTGATGAACACCGCCGACGGCCACTTCAACGAGGACCGGATGCGCAGGGCCGCCGGCGCCGGCGGATTGTTCGCCGATCGCGGCGTCGTCAGCTTCGGCGGCGTCAATCTGTCGATCGTGCTGGGCCTGGCCGCCCAGGACACCGCCGAGCAGTGCCTGCGCGAGATCGGCCTGGACCGGATCACGCTGACGCAGCCGGTGTTCCACGGCGACACGCTGTACGCGTACAGCGAGGTGCTCGAGAAGACGGACGCCGATCGCGACGACGCCGGCATCGTGCGCTTCCGTCACTACGGCATCAACCAGGACGACGCGCTGTGCGTGCAGGCCGAACGCACGGTGCTGCTCAAGCGGCGCTCGCATTGGGCACGGCGATGAACACCGGCCGCCCCGCGTTCGGCGCGCTCGACGGTCTGGTCGTGCTCGACCTGACCCGGATGCTGTCCGGCCCTTATGCGACGGCGATGCTCGCCGACCAGGGCGCGCGCGTCATCAAGATCGAACCGCCGGGCGGCGACGACACGCGCAACGGCGGCCCGCATCCGGAAGGCGCGCGCACCATGGCCGACGGCGGCTACGGCGCTTATTTCGCGTCGGTCAACCGCAACAAGGATTCGCTGGTTCTCGATCTGAAGCAGCCGGCCGGCAAGCAGGCGCTGCGGCGGCTGGTCGCGAGCGCCGACGTGCTCGTCGAGAACTATCGCGTCGGCGTGATGGAACGGCTCGGGCTCGGCTACGAGAGCCTCGCCGAAGTCAACCCGAAGCTCGTCTACGGCAGCCTGCGCGGTTTCGGCGATCCGCGCTGCGGCGAGAGCCCTTATGCGAAGTGGCCCGCTTATGATCCGGTCGCGCAGGCGATGGGCGGCATGATGGGCATCACCGGCCCCGTTCCCGGCGGTGCGCCGACCAAGATCGGACCGGGACTGGGCGACATCGTGCCGGCGATGTTCCTGGCGTTCGGCATCGCGTCGGCCTGCTGGCACGCGCAGCGCACGGGCCGGGGCCAGTTAGTCGACGTCGCGATGGTCGACGGCGTGCTCGCCGTCTGCGAACGCATCGTCTACCAGTACGCGACCTCGGGCAGATCGCCGCAGCCCGAAGGCAATGGCCACCCGTTGCTGAGCCCTTTCGGCCTGTTTCCGGCCAAGGACGGATACGTGAGCCTGGGCGTGCCGAACGACCGCTTCTGGGTGCCGTTCGCCGCGAAGATGGGCCGGCCGGAACTGGCGACCGACCCGCGCTTCCTCACCAAGGAAGACCGGCTCGCGCACCGGGCCGAGGTCGAGGCGCTGGTCTCCGAATGGACGCGCCGCTACACCAAGCGGCAACTGGCCGACCTGCTCGGCGGCGACATTCCGTTCGGCCCGGTATTCAGCGCCGCCGAGATCTTCGCCGATCCGCATTTCCGGCAACGGCGGATGCTGGTCGACGTCGAGCAGCCCGGAAGCGCGCGGCCGCTGACGCTGGCCGGCACGCCGGTGCGAATGCTCGGCACGCCGGGCGGCGTGCACCGGCGCGCGCCGCTGACCGGCGAACACAGCGACACGACGCTGGCGGACTTCGGCTTCAGCACCGACGAGATCGCCGCGCTGCGCGGCGCCGGAGCGGTCCGGTGACCGGACCCGCGACGCCATCGATTGGACATTCGAACGGAGGATTCATGATGCAGCAACGACCCAGGCGCCTGCGCCGCTGCCAGTTGTCGGTACCGGGCTCGAGCGAGAAGATGATGGAGAAGGCCTCCTCGCTCGATCTGGACTTCGTATTCCTCGATCTCGAGGACGCCGTCGCGCCCAGCGAGAAGCGCCCGTCGCGCGCGCGCATCGTCAAGGCGCTGAACACGCTGGACTGGGGGCGCACGACCCGCTGCGTGCGCATCAACGACCTGACGACCGAGTACGCGTACGAGGACATCATCGAAGTCGTCGAAGGCGCGCGCGACAACCTCGACCTGATCATGCTGCCGAAGGCGATGAGCGCGGCCGACGTGCAGTTCGTCGACAAGCTGCTGACGATGATGGAGAAGAAGCTCGGCCTGACCAGGCGGATCGGCATCGACGTGCTGATCGAAGAGGTCGAGGCGATGATGCGCGTCGACGAGATCGCCGCATCGACGCCGCGGCTCGAATGCCTGATCTTCGGCATGGGCGATTACTCGGCCAGCCAGGGCATCTCCCTTCGCGACATCGGCGGCCCCTCGGGTTACCCCGGTGACATCTGGCATTACCAGCGGCAGCGGATGACGATCGCGTGCCGCGCCAACCGTATCGACGCGGTCGACGGCCCGTTCGCCGACTTCCGTTCGCCGGACGTCTACCGCGAGGAGTGCCGCCGTTCGATGATCCTCGGCATGGTCGGCAAGTGGGCGATCCATCCGTCGCAGGTCGAGATCGCGCAGCAGGTGTTCTCCCCGCCGAAGGAGGACGTGATCCGCGCCCGCGCGATGAAGCAGGCCTACGAAGAAGCGCTGGCCAAGGGCCTGGGCGCCGTGCAGTACGAGGGCAAGATGATCGACATCGCCTCGATCCGCATCGTCGACAATCTGCTCGACCGTGCCGCGCTGATCGGATTGTGAGCGGGAGCCTGCCATGAACCGATCCGATTCAGCGGACCCCGCCGCGACCCCGGCTTCGCCGGATCTCCATCCGCAGCGGCTCGACGGACGCGTGGCGATCGTCACCGGGTCCGGTCAGAACATCGGCCGCGCGATCGCCGTGCGGCTGGCGCAGGCCGGCGCGGCCGTCGTCGTCAACGGCGCGCGCTCGGTCGACAAGGTCGATCGCGTCGTCGCCGAGATCCGGGAGAGCGGCGGCCGCGCGATCGGCGTCATGGCCGACGTCGGCGACGCCGCACAGGTCCAGCACATGGTGCGGCGCGCGGCCGATGCGTTCGGCCGGGTCGACATCGCGGTATCGAACGTCGGCCACCGGCTGCACAAGCCGTTCGCGTCCATCACGGTCGACGATTGGGACGACGCGATCCGCACCAACCTGTCGTCGTGCTTCTATCTCGCGCGTTGCGTCGTACCGATGATGCGAGAGCGGCGCTGGGGACGGATCGTCCACGTCTCGGGCTACGACGGCTTCACCGGACACCTGACCAACCGGGCCTACAACATCGCCGCCAAGGCGGGCATGCACGGCTTCTCGAAGGCGATCGGCAGGGAACTCGGTCCGGACGGCATCACCGCCAACACGCTGGTGCCGGGAGCGATCGACACCGAGCGCGACTGGTCGCAATACCCGGGCACGGTCGTCGACGACGTGCGCCGGCGCATCCCGGTACGGCGCTGGGGACACGTCGACGATCTCGCCCATGCGTGCCTGTATCTGTGCACGACCGGCAGCTTCGTCAACGGCCAGACGATCCATCTGAACGGCGGCGAGTTCATGTTCTAGCGCGCCCTCGTCGCGCGGGGGCGCGCGGGGGAGCGCCGGTCGGCCCCGTCGACCTCGTCAGTCCCGTCAGTCCCGTCAGTCCCGTCGGCCTCGCCAGCCTCGTCAGCCGGCGACGAACGGCAGGTCCGGATCACCGCCATCACAAGGAGACACCGCAATGGACGTCCAGCAGCCCATACGACCCGCGCACGCGCTCCGCATGCCCGCCTGCGCGCCGCGGCGCCGATTCGTGTTCGCCGGCGGCGCGCTGGTCGCCGCCGCGGCGATGCCGCGGACGGCGCGCGCGCAAGGCTGGCCGAACAAACCGATCCGCATCGTCTGCGCGCAGGCGCCGGGCTCGTCGGTCGACTCGATGGCGCGCGCGTTCGGCGAGTACTTCGCCGGCGAACTGAAGGTGCCGATCATCATCGAGAACAAGCCGGGCGGCGTCGGCATGATCGCCGCCGAAATGGTCGCGCACTCGGCGCCCGACGGCAACACGCTGCTGTTCACGCTGCACAGCCAGCTCGCGCAGGCACCGGTGCTGCTGAAGAAGGTACCGATCGATACGTCGAACGACCTCGTGCCGATCTCGGCGGTCAGCCCCGGCACCGGCGCGTTCGTCGTCCGGAAGGGGCTGCCGGTCGCCACTTACCCCGAGTTCGTCGAGTTCGCGCGCACGCGGCCGGTATCGATCGGCAACTACGGCGCCGGCTCGGGCTGGCAACTGCAGTTGCTCGAGCTGATCAGGCAGACCAGCATGCAGATCGACATCGTCACCTATCGCGGCACCGGCCCGATGATGGTCGATCTGAACGCGGGCCAGATCGACGGCGGCAGCGGCTCGCTGGTGGGGCTGGCGCCGGCGCTGCAAGCCGGCAACGTCAAGCCGCTGGTCGTCACGACGGGTCGCCGCTCGAACAAGCTGCCCGGCATTCCGACCTGGGCCGACGTCGGCGTCCACGGCGATGCGTTCTCGTATCTGGTCGAGATGAACATGTTCCTGGCCGCCGCCGGCACGGCGCCGGACGTCGTCGAGCGACTAGCCGGACTGACCCACGACGCCGTCGCCCGCTCCGACAAGCTCGCGACGGTGCGCGATCTGGCCGGCGCCGACGACACGCCGGTCACCGGCGACGAGCTCAGGAAGCTGATCGCCGATTCCTGGCCCGCTTACCGCAACCTGACGCAGAAACTCGGGCTGTCGGTCGGATAAGCTGCGGTCATGAACGTCGAATCGTCCAGGCCGGGATCGAGCCTCCCCGAACAAGCAGGCCCTCCTCGCTTCGCGTGGCGCCAGGTTCCCGACGGCAGCGGCCCTTACCTGTTCCTGTTGCACGGCATGCTGTCGAGCCATCGGCAGTGGACATCGAACCTCGACGCGCTCGCGCGCTTCTCGCGACCGGTGCTGTTCGACCTGTGGGGGCACGGTGATTCGCCGTGCCCGCTGGACCGGGAATCGTACGAGCTGGAGTCGCTGATCGAGCAGATCGACCGGGTCCGGCGCGAGCTGGGCGCCGACCGCGTGCTGTTGTGCGGTCAGTCGTTCGGCGCCGGATTGATGATGCGCTATGCGATCGCGTACCCGGAGCGGGTGATCGCGCTCGTCATCACCAACTCGATGTCGGCGCTGTCACCGCCGCACGCGTTCGGCACGCCCGAGCAACGCGCCGAACGCGCGGCCCGCATCGAGGCCGGCGGCCGCGCCGCGATCCGCGATCTGCCCTTCCACCCGCGTCACGCCAAACGCCTCGCGCCCGACGTGCGGCAGACGCTGATCAGCGCCGCCGACCAGGTCGATCCGCGAGCGTTCGCCCGGCTGTCGACGATCTCGGCGCCGCGGCTATCGGTCAGCGACGAGCTTCATCGACTGCGGACGCCGACACTGCTCGTCAACGGCCGTTGGGAGAAATCCTTCCAGCCGCTGCGCGAATCGGCCCAACGATCGATCGCCGATTGCCGGGTGGCCGATGTCGAAGCCGGCCACGCGGTGAACCTGGAGAACGCCGCGGCCTTCGACGAGGCGGTCGGAGACTTCTTCCAGCAGGCACTGGCACGCGAGCGGCACGCCTGACGCCGCGACGGCGAGCGCCCACCACCGACGCCGGCCGGTTCGGAGACGAGCGTTCGAATGCGAAGCCGGCCTTGCTCGTACTTCATCTTGGCCTTGACGGCGCCCTTCGAGGGGCCCTCCATCGGCTGGTGGGCCCTCCGCCGTGCGCGCGGCCCGGTGCGTCGCAGCGATCTCCTACGCCGGCGGGCGTCGGCGACCGACTGGTCGACCCCGGGCGGCTGCGTATCGTGGGTGCATCGACGAACCAAGGAGACCGCGATGCTCGGAACGATCCTGCTGATCGTGCTGATCCTGATGCTGGTCGGCGCGCTGCCGACGTGGGGCCACAGCCGCAACTGGGGTTACGCGCCGAGCGGAGGCCTGGGCATCGTGCTGGTCGTGCTGATCGTGCTGCTGCTGATGGGACGGATCTAGCGTCTCGACACCCAGGATCGAGCCGCGCGGCCGGCCCGGTCTCAGCGGGCGAACGCCTTGCGCGACCCGTCGGCGAAGACTTCGTCGTCGCGCACCAGCTTGCCCTCGCCGTCCCATTCGCGCTCGCGCACGCTGCGCCCGCGTTCGTCGTAGACGACCTCGGACAATGGCTTGCCGTCGGGCCCGAAGGTCTTGTGCGAGCCGATCGGATGCCGCCAGGATCCGGCCTCGACGAGGAACATGCCCTCGCTCGACAACGTGCCGTTGTCCCGATACTCCCTGACCCGGATCGTGTTCGCGTCGATCTGCTCGGACTCGCGGCGCATCTGGCCGTTCAGGTAGTACTCCCGGTCGGTCTGCTGCCGGCCCTCGCGCCAGTGGCGGTCGCGCTGCAGCTTGCCCTGCTCGGCGAACTCCTGTTCGCGCACGCGTTCGAAGCGGGCGCCCATCGCCTCGAACTGCACCTCGCGCCGCAACGAGCCGTCGCGCCAGAACTGCCGCTCGATGCGCTGGCCGGGGCTGTTCTCGATCGCGCGAGTCGGCTGGCCGTCGTCGCCCATGTAGGTCGCGCGCAGCAGCCGGCCCTGCTCGTACTTCATCTTGGCCTTGACAGCGCCCTGCTCGTCGAACAGATCGACGTCGACCGGACCGGCGAAGCCGCACAGCTTGTTGTCGTCGACGACCGGCGCCAGCCGCGGCCGGGTGCCGCAGCGCAGTTCGGTGAGCTGGCCGCGCGGCGTGAACTCGGCGACGACCGTCTCGCGCGTGGTGCCCTCGCCGCCTTCGCCTCCGCTGTCGCCGCCGCTCGCACCACCCGCTTCGAAATAGCTGGCGCGGCGCAGTTGGCCGTTCAGGTGGTAGGCCTTGGCCAGGCCGACGGCCGACCCGTTGTCGTAGACGGCGTCGCGCAACAGCGTACCGTCGAGCGCGAACTCGCGCTGGCGCCCCTGCGCATTGCCTTTTTCGTTCACATCGCCTTCGCGCTGGAGCTTGCCCTGCACGAAGAACCGGCGCATGCCGACGAACTTGCCGTCGCGCAGCGCCTCTTCACGAGCCACCAGGCCCGTGTCGCGGTCGATGCAGCGCATCGTGCCGGTCTTGCCCGCGGTGCTCGCCCCGTTGGCCGGATCGACCGGCTGCCCCTGCACCTCGCATTCGAGGACGGCCGCGCGGGCCGGCGCGAAGGCCAGCAGGACGAGAGCAGCGCCCAGGCCGCCGAACAGGCGCGAGAACCGGCGAGCGGGTCGTCGGTCAGAACGGAATGTCATCGTCCATGTCGTCGAAATTCGCGGCCGGTTTGCGCGGCGCCGGGGCGCCGCCACGACCGCCTCCGGACGGTTCGCGCGACTCGCGCGCATAGCCGCCGCCACCGCCCTCGTCGCCATATCCGCCGGCCCCGCCGCCACCACCGCCGCCGCCATCGCGCGAACCGAGCAGTTGCATCTCTTCGGCGACGATCTCGGTCGTGTAACGGTCCTGGCCTTCCTTATCGGTCCACTTGCGGGTGCGCAGCCGGCCCTCGACGTAGACCGGTCGCCCTTTCTTCAGGTATTCGGCGGCGATCTCGGCCTGACGGCCGAAGAACACGACGCGATGCCATTCGGTTTCTTCCTTGCGGTCGCCGGTGCCCTTGTCCTTCCACATGCGGCTAGTGGCGATGGTCACGTTGGTGATCGCGCTGCCGTCCGGCGAATAACGGGTCTCGGGATCTCGTCCCAGATTGCCGACCAGAATGACCTTGTTGACCGATGCCATGAATGAACTCCCGACGCTGACTTGAAGGATACCTGTTTGAGGGGTGAGAAGCGGAGGCGCCCGATGCCGCCGATCAACCGTGGCTGGCCGACGAGGAGCCGAGCGCGCTGCCCGGCGCGTCGACGCGCTTGCGCAAGCTCATGATCAGCCACGCCAGCAGCAGGACGCCGCTGCCCGCGAAGACCGCCTGCCCTCCCCAGCGCGCGAGCGCCCAGCCGCCCAGGCCGCCGCCGACGAAAAGGCCCAGCGACTGCGTGGTGTTGTAGACGCCGAGCGCGGCGCCGCGCGTGCCCGGCGGCGCCAGTTTCGAGACCAGCGAGGGCTGGCTGGCTTCGAGCACATTGAACCCCGCGAAGAACGCGGCGAGCAAGACCGCCATCGGCATTACGCCCCGCGGATGCCAGAACAGCCCGATGACTACGACCAGCATCAGCGCGATGGCGCCCGCCAGCACGGTCGACAGCCGGCCGCGCCGCTCGCCCCAGTTCAGCGCCGGCATCATCAGCATCACCGACACGGCCATCACCGGAAGATACAGCTTCCAGTGCGCGTCGAGCGGCAGCCCGGCGTCCTCGACCAGCCAGTTGGGCACGACGACGAACACGGCCATCTGCACCGCGTGCAGCACGAACACGCCGAAGTTCAGCCGCAGCAGGTCGGCGTGCGCGAGCACGTCGCGGAAACGGCGCCGCTCGACGGCGTCGGCCGCCCCGTGCGACGAGCGGGCCGGCGGCGCCGGCAGGCGCAGCACGGTGACGACCGCCGCCAGCGCCAGCAAGCCGGTCAGCGAAAAGATGCCCGCCATGCCGATCAGCGAATACAGCAGCGGCGCCGCCACCATCGACACGGCGAAGCTCATGCCGATCGAGATGCCGACCATCGCCATCGCCTTCGTGCGCTGCGAATCGCGGGTGTGGTCGGCGATCATCGCGGTGACGGCAGCCGAGACCGCACCGGCCCCCTGCAGCGCGCGCCCGACCAGCACCGTCATCACGTCGGGAGCCGCCGCCGCGAGGAAGCTGCCGGCCGCGAACACCAGCATGCCCGCGGCGATGACCGGCTTGCGGCCGAACCGGTCCGACGCGATGCCGTACGGAATCTGCAGGAACGCCTGCGTCAGCCCGTACATGCCCAGCGCCAGCCCGACCAGCAGCGGCCGGTCGCCGCCCGGCAGCCCCCTCGCGTGGACCGCGAACACCGGCAGGATCAGGAACAGACCGAGCATCCGCAGCGCGAACACCATCGCCAGCGAACCGCTGGCGCGCAGCTCGGCGCGCGTCATCCGGTCCTTGGCGGGCGGGACGGCGGCACGATCGGCGGACGGCGAGGGCTCGGACAAGATGCGATTCGGCGAGGGCGGGATGAGGGTCGACGGACGATCGGCCGTGAACGGCGCGGTGCCGGATGCCGTCGCCGGGCGTCCGCCGGGCGTGACGGCAGGCGATCGGTCAACACGTTATATTACTCGATTGCCCTCGCCTCTCCGGCCCGCAAACGATGGACACGATTCGCATTCGCGGCGCCCGCACGCACAACCTCAAGAACCTGAACCTCGACCTGCCCCGCGACCGGCTCGTCGTCATCACCGGCCTGTCCGGATCGGGCAAGTCGTCGCTGGCTTTCGATACGCTGTACGCCGAGGGCCAGCGCCGCTACGTCGAATCGCTGTCGGCCTACGCGCGCCAGTTCCTGCAGTTGATGGAAAAGCCCGACGTCGACCTGATCGAAGGCCTGTCGCCGGCGATCTCGATCGAGCAGAAGGCCACCAGCCACAATCCGCGCTCGACGGTCGGCACGGTCACCGAGATCCACGACTACCTGCGGCTGCTGTTCGCGCGGGCCGGCACGCCGTACTGCCCGGACCATCCGGACCAGCCGCTGGAGGCGCAGACGGTCTCGCAGATGGTCGACACGGTGCTGGCGATGCCCGAAGGCATGCGGCTGATGATCCTCGCGCCGATCCTGTCGGCGCGCAAGGGCGAGCACGCCGAGCTGTTCGACGACCTGCAGTCGCAGGGCTTCACCCGTGTGCGCGTGCGTACCGAAGGCCAGCCGGTCCCGCGCGTGCACGACCTGGTCGACGGCCCGCCGGCGCTCAACAAGAACCAGAAGCACAGCGTCGACGTCGTCGTCGACCGGATCAAGGTCGGGCCGTCGATCAAGCAGCGGCTGGCCGAATCGTTCGAGACCGCGCTGCGCCTGGCCCAGGGCCGCGCGATCGTCGTCGACATGGATGCCCGGGCGGACGCGCAGTCGTCCGATCCGCCGGCCGAGCAGGTGTTCTCGAACCGCTTCGCGTGCCCGATCTGCAGCTATTCGCTGCGCGAACTCGAACCGCGGCTGTTCTCGTTCAACAACCCGATGGGCGCGTGCCCCGATTGCGACGGCCTGGGCGTCGTCGAGTTCTTCGACCCGCGCCGCGTCGTGCAGTTTCCGAACCTGAGCCTGGCCTCGGGCGCGATCAAGGGCTGGGACCAGCGCAACCCGTTCTACTACCAGATGCTGCAGAGCCTGGCCGCGCACTTCTCGTTCGACCTGGACACGCCGTTCGACAAACTGCCCGACGACGCCCGGCAGGTGATCCTGCACGGCTCGGGCACGCAGAAACTGCCGTTCGTCTACCTGACCGGCGACGGCAACGCGGGCGCCGGCGGCAAGACAAACGGCAAGGGCGCCGGCCGGGCCGGCAAGTCGGCCGGCGCCGCTCACGGCACGGTCCGCCATCATCCGTTCGAAGGCGTGCTGCCCAATCTCGAACGGCGCTTTCGCGAAACCGACTCGGCGCAGGTGCGCGAGGAACTGGCCAAGTTCCGCAGCCACCGCCAGTGCCCGTCGTGCGGCGGCACCCGGCTGCGCGCCGACGCCCGCTTCGTCAAGGTCGGGCCGCGCGGCGCCGACCGGCCGATCTGGGAGCTGTCGCGCTGGACGCTGGGCGAACTGCTCGACTGGTTCGCCGACCTGGCGCTGCCCGGCTCGCGCCAGGCGATCGGCGAGCGCATCGTGCGCGAGATCGCCAGCCGCCTGCGCTTCCTGAACAACGTCGGCCTGGACTACCTGTCGCTGGACCGGTCGGCCGAGACCTTGTCCGGCGGCGAAGCGCAGCGGATCCGGCTGGCCTCGCAGATCGGATCGGGACTGACCGGCGTGATGTACGTGCTCGACGAACCGTCGATCGGCCTGCACCAGCGCGACAACGATCGATTGATCGAAACGCTCAAACATCTGCGCGACCTCGGCAATTCGGTGCTGGTCGTCGAGCACGACGAGGACGCGATCCTGGCGGCCGACCACGTCGTCGATCTGGGCCCCGGCGCCGGCGTGCACGGCGGCGAACTGATCGCGCAGGGCACGCCCGAAGAGATCCGGCGCAACCCGGCCTCGCTGACCGGTCGCTACCTGTCCGGCGACCTGTGCATCGAGGTGCCGGCCAAGCGGCTGCGGCCCGGCAAGCGCAAGCTGACGATCCGCAACGCGCGCGGCAACAATCTGCGCGGGCTGACGGTGTCGATCCCGATCGGCCTGCTCGTCTGCGTGACCGGCGTGTCGGGGTCCGGCAAATCGACCTTGGTCAACGACACGCTGTACGCGGCCGTCGCCCGCCATCTGTACGGGTCGCAGACCGATCCGGCCGAGCACGACGCGATCGACGGGCTCGACAATTTCGACAAGGTCATCAGCGTCGACCAGAGCCCGATCGGCCGCACGCCGCGCTCGAACCCGGCCACGTACACCGGTCTGTTCACGCCGATCCGCGAACTGTTCGCCGAAACGCCGACGGCCCGCGAGCGCGGCTACGGGCCGGGCCGCTTCTCGTTCAACGTCAAGGGGGGCCGCTGCGACGCCTGCGAAGGCGACGGCGTGCTCAAGGTCGAGATGCACTTCCTGCCCGACGTGTACGTGCCCTGCGACGTCTGCCACGGCAGCCGCTACAACCGCGAAACGCTCGAAGTGCAGTACAAGGGCAAGAACATCGCGCAGACGCTCGACCTGACCGTCGAACAAGCGATGGCGTTCTTCGAGAACGTACCGGTGATCGCGCGCAAGGTGCGCACGCTGATGGATGTCGGCCTGGGTTACCTGAAGCTGGGCCAGGCGGCGACCACGCTATCCGGCGGCGAGGCGCAGCGCGTCAAGCTGTCGCAGGAATTGTCCAAGCGCGATACCGGCCGCACGCTGTACATCCTCGACGAGCCGACGACCGGGCTGCATTTCCAGGACATCGCGCTGTTGCTCGGCGTGATCCGCACGCTGCGCGATCACGGCAATACCGTGGTCATCATCGAGCACAATCTGGACGTCATCAAGACCGCGGACTGGGTCATCGACCTGGGCCCCGAAGGCGGCGCCCGCGGCGGCGATCTGATCGCCGAAGGCCCGCCCGAGGTGATCGCCGCCGAGCCGGCCAGTCATACCGGCCGCTACCTGGGCGCGGTCCTGGCGCGGGCGCGCCAGGCCGGCCCGAGCGACCCGGCCTAGGGTCGTTCGACCCGAAGGCCTCAGAGGTCGAGCTTGGTGATCTTGCTGCCCTGCAGATTCAGGTTGGCCATCAGACCCGCGTTGGTCATCACGAACGCGATGACCGACTGGTGAGCGGTCGTCGTGTCGATCTCGCCGTTGGCGCCGACCTTGGCCACCGCCACCGAGGCATCGCCGCCGACGGACCAGCCATCGCTGCTGCGGAACTTCTCCAGCGCCTCGGGCGTCATGAACATCATGATGATCGCCTTGGACTGGCCGCCGATCTGGAATCCCAGCGTACCGGCCAGCGTGCGGTAGTAGCCGGCCGAGCGGCCCTGCACGCGCAGCACGCCGTCGCCGTATTCGCCGCCGACCACGAATCCGCCGGCGAGCACGTTCGGGAACACCAGGATGCCGCGCGAGCGCGCGGCGAGGTTGCGCGAATCGGGCACCGTCTGCGCCAGCTTCGTCAGCGCGGCATCGGCGGACGCGTCGATCTCGCGGCGCTTGGTCGCCTTGTCGGCCGGGGCGTCGGGCGTGGTGGTACAGCCCGTCACCGCCAGAAGCGAGCCTGCCGCGGCGGCCGTCACGAACAGTCTGCGGTCCATACTGGATCTCCTTTGTTGTTAGCGTCGATAGGTCGAAAACGCCTGCTGTACCTTACCGATATCGCCCTTATCGAGCAAGACCGGCGCACCGATTTGCAACGATTGGGCATACACCCTCGACAGGTATTCGGTCTCGACCGCCATGTCGATCGCCGACGCTAAGTCCGCGCCGATGGCGACCAGGCCGTGGCCGGCCATCAGGCAGGCCTTGCGGTCGCGCATCGCCTCGACGACCGAGTCGGCCAGCGCCTGCGTGCCGAACGTCCGGTAGCTCGCGCAGCGGATCGAATCGCCGCCGGCCATCGCCACCATGTAATGGAAGGCCGGTATGCCGTGCTCGCGTACGGCAGGCAGGCAGGACAACGTCGTGGCGAACGGCGCATGGCCGTGCACGACTGCCGCGGCGCAGCAATGCCGGTACAGCGCGCGATGCAGCGGCGCTTCGGACGAAGGCTCGCGCGGCGCCGCGACCGGCGGCGCGGCCGACGCCTCGATCAGGCCGGCCAGCGGATCCTCGTCGTCGAGCGGCAGCCAGACGATGTCTTCGTCGCCGATCGCCTCGGGCGGCATCGCACCGGGCGTCACCAGGAACCCGTCGCGGGCGCCGCGGTGCCAGCGCAGCGACACGCTGCCGGCCGCGCCGTGATTCAGGCCCAGACTGCCGAGTCTGCGCGCCGCGTCCGCCACCTGGCGACGGGCTTCGCGTTCGTTCGATGGCGACACGATCCTTATTCCTGTTGATCCGGCGAAGCGGACTTACCCTCGGCCAGCAGCGCGGCGATCGAATCGGCCGTCGCGCGGCACGCGCCGAACTCGGTCAGCAGCGCGTCAACCAGCGCGGCCGGCGTCACGTCGAACGCCGGGTTCGACGCTTCGCAGCCCTCGGGCGCGATGCGCAGATCGATGATCCGCCCCTGCTCGTCGCATCCCCTGACGTGCGTGACCTCGCGGGGCGAACGATATTCGATCTCGATGTCGAGGCCCGACGGCGTCGACGGATCGATCGTCGACGACGGGCAGGCGACCGCGAACGGCACCGAATGCGCGCGCGCCGCCAGCGCCTTCAGATAGGTGCCGACCTTGTTCGCGACGTCGCCGTTGGCGGCGACGCGGTCGCAGCCGACGATCACCGCATCCACCTGCCCGCGCATCATCAGCAGGCCGCCGGCATTGTCGGCGACCAGCGTATGCGCGATGCCGGCCTGCGCCAGCTCCCAGCAGGTCAGGCTCGCGCCCTGGTTGCGCGGCCGCGTCTCGTCGACCCATACGTGGACGGACTGCCGCTGCGCGGCGAGCTGGAACACCGCCGACAGCGCCGTGCCCCAGGCCAGCGTCGCGATCGGCCCGGCATTGCAATGCGTCAGGATCCGCAGCGGGCGGCCCTGCTCGCGCGCTCGCGCCAACGGGCCGGCCAGCCAGTCGATCGCGTGCGCGCCGATCCGCCGATTGCATTCGACGTCGTCGTCGCACAGGCGCGCGGCCTCGTCCCAGGCCGCCCGCGCCCGCGCGGCGACCGGCAGCGGACGGACACGATCGGCCACGCGCGTCAGCGCCCAGCGCAGGTTGACCGCCGTCGGCCGCGTCGCGAGCAGACGGGCCTGCGCGCGGGCCAGCGCCGCGTCGTCGGCCGCCTCGCGCAACGCGAGCGCCAGGCCGTAGGCGCCGACGGCACCGATCAGCGGTGCACCGCGCACCCGCATCGTCCGGATCGCGTCGGCGCAGGCCGCCTCGTCGTCGAGCACGAAGGTCCGATACGCGAACGGCAGCAGCGTCTGGTCGATCGTGGTCGGGCGGCCCTGCGCATCGATCCACAGCGTACGCGCGAACGGCGGGCGGCCCGGACCGCCGGCCCCCGGCTGCGGGTCGGCCACGGGCCGCTCGATCGTCGAATCGTTCATGGTTCCGATGGTACTCCGCCGGCGGCACGCACCGCCCCGGCCCGCGGCATCTCGCGCCGGGACCTTGCCACGATCCGATGACGCCGCCGTGAAGGGCGCCGGACGCCGGCGCGGCGGATCAGGCATCATCCGGAGTCGCCCCGCGCGTCGATCGGCGCCGCCATTCCGCCCCGCAGTCCCGCCGCCCTTCCGATGTCCGACGATTCCCCCCGCCGCGCCGCTCGCCCGTCGTCCCGACGCGCGCCGATCTTCTACGGCTGGATCGTCGTCGCCGCGGTGTTCGCGATCCTCACGGCCTGCTCGGGCGTCACCGTCTACAACCTGTCGGTCTACCTGCACGCTTTCCTCGAGTCGGGACGGTTCTCGATCAGCGACGTGTCGCTGGCCAGCGCGACGTTCTCGGTGGCCGGCGGCGTGGTCGGCCTGTGGGCCGGCAAGCTGCTCGAACGCCACGACATCCGCGGCGTGATGACCAGCGGCGCGCTGATGATGGCCGCCGCGCTGGCGATGCTGCCGTGGGTCGACGGCCTGTGGTCGCTGTACGGTTTCCATCTGCTGCTGGGGGCCGGTTACGCGACCTGCGCGCTGATCCCGTGCACGACCATCGTCGCCCGGTGGTTCTCGGCGCAGCGCTCGACGGCGATGTCGATCGCCGCGACCGGCAACTCGCTGGGCGCGATCGTCGTCACGCCGCCCAGCGCGATGCTGGTCGCCGACGTCGGGCTCGGGCGGGCCGGCCCCTGGCTCGGCATCGCGCTGCTGGCGCTGGTGCTGCCGATGATCTGGGGCCTGCTCCGTTCATGGCCGCGGGACAAGGGGCTGCGCGCGCTCGGCGAGGACGAGGCGAGCGACGACGCGCCGGCCGCCCCGCCATCGATGCCTTATCGCGAGGCGCTGCGCACGCGCTTCTACTGGGCTTCGACGCTGGCCTTCCTGTTCGGCATGGCGGCGCAGGTCGGCGGGATGACGCACGTCTACAACCTCGTCATCGAACGGACCGCCGACGCGCGCCTGGCGGGCCTGGCGATCGCGGTCATGGCCGCGGCCAGCGTCGGCGCGCGCGTGATCGCCGTGGCTTCGCTCAAGCGCATGTCGGCACGCGCGTTCATCATGGCGCTGCTGGTCACGCAGGGACTCGCGCTGGCCGCCGCCGGCGTCGCGCCGTCGGCCGTGCTGCTGGTCGCGGCCATCGCGCTGTTCGGCTCGACGATCGGCAACATGGTCACGCTGCAGTCGATCCTGCTGACCGAGGTGTTCGGCATCCAGGCGTACGCGCGGCTGTACGCGTTGAGCCGCTTCTTCGCGGTGTTCGGCGTCGTGCTCGGCCCGGGCGTCATCGGCATGCTGCACGAACGCACCGGCGACTACGGCTGGCCGCTGCTGGCCGTCGGCGCGATCTCGGTGGTCGGCATCGCAGCGCTGGCCGCCAGCGGACCGCCGCCCGGCCGTTCGCGAATGGCGTAGGGCCCGTCCACCCGGAGATCGAGCCCTCGCCGGCGAGCAGCCCCGGCATCCCCTCGGCATCCCCTCGGCATCCCCCCGGCCCCCCCGGCATCCCCCTCCGGCATCCCCCCGCACCGCGCGCGGCGTCCCGCGCCCGACGCGGCCGGGCCCGTTAGACTGCGGACTTGATCGCCGGCCCCCGGGCTCGCCGCTCGCGTCCTCGCGGCGGCGCTTCGCCCCGCCCCGGCCGTTTGCCTGGATCCCGATGCCCGCCTCCCGTCCCGCCCGCTCCGCCCGCCCCGCCGCCCTTCGTCCCACCGCGCGCGCCGCCGACCGCGGCGCGCCCCGTTCCGCGATGATCCGGATCGGCGCCAGCAGCTTCGAGCCCGGCCCGGGCGGCGATCTCGTTCCGCCGCTGGATCGCCACCACATCTTCGATCCTCGCTATCACGACGCGATCGAGGACATCACCGAGAACCGGCGCGTGATGCTGATCGGCCATACCGGAGCCGGCAAGACGAGCTTCATCGAGCAGATCGCCGCGCGCGTGCACCAGCCCGTGCTGCGCGCCAACATGAACGGGCAGACGACCGTCTCGGACTTCGTCGGGCTGTGGACCGTCAAGGGCGGCCAGACCGAATGGATCGACGGCGTGCTGCCGTACGCGCTGAAGACCGGCGCGTGGCTGATCGTCGACGAGATCGACTTCGCCGAACCGTCGATCCTCGCCGTGCTGACCGCGGTGCTCGAACCGCAGGGCCGCCTGCTGCTCAAGGAAAAAGGCAACGAGATCATCGCCCCGCATCCGCGCTTCCGCCTGTTCGCGACCGCCAACACGGCCGGCGCGATGGGCGAGTACCGGCATCTGTACCTGGGCGCCAATCCGTTGAACGAGGCCTTCCTCGACCGCTGGCGCATCTATCACATCGACTACCTGTCGTCGGCCCAGGAGCGCAAGCTGCTGGCCGCGCGGATGAAGGGGCTGCTGGACGCCGCGACGATCCACGCGATGACGCTGGTCGCCGCCGACTGCCGCCAGGCTTTCGAGCGCCAGGAGCTGAGCTGCACGTTCTCGACGCGCCGCCTGCTCGACTGGGCGCGATTGACCGCGCGCCACCAGGATCCGCTGCGCGCGGCCGAACCGGTGATCTTCGCCAAGATCAATCCGTCCGATGCCGACGTCGTGCGCGGCCTGATCGCGCACCGGCTGCCGGCGCGCTGACGCGCGTCCCGTCTCCGGCCCGCGCGATGAAAGGCCAGCACGGTACCCCGCACAGCCCCGGCCGCAGCCCGCGCGCCGTGCTCGAGAAGATCGCCCGCGTCGTCAGCGGCGACTACACGCTGGCCGTGACCTTCGCCGGACCGCCGGCACGCCTCGATCGCAGCGGCATCGTGCTGCCCGAATCGATGCTGGTCGACGGCACGCTCGATCGGATGATCGGCACCATCGACCTGCTGATCGCCCGCCGCCAGCACGCGTCGCCCGGCCCGCTGCGGCGGCTGCCCGGCGTCATGGCCCGCGCGATCGGGCAGGTCATCGACGATCACCGCTGCGCGCGCCGGCTGCTGGCCACGCACCCGGGCGCCGCCCGCTTCCTGCGCGCGCGGCGCGAGGCCGAACGGCAGCGGCTGATCGCGAGCGGACCGCTGGTGTCGTGGGAGGTGCGATACCTGGAAGCGATCGGGCGGCGCCTGTGGAACGACCCGGACGGCGAGGACGAAGCCCTCGTCGCCGCGCCTCCCGGACACGCGGAACGCGCGGCCCGGCTGGCCCGCGTGCTCGCGCGCGAGCCGCTGCTGCGCGAAGCGCTGCGGCTCAGCGAGCCCGTGCTGGAGACGGCGCGGTCGTCGCGCAGTTCATCCGAGAGCGCCGAGCAGGCGCTGGCGCTCGCGCGGATCGTGCAACGCCTGCAGCAGGACGCGCGGCACAACCAGCTCGACGCGAGGATGGATCCGGACGACGGAACGCGGACCGGCGACGATGACGCGAACGCGCTGTCCGCGGACGCGCAGGCCGCCGACGCCGCGACCGACGATGCGCCGGCGCCGGACGACGACGACGCGGACGCCGCGCGCGGCGACGACGAGGACCGCGCACCGCCGGACCTCGCGCAGTTCGAACCCGAACTCGAATCGCCGGCCGATCCGCTGGCCGCCGGCGCGCCGCCGAAAGGCCAGGCCAGCGGCGCCGCGATCGAGGCGGCCGTGCGCGCGGCCCGGGCGCGGCGCGCACCGACCGCGCTGTACTCGATACCGTTGACGCGCGAGTTCGACCGCGTCGTCGACCATTCGGGACGCGGCGACCGGGCCGCGTGGATCGCGCTGCGGCGCGAGGCGCTGAAAGCCACCGGCCGGCTCGCCGAGAAACTCGAACGCGCGCTGAAGGCCGAAGCACCGAACGCCTGGCGGTACGAGCAGGAACGCGGCCGCATCCATCCGGCGGCACTCGGACGCCTGGCCGCGCAACCGAGCTATCGGACGCCGTTTCGCGTCGAACGGCCTCTGCCCAGCCGCCACCTGGCGATCTCGATCCTGATCGACCTGAGCGCGTCGATGGCCGGCGACAAGCTGCGCATCGCCAAGCTGTGCGCGGCGGCGATGGCGACCGCGCTGGGCCGGCTCGGCTATCCGTTCGAGATCCTCGGTTTCAGCTCGATCATCGACGCGGCGATGCGCGACCACTACCAGCAGGCCTTGGCGCGCGGCATCGACATGCGGCCGTTCAACCGCTTCGTCGAGCGGCTGGATCTGCAGGTATTCAAGTCGTTCGCCGTCGACGATCCGTCGGGCCTCGTCGAGATGCGCTGCGGCGACCAGAATCCCGACGGCGAAGCGCTGGCCTGGGCGGCCGAACGGCTGCTCGCGCGGCGCGGCGAGCGGCACGTGATGTTCGTGCTGTCGGACGGACACCCGGTGACCGGCGACGGCCATCGGCAGTTGCTGCAGAGCGACCTGACGCTAAGGATCCGCCGGCTGCGGGACCAGGGCGTGGAACTGGTGGGCATCGGCGTCGGCGACGATGCGGCGGCCAGCTACTACGACAACGCGATCATCGTCCGCGACATCGCGGCGCTGCCGACGATGGCGTTCGACCAGCTCAGCCGCAAGCTGCTCGGGCGCTAGTGTCGTGAATCAGAAGTTCGCCGAAGAAAGAAATCTGTCGAAATCGGTGCCAGGCAAGGCGCAAACCGCAGCGATACCGAGGTATCGCGAGGATTTGCAACACGGCATGGCGCCGATTCTCGGCGGATCTCTTCGGCGAACTTCTGATTCACGACACTAGCGCCCGGGCCGGCAACGCCGGATCATTGCTCGTCGCCGTCGTGCCAGCGGTCCAGGTGCCGCCGATCCCGCTTGGTCGGACGCCCGCCGGCGATCGCGTGCGCGGGCTCGGCCGCCAATGCCCGGCGCGCGATCTCGGCGACCCGCCGGGAGATCGAATCGGGCGTTTCCCGGTACAGCGTCTGCGCGACGCTGGCCGGCCCGCGCTGCTCGGACAGCGCCAGGACCTCGACCGTGCGCTCGATGCCGCCGATGCGGATCCGCACCTCGTCGCCTTCGCGGACCGGCCGCGACAGCTTCACGCGTTCGCCGCCGACCAGCACCTGGCCGCGCTCGAGCGCCGTCTGCGCGAGGCTGCGCGTCTTGTAGAAGCGCGCCGCCCACAGCCATTTGTCGATTCTTACGTCTTCCATCCGTTGACGAATCCGTTGACGATCCGATCGATGTCCGCCGTCACGCGATCGACGCGCGATCGATGAGGTTGGACACCCGATCGCGCGGCGGCAGGACGCCGGATTGCCGGCATACTATGGCATGGCCCGGCGGCCCCCAGGACGCGAGCGCTCCGCGCGCGATCGGCCGACCGCGCCGACACAGGAGACCACGCAGCGATGTCCGTGCCCTACCGCGAAAGATACTTCGAAGACTACACGGTCGGCGAGATCTGCCCGATCGGCGAATACCTGATCACCGAGCAGGAGATCATCGAGTTCGCGACGCGCTACGATCCGCAGCCGTTCCACGTCGACCCGAAGGCGGCCGCGGCCAGCCATTTCGGCGGCCTGGTGGCCAGCGGCTGGATGACGGCCAGCGTGATGATGCGGCTGCTGGTCGACCACTTCCTGTCGCCGGTATCGAGCATGGGATCGCCGGGCATGGACGAGGTGCGCTGGTTCAGACCGGTGCGCCCCGGCGATCGCCTGCGCGGGCAGGTATCGATCCTGGCGATGCGGCGTTCGGAATCCAGACCCGATCGCGGGCTGATCCAGTCCGCGCAGCAGGCGATCAACCAGCACGGCGAGATCGTCTATCAGGCGCAGGGATGGGGCATGTACAAATGCCGGCAGCCGACCGCCTGACCCGGCACCCGGCGCGACGCTCCGCGCGACGCCCCGCACCGCGGCCCGCATCACCCTCGGCCGCGGCGGGCGTTCACGGCGAAGGCCAGGGACGCTGAGCCGGCCGCAGGCCTTCCATCGCGCGCGCCAGACGCAGGACGCCGACGTCGTCGAAACGCTTGCCGATGAGCTGCACGCCGATCGGCAAGCCATCGGACGACGCGCACCAGTTGATCGAGGCCGCCGGCTGCTCGCTCATGTTGTACGGCACCGTGAACGCGATGTGTTCGAGCGCGCGATGCGGATCGTCGCCCGGGCACGCCGCCTCCGCGTCATAAGGAAGCAGCGGTGAAGTCGGCGATATCACGAAATCGAAGGCGCCGACGGCCCTAACGGCGGCTTCGCGCATCGACTGGATCTGCAGATACGCGCCGATCACGTCGCTGCCGCTGAACGAGGCGGCGCGCCAGGTCGCCCACTCGACGATGAACGGCAGCACCTGCTCGCGCATCGCCGCCGGCATCGCGGCGATGTCCGCGCACAGGCGCGCCTCGAAGAAGCGCTGGACGCCGTCGAACATCCGCGGCGTCAGGAAGCTGTCGAGCGGCTCGACGCGCGCGCCGGCATCGGCCAGCGCGGCGGCGGCCGCGGCGACGGCATCGCGCACTTCCGGCTGCGGCGGCAGCCCGCAGCCCATCTCCGTCAGCACGCCGATGCGCAGGCCCGCGATCGGCAGGCCGTCGAGCTCGCTCGCATGGTCGATCGACTGCGGCGGCAGGCAACGATAGTCGCGATCGTCGGGCCGGCTCAGCACGGTCATCAGCATCGCGGCATCGCGTACCGTCCGCGTCATCGGACCGGCCACCCGCCCCATGAACGGCGGATCATAAGGAACGCGGCCCTGGCTCGGTTTGAGCCCGAAAATGCCGTTGTGCGTGGCCGGCAACCGCACCGACCCGCCGATGTCGGTGCCGATGTGCAGCGGACCGTAACCGGCCGCCGCCGCGGCGCCGGCGCCAGACGATGACCCCGAAGTATTGCGGTCCAGTCGCCACGGATTGCGGGTGATGCCGTGCAGCGACGACACGCCCGACGACAGCATGCCGAAGTCGGGCATCGTGGTCTTGCCGACGATCACGGCGCCGGCCTCGCGAACGCGCGCCGACGGCGGCGCATCGATCGGCTGCGGCGAGGCGGGCGCGGCGCGCGTGCCGATCGGCGAAGGGTCGCCCGCCGTGTGGATGTTCTCCTTGATCGTGATCGGCACGCCGTCGATCGCCGACGCGGGCCGGCCTTCGCGCCAGCGCGCCTCGGACTCGGCGGCGGCCCGCAACGCGGCTTCGGCATGCACGACGTACATCGCGTTGATCTTCGGTTCGACGTCTTCGATGCGGGCCAGCACCGCGCGCGTGACTTCGACGGGCGACAGGCGGCCGCTTCGATAAGCGTCGCTCAGTTCGGCGGCGGACAACGAGTGCAATTCGGTGGACGTGGACATGCTCGCGGCTTTCCGGTGAGTAGCGGGGCCGGACAAGCATGCGGGATGGAAAGCCGCCGCACAAGCAGGCCGGCCCGCGGCCGAGCATCGGCGCTGCGGCAACTCGCCTCGCGCGGCGCTTATCGAGCGCCGCGCGTGTGCGCAGGCGGGCCTTGCCGTGTGTACCGAAATGTGAGGATGACGACGCGCGGAGGCGGCCTTAACTTGACTTACCGCGCGTCGGCCGGAACGAGGGCGAATGCCTTCGACCTGCCTCGACAGGTGTCTACCGCTCCCCGGAGTCCACGACGCGCGGCCATCGGAGTCCGTGATGCAAACAACGTCGTTACAGGCCGGGCGCACGCCGGTCTCTCTCGTGCGGCAGGGCTTCGCGATCAAGGCGAGGCCGCAGCACGATCCGGTGGGCATCGGCGACAGGGTGATCGCGCGACCGGGCGTGGTCATGGTGCCCGGACACCTGCCTTCGGTGTCGACCGTCGGCCATGGCAACCCGCGCCCCGAACCCGCCACGCAGCAGCCGCCCCCGAGCGTTTTCATACCCGACCCCCGGTATCTGCGCCGCGCGCAACTGACGGCCCCGGTGGCCCCGCGCGTGCTGCCGACCGACGCCGATGTCTTCACCAGCCCGGACGGCAAGCTCTCGTACGTGCTGCCGCGCTATGCGATTCGATTCGACAAGGTCGGCTCGGTCGAGGAGCCGAGCATCGCGATCGCCGATCGCGACGGCGTGCCGGTGATGGTGTTCACGCTGGTCGAGACCCCGTCGCCGGCGGCGGCCGAAGGCCGGATCGAACTGCCGCACGTCCTGACGGTGACGCTCAAGTACACCCAGGCCACCCTGTCCGGCGAATCGATCGTCAGGCAGTTGCCGTTCGCGTCGGTGCTGCTGGATGCCAGCGGGACCGTCGTCACGGCCGAACTGCCGCTGCCCGCGCCGGGCCAGCGCCAGCAGATACTGGCCGCACTGAGTTCGCTCGCGTCCAGCGCCACGCTGATCGTCGGACGCGAGGCCACGCTCGGCCTGCCCGCGAACTACGTGTTCAAGGACACGAACGAACCCGGCTATGTCCAGTCCACGGTGCAGCTCGAGCAGACGATGGAGCCTGCGCCGCTGGTGCTGTCCGACACGCAATTGCAGCGGCTCGGCGGCAACGGCTCGGGCATCCAGCCGCTGATCCGCCTGCGCAAGGCCTTCGGAAACACCAGCCATCCGTACTGGCAGGATCCGGTGGAGCCGACGCACTTCTTCTTCCTGCCGGACCGGTTCGGGCTGGCCCGGGCCGACGACGGCGACCGCCGCCCGTTGTTGCGCGTCCACGCGGTGGCGGGAGCCGGCGAGGGCGACGACGCTCCCCGGCTGGCCATGGAGTTCGTCGCCCGCCCGGTCCTCGACATGGCGCGGCTGGAGGCCGCACGGCCGATGCTGGAAGAAGCCGCCCGCCAACGCGGCAGCGGCGATGCCGCGTTGACGCTCGAGATCGTTCCCGATCCGCAGCCGATCCTGCGGCTGGCGTTGCCGCAAGGCGGCGCACCGAGCCCGGCGCTGACCGAACGGCGAGACGCCGACGTCGATCTGGAGACCGGCATCACGCACGTCGAGACCATGGGTCTCGATGACTTCCGTCTCGTGTACGAAGCCCTGCGAGGCGCGTCCCTCGCCCTGCTTCGCGGCGAGGTCCGGACATCGATGGGCGAAGGCAGCCCCGAAGACATTCCTTTCGAGCTGCGACTGGATCGCACCGTCGGTCCGGTGCTGACGGTGATCGCCGACGCTCCGAGCGGCGCCAGTCTTCCGTGCCGCGTCGTCAACGGCATCGAAAGCCCGCTGCGGATCGAACGGCTCGCGGCCAGCGCGATGGTCGCCGGCACCGTGGTCGCGCTGCGCGTCGACGGCCTCGCGGCCGGCGCGCGGCTCGCGCCTGGCGAGCACCTGGAACTGACGCTGGTCGCGGCCGAGCCCTTGGCCGAAGCGCCCGGGAGGATCGTCCTGGACGAGTCCGGCATCGTGGTCGAGCCGGACCCGGATGCCGTCTGGTCGGCCATCTTCGATCGCGGCGCGGCCGGGCAGATGACGCGCACGGTCTCCGTCGAGGCCGTGCCGCTGCTGTTCTCGAACCCGGATCCGGCAGGCGAGCGGGTCGCCGCGTTCGTGGTCACCGTCGAACACGGCGGAACCGTGCGCCTGACCGAGGCTCAGTTGACCGCGACCACCACGGTCCGGCTGCCGATCGAGCCCTTGATCACCGGCGCCCCGATGCCGCCGATCCGCTACAAGACCGAGACCTTGTGGGGCGCCGGCGGGATCGGCACCAGCGACTGGCGCGAATCACCGGGAACGATCCTGTTCCCGGTCAAGACGCTCCCGGCCTGAGCCGCGGGAGACGGCGATGATGCTGGCCGGCTTACCCGACCTCGACCAACCGGTGAGCGACGTCCCCGGCACGGCCTGGCGCGCGTACCTGCGCCCGTCCGACGTGGTCGCGATCCCCGACCGCCTGGCGCTGGAAGCCGACGTCGACGGACGACCGCGGCTGCGTCTGACGCTGGTTCGCCAGGCCGGACGCGACGGCGCCGCGACCGGCGGGCGTCTGGACATCGGGCTGTCGATCGAGGCGCCCGTCACCGACATCGGGATGGCATTGGCCGCGGCCGGCCAGACGGCCAGGATGGCCGTCGGCGAGTTCGAAGCCGGACTGCTGGAGCTCGAGGCCGCGCTCGGACCGGTCTCGTGGACGCCGCTGATGTCCGCGCGCCCGCTCGACCCCGCGTGGCTCGCGCACGCGCGCCTGCTGCTCGACCTCTCGCCCGAAGCGGCGGCAATCGCCGCGCGGATCCTCGGCGAGGACGTGATGCCGTTGCGGGCGTCGCTGCAGGTCGCGCACCGCGCGATCGCGCAGCGGCTGCCGCTTGCGGTCGACTACGATCCGCGCGAACTGGCCGCCCGCCTGGCCGAGCGGCTCGGCGACGAAGCGAGTGTCGCGGACGAGGCGTTCGCCGCCTCCCTCGACGCCCTGCTCGCCGCCGGCACCGGCATCCGCGCCGAAGGCGACGTCCAGGCCATCGACGCGCCGACCCGCTCGCGCGTGCTCGGCCTGCGTCTGGCGGATCGCTTAGGCGTCTGCGACCCGCAGCGGCCGGACCGGATCCGCCTGCAACCCGCGGCCGCGCTGCCCGGCGGACGTGAACGCGTCGATCTGTCGCAGCCGGCCGCCGTGCTGGTACGACGACGGCTCGGCTTCGATCCGCTGGCGGCGGCGCGCGCGATGCAGGTCGATGACCCGCTCCGGGTGCAATACGTCGACCTGCCGCCGATTCCCACCGGGCGGACCCGGATCACGCTGGCGGCGAACCTGCCGGAGCCGATCGCCGGCTTGCAGGCGCTGGTCGCGGACTTCCGCGCTCCGCCGCTGCCGCCGTTCCGACCGCTGGCGTCGGCCGCCAGCGTGAGCCTCGACAACCCGCTGCGCTCGGCGAGCACCGAGCTGCGGCTCGCCGCCGGAGAACCGATCGATGGCGAGATCCGTTTGCGGGCCGTGCTGGCGCGCGGCGACGAACTGGTCGAAGCGGCCGGCGACTGGCGCCCGCTGCGCGCGGACAGCGCCGTGCTCGGCCCCGACGACTTCGGCTGCCCGTTGGTGAGGCTTCGCGCGACGCAGGCCCTGCTCGACGTCGCCGACGTCGAGGCGTCGATCCGCTCGCCCGGCGAGTCACCCGGCGAGTCACCCGGCGAGTCGGCCGACGGCCGGCCCGTCGCACGGCTCGATCGGGCGACGCCATCGATCGTGCTGGCCTGCGAGCGCGAAGCGGTACGTCTGCGCGTCCGTCCTCACGGCAGCGGCGACCCGGTCGCCATCGACCTGGATCCGCAGTACCAGTTGTTCGTCGACCTGCCGATGCTGCCCGGCTACGGCGCCCATCACGCGACGATCCGCACCAGCTCGACGGATCCGCTGATCTTCGAATGGCGCCCCGACGATGCGGACGCGCCGCCGCTCGCCGCCCGCGTGGGCGGCGATCGTCCCGAAGTATCGATCGGATGGATCGCCGCTTCGCCGTTCCGGCCCGGCGTCTGCTGGCGCACGGTCCGCGACGGCGTCGCCGGCGACTGGTCGGCGCCGGTCCTGCCAACCGACGAGCTACGGATCGACATCGACAGGAGTACGCGATGACGCGCACCTCGCAGGATCCGACCGACGAAACCGCCGGCGCCGAACCGCTGATCGTACGGGGCTTCGAACTGTTGCCGATCGATGCCGACGCCACCCGCTGGCGATATCGGCCCCGCCGCCCGTCGCTGGAGCGCAAGCGCGACGGGACGCCGATGCTGCAAGTCATCGAAGCCGGCGGCACGGCCTTCCTGCAGGCGACCGCCCGGGTCGCGCTCGACGAACGCGAACGCGCCGAGCTGTTCGACGCGCTGAAACGGGAACGGCCGGCGGCGAACTCGCTCGAGCCGCTGCCGCTGGACGTGCGGCGCGTCGTGCTCGAGATCGGGCGCGACGATGGCTGGTCGGTGCTGGCCGAAAGCCGCGGTTCGGGCAGCGCGCCGTGGACGGCGGCCCTGGCCGCGATGCTCGATCCGGCCGCGGTCACCGCGCTGAAGGCCGCGATGGGCGGCGAAACGGGCCGCGCGCGCCTGGTCGCGTACGCGGTCGAGCCCGGCTCGCACGCGCAGACCCGCTGCGCGACCGCGACGATCGACCTGAAGACCCGGACGTCCGCGGGGCTCGAATCGCTGGCGGCCTCGATCGACATCGATCGCTCGACGCCCGCCACCGCCGACCGGCCGCTCGAACTTAGCGTCGACCTGGCGGACCTCTTTTCATCCACGGACGTCCGGGACCGCTGATTCCTCGACGACCACGATCCCGCCGAGCATCTCAAAGGAGTCGCTCATCATGCTGCAACTCGAAGGTTCGCTCGATTTTCCCGAAGCCGAGGCCTACCGGGACGACCGGTCGGACACGCGCTTCTACGTGCTGCCCAAGGTCCCGACCATCAAGCGGGCCGACGGAAAACTGGCGTTCAAGTACGTCAAGTACCGCAGCCTCAAGCCGCTGCCCAACGGCGACGTCGGCGCCGCGCTGGTGTTCATGGACATCGAGCTCGCGCTGACCCCGCAGCAGGAAGACGGGATCCGCGCCAGGCTCGTCGCCGCCGTCAAGGCCCGCCGCGGCCCGAACGACAGCCGTCCGCTGGGTCCCGAGCACATCGAACTGGCGAAGATTCCGGTCACCCAGGCCAACGTGTCGGTCGAGATCCTCGCCGACAGCAACGCCCTCGTGCAGAAGGTCAACCACGCCGGCAAGCCGTCGATGTACGGCAACAACGTGGTCGCCGTGTCGGCCGAGCTGAACCAGTCGGGCGCGCCGATCTTCGAAGCGACGATGCGCAGCGAGGGAGCCGGAGGCATCCGGGTCGTCTACGACCTGGAATTCGCGGCCCGCGTGCCGCCGATCACCGGCACCGGAACCTGGCACGCCAACAAGTTCTACAGCTTCTTCCAGGACGTCCACTACAAGGAGCGCTTCTGGAGCGAGGACGACATGAGCGAGAGCATCAGCGAGATGTTCCGCAACTCCGAAAGCCGCACCGTCGTCATCGATCCGGGCTCGCTGCCGAACACCGATCCGAACGTCGCCAAGGTGCTCGATACGATCCGCGCATCGCTCGAACGCCAGCTCGACGAGGCCGTCAAGCGCAACCTGCTCGACGCGATCCCGCCGGAGAGCCGCGATGTCTCCAAGATCCGGGAACAGGACTTCGAGAACATCAAGCGCAGCGTCACCGTCAACAAGCAGTCCGACGTCACGATCAGCCTGCGCGAGAACCAGGTCACCAACGTCGATATCCATCCGCAGGCGAACCTGCCGTCGATCACCGACCTGGGCTTCCAGTGGACCGATTACGCGATCGACGCCGATACCGACGACCCGTTCTTCCGCCAGTTGAACGTCGCGATACAGGTCAACGCGGACTTCCAGGCGCTGCCGATCTTCAGCGTCGACGTCTCGATCGATTACCCGCCCCATACCGCTCGCCATGGCGTGCAGACCTTCAGCTTCCGCAACGCCGACGACATCCAGAAGTTCACGGCTTTCATCGAGAACGACTCGACCGAGTTCCAGTACAGCTATATCGTCAACTACAAGGGCGAGAGCCGCACCTTCCAGTCGGCGCCGAAATCGCACCAGGGCAACGATCTGAAGATCAACGTCGACGATCTGGGCTTGTGGATGGTCGACGTGGAAGTCGGCGACATGAACTTCGATCAGGTCAGCCGAGCGGTCCTGAGCGTTTCGCATCCGGAGGTCGCGCCGGGCGTACCGCCGGTCTCGCGCTTCCAGATCGATAAGGAGCACACCCGGTTCTCGCTGAAGGAGTTGCTGCTGCAGCCAGCGCAGCCCTTCGATGCCGAGATCAAGTACTTCATGAGCGACGGCCGGGAGTACGTCCGTCAGTTGCCGGGCCAGAAGGGCCAGCGCTTCTACGTCGACGATCCGTTCTCGGCGAACAGGACCGTGCAGTTGCGCACCCGCGGCGACTTCGAGCGCCGGATCGACACGATCTTCGTCGACCTCGCCTACGACGACGAGCGCAACGGTTACAAGCAGACCACGTCGATCGCGCTGTCTAAGGACAAGCGCTTCAGCGACTGGAACTTCCCGGTCATCGACGAGCGCGCGGGCAAGCTCACTTACCGAGCGATCACGACGTTCAAGGGCGGCGAGTCGACCGACAGCGGACAAGTGCCGTTCGAAGGGACCACGCTGCTGCTCGGCGAGGAATCGGCGACGCTGACGGTCAAGCTCATCCCGGACCTGATCGACTGGGACAAGGTGAAGCTGGTGCGGGTCGAACTGCACTACAGCGACGGTGCCGGCGTCGACGAAAGCGAGAGCTTCACGTTCCGCAAAGGGGCGTCCGAAGCCAACTGGGAACTGGCCTTGCGCGACAAGACCAGGAAGAGCTACGCATGGAAGATCGAGTTCTTCAACGTCGACGGCAGCAAGACGGCGACGGCGTCGCCCGAGCCGGTCACCGACGAAGACCTGATCATCGAAATGCCGGCCTGAGGACGGGTGACGCCATGCTCTACGAGTCCCCCCCTTTCTACCTGATCAACGGCGTATCGATCCTGCCGGATCACGCCGATCCGCAGCAGTTCTACTACATGCCGCTCGCGCCGCGCTTCGTCACCCGGCGCGACGGACAGATCGACGTTCCGCAACTGCTGCTGATCAAGTTCCAGTCGGCAACGCAGACCGGCGGCTTCGCCGACTTCGACGTGCACCTCGGCCTGACGCCCGACGAACTGGACGAGATCCGCCACGAACTGCAGCGGCTGGCCCGGCTGACCGACGTGCCGAACCTCGCCCCGGTGCCGGTCGTCGACGGCAGCGTCAAGCTGATGCTCTTCGGGCGGATGAGCGGCGACGCCCCGGCCGATGGCGACAACGGCTTCGTCAAGCAGATCCGGCATTCGGCCAAGCCGGCGCTCTACGGCGACAACCGCGCCGCGTTCTCGGTCGAGCTCGATCAAAGCGGCATCACGATCCTGGACCAGGCGATGCGCGGCGAAATGGCTCCGATCGGTGTCGTCTACTCGCTCGACTACCTGGCGCTGCGTCCGGCCTACCATGTCAGCCTGAGGATCCATTGGGATCGGGTCCAGGATTTCCTCGACCAGCAGTACGGTCAGGAGGGCCTGTTCACCTCGATCCAGATCCAGGACACCGTCGACAAACTGATCGAGCGGCGCGACATCGAGTTCGAGGCCGATACCTTCGTCCCCGACGACGAGGGCGGCACGCTGACCGAACGCCGCGATGCGGCCGTGGCCCGCGTGCGCGACATGATCACCGACGCGTTCTTCGAGAGTTCGCTGGATCCGCTGCGCACGGCCCCCGACGGCTGGGACAAGGCCGCTCAGTTGATCAAATCGTTCTCGCCGCAGCGCATCGCTTCGCCGGTCGGGGTGTTCTCGTATCGCAAGACCCACTACACGCGGATCGACAGCAAACGGCTCGACGTCGATTTCTCCGAACGCGTCACCATCAAGCGGTCGATCTACCCGCAGGGCCATCTGTCCGGGCTGTTCCGCGCGTTCGGCCAGGGTCTGGACCCGGCACGGCTGGTCATCGAGGCCGGCATCGGCGATCCCTGGTTCCAGCACCGCAAGCTCAGGGTGATCTCGCACGCGAACCCCGACGACGGCGTCCGCTCGGTCACGGCGACGCTCACTTATGGCGACGACACGCGGCAGGTGCAGCTCGACGGCGAGAATCCGCAGAAGGAGATCGACTGGCCGTCGGTCATCGAGAACGGACGGATGCTGATGCCGGTCCGGATGCGCTACCAGGTCGAGCTGCTGCCGGCCGACGGCGGCGAGCGTCCGAGCCGCCTCGAGTCCGGCGACATCGAGGTTCTCGGCGACGCGATCGGCATCGAACCCAGGGACCTGTTCTCGCTCGAGACGATCTCGGTGCTGACGCTCGACACCTTTCCGTTCGATCGCTTCCCGCGGGTCGACGTTCGACTGCGCTACGACGATCCGGCGCATGGCATCCGCCAGGACGATGTCGTCCACCTCGGCGCCGACCGGAAGAACGCCGACTGGAAACGTTTCCTGATCGGAGCGCCGGCCGGTCCGGTCATGGCCAAGCGCGTCTATCTGGGCGCCGATCATCAGCGGCACGAAACGCCGTTCGAACCGCTCGCGGCCTCGCAGGTCGATGTCGACGATCCGTTCCCGCGACGTCTTCGAGTCGATGTCGTGTCCGCGCTCGATTTCCAGACGGTGGACCGCGCTTTCGTCGATATCGTCTACGAGGACACCCGCAACGGCATCAAAGTCGAGGATTCGATCGAACTGACCGCCGACAAGCCGGCCCGGCCCTTCTTCGTCGATCGCGTGGACCAGACACTGAACCGGGTGCGCTACAAGCTGACCGTCCTGATGAAGGACACGACGCTGTTCGAGGGGCCCTGGTCGACCACGCTGGGGAAACGCATCTTCGTGCGTTCGGACCTGCGCGGGCATCGCGCCGTCGTGCTGCGCGCGCCCGACGACTTCGTCGCCGTCAAGCTCGAACGCATCACGGTCGAAGCGCGGTCCAAGGACGAGCTCGCCGGGCTCGCGTTCGCCGATCGCTTCGACTTCACCGGCCCCGGATCCACGGCGACCTTCGAGTTCGATTTCGTGGACCCCGCCGCCGACGCCTACGAACTGAAGATCCGGCGCCTGTTCCGGAACGGGATGTCATCGGACGCCGACTGGCAACGATTCGATACCGACGAGGTCACCGCGTGACCGGGGAGAACGACCATGCTGCAATTCGGCTCGACGACTTTCGAGGTCGACGGCGTCACCGTCTACGCGGACCACGCCGATAGCGAACAGTTCTGGTATCTGGCGAATCGGGTCGCGCTCGACCATCGCGCCGACGGCAGCCCCGCGATCAGCCTGATCAAGTACAAGCCGGCGGCTGCCGATGCCGGCATCAAGGGCGGCGGCTACCTGATGCTCCAGACCGTCGTGGAATTGCCGGAGACCACGCGCCGACGGATCATGTCGCGGATCTCGGCCCTCGCTCCGCACGGCACGCCGCGGCTGGCCGCGGTCCCGATCGAGAGCGGAACCGTCCGCTGCATCGCGCTGAACCTGGAGGGCGGCGGCGGCACCAGCGCCACGCCGCCACCGCCCGGCGCGTTCAACGCGGTCACCAAGATCCTGGGCGCGACCAGACCGTCGATGTCCGGCGCGCAGGCGGCCGCGTTCTCGCTGGTGCTGGACCAGGAGGGCGCGACGATCCTGCAGAAGACCTTCGAGAGCGGCGCCGAACCGGTCGACGTCATCTACGAGCTCGAGTATTCGGGGCTCAGTCCCGACCTGCACGTGAAGATCACCGCCGACTTCGAGCGGATCTACACCCATTTCTCGGCCTCGCTGGAAGCGCAGATCTACTGGGTCAAGGCCGGGATCGATGCGGGCTTCGAGAAACTGCGGCAGGACGGCGCGATCCAGATCGAAGTCATCGACTTCATCGGCGGCGACGACCGCGCATCCAAGGAGCAATGGGCGCTGGATTTCTTCAAGAACGACCTGCTGGCCAAGTGGTTCGAACCCTCGCTCGACCTCGGTCAGTTGAAGGGCGCGGCGCAGGCCGAAGGTCTCGATGCGATCCTGAAGCGCATGACCGGCGGCAGCGGCGCCGGCACGGCTGCGCCGGGCAGTACACCGACACCGGGCGGCACGCCGACACCGGGCAGCACACCCACCGCGGGCGGCACGCCGACGCCAGGCAATACGCCCGCTGCCGCAGGCGGCACCCCGAGCCCGGGCAAGACCTCGACGCCGGGCAATGCCACGACGCCGGCCGGCACGACGGCGCCGGCCGGTTCCACGACCGCGGCGAACGTCACGCCCGCCCCCGGCACCAACACCACGCCCGCCGCACCGGCGAACCCGTCGCCGTCATTGGCACCGGCCGTCCTCGCCGTCGTCGCGACCTCGCCGACGCCGCTGCCCGCCGGGCACGGTCTGGCGCTCTTGCCGGGTTCGAGCTCGACGACCGAGACGCTACAGGTGACCGGACCGGCCGGAGCGATCGTCACGTTCGCAGGCGCGCCGCTGGCGCTCGATGCCGACGGCCGCGCGAAGGTCGAACTGGCCGCCGGCCAATCGCAGCCGATCACCGTCGACTGGCCGGCAGCGCCGCCCGTCGAACAGACGTTCAAGCTGTTCTTCACGTTCGACCAGCCGACCCAACCCCCATTCCAGCGCACGCCGAGCAATCCGGTGTTCGCTTCATACCTGCGCAACGCGCCGACGCCGCCGGATCCCCGGTTCTCGGCCAGCAACGCGCCGGGCAGCACCACGCCGCTCGGCGCCGAGGCGCTGCGCGCGTGGTGCGACAAGCTGCAGCCTCCCAAGCAGGTCGGCATCGTCGCCCGGGCGAGCTGGGAAGAACATCCGGACGCCGAGACCGAGCAGCGCAACCAGAACCTGTCCGAGAATCGGCTCGCGATCACGCGCGAGATCATCGCCAATCGCGCGCAGATCACGAACGCGATCGCCAACGGGACGTCCGTCGCTCGCGCGGCGAATCGCGTTCGCGACGAGAACGATCGCGTCGCCGAGATCACCGGCCGGGTCGCGGGCGGCGAACCCGCGGTGTCGATTCGCGCCACGCTGTCGCGCGCCCAGGCCGCGACACCGACACCGACACCGACACCGACGCCAACACCAACGCCAACTCCCACACCAACTCCCACGCCGACGCCGACGCCGACGCCAACGCCGACCCACGCGCCGGGATCAGGAGCGACCGCGACCGGGTCATCGGCGCTGCTCTCGTTCAAGCTGCGCTTCGTCCGCCAGGAAGAACGCAAGACGATGACCCTCGTCTACGATCGCAAGCAGGCCGTCAAACGGTCGCACAACCCCCAGGGTTTCATCGGCGTGCTGTTGAACGAGCTGCCCGACAAGAGCAAGCACTTCGTCGAGGTCGACATCGATGATCCGTTCTTCCGCGTGCTCGGCGTCGATATCGCGACGCCCGTCGACTTCGCGAGGTTCGGCCTGTTCGCGACGGACGTCGCGATCGACTACGGCGACCCGGCCGACGCGCAGAACCACCGTCATCAGGAGTTCCGCCTCACCGCGGCGGACCCGGGGCCCAAGCGCTTCGAGACCTTCCTGAATGCCGGCCTCGACTTGGCGTTCCGTGTCGGCGTCCAGCACCACTTCGACAACAACTCGGGGTGGCTCGGCGAGAAGCTGAGCTACGACATCGCCCCCGCATCGACGACGGACCGGACGCTAAGCGTCGATCCGGGCCAGTACCTGGGCTTCCTCGATCTGCAGATCATCCCGAACCGCATCGATGCCGGCATCGTCGATGCCATCGACGTCACGCTGTCCTACGATGATGGCGCTTCGTTCCAGCGCAGCGACAGTTTCCGCGTCACGCCGTCGGGCGCCGCGCAGAACTGGAAGCTGCGACTGACCAAGCCCGACCATCGGAGCTGGACGGCGAGCTTCAAGCACCATCTGAAGGATGGCGGAACCCGGATGAGCGCCGCGATCACCTCCGACGCCAGCTTGCTGCCGGTCGACGACCCGTTCGAAGGCGCACTCGACATCCGCGCCATTCCGCTGTTCGGCCCCGGCACGGTGCGGCAGGCTTTCGTCGACATCAGCTATCGCGATGACGCCAATGCCTATGAACGGATCGAGCGGATCGAGATTCCCGGTACGGCGACCGAACCCGTCCCGCTACGGATCGCGCTGGTGGACCCGGAGCAACGGACCTTTCGCCATCAGGTCACCATCGTGACGGCCGACGGCCGGCTCGTCCAGCGCGATCCGGTCGACGGCACGCAGACGCTGATCGGCATCGACGACGGCACGACGTGATCGGCGTCGAGCTTTCCCGGCTGCTGGCCGCGCTGCGCTGCCCGCTGCCCGCCCCCGCGCTCGGCGCGCGCGTCGCGTGCCTGGAGCGCAGCGCCTGGCCATCGGTCGCGGCCTGCTGGAGCCGACTCACGCCCACCGGCTTCCCGGTGGAGGTCACCGTGGCCGACGACGCCCCGCGCTTGTGCTGGAGCGCCGAGATCGCGCCGCCCGAAGTATCCGAATCCGATCGGCTCCGTCTCGTCGCGCGGGAAATGGCGGCCCATGGCCAGCCGATCGATGCCGGCGCGCAGGCGCGGCTGCAGGCGCTGCAGGACCGCGCCGAGCTCCGGTTCGGTGCGTGGCTCGGCGGCCGCGAGGAGGCTCACGCGCCGCCGCGATTCAAGCTGTACGCGGAGTTGCCCGAGCAGGTCGACATCGACGCGTTGCCGGTGCCCGGCGCCTTGCGGCAGGCCTGCCGCCACGTCCGCTCCGGAACGCGTGCCCGAATGCTCGGCATCGAACCCGCTCGCGGCCGGACCGAGATCTATCTGCGGTTGCCGGCATCGGACATCGAGAGCCTGCTTCCGCTCGCGAGCGCGGTCGGCCAACCGAATGCGTTGGCCGCGCTCGATCGGCACCTGCCCGACGGACGACGACGGCTGGCCGGGCGCCGCCTGGGCGCCAGCCTCGCGTGGTCCGCCGGCGCGGGATTCGAGATCGCGATTTTCGTGTCGGCCCGGACGCTGTTCCCCGGCGCGCCGGAGCTGCTGCATCGCCTGGCGCCGAAGAGCCGGGCAATCGAAGCGGTTCGGGGACGCCATGGCCTGGTGTCGATCGGACTCGACCCCGCCGGCGCTTCGCTGCGGCTGGCGGTCGGGCTGGCGCCGGCCTGCCCGGCTCGCCGCCGACGACCCTGAGTTTCCGACAACCCTAACTCACCACCCCCTAAGTCACCACCACCCCTAAAGCCACCACCCACCTAAGTTATCGACCATCCTAATTCTCCGACATCTCTAAGTCTCTGACATCCCTAAGTTTCCGGCATTTCCAAATCCTCGGCGCCTATAAGTCGCCGATACCCACAATTCGCCGACATCCCTAAACCGGCGATGCCCGCAGGAATCCGCTCGATACCGAAACGTCCGACTTCGCGCCGCCCGAATCCCTGTGGTCCGCCGGATGCGATGGAACCCGAATCGTGAAACAGGCGCCATGGCCGAGGCCACCTTCGCGGTACGCTAAGCGGCGAACTCCCGCAGCACTCGCCCCGGCAGCCGATCCGTGCGAACGGCGCCGTCAGCGTCGACCATCCGCACGCCGTTGACCCACACGCCCAGCACGCCGAGCCCTGGCGTCGTCACGCGGGCGACGCCGCCCGGCAGATCGTGGACGCGCCGCTTCGGACCGCGGCCGACGGCGGCCGGATCGAACCACAACAGGTCCGCCGCCTTGCCGACCGCCAGCTCGCCGCGATCGGTGATGCCCATGATCCGCGCCGGCTGCCCGGTCAGCTTGTGCACGGCCTGGGCCAGCGACAGGCGCTGCAGCTCGCGCACCCAGCGGCCGAGCAGGTGCAGGCCGAAGCCGGCGTCGCACAGGAAGCTCAGATGCGCGCCCGCGTCGGACAAGCCGATATAAGCGTCGGGATCCGAGATCAGCTCGCCGACGGCCTTTTCGTCCGAGTTCAGCAGCTTGGCCTCGAACAGCGTCTCCAGGTCTTCGGCCAGCCCGATGTCCAGCATCGTATCCAGCGGATGCTGGCCGCGCTCGGCCGCCAGCTCGGCGATCGAACGGCCTTCGAGCGCGCGGTTCGCATCGCCGGCGGCCTCGGACACAGTGACCTTCTCCCAGTCGCTGTTGAACAGCCGCCGCCCCTTGAAGCGTTCGAGTTCTTCCTTCATCCGCTCGCGAAACTGCGGATCGCGATAGACGGCCGGCAGGTCGGCGTCGTCGGCCGTCATCGCCGGCTCCCACGCACCATAACCCTCGAGCGGGTAAGCGTTGCGCAGCGTGAAGTCCATCGTCAGCGGCGCGCAGGAAACCTCGGGATAGAGCCGCCGGCCGCGCTCGCGGATCTGCGCGGTGCGCTGCAGGTTCTTGAGCGCGCCGCCGGGGCGCACCGGGTTGTCGAGAAAGCCCCAAACCAGCCGGACCGGACGTCCGCTGTGCTCGGCGATGCGTTCGACGGCCTCGAGCGTGGTCTTCGAACCGCCGGTCAGCATGAACAGGCCGTGCCCGGATTCGCCCATCGCGCCGGTCAGCGCCAGCATCTCACCCTCGTCGGCCAGCCGCGACGGCATCGGAATCGCGTTGTCGCCGTTGTGCGCTTCGCTGGTCGTCGACGCCAGACCGATCGCGCCGGCCCGCATCGCCTCGCGAACGATGTCGGCCATCTGCCGGATCTCGTCGTCGTTGGCGGCGCGCTGCGTCGCCGCCTCGCCCATCACATAAGTTCGCAGGCCCGAGTGGCCGATGAACGCCGCGACGTTCGGGCCGACGCCTCGCCGCTCGAGCATCGCCAGGTACTCGGGAAAGCTCTCGAACTCCCAACGCACGCCGTCGCGCAGCGCCTGCAGCGACATGCCTTCGACCTGCGTCAGGTTGCGCATCGTCAGGTCGCGGTCGGCAGGCCGGCACGGTGCGATCGTGAAGCCGCAGTTGCCCATGACGACCGTCGTCACGCCCAGCGACGGCGACGGATCGACCAACGGATCCCAGGTGATCTGCGCGTCGTAATGCGTATGGCCGTCGATGATGCCGGGCATCAGCGCCTTGCCGTCCGCGTCGATGACTTCGCGCGCATCGGGCAGCGGCTCGGCTTCGGGCTCGATCAGGCTGATGAGGCCGTCGGTGACGGCCAGCATGCCGGTGAAGGGCTCGCGGCCGGTACCGTCGACGATCAGCGCGTTGTGGATCAGCAGGTCATGCATCGTGCGTCTCCAGCGTGCCGGCGCGCAGCAGGCGGCCCGGCAGCGCACCGGTCAGTTCGTCGTCGCGCAGCGTCTCGACGCCGGCGACGAACGTGTGCCGATAACCGCGCGCCCGCTGGATGAAGCGACGGCCGCCGGCCGGCAGATCCGCGACCACCTGCGGCTTGCACAACTGCAACTGCTCGAAATCGATGATGTTCAGGTCCGCGCGCAGGCCCGGCGCGACGACGCCGCGGTCGGTCAGGCCATACGACTGCGCGTTGCCCTGCGTCTGCTTGTGCACGACGAACTCCAGGTCCAGGCCCCGGCCGCGACGGCGATCGCGGCCCCAGTGCACGAGCAGCGAGGTCGGCGAACTGGCGTCGCAGATCGTGCTGACGTGCGCGCCCGCATCGCTGCCGCTGACGACGCTGAACGGATTGACGAGCATCTCGCGCACCACGTCCATGTTGCCGGCGTGGTAGTTCTCGAACGGATGCATCAGCAGGCCGTTGCCGTCGTCCTCGAGCAGCAGCTCGAGCGCCTTGGCCCACAGCGTCTTGCCTTCGGCCCGGGCCAGCGCGGCGACGCTCTGCTCGGGCGCGGGCTCGTAGTCCGGCACCTCGCCGATCGGGTAAGCGGTCGCTAGACGCTCGGCCAGCCAGTGGCTCCTGGGCGCATCGGCCAGCAGGCGCTCGCGCAGCGCGGCATCGCCGCGCAGCCGCGCGACGCGCTCGGCATGCGGCAGCGGCGCCAGCTCGCGCACCCACGTCGGATGCGAACCGAACGGGTTGACCGTCGTATCCAGGCTCATGATGACGCCGACCGGCCGCGTGGCCACCTGCGCCGACACCTCGACTCCCTCGCGCCGCGCGTCGGCGATGCCGGCCATCACGTCGCGCCAGCGTTCGGGCGCCTGGTGGTACTGCAGCAGCAGGCACGACAGCGGCCGCCCGGCCAGCCGGGCGGCGTCGCGCAGGATCTCGAACTCGCCCTGCCCCCAGTCGGAATTGACTTCGAGCACGCCGCGGCCCGCGCGCTTCATCGCCAGCGCCAGCGCGAACAGCTCGGGCTCGTCAGCGCTGAGCGTCGGCACAAGCCGCCCGTCGCGCGCCTTGTGCTTGGTCGTGCGCGAGGTCGAGAACCCGAAGGCGCCGGCCCGCAGCGCCTCTTCGAGCAGATCACCCATCCGCGCGGCTTCGGCATCGGTCGGCGTCGCCTGGTAGTCGGCGCCGCGCTCGCCCATCACGTAGAAACGCAGCGCCGCGTGCGGCACCTGCGCGCCGACGTCCATCGTCCGCGGCCGGCGTTCGAGCTCGTCCAGGTACTCGGGAAACGACTCCCAGTTGAAGGACACGCCCTCGTTGAGCACGGTGCCCGGGATGTCCTCGACGCCTTCCATCAGGTTGATCAGGAAATCCGTGGTGCCCGGCTTCACCGGCGCGAAGCCGACGCCGCAGTTGCCGAAGATCGCCGTCGTCACGCCGTGCCAGCTCGATGGCGTCAGCGTCGAATCCCAGGTCGCCTGGCCGTCGTAGTGCGTATGGATGTCGACGAAGCCGGGGGTGACCAGCAGACCGCTGGCATCGATCTCCCGCTTGCCGCGCTGCGGCACGTCGCCGACGGCGGTGATCCGGCCGTTGTCGACGGCGACGTCGGCGATGCGGCGCGGCGCGCCGGTACCGTCGATCAGCGTTCCGCCACGGATGACGAGTTCGTGCATCGGATGTCTCCTCGTAGATGCCTGGGGCGGCACCGGACCGTTCACGCGGTCCGGTCCGCCCGAGTGTCGACAGCACACGACCGGCTCGCCGGGCGACAGGCTGCATTCGAGCTATGTTAGCCGCGCCGACCCGGGCATGCAGGGGTTGCAGTGCGCGAAACGCCCCGCTACGGCGATCGTTCGGTCCGGCCTCGGTGCCGCCGGGGACGGATCGCGGTCCACAGACCCGTCACGCCCAGCACCACCAGCGCCAGGCCGAACAGCGCCGCGAACACTTTGGCCGCGCGCCCCAGGAATCGAAGCGCATGCAGATCCTGGATCAAACCCTGATCGGGCCCAGGGCCGTCTAGTTATCCAAATTGACGACGCGGTTTTCCCGGCGGGGCGCTATGGTCGCAGACGTCCCCAGAACCTGACGTGCTTCTGTCGATGCTTGCCCCTGAAGCTCACCGGATCGCCCGTGCCCGCCGCCCGGCCTCGATCCCCGTTCACGCCTCCGATCGGAGCCGCTCGACATGACGCCGGGGTCCGCCGACATCAGCGACGACGTCGTCGCCGGTTTCTTCGAAGCCGCGGTGGGGTTGCGCTCGTGGAACGCGGCGCTCGGCCTGCTGGCCGACCGGCTGGGCGTGCGCCAGTTCTCGCTGGCGGTCGTCGATCGGCGGACGACCCGGCTCCGGGACGTCATCACGGCCGGCGACGAGGACACGCCGCTGAAGCTGGCAACCGGTCTGCCGGAGCGACGCGACCAGGCCACCCTGGACGCGCTGTCGGCCCCGGCCGCGAGCAGCCCGACGGCACTCGGCGGCTCGCTGGCGCAGACCGTCGTGCAGGACGACGACGGATTGACGATCGGTTGCGCGATCCTGCGGGATGCGGCGCAGGGCGAGGATCCGCGGATGCGCCGCCTGTTCCAGCGCTACATGCGTCATCTGGCCACGGCGCTCAAGGTCCAGGCGACGCTGGCGGGGCTCGTTCCGTTGCACGCGATGACCGGCCACTGGATCCATCATGCGGACCAGCCGATGCTGGTGCTCGGCGCGGGCGGCGACATCCAGATGCTGAACGAAGCGGGCCGGCGATTGCTGGAGAAGGACGAATGGTTCGTCGACCAGGACGGGGCGTTGAAGGGGCGCACTCGCCGGGGCGACGAGGCGCTGCGAAGCGCGTTGTGCGAACTGCTGGCCGCCCGCTCTCCGCGAATCGGCGTCCGATCGCGGCCGCCGATCCGCCGCGCGTTGCGCATGCCCGGCTTGAATCGACGGCCGCTGCTGTGCACGCTCTGGGACGTCGAAGCCTCTGCGCCCACCCAGACGGCCCGCCCGGTGCACGGCGATCGCGTGCTGCTCGCCGCGCCCGCCCCCGATGCCGTGCCGCACGCCGATCCGGCGGTGATCCGGGCCCTGTTCGGCCTGACGCCGGCGGAAAGCCGGATCTGCATCGCGTTGATGAACGGCGCCGACGCCGCCGCGATCGCACGCTCCCGGGCCCTGTCGATCAACACGATTCGCGCCCAGTTGCGAGCGATCATGATCAAGACCGGAACGCGACGGCAGCCGGACCTGATCCGCCTGCTGTGGCATGCGACGATGGTCTGGCCGGCCGTCCAGCTCCCCTGCGCGTCGACGTTCGACGAGCGGCGCGCATGACGGCTCCGCTGATCGACGACGCGGTCCTGGAAGGCCTCTACGAAGCGGCCGCGGGCCTCAGAAGCTGGCCGCAGGCGCTGCGCGGTCTCGTCGATGCGTTCGATGCGCTGATCAGCCAGCTCATCGTCGTCGACAGACGGACCGGACAACTATTGCTGAGCGAACAGCCGGAGGGCATCGCCGTCGACGGCGTGATCGACTATGCGCGCGAATACCACCGCAGCGATCCGCATGCGGCATTGCTGGCGGGCCGGCCGGTCGGCGAGCTGCTCGACACCTCGGTGGACTTTCCGCGACAGACGATGCTCGATCATCGGTTCTACGCCGAGTTCTGGAGCCCTTATGGCGTGCAGGCGATGCTGGCGGCCAAGATCGCCGAGAGCGAGCGCCACATCGTCTTCGCGGCCATCCTGCGTTCGCTGGACCAGCCCGCGTTCAGCGACGGCGACCTGGTCATGGCTCGCCGCTACTTCCAGCATCTGATCACCGCGTTCCGCGTCAGCGGCCAGATCGACAAGGCCCGCTCGGCCGCGACCGTCGGCGAACGACTGCTCGAGACCGCGGATCGGCCGATGTTCCTGCTGGACGTCGACGGCACCGTGCTCAATGCAAACCGCTACGCCGACGACGAGCTGCGATCCGGCGCTTATCTGATCTGCCGAGGAGGCGTGCTCGATGGGCGTTCGGCCCAGGGGTCGCGGCTGCTGCGCGCGTCGCTCGATCATCTGAGGCAGGCGCCCGCCGACCGATCGCCGAACCTGCGGCTCGCGCTGCGGCTGCCCGGCGTACGGAACGAGTCGACCGAACCGGTCGCGCTCTGTACGTTCTGGCGGATGGTGCCCGAGCAGAGCCTGGGCGCTTTCGGCTCGCGACCGATCATCCTGATGTCGGTCATCCATCCCCGAGGCGCGTCGGCCCCCGATGCCGCGTTCATCGCGGCGATGTTCGACCTGACGCCGGCCGAAGGGCGCGTCGCGGCGCTGCTGGCGATCGGCGAGCCGCTGGACCGCATCGCTGAAGCGCTGGGCGTGTCGATCAACACGATCCGCGCCCATCTCGCGCACGCGATGCAAAAGACCGGCACCCGTCGCCAGTCGGATCTGGTGGCGTTGTTGCTGCGAGTCGGCTGCGGTTGACGCAGGATCGATTCTGCGTACAAATCCGTTGACCCAATGCGCACTTTGCATGAAACAACTGGTCGTCACCGACTTGGTCGAGTTCGAGGCGACACGGCATCGCAGCGCCCACGCCGACGCCCAGTTGATCGCCGATTTCATCGCCAGGCATGCCGGGCGCATCCTGATCGAACCCACCGCCTTTGGCCAAATGGCCATCTCGGCGGCGCGACTGGCCGAGCGATACGCCGAAAGCCGGCAGCTACGGGATTTCTATGCCGCCTCTGACATGCCTGCTCCGCCCCCTCCAGCAACGAACAGCGGGGAGCTGTCGATCAACAGCTACGTCACCGAATTGATCGGCCAGCCGCCCGGCCCTCCATGCCTGATCATCGCCGAGGACGACTTCTTCCTGCGGTCCACCCCAGGTGCGCTGCCCGGCAACGCGCACATCATTTCGACCGCGACGCTGCTGGCGAAACTGGAAGAACTCGACCCCGGGATCAAGGCGCGCGACATCCTCGACGCTGCCAAACGCTACCGGGGTCGCGATCCCAACCGTACCGAGGTGGATCGCCCGGCAGCGAAGATCAAGGCAAGCAGCGAGTGGCGCCCCGCTTCGACCCCCAAGGACCGATCCGACCTCCGTTGATCCAGGTCGCGCCCTCGCACTCCGTCCTTGTCTAGAATCAGGATGGAGCCGGGGCTTTTCCCGGACACCCGACCCATGGAGGCGCCCCCGATGTTTCCCGAGTTTCGCGATCTGATCACCCGGCTGAAAACCAACGATCCGCATTTCCTGCGCCTGTTCGACAAGCACAACGAGATCGATCAGAAGATCAAGAACATGGAAGCGCGACTCGAAGCGGCGACGCACGAGGAGATCGAGACCTTGAAGAAGCGCAAGCTGCACCTAAAGGACGAGCTGTACCAGATCCTGCTGAAGGCCAACGCGGCCTGATCCCGCCCTTCGTCGTGCGTCCTGAGACATCAGGACGCACGATGCGCTCGCGCCGGGCATGCCGTCGTCAATCTAGGGGTTCCAGTCGCCGGCAGGCAGCGCTACGAACGAAACAACCTGTTGTACTCGAACAGCCGAGCCACCGTGGCCTTGATCCGGCCTGACGCCGGATGCCGCGGATTGATGAGCGCCGCGCACTCCTCGGGCACGATCACCGACGGCACCAACAAGATCGACGCCATCGATCGATCCGTTCGTGGTCCAGAACGTCTTCAACCTGACGCCCGCCGAGGCGAAGGTCGCGGTGTCGATCGCGCGAGGCGACACCGTCACGACGATCGCGACGGATCGGCGCGTCTCGATCAATACCGTCAAGGTGCAGCTCCATGCGGCGCTGCAAAAGATCGGGCTCAACCGGCAGGCGGAACTGGCCGGCCTGCTGATGGGCAACCCGGCCTATTGGGCCGGCTGACGCCGCCGGACGACCGACCGGTCGCCGCGCCGAGCATCCGGCCGCAACGTCTGGCATCCGGCCGCGACACCGAGGCAGGCGCCAACGCCAAACCCGGACCGCGGGCGCGAATCACCGGCGCTCAGCGCGGCAGGTCGCTCGCCCCCATCAGGAACTCGTCGACCGCGCGCGCGCACTGGCGTCCTTCGCGGATCGCCCAGACGACCAGCGACTGGCCGCGCCGCATGTCGCCGGCCGCGAACACCCGGGGCACGCTGGTCGCGTAGCAGCCGGCGCCGTCGGTGTCGGCCTTGGCGTTGCCGCGGCCGTCGCGCGCGACGCCGAACGCATCGAGCACCGGCGCGGCGGGCGCGACGAAGCCCATCGCGAACAGCACGAGGTCGGCCGGCATTTCCCACTCGGACCCCGGCACTTCGGTCATCTTCATCTGCCCGGTGGCCGGATCCTTCGTCCATTCGACGCGCGCGGCGACCAGTGCCTTGACCTTGCCGTTGCCGTCGCTCTCGAAGCGTTTGGTCGTCACGGCCCAGTCGCGCTCGCAGCCCTCTTCGTGCGACGAGGAGGTGCGCAGCTTGATCGGCCAGTACGGCCAGGTCATCGGCTTGTTCTCGCTGGCCGGCGGCTGCGGCATCAGCTCGAACTGCGTGACCGACAGCGCGCCATGGCGGTTGCTGGTGCCGACGCAGTCCGAGCCGGTATCGCCGCCGCCGATGACGACGACGTGCTTGCCGGTCGCGGTGATCTGGTTGGGCACCGCGTCACCGGCGACGACCTTGTTCTGCTGCGGCAGGAAGTCCATCGCGAAGTGCACGCCGTCCAGCTCGCGGCCGGGCACCGGCAGGTCGCGCGGCACTTCGGAGCCGCCGGTCAGCGCGACGGCGTCGAACTCGGCCAGCAACTGCTCGGGTGTGATGCGCTGCGTGGAAAAGTTGTTGATGCCCGCCGGCAGCGACTCGGGACCGACCAGCACGCCGGTGCGGAACTCGACGCCCTCGGCCTTCATCTGCGCGACGCGGCGATCGATGTGCGACTTCTCCATCTTGAAGTCGGGGATGCCGTAGCGCAGCAGGCCGCCGACGCGATCGTTCTTCTCGAACAGCGTCACCGAGTGGCCGGCGCGCGCGAGCTGCTGCGCGCAGGCCAGGCCCGCCGGTCCGCCGCCGATGACGGCGACCTTCTTGCCGGTCTTGTTCGCGATCGCGGCCGGCGTGATCCAGCCCATCTCCCAGCCCTTGTCGACGATCGCATGCTCGATCGACTTGATGCCGACCGCGTCGCTGTTGATGTTCAGCGTGCAGGCGGCCTCGCAGGGCGCCGGGCACACCCGCCCCGTGAACTCGGGAAAGTTGTTCGTCGAGTGCAGGACGTCGAGCGCTTCCTTCCACTGTCCGCGAAAGACCAGGTCGTTCCAGTCGGGGATGATGTTGTTGACCGGGCAGCCGCTCTGGCAGAACGGTATGCCGCAATCCATGCAGCGCGCGCCCTGCTGCGACGCTTCGGCGTCGGTCAGGTGCGCGACGAACTCGCGGTAATGGCCGACGCGGCTCGCCGCCGCCTCGGACGCTTCGTGCAGGCGCACGAACTCCAGAAACCCCGTTACCTTGCCCATCGATGTTCAATCCGTATCGAAATCGACATCCGCGCGGCGATCCGCCCGGACGTCCTTTGTCTCAGAACCCCAAGTCGCGTGCGATGACCGTTCGGCACCGGCGGCCCGATCGCAGGATCGGCCGCCGGCATCGGACGGATCAGGCCGCCTGTTTCTTCTCCGGAACGCCGGCCTTCGCGGCGGCATTCAACTGACCCAGCGCGCGTTTGTACTCGGTCGGGAAGACCTTGACGAACTGCCCGCGCGCGAGGTCCCAGCGATCGAGGATGTCGCGGGCCCGCTCGCTGCCGGTCAGGCGGAAATGCTTCTCGATGAGGCCCTTCAGGATGATCTCGTCGCACTCGCCGCCATGCCAGATCGCCGGTTCGATCGAAGCGAGCTGGTCGGACGTCGACAGCACCGGTTCGAGCACGACCATCGCCATGTTGCAGCGCTCGGCGAACGCCTTGCCGGGGTCGTACACGTAGGCGATGCCGCCGGACATGCCGGCGGCGAAGTTACGGCCGGTTTCGCCGAGCACGACGACGGTGCCGCCGGTCATGTACTCGCAGCCGTGGTCGCCCGTGCCTTCGACGACCGCGGTAGCCCCCGAATTGCGGACGCAGAAGCGTTCGCCGGCCACGCCGGAGAAGAACGACTCGCCCTCGATCGCGCCGTACATCACGGTGTTGCCGACGATGATGTTCTCGTCGGAGCGGCCGCGGAAATCGTTGGTCGGCCGCACGATGATGCGGCCGCCCGACAGGCCCTTACCCACATAATCGTTGCCGACGCCGACCAGGTCGAGCGTGATGCCCTTGGCCAGGAACGCGCCGAAGCTCTGGCCGGCCGTGCCGTTGAGCTGGATGTGGATCGTGTCGTCCGGCAGTCCGTCATGGCCGTGCAGCCGCGCCAGCTCGCCGGACAGCATCGCGCCGGCCGAGCGGTTGACGTTCTTGATCGGCAGGATGAACGAGACCTTCTCGCCGCGATCGAGCGCCGGACGGGACAGCTCGATCAGCTTGCGGTCGAGCGCATGGTCGAGCCCGTGGTCCTGCGTTTCGACCTGGTGGCGCGCGACGTCGTCGGGCACCTCCGGACGATGGAACACCGCGTCGAAGTTCAGGCCCCGCGCCTTCCAGTGCGCGATGCCGGCGCGCATGTCCAGCCATTCGGAATGGCCGATCAACTCGTCGAACCTGCGCACGCCGAGCTTGGCCATCAGCTCGCGCACTTCTTCGGCGATGAAGAAGAAGAAGTTGACGACGTGTTCGGGCTTGCCGGCGAACTTGCGGCGCAGCACCGGATCCTGCGTGGCGACGCCGACCGGGCAGGTGTTCAGATGGCACTTGCGCATCATGATGCAGCCTTCGACGACCAGCGGCGCCGTCGCGAAGCCGAACTCGTCGGCGCCCAGCAGCGCGCCGATGACGACGTCGCGGCCGGTCTTCATCTGGCCGTCGGCCTGCACGACGATGCGGCTGCGCAGGCGGTTCAGCACCAGCGTCTGCTGCGTCTCGGCCAGGCCCAGCTCCCACGGCGTGCCGGCGTGCTTGATCGACGACAGCGGCGACGCGCCGGTACCGCCGTCGTGGCCGGCGATCACGACGTGATCGGCCTTGGCCTTGGCGACGCCGGCGGCGACGGTGCCGACACCGACCTCGGACACCAGCTTGACCGAGATGCCGGCACGCGGATTGGCGTTCTTCAGATCGTGGATCAGTTGCGCCAGATCCTCGATCGAATAGATGTCATGGTGCGGCGGCGGCGAGATCAGGCCGACCCCCGGCACCGAGTAGCGCAGCATGCCGATGTACTCGGACACCTTGTGACCCGGCAACTGGCCGCCTTCGCCCGGCTTGGCGCCCTGCGCCATCTTGATCTGGATCTGGTCGGCCGACGACAGGTATTCGGCGGTGACGCCGAAGCGGCCCGACGCGACCTGCTTGATCTTCGAGCGCAGCGAATCGCCGGCCTTCAACGGCATCGCGACCTCGATCTGCTGCTCGCCGATGATCTTGCCGACGGTGTCGCCGTCCTTGATCATCGGTTTGCCGGCACGCATCTCGTCGCGATAACGGCGCGCGTCCTCGCCCCCTTCGCCGGTGTTGGACTTGCCGCCGATGCGGTTCATCGCGATCGCCAGCGTCGTGTGCGCCTCGGTCGAGATCGAGCCGAGCGACATCGCGCCGGTCGCGAAGCGGCGGACGATCTCGGATGCGGGCTCGACCTCGTCGATCGACACCGGCGTGCGCTGGTCGAAGCGGAACTCGAACAGCCCGCGCAGCGTCATCTGGCGCTTGGTCTGATCGTTGATCAGCGTCGAGTATTCCTTGAACGTCGCGAAGCTGTTCTGCCGCGTCGAGTGCTGCAGCTTGGCGATCGAATCGGGCGTCCACATGTGGTCTTCGCCGCGAATGCGGTAAGCGTACTCGCCGCCGGCGTCGAGCATGTTGGCCAGCACCGGATCGCCGCCGAACGCGGCCCGATGCAGGCGGATCGCTTCCTCGGCGATCTCGAACACGCCGATGCCCTCGATCGTGCTCGCGGTACCCGCGAAGTACTTGCGGACGACCGCGCGCGACAGGCCGATCGCCTCGAAGATCTGCGCGCCGCAATACGACATGTAGGTCGAGATGCCCATCTTGGACATCACCTTGTTCAGGCCCTTGCCGATCGCCTTGACGTAGTTCTTGATCGCGTAATCGGGCGTCAGCGCGCCCTTGGCCGGCTGACCGTCGGCACCGGTGGGCACGTGTTTGTACAACTCGGCCAGCGTTTCCATCGCGAGGTAAGGATGGATCGCCTCGGCGCCATAACCGGCCAGCAGCGCGAAGTGATGCGTCTCGCGCGCCGAGCCGGTCTCGACGACCAGGCCGGTGCTGGTGCGCAGCCCCTTGTTGACCAGGTGCAGATGGATCGCGCTGGTGGCCAGCAACGCCGGAATCGCGACGTTGCTCGCGCTGACCTTCCGATCGGACACGATCAGGATGTTGAAGCCCGAACGCACGGCGTCCTCGGCCTCGGCGGCCAGCGACGCCAGCCGCGCCTCGATGCCTTCGTTGCCCCAGGCCAGCGGATAGCAGATGTCCAGCTCGTACGACTTGAACTTGTTGCCGGTGTAGTCCTCGATGTGGCGGATCTTGGCCATGTCCTTGAAATCGAGGACCGGCTGCACCAGTTCGAGCCGCATCGGCGGGTTGACCGTGTTCAGGTCCAGCAGGTTCGGCTTGGGACCGACGAACGACACCAGCGACATCACGAGCTGTTCGCGGATCGGATCGATCGGCGGGTTCGTCACCTGCGCGAACAGTTGGCGGAAATAGTTGTACAGCGACTTGTTCTTGTTCGACAGCACCGCCAGCGGCGAATCGTTGCCCATCGAACCGACCGCTTCCTCGCCGCCGCTGGCCATCGGCAGCATCAGGAACTTGAGGTCTTCCTGCGTGTAGCCGAATGCCTGCTGGCGGTCGAGCAGCGACGCGCCGGGCGCGGACTCGGCCGACGCGCCGGCGCGCGGCTTGGCCTCGACATCGGACAGCTTGACGCGGACCGCCTCGATCCACTCGCGGTAAGGCTTGCTGTTGGCGAGCTGGTTCTTCAGCTCGTTGTCGTCGATGATGCGACCCTGCTCCAGGTCGATCAGGAACATCTTGCCCGGCTGCAGCCGCCACTTCTTGACGATCGAGCTTTCCGGGATCGGCAGCACGCCGCTCTCGGATGCCATGACGACCAGATCATCGTCGGTGACCAGGTAGCGAGCCGGCCGCAGGCCGTTGCGATCGAGCGTGGCGCCGATCTGCCGGCCGTCGGTGAACGCGATCGCCGCCGGGCCGTCCCAGGGCTCCATCATCGCCGCGTTGAACTCGTAGAACGCGCGCCGCTTCGGATCCATCTGCGTGTGCTGCTCCCACGCCTCGGGGATCATCATCATCATCGCGTGCACGATCGGGTAACCCGACATCACCAGCAGTTCGAGGCAGTTGTCGAACGTCGCGGTATCGGACTGGCCGGCGTAGACGATCGGGTAGAGCTTCTTCAGGTCGTCGCCGAGCACCGGCGACGCCATCACGCCCTCGCGCGCGCGCAGCCAGTTGTAGTTGCCCTTGACGGTGTTGATCTCGCCGTTGTGCGCGATCATCCGGTAAGGGTGCGCCAGCGGCCAGGCCGGGAACGTATTGGTCGAGAACCGCTGGTGCACGAGCGCCAGCGCCGACACGCAGCGCGGATCGCGCAGGTCCTTGTAGTACTGGCCGACCTGGTTGCACAGCAGCAGGCCCTTGTAGACGATCGTGCGCGCCGACATCGACGGCACGAAGTACTCCTTGCCGTGCTGCAGGTTCAGCCCCTGGATGCGGTGGCTGGCCATCTTGCGGATCACGTACAGCTTGCGCTCGAGCGCGTCGGTGACCATGATGTCCGGACCGCGTCCGACGAATACCTGGCGGATCACCGGCTCGGCCGCACGGACCGTCGGCGACATCGGCATGTCCCGATCGATCGGCACGTCGCGCCAGCCGAGCAGCACCTGCCCCTCGGCCTTGATCGAGCGTTCGAGTTCCTGCTCGCAGGCCAGCCGCGACGCGTGCTCCTTCGGCAGGAAGACCATGCCTACGCCGTACTCGCCGGCCGGCGGCAGCACGACGCCCTGCAACGCCATCTCCTCGCGCAGGAACTGGTCCGGGATCTGGATCAGGATGCCGGCGCCGTCGCCCATCAGCGGATCGGCACCGACGGCACCCCGGTGATCCAGGTTCATCAGGATCTGCAGGCCCTGCTCGATGATGCGATGGCTTCGCTTGCCCTTGATGTGCGCGACGAACCCGACTCCGCACGAATCATGCTCATTTTCGGCTCGGTACAAACCCTGATCGGCCGGCGTCACCCGGATCGAAGAATCGGTAGTGTCGAACCCGCCGAGCGTCGACGATGCGGATTGCGGACTTTGGGACGCGTCCATCTGTAGGGCTCCTGATGCCAAGGTCTGAAAATCAAGTGAGTTAGTGAATACTCTCACTGTAATGCGCGACAGGCGGGCATCTGTCACGCAGCATGAATGTCGGGCCGCATGCTCGACCGAGTATACAACCACGCTGGCGGTGCGTGAATCTCACCCGACGGGGCCGCTCGGAATACCGATCTGGCCGTAGAGAACCGGCAAGCAAGTTTCGTTCCGCCCCATATCGGTGCAATACGGATCCGCCGGGCGGACGCCATGCACTGCAACGGCGCAGCGCGGCCGGCGGCCGCGGCGCGCGTCTACCAGTGCAGCGATTCGCCGGTCAGCCGGCGATGGGCCTGCAGCGCGTAGCGGTCGGTCATGCCGGCCAGGTAATCGGCGACCGCGCGCACGCCGATGCGCTGATGGCGTATCCGATGGTCGACCGGCAGCAGGCCGGGATCGCCGCTGAGCGCGCCGAACAGATCGTGGACGACGCGCTTGGCCTGGTCCATGCGGGCCAGGACCTGCGGGTGCCGGTACAGGTGCGAGAACAGGAAGCGCTTGAGCGCGGTGGCCTGCTGGCGTACCGGATCGGAAAACCCGATCAACGCCGGCGCGCGGCGCACCGCCTCGACGTCCGGCAGCGCCTGCGCGCCGATCTGGCGCGCGCTGTGGGCCAGCAGGTCGAGTACCAGGTCGTTGATCAAGCGCCGGATGGTCTCGGAAACGATCCGGCGATCGGGCAGGTGCGGGTACTCGGCCCGCACCTGCCGGGCACGGACATCGAACAGTTCGACGTCGGCGAGCTGCGCGAGCGTGATGAGCCCCGATCGCAGTCCGTCGTCGATGTCGTGGTTGTTGTAGGCGATCTCGTCGGCCAGGTTGGCGACCTGGGCCTCGAGGCTCGGACGGCGATCGGCGAGGAAGCGTTCGCCGACCTCGCCGAGCGCCGCGGCGTTGACGCGCGAGCAGTGCTTGAGGATGCCTTCGCGGGTCTCGAAACACAGATTCAATCCGTCGAAGGCCGCGTAGCGCTGCTCCAGTTCATCGACCACCCGCAGCGACTGCAGGTTGTGCTCGAACCCACCATGGTGCTTCATGCACTCATTTAGTGCGTCCTGTCCCGAGTGCCCGAACGGCGTATGGCCCAGGTCGTGCGCCAGGGCGATCGCCTCGGTCAGGTCTTCGTTGAGCCGCAACGCGCGGGCGATCGACCGCGCGATCTGCGCGACTTCGATCGAATGGGTCAGCCGGGTGCGGAACAGGTCGCCTTCGTGGTTCAGGAAGACCTGGGTCTTGTATTCGAGGCGCCGGAACGCGTTGCTGTGCACGACCCGGTCGCGATCGCGCTGGTATTCGTTGCGCGTCGGCGCCGGCGGTTCGTCGATCAACCGGCCGCGGCCACGACCCGGCCGCACCGCGTACGGCGCCAGCGGCACGCCGCCGGGCATCAGCGGCACGCCGCGTCGCCGGAACGGGCTTCGGTCTGCCCCGTCGTCGCGCGCAAGGTGTCGAACAGCGGCGCCGTGTCGACCCGCGACACGCGCGGATGGCCCAGGCGTTCGAGCAGCACGAACTTGGGCGTGCCCTGTTCGGCTTTCTTGTCGACCTCCATCAGCGACAGGTAGCGCTCGGGCGTCCAGGCCGGCCCCGTGACCGGCAGGCGCGCGGCCTCGACGACGGCGCGCACGCGGCCCGCCTCGTCGTCGGGCAGCCAGCCGAGGCGCCGCGACAGGTCGGCGGCCATGACCATGCCGCAGCCGACGGCTTCGCCGTGCAGCCACTGTCCGTAGCCGAGGCCGGCCTCGATCGCATGGCCGAACGTGTGGCCGAAGTTCAGGATCGCCCGCAGCCCCCCCTCGCGCTCGTCCTGGGCGACGACGTCGGCCTTGATCCGGCACGAACCGGCGACCGCGCGCGCGAGCGCTGCCGGGTCCTGCGCGAACAATGCGGGCAGATCGGCTTCGACCTGGTCCAGGTAACCGACGTCGGCGATGAAACCGTGCTTGACGACCTCGGCCAGGCCGGCCGACAGCTCGCGCGGCGGCAGCGTGGCCAGCGTGGCGACGTCGGCGATCACCAGCCGCGGCTGATGGAACGCGCCGATCATGTTCTTGCCGGCCGGATGGTTGATCGCCGTCTTGCCGCCGACCGACGAATCGACTTGCGCGAGCAGCGTCGTCGGCACCTGGACGAAATCGACGCCGCGCTGGTAGACGGCCGCCGCGAACCCGGCCATGTCGCCGATGACGCCGCCGCCGAGCGCGACCAGCAGGCACTTGCGGTCGAAGCGCTTGTCGAGCAGTACGTCGAAGATCCGGTTCAGCGTGGCCCAGTTCTTGTGGGCTTCGCCGTCCGGCAGCGTGATCGTCTCGACGACCGCGGCGGCGCGGGCCAGCGAACGCGCCAGCTCGGCCGCGTACAGCGGCGCGACGGTCTCGTTGGTGATCACCGCGACCTGACGACCTTGCGCCAGCGCGAGCAGCGCCGGATTGTCGGCCAGCAGGCCGGTGCCGATCTGGATCGGATAGCTGCGCTCGGCCAGCGAGACCGTCAGCGTCAGTCCGCCGGCGGCGTCGGCGCGATCGGCTCGTGCGGAGACGTCGTGGCCGGAGACGGACCGGGAGACGGACCGGGAGACGGGCTGGGGGTCGGGCCGGGATGCGGGCATGGGTCGGTCGAAGAGCGGACGGGCGTGGCCGCCAGATCGGCCGGCAGCATGGCGATTATATCGGCGACGACCCGCTCGGCCGATTGCCGCCCGGTCATCACCGACGCGTGCGAGACGGCTTCGTACAGCGGTTCGCGCGCCTGGATCAGCTCGGCGATCTTCTGGCGCGGATTGGCGGTGCGCAGCAGCGGCCGCGACTTGTCGTGGCGCAAGCGGTGCCACAGTTCGGGCAGGCTGGCGCGCAGGTGGATGACGAAGCCGCGATCATGCAGCCGCCGGCGGTTTTCCTCGCGCAGCACGGCGCCGCCGCCGGTGGCGATGACCAGATCACGGCGCAGCGTCAGTTCGTCGATCAACTGCGCCTCGCGCAGCCGGAAGCCGGTCTCGCCCTCGAGTTCGAAGATCGTCGCCACCGCGACGCCGCAGCGCGCCTCGATCTCCTTGTCCGCGTCGACGAACTCGCGGCCCAGCCGCGCCGCGAGCCGGCGGCCGACCGTGGTCTTGCCGCAGCCCATCATGCCGACGAGGATAATGGGTCGATTGGAAGCGATGTTGCTGGACATGGAAGGACGGCGCGGCCGACGGCGGATCGGGATGATCGCCATGGTACCCGTACCACCATCGGCTTCCGAACCGAGGGAAACAGACGAGCGATGCGTACGAAAAATCTGGGCGAAACCGGACGAAATACAGAAAATCCGGTGCTCAGTACACAAAACCCTTGCCGCTGGTGATCGGATACGCCTTTTTGCTGTCGCGGATTTCGGAGCAGGCCCGGCTACGGATGCCTCCGTTGACCCTACCGGCCGAAGTCCGGGCGGTGACCCGCATCGAGCGGATGCCGGGCCTGCAGGCCGTCCCCAGGCCGGTGGCGCCGGCCGACGGCGCCTCGTTGCTCGAACACCTGCTGTTCGCGCTGAAACACGAGGGCGTGCAGCTCACCCTTCTGCACGAGGCACTGAATTGCGGCTGCCGAAGCTGATGACGGGACTTGCCCCCTCTGAAGGGCGCCCGTACCGGGCGCACCCAAAAGAAACCCGCCGGCAGGCGGCGGGTCTCGACGGTGCGGGGCCGATCAGTTCGTATTGTCGCAACCAGGCGCGACGCCGAAAATCGACTTGACACCTCCCGGCGGGTACTTGGTCTTGTCGCCGATGTCGCTCGCCAAGGCCGGCAACACCGGAATCAAGGTGTTGGTCACGGTCTCGGTTCCAGACGGCGCGGTGATCGTCACCATCAGATTGAGGCCGTACCAATTCGCGTAGCCGCGGGAATACTTGATGCCGATCTGGGCGAAGCCGCTCGCATCGGTTCGGGCGTCCGCCATGGGCGTGACGAAGTCGCTACCCGCAACGAAGACGGTCGCGACGGTACCCGGGTCCAGTTGTCCGTTGTGGTTGACGTCCTCGCCCGCCTCGACGTTCAGCGTTCCATCACCGTTCGCGTCTTCAGACACGCACTGCTGGACGACGGTCGAAACCCAGCCATCCGTCCCGGCGGTGTAGTACCCCTTGTAGAAGTACATCGGCGTGTACGACACGGTGATCGTCGCTCCGGATACCGGGTTGCCGGCCGAATCGGTGACCGCCGCCGTGTACGGCATGACGTAGGTCTCGCCATTCGGCTCGTACAGTTTGTTGCCCGTATGCACGCGCACGGACAATGCCTGGCTGGCGACGGTCAAGGCGGCGGTACTCGAAATCGCCGTAGACGCTACGGTCGCCTGCACCTTGACCTGATTCGAGCCGCTCGAATTGGGACCGGCGACGAACGCGGTCGACGCGACACCCGAACTGTTCGTCGTCGCGAAGGCTGGGCTGATATAACCGTTGCTCGGATCGGCGATCGCCGAGAAATCGACACGTACCCCCTTGACGGGGTTGCCGCTGGCATCTCGGACACGCGCCAGCAGCGTCGACGAATTCGATGACTCCCCTGCGTTGACGGCAACGGTCGTCGGACTGGCTTGCAACGCGAGCGCGGCCGGAGTACGGGACACGAACTCGAATTGCAACGACCCGAGCGTCTTGTCTCCGCTAGCGGTCGCGGTGATCGTCGCGATTCCGGCTGTCGCCGAAGCGATCGTCGTCTCGACCGACCCGGTCGCATCGGTCGTCAACAGCGTACCGCCGAGCACCCCACGAGTCGTCGATAGTTCGATGTTGGCGCCGACCTGCGGCGCACCATTGACCAGATAAGTCACGCGGACCGGGTGCGTGGTATTGACGAGCGCTTCGGACAACGCGACCGGCGTGTCGAAGCGGATCTGGTTGCCGGACACCGTCACCGCTGTCGAAGCGCTCGCGCCCAATGCCGTGGCCGTCAGCGTATCCAGGCCATCAGCGCTGCCGGTGACGTTGAACGCGGCCTGGCCGCTCGCGCTCGTCGTCGCGGTGGCGGGGCTGATGCTGTTGCCCTTGGCCGACGTCAGAGAAACCTGGGCGCCAGCCATCGGCGTGCCATCGGAATTGGTCGCGGCGACGACATACGACGTCGACGAACCGAACCCGACCGTCGGCGCACCGCTGATCGTCAACACCGTGCCGACGACCTTGATCTCTACGGAACCCTCCACCGTGCCGGATGTCGCCTTGACGATCACCGGTCGCATCGTCGGATCGTTCAAAGTCAACTTGGCCGTCACGACACCGCCGTTGTCAGTCGTCGACGATTCGACGCCGAGCGTGACGCCCGCATCCGTCGTCGAGAACGTGACCGGCTGCCCCTTGAGTGCGACGTTCGATGCGTTCTTCACGGTGGCGACGATGTCGACCGTCTTCGCGGCAGAAGAACCGATCGTCGGGCTGCTGGCTCCCACCTGGATCGAACTGGCACCACTGGAGTTCTGAATCGAATCCGCGCCCCCCTGCCCTCCCGCGCCGCCGCCGCCGCAACCGGTCATCCAGCCGATCGTCGCGACCAGGCCGAGCGTCGCTCCCATTCGGCGATACCAGCGGGTAAAGACCTCTTTCATCGTCTTCATCCTATTCATATGTCTTTTACTAAGCGTCGATCCGTCAGGCGATTCAACGCGACACCAGCGTGTCCGCCACCACCTTCGGTGTCAGGAACACCAGCAGTTCGGTGCGGTTGTTGGTGCGGGCCTGGTTCTTGAACAGGTAGCCGAGGATCGGGATGTCGCCGAACAGCGGCACCTTGTTGACGGCGGTGTTCTCGGTCTGCTCGTAGATGCCGCCGATGACCACCGTGCCGCCGTTCTCGACCAGCACCTGCGTCTTGACCTGGCGCGTGTTGATCGCGTAGCCCGACGGCGTGAGCTGGCCGACCGCGTCGCGGTTGACCTGTACGTCGAGGATGATGTTGCCCTCGGGCGTGATCTGCGGGACGACCTCGAGCCGCAGATTGGCCTTGCGGAACATCACGGCGGTCGCGCCGCTGGAGGTGGCCGACTGGTACGGCAGCTCGGTGCCCTGCTCGATGCTGGCCTTGGCCTGGTCGGCGGTCATCACGCGCGGGCTGGAGATGACCTTGCCGCGCTGGTCGGCCTCGAGCGCCGAGATCTCCAGGTTCAGGAAGCGCGTCAGGCTCGAGCCGAACAGGCTGATCGCGAACGAGGCCGGTGTGTTGCCGCTGATGTTGGCGGCCGGCAGGTTGACGAAGTTGGTGTTGTTCGCCGCCGTCACCTGCCCGAGGCCCTGGGCGTTGGTGCCGCTCAGCGACGAGCCGTTCTGCGACGACAGGTCGCGCACGCCCGAGATGTTGCCCGAGATCGTTCCATAAGTGCCGCCGGCGATGTTCGATCCGGCGCCGTAGACGGGCACGTTGACGGTGCTGACCGCGCCGGTCACCGGATCGGTCGTCGACACGGTGCGATAGATGGTCGAGCGCAGGTCGTTGAAGCCGAGCTTGGCGCCGAGGTTGCGCGACCACTGATCCGACGCCTCGACGATGCGGGCTTCGATCAGCACCTGGCGCACGGCGACGTCGATCTGCGTGACCAGCCGGCGGATCTCGTCGAGCTTGGACGCCGTCTCCTGCACGAACAGCTTGTTGGTGCGCGCATCGAACACCGCGCTGCCGCGCTTGGACAGGATGCCCTGTTTGGAATCGCCGAGCAGCTTGGCCACCGCTTCGGCCTTCTGGTAGTTGAGCTGGAAGGCTTCGCTGTGCACCGGCTCGATCTCGGCGATCTGCTGGCGCGACTCGAGATCGAGCTTCTCCTTGGTCGCCAGTTCCTCGCGCGGCGCGACCAGGATGACGTTGCCGTTCTTGCGCATGTCCAGGCTCTTGGACTGCAGGATGATGTCGAGCGCCTGGTCCCAGGGCACGTCCTTGAGCCGCAGCGTCAGGCTGCCGGCGACCGAATCGCTGGTGACGATGTTCAGATTCGTGAAGTCGGCGATCACCTGCAGCAGCGCGCGAACGTCGACGTTCTGGAAGTTCAGCGACAGCCGATCGCCGCGGTAACCCTGGCGGGTCCCCTGGATCAGCTTGTTCGGATCCTCCTGGATCGCCTTGACCTCGACGACGAACTGGTTGTCGCTCTGATAGGCGTTGTGCTCCCACAGGCCCTGCGGCTCGATGACCAGGCGCGCGTGATCGCCCTGCTGGAACGCGCGGACGGACTTGACCGGCGTGCCGAAGTCGGTGACGTCGAGCTGGCGGCGCAGGTTCTCGGGCAGCGTCGCCTGCTGGAAGTCGACGACGATCTGCTTGCCCTGCTGGCGCACGTCGACGCCGATCTGGCCGTCGGACAGCTCGACGACGACGCGGCCTTCGCCCTGTTTGCCGCGGCGGAAATCCAGATCGCGCAACGCGTGCGCGCCGACGTACTGGGGCGCGCGGGCGGCGACCAGCGCGGCGGCCGGCGACGAGGTCGCCACCGGCGTCGCCGGCGCGACGATCGGATCGAGCTTGACCAGCAGCACGTTGCCGCCCTCGATCTCGGTCGTGTACGACATCGGCCGCTTCAGGTTCATCACGACGCGCGAACGATTGCCGCCTTGGGCGATCGAGACATTTCGCACATCGCCCTGGACCATCTCGAAGCTATTCTTGCCAGACTGGTTGACTGCGCCCGGAAAATCCAGCGCGATGCGAGGCGGATTGGCGATCGTGAAGCCGGACGGCGGCGCCGACAGCGGCTCGCGCATCGCGATGCGAAGGTAGGTCGAGCCGCTCTGCTGCGACGCGCTGATCGAATCGATCGCGTTGCGCTGCAATTCGCTGGTTCGGCGGGCGGCCGCGACCGCCGCCTGCACGGCGGCGGCCTGAGGCTCGCCGGCCCGCGCGTCGGCCGCCGGAACCGACGCGTCTCCCGCCGACACGCCGTCGGTCGCCTCGGCGCGGCCGTCCCCATGCCAGGCGCACAGCGCGGCGGCGACGGCCAGCGTCGCCCCCATCATCGCAAAGCGGCGCGCGGCCGCACGGTCTTGCGCATCGATCACGAGTGTCCTCACAGTTCGCTCATTCGCACGGAGATGCGTGGTCATTTTTTCGGCCCTTCCTGAAGCTGCAAGGCAGTCTCGCGCTCGACCCATTCGCCGGCGGCGTCCTGCACGAGCTCTTTCAACTTGACCTCGTTCTCGGAAACGCGGGTGATCAGGCCGTAGTTCTGTCCGGCATAGCTGCCGATCTTGGCTTGGTAGATGAGGCTGTCGGCCTGCAGCAGCGCATAGTTCTGGCTGCCGCTGGACAGGTGCCCGACCATGTGGATCTGTTCGAGCGGATAGGATTCGAGCGGCTCGCGGCGGCGGTTCAAGTCCGGCGACAGACCGCCCTTGGCACGCTGCACCAGCCGGTCATAAGCGGCCTGCATCTTCGTCGACGAGAACGGATCGACCAACGCCAGGTTGTCGTAGCGAAACGGCTCGAAACGGGTCGGCTCGGCGATCGTGTCGCGGATCGGCTGCGTGGTGGCGCGCACGTTCTCCATCCAGCCGCGCAGCTCTTCCTGGTCGGAACCGCAGCCGCCGAGCAGCACGGTACAGGCGACGGCCAGCCCGGCCGCGGCGCGAATCGGCGTCTTCATGGTGGCGAGGACTAAGGGCATCGATCAGGCTCCCGACTTGGCGGCGGGCTTGGCACCCGGCTTGGCGACCTTGGCGGCCTTCTGGGCAGCGATCTCTTCGGGATCCAGGTAGCGGAACGTCTTGGCGATCGCGTCCATCTTCAGCTTGCCGGTCTTCTCCTGGAGCTGGATGTTCAGGTTGTTCAGCGTGACGATCCGCGGCAGGTTGGAGATGTCGCTGGTGAAGGCGCCCAGGTCGTGATAAGTGCCGTTCAACTGCACGTTGATCGGCAGCTCGGCGTAGTAGTCGCGCGCGACGACGGCGCCGGGCTTGAACAGGTCGAACTGCAGCCCCCTGCCGACGCCGGCCTGGTTGATGTCCGACAGCAGCGCGTCCATCTCGGCCTTGCTCGGCAACTGCTTCTCGAGCATGCTGACGTAGGTGGAGACGACCTCCTTCTGCTTGCGCAGGATCTCCAGGTTGACCGCCTGCTTCATCTTGTCGACGAAAGCGGCCTTCAGCGTCACTTCCTCGGCCTGCCTGCGCTCGAGGTCCTCGATCTGTCCCTGCCAGTAAGCGAAATAAGCGAGCACCAGCAGGCCGATGACCAGGCCGACGAGCAGCGTGATCCGGGGCAGGGTCGGCCACAGCCCCGGATGGCGTCCGTTGAGCCCCTGGAACTGGCTCCTGATCGCGGCCAGATCGATGTCGAACGAAGGCTTCTTGATACCCATGGCGCGTTCCGTGTCGCTAAGCGATGATCAGCGCGCGGCGGTCGCGGCGCGCGCGAGCGTCGCCGTTCCGCCCGCCGCCGCGGTCGTGGTCCTGGCGCCGTTCTTCGGCGCTTCGGGCGCCTTGATCGACGCGACCATCGAGAACTCGTAGACGATCCGGCCTTCCTTGTCCCGCGAGGCCTGCTGCGGATTGAGCGGACGGGACTTGATCTCGATCAGCTCGGGGCGCTCGATCCATACGGTCTCGTTGGCCAGGTTGCGCAGCAGCTCGGACACGCGCTCGTTCGACTGCGCCATGCCCACCAGCGTGACGCGGCGCTCGACCTGCTTGATCTGCGTCAGGAAGATGCCGTCGGGCACCTGCTTGACCAGTTCGTCGAGCAGATGGACCGGCGTCGTGCGGTCGCTCTGCAGGCTCTCGACCGCGCCCTGGCGCGCTTTCAGCGAGTCGATCTCGGCGCGCAGCGTGGCGATCTCCTTGATCTGCACGTCGAGCTTGGCGTTCTCGCCCTGGATGAACTGGTTGCGTTCCTGCTGCGTGCTGATCTGCTGGTCGATCGTCATCGCCACGAGGAAGGCGACGCCGGCCGTCGCGATGACGGTCAGCGCGATCAGGCCGACGAAGTCCTTCTTGCGCCGCTCGCGCCGCATCTCGCGATGCGGCAGAAGATTGATGCGGACCTTCATTCCTCGAAACTCCTCATCGCCAGTCCGCAGGCCACCAGCAGCGCCGGCGCGTCGCTGCGCAGGCGGTGCTCGCGCACCGCGCCCGAGCACTCCATGCCGACGAACGGCGAGAAGATCTCGGTCGGCACCTGCGTGCGCTCGGCGACGGCCTCGGCCAGACCGACGACGACGCTGCAGCCGCCGGCCAGATAGATGCGATCGACGCGCGTGTAGGGCGTGGACGTGAAAAAGAACTGCAGGCCGCGGCTGATGTCGACGGCGCCCTGTTCGACGAACGGCTCGAGCACGTCGGTCTGGTAGTTGTCCGGCAGGTCGCCGGACAGCTTCTTGGCCTCGGCCTCGTCGGGCATCAGGCCGTACAGGCGCACGATGTCCTGGGTGAGCTGCGAGCCGGACAGCGTCTGGTCGCGCTCGAAGATCGTCTGGCCGTTCATCACGATCGTCAGGCGCGTCAGGTTCTGGCCGATGTCGAAGATCGCGATCACCTGGCCCTGACCCTCGTTGGGCAGGAACGTCGTCACGTGATCGAGCGAGCAGCGCACCGCGTACGGCTCGGCGTCGACGATCAGCGGCTTCAGGCCGGCCATCTCGGCGATCGCCACGCGGTCCTCGACCTTTTCCTTGCGCGAGGCGGCCAGCAGCACCTCGACCTCCTCGTCGGGCGCGCCCTGCGCCGGGCCCAGCACCTGGAAGTCCAGGTTGACCTCGTCGATCGCGAACGGGATGTACTGGCTGGCCTCGCTTTCGACCTGCAGTTCGTAGTCGTCCTCGGTCAGCCCGGCGGGCAGCGTGATCCGCTTGGTGATGACGGCCGCCGCCGGCAGCGCCAGCGCGACGTCGCGCGTACGCGTGCCCAGCTTGCGCATCGCGCGGTTCAGCGCGCCGGCGACGATCTCGGACTTCTCGATGTTGCCGTCGGCGATGGCGCCGCGCTCGATCGGTTCGATCGCGTAACGCTCCAGACGCAGCGGGGCCCGGCCACCGCCCGACAGCTCGACCACCTTGACGCTCGACGCGCTCAGGTCGACGCCCAGCATCGTCTTCTGGGAGCGCGTCAGAAAACCCGGTAGACCAAGACTCAGCGCCACATTGACCCCGTCATCTAAGAAAATTTCTTTTGAATCAGCAGCTTGCTAGACGTTTCCGACGATCTTCCCGATGCCGGATAAATCCCGATCAACTGTAAAGTTTTTTGACAGCAACGACTCATGACTCAGGTGCCATCCATCGTCGGCGTCCCGCCTTCCGGCTGAGGCCCGCGACGGATGGTCCGACGGCGGCGGCTTCGCGACATCCGGTCGGGAGCCCCGCACGTGCGATCACCGACTACGTCCTGAGCATTTATGCCGCCTCTCGGGCCGGCATGTGGCGAAGCGGTGTCAAGCGGTCGAATTCACTTGGCCGACGGCTGCGGGCGGGGCCTCGCCGCAACACCGCGCCTTATAATCGGGCCGTCGCAATCCACCCCGGCTTGCGCCGGCGTCGCCCGTCCGCGTAGGCGATTCCCGCTCCAGACCGCGCAGGCCGCTGCGCGAGCGCGGTCAGCCGAGGCCCCCGTCCCGATGCCGCCTTCCTCCCCGTCCAAGCGTCCGTCGCGCAAGTCCAAGAAAGACCGCCACTGGCTGAAGCTGACGTTGACGCTGCTGGCGATTCCGGCCGCGCTGGCGCTGACCGGCGCGCTGGCCGTGGCGCTGGCGGTGCTGCTGGCCAACGACCGCCTGCCGCCGCTCGACGCGCTGGCCGAGTACCGGCCGAAGATCCCGCTGCGCGTGTTCACCGCCGACGGCGTGCTGATCGGCGAATTCGGCGAGGAGCGCCGCAGCGTCGTGCGGATCGAGGACGTGCCGGCGGTGATGAAGAACGCGATCCTGGCCGCCGAGGACGCCGGCTTCTTCGAGCATTCGGGCGTCGACATGAAGGGCATCGCCCGCGCCGCGCTGTCGAACTTCAGCGCCGGCGGCATCCAGCAGGGCGCCAGCACGATCACGATGCAGCTCGCCCGCAATTTCTTCCTGTCCAGCGAGCGCACCTACATCCGCAAGATCTACGAGATCCTGGTCGCGTTCAAGATCGAGCAGAACTTCTCGAAGGACCAGATCCTCGAGATCTACATCAACCAGATCTTCCTGGGCAAGCGCGCGTGGGGCTTCGCGTCGGCCTCGCAGGTGTACTTCGGCAAGCCGCTGTCGCAGGTGACGCCGGCCGAAGCGGCGATGCTGGCGGGACTGCCGAAAGCGCCGTCGCGCTTCAACCCGATCGAGAATCCGAAGCGCGCGACCGAACGGCAGCGCTACATCCTGCGGCGGATGCGCGAGTTCAACTTCCTGTCCGACGCCCAGTACCAGCAGGCGCTCGAGCAGAAGCTGACGTTCGGCGACACGACCAATACCGAGTTCGGGCTGAAGGCGCCGTACGTGGCCGAACTGGCCCGCCAGCTCGCGTTCGACGCCTACCGCGACGAGACCTACACGGCGGGGCTCAACGTCTACACGACGGTGATGTCGGACGACCAGCGGGCCGCCAACCTGGCGGTCAAGCAGGGCGTCATCGACTATGACCGCAAACACGGCTATCGCGGCCCCGAAGCCTACATCGACCTGCCCGCCGACAAGACCCGGCGGGATGCCGCGATCGAGAACGCGCTGGCCGACGCGCCCGACGTCGACGAGTTCAAGACCGCCGTCGTGCTGACCGCCGATCCGCGCAAGGTTCGCGTCGGCCGCGCGCACGACAGCGAGATCGAGGTCGGGCCGGACGGCCTGAAGTTCGCCGCGATCTCGCTGACCGACAAGGTGCCGGCCGCCCGCCGGATCCGTCCGGGCGCCGTCGTGCGGGTCGTCGAGACCAAACCCGGCCAATGGGAGCTGACGCAGTTGCCGGCGGTCGAATCGGCGCTGGTCGCGACGAACACCCGCGACGGCTCGGTGCGCGCGCTGGTCGGCGGCTTCCACTTCGACCGCAACAAGTTCAATCGCGCCACGCAGGCCTGGCGCCAGCCCGGTTCGAGCTTCAAGCCGTTCATCTATTCGGCGTCGCTCGACAAGGGCCTGATGACCAGCACGCTGATCAACGACGCGCCGCTGAACCTGCCGGCGGCGATGACCGGCGGCCAGATCTGGGATCCGAAGAACTACGACGCCAAGTTCGAAGGCCCGATGACGATGCGCCAGGCGCTGCAGAAGTCCAAGAACCTGGTGTCGATCCGGATCCTGCAGACGATCGGCACGCAGTACGCGCAGGATTACGTGACGCGCTTCGGCTTCGATGCCGAACGGCATCCGGCCTATCTGACGATGGCGCTGGGCGCCGGCTCGGTGACGCCGTGGCAGATGGCCGGCGCGATCTCGGTGTTCGCCAACGGCGGCTACCGCATCGATCCGTACCTGATCCGCCGGATCACCGATGCCGAGGGCCGCGTGCTCGCCGAAGCCCATCCGGTCGAGGCCGGCGACGAATCGCACCGCGCGATCGACGCCCGCAACGCGTTCATCATGGACAGCATGCTGCGCGACGTCGTGCGGCGCGGGACGGCGACCAAGGCGATGAGCCTGAAGCGCAACGATCTGGCCGGCAAGACCGGCACGACCAACGATTCATACGACGCCTGGTTCGTCGGCTATCAGCCCAGCCTGGCCGCGGCCGTATGGATGGGCTTCGACAAGCCCGCGAAGCTCGGCGACCGCGAGACCGGCGGCGGACTGGCGCTGCCGATCTGGATCTCGTTCATGCGGGAGGCGCTCAAGGGCGTGCCGGACGCCGCGCCCACGGTGCCGCCGGGCGTCGTCCAGATCAACGGCGAGTGGTACTACGCCGAGGCCCAGCCCGGCCAGGGCGTGTCGGCGATCGGCATCTCCGAAGGCGGCGTCGGCAACGGCGAGAACGCCGACCAGGTTCGCGACCAGGTCTTCTAGCCGGCCTCGTTCAGCGGCGCTCGGTCAGCTCGACGGCCTGGCCCGCCTGCCGGCTCAGGCAATCCGACAGGCACGCGTACAGCGACCGGCCGCTGCGCGTATCGAGCCATCGGCCGTCTTCGTGGCGGAAATGGAAGCCCCCCGAACGGGCCGCCACCCAGATCTCGCGTAGCGGCGTATTGCCGTTGACGATGATCTTGCTGCCATCGTCCAGTTCGATCGTCAGGATCTGCTCGGTCCGCTCGGTATCGGCGTCGATCGTCAGCGCGTCGAGCGCGTCCTCGAGCTCGTCGAGCACCCGCTCGCAGGCGGCGACGAATTCCGTTTCAGTCATGGTAGTGTGTTCCGATGCGTATTCCGATGTCACGACGTTCCATGATAATGGCGGCTTCGTTCGGCGGCCTGCTGACCCTGTCGGCATGCGGGCAGACCGGTCCGCTGATGCTGCCCAAGCGCCCGCCCAAGCCGCCGGACGCGGTGGCCCCGGCTCCCGCCGCATCGACGCCTGCCGCATCGACGCCTGCCGCGCCGACACCTGCTGACACGACCCGCGACGGCAAGAAGAACGACGCGATGAAACCCTGACACGAGCGCCGCGCACGGACCCGATCCGCGCGCGGGGACGGCAGTCATGCATCGACATCCTGGCGCGCGCCGGACCGGCCGGCGGCGCCCGGCCGCGCCCGGTTCGTTGACGATGTTTCAGAGCCCGGGACGCACTTCCCGGACACTGAACCGCGTCATCATCGACGGCGTGAACGCCCGCATGTTGACCAGGCAGCTATCGCCGCTGCACTTGATGTCGGCCGAGCCTCCCGGCGATCCCACCGAGCCGGCGGTCGACACCGCGGCGGTGACGGTACCCCGGCTGTTGATGATCGAGACATCGACGACCGCCGATTCGAGCGAGATCTTCGGCACCGTCAATTGCGAGGCAGCGCTCTTGAAGTCCAGCGCGTACAGGTTGCTCGTGCCCTGCGGCGCGCACGGATCGCTGCCCGGCACCAGCGACGCGAACACCACCTGCCCGCCATAAGCGACCGGGTTGACGATCACGCGCTCGTTGGCGCCCCCGACACCGCCGGTCAGGTTGTAGAACCATCCGGCCTTGTTCGGATCGTAGACGATGCCGTCGGTCAGATCGTCGACCGACTGCAGCTTGTCGCGGCCGATCGGGTACGACAGGCCCGCGGGCAGCGTCGAAGCATCCCACGGCGCGTAGCGGTCGCCGTCGCGAAGCCCGAACAAGGCCTGCGGCTGTTTGGCGATGATGTCGCTGTCGTCCAGGTAGCGGCCGGTGCCGAAGAACACGTAGCGCTCCTGCGTTCCCGGATACGCCTGGATCTCGGGCTCGGTGGTGACCGGCACGGCGACGCCGGCACCGTTCGTCAGCCGGGCGATCTTCAGCGCGGCCTGGCCGTCCAGGCTCGCGTCGCCGCGCAGGTCCCAGCGCCAGACGTTGCCCTGCAGATCGCCGGCGTACAGCATGTCGGCCGTGTAGTCGCCCAGATCCGGGACGTACGCGCCGATGTGCGCCAGACCGCTCGGATTGCCGGCCGTGCCGCTGCCTGTCGTCAGCGTCGCCATCTTCTGCCCGGTCAGCGGATTGACGAGGAACACGTAACCCTTGCCGTCGGCATTGTTGTAGCCGGACGGTAGCGCGACGACCCAGCCGTACGCTCTGGTCTTGAATACGTGCGGCTTGCCGTACGTGTATCCCATGCCCGGATCGGTGAACTCCCACAGGACCTTGGCGCCCAAGGCCGCGACCGACAATGCTCCTTGCGACGACGCATCGGTCACGTCCAGCGCGACGTAAGCGCGGCCGCCCTTGCCCAGGCCGGCGATGGCCAGCGTATGCCAGCCGGCGTCCACGCTGGTGCGGGTCTGGCCCGACACGTCCTGCAGATACACGTCCTGGACGCGGATCTTGCCGTCGACCAGATAGCGGTGCATGTACGGCGTGCTGGCGAAGCTGACCAGTCCGTTCGTGCCGAAGGCCGGATCGCTCGCGTACATCGCACGCGGCACGTACGCCCACAGTTCCTTGCCGCCGTCGCTGCTGTCGATGTTGCCGTCGAGCACGTGCAGCATGCCGTCGTTGGCGCCGACGATCACCGTCGGCACGCGCGACGCGGTGGCGTTCTTGAACATCGAATAACCGGGGTTGGCGCCGTCGTCATAAGGCTCGTTGGACGGAGCGACGATGCCCACGTCGCTGTTGACGACCGAGCCCAGCAACGCCTGGCGCGTGCGCCACAACGAGCCCTCGTGCGTGCGGTCGCCGCGCAGGTAGTTGATCAGGCTCTGCGCGCGCTGGGTGTCGCTGTCGAGCACGGCCAGCAGCTCGGCGGGCACGCCCGCGGCCGTGAACGGATACGTCGCGAAGCCGCTGCCCTCGCCCCAGCCGGTCACGACCTTGCGCGTCGCGTGGTTGCCGCCGCTGAACGCCGCCTCGATCTTCGCCTTCGCCGAGAACTTCTCGGTGTTGTTCAGTTCGCCGTCGGTGCTGACCGAGGTCTGGTTGCCGACGACGTCGCCGGTCCAGGTATTGGGATCGTAGCGGGGGCTGAAGCTGTACGTGCTCTGGTCCGATGCCGGCAGGATCGGTGACGGCATCTTCAGGCCCGACGCGCGCGACACCTTGGCCTGGATCTGCGCGAAGGTCCGGGACAGGCCGCTGGCCATCGCCGAGGGGTTGGCCGCCGCGAAATAATTGTCCGGCAGCGGCCAGCCGCTGTACGTGCTGCCGTTGTCCGCCCATTCGGGCTGCAGGTTCGGCGTGCCGGACCCGTCACTGTCGTTGAACCCGCCGTATTTGGCGGCCAGCCAGTACTGGTTCTTGTGCTTGTAGGTTCGTCCTTCCATCACGTCGACCCAGAAGAAGTCGACGGTCTGCTTGCCCGGCAGGTCCGCGCGCATGTCGTTGGTATGCGCCCAGAACGCGACGCCGGCGATGTAGTACGACGCGGCCGTCGCGCCGGTCTGCGTGTCGCCCAGCGTCGCGCCGAGTCCTTCGAGCGCGCCCAGCGCATTGGTCACCGTATTGATGTCGATCGGATCGGCCGCGACCAGCGGCGGCATCGTCGCCGGTTCGCCGGTGCGGTTGGTGCCGCCGGGCACGTCGCGGTCGCGGTGCGTGTTGACGTCGCCGATGCCGACGGTGAAGTTCTTCTGGCACTTGTACTGGATCGGGTCGTCCCAGTTCGTGATCACCGGAAACCCGTCGACCATCGTCGCATCCAGACCGTTGTGCCATTCGGGCACGGATCCGAGGTGGCGCAGGTAGCGGATCGCGCCGTAGTACATCTCGCTGACGTTGTCGAGGGCCTTGTAAGTACCCGACGCGCCGAACTTGTTCAGATAGTTGATGACCCCGCTGTTGGCGGCAGCCGGCAACGTGCTGGCCGCGTCGTCGGGATCGGGATTCGTGATCAGCACGCCGGTCGAGGCGTCCCATTCGGCGTTCGGATTGGTCGTCGCGACGCTGCCGGGCACGTACGTCTGCGGGCCGACCGACTTCATCCGCGCCCGCAGCACGCCGCCGTCGCGCATCGGGTTCGAATCGTTCAGGTAAGCGAACACGCCGAAGCGCATCGTCTTCGCGTTCTTCTGGATCAGCCCCTCGGGCTTGTAGTTGGCGTCGGCGTCGCTGCCGTAGGCGACGCAGTTGCTCTCGAGCATCGGCTTGCCGATGCCGGCGTCGTTGTCGGGCTCCTTCACGCAGACCTGGACGGCGACGTTCATCTCGATCTCGCCGGCGTCCAGCGTGTTGTCCTGCACCTTGGCCGCCGTCGTGAAGCCGATCCGCATCAGCCGGCCGAGATTCCAGATGCGTACGTGGATGCTGCCGGTGCCATAAGGGGTGACCAGCGCGACGCCGCTGGTCAGCGACTTGATCTCGAAGTTGCCGCTGACGCTGCCCTGGTTGCTCGCGTACGCTTTCTGCACGACCGTCTTCGTCGTCGTGTCGACGACGCGATCGCCGCCGGTCATCACCAGCCTGAACGTGTCGATCGTCTGCATCGTCGCCCAGTTCAGGTAGTTGCCGCTCCAGCGTCCGGCGCAGGTCATCGCGCCGCCGCGCAGCACGGCGCCGCCGACGACGGTGACGCCGGCCGTCCAGCCCTTGGGCACGAAATACCCGTTGGCGCTGTCGTAGTCGTAGCACTTGTACGAGTCGAAGTAGCCGAGATAGACGTTGCCGAAATTGAAGTTGCCGATATGCGCCTGGCTGATCGCGGTCGGATACTCGACCGACGGCGTCAGCAGGACGTTGGCCGGCACGTTGGTGACCCCGCTCGCGCCGATCGGCTGATCGGCCAGCGACGTGATCGCCGCATGCAGCGGCGATGCCAACGACGACCAGACCAGCACGACCGACAGCAACCAGCTCAATGCGCCGCGCAGGCGCCGCGTCCCGTTGCCCATCGCGACCTCCTCAGTTGATCCGCGGCCCGAGCGTCACCTGCGAGAACGACACGCCCTTGTCGCTGTCGATCCGCGTCGAGACCCGGAACACCGGCAGCGCGCCGATGCCGATCTCCTTCGTGCCATCCTTGCCCTGCCCGCCGAGCGCGCCGCCGGCCATCTGGCAGTGCGAAGCCTCGGCGACCTCCGCGCGCGTGCAGGCGCGCTCGATCACGCAGTTGACGCGCACGCCCTCGCCCGCGTCGATGTCCGGCGCCGTGCCCATCCAGCCGTTGTCGCTGCTCGAGAGCAGGCGGCTGTTCAGGTTGTAGCGGCCGTCCATCTCGTTCGGCGCGAACTGCACGCCGTAGTAATTGCGGGCCGCATTGCTCGCGCCGGACTGCAGGTCGATCGAGCCGTCGGTCATCCACGTGATCGCGCGACGCACGCACAGGTCGGCCTTGTTGGCCTGGTCGGTCAGGCGGGCGACGTTGCCGCTCTGCAGCGTCGCGACGTCGACCGAGCGATACATCGCGAGCGCCGCCAGCGACATCGCGACGATGGTGATCAGCGCGACGACCAGCGTGAGACCCTGCTGTCGTCGCGGTCCGTTGCGTGTCGAATGGATCATGGCGAGGCGGCGAAGATCAGGTTGGGGTCGATCGGACTCAGTCCGCCGGTCAGGTTGCGCACCGGCACGATCGACTCGAAGACCTGGTAACGGGACCGCGGATCCCACGCGCCGCCGGCGGCCATCGCGTGCTCGATGCGCAGCGAGGTGTTGGAGCGGTCGACCGCGCCGTCGAACACGCGCACCGTCGGATCGACGCGATCGACCGCCTTGCGCGACACCTCGCTGTCGACGGTGACGATCGCCAGGCGCATCGACTTGATCCGGCGCTGGCGCTCCGGCCCGTTCCACGACGCCGAACCGTTGACGAACGGGTCCGCCAGGTTGGCGGCCGACCAGTCGCCGATCGGCGCGACCCAGTCGTCGACGATGCCGTCGCCGAAGTAGTCGATGTCGTTGTTGATCGAGCGGCCGGCCCGCACGGTCGTATCGACGCCGTACAGCACCTGGAAGTCGACGATGTTCTCGGCCAGCACGGTCGGCCCGGTCTGCGCGAGCAGGTCATAAGCGACCAGGTCGGAGCGGCCGGCGCCGCGCCGCACGCCGATCAGCGTGGCCACCGGCATGGCCCCCAGCGTCGTCAGCGCGTAGCGCGCGCCGACCGGCAGCACGCCGATCGGCGCCGAATACGTGTTGCCGGCGACGCGGAACGGATTGGACTCGATGTAGCCGGTCACCGCGTTCAGGTCGGCGGCGGCGACGTTGACCTGCGTCAGGAAGCAGTCGGCCGGCGTGAGGTCGGTGCCGCTGCGCCTGAGCTGCGTCATCAGCACGACGTCGTTCTGACGCAGGCCCACGGTGTTGGTGACGGTGATCGCTTCGCCGCCGACCATCGCCTCGGCGCGCGGGATCGGGATGTTGGCCGACGCCGAGCTGCCGCTCATGACCAGCAGCACGTCCGGATCGTCGCCGCCGTCGAAGACCATCACCGGCGCGACGCGGAACGGCGAGGTCGGCACGGCGTCGAACGGGGCCGGCAGCGCACCGCCCGACGGCAGCACCTGGCCGCCGTCGCGATAAGCGGTCAGCGCGCAACCATAAGCGCCGGGGATCTGCGCCAGACCGACGCCGGCCGAACGCACGAGGAACGACAGCTCGTCGAGCACCATCGTGCCCGCGCGCATCGATTCGTTGCCGCCGCTGGCCGTGCGCTTGCTGCCTTCGCCGAGCGTCATCGTCTGGAACATCAGCAGCGACGCCATCATCGTGATGACGAGCGCGACCATCAGCTCGATCAGCGAGAAACCCGATTGCCGTCGCGACGATCGCCCGCGCGCGCCGTTCATACGATCGGCCTCTGCGTGACGAACTGGTGCGTGCGCGTGGCCAGCGAATCGCTCGAACCGCCGGCGCGCGCCTTCCACGTGATCGTCAGGCGAACGTGGACCGATTCGGCGGTCGGCACGATCTCGCAACTGGCCGTGGCGTTGGGCAGGCCCGTGCGCGGCGCGTGCAGCGTGTCGTCGATCCAGGCCTGGCACAGGCCCGGTGCCACGTTGCCGATCGCGGCCGTGTAGGTCGCCAGGTTCGCGCCCCGGTCCGAGGTCGAGATCAAGGAATCGAGCCGGGCGAAATACTGCTGCGACAGCAGCGCCGCCTCGGCGCGCAGGCGCGCTTCGACCGAATCGGCGGCCGCGCGGCCGACGTAGCCGATCAGGCCCAGCGCGCCGATCATGAAGATCAGCAGCCCGATCAGCACCTCGAGCAGCATGACGCCGCGCTGCGCGCGGGCGGACGTCGACGGACGAATGCGCTTCATGGCGCGCCCCTCAACCCGCTGCCGGGCAGTCCGCCGCCGACAACGCCGGCTGACAAGCCCGGAAGTCGCCGCCGGACAGCTTGGGATCGCAGGTCTTGAACGACCCGCCGATCGTGACGTAGACGCACATCGGCCGGTCCGCGTTCGGCGCCGTCACGCGAAACACGACCGGCGCCGCGATCGGTGCGTAGGCGCCGCCGGCATTGCTCAACACGCGCCCGCTGGGCGCGAAGGCCACGCCGACGGCGCCGGCCCGGTTCTCGATCGTCGGAGCATTGCTCGGATCGGCGGCGGCGCTGCCGCGGACGAAATCGGCCGACGCCAATCCGCGCGTCGCGTCGGCCGGCACGCGGACCATCCAGTTACCGCCGCTGGCCTGCGCGCCGGCCGTCACGTTGGCGCGGACCGGCTCGCCGTCGAGCACGATCAGTTCGGCGGGCGCCGAGCGGCGCAGCGCCTCGGCCTGCGCGATGCCCAGGCCGTCCTGCAGCGATTCGACCGCCGAGCGGACCCGGCCGTTGGCCAGCATCGTTCCCATCATCGGCAGGCCCGCCGCCATCATCAGGCCGAGGACGGTCGTGACGACGACCATCTCGATCAGCGTCCAGCCTTCGGCCCGGGCGGCGCCGCGCGGCGCCGCCGGACGCATCGCGGACCCGGAGCGGACGGCCGTCGTCGATCGGGACGAGCGGGCGGCGCGCATCATCCGCCCTTGCGCGCGATCCAGCGATTGGCCGGCACCGTCGTGGTCGCCGCCCAGCTCGCCGTCACGGCGGTCGTACGCTGCTCGCCGTCCTGGTTGATCGTGTAGACGAAGCCTTCGGACGGTTTGCCGGTCACGCCGGTCGCCGTGATCACGTACGAAGTGCCGGCATCGCCGACCGCGCATTCGTACGAGAACTGGTCGCGGTTCGCGTCGAGCGTCGGCATCACCAGTCCGCAGGTGCTGCCGGTGCCGTAGACGCGGTTGTCCAGGTAGTACTGTTCCATCCGCGTGCGCAGGCCGGACAGCATCGACGCGGCCTCGGAGATCGCGCCGCGGATCACGTAGTCGCGATAGGAGGGCACGGCGATCGACGCCAGGATGGCGATGATCGCCACCGTGATCATCACTTCGATCAGCGTGAAACCGGCGTCGGGCGACGCCGTGCGAGTGGTGCGCGAGCCCATTGGCCGAACCCATCAACCGGAATGTTCCGATTATGGGCAGGCGTGCTACGGCCCGAAGCGCCCCGCGGACGGACGGCGGATTCGGACTGACTGCTGAGAAGCGCCGGGGTCGATCAGCCCGGTGCCGCGACGGGGACGAGGGCGGGAACCATGGCCGGCGTCAGGCCGGCGGGCGGTCGCGTCAGCGCAAGCCGGCGATGTAGTCGGCCAGCGCCTGGATCTCGAGATCGGACAGCCGGGCGGCGATCTCGACCATCTGCGGGCTGTTCTGGCGCTTGCCGGCACGGAACTGGATCAGTTGATCCTGCGTGTAGTCGGCGTACTGGCCGGCCAGGTGCGGATACTGGGCCGGCATGCCGGCGCCGTTCGGGCTGTGGCAGCCCGAGCACGCGGGGACGCCCTTGGCGGCGATGCCGCCGCGATAGATCCGCTGGCCCAGCTCGACGGTGTCCTTGTTGCGGGCGGCCGACGGCTTGAGCTTTTGAGCCGAATAGTAGGCGGCTACGTTGGCGATATCGGCGTCGGACAACACGGTGACGATGCCGGCCATCACCGGGCTGGGCCGGGCGGCGGGCTTGCCGTCCTGACCCTTGAAGTCGTGCAGTTGCTTGCGCAGGTAGTCGACGTGCTGGGCAGCCAGCTTGGGATTGGCCGGAGCCGAACTGTTGCCGTCCGCACCGTGGCAGGCGGTGCAGACCTCGTCGACGACCTTTTGCGCCTTGGCCGGATCGGCCTTGCCCGCCGCCGCCTGCGCGTGCGCGCCCGCGGCGACCAGCAGACCCGCGGCCAGCGCCGTCACGCGCAGCGCGCGCCCGACGACGGTCGGCGGCACGATCGACGGGCCGGGACGCCGGGTCGGAACGGAATTCGTTTTCGCGTTGTCAGTAGCAGCCATTGCCGGTGTCATTTTCGTTGGCACTTCTTCGTCAATACCGCCGGTCTCGCGTGTCTCTGGAAGCGAGCCGGAACCGCCCGCCGGCACCGCGCGACACCGCGCTTGCCAATCAAGCAAACGCGGAATTGTACAATAAGGGTTCATCATGAATCTGCTCGCGAGCGCCCGTTTCCATACGACAGTCGCCCAATTGCGCCAATTGCCGCGCGACGGCGTGCCTGAAATCGCCTTCGTCGGCCGCTCCAATGCCGGCAAATCGTCGGCGATCAATGCGCTGTGCCAGCGTCGCCGCCTGGCGTTCTCCAGCCGTACGCCGGGCCGCACGCAGGCGCTGAACTACTTCGCCGTCGGCCCTGCCGATCGTGAAGTCGGCTACCTGGTCGATACGCCCGGCTATGGCTACGCGTCGGCGCCGCAGGAGGTCAAGAAGACCTGGGACCAGCTCGGCGGGCGCTATCTGCAAAGCTGCAAAGCCTTGCGCGGCGTCGTGCTGATCGTCGACATCCGCCGCGAGATCACCGACCGCGACCGCGCGCTGATCGACTGGATCGCGCCGCAGGTCCCGCTGCTGGCGGTCGCGTCCAAGTGCGACAAGCTCAACCGCGCTGAGCGCGTCCGGGCCTGCCGCGCAATCGCCGCGCAGATCGGCCAGTCGCGCGAGGCCGGCAGTTTCACCGTCATCGGTTTTTCGGCGACCGACCAGATCGGCGTCGACGCGGTGCGCGAGCACATCCAGCAATGGCTGACGACCGGGCTGCCGGCGGACGCGCAGGCGGGCGCCGAGCCCGGCGACGCGCCGCCCGAGACGGCGGCGCCCGTCCCGCCCCCCCTCAACGTCGACGGGCCGGCGCCGCCTCCGAACGCCGGCCGCGACCCCAACGGCCAGGAGCCTCGATGAGCACGTTTTCGTTTCCGTCCGCCGCCTATCCGGCGCTGCGCATGCGCCGCATGCGGCGCGACGATTTCTCGCGGCGGATGATGCGCGAGCACACGCTGACGCCCGACAACCTGATCTATCCGGTCTTCGTGATGGAAGGCCGCGACCGGACGCAGCCGGTGCCGTCGATGCCGGGCGTCGAGCGCCACACCGGTGATCGCCTGTACGCGGTCGCCGAACGCTGCCTGCAGGCGCGCATCCCGGTGCTGGCGCTGTTTCCGGTCATCGATCCGTCGCTGAAGACGATCGACGGCAAGGAAGCGGCCAATCCCGACGGGCTGATTCCGCGCGTCGTCGCCGAGCTCAAGCGGCGGTTTCCCGAACTGGGCCTGCTGACCGACGTCGCGCTCGATCCGTACACCGACCACGGCCAGGACGGCGTCATCGACGAAGACGGCTACGTGCTGAACGACGAATCGGTCGCGCTGCTGACCACGCAGGCGCTGCTGCAGGCGCAGGCCGGCGTCGACATCGTCGCGCCGTCGGACATGATGGACGGCCGGATCGCCGCGATCCGCACGGCGTTCGAAGGCGCCGGGCTGATCCACACGAAGATCATGTCGTACGCCGCCAAGTACGCGTCGGGCTTCTACGGGCCGTTCCGCGACGCCGTCGGCTCGGCATCGAACCTGGGCAAGGGCACGAAGAAGAACTACCAGATGGACCCGGCCAACACCGACGAGGCGCTGCGCGAGGTCGCGCTGGACCTGCAGGAAGGCGCCGACATGGTGATGGTCAAGCCGGGCATGCCTTACCTGGACATCGTTCGCCGCGTCAAGGACACGTTCCGCGTGCCGACTTTCGTCTACCAGGTCAGCGGCGAATACGCGATGCTGAAGGCCGCCGCGGGCAACGGCTGGCTGGACGACCGGACGGTCGCGCTCGAATCGCTGCTGGCGATGCGCCGCGCCGGCGCCGACGGGATCCTCACCTACTACGCGCTGCAGGCGGCCGACTGGCTCGCGCAGCAGCGCTGACCGGATCGGCGGCCGCGCGTCAGCCCGGCGCACCGGTGCCGCCGCCTGGGGTGCCACCTGTGGTGCTGCCGCCTGCGGTGCTGCCGCCTGTGCCGCCGCCTGCAGCGGCGCCCCCTGTAGAGCCGTCACCCGCAGCGCCGTCGCCTCCCTGGCCGCCGTCCGCCTCACTGTCGCTCGTCTCGTCGATCAGCCAGCGCAGGTAAGCGGGCAGGCCCGCATCGATCGCCAGCGCGATCAGCTCGGGCACGTCATAAGGATGCAGGGTGCGCAGCCGCTGCGCGATCCGCGCATGGCGGCCCGAACGCGTCTTGATCAACAGCGGGATCTCGTCGGCCTGCTCGATCGCCCCCTGCCAGCGATACGTGGACCGGGCCGGCGCCAGCCGGGTCACGCATGCGGCCAGCCGCTCGCCGACCAGCGCCTGGGCGATGCGCTCGGCCGTCGCTTCGTCGGGCACCTGCGTGATCAGCAGGCACGGCGCATCGTCGGTGTCCAGCAGGCGATCGGTCAAGGCTCCCTCCGGATGGCGGATATGCCGCGAATGCCGCGACGCTACTGCCGGAAGCGCCGGTGCGTCAACCAGTCGGCCAGCGCATAAGCGACGACGGTCGTCGCGACGAGGATGCCGAGGTTCGCCGCGATGTGCTCGGGCGCTCGCCCCAGCACCAGCGGCCGGACCAGATCGACGGCCGCGGCCAGCGGCAGGAAACGCGCGATCGACGCCAGCCAGTCGGGCAGCCCCGACAGCGGGTAATAGACGCCGGACAGGAAGGTCATCGGCGTGAGCACCAGCGTGAAGTAATAAGTGAAGAAGTCGTAGCCGCGCGCGATCGCATTGAAGCACAGGCCGATCGCCGAGAAGCACAACCCGAGCAGCGCTGTGACCGGCAGCACCCACAGCAGCCACGGCGAACGCGAGATGCCCAGGACCAGCACGACCAGCAGGATCGACACCGCCGAGAACAAGCTCTTGCTGCCGGCCCACAGCCATTCGGCCAGCACGACGTCGCGCAGCTCCAGCGGCGCGTTCAGCAGCGACTCCCAGGTCCGCTGCACGTGCATCCGCGAGAACGCCGAATACAGCGCCTCGAAGCTGGCGGCCATCATCGTGCTCATGCACAGCGAACCGGCCGCCAGGAACACGATGTAGTCGACGCCTTCGACCTGGCGGATCAACTGGCCGAGCCCGTAGCCGAACGCCACCAGCATGATCAGCGGATCGGCGATGTTGCCCAGCACGCTGGCCACGGCCAGCTTGCGCCATACCAGCAGGTTGCGCAGATAGATCGGAACGAATCGCAGCGTCATCGGAAAGGCGTTCCCAGGTTCTCTCAGTCCCGCAGATCGCGACCGGTCAGTTTCAGGAACACGTCCTCGAGGTTGGCCGCCCGCTGCAGCGTGCGCAGCCCCGGCGCCTCGGCGGCCGCTGCCATGATAGGCGCCGGATCCTCGTTGTACACGAACGCCGTCTCGCCGACCCGTTCGATGCGTTGCACGGCGGGCATGCCCTGCAGCCGCGCGCAGAACGCATCGAGCCCGTCGCCGTAGACTTCGACGACCGACGGTTCGATCCGGCTGCGCACCAGTCCCTGCGGCGAATCCTCGGCGATCTTGCGGCCGTGATCGATGACCGCCAGCCGGTCGCACAGGCGCTCGGCCTCGTCCATGAAATGCGTCGTCAGCAGGATCGTCTTGCCGCGCGCCGTCAATTGCTTGAGCCGCTCCCAGATCATGTGCCGCGCCTGCGGATCGAGTCCGGTCGTCGGCTCGTCGAGGAACAGCAGGCGCGGATCATTGATCAACGCGCGCGCGATCGTCAGCCGGCGACGCATGCCGCCGGACAGCGACTGGATCGACGCGTCCGCCTTGGCCGCCAGGCCGGCGAAATCGAGCAGCTCGGGCACCTTCGCTTCGCCTTCGCGGCGGCTCATGCCGAAATAACGGCCGAACACGATCAGGTTCTCGGCGACCGTGAAATCGGGGTCGAGCGCATCGTTCTGCGGAACGACGCCGACCAGCGAGCGGGCGCGACGCGCCTGCGCGGGCACCGGCAGGCCGAGCAGCTCGATCCGCCCCGCATCGGGCGTGAGCAGCCCCAGCAGCAGCTTCAGCGTCGTGCTCTTGCCGGCGCCGTTCGGACCGAGCAGGCCGAAGCATTCTCCCTGGCGGATCGCCAGATCCAGGCCGTCGACGGCCTGGAAATCGCCGAAGCGCTTGCTGATCGCGGTGGCGCGCAACGCGATCGCGGCGCCGTCATTGACCGTCGACATGCCTTCCTCGTCCGTCGATGCGGGCGAGGCGGCGAGCGCACACCCGAGGGGCCGTTCACACGAAGATCGAGCCCAAGCCGATCCATATGTGAACAGGCTCTACGAGGCCGGGAGACCGGCCCCCCGCAGCTTGGCGACCATGATGTCCAAGCGAAAACGGGCGCCCCACCAGACCGCCTGGCAACGGGCACCCGTCGATCGTCACACCGGCGGCCGCCGCACGAGGCGACGGTCCGCCGTCGAAACGATGCTCAGCTCTGCGCGCCGGCTTCGCCGTCGGCCGGCTCCGGCCGATCCATCAGCTCGACCAGCGCCATCGGCGCATTGTCGCCGACGCGGAAGCCGAACTTCAGGATGCGCAGGTAGCCGCCGTTGCGCGACGCATAGCGCGGTCCGAGCTCATCGAACAGCTTGACGACCATCTCGCGGTCGCGCAGCCGGTCGAAAGCCAGGCGGCGGTTGGCCAGCGAAGGCTTCTTGCCGAGCGTGATCAGCGGCTCGACGACGCGGCGCAGCTCCTTGGCCTTCGGCAGCGTGGTCTTGATGACCTCGTGCTTGAGCAGCGAGTTCGACATGTTGCGCAGCATCGCCAGGCGGTGCGAGCTCGTGCGATTAAGTTTTCTCAGTCCGTGACCGTGACGCATGATTCAGTCCTCACTACTTCCTTACGGCCGGTCCAGACCCGCAGGCGGCCAATTCTCAAGTTTCATGCCCAGGGTCAGACCGCGCGAGGCAAGCACTTCCTTGATCTCGTTCAGCGACTTGCGACCCAGGTTCGGGGTCTTGAGCAGTTCGTTCTCGGTGCGTTGGATCAGGTCACCGATGTAGTAGATGTTCTCGGCCTTCAGGCAGTTGGCCGAACGCACGGTCAGCTCCAGGTCGTCGACCGGGCGCAGCAGGATCGGATCGATCTGCGGCCCGCGTCCGGCGACCTGCTCGATCGCCATCGGCTCGCTGCCGCCCTCGAGCGCCGCGAAGACCGACAGCTGCTCGACGAGGATCCGCGCCGACTGGCGAACCGCTTCCTCGGGCGCGACGACCCCGTTGGTCTCGACGTCGACGATCAGCCGGTCCAGGTCGGTGCGCTGCTCGACGCGCGCGCTCTCGACCTGGTAGCTGACGCGGCGCACCGGCGAGAACGACGCGTCGAGCACGATGCGGCCGATCGACTTCGTCTCGTTGATGCCGCGCAGCGTGCCCGGCACGTAGCCGCGCCCGCGCTCGATCTTGATCTGCATGTCGAGCCGCCCGCCCTGCGTCAGCGTGGCGATCGTGTGCTCGGGATTGACGACCTCGACGTCGTGCGGCAGGTCGATGTCGGCGGCCGTCACCGGCCCCGCGCCATCCTTGCGCAGCGTCAGGAACACGTCATCGCGGTTATGCAGCTTGAAGACCACACCTTTGAGGTTCAGCAGCAGATCGACGACGTCCTCGCGAACACCATCGATCGTGGAGTATTCGTGGACGACACCGGAGATCTGGACCTCGGTCGGCGCGTAGCCGACCATCGACGACAGCAGCACGCGGCGCAGCGCGTTGCCCAGCGTATGGCCGTAGCCCCGCTCGAACGGCTCCATCACCACGCGCGCATGTGACGGGCCGAGTTGCTCGACCTCGACAATACGCGGCTTCAGCATCGCAGTCTGCATGGATGATCCTTTGGGAATTAACGCGAGTACAACTCGACGATCAGGCTTTCATTGATGTCGGCCGTCAGGTCGGCACGGTCCGGAATCGTCTTGAACACCCCTTCCTGCTTGGTCTTGTCGACGGACACCCAGCCCGGGAAGCCGTTCTGATCGGCCAGGTTCAGCGAATCCTGGATGCGCGCCTGCTTCTTCGATTTCTCGCGGATCGCGACGATGTCGTTGGGACGCACCATCGCCGACGGAATGTTGACGGTCTGGCCGTTGATCGTGATCGCCTTGTGCGAGACGAGCTGGCGGGCCTCGGCGCGCGTCGAACCGAATCCCATCCGGTAGACGACGTTGTCGAGCCGGCACTCGAGCAGCTTCAGCAGGTTCTCGCCGGTGTTGCCGCGACGGCGCTCGGCTTCGGCGAAGTAGCGGCGGAACTGGCGCTCGAGAACGCCGTACATCCGCTTGACCTTCTGCTTCTCGCGAAGCTGCTGGCCGAAGTCCGACAGGCGCGCGCCCGACGTGCGGCCATGCTGGCCGGGCTTGCTGTCGAGCTTGCTCTTGCTGTCGAGCGAGCGACGGGCGCTCTTCAGGAAAAGGTCGGTCCCTTCACGACGGGACAGCTTGGCTTTGGGTCCGGTATAACGTGCCACGTAAATTTCCTCAGTTGAATGTCTTCCGCCGAAAACCCGGGGTGCTTCGTGCGGTCAGTCCGTCGCGCTGGCCCCGCTCAGGCAGGGCGCCGTCGAACAGTGGTCTTGAATGCCGATCGGGCCCGCATTCGACAGCCGGGCCCACGAGCGGCATTGGCGATATCCCTTGAGAACCGGCGCGCGGTCGCCACCACGCGCTCGAGACTTCGCCGGTCGGTACCGGCGCGCCGACACGGGAGGTGTCCGGCGCTGCGCCCGCCGCCAGGGCCGGCGCATCGAAGCTTCGTCGATCAGATCCGCCGTTTTTTCGGCGGACGGCAACCGTTGTGCGGGATCGGCGTGACGTCCTGGATCGACAGGATCTTGATGCCCAGCGCGTTCAGCGCGCGGACCGACGACTCGCGACCGGGGCCGGGGCCCTTGATCTGCACTTCGAGGTTCTTGATCCCGCATTCCTGGGCCGCGCGGCCGGCGGACTCGGCCGCGACCTGAGCGGCGAACGGCGTCGATTTGCGCGAACCCTTGAAGCCGGCGCCACCGGACGACGCCCAGGACAGCGCGTTGCCCTGGCGATCGGTGATCGTGATGATCGTGTTGTTGAACGACGCATGCACGTGGGCGATGCCGTCCGACACGTTCTTCTTGGCTTTCTTGCGGATCCGCGACGCGGCGGCGGCCTGGGCCGCGGCTTGCTTGCTGGTTGCCATCTTCTACTCTCGCTTATTTCTTGAGCTGGACGCCGGCCTTGCGCGGCCCCTTGCGGGTGCGCGCATTGGTCCGCGTACGCTGGCCGCGAACCGGCAGGCCACGGCGGTGACGCAGGCCGCGATAGCAGCCCAGGTCCATCAGCCGCTTGATCGACATCGACACTTCACGGCGCAGGTCTCCCTCGATCGTGAAGCGGCCGATCGCCTCGCGTACGCGCTCGAGCTCGGCGTCGTTCAGATCCTTGACCTTCTTGCTGCGCGGCACGCCGGCTGCGTCGCAGATCGCCTGCGCGCGGGCGCGACCGATGCCATAGATCGCCGTCAGGCCGATCTCGGTGTGCTGACGGTCCGGAATGTTGATACCTGCGATACGAGCCATTTCAGTTTGCCTCTCACCCTTGCCGCTGCTTGTGACGCGGATCGGTGCAGATCACGCGGACCACGCCGTTACGCTTGATGACTTTGCAGTTACGGCAGATCTTCTTGACCGATGCCATTACTTTCATGATTTACCTCGATTCTCCAAAACGCTGACCGACTAGGGTCCGACGAACCATGCATCCGACCCGTTCGGTCATCTGGCACGGAAGACGATCCGCGCGCGCGACAGATCGTAAGGGGTCAATTCCACCGTTACCTTGTCTCCCGGAAGGATTCGGATGTAGTGCATCCGCATCTTTCCGGAAATATGTCCCAACACCATGTGGCCATTCTCGAGCCGGACACGGAACGTCGCATTGGGGAGATTCTCCGTCACCTCCCCCTGCATCTGGATCACGTCTTCCTTGCTGTTGAAAGGCTGTGTCCTGTCGCGCCGAACCGGGGGAGCGGATCTTCTCCTAGCCATCGCACGTCCCTATGCGCCCATACCCTTCGCGTTGGCCTTCTTCATCAGGCTCTCGTATTTGTGCGACATCACGAACGCCTGAACCTGAGCCATGAAGTCCATCGTCACCACGACGATGATCAACAGGGAGGTTCCGCCGAAGTAGAACGGGACGTTCCATTCCAGCACCAGGAACTCCGGCAACAGACATACCGCGGCGATGTAGATGGCCCCCGCGAGGGTCAACCGCATCAGGATCTTGTCGATGTACCGCGACGTCTGCTCGCCCGGCCGGATACCGGGCACGAAGCCGCCGCTCTTCTTCAGGTTCTCGGCGATCTCGCGGCTGTTGAACACCAGCGCCGTATAGAAGAAGCAGAAGAACAGGATCGCCAGCACGTACAGCACGATGTAGACCGGCTGCCCCGGCGACAACGTCGCCGCGACGTCCTTGACCCAGCGCACCACCGGACTCGCCGAATCGCTGGACGTGAACCACTGCGCGATCGTCGCCGGGAACAGGATGATCGACGACGCGAAGATCGGCGGAATCACCCCGGCGGTATTCAGCTTCAGCGGCAGATGCGAGGTCTGCCCGCCGTACATCCGATTACCGACCTGACGCTTCGCGTAGTTGACCGTGATCTTGCGCTGCCCGCGTTCGACGAACACCACGGCCGCCGTCACCAGCACCGCCAGAGCGACGATGATCAGCGCGACCCACGAGCGCATCGACCCGTTGTTGACCAGCTCGACCATGTTCGCCAGCGCACCGGGCAGGCCCGCGACGATCCCCGCGAAGATGATGATCGAGATGCCGTTGCCCAGACCGCGCTCGGTGATCTGTTCGCCCAGCCACATCAGGAACATCGTGCCGGTCAGCAGCGAGACGACGCAGACGAAGCGGAAGTGCAGGCCCGGATCGATGACCAGCCCCGGCTGCGACTCGAGCGCGATCGCGATCGACAGCGCCTGGAACGTCGCCAGCGCCACGGTGAACCACCGCGTGTACTTGGTGATCGTGCGACGACCGGCCTCGCCTTCCTTCTTGATCTGCTCGAGCTGCGGCACGACGACCGTCAGCAACTGCATGATGATCGACGCCGAGATGTACGGCATGATCCCCAGCGCGAACACCGTGAACCGCGACAGCGCGCCGCCCGAGAACATGTTGAACATGCCCAGGATGCCGCCCTGCTGGCTCTGGAACAGCTCGGCCAGCTTGTCCGGATCGATGCCCGGCACCGGAATGTGCGCACCGATCCGATAGACGACGAGCGCGAGCAACAGGAAGAGCAGGCGACGCTTGAGGTCGCCGAACTTGCCTGACTTGACCAGCCCTGCCGATTGATTTGCCACGCGCTGCTGCCCCGAGTGCTTAGCCGGCCGCTGCTTGCTCGGCCTCGACGAGGCTGCCGCCGGCCGCCTCGATCGCGGCCCGCGCGCCCTTGGTCGCGGCGACGCCCTTGAGCGTGACCTTGCGGGTCAGCGAACCCGACAGGAATACCTTGGCCTGCTTGGCCAGTTGCGGAACGATGCCCGCCGCCTTCAGCGTCAGGAAGTCCACTTCAGCCGCGTCCAGGCGCTCCAGATCCGACAGCCGGACCTGCGCGGTATCGCCGACCGACATCGACTTGAAGCCGCGCTTGGGCAGGCGGCGCTGCAGCGGCATCTGACCGCCTTCGAAACCGACCTTGTGGAAGCCGCCCGAACGCGACTTCTGACCCTTGTGGCCGCGACCGGCCGTCTTGCCCAGACCCGAGCCGATGCCCCGACCGACGCGCTTGCGCGGCTGATTGGCGCCTTCAGCAGGCGACAACGTGTTCAGTTTCATCTTGGACCCGTTTACTCAACTACTCGAACAAGGTACGAGACCTTGTCGATCATGCCGCGAACGGCGGGGGTGTCTTCCAGCTCACGCACCTGGCGGATCTTCTTCAGACCCAGCCCCAGGACGGTGGCCTTGTGCGTGCCACGCGTGCCGGCCGGGCTCTTGACCAGCTCGACCTTCAGGGTTTTCTTGCTCATCGCTTCTCTCCGTCCGACCGGATTCGGCCTTGGCCGCCTCAGGCGGAAAACAGCTCTTCGACCGTCTTGCCGCGCTTGGCGGCGATCTCGGCCGGCGTCGTCATCTTCTGCAACGCGTCCAACGTGGCGCGAACCAGGTTGTACGGGTTCGACGAACCATGGCTCTTGGCGACGACGTTCTGGACGCCGACGACTTCGAAGATCGCGCGCATCGGACCGCCGGCGATGATGCCGGTGCCGTCGACGGCCGGCGACAGGTACACCTTCGACGCGCCGTGCTGGCCGTAGACCGTGTGATGCAGCGTGCCGCCCTTCAGGCTGACCTTGACCATCTTGCGGCGGGCTTCTTCCATCGCCTTCTGCACGGCGACGGGCACTTCGCGGGACTTGCCCTTGCCCATGCCGATGCGGCCATCGCCGTCGCCGACCACCGTCAGCGCCGCGAAACCCAGGATCCGGCCGCCCTTGACCACCTTGGTCACGCGGTTGACCGCGATCATCTTTTCTTTCAGACCGTCGTCGCGTTCTTCAGCGCCGACGCGTGCTTGGATACGTGCCATCTCAGCAATTCCTCAATGTCGTCGCGTCGCGATCAGAACTTCAGGCCGGCTTCGCGCGCGGCCTCGGCCAGCGCCTTGACCCGGCCGTGGTAGCGGAACCCGCCGCGATCGAACGCGACCGTGTCGATACCGGCGGCAAGCGCCTTCTCGGCCAGCCGCTTGCCGACCGCCGTGGCCGCGGCCACGTTGCCGCCCTTGCCCGACGCGCCGGCCAGCTCGGTGCGCAGCGCGCCCTCGACCGTCGAGGCCGATACCAGCACCTTGGCACCCGACTCGTCGATGATCGACGCGTAGATGTGCTGGTTGCTGCGATACACGGTCAACCGATTGACGCGCTGATCGCGAATCCGGAGCCGCGTCTGTTTCGCGCGGCGCAAACGTGACTGCTTCTTGTCCATCGCCTGTAATCCTGTACTTGCGGCTTGATTCAAGAAGAATTACTTCTTCTTGACTTCCTTCATCACAACCCGTTCGTCGGAATACCGGACGCCCTTGCCCTTGTAGGGCTCCGGCGGACGGAACGCGCGGATCTCGGCGGCCACCTGGCCGACCTGCTGCTTGCTGCTGCCCTTGATCACGACTTCGGTCTGCGTCGGCGTTTCGGCCTTGACGCCTTCCGGAAGCTTGTAGACGACCGGGTGCGAGAAACCGAGCGACAGGTTCAGGCTGCTGCCCTGCGCCTGCGCGCGATAACCGGTGCCGATCAGCGTCAGCTTGCGTTCGAAGCCCTTGGTCACGCCGGTGACCATGTTGGCGATCAGCGCACGGAACGTGCCGCTCATCGCGTCGGCCGCCTGCGTCTCGCCGACCGGCGAGATCTTCAGGACGCCGTCTTCCTGGCCGACGGCCACCAGCGGATTGATCGCCTGGCTCAACGTGCCCAGCGGACCTTTGACGCTGATGTTGCCGGCCCCGACATTGACGTCGACTCCGCTGGGCAGCGGAATCGGCATGCGTGCTACGCGAGACATGTTCTTCTCCCTTGACGCCAGGCCGTTATGCGACGTAGGCGAGAATCTCGCCGCCGACGCCACTGGCGCGCGCCTTGCGATCGGTCATCACGCCACGCGGCGTGGTCACGATCGCCACGCCCAGACCGTTCATCACGGTCGGCAGCGACTGGCGCCCCTTGTAAACGCGCAGGCCGGGGCGCGAGACGCGTTCGATGCGCTCGATGACCGGACGGCCGGCGTAGTATTTCAACTGGACCTCGAGTTCCGGCTTGGCCGCGTCACCGACGATCGCGTAACCCTCGATGTAACCCTCGTCCTTCAGCACCTTGGCAATCGCCACTTTCAGCTTGGACGAAGGCATCCGGACAGACTGCTTGTCGACACCTTGCGCATTGCGGATGCGCGTAAACATGTCGGCGATCGGATCGCTCATGCTCATGTGGAATCCCTCTTACCAGCTCGCCTTGGTGATGCCCGGCACTTCGCCGCGCATCGCGATGTCACGCAACTTGTTACGGGCCAGACCGAACTTGCGGAACGTGCCACGGGGACGGCCCGTCAGCAGGCAGCGATTGCGCAGACGGGTCGGGTTGGAGTTGCGCGGCAGTTGCTGCACCTTCAGGCGCGCCTGATAGCGCTCTTCTTCGGACCTCGACTGGTCGTCGATGATTGCCTGCAGCTCGGCGCGCTTGCGGGCGAATTTCTTCACCAGCATTTCGCGTTTCAGGTCGCGGTTGATCAAAGCGAGTTTGGCCACTTCTATCGCCCTTAGTTTTGGAATGCGCTCAACGACGCAGGTTAGTTGCGGAACGGGAACTTGAACGCTGCCAGCAGCGCCTTGCATTCCTCGTCCGTCTTGGCGGTCGTCGTGATGCTGATGTTCATGCCTCGCAGCGCATCGACCTTGTCGTATTCGATCTCGGGGAAGATGATCTGTTCCTTGACCCCGATGTTGTAGTTGCCGCGACCGTCGAACGCGCGACTCGACACGCCGCGGAAGTCGCGCACGCGCGGCAGCGCGATCGTGACCAGGCGGTCGAGGAATTCGTACATCCGCTCGCCGCGCAGCGTGACCATGCAGCCGATCGGGTAGCCCTGGCGGATCTTGAAACCGGCGATGGCCTTGCGGGCCTTTGTGATCACGGCCTTCTGGCCGGCGATCCGGGACATGTCGGCGGCGGCGTTGTCGACGACCTTCTTGTCGGCCACCCCTTCGGACACACCCATGTTCAGCGTGATCTTGGTGATCCGCGGAACTTCCATCACGGACTTGTATCCGAACTTCTGGACCAGATCCGGCGTGACCTTGTCACGAAACAGTTGCTGAAAACGTGCCATTTGCTTTTACCGTGCGCTTTGTTCGGGAAACCGGTCAGACCTTGACCTGTTCGCCGTTGCTCTTGAAGACACGGACCTTCTTGCCGTCTTCGAGCACCTTGATGCCGACCCGATCGCCCTTGCCGGTCGCCGGATTGAACAGCATCACGTTCGAGCGGTCGATCGGCATCGTCTTGTCGACGATCCCGCCGGTCTCGCCCTTCATCGGGTTCGGACGCTGATGCTTCTTGACGACGTTGAGGCCGTCGACCACCAGCTGGCCGCTGGCCAGGCATTGCAGCACGGTGCCGCGCTTGCCCTTGTCGCGACCGGCGATGGCGACGACTTCGTCACCCTTGCGAATCTTTTCCATTTACAGCACCTCGGGAGCGAGCGACACGATCTTCATGAAGCGCTCGGTGCGCAGCTCGCGCGTGACCGGCCCGAAGATGCGGGTGCCGATCGGCTCGAGCTTGGCGTTGAGCAGCACCGCCGCGTTGCCGTCGAACTTCACCAGCGAACCGTCCGGGCGGCGAACGCCCTTGGCGGTGCGAACGACGACGGCGTTGTAGATCTCGCCCTTCTTGACGCGGCCTCGCGGCTGCGCTTCCTTGACCGAAACCTTGATGATGTCGCCGATGCCGGCGTAACGACGCTTGCTGCCGCCAAGCACCTTGATGCACATCACCGAACGCGCGCCCGTATTGTCGGCCACGTCCAGCCTGGACTCAGTTTGAATCATGTTTAAATCCGTCCCAACTTTTCCCGACCGCATGCGTTGCCGCACACGAAAGCGTCGGTCAGTCTTGGTCCCGTGGTTCGGGTTCGAAGTTCAACGCGGCGGCACGTCGACGATCGATGCGATTGGCATCGATGCGGCCAGCGGCCTCTCCGCACGTTGCGGGCGGCTCGCGCCGGGAAATCCCGACGAAAACCTGAGCCCGTTACTATAGCACGATCAGGGATCGATGCAAACGTTTTTGCATCCCCCCGTCACGATCCGCCTTCAGACGGTCGGGGCGGCCTGGACGCGGCGAACCACGACCCAGGTCTTGGTCTTCGACAGCGGCCGGCTTTCGGCGATCTCGACCACGTCGCCTTCGTTCAGCGCCTCTTCGGTGTGCGCGTGCAACTTGGTGCTGTGGTTGATGTACTTGCCGTACACCGAGTGCTTGACCTTGCGTTCGATCAGCACCGTGACGGTCTTGTTCATCTTGTTGCTCGTGACGCGGCCGGTCAGCGTGCGCTTGACGACGGCCTTGGCCGGGGCGTTCGCGGTTTCAGTGTTCATGGCCTCAATGCTCATTTGGCGGACGAAGCGGCAGCCTTCTCGGCCATCACGGTACGCACCCGCGCGATGTCGCGGCGGGTCTTGCCGAGCTGGCTCGTGTTGTTCAGCTGCTGCGTCGCGAGCTGCATGCGCAACGAAAAGTGCGCCTTGAGCAGCTCGTCCAGTTCCTTCTTCAGCGCGGCGGAATCCTTGTCGCGCAGTTCTTTGGCTTTCATGATGTGTCCTCGTCGGGTCGCGCGTCAGCTACCGATCGCGCGATTCACGAACACGGTCGCGATCGGCAGCTTGGCGGCCGCCAGCGCGAACGCCTCGCGGGCCAGCGATTCGTTGACGCCGTCCATTTCGTACAGCACCTTGCCCGGCTGGATCTCGGCGACGTAGTACTCGGGATTGCCCTTGCCGTTGCCCATCCGGACCTCGGCAGGTTTCTGCGAGATCGGCTTGTCGGGGAAGATGCGGATCCAGATCCGGCCGCCCCGTTTGATGTGGCGGGTCATCGCGCGACGAGCCGCCTCGATCTGGCGAGCCGTCAGACGACCACGACCCACCGCCTTCAGGCCGAATTCACCGAACGACACGGAGGCGCCACGCGTGGCGATCCCCTTGTTGCGTCCCTTCTGTTCCTTGCGGTATTTGCGTCGAGCGGGTTGCAGCATCGCTCACTCCTTATTCGCCAGCTTTGTTCTCGGAGCCCGCGGCAGGCGCCTCGCCGGCCTTGCGTACGCGCTTCACAGCGGAACGCGGGGCTTCGGCGGCGCTTTTCTCGGGCGCGTCGCGATTGTCGGTGTCGTCGCCACGTCCGCGGCCGGGGGCGCCACGGCCTCCACGACCACCCGGACGCGCGCCCGGCGGGCCACGGCGGCCACGACGATCCTCACGCTCGGGTTGCGGAGCGGCATCCTTGTCGGCCTGCGGCGCATCGTTGCGTCCGAGGTTGTCGCCCTTGTAGACCCAGACCTTGACGCCGATGATCCCGTACGTCGTCTGCGCTTCGGAGAAGCCGTAGTCGATGTCGGCGCGCAGCGTGTGCAGCGGCACGCGACCTTCGCGATACCACTCGGTGCGGGCGATCTCGATGCCGTTCAGGCGTCCCGAGCTCATGATCTTGATGCCCTGCGCGCCCAGGCGCATCGCGTTCTGCATCGCGCGCTTCATCGCGCGGCGGAACATGATCCGCTTCTGCAACTGCTGGGTGATCGAGTCGGCGATCAGCTGCGCGTCGATCTCCGGCTTGCGGATCTCTTCGATGTTGACGTGCACGGGCACGCCCAGCAGACGCTGCAGATCGCCCTTGAGCAGCTCGATGTCCTCGCCCTTCTTGCCGATGACCACGCCCGGACGCGCCGAGAAGATCGTGATCCGGGCATTCTTGGCCGGCCGCTCGATCAGCACGCGGCCGACCGAGGCGTTCTTGAGCTTCTTGCGCAGATACTCGCGAACCTTGATGTCGTCGGCGAGCATCGCCGGGAATTGCCGGCTGTTGGCGTACCAACGCGAGGCCCAGTTGCGGCTGACCGCCAGGCGGAAGCCGATCGGATGAATCTTCTGTCCCATTCGTTCCTGCCTCGCTTATTTGCCCGAGCCGTCGCCGACCTTCACATAGATGTGACAGGTCTGCTTCTCGATCTTGACGCCACGGCCCTTCGCGCGCGCGTCGAAGCGGCGCAGCGACGTGCCCTTCTCGACGTAGATCGACGTGACTTTCAGTTCATCGATGTCCGCGCCGTCGTTGTGCTCGGCGTTGGCGATCGCCGATTCGAGCACCTTCTTGACGATGCCGGACGCTTTCTTCGGCGAGAACGTCAGGATGTTCAACGCCTGCTCGACGCGCTTGCCGCGGATCATGTCGGCGATCAGCCGGCCTTTCTGGGCCGACAGCCGCACACCGCGCAATACTGCTTGGGTTTCCATAGCGGCCCCTTACCTCTTCGCTTTCTTGTCGGCGGCGTGACCCTTGAACGTGCGGGTCAGCGCGAACTCGCCGAGCTTGTGCCCGACCATGTTTTCATTGATGAAAACCGGGACGTGCTGCTTGCCGTTGTGGACCGCGATCGTCAGGCCGACGAACTCGGGCAGCACCGTCGAGCGGCGCGACCAGGTCTTGATCGGCTTCTTGTCGCGATTGGCCACGGCGGTGTCCACCTTCTTGATCAGGTGGGCATCGACGAAAGGCCCCTTTTTAACTGAACGTGCCATTTCCGTTCCTCACCTGTTACTTGCGACCGCGACGCTGCACGATCATCGTGGACGTCCGCTTGTTGCTGCGGGTCTTCTTGCCCTTGGTCGGCACGCCCCACGGCGAGACCGGATGGCCGCCGCCGTTCGAACGGCCACCGTGCGGGTGATCGACCGGGTTCATCGCGATGCCGCGGACCGTCGGGCGGATGCCGCGCCAGCGGTTGGCACCGGCCTTGCCGATCTGGCGCAGGCTGTGCTCGCTGTGGCCGACCTCGCCGATCGTGGCCCGGCATTCGATGTGGATCTTGCGGACCTCGCCCGAACGCAGACGCACCTGCGCGTACGTGCCTTCACGAGCCAGCAGCCGCGCCGAGGCGCCGGCCGAACGGGCGATCTGCGCGCCCTTGCCCGGCAGCATCTCGATCGCGTGGATCGTCGAACCGACCGGAATGTTGCGGATCGGCAGCGTGTTGCCCGGGCGGATCGGCGCTTCGGAGCCCGACACCAGCGTCGCGCCGACCGCGACGTCGCGCGGCGCGAGGATGTAGCGGCGCTCGCCGTCGGCGTAGCACAGCAGCGCGATGTGGGCGCTGCGGTTCGGGTCGTACTCGATCCGCTCGACCTTCGCCGGAATGCCGTCCTTGTTGCGACGGAAGTCGACGACCCGGTACTGCTGCTTGTGACCGCCGCCCTTGTGGCGGGTGGTGATGTGACCCAGGTTGTTGCGACCCGCGGTACGGTGCTGGCTTTCAGTCAGCGCGTCGACCGGACGGCCCTTGTACAGACCCGGCGTCACGATCTTGACCATCGACCGGCGGCCGGCCGAGGTCGGCTTCGTCTTGACGATCGTCATTACGCGGCCTCCGCGAAGTTGATTTCCTGACCCGACTTCAGGCTCACATAAGCCTTGCGCACGTGGTCACGACGGCCCATGAAACGCCCGAAGCGCTTCTGCTTGCCTTTCTGGTTCAGGATCTGCACGCCGGTGACCTCGACCTTGAACAGCAGTTCGACCGCCGCCTTGATCTCGTCGCGCGTCGCGTCCTGGACGACCTTGAACGCGTACTGCGCGTTCTTTTCGGCGATCATCGTGCTCTTCTCGGACACGATCGGCGCCATCAGCACGCGCATCAGCCGTTCTTCGTTGTGCTTGGCGGTAGTCATGCCAGCATCTCCTGCACTTGGGCCAGCGCATTGCGGGTGATCAGCACCTTGTCGAAATGCACCAGCGAAACCGGATCGGCGTTGCGCGGCTCGACGACCAGCACGTGGCCCAGATTGCGCGAAGCCAGCAGCAGGTTCTCGTCCAGCGTGTCGGTGATCACGAGCACCGAATCGAGCCCCATGCCCTTGAGCTTGCCGGCCAGCAGCTTGGTCTTGGGCGCCTCGACCGAGAAACCCTCGACGACGGCCAGGCGATCCTCGCGGGCGAGCTGCGACAGGATCGAGCACAGACCGGCGCGATACATCTTGCGGTTGACCTTCTGCGAGAAGTTCTCGTCCGGGCTGTTCGGGAAGATCTTGCCGCCGCCGCGCCACAGCGGGCTCGACGTCATGCCGGCGCGCGCGCGACCCGTGCCTTTCTGCTTGAACGGCTTCTTGGTCGAGTGGCGAACCTCGCTGCGGTCCTTCTGCTTGCGGTTGGCGCTGCGCGCGTTGGCCTGGTAGGCCACCACGACCTGGTGCACCAACGGCTCGTTGAACTCGCGCCCGAAGATCGTATCCGGCGCGTCGACCTTCGACGCCGCCTGGCCTTGATCATTGATCAGATTCAGTTCCATCGTCACTCCTGGTTATGACGAGGCCTTAGGCCTTCTGGGCGACCCGGGCGCCCGACTTGGGCGTCTTGACCGCGGGAGTGACGACCACGGCGCCGCCGCGCGAACCCGGCACCGCCCCCTTGACCAGCAACAAACCCCGCTCGGCGTCGACACGGGCGATCTCGAGGTTCTGCGTCGTGCGCTGCACGGCCCCCAGGTGACCCGACATCCGTTTGCCCGGAAACACGCGCCCCGGATCCTGCGCCATGCCGATCGAACCCGGCACGTTGTGCGAGCGCGAGTTGCCGTGCGACGCGCGGCCGGAATTGAAGTGGTGGCGTTTGATCGTGCCGGCGAAGCCCTTGCCCTGCGTCGTGCCCGACACGTCGACGAGCTGGCCGACTTCGAAGATCTCGGCCTTGACGACGCTGCCGGCGGCCAGTTCGCCCGCCTCGGAGACGTCGTTCAGACGGAATTCGCCAATGACGCTGCCGGCCTCGACGCCCGCTTTGGCGAAGTGACCAGCCTGGGCTTTGGTGACTCGGGTGGCGCGGCGCTGACCATGGGTCAGTTGCACAGCGGCGTAGCCGTCGGTCTCGACGGTCTTGATCTGGGTGACGCGGTTGTTCGACACGTCGAGCACCGTAACGGGAACGGCTTCGCCGTCCGCCGTGTAGATGCGCATCATGCCGACCTTGCGACCCAACAGTCCAAGGCTCATTGTTTTCTCCAATCCCGACTGCAATTGGCCGGGCCTTAAGCATTGAGTTGCCGACCGCGCCTGCGAAGACGCGACCGCCAACCCGGGGAATCTCCCGCTGGATCGCCGTGATGCGAACCCACCGCACCATCCGCGAGGCCATTCAACGTGGCCGCCGTCCGGCAAGGACGGTTTTACGGGAAAGCCCGCGAGTATAACCATGGATCCCGGAAACTGCAAGCCCCCAGGCCCGGCAAGGGATTGGCATCCAACTTGCGTCGGCCACCGCGCAGCCTCGCCGCGCGCCCCGATCCGGGGCGTGACGGCCCCCCTCTCCCGTTCGCCGCCTTTCCAGGAGCCTTCGATGCGTGCAAAAGATCCCCCCGCCGTCCATCCAGTGGACGAAATGCTGCCGCCAGGCAAGCTCACGGCACTCGGCCTGCAGCACGTACTGGTGATGTATGCCGGTGCAGTGGCCGTCCCGCTGATCATCGGCCGTGCACTGAAGTTGAGCCATCATGAAGTGGCGATGCTGATCTCGGCCGACCTGTTCTGCTGCGGCATCGCCACGCTGATCCAGGCGATGGGCCTGACGCAATGGTTCGGCATCAGGCTGCCGGTGATGATGGGCGTCACGTTCGCATCGGTGGCGCCGATGGTCGCGATCGCCAACGCCAACCCGGGCCCCGACGGCGCGCAACTGCTGTTCGGATCGATCATCGGCGCCGGCATCGTCTCGATGATCATCGCGCCGCTGGTCAGCCGGATGCTGCGGTTCTTCCCGCCGGTCGTCACCGGCACGATCATCGCGGTCATCGGCATCACGCTGATGCGGGTCGGCATCAACTGGATCTTCGGCAACCCGGTCGGCCCGACCGCGCCGACGGTCGTCGATCCCAATCATGCCAGGTGGCTGGCCGAGGCCGCGGCGGTGGCGCCGGGCAGCGCGCTGCCGCCGGTACCCAAGGGTTTCTCGATCCTGCCGACGATCCCGAACCCACGCTACGGCGAACTGACCGGCGTCGCGATCTCGGCGGTCGTGCTGGTCTCGATCCTTCTGATGTTCAAGTTCGCGCGCGGCTTCATCGCCAACATCTCGGTGCTGCTGGGCATCGTCATCGGCGCGGTCATCGCGTCGGCGCTCGGCCTGATGACGTTCGAGAAGGTCGGCCAGGCCGAATGGTTCGACATCGTCACGCCGTTCCACTTCGGCATGCCGCAGTTCGACCCGATGATGATCTTCACGATGTCGCTGGTGATGGTCGTCGTGATGATCGAATCGACCGGAATGTTCCTCGCGCTGGGCGAGATGACCGATCGCAAGATCGAGCGCGCCGACCTGACGCGGGGCCTGCGCACCGACGGGCTGGGCACGCTGATCGGCGGCATCTTCAACACGTTCCCGTACACCAGCTTCTCGCAGAACATCGGCCTGGTCGCCGTCACCGGCGTCAAGAGCCGCTACGTCTGCGTGGCCGGCGGGCTGATCATGATCCTGCTGGGCATGCTGCCGAAGATGGCGGCGCTGGTCGAGTCGCTGCCCAGCATCGTGCTCGGCGGCGCCGGCATCGTGATGTTCGGCATGGTCGCCGCCACCGGCATCCGGATCCTGTCGGGCGTGGATTTCAAGGGCAACCGCTTCAACGCGATGATCGTCGCGGTCTCGGTCGGCGTCGGGATGATCCCGCTGGTCGCGCCGGACTTCAAGCAGTGGATGCCGCACGGACTGCACTCGCTGATCGAGTCGGGCATCCTGCTGACGTCGATCAGCGCGGTCGTGCTGAACCTGTTCCTGAACGGCGCCGGCGAGCAGGACGAGGCCGCGATCATCGCGGCCGCCAAACACGCCGAAGCGCACTGAGGCGGCCGGACGGGCGGCGAGCGGGCGGGGGGGCGAGCGTCTTCACGGACGATGATGCCCCGCCGCTCCCGGCTCCTCGCGCCGGCGCTTGTCGTCGCTGGCCTGCCAGACCGTCTTACGCCCCGTCCGTCCGAGCAACGTGATCGGATCCTGGTTGTCGATATGCCCGTACTGGCCGCGATAGATGCCGTAGCCGAGCAGTTCCTGCAGCCGGCGAGGAAAGCGCGCGGCCGTTTCGCGGGGAATGCCGAGCTGCAGGTTCTCCTGCTGGCGCAGCCAGCCGGCGCCGTAGTAGCACGAAATCGCATAGCGGCGCTCGCCGGTGGTGTTGGCGCCGCCGTGGTGCCACAGCGCACTGTCGAACAGCATCACGCTGCCGGCGCGCATCGTCGCGGGCACGGTCGGCACGTCGCCGCCGTAGCGCGGCACGTGACCGAGGCGGTGGCTGCCCGGCACGATGCGCGTCGCGCCGTTGGCTTCGGTGAAATCGCTCAGTGCCCACATCGCGTTGACGGCCAGCGTCGGATGCGGGCGCGGCAGCGGGATCTGCTGCGTGTCTTCGTGCAGCGGCTGGGCGGGCTGGCCGGGCCCCAGCGTCAGCGAGCACAGCGACGACAGCAGCAGCTCCTTGTCGAGGATCGCCTCGGCCAGCGCGAGCACCGTCGGCTCGAGCACCACCTGCGCGAAGACGTCGTCGTGCGCGAGCAGGTTGTTGATCCGCACGGTCCGGTAGCCCTCGAACGCGGTGTTCGCATAGCCGAAGCCCCGCTCGGTCTCGATGCGGCGCAGCGCATCGACCAGACGTGCGACCTGCCCGGGCGGCACCAGGTCCGGCAGCACCACGTAGCCGTCGTCGGCGAAGCGCGCCCGCAGCGCATCGATCGGTACGCGAGGCGTCGGCACGGGCAGGACGGCGGAATCGGCAGGGTCGTGCATCGACGGTATCCGGTGATGGGCGGGCCGCCGACAGCCTGCCATGCAGGCCCACCCCGGGCAAGCCTGCCGCGCCGATCCTCGCCGGACGGGCGCGATCGCAGTAGAGTGCGAGGATGAGCGTCCTCCCTTCTTCCCGCGGCGCAACGGCCGCGCGCATCGGCAGACGGATCGACCAGGCGATGGGCCGCGAGCCGGCCGACCTGGTCGTCAAGAACGTCCGCTGGCTGAACCTGGTCACCGGCGAACTGGTCGACGGCGACATCGCGATCGGCGGCGACCGGATCATCGGCACTTATGAACCGTACGACGGCCGGATCGAGATCGACGGCCGGGGGCTGACGGCGGTGCCCGGGTTCATCGACGCGCACGTGCACGTCGAGTCGTCGCTGGTCATGCCCGACGAATTCGACCGCTGCATGCTGCCGCGCGGCACGACGACGGCGATCTGCGATCCGCACGAGATCGCCAATGTGCTGGGTCTCGACGGACTGCGCTACTTCCTGGCCTGCGCCGAGACGATGGCGATGGATCTGCGCGTGCAGTTGTCGTCGTGCGTGCCGGCCACGCCGATGGAGACGGCGGGCGCGCGGCTGCTGGCCGACGACCTGCTGAGCCTGCGCGCGCACCCGAAGGTGATCGGGCTCGCCGAGTTCATGAATTTTCCGGGCGTGCTCGGCAAGGATCCGGAAGTCCTCGACAAGCTGGCGGCGTTCGACGGCCAGCACATCGACGGGCACGCGCCGCTGCTGGCCGGCAAGCCGCTGAACGCCTACCTGTCGGCCGGCATCTGCAACTGCCACGAGACGACCAACATCGACGAGGGACGCGAGAAGCTGCGCAAGGGCATGCAGTTGCTGATCCGCGAAGGCACGGTCTGCAAGGACGTCGACGCGCTGGCGCCGTTGCTGACTGAGACGACGTCGGGTTCGTGCGGCTTTTGCACCGACGATCGCAATCCGCTCGATACGATCGAACAGGGACACCTCGACCACCTGATCCGCAAGGCGATCCGGCTGGGCGCGCCGCTGCTGCACGTCTACCGCGCGGCGTCTTGGTCGACGGCGCGCAGCTTCGGCCTGCGCGACCGCGGCCTGATCGCGCCGGGCAAGCGCGCCGACATCGTGCTGCTGAGCGACCTGGAAGAGTGCCGCGTCGAACGGGTGATCGCCGGCGGGCGCGTGGTCGACGACCTGCTGTTCGCGAGCCGGCCCAAGGTGCCCGCGGTCGGCCTCGGCAGCGTGCGCCGGCCGCACGTGACGGCCGCCGACTTCGTCGTGCCGTCGGCGTCGGCGACCGGACCGGTGATCGGACTGGTCCCCGGCGGCATCCTGACCGATCACCTGACGATGACGCTGCCGTGGGCCGACGGCGTCAAATCGGCCGATCCGGCGCGCGACGTGCTGAAGATCGCCGTGCTCGAACGGCACGGCCAAGGTGGGGGCATCGGCCGAGGCTTCGTCCAGGGCTTCCGGATCACGCGCGGCGCGATCGCGTCATCGGTCGGCCACGACAGCCACAACCTGTGCGTGATCGGCGACGGCGACGAGGACATGGCCGCGGCCGTCAACCGGCTGATCGACATCGGCGGCGGCTTCGTCGCGATGCGCGACGGGCAGGTGATCGCCGAACTGCCGCTGCCGATCGCCGGGCTGATGAGCGATCAGCCGTACGAGGTCGTGCGCGACCGGCTGCTGGCCCTGCGCGCGGCCGTGCGACAGTTGGGCTGCCCGCTCGACGAACCGTTCCTGCAGATGGCCTTCCTGCCGCTGGCGGTGATCCCGAGCCTGAAGATCACCGACCAGGGTCTGGTCGACGTCGACCGGTTCATGCGCATCGCGGTCTGACGCGCCGGTCGGCGCGGCTCGGCGGCAGCGAGGTGTCGATCGGCGCGGCCGGGTCGAGCGAATCGATCATCATCCCGAACGACAGGAACTTGTCGACGCGCAGCGGCAGACCGACCTGATCGATCAGGAACCGCATTTCCTGCAGGCTGTAGGCGCGGCGGTGCGAGACGACGGCGTCGTGAAGGAAGTCCAGCGAATAGCCGGGCGCGATCAGGCCCACCATGGCCACGCCGTAGACGGTCCTGCGCAGATCGAAGATCGACACGCGGCGGGCAACGCGGACCGCTTCGCCGAGCAGGCGCGCCGCCGCGTCGGCCGCGAAATGATGGATCGCATGCGCGCAGATCAGCAGGTCGAAGCTCTGGTCGGCGAACGGCAGCCGCAGCGCGTCGGCCGAACACCAGGCCGTCGAGGGGCCGGCATCGCCGCCGACCGTATGCAGATCGGTGGCGGCCAGCCACACCTCGCCGCGCTCGCGACGCTCGCGCAAGGCCGGATGCCAGGACAGGCGGCGGCTGAGCCAGCCGGTGCCCGCGCAGATCTCGAGCACGCGCTGCGGTCGACCCGGAACCGGCGGCGGCAGGCGCTGGACGACGTGATCGGCAACGAACGCGCCGACGGCCGAGCGATTGACGAATTCATCGAGATCGCGCGTGATCGACGCGGCGCGGGGACTGCCCGGCAGCAGGTCGATCAGCTCGCGCTTCTGCGTGCGGACCCAGCGGTCGAACACGCTCGAATGCTCGCGGCGAAACTGCGCCAGCCGCGATTCCAGGTTCTGCATCCCCCCACCCTCGTCTGTCGTCGCTCAGGTGGATCGTACACAGGTTGAATGGGACCTGTTCACAAAAGGGCCACGCGGACGCCGTTCAGAGGTGCTTCAGAACTTGTGAGCGAATCGGACGCGGCCGATTCGTTTACAGGTTCTTTAGTCGTCGAGCGTCTCGTGCACGCCTTCGGCGCCCCGCCGCCAGTAGCTGGACGCGCGCACGCGCCGCTTGTCGATGCCCAGCTCCTCGATCATCACCTGGCGGATCGAACGCGCGAGCGCGGACTCGGCCGCGGCCCAGGCGAAACCGTCGCCCGGCGGCAGCGACAGCTCGCGCAACTGCTCGAGCAGGCCGGGCCCGGTGCCGTCGCGATAAGCCCAGGACGCGACGACCCCGGCCCGGCTGCTCAACGGCACGCGCGTGGCCGGCTCGTCGGTCTCGACCAGCACGAAAGCACGCTGGTCCGCATCGAGCGCTTCGAGACGGCGACGGATCGCCGGCAACGCGGTGTCGTCGCCGACCAGCAGATGCCAGTCCAGCCGCGCCGGCGGCACCAGCGAACCGCGCGGGCCGGCGACGACCAGCGTCTGCCCGACCCGGGCCTGCTCGGCCCAGGTGCTCGCCGGCCCCACGCCGTGCAGCACGAACTCGATGTCGAGCTCGAGGGCCTGCGGATCGAAGCGGCGCGGCGTGTAGTCGCGCATCAACGGCCGCGGCTGCGACGGATCGAAACGGACGCCGTCGGGGCCGATCGTCGGCGGCACGACCTCGGTCGCGCCCGGAGCCGGAAACATCAGCTTGACGTGGTCGTCGAACGACGCGCTGGCGAAATCGGCCAGATCGGGACCGACCAGCGTCACGCGGACCAGTTGCGGCGATTCGCGCACGATGCGCTCGACCACCAGCCTGCGGGCCTTGACCGGATGGCGGACCCGTTCGAGGGCGAACGTCTCGGCGCTCATGCGGCGTCTCCTTCGGGGCCCGTGGCGGACGGCGGCGGTTCGCCCGAGGTTCCGGACGCGCCCGATCCACTCGATCCACTCGATCCTTCATCGATCCGGCGCGCGGCCTCGCGCAGGATCGCCGCGATCCGGCGCTGCTCGTCCTGATCCGCGCCCGACCGCGCGAGCAGCGTCTGCTTGAGCTGCCGGCGCGCGTCGACGAAGTCCGCCAGCCAGTCGTCCGGTTCGGCCGAGGCCGGCGAAGCGGCCTGCGCGGCGGCCGCCCCCCGCGCCGGTTCGGCCTCGCCGGACCAGGCCCGGCGCATCCATTCCATCTTGCGTGCGATGTGCTGCAGCTTGTTCCACAGCATCGTCAGCCGCTCGCGATGCTCGCCCAGGTACTCGCGGCCCGGTTCGGCGAGCTGGTAGCGCTTCTTGCTGCCGTCGGCCTCGACCGATACCAGCCCACCCTCTTCGAGCCAGGTCAGCGTCGGGTAGACCATGCCCGGGCTCGGCGAATAGAAACCGTTGCTGCGCGCGGCGAGCTGCTTGATCAGCTCGTAGCCGTGGCTCGGGTTTTCCTCGATCAGGCCCAGCAGCATCAGTTGCAGGTCTTCGGACGAGAACTTGCGCCCGCGCGTGAACGGCTGCCCGTCGTCGCCCGGTCCGCAGCCGCGCCCGCGGGAGCGGCCGTCACCGGCTCCGCGAGCGCCCGGCCCGGCGAACCACGGCCAGTCGCCGCCGCCCGTCCGCGCGCCGAAACCGGCGAAGGGCCCGGCCGCGCACGACGCCCTGACACCCGGGTAGCCGGCGGCCGCGTACGCCCACCGCGCCCGGCCATGACGGCCCAGCAAATCGATCGCGCCCATCGGCCCGAACATCAAACGTGCGAATCGCATGTCGATACTCCTTTGTATCTTTAGATATATATCTAAAGATACTCTCGAGCATCCGACGCGTCAACAGATCGCGATCGCGACGACGGTTGACCCGCCGCTCGATCCGGCGCGGCAGGCCGCGATCGCTCAGATTCTGTGAACGAGCGGGCATGGCCGCTTCGTTCAAGGATTTCTCAGTTGAGGGCCGCGAACAGCGCGGCCGTCGCGGCCTGCTGGACCTGGGCCAGCAGCACCGGCTGAGCGGGCCTTTGCTGATGCGGCGCGGGTCGGCCCAGCACCATCACCCAGTACGTGCCGTACACGTCATCGGGGTCGGTGCTCTCGACCCGCGCGACGCCGACTTCGGTGAAGCGATCATCGATCAGGTTGCGGCAATGGGTGAACGATTGCAGCCAGCCTCGCATCGCCGACACGATGTCGCGCTGGCCCGAGGCGAGGTTCTCGCCGATCAGATGCCATCGGTAGCCGAACAGGTCCGCCCGCTTGCCTATCGAGTGGCCGGCGGTATCCACGTGCGAGAAGAACTGCTGGTTCGCCATCGCCTGCGCCTGTTGCCGCGCGATGTCCGCCAGCCGCGGATTCCAGGTCAGCGGCGGCCGGCCGCGCTGGCCGCCGAGCGAAACCGTCTGCCACAGGTCGCGGCCGACGATGCCGCCGTCTTCGCGGCAGCCGGCCAGACGCTGCCGGATCAGGTTGACCAGCACCAGCGTCTCGGCGGCGACGTCCTGGCTCTGCGCCCGGACCATCGACGGCGACGCGCAGACGGCGAGCCACAGCGAAACCACCGCCAGACGGCGTAGCAGCCCGACTGCCTGTCGCCAACGCGACGCCAGCCGCGACTGAATGCGAGGAGAGGATTCAATCGAGTTGGGCACGGTTCTCTTTCTGCTTGCCCACCCCCTGGCTGAGAACGTGAAGGTGGGGCCGTGCGTCGATTGAATGACGGCCGCCGCGGCGGCTCAACGTCTTGCGGGTCGCCGGTCAACCTCGCCGGATCCGCGGTCGGTGCCCGGGGGAATGCGACACGGTCGCGACCTTCGACCGGGCACGGAGCTGCGAGCTAGAATGCTCGCCGCCGACGGACGGCCGTCACACCGACGAACCCGCACGTCCGAAGCGTTCATTCCCTGCCCGACCATGCGCTCTTCCGTTCCCGTTGCCCTCGTCACGGGCTCGACCTCCGGCATCGGCGAGGCCGTCGCCCGACGGCTGTCGCGAGACGGCTACGCGGTCATCCTGCACTCCCGCCGGTCGGTCGACGCCGGTCTCGCGCTGATGCGCGAACTCGGGCACGCGGCCTACGTACAGGCGGACCTGGCCGAGGATGCCGAGCGCACACGGCTGATCCGGGAAGCCGTCGCGCGATGGGGGCGGCTCGACGTCCTCGTCAACAACGCCGGCATCAGCCGCGTGATTCCCCATGCGGATCTCGCCGCGGCCAGCCCGGCCGTTTGGCGCGAACTGCACGAGGTCAACGTCATCGCGCCGTTCCATCTGATCAGCGAGGCGGCGCCCGCATTGCGCGAGACCGCGCGAGCGGGCGATAGGCCGGCCTGTGTGGTCAACATCAGTTCGCACGCCGGCGTCAGGCCCAAAGGGGCATCGATCCCGTACGCGGCGACGAAAGCGGCGCTCAATCACGTGACGCGCCTGCTGGCGCTGTCGCTGGCGCCGGACATCCGCGTCAACGCCGTGGCGCCCGGTCTCGTCGATACGCCGCTGACCGCGAACTGGACGCAGGCGCAGCAGTTGTGGCGGGAGCGGGCGCCGATGCGCCGGGCAGCCGATCCCGACGACGTCGCCCAGGCCGTTTCGATGCTGATCGGATCCGACTATCTGACCGGCGAGATCCTGCTTTGCGACGGCGGCCTGAATCTGACGTAGCGCGCTGGATGACGTAGCGCCCCGGACGGCAAAGGTGTGATGTCGGGCGGACGTCGATAAAAAAAGCGCCCCGAAGGGCGCTCTCGCAGGGCGACTCGAACTCAGCCGCCGCTCACTGCAGCTTGATCTCGACGTCGACGCCGGCCGGCAGGTCGAGCTTCATCAGCGCGTCGACGGTCTTGTCGGTCGGGTCGACGATGTCCATCAACCGCAGGTGCGTGCGCATTTCGAACTGGTCGCGCGACGTCTTGTTGACGTGCGGCGAACGCAGGACGTCATAGCGCTGGATCCGCGTCGGCAGCGGAACCGGACCCCGAACCACGGCGCCCGTGCGCTTGGCGGTATCGACGATTTCGGCCGCGGACTGATCGATCAGTTTGTAATCGAACGCCTTCAGGCGGATGCGGATCTTTTGATTGGTTGCCATGTTGTTTCCTTCAAAGAGCGAAGCTGTCCGACGGGCGGGCATCCGCCCTGCCCGTCAGCAGGCCAAGTCGCGGCGGCCGGCGACGACCGCCGCGCTCATGCGCGGGAGGGATGGATCTCAGTCCAGGACCTTGGAGACGACACCGGCGCCGACGGTACGACCGCCTTCGCGGATCGCGAACCGCAGCCCCTGCTCCATCGCGATCGGCGCGATCAACTGCACCGAAATCTTCACGTTGTCGCCCGGCATCACCATCTCCGTGCCCTCGGGCAGCGTCACCGCCCCCGTCACGTCCGTCGTCCGGAAGTAAAACTGCGGCCGATAGTTGTTGAAGAACGGCGTGTGACGGCCCCCTTCTTCCTTGCTCAGCACGTACACCTCACCCTCGAACTTCGTGTGCGGCGTGATCGACCCCGGCTTGGCCAGCACCTGGCCGCGCTCGACGTCCTCGCGCTTGGTCCCGCGCAGCAGCACACCGACGTTGTCCCCCGCCTGCCCTTGATCGAGCAGCTTGCGGAACATCTCCACGCCCGTGCACGTCGTCTTGACCGTCGGACGGATCCCCACGATCTCGATCTCTTCGCCGACCTTCACGATCCCACGCTCGACCCGACCCGTCACCACCGTGCCGCGGCCCGAGATCGAAAACACGTCCTCGATCGGCAGCAGGAACGCACCGTCGATCGCCCGCTGCGGCTCCGGAATGTACGAATCGAGCGCATCGGCCAGCGACAGGATCGCCTGCTCGCCCAGCGGACCCTTGTCACCCTCGAGCGCCAGCTTGGCCGAGCCCTTGATGATCGGCGTGTCGTCGCCCGGAAACTCGTACTTGCTCAGCAGCTCGCGGACTTCCATCTCCACCAGCTCGAGCAGTTCCTCGTCGTCGACCATGTCGCACTTGTTCAGGAACACGATGATGTACGGCACACCCACCTGGCGAGCCAGCAGGATGTGTTCGCGCGTCTGCGGCATCGGACCGTCCGCCGCCGAGCACACCAGGATCGCTCCGTCCATCTGCGCCGCGCCCGTGATCATGTTCTTCACGTAGTCCGCGTGCCCCGGGCAGTCGACGTGCGCGTAGTGACGCGCCTTCGTCTCGTATTCCACGTGCGCCGTGTTGATCGTGATGCCCCGCGCCTTTTCTTCCGGCGCCGCGTCGATCTGATCGTAGCCTTTGGCCTCGCCGCCGAACTTGCTCGACAGCACCGTCGTGATCGCCGCCGTCAGCGTCGTCTTGCCATGGTCTACGTGCCCAATCGTACCCACGTTCACGTGCGGCTTCGTACGCTCAAACTTGCCTTTGGCCATTTCTCAATTCACTCCGATTTCAAAGAACGTCTTGTGTTGATCTGTTGATTACTTGCTGCGAGCCGTGATGATCGCGTCGGCGACGTTCTTCGGCGCCTCGGCGTACTGCTTGAATTCCATCGTGTACGTCGCGCGGCCCTGCGTCAGCGAACGCAGCGTCGTCGCGTAGCCGAACATCTCCGACAGCGGGACTTCGGCGCGGATCGTCTTGCCGCCGCCGACCATGTCTTCCATGCCCTGCACCAGGCCGCGGCGGGACGACAGGTCGCCCATCACGGTACCCGCGTAGTCTTCGGGCGTCTCGACCTCGACCGACATCATCGGCTCGAGCAGCACCGGATTGGCCTTGCGCATGCCGTCCTTGAAGGCCATCGAGCCGGCCTGCTTGAACGCATTCTCGTTCGAGTCGACGTCGTGGTACGAACCGAAGGTCAGCGTGACCTTGACGTTGACGACCGGATAGCCGGCCAGCACGCCCGCGGGCAGCGTCTCTTCGATCCCCTTCTCGACCGCCGGGATGAACTCGCGCGGCACCACGCCGCCCTTGATCGCGTCGACGAACTCGAAGTTCTTCTCGGCATCCTCGCCCGGCTCGACCGAGATGACGACGTGACCGTACTGGCCGCGACCGCCCGACTGCTTGATGAACTTGCCTTCGATGTCGGTGACCTTCTTGCGGATCGTCTCGCGGTAAGCGACCTGCGGCTTGCCGACCGATGCCTCGACGCCGAACTCGCGCTTCATCCGGTCGACCAGGATCTCGAGGTGCAGCTCGCCCATGCCCGAGATGATCGTCTGGCCCGACTCCTCGTCGGTGCGCACGCGGAAGGACGGATCCTCCTGCGCCAGACGGCTCAGCGCGATGCCCATCTTCTCCTGGTCGGCCTTGGTCTTGGGCTCGACGGCCTGCGAGATCACCGGCTCGGGGAACTGCATGCGTTCGAGCACGATCGGCGCGGCCGGATCGCACAGCGTCTCGCCGGTCGTGACTTCCTTCAGGCCGACGCAGGCGGCGATGTCGCCGGCGCGCACTTCCTTGATCTCGTCACGCTGGTTCGCGTGCATCTGCAGCAGGCGGCCGATCCGTTCCTTCTTGCCCTTGATCGGGTTCAGCACGGTGTCGCCGGAATTCAGCACGCCCGAGTAGACGCGAACGAACGTCAACTGGCCGACGAACGGATCCGTCATCAGCTTGAACGCCAGCGCCGAGAATTTCTCGCCGTCGTCCGACTTGCGCGACACCGGCTGCTCGTCATCGTCCAGGCCTTCGACCGGCGGGATGTCGACCGGCGACGGCAAGTAGTCGAGCACCGCGTCGAGCATCGCCTGCACGCCCTTGTTCTTGAACGCCGTGCCGCACATCATCGGCACGATCTCGCCCGCGATCGTGCGCGTGCGGATCGCCTGCTTCATTTCCTCGATCGACAGGTCGCCTTCCTCGAGGTACTTGTTCATCAGCTCTTCGGACGACTCGGCGGCAGCCTCGACCAGCTTCTCGCGCCATTCGTTGGCGGTCTCGACCAGGTCGGCCGGGATCTCGGCGACGTCGAACTTCATGCCCTGCGACGCTTCGTCCCAGTACAGCGCCTTCATGCGCACCAGGTCGACGACGCCCTTGAAGTTGTCCTCGGCGCCGATCGGCACCTGGATCGGCACCGGGTTGGCGCGCAGGCGCGCGCGCATCTGGTCGTAGACCTTGAAGAAGTTGGCGCCGGTGCGGTCCATCTTGTTGACGAACGCCAGCCGCGGCACGCCGTACTTGTTGGCCTGGCGCCAGACGGTTTCGGACTGCGGCTGCACGCCGCCGACCGCGCAATAGACCATGCACGCGCCGTCGAGCACGCGCATCGAGCGCTCGACCTCGATCGTGAAGTCCACGTGCCCGGGGGTGTCGATGATGTTGATCCGGTGCTCCGGATACGACTTGTCCATGCCACGCCAGAAGCACGTGGTGGCAGCCGACGTGATCGTGATCCCGCGCTCCTGCTCCTGCTCCATCCAGTCCATGGTGGCCGCGCCGTCATGGACCTCGCCGAGCTTGTGATTGACGCCTGTGTAGAACAGGATGCGCTCGGTCGTCGTGGTCTTGCCAGCGTCGATGTGAGCGGAGATACCGATGTTTCGGTACCGTTCGATGGGAGTCTTGCGAGCCATGATTCAATGCTCCGGAGCCTTGCGGCAAACTTGAACGCAATCTTGCGGGGACCGCCCGCGCCGGTCTTGTGAACCGGCGCCGGCATCGCGAGATGACGGCGCTGTGACTGCGACCGGGTTGCCGCAATGCAACGCGGCTACAGCACCACATCGTCGACGCACCCGGCCGACAGCGACCCGGGTGACACTACCGTCGTCAGGGCCGGACCGATCGTCCGGTGCTGTCGGGCGTGAGAAAGAAAATCAGAAGCGGAAGTGGGCGAACGCGCGGTTGGCCTCGGCCATGCGGTGGACCTCGTCGCGCTTCTTGACCGCGCCACCGCGGTTTTCGGACGCCTCGGTCAACTCGTTGGCGAGCCGCTGGCCCATCGACTTCTCGCCGCGCTTCTTGGCGGCCTCGCGCAGCCAGCGCATCGCCAGCGCGGTGCGGCGCACCGGACGCACTTCGACCGGCACCTGGTAGTTGGCCCCGCCGACCCGGCGGCTCTTGACCTCGACCATCGGCCGCGCGTTCTGCAGCGCCTGCGTGAAGACTTCGAGCGGATCCTTGCCCGATTTCTGTCGGATCTGGTCGAACGCGCCATACAGCATGCGCTCGGCGACGGCCTTCTTGCCGGACAGCATCAGCACGTTGACGAACTTGGTGACGTCGGTACTGCCGTACAGCGGATCGGGCAGGACTTCACGTTTGGGGACTTCGCGACGACGGGGCATGGTTCACCTCTCGATTCAGCCGGCGACCGGGTGTCGAGACCGGTCGCCTGGACACCCTACTCGCAGGCCGCACGATGCATGCCAACGGGAGTATCCGCTTACTTAGCGGACGAGCCGCCAAAAACAAGAGCGCGAGACCAGGCTCGCGCTCCACAGAAACTGTCCGGCCGCCGAGACGACGACCGGAGAAGCCGGCCTGCGCGACGGCAGGCGGGCGATCAGGCTTTCTTCGGACGCTTGGCGCCGTATTTGGAGCGGGCCTGCTTGCGATCCTTGACGCCCTGCAGGTCCAGCGACCCACGGACGATGTGATAGCGCACGCCGGGCAGATCCTTGACACGGCCGCCGCGGATCAGCACGACCGAGTGTTCCTGCAGGTTGTGGCCTTCACCGCCGATGTAGCTGATGACCTCGAAGCCGTTGGTCAGGCGCACCTTGGCGACTTTGCGCAGCGCCGAGTTCGGCTTCTTCGGGGTCGTCGTGTACACGCGGGTGCACACGCCGCGGCGTTGCGGGCAATCCTGCAGCGCCGGGCTCTTGCTCTTGATGTCCGCCGTCTTGCGGCCACCATTGACGAGCTGGTTAACGGTAGGCATACCGACCAATCCTTCTCAGTTCACCCCGCCTTCGCGAGGATCCGCGCACCCCCGCATCGACGGCCTGCCGATGGGTTCACGCGCTTGGGGTTACACGGCCTGCGATCGGTTGCGCAGACCGGGGCAAATCTTGGAAAGCCCTCGAATATACTGCGTCGAGGTTCGTTTGGCAAGCATCGGCCTCGTACGGGAAACCGTGGACTAGAATCCGACGGACCCACCCATCACCCGAGGAGACGAGACGATGACCGGATTCCCGCTGCAAGCCGACACCGGCGCCACCGGCCACCTGCGCCTGGAACAGATCGAACGGCTCTACGCGCTGATCGATCGCCACATCGCCGAGGGCCGCTATCCGGGCGCGCAGATCGCGCTGGCGCAGAACGGCAAGCTGCTGATCGAGCGCAGCTTCGGCCAGGGACGACTCGACGCGTCGGCGCCCGGCGGCGTCGCGGGCAAGGTCGACGACCGCAGCCTGTGGCTGCTGTATTCGAACACCAAGGTCGTGCTGGCCACCGCGCTGTGGAAGCTGTTCGAGCAGGGCGCGCTGCGCTTCACCGATCGCGTCATCGATCACGTTCCCGAGTTCAAGCGCAACGGCAAGCGCGACATCACGCTGCTGCAGGTGATCACGCACCAGGGCGGGTTCCCGAACGCCACCGTGCCGCCGGACTGCTGGGACGACCACGAGAAGATGAAGGCACGGGTGTGCAACTTCTCGCTCGAATGGACGCCCGGATCGCGCGTGCATTACCACGGCCTGTCCGCGCACTGGGTGCTGGCCACCGTCATCGAGGCCGTCACCGGCAAGGATTTCCGCGACTACGTGCGCGAGGCCGTCATCGAGCCGCTGGGCCTGGGCGAAGACCTGTTCCTCGGCCTGCCCGCAGGCGCCGCCGACCGCCTGACCGAGATGGTCGAACCGACGCCGGACGGCAAGGGCTACCGGTCGATCGCCGAGAACAACACGCCCGAGTGGCGCCGGGCCGGCGTCCCCGGCGGCGGCGCGTACGGCACGGCGCGCGGCATGGCGGCGCTGTACCAGATGATGCTGGGCGGCGGCGAACTGAACGGCGTGCGGCTGCTGTCGCCGCGTACGCTCGCCTACGCGATCCGCAACTTCACCGGCGACCGCGTCGACGAGTTCATGGGCATGCCGATGCATCGCGGCCTGGGCCCGCACCTGCGCGGCACGACGCCGGCGATCCGCGGCCTGGGCGCGATCGCGCCGGCCAGCGCCTTCGGCCACGGCGGCGTCGGCTCGTCGTACTGCTGGGGCGACCCGGAGTCGGGCATCTCGTTCGTCTATCTGACCAACTGCCGCGTGCCGGATCCCTGGCATTCGGACCGGCTCGACGTCGTCAGCAATCTGGTGCACTCGGCGATCCTCTGACGCCGCCCGCCCTCGCGGGTTCGCGGGCGGCGGCTTCGGCCGCACGTCCGACCGCCTCGACCGATCGGGTAGTCGCCGCGCCGATCGTCGAGCACCGCGACGCCGGCCATCGCCCCGCGGGCTTTGGCGCGGACATGCCGGCCGCCGCTTCGACTCAGACGGCGGCACTACCTCGATTGCCCTTTGGGCCAGAGACTGGATGAAAACATAGATATTGACAGATGCGGGCCATTCAATAATATCTATGTATATGCCCAAAACCCCTCGCGCTCTCTCGCAGCTCCCGCCCGCCACGGCCTCCGCCATCGAAGCGCTTGGCGCGGACCTGGCGGTAGCCCGTCTGCGCCGCAAGGAGTCGCTGAGAACCTGGGCTCAGCGCATGGGGGTGTCCGTGCCCACGCTGCAGCGACTCGAGGCAGGCGATCCGTCCGTGGCGATCGGCATCGTCGCGACGGCCCTCTGGCTGATCCAGCGCGATGGCGAGTTGAAGAATCTTGCCGCGCCGGAATACGACCGCGGCGCCATCGAGATGGACGTGCGTGCAGCCACCGAACTCGGTCGCGCCCGCGCACGGGCGTCCGCCGAGGGGCGTCTGCGTCGCGAGCGAACGGGTCGCTGACGTGCGTTTCGATGATCTGCACCTGTGGTTCCTGGGTGACCCGGCTTCGCCGCGCTACGTGGGAACGCTCGGATTGGTCTCCGCGGGAAAAGGCGTCTCGTTACGGTACGACAGGACGTGGCTGACGGACGGCTTCGCGCTAAGTGAGGATCTTCCGCTCGTCGACATCGAGTACCTGCCACCCGGTCGACTGGCCGCCGATGCGCAACGTGCGGTTGGTGCGGTCGACGATGCACGCCCCGACCGCTGGGGAGAAAAAGTCATCCGCTTCGTCGACAGGCCTCGACGCCTGTCGCTGATGGAGTTCCTGTACTACGCCGGGGACGACAGGTTCGGCGCGCTCGGAGTTTCCACGTCCGCCAGCACTTATCAACCTCGGATCGGTGGGCCGCTTCCCCGACTCGAAGCGGCGCAACGGCTGGGCGAGGTCGTCGCCAAGATCGAAGCTTCGGAGCCGATCAGCGCGCCTTGAATCCCTTCGAATCCGGTCAGGTGAAGCTGGCTCCAGCCTACGACGTATTGCCGACCAACTCGGGACAGGGCTATCAAGAGTTCATCTGCGGAGCCCTCGGCAGGGACTCGACGATCGACAACGCGATGTCCGAATGCGAGGCATTCGGATTGTCGCCCGCGCAGGCAACGGCCGAGGCATCCGTCGTGATCGATGTCATCAATGGCTGGCGCGAGCACTTCGCGCAAACCGGCGTGACGGCTCGCGACATCGACAGCCTCGCGCAGCATATCGACGGTGATGCACTCAGATCGCAGCGCACCGAATTCCGGCGAATGCAGTTTCCTTCAGCGCCGATCAGAAAGCGGAGAAAGAGCCCGTTTCGAGATGGCCGAACGATAGTTCCAGCCCGATGCGCTCGCCCTGACGCACGCGGCCGATGCCGTTCGTCAGGCTGACCCGGTAGACGCCGCGCGCGCCCCTGACCGGACGTTCGGCCGCGGCGATGATCGCCGCATCCCCGAAGCCCAGCGGCACGACGATCGGGCGCGACTGCATGCGCGGCCGCTGCTCGACCATCACGAACTCGCCGCCGAGAAAATCCACGCCCGGCTCGGACAACAGCGCGACGATCCGCATCGGAAACACCGGCTCGCCGTCGTCGCACCGGTGCAGCGCGATGTCCTCATCGACGCCCAGGCGATTCAGATGGGATCGGGCGCGAGCCCGGCCCGCATCGTGGTCGCGCCGGAGGAACTCGCCGAGCTCGGGCGGATGGCGGTCGTCGACCCCCAGCATCTCGCTCCAGCGGTTGGCGATGACCGCCAGGTGACGGTAAAACGCCGAGCGCCAGGTATCGAGCGGCGCGGGTAATCCGGCGTCGAAGTAGAGTTGCTCGCCGTGCCGCCGATCGCTTGGCGCCGCACGCGCACGCGATGCGTCCGGTATCGGTGCATCCTGCTGAAACAGGCCGCGCATCGGCGCGCGATCCCTGGCGGTGCTGCGCAGGCTGTCCGACATCCCGCACAGCAAACCTGGTAGCAGCGCATGACCCTCGCCGTCCAATTGCGTCGCGATGTCCGCCCAGTCCAGGCCGTCGATCGTTATCACGCTCAACTCGCGTCGTGAAAGATCAGGCCCAGCGTATGGCGATTGCCGCTGCGAATGCGGCTGACGCCGTGGCGCATGACGAGCTTGCGAAAGCCGCGTCGGCCGACCACGGGCCGGTGATGGACGGTGAACACCACGGCATCGCCCTGACGCAGCGCGATGACTTCCGCGTGCCGGCCCCGGGTCGACTGCGTCGTCATCACGAACTCGCCGCCGGTGAAGTCGCGGCCGGGCGCCGACAACAGGATCGCCGCCTGCAATGGGAAGACGTGCTCGCCGTACAGATCCTGATGCAGGCAGTTGTAGTCCCCCGCGCCGTACTGCAGGATCAGCGGCGTCGGCCGCGTCTGGCCGGCCTGATGACACCGCAGCAGGAACGCGTCCAGCTCATCCGGGTATCGCGTGTCGATCCCCAGTTGCCGATTCCAGCGATTGGCGATCGGCGCGAGCCGCGGATACAGCGCATGGCGCAGCCGATCGAGCAGCGGCGGCAACGGGTACGCGAAATACTTGTACTCGCCGCGACCGAACCCATGGCGCGCCATGACTATCCGCGAGCGATAGCCTTCGTTTCGCGAATAACCGGCCGCCAGCGCCTCGCATTGCGCGACGGTCAGCAGGTGAGGCAGGATCGCGTGGCCATGGGCGTCGAGCGAGCGCTCGATGCCCTCCCAGTGAGTCGCTCCCGCCTGAAGGCGGGAGCTTCCTCGCGACGATACGGGGGCGCATCCGGCGCCAGACAACGATTGCGTCGCTTGACCTCGTCCTGAAGGACGAGGCTCGCGCTTTGGCCCGTGGTCATGGTCCGGCAAGGGCTCGGAGATCATTGCGTTTCGATCGCTTCGTCGGATGGAGGAAGCCAGTCTGGCGCAGTGCGGCCGGACCGGCACTCCGCTCCTTGCGCTCGAATCCGCGCGAGACTCGACAGAGCTGGCGGCGACGGATCCTCCCTTGCGTCAAGGAGCCGCGGTGTTTGATCGTACTTCAGAAAAATGGATCTACGTCCGGCTCGGCGCCCCGTGCGACCGGCGTCGTTTTCCCGGCAGCAGCGGGTGTCGGAGCGCATGCTAGAGTTAAGCATAGAAAACTGTGCTTAACCTGATATTGCGATGAAAGACGTTTCAAATCAACAAGTTGCAGATCATCTTAAGCGTTTGAATCCCTGGTGGGCCAGTTCCGGCATGGATCCGGAAACCTTGGCGTTGCGCCCCCGCGCCTATCTCGGCCCAGTCCGCCAACTGCTGCTGGAGCCCAAGCTGCGCCGCGCCGTCGTACTACTGGGTCCACGCCGCGTCGGTAAGACCATCCTGATCCGCCACCTGATCGCGGACCTGCTGGAACACGACACACCTGCGCAACGCATCGCTTACGTGGAAATGGATCATCCGCTGCTGCACGGGCAATCCCTCGAAGCACTGATCCGCCAGATCGAAGAAGTCGCCTCCGAAGGCGACGGTACACGCTACCTGTTCTTCGACGAGATTCAGTCCCACAAAGACTGGGAAAAACACCTCAAACCGCTAGTCGACCATCGTCCCGATCTCCGCATCCTGGTCTCCGGCTCGGCAGCAGCAGCGTTGAAGCGCCAGAGCACCGAATCCGGCGCGGGTCGCTTTACCGACTTCCTGCTACCGCCACTGACGTTTTCCGAGTACCTGAGCCTACGCCAGGAGGGCCCCTCGGCCATCAACGAGGAAAAACCCGGCGTGTACGTGGTGAACGATATCGTCCAGCTCAACGAGCAGTTCGTCGAATACGTGAATTTCGGCGGATACCCGGAACTGGCACTATCGCCAGTCGTACGCGACAACCCCGAGCGCTTCGTCAAATCGGACATCGTGGACAAGGTCCTTCTGCGCGATCTGCCGCAGTTGTACGGCATCAAGGACATCCAGGAACTGAATTCACTGTTCACGCTGCTGGCGTTCAACACGACGGAGGAAGTGTCGTTCGAACAGCTTTCACAGCGTAGCGGCGTGGGCAAACAAACGATCCAGAAATACATCGAATATCTGGAGGCCGCTTTTCTCATCAAGCGCGTGTTCCGCGTGGATCAGGACGGCAAGCGCTACCAGCGCGAACGCAATTTCAAAGTATTCCTGACCAATTCGGCCATGTACACCGGCTTGTTCGGTCCGAAGTCGCCGGACGAGCCGGAATTCGGCCATCTGGTAGAAACCGCACTGTTCGCGCAGCGTTTCCACGAAGACGCGCGTTTGAACTACGCCCGCTGGGGCAGCGATGACAATGAAGTGGATCTGGTGGAATCGTCGCTCTCACTCAAGCCGGTGAGCGCGCTGGAAATCAAGTGGAGCGACAAGTACGCGAACAAGCCAGAGGCGCTGAAAGGGCTGATGAAATTCATGCGCATCAACAAGCTGCCGCGGGTCTGGGCGACGACCCGGAGCCGAATCGAGCAGCAACTCGTTGAAGGCGGCGAGATCCGGCAGTGGCCGGCTGCGGCGCTGGCTTTCCACTATGGGATGCGGGCCGTGCGAGGACGTTTGGCCGGCTACGAAGCGCAGATCAAGAGCATCCCCGTGAAAGCCTCGTAAAAAGCTCTCGAGCACGATAAGTCGGTCACGGACGGACTCACGAAGATCCTCTGGCGAACGCAGCGGACGCCGCAAGCGCTCAAAGGCCCAGCATCGCCCTCCCTTCGTCGGCCAGCAGCTCGTGCGTCTCGGGATGCTTGCGCATGTAGCCCTCGAACATCGAGCACTTCGGCACGACCCGCAGGCCGCGCGTCCTCGCGGCGTCCAGACCCGCCCGCACCAGATGCGTCCCCACGCCCTGGCCCTGCAGGGCCTGCGGCACCTCGGTATGCGTGAAGGCGATGACGTTGCCGGCCAGCTTGTACTCGGCGATCGCCAACTGATCCTGCGTCGAAAGCTCGAAGCGATGTTCGGCGGGGTTGTCTTGGACGGGCGGCAGTGCGGGTCTGTTCATCGGATGTCCTCGGTCGATGGCTGCGGTGCGGATGCGGCGAATATCGATGATGTCCGGCGCGGCGACTCGGGCCATTTCAACGATCTCGGTGTCGACAGCATCGTACCCCTCGTTTGCGGGAACCCCGCATCAGTATGGGGCATTGCTAAACTGCGTCGGCGCTCCCCTGAATCTTCCGGCCGCGGGCGCCGCCCCGGCCCACCGCGATCGTGAACCGACCCCATGCCCCGGCGGCCGCGCCTGCCGACCGCCTCCTCGTACGCTACCGCATCGAGGCCCCTGCCGCCCTGATCGAGGCGCGCGCCAACGCGCTCGCGCTCGAGCAGAGCGTCGAGATGCCGGCCGAGGCCATCGCCGATGCCGCGATCCGGGCAGCGGTGCCCGGCCGGGTGGAGGCAATCGCCCCGCTGCCGGCCGAGCCGGGCTGCTCCGACGCCTTCGAGGTCGACATCTCGCTCGCTGCCGCGACCATCGGCGACGATCCGGGACAACTGCTCAACATGCTGTTCGGCAACTGCTCGCTGCAGACCGATGTGCGCTTGGTCGATGCCCGGCTGCCCGCCTCGCTGCTCGCCGCCCTGCCGGGCCCCGCCTTCGGCATCGAGGGATTGCGCGCCGCCTGCGGCGCCGGCAAGCGACCGTTGTCGTGCACCGCGCTCAAGCCGCAGGGCATGACGCCGGAAGCGCTGGCCGAGCTCGCCGGGCGCTTCGCCAGGGCGAGAATCGATGTCATCAAGGACGACCACGGCATTGCCCAGCAGGCGGTGGCCCCCTTCGAAGCCCGGGTTCCGGCGGTGCAGCGGGCGATCGACGAAGCCAACCGGGCCACCGGCGGACACACGATCTATGCCCCCAACCTCGCTGGCGGTCCGGGCCGCCTGGTAGCCCAGTTGCGCGTCGCCCGCGACGCCGGGGTGGGCGCCCTGCTCGCCTGCCCGATGGTCCTCGGTACCCCGGTCTTCGCCGAGCTGCTGCGAGCCGAGGCCGGCGTGCCGCTGATCGCCCATCCGGCGCTCGCCGGCACCGCGATCGCGCCGCCGCTGCTGCTGGGCCGGCTGTTCCGGGCCTTCGGCGCCGATGCCACGATCTTCCCGAACCATGGCGGGCGCTTCGGCTATTCGCGGGCGACCTGCGAGGCGATCGCCGCGGCCGCCCGCGAGCCGCTCGGCGACCTGCGCCCGGCCATGCCGGTCCCCGCCGGCGGCATGCGCGTCGATCGGGTCGACGAGCTGCTCGCCCTCTTCGGCCTCGACACGATGCTGCTGATCGGCGGCAACCTGCTCGAGGCCGGCGACGGCCTCGAAGCGCGCGCGGCCGCGTTCGCGACCCGGGTTCGTGAAGCCGGCGGCGCCGGTAGAATCGGATCATGGTGAACAGGCCGACCGTTCGACACGCGCGCGACGGCTTTCGCTGGGACGGCGTCGATCTGCTGCGCTACAAGGACGAAGGCGCCGCGCCCTTTCGCGACGTCACCCGCCAGGTGCTGTTCGACGAGGTCCCGGCGGGCACCCAGTGGCGCTATTTCGAGGTCGCCCCCGGTGGCCATTCGACGCTGGAGCGCCATCAGCACACCCATGCGGTGCTGGTACTGCGCGGCCGCGGCCGGGTGCTGGTCGGCAACCGGGTGCATGCGATCGCAACCCACGACCTCGTCGAGATCCCGCCGCTTGCCTGGCACCAGTTCCGGGCCGATGCCGACGAGCCGCTGGGCTTCCTGTGCCTGGTGGCGGCCGATCGCGACCGCCCGCAGCTTCCCGACGAGACGCAACTCACGGCCCTGCGCGCCGATCCGGTAATCGCCGCTTTCCTGCAGACGGAGAACCCGTGAGCCGGGCAAGGGGTAGTAAAGGCATGTGCCGCCAGCTCCTTACCCCTTCGCCGCCATCTTGCCGAACGCCGTCGCGAGATCGGTCGGAAACGGAAGCACGATCGGTAGTCAGTCGGCGTCCGACCGACGCAGGCGACTGACCTCATCCTCACTCAGACCGGTCAACTCGGCGATGGCCGCATCATCCAGATCGAGCCGTTCGAGCAGCCGGCGTGCAACTTCGGTCCGCCCTTCCACTCGCCCCTCCGCCTTCGCATCCCTCACGAAACTCGCCTCGTCGCGCAACGCGCGCTCGCGGAGCATCGCCAGGTGCCGCGCCTCCTCGTCGGCCGACAATCGCTTCAGTTCGTCCAGCGCCTGCTGGACCTGGGGATGCGTGATCGTGCTCATGATCGCCTCGTCCTGGCCATGTTGGAAGAAGGTCACCCAGGCCGTCAGAGCATCGGTTCTTCGGCCGGCCAGCAGCCGGTCGGCCTTAGGCAGTTCGATCATATTCCATTGCAGCGTCCTGGTCAGCCGGACGCCGGGCTGGTCGCGGTCACGGATCTCGAACCACCAATGGGCCTGCGCCGGATCGGTAAACAGGTCGAAGCCCATCAGGTAGATGCCGATGGTCGGGACGACCTCGCCGTAGTTCTCGCCGCCGCGCAGTTGATCCACGTAGGTCCTGGCGAGGTAGTAGGCGGTGCGTTCATGCCAGTCGGCATGGCGACGAACCTGCATCTCGATGTCGTACCGCGCGCCAGTGGCGTCGATGGCGAGCACGTCCAGCACGATGAACTTGCCGGCCAGTTGTTCCGGGTCGATCCGCGGGTTACGGATCTCGTCGATCCGGATCGGCGCCTCGTTGCTGCGAATGGCGTTGATCAGGTCGGAAAGCTGTGCCGGTGCTTCGGTGAACAGGCGCTTGAAAACGAAGTCATTGCGAGGATCGAGCAGCGGCATGATGGTGAGGGAAAGAGTCGGGTCGTCGCACGATAACTGTAATTTTAACCAGTATTCTGAAGCCGACAATAGACTGGATGGACGATCCCTTCGATTCGCTGACCACCCGGTCCACGAGCGTAAGCCTGAGAGCTGATCGAATACGCCGTCACTGACGGCTGCATGTCGATGACCCCACGACTCGGTCGATTGTCGAGGTGGGGGCCCGGTAGCTGGATAGCGACATGCCGTCCGCCTTCCGTCACCTGCGTCTAACCGTCACTCCCTTCCCCATGCATGGAGCGCGACTCCCCGGCCATCGTCGGGCATGGACAGATCTCCCACTCTGCGCAGCCGTTCGTCGCATCTCGCCGGTGACAGTGGTGCCACGCCTTCCGGACAGAGTTTCGTAGAGGCCTTCATCGGCCGCTGGTCGAACGGTCCGGCCGGACGCCTGAAGGAGCGCCAGGGCGCTCAAGCCCACTTCCTCGATCTGTGCCGCCTGCTGGATATCGACCCGCCGGCGGACGCCGACAACTACTGTTTCGAGCGCGGGATGAAGGGCCTCGGCGGCGAGCAGCGCTACGCCGATGTCTGGAAGCGCGGTTGTTTCGCCTGGGAATACAAGGCGCCCGGTGGCGACCTGGACGCCGCGCTGCGGCAATTGATGCACTACGCCCTGCGGCTCGACAACCCGCCGCTCTTGATCGTCAGCGACCGGTTGCGAATCGAGATCCACACCCATTTCACCGGTTACCCTTCGGAGCGATCGCTGATCGCGCTGGAGGATTTGAGGACGCCGGGAGCGCGAGCCCGGTTGCGATCGGCCTTGACTGATCCAGAGTCCTTCCGCCCACGCCGGTCCAACGCCGACATCACCGCCACGCTTGCCGGCACATTCGCGCAGATGGCCGAACGCCTCAGGAATCGGGGCGTTTCATCGCAGCGGGCTGCGCACTTCCTGATCCAGTGCCTCTTCTGCTTCTTCGCCGAGAGCATCGAGGCGCTGCCGGATCGCGTCTTCAGCCGAACGATCACAGGTCGCAAGACGCCGAAGGCGCTGCAGACGGCGCTTCGCAATCTCTTCACCGTGATGAAGGATGGCGGTGACTTCGGCAGCGATGCCATCGCGTACTTCAACGGCGGCCTGTACGGCGTGGTTGCGGTGCCCGAACTGAACGGTGAGGACCTGCGCAGTCTGACGAGCGCGGCGAACGCATCGTGGGATGCGCTGGACCCCGCGATCCTCGGAACGCTATTCGAACGCGGGTTCGACCCGGTGAAGCGGTCTCAGCTCGGTGCGCACTATACCGACCCGGAAACCATCGAGAGGATCGTCGACCCCGTAGTCCGGCAGCCGCTGCTGCGCGAATGGGAAGCGGCCCGGAGCCGGGCCGCGGCCCATCTCGGCTACCGGGACTTCGCCGAGATACGTGCGAAGGGCGCGCCGAGCGCGACGCGCAAAGGTCGGGCCCAGTACGCTGCTCGAAAGGCGGTGGCAAAGCGGAACTACGCGGCGGCCGAGGCGGAGGTCGCCCGGTTCATGCAACGCTTGGCCGATTTTCGCGTTCTGGATCCGGCATGCGGCGGCGGGAACTTCCTGTATCTGTCGCTGAAGGCGCTGAAGGACCTGGAGTTCCAGGCCAACGACGAGGCCGGGATGATGGGGTTGAATCGGTCGTTCTCCTTCATGACCGGCCCGTGGAACGTCATGGGTATCGAGATCAGCGAGTACGCCGCCGAGCTTGCGAAGGCAACGATCTGGATCGCCGAGCTGCAATGGATGAAGCGGCACGGCCTGGGTTGGAAGGACAATCCGGTGCTGGCGCCGTTGAAGCAGATCGAGTGTCGTGATGCGCTGCTCGATGGGAGCGACCGCGAGGCGCGATGGCCAGATGCCGATGCGGTGATCAGCAATCCGCCGTTCCTCGGCGACAAACGGATGCGCGGCGAGCTTGGCGATGCCTATTGCGTGGCGCTGCGTGGCGCCTATGCGGGTCGCGTGCCCGGCGGCGCCGATCTGGTGACGTACTGGTTTCAGAAGGCTGGGCAGGCGATTCGGTCGGGTCGTCTGAAGCGAGCCGGCCTGGTCGCCACCAACACCATCCGCCAGGGGGCCAATCGCAAGGTGCTGGCCGAGGCGGTGAAGCATGCTTCCATCACGGACGCCTGGTCCGATCTGCCCTGGGTGAACGAGGGGGCGGCGGTGCGCGTCTCCGTCGTGTGCTGGGGGAAATCGGATGGCGATCGGCAGCCCGTTCTCGATGGCTGCCCGGTGCAGTCCATTCATCCGGACCTGAAGGGCCAGGATGCGGGCAGCTCCTCGTTCGACCTCACGATGGCCCGGCCGTTGGCCGAGAACGGCAACGCTTCGTTCTTCGGCCTCTGCCTCGCCGGTCCGTTCAAGGTGCCAGCGGCCATGGCGGCGGACTGGCTCCGGCAACCCAATCCGAACGGGCGGCCGAACAGCGACGTGCTCAGGCCGATCTTCAACGGCAAGGACGTGACGGATCGCTGGTCCGGGCAGTGGGTCGTTGACTTCGGCGCCGAGATGGACGAGTCGGCAGCTTCGCTCTATCAGGCGCCGTTCGAGTATGTGCGACGACAGGTGTTGCCCGTACGGTCCGCCAACAAGCGCGCCGCACGAGCGAAATATTGGTGGCGTCACGGCGAGGCGCGGCCAGGGCTGCGCAGTCGCCTGGCTGGCCTGAGTCACTATATCGCGACGGTAGAAACGGCCAAGCATCGGGTGTTCGTACGCATGCCGGTAGCCCAGGCGCCTGAACACAAGCTGGTCGTGATTCCTCGGGCTGACGATGTGACCTTCGGGCTGCTGTCCAGTCGTATCCATGTCTGCTGGGCTGTCGAAGTCGGCGGTAGATTGGGGAAAGGCAATGACCCAGTCTATGCAACCACGGCCTGTTTCGAAGGATTTCCCTTTCCTGCTGGCCTTACCCCATCCGATACCGCCCACCAGCGCACCGAGCCGATCGCGGAGGGCGCCCTGATCCCGGCAAGGTTGCCAACGGGTATCCGCAAACATGCCATAGCGATCGCGTGCGCGGCCAAGCGACTGATCGACATGCGCGATGCATGGCTGAATCCGCCGGAGTGGACCGAGCGGGTGTCCGAAGCCGTTCCGCCTGGCCTGAAGAAGAGCCCTTATCCTCCCCGGCTGGTGCCGAAGCCAGCGTTCGAAGAGCAGCTTGCGAAGCGGACGCTGACGAATCTATACAATGAGCGCCCGCGCTGGCTCGACAAGTTGCACCAGGACCTGGATGCTGTGGTAGCAGCGGCCTATGGCTGGGAATGGCCTCTATCCGACGCGGAAATTCTCCGGCGGCTCCTTGCGCTGAACCAGGCGCGGGCTAGCCAGCCCGCCTCAAAGGTGAGCCGGCCGACGTCCAGACGGGTCGCGCTATCGTGTTGACGGACAGCCCGACACTGCACGTTCGGCCCACGCGCCGGGCGAGGATCTGTTCGGCCGCCTGCTTGCCGACCACCTGGACGGTCGCGACCGAAGTCTGCGCGCTACTGGCACGGCACATCCACAACGACTGCGCGCTCGATTTCCTGCTCTGGGCGCAGCGTGGCGGCTTTGCGCTGGAGCGCGCAGTCGAGGGCTCGCTGACCGAGGCGCTGCCTGTCTGAACACCTCGCCGACATGCCGTTCGATCTGGCAGCCCCTTCCGTCGCCGAGGCTGTCATGCGGCTGAGGGTGAGGCATCTGCTGCCTATCGACGCGGATTTCGACGTCAACCGCGACCGGGCGGGGCGGCCGCTGGTCAACCTGCTGCGCTGGCTCGCCTCGCGGCCCGGCGGAACACGAAAAAGAAAACGCCCGCCATGCGCGTTGCATGGCGGGCGCATCCGAACGCGCGAAGATCAATCGCGAAGATCGGCCGGCAGAGTGCCGCCGTTGGCGGCGATGCGGCTGAGCACCTGCTTGTGCAGCCCGATGTTCCAGCCGGCCGAGCCGGGTTCGTCGCTGCTGGTGTAGCCCACCTCGGTGGCCAGTTCCTTGCGGGCGGCCAAGCTGCTATCCAGGCCGACCAGCTTGAGCAGGTCGACGATGGAGGTGCGCCAGTTCAGGCCGGCGGCGCCGGGCAGCGCATCGAGAATGGGCCCCACCTCGCCCAGCGAGATGGCCGCTGGCGCAGGTGCAGACGCTGCCGGCGTGCCCGCGGCAGCCTCCGGCGCGGCCACTACTTCGGCGGCATTGGCCGACGGGAAAATCTTGGAAAAAATCTTGCCGAAAAAGCTCATGGTTCGTTCCTCATCGAGGTTGCGGACTCGTGGCCGGCTCGCACCGGCCGCGGGCTGCGCGCGACATGCAGCGCAACAAGGGTTCTAACACGCATCTCTTTCAACGTCTGTTACGTCCCGCAACTGCCGGACCGGCAAACTTGCCGACAGCGGCAACTGATCGCCCAGCGGCACCGGCCGCCGGGCACAGCCTTGGATCAGTACCCGTGAGCCAGACAAGGGTTAGCGAAGGCAGGTCGCCGGCCCCGCCCCCCTTCGCCATCATCTTGTCGGGTGCCGTTGCGAGATCGGTCGGAGACGGAAACACGACCGAGCGGCGCGGCGCGCGGCTGGGGATAGACGTCGAGGCAAGGATGCAACAGCGGTGATGGCCTGGCGGGTCGTTTCCGCGGGGGAAGTGCGCTTCGTGGCGGCCTGAGCCCTATGCGGCCTTAGCCCTATGCGTTCTTCCAGGGATTGATGACCGCCACGCCGGCCGCCTCATAGGGTGACGTGTCGCGTGATGCAACGATGAAACTCCGCGACGCCGCAATGGCCGCGATATAGCCATCCGGCGTCGGGAAGCCGCGTCCGGCGTTCCTGGCCGTCACGGCCAGATCGGCATAACGGCGCGCGGCATCGGTGTCGAACGGCAGAACCCGATCCCGGAACAGATCCAGCAGTTCGTTCAGGGCGCGATCAAGCATGTTCCTTCGCCTGCCGGCCGGTATTGCGCCGATGCCGAACAGCAACTCGGCCAGCGTGACGCTGGACAGGTACAGGGTCTCCGCCGCCTGATCGTTCAGCCAGCGTCTCACCGCCGCGTCGGGCTCGGGCTTCATCGCCTCGGAAACGACGTTGGTACCCAGGACGATCATTCAGTCGAAGCTCAACGGCTTGGCCGGCGTCTTGTCTCGCACCGTCTCGAAGACGGCGAAATCTTCGTTGGACAGTCCGATCTTGCGGCCGATGGCGGCCAAGGCATCTCCCACGAGCACACGCTTGTCGGGCTTGACCGCGGCCGACAGGATCTCTCGCACCTCCGCTTCGGTGCTGCGGCCGTGCCGGGCTGCCCGCACACGCAAAGCGCGATGCACGTCATCGGGCACGTTTCTGACCGTCAGGATGGCCATGATTCAAGAAACCTCACTTGCTTTCGATGAATGCAATACTAAGTTTATGCAGTCACTCTTGCAAGAACCCAATGCCCGAAAAAAAGGCCGCACATCGTGCGGCCTTTTGTCGCTGCGGAAATTGCGGCGACTCAGATGACCATCATCGATCCCGGGGTCGTCGTATTCAGCAGACGATCGCTGAAGCCGTCCTGGGTAACCAGAAGGATGTCATGGGCGACCAGGTCTTGCACCGTGCTGTACTGGCCCGCTCCCGTGCCATATTGCAGCGATTCCACGTTGACCGAACCCAGCTCCTGCCCACCATTGCCCACCAGGCTGATGATCAGCGAGCCATTCGCCGCTGCGTGCAACTCGAGATGCTGCGAAGCGCTCGTGCCGGCGTCGAGATCGTCGGCGGTGATGTTGGTGTCGCTGTGATTGGTGGTACCGGTGGGTTGTGCCGTTCCGTCATAGGGCGCGGGCGTGTCATGAGTACCTGCCGTATCCAGCACGTCGATCAACGCGATCCGATCGGTGCCGGCTCGGAAATCCTTGATGACGTCATTGCCGTTTTGTGACTGCATCGAGTAGACGAACACGTTGTGGGCAGCATCCGGGGTGGCCGTCGTACCGTCCCACGAACCACCGTACAGGATGTCATCGCCGCCCTGCCCCCACAGCAGATCGTGGCCACCACCTCCGATCAGCACATCATTGCCCCCCACTGCCACGGCATCGAAGGCGACTCGGTGCACGAGGACACCGGGGTCATTGGCCAGAGTCGACGGATCGATGAAGCTACGAATCTCGATCGCTGTCGAGGCCCCGGTCGCGGTCACATCCCACGACCAAGTACGAGCGTCCGCACCAGCAACGTCGGACGCGGGCTGACCAGTGATCCAGCTTTCGTTGACGCCGTCATAACTGGCGATCACCACGTTGTTGACCACGATCTCGAAAGACGTGTGACTGTCGGTATACCCGGACACATCCATCGACAGCGTGTAGTGCTGCCCACCGACGGTCGAGACGGTCTGGGTGATCCCTGACCCCCCTACTTCGTGCAGAAAGCTGGTATCCCATGAATAATGGCCGCCCCCCGCCGTCGACGGCGCATACGTCACAACCGATTGGCCTGTTCCGTAAATCGTACCGCCAGCGCCGTCATCGTACCCAAGGAAATAGTTACCCATTACCTGGCCGCCGTACGTATCGGCGTTTGGCCCACTGACCGGCGCGGGCCCGCCGTTGAATGCCCCGCCGCTCGCCAGCACGGTCCAGCCCAGACCTGCGGGATCGACGAACGCGATGGGATTATCAGCGAACGATCCGGTCGCATTCGTACCGTACAGATCCCAATACTCGAAGCCGCCGTTACGCAGGCCGCCACCAGTGTCGCCGATCAGGACGTCGTTGCCGCCGGCGCCCCGCAGGATCTGATCACCCGCGCCCCCCAATGAGGTGCCGTTGACCAACATCGTGCTCATTGCCGTATGGTTGACCGGAGCGCTCTCGTTGCCCGCTGCGTCGACCGTGGTAATGGTGTAGGTGTCACCTATCGCGATCGGGGTGGGGGGGGTGTAGATGAAATTCCCAGTCGAACCGACTGCGATCGACACGGGAGCCGAACTCGTACCATCGGAGATCAGTACGTGCGACCAAGGCTCCGCGTTACCCGAAATACCCCCCCCTGCCATCACGGACACAAAAGCAGGCGCAATGGGTGCAGCCGTGTCGACCAATACGTCCACCGCCGCCGAGGCACTGCTCTCATTCCCGTAAGCGTCGACCGCCGTCGCCGTCACCGGCACCGCGGCGCCATCGGCAGGCACCTGCCCCTGGGGCACGGTGACCGTCCAGGCTCCGTTCCCGTCGACCGCGACGTTCGAGAACGTCAACGTCCCGAACGTCACGTTGACGAACGCCGCACCGGCGGCAGTTCCCTCGATCGTGTAGCCAGCCGCCACCTCCGTCGCGTTGAGCGCGTTGTCGACCGCGACATGCGTGACCGTCGGCACCGCCGGCGCGGTCTGGTCGACGACGAAACTCGACGTCCCGGCCGTGCTGACGTTGCCGGCGGCGTCGGTCGCCGTGGCCGACACCGTTACCGTGCCATCCGCCGCGAGCGCGCTGGCGGGCACCGTGGCGGTCCACGTGCCGTCCGCCGCGGCCGTGACCGGCTGCAGCGCGGTGCCATCAATCGTCAGCGTTACCGTGCTGCCCGGCTCGGCCGTGCCCGTGATCGCGACCCCGGCCTGCGCTTCGCTGTGATTGACGACGCCGTCGCCGGCCACGATGTCGATGACCGGCGCATCGGGCGCCGTGGTATCGGGCACCGGAGCAGGCGGCATCGTGACGGGGTGGGTCGTCGCGGCGCTGACGTTGCCCGCCGCGTCCGTGGCGGTCACGCTGGCCGTCTGCGCGTCGTGGCCGGCCTCGGCGATCGTGTAGCTCGTCGACCAGTTGCCGTTGGCGTCGGCGGTCACGGTCCTGGTCACGCCATTGAGCGTGACGGTCACCGTGCTGTTCGCCTCGGCGGTGCCGGAAAGCGACACGGCATCAGCGCTGATTACGGGATCGTTGACGACCGGCGCGGCGGGCGCCGTCGTGTCGGCGGTCGGGCCACCTCCTCCAGAGCCGCCGCCACCGCCGCCACTGGCAGCGGCGCCCACGATTCCCACTCCGGCGACGCCGGCCAGCACCGCGCCGGCCGGGACCGTCGCCGCGGCGGCACCTGCGCCAGCCGCACCCGCCGCGGCACCCGCTTCGGCGGTGCCAGCCGCGGCGCCCGCGCCAGCCGCCGGCGCCGCGGTCGTCGCGCCGGCACCGGCCGCGCCGGCGGCCTGGCCGCTGGCCTGCGCTGCGGCGGCCGCCGCAGCGTCACTGCCCGCTGCGGCCGCGGCAGCGCCATAAGCGCCTGCATCGACGGACGCGAGGTCGGCCAGATCGGTGCCGGGGGTGATCGTCACACCGTCGGCCAACAGCGACGCGTTCTGCACGTCGGCGCCGTAGAAGTTGCTCAGCTCGACGCTTTGCAGGCCTTCATGGCCTTCCAGCACCAGACTGTGGCCGACTTTCTTGAAGGTGACGCCCGCGGGCATCTTGCCCGTCATCGGATCGACGACGCGAACGACGTCGCCCGCCGCCAGTTGAACGACGCCTTTACCCTGCGCGAGCGGCTGCGAGACGACGGTACCGTTTGCCTTGGTGATCTGGAGTGTGACTGCCACGAGATGTCCCCCGTCTGATAGACAGAATGTGAAGCGATGCGGCGTCGGACGCGCCGCGTGGTCGTTGACGATGATTCGGCTTGCACCGAGGCCAGAGAAACCGGAGACGATCGCCCGGGATCTGGTGAGGTCCACCATCCCTTCGCAAACGCCGAACCGTCTTTGTTGCATCCGCCATCCGAGGCGGCAAGCGGGATGCGCCCGGCGGCCGTTCGCAAGCCGACGAACGGTCGATCGATCGTGGCGAACGGCCGATAAGCAACACTGCGCGGATGCGCAACGGCGGCCGGCCTCGCGATGGCGGGACGGGGGACGCCGCCATCGGACGCGGCCGCGAACCGCAGCGAGACAGAAGACGAAAGGCCGGTTCGGCCCTTCGCGTGGTCAGAATCTGTGAACGAACCGGACGAGGCCGAGCGGCGCGTCCGGTTCGTTCACACAGATTCTCAGGCCAGCAGCAAGCCCTGCGGCGTGGCGTCGGCCAGCAGCCGATGGCTCAATCCATCGGACGTCAGGACCAGCAGGTTCGACGCGATCAGCGCGGCGACGGAGTCGTTGCCGGCCGAGGTGGCCACGCCTTCGAGCGTGACCGAGCCGATCGCCCGATCGGCGGCATCGAACAGTTCGAGTCGCAGGTCGCCGCCTTGCGCGGAGGTGACGACCAGCCGTTGCCCGCCCGCGGCGCTCAGGTCGTCGACACCCAGGTTCCGATCGCCGACGCTGCCGTCCGCGGTCGAGGCGTCGGGCCGGTGCGAGACGCCGGCGACGTCGAGCACGTCGATCAACGCGATGCGATCGTGCGCGACGTCGAAGTCCTTGATGACGTCGTGGCCGTTGTCCCGCTGCATCGAATAGACGAAGGTGTCGCGCGCGGCATCCGGTGCGCCGGGCGCGCCGCCGTACAGGATGTCGTCGCCGCCCTGCCCGTACAGCAGGTCGGCGCCATCGCCGCCGGTGATCGTCTGCGCGGAGTCGGCCGTCGTGGCCTGCAGGTCGACCGCCAGCACCCGCACGCCCGGATCATTGACCGCCGTGCTGGGGCTGTTGAAGGTTTCGATCCGCACCAGCGTACCGGACGCGCCGGCAGCGCCGCTGACGGTCCACGTCCAGGTCTGCGCATCCGTGGTGCCGCCGACGGTCGGCGCTCCGCTGATCCATTCGCCGATGCCCCCGTTGCGCGTGCCGTCGAAGACCGCCAGCGGCGTGTCGTCCGTGCCGACGTAGACCTTGAACGATGCCTGGCTGGCATCGAGCCCGTCGACGGCCATCGACAGCGCGTACGATGCCCCCGGCGCCGTCGGCACGATCTGTTCGATGCCGCTGCCGCCGGACTCGTGCAGCATCGACGTGTCCCAGCCCCGCGCCCGCTCGCTGCCGTCGAACGCATAGGCGACGAACGAGTGTCCATCGGTGCCGCGCCCCGGCACGCCGAACCCGTCGACGAAATAGCTGCCCATCACCTGCGCGCCGAACGCGTCGGGATCGTCGGTGCCGTGAACGGGGACCGGCCGGCCGTCGAAGGTCGCGCCGGTACTCAGGATCGCCCAGCCGATCGACGCCGGCGCCGCGAAACCGTCGCCGCTCCAGCCGCTGCTGCGATTGGCGCCGCCCACCGAGGCCGTATCGCGCAGGTCCCAGAACTGGAAATGTCCGTTGCGCAGGCCGCCGCCGGCGTCGCCGACCAATACGTCGGATGCCTGTCCGCCGCTCAGCGCCGTCGCACCGACACCGCCGACCTGCACGGCGGGCGGCGTCACCGACACCGCGCTGCCGGCGTTGCCTGCCGCATCCTGCGCGACGATCGTCATCGCGGCGCCGAGCGCCGACGGCGGGACGTCGATCGACCACATTCCCTGGGCGTCGGCATGCGCGGTCAGGTCGGCGGTCGCCTGCCCCGGTGCGCCATCGCTGCCGAGGTCGACGAGGATCGCCGCGCCCGGCTCGGCCAGGCCGCTCAGCGTGCGATGGAGGATCGAGACCTGCTCGACCGCGGCCGGCGCGACGCGATCGACGTCGACCGTCAGCGCCGGCGACGCCGCGCTGACGTTGCCGAACGCGTCGGCGGCGGTGGCGGTCACCGCGATGCCCGTGCCGTCGGCCGGTACGGCGTCGCCCGGATGCACGGTCAGCACCCAGCCGCCCTGGGCGTCGGCCTGCACGGCGCCGTACGTGACGTCGCCGAAGCGCACGACGACGTGACTGCCCGGTTCGGCGTGCCCGCGGATCTCGAACCCGGCGCCGTCGGCCAGCACGGCCGCGTTGACGACAGGGCCCTGCCCCACTTGCTCGACGACCGGCGCCGCCGGCGCGGACAGGTCGACGCTGACGACGTGCTCGACCGCGGCCGGTCCGCGCACCCCGTCGCTACCGGAGGCCTGCGCCGTCAACGGCATCGCGCCATCGGCGAGCGCGCCGCGTTCGAAGGTCACGGCCCAGTGGCCATCGGCATCGGCGACCGCCTCGCGCGAGACGTCGCCCAGGCGGACCGTGATGGTCTCACCGGCGTGCGCGGTGCCTTGGACCTGCACGGCCCCGGTCGTGGTCTGCGACGCGGTTTCGATGATCGGCGCGGTGGGCGTCTGCGAGCCGGTCCCCGAACCCGCACCGACCGCGGCGCCTACGACGGCGCCGCCGCCACCGCCGGCCGCCGCCGCGCCGACGGCCACCACGCCGAGCAGCGCGCCGCCGACCGTCGCGGGCGTCATCGCGATGCCGCCTCCCGCTGCGGGCGCCAGCGACGTCGCGGCCGGATCGGCGCCGTACATCAGCATCTGCCCGTCGGCCAGCAACGCGATCGGACGCGACGCGGGCGTGATCAGCGGGCTCGACCCGAACAGGCTACCGGTCTCGATCGCCAGCGCGCACGGCGCCTCGGGCGTGCACAGGCCGTAGAAACCGCTCAGATCGACGACCTGCCCGTCTTCCAGGCCATCGACGAGCAGCGAATCGCCGATCCGCTTGACGCGCACGTTGACCGGCGAGCGGCCGGTCGAGGCGTCGATGATGCGAACGGTATCGCCCGGCATGACGCTGACCTTGGTCTTGGCCTGCGTCATCGGATGGGCAATAACCGTGCCGTTGCCCTTGGTGATTTCGAGCGTGAGTGCCACGACTGCTCCCCGTGCTTGCGTGGTGATGTCCGTTCGGTAGACGGATCGTTTTTGGAAGACTCGCCGACAAGTTTAAACACTTGCGGGGAACAGGCTGATCACTTTGCGCGATCCGGTGCGGTTGTCAAAGAGCCACGCCGGTCCGGTGACGTCGCCGAGGAACTCGGACGACAAGTCCAATCACTGGGGCTCACTCGCAGCAGTCTGATCCGCAAAGGCATGATCTGGTCTCCGAACCACGGCGACACCGCGTTTACCGTGCCTTTGTTCGATCGGTTCATGAAGCGGATCATGCCGGACGATACCTGGCGCGGATAGGCGTCGAGACCGCGGCCGGCGTCACACGACCGTCGAACTCAACGACGAAGGCAGCGTCAACAGCCGCTCGCTGAAGCCGTCCTGCGTCAGCGTCAGGTAACCCTGGTCGATCAGTTCCTGCACGCTGTCGTTGGCCTCGCTGAAGGCGACTCCCCGCAGCGTGACGGCTCCCCGATCCACGCCGCCGCCGACGAACGAGATCCGGACGTCGCCGCCATCCGAATCGATGGACAGATACTGGGTCGGACTGCTCGCCTGCGTCAGATCGTCTGCCGTCAGGTTGCGGTCGGCATGGTTGGTGGTGCCCGCCGGCTGCCGGTACGTGCCGATGTAGCCGGGCTGGCCGGGCGCGACGCCGTTGACATCGGCCACCGCTTTCAGCGAATCGATGTTCGAGTGCGTGCCGGCGGTATCGAGCAGGTCGATGATCGCGATCCGGTCGGTGCCGGGACGGAAGTCCATGATCGTGTCCCGGCCGTTGACCTCGCGCATCGAGTAGACGAACACGTTGTGCGAACCCGCGTGGTGGCCATCGACCGAATCGCCCCACAGCACGTCGTTGCCGCCCTGCCCCCACAACAGGTCGTTGCCGCGACCGCCGACCAGCGTGTCGTCGCCGTCGACCGGGCCCTGCGCCGTCAGCGTGACCTGTTCGACGTGGGCGACGTAGGCGTCGTGCCAGTTCTGCGAGCCATCGGTCGTGTACAGCGTGTCGTAGAAAGTACGGATCTCCAGTTCCGTCGCCGTCGCGCCGTCGCGGCCGACGACGTCGAAGTTCCAGCTCTGGTCCAGGCCCGATGCGGTGTTCTGCGGCCCGCCTGCGACCCAGCGATGCGCGGTCCCGTCATACCGGCCGATCAGTTCGCCGTTCCAGCGGATCTCGAAGGTCGTGCCGCGCTGGTCGGCGCCCTGTGCGAGGTTCGTGACGTCCATCGACAACGTGTACGTGGTGCCGGCCTGCGTGACGATCGTCTGCGAGATCGCGCCGGCCCCCGTGTTGTCGGCGGCGACGGTCTCCCAGTGGTAGTGGCCCATCCTGACGTCCGTGCCCGCACCGTATTCGAACGCCGTGCCGACCAGATGCGAGTCCAGGTCGGCGCCGCGGCTGTCCGGATCCCCCATCACCTGCTCGCGGCCGTAGACCGGCTGGTAGGTCTCGTGCGTCGAACCGATCGTCCAGCCGATCGGCGCGCCGGAGACGATCAGGGCGCCCGCTCCGTCCTTGTGCAGCACGGTACCTGCCGCCGCGCCGCGCAGATCCCAGTACTCGAACTGGTAGTTGCGCACGCTGCCCGCGGTACCGCCGATCAGGATGTCGTTGCCCGCACCGCCTTCGATGACTTGCGAGCCTGCGCCGCCGATCAGCGTGTCGGCGGCGTCCGTGCCGCTCGTCGCCGTCGGCGTCGCCGGCACCGTGATGGCATGCGGGTCCGAGCGATTGCCGGCCGCGTCGGTGGCGATGATCGTCAGCGCCTGGCCAGGCGCGAACACCTGCCCGAGGACCGAAAACCCGAGACCGTCCGCCGATACCACGGCGGCGAGCGTCGTCGTGCCGTCGCTGACGGTGACGGTGGCGGCGGCCGTGCTCAACGTGCCGCTCAGCACGCCGTGTGCGTCGACGCCCGCGGTCGCCACGCCTGGCGCCATGGTGTCGATCGCCACCGCGCGAACGGTCTCGTCGCTGACGTTGCCGGCCGCGTCGGTCGCCGTGACGCGGACCGGCACCTGCGCACCATCGACCGGTACGTCGGCCTCGGCGATCGTGACCGACCAGCTCTGATCGTCGGCAGCACGCGTCGTCGCCGTGTGGCCTCCCCAGGTGATCGTCACCGTGCTGCCGGCCTCGGCCGTGCCACTGATGACGACGCCCGCCCCGGCCTCGACGCGATTGACGACGTCGTCGCCGGCGACGATACCCACGGCCGGCGATGCCGGCGGCAGGGTGTCGACAGGGCCGGTCGCGCCGCCACCGGTGCCACCTCCGTCGTCCGGGCCCGACGCGCCAGGCGATCCGCCATCCGTGCGGCCGGGGCCTTCGCCGTCGGTGCCGGTTGCGCCGGTACCGCTACCCGCCTGGCCGGCATGACCGGTGCCATCGGTACTTCCGGCATCCGCGCCACCTCCCGCGTTTCCGGTATTTCCGGTGTTGCCGCTCCCTCCCGTGCCGCCGGTCTCTCCCACGCCACCGGTCCCTCCGGCACTCCCGGTCCCGCCGGCACCGCCGGAAATGCCTGCGCCGCCGGAGCCGCCCGCATTGCTGCCCCCGCCATCGCCCTGCGGCTGCTGGGCACCGCCGCTACCACCGCTACCGCCACCGTCGCTACCGCCACCACCCCCACCGCCGGCAGCCGCGCCGACCGCGACGGTGCCCAGCAGCACGCCGCCGATCGTGGCCGGTGTCAGCGCCGCCGCCCCCGCCGCGGCGGCACCGACGGCACCAGCGGCGCCTCCGGCCGTCGCGGCCGATCCGCCGGCCAGTCCCGCCGCCGCATCGCTGGCCGGCGCGACCACCGCCTGCGCGACCATCACGTCGGCGGACGTCACCATCGAGTCGGCATCGAGCTGCAGCACGCAAGAGCGTCCATCGGCGCAATCGTCGAAGAAACGGCTCAGCTCCAGAGACTGATCATCGGGCAGGCCTTCGACCCACAGCGATCGGCCCGCTTGCCGGACGCGCAGCTTGTCGGCCGGACGGCCGGTGGCGGCATCGATGACGCGGACCGTATCGCCGGGCATCACTTCGACGGACGACAGCGTGCGCGTCAGCGGTTTCGAATCGATGTTGCCGTTGGACCGGGTGATGTGCAGAGTCAAAGCCACGAGGCGTCCTTGTCGAAAAGAGGAGAGCGTTCTTCGTCAGTTCTCGATCGGGGCCGCACCCGGGTCGGGCGCTCGATCCGTCGATCGAAGCTGACGAGAATCTAACGACCCCTCGACGACGCTTCAGTGAGATATGCAACACCGGACGCGGCAAGCCCAACGACCATCGTGCGGCGCAACAACACGCGTGAAAAAAGTGCCGAACCAACAGGGCGCGGGCCTCGAGCAGGCGCAGGTCGGCGCGCGCGATCCGGCGCATCCGCCATCCGAACAGATGGCGGCTGTTTTCCGAGCGGCCTTGCATTACCATCGGGCTCGATCCCTTCGATGGAGCATCCATGAAGCCCTCCGAAGCCCTGGCCTCGAACCGCGCCGCGATCCGTCGCGTGGTCGAGTCCCACCGCGCCCGCAACGCCCGGGTGTTCGGCTCCGTGCTGCGTGGCCACGACACGGACGGAAGCGATCTGGATCTGCTCATCGATCCGACTCCCGAGACGACGCTCATGGATGTGGCCGCGATACAAGTCGAGTTGGAACAACTGCTCGGCATCCGGGTCGACGTGCTGACGCCCAGGGCGCTGCCAGTCAAGTTCCGACACTTGGTCCTTGCCGAGGCCGTTCCCGTATGAACAAAGCGCTGCGCGTTCCCGATTACCTCGGGCACATCTTGCAGGCCATCGAGCGCATCAATCGCTACACGGCAGAGATGGACGAGACGAAGTTCCTGAGCAATGAACTGGTACAGGACGCGGTATTCCGCAATCTCGAGGTCATCGGCGAGGCGTCCAAGAACATCCAACGCATGGCTCCCGCGTTCACCGCAAAGAACAGCGACGTTCCATGGCTGGTCATGTACACCATGCGAAACCGCCTCTCCCATGGCTATACAGATGTGGATCTGGAGATCGTCTGGAAAACGGTCCAGAGTGATCTACCGACCTTGTACAAGCAGGTGCAGGCACTCGTTGCCCAAGGCGACGACTAATCACCGCCTCCGCCACACCCCCATCGCAACCGCCCCCGCCACCAGCCCCCAGAACGCGGCGCCGATGCCGAGCAGGCTGACGCCCGAGGCGGTGACGAGGAACGTGATCAGCGCCGGCTCGCGCTGGCGCTCGTCCTGCATCGCCGCCTGCAGGCCGTTGCCGATCGTGGCCAGCAGCGCGAGGCCTGCGAGCGCCATGATCAGTTCCTTCGGAAACGCGCTGAACAGGCCGACGACGGTGGCGCCGAACAGGCCGGCCAGCAGATAGAACACGCCGGCCGCGATCGACGCGCGATGCCGGCGCGCCGGATCGTCGTGCGCCTCCTTGCCCATGCAGATCGCCGCGGTGATCGCCGCCAGGTTCAATGCATAAGCGCCGAACGGCGCGAGCACGACGGTGGCCACGCCGGTCCAGACCAGCAGCGCCGACACCGGCGTCGGGTAGCCGGCGGCGCGCATCACCGCGACGCCCGGCAGGTTCTGCGACGCCATCGTGACGATGAACAGCGGCACCGATACGCTGATCAGCACCGGCACGCTGAACGTCGGCATGACGAACTGGGGGCGAGCGAGCGCGATCGACAGCGACTCGACGTGCAACAGGCCGCCCGCGGCGGCGACGGCCACGCCGACGCCGAGCACGCCGATCACCGCATAACGCGGCAGCCAGCGCTTGAACACGAGATAGGCGACGAACATCGCCAGCACCAGCCAGCGCTGCGTGCGCGCCGCGACGAACACGTCGGCGCCGAAGCGGAACAGCACGCCGGCCAGCAGCGCCGAGGCGATCGCGATCGGGATCCGCGACATCGCGCGCTCGAACCAGCCGGTCAGGCCGCAGACCGTGATCATCAGGCCGCAGACGATGAACGCGCCGATCGCATCGCTCATCGGCACGCCGTTCAGGCCCACGGCCAGCAGCGCCGCGCCCGGCGTCGACCACGCGGTCAGGATCGGCTGGCGATAGATCAGCGAAGGGATGATCGACGTGACGGCCATGCCGACGCACAGCGCCAGGATCCACGAACCGACCTGCGCCGGCGTGGCACCTGCGGCCGCGGCGGCCTGGAACACGATGACGGCCGAACTGGCGAATCCGATCAGGACCGCGACGAAGCCGGCTGCCAACGGGGGCAGCCAGTGAGTCACTCCCGCCTGAAGGCGGGAGCTTCCTCGCCACGATACGGGGGCGCCTTCGGCGCCAGACAACGATTGCCTCGCTTGACCTCGTCCTGCAGGACGAGGCTTGCGCTTTGGCCCGTGGTCACGCATCGCCGGCCGCGTTCGGATCGTCGAGCAATCCGACCAGATCGGTCAGCGTCAGCGCGGCGCCGCTGTCGATGTCGTCGAGCACGCCTTCGGCCAGCGCGCGCTTGTCGTGGTGCAGCTCGACGATGCGCTGCTCGATCGTGCGCTGCGTGACGAGCCGGTAGACGGTGACCGGACGCTGCTGGCCGATCCGGTGCGCGCGGCCCATCGCCTGGTCTTCGGCGGCCGGATTCCACCACGGATCGACGATGACGACGTAGTCGGCGGCGGTCAGGTTCAGGCCGAAACCGCCGGCCTTCAGGCTGATCAGGAACAGGTCGCCCTGTCCGCGCTGGAACGCGTCGACGCGCGCCTGCCGGTCGGCGGCCGGCGTCGAGCCGTCCAGGTACTGATAACTGAGGCCGGCCTGATCGGCCGCGTCGCGCAGGCGCTGCAGGAAGTCGACGAACTGGCTGAACACCAGCGCGCGGTGCCGGTTGGCGGCCAGTTCGGTGACCAGTTCGACGAACGCCGGAATCTTGGCGCCGGCGATGTCCAGCTCGGGGTTGACCAGCCGCGGATCGCAGGCGGCGCGGCGCAGGCGCGTCAACTGCGCCAGCACGTGGAAGCGCGCGCGGCCGTCATCGGCGCCGCCGGACGATGCCGCCGCCGAGCCGGGCGCGCGCGCGCCTTCGACCAGCGCGATCTGCAAGGCCTCGCGCCGCAGCGCTTCGTAATAAGCGGCCTCTTCCGGCGTCGGCTCGATCGCCAGCGTCACTTCGGTGCGCGGCGGCAGGTCGTCGAGCACCTGCGCCTTGATCCGCCGCAGTACGAACGGGCCGATCAGCCGGCGCAGCGTGCGCTGGGCCTTCAGGTCGCGCGTGCGTTCGATCGGCAGCACGAAGCGCTGCGCGAAACGCTTGGCGCTGCCGAGCAGGCCCGGGTTGACGATGTTCATGATCGACCACAGCTCGCTGAGCCGGTTCTCGATCGGCGTGCCCGACAGCGCGACCCGGAACGCGGCCGACAGGCCGGCGACGGCCTTCGAGCGCTTGGCCGCGGCGTTCTTGACGGCCTGCGCCTCGTCGACGATCAGCGTCGCCCATTCGACGCCGGCGAACGCGTCTTCGCCCTGCTGCAGCATCGTGTACGAGACGACGACCAGATCGTTGGCGCCGAGTCCGTCCAGCGATCCGGCGCCGGCACTGGCACTGGCACTGGCACTGGCACTGGCGTTGGCGTTGGCACTGGCGGCGGCATTGGCACTGGCATTAGCGCCGGCACCAGTGGCCGTGCCGCCGCTCGCCCGCGCCGCACCACCGTGCGCGCGCACCTTCAGCGACGGCGCGAAACGTCGCGCCTCATCGACCCAGTTGCCGCACACCGAGGTCGGCGCGACCACCAGCGCCGGGCCGAGTTCGGCGCGCGCGAGCAGGACGGCCAGCGACTGGATCGTCTTGCCCAGTCCCATGTCGTCCGCGAGGCACGCGCCGACACCGGCCTGCGCCCTTTGCATCAGCCACTGATAGCCTTCGAGCTGGTAAGGGCGCAGGTCGGCCTGCAGGCCGGCCGGCAGCGGGGGCGGCTCGGCCGGCGCGGCGCGCAGCCGCTGCAGGCGATCGGCGAACGCCAGGTCCGCCTCGACGTCGACGTGCTCGAGCACGTCACCGAGCCACAACGCGGCCAGGTCGGGCACACGCCAGCCGGCGTCGCCGGCTCGATTCGCAGCGCCGGCGGCCTTGCCGGTCGTGCCGGCCGGATCGACGACCGTCGCCAGCGACTCGTCGCCTGCGGCCGGCTCGGCGGTTCCAGTTCCGGCTCCAGCCCCGGCAGCGGCGTCGGCACCGGCACCGGCACCGGCACCAGCACCAGCACCAGCACCAGCACCAGCACCAGCACCAGCACCGGCAGCGACACCAGCACCCGTTCCCACGCGCGGCGTTCGCCGCGCCGGCTCGGCGACCGCGGCCAGATCCTCGATGCGCTGGCGCAGGCTGTCGGTCAGCGCCAGGTACTTGCCGTCGCCGATCGGCACGTAGCGCGAGCGGTGCTGGCCGACCCATTCGATGAGCCGGCCCAGCTCGACGACGCGGGTTTCGTCGACGGGCAGCGCACCCTCGATGCGAAACCAGTGGCCTTCGGTCCGGACCTTGACCTTCAAGCCGCGATCGGCGACCGGCTGCACGGCGATCGGCCTGCCGTCGGGCCAGTCGATCGCGTCGATCGACGCCAGCGTCGGCAGCACCTCGAGCAGGCTGAGCACCTGCTGCGGATCGCGCAGCGTCCACTCCGGCGCCTGCGCGAGCGCGGCCCGGGCATCGTCGTCCTCGGGCTCGAGGAAATCGAAACGCTCGACGACATCGCGCAGCGCGCGGGTCTCGTCGTCGAGCGAGCGGCGCGCGCCGAGCAGCGAGCCGTCGACCATCGCGACCACTTCTTCGCGTCCCTGGCCCGGCGCGAAGCGCGGCCCGCCGGGCCCCAGCGGCGCGGCCACCAGCCGCAGGCCGAAGCGCTCGCCGCGCCGCGACAGCTCGGCGCGCAGGCCGCCGCGCGGCGCGACCTGGCGCGCGCCTTCGATCGCATCCGACTTGAGCCGGAAGTGCGCGCCGAGCACCGGCAGCACCGACTGGATCTCGGCCGACGCGCTGCGCGGCACGCGCAGGCCCGACTGCGACAGCTCGTAGACGCGCCGGTGCGCGGGCGTCAGTCGGATCAGCCACGCGCGCCACGGCGACGGCGCGGGCACCAGACCGGCGCGCACGTCGGCCGGCGACACGTCGCGGATCACGAACTGCGTGCGCAGCGCGCCTTCGGGCGCGCGCCGCTCGCCGCCGGCATCGGGCTCGCCGATGTCGATGTCGGCCTGCGCAGCGCGGTCGAACGCCAGCCCCAGGTCGGGCTCGAACGCCAGCCGCCAGTGGTCGCCCTCTTCGATGACGCGGATGTCGGGCAGCGCCTCGACCAGCGCGACCGGCTGGTCGAGCAGATCGTCGAACACCACGTGCGGATGCCCGACCAGCGCGGCGGCCGCATCCATCAGGTCGAGCATCGGCCGGTGCGTGCCGAAGCGCCGGTCGGCCTTGATCGCGCGGGCCACCCGCGCATCGTGCGGATCGAGCGTCGCCGCGCGCGCCAGCCGCGACAGCGGCACCGACTTGGGCTTGCTCCAGCCGCGCGGACCGCGCTTCTGTTCATAAGGCTCGATCCGCGTCAGCCGCTGGTGGCGATCGACGCTGAGGACCCATAGCAGCCGCGTGTCGGCGCCGGCCGTGCGCACGCTCTCGCCGCCGTTGTCCTGACCGAGCGCGGCGATCGCCGCCAGCGCCTCGCGCCACGATTCGTGACCGCCGCTGGCGAAGAAGGTCTTGGTCGTCTGCTTGCCGGCCAGCAACTGGTCGGCGGCCTCGACCTGATCGAGCAGCCACCACAGCTCGCAATCGCGCAACCGGGCCGCCAGCGCCTGGCTGCTGCCGGGCGACGGCGGCGGCGCCTGACCGGCCGCCGCCCAGGCCTGCAGCATCCGCCGCGCGACCAAATTCAATTGCACGTGCGACGCGTGCCAGTCATGGAAACTGGCAAACGACGGATCGCGCGGCCGATCGCCCAGCCGCATCTCGGCCGCCACGGCCCACAAGCCCCACGGCGTGTCGGGCGTGGCCCGGCGCGCGCCGGACTCGGCCAGCGCGAACTTGCGCGCCTGCGCGATGCAGGACGCGTCGCGGGTGCCGAACAGGCTCATCGGATACAGCCAGCGCGTATTCTCGGGACCGAGCGCCTTGCGGCCCGTCGATTCGGCCTTCAGCTGCGCGAACGCCGCTTCATAAGCGCCGGCCGCTTCGCGCCATTGACCGCGCGTGGCCTGGATCCCGGCGCGCAACGCGGCGAACTCGCCGGTGCGCACGTCGCGCGCCAGCGCATCGGCCTCGTCGGTCCTGGCGCCGAACATCAGCCATTCGGCCACGCGCGCCCGAAGCCCGAGCGGCGTGCGCGCGCCGCTCCGCGCGATCCAGTCCTGCGCATAGCGCAGCGGCGCGAGCCCGTGCGGATCCAGCTCGCGCAGCGCGACCTGCAGCGCCAGCGCCAGCAGCGCGGCGCCCAGCGTCCGATCGGCCCGGTCGAACAGTTCGGGATCGAAACCCGACAGCATCACCTGGTCGAGCACGCTGGCCGTATGCGAGAGGCCGCTGTAGCCGGTCTCGAGCGCCCGCCACTGATCGACGCCGCCGCCGCCGTAGACGATCAGCCGCGCCAGCGTGATCGCCTGGTTGTCGCGCTGGAAGAACACGACGCTGCGATGGTCGCGAACGCCCTCGATGCGCATCAACGCATCGCGCCAGCGCTCGAAGCCCTCGGCCTGCACGGCTTCGCGATAACGCAGGGACTTGTGCCGCACCAGGCATTGCCAGCCGGCCTCCGAGCGCATCACCTCCTCGCGGCGAACCAGTTCGAGCAGGCAGGCATCGACCTGCGGCTGGCCGAACAGCGTGCCCGCCACCGTGCGCTGCCCCAGTTCGCGCAGGAACGTGATCAGCCAGTTGCGGTGGCGCGGCGTCCAGGCCAGCGCCAGCGCGCGCAGGACGACGGCCACGTCGCCGGGATCGACCTGCACGGCCGCCATGCGCGGCAGCGTCGAGGACTCGTGAGGATTCAGTTCGTATTTGGACAACGCGCGCACCAGTGCAGCGCCAGGCGCAAACCGATGATGCTGGCACGGGGTCGACATAGCGTCAAACCGGCTGTCGCCTGCGCGCCGAACGCCGACGCGCTACCATCGCCGGATGAGCCTGCCCCTATCCGTACTCGACCTCGTCCCGGTGCGGGACGTGGACCGCCCCGCCGACGCGCTGCGGCTGACGCTCGCGCTCGCGCAGGCCTGCGACGGCCTCGGCTACCGCCGCTACTGGATGGCCGAGCACCACAATATGACCGGCATCGCCAGCGCGGCGACTTCCGTGTGCATCGGCTACGTGGCCGGCGGCACGCAGCGGATCCGCGTCGGCGCCGGCGGCATCATGCTGCCGAACCACTCGCCGCTGGTGATCGCCGAGCAGTTCGGCACGCTGGCCTCGCTGTATCCGGACCGCATCGACCTGGGCCTGGGCCGCGCGCCCGGCACCGACCAGATCGCGATGCGCGCGCTGCGCCGCGATCCGCACGCCGCCGAGGCCTTCGTCGACGACATCCGCGAGCTGCAGGCGCTGTTCGCGCCCGCGCAACCGGGCCAGCGCATCCGGGCGGTGCCCGGCGAGGGGATCGACGTGCCGTTGTGGATCCTGGGCTCCAGCCTGTACGGCGCGCAGGTGGCCGCGCATTTCGGGCTGCCGTATTCGTTCGCGTCGCATTTCGCGCCCGACGCGCTGTACGAAGCGCTGGCGATGTATCGCGCGCAGTTCCGTCCGTCCGGGCAGTTGGCGCAGCCTTATGCGATGCCCGGCATCAACGTGGTCGCCGCCGACACCGACGAAGAAGCCCGGCGGCTGTTCACCAGCCTGCAGATGCGCTTCGTCGCGATGGTGCGCAACGCGCGCGGCAAGCTGTCGCCGCCGGTCGACGACATCGAGGCCGAATGGTCGCCGATGGAGAAGGCGCACGTGCAGCGGATGCTGTCGTGCGCGTTCGTCGGCTCGCCCGACACGCTGCGGGGTGAACTGCGCCAGTTCGTCGAGCGCACCGGCGCCGACGAACTGATCGTCAGCAGCGCGATCTACGATCCGGCGGCGCGGACCCGATCTTATGAACTGCTGGCAGGCATCGCCGGCGACCTTGGCTTGAAATCGTAAAGGAGACCTCATGCAACGCTCATCGAACGTCCATTCGCTGAAGAAGGCCGATGACCGGATGGCCGATCCGCAGTGGCAGGCGCGCGTCCACCTGGCAGCCGCCAATCGCCTGGCCACGCTCGACGAACTCGAGGAAGGCATCGACAACCATTTCACGATGCTGCTGCCCGGCCATACCGACCGCTTCCTGGTGCTGCCGTTCGGCATCCACTGGTCGGAAGCCCGCGCCAGCGACATGATCGTGTTCGACGAATCGGGTCGCACGCTCGAAGGCGACGGACGCGTCGAGTTGAGCGCCTACTGCATCCACGCGCCGATCCACCGGATCACCGGCGCGAAGGTCGTGCTGCACACGCACCAGCACTGGGCGCTGGCGCTGAACATGCTGCAGGACAACCGGCTGCTGCCGGCCAGCCAGACCTCGGCGTTCTTCTGCAAGCACATCGTCTACGACGACGGCTACGACGGCCTCGCGCACCAGCTCAGCGAGGGCGAGCGGCTCGCGCACCTGATGGGCGACAAGCACATCATGTTCATGAAGAACCACGGCGTGCTGACCGTCGGCGACACCGTCGCGCAGGCTTATCGGCGGCTGTACAAGCTCGAGCGCGTGTGCCGCGCGCAATTGGTGGCGATGTCCACCGGCCAGCCGCTGTCGCTGCTCAGCGACGAGCTGATCGACAAGGTCGACCGGCCCAATCCGCAGGACACGCACCCGCGCGCCGAGCGCGAGCGCCTGTACTTCGAAGCGATGATGCGCGTGCTCGACCGCGAACTGCCGGGCTACGCGGACTGACCACGCCGGGGCGCCGGAACATCGGCGCTCAGGCCACGCTGGGCGAGCCGCGCCGGAACGTCCGGCGCCAGCCGTCGACGGTGCCGCGAAGCGAAGCGAGCCGCGCGTGCGAGACCACGAAGGCCGACCGCATCTGGCGATCGAGGATCGGCGTCAGCGCCTGGGACTGCACCGCGCTGCCAACGATCAGGTCGGCTTCCTCGCCCAGGTAGCCGTGGCGGGCGAGTTCGCAATACAGCAGCTTGGCCGTGACCACCGCCCCATTCGGGCGGGTGCCGAGCGCCTGTTCCAGCGCATCGAGCGGCGTGCGAAGAGTGAGCGTCGTGTCCATGAACGTGATTCTCCACGCCGCCCGCGCGGTGCCGGTGCGATAGGTCACGAACGCCGCGCCGCCCTCGCCGCCATTGACGAACGGTCGTTCGATTCTGATCGGCGTTTCGTCCGTACCCGCGATTTGTGAAACGGATCACGCGTTCCGGCGCCCGTGCGTATTGATCGATGTCAACGGCAGGCGCAACCTGCAACGACAGACTGGATCGGACCGCACGGCGGGCGGGGCAGTACCGCCGTTTCCGCAATCCACGGGCATCGCAGTGCTTGCGCTTCGCCCCCTCGTCGCTCCCATGCTTTCTTCGCGGATTTCGCCATGGACCAGAAACCTCAATCCTCATCGGCCCCCGCCGCCCCGCTCTCCCCCTCGACCGCCGTCGACGTGACGGCAGCCAACGGCGCGACCCCGCCGCCCGCCCCCCGCCGCACCGTGCGCAAGCGCGCCGAGCCCTCTCGCGCCGAGCCCACGCGCCGCGCCCGAAAGGGTGATACGCCGCCGTCGCTGGCACCTGACGAGATCGGCCGCTTCGTCGCGACCCAATCGGCGCTGGCCGCGCAAGGCAAGGCGCAGGCCGCGCTGGACAACGTGCTGGCCGGTGACGCCACGCCCGGCGACCGTGCCCGCGCGCTGCGCGCGATCCTGCAGGGCGCCGACGCCGATGATCGCGCCTACCTGCGCCGCGCGCTGATCGACGCCCCGGCCGACCCGGCATCGCGGCTGAACCCGGATGAAGAGCTGGCCAAGGACTGGCGCGACGGCGGCTATCCGTACGCGAACCTGCTGCGCCGCTCGGTCTACGAAAAGCAGAAGTTCCGCCTGCAGGTCGAACTGCTGAAGCTGCAGGCCTGGGTCAAGGAGACCGGCCAGCGCGTGCTGATCCTGTTCGAAGGCCGGGATGCCGCCGGCAAGGGCGGCACGATCAAGCGCTTCATGGAACATCTGAACCCGCGGGGCGCGCGGGTCGTCGCGCTGGAAAAACCCACCGAGACCGAAAAAGGTCAGTGGTATTTCCAGCGCTACGTCCAGCACCTGCCGTCGGCCGGCGAGATCGTCCTGCTGGACCGGAGCTGGTACAACCGCGCCGGCGTCGAACGGGTGATGGGCTTCTGCAGCGACGACGAGTACCGCGAGTTCATGCGGCAGACGCCGCAGTTCGAGCGGCACCTGGTCTACAGCGGCATCCATCTGATCAAGTTCTGGTTCAGCGTGAGCCGCGAGGAGCAGCGCCGCCGCTTCAAGGAACGCCAGGCGCATCCGCTCAAGCAGTGGAAGCTCAGCCCGATCGACATGGCCTCGCTCGACAAATGGGACGACTACACGCGCGCCAAGGAGGCGATGTTCTTCGAGACCGACACCGCCGACTCGCCGTGGACCGTCATCAAGAGCGACTGCAAGAAGCGCGCGCGGCTGAACGCGATGCGCTACGTGCTGAACCGCCTGCCTTATGACAACCGGGACGTCGACCTGATCGGCAAGATCGACCCGCTGCTGGTCGGCCGCGCGCACGTCGTCTACGAGAAGGGCGAGCGGTCGAGCCTGCTGATGTGAGTGTGACGGCTGCCGGGAGCGCTGAGGCGCTCCACGGATCATGGCGGCCGAACGACCGCAGATGCCCTCGGGGTCACGGCACGAAGTCGCGACCGCCGTAGTCTTCGTCCTTTATCTCGATCGCGATCCGCGCGCACGCCGCCATCGCCCGCGCAACGTGTTTCATGCGCATCAACAACGCGCGTCCATTTGCAGGCATACTGGGATCATCGAACCGGATGAACCCCGATGCGCGACGCCAACCAATCCAGCGAGCCTGTCCGCCCCCTACGTAAATCGACGAACCTCACGCTCTCGTCTCGTCTGGTCGCGGAGGCAAAGGATCTCGGCGTCAACATTTCGCAGGCTGCTGAGGCAGGCATCGCGGCCGCTGTTGCCCATCACCGCCAGCAACGCTGGCTCGCCGAGAATCAGGCCGCGCTGGAGAGCTCGAACGCGTTCGTCGAGCAGCATGGGCTGCCGCTGGCGCGATATCGGAATTTCTGAGCGTGGCGCGATTTCACGTCTACGAGAACGCGGACGGCGAAGGCTATTTGCTGGACGTTCAGGCGAACCTGCTCGAACACCTGAATACCTGCGTCGTCGTCCCGCTGCTGCCGCTCGGCACATCGCCCAAGCCTGCCAGCGTCCTCAATCCGGTCTTCGAGATCGAACGAGCGCCGCATGTGATGGCCACGCAATTCATGGCCGCCGTCCCTCGCCGTCTGATGAGCGCCGATGTACTCAGCCTCGAACACGAGGCCCAAGTCATCGTTCGCGCGTTGGATTGCCTGTTCCAGGGAATTTGAGCCTGCACGAACGGATCCGCCGCGTTCGAGCGGCGCTCTCCACTGCTCCCCTACGTTCCGGCAGCAAAGAAAAAACCGCCGGGAGGTCGCCCCCTCGGCGGTTCATCGATCGTCCGAACGGGCGCCCGTCGACGGCGGACGCCTTCGTTCCGGACCAGGACGCCCGCCGTCGAAGACGGCCGCGGCGCCCGGCCCGCATCGTTCAGCCTTCGCTGCCCGGCTGCGCGTCGCCGCCCTGATCGGCGGTCGTCGACATTTCGCTCGGCGACGAGAACAGCGCCTCGGCCTCGGCGATCGCGTTGCTGGACGCGGCCAGCGCGGCCTGCTCCTGCGCCTCGAGCTCTTCCTTGGCACGGCGCGCGCGGTGGAAGGCCAGACCGGTACCGGCCGGGATCAGGCGGCCGACGATGACGTTCTCCTTCAAGCCGCGCAGGTCGTCGCGCTTGCCCATGATCGCCGCCTCGGTCAGCACGCGGGTCGTTTCCTGGAACGACGCGGCCGAGATGAACGAATCGGTCGACAGCGAGGCCTTCGTGATACCGAGCAGCAGGTTGATGTACGAGGCTTCGCGCTTGTCGGCGGCGCGGGCCTTGTCGTTCTCGTCCAGCAGCTCGGAGCGCTCGACCTGTTCACCGGTGATGAACGGCGTATCGCCCGGGTCGGTGATCTGCACGCGGCGCAGCATCTGGCGAACGATCACCTCGATGTGCTTGTCATTGATCTTCACGCCCTGCAGCCGGTACACGTCCTGCACTTCGTCGACGATGTAGCGGGCCAGCGCTTCGATGCCCAGCAGGCGCAGGATGTCGTGCGGATCGGCCGGGCCGTCGACGATCATCTCGCCCTTGTTGACCACCTGGCCGTCGTGGACCAGCACGTTCTTCTCTTTCGGGATCAGGAACTCGTGCGAGTTGCCGTCCAGGTCGGTGATGACCAGACGCTGCTTGCCCTTCGTGTCCTTGCCGAACGAAGCCGTGCCGGTCACTTCGGCCAGCATGCCGGCGTCCTTCGGCGCGCGCGCCTCGAACAGCTCGGCCACGCGCGGCAGACCGCCGGTGATGTCGCGGGTCTTCTGCGTCTCGGTCGGGATCCGCGCCAGCACCTCGCCGACGCCCGCTTCCTGGCCGTCGCGCACCATGATCAGCGCGCCGACCGGGAACGAGATCGTCACCGCGTGGTCGGTGCCCGGGATCTTGACCTCTTCGCCGCTGGCATCGAGCAGCTTGATCTGCGGCCGGACGTTCTTCGTCGCCGAACCGCGGCGCTTCGGATCGATCGCGACCAGCGTCGACAGGCCGGTGACCTCGTCGATCTGGCGGGCGACGGTGACGCCTTCCTCGATGTTCTCGAAGCGCACCGTGCCGCCGTGCTCGGTGATGATCGGGCGGGTCAGCGGATCCCAGGTGGCGAGCTGCGAGCCAGCCTTGATCGCCTTGCCGTCGGTCGCCTGCAGCGTCGCGCCGTAAGGCACCTTGTGACGCTCGCGTTCGCGGCCGTTGTCGTCGACGATCATCACTTCGCCCGAACGCGAGATGACGATCAGCTCGCCCTTGGCGTTGGTGACGTAGCGCATCGTCGCGGTGAAGCGCACCGTGCCGTTGGACTTGGCCTCGACGGCGCTGGCCACCGCGTTGCGCGAGGCCGCGCCGCCGATGTGGAACGTCCGCATCGTCAACTGCGTGCCCGGTTCGCCGATCGACTGCGCGGCGATGACGCCGACCGCTTCGCCGGCGTTGACCAGCACGCCGCGGCCCAGGTCGCGGCCGTAGCACTTCGCGCACAGGCCGTAGCGGGTCGCGCAGGTCAGCGGCGTGCGCACGCGCACCTCGTCGATGCCCAGGCGCTCGATCTCGTCGACCGTGTCCTCGTCGAGCAGCGTGCCGCTCTCGAACACCGTGGCCTGCGTCTCCGGATGGACGACGTCGCCGATGCACACGCGGCCCAGGATCCGGTCGCGCAGCGCCTCGATGACCTCGCCGCCCTCGATCAGCGCCTTCATCGCGACGCCGTTGCTGGTGCCGCAGTCGTCGACGGTGACGACCAGGTCCTGCGTGACGTCGACCAGGCGGCGCGTCAGGTAGCCGGAGTTCGCGGTCTTCAGCGCGGTGTCGGCAAGACCTTTACGGGCGCCGTGCGTCGAGTTGAAGTACTGCAGAACGTTCAGGCCCTCGCGGAAGTTCGCGGTGATCGGCGTCTCGATGATCGAGCCGTCGGGCTTGGCCATCAGGCCGCGCATGCCGGCGAGCTGACGGATCTGCGTCGCCGAACCGCGGGCGCCCGAGTCGGCCATCATGTAGATCGCGTTGAACGACTCCTGCTTGACGGTGTTGCCGTGGCGGTCGACGACGTCCTCGACCGCGAGCTGCTCCATCATCGCCTTGGCGACCAGGTCGCCGGCGCGGCCCCAGATGTCGACGACCTTGTTGTAGCGCTCGCCCTGCGTGACCAGGCCCGACGTGTACTGCTGCTCGATCTCGACGACCTCGTTCTCGGCGTCGGCGAGGATCTTCTCCTTCTGCGGCGGCACCAGCATGTCGACGATCGCGATCGAGATCCCGGCGCGCGTGGCCAGCCGGAAGCCGTTCTGCATCAGCTTGTCGGCGAAGATGACCGTGTCGCGCAGGCCGCAGCGGCGGAACGACGCGTTGATCAGCCGCGAGATCTCTTTCTTCTTCAGCGCCTTGTTCATGTACGAGAACGGCAGCCCGGCGGGCAGGATCTCGGACAGCAGCGCGCGGCCGACGGTGGTCTCGACGCGGATCGGGCGCGGCGTGATCTCGCCGGTGGCCTTGTTCTTGTCGTATTCGACGAGGCGCACGGTGATCTTCGTGCCCAGCTCGACCTGCTCGTTGTCATAAGCGCGGATGACTTCGCCGAGGTCGGCGAAGATCATGCCCTCGCCCTTGCCGTTCACGCGGTCGCGGGTCGTGTAGTACAGGCCCAGCACGATGTCCTGCGACGGCACGATCGACGGTTCGCCGTTGGACGGGAACAGCACGTTGTTCGACGCCAGCATCAGCGCGCGCGCTTCCAACTGCGCCTCGAGCGACAGCGGCACGTGCACGGCCATCTGGTCGCCGTCGAAGTCGGCGTTGAACGCCGCGCAGACCAGCGGATGCAACTGGATCGCCTTGCCCTCGATCAGCACCGGCTCGAACGCCTGGATGCCCAGCCGGTGCAGCGTCGGCGCACGGTTCAGCATCACCGGGTGCTCGCGGATCACCTCTTCGAGGATGTCCCAGACGATCGGTTCCTGGTTCTCGACGAACTTCTTGGCCTGCTTGATGGTCGTCGCGACGCCCATCGTCTCGAGCTTGTTGAAGATAAAAGGTTTAAAAAGCTCGAGCGCCATCAGCTTGGGCAGGCCGCACTGGTGCAGCTTGAGCTGCGGACCAACGACGATGACCGAACGGCCCGAGTAGTCGACGCGCTTGCCCAGCAGGTTCTGGCGGAAGCGGCCGCCCTTGCCCTTGATCATGTCGGCCAGCGACTTCAGCGCGCGCTTGTTGGCGCCGGTCATCGCCTTGCCGCGACGGCCGTTGTCCAGCAGCGAGTCGACCGACTCCTGCAGCATCCGCTTCTCGTTGCGAACGATGATCTCGGGCGCCTTCAGCTCGAGCAGCCGTTTCAGGCGGTTGTTGCGGTTGATGACGCGGCGATACAGGTCATTGAGGTCGGAGGTCGCGAAGCGGCCGCCGTCCAGCGGCACCAGCGGGCGCAGCTCGGGCGGCAGCACCGGCAGCACCTCCATGATCATCCAGTCGGGCTTGATGCCCGAGCGCTGGAAGCCTTCGAGGACCTTCAGGCGCTTGGCGATCTTCTTGATCTTGGCCTCGGAGCCGGTGGCTTCGAGTTCCTTGCGCAGCGTCTCGATGTCACGGTCGATGTCGATCGTGCGCAGCAGCTCGCGCACGCCCTCGGCGCCCATCATCGCGCGGAACTCGTCGCCGTACTCCTCGGTCTTCGCGAGGAAGTCGTCCTCGGTCATGATCTGGCCGCGCTTGAGCGGCGTCATGCCGGCTTCGATGACGACGAACGCTTCGAAGTACAGCACGCGCTCGATGTCGCGCAGCGTCATGTCGAGCACCATGCCCAGACGCGACGGCAGCGACTTCAGGAACCAGATGTGCGCGGTCGGCGAGGCCAGCTCGATGTGGCCCATGCGCTCGCGGCGAACCTTGGTCAGCGTGACCTCGACGCCGCACTTCTCGCAGATGACGCCGCGGTGCTTCAGGCGCTTGTACTTGCCGCACAGGCACTCGTAGTCCTTGATCGGCCCGAAGATCTTCGCGCAGAACAGGCCGTCGCGCTCGGGCTTGAAGGTCCGGTAGTTGATCGTCTCGGGCTTCTTGACTTCACCGAACGACCAGGTGCGGATCTTCTCGGGCGAGGCCAGCCCGATCTTGATCGCATCGAAATGTTCGTCTTCCTGAACCTGTTTGAACAGATCAAGCAATGCTTTCATCGATTGCTCCTTAAATGGCTAGCGGGCGGCCGATCAATTGCGTTCCAGGTCGATGTCGATACCGAGCGAGCGGATCTCCTTGACCAGAACGTTGAACGATTCGGGCATCCCGGCGTCGATCGTGTGTTCGCCCTTGACGAGGTTCTCGTAGACCTTCGTGCGGCCGTTCACGTCGTCCGACTTGACCGTCAGCATTTCCTGCAGCGTGTACGCGGCGCCATAAGCTTCGAGCGCCCAGACCTCCATCTCGCCGAAGCGCTGGCCGCCGAACTGGGCCTTGCCGCCCAGCGGCTGCTGCGTGACCAGCGAGTACGGGCCGGTCGAGCGCGCGTGCATCTTGTCGTCGACCAGGTGGTGCAGCTTCAGCATGTGCATGTAGCCGACCGTGACCGAGTGGATGAACGGATCGCCGGTGCGACCGTCGTACAGCTTGACCTGCGTCTTGCTCGGCGTGAAGCCGATCAGCTTGGTGCGCGGGTCATCGTCCGGGTAGGCGATGTCGAGCATCTGCTTGATCTCGGGCTCGCTCGCGCCGTCGAACACCGGCGTCGCGAACGGCACGCCCCACTTCAGGTTGCCGGCCAGCTCCATGATCTCGTCGTCGCTGAACGACGCGACGTCTTCCTTGATGCCGGAGCTGGTCATGTAGATCTGCTCCATCAGCTTGCGCATCTCGACGGCCTGAGCGCCGCGCTTGAGCATCTCGCCGACGCGCACGCCGATGCCCTTGGCGGCCCAGCCCAGGTGCGTCTCGAGGATCTGGCCGACGTTCATCCGCGACGGCACGCCCAGCGGGTTCAGCACGATGTCGACCGGCGTACCGTCGGCCATGTACGGCATGTCCTCGATCGGCACGATCCGCGACACGACGCCCTTGTTGCCGTGTCGGCCGGCCATCTTGTCGCCCGGCTGCAGGCGGCGCTTGACGGCCAGGTACACCTTGACCATCTTCAGCACGCCCGGGGGCAGCTCGTCGCCCTGCGTGAGCTTCTTGCGCTTTTCTTCGAAGGCCAGGTCGAACTGGTGGCGCTTCTGCTCGATCGACTCCTTCGACGCTTCGAGCTGCGTCGCGGCGTCCTCGTCGGCCAGGCGGATGTCGAACCACGAGTGGCGATCGAGGTCGGCCAGGTATTCGGCGGTGATCGCCGCGCCCTTGGCCAGCTTCTTCGGACCGCCGTTGACGACCTTGCCGATCAGCATCCGCTCGATCCGCGAGAACGCGTCGTTCTCGACGATCCGCAACTGGTCGTTCAGGTCCAGCCGGTAGCGCTTGAGCTCGTCGTCGATGATCGACTGCGCACGCTTGTCGCGCACGATGCCTTCGCGCGTGAACACCTGCACGTCGATGACGGTGCCGCTCATGCCCGAGGGCACGCGCAGCGAGGTGTCCTTCACGTCGGACGCCTTCTCGCCGAAGATCGCGCGCAGCAGCTTTTCTTCAGGGGTCAGTTGCGTCTCGCCCTTCGGCGTGACCTTGCCGACCAGCGTGTCGCCGGCCTGCACCTCGGCGCCGATGTAGACGATGCCCGACTCGTCGAGCCGCGCGAGCTGGTTCTCGGACAGGTTCGAGATGTCGCGCGTGATCTCCTCGGCGCCCAGCTTGGTGTCGCGCGCCAGCACCGACAGCTCTTCGATGTGGATCGACGTATAGCGATCGTCGGACACGACCTTCTCGGAGATCAGGATCGAATCCTCGAAGTTGTAGCCGTTCCACGGCATGAACGCGACCAGCATGTTCTGGCCGAGCGCCAGCTCGCCCAGGTCGGTCGACGCGCCGTCGGCCACGACGTCACCGCGCGCGATCCGATCGCCCTTCTTGACGATCGGGCGCTGGTTGATGTTCGTGTTCTGGTTCGAACGCGTGTACTTGATCATGTTGTAGATGTCGACGCCGACCTCACCGGCCGAGGCTTCGTCATCGTTGACACGGATCACCACGCGCTGCGCATCGACGTAGTCGACGACGCCGCCGCGCAGCGCGGTGACGACGGTTCCCGAGTCGACCGCGCAGGTGCGCTCGATGCCGGTGCCGACGACCGGTTTCTCCGGCCGCAGGCAGGGCACGGCCTGGCGCTGCATGTTCGAGCCCATCAGCGCGCGGTTCGCGTCGTCGTGCTCGAGGAACGGGATCAGCGACGCGGCCACCGACACGATCTGCGACGGCGCGACGTCCATGTACGTGACGCGCTCGGGCGACGACAGCTGCGGCTCGCCGTTGATCCGCACCGACACCAGTTCGCCGACCAGGCGGTTGTCGTCGTCGACCTGCGAGTTCGCCTGCGCGATCACGTAACGGCCTTCCTCGATCGCCGACAGGTAGTCGATTTCGTCGGTGACCTTGCCGTCGATGACCTTGCGGTACGGCGTCTCGAGGAAGCCGTACTCGTTGAGCCGCGCATACAGCGACAGCGAGTTGATCAGGCCGATGTTCGGACCTTCGGGCGTCTCGATCGGGCACACGCGGCCGTAGTGCGTCGGATGCACGTCGCGCACCTCGAAGCCGGCGCGCTCGCGCGTCAGACCGCCCGGACCCAGCGCCGAGACGCGGCGCTTGTGCGTGATCTCGGACAGCGGGTTGGTCTGGTCCATGAACTGCGACAACTGGCTGGACCCGAAGAACTCGCGGATGGCGGCGCTGATCGGCTTGCTGTTGATCAGGTCGTGCGGCATCAGGTTCTCGGTCTCGGCCTGGCCCAGACGCTCCTTGACCGCGCGCTCGACGCGCACGAGACCGGCGCGGAACTGGTTCTCGGCCAGTTCGCCGACGCAGCGCACGCGGCGGTTGCCCAGGTGGTCGATGTCGTCGATCTCGCCCTTGCCGTTGCGCAGGTCGACCAGGATCTTGATGACGGCCATGATATCGTCATCGGTCAGCGTCATCGGCCCGGTCAGCTCGTCGCGGCTGACGCGGCGGTTGAACTTCATCCGTCCGACCTTCGACAGGTCGTACGCGTCCGGGTTGTAGAACAGGCGGTTGAACAGCGCCTCGACCGCGTCCTCGGTCGGCGGCTCGCCCGGGCGCATCATCCGGTAGATCGCGATGCGCGCGGCCGTCTGGTCCACGGTCTCGTCGACGCGCAGCGTCTGCGAGATGTACGGGCCCTGGTCCAGATCGTTCGTGTACAGCGTGCGGATGTCCTTGATGTTGGCATCGCGCAGCCGCTTCAGCGTGTCTTCGGTGACCTCTTCGTTGGCCTTGGCGACGATCTCGCCGGTCTCGGGGTCGATGACGTTGTGCGCGAGCGTGCGGCCGACGACGAAGTCCTCGGGCACCGAGATCCGCTTGACGCCGGCGGCGTCCAGTTCGCGGATGTGCTTGGCGTTGATCCGCTTGTCCTTGGCGACGATGACCTTGCCGTCACGGTCGGTGATGTCGAAGCGCGCGATGTCGCCGCGCAGCCGCTCGGGCACCAGGTCGAGCTGCGCGCCTTCGTTCATCAGGTGGAAATTGTCGAACACGAAGAAGTGCGCGAGGATCTGCTCGGGATTCAGGCCGATGGCCTTGAGCAGGATCGTCACCGGCATCTTGCGGCGGCGGTCGACACGGAAGTACAGGATGTCCTTGGCGTCGAACTCGAAGTCGAGCCACGAGCCGCGATACGGGATGATCCGCGCCGAGAACAGCAGCTTGCCCGAGCTGTGCGTCTTGCCGCGGTCGTGCTCGAAGAACACGCCGGGCGAGCGGTGCAGCTGCGAGACGATCACGCGCTCGGTGCCGTTGACGACGAACGAGCCGGTCGTCGTCATCAGCGGGATCTCGCCCATGTAGACTTCCTGCTCCTTGACCTCCTTGACCGTCGGCTTGGCGGCTTCCTTGTCCATGATGACGAGGCGCACGCGGGCCCGCAGCGGCGCGTTGTACGACAGGCCGCGGAGCTGGCACTCCTTGACGTCGAACGGGGCGTGGCCGAGCACGTAGCTGACGAATTCGAGCCGCGCCATCTGGTTGTGCGACTCGATCGGGAAGATCGACCGGAACGCCGCTTCCAGCCCCTCGTTCTTGCGTTGCGACGGCACCACGTCGAGCTGCAGGAACTGATCGTACGATTCGATCTGCGTGGTCAGCAGATACGGCACATCGAGCACGACGCGACGCTTGGCGAAGCTCTTGCGGATGCGCTTTTTCTCGGTGAAGGAGTAGGTTGCTTGTGACATGAGCACTCCGGTATCCTGTCTAGGATAAATGAGCTGTCAAGCCCGGGCAGGGGGCTTGCTGGACTCAGGCGATGGATCTGACCTCGCACCCGCTCGCGGGGAGCCGGACGCGGAAACTGCCTCGGAAACTGAAGTCTGGGTTGGAACGCCAGCCCACACTTGAACTCCCGCCGCCAAAACTGCAAACGCAAAAACCCGGAAGCCCCCGAGCACGCTCGGGGGACATTTCCGGGTCGGTGCCGTCGGGCAACTTACTTGAGCTCGGCCTTCGCGCCAGCGTCTTCCAGTTGCTTCTTCAGCGCCTCGGCATCGGCCTTGCTGACGCCTTCCTTCACAGGCTTGGGCGCGCCGTCGACCAGATCCTTGGCTTCTTTCAGGCCCAGGCCCGTGGCCGCGCGAACGACCTTGATGACCTCGACCTTCTTGTCGCCGACGGCGGCCAGCATGACCGTGAACTCGGTCTGCTCTTCGGCCGCCGGGGCAGCGGCGCCGCCGGCCGCGGGGGCCGCGACGGCCACGGCCGCAGCCGCTGCCGACACGCCGAACTTCTCTTCCATGTCCTTGATCAGTTCGGACAGTTCCAGCACCGTCAGACCCGCGACGGCATCGATGATTTCTTGTTTGCTCAGTGCCATTTAAAGCTCCAGATACGTTTCAGAATGCGTTGAGGTGCCCTGTCGCGAGCACCGGATGATCCAGGAGGACCGGACCGGCTGACGCCGGTCAGGCCTGACCCTCTTTCTGCTCCTTGACGGCAGCCAGGGTGCGGACGAACTTGGCCGGCACCTCGTTGAGGGTCTGGACGAACTTGGCGACCGGCGCCTGCAGGGTGCCGAGCAACCTGGCGAGCAGCTCTTCCCGGCTGGGCAGCGTGGCCAGCGCCTTGATGCCATTCTCGTCGAGGACGGAATGGGGCATGGCGCCGGCCTTGATGACCAGCTTGTCGTTGCTTTTCGCGAAATCGCTCAGAACCTTGGCGGCCGACACGGGATCGGTCGAGAAGCCGTACATCAGCGGACCGACCATCTTGTCGGCCAGCTTGGCGTACGGCGTCCCGTCGACCGCGCGGCGAGCGAGCGTGTTCTTCACCACCTGCAGGTGAACGCCCTTCTCGCGCGCCTGCTTGCGCAGGCCGGTGATCGCTTCGACTCCCAGACCACGGTACTCGGCGAGGACGATCGATTGCGCCCGCGCCACCTGGGCGCTGACATCCTCGAGTACCGACGCCTTCTCACTACGATTGAGACCCACGGTCTTGCTCCACTAAACAGCGGATCGGATCCACGGCCGAACGGGTTTCGCGAGGAAACCCATCGTCGTCGATCTTGCCCGCTACCATGACACGGCGACCGAGTTGTGAGTTCGGGTTCGCCATCTGCGTAGGGCGCTGCGACCCGGCCCCGAAGGGTTGGCCGACGCATATAAGGGCTGACGCCCCCCTACGGTCTTTGACAACCCGTCCGACGATCGCTTGGCGCCCCCGAAGAGGCGGCCCGGCGGCCGTCGAACGGCCCAAAGTTCTTTGTGCGGATCAGGCGGCGGAAGCCGAGAAGGCTGCCGTATCGACCTTGACCCCGACGCCCATCGTGCTGGACACCGCGACCTTGCGCAGGTAGACCCCTTTGGAGCTGGCCGGCTTGGCGCGGTTCAGCGCTTCGATCAGCGCACGGATATTGGTTTCGAGCTGCTCGTTGTTGAACGAGACGCGTCCGATCGAGCCGTGGATGATGCCGGCTTTATCGGTCCGATACTGGATCTGGCCCGCCTTCGCGTTCTTGACGGCGGTGGCGACGTCGGCCGTGACCGTGCCGACCTTCGGGTTCGGCATCAGGCCGCGCGGACCGAGGATCTGGCCCAGCGTCCCGACGATGCGCATCGCGTCGGGCGAAGCGATGACGATGTCGAAGTTCAGGTTGCCGGCCTTGACCTGCTCGGCCAGGTCTTCCATCCCGACGATGTCGGCACCGGCGGCACGGGCTTCCTCGACCTTGGGACCCTGCGTGAACACGGCCACGCGGACCGACTTGCCGGTACCCGACGGCATGACGACCGAGCCGCGCACGACCTGGTCGGATTTCTTCGGGTCGACGCCGAGCTGGACCGCGACGTCGATCGATTCGTTGAACTTGCCGGGCGCGCATTCGCGCACGAGGTTCAGCGCGTCGCCCAGCGGGTAGGCTTTCTGCGCATCGACTTTACCGGCCAGCGCTTTCTGGCGTTTGGTCAACTTGGCCATTTACAGACCCTCCACCGTGATACCGATACTACGGGCCGACCCGGCGATCGTGCGCACGGCGGCTTCCATGTCGGCGGCCGTGAGGTCGGGCATCTTGGTCTTGGCGATCTCCTCGACCTGCGCGCGAGTGATCGAGCCGACCTTGTCGGTATGCGGCGTCTTCGAACCCTTGTCGATCTTGGCGGCTTTCTTGATCAGGATCGTCGCCGGCGGCGTCTTCATCACGAACGTGAAGCTCTTGTCCGCGAAGGCCGTGATGACGACCGGAATCGGCAAACCCGGCTCCAGGCCCTGCGTCTGCGCGTTGAACGCCTTGCAGAACTCCATGATGTTCAGGCCGCGCTGGCCCAGCGCCGGACCGATCGGCGGCGACGGATTGGCTTTACCCGCTGGCACTTGCAGCTTGATGAAGCCGATGATTTTCTTCGCCATCTGTGGCTACTCCCGTATGAGTGATAACGCGCTGTCGCCCGACGAAGACCGGCCGCTGGAAGCGAGCGGATTGCCAGGGTACTGACGCTCCTCGTTGACAGAACCGCCGGCCCGAGGTCGGGGCCGACGGCCGACGATCAGACCTTTTCGACCTGACCGAATTCGAGTTCGACCGGCGTGGCACGACCGAAGATCGTGACCGACACGCGCAGCCGGCTTTTCTCGTAGTTGACTTCCTCGACGTTGCCGTTGAAGTCGGTGAACGGACCATCCTTGACGCGAACCAGCTCGCCGACCTCGAACAGGGTCTTGGGCCGCGGCTTCTCGACGCCTTCCTGCATCTGGGCCATGATCTTCTCGACTTCCTTCTCGGAAATCGGCGAAGGCCGGTTGCCCTGGCCACCGACGAAACCGGTGACCTTGTTGGTGCTCTTGACCAGGTGCCAGGTCTCGTCGGTCATTTCCATCTCGACGAGCACGTAACCGGGGAAGAACCGCCGCTCGGTGATCGTGCGCTGACCGTTGCGCATCTCGACGACCTCTTCGACCGGCACGAGGATCCTGCCGAACTGCTCCTGCATGCCGGCCCGTTCGATGCGTTCCTGCAAAGCCCGTCCGACGCTTTTTTCCATGCCCGAGTAGGCATGCACGACATACCAGCGTTTGGCCATTATTTCTTCCAGCCCAGGATCAGGTCGTACAGCGTGAACTCGATCGTCTTGTCGATGATCCAAAGGAAAATGGACATCGCCGCGACGAACCCGAAGACGACCAGCGTGGTCTGCCAGGTTTCTTTTTTGCTGGGCCAGACCACGCGCTTGGTCTCGGCCCAGGCATCGACGGCGAAAGCGACGAGCCGCTGGAACGGCCCGGCCGTCCAGGCGATGCCGACGGCGACGGCCAGCCCGACCAGGATCAACCCCAGCCGCACATAACCGGGCTGCTTGTCGGCCAGCACGTAGAAGCCGACGATGCCCGCCAGGAACACGACGATCGCCGCCGCGATCTTGGCGCGGTCCGCGCCGCTGCCCACCGTTTCGACCGTTTGATTCGCCATCTGACTTTGGATTCCAGCCCGACTACCGAGCCTGACCTTCGTCGCGGCGACCCGTCGACAACCAGCGGCTTTCGCCAGGACGATGTTGCAGGATTGGCAGGGGCAGAGGGAATCGAACCCCCAACCTTCGGTTTTGGAGACCGACGCTCTGCCAGTTGAGCTATGCCCCTAAAACCTGCAACGATGAAAACGAGATTCTAGTCGAGAACCTTGGAGACGACACCGGCGCCGACGGTACGGCCGCCTTCGCGGATCGCGAACCGCAGCCCCTGCTCCATCGCGATCGGCGCGATCAACTGCACCGAAATCTTCACGTTGTCGCCCGGCATCACCATCTCCGTGCCCTCGGGCAGCGTCACCGCCCCCGTCACGTCCGTCGTCCGGAAGTAAAACTGCGGCCGATAGTTGTTGAAGAACGGCGTGTGACGGCCCCCTTCTTCCTTGCTCAGCACGTACACCTCACCCTCGAACTTCGTGTGCGGCGTGATCGACCCCGGCTTGGCCAGCACCTGGCCGCGCTCGACGTCCTCGCGCTTGGTCCCGCGCAGCAGCACACCGACGTTGTCCCCCGCCTGCCCTTGATCGAGCAGCTTGCGGAACATCTCCACGCCCGTGCACGTCGTCTTGACCGTCGGACGGATCCCCACGATCTCGATCTCTTCGCCGACCTTCACGATCCCACGCTCGACCCGACCCGTCACCACCGTGCCGCGGCCCGAGATCGAAAACACGTCCTCGATCGGCAGCAGGAACGCACCGTCGATCGCCCGCTGCGGCTCCGGAATGTACGAATCGAGCGCATCGGCCAGCGACAGGATCGCCTGCTCGCCCAGCGGACCCTTGTCACCCTCGAGCGCCAGCTTGGCCGAGCCCTTGATGATCGGCGTGTCGTCGCCCGGAAACTCGTACTTGCTCAGCAGCTCGCGGACTTCCATCTCCACCAGCTCGAGCAGTTCCTCGTCGTCGACCATGTCGCACTTGTTCAGGAACACGATGATGTACGGCACACCCACCTGGCGAGCCAGCAGGATGTGTTCGCGCGTCTGCGGCATCGGACCGTCCGCCGCCGAGCACACCAGGATCGCTCCGTCCATCTGCGCCGCGCCCGTGATCATGTTCTTCACGTAGTCCGCGTGCCCCGGGCAGTCGACGTGCGCGTAGTGACGCGCCTTCGTCTCGTATTCCACGTGCGCCGTGTTGATCGTGATGCCCCGCGCCTTTTCTTCCGGCGCCGCGTCGATCTGATCGTAGCCTTTGGCCTCGCCGCCGAACTTGCTCGACAGCACCGTCGTGATCGCCGCCGTCAGCGTCGTCTTGCCATGGTCTACGTGCCCAATCGTACCCACGTTCACGTGCGGCTTCGTACGCTCAAACTTGCCTTTGGCCATGCAGAACTCCTTGCTGGAACGTCGGCAGCGCACCGCTGCCCAATCGATTCAATGAACTCGAGAAGAAGACGACGAGCGGGCTGACCCGAACGACCGACAAAACTTTGGTGCCCATGGCGCGGATCGAACGCGCGACCTCTCCCTTACCAAGGGAGTGCTCTACCACTGAGCCACATGGGCGACTGCAGAAACCGACTCCGACTACAGGCCGCCCGACCGATCGCGGGGACCGGTGCACCCCCGACCGCTTCCGCGACTGGAGCGGGTGAAGGGAATCGAACCCTCGTCGTAAGCTTGGAAGGCTTCTGCTCTACCATTGAGCTACACCCGCCGGGCGACCTCTGGAAACCTGTGGTGGAGGAGGTTGGATTCGAACCAACGTAGGCGTAAGCCAACAGATTTACAGTCTGCCCCCTTTAGCCACTCGGGCACCCCTCCACAGGGAACCAAGGAGTATCACGATTCCGGACCCGGTTGTCAAGTGCCAGGACCGCCGCGACGCAGCGGTTCACGCGATCCGTCACGAATCGCCGGTCAGCCCCTACACTGGGAATCCGTGAACGACCCAGCCGCGGCCGAGCGGCGCGTCCGATTCGTTCACGGATCCTGAGGGCTTGCGCGAGGAGGTCGATATGACATTCGAACCCTGGGACAATCCGATGGGGACCGACGGCTTCGAGTTCGTCGAGTACGCGGCGCCCGATCCGAAGGCGCTCGGCGGGGTCTTCGAGAGCATGGGTTTCGTCGCGGTGGCGCGGCACCGGCACAAGGACGTCACGCTGTACCGGCAGGGCGACGTCAACTTCCTGATCAACGCCGAACCCGATTCGTTCGCGCAGCGCTTCGCGAGGCTGCACGGGCCGTCGATCTGCGCGATCGCGTTCCGCGTGCGCGACGCGGCCGCCGCCTACCGGCGCGCGCTCGAACTCGGCGCCTGGGGCTTCGACTCGCACAGCGGCCCGATGGAGCTGAACATTCCGGCGATCAAGGGCATCGGCGATTCGCTGATCTATTTCGTCGATCGCTGGCGCGGCAAGGACGGGCGGACCAACGGTGCGATCGGCGACATCTCGATCTACGACGTCGATTTCGAGCCGCTCCCGGGCGTCGATCCGTACCCGGCAGGCGCCGGGCTGCGAGCGATCGACCACCTGACGCACAACGTGCATCGCGGACGCATGGGCGAATGGTCGTCGTTCTACGAGCGGCTGTTCGACTTCCGCGAGATCCGCTACTTCGACATCGAGGGCAAGGTCAGCGGCGTCAAGTCCAAGGCGATGACCTCGCCGTGCGGCAAGATCCGCATCCCGATCAACGAGGAAGGCACGGCCGAGGCCGGACAGATCCAGGAGTACCTGGACCAGTATCACGGCGAAGGGATCCAGCACATCGCGCTGTCGACCGACGACATCTACAGGACGGTGCGGCGGTTGTCGCAGGCCGGCGTGCAGTTCCTGGACACGCCGGACACGTACTACGAGCTGATCGACGCGAGATTGCCCGGACACGGCGAAGACGTCGCGGCGCTGCGTGCAGGGCGGATCCTGATCGATGGCGGGATCGACGGCGGCCTGCTGCTGCAGATCTTCACGAAGACCGTGATCGGACCGATCTTCTTCGAGATCATCCAGCGCAAGGGCGACGAAGGCTTCGGCGAAGGCAACTTCAAGGCGCTGTTCGAATCGATCGAGCTCGATCAGATGCGCCGGGGGGTGGTGCCGACGAGCCGGTGAGCGGGCGATCGCCTTCCCGGTCTCCCTCTCGGTCGCCTTTCCGATCGCTTCCCCGATCGCTTCCCCGATCGCTTCCCCGATCGCTTCCCCGGTTGCTTCCCCGGTTGCTTTCGCGGTCTCCTTGCGGGCGGCCTCGTGGTTCGCCTTCCGCATCGCCCGCGTGGTCGACGCCGCGGCCCTCGTCACCGCGGCCACGCTCGGCGGGGGACCGTTCCGCGGCGCCGAACGCGAAGCCGACGGCGCGCGACGCGGCGGCGAACCATGCCGTCAGGTGCGTTTCGCCGGCCAGTTCCTGATAAGCGGCGTCGGCCCGGCCCGTGCGCGACAAGGCCTCGACGATCCGGCGGGCGTCGGCCTGCGGCGCGGCACTGATCGATCCGCCGCGCCGGTTGGTCTCGAGACCGCCGACCGTCAGCAGCAATGCCGGCCGCGGCGGCGTCGCCGCTGCCCCTGCCACCCCTGCCACCCCTGGCACCCCTGGCACTCCGGCCTCCCCCGCCGTCCCTGCCGCGAGCGGGCGCTCGGCCCAGCGCAGCACGTAGCGATCGTTCCACCAGATCGACGGGCTGGCCGCCACGTAGCGCTGATAGGCGTCGGGATCGGCCAGCAGCGAATACAGCGTGAACAGCCCGCCGTACGAGTGCCCGAACAGCGTCTGCCGTCGCCGGTCGATCGGCAGGCGGCGTTCGATCTCGGGTTTCAACCGGTCGGCGATGAAGGCGGCGAAGCCGGCGGCGCCGCCCTGCGCCCGCCGGGCATCGCCGGTGTCGCGCATGTCGGGCGCCTTCGGCGTGTCGTCGTAAGCGCGCGCGTCGACGTCCAGCGGCGCATCGGTCGGGTAGCCGATGCCGACGATGACGCCTTCCGCGATGCCGCTGTCGGCGCTGCGCGCGCCCTGCAATCGAGCCAGCATCGCCAGCGTCGGAAAGATCGCGTTGCCGTCGAGCGCGTACATCACCGGATAGCCGGCCGGCGGAGCCGGATGCGCGGGCACCGAGACGAAGATCCGATAGGCGCGGCCCTGTTCGCTGACGAGATCGAACTGCCGGGTCGACGGCAGGCCGACCGTCGAAGGCGGCCCCGCGCAGGCGCCGCAGGCGATCGCCAGCAGCACGACGACGAACGATCGCGGCCGGCGTCCGATCGATCGGCGGCGGCAGCGGCGGCCGTGCCCGGATACGTCGCAGCGGGAAGCCGGACGGCGAAACAGCGGATGGCGAAACAGGTTCATGGGGCGGCGATTATAGGAACCGGCACGACCGGGGGTCGGCTTTGTCCGCGCGCGCCATGCGGAAAAAAAAGGCCCCCGGGGCGCGGAGGTCGAGGAACAGAGGAGAAACGCGACGCCCGGGGGAAAGGAGGGAGACGAAGAAACGAGAAACGGAAAACCGGAGAAACGCGGAAAACGGAAACCGCGGAGGAAGGGGCGGCGCGCCGGGCGAGCGAGGAGGAGGAGCCCGGCGCGCCGCGGCTCAACCCTTGGACGGAGCCGGCGCGTCGGCCGGCGCCTTGGGCGGCCGGGCGTCGCGCATCTGACGATGGAAGGCGATCCGCTCGTCCTTGCTGATCACGCCGTCATGATTGGCGTCGATCTGGTCGAACATCGCCAGTTGTCGCTGCTGCGCGGCCTGCACGTCGGCACGCGACACGTTGCCGTTGGCGTCGGGACGGACGCCCATCGGGCCCATCGGCCCCATCGGACCGCGGTGATGCGAGGTATGGCGAAAACCGTGGTGGTCGCCGGGGCCGCCGGCTTCCGGCCTGGCGCGCGGTCCGGCGTCGCTCGGCGCCGTGGCGCTGGGTGCCGCGCCGGGCGCGGCGGGAGACGTGGCCGATTGCGCGGCGGCGACGCCCGCTCCGGCCAGAACGATCGCCGGCGCAGCGATCACAGCGGCCATCCAAACACGAAGGGGTTGCGCGGTCATGATCTGAAGGACTCCTTGTCGATCCAACATCGGAGCCTCCATCGTGCCGGCCGCCCCGCCGGGCCGCCAGGCCGATTACCCGGCGTAGCGCCGGTTACAAATCGACATCAACTATTGCTGCGAGCGCTCCAGGCTGCGGTCGATGTCCCACAGCAGATCGTCGATCGATTCGAGCCCGACCGACAGGCGGATCATGTCGTGCGGCACGCCGGCGCGCCGCAGTTGTTCGTCGTCGAGCTGACGATGCGTGGTCGAGGCCGGATGGATGATCAGCGTGCGCGCATCGCCGACGTTTGCCAGGTGGCTCATGAACGTGGCCGCGTCGATGAACTTCTCGCCGGCGCGCTGGGCGGCCTGCGGCGACGCGTCGCCCGGCGGCGGCTTGATGCCGAACGACAGGATGCCGCCGGCGCCGCGAGGCAGGTAGCGCCGCGCGAGCGCGTGATAAGGGCTGCCCGGCAGACCCGGATAGTTGACCCAGGCGACCAGCGGATGCGCGGACAGGTGCTCGGCGATCCGCTGCGCGTTGGCGACGTGCCGATCCATCCGGACGGCCAGCGTCTCGATGCCCTGCAGCAGCAGCCAGGCGGACAGCGGCGCCAGCGTGGGGCCGAGCGTCCGGGCTGTCTCCATCCGCGCCTTCATCGTGAAGCCGAAGTCGCCGAAGGTCTCGTAGAACTTGACGCCGTGATAGCCGGGCGACGGCTCGATCATCTGCGGGAACTTGCCGTTGTCCCACGGAAAGCGGCCGGACTCGACGACCACGCCGCCCATCGTCGTGCCGTGGCCGCCCAGATACTTGGTCGCCGAGTGCACGACGATGTCGGCACCGTGCTCGATCGGCCGGCACAGGTACGGCGAGGCCAGCGTGTTGTCGATGACCAGCGGCACGCCGGCCTCGCGCGCGATCGCGGCGACGGCGGCGATGTCGAGCACGTTCAGCCGCGGGTTCGCGATCGACTCGGCGAAGATCGCGCGCGTGTTCGGCCGCAGCGCGCGGCGGAAGTTCTCGGGCTCGTCCGGATCGACGAACGTGCAGTCGATGCCGAAGCGCTTGAACGTGACGCTGAACTGCGAGTACGTGCCGCCGTACAGCGTGTCGGCCGCGACCAGGTGGTCGCCGGCTCCGAGCAGCGTCAGCATCGCGACCATCTCGGCGGCCATGCCGCTGGACGCGGCGATCGCGGCGCGGCCGCCCTCGAGCGCGGCCACCCGCTCCTCGAACACCGACACGGTCGGGTTCGACAGCCGCGAATAGACGTTGCCGAAGGTCTGCAGGTTGAACAGGCTGGCCGCGTGCTCGGCCGAGTCGAACACGAACGACGTGCTCTGATGGATCGGCACCGCGCGGGCGCCGGTGCTCGGATCCGGCTGCTGACCCGCGTGCAGGCACAGCGTCTCGATGTCGAATTTGCGGTCGGCCAAGGCGAAGTCTCCGTAGGATCTCTCGATGGGGAGAGGAGGGCTGCCGTCAATAAGGCAGTACGCGCGGCCGCTTGGCCGAGATCACGCCGGTGTTGACGCCGACCCAGTTCAGGCCACCGAACAGGCGCGCATGCTCGATCTTGACGCAGCGATCCATCACCGAGTCCAGGCCGGCTTCGCGCGCCAGCCGGTCGGCCTCGTGGTTCAGCACGCCGATCTGCTGCCACAGCACGCGAGCGCCGATCGCGATCGCCTGGCGCGCGATCGGCAGCACGTCGTCGGTCTTGCGAAAGACGTCGACGATGCCGACGGGCTCGGGAATGTCCGTCAACGAGGCGTAACTTTTCTCGCCGAGGATCTCCGGATAGCGCGGATTGACCGGAATGATCCGGTAGCCGTGCTCCTGCATGTACTTGGCGGCGAAATAGCTGGGCCGATGCCACTCGGCCGACAGGCCGACGACGGCGATCGTCCTGTTCTGGCTGAGCACGCGGCGCAGGAAGTCGATATCGGACATCGCGGTGTCTCCGGCTCGAAGGGGACGGACGGCCGGCGCACGGCCGTCCGGTCCGTCATGGTACGCCCGATGCAGTTTTCCACTTCGCAACTCAGTTGCATCGAATGCTAGACTGATCGGATGAATTCGCGAACGCGCTTCCGGTCTGCCGATGCCCGCGCCCCGCACGGCGGCGGCTTCGGTCGCGTCCGGCGGCCGTTCGCGCGGTCCTGGTGGCTGATGGGCTGGCTGTGCGTGACGCTGCTGGGCGCCCAGGCCGTGGGCCGGCTGCATGGCATCGCGCACGCCGACTGGCATGGCACGGTACGGCCGATCCATGCGCAGTCGATCGATACGAGCCCGGCCGCCGCCCACGATTGCCTGCTGTTCGATGCCGGCGCATTGGCCAGCGGGCTGGTCGGCGCCGCCCAGGCGCTGCCGGCCGTCGTCCGCGCGCCTCGGGCCCGGCCCACCGTCGCGGCCCCGTCGCCGGACCTGCCGGCGCGATTGGCCTTTCGTAGCCAGGCGCCGCCCGCTATCCACCGGACCGTCTGAGCCGATTCCGCCGGCGACGGGCCAACCGCCCGGGTCGGCGTCGTCCGATCGCCCGGCTCGTCCGCGTGCTCGATCCCGTTCCGGACATCCGGTGCCCAATCCGTTTTCGGGCGTCCGGACGCCGGCCGACGACGCGGACGCGAGCCCGTTCCGGGCGCTTCGCGGTCCTCGCGGTCCGTCGCAGCCTTGCGCGGCCTTTCGCCCTCCTCGATCCGACCGCCCCCGACGGCACACGCCGCCGGGATCCTACGTCGCCAGCGATCCGGCGCCGGTTCGCCTTCGCGCACCGGCGCCGCTCGCGACGTGCCGTACCGAATCCGCGTTCCGCCGCGTTCACCATCGAACCGCGTTCCGCAACGAACCCGACACTTACCGACCATGAACCGCTCTTCGTCGACCCGGGCGATCCTGTCGCTCTCCACGCTGCCTCTGCTGGCGCTGCTGCCGCTGCCGGCCGGCGCGCAGTCGTCTTCGCCCGCCTCCCCGCCTTCGTCCGCGGCCGGTTCCGACACCGCGCCCGCCGCCGCCCCGGCCGCCCCCGCCCGGGCGACGCCAGCCTCCACCGCGACGCCGGCCGACGCGTCCGCACACCACGACGACGACCATGCGCTGGAGCAGGTCGTCGTCACCGCCAACCCGCTGGGCAGCTCGCAGATCACACCGCCGGCCTCGGTGCTGCAGGGACGCGACCTGACGCTGCGCCAGGCGCGCACGATCGGCGAGACGCTGGACGGCCTGCCCGGCGTGTCGTCGACGTATTTCGGACCGGGCGCGAGCCGGCCGATCATCCGCGGGCTGGACGGCGACCGGATCCGACTGCTGCAGAACGGCGTCGGCACGCTCGACGCATCGGCCCTGTCGTACGACCACGCGGTCCCGCTGGACGTGCTGAGCGTGGACCGCGTCGAGGTGTTGCGCGGCCCGGCGGCGCTGCTGTACGGCGGCAACGCGGTCGGCGGCGTCGTCAACACGATCGACAACCGCATTCCGCGCGAACCGGTCGACCGCGTCGGCGGCGAGGTCGACCTCGGCTATGGCGGCGCGGCGCGCGAACGTTCGCTGGCCGGCCGCGTGACCGGAGGCAACGGCCAATTCGCGATCAGCGCCGACGGCTTCACGCGGCACTCGTCGGATCTGCACATCCCCGACTACGCGTGGTCCAAGCGCCAGCGCATGGGCCAGGGTTCGTTCGCATCGGCCGACGATCAAGAAGGGGGCGGTGCGGACGGCAACGCGGCGGCCAACGTGCGGCGCCGGCTGCCGAACAGCAACGGCCATGCGGAAGGCGGCTCGATGGGCGCGTCGTGGACGACGACCAATGGCTACCTGGGGATGTCGTACGGCGCCTATCGATCCGAGTACGGCTCGGTGGCCGAGCCCTCGGTGCGACTGAAGATGCAGCAGGACAAGCTGAACTTCGCCGGCGAGCAGCGCAACCTGAGCGGCCCGTTCAGCGCGATCCGGTTCAACCTCGCCTATACCGATTACGAGCACCGCGAGATCGAAGACGGCGAGGTGGGGACGACGTTCCGCAACCGCGGTTTCGAGGGGCGGATCGAAGCGCGCCATGCGCCGCTGGGCAAGCTCGAAGGCACGGTAGGGCTGCAGGTCAACCAGAGCCGGTTCTCGGCGCTGGGCGAGGAGGCGTTCGTGCCGACGTCGCGCACGCGCGGACTGGCGCTGTTCGCGGTCGAAGAGTACGCGGCCTCGGACGCGTTGACGCTGAGCTTCGGCGGACGCTACGAGCACACCGAGCTGAGCCCGGACGCGCAGGGCAACGAACGCTTCGCCGACGTGCGGCGACGCAGCTTCGGCGCCGGCAGCGTGTCGACCGGCGCCCGCTACCGGCTCGACAAGCAATGGACGCTGGACGGCAACCTCGCTTATGTCGAGCGCGCGCCGACCTATTACGAGCTGTACGCCAACGGCATGCACGTGGCGACCGGCGTGTTCGAGCTCGGCGACAACGATGCGCGCAAGGAGCGCTCGGTCTCGATCGATGCCGGCGTGGGCTTCGACAACGGCCAGCACAGCGGCCGGATCGGCGTGTTCTACACGCGCTTCCAGAACTACCTGGGCCTGTCGCGCAGCGGCCGCCTGTGCGCCGAGGACAACGGCGACATGGTCTGCAGCTCGGCGATCGACGACGGCCGCGCCGAATACGTCTATGCGGGCGTGCCCGCGCAGTTCTATGGCGTCGAGGCCCAGTCGCGGCTGCACCTGGGGCGGATCGGCGGCGGCCATTACGACCTGGAGCTGCGCGGCGACCTGACGAGGGCGACCAACCGGGACACCGGCGAAGCGCTGCCGAGGATCCCGCCGGTCCGCGTGGGGGCGGCGCTCGCGCATCGACAGGGCGCGTGGCGCACGCGGCTCGACGTGCAGCACGCGTTCGCACAGGACCACGTGCCGTCCAACGACGTGCGGACCGACGGCTACACGCTGGTCGGCGCCAGCATCGCCTACGGGTTCAAGGTCGGCGACACCTATTGGGAGACTTACCTGCGCGGCACCAACCTGACGAACACCGACGCGCGGCTGGCGACGTCGATCCTGCGCGATATCGCGCCGCTGGGCGGACGCGCGCTATGGGTGGGCGCACGCATGGTGTTCTGACGCGCGGACCGGCGATCGGCGCGGCGCCGGATCCGCCGCGCGGCCCCGCCCGCGCCCGGATCTGTCGCCGCGCGCCTCGCGCTCTGCTATTGTGACCGGCGAGGGCCGCGCGCGGCCGCGATCGACGGACGTCACGACAGCAGGACGGCAGGAGGACAAGAGGATGGCCGATAAGGGCGGATTGCCACTGGGCTCGACGATTCTGAACCCACTCGAATACATGAGGAAGGCGTGGTCCAGCTTCAACCTGCCGACGCAGTTCGCGCCGACGCTCGATCTGGCCGAACTCGATCGTCGGATCACCGATCTGAAGGCGGTCGAGCAATGGTTGAACCTGAACCAGAACCTGCTGCGCAACACGATCCAGGGGCTGGAGATCCAGCGCGGCACGATCGCGACGGTCGCGGCCTTCGGGCAGGCGATCCATCGCACCAGCGACGCGATGGCCGGCATCGCGCAGCGCGCGCGCGAGGCGTCGCCGTCGCGGGCCTCGCGCGGCGGCCTGTTCTCGACGCCGCCCAAGGCGTCGGACGACGCGGCACCGGCCGCCCCCCCGCCGGCGCCGGATACCGCCAGCGAGCGCGCGCCCCGCTTGCCGACCCTGGACGCGGCCTCGAGCTTCTTCACCGAACTGAGCCGCCTGACCGCGCTCGCCGCATTCGGCGGGGTCGGCGGTTCCGGCACGACGACCCGCGAGTCGCCCGCCGAGGCGACGTCGTCGGACGCTTCCGGCGCCGAAACGGACTCCGCGCCGCAAACCAGTTCGTCTTCGGCCCGGACGCCGTCGCCGACGCCGACGCACGGATCGGCCGACACTTCGCCGGAACCGGACACCGCCGGATCCGCCGCGACCGCCGGCGCGACCGCGTCCGAAACGAACGAAGCGTCCGACAGCGAACCGCAGCGATCGGCCCGCTCCATGGCCGCGTCGGCACTGTCCAACGTCGGCGAGATGGCCGAGACGCTGGCGAGCAACGCGTCCAACGCGTGGTGGAACCTGCTGCAGAACCAGTTCGATCAGATCATCACGGCCGCGACGTCGCCGACGTTTCCGTCGGTCTTCGGACTGCCGGGCGGCACGCCGACCGCTGACGCTTCCTCGCCGGATGCATCGCCGGCGGCGCGCAAGCCCGGCCGCCGCGCGGCGAGCGGCACCCGACCGGACGCCCCGGCCGCGCGACGTGCGTCCGGACGCGGTTCGGCCCCCGAGTCGACGCGCGTCGCGGCGAACCCGTCGCCCGCATCGCCGACACGATCGTCGCGTACGCGCGGCACGCAAGCCGGCACGCCGGCGGCGCCCCGGCGCGCGACGCGCGCCGGCGAGGCCGCGACCCGCGACGCCTCTTCCTCTCGAGACGAGGCGCGCGCCCCGTCGGCCGCCAAGCGCAGCACCCGCCGCGCCAAGTAGCGATGAGCGAGTGGTCGGCCGACATCGTCGTCGGCCACGCGACGGCGGCGAACGCGGACGAGGCGCTGGCCTCGGTGTTGGCGCAGCTCGGCGTCGGCAGCGGCGCCCCGTTCGTGTCCGCGGGACCGCATCGGCACTGGCGCCACGCCGAACAGCTCGGCATCGTGTATCTGACCGATACCTGGGCCCCCCGGCTGACCGAGATCGTGCGCCAGTTGCGCGAGCGCACGCAGGTACGGACCTGGGTCGGCGCGGCCGGGCTCGGCGTCTGCGCGATCGGAACCGAATACATCGACCAACCGGCGATCGTCGTGATGATCGCCCGGCTGCCCGCGCGCAGCTTCCAGCCGTTCCGCAACCTGCAGGTGCTCGCGCGGCTGGCCGTCAGCGGCGACGACGAGGACTGGCGCAACATGAGCCCGGAGAGTCTGGCCGCGCCGCGTACCAGCGGACTGCTGCTGCACGCCGACGGCCAGGCGCTGGACTATGCGGTGCAGGTGGCCGACGCGCGCAACCTGGCCGGGTCCGACCAGACCTTCGGCAGCGCCGTCGAACGCGGCGACAACTGGGTGACCCAATATGCCGACGGCCCGGTGCCGCACGGGCTGTCCGGCGTGCGCTTTCTCGAGCCGATGCGGCTGTTCTCGCGCATCTCGCAGGGTCTGGTCCCGCTGGGCGGCGAACACATCGTCACGCATTGCACGGCCCGTCGCGTCGTCTCGCTCGACGGCCGGCCGGCGCTCGACGTGCTGCTCGCCGACCTGAACCTGCCGCCGCTGCCGGAAGACGCGGACGCGCAGGCGGTGATGCAAGCCTTGCAGTCGAGTCCGGCGCGGCGCGGCGCGTACCTCGGCATCGCGCCGCCCGACCATCGCAACGATGCGCGCTTCGACGATACGTTCCTGGCGCGGCGCCTGCGCGGCGTCGACACCCGGCAGCGCACGCTCGAGCTGGACCCGGCGCCGCCGGTCGGCGCCCACGTCGTGTTCTGCACGCGCGACCCCGCCAGCGCGCGGGCCAGCCTCGTACGCGCGTGCACCGAACTGCGCGAACAGCTCGAGAACGAGGGACGGGTGATCCGCGCGGCGTTCTATCATGGCTGCGCGATGCGCAATCGCAACGTGTTCAGCGGCGGACAGCAGGCCAGCGTCGAACTGGCGCTGATCCGCCGGCACCTGGGCGCGGTGCCGCTGATCGGCCTGTACGCCGGCAGCCAGATCTCCGGCGGCTACGTGCATCGGTACTCGGGCGTGCTGACCGCGCTGGCCTGAGCCGCCTCTCCTTCACTTCGTCGATGAACACCCGATGTCCGATCCGACCGCCTCCCTTCCCGCCAACCCGGCGCCTTGGCTCGGCTGCCCCCGCGCCGATCCGGACGATCTGGCCCGCGCGGTCGCCGCGCTGCCCCGCCCACTGGTCTTCACCAACGGCGTGTTCGACATCCTGCATCGCGGCCACGTCACCTACCTGGCCCGGGCCCGCGAGCTGGGCGCGAGCCTCGTCGTCGCGCTGAACGGCGACGCGTCGGTCCGTCGCCTGGGCAAGGGAGACGATCGCCCGATCAACACGCTGGACGACCGCATGGCCGTCATCGCGGCGCTGGCCGCCGTCGATCTGGTCACGTGGTTCGACGACGACACGCCGCTGGCGCTGATCATCGCCGCGCGCCCCGACGTACTGGTCAAGGGCGGCGACTGGCCGGTCGAGCGCATCGTCGGCGCGCCGCAGGTGCACGCCCATGGCGGGCGCGTCGTCTCGATGCCTTTCGACTTCGAGCGCTCGACGACCGACACGCTGCGGCGCATCCGGCGAGCGTCGGCGGCGGGCGAACGCTGAGCCCCGCCGGCCGCCCGGGTTCTCACCCGTCCGAAGGCGGCCGGTACTGCCGGCTGAACGCCGTCAGCCCCTCGCTTTCGAACCAGACGGGATCCCAGTCGCGCCGATCGATGCGGTCGGCCGGCAGGAACAGATACAACTCGGCGTCGACGGTAGCGTCGGCCTGACCGCCCTCGCCGATCCGCTGCACCGGCACCGTGATGCGTTCGTACTCGGCGCCCTCGAACGCGTCGAGCCGGGCCAGATCGTCGGCGTCGACGTCCAGGTAGAGCCTCCCGGCGATCCGTGCATCGGGATCGCGCACCGCGGCCGGATAGGCCTCGCCGCGCACCGCGTACCGCCGGAATCCGTGCAGCCACGCGCGCCGGCTCGGATAGCGGCCGCGCACGACGGCGGTCCAGACCGACGGAAACATCAGCGAGCCGTAGGTGAACACGGCGCGCGGCGAAGGAAGGGAGGATGAGGACATGGCAGGAACGGACGCGGAAACGGGTTGGAAGAACGCGGACGAAAACGGACTGTGGAATCGGCCGAACGGTGCATCGGGCCGCCGACACCGATCGTCCGAAAGCGGTACCCGGGGCGGCCCCATACCTTGGTATTGATGAGTATTGGGTACGAGCGACTCGCCGGCACGACACTAGAATCGACCAATCGCGCGCCGCGCGCAAACCGTCGCCGCACTCCGTCCGTCCTCTCTAACCAAGGAAAACCCATGGATACCATCGCCGCCCAAGAATCGCAGCCCCGCTCCGCGCTGCGACTCGGCCTGATCGCCGCTTCGCTGGGAACGGCCGCGCTGCTGTCGGGCTGCCTGGCAACGACACCAGGATCGGGCGGCCAGAGCGCCACGGCGATCACCGGAGCGGCCGGCGGCGCGGCCACCGACGGCGCCAACGGCGCGCTGGCCTCGTGCACCGAGACGCTGGGCACCATCCGCATCGAGGAGAACACGAACGCGAGCTGGTACTCCGCTTACTCGAGCCGCTACAACATGGGGTCGACGGTGCCGGCGCTGCGCCTGCTGATCCAGCAGTCGAACTGCTTCGTCATCGTCGAGCGCGGCCGCTCGCTGGATTCGATGAACCAGGAACGCGCGATCATGCGCTCCGACGAAGGCCGGGCCGGCAGCAATTTCGGCGGCGGCCAGATGGTCGGCGCCGACTACACGATGAGCCCGTCGATCATGCTGTCCGACCGCGGCGGCACGCAGGCCTCGTCGGCGCTGTCCAGCTTCGGCGGCATGCTCGGACAGGTCAGCCGCCTGGCCGGCAACCTGTCGACGAACGAGGCGGCCACGACGCTGCTGCTGATCGACAATCGCTCGGGCGTGCAGATCGCGGCGTCCGAAGGCTACGCGAAGAACGTCGATTTCGGCGCGGCCGGCGCGATCTTCGATTCGGGCGCGGCCGGCAGCGCCGGCGCGTTCACGCGAACGCCGCAGGGCAAGGTCATCATGGCCGCGTTCATCGACTCGTACAACAAGATGGTCGGCGCGCTGAAGGTCTACAAGGCGCAGACCGTCAAGGGCGGCCTGGGGACCGGCGGCCGCCTCGGCGTGCAGGGCGGACAGACCGGCGCCGGTCGTGAAGTCGGCGGGCGCGGCAAGTGATCGGCGCCCGTCGCCGCGCCAGATGCCGTCCGGCGCCCGCGCGACTGCTGGCCGCCGCGCTGATCGGCCTGGCGGCGGCGCCGGCGGCGCACGCGCAGATGTTTCACCTGTACCTGAACTGCCAGGGCAAGGTCGCTACCGGCAAGGGGACTTTCGACGCGCGCCTGGACCTGGCGATGCGCGACAACAACCAGACGGCGCTCGTGCAGAACTCCAACGTGCTGCCGGTCGGCGAGCGGATGCGGTACGAACCGACCCAGCAGGCCTACACGATGACGTTCCATGCACCGGGGCACGCGGTGGTCGCGTATCGAGCGTGGTGGAGCTCGCCGATCTTCATCTGGTACCCGCCGTTGTCGAAGCTGGCGCACGTCCGGCTGGCGGTCGACCGCCAGACTGGTGATCTGAGCGGGCAGATGCTGACGCTCTCGGAAGAAGTGCTGGGCACGCTGGCGATGCGATGCACGCCGTCGCGGGACGAAGACCAGCCGCAGCCGAAGTTCTGAGCCGGCCGCGGCGACCTGACGACCTGACGACCTGACGACCTGACGACCTGACGACCTGACGACCTGACGACCTGGCGACCTGGCGACCTGGCGACCTGGCGACCCGGCGACCCGGCGACCCGGCGACCCGGCGACCCGGCGACCGCGCGGATCGTCGCGCGGCGGCGACCCGCGGCCCCGTTCAGCGAGGCAGGTAATACCCGGGCGGGTTGCGCGGCGGCAGTGCCTGCGGCGAATTCCGGTAGTCGGGCGCGGGCTGCCCTCCCCAGCCGGGGACGACGTTCGGTCCGTACGGATAACCGTCGGAACGGTGGGGCGGCGCCCAGCCGTTCGGCGGACCGGGAGGCATCGGCCGCGTCGGCGGATACGGCATCACCGGCACCGGCACGGGCACGTAGACCGGTCCGGACGTCATGCCGGGACCGACGCCGATCACTTGCCCGTCGGGACCGTAATAGACGGTACCGGACTGGATCGTGGTACCGGGCGTCGTCGACCAGACCTGCGCGGTGGTCGTCGAATCGCGCCGGCCGACCACGCCCGACGTACCGTGGATCGTCGTCGTGCTCCAGACCTGCGTCTGCGCGCGGGCCGCCGTGGGCAGCAGGCCGGCCGCGGAGACGGCCAGCGCGGCGGGAATCACGGCGACGGCTGCCGCGAGCGACAGCGGCCGCGAGGCTTGCGGCGAACGGACGCGGACGGATCGGACGCGCATCGGAAGCTCCTGTGTTCGATCGAGCGGCCGGGATGGTCGCCGGCGCGGGCCGATCGTGGCACGGCGCCTCAGGATTTACCGTGACACGGTACCGGATTGAGCCCGAGTTCGGCGAACAGGGCCGACAGCCGGCCGCCGATCTGCGCATGCCGGGCGTCCAGGTCGGACGGATAGCGAAGCTCGACCATGCTGCGAGCCTCGGTCGGGTTGCGGCGCGCGATCCTGACCCCCTTGACGCCCTGGCGGCCCAGCGTCTGGCCGTGCGCGCGGGCGGCTTCCTCGGTACGGAACAGGCCGAACGAGATCGCGTTGCGGAACGGTCCGTCCGGCATCAGGTAGATGTCCCGGATCCCGGCACGCTGCAGTTCGGCCACGCGCCGCTGGCCGTCGGACACCGACTCGGCAGCGTTCGTGTAGACCATCCAGACCGCCTGGCTCTCGATCGGCTCGGCTCGGCCGGTCACGACGCCACCGGTCCCGTCGATGAACTCGCGCAGCCGCGCCGCGCGCACGTCTTCCATCGGCCCCAGCTCGATGCAGGCCTGCGGCTGGACCGCGTCGGCGCTCGCGCCCGCCGCCGGCGACCGGGACGGCGGCACGATCTTCAGCGCATCGGGATCGACCTGGCGGGCGATCCGGTCCGGTTCGCGCGGACTGCCGAAGAAATCGTCGAGGCTCCCGCGCCACCACATGAAGGCCAGCACGTTGGCGACGATAAGCAGGACCAGCACACGGCGCATCGGCGAGCGGCCCTAAGCGATGCGGCGGACCGACACGTCGCCGACGGTGACGGTCCGGACGTGGCCGTCGTCGACGACCCGCAGCGCACCGGTTTCGTCGATGCCGTCGGCCATGCCGGTGTAGAGCGTGCGGCCGTTGTCGATCACCGCGACCTCGCGCCCGCGCAGCGTATCGAACGGCGCCCAGCGGGCCGCATGGTCACCGAAGCCGTCGTCGGCGAAGATCCGCCATTGCCGCCACAGCCCGCCGAACACGCGCGCGACGACATCCTCGCGCGACACCGGCAGCGCCTCGTCGAACAGGCCGATCGCCGGCTGCCCGGCCAGCGCGTCGCGCTGCGGATCCGGCAACAGGTTCAACCCGATGCCGGTGACGACGCGCTCGAGCGCCGGCGCGCCGGCCTGGCGGCGGGTCTCGGCCAGGATGCCGCCGCACTTGCGTCCCTGCCGCTGCAGGTCGTTCGGCCACTTCAGGCCGATATCGGACACCCAGCCGAGCAGCGCCTCGGCGATGCCGACGCCGGCCGCGATCGGCCAGCCGACCGGCGGCATCGGCGGTGCGACGCGTTCGAACGCGATCGAGAACGTCAGGCTCACCTGCGGCGGACTGCTCCACGCGCGACCGCGACGCCCCCTTCCGGCGAGCTGCCGCCACGCGACGAGCAAGCGCGGCGGCGCCGGCCCGTCGTCGCCGAACGGCATGGCCATCAGTTCCTGGTTCGTCGAGCCGATCTCGTCGACGACGCACCATTGATCGGGATCGACGGCCGGGACCGCGCCGTCCACGGCAGGCGCCGCGATCACGGCGCCGTCGGCGCCGCCGGCACCGAGCGCCAGCAGGCAGGCCTGCCGCAGGCGGCCGGCATCGATCAACAGCGGCATCGTCGAATCCATGGCCGCCATGATAACCGCGAGGCATGTTCAAGCCCCCCCGCCTGCGCATACACTGCCAGCACCCATGGCCGCCCCGATCCGCCCTGCCTCCGATCCGTCGCGCCCGACGAGCGCCGTCTCGCCGATCGCGCCGCCTCGCACGATGGCGGGCTGGTTCGCGCTGGTCTATGCGATCGGCCTCGTCTACGGCACCCTGTATCCGTGGACCGGCTGGCGCCGGATCGGCCTGTCGGGCTTCGACTTCCTGAGCCAACCGTGGCCGCGCTACTGGACGATCTTCGATCTGTCGACCAACATCGGCCTGTATGCGCCGTTCGGCGCGCTGCTCGGCTGGTGGGCGCGTCACCGGTTCGGGCCGCGCGTGGCGATCGCGCTGTCGATCGCTGCGGCGGCGCTGCTGGCCACGCCGCTCGAGGCCTTGCAGACTTTCCTGCCCGGCCGGATTCCGTCCAACGTCGATCTGCTGTGCAACGTCACGGGCGCGGCGATCGGCGCGGGTTTCGCGCTCGCGCTGTGGCCGACACGCCTGCGCGACCAGCCGTTGCGGTTCCGGCCGCACGCCAAGGTGACGATCGTGCTGCTGATCGTCTGGCTCGCCGTGCAGGCGCTGCCGCAGCGCGTGCCGTTCGAGACCGGACGGCTGCTCGGTCCGCTGCTCGGCTGGCTCGATCGCGTCGGCACCGGCATCGACGCGCCCGAGGATTCGCTGTCCGTCGTGCTGGCGACGCAACTGGGCCAGGCGCTGGCGCCGCTGCAAGGCAGCCTGGACCTGCTCATCGATCAGCGGGAAGTCATCGAGGCCGGCGCGGTCGCGACCTGGCTGGGCTGCATCGGGCTGATGCTGGCCAACGTCCTGACGCGCTCGATGTGGCGGCCGCTGGCGATCGGCGCGCTGCTGTCCGGCGGCCTGCTGATCCATCTGGGGTCGAGCCGGTGGCTGTCGACCGGCGGCGGCTGGGGTTACTGGCCGTCGCCGGGCTCGCAGGGCGGCGCGGCGATCGGCGTGCTGATGTTGAGCCTGCTGACGCTGCTGCGCCGCCGCCACCGCCTGTTCGCGCTGATGGCGCTGCTGCTCACCGCCGTCGTATCGACCAACCTGCTGCCCGCCGGCGGCTACGCGCCGCCGCCGGCGCCCGTGCAGCCCGGATGGCGCAACCTGTTCGGACTGCTCGACGCATTGGCCCTGCTGTGGCCGCTGGCCGCGCTGATCGCGACCGCCGTCGAATGGCGGGCGCTGCGCCGCGACCCGCGTGCCTGGCCGCTATAATCGAAAACCCCGACGATGGCGACCGGACGCGCGGCCCATGAATGCACGGACCCAAGTAGTGATGATCTCCGGTCCGGCCGGCGGCATCGATACGGCCATCGACGTACCAGCCGGCCCCCGTGTCGGGCTGGCGGTCGTCGCGCATCCGCATCCGCTGTACGGCGGCACCCGCGACAACAAGGTCGTGATGACGCTGGCGCGCACCTTCGCCAGCCTCGGTTACCTCGTCATGCGCCCGAACTTCCGCGGCGTCGGCGCCAGCGCCGGCGACCATGACGAAGGGCGCGGCGAGACCGACGACCTGATCAACGTCACGCTGGCCGGCCTGGCCCGTCCCGAACTGGCCTCGAGCGGCGGCCAGCCGCCGCTGGTGCTGGCCGGCTTCTCGTTCGGTGCGTTCGTGCAGGCCCGCGTGGCTGCCGCGCTGACGGCGAAGGGATTGCAGGTTCAGAAACTGGTGCTGGTCGGCACGGCGGTCTCGCGCTTCGACGTGCCGCGCGTGCCCGACGACACGCTGCTGATCCACGGCGAGGTCGACGACACGGTGCCGCTGGCCAGCGTGCTCGAATGGGCGCGCCAGGGCAATGCCCCAGTCGTCGTGATCCCGGGGGCCGATCATTTCTTCCATCGCAAGCTCGTCCCGCTCAAGCGCGTCGTGCTGTCGGCCTGGGGACGCCCGGCCGGCGACGAATCCGAGGCACCGGCCGCGACCGACTGAGCGCGAGTTCGTGGTCCGCGCGACAAAATCGTCCTGAAAGCCGCAAATGGCGGCGTACTACCCGCCAAATCGGTTTCCGGACAGCTTATCGTTTAGCTCGCGGCCTATAATCCCCGGCTTTAGCCTGCGCACCTTAGCGCCAGCCAGATGCCGATGACCGACTCCGCCTCGACCTGCTTGACCCCGCCGGCACGACCGCTGGGAGGCCCGCTGCCGCGCTCGCTGCGACGCATCGCGATGACTGCCGCGTTCGCGCTGCTCGCGTTCGTCGGCGCCGCGCACGCGCAGTCGCAGTCGCCTGCCCCCGCCGCGGCACCCGCGCCGTCGCAGGCCGTCGGTCCGACGCTGGCCGCGCGAAGCTGGCTGCTGGTCGACGTCACGACCGGCCAGGCGCTGGCCTGGTACGAACCCGACACCAAGGTCGAACCCGCATCGCTGACCAAGCTGATGACCGCTTATGTCGTGTTCGGCGCGTTGCGCGACAAGCGCCTGCAGCTCGACATGCGGCCGCCGGTCTCGCAGCTCGCATACAAAGCGATCGGCTCGCGGATGTTCGTCGACCCGGCCAAGCCCGCGACCGTCGAGGAACTGATCAACGGCATGATCGTGCAGTCGGGCAACGACGCGTCGATCATCCTGGCCGAAGCGGTCGCCGGCAGCGAGGACACGTTCGCGCAGGCGATGAACCGCGAAGCCCAGCGGATGGGCATGACCAACACCTCGTTCCGCAACTCGACCGGGCTGCCCGACCTGCAGCACTACTCGACGGCACGGGACATGGCGATCCTCGGATCGCGGCTGATCCAGGATTTTCCCGAACAGTACGCGACCTATTATTCGAAGAAGGACTACACGTACAACGGCATCAAGCAGCCGAACCGCAACCGGCTGCTGTTCATCGACCCGACCGTCGACGGCATGAAGACCGGACACACCGAGGCCGCCGGCTTCTGCCTGGTCGCATCGTCGCGCCGCGAGCAACCGGGCGCCGGTTTCTCGCGGCGACTGCTGGCCGTCGTACTGGGCACCGGCTCGGAGTCGTCGCGCGCGATCGAAACGCAGAAGCTGCTGAACTACGGCTTCCAGAACTTCGACGCGGTCAAGGTGTTCGGCAAAGGCCAGCCGGCCGGCGAATACGAGGTCTGGAAAGGCAAGACCGCGCAGGTCAAGGCGGGCTTCGACCAGGACGTGCTGGTCACGGTGCCCAAAGGTCAGGCCGACAAGCTCAAGGCCGAGATCGAACGCGTCAAGCCGCTGGTCGCGCCGCTGACGAGCGGCCAGCGAATTGGTACGCTTCGCGTGAAGCTCGACGACAGGGTGCTGGTCGAGCGCCCGCTGCTGGCGCTGGACCCGGTCGACGAAGCCGGCCTGTTCGGACGCCTGTGGGACACGATGCGGATGTGGATCTCCAGCAAGTGAGGCCGGCTGCCGGACGACGGCCGCCCGGCCCGCCCGTCCGTGCCGCGTTCCCCTTCCTCACATCGACCGGAGTCCTGCGTTGTCCTCTGAACAGATCGTCTATCTCAACGGCGAGTTCCTGCCGCTCGATGAAGCCAAGGTCCCGGTCCTCGATCGCGGCTTCATCTTCGGCGACGGCATCTACGAGGTCGTTCCCGCTTATGGCGGCCGGCTGTTCCGCTGGCCGCACCACTACGCGCGGCTCGAGCGCAGCCTGAAGAAGATCGGCATCGACAACCCGATGCCGGCCGACGCGTGGACGCGCGTCGTCGAAGACCTGATCGCGCGCCACCCGTGGGCCGACCAGTTCGTCTACCTGCACATCACGCGCGGCGTCGCCAAGCGTGATCACGCGTTCCCGAAAGGCGTCGCGCCGACCGTGTTCGCGATGTCCAGCCCGCTGACGCTGCCGACTCAGGCGGTGCGCGAGGCCGGCATCGACGTGATCACGCTGCCCGACGTGCGCTGGCTGCATTGCGACATCAAGTCGATCTCGCTGCTGGGCAACGTGCTGGCCCGCCAGGCGGCCGCCGACGCCGGCGCGCTCGAATGCATCCAGTTCCGCGACGGGTTCATGACCGAAGGCTCGTCGAGCAACGTCTGGATCGCGCGCGGCGGCCAGGTGTTCGGCGCCGTGCCCGACAACCGGATCCTCGAAGGCATCCGCGTCGGCCTGATGGGCGAGCTGTGCGAGGACGCGGGCCTGGCGCTGACGCTGCGGCCGGTCCTGCGCGAGGAGGTACTGGCCGCCGACGAAGTGATGGTGACGTCGGCGACCAAGGAGATCCTGCCGGTCGCGCGCATCGACGGCAAGCCGGTCGGCAGCGGCAGGCCCGGCCCGGTCTTCGCCGCGCTGTACGACGCCTACCAGCGCGCGAAGGCCCGTCATGGCTGACGGCGACGACGCCACGCGGGAGGCGTTCGACCGGCTCGCGCTTCTGCTCGAGTTCCCGGTCGACTTCCCGCTGAAGGTCCTGGGCCAGCGGATCGACGGCTTCGAGGCGGCGATCGCCGACATCGTCGGCCGCCATGTACCGGACTTCGATCCGGCGCGATTCGAATCGCGCGCATCGACCAAGGGCACGTACCTGAGCCTGACGGCCGTGCTGACCATCGACTCGCGCGAGCAGCTCGAGGCGCTGCATCGCGAATTGAGCGCGCATCCGTGGGTCAGGGTCGTGCTCTGAGAATCTGTGAGCCGACGCCCCGTGGACGAATCCGCCGCCCCCGCGCCGGCCGATGGCATGCCGCCGCCGGTGCTCGTGCGCCCGCTGGCGCGCCGGCCTTATGACGAAGCGCTCGACGCGATGCGCCGCTTCACGGCGGCGCGGCATGCCGACACGGCCGACGAGATCTGGCTGGTCGAGCACCCGCCGGTGTTCACGCTCGGCCTGGCCACGCGGTCCGAGCACCTGCTCGACACCGGCGACATCCCGGTCGTGCAGACCGAACGCGGCGGCCAGGTCACTTATCACGGCCCGGGCCAGCTCGTCGCCTACCTGCTGATCGATCTGCGCCGGCGCGGCCTGCTGGTGCGCGAACTGGTCTGCCGGATCGAGGCGACGATCATCGACACGCTCGCCGACTTCGGGGTAAGCGGCGTGCGCAAGCCGGGCGCGCCGGGCATCTACCTGCCGCGCGACGACGGCGAAGCCGGCGCCAAGATCGCCGCGCTCGGGCTGAAGATCTCGCGCGGCTGCAGTTACCACGGCCTGGCGCTGAACGTCGACATGGACCTGTCGCCGTTCGAGCGGATCGATCCGTGCGGCTACCCGGGACTGGCCGTCGCCGACCTGCGGCGTGCGGCCGGCGTGGCTGGTGCGGCTGGTGTGGCTGGTACAGGCCGCGCGGACGTCGACGTGGCCACGGTCGCGCCGCGACTGACCGCGCACCTGCTCGAACGCCTGCGCTGAACGACCGGGCCGAAAGCCGCGAATCGGCTCCTCGAACCGCCCTCCCCCCGACCGTCTCCCCCGACCACCTTCCCCGACCGTCTCTCCTGGCTGCCTCTCCCGACCGCCTTTCCGAACCAAACCACTCGACCGGAAAGCCCGAATCGGAGCGCCCGGATCGCCCTCGGCGCAGTTCCCATGGCAACAGTACGGGAATTTATTTCAAATAAGAATCATTCGTGTTATATTTCGTTCCGTTGTCGGGCGGAACTGATCGCGGCAGCGATCCGGACTTCCCTGCAATTTGTTGACGATCTCCAAGTAGAGCCAAGCCTGCGCCCCGCCCACTCACCCTGGGTGGGGCTTTTTTTTCGACCGCGACCGCCGCGACCCGCACGATCAGCCGCGGCGATACAATGGCGCATGGACCCATCCCTGATGAATGCCCGCGACGCGGCAGCCGGCGCCGCAGCCCCGGCCATCGCGCCGCCGGCGGCTCCTGCCTCGTCCGAAACGACCGCGTCGTCGCCTGCCGCCCCCTCGTACGACCCGACGGCCAAGCAGAAGGCCGGCGCCAAGACCTCGCGGATCCCGATCAAGATCGTTCCGATCGGCGAGGTGCTGCGCAAGCCCGACTGGATCCGCGTCAAGGCCGGCTCGCACAACACGCGCTTCTACGAGATCAAGCAGATCCTGCGCGAGCACAAGCTGCACACGGTCTGCGAGGAAGCCTCGTGCCCGAACATCGGCGAGTGCTTCGGCAAGGGCACGGCGACGTTCATGATCATGGGCGACAAATGCACGCGGCGCTGCCCGTTCTGCGACGTCGGCCACGGCCGCCCCGATCCGCTCGATCCGGACGAGCCGCGCAACCTGGCCAAGACCATCGCCGCGCTGCGGCTCGGCTACGTCGTGATCACCAGCGTCGACCGTGATGACCTGCGCGACGGCGGCGCCCAGCATTTCGTCGACTGCATCCGCTCGGTCCGCGAGTTGTCGCCGGCGACGCGGATCGAGGTGCTGGTCCCGGATTTCCGGGGCCGCATGGACCGCGCGCTGGCGATCCTCGAAGCGGCACCGCCCGACGTGATGAACCACAATCTCGAGACCGCGCCCCGCCTCTATCGCGAAGCGCGGCCCGGATCCGACTACCAGCATTCGCTGAAGCTGCTGGCCGAGTTCAAGAAGCGCGTGCCCGGCGTGCCGACCAAGTCCGGCATCATGGTCGGCCTGGGCGAGACCGACGAAGAGATCTACGAGGTCATGGCCGACATGCGCGCGCACGACATCGACATGATCACGATCGGCCAGTACCTGGCGCCGTCGAACTCGCACCTGCCGGTCCGCCGTTACGTGCATCCGGACACGTTCGCGATGTTCGAGGCCCGCGCCCGCGAAATGGGCTTCCAGCACGCTGCCGTCGGCGCACTGGTGCGTTCGTCGTACCACGCCGACCAGCAGGCGCACGCGGCCGGCATCGGCTGAATCCGGCCGCACCCGTGGATCTGTCGCAAGACGGGGCCCGGCTCTGGACCGGGCCGGCCGGCCCGATCGAGTTGCTGATCGACGGCACCGCCACCGCCCGCCGAGGCATCGCGATCATCGCGCATCCGCAACCACTGCTGGGCGGCAGCGCGCGGCACAAGGTGCCGCATTTTCTCGCGCGCACCGTCGCCGACGACGGATGGCTGGCGATCCGGCCCAACTTCCGCGGCGTCGGCCGCAGCGGCGGCGTCCACGACACCGGCGTCGGCGAGACCGACGACCTCGTCGCCTTGTGCGAAGCCGCGCGGGCCGCCGCCCCGGAACGGCCGCTGGCGCTGATCGGCGTCTCGTTCGGCGCTTACGTGTGCGCGCGCGCCGCGAGGCGCCTGGCCGACGCCGGCAGGGCCGCGTCGCGAACGTGCCTCGCGGCGATGCCGTTCGGCGACGTTCCCGCAGGACGCCGCTACGACACGCCGGACGGGATTCCGGCCGCGCTCGTGCTGCACGGCGAATGCGACGAACAGGTGCCGCTGCGATCGATCTTCGACTGGGCGCGCCCGACCGGCCAGCCGGTCACCGTCGTCGCCGGCGCGGACCACCTGTTCACCGGCAAGCTGCCGATCGTTCGCGCGCAACTGCGCGTGCATCTGGCCGGACCGGCGTGAACGGCATTGGCTTCGGCTTCGGCTTCGGCTTCGGCTTCGGCTTCGGCTTCGGCTTCGGCTTCGGCTTCGGCTTCGGCTTCGGCTTCGGCTTCGGCTTCGGCTTCGGCTTCGGCTTCGGCTTCGGCTTCGGCTTCGGTATCAGTATCGGCATCAGCGGCACGAGCGGCGACCGGCCGTGCGGCACGGCCTCGCGCAGCAGGTACACTGCGACCGACATGCCCGCTTACCCCCGCCCCCTGGATTCGAGATGAGCGCCGACCGACGTTTCGCCGTGCTCGGCGCGCTGTTCGCGCTGACCGGCGTCGGTGCCGGTGCGTTCGGCGCGCATGGGCTGAAGGCGCGCGTCGTGCCGGAACTGCTCGCGGTGTTCGAGACCGGCGTGCGCTACCAGATCTACCACGCGCTGGCGCTGCTGGCCGTCGGCCTGTGGCTGCGCAACGGACCGCACCGCGCGCTGAACGCGGCCGGCTGGCTGTTCACGATCGGTACGCTGGTCTTCTCGGGCAGCCTCTACGTGCTGACGCTCACCGGCACGCGCTGGCTCGGCGCGATCACACCGGCCGGCGGCGCGATGCTGCTGATCGGCTGGGCCTGCCTGGCCTGGGGCATCGCGCGCGGCCGCTGACGCGCCTCATCATTCGAGCGGGCCCGGTCTTCGGCCCAACGTCCGCCCGGACGAAACGTACTAAGGCGCGCAATGCGGACACGGCAGGCCCATCGTCCGATGTCCGGGCCCGTGCGCCGCATGTTCGTGCGGCAGCACGATCCAGCAGGTGCGCCCCTTGGTGGCCAGGCCGACCGTCGCGCCGTGCGGCAGCGTCAGCTTGGGCGACGCATGGCCGAACGGCAGCCCGCTGAGGATCGGCACCTCGACACGCGCGGCCAGCCACTTGACGACGGTTTTCATGTCGAAACCGCCGTCGTGATCGCCGAGCCGGTATTCGTTGACGTAGCCGAGCACGATCGCCTTCTGCCGCGCCAGCACGCCCGACAGCCACAACTGCGTCAGCATCCGCTCGACGCGGTACGGATGCTCGTTGACCTCTTCGAGGAACAGGATGCCGCCGTCGACCTGCGGGAAATACGGCGTGCCGAGCAGCGTGCAGACGATCGACAGGTTGCCGCCCCACAGCGTGCCGCTCACGTCGACGCCCGACGGACCCTGGTAGCGAAAGCCCAGCAGTTCGAGCCGTCCGTTCATCGCATCGTCGAACGTGCCCAGCGTGGTCTCGTCGACGGCCTCGAAGGTCTCGGCGCCGAAATCGGCGAGCAGCGCGGGTCCCGCCCAGGTGACCGCGCCGGCCCGAGCCAGCATCGCCAGGTGGAAAGCCGTGAAATCCGATAGTCCGACCCAGTGCTTGCCGGCGGCCGCCAGTGCCGCGAAGTCCAGCGACGGCAGCAGCCGCGTCAACCCGTAGCCGCCGCGGCTGATCAGCACGATCGGCTCGGGCGCGGCCGCGGCGCGCGCGAAGGCGCCGGCGCGCTGCGCGTCGCTGCCGGCGAACCGCTGCTTGCGCGCGCGGGCGGCCCGATCGGCCCTGACCCGGTAGCCGGCGCGAGCCAGGTTGGCGATCGCCCGCTCGAAACGACCATCGTCGGGCACGACGCCCGACGGCGAAATCACGTAGACGCCGATCGGCGGCGAATCGGTGGGCGCGAGGGCGATCGGATTTTTTTCCACAATGCGGGCGACAACCAAAAGGTACCGGCAGTTTGCCACGATCGACCGCTCATTCTGGCGGCAAGGGATCTTCCCGGGCATCATTCGCTGCTTTGCCTGTTTTTTGCCCGATCCTCGCCGCCAGCGCGTGGCGGCGATGCCGATCTCGACGAATTTCGTCTTTTCGATCAATGCGTTAGCTATCCACTGCTAACGCTTGTCCCCTGCCCGTCAGCAGCCTTTGCGTCGCTTGTCCCCGCGTTTTTGCACCCGTTGTCCCCACGATTGTCCCCTCGGCTGCCTCCCACGGTACGAAATGCCCGTCCGGCGGCCCTCTTTCCACAGTGTTATCCACCGCAAATCTGGATAACGTCAGCCTGACAACGTACAGATCAGGACTTTCTTGACAACGAAGTCCGAAAAAACTAAAGTCCTTATCGAGACTTTTATTTTAATTCATCCAACAATGGACGGCATCGCCAGCCGGCGCCCGTCCGTCCGTTCGACGATCATCGGCCCGTCCCATGCCCATCGCTTCGGTCACTCCGGCTACCCGCCCTCCCATCGACGGTGACAGCGCCCGCTTGAGTCCGGCGGCGATCCGGGCGTTCGAGAACATCGCGCGCGCGTGGCGGCTGACGGTCGACGAGCAATTGCGGCTGCTGGGCGCCCCGGCACGATCGACGTACTTCGCGTGGCGCAAGCACCCGGACCAGGCGCGCTTGAGCCGCGACACGCTCGAGCGCATCTCCTATGTGCTGGGCATCTACAAGGCACTGCAGATCCTGCTGCCCGATCCGGCGGCCGCCGACGGCTGGGTCCGCCAGCCGAACGACGCACCGCCGTTCGGCGGACAGCCGGCGCTGACGCTGATGCTCGGCGGCAACGTCGCCGACCTGCACGCGGTGCGCCGCTATCTCGATGCCGCGCGCGGCGCCGGATGGAACTAGTGTCGTGAATCAGAAGTTCGCCGAAGCAAGAAATCTGTCGAAATCGGTGCCAAGCAAGGCGCAAACCGCAGCGATACCGAGGTATCGCGAGGATTTGCAACGCCGCATGGCACCGATTCTCGGCGGATTTCGTCGGCGAACTTCTGATTCACGACACTAGGCTTCGTCCACACGAAGATCGAGCCCACGCCGAATGTCCGACCCGCTTCCTCCGACCGCCGCCATCGACTGGCATCCCGCCTACCGGATCGTGCCGACGCGGTATCCGAGCGTGTTCCTGTTCGACCGGGTCGCCGATGCCAGCGATTTCGATGCGCTGTATGAACTCGAGGCGATGACCAACGACCGGATCCGCGACGAGATCGGCGAATTGCGGCTGGTCCCGCCCGAGGACCGGCTGTTCGGCCCCGGCAGCGGACCGATCATGGCGGCATTCACGCACCTGAATCCGGCCGGCAGCCGGTTCAGCGATGGGCGCTGGGGGGTGTTCTACGCGGCGCACGACCGATCGACGGCGATCGCCGAGACGCGCTACCACCATGCGCGCTTCCTGGCGGCCACGCGGCAGCCGGCGATGCACCTGCCGATGCGGCTGTATCGGGTGACGATCGCGGCGACGCTTCACGATCTGCGCGGCGACACGCCGGCGCTGCGCGCCGTCCACGACCCGCTCGACTACCGGGCCGGCCAGGCGATGGCGGCCAGCCTTCGGCAGGCCGGATCAGCGGGCGTCGTCTATCACAGCGTGCGCGAGGCCGGCGGGCAGAACGTCGGACTGTTCAAGCCGACGGCCGCGCGCGACTGCCTGCATGCCGCGCACCTGCTGTATCACTGGAACGGCCAGGCGTTCACCGACGTCTATGAGAAGACGGCCTAGTACCTGGCGAGCTCCAGGCTCCAGGCTCCAGGCTCCCGATCCCAGGTCCCACGTCCCACGTAGCGTCGCCCCTTGGCAGCGCAGCGTGCCGCTCGTTGGATTCAGCCGGCCAGGATCGGGCGAGGCCGACGCACCGGAGCCGCCCGCCCGAAATCGCGGATCAGCGCGCGCCCTGAGGGGTCTCGGTCGAATTCGGCGTGCGCAGGTTGATCAGCTCGCCTTCGCTCACGTATTCGAACAGCGTGACGACGCGCGCGACGCCCGGCACCATGCTGGCCACCTGCGCCCCCCGGTCGCCTTCGCGCTGGGTGACGATCCCCATCAGGTAGACGACGCCGGACTCGGTGACGACCTTGAAGATGTTGGACTGCAGGTCGCGCGCCTCGATCAGCGACGCCCGCACGCGCGCGGTCAGCGCCGCATCGTTGGTCGAGCGGGCGATCGACGGCTTGAAACCGACCTGCAGTTCGTTGTGGATGCTGCGCACGTTCTGCACGCCGGCGACGGCCTTCTCGGCCAGCGCCTTCTGCTCGTCGTCGTTGACGAAGCCGCTGAGCAGTACCTTGCGGTTGAAGCTCGTGACGCTGACCGACTGCCCCTTGGCGATCGTCGACGACAGCCGCGACTGCGCGCTCAGTTCGATCGACTGGTCCTCGGTCTGGGCGCCGACGCTGCGCCGGTCGATGGCCGCCATGCTGCCGACCGCGGCCCCTGCGGCCACCATCGGCACGCAGCCGGAAGAGGCGAGCAGCGTGGCGCCGATCATCAGCGCCGCCACGCCGCGCACCGTCCAATCCTTCATCGTCGGCCCGATACCGGCCTCATCGCGGGACACGCAGTTCTTGGTCATCAGGATTCCTCGTCGACATCGCCGAGCAGTTCGGCGTCGATGCCGTCGCACAAGCAATGGATGGTCAGCAGGTGAACCTCCTGGATCCGGGCGGTACGATCATGCGGCACGCACAGATGGACGTCGCCGTCGGCCAGCAACTGGCCGAGCCGTCCGCCGCCTCGGCCGGTCAGCGCGATGATCCGCATGCCGCGCTCGACCGCCGCCTGCGCGGCGGCCAGCACGCTCGGCGAATTGCCGCTGGTGCTGATCGCGACCAGCACGTCGCCGTCACGGCCCAGGCCGCGCACCTGGCGCGCGAACACCTCGTCGTACGCATAATCGTTGGCGACCGCGGTCAGGATCGACGTATCGGTCGTCAGCGCGATCGCGCCCAGCTCCATCCGTTCACGCTCGAAGCGGCCGATCAGCTCGGCGGCAAAATGTTGGCAGTCGGCCGCCGACCCGCCGTTGCCGCACAGCAGGATCTTGCCGTCGTTGGACAGCGTCTCGACCAGCAGATGGATCGCGCGCTCGATGGGGCCGGCCATGACGTCGACGGCGCTCTGCTTGGCGCGCAGGCTGTCTTCGAAATGCTGCCGGATGCGGCGGTTCAGACTCATGCGGGGGGATTATAGCGGGGGGGCCTCAGAACGCCGAGCGAATCCAGCGGCACGCGTCGCCGTCGAACGCGACGACGTCGAAACGGCACGCCGGCCACGGCCGCTGACCGAACCGGCCCAGCAGGAACACCTGGGCGGCGCGGCGCACGCGCGCCTGCTTGGCCGCGTCGACGCTGGCCGCCGCACCGCCGAAATCGATGCGCCGGCGCTGACGCACCTCGACGAATACCCACTCGTCGCGATCGCGCATGACCAGGTCCAACTCGCCGAGCCGGCTCGACGCGTTGCAGGTGACCGGCGACAGGCCGCGCGCGACGAGGAACGCCTGCGCGCGCTGCTCGGCCTCGCGCCCTCGCCGCTGGGTCGGCGACAGCCGCGGCACGGCGCGCTCGCCGCCACTGCCACTGCCACTGCCACTGCCACTGCCACTGCCACTGCTGCTGCTGCTGCTGCTGCCAGCGTCGCCGCCGGTATCGGCGCCAAACGACGACGCATCGCGGCGGGACGGCCTGCTCGCCGCGCCGGAGGCTTTCATCGCGCCGCCATCCTCAGCGGCACGACCTGTCCGCTGCGAAATTCGGCCGCGACCGCCTGACGTTCGATGCGCAGGTCGTTCTGCAGGTCGACGCGCAGCCAGCCCGTCACGCCGTCGAGCTCGAATCGGGTCTCGCCGCGCACCAGCATCCGCGCGACCCGATACGCGTCGATGCCCAGCGCGTAGAGCCGCTGGAAATCCAGGTGGCGCAGCGTGCGCTCGCGCGGATACGCCATCACTGCGGTGTTGGTCGGATCGATCTGCCACGGCATGTCGACGAAGCGGATACCGTCCAGTTCGGGGCCGCGATTGGCGATGTTCGCCTGCACGGCATTGAGCTGCGAGGTGCCGAACAACGGGATGTCCGTCCGCAGCGCCGCCCGGACCATGCGCAGGTTGTCGGGGCTGACGACCGTGAAAGCCGCATCGGCCTGGGCGCTGGCCAGCACGCTGCGCCAGTCGCCCGCGTCGGCGGCATCGATCTCGACCGTGTCGACGATCGCACCGCCGAGTTCGGACCAGCGCTGACCGAACGCCGCGAGCCCGCGACGCGCCAGCGACGAGCTGTCGCCGATCAGCAGCGCCTGCAACGGCCGACGGCCGCCGGCCCGCACGGCCGCCTCGGCATGGGCCTGGTCGGCCACCTGGCGGCCCTCGCCTTCGATCGCGAGGCTGAAGAACGTGACGTTGCGCGGCACGTAGCGGTCGACATCCGGCAGGTTCAGCGCCAGCACCGGTACGGGCAGCACGCCGAGGTCGACGATCGCGTTGACGTTGTCGCGCGTCAGCGGACCGATGGCCATCGAGAAACCGCGCGTCTGCAGCGCCTGCACGGTGCGCGCCAGCCCAGGATCGGCCTCGGCCAGCGGCAGCACCTCGACCGTGACGTCGGCGCCATCGACGGTCCACGCGGTCTTGACGCCGGCGATGACGGACTTGGCGGCCGCCGCGTAATCATCGCTCGACGATTCGATCAGCAGCGCGATGCGCGTCGGGCCGTTGCCGAACACGAGGCGCTGGCGCGCGGCGGCGGACGGACGCGGCGCGGCGGAGCCGCCGGAAGAAGCCGGCGGCGTCTGCGCGCGGATCAGCGCCGGCCCCGCCGCGGCGCCGGCCAGCAAGCCTTGCAACAGGCGACGCCGTGCGAACATGCTGCAAACCCCAGTATCGTTAGTCGTTTTCGTCGATCGTCACCGGCTGCCGGGCCGGCCGCCGGCCGGCACCGCGAAGACGCCGACCGACCGCCCACCATGTCCGAATCAGATCGTTCTTTTGTTCCCCCGCCGCCGGCCGCTCCTTCGACGATGGCCGAAACCTCGCTCGATCGGCGCACGCCCGGCAGCAGCTTCGGGGCATTATATGTAGTCGCCACGCCGATCGGTAACCTGTCCGACCTCGGCCAAAGGGCTGCCGACACCTTGCGAAAGGTGCGCTGGGTGGCGGCCGAGGACACCCGCGTCTCCCGCGTGCTGCTCGATCGGATCGGCGCGACGGCGCGACTGCTGACGGTCCACCAGCACAACGAACACGCCGCCGCCGCGACGCTGATCGATCGGCTGCGCGACGGCGACGACGTCGCGCTGGTCACCGACGCGGGCACGCCGGCGATCAGCGACCCGGGGTCGCAGATCGTCGCCGCCGCGCACGCGCAGGGCCTGCGCGTGGTGCCGATACCCGGCGCCTGCGCACCGGTCACGCTGCTGAGCGCGGCCGGCCTGCCGCCGTCGCCGTTCCTGTTCGAGGGCTTCCTGCCGCCCAAGGACAAGGCGCGCGACGAGCGGCTGCACGCGCTGCGGCGGCACGCCGATGCGATCGGCGCGCACGTGCTGCTGTTCGAAGCGCCGCATCGCATCGAACGCACGCTGGCGGCGATCGCACGATCGCACGGACCGGCGCGCCGGCTGGTCGTCGGCCGAGAACTGACGAAGAAGTTCGAACAGATCGTTCGCCTGGACGCCGGCGAGGCGCTCGCCTGGCTCGAGGCGCGACCCGAGCATCGGCGCGGCGAGTTCGTCATCGCGATCGCGGCGACAGCCCGTGACGGTGGAGGCGGTGGTGGCGGCGGCAACGGCAACGACGGCGGTGCGGGCACGGGATCCGGAACCGGATCGCGCGGGACCGGGCACGACGAAGGCGGCGACGGATCGCCGACCGCACGACCGGCCGGCGCGGTGCCACCGATCGGCGGACAGGCCCCGGCGGCCGAGACGGCCGGAACGGAACGGGACGCGGGGTTAGAATCCGAGCTCGTCGACTGGCCCGCTGCCGCGCGCGGCCTCGCGACGCCGCGCGCATTGCTGCAACGCCTGCTGCGCGACCTGCCCACCAGCCGCGCCGTGCGCCTGGCCGAAGAACTCACCGGCCAGCCTCACAAGGCGCTTTACGCGCTGGCGCTCTCGCTCAAACGTGATGACAACTGAATGAATCCTGATGCTACATCGATCTGGCGCGCGCCGCGCTGGGCCCTGTCCGTCCTGCTGGCCGCGCTCGCGATGCTCGGCCCGTTCGCGATCGACACCTACATCCCCGCGTTCTCGGGCATCGCCAAGGCGCTGGACGCCACGCCGCTGCAGATGCAGCAGACGCTATCGGCGTACCTGCTCGGCTTCGCGTTCATGAACCTGTTCCACGGCGCGCTGTCGGACAGCTTCGGGCGCCGGCCGGTCATCCTGTGGGGCATCGGCATGTTCACGCTGGCCTCGGCTGGCTGCGCGATGTCGACCAGCATCGGCGCGCTGGTGTTCTTCCGCGCGCTGCAGGGCTTGTCGACCGGCGCCGGCATCGTCGTGTCGCGCGCCGTGATCCGCGACATGTTCCCGCCTAGCGAAGCGCAGCGCGTGATGGCGCAGGTGACGATCTACTTCGGCGTGGCGCCCGCCGTCGCGCCGATCATCGGCGGCTGGTTGTACGTGCACCTGGACTGGCACAGCGTGTTCTGGCTGCTGACGATCATCGGCGTGCTGCTGTGGACCGCCAACTTCAAGCTGCTGCCCGAAACGCTGCACGTCGACCACCGGCAACGATTCCACGTCGGCGACCTGATGAGCGGCTACAAGACGATGTGCACGGATCCGCGCTTCGTTCTGCTGGCGCTGGCCAGCGGCGTGCCGTTCAACGGCATGTTCCTGTACGTGCTGTCGGCGCCGGCCTTCCTCGGCGACATCCTCGGCCTGGCGCCGACGCAGTACTTCTGGTTCTTCCTGTTCACGATCAGCGGCATCATGTCCGGCGCGATGCTAAGCGGACGGCTGGCCGGCCGGATCCTGCCTCGGCGGCAGATCCATCGCGGCTTCGCGATCATGTTCACGTTCGGGACCGCCAACCTGGTCGCCAACCTGCTGTTCGATCCGCAGGTGTGGTGGGCGCTGCCGGTGATCGGCGTGTTCACGTTCGGCTGGGCGCTGATGGTGCCGGTCGTCACGCTGCTGGTCCTCGACCTGTATCCGACCCGGCGCGGCATGGCCTCGTCGCTGCAGGCCGTGGTCGGCAGCCTGTCCAATGCCTTCGTGGCCGGCGTCATCGCGCCGATGGTCATGCACTCGGCATCGACGCTGGCGTTCGCGTCGCTGCTGATGATGTCGGTCGGGCTCGTCGCGTGGCTGTACCTGCGCCGTCGCTTCCCGCAGGCCACGCTGTCGGCGCCGACCGCTTAGGACCGGCTCGCCCGAAGAGCGCCTCTCGTCCGCGCATCGCCGCGCGGACCGCGCCGGCCACCCCGTCCTCGCGTCCTCGCGTTCTCGCGTCTCGCGTCTCGCGGCCAGACCGGCGCGGCGCCGCACCGGACGCTCTCGCCGGCGATCCGCCGCTTCAGCCGATGTTCGTCTCGGCGATCAGGCCGGCAAGCACGCCGCGATAGGCCGGCGTGTCGACGTGGCAGGCCATCCGCGGCTGCGGCAGGAAGCGATAGCCTCCGCTCAGGTCCGGCCAGTTGCCCAGCACGCGCGCCCGCAACGCGGCGGCGAATTCGGGCGACGCGCGCCGCGCGCGGATCGTTCGCGCGACGAACTCGGCCTGCTCGTGCTTGACCTGCCAGCCCATCGCCTCGCCGGTGGCCATGCCGATCACGAACAGCTCGTCGTGCCGCGGCGGCAGGATGTGCACGAAGAGCTGCGGCGCGCTGCCCTGCCAGTTCAGCACGTCGGCGTCGATGAACGGGTAATCGAGACGGCTGCCGGTCGCGCAGATGATCGCGTCGTACTCGCCGGTCTCGCCGCCGGCGAACGTCACGCGTCGCCCGTCGACGCCTTCGACGTCGGCCCGCACCTTCAGCGCGCCATGGCCGATGTGGTGCGGCACCATTGCGTTGATCACCGGCGGCAGCTCGTGGATCGCGTAGTCGGGCCGGGGCAGGCCGAAGCGCTGCGCATCGCCGCCGAACCACTTGAGCACGCGCGCATCGACCGGCCGCATCAGGCCCGGCAGGATCGCGCGCCGCCGCGTCAGCGTGTCGACCGGGCGGCCGAACAGGTAGGAAGGCACGAAATAGTAGCCGCGCCGCATGCTCAGATCGACCGACGCCGCATGCGGCACCAGGTCGACGGCGACCTCGCAGCCGCGGTTCGCGCCGCCGATCACGAGCACCCGCTGGTCGGCGAACGCGCGCGCGTCGCGGTAGTCGTTGGCATGGACGAACGTGCCGTCGAAACGACCGTTCAGCGTCGGCCAGTTCGGCCGGCCCTGGCGGCCGGTCGCGATGATGACGCCGCGATACGGCTTCGTCTCGACCTGCCCGTCGCCGGTATCGACGCCGACGCCCCATCCGCCGTCCTGCGGCTCGACGCGGACGACGCGCGCGCCGAACCGGTAATAGTCGCGCAGGCCGAACTGCCGCGCGAAGTCGTCCAGGTAGGCGGCCAGCAGCGCGTGGCTCGGAAAATCCGGCGTGCCGCCCGGCATCGGATAGTCGGCGAACTGAAGCACGTCGCGCGAGACGATCGTATGCGAGCCGCGATGCGCGGTGGTGGCCGGATGCGCGGGATTCGAGCGGCCGCCCACATCGGTCCAGGCTTCGAACGCGTCGAACGAGATCGCGTGCTTCTGCAGGTTGCGCGCCATCGCCAGGCCGCTCGGCCCGGCACCGATCAGCGCGTACTTATCTTCGGTCGACAAACCGCTTCTCCTGCGGGCCCCGCCCGCTGCATCGAGGAGACGAACGCCACCGTTCGTTCATCGCGTCATCATCATCGGCTTCAGTCCGGTCGCCCGCCGCACGCGCTCGGCGGCCCGGATCGCCTGCTCGCGCTGGGCATAAGGTCCGGCGCGCAGCTTGTACAAACCACCGTCCAGACGCACGTGCACCTGCGGCGCGATCCATCCGGCCTCGCGCGCCAGCATCGCCCGACCGGCCTGGGCGCCGTCGAACGACGAATACGCGGCCAGTTGCACGTAGTGGCCGGCGGCCTGATCGGCAGCCAGCGCCGCCCGCGCACGCGCGACGCGCGCCGCCAGCTCCTGCGAGGCGGCACCGTCGGCCGACGGCGTCGCCGTGCCCGCTGCTGCTGCCGTCGCCGCTGCTGCAACCGTCACCGAGCCCGCCTCCGCACCGGTCACCGAGCCCGCCGTCGGCCCGGCACCGGCCGCCATCGACGGTTCGCCGGAAGTCGGGCCGGCCGAGGCGGCGACGATGGCTTCGATCGCCAGCGACGACGCGGCGGGGATCGCGGCGGCGCCACCGCTTTCCCGCGCGATCGGGGAATCGGACGGGCCGACGGACGCCGCGGGAACGGATGCCACGGGAACGGACACCGTCGAAGCGGATGCCATCGGACCGGATACCGCCGAGGCGGATGCGACGGAGGCGGGCTCCCCGGAGACGGATGCCGCCGGGGCGGATGTCGCCGATGAAGATATCGCCGGGGCGGTTACCGCCGATGCCGATGCCGATGCCGATGCCGACGGGACGGATGCCGCCAGAACCGATGCTCCGGTAACCGATGCCCCCGAAACCGATGCCGACTGAACGGTAGCCGTTGGAATCGATGCCGGCTGGACGGCAGCCGTCGGGCCCGACGCCACCGGGCCGGACGGCAAGGCGCCGCTGTCGCCCGCCGGCGGCCCATCGGCGCTCGCGACGTTCTCTGGCACGCGCACCGGCATGCCGTCGTCGCCGTCGAATCGGGTGATCTGTTCGACCTCGACACGCGTGTGTCCGGCGTTGACGTAGCCTAGCTTGGCCGCGGCCGTCCACGACAGATCGATCAGCCGGTTGTTCAGGAACGGGCCGCGATCGTTGACGCGCACGATCACCGAATTGCCGGTACTCAGGTTCGTCACGCGCACGTAGCTGGGGATCGGCAGCGTCGGATGGGCGGCCGTCATCCCGTACATGTCGTAGACCTCGCCGCTGGACGTCTTCTGGCCGTGGAACTTGCGGCCGTACCAGCTCGCGACTCCGCGCTCGCGATAGGGCGCCAGTTCGCTGCGCGGCGTATACGTGCGACCGAAAACGACATAAGGACGGGTCGTGGCCGGCACGATCGGCTCGCGGCGCGGGCGTGCGTCCGGGATCGCCGCCAGGTCGGCGGGCGCGCCGGTACCCGGACCGTCGTCGAGGTAGTAGCCGCCGGACGAGGATCCGCCCTTGCCCGCGCGCGACGTCGGCGCACTCGAACAACCGGCCAGCAGCACCAGCACGCCGGCACCGCAGACCAGCGCGACGCGGCCGGAGCGCTTGCCGGCGATCATCCCCGCGCCTTGCGCTCGCGCTGGATCAGTTGCTCGGCGACCATCAACGCGCCGCCGGTCGAGCCGGCCATCGACGGCGCCGTCATGTACTTGCCGTTGATCGCCAGCATCGGCACGCTGTCGACCTTGTACGCCGACGCCAGCGCGGTCGCCTTGCGCATCAGCGTCGTCACCGCGAACGATTCGAAGCTGTCCTTGAACGCCTTGGCGTCGATGCCGAGCTTGGGCATGAACGCGGTCATCGCGCCCAGCGTGTCCAGATGATTGCGCTCGGTGTGGATCGCGTTGAAGATCTTCTCGATCGTCGCGTCGTCGGCCTTGCCCAGGTTGACCAGCGCGTAATAGAGCTGCTGGTGCTTGACCTCGTTGAACGGCACGTGGACCTTGCGGAACGCGACGTCGGACGGCAGCTTGTGCACCCATTCGCGCAGCACCGGCTCGAGCATGAAGCAGTGCGGGCAGCCGAACCAGAAGAACTCGATGACCTCGATCTTGCCGGGCGTCTCGGTGGGCTGCGGCGGCTCGATCGCGCGGAACTGCGTGCCCTCGACGATCGGCGCGCCCTGCGCGGCCGCCAGTCGCGACAGCGATGCGAGGCCGCCGCCGATGCCGGCGGCCATCGCCGACTTGAGCCAGAAACGCGTGGAGGGATTGAACGTCGACATGATTGGGGATCCTCGTGCTAAGCACCCGATGCGGGCAGGCAGGAAGGCGCGTGCCGCGTTGTCACTCGCCGGCGGACTCGCGGCGCCGGCACCGCAGATCAGCGCTGTCGCACGACCGAAGCCTCGATCCCGCTCTGGGCCAGCTTGGCGCGCACGCGGTTGATCTCCTCGATCTGCGCGAACGGGCCGACGCGCACGCGGTACAGCGTCTGGCCGTTGACTTCGGAATTGAGCACCCGCGCCTCATAGCCGATCAGCGCGAGCCGGGCCTTCATGCCCTCGGCGTCGTCCTGCGAGCGGAACGCGCCGGCCTGCAGCACGAACATCGTCTTGTCCTCGCGGTCGGCATCGGCGACGCGGCCGGGACCGGGAATCACGTCGGCCGGCGCAGGCGTGGGCACGGCACTGGCGCCGCCCGGCGGCAGCGCCGGCGATGCGGGCGGCGGCGACATCGAAGCGATCGGGCCGGTCGGCGGCGGCGCGGCGCCCCCGTCGGCGGACTGGCGGTTCTTGCCGTACAGCGGACGGTTCGGATCCGGGGTTTCGGCACCCGGCTTGACGTCGGTGACGCGGTCGGGTCCCTTGGTCAGGCGATTGACGAACGGTACCGGCGCGCGCGTGACGAAAATCGCCACGACGACGGCGATGATCAGGCCGAACACCAGCCCGACCAGGAAGCCCAGAATCGTCCCCCCGCCCTGACGCTTGTCCGGGCGGGCCTTGGGTGCGGCCATCTACATTCTCTCCGGCGCCGAAACGCCCAGTAACGTCAAGCCGTTACGCAAAACCTGACGCGCGGCCGCCAGCAGGGCCAATCGCGCCAGGCGCAGCGCCGCGTCGTCGACGAGGAATCGCTCCGCATTATAGTAAGAATGAACTTCGGAAGCTAAGTCTTTGAGGTAAAAGACGATCGAGTGTGGTGATAATTCATCGGCCGCCGTGGCCAGCAGGGACGGAAACTCGGCCAGCATCGCCATCAGCGCGAACTCGCGCGGCGACGTCAGCGGCGCCAGGTCGACCTGCGGCAGGCCTTCGGCCGGCCCGTCGGCCGCGCCGAAGCGCTCGGCCCATTGCGCGAACACCGAGCAGATCCGCGCGTGCGCGTACTGCACGTAGTAGACCGGGTTCTCGTCGGTGCGCGACAGCGCCAGGTCGACGTCGAACACGAACTCGGTATCGGGCTTGCGCGAGATCAGGAAGAAGCGCACCGCGTCGCGGCCGCGCTGCAGATCGCCGTCGCCGCTCCACTCGATCAGGTCGCGCAGCGTGACGTACGAGCCGGCGCGCTTGGAGATCTTGACCTCCTCGCCGCCTTTCATCACGGTGACCATCTTGTGCAGCAGATAGTCCGGATAGCCGGCCGGAATGCCGACGCCCAGCGCCTGCAGGCCCGCGCGCACGCGCGCGATCGTGCCGTGGTGGTCCGAGCCCTGGACGTTGATCGCCCGCTCGAAACCACGCTGCCACTTGGTGACGTGGTACGCGACGTCGGGCACGAAATACGTGTAGCCGCCGTCGGACTTGCGCATCACGCGGTCCTTGTCGTCGCCGTACTCGGTCGAGCGCAGCCACAGCGCGCCGCCGTCCTCGAAGGTCTTGCCGGCGGCGATCAGCGCGTCGACCGCGGCCTGCACCTTGCCGTCGGCGTACAGCGAGGATTCGAGGAAGTAGTTGTCGAAGCGCACGCCGAACGCCTGCAGGTCCAGGTCCTGCTCGCGCCGCAGCGCCGCCACCGCGAACACGCGCACCGCTTCGAGGTCGTCGACGTCGCCGCTGGCCGTCACCGGCGGCACGCGCTCTGCCGACACGGTCTGGCCGGCCAGGAACTGCGCGGCGATCTCCTTGATGTAGTCGCCGCGATAGCCGTCGGTCGGAAACGCCGGATCGTCGGGCTCGAGCCCGCGCGCGCGCGCCTGCACCGACAACGCCAGATTGTTGATCTGCGCGCCCGCGTCGTTGTAATAGAACTCGCGCTGCACGCGCCAGCCCGAGGCATCGAGCAGCGCCGACAGCGCGTCGCCGAGCGCGCCCTGCCGGCCATGGCCGACGTGCAGCGGGCCGGTCGGATTGGCCGACACGAATTCGACGAGCACGGGCCGGCCCTGGCCGCGATCGCTGCGGCCATAGGCGTCGCCGGCGCGCAGCACGGTGCCGATGACGGCGCGCCGGGCCGCATCGGTCAGCGTCAGGTTGATGAATCCGGGTCCGGCGATCTGCAGATCGGCCAGCAACGCGCCGCCGTCGGCGTCGCGCACCGCCTGCAAGAGGCTGTCGGCCAGCTGCCGCGGGTTCAGCTTCAGCGGTTTGGCCAATTGCAGCGCGAGGTTGCAGGCCAGGTCGCCGTGACTGGCCTGCTTCGGACGGGCCAGCGTCGCCAGCGCGTCGAAGCGCGGCGCGGCGTCGGCGGCGAGCGCGCCGGCCGCCATCCGCTCGGCGATCAGCGCGCGAGCGGCGGTATCGATGAGGGCCGCGAGGGCCTGTTTTTGTTCGGCAAGCATGGGCCCGGATTGTACTCGGGGGCCCAGGCGGACGCCGAACCGCGCGCCGCCGCGCGTACGATCGGTCGTTCAGCGGCCCCGCTGCCGGACGGCGCCGGTCACTCGAGGTGCGCGCGCACCATCCACGCCATCTTCTCGTGCTGTTCCATCAGCCCGGTCAGGAAGTCGGCGGTGCCCTCGTCCTTGTTATCGCTGGCCGCGTCCACGTCCTTGCGCAGCTCGCGGATCACGTGCTCGTGCACGCCCAGCAGCGACTTGAGCATCTCTTCGGCCGACTTGGTCTGGCCGGCCTTGTCATCGACGCGCTTGGCCTTGACGTAGGCGTCGAGCGTCGACGACGACTTGCCGCCCAGCATCCGGATGCGCTCGGCCACTTCGTCCATGATCTCGTCGACGGCCTCGTACTGCTCCTGGAAGAACGCGTGCAGCGGCCCGAAGTGGACACCGACGACGTTCCAGTGAGCGCCCCGGGCTGCGAAGTACAGCGCGACTTCATCGGCCAGCAGCGTCTGCAGCAGGTTGATGACGGTTTCGCGTTGTTTGACGGTCAGGCCGATATCGAGTTTTTCCATGTCCTTTTCCTCGGTTGTCGTGGGGTGAACCAGAACCATGATATCGACCGGAAATCAATTGTTCCAATCGACTCTCTGCAATGGCGTGATAGCTCGATGCAATGACGCGCCGGGACGGATCGCCGGCCATCCGGCCGGGCGGGCAGTCCCCGCGCGACATGCATGGATGATCCGTCGCGCCAACTCATCGAAACTGGCATCGCCGCGCGCAGCGCGGCCGCAGCCGGTGACCGAAGCCCGGACGACGAAGCGGGCCGAGGCTCGCTCCGCGCCCGATCCTTAGCGACGGCCGACCGGACGCTAGCGCGGCACGCGCTGGCCGAGCCGGGCGCGCAGCCGTTCGGCGAACCGGGCCGGCGCGATCGGCTTCGTCAGGCACTCGACATCGTCGAAGGGGCCGAACGATTCCTCGGTGACCGGGCCGCCGTCGCCGAGCAGCGCGAACACCGGCACGCCGCGCGTGACCGGGTCGCCGCGCAGCCGCGCGAGCAGCGACAGGCTGTCGACGTCGCTCAGGTCCATGTCGAGGATCAGCAGGTCGGGCCGGTGGTCGCGCGCGCCGCGCATGCCGGAAGCGCTGTCGCGCGCATGGATCACGCGCAGGCCCGGCCAGCGTTCGAGCAGCGTGAGCATCACATAAGCGTTCAGGTCGTTGTCGTCGACGTACAGCACGACGCCGGTCAGATCGTCGTCGCCGTCGGCCGCGACCGACGCGGCGTCGGTATCGCCGGACGACGGCATCCGGTCGAGGTCGCCGCGCGGCACGGTCACGCTCACCTGGGTGCCGTGGCCCGACTTGCTGTCGACGGCGATGTCGCCGCCCATCAACTGCACGAGCTGGCGCGACAGCACGAGCCCCAGTCCGGTGCCTTCGATCGACGAACGATCGCGACCGAGACGGTTGAAGCGCTCGAACAGGTGCGTCAACTGGTCTCCGTTCATGCCGATGCCGGTATCGACGACGCGCACCGACACCATCGACGGCCCTTCGTCGATCGCGATCGTCACGCGGCCGCCGACCCGGTTGTACTTGATCGCGTTGTTGACGACGTTCAGCAGCGCCTGGCTCAGCCTCAGGCGGTCGGCCTCGACGGCGACCGGCCGGTGCAGCAGGTAATCGGCGCGCAGCGACACGCCGGCGGCCTGCGCCTGGTTCTCGACCAGACGGATCACTTCGTCGAGCAACGAGCGCAGGTCGAAATGCACGATGTTCAGCGACACCTTGCCGGCCTCGACCTTCGACAGATCCAGCACGTCTTCGGTCAGCATCAGCAGATGCCAGCCGGCCTCGCGAATCGCTTCGACGTGCGCGGCCTGCCGCTCGTTCAGCGGCCCGCTCTGGCGCTGGCGCAGCAGGTCGGCGAAACCGATCACCGCGTTCAGCGGCGTGCGCAGCTCGTGGCTCATCTGCGAGATGAACTCGGACTTGGCCGAGCTGGCCGCCTCGGCGCGCAGTCTGGCCAGGTGCTCGCGTTCGGCTGCCTCGTGTTCGCGCAGGTCGTGCATGACCAGCGTGACCAGCGGATCGGCGTCGGGTCCCGAACGCGATACGGTGACGTGGACCGGGATCCGTTCGCCGAGGGCGCTCAGGTATTCGTAGCGCGCCTCCGGATCGGCGCCGGACGGCAGCTTTCCGGTTTCGATGACCCCGCGCAGCGTCTGGGCGGCCGCATTGCGGCGCTCGGGCGTCACCAGCCGCAGCACCGACGTGCCGAGCATCTGGTCGGCCGGATAACCGAACACGCGCTCGGCCGCGCGATTGAACACGACCAGATCCAGTTCACGGTCGATCGTCACGATGACCTCGTGCGTCGCATCGAGGATGCCGGCCAGGCGGCGCTGGCGTTCGTGCAGTTCGGTCACGTCGATGCTGGTGATCAGCACCGATTCGCGTTTCTCGAACTCGATCGGCTGGCCGCTGACCAGCAGGCACAGGTAGCTGCCGTCGGGCCGCCGCAACTCGATCGGCAGATTGCGGACCGTGCCGCCGGTGCGGATCGACGCATAGAAGTCCTCGCGCATCCGTTCGGACACGACGACGTTCGAGCTGTCCAGCGAGCGGCCCAGCACCTCGTCGCGCGTCAGCCCGTAACGCTCGCAGAACGCGGTGTTGACGACCCGCAGGCTGTAGTCGGCCAGATCGGTGATCGATGCCGAGATCGGCAGCGAATCGAGCGCGACCATGAAACGTTCGTTCGACTGGCGCGCTTCGCGAAGCGCGGCCAGCCGCGCGCGGTCGGCCGCCAGCGAATCGAGCGCGAACGAGGTCTGACCGGCGATCTCGGTCAGGATCAGGATCATGTCGCGATCGAAATAATCGCCATCGGTCGCCGCGACGATCAGCGCACCGCACGCCTGGCCGCCGCAGCCGATCGGAAAGGCCGCCAGCTCCTGCATGCCCATCCGCTGCCCGATCGGCATCCACTGGGTCGTCGCCATGTACTCGCCCAGATCCTCGACGATCGCCGGCTCGTCCGAGTGAATCGCCTCGTACGCGACGTTGCCGGGCGTGCGGATCGCCTGCACCATGTTCCGCTCGGCGTCCTTCATCATGATCTGCGGGCCGGCCCCGGCGAACAGCACCGTGTCGTCCTGCTCGAGGACGATGCAGGCCAGCAGCGCCTGCCCGGTCATCACGCAGACGTCGCAGATCCCCTGGATCAGTTGCCGATCCTCGTGCGAGCGAACGATCACGCGGTTCGTCTGGCTGAACGCCAGGTACATCGAGCTGCGACGCAGCGCGCGCAGTTCGGCGGCATCGTCGCCGCGCTCCAGCCCTCCGGCCCCCTTGCGAATCAATGGCATCGAGATCGTTTCCGATGTGATGGCGGCTCCGATGTCGATGGCCCGGCCGCGCTTGTCCCGGTCAGGCGGAGCCCGTCTCCATTCTTTACCATGACCCGTCGGCCGGGCACTTCGTCGAGGGGGTTTTCGGCCCTTCTTTCGGCAGCGGACCGCCGGACCTCACAGCGAGTGGCAAACCCCGAAAGCCAGGTCGGCGCGCGGCCAGTCGCGGCCGTCGGCCGGACACGCGATGCCCCGTTCGAGCAGTTGCATCGCGCGGATCACGCCCGCGTGCGTGATCCACCACGTCGCCGCGGGCGCGCCGCCGTCACCCTCATCACCATCGCGCCGCGCCAGCGCATCGTCGCGCGCCCGCGCGACCCGAGCCATGAACGCGCGCACCGACTCGCCGTCTCCACCGACCCGATGATCGGCGAAGGCGGCGCGCCACTGCTCGATCTCGGTCCGCGGAACGTCGCGCCACAGCCGGCCTTCCCATTGCCCGAAATGCATCTCGGCCAGGCGCTCGTCGACGTCGATCCGCAGGCCGGGCCACTGCTCGGCCAGCGAGCGCGCGAGCGCCAGGCAACGCCCCAGCGGCGAGCAGCGAACCGCGCGCGGCGCCGGCCATGCGGCGGCGATCGCATGCGCCGACGCCTCGGTATGCGCGGGATCGTCGGCCACGTCCAGACGGCCGTAACACAGGCCCTCGGGCGTCAGCACGCGCGCGTGGCGCACGAGCCGCCAGCCGGGACCCGGCGGCAGGCCGTTCGTCATTCGACCTTGGCCCCCGATTCCTTGACCACCTTCGTCCACTTGGCGGTCTCGCCGGCCTGGAACGCCGCCAGGTCAGCGGGGCTGCCGAGCTTGGGCTCGAGACCGTTGGTCTTCAGGCGCTCCTGCACGTCGGGCAGCGCGAAGACGCGCCGGAACTCCCGGTTGAGCTTGTCGACGATCGGCGCGGGTACGTTGGCCGTCGTGTAGACCGCGAACCAGGACGTGGCGTCGAAGCCGGGAACGCCGGACTCGGCGATCGTCGGGATCTCGGGCGCGGCCGGGGAACGGACGGCGGTGGTGACGCCGAGCGCGCGCAGCTTGTCTTCCTTGACCAGCGGCAGCGCCGACGGCATGTTGTCGAAGATCATCTGGATCTGGCCGCCGACGAGGTCGGGGATCGCCATCTGCCGACCCTTGTACGGGATGTGCGTCATCTGGACGCCGGTCATGATCTTGAACAGTTCGCCCGACAGATGGATCGACGTGCCGATGCCCGACGAACCGAACGACAGCTTGCCGGGGTTCTGCTTGCCATAGTCGATCAGTTCCTTGACCGAATGCACGGGCAGGTCCTTGTTGATGACGAGCAGGTTCGGCGTCAGGGCCAGCAGCGTGATCGGCGAGAAATCCTTGACCGGATCGTAGGGCAGTTTCGGATACAGCGCGCCGTTGATCGCGTGCGTCCCCACCGTGCCGAGCAGCAGCGTGTAGCCGTCGGCCGGCGACTTGGCGACCATCTCGGAACCGATGTTGCCGCCGGCGCCGGGCTTGTTGTCGACGACCACCGGCTGCCCCATCTGCGCCTTCTCTGCGAAGATCCGCGCCAGCGTATCGGGCGCGCCGCCCGACGGAAAGGTGACGACGAAGCGGATCGTCCGGTTCGGATAGTCGGCCTGCGCGCGGGCGGCCGGACCGAACGCGACACCGGCGAGCCCGAGCGCCACGGCGACGCAGGCGGCCCGCAACGGAATCCCGGCGGCGAGCGCGCGAAGGCCGCGGCGGCGAGCGGACCCCGCGTCGGCACGACCCGGCGAAGCGGATCGGGCAGGGGTCGGGATGGACGACGAGGGCGTGATGCGGCCGCTCATGGAGGTCTCCTGGATATCGTTCGAGTCGCGAAGAGCAGGAGGATAAGCCATACCCGCACCGAAGCCGGGGCCTGTTCACGCAAAGATCGAACCCCAGGCCGCGCACGCGCACAAATAGACTAGCAATTCGACACCCTGCTGCGTGGCGCCCAGACAGTCGCCGGTGAAACCACCGAGCCGGCGGCGGAACCAGCGCCCGAGCATGGCCGTCAGCAGCGCGATCGCGACGATCGTGCACGCCAGCGCCGGCACGCCGATCACGGCGGCCAGCCAGGCCAGCGCCGGCAGCGTCCACAGTCCGGCGACGACGAGCGCGCGGTCGCCGATCGCGCTGGCCATCGGCTTGGCCTTGAGCGGTGTGTCGCGCGTGCCGGCCTCGACGTAGTCGAGCGTACGGATCAGCATCAGCGGCGCGAATCGCGACACGACGTGCGCGGTCAGCATGACTGCCGCCACCGCCGACGACGGATCGCGCTGCGCGAGCGCCGCCAGCAGCGACAGCTTGGCGGCCACCACCAGCACCAGCGCCAGCACGCCGAACGACCCCAGTCGCGAATCCTTCATGATCGCCAGCGCCCGTTCGCGATCGAGCGTGCCGCCCAGCCCGTCGGCGACGTCGGCCAGGCCGTCCTCGTGGAACGCGCCGGTGACCAGCACGGTCGCGGCCGTCGAGAACACCGCGGCGACCGCCGCCACGCCCGGCGCCAAGCCGCCCGCCGCGCCGTCCACGCCGGCGCCGGTGCCACCGAGCAGCGTCGTCGTCGCCAGCCAGACCAGTGCGGCGATCGCGCCGATCAGCCAGCCGACGCCGGGAAAATGCGCGGCGCTGGCGCGCAGCGCGGCGTCGCTGAAGCCGACCCAGCGGGCCAGCCGTCCGGTGACCGGCAGCCGCGTGAAGAACTGTACGGCCAGCAGGTAGTGGCGCAACGCGCGACCGATCACGCGGGCCCCGCCACGCCGGCATCGCCGAAGCTGGCCATTTCGTCAAGTAGCCGGCACGCCGACACGATCAACGGCCAGGCCAGCGCCGCGCCCGAGCCTTCGCCCAGGCGCAGACCGAGTTGCAGCAGCGGTTCGACGTCCCAGTAAGCGAGCAGGCGTCCGTGCGCGGCCTCGGCCGACCGATGCGCGAACACGCAGCGCTGCCGCACGCGCGGCGCGAGTTGCTCGGCGACCAGCACGGCAACGCTGGCGATCAGGCCATCGACGACGATGACCCGGCGATCGGCGGCCGCGCGCAGCACGGCGCCGACCATCGTCGCGATCTCGAATCCGCCCAGGCTAGCCAGCGCCGCCAATGCCCTCGCGCCGCCGTCACCCGGCAGGCCCTCAGCGGCATCGGCGACGCCGTGCGCGATCGCCGCGTCCCGCGCCATCACCCGCCGCAGGATCTCGCGCTTGTGCGCGAGCCCCGCGTCGTCCAGCCCCGTGCCGCGCCCCACGCAGTCGTCGATCGGCCATCCGGTCAGGCGGGCGAGCAGCAGCGCCGCCGCGCTGGTGTTGCCGATGCCCATCTCACCGAGCAGCAAGGCGTTGCCGGGCAGCGCGTCGACCACCGCGATGCCGTTGTCGATCGCCCGCAGGCATTGCGCGGCGCTCATCGCCGGCCCCTCCAGCGCATCGGCCGTGCCGGCGGCGATCCGCCGATCGATCAGGCCGGTCCGCGACGGCATCGCCGTGCGCACGCCGCAGTCGACGACGCTCAGCGCGAGTCCGTGCTGGCGGGCCAGCACGCTGACCGCCGCGCCGCCGTCGAGGAAATTGCGCACCATCTGCGCGGTCACGTCGGACGGATAGGCCGAGGTCCGGTGCCGGGCCAGGCCGTGGTCGGCCGCGAACACGACGAGCTGCGGCCGGTCCAGGCGAGGCGCCGGGCTGCCGACGATCATCCCGATCCGGATCGCCAGCGACTCGATCGCGCCGAGCGCGCCCAACGGCTTGGTCTTGTCGTCGATGCGCCGCGTCAGCCGCGCATGCAGCGCATCGTCGTCCAGATTGCCGATCCGCGCGATGACGGCCATCAGCGAATCCATCGCGGCGCGCGGCGCGGGATCGAATGACGCGGCGGAGAGAGGCACAGTCGCTCGCGGCGCCGGATCAGGCGGCACGGTAGGCATCGGGTCGTTGCTCATCGGATCATTGCTCATCGGATCTCTGCTCGTCGGGTCGCTACTTATCGGGTCGCTACTCATCGAATCAACGCATCGAGCACGCCCGGCTCGACGTGGCGGTCGACGAAATCGGCCAGGCCGTCGAACACCGCCTCGAGGGACGGCGCCCGCGCGCCGAACAACGCGGCGAGCGCGCGCGGATCCTCGAACAATCCGTGCAGATACAGGCCGAGCACGTTCCCGGCGCGATTGGCCCAGGCCATCCCCGGCGCGACCTCGATCGGCGCCGGCAGGTCCGCGCGCGGCCGCGTCTGGCCATTGTGGATTTCATAACCGTCGATCGCGACGCCCGACAGCGCTTGCCAGACGCAGCCGGCCGGCAGCGCCCCCGGCACGATGCGCGTCGCGCGCACCGCCTTGTCGGGGCCGAAGCACGTGACCAGCGGCAGCAGCCCCAGCCCCGGTGCGTTGCCGCCCAGCGGATCGACCGTGCCGGACGCGCCGCCTTCGACGCCGAGCGGATCGACGATCGCCTCGCCGAGCATCTGCAGACCGCCGCACACGCCCAACACCGGGCCGCCGCGCGCCGCGTGCGCGACGATCCGCGCGTCGAGCCCACGGGCACGCAGCCAGGCCAGATCGGCGACCGTGCTCTTGGACCCCGGCAGCACGATCCAGTCATCGGCCGACAGCGCGGCGAGCGCGCGCGCGTCGCGCACCCAGCGCACGCGCAGGCCCGGCACCCGGCACAGCGGCTCGAACTCGTCGAGATTGCTCAGGCGCGGATAAGCGATCAACGCGATCGTGCGCGTGCGCCCGCCAGCGACGTCGCTGCCGTTGCCGACGCCACTACCGCCACTACCGCCACTACCGCCATTACTGCCATTACTGCCACCGACGCCGCTGCCGCTGCCGCTTCCGCCGTCGGCCACCGTGGCAGCCGGCTCCAGCCGCCCGTTCCACTCCGCGTCGAGCCAGCCGTCTTCCTGCGGCAGCCCGTGCTCGCGCCACATCGGCAGCGTCGCCACGGTCGGCACGCCGGTCAGCTCCCGCAGCCGCTGCGGCGCGGGCGCCAGCAACCGCGCATCGCCGCGGAAACGGTTGAGCACGAAACCGGCCAGCCGCCGGCGATCCGCCTCGGGCAGCAACGCCCAGGTGCCATACAGGTGCGCGAACGCGCCGCCGCGATCGATGTCGGTGACCAGCAGGCAGCGCGCCGACGCATGCCGGGCGACGCGCAGGTTGACGATGTCGCTGTCCTGCAGATTGATCTCGGCCGGCGAACCCGCGCCCTCGATGACGACGACGTCGGCCTGCGCGCGCAGTTCGTCGAGTGACGCGGCGATCACCGGCCACACGTGCTCGCTGCGCGTGCGCCACGGCATCGCCGTCAGCGCCGGATCGACGCGCCCCCGCAACACCACCTGACTATGCATATCGCCCTCGGGCTTGAGCAGCAGCGGATTCATCCGCGTGTCGGGCACCGCGCGCGCCGCCAGCGCCTGGAAGTACTGCGCGCTGCCGATCTCGCCGCCGTCGACGACGCGCGCGTTGTTGCTCATGTTCTGCGCCTTGAACGGCGCCACGCGCAGGCCGCGCCGCGCGTACCAGCGGCACAGCGCCGTCGCGACGAAGCTCTTGCCGGCGCCGCTGCTGGTGCCGAGCACCATGACCGCCCTGGCCGTCATGTCGTCTCCCCTTCCACGCGCGATGACGATCGCCGCAGTGCGGCCTCCAGCGCGCGCTGCGCCGCCGGCGGCTGCACCGAGATCCGCACGTGGCCATCGAGACCGAACGAACGCGCATCGCGCAGCTTGATGCCGTCGCGGCGCAGCGCGTCCAGCAGCGGCCGGATGCCGCCGCGCGCCAGCGGTCCGGGCGGCCGCGCGCAGAAGAACGGCGTTTCGCTGTCCGCGCAGATCCAGCCGAGCGCGCGCAGCATCGCCAGTTGCGCCCGCTTCCAGTCGCGCAGCCGCTCACGGCTCGACAGCAGCCAGGCCTGCGTCGGCGGCCGGGTCCACGCGTCGAGCATCGCCACGCCATGCGCCCCGAGCACCCAGGACGGCGCCATCCGCCTCAGCGCCGACACGAGCCGCTCGCTGCCCGGCGGCGCCAGTACATAAGCGCCGCGCACGCCCGGCGAACCCAGCGCCTTGTTCGGCGAAACCAGACGCCAGACGCGGTCGCGCCTCGCGCCGTCCCATGCGCCGGTGCCCGACAGGCGCAGCGGTTCGTACGCGCAATCGAGCACGATCGGCGCGCGATGCGCGAAGGCCGGCTCGGACCGACCCAGCGGCGACGAGGGATCGCAGGCCCAGACCAGATCGGCGTCCGGATCGACGTTCGCCGCTGCGGCGTCGTGCGCCGGACATTCGTGCGCAGGCGCGACGTTCCGACGTCGCACCCGCAGTCCCCAGGCCGCGGCCGCGTCGGCGTAGTCGCCATAAGCGTGCCGCGGCACGCTGACGGTCCGCCCGCCGTCGCGGGCGATCGCCGCGGTCATCCGGAAGATGAACTCGCTGCCGCTGCCGGCGATCACGACGCGCTCGGCCTCGACGTCGTGCAGGCGCGCGATCGCCTCGCGCACGCGCAGGTAGCCGCCTTCCGGATAGCGCGCTGCATCGACGCCGGCGAGCGCGTCCAGCAGATCCGGGCAAGGACCGCAGGCATTGGCGTTGACCGAGAAGTCGAAGTCGATCGGACCCTCCGCATCGGGGCCGCCGTGCTCGCGCGCGTCCGAGGCGTTTCCGTCGGCGATCGCCGGCCTGCTCATTCCCGTCCTCCATCGCGCGCCCGCGCGTTCACCTTCACTTCACCACTACGCGCCCGCGCGTTCCGCATCATCCGCCCCGAGCGGCGATCGCCATCACCACCATCACCACCACCACCGCGAGCACCGTCGCCCGGACCGCAGCGCCGGCGACCGCCACCGCCCGATGCAGGTCCGCAGCCTGCGGCGCGCGGGCGCCGGCATTCAGCACATAGGCGCCCGGCTTGCCCAGCCGCACGTCCAGCAGCAACGCCATCGCCGCCATCGGCCAGCCGCCGTTCGGTGACGGCGTCAGGCGCGCCTGCGCGGGCAGCCGCCGCCAATGGCGCAAACGTCCGCACCCGCCCAGCGCCAGCGCGCACAAGCGGGCCGGTACCCACGACAGCACATCGTCGGCGCGGGCCGCCCACTTGCCCGCCCATTCCCAGCGACCGCGGTAACCCCACATCGCGTCGGCGGTGTTCGCATAGCGATAGACGCAGGCACCGGCAAAGCCGAGACACGCGAACCAGCACAGCGGCGCGACGACCGAATCGTTCAGGTTCTCGGCCAGCGATTCGATCGCGCTCTCGCGCACTTCGTCGGCCGAAAGCGCCGACACGTCGCGGCTGACCAGCCGGGACAGGCGCGCGCGGCCGACGTCGAGCCCGTCCCGCGCCAGCGCCGTTTCGACGGCCAGCACCTCGTCGCGCAGCATGGACCAGGCCAGCATCGTCTTCAACACCCAGCCCCCGGCCAGCATGGCGATCGCCGCCGATGCCCATCCGGAAAACGACGGCGCCGGAGACGGCCACGCGAACGGTGTCCAACCCGAAGACGGCATCGCGGACGGCGCGCCGCCCGCCGCGCCCCAGGCCATCGCGAGATCGAGCGCGATGCCCAGCGCGCCGACGACCAGCGCGCCGAGCCACCACGCCAGCGCGCCGGCCGCCATCGCACCCGCCGGCGGGCCGACCGGCAACCGGCGTCCGGCCGCGCGCAGGTAAGTGCCGATCGCCACCACCGGATGCCAGGCCGCGCGCGGCTCGCCCCAGCGCGCATCGATCGCCATCGCGCACAGCACGGTCCCGGCAGCCAGCATGCTCATCGCTTCGGCGGCTCCCGGCGCACGCGGGCCGATCGCGGGATCGATCCGATCACGAGCATGCCTGCTTCGTTCACCGGCTCTTAGTCTTCGATGCCGCGCTGCGCCGGGATACCGGCCTCGAACGCGTGCTTGACCTTGCGCATCTCGGTCACCGTATCGGCCATCGCGATCAGCTCGTCCGGGCAGCGCCGGCCGGTCAGCACGACGTGCACGTGCGGCGGCCGCTCGCGCAGCGTCGCCATCACCTCGTCGAGCGGCAACCAGCCGTAGACCAGCGGATAAGTGATCTCATCGAGCACGACCATGAACGCGTCGCCGCCCAGGATCACGTCGCGCGCCCGCGCCCAGCCATCGCGCGCGAGCTGTGCCGAACGCTCGAGGTCCTTGCTCTTCCAACTGAAACCGTCGCCGAGCCCTTCGATCGGCATGCCGATCTGCTCGAACATCCGGTGCTCGCCGAAGCGCGCGCTCGGCACCTTCATGAACTGGTAGATCCGCACCGTCTTGCCGCGACCGGTCGCCCGCAGCGCCAGGCCGAAGGCCGCCGTGCTCTTGCCCTTGCCGTCGCCGGTATTGATGATCAGCAGCCCTCGCCGCTCGCCTTCTGGCGGAACATAAGGCTTTTCGGTCGGCGGTTGTTCGATCTGCATCATTCGCTCCTGGTTGATCCGGGGATAAGGGGGACGGGCGCGGGCCCGGAGACGGACGTGGGCACGGGCACGGGCACGGGCACGGGCGACGGATGATCGACGCGCGGCGCGACCAGCGAGACGACCGGCGGGCCTTCGCCGAACACGCGCACGGCGACGCGATCGTCGAACACGCGTTCGATCGCGCGGTGCCCGTCGGGCTCGCCGGCCGGTCCGTGCCAGGCGATGCGGCCCTCGTCGACAATCGCCAGTTCATCGGCGTTCAGCGCCAGCGACAGCTCGTGCAGCACGCTGACCACGGTCACGCCGGCGGCCACGCGTTCGCGCACGATCGCGAGCCAGTCGGCCTGATGCGGCGGATCGAGATTGGCGACCGGCTCGTCCATCAGCATCACACCGGCCTGCACGGCCAGCGCGCGCGCCAGCAGCACGCGCTGGCGCTCGCCGCCCGACAGACGCCCGAGCGGCCGGTCGCGCCAATCCCAGGCCTGCGTGCGCAGCAGGCAATCGCGCACGACCTCGTGATCGCGCGCGTCGGCCATGCCCAGCCAGCGCTGGTGCGGCAGCCGTCCGATCATCGCCACGTCGTACACGCTCAGGTCATCGGCGCCGGTCTCGTTCTGGCCCAGCCACGACAGCCGCCGCCCTCGTTCGCGAAGACCGATCCGATCGAGCGCCTCGCCCGCCCACGCGACGCGGCCGCCGTCGGCCGGCACCAGGCCGGCCAGCGCCTTGAGCAGCGTCGACTTGCCGGCGCCGTTCGGACCGACGACGGCCAGCCAGCGGCCGGCCCGCACCTGCAGATCGACGTCGTGCAGCACGCGGCGCCGGCCGATCGACACCGACAGCGAGGCCGCGCTCAGCGCCGGCGAAGCGGGGGCCGGCGGGGGCATCACGCGGCCTCCTCGTCGTGCGCGCGGCGATGCATCAGCCACAGCAGATAACCGCCGCCGAACACCGCCGTCAGCACGCCGACCGGCAGCTCGCGCGGCGCGATCGCGGCGCGGGCGACCAGATCGGCACCGGCCAGCAGCGTGCCGCCGGTCAACGCCGACAGCGGCATCAGCCATCGGTGCGAGGTCCGCGCGATCGAGCGCACCAGGTGCGGCGCCGCCAGGCCGACGAAAGCGATCAGCCCGGCTTGCGCGACCGCGCTGCCGGTCGCCAGCGCCAGCAGCACGATCAGGCAGCCGCGGCCGGCCACGAGCGGCAGGCCGAGGCTGCGCGCGGTCGCCTCGCCCAGCGCCAGCGCGTCGAGCAGCGGACTGCACAGCCATGCCAGTGGCAGGCAGGCGGCCAGCACCACGGCCATCAGCACGACCGCGGACCAGCCGATGAACACCGTGCCGCCGACCAGGAAACTCTGTTGCGCGGCCATGATCTCGGGGAACCAGATCACCGTCATCGTCGACAGCGCGCCGAGCACGACGCCGACGATCACGCCGGCCAGCAGCAGTCGCATCGTATGGACGAGGCCGCGGGCCAGCGTCAGCGTCAGCACCAGCGCCAGCATCGCCCCCGCGAACGCGGCGCCGCTGAGCCCGACCCGGGCCAGCCAGGCCCCGGTACCGGGTGCCACGCCACCGAGCGCCATCGACAGCGCGACGAACAAGGACGCGCCCGACGCGCTGCCTAGCAGGTAAGGATCGGCCAGCGGATTGCGGAACACGCCCTGCGCGATCGCGCCGGCCAGGCCGAGCAGCGCGCCGGCCAGCCAAGCGCCCAGGCTGCGCGGCAGCCGGATGTCGCGCACGATCCGCAGCGCCACCGGATCGTCGCGCCAGCCGCTCCAGGCCTCGAAGCCCGTGCTGCCGACCAGACACCCCAGCACGGCCAGCAGCACGGCCAGCAGCACCAGCCCCAGCAGCAGGCGGCGCGCGCGCGCCGGCGCACCGCTCATCGCGCGCCGACGGCCGACTCGGCCGGTGCGATCGATCCGACAGCCCCCGCCGATCCCGCTGATCCCGCCGATCCCGCTAACCCCGCTGACCCCACTGGCCCTGCTGCCCCCACCGGCACGGTCGACGCCGGCGGCGCCCCTTTCTCGCGGACGCAGTCGGCCATGATCCGCGCGGCCTCGGCCAACCGCGGACCGGGGCGCACCAGCACGTCGATCTGCGCGAGCGTGAAACGGCACACGCGGCCTTCGCGCACCGCGCGCAGCGCCGGCCAGCCCGGCCGCTCCGCCAGCGCCTGCTCGTGACGGGCCGCCAGCATGATCAGGTCCGGATCGGCGCGCACGACGAACTCCGGCCCCAGCTTCGGAAACGGCCCCAGGTCGGCGGGCACGATGTTGCGCAGGCCCAGGCCCGCCAGTGTCTGGCCGATGAACGAGCTTTCGCTGGCGGCATAAGGACCGCGACTGACTTCGAAATACACGCGCGTGCCGCGCAGCAACGCCGGAATCGCCCGTGCCTCGGCGGCCTGCGCTTCTTCGATGCGTTGCCACAACCGCCGCGCCTGCTCGTCGGGCAGCGCGAACAGGCGCGCGAGAGAAGCGATCACGCGCCGCACGTCGTCGCGCGTCTTCGGCTCGAGCACCAGGGTCCTGACGCCCAGCGCATCGAGCCGGCCGGTCACGCGGGCCGAGCGCGATAGCAGCACGACGTCGGGACGCAGCGCGACGATTCCCTCGACATCGACGTCATCGAGCCCGCCCAGATGCGGCAGGCGCTCGACGGATCCCGGCCAGTTCGAGAAGCGATCGACGCCGACGAGCCGATCGCACTGGCCGAGTTCGCAGACCGTCTCGGTCAAGGACGGCAGCATCGACACGACCCGGGCCGGCACCTCATCGAAACGCACGGCCATGCCGCGCTCGTCGGTCACCGCATAAGGTGCGCCGCCGGCAGGCTCGGCCGCCGCGACGAACGCAGGCGCCGACATGAAGACCAATGCGGCGAGCAGCGCCTCTGTCGACCCCCGCGCCGCAGCACGGCGCCCAGCCGCCCGCTTCGCCACGAACGTCGTAGCGAACGTCATGGCGAACCTCTCCGCAAATCCGACCACGAATCCGGCCATGAACCCACCCGAGAACCCGGCCACGAACCCGGCCCGCTTCCGGTCGCCACTCATTCCGCCCGTCCCTTGATCGCGAGCGGCAGGCCGGCCACCATCAGCACGACGTCGTCGCAGGCCTCGGCCACCCGCTGGTTCAGCCACCCGAGCGCATCGACGAACTCGCGCGTCTCGCGGCCCATCGGCACGACGCCCAGGCCGATCTCGTTGCTGACCAGCAGCAGCGGCCCGCTCCGTCGCGCGATCGCCGCCAGCAGCCGATCGGTCGCGTCGGCGAGCGCGGCCGCCGTCATCGGGCGCTCGCTCTGCGGCGGCATCATCGCGTTGGTCAGCCACAGACCCAGGCAATCGACGAGCACCAGGTGTCCGGGCGCGCCGATCCGCGTGATCACCTCGGCCAGCGCCAGCGGCGCCTCGACGGTCGACAGCCGCGGGACGCGCTCCGCGCGGTCGGCCCGGTGCCGGGCGATCCGCGCATCCATCTGCGGATCGCCGACATCGGCCCGCGCGGTCGCGATCAGCGTCGCCGCGTGAGCAGGATCGGCATCCAGCCACTGCCGGGCCTGCCGTTCGGCCCAGCGCGACTTGCCGCTGCGCTGCCCACCGAACACCAGCCGCGCCCGCGCGTCCATCCGCCGGCCCTCAGCGCGGCGACCAGCGCAGGCCGACGTACAGCACGCGGCCCGGCGTCGCGTAGTTGCGCACGGTCTCGTACGGCTTGTCCATCAGGTTGTCGACGCGCGCGTTCAGCGTCCAGTCGCGCGCCAGCGCCTTGCTCGCGTACAGGTTGATCAGCCCGTAGCCACCCAGCTTGTTCGTGTTGGCCGCATCGTCATAACGCTTGCCCGAGAACTGCATCTCGCCTCCCATCGTCCAGCCCGCGACCAGACCGTCGGCGCCGATCGTGCCATGGCGACGCGCGCGGCGCGCCAGTTGCCGGTCGGTATCGCGATCGCGCGGATCCTGGAAGTCCAGCGACCCGCGCAGCGTGACGACGCCGATCCGGTGCTGTCCGGCCAGCGTGATACCCGAGTACTCGGCGTTGGCCGTGTTCGCATAGCAGCCGAAATCCGACGCGCACGGTCCGGGCGTCGAGAACGTGATCAGGTTGCGCACGCGGTTGCGATACAGCGTCACCGACGCCGACGTCTGCTTGTCACTGTAGCGCAGCCCGATCTCGACGTTGCGGCTCTTTTCCGGCTGCAGGCCGGCCAGGCCGTATTCGCTGAAGCGCTGGTACAGCGTCGGCGCGCGGAACGCCGTGCCGCCGGACGCCGAGACGCGCCACTGCGGCGTGATCGCGAACCCGTACGCGAGGCTGCCGGTGGTCTGGCCGCCGAACTCGCTGTCGTCGTCGCGGCGCAGGTTGGCCTGCACCGTGTGCGCGCCCTGCTGCCAGCCGTAGCCGAGCGCCAGCGCGTTCTGGTGGCGGCCGCGGTCGATCGGATCGTTGACCAGATCGTCCTCGCGGCGCTCCAGCGCGGCCGTCACCAGACCGGCGCCCACGCGCAGCTCGTTCTGGAACAGATAACCGCGCAGGCGCGTATCGGTCCGATAGTCCATCGGTCGCGTCGCATAGCGATCGCGCGAATCGGTCACGCTCACACGCGTCTTGTACGCGTCGGTCCACTGCGCGGTCCAGGTCAGGCCGGCCGTCTGCAGGCGACTGCGGCTGCGATCGTCGGTCGTCAGGCCGCTGTCGAACTTCGAGTCGACGTCGCTGGCCAGCAGCGTCGCCTCGACCCGATGATCGCGATCGATCTGGAAACCGAGCCGCGCGTTCGCCGATTTCGAGTGATAGCCATCCTTGTCGGGATTCTGCGTCGGCACCGGCCGGGCGTTGAAGCCTTCGCTGTCGACGTGCGCGAGCCCGAGCGAGTAGTCGAAGCCGCCATTGCTGCCGCTGAAGCCGGCCTCGGCGCGATAAGTGCGGTGCGATCCGACGCCGAACGCGGCATAAGGCGAGAACGCCCCCTTGCCCTTGCGCGTGAAGAGCTGCACGACGCCGCTGATCGCGTCGGAGCCGTAGATGGCCGCGGCCGGGCCGCGCAGCACCTCGATCCGGTCGATCTGCTCGAGCGGAATCGACTGCCACGACGCGCCGCCGGTCGACTGCGAGTCGATCCGCACGCCATCGAGGTAGACGGCGGTGAAACGCGTCTCGCCGCCGCGGATGAACACGCTGGTCGTCGCTCCCGGCCCGCCGTTGCGGGCGAACTCGACGCCGGGCAGGCGGCCGAGCACGTCGGCGACGGTCGACACGCCGCTGTTCTCGATCGTCTCGCGATCAATGACGGACACGTCGGCCACGGTGTCGGTCAGCTTCTGCTCGACGCGAGTCGCCGTGACGATCACGTCGTCGATCGGACCGGGAGCGGAGGGTTCGGCCGCCGGCGCGACGGGCGAAGCGGTTTGCGCGAGCGCGGCGACGGGCAGCAGCAAGGGGACGAGCAGGGACGCGGCGCGAGCACCGCCGCGAATCGAAGACACAGGCATGATCAGCCACTCGGATCGGAACGTCCCCGCCGGCCTCCCCGCCAGCTTCGGGACAGAACGACCGGCCGCCCCGTCGGGGCGCCGGTCACGTCGTTGGCCGGTATCCGGGCTGACGGCGAAACGCGCGTCACCTTCCCAGGTGCGTGAGGCACGACACCCAGTGGTTTGTGGACGCGCGCGGGAATCCGCGGCGAGGCGGGGTTCCGGCCGTTTGACCGTTGCGGGGGCAGCGCAGGCCGGGTCCGTGGACCTCCTGCTTCCCGTTCAACTGCGGTCCGTGAACCGGACCGCGAGCACCAACGGGCGGATTCTAGGGCAAAACCCCTGGCTCGATAGGGCAACTCGGCGTTTCGAAGGGAAATCCGGACGCCGTGCCGACACCGGGTCGCTTATTACCATTCGTTATGTGCACCGCAGAACAGCTCGTTTGTGCAACGCACCAAAACCGCCTAGGCTGACCGGCTTTCAGCATTCCGCAGGATCACGATGCGCTCGACCCCTTCACGCGACGACGCCGCCTCGACGCCGGCCGCCGACGCCTCTCCCGCCACCGCGCCCGGCGCCCCGGCCGTACGCCGCGCCCGACGCCTGACGGTCCTGGGCCTGACCGGGGCCGTCGCGCTGGCGGTCCTGGCCGCGCACGGCCTGCACGGCAGCCCGGCCGAGGCCGCCGATGCGTGGCCGTCCAAGCCGATCCGGCTGGTCATCCCTTACCCGCCCGGCGGCGCCGCCGACGCGGCCGCGCGAATCTTCGCCGAAGCGCTGTCCGAAGGGCTGCATCAACAGGTCCTGCCCGAGAACAAACCCGGCGCGGGCACCGCGATCGCCGCCGACCACGTGGCCGCCTCGGCCCCCGACGGCTACACGCTGTCGCTGGTGCCGACCGGCCAGTTGACGGTGCTGCCGCACATCCAGCAGAACCTGAAGTTCGACCCGTTCACCAGCTTCGCGCCGATCTCGATGCTGGCCGCCACCGGCGTGGTCATCGCCACCAATGACTCGGTGCCCGCCCGCGACCTGAAGGAACTGATCGCGCTGGCCAAGAGCCAGCCGGGCAAGCTCACGTATTCGTCGAGCGGCAGCGGCACGATCATCCATCTGGCCGGCGAGTACTTCAAGCTCGCCACCGGCACCGACCTGCTGCACGTGCCGTTCAAGGGCAGCGCGCCGGCGATCACGGCGGTCGTCGGCGGCCACGTCAACGTCTCGGTCGACACGCTGACCGTGCTGGCACCGCAGATCAAGGCCGGCAAGCTCAAGGGCCTGGCGCTGGCCTCGAAGACGCGCTCCCCGCTGCTGCCCGACGTGCCTACGGTGGCCGAATCCGGCTACCCCGATTTCGAGGTCGTCTCGTGGTTCGGCCTGGCCGCGCCGGCCGGCACGCCGCCGGACATCATCGCTCGCCTGAATGCCGAGGTGCGCAAGGCCGCCGACACGCCGTCGGTCAAGGAACGCCTCGCACAGCAGGGTCTCGAAGCCTGGGCGACGTCGCCCGAACAGTTCGCCCAGCGCATCCGCGCCGACTACGACAAGTACGGCAAGGTCGTGCGCGAGTCCGGCGTCAAGTTCGACTAGCAGACACCAAGGTCGTCCACGCGAAGATCGAACCCGCGCCGCCGGACGCATCGAGCCGGCATCGGCCCGTTGTCAGCAGGGCCGCAGCGCCATCCGGCCGGGCAGCCGCGTCCATGGCAGGTCGGCCGGATCGCCGGCCATCGGGCCGGCCGCCTTGCCGACCAGGATGTGACTGGCGATCGGCGCGAAGTCCGCCCGGAAATGCACCGAGCTCTTGTTGACGAGGATCTTCATCGTCTCGGGCTCGACGCCGTGGTGACGGTACATCTCGCGATCGAGCATCTGCGACTTGCCGCTGCCGACCACGACGCGCACGCCGTCGATCTCCAGGCACGCGCACGGCCCCAGGCTCAGCGTCCTGCCGCGCCCCATCGCGCCCTTGAGCGGCACCGCGCCGTCGCTGAGCGCTCGCACGACGAAGCGCCCCTGCACCGGCGGATCGCTGACCTGGCCGCCCCAGGTCGGCACCGACGTGCCGAGCGCCAGTTCGACGGTCGCGCCGAGGCCGGCAGCGTGCGCCGCCCGGGCCGACGCCGGATCGAACAGCAAACCCAGCGCGACGCGGCCCGGATAGGCCCGCCCGGCCCCTTCGGCCAGCAGCGCGTGCAGCATGCCGGTCGTATTGCTGTCGGCCCCGGCGCCCGGATTGTCCTGCGTGTCGGCGATCACGACCGGCCGATCGGCGCCGCCGGCCAGCCGCATCGCCTCGCGCACCGCCTTGTTCGGCGTCAGCAGCGTCAGCCGCCACTGCTCGCGCGGCTCGTCGATCCGCGCGACCAGCGCCTGCACCGCGGCATCGGCCTGTTCGCCGTAAGCCCAGACGGCCGGACCGCAGTCCGGGATGTCGGCGGCCGGGAAGCCCGGCGCGAAACTCGCGATGACGTCGAAGCGCGAGTCGATCTCGGCCAGTTCGCGATAGATCGACGACGCCGGCTCGGTCATCGTCGACTGCACGTTCAGCGGCAGCAGGAACGGCGCGCGCCAGCAGGCCAGCTTCTCGCGCCGGCCCAGCGCCAGCCGGCGCTCGAGCAGCCGCGCCGCGAGCACGCCGGTCTCGAACGAATCGACGTGCGGGTACGTGCGGTACGCGACCAGCGCGTCGGCCATCGCGAACATCTGCTCGCTGAGATTCGCGTGCAGATCCAGGCTGGCGACGATCGGCACCGCGTCGCCGACGATCGCGCGCAGCCGCGCCAGCAGCTCGCCCTCGGCGTCGTCCAGGTGCTCGGTCACGGCCGCGCCGTGCAGGTCGAGATAGATCGCACCGATCGGTTCGTCGGCCGGCTCGTCGACCGCGGCGCGCAGGTCCTCGACGAACATCGCGGCGATCCGCTCGAACGCGTCGCGCGTGACGTGCGCCGACGGCACCGCGCCCGCCCAGATCGACGGCACCAGCCGCCAGCCGCGCTCGCGCGCCACCGACTGGAAGCCCGACAGCCCGAAGCCGAGCTGTTCGTACAACGCGAGCATCGGCTGCCCGCGCGTCAGCGCCGGAAACGATTCGCCGCTGAGGAAAGCCGACCAATCGGCCTTCGTCGGCGCGAACGTATTGGTCTCGTGCTGGAACCCGCCGACGAAGATCCTCATGGTCCGACTCCTATTTTTCGATGGCCAGCAGTTCGACGTCGAAGTTCAGCACGCTGTTGGGGGGAATCACGCCCGGTATCCCGCGCGCGCCATAAGCGGTCTCCGGCGGACAGGTCAGCGTCGCCTTGCCGCCGACCTTCAGCTTCTGGATGCCTTCGGTCCAGCACGGAACGACGCGGTTCAGCGGGAAGCTGGCCGGCGCGTTGCGCTTGTACGAGCTGTCGAACTCGGTGCCGTTGTCCAGCGTGCCGCGATAGTGGACCTTGACGGTATCGCTGGCCTTCGGATTGGCACCGGTACCGACGACCGTATGCTTGACCGTCACGCCCGACGACAGCTTGTCGACCGTCGGCGTGCCTTGCGCGTGCACCGCGGCAGCGGCGGCCAGCACGGCGATCGCCGCGGCCACGCGAAAGGCCGCGATCGGCCCGGTCGGTTTGCGTAAGGTCATGACAGTCCTCGAAAAAGCCCGGCTGCTCGCGGGCGGATGCGTCCAATGGATCCGCCGGCAGGCGCCGCCGGGCCGCCGCGGGCCCGGCACGCCGCGCGCCGGCGACGAAGGGTCGAGTGTGCCACGACCGGCGATCACACAGACCCCGGCGTCGCGGCGAACCGACGGGCGCACCGGACCGCCCCCGACCGCACCAGGCCGCACTGCACCGCCCGCTCGCCCGGGCGCCCGGGCGCAACGGATCGCCCACATCACCACGCCCACATCACCACGCCGACATCACCAATCCGGCGTCATCTCACCGACGTCATCCCACCGGCGTCATCTCACCGACGTCACCGCACCGACGTCACCGCACCGACGTCACCGCACCGATGTCACCGCGCCGCGGTCATGCGCCACACCGTATCGCCGAGGTCGTCGCTGACCAGCAGGCCGCCGCGGCCGTCGAGCGCGACGCCGACCGGTCTCCCCTTCGCGCGCTCGTCGGCGTCGAGGAATCCGGTCAGCACGTCGACCGGCAGGCCGCTGGGACGCCCCGCCGAAAACGGCACGAAGATCACCTTGTAGCCGCTCTTCGGACGACGGTTCCACGACCCGTGCTGGGCCACGTACAGGCCTTCGCGCCACGACGGCAGGAGCGGCTCGCCGCGCGCGAAGGCGATGCCCAGCGACGCGGTGTGCGGCCCCAGCGCATAGTCGGGCACCAGCGCGCGGGCGACCAGGTCGGGACGCGGCGGCGTCACGCGCTCGTCGACGTGCGAGCCGTAGTAGCTGTACGGCCAGCCGTAGAAGCCGTCGCGCCGCACCGAGGTCACGTAGTCGGGCACCAGGTCGCTGCCGATCTCGTCGCGCTCGTTGACGGCGGCCCAAAGCTCGCCGGTCACCGGCTCCCAGTCCATGCCGTTCGGATTGCGCAGGCCGGTCGCGAACAGCCGCTTGGCCGGCGGCCGCGACGCGTCGGCCGGCAGGGGCAGGTCGATCTCCCAGATCGCCGCGCGCCCCTCTTCCTCGTGCATCCCATTCTCGGCGACGTTGCTGTTCGAGCCGACCGTCACGTACAGCCGCCGACCGTCGCGGCTGGCGATGACGTTCTTCGTCCAGTGGTGATTGCGGCCGGCCGGCAGATCGGTCACGCGTTCGGGCTCGCCGTCGGCGCGGGTCTGGCCCTCGCGGTAGCGGACGCGCAGCAGCGCATCGGCATTGGCGACGTACAGCTCGTCACCGACCAGCGCCATGCCGAACGGCGAATGCAGGCCCTCGAGAAACGTGCTGCGCAGCTCGGCCTCGCCGTCGCCGTCCGCGTCGCGCAGCAGCGTGATCCGGTCCGCGCTGGCGGCCGATGCGCCGGCCATCGCCATCACCTTGGCGGCGACCCACTCACGAAAGCCCGAAGGCTCGCGCGCCGGCTTGTTGCTCTCGGCGACCAGGACATCGCCGTTGGGCAGCACGTACAGCCAACGCGGATGCGCGAGCCCGCGCGCGAACGCCGTGACGCGCGCGCCGGACGCTGCCACCGGCGCATCGCGCTCCGACGCCCAGCCGACGGCCTTGGCGATGCTGACGGTGGGCAGCAGCGTCGAGCGCGGCGGCGGCAGCTTCGGCGCCGGCCCGATGCCGTCGCTGACCGGCAGCTTGGCGACGTCGCCGCAGCCGGCCAGCAGCGCGAACGACGCGGCGACGAGCAAGGCCGCGCACGCGCCGGTCCGTCGCGCAGGCCATGGCACAGCCCGCGATCGAGCGCACCGGCCGCCCCGCGGATCAACGCCAGAACGGACGTCCGGACGGACTTCCGCACGGACGCGCGAAAGATCACGGAACACGCCGCTCACCGTTCGCTCCTCGCCGGACCGGCCGCTCAGCGCGCCGCCGCCTTCAGCGCCTGATCGAGGTCGGCGATCAGGTCGTCGATGTGCTCGATGCCGACCGACAGGCGCACGGTATCGGCGGTCACGCCCGCCTTGCGCAACTCTTCGTCGTTCAACTGGCGATGCGTGGTCGACGCCGGATGCGTGGCCAGCGAACGCACGTCGCCGATGTTCACCAGCCGCACGAACAGGCCCAGCGCGTCTAGGAAACGCTCGCCGGCCTCGCGCCCGCCCTTCAGGCCGAAAGTCAGCACGCCCGATCCGCGGCCGTTCAGGTATTTCTGCGCGAGCGCGTGCTCGGGCTGGCCGGGCAGCGCCGCGTAGTTGACCCACGACACGTCGTCGCGAGCATCGAGGAACTTCGCGATCGCCAGCGCGTTGTCGCAGATCCGATCCATCCGCAGCGCCAGCGTCTCGATCCCCTGCAGGATCAGGAACGCGTTGAACGGCGACAGCGCCGCGCCGGTATTGCGAAGCGGTACGACGCGCGCGCGGCCGATGTACGCGGCCGGTCCCAGCGCCTCGGTATAGACGACGCCGTGGTAGCTGACGTCCGGCTCGTTGAGCCGCTTGAACCGCTCCTTGTGCTCGGCCCACGGAAACTTGCCGCTGTCGACGATCGCACCGCCCAGGCTCGAGCCGTGCCCGCCCAGGTACTTGGTCAGCGAATGCACGACGATGTCGGCGCCGTGCTCGATCGGACGCAGCAGATACGGCGACGGCACCGTGTTGTCGACGATCAGCGGCACGCCGTGCGCGTGCGCGATCCGCGCGATCTCGGCGATGTCGGTGATGTTGCCGCGCGGGTTGCCGATCGATTCGACGAACACCGCCTTGGTCCGGTCGTCGATCAGCCGCCCGAACGCTTCCGGGTCGCGGTAGTCGGCGAAACGGGTCTCGATGCCGAACTGCGGCAGCGTGTGCGCGAGCAGGTTGTAGGTGCCGCCGTACAACGCGCTCGACGACACGATGTTGTCGCCGGCCTCGGTGATCGTCTGGATCGCATAAGTGACGGCCGCCTGGCCCGAGGCCAGCGCCAGCGCCCCGATGCCGCCCTCGAGCGCCGCGACGCGCTGCTCGAGCACGTCGTTGGTCGGGTTCATGATCCGCGTGTAGATGTTGCCGGGCACCTTCAGGTCGAACAGATCGGCGCCGTGCTGCGCGTTGTCGAACGCGTAGGCGACGGTCTGGTAGATCGGCACCGCGACGGACTTGGTCGTCGGATCGGGCGAATAACCGGCGTGCACCGACAGGGTTTCGAATTTCCAGTTCTGCGACATGAGGTCTCCTGGTGGGGATGATGGGGTGATCGGCCGGAGCGCGGCCGGCCGCCGTCGCGCGCGACGGTCGGATCGTCGGTCAGGATAACCCGATCGACCGGCATCACGGTCCCGGCCCGGCGGCCAGTCCATCCGGAAGGACTCGCGATCCTGCGCCGGATCAGCGCGCGTCCCTACCAGGAATTCATCGGATCGTTATCGCGCCGGCGGCGATTTCCTTATCAGAAGATCGTGGAACGCGGATCGACGGCCGCGACTTAACATCGGTGCTTCGATCGGGCGCCGGTACCCGCTCCCCGCGTGTCCGGATGCCCGGCTCTCGCCGAACCCGTACCTACCGAACCTGGCCTATCGAATCCGTGCTGCCGGAACCCATACCTACCGAACCCGGCTCATCGAATCCGCGCCGCCGAACCCATACCTACCGACCCGGCCCACCGAATCCGCGCCGCCGGAACCCATACCTACCGATAGCCCCGCCATGTCCGACCGATTGAACGTGATCGCCGTCTCCGGCAGCCCGAACCACCCGTCGAAGACCGACACGCTGCTGAACGCGGTGATCGCCGAGCTGGGATCGCAGCGTCCGGTCGACGCCCGCTCGGTGCGCCTGTCGGCGCTGCATCCCGAACTGGGCGCGACGTTGCAGCGCCCGGGCGCCTCGCGCAAGGTCGCCGACGCGCTGGATCTGATCGAAGGCGCCGATCTGCTGGTAGTCGGCACGCCGGTCTATCGCGGCGCGTACAGCGGCCTGTTCAAGCACCTGTTCGATCTGGTCCACCAGGACGCGCTGCGATCGAAGCCGGTTCTGCTGGTCGCGACCGGCGGCAGCGAGCGGCACTCGCTGGTCCTCGATCATCAGTTGCGGCCGCTGTTCGCGTTCTTCCAGTCGCTGCCGCTGCCTCTCGGCGTCTACGGCACGGACCGCGACTTCGCGGACGGCCGGATCGCCAGCGACGCATTGTCGGCGCGCATCGCACTGGCCGTGCAGTACGCACTACCGTGGCTGGATTCGCATCGCGCCGAACGGCCCGAGCCGCTGAGGCTGTCCGCCTGATCGACCGGACCCGGCCGCCCCTCTGACTGCCCCTCTAACCCCCTTCTGACCGCCCCCTCTCGTCGGGGCCTGTCCGCGCGCATCGGACGAACCCGGCGTGTCGTTCGGCTCGGGCCGCTCGTATCGGGCCCATCCGCGCACAACGGATGAACCGCGTACCGCCTCGGCCCGTACGGCGCGGCCCGTCCTTCAGCCGATCTCGCGATCGAACGTCGCCGCGACATCCAGCTTCTGCTTCAGCAGCCCGGCCTGCAGGAAGAAATCCGCGGTGCGCTGCTGATCCGACAACACGGCCGCGTCGAGCGGCACCCAACGCGTCGCCCGCCGCTCGAATTGCAGGCGCGCGGCTCGCGCGGGGATTCCGATGATGCGCGCCAGCGAGTCCGAGTATTCGTCGACGTGCTGGTACGACCACTGCTGCGCGCGCACGACGCGCTGCGTGAAATCGGCCAGCGCCGCGCGCTTGGTGGCCAGCGCGGTCTCGGTACCGGCGAGAAAGCCCAGTCCGCTGGACAGGCCTCGGCCGTCGACCAGTACCCGCGCCTGGCCGGCGGTCTCGGCCATCGCCGTATACGGCTCCCAGGTCGCCCAGGCATCGAGCGCCCCCTGCGTCAGCGCGAGCTTGGCGTCCGCCGGCGGAATGAATCGAAACGACGCGTCGTTGCCGCTCAGTCCCGCCGAGGCCAGCGCCTTCAATGCGATGAAATGGCCGATCGAACCGCGATTGGTTCCGATCGAGCGGCCTTTCAGGTCGGCGGCGTTCTTCAGCGGCGAATCGGGACGCACGAGCACGGCCGTGCCGTACGGATCCGACCGATTGGCGGCGAACGCCTTGATCCGCACGCCGGCGGCCAGCGCGAAGATCAGCGGCGCATCGCCGATCGTGCCGAAATCCACGGCCCCGGCATTCAACGCCTCGGCCAGCGGCGCGGCGGCGGGAAACTCGGCCCAGCGGATCTCGTAAGGCAGGTCGCGCAGCGCGTCGGCCGCTTCCAGCAACGCGCGCAGCCCGCCCTTCTGGTCGCCGGCCTTCAGCACGACGGCGTCGGCGCGAGCGGACGGCAACGCGGCCGCGCCGCCGACCAGCGCGAGGCTGGCGGCCAGGAAGCCGCGGCGCGCAGCGGCTGCGCTCCGTTCGGATGCGAGAGCGGAACGGCCGGCAGGCTCGTTCACGGTTTCAGGGAAAAGCGGCCGCGGAGCAGCCGAATCGGAGCGGTCGGTGTTCATCATCTGTCTCGCGAGAATCGAGGGAATGCGCGGGGGAATGCGCGGGCGGCGGCCGTCGAATGCGCCGCGCTCGCGCCGCACCGACCTTAGGAGAAATCGAACACGCGGACAACGAAGGGATTCTTCGATCGTTATCACCAGGCACTCGCTCGCGCTTAGTCCGATCGCTGCATTGCTTAGATGAATCGCTTGCTTGATCGGCCGGTGCCGGGACCGTCAGACTCTGGTCCGTCTCCGCCGTCCTCGACAACACGAGCGAAATCGATGAGCATCGACAGCAACTCCCCTCCGCCGGCATCGGACTGCGTCCCACCGGCGTCGACCGAACGCCGGCGCGGCCTGGCCGGGCTGGCGTCGGCGGCATTGGCCGCGACTGCGGCGCCGCTGACGGGCGGATGGCCGGCGCGCGCGATCGCGCAAGGCGCGGCGGCCGGGCGCGTTGGCGGGACGCTGCGCATCGGTTATCAGAAGTCGTCGACGCTGAGCGTCGTGCTCAAGTCGCAGCGCACGCTCGAACAAGCGTTGGCCTCATCGAACGTCGACGTCAGTTGGCACGAGTTCACCAGCGGCCTGCCGCTGACCGAAGCGCTGAACGCCGGTGCCATCGACCTGACGGCGGACATCGCCGACACCGTGCCGATCTTCGCGCAGGCGGCACGGGCCGACTTCGTCTACTTCGCACAGGAAGCCCCATCCCCGTCCGCGCAGGCGATCCTCGTGCGGCGCGATGCCCCCATTCGATCGCCGGCCGACCTGAAGGGCCGGCGCGTCGCCGTCACGAAGGCGGCGGGCAGCCATTACCTGCTGCTGGCCGCGCTCGCGCAGGCCGGCGTCGCCGCGGGCGAGGTTCAGGCCAGCTACCTGGCGCCCGCCGACGGCCGCGCGGCATTCGAACGCGGCGCGGTCGATGCGTGGATCACCTGGGATCCCTTCCTGGCGGCGGCCGAGCGCGCGGCCGACGCGCGCGTGCTGATCGACGGCCGCGGCCTGGCCTCGTATCAGCGCTACTACCTGGTCTCGAGCCGGTTCGCCGCCGATCATCCGGCGTGGCTGAAGACGGTCTTCGAAGCCCTGCGCGCGGCCGGCCGCCAGGTCCGCGACGATCCCGACGCGGCGGCGCGCCTGCTCGCCCCCTCATGGGGGTTGGACGCAGCGACCGTCAGGCAGGCCAATGCCCGCCGAAGCTACGAGGTCCGCGCGGTCGAGGCGCGCCACTTCGGCGAACAGCAACGGATCGCCGACACGTTCTTCGCAGCGGGCCTGCTGCCCGCGCGCGTCGATACCGGCCGAGCGCGCCGCTGGGACGCGGAGACCGGCGCCGTCGCGGACCTGGGCTGACGGCGTCCCGTTCAGCCCCCGGCCAGCAGGTTCGACGCGATATTGATCGACAACGCCAGGATCGCCAGGTTGAACAGGTACGACAACAACGCCTGCGCGAGCACGGTACGGCGCATCGTGCGCGAGGCGATCGCCACGTCGGCCGTCTGCTGCGCGATCGCGATCGTGAACGAGAAGTACAGGAAGTCCCAGTAGTCGGGTTCGAGCGCGTCGTCCGGAAAGCGCAGCGCCGGCGGATCGGGCCGCCGGTAATAGAGGTTCGCGTAGTGCATGCCGAAGATCAGCGCATTGCCGAGCCACGCGCCGATGATCGTCGACACCGTCAGCGCGACGCCCAGCGGACGCCCGTGCGGCCCGGACAGCAGCAGCTCGAACACGACGGCCGCCAGGCTCATCACGGGTCCGATCGCCGCCAGCGCCAGGTCGACCCAGCCGCTGTCGTCCAGCCGCCGGGCGCGATACCGCACACCCTGCGCATCGGCGCGGGACATCAGCACGACGAGACAGCCCAGGTACAGCCAGTTCGCGATGTTCCAGCCGAGCAGCACCCGGCTGACCAGCGGCCAGGCCGACGGCGACGCCACCCCGGCCAGCACGCCGGCCAGCGCCGACAACATCAGCCATGGGCGGCTGGTGATCAGGTTCGTACGGCGCCGGGACATCGCGCGAGTCTACGCCAGCGGCGGCGGGCTGATGGGCCGCTGGGCCGCTGGGCCACTGGACCGCTGGACCGCTGGACCGCTGGACCGCTGGACCGCTGGACCGCCCGCGGCTCGCGCCGGACGCCGGGCCCTGACACCGCCGGATGGCCCCGAACCCGGATCGACGCGCGGATGTGAGACGATTCCGCCATCGTCCGGACCGTCCCCTTCAGGAGAACACGACTGATGATCGTTGTCCGCCGCACCCCGGCCTCGCGCCGGCCCCGTCGATTGGCCGTCGGACGCGCGCTCGCCTGTGCGCTGGCCGCTGCCGGCCTGGCCATCGGCTCCGCCGCCGTCCACGCCGCCGTGCCCAAGCCGTCGCCGACGCTGACCAAGGAAGTGACCGACGCCTGCATCAAGGCCAGCGACCTGCACAAAGCGCGGGCGGCCGGCAAGCCGATCGAGTTCGACGACCAGATCGGCATGACGGCGCTGCTGATCGAAGGCGAAGTGATGCTGTCGCGCACCAAGTCGCGCAAGGGACGCGTGCTGTGCCTGTTCGACAAGGTCACGCGCAACGCGTTCGTCGGCGACGCGACCGGCCTGATCACGAACCGGCGCTGACCGCCGCCGCGCGGCGGGACGCGTGGGCAGCCCACGCAGGCGCCTACGTCATGCCCACGTCACGCGAAAAGGCCCGCTCGAGGCGGGCCCGTCGACGTCGGCCGCAGGCCGGTCAGGCGACCTTGCGGTCCAGCACCTCGACGTTGTTGCCGTCGATCGGCACGCGACGCGGCTTCATCGCCTCGGGAACCTCGCGAACCAGGTCGATGTTCAGCAGACCGTTCTGGAACGATGCGCCCACGACCTTGACGTGCTCGGCCAGTTGGAACCGGTGCTCGAAGTCACGGGTGCCGATGCCGCGGTGCAGGTAAGTGCGCTGATTCTCTTCGCGCTGCTTGCGGCCGGTGACTTTCAGGCTTTCGTTCTCGACTTCGATGTCCAGCTCGGACCGGTCGAAGCCGGCGACCGCCATCGTGATCCGGTACTGGTTCTCGCCCGACAGTTCGATGTTGTAGGGCGGATAGCTGGGGTGGGCATCATTGCGCAGCGTCGAATCGAGCAGGTTCGCGAAGCGGTCGAAACCGATGGCCGAACGATACAGCGGAGCAAAATCGAAAGTACGCATGGTCATATCCTCTTAGTCAATCAAGCGATACGGTTTGTTCGCGGGCCCGTCGTCGGCGCCCGTGCATCCGAAATGGGAGCCGTCGCGCGGGTTTCAAGCCCCTTTTTTCAGGGTTTTTTTCAGCCTTTTTCTTGACGCGCCCTTCCCCCGGAGGACGCGATGCACCGATGGCCCGACGCCCCCGCAATCCGTGGCTCGCGACGCTGGACGCGCTGACCCGCAGCGCGCGACGCGCCCAACGTACGGCCCGCAAGAATCCGCTGGCCGTCGCCGCCGAGCGCAGCGCGCGCAAGATGGCCAAGCAGGCCGCCCGCCAGACCGAACGGCAGATCCGCCAGGCCGGCGAGCAATGGCGGCGGGTGACCGGGCAGGCGATCGACGCCACCCGCCAGGCCGGCCAGCGGCAGGCCCGGCGCGCTGCCGACCTGACGAGACAGGCGCTGACCGGCGTGGTGACGCCGGTCGACGCGCCGCTGGCGACGTCCGGCGGCCAGTGGAGCGAAGGCCGTTGGACGGTGGGCCCGCTGGCCGGCCGGCGCTACCGGCTGTTCCGCCCCGACGGGCTCGCCGCACGGACACCGGTACCGCTGCTGGTCCTGCTGCACGGCTGCGGCCAGGACAGCGCGTGCATCGCCGTCAGCACGCGCGTCGCACGGCTCGCCTGCAGCCAGCGGTTCATCGCACTGCTGCCCGAGCAACCGGTCCAGGCCAACGCGCAGCGCTGCTGGAACTGGTTCCGCGGTGACGCGTTCGCCGCCGGCGAATCGACGCTGGTCATGCAGATCATCGAGCACGTCGCCCGGCGCCATCCGGTCGACCGCGACCGCATTTACGCGCTCGGCCTGTCGGCCGGCGCGACGATGGCGACCACGCTGGCGCTGCGTTATCCGGACCGCATCCGGGCGGTCGCCAGCCATTCGGGCCCGTTGCCGTTCAGCGCCCGCAACGCCGCCGACACCGCCCGGTCGATGCACGGCCATCCGAGAATCCATGACATGGCGGTCCTCGCCGCGCTCAGGGGTCGATGCCCGCCGCCGCTGCTGATCCTGCAAGGTGACCGTGATCCGGTCATCGACGCGCGCAACGCCGACCAATTGGCCGCGCTATGGCTGTCCGCGCATCCGGCCGCCGGCGCAAGCGCCGCCGCCCTCACGTCGCGCCCCCCGCAGGTGCAGCAACGCGGCGAGCGTTATCCGATGCGGATCACCGATTGGCCTGATCCGGCTGCCGTCCGCCGCCGCGCGCCGTACGTACGCCTCGTCCTGATCGAGGGACTGGACCACGCCTGGAGCGGCGGCGCGGCCCGCCAGGCGTTCTCGGACCCGAAGGGGCCGGATGCGTTGAAGCTCGCCTGGCGATTCTTCACCGCTGGCTGAAGACGGCCCGGCGACCGTCCGGCCATGGGGCCACAGCCGACCGGTGACGGCCGGCGTCGGGATTGTCCGGATGTCCGCCGACCGGGGGCGCACCAGAATGGGCACAGCCATCGTCCAAGCCAATGGAGGAGTCCCTTGCGCCGCTCGACCCTCGTCTCCCTGCTGGCCGGCCTGATCTGCGCCGCCGGCGTGCAGGCCCAGCCTGCCGGCAACGCCGTCCGCATCGGCGTGCTCAACGATCAATCGGGCATGTATGCCGATTTCGGCGGCGCGACCTCGGTCGAGGCGGCAAAGATGGCGGTCGAGGACTTCGGCGGCACCGTGCTCGGCCGGAAGATCGAGATCGTCTCCGCCGACCACCAGAACAAGGCCGACCTGGCGGCCGGGATCACACGCCGCTGGTTCGACAACGAGGGCGTCAGCGCCGTCGCGGACCTCAGCAACTCGGCCGTCGCGCTGGCCGCCCAGCAGATCGCCAAGGAAAAAGGCAAGGTCACGCTGTCCGTCGGACCGGCCACGACGCGGCTGACCAACGAGGACTGCTCGCCGACCGGCTTCCACTGGGCGTTCGACACGTACTCGCAGGCGGCCGGCACGGCCAAGGCGGTGGTCGCCAGCGGCGGCAAGTCCTGGTACATCATCGCCGCGGACTATGCGTTCGGCCACCAGATGGCCGCCGACCTCGACCGCGTGGTCAAAGAGAACGGCGGCACCGTGGCCGGCGTGGTCCGGCATCCGACCGGCACGATGGATTTCTCATCGTTCCTGCTGCAGGCTCAGGCGTCCAAGGCGCAGGTCGTCGGCCTGGCCAACGCCGGCGGCGACACGATCACCGCGATTAAGCAGGCCGGCGAGTTCGGCCTGGCCCGCGGCGGACAGAAGGTCGTCGGCCTCGTCGTCGTGATCAGCGACGTCCACTCGCTGGGCCTGAAGGTGGCCAACGGCCTGCTGTTCACGACCGCGTTCTACTGGGATCGCGACGATGCCTCGCGCCAGTGGTCGCGCCGCTTTTACGATCGCACCGGCCGCATGCCGGGCATGGTCCAGGCCGGCACGTATTCGTCGGTCGCGCATTACCTGAAGGCGATGCAGGCCGCCGGCACCGACGACGGCAAGGCCGTCGCCGCGAAGATGCGCGAGCTGCCGGTCGACGACTTCTTCGCCAAGGGCAAGGTCCGCGTCGATGGGCGGCTGATGCACGACATGTACCTGGTCGAGGTCAAGCAGCCGTCCGAATCCAAGGGCCCGTGGGATTACTACAAGATCCTGCGCACGATCCCGGCCGAAGACGCCCCGCAGCCGCTGTCGCAGAGCAAGTGCGCGCTGGTGCGGTGAGGACCATGACGACTGCCATCGGCGAAGGACGCTGCGGGCTTGAGCGGAACCGGAGAGCGTAGGCGTCGTGGCGATGCTGGCGCTGTGTCATGGCGTTGGTTTGCCATTTCTTCAGGCAAACGATCATCGCGGGGTTCGACCATGCGTGGAGCGGCGGCGACGCTAGCCGGGCATTCAGCGCCGTCAGCCAGGCATTCAGCAACCCCGAGGGGCCGGATGCGCTCGTGCTGATCTGACGCTTTTCCGCCGCTTGCTGATAGGGCAGGCCAGGCATTCGAGAGCGCCGATCTCAAGCCTATGCGGGTTAGGCCATCTAGCGGATTTCGGGCCGCTACTGCACTCGGTTCAATGGCGGTGACCCACCATGTCCCCGGGCCCCCGACCATGACCCGCATTGCCCCCGAGGTGGACGACGAACCGCCGCCGGACCCGTTCGACGGTCCGTGGAAGATGGCGCTAGGGAAGTTCTTTCCGGAGTTCCTGGTCTTCTTCTTCCCCGACATTCACGAGGCGATCGACTGGTCGCGCGGCCACGCTTTCCTGGACAAGGAACTGCACAGCGTCGTGCGCCGGGTCTCCGGCACTCGCAAAACGGCCGGTACCGGCAGCATGACCGTCGACAAGCTGGTACGGGTGCATCGCAAACAGGGGGGCGAGCAGTGGATCTACGTCCACATCGAGGTCCAGGCCAGTCGCAAGACGGACTTTGCCAAGCGGCGGATGTTCGTCTACCACGGCCGGCTGTTCGAGCGCTTCGGCCAGCCGGTGGCGAGCCTGGCGGTGCTGGCCGACGCCAGTCCCGGATGGAGGCCGGACGGCTATGGCCATGCGCTGCTCGGTTGCAGCGTGCAGATGCGGTTTCCGATGGTGAAATTGCTGGACTGGGCAGATGACATCGATGGGCTGCTGGCCGATCCCAATCCGTTTGCGATAGTAGTGGCGGCACACCTGCTGACGCGGCGTACGAGAGGCCGGCCGCGGCAACGGCAGGCGGCGAAGCGACGGCTGGTACGACTGTTGTACGAGCGGGGCTGGAGCCGGCTAAGGGTGGTCGATCTGTTCGGGGTCCTGGACTGGATGATGACGCTGTCGGAGGCGGACAACGACCGGCTGTGGCAGGATATCGAGGCGTACGAGGAGGGCCGGAAAATGCGTTTTATCACCAGCGTCGAGCGGATCGGGATCCGCAAGGGAATCGAGCAGGGGGTGGACAAGGGCCGAGGCCAGATCCTGCTTGAACAATTGTCCCATCGCTTCGGTTCGTTGCCCGAAGTGGTAGTGGCCCGAGTGGAATCGGGTTCGTCGGCCGATGTCGGCCGGTGGGCGCGACGGGTGCTGGACGCGCGCAGACTGGATGACGTGTTCGCGGAGGACGCATAGGCGGCAGTGCGGCCAGCACTTTAAGCTGAAGTTCCAGCCCTGGCAGCCAGACAGGCAAGGTCAAGAACGAAACGCTGGACAACCTCTCGCACTTGCCCGATCCGTTGATCGATATCATCCGCCGCTCGCTGCAGGGCGAGCGCTTCGTACCGCTGGCCGGATGGACTCGGCGGCCGGCTGCCCACTACCTCATTCCGGGTAATTCCCCACGCGCCAACTCCACGAAGCTATGGCGGTCGATGAACACGGCCTCCGCAGCGTCAGGAAAACGTTCGTAGAAGCCGTCCAATGCGCGTTGATGACGCTCCTGCGCACCGTCCCAAGACACCTGCACCGGGACGAGCTTCCCGTCGTCTTGCCGTACGACGAAGTCCACCTCGCCGCGCTCGCGCCAGTAAGAAACGCTGCCGAAGCGCCTGCGCAGGGCCAAGAAGGTAGCGCACTCCAGATGCTTGCCGATGTCCTCACCGGTCTTTGTCACGCTCACGCGCCGCAGCCCGGAGTCGATGGGATAGAACTTGCGAGGATGGCTCGCGCGCTGGCGCTCCGACCACGCGAAGAACGGGCACCCGAAAAACAGATAGGCCGATTCGCAGGCTTCGATGTAAGCCTGCACCGTTTCCACCGCTACACCCAGGGCTCCCGCGATGCGGCGCATGCTCAATTCGGAGCCTGCCGACTCGAATACCATCTGAACCAGTTGCCGCAGCGGCAGCACCGAACGCGCCCCCACGCGCTCGCGCACGTCGCGCTCGACGATATCGACGACGTACTGCCGCAGTAAGGCGTCGCGGTCCGGCGACTTCAAGGGCTCAGGAAAGCCACCGCGTTCCAGGAACGACTTGACGGACAATCGAGGCACGACGCGCCGTGCTTCCGTCAACGAGAAAGGCATCAGCTCAACGCTCAGGTGTCTGCCGGTCAGGGAACTACCCAGCTCACCGGACAGCAATTGGGCATTCGACCCCGTGACGACGAAGACGCAATCATCGGGCCGATCGAGTCTGCTGCGCAGCCAGCGCTGCCAGCCTTCCACCCACTGGATTTCATCGAGAAAAAAGACGAGCGGCGCCCTGCGAGACGCCTTGCCATGCCGCGCGATGAAGGCGGCATGCAAGGCATCCAGCGTTTCCCAGCGTAGGTGTGCGGCCAGGCGTGGATCCTCGAAATTGAGGAACACACAGCGCGCCGGATTCAGACCGTAGTGGCCGATGAACTGCCGCAGCAGCGTGGACTTGCCACAGCGGCGCACTCCTTGCACGACGACGGCGACACGCGGATCCAACGCCTGTGGCAAGTCGACATCTCTCGGCACAGCCGGCGGTGGCTTCCGAGTCCAGAAGCTCCAGTCGGCAGCGATTGCAAGGATATCCATGGGTGTCGACTGTACTCGACAAGCGAATTATCGTCGAGTGGATTCGACACTGCCGCCCTGTGAACAGCGCCACGGCAGAGCAGGCAGCGTAGAGCGCGCGCAAGATGTACATCGAGCTGTGGTGGAGGAAGTCGGTTTTCGTTCCCCTCATAAGGGGAGGTTTCTCCCCACTCCAAACTCCTTAACCGACTACCCCTCGGCAGCGCTCCGCACACTCCCAGGCCGTTAGCAAAGTCGCGGTCGACCGCTCGTCAGAAGTCGGTTTCTCGGTATCGACGGCTATCCCACAGTAAAACAGTCCAAGCGAGACTCAGGTCGGCACGGCGCCATCTCGCTTTGAACTAACTTGTTCGGCGCAGCAAACGCCCAAAGCGGGTTCTTCGTCGTCCCCACGGCGGCCCCCTCGATTTCCGGGCTCGTGCGCCGAAACCGGCCACCAGCACAGAGCGAGGAGCGCGGACCACGCATGCTTCAGATCGCCCCAGGCGCCCGAGCCATCATTCGGGATACGGAATGGTTGATACGCCGCACTGATCTCGCCGCTGACGGTGGATGGCTGCTGACCTGTGACGGCGTATCGGATCTGGTGCGAGGCAGAACGGCGCTGTTCCTCACGTCGCTGGAGGGCGAAGGCCAAGAGGATATTCAAGTCCTCGACCCGGCCAATACCGAGTTGGTGCCGGACACCAGCCCCACCTACACGGCCTCCCTCCTCTACCTGGAGAGCCAGCGCCGACGCACCGTGGCCAACGACGACCGCATCCATCTCGGCCATCGCGGCGTGATGAACGTGGTTCCGTACCAGCTCGACCCCGCCTTGCAGGCGCTGCGCCAACCGCGCTCGCGGATCCTGATCGCCGACGCCGTCGGCCTGGGCAAGACGCTGGAAGCCGGCATCCTGGCCACCGAACTGATTCAGCGCGGGCGCGGCAAGCGCATCCTGGTCGTCACGCAGAAGGCGATGCTGACCCAGTTCCAGAAGGAATGGTGGACGCGCTTCTCGATCCCGCTGGTGCGGCTCGATTCGGTCGGCCTGGCGCGAGTGCGCAACCGCATTCCCGCCAATCACAACCCCTTCAATCATTTCGATCGCAGCATCATCTCGATCGACACGCTCAAGTCCAACCTCGAATACCGCAACTACCTCGAAAACGCGTGGTGGGACATCATCGTCATCGACGAGTGCCACAACGTCGCGGCCCGCGCAGGCGAATCGGGGTTGTCTCGCAGGGCGAGGCTGGCACGGCTGCTGTCCAGCCGCTCTGACACCCTTATGCTGTTGTCGGCGACGCCACATGACGGCTCGGCGCGAAGTTTCGCTTCGCTGATGAGCCTGCTGGACCCGACCGCGATTGCTGATCCGGACAACTACACGCCCGAGGATTTCAGCAACAAGGGCCTGGTCATTCGTCGCTTCAAGAAGGACATCAAGGGCCAGGTCGAAACAGACTTCCAAGAGCGCCAGACGCTAAGCCTGCACGAGAAAGCCAGCCCGCACGAAGAAGCGGCCTACGAGGCGCTGCTCGCCATTCCGTTCACCCAGGGCGGCGAACATCGCTCGGACCACCACGATGCGCTGCAACGCATTGCCCTGCAGAAGGCCCTGTTCTCCAGCCCCGCCGCCGCGCGGGAGTCGACGATCAAACGGATCGAGCTACTCGAACGCAAAACCCAACCGACGGCCCCCGAACAGCGCGAGATCGGCGCCTTGCAGCGCTTCGTCGCGACGCTCGACTCGCTGCTCGACGACACGGACGCGACCGGCTTCTCGAAATACCAACGCCTGCTCACCCATCTGCGCTCGGCCGACTTCGGCTGGAAGATCGGCGAGCCGACCGACCGACTGGTCATCTTCTCCGAGCGCATCGAGACCCTGCGCTGGCTGCAAGACAGGTTGGCCCGGGATCTGGCGCTCAAGCCCGATCAGTTGGCCGTTCTGCACGGCACGCTGCCCGACACCGACCAGCAATCGCTGGTCGATCGCTTTGGTCGGCTGGACGATCCGATCCGCGTGCTGCTGTGCTCGGACGTGGCCAGCGAAGGCTTGAACCTGCACTACTTCTGCCATCGCCTCGTCCACTTCGATCTGCCGTGGTCGCTGATGGTGTTCCAGCAGCGCAATGGCCGCGTGGATCGCTACGGCCAGAAGCAACGCCCGCAGATTCTCTATCTCTTTACCGAGCCCGCCAACGAAACCGTGCGCGGCGACCTGCGGACCCTGGAAGTCCTGCAAGCCAAGGACGAACAAGCCTATCGGAACCTGGGCGATCCCTCAGCGTTTCTGCAAGCCTACGACCCGGACAAGGAAGCCGACAAGGTTGCCGGCTTCATGGCCGACGGCTTGTCGCCCGAGGCGGTCGAAGCCGAACTGGATGCCGGTTTGAACGCCGGCAGCGACAACGAGGCCGACTGGCTGGTGCAACTTTTCGGCGGAGAAGCCCGCGAGACCACGACCAGCAGCCTGGATGCGATCGACGAACCGCATTCGTTCTTCGCCAGCGACTACGAGTACGCGCGTCATGCGCTGACGCTGATGAACCAAGGGCAATCGGTCTGCCAGTGGCACGCCGAAGATGCCGAGCAGATCATCTCGCTAACCGCCCCGCTGGATCTGCAAGAACGGCTGAAGCAACTGCCGCGAGAAGTGCAGGATCCACATGACCACTACGCGCTGTGCGCGGACAAGCAGCGGATGCTGGGCGCCATCGAATCCGCTCGCCAGGCCCGGCGAGAAGAAGAGACCTGGCCACAACTGCATTACCTCTGGCCCCAGCATCCGATCATGGAATGGCTGGGCGACCGCGTCCTGACCCACTTCGGCCGGCACAAGGCGCCTTTGCTACAGAGCCTGCACCTGAATCCCGACGAGCAGGCTTTCATCCTGATGAGCCTGATTCCGAACCGCAAAGGTCAGCCGCTACTCGTCGAGTGGCAGGTGGCCTGCCGCCATGGCAATGGGCCGTTCGCGCTCGAACCCTTCGACACCTTCGCCAACCGCGCCGGTCTGCGCGCGGGCCAGTTACCCAACCGTAGCCAACTCGGCATGATCGCGGCCGCCTGCGCCGACATGCAACGGGCCTTGCCTGACGCGGTGGCGCAGATGCAAAAGCACATGCTCAAACGTCACAAGAAATTCTCGGCCGACCTCAAAACTCGCCTGCGCGACCTGCTGGCCGAGTTGGAGGCGCTGCAAACGCGGCAGAAGAAGCAGCTCGAAATCAGCCTGGCGAAGCAGCTCGACACCGTGCGCCAGCGCCGCTACGCGGACCAATCCCGGGAGATCGACCGCGTATTCAGCGCCTACCAGAAATGGGTAGAGGACACCTTGACCTCCGAGCCCCAGCCCTGGGTTCAGGTCCTGGCCGCCGTCTGCCATCCCCAACCGACGGGAGTCTGAGCATGCAAGCCCCTGAAGTGGTTCAGACCTTCACCGGCATCAACAACGAAAACGAGTTCTACAGCCATCACTATCTGGCCGAAGTCTTCAAGGGCGACATCCGCGACCTGCTCGATGCCTGGGATGCCAAGGAAGCCGGCCAGCCCGGCAACGAGGCGGCCCGCGCGCCCTATCGGCGCCTGCTTGCTGGCGCGGGGCGGTGGTTCACGCAACGTCACGCACTGCTGCGCCAGCCCGATCATGATGACCGCTGGCGCGACTTCCTGAAGCTTCAGCAGGGGCTGCTGCGGGCGTTCGGCCACGAAGCCTCGACGGAACTGCAAGCCTACGAGTTTGGCGCGGGTCAAGCTATTCCGCTGTTGGCTCCGCCCAGCGATCGCCTGGTGATACTGCCCGCCTACGAGCCGGGACGAGAGGACGAGGATCTACTTGAGCAGACCTTGACGTTCCGGCACTACGGCGGTGACGCGGTGCCGAAGCCATTCGAGTACGCGACCTGGGCGGATCTGCTGTCAGACGTGATCTTCGGCGGGGAGCGAGCGCCGCGCTATGCGATTCTCGCCGGGTTGAACGAATGGCTGCTGCTGGACCGCTACAAGTGGCCCAACCACCGCGCACTACGCTTCGACTGGGAGGAAATCCTCAACCGCCGCGAGAACGACACCGCAAGGGCCTGCACGGCCCTGCTGCACCGGGAGTCCCTCGCCCCGAATGACGGTGAGAGCCTGCTCGAAAAACTGGACGAACGCGCGCATGCGAACGCGTTCGGCGTCAGTGAAAGCCTGAAGTACGCCTTGCGCGACGCCATCGAGATTCTGGGCAACGAGGCGGCCCGGCAACTGGACGAGCAAGCCAGCGGCAGCAAAAAGAGCATCTATTCGGGCGAATACAAGCTGGACGCCGGCGAACTGAGCCTCGAATGCGTGCGCATGGCCTACCGGTTGCTCTTTCTGTTCTACATCGAAGCGCGGCCCGAGCTGAACTACGTCCCGATCCGGTCGAGCGAGGTCTACCTCAAGAGCTACAGCCTGGAGAGCCTGCGCGACCTGGAACGCCAACCGCTGGTCACGCCAGCAGACCGCGACGGCCAGTATTTCGACAAGAGCCTGCGCCTCATGTTCCGGCTGGTGGGCCAAGGCTGTGACGCGACGTCTGCTACTGATTCGGATAGCCCGATCACGGCAACCCGGGATGGCTTCACTCTCGCCCCGCTCGATAGCCGGCTGTTCGACGACGAACTGATGCCGCTGCTGAGCAAGGTGCGTTTCCCGAACCACGTCTGGCAGACCGTGATCCGCTCGATGTCGCTGAGCGAGGGCCATGGCAAGGGTAGGCGGCCGGGCCGGGTCAGCTATCAACTGCTGTCGATCAACCAGTTGGGCGCCGTCTACGAAGCCCTGCTCAGTTACCGCGGCTTCTTCGCCGCCGAAGACCTTTACGAAGTGAAATCGGCGCCGAAATCCAGCCGCGCTGCGTCGGCCTCCGATGAGGACAGCGACGACAGTGGTGACGGAGAGGACGACGGGGATAACAGAGACAGCAGCGGCGACAAGAACAACAGTGACAGCGGTCAGCAAGCCGCCGGCCGCTCGCACCAGCGCAGGCGGGCCGGCGATACGGACGCTGACCTGCTGGAGAACGCCTGGTTCGTGCCGCGAAGCCGAATCGACGCTTATCGCGATGACGAGAAGGTCTACGACTTCAACGAGGCCGGCCATCGCAAGCTGCGCGTACACCCGAAGGGCAAGTTCATCTACCGGCTGGCTGGCCGCGACCGGCAAAAAAGCGCCAGCTACTACACGCCCCAGGTTCTGACCCAGTGTCTGGTCAAGTACGCGCTGAAGGAGTTACTGGCTGGCGAGCGCGTGCAGTGCGCCGACGACATTCTGACGCTGACGGTCTGCGAACCGGCGATGGGTAGCGCGGCCTTCTTGAACGAAGCCGTCAATCAGTTGGCCGAAGCCTATCTGGAACGCAAGCAAACCGAACTGAAGCAGCGCATTCCGCACGACCAGTACGCGAACCAGTTGCAGCGCGTGCGCATGTACATCGCCGATCGCAACGTCTACGGCGTGGATCTGAATCCGGTAGCAGTGGAACTGGCCGAGGTGTCGTTATGGTTGAACGCCATCTACGGCGAAGCGACCAAGGACGCGGACGGCAACCCGCTGCCGCCGCGACCGGCCCGGGTTCCGTGGTTCGGCTATCAACTCTTTGCCGGCAACAGCCTGATCGGCGCCTGCCATCAGGTCTACAACGTCGCGTCGCTGGGGCGCGGCGCCAGGCAGACCTGGCATGCCCAGGCACCGCGCCGCGTCACGCGAGAAGCGCCACGGCAGGCCGACGAGGTCTGGCACTTTCTGCTGCCCGATCCCGGCATGGCCAATTACACGGACAAGGACGCCAAGAAGCTCTATGCGGAGGATTTCAAGCGGCTGTCCACTTGGCGCCGTGACTTCTGCGCGCCGCTGAGTGCCGATGAGGTTGCCCGGCTTCAGCAACTGAGCCAGCGCGTGGACGAACTCTGGGCGGAACACACGGTCGCCCTGGCCCGCGACCGCGCTCGCACCGAAGATCCGTTCAGCATCTGGCCCCATACCAGTGAAACCAGTGAGGCCAGCGAGTCGCACTTGTCTCGTGCCCGCAAGGAGGCCATTCGCTGCGCCGGACTGATGAACGAGGACGGCGACCTCGCGACGCCATTCCGGCGCCTGAAGCTGGTGATGGACTACTGGTGCGCGCTTTGGTTCTGGCCCGTCGCAGAGAGTGGCAGCCTGCCGACGCGTGAAGCCTGGTTGCTGGAAATCGGCGCCATTCTGGAAGGCGACGTGCTGGATCTGACGCCGCAGCCCAGCCTCGAACTCGAAGCGACGGGCCCAGCCATGGCGCGGCTGACGGCCGAGCAACTGCACGATCGCCTGGGTCAGTTGCGTATCGGCCGCCTGCGTCAGCACTTCCCCCGCATGAAGCAGATTGAAGCCCTGGCCGAGCAACGCCACTTCATGCACTGGGAACTGTTCTTCGCGGACGTGCTGCTCGGCACGGCCGAACGCGCGGGCGGCTTCGACCTGATCCTCGGAAATCCGCCCTGGCTGAAGGTGGAATGGAACGAGGCCGGCATCCTCGGCGAGAAGAATCCGTTGTTCGCGATCCGCAAGCTCAGCGCCAGCGATCTGGCGAAACTGCGAACCGAAGCGTTCAAGGAGTTTGCCGGCCTGCAAGCGGCCTGGACGGATGAGCTTCAGGAGGCCGAGGGCACGCAGAACTTCCTGAACGCGGTCCAGAACTATCCGCTGCTCAAGGGCGTGCAGACCAATCTGTACAAGTGTTTCATGCCGCTGACGTGGGGGCTGAACAGCCCGAGCGGTGTGACGGGGTTGTTGCACCCGGAAGGGCCTTATGACGATCCGAAGGGCGGGGAGTTGCGCGAGGCGCTGTATGCGCGGCTGCGACGGCATTTTCAGTTCGTCAACGAGATGGCGCTGTTCGCCGAGGTCTGCAACCACACCAAGTTCAGCATCAACGTCTATGGCCCGCACCGGCCATCGCCCGCCTTCGACAACATCTCCAATCTGTTCACTCCCGCCACCGTCGACACCTGCTATTCGCATGACGGCCACGGCGCGGTTGGAGGCTACAAAACCGACAGCGGCAAGTGGAACACCGCCGGCCACGCCGACCGCATCGTGCATGTCGACGAGAAAGCACTCGCCACGTTCGCCCAACTCTACGACGAACCGGGCACCCCGGCTCGCCGCGCCCGACTACCCGCTCTGCATGCCGGCGCGCTGGCGAGCGTGCTGAGGAAGCTCGCCGATTGGCCGCGTCGGCTGGCCGACCTCGGGGATGACTACTTCTCGACCGAGATGTGGCACGAAACCATGCAGCAGCACGATGGCACTATCCGCCGCCGCGCGCATACGGACCCCGGTTTTCCGGCCGGTCCCTACGGCTGGGTGCTGTCCGGCCCGCACTTCTTCGTGGCCAACCCGTTCAACAAGACCCCGTTCAAAGCCTGCACCTCCAACAAATCCTACGCTCAAATCGACCTCGAAACCCTGCCCGACGACTACCTGCCGCGCACTAACTACCATCCGATGGCCGACCGCGCCGAGTACGAGCGGCGGACGCCTCGGGTAAGTTGGGTGGAGGATGGGGAGATGCAGGGGCTGCCGGTGACGGAGTACTTTCGGCTAGTGAACCGGGAGATGATCGGGCCGTCTTCGGAGCGAACACTCATTACAACGCTCGTACCTCCCGGCACAGCACACATCAATACGCTGCTGGGGCACGCGTTTCGCGAGCCCAGGGAGCTATGTGGAGCATTGGCCTACACGCAATCCCTCATATCGGACTTCCGCGTCAAATCGACAGGAATGGGACATGCGAACACCACGTTGATCGGTCAGCTCCCGATCCCATGCAGTCCAACGCCCGAAACGGCAGCCCGCGCGCTCGCACTGAACTGCCTTACCACGCACTTCTCTCCCCTCTGGGAACAGGTCTACACCCGCGAGTCCTCTGAACAATCCTGGAGCCAGCCCGACAACCCCCGTCTCCCCCAGGCATTCTGGTCCAGCTTAACCCAGAATTGGACCCGCGACTGCGCGCTCCGCGCCGACTACGCCCGCCGAATGGCCTTAGTAGAAATCGACGTCCTAGTCGCCCAAGCCCTCGGCCTGACGCTGGAAGAACTACTCCTGATCTACCGCGTCCAGTTCCCGGTCATGCAAGGCTACGAGCGCGACACTTGGTACGACATCAACGGCCGGATCGTCTTCACGAACAGCAAAGGCCTGGTAGGCGTCGGACTGCCACGCAAAGGCACCCGGGCTTCACCCAGGACCCGGATCACGACTCCAGACGGCAAGACCCGGGAAGGCAACCTGGGCTGGGAGGACCTGTGGGCCTACACGAACGCCGAAGCCGGCAACAACGATGACGTGATCGAGGCCGGAGGCTTGCCCAAGGTACCCGATGGCACGGTCATCACCCAATGGCTGCGCGATGACACCTTGCCCGGTGGGCCGAGGACGGTGGAGCGGAACTGGCGTGCGCCGTTCGCGCGGGCGAATCGGGAGGCGGACTACCGCAAAGCGTGGGCATTCTTCGACGCCACCGCCGTACCGGCCGACGCGCCATGACCACCCACACCTCATCGCTGCCGCGTTGGCCACATTCGCGCGGTATGGACCAGCGCAAGAATCCAGACCGCATCGTCCCGGCACTCATAGACCATCCGGTAGCTCTCGTGCACGATCAACTCGCGCGTACCGGCGACCGTACCTGCACGGCCGATCAACGGGTGGGCCGCCAGACGGCGCGCGCGGGCGGCGAACAAGGCATCCATGCGCACCGCCGCGCGCGGGCTGTCTTGCGCGATGAAGTCGAAGATGTCGGCGCGGTCCTGCTCAGCCGAGGCCGACCAGAAAACCTTCATCGGTCAGCGCCGCTTGGGCTTGCCGCTCGCAATCCGAGCCCGGCGCTCGGCGAACCGGGCTTCCACATCCTCCGCGCTGGCGTAGCTGCCCTCAGCAATCTCCTCCCGGGCCACGGCAACCTTGCCCCGCAAGAACTCATCGTACTCGCGGGCTTCCGTTTGGCGGCGCACGAAATCGCGCATCAGTTCGCGCACGATCTGCGAGGCGGGGCGGTCGCTGGCGGCCGCCTCGGCCATGAACGCATCCCGCAGTTCCGGCTCCAGCTTCATCGTGAATACGGCTTCCTTGGTCATCGCGAGGCTCCGGCCTTGTCTACTGACGAAATATATACAACATCATTACTCGTCTGACAAGAATGCTCCCCTCCCTGCTCGCCCGCGACATCCGAACCGACCTCAAGCAATACCTGATCTCGGCCTACGAACCCTCGGACGCCTTCACCCACGGCCTGATGAGCCGGTTCGTGGAGGATGAGGATGCCTGGCTGAAAGGTCCCTACGTTCAGATCGGGTTGCCCTTCTGCGCAGGCAGCGCCGGCCGCGGGTTCTTCGCCGGCTTCGAGACCAAGTTCCCCGGCTTCAGCCATCAAGAGGCCGCCTGGAAGCGCCTTTCGACCGAACACCTGGGTGCCAACACGCTGGTGGCCACGGGCACCGGCAGCGGCAAGACGGAGTGCTTTCTGTACCCGGTGGTCGATCACTGCGCCCGCACGCGCGCCCGGCAAGAGGGCGGCATCAAGGCACTGGTCATCTATCCGATGAACGCGCTCGCCTCCGATCAGGCCCGGCGGATTGCCGAACTGATCGCGGCCGTGCCTGCCTTTGCGGGCCTTCGGGTCGGGCTCTATGTCGGCGGCCAAGCCACTGCGCCAGGAGCCGGGACGGTGATGACGCCCAACTCGGTGATCACCGATCGTGACACGCTGCGTCGCCATCCGCCGGACATCCTGCTGACCAACTACAAGATGCTCGACTACCTGATGCTCCGGCCGAAAGACCGCGAGCTGTGGGCGAGCAATACGCCGACGACGCTGCGCTATGTGGTCGTCGATGAACTGCATACGTTCGACGGCGCCCAGGGAACGGACCTGGCGCTGTTGCTGCGCCGGCTACGCACGCGACTGCGAATTCCGCAAGACCACCTGATCTGCGCCGGCACCTCGGCCACGCTGGGCGGCGCCCAGGCCACCGCGCCGCTTCGCGACTACGCTCGCCAAGTCTTCGGTGCGCCTTTCGACGAGGCGTCGGTCATCATCGAGAACCGCCAGACGGTCGGCGTCTTTCTGGAAGACGCTCCGGTCAACTACATGTTTGCCTGGCGCCCCGAGATAGCGCGGCAACTCTCTCCGGACCAGTACGCATCGCCCGAAGAAGCCGTGGCCGCCTGGTTCGCGACCTTCTTTCCCGACGAACCCACGCCGGCCAACGTCGCCGACGCCGCTTGGAGGCAGGCCCTGGGCCAGTTGCTCAAGCAGCACCAGTTGTTCGTCAATCTGCTGAAGCTGTGCCGCCAGGGCGTGGCCAACTACCGGGCGCTGACCGAGGCCTTCGCCCGGCACATGCCGGCCGCCACACCAGAACAAGTCGTCCAGGCGCTCGACGCCCTGCTGGTGCTCGTGGCCTGGGCACGGCGTGAGCATGAGCAGCCGTTGGTCACGCTGCGCCTGCAATTGTGGGTCCGCGAGTTGCGCCGCATGGTCGGCCGCCTGAGCGTGGATCCGCTGGAAGTGCGGCTGTGCAGCGAACACGATCTGCCCAGCGAGCGCGACGGCGTCTACCTGCCGATGGTCCAGTGCAACCAGTGCCATACCACCGGCTGGCTGTCGTGCAAGATGGAAGGCAGCAGCCGGCTCTCGGTCCGCCTCAACGACATCTACAACACGTGGTTCGCCAAGCGTCCCGAAGCGGCTCGCGTGTACGCGGCCGCGAGCATCAGCCGCAGCCACGTCGAGGGCGTGGCCGAGCGGATCTGCGTCGCCTGCGGCACGCTGCAACAAGGGCGTGAGGCCTGCGTGGCCTGCGGCCATCAGGAGCTGCTGGACATCTTCCGGACGACCGCTCAGCGCAGCGCACAGCGAGGCAACGCCCAGTTCACGTATCACGACGACACCTGCCCGGCCTGTGGCGAGAGCGGCGGGCAACTGCTGCTCGGTGCGCGTAACGCCACTCTCGGCTCGCAGGTGGTGGAAAGCAGTTGGGCGAGCATCTTCAACGATGACCGCAAGCTGATCGCCTTTTCCGATTCGGTCCAGGATACCGCGCACCGGGCCGGTTTCTTCGGTGCCCGCACCTGGCTGAACAACGTGCGGATCGGGCTCGCCCGCAGCATCGACGAGATCGCGCGCCCGCAGATGACGTTCACCGAACTGCTGGCCGCGATCTCGGCCCGGTTCGATACCGAAGGATCGGTGCTACACCTGTCGCCCGAGGCGCTGGTGTCGGAGTTCATCGCACCGAACATGACCTGGCAGCGCGACTGGTCCGAGGAACTGCCCAAGCATCAGAAGCTGCCCGAGCGCAGCCGGCTGCCCCAGCGGGTGCGCAAGCGATTCCTGTGGCAAGTGTTCAGCGAGTTCACTTATCAGAGCCAGCGGGGGCGAACGCTGGAGCGCGTCGGCAAGGCCGCCCTGGCCGTGTCCTGGCAGGATGCCACCGAGGCCGCCGCGACCTTGCTGCCCCGGCTGCAAGAACACTATGGCGTTCGCGGGCCGGATCAATTGACGGTGGCCCGCTGGCTCTGGGGTTTCCTGACCCATTTGCGAATGCGCGGCGCGGTGATGCATCCGGAGCTGACCCACTATGCGGCCGATGGCAACATCTACACCCTTCAACAGACGGCAGGCCGACGAGAATGGCTGCCAACGATGGGGCCGAGCACGCCGCGCCCCATCTTTCTGACCGAGGGCAACCACGCGGACTTCGACCGCATCAGCCGAAGCCAGGGCAAGACCTGGTACGACCGCTGGGCCGAGGCGACTCTCGGCCACCAGACGCTGATGGCCAAGGGTCTGGCCGCCGACCTGTATCGCGAAGCGCTGGCGGTGCTGATGGCGATGGGCGTGATGGTCCGCACCGATCATCACAACGGCAACACCTGGGCACTGAACCCCGATCGTCTGACGCTACATGCCGACCTGGCCGTGGTGGCGACCGAGGGCGGCAAGCGCCGCCTGACGGTGCCGTCCGCCATCGCTGAGCACCTGCTGGGCATGCCCTGTCTGGACGCGCCGGAGTTCCGCTACGAATCGTGGAACGCCGATGCCACCGGCTGGTGGGCGCAGCGCTACAGCGGGAGCCATCTGCGCCGCATCATCGCCGCCGAGCACACGGGCCTGTTGGAACGACCGGTGCGCGAAGCGCTGGAAGCCCGCTTCAAGAGCCGCGAACCACAGCCCTGGTACGAGAACCTGCTGTCGGCCACCCCCACGCTGGAAATGGGCGTGGACATCGGCGATCTGTCGTCCGTGTTGCTGTGCTCGGTGCCGCCGAACCAGGCGAGCTTTCTGCAACGGGTGGGGCGTGCCGGCCGGCGCGACGGCAACGCGGTAACGACGACCTTGGCCGACGGCAACAGCCCGCACGATCTGTATTTCTTCGCCGACACGCAAGAGATGCTCGACGGCCACGTCGCCCCGCCCGGCGTGTTCCTGCAAGCGCCCGAGGTGCTGCGGCGCCAGTTGTTCGCGTTCTGCATGGACGACTGGGTGGCCAGCCTGCCGAACGGCAATGCGCTGCCGGAAAAGACGTCCGCGGCCCTGGACAACGTCGAGAACGCCAGCCTGGATCGCTTTCCTTATACCTTCTGCGACCATGTGCTCGAACATGAGACCCGACTCTTCGAGCAGTTCATGGCACTGCTCGGTGCCGATGCCGGTTCGCCGAACGATGGCGAGACCAGCGTCCACGCCCGGCTCCTGGATTTCATGCAAGGCCAGGGCCAGAAGAACGGTCTGCGAATACAGCTTATCAAGGTGCTGTCCGATCTGGTCGACGAGCGACGCAGCTATCAGAAGCGGCGCCGGGAGCTTGATCGACAGAAGACCAAGCTCCAGCAAAAGCCCGACGACGAGGAAACCCGAGAGTTGTTGGACCAGACGCAGAACGAGCGCGACAAGCTGCTGGAACTGATCAAGGAGATCAATAGCCGCGACCTGCTGAACACGCTGACCGACGCGGGCCTGATTCCGAACTACGCGTTTCCCGAAGCCGGTATCCAACTGAAATCGGTGCTGTGGCGCCGCCGGGCCAGCGACGAGCCCGGCGATGGCACTTATGTGGCGCTCAACACGCTCAAATACGAGCGGCCGGCCCATTCGGCGCTATCGGAGTTCGCGCCCGAGAACCGCTTCTACGCCAACCAGCGCCGGGTGGAGATCGACCAGGTCAACATGGCGCTATCCACCTCCGAGGACTGGCGCTTCTGCCCGTCGTGCCACCACATGGAGAACCTGGCGCTGGCCGCTGACGTCCACGCCGTATGCCCGCGCTGTCAGGATCCGATGTGGTCTGACGCCGCGCAGCGGCGCATCCTGCTGCGCTTCCGCCAGGCCATTGCCAATAGCGACGATACCCGTGTGCGCATCGACGACAGCACCGACGATCGCGAACCCCGCTTCTATGTCCGGCAACTGATGGCGGACTTCGCGCCCGAGCACGTCCGCCATGCGTGGCGGCTCGATTCGGGCGCCGTCCCGTTCGGCTTCGAGTTCATCGAGCGCGCCACCTTCCGCGACATCAACTTCGGCGAGATGGCGCGATCGGGCGACACCTTCAAGGTCGCGGACCAGGAAAAGGCCCGCCCCGGGTTCCGGCTGTGCCGTCATTGCGGCAAGGTTCAGAAGCCTTCGCGGCGCAACGGAGAGGCGGAACAACAGACCCACGCCTTCGATTGCGCGAAGCGCGAAAGCAACGATCCGGCCAACCTGTTCGACTGCCTGTACCTGTATCGCGAATTTGAATCCGAAGCGCTGCGCATCCTCGTGCCACACACCAAGGGCGGCATCGACGACCGTATCGTGCAGTCCTTCATGGCGGCCGTGCAACTGGGCTTGAAGAAGCGCTTCGGCGGCAAGGTCGATCATCTGCGCATGACGCTGCAAGATGAACCCGGCAGCAATGGCGCGCCGCGCCGGCACTACGTGATGCTGTTCGATTCGGTGCCGGGCGGTACCGGCTATCTGCATCAGTTGCTGGCCCACGATGCGGCCACGCTGGGTGACGTGCTGAAGCAGTCGCTGCAAGTTCTGGAGCAATGCGGCTGCAACGCCGATCCGGAAAAAGACGGCTGCTACCGCTGCCTGTACCAGTATCGGCAGGGCCGCAACATGGAGCAAGTCTCGCGCGACACGGCACGGTCCATCCTGGGCGAACTGGTCGCCTCGCTCGGCAAGCTTCGACAGGTGAGGACGATATCGGACATCCAGATCAATCCGAACTTCGATTCGGTGCTGGAGGCCCGCTTCATCGACTGCCTGCAACGTCTCGGCGGTACCCCACCCCTGCCGGTCGTCACGTTGAACCAGGACGTCGTCAACGGCAAGGCCGGCTATGTGCTGAACGTAGGCAAGCAGCGCTACCGGATCGAGCCTCAGCGCGATATCGGCCCGGACGATGGCGTGGCGGTGGCCAGCAAGCCGGACTTCGTCATCTGGCCGTGGTCATCCACGAGCCGGCGGCGACCGGTGGCGATCTTTTGCGATGGCTGGACCTTCCACCAGAAGACGCTGCGCCAGGATGCGCTGAAGCGCAGCGCGCTGGTCGACAGCGGACGATTCTGGGTATGGTCCGTTACCCACCAGGACGTCAACGCCGCCTTGCAGGGCGAGTTGAAGAGCGATCTCGATTCGCCGATCCTGGCGATGGCCCATCACGACGGCAGCAGATCGCCGCCCGATCTCGCCCGCGCGCGCCCCGAAGCCTTCAACCATCACGCCATCGCCCGCTTGCTGGCGTTTCTGGCAAGCGCGGAAACGCCGGATACGGGAAGAGCCGGCGGTACGAACTCGGCGGCAGACCATCAAGACGATGGCGCCCTCGCCCTACGCCGCGATGCGCTGTGGATGAGCTTCCTGCTGGTGCCTGATGACGCCGCCAAACGCAAGGCATGCGAAACCACGCTCGCGCATTGGCGACATCGCTTGCCCGAACCGCTTCGCGAACTCCCGGCAGGCTACGCACCGAGTGTTTCGCTCTCCAACGGCGTCGTACGGCAGTTTTCGTACTGGCCTCTTCAAGCAGCGAAACCTGGCTTTACTCTCGGCGATCATTGGAAGGCGCCCGGTCTTCTGCTGCTCGATCCTTCGTCCGCCCATGACGAAGCCACGCTGCATCACGGCTGGCGCCAGTGGCTTGCCCTCTACAACACGGTCCAGACCTTGCCGGGGCTATGGCTGGCAACGATCGATGGTCTCGATGCCCACGACCACGTCGTCCTGGGTGTGACACGAGCCGCGCCGGGTACAACCGGAGACCTGTACGCACCAGCCATCCCATCTCGAAGCGGAACAGGCGCCGTACTCGACGCCTCGTTGAACGCTGCCTGGGCCGATGTGCTCGAACAGGCCGACAAGTCGCTTTGCGCAGGGCTGAAGGCATTGGCCGACGCGGGCGCTCCGCTGCCGGAGGTCGGCGCCATTCTGGGCGACGACCACGGCCTGGAAATCGCGGACTGCGAGCTTTGCTGGAACGGAGAACGCCTGGTCGTGCTGCGTCATGACCAGGCCGACGTCGAATCGGCCTGGCGGCAGCACGGATGGCATACGTGGGTGCTCGACTCGTCCGCCGCGGAAATCAATGCCACACCATGGTTCGAACCGGTTGCCGACCGGCTCGGTTTGAAACAATCGCCGGAGACCCCCAATGAGCTTGAAACCCAAGGTTGCGCTTAGCAACGACTTTCTGATTCAGCTCTCGAAGCTGCCTTCCGCCATCCACACGAAGGTGATGCGCTGGGCGATCAAGTTCCAGGCGGATCCGACCAACTCCGGGATCAACTACGAGAACATCAACGGCGCGCGCGATCCGAACCTGAAGTCGGTTCGCATCGACCAGGCCTGGCGCGGCATCGTCTTCAAGCCTTCATCGGGCGACGTCTACGTGCTGCTTTACGTGGACCACCATGATTCGGCCTATCGATGGGCGGAGAATCGCAAGCTGACCATCAACCCCGTGACGGGGGCGATGCAACTGCTGACGCTGGAAGAAGTCGTTGAGGCACCCGGGAATGCTGGCGGCGCGAGTGCAGCGTCGCCGCGAGCCGATGCCGAAGCCGGCGGCACGGACAGATCTTCCGATGCCCTCGTCTCCACAAACAAGGCAAAATCCGCCGAACCGCTGTTCGCGCACCTGGATGATCGGGAGCTGATGAGCCTGGGCGTTCCCCAGGAGCTGCTCGCCTCCGTTCGCCCCATCACCTCGGACGCCGAGCTGGACCGTATCCAGGCCCGCCTGCCGGTCGAGGCTTATGAAGGGCTCTTCCTGGTGGCGGCCGGCGATAGCGTCAGCCAGATCCTGTCCGCACGCGAAACGCGGGTCGACAAGGTGGTGGACACGGAAGACTTCGCCGCCGCACTGGCCACGGCCGAATCCCGCTCGCGCTTCGTCGTCGTCAGCGACGACGAAAGCCTAGCGGCGATCCTCAACGCGCCGCTCGATCAATGGCGGGTGTTCCTGCACCCGACCCAGCAGAAGCTCGCCGTTGGCGATCGCAGTGGCGCGGTACGGGTGCTGGGCGGAGCCGGCACCGGCAAGACCGTGCTGGCCATGCACCGCGCGAAATGGCTGGCCGAGAACCGGACCAATGATGACCAGAAGGTGCTGCTCACCACTTTCACCCGCAATCTGGCGGGAGACATCGAGCAGAACCTGAAGACGCTGTGCGGGGCACGGACACTGGAAAAGCTGGAGATTCGCAATCTCGACGCCTGGGTCGGCCAGTTCATGCGCAGCCACAAGCTCGAACACCGGATCGTCTACGATCGCAAGCAGGAAGGTGCGGCGCAGGCCTGGCAGGCTGCGCTGGCGATCCGGGAAACCAGCCTGGATCTGCCCAAGAACTTCTACGAGGACGAACTCGATCACGTCGTGCTGGCGCAAGGCATCAACACGCGAGACGAGTACCGAAAGGCCCGCCGCACCGGTCGCGGCGGCTTGCTTTCGCGCGCCAACCGCGACGCCGTCTGGCCGGTTTTCGAGGAATATCGGGGCCAGCTCGCCTCGCGCAAGCTCAAGTGCGTCGAAGACGCGTATCGGGAGATCGCCGACATGCTGCTCGCCGAAGCAGAGGAGCGAGAAGCGAAAGTCCGCGCGAGCGAATCGACCCCGGGCGCGGACGACGAAGCGTCGGGCTCCCCCTATAGCGCCATCGTCATCGACGAAACCCAGGATTTCGGCCCCCAAGCACTGCGGCTATTACGATCGATGATTCCCGCCGGCCCCAACGACTTGTTCTTCGTTGGTGACGGCCACCAGCGCATCTACACCCGGCACAAGGCGGCGATGAGCAAATGCGGCATCGACATCCGGGGTCGATCCCGCAAGCTCTACATCAACTATCGCACGACCGATGAGATTCGCCGTCAAGCAGTCGCCCTGTTGGAGGATGTCGAGGTCGACGATCTCGATGACGGCCACGACGAGAATCGCCGCTACCGTTCGCTGTCACACGGACCGGCGCCGCAGATCATCCGCGTCAACGGCCTCGAAGCCGCGCACGACAAAGTGCGCCGCTTTCTGACGCAGTGGGGAATCGGACAACAAGGCGCCGAACCGATGAGCTTCTGCGTGGTCGCTCAGACCGAGAAAGCTCGCGACGCACTCGCTCAGCAATTGCAGTCGACCGGGACGCGAACCACTGCGATCACCGCACACAGCGCGCATACCAGTACGGCACAGGCCGTCCACGTGGCGACCATGCATCGCGCGAAAGGGCTCGAGTTCGATTGCGTGGCAGTGGTCGCGCCGAAACGGTTCCTCGACTCGCCTGGAACCTTCGGCAACGAGCGCCAGTTGCTCTACGTGGCTATGACGCGCGCGAAGCGGGGAGCGATGCTGGTGCTGTACTGATTCGACCGGGACCGAGCGCGCACCTCGAACGGAGAGGAAGCTCGGTCGAGGCCCCCTCGACTACCAAGCGCTGCGATAAATCGACTCGAGCGCCGCCAGGTCCAACGCCCGCGGGTTCGTGACATTGACCGGATCGGCCATCGCATCCTCGACCAGCGTCGGCAGAAGCTCGTCCTGCGCGCCGAGATCCTTGATCGACCGGTCGATGCCGATGTCGCTGCGCAACCGAGCAACGGCGTCGATCGCGGCGGCAGCCGTCGCCGGCCCGGACGGCGCCAGCACCCGGGCGACCTCGGCGAACCGGTCGGCACGATTCGCCATGTTGTATTCCATCACGGCCGGCAGCATCGTCGCCAGCGACTGGCCGTGCGCGGCGTGCAGGCGGGCCGACAGCGCATGGCCGGTCCCGTGGGCGGCTCCCAGCCCCGCCACGTTGAACGCCATCGCCGCCATCGCCGAAGCGAGCAGCATCTGCGAGCGGGCTTCCAGATCGGCTCCGTCCTCGACGGCATCACGCAGGTGCGCGGTCACCTTGCGGATCGCCTCCAGCGCGAGCGCATCCGAATAGGCGCTGGCCCTGGCCGAAACGAACGCTTCCATCGCATGCGTGAGGACGTCGAAGCCGCAGGTCGCCGTCGGATAGGCGGGCAGCCCCACCGAAAGCTCCGGATCCAGAACGGCGAAAGCCGGCGTGATGCTCGGATGCATGACGTAAGTCTTGCGAACCAGGCGCGTGTTCGTGATCACGCACGCATTGTTCGTTTCGGACCCCGTCCCCGCCGTCGTCGGCACGGCAATGACGGGCGCCTTCGCACCAAGCAGCGTCGCCGAGCCTTGCAGCGACTCCACCGTTCCTTCGTTCGCCGCCATCAGTGCGATGGACTTGCCGCAGTCCATCGACGACCCGCCGCCGACCGCCAGCACGCAGCAGGCGTCGCCCAGCTCGCGCAACCGTGCGGCACCCGCCTCGACGTTCTTGTCGGTCGGGTTCGGCTCGACCCCATCGAACACGTCGACGCGAACCCCGGCCTGCCTGATCGCATCGAGCATCGGGTTCAGGACGCCGCTGGCGTTGAGGTTCTTGTCGGTGACGACCAGAGCCGAAGTCGCGCCGAGCGACCGGATCTGCTTGCTCAAGCGCAGGCTCGCGCCCTTACCGAAGAGGATCGTGGGTAAGGGGCGAGCGATGAAACTTTGATTCGAAAGCATCGCCAAGTCCTCAGGAAAGCCTGCCCGATCCGGGGTAGCCGACGTCGATGCCGCCGCCGTTAGCCTGCTCCTGGAGCACCGATATCAGGGCCTCGACCGTTGCATTGCGGGGCAGCCACTCGGCATACGCGGCCGCCACGGCCTGCTGGATCAACTCGCGCGCTCGCATGACGTCCGAGGCATGGATGCGCTCGATCGTTTCGGCAGTCTCGGTATCGAACAGGCCCGGATTCGACTTCATTGGATTGTCCCCATAGGTGCGCTTGTCGGGCCATCGGCTCGGCCCGAAGTGGCCGATCTTACGTCGATTTCACGTTAATGATCAATCATTATCAATAAAGAGACGACTCGCCGTCCATTGCAGGTGAGAACACGAGCGCGTCGTTCGGCGCGGATCACCGACAAGGCCATCCCGAGCGAAGCGAGTCGCGCCGAAGGTCAGTGGCTTCGACCTGAAAATCGTTGCGAAAATCGTTTCATCAAGAACCAGAAAGCATAGAAAACCTATTAAACTTCAATAGATTACGGAATATTTTTCGCAAGAAAATCGCCCCGCATGTCCAAAGGCCAGATGCTCGCCACGGTACTCGCTCGAGGCCCACAGCCGGCGGGGGACGCCGCCAGACTGCTCGGCGTGAGCCGGTCGACGCTCAGTCGCACCGTGCGGGCGGCCGGTCGCCAGATCGTTACCCGCGGAACCGCCCGCCGCACGACCTACGGGCTTCGGCGCGCCCTGAGAGGATCGGACAACCCTTTACCGCTGTATCGTGTCGACGCCCAGGGCGAACTGCACCGGATCGGCGAACTCGACCTGGTGGCGCCGTCAGGTATCGCGGTGCGCTGGGAGGACGCGGCGGCGTTCGAGTGGCCGCTGGAACCCTCGATGCGGGACGGCTGGTTCGACGGCCTGCCGTACTTCATGCAGGACATGCGGCCGCAAGGCTTCCTCGGACGGCACTTCGCCCGCAACCTGGCCGCGATGCATCCGCTGTCGGAAGACCCGCGCGACTGGTCCGATGACGACGTGCTGTACGCGTTATCACTCGCCGGCGCCGACACGCCGGGAAACCTGCTGCTGGGCGAGACTGCCGCGCGCCGCTGGCTCGATGTCGTTGCCCGCACGCGTCTGGCGGGTTCAGTGCCCGACGCCGATCCCCGGCAACACGACCTGCGCCTGAGCGAACAGGCCGATGATGCGATGAGAACGCCGCAAGTGGGCTCGTCCGCCGGCGGAGAGTTCCCCAAGTTCGCCGGGCATCGAACGAGCACCTCGGGTGATCTGCCGACGCTGGTCAAGTTCTCGGGCAGCGACGGCTCACCCGGCAGCCAACGCTGGGCCGACCTTCTGGTCTGCGAATCACTGGTGGCACGGATCCTCACGCAACTCGGCGTGCCGTCGGTGCATGGCCGCATCTCGACCGCGGCCGGGCGAACCTTTCTCGAACTGGACCGCTTCGACCGCCATGGTCCGTTGGGCCGCTCGGCGGTGCTGTCATGGTTCGCGATCAATCACGGCCTCGTCAGCAGCACCGACGATTGGCCCACGGCAACGAAATCCCTGGTGCAGCGCGATTGGCTGAGCCTCGACGATTGGCATCGGATCCGGAAGCTCTGGCTGTTCGGCCGGCTCATCGCCAACACCGACATGCACGACGGAAATCTCGCGTTCGTGCCGAGCGCCGAAACGAGACCGGGACGACATGGCTTCGCGCTGGCGCCCGTCTACGACATGCTGCCGATGGCTTACGCGCCGGGACGCGGCGTCGAGCCGCCGGTGATCGACTATCGTCCGCAGCTTCCGCTTCCCGAGGAGCGCGACGACTGGGCGGCGGCGGCCCGCGCGGCGATCCGCTTCTGGTCTGTCTGCGCGAACGATCAGCGGATCACGCCGCCGTTTCGCGCGATATGTGAAGACAATGCCGGACGATTGTCGGCGGTGTTCGGCTGAGACGAAACATGCCCCCCAGAAGCCAGCCGGGCCGTATGTCGCACGCGTCATCGCGGCCTTGCAGAACTGGCATACTTGCCGAGAATGATTATCGATAATAATCAGCAATCGAGAATCATTCGACACGTCCGGTGAAGACGGACGGTCGACGATCCCGGATCCGGCGCATACAGCCCATCCGTTCGATTCGTTTCACCCAATACCAAACAGGGAAGACATGCGGAAATTCACGGGGAAGAGGGCCTCCTCGCCCATCGTCTGGGCGATCCTGGCAGCGGCCGGAGGCATGGTTCTGGCGACGCCGAGCCGGGCGCAGGACGCCGATGCCCGTACCGGCAGCACGACCCGTCAGGCGGGAGGCGCGGCCACGTCGACGAGGACGCAGGCGAACGACCCGGCACTCGAGGCGGTGACCGTCGTCGGCACGGTCGACAAGGTGCAGAGCCTGGACTTCTACGCGCCGAACTCCAGTGCCGTGCTCAAGCGGCAGGACATCGACGAACAGGGGTCGCGCAAGCTCGACCAGGCCCTGCAATACCAGGCCGGCATCCTCAGCGAGCCCTACGGCGGCGACAACAAGGTCGAGTGGTTCAAGATCCGGGGCTTCGATGCGTCCGTCTCGCTGGACGGCACGCCGACGACGCCGAACGGCTACTTCGTGTGGAAACCCGAGATCTTCGGCGTCGAATCGGTCGAGGTGCTCAAGGGGCCGAATTCGCTGGTGTTCGGCGCATCCGAATCGGGCGGCGTCGTCAACCTGATCACCAAGCGGCCGCAAAAGAAGGAATCGCTGCTGATCAATGCCGAAGTCGGCAACCGCGATCGCCTCGGGCTCGGCGTCGACTACAACGGGATCGCCAACCGCGACGGATCGGTCTACTACCGCCTCGTCATGCAATCCCGCGGTGAGGACGGCATGCAGCGCCATACGGACATGAAGAGCTATTACCTGGCTCCGAGCGTGACCGTCGATTTCACCGGGCGCACGTCGCTGACGCTGCTGACCAGCATCCAGCACGAAGAAGGCCGCCCGACCAATGGCTTCCTGCCCGCTTACGGCACCATCATCGACACGCCGTACGGCCGGATCGATCGACGCCTGAACGCCGGCGAACCCGGCTTCGACCGGCTCCGGCGCACGCAGCTCAGCGCCGGCCTGCTGCTCAGGCACGAGTTCGGCGACGGCTGGACCTTCACGCAGAACTACAAGTTCTCGCGCCTGGATCTGAACCAGCGCAACGTCTTCGCCTACGGCTCGAACAATGACCGCGAACTGCTGCGCGGCTATACGTTCACCGAAGGGCACACGACGAGCAATTACATCGACAGCCGCGTCAGCGGCCGCCTGCGGCTGAGCAATGCGATCGAAATCCTGCCGGTGTTCGGCTTCGACTACCTGAAATCGCAAACCAACGGCCAGAACAACGGCTTCGGCATGGCGCCGAACCTGGACATGTTCGCGCCGGTCTACGGCGCGCCGTTCCCGGTCAGCGCCACGCCCTACGGGCTGGATTCCACGCAACTGGGCCTGTACGCGTCCGCCCAGCTACGGGTCGCCAAGCACTGGAATTTCAATGCCGGCATTCGCCATGATCGCGCGCGCAGCGACGGCAACATCAGCGGCGTCGATTCCCGCTACGACGTGAACCACAACAGCTTCAACGTCGGCGCCATGTACATCAGCGACTACGGGGTCTCGCCGTACATCAGCCGATCCGAATCGTTCAAGCCCATCGCCGGCGTCGACGGCTACGGCAACACTTACCGGCCTTATGAAGGACAGCAGACCGAGGTCGGGGTCAAGCTGGAGCCGTCGTGGCTGAACGGCGGAACCTTCACCGTGGCCTGGTTCGACATCGAGGAAAAGAACGCGTTGATCTCGGATGCGTCGAACATCCAGACGCAGAGCGGCAAGCGAACCAATCAGGGCCTGGAGCTGCAGGGGGACTTCAACCTGACGCCGAACACGGCGCTGCGGGCGACCTACACCCATAACCATTCGCGCCAGGACATCAGCAACGACCAGACCATCCGCACGCCGCTGATTCCGAAGCACCAGGCCAGCGTCTGGCTGCGCCACCGGCTGGAGGTACCCGGCGGCAACGCGCTGACGATCGCCGCGGGCGCCCGCTACAACGGCTCGACCGAGGACCAGCGCTACTACGCCGGCGAGCGCATCCCCAGCTACACGCTGCTGGACCTGATGATGCGCTACGAACTGACCCGCGAAGTGGCGCTGCAGCTCAATGCGCGCAACCTCTCGAACAAGACCTTCGTCAGCGGTTGCGACTTCTACTGCTACTACGGCAGCGGAAGAACGATCGACCTGCAGCTCAAGTACGCCTGGCGCTGAGCGGCGGTTTCTCGCCGGGCTTCGCGCGATCGGGGTCGCGCGGCCCGGCGGCCGCGGGCCGGAATCGGCGATGCCCGATAAACTATGCCGATTTCCAGCTCCGCCGCGCCGCCCCGCCCTGCCGCAAGGCCAGGCCCCGCAGCCGGCGCCGAACCCCGATGCCCATCGATACCACCATCCAGCGCTTCCAGGCCGACGTCATCGACGCGTCGATGGAAGTTCCCGTCCTGGTCGACTTCTGGGCCGCCTGGTGCGGCCCCTGCAAGGCGCTGACGCCGCTCCTCGAAAAGCTCGAGAGCGACTACAACGGCCGCTTCAAGCTGGTCAAGGTCGACACCGAGGCCGAGCAGCAGTTGGCCCAGCATTTCCGGATCCGCTCGATCCCGACCGTCTACGCGTTCGTCCGCGGCCAGCCGGTGGACACGTTCCAGGGCCTGCTGCCCGAAGGCAAACTGCGGGAATTCATCGACAAGCTGATGCCGAACCCGGCCGAGACCGAGTTCGAGCAGGCCGCCGAGGCGCTGGACCGCGGCGACACCGCCGCCGCGATCGGCCACGTCCGCAAGGCGATCGAACTCGATGCCGGCCACGACGACGCCCGCCTGCTCTACGCCCAGTTGCTGCTGGCCGGCCAGGATCCGGCCGCCGCCCAGGCCCAGATCGACGCGCTGAGCGAAGCCGCGAAGCGCGATCCGCAGGTGGCGGCGCTGGCGGCGCGAATCGCCGCCGCCGCCGAGGCCGCCCGGCCGCCGGCGCCGAAGGCGCTGCTCGCCCGGGTCGAGGCCGACCCGGCCGACCTGGCGGCCCGGATGGAACTCGCCGAATACTGGATCCAGCACAAGGCCTGGGCCGAAGCCTTCGAGCAGTTGCTCGAGGTCGTGAGCCGCGACCGCGCTCATGGCGACGACATCGGCCGCAAGCGGATGGTCGAGGCGTTCGCGCTCGCCGACAGCCAGCCGCAACTGGTCGCGCAGTGGCGGCGCCGGCTCGGCGCCGCGCTCAACGTCCGCTGAACGCCTGCTGCGGCGGCTCGTGAAGGGCCACCGCATCGACGTCACCGCCAACTTGCGGATAGAGCGCACGGACCAAAGGATCGTGACCCGGAATGACGCGATCCGGATGGCCGGCCAGCCGCGCGACCTTGTCCCAGCCCTCGAACATGTCGCCCAGGTTGTACAGGATCGGAAACGGATTCTTCTGCCGCATGTTCGCGTAGTAGTGCGCGGCATCCGACGCCAGCACCACGTGACCGCGCTTCGTCGACACGCGCACGACCTGCAAGCCGTCCGTATGACCGCCGACGCGATGGACGGTGATGCCCGGCGCGATCTCGTCGTCGCCATCGCTGAAGACGACCCGGTCGCCGTAGACATGACGGACCATCGATGTCACGTCCTCGACCGAGAACGGATGCCGCAACACCCCGTGGCACATGCAACGGCCGGTCGCGAAGGCCATCTCCCGATCCTGCAGATGGAAGCGCGCATTCGGGAAGCGGTCGAGGTTTCCCGCATGGTCATAGTGCAGGTGCGTGATGACGACGTCGCCGATGCTTTCGGGAGGCGCGCCGAAGCGTCTTAATGCCTCGACGGGATCGATCAGCAGCGTTCGCTGCCGCTCGCGCGCGGCGGCCTCGTTGAAGCCGGTATCGACCAGGATCGTCGCTGCCGGACCGCGGATCAGCCACACATAGTAGTCGAGGTCGGCCGCGTCATCGTGCGGGTCGGACATCAGAAAGTTCTGATGCGGTGCGCGTCCGCTGCAGGTGGCATAGCGGAGCGCGTAGATCTCCCATTGCCCGGTGGACGGCATTACTCGAACTCGCCCATTTCCTTGAGCACCTCGTTCGCCGTCTTGAAGGCTTCGAGGCCGGAAGGAATGCCGCAATACACGGTCGCGTGCAGCAGGACCTCTTTGATCTCGTCGACCGTCACGCCGTTGTTGACGGCGCCCTTGACGTGCAGCTTGAGCTCACCGGGCTTACCCAGTGCCGTCAGCATCGCGAGATTGAGCATGCTGCGCGTTTTCCGGTCGAGACCCGGCCGGTTCCACGCATAACCCCAGCACCACTCGGTCGTGATGTGCTGAAAGGCCATCATGAAATCGTTCGCCGAATCGATGGACTTGTCGACGTATTCCGGGCCCAGGACTTCGCGGCGCGTGGACAGGCCGGCGTCGAACAGTTCGCCGAGGGAGGTGTTTCGATCGTAGCTCATGGGGATGTCCGTTTTGTGGAAAGGGGTGACGGGAAGGATCGGATCGATGGATATGGATCGAGACCGTCATAAGCCGAGGTAAGCGGTCTTGACGGCGGGATTCCGATTGAGTTCGGCGGCGGAGCCTTCGAGCACGATGCGGCCGCCTTCGAGAACGTAGCCGCGCGACGCGACGTCGAGCGCCAGGCCGACGTTCTGCTCGACCAGAAGAATCGAGGTGCCGCGCCGATGGATCTCGACGAAAGCGTCGTGCATCTCCTCGACCACTTTCGGCGCGAGACCGTGGCTCGGTTCGTCCAACAGCAGCAGCTTCGGTTCGAGCATCAGCGCGCGGCCGACGGCGACCATCTGCTGCTCGCCGCCGGACAGCGTGCCGGCCGACTGCCCTCGCCGTTCCAGCAGGCGCGGAAACAACGCGAAGACGTCCCGCATCCGCGCGGGCAGGTCGGACGCGGCACGCGCGGTGAACGCTCCCAGCAGCAGGTTTTCCTCGACCGTCATGTCCGGAAAGATCTGCCGCCCCTCGGGCACGTGGGCGATGCCGAGCGCGGGCACCTGATGCGATCTGCGGGTCGAAAGGTCGACGTCGCCGAATCGCAGGCGGCCGCTGGCGCGCGGCACCAGGCGCGAGATGGTGCGCAGGATCGTGCTCTTGCCGGCCGTGTTGGCGCCGATGATGCAGACGAACTCGCGTTCGAAGACCGTGATGTCGACGCCGTGAAGCACTTCGGCTTCGCCGTAGCCGGCATGCAGGTCCCGGATCGAAAGCAAGGGCTCGGCGTTCACGCGCGGTGCTCCACGGACTTGCCGAGATAGGCTTCGACCACCTTCGGATCGTCGGCGATCTGCCGCGGCGTACCGTCGGCCAGCAGCTTGCCGAAATTCAGGACCAGGATGCGGTCGCAGATCGTCATGATGGCTCGCATGTGATGCTCGACGACCAGCAGCGTGATGCCGTTGTCGCGCAGCGAGCGGATCAGGTCCATGATCTCGCGCATCTCGACCGGGTTCAGCGCCGCCATCACCTCGTCGAGCAGCAATATCCGGGGGCCGGTGCACAGCGCCCGCGCGAGTTCGACCCGCGCCCGCTCCGGAAACGACAGCACGCCCGCCTGCTTGTGCGCGATCGCCGCCAGCCCGACGCGCTCGAGGCAGCGCAGCGCGGCCTCGCGAGCGCCCCGCACGTCGTGACGAAGGAGCCCGGCGGTCAGCACGTTGTCGAGCACCGAGCTCTCGCCGAACAGCGCGACGTTCTGGAACGTCTTGGTCATGCCGAGCGCGGCGATCGTGTGCGGCTTCATCCCGACGATCGGTTTGCCGTCGAGCAGGATCGATCCCTCGTGCGGCGGGACCAGGCCGACCAGCGTGCTGAACAGCGTGGTCTTGCCGGCGCCGTTCGGGCCGATCAGCCCGATGATCTGGCCTTTGGGCACCGAGAAAGTGACTTCGGACAGCGCCTGCAGGCCGCCGAAACGCCGCGAGACGCCGCGCACGTCGAGAAGGCTCATGACGCCGCCCTCCCGGTGCCCTTCGCGCGCAGCGAGCGCAGAACGGTGACGACGCCATGGGGCCGCCACAGGATGAGGACGATCAGGATCAGACCGAACACGAGCTGCGAAAGTCCGGCGGCGCTCGACGAAAACCATTCGTTCATCAACTCTTCGAGCGGAAGGATGAAGAACGCGCCGACGATGGGTCCGACCGCCGTGCCGATTCCGCCCAGGATCGCGATCAGCGCGATGCGGATCGAGATGGCGGCCGCGCTGAAAACGGTGTCCGGATCGAAGAACACCGCCACCTGCACGTAGAGCGTGCCCAGCATGGCCATCAGCGTGCCGGAGATCACCGCGGCCTGCAGCTTGACGCGCGTCGTATCGATGCCGATGACCTCGGCCGCCGACGGGTTCTCCTTGATCGCGCGCAGGCGATAACCCATCGCGCCTTTCCGGATCGATTCGAAGGTCGCCGTCGTCACGACGAGCGCCGCCAGCGCGATGTAGGTGTGCGGCAGGAGCTGCTTGAACGAATAGCCGGCCCAGCTCGGCGGCGAGAACGGTACCGAAATGCCGCCGGGTCCGCCCGTCAGCGACACCCAGACGTTGGCGATGACGCGCATGACCTCGCCGAAAGCCAGCGTCGCCAGCGCGAAGTAGTGCCCCTGCAGCCGCATCGTCGGAATCGCGATCAGCAACGCGGCCAGGCCGCCGAGAACGCCGCCGGCCAGCATGCCGAGCCATGGGCTGATGCCGAACTTCAACAGCAGGATCGTCGACGTATAGGCGCCGATGCCGAAGAACGCGGCATGGCCGAGCGAGGTCTGGTTGGCCAGGCCGCCGACGATGTTCCAGGACTGCGCCATGGCCGCGAACAGCAGCGTGAAGGTCAGCACGCGGATCCAGTAGCCGCGCGGATCGAGCGCCAGCGGCAGCAGGCAGGCCGCGACGACGACGATGGCGAGGACGATCCGGCGTCTCATCGGCTGGCCCCCACGAGCCCTTGCGGCCTCACCGCCAGCACCAGGATGAAGACGATGAACAGCACGAGATTCTGCAACTGGATCGGAAAGAACAAGGCCGACAGCGCCTGGATCACGCCGACGGCCAGTCCGCCGATGACCGCGCCCGCGACGCTGCCCAGTCCACCGAGCACGACGACGGTGAACATCAGCACCACGTATTGGCCGCCGATGCCGGGAAACACCGTCACGTACGGAAGGATCACCGCGCCGCCGAAGGCGGTCAGCCCGACGCCGAGCGCGAACGCGATCCGGTACATCAGCGCCGAATCGATGCCCATCAGCTGCGCCGCCGTCGGGTTCTGCGCGGTCGCGCGCATCGCGCGGCCGAACCAGCTCGCGCGCATGAACCACCACAGCGCGACGCCGCAGACGAGCGACATGCCGAAAGCGATCAGATAAGGGACGCTGACGATCAACTGGCCCAGCGGCAGCGCCATCGTCTGGTAAGGCGTCGTCACCGAGCGGAACTGCGAACCGAAGGCCAGCAGCGCACCGTTCTCGATGACGATCAGCAGGCCGACGGTCAGGAAGATCTGCGCGACCGGCGGCGCCTTCAGCACGCGCGAGATCAGTTGCCCCTGCACGAACCAGCCGATGACGAACGCCACCGCGAACGACAAGGGCGCGGCGAGCACCGGATCGAAGCCGAGCAGCGCCCAGGCGAACCAGGCGGTGAACATGCCGATCATCAGGAATTCCGCCTGCGCGAAATTGACGATGCCCATCACGCCATAGACCAGCGTCAGGCCGATCGAGATGACGGCGTAGACGCCGCCGATCAGCAGCCCGTCAACGATAGCCTGAACGAATTGCACGGTGATCGATCCCTGAACCGATCACGACTTCCAGACCGCCTCGGCCTTCGCGTATTCCTTAGGCCAGACGGTCACGAGTTCCTTGTCGCGCCACTGCACCATGACCGGCACCGAGAGCACGTTCAGACCCGTATCGTCGAACTGCACGGCGCCGCCGGTCATGGCCCGGGCCCAGCCGCCGGAGAACTTCGCGCCGCGCAATGCCGCGCTGACGGCCTCGGGCTTGGCCGACCGGGCCTTTTCGATTGCCTGCACCAGCACGTCCAGCGCGACCGCGTGTTCGAGCGCTTCATGGACCATGAAGTAGCCGAAGCGTTCGCGGAAACGCCGGGTCAGATCGGGCGCGAGATCGTAGTTCGACAGGTTGATCGACAGTACGCCTTCGGCGAACTCGCCGAGTCCCTTCTCGAAGTCGGGAATCACGTAGCCGGCCGCACCGCCGATCGCCGGTATGCCGATCTTCTGCTGGCGCATCGTGCGGATGATCAGCAAGCTGTCGTTCAGATACGAAACCGGGAACACGGCCTGCGCGCCCGAGGCGCGCAGCTTGTTGATCAGCGGCGTCGTATCGGTGATGCCGAGCGGATAAGCGTCATCCATCACCACTTCGACATTGGCCGCTTTCGCGCCGGCGCGCAGGCCTTCCGCCTGCGCCGATCCGTAGGCGGTGTCCTCGTACATGATCGCGATCTTGCCGATCCTGGCCCCGGCGGCTTCGGCGATATGCATCGTGTAGTCGAACTGGGCCTTGCCGATCACCGAAGCCTTGGCGACGACCTGGAAGATGTTCTTGTAGCCGCGGCCGGTGATCTGGTCGGCGAAGGACATCGTCAGCAGCGGGATGTCGCGACGCTCGGTGACTTCGGAGATCGCCAGCGTGAGCGACGAGGCGAAAGCGCCGAGGATCGCGCTCACCTCGTTCTGGGTGATCAGGCGCTGCGCGACGTTGCCGGCCGTCGTCGGGGTCGAGGTCGAGTCGGCGATGACCAGGTTGATCTTCGCGCCGCCCAGCGCCTTGATGCCGCCGGCCGCGTTGATCTCGTCGGCGACCAGTTGGATGCCGTTGCGCGAATTGATGCCGAACTGCGCGTTGGCGCCCGACAGCGGCACGACGACGCCGACGTTCACGGCCTTGGGCTGCGCGAAGGCGGGGCGGCTCACGATCGGCGCCAGCAGCGAAGCCGCGCCGGCGAACACTGCGCGCCGCCTGGGCGCGACGGCTGGTGTCGAGAATTTCTTCGGCATGAATGGTCTCCCCCGATGGTTGTCGTGTGGGCTTTTGGATCGGACTCTGTCACGCAACTGATGAGCAGTCAAGATGATTGCCGGATTGTCTGATAATCTGTTCGCTTCGATCATCCATCGTTGGTCCGTTGATCCCTTTCGATCCGTCTCATCCGATGACCGTGTTTCGTTTGATGCCCCCCCGTTCGATGTCTCGTTCGATGTCTCGTTCGATGCCCCGTTTGGCGGCCCACCAGGTGGCGACATGAAAAAGGCCGATTCCGGACTGAACGTCGCGCGCGAGGCGGCCAGCCTTCGCCTGCTGGTCGAGGACCGGTTACGGGCCGCGATCGGCAACGGCACTTTCCGGCCCGGTCAGCGCCTGATCGAGCGCGAGCTGTGCGAGCAGACGGGGGTTGGCCGCACGTCGATCCGCGAGGCCCTGCGCCGGCTGGAGGCCGAAGGCCTCGTGACCACGACGCCGCATCGTGGCCCGACGGTCAGCACGATCACGGCCGATGAAGCCGGGCAGCTCTACGAAGTGCGGGCGATGCTCGAAGGATTCGCCGGGCGCGAATGCGCGCGGCAGCGCGATCCGGGGATTCTCGCCCGGCTGCGCAAGCAGTTCGACATCATGGGGCGGGTCGCGCGGCGGCAGGACCGCAGCGAACTCCTTGCCGCCAAGACCGAGTTCTATGCCGCGCTGCTCGAAGGCTGCGGCAACGTCTTCGTGCAGCAGTTCCTGAACATGCTGCTGAACCGGGTCACGCTGCTGCGCATGACGTCGATGACCCAGAAGAATCGCATCCCCCACAGCCTGAAGGAGATCGAGACGATCCTCGTCGCGATCGAATCCGGCGACGAAGAAGCGGCCGAACGGGCCTGCATCCAGCACATTCGCAACGCGGCGGCCGTCGCCGTCGAAGCGCTGCGCCGGAACGAAGCGCGGCCGGCCCCTGCATCGGCCGCCGACACGCCCGAGGCCGGACACTAAGCCGGACACTAAGTCACAGCAAGGAGCATCCCGTGTCGCAATCCCCTCTCATCGTTCCGCCGGCGAAGATCGCGGTGATCGGCCTCGGCAACATGGGGCAGCCGATGGCCGCCTGCCTCGCGCGCGCCGGCTACCGGGTCGTGGGCTTCGATACCAGCGCCGACGCGCGAGCGAGACTGGCCGCGGCCGGAGGGACCGCCGTCGCGAGCGCGGCACAGGCGGTCGCCGACGCGGCCGTCGTCATCACGCTGCTGCCGGACGGCAAGATCGTGCGTGCGGCGATCGACGGCTTCAAAGCGCATCTGACGCCGGGCACCGTGCTGATCGACATGAGCTCGTCGGCGCCGATGGGCACCCGGACGCTGGGCGAGGAATCGATCGCGGCCGGTTTCGAATTCATCGACGCGCCGGTCTCCGGCGGCGTCAAGCGCGCGATCGACGGCACGCTCGCGACCATGGTCGGCGGCGACGGCAACACGATCGACAAGGTCGAGCCGGTGCTGAAGGCGATGTGCAAGTCGATCATCCGCACCGGGCCGCTGGGCTCCGGCCATGCCGCGAAGGCGCTCAACAACTATGTGTCCGCCACCGGTCTCGCCGCCGCCGTCGAAGCCGTGGCGATCGGCGCTCGTTTCGGCATCGATCCGAACACGCTCGTCGACGTGTTCAATGCATCGACCGGCCGCAACAACTCGACGGAGAACAAGATCAAGCAGTTCGTGATACCGGAGTCGTTCACGTCGGGCTTCTCGCTGGCGCTGATGGCGAAGGACCTGCGCACCGCCGACGACCTGGCCCATCAGCTCGGCGTCGCCGCGCCGCTCGCGGACCAGATCGCGTCGCTGTGGGACGGCGCGTTGAAGGCGCTCGGCGCATCGGCCGATCACACCGAGATCGGCCGCTATCTGAGCGCCGGACGATGATCGGTCTCCCTGTCCGCCGCTCTATCCGCCGCACCGTCGGTTGCGCCGTCGGTTGCCCTGTCCGTTGCGCCGTCCGTTGCCCCGTCGGTTGCCTCATCCGTTGCCCCGTGCACTGCCCTGTCCGCCGTCATGAGCGAGATCATCGAAGCCCTGGGTGAGCGGCTGGCAGCCGCCGTCGCCGCGCCGGAGGTGCAGTCCCTCGCCCGGGGGCTGGAACTTATCGTACGCTTCGGCAACGGCATGCATGCGATCGACGTCGTCTGCGCGCAGGGCCGCGTCGCCGTCGAATCCACGGGCCGGGTTGACGTTCGAGCGGCGGACGTTCGAGCGGCGGACATCTCGCTGATCGCGGCCGACGCCGAGTGGGAGATCGCGCTGCAGCCGATGCCGCCGCCGACCTATCACTCGTTCTCATCGATTCAACTGCGCAATCCGCGCTTCACGGTCTCCGGCGATCCGCTCGCCATCGCGCAGGCGCGGGCCTGTCTCGAAGCGATCTTCGCGCACCTGAGCGGCGACCACGGCGGCGCGTCCGCCGTCGATCTGCATCGGCTGTGCGGCCGCTATCACCGCGTGCGCGCGGCGAACGGCCAGGTCTGCGACGTCTACAGCGAAAGCGCCGGCGCCGGCATGGCCGTGCTGTGCCTGCACACGGCGGGCGCCGATACGCGCCAGTTCCACGGCGTCATCTGCGATCCCGTTCTCGGGCGCGACTGGCGCATCATCGGTTTCGACATGCCTTCGCACGGCCGCTCGATGCCGCCCTTCGGTTGGGACGGCGGCGTCTACCGGCTCGACCAGGCCACTTATCTCGACTGGTGCACGAGTTTCATCGAACAGGTGGTCGGCGGACCGGTCGTCGTGATCGGCTGCTCGATGGGCGCGGGCATCGCGCTGGCGCTTGCCGCCGAACGTCCGGATCTGGTCAGGGCGGTCATCGCGCTGGAGGCGCCGCTGCGGCCGAGAGGAAGGCGCAACCCGTTTCTTACCCATGCGCAGGTCAACGGCGGATGGCATTCGGCCGCTTATGTGCGCGGCCTGATGAGCCCGAGCAGCCCGGCCGAAGATCGCCGGCGGGCCGCGCATATCTATGCGCAGGGCGCGCCCGGCGTCTACGACGGCGATCTCGTTTTCTATTCCGACGAATTCGATGGCGAGGCCATCGCCAAGCGGATCGACGGCGAGAAGATTCCGGTCGATTTCCTGATCGGACACTATGACTTCTCGGCGACGGTCAGCGACGCCCATGCGCTGCGCGGCTGGATCAAGGGCGCGACCGTCACCGAGATGCCGGAACTCGGTCACTTCCCGATGACCGAGAATCCTCCGGCGTTGCTCGCGTATCTTCGTCCGGTGATGGCGACGCTGCCGCGGCGCATGCGCCGTTGAGCCCGTATCGCGTCTTGGCGGCCCTGCTGGCCAGAACTGGAAGCAGATAGGCCAGAGAGGCTTGCAGCGTACTTCATCTTCCTTTATTGTAGGTAATATAACTACCTATCGAATGCCATCATGGAAGAAGCCGTATCGGCAGCGGAAGCCAATCGCAAATTCTCACTCATCCTTCGCAGCGTGCGCGAGGGACGCAGCTATGTGGTGACGAGCCATGGACGGCCCGTTGCGCGCATCGTTCCCGCCGACAAACTCGAAAGTATCGTGTCCGGTGCAAGAGCATCGCTTCTGGCACGTCTCGAGCGCCAGGCTTTCGTCAGTGCCGGGCGCTGGACGCGCGACGAACTTTACGAGGACGAGCAGTGAAGGTCGCGTTCGACACCAACATCCTCGTCTATGCGGAAGGCGTCAACGACACCGAAAAGCGCGACATCGCCGTCGAAATGCTGCGCCATCTGCCACAGGAAGCCGCCGTCATTCCCGTTCAGGCGCTTGGCGAACTGTTCAACGTTCTAGTGCGCAAAGCCGGGAGATCGCGTGCCGATGCCCGCGACGCCCTTCTGGGATGGCGCGATGCGTTCCCGGCCGTCGAAACGACGCCCGAAGCGATGCTGGCCGCAGCGGACCTCGCGACCGACCACGGCTTCGGCATCCGGGACGCGGTGATCCTTTCTGTTTCCTCGCGCGCCGGTTGTCGATTGCTGCTGTCCGAAGACCTGCAAGACGGCTTCACATGGGGAGGCGTAACGGTCGTCAATCCCTTCGCCTCTTCGCGCCATGCGTTGCTGGAATCGCTGTTGGGAGGGGAAGGCTCCCGCTAAGGGCGGACGGCCGGTCCGCAGTCCATTACCATCGTAATCGGAAACCGGCGCATACCCGAGCGCCACCGGAGGAGAACATGATCGTTGTAATCGGAGAAATGACGGCGCGTCCCGAGACGTTCGAAGAACTGAAACGCCTGAGCCTCGAACACGTCCATCGATCGCGCGGCGAACCGGGATGCCTGTACCACTCGGTACAGGTCTGTTGTGAAGATCCGCTGAAGCTCGTCTTCGTCGAGCGCTGGGCGGACAGGGCATCCCTGAAGGCGCATTTCCTGCTGCCGGTCACCGCCGAGATCATGCGCGCCGGGCGCAAGCTCGCCGCATCCGCGCCGCCGATCGCGATTTACGACACGACGGCCTTATCGACGGACGAGATCCTCGCGTCCTGACAGCTTGCGCGGGATCCGCTTCAGCGGATCTCGCCGCCCATCAAGCGGAACATCTCGGCCAGTTGCGGACTCATCGGCATGTTCAGGCGCTGGCCGCTGGGCAACTGGCGCAGGAACCACTTGCCGTAGAGCCACTCGAGCTCCCGCGACGCGGCCAGCGCCTGGACCGCGTCACCGACGATCGCCTTCATGTCGGGATCGCGCGCCGGATAGCCGATGCCGTACGGATCGTAGGACAACAGGTCGCCGACGATCCGGTAGCGGTCACGGCTGTCGTGCAGGGCCAGCAGGCCGTACAGCAGCACGTCGTCGGTCGCCATCGCGTCGGCCTTGCCGCTGGCGAGCAACTGATAGGACTCCTCGTGATCGGGCGCGATCACGATCGTCGCATCGATCGAGGCCTTCTTCAGCGCGTCGCGGACGGCCGCCTCGTTGGTCGTGCCGCGCGTCACGACGACGGTACGCCCGCCCAGGTCGCGGTAGCCGCGTATGCCCGAACCGGCACCGACCAGGAGCCGCGTGCCGGCGACGAAGATCGTCGGCGAGAAGGCGACCCGCTTCATCCGCTCGGCATTGGCCGTCGTCGAGCCGCACTCCAGGTCGACCTGCCCGCTCTCGATCGCGCCCAGCCGGCTGTCCGAGGTCACCGGGACCCACTCGATCTTCAACTCCTTGTCGAGCTGGGTGCTGATCCGGTCGACGATGGCTCGGCAGATGTCGATCGAATAGCCGATCGGCTCGCCGCGCGGGCTCAGGTAGGAGAACGGTATCGATGCCGAGCGGTAGCCGATGGCGACGCTGCCGCGGGCATGGATCCGCGCCAGCGTGCCGTTCAACTGGCCGACCAGCGGTGCGGCGGCATCACGCGCGGCCGGCGAGTCGTTCGTCGACGACTCGAACTGGGCCCAGGCCTGCAGCGGCACCAGACATAAGGCAGATAAGGCAGCGACCCACATCAGGGCCCGGGCCCTGGACGGCGAACATCTCACGGCAGTCTCACTCGCGGCTCTAAGGCTGACAGGCGATCAGGCCGTGGCCGGCTGCATCGGCGGCAGCGGCCGGGCCAGTTCGGCATCGAGTTGGCGCCCGAACTCCTCGGCCTCGTCCTCGGTCATCAGTTGCCCTTCCCACTTCGCCACCACGGCCGCCGCGACCGAATTGCCGACCGCGTTGGTCGCCGAGCGTCCCATGTCGAGGAAGGTGTCGATACCGAGGATCAGCAGCAGCCCCGCTTCGGGAATGTTGAACTGGTTCAGCGTCGCGGCGATCACCACCAGCGAAGCGCGCGGCACGCCGGCCATGCCCTTGGAAGTCAGCATCAGGATCGCCATCATCGTGATCTGCGTACCCATCGACAGCTCGATGCCATAAGCCTGGGCGATGAACAGCGTCGCGAACGTGCAGTACATCATCGAGCCGTCGAGGTTGAACGAGTAGCCCATCGGCAGCACGAAGCTGGAGATCCGGCGCCGCACGCCGAAGCGGTCGAGCGCATTGAGGATCTTCGGATACGCAGCCTCGGAGCTGGCGGTGGCGAAGGACACCATGAACGGCTCGCGGATCAGCCTGATCAGCTTGAAGACCCGCGGCCCCAGGAAGACGAGGCCGGCCAGCACCAGCAGCGACCAGAGCAGGAAAAGGCCGATGTAGAAATCGCCCATGAAAACGGCGAACTTAGCGAGGATCTCCAGGCCGTTGACGGCCACCGTCGCGGCCATCGCGGCGAAGACGGCCACCGGGGCCAGCGTCATCACGTAGCCGGTGATCTTGAGCATCGCATGCGACAGTTCCTCGATCACCTTGGTCAGCGTCTTCCCGGTGTCGCCGAGCGCGGCCAGCGCGACGCCGAAGAACATCGAGAACACCACGATCTGCAGGATCTCGTTGTCGGCCATGGCTTCGGCGAAGGACTTGGGTACCAGGTGGGTCACGAAGTCCTTCAGCGTGAACGACGAGGTCTTCAGGTTCGTCGCCGCACCGATGTCGGGCAGCGGCAGGCCCAGGTTGTGGCCGGGCTGCAGCAGATTGGCCAGTATCAAGCCCAGCGTCAGCGAGGCCACCGACGCCACGAGGAACCAGCCGAGCGACTTCGCGAAGATGCGCCCCACGCTCTTCGCATCGCCCATGTGGGCGATGCCGATGACCAGGGTCGAGAACACCAGCGGCCCGATCAGCATCTTGATCAGGCGCAGGAAGACGTCGGAGAAGATCGAGATATATCCGGCGATGCGGGTTGCGGTCGCCTTGTCCGGGTAGCCGATGAAGATCGCATAGCCCACGGCGATGCCGAGCACCATCGCGATCAGGACCTTGGCAGCAGGCGGTATGCCCTTGCGGGGCGCCGGAGTCACGGGAGCGGTCGTATCCATGGGTCAGTCGTCGCTTGAGCTTCGGCAGGGCCGGGTGCGCCGCTGCCAGATCGGAATTCCCGACCGCGCTCACCGTGATCGACTCCGGCTCTCGACCTGCTTGCCATTGCCGCCTCCGGATCACCCTGTCGAGCCACCCTCCTCCTGCCGTCAACACGACCGGAAAGGCCGTTCTTTGACGGAGAGCAAGAACTGTACGCCCAGCCCATGGCAGCGACAAGAGGGCGGCCGAACCGAGGTCGGCGACGATCGATCGGAAACGGCCGGACTCGATGACACCCCGCCCTAAGGCCATGCACCGCCGCTGCGCATCCGGCACCACTGCGGCGCAGCCGGCACCGATCAGCGCATCATGATCGCCGTATCGACCTGACCGCCGTCGCCGGGGCTGCGCCGGCTGCGCGCGATGGACTCGATGAAGCCGCATCGCATCGGCTCGCATGATGATCTCGTTCTGGCGGTTCGAAGTTTTTTTGAGAATTCTGAGGTGTAGCTTCAGAATCCTCAAATGCCATGCATCCAGCGACTGCTGTCGCCGCAGATCGAAAAGGCCTCCCGGGCATTTCCAGCCGTCCTGCTCACCGGCCCCCGCTAGTGTCGTGAATCAGAAGTTCGCCGAAGTTGAGCCTGCAAGGCCGGCCGGGCTTATGCCTTATGGGTTGTCGTCGTTGCCCAGAATCAAGTCCCGCTCGCTCGATTCCGAGGAGATCCAGATCGACGACGAGGCCGAGCGTCTGGCCTTCTACGCCAAGTGCGGCCCCTCGGTGCGCCAGATGCCGCAACTGCTGGAAGACGAAATTCAGGGGGCTCCTCAGGCTCTTCTCGCCCCCGGTACCGGTGTAGGGTGTCGAGGCCCTGGACGGCTGCGGCGACGCCGGGCACAGACCTTGAACGGCCTGGCGTTCAGTACTCCCAGAACATCCGCTGGATCTCGCGCGGATCGCTGGTTCGCGTCAGCGCCAGCGCGGCGAGGATCTTGGCCTTCTGCGGATTCAGGTCATGGGCAACGATCCAGTCGTACTTGTCGTCCGGTTGTTCGGCGTTGCGCAGCACGAATCCGTCCGGCACGCGCGAGGCGCGGATGATCTGGATGCCCTGGCTGCGCAAGCTGCGCAGGCCCGCGACACCGTAGTTCGGCACCGAGCCGTTGCCGGTGCCGGCATGGATCACTGCCTTCGCACCAGCCTTGCCTGCTGCCTCGACCAATGCGGTCCCCATGTCTCCCGAGCCATAGATGATCATCACGGTCGGCAACTGGTCGATCCGCTCGATGTCGAACTCGCTCTGCATCGTATGGCGCTTGACCGGCGCGCGGAACCACCACGAACGCCCCTCGACCATCATGCCGAGCGGCCCCCACTGGCTGCCGAAGGCGCTGGTCTTGATGTTGATCCGCTTGCTGGCGTCACGGCCGCTGAGGATGTCATCGTTCATCATCACCAGTGACCCTTTGCCGCGAGCACCCGGATCGGCGGCGAGCGCGATGGCATCGTAGAGGTTCAACGCGCCGTCGGCCGACAGCGCGGTGCCCGGGCGCATCGATCCGACCAGGACGATCGGCTTGTCGGTGTGGACCGTCAGGCCGAGGAAGAACGACGTCTCCTCGAGCGTATCGGTGCCATGGGTGATCACGATGCCGTCGACCGACGGATCGCGGGCCAGTTGCGCGACGCGCTTGCCGAGGATCAGCAGTTGCTGGTTCGTGAAGCTCTCGGAGGCGATCTGAAACACTTGCTCGCCCCGCACGTTCGCCACGTCGGCCAGTTCCGGAATGCCAGCGATCAACTTGTCCACCGGGACCTTGGCTGCCTGGTAGGTGGCGCTGTTGGCGGCGCTGGCTCCGGCACCGGCGATCGTGCCGCCGGTTGCGAGCACCACTACGTTGGCCTTGCGATCGCGAGTCGGGCTAATGGCGGCAGTCGCGGGACTGGTTGGCGGCGCTGCGGCCGGCACGGCCGGGGCAGCGACCGGCGAAGTGGCAGCGGCAGTCGCCGCCGGGGTGACGGCAGACGTCTGCTCCCGCGGCATCGCGCAGGCCGAGACGGCCAGAATCACGGCGCACATCGAGGCAATGCGGCTCAGGACTGTTGCTGGCATGGCTGGATTTCTCACACAGGTATTGGTGTTGTCGATCGACGAATCCGTCCGACGTCAGTTTCCTGTGGCCGCATACGCGGCGCCAGGCCATGGCAGCGCGATCCGCGGCTCGTCGGACAGGACGCGCGGACACGGTAGCACGCGAAGCCGGCACAAGACAGTGTGATGCCACGCGGGCGCGCCGGGCGGGTGAGGTAGCGGCACAGAGGCTCCAGACGCTTGGCCTACCGCACCTGGTCGGGGGTGAACTGCAGGGGGGGATTCGCGTAGAACGCCTGCGCCTGCACGAGCTGCAGCTCGCGCTCACCTGACTCGTAGGTCAGGTTCAACAGCTCGAACACGCTCGAAACCGTACGAGCGAGTGCGATCTCGGCGCTGCCTGTCTCGACATAGTGCGCAGTGAACAGCGCGGCAGTCACATCACCCGAACCGTTCGCTTTGATCGGCAAGCGCGGTGTCTGCACGATCCAACCGCCGGTCTCATCGACCGCGAGCATCTCGATGGTGTCTTCCGGCGCATCCGGGCGAAGCACACTCGTCACAAGCACGACTCGCGGGCCCATCGCGCGTGCAAGATCAACCGACGCGAGCGTCTCGTCAAGCGTTGCTGGTTCGGTACCGGTGAGGTAGCCGAGCTCGAACTGGTTGGGCGTAATGATGTCTGCCGCGGGCACGACCTTCTCGCGCAGCAGCACGGGGATCTCGGGGGCGACGAAGCATCCGCTCTTGGCATTGCCCATTACTGGGTCGCACGAGTACACGGCGTTCGGGTTCGCTCCCTTCACGCGTGCGACGGCGTCGATGATGACATCGGCAATCCCCGCCGAGCCCTGGTATCCCGAAAGCACCGCGTCAATCGACCCGAATGCACCGCGCTCTTCGATGCCGACGATGACCTCGGCGACGTCAGTCGGCGGAATCAGCGGCCCGCGCCACGCACCGTACCCGGTGTGATTCGAAAAGTTCACCGTGTAGACCGGAAAGACCTCTACGCCAATGCGCTGCAAGGGGAATACTGCGGCGGAGTTGCCGACGTGCCCATAGGCGACGGCGGACTGAATTGACAGGATCGTTGTCGGATTTGGCATTCGTCCATTCTCGCACTCATGCGGCCAGCGCGCGTTTCGAGGACGGCGCGCATTCGCACGACCCGCCCCAGAGAGCCGGACGGCGGTACGCTGGGACGCGCCCTATGTTTCCACCGCGACAGCGCCGGTCAGGGGGATCTTCTGCGCCACGGCAGCATAAAGGCCCACGTTCGTCCACGCATTCCGCCAAGCAGGCGAGTTTCTATATCCAGACGTATCTGGAGCTACGATACGGTCTCGTTCATCGTGCATGAAGGCGGCCCGCGCGACGGGGCCGGACGTGCGCTGGCACCGGGAGTTTCCGCTGTCACGCTCCGAGAGCTGCTCGAGGAGCTCGGCTGAGGAACGAGCCCGGCCGTCGCAACCGGGTTCAAGGAGGCGCGTGATGAGGAAAATCGACGGCATCAGCCAATGGGATCGGCGCAGGGGGCTGAAGACCATCGGCGCCGCAGCAGCAGCGGTCGCCGCGATCGGCGGCAAGCCGCTGACGGCCAGCGCGGCGAGAGCGGCAGAAGCCGATGCGAAACTGAAGATCGGCATCATCGGCTCGGGTAAGGTCGGCGGGACCCTGGGGAGCGTCTGGGCCGAGGCCGGGCACGAGGTGATGTTCTCGTCGCGCGACATCGAGCACGACCGGTCGCTGGCGGCCCGGATCGGATCCAACGCGCGAGCCGGCACGCCGCGTCAGGCAGCGGCCTTCGGACAGGTGCTGCTGGTCTCGGTGCCTTACCGCGCGCTACCCGATCTCGGCAAGGATCTCGCCGACCTGCTGGCAGGCAAGATCGTCATCGATACCTGCAACCCGTTCGCCGAGCGCGATGGCGAGATCGCGACCTGGGCACGTGATCGGGGCGCGGGTCTCGCATCGGCGCAATTGCTGCCCGGCGCGCGCATCGTCCGCGCCTTCAATGCGATCGGCTCCGCGCGGATGGGCGCGGCGCATGAACAGCCGGGACGCATCGGCATGCCGATCGCCGGCGACGATGCCCAGGCGATCGCGCTGGCCTCGCGCCTGGTCCGCGACATCGGCTTCGAGCCGGTGCTGATAGGCGGGCTCGCGATGGGCCGGCATCTGATGCCGGGAACGCCGCTGGCCGGCGAACGCAGCGCTGAAGAAATCCGGCGAATCGCCGCCACACTCGACTGACAGGCCCTGGATCCGCCGCGATAGCGGATGGGCGCGGCCGGCGGCCTCTGCAAGCGGCGCCGGCCGCGCGCCATCTCAGCGCACCGAAATGCTCGCGGCCGTCGCGCTGGCATCGAACAGCAGTTGGCTCGGCCAGGCCGGCCACGCGACGCCCAACGACGTGTTGTTCGGATCGCCGCGGCGCGCGAACGCGGCGACGCTCTGCATCATCGCGTTCGACAGCGCCAGCCGTCCGGGCCGGTTGGCCGTGCTGTTGGCCACGTTCGAGAACAGCGACGGGCCGAAGGTGCCGAACACGAACGGCAGGTCGAACGCGTGCGCCGCGCCGTAGATGTCGTTCCACGGCGCGGGCTCCTCGTCCCAGTCGAAGCGGTAATACCAGACATCGGCCTGCCGCGACTTCAGCGCCGTCATCACGTCGTCGCGGCTCGTGCCGAAGAAGATCGCGTTCAGCAGGTCGGTCCTGGCGTTGAAGCCGGTCACCGGCGTCGTCACCGGCAGGTAGACCGAGGGGATCCACTGCTCGATCGTGACCGTGGGCGGCGCGTCCGGATCGTAGTCGAACTGCGTGGCGAACAGCGTCGCGTCGCTGACCAGCCGGCCGCTGACGCCGCCCAGCAGCGGCGAGAGCGCGAGGAAGGACGGAAACAGCTTCGCCTCGTCGCGCGTATTGCTCGCCAGCACCGGCACCTTCAGGTAGTTGCCGGCCTTGATCGCGGCGATCGGGTCCACCGGCAGCACGGTGCCGTCGGGGATCGGCCCCGAGCCGGCCAGGCCGAGCGGCGCGAGCCGGGTCAACAACGTCGCCAGCAGCGTGGCCGGATCCTTCGCGCGCAGGTAAGCGGCGATCTGCGCCGCGCTTTGCGTCGCGACGTAGGCCTGCGCCGAAGCGTCATCGGTCGCATGGCCGTCGGCGATCAGCAATGCGTTCAGCAGCGCGTTGCCCTGCGCCAGCGCGGCCGAGGCCGGGCTCAGCGTCGGGATGCTGCCGGCCGGCAGGTTGCTGGCCAGCGAGATGCCGCCGCTCATCGGCATCGCCTTGTGCATCAGCTTGGGACTGGCGGCCGTCATCAGCGGCGAGGTCAGCAGCGCGTAGACGTTGATCGCGCCGGCCGACTGGCCCATTACCGTGACGTTGCCCGGATCGCCGCCGAAGGCCGAGATGTTCGCGTTGACGAACTGCAGCGCCTTGATGTTGTCCAGCGTCGCGAAGTTGCCCGAGTCCTCGGCCGCGCTCACGCCGTCCTTGAGCTGCGGCAGGCTCAGCCAGCCGAAGATGCCGAGCCGGTAGTTGGCGGTGACGACCACCGCGTTGGCCGCCTTGGCCAGCGCCGCGCCGTCGTAGACCGGGTCGGCCGTGTAGCCCGAGACGTTGCTGCCGCCGTGGATGAACACGATGACCGGCAGGCCGGTGTCGCCGCTGCTGGGTCGCCAGATGTTCAGGTACAGGCAATCCTCGCTGCCGACGGCCTGGTTCAGCGTGGTGCCGATGGTCGCGTCGTAGACGTTGTGGGCGCCGGGGCCGTAGATCCGGCCGTACTGCACGCAGGCGTCGGCGAACCGGGTCGCGTCGCGCGTGCCGCTCCAGGCATCGGGATCGACCGGCGCCTTCCAGCGTAGCGCGCCGACCGGCGGCCTGGCGAACGGGATGCCCTTCCACGACCATGTGCCGGACTGCGCCGAGTCGTCAGTGCCGCGCACCGCGCCGTAGCGGGTCTGGCGCACCGTCGGACCGGAACCGTCGCCGTCGCCGCAGCCGTTCAGCGCGACGGCCAGTGTCGCCAGGGACAGGACCGACGAGATCACGCCGGAACGCCGATTGCCGTGCCAAACCATGGTGTTCGTCTCCTCATTCGTCGGATGAGTATGTCGGATGAGTATCATGGGCGGCATCGCCCCATGCGTGCCGCCGGTCGCATGCCCTGACCGAATGCATGCCCGCATGATGCAGGAGAACGCATCATGAACACACCCCCTGCCATTCTCATCGCCCGCTTCATCGTCGCCGCCGTGCTGACGGCAAGCGGCTCCGCGGCAGCAGCAGCGGCCGCCGACGTCTCCATCACCTTCGTCGACCCTGAGAAGTACACGGATGCGGGCTACTCGCGTCCGCTTCCGGGCGAGCAGGAGCGCGCGGAAGTGCAGCGCGACATCGAGCAGCACCTGAGGTCGCTGGCCGAGCGTTACCTGGCGCCCGGCGATTCGCTGAAGATCGACGTGCTGGACATCGACCTGGCCGGCGATTTCGAGCCGTTCCGCTTCCGTGGCGGCGCCGACGTGCGCATCGTGCGCGACATCAGTTGGCCCCGGATCAAGCTGCGCTATACGCTGAGCCACGACGGACGGGTCGTCGCCAGTGCGACCGAGCAGCTCTCCGACATGAACTACCTGGCTTCGATCAACCGCTACCCGAGCACCGATCGCCTGCGCTACGAAAAACCGATGCTGGACGACTGGTTCGAGAAGCGGATCGGCAAGCGCCGATAGACCGCGGAACCGCTGCGGAGACGGCAGAATCGTCCGGCTCCAGCAGATCTATTCTTCCTTGCATTTTGAACATCCCATATTCAAAATGCAAGGATGTATGAACGTCTCGCATTTGCCCGCGTCGAGCGAGCGCTGGCCCGCAGCCCCGCTGTCGCGATCCTGGGTCCACGCCAGGTCGGCAAGACCACGCTCGCGCGCGCCGCGGCGGCGAGGCGGCCCGATTCGACCTACCTGGACCTGGAGACGGCCGCCGATCTGGCGAAGCTGACCGACCCGGCACGCTTCCTCTCGGCACGCCGCGACCGGCTCGTCGTGCTCGACGAAGTTCAGAACGCGCCCGGCCTGTTCTCCGAACTACGGGCCGAGATCGACACTGACCGACGACCGGGTCGCTTCCTGCTGCTGGGCTCCGCATCGTTCCGGCTGTTACGCCAATCGCAGACGCTGGCCGGGCGCCTCGAAGTGGTCGACATGGCGCCGCTGCTGCTGCCCGAGGTGTCCGAACGGTTCGAGGACATCGAGCGGCTGTGGGTCCGCGGCGGTTTTCCGGGCAGCTACACCGCATCACTCGAAGCCGACTCCTGGCAATGGCGGCAGGACTTCGTGCGGCATTTCCTCAACGTCGATCTGCCTGCGCTCGGGATCGGCATCGATCCGCAGAGCATGGGCCGGTTCTGGCGGATGCTCGCACACCTGCACGGACAACTGTTGAATGCGTCCGCGCTGTCACGCTCGCTCGGCGTGTCGGCACCCACGGTGGGCCGGTGGCTCGATCACCTGGTCGATGCGCTGGTCGTGCGCAGGCTCGAGCCCTGGCATGCGAACCTCGGCAAGCGGCTCGTGAAATCACCAAAGATCCATCTTCGTGACACCGGCCTGCTGCACGCGCTGCTCGGCATCCGCAACGCCGACGATCTATCGGGCCACCCGGCGGCAGGTGCGTCGTGGGAAGGCTTCGTCGTGGAGCAGGTGTGCGCACGGCTGCCCGCCGATGTGCCGGTGAGCTTCTACCGGACCGCGGCGGGCGCCGAGCTCGACCTCCTGGTGGAGATCGGCGCCCGGCGCATCGGCATCGAGGCGAAGCTGTCGTCGGCGCCGACCGTCACCAAAGGCTTCTGGCAGGCCTGCGCCGACACGAACGTATCCGAGGCATGGGTGGTCGCGCCGGTGCGCGAAGGCTGGCCGATCGGGGAACGCGCGCGGGTGATGTCGCCACTGGAGATGCCGCTCGAAGAACTCATCTGACCACGAGCCAGAGCGCAAGCCTCGCCCTTCAGGGCGAGATCATGCGAGGCCATCGCGCTTGCCGCCCCGCACGTGCCCTTACCGTAGCCCTTCAGTCTGCTAAGACTGCCGCTGCACCACCGGCACTCCCGGCGACGGTTCGGCCGGCCTCGCCGACCACACGCTGTCGGCCGGCCCCTGCCTGACCCGCCGGGCCGTCGCCCTGGCCATCCAGGCGAAGCACAGCGCACCGATCACGGCGGTCGCATCGACGCCGAGCGCCGCGGCCTCGCCGTCGGCCCACGGCCCCAATCCGGGGAACGGCACAGCCAGCAGCGTCGACAACGGGATGGCGGCCGTGCAGGCGACGACCAGCCACAGCAGCGGCACGACGGCACGCGCGGCGCCGCGCAGGAAGGCCCAGCCGACGCTGCCGAAGAAGACCGCGTAGTAGATGCCCATGTGCCAGGCGGCGAGACTCTCCACGCGGCCGGGCAGCCACTTGGCCGCCGCGATCGTCAGCGAGATGCCTGCCGCGCAACCGAGGCACACGCCGACGGTAGCGGCGGCCATCAGCCGGGTGTCGAGGCGCTGTACCGGCGGCCCGGCCGACTGCTCGCTCTTGCGCAGGGCCTTGCGGCGCGTTTCGACCCACAGCAGGTTGCCGCTATAGAACAGCCAGGCGCCCGCGAGCCCGAGCAGGAAATACAGCCACGGCACGACCGCGCCGCCGAACGACGCCATGTGCAGCGCGAAGAAGCTGCTGATGAACAGGTTCGGCACGTTCTGCCGGCCCGGCAGGAAATCGGTGGCGAGCAACCTGCCGTCATAAGGATCGATCGCGGCGAAACCGCCCATCGCACGCGGCGAAACGACCGTCGGATCCTTCCCCCAGACGCGCGCCACGGCGCGCGGGCCGGTCACCTGCTGGTACTGGATCCCGCTGGGCTCGAGCCCCGGTGCGGCGGCCTTGACGATCTGCAGCAGCCGATCCGGCGGGAGCATGGCCGCCGGATCGCGCGGCGCCGGCGCTTCGCCCGGCTTGCCCTGGGGCCGCTGGAATGCCTGGCTCCACTGGCTTTGGTGGACCACCTTGTCCTGCAACGCGTAGATCTGATCGTGATAAGCGAAGACCACGGCCGTCAGCGCCATGACGATGTGGAACGGCAGGCTGACGATGCCGACCACGTTGTGCGCGTCCAGCCACATGCGCTTCAGATTCCGGCCGATGCGCAGCGCGAAGAAGTCCTTGACCAGCGACGGCAACAGCACCACGACGCCCGATACCAGCGCCACCGTGTAGAGCGCGGCGATGACGCCCATGATCCAGCGGTTCGGGTCCGAATCCGTCGGCAGGCCGACGACGCGGTGCAGGATGTCGATGAATTCCACCAGCCGCGACGGCGATTCCTCGACCACTCGTACGCGGCCGTCGGCGCCCATCGTGGCCGCATAGTGGCGCGCGGCGCTCTCGTCGTGATCGCCGGCCTTCGGATCGCGCACCTGCCATTCGAGGCGCGGGATGGCCTTGTCCCCGTCCAGCCGCAGCGTGAAGCCGCGCGCGGCGGCCGGCGTCGTCGCCAGCGTCTGCACGATCAGCGGTTGCACGACATCCGGCGGCACCGCCTGCATGACGGCCGAAGGCGGCGTCGACCAGCGGCGGATCGGCTCCTTGAACACGGTCAGCGCGCCCGCATAGAACGCGATGAACAGCGCCATGCCGCTGATGATGCCCGTCCAGGTGTGGACGGATTTGTAGACGCGAACGAAGTCGGCTCTCATCCGATACCCGCCTGCGTTGCGAGCCGCACGGCCAGCAACAGTCCGTAGGCCAGCAGGTTCGCGCCGCCCAGCCAGAGCCAGGCCCGCCGACCGCTGGCGAAGAAATACACGCCCGACGACACGCCCAGCCAGATCGGCGGCACGATCCACATCGCGAGCTGACCGCGCTCGGAGATCGGCAGGCCCGCCAGCAGCGCCGCGAGCAGGGCGCTGGCGGCCAGCGCCAGCGTCAGGCCGAGCAGCAGGCCGGCGAGCGTCTTGGACAGCCAGTCCGGCCGGATCGGCGCAGGTTTGCGACGCCGCGCGGCGTCGCCGGGCAATGGACGTTCACCGGACACGGCGAGCATGCGGCAAGGCTCCGAAACAACGCAGAACGGCGAAAACCCGCATCGGCGCGTCCTTTTAAGGTCGAGACATCAGAAATCGACGGTCAACGAAGCCCACAGCGTGCGCGGCGCCCCGATCGTGGCGATCGCCGCGCCTTCGCGGAAGATGCCCGAGTAGTAGTCGCGCCCGGCCACGTTGGTCACGTTCAACCTCAGTACCGCGTTCCTGCCGTACATCCTGGCAGCATAGCGCGCGCCCAGGTCGACCACGCCCCAGCCGGGCAGCTTCAGCGAGTGGTCGTTGGTCAGCCACTGGCTGGAACTGGCCTCCACGCGGCCCGTCAGCGTCAGGCCCGGTACCCCGGGCACGTCCAGTTCTCCACCCAGATTGGCCTGCCACCTCGGCGAGCCGACGCTGGCGTAGCCGTCGAGCAGGCCGCCCTGCGTCTTGGTCTGGACGCCTTGCGCATAGAGCACGCCGCCGAGCACGCGCAGGCCGCGCGCGACTTCGCCGAAGGTGTTCCACTCGAGGCCGCGCACGCGCTTCTCGCCGCCGTCGTTGGCGTCGAGCCCACCGCTGCCGTTGGTGAAGGTCAGCAGCGTCGGCTGCGTGATCTGGAACAGCGCGAAGGTATTGGTGAACGTTCCGGCGTTCCACTTGACGCCGACCTCGCTCTGCTCGGTCTTGTACGGCGCGAACGTATGGTTGCGCACGTAGCCGCCTTGCGTGGAGATGCTGTTGCCCTGGCTCAGACCCTGCACGTAGCTGCCGTATAGCGACAGATGAGGCCCCCAGGGCTTGAAGACCACGCCCAGCGCGGGCGTGATGACGTGTTTGTCGTAGGCGACCTCGCCGCCCGTCGCGATGCCGTCGGCCGTCGGCTCGACCTTGAAGCTCTGGTGCCGCAGGCCGAACGTCAGCCGAAGGCTGTCGTCGGCCAGCGACAGCGTATCGACCAGCGCCAGGCTGTCGAAGGTCTTGTCGGACCACTTGAGCGCCGAGCCGGGCAGATCGGGCATCGCCACCGATACCGGGTTGTACAGGTTGGTGATGCCGCTGTTGGAGGTCGCGTCGTAGCCGTAGTCCATCTTCAGGCGCGAGGCCTGGATCGTCATCTCGTGGCCGATGCCGCCGGTCCTGAAGTTCAGGCGCAGGCCGGTCTCGGCATTGACGTTCTTCTCGTACATCCGCTGGCCGGACATCGACAGCGAGCCGGTGCCGTCGGCGCCGGTCGCGACGACCCACGACCCCGTGAAGAAGCCGCCGACCTTGCCGTGGCGCACGCCGACGTTGGCGAACGCGGTCACCGAATCATTGAACGCGTATTCGGCGCGCAGGATCGCCGCCTTGTTCTCGGATTCGCCATAAGCGGCCGGGAACTGATTCAGGCCGGCATCGGGCGTCTTCAGCACGCCCAGCGCGGGGTTGCGGAAGAAGACGCCGACCGGCGTGCCGCCCTTGAACTTTTCCTTGCTGTAGTAGGCGTCCAACGACCCCTTGAAACCGCCGTTGCGGTAATCGAACGCGGCGGACAGGAACTGGCGCTGCTTGGACTGGCCGTCCAGTTCGGTATCGCCGTCGGCGAACGAGCCGTTGATGCGCGCGCCGACGGAGTCGTCGGGCCCGAAGCGGCGGCTCAGGTCGAAGCGCGTGCCGAACTGGCTCTTGCCGATGTAGTCCAGCGACACCCGGTTCAGCGCCTGCTCGCCGGCGCGCTTGGGCACCAGGTTGATCGTGCCGCCCAACGCACCGGCGGGCGCCATGCCCGAGAACAGCGCGCTCGGCCCGCGCAGCAGCTCCACGCGCTCGAACATCTCGACCGGCGTATGGCCATAAGGCGCCAGCCCGTACATGCCGCCGATCGTCATCTCGTTCTGGTTGACGGCGAAGTTGCGGATCCGGAAGTTCTCGAACGGATGGCCGTCCGACGTCGCGAAACGCACCGACGCATCGTTGCGCAGCACGTCGGCCACCGTGCGCGCGCCCTGGTTCTCGATGACCTCCGCCGTGTAGCTGGTCACCGAAAAAGGCGTGTCCATCACGTCGGCGTTGCCGGCCAGGCCGAGTCGCGCGCCGCGGGCCACCTGACCGCCGGCATAAGCGGGCGGCAGCTCACCGGGGCGCTGCGCGGCGGAAGCCGTCACCCGCACCGGCGGCAGCACGGATTCGCTGGCGTTCGGCGCCGCGCCCGGCCGGGACGCCGGCACGGCAGCCTCGGCCGGCGCGGCGCGCAGCACGTAGCCGCCGTTGCCCAGCGGCTCGGCCTGCAGGCCGCTGCCGGCCAGCAGCGCCGCCAGCGCCTCCTGCACCGTGTACTGGCCACGGATGCCCGCCGTGGTCTTCCCGCCGGTCTGCTCCGACGTGAACGTGAGCAGCACGTTCGCCGAGCTCGCTAGGCTGCTGAGCGCCGGCGCCAGCGCGCCGGCCGGAATGTCGTAGCTCTGGCGCGCGGCCCGCGCCGGCTCGACACCGGTCTGGGCCAACGCCGCATCCGGCAGCGCGGCCGCCAGGGCGGCACCGCCGATGGCGAGCCATGCCGCATAGGCGATGGCGTGGCGGCGAAGGACGGGTCGACGGAAACCGGGCAGCCCGGTGCTGTTCGCGCTTGATCGCATGGAATGTACTCGACGAAGTTGAAAAAGCCTCTCCATCGGGTAGGTGCCGCGAGAACGCGAATCGGGCAGTCGTTTCGTGAAAAAAAATTCGCGACCCGCGGCGGCCGCCATTACCGCGCGGCCTCCACGGTCACCCAGTAGCGGGTGCGCGAGCTCACCTGCACCGGCAGCACGCGCGGCAGCGAAGCCAGGATGCGATCGGTGTCCTGCAGCGGAAAGACGCCCGAGACCCGCAGTTCGGCCACCTCGGGCGCGCAGCGCACGATGCCGGCCCGATAACGGCCGAGCTCGGCGACGAAATCGCGCAGGCGCATGTCGTCGGCCAGCAACTGGCCGCGCGTCCAGGCGTCCTCGTGAGCGCCGGCCGCCTCGGGTTCACCGATCGCTTCGCGGCTGAACGACACGCGCTCGCCGGCCCGCAGCACGCGCGCCCGGCCGCCGCTGCGCGGCGTGATCTCGACCGCGCTTTCCAGCACCGCCACCCGGGTATCGTCGTCGCGGCGACGCACGGTGAAGCGCGTGCCCAGCGCGCGCACGCGCCCGTCGGTGGTCTCGACGACGAACGGGCGGCTGTCGACCGCCGCCGACGCGGCGTGGGCGGTGACGATCAGCACCTCGCCGGCCACCAGGCGCACCAGCCGCTGCCGGCTATCGAAGCGGACGTCGATCGCCGTGGCGGTATCGAGGGTGATGGCCGAGCCGTCAGCCAGCGTGAGGTTCTGCCGTTCGCCGGTGCCGGTGCGGAAATCGGCGGCCATCTGCTGCCAGGTCTGCGAGCGCGAGGCCAGCAGCCCGCTGCCTCCCAGGATGCCGCCCGCCCACAGCAGCGCACGCAGCGCCTTGCGGCGACCGGCGGGCCCGGACGAGCCTTCGGCATACGGCGACAGCGCGTTGTACGCGGCGCGCGGCGACATCCGTTTCATCTTGCCGATGACGGACTCGAGGTGCTGCCAGGCGCGTTCGTGGTCGGGGTGCGCGGCGCGCCATCGGAGCCAGCGCTCGCGCTCCTCGTCGCTGACCTCGCCGGACATCATCACGGTCAGCCATTCCGACGCCTGGTCGGCAACCGCCTCGCTGATCGCCTGGCCGCCGGCCATCGGCACGAGGCAGCCGCCGTCGGAGGGGATCGGCACGCTTATCGGTCCGCGATCCGGCGCACGTGCGCGGCCCTCAAGCCGACAGCGCGAACAGGCAATGCCGGTGCGCGCGCGTCAGGTACTGCTTGACCGAGCTGGTCGAGACCTTCAGCCGGACGGCGATGTCGGCGTAGCCGAGTTCTTCGAAGTGCGCCAGCAGGAAGGCCTCCCTCACCAGGGGCGGCAGCCCGTCGAGCGCCCGATCGATCTCCCTCAGCGCCTCCAGCGCCAGGTACTGCGATTCGGGCGACGGCGCCATGTCCTCGGGCAGCCCGGCCAGCACCTGCAGGTAGGCTTCCTCCAGCACGCGGCGGCGATGATGGTGCGCGACCAGGCGGCGCGCGATCGTCGCCAGGAACGGCCGGGGCTCGCGGATCTGGCCGGCCGAGCCCGCCGCGATCACGCTGACGAAGGCATCCTGCGCCAGGTCGGCGGCGACGAAGGAATCGCCCAGCTTGCGCCGCAGCCAATCCTCCAGCCAGCCGTGGTGATCGCTGTAGAGCGTCTCCACCAACGGAGAGAGCGAGCAGTCAGAAGCACCCACCGGAAGCACCCGCGAACATGGGAACACGCCGCGCGAATGCCCGCGCGGCTCTTCGAGTCGAAGGAGGAACTCGTCGCGAATGATAATCGATATCAATTATGACGCCAACATCGGCAATCGCGCAACGTCAGCGGATTCGACGCGACGCAGCGGATTCGACTCGACGAACAGAAGGCGGCAGCAGGGGCGCGCCGCTTGATAGAGCAGCCCCCGCCTTCGGTCGACGGCAAAGCGGCCCGACCGCGATCGGCGAGACGGATTTCGCCGGGTCTCGCCGCGCTGACCGGTTAGATCGCCCCGGCCGACCCCACCTGCCGGCGCAGCAGGTGTTTCTGGATCTTGCCGGTGCTGGTCTTGGGCACGGGCTCGAAGCGCACCTCCTTCGGGCACTTGAAGTGCGCGAGCCGCTCGCGGCAGAACGCGATGATCTCGTCGGCCGTCGCGCGCGCGCCGTCCTTCAGCTCGACGAAGGCCAGCGGCGTCTCGCCCCACTTCGGGTCGGGCTTGGCGACGACCGCGCAGGCCATCACGGCCGGATGTTTGTACAGCACGTCCTCGACCTCGATCGACGACACGTTCTCGCCGCCGGAGATGATGATGTCCTTGGCGCGGTCCTTCAGCTTCACGTAGCCGTCCGGATAGCGCACGCCCAGGTCGCCGGTATGGAACCAGCCGCCGGCGAAGGCCTCGGCCGTGGCCGCCGGGTTCTTCAGGTAGCCCTTCATCGTGATGTTCCCCTTGAACATCACCTCGCCCAGCGTCGCGCCGTCGGCCGGCACTTCTTCCATCGTCTGCGGATCGAGCACCGTCAGGCCCTGCTGCAACTGGTAGCGCACGCCCTGGCGACCCATCAGCTCGACCTGCTCGGCCAGATCGCGATCGGCCCAGTCGGGCTGCGGCGCGCAGGCGGCCGCCGGACCGTAGACCTCGGTCAGTCCGTAGACGTGCGTCAGCTCGAAGCCGAGCGCCTGCATGCCGGCGATCATCGCCGCCGGCGGCGAGGCACCGGCCACCATCGCCTTGACGCGATGCGTGATGCCCGCCTTCAGTTCGTCCGGCGCGTTGATCAGCATCGAATGGACGATCGGCGCGCCGCAGTAATGGGTCACGCCGTGCTCGCGGATCGCCGACAGGATCGCCGCGGCCTCGACGCGGCGCAGGCAGACGTTGACCCCGGCGACCGCCGGCAGCGTCCACGGGAAGCACCAGCCGTTGCAATGGAACATCGGCAGCGTCCACAGGTAGACCGGGTGGCGCGGCAGATGCCAGCTCAGCACGTTGTTGACCGCGTTCAGGTACGCGCCGCGGTGGTGGACGACGACGCCCTTCGGGTTGCCCGTCGTGCCCGACGTGTAGTTCAGCCCGATCGCGTCCCACTCGTCGTCGGGCAGCTTGCCGGTGAACGACGGATCACCCTGCGCCAGCCAGTCCTCGTACTCGATCTGCCCGATCCGCTCGCCCGGACCGTCGTAGACCGGATCGTCGACGTCGACGATGAACGGCACCGTGCCGCCCTGCTCGCGCAGGCGTTCGAGCGCCGGCGCCACCGCCGCCGAGAACTCGCGATCGGTGATCAGCACCTTGGCGCCGCCGTGATGCAGGATGAACGCGATCGTGCCCGGGTCGATCCGCGTGTTCAGCGTGTTCAGCACCGCACCGGCCAGCGGCACGCCGAAGTGCGCCTCGATCATCGGCGGCGTGTTCGGCAGCACCACCGCCACCGTGTCGCCGTCGCCGATGTCGCGCGCGGCCAGCACGCTGGCCAGCCGCCGCGAACGCTCGCGCACCTGCGCCCACGTGCGGCGCAGCGGCCCATGGATCACCGCGGGCTGTTGCGGATAGACGTCGGCCGCCCAATCCAGAAAACTCAGCGGAGACAGCGGGGTATAGTTGGCCGGATTGCGGTCCAACCCGATCTTGTAAGGATTGGGATGTGTCGGCATGATGGAAACGGACGGTTTGCGGTCGGACGGATCGCCGCGTCGGCGCGGGCGAAGACTCCCCGCATTCTGGCAACAATGCCGCGGAACGGCCAGTCGGGTTTGCTTGCACGGCCCGACGGATCGACTCAGACACCCGCCGCATCCTCGGCCCCGGTCCGAGGCCCGGCCGGATCCCGGCTTCAGACATCAAAGGAAGTAACCCATGAGCGTGCAAGCCCTGACCACCGACCAGTTCGACGCCACCGTCACCGGCAACGACATCGTCATCATCGACTTCTGGGCACCGTGGTGCGGCCCGTGCCGCGGGTTCGCGCCGGTGTTCGAAAAAGCCGCCACCGAAAACCCCGACGTCAAGTTCGTCAAGGTCAACACCGACGAAGAGCAGGCGCTGGCCGGCCACTTCGGTATCCGCTCGATCCCGACGCTGCTGGTGTTCCGCGAGCAGGTCATCGTCTTCCAGCAGCCGGGCGCGCTGCCCAAGAGCGCGCTCGACGACCTGATCCGCCAGGTGCGCGACCTGGACATGGTCGAGGTCAAGCGCGGTGCCGTCCCTTATGGGCAGGATGCCGGCGACGACGATGACGACGGCGACGAAGCGCCGCGCACGCTGCAATAAGCGGACACCGGCTTGCGATGACACCAGCCCTGTCCGCTCCGCGCATCACCCGCCACGGCGACCTGACCACGATCGAGCTGGCCACCGGCAACGAACCGACGGCCAGCGTCGTCTGGCTGCACGGCCTGGGCGCCAGCGGCGACGACTTCGTGCCGATCGTCCCCGAACTGGACCTGAAGGCGCTGCGCGAGGCCGCCGGCGACGTGCGCTTCGTGTTCCCGAACGCGCCGAGCCGCCCGGTCACCGTCAACAACGGCTACGTGATGCCGGCCTGGTACGACATCTTCGGCTTCGGCGGCCGCGCCGGCGAGGACGAAGCGGGCCTGCGCGCGTCGCAGGCGTCGATCGAGGCGCTGATCGCCCGCGAGCGTTCGCGCGGCGTGCCGGCGCACAAGATCGTGCTGGCCGGCTTCTCGCAGGGCTGCGCGATGACGCTGATGACCGGCCTGCGCCACGCCGAACGGCTGGCCGGCCTGATGTGCCTGTCGGGCTACCTGCCGCTGGTCGACCGGACGGCCGCCGAGCGGCACGCGGCCAACGCCGACGTGCCGATCTTCATGGCGCACGGCACGCAGGACCCGATGGTCCCGATCGAGCGCGCCGAGGCCTCGCGCGACGCGCTGCGGGCGCTCGGCTATGCAGTCCAGTGGCACGCGTACCCGATGCCGCATTCGGTCTGTCCGGAAGAGGTCGACGACATCAGCGACTGGCTGGTGAAGGTGCTCGGCACGGCCTGAGGCGCGCGCGGCCGCACCGCGGACACGGCGCAACGGCGGTTGCTGGCGGTAGACGGCGTGGCGCGGCTCGCCGCGCCGGGCGCCACGCAACTGCCCGATTGCGGTAGATTGCGCTGCCGTATACCCCGAACCCGAGGAGACTTTTCGATGAGTGACGATCTGTTTTCGCTGCAAGGCCGCGTCGCGCTGGTGACCGGCGGCTCGCGCGGCATCGGCAGGATGATTGCCGAGGGCTTCCTCAAACGCGGCGTCAAGGTCTACATCAGCGCCCGCAAGGCCGAAGCCTGCGACAAGGCCGCCGCCGAGATGAGCAAGCTGGGCACCTGCATCTCGCTGCCGGCCGACGTTTCGACCGTCGACGGCGCGCGGGCGCTCGCCGCCCGGATCGCCGAGCGCGAGAGCCGGCTCGACATCCTGGTCAACAACGCCGGCGCCGCCTGGGGCGCGCCCTTCGACGAGTTTCCGGAAAGCGGCTGGGACAAGGTCGTCAACCTGAACATGAAGACGCCGTTCTTCCTGACGCGCGCGCTGATCGATCTGCTGCGCGCCAGCGCGTCGGACGCGACCACGCACCGACCGGCCAAGGTCATCAACATCGCGTCGATCGACGGCGTTTCGGTCAATCCGCTCGAGACCTACTCGTACGCGGCCAGCAAGGCCGGCCTGATCCACCTGACCCGCCGGATGGCGCAGCGGCTGGCGCGCGAGAACATCATCGTGTCGGCGATCGCGCCGGGCGCGTTCCAGTCCGAGATGAACGTCGATGCGCGCGACAACGCCGATCGCGTCGCCAAGCGCATTCCGGTCGGCCGGGTCGGCGTCGGCGACGACATGGCGGGCGCGGCGATCTACCTGGCCTCGCGCGCCGGCGACTACGTGGTCGGGACGACGATCATCGTCGACGGCGGCGTCAGCGACGCGCGCGGCTTCCAGCCGGCCGACTGACGCGCGACGGCCGCCGGCCGGATCACAGCAGCGATCCGGCCGTCATCAGCGCATGGATCAGCGCGTGGTCGATCGGCTGCAAGGTATCGACGACGGCCGGCGCCGGTCCGCCTGACGCGAGCTGCCCCGCCGGCGGCCGCCATTCGGTGTCGATCGCGCGCGCCAGCAGCGGATAGCCGTCGCCGTCGTGCGCGATCAGCGCCCGGCATAAGGGCTCGGGCAGCGCGGCCGCCTCGGCCAGCGCCGCCAGCGGCATACCGAGGATGCCGTCGATCAGCGAGAACAGGCCGATCATGAACGCCGATTCGCGCACCGCCGCGTCGGGCTCGCGCCTGGCGATCGTTTCCATCGTCAGCCCGCGCACGACGGCGCGGCCGATCTGTGCGAGGTCGCCGCCGCGATCGACCTGCGATGTGACCAGGCCCAGCGCCAGCCATCGCGAGAACTGCCGGTAGCCGACCCGCAGGATCGCCGACCGTACGCTGTCGACCGAATGGCTGCCGCGGTAAGCGGCGGCGTTCGCGTAGCGCAGCAGCCGGAACGACAGCACCGGGTCGACCCGCAGCACGGCCTCGATCTCGGCCGCGTCGGCGTCCGAATGCAGCATCTGCAGCGCCTTGAGCACGAAACCATAAGTCGGCGCGGCGCCGGCCTGCTCGGCGCGCGCGGGCCGGATCGGCGCGAATCCCTCGACCCCGTCGAACAGCGATGACGGCGCGCGAACCGTACCGCCGGACGCCGGGTCGTCGTCCGGCGAATCGTCGTCCGGCTCGCGCAGCAACAGGCATCCGGACCGCTTGACGCCGTACAGCGTAGCGAGCGCCAGTTCGTCGCCGGCGGGCACGTGCAGGGCGGTGAAACGTTCGATGCCGCGGATCGACGCCAGCTCGGCGGCCGGGCCGCGGACGGCGAGGTGATGGCCCCGCTGCATCGCCCGCTCGCACATCGCGTAGCCGGCCGCGCTCGCCGCGATCTGCATCGGCACCAGCCAGACGATCGACGAGGCCTGCGGCGGCACCGCGCACAGCGCATCCAGCAGCGCCGCGCTGGCGGACAGCCAGTAGCGGCCCGAAGGCGGCACGGGCGGCGCGCCGGCCTCGGCCGCGGCGTTGCCCAGCAGCCGTTCGGTGTCGATCAGATCGGCCGCCTGCAGGCCGAGCTGATCCCGCACGAACGCGACATCGGCGTCGGCGCCCGATTCGAGCACGAGCAGCCGATGCCCGATCAGACGGCATTGGCGGTCGAGGATCGGACGATAACGGACGACGCCGGGCAGCGACCCCGGCTGACGGCTAGGCGCGAGCACCCGTTCACGATAGCCGCGCCGCGGCGCTCGCGGGGGCGGCGGGCCGATCGATGGCTCGTGCGCGGAGCCGGTCGGCCGCGTTTCGGCGGCTTCTCGCCGCGCGGCGAAGCGACGACCGCTCCGGTCGCATCGATCGCATCGATCGCACCGGTTGCACCGGTTGCACCGGTCGCACCGGTCGCACCGGTCGCACCGATCGCACCGGTCACGCAGGGTCGGCTCGGAATCCGTGAACGAATCGGACGCGGCCGAGCGGGATCATCCTGGCGCGACGAGCGGGCGAGGTGGGTTCGTTCCCGGATTCTCAGGCCTGTCCGGCGATCCGCCGCGGCCACAGGCCGGCCAGCAGGATCAGCACGGCCGCGATCGCGAAGCCGGCGGCCAGCGGACTGTGCACGAACACCAGCGGGTCGCCGTCGGAGATCGCCAGCGCCTGCCGCACCGAGCGCTCGAAGATCGGTCCGAGCACGAAGGCCAGGATCACGATCCCCAGGTCGTAGCCGTGCCGGCGCAGCACGTAGCCGATGAAACCGAACAGCACGGCGATCGGCACGTCGGCCGCGTTGCCGTTCGACGAGTACACGCCGATCAGGCACACGATCAGGATCACCGGCGTCAGATACGCGCGCGGGATGTCCAGGATCCGCACGAACAGGCCGATCAGCGGCAGGTTCAGCACCAGCAGCATCACGTTGCCGACGTACATGCTGGCCACGACGCCCCAGAACACCTCGGGCTGGCGTTCGAGGATCGTCGGCCCCGGCGTGACGCCGTGGATCATGAACGCGCCGAGCAGCAGCGCGGTGATCGCATTGGCCGGGATGCCCATGCACAGCAGCGGCACGAACGCGCCGGTGGTGCCGGCGTTGTTGGCCGATTCGGGGCCGGCCAGGCCTTCGACGGCACCGCTGCCGAAGGTCTCCGGATGGCGCGACAGCTTGCGCTCGACCCCGTACGACAGGAACGACGCGATGACCGCGCCGCCGCCCGGCAGCAGCCCGACCAGGAAGCCCAGCACCGTGCCGCGCGCCACCGGCCCGACCGAGCGGCGCGCCTCGTCGCGCGAGGGCATGAAGCCGAGCAGCCCCGACGGCGGCGCCATCACCTTCAGCTCGTCGGGCCGCTTCTGGGCCATGAACAGCACCTCCGACAGGCCGAACAGGCCGATCGCCAGCGGCACCAGGTTGACGCCGTCGCCGAGCGCCATGACGTCGAACGTCATCCGCGGCGTCATGTTCATCGGATCGCTGCCGATGCAGCCGAGCAGCAGGCCGAACGCGGCCATCAGCAGCGCGCGCGGCAGCGATCCGCCGGCCATGTAGGTGACCATCGCCAGCCCGGCCAGCATCAGCATCGCGTACTCGGCCGGTCCGAAGGCCAGCACCAGCCGCGCCAGCGGCGGCGACAGGAACGTGATGCCGATGACGCCGACCGTGCCGGCGATGAACGAGCCGAACGCGGCGATCGCCAGCGCCGCGCCGGCGCGGCCCTTGCGGGCCATCTCGTAGCCGTCCAGGCAGGTGACGACCGACGAGGCCTCACCCGGTATGCGCATCAGCACCGAGGTGACGGTGCCGCCATAAGCGACGCCGTAGTAGATGCCCGACAACATGATGATCGCCGAGGTCACGTCCATCTTGAACGTGATCGGCAGCAGGATCGCGATCGTCGTCAGCGGCCCCAGGCCCGGCAGGATGCCGACGATCGTGCCGAGCAGCGCGCCGACGAAGCAATAGAACAGGTTGGCCGGCGTCAGCACGACCGCGAAACCGCCGAGCAGCGCCTCCATCAGCGCACCAGCGAGTAGAACTGCCGCTCGATGCGGCCTTCGGGCAGGTCGACCCGCAACAGCCAGCCGAAGCCCACCAGCCCGACCAGCGCGCAGACGACGCCATAAGCGATCGCCGCGCGCCAGCTCCGCCGCTCGGCGAAGCGCACGACGATCACCGAGACCAGCAGCGCCGTGATCGTGAAGCCGGCCGTCATCGCGCCCACCGTCAGCGCCAGCAGCGCGACCACGTACCACGCGAACGTGTCGCGCGTCTCGATCCGCGAACCGACGTCGTCGGCATCGGCCTCGACGCCGGCGCGCACCGGGCCTGGCACCACCAGCAGCCACGCGGCCAGCACCACGCAGACGACGGCGATCACCAGCGGAAACAGGCCCGGGCCCGGCCCATCGAGCCCCCAGCGCTCGAGCCCCCACACCTGCGACAGGCCGACCAGCGCGACGACCAGCAGGCCGAGCGCCGTCAACCGCGCGCCCCGGCCGGGACGCGTCGCGCGCACGTCGCTCATGCCGCTGCCCGCGTGCCGGAGCGCGCTCGGGCGCCGCCGCGCGCTCCGGCTCCGGTCGCCGTCATGCGGTTTTCTTGCGCGCCATGCCGGTCTCCTGCAGGATCGGTACCAGGTCGCCTTCGAGTTTCTTCAGGAACGCCTTGTAGTCGGCGCCGCTGCGATAGACGGGCACGATGCCCAGGCTGGCGATCTGCTTGCGGACCGCGTCGTCGGCCATCACGTCGGCCAGCGCCGCCGACATCTTCGCCATGATCTGCGGGTCGACGCCCGTCGGGAACGCATAGCCGAACGGCCCGTTGGTCACGGCTTCGTAGCCGTGCTCGCGCAGCGTCCGGACGTCGGGGTAATCGGGCCAGCGCTCAGGGCCGGCCGATGCGAGCAGCACCAGCTTGCGGGCCTCGATCTGCGGACGCATCTCGTTGACGGTCTGGATCACCAGGTCGACGTGGCCGCCGACCGCCTGGGTGACGGCCTCGACCCCGCCGCTGAACACGACCCAGCGGAAGCGCGCGCCGGTCAGCTTGGCGAGCTGGAACATCGCGACGACGTTGGTCACGTTGTTCGAGCCATAAGTGACGAGCCGCTGCCGCGCGGTGGTGATCAGGTCCCCGACCGTCTTGATCGGCGACGTGACCGGCACGCCGAGGCCGTAACGCAGTTCGGCCACCTGCCCGATGATGTCGAACGCCGTCCACGGGTCGTACTTGACGTCCATCGTATTGGGCACGGCGATATGGCTGGAGATCGCCACCAGTCCCATCGTGTGGCCGTCGGGCGTCGCGCTCGCCAGCGTCGACGGCCCCAGCGCGCCGGCGCCGCCGACGACGTTCTTGACGATGACGGTCGCATTCAAGCGCTTCTCGAGCGCCTGGGCCACGATGCGCGCGGTCAGGTCGGTGGACGCCCCGGGCGCGTTCGGATTGATCAACGTGATCTCGCGGCCGGGCCAGCGAGCCTGGGCCAGGGCCGGCGCGGCCAACGGGCTCGCAAGCAGCGCCCCGGCGGTACGCAGCAGTTTGCGGCGGTGCATGATGTCTCCTCGGCTCTTCGGCTCTTCGGCTCGCATCGCGCGGACACCGCAAGCGATGCCGCGCGAAAGCTCGTCGTCGCACGACGAAGTCCGATCTTAGGAACACCGGGCGGCACGCAGCCATTGGTGATTACGCGATGCCGGCCCCGCCGCGGCCGGAGCGGACGTTCAGCTCGCGGGCATGCCGGCCAGCACGCCCGACACGACGCGCGTCAGCGCCGTCGCATAAGGAATGTGCAGGAACTCGTTGGGCCCGTGCGCGTTGGAGTGCGGACCGAGCACGCCGGTGATCAGGAACTGCGCGTTCGGGAACCATTTGCCCAGCATGTTCATGAACGGGATCGTGCCGCCCTCGCCCATCCACGCGGCCGGCTTGCCGAAGGTCTGGCGCGACAGGTCGTCGAGCAGGCTGCCGAGCCAGGGCGCGGTCAGCGGCGCGTTCCAGCCGCCGGCACCGTGATCGGCGCTGAAACCGACCCGCGCCTGGTACGGCGCATCGTCCTCGAGCAGCTTCTTCAGCGCCTGCGTCGCCCGCTCGGCGTCGACGGTCGGCGGAATGCGCATCGACAGCTTGAGCTGCGTGCGCGGCCGCAGCACGTTGCCGGCCGAATCCAGGCTCGGCAGGCCGGCACCGCCGGTCACCGACAGCGCCGGCCGCCACGTGCGGTTCAGGATCGCCTCGACCGGGTCGGTCGTCATCGGCATTGCGTGCTGGCCCGCGTGCTCGGCGTGGAACGCCGGGTCGTGGCTGCAGCCGATCCACGGAAACTGCTTCCAGATGCCGTCGCCGAGGATCGCGCCGGCCGCTCGCGCCTGCTGCCGGCGCTCGTCCGGGATCGCCGCGTGGAACACGTCGGCCAGCACCGCGCCGGTCTTCGGATCGTCGATGCGGTTCAGCAGTTGCCGGGCGATCCGGAACGACGACGGCACGATGCCGCTGGCGCTGCCCGAATGCACGCCCTCGGACAGGATGTCGACGGTCAGCACGCCGCCGATCAGCCCGCGCAGCGACGTCGTCACCCACAACTGGTCGTAGTTGCCGCAGCCCGAATCCAGCCCGACGACGAGCTGCACCTGCCCCATCCGCGGCGTCAGCAGCTCGAGGTAGGCGGGCAGATCGTAGCTGCCGCTCTCTTCGCAGGTCTCGATCAGGCCCACGCAGCGCGGCCGTGCGGCGCCGGCCGCATCGAGCGCGGCGATCGAGGTCAGCGCCGCGAAGATCGCGTAGCCGTCGTCGGCGCTGCCGCGACCGTAGAGCTTGTCGTCTTCGATGACCGGCTTCCACGGACCCAGGTCGTCGCGCCAGCCGCTCATCTCGGGCTGCTTGTCCAGGTGGCCATAGAACAGCACCGTGCGATCGCCGCCGAGCCCCTGCGTGGCCGGCACGTCGAAGAAGATCACCGGCGTGCGGCCCGGCAACGTGACGATTTCGAGCGTCATGCCAGCCAGCGCCGCGGCGCCCCCGGGTCCGCCCGGCTGCGCGCGCCCCCAATCGGCGGCCATCGCGACGACCGCCTTCAGGTGGCCGTGCTGGTCCCAGCTCGCATCGAAGCCCGGCGACTTGGCGGGAATCTTCACGTAATCGACGAGGCGCGGCACGATGTCGTGGCGCCACTGGTGGTCGATGAACGGTTTGAGGTCGGCTAGGTTCATGGCGATCTCGCTCGGAGGTGGACGGAAGCGTCGGGCGTCGCCTGCGGGACGGCGCGCGGCGAGGCTCCGGCCATTGTCGCGCAGACCGCCGATCGCCGGGAATCGATGTGGCGCCCCGCCCGCGCCCGGCGGCCGCCATCGCCGCGAAACCGAACGGACCGGTAAGCGGGGCCCGTCCCGCCCGTCCGCGTCACGAGGTCCGTAGTCGGTCAGCCAGGCGCCGTTTCGCCTGGCTGGTCGCGTGGGCGTGGCAGAGCGACGCCAGCGCGAAACCGGCTTCCCGCTCGAGGCGCTCCGCCGATATCAGACCGCTGGCCCATTCGAGGAAAATGCCGCGCATCAGGCGCGCCGCCGACGCGCCCAGCAGCGACGCGTCCGTACCGGCGACGAGCAGCCCCTGATCGGCGAGGTCCTGCACCAGTTGCCGCCAGAAATCGACGCGAGGGCCGGCGATCGCGCTGGCCGACCCTTCGCCTTCGCGACGGCCCATGAAGGCCATCGCCTTGTAGAACCGCGGCTCTCGCCGATACAGATCGGCGGCCATCCGCACGGCAACGAAGATCTTGTCGAGCGGATCGCCCGATGCCCGCCGGGCCACGAACTGATCGAGATCCAGATCGAAGACCTCCTGAAAGATCGCGGCCTTGGTCTGGAACAGGTTGTACAGCGTGCCGGGGCTGACGCCGGCGCGCTCGGCAACCAGCACCATCGACACCTCGTCGGACCCCTGCTCGCGAACCAGCGCCGCCGCGGCCTCCACGATGCGCCGCCTGCGCTGCGCCTTGCCGATCTCCCGCCGGGATACGTTCTCTTCGACCTGCACCGGTACTCGCCTCTTCCGAAAACATGCGCGGCACCGCCAAGCCCGGCGGCGACCTGCTTGACATGTTTGTAGTGTACTTCAATAATATTCATGAAGCGCACTATAAATATCGATGCGCCCAGCCTGCCGCCGGCCCGCAGCGCGAATCCACCAAGGAGACATCGTGAGCAAGATCAACGGGGGTGATGTCCTCGCCCAAAGCCTGAAGGCGCTCGGCGTCACAGAGACCTTCACGTTGCACGGCGGGCACCTGGACGCATTCCTGGTCGCGTGCCGCGAGCACGGAATCCGGTTGACGGACACACGCCACGAAGCCACCGCCGGCTACGCGGCCGAAGCTTATGCCCGCGCCACCGGCAACGTCGGCGTCTGCGTGATCACGGCCGGGCCGGGCTTCTCCAACGGCCTGACGGCGATGGTCAACGCCTGGCTCGATGCGATGCCCGTGCTGTTCATCGCCGGCTCCCCGCCGCTGCGCGAAGCGGCGTTGAATCCGCTGCAGGGCGGGTTCGATCAGATCGGCATGGCGCTGCCGGTCACCAAATGGTCTTATCGGATCACCAACATCGAGCGCATTCCGGACATCGTCGACAAGGCCCTGCGGATCGCCCGCTCCGGACGTCCGGGTCCGGTGTTTCTCGAAGTACCGATCGACGTGATGTTCGCGCCGATCCACGCCGACGATCTGGTGCTGCCGACGCGCCCCGCGTTGCAGACCGGTCCCGCGCCGGCCGCCGACGCGGTCGAGCGGATCATCGCGATGCTGCGGCAGGCCGAGCGCCCGGCCATCCTGGCCGGCGGCGGAACACTGTCGCGGCAATGCGCCGAACAGCTCGCCGCGTTCGCCTCGCTGACCCATACCCCGGTGCTGTTCAACACGAAAGCCAACGGGGTGCTGCCGAACGATCATCCGCTGAACGCCGGGCTGGCGACCACGCTGGCGATGGCGACCAAGGCGAACACGCCGGCCGACCTGATCCTCCAGATCGGCGCGCGCGCCGGCATGTTCCTGGGCGGACGGCACGGCGCGATCATTCCTCACGGCGCCAAGCTCATCCAGATCGACATCGACGGCGCCGAGATCGGCCGGATCCGCACGCCCGACGTCGCCGTGGTCGCCGACAGCGCGCAGGCGCTGATCGCGCTGAACGCGGCCGCCAAGGCGCAGACGTGGGCCGGCCGCGACGAATGGCGCGCGACGTTGAAGGCCTGCCGGCAGGAACTGACGAAGCCGTTCGAGAACCTGCCCAAGGAAACCGCATCGGGGCTGCTGCATCCTTATCACGCCGCGGCGGCCGTCGCCCGGGCCTTGGCGCCCGAGACGGCGATAAGCTTCGACGGCGGCGAACTCACGGCCTGGTTCCAGCCGCACGGACGCTCGCCCGGACCCGGCCTGTACATGGGGAACGGTTATCTCGGCACGCTGGGTGTGGGCCAGGGTTATGCGATCGGCATGGCTCGCGCCCGCCCCGGCAAGCCGGTCGCCGCGATCGTCGGTGACGGCGCGGTGGGTTTCCACATCGCCGACTTCGACACGATGGCCCGCCACCGATTGCCGATCACGACCATCATCTTCAACAACAGCGCGTGGGGGCTGTCGCGCCACGGCCAGGAACTGGTGTTCGGCAAGGACCGGACGGCCGCCGTCGATCTCGAGCCCAGCGCTTATCACGTGGTCGCGCAGGGATTCGGCTGCGACGGCGAGCTGATCCGCCGCTACGACGAGATCGGTCCGGCGATCCGGCGCGCGCAGGCCGGCGGACGCCCGACCTGCCTGAACCTGCTGACGGATCCGGACGTCATGCATCCGAACGTGACGGCGATGATCGGCCGCGTCGACGCCGAGGACGAGATCGCGATCCCCTACTACGAGAACATCCCGGTCCGCCGCTGACGCGGCCGCGCCTCACGGAGACGATGATGACTCCATCGCAATCGCCTTCGTCGGCGGGACTGTCCGACGAGGCCCGGTCCGCGCTGCTCGAACACGGCTGGTGCGTCGTACCGGACGTGCTGACCGGCGCCCGCGCGGCCGAAATCCTGGAACGGCTATGGCAGGCGGCGCGAGAATACCGGCGACGCGGCAACGACACGCACATCGCGACGCTGGATCCCAATGCCTCGAACGTCAGGGTGTTCGAACTGCTGGAACTGGACGCCGCCTTTCGCGAGCTGATCCAGCACCCGTTGGCGCTGGAGCTGGTCCGCACGCTGCTGGGCCCCGATTTCCTGATCTCCAATTTCACGGCCAACATCGCGCGGCCGGGCTCGGGCTCGATGAGCCTGCATTCGGACCAGGCGCTGGTCGTGCCCGAACCGTGGCTGCAGCCGTGGTCGATCAACGTCATCTGGTGCCTGACCGACGTCTGCTTCGAGAACGGCGCGACGCTGTTCATTCCCGGCAGCCACGAGGTGACCCGCCTGGCGGAACTCGGCGACGAACCGCTGGCGCGGCTGCGTCCGTTCGAAGCGAAGGCCGGGTCCGTCATCGCGATGGACGGCAGGATCTGGCACACGTCGGGCGCCAACATCACGGCCGACCAGGATCGCGCGCTGCTGTTCGGCTACTACTCGCGAAGCTTCCTGCGCGGCCAGGTCAACTGGAATGCGAGCCTGTCCGCCGACGTGCAAGCCGGGCTGAGCCCGGCGCTGCGCGTGCTGCTGGGCCTGGCACCGTCGGCCAACGTCAGCGTCGGACGGGCATTGCTCGACGCGGACATCGGCCACCACTGACGAAGACCTCGCGCCACCACCCGATCGAACGCCCCTCGGGAGCGGAGAAGAAATTGAATCGAGACCGTCGCAATCTGCTCGGCGCGCTGTCGCTGCTGGCGGGCGTACCCGGACCGGCGCTGGCGAAGGGGATCTATGATCCCGGCGCGAGCGACACCGAGATCCGGATCGGCAACATCGTCCCTTATTCGGGGCCGGTATCGATGCTCGGCACTTATGGGCGGGCGCTGTCCGCTTACTTCGACAAGATCAACGCCGAGGGCGGCATCAACGGCAGGAAGATCAAGTACATCTCGCTGGACGACGCGTACAACCCCGCCAAGACCGTCGAGGCGGCCCGTCAGCTCGTCGAACAGGACGAAGTGCTGTTCCTGCTGTCGCCGGTCGGCACGGCGAACAATGCCGCCATCGTCAAGTACATGAACGCCAGGAAGGTCCCGCATCTGTTCGTCGGCTCCGGCGCGCCGCGTTGGGGGGACTACCGGCGCACGCCCTGGACCATGGGCTTCAACCCCAGCCTGGTGGCCGAAGGCGGCATCTACGCCGCCCACGTTCTGCAAACCAAGCCCGACGCGAAGGTCGGCATCCTCTATCAGAATGACGACTTCGGCAAGGACATGCTCCGAGGCGTGCTGGAGACCTTCGGCGACAAGGCCGGGTCGCTGATCGTGTCGCAGCAGACTTATGAATCGACCGACCCGACCATCGACAGTCAACTGACGATGATCTGGTCCGCGGGCGCCGACGTCTTCATCGATCTGTCGACGCCCAAGTTCACGGCGATGGCGATCCAGCGCATCCACGAACGCGGCTGGAAGCCCGTTCACTACATTCCGTACAGCTCGCACTCGGTCGCGTCGGTGCTCAGGGTGGCGGGCCTGGAAAAATCGGTCGGCATCATCTCGTCGTCGTTCATTCGCGATCCGACGGACCCGCGCTGGAAGGACACGCCGGAGTTCGCGGGCTACGAAAAGTTCATGAAGACCTACTACCCGAACGGCGACATCGCGGACTTCCTCAATGCCGGCGGCTACACCATCGGGCGGGCCACCGAAGAGGTCCTGCGCAAGGCGGGCGACGACCTGACCCGCGCGAACATCATGAAGCAGGCCGCCGATCTCGATCTGGAGCTGCCGATGCTGTACCCGGGCATCCGGGTCAAGACCGCTCCCGACGACTTCTACCCGATCGAGCAGATGCAGCCGATCCGGTTCAACGGCCAGTCCTACGACCCGATCGGCGGCGTGCTCGGCAGGTAGGCGGTCGTGCGTCCTTCATCGGTCCGGCGCCCGCGAGCGGGCTTCGCCCCGGACCCCGGCGGCATTCATCGGAGCCATTGATGACCCAGCGTTTTCCGGCACTCACGTCCGACCTCGATCAAGCCGAACGCGATCTGCGCGAACACGGCATCTGCCTGGTATCGGGCGTCATGTCCGACGCGCAGATCGCCGACGCGCGCGCGATCCTGTATCGCTGCGCGCGACTCGACGCGCAGCGCAACGTCACGCACAGCGGCTTTCGCCTCGACTACGGCGAGGGTAACCACCGGATCTGGAACACCCTGAGCCTCGACCCGCTGTTCGGGGATCTGGCCGAGAACCCGGCCGCGCTACGGCTGGTCCGATCGGTGCTGGGCTGGCCGGCGCTGTTGGGCAATCAATCGGCCAATATCGCGATGCCGGGCTGCGAGGGCGGCGTACTGCATGCCGACCAGATCTTCGTGCCCGAGCCCTGGCCCAAGGATCCGCAAGGATGCAACGTCGCCTGGTGCATCGACGACTTCACGGTCGAGAACGGCGCGACCCGCTTCGTACTGGGCAGCCAGCGCCATCATCGTCCGCCGACCGGCAGCGACGAAGACGCTTCGCTGCCCGCGGTCGCGCCGGCCGGCACGATGATCGTCTTCGAAAGCCGCCTGTGGCACCGGACCGGCGAGAATCGCACCCGCGACCAAAGCCGCGCCGCGCTGTTCGGCTGGTATACGCGGCCGATCTATCGTGCCCAGGAGAACTGGTTCCTGTCGCTGAATCCCCGGATCCTCGAAGGCGCGTCGGACACGCTGCTGACCTTGCTCGGCTACAAGGTCGAAGGACTGGGCAAGATCAACGGTCGATCGCCGCGGTGAGCGCCTCCAGTCCCTGAGCCAGATCGGCGATCAGGTCCTGCGGCGATTCGAGGCCGCTGTGCACGCGGATCAACTGCCCGCCGGTCCACGGGCGAGCGGTACGCAGCGCGGCGATCTTGGCCGGCATGATCAGGCTCTCGAAGCCGCCCCATGAATAGCCGATGCCGAAATGCCTGCGTCCCTCGCACAGCGCGGCCAGTTGCGCGGCGCGGCGCGGCGGATCGTCGGCCAGCACGCCGGGCGCCAGCTCGAACGAGAACAGGCCGCTCGATCCGTTGAAATCACGCTTCCACAGCGCGTGCGACGGAAACCCGGGCAGCGCCGGATGCAGCACGCGCGACACCTCGGGCCGCTGCGCCAGCCATTGCGCGATCTGCAGCGCCGAGCGCTCGTGCTGGCGCATCCGCACCTCGGCCGTGCGCAACCCGCGCAGGATCAGCCACGCGTCGTCGCCGCCGACGCACAGGCCGAGCTGGCGCACCGCGGTCCACAGCGTCGGCCACAGCGCGTCGCGGATCACGACCGCGCCCATCAGCACGTCCGAATGCCCGCTCCAGTACTTGGTCAGCGGCAGGATCGACGCATCGACGCCCCAGTCGAACGGCCGCGCGAAGACCGGCGACGCCCACGCGTTGTCGATCATCGTCATGATGCCGCGCGAGCGCGCCAGCGCGCAGATCGCCGGCACGTCCTGGATCTCGAACGTGTAGCTGCCCGGGCTCTCCAGATAGATGACGCGCGTCGTGTCGCGCAGCAAGGGCTCGAGCGGCTCGCCGGCGTCGTAGAACGTCGTCACGACGCCGTAGCGCGCCAGCATGCCGGTCGCGAACGTGCGCGCCGGCCCGTAGACGGCATCGGGCATCAGCAGGTGATCGCCGGGCTTCAGGAACGCGAACAGCGCGGTCGTGATCGCGGCCAGGCCCGAGGGCATCAGCGCCGCGCGGCACGCGTGGCCGCCGCCTTCGATCTCGGCCAGCGCGTCCATCAGCGCCATCGTCGTCGCGGTGCCGGCAGTGCCGTACGACGACGCGTGATGCATGCCGACGGTCGCGTCGCGGCCGGCGACCTCGGCCTGCGCGAGCGAATCGAACAGCACGGTGGACGCGCGGTGCACCGGCAGGTTGGCGGTCCGGATCGCGTCGTCGAACACGCGCCCGGCGCTGGTCACGCGGGTGGCCAGCGCGCTCGGCGGCGCCGACGGGGCGCGCGCGGCCTCGGGTTTGTCGGCGGCGTCGGGGCTCGGCTCGGGCATCAGGGGCGCTCCGTAGAGAAAACGACACTATAGGCCGAGCCGCCGGCCTGTCGTAAAAAAGCCGCACGCCGTAAAACGATCGTCACACCGGCCTCCTAGCATGCCGTCAGCCCGCAGTCAGTCGGGCCGCCCCGACCCGGCGCCGCGCCGGCCTCGATCCCGACGTCGAAGCTGCCGTCGACGACGAGGCCGACGAAGCCGCCGGCCGGACGACGGGGAACACCGACGACGACCTCGGCGACGAAACCGTAGACAACGACTCAGCAAGGAAACCGCGTTGAAGAACACACTCACTCTGGCGGCCGCCATCGCGGCCGCGCTCGGCTCGACGATCGCCTCGGCGCAAACCAACGTTCAGCTCTACGGCATCGCCGATGCCGGCGTGTCCGTCGTCGACCGCGGCGACTACACGATGGCCGGCACGCCTGCCGCCCGCGTGTCACTGGGCAATTCGTTCCAGGTCCATAGCGGCGTGCAATCGGCCAGCCGCTTCGGCATCCGCGGCACCGAGGACCTCGGCGGCGGCCTGAAGGCGATCTTCGCGGCCGAGGCCGCATGGAACGTCGACGACGGCACCGGCGCGGCCAACGGCGGCCTGAACTTCGCCCGACGCTCGGTCGTCGGCCTGGGCGGCGGCTTCGGCACGATCCTGCTCGGCCGCGACTACACGCCCGCGTTCTTCGCCGGCCAGGCGGCCGACGTGTTCGGCTTCGGCCTTTACGGCACGTCGTACGCGTTCGCGCAGAGCGGCGGCTTCACGACGCGCGCCAGCAACGCGATCCACTACACGTCGCCGAGCTGGGGCGGCCTGGTGGTGCGTGCCAGCGTCGGCACCAGCGAGCGCTACGAATCGCCGAAGTCGCAAGGCAACCTGTACGGTGCGTCGGTCGTCTACACGGGCGGCCCGATCACGGCCAGCGCTTATTACCAGCAGGTTCGCGTGGCCACCGTACCGGCCAGCGGCGACACCGCTTCGCAGAAGCAGTTCGGCGTGGGCGCCGGCTACAACTTCGGCATCGGCCGCGTGCTGGCCGGCTGGGGCCGTTCGGAGAACCCCGGCGACGACAGCAACTTCGACGCCTGGAACATCGGCCTGGGCTTTCGCATCGGCGCCGGCGAACTGCTGGCCGGCTTCACGCGCCTGACGGCGGACGCGGGCCGCAACGCCAGCCTCGGCGGCACGGCCGGCGTCGAGGGCAAGGCCAAGATCCTCGCGCTGGCGTACACGTATCCGCTGTCCAAACGCACGAACCTGTACGCGACGCTGGCCCAGACCGACAACGACGACGGCGCCGGTTTCGGCCTGTACTCGAACGCGACGTCTATCACCGCCGGTGCGCCGGGCCAGAAAGTCCGCGCGGTCGGCCTGGGCATCCGCCACTCGTTCTGATCCGCCGCCCGCCCAGCGATCTCCGCGCCCGTCCGCGAGAAGACGGGGAATCTCGCGCGCGATCCCGGACTTCCGGGGTCGCGCGACGGCAGCCTCCACGCTCGATACGGGGCGTCACTCCGGTGACGCCCCTTTTTTTTCTGCGTCCGGCTACCGCCGACTATCGCTTGGAACGATCGTCGATGACGATCAGAAAGCTCACGGGCTCGTCGGTTTCATTGCGGAACTCATGGACGCAATTCGATGGGTAGAACAAGGTGTCTCCAGCCGAGACGCTGAATGGCGTCTCGTCGAGCATCACGATCAACGTGCCCTGCTGGACGACGAGATGCTCTTCCACGCCCGCATGGTGCGCGGGGAAACGGACCGAGCGCCTGGCAGGCAGGACGTTGAAGGCGAGATCGACGGCGCCATCCTCGAAAACCGGCGAGATCGAGCGTCGCTCGAAGCCCGTTTCGGGATCGCGGAACACCGATTGCTCGCTCAGCCTCATCAAGCTTGGTGCTCGTCGATGCGGCGGACCCAGCAACTGCGAAAGGCTGACCCGCAGGGCGGCGGCAAGCTTGCCGAGCACCGTCGCGGTCGGTACGGAAACGCCGCGTTCGATCTTCGAGATCATCGCGCGGCTGACGCCTGACAGTTCAGCCAGTTGGTCCGAGGTCAACTCGGCATCCCGCCGCATGCGGCGAAGATTTCCCGCCAGATAGGCTTCACCAGCCGGCGACGGCCCGCTCTTGTCCGATGATTTCTTCTGCTCCACCAACGCTTTTCCGTTTCCCGCCTTTCCAGTTCGTCGCTCGCCGAGTCTATCGGCAACCAGCCGATGCTTCGCGCTACCGATGTTCTCTACTATAGTAGAGTCGTTTCGGAGCGAAGGAGGAGCGCCATGCGGATACTGGTATTGGGCGCCGGCGGCATCGGCGGGTATTTCGGTGGAAGACTGGCCGCAGCCGCGATCGACGTTCGCTTTCTGGTCAGGCCATCGCGCGCCGAGTCGCTTGCGCGGCAGGGATTGGTCATCACCAGCCCACTGGGTGATCTTCGCGTACCGGTCGAGGTGCTGACGGCAGTGGATTCGCCGTTCGATGCCGTGCTTCTGGCCTGCAAGGCTTACGATCTGAAGGAGGCGATGGAGGCCATCGCGCCGGCGGTCGGACCGTCGACGATGATCGTGCCGCTCCTCAACGGCATTCGCCAGTTCGATGTTCTCGATGCCCGATTCGGCCGGGAACGGGTCCTGGGCGGGCTATGCCACATCGGCGTGACCGTGAACGCGGCGGGAGAAATCCGGCATCTGAACACCTTGCAACGTTTCGTCATCGGTGCGCGAACGACCGAACAGATCGAGCCGGCCAAGGCCTTGCACGCGGTCGTGGAACGTGGCGGATTCGCCCCCGTCCTGAGCGACGACATCATGCAGGAGATGTGGGAGAAGTTCACGTTCCTCGCCACCTACGCCGGCATGACGACGCTGATGCGCGCGCCCATCGGCGCGATTCTGGCCGCGGGCGAAGGCGACGCGATCATACGCGAGATGCTGGCGGAATGCACGGCAACGGCCACGGCCTGCGGTTACCCGCCGCGCCCCGACGCGATGGCACGGATGAGCTCCTCGCTGACCGATCGCGGTTCGGAGGGAACGGCATCCATGTTTCGCGACATGGCACGCAACGGCCGGACCGAACACGAACATGTGATCGGCGACATGCTGGATCGCGCGCGGGCGGCGGGAGTATCCGCGCCGCTGCTTCGAGTCAGTCTGGCCAATATGCAAGCCTATGAGGCACAGCGTGGCGTGGTGCTCTCTCGATGAGGGTATCGAGATAACCGCCCCTTGGATTCTGCCGATCCGGTACCAAGCGGCGAAGCATGACCCGTCGGGTAATCGACGGCGTTTCGTTCGAGTTCCAAGCTGGCATCCACGTCCGAAGCTTTCTCGGGCGCCAGACCGATCCTCATCTTGGAGACTCGTCATGCCATTCGACCATTCTTCCCGATTCCTGCGCATCGTCCTGACCATCGACGCGATCACTTGCGCGGCAGTAGGCGTATTGCAGCTCGCCGTACCCGGACTGCTGGCGCGATGGCTGGGCCTCGGCACAGCGCTGCTTCTGGATACCGGCTGGTTCCTGATCGCTTATGCAGCCTTGCTGCTGATGCTGTCGCGGTCTCGCGCGATCCGGCCCGGGCTGCTGATCGCCGTGATCGCGGCGAATCTCGCGTGGGGCCTGGGATGCCTGCTCTTCGCGTTCGATCTCGACCTGCCGGTCACGACTCTGGGCAAGGCTTACCTTTGCACGCAGGCGCTTAGCGTGTTCGCGCTGGCGATCCTGCAATGGCACGGGCGGCGCACGTCGACCGGAGCGGGTCTCGCCGTGAAATCGACGTGACGCGCGGCGGCCGCCTCAACGCTCGATACGGGGCGTCACTCCGGTGGCGCCCTTTTTCTTCCGGCAGACTCCGGCACCGAAACCGGATCAAACACGACATCACCCGCTACAGCAGGTTCGATCACGTATCCCACGACCAGCCGATGCGGTAGATGCGCCCCGTCTGCGCCCCTTCCACGCTTCTCGCATAGGATGGCGCCGCTGGCGCAGACGAGGATGATCTTCACCATGCATACCTCTTGCTGGATGGTGATTTCAAGAATGGATGCGCTTTCGGGTTCACGCACCGACGTGGCGGTCGCGCCCGGCCAGCAGGCCCAAGAACACGGCGACGAGTGCCAGAATGGCGCACAGGCCCAATGGCACGCGCCAGCCGCCCAGCATGTCGTGCAGCGCGCCCATCGCCATCGGTCCGGCCGCCGCCAGCAGGTAGCCGATGCACTGCGACATGCCCGACAGCGCGGCGGCCTGGTGCGGGTTGCGGGTGCGCAGACCGATGAAGCTCAGTCCGAGGATGATCCCGGCGCCGGTGCCGGCGCCGAACAGGATCGACCAGGCCAGCGCGAGTTGCGGCAGCGCCGTCAGGCCCAGCAGCGCGACGACCGAAAGGCCTGCCGCTACAGCAGCGGCCAGGCGCTGATCGCGCAGGCGGCGCAGGATCGGGCCGAGCACCAACCCCGGCACGGCGGTCGCCAGTTGCAGAACGCCGTGCAGCGAGCCGGCGTGTTCGGCGGACAAACCGGCATCGATCAGGATGGTCGGCAGCCAACCGATGGCAACGTAGTAGATCGTCGAGTTCAGCCCGAGAAACAGCGTGACCTGCCAGGCCAGCGCCGAATGCCAGACCTTGCCGCCGGGCGGCGGTGTCGTCGTGCCGGAGGCCGGCTTCGCGTGCGCGCCCAGTTGCGTCATCCAGACAGCCAACGCCGCCAGGGGCAGGATCAGGAATGCCGCGAGCGCGCTGCGCCAGCCGATCGCATCGGCCAGTGAAACGACCGCTGCCGACCCGAGAGCCGCCGCCACACCCATCGCCAGCGCATAGGCGCCGGTCAGCGCGGCGACGCTGTCGGGGAAGTCACGCTTGACCAGGCTGGGCAGCAGGACGTTGCCGACGGCAATGCCCATGCCAATGATTCCAGTGCCGGCATACAGGCTCCACAGCACCCCGGTGGAACGCAGCGCGATACCCAGTGCAACGGCCGCGAGCGCGCCGAACAGGGCGCGCTCCAGCCCGTACTCGCGGGCGAGCAACGCAGCGAAGGGCGAAACCAGGGCAAAGGCCAGCAGTGGCAAGGTGGTCAGCGCGCCGACCGCCGTGGTGCCCAGGCCGAAATCCGCCTGGATCGAACCAAGCAGCGGAGGTAACCCGGTGAAAGGGGCGCGCAGGTTCGCGGCGATCAAAAGGATGCCGAGCAGCAAGGCCGTTTGGGTGGCTGCCCGTCGATGCGTCGAGGAACTCATCACGATTCGCTCTTACGGGTTTTAAGGGAGTACCCGAACTCTACGCATCAGGTTGACGATCAGATATAGAAGGAAAGACAATTAATCTCTAAATCATGACAACCGATAGCGCACTCGCCGAATCGCTCCATCGGTTCGACCCGGACGTGGATGAACGGCCCGCGCTGGCCTTGCGGGTAGAAGTCGAACAGAACGACGTGGAGCAACCCGTACACCAGCACCGCAAGGGACAACTGGTGATGGCGCAGCGCGGCGGCGTGATGTGCGAGGTGCCCGGGGCGATGTGGATGGTGCCCCCGCAGCACGGGGTGTGGATTCCGGGCGGTATGCCGCACAGCAACCGCGTCACGGATAACGCCCGCATCTGCTTCCTGTTCGTGGAACCCGGGGCGGCGCCGATGCCGGACAAGTGCTGCACGCTGGCGATCAACCCGATGGTGCGCGAGCTGATCCAGCACCTTGCCGAACAAGGGCCCGGCTATCCTCAAGAAGGTCCGACCGCGCGCATCGCGACGGTGCTGCTCGAACAGCTGGCCCTGGCCCCCATCGAGCAATTGCACCTGCCGATCTCGGATCACCCGCGAATCCGCCGTATCGCCGATGCCCTGGCAGCCGATCCGGCCGATCGCCGCACGCTCGCCGAGTGGGCACGGGTGCTGGCAACGAGCGAGCGATCGCTGGCGCGGTTGGTGCAGCGGGAAACCGGGCTGACCTTCGGACGCTGGCGCCAGCAGTTGCACTTGATCGTTGCCCTGCGGCAGCTTGCCGGAGGAGCGACCGTGCAGCGAGTGGCCGGCGATCTCGGCTATGACTCGGTGACGGCGTTCATCACCATGTTCAAGAAAGCGCTTGGGCAGCCACCGGCGCAGTATTTCGCCGGCCTGCGGTAAGAGGGATACCCTCGCCCCGCTCGGTGATGCCTGCGACCCGGCAATTCAACGGACAGCACCTGATCCCGCCCCGGCTGCTAAGCGGCGCAGCATGACCGTACCGGTAATAGACGGCATTCCATTCGAGTTCCAAGCTGGCATCCACGTCCGAACGTGAGATCCACGTGACGCGCGGCGGCACCGCTCGCCGACTCGGCGCGATGCGGTGGCGGCGTGCGGCGCGTCGCCCGGATCCTCAGCGACCGCCGGGCGTCGCGCCCGGTCGTGCGGGAGAGCGGACGCCGCTGGCCTGGACGAAGGTCAGCGTCGTCAGATAGCTGACCTCTCCGTACTGCCGGCCGTCTCTTTCACCCGGGCGCTTGTCCCGATGCTTGACTTCAGCGACATACTGACCCCGCCAGGGCAGATCGAACCGCACGATGCCGTCCGCGCTGGTAAGCGCCTCTCGCGACCAGCCCGAAGGCGCGATGATCGTGACCTGGGCCTTGGCCAGCGGTGCCCCCTGGAAGATTGCGCGCAGTTCCCCCACCTTGCCCGTGGGAACCAGATCGAGCGCGGCACTTGCGGCCACGGGCCGCACGGGATTCGCTGTCCAGCGGGCGGCCAGTCGCCACAGGAGCGGCGGCCGCTTGCTGGCAGTGCGTTCGATCAGTGGATAGGAGGCTTCGGCGAACAGCGTCTCGGCCGAATCGGGAACGTCGTAGACAAACGCCTCGCGCGTGAGGCGTCCGGCGACGGTCCGAGTCTGTGTGGCCGCGCGCAATTCCATGGCCGGAACGCCGGTGAACTCATCCAGGCGGCCCGGCGAGGTCTCTCGCAGATCGTCGCCATACTCGCCGAAATACAGGCGAGCCTGGCCCTTCGTATTCTCGATCCAGACTTGATGAGCCTGAACCGCGGAACTCGCGCAGGCCAGCAGCAGCGCGAAAGTCAGGGAAAAAGTCTTGTTCAGCATTTCAGAAGCTCAAAAGCGCGTGCGCAGCGTGACCTGGACCGTGCGTCCGGGGCCCGGAAGGATCAGGTTGTCCACGCTGCTCGACGCCGAAATGTAGTACTTGCGGTCGGCGAGGTTCTTCAGATTCACGTCCACCTCGAAGTTGCCGCGCGTGTATTGCAGCGCGCCGTCGATCGTGGTGTAACCCGGCAGCGTGACCAGGTTGGTGAGCGAGGCATAGCGCTCACCGACGTAGTTGATGCCGCCGCCCAGGCGCAGACCGTAGCCGAGGTCTTTCATCCCCCAGACGAAGACCGTGTGCCTGGGCATCAGCGGCGGCACCTGGCCTTGCGCCGGCACGGGGACGGTGGGCAACTGGCTCGACGTGACGGTGGCGAGCGAGCGGGTCATGCGCGCATCGAGGTACGCATAGCCGGCCGTGACATCCCAGCGTCCCGGCAATCGCCCGTTGAGCGTCAGTTCCAACCCGTTGGTGCGCTGCGTGCCCACGTTGATCTGCTGGCCCGGATTGGCGGGATTGGTGTTCTTGATGCCCGTGCGCTCGAGGTTGAACAGCGCCCCGGTAACGTTGAGCCGGCCGTCGAGCAGATCGAGCTTGACGCCGATCTCCTTGTTCTCGGTGATCTCCGGCGCGTTGTTCACGTTGTTCGCCGAGAGCGCGACGATCTCGGCCGAGGGCTGGAACGACTTGCTGTACGACACGTAGTAGGACACCGTATCGCTGGGTTGCCATACCAGCCCCACGCGCGGGCTGAGCCGCTTGTCGGTACGCTCCAGCGTGGCCAGCGTTCGGTCGAAGCGCGTCGTCTGCTCGTAGATGTCGTAGCGAACGCCGGCCAGGGCCTTCCACTGCGGCGCGAGGGTGATCTGGTCCTGCCAGTAGAGCGCCAGCGTGTCCTGGTCGGTATGGCTCGGAATCGCGCCGTTGGCCGCGTAGCTCGCCGGGGGAATGACCAGCGCGGGGCTGCTGGAGGGATCGAACAGGGAGACGCGATCGGAACCGCCCGACACCGATTCGGCGCGCTTTCGCTGGCTTCCGAACTCCAGGCCCATCAGCCATTCCTGTCGGAACCCGCCGAGTCGATTGCGCCAGGTGACGTCGGTCTGATTGAACAAGCCCCGCTCGCCGCGCGCGAGGAACGATCGCGAGCGTCCCACGGTCAGCGCGACCGGATCGGTGGTTCCACTGCTCGACGTCGCGTAGCGGTCGAGCGAGAAGTCGTACACGCGCGTGACGTTGCGCACCGACCAGGCGTCGTTGAAACGGTGGTCCAGCGCGGCCGAGAAGGCCCGCATCAGCGTCGTCGACGTATCGTCGCGCGCGGCGTTCGGCGATCCGTAATAAGTGCGGACAGGCACGTCGACGGGACGACCGTTCAGAGCGGGAATGCCGAAGTCCGCGAGGCGCTGGTCGCGTGCCTGCGTATATTGCAGCAACAACCGGGTATCGGCCGAGAGCTTGAGCGCCAACGAAGGCGCCAGGTGGTAGCGCTTGACGAACTGCTGGTCGCGGTAACTGCCCGAATCCTCGACGGCGGCGTTGATGCGAAAGGCGGCCTTGTCATTGGCGGCCACGTTCAGGTCCGCCGTGGCACGACGCAGGTCGTAGCTTCCCAGCGACAGCGAGACTTCGCCGCCGGTGCGCTCCCAATAAGGCTTCTTGGTCACGCGATTGATGATGCCGCCCGATGAGCCGCGCCCGTACAGGACCGCGGCCGGGCCCTTCAGCACCTCGATGCGCTCGACGTCCACGAGGTCGCGGAAATACAGCGCGTCATCGCGCACGCCATCGACGAAGTTGTCGGCCGAAACCGAGAACCCCCGGATATAGACCTGATCGCGCTGGCCGTCTCCCAGATGCATGCTGACGCCCGGCACGTTGCGCAGCGCGTCTTCCAGCGATCGCGCGGCCTGGTCGCGCAACAACTGCTCGGGCAGCACGTTCACGGTCTGCGGCACGTCGCGCAACGGCGCGCTGCTCTTGGTCGCCGCCTGGCTTCGCGTCGGCGAATAGGCTTCCTCGGCCGATTCCCGAACGACGACGGTGTCCAGCTCCCGGGTTTCGCTGGCGTCCTGCGCAAAGGCGGGAGCCGTCGACAAGGTCGTCGCTGCCACCAACGGAATCCATATCGTGCGGAGACCGTCGGAATTCATCGGCAGGAATCTGAGCGTCATACAAAAATCGCAAAAGACGCGATGTTATTAATGAGAACGATTCGTAGTCAATGAATAGGGGCAAATCGTCGCCGCAGGCGGTATCGGCCGCCCCTCATCCGGATTCATGTCACCCGCCGACGTCATCACCGCCATGGCGACCGGAATCCGCGTCAAAAATCCGACAGCTTTTTCGTTCCTGTCATCGGCCTGCCATCTGCAGTGTCGACACTCGCGGCCAGAGCACGGGGAGGTTGGCCCCGCGCCCGGATTTCATATCCATCAACCTACGAAGAGATCGACATGACCGAGATGCTGACTTCACGCCGCCGCGTTCTGCGGCTCCTGGGCGGAGCGCCGATGCTGCCGCTGGCCTCCTCCCTGTCCGCCGCCGGGCTGCTGACCGCCTGCGGCGGCGGCAGTGACGGCGATGATGCGCCCGCTTCGGCGGTCAAGTCGGTGCGCCTGTCCAGCATGGCCGCGCCCGACCTGACGACGCCCGCCGCGATGGCGACGACGACGACCACGGCGGTGATGAGCATCACGTACGAAGACGGCAGCCAGCAGGACGTCGCGCTGGCCTATCAACCGTTTTTCGTGACCGGCGACATGGTGAGCGACGGCAAGGGCGGCAAGATCCTGGCCGGCGGCTACTACGACATCCACAACCAGCCGATCATCGACGCCTCGGTGCCCGGCAAGGAGCGCCAGTTCTTCTCCGATTCGCCCGACGGCTCGTCGCTGATCCGGATCGAGGACGCCAAGGTCGACGGCGTCAAGGGCAAGCCGGTGTTCTTCGTCGTGCAGTTCGAATACAACAGCAAGGACCAGGACGGCAACGACACCTACGGCAGGCTGCCGTCGCCGATCGCCGTGCTGACGCTGGATCAGGACCAGACCACCGGCCAGCTCAGTCTGGTCAAGTACCACAACGTGGACATGTCCTCGGCCCACGGCCTGTGGATCACCTGCGGCGCCAGCCTCTCGCCGTGGAACACCCACCTGTCCAGCGAAGAGTACGAACCCGACGCGTTCACCGCCGCGACTTCGGCGCAGTTCAAGGCCTTCAGCAAGAACGTGTTCGGCGACGAGACCACCGCCAACCCGTACCACTACGGCCATCTTCCCGAAGTCACCGTCAACCCCGACGGCACCGGCAGCGTGAAGAAGCACTACTGCCTGGGCCGCATCTCGCACGAGCTGATCCACGTGATGCCCGACGAGCGCACCGCGCTGATGGGCGACGACTACACGAACGGCGGCCTGTTCATGTTCGTGGCCGACAAGCCCAGGGACCTGTCCGCCGGCAACCTCTACGTGGCGCACTACACCGAGACGCTGACCGATAAGTCGACCGCCAAGATCCAGTGGATCCACCTCGGCCACGCCACCAGCGCCGAGATCAGCGCGCTGGCCGACAGCCTGAAGCCGACCGACATCATGGACTCGGTGACCGCCGACCCGCAGGACGCGAGCTACACCAAGGTCTTCCTCGACGGCAAGGCCCTGTGGGTCAGGCTCAAGCCCGGCATGGAAAAGGCCGCCGCCTTCCTCGAAACCCACCGCTACGCGAACCTGGCCGGCGGCAGCATGGCCTTCACCAAGATGGAAGGCACGACGCTCAACATCAAGGACAAGGTCGCGTATTCGGCGCTGGCCAACATCCAGGCCTCGATGATCGAGGGCGACGCGGCGTGGAACGCCAAACACAACGTGGCATTCCCGAAGACGCTGAAGGCCGGCGGCGTGCTCGCGCATCACCTCGGCGGCGGCGCCAGGGACGACAAGGGCACGGCCATCGACAGCGAATGGGTGCCGATCAGCTCGCAGATGGAACTGATGGGCGAGGACATCGCCGCCGACGCGCTGGGCAACACCGCTAACCCCGACAAGATCGCCAGCCCGGACAACCTGAAGTTCTCCGAGAAGATGCGCATCCTGTTCATCGGCGAGGACAGCGGCAACCACGTCAACAACTTCCTGTGGGCCTACAACGTCGACACCAAGCAGTTGTCGCGCATCCTGTCGACGCCGGCCGGCGCCGAGTCCACCGGCCTGCACGCGGTCGACGAGGTCAACGGCTGGACCTACATCATGAGCAACTTCCAGCACCCCGGCGACTGGAGCAGCCTGCATGCCAAGGTCAAGGACACGCTCGACCCGCTGATCGACGCCAACTACAAGGGCAAGTTCGGCGCCGCCGTCGGCTACCTGACCGGCGCGCCGCAGGCGGTGAAGCTGTAGGCTCGCCGGGTTTGCGAGGCCGGGTCGAAGCCACGTCGCTATAGTGGCGGAAGTCATCGACCCGCTCGCCCCCCCACATGGCATCCAGCGAAACGCGGCCCGTCTCGACGAGCTCACATGCCGGAGCAGGCGCCGCGCCCGCCGCGCTGCGCGTTGCGATATTTCTGGCCTTCGCCACGGCCTGTAGCACCGTCTTCGCCGCTTCGCCTGCCGCCGCGTCGAATATGCCGGCCGAAGAGCCCATCGAAGCGCGCGGCCCTCTTGGCCGCCTGCAGGGCACGCTGCTCTCTCCCGGAGGGCAAAACGTTCGCGAGGCCGTGGTACTGATCATTCCCGGTTCAGGCCCCACGGACCGCGATGGCAACAGCCCGCAGGGCTTGCAGGCGGCGACGTACCGTCTGCTCGCCGGGGGTCTCGCCGCCCGCGGCATAACGAGCGTGCGCATCGACAAGCGCGGCTTGTTCGGCAGCCGTGAGGCCGTCCGCGACGCCAATGACGTTACGATCGGCGACTATGCGCAGGACGTTCATGGCTGGGTAAGCGCAGTGCAAGAACGTACGAAGGCACGCTGCGTATGGGTGTTCGGGCACAGCGAAGGCGGCATCGTCGCGCTGAAGGCCGCCGAATCCGGCACGGGCATCTGCGGCCTGGTGCTGGCGGCCGTGCCGGGCCGGCCGCTGGGCCAGGTGCTGCGCGCCCAACTACGCGCCAACCCGGCCAATGCCCCGCTTCTGGACTCGGCCGAACAAGCGATCGAGGCACTGGAAGCAGGGCGCCGTGTCGACACGGCGACCTTACCCCCGCCCCTTCGTTCGTTGTTTCGTCCGGCCGTTCAAGGCTTTCTGATCGACAGCTTCGCGGTGGATCCGGCCCGCCTGGCCGGCGCGTTCAAAGGCCCGATGCTGATCCTGCAGGGCGCGCGCGACCTGCAGATCGGTCCCGACAATGCGCGCCTGTTACAGCGGGCCGCCGTGCAGGCGAAGCTGGTCGTGCTGCCGACCGCCAATCATGTGCTCAAGCCGGTGGCGACCGACGAGCACACGGCCAACGTGGCGACGTATGGGCGCGCCGACCTCGAACTCGCCCCGGGCGTCGTGGAGGCTACGGTCGAATTCATCGAGGCGAATCCCGCGCGGTGACGGCCGCCTCGCCGGCGCCGCACCGATGGGCGCCGCGCTTTCAAACCGAGCGCATCAACCCCCCATCGACACGCAGGTTCTGCCCGGTGATGTACCCGGCGCCGTCCGACGCGAGGAAAGCGACGGTCGCCGCGATCTCGGCGGTCGTTCCGTAGCGGCGCATCGGCACGCTGTCGCGGCGCGCGTCGGTGGCCGGCAGGCTGTCGATCCAGCCCGGCAGCACGTTGTTCATCCGCACGTTGTCGGCCGCATGCGCGTCGGCGAACAGCTTGGTGAACGCGGCCAGGCCGGCGCGGAACACCGCCGAGGTCGGAAACATCTCGCTCGGTTCGAACGCCCATGCGGTCGAGATGTTGATGATCGTGCCGCCGCGCTGCGCGCGCATGATCGGTGCGACCAGCCGGGTCGGCCGGATCACGTTCATCAGGTACGTGTCCATGCCGCGGTGCCAGTCCTCGTCGCTGATGTCGAGCAGCGGCCCGCGCGGGCCATGGCCGGCGCTGTTGACCAGCACGTCGATGCGCCCCCAGCGCGCGACCGCCTGGTCGACGAAGCCGCGCAGGTCGTCGATCGACTGATTCGATCCGGTCACGCCGAGGCCGCCGAGCTCGGCGGCCAGCGCCTCGCCCTTGCCGGACGACGACAGGATGCCGACACGGAAGCCGTCGGCCGCCAGCCGGCGCGCCGCCGCTGCGCCCATGCCGCTGCCGCCGGCGGTAATCAGGGCCACTTTTTCGCTCATCTTCACGGTTTCTCCTCTGGGGTTCGTTTCGGCTGCGGCGTTGCCTCCGGGGCGGATGTGCCGAAGCATCCGGCAGCGTCGGGCCCCGGGCCCCGGGCCCCGGGCCTCGGGCCTCGGGCGTCGGCCGGCGTCGGCAGGCGCGCGTCAGTCGGCCTTGGCGCCCGAATCCTTGACGATCTTCGCCCACTTCGCGGACTCGCTGTCCAGGTACGCGGCGAACGCCGCCGGCGTCGAACCGACGGGCTCGGCGCCGAGGTCGGCGTACTGCTTGCGGACATCGGCGGTCTTCAAGGCCCGCGCCGCATGCTCGGCCAGCTTCTCGACGATCGGCGCCGGCGTGCCCGCCGGCGCCCACAACGCGTACCAGGTGCTGACGTCGAAGCCCGGATAACCGGACTCGGCGATCGTCGGCACGTCGGGCAGCGCCTGCGCGCGCCGCGCCGTCGTCGTCGCGATCGCGCGCAGCTTGCCGCCGCGGACATAAGGCATCGCCGACGGCATCGAATCGAACATCAACTGTACCTGGCCGCCCATCACGTCGGTCAGCGCCGGCGTGCTGCCCTTGTACGGGATGTGCTGCATGTCGATGCCGGCCGCGCGCTTGAAGGTTTCGCCGGCCAGGTGCTGCGCCGACGCGTTGCCGGCCGACGCGAAGCTAAGCGGGCGCCCCGCTCCGGCCAGCGCCACCAGGTCCTTGACGGTCCTGACCGGCAGGTCGTCGTTGACGACCAGCACCAGCGGCACGTCGGCGAGCTGCGTGATCGGCGCGAAATCCTTGATCGCGTCGTAGCGCGTCTTCGCGTACAGGCTCGGATTGATCACGTGCAGCGACGCGTTGCACAGGATCGTGTAGCCGTCCGGCGCCGAACGCGCGACCTGCTCGGCGCCGATCATGCCGCTGGCACCCGGCTTGTTCTCGATCAGGATGTTCTGCCCGATCGTCCGGGACATCTCGGCGGCCGCGATGCGCGCCATCAGGTCCGTCGGTCCGCCCGGCGGGTAAGGGACGATCAGCCGGATCGGCCTGGACGGATAAGCGGCCACCGGCTCGGCCGTCGCCGCCGGCTGCTGCGCGAGCGCCGGTCCCGCCGTCACCTGCAGGCAGGCCGCCGCGGCCAGCGTCAACAGCGTTCTTCTCGTTGCATCCTTCATCTCGCGTTCCTTCATTCGCTTTCGATCGTCGCCGTGGCCTCGTCATGGCGCTCGCCGCCGATCCGCAGCGCCAGCTTGCCGATCACCTGCCGCGATTCGAGCGCGCGCAGCGCGTCGGCCAACTGGTCGATCTCATAAGTGCGCGCGACGGACGGCCTGAGCGCGCCGCGGCGCACGTCCTCCATCATCGACGCCATCGCGGCCTGCAACGGCCCGGCGAATGCCGCCCGCTCGTCGGCGGGCGTCCAGCCGATGTAGCGGCCGTAGAAGAAGCCGTGCAGCGTGAGGTTCTTGACCAGCAGGTAATTGAGCGGCGCCTTCGGGATCTGGCCGCTGGCGAAGCCGATCGACAGCAACTGGCCGTTGTGCGCGGCCGCGCGCACGCCGGCATCGAACAGCTCGCCGCCGACCGGATCGAACACGATGTCGGCGCCGTGGTCATCGGTCAGCCGCTTGACGGTGGCCGCCAGATCCCGGCCGTCGATCGCGTGCCACGCGCCTCGATCGCGCACGGCCTGGCGCTTGGCCTCGGTACTGGCGCAGGCGATGACCCGCGCGCCGGCCTGCACCGCCAGTTCCAGCGCCGCCAGCCCCACGCCGGCCGCCGCGCCGAACACCAGCACGATGTCGTCGCGCCGCAGTTGCGCGCGCCAGAACAGTGCGGTATACGCGGTGCCGTAAGACGTCGGCAGCGGCAGCACGTCGAGCGCGCGCACGCCGTCGGGAATCGGATAGACAGTGTCGTCGCGCATCCGGACCCGTTCGGCGAAGCAGCCCCAGTCGGCGACCAGCGCGATGCGCTGCCCGACCCGCAGCCGGGTCTGCCCGGGCCCGACCGCGGCGATCCGCCCGACGGCCTCGGTGCCGGGCGCGAACGGAAACGGCGGACGCCGCTGGTATCGGCCGGCGATCATCAGACCCGTCGCGTGCGTGACGCTGGCGTAATCGATCGCGACCACGACCTCGCCGGCCCCGGGAGGCGGGGGCGGCTCGATCTCGGTCACCCGCAGGTCTTCAGGCCCGCCCCAGCGCGTGCACAGCAGCGCCTTCACGCCGACGGCTCGGCGCGCTGCACGACGACCTTGTCGGTCAGCAGGCGGTCGATCCGCGCGGTATCCAGCCCGGCCTCGCGCAGGATCGCCACGCTGTGCTCGCCGATCGCCGGGCTGGGCGTCAGCGGCCGGCGCGTGCCGCGGTCCGGCATCCCCGGCAGCCGCAGCTCGAACAGGCGCTCGTCCGCCGCGACGCGGCCGTCTTCGGCGGGCGCCGGCTGGGCCGGATGATTCAACGTCTGGAACGTCTGCTGCGCGATCGCCTGCGGATGCGCGTAGAGATCGCGATAGTCGCGCACGATCGAATGCAGGACGTCCTGCTCGCGCAGGCGGGCCACCCAGTTCTCGCGATCGTCGGTCGCCAGCACCTCGGCCACCAGGCCGTTGATCGTCGCCGCGTGGGCCAGCCGCGCGGCGGCCGTCGCGAACCGCGGGTCGTCTCGCCATTGCGGCTGCGCGAGCGCCGTGCACAGGCCGGCGAACTGCGTGTCGTTCAGCACGGTCAGGTTCATGTAGCCGTCGCGCGCGTGGAACGTGCCGTTCGGCGCGCTGACGATGCTGGCCGGCGCATCGGGTGCCAGATTGAAGTCGCTGAGGTTGTACGCCTGGAACGCGATGCTCGCGTCGAACAGGCTGACCTGCACGTGGCCGCCGCGCCCGGTCCTCGCCTGCCGGTACAGCGAGGCGCTGGCGGCCTGTGCCGCGTACAGCCCGGTGGCGACATCGGCCAGCAGCAGGCCGATCTTGCGAGGCTGACCGGTGGCGATGTCGCGGTTGCTGTGCATCAACCCGCTGTCGGCCTGCAGCACCGAATCGGTCGCGGCCAACTTCGCATACGGACCGTCGGGTCCGTAGCCGCTGACCGAAACGTAGACCAGCGACGGTTTGCTCGCCAGCAGCGCCTGCGCGCCGATACCCAGCCGCTCGGCCACGCCGGGACGGTAGTTCTGGACCAGGACGTCGGCCTGCAGCGCCAGCTCCAGCAGCAGCGCCTTGCCGGCCGGCGTCGACGCGTCCAGCGCCAGCGCGCGCTTGCCGCCGTTGTAGGCGGCCGAAAGCGCGCTCAACTGGCCGTGAGGGATTCCGATCGAACGCCCCCAGTCACCGGCCGGCGGCTCGACCTTGATGACGTCGGCCCCCTGTTGCCAAAGTACCTGCGCGCAATAAGGGCCGGCGATGCCTTGGCTGACGTCCAGGACGCGCAACCCTTCGAAAGGCAGCGGCAAGCCACCGTGTGCATTGTCTCGTTGCATCTTGTCTCGTTTAACGCGCCGATAAGGCGCTCGAAGAACCATTGTAGCGACTGCCTGAGCTAACGATCGCTGCGCCGCGAAACGGCGCGAGCGAGGCGCGCCGGACGCCGACGGTGACATTTATCATCGCGGTAACCCGCCCGGCGGCACTAGATTCGCGGATGGCAATGTCTCGCCCGTATGCAGGAGCCTTAACTTGATTGTCGATTCCCGCTCGCTGAACCCCGGTACCGTGCTGCACACCGATGTCTGCATCATCGGCGGAGGACCGGCCGGCGTCGCCATGGCTCTCGATTTCGAGCAAGCGGGCATTCCCTCGATCATCCTCGAGAGCGGTGCGTTCGAGGCCGACCGCCAGTCGCTGAAGCTGTACGAAGGCGATAGCGTCGGGCTTCCTTACGAGTTCGCGCAAGGCCACCGCAGCCGTTATCTTGGCGGCAACAGCAACTGCTGGGGCGGATTCTGCCGGCCGTGGGACGAATGGGCGTTCCAGAAACGAGACTGGGTGCCGAACAGCGGCTGGCCGATCGACCGCGCCACGCTGACCCCTTATTACTCGCGTGCCGAAACGCTGCTGCGGACCGGGACCAACGACTACGATCCGCAAAGCTGGGAAACCAAGGCGCAACGCGCCGACGTCAAACGTTACCGGATCGACGCGAGCGAGTTCGTCGACGGCGTCTCGGTGCTCAGCCCGCCGGTGCGCTTCGGCGAAGAGCACCGCGAGCATCTCGAAGCCTCGGCGCTGATCACCGTCTGCCTGTGGGCCAACGTCACCAACATCCAGGCCGATCCGCTGGGCGCGCACATCCGCGACGTGCAGGTGCAGACGCTCAGCGGCGTGAAATTCGGCGTGCAGGCGCGCGTGTTCGTGCTGGCCGCCGGCGGGATCGAGAACGCGCGGCTGCTGCTGGCGTCGCGCGACGTGCATCAGGCCGGGCTGGGCAATGCCAACGACCTGGTCGGACGCTACTTCGCCGATCATCCGCGGCTGCGCTGGGGCAAGGTCAAGCTGCCGGCCGACCAGCGCGACAATCGTTTCTACGACCTGACGTTCAACTTCCTGGCCGGCAAGATCGACCAGGGCTCGGCGCGTGCCTCGGGCTACATGGCGCTGCCGCAACCGATCCAGCGCGCCGAAGGCCTGCTCGATTCGCACGTGTGGCTGCGCTCGCTGTTCTTCGGCGAGCATTCGACGATCTTCAGCTCGCTGGCCCGGATGAAGCAGCGCATCCTGGCCGGGCAGCGCTACGGCTTCGGGCTCGGCCACGATGCGTTGACGCTGATGCGTCATCCGCTGTCGACGGCCGCGTTCACCGCTTCGTATCTGGCCCGGCTCAAGAGCCTGGTACGCGAGACCTGCTTCGAGGGCGTCGTCGAGACCGATCCGAACTACAACAGCCGCGTGATGCTGTCGGACGAACGCGATGCGCTGGGGATGCCGCGCACCCGGATCGACTGGCGGCTCAGCGAACAGGTCGCGCGCACGTTCGACGTCACGTTCAACCGGCTGGCCGACAGCATCGAGAAGGCGGGCGTGGCGACGATCGACCGGGGCGACGTCAGCTACGTGCGCGACGGCTGGCCCGACTCGCTCGAAGGCACCTGGCACCACATGGGCACGACGCGGATGCACGTATCGCCGCGCGAAGGCGTCGTCGACCCGAACAGCCGCGTCCACGGGCTGGCCAACCTCTATGTGGCCGGCAGTTCGGTATTCCCGACCTATGGGCCCAACCACCCGACGATGACGCTGATGGCGCTGGCGCTGCGGCTGGCCGACCACCTGGTCGACGAACTGCGCCGGCCGGCGCAGCAGCTCGGCACGACGCCCGATCAGCCGCAGACGGCGCCGTCGAACGCCTGACCGCGGCCTTCAGGGTCGGCGTCGGCTCGGCGCCGCTCAGCCGCCGGCGCGGCCGTGGACGATGCCGATCGCCCGCAGGCGTTCGGCCTGCCAGCCCTGCACCTGGTCCCATCCGAAGCGCCAGCCCCAGTTGCCGTCGGCCTGGCCGGGCACGTTCATCCGCGCTTCGGTCCCCAGTCCCAGCACGTCCTGCATCGGCGTGATCGCCAGCCTGGCCACCGACTGCGACGCCGCGTGGATCAGATCCCAGTGGATCTCGCGGCCGTCGGTCTTCAGATAGACCTGCGCGAACCGGCGTTCGGCGTCGACGGCCGACGCGAACCAGCCCTGCGTCGTGTCGTTGTCGTGCGTGCCGGTGTAGACGACGCAATCGGGCTTCAGGTTGTGCGGCAGGTACAGGTTGCGCGCGTCGTCGCCGAACGCGAACTGCAGCACGCACATGCCCGGCAAGCCCATCTGGTCGCGCAGCGCGAACACGTCGGGCGTGATCGAGCCCAGATCCTCGGCGATGATCGGCAGTCCGCCGAGCGCGTCGCGCAGCGCCTCGAAGAACGGCGCGCCCGGCCCCGGCACCCAGCGCCCGTCGATCGCGGTCGGCGCGCCGGCGGGGATCTCCCAGTACGCGACCAGGCCCCGGAAATGATCGATGCGCACGATGTCGGCCTGGCGCAGCATCGTCGACATCCGCGCCTTCCACCAGCGGAACCCGTCGGCCGCGTGCCGCGGCCAGTCGTACAACGGGTTGCCCCATAACTGCCCGGTCGCGCTGAAGTAGTCGGGCGGCACGCCGGCGACGAACGAAGGCTGCAGGTTCTCGTCGAGCAGGAACAGATCAGGGTCGACCCAGACGTCGACGCTGTCGAGCGCGCAGAAGATCGGCACGTCGCCGATCAGCCGCACGCCGCGCTCGTTCGCATGACGCTTGATCGCCTGCCACTGCCGGTCGAAGCACCATTGGACGAAACGCCAGAACCGCATCTGCGGCGCATGGTCGCGAACGGCGTCGCGCAGCGCCTGCGGATCGCGCCGGCGCAACGGCTCGGGCCAGTTCGCCCAGCGCGGGCCGAGCGGCGACTCGGCCAGCGCCATGAACAGCGCATAGTCGTCGACCCAGTCCGCGTGCTGCTCGCACCATTCGGCGAACGCCCGGCGCTGGTCGGCCGAGGCCTTGCCGTCGTCGAAGAACGCCTGGGCGGCCTGCCGCAGCAGCCCCATCCGCAGACGGTCGACGGCGTCGAAATCGATGCGCGACGACGCGCCGCCGACCCGCCGCGCGGCCGCGTCCAGCGCGGCCGGATCCAGCAAGCCCTCGCGCTGCAGCTCGACCGGCGAGACCAGCAGCGGATTGCCGGCGTGGATCGACGTGCTCATGTACGGCGAATGGCCGGGGCCGGGCGGCGTCATCGGCAGCACCTGCCACAGCCGCTGGCCGGCGCCGACCAGCCAGTCGACGAACTGGCGGGCGTCGTCGCCGAAATCGCCGCTGCCGAATGGTCCGGGCAGCGAGGTCGGATGCAGCAGGATGCCGCTCGAACGGTCGAACGGGCCCTTGGCGCCTTCGCTGGCGACGGCCACCGGCGCGGGTGAACGGGCGGACGGGTAGACGAAATCTTCGGTCATCATGCGGTCTTCTCGAGCACGGTCAGGCTGCGCGCCTTGAGCAGCAGCTTGCCGTCGGCGTCGCGCTGTGCCGCGACGGGTTCGAACGAACGGCGCTCGCCGGTGTCCATCACCACCTGCCAGTCCCCTTCGGGCAAAGGATAGGACCAGTCGCGCGCCTCGGCATTGAACAGTGCCAGCAGCGGCGGCTCACCGTCGAGCAGCATGCCGAACACGAAGCGGTTGGCTTCGGTCCACTGCGGCGCGGTCATCTCGTCGCCGAGCCGGTTGAACCAGACGACGTCCCGGCGGTCGGCCAGGTCGGACTGCCCGGTCAGCCAGTCGATGCGGCGCAACGGCGCGAAGCGGCGGCGCATCGCGATCGCCTGCTCGCAGAACGCCATCAGGTCCTCGTCGGCGTTCTCCCAGTCGAACCAGGTGATGTCGTTGTCCTGGCAATAAGCGTTGTTGTTGCCGCGCTGCGTGCGTCCGATCTCGTCGCCGCCGAGCAGCATCGGCACGCCCTGCGACAGCATCAGCGTGCCGATCAGCGCGCGCTGCAGCCGGCCGCGCAGCGCGCGGATCGCCAGCAACTGCGCCGGCCCCTCTTCGCCGCAGTTCCAGCTCAGGTTGTTGTCGGTGCCGTCGCGGTTTTCCTCGCCGTTGTCCAGGTTGTGCTTGGCGTCGTAGCTGAGCAGGTCCAGCAGCGTGAAGCCGTCGTGCGAGGCGATGTAGTTGATCGACGCCTGCGGCCGCCGCGCGCCGTGCCGGAACAGCTCGCTGGTGCCCGACAGCCGCGACGCGATCTTGCCGCGGTCGGCGGTCTTCTGCACCCAGAACGCGCGCACCGTATCGCGATACTTGTCGTTCCATTCGGACCAGCCGTCCGGAAACTGCCCGACCTGGTAGCCGCCCGGGCCGATGTCCCAGGGCTCGGCGATCAGCTTGACGCCGGCCAGCACCGGATCCTGCGCGATGCATTGCAGCAGGTTGGCGCGGCGGTCGAAGCCCTGTTCGCCGCGGGCCAGCGACGTCGCCAGGTCGAAGCGGAACCCGTCGACGTGCATCTCGGCGACCCAGAAACGCAGGCTGTCCATCACCATCTGCATCACGCGCGGATGCTCGACGTTCAGCGTGTTGCCGGTACCGGTATGGTTCTCGTACAGCCGCGCGTCGTCGCGGCGCAGCCGGTAGTACGCCGCGTTGTCCAGGCCGCGCCAGCTCAGCGTCGGGCCGCGCTGGTCGCCTTCGCAGGTGTGGTTGTAGACGACGTCCAGGATCACTTCGATGCCGGCCGCATGCAGCGCCTTGACCATCCGGCGGAACGCGTCGCGCGCCTGGCGCGGATCGCCGTCGGGCGCATAGCGGTTCGACGGCATGAAGAAGCCGACGGTGTTGTAACCCCAGTAGTTGACGGCGCCCCGCCGCGCCAGCGGCATCTCGTCGAGCGCCAGATGCACCGGCAGCAGGCTGACGGCGGTGACGCCGAGCCGCCGCAGGTGCGCGATCGGCGCGGGCGACGCCAGCCCTTCATAAGTGCCGCGCAGCGCTTCGGGCACGTCCGGATGCCGCTGCGTGAAGCCTTTGACGTGAACCTCGTAGAGCACGCTGTCGGCCAGCGGGATGCGCGGCGGCCGGTCGTCCGCCCAGTCGAAGGCCTCGACGGCCGGATCGACGACCATCGCCTTGATCATGTCACGCGCGTTGTCTTCCGACGCGTGGGCGTCGCCCAGGTGCGCATCGGTCCAGCGGAACTCGCCGGCGAACGCGCGGGCATAAGGATCGAGCAGCAGCTTGCGCGGGTTGAAGCGGTGCCCGCGCGACGGGTCGTCGGGGCCGTGCGCGCGCAGGCCGTAGACGAGGCCGTCGCCGGCGCCCGGCACGCAGCCGTGCCAGACGCCGTCGGTGAAAGCGGGCAGCGGCACGCACGCCAGTTCACGCAATCCGGCGCCGTCGAACAGGCATAGTTCGACGGCGGTCGCGTGGCCGGCGAACACCGCGATGTTGACGCCCGCGCCGGTCACCGTCGCGCCCAGCGGATACGGACTGCCGGCCTGCAGGCCGTGGTCCGCGCAGGTTCGCGCGACCTCCTCGCGCATCGGGTCGTTCATCGTATTCACGGTTCGATCCATTCCAGTACCAGGGCGCCCAGCGGCGGCACGCTCAACGTCAGCGACTGCGGATGCCCGTGCCAGGCCTGCGGCTCGGTCGCCAGTCCGCCTTCGTTGCCGACGTTGCTGCCGCCGTAGTGCATCGAGTCGGAGTTCAGCCTTTCGATCCAGCGGCCGGCGCGCGGCGCGCCGACCCGGTAGCCGCGGCGCGGCACCGGCGTGAAGTTGCATACGACGATCACGGTCTGCGTCGCCGAGCGGCGCACGTAAGACAGCACGCTGTTGTCGGCATCGTCATGCGAAAGCCACGCGAAACCCTCGGGCCGCGCGTCCAGCGCGTGCAGCGCCGGCAGGCCGCGGTACAAGCGGTTCAGGTCGCGCACCAGCGCCTGCACGCCGCGCCGGTCGTCGTCGGCCAGCAGATGCCAGTCCAGGCTGCGGTCGTGGTTCCACTCGGCCTCTTGCGCGAACTCCGAGCCCATGAACAGCAGCTTCTTGCCCGGATGCGTGAACATGAACGTGTAGTACAGCCGCAGGTTCGCGAAGCGCTGCCACGTATCGCCGGGCATCCGACCGATCAGCGAGCGCTTGCCGTGCACGACCTCGTCGTGCGACAGCGGCAGCACGAAGTTCTCGTCGAACGCGTAGATCAGCCCGAACGTCAGTTCGCTGTGGTGGTAGCGGCGATGCGAGGGCTCGCGGCTCATGTACTGCAGCGTGTCGTTCATCCAGCCCATGTTCCACTTGTAGTGGAAGCCCAGTCCGCCGGCCGACGTCGGCCGCGACACGCCGGGCCAGGCCGTCGATTCCTCGGCGATCGTGACGACCGACGGATGCGTGGCGCCCAGCGATTCGTTCATCCGCTTCATGAAGGCGATCGCCTCGAGGTTCTCGCGGCCTCCCTGGTGGTTGGGCACCCATTCGCCCGGCCGACGGCTGTAGTCGCGATACAGCATCGACGCGACCGCGTCGACGCGCAGCCCGTCGACGCCGAACTGCTCGACCCAGTAGCGCGCGTTGCCGATCAGGAAGTTGCGGACCTCGTTGCGGCCGTAGTTGTAGATCAGCGTGCCCCAGTCGCGGTGCAGGCCCTCGCGCGGATCGGCGTGGTCGTACAGGTGCGTGCCGTCGAACTGCGCGAGCGCGAACGCGTCGTTCGGAAAATGGCCGGGCACCCAGTCGAGCAGTACGCCGACCCCGGCATCGTGACAGCGGTCGACGAAACGCCGGAACGCCTGCGGCGATCCGAAGCGGGCCGTCGGCGCGTACAGGCCGGTCGGCTGATAACCCCACGAGCCGTCGAACGGATGTTCGCTGATCGGCAGCAGCTCGATGTGCGTGAACCCCATGTCGACGACATAAGGGATCAACTGGTCGCCGAGTTCGTCCCAGTTCAGGAAACGGTTGCCGTCCTCGACGACGCGGCGCCAGGATCCGGCGTGCACCTCGTAGATGCTGATCGGCGCGTCAATCGCGTTGCGCGCCCGCACGGCGGCGGCTCGCGCGGCGGCCGCGGCCTCGCCGTCGACCGGCCGCAGCGGCTCGGCGACGATCGACGCGGTCGCCGGCCGCAGCTCGGCCTGCCGCGCGAACGGATCGGCGTGCTGCGGCAGCCGGTTGCCGGCGCGGTCGCGCAGCGCGAACTTGTACAGGCTGCCCGGACCGACGCCGGGAACGAACGACTCCCAGATGCCGGCCGATGCGCGCAACCGCATCGGGTGGCGCCGCTCGTCCCAGTCGTTGAACGAACCGACGACCGACACCTCGCTGGCGTTCGGCGCCCAGACCGCGAAGACCGTCCCCGCGACGCCGTCGATCACCGCCGGATGCGCGCCCAGCCGTTCATAAGGACGCTCGTGCGTGCCTTCGGACAGCAGCCACAGGTCGGTGTCGCCGAGCAGCGGCGCGTCGCGATCGGGTTCGGTCGCCTGGGGGGCCTCGGTCACCTTGGCCGCTTTGGCGGCCCCGGCGGCCTTGGTTCCCTCGGTCGCCTTGTCTGCTCTGGCGGCGCCGGTGGCTTTGACCACCTCCGCCGCCTTGGCCGCCTCAGTGGCCTTGGTAGCCTCAGTGGCCTTGGTAGCCTTGGCCCTGTCGGTCGCCTTAGCCGCCTTAGCCGCCTTGGTCCCGTCGGTCGCCTTGGTGGCCTTGGCCGCCTCCGTCGCCTTGGCGGTCTTGGTAGCCCTGGTCACCTTGGCCTCCTCGGTCGAACCAGCCGCCTCGACGGGAGCGGCAGCGGCGGAGTCGGGGGCACCCTCACGGGTTGATCGGACGGACGTGCCAGATTTCTTGCGCATATTCGCGAATCGTTCGGTCGCTCGAAAACACACCCATGCCGGCGACGTTCGCCAGTGCGCGGCGATGCCAGTCGGCCGGATCGCGGTACAGCGCATCGACGCGGCCCTGGCATTTCACGTAGTCGGCGAAATCGGCCAGCAGCATGTAGGTATCGCCCTGGCGCAGCAGCGAATCGACGATCGGCGTGAACCGATGGCGGTCGTCCGGCGAGAACTCGCCGGCGGCGATCGCGTCGATCACGCGCCGCAGCATCGGATCGCCCTCGTACCGGGCCATCGGGTCGTACCCGTCGGCGCGCAGCTTGGCGACCTCGGGCGTCTTCAGGCCGAAGATGAAGATGTTGTCGGCACCGACCTGCTCGCCGATCTCGATGTTGGCGCCGTCCAGCGTGCCGATCGTCAGCGCGCCGTTCAGCGCGAACTTCATGTTGCCGGTACCCGAGGCCTCGGTGCCCGCCGTCGAGATCTGCTCGGACAGGTTCGCCGCCGGCATGATCAGCTCGGCCAGCGAGACGCTGTAGTTCGGCACGAACACGACCTTCATCAGGTGGCTGACGCGCGGATCGTGATTGACCCGGGTCGCGACGTCGTTGATCAGCTTGATGATCAGCTTGGCCATCCGGTACGCGGACGCGGCCTTGCCGGCGAACAGGAACGTGCGCGGCACCCAGTCGGCATCCGGGTCGTCGAGGATCGCCTGGTAGCGGCTGATCACGTGCAGCACGTTCAGCAACTGGCGCTTGTACTCGTGCATCCGCTTGATCTGCACGTCGAACATCGACGCCGGATCGATCGACAGGCCCTGCGTGTGGCGGATGTGGTCGGCCAGGCGGACCTTGTTCTCGTGCTTGACCTGCGCGAACGCCTCGATGAACGCCGCGTCCTGCGCGTGCTCGCGCAGCCGCGCGAGCAGGTCCAGGTCCTTGCGCCAGCCGGGGCCGATCCGCGAATCGATCAGCGCCGCCAGGCCGCGGTTCGCGTACGCGAGCCAGCGCCGCGGCGTGATGCCGTTGGTCTTGTTGCAGAAGCGGTCCGGAAAGATCCGGACGAAGTCGGCGAACAGCGTCTGCTGGATCAGGTCGCTGTGCAGCTTGGACACGCCGTTGACCTTGTGGCTGGCCACCACCGACAACCAGGCCATCCGCACGCGACGCTCGCCGCCCTCGTCGATCAGCGACACCCGCTTGAGCAGATCCTCGTCGTCCGGGAAGCGCTCGCGCACCTCGTCGAGGAAGCGGCGGTTGATCTCGAAGATGATCTCCAGATTGCGCGGCAGCAGGCTGCGCATCATCTCGACCGGCCAGGTCTCGAGCGCCTCCGGCATGATCGTGTGGTTCGTGTACGAGAAGATCCGCTTGCACAGGTCCCAGGCCTGCTCCCAATCGAGGCGGTGCACGTCGACCAGCAGCCGCATCAGCTCGGGAATCGCGATCGCCGGATGCGTGTCGTTCAGGTGGATCGCAACCTTGTCGGCCAGCGTATCGAAGCGCGCGTGGTCGTGCATGTGCCGATGCAGGATGTCCTGGATCGACGCGCTGACGAAGAAGTACTCCTGGCGCAGCCGCAGCTCGCGGCCCTGGTAGCTCGAATCGTCCGGATACAGCACGCGGGTGACGTTCTCGGACAGGTTCTTGCTCTGCACCGCCCGCATGTAGTCGCCCTGGTTGAACAGCGCCAGGTCCAGCGCCTGCGAGGCCTTCGCGTGCCACAGGCGCAGCGTGTTGACCGCGCGCGTCCCGTAGCCGGGCACCACGGTGTCGTACGCCATCGCCAGCACCTCTTCGGTGTCGACCCAGTGCGCGCCGTCCGGATCGTGCCGTACCCAGCCGCCGAAGCGGATCGGGAACGTGCGCTCGGGCCGCGGGAACTCCCACGGATTGCCGCTGCGCAGCCAGTCGTCCGGCTGCTCGACCTGGTAGCCGTCGTGGATCCGCTGCGCGAACATGCCGTAGTCGTAGCGGATGCCGTAGCCGTAGCTGGGCAGCGCCTCGGTCGCCAGCGAATCCATGAAGCACGCGGCCAGCCGGCCCAGGCCGCCGTTGCCCAGCGCCGCGTCGGGCTCCTCGGCGCGCAGCTCGTCCAGGTCCAGGCCCTGCTCGCGCAGCGTGCTGCCCAGCACGTCGTACAGGTCCAGCGCGTGCAGGCTGTTGGACAGCGCGCGCCCGACGAGGAACTCCATCGACAGGTAGTACACGCGCTTGACGTCGCCGGTGTACTGCGCGCGGGTCGTGTCCATCCAGCGCTCGACGAGCCGGTCGCGCACGATCCGCGCGACCGACTGGTACCAGTCCTGGCCCATCGCGGTGGCCGGGTCCTTGCCGATGTCGAACAGCAGGCTCGATGCCAGCGACCGCGTCAGCGACGCCGGGTCGTTCTTCAGTTCGTCGAACGCGAAACGCTCCAGCTGTAGAGGATTTTCTTGTGTCATGGATGGAGGGGGTCGAGTGTGCGCCACCGCGCTATTGTCCACTGAATACGCCGGCATCGGTGGGACGAGAGCCCTTCTGCGACAACCGCCGGTCCGCTGCCCGACGGAAGGACGTCGCTGCCCCATCCTGGGACCTTTCTCGCACGCTTTTTGACCGAAACGCTAGGAAGGAAACCGTTTTGGCGCGACTATTGCCTGAAGACGACCGGCGGGCGGACCGCACTGGACAGCACCGGTCGTCCGGACCGATCTATGCTCCCCCCCTGCCCGCGACGGATCGCCCCGGTCCGCCGGGGCGACATCAGGAAATGGTAACGATGAGACGCAGTCAGACGGAGCGCTCGCAACTTTCCAAGCGCGCCTACGCATTCGTGCTGGCCGGAGGCCGCGGCAGCCGGCTCAAGCAGATGACCGATGTCCGCTGCAAGCCGGCCGTGTATTTCGGCGGCAAGTTCCGCATCATCGATTTCGCGCTGTCCAACTGCCTGAACTCCGACATCCGGCGCATCGGCGTGCTGACGCAGTACAAGTCGCACAGCCTGCTGCGCCACATCCAGCGCGGCTGGACCTTCCTCAAGCCCGAATTCAACGAGTTCATGGACCTGCTGCCCGCGCAGCAGCGGATCAACGAGAACGCCTGGTACCGCGGCACGGCCGACGCCGTCTACCAGAACATCGAGATCGTCCGCGGCTACGGCGGCGCCGACTACATCGTCGTGCTGGCCGGCGATCACGTCTACAAGATGGACTACCGGATCGCGCTCGAATACCACGTGGCCAGCAGCAAGCCCTGCACGGTCGGCTGCATCGAGGTGCCGCGCAGCGAGGCGACCGAGTTCGGCGTGATGGCCGTGGACGCACGCAACCACATCACCGCGTTCCTCGAGAAACCCGCCGATCCGCCGAGCATGCCCGGCAAGCCGCATTCGTCGCTGGCCAGCATGGGCATCTACATCTTCGACGCCGAGTACCTGTACGACATCCTGACCGCCGACGCGGCCGACGACGACTCGGCGCACGACTTCGGCCGCAACATCGTGCCGACGGCCGTCGCCCGCGGCGATGCGATCGCGCATCCGTTCGAGCTGTCCAGCGTCGGCGGCACGCCCGGCGGCGAGGCCTACTGGCGCGACGTGGGCACGCTCGACGCGTACTGGGAAGCGAACATCGACCTGACTGCAACGACGCCGGCACTTAACCTGTACGACACCGAGTGGCCGATCTGGACGCACCAGGAGCAGTTGCCGCCGGCCAAGTTCGTCCACAACTGGCAGAACCGCCGCGGCATGGCGATCGAATCGCTGGTCTCGGGCGGCTGCATCATCAGCGGCCACCTGCATCGCAGCCTGCTGTTCTCCAATTGCCGCGTGCACTCGTACACGAGCGTCGCCGATTCGGTGCTGCTGCCCGAGGTCGAGGTCGGCCGCGGCGCACGGCTCAACCGCTGCATCGTCGACCACGGCTGCAAGATCCCCGAAGGCATGGTCATCGGCGACAACCACGAACTCGACGCGCAGCGCTTCAGCCGCACCGAACGCGGCATCACGCTGGTCACCCGCCAGATGCTCGCGCGGCTCGACCCGTCGCAAGACGGCCGGTGATGACGCGTGCCGCCGTACCGGCGCGACCAATGCGCATCCTGCACGTCGCCGCCGAAGCCCATCCGCTGATCAAGACCGGCGGCCTGGCCGACGTCGCCGGCGCGCTGCCCGCCGCGCAGAACCGGCTGGGAGCCGACGCGCGGCTGCTGCTGCCCGGCTACCCGGCCGTGCTGCGCGAGCTGGCCCGGCTCGGTCCGGTCGAACCGGTCGGCACGCCGTTCGGGCCGGTGTTCGGCGCCGCGCGGGTCGCGCTGCTGGCCGGCCGCATACCCGGCCGCAGCCCGGCGAGCGACCTGCCCGTCATCGCAATCGACGCGCCGTGGTGCTTCGCGCGCGACGGCAATCCGTATGTCGACGACCAGGGCGCGGGCTGGGCCGACAACGCCGAGCGCTTCGCGTTGCTGGCCTGGGTCGGCGCTCGGATCGCCAGCGGCGAACTGCTGCCCGGCTGGTCGCCCGAGGTCCTGCACGCGCACGACTGGCACGCGGCGCTGGCGCCGTTCTACCTGAGCCGGCACCCGACGCTGCGCCGGCGCACGGTGTTCACGATCCACAACCTGGCGTTCCAGGGCCTGTTCCCGATGGACAAGGCCGGCGCGCTGGGCCTACCGGCCGACTGGCTCGACGTCGAGGGCATCGAGTTCCACGGCAAGTTGTCGTTCATGAAGGCCGCGCTGCTGTGCGCGGACCGCATCACGACCGTCAGCCCGACCTATGCGCGCGAGATCGCCACGCCGGCGTTCGGACACGGGCTCGACGGCCTGATCCGCGCCCGCGCGAGCCGCCTTCGCGGCATCCTGAACGGCACCGACACCGACGAGTGGGATCCGTCGCGCGACCCGGCGCTGGCCGCGCCGTACGCCCATTACTCGGCGGCCGACCCGGCCGGCAAGGCACGCTGCCGGCAGGCGCTGCTCGACGAGTTCGGCCTGAACGGGCGCGGCGCGGCGAGCCGGAGCGACAGCGGGGACGATGGCAGGAGCAATAGCCGGAGCGACAGCGGGGGCGATGGCACGGGTGACAGCCGGGGCGCGAGCGGCGACGCCCGCCGGCGTGGCAGCCCGGTGCCGGCCGCGCCGGCCGCGCCGCTGCTGGCCGTCGTCAGCCGGCTCAGCGAGCAGAAGGGGCTCGATCTGCTGCTGAGCGCCGCGCCCGGCCTGCTGGCGCGCGGCGTGCGGATCATCGTGCTCGGCGCCGGCGATCCGGCGCTCGAACACGGCTTTCGCGCGCTGGCGCAGGCCGCGCCCGATCAGGTCGCGCTGGCCAGCGGCTTCGACGAGCCGCTCGCGCACCGGATCTTCGCCGGCGCCGACGCGATCGTCGTGCCGTCTCGCTTCGAGCCGTGCGGGCTGACGCAACTGTACGGCCTGCGCTACGGCTCGGTGCCGATCGTGCGCAAAGTCGGCGGACTGGCCGACACCGTGTCCGACGAGCGCGACGCCGCCACGACCGGCCGGCCGGCCAACGGCTTCACGTTCGACGACGCGAGCCCCGAGGCGCTGGCCGAAGCGGTGCACCGCGCGATCGACGCGTTCGCGTCACCGGCGCGCTGGGCCGCGCTGCAGCAGGCCGGCATGCGCGCCGACGTGTCGTGGGAAGCCCCGGCGCGCGCCTATCTGTCGCTGTACGAAGGCATCGGCGCGGGCTGAGGCCGCACCCCATGCGGCAGGCGCCGCGCCGCCGCGCTCAGCCGGCCGCGCGCGTCGCCACCGTCATCTGCGCGAACCGGCAGACCTCTTCGGCCACCATCTCGCAGGCGCGCAGCGCCATCGGGTCCGGCGTGCCGCTGCGCACGCCGAACGGATCGGACGACGACTGCAGCGTCGCGCCGTAGGGCGTCGGCCAGCCGCGCAGCGCGTGCACGACCCCCCGCAGAGCCGACAGCGTCGTGCCCATCGCCTGCGCGCCCTCGGCGCAGACGATGCAGCCGACCGCGCGCCCCTCGAAATAAGGGGCCGGGTCGTCGCGCATGTCCTCGACGAAATCGATCGTGTTCTTGACCAGCCCCGAGATGCCGCCGTGGTACGCGGGCGTCGCGATGATCACGCCGTCGGCGCGTCGCAGCGCGTCGACCAGCGCGACGGCCTGCGGACTGCGCTCGACGCGGCTCGGATCATAGGGTTCGATCGGCATCTGGCCCGCACCGAAGGCGAGCACTTCGCAGCCGAGCCGAATCGCGCGATCGAGCGCGACGGCCAGCGCGCGTTCGGACGTGGAGCCGACGCGGGTCGTACCGCCGATGCCGACGATGAGAGGACGATTCGAGGGCGGAGTCGACGTAGACACGGCGGGGATGGCCTGCATGAGAGGAAACCGGAGACCGATGCCGATCCTCGTCATACCGAGTTCGATGGCATACGGATGGACAGCGCAGCTTGGTCGAGTGTAAAACACCTGGATCCCGACGACAAACGACCGCCGTCGGCGCCCTAAGGCTTTTCGGACCGGCGGGCGACCCCCACCAATACATACGGAGACGACCATGAACCAGCGGATGCGATTCGGCATCTTCCTCGCCCCTTTCCACAAGCCCGGGATCAACCCCACGCTCGCGCTCGAACAGGACCTGGAGCTGATCCAATGGCTGGACCGCTGCGGTTACGATGAAGCGTGGGTCGGCGAACATCATTCGGCCGGCACCGAGCTGAGCGCATCGCCCGAGATCTTCATGGCCGTCGCCGCCGAGCGCACGCGGCACATCCGCCTGGGCAGCGGCGTCGTCAGCGTCAGCTACCACAACCCGCTGTGGATCGCCGAGCGCTTCGTGCAGCTCGACCACCTGACGCGCGGCCGGATCATGCTCGGCATGGGGCCCGGATCCTTACCCAGCGACGGCATCATGGTGGGCCTGTCGCAGGAGCAGACTCGCCCGCTGCTCGAACAGGGTACCGACGTCATCGTCCGCCTGCTGACCACCGAAGAGCCGGTCACGTTCAAGAACGATCGCTGGGATCTGCGCGATGCGCGGCTGCACCTGCGTCCGTACTCGAACCCGCTGTTCGACGTCGCCGTCGCCGCGGTGGCCTCGCCGACCGGACCGAAGCTGGCCGGACGCTACGGCCTCGGCCTGCTGTCGATCGGCGCGACCACGGCGGCCGGCTTCGACGCGCTGGCGCTGCACTGGGACGTCATGGAGCAGCAGGCCGCGCATTACAAGACGCGCGTCGACCGCAGCAAGTGGCGGCTGGTCGGCATGGTTCATTGCGCCGAATCGATGGACCAGGCGTATCGCGACGTCGAGTACGGCATCGAGCACTGGTTCGACTATTTCCAGGCGGTGGCCGCCTTCCCGCAGATGGCCGTGCCCGGCAGCAACGTCAAGGAGATGATCGCCTTCGTCAATGAATCGGGCATGGGCGCGATCGGCACGCCCGACATGGTCGTCAAGCAGGTCCAGCGGCTGTGGGACCAGTCCAAGGGCGGCTTCGGCGCCTATCTGATGCTGGCGCACAACTGGGCCAACTTCGACGCGACGCGCAAGAGCTACGACCTGGTCTCGCGCCACGTGTTCCCGCACTTCCAGGGCCACCATGCGCAGATGATGGCGGCATCGCAGCGGGCGCGCGACGCGCGCGAGGCGCTGGCGGCCGTGCACCAGAAGGCCGTCGAGGCCGCCACGCAGCGCTACCAGTCCGAAACCGAATCGCGCAAGAAATAAGCGCGGATCAGCCGTCCTTAGCGTGCGTCCGGCGTCCCCTTGGCCTGGCGCATGTCCGGCGTCGCCTCGACGCCGCGGGCGCCGCCCTGCGCGCGCAGCGTCTCCGGATCGAACGCCAGATGCACGCGCAGCGCCGCATAAGCGTCGTTGGCCGCGTACAGCTTCTGCCGTTCGTCCAGTTGCGCGCGCGACCAGTCCGACGTCGAGATCTTCTTGGACTTGACGAAGCGCCGTCCCATCGTCAGCGCCACCGCGGCCCTGACGCCCAGCGATCGCCGAAAACCCAGCGCGCGGAAACGCTGGTCCAGATCGACCAGGTCGACGACCTCGGTCTGCCAGCGCCGGGCGATCAACTGCCGGTCGCTGGCCAGGCCGAACCCCACCTTCAACAGCCCGGGCCGGGCGAGCAGCGCCATCACGGCCTCGACGCCGGCCGCTACGGACGTCGGAAACAGGTAAGCGCGCTCCTCGGTCGCGAACTGCACGAGGTGCGGCCCCTCGGACACCTGCTGGCGCGAGAACGTCGGCCGCGACTCGGTATCGAAACCGACGGCGGCGCGGCCGATCAGTTCGTGCCGGGCTTCGTCCGCGCGTTGCGCGTCGTCGACGACGACGATCCGCGCCAGCGGCAGGCCATCGAACAAGGGCAGCCGCAGCAGATCGTCGTCACGGGGGGCGGGCAGGGATTCGGACGGTTTCTTGCGCATGTCGCGCAGCATAGCGCGGCGCTCAGCGCGCCAGCAGTTCTCCGAGCCGCGCGTTGATCGCGTCGGCGCCCTCGTACTGCACCCAATGCCCGGCCCCGGGCACGATCGCGACGTGGCCGGGCGCGACGTGCTCGGCGACCCATGACGGGTCGGCCGTCACGTCGTGCTCGCCCCAGATCAGCGAGGTCTGCCCGCCGCGCGCGATCCGCCGCGCCACCAGGTCGACGAGGCCGCCGGCGCGCGAGATCTCCTTGCTGCGGAAACGGGTGGCGATGCACGAATCGGTGTGCACGGCGATCGCCAGCGGATCGATCGACGCGTCGGCATGCAGCATGTGCACGGCGAGGTTGTGGCGCATCGCCTCGCGCAGCGCGTCGGCGTCGCGCCGGTGCGCGGCGAAGCGCCAGTTGACCAGTTCGCCGCGAGGCCGGCGCGGTCCGCCGTGGCCGGCCGGCCCCAGCAGCACGAGCCGCCGCACGGCGACGCCGCGGAGGTCGGAGGATCCGTCGGCCGCCGCTTCCGCGAGCCGTTCGGCCACGTGCGCGGCCACCAGCCCGCCGAACGAGAAGCCGACCAGATCCAGCGGCCGCGCCTGCCGTTCGCACAAGGCCTGCAACGACCCCGCGACGATGTCGACCAGCGGCCCGATCGACGCGTTGTGCTTGTCGTGCCCGGCCGGCACGTCGGACAGGCCGTAGCCGGGCATGTCGGCCACCCACACGCTGTGGCGCTCGGCCAGCGGCTCGATGTTGCGCACCCAGTGCAGCCAGCTCCCGTGTCCGCCGTGCAGCAGCGCGACCGGCGGCCCCTCGCCGAAGCAGTGCCAGACGATCGTCGCGCCCTGATGCAGGACAGCGCGCCGCGACGCCCGCTCCCGCAGCCGCTCGATCAGCGCGCGGGCGGCCGCCTCGTCGGGAGCGGCGCCATCGGACGCCGCATCCATCACCGCGCCCATGCCGTCAATCCATCTGCGTGACGAACTTCGTCGTCAGGTAGCCGTCGAAGGTCTCGGTGCCGCCCTCGGAGCCGATGCCGCTGTCCTTGATGCCGCCGAACGGCGTCTCGGGCAGCGCCTGGCCGAAGTGGTTGATGTTGACGATGCCGGCCTCGATGCCGTTCTGCATCGCCAGCGCGTGTTTCGTCGACGTCGTGAACACGTACGACGACAGGCCATAAGGCAGCGAATTGGCCCGTTGCAGCACCTCGTCGACGGTCTTGAACGTCACGCAGGGCGCGACCGGACCGAACGGTTCGGTCGTCATCACCAGACTGTCGTCGGGCACCTGCGTCAGGATCGTCGGCTCGAAGAAGTTGCCGACCGAGCCGATGCGATGGCCGCCGGTCTCGATGCGGCCGCCGCGGCGGGTCGCGTCCTCGATGAACGAGGCGATCGCCGGCACGCGCCGCTCGTGCGCCAGCGGCCCCATGCTCGAGTCCGGATCGAGCCCGTCGCCGACCTTGATCGTCTTCGTCGCGGCGATGAACGCGGCCATGAACCGGTCGAACGCCTTCTCCTGCACATAGAAGCGCGTCGGCGAGACGCAGACCTGGCCCGCGTTGCGGAACTTGAAGCCCGACAGCAGCTTGGCCGCGCGATCGATGTCGGCATCGTCGAACACGATGACCGGCGAATGGCCGCCCAGCTCCATCGTCACGCGTTTCATGTGCTGGCCGGCGAGCGCGGCGAGCTGCTTGCCGACCGGCACCGAACCGGTGAACGACACCTTGCGCACGACCGGCGACGCGATCAGCGTCTGCGATACCTCGTGCGGCACGCCCCAGACGAGGTTGAGCACGCCCTTGGGCAGGCCGGCCTCGTGGAACATCTGCGCGATCGCGACGACCGCGCTCGGCGCATCCTCGGGCCCCTTGATGACGATCGTGCAGCCGGCACCGATCGCCGCGGCGATCTTGCGGATCGCCTGGTTGAACGGGAAGTTCCACGGCGTGAACGCCGCGCAGACGCCGATCGGCTCGCGCAGCACGAACTGGCGCACGTTCGGCAGCCGCGGCGGGATCACGCGGCCGTAGATGCGGCGGCACTCCTCGGCGTGCCAGTCGCAATGGTCGGCGCAGGAGGCGACTTCGGCGGCGGCCTCGACCAGCGGCTTGCCCATGTCCATCGTGATGCAGCGGCCGATCGACTGCGCGCGGTCGCGGGCCATCTGCGCGACCTTGCGCAGGATCGCCGAACGCTCGAGCGGCGACGAGGTCTTCCAGGCCGCGAACGCTCGCTCGGCGGCCTGCAGCGCGCGCTGCAGATCGTCGGCGGTCGCATGCGGCAACTGGCCGAGGACCTGCCCGGTCGCCGGGTTGCGCACCGGCGAGCCGGCGCGAGCCGACGCGCCGATGAATTCGCCGTCGATGTACAGGAACTGCTCGGGATAAGCCTGCGCCGTCTCGGCGAACGCGGCGGGTTCAGCGGGTTTGTTCATCGCGGATGTCCTGAAAAGGCAGTCCGTCGAGGATAACCGAGCGTGCCGCGGCGCGCCCGGCGTCCATCAGATCGACCCTGCGGGCGATGCGGCCGCCGTCGTAGATGAACGCCACGTCGGCCAGCGCCAGCACGTCGTCGACGTCGTGCGAGATCATCAGCGCCGGGATGCCCCGATCGCGGCAGACCGCGGCCAGCTCGGCGCGCAGCGACTCGCGCAGCATCGGATTGAGCGCGGCGAACGGCTCGTCGAGCAGCAGCACGCGCGGCGAGCAGGCCAGCGCCCGCGCCAGCGCGACCCGCTGCTGCTGACCGCCGGACAGGTGCCGCGGCCGGCTGTCGGCCATCTCGCGCAGGCCGAACGCATCGAGCAGCCCGTCGACGCGCCGGGCGTCATCGGGCGCCATCCGCCTGCGCCACCAGTTCGTCAGCCCGAAAGCGACGTTCTGCCGCACGCTCAGGTGCGGAAACAGCGCGTAGTGCTGGAACAGGTAGCCGACGCCGCGCGCCGGCGCCGGCACGTCGATGCCGGCTGCCGCGTCGAACAGCGTCTGCCCGCCGATGCGGACGTGGCCGTCGCGCGGCCGCAGCAGGCCGGCGATCGCCTGCAGCGTCAGCGTCTTGCCGGCCCCCGACGGGCCATAGAGCGCGGCGAACCGCGCGTCGGTCGCGAAGCAGACATCCAGGTCGAAGCGGCGCTGGCCGTCGCTGACGTCGAGCCGGATGTCGACGTCGATCACGGCGCTCCGAAGCCGTAGCGCTCGAGCACCTGCCTGGCCGGCTCGCTCGACAGGAACGCGACGAAGCGCACGGCGGCCGCCGCATTCGGCGAGCCCTGCACGACGGCGACCGGATAGCGGACCGGCTTGTGGCCGCTGGCCGTCAGCACGACCTTGACCCCTCCCTGCTCCTTGCCCGTCTGCGTCGCCGCGTCGGTCCGGTAGACGAAGCCGGCGTCGACCTCGCCGCGGCTGACGTAGTCGAGCACCTGGCGCACGTTGTCGGCCTGCACGAACTTCGGTTCGAGCGCGCTCCACAGGTTCGCCGACTCCAGCGCCTCTTTCGTATAGCGGCCGACCGGCACGGTGGCCACCTTGCCGATCGCGATCCGCTTGACCGGCGCGCCGGTCAGGTCGCCGAGCGACTTCAGGCCGGTCCCGCCGCTGGCCGGCTCGATCAGCACGAGCGAGTTGGACACGAAATCGACGCGCGAGGCCGGATCGACCAGCTTCTGCGCGACCGCGCGATCCATCGTCTCCTGGTCGGCGCTGGCGAACACGTCGGCCGGCGCGCCCTGCGCGATCTGCTGCAGCAAGGCGCCGGACGCGCCGAAGTTCAGCCGCAGCGTGACGCCCGGATTGGCGGCCTCGAACTGCGGCGCCAGCGTCTTGAACGCGTCGGTCAGGCTGGCCGCCGCCGATACGGTCAAACTCTGCGCGCCGGCCGCCATCGGGCTGGCGATGAAGGCGGCAGCCGCGAACGCGACGGCCGCACGCAGCCCGCGGCGCCGACCGCCGCGCTGCGGCATCGATCCGGCCGAAGACGGCGAAGGCGATCTCGGCCGCCGTCCCGACACCGAGAAGGGCAGCGATTCAAACAGGGTCTGCAGCACGGGGAGCCTCCTTCAACGTAATGTGAACAGCCGGTTCGACGCGACCAGCACGAAAACCGAAATCGCCGACGTGATCAGCACCAGCCACAGCGCGTGCTGGTCGTGCCCGGCCTGGACCGCGTCGTATATGGCCATCGATAACGTCTGCGTCTGGCCGGGGATCGAACCGGCGACCATCAGCGACGCGCCGAATTCGCCCATCGCACGCGCGAAGGCCAGCAGCGTGCCGGCCAGGATGCCCGGCCAGGCCAGCGGCAGCGTCACGCGCACGAACACCGCCCACGGCGATTGGCGCAGCGTGGCCGCGGCCGCTTCGAGCGTGCGGTCGACGGCGGCGAAGGCCGCGCTCGCCGACTTCAGCACCAGCGGAAAGGCGACCACCGCCGAGGCGACGACGGCGCCGTGCCAACTGAAGATGATCGTGTAGTCGAGGTGCTGGCGCAGCCAGGCGCCGAGCGGGCTGCGGCGGCCGGCGGCCACCAGGATCGCGTAGCCGACGACGGTCGGCGGCAGCACCAGCGGCAGCATGCAGACGGCCTCGACGACCACGCTGCCGAAAAACGGCCGCCGCGCGAACACCCAGCCCAGCGCCACGCCCAGCAGCAGTGCGACCACGGTGGCCACCCCGGCGACCTTCAGCGACAGCAGCAGCGGCGACCAGTCGAACGGCGCGTCCATTCCTTCGTCATGTCGGTGCGGATATCACGCATTGTTGCATAGTCGTCCGCCGCCCGATCCGGGCCGGAATGGACCGGGAAACGAAGGCGGACCCGAATCGGGGGAAGGCGGACCCTGATCCGGGAAAGGCGGACGCTGATCCGGGAAAGGCGAACCCGAATCCGGGGAAAGCGAACCCGAATCCGGGGAAAGCGAACCCTGATCCAGGGAAGGCGAACCCGGATCAGGGCGCCAGCAGTCCGTGCAGCGCCGCCAGATCGGCGGCAGCGGCGATGCGCGCGGCACTCTCGACCGCGCGGTAATGGGTGATCACCTGCCGGCCGATGCGCGTCAGCGACGAGCCGCCGCCATGCGCGCCGCCGGCGGCGGTCTCGATGACCGGCGCGACCAATTCGCGGTTCATCTCGTCGATCAGCACCCAGGCGCGGCGATAGGACATGCCGAGCTGGCGCGCGGCGGCCGAGATCGAACCGGTCTCGGCGATGGCTTCGAGCAGCGCGACCTTGCCGGGACCGATCGCGATGTTCTCGTCGCGATACAGGCGCAGACGGAACTGGACGCGGGATTTCATCCGCGAACCGCGGCGGCGTGCCCGGCCGCCCCCTCGTCGGCCAGCGAAGCGACCGGCACCATGTGCAGATACCCGTGGCGAACGCCGCGCTGGGCCAGCACCGATTGCGCGAACGCCTGCACCTGGTCGCCCGGCCCGCGCAGGATCGTCGTCTCGACGCACAGGTCGTGGCTCAGGTGCGCGTGCATCGTCGAGACCGTCAGCTCGTGATGGCCGTGCTGCATGTCCATGATCCGGTTGGCCGTCGTGCGTTCGTGGTGATCGTAGACGTAGGTCAGCGTCGCCACGCAGGGAACGTCGGGGCGGCTCTGCAACTGGCCCATGCCCAGTTCGCGCCGGATCAGATCACGAAACGCTTCGGAGCGGTTCTCGTAGCCGCGGGACGCCATCAACGCATCGAGCGCCTCGGCCAGATCGTCGTCGATCGATATGGTCAGCCTTTGCATGCCAGCACGATGCCATAGCCTCGGCGGCCAGGCAAAGTGCCGCGGCCCCGTGGTCGGCCCATCCGCGCCGGGGCGCCGCCAACGCCCCGCCAACGCCCCGCCAGCGCCCCGCCAACGCCCCGCCGACGATCCGCCGACGATCCGTCAACGTTCTGCCAACGTCTTGCCGACGATCCGCCGGTGATCGCCGGCGGGCCCGCGCACGCTCAGGCGTGCGACGGCGACGTGCTGCGCGGCCGCGGCGCGAAGCGCTGCACGACGTGCGCCGTCATGCCGCGCGCCAGTTCCTCCTCGCCGAAGAACACCGTACCGACGCCCTCGTTGCGCAGCATCTGCGATTCGGTCTCGCTGTGCGTGCGCACGACGATCTCGATCGACGGGTTCAGCAGGCGCGCCGTCTCGGCCATCGCGCGCACGTCCAGCGGCCGCGACGTGGCGATCACCAGCATCGCCGCGTTCGATACGTGGGCCTGCACGAGCACGACCGGATCGGCGGCATTGCCGGCCACGGCGGCCCGCCCGTGCCGGCGCAGGTCCTCGACCAGCTCGCGGTTCTCCTCGGCGACCACGTACGGCACGCCGCCTGCATCGAGCCCGGCCGCGATGCGCCGTCCGACGCGGCCATAGCCGACCAGCACCACCTGCCCCTGCAGGTATTTGCGCTCGGTATCGTGCGGCAGCTCGGCATAAGGATCGTCGCGCTGCTCGAGCCAGCGCGCCAGCGGCGAACGCCCGAGGATCCAGCGTCGCGCCGGCTCGATCAGCGCGAACACGAGCGGATTGATCGCGATCGAGATCAGCGAACCGGCCAGCACCAGGCTCATCCCCTTGGCCGGCAGCACGCCGAGCGTCAGGCCCAGACCGGCCAGGATGAACGAGAACTCGCCGATCTGCGCGAGGCTGGCCGCCACCGTCAGCGCCGTGTTCAACGGATAGCGATAGGCGAGCACCAGCCCCAGCGCGGCGAAGGTCTTGCCGAACACGACGATCGCGACGACGGCGATCAACTGCAGCGGCTGCTCGACGACGACCGTCGGATCGAACAGCATGCCGACCGACACGAAGAACAGCACCGAGAACGCATCGCGAAGCGGCAGCGACTCCTGCGCGGCGCGGTGGCTGAACTCGGATTCGCGCATCACCATGCCGGCGAAGAACGCGCCCAGCGCGAACGACACGCTGAACAGCTTGGCGGCGCCCACCGCGATGCCGATCGCGGCCGCGATGATCGCCAGCGTGAACAGCTCCCGCGAGCCGGTCCGCGAAACCTCCCACAGCAGCCGCGGCAGCAACCGCCGTCCGACCACCAGCATCAGGCCGATGAAGGCCGCCACCTGGAGCACCGTCAAGCCGATCGTCTGCCACAGCGCGCCGGACGCCGGGGCGGGCCCGGCCCCCGCATCGACGCCGGACAACAGCCCGGCCAGCGGCGGCATCAGGACCAGCACCAGCACGCAGGCCAGGTCCTCGACGACGAGCCAGCCGACCGCGATCCGGCCGTTCATCGTCTCGAGCAGGTCGCGCGCCTCGAGCGCCTTGAGCAGCACCACGGTGCTCGCGCAGGACAGCGACAGCCCGAAGATCAGGCCGGCGCCCCAGCCCCAGCCCCACCAGATCGCCAGCGACGCCCCGAGCAGCGTCGCGATCGTCATCTGCACGACCGCGCCGGGGATCGCCAGCCGCTTGACCGACAGCAGGTCGCGCAGCGAGAAATGCAGCCCGACACCGAACATCAGCAGCATCACGCCGATCTCGGACAGTTGCGCGGCGATCTCCATGTCCGCGACGAAACCGGGCGTGGCCGGCCCGATCAGCATCCCGGCGACCAGGTAACCGACGAGCGCGGGCACCTTGACCCGTTCGGCCAGCGAGCCGAGGATCAACGCGGCCCCGAAGCCGGCAGCCAGGGTCGTGATCAACGAGGCGTTGTGCTCCATGCGGGATACCTGTGGCTGACGCGGGGCTGACGCTTTTGCATTAAGCCACAGTCCTGGGCCAATTGCCCAGACTCGCCCGGCGACGTCAACGACCGGTGAACCGCGGCGGCCGTTTTTCCAGATAGTGCGCGACGCCCTCGCGAAAATCCTCGGTGGTGAACGAGGCCTTCATCTGCTCGTCCGCCGTCACCCATGCCTCGTCCAGCGATTGCAGCCAGGCGTCGTACACCTGCCGCTTGATGACGCCGATCGAACGCGGCGACGCGGTGGCGGCCAGCTCGGCCGCCAACCGTTGCACGGCCGGCAGGAAGTCTTCGGCCGGCAGCTCGCGGACGAGGCCCATCCGCGCGGCCTCGGCGCTGTCGATCTTGCGCGCCGAGAACAGCAGGTCCAGTGCATTCATGTTGCCGATCAACCGGGGCAGCATCCACGAAATGCCGTGCTCGGCGATCAGGCCGCGCTGGGCGAACGCCGTCGTCAGCTTGGCGCCGGCCGCCATGTAGCGGTAGTCGCAGAACAGCGTCAGGCACAGCCCGATGCCGGCCACCGGCCCGTTGATCGCCGCGAAGACCGGTAGCGGCAGGCGCAGCAGATAACCGAACTTGTGCCGGTAGTTGGCCTCCAGGCCGTGCTGGTCGGCCGGCGCGGCGGGCGCCGTCGCGTCCGACGATTGCCCGGAACTGGAGATCGAACCGAGCGCCTGCATGTCGGCGCCCGCGCAGAATCCGCGCCCCGCACCAGTCAGGACGATTGCCCGCGTCCGGCCGTCGCCGACGCAGGCCTGCATCGCCTGCTGCAGCTCGTCGGCCATCTTCGGCGTGTACGCGTTCAGCCGGTCCGGACGCGACAGCGTGATCGTGCAGACATTATCGGCGTGCGAGACGGTGATCTGCTCGTAGGTCATCGGGGGTCTCCTCCAGGTCGTGAGTGATCACCCCGCATGGTGTCCGCAGACGCCGCGGCTGTAAACGCCGTGCACGCCGATTCCGAACGCGCGCGACGAGCCGGCGCGAGAACCCGATGCGAGAACCGCGACCGACCCGATCGTCGCTCCCGGCTCGGCTGCGCTGCGCCTGCTGCCGCGATACCGGTCGCTCGACCTTCTTACGGCATCACCACCTCATCCGCGCAGATCCGAAGCCATCGTAGCGCTATCCGCCCGATGACTGATCGTCCGGAGCGGGCACCGCGGCAGGCTCCGGCGGCGCCGCGGACGCGGCACGGGACTCGGCGAGCGGCTCGAGCAGGCCCCGCACCTCGGTGGGCGGCCCATTCTCGCGCAACTTGTGCTGTCCGGTTTCGAATTTGCCGCCAATGGCGCGCATCTGGGCGAATACGCGGGCGATCTCGTCGTCCGTCAGCGCCAATTGCGCGGCCAGGAAGAACAGCATGTGCGGACTCATCGTCCGCGGGCTGGTTCCGCCGGTGTACTTGCGCCATTGCGATCCCTGCCCCAGACAGACCAGATCGGCCATGTCCTGGCTGCTCACGCTCAAGCGTGTCTTCAACGCCTGCAATTCCGCCGGCGTTGGTGATACGTAATTCTCGATGATGCGCATGTCGGCTGCTTTCGCTGTCAATCGGGACGCGACCCGCCAACGATTCGGCCGGTGGTCCCAGGGTGGACATTCGTCGAAAGGACCCCGGGCAAGCCTGACATCGAATCCGCGCGGGCCAGAACGAAGGCCGGGATTCGACGAAGGAAACGGGTGAGGATCTTGCGCGACAGGCTTGACCTGCGGCCCATGGTAGCGCGCACCGGTCGGCAGGCCAAGCCGCTTTTTCGCGCTTGAAAGCGAGCGGCTACCACATCATGATGATGCGCTTCACGGCACCGATGGCAGCGAAGGCCGAATCGGAAGCCGAATCAGTCGAAGCGAATGCGGGAGTCGAAGCGAATGCCGGATCGGTCGGCGAATGCGATGGCCTGGACATCCGGCGAGGCCTGGACATCATCGCGGGCCGGCTGACGAAGAGCGTCCCGCAAAAAGCGCGATGGCCGGATCCGACGATCCGGCCATGACTCTTCCATCCGATTTGGCGCGCCCGGCTGGGATCGAACCAGCGACCCCTGGCTTCGGAGGCCAGTACTCTATCCACTGAGCTACGGGCGCCTTGGCGAGCGTTCGGATATCCGGGACGCTCGTCGACGGGAGGGCGCAGGATACCGGGTTTTTCGTTCCGAGTCCATGCACGCCAGCATCGCGCACCGCCTCCATTTCCCTCTACAATCCAGGGTTTTGATTTCCCCTCTCCCGCGCCAGGGAGGCAGGATCAGGCATGAGTGACGAACACGAAGCATTTATCAAGACACCCAAGCAGCTCATCACGGTCGTGATTCTGGCGTTCGTGGTGCCGATCATCATCATCGTGCTGCTGGTCAATTTCGTGACGTCGGGCTCGCGCGACGGGGCCGGCGTCGATACGATGAGCGAGGAGGCGATCGCGGCGCGGATCAAGCCCGTGGCGGTCCTCGAGCTGCGCGACGCCAGTGGGCCGCGGACGCTCAAGAGCGGCGAGGAAGTCTTCAAGGCGCAGTGCACGACCTGCCACGCGGCCGGCCTGGCCGGCGCGCCCAAGCTCGGCGACAAGGACGCATGGGGCCCGCGGATCAAGACCGGCTACGAGGCGCTGCTGCATTCGGCCCTGAAGGGCAAGGGCGCGATGGCGCCGCAGGGCGGCGGCGATTTCGACGACATCGAGGTCGGGCGCGCGGTCGTCTACATGGCCAACCAGGCCGGCGGCAACCTGCCCGAACCCGCGGCCCCCGCCCCCGCGCCGGCCGGCGACAAGGCGGCCGAAGCCGCCAAGTAACGGCCGCCTAGTAACGAACCGAGCGAACCGGGCGGTCGCCGATCACGCGCGCGGCCGCCGGCTCCCGCTCCGGGAGCCGCGCCTGTCAAATCGCCCCCGTTGAATGGCACCCGTTGAATGGCGCCCGCTCAATCGCGCCGGATCACCTCGAGCAGCGCATCGCCGTAGCGTTGCAGCTTGCTGGCGCCGATGCCCGGCACGTCGTGCAGCACCTCGATCGATTGCGGCCGCCGCTGCGCGAGCTCGGTCAGCGTGCTGTCGTGCAGGATCACGTAGGCGGGCACCGCCTGCTCCTTGGCGACGCCCAGCCGCCACGCCTTGAGCCGGCTCAGCAGCTCGGCCGCCGCGGCCGTCAACGGCGCCGCGGCCTGCGCGGCCGCCTTGCCCGCTCGTGACAGCTTGCCGCGCTTGACCGTACGCCGCATCTGCACCTGCACTTCGCCGCGCAGCACCGGCCGCGCCGATTCGTCGAGCCGCAGGCCGCCATGGTTGTCGTGGTCGACCCACACGAAGCCCAGCGCCACGAGCTGGCGGAAGACACCGCGCCACGCGGCATCGTCGAGCTCCGCCCCGACGCCGAACACGCCGAGCTTGTCGTGCTGCCACGCGCGGATGCGGTCCGATTCGCGTCCGCGCAGCACGTCGATCAGATAGCCGACGCCGAAGCGCTGGCCGGTCCGGTAGATGCATGACAAGGCCTTGCGCGCGGCATCGGTGGCATCCCAGGTCTCGGGCGGATCCAGGCAGTTGTCGCAGTTGCCGCAAGGCTGGCCCGCCTCGCCGAAGTAATCGAGCAGCCGCACCCGGCGGCAGCCGACGGTTTCGCACAAGCCCAGCAGCGCGTCGAGCTTGGCCGTCGACAGGCGCTTGTGCGCGTCGTCGGCTTCGGAGGTGTCGATCAGCCGCCGCTGCTGGACGACGTCGGCCAGGCCGTACGTCATCCATGCGCTGGCCGGCTGGCCGTCGCGGCCGGCGCGCCCGGTCTCCTGGTAATAGCCTTCGATGCTGCGCGGCAGGTCCAGGTGCGCGACGAAGCGCACGTCGGGCTTGTCGATGCCCATGCCGAACGCGATCGTGGCGACCATCACCAGCGCGTCGTCGCGCTGGAAGCGCGCCTGGTGTTCGGCGCGGACCGACGCGTCCATGCCGGCGTGATACGGCAGCGCGTCGATCCCCTGCTCGACCAGCCAGGCGGCGGTCTCCTCGACCTTGCGGCGCGACAGGCAGTAGACGATGCCGGCCTGCCCCGGATGCTCGTCGCGGATGAAGCGCAGCAACTGCGCGCGCGGCTCGGTCTTGTCGACGATCGCGTAGCGGATGTTCGGCCGGTCGAAACTCGACACGAACACGCGCGCTTCGTCCAGCGCCAGCCGCCGGATGATCTCGCCGCGCGTCTGCGGGTCGGCCGTGGCCGTCAGCGCGATCCGCGGCACCTGCGGGAAACGTTCGTGCAGCACCGACAACTGCAGGTACTCGGGCCGGAAGTCGTGCCCCCACTGCGACACGCAGTGCGCCTCGTCGATCGCGAACAGCGCGATCCGCCCGCGCGACAGCAGGTCCAGGCAGGCAGGCGTGGTCAGGCGTTCGGGCGCGACGTACAGCAGGTCCAGGTCACCGCTGACGAACGCGCGCTCGACCTCGCGCGCGCTGCGCGCATCGAGCGTTGAATTCAGGTACGCGGCGTTCAGGCCGAGCTGGCGCAGCGCGGCGACCTGGTCCTGCATCAGCGCGATCAGCGGCGAGACGACGACGCCGACCCCGTCGCGCAGCAGCGACGGCACCTGGTAGCACAGCGATTTGCCGCCGCCGGTCGGCATCAGCACCAGCGCGTCGCCGCCGGCGCCGACGTGCGTGACGATCTGGCCCTGCTCGCCGCGGAAACGCGGATGGCCGAAGACGTCGTGCAGGATTTCTTCGGCGCGCGACAGCAGATCGTCGGGCGAGGCGGCGCGAGGCACGGATACCATGATCGGGAGTTCGGGCGGGCTGGCCCGGCGAACGGTCACCAGGCTCGAAAACGGGCGGACTCGCCGGGCACCGGATGCCCGGCAAGGACGACCGTCATTGTATCGACGCCGTCGTCACTCGCCCAACATGTTCTTCGGCTGCACCCATTGGTCGAATTGGGCCTCGGTCAGATGGCCCAGCGCCAACGCCGATTCCTTCAGCGTCGTGCCTTCCTTGTGCGCCTTCTTGGCGATCTGCGCGGCCTTGTCGTAGCCGATATGCGGATTGAGCGCGGTCACCAGCATCAGCGAGCGCTCGAGCAGTTCGGTGATGCGCGCGGTGTTCGGCTCGATGCCGGCCACGCAATGCTCGTCGAAGCTGGCCATGCCGTCGGCCAGCAGCCGCACGCTCTGCAGGAAGTTGTGGATCATCACCGGCTTGAACACGTTCAGCTCGAAGTTGCCGCTGGCGCCGGCCACCGCGATCGCCGTGTCGTTGCCGATCACCTGCGCGCCGATCATCGTCAGCGCTTCGCACTGCGTCGGATTGACCTTGCCCGGCATGATCGAGCTGCCCGGCTCGTTCTCGGGGATCGCGATCTCGCCCAGGCCCGAGCGCGGTCCGCTGGCCAGCCAGCGCACGTCGTTGGCGATCTTGACCAGCGCGACGGCCAGCGTCTTCAGCCCGCCGTGCGCGGCGACCAGGCCGTCGTGCGCGGCCAGCGACGCGAACTTGTTGGCGGCCGACACGAACGGCAGGCCGGTGCGCGTCGCCAGCTCGGCCGCCACCTGGTCGCCGAAACCCTTCGGCGCGTTCAGGCCGGTGCCGACGGCCGTGCCGCCGATCGCCAGCTCGTACAGGCCGGGCAGCATGTTCGTGATCGCCTGCGCCGCGTGCGCGAGCTGCGCGGCGTAGCCCGAGAACTCCTGGCCCAGCGTCACCGGCGTCGCGTCCTGCAGGTGCGTGCGGCCGATCTTGATCACGTCCTTGAACGCAACGGCCTTGGCGGCCAGCGTCGCGCGCAGGTGTTCGAGCGCCGGCAGCAGGTCGCGATGCACGGCCAGCGCCGCGGCGACGTACATGCCGGTCGGGAACACGTCGTTCGACGACTGGCCGCGGTTGACGTCGTCGTTCGGATGCACGCTGCGATCCTGGCCGCGCGTGCCGCCCAGCAGTTCGGACGCGCGATTGGCCAGCACCTCGTTGACGTTCATGTTGGTCTGCGTGCCCGAGCCGGTCTGCCAGATCGCCAGCGGAAACTCGTCGGGCCAGTTGCCCGACAGCACCTCATCGGCCGCCAGGCTGATCGCCTGCGCCTTGCGCGGGTCCAGGCCGCCGATCCGGGCGTTGACGTGGGCCGCCGCGCGCTTGACTTCGGCCAGCGCGTGGATCAGCGCGACCGGCATCTTCTCGGTCGAGATCCGGAAGAAGGTCAGCGAACGCTGGGTCTGCGCCCCCCAGTAGTGATCGGCGGGCACCTCGATCGGACCGAAGGTGTCCTTCTCGATGCGCACGGCCGTCGGCGCGACGGCCTGGGCAGGCGCCGAGGCCACGGCCGGCATCGGGGTCACGGGTTGGGAGGGCGAATCGGGCGAAGACATGCGAGCGTTCCTTGTGGAGATTGAGGGGCCCTGTGCGGGCGTGTTCCTGTGCAGGCGCGTTCAGTCGCTGGCGCTGACCGACGGGTCGCTGGCCTGATCCAGCCGCCGGACGGCCTCGGGCGGCAGCGCCAGTTGCACGGCATCGACCAGGTCGCGCAACTGCGCGAGGCTGGTGGCGCTGGCGATCGGCGCCGTCACCGACGGCCGGGTCAGCAACCAGGCGATCGCGACCTTGGCCGGCGTGCTGCCGAGCTCGGCCGAGACCGCGTCGAGCGCATCCAGGATCCGCATGCCGCGCGGGTTCATGTACTGCGGGATCGCACGCGGTCCGCGCGCGCTCTTGCCGTAGTCGGCCTCGGACCGGTACTTGCCGGTCAGGAATCCGGCGGCCAGCGAGAAGTAGGTGATGACGCCGACGCCGCGTTCGACGCACAGCGCCTGCAGTTCGTTCTCGAACACCGCGCGGTCGTACAGGTTGTACAGCGGCTGCAGCGTCTGGTAGCGCGGCAGCCGCTGCGTGTCGGCCAGGTCCAGCGCCTCGCGCAGCCGCGCGGCGCCGAAGTTCGATGCGCCGATCACGCGCACCTTGCCGGCGGCGATCAGCCGCTCGTAGGCGCGCAGCGTCTCGTCGACCGGCACCGACTCGTCGTCGGCGTGCGATTGATAGAGGTCGATGTAGTCGGTCTGCAGCCGGCGCAGCGAGTCCTCGACCGCCTGTTCGATCCAGCGCGCGGACAACCCCTTGTGGTCGCCGCCCATGTCCATCCCGACCTTGGTCGCCAGGAACACCTTGGCGCGCTTGCCGGTCTTCGCGAACCACTTGCCGATCACGGTCTCGGATTCGCCGCCCTGGTGGCCCGGCACCCAGCGCGAGTACACGTCGGCGGTGTCGATGAAGTCCACACCCGCATCGACCAGCGCGTCGAGCAGCGAGAACGACGTGGCCTCGTCGGCGGTCCAGCCGAACACGTTGCCGCCGAAACACAGACGCGAGACTTCGAGGCCCGAACGGCCCAGCTCACAACGCTTCATCGCAGATCACTCCTCGTCATCGGCGCGGGACGATGCGCGCGCCCTGCCGACATGGTAGCGCCGCGACGCCGGCGCCGGTCGCCGGGCCGCGAGTAAGCCCTGATGCGAGTGCGGGTTTGAGCGGCAGGGCTATCGCCGATCGCGTCCGCGCAGCCGGCCGACGATGCCGCTCGGAAAGTAATAGACCGACAGCACGAACAGCACGCCCAGCCACAGCAGCCAGCGATCCGGCGACAGCAGCGCGCCGATCACCGGCACCGATTCGAACGTCGTGCCGCCGAGCGCGAGCAGGTCCTGTAGGTAGTTCTGCGCGAGCACGAACAGCACGCTGCCGATCACCGCGCCGTACATCGTGCCCATGCCGCCGACCACGACGATCAGCAGGATGTCGAGCATGATCTCGAACGACAGCGAGGTATCGGGCCCGTTGTAGCGCAGCCAGAGCGCCAGCAGCGCGCCCGCCGCAGTGGCGAACAACGCGGCCAGCACGTTGGACGCCGTCCGGTAGTGGATCGTCCGATAGCCGATCGCCTCGGCGCGGAACGCGTTCTCGCGGATCGCCTGCAGCACGCGGCCGAACGGCGAGTTCACGAGCCGCAGCAGCATCAGGAACAGCACCAGCGCGGCCGCGAAGATCAGGTAGTACGTGACGAAGCGGCCGTCGATCGACGCGCCCAGCACCGGGTCCTCGAACAGCTCGAACGACGGCCGCAGCACCTCGGGCACCTTGAAGTTCAGCCCGTCCTCGCCGCCGGTCAGGTCCGACAACTGCGACGCCAGCGTCTGGAACGCGCTGGCCACGGCCAGCGTGATCATCGCGAAGAAGATCGCGCGCACGCGCAGGCTGAACAGGCCGATGGCCAGCGCGAGCACGCCCGAGACCGCCAGCGCCGCGGCCAGCCCGATGCCTAGCGCGGCCCAGGTCGGACCGATCCGCGTGCAGGCGATCGCCACCCCGTAGGCGCCGATGCCGAAGAACATCGTGTGCGCGAACGACACGATGCCGGTATAGCCGAGCAGCAGATCGTAGCTGGCCACCAGCACGATGAAGACCAGGATCTTGGCCGCCACCGACAGCGAGCGCGCGCCGGGGAACAGGAACGGCGCCAGCGCCAGCCCGATCAGCACGACCAGCAGCAGCGCGGCGACGGCGCGGCTGCGCGGACCATCGTCGGACAGGCATCGCCGCAGCAGCCCCGTCATCGCCGCGCCACCGGATACAGCCCCTGCGGGCGCCACAGCAGCACGACGACCATCAGCAGGATGTTCGAGAACAGCGCCAGCTTCGGCGCGAGGAAGCCCGTGTAGTTCATCATCAGGCCGACCAGCAGCGCGCCGACGAAACAGCCAAGCGTCGAGCCGAGCCCGCCGATGATGATGACGATGAACAGCAGCACGTTGACCTGCGCGCCGATCTGCGGGACGACGCCCTGCTGGTACAGCGCCCACATCACGCCGCCGAGCCCGGCCAGCGCCGAACCGGCGACGAACACGCCGACGAACAGCCGCCGGATCCGGTAGCCGAGGCATTCGACCATCTCGCGGTCCTGCACGCCGGCGCGGATCAGCAGGCCGACCTTGGTGCGCGTCAGCAGCCAGCTGAGCGCGCCGAACACGATCAGCCCCAGCACGATCGCCAGCACGCGATAGCGTTCGATCGCCGCGTCGCCGATGACCCAGGCGCCGCGCAGCGCCTGCGGCAGCGGCAGCGCGACGAGCTGCGGCCCCCAGATCGCCTTGATCAGTTCCTCGCCGATGATCATGCCGCCCATCGTGATCAGGATCTGCTTCAGGTGCTGGCCGTAGACCGGCCGCACGATCACGCGCTCGAACGCCCAGCCGATCAGCGCCGCGCCGGCCATCGCCGCCGCCATCGCCAGCCCGATCGCCGCCAGGTTCGGGGCGATCGCGTCGGCCTGCGTCCACGCGGCCAGCGGGCCGAACACCGACAGCGCCAGATAGGCGCCGAACGCGATGAACACGCCGTGGCCGAAGTTCAGCACGTCCATCAGCCCGAACACCAGCGTCAGCCCCGAGGCGATGACGAAGATCGTCATGCCGATCGCCAGGCCGGCGACGGTCAGCGTCGCCCAGGTCGGCAGGCTGCCGATCAGCGGCGCGACCACGACGATCAGCGCCGGCACCAGCAGCAGCGGGATCGCGTCGAAGCGGGCGGCCCGGATCGCGGCCGCGCCGTGGCCCGCGGTGGGCGGCGCGCTCATTGATGCGCCCCCAGCGACAGCCCGAGCAGCCGCTGCTGCAGCGCATCGTCGCCGACCAGTTCGGCGACGCCGCCGCGATGCACGACGCGGCCATCGTCCATCACCGCCACCGTCTCGCCGAGTTGACGGGCGAACTGGAAGTTCTGCTCGACCAGCAGCACCGTCGTGCCGTCGTCCCTGAGCGCGCGCAGCGCGTCGATCAGGTTCTGCACGATCGCCGGCGCCAGGCCCTTGCTCGGCTCGTCGATCAGCAGCAGCCGGCGCGGCTCGATCATCGCGCGGGCCACGGCCAGCATCTGCTTCTGTCCGCCCGACAGCAGGCCGGCCGGCTGGTTCCAGAACCGCTCGAGCGCCGGAAAGGCCGCGAACACGCGCTGCAGACGCGCCGTGTCGAGCTGCGCGGCCCGGCGCGCGTCGCGCGCCGCCAGCACCAGGTTCTCGCGCACGCTCAGGTCGGCGAAGATCCCCATGTTCTCGGGCACGTAGGCGATGCCCAGCAGCGCCCGCTCGGGCGTGGACAGGCGCGTGACGTCGCGGCCGTCGAACTCGATCTGGCCCGGCGCGGCCCGCCACAGGCCCATGATCGTGCGCAGCGTCGTCGTCTTGCCGGCGCCGTTGCGCCCGAGCAGCAGCGTCACACCGCCGGCCGGCACGTCCAGGTCGACCCCGTGCAGGATGTGGTAAGCGCCGATATGCGTATGCACGTCGCGCAACCGTAGCAGCGGCGCGGCGCCGGGCGGGGTCGACACGGGGCGGCTCATGCCGCGGCCTCGGGCGCCAGGCCCAGGTAGGCCTGCTGCACGATCGGCGACGCGATCACCGCGGCCGGCTCGCCGTCGGCGACCAGCCGGCCGTTGTGCAGCACGATGATCCGGTCGGACAGCTCGCGCACGACGTCCATCTTGTGTTCGACCAGCAGCACCGTATGCGCCCGTTCGGCGCGGATCTGCCGGATCAGGTCCAGGATCACCGGCACCTCGTCGACGCTCATGCCGGCGGTCGGCTCGTCGAACATGAACACGCGCGGCCGCATCGCCAGCAGCATGCCGACCTCGAGCTTGCGCTGGTCGCCGTGCGGCAGGCTGCTGGCCGGCGCGTCGCGCCGGTGCGTCAGCGCGATCCGCTCGAGGATCCGTTCGGCCTCGTCGATCAGAGCGCGATGCGACGACCAGATCGACCACAGGTTGCCGCCGAGCCCGGCGCGGGCCTGGATCGTCAGCCGCAGGTTCTCGATGACGCTCAGGCCGGGAAACAGGTTCGTGAGCTGGAACGCGCGCCCGAGCCCCTTGCGGCTGCGTACCGGCGCCGGCAGGCCGCTCAGGTCCTCGCCGTCGAGCATCACGCGCCCGGCGGTAGCCCGCAACTGGCCGGAGATCAGGTTGAAATAGGTGGTCTTGCCTGCGCCGTTCGGGCCGACGATCGCCGTCAGCGTGCCGCGCTCGAAATCGGCGCTGACCGCGTCGACGGCCACGTGGCCGCCGAAGCGGATCGTCAAACCCTGCGTGCTCAGCGTCGGCATCGCTGCGATCGCCGCCGTCCCGCGTCGGTCATCCCGATACCCGGCATCCGTTCTCAGAGCGTGTTTACGATCTCAGGCATTCAGCGCTTGTTGCGGATCGGCACCTGCATCTCGTCGGGCGTGATCTCGTGCACCAGTTCGGGCACGCCCCAGGCGAACGCCGGATCGGCCTTGATCTTGAAGTGGTACATCGACTGCATCGCCTGGTGATCCTCGGCGCGGAACGTCATCGGCCCCTTGGGCGTCTCGAAGCGCATGCCTTCCATCGCGGCGATCAGCTTGTCGGCCTTGCTGTCGCCGCCGGTCTTCTTGATCGCTTCGACGATCGCCATCGCCGCCGCCATGCCGCCGGCGGTGAAGAAGTCCGGCGGCTCCTTGTAGCGCTTGTAGTGCTCGGACACCAGCCAGTTGTTGGCCGGGTTCTTCGGGATCGCGAAGTAGTAGTACGCGGCGCCTTCCATGCCCGGGAACTGCTTGTACGCGACCATCGCCGGCAGGATGTTGCCGCCGGTGGCGATCTCGATGCCGTAGCGCTTCGGATCGAGGTCGGCGATCTTGAACGGATTGCCGGCGCCGGCCCAGATGATGAAGATCACCTTGCGGCCCGGCTTGTCCTTCAGCGCGTCGAACAGCCGTTGCGCGCCGGCGGTGAAGTCGGTGGTGTTGGTCGGCAGGTATTCCTCGTGCACGACCTTGGCCTTCTTCAGCGCGTCCTTGAACGCCTTGACGCCGTCGCGGCCGAACGCGTAGTCCTGCGCGAGCGTGGCGATCGACACGCCTTCCTTGTCGAGCGCGACCGCGTTGGCGATCGCGTCCTGCGACGAATTGCGGCCGGTGCGGAAGATGTAGCGGTTCCACTTGTCGCCGGTGATCGAGTCGGCGACGGCCGGCTCCACCAGCAGGATCTTCTTGTACTCCTCGGCCACCGGCAGCATCGCCAGCGCGACGCCCGACGAGCTGGGGCCGACCGCCAGGTCCGCCTTGTCGTCGCCGTAGGCGGCCGCGAGCTGCGCCTTGCCGACGTCGGGCTTGCCCTGGTCGTCCTTCTCGAGCAGGAGGATCTTGCGGCCCGCCACCGTCATCGTCCCCTGCGTCGCGTAGTCGAACCCCATCATCAGGCCGATCTGCGTCTGCTTGCCGTAGGCCTCGAGCGGGCCGGTCTTCGAATAGACGTGGGCGACCACCAGATCCTTGGCGCTCGCGGCCGGTGCGGCGCACAGCGTCGCGGCGGCCGTCACCGCCGCCGCCAGCGCGAGCACCGCGCGCCGCAGCGGACGGGCCGCGATGCGGCGGGAATCGCGCGCCGACGCGTCGCGAGAGGGGAAACGGCTAGCGGGCAACGGCATCGTCCAGGCTCCGGAAGGAGGTCGCGCACCGGGATCGGCGACCTGCTGGCGCCGACGGCCGCGACCGGGCGGCATCATCCTACCGCCCGGGATCTTCGGCCGGCCCTTGCTGAAAACCCGATGGTTGCGCTTCCGCCAACGGCAGCCGGACCGACAGCCGCGTGCCCTGCCCGGGCCGGGACAGGATCGACATCCTGCCGCCGTCGGCCTGCACGCGATAGCGCAGCGCCAGCAGTCCGTAGCCGTTGGGAACCGGCTGCGCCGGATCGAAGCCCCGGCCGTCGTCGGCGACCTCGAGCACCGCGTGGCTCCCGTCGGCACGCAGTTCGACGTGCACGCGCGCGGCCCGCGCGTGGCGGCGGACGTTGGCCAGGCCCTCCTCGGCGGCGCGGTACGCGGTCAGGCGCGCGGACGGCGCCAGCTCGACCGTCGACAATGCATGATCGAGCTCCAGCGACGGCTCTTCGCGCTGCGCGTCGATCAGCAGTTCGAGCGCGGGCACGAGCCCCAGGTGGACCAGCGACGACGGCATCAGCGTCTCGATCAGCCGGCGCTTGAACTGCACGCCGGCATTCAGCAGTTCGATCAGGTGCGACAGGCGCGCGGCCACGTCGGCATCGACGGTCCCCGCTCGCGTTCCGCCGTCCTGCCCCGGCCCGGACGCCGCCCCCTTCGCGGCTTCGAGCCGCATCCGCAGACGCGTCGCATCGAGTTTGGCGGCGGTGAACAGGCCGCCCAGCTCGTCATGGAGCTGACGCGCGATCGTCGCCCGCTCGGCTTCGCGCACGCGTTGCAGGTGCGCGGCCAGGCGCAGAAGTTCGTCGTCAACGGCGTACTGCGCCGATTCGCCGCCGCTCGGCGGCACTGCCATGGAATCGCTCATTGCATACTCCTGTCCCGGGCGAACGGGGGCTCGGCCGGCCTCCGGGCCCGCTTCGCGCCAGCCTCCGCGCGCCGCCTCTTCGCGCCGTCGGTCGTACGCCGACGCGTGGGCCATTGTGAACGCCGGCGGTGAAGTTGGCGATGGCCGTCGTCCGACCCGCGCGTGGGAGATCGCCGTGTCGCTCAGCAGATCGCCGCGTCGTTCAGCCGCGGCGAAGATGCGCGCTGGCCGCGCGCAGCAGTCGCAGCATCTGGCTCTTGATCAGCCGCAGGCTCATCAGATCCTCGCGGCTCGCCCGCTCGGTCGCGCGCCCGCTCACGCACATCACCAGCCCCATCACGCTGTCGCGATGGCTGATCGGCAGCAGCAGCATCGAGCGCACCGATGACAGATCGTCGGCGACCCAGTCGGGCAGGAACTCGCGGGCCTGCGTGCTCGACAGGTCGTGCAGCAGCAGGTCGACGCGGCGCTGCAGCGTGGCCTGGACCAGATCCTCCTGGCCGCCCCCCAGCACGAAGGTCCAGGCCTTGAGCCGGGCGTCCGACAGGCCGAAACCCAGCATCGGCACGCACTGCCGGCGCGACACCAGGAACAGCGCCGTCTGGTCGGCGTCCATCGCCCGGTGCAGCGATTCGAGCAGCATCCGGCACAGCTCGCGCGGCTCGGCGCCTTCGATCTCGCCGGCCTGGATGTCGGTGATCGCGCCGATGAACAGCTCGCTGCGCGTCGGCGCGCGCTCCTCGAACGCCTGTTCGTCGAGAAAGGCCGACAACTGCGCATCGAGCGTCTGCGCCAGCGGCTCGGCCAGCGGATGATCGTCCGGCCGCGCGTCGGCGCCGCTCGCCGGCGTGCCGTCCGCGACGATCTGCCGCGGCGAGGGCGCCGGCCCGCCCAGCGCCGCCTGGAACGCCTCGTCGGCCTCCTCGACGGCCCGGGCCAGCAGATCGCGGATCCGTTCCTGCGGCAGCCCGGTCAGCTCGTGCAGCGCGTCGAACCAGCCGACCGCCGGCGCGTCCAGCGTCGTCATGCCCGGCGACCAGAGCCTCGCGAGCTGATGGCAATACAGGCTGATCGCGCGCAGATACTCGTCCGAGCCCGCGGCGATGCGGCCTCGCCGCGTCGGCGCGGCCAGCATTCGCAGCAGTTCGTCGGGCAGCCCCCATTGGCGGCACAGGCGTTCGGCGACGATCTGGTCGTCGCCGCTGTCCCGCAACGCGTCCAACTGGGCGGGCGCGACCAGCGCGCAGGCGACCGCGCCGGTCGCCCGCAGCAGCGTCGGAATCGTCGCGAGCTCGAGCCAGGCCGGCTCGACGAGGCGCCGGACCAGGCCGACCGCGCGCATGCTCTGCAGGCACGCCAGCTCGTAGACCGGATTGCGCGGATCGGCGCGCCGCTGGCGCAGCATCTCCAGCGCCAGCGCCATGTCGCGGACCTGGTCGAAACCGAGCAGCAGCAGCGCCTTCGAGACGGTCGTGACGTTGCCGTCCCAGCCGGGACGGCGATACAGCGGCGAATTGACGGCGCGCAGGATGCGGTTGGTCAGCGCGACGTCCGACAGGATCAGGTCGGCCAGCCGCGACACCGATTCGCTGCGCTCCTCGAGCACGAGCGCCAGCTTCAGCGCCACGCTGCTGAGCGGGTGCAGTTCGCTGCCGATGGCCAGTTCGACGAGCCGGTCGATCTTGGTGCGCTCGCTCATGCTCAATACCAAATCCGGGCAGTCTAGACCCGGCCGACGGGCCCGAAACGGGGAAAACGCGGCCAGACCGCGGCTTATTCGCCGATTTTCAAGGGTAAGTGACGACGATCAGCAACGCTGGCGCTTATCAATGCGGGATCGCCGTCGTATAGTCGGTCCATCGATGTGAACGGGCACCGCCACCGCGAACCGGCCAGGATCGCGCGGAATCGCAGCATGAAGTTGTCCAGTCTCCTCAGCCCGGCGCCCAAGCCCGCGCCTCCGCCGCCTGCCCCGACACCCGAGCAGCGCGAACGGGCCGAACAATGGCTCGCGCGGCCGATGGCCGAACTGGTTCGCGCGTGGATCACCGCGATCAACGGCTACCCCGAGCGCTGGCAGGGGCGGCTGCGGCTGCGCGCGACCGACGAGCAGGTCGACGACCTCGCCCGGCGCCTGGGCTGCCGGCCGCCGCGCGCGCTGCGCGAGTTCTATGCGAGCTGCAACGGCGTCTCGTCGATGTCCGGCGAGTTTCCGCATCTGCTGCTGCCGGCCCAGGCGCTGGTACGCGGCCACGAGCACCGGCCGCCGCTGTCGCAGCAGTGCCGGCGGCGCCTGGCCGCGTCGCCGGACCCGGAAGGCGAAACCGCCACGGCGCTGCGCGTCGAACCGGCGCCGCTGCTGCCGACGGCCGCGCTGGCGCGCGACGAGCTGTCGGCCGACGACATCGACCGGCTGCTGGCGCTGGAGATTCCGCGCTTCGGCTGCGGCGTGACGATGAACGTCGACGCGGACGAGGGCTTCGCGCGCGGCGTCGTGTTCGAGCTGGACGGCACGCGCGCGATCTGCCACGACAGCCTCGCGCACTGGCTGGCGACGCAGACCGCGCTGCTCGGCCGCGCGGCGCCGGCGGCGATCAGCGCGCCGGCGGCTTGATCGAGATCACGTGCCCGACCTGCCACGGCCGCTCGAGCCGGGCGTGCGCGGCGGCGATCTCGCGCAGCCGCGACAGCAGCGATTCGGGCATCGGCGCCGTGCGGCGAACGCGCATGTCGACGTGGGCCGAGATCGACTCGTAGGTGGCCGCCAGGTAGCCCTCGTCGGCGTGGAACATCTCCTGGTAGAAATGGATGCGCTTGTGGTCGACGTCGAGCAGCCGCGCCTCGAAGCGCAGCCGATCGCCTTCCTTGACCTCGCGCACGAAATGCAGGTGCGATTCGAGCGCGAACGTCGACGCGTGGTTAGCCTTGCGGTACGCGCCGTTCAGTCCCAGCCAGTCGAAGAACGGGTCGGAGGCGATATCGAACACGACGTGGTAGTAACCGACGTTCATGTGCCCGTTGTGGTCGATGTACGCGGGCAGGACCTTGGCCTCGCCCCCCTTGTACGGCGTCTCGATGTTCGTCGTCCCGGTCGTCATTCGGTCCACTCCCCTCTTTCGACCAGCACGTCGCGCAGGATCTGCAGGCCTTCGACGACCACCGGCATGCCGCCATAAGTGACCTGCTGGAAGATCACCTCGGCGACGGCCTCGCGGGTGGCGCCGACGTTCATCGCCGCATGGATGTGCGCGCGCAGTTCGTGGCCGCGGTTCAGCACCGTCAGCGACGCCACCGCGCACAGCTCGCGCTGCACCTGCGGGATCACGTCGCGCGAATACAGCACGCCGGTGAAGAACAGCGACAGCTCGCGCGCCAGACCGGCGTCGAATTTCTTCCACAGATCGAATCCCACGCCGCTCTTGAGCGAAGAGAACAGCAGCTTGGCCGTGTCTTTCGTGCGCTGGATTTTCTCGGACTCTTCCATCGGGGTCTCCTGGTCTCGTGCGAATGGCCGGCCCCGCATCGGGCCGCATGCCGGTGTCCGCAGTGTAGCGGACGCGACCGGCGCGACGTCGCGCGCCTGCGGGGTTCGATTGGCCGATACAATGCCCGGATGTTCGGATTACCCCCCACCACCCAGGCCCTGCTGATCATCAACGTCGTCGCCTGGCTGCTGCAGACGCAGGCGGGCGACCTGATGCTGTACTGGCTCGCGCTGTGGCCGGTCGGTTCGGGGCTGTTCGAACCGTGGCAGGTGCTGACCTACGCGTTCCTGCACGGCGGCCTCACGCATCTGGCGTTCAACATGTTCGGCCTGATGATGTTCGGCGCCGAGCTCGAACGCGTCTGGGGCCCGCGCCGCTTCCTGGCGTTCTACCTGGTCAGCGTGCTGTTCGCCGCGCTCGCGCAGGGGATCGTCACCGCGATGGCCGGCAGCATGTATCCGACGGTCGGCGCTTCGGGCGGTCTGTTCGGGCTGCTGGTCGGCTTCGCGATGATCTTTCCGCACCGGCGGATCACGCCGCTGATCCCGCCGATCCCGATGCCCGCGTGGCTGTTCGTGACGATCTACGGCCTGATCGAACTGGGGCTGGGCGTCTCGGGCACCGCCAGCGGCGTCGCGCACTTCGCGCACCTGGGCGGCCTGGTCGGCGGCTGGCTGACGATCCGCTACTGGCGCGGTCAGTTGCCGTTCGGCAGGCGCCGCTGAGCGCCGCGCCGGCCGGTTCCGACAGCTTCCGAGGATGACGATGCCGATCACGCAGCCTTGTTCCCCGCCGCCGGCGCGCAGCCGCGTCGAGGGCTTCTTCGATCCGGCCACGTCGACGATCAGCTACGTGCTGTACGAACACGACGGCGGCCCGTGCGCGATCGTCGACCCGGTGCTCGACTACGACGCGAAGGCCGGCCGCACGTCGACCGGCTCGGCGCAGAGGATCGTCGACTTCGTGCGCGAGCACGCGCTGCGCCCGCAGTGGCTGCTCGAGACGCATGCGCACGCCGACCATCTGTCGTCGGCACCGTGGCTGCGCCGGCAGCTCGGCGGCGAGATCGTCATCGGCCGGCAGATCACCACCGTGCAGCGGGTGTTCAACGACGTGTTCCATCTCGAGCCGGAATTCCGGCTCGACGGGTCGCAGTTCGACCGCCTGCTGGACGCCGACGACACGCTGCCGCTGGGCACGCTGACGATCCGCGCGATGCACGTACCGGGCCACACGCCGGCCGACATGGCGTATGCGGTCGAGGAAACGCCCGGCGAGCCGGCGCTGGTCTTCGTCGGCGACACGCTGTTCATGCCCGACCTGGGCAGCGCCCGCTGCGACTTCCCGGGCGGCGACGCGCGCATGCTGTACCGGTCGGCGCAAAGGCTGCTGAGCCTGCCGCCGCAGACCCGGCTGCTGATGTGCCACGACTACCCGCCGCCCGGACGCGACGCGCGCTGGGAGACGACGGTCGCCGAGCAGCGCCGCGACAACATCCACCTGCGCGACGGTATCGACGAGGAGAGCTTCGTCCGGATGCGCACGACGCGCGACCGCACGCTGGGCATGCCGACGCTGATGCTGCCGGCGATCCAGGTCAACATCCGCGCCGGCGACCTGCCGCCGCCCGAGGCCAACGGCGTTCGCTACCTGAAGATTCCGGTCGACCGGCTGTGAGCGCGCTCCGGTAAACCGTGTCCCGCCGTTCATAGGCTACGGTGCACGCAACGGATATCGGCGTATCGGCAATAATGGACGCCGTCCACATAAAATGACCGGCGAGCATCGCCTGTCCGCCCGTCACCCGACCGATCCGCTTCGCTTGCCCGCCCCATGGACACTTCGACGAACGCCCCGCCGCGCCCCCGGCCCACCCGCGCCACCTACCGCCACGGCGACCTGCGCCGCGCGCTGCTGCAGGCCGGCATCGAGCTGGCCCGCGCGGGCGGCCCGTCGGCGATCGTGCTGCGCGAGGCGACGCGGCGCGTCGGCGTCGTGCCCAACGCCGCGTACCGGCATTTCGCCAGCCATCTGGAACTGCTGCAGGCGGTGCGCGCGCACGCGCTGTCGCAAGTGGCGATCGCGATGGAACAGGAACTGGCGGCGATCGACGCCGACCAGCCGGCGGCCGACTACGCGCGCGCCTGCCTGCGCGCGGTGGGGCTCGGCTACCTGCGTTATGCGCAGGCCGAACCGGGCCTGTTCAAGACCGCGTTCACGGTGCCCGACCCGATCGATCCGGATCCGCCGCCCGACCCGGCCAAGGCCGGCCGCAGCGGCCGCAACCCGTTCGAGCTGCTCGGCGACGCGCTCGACCGGATGGTGCAGGCCGGACTGCTGGCGCCGGACCGGCGCCCCGGCGCCGAATACCTGGCCTGGTCGGCCGTGCACGGCCTCGCCTATCTGGTGCTGGACGGGCCGCTCAGGGCGGCCCCGCCGATGATGATCCTGAGCCTGTCGCAGCGGCAGCTCGAAATGATCGAGTACGGGCTGACCGCGCCCGCGCTGATGGCGCGGGGCTGAGCACGGGCCGAGACCGGCCCGGCTCGCGTCACCAGGTATCGACCCAGGGGCGGCGCTTGCCCTCGGGCGGCGGCGCCTTCGGCGGCATCGCCTTCAGGCCGGCGACGATCCAGCGGCGCGTCATCGCCGGATCGATGACGTCGTCGATCTCGAACAGCGACGCGGCGCTCAGCGCCTTGCCCTGCTCGTACATGCCGGCCACGCGCTTGTCGAACGCTGCCTTGCGCTCGGCCGGATCCTCGATCGCCGCCAGCTCGTTGCGATAACCGAGCTTGACCGCGCCTTCGAGCCCCATGCCGCCGAACTCGCCGGTCGGCCAGGACACCGCGAAGAACGGCGAATGGAAGCCGCCGCCGGCCATGCCCTGCGCGCCCAGCCCATAAGCCTTGCGCAGCACGACGACGAACAGCGGCACGCGCAGGTTCGCGCCGACGACGAACGGCCGGCAGCAGTGGCGCACCAGCGCGCCCTTCTCGTAGTCGGGACCGACCATGTTCCCGGGCGTGTCGCACAGCGACACCAGCGGGATGTCGAACGCGTCGCACAACTGCATGAAGCGCGCGACCTTGTCGGCCGCATCGCTGTCGATCGCGCCGCCCAGGTGCATCGGGTTGTTGGCGATGACGCCGACCGGACGGCCTTCGATCCGCATGAACGCGGTGATCATCGCGACGCCGAAATGCCTGCGCAGTTCGAGCAGCGAGCCGTCATCGGCCAGCACCTCGATCACCTTGCGCACGTCGTACACGCGCAGCCGGTTCTCGGGAATGATCCGGCGCAGCCGCCGCTGGTCCGGCGCCGACCATTGCTCGACGCGGCCCTGGAAGAACGACAGGTACAGCTTGGCGACCGCGACGGCTTCGGCTTCGTTCTCGACCGCGACGTCGACGACGCCGCTGCGCGTCTGCACGTCGATCGGACCGACCTCGTCCGGGTGGAACACCCCCAGGCCGCCGCCTTCGATCATCGCCGGCCCGCCCATGCCGATCGACGAGTTCTTCGTCGCGATGATCACGTCGCAGCAGCCCAGCAGCACCGCGTTGCCGGCGAAGCAGCGGCCCGACGCGATGCCGACCAGCGGCACCGCGCCGCTTAGTTTGGCGAACAGCGCGAACGCGGTCGTGTGCAGGTTGGCCGCGAACACCTGGTCGGTATCGCCGGGCCGCCCGCCGCCGCCTTCGGTGAACAGCACGACCGGCAGCTTCCACTGCGCGGCCAGCTCGAACATCCGGTCCTTCTTCGCGTGGTTCTTCTTGCCCTGCGTGCCGGCCAGCACCATGTAGTCGTACGACATCGCGACGACGCGCGACAGCTCCTCGCCGAACAGATGGCCGTTGACGTGGCCGATGCCCATCACCAGCCCGTCGGCCGGCGTGCGCCGGATCAGCTCGTCGATCGTGTTGCGCGCGCGGCGCGCCGCGAACACCAGCGAGCCGTACTCGACGAACGAGCCTTCGTCGCACAGGTCGTCGATGTTCTCGCGCGCCGTGCGCAGGCCCGCCTGGTGGCGCTTGGCGACCGCCTCGGGCCGCGCCTCGTCGTGCGTGAACGCCTGCCGGCGCATCACCTCGGCCAGGTCCGGACGGATCTCGTCGAGGTCGACGTCTTCCTGCTCGCCGACGTGCTCGCCGACGCTGTCGTCGGTCTCGATCGACAGCAGCCGCTGGCCCTCGAACACCGTCTCGCCCGGCTGCACGGCCAGCGCGCGAACCTGCCCGGCGGCCGGCGCGGCGATCACGTGCTCCATCTTCATCGATTCGATGATCAGCAGCGGCTGCCCGGCCTTGACCGGCTCGCCGACCGCGATCGACACGCTGACGATCGTGCCCTGCAGCGGCGCTTCGACGCCGCGGTACGCATCGTCGTCGGCCTGGCCGTTCGCGTCGCCGCGCGCCGCGCTGCGCGACTTGCCGTGCACGAGCACCGCCAGCGGATCGTTGCGGTCGACCTGGGCGGCGGCGGTCGCCGAAGCCGGCGCGGCGACCGCTGCGCCCGCGGCCGCAGCGCCTGCGCCCGGTGCCGCCTGCCCCGCCGCCGCATCGGCGGGGACGAACAGTTGCTGGTGCGCGGTCTGCGCGGCGATCGTCGCCGCGTGCCGCTCGACGAAGCGCGTGTCGATCCGTCCGTCGACGAACTCGGGCAGGCGGATCAGGTTCTGCAGCATCGGCAGGTTCGTCGATACGCCGGTGATGCCGAACTCGCAAGCCGCCCGATACGCCTTGGCGGCCGCCGCCGCCAGCCCGCCGTGGCGCGCGTGGACGATCAGCTTGGCCAGCAGCGAGTCGTAGCGCGGGCTGGTCTTGTAGCCGGCATAACCGAACGCATCGACGCGGATGCCCGGCCCCGACGGCGGATCGAAGCGCGTCAGCGTGCCGCCGGCCGGGCGCACGCTGCCGTCGGGCTTCAGCGTTTCCATGTTGATCCGCAACTGGATCGCGCAACCGACCGGCGGCGGAACGTCGCCCACGGCGAGCCCCACGTCGGCCAGCGACGCGCCCATCGCGATCCTGAGCTGCGTCTGCACGAGGTCGACGCCGGTGATCTCCTCGGTGATCGTGTGCTCGACCTGCAGCCGCGGATTGGCCTCGATGAACGCGAAGCGCGCGTTCGGATCGGTCGCCGCGCGCGCCGCGTCGACGAGGAACTCGAACGTGCCCAGGCTGCGGTAAGCGACCTTGCCGGCCATCGCCAGCGACGCGGCGATCAGCCGGTCGCGCACGCCCGGATGCAGCGCCGGCGCCGGCGCGATCTCGACGATCTTCTGCCGCTCGCGCTGCAGGCTGCACTCGCGCTCCCACAGATGCGTGACGCCGCCCCGGCCGTCGCCGATCACCTGGATCTCGACGTGGCGAGCCGAGGTCACCAGTTGCTCGACGTAGACGGCGTCGTTGCCGAACGATTTCTTCGCCTCGGACTGGCAGCGTTCATAAGCGCCGTCGAGTTCTTCGATCTTGGTCACGATCCGCATGCCGCGTCCGCCGCCGCCGGCGATCGCCTTGATCATCATCGCGCCGCCCTCGCCCAGCGACGCGAGGAAGTCGCGCGCCTGCGCGAGCGTCGTCGGTCCCTGCGTGCCCGGCATCACCGGCACCTGGCAGGCGTCGGCCAGCTCGCGCGCGCGCGCCTTGTCGCCGAACAGCTCGAGCGCGTCGGGCTGCGGCCCGACGAAGGCGATGCCCGCCTCGGCGCAGCGCCGCGCCAGCTCGGCGTTCTCGCTCAGGAAGCCGTAACCCGGGTGGATCGCGTCGCAGCCGGTGGCCTGCGCCGCGGCGACGATCTGGCCGATGTCGAGGTAGGCGAGCGCGCCGACGCCTTCGAGCCGATGGCTCTCGTCGGTCTTGCGCACGTGCAGCGACGCGGCATCGTCGTCCGGGTAGACGGACACCGTGGGCAGGCCGAGTTCGGCCGCGGCCCGCGCGATGCGGATCGCGATCTCGCCGCGATTGGCGATCAGCAGTTTGTTGAACGAGGACATGGTGTTTCCAAAGGAGGAGGCTCGAAAGTATCGGAGATCAGCGGTGCCGCATCGTCGGGTCCAGCGCCACGCGCAGCGACTCGCCCAGCGCGTTGAACGCCAGCGCGGTCAGCAGGATCGCGATGCCCGGCGCGTACATCTGCTCGGGCGCGATCTCCATGTACTGGTAGGCGCGCGCCAGCATCGCGCCCCAGCTCGGATCGGGCGGCTGCACGCCCAGGCCCAGGAAGCTCAGGCTCGCCTCGGCCAGCAGCGCGATCGCCAGCAGCATCGTCACCTGCACGAGCACCGGCTGCACGGCATTGGGCAGCACGTGGCGCAGCAGGATCCGCGGCAGGCTCGCGCCGAACACGCGCGCGGCGTCGACGTACAGCTCCTGCTTGACGATCAGCGTCTGCGCGCGCACCAGCCGCGCGAGCTGCGGCGAGAACACGATGCCGACCGAGACCATGCTGTTGGTCAGGCCGATGCCGAGCGCGCCGGTGACCGCGATCGCCAGCACGATCGCCGGAAACGACAGCAGCGTGTCGATCAGGCGGCTGATCACGTCGTCGACCCAGCCGCCGACGAAGCCGGCGACCAGGCCCACCGGCACGCCGATCACCAGCGCGACGGCGACCGCCAGGAAGCTCGCGTACAGCGTGGCCGGCGCGCCGTGGATCAGCCGGCTGAACACGTCGCGCCCCAGGTCGTCGGTGCCCAGCAGGTGCGCGGCCGACGGCTCGGCCAGCGTCAGCGACGCATCCTGCGCGGTCGGCGCGTACGGCGCGATCACCGGCGCGAGCAGCGCGACCGCCGCCAGCAGCACCAGGAACAGCAGGCTGATCGCGCCTCGCTTGTCGCGCCGCGCCCAGCGCATCAGGGACGACATCATCGGTTCACCCTCGGATCCAGCACCGTGTACAGCATGTCGACGATCAGGTTGACGACGATGACGATCAGCACCATCGCCAGCACGATGCCCTGGATCACCGGAAAATCCTTGTTGATCGCCGAATGCACGACCGTGCTGCCCACGCCCGGAATCGCGAACACCGCTTCGATGACGACGGTCGCGCCCAGCAGCCGGTTGAACAGCAGGCCGATCACGGTCAGCAGGTTGACGCTGACGTTCTTGAGCCCGTGCTTCCACAGGATCCGGGCCGACGACAGCCCCTTGGCGCGCAGCGTGCGCACGAACTGCGAGCCCAGGATCTCGATCAGCGAGCTGCGCAACTGCCGCGCCACCTCGGCGATGCCGCCCGAGGCCAGCGCGATCGCCGGCAGCGTCGCGAAGTGCAGCGCACGCAGCGGATCCTCGCCGAACGGCGCCGAGCCGGTCGCCGGAAACCACGGCCGCTCGAGCGCGAAGCTGGCCACCAGCAGCATCGCCAGCCAGAAGTTGGGCACCGCCACGCCGACCGACGCCGTGCCCGACACGAAACCGTCGAGCCGGCTGCCCGGCCGCGTCGCCGCCAGGATGCCCATCGGGATGCCGATCAGCAGCGACAGCACCAGCGCGTAGACGACCATCAGCAGCGTCGCCGGAAAGCGCTCGAGCGCCATGTTCAGCACCGGCTCGCCGGACAGGATCGATCGCGACAGATCGCCGTGCAGCGCGTGCCACAGCCACGAGCCGTACTGGACGAGCATCGGCCTGTCCAGGCCGTAGAGCTGGCGGATCTCGGCGATCCGCTCGGTCGACGCGCTCTCGCCGGCCAGCGTCACCGCGATGTCGCCGGGCACGAGCTGCATCAGCCCGAACACGATGAACGTGGCCAGCACGATGACCGGCACGAACTGCACCAGACGCCGGCCGAGCAGCCGCAAGCGTTTGCGATCCATGCGCCGCGATCTCCAGTCGGATGCTCAGGCCGTCAGGCTGATCAGGTCGAACTTCGGCTTGCCGAGCAGGTTCGGCTTGTAGCCGGCCACGTTCGGTCCCATCGCGACCAGCTCGGGCGGGAACGCCAGCGGCACGACCAGCGCCAGGTCGGTGACGATCTTCTGCACCTTGGCCAGCGCGCGCTTGCGGCCCTCGAGATCGTCGAGCGAACGGCTGGCCAGCAGCGCGGCCGTCAGCTCGGGCGAGGCCTCGAGCTGCGATGCGTTGAAGTACGCGTTCTTCATGTACATCAGCGAGTAGCTGAGCGACGGATCGGGCCGGCCGGTCCACGCCGACAGCAGCCCGTCGCCCTGCTTCTCGACGAAGTACTGCGCGCTCTTCTCGGCGATCGAACCGTTGGTGAACCGCGCGCGGATCCCGGCCTTGCGGAACTGCTCGATCAGGATCTCCTGGCGCTGCACCGATGCCTGGTCGGTATAGCCGAGCAGGTTCAGTTCCAGGCCGTCCTTGTGGCCGGCCTCGGCCAGCAGCTTGCGGGCCAGTTCGGGATCGTGCGGCCAGCAGTTGGCCAGCGACTTGTCATAAGCCCAGTGCGTGCTCGGCAGGTTCATCCACGCCGCCTCGCCCAGGCCCGCCATCGTCAGCTTGACGTAGGTGTCGCGATCGACCGCGTGGTTCAGCGCGCGGCGCACGCGCACGTCGGCCAGCGCGCCCTTGCCGAAGTTCAGGTAGATCTGCTGGCAGTACAGCGTCGAGCCGACGACCGACTTGAGCCCCTTGGCCCGGTCGATCACCTGCTTCTGGTTCGGCTGCAGGCTGTACGCGAAGTCGTTCTGCTTGGCGATCAGCGAGCGCAGGCCGGTGTTCAGTTCGGGGATGATCGCGAACTCGATGCCGTCGAGATAAGGCATGCCGGGCCGCCAGTACGCGTCGTTGCGCGTGACGACGATCTTCTGGTTGTCCGACCAGCTGACGAACTTCCACGGCCCGGCGCCCACCGGCTTGCGATCGTGCTCGTTGCCCAGCGCCTGCGCGGCCTTGGGCGACACCATCATGCCGGCCCGGTCCGACAGGATCAGCGGCAGCGCCGAATCGGCCTGCGTCAGTTTCAGCGCGACCTGGTGCGTCCCGACGATCTCGACCCGTTCGACGGTCGCCAGGTCGGCCTTGATGTTCGAGCGCTGCGAGGTCTTCGCGCGCTCGATGTTGAACTTGACCGCCTCGGCGTCGAACGGCGCGCCGTCGTGGAAGGTCACGCCCTTGCGCAGGTTCAGCAGCAGCGTCTTGTTGTCCGGATAGCTCCACGATTCGGCCAGTCCCGGCTGCGGCTTCAGCGTCTCGTAGTCCCATTCGATCAGCGTGCTGAAGATCGGGAACAGGAACGCATGGTCCGACCCGGCGCCGCCGGTGGCCGGATCCAGGCTCGACGGATTGGCCGGCGCCGACACCTTGAGCACGCCGCCCTTGCGCGGCGCCGCCTGCGCCCGCGCGGCGCCGGGCACGGCGAGGCCGCCGGCCACCGCCGCTCCCGTCACGCAGGCGCCGGTCAGCAGCGAGACCAGCTCGCGGCGCGACACGCTGACCGGCGCACCGGCGTCTCGTCCGTCGCGCGTCGTCGCGTCCGGCCGGGCCGTGTCGGTGGTCGGGAATCGGGAAATCGTCATGCGGGTCTCCTCAGGGGGCGGTAAGTGGCAGTGGGGGGCGGTAAGGGGCGATGAGAAGCGATAGGGGCAATAAGGGGCGGCAGCGGATACGGACATGGCGGGCGGTGAACGTCGATCCGGTGGAGCGCGGCCCGTCGCGCTACACGGCTACACGTAGTGGCAGGCCACCCAGTGGCCGTCGCTTACCTCGCGCCATTCGGGCACCTTCTGCGCGCAATCGGCCTGCGCGATCGGGCAGCGGGTCCGGAAGCGGCAGCCGGACGGCGGCGACACCGGGCTCGGTATCTCGCCGGTCAGCACCACGCGTTCGCGCGTGCGCATCGCCTTGGGCAGCGGCGTCGGTTCGGCCGACATCAGCGCGCGCGTATACGGATGCTTCGGATTGTCGGACAGCTCCTGCGCGTCGCCGAGCTCGACGAAACGGCCCAGGTACATGACCGCGATGCGGTCGCTGATGTGCGACACGACGCCCAGGTCGTGCGTGATGAACACGTAGGTCAGGCCGAACTCGCGCTGCAGGTCGGCGAACAGGTTCAGGATGTCGGCCTGGATCGACACGTCCAGCGCCGCGACCACCTCGTCGCAGACGATCATCTTCGGACGCAGCGTCAGCACCCGCGCGATGTTCACGCGCTGCTTCTGGCCGCCCGACAGCTCGTGGGGATAGCGTTCGGCGAACTCGGCGCGCAGGCCCACGCGATCGAGCACCTGCAGCACGCGCTCGTCGCGCCGGGCACGCGGCAGGTCGCCGAGGATGTCCATCGGCTCGCGGATGCTCGCGCCGATCGACATCCGCGGATCGAGCGAGGCGTTCGGATCCTGGAACACGACCTGGAAGTCGCGCCGGCGCACGCGCAGCTCGCGCGGCGACAGCGAATAAGGATCGACGCCGTCCAGCAGCATCTGCCCGCCGGTCGGTTTCTGCAGCAGCACCAGCGCGCGGCCCAGCGTCGACTTGCCCGAGCCCGATTCGCCGATGACGCCGAAGGTCTCGCCGGCGCGCACGCCGAAACGCACGCCGTCGACGGCCTTGACCGTCTCGCCGGCGTGCCCGACCGGAAAATGCACGCGCAGGTCCTGGATGTCGATCAGGTCGGTGCCGCTCATGCCAAGGCTCCCGGCAGATCCAGTTCAGCCTGGCGCACGCAGCGCACGCGCCGATCCGCACGCGCCGCGGCCTCCAGCACCTGGCGCGCTTCGCACGGCGGCTGCGCGTGCGCGCAGCGCGGCGCGAAGCGGCAGCCGGCCGGCATCGCGGTCAAGGCCGGCACGCGACCCGGGATCGACGGCAGCGGCGCCTTGCGCGGGCTCAGCCGCGGCACCGAACGCAGCAGGCCCGACGTGTAAGGGTGGCCGGGCTTGAGCAGCGCATCGTCGATCGGCCCGTCCTCGACGATCTCGCCGGCGTACATCGTCAGCAGCCGCGTGCAGCTCTCGGCGACGACGCCCAGGTCGTGCGTGATGAACAGCAGCGCGGTGCCCGTGCGCTCGCTCAGGTCCAGCAGCAGGTCGACGATCTGCGCCTGGATCGTCACGTCCAGCGCCGTCGTCGGCTCGTCGGCGATCAGCAGCCGCGGCTGGCAGGCCAGCGCGATCGCGATCATCGCCCGCTGGCGCATGCCGCCGGACAACTGGTGCGGATACTCGTCGACGCGCCGCTCGGGCGACGGGATGCCGACGCTGGCCAGCATCTCGACGGCGCGGTCGCGCGCCTGCGCCTTGCTCATCCGCTGGTGCGTGCGATAGGTCTCGGCGATCTGCTCGCCGATCGTGAACACCGGATCGAGCGCGCTCATCGGCTCCTGGAAGATCATGCCGATCCGCGCGCCGCGCACCTTGCGCATCTCGGCCGCCGACAGCTTCAGCAGGTCGCGGCCCTCGAACACGATCCGTCCGCTCAGCCTCGCGCTGCTCGGCGGCAGCAGCCCCAGCAGCGACAGGCCGGTCACCGTCTTGCCGCAGCCGCTCTCGCCGACGATGCCGACGCGCTCGCCCGGCTGCACGGCGAACGACACGTCGCGCGTGGCCTGGACCTCGCCGGCCTGCGTACGGAAGTGGATGCTGAGGTTCTCGACCGACAGCAGCGGCGCCTCGCTCATCCGCGCGTCTCCGCCGCCTGCTTGCCGAAATGGCGCGGCCGGGCGTTGGCCGGCATCCGCGCCTCGGTGCCGATCACCGCGGCGTCGCGCAACCGCTGCAGCGCCGCGTCGTCCAGGCCGAGGCGGCCGCCGAGGATCTCCTCGTTGTGCTGGCCCAGCGTCGGCGCGGCGCGGCGCACCGGCAGCGCCCTGCCGTCCAGGCGGTACGGCGCCAGCGGCTGCGGTTGCGTGCCGATGTACGCGCGATCGACGCGCTGCCAGAACCCGCGCGCCACCAGGTGCGGGTCGTCGACGATCGCGATCGGCGCCCGCACGACGCCGGCCGGCACGCCGGCCGCCTGCAGCCGCCGCATCGCCTCGTCGGGCGCGAGCCGCGAGGTCCAGGCCTCGATCGCCGCGTCGATCCGCTCGATCGCCGCGCGGCGGCCCGCCGCCGTCGCCAGCGATGCGTCACCGGCCAGTGAGGCGTCGCCGGCCAGCGATCCGGCTCCGGCCGGTTCGATCACGCCGCACAAGGCCCGCCAGCCTCCGTCATCGGTCACCGTCACCAGCAGCCAGTCGTCGTCGCCGGCGCAGCGATAGATGCCCTGCGGCCAGTGGTCCGGATGGCGATTGCCGAGCCGCGGCGCCACCGCGCCGTTGGCGGACTGCTCGATGATCCACGGCGCGACATAAGGCAGCATGCATTCGATCTGCGAGATGTCGACGTGCTGGCCGCGCCCGGTCGAGCGGCGATGCACGAGACCGACCAGCAACGCGCCGGCACCGTTCAGGCCGCCGACCGCGTCGCCGTAAGCGATGTGGTTCATCATCGGCGGATCGCCGTCGCGTCCGGCCGCCGACGGCAGGCCGCTGCCCTGCTCGAGCGTCGAGCCGTAGGCGCGGGCCTCGCTCCATTCGTTGCCCGACCCATAAGCGGCCATCGACACCATCACCAGCGACGGGTTGACCTCGCGCAGCGCCGCGTAGTCGAGCCCCAGCTTCTTCAGCACGCTGCTCGAATAGTTCTCGACGACCGCGTCGGCGCCGCGCACCAGTTCCTTGAGCAGCCGCACGCCTTCGGCCGACGTCAGGTCCAGCGTGATCGCGCGCTTGTTGCGGTTCATGATGTTGAAGCGCGGCTGCTTCTCGTAGACGCGCGCCTCGAAGTCCGCCGGGTTGTTGCTGACGCCGCGCCACCAGTCGGCGTAGCCGCAGGCCTCGACCTTGATCACGTCGGCGCCCAGGTCGGCCATGTGGCGCGTGCACAGCGGCCCGGCCCAGCCCATCGACAGGTCGACGATCGTCACGCCGGCCAGCGGCAGCATCGGGTCATAAGCGTCGGCGTCGGGGCCGGCGTGGCGCGCCGGCCCCGACGCGAAGCGCCGATCGGTTCTCGGCTCGAATAGCGACGGATCGTGCGCGTTCGGCGACGGCACGCTGCCGCCGCGCCGCGGCGGACAGTCGCGCAGGTTCATCGGCGAGCCCGGCCCCTCGATCGTGCGGCCGCCCACGTCGATCGGCACGAACATGCCGCGGTCGCGGAACACCTTCGTGCGCAGCAAGCCCGCCATGTCGGGCACGATCGCCAGCGGCAGCCGCAATGCCAGCCCGCGCTCGAACCACTCGCCGGCCGTTCGCGCCAAGAAGCGCTCGCGCAGCATCGGTTCGAGCGTGTCGGCGTGCATCAGCCGCAGCGGGCCGCTGGGCAGGTAGGCCGGATCGTCGATCATCGACTCGGGCAGCCCGACCAGCTCGCACAGCGACGCCCATTGCGCGGGCGTCACGATCGTCAGGCCCAGCCACCCTTCCCGGCAGCGATAGATCGCCATCGGATAAGTGGGCGTGAAACGGTTGAAGCCGCGCCGCCCCTGCGGGATACCGGTCGCGTAGGCCTCGGAGGTCTGGAACTCGCACAGCGCGATCGACGCCTCGAACACGCTCAGCTCCCAGCGTTCGCCGCCGCCCGGCGCCGGTTCGCGCGACGCGCGCTCGTCGGCCCGCTGCACGTCGACCTGCTGCGTGTCGGCCCGCTGCGTGTCGACCCGGCGCGCATCGCGGTCGGCGCCCGCATGCGGCGTGCGCGCGAGCACCGAGGCCATCAGCGGAACGAAGGCGGCCAGGCCGCCGGTGATCGCGGCCTGGTAGTCGGGCAGCGTCAGCGGCGGGCCCTCGACCGGGCCGATCAGCTCGACGAGGCCGGCCAGCGCGCGGCACACGGCGTCCGAGCCGGCGTAGCCGGCATACGGGCCGTCGCGCCCGAACCAACTGACATCGATGACGACCGGCCCGTCGGGCATCGCCGCGAGCCGCGCGGTATCGAGCCGCCACGCGGCGCGCATCGCCGCGTCGCTGCCGTCGACGATCACGTCCGCCGACGCCAGCAGCGCATCGAGGCGGGCGAGCTGCGCCGGATCGCCGGGATCGACGACCAGGCTCTGCTTGCCGACATTCAGGAACGCGAACCAGCCGCTGATCGGCTGTCCGGCGCCATCGCGGATCAGCGGCGCGGCGGCGCGGGCCGGGTCGCCGCCAGGCGGCTCGACGTGGACGACGGTGGCGCCGAAATCCGCGAACAGGCGCGCGCAGTAGCCGGCGGCCGGCAACGTGCCGAGCTCGACGACGCGCAACGAATGAAGCGGAACGTTGGGAAATGCGCCGGGCGCGGCAAAGCCAGTCAAAGTCGTCTCCTGGTCGCGGACTGTCGCCGCGGACTTCGGGCGAAGGCTGCGCCATCGCCAGGGAGCCGCAATGCTCACCCGATCAAATCCGATTGTCAACAATCAGACCGGCGATCGGTACCGGATCCGGACATCGCCGGAAATGGCATGATCCGGCCCCATGACGCGCCCTCGCAGCACGACCCGCACCTTGCCCGAACAGATCGCCGACGAACTCGGCGCGGCCCTGGTCGCCGGCAAGCTTCCGTCCGGCCAGCGCCTGCTCGAGCAGGAACTGGCCGACCGTTTCGCGGTCAGCCGCGGGCCGATCCGCGAGGCGCTGCGGCTACTCGAACGCCGCGGCATCGTCACGCTGACGCCGCGCCGGGGCGCGTACGTGCGCGAGCTGACGATGGACGCGATCGCCGACCTGTTCAACGTGCGCAACGCGATCAGCGCGCTGGCCGCGCGCCAGGCGGCGATCGCGCCGGTGGCCAGCTACGTCGAGGCGCTGAAGCGCCGCTGCGCCGAACTGGACGCGCTGGCCGCCGATCCCGACGCCGATGCCGGTGCGTTCGCCGACGTCGCCACCCGCGCGGTCCGCGCGGTCGTCAAGGCCAGCGGCAACGAGCAGGCGATCGCGCTGATGGCGCAACTGGCCGAACACACGGTGTGGCGGATCATCTGGGAATGGCCGCTCGATTACGCGACCGCCGAACGGCGGCGGCACCAGGCGCGCGCGCTGCGCGGCGTGCTCGAGGCGATCGAGAAAGGTGACGCGGACGCGGCGGACCTGCGGCTCAGGCAGGCGCTGGAGGAGTCGCGCGACCACGCGGTCCGCACGCTGGTGACGCTGCGCGCGCAGCCGGTCGACGCGTCGCGGCTACTGCGCACGGCGCCGCGGCCGGACTGAAGCGCCGGCCGGCGAACTCGACTCGCTCGACCTCGTCGTGCAGGGCGAGGCTCGCGCCCTGGCCCGTGGTCAGCCGATCCGCTCGTGATCAGCCGATCCTCAGCAGCGGCTGCTCCTCGCTGATCGCGTCCTGCTCGGCGACCAGCACGGCGGTGATCGTGCCGGCCTGCGGCGCGTGCACCGGAATCTCCATCTTCATCGATTCCAGGATCATCAGTTCCTGATCGGCCTCGACCTGCTGGCCCACCTGGACGAGGTTCTTCCACACCGTACCGGCCACTTCGGCGGTGACCGTGACTTCTGCCATGTCGTCTGTCTCCTGCGGACGTCTGCCGCGGTTCGCGGACGCCGCCGCGGCAGCGGGCCACCCGGTGCCGCCGGCCGCCCGGCGCAGCGATGTTACGGATCCGGTCCTCGCAATGTCAACGGTTGACAATCGCAACCCCCGTGCTTATCGTGCCCCGACCGCCGGCCACGCCGGACCCGGCGCCGGCGGCCGTCCGGCAGCGGGCCGGCAACGGCCCGGCGTCCGGTCTTGCGCCCGTCCCTGCATTCGTTTCCGGCCTGCCGCCGCCCCACCCCGCCGCCACGGTCCTTCCGCCCGCATCCTCGGCCCGATGAACTCGTCATTCGCCCCGTTTCCCAGGCCGCTCGCCGGCCGCGAAGGATCGCCTTCGGCCGCGCCCGCCGCGCCGATTGCCGACTACGGCGAACGCGGCGGCCCGGACGGCGTGCCGGGTCGCGGCGGTTTCCTGCCGCGGACGATTCCTGAACAGATCGCCGACGAGATCAGCATGGCGATCATCGAGGGACGCTTCACCGACGGCGAGCGCGTGACCGAGCAGGGCCTGGCGACGCGCTTCGGCGTCAGCCGCGGCCCGGTGCGCGACGCGTTGCGGCTGCTGGCGCGCCGCGGCGTCATCGAGATCGTTCCGCGCCGCGGCAACTACGTGAAGACGGTGTCGCTGCAGGGCATCGCCGACCTGTTCAACGTGCGCAACGCGCTGTCCGGCAGCGCCGCGCGGACGATGGCGCAGCGGCCGGTCGAGAGCTATCTGCGCACGCTGGACCGGCGCATCGCCGAAATGGAACATCTGGCCGGGCGGCCGGACAACGAGACCGACATCAAGGCCTTCATCCACACGTGCACGCGCGCGGTCGCCGCGATCGCCAAGGGCAGCGGCAACGACCTGCTGGCCTCGCTGCTCGTGGACCTGGCGAACCTGTCGGTCTGGAACGTCATCTGGGAACAGCCGCTGGACTTCACGACCGCCGAGCGGCGCACCGCGGTCGGCCGGCAGTTCCGCGACGTGCAGCACGCGATCGTGCAACGCAAGCCCGATCTGGCCGAAAGCCGCATGCGCGCGCTGCTCGAAGGCATCCGCGATCACGCGATCGCGACGCTGCGCGCATTGCGCGACGAGAACGCCGCGCCCGTCAAGCTGGCGGACGGCCAGCGTGCCGGCCCGCCGCGCTGAGCGCCGCCCTGCACGCATCCCCGGTTCGAATCAACTTAGGAGACGATGAAGATGAGTTGGCAACCCGAAGTCGACGACCTGCGCCGCAGACAGAAGCTGGCGCTGAATCTCGGCGGCCCCGACAAGGTCGCCCGCCACCGCGCCAACGGCAAGATGACGGTGCGCGAGCGGCTCGACGCCATCCTGGACCCGGGCAGCTTCCAGGAGATCGGCTCGATCTCGGGCTTCCCCGCTTATGACGCCGACGGCAACCTCGTCGACTTCACGCCGGCCAACGTGCTGTGCGGCCATGCCCGCATCGACGGCCGCACGGTCTGCATCACCGGCGACGACTTCACGGTGCGCGGCGGCGCCAACGACGGCGGCCTGCGCGAGAAGTTCGCGATGGCCGAGACCCAGGCGCGCCGCTGGCGCGTGCCGCTGATCCGCCTTGTCGACGGCACCGGCGGCGGCGGCTCGGTCAAGCACCTCGAAACCATCGGCCGCACGTACCTGCCCGACGTGCCGGTGTTCACCGAGGTCATGGACGCGCTGTCCGAGATCCCGGTCGTCGCGCTGGGCCTGGGTTCGGTCGCCGGCATGGGCGCCGCCCGCGTCTGCGCCAGCCACTACTCGATGATGGTGCGCGGCACCTCGCAACTGTTCGCGGCCGGACCGCCGGTCGTCGCGCGCGCGGGCCAGGAGGTCACCAAGGAAGAACTGGGCGGCAGCTCGATCCACGCCAAGAGCGGCACGATCGACGACGAGTGCGCGACCGAGGCCGAGGCCTTCGAGCGCGCGCGCCGCTTCCTGTCGTACCTGCCGTCGTCGTCGTACGAACTGCCGCCGCGCGCCGAAGCCAAATCGCCGCCGCAAGCGAAACTCGATGCGCTGATCAACGCGATCCCGCGCGATTCGCGCAAGGTCTACCGGATGCGCCCGATCATCGAAGCGGTGCTCGACGACGGCAGCTTCTTCGAAATCGGCAAGGCCTGGGGCAAGTCGGTGATCACCGGCCTGGGCCGCCTGGACGGCTGGCCGGTCGCGATCCTCGCCAGCGATCCTTATCACTATGGCGGCGCGTGGACCAGCGATGCGTGCCGCAAGGCGATCCGCCTCGTCGACCTCGCGCAGACCTTCCACCTGCCGGTCGTGCACCTGGTCGACATTCCGGGCTTCCTGATCGGCAAGGAAGCCGAGGCCGGCGGCATCATGCGCTACGGCACGCAGGCGATCGCCGCCGTTCGCCAGTCGACGGTGCCGTGGTGCGCGATCATCGTGCGCAAGGTGTTCGGCATGGCCGGGCTCACGCAACGCAACGGCTCGCCGGCCTTCATGCGCTATGCGTGGCCGTCGGCGCAATGGGGATCGCTGCCGATCGCCGGCGGCGTCCAGGCCGCGTATCGCGCCGAGATCGAGGCGGCCGCCGACCCCGACGCGCACCGCGCCGCGATCGAAGCCCGGCTCGAACGGCTGCAATCGCCGCTGCGCACGGCCGAGGCCTTCGGCGTCGAAGAGGTCATCGATCCGCGCGAGACGCGCGACGTGCTGTGCCGCTTCGCCAACATGGCGGCGCCGCTGCGCGAGACGGGGCGGCCGGGCTTCGGCTACCGCCCCTGATCCGAGCGCCCGCAGGCGACGCCGCGGCGATTGCTGCGATCGCCGCGGCGTCGCCTGCGGGCCGGGGGCCGGCCGGCCCCCCGACCGGCGTCAGTGCGCGCGTCGCCGCCGCGTTTCCCATCCCTTGCGCGCGGCGGCGGACCGCTGCGCGAAGCCCTGGCTGCTGCCGCCCCGGCTCGACGAGACGTGCGTGTCCGGCTTGCCGCGCCCCGAACCGGACAGATTGCCGCCGCCGGACTCGCGGTTGACCGTCGCCCACGCGCGCCGCTCGGCTTCGCGCTGGGAGACGCCGCGCGCCTCGTATCCTTGTTCGATGTGCAGGGCCTTGCGCTTCTGCTTGTCGGTATAAGCGCTCTTGTCGCCGCGAGGCATGATCGATCCTCCTTTGCGTCGGTCGCGCCCGTCATGGGTCGATGATCCGAGTGTCGGACAGCCCGGCACCGCTCGGCAGTCTCCGAGCGCCGTTGCCGGCTGTAGGACGATGCCGGCCGCACCGTCCCGCCGACCAGGTGAGGACCGATTTCCGCTGGTGCCTCTGCCCTCTGCCCTCTGCCCTCTGCCGTCTGCCGTCTGCCGTCTGCTATCCACTAGCGTCGCGGCGGTCCCGATGCGAACGGAGCGGCGGCCGCCTTGACGAACCCGGCCATCGACCTCATCTGACGGACATCCCGGCCTGACGCCCATCCCGACGAGGAGCGCTCGATGCAACTGGTCTGCCCCGCCTGTGGCGCGAAGAACCGCGTGCCCGATGAACGGTTGCGCGACGAACCGGTCTGCGGCCGCTGCCGGGCCGCGCTGATGGATCCGAAACCCGTCGCATTGGACGACGCATCGCTGGACCGCTTCCTCGCCGGCACCGAACTGCTGGTGCTGATCGACTTCTGGGCCGAATGGTGCGGACCGTGCAAGGCGATGGCGCCGCATTTCGCGCAGGCCGCCGCGCAGATGTCCGAGGTTCGCTTTGCCAAGGTCGACACCGAGGCCGCGCCGCAATCGGCCGCGCGGTGGCGGATCCGCAGCATTCCGACGATGGTGCTGGCGCGGCAGGGCCGCGAGATCGCCCGCGTCAGCGGCGCGATGCCGGCGGCGCAACTGCAGTCCTGGGTGCGGCAGCAGTTGCGCTGAACGGACCTTCGGGCCCATCGGGTAAGCTCTTCGGCCGGACCACCGGCGCGGGCCGTGCCGCCCTGCGCCGGTCATCACCGATCGAACCCATCCGCCAACCCGAGGCCCGAGGAAGACACCCGCGATGAGCATCGACACCGCCCCGCTGTTCCAACCGTTGCGCGTCGGCCCGCTGACGCTGGCGCACCGCGTCGTGATGGCGCCGCTGACGCGCATGCGCGCGACGGTCCCCGGCTGCGTGCCCAACGAGATGAACGCCCGCTACTACGGTCAGCGTGCGACCCAGGGCGGGCTGATCATCGCCGAGGCCTCGCAGGTGCTGCCCGGCGGCCGGCCGGCGCCGAGCACGCCCGGCTGCCATGACGACGAGCAGGTCGCCGGCTGGGCCGGCGTCGTCAACGCGATCCACGACAAGGGCGGCTACGTGTTCCTGCAGTTGTGGCACGTCGGCCGGCTGTCGCACTCGTCGTTCCAGCCCGACGGCCTGCCGCCGTTCGCGCCGTCGCCGATCGCGATCGAAGGCAAGGCCCGCACCGCCGACGGCCAGCTCGTCCCTTATGAGACGCCGCGCGAGATCCCGACCGACGCGATCCCCTCGTTCGTCGAGGCCTACGCGCAGGCCACGCGCAACGCGATGCGTGCCGGCTTCGACGGCGTCGAGATCCACGGCGCCAACGGCTACCTGCTCGAACAGTTCCTGCAGGCACGCTCGAACCGGCGCACCGACGCCTGGGGCGGCTCGGTCGAGAACCGCATGCGGCTGCTGCTGGACGTGACCCGGGCCGCGGCCGCCGTCGCCGGCCCCGATCGCGTCGGCGTGCGGCTGTCGCCGTTCGGCGTCGCCAACGGCAGCGGCGACGACGATCCCGAACCGCTGTACCGCGAGGTGATCCGCGCGCTCGATCCGCTGGGCCTGGCCTACCTGCACCTGATCGAACCGCGCGCCAGCGGCGCCGGCCAGCGCGAAGTCGATCACCAGAACGTGCCGTCGGCCGCGGTCATGTACCGGCGCGACTGGCGCGGCCCGCTGATCGCCGCCGGCAACTTCAAGGCCGACACCGCGGCCAACATGGTCGCCGAGGGCCACGCCGACGCGATCGCGTTCGGCCGCTACTTCATCTCGAACCCCGACCTGCCGGCGCGCATCCGCCAGGGCGCCGAGTTCACGCCGTACCACCGGCCGACGTTCTACACGCAGGGCGAGGAAGGCTATACCGACTATCCGGCGCTGGCGGTCTGACCGGTCCCATAGACCTCGCGGCCCAGTTGCCGGATCGGCTCGATATACCACGAGGTATCGCCGTGCCGGTGCATCAGGATGATCGGCGAGGTCGCGCGTTCGTGCGCGATCTCGTGGTAGGCCACGTCGGTGCGGATCCGCGCCGGCGACGGGATCAGGCACAGGCCGGACTCGGCGGCGACCAGGCCAAGCGCCGTCTGCAGTTCGCGCACCTCGATGATCTCGCGCGGACGGATCGAATCGTCTCGCAGCAGGCCCAGCACGTGGTCGGCGAAGCTGGGGCGCGGCTCCTTCGGATAGACGATCAGCCGCTGCCCGTCGATGACCGACAGCGACACCTTGCCCGACGAGCCTCCCGGCGCCACTGACGACACCGGTGACGCCGGCGGCACTGGCGGCACCGGTGACGCCGGTGACACTGGCGGCACAGGCAAGACAGGCGAGACAGGCAAGACAGGTGAGACAGACGATGCCGTCGAGCCCGGCCCCAAGACCGGCAGCGCGTGATCGGGCGGCGCGGCCAGCACGAGCCGCTCCTCGCCGAGCACGATGCGCGCGACCGACTCGTCGGCGCCGCGGATGCGGCCCACACCGACGTCGATGCGGCCCGCCAGCAACGCGCCGACCTGCAGCAGCGAGGTCGCCATCTCCAGCAACTGGATGTCGCCGTCCGGAAAGCGTTGGCGCAACCGGCGGATCAGGATCGGCAGCCCGCCGTAGAGCGCCGACGGCACGAAGCCGATCGACACGCTGCGCTTGCGGTGGCGTCCGTACTGCTGGGTGGCGACCTTCATCGATTCGACGCGCGCCAGCACCTGCAGCGCCTGTTCGTAGAACAGCCTGCCGACGTCGGTCAACTGCACCGGCCGGCTGTCGCGCAGCAGGAGCTGCACGCCGAGTTCGGCCTCGAGCATCTGGATCTGCCGGCTCAGCGGCGGCTGGGCGATGTGCAGTTGCTCGGCGGCCCGGGTGAAGTTGCGGGTCTCGGCGACCGCGACGAAGTAACGAAGCTGGCGCAGTTCCATCGGCCGTTCCGTCGGTAGGGGGCGATCCGGGGCGACGCTCGCTTCGGTGCTCGAAGCAGGCATCGGGGTAAACCATGGCTCTGGTCATACTCGCGACGCAAGTCGCTGATTCATGGTCGAAATCTCGCCAATCATACCTTTCAGGTATCGAACGAGATCCAAACGGTGTTGGCTTTCAGCAAGCCCAACGCGCTTCAATCGGGGCATGACGACAAACGCCCCCCTTGCACCGCGCCCGGCCCGCGCGACGATCGAACGGATCGAGACGCTGTTGCTGGATCTGCCGACGATCCGCCCGCACCAATTGTCGATGGCGACGATGCACGGCCAAACGCTGATGCTGGTCCGGATCCGTTTTTCGGACGGCACCGAAGGCATCGGCGAAGGCACGACGATCGGCGGGCTCGCTTATGGCGCCGAGTCGCCCGAGGGCATGAAGCTCGCCGTCGACACGTATTTCGCACCGTTGCTCGTCGGCGCCGACGCGAACGCGGTGCCGGCGCTGATGGCACGCCTGAACAAGGCGATCCGCGACAATCGCTTCGCCAAGTGCGCGGTCGAGACGGCGCTGTACGACGGACTCGGCAAGCGCCTGGGGCTGCCGGTGTCCGAACTGCTCGGCGGCCGGCAGCGCGACAGCCTGCCGATCGCGTGGACGCTGGCCTCCGGCGATACCGCGCGCGACATCGACGAGGCCGAGCGGATGCTGGCGCAGCGGCGGCACGACATCTTCAAGCTGAAGATCGGGCGCCGCGCGGTGGCCGACGACGTCGCCCACGTCGCCGCGATCAAGCGGGCGCTGGGCTCGCGCGCGTCGGTGCGGGTCGACGTCAACATGGCCTGGAGCGAACTGGACGCCCGCAAGGGCCTGGCCGGCCTCGTCGATGCCGGTTGCGATCTCGTCGAGCAGCCGGTGGCGTCCGCCGACGCGCTGGCGCGCCTGAAAGGCCGGTTTCCGATCGCGGTGATGGCCGACGAATCGCTGACCGGCCCGGCCTCGGCCTTCGCGATCGCGCGCGACGCCGGCGCCGACGTGTTCGCGATCAAGATCGAGCAGTCCGGCGGACTGCGGGCCGCGCAGCACGTGGCGGCGATCGCCGACGCCGCCGGCATCGAACTGTACGGCGGCACGATGCTCGAAGGCGCGATCGGCACGATCGCGTCGGCGCAGGTCTTCGCCACCTTCGACGCGCTGCAGTGGGGAACCGAGCTGTTCGGCCCGCTGCTGCTGACCGAGGAGATCCTGGCGACGCCGCTCGCCTACCGGGATTTCCACCTGAGCCTGCCCTCGGCTCCCGGCCTGGGCATCGAACTGGATCCGGATCGCGTCCGGCGCTTCAGCCGCGCGCATCGTCCGATCCAGGTCGCCGTTCCCTGAACCCGCCGACACCACGATATTCGTCGACGCATTACAACAAGCTCTACCGGAGACATGTCATGAACACAAAGATCTACGCCACGCAGGACGTGCAGGACTTCCTTCGCCTCGCCGCCGGCCTGACCAACGAGGGCGGCAACCCCCGGGTCAAGGCGGTCGTGCATCGGATCATCTCGGACCTGTACAAGACGATCGAGGACCTGGACATCACGTCCGACGAATTCTGGGCCGGCATCGCCTACCTGAACGCGCTCGGCACGCGCGGCGAGGCGGGCCTGCTGTCGCCGGGGCTGGGCTTCGACCGCTACCTGGACATGCGGATGGATGCCGCGGACGCTGAGCAGGGCATCGCGACCAAGACGCCGCGGACGATCGAAGGCCCGCTGTACGTGTCCGGCGCGCCGGTCGAGCAGGGCTTCGCGCGACTGGACGACGGCACCGACACCAACGGCCATCCGCTGATCATGCACGGCACCGTCCGCGGCGCCGACGGCCGGCCGATACCCGGCGCGAAGGTCGAGGTCTGGCATTGCAACACCAAGGGCTTCTACTCGCACTTCGACCCGACCGGCGAGCAGAAGCCGTTCAACATGCGGCGCACGATCATCGCCGACGCGCAGGGCCGCTACAAGTTCCGCAGCATCATTCCCAAGGGCTACGGCTGTCCGCCCGACGGACCGACGCAGGCGCTGCTGAACCAGCTCGGACGTCACGGCAACCGCCCGGCCCACATCCATTTCTTCGTGACGGCGGACGGGCATCGCAAGCTGACCACGCAGATCAACATCGACGGCGACCCGCTGGTCTACGACGACTTCGCGTTCGCCACGCGCGAGGGGCTGGTGCCGCCGGTGATCGAACATACCGACGAGGCGAGCATGAAAGCGCAGGGCATGACCGAGCCGTTCGCCGAGATCGTGTTCGACTTCGACCTGAGCGCGCTGGTCGACGGCGTCGACAACCAGATCGTCGACCGTCCCCGTCTGGCGGCCTGAATTGCGCACCGAACCGCCCAAGCGTTCGTGGACCGCGGTCGAGTTCGCGATCCTGGCCGCGCTGCCCGAACGCGGCCGCGACCTGGCGCGACTGCGGGTGCTCGTCGACCAGACGCCGCCGCCGACCGTCACGGTCATCGGCAAGTACAACCACGGCAAGAGCCGCCTGCTGAACGAGCTGATCGGCAGTCCGGTGTTCTCGGTCGCGGACCGGCGCGAGACCGTGACGCTCGCCGACCATGACGGCGACGGCGCGTGCTGGCTGGATTCGCCGGGGCTGGATGCCGACGTCGGCCGTGACGACGATCATCTCGCCGAGCAGGCCGCGTGGATCCGTTCGGACATCCGCCTGTTCGTGCACGCGGCCCGCGAAGGCGAACTCGACGCCGACGAACGCCGCCTGCTCGACGCGCTGCGCGACGACGCGCGCGACACCCGGCGCCGGACGCTGCTGGTGCTGACGCAGATCGATCAACTGCCGGACGACGCGACGCTGGCCGAGGTCATCGACGCCATCGGCGCGCAGGCACCGGGATGGGAGCCTTACCCGGTGTCATCGTCGCGCCATCGCCAGGGCGTCGACGGCGGCAAACGGCTTCTGCTCGAACGCAGCGGCATGCCGCGCCTGCGGGCGGCGCTGGCCGACGCGCTGGCGGACGTTCCGCAGGCGCGACGGCACGAGGCGGGCCGGCTCCTCGCCGGGCTCCAGGCGGAACTGCGCCGGAACCTGTCGGCATCGGAACAGGCCCGCTCGGCGCTTCGGCAGCAACAGGCGGCGCAGCGCCAGGCTTTCGATCGGGATCTGGACGACGTGCTGACCAAGGTGGGCGGCGAGCTGCGTGTGGTGGTCGACGTGCCCGGGCCGGACATCGCGCTGGAACCGGACAGTTTCGAGAACCTTTTCAGGATCACGCCGGCCAAGCTCGAGCGCGCGCGGCTGCAGGTCGCTTATTCGCGGGCGTGCATCGCGATCAACGCGGTCCTGACCGGCCACGGCGTCGTCGGCCTGCCGGCCGCGCAGCGGACCCGGGTCGCGAGCCTGGACACCGTGATCGTCGCCGTGCTCGGCGTCTCGGTGAAGTTTCGCGACGACCTGCGTCGCCTCTTTTGCGAGCCGGCCGGACGGCAGGGACTGGCGGCGGCGTTCGCGCGCTATTTCGAGCAGTCCGATGATCGCCGGGCGCTGGCGCAGCGGATCGCCGACCACGACGCGGCCATCGCCGTCGCCGACCAGGCGTTGTCGGCCGTGCAGGCGCTGATCGCGCGAACGGAACGGCGCGATGACTGAGGAACGAAGGTTCTTCGCGACGCTGCGGGCGGTGCCGATCGATACGATCGACGTCTCGTCCGAACTGATGCGGCTGGACGACTGGCTGGCCGCGCTGCAACGCGACCTGACCGCCGGCATACCGGATCGGACCGGCCTGCATGAGGGCGGCCCGCTCGCCGCACGGATCGAGGCGATCGAGCATGGCATCGCGGCCGACCGGGCGGCCTGGGCGCGGCAGTGGGCCGAGCTGCGACCGGCGCAGGCCCTCGCCGACCGCTTCGACGACCGTGCGATGCTGCTGGTGTTCGGCAAGCTGAACGCCGGCAAGAGTTCGCTGTGCAATTTCATCGCCGAACGATGCGCGATGCTCGGCGGTTCGGCGCGTTCGTTCGGCGTCGAGGGCGGGCGGGTCATCGACCGCGGCACGATCGCCGCCGCCGGCGGCCTGCTGAAAGAGGGCGCGACGGAGACCACCTCGCGGCTCCAGGGCGTGATCCTCGACGAACGCCTGGTACTGCTCGATACGCCGGGCCTGCATTCGGTCACCGACGAGAACGCCGCGCTGACGCGCCGCTTCACCGACAGCGCCGACGGCATGCTGTGGCTGACCAGTTCGGCGTCGCCCGGCCAGGTCCAGGAACTCGACGAACTCACGCGCGAACTGCGTCGCGACAAGCCGCTGCTGCCGGTCGTCACGCGCAGCGACGTCATCGAAGAGGACGAGATCGACGGCGACATCCGCAAGTGCCTGCGCAACAAGACCGCGCCCAACCGCCGGATGCAGGAAGACGACGTGCGCGCGCGGGCGCGGGCCCGGCTGTCGCGGATGGGCGTCGATCCCGAGCTGCTGCGCGAGCCGGTATCGATCTCGGTCGCCGCCGCGCGCGAGCAAGGCCTGACCGCCGCGGCGATGGCCGACGCGGGCTTCGAGCGGCTGTACGCGGCGCTGACGGACCTGATCCGCCCGGCGCTGGCCTACAAGCAGCGCAAGCCGGCGGCCGTGCGACTGCATCATCTGCGGGAGAACGTGCTCGGCTCGCTCGAAAACGGGACCGGGCCTCGGCTGGCGCAATTGGCGGCGACGCTGGAGGACGAGCAGCAGCGATTGGCCGAGTTGCCCGCCGTGATCGCGCAGTCGGTCTGGCGCGCGCTGGTGCCAAAGCTGCCGCCGTGGCTCGACGAATACGAACGGGCCGATCAACCGGATATCGGGTCGCTGCAGCGCCGCGTGTCGCAGGCGTTCGACGAGGCGTTGAACGAAGCGCTGCGCCAGCATCTGGCGCAGGACTATCAGATCGGCGACACCATCGATCGTGCCTGCGTCGATGGCGATGCCGTCGGTCAGCACACCATCGATCGCCTCGACAACTCGCGCCGCCTCGGCGAACCGCGCGACCTCGACGCTCCCGCGACGGACCGGACGCCGATCACGGTGTCACTGGGGCGCCTGGACGGGCTGGGCACCGACGCGTCCCGCCACGAGCAGCGCTATCTGGCGCTCGAAGCGAGCATCCAGCATGCGTTGCAGAGGCTCGCCCCGCTGATCGCGCCGCACCAGGCGACCGTGAGCCGGCTGCAGGTGCGGGTGGCCGACATGCAGCGGACGTTGCGAAGCGCGCACGACAGCCTGGACCGGTACCGGCGCGAGCTGTCGCCGTCCATGCACGAAGCCGCCTCGTGACGGATACTCGGATCCGAACCAACGCTTCGGGACGCGCATCGAATCGCGGGCGGCGATCGGCGGCCTGCCGATGATCGCCTCGCCAGATCACCCACCCAGGAGCCACCGATGCTGTTCATCGTGCACATGATCGTCGACATTCCCGCCACCGTGCCCGCCGACGAGGCGGCGCAGATCAAGGCCGCCGAAAAGCAGTATTCGCAGGCGCTGCAGCGCGCCGGCAAATGGCCGCACATCTGGCGGGTCGTCGGCGAGTACGCGAACTACAGCGTCTTCGACGTCGACAGCAACGACGAGTTGCACGAGATCCTCAGCGGACTGCCGCTGTTCCCGTACATGAAGATCAAGGTGACGCCGCTGGCCAGGCATCCTTCGGCGATCTGAAGGCGATCACGACGCGCGGCCGGCCCCGACGCGGCGCAGGTGATAGTCGGTGTTGCCGAACATCGCCTCGATCGCCAGGATGCGCTTCAGGTAATGCCCGATCGAAAGCTCATCCGTCATGCCGATGCCGCCGTGGACCTGGACCGCGCTTTCGCCGACGATGCGGCCGAGCCGGCTCACCTGCGCCTTCAGCAGCGAAACGTCGCGGGCGCCGCCCTGTCCGGCTTCCAGCAGCGCGGTCGTGTAGAGCAGCAGCGCCCTCGCCTTCGAATACGCGATCTTCATGTCCGCGAGCCGATGGGCCACGACCTGGAAGCTGCTGATCGGAACGCCGAACTGCTTGCGCGTCGCCGCGTAGTCGGTGCTGGCGCCGAGCAGCGCGTGCATGGCACCGGTCGCTTCGGCGCAAAGAAACAGCACCGCGCGCCGAAGCACCTGTTCGAGCGCAGCTTCGGCGTCGTCGAGCAGCACGCCGGCCGCCGGCACGCGGACGCCGTCGAAGCGCACGGTCGCCGCATGGCGACCGTCGATCGTCCGGTATCCGGTGACCGCGACACCCGGTGCCGCCGGATCCACCCGGACCAGCGCCAGCCGATCGCCGTGGCGGGCGGACACGATCAGCGTCCGCGCGTGCGGGCCGCCCAACACCAGCCGCTTCGTTCCGTCCAAGCTCAGGCCGTCGTCGACCGCACGCAGCGTGCACGTCATCTGCCCGAGCGGACCGATGCCGTGCGCTTCCTCGTGGGCGAGCGCGACCTCGGCCTCGCCGGCGATCACGTCCCGCAGCAGTTCCCGGTTCGACGAGGCGCCCAAGGCCATCGCGCCACCGCCCAGCAAGATCGACGACACATAAGGCTCGACGACCAGGTACTGTCCCAGCAGTTCGCCGATCGCGACCAGATCGCTGAAAGAACCGCCCATGCCGCCGTGCTCTTCGGCGAACGGCAGCGCCAGCAGCCCGATCCGGCCGAACTGCTGCCAGACCGCCTCGCACCGCGGCTCGGACGAGCGGACGTGCTTCTGCCGCGCATCGAAACCGTATGCCTGCGCGAGGAGCTTGCCGAGGCTGTCGCGCAGCATCTGCTGCTCGGACGTATAAGTGAAGTCCATGCTTGTCCTCGTTCTCGTGTCAGCGCGCGAACAGCGCACGCGCGATCAGGTCGCGCTGGATCTCGTTGCTGCCGGCGTAGATCGTCGTCGCGCGCGAATTCAGGTAATACGGCATCGCGATCAGCTCGAAATCATTACCGAGCGGCGCCGTCGCGGAACCGACCTTGCGCGCATCGACCTGCAGCGGCAGCCCCTGCAGCCCCGCGACCTTCGTCATCAGCACCGAGACGCGCTGCGCCAGTTCCGAACTCGAAACCTTGTTGATCGACGGCGTCGCCGGGTCGTTGGCGACCGCCGGATACCGGCTGATGATCAGCTTCTCGAACGCGGCGAAGGCGGCGATCTCCGCCTCGAGTTCGCCCAGATCCCGCTGCATCACCGGATCGTCGGCCAGCGTCCCGCCGTGCGGCGACGGCGTCGCGCGCGCCGCCGCGCGAATCAGTTCGAGCTTCGCATACATCGAAGGACTGCTAGCCGAGCCGCCGCGCTCGAATTTCAGCAGCGCCTTCGAGACGTTCCAGCCGTCGTTCTCTTCGCCGACCCGGCCCGATTTCGGCACCCGCACGTTGTCGAAGAAGACCTCGCACAGCTCCTGCGTGCCGTCGAGCCCGGTGATCGGCCGGATGGTCATGCCTGGAAAATCCGTTCTGTCCAGCAGCAGGAAAGTGATGCCGTGCTGCTTGCGCCCCTCGCTGCTGGTCCGCACGAGCATGAACATCCGGTTCGCCTTGTGCGCGAGCGTCGTCCAGATCTTCTGCCCGTTGATCACATAGTCGTCGCCGTCGGCGACGGCCGCGCAGCTCAGCGACGCGAGGTCGGAACCGGAATTGGGTTCGGAATAACCCTGCGTCCAGTAGTCGTCTCCGCGCAGGATGCCCGGCAGGTACCTGGCCTTCTGCTCCGGCGTACCGAGCTGCATCAGCAGCGGCCCGACCATCTGCAATCCGTTCGGCAGCAAGGGCGGCAGTCGCCGTTTCGCGTACTCCTCGGCGAAGATGTAGCGCTGTTCGATCGACCAGCCGGTCCCTCCGTACTCCTTCGGCCAGGCGGGCGCCGACCAGCCTCGGGCATGGAGGATCCGGTGCCAGGCCATCGTCGTCTCGAACGGCGCGAACACGCTGGTGGTCTTGAGGCCCGCCTCGCGGATCTCCGGCGTCGGCGCCGTGTCCAGGAACTCCGCCACCTCGCGGCGAAACGCCTCCAATTCGCTTCCGAAATCGATGTTCATGCAGTCTCCTGTCGACGGTCGAGCCGGTCGATGATTCCGAGATTGGCCACTATGTACGATCCGACGGATCGTCGATGGGTCGGGCAACGGTGCCGGCGACCGAGACGGTCATCGCATGGCGCCACAGCGCATACGCGGCCAGCAACATGACGGGCAGCAGCGAGAAGCCGATGAGCGACACCAGTTGCTCCCCGGTGCCGAACCATGGGAACAGGTTCGGCAGCAGCAGGTACAGCACGACCGCCACGCGGACGCAGAGGACCAAAGCCAACACTAGATACAGTACCCGCCATCGGATGCCGCGAATCCGCCGCCGCGTAGCGTAACCGTACAAGCCATGAACGACCAGCAGATCGATCGCGATCTGAAGAATCTGGAAGAGCCCGATGCTGCCCGGGAACCGAAGGTACGGATAGATTCCCGCGACGACGACGATCGCATAGACGGCGAGCAGCACCGCAGCGGGTTTACGCACGGAAAGCCGATGTTCTCTCGCTGCGCTCATTGCCCGCCTCTTTTCCGTATCGCGTTCCCGTCTCCGCCCATCGGATCGGAACCCTCGCGCCATGCACGCCGCAGGATGCGGATGCCCCGTTCGATAAACGGACTAAGAGCGGCGCTCGCGGATCTCGGGCGACGCGGCCATCCGATGAAGAGGATGCAGTTTCTCATTATCTGCCATGCGATGGATCAAATCCCCGCGACCGGCTTCCACGCAGACTACCTGGACAGCCGGACGTCGTCGTTCCGATGAAACTGCCGGCATCCGTTGCGCAGGAGCGAGAAGCTCAGCTCTCTGATGGCGAGCGGCATGAGCGAGGATCAGGCCCGCGACCTCATCGTCCAGGGCTTCCTCAACCTCGACGAACAGACGCTTCCGGAGGCGGTACGCGAGGAGGTCAGAAAGACCATCCTCGCCGCGAAGTCGGGATCGCTCTGAGGGGCGCACGGCAGACACAGGCGCGGCCGCCCGATGGCCGCGCATGGTTCCGGCCGGACGACCGCACGTTGCGTCGTCGGGATCGCCTCACTATCATCGACGAGGGTCTCGGCTTCGTCCGGATCCTTCGAATCGCGCCATCGGATTCGCAGGCAGTCCGAATTCGAGTCGCCGAGGCGGCATGCGCTCCGCACCGCGGGCGTCCGATCATTCCAACCAGCGAGGAGACTACCGCATGCAGTGCGTCTGCGCGTCCTGCGGCTTCACCGACCAGCAGTTCAAGGCGCTGCTGGCCAACGTCGAGGCCCGTTGCGCGGCCGATGCGCAGCAGGACGAACTGCTGCGCGGCATGCGGATCTCGGTGACGATCGACGACCTGTTCCTCTGGAAGGGCCTGCCCTGGGCCGAAGGCTATACGCCGGCCAGCGTCGCCGCCGAACTGATCCGGGCATTCGACAGCGCCGGCCTGCGCGACGTCTACGCGTTCTCGGCGACGGCGCCGGCGGTCGAACAACCATCACTGTTCGGCGTCTTCGACGACTGGGTCGAGGCCGGACATCGGATCGCCAACCACACGCATTCGCATGCCAACCTGTACTGGGTGTCGGCCGACAACTACATTCGCGACATCGAGCGGGGCGAGCGCGACATCGCTCGCTGGACTCGCCCCGACGATGGCAGGTACTTCCGCTATGCGATGGACGGCTGGGGCAACACGCCGGACAAATACGAAACTGTGCAGCGCTTCCTGGCCGACAGCCGGTATCGGGTGGCGCCGATCAGCGCCTGGTTCTACGACACCGAGTTCATCGCTCCGCATCTGCGCTATACGCGCTGCGGCGATGCGCAGGCGCTGCGGATCATCCGCGATGCCTACGTGCAGACGGCGATCAATCAGTTGCGGCACCATGCGCGGCTGGCCCGGCAGCATGCCGGCCGGGTGCCCCCGCTGATCTTCCTGATGCACGCGACGCCGCTCGCCGAGGACTGCGCGCGGCGTCTGTTCGAACGCCTGCTGGCGCTCGGCGTCGAGTTCATCACGCTCGACGAAGCGATGAAGGACCCGTTCAATCACGACGATCCGCAGGTCGTGACGAACCACTTCTACAACCATGCGCAGAAGTGGGCCGCGCAACGCGGAGACGTCCTCGACGACTGTCCGCCGGCGGTGCTCGCGCCGCTGGAGCAGCTCCACCCGGCCTCGGGACCGACGACGTCCGAGATCATGTCCGGCGTGTTTCGGGCGATCGCCGAATCGGCCGGCGGACACTTCTTTCCCAAACGGTACTGACGGGCGTTTCCGCGCCGGCGGCGGGACGCTCGCATCCGCTTGGCGCTCACGCGGCCATGCGAACGGGGATCTTCAGATAGCGCACGCCGTTGGATTCGACGCTCGGAAGACGACCCGCCCGGATGTTGACCTGGATCGACGGCAGCAGCAGCGTGGGCGCGGCCAGCGTCGCGTCGCGCGTCTGGCGCATCGCGACGAAGGCTTCTTCGTCGACGCCTTCCCTGACGTGGATGTTGCGCGTACGCTCGTCGGCCACGGTCGTCTCCCACGCATAGCTGTCGCGGCCGGGCGCCTTGTAGTCGTGGCACATGAACAGCCGCGTCTCGGGCGGCAGCGCCAACAGCCGCCGGATCGAGCAGTACAAAGTGCGCGCGCTGCCCCCGGGGAAATCGGCGCGCGCCGTCCCGTAATCGGGCATGAACAGCGTATCGCCGACGAAGACCGCATCACCGATGCGGTAGGAAACGCAAGCCGGGGTATGACCCGGCGTATGCAGGACTTCCACCGCCAGCTCGCCGATCCGGAAGGTATCGCCATCGGAGAAAAGGCGGTCGAACTCGCTGCCGTCGCCCGACACGTCGTCGAGATTGAAGACCGGCCGGAAGATCGTCTGCACGTCGCGAATGTGCTCACCGATCGCGACCCGGGCGCCGGTGCGCTGCCGCAGGTACGGCGCCGCGCTCAGATGATCGGCGTGGGCGTGGGTTTCCAGTACCCAGGCGATGCTCAGGCCGTCGCGGCGCGCGGCTTCGAGCACGCGGTCCGCGGAGGCCGTGGAGGCGTTCCCGCTGCGATGGTCGTAGTCCAGGACCGGGTCGATCACTGCGGCCTGATGCGTGTTCGGATCCGAGACCAGGTACGTCACCGTGTTGGTCGGCTCGTCGAAGAACGCCTGGATACGGACTTGGGACTGCATGCTCGACTCCTCGTGGAAGAAAACGTCTTGTCGTCCATCTTATATTACAATATACTAAATTAGTAGATTCCAATTAAACAAGCACGTGACACTGAGCAAGAAGGATCAGCGTTTCATGCAGGAAGGCGCGTCCAAGGCCGCGGCGATGCTGCGCGCCGTCGGCAACGAGCACCGCCTGCTGGTGCTGTGCCTGCTGATCGAGCATGGAGAGATGACGGTGGGGGCGATGCTGGAGAACGTGCCGTTGAGCCAGTCGGCCTTGTCGCAGCATCTGGCCAGGATGCGCGAAGAGGGATTGGTGACGTTCCGTCGCGAGTCGCAGACCCTGCACTACCGGATCGACAACCCCGATGTGAAGAAGCTGATCACGACCCTCAAGTCGATTTTCTGTCCCTGAACGGCTTTTTCTGAAGAAGGAGTTCGCCAATGAAATCGAATGTCGGCGGTATCGATAGAGTCCTGCGCATCGTGGCCGGCATCATCCTGATCGCCCTGGCCGCCACCGGAACCATCGGCGGGTGGGGTTGGCTGGGGATCGTGCCGCTGCTGACGGGCATCGTGGGCTTCTGCCCGCTGTATCCGATGCTCGGCTTCAGCACCTGCCCGTTGAAGAAGTCCGGGCAGGCATGAACGGCAACGGAGGACGAACCGGTCCTCCCGACTGCTGGACATCGAGCCGGAGATCTTCGGTCATTGCACCCTGGCGCAACCGAAAAGCGTTCGCCTCGGGCGCCTGCTCAGGGCCAGCCATCTCGACGCACGGAGATGGCTGAATATCAGGCGTCAACTCATATCCGACTGCCGCAGATCCGTCTGATCGGCAGCGATTCGAGATCGACTCCCTCCAGGCACCGGACATTGACCGCCCACCCGTCGAACGGCTGAACGCCATCCCGAAGCTCTTGCGGCGACGGATCACTGGGCCGGCGAAACGGCAGGATGCCGCATACCGGACAAAAGTAGTCGCGGGCCGTATGCGAACCCCACTGATAGAGCGCCAGATCTTCCCACGGGGTAAGCAGGCGCAGGTTCTCTTTCGGAACCCGGAAGTTCAAGGCTCCGCGTCGCCGGCAGATCGAGCAATCGCATGAACGAACGTGATCGATCCGGGCCTCGACCTCGAACCTCACGCGTCCGCAGTGGCAGCTTCCGTTGTATCGCATGGTGACTCTTTAGGGAGCGAGGGATCCGCGAAGCCCGGTACGGCGCGATCGCCCGATGACCGGAGAGGAAGGTCAGGCCCCGTATCGAGCCAGCAATCGCTGATAGATGCCGAGATCCGCTGCCGAGAAGCAACAAAAGACGACCTCGTCGATATCCGACGATTCGCCGATATCCAGCACCGTGCTGATCGCGACGACCGCGGCATCCTCGATCGGATAGCCGTAGATGCCGGTACTGATCGACGGAAACGCCAGTGAACGAATGCCCGCGGCGACCGCGACCTCGATGCTCCGACGGTAGCAGGACGCCAGAAGCTCGGGTTCACCGGCCTCGCCGCCGCGCCAGACCGGACCGACGGTATGGATGATGTGGCGGGCCGGCAGGCGATAGCCGCGGGTCAGCTTCGCATCGCCGGTCTTGCAGCCGCCGAGCAACCGGCATTCGTGCAGAAGATCGGGCCCCGCGGCACGGTGTATGGCGCCGTCGACACCGCCTCCGCCGAGCAACGAGGAGTTCGCGGCGTTGACGATGGCATCCAGGGCCAGCGTCGTGATATCGGCTTGCAGCGCGCGAGTTCGCATACGAAGTCTCCTGTCATCGCGGCGTCAAGAAACCCGCACCGGTCCGATGGCGCCGTAACCCTCGATCGAATCGATGGTGATCGGCAGGGCGATTCGAGGGACTCGAAGCGCCTCCCAGCGAGACCGCAACCACTCGATCGCGCAATCGGTCAATGCATCCTGGACCGGGAACGAGTTCCGGCCGGGCTCCATCAAGGGCAAAGGCGGATCGAACCCCGCCTCCGTCATCTTCGTATCGAACAGATGCGCCTCGTCGGCGATCTTCCTGTTCAAGACATAGGTATCGGGTCCGTCCAGATGAATCCTGATCGACAGGAACCCCTCGCCGTCCTGATCGACCTGGACGCGCAGCGTGACGCCTCTTGCCTCCGGCGGGAGCTGGGCGAATGCGGCACGCAATCGATCCCTGATTCGATCGAGGCAGGAGTCCAGAACCGCCGTTACCTCGTGACAGTATTGTGCTTTGTCCATGAGGCGTGACGCCCGTCACAGCGACTTCGTCATGAAAACGCTGAAAGGGTCTTCGACGTAGCCGGCGAACGGGCCGCAGTACGCGAAACCAAAGCTCTCGTACAAACGCTGTGCGGGCTTGAACGCTTCCATCGACCCGGTTTCCAGGCTCAAGCGCTGATAACCTCGGCTTCTGGCCTCTTCGATGATATGGGCCAGCACAGCCCGGCCCGCCCCGGATCTTCTTCGGTTCGCCGGCGTTCGCATGGACTTGATTTCACCATGCCTTGCCGACAATTCCTTGAGGGCTCCGCAACCGACCAGTGTCCGTCCGTCCCACACGCTCCAGAACGTGACGTCGGCCGACTTCAAGCCCTCGAGATTCAACGCATGAACGCTTTCCGGCGGGGAAAGCTCGTGCATGTCCTGCAGATGCTCGGCGAGCAACGCCTGGACTTCGGTACGGGACAGATCGTCGACTTCGATGCGCATGATGTCGGAAATCCCATTGCGGGGGTCTGATGCTCGAACCCGTGCCGCAGGTGAACGCCCCTTTGCTGCCAGCGATCTAGCCGCGGTACGTCCCCGCCCCATGCGGAGCGGCCCTGAACTCGGGCAGAGACTCGGCCTCCGCCGAGAAACGATCGAGTCGCGGATAGGCGGTAGCGCTCACCACCTCCGGAAGCATCTGCCGCGTGAAGTGCCATGCGACGCCGATCGTCACGCCTGCTTGGCGAATCGGCGAACCGACCGCCGAAAGCCCGTTGCGCCCCAGCTCGTTCTCGAGTTCCCCGAAGGCGGAATGCAACTGCCCGGTCACCCGCTCGATCCACGGCTCGTGTCGTTTTTCCGCCGGCCGCAGTCCGTTCTCGTAGACGAGCTGAACCGCCTTCTCCATCGCGGCCAGCCCCAACCCGATCAGGCGCAGATCATGCTGCAAAGCCTTGCGATCGCCGGGCATCAAGGTCCGCGGGTGCGCGAGCGGTTCCGCGTATTCCAGGATCAGCGAGGAGTCCATCAGAACCTCCCCATCGTCGCAGATCAGTGACGGCGCCTTGACCACCGGATTGATCTGCCGGAACTCCGCGAACGTACTGAAAACCGAAAGCGGGCTGTGCTCGAACCGAAGTCCGAGAAGCTGCAATGAAATCGCGACCCGACGGACGTATGGCGAATCCAGCATGCCGATGAGCTTCACGGTTCCTCCTGTGATGACCCGGAAAGGTCGCGACGCCACCGAAATGGCGTGGACTTCGACTACCCGCTGTCGGCGACGAAAGCCCGATTGTCCCAACTCGGCCTGCGTCGGTCCAGTGTCACGGCGCCGAGCTCGTCATTCACGGCACCGAGTTCGTCTGCAACCTGTCGATCGGTCCGCGGGAGCGGCGGGTCAGGCTCCGCACAGGCAACTTCCGCGAAGGACTGCGTCGGATTCGCTCATGACGTAACGCCGTCCGTCAACCGAATCATTTTGCCTGCCGTCCTGATGCCCCCTCTCTATAGCCAATATGCTTCGGGTCACCTGGCCGTTCAGTCGGACCTCTCATCAACGCGGAGCCCCCTCCCCGGATCTCGCTAAGCGATGCGAAGGAACATGCCCGCTTTCTCGGGGAGGAGTGATGCCTCGAAACCGTAGCGTTCGTAAAACTTCGGCGTTCCGTGGTCGGCCATCAAGCTAACGTACGCGGTAGAAGGCGCGTTGGCATGCAGCCAGTTCATGAGCGCCTTCATGATCATGTCGCCGAGCCCCTTCTTTTGATGTTCCGGGCGCACCGCGATGTCGACGATCTCGAAGAAGCACCCACCATCTCCGACGATACGGCCGATACCGACGGGCTGCCCGACATGGTAGACAACGACGCTGAAAAGGCCGTTCTCGAGACCGATCGAAGCTGCCTGAGGAGATTTGCGACTCAGGCCTGCGGCAAGGCGGATGTCGATATAGGTACCGACGGCGGGGATTTCGTGTCTAAGTTCGTATGTCATGGCACGGCCGGAAGATGAATCAGGCGCCGTCCGAGGCAGGCCGGATACCGTATGCACGCAGAGCGGAATCGATTTGCGATTGCTCCGTTGTTTCGTTCGGGAATAGACGATAGCTGGGCGCGACGATAGGTTCGACCCCAACGGCTCGAACGACCAGGACGCTCCGTATCGGAAATCGCGGGCCAGCCTTGGCCTCCAGCGGCGCCGCCCAGTAGGCGTAGTCGGCATCCTGCTTCTTGAGGTTTCGAGCGGATCCAATCACCTTGAATCCCTTTTGGACGAAGACCTCAACGAAGCTGACGCAGACATTCGCGTTCTGCTCGATATTTCGAATACTCGTGGGCGAAGCGATATTCGCGATGACCAGATGCTCATCGTCGAACACCAGGAATATTTCCTTGGGAGAAACATTCGGCTGCCCTTTGGCATCAACAGTCGCCAGCCAGCAGAGCACGCTACGATTGGCCAGATCTTTTACCTGATCGGAGAGCATGAAATATCCGAAAGAATACGGTCCCGGGCGTCCAGGCTGAACCGATGATCCCCCCGAAAGCGTCGATTGTCGACTTGAACCGCCGGTACGAGCTCGGTCCCGGTCGCGCAGAGTGCGACGGGAGGCCAAAAGGTTCTTGGCCGGCAGGATGAGCCCGGATACCAATGTCGAGTTCGCTGCCGTGGATGCGGGGCGACGATCCAGGTACTTGACGCCAACGACATGCGCGCATCACTCTTCCGATCAGTGCGCTCCACCCGTTGGTCGATCGCATGCTCCTGTCGCTGCGACTCAGCGCTGGCATCCGACATCGCCGGCCGCAGATTGGCGCAAATCTTGCGATCCGGTTTCGATCCTGGAATTCATCCGCGATCGATCGTGACATCGATCTCGAGGCGACTGACGTCATGACCATGCTTCTACTTGCGGCCATTGCTTTCGTCGGAACGCATTTCCTGCTCTCGCATCCGTTTCGACATCCGATCGTCAGCATGGTCGGCGAAGCCGCTTTTCAAGGCATCTATTCACTCGTGGCGGCGGTAACGCTGATCTGGATGGTCCTGGCGTACCGATCGGCACCGCCGACGGGTCTGCTCTGGCCGGTCGGAGAAGGGCTATGGGCGGGGGCGACAGTCGTGATGCTGCTCGCATCGGTCTTGCTGGTCGGGTCGTTGATCCGCAATCCGGCCCTGCCGACCGGCGGCACTCCCGCGAAGTTTCCCGAAACGGCGCGCGGCGTCTTCGCGATCACCCGGCACCCGATGATGTGGTCGTTCGCCCTCTGGGGGCTTTGCCACATAGTGGTCTATCCGATGACGAAGAACATCATCGTCACCGTAGCGACCATTGTCCTGGCGCTGGTCGGCGCAGCACTGCAGGATAAGAAGAAGGAACGCCTCGAGCCGGATCTCTGGCCGGCATGGGAAGCCAAGACCAGCTACCTGCCGTTTGCCGCCATCGCGAGCGGAAGGGCACGCCTGAACGGTCTCGGAATGCACGCGCTTCTCGGTGGCCTGGTGGTCTGGCTCGTCGCGACCTGGGCTCATCTGCCCCTCTCGGGTTGGCCCGCGGGCATTTGGCGTTGGGTCCACTAAGGCCGCCTGCCGGTATTGGCATCACGCATGCGACTCCAGGGTATCGATGTGAACAAAAAAATCTGGCTCGAAGTCGCGCTGAACGGTCCCTGGGGAAAGCGAGGCCAGCCGCTCTGTCCGACGTCCGTATCGGAAATCATCGCCGATGGCGTGGCTTGCGTGCAGGAAGGCGCGAGTATCGTCCACGTACATGCTTTCGACGAGGAAGCGGACCGCCAGCTCGATTGCGCCGACACCTATACGAGAATCATCGAAGGCATCCGCGAAAAGGTCGACGCGATCGTCTATCCGACCATCGCCCTCGGCGAGGATCGCTTCGCCGTCGTGGAGCAACTCGCGAAACGCGAGTTGCTCGAATGGATGGCGCTCGATTCGGGCAGCGTAAACATCGAGCCGATCGACGGACCGATCCGCTCGTCTCACTCGGTCTACGCGAACTCGCCACGGGCGATCGAACGCGGTTTTTCGATCGCTGCCGAGTACGGAATCCATCCGGCCATCGCGGCCTATGAGCCGGGCTTCGTGCGCTCGACCTGCTCGTGGACGAAGCGGCTGCCGTCCTGCCCGACACCGATCTTCCGGGTGATGTTCTCGAACGAGTACACGTTCGGCCTGCCGCCGGCCGACTACGCGTTTGGCGCGTGGCGCCGGATCATCGATGACCTGGCTCCGGGGGCGCCGCTGATGGTCGCCGGCCTCGGCATCGATGCTTTCGAGCTGCTGCCGCAGACGCTGGATATCGACGCCCACATCCGGGTCGGGCTCGAGGACATGTCGCGCGGCTGCCGGATTTCGAACGTGTCGCAGGTGCGGCGGATGGCCGAGGCGATACGCGGCCGGGGGAACGCGCTGGCGAGCGCCGACGAGGTTCGCGCAGGGTTGGCCCGATAAGTCGGTGAAATGAAACGAGCCCCCGGGCCGGGCCGGCGCAATACAATCGTGCAGTCCGATGGGGCTTTGCTCGCTGTCCGGCCCCCCATATGACGCGAAGGAGACCCCCATGACCCGGCAATTCGATCTGATCATCCGCGGCGGCACCGTCTATGACGGCAGCGGTGGAGAACCCTTCGTCGCCGACGTCGCGATCGACGGCGGCAAGATCGTCGAAGTGGGCGAGGTGACGGCCCGGGGCCGCGAGGAGATCGACGCCCGCGGTCGGATCGTCACGCCGGGCTGGGTCGACATCCACACCCATTACGACGGCCAGGTCACCTGGGACCAGCGGATGACGCCGTCGTCGATACACGGCGCCACCACGGTCGTCATGGGCAATTGCGGGGTCGGCTTCGCGCCGGTCCGCAAGACCGATCACGAGATGCTGATCCGGCTCATGGAAGGCGTGGAGGACATCCCGGGCGCAGCGCTGCACGAGGGGCTGACGTGGGAATGGGAGAGCTTCGGCGACTATATGAACGCCATCGACCGGCTCGAACGCGACATCGACGTGGCGGTCCAGGTGCCGCACGGCGCACTGCGCGTCTACGTGATGGGCGAACGGGGCGCCAAGCGCGAGCCGGCGACGCCGGACGAAATGCGCCGGATGGGCGAACTGACGCGCGATGCGCTGAAGGCCGGCGCGATCGGCTTCTCGACGACTCGCACCTTCGTGCACCGCACCGCCGACGGCGATCTGACCCCGACAGTGGGCGCGGCCGATGACGAGATGATCGCGATCGCGCAGGGCATGAAGGAGGCCGGCGCCGGCGTACTGCAATGGGTATCCGACTTCCGCCACCTCGACCACGAGTTCGGGCTGATGCGGCAGATGGTCAAGACCAGCGGACGTCCGCTAAGCTTTTCGATGCTGCAGGTCGACGTGATGCCGGACCAGTGGCGCGAGCTGATGCATCGGCTCGATACCGCCGTCGACGAAGGCCTGCCGATCAAGGCGCAGGTGCAGGGGCGGCCGGTGGGGCTGATGCTGGGCCTGCAGTGCTCGGTGCATCCGTTCATCACGCGGCCGTCGTACGAGGCGATCGCCGACAAGCCGCTGGCCGAACGGGTGGCGATCATGCGCGATCCGGCCTTCCGCGCCCGGCTGCTGGCCGAGGAACCGGCCAAGGGCCACCCGTTCGTCAATTCGCTGGCCGGCGCCTACAACAAGATGTTCGATCTGGGTGACCCGCCGAACTACGAACCGAGCCCGGATGACAGCATCGCCGCGCTGGCGCAGCGCACCGGCCAGAACCCGGATGAGATCGTCTACGACGTGCTGACCGCCAACGACGGCAAGGGCTTCCTGCTGTTCACGCTGCACAACTACACCGAGTTCGATCTCGACAACGCGCTGACGATGATGCGCAATCCGAACACGGTGTTCGGTCTGTCCGACGGCGGCGCGCACGTGGGTGCCATCTGCGACGTCAGCGTTCCCACGTACATGCTCACCCACTGGTGCCGCGACCGCACCCGCGGCGATAAGTTGAACCTGCCCTTCGTGATCCGCAGCCAGACGTCCGACACGGCCCGGGCAGTCGGTCTGTTCGATCGCGGACTGCTGAAACCCGGCTACAAGGCGGACGTCAACGTGATCGATTTCGACCGCCTGCAACTACGGCCGCCGCGGATGGTCTACGACCTGCCGTCGGGTGCGCGCCGGCTGATGCAGGAGGCCGATGGCTACACCGCTACGATCGTCAGCGGCAAGGTGATCTACCGCGACGGCCAGCCGACCGGGCACCTGCCGGGCAAGCTGGTGCGCGGTCATCAGCCGGCTCCGAAGGAGCCGCAGGAACCTCGAGCACCTGAGGCTCCGCTGTCCCGGGCGGCTTGAGACGGGAACGAAGCGGGATCGGAGTCGGCAAGGGCCGCAACGTTCAACGAGGTCCGCGCCGCGGCCCGCACGGAAAACTGCCGCGGAGAACCGAGCCCGGTTCGCTCATCACGTGCCGGTCCCCGATCGAACGGCCCCGCCCACCATCCCCTTGATCTCGACTTCGCCTCCGTTCTTGATCACGTCTCCGCGAACCATCCCGACGACCAAGGCTCGCCCTCCTCGATTCACCGTCAGACTTCCTGCGCACATGCCGTGGAGATTCAGGACGCCGCCGTCGACGACCAGGATGCTTCCGGCCACCAGGCCCGTCAGCCGGACCTCTTCTGATACGACGAGGTCGCCGTTGATCAAACCGCTTTCTGTACGCATCGATGCTCTCTTCCAGTGAACCCTGGTGTCCGTGACGTAGTCTTTGACTGGAGTCCCGATCTGCCCCACGTCGAACAGGCCTGCCGGAAAGCCATGGATGTCCGGAAGTCGGACATCGGATGTGTACAAATGACAGCCGCAGACGCTACAGAAATACCGCAGCAGGTTGGGAGTGAGACTGAATTATCCGTCAGTGCGAATCTGGTCGACGGCAGGCCGCTCGCGCCAGTACTTCTACCGGCGGAACGCCCTCGTTACGGCGCCGTACGCGGCGTGACGATGTCGAACGACAGGTCGAAGCTGTCCAACATACCGAACAACTCGGCCAAAGCGGCGGAGTTACCGTCGACCTTGATCGCGCCGTCCTTCACCGCCTGTTCCATCGTGGTCTGCTTGAGGCTCAGGCGGTCCAAGGTGGCCTTGGTCAGCGTGATGGCGGCGTTGGGCTGCGGGTACTGGGTGTCTTCCAGGTAGGTCAGCACACTGTTGCGCAGCGTCATCGCATAGCGCTGGCCGATGTCGGTGAAGTTCCAGTTCAGCGTCAACTGCTTGCCGGCCGCCTTGTCGCCATCCAGCCGCACGGCCAGGAAGTCGAAGAACTGCGGCACCGAAAGTGCGCGCACCAGGTCGGGCGAGCCGGCCCGCACACCCAGCTTGATGACGCCCCGACGCAGTTCCTGCGCGCCGGTCAGATAGGCGTTGCGCCAGGTGCTGTTCTCGCTCTGGTAACCGAGCTGCTCGAGCGCGTCGGCCTGGATGTGCCGCGCGGCCTGGTTCGCGGGATCCGCGAAGACGAGTTCGTTGCCCACCTGCGCCACCCAACGGTACTCGCCGCGCGCATAGGCATCGCGCAGCTTGGCCAGCAGCGCGTCGGGCCCACCCATCCAATCCACGGTGCGCCGGGCGGTCTCCACGGGCGGCAGCGGGTTCAGGTGCGCGGGGTTGCCGTCGTAGAAGCCCATGTAGCGCTGGTAGATGGCGCGCACGTTGTGGCTGATCGAACCATAGTAGTCGCGCGCGTACCACTTCTGCGCCAGCGGCTCCGGCAGGCGCTGGAGCTTATCGGCGATCTCCACGGGGGTGAAACCCTTGTTCAGCAGGTTCAGCGTGCGATCGTTGAGCCACTGGTACATGTCGCGCTGGTCGGCCAGGAATTCCTGGATGCGCGCCTGCCCCCAGGTCGGCCAGTGGTGCTGGGCGACCAGGATGTCGCTGCGGCCGCCGTAGCGCGCCAGCGTCTGGTTCAGGTAGTACGACCACGCCTTGGGGTCGCGCACCAGCGCGCCGCGGATGGTCAGGATGTTGTGCTGCGTATGCGTGGCGTTCTCGGCGGCGCACAGCATCCTGAACTGCGGGAAGTACATGTTCATCTCCGCCGGGGCCTCGGTGCCGGGCGTGAGCTGGAATTCGATGTCGATGCCGTCGATCCGGTGGGTCTCGATGGGCTTGCTGACGAGGTCAGTGGGCGGAATCAGCGTGACCGTGCCCAGCGACGTCCCCTTGCCCAGGCCCGCGTCGACCTGCCCCGTGGCACTGCGCGGCAGCATGCCGCCGTACATGTACTGGGCGCGGCGGCCCATGGCGTTGCCGGCGAGCACGTTCTCGCTGACGGCCTCTTCCATGAAGCCGATGGGCGCGTAGATCTTGACCTTGCCCGCCTTCACGTCGGCCTCGTCCACCACACCTCGCACGCCACCGAAGTGGTCCACGTGGCTGTGGGTATAGATCACGGCCTGCACGGGCTTGCGCGGACGGTGGGAGAAATACAGGTCCAGCGCGGCGCGCGCGGGCTCGGCGGTGATCAGCGGATCCACGATGATCAGGCCCGTATCGCCTTCGATGATGTTCATGTTCGACAGGTCCGCGCCACGCACCTGGTACACGCGGTCGGTCACCTTGAACAGCCCCGCCTCGTTGTTGAGCCGCGCCTGTCGCCACAGGCTGGGGTTGACGGTGGCGGGCGCGGCCTCGTCCTGCTCGAATCCGTAGTTGTTGAAACTCCAGACCACTCGGCCATCAGCGTTGCGCACGTCGGGCTGCGGGAAGCGCGCCACCAGACCACGCGAGGCATCCTCGAAATCCTGCTTGTCGGCGAAGTTCTGCCGCGTCAGCCATTCGGCGTTGGCCTTGGTGGTGATTTCGGTGGCCGGGTTGGGCGCGGGGGGCTGGGCGGATTGGGCGGCGGCCAGCAGGGGCAGCGCGGCCATGGCGAGGGCGAGAGGGCGCAAGGCGCTCGGTGTCATGTCGTCTCCGATGAAATTTTCGAGAACTAAGGTTTCTTGGGTAAGCTCGAGGCCGCGTCGTCACGGCAAGCGATCCAGTACGGAACGGTTAATGGCCGGTTCGATGGACTCGCTCGCCGCCTCCATCCGGTCGCCCGGCGAAAGCCGCGGATGCACGAGATCGAGTGCGGGCGAGCTGCGCTGAAGTCATGACTCGCCTCGTTCGCCGCAGTCTTCAGGGCTCGACGACGTTGAAGTTGCCGCTGAAGGTCTCGAGGTTGCCGAGCAGGGCCATGAAGACACCGGCGTCGCCTTCCAGACGGATATCGCCGCCCTTGATCGCATCGTCGAATTCCGTCTCGCCGTTCAGGATGCGGTTGAGCGTGCTGCGAGCCATCGTCAGCGTGACGTGCGGCGGCTGCGCGTGCGCCATCGGCGAGCAACTGAGGACGCCGTGCTTCAGGGTGAGCGCGTAGTCGCGCTGCGTGTCGGAGAAACGCCACGCGATCCGCGCATCGAGCGTCTGCGCCTTCAGCCCGTCGAGCCGGACGGCGAGATAGTCGAAGAACATCTCGTCGGTCATGGCCGCCACCATGTCGCCGCTGCGCTTGCCCTGGGCCGGGGTCTTGGGTGCGCCTTCGCGCAACTCGCGCGCCCCCAGCAGGAAGGCGTTGCGCCAGGTGGCCGATTCGGCCTGGAATCCCATCTGTTCGAGCGCGGCCGCGCCGAGTTCACGCGCCTCCCGCAACGTGGGTTGCGCGAACACCAGGTGATTCATGACCTGCGCGACCCAACGGTATTCGCCCCGGTCGAAGTCCCGCCGGGCAAGCTCCAGCATTCTTTCGGCACCCCCCATGTATTCGACATAGCGCGGCCCGGCCATTTCCGGCGGCAGCGCGTGCAGATGGCTCGGATTGCCGTCATACCAGCTCAGGTAATGCTGATAGATCGCCCTGACGTCGTGCGACACCGTGCCGTAGAAGCCGCGCGCGTGCCATTGGTTGGCGAGCGCATCGGGCAGCCTCATGCGCTCGGCGATCTCGGGCCCGGTCAGGCCGTGATTCATCATGCGGACCGTCTGGTCGTGCAGGAACTTGTATAGATCGCGCTGCTGCTCCAGATAGGTCGCGATGCGCGCCTTGCCCCACGTGGGCCAGTGGTGCTGGGCGAACGCGACGTCCGCATGCGGCGCGTAGCGATCCAGCGCCCGCCCCAGGTAGCGCGACCACAGCAGTGAATTGCGCACCTTGGCCCCGCGCAGCGGACACAGGTTGTGCAGCGTCTTGGTCGCGTTTTCCGCCAGGTTCAACGCGCGTAGTTGCGGGAAGAAGAAGTGCATCTCCGCCGGCGCTTCGCTGTCGGGCGTCAGTTGAAACACGATCTCGACGCCGTCGATCACGTGGGTCTCGCTCTCCTCGCGGATCAGCATGGTCGGCTCGATCAGCGTCAGCGTACCGCGCGGCATGTTCTTGCCCAGGCCCGAGTCGACCTGGCAACACGCGTTGCGCGCCAGCGTGTGGCCGAACTGGAACTGGGCACGCCGCGCCATCGCCGTGCCGGCCAGGATGTTTTCGGACACGGCCTCTTCCATGAAGCCGTTGGGCGCGATCACGGCCACCTTGCCGGCGCGCACATCACGCTCGTTGATGACCCCCTTCACGCCGCCGAAGTGATCCGAATGGCTATGGCTGTAGATCACCGCCACCACGGGGCGTGCCGGCCGATGGGACAGGTACAGATCGAGCGCGGCGCGGGCGGTTTCCCGGGCGGTCAGCGGGTCGATGATGATGAGCCCGGTATCGCCCTCGATGATCGTCATGTTCGCCAGGTCGAAGCCCCGGACCTGGTAGATCCGCTGCGTCACCTCGAACAGGCCGTGCACCGCATTGAGCCGAGCCTGCCGCCACAACGCGGGGTTGACGGTGGGGGGAATCGTCGATTCGTTCAGAAAACCGTAGTCGGCCAGACCCCAGACCAGTCGCCCGTATTCGTCGCGCACCTCGGCGTCAGGGACCGTACCGATGAAGCCGCGTCGAACGTCAGCTTCGTCTTCGAGGTCCTCCGGGGGAAGAGTGCTCGCCGCGATCCGCTGAACAGCCTCGGTGGCCGAAGTGGCGACACTCGCGGGGAGAGCCTCTGTGGGGAGGGTGTCTGGCATGGCTCTTGTCGTCTCCCAAGTTATCCGCGTGCCAAGTGCGTTCTAGTGGGAGAGCATTTGATCGGCTCGACAGATATACTTCAAGTGCAAATATCTGATCTCACCTATGCATAGAGCGCATATCCATGAATCTGCGACAGCTAGAGCACCTGGTCGCGGTGGCGGAAGAAGGGTCGCTCGCGGCCGCCGCGCGCCGCGTGCATCTGAGCCAGCCGGCGCTGACGCGCAGCATCCAGACCCTGGAAGAGCAGGCAGGCCTGGCGCTTTGTGACCGGAGCGCGCGTGGCGTCGTGCTGACGGCTGCGGGCAAGGTGGCCGTGGAGCGAGCGCGGCGGATCTTGTTCGAGACCAGTTGCCTCAAACGCGACCTGTCCTTGATTCAGCAGCACGAAATCGGAGAGGTGTGCTTCGGGTTGGGGTCATGGATCGCCCCGATCGTCCTGGCGGATACCTTGAGCACGCTGCAACGCGATTGGCCGAAGCTGCGAGTCGCCGTGGAAGTGAACGACGGAGACGAATTGCTGGCGGCACTGCGTAACGAAAAACTGGACTTCATCGTGCTCGAACGCCGTTTCATTCCGCGCACGCCCGATCTGGAGGTGCGCCGTTTCCGCGCGATCGAGGTCGGCTGTTTCGTGCGGCCCGAACACCCGCTCGCAGACCAGGAGGTGTCGATGACGCAGTTGCGTCGCACCGCGCTGGCGTCGGTGCCGTTCCCTAAGCGCGCACGTGAACATACGCGGGGGACCAAGGGCTACCGACCGATCGAACAATGCGAATTTCAGGTCGAGAGCAACGATTTTCGCGCGCTCGCGCAACTGGCCTGCCGAACCGATGTCGTTCTGTTCGCGCCGCCGCTCGCGGTCGCCGCCGAAGCCGAATCGGGTCAGTTGGTGCGGCTGCGGCTGCCGGCGGCCGCTTGTCCGCCTGCGCACTTCGAGATTGCTTATCTGGCACAGCGCACGCTTTCGCCGGCGGCGGAGCGGGCGCTTGTTGCTATTCAGGGGGCGTCGCGGGGGGATTCCGCGGTGCGCTTTGGCGTCAAACCGCAATCCAGGTAAGTGACAAGCTTCAGCGAAAAAATCCAAACCCGTCCGGGCGGTCGGCCTGCTCGATCGCGGACTGCTGATAGCCGGCTACAAGACGGGCGTCAATGTGATCGATTTCGACCGTCTGCAGCTATGGACGCCGCGGATGGTCTACGGCCTACCGTCGGGCGCCCGCCGGCTGATGCAGGAGGCCGATGGCTACACGGCCACGATCGTCAGCGGCAAGGTGATCTACCGCGACGGCCAACCGACCCGGCACTTGCCGGGTAAGCGGATGCACGGTCATGATTGATTCATGTTGTTCCGCGCGGCTAGAGCTGGCTGTTGTAGCGCGTCATCTCGAGCGCCGAGCTAGGCGTCGACGTTATATGCGCTTATCTATGAAATCAAGGAGCTTTCCATGAATCGGGGCAATGTCATTACGATCTTTGAGTGCCAGATATATTCCGCCGCCAACATCGGCAGGCATCTTTGCGCCCTCCTCCCTCACTACCAGAACTCGCTCTCGCCCCTTTGCCTGCATGAACACTCCCATCTCGAAAATCACATTGTCACGAGGGGCGGCGTAGCTCTCTTCGCCAAGGAATTCGTCATCCTTTGTCAACAGCATGATCGCTCCGAGGCAGTTGCGTGAAGCATGAATTAGCTCATCCAGTATCATTGAGCCGGCCGCAAAATGCAATTCCCAATCTCGAATCGCAACGCCCTGTGCTGTGAGGTACTTGCTTATATCGTTGGCGGTCGATCGGCCTTTCGTACTGTAAGCTAGGAATACATCATCCACCCTCTTTATCGCGGCGATCCATGCATTGATTTGAGGTTCTGCATACGGAGTGTCAAACCAGTCAGGTCCTGCGCCTGGGGGGGCCGCAAGAATAAACTGCCCGCCTCCTGGCCAAGTTATACCATCGGGTGCAACATTGGTCTCAGTTATGACCAGTAGCTCCTTATGGTGCGCGATCGCAAACGCACCCTCCAGGTGGTTCCAAACGGTTGGCATGGCGAGTCCAGGGTCGCCCTTCGGATCAGCCCACCGAGCAAACGCGAAGATCAGTGCGCCGTGGCAACGACTCATGATTTCCTGCGCGGCGGCGAAAGTGTAGGGCGAACGGACCGGCAGACCCGTAACATGGAACTCTTGTGGCTCGATTCCATCCTTCCTCAGGCGCTCGTAGAGGGCGTGCTTCAGTTGCTGCTGAGCATCGTTTAGATGGTGATCCCGAGGTACGCTGATGTAGGCCCTTTTTGCGCGTCCCATTTTATCTCCTGCGGGCGTATAGGGTTACAACTATAGAGCGGTTACTGGCGCTGGCTGTTCAGAGCGGAGAGCGAATGCCGATTGGTTCATTTCCATGGATTTCGAATAGCTCGCAAAACGACTTCCGACACCTAACGTCGGAGTTCAGCGGCGCTTGAGGCGGCTGACCAACCGCGGCAGCGGGTGGTCGGACGGGTCAAGCAATGGGATGGACGCCCCCACCCGAAATCGGCATCGATGTGCCAGAGTGGATGTGAGATCAAACACTCGAACCGAACAGGAGCGTCCGACATGCAGATTACTACCATCGGCCTCGATCTGGCTAAGAATGCTTTCCAGGTCCACGGTGTTGACGAGCACGGCAAAACCGTCCTGCGCAAGCAGCTGCGTCGCGATCAAGTCGCGGTTTTCTTTGCGCGCCTTCCAGCTTGCCTCGTTGGCATGGAAGCCTGCGGCAGTGCTCACCACTGGGCGCGCAAGCTGCAATCCCTCGGCCACGATGTTCGGCTCATCGCCCCTCAGTTCGTCAAGCCCTTCGTCAAGAGCAATAAGAATGATGCCGCCGATGCCCAGGCCATCTGTGAGGCCGTTGGCCGCCCCTCGATGCGCTTCGTGCCGGTCAAGTCCGTCGACCAGCAGTTCGTGCTCGCCCTGCACCGGGTGCGCCAGGGCTTCGTCAAGGCCCGTACCGCCCAAGCCAACCAGATCCGCGGCCTGCTCGCCGAGTTCGGCCTGGTCGTGCCCCAGGGTATCGCTCATGTCGGTGAGCGCGTGATCGACTTGATCGAGGATGCGAGCAACGAGCTGTCCACCGCCTTCAGGCTGCTGATCCAACGACTGCTCGACCATCTGCGAGTGCTCAACGAGCAGGTTCTGGCCATCGAGCTTCAGATCCGCCAGTGGCAGCGCAGCAGCGATGCTTGTCAGCGCTTGCAGAAGATCCCCGGGGTCGGCCCGCTCACAGCCAGTGCTCTGGTTGCCTCGGTGGGCAACGCTCGCAACTTCAGCAACAGCCGACAGTTCGCAGCCTGGCTCGGCCTCGTGCCCCGTCAGCACTCCAGCGGCGGCAAGCCCACGCTGCTGGGCATGAGCAAACGAGGCAACACCTACCTGCGAACTCTGTTGATCCACGGCGCCAGGGCAGTGCTGCGTCACGCCCTGAATCGCCGCCCAGGCGACTGGGTCGCCAGGGTCGCTGGCAGGCGCAACAACAACATCGCCGCCGTCGCCCTGGCCAACCGCAACGCTCGCATCGTGTGGGCCCTTCTCGCTCGCAACGCCGATTACCACGCGCAGCCTCCAAAAGCTGCGGCGGCCTAAGCGCCGCTGACCGTTCAAGCTTCGCCTACATAAGGAGTACCGCACCCGCCCGCAGATTGCTCGGCAAGACAGCTCATGATGGCAACGACAGGTAAGACCGGGGTCGAGAAAGCTCGGAACGGACAGCGCACGAACTCAGTGCTTTCAAGCGATAGAGCCTCGACCAGCCAATCCCATCAGGGACCGACAGTAACGTCTGAGTCCGGATGTACGGGAGCAATCTTTACCTTCGCTTCTTCACGGTCTGACTGCTTGGCAAACCGGGGGCGTCCATGTACGTCCGTTGGAACGACCAGTTAGGCGTAATCAATCGTCTTTCTCCATTAAGTAGCGCCCGGAGCAGTGGTAGCAACGGCCTTCCCAAACTCCGTCTTCAGTCTCCCAGTAGTCCATTTCGCCCATCGCGAATGTCGCCCCGCAAGAATCGCAATTGGCAGGAACCTCATCACTCTCTTCTTCGTCGCAAAAGGTACATCGAAAGCCAGTCTTGGATTCCGCATTCACCACCATTGTCGGATTGTCACAATGGTCACAGTGAACTCTTACCGGGGCGTCGTCAGGGTCGGACGGATCATGCCGCTCAAGCGCGTTAGCAATCTCCTCTGCCGCGCGTATCGCCCCGTCTCGCCGGAACTCGTATTCATCCGAAAGCACCTTATAGGCTCTCATGGCCTCATCCGGAATCGCAGATTCCACGTCTACATCCGAATGCTCGGAAAGAAACTCCAGTACGGATCTGAATAGTCTCCCAATGGTCACACGGACTTCCGCCACCTCCATTTCGAACTTGTGATGCTCAATGTCATTTCGTAGTCGCTTCAGCCATTCCAAGTCCGTGCGCAGTTCGGACGAGACTGAGCCTTTAGCCTCATTCTCGATAAAATTGATAGCCTCCCAGAGCCCGATCGTCTTATTGCGGTCCAGAGTCTTGGCGAACGGGTTCTGGTAGATTAGAAGCGCGTGCTTCTGAGCAATGTGATGTTTGAATATGAGTTCGACAAAGTGAGCCATGTGCAACACCGCGAACTTGTACGACTTCGGGTGACCGCCGTCGCCCTCCGTGAATCTAGCAAGAGATTCGGCGAGACTATCAAGTGCGTTTTCCAGCAGATCGAGTTGATGCTTTGCCACTTGAACGCCTAACTCAATTTAGATACCCGATGCAACCTAACGTCAGTCACTAACCTTCCTTCCGCTCACTGCTGGTGACCGATCAAAACTTTCTTTCTCTTTGCCAATCGACCGCTTGAGCAGTTCGACAGGAAAGACGAACGCTGTCGATCCCGCAAAATAACCTGCCAATCTCAACCGTGCAATCCAAAGCAGACGTCACGCGCGAAAACCCGCATCACGCGAAATAAACTACGTCGCTTCACGCCATCCATTCGAGTGGCGTCATGGCTCTTTGGCGGTCCCATTCAAATCCCTGAATACACCACAATTCATAGGAGGAGAGCGTCTCGAATCTCGTTGACACTTTGGCTTGCGGGAAGAATGCCCATCCTCCCTACAACTCCAACACCAACCTCCCACCCCGAGCCCGCGAACAACAACTCATCATTCGCTCCCCTTCCTCCCTCTCCCCCCGCGTCAACACCCGATCCCGGTGATCGACCTCCCCCGCCAGCACCCGCACCTCGCAAGACCCGCAAAGCCCTTCCTCGCAATCGCTCTGCACGTCGATATTCGCCGCCCTTAGCGCGGCCAGCAGCGTCTGGTCAGCCCGCACCGGCACGGTCAACCCCGAATCCTTCAGTTCGACCTCGAACGCGTGCTCGCGCGCCGGATCCAGCGTGCCGAGCGTCGATTCGAAATGCTCGACGCGCAGCGTGTCGTCGGGCCAGTGCGCGCACGCGGCTTCCAATGCATCGAGCAATCGCAGCGGACCACACGCGAAGACGCGCGCACCAGCGTCGGGCGTGGCCAGCAACGAGGCTACGTCCAGCCGGCTGCCTTCATCGCTGAGATGCAGATGCAGCCGCTGGCCATGCAGCGCAGCCAACTCGTCGACGAACGCCAGCCTCTGGCGACTGCGACCGCAGTAGTGCAGCACATAGTCGATGCCCAACTCGCGCGCCCGGCGCGCCATCGCCATGATCGGCGTGATACCGATACCGCCGGCGATCAGCACGAGTCGTCGCGCCTGTTCGTCCAGCCGGAAATGATTGCGCGGCCCGCGGATGCGCAAGCGGTCGCCGACCTTGACGTGCGCATGCAGCCAGGCCGAGCCGCCACGACTCTGCGCCTCGCGCAGCACGGCGATCTCCAGCGCTTGACTGTCGGCCGGGTCGCCGCACAACGAATACTGGCGCGACAGTCCATCGCCGCCCTCCCCGCCATCGCCGCATTCGACGTCGATGTGCGAGCCCGGCGACCAGCGCGGCACGGCGCGGCCGTCGGCCGCGACCAGTCGCAGCTTGATGATGTCCGGTGCGACCGGCGTAACACTCTCGACGATCATCGGCCGCGTGATCGCGTGCGCAGACGGCTCGCCGATGCGGACGGCGCCGCGCGCATGGTCGCGCAGCGAGGGATCGCGCCTCTCGGCGTTCCGCGCCGGATCCCACTCGACCCACAGATGCTCGGGCCCGCGGAACGAAGTGTTGGGCACATAAGTGAACCGCTGCGGCACGAGCTTCATGTGCGGCAGCCGGCGCGTGAACTCCTCGAGGAAGATCTGGATCTCCATCCGCGCCAGGTTCTTGCCCATGCACTGGTGCGAGCCGTAGCCGAAGGTCAGGTGGTCGCTGGCGTTGTCGCGCCGGATGTCGAACAGGTCGGCATCGGCGAAGTGCCGCTCATCGTGGTTGGCCGACGAGGTGACGATCAGCAGCCGCGATCCGGCCGGGATCGCGACGCCGCCGACGGTGACGTCCTTCGTCGCCAGACGACGCCACGCGGCAACCGATCCGTTGTGGCGCAGGCATTCCTCGACGGCATTCGGTATCAGCGCCGGGTCTTCGCACAGGTCGCGCCACGCGGTCGGATGCTGCAGCAGCAGCTTCATCGCGTTGGCGATCGCGTTGGCGGTGGTCTCGTGCGCGGCAACGATGCCGGCCATCATCATCGAATGCAGGTACGAGTCGGTGACGACCTCGGGCAGTTCCCTTTGTTTGCGGATGCCGTACTGCATCCAGCCCGGCGCGTCCGGATTCTGGCGCATCTTGTCGAGCACCTTGCCGGCGTACTGCCAGAAGTTGCCGACCGCGTGCGCGACGGCCACCTGCTCTTCGGGCTTCGGCCGGCCCCAGGTGTTGACGGTGTGCGCGATGCTGTAGCGGCGCAGCGTGTCCATGTCTTCTTCGGGTACGCCCAGGAAATGCAGCGCGACCGTCAGCGGCACTTCCCACAGCATCTGGTCGACCAGGTCGGCGCGGCCGTCGTCGATGAAGCGGTCGACGTATTCGCGCGCGAGCCGGCGCACCAGCGGTTCGTGGCGCTTCAGGTGCTCGGGCGTGAACGGTTCCATCAGCGCGCGCCGGCGCGGCATGTGCGCGGGCTCGTCCTCGTTGACCAGCGTGCGGTTCAGCGCGAAGCCGTAGCTGGCGAGCACCGCGTTCGCCTCCGGGCCGGTCGGCGTGATCTTCTCGAGCGCGATCGAGGGGCTGAACGTGAGGTTGTCGCGAAAGATCGCCTTGATGTCGTCGAAGCGGGTGACGACCCAATAGTCGAGCACCGGGCTGTAGAACACCGGCTCCTGCTCGCGGGCCCACCTGACGTACTCGGGCGGATCCTGCTGGTAGCCGTCGCTGAACGGATCGAAGGTCGCGGCCCGCGCGCTGACCGGGCAGCCGATCGGCGACCGCGACGCGGCGGCATCGTGCGCGAACGGACAGCCGCCGCTCTCACCGGCGCTCGGGCCGCGGGAAGTGACTTCGCTCATCATCGTCTCCTTCGTTCACCTCGGTTCGCGCTCGCTCGCCCCGGTTCGCCCGGTTCGCCCGGTTCGCCCGGTTCGCCCGGTTCACTCGGTTCGCCTCGTGCGCCCGAGTTCGCCCGCCCTTAGTCCAGCGATATCCGCAGATCGCGGATCAGCTTGTGCCAGCGCGTGGTCTCGCTCTTCAGCAGCTCGGCGAACTGCGTCGGCGAGTCGGCGACCGGTTCGATGCCGAAATCGACGAGCTTGCGGTGGACCTCGGGCGAATTGATCGCGGCGACGACCTGCTTGTTGATCGCGGCGATCACGTCCGGCGGCGTCGCCGACGGCACGACCAGGCCGACCAATGCGGCCGCCTCGACGTCGAAGCCCATCTCGGCGAACGTGGGCACGTCGGGCAGTTGCGGCAGGCGTTTGGCGTTGGCGACGGCCAGCGGCCGTACCTTGCCGCCCTTGATGAAGCCGGCGCCGGCCGCGAGGTCGACCATCATCGCCGGGACCTGTCCGCCGGCGACGTCGGCCAGCGCCGGCGCGGCCCCGCGATAAGCGGCGTGCGTCATCTTCAGGCCGGCCTCGGTCCTGAACAATTCCATCGCCAGGTGATGCGGACTACCTGCACCGGCCGACGCGTAGTTGATGCCGTCGGGCGTCGCGCGGATCTCGGCGACGAAGGCCTTGACGTCGGCGGCCTTCACGCCCGGTCCGACGACAAGGATCATCGGGAACCGCCCCATCAGCGTGACCGGCGCCAGGTCCTTGCCGGGGTTGTACGACAGGCTCTTGTACAGCGCCGGGTTGTAGACCAGCGTGCCGTTGTCGGCCGACAGCAGCGTCTCGCCGTCGGGCGCCGACCGCGCGACCTCGGAGGCGGCGATCGCGGTGTTGCCGCCGGGCTTGTTGTCGATGACGACCGGCTGGCCGATCTGCGTCGACAACTGCTGCCCGATGTTGCGGGCCAGGAAGTCCGAGCCGCCGCCGGCCGGATACGGGACTACCCATCGCACCGGCCTGGCCGGCCATGGGTGCGCTTGCGCGTGCGCGGCCAGGGGCGCCCCCAAGGCCGTGACGGCGAACAGGCAGGCGGCAAACAGCGGCTTCATCGGGGTCTCCTCGAACGGGTGGATGGCATCGATCCGCGACGCGTATCGGTGCGTTCCATTCTTCTCCGCGCGGCCCCTCGCCGGGATCGGGTCAATCCCGTATCCGCTTCACGCGTTCTTTCCGTCCCCGCCCCGCCTCAGCCGGCGCGCGGCGCCGGATACAGGATCATCTGCGTGCAGCGGAACAGCACCAGCGTCTTGCCGGTCTCGCGGTGCGTGACCACGGCATCCCAGACCTGCGTCGTGCGGCCCAGGTGCGCGGCGGTGGCCACGCAGTCGACCGTGCCGTCGCGCGCGGTGCCCAGATGGTTGGACTTGAGCTCGACCGTCGTGAAGCCGGTCGCGCCCTCGGGCAGCGTGGCCAGGCAGCCGCAGCCGGCCGAGGTGTCGGCCAGCGTGACGAGGCTGCCCGCGTGCAGGAAGCCGTTGGGCGCCATCAACTCCTTGCGCACCGGCATCGTCGCGCGCACTTCGTTTTGTTCGACCTGCGTGATGACGAGGCCCAGATGTCCGGGCAGGTTGCCGACGGTGCGCGCGTTGAATTCTTCGACCAGGCTCATCGGTCTTCCAGGTTCGTTGTCGTTGCGTTGACACGTCCCACCCCGAGGTGGAACGATGCGAGCCAGCCCGCGCCGGCGTATCCGCACGGGCACATCATCACATGGAGGAAGACAGATGTCGAAGGCCGCATGGCGTTCGCTCGGGCTCGCCGCGGCCCTGACTTGTTTGGCGTTCCCGGCGTTCGCGCAATCGAACGGGCCGGTCAAGATCGGCATCCTCAACGACCAGTCGGGCGTGTTCTCGTCGATCACCGGCGCCGGTTCCGTCGTGGCGGCCAGGCTCGCGATCGAGGACATCGGCGGCAGCCTGTTCGGCAAGCCGATCGAGGTCGTCGTCGGTGACCATCAGCACAAGCCCGACGTGGGCTCGGCGATGGTCGGCCGGTGGTTCGACAACGACGGCGTCGGCGCGGTCTTCGACATCTACAGCTCTGGCGTGGCGCTGGCCGTGCAGAAACTGACGCAGGACCGCGACAAGATCCTGGTGCTGTCGATGGCCAGCAGCCGCGATCTGAGCGGCAAGGCCTGCTCGCCGAACGGCATGCAGTGGGCCAACGACGGCTACGCGGTGGCGAACCTGACCGTCAAGGGCATGGCCGCGACGGCCAAGCCGAACACCTGGTACTTCATCACCGTCGACTACGCGGCCGGCCACAGCATCGAGAAGGATTCGCGCACGATGATCGACGGCGTGCAGGGCAAGACCGTCGGCTCGGTGCGGTTTCCGATCGGCACGCCGGACTTCAGCTCGTACCTGCTGCAGGCGCAGGCGTCCAAGGCCAAGAACATCGGCCTGATCGCCGGCGGCGCGGACCTGACCAACGCGACCAAGCAGGCCGGCGAGTTCCGCATCCGCGAATCGGGGCAGAACTTCATCCCGTTCTCGATGACGACCGACGACATCTACGCGTTGGGCAACCAGGTTTCGGCCGGGATGCCGATCGTGCAGAGCTTCTACTGGGACGAGAGCGATGCGAGCCGCGCGTGGACCGAACGTTTCCGCAAGGCGTTCAACGGCAAGATGCCGACGGACCCGCAGGCCAACGTCTACAGCGCGGTGCTGCACTACCTTAAGGCCGTCAAGGCCGTGGGCTCGACCGACACGAAGGCCGTACTGGCGAAGATGAAGCAGACGTCGGTCGAGGATTTCTTCACGAAGGGCGCGAAGATCCGTGCCGACGGGCGCCTGATGCGCGATATGTACTACGCGGTGGCCAAAGCGCCCGAAGAGATGAAGAACAAGGACGACGTCGTCAAGCTGGTCAAGAAGTTCTCGGCCGAGGAAACCTTCATGCCGGTATCGATCAGCGAATGCCCGCTGCTCAAGCAATAGGCGCGATAGGGATCTCGACGCAGTCGGACCCGCAGGCGCCCGGCGGGCCGGACTGGGCCGACGAGGCCGGCTGCACGGGCCGATGCAGTACCGCGCGCGTCGGCGCGATCCGCACCTGGTCGGCGACGACGCTGGCCTGGCCGTCGACGATCAGCGAGTAGCCGGACGCCGATTCGGGCGGCCACACCAGGCCGACTGCGGGACGCGCGAGCGCGTTCTCTCGCGTACGTCGGCCGATGCCTTCGACGATCAGCAAACCCTGATCGAGCACGACCGACACCGCCACCGCATGCGGCGCGCCCTTGCCGCTGGTCGTCATCAGGTAGGCGAATCGGTAGCCGGCCATCGCGTCCGCCAGGCCCGACAGCTCCACGGGAATGCTCATCGTTGGTTCCTGTTCGTCGTCACGGTCTTCGTGTTTCGTCGAATGCGCGAATCACGATACGCCAGGCGACGCACGACTGACAAGGACGAACGACCCGATATCGCGCATCGTTCACCAATTGCCATCATGGTTCGTTCGACGCGAGAATGCCGCGAAAAAGGAGACGTCCCGATGAGCTTGCCCGACATCGCCGCGATCGAACTCTTCGATGACGGTGTTCCGTTCGATCTGCTGGCCGAGGTGCGACGCGCGTCGCCGGTCTGGATCCCCGAGCCGGCCACCGGGCATTTCGGCGGCGGCCCGGGTTTCTGGGCCGTGGCCACGCACGCCGACATCACGCACGTCGCGCAGAATCCGCAATGGTTCTCGTCGTGGCTGGGCGGGACGACGCTGCGCGAGGCACGGCCGCAGGATCTGGAACAGTTCCGCCACATGATGCTGAACATGGATCCGCCGCGGCACTCGAAGATGCGAAAGATCGTCAATCGCGCATTCACGCCACAGGTGATCAATCAGTTGCAGGCATCGATCGAAGCGCATGCGCGCGAGGTCGTCGACGCGATCTGCGAGAAGGGCGAGGTCGACTCCTGACCGAGGCGGCGGCCGAAATGCCGTTGCTGGTGCTGGCCGACATCCTCGGCGTGCCGGCACAGGACCGGCACAAGCTGTTCGAGTGGACCAATACGCTGATCGCGTTCGACGATCCGGACTCGGGCGTTGATCCGAAGACCTTCCGCGAACGCGTGCTCGAGATGTTCGCGTACGCATCGGCGCGCACGCAGGAGAAGCGCGCGCAACCGTCCGGCGACGTCTGGAGCCTGATCGTCAATGCCGAGGTCGACGGCGAGCAGTTGAGCCGCGGGCAGCTCGAACGCTTCTTCCAGTTGCTGATGGTCGCCGGCAACGAGACGACCTGCAACCTGATCGCGCACGGACTGCTGCTGCTGAGCACTTACCCCGAACAACGCCGCAAGCTGATGGCGGACCCGTCGCTGCTGCCGTCGGCGATCGAGGAGATGCTGCGCTTCGCGCCGCCGGTCATCCAGTTCCGGCGCACCGCGCCGGCCGATACCGAGCTGAGCGGCCGCAAGATCCGCGCCGGCGACAAGGTCCTGATCTGCTTCGCCGCGGCCAACCGCGACGAGACGGTGTTCGAGCGTCCCGACGAGTTCGACATCACCCGCCAGCCCAACCGGCATCTGGCGTTCGGCAACGGCACTCACTTCTGCCTGGGCGCCAACCTGGCCCGGCTCGAAGCCCGCGTGTTCTTCACCGAACTGCTGACGCGCCTGCCGGACATCGAGGTCAGCGGGCCGGTCGTGCGCGCGCGGCTTCATCCGATGGCTGGACGAGGCCGCGACGCCGCTGGCGGGCCTGCGTTACAGCGTGTTCGGTTGCGGCAACAGCGACTGGGCCTCGACGTTCCAGGCGATACCGCAGCGCATCGACGCCGGCCTCGAGCGGCTGGGCGCGCGGCGCGTGCATGCGCGCGGCGAAGGCGACGCGAAGGACGATTTCGACGGCGCGCTCGAAGCCTGGGTCCGGCCGATGTGGGCACGGATCGGCAGCGACCTGGGTATCGAACTCGGCAAACCGGTGGCCGGCGCGCTGTACGCGGTCGAAGTGCTCGATGCCGAGCGCGCCCGCCCGTTCGCCGATACCTTCGGCGCGCGGCCGATGCGCGTCGCCGTCAACCGCGAACTGCGCACCGGGCCCGTGCAGCAGGTCGGATCGACGCGGCACATCGAGATCGAGCTGCCGGCCGATGTGCGCTATCGGGCCGGCGACCCCCTGGGCGTGCTGCCCCGTAACGACGACGCGCTCGTGCGGCGCGCCGCGGCCCGCTTCGGCCTGGCGCCGGATACGACGATCCGCATCACCGCCCGTACGCACCGCGAGACCTTCCTGCCGGTCGGCGAGCGCATCACGATGGGCGAGCTGCTGGCCGACTACGTCGAGCTTCAGCAAGTCGCCACGCGCGCGCAGATCCGCACGCTGGCCGCGTATTGCGAATGCCCGTTCACCAAACCCCGGCTCGAAGCCCTGGCCGCCGACGGGCAGGCCGGCGAAGGCAGCCCGTATCGCGTCGAGGTGCTGTCCAGGCGCCGCAGCGTGCTGGACCTGCTCGACGCGTTCGAGGCGATCCGACTGCCGCTGGACGTCTATCTGGAGATGCTGCCGCCGTTGTCGCCGCGCTTCTACTCGATCGCGTCGTCGCCGCTGCACGATCCGGCACGCTGCAGCCTGACCGTGGCCGTCGTCGCCCGCCCGGCCCGCAGCGGGCAGGGTTCATTCGCGGGCGTCTGCTCGAGCTACCTGGCCAGGCAGCTCGACGACGGATGCCGGGTGCACGCGTTCGTGCGCGACCCGCAGACGGCGTTCCGGCTGCCGGCCGATCCGCGCACGCCGATCGTCATGATCGGCCCGGGCACCGGCCTCGCGCCGTTCCGCGGTTTCCTGCAGGAGCGCGCCGCGCAACGCGCGGCCGGCCAGGCGATCGGCGACGCGATGCTGTTCTTCGGCTGCCGGCATCCGGATCAGGACTACCTGTACCGCGACGAGCTAGAGGCCTTCGCCCGCGACGGCGTGACCGAGCTCCACGTCGCGTTCTCGCGCCAGTCGGATCGCAAGGTCTACGTCCAGGATCTGTTGCGCGAGCAGCGCGAACGCGTGTGGTCGCTGCTCGCGCGGGGCGGCGTCGTCTACGTCTGCGGCGACGCCAGCCGCATGGAGCCCGACGTGCGGACTGCCCTCACCGGGATCGCGGGCAGTTGCGGCGGCATGAGCGACGAAGATGCCCGCGCGCACGTCGACGCGCTGGTGTCGGGCGGGCGGTATCTGGTCGATGTCTGGGCGGCGGGGTGACGGAAATCGAGCGCCGGCGACCAAAGGCCGCGCCGGAGTCGTCGATTTTCCTAGACGATCGGTCAATTTGTTGTACGCTGCCTGTCATCGTTCAAGAGGAGACCGCCGTGACGCCCCCCGCTTCCGCCCCGATCAGCCGTTTTCCGATACCCGACATCGCCACGCTGCCCGAAGACATCCGGCAGCGCATCCTCGCGGTCCAGGAAAAATCCGGCTTCGTGCCCAACGTATTCGTCGCGCTGGCGCATCGGCCGGACGAGTTCCGGGCATTCTTCGCGTATCACGATGCGCTGATGGACAAGCCCGGCAACCTGACCAAGGCCGAGCGCGAAATGATCGTCGTCGCCACCAGCAACGCCAACCAGTGCCAGTACTGCGTCGTCGCGCACGGCGCGATCCTGCGGATCCGGGCCAAGAACCCGCTGATCGCCGACCAGATCGCCGTCAACTACCGCAAGGCCGACATCACCGATCGGCAGAAGGCGATGCTCGACTTCGCGATGAAGGTGTCCGCCCGCGCTTATGAAGTCGACGACCAGGACTTCGCGACGCTGAAGAAGCACGGCTTCGATCAGGAAGACATCTGGGACATCGCCGCGATCTCGTCGTTCTTCGGCCTGTCGAACCGGCTCGCCAACGTCACCAGCATGCGCCCGAACGACGAGTTCTACGCGATGGGCCGCTGACGGCCGGGCGTCGTCAGTTCGACGTCCGCACCCCCGCGTCGAGGCTGATCGTCGTCGCGTTCAGGTACGGGTTCGTCACGATCGATTCGACGAGCGCCGCGAACTCGCGCGAGTTCCCCATCCGGTGCGGGAACAGGATCATGCGGTCGATGATCTCGCTCGACACCTTGGCCGGCATGCCGGCCACCATCTGCGTATCGAACAGCCCCGGCGCGATCGCGACGACGCGGATGCCCTGCGGCGCGAGGTCGCGGGCGATCGGCAAGGTCATGCCCATGACGCCGGCCTTGCTCGCGCTGTAGGCGGCCTGGCCCGCCTGCCCGCCCCAGGCCGCGCCGGAGGCCGTGTTGACGATGACGCCGCGCTGGCCGTCGTCGTCAGGCGCGTTGCGCATCATCTCGCGGGCCGCGAAGCGGATCACGTTGAAGCTGCCGGTCAGGTTGATGCCGATCACCTTGTTCCAGGTCGCCAGCGGAAAGACCTGGCCCTTGGACGACACGGTCTTGGCCGCGTCGGCGACGCCGGCGCAGTTGACGACGATCTCGACGCGTCCGAAGCGGGCGACCGTCTCGCTTACCGCCGCCTCGACCTCGGTCTCGTCGACGACGTCGGTCGCGCGCGTCAGCACCCGGTCGGCGCCGAACTCGTCGGCCAGCGCGGCCAGGCCGGTGGCGTTCATGTCCAGGGCTGCGACCTTGGCGCCCTCTTCGATCAGTCTGCGCGTCGTGGCGTAACCGAGGCCCGAAGCCGCGCCCGTCACGATGGCGATCCGGTCACGGATCCGCATGGTCGATCCTCCAATAGGGGTCGGGTGATGAAAGGTCAGCGGGCCAGGATCGTCACGCAGGCGATCGCTTCCTCGATGCCCTGCAGGCCGCCGCCGTTCTCGGCCAGCGCGATGCGGGCGCCTTCGACCTGGCGCGGGCCGTTCTCGTTCCGCAACTGGCCGACCAGCTCGTGGATCTGGCCGAGTCCGGTGGCGCCGATCGGGTGGCCCTTCGATTCGAGCCCGCCCGACGGGTTGATCGGGATCCGTCCGCCCAGCGAGGTCGCGCCGCTTTCGGCCAGCGGCCCGCCTTCGCCGAACGCGCAGAAGCCCAGGTTCTCGGACTGGATGATCTCGCCCATCGCCGTCGCGTCGTGGACCTCGGCGACCGAGACGTCCTCGGGCCCGATGCCGGCCCGCTCATAAGCGCGCCGCGCGGCCAGCGCCGTACAGTGGCGGTCGAACTGCGTCGGCTCGCGGTCCGAGCCGCTCTGCAGCACGGTCGCCAGCACGCGGATCGCCCGCTCGCGCGAGACGCCCAGGCGCTTGAGGCCGGCCTCCGAGCAGACGATCGCCGCAGCCGCGCCGTCGGAGATCGGCGAGCACATCGGCAAGGTCAGCGGGTAAGTGATCGGCGGCGCCGCCAGGATCTGCTCGATGCTGTAGGTATCGCGGTACTGCGAGTACGGGTTGTGCACCGAGTGCGCGTGGTTCTTCGCCGCGACGGCCGCCAACTGGCGCTGCGTGGTGCCGAAGCTCTTCATGTGCAGCCGCGACATCGCCGCGTACACGTCCATGAACACGCTGTACGGCCTGGGCGAGGTCGAGCCTTCGGGCGGATCGATGCCCTCGCCCATCTTCATCAGCCGCTGCTGGATCTCCTGCGCGCGGGCGATGTCCCAGGCGCTGTCGAAGGCCGCGAACATCCGATCGCGGTCCGTCGGCGAATACATCTTCTCGGCGCCGACGGCCAGCGCGACGTCGCCGTCGCCGGCCCGCACGAAGCTGACCGCCAGGTTGAACGCCGTGCTGCCGCTCGCGCAGGCGTTCTCGGTGTTGACGACCGGCACCTGCTGGATGCCCATCTCGCGCAGCGCGATCTCGCCGCGGATCATGTGCTGGCCTTCCATGTGGCCCTGCGTGCAGTTCGAGAAGAACGCCGCCTGCAGCGACTCGCGTTCGAGCCCGGCATCGCGCAGCGCCGCCCCGACGGCCTGGGCCGTCAGCGCCTTGATGCTCAGATCGGGATGTCGCCCGAACGGCGTCATGCCGACGCCGATCACATAGACCGTTTCCATGCTGCTTCCTTTTCAATAGAGGTGTGTATTGGCTTCGCCGAGCGGCGGAACGCCGGTCCGCGGCCCCGGGTGCCGATCGTCGAAGCGCAGCGGCTGCGCGACGCAGACCAGCCGCGAGCCGTCGGCCTGCTCGACGGTCCGGAACAGGCCACGCGCGGCGAAGAGGGGATCCGTGGCGACGTCGCTGACGATGATAAAGCCGATTTCTACTTCATAGGCGATTTCTTGACTCTTTAGTCAATTCGAAGGCATGCTCGCGGTGGAACCTGGAACCCCGAGGAAGGAGGAGACTGCGATGACCGATGACGTCCTGTGCCGGCGCGAGCACGGCGCACTGTGGATCACGCTGAACCGGCCGGCGGCGCTCAATGCGATCACGCCGGCGGTGACGTCCGACATCGCCCGGGCGCTCGACGAGGTCGAGGACGATCCGCAGGTCAACGCGGTCGTGCTGACCGCGACGGGCCACGCGTTCTGCGCGGGCGCCGACCTGAAGTACGTGCGCCAATCGGCCGCCGGCGACGAGTCGGCGGTCAAGCGCTTCCTGCTCGACATCCTGCGGCTGATGGACAGGCTCGAGCGCTTTCCGAAGCCGGTCATCGCCGCCGTCAACGGCATGGCGCTGGCGGGCGGGCTCGAGCTGGTGCTGTGCTGCGACCTGGTGATCGCGGCGCGCTCGGCGCGGCTGGGCGACGCGCACGCGAACTACGGGCTGCTGCCCGGCGGCGGCGGCTCGGTCCGGCTGCCGCGCAAGATCGGCCCGACCCAAGCCAAGTACCTGATGTTCACCGGCGAGTTCGAGACCGCCGAGTGGGCGCGCCAGGCCGGCCTCGTCAACGAGGTCGTCGACGACGCGGCGCTTGAGGCGGCAGCCGTGGCGCTCGTGTGCAAGCTTCAGACCAAGAGCTCGCTGGTGCTGTGGCGCATGAAGGCGCTGGTCGACGACGGCCTGCAGCAGACGCCCGAAGCGGCGCTGCGCACCGAGCTGCTGGTCAGCGAGCTGCGCACGCACAGCCACGACTGGGCCGAGGGACTCGCGGCGTTCGAGGAGAAACGCACGCCGCGCTTCATCGGGCGCTGACGCCCGGGCGGGCGGCGCCCCGGCGTCCGGCCCGCGGCTGGCCGGCACCGCGCCGCGTCGTGTAATCGACAGTCGGTCCTGCTATCGCCGCTAACCGAGCCAACGTTTGCGGCGCCGGTAGTGCTTGACACGAAAGCGCGGCAATCCTCGGCCTTCAGACCGGGGAAGGATAGCGCAACGTACCAGGCGACTTGATGTCATCTGATGCGTCGATGGCTGTGATCGGGCTCGCTGGCGGTCGGCATTCGTTACGAACCGGTGCACGACACGATACCTATGCTCGGGTCATCCGTGTGGTCGATTGTCTGCATTGAAATGCTGTATTAATATACAGTTATGCAGCGACTTCAAGCCTATCGATATGAACTGCGGCCAGACGGTCAGCAAGCGAGCCAAATGCATCGCTTCGCCGGCTGCTGCCGCTTTGTGTTCAACCAGGCGCTGGCGCTGCAGAAGACCCGTTACCAGCAAGGCGAAAAGAAGCTAGGCTACGCCAGCCTATGCCGGCTACTTACGGCCTGGCGTCATAGCGCCAAGACCGCGTGGCTGGCCGATGCGCCAGTGCACCCGTTGCAGCAGGCACTCAAGGATCTGGAGCGGGCTTACGCCAACTTCTTTGCCAAGCGAGCTGGTTTCCCGCGCTTCAAGAAGAAGGGCGTATCCGAGCGCTTTCGCTATCCGGACCCGAAGCAGATCAAGCTCGACCAGGCCAACGCACGGATCTTCTTGCCCAAGCTAGGCTGGCTGCGCTACCGCAAAAGCCGCCCGGCTCTGGGCACGGTGCGCAACGTTACCATCGGTCTGTCGGGCGGCAAGTGGTTCGTGTCGATTCAGACTGAGCGCGAAGTTGAGGTGCCTGCACATCGAGGCGGCGCTGTGGGTATCGACCTGGGCGTCACCCGCTTCGCCACGCTGTCGGATGGCACGTTCTATGCGCCACTGAACAGTTTCAAGCAGCATGAGGACCGCTTGCGCACGGCTCAGCAGCGCCTGAGCCGCAAGACCAAGTTCAGCAACAACTGGAAGAAGGCCAAGGCCCGTGTCCAGCGCATCCATTGCCGGATCGGCGACGCCCGACGCGACTACCTACACAAGACCTCAAGCACAATCAGCAAAAACCACGCGACGGTGTGTATCGAGGACTTGCGGGTACGGAACATGTCCCGGTCGGCCGCAGGCACAACCGAAGCACCGGGCCGAAATGTTCGGGCTAAGTCCAGTCTGAACAAAGCCATTCTCGATCAAGGCTGGTTCGAGTTCCGTCGCCAACTGGACTACAAGTTGATCTGGAGCGGAGGCCAGCTCATCACCGTGCCGCCGCAGAACACCAGCCGAACCTGTCCGCGCTGCGATCATGTGTCGAAGGAAAATCGCCGCAGCCAGGCTTCGTTCGCTTGCGTGCAATGCGGCTTTGCCGAGAACGCCGACGTGGTCGGCGCAATCAACGTTCTCAGGGCGGGACACGCCCGATGCGCCTGTCAAGTGAGCGGTGCAGCAATGCCGCCAGCAGCAGGAACCCGCCGAAGCGACTTGCTCGGGCTTCTGGCCTAAACAGGCGCTGTAGGAATCCCCTGCCTCTCCTGGCTCGCCGAGCGCTAAGGGGAGGAAGGAGAGGATGTCAACTCACGGTAGTTCTTGCGGCCGCCCTCGCGGTTCGAACCGAGATAGAACGTGCGGATATCGGCGTTGACCATCAGCTCTTACGCCGCGCCTTCCATCACGATGCGCCCCTCTTCCATCACGTAGCCGTAGTCGGCGATCTCGATCGCGACGCGGGTGTTTTGCTCGACGATCAGGTGACGCAGCACCCCGCCGCGTCTCCATGATGGGATAAGCCCCTCGTCTCCATCCCGACCTGCATGACTCTACAGCGCCCGCGAGATGATCAGGCGCTGGATGTCGCTGGTCCCCTCGTAGATCTTGGTGACCCGCACGTCCCGGCAGTAGCGCTCAACGGGGAAGTCGCGCAGGTAGCCATAGCCGCCGTGCACCTGCAGGGCGTCGGAACAGACCCGCTCGGCCATCTCCGACGCGAACAGCTTGGCGATCGCCGCTTCTTTCGCGCACGGCAGCCCGGCCTCGATCAGGCGGGCCGCGTGCAGGTAGTACTGGCGGGCCACCGCGACCTGCGCCGCCATCTCGGCGAGCCGATGGCCGACGGCCTGCAGCTCGATGATCGGCCGGCCGTAGGCGATGCGCTCGCGCGCGTAGCGCGTCGCCGCGTCGAGCGCGGCCTGGGCGACGCCGACGGCCTGGGCGGCGATCGCGACCCGCCCGTCCGACAGCATCGACATCACGATCTTGTAGCCGCCGCCGACCTCGCCGAGCACCTCGTCGCCGCGCACCCGCAGGTCGTCGAGCCGGATCTGGGCCACGTGCGCGCTGCGCTGGCCCATCTTGTCCTCGACGCGCGCCACCTCGTAGCCGGACCGGCGCGGATCGGTGACGAAGAACGTCGCACCGCGCTTGCCGGCAGCCGGATCGGTGATCGCGTGGATCAGCGCGATCCCGGCCTCGCTGCCGTTCGAGATGAACTGCTTGGTGCCGCTGATCACGAAGCCGTCGCCGTCGGCCCGGGCCGAGGTGCGGAACGCGGCGGTATCGGAACCGGCCTGCGGCTCGGTCAGCAGCGCCGCGCAGATCCGTTCGCCGCGCACGCCCTCGGGCAGGAAGCGGCGCTTCTGCGCGTCGGTGCCGTGGCGCGCGATCGCCTGCAGGTTGGTGTTGTGGACGTGGACGATCGTCGAGACGCCGCAGTCGGCCTGCGCCAGCTCCTCGATCACCAGGCAATAAGCGGTGAAACGCATGCCGGCGCCGCCGTCGGCCTCGGGAACCAGGATGCCCATCAGCCCCGCGTCACCGAGCGCCTTCAGCTCCTGCGTCGGCCAGCTCGCGGTCCGGTCGCGCTCGGCGGCCGTCGGCGCCAGCACGCCGCGCGCCAGCCGCTGGGCCAGCTCGCGGGTCATCCGCAGGTCTTCGCTGAGGAACTCCCAACCGTCGCCGGACTGCGTCGTGGAAGAGGCGGTGGTGCTCATCGTGGTGTCTCCATCGGCCCTGAGGGCCTTGTCCGTTCCGTCGTGATCGACAGTAAACTGACTTTTGAGTAAACACCATGACTATACGGAAAGCCCCGGAACGCAACAACAGCGCGCCACTAAGGACAAGCCCGGATTCCAGGCCGCGGATTCCGTCGTCGCGACCGTTCGCCGCTGGCGTAGAATCGCAGGCTGCTTCCTTCCTGACCAACGATGCCCAAAACCAAAACCGCTCCGCCCACGCGTTGGTCAGCCGTCGTTCCCAGCCGAAGCGACCAGTTCCAGCTCAAGCGCACCGCGTTGATCCGCGAGGCCGGCAAGGCTTTCGGCAGGCGCGGCTTTCACAACACCTCGCTCGACGAGGTGGCCCAGGTCCTGGGCGTGACCAAGCCGGCGCTCTACTACTACGTCAAGACGAAGGAAGAGATCCTCTACGAATGCCACCGGCTGGCGCTGGATCTTGGCGACCAGGCGCTCGCGCGCGCCTATGAGGAAGAGTCCTCGCCCGGCGGCCGGCTGCGCCGCTTCCTCGAGCACTACATCGAGGCGCTGGCCAGCGACATCGGCGAGTTCGCGGTCATCGGCGAGCCGTTCAGCTCGCTGACCGAGGAATACCGAGCGATCGTCGTCGGCCGCCGCGACGCGTTCGATCGCACGTTCCGCGAGCTCGTCCAGGCGGCGATCGAAGAAGGCACGATCGCCCCCTGCGACCCGAAGCTCGTCGTCACGTTCTTCATGGCGGTGCCGCACACGCTGTCGCGCTGGTATTCGCCCGACGGTCCGCTGAGCCCGACCGAAGTCGGCCAGGCTTTCGCGCGTTTCGTGTTCGAAGGTATCGGGCGCCACGAGCCGGAAACGGCGTCGGCGTCGTCGGGAACGGCATCGTCGGGAGCAGGAGCGGCATCGTCGCCGGCGGCAGGGACGGGAGCGGTGACGAGGACGGAAGCGAAGGCGGCGACGACAGCGGCGACAGCAACAACGGTGGCGGCCAAGCCCCGGACCCGGAGCGCCGCAACGCGGCGCAAGGCGGTCGACGGAACGGGCAAGGCGGGTAAGGCGGCCAAGACGGCACCCAAGGCCGCGGACGGGCCGGCGAAGAAAGCGGCCCGCAAGAAGTAGCCGGAGGGCTTCAGGTCCCGGTGAACCGCGGCGGCCGCTTCTCGATGAAGTGGGCCACCCCCTCCTTGAAGTCGTTGCTCTTCAGGCTGACGACCATCCGGCGCTCGGCGTCCTGCAGCGACTCGCCGAGCGTCATGAACGGCACCTCGGAAAGCTGCTCCTTCATGCCCTTGAGCGACAGCGGCGACGTCGTGTCGGCCATGTCCCGGGCGTAGCGTCTCGTGAACGCCTCGAGCTCGGCGCCGGGGACCGCGCGGTTGACGAGCCCGATCCGCTGCGCCTCGATGCCGTCGATCTTGCGCGAGCTCAGCAGCAGATCGCCGGCATGCGCGGGTCCGACGAGCTGGCGCAGCATCCAGGCCGAACCGTGCTCGGCGATCAGGCCGCGCCGCGCGAATCCGGTCATCATCGTCGCCCCTTCCGCGCAGAAGCGCAGATCGCAGTACAGCGCCAGCACCAGGCCGACGCCGGCGGCCGGTCCGTTGATGCTGGCGATGACGGGCTTCGGGATCCCGGCGATGAACGAGTATCGCTGCTGGTAGTCGGGGCGCCGCGACGGATCCGCGTCCCAGACCTGCAGGCGCCGGGTCGAATCGAGGCCGCCGCTGCGCGTCATGCCGGCCAGGCGTCCCATGTCGACGCCCGCGCAGAAACCCCGGCCGGCGCCGGTCAGCACGATGACGTTGACGTCCGTGCGCTCGCCCAGTTCGCTCATCGTCCTGCGAAGCGCGTCGTACATCTCCAGCGTCATCGCATTCAGGGCTTCGGGGCGGTTCAGCGTGACGGTCGCGATCCGATCCGCGACGTCCACCAATACCTGTTCGCCAGCTTCGGTCATCTCAGTCTCCGCTCGTCTAATGAAACTATGTTTTATTTTTGAAGATGCGCGCAGTATATTCGGCAGTGACGACGACCGGCAAGCTCGCGCCGGCCGCGCCGGACGGGCCGCGTTGGCGAAGCCCGCTTCGATCCGAGGAGACACGCAGATGAAGCACTTCACCGTCGAACCGCTCGACGCCTCGTTCGGGGCGCGCGTGAGCGGGCTGACCCTATCGACGCTTTCCGACGACGCGTTCCGGGCGCTGCGCCAGGCCTGGGTCGAGCACTCGCTGCTGCACGTGCCGGCCCAGTTCCTGACCGACGCCGAGCAGATCGCGTTCGCCGGGCGGTTCGGACCGCTCGAGATCGAGCTCGCCCGCCTGAGCAACATGAAGAAGGACGGCAGCGTTCGCGACGGCAGCGACACCGACGACGACGTCGTCAAGATCCTCAAGGGCAATGAAGGCTGGCACGCCGACAGCACCTACATGCCGGTGCAGGCCATGGGCGCCGTCTTCAGCGCCGTGCAGATCCCGCGCGACGGTGCGCAGACCGAGTTCGCCGACATGTGCGCGGCCTACGAGGCGCTCGACCCGGCGATGCGGGAGCGCGTGTCGACGCTCAACGCGTTCCACTCGCTGTACTACAGCCAGGCACGGGTCGGCCACAAGGTCGAGAAGGCAGGAGCGGGCCGCGACTACGGCGGATACGGTTTCCATGACGGTCCCACGCCCTTGCGCCAGCTCGTGAAGATCCATCCCGAAACCGGACGGCCGGCGCTGCTGATCGGCCGGCATGCGCATGCGATTCCGGGCCTGTCGGACGAAGCGTCCCGGCAACTGCTGGACGAGCTGCTGGCGTTCGCGTGCCGGCCGCCGCGCGTGTATCGCCATCACTGGTCGGTCGGCGACGTGATCATCTGGGACAACCGCTGCCTGCTGCACCGTGCCGTCCCGTACGACATGCGCGAGCCGCGCGTGATGTGGCACAGCCGGATCGCCGGCGATCCGGTCACCGAGGCCGCGCTCGAGGCCTAAGGACCGCCGGGCCCGCGAGAACGCGCGGAGACAACGAGAACACACGGAGACAAAGACCATGCAGCGATGGGTATCGGCCGTTCTGATCGCCCTGTTCCTTCCTCTGCTCGCGCAGGCGAGCGACGTCGGCTCCTATCCGGACAAGCCGATTCGCATCGTCGTGCCCTACCTGCCCGGCGGCGCCGCCGACGTGCTGGCGCGGCGCGTCGGCGAACGCCTGACCGAGCGCCTCAAGCAACCGGTCGTCATCGACAACAAGCCGGGCGGCAACACGCTGATCGGAAGCGAGGCCGTGATGAACGCGCCGGCGGACGGCTACACGCTGTTCGCGACGAACACGACGATCGTGCAGATTCCGTTCCTCTATCCGGTCCGCTACGACGCCACGCGCGACTTCCGGCCGGTCAACGAGTTGGCCGGCTCGCCGCTGGTGCTGGCGGTGCTGTCCAGCGTCCCGGCGAACAACGTGCAGGAATTCGTCGCGTACCTGAAGACGCGTCCGGGCAAGACCACGTACGGGACCTCGGGCGTCGGCGGCACGCAGCACATCTTCAGCGAAGCCTTCAAACGCGCCACCGGAACCGACTCGGTACACGTGCCGTACAAGGGCGAGCCGCCGCTGGTCACCGACTTTCTCGCGGGCCGCGTCGACTGGTTCATCTCCACGCAGTTGACCGTGCTGCCTTACGTGAAGACGGGCAAGGTGAAGCTGCTGGCGGCGACGGGCGACAAACGCCTGCCGCTGCTCCCCGACGTGCCGACGTTCAAGGAGGAAGGCATTCCGAGCCTGGGCATCGTCGGGTGGTACGCGCTGTTCGCGCCGGCGGCGACGCCGGATCCGATCGTCGAACGGCTGAGCAACGAGGTCCACGCGATCATCCGGACGCCGGAGATCTCGCAGTTCCTGAAGGACAACGGCCTGATTCCGAGCGGCACGGTCGCCGCCGAGTTCGCGCCGCAGGTCAAGGAAGCGCAGGCGGCGTTCGGCAGGATGATCAAGGAGAACGACATCCGCGTCGACCAGTGAGCGTCGACCAGATACCGAAGGCGGAAGCGGAAACCGGATGCCGGTTGCCGAAGGCCGAAGCGAAAGGCGAAAGGCGGAGGCCGAAGACCGAAAGCCGGAGGCCGGCGCGTTCGGTGCCGGCGGGCGCCGGCTATCGGCCGCGTAGCTGCTCGACGATGCGGATCAGGCGGGGCGCCGCTTCTTCGAGCAGGTACTTCGGCGGCAGGATCGAGGCTGCCCCGCCGCAGTTGATCGACATCAGCACCGGATCGCCGGGCGGGCGGAAGGCCAGGGCGATGCCGTTGATGTGTTCCTGCCAGTCTCCCATCGACGTCGTGCAGCCGTACGCGGCGATGTCCTGCTCGCCGCGCCGGATGTCGTCCAGCACGCCCTGGTACGCCTGCTCTCCCCTTTCCTTGGCGATCGCCAGGATCTCGGCGCGCTCGCGCTCGTCGGCCTCGGCCAGGTACGCGCGGGCGATCGCCGAGCTGGCCAGGCGCACGCGGCTGCCGATCTGGATCGTCAGCCCCAGCGCGCCGACGCCGTTGCAGACTTCGATGTAGACCAGCGAGAAGTTGCTTCTCACCGCGATCGACACGCCCGAGTGCGTCTGGTCGGCCAGATCCTGCAGCATCGGCCGTGCGATCCGGCGGACGTCCATGCCGGCGATCGCCGCCGTGCCCAACGCCAGCGTCTTCATGCCGAGCGCGAACCGGCCGTCGATGTCGTCGCTGCTGCGCAGGTACCCGAGCCGCACCAGCGTGGCCGTGATCCGCGTCACCGTCGACTTCGGGAGCCCACAACGCTCGACGATCTGCTGATTACTCAATGCTTTGTCAGTTGATTTGAAACAACTGAGCACATCCAGACCCCTGGCCAGCGCGGTGATGAAATACCGGTCGTCGGCCGGCATGCCGTTGCTGTCGCGCGAGGATCGGGCCACGAGTCTGTTCCGTCGGATACTAGGTTGAGCCGGACGCCGGGCCATGGCACTTCTGGCGTCGGCTGTGTTCCACTTGGCGGAACGCGGATGTTACAACTACTTGACTCGGCGTCACGTCTTTGCCACGAAGCGGCGGAAGATCCGCATCGTTGCATTACGATTACACCCCCGGGATGGCGCCGGCCACTCGACCGAGCGTGCCGCTGCCGTCTCGGCAACGCGCCGTAAAGATCCGAATGCAATCCGTGCTCAACCTCGACCAGCAGACCCTGTTCATCGTGAACGCGTTGCTGCTGGTCGTGTTCGCCGTCGCGTTCGCCTTCGCGGGAGTCGTACAGAAGGACCGTCGCTACTGGACCTATCTGGTCGCGTCGAACGTCTGCTTCGCGATCGCGTTCGCGCTCTTCTCGCGCCGGATCGGCGCGGCCGCCGACGCCCTGCTGCTGCCCAACGGCCTGCTCGTCATCGGACTGGGCCTGAGGTGGCGGGCCATCCGGACCTTCTTCGGGCATCGCTCGTCGTCCGTGTGGTTCATCGTGCTGAGCCTGGTCATGGTGCAGGCGCTGGTGCTGTCCGACACGTTCGGCATCGACCTGATCTTCGGTTCGACCAATGCGCTGATCGCGGCGCAGATCATCGTGATCATGGTCGCGATCGCGCGCGAGCGCGAGCCGCTGCCGTCGCGCTGGGGGTTGATCCTCGCCTATGGCGCGGTCGCCGCCTCATCGGCGCTGCGCGCGATCCAGGGCTGGTTCCTCGAGCCGGAGATGGGCAGCCTGCTGCCGGCGGACATCTTCCTGGACATCAACCTGATCGCCGCCGTCGTGCACATCGCCGCCAGCGGAGCCTTCTCGCTGTCGATCGCGTACGAGCGCAGCGTCGCCAAGCTGCGCGAGACCGCGCTCCGGGATCCGTTGACGGGTCTGTACAACCGCTGGAGCATCGAGACGCTGCCCGAGGTCGACAAGCGCCGCGGCGCACGGGAGATCGCGACCCTGGTGCTCGTCGACATCGACCACTTCAAGCACGTCAACGACAACCACGGGCACGCGGCCGGCGACGCGGCGATCCAGCATTGCGCGGACCTGCTCCGGCGGACTTTCGGCGACGACGACGGCCTGATCGCCCGGATCGGCGGAGAAGAGTTCATCGTCCTGCTGCCCGGCAGGGACCTCGCCTACAGCCGCGAACGCTGTGAAAAGCTCCGCGCGGCCATCGAAAACGAACCGCTGCGATTCCGGGGACAGCGCATCGAGCTGACCATCAGCATCGGCATCAGCCACGGCTCGATGGATGCCGATTCGTTCCCGCGCCTGCTCGAACTGGCCGACAAGTGCCTGTATCGGGCCAAAGCCCGCGGACGCAACCGCATCGAGATCGGCGACCCCAGCGGATCGACGATCGGCGCGCACTGAGCGGCACCGCGGCCCCTCTGCCGGCCCTTCGCGTTCCGGTTTCGATCATCGCCGTACGATCGGGCGACCGAACAATGACCGGGCGTCGGTCCGGTCTTGCCGGTCTTGTTGGGACAATGGACAAATGCTGGTAACGTCATATCGGATTCGCTCCCTTCATCCGGCCACGTGTCCAGACCTCCCGACGTCATCCGCGTCACCCCCTCGTCCCGTTCGGCAGACCCGGTTCGGGAGGCCGGCGATGATCGCGCGGCCGCCGATGCGGCGTCCGCGCTCCGGGCGGTGTCCGGGGCTTCGATGACGCCGACCGACGACACGGCCGGACCGGGCGGCTGGCATTGGCTGCTGGGCCGGGAAAAACGCAGCCGGGTACGGGTCCAGCATTCGGCCATCTCGTTCCTGACCTACCTGACCGGCGGCGTGGTCGTGGCCTGGGGCACGTCGATCGGCGGCGTCCCGGGATCGCTGTACCTGCCCTGGGCGATCACGCTGGCGATCGTCTGCGTCGGATTCTTCGCGCTGGCCCGCAGCCGGATCGGCCTGCGCCTCCATGATGCGACGTTCACCGAGATCCAGATCATCTGGGGCCTGATCGTCATCGACTGGGCCTACGCGATATGCGGCGCCTGGCGATCGAGCGTGCTGCTGCCGATGATCCTGGTCATCAACTTCGGCACGTTGACGCTGAGCCGCCGGCGCCTGATGCGCGTCACGCTGACCGGCATCCTCTCGCTCGCGGCCACGATCGCCTGGTTGCATCACCGGGGACCGCTCAGGCACGCGGATCTGTGGGTCGACCTGGCCAATCTCGCGTTCGTGATCGCCATCACGCCGAGCGCGGCCCTGCTGTCCGCCCGCTTCGGCGACATCCGCCGGCAGCTCAAGACGCAGCGGCTGCAGTTGGAAAACGCGCTGGCCCGGATCGAGGAGATCGCCATCCTCGACCCGTTGACCGGCCTGCCGAACCGCCGCCACATGCTGAGCCTGATGGCGGCCGAGATCGAGCGGCAGGCGCGAGGCGGGGAGCCGTTCACGATCGCGCTGATCGACCTCGACCGATTCAAGCAGGTCAACGACAGCTACGGCCACGGTCGGGGTGACACGGTCCTGCGCGGCTTCGCCGACATCGCGCGCGCCGAGATCCGCGAGAGCGACGTCCTCGCCCGCTGGGGAGGCGAGGAGTTCCTGCTGCTGGCGCCGAACACCGACTGCGCGAGCATGCGGATCCTGCTCGAACGGATTCGCGCCGCGCTGCAAGCGGCCGCCTATGAAGGCCTGCCCGCCGATTTCCGCATCACCGCTTCGGCCGGCATGGCCTGCGCGACGCTCGGCGAGCCGCCCGAGCGACTGCTGGAGCGGGCCGACGAAGCGCTCTATCGCGCGAAGCGCCTGGGGCGCGACCGGATCGAGGATGCCGGGGAGCTGCCGGTCGGCGAGGCGGCGTAGGGCGACCGATCGCGGCGTCGGGCCGCGATCACGGCCACTTCAGCGCGCCGATGGGAAAGAATTTCGGCACCTTGCCGGTAACGCCGACCCAGCCTATGACCTTAGACGGGCTTCGCATATCGCTGAGCATTTTCATTGGCGCTCCTGATGCCGGCGTTCGGCGATGAAAATCAGACGCCATCGGAGGCGCCGCTCGACTCGCCGAGGAACGGCCAGCGTCGACGATAACTGGCCACCTTCCGGGCGAACAGCTCGGGGTAAGGCGTGAGCGGATTGGGCGAAAGCGTTCCGGCGTAGATGCCGGCCAGACCGAATGGAGCGTAACACCGGTCCGGGCGAACGCCGACGCATGTCTCGAGGACGAGAAAGCGCTTGATCCCATCCTCGACCGAACCGAGTTCAGGGTAGGGGCGACCGAAGTAACCCGGATACCAGTCGTGGACTCGTGCCTGGTTCACGACCTCGATCGTGACTCCCAGGTCGGAAAAGACGGCGTCCGCCATTGCCTGCGCTCTCCGCTCGCCGGCTTCGCTCGGATCCGAAGCATCGAAGTAGAAGATGTCGTAGTCCTTGATGCCGGACGCGGGAGAACGGCCGGCTCGCAGATTCCAGATCGTCTGGAACAGGCATCCGGCGACGAGCCAGGCTCCCGGCAGATCGACATCGAGAGATTCCCAGCGGGCGAGCATCGCCGCGTTGGCCGGGTTCAGCGAGATATCGCGCAGAAAGTCTGCCTTCATCGCGGATCGTCGCCCCTCGTTGCGGGATGGCGTGAGCGTTGTCTGGTCGCGACAAGCTCGATGACCGTTTTTCGGAGTGCCGCGGCGGCAGGATACTCGCCGACGACGCTATGCACGTCCCGCGATTGTCGCGCAGACCGCCCAACAACGGTGCAATCCCGACCGATGACGTCGGCCGGAACGTCGCTTTGCCGTCCGGAGGCGAGCACCCGGGCGGCAAAGCCGGATCGGCGAACAACGGGGGTAATGCCATGCAGTTCGATGGATACCGGACACTTCGAACCTGCATTTGCAGGCATTGGCATACGAATCCGCCGCTTCTCCGTAAAATGATCGCCTCCCGATCGAAATAAATTCTGCTGTGCGAGATCCTCGAACAGCAGCAACGAATCCCGGAAATGACCCTTGACGCTTCAGTGCACTGCCCCGACGGCAATGCCGGCACGTTCGCGCCGGCAGCCGACACGGAGACGATCGATCTGTCGAGTCTGCGTTTCGATCTGCTGTGCGGCGTGGCTTGCCGGATGTTCGGTGCGACGGCGGCGACCATTCGGGTTCGAGGCACGAACAAGGTCTGGCATGCGGCCGGATCGGCGTCGGCCGTACAGGCCGAGCACACACAGGCGGAGTATGCAGAGGCATGTGGCGCGGGCTTGCCCGTCGAGAACGACGGCCCGATAGCCTCCATCCCTTTCGGTGACGGTGATGCCGGATGGTTTTCCCTGTTCGGCCCTTCGCGCAAGGCATTCGGCGCGAACGAACAGCGCCAGTTCGAGCAGCTCGCCGCGCTCGCGCAGGAGTTGCTGCGGTTGTTCGACCTGGCCCAGGGCGCGTTGCGCCGGGAAGGCGATTTCAGACTGCTGGCGGAGGCGGCGACCGACACGATCATAAGGGGTAATCTCGATGGCGTCCGCCTGTACGTGTCGCCGTCGATCAGGGATCTGCTCGGCTACGCGCCGGAAGAGCTCGTCGGACGCAGGGCCATCGAATTGGTCCATCCCGATGATGCACCGCCGTTCATCTTGCTGATGCAGGAGATAAGGGCCGGCCGCCTGGGGACTGGCCGCACCGAGCAGCGCCAGCGCCACAAGAACGGATCCTGGGTATGGCTCGAAGCCTCGATCAGGCTGACGCGGGATCGCAACACGGGCCGGCCGGACGGCTACGTCGTCTCGGCACGCAACATCTGGCATCGCAAGCAGTTGGAAGCGCAGTTGAAGCATCTAGCGGAGATCGACACCCTGACCGGACTGCCGAATCGCGCGTCCTTTTCCGCCAGTCTGGATCTGGCCGTCGAACGAGCGTGCCAGGGCGGCGAGCGATTCGTGCTGTTCTACATGGACCTGGATGGTTTCAAACAGGTCAATGACACGCTCGGGCACGCGGTGGGTGATACGGTACTGCGCGAAACCGCCGAGCGGCTACAGGCTTCGCTACGGGAATCGGATCGCGTATTCCGCCTTGGCGGGGACGAGTTCACGGTGCTGTCCAACGGCCTGGATGGCGTGGGTGCGATGGCGCTGGCGCGACGGCTGATTGCGGAGATAGCGCAGCCGTTCGCCGTCGATACGGCCTGGATCTCCATCGGGCTGAGCATCGGCATCTCCTGCGGGCCGGAACACGGGCAGCAAGCCGATCGACTGCTGAAATGCGCCGACCAGGCGCTGTATCGCGCGAAGAAGGCCGGCAAGAACACAGTCCGCCTGTACGAAGCCGACGCGACCGCTTAGTCAGGGTCCGCATCAGTCCCGAGGGCGGACAACCAGTTCGTCGAACCCGGTTCTCGCGTCATGTTCACGCGTGAGCGATCCGTCCGGCAGGAGCGCCAGCAGCACCTCGGCCGTCGTCCTGATCGTATTGCGATGGCCGACGTGGCCACCGTGCACGCGACCCGATGCATCGGAAACGGACATGTGCAGGTGCGCGCCCGAGGGGCTGAGACTCCCTGACAGGCTCAGGATCTCCAACGGGCCCGCAAGCACGGCTTCTTCGGATTCACCGGCGTAACGGATACGGGCTTCGACCAGGCTGCCGATGCCCGAGACGACGAAGGCCGAATCCGTGTTCAGGCTCCGCAGGCCGTCTTGCAGGGCACGACGCAGGTCAACGCCTGGAGGAAGTCGGATGGGCAGGAGCCGCATGCTGGTCAGGCAATCATCTCACGCAGATGCACGATGTTACCCTCGGGGTCGCAGACGTTGCGCACCCGCATGCCCGGGCCCGGCCAGATGGGACCGCACAGCTTTCCACCGCACTGCTCGACGAGGGATTCGGCTGCAGCGAGACTCTCGACCGTGAAGAACGGCTTGATCGCCTGTTCTTCGCGCGGCACCGGAGGAATCTCGATGACGATAGCGCTCGCATATTGCTGCGGAATCGCGTGGATGATGAGTTGAACGTCGGGCGACTGAAGAACTCGGTGATCTTCGTCCGAATGGAGCACCGTGGCGCCGAGGATCCGCTCGTAGAAGGCCGAGACCGTCGACAGGCTCTTGGCGTAGAAGAGGACGCCGGTTCTCGCGGGGCCTGGCATGGGTTTCTCCGGTGGTTGAAGGGGAACAAAGACGGGTTGCGCGGCCTAGCGTCGGCATTCAGCAAGGGTTGACGCGACCGGCCAAGCCTCGGAGCTGACGGTCGAACGAGTCAAGTGCCCGAGACGGAGCGAGTTGTCAGGCGTCACCGCCGATGAGTACATGGTTCTCATGACGCTCCCCTCCTAAGATAAAGTGAGTGGTCCCAATCCTTGAGTAGCCCATATGCGCATAAAAAGCGATGGCCCTGGCATTCTCGACGTTGACGGTCAGCCACAAAGCGCTGTTCGATTGTTCGCGAGCCCGAGACTCCGAAGCTTGGAGTAGCGCCTTCCCGATACCCCGACCGATGAAATGCTCTTGGACGTAGAGCGTCTGCAGTTCCGCCGCTGATTTCGCTCCGGTCGAACACTGAACGCCAAACTTAACGACCGCGAATCCGATCACTCCACCATCGCCTTCGGCCACGATGATGCAGGCTGACCGCTCCCTAAGCAATGCAAGATAGCGCGCCGGTGAATGCTCTGACAAGAGGTAGCGAGCCATCTCGCCGGTAACGCCGTTGGTGGCATACGTGTGCAGCCAAACCTGGGTTGCAAGCACCGAAAGAAGATCAGCGTCTTTCAATCGACCGGTTCGAATTCGAAGACTATGGGGCATGGCGTTTGACAGGAGAATCAGCCCACTGGCTTGACGGACGATACCCTCTCGATGAAACAGGGTTAGCCTCGCTGACGATAGAGTGCTGCATGCTCTAGCGTGTACTCGTTGATTGGCCCTAAGCGAACCTCGGTAGCCACATAGTGCTGCGCTTGCTTCAGGTATGCAAAAGCAGAAACGACCTCCGCCTCTCCCGTCCCGCTGGACTCGACTTCAACCACGATTCTGCGATAGCCATCTGGTTCCGTGATCCGTTCCAGCTTGTCCATCGCATCGAGCGTAGCCTGATCGACCTCGAAAACCTGACCGAGGATTCGTTCTCCCTCACCAGGCAGATTGATCAGCCATGGTTAATAACGCTCTCCTACGAGATAGAACGGATACCGCTCCTTGGTCAAAAACAGGCCAGGCAGTCTTTTTCCCTTATTCGTAGAGAAGTTTGGGAAACCTTCTTTCAGCGTTCCGAATACGAAAACAAATTGCCTCATCAGACAGAACCCCTAGCGTTTGAGATAGTCCGCAATCATCGGCGTGGCGACAGGCCCACGAGGCTGGTTAGTCAATATGGGCTCGTGGAAATATTACTGCTGCGCAACTTATTGTCGCAATCGTATTATTTTCGCAAGATCTCTCACCCCCTTCTGCTTACTCTCTCTTGATTGGTTAGAAGCTGTGATTTATGCAGTGAACCGGCTGCGACAGCGGCCGGTCCGCCGTGCAAATTTTCCGTTGCAGAAATAAGTCAGATCCCGTGCTGCAGAATTTGCACACGACGCACGATCACTCCGATTGCCGCAGGGTCGAGCGTCAACGGGATATGACCGATGTTCGCGACCAAGTCGATCGGCCACTCCTTTCCTCCTGAACGGACGATTTCCTCCAGCCGATCCGAATGAAATGCCTCGTCTGCCGTGCCTGCCACGATGGCGCTGGGCGTGGTGACTCGACCGATGTTCGAGCGATAGTCTCGCTGAGGCCGAAAGTTCATCGCCAGATTGAAGTCGTACTCCGGCGTCAGGAATGATCTCGCCTGATCGTTGACGGCGAATGCGGCAACGGGCAAATGGTTGAACGAGCGAACACCGAGGCCGTTCAGGATGGAGAGCCCGATGAAACGCGGAATGCCCACGTTCACCCAGCCACCGCTGTGAGGCCTTTGGTTCGGTGCGTCCTGACCGATGAACGGCGCGAGCAGCAGGTAGCTACCGAAGAGCGGCTGGTACTCGCTGCCGGCGAACCGCAGGACGAAGCCGCCTCCAGCGGAAAAGCCGGCGAGCGTCGATGGCTGCGGCGGCCGAACGGCGTGGACGAAATCCGCCATGTCCAGCTCGAGTTGACCGACGTAGTCGATGTGTCCCTTGCTACCCGACTTTCCATGGCCACGCACATCGAGTGCGAAGACACGGTATCCGGCATCGGACAGGGCCTTGGCCAGCGGATGCATGCTTTCGCTGCTCGCGGAAGACCCATGAACCAAGGTGACGCTTCCCTTCGCGTCTCCCTGCGGCGAATACGTTCGATAACTCAGGCTTTGTCCGTCGGTGGCGCGGAAGGTTAGTAGAGGGGGAAGGCCCTCGAACTTCACGGATTTGAAAGGATCATTGATGCTCGCCATCGCGACGGGCGGCGTAGGCCCACCCAAGGCGATGGCCGCCACCATGGCGGCGAGCAGTCCGCCTATGACCAGAAGAAGCGCAGCGGTTAGACGACGATGAATGGTCATGATATCCGGCGATGAATCTCAACTTTCTGTTGGAGCGGCATGTCAGGGGTGGCCTGCCCGAAGAGCGTTCTTTCATGCTTCCGGATTTCCGGCAGCAATGAGACGCGACCGGAAACGCTTAGGCCGCGTCCGAATTACGGAGCAACCGTGTCCGTCGCGACCCGAACCGCAAGCGCCCGCCGGGACAGAATGGGCGCGAAGGGGCGGAGCGAACAGCACTCTACCCCGAGAGTTCTCATTCGTCGCGAACCAGGTGGAACTCCTTGAGCAGTTCACCGATCTGCGTGTCCTCGATCCGGCGCAGCAACAGCTTCTGGATGAAGGCCGGTCCGGGCAGGTCGAGTTCCTTGCCGTCTCGCAGGCGGCCGGTGGCGGCCAGCAGCTTGCGGATGTCGTAGGTGGAGTTATAGACCTCCGGCACCGCGCGTTCGACGTTCAGCAGCGTGTAGACCGCCTCCATCGGCGTGCGCACCGAGTATTCGGTGGTGAAGATGCAGTCGCGTTGCCTGGATTCGGCGAACTGGCCGATGAAGGCGAAGTTGACCGCGCCCTCGGGCACCACGTCAGGCCGGTCGCCCGCTTGGCGCGGCATGAAGAAGGAGGTCACGTAGGGCATCATCACCGGCACGGTCCTGGCCCCGGTGGCGGCGAGTTCGGGAATTTTCTCGACCGGCACACCCATGTGGTAGAGCCATTCCCGGGTGATCTCCTCGCCACTGCACTCCTGCATCGGCTTCTTGACGTAATCGCCCGGCACATCGACGAACAGCGAATAAACCCAGGCGACGATCTGATCCTTGGGCTGCTTCTTGAAATGCGGCTGCCGGTTGACGGTCCAGCTCAGCAGCCAGCTCGAATCTCTGGCCGTCACCACGCCGCCGGTGACCACCTTGCCGCTGAACGGGTCGCGCTTGGCGATCTTCCGGATATATGCGGGGATGCGCGCGTCCAGTGTGGTGACCGTCGCCGACTCCCACTTGGTTTCGGGAATGTGTGCGCCGAACACGTCCGGGCGCCCGAAGGCCGGGTCCTTCGCCGCGATGCGGCGCCACAGATCCCAGGCCGGGGCCGGGCCTTCGTTCAGCTTCGCAGGCGTGTGGTGGTCGCCATTGTCCGAATTCTCGGTCAGCGAGCCGATGGTCATGAACACCAGATCATCCGGGCCGAGATCCACGCCCCCCTCGACGCCATGCTCTTTCCAGTGGATGCGGGTGGCCTGCTTGCGACCCGGCCGGATGTCGAAATCCACATCCGTCACTTCGATGTCGTAGCGGAAGTTCACACCATGGTCCTGCAACCATTTGACCAGCGGCAGCACCAGCGATTCGTACTGGTTGTACTTGGTGAACTTCAATGCCGACAGATCCGGCAGCCCGCCGATGTGGTGGATGAAGCGATGCAGATAGAGCTTCATCTCCAGCGCCGAATGCCACTCCTCGAACGCGAACATGGTGCGCCAGTAGAGCCAGAAGTTGCTGTCGAGGAACTCCCGACTGAACACCTCATCGATGCGCTTGTTCTCCATGCCCTCGCGGGTGGCAAAGAAAACCTTGATCATCTCCTTCTGGGCCTTGTCGGACAGCGCGAACCGGTTATTGGTCTGCGCGTCCTGGCCCCGATTCTCGGTGACGCGCTGCAGCGATTGGTTGGGGTCATCCTCGTTGAGCCAGAAGAACTCGTCGAGCACGCTGGCACCCTCGATCTCCAGCGAAGGGATCGAACGGTACAGATCCCACAGGCATTCGAAATGGTCTTCCATTTCGCGTCCGCCGCGCACCACGAAGCCTTTTTCCGGTTCGTCCATGCCATCCAGCGCACCGCCCGGCAGGGCGAGGCGTTCGAGGATGGTGATCCTGTCGCCGGCCATCTGCCCGTCGCGAACCAGAAAAGCCGCACCCGAAAGCGCCGCCAGGCCGGAGCCGACGAACCAGGCGGTCTTGCCGTCCACGCCCGCGGGCTTGCGGGGGCGGACGAAGGCGTAGAAATTGCCGCTGTTGTATTTCATGCGAATCTCCTGTGAGACTGATCAGTTACCGACGCGGTGCGGGTGGAAGCCCTTGCACGAAACGCGGCCCCGCCGGGTACTCGATCCGCGCCGAATAGTCCGACGCGGACAGATGACCCGAGATAAGTACGGCAGCAAGACGTCGACCGGGTCCAGTGTTCGTTGCAGCGAATTGTCAGGCAGCATCGAGAACCACCAGTACCGAACTGAACCCCTCTTCTATCGCCGGCGGCTCCAGCGCCGCGAAAACATTGCGCAGGCCCCGTTCGTCAGCGATCTGGTCGGCAGGCCTGCATGCGTTTCTCTGCAAACACAACCGAAGCGGTGTCTGAAACCAGACGCCGACGGCCGGGATTCCTGAGTGGACCGCCTCGTCCAGAATCGGCTTGCGCTCGGATCGCTTGACCAGGATCGCATCGAATATGACACAGCCCGGGTCTGCGAGCTTCTGATTCGCCGCCCAAGTGCTCTTCCCTGCCCCCTGCGCGCCGACAAGCACGTATAGCCTGGACGGCTTCTCGCGCGCGCGCAGCGCCTGCGCCAGGTCGACGAAGCACTGGCGCCACGCCATCGCATTTCTTTCCGGAGTAAGAACTCGTCCGGTCGGCGTTTCCAGATAGTGATCAGGATTGATATGCACGGACGGAGCTCCATTTAGTCTGGCGACTGGCGTCTGTTGCCCAAGTCAATCTTCACCGCTAAGTTGTATAGGCTTGGACGACGGATAAACCCCATACGCTCTTGGTCGGTGAGGACATTATCGATCGTTCTCCAGCATCGCTTCCCTTCCCAGGCATTCGTCTCGGCAAGTCGGGCAGCGATGATGAGTGCCTTCCACAATGCCCATAAGAGTGGGTCCCCATCGCGACAGGAACAGGAATCGGCTGTGAGAGCTTCGGCGCCAGTGTCGGAAGCCGCGTTGCTCGTGTTCGACCTGCGATGCATAGGCTGATGCGCTCGGCAGCCTCACCAGCAAGTCGTCACCGAGGCAGAATATTCGGTTGTCCCATCCACCGAGCTCGATCGCAGTGACCGGCAGGTTTGCCCACTCGGGGAACTGGGCCTGAATCAGCCGCTCCACGGGGGCGGCATTGATTTCGACCGGATCAGGGGGCGAGTGCATCATCAGAGCGACCGGCTACCGGCAGCGTTTCGATGGCTGGTCGTGATGGCTTCGGAGGCTTGATATCGAAGTGATTTTCAGCCTTCACGCGGCAAGTATGCGTATGTGGTGGTACCGATGATGAGGCAGACGAGCGCGAGGATGTCGGCAATCAACACGCGATTGACCTGTGGGTTATATCCGCCCGTTGACCAGGCCAAGTAGAGAAACGACAGCACACTCACGAAGCCGGCAATGAATGCCGCAACTTGGAGCGGCGGCCGAAAGGCGGCGTACAAGAAAAACACGCCCAGCAAACCGAACAAGACTGCGCGATGACGCATGAGGATAGCCAGGTTCGGCTCATCGATCGGAATACCATAAAGTGCGCTCAGTCGGGAACTTCCAAGCACTCCGGAAAGCGGTAGCAGATGGATGATGGCGACCACTACCAGCATCGCTGAGACAAGGTGGCGCATGATTGCTCCTGAAGGCTAACGAATAGCGTTTATCTGACGGGCCAAGGACGGCCGTCCCATGCGAGGCATCGCATCGCGTCAGGTAACTCTCGTTGAACTGAAACGCCACAGCGACGGTGGCAATGGGCAGTGTATGTTTCAGTCGCCTGTCCGAGCAATGGCCAATGCCCGGTAGCCGGTACGAAGGAGTCGGGCTGCCAGCGATGGCAGCGCAAAGCGAGCGATTGTCGATGAGGTGGCGAAGGCCGGGTGCACGCGGATCGCGGGCAAGATGCCGTGGACACAAGCGCCAACGGCCCCTCGCACCACGAGCACCATGGTTTGCCGCGAGGATGCTATCGAGACGATCAAGGGATTTGCTGTGATACCCGGCCGGCGAGATCGTCGCCAGTGCCGTGCGATCGGCTAGCAATTCGTGCACGAGTTACCCGCGTCCGGAGCGGCAGTTCGGACAGCAGTCGATCTCGATGGCAGCCACCCGACATATCAAGGCTTGCGCGTCCTCGATGTCTTGCGGGTTGGGCGCCGGCGCCCTTCCCATAGGCCGTGACGGCAGCAAGCTTCTGTTTCTCCGTGTACCTGGTCACTTTGAATCCTCGAACTCGTCCAGGTTTCGGGGGTCAGATCACCCTTGACGTACACTATCCCATTCGAAATGCCATCCCTTGAATACGTGTGATCTCCGGGAGCTCACATAGTGGCGGCTGATATCGAAATAGCTGAGCCATCCGTGAATTTTATCGCTGCGCATGCATTCTGGTTATCCGAATCTGCGAGCGACCGAGGGATGATTTCAGATAGTGTAGATCAAACTAATTGTGGATCGAAAGCGGCCGTTCTGTTTTTCGAAGTTCTTTCACGGTAGAGCGAAGGAATCAAGAATCCGATGCAAGCCCCAATCACGACGGATGCTGCCATCATACGCGGCAAGGCCGCATTCCAATCCATTAGGCTTGATGGCGACGCATTCGAGATTAGCAAGTGCCCCACGAGCCATTGAGCGCTACCAAATACCAACGCAAGTGAACCTGCCTCAACCCACCGAGCCCACCTCGGCGCATCGCTCTCCAGGCCATTGAAGTCGTCCGCTGCCCAAGCGATGGCTACTGTTGTGAAGAACGTCATCAGAAGCCAAGGCCAACGCTCGACAGTGGTGGCCCAGGCCTTGGCGAAAGCACTGGGAACTGAAAGTGCCTGAAAAATATTTCCCGGCGAGTCGAACGCGAAACGAAATAAAACGCTTACAACAAACGCGGCACCGGTTGCTACTGCACCAGACAACGCATATGCGGCAACAGGGCGAGGCCCTTTGCCAATTCTTCGCGCATAACTCCAGATAGATTTTGGATAAATAGCCAGAACAACTCCTATCGCATACACGATGGGCACCAGGATGAGGACGCGCAAATTCAAAGGAAGTTGTTCAGGATAAAAAAATCGACGCATCGCCAACGGAACGAATAGCATGACCAAGAACACAAAACCGATCACCAGAACGATGTCATGGGAGCTCAATGGGCTCCTTTGGTTTTGTGAGAAGTTGAAGCCAATTTTACGAAGCTCTGCGTACCGCTGCGTCTCGCTCCAGGTCTCGCTTAGCACTCCGCCAGCAGCAAAACCACACAGGCTCTGCCAGAGCAATTCGATGTCCTTGCTCACATGCTTTCGAAGATGAAGAACAGTCTCAAAACCATTCACTCCATCCAATTCAGATAGTGTTTTTTCGTTCAACCATTGAGAAAGGGAATTCAAATGGCTTCTCAATTCTGCAAGTCTCGATCTGTTCTGTTCCAAATAATTTGCGTAGCCGCGTCGGTTCTCCCATTGTTCGAGCTGACCAAACAACGCAACGCATTGCGCCCATTTGAATTTTAACGAACTATCGCTTTCATCAAACCAGCGCAAATCGACGCCATATGCTCTGAACGCTGATGATCCGTTCTCATTTTCTTTGGAAATTGCAACATGATGAAACGGCGTAGAACTTAGTTGCGCGCCAAGCATCCGCACCTCGATTGGTATGTTCCCGACGTTCCAGAACCAATTTTTTATGGCTTCGTCGATTCGAGCGAGCAACGGCAGATTCGGCAATAGTGCCGTCAAAACGAGAGCCGAGAGCAATGGACCAGGCGGCGCCGAGACTGCCTTCGGGATGTTACCGATTAGTGGGGATAAAATCCTGAGATCAAAAGATATTATCCCCCCACCCAGAAAGACGAAAAGGCCCATCATCGCACTGATATAACCGCATGCAGCTGACCAGTACCGCCAAAATGTCGTCATAGCTCGCGGCGGGGCGGGCGAACGAAAGCGATCCCAAGCATAGAGCAAGACAACAGCAGTACCGAAGATCCACTGGACGATCAAGGAAGTGTCAGGGGTATCCGGATTACTCATTGGCCTTCTCCAGAGATAACTGGAAACAACTTCCCAACTTTCAATTGGACGTTCGGAAAGTACTTTCACTCTTTGCCAGCTTCGTGTCATCATCAATTTGTGGGAAGACCCAGTTACAAGCTCTCTCTGGAACTTGATCTGGTCGAAGTCGGTTGCTGCTCGGCGTACTTGGCGAAGCCGGCGTCGAGACGTTGCTCAAGGCCACGATCGACGCGGCCGTGCAGAGCAAGGCTGTACACCCCAATAAATGCGAACGGGTGATCGTGGACACGCCCCCCCCCAAGACGATCGCTCATCCGGTGGATGTCAGTGGCATGCCAATAGTCCTCCGTGGAGGTGCGAACGCAAACTTGACTACCTGGAGGAGGTAGTTCATGTATTCATACGAGGATCGGCTTCGATCTGTGCGGCTCTACGTCAAGCTGGGCAAACGCGTCGGCCGAGCATTCGTCAACTCAACTGCCCGACGAAGAAGGCGCTCGGGCGCTGACATCGGGGTAAGCGCCATCCCAGTACCCGCCTTGCGCCTAGTTGGCGAAAGACCGAGGATGCGTCTGAACCAACATAGCTGACGCAGCGATGAGCGCGGAGTCCGAGTACAGGATCGAAGGGTTGGTAATCGGAATATGTCGTGATGGCAAGCGTCCGTACGAGGAGAATGCTAAGGGACGGTTGATCGCGCTGTGCATGCAACCGTGCGTGTCGTTGGTGGCGGTGAGCAACGGGCAGAACCCGAACGCGGTGCGCCGCGGTCTCACTAAACCGTAGGAACTATCGTGCCAGCTTGAGAGAATTGTTAGAGGTCATCCGAGTGGTCCCGCAAGTACGTGCCGGGTGCGCTCGCAAATGTAGCCGGCCTCCAGCGGGTAGTGCGAATCTCGGTTTTCCCAAGTATCCACACCAGTGGAAAGGACATGATTGGCCTTGAAGCCAGCGATATCGAGCGGCTGAGCCAAGATGACGGCTAGCGGGCAACGGGAGCCAGCAGGACGATCGACCCGGATGACTGTATTACCGCGAGCAAGCTCGAACGCCAAGATTGCGCTCAGGTTCTCTGTGAGATCGGGAATGCTCGTCATGAAGCTTAACTCCGTAGCTCAGTGGTGCTTGACGCGGCTGGTCGCCCGTGGCAATGGGCGTTCGGACAGGGAGAGTTCCCACGGAAAAGTGGACACCCGATAGTCATGCGAACTGCCGCTCGAATTCTACGGGAGATTGGTAGCCAAGTGAGGAATGCAGCCTGCGATGATTGTAGAACTGGACGTAGTCTCGAACAGCACGGTGAAGCTCATGGTCGGAGCTGAACTGGTGGCGGTGGTACATGTCCGATTTCATGGTCTTGTTCCATGACTCCATGTGTGCGTTGTCTGTCATTCGGCGCGGGCGATTGACGTGTGAAAGCTACGACTTGATCTGACATATCCTCGCCCGAAGAGGCGACAAGGAGAAGTCAGATGACTCAGGAACAGAAGATCATCAAAAACAAGCTCGGATTGCTGAAGCTGGCGCAGACGCTGGGCAGCGTGTCCGAAGCATGCAAGGTGCTGGGCTTCAGCCGAGATAGTTTTTATCGGTTCAAGGAGCTGTACGAGACAGGAGGCGAGACGGCACTGGCGGAGATCTCGCGCAAGAAGCCGAACCTGAAGAACCGCGCGGATCCGGCGATCGAGCAGGCGGTGAGGGCTTTCGCTCTGGAGCAACCGGCGTACGGCCAGGTGCGGGTATCCAACGAGCTGAAAAAGCGCGGGATCTCGGTGTCGCCGGCAGGCGTGCGCACGATCTGGTTGCGGCATGACCTGCAGACGTTCCAGCAGCGACTCAGGGCGTTGTCCACGAAGGTGGCCCAGGACGGGATCATCCTGACCGAAGACCAGGTCCGAGCACTGGAGAAGGCGCGTGAAGAGAAGGAGGCGCATGGGGAGATCGAGACCGAGCATCCCGGCTATCTGGGCTCACAGGATACCTACTACGTGGGCAACCTGAAGGGCGTGGGGCGCATCTACCAGCAGACGTTCATCGATACGTACAGCAAGCTGGCGATGGTCAAGCTCTACGATCGCAAGCACGCGATCACCGCGGCCGACATGCTCAACGACCGGGTGTTGCCGTTCTTCGAGGAGCACGGCGTGCCGCTGCTCAGGATCTTGACCGATCGGGGCAGTGAGTACTGCGGCAACAGAGAGTCGCACGAGTATGCTTTGTACCTGGATCTGGAGAACATCGAGCACACGCGTACCAGGACCAAGAGTCCACAGACCAATGGCATCTGTGAGCGGTTCCACCAGACGATTCAGAATGAGTTTTACGCCAGCGCATTCCGGCGAAAGCTGTATCGCTCGCTCGAGGAGTTGCAGGCCGACACGGACGCCTGGATGCAGGCATACAACTGCGAGCGAACGCACTCGGGCAAGTACTGTTACGGCAAGACGCCGATGCAGACATTTCTCGACAGCGCGGGCCTGGCTTACGATAAGCAGTTGGACCGGCTCCAGCCGACACCCGAGTCGGAATCAATGGCCGAATAAGTGGCATGTCCGTCAGATCGAGTCCAAGCTAGGACAATTGACGGACTGGTCGAGTCCTGCTCGCTTCAAACTCTGCTTGAAATCAGAAGCCAGAAACTCGACGCCACGGTCGCTGTGAAAGATCGTCCCTGATGTCGGTCTTCGAGTACGCAATGCTGATCGCAGCGCGCGACGGGTCAACGTCGCGGTCTTCTCGGCACCTATGGCCCAGCCGAGCAGGCGGCGGGAATGCCGATCCATGACGGTAGCCAGGTACCGCCACTGATCCCGCACTTTCAGGTAGGTGACATCACCGACCCATAGTTGATCGGGCCGCTTCACCTCCATCTGATGCGCTTTGCTCTGAACGCGATCAAAGAACTGAGTCAGCCCGGGCAGCCGACGATATAGCTTGGCCGAGCAAGCACGAACGCCGTGCTCGCGCATCAGTCTCTCGACGCGACGCTTGCCCACAGGCTCACCCGTCGATTTCAGTACCGCATGCACTCTCGGACTACCGTAGGTTTCCCGGCTATCCTGATGAATCCTTCTGATCTTATTCAGAAGGCCCGTGTCCTCGATCGACCTCCTGCTCTCGGCTCGGCTTCGCCAAGCGTAATAACCTGCAGAGCTGACGCCCAGCATCTTGCACATCGCCCTTACCGCGAGCGATCCTTGGCAGTGCTCGATGAAGGCAAACGCGTCCCCTTTCGAGCGGAAGTGAACGCGATGGCTTTTTTTAGGAGCTCATGCTCCAGCTTCAGGCGCTCGTAGTCCTTCTTGAGCTTGCGCAGCTCCTTGAGCTCCGCGGCCACCTCTGTGTCAACCTTCACACCCTTGGTCACGATCGCACCCTCACGTGCCTGTTTTCGCCATTTTGAAAGCATGAAGGGGTGAATGCAAAGCGACTCAGCTACGTCACTCACCAGAACCCCCGGCAGCGCGCTCAGTCGAACCGCTGTTGCCTTGAATTCATCGCTGTATCGGTACACCGTTCTCGGACCTGGCTTCCCCATCCTGAACACCTCTGAGTTGTTTGTTCAGGGTGTCCACTAAACCGTAGGAAGCATCCTGTCCGTTGCAGTGACCAGTTAGACTACTCACGCCCCTCGGGCCAGAGGCACACGAATCTCCACTGCTTCGTATGGTACGAATACTGAGTCCGAGTCAGTTCGTTCGATCAGCCCAAGTTGCTCCAGACGCCCGACGTCCGCATGAACGTCCGAGTAATTCCGCTCTGCGCTCTTCGCCAAAGCGTAGACGCTGCAAGGGCCAACCTTGCGCAGCGTATCTACTAGCTCCACCCGAGCAGGGGTAAGCTCGATGAATAAAGATCGTGCCGATTCGAAGCTGAGGTAGAAGTCAGGCTCTCGCCCTCGAGTGGACGATGCGAGCTGGCTCCTTGCGGCGCGAATCGCTGAGCCTCGCGTCGACACTTCAATCACCGCCTTCATTGCCATCCCACCCTTCAATGTCTCGACCGAAGTCTTCGAGAAGACTGTCAATCGTCACGAAAACGTACGCTGACCCGTCCCCGTCCAGATGTCGGTGATCCCTCTTTCCGCGTTCGTTGTCGTAGCGCCCCCCTCTCATCGCCGTGGCTTCCGTAGAACAACCGATACTTGAAGAAGTGCGTACACGGGATCAGCGGTTCGGGCTCCTCTCAAACAACGATCTCTACGATCGTTGCGTCATCTCGGACGTCCTTTGTTCGAGCGATAAGCGTTGCTCTCATATATTGCAAACTAGCAATATACTTCATCCCTGTCTACTTCTGACATCTGGCCGTCTAACTGACGCAGCCAGCCGTAGCGCATGGGTGTGGAACGCAGGAGTAGGCAGCAACTCGTGCACGGGGTAGGAGGCCGGTTGGGCCGTCAACCTATGGACGCGGCCCCCAGGGAGCAGCAACGAGCAACTGATTGGCTTGAGTTCGAAGTAGCGGGCGCAGTTGGGTTGCGAACGTCGCAAAGTCTTTGTCATCAGAGAGTCGCTTCCAAAAATCTCGACGACCCTCGTCACTTTCAAATCGCCACAAATGGACTAGCTGATGAAGCTCGCCACTGTCGGACGTGAAATAGCCGACCAGGTTCTTCGAGAACCCGCCGGCTTCCAAGGCAGGCCATCCGAGAGCCTGGTAGAGACGAATGACCTCGGACATTTTGCCGACGACTACAGAGTAGGTGCGCTTCTCATAGATGGTTGGCATGTGCGTGCCTCTTAGATGGCGTGAGTAGGTCTTTGCTGCCTAACGATAAAGTCAGCGGCACGTGACGCGGCCGTGCGACCGCAACCACGACAGCAGACGCGCGGACGCACCAAGTGTCCGACACAACGGCCCGTTAGGCATCAAAGTGCGCGCGCGACGGCCCAGAGATCTTGTTCCTTGATTGCCGGATACCAGTCTTCAAATTGCCTGCGCCAGCTCTCAAGTGGTTCGGGAAGAGGTCTTCGCGGATCTTCGCTGAGCGAGTACGCCATACCCTCGATGAACCAGGTCGGTGTGAACAGCAAGGCGTGCAGACTGCCAATGTTCTCCATCTGCACATGATGAATCAGTTCATGCCTTACGAAGAATGACTTCCACCCTTTTGGACCGATTACAATACCGCGGGTGCCGACATGATACGCCCCCTGGTTCGTGAACCCGAAGCTGTTTGCACAGACCGACTGCGAGCAAAACACGAACTTCGGGATGCTGCCGATTCGCTCAATTCGGGATGACACGAAAGTCACGGCCTCAGTCCTCAGTGCAATCGCCTCTGGTAGCTTGGCCATATCGTCAATGCATATGCCGGTGTCAAGGCATGTCAGCCCGACCAACTCAGGTGCCAGCACTCGAATCGGCTTGAATGACGCCCAAGTGATTGCCGGCAACGATGCAGCCACAGCAAGGATGACAGCGGACAGACGAATGCGCATTGCGGTTCCTTCTTGATGCCTAACGATTTAGTTCAGCGGTACTGGAGGCGGCCGTGCGACCGTGGCAGCGGGCGCACGGACGGGTCAAGTATCTATTGCAGCGACTTGTTAGGCTTGTGCGCGAACCACGGGTCTGATGGCATAGGTGGCCGTGATCTGTGCGCAGGGCTCTGTCGAAGCACCGGAGTAGAGATGAGCCTCGGCGAAAGCAAGCCTTTTTCCTTTGCGTAGTAGCTTCGCCTCTGCGACAAGGTCATCTGCACCCGCGATTCTGAAGAAAGCGACATTGAAAGAGACGATCGCGGCGAATATCTCGTTTCCATAGAAAGCGTGAATGCAGGCGTAAAGTGCGGTGTCCGAGAAACCCATCATCACCGGCCCAGACATAACCACTTGATTCGAGCCGGCAGGGAGATCGCGGCTGAGATACTCCGGTCTCAACGGTAGGCGGATTCGAAGTGATGAGGCTCCAATGCTCTCAATCACCTCTCCGCGGTGATCCACAGTCGGGAGATTTCGGTTCAGCAGGTCCTGCACCTCTATTGCGGAAAGTGCGCTCATTCTTATAGGCCTAACGATAAAATTCAGCGGCGCTTGATGCGGACGGATGCCTGCTGCCGCAGGCGGTTGGCGGTTGGCGGTTGGCGGTTGGCGGTTGGCGGTTGGCGGTTGGCGGCTGGCGGCTGGCGGCTGGCGGCTGGCCGGGTCGAGCGTCCGCTGCAACGCAATGTCAGGCAACCTGCACATACCGATGTGCCCCCAGGCGTTTGACGAAAATGCTCCCCCCATCATCTGGGAGCTTACCAATGTGTACTTGCTCGTCCACCCCCTCATCGGACAGCGCAATACCAGACTCCGGCTTAAAGAGTGGATTCCAAGAAATTTCGTAGATCGGCGCGTCGCTGTCTATAGGATAGCGAATAGCGAAAACGATGAGTGGATGTTGCCTTAGATTGATTCGGCTTGCGTTTTGCCAAAACTCGGGGCTTTGATGTTCAGAAATTAGATGCGCAAATTCGAGCACGCTATCCATTTCGTTGAACGCCAGCTGGATAGTTGTCTGAGCGACTGACAATCTAGATCCCATTGGCTTGTCGTCGCTGTAGTCCACATAGATCATTGTTGCGCCGTGCTGAAACTCGCAGACCTTCGGGTCGCAGTGAGTCCAGTGACCCATCATCGCGGAGGGCAAAAGCTCGATGGTCATGTTGCCTAACGCCTGAATCAAGTCGCGTTGCGAAGCAACGTCGGTTTGAATGAATTGTTAGGCCGTACTTTCCCAGAAGTGGTGAATGAATTCATCGTCATACTCCGCGACTAGAGAAACAATGAAGTCGCTCTTTATTGAGTACATGAGAATTGCCCCGACGAACCCATTGGGCGCATGAAGGGAGAGAGATAGCGGCGCAATCAGCTCACTTGAACTCTCCTGAACAATTCTATTGAACTCGTCCTCAGATATTGGCTCAAACTGCGCGCCATGCAGATAAGGAGCGAAGTAACTCTCCCTGCCGCTCCAACCAGCAGCCCACTCGGCTGAACACCAGAACTTGATGCCATTGTCTGCAGCCAGTCGTAGGGCGCGCGTGACCCGAATGTACTCCTCGGAGGAGGGAGTGCGGAAAGCATGCTGGGGGTAGGCCGTGAAATAGAGACCTGGGTAGCCACCGACCACTGAATAGAGATCCGGGTGGCCACCGACCACTGGCCCGTGAGTCAGGCGATCTTGCTCTATCGCTTCAAGCTCAGCGCGAGTGAACATGTGGTAGGCCTAACTAATTAGTTCAGCGGCACTTGACGCGACCGTGTGACCGCGGCAGCAAGCGCAAGGATGGGTCAAGCGTCCGATGCAACGACCAGTTATACCTCGCCGCGCGCCACAAGTGGAAAGGCCGACGGATCGCGAATCGACTCGACAGACACATCCACATCGAGCAAAGACCAGTACAGATGGTTCGCCGTGGGCCGCTCGGCCTGCAGGATCTGCTCGACCGTCGCCTTCTTGAACCACGGAAAGTGCTCGAACGGAAGAAGCAACTCCTCATCTCCCAGCAAGAGCCAGAGCCCGTGCTTGGAAATATTCGTGACTTCAGCTACCGAAGCGGCGGCTCCAGGCATTCTCGATCTCCACCAGATGCCGTTCGACAACGGGTTGCGCTTCTCGCAATTGTCGCGCAGATAGGCCCGTAGAGGTTGCCAGTTCCACCGAGGGCGTCAGCCAGAACTTCGCCTCTCCATCCGGAGGCGAGAGATGCACGTGCATCCTCGGTTCCTCCCGTGAAAAGAATAACAGGCGGAACCTGCCATCACGGACAACTGCGGGTGCCATTCGACGCGTTCATCAAGAGGTATAACGTTGGAGCTGAGACGACCGCTGCGGCATGCGGGCTTGTCCGCGCGCCGCCTCTGTTCATCATGCGTCACGCGGGCAAGCCCGCATGCCGCAGCGGGTCGGCTCGAGCGAATACGAAGGGACTTCCCACCTTCTGACCAAGGCGCCGAGGCGCCAAGATTGATGGTGCGAATCGTCAATCTGCAGCCATGCGAAAGGGGAAGCCCATGAACGAGATTACCCGAGTTGGAGTCGATCTGGCCAAGCGCGTCATCCAGATCCATGCGGTCAATGCGGCCGGCCGCCTGGTCGTCGCAAAGGCGCTGCCCGCTGACAAGTTCGCCGCCTGGTGCGTGCAACTGCCCGCCGGCTGCGTGGTCGCGATGGAGGCTTGCGGTGGCGCGCATCACTGGGCGCGCAAGCTGCGCGGCTATGGCCTGGATGCGCGCCTGGTCGCCGGCCACTTCGTCACGCCCTACCGCATGGCCGGCAAGGGTGGCAAGAACGATGCCAATGATGCTGCCGCCATCTGCGAGGCCGCCGGCCGGCCGCACATGCGCTTCATCCCGATGAAGACGCCTGCCCAGCAGGCGCTGCTGGCCATCCACCGGCTGCGCGAAGGCTACAAGGAAGACCGCACCGCCTGCATCAACCGCATCCGCGGCCTGCTCACCGAGTTCGGCATCGTCTTCGCGCAAAGCCCCGGGGCGCTGCGCCAGGGTCTGGCCGACGTGCTGGAAGACGCGAGCAACGAGTTGCCGGGTATCGCACGCCTGGCGCTGCAGGAAGCCCGGCTGCACTGGATCGAGCTGGAGTGAGTGCCACATGGCCAGTTGCGACGAGCGCATCACGGCCCACGTGCGCAGCGACGAGCAAGCCAGGATGGCCGCCCAGCTCAGCGGCATCGGCCCCGTGACCGCCTCGGCGCTGGTCGCCACGGTGGGTGACTTCAAGCAGTTCAAGAGCGGAGCGCAGTTCGGCTCGTGGCTGGGCCTGGTGCCCCGGCAGAACTCCAGTGGCGGCAAGACGGTGCTCGGGCGCATCACCAAGCGCGGCGACGACTATCTACGCACGCTGCTGATCCAGGGCGCGAAGTCGGCCGTCATGACGGCGCACAAACGCACGGACAAGATCTCGCAATGGCTGGTGCAACTGCTGGCCCGCGTGGGCTGGCAGAAGGCGGTGGTGGCGCTGGCCAACAAGAACGCGCGCATCGCCTGGGCGCTGCTGGCCAAGGGGCGGGCGTTCGACCCGAACTACGTCTCGGTCAAGCCTGGCGACGTGCCGGCAGTACGCGGCACCGCCTCGGTCTGAAACGCCCACGCCAACATACAAGTTCTTCCCGTAGACATGCGCTCGAAGATGCATCACACAGGTCAGACCGGCAGCAGGCAAGCTCGACTAACCCTGTGCCGAGCCAATGGCGGCGACGGCGGCGAGTGAATGGAGCCCTGCTGAGCGGTTGGTATCTGGGCCCGCACCGACCACGAGTGCAACAAGGCCGCCTGTAGATGTGCAGTCTGTTCTCTGTGGCGCTGCATCGAGTCCGAGCCCATGTCTTGATGGAAAACAGAAAAGGTGAATATCGAAAACAGCCAGCACCGAAATCGTTGACTTACCGGGAAGTCCCTGTAGACGGGTTAGGTCGCACGCTCGGCTGTGCGTGCGATCGGTTCATCCGTGCGTAAGTTGTCAAGTGGGTCATCGAGGAAGTGTAGAGGATGGGCAATGAAACCTTGCTTGAGGTCAATCGCCGTGGATGAGTTGCACGTAGGATGATTCAAATGCCAGAACGATAGGATCGCATGTGAAAGTCTTCCTTGTCTTCGCTCACCCCGAACCGCAATCGCTTACCGCGTCACTGCGCGATGTTGCGACGCACGAACTTATGGCTTTGGGTCATGAAGTAAATGTTTCAGACCTCTATGCGATGGGTTGGAAATCAAACATTGATCGCTCGGACTTCCCAACGCTTGCGCCGGATGAACGCATGCGGGTCGCCTACGCTTCAGGCTCCGCCTTTCTTACCGGGACGCTCACCGATGATGTGAAGGCGGAGCAGGCAAAGCTCTTATGGGCTGATGCGGTGATCCTTCAGTTTCCCCTCTGGTGGTACTCGATGCCAGCGATTCTCAAGGGTTGGGTTGAGCGCGTCTATTCCGCGGGTTTTGCATACGGTGTTGGTGTGTCCAATGAGCGCCGTGGGGGGGATAGATATGGCGAAGGAGTGTTTGCTGGCAAACGCGCCATGCTTGTAGTTTCAGTGGGCGGCAGGCAGGAGAACTATTCTTCACGAGGAATCTGCGGACCTATAGATGACGTTCTATTCCCAATCAATCACGGCATCCTCTACTATCCGGGGTTCGACGTGCTACCGCCTTTCGTCACCTGGGAAACGGATAGGATGGACGCGCCAGGGTTCGAAGCTGCCAGCAGCGCATTGCGTGACCGGATGCGGTCTTTGGAAACCACAGAGCCGATCCCCTACCGCTCTTTGAACGGCGGGGACTACGAGTTTCCCGGCCAGACACTCCGACCGGAACTCGGTGCTGCCGACGCATTCGGTTTCAGGCTACATGTGCGGAAATGAAGCGGCACATTCTGCTCGGCATACGCCAACTGTGCGCGGGAAAATGCCTTCCCGACGTCGCGTAGCAATGTTCTGCTCGAACGCCCATGCCAAGCTGTCAAGGTGAGCGATGGCGCAAGCTTGGTGGGAAAACACGCCAGTGTGAGAGCCTTGCATCCCAAGCGCAACGATCGTGCAGGGTGATGGCTGATGCGGCCTAACGAATGAAAGGGACTTCCCAGTCCCGAGCTAGCCGCAGAGCGGCAACCGGCATCGAAGTGCCATGACGGGAAGTGCGAACTCTCATCAACGTTCATTCGGAAGGGGAAGTCCATGAGCATCGTCTACGTTGGCATCGACCTGGCCAAGAACGTGTTCGCCGTGCACAGCGTCAACGAGGCCGGCAAGGCTGAGTTGGTACGGCCAGTCGTGCGTGGCGACCAACTGGTCGAACTGATCGCCAACCCGCCGCCGTGCACCGTCGCGATGGAAGCCTGCTCCGGCGCACACCACTGGGCCAGGATCTTCATGGGCTTGGGTCACACGGTGCAGCTGATCGCGCCGAAGTTCGTCACCCCTTTCCGGACGACCGGCCGGCGCTCGAAGAACGACGCTGCCGATGCGGCGGCGATCTGCGAAGCGATGCAAAGGGCCCACATGCGCTTCGTGCCGATCAAGAGCCTCGAGCAGCAGCAGGTGCTCAGCATCCACCGCGTGCGCCAGGGCCTGGTGCAGTCGCGCACAGCCACGATCAATCGCCTTCGTGGCGATGATCGGCTGCGGCCACGACTTCAGGTGCAGACGCCAGTTTGCCGCCTGGCTCGGGCTTGTTCCCAGCCAGTACAGCTCCGGCGGCAAGGCGCGTCCGGGACGCATTACCAAGGTGGGGGATGGCTACGTCAGGAGCTTGCTGGTCATGGGCGCCAGGGCCGTCCTGGCGGCGGCCCACCACAAGACTGATCGGCTCAGCCGCTGGGCCGTCGAGCTCGAGAAACGCAGAGGTGACTGGAAGGCTGTCGTGGCGATCGCGGCGAAGAACGCCCGCATGGCCTGGGCCGTGCTGAGCAAGGGCGAGTCGTTCAGGCTGCTGAGCTGATTGGAGTGCCTGGGCATGACCAACCTTCTGCCAGAGCCGCGGACTCCGACTCCTCATCGGGAACGAGCGCCACCGTCGAACAGATCTCACCCGGCATGACGAACCATCGTTGATGAGCAAAGGCTTGGACCTGCGCGAGCCGTGACCGTTCAACTCGAGATGCCCCTGCGGCTTGCTCGCTGCAGACCTGACTAACGAATGGGTTGCTCGCGCGCGTTTTTCATCAGGGTCCGCAGCCCGATCCTTCGGGATTGTCGTGCTGCAAGAATGACCGTTTGTAGTCTGGCCGTCCATTCCTGCGCTCCACGCTCTAGGTGTCGTCGTCCCGTTGAAGAATTCAGCTTGGGAACAGAATGACGTCCGCACAAAGACAGGTGCCGTCACGCTTGCTGGGCGTGGGGAAGCCCTTGTAGACTGAGTTAAGCCGCGCCGCGAAGCGGCGTCGGCTTGGACGAATTGTTAGCCAACAGCCGACTTCAAGGAGGGAACCAGCTTCCGAATTGCATCGAGATCGGCTTTGCTCAATGGAGAAGCATGAAGTGTGTTGCTTGCCCAGTTGGAAATGAAACTGTCCCAGCGTTCCGCTTTCGTATCAAAGAGGCGCGTTCGGAACCCTTGGTTACCGAGGTTTTGCGCAAGCCAATCTCGCAGAAAGTTGATATAGAAATTCGGTCTGTCCAGTTTCGCCAGAATGTGGCAGTCAATTGCTTCAACAAAGTTATGCGCAGCATTGATAAGTGAAGCAGTCTCCTTAAACGTCAGGTCGGCACCAGTCTCTGCCTTCTGTACGAGGTTCTCTGGATTCAAATTGCGATACGAATTCGCAATTTGATGTGCGCATGCATTCAGTGCGTCCTTTGAGCCGTCCGACACGATGTTATCGGCTAGTTCGTGCATCACGTTATTGCGCCAAGTTATCAGTACTTCTACGAGAGCCGCTTCGACCTTAATCCCGGGAACCCAATTGGCGAATGTCGAGGCTTTCTTGTGAATCGACCGCTTGCAAGCTTGAAGAGCTTGTTGGAAACCCATGTCCTGAATAAAATCGGGCTTGCGATTGAGCAGAGAAAAGTATACGTCGAGCGCATCGACCGCGGAGCCAAGAAACGAATGCAGGATGAAAACCCGAGATCGCTGGATTGAGTTCGGCACGCTCTTGGGAGACCAAGCGGCGTGTAGGCTCGCGGCTTCGTACCGTGGATTCTTATCCAGGCAATCTAGTGCCACCAGTGTTGTGACAAGAAAGTGGTTGGCCTGCCCCAATTGCTGCTTAAAAGCTTTTCGAGCCAATGTGTGCTTCATCGTGGCGCACCAGGCAGGAGTCGAACCTGCTTCTCTCCATCTAAAGATGGTCTAAGCGACCATTTTGAAGTGGAGCGTCTGTACCCGATCGACCGCTGGTGCATATGCGAGAGTCTACCTGCTATTGGCGAACTCTGAAGGTGAGCGGCGTTTGACGCGGACGCCGGCTTGCGGCGGCAAGTCGGTGGCTGGGTCAAACGTCCGTTCCACCGACTTATTATGCCGACGGCTCTCGCAAAATTCATACTGCGGCGAGCTTCAGTTTCACCACGTCTCTGAGATCGATGGACTTGCGCGCCTGCCAAAGATCATGCGCGTCCTGCATGGCGAGCCAACTCTCCGGCGACCTGCCCAGTGCTTTCGAAAGCCTCAGCGCCATCTCCGGCGTCACTCGACTGGAGCCTCTCAGAACTCGACTCAGCGTTGAAGGCGCCACCCCAAGCGTCTCGGCCAACTCCCGCCCGCTGAGCCCATTAGGCTCAAGATAGATCTCGGTGATGAACTCCCCGGGGTGCGGAGGATTGTGTTGTGCCATCAGTGGTAGTCCTCGTAGTCCAGAAGGTAGGCATCGCCTTGAACGAACTCGAACGTCAGACGCCAGTTACCGTTGACGAAGATGGACCATCGCCCCTTGAGGCCACCCTTCAGTGGATGCAACCGAAACCCAGGAATATCCATGTCCTCGATAGTCCGTGCCGAATCCAGCGCCGCCAACTGCAACCTGAGGCGCCGAGCGTGGCTAGCCTGAATCCCCGAGATCCTGCCGGTCTCGTAGAACCGTTTGAGCCCCTTGTGGCGGATGCTCTTGATCATGTCCCGATTGTATCATGTTGCGCAACACGCAACACTTGCTTTGACGGCATAACTCCGAAGTTCAGCGGCACTTGACGCGGACGGCGTCTTGCGACAGCAAGACGTTGGCCGGGTCCAGTGTCCGATGCAACGCCATGTTAGCCATCAACGGCCGACGTGTTGCTTGTTGATGACGGCGTTCTTCTTTAAGAAACGAATAAGGATGGTCTCGATCTTTCGTCGCAAAGCCTCGTCTTCAACTTTGATGTACGCGGCCGTCGTAACGATGGGGGACTTGAACCAGAATTTCTCTTCACGGTCCTTGATGCGGCTCTTGATGCTTGAGCCTTGGCCGACATAGATGGGCCGCTCAGAGATGTCATAGAGGACATAGATGCCTGCTACAGTGGGCCAGTCGTCCTTGTTCAGGGGATCGAATTCGAAGAACTCGCCGACTCCCTCTATCGTCGCTTCGTCGCGGACTTCTTCTCTAGTGTCCGAAGGAACTTTCTCTCGCAGCGCCTTTTCGAGTCTCCCGACCGTTTCTTCTCTTGGGTTGGTTATGCGACCAGCTTCGATGTTGTAGATGGCGGGTCTAGACACTCCCGCTCGCTCAGAGAGTTCACCCACCGAAAGCTTTTTCTCCAGGCGGACGCGGCTAAGCCAAGCACCAAAAGCTGAAGGCCCATCGGAGAGGCTTTCATCAGCAGGTACATCAACTGCATTCGCTGAGGGCATTGAGACGCCAAGTGCCGTAAGTATTGCTCGCTTTCTGTCGCGAGTTAGCTTGATCTTGCCCTTCTCCAGGTTGGAGATGGTCATCTGGGCTACACCCAGCTTTGCGCCAAGTTCGGCCTGAGACCAAGCATTCTTAATGCGATTGCGTCGCACACGTTTGCTGAAGGCGATCGAAGTGCTAGCCATGACGTCTGTTTGAGTGTTGAGTTCGTTTGATGATGGCTAACGTCCAAGTTCAGCGGCGCTTGACGCGGCTGGCCAGCCGCAGCAGTGGATGGGCGGACGAGTCAAGCGTCCGGTGGAACGACCAGTTAGGCTTGGCTTTGCGGGCCTGACAAGCGTTGGCGTCAAAGACGTTAGGTTTGCATGTAGACATCCAGAATGGATGCGTTATGGCTATCTCTTTTTCCTCAAGACGTACGATCGATCATCCCATAACCACTCAAGAAACTCGTGCATCTGAGGGAAGGGTGGGACTGATGTACCTAAGCCGTAGGCTTTGTGGCTGAGGTCAGACAATAGGTCGCGAACTGGGCAGAGAGCCTTGACAAGGTATAGCACAGCATGCCTTGCAGCTGGGTCATGAAGCCCTGGGAGAATCAAGGCCTGTGCAGTTGAGAGCGCCTGTTTGTCCAAGCCTTGCATGATGGTAACCGTGCGATCCGATATTACGTCGGATACCGCCATTCCAATTCTCATGATCTTGGCCTTGGCCTTCTCAGAAACATCAGTTTCCAAGATTTCAAGCAGAATTCTGTTCCATTGCAGAAGCGGATCTTTTTCTGGATTCGAAAGACTTAGCGCGTCGAGATTGTGATATCGAGTTACTTTTGCAAAATCGTTTAAAAGATTGAATATACTTCGAGATATAATTTCCATTTCATCAAATCTAGGAATTTTTCTCGATTCTGCCAGTGATATCTGAACGCATGATTCATATAGCTGAAGTAAATCGTGTCCATAGAACTTCAGTTGCTTCCTCGTCGGAGCCATAAGGCCATTTTTTACCATGCAATCGATGATGATAGCGGCTTTCATAAGGCGTTCGACACCGACCGACAGATTCAATAGCGCCGAATAGAATGCCCCTTTATTGTGAACATGCGCAGCCCGTAACTTGGTTAATCCTGTCGCAAGGCACGAACTGATCAGATGCCCCTCCTGCTGAAGAAGTAGAAATGACGATGGAAACATAATTTTAGAGCTTAACGCCTGAGTTAAGCGGCGGCTGCCGCCGTGAACAACACTCTACCGCAACCGACCCGCAGCCGTCCGCTTGAACGAATAGTTAGCCGGCATTTGTGGCGATTGCCGCTGGCTGCCCAACAACTGTATGCCACGGCTTTACATACCAATGTTTTACCAGGCCGTTGATGACGTAAGGGTCTGCTTTTGCAAATTCCTGAGGCACTTCGGCAGACGTAGCTGAAAAAACGATAACTGCGCCGTCCACGGGATCGCCAGACGCACCACCAAGAACCAACTCGCCGCGCTGAACGGCAGCTTGAGCATGCGCCAAGTGCAGTTCGCGAAATGCAGTACGTTGAGTAACGTAATCTTGAACCGTTTCGTAAATCAGTAGGTAGTGCATGACAAAATTCTCCGCAGTGAGCCATTCGATCTTGAGTCGCGCTGATGTGCCGGCTAACGCCTTAGTTCAGCGGCACTTGAGGCGGCCGTGTGACCGCGGCAGCGGGCGCGCGGACGGGTCAAGTGTCCGATGCAACAACCAGTTAGGTTTAGCCCCATCGACGAAGGCCGACCGGCCCGGCGTCTGCTGCGTCTTCGAAGCCCGAGCCCTGCGAATGCTGCGAAGGGCGATCGCGCCGAACGAAGGCTCGGCCGCCTGCACACCCAGAATTGCATCGCACGGCGCACACCAACACTTCGCCGACTTCAACCGCGGCATTCTGCATCGAACCTCTCGCTGGGCAACCACGTTCTCGCATACACGGCATTTGAGCAGACTCCGCCGTCAAACGCATCACCCGATTCGATCACGCACCGTCGCTCGCCAACATCCCCGATTTCACCAACCTCGACGCGAAGAACCTAACGTCTCAGTTCAGCGGCGCTTGAGGCAGACGGCCGCGTGCGGTAGCGCGCGGGCGGCTGGGTCAAGCGTCCGCTGCAACGTAAAGTTAGCTGTCAACTTCGCTTCCGTCGCGTATTGCACTTAGCTCAAAGTGATCGCCGCGTTCCACGGCGACGTAGTCGGCTTCAGCAGGCAGGAATCCCACCGGCACCGGGTTCGTAGCGAGCGGATTGTGAACGACGATCATTGGATCACAATTCCCGATCACTGCCCCGCCATTCGCGTCCAGAGCCCAAATGGCGCTGATAGGCGCGAATCTCTTGTCCAAGAAGGTATACGTAGGAACCTTGGAGCGATTCGGCTTCTGAATTGTTGGGCGAACCTGATGCCCCTGACCCAGCACTTCGAATGAATTCCTGTCCAGCCGGACTTCGACCGGGCCAAACGGAAACACCGCCTCTGCGGCGAACGGAAAACGGCTAATCCCGAACAAGCTCGGCAAATCGCCGTCGCCCCTGCGGAGCATGCATCCATTCACCGCGATGACGTAGGCATCATCGCGGTGGACAAGACCGGACTTCAGGTAGCCAGCTTTCGTTCCGTCTTCGGAACCAAGCAGTGCCTCCGCCTTTGCTCGAATGGCACTCGTCCAGCGAAGCAAGATTTGCTCATGAGGGAGACTAACCCACGTGTCCTGTTGAGAATTCGACCAATCAGCAGGAAGGCCAGTGGGTTGAGGGCAAACGACCTCAATCCAGATTTTCCGGTCTCCGTTAAGTACCAGGAAGTCCGGTCCCTCTCCGAGCCGCTCGCGCGAACCGAATGTGCAGCCAGAAAGACGATCTGCAACTATGGCTTCCGACACGCAAGCCCAGAACTTCTGCTTCGAGCCGGAACCGATCTCTTTCAGAAACTTCGGGTCTGCACGCCCCGAGTCGACGAACTGCTTGCAGAGCGCCTCGATGTACTCGCGGATCTGCGCGAGGCGCGGATAGTTTCCAGGAAGATGCTGCTCAATGTGATCTCGTAGCATTTGACAGCTAACGCCTGAATTAAGCCGCGCCGCGAAGCGGCGTCGGCTTGAATGAATTGTTAGAGCGCACCTGGCTGATCTACCCGGCAACCAATTCGGCAATCTTGTCCGCGATGTCCGTCATAGGCTCTTCGGCTGTACTGAGGCCACTACGCGATCCTAGCAAAGGGCTGACGTCACGCAATGCCTCGTATGTGGTGTTGTGTATAACCGGAACCAACAGGTCTCGTGCGAGTAGTGCTGACAACTCTTTCTCAGCGATTCCTTCTGCGGAAATCCGCTTCAGAAGAGATGGCGTAACCAAAACAATACCTACACGAGATTTTGCAAGTCCCTTGTCGATCTCACGGAGGAGGCTGGTACCGAGCAAGACATCCTTTTCACTGAACCAAACGGTTACGCTTTTTGACTCAAGCAGGTCATGTAGCTCTTTAGCTGATTCCTTTCGGTCGTCCCATGCGTGGCAAAGAAAAACGTCTCGGAGATCGGGTAACGATGAGCGCCTCTCGACATTCTCCCGTACTGGCGTGAGTGATCTCACCTCGGCAGGCGTATACATCACGGACGATCCGGCCCGCGACCAGCGTGGCCGCACACTGCCACGAGATGAGCTTGAGCTGCTTCCGCCGCCCCCTCTGCTTGTTACCGGATAACTGGGGGATGGCGATGAGTAAGAAGGGTAATACCCGCCGAAACTGCGATAGCCGCCGCTGCCGCCGCAAGCAGGACAGTTCGCGCGTCCGCTCGCTGTGCGATGTCCGTATGTGGGGGCGGTGCATCTAGCCATGTCATTCTCCCAATTAAGACAGCCGAGTAATTGCAGTGTGCTCTAACGATTTAGCTCAACTGCATTTGACGCAGACGGCCGCGTGCGGCAGCACGCGGACGACTGAGTCAAATGTCAGTTGCAGCGCCCAGTTAGAAGGCATCGTCGCCACGAACACTGCCGCACTCGACCAGGGTCCAGTGCGCGCCATGAAGTCCGAATACCCAAACGCTCAAATCTCGCGCTGGATCTGGGATGAGATAGTAGTACTGGAGCGCTCCATCTCCAACGTTCTCCACCCGCAATGCTGCACCACCCTCACCTTCAAGCAAATCGAGAGGCTTGCCACTGAGCATTGTGACTTCTGCCGGTGTGCTCGGTGCAAGCATGCGAGCCGTGTGGAAAAAGAACAGACCTCGGACCGTGCGTTCGAAAACGCTCTGGTAGAGAGCAACTGGTATCAAGAAGGGAGTCCCAACTTCTGGGCCGACCATCCTGGCTTCGGGGGGTACTTTGTTTATGGACTCAAAGAAAGCTGTCCTGAGTTTCGTCTTTCTCCTAATGGTCTTCAGGGCCCCGTCCTCCCAGAGCCGCTTGGTGGTCTCCATGCCCTTTCCGATGGCTCCACTGAGGTAGAACCTGAGGTCTTCGTCGTCGGACGACGCGCCGTTGTTGCACTCAAGGCAGGCAGGGACTGTTCGCAGTTGAGCGTTCACTGTCCCTTTAAAAAAGGCCTTAGGTGGGACATGATCTACCGCGGTCGCGGAACGGACGCCGCACAACACGCAGACCAGTGTCGGTGGCTGCAACTCTATTCCTTTATGCCTTCTAACGCCTGAATTAAGCCGCGCCGCGAAGCGGCGTCGGCTTGAATGAATTGTCAGATTGGCGTACCGGCCACCCAAATCGTCTCATAGAGCTTTCGCTTCTCTGCAGCAACATCCGGAGATACCGGAGCTAGATATGTTGGTTTCTTGTGCGCCGCGTCCTTGATAGATGCGCCAAGAACCCAGCATTGGTCATTGTCCACGAATATGACCCGATCATGGATGTCGTTGCTGCTGCGCACCTCGACGGCCAAGCCGAACTGAGCTTGATACTTCTCGGCCGCAACTCTGACGTTGTTTAAGTACTTAGCAGTAAGGAGGCGTGCTGACACCCCAGGCTGAAGCGCTTGCATGTATCCGTCGAATACTTCAGCGTCAAGATAGGGGTCTACTACCCAAAGTTGGACCTTGGCGGTTGAAACGAGGCCATTAAGGGCCTTAAAAAAATCGTAGGCAGCGCCGGGGCCAAATGCTTGACCTGCATCCTGCGGAAGGGAGTTCTCCAAGCGCGCGATCACGTCATGAAAGAATGCGACCACAGTCCCAAAGTTGCCCGGGCGATTAATGCTTTGGAGCAAACCGTTAACTGCCACCTTGAAGGGAATGCTTTTGATCTCATCCCACTCGTGCATTAGAGCGTTGGCTTGGCCAAGCCAACTGTATTGCTCGTTGCCGTACTGCCCACGCCCCTCCAGTGGAGGTATCGATTGGAGTAGTGCCTTTAGCTTTTCAAGAAGGACATGCGGTGTCATATGGATAGCCAATCTAACGCCGAAGCTCAGCGGCGCTTGACGCGGCGGTCTGGCTGCGGCAGCAGACAGGCTGACGGGTCAAGTCGTCCGCTGCAGCGCAAGGTTAGGCATCACTGAATGTGTCGTTGGCCCAGAAATTGGATCTGCCGATCAGCACTGGTAGCGATCCTTGATATGGTCGTTGTAGTAACCGCCCATTGACGCCGCCCGCAGGAACTCATCGAAGACTCGCCGAGGTACACCGCAGAAGTCATAGGAGGTGTTGCCTTGAGCGAAGGTGATCTTCATCCGGCGGCTAACCGCGTCGTACCCAACCGCCGCGATTGCCGACGAGTGGACCTGAATCATTTCCACAACGGATGAGCCTATTTCTTCCTGGCCTGCGCGAGAGCGGAACCGGCGGCCGACTTTGAAGCGGCACTGGTCCTTCCGCTTCGAAGGACTGCCGACGCCGCGCTCGCGGCGCGCGCAGAGGTGACCTTTGGGGGGGCAACCTGCGACAATGAACTACCCGCCGCCGTTTTCGACGCCTTGCCTGAGGATGAGTTTGAGAGAACTGCCGAGGACTTCGACGCTACGCCTTTGCTAGTGACTCTTGAAGCCATTGCGATCTCCTATACTGGATGTAATCACAGTAGCACTATGGCAGACGCATTACAAGAGGCTTTCGATTTCTCGAACTCGGAGGGTCGCCTCTGTGATGCCTAACGTAAGAGTTCAGCGGCACTTGACGCGGCCGTGCGACCGCGGCAGCGGGCGCACGGACGGGTCAAGTGTCCGATGCAACGACCAGTTAGGTTTAGCCCCATCGACGAAGGCCGACCGGCTCGGCGTCTGCTGCGTCTTCGAAGCCCGAGCGGTATGAATGCTGCGAAGGGCGATCGCGCGCTGAACGAAGACTCGGTCGCTCGCACACTCAGGATTGCATCGCACGGCGCACACCATCACTACGCCGACTTCAACCTCGGCATGCTGCATCGAATCCCTCGCAAGGCAATCACGTTCTCGCATACACGGCATTTGAGCAGACTCCGCCGTCAAACGCATCACCCGATTCGATCACGCACCTTCGCTCGCCAACATCCCCAACTTCGCCAACCTGGACGCGAAGAACCTAACTCCGAAGCTCAGCGGCAGTTGACGCGGACGGCCGCGTGCGGCAGTGCGCGGGCGGTCGGGTCAACTGTCCGTTGCAGCGACCTGTTAGGCATCAAACTTCCTTTTGAGACGTTCATATTCCCGTCGTTCCGCGTCCTGACGTAGCTCTTTTACATGTGCAACCCACTCAGCCTCTTCGGGCGATCCTTCCAACATCAGATCGGGCACCCTTATCAGAACCCACTGCTCGGCGATCAGCGTCCACTCTTTCGCCGCAGCAACGACCATCGCTTCCCACTGTCGTAATTTCTCCTGTTCTAAGCCATAGTAGGTGCCTACCCCTGGCAATACACGCCGTGAGTTTTGGCTCCACCAGCCGCGGGCATCGGTACCTTCCTTTTCGAAACCGGCGGCAAGCGCGTCAAGATGAGGATAGGTCACTTGGTTCTCAACGCAGAAGGCGTAAATCTTGTATGTAGCGAGAAGATTCTCCGAAGCCTCTCGCAGATGCACTGCCAAGTGGTAGGCGGTGGAGCGCTGTGGATTGGAATCGCCAACGTAGTGTCCTTTCTTCGTCCGCCAAGGTGCGAAGCTCATTTCGGACTTGATATCGTAGGGCAGTATTTCAACGGGTGGTACCTGTTGCTTCCGCCATAGGTCTATCATTTTTTTCCAAGTGAAGAGACCCTTGTGAACAGCCATATGAAGTTGCCTAACTTAATTTAGAAAGACCAGAACCACTAACGCCTGCCATCTAACTTGGCCATGCCTCGTCCGAAAATCACTGCACTCACTGAACTCCCCTTCAGATTCAAGCACCTGTTTCGGAGCATTCGAAATACGCCCGCCATGTAACGCAGCAAGATAACCTGCCGCTCGCTACCCGGCAATCGCCGCAGCCGGGCGGACGGCATCGCGCGGCAAACCGGCAACTCTCCATCCGGCGAGTTTGCGAATCGACGGCTCTGAAGACTATCCGTTCGCACTATATCGACAGTCCAATTGATGTTGTGCCGAGGCCAAATGAAACTGTATGCATGAACAGTATTTCAAATCTTCCGGCAACCGCGGCTCTCGGCGCTCCCGCTCGGCCTCGAGGTCTGCTTGGCGCGCTGCGCGCGCAGATCTGGTATCGCCATTACAGCCTCCGTACCGAGCAAGCCTACGTGTACTGGTCACGCCAATTCATTCGCTGGGCCGGCGGGCGACATCCACGTGAGCTGGGCCGGCCCGATGTCGAGCGATTCCTGTCGGATCTGACCAATCACAAGCACGTATCCGCGTCGACTCACAAGCAGGCGCTGTGCGCCATCGCTTTTCTGTATCGCGAAGTGCTCGGGCTTGGGTTTCCTTGGCTCGCACAACTGACTCGGCCTCGGATAACACGCGCGATTCCCGTCGTCCCATCGCCCGTCCAGATACGTGCTCTGCTCGCCGAGTTGACTCCGTCAACGCATTTGCTCGGCCATCTCCTCTACGGCACGGGAATGCGTCTGATGGAAGGCGTCCGTTTGCGGATCAAGGATGTCGATATTGATCGGCAGGTCATCATCGTCCGCCAAGCCAAGGGCAACAAGGACCGCGTCGTGATGTTGCCGGCATCGCTTCTCTCAGCCATCCGCCAGCAGATGAAGTTCGCACGAGCATTGTGGACTGCCGACTCGGAAACGGACACCGTCGGCGTCGAGCTTCCCACTGCGCTGGCCCGTAAGTACCCTGGCGCCTCGAAAAGCTGGGCCTGGTTCTGGCTGTTCCCGGCGGAACGACTTTCCATCGATCCTCGATCCGGCGTCCGCCGACGCCATCATCTCTATCCGCAGCAGCTTCAGCGAGCGATCAAGATCGCCGCGAATTCGATCGGCCTGACGGCACAGGTCTCGGTTCATTCGTTACGTCACGCGTTCGCGACCCATTTGCTGCAATCCGGGACGGACATTCGGACTGTCCAGGAATTGCTCGGTCACAGCGACAACCGATCAAACCCCGACCCATCCCCTGAACGAGCGCGACGCGTAATACGACCCCGCGCCATTGTGATACACGAAGACTTGGTCGTAGCGGCGATCGCAGAACAGCGCACCGCCTTTCTTGCGGATCGCGGCGGGCGTCAGGACCCAACTCGACGTTTTCAGGTCGAACTCGCCCAAGGTCTGCAGGTGCCGATACCGCGCTTCGTCGAGCAGTTCGATACCCATCGATGCCGCCATCGCGACCGCGCTGCCGGCGGGCTTGTTCTCTTTTCTGGCATCGAGGGCGACCTGGTCGTAGCAGAGGCTTCGCCGCCCCCACGGGCTCTCGGGCGAGCAGTCGCAGACGATCAACCGGCCGCTGTCCGGGTCGGCGCCGATCACGTCGGGCTCGCCGCCGGTGTCCTCCATCCGGGCGATCGCCCGCCGGGCAGGCTCGTTGTCGCGCAACCGGTGCTCGACCTCGCGCCAATCGATACCGGGGTGGCGCTTCGGATGGGCTTCGAAGCGCTGCTTCAATGCCTCGATCACCAGGAACTCTCCTTAAGCGACCGCCGCCAGGCGGCTGGCCTGATCGATCGCGCGCTTGGCATCCAGTTCCATCGCCTCATAGGCTCCGCCGACCAGCGTGGACTTGACGCCCAGCGTCTGCAGTTCGTCGTGCAGCGTGCGCAGCGGCAACTGGCCGGCGCAGATGATGACGGTGTCGACATCGAACAGCTTCGGTTCTCCGTTGATCTTCGTGTGCAGGCCGGCGTCGTCGATCCCGACGTACTCGACGCCGTTGATCATGCGGACGCCGCGACGGTTCAGCGTCAATCGGTGGGTCCAGCCGGTGGTACGGCCCAGCGTGCTGCCGACCGGGTCGGTCTTGCGCTGCATCAGGAAGACTTCGCGGTCATTCTTGGCGACCTGCGGGACGACGCCGGTGACGCCGCCGCGCGGGTGGTTCTTGAAGTCGATGCCCCATTCGCGCGCGAAGATGTCGACGTCCAGCGATGCGGACTTGCCTTCGTGCGTGATCAGTTCGGCGACGTCGAAGCCGATGCCGCCGGCGCCCATGATGGCGACACGCTTGCCGATCGGCTTGTTGCCGAGGATCGCGTCGATGTACATGACGGCCTTCGGGTGGTCGATACCGGGCAGCTCGGGGCGGCGCGGTTCGATGCCGGTGGCGATGACGACTTCGTCGAAACCCATCTCCTGAAGCATGCTGGCGTCGACGCGCGTGTTCAGCCGCAGGTCGATGCCCAGCCGCTCGATCATCCGGCGGTAGTAGCGCAGCGTTTCGTAGAACTCTTCCTTGCCGGGGATGCGCTTGGCGAGGTTGAACTGGCCGCCGATCTCGGCGCCGGCATCGAACAATGTGACCCGGTGGCCGCGCTCGGCGGCGACGGTCGAGTACGCGAGGCCCGCGGGGCCGGCGCCGACGACGGCGATGCGGCGGCCGCTGGCGACCTTCGGATACTGGAGCAGCGTTTCGTTGCAGGCGCGCGGGTTGACCAGGCAGGTGACCTGCTTGCGTCCGCCGAACGTGTGGTCCAGACACGCCTGGTTGCAGCCGATGCAGGTGTTGATCTCGTCTTCGCGGCCTTCGGCGGCCTTCCTGACCAGATCCGGGTCGGCGAGCATCGGGCGCGCCATCGAGACGATGTCCGCGTCGCCGCGCGCGAGCACGGCCTCGGCGACGTCAGGCATGTTGATGCGGTTGCTGGTGATCATCGGGACGCGCAGTTCCTTGCGCAGCCGGCCGGTGACTTGGGTAAACGCGGCGCGCGGAACCATCGTAGCGATCGTCGGCACCGGCGATTCGTGCCAGCAGAAGTGCGTGCTGATGATATTGACGCCTTCGCGTTCGATGGCCTTGGCCAGCGAGACGATCTCTTCCCACGCGAGGCCGCCTTCGAGCATGTCCATCGCGGCGATCCGGAACACCATGATGAACTCTGGGCCGACGGCGGCACGCATGCGGCGAACGATCTCGACCGGAAAGCGCATGCGGTTCTCCCACGATCCGCCCCAGCGGTCGGTGCGCAGGTTGGTCTTCTGGACCAGGAAGGTGCTGATCAGATAGCCGGCCGAGCCGATGATCTCGACGCCGTCGTAGCCGGCGCGCTTGGCCATGATCGCGCAGTTGACGAAGTCGGCGATCTGCTTTTCGATGCCGTCCTCGTCGAGTTCGTTCGGCTTGAAGCGGCCGATCCGCGACTTGACGGCCGACGGGGCGACGCAGATCGGCTTGGCGACCAGCGATCCCGAATGCAGGATCTGCAGGCAGATCTTGACGTCGGGGTCGGCGGCGTGGACGGCTTCGGTGATCAGCCGATGCTGGTCGGCCTCCTCGGGCGTGGACAGCTTGGCGCCGGTGCCCCCCTCTTCGTTCGGCGCGAAACCGCCGGTGATGATCATGCCGACGCCGCCGCGCGCGCGTTCGGCGAAGAACGCGGCCATGCGCTCGAAGCCGTTCTCGGCTTCTTCGAGGCCTGTGTGCATCGAGCCCATCAGCGCACGGTTCTTCAGCCGCGTGAAGCCCAGGTCGAGCGGAGCGAACAGATGCGGATAGCGCGACGAGGCGGCGGCGACGGCAGACATGGGCAGGATCTCCAGAGCGTAGTGGGCCGGCGCGACATCGGCGGACCGGTCGGTTCGATGCGGGCAGCGGCGAGCCGGGCCGCTGTATTGCAACTTGTTGCAATGAACTATAGAGAGCCGCCCCGGGGATTGCAACGGGTGCGGACGAGGTGCAATGGGCGAAACCGGGTTCGCCGGGCGATCGCGACAGGCCCGGCGCGCCGGGCCCCCTGCTCTCTTCTGGTCCTGGTCCGGTTCAGGCCCGTTCGGCGCCTACCCGTTCGGCGTCTACCCGTTCCGCGCCTGCCGGACGAACGCCGACGGCGGCAAGCCGAAGCACTTGCGGAATGCGGTCGCATAGGCGCTGTGGCTGTCGTAGCCGCTGTCCAGCGCGACCTGCAGCACCGTCGCGCCGTTCAGCAGTGCGGGCAGCGAATACATCAGCCGCTGCTGCTGGCGCCAGCGACCGAAGGTCATGCCGGTGCTGCGCTGGAAGTGCCGGTGGAAGGTCTTGGCGCTCATCGCCAGCGCGTCGGCCCAGGCGTCGGCGCCGCGCGCGTCGCCGGGATCGTCGGCCAGCGCCTGGCAGACGGCGGCGATGCGAGGGTCGTCTGGCCACGGCAGGTGCACGGGCAGCGCCTGGCCGGCCGCCAGCTCCTCGAGCAGCAACGCCGCCAGCAGTTCGTCGCGGCGCGAACCGGCGGCGTCGGGCGACCATCGCGCGGCCTGCGCGATCAGTTCGCGCAGCAGCGGAGTGACCGGGATCACGCAATCGGCCGGCGGCAGCGGCGCGGCGGCCCGCGCCTCGATGAAGACTCCCTGGACGACGACCCGTCCATGCATGACGAGCCGGTGCGCGACGTCCTGGCGCAGCCAGACGGCGGTGGTCGGCGGCACGAGCCAGCTTCCGCCCTCGGTTTCGACGCGCAGCACGCCCTGCGCCGCGTACAGCAACTGGCATCGGCGATGGCGATGCCAGTCGACCGCGTGCCCGGCCGGATACTGAGCGCTCATGCCGGTGACGGCACGCACGGCGGCATCGTGCGCACGGTGCGCGTCACGTTCGGTGTGAGTCGTTTCCGCCTGCGTCACTCCCGCCTGAAGACGGGAGCTTCCTGGCCACGATGCAGGAGCGCCTTCGGTGCCGGAACAAGATAGCCCCGCTCGACCTCGTCCCGAAGAACGAAGCCTGCGCTTTGGCTCGTGGTCATCGACGTCGCGCATGTCCGGCCGGTATGTCCTGAGGTTGTCCAGATCGAGCAAGGGTCTGTCCATTCTCCTACAGCGGGCCGGTACGCGGCCGCCTTATGCTGCGGACATCATGTGTTCGTCCTTTTCGCTGCCGCCGCTGTCGCTATCGCTGCGCCGCCTGACCACCGGTCGGGGTCGGCGCGCGGGTTCGCGCGACGATCCATCCTGATTCCCCCTGGCCCCGACCTCTGTAGCGCTCGCCGCGAGCGCAGGGGAATCAGGCGTTCATCGTCGATTCCCTTCCGGAGGTTCCCATGCTGACGCAGCCGCACACCAAGTACCCGCCCTTTCCTTCGATCGTGATGCCGGACCGGCAATGGCCGAGCCGCTCGCTGACCCGCGCGCCGATCTGGCTGTCGACCGATCTGCGAGACGGCAACCAGGCGCTGTTCGAGCCGATGAACCGCGAGCGCAAGCTGCGGCTGTTCGACGAGCTGGTGCGGATCGGCTTCAAGGAGATCGAGATCGGCTTTCCGTCGGCGTCGCGGACGGACTTCGATTTCGCGCGCTCGCTGGTCGATTCGGGGCGCATTCCGATCGATGTCACGCCGATGGTGATCACGCAGCTTCGCGACGACCTGATCGAGCAGACGGTGCGCAGCGTGCAGGGCGCGCGGCGCGTGATCGTCCATCTGTACAACGCGATCGCACCGGTCTGGCGCGAGATCGTCTTCGGCATGACGGTGCCGCAGATCGTCGACCTGGTCGTGCATCACGTCGCGCTGCTGCGCCGGCTCGCCGATGCGCAGCCGCAGACCGAGTGGGTGCTGCAGTACTCGCCGGAGACGTTCTGCATGGCCGAGCTCGACGTGTCGCTGACGGTCTGCAACGCGGCGATCGAGGCCTGGGACGCGGGCCCGGCGCGGCCGATGATCGTGAATCTGCCGACGACGGTCGAGGTCGCGACGCCGAATGTCTTCGCCGACCAGATCGAGTGGATGGACCGGCGGCTGGCGCGGCGCGAGCACGTCGTGCTGTCCGTGCATCCGCACAACGATCGCGGCACCGGCGTGGCATGCGCCGAGCAGGCGATGCTGGCCGGGGCGCAGCGCGTCGAGGGATGCCTGTTCGGCAACGGCGAGCGCAGCGGCAACCTGGACGTGGTGACGCTGGCGTTGAACCTGTACACGCAGGGAATCGCGCCCGGGCTCGATCTGTCGGACATCGCGGGCGTGGCGCGGATCGCCGAGCAGTGCACGGCGCTGCCGATCCATCCGCGCCATCCTTATGTCGGCGACCTGGTGTTCACCGCGTTCTCGGGCTCGCATCAGGATGCGATCGCCAAGGGCTTCGCGGTACAGCGCCCGGACCAGCCGTGGCGGGTGCCGTACCTGCCGATCGACCCGGCGGACCTGGGCCGCACTTATGACGGCATCGTCCGCGTCAACAGCCAGTCGGGCAAGGGCGGCATCGCGTTCCTGCTGGCGCGCGACCACGGCATCACGATGCCGCGGCGGATGCAGGTGGAGTTCAGCGCGATCATCCAGAAGATGGCCGACGCCTGCGAGACCGAGCTGAGCAGCGAGGCGATCTGGCAGGCGTTCGAGCGCACGTACCTGGATCCGTCGGCGTCGATCGCGGGCCGGCGGCTGCTGTCGTACCGGCTGCTCGACGCGCATGGCGGCCAGCACATCGAGATCGAGGTGGCGCTGGACGACGGCGGCACACGCACGCTGCGCGGCCAGGGCAACGGGCCGATCGATGCGGCGGTGGCGGCGCTGGACCCGTCGCTGCGCGTCGACGGCTACGAGGAACGCAGCCTGGGCGGCGGCGCCGACGCGCAGGCGCTGGCGATCGTCGAGATCGCACGGCCCGGCGTGACCGGTTCGCGGTTCGGCGTCGGGCTGCACGAGAACATCGTGACCGCGGCGATCCGGGCGGTGTTCAGCGCGGCGAGCCGGCTGCAAGGCTGATCGGGCGGGAAAGAGAGAGCGGTCGGTCGTGCGGCGCGGTGCATCACGGTGCGACCGATCGGAGTTTGGCCGTTCTGGCCGTTCTGGCCGGTCCGGCGGGTCTGACCAGACCTCGCCACACCAAGCCAAGCAAAGCGTCTCACGATCGTCGCAGGTGTCTCACCGGCTGTCTCAAAAGCGTCTCAAGACGTCGCGGAATCGCGCCTCCCGCTAAGCGCGGCCCCGCCAATCACGCTGGCACGCGACTTGCCGAGTAGACGTCGTACCAGAACGACTTATCACGACGGAGACGAAGCCATGACGCACCCCACGCTGGCCGGGCAGCCGGCCGCCTCTTCGATCGACATGACCGCCGCGTTCCGGCAGGTGATGCGCGACGTGCCCGCCAGCGTGACGATCGTCACGAGCCGCGACCACCTGGGCAACCCGCATGGAATGGCAGCCTCGGCCGTGATCCCGGTTTCGATGGAACCCGCGTCGATCCTGGTCGCGGTCAACGAGACGGCCGGGCTGCATCCGGTACTGCTGTTGTCCGGCCGCCTGTGTGTGAACTTCCTGGCCGGACACCAGCAGGCCTTGATCGAGCCGTTCTCGCGGACCGATCTGCGTCACCAACGATTCGCGTCCGACGACTGGCACGACGCGGAGCGGGGCGGCGACGCGCTGCCCTGGCTGCCCGGCGCACGCGCCTGCGTCTTCGCCGACGTGGACCGGCGCGTCGAATACGGTACGCACACGTTGTTCATCGCCCGCATCACGCAGATCCGCGCCGGGCAGCCGGCCGAGGACGCCGGCTCGCCGCTGCTATGGATGGGCGGACGTTTCGCTCCGCTCGCCGCTTAGCGTCGTGATCCTGAGGTTATCGGCCGATCGGGAAAAGCGGCCTTATCGCCTTTTCCCTCTTTCCCGGTTTCCCTGTTTCCCGGTTTTCCCTTTTGGCCCTTCCTTTGGCCTCCCCTTTGGCCTCCCCTTTGGCCTTCGATCCATTCACCCCCCGTCATACAAGGAGACACCGATGAAACTTGGCATGTTCGCGATGCCGCTGCACCCGCCGTCCCGTCCGCTGGTGGACACGTTGGCCGAAGACGCGGAAAAGGTCGTCTATGCGGACCAGCTCGGCTTCGACGAGTTCTGGTGCGGCGAGCACATGTCGTGCACGACCGAGCCGATCGCCTCGCCGATGATGTTCATGGCCTCGCTGATCCCGCGCACGCAGCGGATCAAGCTCGGCACCGGCGTCGTCGCGCTGCCCAACCATCATCCGGCCGTCGTCGCGGCCGAGGTGGCGCTGTTCGACCACCTGTGCGGCGGGCGGATGATGTTCGGCGTCGGTCCGGGCGGACTGGCCAGCGACATGGAGCTGTTCGACGTGCTCGACAACGCGCTGCGCACCGAGAAGATGATGGAGTCGCTGGACATGATCCTGAAGATCTGGAGCCAGGATCCGCCGTACGACATCGAGGGCAAGCACTGGAAGATCAACCTCTCGCAGACGATCATTCCGGAGCTGGGAGTCGGCTACCTGGGCAAGCCGCTGCAGAAGCCGCACCCGGAGATCACGATGACGGCGATGTCGCCGTTCTCCGAGAGCGTCAAGACGGCGGCGATCCGTGGCTTCGGGCCGATGAGCGCGAACTTCTGCACGGAGTTCGTCATCCGCACGCACTGGCAGAAGTACCTGGAAGGCTGCGAAGTGGCCCGGCGCAAGCCGAACGGCGACGAGTGGCGGGTCGCCCGCAACCTGATCATCGCGTCCAGCGATTCGGAGGCGCGCGACCGCGTGATGAACCCCGACAGCAGCAACTACTACTACTTCGATTACCTGTGGCGGGTGCTGAAGAAGGCCAACTATACGGCGGTGATGAAGAGCGAGAAGCAGGAGCGCGACGAGGACGTCACGGTCGAGCAACTGATCGAGAGCATGGTCATCTACGGATCGCCGAAGACCGTGGCCGACAAGCTGCTGGGCCTGCGCGAGCGCACCGGTCCGTTCAACACGCTGCTGATGGCGTCGATGGACGGGCTGGCGATGAACAAGGCGTGGGAATGGGAGACAATGTCCCGACTGGTCGCCGATGTGATGCCGATCGTGCGCAAGGGACTGGGTCGCTGAACGCGGCCGGGCGCGACGGCGGGGCGTGACCCCCGGGGGCGGCCGCCACCTGACGCGCGACCGCGCATGGGGGAGACAGCTTGAACACGCAACACGCGCGGACCCTGACGGCGGCCGCGGCGGCGGACGACGGCGCGATCGCGCCGGTGATCCGCCGTTCGTGGACCCGCTGCCTGGACGAGTACCGGCTCGAACCCGACCGCGTGCCGGACCCGCCGGTGATGACGGTGGCCGAATACGACGTCGCGCGCGCGCCGACCGATGAGCTGGCGGCGCTGTCCAACGGCGAGATCGACCGGCTGTTCCGGCAACTGGCCGGCCACGTCCACCTGCTGATGCTGGCCGACGCGCGCGGCACGCTGATGGCGATGCGCTGCGAGCCGGCGCTGCGGCTCGCGTGCGAGGCGGCGCGGATCCTGCCGGGCTCGATCTGGGACGAGGCCTCGCAGGGCACCAACGGCGTCGGCCTGTGCATCCGCGAGGAACGGCCGGTGTCGGTCGTGATGTCCGATCATTTCGCGACGCGGCTGGCAGGGCTGTCGTGCACGGTGGCGCCGATCTTCGGCGAGGGGGGCCGGCTGGCCGCCGTGCTGAACGTCACGTCGCTGCGCGAATCGAACCGTACCGTGCACGCGATCGCGCGGCAGGTCGTGCAGGCCTCGGCGCGGCGGATCGAGAATCGCGCGTTCGACGTGCGCTGCGCCGGACGGGTCGTGCTGCGGCTGTCGAACGTCGAGGACTTCTGCGATCCGGCCGGCGAGGCGCGGGTCGCGCTGGACGACGCGGGCATCATCATCGATGCGACGCCGGCGGCACTGACGATGCTCGGCGGGTCCGCCGCGCGGATCGGCGCGCGGATGCCGGGCATCACCGATCTCGACACGCTCGGACGGGCGCTGCGCGCGCCGCAGCCGCGGATCGAGACGCTGGCCGGATCGGTCGGCATCCGGCTGGCCGACGCGTCGAGCCGTCCCGAACTGAGGATCGCGGCGCGCTGGGCCGTCGGCGACGTCTCGGGCGCCCGAACAGCGCCACCGGCCGTCACGACGGCGGCCGGACCGACACCCGACGGATCGCAGGCCCGCGCGCCGGACATCGCCGAGATCGCCGGCGGCGACCCGGCGATCCTCGAGCGGCTGCGCAGGGCCGAGCGCCTGTTCTCACGCGGCGTGCCGATCCTGCTGCAGGGCGAGACCGGCACCGGCAAGACGCTGCTGGCGCGCGCGCTGCACGACGCGGCCGGGCGCGGCGAGTTCGTGCACATCAACTGCGCGGCGATCCCGGCCGAACTGATCGAGAGCGAGCTGTTCGGCTACCGGGCCGGCGCGTTCACCGGCGCGGCGCGGCAGGGATCGCGCGGCAGGCTGATGCAGGCCGACGGCGGCACGCTGTTCCTCGACGAGATCGGCGACATGCCGCTGCCGCTGCAGAGCCGGCTGCTGCAGGTGCTGTCCGAGAAGGAGTTCGTGCCGGTGGGCGCGCCGCAACCGGTCAAGGTCGACTTCCGGGTCATCGCGGCGAGCCTGCGCGACGTCGAGCAACTGGTGCGCGAGCAGCGCTTTCGCGAGGACCTGTATTTCCGGATCCAGGGCGCGCGGATCGATCTGCTGGCGCTGGCCGAGCGCGCCGACCAGGACCGGCTCGTCGAGCGGGCCTTCGAGCGAGCCGCACGGCAGGCGAACGTCGCGATGCCGGCATTGACCGACGCGGCGCGGCAGGTGCTGCGGCGCTATCGCTGGCCGGGCAACCTGCGCGAACTGCAGCACGTCGCGCGCTACGCGATCGCGGTCTGCGAAGGCGATGCGATCGATCCGTCGTGCCTGCCCGAGCACCTGCATCGCGCCCCGGCGACCCAGCCCGACGAGCGGCCCGGCGTGCTGTCCGACGCACGGCAGATCGTCGAGGCGCTGCAGCGCGCGCGCTGGAACGCCCGGGTGGCGGCCGGCGACCTCGGCCTGTCGCGGGCGACGCTGTACCGGCGGATGCGCGAGTACGGCATCGAGCGGCCGCGGCGGTGATGATCGCGATGACGGCGACAATGGCGATGCCGATGACGACGAGAAGACCGAGGCCTGAGCGATGACCGGCGACGAGACGATAGCCGGCGACGAGACGATGACCGGCAACAAGACGATGAACGACGACGAACGAAGAGGAGACCCGATGCCGACCCGGCAAGACCTGCTGACCCGTTTCACCGAATCCGGCGAATTCGTCGTCGATCAACTGGACCGCTGGGTCCGCGAACGTCCGCAGGCGCGCTGCCTGTACTACGGCGAGGAGGACCGGCTGCTGCGCTACGCGGAGTTCGGTGCGCTGACCGATTCGATCGGCGGCTTCCTGGCCGCCAGGGGATTGCAAGCGGGCGAGCCGCTGGGCGTGCTGACGCGCAATCCGATGACGGCGGCGCTGGCGATGTTCGGCGCGTGGAAGGCCGGCGTCGTCTATGCGCCCGTGAACTTCGCGTTCACCGGGCGGCTGCTCGTCTACCAGTTGAACGATACCGGCGCGGGCATGCTGGTCGTCGACGACGACGGCCTGAGGGCGGTGCTCGAGGTCTGGGACGCGCTGCGCGTCAAGCCGGTGCTGGTGCGCTGCCCGCCGCGGGAGGACGATGGGCGCGACGCGGCCGGGACGTCCGCCGCAGCGCCGCCCGTCGTGCCGGCCGGCATCGAGGTGCTGGACTGGCGCGACGCCTGCGCCGGCCATGCGCGGCCCGCCGTCGCGCTGTCCGCGCATTCGCCGTGCCAGATCGTCTATACGTCGGGGACGACCGGGCCGTCGAAGGGCGTGCTGCTGCCGCACCGGTGGATCGCGCAGTACACGTTCGTCGTGCGGCTGACGATGACGCAGGACGACGTGATCTACAACGACCTGCCGATGTACCACGTGGGCGCGGCCAGCTTCAATCTGGCGCGGGCGATCTGGGTCGGCTGCGAGATCGCCTGCTGGGACCGCTTCAGCCCGACGCAGTTCTGGGACCGCGTGCGCAAGGTCGGCGCGACGACGGCGATCCTGCTCGACGCGATGATCCCGTGGCTGATGAAGGCGCCGCCGCGCGACGACGACCGCGCGAACACGCTGAACAAGGCGCACATGCAGCCGCTGCCGCTGAACCACCACGAGGTGGCGCGGCGCTTCGGCATCGACGTCGTGACCTGCGGCTTCGGGCAGACCGAATCGGGCAATGGGGTGGCGACGATCATCGAGGAACTGGCGCCCGGCGAAGGCACGCCGCCGGCGCTGTTCCGCGGCCAGGACCGCGCGGCGCGGACCGAGGCGCTGTCGCGCTACGGCATCCGGCAGGTCTCGCCGCAACAGGCCGACGCCAAGGGTTTCATGGGCTGGCCGACGCCGTTCTTCGACGCGGCGGTGGTCGACGAGAACGACGAGTTCCGCCCGATCGGCGAGGCCGGTCAGCTCGTGCTGCGGCCGAGGATCCCGAACACGATCTTCCTCGAATACCTGGGCAAGCCCGAGGCGACGGCCAAGGCGCTGCGCAACGCGTGGTTCCATACCGGCGACGCGGTGCTGCAGCGGGCCGACGGCAGCCTGGTGTTCGTCGACCGGCTCGGCGACCGCATCCGCGTGCGCGGCGAGAACCTGTCGTCGTACCACGTCGAGGACCTGTTCCATCAGCACCCGTCGGTGGCGATCTGCGCGGCATTCGCGGTGCCGGCCGTCGAGGGCGACGAGGACGACATCGTGCTGTACGTGGTGCGCGCCGAGGGCGCCGGCGAGACCGCGCAGGATCTGCTCGCGTGGGCCGAATCGGCGATGCCGAAGTTCATGCGGCCACGGCACGTCCGCTTCATCGACGACCTGCCGCGCACGGCCACCAACAAGATCGAGAAGTACAAGCTGCGCGCGGCGTTCGCGGCCGAACGCCAGGACGCGCTCAACCCCGGCGCCGGCGCAGCGCCTTGACGGCCAGTTCGGTGCGCGAGCGCGCGTGCAGCTTGTCCATGATGCGGCTCGTGTAGTTCTTGACCGTGCCCTCGGCCAGCGACATCCGGCGCGCGATGTCCTTGTTGCTCAGGCCCTCGGCGATCAGCTCGAGGATCTGCGCCTCGCGCGCGGTCATCGGCTCGGCGTCGTCATCGTCGTCGGGCGGCGGGGCGGCGCGCTCGGCCGATCCGGCGCGGCGCAATTCCTCCATCACGCGGCGGGCGATCTGCGGCTGCAAGCGCGACTCGCCGCGGCTGGCGGCGCGGATCGTCTCGACGATCTCGGCCTCGTCGGCATCCTTGAGCAGATAAGCCTGCGCGCCGGCGCGGATCGCGTCGAACACCAGTTCGTCGACGTCATAAGTGGTCAGCACGACGACCTGCGTCGCCGGGCGCTCGCCGGTGATCGCGCGGGTGGCGGCCACTCCGCCGACGCGCGGCATCTTCAGGTCCATCAGTACGACGTCGGGCCGCAACGCGCGCGCCAGCTCGATGGCTTCCTGGCCGTCGGCGGCCTGGCCGACGATCTCGATGCCCGGTTCGGTGCCCAGCGTCAATGCCAGGCCGCGGCGGATCAACGGCTGATCGTCGACGACCAGCACGCGAATGGCGGGCGATGCGCCGGGGCGCGGAGCGGCGTCGTCGGGATCGCGGTCGGTGTCCATGCGGGGACCGTGGGCGGGCGGCGGTTCGATGGCGGCGTCCGGTGACGCCGCCGGGATTCGAGTGTACCGTGCGATCCGATGTCCGCCCCTCCCCGCCCGACGCCTCCTGGTCCGACGCCTCCTGGTCCGACGCCTCCCGGTCCGACGCCTCCCGGTCCGACGCCTCCCGGTCCGACGCCGTCCGATCCGGCGCCACTCGATCCGGCGCCACTCGATCCGGCGCCACTCGATCCGGCGCTACTCGATCCGGCGCCTTCCCGGTCCGCCGGCCCGACGCCGGCCGCGCGCGGGCGGTTGGCGCATCGGCTGGCGTCGCTCGATCCGCGCAACAGCCTGTCGGCCCGGCTGGGCTGGGCGCACGTGCTGATCAGCCTGTTGGCGGCGGTGCTGGCCAGCATCTGGATGTCGACGAGTTCGCGCCAGCGGATCGAGGAGAACTCGGGGCAGGCGTTCCAGCAGTACGCGACGCAGATCTCCAACGAGATCGACGTGCAGCTCGATGCGCGGCTGACGTGGATCGCGACGCTGGCCGACGCGCTGGCCTCGGTGCCCGAGGCGGACCGGCCGGCGCTGCTGGCGCGCGAGCGCGAACGGCTGCCGGAGTTCGACTGGCTCGCGCTGGCGACGGCCGACGGCGAACTGGCCGACGCGACGGGCCGCTTCGACCGGACGCCCCCGATCGCGCGGCGGGCGTGGTTCCGCAACGGCCTGGCCGCGCCCTGGATAGACGATCTGAACGCGCAGGCGACAAGCCAGGCGGCGGGACAGCCGCCGCCGGCCGGCGGTGCACCCGGTGTGCCCGGTGTGCCCGGTGCGCCCGGTGCGGCGGCGTCGCCCGAGGCGCTGCAACTGGCGGCGCCGCTGGTCGATGCGCGGGGACGGGTGGTCGGCGTGCTCGGCGCGCAACTGGGCGGGACCTGGGTCGAGCGTTTCGGCGCCGACCTGATCGGCAGCCTGAGGATCCGCCACCAGGTCCAGGTGCTGGTGCTGAACGAGGCGGGTGTCGTGCTGTTCGGCCCGTCGCCGATGCTGGGCCGGCCGATCGCCGGGCAGCCGAGTCCGGCGATCCGGCAGGCGGCCGAGACGTTGCGGCGCGAGCGGGCCGACACGCAGAACCGCCGCCACGGCGCGCCGGCCGGCCATGCGATCGAGCGCTGGGGCGACGAGGTGCCGCACCTGGCGGGCTGGTCGCTGTCGGACGGCTACGGGCGCTTCGCCGGCAACGGCTGGACCGTCTGGGTGCGCGAGCCGGCCGAGCAGGCGTTCGCGTTCGCGCGCAGCCAGCAGATCCGCACGCTGTTGTCGCTGCTGGCCGCCGGCGCGGCGATCATCGTCGCGGGCCTGCTGACGACGCGGCGCTTGACGCGCGAACTGGCCGACATCGCCCGTTCGGCCGACCAGATCCGCGCCGGTGAGCGCACGGCGCTGGCGGTCGTGCCGGGACGCGACGAGGCCGCGCGGATCGGGCGCTCGCTGCAGGCGCTGCTGTCGGACCTGCAGCAGCGCTCGCTGGCGCTCGAACGCCTGAACGGCGAGCTGGACGCGCGCGTGGCCGCGCGCACGCGCGAGGTCGAGCGGCTGGCCGACGAGAATCGCCACGCGGCGCTGGTGCGCGAACGGCTGCGGCTGGCGCGCGACCTGCACGACACGCTGGCGCAGTCGCTGATGTCGCTGCTGGCCGAGATCCGCCTGATGCGCAAGCTGGTCCGGCACGATCCGGCCGCGCTGGCCGACGAGCTGGCGCACGCCGAGCAGGCGGCCCAGCACGGGCTGCGCGAGGCGCGCGCGGCGATCGGGCAGTTGCGCCAGCACCCGGTGCGCGAGGTGGGATTGGGCCCGGCGCTCGAGCAACTGGCCTGGCGAACCGGCGAGCGCAGCGGCATCGAGGTCGCGCTGCGGCTCGATCCGTCGCTGGCGGCGCTGGCCGACGGACGGGCCGAAACGGTCTACCGGATCGCCGAGGAAGCGCTGCGCAACGTGCTGCGCCACGCGCACGCGCAGCGGGTCGAGGTCGCGCTGGCGCGCGACGGAGCCGGCGATGCCGGCCGGCTGCGCTTGACGCTGGCCGACGACGGCACCGGCTTCGCCGTGCGTTCGTTCGTCGGCGACGGGCACTTCGGGCTGCAGGGCATGCGCGAGCAGGCCGAGCTGCTGGGCGGCACGCTGCAGATCGATTCGCGGCCGGGCGAAGGCACGCGGATCACGCTGTCGATGCCGCTGTAATCGCGTTGTCGATGCCGCTGTAGCCGCGCTGTCGACGCCGCTGGGGAACAGATGACTTTCGGCACTATCGCGCACCGCCGGACTCGCGCGACACTGCTGTCATGCAAACCTCCGTCGTTTCCTCCTCATCGTCTCGCCCGTGGGCCCGGTCGGCGATCGGCTTCGGGCTGGGCGCCGTCGCCGCGATCCTGCTGATGCGCGCGGCGCCCGACGCGCTGGGCAGCCTCGGTCACCGCCCGTCGGAAGAGCCTGCGACAGCCGCTGCGGCCGGCAGGTCCGCGACCGGTCCGGCGGCGATCGGCAGCTCCGCGGCCGGTTCGACGGCCGGCCTCGCTACCGGCTCCACGGTCGGCTCCACGGTCGGCTCCACGGTCGGCCCCGCTGCCGGCTCCGCGACGGCGAACGCGCCGGCGGCCGGCGGCGACGCGGCGCGCGACCCGACGATCCGCCTGACGGATCCGCGCCAGGCCGCGCAGATCGAGACGGTGGCGGCCAGCGCGGCGCCGGTGCCGCTGACGCAGCCGCTGGCCGCGCATCTGACCTACGATCAGGCGGCAACGTCGCAACTGACGGTGCCGCTCGACGGCCGGGTGACGCGGCTGGTGCGCGAGATCGGCGATCGCGTGAAGGCCGGCGAGCCGATCCTGGAGATCGATTCGCCGGATCTGGGCCAGGCGCTGGCCGACGCCGCCAAGGCGCGCGCCGACGCCGAACTCAAGCGCACGAGCCTGGCGCGCGTGCGCGACCTGTACGACCATGATGTGGTCGCGCGCAAGGAACTGGAGGCCGCGCAGGCCGACCAGGCGCAATCGAACGCCGAGCTGGAACGCGCCGAACTGCGGCTGCGCAACCTGAACGCCGTCGGACGCGTGCGCGGCCAGACGTTCACGCTGTCGTCGCCGATCGCCGGCATCGTCACCGAGCGCAACGCGACGGTCGGCCAGCAGGTGCTGGCGTCCAGCGGCAACGTGCTGGCCACGGTCACCGATCCGGCCCGCCTGATGCTGATCGTCGACGTGCCCGAATCGCAGGCGGCCGTGCTGTCGGCGGGCATGCCGATCGACTTCACGGTCGACGGTGCGCCGGGCCGCACGTTCCACGCGCGGATCGAGCGCATCGCGCCGCAGGTCGACACGGCGACGCGCCGCGTGCAGGTGCGCGCGCGCGTCGACAACCGCGACGGCGCGCTGCGGCCCGAGATGTTCGCGCAGGCGCTGCCGTCGGGAACCGACGGGCAGACCGCCACCCGCGTGCCGGCCAGCGCGCTGCTGCAGTTCGGCGCGCGAACGATCGCCTACGTGGCGCTGGGCGGCGATGCCTACCAGCTTCGCGACGTCGACGTCGCCACGCAGCAGGGCGGCTCGGCCTGGCTGCGCTCGGGCGTCCGGCCCGGCGAGAACGTGGTCTCGGCCGGCGCGCTGCTGTTGAAGTCGGAACAGATCGGCCAGTAGCGATGATCCGCAAGTTGATGGCGGTCTGCGTCGAGCAGCCGCTGGTCGTGCTGTTCGCCGTCGTGGCGCTGTCGATCCTGGGCGTGCACCTGGCCTCGGACCTGCCGATCGAGGCGTTCCCGGACGTGCAGGACGTGCAGGTGCAGGTGATCACGCTGGCACCCGGGATGGCGCCGCTGGAGGTCGAGCGCGCGGTCTCGCAGCCGATCGAGCGCGAGATGTCGGGTACGCCGCGCGCGATCCGCACGCGCTCGATATCGATCACCGGGCTGTCGGTCGTGACGGTGACCTTCGCCGACAAGACCGACGACTATTTCGCGCGGCAGCAGGTCAACGAGCGGCTGGCCGGCGTGACGCTGCCGGCCGGCATCCAGCCCGGCCTGGCGCCGTTGTCGAACGCGGTCGGCGAGATCTATCGCTACGCGCTCGAAGGCCCCGAAGGCATGGACGAATCGGCGCTGCGCTCGCTGCAGGACTGGGTCGTGCGGCCGGCGGTGCGGCGCGTGCCGGGCGTGGCCGACGTGGTCAGCTTCGGCGGCACGGTGCGCGAGGTGCAGGTGCGCGTCGATCCGGTCCGGCTCGCGCGCTACCGGCTGACGATCGCCGACGTGTCGAAGGCGGTGGCCAACGGCGGCGACAACGCGGGCGGCGGGATCCTGAATCGCGGCGACCAGGGCTTCGTGATCCGCGCGATCGCGCTGTACCGCACGCCGGCCGACATCGCGGCGACGGCGATCACGGCGGTCGACGGCAAGCCGGTGCGCGTCGGCGACGTGGCCGACGTCGCTTACGGCGACAAGCCGCGCTCGGGCATCGTCGGCATCACGCAGCGCGCCGACGACGGATCGCTGGTCACGCAGCAGGACAGCGGCATCGAGGGCATCGTGCAGATGCTCAAGGGCGGCAACGCGGCGGACATCACCGCGGCCGTGCACGCGCGGGTCGGGCAGATCAACGCCGACCTGGCGCGCGAGCATCCGGGCGTGCGGCTGGTGACGCTGTACCAGCGCACGGACCTGATCCGCCACACCGTGCATACGGTGGCCGAGAACATGCTCGTCGGCATCGTGCTGGTGGTGGCGGTGCTGTTCGTGTTCCTGCGCCGCTGGGTGCCGGCGCTGATCGTCGCGTCGATCATTCCGTTCGCGCTGATGACGGCGCTGGTCGGCATGGACCTGATGAAGGTGCCAGCCAACCTGATGTCGCTGGGCGCGGTGGATTTCGGCGTCGTCGTCGACGGTGCGGTCGTGCTGGTCGAGGCGGTGATCGCGGTACTGGCGATCCACGACGAGCGGATGCGCGAACCCTCGCAGCGGGTGGCGGCCGTGCGGCGGATCGGCGGCCAGACGGCGCCGGTGATCCTGTTCTCGATGACGATCATCGTCTGTGCGTTCGTGCCGATCTTCACGTTCGAGCGCGTCGAGGGACGGATCTTCACGCCGGTGGCGCTGACGCTGTCGCTGGCGCTGGTCGGCGGGCTGGCACTGACGCTGACGCTGGTGCCGGCGCTGCTGTCGCTGGCGCTGCGGCGCGCGCCGATCGAGGAAGTGCACCTGCACTGGATGGACCGGCTGCGCGGCGCGTACCGCGCGGCGCTGGCGCGGCTGCTCGGCCGCTCGGGCCTGGCGCTGGGCGGGGCCGCCGCGGTGCTGGCGATCGCGCTGGCGGCGGCGCCGCTGCTGGGCACCGAATTCCTGCCGAAGCTGGACGAGGGCAACATCTGGCTGACGATCGGCATCGATCCGTCATCGAGCATCGACAACACCAAGCGAATCGAACGCGAGGTGCGCCGCACGCTGCTGGACTTCACCGAGGTCCGGCAGGTGATCACGCAGGTCGGCCGCCCCGACGACGGCACCGATCCGAAAGGCCCGAACAATCTCGAGATCCTTGCCGACCTGCGCCCGCGCGGACAGTGGCGCTACCCGGACAAGGACGCGCTGGTCGCGGCGATGAGCGAGCGGGTGCGGGCGATCCCCGGCGTGACGACGAACTTCTCGCAGGTCATCGAGGACAACATCGAGGAGGCGCTGTCGGGCGCCAAGGGCGAGGTCGTCGTCAAGATCTATGGTCCGGACCTGGACGTGCTCGAAGCCAAGGGCCGGCGGATCGCCGAACTGCTGACGCAGGTGCGCGGCGCGGTCGACGTGGCGGCGCTGCCGATCAGCGGCCAGGCCGAGATCCGCATCGAATGGGACCGCGACCGGCTGGCGCGTTATGCGATGGCGCCCGACGACGCGAACACGCTGGTGCAGGCGGCGTTCGGCGGCGACCAGGTCGCGGCGTTCTACGACGGCGACCGGCGGCTCGACGTGACGCTGCGGCTCGCGCAGCGGGCGCGCGAGTCGGTCGACGACATCGCGTCGCTGCCGGTGCCGCTGCCGCCGGCCGCCGACGGCAGCGTGGCGACCGTGCCGATCGGCGAACTGGCCAGCGTCACGATGCGTCAGGGGCCGGCGCGGATCACGCGCGAGGACGGACGGCGCAACCTGACGGTCAAGATGAACCTGCGCGATCGCGACCTGGGCGGCTTCGTCGCCGAGGCGCGCGAGACGGTCGCGCGCGAAGTCAGCCTGCCGCCCGGCTACCGGCTCGAATGGGGCGGGCAGTTCGAGAACCAGCAGCGCGCGATGAAGCGGCTGCGCACGATCGTGCCGCTGACGCTGGGCGGGATCCTGGCGCTGCTGTTCCTGGCGTTCCGCGAGTGGCGGCCGGCGCTGCTGGTGCTCAGCGCGCTGCCGTTCGCGATGATCGGCGGCCTGATCACGCTGGCGCTGGGCGGGCTGCACCTGTCGGTGTCGGCGGCCGTGGGCTTCATCGCGGTGGCCGGCATCGCCGTGCAGAACAGCCTGATCATGGTCCAGCGCATCCTCGACAACCTGCGCGCGGGCCTGGCGACGGCCGACGCGATGCTCGACGCCGGCGCGTCGCGGATCCGGCCGATCCTGATGACGGCGACGATCGCCTGCCTGGGCCTGCTGCCGGCGGCGCTGTCGCACGGCATCGGCGCCGAGACGCAGCGCCCGTTCGCGCTGGTGATCGTCGGCGGCGTGCTGACCGGAACGATGGCCTCGCTGATCGTGCTGCCGCTGCTGGCCAGCCGCGTGCTGCGGCCGCGCCCGGTGATCGACGGCGCCAACGGCATCGACGGCGCCGACCGCTCGGGCCGCTCGGGCCGCTCGGGCCGCTCGGGCCGCTCGGATCGCACCGGCCAGGCGCCGGAACCGGGCGGCTGAGCGCGCGCTCCTGTCGCGCGGACGCCCCGGGCGCCCACCCTTCGCGCGGCGGCGCGCGCCACTCGTCAGCGGGCTGCTGGCGGACCCGTTCGCGGCCCGGCCACCGCTGGCAGACTGTCCGCAATCTCCTCCCCAGCTACGGCCAGGCGCATGACGGCGACCCTGTTTCGCCCCGGGGCGGCCGCGGGTCCGGCCACCAGCGCCCCGCCTGAGACCGCCCGGCATCACGACGACGCGCAGCGGATCCTGCAGGTGTTCGACGCCATGCTGTCGGCGCGCACGCTGCCGGCCGCCGCGACGGCGCTGTGCACGGGGCTGGCCGCCGGACTGGGCGCGCGGCGCGTCGCGCTGGGCTGGTGCGATGGCGATCGCTGTGCGCCGATCGGCGTCTCGGGCCAGGCCGACGCCCGCCTGCCGGCAGGACTCGCCGACGCGCTGCAGGCGGTGATGTTCGAGGCGATCGACCAGGCCGTCATCGTCGATTCGGCGGCCGACGGCGCCGACGCGCCGATCACGCAGATGACGCGCGCGCTGGCGCGCGACCAGCACGACGGCCGGGTGATCACGGTGCCGGTCGGTCGCGACGGCCGCGCGCGCGGCGCGATCACCGTCGAATGGCCGACCGATGTCGAACCGCCGGCGCGGGTCGTGCCGATGCTGGCTGCGGCCGGTCATCTGGCCGCCGACCTGCTGCCGTTGATCGAGCGCGACGGCCTGCCCCGCTGGCGCCGCGTGCTGGCCGCGCCGGCGTCGACCGGAGACCGGGACGGCGGCGGCGCGCGCAGGCGCCGGATCTGGCTCGCCGGATCGCTGTTCGCGGTCGCGCTCGCCGGCCTGGCGGTTCCGCTGCCGCGTTCGCTGAGCGCCGAGGCGCGCGTCGAAGGCGCGATCCAGCGGGTCGTCGCCGCGCCGATGGCCGGCTATCTGAAGGACGTGCTGGTGCGTCCCGGCGATCCGGTGCGGGCCGGCCAGCCGCTGGCCCGGCTGGGCGAGCGCGATCTCGAACTCGAACGCCTGCGGCTGGGCAGCGAACTGGCGCAGCGCCAGAGCGAGAAGACGGTGGCGCTGGCCAAGGCCGACCGGGCGGCGATGATGATCGCGCAGGCGCGGATCGACGAGGCGCAGGCCAAGCTCGACCTGATCGACCAGCAATTGCGGCGGATGGTGCTCGAGGCGCCGATCGACGGCGTGATGATCGACGGCGACCAGACGCGCGCGATCGGCGCGCCGCTCGAACGCGGCCAGCCGCTGTTCACGCTGGCGCCGGCCGACCGGTACCGGATCGTCATCGAGCTGGACGAACGCGACATCGGCGACGCGCACGCCGGCCAGGCCGGCACGCTGGCGCTGTCGGCGCTGCCCTGGGACACCGTCGCGCTGACCGTCAGGCGGATCGGCTCGCTCGCCCGCGTCGTCGACGGACGCAACGTGTTCGAACTCGAGGCCGAGCCGTCCGCCGGCACCGACGCGAGCGGTGCGCGGATGGCGGACGAGGCACCGCGGCTGCGGCCGGGGCTGCGCGGCGTCGCGCGGCTGGACGCGCCGGCCGCCTCGCTCGGGCAGCGGTTGCTGCGGCGCGCGGCATCGAGCGGACGCCGCTGGTGGTGGCGCTGGTCGCCATGAACCTGCTGCACGAACAATGGCATCGCGTGCGCGGCCTGGCGCCGCGCTGGCGCCCGGGCACGCGGATGGACCGCCAGCCGGTGCGCGGCGAATGCTGGTACCTGCTGTCCGACGAGAGCGGCGGCACGACAGTGCGGCTGAACGCGCGCGCGTACACGATCGTCGGGCGCTGCGACGGCCGGCGCACGCTCGACCAGATCTGGCAGACGCTGCTCGCGCAGGACGCACGGCGCGTGCGCGACGCCCGACGCGCCGGCGACGCGTGGGAGGCCGACGATGCACGGCTGGCCGGCGCGGATCGGCGCGATCGCCGCACCGACGCGCACGGCCGGGATGATGCGTGGGACGCCGGCGGCACGACGACGCAGGGCGACGTCCTCGCGCTGGTGGCGCGGCTGGTCGGCGACGGACTGCTGGACTGCGACGGCGCGGTCGACGTGCCCGCGCTCGGCGACCAGGCGCGCGAGCAGGGACGCCGGCAGCGCCGTGCGCGGCTGATGCCGTGGGCGATGCGCTTCGCGCTCTGCGATCCGTCGCGCGCGCTCGAGCGCGGCCGCCCGCTCGCGCGGGCGCTGTTCGGACCGGCGGGCGCGGCGGCCTGGCTGGCGCTGGTGCTGTGGGCAGGCTGGTTCGCGCTCGATCACTCGGCGACGCTGGCGCGCGAGATCGCACTGGCGACGGCGTCGCCGTCGGCCTGGCTGCTGGCGTGGCTGGTCTTCATCCCGGTCAAGGCCGTGCACGAGGCCGCGCACGCGCTGGCGATCGAGCGCTTCGGCGGAACCGTTCGCGAAGCCGGCATCGGGCTGCTGCTCGGCATGCCGGCGCCGTATGTCGACGCATCGCACGCGCATCGGTTCGGATCGGCCGGCCAGCGCGCGCTGGTCAGCGCGGCCGGGATCCTGGCCGAACTGGCGCTCGCCGCGATCGGCGTGCTGGCCTGGGCGAACAGCGATCCGGACAGTCTCGTGCATCGGCTCGCGCTCATCGTCGCGCTGACCGGCACGGTCTCGACGCTGTGGTTCAACGCGAACCCGCTGGCACGGATGGACGGCTACTACCTGCTGACCGATCTGCTGCGGCTGCCGAACCTGGCCGAGCGCAGCGGCGCGTTCTGGCACGAACGGGCGCTGCGCATGCTGCTCGGCATCCGGGTGTCCGGACCGCTGGCGCCGGCCGCGCGCGAGACGCCGTGGCTGTGGCTGTACGCGCCGGCCGCCTGGACCTATCGCGCCGCACTGTGCGCGTGGGTGACGCTGTGGCTGGGCGGAATCTATGCGCCGCTGGGCATCGCGACGGCGCTGGCGGCGATCTTCGGCCTGCTGGTGAAACCGATCGCCGGATGGCTGCGCGCCGCGTCGGCGCACGCGAACGACCGCCGGCAGGACTGGCGGGCACGCCTGCGGCTGGCCGCGGCGGTCGCCGTGGCCGCGCTGATCGCGCTCGGCGTGCCGCTGCCGGACCGCGTCGTCGCCACCGGTATCGTCTGGGTGCCCGAACCCGCGCAACTGCGCGCCGGCGACGACGGCTTCGTCGTCCGCGTGGCGGCCGTCGACGGCCAGCCGGTACGGGCCGGCCAGCCGATCGTCGAGCTCGACGATCCGCAATGGCAGGCCGAATCCCGGCGCCTGGACGCCGAACGCGAGCGACTGGCCGTCGCGCGCGGCGCCACGTTGTTCAGTGATCCGGCGCAGGGCGGCGTGTGGACCGAATCGCTGCGCCAGCTCGACGAGCAGCGCGCGCGGCTGGCCGAACGGATCGCGTCGCTGCGCGCCGAAGCGCCGTCCGCCGGCCGGCTCGCGCTGCCGTTCGCCGACGACCTGCCCGGCCGGTTCTTCCGCCGCGGCGATCGTCTCGGCGACGTGCTCGACGACTCCCGCCCGCCGATCGTGCGGCTGGTACTGGCCGAACACGAGCTGACGCGGATTCCGGCGCACGGCGCCGCGGTGCGGCTGGGCTTCGCGCACCTGCCCTGGCCCACCGTCGACGCCGACTGGCTGCGCGACACGCCGGCCCCGCTCGAGCGCCTGCCCGGCGCGGCGCTGGCGACGACCGCCGGCGGCCCGATCGAGATCGATCCGGCCGACAAGGATCGGCTCGAGCCGCTGCGACCGGTCTACGCGATCGACGTGCAGGCACGGCAGGCGCTGCCCGCTTACCCCGGCGAACGCGTCGACGTGCGCATCGACTGCGGCTGGCTGCCGCTGGCCGCGATGGCGGCCCGCGCGCTGCGCCACACGTTCCGCGCCGGCTTCTCGGCGCAGGCGATCTGATGCGCGCGCCGGCCTCGCTGCGGTTCGCGCCGCTCGCCCCCGCCGCGCGCCTGCCGCGGCCCGGTCCGCTGTGGGGCGCTTACCCCGAACGCGGCGATCGGAACCGGTCCCGGCCGCCCCTGCGCGCATCCGCGCGTTGGCCGGCCGCGCGCGTCGCTCGCAACGTGATCGAACGACTGGCCGCCGCCGACGCGACCGGCGTCGACGAGCGCGAAGCGATCCCGTCGCCCGCCGAGATCCGCGCACGGCTCGCGCGCGACGGCCTGCGCGAGGCGGCGGTGACCGATGCGCTGACGGCGGCCTGCCGCGAGATGGCGCGGCGGATCGGCCTGCGGCCGGTCCGCGCGCAGGTGCTGTGCGCGGCGCTGCTGCTGCAAGGCCGGCTGGTCGAGATGGATACCGGCGAAGGCAAGACCTGCGCGGCGGCGCTGGCCGCCGCGGTGGCCGGCATGGCCGGCGCGATGGTGCACGTGCTGACCGCCAACGAGTACCTGGCCGAACGCGACCAGCGGGGACTCGCGCCGCTGTTCGATGCGCTGGGCCTGCGCTCGGCCAGCGTGCGCGAGAGCGACGAGGCCGCGCGGCGGCGCGACGCCTACCGCGCGCGCATCGTCTACGCGACCGCGCGCTGCGTGGCCTTCGATTCGCTGCGCGACCAGCAGCACGGCGCCGACGCCCGTCGCTCGCCGGTCGATGCGCTGGACGGCGCGATCGAGCCGCCGTTGCTGAACGGGCTGTGCATGGCCATCGTCGACGAGGCCGACAGCGTGCTGATCGACGAGGCGGACACGCCGCTCGTGCTGTCCGAACCGGTCGACGACCCGGCGTTGCGCGGGCGCGTGTGGCGGGCGCTGACGCTGGCCGGCCGCCTGGCTCGCGGAGCGGATTTCGCGCCGGCCGAGGGCCGGCCCGGACAGTGGACGCTGACCGCCGCCGGCCGCGAACGCATCGACGCGTGGTCGGCCGCGTTCGGCGATCCCTGGCGCCACCCGCTGTACCGCGAAGAGTTGATCGAGCAGGCGCTGCACGCGCTGCACGGCCTGCGGCGCGACGTCGATTACCTGGTGCAGGACGGACAGGTCGTGATCGTCGACGCGGCGTCCGGCCGGCCGGCCGGGCAGCGGCGCTGGTCGCGCGACCTGCACGCGCTGGTGGCGCTCGACGAAGGGCTGCCGGTGCCCGCGGCGAACCGCACGGTCGCGCGCACCACTTACCCCCGGCTGTTCGCGCGCTACCACCACGTATGCGGACTGAGCGGCACGCTGCGCGAATGCCGCGCCGAGCTGCGCCGGCAGTACGGCCTGGCCGTCGGGCAGGTGCCGCACACGCAACCGCTGCGCCGTCGCGCGCGGCCGATGCGCGCGTTCGCCGACCGCGCCGCGCAGTTCGACGCGGCGGCGCGGCGCGCCGGGCTTCTCGCCGCGCGCGGACGCGCGGTGCTGCTGGTCACCGATTCGGTGCAGGACACGCAGCGCCTGGCGGCCGTCTGCAGAGCCGCGGGGCTGAGCGTGACCGAGATGAGCGCGCGCCACGAAGCGATCGAAGCGCGGGTGATCGCCGAGGCCGGCCAGCCCGGGCGGATCACCGTGACGACGCAGATGGCCGGCCGCGGCACCGACATCGTGCTGGACGAGCGCGTGCGCGAGGCCGGCGGCCTGCACGTGCTGAACCTGCAGCACAACCGCAGCGCGCGGGTCGACCGGCAGGTGGCCGGCCGCGCCGGGCGGCGCGGCGACCCCGGTTCGGTCGAGCACTGGATCCGCCTCGACGATTCGCCGCTCGCGCCGGCGAACCTGCCGGCGCCGCTGCGTCCGCTCGGCTGGCTGGCGGCCCGCGAGGCACGCAGCGGACGCGGCCGGCACCGGGCCGCCGCGCTGCTGCTGCGCGCCTGGCAGCGCTGGTGCGAACACGACGATCGCGACCGGCGCGCGCGACTGGACCGGTACGACCGGCATTGGTCGCGCGCGCTGTCATTCACCCGCATCAAGGTCTGAATCCGAAGCAACCCGACAGACGATGGCACACACTCCCCCACCCCTCTCTCGCGCTCCGCGCCCCCGTCGCCCGATCGACCCGCTCGCCGCCCGGCATCCGCGCGCGCGGCCGTGGCTGGCGCTCGCCGCCTGCGCGGGCTGGCTGATCGGCGCCGCCGGCGCGCAGGCCGCCTCGTCGGCCACGACCACGCTGCCGGCCGCGAACCTCCCGGCATCGGCATCGGCATCCGCGCCAGCATCAACATCAGCGGCGGCATCAGCACCAGCGTCGGCGCCAGCGCCAGCGTCGGCGTCGGCGTCGGCGTCGGCGTCGGCGTCGGCGTCGGCGTCGGCGTCGGGGCCAGCATCGGCGTCGAGGCCCGTACCGGCCATCGGACGCGCGGGCACCGACACCGTCACGCCGGCGGGCGTCCCGAGCCTCGACTGCCTGATCGAACCCGAGCGCAGCGCCGACGTGGCCGCCAGCGGCAACGGCACGCTGGCCGCGGTGCTGGTCGAGCGCGGCGACTCGGTACGCAAGGGCCAGTTGCTGGCTTCGCTGACCGACGAGGTCGAGCGGGCCGCGGTCCACGCCAGCCAGCAGCGCGCGGCCAGCGGCGAGGAGATCGCCGCCGCCGAGGTCGGCGTCGAAGTCGCCCGCACGAGGCTGTCGCGCGTCCGGCAGCTCGTCAAGCTCGGCTACGGCTCGATGCAGGAACTGGATCAGGCCGACGGCGAAGCCCGGATCGCCGAGCACCGGCTGGGCCAGGCGCGCGACAACCGCGAGCAGGCGACGCGGCAGGCACGGGTGGCCGAACGGCAGTTGCAGTCGCGGCAGATCCGCAGTCCGTTCGACGGCGTCGTCGCCGACCGGCTGCTGCAGCCGGGCGAGCGCGTCGACGGCCGGCCGGTGTTCCGCATCCTGGCGCTGGACCGGCTGAAGGTCGAGGTCATCGCCCCGTCATCGGTGTTCGGTCTGATTCCCGAGGGCGCGCAGCTCGACGTGATGCCCGAGATCCCGAAGGCGAGCGCGCACCCGGCTCGGGTCGTCCAGGCCGACCGCTACATCGACCCGGCCAGCGGCACGTTCCGGATGCGGCTGAGCCTGCCGAACGGCGACCGCTCGGTACCGGCGGGCGTTCGCTGCAAGGTGCTGCTCGACGACGTCGCCGGCCTCACTGTTGGTGCTGCCGGTGCTGCCGGTGCGGCGGGCGGGCCGGTCGCGCACCGCTGACCGCGGCCCGGCGCTCCGGCGGCGCGCTGGCCATTTATCGACGCGTCGGGCCGCCCGTCGACCGCCCGGCGAACGGGCCGGAGCGCTCGCGCATAGTCGTGGGATGCTCGCATCGCTGCTCCGCCCAGGCGGCTCCCGACCGGTCGTCGAGGCCTTGCAGGCCCGGATCCTCTACTCGGCCGATCCGGTCGGCGCCGCGCTCGCCCCGGCGGTCGCCGCGCCCGTCAGCGTCATGCACGTGCCGACGCAGGCGGTGGCCGGCGCCGGCACGCAGGCGCAAGGCGCGCACGAACTGATCGTCGTCGACCAGCGGGTGCCCGACAGCGAACGCCTGATCGCCGACCTGCGCGCGCAGCAGGCCGACGGCCGGCCGATCGAGATCCTGGCGCTGGCCGGCACCGGCGATCCGCTGGCCGCGATCACCGAGCGACTGCAGGCCGCCGACCGGCCGTTCACGGCGATCCAGATCCTCAGCCACGGTGAACCGGGCGCGTTGATGCTGGGCGGTCTGCGCGTCGACGCCGACGCGCTGCTCGTGCATGCGGACTCGATCGCCGCCTGGTCGGCGCACCTGAGCGCGGGCGCCGATCTGATGCTGTACGGCTGCGACCTGGCGTCCAGCGATTCGGGCCGGGCGCTGCTGCGGGGGCTGGCGGCGCTGACCGGTGCCGACGTCGCCGCCAGCACCGATCCGACCGGCGACGCGAGCCTGGGCGGGAACTGGGAACTCGAATACCGGACCGGCCCGATCGACACCGCGGGCGCGCTGAGCGTCGCCGCTCGCGACGGCTGGCACGCGCTGCTGGCGAACGAAGACGAAAGCTGGACGATACCGGACGTCGAAGCGCCGGCCGCCGACGCCGTATCGGCCGGCCGGAACATGGCCGGCAACTCGCGCGGCGACACCGTGATCGCCTGGCGTTCGACGGCGGCCGGCAACCCGATCATCGTGCAGGTCATCAATTCGGCCGGGCAGACGCTGGTCGCCGATACGCAGGTGAACGTCTCGACGACGCCCGACACGGCGCCGTCGGTATCGATCGCCGAGGACGGCAAGTTCGCGGTGACGTGGACCGCCAAGACCGGCGCCGACACGCACGTCTACCTGGCCAGCTTCGCGGCCGACGGACAACGCCTGTCGCCGGAGAACGAAGACGTTCGAGTCGCCTCGGCGGTGGGCCACTCGCAGTCTTCGCCGTCGATCGCGTACGGCGCCTACGACAAGTTCGCGCTGGCCTGGGTCGACGAGAACCCGGGCGGCGGCACCGGCATCATGGTGCGGATGTTCGACGCGAACGCCACGGCCCAGGGCGGCAACGCGGCCGTGCTGTCGCAGATCGACCATGCGGTACAGGCGCCGTCGCTCGCCTGGCTCGGCAACGACCGCTGGGTCGCCGTCTGGCAGGGCGACAACGACGCGGTGTCCGACACGACCGGCTGGAACATCTACGGACGCTTGTTCGATCAGAACGGCCAGACGGCCGGCGCGGTCTTCCAGGTCAACGACCTCGTACAGGCCGGCGCGCAGACGGAGCCGGACGTCGCGGCATCGGGCGCCGGCGATTTCACGGTCGTCTGGAGGGGAGCGTCGACGGGCAACGCCGGCGATATCCGCGCACGCATCTACGCCAGCACGGGCGTGCCGCTCATCAGCGAGATTCCGGTCGGAGACAACGGCGGCGGCACCCAGTCGCAACCGTCGATCGCGAGCGGGAACGGCATGTACTACGTGGCCTGGCAGGCCTGGACCCCCGGGAGCGGATACGAGATCCTCACGCGCTGGTCCGCGATCAACGGCTCCGGCGCGGGCGGCCCGAACCCGATGAACCCGCCGACCGCCGGCGACCAGATCCTCCCCGGCGTCGTCATCGGCAAGGGCGTGGTCACCTACGGCCATTATTCGACGGACGGCAGCTTCGTCATCATCCAGTCGCGCGAAACGACGGTGATCACGCCGACGCCGCCGGGTCATCTGACGACGAGCCCGGGACCGGGATCCGGGTCTGGCACGGGTACAGGCACCGACACGGGCACGGGCACGGGCACGGGCACGGGTACAGGCACGGGCACGGGCACGGGCACGGGCACGGGTACAGGCACGGGCACGGGCACGGGGACCGGCACAGGCTCCGGTTCCGGCACGGGGACCGGATCAGGGACCGGCTCGGAAACCCTCCCCGAGACCGGCACGGGTACGAGCAATCCCGGCGTCTCGAATCCGCAGGATCCCGGGATCGTGGTTCCGACGCTGCCGGCCACGCCGGAATCGCCGGAATCGCCGGAATCGCCGCAGACGCCGCAGACGTCGCCCGTGACGTCCGAGCCACCCCCGACGACGGCCGAGCCGGGTCCGGTCACGCCGGCGCCCTCCCCGGTCGCGACGACGCCGGCTACCCCCGCACCGACTCCCACCGAACCGCCGACCGTGCCGACGCCGGCGACGACGTCGTCGTTCGGCAGCAGCAGCGCCAACGCGTCGAGCGAGGCGGCCAACTCGTCTTCGCGCACCGACGATGCGAACCAGACCAGCACGCGGTCATCGGACTCGACGTCGGAGAACGCGCAAACCGCCGTGGCGATGCCGCCGTCCGGAACCGGCGCCGGCGCGGCCGGCGCGGGCGAAGCGCAGGCCGGCGGCATGACGATCGTCGCGCTCGCGGCACCGGCCGCGCCCGACACGGCCGACGCCGAACACGACCGGGCGCGCGACGCGCTGGCCGCCAGCGACGCGCCGGTGGCGTTGACCATCGACCGTCGGCAGCGGCCGCTCGACGGACGAAGCGCGAACGAGCCGCCGCCGCCGGGCAATGGAGCGGACTTCGGCCAGGCCGGCGTGATGCCGACGATGTCGGCGGCCACCGTACAAACGCTGCGCGATACGCTCGGATCGATCCGGAAGGAACTGACGCGCACGCTGGATGTCGACCGGCAGGTCGTCGGCGCGTCGGCCGCGGTCAGCGCGGGCGTGTCGATCGGCTACGTGATCTGGATGCTGCGCGGCGGCGCGCTGCTGAGCAGCCTGTTCGCGTCGATGCCCGCATGGAGTTCGATCGACCCGCTGCCGGTGCTCGATTCGCCGGCGCGCCGCGGCCGGCGCGGTCCCGGCGGCGGCGGCGGCGGCGAGGACGAGGACGACTCGCTGTCGGCGATGGTCGCTCGCGGCGCCGGACGCCGGGATCCGCTCGCCGATTCCGACGGTGCCGCCGACGCCCGATCGACCGCACTAGTGACCTCGACTCCGGCAACGGCGCGGCCCCCGTCCGCGCCCGGGAGCCCGACTTGATGCTTTCGACGCTTCGCCACGGATCCCGGCCGGCATGGCCGGCACCCGGCCTGCCGCGCGCGTTCAAGACCCGCCTGAACACCCGCTGGCTGCTGACCTTCGGCCTGACGTCGATGGTCGTCAGCATCCTGCTGGTCGCGCAATTCATCGGGCTGCTGCCGGATCCGCATGCGTCGGTCCGGCAGATGCGGATGACGCTGGCCGAGGCGGCGACGGCCGGCTCGATCGGCCGCCTGACCGAGGACGGCGGCCAGGCGATGCGCACGTTCCTGGAATTCCTCGTCGAGCGCAATCCCGAACTGCTGTCGGCGACGGTCCGGCGCGGCGACGGCCGGGTGCTGGTCAACGCCGGCCTGCCGGCCGCGGCCGCACCGCACGACGACGATCAGTCGACGATCGAGGAAGTGATCGTGCCGATCAACGTCGAGGGACGGCACTGGGGCCGCATCGAGCTGCGATTCGAACCGCTGCCGGACAGCGGACCGTTCGGCTTCGTGTGGAACCGGACCGTGCAACTGGTCGCATTCCTGGCCATCGGCAGCGTGTTCGCGTTCAACCTGTACCTGCGCCGGATGCTGCGCCACCTGGATCCGACGCGCGCGGTGCCCGAACGCGTGCGCACGGCCTTCGACACGCTGACCGAAGCGGTGGTGCTGACCGATGCCGACGGCCTGATCATGCTGGCCAACCGCGCGTTCGCCGAGCTGACGGGCGTCGAACCGGGCAAGCTCGAACTGCACCGGCAGATCGGCTCGTTCGCGTGGCTGGCGCGCGGCGACGCACCGCTCGATCCGGCGCTGAGTCCGTGGCGCACGGCGCTGACGACCGGCGCGCCGCAGCAGCACGCGTATCTCGCGCTGCTCGATTCGGCCGGCCGGCGCCACTCGTTCCAGGTCAACTGCTCGCCGATCCGCAGCGCCGACGACGCGGCCGGCGGCGTGCTGATGAGCCTGGAGGACATCACCGGCCTCGAACGGATCCAGGCAGAACTGCACGAGTCGAAGCGGCAGGCGGACGACGCCAACCGCACCAAGAGCGAGTTCCTGGCCAACATGAGCCACGAGATCCGCACGCCGATGAACGCGATCCTGGGCTTCACCGACGTGCTGCGCCGCGGCCAGGTCGCCGACGCGCCGCGCCACCTCGAGACGATCCACCGCAACGCACGCAACCTGCTGGACCTGATCAACGACATCCTGGACCTGTCGAAGGTCGAGTCGGGACGCCTGGAGATCGAACGCACCGACTGCGCGCCGCATCGGCTGATCCAGGAGGTCGTCGAGGTGCTGAGCGGGCGCGCCGCCGAAAAGAACGTCGCGCTGCACTTCGACGTCGTCGACCGCGTGCCCGCGAGCCTGCCGATCGACTCGACGCGGCTGCGCCAGATCCTGACGAACCTGGCCGGCAACGCGATCAAGTTCACCGAGCACGGCGCCGTGCGGATCATCGAGCGCTGGCGCGTCGCCGACGGCCGGGCCTGGCTGGACATCGCGATCCGCGACTCGGGCATCGGCATTCCGGCCGACAAGATCGACGCGATCTTCGAGCCCTTCGTGCAGGCCGAAGGCTCGACGACGCGGCGCTTCGGCGGCACGGGCCTGGGGCTGGCGATCAGCCGCAAGTTCGCGCGGGCGATGGACGGCGACATCAGCGTCGCCAGCGAACCGGGACGCGGCAGCACGTTCGTCGTCTCGCTCGGATTCGATGCGCGCCAGCCGGTCGCGCTGATCGATGCCGCGCAGGCGGCCGCCGACGGCCGGCGGATCGAGAGCGTCGCGCAGCGCGACTGGGCGTTCGCGCCGGCGCGCGTGCTGGTCGTCGACGATTCGCCGGAGAACCGCGAACTGGTCAGGCTGATCCTCAGCGAGCTCGGGCTGACGATCGTCGAGGCCGGGAACGGCCGCGACGCCGTCGACAAGGTGCTCGGCGAACCGTTCGACTTCGTGCTGATGGACGTGCACATGCCGGTCATGGACGGCTACGCGGCCGTCAGCCGTCTGCGCGCGCAGCAGGTGCGTACGCCGATCGTCGCGTTCACCGCCGATGCGATCAAGGGCTTCGAACGAAAGATCGCCGAGGCCGGCTTCAGCGGCTACCTGACCAAGCCGATCGACATCGACGCGATGCTGAAACTGCTGCGCGGCCACCTGCCGACCGTGTCGATCGATGTGCGGCCGGCGGACCTGGTCGCCGCGAACCTGGTCGTCGCGGACCCGGTCGCAGCGAACCCGGTCGCAGCGAACGCGGTCGACGCGCGACCGGCGGCGCCCGCGGCGGCGATCGTTCCGGCGGCCGGAGCGCCGCTGGTCTCGCGTCTGGCCGGGCATCCGAAGCTGTCGCGCGTCGTGACCCAGTTCGCCGCCGGACTGCCGGCACGGCTGGCATCGATGCGCGCGGCGGCCGACGCCGGCGACTGGACTGCCGTCGCCGCCGCCGCTCACTGGCTCAAGGGCTCGGCCGGGTCGGTCGGCTTCGACGCGTTCACGCAGCCGGCCAGGACGCTGGAGACGGCTGCGCGGCAGTCCGACGCGGCCGCCGCGCTCGCGGCCTTGGCCGAGGTCGAGGCACTGGGCGCGCGCGTGACCGCCCCCGACGCTCCGCCTGCCACGGCCACGGCCACGACCGCGCCCACGACGACGACGACGACGACGACGACGACGGCGGCGACGGCGACGGCGACAGCGACGGCGACCACGAGCGCGACGGCGACCGCGGGAAACGACACACCGGTTCCCGCGCCGGAGCGGACCAACGCACTCGAACAGGCATGACGGAGGACGACGACGCGATGGTTTCGCATGCGGACATGACGATGGGGGCGCCGCTGGCGACGTCCGAGGCCGGGACACCGGCCGTGGCGACCGACGACGCCTGGGCCGACGGCCAGTCGCAGCGCGCATGGGAAGCGCTGGCCCGCGCGCGCGTCGTCATGGTCGACGACGATCCGATGATGATCGCGGTCGTGCAGACCTACCTCGAGGAGGCGGGCTACCAGAACTTCACCGGCATCGACGATCCGACGGCGGCGATCCGGACGATCCGGCGCGACCAGCCCGACGTGCTGCTGCTGGACCTGATGATGCCGCAGGTCGACGGCTTCGACATCCTCGCGGCCGTGCGCGCCGATCCGCGCACGCGCTTCATGCCGGTGATCGTGATGACCTCGGCCAGCGATGCGCCGACCAAGCTCAAGGTTCTCGAGCTGGGCGCGACCGATTTCCTCGAAAAACCGGTCGACGCCAGCGAACTGGCGCTGCGCCTGCGCAATTCGCTGGCGTTCAAGGCGTATCGCGACCGGCTCGAGTACTTCGATCCGCTGACCAGCCTGCCGAACCGGCGCCACCTGCTCGAACGGCTGTCCGAGCGGCTGCAGGCCGTCATCCGCGACACCGACCTGCTGGCGCGGGTCTCGCTGCAACGCGGCCGCGCCAACGGACGGCTGGCCCGCGTCGAGCAGGACACGTTCGCGCTGCTGCTGACCGGGCTGCGCGGCGTCGAGGACGCGGCGATCGTCGCGCGGCGCATCCACCTGGCGCTGGCGCAGCCGTTCGACCTGGACGGCACCGAGCTGTACCTGTCCAGCGCGATCGGGATCGCCGGCTCGATCGGCGATCCGGCCGAGCTGGTCGATGCGCAGTCGCTGTACCAGCAGGCCGGCACCGCGGCCGCGCAGGCGCTGGGCCGCGGCCGCAACGCGATCGCCTTCTACGCTCGCGAGCTGGACGACACCGCGCGCGACGTGTTGACGATCGAATCGCAGCTTCGGCGGGCCGTCGAGCGCAGGGAGTTCGTGCTGTTCTACCAGCCGAAGATGGACATCGCCAGCGGCCGCCTGTGCGGCTGCGAGGCGCTGATCCGCTGGCAGCATCCGAGCCGCGGCCTGCTCGGCCCCGGCTGGTTCATCCAGATCGCCGAATCGTCGGACGTGATCATCGACATCGGCCGCTGGGTCATCGACGAGGCCTGCCGGCAGGCGGCGGCCTGGCAGCTCGCCGGCATCCCGCTGGCGGTATCGGTCAACCTGTCGAGCATGCAGTTGCGCGACGAGAACATCCTGCAGGACGTGCGGCAGGCGCTGGACCTCACGCGGCTCGACCCGCGCCGGCTGACGGTCGAACTGACCGAGAGCAGCCTGATGCAGGACTTCGAGCAGGGACGCAAGACGCTGGCCGGCCTGCAGGCGCTGGGCCTGGGCATCTCGCTGGACGATTTCGGCACCGGCTTCTCGTCGCTGTCGTACCTGAAGCGGATGCCGTTGAACGAGCTGAAGCTGGACAAGTCGTTCATCGACGACATACCGCACGACACGCAGGCCGCGGCGATCGTGTCGGCGATCATCTCGATGGCCCACACGCTGAACCTGACCGTCGTCGCCGAGGGCGTCGAGCGGCGCGACCAACTGGAGTTCCTGACCGAGCACGGCTGCGACATCTGCCAGGGTTACTGGTACAGCAAGCCGCTGCCGGCCAGCGCGATCGGGCAACTGCTGGCGAAGGCCGTGCGCGAGGGCCGCATCCTCTGAGCTTGCGGCGACGGCGAGACCGGCGGGCTCGAACCGAAAGGCTCAGCCCAACAGCCCGATCCAATCGCGCGCGCCGGCCTCGGCCTGCAGCGCCATCGTCCGCTCGGCGAATCGCCCGGCCGCCGCGTCGCCGACGACCGGCGCGCTCAGGCGCAGGAACTTGTCGACGACCTCCTGGTCCGACAGCGGATTGCGCGGCGTGCCGCGCGGGCTCGACAGCGCGCGCGTGGACGACGCGGCGGACGAACCGGTCGACGCGCCGCGGACCGCGATCTCGCACTGGTGATAGTGCGACAGGCGTTCGTCGGCCGTCACCGAGATCCGCGCCATCGCCGCCGCCAGCGCGGGATCGCGCAGATGCGCGTCCATGCCGATGCTGTGCTCGGGCAGGAAGACGTCGACGCCGGCCAGCACGTGCGCCAGACAGTACTGCAGGTGGAAGCGCGCGTCGTTCGGCGACACCGGCAGCCGGTCCTTGGCGACGACCTCGGCGACATAAGGGGCGACGCGCACCTCGACGCTCGCGCCGGCCAGTCGCGTCGGGTCGTCGGCGCGCATCCGGCTCAGCAGGTCGATCGGTGCGTGGATGTAGCCGCAGCACGCGTGCAGCTTGCGCCGCGGTTCGGCCAGCGCCCAGCGGCCTGCCCAGTCCTCGCGCGCGTAGCGCCCGGCCCGGGAAGCGGTCGCGAAGTAGCCGACCTTGCTCTCGAGCAGCCGCATCGGCCCGGTCATGCCGGCGCGAGCGTACAGCGCGCCGTCGAGTCCGGCCTGGGCGGTCTGCGCACCGAACAGCATCGGCTTGACCGAGCCGCCCTCGCCGAAGATGACCTCGGCCGGACACCAGCCCGACAGCGCGCCGGCGATCGCCATCGCATGGCCGGTCCGCTCGCGATCCAGGTCCAGCAGGTGCGCGGCCACGGCGGCCGAGCCGATCGCCGCCGGCAGGCCGACCGGCATCATGCCGACGCTGGAGAACCGCTTCAGCGTCGGGTAGACCGACGCGTAGACGCGCGCCGTGACCTCGATGCCGCGCACGACGGCCTCGAGCACCTTGCCGCCCGGCGCGTCGAGTTCCTGCCCGAGCGCCAGCGCCAGCGTGACGTTGCCGATGCTCGCGTGCCCGCCGATCAGGTCGTTCAGCTCGAGCACGTCGCCCAGGTAGCCGGCGATGCGCAGCGCCGGCCGCAGCGGCCGCGTCTCGCGCAGCCCCGGGATCCGCAGCGCGGTCCCATCGGCCGACGGCGGCTCGCAGGCCAGCATCAGCGCGGCTTCGCCGGTGCGCGCGCCGGCGACGATGCAGCCGACGGTGTCGAGCACGCACAGGCAGGCCTGGCGCCGGATCGCATCGGGCAGTGACCGCGCGTCGATCGCCAGCGCCTCGCCGGCCAGGTGTTCGAGATCGGTCGCCGGTCCGGGCGACGGCGCGCGTTCGGCTGACGGCGCTTTCATGCCGAGGCGGCCGGATGGCGCAGGCGGTCCGGATGGTGCGGAAGCGCGGAACGAGCGTGACTGCCGGGACGCGCGGCATGGGCCGGTCCCGAGGATCGGATCGAACGGATGAACATCGTGCCTCCTGTGTCGATTCGCATCAGTTCGCGGTGATGCCGGTGCGCCCGACCGCCGCCGCGTTGCGTTCGAGTTCGCGGCGGATCGCCTCGGCGAACTGCGCCGGCGGCATCGTCAGCACGTCGCCGAGCGTCGTCAGCCGCGCCATCGCCTCGGGCGTGCGCGCGGCGGCCGCGATCTCGCGCGCCAGCGTGTCGAGGATCGGCTGCGGCGTGCCGCGGGGCGCCATCACGCCGGTCCACAGGTCGTAGCGCAGCATCGGGTAGCCGGCCTCTTCCAGCGTCGGCACCTCGGGCAGTTCGCGCCAGCGCTTGCCGGACGTGACGCCCAGCGCGCGCAGCCGGCCGTTGCGGACCTGCGGCAGCGCGGCCAGCGTATCGAAAGTGAAGTCGACCTCGTTACCCAGCAGCGCGGTGCTGACCAGGCCGGCGCGATACGGCACGTGCAGCGATTCGATGCCGGCCGCCAGGCTCAGCTCGGCGCCGGCGAGCTGGAACAGGTTGCCGTTGCCGAGCGACGCGTAGGTCAGCGGCGTGCCGGTCCTGCCGGCGGCGACCAGCTCGGCGACGGACTGGACCGCGCCCAGCCGCGGATTGCCGGTGCTGACCAGCAGCAGCGCCGGCACCGAGATCACCGTGGTCACCGGCGCGAAGTCCTTGTTCACGTCGTAGCGGATGTCCTTGTAGACGAGCGGATTCAGCGTGATCGCACTGGTGTTCGTGAACAGCACCGTGTAGCCGTCCGGCGCCGCGCGCGCCACCTGTTCGGCCGCCAGCATGCCGTTGGCGCCCGGGCGGTTCTCGACGACGAACGGCTGTTCGAAACGCTTGCGCAGCGCCTCGGCCACGGTCCGCGCGACGATGTCGGTCGACGTGCCGGGCGGAAAGCCGACGACCAGGCGCACCGGCCTGTCCGGGTAGCCCGTCGCCGCGGCATCCTGGCCCGGGCAGGCCGGCGTCGCGCCCAGCAGCAGGCCGATCGCCACCAGGATCCGGGCAATCGATGCCGTTACAGTCGGGTGGGCGGAACGATTCACCACGGTCTCCTTGTTTTCTCTTATGCGTAATTATTTTTCTCCGTGCGAAATACGTTTGTCAACCTGCTGCCCTCCCGACAGTTTCGTGCATGGTGATCGAATCGATTGACTTTGAATTTCTCCGATAGGAAACTATTTTCATGACTGAGAAATCGGAAAGCACTATCGCCCTGCGGGCGATCCAGATGTACGAGGCGTTCGCGACGCTCAAGCGGCCGGTGTCGCTGTCCGAACTGGCCGCGCAGATCGGCATTCCGGTATCGAGCTGCCACGGCCTGCTCAAGGGTGCGCAGGCGCGCGGCTACGTCTATCCGATCCGGCCGCGCGGCCCGCTGTATCCGACGCGCCGGATGCTCGACCTGTGCCAGGTGATCGCCGAGAACGATCCGGTCACCGTGCGGATCGCCGACGACCTGGCGGCGCTCGTCGATCGCACGCAGGAAACCGTGATCCTGGCCAAGCGGATCGGGACGCGCGTGATCTACGTGGACGTCGTGCCGTCGCCGCACCGCATCCGCCTGAACCCGCTGGTCGGCGAGGTCCGCGAGATCCCCGCCAACTCGATGGGCAAGGCGCTGCTGGGCACGATGAGCGCGGCCGAGCGCGCCAAGCTGCTGCCGACGCTGAGCTACGTCGCGCACACGCCGCAGTCGCTGATGAGCGCCGAAGCGCTCGACTCAGACGTCGACAAAGGCGTCCAGCGCGGCTGGCACGAGAACTTCGCCGAGAGCGATCCCGACGTCGGCGGCATCTCGGCCGCGGTGTTCCTGCAGGGCGAACCGTACGCGCTGTGCGTGGCCGGTCCGCTGCACCGGATGCTGCCGAACTACAAGAGCCATGCCGAGCATCTGCTGGCGACGATCCGCCGGATCACCGATGCGGACGCGCCGGCGCCGCTCTCCGTCTGACCTGGAGCCCCGCATTGATCCCGTCGAAGCCGTCGTCCCCCGTTGCGTTCTCCATCCTGATCGCCAATCGCGGCGAGATCGCGGTGCGCATCGCCCGCGCCGCCGCCGAGCTGTCGATCCGCTCGGTCGCCGTCTACTCGACCGACGACGAACGCAGCCTGCACCGCAAGGCGGCCGACGCCGACCACCCGCTGCGCGGCGCCGGCCCGCGCGCCTACCTGGACATCGACGCGCTGATCGACGCGGCGACGAGCACCGGCTGCACGGCGATCCACCCGGGCTACGGCTTCCTCAGCGAGAACGCCGAGTTCGCGCGCCGCTGCGAGGCCGCAGGCCTGCTGTTCATCGGCGCCTCGCCGCGCGTGCTCGAGCTGTTCGGCGACAAGGGACGGGCGCGCGAGCTGGCCCGATCGCTGGACGTGCCGGTGCCGGACGGCACGGACCGCGCGACCTCGCTGGACGAGGCGCGCGCGTTCATGGCACGCCTCGGCGACGGAGCGTCGATGATGGTCAAGGCGATCGCCGGCGGCGGCGGCCGCGGGATGCGCGTCGTCGACACGCCGGCGGCGCTGGAGCCGGCCTACGAGCGCTGCCGCTCCGAGGCGCGATCGGCGTTCGGCCGCGACGACGTCTACGTCGAGGAAGTGATCTCGCCGGCCCGGCACGTCGAGGTGCAGATCGCCGGTGACGGCCGCGACGTCGTCGCGCTGGGCGAGCGCGACTGCAGCGTGCAGCGCCGGCACCAGAAGGTCGTCGAGATCGCGCCCTGCCCGGGCCTGCCCGAGCCGCTGCGTGAACGGCTGTTCGCGGCCGCGACGCGGATGGCCCGCGAGGTCTCGTACCGCGGCGTCGGCACGTTCGAGTTCCTGGTCGGCCTGGACGGCGAACGCTTCGTGTTCATCGAGGCCAACCCGCGGATCCAGGTCGAGCACACGGTGACCGAGGAGGTGATGGGCATCGACCTGGTCCGCGCGCAGATCGCGCTGGCGCGCGGCGCGACGCTGGCCGACGCGGGACTCGACGCCGGCGATCCGCCGCGGCCGCGCGGGTTCGCGATCCAGCTTCGCGTGACGCTGGACGCGGCCGCCTCCGTCGCCGCCGGCCAGGCCGGTCACGCGGTCGGCGGCCCGGCCGACGCAGGCGCCGGCGCCGACGGCCGGCTGACCGCCTGGGACCTGCCGAGCGGCCCCGGCGTGCGCGTCGACACCGCCGCTTACCTCGGCTACGCGCCGAACCCGAACTTCGATCCGCTGCTGGCCAAGATCATCGCTCACGTACCGTCGAAGCGTTTCGGCGACCTGATGGACCGCGCGGCGCGGGCGCTAAGTGAATGCCGGATCGAGGGCGTGGCGACCAACATCCCGTTCCTGCGCGCGCTGCTCGCCAGCGAAGCGTTCCGCGACGGCGTCGTGACGACGCGTTTCGTCGACGAGAATCCGGCATTGTCGCGGCCCGATCCGGCCGCCGCCGCGCCGCGCTCCCGCCACTTCGATCCGCCGCCGATCGACACCCAGGCAAGCGCGGACGGCGACGGCGCGACGCTCGACGGCCTGGACGACGTCCCGGACGAGAGCCCGGACCAGAGCCTGGACGGCGACCCCGACGGCGCCCCCGACGGCGAAGGCCCGGCCGCGAACGCCGACTGCGCGATCGCGCCGCTTCGCGGAACGATCGTGCAGTTGCCGGTCGCCCCGGGTGCCCAGGTGCGCGCCAGCCAGGCCGTCGCGATCCTCGAGGCGATGAAGATGGAGCACGAGGTGGCTGCGCCGTACGACGGCGTCGTCGTCGAGATCCTGCGCCAAACGGGCACGCTGGTACCGCCCGGCGCGCCGATCGTGCGGATCGAACCCGGCCAGGGCAGCGGCGACGCCGACGCCGCGGACGACCAGCGGGAGGCATCCTCGGTGCGCGCCGACCTGCTCGAGGTGCAGCAGCGCTACGCGCGCACGCTCGACGCGGCGCGTCCCGACGCCGTCGCGCGCCGGCGCAAGACCGGGCAGCGCACGGCGCGCGAGAACCTCGACGACGTCTGCGATCCGGGTTCGTTCGCCGAGTACGGCGCGCTGGCCGTGGCCGGGCAGCGCAACCGCCACACGTACGACGAGCTGCTGAAGATCAGCCCGGCCGACGGCTTCATCTACGGCACGGCGACCGTCAACGCCGACCGGTTCCCGCCAGATCGCAGCCGCTGCATGGTCGCCGCCTACGACTACACGGTGTTCGCCGGCACGCAGGGCTTCATCGGCCACAAGAAGCACGACCGGATGTTCCAGCTCGCCGAGCGCGCGCGCCTGCCGGTGGTGATCTTCACCGAAGGCGGCGGCGGCCGTCCTTATGACGGCGACAACATCGGCGGCGTCAACCTGGCCAACCCGACGTTCTGGCACTTCGCGCGGCTAAGCGGTCTCGTGCCGCTGATCGGCATCGGCGCCGGCCGCTGCTTCGCCGGCAACGCCGCGCTGCTCGGCTGCTGCGACGTGGTCATCGCCACGCGCTCGGCGACGATCGGCATGGGCGGCCCGGTCATGATCGAGGGCGCGGGCCTGGGCGTCGTCAAGCCCGAGGACGTGGGCCCGGCGCGCATGCATTCGCGCCAGGGCGTCGTCGACATCCTCGTCGACGACGAGCGCGAAGCCGCGCATATGGCGCGCAAGTACCTGTCGTACTTCCAGGGGCCGCTGGCCGACTGGCGCTGCGCGGACCAGTCGGCGCTGCGGCACGTGATCCCCGAACGGCGGACGCGCTCGTACGAGGTGCGGCAGGTCATCGGCCTGCTCGCCGACGAGGATTCGGTACTGGAGCTGCGTCCGTCGTTCGGCACCGGCGTGGTCACCGCGCTGATCCGCATCGAGGGGCGCCCGATCGGGCTGATCGCCAACAACCCGCGGCACCAGGCCGGCGCGCTGGGCTCGGACGAATCGGACAAGGTCTGCCGCTTCCTGCAGTTGTGCGACGCGTTCGACCTGCCGATGGTCTCGCTGTGCGACACGCCGGGGATCATGGTCGGCACCGACGCCGAGCGCACGGCGCTGGTCCGGCACGCGTCGCGGATCTTCGTCACCGCGGCCAACGTCACGGTGCCGTTCTTCACCGTCGTGCTGCGCAAGGCGTACGGGCTGGGCGCGATGGCGATGGGCGGCGGCAGCTTCCACCAGGGTTCGTTCTTCACGACGGCCTGGCCGACCGGCGAGTTCGGCTCGATGGGGCTCGAGGGGCAGATCAAGCTCGGGCATCGCGACGAGCTGGCGAAGATCGCCGATCCGCGCGAACGCGAGCAACGCTTCCAGCAGTTGGTCGACGCGCTGTACGAACGCGGCAAGGCGTTGAACGTCGCGCCGTTCCTGAGCTTCGACGCGGTCATCGATCCGGCCGAGACCCGGCGCTGGATCCTGCGCGGACTGGACTCGTTCCCGCCGCCCGCGCCCCGGCAGACGAAGAAGCGCTCGAACGTCGATACCTGGTGAGACCCTGCCCGATGCCGCACGACTCGCCGAACGACACGCCGGCCGCCTCGCCGGCCGCTTCCCTTGCCGAGTTCCCGGCCCACGCGCCGCGCCCGCCGCAGGCGCCGCTGCCGCTGGCCGGCATCCGCGTCGTCGACTTCAGCCACTTCATCGCCGGCCCGTTCGCGACGATGATGCTCGCCGACATGGGCGCCGACGTCATCAAGATCGAATCGCCGGGCCGCGGCGACGAGTTCCGGCACTTCGCGCCGGTGCCCGAGCAGACGCCGACGCAGGGCGCGCCGTTCATGTGGAGCAACCGCAACAAGCGCAGCGTCGCGCTGAACCTGAAGACGCCCGAGGGCGCGGACGCGGCGCGCGCGCTGATCGCGTCGGCCGACGTGCTGTGCGAGAACTTCTCGGCCGGCGTGATGGAGAAGTTCGGCCTGGGCTACGAGCAGTTGCGCGACGCTTACCCGCGGCTCGTCTACTGCGCGGTGTCGGCGTACGGGCGCAGCGGGCCGTTCAGCGACCGGCTGGGTTTCGACCCGATCGCGCAGGCCGAGAGCGGCTTCGTGTCGATGAACGGCTACCCCGACCGCGAAGGCGTGCGGGCGACGTCGCCGATCGTCGACATCGGCACGGCGATGATGGCGTGCAACGCGATCCTGGGCGCGCTGATGGCCCGGCATTCGACGCGGCGCGGCCAGCGCATCGACCTCGCGCTGTTCGACACGGCGGTGACGATGACCGGCTTCGCCGCGATGCAGAACCTGTACACCGGCCGCGACGCGCCGCGCACCGGCAACGTCAGCACCGACACCTGCCCGACCGGCGTGTTCCGCAGCGCCGACCAGCCGTTCTTCCTGATCTGCGGCACCGACGACATGTTCGCGCGGCTGGCCCGCTCGGTCATCGACCGGCCCGAGCTGGCCGCCGACCCGCGCTATGCGACGCGGGCGTCGCGGCTGCGCGAGCGCGACGCGCTGTTCGAGCTGCTCGGCGGCCTGTTCGCGACGCAACCGTGGCGTCACTGGCAGGCGCGGATGCGCGCCGCGTCGATCCCCTGCGGCGTCGTGCGCTCGGTCGGCGAGGCGCTGCGCTCGGACGAGGCGCGCGAGCGCGAGATCGTCAGCCGCGTCGAACACCCGGCGCTCGGCTGGGTGCCGAACATCCGCCTGCCGATCCGCTATTCGGCGACGCCGCTCGCCGACCCGCGGCCCGCGCCCGCGCTGGGCGGGCAGACGGCCGAGATCCTGAAGGAGCTCGCCGGCTACGACGACACCCAGATCGCCGCGCTCGCGCGCTCGGGCGTCATCAGCTTGTGAAGAGGAGACCGACCAGATGCGTCGCACGTTGTTGAAAGGAGCGCTGACGCTGGGCATCGCGCTACCGTTCGGCCTGCCCAGAGCCCAGGACTACCCGGCCCGGCCGGTGCGCATGCTGGTCGGCTTTCCGCCCGGCAGCACGACCGACCTGGTCGCGCGCGCCGTCGCCGACGCGCTGCGCCGCAAGCTCGGCCAACCGTTCATCGTCGAGAACCGCCCGGGCGCCAACGGCATGCTCGCCGCCGAGGCGGGCGCGCGCGCCGACCCGGACGGCCATACGCTGCTGGTGGCCAACACCAGCTCGATCACCGTCAATCCGCTGCTGTACAAGGACCTGCGCTACGACGTCGCCAAGGACTTCGCGCCGATCTCGACGGTGATCACCGCGCCGATGATCCTGATGGTCAACACCCGCCATCCGCGTACCGGCCAGGTTCGCTCGCTGCGCGAACTGGCCGAGGTCGCGCGGCGGCAGTCCGAGCCGTTGACCTACGGATCGGGCGGCAACGGCAACCTGCTGCATCTGGCCGGCGCCCAGTTGAGCGCGCTGCTGGACCTGAAGGCGATCCACGTGCCCTATCGCGGCGCCGCGCCGATGCAGACGGCGCTGCTGGCCAACGAGATCGATTTCGCGTTCAACACGCTGTCGGCGATGCCGCACATCCGCGCCGGCACGCTGCGCCCGCTGATGGTCACGGCCGACGAGCGCTGGCCCGACCTGCCCGACACGCCGAGCGCCGTCGACAGCGGACTGCCGGCGATGAACATGCCGATCTGGACCGGCCTGCTGGCGCCGACCGGCACGCCGGCAGGTGTGATCGCGATGCTGACCGCCGCGATCGCCGACCTGAAGAACGACCCGGCCAGCCGCGAGCCGCTCGAACGCGAAGGCCGGATCCGGACCGTCACCGCCGACGCGTTCGCACGGCAGATCGCCAACGAGCTGCGAATCAACGCCGAAGTCATCAAGCGGGCGCACATCCGCATCGATTAGTGCCCAGGCGCCCGGGCGACGCGGCATTCGCCCCCACCGAACGGGACTCGGGCCAAGCGTTGCGCCGGGTCGATCGATACAGGGGGCATCGACTCGTGACGCAGCGCGGCGCAGCCCCGCCCCGATCGCGCTCAGCCCTCGTTCCGCACCTGGAACAGAGACTCGAAACCTCGCAGCGTGCCGTCCAGAAAGCGCGCGTCGGTGACGCCGGCGGGGATCTGCAGCACGCCATGGATCACCAGCGATGCCAGTCCGTGGGTGCCGGCCCAGGCGGCCCGCGCGGCACGGCGCACCTCGGCGGCCTGGCTGTCGCGCCCGAGCACCTCGGCGATGATGTCCGTGAGCTTGCCGAACGCCTGCTCGCGGGCAGTCCGCAGCGCGGGAATCCCCTCGTCCGCGGCGAACTCCGGACCGAACATCAGTTGGTACAACGCCGGGTTGGCGCGCGCGAACCGGAAGTAGATCAGGCTGGCATCGCGCAGCTTGCGCTCGCCGCTCCGGCGCGCATCGCGGCGAGCCAGCGCCGCCCCCAGCTCGTCGAACCCCTGGGCGGCCAGGTGCGCGATCAGTTCGGCTCGGTTCGCGTAGTGATGGTAGGCGGCGGCGGAACTGACGCCGACGCGATCGGCGACCGCGCGCAGCGACAACCTGGTCGGCCCGACCTCTTCGAGCATCGCCCGGGCGGCGGTCAGCAGCCGCGGCGCCAGGTTGCCCACGTGGTAGGTGTCGCGCGAGCGCGTGGGAGAAACATCGAGCGAGCGAGCGGAGGTCGTGGCCATGAACGGATGCATCGCGACGAAAAAGGGGAACGGCATCGAACTTATCATGAATAAGTATCTTCACACCGATAAGATAACGGCGTAGAATCCCGTCGATCATCCGCATGCGTGCGGGTCTCGTTGCCCGTTCTCGTTCCGCCGGGCACTTGCCTGCCCAGATCTCATTACTGATAACTTCGAGACGCCCGATGACACGAGCCACCGCGAACACCCGTCCGGCCGCCAGCCGATCTCTCGCCCCGCGCGTGGAGGTCGGACTGAAGGCGAGCCCGATTCGGCGGCCGTCGGCGCCGGCCGCCGGCGATGCGGCGGCGCGGATCCTCGCGAGCCTGCGGGCCGTCGAACACGAGCGCCAGGCGCGCACGGCCGACGCCGGACTGCGGCAGAACACGCACCAGATCAAGCTCTACCAGCAGCGTCGCCTGGAGGCCAGCTATGCGAACCTGCTGGCCGACAGGCGCCACGCCCCGGCGGTCCGCTTCTTGATCGACGAGCTCCACGGCACGCAGGATGTCTCCGGCCGCGAAGCGCAGATCGCCAGCGTCGTACCGACGCTGGCGGCCACGTTCCCGCGCGAGCTGGTCGAGACGGTCGCGGCCTTCGCGGCCTTGCACGCGCTGTCCGAATCGCTGGACACTGACATGGCCCGCCATCTGCGCTCGCGCACGGTCACGCCGCAGCGATACGCGGACGCCTGGCGCGAGACCGGTCGGCCCGCCGACAGGCAGCGGCGGATCGATCTGATGGTCGAGATCGGCCGGCGGATGGACCGGCACACGCGCGATCCGCTGCTGGGCGCGAGCCTGCGCATGATGCGCGGACCGGCGCTGATGACCGGCCTGGGTGAACTCCAGCGTTTCCTCGAAGCGGGCTTCGACGCGTTCGCGTCGATGCGAGGTGCCGAACACTTCGTTTCGATCATCGCGCAGCGCGAGACCGCCTTTCATACGGCACTGTTCGCGGCCGACCTCCGCTAGCCGGGCATCCGGACGCGGTCCCCGCGGGCCCGGCCGCCTCACCACTTTCGACGATGCGCGGCGCGTCTGCCTGGCGGTTAATGAAGGATCGATGTCCGATCGATCGGACACGCTCACGGAGAGAACGATGCCCCGGGATTTCTACTGGCACGCGAACCAGCTCGTCGAGGACGGCGTGATGCCGGGCGTGCTGGCGATCGGCGATTCATGGTTCTGGTATCCGTTTCCGGGCGGCGCGCTGCTGCACCATCTGGCGCCGTACCTGCGCAGGAAGGACCGCATCGTCTTCGCGGTCGGGCACAACGGCGCCGAGGCGATCGACTACGTCGACGGCGTCTATCGCGAGGAGGTCGCGCAGTCGCTGAAGCTGTACGGCGACGGCCTGACCGAAGTGCTGATCAGCGGCGGCGGCAACGACTTCGCCGGTTTCAACGACCTGCGGCCGCTGCTGCGCGGCGACAACCGCGACGCGACGACGGCGGCCGACTGCTTCCTGCCGGGCGCCGACTGGCCGTCGCTGGGCTGGCTGCTCGGCACCGTCCAGGATGGCCTGAGCCGGCTGATCGCGCAGATCCGCCAACGGGCGCCGCGCGCGCACATCTACCTGCACAACTACGACTACGCGATTCCGTCCGGCAAGGGCGTGCTCGGCGGCGAAGGCTGGCTGCTGCCGGCGCTCGAACGCACGTTCGTGCCGCCGGCACTGCGCGGGGCCTGCGTCGCGTACGCGATCGACGGACTCAGCGACGTGCAACAGGCGTTGACGCGCACGTTCGGCGGCACGGTCACGCAGATCGACAGCCGCGGCACGCTGTCGGCCGACGACTGGGCCAACGAACTGCATCCGACCGGCAAGGGTTTCGAGAAGATCGTGCGCGAGCGCTGGCTGCCGGTGCTGGTCGCGCGGGGGGTCGCGAGCGGGTGAACGCCTTTGGTGAAATTGCTCATCCCAGCGTTCCTCGGAATTCGGCCAGAGCGATACCACCTGTAGTATCATCCTGCATGAACACTGCGGCCAAGCTTCTGGCGTCCATGCGGCGCAATCCTCGAGATTGGGCAATCTCGGATCTTCAGACTGTGGCTCGTCAGAACGGACTCGCCTGGAGGCATCAGAAGAGTAGCCACTGTGTTTTCGTCCGTGAGGATGGACGCACGTTGTCGGTTCCGGCTCACCGGCCCATCAAGCCGATCTACGTCCAAAAGTTCATCGAGCTGGTTGATGGAGCCTGAAGCGTGAGCAAATCGACTGACTATCCGTTCGAAGTCCGGCCTCTATCGGAAGAGGAAGGTGGCGGGTACCTGATATCTTTTCCGGACTTTGCCGAATGCATGTCGGATGGGGAAACCGTTGAAGAAGCGATCGAGAATGGCAAGGATGCGCTCAAGGCCACCATCGCCACCTTGAAGGCAAGGAAGCTGCCGGTGCCATCGCCGAACAGTGGTGGTGTCGCCTCAGGCAAGTTCGTTGCGCGCGTCCCCAAGACGGTTCATGCACAGTTGGCGACTCGGGCAAAGGCCGAAGGCGTTTCTTTGAATACCCTCGTGCTTACTTTCATCGCTCAGGGTCTCGGTACGGCACCTCCCGGGCATCGGCCCAAGGGCGCAGTCTGACCAGCGTCTTGTCATGAAATCATCAGAGCTCGAAACGCATGTGCGAATCTTCTTCGACGAGTTTGTAGAAGCGTTCCGATCCTTTGATGGCAACATCATCGCCGAGCGCTACCTCTCACCCTATCTCGCATTCCATACGGCCGAATCCATACAGATCTTCACTTCCCGCGCTGAAACGGCGACGTACTTTCAAGGGATCGTCGATCAATATCATGCCGAGGGTTGTCGGGCTTGCCGATACAAAGACATGTCGGTAATGCAGCTTGGAAATGAGTGCGCCATCGGCACGGTCACATGGGAACTGCTGGCCGAAGACCGGTCGGTGATCAGCGCTTGGCGAGAGTCATACAACCTCTGCCGTGTCGAGGGCCGTTTGATGGTTTTCGCCTCGACCGATCACGGGGTTTGAGGGGCTCTCCGAATGGACCTTCATCCGCCGATCAACAACTGCGGCCGCACGCGCGCCGGCTCGCCGGGGATCGGCGCCGCGCAGGTGCCGACTCGGCGCGCGCCCTGCGCCAGATAGAACGGCTCGGCATGCGGATCGGCATCGATCGCCAGTCCACGCGCGCCGCCGTCGCGGGCCGCGGTAAGCGCCACTGCCATCAACCCGCGCCCCACGCCCTGCCCGATCGCCGCCGGGTCGACGAACAGATCCTCCAGACACCAGTACGGCTCGCCGGCGCGCAGCAGGCAATAGCCGATCGCCCGCCCGTCGCGCTCGGCCACCCAGGCCGGATGGGTCGCCAGCACGTCGGCATGCACGGTCAACTCGTCGCGCCAGCGCGCGATCTGATCGGCCGAATAGCCCCAGTGCGCCTTGGCGCGGCGGCACAATGCGGTCAGCGCATCGGCCTCGCCGGGCCGCGCCCGGCGGATCAGCGCGACGGCCTCGGTCATCGCTACAGCCAGCGGCGCACGCGCGCGCGGTAAGCGAGATAAGCGCCGCCGAAACGCTCGGCCGGCAGGCGCTCCTCTGGCCGGTCGCAGGCTCTCAATCGACGCAAGGTTCGAACATCGGCACCTTGGCGCCGTTGACCGCGGTCTCGAACGTCACCTGCACCTTCTGGCCGATCCGGATCGCGTCGTGGTCGAGGTTGACGAGGTTGGTCAGCATCGTCGGGCCTTCGTCCAGCGTCACATAAGCGAGCACGTACGGCACTTTGGCGCGGCGCGTGACGCTGTACGTGTAGACGACGCCCTTGCCCGAGGCCTCGAGCCATTCGGTGTCGTCGCCCATGCAGAACGGGCAGATCGCGCGCGGATACCAGAAGTTCTTGTCGCACGCGGTGCAGCGCTTGATCAGGAACTTGCCGGCGGCGGCGGCTTCGTAATAAGGACGGCTCTCGGCGCTGAGGACCGGCGCGGCGATTTCTTTCTTCATCGGTTCACTCCCGTTCGAGGATCAGCGTGGCACTGCCGTGCCGGGTGCCCAGCGAGCCGCCGGTGCCGTGCGCGAGCGCGATGTCGCAGTTGGGCACCTGCACGGCGGGATGCGCTTCGCCGCGCAACTGGCGCACCGCCTCGATGACCTTGGTGATGCCGCCGCGGTTGGCCGGGTGGTTGTTGCACAGCCCGCCGCCGTCGGTGTTGAACGGCAGCTTGCCGACGCCCGAGATCAGGTTGCCGTCGGCGACGAACTTGCCGCCCTCGCCCTTCTTGCAGAAACCCAGGTCCTCGAGCTGCAGCAGCACGGTGATCGTGAAGCTGTCGTAGATCGACGCGTACTTGATGTCCCGGTGCGTGACGCGGGCCTGCTCGAAGGCCTTGGCGCCCGACCACACGCCCGCCGAATACGTGAGGTCGACCGCGCCGCCGGCCTGGCCCTTGATCGCCTCGCCGGCGCCGATGACCTTGACCAGCGGCCGCTTCAGGCTCCTGGCCGTGGCCTCGTCGGTGACGATCAGCGCGCCGGCACCGTCGCTGATCACGCAGCAGTCGAGACGGCGCAGCGGGTCGGCGATCATCGGCGACTGCACGACCTGCTCGACGGTGACGACGTCGCGCATCATCGCGTGCGGATTGTGCTGCGCGTGATGCGACGCGGCGACGCGGATCCACGCGAGCTGCTCGGGCGTGGTGCCGAACTCGTGCATGTGGCGCATCGCGACCATCGCGTACATGTTCGGCACGATCGGTTCATAAGGATGCTCCCACTCGACGTCCGGCACGTCGGGACGGATCGGACGCGGGATCGGGCCGCCGGTCGATTCGCTGCGCGGCCGGCCGGCCAGCGTGATCAGCGCGATCCGGCACTTGCCGGCCGCGATCGCCTGCGCGGCGTGCGCGACGTGGGCGATGTACGACGAGCCGCCGATGTCGGTCGAGTCGACGTGCCGCACGTTGAGGTTCATGTATTCGACCATCGACACCGGGCCCATGCCGGGCGCATCGCCGGCGCAGAAGTAGCCGTCGACGTCGTCCTTGCTCAGGCCGGCATCTTCGAGGGCGCCTCGGGCCGCTTCGGCATGGAGCTGTGCGACGGATTTGTCGGGGGCCTTGCGGGTCGGGTGCTCATAGGCACCGACGATATGGGCGAGCGCTTTGCGCATGCGGGCGGTCTCCATGCTGGGTGATGCGGATGCGCCCGATAATAACCGACCTTTTCCCGCCCTTATCCGCGGCTGGACGCGACGGCCCGCGCGTAGCCTCGTTGCCGACACGATCCGCGCCCTGTCGGCGCGCCACAGAGTTGGTGCGATGCTTACGCCTTTGTTGAACTGGCTCAGCCAGAACGTCCCCGGCCTGAAGAACCTGCACGGGCTGCCGCTCGCCGTGCTCGCCGCGGTCGCGATGCTGACGCTGTGCTTCGTTATCGGCTACGCGACGCAAGGCGCGCGGACCGGCTGGCAGCTTTCGCGCGCCGTGCGTCGACTGCGCGCGCTGGCGACCGGCGCCGGCGCACGCGCCAACGGACAGATCGATCCCGACGAAGTCGCGCGCGTGCTGGCCGGCGAGCCGCTGCGCCACCTGTGGGACGAATACGCGAACACGCTGCACGCGCAGCCGGCCGACGACGGCGCGCTGCACGGCGCGCGCGCATCCGCATCCGCATCCGCATCCGCGTCGCCGGCGGCGCGGCGCGTGCGCGCGACGGTGCCGGCCGAGACGTTCTTCACGCGCGAGGCGCTGGTCGACAACCGGCTGTTCGACGATTTCACGCGGCACCTGCCGGGCGTGCTGACCGGGCTGGGCATCCTCGGCACGTTCGCCGGCCTGCTCGACGGACTCGGCGGCTTCGACCCGAGCGACACGGCCACCGCGGTGGCCGGCCTCAAGCCGCTGCTCGACGGTGTCGCCCACGCGTTCGGCGTGTCGGCGCTGGCGATCGGCTGCGCGATGTTCGTCACGTTCACGAGCCGGCTGTGCCTGGCGCTGTTCTATCGCCAGGTCGAGGCGCTGACGCATGCGATCGACGGCCTGTACGCGACCGGCGCCGGCGAGGAATACCTGTCGCGGCTGGTCGCGTCGTCGGAGAAGGCCGAAGGGCATGCGGCCGAACTGAAGCGATCGCTGGTGCACGAGCTGTCGACGCTGATGAGTTCGCTGACCGAACGGCAGATCGCCGCGCAGCGCGACGCGCAGCAGGCGCTGGCCGACGCGATCGGCGAGCGGATCGGCGATGCGCTGGGCGCGAAGCTGGCCGAACGGATCGGCGAGCGCGTCGGCGATGCGATGCACGCGCGACTGGGCGACCTGGGCCCGAGGCTGGCCGACACGATCGGCGAACGGCTGAGCGCCGCGATGGCGGTGCCGTCGAACCAGTTGGGCCAGATCGCGCGGATGATGAAGCTCGCGCAGCAGAACGCCGAGGCCGCACCGGCCGCCGCCGCCGCGCCGGCCGCGCCGCCGGCCCCGGTCATCGACGGCGCGGCGATCGGCAGGACGATCGAGGACGCGATCGGATCGGCGATGGCACGCGCGCAGTCGTTGCTGCAGGCCGCGATGGAATCGTCGCTGCAAGGACTCGTCCGGCACGCGCACGACTCGGGCCAGGCGCTGACCGATCGGCTGCAAGGCAGCCTCGAAGAAGCGGTCACGCAGTCGGTGACGATGCAGACGCTGCTGCTCGACGAGCTGCGCGGCTTCGTCGCGCACCTGGATCACTCGCGCGAAGCGGCGGCCTCGCAGGACGAGGCTCGCGGCACGCGGCTGGCATCGCAGACCCGCGATCTGGTGGACGGGCTGTCGACGCACACCGGGGACCTGGTCGCCGAGCTGTCGACGCAGACGAAGGAACTGGTCGGCGGCCTGTCGACGCGGATCGGCCAGTTGCTCGAGGCCGTCGTGCGCCAGGGTTCGCAGACGCAGCGGCACATCGATCTGCTGGGCCAGGCGACCGGCAAGGCGATCGCCGGCCTGAGCGCCGGTGCCGGCAGCCTGGCCGGCGCCGCACAGCGTTTCGAAACGGCCGGGCAGGCGGTCAGCGGCGTGCTCGAGCGCTCGACGGCCACCGCCGCGCACCTGGCCGCGACCAGCGAATCGCTGGCGCAGTCGGCCCGGGCCGTGCAGGCCGGTTTCGCGCGGTACGACGAGACCCGCCAGACCGTCGACACGCAGGTGCAGGCGCTGACCGGACTGATCGCGGCGGTGCGCCAGGAGGCGGGCCTGTCGCAGCGGATGATCGGCGACCTCGACCGCATCGTCGAACAGTTGAAGATCGCCGAAGCGCAGAGCCAGCAGTACCTGGAAGGCATCAATCGCGCGCTGGTGCGCTCGTTCGAGGAATTCGGCGGCGCGCTGGCCAGCCAGTTGAAGAACACGATCGGCGACACCGACCGCCACCTGAGCAGCGGCGTTCAGCAATTGAACGGCGTAGTCCAGCACATCGGGCTGACGCTGTCGCGGATACGCGCGAATTAATTGATTCGCGCTAATGGATGCGCGCTAATGGATACGCGCTGAGGAATACGTGCTAACCAAGGACAACGAAGCGGGGCGGACGACCCGGGCACTCCCCGGCTGACGCCACGACGGCCACCGAAACGGACTCCGATCATGCTGAATCGAATCGTCCTGCGCCGCGGCGCGCGACACGAGGCCGAAGGGCCGTTCTGGATCTCTTTCTCGGACCTGATGTCGGCGCTGATGGTGCTGTTCCTCGTCGTGATGGCGGTGACGCTGATCAGCGTGACGCGCGAGGTCGGCACCGCCGAACAACCGAAGATCCAGCGCAGCCGCGACATCCGCGAACTGATGTCGCGGCTGCGCGAGACCACGCGCGCGTTCCCGGAAATCGAGGTCGACGAGTCGACGTACCGGATCGACCTGGGCGACGTCGTCCGCTTCGATCGCAACCGCGCCGACCTGCCGCTGGCCGGCGCGCGGCTGCTGCGCGCTTATGTGCCGACGGTGCTCGACGCGCAGCGCAGCGAGCTGGGCCGACGCTGGATCCGGCGCATCGTCGTCGAGGGCTTCACCGATCACGACGGCACTTACCTGTACAACCTGGGGCTGAGCCTGGAGCGCAGCCGCCGCGTCGTCTGCGCGCTGTACGCGCCGCCGCTGGCCGACGAGCAGCCGCTGACCGACGCGCAGAAGCGGCAGATCCGCGACCTGTTCCTCGTCGGCGGCTACGCGTTCAACGCCAGCCGCCCGTCGAAGGAGGCGAGCCGGCGCGTCGAGCTCAAGCTCGAGTTCTGGTCCGCCGACGAGATGGCCGACGGACTCGCGGCGCCGCCCGCCGCTCCCGCGGACGATGCCCGGGAGTTCGGCGCATGCTGAACGCACGTCCCCGGACCGCGCGCGACGAGCCGCCGCCCGCGCTGCTGTCGCTGCACCGGCAGTTGGCCGGCAGCCTGAAGTCGATGGCCGTCGCCCGCCTGCGGCTCGGCGACCCCGAGGCGCTGGAAGCGGCGGCGCGCCAAGCGTCCGAGCTGTTCAAGGGCGTGGCCAGGGCGACCTTGGTCCATACCGATCCTCAGGCCTGCGCGCTCGCTTATGTTCGCGGGCTGCGGCCCACCGGCGAGCACCTGCACCTGCTGGCCGGCGTGCTGACCCGTCCGCTCGACGCGGTCGAAGGACGGCGGCTGATCGGCCATCCGCGGCTGGCGCCGCTGCTGTCGCGCTATGCGGAGGCGGTCGCCGCCGGCGAGCTGAGCCTGCTGACCTGGTTCGGCCTGCTGTGCTCGTACTTCGAATTCGATCCGTTGAAGGCCGACGGCGACGATCGCCGCGGCTGGGAGCGCCTGCGCGGCCTGCTCGCCGATACCTGGCCCGCGATCGACCGGCAGGCCGGCCCGGGACCGGTGCCCGACTGGCTGGCCGCGCTGCGCGACAACACGGCGCTGCTGCGGCGCGACGCCACCGACGCGTACGCGCTGGACTGGCTGCGCGGCGACGATGCGGCGCTCGCGCGGCTGTCGCGCGACCTGGCCGTTCCGGAATCGAGCTGGTTCTGGCACCTGCTGGTCCGCAGCGCGGCGCGCAAGGCGGCCGAGCTGCCCGACGATGCGTTCAAGCCGCTGATCGAGCCGCTGCTGGCGTTGCTGGACAAGCGGCCGGTGTTCCGCGACGAAGGCCTGGCGATCGTGCTGACCCGCTATCACCAGTGCGCGTCCGCGCCGCTGCACCGCGCGCTGTACGCGTTCCTCGTTCGCGACGACGTCTGGCGCCATCCGGAGCTGAAGACCTCGGGCCAGGCGCCGGCCTGGCACCGCGTCGCCGAACCGGTATGGCAACGGGTGATGTGCTGGGTCAACGGCGGCAACCTGCAGGACTTCTTCGGGGTCGTCGTCGCGCGCAAGGACGCCGACGAAGGCCGCCGCGCGTTCTGGTCGCGCTACCGCGACCAGATCTCGTGGACGCGCTTCGTCTTCTGTCCGCAGACGCTCTCGATCGCGCGCCGCCACGCGGGCATCCGCGAACTGGTCGAGCGCGAGAACGGCGCGTACACGGCGTTCTGGAGCGCGCAGCACGTCGACGCGCTGATGTTCCAGATCGGCCGTTACCTGATCGTCGAGTTCAGCACCACCGGCAACCCGGCCTATGTGTACGACGCGACGCGGCTGAGCTTCGACCGCCACGCGCTCAAGTATCTGGGCGGCACCGAGGCGCTGCGCTACGGCTTTCGCGACGCGGCCGTCACGCGCATCGAGCGCGGCGCGGGTTGGGAAGCGAAGGCCGACGCGCGATTGCGGGCGCTGGGCGTCGAGCCGGATCCGGCCTGACGGGCGCCGCCTTGCCGCCTTGCCGCCGTCGATGCCGGACGACGCGCAAGGCGGCCGCGGCGCCGGACGGGCGCCGGACGGACGCCGCGCCGCGCCGCGCCGCGCCGCGATGCTCAGCCCGGCGACGGCTGGAAGCCCATCACGGCCTTGACTTCCAGGAAGTCCCGGAAGCCGTGCTCGCCCCATTCGCGGCCGTTGCCCGACTGCTTGTAACCGCCGAAGGGCGCGGCGGGGTCGGGACCGGCGCCGTTCAGGTGCACCATGCCGGTCCGCATGCGTGAGGCCACGCGGCGCGCGCGCTCCAGGCTGCCCGACTGCACGTAGCCCGACAGGCCGTAGGGCGTATCGTTGGCCATGCGGATGGCGTCCTCCTCGCTGTCGTACGGGATCATCACCAGCACCGGACCGAAGATCTCCTCGCGGGCGATGGTCATGTCGTTGCGCACGTCGGCGAACACCGTGGGCTTGACGAAGTAGCCCTTGTCCAGGCCTTCGGGCCGCTCCGGGCCGCCGGCCACCAGCGTGGCGCCTTCTTCGATGCCCTTGCGGATCAGGCCCCGGATCTTGTTGAACTGCAGTTCGCTGACCACCGGCCCCATGTGCATGCCGTCGGCCAGCGCGTCGGCCACCGGCGTCGCCTCGGCCGCGGCCTTGGCGGCGGCCACCGCGCGCGCCTGCAGGTTGCGCGGCACGAACATCCGGGTGGGGGCGTTGCAACTCTGGCCGGAGTTCATCATCACCGCCTGCACCCCCTGGGTGACGGCCGCCTCCAGGTCGGCATCGTCGAGCACGATGTTGGCGGACTTGCCGCCCAGTTCCTGCGCGACGCGCTTGACGGTGTCGGCGGCAGCCTTGGCCACCGCGATGCCGGCGCGGGTGGAGCCGGTGAAGGTCATCATGTCGATACCCGGGTGGACGGACAGCGCCTCGCCCACGCCGGGGCCGTCGCCGTTGACCAGGTTGAACACGCCGGGCGGCACGCCGGCCTCGTGCAGCACCTCGGCCACCAGCATGGCGTTGATCGGCGCCACCTCCGAGGGCTTGAGCACCATCGTGCAGCCGGCCGCCAGCGCCGGCGCGACCTTGCACATGATCTGGTTGATCGGCCAGTTCCAGGGCGTGATCATGCCGACCACGCCCACCGGCTCGTGCACGAGGGCGGTGCTGCCGTGCACCTGCTCGAACGCAAAGTTCTTCAGCACTTCGATCGTGGTGGACAGGTGCGCGACGCCCATGGCGGCCTGCGCGGCCTGGGACAGCCACAGCGGCGCGCCCATCTCCTGCGAGACCGCCTGGACGATGTCGCCGTAGCGCTTCTGGTAGATCTCCAGCACCTTGCCGAGCAGGGCCAGGCGCTCGTCGCGCGAGCTGCGCGAGTAGGTGTCGAACGCGCGCCGGGCCGCCGCCACCGCCGCGTCCACGTCGGCGGCCGAGCCCAGGCTGATGCGGGCGAACGGCTGCTCGGTGGACGGGTTGATGACATCCAACGCGCGCGGCACGGCCGGGTCGACCCAGCGGCCGTCGATGTAGAACTGCAGGTAGTCTTTCACCAGATGTCTCCTCGGATCTTTCGTTGAAATCGGAACCGCCGCGCGCCCTCGATGGCGCGCCGGCTTTCTTGGACGAGCGCCTTCACGTCGGAAGGCGCGCCCGTTACTTGGGCCGGATCGAGTCGGCGGTGCCTTGGATGAAGGCCTTCAGCGCGTCCACGTCGTCCGCCGACAGCTTGCCGGTGAAGTCGGGCATGCCGCGGTACATCGCCGGCCCTTTGAAGATGAAGGTAGGCAGGTTCTCGATGACGGACACGTCCATGTAGCCCAGGTTGGGCAGCGCGCCGCCGCGATCCACACCCGGCACCCCGTGGCAGGCGAAGCAGTTGGCGACGTACAGTCCGAAGCCGGCTTCGACCTTCTTCGGGTCGTACTTCACGCCCTGCAGCAGTTGGCCCATCCGGTATTCGACGAAGGCCGGCATCTTGGCGGTGCCGCCGACCGCGAACGTGTAGACGGTGCCCGGGCTCTGCCGTTCGGTGGCGCGCACGCCCAGGCCGCCGACGCCGCCCCAGCCCACGGCGACCGACACGTACTGCTTGCCGTCCACCAGGTAGGTGCTGGGCGCCGCCACCACGCCGGTGCCGGTCGGCGTTTCCCACAGCTTTTCGCCGCTGGCGGCGTTGTAGGCGACCAGGCGACCATCGGCGGTGCCCTGGAACACCAGGTTGCCGGCGGTCGTGAGCGTGCCGCCGTTCCACGGCGCCACGTGCTCGACGCGCCAGACTTCTTTCTGCGCGACCGGATCCCAGGCCAGCAGGCGGCCCATCGGCTTGGCCTTCGGCGGCTCCGGCGCCACGACCTTGGCGGTGTTCCAGCCGGTGCCGGACTGGATCTGCATCGGCTGGCTGTGGTTGAACTTCCAGTTCTTGTCGTCCAGCATCGCGATCGGGATGTGCTGGGCCGGCAGGTAGACCAGGCCCGTCTTCGGGTTGAAGGACATCGGATGCCAGTTGTGCGCGCCGTTGGGCCCCGGGATCGCGTCGGCCACGCTGCCGTCGCGCGCCGACGGGATCTCGATCGGACGGCCCTTGTCGTCATACCCGGAGGCCCAGTTCACGTCGACGAAGTTCTTCGCCGAGATGAACTGGCCGTTGGTGCGGTCGATGACGAAGAAGAAGCCGTTCTTGGGCGCGTGCAGGATCACCTTGCGCGGCTTGTCGCCGATCCGGATGTCGGCGAGGATCATCGGCTGCGTGGAAGTGAAGTCCCAGTTGTCGCCCGGGGTTTCCTGATAGTGCCACTTGTAGGTGCCGGTGTCCGGGTCCAGCGCCACGATCGAGGCCAGGTACAGGTTGTCGCCGCCCTTGGGGCTGCGCGCCTTGTACGACCAAGGCGAGCCGTTGCCCACGCCCACGTACATCAGGTTCAGTTCGGGGTCGAAGGTCATCGTGTCCCACATCGTGCCGCCGCCGCCGGCCTCCCACCACTTGCCGCTGGGGTCCCAGGTCTTGGCGGCGAGCTTCATCGATTCGTTTTCGAAGGGCTTGGACGGATCGCCCGGCACGCTGTACCAGCGCCACTTCTGCTCGCCGGTCTCGGCGTCGTAGGCGGTGATGTAGCCGCGCACGCCGTATTCGGCGCCGCCGTTGCCGATGATGACCTTGCCCTTGTAGACGCGCGGCGCGCCGGTGATGGTCAGCGAGCCCTTCTGGCCTTCGAACGTGTTCTTCTGCCACGCCACCTTGCCGGTCGCGGCGTCCAGCGCGATCAGCCGGCCGTCCCAGACGCCGACGTAGACCTTGCCCTTCCACAACGCCACGCCGCGGTTGACCACGTCGCAGCAGCCCTTGTAGCCGGTCGTGCGGTCGATCTCCGGATCGAAGGTCCACAGCTTCTGGCCGGTGCGCGTGTCGATGGCGTGCACGACGCTCCACGAGGCGGTGACGTACATGATGCCGTCCACCACCACGGGCGTGGCCTCGACCCCGCGCGTGGATTCGAGGTCGTAGGACCACACCAGGCCCAGGTCCTTGACGTTGGATGCGTTGATCTGGTCCAGCCGGCTGTAGCGGGTCTCCGCGTAGTCGACGCCGGTCAACGGCCAATCGGGCGTCTTGGCGGCATTCGCGCGGACGAAGGCCTCATCCACGCTCGGGGCGGCCGACGCGACGCTGCCTCCCAGCGACAGAAGTACGCCGAGCACGAGCCCGGTAGTACGCGAGTTCATTGATGTCTCCTGTTATTGATCGTCGCTCTCGTGAAGGCAGCGCCGCTAGTCTAAGGGATATCCATCGCCCGCTTTTTCGATCCCCGCGGTTCGCGGACCATGACACGCGGGCGCCGCGGCGCATGCAGGATCGAACGGCCCGCTCGACATTCAGGACGCGACATTCAGGACGCGGCGTCCGCTCAGAAGATCGTTCAGGAACCGCGTGACAGGGCGCTCGAAGCCCCGGTAAAGGGCCAGGGCGGCGATCACCGATATCAGCAGGGTGAGCGCGATCGACGCGGTGCTCGATACGAGGCCGAACCTGCGAAGCAGGCTCGGCGCGAACGGACCGATGATCGGATGAATCAGATAAAGCGCGAACGAAGCGTCCCCCAGTGTCGTCACCCAGCGCGGCGTGATGCCGGCGATCTCGCGATCGAGGCCGCAGAAGCCCAGCACGATGGCGGCCGCCGGCAGCCCCCAGACGATGGGCCGCAGAAGATCGGGCGGTGCGGACATCGGAATGCACAGCAGCAGGACCCCGACCACGATCAGAATCAGGTTCGCCCATGGGCCGAATTTCGGGCGCTGGTCGACGAAGCGCGCGATCAGCATGCCGAGACCGAACTCGAGGATGATGGGGTCGAGGTAGAACAGCGCAGCCGGCCCGTCCGGCGGACGGAGCAAGGCGCCGAGACTCAGGACCGTCAGCACGCCCAGGCAGAAGCGATACGGAGGCAGGCGCCAGTACATGCCGAGCGCCAGAATCGCATAGAAGAACATCTCGAAATTCAGTGTCCAGCCGACCACCAGAATGGGGAAGATGTCCCCGTCCGCGTTGTAATGAGGCAGGAACAGATACGCGCACAGGATCTCCGCGACGCTGATTTCGGTGTTGGCCAGCGCGCCGGGCATCAGCAGCAGGGTCAGCACCTTGACGCTGAGCAAGGCCCAATAGAGCGGGACGATGCGAGCGACGCGGCGCAACGAGAAGCGACGCCAGCCGTCATCGGCCTTGAACAGATCGCGCGACGAAATCATCATCACGAAGCCGCTGATGACGAAGAATATGTCGACGCCGGCGGCGCCGTTGATCACGATCGGGCCCGGCGTCAAGCGTCCGTCCGCATAGTGCGAGCCGTGAAAGACGACGACCATGGCCGCGGCAATGAATCGTAGTGCCTGAATGCTCGTGAAATGCCGCGATTCCTGTTGCATTGGCGCAGCTCCGGTATCGATAGGGGGAGAGTTCGGCTTTCGTTTTCGGCCGGTCGGGCGAGTCGATTCCGACCGTGGGCCTTGAAGCCTTCTTTGAAGCCTTCTCGTTTGTCGGCCCATGTTACGCGACGAGCCGGGTGAAACGATCGCAAGAGACAATCGCTAACCTGTTCATCGCGGCCCGTCCCTGGCGAGCCGATCGGGCCCATTCGGCCCGCTGCCGGCCGCTCCTGCCGCTGCGCTCACGCCGAACGGGCGCTTCGGCGACGACCGGCCACGCTCGCGCGGCAGCGGACGGCAGGAGGTCATCATCGGTATGGCATCATCGCGTCACGCATCGCCCCCCGTCGGGACCGGCGATGCCGCGCCCATTGGAGACGTCCGCCGCATGCCCGCCGCCCCCTGCACCCGCCCGGCCCAGGATCCCGCCGCCATCGGCAGCGACCGGACGGCCGGCATCGCGCATCGCGTCGGCGACGAGTTCGTGATCCGCCGCTAATGGCGGCCGGTTCGTCCCCCGCGCGCACGCCGCCGGGCGTCCCGTCGATGACCGGGCACGGCGCCGCACGGACCGTGCTGCTCGGCCTGACCGGCATGGTCTGGCTGCTGGCCGGCCTGTACGACCGCGAGCCGTGGAAGGCCGACGAGGCCTATACGATCGGCATCGTCCACAGCATCGTCGCGCACGGCCAGTGGCTGATCCCGACGCTGGCCGGCGAACCGTTCATGGAAAAACCGCCGCTGGTCTACTGGCTCGCGGCGCTGTGCGTCCAATGGCTGTCGCCGCCGCTGCCGATGCACGTGGCGGCGCGCGGCGCCAACGTGCTGTGCGCGCTGGCCACGTTCGTGCTCGTCGATCGGGCCGCGCGCGAGGCGGTCGGCCCGTCGTCGGCGCGAAGGGCCGTGCTGATGCTCGCGCTATGCCCGGCCTTCGTGTCGGCCAGCCGCTACCTGACCGCCGACCTCGGCCTGATGCCGGCCGCGGCGCTGGTCTGCTGGGCGCTGATCCGGCTCGGCGCGCAGGCGCCGCACGCCGGCCCGATGCTGGGCCTGGGCGCGGCGATCGGCCTGATGGCCAAGGGCGTGCTGCTGCCCGGCGTCGCGGCGCTGGGCACGCTGGCGCTGGTCGCGCTGACGCCCGCGTTGTGGCAGCGACGCACGCTGTCGACGCTCGGCATCGCGCTGGCGACGTTCACGCTGCTCGGCATCGTCTGGCCGGCGTGGGTCGGCCTGCGCTCGCCGGCGCTGCTGATGGACTGGCTATGGGACAACAACGTCGGCCGGTTCTTCGGCACGAACACGCTGGGCCCCGCGCATTCGACGCTGCAGACGCTGTTGCTGGCCGCCGCGATGCTGCTGCCGGTCTGGCCGCTGGCGCTGCGGCGCTGCGTGCAGCACCGGCAGCGCTGGCACGACCATCCGCTGCTCGGCCCGCTGCTCTTCGCGGCCGCGTGGCTGCTGGTGCTGAGCGCGTCGGCCACGTCGCGCGGGCTGTACGCGCTGCCGGTCCTCGTGCCGCTGTGCCTGCTGGCGGCCGCGCCCCGCCCGGCCGGCACCGCCGCCCCGCAGCCGACCGACCCACAATCGGCCGACCCACAATCGGCCGACGCGCAACCGGCCGACGGGCTGGTCCGGCGCCTGTGGCTCGGCGCGCTGGCGATCGCGCTGGCCGCGTCGGCGGCGACGGCGTTATGGGGCGGCCTGGCGCATTGGGCACCGGCGACGGCCGAAGCGCTGCCGGTGATGACGAGCCTGGCGCTGGCGACGGCCGCGCTGTGCGCGGGCTGGATCGGCTGGCTCCGCCGCGCCCCGGCTGACGGCGCGCCGCCGGACGGCACGCTGGCCGCGGCGGTCAGCCTGACGCTGCTGTTCGCCGCGGCACTGGCGGCCTGGCTGCCGAGCGCCGACCGGCGCACGGGTTTCCGCGAAGCGTTCATCACGCTGGCGCCGGTGCTGCGTCAGACCGAAGGCTGCGTCGCCAGCGTCGAGCTGGGCGAATCCGAACGCGGCATGCTCGACTACTACGTCGATCTGCGGACCCGGCGGATCGGCGTCGATCCCGACGCCGACGAGTGCCGGCTGCGGTTCGAGCAGCAGCGCCGCACCGCCGACGCCGAACTGTTCGGCTGCCCGGGAATGCGCGTGTTGTGGCAGCGCCAGCGCATCGGACACCCGGAAGAAACTTTCCGGCTGTGCGGCCCCGCCCGCTAGCGAGCGGCCCGAACGGACCGCTTCCCGCGGGCGCCGGCGGCCGAGAGCCAGCGTGCTAGTATGAATTTCGAGACATTCCCATCCCTTAGGATCCCCCGATGAGCGCAACGTCCCCATCGAATACCCCCGCGGCCGCGTCGATGCGCAGCTACAAACTCGTCCAGTTCGGCACGCCGCTTCGCGAAGTGATCGAACCGCCGCCGGAGCCCACCGGCACGCAGGTGCTGGTGCGCATCACCGCCTGCGGCGTCTGCCACAGCGACATCCACCTGGCCGAAGGCCATTTCGATCTCGGCAAGGGGCAGAAGATGGACCTGGGCCGGGGCATTCAGTTGCCGCGCATCCTCGGCCACGAGATCGTCGGCCGCGTCGAGCGCTTCGGCCCGGACGCGCAGGGCGTGGCCGTCGGCGACGCGCGCGTGGTCTTCCCGTGGGGCGGCTGCACGCAGTGCATCCTGTGCCAGACCGGACAGGAGCATCTGTGCGCGCGGCCGCGCAGCCACGGCACGACGCTCGACGGCGGCTACAGCAACTACGTGCTCGTCGACCACCCGCGCTACCTGGTCGCTTATGGCGACCTGCCGCACACGTTCGCCGCGACGCTGGCCTGCTCGGGCCTGACCGCGTACAGCGCGCTGAAGAAGGCGAACGTCGACGCGCAGCATCCGCTGCTGATCATCGGCGCCGGCGGACTGGGCCTGGCGGCCGTGCACTTGGCGCAGACGATGTACGGCATCGCGCCGGTGGTCGCCGACATCGATCCGGCCAAGCGTCAGGCGGCGATCGAGGCCGGCGCGTCGTCGGCGATCGATCCGCGCGACGACGAGGCGCGCAAGGCGGCGCTCAAGCAGTCGCAGGGCTTCGGCGCGGCGATCGACTTCGTCGGCGCGCAGAGCACCGCCGAGTTCGGCATCGGCCTGCTGCGCCGCGGCGGCCGGCACATCTCGGTCGGCCTGTTCGGCGGCTCGATCGACGTGGCGCTGCCCACGCTGCCGATCCGCGCGCTGGCGATCCAGGGCTCGTACGTCGGTTCGCTGGCCGAATTCGAAGAACTGATGGCGCTGGCGCGGGCCGGCAAGGTCCAGCCGATGCCGATCGAGACCCGGCCGCTGGACGCCGCCCAGCAATCGCTGGACGATCTGCGCGCGGGCCGGATCCGCGGCCGCGCGGTACTGACGCCCTGACGCGGCACCCGGCGGACCCGGCGCGCGACGCGCCGGCCCGCGGCACCCGAACCGGATTCGCGTCGCGGCGATCGCCGCGACGCCCCCCCAATGGCATCGGCCATGCACCGAGCCTGATCGAGGAGACATGAGGATGACATCGGATAGACCCGCCCGAGCGGGCAAGCCCGCCGGCGGCGCGACACGCCGAACCCAGGCCGCGCCGGCGCGGCGACGCGCGTCCGCGCGGATCGCCGGCTGGACGACGGCCGCGGCGCTGGCGGGCCTGGCCACGCTCGGCACCGCGCTGGCGCCCGAGGCGCGCGCGCAGGACGGCCGGCCGCTGCGGATCGGCGTGATCGAGGACATGTCGGGCGTCTATGCCGACATCACCGGCGCCGGCTCGCTGCTGGCCGCGCAGATGGCGGTCGAGGATTTCGGCCCGACCGTGCTCGGCCGCAAGATCGAGATCCTGAACGGCGATCACCAGAACAAGGCCGACGTCGGCGCCTCGATCGCCCGGCGCTGGTACGACACCGAAGGCGTCGACATGATCACCGGCCTGGGCAACTCGGCGGTCGCGCTGGCCGTGCGCAACATCGCGCGCGAGAGCAAGAAGATCGACATCAGCACCAGCGCCGGCCACAACGACCTGACCGGCAAGGCCTGTTCGCCGACCGGCTTCCACTGGGTCTACAACACGTACGCGATGGCCAAGACGGTCAGCACCGCGGCGGTCAAGGCCGGCGGCGACACCACGTTCTTCGTCGCGGCCGACTATACGTTCGGCACCACGCTGGCCAAGGACGGCGCGCGCTTCACCGAAGAGGCCGGCGGCAAGGTGCTGGGCACCGTGCGCGCACCGCTGAACACCAGCGACTACAGCTCGTTCATCCTGCAGGCGCAGGCGTCCAAGGCCAAGAACATCGCGCTGGCGATGGCGGGCACCGACCTGATCAACTTCATCAAGCAGGCGGCCGAGTTCAACGTCACGCAGCAGGGCCAGAACCTGTCCTCGTACGTCACGTTCATCAACGACGTGCACGCGCTCGGCCTGAAGACCACGCAGGGCCTGTACGTGGCGGACGCGTTCTACTGGGACCTGGACGATCAGACCCGCGCGTTCTCGCGCCGCTTCTACGAACGGCGCAAGGCGATGCCCAACGGCATGCAGGCCGGCGTCTACAGCGCGGTCAAGCATTACCTGACCGCAGTCAAGGCCGCCGGCACGACCGACGGCGAGAAGGTCGCCGCCAAGATCCGCGAGCTGCCGGTCAACGACTTCTTCAGCAAGAACGTCGTCGTGCGCATCGACGGCCGCGCGATGCGGCCGTTCCACCTGTTCCAGGTCAAGAAGCCCGAGCAGTCGAAGGAACCCTGGGACCTGTTCACGCCTTTGCAGACGCTCAAGGCCGAGGACGCGTTCCAGCCGCTGACGCCCAGCGAATGCCCGCTGGTGACGGCCAGATAGACGACATCGCGTCGACGATCGCGGCAGGCGCCGGGACGGGCGCCGCCCGTCCCACGCAAGCACAGGAGACGACACCATCATGACCCGGGAACCGGATCGAAGCGACATCATCATGGCCCGAGAACCAAATCGGCCCCGCCGCCGCGGACTGCGACGCCTGGGCGCCGCGCTGTGCGGCCTGCTGCTGTCGGCCGCGGCGACGGCCCAGGACAACCGGCCCGTGCGCGTCGGCGTGCTCGAGGACATGTCCAGCATCTATGCGGACAACACCGGCAGCGGCTCGGTCGTCGCCGCGCAACTGGCGCTCGACGACTTCGGCCCGACCGTGCTCGGCCGCAAGATCGAGATCGTCAGCGCCGATCACCAGAACAAGGCCGACGTCGGCGCCTCGATCGCGCGGCGCTGGTACGACACCGAAGGCGTCGACATGATCACCGGCCTGGGCAACTCGGCGGTCGCACTGGCCGTGCGCAACATCTCGCGCGAGAGCAGGAAGCTCGACATCGCCGTCAGCGGCGCGCACAACGACCTGACCGGCAAGGCCTGCTCGCCGACCGGCTTCCACTGGGTCTACAACACCTACTCGCTGGCCAAGACCGTCAGCTCGGCGCTGGTCAGCAAACCCGGCGAGACCTTCTACTTCGTCGCGGCCGACTACACGTTCGGCATCTCGCTGGCCAAGGACGGCGCGCGCTTCGCCGAAGAGGCCGGCGGCAAGGTGCTGGGCACCGTGCGCGCGCCGCTGAACACCAGCGACTACAGCTCGTTCATCCTGCAGGCGCAGGCGTCCAAGGCGCGCCACATCGGCCTGGCGATGTCGGGCATGGACCTGGTCAACTTCATCAAGCAGGCGGCCGAGTTCAACGTCACGCAGCAGGGCCAGAACCTGGCGGCGCTGATCATGTTCATCAACGACGTCCATTCGCTGGGCCTGCAGACCGCGCAGCGCCTGTACATGGCCGAAACGTTCTACTGGGACCTGGACGACGAGACGCGCGCGTTCTCGCGCCGCTTCTTCGAACGGCGCAAGATCATGCCGAACGGCACGCAGGCCGGCGTCTACAGCGCGGTCAAGCACTACCTGACCGCCGTCAAGGCCGCCGGCACGACCGACAGCGACAAGGTGGCCGACAAGATCCGCGAGCTGCCGATCAACGACTTCTTCAGCAAGGGCCTGAGGGCGCGGATCGACGGTCGCGTGCCGCGCGACATGCACCTGTTCCAGGTCAAGACGCCGGCCGAGTCCAAGGGCCCCTGGGATCTGCTGACCCTCGTGCGCACGGTCAAGGCCGCCGACGCTTTCCAACCACTGACTCCCAGCGAGTGTCCGCTGGTCCATTGAATCGAACGATGCACACTGCTCGAACGCTTACCCGCGTACTGATCGCCAACCGCGGCGAGATCGCGATCCGGATCGCCCGCTCGGCGGCCGACCTGGGCCTGACGCCCGTCACCGTCTACTCGGACGACGATGCGGCATCGCTGCACCGCCATGCGAGCCCGGTCGCGATCCGGCTCGACGGCCGGGGCGCTGCCGCCTACCTGGACGGCGAGGCGCTGATCCGCGTCGCCAAGGCCCACGACTGCGAGGCGATCCACCCCGGCTACGGTTTCCTCAGCGAGAACGCCGAGTTCGCTCGCCGCTGCGCCGACGAGGGGCTGCTGTTCATCGGGCCGGCGCCCGAGACGCTGGCGATGCTCGGCGACAAGGCGCGCGCGCGCGACCTGGCCCGCTCGCTGCAGGTGCCGCTGGTGCCGGGCACGTTCACCGCCAGCTCGCTCGACGAGGTGCGGGCCTTCGTCGCCGAGCTGCGCCCCGGCGAGGCGGCGATGATCAAGGCGATCGCCGGCGGCGGCGGACGCGGCATGCGCAGCGTGCAATCGGTCGACGAGGTCGACGCCGCTTATGAGCGCTGCCGCTCGGAGGCGCTGGGCGCGTTCGGCAACGGCGACCTGTACGTCGAGCGGCTGGTGCGCCGCGCCCGTCACGTCGAGGTGCAGATCCTCGGCGACGGCGAGCGCGTGATCCACGCGTTCGAGCGCGACTGCACGCTGCAGCGGCGCAACCAGAAGCTGATCGAGATCGCGCCCGCGCCGGGCCTGGACCCGGCGCTGCGCAAGCGGATCCTGGCCGCCGCCGTGCGCATCGCCCAGCACGTCAACTACCGCGGCCTGGGCACGTTCGAGTTCCTCGTCGACCTGGACGCGCCGCGCGAGGCGCCGGCCTTCTACTTCATGGAGGCCAATCCGCGGCTGCAGGTCGAGCACACGATCACCGAAGAGATCACCGGGCTGGACCTGGTGGCGCTGCAGATCGAGCTGGTCCGAGGCCGGCGGCTGCACGAGCTCGGCCTGGCCGATGCACTGCCGGCGCCGCGCTGCCAGGCCGTGCAGTTGCGGATCAACATGGAGACGCTGACCGAAGGCGGCGATGCGCGCCCCGAGGGCGGGCTGATCTCGCGCTACGAGATTCCCGGCGGACCGGGCATCCGTGCCGACGGATACGGCTACGGCGGCTACCGGACCAGCCCGGCCTTCGATTCGATGCTGGCCAAGCTGATCGTGCGCGCGCACGGACTGGAGCTGCCGGCGCTGATCCAGCGCGCGCGCCGCGCGTTGCGCGACGTGCGGATCGAGGGCGTGCGCACGAACCTGGACGTGCTGGACGCGCTGCTGGCGATGCCGGCGACCAGCGCTTATGACGTCGACACGCGCTTCGTGCAGACGCACCTGGCCGAGATCCTGGACCGCGCGCAGCAGGCCGACTGGGTCTGGCGGCCGCACGGCGGCGGCGCGGCGGCGACCGGAGCGGGGCTGGGCGGCCACGCCGACGGCGGCGGTGCCGCGTCGGCCGGCACCGCCGTCGCGCCCGCCGGCACCGTGGCGATGCCGGCGCCGCTGCAGGGCACCGTGCTGTCGATCGATGCCGAGCCCGGCAGCGTCGTGCACCGCGGCCAGCAGATCGCCGTGCTCGAAGCGATGAAGATGGAGCACATCGTCACGGCCGAGGTGTCGGGCATCGTGCGCGGCGTGCCGGCCGAGGTCGGCGCGACGCTGTACGCGGGCGACCCGCTGCTGTTCGTCGAACCGGGCGAGCACGACGGCGAGGCCGACGTCGAGCAGCAGGCCGAGCGTGATCTCGACCACATCCGCCCCGACCTGGCAGCCGTGCGCGAGCGGCAGCGGCGCAACCTGGACGAGGCGCGGCCGGCGGCGATCGCGCGCCGCCGTGCGCGCAACCAGCGCACCGCGCGCGAGAACATCGCCGACCTGTGCGATCCGGGCAGCTTCGCCGAATACGGGATGCTGGCGCTGGCCGCGCAGCGGCAGCGGCGCACTTATGAGCAGTTGATCGACATGAGCCCTGCCGACGGCATGGTCAGCGGCACCGGCACGATCAACGCGGCGCTGTTCGGCCCCGAGCGCACGCGCTGCCTGATCCTCGCTTATGACTTCACGGTGTTCGCCGGCACGCAGGGCTGGATGAACCACAAGAAGAAGGACCGCCTGCTCGAGCAGGCGCGCAAGTGGCGCTGGCCGGTCGTGCTCTACGGCGAAGGCGGCGGCGGCCGCCCCGGCGAGACCGACGGCCTGTCGATCCACGGCCTGGAGACGCCGAGCTTCTCGCGCTTCGCGAGCCTGAGCGGCGTCGTACCGCTGGTCGCGGTCGTTTCGGGGCGCTGTTTCGCCGGCAACGCCGCGCTGGTCGGCTGCTGCGACGTGATCATCGCGACGCGCGACGCCAACCTGGGCATGAGCGGGCCGGCGATGATCGAGGGCGGCGGCCTGGGCGTCTACCAGCCCGAGGACATCGGTCCGGCCAGCCTGCAGGCGGCCAACGGCGTCGTCGACCTGGTCGTCGACGACGAGGCGGCGGCGACCGCGGCGACCAAGCGCTACCTGTCGTATTTCCAGGGCGCGCTGCCGGACTGGCGCTGCGCGGACCAGCGCGAGCTGCGCTGGGCCATCCCCGAGAACCGGCGGCGCGGCTACGACATCCGCGCGCTGATCGGCACGCTGGTCGACGAAGACTCGGTATTCGAGCTGAAGGCCGAATACGGCCCCGGCATGATCACCGCGCTGGTGCGCATCGAGGGCCGGCCGATGGGCCTGATCGCCAACAATCCGATGCACCTGGGCGGCGCCGTCGACGCGCCCGGCGCCGACAAGGCGTCGAGCTTCATGCGGCTGTGCAACGACTTCGGCCTGCCGATCCTGTCGCTGTGCGACACGCCCGGCTTCATGGTCGGGCCGCAGGCCGAGCAGGACGGCCAGGTCCGCTACTCGGCGGCGATGTTCGTGGCCGCAGCCAAGCTGCGCGTGCCGGTGTTCACGATCGTTCTGCGCAAGGGTTATGGACTGGGCGCGCAGTCGATGGCCGCCGGCAGCTTCCACGCGCCGTTGTTCATCGTCTCGTGGCCGACCGGCGAGTTCGGCGGCATGGGCATCGAGGGCGCGGTGCGGCTCGGCTATCGCCGCGAGCTCGAGGCGATCGAGGATCCGCAGGCGCGCGAACGCTTCTTCGAAGAGCGCGTCGCGCACCTGTACGACGTCGGCAAGGCCGTCAACATGGAGGCGGCGATGGAGATCGACGCGGTGATCGACCCGGCCGACACGCGCACGTGGATCCGGCACGGCCTGCAGGCGGCGGCGATGCGCGACGCCGGGCCGGCGCACTGAAGACGCCCGCCGCCGGCCGCGCGCCCCGCCCGCCATGTCCGCGCTCGATCGGGGACTCGAAGCCCTGAGCCGGATCAACGCGCTGCAGCAGGCGTCGGTCGCCGACGTCCAGCAGGCGTGCGGCGGCTCGCGCGCCGCCGCGCAGCGGCTGCTGGACGCGCTGTGCGCGGCCGGTTACGTCGCCCGCGACGAACCGACCGAGCTGTATTCGCCGACGGCCAAGTGCCTGCAACTGAGCCGCGGCTGCCCGTTGCACGGCAGCCTGGCCCGCGTCGCGCGCGCGCCGCTGGCCGAGTTCGGCGCGCGGGTCGGCTGGCCGTCGCATCTGGCGGTGTTCACCGGCACGGCGATGGAGGTCGTGCTGGCCAGCGGCAGCTTCAGCATCTCGGCGTACAACCGCGGCGTCGGCACGCGCGGATCGATGCTGATGAGTTCGAACGGCCGCGCGTACCTGGGCTTCTGCCAGGACGACGAGCGCGAGCGCGTGCTGCAGGCGCTGCGCCTGTCGAACAACCCGTTCGACGCGATCGCGCGCGACCGCGCCAAGGTCGATCGGCTGCTGAAGACCGTGCGCCGCCAGGGATACGGCACGTCCGATACCGCTTACGTGAAAGCCGTCTACAACGGCGCGCTGCACGGGATCAGCCTGCCGATCCGCGCCGGCGACCAGGTCGTCGGCGCCGTCAACGTCATGTTCCTGCGCAACAGCCTGACGCTGGCCGAAGGGGTCGCGCAGCTGCTGCCCGAACTGCGAGCGGTCGCGGCGATCATCTCGGCCGACCTGACGCGCGACATCGACGTCCAGACCCGGCTCGGCGGGCGCTGACGAGCGGCGCGCGGCCGATGGCTTCGTTCAAGCCCGTCATCGCGGTCAGCCGCGCGCTGGCGGTGCTGCGCGCCGTCAACGCGCTCGACCCGGCCACCGTCGGATCGATCCACGAAGCGACCGGCCTGAACAAGGCGACGATCGTGCGGATGCTCGAAACCCTGCAGTACGAGGGACTGGTCGTTCGCGGCGCGGCGCGCAACGCCTACGTGCCGACCGGCCGGACGCTGCAGTTGAGCCAGGGCTTCGATGCGCGCCGGCGGATCGGCGCGCTGGCCGACCCGATCCTCGACGAGCTGCGGCAGCGCCACGGCTGGCCGGCCGACGTCGCGCTGTTCGACGTCGACGCGATGATCGTCGTGCAGTCGAGCGCCGACCAGGGACCGCTGACGTTCCGGCGCCGGCCCGGGTTCCGCGCGCCGATGCTGGTCACGTCGATGGGCCGCGCTTATCTCGCGCACTGCGCGCCGGCCGAGCGCGACCGCATCGTCGAACGGCTGCGACGCGTCAAGGACCGCTGGACGACGCTGTCGCGGCGCCCGGCCGAACTCGCGTCCCTGCTGGCCGAGATCCGCGGCCGCGGCTTCGCGACGATGGACGACGAGTATTCGGAATACGCGTACGACGGTACCGTCTGGTCGATCGCGGTACCCATCGTCGACGACACGGCGCTGTACGGGTCGATGAACCTGATGCTGGTGCGCAGCGCGATGCCGCTGAAGAGCGCCGAGACCCGTCTGGTTCCGCCGCTGAAGCAGGCGGCGACGCGCCTGGCGCGGCTGCTGACGCAGGCCGGCATGGCGGATACGTAGCACCTCGACACCCGGTCGGCGCGGCGTTCGCCCAGACCGCCGTCGCCGCCGGATCCGGGCGGCGGGCGGCGGGCGGCGGGCGGCGGGCGGCGGGCGGCGGGCGCGCCGATGATGCTGCGCGCGAACCGGCATGCGGGCCGACGTTCATCCATCGTTACCATTTCACTCGTTGAAATGATGGTGACATATCGTGGACAACGCGCGGGGTCTTTGGAACCATGCGCTGCGAACGGACACAGATCCGCCATCGACATCCACGAAAGACGAGACACATGAATCGCAAGACTTGGCTCGCGGCGATCGCAACGACGCTGCTGATGACGGGCGGCGCCGCACGCGCCGCGGACCCGATCAGGATCGGCTGGCTGGGATCGCTGTCGGGCGCGCTGTCGGCCGCCGCGATCGTGATCAACCAGGGCATCGAGTACGGCGTCGCCGAGACCAATCGCGCCGGCGGCATCGACGGCCGCAAGCTCGAACTGCTGACCCGCGACACGGCCGGCGATCCGACCAAGGCGGTGAACCTCGCTCAGCAACTGATCTTCCGCGACAAGGTGCACCTGATCATCGGCCCGGTGAACTCCGGCGAGGCGCTGGCGGCCGGCCCGGTGATCGCCGGCACCGGCACGCCGGAGCTGATCTTCAGCAGCATCGAGTCGCTGACCAGCGCCGAAAAATACCCGTCGATCTTCCGCTTCTTTCCGTTGAACGCGCAGTTCATCGAAGGCGCGAACGATTACGTGCTGAACACGCTGAAGCTCAGGAAGATCGCGGTCCTGACCGACAGTACCGGTTATGGTTCGACGACCGGCAAGCAGGCCGAGGAGTTGCTCGGCAAGGTCGGCGTCAAGCCGGTGCTGGTGTCGCTGATCGACCCGAACAAGACCGATCTGTCCGACGACATCGCCAAGGCCAAGGCAGCGGGCGCCGAGGTGCTGATGCCGTGGTCGAACGCGACCGGCATGCTCGCGCGGATCATGAACGCCAGCCGCGACATCGGCTGGAACGTGCCGATCGTCGGCCATCCGGCGCTGTCGGCGTTCGCGATCAAGTCGCTGCTGCACAAACCCGAGTACTGGGAGAACGTCTACGCGATCAGCTTCGCCAGCTCGGCGCTGCAGCCGGACGGGCAGCCGCGCCCGGCCACGCGCAAGCTGATGGACGAGGCGCGCAAGACGCTGGGCAAGAAAGAGTTCGACTTCACGTTCTGGTGGTTCGCGCTCGGTTATGACCTGCAGAAGGTCGCCGAGCACGCGATCCGCACCGCCGGCTCGACGCGCCCCGAGGCGATCCGCGCGGCGCTCGAGAAGACCCACGATTACCCCGGCGCGTTCGCGACGCTGTCGTGGAGCCCGAAGAACCGCGACGGCTTTCCGCTGTCCGAGCTGGCCGTGGTGAAGGCCAACACCTTCCACGACGGGCTGTTCACGGCCGCGCCGCGCTGATCGCGCCGGCCCCGCGACCGCTCGCCGTTTCTCCACGCCTGACCGCCGTTCACCGATGTCGACGCTGATCGTCTCCGGGCTGGCCATCGGCATGCTGTACGCCGCGGCAGCCATCGTCTACAACCTGATGTACGCCAGCTCGAAGGTGCTGAGCATCACGACCGGCCACCTGTGCATGCTGGGCAGCGTCGCCGGCGCGTACTTGGTCGGCGTGCAGGGCCTGCACTGGTCGCTGGGCATCGCCGGCGCGGCCGCGCTCGGCGCGCTGTTCGGCGTCGTCACCGAGATCGTCGCGATCCGCCGCGTGCTGGCCCGCTCCGACGAACACGTGTGGATCCTGTCGACGCTGGCGCTGGCGACGATCTTCCAGCACGCGGTCGCGCTGTGGTGGGGCACCGAGCCCCGGCCGTTTCCCCGGCTGTTCGCGCAGGACTACGGCAGCGGCTGGCTGGACCAGAAGTACTGGCTGCCGGTGGTCGTCGTGCTGCTGCTGTCGCTGCTGCTGGAGTTCCTCGTGCAGCGGACGATGCAGGGCAAGCTGTTCATCGCGATGGCCGAGGACGAGTTCGCGGCGCGCGCGCGGGGCATTCCGACCGCCCGGATCCGCGTGACCTCGTTCGCGCTGGCCGGGGCGATCGGCGCGATCGCGGGCTTCGCGGCCGGCCAGTTGACCTTCGCTTATTTCGCGGTCGGCCTGACGCTGACGCTGAACGGCTTCATCGCGCTGGCGGTCGGCGGCATCGGCAGCCACGCCGGCGCGATCCTGGCCGGCTGCCTGCTCGGGCTGACCGGCGCGTTCACCGCGTACTACATCGGCAGCGAGTTCCAGCAGACCGTCTGCCTGGGCCTGCTGATGCTGATCCTGATGATCAAGCCCGAAGGACTGTTCGGCGCGCGCCACGCGCGGGCGGTATGACGATGGCCGCCGACTCCCCCTCCACACCGACGCCGGTGCCCGCGCCCTTACCCCCGGATGCCGGTACCGCCGCCGGCGCGCCGCGCACCGCCGGATCGCGCACCGCCGGATCGCGCGCGGCCGGCGCCTGGCTGATGCCGGCGCTCGCGGTGGCGGCGGCCGCCGCGCCCGCGCTGCTGCGCGACCCTTACCTGATCCACGTGGCGGCGCTGATCGGCACCTACTGGATCCTGATCGCCGGCCTGAACCTCGTGGTCGGCTACATGGGGCAGTTGTCGGTCGGCCACGTCGGCCTGTTCGCGATCGGCGCGTACGCGTTCGCGATCCTGGCCGGAACGCAGGGCGTCGACCCGGCGATCGCGCTGCTCGGCGGCGCCGCGCTGGGCGGCCTGATGGGCTGGCTCGTCGGCCTGCCGTCGCTGCGGCTGCCCGGCTTCTACTACGCGATGACGACGCTGGGTTTCACGATGATCGTCGGCGAGATGCTGATCGTGTTCGCCGACCTGACCGGCGGCGGCGCGGGCCGTGCGGTGCCGCGCTTCGGCGCGCCGTTCGACACGCCGGCGGGCCTGTACGCGCTGATCGTCGCGTGCGCGATCGTCGTCACGCTGATGAGCTGGAGCCTGACGCGGCTGATGTGGGGGCGCGCGCTGGTCGCGATCCGCGACAGCGAGATCGCCGCGCAGTCGGTCGGCGTGCCGGTACGCCGCGTCAAGACGCTGCTGTTCGCGTTCAGCGGCGTGACGGCCGGCCTGGGCGGCGGCCTGTTCGCGTCGATGCAGACCTACATCACACCCGAGACCTTCCATTTCGAGGTCGGCCTGTTCTTCTTCATCTGCATCGTGATCGGCGGACGCGGCTCGATGCAGGGACCGTTCTGGGGAACGGTGCTGCTGACGGTGTTGCCCGACCTGTCGGCACCGCTGGCCTCGCTCGGCAACTTCCTGTACGGCGCGATCCTGCTGGCGGTCGTGCTGATCGCGCCCGAAGGCCTCGGCGCGATCGGCCGGATGCTGTGGCACCGGATCCGCCCCGAACCCGCCGCGCCGCCGGCCGAGGCGCCGAAGCCGGCCGTGCTGCGGCGCGCGCTGTGCGACGGGGAGCCGCGATGAGCGCGTCGACGGCCGTCCCGACGCTGAGCGCGAGCGGACTGGGCAAACGGTTCGGCGGCGTGGCCGCGTTGACCGACGTGTCGATCGCGCTGCGCGCCGGCGAGATCCTCGGCCTGATCGGACCAAACGGCAGCGGCAAGACCACGCTGCTGAACCTGCTGTCCGGCTATTACCCGCCGACGACCGGACGTATAGATTGCGCCGGCCGGCCGCTCGACGGCAGGCCGGTGCAGGCGCGCGCCGAGACCGGCATCGCGCGCACGTTCCAGAAGCCGCGGCTGCTGGACGCGCTGAGCGTGCTGGACAACACGGTGATCGGCGGCTGGCGGCTGGCGCGCGCCGGCTTCCTGTCGTCGCTGCTGGCCGGTCCGCGCGCACGGACCGAGATGCGCGACGCGCGCCGCCGCGCGGCGGCGATCCTCGACGGCCTGGGACTGGGGCGATCGCTGCACCGGCGCGCCGACTCGCTGGACCACGGCGAGCAGCGCCTGGTCGAGATCGCGCGAGCGCTGGCGCTGCGGCCGTCGTTCGTGCTGCTGGACGAGCCGGCCGGCGGCCTGAGCGACGTCGAGATCGAGCGGCTCGAAACGATCATCCGCACGGTTCGCGACGCCGGCATCGGCGTGCTGCTGGTCGAACACCACACCGACCTGGTGTTCCGCCTGTGCGACCGGGTCATCGCGCTGGACCTGGGCCGGACGATGAAGAGCGGCACGCCGGACGAGGTCCGCAACGATCCGGACGTCATCCGCACTTACCTCGGAGCCTGACCGCCGATGAACGCATCGACCGCCCCCGCCGCGCGCGCCCGGACAGCGAGATCCGACGGCGGCGAGCCGCTGCTCGACGTCGAGCGCCTGTCGGTCGGCTACGGCAAGGCGCTGGTCATCAGGGAATTCTCGCTGCAGGTGTATCCGAACGAGTTCGTCGTGCTGCTCGGCCGCAACGGCGCCGGCAAGAGCACGATCCTGCACGCGCTGTCGGGCCTGATCCCGAAGCGCGGCGGACGGGTCCGCTACGACGGGCGCGACATCACGCAGGCGCCGGCGCGCGACATCGTCCGCGGCGGCATGATCCAGGTGCTCGAACGGCACCGCGTCTTCACGCAGCTATCGGTCGAGGACAACCTGCTGATCGGCACCTATGCCCGGCATCGTCGCGGCGACCGCGGCAAACTCGAAAGGATCTACGAACTGTTCCCCGAGCTGGCCGACAAGCGCGGGCAGGCGGCGTCGCGGCTCAGCGGCGGCCAGCAGGAGATCCTGGCCGTCGCCCAGGGCGTCATCGGCGAGCCGCGGCTGCTGATCCTCGACGAGCCGTCGGGCGGGCTCGCGCCGATCGTCATCGACCGGATCCTCGACATCGCCGACCGGCTGTGCCGCGAAGGCGGAATGTCGATCCTGCTGGTCGAGCAGATGGTCGAGAAGGCGCTGCGCCACGCGCACCACTGCTATCTGCTGGCCAACGGCACGGCGCTCGGCGACGGCCCGCCGGCGGCGATCCACGGCAGCGATCTGCTGCGGGCCTGCTACCTGGGACACGCCGGCGAAACTTCCACCACGGAGTCCGCGACATGACGACCACCCCTTCCGCCCACGCGAGCGGCGATGCGCGCAACCCGCACCTGCCGGTCGACCAGGCCTGGCTCGACGCCACGATCGAACCGATCCTGCGGCCCGAGCTGCCGATCATCGATGCGCACCACCACCTGTGGGATCGCGACTACTACCCTTATGAACTGGACCGGCTGCTGGCCGACTTCGACAGCGGCCACGACGTGCGTGCCAGCGTGTTCGTGCAGTGCCGGGCCAAGTACCACGAGCACGCATCCGAGACGCTGGCGCCGGTCGGCGAGACCGAGTACGTGAACCGCGCGGCCGACGAATCGCTGGCGATCCGCGGCCGCGACGGCCGGGTCCGCCACGCCAACGCCGGCATCGTCGCCTGGGCGGACCTGTCGCTGGGCGCCCGGGTCGAGGAGACGCTGGCCGCTCACGCCGCCGCCGCGCCCGCGCGCCTGCGCGGCATCCGCAACATCGCCGCGTGGGATGCCGACGCCGGCATCAACACCAGCGTCTACGCGCCGCCGCCGGGCATGCTGGCCGACCGGCGTTTTCGCGAAGGTTTCGCGCGGCTCGCGCCGCGGGAGCTGTCGTTCGATACCTGGCTTTACCACACGCAACTGGACGAGCTCGACGATCTGGCCGCGCAATTTCCCGACACGCGGATCATCGTCGACCACATGGGCGGCCCGATCGGCATCGGCCGCTACGCCGCCCGGCGCGACCAGGTGTTCGCCGATTGGCGCGCGGCGATCGGCCGGATCGCGCGCCGGCCCAACGTGGCGATGAAGCTCGGCGGCATGGCGATGCCGATCTTCGGCTTCGACCTGCGCGCGCGGCCGGTGCCGCTGGACTCGGCGGCGACGGCCCGGCTGTGGCAGCCGTACGTCGACGTCTGCATCGATGCGTTCGGCCCGTCGCGCTGCATGTTCGCGTCGAACTTCCCGGTCGACAAAGGATCGGTGTCGTATCCGATCCTGTGGAACGCGTTCAAGCGGATGGCCGCCGGCTACACCGAGGCCGAACAGGCGCGCCTGTTCGCCGGCACGGCCGCCGACGTCTACCGGCTCGACGACGTCGACCTGGCGCCGACACCGGCGGCCGCTTAGTGCCTGCGTTAACCCTCTTTTCCGACCCCTGCAACACGAAGGAAACACGATGCACGATCTTGTCATTCGCAACGGCCAAGTGATCGACGGCTCGGCCGCGCCGTCCCGGATCGGCGACGTCGCCGTCGAGGACGGACGAATCGTTTCGGTCGGCGGCAAGGCCGGTCCCGGCAAACGCGAGATCGACGCGACCGGACTGCTGGTGACGCCCGGCTTCGTCGACATCCACACGCATTACGACGGCCAGGCGACCTGGGACCCGCTGATGACGCCGTCGTCGTGGCACGGCGTGACGACCGCGGTGTTCGGCAACTGCGGCGTCGGCTTCGCGCCGGTGCGGCCCGGCGCCGCGCCGTACCTGATCAACCTGATGGAAGGCGTCGAGGACATCCCCGAATCGGTGCTGTCGGCCGGCGTCAAGTTCGACTGGGAGTCGTTTCCCGAGTACATGGACGCGCTCGAACGCACGCCGCGCGTGATGGACATCGGCGCGCAGGTGCCGCACTCGGCGCTGCGTTTCTACGTGATGGGCGAGCGCGGCGCGGACCACGCGAACCCGCCGACCGAGTCCGAGATCGCCCGGATGGCCGAACTGCTCGAAGAGTCGCTGAACCTGGGCGCACTGGGCTTCACGACCTCGCGGACCGTCAAGCACAAGGCGGCCGACGGCCGGCCGGTGCCCAGCCTGTCGGCGCGCGACCCCGAGCTGCAGGGGCTGGCGCTGGCGATGAAGCGCGCCGGCCGCGGCGTGCTCGAAGTCAACTCCGACTTCGGCCCCGGCGACTTCGACGTTCTGCGCAGCGCCGCCGAAACCTCGGGCCGGCCGATGTCGTGCCTGCTGGTACAGGTCGAGGGCGCGCCGAACCGCTGGCGCGAGACGCTCGACGACATCCACGCGGCGCGCAAGGCCGGACTGGACGTCAACGCGCAGGTCGGCTGCCGGCCGATCGGCGTGCTGGTCGGCCTCGAAACGACGATGAATCCGTTCGCCACGCACCCGGCCTGGCTGGCGATGAGCGGGCTGACGCCCCGCCAGCGCTACGAACGGCTGCGCGACGACGCCGAGCTGCGGCGCGTGCTCGTCGACGAGCTGCCCGACGACGCGCACACGGCGCGCATGCGCAAGGCGATGAACAAGACCTTCGTGCTCGGCGCCGAGCTGAACTACGAACCCGATCTGAAGGACAGCGTCGCGGCGCGGGCCGCCGCGCAGGGCCGCGAGCCGATGCAGGTCGCGCTCGAGCTGATGATGGCCGAGGACGGCAAGGCGCTGCTGCTGAACACGCACGAGAACTACAGCGAAGGCGACCTGAACGTCGTCTACCGGATGCTGACCGACGAGGCGACGGTGCTCGGCGTGGCCGACGCCGGCGCTCACGTCGGCGTGATCTGCGACGCCGGCTCGCCGACGCTGCTGATGACGCTGTGGGCGCGCGACCGCACGCGCGGCGCGCGGCTGCCGCTCGAGTTCCTGATCCACAAACAGACGCGCGGCAACGCGCTCGCTTATGGCCTGAGCGACCGCGGCCTGCTGGCGCCCGGCATGAAGGCCGACATCAACGTCATCGACTTCGAGCGGCTGAGCCTGCTGTCGCCCACCGTCGCTTATGACCTGCCGACCGGCGGCCGGCGGCTGCTGCAACGCGCGCGCGGCTATCGGCACACGTTCGTCTCCGGCGTCGAGACGCTGCGCGACGACGAACACACGGGCGCGCTGCCCGGCGTGCTGGTGCGCGGCGCGCGTTGAGCGCGCCGGGCGCGGCAGAACCGGACACGAACCCCCGGCGCCGCGCTCGACGCCCGCCGTCGCCGCCCCTCGCAGCACCGCGCCACGCCGCGGCTTCCGGGGCCGGCGCGGAACGGGCCGCGCACGCCCTTCGCTGACCCCCCGATCACGACTCGAATGGAGACACTCGCGATGAACCGTCGTCACTTCAACCGCCTCGGCGCGCTGGCCGCCGCCGGTGCGTTCGCGCCGCTGGCCCGCGCTCAGGGCAAGCCCTGGCCCGCCCATGAAATCCAGGTGCTGATCCCGGTCTCGCCGGGCGGCGCGGCCGATCTGTCGGCGCGCGCCGTGCTGACCAAGGCCGGCCAGTTGCTGACCGCGACGTTCGTCGTGCGCAACATCGCCGGCGGCGGCGGCACGCTGGGCGCCGCGCAGCTCGCCAGCGCCAAACCCGACGGCTACACGATCGGCCTGTCCAGCATCGGCGCGACGCTGGTCGCGCCGCACCTGATGAAGCTGCCGTACTCGCTGGACAATTTCGATCTGCTCTGCAGCTACGGCGAAGGCATGTACGGCCTGGCGGTCGGCGCCGATTCGCCGGTCAAGTCGGTCGACGACCTGGTCAAACTCGCCAAGACGCGGCGCGTGACGGTCAGCGCCAACGCGATCGTCAACGTCGTCAGCGTGCTGCAGATCGGCGCGCTGACCGGCGCCAACTTCCAGTGGGTGGCGACCAACACGCAATCCGAGGCGGTCGCGCAGGCGGCCGGCGGCCACGTCGACGCGGTGCTGCAGTCGGCGCCGGACCTGACCGCGCTGGCCGAAAGCGGCAAGCTGCGGCTGCTCGCGTCGTGCAACGACGTACGCTGGCCGACGATGCCCGAGATGAAGACGCTCAAGGAACTCGGCTACGACGCGCAGAACCGGGTGCCGTACGGCCTGGCCGCGCCCAAGGGCGTCGACCCGGCGATCCGCGCGCGCCTCGAGAGCGCGATCGTGCAGGCGGCCAAGGATCCCGAGGTCGTCAAGCAGATGGTCGGGCTCGGCGTGATCTCCAAGCCGCTCGAATCGGCGGCGTTCACCAGCGCCGTCCACGGCATGGCGCCGGTCATCGAGAAGATGATGACCGATGCCGGCCTGAAGAAGACCTGAGCCCGGAGCGCAAGACGATGTCGATATCGATCACCCGCCTGGTCGCGGCCGCGATGCTGCTGATCGGCATCGTCGCGGCCTGGAGTTCGTCGACGCTCGAGATCTGGAGCTTCATGGGGCCGGGCGCCGGCCTGTTCCCGCTGCTGGTCAGCGGCGCCTGCATCGTGCTGGCGGCGATCGTGCTGTGCACGCCGGCCGGCGCGACCGGAAAGACCGCCGCGTCCGACCACACCGAGGTCCCGTCCGACGACGCCGGCGTCGCAACCGAGCATGCCGGCGTCCGGTCCGGCGAGGACGCGGCCCGCGCCGGCGCCGCCGCGGAGCCCGACGCCGACGCCGACGACGGCCCGCTGGCCGCGGCCGAGCGCCGCACTTATGCCGCGTATTGCGCGGCGCTGCCGCTGATCGCGGCCGGCGTGACCTGGCTCGGCCTGTTCGTCACCTGCGTGCTGGTCGCGCTGCTGGTCGTGTGGATCGGCGAACGGCGCGGCCTGCGATCGGCGCTGACGTTCGGCATCGCGACCGGGCTGATCGGCGACATCGTGTTCGGCTGGCTGCTGAGCGTCGAGATCCCGATCGCCCTTCCCGACCAACTGATCCTGCAACTGCTTCGCTGACGCCCATGGAACACCTGCTTGGCGGCTTCGCGTCGGTCCTCGACCCGATGAACCTGATGTACTGCTTCATCGGCGTCTTCCTGGGCACCGTCATCGGCATCCTGCCAGGCCTGGGACCGCTGGCGACGATCGCGATCCTGCTGCCGATGACGTACAAGATGGCGGTGGCGCCGGCGATCATCATGCTGTCGGGCATCTACTACGGCGTCGCTTATGGCGGGACCGCGACCTCGGTGCTGCTGCGGATCCCCGGCGAGGCCTCGTCGGTCGTCACCTGCCTGGACGGCTACATGATGGCGCGCAACGGCCGCGCCGGCGCGGCGCTGGGCATCGCGGCGCTCGGCTCGTTCGTCGCCGGCACCGTCGGCACGATCGCGATCTCGTACGTCTCCGAGCCGCTGGCCGGCATCATCTTCGCGTTCGGCCCGGCCGAGTACACGATGCTGATGCTGGCAGGGCTGTCGGCGGTGACGTATTTCTCGAGCACCTCGCTGCCGCGCGCGTTGCTGATGGCGGCGTTCGGCCTGCTGCTCGGCTGCGTCGGCACGGACCCGATGACGCTGAGTCCGCGGCTGAACTTCGGATCGCTGGAGCTGTCGGCCGGCATCGACCTGGTCGCGCTGGCGGTCGGGCTGTTCGGCTTCTCCGAACTGCTGTTCATGGCGCGCAGGAAGCCCGAATCGCTGGCGATCATCTCGCCGCCGCGCGACATGCGCGGCTATCTGCCGAACCGCGACGAGCTGCGCCGCTCGGCCGGCCCGATCGGCCGCGGCACCGTGCTCGGCTTCCTGATCGGCGTGCTGCCCGGCGGCGGCGCGGTGCTGGCCTCGTTCCTGTCGTACGCGGTCGAACGCAAGGTCTCCAGGCATCCGGAACAGTTCGGCAAGGGCGCGGTCGAGGGCCTGGCCGGTCCGGAGACGGCCAACAATGCCGGCACGGCCGGCGCGTTCCTGCCGCTGCTGTGCATGGGCATGCCGGCCAACGCCGCGACCGCGGTGCTGCTCAGCGCGTTCATGATCCACGGCGTGTCGCCGGGGCCGACGCTGATCGCGCGCCAGCCCGAACTGTTCTGGGCGATCATCGCCAGCATGTACATCGGCAACGTGATGCTGGTGGTGCTGAACGTGCCGCTGATCGGCCTGCTGATCCGCGTCATCGAGATTCCGCGCGCTTACCTCGGCTCGATCATCCTGTTCCTGTGCGTGATCGGCGTGTATTCGGGCAGCGGCGACGCGTCGGGCGTCGTGCTCGCCGTACTGTTCGGCTTCATCGGCTACGCGCTGCGCCGCGGCGGCTACGACCTGGGCGTGATCGTCCTCGCGTTCGTGCTCGGACCGATCCTCGAACGCTCGATCCGCCAGGCGCTGACGATCTCCAACGGCGATGCGCGCGTGTTCGTCGGCAGCCCGCTGGCGATCGGCATCGGCCTGGTCGCCGCGGCGATCCTGGTGGCCGGGCTCTGGCCCAAGCGGCCGGTGCTGGTGCCCGAATGACGGGTGAGCACGGGCCGGACGCGCGATAATGGGCGCCTTTCAAGCACAGGAGACGATCCGCGATGATCGACGCGTCCCGCCGCCAGTTCGGCCTTACCCTGCTCGCCTCGATGACTGCCTTGCCGGCCCTGGCCGCCGGCCGCTACGGTCCGGGCGCCAGCGATTCGCAGATCCTGCTCGGACAGACGCAGCCGTATTCCGGCGCCGCGTCCAGCTACGGCACGGTCGGCCGCGCCGAATCGGCGTACTTCGACATGATCAACGCGCAGGGCGGCATCAACGGCCGCACGGTCAAGCTGATCAGTCTCGATGACGGTTATTCGCCGCCGAAGACGGTCGAGATGATCCGCCGGCTCGTCGAGCAGGACCAGGTGATGGCGGTGTTCGGACTGCTGGGCACGGCCGGCAACTCGGCCGTGGCCAAGTACCTGAACGCCAAGCGGGTGCCGCAGTTGCTGATCTCGAGCGGCGCCAGCAAGTGGCTCGATACCAAGACGTATCCGATGACGTTGCCGGCGCTGCCCACTTATGACACCGAGGCGATGATCTACGCGAAGTACCTGGTCCAGCAGAACCCGAACGTGAAGATCGGCGTGCTGTTCCAGAACGACGACCTCGGCAAGGACTACCTGCAGGGCCTGCATCGCGGCCTGGGCGACGCCGGACGCAAACACGTGGTCGCCGAGATCTCGTACGAGGTGACCGACGCGACCGTCAACACGCAGGTGCTGCAGCTCAAGTCGGCCGGCGTCGATGCGCTGATCCTGGCGGGCACGCCCAAGTTCGTCGCGCAGGCCGTGCGCCGCGCCGGCGAGCTCGAATGGAAGCCGCAGATCGTGCTGACCAACATCGCCAATTCGGTCGCCACGGTGATCCAGCCGGCGGGCCCTCAGTACGCGGTCGGCGCGATCAGCGCCGCGTATCTGAAGGATCCGGTCGATCCGAGCTGGGCCAACGACGAAGCGATGCTGCGCTGGCGCGCGTTCATGGACAAGTGGTATCCGGACGGCGACAAGACCGACGTCTACAACGTGACCGGGTATTACATCGCCAGCTTCATGCACAAGCTGCTCGAAGGCTGCGGCAACGACCTGACGCGCGAGAACCTGATGCGCGTGGCCGAGAGCGCGAAGAACTGGCGGTTCGACGTGCTGGTGCCCGGCATCGAGGTGACGACCGGACCGACGGACCACGGCGCGATCGAGCAGATGCGGCTGATGCGCTTCGACGGCACGCGCTGGGTGCTGTTCGGCGATCTGCTGGCGGCCTGAACCGGCGGCGGGCCGGCGACCGATCGGCGCTCGCCGCTGCCGTCGCCCCGGTCGCCGCTGCCGCTCCGGTCGCCCCTGCCGTCACTGCCGTCACTGTCGACGCTACCTTGGTCGCCCCTATCGCCGCTGCCGTCGTTGCCTTCACCGTCGCGTCGGCCCCCCGCTACGCGGGAGCTGGCGTCGACTCGCCAACCCGGTCGGAAACCTGTACAACGCCAGCATGTCTTCGCTCCGCCCTTCCGTTCCGTTCCGCTCCGCTCCCGATCCGCTGCGCCCCGTCCCGGCCTCGCGACCGCGCACCGGCCGGTTCGCGCTGAGCCTGCTCGCGACGATCTTCGCCGGCTGCGCGGCGACGCCGCCGGCCGCGCCGACCGCCGCCGCGGCCCCGCCGGCCCCGCCGGCCCCGGCCGTCTCGACGCCCTCGTCGATGCCCGCGTCGCCGACGTCGACGGCGCCTGCCCCGGGTCCGGTCGCCGGCGCCCCGGCCACGCCTCGAGCGCAGGCCGCGGCGGCCCCCTCGTCGGCGAGCGAAAGCGGCGCGGCATCGACCGCCGACGGCGCTTCGTCCGACGTCCCCGAACCGGCGATCCCGTTCGACGCGTGGCTCGCGCGCTTCCGCGTCGACGCGAAGGCGGCCGGCATCGACGAAGCCACGCTGCGCGACGGGCTGCGGAACGTCCGGCTGCTGCCCAAGGTGATCGAACTGGACCGCGCGCAGCCCGAGTTCACGCGCCCGCTGTGGGATTACCTGGACACCGCGGTGTCGGCGCAGCGCATCGCGCGCGGCCAGGCCAAGCTGCACGAGTTGCGGACCGTCGCCGACGCGGCGGCTTCGCGCTACGGCGTGCCGCCCGAGATCATCGTCGCGATCTGGGGGATGGAGAGCAACTACGGCACGTATTTCGGCGAGATTCCGACGATCGACGCGCTGGCGACGCTCGCTTATGAAGGACGCCGCGCGAACTGGGCGCGCCAGCAATTGATCGCCGCGCTCCGGATCCTGCAGAACGGCGACATCACGCGCAGCCGGATGGTCGGCTCGTGGGCGGGCGCGATGGGGCAGACGCAGTTCCTGCCGTCGAACTTCCTCGCCTACGCGGTGGACGCCGACGGCGACGGGCGCCGCGACATCTGGGGCAGCATGCCCGACGTGATCGCGTCGACCGCGCACTTCCTGCGCCGCGAAGGCTGGCAGCCGGGACAGATCTGGGGCGCCGAGGTACGGCTGCCGCCGGGATTCGACCACGGCCGCGCCGACGACAACCTGCGCCAGCGCAGCGCCCAATGGGCGGCCGAAGGCGTGCGCGCGGCCGACGGCGGGCCGTTGCCCGAACTCGACGACGCGGCGCTGCTGCTGCCGGCCGGCGCGCGCGGGCCGGCCTTCCTCGTCGGCCCCAACTACCGCGCGATCCTGCGCTACAACAGCGCGATGAGCTACGCGCTCGGCGTCGGCCTGCTCGCGCAGCGGATCGCCGGCGGACCGGGTGTCGCCGCCGCGTGGCCGCGCGACCTCGTACCGCTGTCGCGCGGCGACGTGCGGGTACTGCAGCAGGCGCTGAACGACAAGGGTTTCGACAGCGGCGCGCCGGACGGCATGCTGGGCCCGGCCACCCGCGGCGCGATCCGCCGCTATCAGCGCAGCGCCGGGCTCGCGGCCGACGGCTATCCGACGTCGGACCTGCTGCGGCGCGTCCAGGGACTGTAGCGGGCCGCCAGGCGCCCGAGCCGGCGCGCCGCCCGCTCCCGCCACGGCGAGCGCTCGCCGATCGCCGGCGCGACCATGCGCCAGACGGTCCGAGACTTTGCCGATCCTTCGGCGCGCAAGCGCAGCCAGACCGTCCGTTCCGCGAGCCAGGCACCTCCCGCGTCGATCCGCTGCCGCCATGGCACGCCGTCCGCGTCCGCCTCGACGGCCGTCGCGATCGACAGCCGGCCTTCGTCGACGATCAACGAAGCGCCGGCCTCGATCCGCGCCAGCGCGACCGCTCCCGCCGCCAGCGTGCGCGGCGGATCGGCGGAGTCGACAGGCGCGGAGGCAACGCGGGCAACGGCGGCGGGGGCAGCGGGGGCAGCGGCAGTAGCAGCAACATCGGCGCGAGCGGCGGCGACCGTATCAACCGGACACCTGGCGTTCAACGCTTCTGCCGCCACGCGAGCGGAACGGGAATCCGGCGGCTCGCTCGCGGGCGCCTGCAACAAGGTCTTCATCATCGTGGACGGCGATCGGGTGGGCACGAGGCCAGTGTCGATCGCGGCGGTCCGGACGACCAGCCACAGCGGACGCGGATCGCGACGGGAACAGCGATGCGAAGCGCCGGCTGTTCCGGTCGCAGATCGCACGATCTGTATCTGATCGGCCCCCGCCGATCGCTGGCATCATGTCGGCCCATGGCACCGCTCTATCGTCAGATCGCCGACCGTTATCTCGACGCGATCCGATCCGGTGCGCTGGCGAGCGGCAGCCGCTTCCCGTCTGTCAGGCGGCTGATGGGCGAGCATCAGGTCAGCATGTCGACCGCGCTGAGCGTCTGCCGCCAGCTCGAGGCCGACGGCTGGCTCGAGGCGCGCCCCCGCTCGGGCTATTACGTGCATCGCCCGGCACGGATGGGCATGGCGCCGGTGACCGAACCGGCGCGCGAAGCCCGCCCCGCGCCGCCCGATTACGTCGGCATCCACGCGCGCGTGTCGAGCATCCTCGCCCGCGCCGAAACGGCGACCATCACCGTCGACTTCGCCAAGGCGGTGGCCGCGCCCGACGCCTACCCGGTCGACGCGCTGAGCCGACTGATGCAGCGGCAGTTGCGGCTGCGTCCGCAGATCCTGTCGACGATGACGCGCCGCCACGCGCATCCGCAGCTCCGCCAGGCGCTGGCCGAGCATGCGGTCTCGCGCGGCGCGGCATTGCGCCCCGACGAGATCGTCGTCACCCACGGCTGCACCGAGGCCGTCAACCTCGCGCTGCGCGCGGTCACGCGCCCCGGCGATACGGTCGCCGTCGAATCGCCGACGTTCTACGGCCTGCTGCAGATCCTCGAAAGCCTGGGCCTGCGGGCGCTGGAGATCCCGACCAGCCCGACGACGGGCCTGTCGCTCGAAGCCCTGCAGTTCGCGCTCGAGCACCACGCGCCGATCGACGGCGACGCGGACCCCGGGCGCGCGCCGGACGCCGCCGCGGCCGCTCCATCGCTGATACCTTCACCAACGTCTGTGCCTTCACCATCGTCGGCGCCTTCCCCATCGCCGGTGCCATCGCCGTCGACGGCGCCCCCACCATCGTCGGCGCCGCCCTCACCCTCGCGGATCCGCGCGCTGGTGACGATGCCGACGCTGCACAACCCGCTCGGCTGCTCGATGCCCGATCCGCGCAAGGCGCGGCTGGTCGCGCTGTGCGCGCGGCACGGCGTCGCGATCATCGAGGACGACATCTACGGCGAGATGACCGCGACCGGCGAAGGCGGCGCCTCGCCGCGGATCCTGAAATCCTTCGACGACGGCGATACGGTCATCCACTGTTCGTCGCTGAACAAGTCGCTGGCGCCGGGCCTGCGCCTGGGCTGGATGGCGGCGGGCCGCTGGCAGGACCGCGTCGAGATGCTCAAGTACTCGCAGTCGCGCTTCAGCGAGGAGCTGGCGCAGGTGGCGGCCGCGCAGTTCATGCTGTCGCCCGGCTGGCCGCGGCACCTGCATCGCCTGCGCGAACGCCTGGCGCGCCAGCGGCTGGCGATGGCCGACGCGGTGTCGGCGCATTTCCCGGCCGGCACGCGGCTGAGCCTGCCCGACGGCGGCCTGCTGTTATGGCTGCAACTGCCGCCGCCGATCGACGGGCACGCGTTGTTCGAACGCGCGCTCGAGCACGGCATCAAGCTGCTGCCCGGCGCGATGTTCTCGAACGCCGCGCGCTTCGACGCGTTCGTCAGGCTGAGCTGCGGACAGGCGTGGTCGCCGACGGTCGACGAGGCGCTGCGCACGCTCGGGCGCATCGCCCACGAGCTGGCTTGACATCCGGCCGCCGCTTCGCCCGACGACCCGGTCTCCGCCCGGGGCGGTGGAGCGCCGACGGGCGGAGACCGGGGTGAGCGGCGGCTCGGCTCAGAACAGGTGCTGGATGCCGAGCGCGAGCACGCGGGGGCTGGTGTCGACGCCGGCGGTGCCGCCCAGCGACGAGCCGCCATAAGCGACCGTGTTGTTGCGGACCTGCTGGTTGGCGCCGTGCTTGTTGCGCGTCATCGCCCACGATGCGTACAGCGTCGTGCGCTTGGACAGCGGATACGTGTACGCGATGCCCAGCGTGTCGGCGCGCGGTTTCTCGCCGGTCAGTTCGTTCTTGTAGCGGACCTGGTGGCCCTGGACCAGCACCTCGCCGGGACCGGCGCGCACGCCGACGCCCAGGTTCCATGCCAGGACCTTGTCATTGGCCGTACCCAGGTTGTCCGGGTCGCTGATCGCGACGCTGGTGACCATGCGGACGATGCCGAACTTGTAACCGAAGCCGGCGCCGTACTGCCGGACCTTGGGCGGCGAGAAGCGAGCCGCATCGGTCTCGGCGACGTTCTGGTAGCCGAAGCGGTAATAAGCGTTGGCCTGGATCGCGCCGCGGTTGTACAACACGGCGACGTCACCGTTGTTGTCGCGCTTGCGCGAGCTCGTGTAGTACTCGGTGCCGGTGAACGCCGCCTTGCCGTAAGCGAAGCGGATCTGCACGCCGCCCCAGTTGGGCGTGTTGTAGAAGATCGCGTTGCTGTAGCGGATCGGCAGCACGCCCTGGACGTTCCAGACCAGCGTCGTGCCGTTCATCCCATAAGCGAACAGGTCGTTCGCGTATCCGGCATAGAACGCCGGCGTGTATTCGCGGCCCAGGAAGATCTGACCGAATCTCCCCTGCAGGCCGACGATCGAACGGCGGGCGAAGGTCAGGCCATTGCCCGCGGCCGGATCGCCGGTACCGTCGTCCAGGCCCCAGTTGGCTTCGGCGTTGAAGTACGCCGACAGGCCGCCGCCCAGGTCCTCGGTCCCGCGGATCCCCCAGCGGCTGGTGCTCATGATGCTGGTATCGACGCGAAGCGCCCCACCGTACCCGGGTGCGCGAGGGTCGGCATAAACGACGCCGGCGTCGGCGACGCCGTACATCGAGACGTTGGTCTGGGCAAAACTGGCGATCGGTGCGGCGGCGACGGCCGCCAACGTGGCCCAGCGGGCGAATCGGGTCATCAGGTGTCTCCTCTCTGGTCTGTCGTTCTTCGTTGTCATCGGGAGCTGCGGGCCGACGCAATCCTTTCAGGGGACTGGCGGGGACGAGCCGAAGTGCAGTCTCGGTCCTCACCGCTCATGAAGCAAGCGATCCCCTGTGCGGAAATCCGACACTACGTTCCACTAATTGGATGACGCGCGCGACGCTGCGACGCATCAATCGTCGGCGGAGGCGAGCTCGACGGTTTCCTTGCGAGTCTGGCCGGCGCGCCAGAGCGTCAGCTCGATCCGGTCGCCGGGCTGGTGGCGTTCGAGCGCGGCCAGCACGTCGTCGGCGTCGGCCACCGCCTCGCCGTCGATCGCAGTAATGACGTCGCCGGCGATGATGCCGACCTCGCCGCGTGCGAAGGCGCGCAGGCCGGCACGCGCCGCGGGCCCCCCGGGCGCGATGCGTACGAGCGGCGCGCCCGGGGGCAGCTTGAGCGCGTCGTTCAGCGCCTGCGGGCCATAAGTGACGCCCAGCGCGGGCCGCACGAAGCGGCCGTCGCGGATCAGCCGCGGCACGATGCGGTTGACCTCGTCGACCGGGATCGAGAAGCCGATGCCGGCGCTGGCACCCGACGGACTGTAGATCGCCGTGTTGACGCCGATCAGCCTGCCCGCCGAATCGAGCAGCGGACCGCCCGAGTTGCCGGGATTGATCGCCGCGTCGGTCTGGATCACGCCGCGGATCGGCCGCTGGGTCGCCGATTCGATCTCGCGGTTCAGCGCGCTGATGATGCCGGTGGTCAGCGTCTGGTCGAGCCCGAACGGGTTACCGATCGCATAGACCTTCTGCCCGACGAGCAGGTCGCTGCTGGTGCCCACCGGCAGCGGGCGCAGGCGCGCGGCCGGCGCGTCGATGCGCAGCACGGCCAGGTCGCGATCGGGGAACGCGCCGACCAGTTGCGCGCGATAAGTGGTCTGGTCGGCCAGCGTCACGCGCGCGGCGCTGGCGTTCTCGATGACGTGGAAGTTGGTGACGACGTGGCCCTTGGCGTCCCACACGAAGCCGGTGCCGGTGCCGCGCGGCACCTGCTGGACGTTGCGCGAGAACAGGTCGCGCTCCAGGCCCAGCGACGTGATGTTGACGACCGACGGCGACGCGGCCTTGAAGACCGCGATGTTGTTCAGCTCGTCGGCATCGAGCGCACCGCGCGGAGCGACCGGCCGCGCCCCCGGTTCGGCCGTCGCGCGGCCGGCCGCCGGCGGCGCGGCGAAGGCGGCCAGCAGCGCTGCCGCGACGATCAGCGCCCGCGCGCTCACTCGCCGGTCGGTGCGCCGACAGCGACCCAATGGGAGCCGTCGAAGCGCATCAACTGCACCTTGCGGAACAGGTTGTAGTTGTCGGGCGACATCGTCATCGTGATGCCCGGCAGCAGCATCGGTGCCTTGAAGTCCTTGAGCTTGAGCAGTTGCGCGAGGATGTTGTCGCGGCTCAGGTCGTCACCGGCGTCCTTCAGCACCTTGGCGATCGCCGCGCTGCTCGCGTAGACCGACGCGTTGCTGGCGTTCATCGGATCGCCGCTCGGGTAGTACTTCTTCATCCACGCGAGGTATTCCTTGTAGTCGGGATCCTCGTGCAGCGCCGGATCGGACGGATCCTTGATGATCGAGGCCGTCATCAGCCCGACGACGTTGTTCAGGCCGACGTTGGTCAGCGTCGGATTGACCTGGGCCGACACGTGGCTGATGAACACCTGCGGTTTCCAGCCCAGGTCGGTCATCTTGCGCAGCGCCTGGCTGACCTGCTTGGAATAAGCGGCCAGGATCACCGTGTCGACGTTGGCCGCCTTGAGCTCGAGCACCTGCGAATCGACGGTCGGATCGCTCTGCTGGTAAGTGATCTCGGACACCAGCATCTTGGCCTTGTCACCGAGCCCCTGCTTGAGGCCGTGCACGTAGTCCTTGCCGTAGTCGTCGTTCTGGAACAGGATGCCGATCCGCGCGTTCGGCGTGTTCTGCAGGATGTGCTTGGCGTAGACCCGCGCCTCGAACTCGTAGTTCATCAGCCCCGAGGTGCTGTAGCGGAACTCCTTCGGCGACTGGAAGTTGTTCGAGCCGGACTGCACGAACAGTTGCGGCACCTTCTTGGCGTTCAGGTACTTGCGCACCGACGAGGCGGTGGCGGTACCGACCTGGTTGACGATCAGGTCGACTTCGTCCTGCTCGACCATCCGGCGCACCTGCTCGACGGTCTTGGGCGGTGCCAGCGCGTCGTCCAGGCTGATCACCTGCACCTTGCGTCCGTTGATGCCGCCTTCGTCGTTGACTTTGGCGAAATAAGCGCTCGTCGCATGGCCGACCATGCTGTAGAACGAGGCCGGGCCGCTGTACGGCACCGTGTTGCCGATGCGGATTTCGGTCTTCGTCGATTGCGCGAAGGCACCGAACGCGGCGGTAAGCGCGAAGGCGGCGACGATCGCGCGCCCCTTGAAGCGGGCTGAGTTCATCGAACCAAGTCTCCTGAATCGTTTAGAGCGGTCGCCGGGCAGCGCCGGGCGGATGTCGTCCCGCGTGATGCCGATGCGGACGGACGATGAATTTACCGTATTTGCCGGGCCGCGGGGCGCGGATCGCGCCGGACGGCCGGCGCGGCGCCGCCGTCGCCGCCGCAATGGCCGAAGCCCGGCGCTTTTCGGCGCTTTCGTCCGCCGCGCGACGCCGGACAATCCTCGGGACTCGCCGAATCGCCGTTACCCATGCCGCTTCCGGATTTCCCTACCGACCGCCTCTGGCCGCAGACCATGATGACCCAGGTGCACGACTTCGAGCACGGCCCTTTCCAGGTCGTCTGCATCGCGACGCCGAACGGCGGACGCTGGTCGAGCGCGGCGATGCTGATGCGGCTCGATTCGCGCGGGTTCGACGATCGGCCGCGCTGGTTCGCGCACGATCTGCCGACCGCCGACGCCGCGCTCGCGCACGCCGAACGACGCGCGCGGGCGATGATCGACGCCGGCCGGGTCGATGCCGATGCGATGCGGGCCGACGGACTCGCCGACGCGGGCGAGCGCGCGGCCGCGATGCGGGATTGATTCGACGCGTCGGCAGGCGTCACCGGGCATCGCGCGCGGCTCGCTATGATGGACGCCCACGCGCGCCGACGGCGCGGCCATGCCCGACGAATGCCCGCTACTTCCTTCGACCTGCCGCGGCGACCACGCTTAGGACCGGCCGGCCCGAGGATCAGTTGGCCGAGGCCGTCGTCAGCAGCGACTTGAGCATCATCGTGGTCGGCATCGACCGGCGCGAAGCATCACGCTCGGGGGCGAGGAAGAACCCCTGCCGCTCGAAGAACCGGCGCGACGACGACGGCGAGACGACCCGCACCGACGCGAGCCGCTCTTCGCCGGCCCAGGCGAGCGCCGTATGCAGCAGGCGAGCGCCGACGCCGCGACGGCCGTGATCCGGATCGACGTACAAGTGCGACAACGTGCCGTCGCGGGAGATCTGCACGAAGCCCCGCAACTGACCGTCGTCATCGACGGCGACCCAGGTCAGGCCGCTGGCCAGGCTGGTCATCCACTTGACGAGGTTCGGCGGAGCCGGCGCCCAGGCTGCCAGTTGCGCCGGCGTGCAATACGGCGCGCAACCCTGGTGGACCGAGCGTTGGAAGAGGCTGAGGACCGAGCGGAAATCGCTCGGCGTGTAATGGCGGATTCGCATGGACACTTGGGAGGCGGCATCGGACGCCGCTCAGTCGACGTCTTAGTATGCGCCGGCCGACGCGATAGTCCAACGCACGAGCCGACGAACGGTCGTGACACGAAACGTCACACTTATGGTTCGCCTGTCAAACCGCCCGCAGCAGGTGACCGATGCGTTCATTCATCATTTCGACCGACCCGTCCGTGTAGCTGAGCACGCGTGCCGTCGCCAGGTGCCGGGCCAGTGGCAGCTCGCTGCGCAGGCCGTTGGCGCCCATGGCCTGCATGCAGGCGCAAATGCCGGCCACCGCGCGTTCGTTGGCGAATTTCTTCGCCACGGCGGCGGCCCACTGCGCGTCTTCGCCGGCCTCGATCAGGCGCGTCGCGCGATAGGTCAGCAGCCTGATCGCCTCGAGTTCGGCGGCCACATCGGACAGCGACCACATCAATCCCTGGTTGTCAAGTAGCGGCCGACGAAAGGCATGTCGCGACCGGCCATAAGCCAGCGCCCGGGCCAGCGATTCGTCGAGCATGCCCGCGCACAACGCCGCCACGTAAGTGCGCGCGGCGTTGACGCCGGCCATCGCCGCCTTGAACCCCTTGCCCGGTTCGTACATCACCTGCTCGTCCGGCACGAAGAATTCGTCGAGCGCGAAGCCGCCCGCACCGATCGCGTGCGCGCCGTGCAGCGCGAAGGCCGGGCGGCGCGTGAACGACTTCAGGCCCGGCTCGTCGGCCGGATCGACGCGCACGATGAAGCCGGCGATGCCCTTGGGGCCGCTGCCCGGCTCGGTCTGCGCGTAGGTCAGGAACACGTTGGCGACCGCGGCATTGGTGATCCACGCCTTCTCGCCGGTCAGCGACCAGCCGCCGGGCACGCGGCGCGCCCGCGTCGCGATCGCCGAGAAATCGCTGCCGGCATCGGGCTCGGTCATCGCCGTGCAGCCGATCAGCTCGCCGGCCAGCATCGCCGGCACCCAGCCGGCCATCGGCCGATCGGACGCGCCGGCGAGCCGCGCGGTGACGTTGTGATGGTTGACCAGCGAGAATGCGAACGCCGCGTCGTCGCGCGCGAGGGTCTCGACCATCCGCACGCGCGCGCCGAAACCCAGGCCCAGTCCGCCCTGCGCGGCCGGCACCTCGACGCCGGCCAGCCCGGCCCGGCAGGCGCGTGTCAGCGTGTCTCTCGGCGGGGTGCGCCGGTATTCCCAATCGCGCGCGTGCGGCGCGACGTGCTCGGCGGAAAAGGCCGCCGCCCGGGCCAGCAGCTCGCGCGCGGCGGGCGGCAGGGAAGCGTCGAATTCGCGTACGACGCCTGAAGCGTGATGCATCGCCAGTCTCCTCGTCGGGGCTCGTCGTCGAGCCCTCTCGTTCGTTGCTACGCCGGATCAGGCGTTGACGTCGACGACGACGCGGCCCTTGACCTTGCCGGCCAGCAGCGCGGGCGCCGTCTCGATGCTCTGCGCCAGGCCGATCTCGGAGGCGATCGAGCCGATCGTCGCCGCATCGAGCTCGGCGGCCAGCCGCTGCCAGGCCGACTCGCGCAGCTCGGGGCGCGCATAGACGCTGTCGATGCCCGCCAGCAGCACGCCGCGCAGGATGAACGGCGCGACCGAACCGGGCAGGTCCAGGCCCTGCGCCAGGCCGCAGGCGGTCACGACGCCGCCGTAGCGCATCTGCGCGCAGACGTTGGCCAGCGTGTGGCTGCCGACGCTGTCGATGGCGCCGGCCCAGCGCTCCTTCTGCAGCGGCTTGCCGGGCTCGGACAGCGCGGCGCGCTCGATCACGTCGGACGCGCCCAGCGCCTTGAGCCGGGCGGCCTCTTCGGGGCGGCCGGTCGACGCGACGACGCGATAGCCGCGCGCGGCCAGGATCGCGAGCGCGAAGCTGCCGACGCCGCCGTTGGCGCCGGTGACCAGCACCTCGCCGTCACCGGGCTTGACGCCGTGCCGTTCGAGCGCCATCGCCGACAGCATCGCCGTATAGCCGGCCGTGCCGATCGCCATCGCGTCGCGCGATCCGAGCGTCGCCGGCCGCGCGGTCAGGTGCTCGGCCTTGACGCGCGCGCGTCCCGCCAGTCCGCCCCAGCTCGTCTCGCCGGCGCCCCAGCCGTTGAGCAGCACCGCATCGCCGCGCTTGAAGCGCGGGTCTTCGCTGCTTTCGACGACGCCGGCCAGGTCGATGCCGGGCACCATCGGCCATTTGCGCACGACCGGACTCTTGCCGGTGATCGCCAGGCCATCCTTGTAATTGAGCGTCGAATACTCGACGCGCACGACGACGTTGCCGTCGGTGTGCTGCTGCAGATCGTCGTCGCCGAGTTCGCGCACCGACGCCTGGGTCGCGCCGGTGTCGGATTTCTCGAGCCAGATCGCTTTGAATCGGGATGCCATGTGCAAGGTCTCCTGTGGGATGGTGGAAACGGGAAACGGGAAGGCGCGAGGAATGGGCGGTGGAGGCGTCGAGCGTCACCCCCGTCCGGCTCGCGCGGCGGCCAGGAAGCCCCGCGCGAACGTCTGCAGCGGCGCGGCGCTGCGTTCGAGCTTGGCGCGCAGGACCGCGCCCTCCCAGCCGATCCAGAAGTATTCGGCCAGGAAGCCGCAGTCGGCCTGCGGCGGCAACTCGCCGGCGGCGCGCGCGGCCTCCAGGCAACGCCGGGTACGGCGCTGCCAGTCGCCGAACACGTCGACGAGCCGGGCGCGGAACGATTCGGGCAGCGCGCCCATCTCCTGCCCGAGGTTGCCGACCAGGCAGCCGCGCGCGTAATCGAATCTCGCCATGCCGCTCACCGCATCGGCGATGAAGTGCTCGATCCGCGCGATCGGCGACACCTGCTCGTCGAGGAACCAGCGATCGAGCTTGCGCGCGAAATACTCGCCGTAGGCGTCGATCATCGCCAGGCCGAACGCATCCTTGCCCGGAAAATACGCGTAGAACGATCCCTTGGGTACACCGACCGCGCGCAGGATCTCGTCGAGGCCCACGGCCGAATAGCCTTTCTCGGTCAGGACGGCGATGCCGGCCCGGATCAGGTGCTCGCGGACGGCCTCGCGCTGCGCGACCGGCTTGGGCGGACGGCCGCGGCGGCGCGCGGCGGACGTCGGAACGGCGGAGGCGTCGGCAGGCATGCCGAAATTATAGACCGGCCGTCTATGAAAATGACCCCCGGTCGACGCTGCGTCGCGCGCCGCCGCGATGCATTATTGACGTCAGGGACGGCTGACTAGAATCCCAGCGTCCATGACGGACCGCTGACGACGAGGCGGCGCCCGCGACCGGATCGCGCCGGCGACCAGACAACGCAGACAACGAGGGGGCAACGTGCAGACCAATAGAAGACGAACGATCACGATGGGACTCGGCGGCCTCGCGGCCCTGGGCCTGCCCGGCGCCGGCCGGGCCCAGTCGAAATATCCGGACAGGCCGATCCGCCTGATCGTGCCGTTCGCCACCGGCGGCGGCTCCGATTTCATCGGCCGCTTCATCGCGCACCGGCTGACCGAGCCGCTCCAGCAGCAGGTGATCGTCGACAACAAGCCCGGCGCCGGCGGCACGCTGGGCATCGAGCAGATGGTGCACTCGGCCAACGACGGCTATACGCTGGGACTGATCGCGTCCAGCTACACGGTCAGCCCCAGCCTGTACAAGTTCAAGTTCGACCCGGTCGAAGACATCACGCCGATCGTGCAGTTGTCGCAGGGGCCGATGGTGGCGGTGGTGACGCCGTCGTTCCCGGCCCGCTCGATCAAGGAGCTGATCGACTACGCGAAGAAGAATCCGGCGCAGATCAACTTCGCGTCGGCCGGCCAGGGCAGCGTCACGCACATGGCGGCCGAGTACTTCGCCGACATGGCCGGCATCAAGATGACGCACGTGCCGTACAAGGGCACGGGCCCGGCGCTGACCGACACGATGGCCGGGCAGACGCAATTGTTCTTCAGCAGCACGGCGACGACGCTGCCGCACGTGCAGAGCGGCAAGCTGCGCGCGCTGGGCGTCACGACCGACAAGCGGATTCCGGCGCTGCCCGACGTGCCGACGATCGCCGAGGCCGGCGTGCCCGGCTACGCGTGCATCCTGTGGCACGGCCTGATCGGCCCGAAGAACCTGCCCGCGCCGATCGTCGAGCGGATCAACCACGAAGCGGTCAAGGCGCTGGGACTGGCCGATGCGATCGAGAAGCTGCAGCAGGACGGCGTGTCGCCGGCCGGCGGTTCGCCCGCGCAGTTCAAGGCCACGATCGAAAAAGAGATCCCGCTGTGGGCCAAGCTGGTCGAGAAGGCCGGCGTGAAGGTGAGCTGAACGGCGGCGCCCAACTTAGACCGCCGACGATCCGCCGAGCATGGCGGATCGCCGCTCGCTGCGCGCGCGGCATGCCGGACGAGTGATTCGACGCCGGCGGCGGCTCGCCGGCGCCCGGTATGCCCATGCTATCCTGCGTGTGCAGACAAGCGCACATGAGCGATGCTCGCCATCGCCGGTCGAAACAGAGGAGCTCCATCGGGATGGACGGCCAGCGTTTCCTCACGTTGAAGATCGAAAAGCCTGCCGCTCACGTTCTCACGGTCACGTTGAACCGTCCCGACGTGCTGAATGCGATCTCCACCCAGGTGGGCGAGGACCTGCTGTCCTTATGGACCGAGGTCACCGCGGATCCGCGCGATGTCCGATGCGTGATCCTGACCGGCGCCGGCGACAGGGCCTTCTGCGCGGGCGGCGACCTCAAGGAGCGCGACGGCATGCCGGTCGCCCGGTGGCAGGCCCAGCATGAGCTTTTCGAGCGCGGCTTCGTCGCGCTGCTCGAATGCCCGATTCCGGTCATCGCCGCGGTCAACGGGGCCGCTTTCGGCGGAGGACTGGAACTCGCGCTGGCCTGCGACTTCCTCTACGCGTCCGACACCGCCCGGTTCGCGCTGTCGGAAACGCGGCTCGGCATCATGCCGGGCGGCATGGGAACGCAAACGCTGGCCCGCGCGCTGGGCGAACGGCGCGCGAAAGAGCTGATCTTCAGAGGCTGCGCGTTCGATGCGGCTCAGGCCGAGGCCTGGGGACTGGTCAACCGCAGGTGCAAACCCGGCGAACTGATGGCCGACGCGCTGGCCGCGGCCGAACAGATCGCGGGCAACGGGCCGCTATCGGTGCGCCAGGCCAAGAAGTCGATCCACTATGGCCTGCAGACGGACATCCTCACCGGATATCGATTCGAGATCGAAGCCTACAACCGGCTCGTGGCCACCGAGGACCGGATCGAAGGCGTCCGCGCATTCAACGAAAGGCGCAAGCCGAATTTCGTCGGCCGCTAGCGAACGGGTCTTCTCCGTCATGCGCCCGCCCCCCGAGATGAGCCCCGCGGCCCGATCCGCGCCGACGACGAAGCAGCGCCTGATCGCCGACGCGCTGTCGAGCGATATCCAGCGCGGCAAATACAAGATCGGCGACAAGCTGCCGTCCGAGCCGGAACTCAGCCAGCGATTCGGCGTCAGCCGCCACACGGTTCGCGCGGCGCTGCGCTCGCTGCACGCGATGGGCCTGGTGTATAGCCAGCAGGGCATCGGAACGATGGTCCAGGACACGCAGTCGCGCTCCCGCTATTCGCATGCGTTTTCTTCCGCCGAGGATCTGCTGCAGTACGCGGCGACGACGCGCGTCCGGGTGATCGACACGACGGAGGTCGTCGTCGACCAGACCCAGGCCCCGCTGTTCGGATGCAAGCCCGGAGAGCATTGGTGGCGCGTGCGGACGGTCCGATCCGATCCGGCCAGCCGTTCCATCGTCGCCTACTCGGAGATCTATATCCCGCTGGTGTTCGGCGGCGTGCTGAAGGAGGCGGCAACGGGCGCGCAGCCCGTCTTCGCGTTGATCGCCGAGCGGTTCGGGCAGACGATCACGGAAATTCGCCAGCGGATCTCGTGCGTCGCGCATCTTCCGGCCGATGCCGTCGACTACCTGAAAGCGCGTCCCGGATCACCGGGGCTGGAGATCGTCCGCACCTACGTCGCGGAAGGCGGCCGTACGCTGGAGGTCGCCCGATCGCTGCATCCGAGCGACGTCTTCAGCTATTCGATGCGGATGCAGTTGCAGGTCGGTTAGCGCGAATGGCGCCTGCCCGGCGCCGTTCGCGCTAGTTCTGATTGCTCATCACGATCGTGCCGCTCGCCGCGAACATGCCGCCGACGCCATGGCAGACCGAGATCCTGGCGTCGGGAACCTGGGCGGCCGCGGTGCCGCGCAACTGCCGGACGCTCTCCTGCAACGCGTACATGCCGTACATGCCCGAGTGCATGTAGCTCAGTCCGCCGCCGTTGGTGTTGATCGGCAGCTTGCCGCCCGGCGCCGAATGGCGCGCTTCGATGAAGCCGGCCGCCTCGCCGCGGGGCACGAAGCCCAGATCCTCCAGGCCGTAGAACACGAGGTGGGCGAACGCATCGTAGATCATCAGGTGATCGACGTCGTCGTGCTTGATTCCCGAAGACGCGAACGCACTGGCGCCCGCGACTCGAAACGCACGCGACGACGTGAAGTCGGCCATCTGGCTGATCATGTGGCTTTCGGTGCTTTCACCGGTGCCCAGCAGGTAGACCGGCCGGTGCGGGAAGTCGCGCGCCCGCTTGGCCGACGTCAGGATCAATGCGCCGCCGCCATCGGTGACCAGGCAGCACTCCATGATCCTGAAAGGCCAGGCGATCATCTTCGAGTCCAGCACCTGCTGGACGGTCACCGGCTCGCGCATGAACGCGCGCGGATTCCTCGACGCCCATTCGCGCTGGACCACGGCCACCATCGCGAGCTGCTCGTGCGTGACGCCGTAGGTCTTCATGTAGCGCAGGAACGGAATCGTGAACATCGTCGGCGGCCCGCTGACGCCGAACGGCAGCTCGAACTGGCCCTGGAGCTGGTCGGGCGGCGTAGGCGAGCGCAGCAGGCCCACCTGCGAACGGCCGCTCTCGCCATGGGTGATCAACACGGTCTCGCAGTATCCGGCCGCGATCGCTGCGGCGGCGTGGCGCACGTGCAGCATGAAGCTGCAGCCGCCGACGCTGGTGCCGTCGACCCACTTAGGCGTAATGCCCAGGTAGTGCGCGATTTCGGTCGGCCGATAGGCGGCCGTCGCCACGCCGTCGATGTCCTTGGGCTTCAATCCGGCGTCCTGCATCGCGTTGAGCGCCGCATCGGCATGCAACTGGATCTCGGACATGTCGGGCACGATGCCCAGACTGCTGGTCTCGGCGGCGCCGACGATCGCGATCGAACCGGGTTTCATCGGCCCACCTCGGCTTCGGAATCGGGAACGAAGCGCGGCAGCGCGCACTGCTCGGCCACCTTCTCGAACTTGACCCGAAGCCGCATGTCGAGCACCAGGGCCTCGGGGGTCTGCGGGCAGTCGACGACGTTCGTCATCATCCGCGGTCCTTCATCGAGCTGGACGACCGCGATCGAATAAGGGGGAACGAATCCGCGAGCCGGCCGATGACTGATCACGTAGCTGTACAAGCTGCCGCGCCCGCTGGCCTCGAAGACGCTGACGTCGCGCGACGCGCATGCCGGGCAGAACGGCCGCGGCGGGAAATAAGCGTGCGCGCAGGCATTGCACCGCTGCAGCAGCAGTTGGCCGCGCAGCGTACCGTCCCAGAAATGCCGGGTCTCGGGAGTCGGCTTCGGCAGCGGTGGCGGTGGCGTGGCATTGGTCGTGGTGTTCATGGCGAGAACCTCGGCGCCTTCGGGTCAGCTTCGATCGAGCCGCAGGTCAGATCGGATCCCAGCAGAAGACGTCGCTGCTGCGATCGAGCGGGAAGAAACTGGGCCGGAACGCCGGCAGCATCGTTTCGGCGATCGTGTCGGGCGTCCAGCCTTCGGCCTTCTGCACGCTGCGAATCGGGCGAGGCTGGCTGAACAGGAAAAGCTCGTTCTTGCGCGAACCGAAGATCTGGCCCGTCACGCCGGCGGAAAGGTCGCTGGCGAGGAAGACCGCCAGCGGCGCGATCTTGGCCGCCGTCATCGTCTTGATGCGCTCGACGCGCTGCTTTTCTTCCGGCGTATCGGTGGGGATGGTGCCGATCAATCGGCTCCACGCGAACGGCGCGATGCAGTTCGAGCGGACGTTGTAGCGCTGCATGTCCAGGGCGATGGACTTCGACAGGCCCACTACCCCGAGCTTCGCCGATGCGTAGTTCGCCTGTCCGAAGTTGCCGACCAGCCCCGACGCCGACGTGAAATGGACGAAACTGCCGCGATTGGCTTCGCGAAAATGCAGCGCTGCGGCCTTCGCGACGTTGAAGTAGCCGCTCAGATGCACGTCGATGATCGCCTGCCAGTCCACCTGGCTCATCTTGTGGAAGATGCGGTCGCGCAGGAAACCGGCGTTGTTGACGACGGCGTGCAGATCGCCGAACGTGTCGATCGCCTGTTGCACCATCTGCTGCGCCATCTTCGGATCGGTGATGCTGCCGCCGTTGGCGACGGCACGGCCGCCCGCCGCCTCGATCTCGTCGACGACCTGCTGCGCGGGGCCCTGGTCGGCGCCTTCACCCTCGGGACTGCCGCCCAGATCGTTGACGACGACGGCACCTCCTTCGGCAGCGGCCAGCAAGGCGATTTCCCGTCCGATGCCGCGACCGGCGCCCGTGACGAGAATGACTTTGTCCTTCAGGGATTGCCCCATTGATCGTCTCCATCGTTGAATGAGTCGGCAAAGCGATCGTCGATCGCATCGGATGACGCCCGATCGACGATCGTCACGCCGGTCGACGGGCCGCGCGGAACGGCTGCGGTCATCCGGGTCCGCGTCATGTTCTCGGTCGGGCATCGCCCGCGCCGACGGGCTTGCCGGGCACATAGCATACGCCTATATTGTCGCTTGTGCATACAGGCAGACAGGTCGATGAGCCACCGAAAACTGCCGCGACCGGAAGGAGACGCCGATGCTCGGAGACCGGCAGGGTCGACGACGGGCACTTCGGTGATCGTCGACAACAAGCCGGCGGGCATTCAGCCCGAGGATTGACGAGGACGGAATGAAAAAATGATGGCGGAACGCTTGTACAGGCAAGAGCACCGGATCTTCCAGGCGACGGCGCGGCGATTCGTCGACGAAGAGATCCTGCCTCATCGCGAAGCCTGGGAGGAAGCGGGGACGGTACCGCGCGATGTGTGGCGCAAAGCGGGCCAGGCGGGGCTTCTGTGTTGCGACATGCCCGAAGAGTTCGGCGGCGCGGGCGGCGACTTCATCCACAACGTCGTGCTGGCCCAGGAGATGGCGCGAGCGGGCGGCGGCGGTCCGGCTTTCTCGGGCCACTCCGATGTCGCCGTGCCGTACATCCTGAAGTACGGGACACCGGCGCAGAAACGCCAGTGGCTGCCATTGGCCGCCAGCGGCGAAGCGATCATCGCGATCGCGATGACGGAGCCGCACGCGGGCAGCGACCTGCAGGCCATCCGGACGACCGCGAAACGGGTCGGCGATTCGTTCGTGATCAACGGACAGAAGGTCTTCATCAGCAACGCCCAGCAGGCGCACATGGTCATCGTCGCCTGCAAGACCGATCCTTCGGCCGGCGCGAAGGGCATCAGCCTGATCCTGGTCGAGACCGATCGTCCGGGCTTCGTCCGGGGCAAGGCGCTGAAGAAGATCGGACGAAAGGCGCAGGACACGCTCGAACTGTTCTTCGACGACGTTCGAGTGCCGGCGACCCATCTGCTGGGAGAGGTGGAAGGCCAGGGCTTCTACCAGTTGATGGGCCTGCTCGTGCAGGAGCGCTTGAGCTCCGCGGTTCGCAGCACGTCGATGATGCAGATCGCGCTGGACGAAACCATCGACTATGTTCGTCAACGCGAGGCGTTCGGCAAGCCGATCGCCGCCTTTCAGAATACGCAGTTCGAGATCGCCGACCTGTGGTCCGGATTCCTTACCCACCGCGTGTTCGTCGAATGGTGCATCGAGCGGCATATCGAAGGCAGGCTGAGCGCGGTCGAGGCGGCGGCGGTGAAACTGCGCGCATCGGAGTTCGAGGGGCACCTGATCGACCGCTGCCTGCAGTTCTTCGGCGGCATGGGCTACATGTGGGAGACGCCGATCGCGCGCGCCTACGCCGACGCGCGCGTGAACCGGATCTCGGCCGGCAGCAATCACATCCTGAAGATGCTGATCGGCCGCGATCTGCTGAAGTCCGGGACTTAGCGGACCTCGATCCGATACCGCGCCATCGCGTGAACGGCTATCAAACGGGTATCAGTTCGGCATCGCCCCGTTCGGCTTGAGCTGCTGGTGCAGGCCGTGCGCGTTGAACTCGCGGATCAGCAGCCGGGCCAGCAGGCTGTACGGCGCGTCGGCGACGACGCGGCGGGCCGCCGCAAGGAAGCTCCGGTGGGCGGCGTCGGTCTCGGGCGTCACCAGCAGCCCCTTCATCCAGCGCAGCAGGCCGGTCACCAGCCGCATCAGCTCGTCGGGGCTCGCCGCGTTCATCGCCGCGACGAACTGCTCGGGCGAGGCCCGCACGAGCAGCTTGCGCTCGGCATCGCCCCAGCCGTCGTCGCCGAGGACCCGCAGGATCGCCTCGGTCAGCGTGCGTTCCGGCAGGCTCTGCCGGTCGAAGCTCGCCGCGCGGTCGCGAAGGCGCGGATGCAGCGGCCCTTCGACGGCTTCGAAGAACTCGGCCGTCGCCTCGCCGCGCTCGACCAGCGCGTCGAAATGCGCGAGGCACGCGTCGATCAGCGATCGCTCGACCTCGAGCCCGCCGTTCTCGCCGGCCGCCTGCGCGATCGCGCCGACCAGGTAAGCGGGCAGGCGGTCGGCGACCTCGATGAAGGCCCGGGCCCGCGCGACGACGTCGGCCGGCTGGCGGGCGATGTCCCAGCGCGCGGTCAGCAGGAAGCGGTGCGCGTCGTCCTCGATCCGCGAGATCGCGCCGTCCCGCTGGCGCGCGTCGACGAACCGCGCCAGCGCGTCGCGATCCAGGTGGCCGGTCTCGAGAAAACGCTGCAGCAGCCGCTCGAACGCGCCCGGATGGCGGATGCCGGCCCGCTCGATCAGATCGTCCCAGGCCAGTTCCTGCGGCGACTTGCGGCCCCGCGCCATGAACGACGCCAGGCGGTTGAACGTGGCGACGTAATCGAGCGGCGGCGCCGATCGCAGCGCCCGGAAATGGATCGCCGACATCAGCACGACGCTCGGCGCGATGCGCTCGACGAAGTCCGGATCGGCGTCGGCGGCCGGCGGCGACAGACGCGCCATCACGTCGGCGATCCGGCGGATCACGCGGACGTTGGTCAGGCCCAGGCGCGCGACGACCGGCGCGATCGCCGGCGCGGATGCGTGCGGCCGATCGGCGAAGGCGATGGCCAGCGCGTCGGCCGGCGTCGGCTTCAGCACGATCTGCCGGTCGATGACCTTCTCGAACAGCGTGCGCCACGCCTGTTGCTGATCGTCCAGGCGATCGGTGTTCAACAGCAGCAGGAAGCGCGCGCCCCAGCGCTCCTTGCTGGTGTCGATGAAGCCCATCAGCTCTTCGATGCCGAGATCGGCATGCTTGCGCTCGACGTCGTCGATGACGATCAGGCGATCGAGCAGGTGCACCGGCAGCATGACGCTCGCGAGCTCGGGGTTCGCGGCCAGGGCCGCGGCCGACGGCGCCGCGATGCCCGGACGCGAGCGGGCGTCGCCGTCGCCGGCCGGCGACGGGCGCGCCTGGCCGATCCACGCGTCCTGCAGGATCTGCAGCTTCAGGTCCTCGAGCCGGCGCACGCCGAACAACGACAGCACGCACGGATCACGATCGCCGGCAGCGGATCGCTCCCCCCGATCGGCGCCCTGGCCGTCGGCACCGCCCTGGCCGTCAGCGCCACCCGGTCCGTCAGCACCGCCCGGCCCGTCAGCGCCGCCCGGCCCGGAGCCGCGCTTCAGCCGCGTGGCGGCGTTGCGCCACAGGTGAGTCTTGCCGGTGCCCCAGTGGCCGACCAGGGCCACGACGGACAGGTCGCGGTCCTGCAGCGCCGCGAGCAGTTCGTCTTCGGTCTGCTGATAGCTCATCCCGAGGATTCTAGGGCCTGTTCACCGCGCGACGGATCCCGCGCGTGCGGCACGCCGCGCCGGCGCTCCCGTTCGCCGCTCAGGCGATGACGACCGTGATCGACGCGCTGTAGCCGGCATCCGCGTCGCCGCTGATCGTCAGCATCTCGGTGCTCGTGCCGTCGCTGAAGACGTTGTCCGCCGCAAAGCTGGTGATGCTGGTGTTCTGGCCCTTCGTATAGAGGCTGCTGGCGTAGACCGCCTGCGTGACCGCCTGCGGGAACGCGAACTGCGTGGTCGCCGTCGCGGTACCGGTCAGACGGTCGTCGACGTACACCTGCATGTGGATATGCGTGATGCGGCCCGCGTACCAGCCCGGATAGATCGTCGTGAAGCTGACTTGCCCGGCGGCGTCGGTGACCTGCACGCCGCGCAGATACGTGAGTCCGGCCTGGCCGGCATTGTTGCGGATGTCGTAGCCCGAGTACAAGCCGTCCTTGTCGCAGTGCCAGATGTAGATCGCCGCACCGGCGACCGGCGTGCAGCCGGCGCTCAGGTCTTCGAGCGTGATCGTCAGCGTCAACGGCACGCCGGTCTTGCCTTCGGTGACGTCGCTGCGACGGATCGATGCGTTGCTGAGCACCGCGTATAGCGGGTAAGGCCCGTCGGTCTCGGTCAGCGTCAGCGTGCAGGCGCCTGCCGCCGACCGGGTGACCAGCACCGTGTAGGTCGTCGACGTGCCGGTCGACGACGCGACCACGACCGTCAACGTGTTGTCGCCCACGGACAGGCTGATCGTGCCGGACGCGCTGCCGCTGGCGACGGCGGTGCCGTTGACGGTGATCGACGCCATGCCGGTGCCGGCGATCGGGGTCAGCGTCAGCAGCGCGACGCTGTTCGAGACCGTCATCGTGTAACGCGTGGTGCCGGACGAGAACGCCGGCGACAGCGTGCCCGCCGACGCCGTCAGGCCGGTCAGCGTCGCGGGGCTCGACGACGAGTCGACCGAACTCCGGTCGGAGGACGTGTCGCTGCTGCCCGTCGTCGCCGTGCTGCCGTCGGCGCTCGCGGCGCTGTCGGCGGCGCCACTGCCGCAGGCGGCCAGTGAAAGCAGGCCGAGTCCGCTTAGCGCGCCGAGCGCGCGGCGGCGTCGGCTCGGCGATGCGGCGGACCGAATGATCGGCTCGAGTCGTGAAAGGCGATTCGTCATGATGAAGGGCGGCCTGCAAGGCGGCGCATCGATCGTCCCGGCGGCGGAACGGAATGCGCGTGGGTGGAAAATCGCATCGTCGCGGACGGGAATCGACGACTGCCCGTCCGCTGCCGACATGATCCCGCTTAGTGCTTCGCGACCTTTTCCCGGGCGTTTCGCCGACGTTTCGTCGTTCGGATACGACATCGGATCGGCTCCGGACGGGGCCGCGGGTCCTCGCCTCGCGTACCCGCCGGCACAGCGGTCGCGACGCCTTTCCGGCCGCCGTACCCGCCGTACCCGCCGTTCGTCGCCGACGAACGGCGCCCGCGCGAGGACCCACCCGCGCGCCGACCGATGTTCGGGCCGACAGGCGCTGGACGATCCGCGCGGCAGGCACTAAGGTGCGACATCCCGAACCGCCGTCCCGATGTTGCCGATGTCCCGCCCCGTTCCCCCCGCTCCCGTCTCCGGATCCGCCGGCCCGACCTCGCCCTCGCCGCTGCACGACGTGCGCGCCGTCTGCTTCGACTGGGGCGGCACGCTGATGACCGAGGACGGCCCCGACAGCACGCCGATGTCGCAATGGCCGACGGTGCGCGCGGTGCCGGGCGCGCCCGAATGCCTGGCGGCGCTATCGGGCCGCGTGCCGCTGGCGATCGCGACCAACGCTTCGGTGTCGCGCCGGCCGATGATCGAGAAGGCGCTGCACCGGGTCGGCATGCGCGAGCACTTCTCGCAGATCTTCTGCTACACCGAACTGGGCTACCGCAAGAGCCAGCGCGAATTCTGGGACGTGGTCGCGAACGAGCTAGGCCAGCCGCTCGAACGGATCGCGATGATCGGCGATTCGTTCGAACAGGATGCGGATTACCCGCGACGCTTCGGCGTGCAGGGCGTGTGGTTCAACGAGAACGGCGCGCAGCCGTCCCCCGACGAGAGCGTGCCGATGGTGACAGCGCTGGACCGGTTCGCTCGATGGGTGATCGCGGCGCTGCCGGCCGATCGGTGACGGCGGACGCAGGGCCGCCGCTCAACGTCCGGGCGCGCACGCGCCCCGCCCTCGCCCGTCGATCAGCGCCGGCAGGTCGTGCACCGCGACGGCGATGAACTGCGTCGCCTGCATCCACGAGAAATTGTTGTCGGCGACGAAGACGATCGTCGGCGCGCCGGTGACGGCATCCGGCGGCCCCAGCGTGAAGCCCTCGATGTTGTCGAGCCAGATCGGCGCGCCGTCCGTGCCGCGCAGCGTCGACAGGTCCAGCACCAGCCGCTTGACGGCCGGCCGGTAGGCGCCCGGCTTCAACGCCGGCATCGCGCCGACGTCGGTGGCGTGACGCGCATCGACCCAGTACAGGCGCGCGCGCATGCCGGCGCCGAGCGCGAAGCTGCGTTCGAGCGCGAGGAAACGCCGGTCGCCCAGCGCCAGCAGATCGACCAGGCCGTTGTCGGCGAAGCCCAGCGGCCCCAGCGGGCGGAACGGCAGCGGTTCGACGTCGTAGACGAACTGCGCGATCGGCCGGCCGTCGCGCAGGTCGTACTCGATGATGCGCGACGGCGACGAAGTCTTCGCGCGCACCGGCGGACCGTCCTGCACCAGCGCGTTCTCGACGGCCGCGTACAGCCGCGCGCCGTCGGGCGTGACGGCGAGGCTTTCGAAACCGTGGTTGTCGCGCACGCCGCCGTCGCCGTCGGACTCGCCGTCCTGGCTGCCGGCCGGCACGAACGCGGCGGGCAACGGCAGTTCGCGCCGCCAGCGGCCCTGCCGATCGGCCAGGCCGACCAGCGGCGCGGTGTGCGAGAAGTAACCGCGCTTGCCCTCGGTCGACCAGGCGATCAGATCGCTGCCGGGCACGCGGCGGATCGCTTCGGGGTCGATCGACCGGCGCGCGAACGTGCGGCCCTGCGGGTCGCGCAACGCGTGCTGCGCGACGATCGTGATCGCCGCGCCGTCGGCATCGTTGGCCTGCACGAAGCGGCGCAGGTCGATCGCCAGTTCGTAGAAGCGCGCCGGACCCTCGATGCTGCGATCGTCGCTGATCGCCCAGTACCGGCCGGTGTCGCGGTCGTAGTCGATGCCCGACAGGCCGCCGAACTCGACGCTGCCGAGCGCCTCGTCGCTGAAACGCGTGCCGCTTTCGACGATCGACTGGCCGATGTACGTGAACGCGCAACCGGACTCGGCCGCGGCATCGTGCGGGCCGGCGGACCCGGCATCGCGCGGACCGGCGGATGCGGCGGAAGCCGATGCATCGGCGCCGTCCTGAGCACCGTCGCCGCCATGCCTGCCGCCGCGCTCGTCGGCGGAGCGCGCGCGCGTGGCCGCATCGGACGCGGCCGGATCGCGCTTCGGCGCGTTCTGCGACAGGTCCGATCCGCAGGCGGCGATCATCGCCAGCGCGAGCACGGACGCGGTGGCCCGCAAGGACGCGGCGGCCCTCAGCCATCCGGACACGCGGCGGGCGGTGGCGGCGCCGGGTCCGGTCATGCGCCGGCGGTCGGCTTGTTCAGCATCGCCCGCAGCCGCGCCAGGCGCTGGCGGGCGTCGTCGTCGGAGATCATCGTCCGCGATTCGGGCTGCGCCGACAGCTTCATCTCGGCGATGAAGCGCGACGGCTCGCGCTCGACGACGTCGCGGGCGCGCTTGCGCTGGCGGCACCAGCTCAGCGTCAGCGAGCGTTCGGCGCGCGTGACGGCCACGTACATCAGCCGGCGTTCTTCCTGCGTGCGCTCCGGATGCGGATCGGCCGGCGCGTCGCCGTCGGCGGCGGGCTGCTCGGCGACGTCCTCGATCGTCTCGTCGCCGCGGTGCGGCAGCAGTCCTTCTTCGCAGCCGACGATGAACACGTGCGGAAACTCCAGCCCCTTGGACGCATGGATCGTCGTCATCCGCACCGAATCGACGTCGCTGTCCTTGCGATCGAGCTGGGTCAGCAGCGCGACCGACTGCGCCAGTTCGAGCAGCGTGCTGCCCTTGGCCGAATCGGCGCCCGGCTTGCCGACCGGCGATTCGTCGTCGGGCTCGGCACGCTTCTTGAGCCAGTCGATGAAGTCGGTGACGTTCTTCCAGCGCGCAACGGCGACCTTTTCCTCGTGCACGCTGAACAGGTGCGCGCGGTATTCGATGGCCTCGATCAGGTCGTCGATGACCTGCGCGGCCGGTTCGCGGGCCGCGCGCCAGCCGATGCGGTTGATGAACTCGCCGAACTGCCTGAGCGACTCGAGCTGGCGCGCGGCCAGCCGCGACTCCAGGCCGGTCTCGAACACGGCGGCGAACATCGACACCTGCCGCTGCCCGGCGTACTGTCCGAGCGCCTGCAGCGTGCTGGCGCCGACGCCGCGCTTGGGCGTCGTGATCGCACGGATGAACGCCGGATCGTCGTCGTCGTTGACCAGCAGCCGCAGGTAGGCGATCAGGTCGCGGATCTCGGCGCGGTCGAAGAACGACTGCCCGCCCGACAGCACGTAGGGGATCTTCTCCTTGCGCAGCGCCTGCTCGATGACGCGGGCCTGGTGGTTGCCGCGATACAGGATCGCGTAGTCGGCGAACAGCGTGCGGTGCTCGAACTTGTGGGCCTGCAGCCGCGCAACGACGGCCTCGGCCTCTTGCTCGTCGTCGTCGCAGGCCAGCACGCGGATCGGATCGCCGACGCCGTGCTGCGACCACAGCGACTTCGGATACAGCTTGGGGTTGAGCTGGATCAGGTGGTTCGCGGCGTTCAGGATCGACAGCGTCGAGCGGTAGTTCTGTTCGAGCTTGATGACCCGAAGCTGCGGGAAGTCGACGCCGAGCTGGCGCAGGTTCTCGAGCGTCGCGCCGCGCCAGCCGTAGATCGACTGGTCGTCGTCGCCGACCGCGGTGAAGGCCGCGCGCGGGCCGGCGAGCTGCTTGAGCAACGCGTACTGGCAGGCGTTGGTGTCCTGGTATTCGTCGACGAGCAGATAGCGCAGCCGCTCGCGCCAGACCTTCAGCACGTCCGGATGCTGGTCGAACAGCCGCGCGGGCAGACGGATCAGGTCATCGAAGTCGACGGCCTGGTAAGCGTCGAGCGTGGCCGCGTACTCGGCATACGCCCTGGCGATCTGGTGCTCCTGCGCGTTGGCGGCCTCGGCGGCGGCACGCTCGGGCTCGACCAGCGCGTTCTTCCACAGAGAGATGCGCGCGGCGGCGTGACGGATCAGCTTGCGATCGGTCGAGGCCATCGCCTCCTGGATGATGCCCTGCGCATCGTCGGCGTCCAGGATCGAGAAACCCCTCTTCAGCCCCAGCGACTTGCCGTCGCGGCGCAGGATCTGCACGCCCAGCGAATGGAAGGTGCTGACCACCGGCTTGTTGTCGCCCGGCAGCTTGCGCATCGTGCCCAACCGCTCGGCCATCTCCTGCGCGGCCTTGTTGGTGAACGTGATCGCGGCGATGTGGCGCGGCGCGATGCCCGAGTCGATCAGGTGCAGGATCTTATGGGTGATGACGCGCGTCTTGCCGCTGCCGGCGCCGGCGATGACCAGGCACGGTCCGTCCAGATAGCGGATCGCTTCGCGCTGCGCGGGATTGAGCAGCGCGCTCATCGGGGCCGGTGCACCCGAAGCCCGAATGAGGCTTCGCGTGGGCTCGACATCAGGGTGAACAGGCCCTTGAGACCAGGCGTCATGAGCAAGGTAACGAGTGGCGCGGACGGAGGAGTGGCCCGAACGACGGTCACGCGGCCCCGGCTCGCCGGCGATCGGCGTCAGGATCTGTGAACGAATCGGACGCGACGAGCGAGCGTGGCTGGTTCGTCACAGATTCTCAGATCTCGATCGGGTCGATGTCGAGCTGCCAGCGCAGACCGGCCGTCTGCATGTCGGGTTCGCGCAGCCGCGGCAGCCAGCGATCGATCATCGCGTGCAATGCCCGGCGGGAGCCGGATTCTACCAAGAGTTGCGCGCGCTCCGTGTTGGCGACGCGCACCATCGCCATCGGCACCGGGTCGTACAGCACGACGTCAGCGGCGGCAACGGCCGATGCGTCGGACGCGTCCGACGCCCGTTCGCCGATCGCCTTCGCGCGGTCGAGCCAGGCCAGCGCGGTGTCGATCCCGCGCGCCTCGACGCGCAGCAGCGCCTGGAACAGGTACGGCGGCAGGCCGATCTGCTCGCGCTCGCGCAGTTGCGCGCGCGCGAAGCCCGGGTAGTCGTGGCGCGTCAGCGCGGCGAACAGCGGATGGTCGGGAAACCGCGTCTGCACGATCACCTGCGCGACGGCGCCGGTCACCGACGAACGGCCGGCGCGGCCGGCCACCTGCATAAGCGTCGCGAACAGGCGTTCGGGCGCGCGGTAGTCGGCCGCGTACAGCCCGCTGTCGGCATCGATCGCGACGACGACGCTGAGCCGCTCGAAGTCGTGGCCCTTGGCCAGCATCTGCGTGCCGATCAGGATGTCGACGTGGCCGGCGTGCGCGGCGGCCAGCACGCTTTCGGCCGCGCCGCGATGCCTGGCGACGTCGCGGTCCAGCCGCGCCACGCGCGCATCGGGAAACAACGCGCGCACGCCCTGCTCGATCCGCTGCGTGCCCTGGCCGACGGCCCCGAGGTCCAGATTGCCGCATTGCGGGCAGGCGCGCGGCACCGCGGCCTCGCTGGCGCAGTGATGGCAGATCAGCCGATAGCGCGGCGGGCCGGCCGGGATTGCCGCCGCCGCGCCCGCGGAACCTGGCACCCCCGCCGCCCTCGCCGCGCCTGCCACCCCCGCTACCCCCGCCGCACCTGCCGCACCTGCCGCACCTGCCGCGCCCGCCACGCCAGCCCGGGCGGCGCCGGTCCGCTTCGCCGGAGCGGCGCGCGCGCCCAGCCGATGCAGCACGCGATGCGCGCTGCAGTGATCGCACTGGCTGATCCAGCCGCAGGCCCCGCAGTGCAGGACGGGCGCGTAACCGCGGCGGTTCAGGAAGATCAGCGCCTGCTCGCCGCGCGCGATCGCCTGGCCGATCCCCTCGATCGCCTCGGCGCCCAGGCCGTGCTCGCCGCGCGAGTCGCGATGAGCGGCGCTCTGCCGGGTCGGCTGGCGAACGTCGACGATCCGCAGCGCCGGCAGCCCCCCGCCGCCGGGCCGCTCGGCCAGCGTATGCAGCCGGTAGCGGCCGCGCTGGCCGGCCAGCCAGCTCTCGAGCGACGGCGTCGCCGAGCCGAGCGCGATCGGCACGCCGCGCTGCTGGGCCAGCGCCACCGCCAGATCGCGCGCCGAATAGCGGATCCCCTCCTGCTGGCGGTACGACGGATCGTGCTCCTCGTCGACGACGATGCCGGCCAGCCGCGGCATCGGCGTCAGCACGGCCAGCCGCGTGCCGACGATCAGCCGCGCCCGGCCCTCGGCCGCCGCCAGCCAGTGAGCGGCGCGCTCGCCGTCGGGCAGATCGCTGTGCAGGATCGCGATCGACCGGCCGGCGAAACGTCGGCGCAACTGGCGCGCGAGCTGCGGCGTCAGGCCGATCTCGGGCACCAGCAGCAGCCACTGGCTGTCCGGATCGCGCCGCAGGCCGTCCTCGATCCAGTGCAGATAGACCTCGGTCTTGCCGCTGCCGGTGATCCCGTGGATCAGGTGGACGTCGAAACCGGTCGCATCGCGCAGCGCGGCGTGGACGCGCCGCTGGACTTCGGTCAGGACCGGCGGCGTCGAGCCGGCCGCATCATCGACCGACGGACCGGGCGCCGGCTCCACGCCCGCCAGCGCCGGCCAGCGCTGGCGGGCGCGGTCGAACGCATTGCCGCGCGAGCGGGCGGCCGGCGGAGTACGCAGCAGCTTCGGCACGCCGGCCAGCAGCACTTCGCCGACCGGGCGGTGGTAGTAGCGCGCGGCGAAGCGCCCCAGCGCCAGCCATGCGGCGTCGGCGCGCGGCGCGCCGGGCAGCGGCCCGATCAGCGGCCGGATCCGCGCCGGATCGATCGCCGGCTCGACGTCGGTCTCCAGCACCAGACCCACGCGGCGTCCGGTTCCCCAGGGCACCAGCACCCAGTCGCCGGGCACCAGACCCGCGACGCCGTCGTCAGCTCCGTCGTCAGCGCCGTCGTTGGCACCATCGTTGGCGACCGGCGACGCGCCGGCATCGATCGCGCCGCCGGCCGCGCGATCGCCGACCGACGCGTCAACCGACCCGGTCCGGCCGTCGATCGACGAACGGTCGATGCGGGAGGACGAACGGCGACTCGCGTTCGGGCCGCTTGTGGCTAGCAGAGATGACCGGTCGATAGCCGGCGACGAATGGCCGTCGGCCACCGACGAACGGTCGTCGAAAACGCCCGTCGGAAGCCCGGACCGCCCGTCGATCCGACCGGCGGCGTCGCGATCCGGTGTTGCATCGGTGCCCCGATGAGGTACCGACTCGTAGTCGAAGGCGTCCCCGATCGGGACGTCCAGCGCGACCCGAATCCAGCGTTTCGACCGGGGTACTTTCACGTTTCACTTTAAGTTGAGGGAGTAACGCGTCGATCCACCGATGGATTCCCGAGTTGTGCGCAAAACCTGTGGATAAATCTGTGGATACGGTGGAGAGGATCGCCGGGAAGCCTTGGAAATTCGTGCTTTCCGGTCGTCTGATGTTTTTTTACGCAGAGATTACGACCTACAAATCAATGAGTTACTAGGCTTCGCCGGCGCCGTCAACAGAAAAAACCAGACTTTTGGTCCCAGCGCCGTTCATGTGCATATGTTGCTAAGCAGCATCCGTTTGCAAGCGAATTTTCGAGGAAAACGCAAGCCGCGGTACTTCGGCGTTCACATGAAAGTAAGCGCTCGCAAGTCGGTTTTTCAGACGTTTTCGGCGTCATGCCTCGGCCGATCGGCGAGCGTTCCGTCCGCGGCTGTGCCGGTGCACCGCGTCGACCATCGCGGCGACGTTCTCCGGCGGCGTGAAACGCGAGATCCCGTGCCCCAGGTTGAAGACATGGCCCTCGCCCGCCCCCGGAACGCCATAGCTGTCGAGCGCTTCGCGTACCTGCGCGTCGACGACGTCCGGCGACGCCATCAGCACCATCGGGTCGAGGTTGCCCTGCAGCGCGCAGCGCTGGCCGATTCTCGCCCGCGCATGGCCGAGGTTGACCGTCCAGTCCAGTCCGACCGCGTGCGGCCCGATCGCCGCGATCTGTTCGAGCCACAGGCCGCCGCCCTTCGTGAACACGATGACCGGCGCATCGGTCGCCGCGCGCAGGCGCTCGACGATGGTCTTCATGTACTGCAGCGAAAAGGTCTGGAACGCGCCGTCGGCCAGCGCCCCGCCCCACGAGTCGAAGATCATCAGCGCCTGGGCGCCGGCCTCGGCCTGCGCCAGCAGGTAGCGCGACACGGCTTCGGCGTTGACCGCCAGGATCCGGTGCATCAGGTCGGGCCGCTGGTACAGCATGCCCTTGACGTGGCGGAAGTCGTCGCTGCCGCCGCCCTCGACCATGTAGCAGGCGAGCGTCCACGGGCTGCCCGAGAAGCCGATCAGCGGCACGCGGCCGGCCAGCGCGCCGCGGATCGTGCGTACCGCGTCGGTCACGTAGCGCAGCTCGTCTGCCGGGTCGGGAACCGCGAGCCGCGCGACGGCCGCCTCGTCGCGCACCGGGCGCTCGAAACGCGGACCTTCGCCTTCGGTGAAGTACAGGCCCAGACCCATCGCGTCGGGAATGGTCAGGATGTCGGAGAACAGGATCGCCGCGTCCAGCGGAAAGCGCTCGAGCGGCTGCAGCGTGACCTCGCAGGCCAGCTCGGGCGTCTTGCACAGCGTCAGGAAGTCGCCGGCCCGCTGCCGCGTCGCCCGGTATTCGGGCAGGTAGCGGCCGGCCTGGCGCATCAGCCAGACGGGCGTGTAGTCGGTCGGTTCGCGGCGCAGCGCGCGAAGAAAGGTGTCGTTGCTCAGAGGTGCCATCCGTGTCATCAGCAGGGTGCGCCGGGATGGCGCGGCTGAGGCCATTCTACTGGGCGGCTCGTGCAGCCCATGATCCGGTGCTTCTTCGCCCCGACGTCGAGCCGGAGTCTTCAGGTCCGCAGCTTTCGGCCCAGCAGTTGCTCGACCTTCGCGGTCTTGGCCTGCAGGCGGCCGGCCGGACCGTCCCGCCAGTCGACCTTCAGGTTGACGGCGATGCGGGTGCTGCCGGCCCGGCGCAGATGCTCGAAGCAGGCGGTCACCACGGCGAAAGTCTGGTCCCATTCGCCTTCGATGATCGTTCCCATCGGCGTCAACTGATAAGGCAGGCCGCTGCGGTCGATGATGTCGACGATCTGCGCGACCTGGGCACTGACGCTGTCGCCTTCGGCGCGGGCCGTCATCTGGAATTCGAGCAAGACCATGTCGACTCCTGTCTGTTCTGCGTTCAGCGGCGCGGCCGGCCGATACCGGGCACCCCGAGCCGCCCGATCAACGGTCGCATCCTCGATCCCCGGGCGGCGGCATCGCCGGCGACATCGTCGATGCGCCGCCCGGCGACGGGCGCGCGGCGTTGCGCAGGCGCAGCTCGTCATTGAGCAGGTGGCGGATCGCTTCGCGCCGCGCGCGGGCCGCATCGGCGGCGGCGATCGCCTCGATCAGCGCGCGCTGCTCGGCGATCACCTGACGGTGGGCATCGGCCGTCCAGGCCGGGCAGGCGATGCTGTCCGGGCCGACCGGCAGCAGGGGCTGCGCGACCAGGAATTCGTGCAGACGCCCGAGCTGCGCGATGTACAACGGATTGCCGGTCGCCAGCGCGATCAGTCTCGGCACGCGCATCACCGCGCGCACCGGGATGCCGGCGCTCGCGGGCACCGGGCGCAGGGCCTCGATCGCGCGCTGCATCAGCATCACCTGGTCCGGATCGCGGCGACGCGCGGCCATCGAGGCCGCCTCGCCCTCGAGGCCGCGGCGTAGTTCGAGCACCTGGACGACCCGGTCCAGCGGCGCCCGGATCGGGCCGATCGCCAGCGGATCCGCCGGCTGGACGGCTCCGGACGCGGCGACGAAGGTACCGCTGCCCTGGATCGTTTCGAGGCGCCCCGCCTGGCGCAGACGCGAGATCGCTTCGCGCACCACGGTGCGCGACACGTCGAAAGTCGTCGACAATTCCTGCTCGGTGGGCAAGCGGTCGCCGGGGGTCCACTCGCCGCGATCGAGACGTTCGATCAACGCTTCGGCCACCCGTTCGCTGAGCCGCCGGGCTTTCAGGCGTTTGAGCGGGGCCGCCGTCTCCGACGCTCGGTTCATTCGGTGCGTTTGCCCGAAGGCTGGCAAATTGGGTTGACAATCGCGATCGTACAACATCAGGCCCGCGCTCCGACCGCGGGCGCAGGACGTCTTCGATGGCATCGATCTCCCGCCCGGTCGGCCCCGCGCCGGCCCCAGCGTCCGCCGACGCGGATTCGGCCCTTCGCGGCCCGCCCGCGGATCGCCCCGGCGCGGGCCCGGATTCGCCCCCACCGACGACGCCCGTCGCCCGGCCGCGCGTGGCGGTCATCGGCGGAGGCCCGGCCGGGCTGATGGCCGCCGAGACCTGCGCGCGGCAGGGGCTGGACGTGCAGTTGTACGAACGGATGCCCTCGGTCGGGCGCAAGTTCCTGCTGGCCGGCAAGGGCGGGCTGAACCTGACGCACGCCGAGCCGCTCTACGCGTTCAAGCGGCGCTATGCGGAGCGCGCGGAATGGCTGGCGCCGATGATCGACGCGCTGGGTCCGACGCAGTTGCGCGACTGGGCGCACGAGCTCGGCGTCGAGACCTTCGTCGGCACGTCCGGCCGCGTGTTTCCGAACGAGATGAAAGCCGCCCCGCTGCTGCGCCAATGGCTGCAGGCGCTGCGGCAGGCGGGCGTGGGGCTGCACATGCGGCATCGCTGGATCGACGGGACCTCGCTGCCCGGGCCGCTGACGTTCCAGTACCAGCCGTCGGACGGCGAAGCGCGGACCGTGGTCGTCGAGGCCGATGCGACGATCCTCGCGCTCGGCGGCGCGAGCTGGCCGCGGCTCGGCTCGGACGGCACCTGGGTGCCGCTGCTGCGCGGGCAGGACGTGCGCGTCGAGCCGCTGCGGCCGGCCAACTGCGGCTTCGACGTCGGCTGGACCGCGCTGTTCCGCGAGCGCTTCGCCGGTGCACCCGTCAAATCGGTCGCGCTGAGCATGACGCCGCCGCCCGATGCGCATTGGCGCCGCGGCGAGTTCGTCGCGACGCGCGACGGCATCGAAGGCAGTCTCGTCTACACGGTGGCCGCGACGCTGCGCGAGCAGATCACGCGCGACGGGCACGCCCGGTTATGGCTGGACCTGCTGCCGGACATCGGCGAAGCGGTGCTGGCCGAGCGCTTGCAGCGACCGCGCGGCGGCCGTTCGCTGGCCAATCACCTGCGGACGCGGGCCGGGATCGACGGCGTCAAGGCGGCGCTGCTGCGCGAGACGCTCGATCGCGACACGATGAACGACATGACGCGCCTCGCGTCGCGAATCAAGGCTTTGCCGCTGACGCTGGACGCGCCGCGGCCGGTCGCCGAAGCGATCAGCACGGCCGGGGGCGTGGCGCTGCAGGCGCTCGATGCGCGGCTGATGCTGCGCGCGCGCCCCGGCGTGTTCTGCGCCGGCGAGATGATCGACTGGGAAGCGCCGACCGGCGGCTATCTGCTGACCGCGTGCTTCGCGACCGGACGCTACGCGGCGATGGGGGCGGCCGCGTGGCTGGCCGAGCGTGGCCGCTGAACGCGGCCCTCAGGACTTCACGCGGGCCCGATCTCGGTGTGAACGGGCCCTAAGCTCAGCGGTGGCGGCGCAGCTTGGCGATCGCGGCGATCTGCGCCGCCATGATCGCGAACTCGGACTGCGCGCGCGCGAAGTCGATGTCGCTCTTGGCGTTGTCCATCGCTTCCTTGGCGGCGCGCTGGGCGTCGAGCGCCTTGGCCTCGTCGAGGTCGGCGCCGCGGATCGCGGTATCGGCCAGCACGGTGACGCGGTTCGGCTGCACTTCGAGGATGCCGCCCGCGACGAAGACGAAGACCTCTTCGCTCTGGTTCGGCACCTTGATGCGGACGGCGCCCGGCTTGATCCGCGTCATCAGCGGCGTGTGCTGCGGCAGGATGCCGAGCTCACCCATCTCGCCGGGCAGCGCCACGAACTCGGCCTCGCCTTCGTAGATCGATTCTTCGGCGCTGACGACGTCGACTTGGATCGTGGACATGAACTGACTCCTTGCCGGATTACAGCGTCTTGGCTTTCTCGAACGCCTCTTCGATCGCGCCGACCATGTAGAACGCCTGCTCGGGCAGCGCGTCGCACTCGCCGTCGACGATCATCTGGAAGCCGCGGATCGTGTCCTTCAGCGGGACGATCTTGCCCGGCGAGCCGGTGAACACCTCGGCGACGTTGAACGGCTGCGACAGGAAGCGCTGGATCTTGCGCGCGCGGGCCACGGCCAGCTTGTCCTCGGGCGACAGCTCGTCCATGCCCAGGATCGCGATGATGTCGCGCAGCTCTTTATAGCGCTGCAGCGTGGCCTGCACGCGGCGGGTGACCGTGTAGTGCTCCTCGCCGATGACGTGCGGGTCGAGCTGGCGGGACGTCGAATCCAGCGGATCCACGGCCGGGTAGATGCCCAGCGACGCGATGTCCCGCGACAGCACGACGGTCGCGTCCAAGTGCGCGAAGGTCGTCGCCGGCGACGGATCGGTCAGGTCATCCGCGGGCACGTAGACGGCCTGGATCGACGTGATCGAACCGACCTTGGTCGACGTGATCCGCTCCTGCAGGCGGCCCATTTCCTCGGCCAGCGTCGGCTGGTAGCCGACCGCCGAAGGCATCCGGCCGAGCAGCGCCGACACTTCGGTCCCGGCCAGCGTGTAACGGTAGATGTTGTCGACGAAGAACAGGATGTCGCGGCCTTCGTCGCGGAACTTCTCGGCCATCGACAGGCCGGTCAGCGCGACGCGCAGGCGGTTGCCCGGCGGCTCGTTCATCTGGCCGAACACCATCGCGACCTTGTCCAGCACCTTCGACTCTTCCATCTCGTGGTAGAAGTCGTTGCCCTCGCGGGTGCGCTCGCCGACGCCGGCGAACACCGAGTAGCCGCCGTAGCTCTTCGCGATGTTGTTGATCAGCTCCATCATGTTGACGGTCTTGCCGACGCCGGCGCCGCCGAACAGGCCGATCTTGCCGCCCTTGGCGAACGGGCAGATCAGGTCGATGACCTTGATCCCGGTGGGCAGCAGTTCGACCGACGGCGACAGCTCGTCGAACTTGGGCGCCTTCTGGTGGATCTGGCGGCGCTCTTCGGTCGCGATCGGGCCGGCGTCATCGATCGGACGGCCCAGCACGTCCATGATCCGGCCCAGCGTCGCCGTGCCGACCGGCACGCTGATGCCGGCGCCGGTGTTGGTGACCGGCATGCCGCGGCGCAGGCCGTCGCTCGAGCCCATCGCGATCGTGCGGACCACGCCGTCGCCGAGCTGCTGCTGCACTTCGAAGGTCAGCCCTTTCTCGGCCAGCGAATCGCCGGAATCGGCGAGCGTCAGCGCGTCATAGATCTTCGGCATCGCATCACGGGGGAACTGGATGTCGACCACCGCGCCGATGCACTGAACGATTTCACCTTGTGCCATTTGTTTGTCCTCAGTTCTTGCTCGTTGGCGCGCAGGGCCCGCAGGCCTGCGGCGCTGAATCCTTGGTGTCGGGAGCGGTCCTCAGACCGCCGCTGCGCCGCCGACGATCTCGGACAGCTCCTTGGTGATCGCCGCCTGGCGCGCCTTGTTGTACGTGAGCTGCAGGTCGTCGATGACCTTCTTCGCGTTGTCGGACGCGGCCTTCATCGCGACCATCCGCGCGCTCTGCTCGGACGCCATGTTCTCGGCGACGGCCTGGTAGACCAGCGCCTCGATGTAGCGCACGAGCAGCTCGTCGAGCACGGTCTTCGCGTCGGGCTCGTACAGGTAGTCCCAGGTGCTCTGCACGGATTTGCCTTTTTCCAGCGCATCCTCGGGCAGCGGCAGCAGTTGTTCGAGCACCGGCTCCTGCTTCATCGTGTTGATGAAACGGGTATAGCCCAGGTAGACGGCCTTGATCTCGCCCTTCTCGTACGCGTCGAGCTGCACCTTGATCGGCCCGATCAGCTTCTCGAGGTGGGGCGTATCGCCGAGCTGGGTGACCTGCGACACCACGTTGGCACCGATCCGGCTCATGAAGCCCAGGCCCTTGTTGCCGATCGCGGTCATCTGCGACTTGGTGCCGGCGGTTTCGAGATCGCGCAGACGGTTGGTCAGCGCGCGCAGCACGTTGGTGTTCATGCCGCCGCACAGGCCCTTGTCGGTCGTGACGATGATGATGCCGACCTTGTCGGCCTGCGAATCGTTGCCCAGGTACGGATGACGATACTCGGGATTGGCGGCCGCCAGGTGCGAGGCGATCTGCCGTACCTTGTCCGCGTAGGGACGGGCATTGCGCATCCGGTCCTGCGCCTTGCGCATCTTGGACGCGGCGACCATCTCCATCGCCTTGGTGATCTTGCGCGTGTTCTGCACGCTCTTGATCTTCGTCCGGATCTCTTTGCTTCCCGCCATATCAGTCCTTGAACCGCCTCAGATGTCCGTCAACGAGCGGCCGCCCCCTCGGGCGCGGCCGCCTGGGCGACGATCAGTACGCGCCCGTCTTCTTGAAGTCCTTGACCATGTCGTTCAGCTTGGCCTCGACTTCCTTGCTGAACTTCTTGTCGCGCTCGATCTCGTCGACCAGCGAACCGTACTTGGACTTGGCGAACTCGCGCAGCGCGCGCTCGGCATCCAGCGCCTTCGAGACCTCGACGTCGTCGAAGTAGCCGTTGTTGACCGCGAACAGCGTCAGCGCCATTTCCCAGACCTGCATCGGCTGGTACTGCGGCTGCTTCATCAGCTCGGTGACCAGACGGCCGCGCTCGAGCTGCTTGCGGGTCGCGTCGTCCAGGTCGGACGCGAACTGCGCGAACGCCGCCAGCTCGCGGTACTGCGCGAGCGCCAGACGCACGCCGCCGCCGAGCTTCTTGATGATGTCGGTCTGCGCGGCGCCGCCGACGCGCGACACCGAGATACCGGCGTTGATCGCGGGACGGATGCCGGCGTTGAACAGGTCGGTCTCGAGGAAGATCTGACCGTCGGTGATCGAGATCACGTTGGTCGGCACGAACGCGGACACGTCGCCGGCCTGCGTCTCGATGATCGGCAGCGCGGTCAGCGAGCCGGTCTTGCCCTTGACGGCACCGTTGGTGATCTTCTCGATGTGCTCGGCGTTGACGCGGGCCGCGCGTTCGAGCAGGCGCGAGTGCAGATAGAACACGTCACCCGGGAACGCCTCGCGACCCGGCGGACGGCGCAGCAGCAGCGAGACCTGGCGGTACGCGACGGCCTGCTTGGACAGATCGTCGTAGACGATCAGCGCATCTTCGCCGTTGTCGCGGAAGTACTCGCCCATCGTGCAGCCCGAGTACGCGGCGATGTACTGCATCGCGGCGGAGTCGGACGCGGCGGCGGCCACGACGATCGTGTAGGCCATCGCGCCGTGCTCTTCGAGCTTGCGCACGACGTTGTTGATCGTCGACGCCTTCTGCCCGATCGCGACGTAGACGCAGTAGACGCCCTTGCCCTTCTGGTTGATGATCGTGTCGACGGCGACGGCGGTCTTGCCGGTCTGGCGGTCGCCGATGATCAGCTCGCGCTGGCCGCGGCCGACCGGCACCATCGAGTCGATCGACTTCAGCCCGGTCTGCACCGGCTGCGACACCGACTGGCGCGCGATGACGCCCGGCGCGACCTTTTCGATGACGTCGGTCTGCTTGGCGTTGATCGGGCCCTTGCCGTCGATCGGCTGGCCCAGCGAGTTGACGACGCGGCCGATCAGCTCGGGGCCGACCGGCACTTCGAGAATCCGGCCCGTCGACTTGACCGTGTCGCCTTCGGAGATCGACTCGTACTCGCCCAGCACGACCGCGCCGACCGAATCGCGCTCGAGGTTCAGCGCCAGGCCGTAGATGCCGCCGGGGAACTCGATCATCTCGCCCTGCATCACGTCCGACAGGCCGTGGATGCGGCAGATGCCGTCGGTGACCGACACCACCGTACCCTGGTTCTTCGTGTCCGCCTGCGCCTGCAGGTTCTCGATCTTGCTCTTCAGTAGTTCGCTGATCTCAGCCGGATTCAACTGCATGAGATTTCTCCTGGTGTTTAGTGGGCGGTCAGCGCGGTGGCGAGCTGATCCAGCTTGCCGCGAACCGAGGCGTCGATCACCTCATCGCCGATCCGGATCGACACGCCGCCGATCAACTCGGGATCGACGCGGGTCGTGATCTCGACCTTCTTGCCGTACTTGGCTTCGAGAACGCCGCGGATGTCCGCCGCCTGCTGCTCGGAGACCGGATAAGCCGAAGTCACTTCGGCGTCGAGCACCTGCTCGTGCTGGTGGCGCAGTTGCCGATACATCTGCGCGATCTCGGGCAGCACGGACAAGCGCTCGTTCTGCGCGAGGACCTTGACGAAATTGGCCTGCTGCGGACTGAGCTGGCCGGCCGCGTCGGCGACGAGGCTCGCGACCTGCTCGGCCGCGAGGTTCGGATTGCCGATCAGGTCCAGCGACGCGGACGCCTGCGCGACCGCCGTCAGGCGGTCGAGCGCGTCGGACCAGCCCGCCAGATCGTTCTGCTCACGGGCCAGCTTGAACGCCGCCTCCGCGTACGGACGAGCGATGGTGAGTGACTCGGCCATGGCGCTTACTTCAACTCGTTCTTGAGCTGCGACAGCAGGTCGGCATGCTTGCCGGCGTCGATCTCGCGGCGCAGGATGCGCGAAGCGCCGGACACGGCCAGCACGGCCACCTGCTCGCGCAACTGATCCTTGGCTCGCTGGGCGGCGAGGGCGGCTTCGTCCTCGGCGGCCTTCTTGGCGGCGGCAACGATTCGCGCGGCTTCGGCGCGCGCGTCGTCGATCAGTTGCGAAGCCTGGCGTTCGGCTCCGGTACGCACTTCGGCGGCACTGCTGCGCGCCTGCTTGATTTCTTCGTCGACCCGCCGGTGGGCGGCCGCCAGTTCGGACTTGGCGTTATCGGCCGCCGCCAGTCCTTCGGCGATGCGCTTGTTGCGGTCGTCCAGTGCCTTCGTGATCGGCGGCCAAACGAACTTGGCGACGAACCACCACAAGGCAGCGAACACGATCATCTGCACGATGAGCGTCGCGTTAAGGTTCACGACGAGCTCCCTTCAATCTGAAGTAAGTCGATGGGGCAAGATCCCATCCCGGTGGATGGAAACGGCATACGGGGCGCGATCGGACCGCACCGCGTCTAACGCCTTCGATCAGCCCACGAACGGGTTCGCGAACGCGAACATCATCGCGATACCGACACCGATCAGGAACGCCGCATCGATCAGACCGGCCAGCAGGAACATCTTGGTCTGCAGGCGTTCCATCAGTTCCGGCTGACGGGCCGCGCTTTCCATGTATTTGCCGCCCATCAACCCGATACCGACACAGGCGCCCAGGGCGCCCAGGCCGATGATCAAACCGCAAGCAATGGCAACCAGAGCGATGTTGGTCATGTTGACTCCTAGTGAATTGAATCTGTTCGATTCGTAGTGGTGAGAAACGGTGGTGATTCGGTTTCCGTCGGCGGCCTCGCCGGCGACGCGCACGTCCGCTCGCGCGCCGCGACGCCCTTTCGCTATGGGCGTGCGGGCGACGCGCAGGCCGACGACCGGCTACTCAGTGACCTTCGTGAGCCTGACCAATGTAGACCAGCGTCAGCATCATGAAGATGAAGCCCTGCAGGGTGACGATCAGGATGTGGAAGATCGCCCAGGCCAGCCCCAGGCCGAAATGCAGGCCGGATCCCCAGACAGTAGCGGTGGCTCCGAGCAGCGCGATCAGCAGGAAGACGAGTTCGCCGGCGTACATGTTGCCGAACAACCGCATGCCCAGCGACACGAATCGGGCCAGGTATTCGATGACTTGCAGCAGGAAATTGAACGGCGCGAGGAAGATGCTCTTGCCGAACGGTGCCGCGAACAGCTCGGAGACGAATCCGCCGGTGTGCTTGATCTTGATGCCGTAGTAGATCGACGCGAGAATGACGACCAGCGACATGCCGAGCGGGACGTTCAGGTCGGCCGTGGGCACGATGCGGTGATAGTGGATCGAATGGTCGAGGCCGACGAGCGCGAAGAACTTGCTGGGCAGGTCTACCGGCAGGAAGTCCAGGGAGTTCATCATCACGACCCAGACGAACACCGTCAGCGCCAGCGGCGCGATGTTGCGCACATCGCCGTGGACGATCGAGCGCGCCTGCTCGTGGACGAATTCGATCAGCGATTCGATGGCGCTGGTAAATCGCGTCGGCACGCCCGAATGCACGCGTTTCGCGGCCAGCCACAGGATCAAGGCCGTGAACAGCGCCGTCAGCACCGACCAGAACACCGTGTCGAGATTGATCAGCGTGAAATCGATGATCTTCCGCTGAGGCTCACCTGAGTTGTTCAGATGTGAGAGGTGGTGGACGATGTACTCGGATGCGGTCGGTGCGTGGGAAGCGTCGGCCATGTCTGTCTATGCTTGCATCTATTGTCGAACGGGGGCTTCGACGGGAGTGTGATTATCCATGCGCGTCGGCCGGCGGCAAACGATATGCCGGACGACTCGCAGGCCCTGACCCCGGCGGCGTATCCGTCGCTTTACTCGAGCGGTTCCCGCGAGCGGCGGGTTCCGGGCAGGAAAGCCGCGAACAACGGGACTTGCAGCGCGACGATCAATCCTATCATTAGCCATAGCCAGCGCAGATCGCCCGCGTAGCGCATGACCGCCGCCAGCAATGCGATCGTGAGACCGATCTTGACGAACTCACCCAGGATGAAGACCACCGGATAGGACTCCGGTGTGCGCCCCCGCTGAATCGCCAGCCGCATTGCAAACAGGCTGTTCGGAATGATTGCCGCCCCACCCCCAAGCACCACGGATCTGGCGCTTGGCCAGTCGATCCAACCGCCCACGACGAGAGCGAGCAGGCAGATCGCGGAACACTGCAGAGCGATGGCGATGAACATCAGACACGAACCGCAGTGGGCAAAGCCGTTGGATTGTACGGGGACTGCATTGATGCGGTCAAATGGACCTTACATGAAGCGGACATTCGCGCCCTTGTTCCGCGCGGTGTCCGGTGAAAGAATGTGGAGAGCAGGTCGCTGCGAAGCGAGGAGATCATGAGAACCCTTATCTCTGGCGTCATGGCCCGGGCGCGGCCGTTCGCGGGGGCCTGGCTGGGGATCGTCATCGCGGCCTTCGCGATCGGGCTGGCCGCGTCGCCGGCCACCAGCCGGGCGCGGGACCGCGCACCGCCGACGGCCGCGCGCGAAGCCGGTCCCGCCGCCGATCCCGCGCGCTTCCGGTCGTCGATCGTCGGGGTCGAGACGCGCGTCGCCGACGATGCCGCCAGCGCCGAGACGCTGGGTGCGCGGCGCAGCGGCTCGGGCGTCATCATCGGCGACCGGCTGGTGCTGACGATCGGCTACCTGGTGCTCGAGGCCGACACGGTCGACGTGACGACGAGCGACGGTAAGCGCGTGCCGGGCGCGGTCGCCGCTTATGACGCGATGTCGGGCTTCGGGTTGATCCGCACGCTGGTGCCGATCAGCGGGCGTCCGCTGGCGCTGGGCGACGCCGGCGCGGTCGGCGAGCGCACGCCGGTCTGGACGCAGGGCCACGACGAGCCCGAAGCGACCGAACTGCGCGTGATCTCGCGACGGCGCTTCACCGGCGGCTGGGAATACATGATCGATCAGGCGATCTACACGTTTCCGCCGGTCAACAACTGGAGCGGCGCGGCGCTGATCGCGGCCGACGGCCGACTGGTCGGCATCGGCTCGATGATCGTCAACGACGCGGCCGCCGATCGCCGCGGCGTGCCCGGCAACCTGTTCGTGCCGGTCGACCTGATCAAGCCGGTGCTGTCGGACCTGGTCGCGCGCGGACGGCGTTCGACGCCGCCGCCGCCGTGGCTGGGCGTGAGCACCGAAGAAGTGCGCGGCAACGTGATCGTCGTGCGCGTCGCGCGCGAGAGCCCGGCCGAGGCGGCGGGACTGCGGACCGGCGACGTCATCGTCGGCGTCGGCCGCGACAAGATCCGCGGGCAGGAGGCGTTCTATCGCCGGCTGTGGGACAGTGGTCCGGCCGGCACGACGATCACGCTGCAGGTGCTGAAGGACGGCGAGATCAGGCAGATTCCGGTGACGTCGATCGACCGGCTCGACGGGCTGCACAAGCCGCACGGCATCTGAAGATCGGCGAACGGATCGAGCGCCGTCCGCCGCAGGTACCAGCCATCTTCCTCGTCAGCGCCCGTGCGCCCGAGGAGCGAACCCTAAGTCTCGTCGTCGCGCAGGTTCACGCCCAGGCGTCCGAGCACGCCCTCGAACTGTTCGGCATCGACGAAATTGATCGTCAGCTTGCCGCCGCCGCGCCGGTTCGGCTGCAGCTTGACGTCGGCGGCCAGCGCTTCGCACAGCCTCTCGCGCAGGCGCTCGACGTCGCGGTCGGTGCTCCGCGCGCGATCGGCGCCGGCCTGCAGGTCACCGGCGTCGGCCTGCGCGGCGCGCAGCGCGACGAGCTTCTCGGTCTCGCGCACCGACAGCCGTCGTTGGACGACCTCCTGCGCGACCATCACCTGGTCGCCGCGCTCGAGCGCGAGCAGCGCGCGGGCATGGCCCATGTCGAGGTCGCCGGCCAGCAGCATCGTCTGCACGCTGTCGGCCAGGTTCAGCAGGCGCAGCAGGTTCGACGTCGCGCTGCGCGAGCGGCCGATCGCCTCGGACGCCTGCTCGTGCGTGTAGTCGAACTCGTCGAGCAGCCGGCGGATCGCCTGCGCCTCTTCGAGCGGATTCAGGTCCTCGCGCTGGATGTTCTCGATCAGCGCGAGCGCCAGCGCCGACTCGTCGGGCACCTCGCGGACGATGACCGGCACCTGCGCGAGCGAGGCGAGCTTCGCCGCGCGAAAGCGCCGTTCGCCGGCGATGATCTCGAAGCGCTGCTGCGCGTCGCCGGGCCGCAGCGGGCCATCCAGCGGACGCACGACGATCGGCTGCATCAGGCCGTGCGTGCGGATCGACGCGGCCAGCTCCTGCAGCGCCGTTTCGTCCATCCGCGTGCGCGGCTGGTAGCGGCCCGGCTGCAGACGGCCGAGCGCGAGTTCGCGCGGCGGCTCGGCGGCGGCGGGCGCGAGGATCAGATCGGGCTTGTCGTCGCCCAGCAGCGCGTTGAGGCCGCGCCCCAGACCTTTGGGTTTGCTCATCGTGACGAATCGGACGGAGGGTTGCCGAGGCGCTCGACCAGCTCGGCGCCGAAGTCCATGTACGCCTTGGCGCCCTTGGACTGCGGATCGAAGACGACGCCGGGCTGCCCATAACTGGGCGCTTCGGCCAGCCGCACGTTGCGCGGGATCAGCGTCTTGAACACCTTGTCGCCGAAGTGCTGTTCGAGTTGCGTGGAGACCTGCTGCGTCAGTGTCACGCGCGGGTCGTACATCACGCGCAACAAGCCGATCACGCTCAGATCTGCATTGAAATTGGCGTAAACTTTCTTGATCGTGTTCACAAGATCCGACAAGCCCTCGAGCGCGAAGTACTCGCACTGCATCGGGATGATCACGCCGTGCGCCGCGCAGAAGCCGTTGAGCGTCAGCATCGACAGCGACGGCGGGCAGTCGATCAGAATGAAGTCGTACTGGTCATCGACGCTGGCCAGCGCGTGCTTGAGCCGCGTCTCGCGCTGGTCGACGCCGACCAGTTCGACCTCGGCGCCGGCCAGTTCGCGATTGGCGGGCAGGATGTCGTAGTGCCCGCCCGGCGAGCGTTGCGTGGCTTCGGCGGCGCCGCATTCGCCGATCAGCACCTGGTAGACCGATCGCGTCAGCGCGCGCTTGTCGATGCCGCTGCCCATCGTCGCGTTGCCCTGCGGGTCCAGGTCGACCAGCAGCGCGCGCTGGCCCAGCCGCACCAGCGCGGCGGCCAGATTGACCGAGGTCGTCGTCTTGCCCACGCCCCCTTTCTGGTTGGCGATCACGAATATCCGTGCCATCAGGCGCTCCGGCTCAACAGGATCAAATGTCTGCGGGCATCCAGCCCGGGAACGGTCAACGGCAGCGTCGCGTCGACCGACCAGCCGGACGGCAGATCGTCGATCTCGCCGCCGGGCCACGCGCCCTTCATCGCCGCGACGCGCGTGGCGGGCCCCGCCAGCGCATCGACCGCGGCGACGAAATCGGCGAGCGACGCGAACGCGCGGCTGACGATCAGGTCCGGCGGGCGCTGCGCCAGCGGATGGGGCTCGCCGCGCACGAGCTGGCGCATCAACGGCGACTGCGGCAATTGTTCGACGCGGCACTGCGCGACGCTGGCGCGGGTCGAGAGCCTCAGCGCGCCGATCGCCTGCTGGATGAACGCGGTCTTCTTGCCGACCGGCTCGATCATCGTCACGTGCAGCGCCGGCCAGGCGATCGCCAGCGGTATGCCCGGCAGCCCCGCCCCGCTGCCGACGTCGACGACCAGCGGCGGCTGCCGACGATCGGCCAGCGTCTCGCGCAGCGGCGCGACGATCGCCAGGCTGTCCAGCACGTGCTGGACCAGCATCTGCTGCGGATCGCGGATCGCGGTCAGGTTGTACACGCGATTCCACTTGCGCATCAGGCCGACGTAGTCGAGCAGTTGCCGGCGCGCCTCGGGCGGCAACGGCAGCGCGAGCGCATCGAGCGAGCGATCGAGCTGGCCCGCGAGATCGACGGAGGCGGACGGAGCGTCAGGCGGCACGCTGATCGAGCAGGCGCTTCTTCAGGTAGACGAGCAGGATCGAGATCGCGGCGGGCGTGACGCCCGAAATCCGCGAGGCCTGGCCGACGGTCTCGGGCCGCTGGCGAATCAGTTTCTGCCGGACCTCGGCGGACAGGCCGCGGACGGCGGCGTAGTCGAAATCGGTCGGGATCGCCAGCGCCTCATTGGCCTGCTGCCGCGCGACCTCCTGCTGCTGGCGATCGATGTAGCCGGCGTACTTGGCCTGGATCTCGACCTGTTCGACCACCTGCGGATCCTCGACCACGGGCTCGCCCATCAGCCCCGCCAATGCCGCATGGCGGACCGGCGGGCGGCTCAACAAACTGAACAGTGAGTATTCACGCTCGATTGCTTGGCCGATCAAGGCCGTCGCGCGCTCCGACGGGAGCGTGGCCGGAGTGACCCAGGTCGACTTCATTCGCTGCACTTCGGCGTCGATCGCATCGCGTTTGCGACAGAAGCGATCCCAGCGCACATCGTCGACGCAGCCCAGCTCGCGGCCGATGGCGGTCAGCCGCAGGTCGGCATTGTCCTCGCGCAGGCTCAATCGATACTCGGCGCGGCTCGTGAACATCCGGTACGGCTCGGTCACGCCGACAGTCGTCAGGTCATCGACGAGCACGCCCAGATAGCCCTGGTCGCGGCGCGGCGTCCACGGATCGCGATTGGTGACCTGCAGCGCGGCGTTGATTCCGGCCAGCAGACCCTGGGCCGCCGCTTCCTCGTAGCCGGTCGTGCCATTGATCTGGCCGGCCAGGAACAAGCCCTGGATCACCTTGCTTTCGAGCGAGCGCTTCAGGCTGCGCGGGTCGTAGTAGTCGTACTCGATCGCATAGCCGGGCCGCAGGATGTGCGCGTTCTCCAGGCCGGGAATCGATCGCACCAGCGCCATCTGGATATCGAACGGCAGGCTCGTCGAGATGCCGTTAGGGTAGATCTCGTGTGTGTTCAGGCCTTCCGGTTCCAGGAACACCTGATGCGAGGCCTTGTCGGCGAAACGATGGATCTTGTCCTCGACCGACGGACAGTAGCGGGGGCCCACACCCTCGATGACGCCGGTATACATCGGCGAACGATCGAGACCCGAGCGGATGATCTCGTGCGTCGTCGCGTTCGTATGCGTGATCCAGCACGGCAGTTGCCGCGGATGCTGATCCGGATGTCCGAGGAACGAAAACACCGGCACCGGATCCCGATCGCCTGGCTGCTCCTCGCAGCGCGAGAAATCGATCGTCCTGCCGTCGATCCTCGGCGGCGTGCCGGTCTTCAGGCGCCCCTGCGGCAACTGCAGTTCCCGCAGCCGGTGGGCGAGCGACACGGCCGGCGGATCGCCGGCGCGCCCTGCCGAGTAGTTGGCCAGGCCCACGTGAACGAGCCCGTTCAGGAACGTCCCGGCCGTCAGCACGACCGCTCGCGCGCGAAACCGGATACCGAGTTGAGTGACCGCGCCGACGACCCGATCGCCTTCGAGCACCAGATCATCGACCGCCTGCTGGAACAGCCACAGATTGGGCTGGTTCTCCAGCCGCGTGCGCATCGCCTGGCGGTACAGTACGCGATCGGCCTGCGCGCGCGTCGCGCGAACGGCAGGCCCTTTGCTCGAGTTCAGGATCCGAAACTGGATACCGGCCTCGTCGGTCGCCGCCGCCATCGCGCCGCCGAGCGCATCGACCTCCTTGACCAGATGCCCCTTGCCGATGCCGCCGATCGACGGATTGCACGACATCTGACCGAGCGTCTCGATGCTGTGCGTCAGCAACAGTGTCCGCACGCCCATCCGCGCCGACACCAGCGCGGCTTCGGCGCCGGCATGGCCGCCGCCGACCACGATCACGTCAAAGGAATCGGGAAACCACATCGGATGCATTCTCGAACATGACAGCGCGTCGGCCAACGATCGATTCGATCGAAGAGGATCTGAACGCGCGGCGGAGTCGGACGGGGTTTTCTGGGGGCGGCTCGGAGATCGAGCCCGATCGCCGGCTGTCCTTGCTCATTGCAAGGCGGCACGACGACGCTCACAGCAGACGACGCGATTGTGAAAACCGACCGCCTGAAAACGATGATTATATGCGACGGGCCTCGACGCCGGGTAGGACCGATGTCCGAGAGGTAGGACTGATGCCCGAGAGTTCGATGTTTCACGTGAAACACGATGGGCTTTCTTTACGGCTGGGCCTGCAAAGTCGAGGTGCGAGCGCCTTGTTCGGATCTTTCTCGGATGGCTGGTCATGCTCCCATCCCCCGGCTGTACCACGACCGCATCGAACCCCTATCCCTCGCGCTGCCCTAAACTGGCGATCCCATCGACGCTGTCCTTTCGATCATGCTGCTGGTGTTCTGGTTCGCCGTTCCTGTCTGCGCACTGGCCTTCTGGTTCATCGAGCGCTGGCCGCGCGCGCAACCGTGGTTCGCGATCGCGACGATCGCGTGGTCGCTCTATGGACTATTCATCGCGGCCGTTCGGCAGATCGGCAACGTCAGCAATCAGGATCTATCGCTCTTTCTGAAGATCGTTCTTCCCGCCTTGCTGGTCGGTGGAATCGGAGCTTTCATTGGCGTGCGGCTCGGCTGGCAACGCTTCCAGGCCAATCGGCGACGATAGCGCCAGAGAATGCGTCGCGCCGATCCGGTCAGCACGCGCGGTCTCGCCGCCTCGTATCTTCAGCGCCCGGACCGACCCACAGGTAGCCCACACGGCGCCTGTCGGATGTTGGAAGCCCGTGGCGGATCACCGACACCGAATTACAGCATTTCCGGGCCCTGGTGCTGCATCGGCGTCAAAGGAGTGCAGATGCCGGCTGCCGACCACCTCCGCATGTGCCTGGCGGATGCGGCTGCGCGCCCGAGCATCGAGCGAATCGCCAAGCTCCTCAGATACGAACTCGGCGACAGGCGGGCCGAGGCGACCGCGCACGTGCGGCGTCATCACGGCCGCGGCTCCGGCTCCGGCTCCGGCGTTGGCGTTGGCGTTGGCGTTGGCGTTGGCGTTGGCCAGTGAGGCAGGCACCGTGGCGCGGCCAGCGTGACAGGGTTGCAGGCCGGACCGTCCACAACCTGGCAAGCTCGGCACGCGCCGCATTGTTGTGCCGGCGGGCGCGCGGCGACCTTGTACGTGGCCACGCTGACAGCATCCCTGTACAACCCGGCGCTCAAAGTCTGGTACGACCGCCTACTGGCCGCACGTAAACCAGGAAGTTCGCTCTGGCCGGCCTGCATGCGCAGGCTACCGACCATGCTCGACCTCATCTGCAAATATCGATCGACGCAGGACTCCACCATGCATGTCGCTTGACGGCCAAGGCGGTTAGCTTAGTCGTGGCCTACCTGTCTTTTCGGAATCGGTGCCATCGGCGCTACGGCGCCTCTGATCTCGGTGCTCCCTCTGCTACCCGTGTCACCCGTGTCACCCGTGTCACCCGTGTCACCCGTGTCACCCGTGTCACCCGTGTCACCCGTGTCACCCGTGTCACCCGTGTCACCCGTGTCACCCGTGTCACCCGTGTCACCCGTGTCACCCGTGTTGCCCGTGTTGCCCGTGTTGCCCGTGTTGCCCGTGTTGCCCGTGTTGCCCGTGCTGCCCGTGCTGGCGCTGTTGCGATCGCGCAGCTATCGGTTCATCTCCCCTCGGTCTTCGTCATTTCCACACGTCTCCGGTCGCTTCCCTCCCCACCGCCCTGTCTTTCTCGCCGGGCCCTGCACTTCCCTGACCCAGCCAGTCACCATTGGCTCGATTGGAAAATCGCCCTGCGCTGTTTCACGTGAAACAGCTCGAACCGCCGACTCGCCCACTGTTTCACGTGAAACAGCGCCACACCAAGAAGCGCAGAGTGAAGCCCCCTATCAAAGCCGATCAACGCAAACCGCGACCCATACCGAAAGCCTGTTAACAGCGAACCGCGGAAAAGACTTGATGCATTGACCTCCCTCCGAGCCTAAGACTCGACCTCTCTGGCCTTACCACCTCCCTGCCCTCGTCACCTCGCCGCCCACCACCTTGGCCAACACACACGCGTCGGATCAGCAGTCGGCGCCTAGGCGAGAACATCGAACGACATGACGGCACCGGCGAAATGCCAGCCCGAAGACATCGACATCCTGTTCGAGAGACGGCATCCTTCTGCGGATCACATCTCTTCGGTGCCGTCCGAGCGGCGCAATCTGAGCTGCCAAACAAGCATCTCCCGTAACCGGGATCGAAAGACCCGAACAGATTCCCGAGCGCCATGACGCTTGGGAGCGAGGCCCATTCCAGATGCAGGTGATTCGACGCACCGACTCGATGACCGTTGCCGTCAATCGACCCCTATCGATCGTCATAGCCCTGCTGTTGGGAATCTCGCTGCTCGCCGCGTGGACAGCAGCCGCAGCGATGACGGATCAACAAGCGCACGACGCCGTCATCGGCGGCAATGATGACGCCATCGCGGCAATCGGACACGAAGCGGCCCGTAACGATCCGACCGCGATGTACTGGTGGGGAGTGATCCAGAACGCCTGCGCGATCGAGCCTTGCGATCCGGACGTCGCACGCGATCTGTGGACGCGTGCCGCCATGGCCGGCAATGAGCGCGCCCGGCTGCACGTGTACTCGATGGGTGCCAAAGGCAGCGCTGCAGACGATCCGTACTCGTCGATCGGCAAACCCCGGACGTCCGATGAAACCCTCGCCTGGGCGTACGGCACCTTGCAACGTTCGGATCAACCGGCGTCGAAGCAGTCCGCGCTCGACGAGCTGCGACGTATCCATCGTGAACGACCAACGATGCGTTCGATGCTGGTCATGGCCCTGGCGGCACCGATGGATCGCACGACCGATCCCGAACCGGCGCTGCGCACGCTGCTGCTGGCCGGCACGCCGATGGCGGCAGCGGTCGGTGAACACCTGCTACGGCACTTGATCGTACGGCATCGCCTCAAGCGGCAGGATCTGATCCGAAAGGCGCAGGAAGGCGACCAGGCCGTCAGCATCGCACTATGCGAAACCGCGGAAACGGCCTACAGCGATCACCGTCTGCCGTCCGAGTTGCTGCCGATCTGCATCGCGAACCTGGAGCGGGGACAGTTCGGCCACGCTCGCGTGCTGCTCGACCACTACGTGGCCGGTCGCGATCTGAAACAGGCACGGCCCTATGCGCAGCTATGCGATCGCTGGCCGCTGGGCTGCCTCGGTTCGCTGATCGACTACGAAGCGGCGGTCGGTAAAGGGCACTACTGGGACGACATCGATGCATGGATCAACCGGCCCGCAGGCAGCCGCAATCCGCGGGTGGCGATGAAGATCCGGCGCGATGCGCTGAGCCTTCAGATCCGGCACCAGGATCTGCTCGATCGCTGTACGAACCGGCGCTATCTGCCGGATCAGGACCGGTTCGAGAACGATCCGCAGTGCCCGTGGGGTCAGCCGCTCACGCTACCGGCCGAGGCGCGCTGAGCGCTCGGCGGATCGCCCATCGAGCGGACTTCGGCGAGCCGACGCCCGCTGTAGCGAGACGTCGCGCACGATAAAGACCGGTTGCCGCCGATCAATCCATCACAATCACCTGGCGGATCGACTCGCCTCGCGCGAGCCGATCCAGCGCCGGGTTGATGTCCTCGAGACGGATCTGTTCGGACAGCATCCGATCGACCGGCAGATGCCCGGCCTTGAACATCGCCACGAAGCGCGGTACGTCGCGCGCCGGAACGCAGGATCCGACGTAGCTCCCTTTCAGCGTCCGCTCCTCGGCGATCAGGCTCACCGCCTGCAGATCCCATTTGGCGGCGGGATTCGGCAGACCGGCCGTGACCGTCGTCCCGCCTCGCGCCGTGATCCGGTACGCGAGCTCCAGCGCCTTGACGTTGCCGGCCATCTCGAACGCATAGTCGACACCGCCGCCGGTCAAGGCCTTGACCTGCTCGATCGCGTCCGGCGCGGCGGCATTGACGGCGTGTGTCGCGCCCAGCTCCCTGGCCAACTGCAACTTGCTGTCGAGCATGTCGACGGCCACCACCGTCCGCGCCGACGAGGCCACGGCCGCCATCAGTGACGAGAAGCCCACACCGCCCAGGCCGACCACGGCAGCGCTGGCTCCGGCTTCCATACGTGCGGTATTGAAGACCGCGCCCGCCCCCGTCAGCACCGCGCAGCCGAACAATGCCGCCTGCACCCACGGCAGCGTCGGATCGATCTTGACGACCGAGCGGCGCGAGACCGTCGCGTGCTCGGCGAACGCCGCGCAGCCCAGGTGATGGTGCAGCGGCCCACCGGCGGACCCGTCGATGCCGAGCGACGGCGCGACCGACGACAGCCGCCGATACCCACCGAGCAGCGTGCCCGCGCCGTTGGCCTCTCCCGCCGGCCCGCACAACGCCGGGCGGCCGACCGAGCAACTCGGGCAGGCACCGCAGCTCGCGCGGAAGATCAGCACCACGTGGTCGCCGACCTGGATGTCGGTGACCGCGCTGCCGACCTCGAGCACCTCGGCCGCGGCCTCGTGGCCGACGACGATCGGCATCGGCCACGGGCGATCGCCATTGATCGCCGACAGATCGGAGTGGCACAGACCGGCGGCCCGGATCTTGACCAACAGCTCTCCGGGACCCGGCGGCGCCAGCTCCACCTCTTCGATCGACAGCGGCTTGCTGTCGGCATAGGGCATCGGCAGCCCCAACTGGCGCAATACCGCCGCGCGTGTCTTCATTCGTCGTCGTCCTCGTACTAAGGTTCCGGGTGGCCCGTCGTCGCGCGGGATCATCTATTGCATGCCGCCGAGGCAGATGTACTTGATCTCGAGAAAATCGTCGATGCCGTACTTCGACCCTTCGCGGCCCAGTCCCGACTGCTTGATGCCGCCGAACGGCGCGACCTCGTTGGCCATGATGCCGACGTTGACGCCGACCATCCCGGATTCGATCGCCTCGGCCACGCGGAACACGCGCCCGACGTCGCGCGAATAGAAGTACGACGCCAGGCCGAACTCCGTCGCGTTGGCCAGCTCGATCGCCTCGGCCTCGGTCTTGAAGCGGAACAGCGGCGCCACCGGCCCGAAGGTCTCCTCGCGGGCGACGCGCATCTCGGACGTCACCTCGGTCAGCACCGTCGGCTCGAAGAACAGCCCGCCCAGCGCATGGCGTTTGCCGCCGAGCGCGAGCTTCGCGCCCTTGGACAACGCGTCGGCGACGTGGCTCTCGACCTTCTCGACGGCAGCGGGCTCGATCAGCGGCCCGATCTGCACGCCGGCCTCGATGCCCGGACCGACCTTCATCTGCGCGACCTTGTCGGCGAACCGCTTCGCGAACTCGTCGTAGACGCCGTCCTGGACGTAGAGGCGGTTCGCGCAGACGCAGGTCTGCCCGGCGTTGCGGTACTTGCTGGCCAGCGCCCCCTCGACCGCGGCATCCAGATCCGCATCGTCGAACACCAGGAACGGTGCATTGCCGCCCAGTTCCATCGACAGCTTCTTGACGGTATCGGCCGACTGCCGCAGCAGGATCCGCCCGACCTCGGTGGAGCCGGTGAACGTCAGCTTGCGGACGATCGGGTTCGTGCACATCTCGAGCCCGATCTCCGGCGACTTGTCGCCGTTGCCGACGACGATGTTGATGACCCCGGCAGGCATGCCCGCTTCCTCGGCCAGCGCGACGGCGGCCAGCGCCGTCAGCGGCGTCGCCTCGGCGGGCTTCAGCACGAACGTGCAGCCGACCGCCAGTCCGGGCGCCATCTTGCGGGTGATCATCGCCAGCGGGAAGTTCCACGGCGTGATCGCCGCGCATACGCCGACCGGCTGCTTGATCGACAGGATCCGCCGGTCGTTGGACACGGTCGGAATCCAGTCGCCATAAGCGCGCTTGCCCTCTTCGGCGAACCACTCGACGAACGACGCACCGTACGCGACCTCGCCCTTGGCCTCGGGCAGCGGTTTGCCCTGCTCGATCGTCATCAGCATCCCGAGGTCGTCGGTATTGGCGACCAGCAGTTCGTACCAGCGGCGCAGGATCGCCGAGCGCTCCTTGGCGGTTAGGCCGCGCCAGCCCGGCAACGCCTGGTTGGCCGCGTCGATCGCCCGGCGCGTCTCGGCCGCCCCCATGTCCGCCACCTGGGCGACGACCTGGCCGTCGGCCGGATTGGTGACGTCGAAGCGTCCTCCTCCGTCGGCGTCGACCCATCGGCCGCCGATGTAGCCCTGCCGCTTCAGCAGCGACGCGTTCTTCAATGCAATCGTCATCGATGTTCTCCTCTGGCCTCTTGCGTCGTCCGGTCGAATGGGTTGGAATAGCGATCGTTCAACCCATTGAACGGATGTTCATCATCACGAACCAGTCTAAGAACCCCTCGCCGCCGCTGTCAATGCCGCGGCCGATCCGGGGAGCGGCTCCGTCACGCGTTCCGGCAGCGACCGACGGCGACGAGGCGCCGCGCCTGGTCCCCGCGGTCGAGCGGGCCGTGCGATTGATCGATCATCTGGCCGAACGCGATCGAGCGATCGGCCTGGCCGAGCTGAGCCGCGCGCTGCAGGTCCCGAAGAGCAGCCTGCACGGTCTGCTGCTGACGCTGACGACCCTGGGCGTGCTGGTGCGCACGCCGGATGGCGGCCATGCGCTGGGACCGCGCGTGCTGCAGTGGGCCGGCGGTCTCGGATCGCCGTCGGCGCTGATCCAGGCGTTCCAGGCGCTGTCGCTCCAGCAGCCGAGCCTGCGCCGCGAGGCGCTGATGCTCGCGGTCCTCGACGGCGACGACGTCGTCTACCTGGCGTGCCAGCCGGGCAATACCCCGCTGGCCGTCAATTTCCGCGTCGGCGGCCGGCTGCCGGCGTGCTGTACGTCGAGCGGCAAGGCGATGCTGGCGACGCTGCCCGACGAGCAGGTGATCGCGATGATGGGGCACGGCGGGCTGCGGCGTCTGACGCCGCACAGCGTCGACAGTATCGATGCGCTGCTCGACCAGTTGCGGCGGATCCGCGAGCAGGGTTATGCGATCGACGACGAGGAAACGGCCGAGGGCATGCACTGCTTCGCGGCCGCGATCCACCACGCCGGACAGCCCGCCTGGGCGTCGGCCGCGGTGGCGACCAGCCTGATCAAGGCCACCGTCACGCCCGAGCGGGCGGCCGACGTGGCTCAGGCGATCCAGGCCCTGGCGCGGCAGATCTCGGCCCGCCTGGGCATGCCCGGCCCGACCTGACGTGCGGTCTCGACCTGACGCATGGCCTGGACCTGACATGTGGCCCGGACCCGAGGCCCGAGTCGGGTCCGTCTTGCGGGCCCGGCTTGCCGTGTGGACGCCGCTCGATCTACGAGCTCGGTCAGGTATGCGGCCTCGGCCCGGCATGCAGGCCCGGCCCCGTATGCGAGTCCGGCCCGCCGAACGCCTCCGGGCGCACGGACGCCCGGACGGCGAAGAGGTTCAATGCGCGTGCGTCAGCGCGAAATCCTCGCAGATCTCTTCGACGAGCCGATCGATCAGATCGCTCCACTGGCAGGCCGTGCCGATCAATCGATCCGGCCGGGCCGACACCAGCCGGTCGCAGACGTCGGCCAGCACCAGTGCGCCGGTCGAGCGGGCGGCGTCGCGCAGCATCCGCGCCGCCACGCGCACCGTCTGGCCTTCGCCGCTCATCGTGCCCCGGCGGATCTGCGACGCGGCTTCGACGCTGACGCGCACGAAGACCTCCATCAGATGGTGCTGCAGATCGGCTGCCTGCTCGACGGGCATTTGCGGAGAAACGGACTGGCGGACCGCCTCGAAGGAGGCGTGTGCGGATGCTTGCATGATCGACTCGGTGGGAACGGCAGACAGTCCTACGATCGCCGATCCGCCGCCGACTGCCAAAATTTCCCAGACCGGTGCGAGATAAGCGAGTATGAACGGTATCGTGATGTTGCAACCGATCGCCGTATCGATGGGTGATCCCGCCGGGATCGGGCCCGAAATCGTCGTCAAGGCAGCCGCGGCGCTCGCCGGCGGCGTCCGTCCGGAGCCGGCAGCCGCCGGTTCGTCCTGCCCTGCCGCCGTCGATCGCCCCTCCATCGATCGCCCCTCCATCGATCGGCTCCCCGTCGATCGGCTCCCCGTCGATCGGGTGCCAGTCGACCGGACACCTGGCGATCGAACGCCCGTCGATCGAACGCTCCCCGATCGGACACCTATCGATCTGGTCATCCACGGCGATCCCGACTGCCTGCGCCGCGAGGCCGAAAGGCTCGGCCTGCCGATGCCCGCCCGGATCGAGCCCGTCGCGCTCGCGCCCGACTACCCTCCGGGCGGTCCGCGCATCGGCGTCGACGGCCCGGCCGGCGGCGACGCGGCCTTCCGCTGCATCGTCGCCGCCACGCGCGCGTGTCTGGACGGCCGCGCGAGGGCGTTGGTCACCGCGCCGATCTCCAAAGCCGCGATGCAGGCCGCCGGCCATCACTACCCGGGCCACACCGAGCTGCTCGCCGAGCTGGCCGGCGGGCTGCCCGTCCGGATGATGCTGGCCAACCACGAGCTGCGCACCGTGCTGGTGTCGATCCACGTGTCGCTGCGCGACGCGCTGGCGGCCGTGACCCGCGACAACGTGCTCGACACGATCCGCATCGCCGACCGGTCGCTGCGCCGCATCGGCCTGCCGCGGGCGCCGCGCATCGCGGTCGCCGGCCTGAATCCGCATGCGGGCGAAGGCGGCCTGTTCGGCCGCGAGGAGATCGATACGATCGCGCCGGCCGTCGCCGAGGCGCGCGCGCAGGGCATCGACGCGCATGGGCCGATCGCCCCGGATACGGTGTTCATGCGCGCGCGCGGCCTGGCCGAGTTCGACGTCGTCGTCGCGATGTACCACGACCAGGGCCTGATTCCGGTCAAGTACCTGGGGCTGGACCAGGGCGTCAACATCACGCTGGGACTGCCGTTCATCCGCACCAGCCCGGACCACGGTACCGCTTATGACATCGCCGGGCGCGGGATCGCCGATCCGTCCAGCCTGATCGAGGCGATCCGCCAAGCCGACCTGCTCAGCCGTCCGCCGGCGACGTGAACACCTGTTCGCAGCGCGCGTCGATCTTCAGCGACAGCAGCGGATCGGCGCGCGTGACGCCGCGGTTGACGGCCGCCACCGGGATGCCGCGATCGGCCGCCTGCCGCACGAAGCGGTAACCCGAATACACGGTCAGCGACGAACCGACGACCAGCAGCGCGTCGGCCTCGTCGATCCATGCGCGCGCCTCGCGCACGCGCGCGGCCGGTACGTTGTCGCCGAAGAACACGACGTCGGGCTTGAGCACGCCGCCGCAACGGCGGCACGCGGGCACGCTGAAATCGTCGAACACCGCATCCTGCAGGTCGGCATCGCCGTCCGGCGCGATCGCCTCGGCGCCGGTGATCCAGCGCGCCGCCCAGGCATCGTTCTCGCGCGCCAGCGCCTGCTGGAACGATTCGCGCATCAGGCGATGGCCGCAGCCCAGGCAGACGACCTGGTCGAGCCGTCCGTGCAGGTCGATGACGCGCGTGCTGCCCGCGCGCTGGTGCAGCCGATCGACGTTCTGCGTGATCAGGCCTTCGATCCGGCCATCGCGTTCGAGCGCGGCCAGCGCGCGATGCGCGGCGTTCGGCTGCGCACGGCCGAACGCCGGCCAGCCGACCAGGCTGCGCGCCCAGTAGCGGCGCCGGACGCGGTCGTCGCCGACGAAGGCCTGGAGAGTGACCGGCGGCTTGCGCTTCCACGCGCCGAGGTCGTCGCGATAATCAGGGATGCCCGAGGCCGTGCTGCATCCGGCCCCGGTGATCACCGCCACGCGCCGGTGCGCGTCGAGGAAGGCGGCCAGCGCCGCCCGTCCCGACACCTCCGGGGACAGCGATCGCTCGGACAGGCGCTTACCCCGCCAGCCGCTTCTCGAGCCGGTTCTTGACCGAACGGAGCTGGTCGGGCAGGCGCTGCGACAGCTTCTGGAACAGTTCTTCGTGCAGGCCCAGCTCCTGCTTCCACGCGCCGACGTCGATCGACGTGATCCGCTCGTAGGCATCCTTGCTGAAGTCGGTGCCGCGCCAGTGCAGATCCTCGTAGCGCGGCGTCACGCCGAACACGTGCTCGGCGCCCTGCGCGCCGGCCTTGCCTTCGACGCGCGCGAGCATCCACTGCAGTACGCGCATGTTCTCGCCGAAGCCGGGCCAGACGAACTTGCCGTTCTCGTCGGTGCGGAACCAGTTGACGCAGAAGATGCCCGGCAGCTTGGCGCCCTTGGCCTTCAACTGATCGCCCAGCTTGAGCCAATGGTTGAAGTAGTCGCTCATGTTGTAGCCGCAGAACGGCAGCATCGCGAACGGGTCGCGCCGCACGACGCCCTGCTGTCCGGCCGCCGCCGCCGTGGTCTCCGAGCCCATCGTCGCGGCCATGTACACGCCTTCGACCCAGTCGCGCGCCTCGGTCACCAGCGGCACCGTCGTCGAGCGGCGACCGCCGAAGATGAACGCGTCGATCGGCACGCCGGCCGGATCATCCCACTGCGGGTCGATGACCGGATTCTGCGTGGCGGCGACCGTGAAGCGGGCGTTCGGGTGCGCGGCCTTGCGCGTCGCGGCGTCGGCAGGCGTCCAGTCCTTGCCCTGCCAGTCGATCAGGTGATCGGGCGCCGGCCCCATGCCTTCCCACCACACATCGCCGTCGTCGGTCATCGCGACGTTGGTGAAGATCACGTTCTCGCGCAGCGAGGCCATGCAGTTGGGATTGGTCTTCTCGTTGGTGCCCGGCGCGACGCCGAAATAGCCGGCCTCGGGATTGATCGCGTACAGGCGCAGTTCGCCGGTCTTCGGATCGGGGCGCGGCTTGATCCAGGCGATGTCGTCGCCGATCGTCGTCACCTTCCAGCCCTCGAAGCCCTTGGGCGGAATCAGCATCGCGAAGTTGGTCTTGCCGCAAGCCGACGGGAAGGCGGCCGCGACGTGGCGCTTGACGCCCTCGGGCGAGGTCACGCCCAGGATCAGCATGTGCTCGGCCAGCCATCCCATGCCGTCCTTCTCGGCCTGCTGGCGGCCCATGTTCGACGCGATGCGCAGCGCGAAGCACTTCTTGCCCAGCAGCGCATTGCCGCCGTAACCCGAACCGAACGACCAGATCTCGCGCGTTTCCGGGTAATGCACGATGTACTTGGTCGGGTTGCAAGGCCAGGCCACGTCCTTCTCGCCGTCGGCCAGCGGCTTGCCCACCGAATGCACGGCCGGCACGTATTCGCCCTGCGCGCCCAGCACGTCGTAGACGGCGCGGCCCATCCGGGTCATCAGCTTCATGTTGATGACGACGTACGGCGAATCGGTCAGCTCGATGCCGATCTGCGCGATCGGCGAACCGAGCGGCCCCATCGAGAACGGCACGACGTACATCGTGCGGCCGCGCATGCAGCCGTCGAACAGGCCGTTCAGCGTCTTGCGCATCTCGGCCGGCGCGATCCAGTTGTTGGTCGGGCCGGCGTCGGCCTCGTGCTCGGAACAGATGAACGTGCGATCCTCGACGCGCGCCACGTCGCTCGGGTCCGACAGCGCCAGGAACGAATGGGGACGCTTGACGGGGCTCAGCCGCTTCATCGTGCCGGCCTCGACCAGCAGCTCGCACAGTCGATCGTATTCGGCCTGCGAACCGTCGGCCCACTCGATCCGGTCGGGCTTGGTCAGCGCGGCGATCGAGCCGACCCAGTCGATCAGACCTTGGTGGCGAACGTAATCGGGGACATTGAGTCGAGTCATCTGTACAGGCTCCTCATTAGTGAAAATCCAGTGAAAATCGTCGAACGCGTCGCCGTCGCGCGCTAACGCCGCTGACAGGCCGCGGATGGCAGGGAGCACGGTCCGATACGATGGCCAGCTCTACCCGCCGATGACCCGGATCGCCCGGGCCCCTTACCCAATTCCATGCCGGACAGAAACCCCACTCGCGGTATCGTTTCATCTGGCCGAACCAGGGCTAGTCTACACCTACCGGCGACTCCGACCGCGAACGAAGTCACATGCCCGGCCGGCCGCCCGTTTCGCTCCCGCCCCCGCCCCCGCGACCGCCGCCCGCCGCCGCCCCCAACCGTCACCGTCCACGCTTCACCACCATGCTCGAACACGGCCTGCTGCAGGCGTTGATCTATCTGGGCGCTGCCGCCCTGTTCGTCCCGATCTTCACGCGCATCGGGCTCGGTTCGGTGCTCGGCTACCTGGCCGCCGGCATCATCGCCGGTCCCTGGGGCCTCCACCTGATCGCGCAGGACGAAACGATCGAGCAGGTGTCCGAGCTGGGCGTCGTGCTGCTGATGTTCCTGGTCGGCCTGGACCTGAACCCGGCCCGGCTGTGGCAGATGAGGCGGGCGATCTTCGGCCTGGGCACGCTGCAGGTGACGCTGACGACGCTGGCGACGGCGCTGCTGCTGATGCGGCTCGGCCTGTCGCGGCCGGCCGCGGTCGCGCTGGGCATGGCCGCCGCGATGTCGTCGACGGCGATCGCGCTGCAACTGCTGACCGAACGCAAGCGCATGGTCAGCCCGTCGGGCCAGTCGGCGTTCTCGGTGTCGCTGTTCCAGGACATCGCGGTGATCCCGCTGCTGCTCAGCATGTCGCTGCTGGCGCCGCAGGACGGCGCCCAGGCAACGTCGGCACCGCCGCACCTGAGCTGGCAACCGATCGCCACCGCGCTGGCGCTGATCGCCGGCATGATCGTCGCCGGTCGGCTGCTGCTGCGCCCGCTGATGCGCTGGGTCGCGACGATCGGCATGCGCGAGATCTTCCTGTCGTTCGCGCTGCTGCTGGTCGTGGGCAGCGCGCTGCTGACCGCCAGCATCGGCCTGTCGATGGCGATGGGTGCGTTCATCGCCGGCCTGCTGCTGGCCGATTCGGAATTCCGGCTCGAACTGGAAACGGACTTCGATCCGCTCAAGGGCCTGTTCCTCGGACTGTTCTTCATGACGGTCGGCATCGCGCTGGACATCGGCGCGCTGATCGAGCGTCCGCTGCTGCTCACCGGCCTGGCGCTGACGATCGTCGCGGTCAAGATCGTCGTGATGATCGTGCTGGGCCTGCTGTTCGGCCTGCGCCGGGACAACGTCATCGTGTTCGCGCTGTCGCTGTCGCAGGTCGGCGAATTCGCGTTCGTGCTGTTGAGCGCGGGCCTGGAGGCCGACGTCATCGACCACGCGCAGGCGGCGATGGCCCGAACCGTCGTCGCGCTGTCGATGCTGACCACGCCGCTGCTGTTCATCGCGTTCGACCGCTTCGTCGCGCCGCGGTTTCGCAGCGCGGCCCGGCGCGCGCCCGACCAGATCGACGAGCACAACGCGGTCATCGTCGCCGGCATCGGCCGCTTCGGCCAGGTCGCCGTGCGCCTGCTGCTCGCGCGGAACGTGCCGGTCACCGTCATCGACAACGACCCGGTGCAGGTCGCCTCGGTCAGCCGCTTCGGCTGGAAGACGTACTACGGTGACGCCAGCCGGCACGACGTGCTGCACCAGGCCGGCGTGGCCGAGGCCCGGCTCGTGCTGCTGGCGTTCGACGACGCGCCCAAACTCGTGTCGACGGCCCGCTATCTGCGCACCCACTACCCGAAGCTGAAGATCCTGGCCCGCGCGCGAGGCCGGCCCGAGGCGATCGAGCTGGAACGCATCGGCGTCACGCCGATCCGCGAGACCTTCGGTTCGGCGCTCGAAGCGGCCGAGCGCGCGCTGGTGATCCTCGGCGACGAGGAGGTGCGCGCGGCGCGGCTCGCCGAGCAGTTCCGCGCACACGACGACGCGCTGACGGATCGGCTGCGGGAAGCCCATTCGAGCGACGAAGCGCAAGCGATCTTCGACTCCGGCCGAACCCAGTTCGTACGGCTGCTCGAGACCGAGGCCGAGAGCCACGCCGAAACCAACCCCGACGCGCGTCACGACCAGCGCCTGGAGCAGCGGCGCGAGGCCCGGCGCCAGGCGCGCGAGCAGCGCCAGCCGCCGCCCCAATCACCGCCGCCGCCCCCTCCACCGCCGCCGCCCGACTGATCGCCGCCGATCGTCCCCGAACGTGTGCCGCACGCCCGGCCGATACCCCATCGCGACGCTCGCCGGCGCACCATCGTGCAGCCCGGAACCGGGTAAAAGCCCTTGCACACCGCCGCTGGATCTCCTGTAAAGTACCAGTCATGATCGAGCAAACCCCCGCCAAACGGACGGCCGTCACCGCCAAGATCGTGCTGACGGCCGGCATGCTGTTCGCCATCGAGGCGGTGGCGCGCGGCTCGGTTGCTCGCACGGTGGTCGCCGCCTGTCTGCTCGTCTTCGGCGGCGGACTGCTGATGGCCGCCAGGCAGGCGGACTGAGCGACCCCGGCCGCGGGTCCGCCCACTCCCCGGCTCCATCGCGCCGCCGCGCGCGGCCTTCCGGCCCGCCGCTCGCCTTTCATCCATGCAGTTCGAAGCGCCCGCCATCAGCCGCCTTGCGATCGACGACGAACTGGACGATGCCGGCCTCGTCGGGCCCGAACTCGCCCATCTGTCGCGCATCTACCGGCACAGCCCGCGCGCGCTGATCTGGCGCCAGCCCTCGTCCGAGTGGCGGCTGCTCATCGTGCTGCTGCCGCTCGCATCGCGGCTGTCGCTGATCGGCAATCCGATCTTCGCGCAGTTGGCGCGCGCCTGGGGCCTGAACGTGCGCTTCATCGGCGTCGACCGCGAACAGCTCGTCTACGACTTCCGCTCGCTGCTGTCCGACCGTTCGCTGCGCCTGCTGATCGACGCGCTGTCGCGCAAGCTCGATCCCGATCTGACGCCCACGTTCGGGCCGCGCCCCGACGACGCGGCCGCGCCGGTCGCCGACGAAGCGCTCGACGTGCTGTTCGCCGCGCTGGCCGGCGACCTGCTGACGGTGCTCGACCGGCGCCGCGACGACTGGGGCCGCCATCTGCTGCGCGAGCATCGCCTGCAGTCGCCGCCGACCGACGCGCGCGCGCACCTGGCGCCGGCCGGCCACGCGCTGTTCGATCGCGGCTCGCGTTATCCGGACTTCATCGCCAAGCTGCAGGAAGCGCTGCGCAACGACGTCATCGACACGCATTTCTACGGCCGCGTACTGCGCTCGATCGACGCGCGCGAATCCGAGATCGAGCAGCGCCTCGCGCGGATCATCGAAGCCAACCTCGACGCCGCCACGCTGTCGCTGCTGTCGCGAACACCGGCCGACGGCCACCTGGGCTGCTACAACTGGCTGCGGCTCGACCCCCGTCATGCCAGCGCCCGCGCCTACGCGCTGACGCGGCTGCCGGCGTTCGCCAGCTTCTTCGCCGAATCGCTGGTCACCGTCGAAACGCTGCGGCCGGTGTCGGCCGACGATCCGCTGGACGACGGCACCGATGCCGGCGAGCCGGTCGGGCCGCGCGTCAGCGTGCCGACGCTGGACCTGCGCGGCCTGGCCGCCCGTCACGACACCGCGCACAGCCTGCGCTGGTCCGCCGAGCTGCGCCGCGCGATCGATGCCGGCCAGGACCGCGCGATGATCGAAGCGCTCGCGCAGCGTTTCGCGGTCGGCGACAACGTGATCCGCCGGCTGTGGCGCGAACGCCCGGCCGCGCTGGGCACGCCGCCGACCTGGCAACTGACGCAGATCCTGCGCCGGCTCAACCCGCTCGCCGACCGCGGCTGGCCCGCCGACGACACGGCCTGGCGCGAGCTGATCGCGAGTTCGATACCCGGCGAAGCGGGTTAAGTCCCGTGCACCGAAGTCGGCCCCACGCCGCGGGGCGAGGCTGGGCGCGGGCGCAGCCGCGTGGCCGGGCGCGGGCGCAGCCGCGTGGCCGGGCGTGGGCGACGCCGCGTACCCGAGGCACCGCGACGAGGCTGCTTGACCGGCCGGCGCCGCACGCGATAATCCGGACATGACCCTGCGCCTGATCGCCGCCGGCGGCACCTTCGACAAAGTCTACGACCCGATCCGGGGCACGCTGGTGTTCGAGCGCACGGCGCTGCCCGACATCGCGGCGCGCGCCCGGCTCGGCGACGCCGTCGTCATCGACGAGATCATGCAGATCGACAGCCTCGACATGGACGACGGGCATCGCCAGCGGCTGCTGGCTGCCTGCCGCGCCGCGCCCGAGCAGCGGATCGTCGTCGTGCACGGGACCGACACGATGGTGCGGACCGCGCGGGTGCTCGCGTCGGCTCGGCTCGACAAGACGATCGTGCTGACCGGTGCGATGGTCCCTTATCGGGTCGCCGGTTCGGACGCGATGTTCAACCTCGGTCATGCGATCGCCGCGGCCTCGCACGCGGCGCCGGGCGTCTACGTGGCGATGAACGGCCGCACCTGGCCCTGGGACCGCGTGCGCAAGAATCGCGACGCCGGGCGCTTCGAATCGGCCGAGCCCGGCGCACCCGGCACACCCGGCGCACCCGGCACACCCGGCGCACCCGGCACACCCGGCACACCCGGCACACCCGGCACACCCGGCACACCGGCCGTCGACCCCGCCGCCGGCGCCTGACGACTCCGACGATCCGCCGCGAGCAGGCCGGGGCCCGAACCGGACGAATGTCTCGTTGCCCGAGCGCCGACGTACCAAGCCAAGACGTCGACTGAGCGGCGTCCGATCAAGGCCGCGTCGGCTCCCAACCGCCCTCGGGATTGAAGGTCCGGATCGCCGCCGCGATCGCGGCCGTGCGCGGACCCAGATTGCGCTGGTAGATCTTGCCGTCCTGATTGACGATGAACGTCATCACGCCGGTCTCGCCGTAGCGCGCGGGCCAGGCGATCATCGCGAACCCCTCGGTCAGCCGCCCCTTGACGCGATAACCCTTGGCGCCTTCCTTGGCGTGCGGCCCCTGCGCTTCCAGCGGCTTGTAGCGATAACCGAAGAACGCGTCGCCCTCGACGACCTTCTCGCCCATGCTGGCCGTCAGCGGCCCCAGCGGACTGTCGGGCCAGCCGGGCCGCCTGTCCCAGTACAGGCCGTCGCGCTGGCCCGGCGTGCTGAACAGCTTGCCGGCGTACTCCGGCGTCTGGCCGGCCTTGATGCGCACCTCGCGGTAGTACTGCTGCGCATCGACGTAATCGAGCAGGTTGTGCATCGTCGCCAGCTCGTTGCGGCCGATGCGCCGCAAGCGCAGCACGTTCTCGCCCGCCTTGGTGTCGAACGCCCACGCCGCGCCGGCCGCCGCGCCGGGACGACGAGCCATCGGCACCGGAAAACGCCAGTGGTCGCGCCCCACTTCCAGGTAGGCCCAGCCGTCGCCGGTCTCGACGATCCGGTGGGCTTCGGACCAGGCCGACAGGAAACGCAAGGTGTCGGCCCGCAAGCTCGCATCGTCGACGCCGACCGGCACCAGCCGCCTCGCGTCCTGGCCCAGCACCTGCTGCACCGCCGCCTGGTCGGTCGTCGCGATCGCATCGACCAGCGCCTGCGCGGCGGCTTCGGGGGACGGATAACCGGCCTGCGCGCGCACCGCCGGCGCGACGCCGGCCAGCACGCAGACCCAGACGATCGCGCGCAGCACGCGACCGGACAGCAACGAGTCGACCATCGAAGACATCCTCGCGTCCGCGCCCTTACCGGCTCTCGCCGGCGGTCCGTGACGCGGCCGATGCCGACGCCCCGCCCCCCAGGCTGGCCTGGCCACGCGCCATCTCGGCGTGCGAGGCCTGCGCCTGGCCGGCGCCGCGCAGCGCGTTGTCCTGGTTCAGTTCGCGAGCCCGTTCGCGCGCGCTGGCCTCGACCGATCGGCCGGGCCGCGCCTGCACGGCCTCCTTGGCCGGGCTCTGGTCGGCCGGCGCCTGGCCGGCAGGAGCGGCCACGGCGGCACCGCAGACCAGCGACGCGGCGATCATCCAAACGCGGGTCGGGAAGAACGTCATCGGGAGAATCCTCGTGATTCGTGATCAGTGGGTGGCCGGCGACGCGCTGCGCGTCGCCATCGCCGAACGGTTCGCGCGTTTCGGCCGCGCCCCCTATCGGGATGCGGATCGGGAGAAGATCGATCTTACCTCAGAGCCCCGGCCGCTCCGCGCTCCGTGGCGCCGGCCGCACGACGGCCGGCGGCCCGTCGAAGACCGTTGCCGCGCGTCGTAAACCCTGATGGAGCGGCCGCCCGGCCCCATGCTACTGTGCGCCGCGTCGCGGCCTCGCCGGCGGCATCCTTCCAAGAACGACACGCATCGCCATGAAGAGACACATCCTGCTGCGCAAGACCCTGACCGCCATCGCGCTCGGCCTGGCCGCCGCGTTGCCCGCGCACGCCCAGACCAACGTCAAGATCGGTGTGCTCGCCGACATGGGCGGCCTGTACTCGGACATCGGCGGCGCCGGCGCCATCGAAGCCGCCAGGATGGCGATCGAGGACTACAAGGCGATCGATCCCAAACTCAAGGTCGAACTGGTCTCGGCCGACGCGCAGAACAAACCCGACGTGTCGTCGGCCCTCGTGCGCCGCTGGTATGACACCGAGGACGTCGACATGATCGTCGACCTGCCGACCAGTGCCGTCGCGCTGGCCGTCAATACGGTCTCGGTCGAGAAGAACAAGGTCTCGCTGGTGACGGCGGCCGGCAGCTCGGACATCACCGGCAAGGCCTGCAACCCGAACACCGTGCACTGGACCTACGACACGTGGGCGCTGTCGCACGGCACCGCCGCCGCGATCACCAAGAGCGGCGCCAAGACCTGGTTCTTCCTGACCGCCGACTACACGTTCGGCCTGGCGCTCGAGCGCGACGCCAGCGAGGTCGTCAAGGCCAACGGCGGCAAGGTGCTCGGTTCGGTGCGCCACCCGCTCGACTCCAAGGACTTCTCGTCGTTCATCCTGCAGGCGCAGGCGTCGAAGGCGCAGATCATCGGCCTGGCCAACGGCGGCACCGACACGACGACGGCGATCAAGACCGCCTCCGAGTTCGGCCTCGTCCAGGGCGGACAGAAGATGGCCGGCATGCTGCTGTTCATCTCGGACGTCCACTCGCTAGGCCTGAAGGCCGCGCAGGGGCTGATGCTGACCACCGCGTTCTACTGGGACCAGAACGACAAGACGCGCGCGTTCGGCGAGCGCTTCGCCAAACGCAACAACGGCCGTTATCCTTCGATGACGCAGGCCGGCACGTACTCGGGCACGATCGCCTACCTGCGCGCGGTCAGCAAGCTGGGCAGCGCCAAGGACGGCGCCGCCGTCGTCAAGGCGATGCGCGACGCCGGCACCGTCGACGATCCGCTGTTCGGCCCGACCACGGTGCGCGCCGACGGACGGGCGATCCACCCGATGCTGCTGGTCGAGGTCAAGAAGCCCGAGGAATCGAAGAAACCGTACGACTACTACAAGATCGTGTCGGTGATCCCGGCCAACGAAGCGTTCCGCCCGCTCAACGAAGGCGGCTGCCCGTTGGTCAAGTGAGCGGCACGCGCCGATCGGAGGCCCCGGAATGACCCAGCAGGAGTTCGTCGCGCTGCTCGAACGCTTCACGCGCGCCGCCGAGGCCGGCGACGGCCAGGCGTTCGCCGCCTGTTTCACCGAAGACGCGATCTATCACGACTACATCTACGGTCCGCACACCGGCCGGGCCGAGATCGCCCACATGATGGGCGAGCTGTTCCACCGCGATGCCGGCCCCGACTATCGCTGGGAGATGTTCGACCCGGTGTGCGCCGGCGATACCGCGTACGCGTGGTCGCTGTCGAGCTTCACGTCGACGATCCCGGCCTTCGCGGGCCGCCAGGTCGTCATCGACGGCATCAGCCGGTTCCGGCTGCAGGACGGACTGATCGCCGAATACTTCGAGTCGGTCAACGGCGGCGTCGCGATGGCCCAGCTCGGCGTCGATCCCGAGCGCATCGCCAAGGTCTGCCTGCGCTGGGCCGGCTGGCTCAAGGACAAACCCGAGACGGTCGCCTACCTGGCGCGACCGAAGGGTTCGCGGCGCTGAACGAGCAGTGAACGAGCACTGAACGAGCAGTGAACGAACGCCGCTCGAACGGCGGTCGGCGACCGGACCGCCGCGTCCTGCAGCGGCGCACCACGCGGCCTCAGAGCCGCACCAGCCCGCGCCACTTGCGCATCGACGGCCGCTCCCACTGGCGGCCGACGTACGTGCGCACCGCCGCGGGCACGCGATCACCGCCGGCCACCAGCCGGTTCAGCATCACCGCCAGATCGGTATCGGCGATCGACCACTCGCCGAACAGCTCGCGCGAACCGTCGCGCAGCAGGCTCGCGGCCACGCGCAGCAGTTTGCCGGCCGCGTCGCTGGCGGCCTGCGTCAGCGGCGGCGCCGGCTCGGTCGCGAAGAACACCGTCGTCGGCCGCTCGGCACGCAGCGCCATCAGGTCGCTGCGCAGCCATGCCTGCAACTGGCGCGCCCGCGCGCGATGCCGACGGTCCGCCGGCAGCACGCTGCGGTACCTGGGCGGCGCGAACTCCTCTTCGACGAACTCGATGATCGCCGACGACTCCGACAGCGAGAACCCGTCGTAGTCGAGCGTCGGCACCCGCGCGGTCAGCGACAACTGCTGGAACGGCTGCTGCTGGTTCTGCTGGGCGGCCAGGTCGACCCGCTGCAGATCGAACTCGACGCCCTTCTCGGTCAGCGCGACGAACGCCGACAACGCATACGGACTGACGAACGGCGTATCGACGAACAGCGTCGGAATCGGCTTGCGAAGGCGATCGTTCATGGTCTGCCGGTAAGTGATGTCGCCGCGCGTGGCCCATCCACGCGAACGCGCGGACCAACGATACACCCGCCCCGGACACGCCGCACGCGCGGATCGTCATCGTCTGATTCCCGCTTCGCGCGATCCGCGCCGTCCGTCTCCGCCGTCCATCCTCGCCATCCGCCCCGTTCATCCATTCGAGCGCCCGACCATCGGCATGGACCAGCCGCCGATCCCGCAACGCTAAGCCCGTGCGCGAGTTCCTTTTCTAATCGGCCCAAATTCCTCCGCTTTTCCAGACATCGGACCCGACGTGCCCATGCTCCGCTGTACCCCGTCTCGCCCCCTTCCGCCGCCGTCCCGCGCCTCGGCGCGTGCCGCACGCGTCTCGGCGCTCGTGCTGAGCCTGCTGCTGACCGCGTGCGGCGGCGGCGGCGACGGCGCGGCAGACGGCGCGACGAACGGAGACGCCGGCGCCCTCGACAACGTCTCCGTCCGCACGTCCGGACAAGGCGTCGCGAGCGGCGCCGTCACCGCGACCATCAACGGCCGCGTCGACGCCGCCGGCGATCCGATCGACGCCGAGTCCACGATCCAGCTGGTCAGCAAATCGCTGCCCGACGCGCCGACGAACCGGCTGGACGCCGTGCGCTTCCTCGAGCAGTCCAGCTTCGGTCCCAGCGAGAGCACCGTCGCCGAGACGATGCAGAGAGGCCCTCGCAAGCAACTGATGATCGAGTTCGCCGCGCCCGCGTCGCGCTATACGTACACGCTGCCGGCCAACGCCTACCGCGCCGAGATCGACACGCTGGGGCTCGAGGACTTCTGCAGCCGCTTCACCGACACGGAAGCCGCCAACTGCTGGTTGCACTGGTACTCGGCGCAGCCGGTCGCCTGGGACTTCTATCGCCAGGCCAGCACCAATCGCGACCAGCTTCGCCAGCGCGTCGCGTTCGCGCTCAGCCAGATTTTCGTGGTCTCGGCCACCGAAGTGGATAGCGCTTATGGGCTGGCCTATTATCAGCAGATGCTGCGCGACAACGCGTTCGGCAACATCCGCACGCTGCTGCGCGGCGTGACGCTGTCGCCGATGATGGGCCGCTATCTGAACATGGTCGACAACGAAGCGATCGACCCCAACGAGAACTTCGCGCGCGAGCTGCTGCAACTGTTCACGATCGGCACCTGCCGGCTCAACGCCAACGGCACGCTCGCCACCGGCAAATGCGTGCCCACTTATGACAACAACACCGTACGCAACTACGCTTATGCGCTGACCGGATGGACTTACCCTGCCGGCGGTTCGTACTGGTGGTGCAACGGCAAGTGCAACGGCTGGAAGTACCCGCGCTACGGGATCGGCGAGATGCAGTCGGACTCGGACTTCCACGACAAGACCGAACGCGCGCTGCTGTCCGGCGTCGTCGCGCCGTCCGGCCGCACGCCGCAGCAGGGGCTCGACGCGGTGCTCGATTCGGTCATCGCGCATCCGAACATCGGCCCGTTCCTGGGCAAGCAGTTGATCCAGCACCTGGTCACCAGCAACCCGTCGCCGGCCTACGTCGGGCGCGTGACGGCGGCGTTCGACAGCGGCACGTACGCCGACGCGACCGGCACGATCGGCAGCGGCGTCAAGGGCGACCTGCAGGCGACGCTGGCCGCGATCCTGCTCGATTCCGAGGCGCGCGATCAGCGACAGGCCGGCACGTCCGCGTATGGTCGGCTGAAGGACCCGATGCAGTTGATCCTCGCATCGATCCGCGCGCTCGACGGCGTCACCGACGGCGCGCGCTTCGGCCAGTGGGGCAGCGCGGCCGACATGGGACAGCCGGCCTTCACGCCGCCATCGGTGTTCAGCTTCTATCCGCCGGACTTTCCGCTGCCCGGCACCACGCTGGTCGCGCCGCAGTTCGGCATCGCCAACGCCAACACCGCGATCGCGCGAATCAACTTCGTCAACGATCTGCTCTTCTGGTGGGACAACAAGGGCGAGGGCCTGAGCCCCGATCCGTCGGTCCACGACGCCGTCGGCACGCGCGTGTCGCTCGCCAGGTGGGAGAACATGATCGACGCCACCGGCGGCAATTCGGCCAGCATCGTCGAACGCCTGTCCGAGCTGCTGACCGCCGGCCGTCTGAGCGCGGCCGACAAGCTGGCGATCGTCCGCGCGATGAACGTCTATACCAGCAAGGACACGTGGCTGGCCGATCCCGGCAATGGCTCGAACTGGAAGCACGAGCGCATCAAGACCGCCGCTTACCTGATCATGTCGTCGCCCCATTACCAGGTGCAGCGATGAAGCCGCCACCGAAGACGATACCCGCTGCGAACGCGCTCCCCATCACGAAGGCAATACGATGACGAAGGCTCCGCCCACGATGACCCGCCGCCGGTTCCTGCGCTCGCTGCCGGTGCTCGGCGGCGCCGGCACGGCCGCGCTGATGGGGGTCGCCGGCCCGGCGCACGCGCAGGCCGGCTCCTATCGCGCGCTGGTCTGCGTGTTCCTTTACGGCGGCAACGACGGCCTGAACATGGTGCCGCCGGTCGACGGCGACGGTTATGGCCGCTATGCGGCCGTTCGCCAGCAGGTGGCGCTGCCGCGCGCCGACATCATCACGCTCAACGCCACCCACGGTCTGCACCCGGAACTGACCGCGCTCGAGCCGATCTGGAACGAGAGACGGCTGGCGCTGCTGTTCAATGTCGGGCCGCTCGCGCGACCGCTGACGCGCGACGACTATCTGGCGTGGCGCGAGACGTCCGACCCGGGCCGCGTGCCCGAGTCGCTGTTCTCGCACGCCGACCAGCAGGCGTTGTGGGAGACCGCCACCGCAGCCAAGGTCACGCGCGCCGGCTGGGGCGGTCGGGTCATGGAAGCGCTGGCCGGCGGCTCACCGGTGATGTCGTTCGCCGGCAGTTCGCGCTTCGGCACGGGCTCGCTGACGCAAAGCCTCGTGCTGCCCGGGCCGGGCCGCACGTTCGACCTGAACGGATACTGGGACGGCTCCCAACCGGCCGCGCGCCGCGCGGCGCTGAACTCGCTGGTCGGCGCCACGACGTACGATCTGCTGCACCGCACGTACGCGGGCATGCAGGCCGAAGCCTTCGCGGTCGGCGCCCGCCTGTCGACGCTGCTGAGCCAGGCACCCAACGGCGGCCGCGCCGACGCCAGCAATCCGGAGCTGTCGGCCGCGTTCGGCGACCTGTCGGGCCCGATGGCCACCGATCTGGCGCGCCAGCTCTACCAGGTGGCCAAGATGATCAAGTACCGGACCACGGTCGGCGGCGATCGCCATCTGTTCTTCGTGTCGCTGGGCGGCTTCGACCATCACAACAACCAGCTCACCCAGCACGCGAAACTGATGCGCACGCTCGGCGACGCGATGGCGGCGTTCTACCGCGCCACGCAGGCGCTGGGGGTGGCCGATTCGGTCACCACGTTCACCGAATCGGACTTCGGACGCACGTTCAAGCCCAACAGCTCGGGCGGCACCGACCACGCATGGGGCAACCAGCACCTGGTGATCGGCGGCGCGGTACGCGGCGGCGCCAGCTACGGCACGTATCCGTCGCTGGTGCTGGGCGGCCCGGACGAAGCCGGCAGCAAGGACTGGGAGTTCCAGGGCCGCTGGATTCCCGGCCTGTCGGTGGATCAGTACGCGGCCACGCTGACGAACTGGTTCGCGCCCGAGCTGAACGGCCGTCTGACGCAGATCCTCCCCAATCTGGGCGCCTTCCCGATCCGCGACCTCGGCTTCATGCGGACCTGAGGTCCGGCACGCTGCGCGCTATCCGGGTGCGCGGCCGCCGGTCATCCCGGTCACTTCATCACGCCGCAGGCGATGCGCGCACCGCCGCCGCCCAGCGGCTCCGGCTGGTCCGCGTGGTTGTCGCCGCCGGCGTGGATCATCAGCGCATGGTGCGGGAAATCGCTGGTCTTGAGCCGCGGAGCGAGCACCGGCTGCTCGGCCCTGCCGTGCGGATCGACGTACAGCGCCGGCAGGTCGCCCATGTGGCCCTCGCCCCACGGCGTGCCGTGCTGGCGCGACGCCTTCGGATCGTAATGGCCGCCGGCCGCCAATGCCGCGACCTTCTTGCCGTCCTGCTCCTTGGGCTCGCAACTGCCGTTCTCGTGCAGGTGAAAGCCGTGCAAACCGGGCGGTAAACCGCCGAGCGACGGCGTCAGCACGACCCCGTACTGCGTCTGCACGATGCTGACCTGGCCCAGCTCCTGGCCGACGCCGTCGGCATCGACGCGATACATCTTTATCGCCTCGGCGCCCTGCGTGGCCCCCTGCGTCGTCTCGGCGGTCTGCGCGACGGCCCCCCCGGCGACCAAGGCGGCGGCGCCCAGCAGCAAGGCGGGCCATCTTTTGTTCATTCGTTCCCCAAGCATGGTTCGTGCCTTCTTTCTCGTTGGGTGGGTCTGCATCAACCAGTCTGATCGGCGGAACAATGCTTTCGTGCCGGGCCGGACCCGTGACGGATCGGTTCGCGGCAACCAGGTGCAACATTGTGGAAAGTATCCCGGGCGCGAATCCTGCTGTGACTATGGCAAAGTGCCAGCGTAACCATGTGGGCCGCACGCGGCGATCGAGAATCGGATGGCAAGCCCGCCCTGCCGCTATCGACCACCGACCGTGCCGTCGCCGATGATCGGTCCCGGGGCCGCCGGCACGACGGTCGCGAGATCGAGCGTGCGATCGCGCACGCCCCGCTCGTCTCCCTCCTGTTAACGTAGATCATTCGCAGGCCACCTCAGCGCGGCTGCCGTGGCAGCATCGGATCCGTTGATCATGAACGCTCTCTCCCCGCTACCCCCATCCAATTCGGTCTCGACCTCGCTCGACCGGCCCCAGCCCGGCATCGAGCCGTTTCGGCCGGTCGCCGACGCGCAGGAACTGCTGAACCTGTGGGGCGTGCTGGCGCGGCACCGCAAGCTCCTGCTGATCCTGGGCTTGAGCGCCGCCGTCGTTGCCGCGGTACTGACCTTCATGCTGCCGTCGACCTACCGCTCGACGGTATCGCTGCTCGTCGAGCCCGGCCGGTCCAAGATCCTGTCGTCGATCGAAGACCTGCGCCAGGTCGGCGAGAACCGCGAGTATTTCCAGGCACAGGTCGAGATCCTCCAGTCGCGGGACCTGGCGGTCCGCACGGCGCGGCAGTTGCGGTTGTGGGACGTGCCGGCGTTCGATCCGCGCGCGTCCGGCGGCGGGCCGATCGGCTGGATCAAGAACGCGCTGGGACTGGCCGATTCGAACAAGGCATGGACCGAACCGAAGCTGCTCGACGCCGCCGTCGAGCAGTTGATCAAGTCGACGCGGGTCGAAGCGCTGCGCATCAGCGGCGTGGCCAAGCTCAGCGTCGAGACGACCGACCCGGAGCTGGCCGCCCGCATCGCCAACACCTACGCCGCGCAGTACGAACGGGCCGACAACGAGGCCCACCTGAACATCGCCCGCAACGCGTCGACGATGCTGCAGGAGAAACTCAGCGAGCTGCGCGAGAAACTCGAGCGTTCCGAGGCCGCGCTGCAGGCCTATCGCGAGAAGAAAGGCATCGTCAAGCTCGGCGGCTCGGCCGAGGCGATGACCACGCAGCAATTGAACGCCATGACCGAACGGCTGGTGGCGGCCAGTGCGCGCCGTGCCGAGCTCGAAGGCACGTGGGCGCAGCTGCGCGACCTGCGCGAGAGCGATTATGCGGCCGTCGCCGCCGTGCAGCGCGACCCCGGCGTCATCGACGCCCAGACCCGCGTCAACATCAGCAAGGCGCGCGTGGCCGAGTACTCGCTCAAGTACGGCAGCGAGCACGTCACGCTGAAGGAAGCGCAGGCCCAGCTCCAGGACGCCCAGCGAGCGCTGGCCAACCAGCGCCGCGCCATCATCGAGGGCATCAATCGCGAATACCAATCGGCGCTGAACACCGAGCGTGAACTCACGGCGCAGCTCGAGAAGGCGCGCGGCTCGGCGGCCGACCTGAACCGCGAGGAATTCCAGCTCGTCGGCCTCGAACGCGAGGTCGAGATGAACCGGCAGCTCTACGACCTGTTCCTCACGCGCGCGAAGGAAACCAGCGTGGCGGCCGAGGTCCACGATTCGGCCGCCCGCGTCATCGACCCCGCCGTCGCGGCGAGCAAGCCCTTCGGCCCCAAGCGCGGCGCGATCGTGCTGCTCGCGTTCGTGCTGGCGAGCAGCCTCGGCGCGTTCGTCGTGCTGATCCGCCACGCGCTCGACAAGACGATCAAGGGCGAGGAATCGGCCGAGCAGAAGCTGCAGTTGCCGGTGCTGGGCGCGCTGCCGGTGCTGCCGGCCGACAAGCGGGAGATGGCCGCGTCGCTGATGATCACCGAACCCGCTTCGCTGTACGCCGAATCGATGCGCACGCTGCGCACCGGCGTGCTGCTCGGCTGCCTCGACAGCCCGTCCAAGCTCGTGCTGGTGACGTCGACGCTGCGCGCCGAGGGCAAGACGACGGTGGCCGCCAACCTGGCGCTGGCCAACGCCTACACCGGCCGCACGCTGCTGATCGACTGCGATCTGCGCAGCCCGCAGGTCGGCATCCGCCTGGGCATCTCGCGCCAGTCCAAGGGCCTGACGAACCTGCTGGCCGGCGCGCCGCTGCACGAATGCGTGCATCTGGTCAAGAACTCGCCGCTGCACGTGCTGCCGTCCGGCGAAACCGCGCCCAATCCGCAGGAGCTGCTGCTGTCGCGCCACTTCCGGCAGACGCTGATGGAACTGAGCCAGCAGTTCGACATGATCGTCATCGACTCGCCGCCGGTCGAGCCGCTGAGCGACGCGCTGGTGCTGGCGTCGATCGTTCCCTACACGCTGCTGGTGGTCAAATCGAACACCACCCCGTACCCGGAGATCCAGAAGAGCGTCGAACGGATCCGCCGTACCGGCACCAAGATGCTGGGCATCGCGCTGAACCACGCGGAACTGTCGCCGCAGCAGGAACTCAGCTACCGGTACGCGAACGGGGAAGACGAGCCGATGACGACGTTCCTGCCCGAACCCCACTGAGCGCGGCGTCCGCGCTCGGGACCCTCAGGACCGTTCCCCCGAAGATCGAGCCCACGATCGCACTTCGCGACATCCGGCGCGGCGCGCTTCCGGTTGGGCCGGCTGTCGTTGGACCGGCGGCTCGAAGGCTTTCGCGACGATGAGCGGAATGAGCGGATCGTGCGCGGGCACGGCCCGCATCCGTGACCGGCTCTCGGCTGGTCTGGCCGCGCAAGTCGCGGTACGCCCATCGCGCGATGACGGGTCAGTGGGCTCCGTCCGGCCCGCCCGCCGCCAGCGGCGCGGAGGCGCCGCCGGACGGCACGGTGCCGGCGATCCGGGGATCACCAGCGCGCCCTTACGGTGGACTCGAATAGGGCTTCGCGTCGGTCCGGTCCTGGGGTGAACGGGCGCTGATCGCCGGTCACAGCGGATCCGGTATCACGGTGGATCTGGTGTCGCAGAGGATCCGGCGTCACCGCAGATCCGGCGTCACAGCGGATCCAGCGTCGCAGTGGATCCGTTGTCGCAGCGGATCCGCCGGTATCACCGCCGATCCCGTGTCACGGCGGATCCTGTTCGTGGTCGCGCCGCGAGCGCACCCACGTGGTCTGCCGCGCGCCGATGAAGCTGCGATACAGGGGCAGCTTGCTCAGCACGTAAACGGGCACGCGGCACAGCATCGAGAACGGCAGCAGTTCGCGCGCGACGGCACGCCAGGCGAGCAGCACGGCGGCGCCCAGCATCGCGAGCGCCAGCGCGGCCAGGCCCATCGGCAGTACGGCTCCGCCCAGCAGCCAGGCGATCGCCGCGACCAGCCCGACGGCCAGCGTCGACATCACCAGCAGCGCCAGCGGCGGGATCGCCAGGTCGAAGGCCAGCGCCACCGCGCCGCGATCACCGCGGCGCAGCCCGGCCAGCAGCAGCGTCGGCATGTGCGTGGCGATCGTCTGCAGGTGGCCGTGCTCCCAGCGTTCGCGCTGCGTGCGCTGACCCTGCTCGCTGCTCGGAAACGTACTGGTGACCAGCGCCTCGGGCACGTACAGCGGCCCTTGCCCGCGAGCGCTCAGGTCCACGCCGAGCTTCATGTCCTCGACCAGATGGCCGTTGGCCAGCGGCGCGTCGGCGATCAGCGCGAGCGGAAACGCCATGCCCGACCCCAGCAGCGGACACGGCCAGCCCAGCGTGACCAGACCCAGCGGCCGTACGCGGTTCTTGACGACGAACGCGAACTCGGCAATGCGCGCGCCCAGCGTGCGCGCGGCCGGCGGGTAGTGCATCAGATAGCAGGCCTGCGCGGGCCGGCCGGTGCTCAGGCACGCGCGCGCCAATGCGTCGACGGCGCCGGGCGCGACCTGGCAATCGGCATCGACGATCAGCACGGCCTGCGGCGTGCCCGGCCCGCGGGCATCGGACGCGGACGCGTCCGGTCGAAGCGCGGCCCGCGGCGGCGTCGCCATCAGGTGCCGTACGCCGAAGTCCAGTGCATAACCCTTGCCGCGCCGTTCGGGATCGCGCCGTTCGACGACTTCGGCGCCGGCCCGCCGCGCGACCGCGGCGGTATCGTCGGAGCAGTTGTCGGCCACGACCAGCAGACGGTCGCCGTCGCGCAACTGCGCGAGCACGCTGGCCAGCGTCGCGCCGATGCCGCCGGCCTCATCGTGCGCGGGGATCAGGATCGCCACCGGCGCACGGGGGGCACCGTCGCCGGCACCGTCCTCCGGCACGCGGCCGCCGGCCATCGCCTCGGCGCCGTCACCGGCTCCGGCTCCGGCATCGATGGCATCGATTCGCGCCGCGCCGACTCCGCCGCGCCGCATCGCGACGAGCGCCGCCAGCACCTCGAGCAGCAGCATCGCCGCCGGCACGCACGACAACGCCGCCGCCAGCGACAGCGCGGTCGTCAGCACGCCGCCGGCGCTCACGCGCGCGCCTCGCGGATCAGGCCGGCGATGCGCCGCGCGCCCTCGTCGACCGAATGGCGGCCGAGCACGCGCTCGCGCCCCTGCGCCCCCATCCGCCGCAACGCGTCGACCGGCGTGTCCAGGCAGCGCTCGATCGCCTGGACCAGCGCGTCGACCGATCCGGCCGGCACCAGCCAGCCCTCGCGGCCGTCGCGAACGAGTTCGGGAATCCCGGCGACGTAGGTGCTGATCACCGGCCGCATCAACGCCATCGCTTCCATGATGACGACCGGCAGCCCCTCGTTGAAGCTCGGCAGCACCATCGCGCGCGCGGCCAGCAGCTCGGCGCGCACCTGTTCGCCGCTGAGCCAGCCGGTGATGCGCACGCGGTCGCCGAGCCCGTGCGCGGCGATCGAGGCCTCGATCTGCGGACGCATGTCGCCGTCGCCGGCGAGCACGAGTTCGATCGCCACGCCGCGCCGGGCCAGTTGCGCGACCGCTTCGACCAGCAGCACCTGCGCCTTCTCGGCGCACAGGCGGCCGACGCAGACCAGCCGGCGGTTGTCCGGCACCGGCGCCGGCGACGCGCCCTGGAAGCTCGCGTCGAGCCCGCAATGCACGACGGCGATCTTGTCCCAGTCGTCGCGGTGCGCCCATCGGCAAAGCTGCGACCGCGTGAAACTGCTGATCGCGACCGAGAACGTCGACTGGCGCACCTTGTCGAACAGGCCCAGCGCTCGCGGCGCATCCCATTCGTCGGGACCGTGCACGGTCATGCTGTACGACGGGCCGCCGAGCAGCCGCATCAGCCGCGCGACCTGCGCGCCATTGGTCGCGAAGTGCACGTGCAGATGTTCGATGCCGTCGCGGCGCAGCCATTCGCCGAGCAGGCAGGCTTCGGCCAGCGTGATCAGGTTGTGCGGCAGCGAGCGGTCGCCGCCGCGCCACTGCCGCAGCGCCGCCACGACCGCGCGCGAGAACGCCCCCGGCTGGCGGATGCATTCGCTCAGCGCCGCGCGCAGCAGCGGCCCGATGCCGTCGCGCAGCAGGTAGCGCGTGCGCGTGCGCTCGGCCAGGTCCTCGACGTCGGCCAGCTCGGCGTCCCAGCCGCGCAGCGCGTAACGCTCGACCTGCATCCCCTGGCGTTCGACGGCCAGGATCTCGCGCCGGATGAAGCTGTGGCTGACCTTCGGGTACTGGTTCGTGAAATAACCGATCTTCATCGCGTGGCCGCCTTCGGCCGCCTGGCGCCGGTACCGCTCTCGATCCGGTCGGAGCCGGTCGCGACCGCCGCCAGCAAACCCATGAAGAAGAACGTATACCAGTTGGAGATCAGATAGCGATGCATGTTGTCCGAGTAGCAGACCATCAGATAGGCGACCGACAGGCAGATCAGCAGGATCGCCTCGAGCGGATACCGCCGCCGCCAGACGAACGCCATCACGATCAGCCCGACGAAGATCAGCGCGAACGCGATCGCGCCGGGCACGCCCATCTCGAACGCGAGTTGGACGTAGACGCTGTGCGCATCGAAGCCGACCACGTATTCGAGCGGGAAGAAGATCGGCGAATAGCTGATATACGAGTCGAGCCCCCAGCCGAGCAGCCATCGGTCGGCGATCCACGGCAACGCCGACTTCCACATCGCCAGCCGCCACTGATAGGAGTTCAACACATCGTCCATCCGCGGCGGGCCGTGGCCGAGCACTTCCAGGACCCGGTCCTGCACGACCGGCACCAGCAGCAGCGGCACGCAGCCGATCGCGCCCCACAGCAGCAGCCGCCGATCGACGAACACGCCATAGCCGAACAACACGACCGCGGCGGCGGCCCACGCGCTGCGCGTCTGCGTGGAGACCAGCAATATGATCTGCACGACCATGTAGAGACCGGCCAGCAAGCGCGTGCGATCGGAGAACACGCCGATCCGCCACGCGTAGAGCAGCGTCGCGATCAGCGTGACCAGGTAGAACGCGAAGATGTTCGGATGGGTGAACGCCCCCTGGATGCGGAAGCCCGTGCTCTCGGGCAGACCCGTCAGCGCGACGCTCGGGTCGAGCAGTTCGGATTCGGCGCTCTTGACGCCGCCGGTGGCCATGTCGAACAGTCCGGCCAACGTCGGAACGATCGAAGCGATCAGCAGCACGCGCACCCAGAAGCGCGCATCGGTGCGGTTGTCGACGATCGCCAGCGGCATCGCGAACATCGCGGCATACGTCATGTAGACGATCAGCATGCGCGAGGCCTTGCCGACATCGGGCGCATAACGGCAGGCCGAGAAGGCCAGCGCCAGGAACAGCCCCCACAGCAGCACGTGCGGTCGCGCGAACGCCCGCGGTTTGCGCAGCAGGTACAAAGCGCCGAGCAGCAGCACGGCGGCATTGATCGCCGCCCCCGGGCCCATGCCTTCGCCCCCGCCCTTGATCAGCGACAAGATCGGGTCGAGCGAGGCGCGCGTCACCATCACGGCGATCAGCAGCCAGTCGAATCGCGTCAGCAGCAGGAACAGCCCGGCGACTAGGATCGGCACCGCGAAGCCGATCATCGGATCGAGCCGCATCCCGCCGACCAGCATCACCGCCAACCCGCCCACCGCCGAGCCGAGCAGCAGCGCGCCGGCCAGTCGCACCAACGAGCGTGCGCGGGAGTCCGGGTCCATACCAGCCGCGACCGTCATCAGTGCGTCGACAGGCGCCCGGAGGACAGCGAGCCGCGCGCCGAAGCTTCGGCCGGTGTTTGAGCCGCCGCCGGCAAAGCCGTCGCGTCGCCGACCGTCGCTCCCTCGTCGTAAGAGCCGACCGCCGTATTGCCCGCGCCGCCCGGCACCGCCGCCCGGCCTTCGGCGAGCGGGGCGGGATTCACGCGCGTGATCGGCGCGATCGACTCCATCGTGTCGAGCAGGTAATCGACGCAGTGGAAATGGAACCAACGCGTCAATTCATCGGAGATGCCGATGATCTGCATCGTCAATTCGTGTCGCAGGCAGTGTCCGCGCAGCAGCAGCAGCAGCCCGATCGCCGCGCTGTCCATGTACGAAACCGCCGACAGGTCCAGGCCCACGCGCGAGCGCGACGTCGCGACCTGTTCGAAAGCCTCGCGCAGCGGCGGCAGATCGGCTTCGCGCCAGGTGCCGCGCAACCGGATGATCCGCACGTCGGCGCGCGTCTCGACGTCGATCCGCGGCGGTTCGTGTCCGGGGCGCGACCAGGCCGCGCGCAGCATGGCCGGCAATTGCCGCCGCCACAACACGCCGAGCACCGCGCGGCCATCGTCGAAGTAACGCCGCCACAGGAACGGCTCTTCCTTCATCCGCCAGATCCATTCGAGCCCGATCGAGGACATCCAGCGCGGCGCGCGCCGGATCGTGCCGGCCGTGAACTTGAGCACCGCGCCGAGATGGCTGACGATGGGCGGCTGCAGCGCCGCCCGGTTGCGCTCGATCCAGGCCTGCGCCTTCTCGGCGCCCAGCGACAGGATCAGGAAGTCGCTGCGCGTCGCGTTGATGCGCGCGATCAGCGCCGGGTCGCTCAAGGTCTCGACCGATCCGACGGCCGGCTCGATGTCGCCGACGCAGAGCACGCCGCCGGCCCGCTCGTTGATCCACCGGTGCGCGCGCGCGGCCACGCCGTCCTCCCCGCCGAACAGGAACACCCGCATCGGCTCGTACGGACCGGGCTGGATCAGCCGATCGAACAGGTCGGCCCCGGACACGCGGGCGCGCAACGGGATCCGCAACAGCCGCGCCAGCCAGATGATCGGCATGCCGTCGGGCACGCACAGGTCGCTCTTGAGCACGTCGTCGCGAAAACGCTCGTTGCGCATCGCGGCGGCGATGAAGTTGATGTTCGGCGTCGTCAGCACGCAGCGCGTGCGCGTCCTGGCCGCACTGCGCAGGTGCGCGAGCACCACATCGGTTCCGCCGGCATCGAAAGGCAGTCCCAGCACGCAATAGACGCCGCGCCGGAAATCCATCAGATCCCGTTCGGGTGCCGTCGCGGACGTCATCGGCTGAGGACCAGCGGCGTCGGCGGGCGCGCCGGCATCGACGGCGTCTGCTGCGTGATGTCCGTGCGCGCCGGCCGATGCCGGAAGCGCTCGATCCACGATTCGATCAGGCGAATCGTCGCCTGCTGCGTGGCGACCAGCGTCAGCGTGTGATCGAGTTGTGGAATGTATTCGCACTGGACCCGCGCGGCGAAGGGATAGGGACCGAAGCGATCCGAAAATTGTTGAGGATAACTATAGTGTCGGGATGACGATCCCGTGTAGATCAGCAACACATTGACACCACGGTCAACAAGTTGCTGCATTCCCTTCGCGTACTCGCTTAGCGGAAGTCGCGTATCGTCGCTCAATGTTCGCTCGATCGGCGAAACATCGTTCGATTTGACCGCTCCAGACAACATCTGCAACAAATATCCGGCCGCGTGGCCGACGGCCCTTACCGCGAGCGACAGGTTCTCGCGGATTCCACGCAGCCTGATCCGACGCCGGTGATACTCGAGCAGGGTCTTCCGAGTCGGATACGCGAACGGATCGATCATCACCAGTCCCCCGATGCGTGAATCGACGAGTGCCGCGGCCCATCCCTGGTTCGCGCCCGAACACAGACCGACGATCAGCAAGCTTTCGATACCGACGACACTTTGCATCGCTTCGATCGCGCAGACGATGTCATTCGTCACTTGTTGCGGATAAGGAAGCGCATCGGCCGTCGTGCCGCTGTCACCCTTGCCGGAAACGTCGAATCGCAGCACCGGCAGTCCCTGGCGCGCGAGCGCGCGTGCCAGCTTCACGTTGAAGCGATGCGGTCCGCTGCGGGAGATGACGCCGGCGTTGAGCAGCAGCACGCCCGGGCCGCCGCCCGTCGACGCCGTCGACCCGATCGCGGCGGCCGACGCACCGCCGGCCGCGTCGAACCGCGTCAACACGCCGGACAGATACTCGCCGCGACCGAAGTTCAGCACCGATTCGGTCAGCACGCCGATCTGCTCGTCGCTCATCGCAGCGTCTCGACCATATGCAAGATCAGGGCCATCGCGTCGGCCGGCAGCGGTGCGGTGTCGATCGTCTCCTCGGCGGTCCAGTCGAAACGCTGCGCGAACGGCACGATGCTCGGCGGCCGCACGTCGGGGACGGCACGCCAGTCCAGCGCCGGATGACCATCGGGCGCGATCACCACGGCGGGCGTGCGCAGCACCGACCCGAACAGCGACAGGCTCGCGAGCTGCCGGCGCAGGCGCTCGCCGATCGCGAAGCCGATCGCCTCGTCGGACCCCGACGCCGGCACGGCCGGATCGCGCAGCAACGGCCCGTAGGCGATCTCCAGCGCGCGCCGTTGATCGAGCCGCAGTTGTTCGAGATAGACGCCGCCGTCGGTGACCGGCTCCCACAGCACGAGACCGGCGGGCGCGGGCCGCGCGTCCATCGACGCCAGCACGGCCAGGGTCGCGCCCAGCCTCATGCCGATCCAGATCGTGCGCGCGCACCCGCCGATCCGTCTCAGGTGCTGGTCCGCCGCCAGCAGGTCGGCGCGCCAGCCCGGCAGGTCGCCGTCGACGTCCTCGCCGAGCGAATCGCCGCAGCCGAACCAGTCGACGCGCAGCGTCGGGAATCCGGCTTGGCTCAGCCGCTCGGCCAGGACGTGCTGCATCCGACGGACGCGCACGGCTTCCTGACCGAAGGGGTTGCAGAACAGCACCCCGCACTGGCCATCGGCTCCATGAAAGACTGCCGCCAACTCTCTGCCGTTGGCCTGGAACCGGAACGCGCGCATCGAACCATTACCTGAACGAGTGTCATCGACAGGCAATGTGCGAGCCGGCCCTCGACCCCGTCCACCCGAAGCCGCCGGACGGCGGCCGACGGCCCCGGCGCGGAAATCCGGCCGCCGGACGGGCGCGGCTCAGCCTCTCAGCCCACGACCAGATCCAGGCAGAATCCGCTGTAGTGATCGAGGCCGTGCGCCGGGTCGCCGGGCAGCGTCAGACGCTTGTCGGGATTGATCCAGCGGTCGCGCAGCACGTAGCCGCGCTGCGCGAGTCCTTCGAGAAACGGTGCCTCGGCGAACACGTGATAAGGGCAATAAGCGGTGCCGATGCCGTTGAGCGTATGGAAATCGAACTGCGGGTGGATCGGCGTCGTGTTGATGATGATCCGCCGCGGCGGACGCGCGATCGTGTCGAGCCATTGCGGCAGCGTCATCGGCAGATACTGCAGCGCGCCCGACGCGAACAGCAGGTCCCGACCGTCCAGGGCCTCGTAGCACGACGTGAACGACAGGCGCGCATCGACGCCGCGGCGCGCCGCGACGATCGCGCCGCGTTCGACCACGGCCGGCACGTCGCACACCAGCCAGCGCGCGTCGTCGGGCAGCGCCAGCGGCTCGGCGAACGCATAGAACTTGATGCCGATATGTCCGCCGACGTCGAAGATCGAACGCATGCCGGCCTGCAGCGCCTGCTGCATCCAGAACATCGCCGGATAATCGTACTGTTCGTGCCGCATCCGGCCGAAGTACAGCGCCGCCGACGCCGGATTGTCGTAGCCGATCGGCCGCGTGGCGGGCGCCGATCGCAGTGCCGCTTCGGCCGAATCGAACACGCCGCGAAACAGGTTCTCGCTGGTGTTCTCGGCGAAACGCCGGTCATAGTCGCCGCTTCCGGCGATGGCCGACCGCAGCCTTCGCCACCAGCCTCGCGGCGGCGACGCGGACTCGATCACCGGTGACGGCGGCTCGGCCGCGGCTCGCGGCGATTCGGCATTCAACATCGGGCGATCCATTCCTCGATCCACTCCATCATCGTGTCCTGGCTCTCGAGCAGCGTCAGCGTGTGGTCGAACTGCGGCGCGAACATGCATTGCACCGACCGGCAGAACGGATGCCAGCCGAACACCGCCGCGAACTGGCCGGGATAACTGTAGAAAGGGCTCCAGCTGCTGGTGAACACGAGCATCGACCGGGTGCCGCGATCGGCCAGCGCCTGCATGCCACGGGCGTACTCGTCGCGCGTCGTCACCGCGACCGGCACGTCGTTGCCGCCCAGCCGCCCGATCGGTTCGACGACGGACGAATCGCCGAACAGGCGGCCGCGCAGCTTGCGGCCGATCCGCTCGACCTTCTCGGCGAACGAGCGCTCGCGCCAGCGCCGCCAGCGATGCACGAGCGGCGTCCAGCGCGACGGATACGCGTGTCCGTCGATCATCACCAGACCGACGATCCGCGGATCGCGCAGCGCCGCGTGCCAGCCGGCCTGCGCGGCCGAACAGATGCCGACGATGACGAAGCGCCGCACGCCGCTGGCCTGCGCCAGTCGATCGGTCGCGTCGCGAATGTCCTGTCCGGTCTGTTCGTGGTAGTCGAGCGTACCGGGCGCCGCGCCGCTGTCGCCCTGTCCGGACAGGTCGAAACGCAGGCTCGAATGGCCGAGCCTCGCCAAGCGGCGCGCCAGCTTCACGTTGAAGCGATGCGGCCCCATGCGGGCGATGGTGCCGGCGTTGAACAACAGCACGCCGACGTCCGGCGTGCGCTCGCCCGGATCTGCGCCGTGCGTGATCGTACCGATCAGTTGCCCGCCGTTGCCGAACTGGCAGAACGATTCGCGAACCGTCTCGACCGGCGGCGCGGCGCGGTCCGGCGCCGCCTCGTCGCGGCACGGACCCGCGACCGGAGGCATCCGGGCGACGGTCGGGAACGATACCGGCTGCGTCATCGCATCGCCTCGATCTCGGCGCGCAGCAGGCGTACGGCCGGCGCGGGCACCAGCGCGGTGTTCAGCGCCTCTTCGGCGGTCCAGTCGAACTCGTGGCGCAGCGCGACGCGCCGCGGCCCCGGCGAGCCCGCTTGCGCGGCGGCGCGTTCGCACCAGTCCTGCAGCGACGATTCGAAGCGGGTCTCGTCGGCCACGGCCGGCGAACCGATGACGGTCACCGACACGCCGGACGGCGGCAGCGGCGCCCTCAGCGCCTGCAACTGCCCGTGCATCGCCGGCCCGACGCCGAAGCCGATCCATTGCCGGCGATCGCCTCGCGGTACGCGGCGCAGGAACGGGCCGAAGCTCGAGCGCAGCGCGCGCTCGTGGTCCTGCGACAGACACCGCACGTATGCCGCGCCGTCGATGACGGGCTCCCAGAGCACGAGGCCGTCCGGACGAGCATCGGCCGACGCGGACGCCGACGCCAGCAGCGCCAGCGTCGCGCCGAGCCTCGCGCCGAACCACAGCACCCGCGTGGCCCCGGTCCGCGCGCGCAACGCCCGGTCGGCGGCCAGGACGTCGCCGACCCAGCCGCACGGATCGGCCTGTTCGTCGTCGCCCATCGACTCGCCGGCGCCGTAGTAGTCGAAGCGAAGCGAGGGCAGGCCGCTGCGCAGCAACTGTTCGCACAGCACCCGCTGCATCCGATGGACGCGAACCGCTTCCTGGCCGAACGGATTGCAGACCAGCAGCGCGGTCGACGGCCGCGCCGCGCCGGCGGCGGGTGTCGGTGCGGGTGTCGGTGCGGGTGTCGGTGCGGGTGTCGGTGCGGATGCCGTTGCAGATGCCGTTGCAGATGCCGGCGCGGATACCGGCGCGGATACCGGCGCGGATACCGGCGCAGGAGCCGGCGCGAGCGCCCCGGGCGGCGGTACGTGTTCGTGCAGGATCGCCGCCAGACGGCGTCCGTCGTGGTCGATGTGCAGCGGCCTCATCGCCGGTCCGCTCCGGGATCGGCCACGGCCAGCGAAGCCACCACCGCCCCATCGCAGTCGAGCGGGCCGAGCCAGCGCAGATGCCAGCCCGCCGGTCCGAGCGCCACCGGGCCGGCCAGCGGCTCGAGCCCGACGTCGAGCTGCGCGGGCCGCATGTGCGCCAGCCCGACGCCCAGCGCCTTGAGCGCGGCCTCCTTGCGCGTCCAGCCGCGCAGGAACGCCGCCGCGCGATGCTCGTCGGGCAGCGCCCGCCACTGCGCACGCTCGCGTTCGCTGAGCTGCGACCACGCCCAGTCGTCCGGGTCACCGAGCGCGCGCAGCGCCTCGATGTCCACGCCCACCGGCGCATCGTCGCAGATCGCCACCAGCGCGTGGCCGTCGCTGTGGCTGAGATTGAAATGCGGCAACGCCGCCGGCTCCGGCGCGCCCGGCGCCTCGCGCAGCACGGGTTTGCCGTGCGCGTTCGCGCCGAAGCGCAGCCGCCCGCCGTCGACGCCGCAATGCCGGCCCAGCAGCCAGCGCAGCGCACCGTGCGCGCGCCGATAGCGATCGGCCAGCAGCGGCCGCGCGAAACGCGCGGCGCGGGCCTGCTCGTCGTCGGCCAGCAGCGCTCTCATCGCGTCGAGCGCCGGCTCGTCCAGGTCGATCTGCCAGCATCCGACCCGCGAGGACGATGCCCGGGCGTCGCCGTCGTCACGGCGATCGCCATGCGCGGGCAGCGCGTCGCCGGGCACCGGCCAACGCACCGCCAATCGCCGCATTCCTCGCGATTCAGTCATTCGAGCACCGGGAATTCGATCCATGAAGGATAGGCGGTGCCGTGCCGGACATCATTGACGGCTGTCACACTCGTGGTCTCGTCGACGTTGCGGCCGCCTGTGTTCAGGTTGCGCTCGAAACGCGGGAAGTTGCTGCTCGACACCTGCAGGCGCAGTCGGTGACCGGCCGGCACCTGCCATGCGATGTCGCCCAGTTCGATGTCGATCGAGTAGACGGCACCGGGTTCGGCCGGCGCCGGCCGGTCGATGCCGTCGCGATAACGCAGGCGCAGCCCGCTGTCGCGGATGTTCAGCGCCGGACCGTCGGGCGCCACGTCGACCAGCCTCGCGGTGAAATCGGTGTCGCGCGCCGACGTGGCCACGTGCAGCCGCGCGCGCACGGTGCCGGTGATGCGCAAGGGCGCGGCCAGCGGGGCCGACGTGTAGACGAGCACGTCGCGGCGGGCCTCGACGTCGCGCTGGTCGACCGCGCCCTCGCGCGCCAGCCCGTCGCCGGTGCAGCAGAACGTGCCGCCCCTCGTCGGAACCGGATCGGCCGGATCATAAGTGAAGCGATCGATCGACTGCCCCGGGCGCGGCGCATCGACGAGCCGCCCGTCGCCGGCAGCGGTGTTCGCGCCGCCGCCGCTGTCCAGATACCAGCGACGCGGCCGCGCGGCCGGCGGCGGCCAAGCGTCGGCATCCATCCAGCGGTCCTCGCGCAGCACGTAGAAGCGATAAGCGGGCAACGCGTCGATCGCCGGACGGGCGGCCGACGCTGCGGCGCCCGCGCCGGCGGCGGCTCCAACGGCTCCAACGGCTCCAGCAGTTCCGGCAGTTCCGGTAGCTCTGGTAGTTCCGGAGGCTCCAGCCGCCGGATCATCGCGCAGCCATCGATCGAACCACGCGAGATAAGTGTCGAGCAGCGGCTCGTTCGGGCCGTCGATCCGCAGGTCGCCGACGTGGGCCGGGGCGCGCTTGTAGCCCACCGTGCAGTGCATGCCGGGCCCGATGACGACCGGCTGATGACGGGCTTCGGGCGTGTCCGCGTGGGCGGCCATGAAACGGGCGGCGAACAGCGTCGACGACACGCCCTGATCGAACCAGCTATTGACGTGCAAGGCCGGCGCCGCGAAGCGGTCGCCGTCCTTCAGGTAACCGAGCCGCGCCCACTCCGGACTGGTCAGCGGCAAGCTCATCAAGAGCTCGAAATCAGTCGGGTAAGGGCTCTGGCTGCGCACGAGGTCCAGGACCGGCAGTTGCTGCAGCGACAACTGGCCGCCGGGCCCCCGGCCGCGCGGCGGGTGCGCGAGCTGCTCGCGCGACTCGGCCGAGGTCTTCGCGCCGTTCGAGAAGAACCAGCCGGCCGACGACGACAGCAGCGGGATGCCGCCTTCGAAAATGCCGAAGTACCCGTAGCGGCCGCCCGCGCTGCCGACGCCGCCGCCGGCGCTCTGCGGCACCATCGCGCGCAGCGCCGGATGCCGCGTCGCGCCGAGGATCAACTGCGTCTCGCCGAGCGCCGAGCAGCCATAAGTGCCGACGCGGCCGTTCGACCAGGGCTGCGCGACGATCCAGTCGAGCGTCGCGCGACCGTCGTCGGCCGACTTCGCGTACGGCGCGAATTCGCCCCCGGACCCGAAGCGCCCGCGCATGCTCTGCACGACGACCGCGAACCCGTGCCGCGCGAAATCCAGCGCCTCGCTGCCGTGCGCCTGCCAGGTGTCGCGCAGGTACGGCGTGCGCAGCAGCACCGTCGGCACGCGTCGTTCGGGGCCGGCCGGCAGGTACAGGTCCGCCGACAGCACCACGCCGTCGGGCATCGGGATCCGGACGTCGCGACGCACGTCGATCGAGGCGAGCCTGGCCTCGACGCGACCGGCCGCCATCTTGGCGGCCGAACGCCATCCGCCCGCCGACCACGCCGCAGCCGCGGCCACGGCGCTCAGCGCACCGAGCACCAGCAGCACGCCGATCCAGGCCGCGCGCGTCACGTCGACACGCTCACCGCCGGAACACCGACCCGAGCTTGCGCAGCAGCCCTCCCTTGCGCTCGGCCGTGACGCCGCCGCCCGGCGCGGCCGCCGGGGTCCGCGATCCGCCGACCGCGCCCGTGCTCATGCCCGCGCCCATGCCCGCGCCCGCCGGCGCATCGTCGATCGAGCGCGCGATCTGCGCCAGCGTCTCGAACGCGAACGCGCCGGGCGCGACGCGCCGCCCGCAACGCGCGGCGATCAGTTCGACGGCCTGGATCGCCAGCAGCGAGTTGCCGCCCAGATCGAAGAAGTTGTCCTGTCGCTCGATCGGATCGACGTCCAGCAGCTTGCGCCACACCTCGGCCAGCATCTGCTCGGTCAGCGTCCGGACATCGTCGGCCGGAGCGGCTGGCGTGGCCGGAGCCGCTCGCACCGATCGCTCGTCCGGGGCGCCCGCCGCGGGGTCGACCACCCGCGCGTCGACGGTCTCGCCGTCCGCGGCGCCGGCCTCCGTGCCGACGGCTACGGTGCCGACGGCTACTGCGTCGACGGCTACGGTGTCGACGGCCGCCGCGTCGACCGGCGGATCGACCTTGTACGCGACGTCGCTCGCGCGGAATCCGCCGATCAGTTCACCGATCGTCAGCGCCGGCCGCTCGGCCAGCCGCCGCAGCATCCGCAGGTACTGCTCGCGGATCCGCACGGCCGCCTCGCGTTCGAACAGGCTGGCGTTGTAGACGACCGCGCCCTCGAGGCCGGTGGGCACCTCCATCAGCCACAGCCCCATGTCGTTGGACGCGCCCTGGTGATGGACGAGCACGTTCTGGTGGCGCAGCGGCCCCCACCGGCGCTTGCGCTCACGCGCGTCCTGGAACGAGAACATCACCTGGTACAGCCCGGCACGCTGCATGCGCGGCATCAGCTCGGGCTCCTTGACCAGCGTCTCGAACGGCACGTCCTGGTGGCCGAACACTTCGAGCATCTCGGCGCGCACGCGCGCCGCGAAGGCCCGGACCGGTTCGTCGTCGCGCGAAGGCAACTGCACGGTCACCAGGTTGTTGAAGAACCCCATCACCGATTCGATCTCGGGCATCTGCCGGCCGCGCACCGGCAGTCCGATGGCCACCGCGTTGTCGCCGGCCATCCGCTGCGTCAGCGCCGCATAGACGGCCAGGCACAACATGCTCGGCGTCACGTCGAACTCGCGCGCCAGCTCGCGCAAGCGCTCGGTCAGCGCCTTGTCGACGCGCACCCATTCCGAGCCGCCGACGTCGTGCGCCGACTGGCGGTGCGATCGGCTGGCCGGCCAGGGCTGCGGCACCGGCGCGTCGAGCAGCCGGCCCTTCCAGTACGCGAGCTGTCGTTGGTATTCGTCGCTCTGCAGGAACTGCCGGTGCCAGACCGCGTAGTCGGCATACGAGACGGGCAGCGGCGCCAGCTCGTCGATCGTGCCGTCGGCGATCGCCTGGTAGGCCATCGCCATCTCCTCGTACAGCAGGTCGAACGACCAGCCGTCCCAGATCAGGTGATGCGGCACGAACAGGAACACGTGCTCGTCGTCGGCCAGCCGGTACAGACGCATGTGGCACAGCGGCGCCACCGTCAGATCCATCGGCGACTCGATCACCGCCTGCATGCGCCGGCGCAGTTCGGCCTCGCGAGCGTCGGCCGGCACGTCGCGCAGATCCTCGAACGGCAGGTCGACCGGCACTTCGGATGCGATCCGCTGCACGCCGGCGCCCTGCGCGTCGACGCCGAACGCCGTCCGCAGCACCGACTGGCGCGCGAACATGATCGCCAGCGCGCGCTCGAACGACGCGCGATCGAACGGACCGCTCAGGCGATGCGCCGAGGGTTCGTGATAGACCGAACGGCCCGGCAGCAGTTCCTCGACGAAGCGGACGCGCTCCTGCATGACGGTGGTCGGCGCGTCGCGACGCGTCGGGTCGGCGACCAGCACCGGCCGCCGCGCGGCTTCGCCGCCGCGCGCCCGCCCGACCTCGGCGGCCAGTCGCGCGACGGTCGGCGACTCGAACAGCACGCGCAGCGACAACTGCGTGCCGAACTCTCGATTGAGCTGCGCGATCAGGCGGGCCGCCAGCAGCGAGTGGCCGCCCAGCGCGAAGAAATCGTCGTGGATGCCGATGCCCGGCAGGCTCAGCACGCGCTCGGTGGCCGCCAGCACCGCGGCTTCCACCTCGTCGCGCGGCGCGGTCCGCTCGGCCGATCCGGTGCGCTCGCGCGTATCGGGCGCCGGCAGCGCGTTGCGATCGACCTTGCCGTTGGACGTCGTCGGAATCGCGTCGAGCACGACGAAACACGCCGGCAGCATGTACTCGGGCAGCTTGCCGCTCAGGTGCTCGCGCAGCGCGGATTCACTGTAATCGCCGTCGGGCTTGAGCGTCAGGTACGCGACCAGCCGCACGTCGCCGGGCCGATCCTCGCGCGCCAGCACGACGCTGCGCGCCACGCCCGCCGCTTCGTTGCACGTCGCCTCGATCTCGCCCAGTTCGATCCGGAAGCCGCGGACCTTGACCTGGAAGTCCATCCGCCCGAGGTGATCGAGCAGCCCGTCGTTGGTCCAGCGGCCGCGGTCGCCGGTCCGGTAGACGAGCGGCGGCCAGACCGCGTCGCTCCGGCCGGCGAGCCAGCGATCGCGCGCATCGGCATCGGCCGGCAGCGGAGCGCCGTCGGCCAGCGCCCGGCGCATCGGATCGGCGATGAAACGCTCGGCGTTCAGTTCGGGCCGATCGACGTAGCCGCTCGCCAGGTTGTCGCCGCCGATGTACAGCTCGCCGGGCACGCCGATCGGGCAGGGCTGGCCGTTCTCGTCCAGCACCCAGATGCAGACGTTGCCGATCGGACGTCCGATCGACACGCCGCGGCGGCGGATCTGCTCGCGATCGACCTTCCACACCGTCACCCATACCGTGGTCTCGGTCGGTCCGTACAGGTTCCACACATCGTCGACGGCGGCCAGCAGTTCGCCGGCCAGGCTCGGGGTCAGCGATTCGCCGCCGACGTACGCGGTGAACGGCCGGCCGGCACGCCAGCCGGCATCCAGCAGCAGGCGCCACAGCGTCGGCGTCGCCTGCATCACGGTCGCGCCGCTGCGATCGAGCAGCGCGCCGAGAGCCGGACCGTCCATCATCGTGTCCCTGTCGACGATGATCAGCCGCGCGCCCACCGCCAGCGGCAGGAACATCTCGAGCACCGACACATCGAACGACAGCGTGGTCACGGCGGCCAGCCGATCGTCGGGCTCGATCCCCGGCGATTCGAGCATGCCGGCCAGGAAACTGACGACCGCACGATGCGGCACGCACACGCCCTTGGGCCTGCCCGTCGAACCCGACGTATAGATCACGTACGCCGGATCCTCGCCGCCGGCGTCCTGCGGGCCGGACGGCAGCGGCGACGCGTCCCCGTCGCGCCATGAGGGGTCGCGGTCGAGGTCGATCGTGCGCGCCGCGCCGTCGGGTCGCCACTCGCGGGGCGCGACGGCCACCGTCGAGTCGGTCAGCAGCAGGCCGATGGCGGCATCCTGCGCGTAATAGTCGAGCCGGGCCGGCGGAAACGCCGGATCCAGCGGCAGATAGGCGCCGCCGGCCTTGAGCACCGCCAGCACCGAGACCAGCATGTCGAAGCCGCGCTCGATGCACAGCCCGACGCGCACGCCGCGGCCGACTCCCCGCTCGCGCAGCGCGCGCGCCAGCCGGTTGCTCGCCGCGTCCAGCTCCGCATACGTCATCGACCGCTCGCGCCATTCGGCGGCGATCCGCGTCGGCGTGGCGGCCGCCTGGCGCACGAAATCGGCGACCATCGTGCAGTCGCGCGGATAGCGCAACGGCGCCGGCTGCAACGCGTGCAGCGCCGCGCGATCGTCGGCGCCCAGCAGTTCGAGCCGCGACAGCGGCGTCGTCCCGATCGATCCGTCGGCCCCGCGCGCGACCAGGCCGCGCAGCAAGGCCTCGTAGCAGCGGCTCCAGCGCGCGATCGTCTCGTCGTCGAACAGCCCGGTGTTGAACTGCCATTCGACGCGATAGGCGCCGCCGGGGACCGGCGTCGCGTTGACGAACAACTCGAAGTTCTCGTACAGCCGCGGGTTCGACGCGAACCGCATCGCCAGGCCGGCGAAGCCCGGCACCTCGCCATCGACGGCCGAGTCGACGTTGAACATCACCGACACCAGCGGCAGGCGGCTCGGATCGCGCTGCACCGGCAGCTTCTTCAGCAACGAACCATAAGTGAGCGACTGATGCTCGAACGCATCGAGCAGCTGCCCACCCGCATCGCGCGCGAACTGCTCGAACGACTGCGCCGGATCCAGGCCCACGCGCACCGGCAACAGGTTCACGCAGTGGCCGACCAGCCCGGTCAGGCCGCTGGCCGACTGGCCGGCCGCCGGCACGCCGATGACGACGTCGTGCTGGCCGCTCAATCGATGCAGCAGCACCGCGAACGCACCGAACATCAGCCCGTAGTAGCTGACGCCGAGCCTGCCGGCCTGCTTGCGCAATGCAGCGACCAGCGCGGCATCCAGTACATGGTCGCCGCGCCGCGAATCGAAGCTGCGCACGGCGGGGCGAGGGCGGTCGGACGGCAGGTCGAGCACCGGCAGCGTGCCGCCGCCGAACCGGCCCAACCAGTAGCGCTCGCTCGCCGCGTGCGCGGCCTCGCGCTGCCGAGCGATCTCCCAGGCCACGTAGTCGCCGAAGCGGGGCGCCGGGGACAGCGCGGCCGCGGCGACGTCGGTCGCGGTCGCGCCGGCGCGCACCCGCGCATCGTAGAGCAGGCCCAGTTCGCGCACGATCACGCCCCACGACCAGCCGTCGCAGACGATGTGATGCGCGGTCATCAGCAACGCGTGCGCGTCGTCGGCCAGCACGACCAGCCGCGCACGGAACAAGGGTCCGTGCCCGAGGTCGAACGGCGTCGACACTTCGTCGGCCTTCGCGCGGGACAGCCCGTCCTCGCGCGCCGCCGCGTCGCCGCGTCGCAGGTCCAGCACCGGCAGCGGTTCGTCGCCGGCCGCATGAACGATCAGTTCGCCGCCGTCCGGACCGATCCGCGTACGCAGCGCGTCGTGCCGCGCCACCAGCGCGCCGAGCGCCGCGCGCAACGCAGCGATGTCCAGCGCGCCGTCGATCCGCAGGCACACCGATTCGTTGAACGCCAGCGAGGCCTGGGCCGACAGCTCGCTGGCCAGCCACACCTCGCGCTGCGCCTCGGTGCTCAGAACGACGCGCTCGACCACCGCATCGGCGAACGGATCGAAGTCGACGTCCTCGGTCTGCCAGTCGGACGGGTCGTCGAGGATGCGCGGATTCTGCGTCAGCGAAGAAGGAGGAGTCATGGCAGCCATCAGGAATTCGGGATCGACGCGCGAAGATCGCCCGTTCAGGCGTTCAGACGCTTGAAGCGGCCGGCATGCTCGGGATCTGGCACGAACCATGCCGGCCGGCCGTCCTTGCCGCGCCCCAGGCGCGCCTCGGGTACCGGCGGCCGCGACGCGTCGAACACCACCATCGCGTCGTTCCGGCGAGGCAGGAAGTCGGCCGCCTGCAACTCGGCCACCGACTCCTTGAACGCCTGCTTGATCAGCGCGATGTCAGCCGGTGTATGGGCGGTCGTCAGGAAACACGGAAAACTGTCGAGGATGTGCACGCCGCGCGTACGCATCATCGCGAACAGCAGATCCTGCATCGGATGCTCTTCGAGCATCGTGATCCGCCACAGCGACGCGAAATGCCGGATCTGCAGCGGCGCGCCCACTTCGCGGCAATACGCGTTGAGCTCGTCGGCCAGGCCGGCCGTGTGCAGGTTCAACTGCGTCTGCAGCGCGTTGCCGGCGGCCTTCAGGTGCGACAGCGAGGCCTTGCACGCGGCCAGCGCCAGCGGATGCCGGACGAAGGTGCCGGCGAAGTACGTGACGCCGACCGTCGGCACCGAATCGTCGCCGTACTGCCAGGCGCCGCCGTCGAGCGCGTCCATGAACTCGCGCCGGCCGGCGACCGCGCCGATCGGGTGGCCGCCGCCGATGACCTTGCCATAAGTGGCCAGGTCGGCGCGGATGCCGAACAGCGCCTGAACCCCGCCCAGGTGCGAACGGAATCCGGTGATCACCTCGTCGAAGATCAGGCAGGCGCCATCGGCGGCCGTGATCTCGCGCAGCGCGCGCAGGAACTCCTTCGGCTGGAAATCGGGCCGCCGGCTCTGCACCGGCTCGACCAGCACGGCGGCCAGCTCGTCCGCGTGCTCGCGGATCCAGGCCAGCGACTCGTCGGTGCCGTAGTCCAGCACGCGCACGTCGCCGAACATGCCGGGCATGATGCCGGGGGCGGCCGGCAGCCCCTTCATCTGCCGGCCCTGGCGAACGACGACCTCGTCGAACGTGCCGTGGTACGAGCCGTTGAACAGCACGACGGTATCGCGCCCGGTCACCGTGCGCGCCATCCGCACCGCGGCCATCACGGCTTCCGATCCGGTGTTGCACAGCGCCGCGCGATCGAAGCCGGTCAGTTCGCACAACAACTGCGCGACCTCGCCGGCCAGCGGATGCTGCGGGCCGATCTCGTAGCCCTCATCGAGCTGGCGGCGCACCGCATCGAGCACGAAATCGGGCTGCCAGCCGAACAGGCTCATCCCGAAACCGTTGAGCACGTCGACGTACCGGTTGCCGTCCAGATCCCACAGGTGAGCGCCCTTGGAACGCTCGACGACGATCTGGTAGATCATCTCCTTGAGCCGGGGACTGAAGCCGTTGACGACCCGCGGGTCGGCCAGGTGCGGACGATGCTGCTCGGTATGAGCCTTGCTCTTGCGCGTGCGCTCGACGTAGCGGCGGATCAGCGCGTCCAGCCGCACGCGCTGCAGATCGGTCAGCTCGGCATCCTGCTTGCGGATCCGCGCGATCGCCCCGAACGCCTTCTTCACGTCGTAGACGGCCTTGCCGCCGGCCGGTGCGTCGGCCGCCGGAGCATCGGCGGCTGGTGCGGAGGCGGCTGGTACGGCGGCAGGAGATGCAGCGGCGGGAGATGCGGCAGCGGCGGCCCGAGCGGCAGTAAGCGAAGCAATCGGTGAAGCGGCAGCGGCAGCAGGCGCGATGGCAGGAGCGGGAACGAAAACCGGCGCGGATATCGAAACCGAGCCGGCCGGCACGGCCTGCGACACGGGCGTCGCCGCGCCGACGGATCCCGCGACCGTCCCCGACAGCAACGCCAGTTGCTGCGACATCAACTGCATCTGCGCGGCGATCACCTGCTGCAGCAGGCCGACGTCGGCCGCTGCACCGCCGGGCATCGCGACCGGCGCCTGGAACGCCGCCTGCATCACCGGCTTGCCTGCCGCAAGCACCGCCGGCGTCGCGCCGCCCGTCGCGCCTGCCATCGCGACCGGCATCGCCGCCGCGGCCGCCGACACGACCGGCGCCACGACACCGGCTGCCGTCGTCGGCGCGGACGCCGCGGCCTCGGCCGGCAGCCGCTCGTCGAGATAAGCGGCCAGCTCATCGAAGCTGCGCAGGCTCTCCATCAACTGGCGGAACGTCACCAGCACCGAGAAATGCTTCTTCACCTGCAACGCGACCTGGGTCAGCATCAGCGAGTCGAGCCCCAGTTCGACGAAGCTGGCCGACGCGTCGGCGTCCGCCAGCGACAGGCCGCTGATGTCTTCGAACACCGTGCGCAGTTCGGCGAGCACGCGCTCGCGACGCGACGGACCGCAAGCGGAAGGCGGGGCGACGGGCGAATTCATCACGAAGGATTCCATGGCCGTGACGGCAGAAGGAGCGAGGCCGGCCGAAACCGCGGCGGGAACGGATGACGCCGAAACGACGACGCCGGTTGCCGGCGACGGCGACGCGCCGGGAGCCCCGGTATCGAGCCAGTGACGTTGCCGCTCGAACGGATAGGTCGGCAGCACGACGCGGCGACGCGGCGACGCGATCGGAGCACCAAGCTCGTGCGTCGCCCGGTTCGCGCGGCGCGGCGCGCTGTCGCGCTCGTCACCGAGCGTCCACAGCGTCGCGCGCGCCAGCAGATCGGCCGGCGCCTCGTCGTCGGGCGATTCGCCGAGCGCCGCGATCGTCGTCGGCACGCCGCCGCCGGTGCTCGCGCGCTGGCGCGCCAGCGCGCCGAGCTGCGCGCGCGGCCCCATCTCGACGAGCAGCGCGTCGGGCAGATCGTTCCACGCCGCCTGCAGTGCCGGCGCGAAGCGCACCGGCTCGCGCAGGTGGGCGGCCCAGTACATCGGATCGGCAAGCACCGCGCCGTCGACGCGCATCCCCCGCACCGTCGAGTAGAACGGCAGCGTCGACGCGCGCAGCGTGACGGCCGCCGCCCGCCGGGCGAACGGCTCGACCGCGCCGTCCATCATCGCCGAGTGGAACGCGTGGGACGTGCGCAGCAACCGCGTGGCGACGCCGCGCTGCTGCAGGCTCGCGTCGAAAGCCTGCACCGCGGGCGTCGGCCCGGCGACGACGCAGGCCTGCGGCGCGTTGATCGCCGCCAGCGATACCTGGGCCGGCAGCAGCGGTTCCAGCTCGGCGGCCGGCAGCATCACCGACAGCATGCTGCCTCGCGGCAACGCCTGCATCAGCGCGCCGCGCGCGGCCACCAGCCGCGCCGCGTCATCGAGCGACATCACGCCCGCGACGACCGCGGCGGCGAACTCGCCGATGCTGTGGCCGACCAGCGCCGCCGGTCGCAGGCCGCGCGCCAGCCATGACTGCGCGAGCGCGTACTCGACGCAGAACATCGCCGGCTGGGTGATCGCCGTGTCGTTCAGCGTATCCGGATCCCGTCCCAGCATGCATTCGCGCAGCCCGTCGACGCCGGTAGCCTGCAGCGCATCGTCGAACGCGCGGGCGAAGACCGGATCGCGGCGGCCGCGTTCGCGTCCCATGCCCAGGTACTGCGCGCCTTGCCCCGGAAACAGCCAGACCGTCGCGCGCGCCGCCGCGTCCTGATCGTGCGCGACCGCGCGGCCGCGACGCCGCGCGGCGGCCGGATCGGCCAGCAGCGCGACCGCCTGCTCGCGATCGTCGGCGATCACCGCCAGCCGATGCGCGAACCGGCTGCGCCCGGCGTCCAGCGTGAAAGCGACGTCGGCGAGGTCCAGCGACCGATGCTCGGCCAGCCATCGCGACAGCCGCTCGGCCGACGCCGCGAGCGCCGCGGGCGTGCGCGCCGACAGGCGCAGCCAATGCGGTCCCGCCGCGGCAGGGCCGCGACGATCGGCGGCCGCCGGCGCTTCCTCGAGGATCAGGTGCGCATTGGTGCCGCCGACGCCGAACGAGCTGACCCCTGCGCGGCGCGGCGTGGCCGAACGCGGCCAGGGCGTGAGCCGGTCGATCACGTGGAAAGGCGTGCGCGAGAAATCGATCTTCGGATTCGGCCGTTCGAAATGGATCGTCGCCGGCAGGCATCGATGGTGCAGCGCCAGCGCGGTCTTGATGACGCTGGTCGCGCCGGCGGCCATCACCGTATGGCCGACGTTGCTCTTGACCGAGCCGATGCCGCAAAAGCCGCGGCGATCGGTCAGCGGTTCATAAGCGCGGCGCAGCGCCTCGACCTCGACCGGATCGCCGAGCGGCGTCGCCGTGCCGTGCGCCTCGACGTACGAGACCGTCTCGGCCGGAATCGCCGCGCGGCGCAAGGCCTCGCCGACGACGGCCGCCTGGCCGTCGACGCTGGGCGCCGTGAAGCTCGCCTTCTCGCCGCCGTCGTTGTTGACGGCCGCGCTGCGGATCACCGCGTAGACGGTGTTGCCGTCGCGGATCGCGGCCGACAACGGCTTGAGCAGCACGACCGCCGCACCGTCGCTGAACACCGTGCCCTGCGACGCGGCGTCGAAGCTGCGCGTGCGCCCGTCGGGCGACAGCATCGAGCCTTCCTGGTACAGGTAGCCGCTGTTTGGCGGGCAGTTGATCGCCACGCCGCCGGCCAGCGCCATCTCGCAATGCCCGGCGCGCACGCTGTCGAACGCCTGCGCGATCGCCACCAGCGACGTCGAGCACGCGGTGTTCAGGCTGATCGCCGGCCCGCGCAGGTTCAGGCGATTGGCCACGCGCGAGGCCACGTAGTCCTTCTCGTTGGCCAGCATCACCGCGAACTCGCCGAGCCGCTCGACGGCCTGCGGATGCGCGGCGAGGTGGCGCTGGAAATACGTCGCGTTGTGCATGCCCGCGAACACGCCGATGCGGCCGCCGGGCAGCTCGCCGGCGCGCTCCAGGCACTGCCAGCAGATCTCCAGGAACAGGCGCTGCTGCGGGTCCATCAGCTCGGCCTCGCGCGCGCCGATGCCGAAGAACGCCGCGTCGAACGACTCGACGTCGTCGAGCACGCCGCGAGCCGGCACGTAGGCCGGATCGGCGCGCAGCGCGGCCGGGATCGACGGATCGAGTTCGGCCGGCGTGAAATGCCGGATCGCGTCGCGCCCCTCGCACAACAGCGACCAGAACGACTCGATCGAATCGGCGCCCGGCAGCCGGCCGGCCATGCCGATGATCGCGATCGGCTCGGCGTCGCCGCCGGCCCGCGCGGCCTGCCCGTCGATTTGCCCGTCGATTTGCCCGTCGATTTGCCCGTCGATCTGCCTGTCGATCTGCCTGTCGGTTTGCCCGTCGGCCTGCAGCGCGTCCGCCCGCTCGCCGCCGCGCCGCAGGCTTCGCGCGAGCGCGCGCGGCGTCGCGTCGCCGAAGAAGTCCGCCACGCCCGGCGACGGCGCGTCGGCCGACGGCGACTGCAGGCCCGGCTCGGCATGCAGCGCATCGAGCGCGCGCGCGACCAGCAGCGAATCACCGCCCAGATCGAAGAAGTTGTCGTCACGCCCCACGCGGTCGACCGCCAGCACGCGCGCGAACACCGCGGCGATCGCCTGCTCGAGCGCGCCCTGCGGCGCCTGGTACGGCACGGCCAGGTCCGGCCGCGCGTCGCCGGGCGGCGGCAGCGCGCGGCGATCGAGCTTGCCGTTGGCCGTCAGCGGCAGGCGCGGCAGCGCCACGAACTGCGCCGGCACCATGTAGTCGGGCAGGTCGGCGGCCAGCGCCGCGCGCAGTGCGGCGGTCTGCCCGGCGCGCGGGCCGACGACGTACGCGCACAAGGTCGTGCCGCGCAGCGGGTGGCGATAAGCGGCGACCGCGCAGGCGTCGATGCCGCGCTCGCGCCGCAATCGCGTTTCGACGCCGTCGAGCTCGACGCGAAAGCCGCGGATCTTGACCTGGCTGTCGACGCGGCCCACATAGTCGAGCGTGCCGTCGGGCAGCCAACGCGCCAGATCGCCGGTGCGGTACCAGCGTGCGGCCCCATCCCCGTCGAACGCCGGCAGCTCGGGCATCGCCGACGCCTCGATGAACGCAGCCGCCGTCGACGCCGGCTGCTTGAAATAGCCGATCGCCAGCCCGTCGCCGGACGTATACAGCTCACCGATCATGCCGATCGGCAACGGGCGCCGATCGGGTCCGCAGACCAGGCAATCGGTGTTGGCGACCGGCCGTCCGATCGGCACCGAGCGCGCCCGGCCCTTGACGGCAGACGAGGACGTGGACGTGGACTCGGGCGCGGATGTGGGCTCGGACGTGGGCTCGGACGTGGGCGTGGATGTGGGCGTGGCAGCGGCCGCCGTGCGGCCGCCATCGCCTACCAGCACCGCCATGCGGTGCCGGTCGATCCGGTGCGTGGTCGTGAACGTCGTGTTCTCGGTCGGACCGTAGCCGTTGACCAGCTCGATCGCCGGCAGCGCGGCGAACGCCCGTTCGACGTGCTCGACCGACAGCGTCTCGCCGCCGGTCACCAGCCGGCGCAGCGGCGCCAGCGCCTGCGGGTCGTCGTCGACGATCTGGTTGAACAGCGCCGCCGTCAGCCACGCGCCGGTCACCCGATGCCCGGCCAGCGTACGGCGCAGGCCGGCCACGCTGATCGCCGGCTCTTCGTGCACGACGCAGCAACCGCCATTGAGCAGCGGCCCCCAGATCTCGAGCGTCGATGCATCGAAACCCAGCGGCGCCGCCTGCAGGATCCGCTCGCCCGCGCCCAGCGACAGGAAATCGGCCGATCGCACCAGCCGCAGCACCGCCCGGTGCGGGATCAGGATGCCCTTGGGCGTTCCGGTCGACCCGGACGAATACATCAGGTAAGCGCCGCGATCTGCCGCGCAGCGGCCCGATGCCGGCTCGCCGCGCTCCGCGCCGTTGCTGCCCTCGCTACCCTCGCTACCCTCGCTGCCCTTGCTGCCCTTGCTGTCGCTGCCCTCGCTATCCTCACTACCCCCGCCGTCCAGGGCCCGCTCGTCCGGCCGCTCGAGCGTCCAGCGAAAGGTCTCGCGCAGCACACCGCGCGGCGCGGCATCGGCCCGCATCCGAGCGATCCGGGCATCGCCGAGACGCTGGTCCAGCGGCAGGTAGACGGCGCCCGCGCGCAGCACCGCCAGCATCGCGACGATCGCGTCGGCGCCGCGCGCCTCGCCCGGACGCAGATCGAGCGCCACGATATCGCCTTCGCGCACGCCCTGCGCACGCAGCGCCTCGGCGCCGCGGCGGCTGTGCGCGGCCAATCCGGCATAGTCGATCGTCCCGCGCGCATCGACCAGCGCCGGCGCGGACGGCGTCGCGGCCGCCCGCGCATCGAAGGCCGTGACGACGGTCTCGTCGTCGCCGATCGGCACGCGACGGCCGCGTCCGAGCGTCCGCAGCGCCGCTCGCGTCGCCGCGTCGACGCTGGCCAGCGCGCGCAACGGCGTGGCCGGATCCTCGGCCGCGCCGGCCAGCACCTGCGCGACCGCGGCCCGCCAGCCGTCGACGATCGACGATGCGACCCGATCGGCCGGGTAATCCAGCCGCCACCCTCGCGAAGCATCCGGTGCGACCAGCACCAGCGCCGCCCGGTCCCGTTGGTCCGACGGCGCGCGCCCGGCCGCCCGCCATGCGTCGCCGACGCGCGCGAGCCAGGCGTCCCAGCGCAGATCGGCCGGATCGCCGGCGTCTAGCGTCACCACACGGTCGATCGTCCCGGCTTCGCTGTCGAATCGTTCGCAGTCGAATTGCCCGCCGTCGAATTCCTGGCCGTCGGCGCTCGTCGCCGGTGCGAGCCGCACGAAGGCCGTCACGCGCTCGAGGCCGAGCCAGCGCGACTGCAGCAGCAGCCAGGCCGCCAACGGCGCCAGGCCGGCATCCGGCAGCGACGGCGCGATTGCCGGCCTCGGGTCGCCGGCCAGCGACACGCAGCCGCGCGCCCGGACCTCGATCGCGTCGCTGTCCGGATCGCCGCCGGCCACCAGGTCGAGCAGCGTCGCGGCATCGGGCAGCCATGCCCATCCGCGGCGCCCGCCGGACGGGGTCGAGGGGACGGACTCGACCTTCGAATGCAAAGGACTCTCCAAGCTATCCAAGGACAACGGCGATCACGCTACGACAACGCCCGATCTCCGCCGACCGACTAATTCACGGACGGTCGAGATTCGACGATGGAGCGAACGCTCTTGCCCCGGGGCCGCGCACCGCCATGCCGGGTGCGCGCCGGGATCGCCGTCACGGATGCCGGAACCGGGCGGATCGAACGATCCTCACCAGCCAGGAGAACGATTGCCGGCATCCCCTCTGCCGCAAAGTCTCATGGAAGATGGCCCGTGTGTTCTCTTCGAGCAACCAGTCCCAATGGATTATCCAAAAGGATAGCGAAGCACTCGCTTTCGCCCGCAGCCTTGCACTGCGGGGCTTTCGGCACACCCGGGTCCCGACATCCGGTCCTCGGTGACACTTGCTGACAACTTCGCAAGTGGTGTCCTCTGCTGGTTCAACCGTCTCGGAACCGGATCGAATCGCCTTTCGAACCCGTCAGGGCGTGCGTCGCGCCGAACGAATGCCGGGTCGCCGTCGCAACGACCGGGGCTGCGACCGGGGCTGCAACCGGGGCAACGACCGGAGCCACGACAAAGGTAGCGACCGGGGCAATGAACGAGGCAGCGACCGGACGCTAGGCGTCGCGCCCCACCCAGCCGCGCGCCAGGCTGACCGCGGCACCGGCGAACGCGTAGCAGACGCCCACCGCCATCGCCGACAGCACCTGCCGGTTCGGATCCTGCTGCGCCTGCATCGCGAAGATCAGCGCGACCGTCGTCGACCCGGACATGATGCCGAACTGGCGTGCCATCGCCTGCATGCCGCCGGCGCTGCCGCTGCGCTCGCGCGGCGCGCTCTGCAGCATCGTGCGATTGTTCGGCGCCTGGAAGCACCCGAAACCGGCGCCGCACATCATCATGCAGACGATCAGCAGCGGGTCGGCCGCGTCGGCCGGCAGCGAACGCAGGCCCAGCAGACCGAAGCCCATCATCGCCGCGCCCAGCGCGCACAGTTTCCACGCGGCGATCCGGTCCGACAGCCGGCCGGCCAGCGGCGCGGCGACGCCGGCGGCCGCCGGCCAGGCCGTCATCAGCATGCCGGTCGCGAACTGCGTGCGGCCGAAGAAATGCTGCAGATGGAACGGCAGCGATACGTACGCGCCTGCCTGCGCGGCGAACGTGGCGACCGAGGTGCCCACCGCGAACGCGATCGGCGGCAGCCGCAGCAGGTCCAGCGGCACCAGCGGAGCCGGCTGGGTGGCCGCGCGCCGCACCAGCCACCAGCCCAGCGCCACCGCCAGCGGCAGCGACCACAGCACGCGCGCCGGCGCCTTGACCAGCGCGTCGGCGCTGAACACCAGCAGGCCCACGGCCAGCGCGTTGACGATCGCGCTGCGGACGTCGAAGCGATGCGCGACCAGCGGCACGCGCGGCAGCATCCGCCAGCAGATCGCCAGCGCCAGCATGCCGACCGGCACGTTGACGCCGAACAGCCAGGGCCAGGGCTTGAACGCGAGGATCGCCGACGCGACGGTCGGCCCCAGCGCCGAGCCGACGGCGACCGTCATCGCGTTCAGGCCGATCGCGCGGCCGAGCAGATGCGGCGGATGGACGAAGCGGATCATCGCCGGGAACACGCTCATCACGGCGGCCGACGCCAGTCCCTCGATCGCCCGGCCGAGCGTCAGCAGCTCGATCGTCGGCGCGAACGCGCAGAACAGCGACATCAGCGCGAACATGACCAGGCCGATCAGCATCACGCGCCGATAACCGTAGATCTCGCCCAGCGACGCGAACGGCAACAGCCCGATGACGGCCGCCAGCTGGTACGTCGTCACGATCCACACCGCCCGCGCCGGCGTCACGCCGAAATCGAGCGCCATCGTCGGCAGCGCGACGTTGACGATCGCCGAGTCGAGCACCGTCATCGACAGCGCCAGCAGCAGGCCGAACACCGCCAGGCCGCGGCGTCCCGGCGGCAGGCCGGCATCGAGCGCGGCCATCGCGTCCCACGCGCCATCCGGCGGTCGATCCGCGCCGCCGTCGGCCTTGCCCGTCGCGGCTTGGCCCGTCCCGTCCTTCGCCTCCATCCCGGTTTCGCCCGCTGCACCCCTGCCGGCCCCGCTCGGATCGTCATCGGCCCTGCGCATACAATCTCCGGACGAAATCCGTTCAGTTCTCATTAATCGATGATGGAGACACGATGACGACCACTCCCGACCTGCTCGAATCGATCGACCGCGGCGTCCTGACGCTGACGATGAACCGGCCCGACCGGCGCAACGCGCTGTCGCTCGACATGTCGGCCGCGCTGACCGCGGCGCTGACGCGCGCCGCCAACGATGCCGACATCCGCGCGGTGGTGCTCACCGGCGCCGGCCAGGCATTCTGCGCCGGCGGCGACGTCAAGAACATGGCGGCCCGCGACAAACCCGAAAATTTCGAAACGCGCACGCAGAGCCTGATCCACCGGGCCGAAGCATCGCGGCTGCTGCACACGATGGCCAAGCCGACGATCGCCGTGCTGCGCGGCGCGGCCGCCGGCGCGGGACTGGCGCTGGCGATGGCCTGCGACTTCCGCCTGGCCAGCGAAGGAGCGAAGCTGACCACGGCGTTCGCCAAGGTCGGCCTGTCGGGCGACTACGGCGCCAGCTATTTCCTGACGCAGATCGTCGGCCCGTCGCGCGCGCGCGAACTGATGATGCTGTCGCCGGTGCTGACGGCCGGCGAAGCGCTGGCGCTGGGCCTCGTCCATCGCGTGTTCGCCGACGCGGCGATCGACGCCCAGGCCGACGAATTCGTCCAGTCGCTCGCGCAGGGCCCGTCGGTCGCGCTCGGCCACATCAAGCGCAACATCAACCAGGCCGCCACGTCGAGCCTGAGCGCGTCGATCGAAGGCGAAGCGACGCTGCAGGTGCGCAGCATGGGCACCGACGATCATCGCGAGGCATCGCGCGCGTTCGTCGACAAGCGCAAGCCCGCGTTCAAAGGCCAGTGAACGGCCCCGCACGCCGGCGGCGTTCCGTCGCGGCCGGCGTGCGGCGATCATCGCGTCGGAGGCTGAGCGTTTTTCGGCCGCGCCCTGAAGGCTCCCGGCCTCAGTAACCGGCCTGCGCCGCGAAACGGTCGGCCTGGTACTCGCTGTCGCCGAACAGTTCCTGCAGCACGCGCGCACGCTTCATGAACAGGCCGAAATCCAGGTCTTCGGTCATGCCCATGCCGCCGTGCATCTGCACGCCTTCCTGCACGGCCAGCGTCGCGCTCGCGCCGGCGCGAGCCTTGGCGACGATCACGGCCTTGGCCGCGGCCGCCCGCGCCTGCTCGTCGGACCCGGCATCGCCGCTGCTCGCATCGAGCCGCTGCGCGGCGTTCAGCACGGCCGCCCGCGAGACCTCGATCTCGGTGTACAGGATCGCCGCGCGATGCTGCAGCGCCTGGTACTCGCCGATCAGCCGCCCGAACTGCTTGCGCTCCTTCAGGTAGCCGACGGTCCGCGCGAACACCTCGTCCGACAGGCCCTGCAATTCGGCCGCCGCCGCGGCGCGGCCGACGTCCAGCACGCGCGCCAGCGTCGCGGCCCCCCGGCCGAGCTGCGCGGCGCCGCCGAGCACCGCGTCGGCCGGCAGCGCCACGCCGTCGAAGCGCACGCGCGCCGCGTTGTGCGCGTCGGCCATGATCGTGCGCTCGATCGTCACGCCCTCGGCCTTCGGGTCGACCAGCAGCAGCGTCACCGCGCCGTCGTCGGGGCCGGCCGCGGCGACGATCAGCAGGTCGGCCACGTGCCCGTCGACGACGAACGCCTTGCTGCCGTTCAGCACCAGTCCGTCGCCCGCCGCCCGGCCGACCCGGGTCGCGATCCGGTCGGGCCGGTGCTTGACGCCCTCGTCGACCGCGAACGCGATCACGCAGTCGGCCGCCGCGATCCGCGGCAGCCACGCCTGCTTCTGCGCATCGCTGCCCGCCGCGCCGATCGCGCTGGCCGCGACCACGCCGGTCGACCACAGCGGCGACGGCGCGATCGTGCGGCCCAGCGACTGCATCAGCACGCCGGCCTCGGCCTGCCCGAGGCCCAGTCCGCCGAACGATTCGCGCACCAGCACGCCGGCGAAGCCCATCTCGCCGAAGCGTTTCCACAGCGGCCGCGAATAACCGTCGGCATCGTGTCCGTCGCGCAGTTCGCGCAGGTGCGCGACCGGCGCGTTCTCGTTGATGAAGACGCTCGCGCTGTCCTGCAGCATCTGCTGCTGCTCATCCCACACCAAAGCCATGTTCGTCAGTCTCCTATCAAGCGCCCGGCAGGCCGAGCACGCGCTTGACCAATATGTTCAACTGCACCTCGCTCGTGCCGCCCTCGATCGAATTGGCCTTGGTGCGCAGCCACGCGCGCGCCCGCGCGCCGTTGTCCGAACGCTCGCCTTCCCATTCGAGCGCGTCGATGCCGCCGCCCGACATCAGCACCTCGTGCCGGCGCTTGTTCAGCTCCGAACCGTAGTACTTGAGCATCGACGGCGCACCGCCGTCGCCGCCGCCCGTGCGGGCCTGGTCGCCGGCACGCTGCTGCGCGAGCCGGAACGCGTACTCATCGATCTCGAGCGTCGCCAGCCGCGTGCGCAGCGCCGGATCGTCGAGCCGCCCCTGCGCGTCCAGCCCGATGGACGCCACCACCTGCTGCGACACCGTCGGGCCGCCGGCCGAACGGTCGCCGATCGAGCTGATCATCGTGCGCTCGTGACCCAGCAGGTACTTGGCGATCTCCCAGCCGCCGTTCAGCTCGCCGACGAGCTGCGAGGCCGGCACCCGCACGTCCTCGAAGAAGGTCTGGCAGAACGGGGACGCGCCCGAGATCAGCGTGATCGGCCGGGTCGAGACGCCCGGCGAGGCCATGTCGAACAGCAGGAAGCTGATGCCCGTATGCTTCTTGGCGCCCGGGTCGGTACGGACCAGGCAGAAGATCCAGTCGGCCTTGTCCGCGTAGGAAGTCCAGATCTTGCTGCCGTTGACGATGAAGTGATCGCCGTCGAGCACCGCGCGCGTCTGCAGCGAGGCCAGGTCCGAACCGGCGTTCGGCTCCGAATAACCCTGGCACCAGCGGATCTCGCCGCGCGCGATCTGCGGCAGGTAATGCCGCTTCTGCTCCTCGGATCCGTACTTGAGCAGCGCCGGCCCCAGCATCCAGATGCCGAAGCTCGACAGCGGCACGCGGCATTTCAGCGCGCGCATCTCCTGCCGCAGGATCGCCGTCTGCTCGGCGCTCAGCCCGCCGCCGCCGTATTCCCTGGGCCATTCGGGCACCGTCCAGCCCTTCTCGCCCATTCGCTGCATCCAGACGCGCTGCGCGTCGGACTTGAACCGGAAGTTGCGTCCGCCCCAGCAGGTATCGTCGTCGCCGGTTTCGGGCGTACGCATTTCGGGCGGGCAGTTGGCTTCGAGCCAGGCCCGCACTTCCTGCCGGAAGCTCGTATCGAGTGTCACCGCCATTCGAGGGCTCTCCGTGCCGATCCGGTCTGCGACGGCCGATCGACGCGAGCGGCGAACCCTGCCGTCAGACCACAGACCGAAGATTTGAATTTTTCGGATTGCAGCCCGAAAGGATATGATCGGGGCTGCACTTAAGGTGCTCGGAAACCATACCACATATTCAGAAGGTCTCGTCCGTCGCTAGCCGGGCGGCGATCCCAAGGAGAACCTCATGCGTGAAGCCGTCATCGTTTCAACCGCCCGCACCCCGATCGGCAAGGCCCATCGCGGTGCGTTCAACAACACGCAGGCGCAGACGCTCGGCGGCCACGCGATCGCCGAGGCCGTCCGCCGCGCCGGCATCGAGCCCGGCCTGGTCGAGGACGTCATCATGGGCGCCGCGGTCCAGCAGGGCACGACCGGCGGCAACACCGCCCGCCAGTGCGCGATGCGCGCCGGCCTGCCGACCACGGTGTCGGCGATGACGCTCGACCGCCAGTGCTCGTCGGGCCTGATGGCGATCGCCACCGCGGCCAAGGAAATCCTGCACGACGGCCTGCAGATCGCCGTCGGCGGCGGCCTCGAGCAGATCTCGCTGTGCCAGAACGAGCACGCCAACCGCTTCCGCGCGCAGGATCCGTGGCTGGTCCAGCACATGCCGGCGCTGTACATGACGATGCTCGAGACCGCCGAGATCGTCGCCGAGCGCTACGGCATCACGCGTGAGCAGCAGGACGCGTTCGCGCTGCAGTCGCAGCAGCGCACGGCCGCCGCGCAGGCCGCCGGCAAGTTCGACGACGAGATCGTTCCGTTCGAGTCGGTGATGCTGGTCGCCGACAAGGCCACCGGACAGGTGTCCGAGAAGACCGTCAAGCTGGCCAAGGACGAAGGCAACCGCCCCAGCACGACGCTCGAAGACCTGTCCAAGCTGCAGCCGGTGTTCAAGAACGGGCAGAAGATCAAGGAAGGCAAGTTCATCACCGCCGGCAACGCGTCGCAGTTGTCCGACGGCGCGTCGGCCAGCGTGCTGATGGAAGCCAAGGAAGCCGAGCGCCGCGGCCTGAAGCCGCTCGGCGCCTATCGCGGCATGGCGGTGGCCGGCTGCGATCCGGACGAGATGGGCATCGGTCCGGTGTTCGCGATTCCGAAGCTGCTGAAGCTGCACGGCCTGAAGATCGACGACATCGGCATCTGGGAACTGAACGAGGCCTTCGCGTCGCAGGCGCTGTACTGCCGCGACAAGCTCGGCATCCCCAACGAGCTGCTGAACGTCAACGGCGGCGCGATCTCGATCGGCCACCCGTATGGCATGTCGGGCGCGCGGATGACCGGCCACGTGCTGATCGAAGGCAAGCGCCGCGGCGCCAAGTACGGCGTGGTCACGATGTGCATCGGCGGCGGCATGGGCGCGGCCGGCCTGTTCGAAATCTTCTGAGCGGCGCATGACGATGGCCGACGCTGCCCGATCCCCGCTCGCGGCCGGCCGGGCCGCTTCGGCCGCCTCGGCCGCTTCACCGGCGCGACGCGCCCGCCCGGCCCCGCTGCTCGCGCCGCTGCCGGCCGGCGTCGAGCCGCCCGAGCCTCCGGCCTGGTTCCGCCGGGCGCTCGCGCGGGCCCCCGAACGCTCGCGCTTCGATGCCGCCGGCGCCGACATCGAGTTGCTGACCTGGGGCGAGCGCGGCAAGCCCGGCCTGCTGCTGCTGCACGGCAACCGCGCGCACGCCGGCTGGTGGGAATTCCTCGCGCCGCTGTTCGCCGACGACTACCGGGTCGCCGCGATCTCGTGGTCCGGCATGGGCGGCTCGGGCTGGCGCCCGGCCTACTCGATCGACGGCTTCGTGCAAGAAGTGATGGACGCGATCGAGGCCGGCGGCCTGCGCGAACATCCGCACGCCAGGCCCATCGTGCTCGGCCATTCGTTCGGCGGCTTTCCGACCGTCGCCACCGCGGCACGGCACGGCGAGACGCTGGGCGGCGTCATCATCGCCGACTCGCCGATCATGTCGTCGGCGATGCGCGCCGCGCGCCGGGCCGAACGCCCGCCGACGCCCGAGCCGCGCGAGACCCGCGTGTACGAAACGCTGGACGACGCGATGCAGCGCTTCCGCTTCGTTCCCGAGCAATCGTGCGAACACCGTTTCATCGTCGAGCACATCGCCCGCGGTTCGCTCAAGCCGGCGCCGCTGCCCGGCCAGCCCGACCGCATGGGCTGGACCTGGCGCTTCGACCCGTTCATGTGGCGCGACTACCGGATGAGCGATGCCGCCACCGACCTGGCCGGCGCGCGCTGCCCGCTCGCGGTCGTCTGGGGCGAACGCTCGTCGCTGATCGACAACGGCGCGCTCGACTTCCTGCGTTCGCAGGCGCCGGCTGGCTCGCCGATGCTGGCGATCCCCGACGCCGCCCACCACCTGATGCTCGACCAGCCGCTGGCCTTCGTCGCCGGGATCCGCGGACTGCTGGCGGGCTGGCCGCGCAGCCGATGAGGAGACCTCGCTTGAACACCGCTATCCGCCGCCTGCCCCGCGTCGCCGCGGCCCTGGCCATCGTCGGCCTGGCGCTGTCCGGCACGGGCGCCCTCGCCGCTTACCCCGACAAGCCGATCAAGCTGGTCGTCGGCTATCCGCCGGGCGGCGCGGGCGACACCGTCGCCCGACTGTTCGCGGGCCCGCTGTCCGAACGGCTCGGCCAGCCGGTCGTCGTCGAGAACCGGCCCGGCGCCGGTGCCGTGGTCGCCGCCCAGCAGGTCGCCTCGGCGCCCGCCGACGGCTATACGATCTTCTTCACCGGCAACTCGACGCTGACGATCAATCCGTACACGTTCAAGTCGCTGCCCTACGATCCGCGCACGAGCTTCACGCCGCTCGGCATGGTCGCCGCGTTGCCGCTGGTCCTGCTGACGACGCCGGACGGTCCGTCGACGGTGGCCGCGTTCGTCGACCGGGCCAGGGCCGAGCCGCAGAAATGGACGTTCGGCTCGTACGGGCTGGGCAATGCCGGCCACTTCGCCGGCGAGCTGCTGAACGCCGAAGCCAAGCTCGCGGTCGTGCACGTGCCGCACAGCGGCAGCTCGCCGAACCTGACCGCGCTGATCGGCGGCCACATCCCGATGGCCGTCGACACCGCGCTGGCCTCGGTGCCGCAGGTGCGCGCCGGCAAGCTCAAGGCGCTGGCGACGTTCTCCGACAAGCGGCTGCCCAGCCTGCCCGAGGTGCCGACGATCGCCGAAGCCGGCTACCCCGGCGCCGCGATCGAGAGCTGGCTGCTGTTCCTCGCGCCCGCCAAGTTGCCTGCCGACGTTGAGAAACGCCTGAGCGACGCGCTGGCCGATGCCGCCAGGCAACCGGCGGTCGTCCAGAAGGTCCTCGACGCCAACATCGTGCCCGTCTACCAGGACGGCGCGTCAGTCGCCCGGCGCATCGACGTCGAACTCAAGCAGATGAAGGACATCACCGAACGGGCGGGCATCAAGCCGCAATAGGCGGCCCCCCTCCCCCTGCCGCGGCGCCCCGAATCCCACCCCCGCTTCCGACAGAGGTTCCAGCCCGATGCGACTCCTGCTCGCGATCCTGCTTCCGTGGCTGCAGTTCTTCACGATCGGCCGTCCGTTCGCCGGCATCATCTGCCTGATCCTGCAGATCACGCTGATCGGCTGGCTGCCGGCCGCGATCTGGTCGGTCTACGCGCTCAGCCAGTACAAGACCGACAAGAAGATCGAGAAAGCGCTCGGCCGTTGACGAAGCGCCGCCGACCGTCGATCGTCGGCCGGCGGTCGGATCGGGCCATCGGTCCCGCTCGCTCGCTCCTAGAATCGACCGGGCAATGACTGAAGCCGCATCCCTCGCCGAGAACCCGCCGGAACCGATCCGGATGGTGCTCTACTGCCCGCGCTGCCTGTTCCAGCACATCGACGCGCCGGACGAGACGACGGGCTGGACCAACCCCCCGCACCTGTCGCACCGCTGCGCCAAGTGCAAGCTCGTATGGCGGCCCGCCGACGTGCCGACGCGCGGCGTGATGCTGCTCGAGACGCGCGGCCCGCGCGATGCCGATCCGCTGACGATCGCCGTCGCGCAGGCGGCGCGCGAAAAGCAGGTCACCGACGCCGGCGGATTGACGCCGGTCGAGCGGGCCGTGCAGACCAAGATCGACGCCGTGCAGACCCAGCTCGATGCCGCGCGCGGCGAAGCCGAGGAAGCGCGCACGATCTGCCAGCAGGGCTACCAGGTCGTGCGCAGGATGGCCGAAGAGATGGACGTGCTGGAGACGCCGCCGGTCAAGGAGGTGCTCGCCAACCTGTCGGCCGCGCGCGCGATCCATCCGAACGTGCTGCCGTTCAAGTGCGACAACGCGCGGGCGCTGCAGATCGCGGCGACGGCGCGCGCCGAAACCGCCCAGTTGTCGCGCCAGTTGCAGGGCAACAGGACGCGCCCGGCGGCCGGCCTCTCCCACCCCGGCCAATGGATCGGTTCGCTGGGTCCGCAGATGCCGACGATCACGCCGCGGCTGCTCACGCGCGGCCTGCTGCTGCTGCTGATCGGGTTCATCTGCATGATGATCACGTCGGCGCTGTTCTCGTTCTGGGAACGCGTCGCCGGGATGTGAGCGCACGCCGGACGCGGCGCCGCCGGCGCGCCGCTCCGGCACTCCGGCGCTCCGAGGATCCGCGCGGATCCTCCGGAACGGGATATCCCTAACTTCGCTTCGAATTCCGGGTATGTAGACTCCGCGGAGGATAGGCGTCGGCCCGATGCGCCGGAATGCAGTTGCCGGTTTCGAACATTCAGGTTTCGAACACAAAGCATCGACGGTTCGGCGACAGCGCACGGAGGAGACGCCATGCGAGTCGACACCGGTCGAATCGAACAGTCAGTACGGGGGCTCGGATGAACGCCTATATCGCGCGTCGTCTGCTGGCCCTGCTGCCCACGTTGTTCTTCGCCAGCCTGATCGTGTTCGTCACGGTCCGGCTGATTCCCGGCGACATCATCGATCTGATGCTGTCGCAGAACGACATCGGCGCGGACAAGATGACCCGCGATCAGCTGATGCAGGCGCTGGGCCTGGACAAGCCGATGTGGGAACAGTATCTGCACTGGATCGGCGGAATCGTGCTCCACGGCGATTTCGGCACCTCGCTGTGGCGCGGCACGCCGGTCGCCGAGGTGTTGCGCGAACGCCTGCCGGTCACGCTCGAACTGGGCGCGCTGTCGCTGCTGGTCGCGCTGGTCTTCGCGATCCCGATCGGCATCTACTCGGCGATCCGCCAGGACACCGCCGGCGACTACATCACGCGCTCGTTCTCGATCCTGATGCTGGCCGTACCCAGCTTCTGGATGGGCACGATGGTGATGGTGATCCCGTCGATCCTCTGGGGCTGGTCGCCCGAGACCAGCTACGTGCCGTTCCTGCAGGACCCGCTGCACAACCTGAACCAGATGTGGCTGCCGGCGCTGATCCTGGGCGCCGCGCTGTCGGCCGTCACGATGCGGATGATGCGCACGATGATGCTCGAGGTGCTGCGCCAGGACTACATCCGCACCGCCTGGGCCAAGGGCCTGAACGAATGGCTGGTCATCGTCCGCCACGCGCTGCGCAACGCGCTGATCCCGGTCGTCACGCTGATCGGGCTGCAGGCGCCGATCCTGATCGGCGGCACCGTGATCCTCGAACAGATCTTCGTGATCCCCGGCATGGGCATGCTGCTGCTCGAGGCGGTCAGCCAGCGCGATTACCCGATCGTCACCGGCGTGTTCCTCGTCGTCGGCGTGGCCGTGATGCTCATCAACCTGCTGGTCGACCTCAGTTACGGCCTGCTCGATCCGAAGGTGAGGTACCGCTGACATGGCCACCGTCGCCGACGACCTGCTCCCCGCACCCGTGGCCAAGCCGCGGCCCTTCCGCGTCTTCCTGCGCCGGCTGTTCCGCGACAAGCCGCTGGGCGCGGTCGGCGCGATCATCTTCCTGCTGTTCCTGTTCTGCGGCGTCTTCGCCGACTTTCTGGCGCCCTACGGCTACAACCAGATCAGCCCGATCAACCGGCTGAAGCCGCCGTCCGCGCAGTTCTGGTTCGGCACCGACCACCTGGGCCGCGACCTGTTCTCGCGCTGCCTGTACGGCGCGCAGCTATCGGTCATCATCGGCCTGTCGGCCGCGGCGCTGGCCACAGTCATCTCGACGGCCATCGGCATCTTCACCGGCTACGTCGGCGGCAGGACCGACATGGTCTCGCAGCGGCTCGTCGACGCATGGATGAGCTTTCCGGACCTGGTCATCCTTATCGTCGTCGTCTCGGTGCTCGGCCCCGGCATGCCGCAGATCATCGGCACGCTGGGGCTGCTGCTGGGCATCGCCGGCTCGCGGATCATCCGCGGCGCGGTGCTGTCGGTGCGCGAGAACATGTACGTGCATGCCGCGCAGTCGATCGGTGCGTCGACCTGGCGCATCCTGTGGAAACACATCCTGCCCAACGTGATGCCGCCGATCATCGTGCTGTTCACGACCCGCGTCGGCGCCGTGATCCTGGCCGAATCGGGCCTGGCGTTCCTCGGCCTGGGCGTGCCGCCGCCGGCGCCGACCTGGGGCGGCCTGCTGTCGGGCAGCGGACGCACGTACATGTTCCAGGGACCGTGGCTCGTGATCGCGCCGGGGTTGTGCCTGACGATCGTCGTCTACGCGACCAACGTGTTCGGCGACGCGCTGCGCGACCTGCTCGATCCGCGGATGCGCGGTTCGCGCTGAGCCGGACGCCGGCCCCGGGGGCGCTCCCGGGCCGGCACCGGCCGCCGCGTCCGCCGGCACGCCCCCTTGCGGCGGACCGGACCGGATCCCCGGCCCCGCTTCACGGCTTCACGGCTTCACCGCTTCACTGCATCACCGGCCGCTCGCCGGCCCTCGAAGGAGACTCACCCGATGTTGACCCGCTCCCAGGCCAGACGTTCGACCCGTCGCCGATTGCCCGTTGCATTGACGCTGGGCGCCGGCCTCGTGGTGACGACCGCGCTGAGCCTGTGTTCATCGATCGTCCAGGCGCAGGACAAGCCGCAGTACGGCGGCACGTTGACGACCAGCACCGTCAACCCGACGATCAGCGCGTTGACCTGGGATCACGCCGACTGGAACTGGAAGTTCAACCAGGACGACGGCCAGGTCTACGAGCAGTTGTTCGTCGCCGACCTGGGCAAGGCCAGGCGATTCGGCGGCAAATACGGATTCACCGCCGACGCGTGGTTGCCGACCGATGCGATCCGCGGCGAATTGGCCGAGTCCTGGGAGTGGAAGGAAAATCCGCTGCGCGTCGAGATCAAGCTGCGCAAGGGCGTGATGTTCCCGGACAAGCCCGGCGTGATGAAGGCCCGCGAGCTAGTCGCCGACGACGTCGTCTTCAGCTACAACCGGCTCGACAAGAGCCCGAAACGCCTGCCGCAGTATTTCGACCACATCGACAAGGTCGAGGCCCGCGACAAGCATACGGTCGTGTTCACGTTCAAGGAGTACAACGCCGAATGGGATTACCGGTTCGGCTGGGGCTACTACTCGGGCATCGCGCCGAAGGAAGTCTCCGACGCCGGCATGGCCAACTGGAAGAACGCCAACGGCACCGGTCCGTTCATGCTGACCGACGTCATCCAGGGCACGTCCAGCACTTATGACAAGAACCCCGATTACTGGGACAAGACCAGGATCGACGGCACCGACTACAAGCTGCCGTTCGTCGACAAGATCGTCTACCGGCTGATCAAGGACGAATCGACGCTGCTCGCCTCGCTGCGAACCGGCAAGATCGATCTGGTCGAGGCGATCCGCTGGAGCGCCGTCGACGAGCTGAAGAAGAGCGCCCCTCAGCTCAAGTGGTCCAGATGGTTGAACACCCGCGGCACCTTCCTCGCGATGCGCGTCGACCAGAAGCCGTTCGACGACATCCGCGTGCGCCGCGCGCTGAACATGGCCGTCAACAAGCAGGAGATCGTCAAGTCCTACTACAACGGCAACGCCGACATCTTCGGCTACCCGCAGCACCCGGACTACGTCGGCTACTACGAGCCGCTCGACAAGATGCCCGATTCGGTCAAGGAGCTGTACACGTACAACCCCGACAAGGCCAAGAAGCTGCTGGCCGAGGCCGGCTATCCGAAGGGCTTCAGCTTCAAGGTCCAGTACTTCGCCGGCAACCCCGATCACGTCGACCTGATTCCGCTGATCGCCGCTTACCTCGAACAGGTCGGCGTCAAGATGGAGCTGCAGCCGATGGAGTACGCGGCCTACCTGTCGGCGATGACGTCCAAGACCCACACGGCCGGCTATTTCATGGACAACGGCCACACGAATCCGACGACCACGCTGCGCAAGAGCTTCGGCACCGGCCAGACCTGGAACCCGTCGATGTACGCCGATCCCGAGTTCGACAAGAAGATGGCCGCCGCTTACGCCGAACGCGACGAAGGCAAGCGCCAGGCGATGCTCAAGGACATGACGCGCGAGATCATCGACAAGGCCCCGTACATCTGGCTGCCGACGCGCTACGTGTACACCGCGTGGTGGCCGTGGGTGAAGAACTATGACGGCGAGCTGCGCGCCGGCGCCGAACGCCCGGGCCCGATCTACGCGCGAATCTGGATCGACCAGGCGCTGAAGAAGAAGATGAGCTACTGACCCCTTACCCGCCAACGCCACCCACGGGTCGCCGACCGGGCGACCCTCCGCGCGACCGCCGGCGATCCTGCCGCGGCCGCGCGAATCCACAGACGGAGACGAGATGCCCGACGCCCGCCCCCCCCACCCTGATCCGATCCGCCGGATGCGCCCCCGCCCGGCCGCCGGCGTCTTCGCGCTGCTGGCCGGCACCGCCTGGCTGGCCGCCGCGCCCGCCTTCGCGCAGGAAACCCCGCAGTACGGCGGCACGCTGACGACCAGCACCGTCAACCCGACGATCAGCGCGCTGACCTGGGATCACGCCGACTGGAACTGGAAGTACAACCAGGACGACGGCCAGGTCTACGAGCAGTTGTTCGCGGCCGACCTGACCAAGGCCAAGCAATACGGCGGCAAGTACGCGTTCACCGCCGACGCCTGGCTGCCGACCGACGCGATCCGCGGCGAGCTGGCCGAGTCCTGGGAGCTGAAGGACAAGCCGACGCGCGTCGAAGTCACGCTGCGCAAGGGCGTGATGTTCCCGGACAAGCCCGGCGTGATGAAGGCCCGCGAGCTGGTCGCCGACGACGTCGTCTTCAGCTACGAGCGGATCGACAAGAGTCCGAAGAAAGTCCCGTCGTACTTCGACCATATCGAGAAGGTCGAAGCCGTCGGCAAGCACAAGGTCGTGTTCACGTTCAAGGAGTACAACGCCGAGTGGGATTACCGCTTCGGCTGGGGCTACTACTCGGGCATCGTGCCGAAAGAGGTCGTCGACGCCGGCATGGCCAACTGGAAGAACGCCAACGGCACCGGTCCGTTCATGCTGACGGACTTCATCCAGGGCACGTCCAACACCTACGACAAGAACCCGAACTACTGGGACAAGATCACGCTCGGCGGCAAGGACTACAAGCTGCCGTTCGTCGACAAGGTCGTCTACCGGCTGATCAAGGACGAATCGACGCTGCACGCGGCCTTGCGCACCGGCAAGATCGACATGGTCGAGGCGATCCGCTGGAGCGCCGTCGACGAACTGAAGAAGAGCGCGCCCCAGCTCAAATGGTCGAAGTGGCTCAGCGCGCGCGGCATGTTCCTGGCGATGCGCGTCGATACCAAGCCGTTCGACGACGTCCGCGTGCGCCGCGCGCTGAACATGGCCGTCGACAAGCAGGAGATCATCAAGTCGTACTACAACGGCAACGCCGATATCCTCGGCTATCCGCAGCATCCGGACTACGTCGGCTATTACGAGCCGCTGGACAAGATGCCGGACTCGGTCAAGGAGCTGTTCACCTACAACCCCGACAAGGCCAAGAAGCTGCTGGCCGAGGCCGGCTACCCGAAAGGTTTCAGCTTCAAGGTCCAGTACTGCTCGTGCGCGCCGCACCATACCGATCTGCTGCCGCTGATCACCGCCTATCTCGAGCAGGTCGGCGTCAAGGTCGAGCTGCAGCCGATGGAATACGCGGCCTTCCTGTCGGCGATGACGACCAAGAAGCACGCGGCCGGCTACATGATGGACAACGGCCACACGAACCCGACGACGACGATCCGCAAGAGCTTCGTCAGCGGCCAGACGTGGAATCCGTCGATGTACGCCGACCCCGAGTACGACAAGAAGATGGCCACCGTCTACGCCGAACGCGACGAGGGCAAGCGCCAGACGATGCTCAAGGAGATGACGCGCGAGATCCTCGACAAGGCCCCGTACATCTGGCTGCCGACGCCTTATGTGTACACCGCGTGGTGGCCGTGGGTGAAGAACTATGACGGCGAGCTGCGTGCCGGCGCCGAACGCCCGGGCCCGATCTACGCACGGATCTGGATCGACCAGGCGCTGAAGAAGAAGATGGGATATTGAACCCCGGCCGCGCCGCCGCGGCCCCATTCGACGAGGAGACCTCGATGCTTGCCCGTACGCTCGCACGGTGCGCGGGCGCGGCCCTGGCCGCCGCCTTCGCCACGCCCGCCCTCGCGCAGGAGACGCCGCAATACGGCGGCACGCTGACGACCAGCACCGCGAACCCGACGATCAGCGTGCTGACCTGGGACCACGCCGACTGGAACTGGAAGTACAACCAGGACGACGGCCAGATCTACGAGCAGTTGTTCGCCGCCGACCTGACCAAGGCCAAGCGGTTCGGCGGCAAGTACGCGTTCACCGCCGACGGCTGGGTTCCGACCGATGCGATGCGCGGCGAGCTGGCCGAATCCTGGGAATGGAAGGAGGACCCGCTGCGCCTGGAGATCAAGCTGCGCAAGGGCGTGATGTTCCCGGACAAGCCCGGCGTGATGAAGGCCCGCGAGCTGACCGCCGACGACGTGCTGTACACGCTGGACTGGATGGGAAAGAGCCCGAAGAAGGTCCCCGGCTACTTCGACCACCTCGCGAAGGTCGAGGCGCCCGACAAGCACACGGTCGTCTTCACGTTCAAGCAATACCTGGCCGAATGGGACTATCGCTTCGGCTGGGGTTATTACTCGGGGATCTTTCCCAAAGAGGTCGTCGATGCCGGCATGGCCAACTGGAAGAACGCCAACGGCACCGGCCCGTTCATGCTGACCGACTTCATCCAGGGAACGTCCAGCACTTATGACAAGAACCCGGGCTACTGGGACAAGGTCGCGATCGGCGGCAAGGACTACAAGCTGCCGTTCGTCGACAAGCTCGTCTACCGCACGATCAAGGACGAATCGACGCTGCACGCGGCGTTCCGCACCGGCAAGATCGACCTGCTCGAGACCGTTCGCTGGAGCGCGGCCGAAGAACTGCTCAAGAGCAATCCGCAGCTCAAATCGTCCAGGTGGTTGAACGTTCGCGGCACCTTCCTCGCGATGCGCGTCGACACCAAGCCGTTCGACGACATCCGCGTGCGCCGCGCGCTGAACATGGCCGTCAACAAGCAGGAGATCGTCAAGTCGTACTACAACGGCAACGCCGAGCTGCTCGGGTACCCGCAGCATCCGGACTACATCGGCTACTACGAGCCGTTGGACAAGATGCCCGATTCGGTCAAGGAGCTGTTCACGTACGACCCCGCCAAGGCCAAGAAGCTGCTGGCCGAAGCCGGCTATCCGAACGGGTTCTCGTTCAAGGTCCAGTACTGCTCGTGCAGCCCGAACCATACCGACCTGCTGCCGCTGGTGGCCGCTTACCTCGAACAGGTCGGGGTCAAGCTCGAACTGCAACCGATGGAGTACGCATCGTTCCTGTCGGCGATGACGACCAAGAAACACGCGGCCGGCTACTTCATGGACAACGGTCACACGAACCCGACGACCACGCTGCGCAAGAGCTTCGCGACGGGCCAGGTATGGAACCCGTCGATGTACGCCGATCCCGAGCTCGACAAGAAGATCGCCGCCGCGCTCGACGAGCGCGACGAACCCGAGCGGCAGCAAAAGATCCGCGCGATCACGCGCGAGATCCTCGACAAGGCGCCGTACATCTGGATGCCGACGCACTACAACTACACGCTGTGGTGGCCGTGGGTGAAGAACTACGGCGGCGAGCTGCGCGCCGGCGGCGACCGGCCCGGCCCGATCTACGCGCGAATCTGGATCGATCAGGCGCTGAAGAAGAAGATGGGATACTGATCGCCGCATGCCGGCGGATGCAGCGACGCCCATGACGGCAATGACGACGGAGACACGATGACGATCCGAACGAAGCGGCCGCTGACCGCGCTGGCAATCGCCTGGGCCGCCGGCTGGACGCTGATGGCCGCGCCGGCCCCGGTGGCGGCGCAGGCGCAGACGCAGACGTCGGGCGCGCCGCAGTACGGCGGCACGCTGACGACCAGCACCGTCAACCCGACGATCAGCGCGCTGACCTGGGACCAGGCCGACTGGAACTGGAAGTTCAACCAGGATACCGGTCAGGTCTACGAGCAATTGTTCGCCGCCGACCTGACGCAGGCGCGGCACCTGGGCGGCAAGTACGGCTTCACCGCCGACGCGTGGATCCCGCCCGATGCGATCCGCGGCGAGCTGGCCGAGAGCTGGGCGCTGAAGGAAAACCCGCTGCGCGCCGAGATCAAGCTGCGCAAGGGCGTGATGTTCCCGGAAAAGCCCGGCGTGATGAAGGCGCGCGAACTGACGGCGCAGGACGTCGTCGACTCGTTCAACCGCTACCAGGCGAGCCCCAAGCGCATCGTCCGCACGCACGAGCACATCGAGAAGGTCGAAGCCCCGGACAAGTACACGGTCGTCTTCAAGTTCAAGTACTACCTGGGCGAATGGCAGTACCGGTTCGGCTACGGCTACTACTCGGCGATCGTGCCCAACGAAGTGGCCGCCGCCGGCGCCGCCAACTGGAAGAACGCCAACGGCACCGGCCCGTTCATGCTGACCGACGTCGTCCAGGGCACATCCAACACCTACGACAAGAACCCGAACTACTGGGACAAGGTCACGATCGGCGGCGCCGACTACAAGCTGCCGTTCGTCGACAAACTCGTCTACCGCACGATCAAGGACGAATCGACGCTGCTCGCTTCTTTCCGCACCGGCAAGATCGACCTGCTCGAAGCCGTTCGCTGGAGCGCGGCCGACGACCTGAAGAAGAGCGCGTCGCAGGCCAAGTGGTCGCGCTGGCTGTCCACGCGCGGCACGTTCCTGGCGATGCGGGTCGACCGCAAACCGTTCGACGACGTCCGCGTGCGCCGCGCGCTGAACATGGCCGTCAACAAGCAGGAGATCGTCAAGTCGTTCTACAACGACAACGCCGAGCTGCTCGGGTATCCGCAGCACACCGACTACGTCGGCTACTACGAACCGCTGGACAAGATGCCCGATTCGATCAAGGAGCTGTTCACGTACGACCCCGCCAAGGCCAAGAAGCTGCTGGCCGAGGCCGGCTACCCGAAGGGCTTCAGCTTCAAGGTCCAGTACTGCTCGTGCGTGCCCGATCACGTCGACCTGCTGCCGCTGATCGCCGCTTATCTCGAACAGGTCGGCGTCAAGGTCGAACTGCAACCGATGGAGTACGCGGCCTTCCTGTCGGCGATGACCACGCACAACAACGAAGCCGGCTACTTCATGGACAGCGGCCACACGAACCCGACGGTCGCGCTGCGCAAGAACTTCGAGAGCGGCAGCCTGTGGAATCCGGCGCAGTACGCCGACGCGGCGTTCGACAAACGGCTCGAAGAGGCGAGCAATGATCGCGACGAAGGTCGCCGCCAGCTCGCGGTCCGCGAGCTGACGCGCGAGATCCTCGACAAGGCGCCGTATATCTGGCTGCCCACGCAGTACGCGTACACGTTCTGGTGGCCGTGGGTGAAGAACTACGGCGGCGAGCTGCGCGCCGGTGCCGAACGGCCCGGCCCGATCTACGCGCGCATCTGGATCGACCAGGCGCTGAAGAAAAAGATGGGGTATTGACCGTGATGACCGACAGCACCGCCACGCTCGAGCGGCCCAAGGCCGGCTCGACGCCATCGACCGCGCCGCTGCTGCGCGTGCGCGACCTGACCACCCGCTTCCGGACCGACCGCGGCACGATCACCTCGGTCGACCACGTCTCGTTCGACGTCGACGCCGGCGAGACGCTGGCCATCGTCGGCGAATCGGGTTCGGGCAAGAGCGTCACCTCTCTGTCGATCATGCGGCTGATCGCCGCGCCGGCCGGCCGGATCGACGAGGGACAGATCCTGTTCGACGGACAGGACCTGCTGAAGCTGTCCGATGCGCAGATGCGCGACATCCGCGGCAACCGGATCGCGATGATCTTCCAGGAGCCGATGTCCTCGCTGAATCCGGGCCTGACGATCGGCAAGCAGGTGGCCGAGCCGATCCAGCTCCACCAGGGCAAGTCGTGGAAGGCCGCTTATCAGGACGCCGCCGAGCTGCTGGCCCGCGTGCGCATCCCCGACGCCGCCAACCGGCTCAAGACTTACCCGCACCAGTTCTCGGGCGGCATGCGCCAGCGCGTGATGATCGCGATGGCGCTGGCCTGCCGGCCGCGGCTGATCATCGCCGACGAACCGACGACCGCGCTGGACGTGACCGTCCAGCAGCAGGTACTGGACGTGCTCAAGGAACTGACGCGCGAGACCAACTCGGCGCTGATCCTGATCACGCACGACCTGGGTGTCGTCGCCCGCTACGCCGACCGCGTGGCCGTCATGTACGGCGGCCGGATCGTCGAGACGGCGCCCGCGCTGCCGCTGTACGGCGAGCCCAAGCACCCGTACACGCTGGGCCTGATGGCGTCGATTCCGCGCCTGGACGGCGACCCCAGCCAACGGCTGGTGCCGATCGAAGGACAGCCGCCCGACCTGTCGCGGATGCCGCCCGGCTGCGCGTTCGCGCCGCGCTGCAAGTACGCGATCGACCGTTGCCGCGCCGAGCGTCCGCCGCTGACCGACGCGGGCGCCGGCCACCTGAAAGCCTGTTTCGTCGAAGTGTGACGAGCGACATCGAAGGAATCGACAGCATGGCCTCCGCAACGCCGCCCCCCGCCTCCGGCCCGTCGACGGACCGCTCCGGCGACGACCTGATCCTGCAGGTCGAGAACCTGCAAGTGCATTTCCCGATCCATGCCGGCATCATCCGCCGCCGGCAGGTCGGCGCGGTCAAGGCCGTCGACGGCGTATCGTTCAACCTGCGGCGCGGCGAGACGCTCGGCCTGGTCGGCGAAAGCGGCTGCGGCAAGTCCACGACCGGCTTGGCCGTGCTGCGCATGCTGGCCGCCACCGGCGGCCGGATCATCTACGAGAACCAGGACGTCACGCACTGGGCGCCGCAGCAGTTGCGCGAGTTCCGCCGCCACGTGCAGATGGTCTACCAGGATCCTTATGGTTCGCTGAACCCGCGGATGAAGGTCCGCGACATCGTCCGCGAGCCGCTCGAAGTGCACGGCCTGGACAAGGACCGCGAAGCCACACGCGAGAAGATCGCCAAGATGCTCGCCACCGTCGGCCTGCTGCCCGACATGGCCGACCGCTACCCGCACGAGTTCTCCGGCGGCCAGCGCCAACGCATCGGCATCGCCCGCTCGCTGATGCTCGAACCGAACCTGATCATCTGCGACGAGCCGGTCTCGGCGTTGGACGTGTCGATCCAGGCGCAGGTCGTCAACCTGCTGATGGACCTGCAAAAGCGCATGGGGCTCACGTACATCTTCATCGCCCACGACCTGGCGGTAGTTCGCCACATCAGCGACCGCATCGCCGTCATGTACCTGGGCCGCATCGTCGAGATCGCCACCCGCGACGACCTGTACCGCGAACCGCTGCATCCGTACACGCAGGCGCTGCTGGCGGCGATCCCGATCGCCGACCCGCGCGCCGAGGCGCAGCGCGCGCGAGTGGTCGTCAAGGGCGAAGTGCCCAGCGTGATGAAGCCGCCTTCGGGCTGCCGTTTCCACACCCGCTGCCCGCAGGCGATGCCGCGCTGCAAGACCGAGGATCCGGCGCTGGTGTCGATGGGCGACGGACGGGCGGTGGCTTGCCATCTGCATTCGGCCGAGGTCGCGCAGCCGGTGGCGGCTTAAGATCTGGATTTTGCCGACGGCGTCGTCACGATCCCGGCGCCCCGGCACACCCGACGGAGAAGACTCGCCATGACCCGCCCAGCCGATCAACCCGCGCCGGGCGGCTTCGGCCGCCTGCCCGCCGCCGTCACGATCACCGACGACACGATGCGCGAGGGTCTGCAGATCGAAAGCGCCGACATCCCGGTCGACGCCAAGCTGCGGCTGCTGGACGCGCTCGGCGAGACCGGCGCCAAGGTAATCTCGATCGGCTCGTTCGCGCATCCGAAGTGGACGCCGCAGATGGCGTGCATCGACGAGATCGCGCAGCGTTTCGTGCCCAAACCCGGCGTCGTCTACACGGCGGCCGTGTTCAACAAACGGGGCTTCGATCGCGCCGACGCCTACTGGCCGAAGCTCGACGTGCGCCGCCGCCAGCGCCGCCCCGGCCTGCACGTCGAGATGAGCGACGCGTTCGCGCGCCGCAACTACAACCGCAGCCAGGCACAGCAGATCGCGTCGATGGACGCGACCGTCGCGGCGGCGCGCGAACGCGGCGTCACCGAAGGCTCGGTCGCGCTAGGCAATCCGTTCGGCTGCAATTTCGAGGGGCCGTACACGCTGGCGCAGCGGCTCGAACTGCTGGCGCTGATGATCGGCAAATGGGAGTCGGTAGGCATCCCGGTCACGCGCGTGTCGTTCCTCGAGGCGATGGGCTGGAATCTGCCGCACCTGGTGCGCGAGACGATGACCGCGATCCACGAGCGCTGGCCCGGCATCACGACCTGGCACATGCACCTGCACAACCAGCGCGGCGCGACGCTGGCCAGCTACTACGAAGCGCTGCAACTGGGCGCCACCGAGTTCGACACGTCGATCGGCGGCATGGGCGGCTGCCCTTATTGCGGCAACGGCCGCGCGGCCGGTCATGTGCCTACCGAGGATTTCGTCGACCTGTGTCATGAGATGGGCGTGGAGACTGGCTACGACCTGGACAAGCTGATCGCTGCTGCGGCGATCGCTGAAGAGGTCGTTGGCCATCCGTTGTGGGGGCATGTGTCCAAGGCCGGGCCGCGTCCGCGGGGGGATCGGAGGTATCCGATTGATATGCCGTTTGTCGAGACGTTGGAAGAGGCGGCGCACTTTCGGAAGGGGCCGTCAGTCTATGAAGGGCAGTTGTCGCCTTGGCGGGAGAATGATGCGTTGTTGCGGGGGTGAGTTTCGGGTGTTGGTGGGGACGGAATGAGCTGATGCTGGTTAGCGATATAGCGCGAATGGGTGATTTCGGAAGGCGGCGTCGGATAGTTCGAGCGTGAGTTGAGTCGTTATTTGTGATTCGATATGGAGCGTTGCGGCCCGGCGATTGTCGAGCAGCGTGCGGCGAGTTATCTTGCGGAGTTACACGGCTGCGGCAGTTCGGATTTGAAAGGCACGTGCTTGAAATTCCAGGAAGTATTGGGTGCGCGTAAGGATTGCTGGGCGAAGGAGCGAGTTAGATGGCAAACGTTAATCTTCTGTCGACTATCTAAATTATGTTAGGCGTCACAACTACAACCAACGCCACTTCAGCATGAGCGTCGAGAAGATTGCGATCGCGGCGGCCTTCGAATTCTTTCGGAATCGAGGCTACGAAGTAACTGTCGTCTCTGCATCGCGCCAGCCCGAGCATTCAGGGTGCGATCTCGTAATCAAGAGGAGCGGTGCGACCGAGACTGTCGAAGTGAAGGGTACTTCGAATGAGTGGAAGATTCCAGATCTCTATGACACCGAAGTTCGCAATGGACAGCTTACTGCAGACAAGCTACTTCTCGTCTACATCGTCGATGGAGAACCAAGGACCTTCTGTGAAATTCCAAAAGACGAAATTAAACCTGAGGAGTTTCGCGAGCGCCGCGGCTTTCGGATAGTTGAAGGTGTCAAAAATGCGAATCGATTGTCCCGGCATCTCAAGCCCCTCAACCCTCCTCCCGCCGAATGCGACGCCTAACCATTCGGTCAAGCGGACGCCTGACGGCGCCGCTTACCTCAAACGTTATGCATTCTAGGGAGAGACCGTGCTTACGCCAGTAGTTCAGGAGGAAGTCTCAGGATGCGGAATCGCATCTGTCGCCAATATCCTTGGAAAGACCTACTCGGAGATGAAGGCGATAGCTAATGCTATGGGAATTCATGCCTCCGACAAATCGCTATGGTCGGATACTCAATACGTCCGTCGCATGCTGTCTGGTTCTGGAGTTGCAACTTCCGAGGATGAGCTTCCGTTCGAATCCTGGGACAAATTGCCCGATCTCGCACTGTTGTCAATCAAGCACCATGAAGAAGATGGCAAGTGTTTCTGGCACTGGGTTGTATTCAAACGTATGGACGGTCAATCGTTCGTGCTGGATTCGGCTGGTTACCTACCTTCGAACGTTCGTCAGGATTTTGACGTCATGCATCCCAAGTGGTTTATTGAAGTCAGGAATGCATAACAGATCGCTGCAACGGACATACATGGACGCCCCCGGTTTGCCAAGCAGTCAGACCGTGAAGAAGCGAAGGTAAAGATTGCTCCCGTACATCCGGACTCAGACGTTACTGTCGGTCCCTGATGGGATTGGCTGGTCGAGGCTCTATCGCTTGAAAGCACTGAGTTCGTGCGCTGTCCGTTCCGAGCTTTCTCGACCCCGGTCTTACCTGTCGTTGCCATCATGAGCTGTCTTGCCGAGCAATCTGCGGGCGGGTGCGGTACTCCTTATGTAGGCGAAGCTTGAACGGTCAGCGGCGCTTAGGCCGCCGCAGCTTTTGGAGGCTGCGCGTGGTAATCGGCGTTGCGAGCGAGAAGGGCCCACACGATGCGAGCGTTGCGGTTGGCCAGGGCGACGGCGGCGATGTTGTTGTTGCGCCTGCCAGCGACCCTGGCGACCCAGTCGCCTGGGCGGCGATTCAGGGCGTGACGCAGCACTGCCCTGGCGCCGTGGATCAACAGAGTTCGCAGGTAGGTGTTGCCTCGTTTGCTCATGCCCAGCAGCGTGGGCTTGCCGCCGCTGGAGTGCTGACGGGGCACGAGGCCGAGCCAGGCTGCGAACTGTCGGCTGTTGCTGAAGTTGCGAGCGTTGCCCACCGAGGCAACCAGAGCACTGGCTGTGAGCGGGCCGACCCCGGGGATCTTCTGCAAGCGCTGACAAGCATCGCTGCTGCGCTGCCACTGGCGGATCTGAAGCTCGATGGCCAGAACCTGCTCGTTGAGCACTCGCAGATGGTCGAGCAGTCGTTGGATCAGCAGCCTGAAGGCGGTGGACAGCTCGTTGCTCGCATCCTCGATCAAGTCGATCACGCGCTCACCGACATGAGCGATACCCTGGGGCACGACCAGGCCGAACTCGGCGAGCAGGCCGCGGATCTGGTTGGCTTGGGCGGTACGGGCCTTGACGAAGCCCTGGCGCACCCGGTGCAGGGCGAGCACGAACTGCTGGTCGACGGACTTGACCGGCACGAAGCGCATCGAGGGGCGGCCAACGGCCTCACAGATGGCCTGGGCATCGGCGGCATCATTCTTATTGCTCTTGACGAAGGGCTTGACGAACTGAGGGGCGATGAGCCGAACATCGTGGCCGAGGGATTGCAGCTTGCGCGCCCAGTGGTGAGCACTGCCGCAGGCTTCCATGCCAACGAGGCAAGCTGGAAGGCGCGCAAAGAAAACCGCGACTTGATCGCGACGCAGCTGCTTGCGCAGGACGGTTTTGCCGTGCTCGTCAACACCGTGGACCTGGAAAGCATTCTTAGCCAGATCGAGGCCGATGGTAGTAATCTGCATGTCGGACGCTCCTGTTCGGTTCGAGTGTTTGATCTCACATCCACTCTGGCACATCGATGCCGATTTCGGGTGGGGGCGTCCATCCCATTGGTTGACCCGGCCGCCCGCGCGCTGCCGCACGCGGCCGTCCGCATCAACTGCCGCTGAGCTCTGACGTTAAGTTCTTCGCGTCGAGGTTGGCGAAATTGGGGATGTTGGTGAGCGAAGGTGCGTGATCGAATTGGGTGATGCGTTTGACGGCAGAGTCTGCTCAAATGCCGTGTATGCGAGAAAGTGGTTGCCCTGCGGGAGATTCGATGCAGCATGCCGAGGCTGAAGTCGGCGCAGTGATGGTGTGCGCCGCGCGATGCAATCCTGGGGGTGCGGGCGACCGAGCCTTCGTTCGGCGCGCGATCGCCCTTCGTGGCACTCATGCCGCTCGGGCTTCGAAGACGAAGCAGACGCCGAGCCGGTCGGTCTTCGTCGATGGGGCTAAACCTAACTGGTCGTTGCATCGGACACTAGACCCGTCCGTGCGCCCGCTGCCGCGGTCGCACGGCCGCGTCAAGCGCCGCTGAACTAAATCGTTGGGCGGACAAGGGGCGAGGTGCTGCCCACATAGCAGAAGGGGGTTGTCCTATGCATGACTACGGAAAAGCGATTCAGGCATGCTTGGGAGCTCGAGCAGTCTGGGAGCCAGGGGCAAGTGTCTCCCCCGGTGACTACGGCCAGATTCTGAATGGATGTTTTGTTCGGCTTGGATCTCTGGGTGAGCTCGGGATTAACCTCTCCCCTCACGAAGTAGTAAACGAAAGCAGATATCAGTTTTCCCGCGGACTTTCTTCTCAGCAAGGTGTCTCAGCAACGACTGCAGTCGAGTGGACTGGAGAGCTACTGGCCTCTATAAATTGGGCCGGGGGCGCTGGAGTCTTTTTGGGCGCCCCGACCAGCGACCTTCTCACCATTGCCGATTTGGGACGCGTCGTGCGCGCAACCTTGGCGACCAAACAGTGGGGATTTTCTTGGCGGTTGGTCCGTCAGGTTCGGACACTGACGCGGGGAATCGTCGTGTTGGGAGGCAACTCGGCCACTACCGGCAAGCTCGCCCTTGAGACAGAGATTCCGGCACCCGAAGCGAAAATCTCTGCTGGAACTAGCCGCGCTAGTGGTTTCAATCTGGTTCAGCGCGGTGTAACCGGCGCTGTGTACGCCCATACAGTTCGCTTGAGACCTTGGCTCGCTCACGGCTCAGCGCCCATGGATCACGAACTCTGGTACGAGGACGATCTCGATGACGAGTAGTGACGAGGCTGCTGCGCTCGACGCCCTCGCCGCCGACGCGCGCGGTATGCACCGCGCCTGCCTTCGACTGCTCGCCGTACGAGATGCAGCTCTCGCAGAAAAGGTCGCCCAAACTCATTCCAGGCACTTCGACTTGGCCGGAACACCTGACGACCCTGCCAACATCTCGTATGCCGCCCTCCTGCAAAGACTATGGCCTATAGCCGAACACATGCCTTCGATAGTCGCCGCCACTATTCCGCGGTCATCTCTCTGGGCGGCTACGGGAGAACTCGGCGACCGCCATTTGGTGGTCATGCCCGCAGGCGTCGTCTCGTTTTATCGAAGATTCTGCTACGTCGTCTTTCAGGCGCGAGAGTTCTACGCACAATCCGAAGCTCTAGAAGAACCAATCGAGCAGATGTCGCGGCTACTTGGAGAACAGCTCGAGTTTGGGTTGCTCGATTTTCTTGGAATGGATCAGCTGGCCCATAAGAGCAAACCGATAATCGAGCACCTGACGCAGCTCGCTTATGAGTTCTTCCTCCTTCACGAGGCATGCCACATCAGACAGGGGCACGAGGAACCCGTAGCTCATGAAACCACTTGGTATCAGGAAGCACATCTGAGACATGCAAACGAGTTTGAAGCCGACAGATGGGCGTTCAATACGCTTCTTGCGTCATTCAGCAATGACATGCATCTAGTCGCGGTAGCGGTCGCGATGCTCTTTGACAGCCTTGACGTGCTCGACCGCTTCGACTTTGCACCCATGACTCGCTTGACGCACCCATCCCCCGCCGCTCGCAAATGGCGCCTCATGCGCCTTCTTGAAGCTCCGGAGGCGCTTGAGTTCCTTGACGTCGCAGAGTTGAAGAAGGCACGGGAATTCTCGATGCTCTACGAGCGGCTTGCGGCGTTCATAACTGACCGGGCTAAGCCAGCAACCCCGCTGAACATCGCATTGAACCGGGGAGCGGAGGCTGGACCAGACTCATTCGTCAACACCATGCTGCCAATGCTCGCGGCAGGTGACCCGGCTCGAATCGTCAATAACCTTTCTCTTGTACGAGGTTCTTCGCAGGAATGGGCTTACGAAGGAACAGACCAGGACGCCGCATGGGTGTCCAGAGTCAACCGATGTATCGATGCACTAGCGCACGAACTAGATACCATGCCGCGGCTTCGTGGCCTTGCAGCGGAACTGTTGCGAGCGGCGTCTTCCGAAAGCCGGCGGGCTCATGAGGCATAGCAAATGCCGCCCAACACGGCGCTCAACACGGACGGCTACAAGCGGGCTTCGCCCGCTCTCCGCCGCCGGTTAGCTTTGCGTTAGCTTTCATGACAGAGCCGTCATTTCTCGGGATCGACAAGCCCATCTGGGATCTCATCAACGGGTTCGCCAATTGGCTGTCCGCCATTGGTTCAATCGCTGCGGCTCTTATGGCTTTATATATTGCCAATCGCTCATCCAAACCGTCCGCGCGGCTGTCTGTTGGACATCGGATCATAATCGAACAGGGGCAAAAAGGACCCTTTCCAGAGTATCTTGTGTTCCAGATCGTAAATACTGGAGATCGTCCGATCACGATCACTAGTATCGGATGGAAAATTGGCTGGCCTGTGCGCCGTCATGCGATGCAACTCTTCGAAAAAGGTATCAGCAGCCCGCTACCTGTAGCTCTGGCACACGGACAGCAGGCGAGTTGGTACGTCCCGATGGAGTCCCGGGAAGGTGGGTGGTTCGAGTACTTCGCGAAAGACATGCTTATGCCCAGACATTCGTTGTCTCTATGGCTCTTGAAGGCGCAAGCATTCACTACCGTGGGATTTGTGTTTTCTTGTTCAGTGGAAGCGGGGGCTTTGAGGCGTATGCGCGAGTCCTGTGAAAAGGTATTGCAGCATGAAAGCTAACATTTCGCTCGATCTGACGCCGCTGCGCGGCGCAGCTCAGCTCTAACGTTAAACGTCAAGTTACTGAGAAGCTGCACAGGTCAAGACGGAAATAAGAAGCAGGCCCTGGTTGTTTCGCTCACCCAGCCTATCCAACGAGGTATCGAATGAGTTCAGACAAACAAGTCAGAATGGCTGACCCCATCTTCCATCTTGGACCAAGGCTCGCCTTTTTACTCTTGCTCGTGAGCGCTTTGCCGTCCACTGCCGAAGCCCAGCCGAACTGCAATACGGCCCTTTCACGCATAGCGAAAACCGCCCTGCTGCGCGCGATTGACCAAAATAGACAAACGGCCTGTTCAAATTTCAAGCAGGGTCAGATCGCTATCGACAAGACGCGCGTGCTCCGACTCGAGGATTTTCAGCTCTGCGAGGACGGCGCGGTTGTCAGCGCCAAACTCTCGGTACACATCGAATGTGCCACGTCGGACAGTGCGGTAATCAAGACGAGCGCCCAAGACACGCTTTCGGCGGAAGCGTTTGCGGACCTCGATAAATGCACCGTTTCCGGCGCGCGCGCTTGGGGTAACGGCTTTCTCACCAACGTCGGTTTGAACTGGATCGATGCAAACCGTAAGCTCAAGGAGGCTGCGGAGAAGGAGATTCATCCCTACTGTACCACCCCGAAGGAGTAGCCCCACTCTTCCGAACCACGATTGAGAGGCAAATATGGCAGAGAGACAAAAGGCAGAAAGGCCAAGTACGCAGGACAAACAGGGGTTGCTCTACCCATATTGGCAAGATGGCTTCTCGCGAGGTTTGTTGATTGCACTAGTTCCGGCTCTGATTGGCTGCGTTATTACTCGTGCTCCTCAATTTCGACTGTCCAAGATCCTGGGCACCGAGCTGCCTATCAGCTTCGACGCCATCACCATAATTCTCGTTTCGCCGTACTACTTTGCCGCTATGACCTGGCTCCTGCTGAACTCAGCGCGGCGATCGAGCCATCATCAAGAGTGGTACAGGAGCGAGACTAATATCGTGCGCGGCCTCACCATCTTGTTCGGAATAAGCGCGCTGTTCCTCCTCGCACAGTTCTTCCTCGTGCTCGCGCCCGTCGGCACCTGCGATCAAAGACCCCACTGGGAGCTGTTGTGTTCGATTCGGCCAGCAGCGCAGCCTATTAGCCACTGCATGAACACCGCCGACGAGATCAACAAGACAGCCTGGTACTATCTCGAGCCCGTGTTTCTCCAAGCTTGGATGCACATCGTGCTAGTGGCATTTAGTTTGGTTTTTCTATATCGCGCTTGGCGATCTTGGGTCGAAAAACGCTCCGAAAAAACTGAGCCAGATGGGGGTCAGCCCGACATTTAACATGCGCATGAACGAGGACCCACAGCAGCGGCGCTCCGCGCCCTGCTGTGGGTCGGTTATGCGCGGCGTTAGAGCGTGTTATGAACTCCGAGAAAAGTCCTTGCATGACAAGCACCCGCAAGCAACACGTCGTCAACGGGCTAAACAAAGCTTCCCAGTGAGGCCAATGGATTACGCGATAGCTCATAACACGCTCTAGGCGTCACAAAACACTCACAACCCCCTGCCATGACATCGCGCATTTCAGGCCCTCTGTCTGGTATTTCTGGCGAGTATTTCGTCGCGGCGGAACTCAGCCGCAGAGGCGACATCGCTTCCCTGACTTTGCGAAACACGCGCGGCATTGACATCTTGGCATCAAATTTGAATGGCACTAGAAGTGTCGGAAGTCAGGTCAAATGTGCCCAAGGACGAGCCAAGGCTTGGATGTTGAATCAGAAAGTCGAGTCTGGAGAAGCCACAAACCTATTTTTCGTGTTTTTCAGGTTAAACCATCTCGACGCGCCAGAGTACTACATCGTCTCTCGGCAAGACGTTACCGCGTATTCAGCCGAGAATCACAAGCACTGGTTGGCAACACCGGGCCACAAAGGCCAGCAACACAACGACAATCCGCTACGACAGTTCAGAGACCCTGAGAACAAGTACAAAGACCGCTGGGATCTGCTGGGTCTCGATGGTGACGCCTAACCCCTCTACAGGGACTTCCCGGTAAGTCAACGATTTCGGTGCTGGCTGTTTTCGATATTCACCTTTTCTGTTTTCCATCAAGACATGGGCTCGGACTCGATGCAGCGCCACAGAGAACAGACTGCACATCTACAGGAGGCCTTGTTGCACTCGTGGTCGGTGCGGGCCCAGATACCAACCGCTCAGCAGGGCTCCATTCACTCGCCGCCGTCGCCACCATTGGCTCGGCACAGGGTTAGTCGAGCTTGCCTGCTGCCGGTCTGACCTGTGTGATGCATCTTCGAGCGCATGTCTACGGGAAGAACTTGTATGTTGGCGTGGGCGTTTCAGACCGAGGCGGTGCCGCGTACTGCCGGCACGTCGCCAAGCTTGACCGAGACGTAGTTCGGGTCGAACGCCCGCCCCTTGGCCAGCAGCGCCCAGGCGATGCGTGCGTTCTTGTTGGCCAGCGCCACCACCGCCTTCTGCCAGCCCACGCGGGCCAGCAGTTGCACCAGCCATTGCGAGATCTTGTCCGTGCGTTTGTGCGCCGTCATGACGGCCGACTTCGCGCCCTGGATCAGCAGCGTGCGCAGATAGTCGTCGCCGCGCTTGGTGATGCGCCCGAGCACCGTCTTGCCGCCACTGGAGTTCTGCCGGGGCACCAGGCCCAGCCACGAGCCGAACTGCGCTCCGCTCTTGAACTGCTTGAAGTCACCCACCGTGGCGACCAGCGCCGAGGCGGTCACGGGGCCGATGCCGCTGAGCTGGGCGGCCATCCTGGCTTGCTCGTCGCTGCGCACGTGGGCCGTGATGCGCTCGTCGCAACTGGCCATGTGGCACTCCAGCTCGATCCAGTGCAGCCGGGCTTCCTGCAGCGCCAGGCGTGCGATGCCCCGGCAACTCGTTGCTCGCGTCTTCCAGCACGTCGGCCAGACCCTGGCGCAGCGCCCCGGGGCTTTGCGCGAAGACGATGCCGAACTCGGTGAGCAGGCCGCGGATGCGGTTGATGCAGGCGGTGCGGTCTTCCTTGTAGCCTTCGCGCAGCCGGTGGATGGCCAGCAGCGCCTGCTGGGCAGGCGTCTTCATCGGGACGAAGCGCATGTGCGGCCGGCCGGCGGCCTCGCAGATGGCGGCAGCATCATTGGCATCGTTCTTGCCACCCTTGCCGGCCATGCGGTAGGGCGTGACGAAGTGGCCGGCGACCAGGCGCGCATCCAGGCCATAGCCGCGCAGCTTGCGCGCCCAGTGATGCGCGCCACCGCAAGCCTCCATCGCGACCACGCAGCCGGCGGGCAGTTGCACGCACCAGGCGGCGAACTTGTCAGCGGGCAGCGCCTTTGCGACGACCAGGCGGCCGGCCGCATTGACCGCATGGATCTGGATGACGCGCTTGGCCAGATCGACTCCAACTCGGGTAATCTCGTTCAGGGGCTTCCCCTTTCGCATGGCTGCAGATTGACGATTCGCACCATCAATCTTGGCGCCTCGGCGCCTTGGTCAGAAGGTGGGAAGTCCCTTCGTATTCCATCGAGCGGACATCCGCAAGCGGGCTTTGCCCACTTGCGGCCGCTGCTTATGTCAAACGTTAGGCATCAAAAGTCGTTGCTCGCAATCCGGAGGCAGGTATGTCAGACTTCACCAAGGTTCGATACACACTCGCCGTACTTGACTTGGCGAAGTCCACGGATTACTACACGTCTGTTCTCGGCCTGAGCATCGACTTTACTGCTCCAGGCTGGACATTTTTGTCTCGTGGCAGCTTTCGTTTGATGCTTGGCGAATGCACTGACGCTATTCCGCCCTCAGAGCTTGGCGATCACTCATGGTACGGCTATGTGACAGTTTCAGACGCTTCCGCTTTATTTGCGGAGTACCGAGTCTCGGGCGCGCAGTTTACTCAAACGCTCGCGGACAAGCCTTGGGGCATGAGGGAGTTTGGTATCTGCACAATTGACGGGCATCGGATCATGTTCGGGCAGGAACTCTAGTCCATGTTGACGCCTAATAATTCATTCAAGCAGACGCTGTCTCGCGGCGCTGCTTAATTCAGGTGTTAGGAATCAAATGTCTGATACGAAGCCCATCGACATAGTTATGAAATTGCATGATCTCTGGAATGGCGGCGCGATTGAACGCATTCCAGTGGTCTACTCGCCGAAGTTTATAGCTCATATGCCGCGTGGATGGGAGCATTCCGAGTTCATCGGGCATGATGGCGCGAGGCAGCTGGTAGGCCGTATCCGAACAGCATTTCCGGACTGGCACGAGCGCGTAGTTGATGTTGTTGCGGATGGGAAACGAGTGGTAACGCGCTACGTCTCTACAGATACTCACCCCGGCTTCCTTGGGACTATGCCTCCGACCGGGCGAGCGGTTGTGGTTGATGAGATTTCGATCTACTTGGTTCAGAACTATCTCGTAACAGAGCAATGATGCCTAGTTGACGATCTTTCGTTTGCCCAGCAGCTTGGGCTGATTCCGCGAGGGAGTAGTTCCGCCGGTGGAGAGCTTGATGCCTAACTGGTCGTTGCATCGGACACTTGACCCATCCGCGCGCCCACTGCCGCGGTCGCACAGCCGCCTCAAGTGCCGCTCGACTAAATCGTTAGATGCCTATTGTCGATTTGGGAAGCACTCGGCAGCGCCACAGGCTGTATGGAACCACTCGGCGGGCCTGATCAGCCAATCATCGAAATTCGACCCGTACTGTCGCGAATTTCGGCAATGGTCTGCGATCGACACATCCGGTCGCCTTCCATTGCACACATGAGTACCTCTCTAAGATCCACTCTACTGTTCCTTTTCATCTTGACAATCTGGGTGGCTCTTCCACTTCCAGCGCAAGCGGACATGTATCGCTGCATGACGGAAGGCAAGATGACGTTCCAGGATATCCCCTGCCCAGTAGGCGTCACGAAGTCAGAGCGGATTGGGCCCCCAAAGGCCACCGCACGCGACTTGGCCGTGGACGGTACAACCAGGACCACTTCTGGCAAAGGAAGGGTTCGGAAGACCACTAAGGAGATGGCTAGCGACGAACTGGTTGGTGCCTGTATAGACCAATGGCGGCCGATTCTCAAAGATCCGCAAAGTGCGTACCCTGTTGGGAGTCGTATTGACGAAGTGACCAACTTGGAGAAGCGAGATACCCCTCCGTGGAAGGAGATCGTCGTCGACGGACGTGCTAAGAATAGTTTTGGTGGCTACATTCCAGCCACCTTCGGGTGCGGCCTCTCAGCTGATGGGCAGATCGATGCCATTGTTACTGAGGGCTACAAGGCTCTGTATCAACTGAACGTCAAATTTGACAGGGGCGACCTGTATGTCCGCGATTAGCTGGGCTGCTTCTCCGCTTTAAGAGGCATCTAACTTATCGCTGCAACGGACACTTGACTCAGCTGTCCGCGTGCTGCCGCACGCGGCCATCTGCGTCAAGCGCCGCTGAGCTCCGGAGTTAGGCATCATGGATGCGCGTCCGAAAGTGAAAGGCCGTCCGATAGTCCGTCGAGTCTGACCGTACGGTCTCTGGCGGGTTGCGGGGAGAATATGAGGCAGAGATCCTCGTGACCGTCTATTCCTCCTGCGCTGGATCCCTGCGAGCGAACATTATGAGATACGTATACAAGGCAATGAACTGGACGTTCGGTGTCGCTCTGCTGTTGATCGGCTTGCTTTTCGCCGTCAGCATACCGCTCGCAGGTCTTTCGCTAGTAGCAATCTCGGCCCTGCTATTGCCTCCGGTTCGGAACTGGGTCCACTCCAAAACCGGAAAAGAACTGGCGGTAAAGCCAAGAGCTGTCGGAATCATTACTCTCTTTATAGCATTCGGCGTTTTCGTCTTGCAAGATGAGCAAAGAAGGGCTGAGCAAATAGCTTCGAAAGAAGCTAAAGAGCGAATCGCTCAGGCTGAAACTGCACAAAAGAAGCTGGTCGAATATTTCAACTCCAATGGTCCACAAATTCTGACGGAAGTGCGGACGGCTCTAGATAATGGGGCGTACCAGGACGCCATAGAAAAGTCGTCTAAATATCTCGCCGTGAACAATGCAGAGCTGTCGGACCTAAGCGCGCTTGCAAAGCAAAGGCTTGCCGAAGCTCAAAAGGCAGATCAGACGGCAAGGCTATTGATGGAAATTAAGACAATTTCAGCTTCCGACAACGAACGACATTTAGTCGCTTACCAACGGCTGGCGAGCCTGAGCCCTGAAAATCAAGAATATCGATCAAAAGTCAAGCTCTATGCAGATAGGCTAGCTGAGGCCCAAAGAGCTGAGCAGGCGGCAAAAGTATTGGCGGAGCAGACAAAAACCGTCACCGAGATTGAGCGGCGGCTCAAAGACAACACCGAACGGCTCAAAAAGTACTACGCATCAGCAGATCAGGTAAAACAGGCTAGCACAGACATTATTCGTCTTGCGCTCATTAAAGGCACCTACGCTGACTCGAAGGAGAGTGACCAAAAGGCCCTTGGTCGAAGAGCCGCTAGACTTCTCCTGCAGGTAGAGCAACAAGCCCGCATGCTTTACGCATCATCTTTGGAGGAAGTATTCGTCAAGAGCGGCATGGACGCTCAGGTCAGTGCCACCGGCAAGGACAAGAGACGGTTACGCATATCCTATGCACTTATGTCCCAGCCACTTTTCTATAAGTTCCAGAATGAGATTAAGATAGGCCGCCAAGCAGCACCTCTTGGTTTCACGCAAATTGTCCATACTAACGGGTTCGAGAGTTCTCTCGGAAAAACATGGACTGTAGACCTGTAGCGGCTCGTGGGTGGCGGCCGACAGCAGCGGGCGTTAGCGAAATGCGAGGAGCGCGCTGTTAAGAGTCAACGTAGCTTTCGCAAGCTTGGCGGCTTCGAGAGTGACTGCGCTTAACAAGTCACTGGGACGGACCGGGTTGACGGTCGCCGCGAAAGCTGGCGGCCTGCCTCCGGCCGCTCAGCTCCGGAGTTAGGCGTCAGGGACACGGCACCGGATACTCCGGCAAGCATTGCCTCGTTCTACGCGCAACCATGGCAGATCGAAAACGCATCTCGACCGAAACAAAGCTCCGACTGTTCTCAGATGCTGCAGGTCGCTGTCAGCGGCCGGAGTGCCTTCGCCCTCTATTCCCGGCCGAAATGGGCGGCAATAAGCACATAGCCGAAATGGCGCATGTGATTCCGCTTGGAGACGCAGGCCCACGCCATAGTGAGAGACCTGTCGGCGCTTTTCAGACCGACTCGTTCGAGAACCTCATCTTGTTATGCCCGACCTGCCACACGATTGTCGATAAAGACCCCAACGGCTACAGCAGAGGCACTTTGTTGGGTTGGAAGAACAACCATCTCGCCGCTCTGGCTCACGAGCAAGGAATTCGCGCTTACGAGGAGCGTGGCCGAGTTAGGCAAGCTGTAGTCGCGGCCATGGCAGAGAACAAGGCCGTATGGAATGAATTCGCTCCGTCCGATGGCTTGCGCTTCGATTACAACCCGGAATCCGAAGCTGCAAAGACGTGGGAGCAAAGAATGCGGGGCGTCATTCTTCCCAATCACTTCCGCATACAAGCCATAGCCAAGGCAAACTTGCACCACATGACAGCCGTTGAGCAACAGATATTTGCTCAGTACCAAGAACATGTTCGCGGCCTCGCAGAGCGCCATATTTGCGGCGCCGCCGGTACCGCTATCCGCTATCCCGCCGAAATGGATGGAATCTTCAAGTGAGCTGGCAAGTAAACTATGCGCTTGAGAATATTCGCAAAAACCACGGCGCGGCATCGGCGCAGCAGATCAGCGATGACGCCATCAAGATTACGATGCCGAACCGCCCCGAGGTGCTCGCGGTGATCTCGGCGGCGCAACTGATCAACACAGAAATAGCCACGCAGTATCATTCAAATTATCCGGCTGTGGATTTCCTCTGTGGATACAGAAAGGAGTGCGCTTGGGAAGGCGGAGCGATCCAATATCTGGAAAGCAGGAGCATCGGCTGGGGAAGCGCTGGCACCCTCGGGTCCGCCATTCAGACGGGTGACATCAAGACCGCTGCGCATAAGGACTACTTCTTTTCTTATCGGCTGATTAGGCAAATCAGATCCGTTTCGGACCTAAAGAGGGAGTTTGATCGTGTCTTTACTATGACGCTTGCCAACGGACGCTCTGTACGGGTAGGCATGATTATGGAGTACGAGCCAACAGCCGATGCCATCCGCACCTTCTGGGATCGGTTCGGCCCCATTGATGTTGCCTGGAACATCAATCCCAACGGCCACCCTACCGCCAATGCAATTGAGGCCGGGCGGAGCCTCGGATGCGAGGTTATGAAATGGGAAGAGTTACGAGAACTGCTTCAGCGCCGTTGATGGCCGCCTGCGAAGTTGCCAGATACCTCCTACGATACTGCGGGTCCCTGCGAGATTTCGAGTCCTATATGTTCGGCTCATCACTGTTCGGCGTGGGCAACGACTTTGACATCTTGATTGTTGGCCCCTCCGGAGAGCCCCTGTCTCGGCTGAAGGCCGAGCTACAAGTTGCAGCGAATGAGTTACCACTCGACGTCCTATGCATGCTGCCAGTAGAGGCCGAGGCTACGGAGTTTGTCGCGCGCGAAGGATGCATAGCTCTTGCGCAACTAGCCGTTTCCTCGATTCCAAGATGCCGATTCACACCGTAGTCGCGTACTGATGCCTAACTGGGCGGTCGAACGGACGTTTGACCCAGCCGTCGGTTTGCTGCCGCAAACCGCCGTCTGCGTCAAACGCCGCTCACCTCCGGAGTTAGCGATCCACCCGGCCGCGCCCGGACTCCGAGCCGAAGAAACTGGTTTCCCGCAGATGGAGTACCGTCGCGATGCGTGCCACACATGACCGGTATGCCATTGGTGCCTTTCGGGCCCGTACGTTAGCGTGGTCGGGTTGCGTCTTCGACATTGGTGAGGCTCAGGGCAGCCGTAAGACTTGCTTTGACCATCCCGTTTAAGAGACTGAGCATTCAAGACGTTTTATCCCGCGTGGCATGCACCATTGGAACCTTGTCATGAAGGAGAGCGTCGTGCCGAAGACAGTCAGCCAATCAACTGGGGCTTCCCCCGCATCCAAGACCAAATCGATGCGCAAGCCGGCCAAAGCGACGAGCTTGAGCATCGCTTATCCCAACGCCTGTGGCATAGACATCGGTGCGAGCAGCCATTTCGTGGCCGTGCCGGCCGAGCGCGATGCCAAACCGGTGCGGGAGTTTAGCGCCTTCACCGACGGTCTCGATCGTCTGGTTCAGTGGTTGCGCAGTTGCCAGATCACGGCGGTAGCGATGGAGTCAACCGGGGTGTACTGGATACCCTTGTTCGAGATGCTTGATGCCGCCGGGTTTGAGGTTCACCTGGTCAACGCACGCCATGTCAGGAGCGTGCCCGGGCGCAAAAGCGACGTGATGGACTGCCAGTGGCTACAACAACTGATGAGTTATGGCCTGCTGCGCGGTGGCTTTCGGCCTGCCGAGGAGGTCTGCGCGCTGCGTGCCGTCTGGCGCCACCGTGACATGCTGCTGTCCTATCAGGCGCGCCACGTTCAGCATTTGCAAAAGGCCATGACCCAAATGAATGTGCAATTGCATCATGTCATCTCGGGCATCATGGGGGTGACAGGGCAGGCCATCATTCGTGCGATCGTGGCAGGTGAACGTGATGCCGCCACCCTGGCTCGGCTACGTGACCGGCGCATCAAGGCAGATCAAGCCGAAGTGGCCGCTGCGTTACAGGGGAGCTGGCGCGACGAGCACCTGTTTGCCCTGAAGCAGGCACTGACCTTGATTGATGCGTATGCCGTGCAGATCAGCGAGTGCGACGGCAAGCTGCAACACTTGCTGACCAACCTGAAAGGCCATGAATTGCCCGGGCAGGGGCTGGGGGCTCCCAAGCGCAGCACTCCAGCCAAGAACTCGGTGGGCTTTGATGCGCGAGCCTGTTTGTTCGAGGCTAGCGGCGTGGACCTGACGCGCATTCCGGGCATCGATACCAGCACGGCATTGAAGATCATCAGCGATGATTGGCGTGGATCTGGCACGCTTTGCCAGCGTCAAGCACTTCACCTCGTGGCTGGGGCTGTGTCCGGGAGCAAAGATCTCTGGCGGCAAGGTGCTCAGCGGTGCCACCAAGCCATGCGCCAACCGCGCCGCCCAGGCTTTGCGCATGGCCGCCCAGGCGCTGCGCAAGAGTCAAACCGCACTGGGCGCGCATCACCGTCGACTGTGCTCACGTATGGACAAGCCCAAGGCCATCACCGCCAGCGCGCACAAGCTGGCGCGGCTGGTGTACTTCATGCTGACCAAGGGTCAGGCCTTCGTCGAAGCCGGGCAGCATGAATATGAGCGGCTGCATCGTCAGCGGGTAGTGCAGAATCTGACCAAACGGGCCCCGAAATGGGCTTCGAACTCAGGCCTACGGAACCCAGGACGGCCGGGGTAGTTTCTTAAGAGAGGCCTACTGGGATCAACCATGGAAAACTTCCCCAAAGACATCTACACGGAGCCCGAGCCGGAAGTCGATACGCTCGCCAATCTGGGGCCGCTCAGCGGCATGGCAGGCATATGGGAGGGCACGCGCGGCCTCGACGTCAACCCGAAACCCGACGGCCCCGAAAAGCAGGCTTTCATCGAACACATGGAGTTGCAGCCGATCGATGCGCAGACCAATGGGCCGCAACTGTTCTATGGACTGCGGTATCACACGCGAATCGTCAAGCCTGATGACGTCGAGACATTTCACGATCAGGTGGGTTACTGGCTATGGGAGCCGGCGACGGGCACCGTGATCCAGACGCTTTCGATACCGCGCGGACAGGCCGCGATGGCCATCGGCCATGCCGAGGCCGATGCGAAAGTGTTTCGCCTCGAGGCTGTCCGCGGGTCCGAAACGAACGGGATCGTGTCGAATCCGTTTTTGGAGTACGCGTTCAAGACAGAAAGCTACGTCATCACGGTTTCGATCAATGCCGATGGAACGTGGTCCTACGAACAGGACACGGTGTTGATCATCCCAGGTCAGGCGGAGCCGTTCCATCATACGGATCACAACACACTCCGGAAGATCGGAGAGCCTACGCCCAATCCGACGGCACGAGCGGCAGCGAACAAACTCCGGAAATCCCAGGGCGAGGGATGAACCTAGCCTGTGTGTCCGACAGGCCTCCGAGCCCGAAAGAAAATAAACATCGGAAACGCGCAAGCCTCACGATAATGATTCGGATCGGCCTGCGCGAACGCCCGCGTCGGCGGCGTCTCCTCGATCGCCTCGATGACGAAACCCGATGACGTCAGCGAGTGCGTCATCTCGCCCAAGCTCCGATAGAAACTGCGCATCGTCACCGGCCCGGCGCCAAACCCCTTCCAGACCGACTCCACACGCCGCCGCTCACGGTAGCGGCGAATCCGGTGGTAGCGGAACACGAAGAACGGATGCTCGGTGGAGAACACCAGCCAGCCACCCGGCACCAACACCCGGTGGAACTCGCCGAAGACGCGCTGCCAGTCCTCGCAATAAGCGAGCACCAGCGGACTGACGATGCCATCGATGCTGGCCGATTCGATGAACGACAACGGCTCTTCGAGGTTGGCCCGATGCAGCGTGATGCGCGAGGCCAGTTCAGGCCGGCCGGCGAATCGCATCCGCGCATGTTCGAGCATCCGTTCGTTCGCATCCACGCCTACCACGGACGCGGCGCCGCGATCGAGCAGCCATTCGCTATAGACGCCCGTACCGCAGCCCGCATCAAGCACGCGCTGCGCCGTCACGTCGCCGATCAACGCCTGGACGGCCGGGCGGTCATACAACGCGTTGTGCGGCTTGGTCTCGACGAGGGCGGCGTACTGGTCGGCCAGCGCCGTGTAGCCGGAATCGGCGATCGATGGACGGGTCATCGGCCAGTGGAACGGACCTCGTCCGCCGCGCGGTCGCGCAGCCGATCCCGCATCGATCGGCCGATCCGCGCCAGCGTCGCGTCGTCGATCAGGCGCGCCGCCATCGGCAGCAGTTCTTCATCCTCACGCGCCAGATGGCGATCGCACAACGCCAGCCACTGCGCCACAACCGCTTCATCCGGCGCATGCGCGGGCATGCGGCCGGCAGCGATCTCGGCCAAGGGCTCACGCAGCCGATGCCAGCCGATGTCCAGTTCGCGATGTTCGGCCGTCAGTCCCGTTGTCATCTCGCGCAGGCATACCGGATCCGACCCGGCCATCGATTCGATCAGTGCGGGAAACAGGTCAGCCTCTTCGTCGGCATAGAGGTCGGGCGCCAGCGTGTCGAAGCAGAGCAGTACCGACTCAGCGTCGGCTCGCATCGCATCGTCGACGGCCCCCCCGCGCTCGACCGCCGGGATGATGCGCCGGGCCAACTCGCCCAAGGCCCGCGCTTCTTGCGCGAGATGGCGATGGCAAACCGACAGCGCGTTCAGCGGATCGGCCGAGGCATCGCGCGAAGGCGATGGGGCAGCCGAACGGGAGGACAACGAACAGGACGCGGACGGGGAATCCGAAGCATCACAGCGGGACATCGGTAAGCACCTCATCGATCGGGGCGCGGCCTATCGACCAGCGCCACGCGTGCCTGCGCTTCGAGCCATGCGAGCACCAGCCGCATGCCGCTGACGATCGCCGCCGCGACGGCCAACGGCCAACTCGTCCACCACACGGCCGCGACAGCGAACAGGGTCGCCAGCGTCCACCACGGCCACGCATAACGGCCGAACAGGCCGTGGACGATCACCTGGATGATGATAACCAACACCTCGCCGAGCCAATGCATGCCAGGGCCTCTCCGCAGGATCCGACCAGCCGGTGTCCGGCACCACCGTTAGCGCTGCGGGTGCGATCACCGCGAGCTTTCGGATGCTCGTGCCAGTGTGATCGCCGAGAGCGATTGCGACAAGTCCGACGGACGGGCGGATGCCGACGCGGCGCGGGCCCGCCGCGCGGCGCGATGCAAGGCCCAGGCACGGCCGACGAACACGCCGCCGAACACCCCCAGCCCGCCGGCGATCGCGAAAGCCGCCGACGAACCGGCCGGCACCGGCGTCCCCTGCCCGGCCGCCGCGCCCAGCACGAACTTCAGGCCGAAGATGCCCAGCATCACCATCATCGGCAACCAGCTTCCGGGCACGTGCACCCGGCGCGTCGCCGGATCCCAGTCGAGATCGCGCAGCGCGCGAGCCCGCGAAGCCGCCCACGCGGCCACGGCCAGGCCCGCCCCCCAAGCGCACAGCGATCCGAGGTGCCCGCCGAACGCCGACGCGACGCCGGTCGCCGAATAGACGGACAACACCGCCGCCACGATGCCGAGCACGCGCGGATCGACCCAGCGCGCGCGCCGATGACGCCAGCCCAGCACCACCAGCAGCGCGAACACGGCAAAAACCCAGGCAGGAATGTGAGCGAGCATGACCGCTTCTCCGATCGACGTTTTCGATGGGAGCAGTGTGGCCGCGCATCGCGCCGACAGCCGCCCCGATGCGACGAACCGCATGCCGGTGTCGCGAAGCGACGCCGCGCCGCCGTGAGCGGCAGGTACCGATCCATCGCTTCGCGACTTGACCGAAGGGCACCCGATGCCCTATTCCATAAGATGGATCCAAGATGGATCTTTTGATCGCAGGGCAGCAAGACACTGCGACACGCACTCGACTTGGAGATTTCACCATGCTCGCCGACGACATCGTCGAACAGGCGGCCGACGCCATCATCTTCGCCAACCGTGAAGGCATGATCGACCGCTGGAACGCCGCCGCCACCGCCATTTTCGGGTTCCCCGCCGCCGAGGCGATCGGCCAAAGCCTGGACCTGATCATTCCTCCCCCGCTGCGCGATGCGCACTGGCGCGGCTGGGACGCCGCGATGGGACGCGGCCAGCTTCGCCTGAACGGCAAGCCGACGCTGACGCGCGGCCAGCATCGGGATGGCCGCAAGCTGTACGTGGAGATGAGCTTCGCACTGGTGCGCGGCGACGATGGCGCACCCTGCGGCTCGGTCGCGATCGCCCGCGACGTCACTGAACGCGTCGAGCGTGAAAAGGCCGCGCGCCAGGCCGGCATGGCGGCCAAACCCGCCGGCTGAGGGTACCTACCCGCCGACAACGCCAAGGGCCCGCTGACGAAGGCCTCTCAGCAGCACCAGGAGCCGATCACGCCGGGTCTTGGCCGCCGCCCAACCTCCGGGCCGCGTCGGCCAACCCCTCCAGGATCGGCCCGCTGACCGCCGTCGGAAAATCACCGGGCAACCGGGCGGTGACGGCGTCGATCACGGCCGGCGTACGCATGACGAGTTCGTCGATCAACGACTCCGCCCACGAACCGAGCCCGCAATCGGCCGCGGTCGCCTCGAAATGCGATCGGCGTATCTCGGCCCATCGATAGTGCCGGTTCCGGCCCCAGACGGCCATCGCCATCTTGATCTTGGCCGGCGACAACTGGCTCGCGCGTCGCCCTATCACCGGATACGCCGACAGGACGTCGTACCGGGGCGTCAACCGGAAGCGCCCCCTCGGCTCGATGAACACGCTGAAGTTCTTGGCGTGGCCATCGATCGCGGCCAGCATCCAGAACAGCACCTGCGTGCGAAAGAAGTCGGCTCGATCCTCGGCCGCGACCGTCGACCCCCTCAAACGCTCGAGGATGGCCGCGATACCCGGCCCACCTTCGGCCTCGTACTTCGCGTCCGGTCCCACACCGAATACCTGCGCGAAATCTTCCTGAGGCAAACGTAGCAGCCAGGTTCCGTCAGCGGAAGGCCGTCGATCGAACCGCGGCACGATCAGCGCCTTACGATGGCCGAATACGCCGATGTCCCCCAATGCAACCGGTACGCCATACGCAGCCAGGATCCGCGCGCACAGCCACTCGTTTTCGACACTGGTCGACAGATCGATGCCCGATGGTGCGATGCCCATCGGCAGCTTGAAGACGTGCGTGGTCGGCGTGGCGCCGATCGGGCGCCACCAGCGTCCATCCCGACCCAGCAATGCGGTCTTCTCCTGCACACCCGCGATCGAGATCCGGAAATCCTCGGGATCGACATGCCGGCCGGCGGTGGTCACGTCATCGAGCACGCGCTCGACCTGCCGATCGTCCAGCGGTTCGGCATCGATCCGGTCGAACCCCTCGGGCCTTCGGCCAGGAGGCAGCAAGGTCAGCGCGCCCACGCAGTCCCGGCCGATCTCGGCCAGCAGGTCCTGGGCTCGCGTCGAGGGCGCTCCATACCGCGCCTGCAACCGTTCACGGATCACGCGGTTATCCGGCAGCAGATTCTCGAAGTAATGGCGCACGGTATCGCCGCCATAGGGCGCGGCAGGCCGCAACGGCATCGACAACGAGATCGGCCTGCCCTGCTCGCTGGCAATCCACGCCTCGTCATAAGTGAGCGTATGGCGGCCCGAACTGTCGACCTTCCATTCGCCGACGTGCAAACCGTTCATCCACAACGACAGTTCGGCCGTTCTGCTACGTCGCCCCATGGATCACCAGTCTTCTCTCGATGCCTTGGCGTTCGTTTGCTCCATCTCGGTCTGGCTCGGCCCGACTTCACGCGACGCGGCTTGACGCTGACGCAACCCGCTCTGATCACCCTCCGCGTCGTGACGAGACTCGATCCGGACGTCGACGTCGAGCGCCGACAGGCAGTGCATGACATTGATCAGCAGGACGCGCCCGGTTCCGGATTCGATCGCGGAGATCGTCTTCGGCAACAGGTCAGCCTGTTCCGCGAGCTGGGATTGTGTCCATCCGCGCTGTTTGCGCAGACCGCGGATCAAATCGCCCAACTCCTTGGCGGTCGGCGTCGAAAAGACCGTCATCAACGAGCTCCCGAAACCCTCTAAGGGATATTCAGAGAATATACCTCATAGGGTAGAACGGCACTACGCATCCGACTAGTCAATCGCTCTGGAACCCCTATGGGGGATAGTTAGAATATTTACCTTGCGGGGTATATGAACGGATTAACCCCCACAGGGGTGATCGAGCGGCATCGAATTCATCCGACAACATGACGTTATCAAGGCGGATCGAAGCGGATACCCGGTTGTCGGACAACCCGGCGGGTGGTTGCCCAGCGAAATAGCACCCATTGGGTGCGCTATTTGCGCGTCAACAAACCAGCAAACCTGTTGTCGATCACGATTTGTCGAACAACCCGTCCTCAAGCGGAGCGCACGCGCCCCGGTCCATTCAAGGACGGCCCGACGGACCCCAGGCTCGGACTCCCGGACTGTTGTTGCGGCGAACCCTCGCCCTGCCCCGGCTCGACCGCCTTCAAGCGGCTCATCAATCGTTCGATCACTTGGTCGTCCAACAAGCCGATGTCCTGCTGGATGCCGCGCGCAGCCATGTCGCCATCGCGCGCGCGCAGGCCGCGCAACACGATCAGGTGCGGATGCGCGTCGGGCGCGATCACCGGCAGGAACTTGACGACGTTCATCAGCGGACCGCATTGCAGCCAAAGGCCCTCGACGATCCGCATCAGCACCGGCATCCGCGCCAGCGCGCACAAGCCCAGGTGGAAGCGCTCGTTCATTTCGAGCGCGCGCGCGAAATCGCCGTCGATCTTGGCCGCGGCCAGGCGGCGGTGCACCAGTTCGAGTGCATCGAGTTCGTCCGCGCCGGCACGCTGCGCCGCGGTGCGGGCGCCGAGCGCTTCGAGCTCCAGCCGTAACGCGCGCACCTCGCGAAACCGCTCCAGATCGAAGTCCGGCACGCGCACCGAACGGCGATCGGGCTGCAGCAACGCCTGTTCGGACACCAGCCGCGCCAATGCCTCGCGGATCGGCGTCGGGCTGATACCCAGCTCGTCGGTCAGCGTACGCAGGATCATCTTCTGCCCGGGCTGGTAGCGCCCGTTCATCAGTCCGCGCCGGATGCGCGCGTACGCCTGTGACGCCAGACTGTCGCGCGTCAGCGCGGTATCCGACAGTTCATCGGCGAAGGCGGTCAGGCCTGATCTGAGCACGATGGAGTCGTCCCCTCTTTTCTCATATTTTATATAATATTTGAAAATGAGGAGACCCCGATGAATGCCCCCCCATCCCCCGCCGGCTCCGCCGCGACCGACGATTCCGTACTGATCGAGCGGATCGATGCCGGTGTGCTGACGCTGACGATGAACCGCCCCGAGCGCCGCAACGCGCTGAATCCGGCGTTGCTCAGTCGGCTGCACGATGCGCTGCAGCGCGCGGCGACCGACCGCGAGGTGCGCGCGATCGTGCTGACCGGTGCGGGCCAGGCGTTCAGCGCCGGCGGCGACGTCAAGGCGATGGCCGATGGCGCCTTCGACGCCACCCTCGAAGAGCGGGTGCGCAGCCTGCGCGAACGGATGGAATCGGCCCGACTGCTGCACCAGATGCCCAAGCCGACGATCGCCGTCATCCAGGGCGCCGCGGCCGGCGCCGGACTGTCGCTGGCGCTGGCTTGCGATTTCCGGCTCGCGACGCCCGACGCCAAGATCACGACCGCGTTCGCCAAGGTCGGCCTGTCCGGCGATTTCGGCGGCAGCTTCTTCCTGACGCAGCTCGTCGGCAGCGCCAAAGCGCGCGAGCTGTACCTGCTGTCCCCGCTGTTGACCGGCCAGCAGGCGTTCGAGGCCGGTCTCGTCACCCGCGTGATCCCCGGCGATCGGATCGAAGCCGAATCGGCGGCCTTCGCGCGCGAGCTGGCAAGCGGCCCGACGATCACCCTCGGCTACATCAAGAAGAACATCAACCTGGCCGAACACGCGAGCCTGGAGGCCGTCTTCGATGCCGAAGCGCTGCACCACTCGCGCTGCAGCCAGACCGACGACCACCGCGAGGCTTCTCGTGCCTTCGTCGAAAAACGCGCGCCGGCGTTCCGTGGCGCGTGACCGGAATCGGCGCGCCGGAAAGTTCCATTCGTCGCGTCAAAGATGTTTCGCTTCATGAACCACCATCCCCGGATCGTCGCGGCACATGACCATCCGGGCCGTCCAAAATTGCCATATCTTGACAATTCCCCTAGGGAAATGAAACGATGGGGCCCGCTTCAAGCGGGGCGGCGAAGTTTCAAAAGCGCCGCTCTCCAGGTTTCATAAAACAGATTCCCTCCTTTCGATCGGTGCCCGACCGGAACGGAGGAAGACGCGACAGGGGACTCGTCCGCTTCACAGCACTCTTTCATCACCCAGGATCAAGATGTCCCGTCAATCTGATAGCAACTCCGTCCAAAAGCTGTGTCGCATCCTGCGCGTGCTGTCGACGCCGCAGCCGCTGCGGCTGACCGACGTCTGCCTGGCGGCCGACCTCAACAAGGCCACGGCGCTGCGCCTGCTGGCCGCTCTCGGTGAAGAAGGCTTCGTGCGGCGTGATCCCGACACCAAGCGTTTCTCGCTCGGCGACGACGCGCTCGCGTTGGGCATCGCGATGCAGGGCCGCGACCACGTGCGCGACCGCGCGCGGCCGTGGCTGGTCAAGCTGGCCGCCGTCTCCGGCGACTCGATCATCCTGTCCACGCGCAGCGGCATCGAGTCGATCTGCCTGGACCGCGAGTTCGGCAGCTACCCGATCCGTGCCAACTACCTGGACATCGGTACCCGCCGGCCGCTGGGCGTGGGGGCCGGTTCGATGGCGCTGCTGGCCTGGCTGCCCGAGGACGAAGCCGCGGCGATCCTGGACCTGACCGCCGCCGACATCGAGGCACGCTACCCGAAACTGACGCGCGCGATCATCGAGAAGGAACTGGTCGCGGCCCGCCAGCGCGGCCACACGCAGATGCTCGACATCATCGTCGACAAGATGGGCGGCATCGCGGTGCCGATCCTTGGTCCCAACGGCGCACCGGTCGCCGCGATCAGCCTGGCCGCGCTCAGCGAGCGGCTGACGTCGCGCCTGGACCTGCTGGTGCCGGCGCTCAGGGAAGCCGCGACCGCGCTGTCGACGCCGCAGGCGCACGGCCCGGGACAGACCACCGACATCGGCGCGATGCTCGATCCGTCGGCGATCGCGCCGCCGCGCGCCGCCAAGGGACGCGGATCGGCGTCGTCGCCGGCCGCGTCGGGCGCTTCGAAGGCCGGCGCCGCCAAGGCGAACCCGTTCGGTACCGGCCTGGGCATCGCGTCGCGCGTCATCCGCCGCAACGGGCGCAACGAGCCGGTCAAGGCCGCCGTCGCCAGCTCGATTCCCGGTGCGCCGTTCACGTTCTCGATGTGGCCGCCGGCACGGCCCCGCAAGCGCGCATGAGCTATGTCTGCGGTGTCGGATTGACACCGTACGGCCGGCTCGACGGCCAGGACACGCTCGACCTGATGAGCCGCGCTGCCGCCGACGCGCTGGCCGACGCCGCGCTGGCGCGCGCCGACATCGACGGGCTCGTCTGCGGTTATTCGACGGTGCTGCCGCACATCATGCTGGCGACGCTGTTCGCCGAGCATTTCGGCGTGCAGCCCGCTTATGCCCACGCGATCCAGATGGGCGGCGCCACCGGCTTCGGCATGGTCATGCTCGCGCACGAACTGGTCGAGGCGGGCGTCGCGCGGCGGGTGCTCGTCGTCGGTGGAGAAAACCGGATGACGGGCCAGAGCCGCGACGCGTCGATCCGGACGCTGGCGCAAGCCGGGCACGCCACTTATGAAGTTCCGCTCGGACCGACGATTCCCGCTTATTACGGACTGGTCGCGTCGCGCTACATGCACGAACACGGCAACACCGAAGCCGACTTCGCGCAACTGGCCGTGCTGATGCGCGCGCACGCGGCACGGCATCCGGGCGCGCAGTTCCGCGAGCCGATCACCGTCGACCAGGTACTGGCGTCGCGCACGATCGCCGCGCCGTTGAAGATGCTCGATTGCTGCCCGGTCTCCGACGGCGGCTGCGCGGTCGTCGTCTCGCGCGAACCGATCGGCCCGCATCCGGTGCGGCTGGCCGCCGCGACGCAGCACCACAATGCCCAGCACGTCAGCGCGATGCCGTCGCTGACGCGCTTCGGCGCCGATCGCTGCGCGGGCAGGGCGCTCGAACGCGCGCGGCGAACGATGGCCGATGTCGAACTGGCCGCCGTCTACGACAGCTTCACGATCACGCTGGCGATCCTGCTCGAAGAGCTGGGCCTGGCGCCGCGCGGCCGATCCGGCACCTGGGCCGCCGACGGCCACTTCGGCCGCGACGGCGCGATGCCGCTGAACCTGCATGGCGGTCTGCTGTCGTACGGCCACTGCGGCGTCGCCGGCGCGATGGCCCATCTGGTCGAGACCCATCTGCAGATGACCGGCCGCGCCGCGGACCGCCAGGTCCGCAAGGCCGGCGTCGCGCTGCTGCACGGCGACGGCGGCGTGCTGTCGTCGCACGTCAGTCTCGTCATGGAGGCCGTCGACGCATGAGCGCCCCGATCGACCGTGTCGACCCCGTCGATCCCATCGAACCCGTCGAACCGGCCGACGCGATCGCCGACTGGACCTGCGGCGGGGCAGGGCTCGCGTATCAGCAGTGCGCGGCCTGCGACCACCGCTGGTATTTCCGGCGGGGTTTCTGTCCGCGCTGCGGCGAAGCCGGCCCGACCACGCACGCGAGCGGCGGACGCGGCGTCGTCTACGCGACGACGCTCGTGCAGCGCGCGCCGTCCGAGGCGTTCGCCGCATTGGCGCCCTACAGGATCGTGCTCGTCGACCTCGACGAAGGCATTCGCGTGATGGCGCACGGCGACGCCGAACTAAGGATCGGCGATACCGTCGTCTGCCGTTTCGATGCGCTGGCCGGCCGGATGCTGCCGCGTTTCGAGCAGGCCTGATACGGGCGACGCCCGCGCGCTCGCCCGCTCAAGCTTCCAGTTCGGTCCGGATCCGCTCGATCAACGCGTCGAGCTGCTCGGCATCGAAGGGCTTGGACAAGGCCGCGCAGCGCTCGCCGAACTCGCCGAGCTGGTCGGCGAACGTATAGCCGGACATCAGCACGACCCATAACCGCGGCAACTGCTGCCGAGCCCGACGGGCCAGTTCGATACCCGACACGCCGGGCAGGCTCACGTCGGTGATCAGCAGGTCGAAGCGGTTTTCTCGCGATGCCTGCAAGGCCAGCAACGCCGACTCGGCGCTATCGACCGAAACGATTTCGCGGTCCGGTTCCTCGAGCAGCAGGCCGATCGTCTCGCGCAGGTAATCCTGGTCTTCGACGTACAGAATCCGCATCACGGTCACCCGATCCCCACCCCGACGAGTCGCGCCCCGGACGGGCACGATGCTGGCGGACATGGTACGTGATTGCCCGTGCGCTCACACGAATAGTCGGCGGATCGCGGGTCACAGCCGCGCGATCAGCGCGGCCATCTGCTCGCGCTGGAACGGATCCGGCAGCCGTCCGCGCATCGCACCGGTGTTGTCGAGCGCGTGCGCGGCCGTCGCCGTCCCCGGGATCACGCAGGTGACGGCCTTGTGCGAGATCAGGTACTTCAGGAAGAACTGCGCCCAGCTCCGGATGTCGAGCTCGGCCGCCCACTCGGGCAGCGGCCTGTCGCGCACCGCCTCGAACACCCGGCCGCGCCCGAACGGCAGGTTGACCATCACCGCCACGTTCTGTTCGACGGCCGCGCGCAACACGTTCTTCTCGGCTTCGCGATGGTCGATCGCATAGTCGACCTGCACGAAGTCGATCGATTCGCTGCGGATCAGGCGCACCATCTCCTCGTGCTGCGACGTCGACGACGTCGTCAAGCCGATGTAGCGGACCAGCCCCTTGCCCTTGAACTCGCGCAGCACCTGCAACTGCGTCGCCACGTCGCGCAGATTGTGCACGGCGATCAGGTCGAGGCGATCGGTGCGCAGGTTCTTGAACGACTGCTCGATCTGCGCGATGCCCTCCTGGCGGCCGCTCGCCGAGACCTTGGTCGCCAGGAACAGCGAATCGCGCAATCCCGTCTGCTCGATCAGCAGACCGAGCACCGATTCGGCATCGCCATACGACGACGCGGTATCGACGACCTTGCCGCCTTCTCGAACGAAGACCCGCAGCGCTTCGCGCAGCGGCGCGAGCTGCTGCTCGCCGCTGGCGCCCGCATATCGCCGCGCCGTTCCGACCCCGACCGTCGGAATCAGTTCTCCGCTGGCCATGATCCGCTTGGTCGCGACCGGTTGCAGCACCGCCGACGCGGGCGGCGCCCACCACGGCGCCGCCAGCATCGCCGCGGCCCCCACACCGATGTCACGCATCCATTGACGACGACTCTCGTGCATGACAGCCCCTCCTTGTTCCGACAACCGAACTCCGAACACCCGATCGAGACGAGGTCCGCCGCGCCAGCCTGCACACGGCGAACCGCCGATCGGGTCAGCCGTCGGTCGGAATCTTGGCCAGCGCGACGGCATCGCGCCACGCAACGACCTGTTCCTGGAGGAAGGCGGCGAACTGTTCGGGTGTGTCGCCCTCGGGCATCAGACCCAACTTCTGCAGCCTTTCCTTCATGTCCGGCTCGCTCATCACCGTGCGCAGCGCCCGCGAGAGCTGGTCGACGATCGGCGCGGGCGTCTTCGCGGGCGCGAAGAATCCGCCCCACAACGAGCAACGCATCAACGGCTGGCCGCTTTCCTCGATCGTCGGCACGTCGGGCATCAGCGGACTGCGCTCCTTCAGCAGCACGCACACCGGCCGCACCTTGCCGTCCTGCATCAACTGCGGCAGCACGGCCGGCGTCGCGATCAGCATATGGATGCGGCCGGCGATCAGGTCGACCGATGCCTGCGGCTCGCCCTTGTACGGCACGTGCACCATCTCGGTCTTCGAACTGTCGAGCAACTGCGCCATGCCGATGATGCCGCTGCTGTTGCCGCTGCCGTACGAGTACTTGTTCGGGTGGGCGCGCACGTGATCGAGGACCTCGGCGAGGTTCCTGCCCGGTACGCTCTCGTGCACGGCCAGGAAGAACGTGTACGACACGAAATGCGTCAGCGGTGCGAAATCGCTCAATGCATAACCCGGATTGCGGCGGATCACCGGCACGTACGTCAGTGCCGTGGCGGTCGCGTAGTAGATCGTGTGGCCGTCGGGCGCCGAACGCGCGACCTCCTGCGACGCGATCGCCCCGTCGGCGCCGGGCCGGTTGTCCACGACCACCGTCTGCCCGAGCAGCGCGGACAGCTTCTGGCCCATCTGGCGCGCCGCCAGGTCCGATGCGCCCCCCGCGGGAAACGGCACGACCATCCGCACGGTCTGCGACGGGAAGGACGCCGATTGGGCGCCCGATAGAGAGGGCAGGGCAGCCTGCGCCGCCAGCGCGGCACCGGCCTGCAACAACGTACGTCGCCGTACACCGATTTCGTCAGACATCGACTACTGGTCTCCTTCGTCATCCATCGACCCGATGATGCCGAGTCCCGATGGTGCCGGGTTCATGTCGGACCCGACAGACTGCATGATCGCAGCCTTCGAGCCCACGATGAACGGCGTTCAGCTCTCGATCGGAATATTCGCCAACGCCACCGCCTTCTTCCACGCCCCGGCCTGATCGCGAAGGAAGCGTCCGAACACCTCGGGCGAATCGCCGTGCACCGACAGGCCGAACTTCTCGAGCTTGGGCTTGACGTCCGGATCCATCATCGCGGTGTTCAGATCGCGCGACAGCCGGGCGACGATGTCGGGCGGCGTACCGGCCGGCGCAAGGAAGCCGCCCCACAGCGCGATGTCCATCAGCGGCACGCCGGCTTCCTCCAATGTCGGCACCTCGGGCATCAACGGCAAACGGTCCTTGAGCATCACGCAGACGACCCGGCACTTACCGTCCTTCAGCGCCTGCGGCAGCACGGCCGGCGTCAGCATCATCATCTGCACGCGCCCGCTCAGCAGATCCACCACGCCCTGCGACTCGCCCTTGTACGGCACCATCGTCATGTCGAGCCTGGCCTGCTCCTTGATGTGCGCCATCGTCACGATGCTCGAGCTGTTGGCCGCGCCATAAGCGACCTTGCCCGGGTTCGCGCGGACGTAAGCGAGGATCTCGCGCAGGTCCTTGCCCGGCAGGCTCTCGTGCACGGCCAGCAGGAAGCCGAAGATCACGAAGTTGGTGATCGGCGAGAAGTCGGCCAGCGTATAGCCGGGATTCTTGCGAACGGCCGGCACGTACGAGATCGACGTCGCCGTGGCCAGAAAGATCGTATGGCCGTCCGGTGCCGCCCGCGCGACCTCGCCGGCCGCGATCGACCCGTCGGCGCCGGGCCGGTTCTCGACGACCACCGTCTGGCCGACCAGCCCCGACAGACGCTGCGCGACCTCGCGCGCCGGCAGATCCGCGCCGCCGCCGGCAGGGAAGGGCACGATCATCCGTATCGGCCGCGAGGGAAAACCCGCCTGCGCACGCGCCGCCGCCGGCAACATCGCCTGCGCCGCGAGTGCCGCGCCCGCGAGAGTGAAGGTTCGTCGTTGCCGGAACCGGTCGTCGTTCATCGTCTCGTCTCCTCGTATGAAAAATTCGGGATCGGAGACGGCCCGTCGGTCGACGGCTCTCGCTCGGCAGCGGCGCCTCCGACGTGCATTGAACGCACACGGAGGCGCCAGGATCAAGATGGATCAGGGAAAGTCCGCAGGGCCGCCGCGGATGATGTCGACGCCTCGGGAGCTACGGCGAATGCCGGAAGATCAGGGCAGGCTTTGTCGCTCGTCCTTATCCAACCCGGCGAACACGGCGGTTCGAGCAAACCTCGTTCGATTTCGGCTTAGGACAGGGGGCCAAATGATCTCCAGCTTGTCGTCGTACATCGCCACGGCCACATAACCGCCGCCGATACCGTAATCGCGGTGGACGAAGGTATTCTGCGAATGCCTGCCAGCGACCTCACTTCCCGATACAAAACCGGCTGAAAATCACCCCCAACAGATCATCCGCACTGAACTCTCCGGTGATCGTATTGAGCCGCTCCTGCGCCAACCGCAGCTCTTCGGCGAACAGATCCAGGTGCGCATTACCCAGCTCCGCCCATCCGGCCGCCGCCTCCAGATGCGTCGCCGCCGCGTCGATCGCGACCAGGTGCCGCTCGCGGGCGATGAACAGCGATTCACCCTGCGCCTGCCAGCCGGCGCGCTCGAGCAATAGCTGGCGCAGCAGCTCGATGCCGTCGCCGCGTTTGGCCGACAGCCAGATCGCGTCGCCGTCGCGGTGCGCGGGGCCGGCGTCGCGGCCGCCGGCGCCGGGCAGGTCGATCTTGTTGTAGACGGTGACGACCGGCACGCTCGGCGGCAACTGATCGGCGATACGCGCGTCGAGGAGCGCCGCACCGTCGTCGACGCTACCCGCCTCGCGCAGACGCACAACCACGTCGGCCTGCGCCAGCGCCTGCCAGGTGCGCTCGATGCCGATCCGTTCGACCTCGTCGTCGGTGTCGCGCAGGCCCGCGGTGTCGACGATGTTCAGCGGCACGCCTTCGATCTGGATCTGCGACGACACGCGGTCGCGCGTCGTGCCGGCGATCGGCGTGACGATCGCGATCTCGGCGCCGGCCAGCGCGTTCAACAGGCTGGACTTGCCGACGTTCGGCGCGCCGGCCAGCACGACCGTCATGCCGTCGCGCAGCAGCGCGCCCTGGTGCGCGGCGCGGCGCAGCGCGCCGACGTCGTCGCGAATCGCCTGCAGGCGCGGACGCGCGTGCGCGGCTTCGAGAAAATCGATTTCTTCTTCGGGAAAGTCCAGCGTCGCTTCGACCAGCATCCGCAGGTCGATCAGCCGCTGCACCAGGCCGTGCACGCGCGTCGAGAACTCGCCGGCCAGCGAGCGGGTCGCCGATCGCGCCGCCTGCTCGGTGCTGGCATCGATCAGGTCGGCAACGGCTTCGGCCTGCGCGAGGTCGAGCTTGTCGTTCAGGTACGCGCGCCGCGTGAACTCGCCGGGTTCGGCCAGCCGCAGGCCGATCGACTGCCCGGCCGCCAGCACGCGTCGCAGCAGCAACTGCATGACGACCGGTCCGCCGTGCCCCTGCAGTTCGAGCACGTCCTCACCGGTGTACGAATGCGGCGCCGGAAACCAGATCGCGATGCCCTGGTCGATCGCGCCGCCGTCGGCCTCGAGGAAGGGGCCGTAGTGCGCGCGCCGCGGCGTCAGCGCGCGGCCGCAGACGGCGGCCACGATCGCATCGAGCCCGCGGCCCGACACGCGAACGACGCCGATACCGCCGCGACCGGCCGCCGTGGCGATCGCACAGATCGGCGGTTCGCTCAGCCCAGCACTTTGGTGGGCGCGATCTTGCGGGTAATGACCCACTGCTGGACGATCGAATAGACGTTGTTGACCAGCCAGTACAGCACGAGCCCCGACGGGAAGAAGAAGAACATGACCGAGAAGATCAGCGGCATGAACATCATCATCTTGGCCTGCACCGGGTCGGGCGGCGTCGGGTTCAGCTTGGTCTGCAGGAACATCGTGCCGGCCATCACCAGCGGCAGGATGTAATAAGGATCGGGCGCCGCCAGGTCCTTGATCCAGCCGAGCCACGGCGCGTTGCGCATCTCGACCGACGCCAGCAGCACCCAGTACAACGAGATGAACACCGGAATCTGCACGACGATCGGCAGGCAGCCGCCCAGAGGATTGATCTTCTCCTCCTTGTACAGCTCCATCATCGCCTGGTTCATCTTGACGCGATCGTCCTTGTAGCGCTCGCGCACCGCGGTCATCCGCGGCGTGACGGCCTTCATCCGCGCCATCGATTTGTAGCTGGCGGCCTGCAACGGGAAGAAGATCGTCTTGATGATGATCGTCAGCAGCACGATCGACCAGCCCCAGTTGCCGACCATCGAATGCAGCCAGGCCAGCAGCGCGTAGATCGGCTTGGCGATGACGGTCAGCCAGCCGTAGTCGACGGTCAGGTCCAGCCCCGGCGCGATCCGGCCGAGCATCCGCTGGTCCTGCGGCGCGATCAGCAGGCGCGTCTCGACCGTGGCGCTGGCGTTGGGCGCCAGTTCGGGGACCACTTCCTTGGCGCCGACGCGATACAGGTTCTCGTCGACCTTGTCCGCGTAGTACTCGCGGGTCGTCTTGTCCGACGGCAGCCAGGCCGCGACGAAATAGTGCTGGATCATGCCGATCCAGCCGTCCTCGGCGGTCTTGTCGAAGTTGGCCTTCTTCTTCTCGATGTCGGAGAAGTCGATCTTGTGGAACTTGGACTTGTCCGTGTAGATGACCGGACCCGTGTACGTCGAATAGAACTGCGACTGCCCGGCCGGCTTGTCGCCGTCGCGCGTCAACTGCATGTACAGCGTCGGCCGCAGCATCTGCTCGCTGATGTTGGTCACCTTGTCCTGCACGTGCAGCAGGTATTCGCCGCGCTTGAGCAGATAGGTCCGCTCGACGCGCAGGCCGCCGCTCTCGGCCGCCAGCGTCAGCGTCTGCTCGGGATCGTCCGGGTTGCCGCTGGGCGCCTTGACGACGGTGAACGGGCTGCGATGGTTCGGGAATGCTCCCTGCGGCGCGCCGACCCAGCCCGATTGCGCGACGTACGTATGACCGGCCGAGCTTTGCAGCAGGACCATGTCCTTGCCCTTGTCGTCGATCTCGTGATGCTCGAGGAACTGCGAACGCTGGATCTGGCCACCGGTCGTATCGATGTCCAGCTTCAGCACGTCGTTGCCCAGCGCGACGATCTGGCCGGGCGCGCGCTCGGCCGGCGCGGCGCCGGCGGGCGGGGCGCTCGATCCGTTGGCCGCCGCGGACGGCAGCGCGCTGGCTCCGGGCACCGACGCGTCGCCGCCGGCCACCGGCCGGGCAGCAGCCTTGGCGGCATCGTCGGCCGGCTGCTGCGACTCGGTCACCGCCGGCGAGAACATCGACGCATGACCGTTGTACTGCTGCCATTTATCCCAGAGCATCAGCAGGGACAGGCCGAAAACGATCCACAGGATCACGCGTTGGAACTGGGCTGGAATCATTGCAATGGTTTCGTAAACGCGGTGCGATCACGCACGGGCGGCACTTCGTCGATACCACCCGGATGCCACGGATGGCACTTGCCGAGACGGCACAGGGACAGCCATCCACCACGCAGCGGGCCATGGTCTTGCAACGCCTGCATCGCGTAGGCGGAACAACTCGGATGGAAACGGCAGCGGTCGCCGAGCATCGGGCTGACCGTCAACTGGTAGACGCGGATCATCGCACGCATCGATGTCGTCGAGGCTGACGACAACGCGCGCGCCAGCGGCGTCAGCGCCGGCATGCTCATCGCTCGCCACCGCCCGGCGCCGACCCGGCGCCGGCGGCGCGATCACCGCCGGGCACGGCCGCGAACAGGCGATCGACCTCGTCGCGCCACGCGCGCTTGAGCTGGCCGTCGGGCAAGGTCCGCCAGACGTCCGAACGCCGCATCAGCCGCACGAACACCGATGCCGCCGGCCGGACCGCCCCTCGCGTTCGCGCACGCCAGGCCTCGCGCACGACGCGGCGAAAGCGATTGCGGTCGATTGCACGCGGCAGCAGGCGTTTGGCGACGGCCATCATCAATACCGGTTGGAGAGCTTTCGGATCCGCGGATCGGCCGGCCGGCGCGGCCGGACGCCACTTGACCTGGATGTGCGGCCCGTTCAGCGTGCGGGATCGCGAACCGGTACGCGGTCCGTCGGACGCGGCACCCGCAGTCCGGGCGCCTTGGGCATGGCCGTCGACCACACGCGAAACATCGGGCGCGAGCGGGCGCTGGGACGGCGGCGATGCGCGGACGGACGCCGCGGCAGCGCTGCCCGCATGCGTCGGGCGAACCCCGTCCGGAGAAGAAGGATCCGGCTTGCGGGAACTCAGACCGACAGGACCTTGCGGCCCTTGGCGCGACGGGCGCGCAGCACGGCGCGGCCGCCGCGAGTCTTCATGCGGACGAGAAAACCGTGCGTACGCTTGCGACGGGTCACGGAAGGTTGGAACGTGCGTTTCATGGTAGCGCCAGATTGAAGAAAAGCCCCCGATTACAACCGATCCGCACAAGATAGTCAATCACGGATTGGATTCAGCCGCCAGTCAGAGTAATATGGAGGGTTTCCGCGTTCGTTCCGCGCGGGGATTCGAAACCAAACGTCGACCCCGCTCGGCGCGCTCCGCCCGCGGGCGGGCCGCCGCGATCCGACTGCACTCACTGTCGCCACGTCTCCTATGCACGATCGCTGGCTTGCCTGCGTCCATCAACTCGAGGCAGAGGTTCCGACCCAGCTCTACAAGACCTGGATCCAACCGCTGACCTACCTCGGGTATGACGAGAGCGAGCACGTGCTGCGGCTGGGCGCGCCCAACCAGTTCAAGTTGAACTGGGTGCGCAACCAGTTCGGCTCGCGCATCGGCGAGCTGGCCGGCAACCTCATCGATCCGCATGCGACGGTGGTGTTCGAGCTCGCGCTGCCCGGCGGGCCCCGGCAAGCACCGCCGGCGCCGACCGCTGCAGCCGTGCCGCCGCAGCCTCCGCCCGCACGGCCGGTTCCGGCCGGCCGGCACGACGACGGCGCCGATCCCGGCCCGGCCCCGCATCGGCGAGCGCCGGCCGACGCATTCCCGGGCGGCGGCATTCCGGTGGGCGGCCCGCGCCATGCGCCGCCTCCGGTCGCCGCCCCGCCGCCGGCCCGTCCCGTCGCGCGACCCGACCCGGCCGCCGCGCGGCCGGCCGTCGCGCACGGCGGCGACGGCATCGATCCGGCCCACGATCCGGTCCACGACACCGCCGACGATCTGGCCGTCGGCGAACCGCAGGCCGTCGGCCAGCCCGCCGGGGCGTCGCGCCCGCGCGACCTGCTCGCGCGGCTGGCATCGATCGCGCCGCCGCCGGGCGGCCCCGCGCGCCAGCCCGCGTCCGCTCCGCTGGTCGCCCCGGGTCCGTCGCGAACCGCCACGCCGCCGCCCGCACCGCCGACACCCACCGGCGCGACGACGCTCGTCGATCGCACCAAGCTGCGCGTCGAACTGACGTTCGACAGCTTCGTCGCCGGCAAGTCCAACCAGTTGGCGCGCGCCGCCGCGCTGCAGGTCGTCGACCGGCCCGGCACCACGTACAACCCGCTGTTCCTGTACGGCGGCGTGGGCCTGGGCAAGACCCACCTGATCCACGCGGTCGGCAATGCGATCCTCGAGCGCAATCCGGCCGCCCGGGTCCGCTACATCCACGCGCAGGAATACTTCGAGGAGATGGTGCGCGCGATCCAGCGCAAGAGCACCGATTCCTGGAAGCTCGCGTACCAGTCGCTGGACCTGCTGCTGATCGACGACATTCAGTTCCTGTCGGGCAAGACGCGCACGCAGGAAGAATTCTTCTACATGTTCGAAGCGCTGATCGCCGCGCGCAAGCAGATCCTGATCACCTGCGATACCTATCCGAAGGAGATGACCGACGTCGAGGAGCGCCTGATCTCGCGCTTCGATTCGGGGCTGATCGTCGGCATCGACGCGCCCGAGCTCGAGATGCGGGTGGCGATCCTGCACAAGAAGGCCGAGCTGTCGGGCGCGAACCTGCCCGAGGAGGTCGCGTTCTTCATCGCCAAGCATCTGCGCTCGAACGTCCGTGAACTCGAAGGCGCGTTGCTGCGCGTGGTCGCCTACGCGGGTTTCCGCAACCGTCCGATCACGATGGATCTGGCGCGCGAGGCGCTCGAGGACCTGCTCGCGCTGAATCGGCGCCAGGTCACGATCGAGACGATCCAGAAGACCACGGCCGAGTTCTTCAAGCTCAAGGTCGCCGACATGTATGGCAAGCGCCGGCAGGCGCACATCGTGCTGCCGCGCCAGATCGCGATGTACCTGGCCAAGGAGCTCACGCAAAAGAGCCTGCCCGAGATCGGCGAGGCCTTCGGCGGGCGCGACCACACGACCGTGCTGCACGCGGTGCGCAAGATCGCCGAACAGCGCCAGCACGACAACGACCTGAACCACAGCCTGCACGTGCTCGAGCAGACGCTGCGAGGATGAAACCGCCGATGACGACGCGAATGAACAGGTATGTCGACGGATCCGCCGGGCGCTTGTTCCGCGGATCGTCCGATCGCCTTCACCGCGTGCCGGACGGCCGAATCCGCCCGCTCGGGCAAGCCCTCGTCGGGCCCGTCGTCGTGCCGGCTTCGCAGGCTTTCCACCCGTTTTTCCCGTCGCTGTCCGGCCGCTTTTCCCGGCTGTTTTGCGACCGGTTGTCCCACGACTTGTCCCCAGCTTGTCCATCGGACCGTCCCCATGCGTTCCCCAGGCCCGCCAACCGCTTGTCCGACCGGTTTTACCCCCGCTCGTCCCGCCGGTTCTGCGCCGCTTGTCCGCGTTCCATCCCCGTGGCTGACCACAGGTGTGAACAAGCACGGGACGGCGCTGGGGAGAACGACCGCTTATCCCGCCGGATCCGCCGCGCGCCCAATCGATCCACATTCGCATGCACCGCCGTCAGCCCACCTGTCCCGCCGTTTTGCTCGCGCCAAGCCTTTGAATCGCAAGCAGAATTTTTGTTTTTCCCCTGATCAGGCCACTGCTCAGCAACAACATCAGGTAAATTCAAAGTGCAATTCATAAAAGCAAACAGGGATGCCGTCCTCAAGCCGCTGCAGGTCGTCGCGGGAATCGTCGAGCGACGCCACACGCTGCCGATCCTGGCCAACATCCTGATCACCAAGAACGGCGAGAACGTCTCGTTCCTGGCTACCGACGTCGAGATCCAGATCCAGACGACGGCCAGCCTGTCCAGCGGCGCCGAGCAGGGCGCCACCACGGTCCAGGCCAAGAAGCTGATCGACATCCTCAAGGCGCTGCCCGACGGCGTCGAAGTCAGCGTCGCCGTCAACAACAAGAAGGCCGCGATCACGGCCGGCAAGAGCCGCTTCGCGTTGCAGACGCTCGGTGCCGAAGAGTTCCCGACGATGACGATCGCCGACGCGTTCAACGCGTCGTTCGAGCTGCCGCAGAAAAAGCTCAAGCACCTGTTTCACATGGTGCATTTCGCGATGGCGCAGCAGGACATCCGCTACTACCTGAACGGCCTGCTGCTGGTCACCGACGGGCATTCCGTCAAGGTCGTCGCGACCGACGGTCATCGTCTTGCGTATTGTGAAACGCAGCTCGAAGGCGACGACGTGCCGCCGATGCCCCGCCACGACGTCATCATTCCGCGCAAGACCGTGCTCGAACTGCAGCGCCTGCTCGCCGACAGCGACGAAGCGGTGCAGATCGACGTGGCCAGCAACCAGGTACGCCTGCGTTTCGGCGAGGTCGAAATGGTGTCCAAGCTGGTCGAGGGCAAGTTCCCCGACTACCAGCGCGTGATCCCCAGCGGTTACCAGCGCTACGTCAGGGTGTCGCGCGAGGTGCTGGCCGCATCGCTGAACCGCGCGTCGATCCTGACGACCGACAAGTTCAAGGGCGTGCGGCTGACGTTGTCGCCGGCCACGCTCAAGGTGCAGACGAACAACGCCGAGCAGGAAGAGGCGGTCGACGAACTCGAAGTCGACTACCACGACGGCGGCGACGGCAAGACGCTCGAGATCGGCTTCAACGTCAGCTACCTGCTGGACGTGCTGGCCAACCTCAAGAGCGACGAAGTGCAGATCGATCTGGGCGATGCCAACACCAGCGCGCTGCTGACGGTTCCCGGCGACGACAGCTTCCGCTACGTGGTCATGCCGATGCGGATCTGAGTCTCCACGTTGCCGAACCCATCGTGTCCGTTCCCGTGCGTGTTCCTCCCGGCCCGTGCTCGGACGGGTCCTCGTATTGCAAAGGCGTTTGAATGAACGAAGCCACCGATCCGGTCCAGCCGGATTACGATTCGTCGTCGATCCAGATCCTCGAAGGGCTCGAGGCCGTTCGCAAACGGCCCGGCATGTACATCGGCGACACGTCCGACGGTACCGGTCTGCACCACCTGGTCTTCGAGGTCGTCGACAATTCGATCGACGAGGCGCTGGCGGGCTTTTGCGACGACATCGTCGTCACGATCCACACCGACAACTCGATCTCGGTCATCGACAACGGCCGCGGCATTCCGACCGGCGTGAAGATGGACGACAAGCACGAGCCCAAGCGCTCGGCCGCCGAGATCGCGCTGACCGAGCTGCACGCCGGCGGTAAGTTCAACCAGAACAGCTACAAGGTGTCGGGCGGCCTGCACGGCGTTGGCGTCTCGTGCGTCAACGCGCTCGCGCGCTGGCTGCGGCTGACCGTCAAGCGCGACGGCAAGGTCCACAAGATCGACTTCGAACGCGGCGTGCCGCAGAACCGGATTCTCGAGACCGTCGACGGCGAACTCGTCTCGCCGATGGCGATCACCGGTACGACCGATAAGCGCGGCACCGAGGTGCACTTCCTGCCCGATGAAGAGATCTTCAGCGACATCGAGTTCCACTACGACGTGCTGGCCAAACGCCTGCGCGAGCTGTCGTTCCTGAACAATGGCGTGCGCATCAAGCTCGTCGACGAACGCCAGGGTAAGGAAGAGGACTTCGCATTCAGCGGCGGCGTCAAGGGTTTCGTCGAGTTCATCAACAAGAACAAGACGGTGATCCATCCGAACGTCTTCCACGCGACCGGCTCCCGCGCGATCGACGGCGACCTGGGCATTACCGTCGAGGTCGCGCTGCAGTGGAACAGCACGTTCGGCGAGCAGGTGCTGTGCTTCACGAACAACATCCCGCAGCGCGACGGCGGTACGCACCTGACCGGCCTGCGCGCGGCGATGACGCGCGTCATCAACAAGTACATCGAGCAGAACGAGACCGCCAAGCGCGCCAAGGTCGAGACCAGCGGCGACGACATGCGCGAGGGCCTCGCCTGCGTGCTGTCGGTCAAGGTCCCCGAGCCCAAGTTCTCGTCGCAGACCAAGGACAAGCTGGTGTCGTCCGAAGTGCGCGCGCCGGTCGAGGAGATCGTCGCCAAGACCCTCGAGGAGTTCCTCGACGAGAACCCCAACGACGCCAAGACGATCTGCTCGAAGATCGTCGACGCCGCGCGCGCGCGCGAAGCCGCGCGCAAGGCTCGCGAGATGACGCGCCGCAAGGGTGTGCTCGACGGCCTGGGCCTGCCTGGCAAACTGGCCGACTGCCAGGAGAAAGACCCGGCGATGTCCGAGCTGTTCATCGTCGAGGGCGACTCGGCCGGCGGTTCGGCCAAGCAGGGCAGGGACCGCAAGTTCCAGGCGATCCTGCCGCTGCGCGGCAAGGTGCTCAACGTCGAAAAGGCGCGCTTCGACAAGCTGATCTCGTCCGAGCAGATCGCCACGCTGATCACCGCGCTCGGTACCGGCATCGGCAGCGGTCTGGGTTCGGACGACTTCAACGTCGACAAACTGCGCTACCATCGCATCATCATCATGACCGACGCGGACGTCGACGGTTCGCATATCCGCACGCTGCTGCTGACGCTGTTCTACCGTCAGATGCCGGTGCTGATCGAGCGCGGCCACATCTACATCGCCCAGCCGCCTTTGTACAAGATCAAGCACAACAAGGAAGAGCGCTACCTGAAGGACGACAGCGAGCTGAACCAGTACATGCTGCGGCACGCGCTGGACGGTGCCGCGCTCGTGCCGGCCGTCGATGCGCCGCCGATCTTCGGCGACACGCTCGGCGAACTGGCGCGCAAGTACCTGCTGGCCGAAGCCGTCATCGACCGGCTGGCCCGCATCATCGACTCCGACGCGCTGCGCGCGCTGCTCGACGGCTGCGCGATCGACCTGTCGAGCGAGCAGAGCGCGACCCGCTCGGCCGAACGCCTCGAAACCGCGATGGCCGCCTATCTGGTCGCCGGCCTGGGCCAGCCGGCGCGCGTGATCCCGCGCTTCGACGACAACCAGGAGAAGTGGTACCTGCGGATCGAGCGCAAGCAGCACGGCAACATCAAGGTCAGCGGCATCAACGCCGATTTCCTGCTGTCGGCCGACTACCAGGCGCTCGTCGACAGCGCGCAGACGCTGAGCGGCCTGATCCGCGAAGGCGCCGAGATCCGCCGCGGCGAAGGCGACAAGCAGCGCTCGCAGCCGATCGACAATTTCCGCCAGGCGATCCGGTGGCTGATGAGCGAGGCCGAGCGCGGCGTTTCGCGCCAGCGCTACAAGGGCCTCGGCGAAATGAACGCCGCGCAGTTGTGGGAGACGACGATGGACGCGTCGGTGCGCCGGCTGCTGAAGGTGCAGATCGAGGACGCGATCGCCGCCGACCAGATCTTCACGACGCTGATGGGCGACGACGTCGAACCGCGGCGGGCGTTCATCGAGCAGAACGCGCTGGTGGCGAAGAATATCGACGTGTGAGGATGCCTGCGCCGGCTAGCGGGGTCTATTCGCTTGGTGATCGTGCCTGAAGGGGCGATAAAGTTCTGACAGCAGGACTGGGTATCAGCAGCCGTACGCTTCGTCGCCAGAGAGAAACGCCCGAGAATCGATCCATCCGTGGTCAGGATCGTGATGCCGATGGACGTTCCCAATCCCGGCTGGCTGCATGCCGGCATTCCGGGCGCGGGCCAGCAGGCATGGGGCGCCTCTCTGTTGGCGGCCCATCCGTTCGTGGTTTTTCCCGGCGTCGTGTCCAAACCCAGCTGGAATGTGGTGTTCCGGCCCGACCTGGCTGTCGGCAGGTACCTGATGCGAGAGCAGGAACGGCTCGTCATAGATGGGCGCCTGAATCCGGTGAAAAACTGAACTGATCCTGGCATCGAAGGGGCCCCTGGCTCGTGGCGGGGAAGCTCCGGCCTTCAGGCGGGAGTGGCTCACTATTTCGGCGGCGGTCGAGCGCACGGCCTTCTCGAAGTGACGAACAGACTGCGGTACCGACGGTTCGGGATGCGCCCGGTCGGCATTTCCCTGCATAATGCCAACCGTTCTCATTCTCACTAACGTAGAAAATGCCTGCTCTTCGCCGCCGGTCGCGCCCGGCTTTCCGTTTCGCCCCGCGCCCCCTCTCCGCTCTGGTGCACCGATGCTTCGGTCTCGGGCTGGGCTTCGCCGCGGTCGGCGCCTTCGCGCAGACCACGACGCCGGCGACCGAGCCGGCGCAGACGGCTCAGACGACCCGGACGCCGTCGTCGTCACCCGCCGACGCCGCTCAGGCCGATTCCGACCAGAGCACGGCTCCTGGCGCGATCGACCGCACGCTGCCGTCGGTGACCGTCTACAGCCAGCCGGAAGCCATCGGCGGCCTGCAGAAGACCTATTCCGGCGGCCAGTTGGCGCGCGGCGGCTACCTGGGCCTGCTCGGCATCACGGACCTGATGAACGTGCCGTTCAGCACGACCAACTACACGTCCGAGCTGATCCAGAACCAGCAGGCGCTCAGCGTCGCCGACGTCGTGATGAACGACGCGTCGGTGCGGCCGCTGGCGTCGCGCGGCGGGTTCGGCGACGATTTCCAGATCCGCGGCTACCAGGTCGGCAACGGCGACATCGCGATCAACGGTTTGCTCGGGTTGTCGCCGTCGACGCGGATTCCGCTCGAGTCGATCGAGCGCGTCGAGGTGCTCAAGGGTCCGGGTTCACTGACCAGCGGCGTCGGCCCCAACGGCAGCATCGGCGGCACGATCAACGTGGTGACGAAGCGGGCCGCCGACGTGCCGCTGACGCGACTGACCGCGACGTACATGGGCCAGCGGCAACTGGGCACCCACATCGACGTCGGTCGCCGCTTCGGCGCGCAGAACGAATGGGGCGTGCGCTTCAACGGTCTCTATCGCAACGGCGAAGGCAACATCGACAACGGCAGGGACAGGCTGGCGCTCGGGTCGGTCGGCATCGACTACGCGGGCGAGCGCACCCGCTGGTCGCTGGACGTCATCGCCAGCAACGGGACGACCCACGATTTCCGCCCGCAAACCAGCTTCGCCGGTACCACGGGCGTGCCGGCCGTGCCTTCGGCACGGCGGAACTTCTATCCGGGCCAGAATCTCGACGACAACAACGCCCGGACCGTGATGACCCGGATCGAGCATGACGTCAACGACAAGCTGATGGTCTATGCGAGCGCCGGTTATACCGACTACTCGTTCAAGCAGAACCTGGCCAACGGGCGGCCCGATGCGCTCGGCAACTTCGCCCTCACCAATGCCTGGTACGACCAGGACACCAAGAGCAAGTCGGCCGACGTGGGCCTGCGTACGCGATTCGCGACCGGCAGCGTTCGCCACACGCTGGCGCTGGGCGCCAACTACCTGGATCAGGAGACCGCGTATTTCTACGCGACGTCCAACTATTCGAATCTGTCGAACCTGTACAACCCGGCGCCGCTGCCGGTCATTACCGCGATACGCGGAGAACCGAGCAAGAGCACGGTGACCAAGCAGCACAGCCTGGCGATCGCCGACACGATGTCGTTCGGCGACAACGTGCTGCTGACCTTGGGCCTGCGCGACCAGACGCTCGAGCAGGACAGCTTCAGTGTCGCGACCGGCGCCCTGTCGTCGCACTACAAGTCCAGCAAGGTCACGCCGCTGGCCGGCATCGTGTTCAAGCCGGTACAGAACGTTTCGCTGTACGCGAACCACACGGCGGGCCTGACTCGCGGCGGCATCGCGGGCGTCCAGACGGCCAATGCCGGCCAGGCCTTCGCGCCGCAGAAGTCCAGGCAGAACGAGGTCGGCGTCAAGGTCGACTGGGGGCGCTTGACGACGCAGGCGGCGTTCTATCAGATCAAGCGGCCCAATTCGATCACCGACCCGGTCACCAACGTGTACAGCTTCGGCGGCGAGCAGCGTAATCGCGGCTTCGAGCTGACCGCTTATGGCGAACTGCAGCCCGGTCTTCGCGTGATGGCCAGTGCGGCGTTTCAGAACGCCGAGCTGACGAGCACCGCCGGAGGCGTCAACCAGGGCAACGACGCGGCGGGCGTGCCGAAGCGCACGTTCAATCTGGGCCTCGACTGGGATACGCCGTGGGTGCCCGGCCTGAGCGTCAATGGCCGCGTGATCAGCACCTCATCGCTGTACGCCGATGCGGCCAACCGTCTTCGCGTCGACGGCTGGACGCGCGTCGACATCGGTGCGCGTTATGCGACGCGGATCTCGGGCAAGCCGGTCGTGTTCCGCGCGAACCTCGAGAACGTCTCCGACAAGCAGTACTGGGTCGTCAGCAACTACGTGACCGTCGGCGCGCCGCGCACGCTGATGCTGTCGGCGACCGTCGACTTCTGAGCATTCCGGTCCCGGGTCCCGCACGCGGGCCCGGACACTCGACGAGAAAACGAGGACTTGTAGAACGTTTTCTCATCAGGGTGGCGAAAGAGCGCGGCGGAGCCGAAAGAGCGGCCCACGGCGGCCATCCGCCGGGACCGCCGGGACTCACTGCATCAGATCGAGCAGCGTGCGCGCGACGACCTTCGTCGCGCGGCGAAGATCCTGCAGGTCCAGGTGCTCGTCGGCGCGCTTGGCGTTCGATTCGAGCACGGTGCGGGGGCCGGCGCCGTAGATGACGCCGGGGATGCCGCGTTCGACGTAGAGCCGCACGTCGGTGTACAGCGGCGTGCCCTGGGCCGGGATCGGTTCGCCGAACACGTGCTGGCCATGCCGGCGGATCGCGTCGACCAGCGGCTGGTTGCCGGGCAGCGGGCGCATCGCGCGCGCCAGCAGGATCCGGCGCACGTCGACGCGGATCGCGTTGCCGCCCCGCGGCGGTGCATAGCTGGCGGCCGCCTGCTCGATCGTGCGGCGCAGCGCCGCCTCGACCTCGGCCGGGTCCTCTTCCGGAATCATCCGGCGGTCGATCTTCAGGACGACCCGGCCCGGAATCACGTTGGTGTTGGTGCCGCCGGCGATCTGGCCGATGTTCAGGTAAGGATGGGTGATGCCGTCGACGTCCGAGCGGATCGACAGGTAGTCGCGATTGAGCCGGTACAGCGCGTTCATGATGTGGACGGCGCCCTGCAGCGCGTCGGTGCCGCTGTCCGGAATCGCGGCGTGGGCCATGTCGCCGTGGACCGTGACCTCGAGCTGCAGGCAGCCGTTGTGCGCGACGATGACCTGGTAGCTGAAGCCGGCCGCGATCATCAGGTCGGGCCGGGTCAGCTCGTGCGCGAGCAGCCAGCCCGGTCCCAGTTCGCCGCCGTATTCCTCGTCGTAGGTGACGTGCAGCTCGACCGAGCCGGCCAGCGGCGCGTGCAGCGATTCGAGCGCGCGCAGCGCGAACGTGTAGGTGGCGATGTCGCTCTTGCTGACCGCCGACGCGCGGCCGTAGAGCTTGCCGTCGACGATCTCGCCGCCGTACGGATCGTGGGTCCAGCCGTCTCCGGGCGGGACGACGTCGCCGTGCGCATTGAGCGCGACGGTGCGGCCCGGACCGTAGCGGCGCCGGACGATCAGGTTCGTGATGCTGCGCAGGCCGGCGGCCGCGACGTCGGGTGCCGGGACCGGATGCCTGTCCGCCTGCAGGCCCATCGCGGCGAGCAGTTCGGCCGTGCGTTCGGCATGCGGGGCGTTGTCGCCGGGCGGCGTGTCGGTCGGCACGCGCACCAGCTCCTGCAGGAAACGCACCTCTTCGTCGAAGTGCGCATCGATCCAGGCGTCGAGCGCCGCGTATTGCGTGGACAGGGTCATCGATGTTCGTCGGCGAGCTGGTCGAGCAGGTTCTGGAACGCCTGGACGCCCAGCGCCATGTCGTGGTTGGTCGTGGATTCGAGCGGGTTGTGGCTGATGCCGGCGTTCTCGCCGCGGACGAACAGCATGGCCTGCGGCATCAGTTCGTGCAGTTTCATCGCGTCGTGGCCGGCGCCGCTGGGCAGGTGGTGCAGCGGCAGGCCCAGCGTCGAGACCGCGTTCTCCCAGCGCCGCTGCCACGCGGGCGCGCTCGGCGCGGCGGACGCGCGCAGCGTCTCCTCGATCCGATGGTTCAGGCCGCGCCGCCCGCAGATGGCCGCCAGTTCGGCGAGCACGTCGCGAGCGCACGCGTCGCGGACCTCATCGGTCGTGGCCCGCACGTCGATGCTGAACGTGCACCGGCCCGGCACGACGTTGATCGATCCGTTCGGCACTTCGAGCATGCCGATCGTCGCGACCAGGTCGGGAGCGGCGCTCGCCCGGCGCTCGACGTACAGCGCCAGTTCGGCGACGGCCGTCGCGGCATCGCGGCGCCGGCCCATCGGCGTCGTGCCGGCGTGGCTGGCCATCCCGATCACTTCGCCGACGTACCGGACGTTGCCGTTGATCGACGTGACGATGCCCAGCGGCAGATCCAGCTCGTTGAGCACCGGTCCCTGTTCGATGTGCACCTCGACGAAGCCGAGGTAGCGCGACGCGTCGCGGGCCAGCTTCGGAATGTCGGCGACGCACAGCCCGGCGTGTTCCATCGCGTCGCGCATGCGGATGCCGTCGGCATCGGTCTGGTCGAGCCAGGCCATGTCGAAATGCCCGGTCAGCGCGCTGGAGCCCAGGAAGGTGGCCTTGTAGCGCTGGCCTTCCTCTTCGGCGAAGCCGACGACTTCGACGTCGAACGGAAGCCGCCGTCCGGCCCGGCTCATCGCCTGCACGCAGGCCATCGGCACGAGGATGCCGAGCCGGCCGTCGTACCGGCCGGCGTTGCGGACGGTATCGTAGTGGCTGCCGGTCAGCAGACGGCGCGCCTGGCGGTCCGTGCCGTGGTAGACCCCGATGACGTTGCCGACCGCGTCGATCCCGACCTCGTCGAAACCGCAGTCCGCGCGCATCCAGTGCGCGAGCCGCTGCGCGACCGCGCGGTGCGCGTCGGTCAGGTAGGTGACCGTCAGTTCGCCGCGCTCCGCGTAGCCGGGCTCGCTGTGGCCGGCCAGGCGCTCGGCCCAGTCCCAGACCTGGTTGCCCAGCGCCGGCTCGACGCCGAACTTGTCGTCCAGGCGGATCTCGGCGATCCGGTGGATGTTGCGCAGCGCTTCGGCGAACTCGAAATCCGGATGGTTGTCCAGGCGCCGCGCGAAGACGCCAATGATCTGCTGCTTGCTCAGCCCTGCGCCGCGCGCGCCGCGGACCGCGAGCACGAACGGGAAGCCGAACTTCGCGCCGTAGTCGGTGTTGAGCTGCCGGATCCGGGCCAGCTCCTGCGGCGTGCAGTCGGTCAGGCCGGCCTTGCCCTGCTCGTTCGTCGATTCGGCGGTCAGCGTGTTGTCGGCCATCGCCTTGCCCGCGAGTTCGGGGTGGGCGCGGATCAGCGCGAGCTGGGGCTCGCGGCCGGCATCGCGGACCACCTCGATCAGCGCGCGCTTGAGGGCGGCGAGCGACGCGAAGGGCCGTGCGTGCCAGGCTCGTTCGGCGATCCACGGCGAATGCTCGTAGGTGCCGTCGAGCAGCGCGGTGAATTCCGCCTGCGTGGCCGCGTTCAGGTCGGGCAGGGTCAAGGGCATCGGAGTTCCTGCGTCATTGCCAGATGAAAGTCGAGTCGGGGTCGAACGGATGGACGGCCTTCCAGTGCCGGGCGATGTCGATCCGCCGGGTGATCCAGACGCGGTCGTGCGACTGGACGTGGTCGAGGAAACGCTGCAGCGCCCGTATCCGGCCCGGCCGTCCGAGCAGCCGGCAGTGCATGCCGATGCTCATCATCGACGGCGTCCGCTCGCCTTCGGCGTAGTGGTAGTCGAAGGCGTCGCGCAGGTACTGGAAGAACGGATCGCCGTAGTTGAAGCCCTGCGGCAGCGCGAAGCGCATGTCATTGCAATCCAGCGTGTACGGCACCACGATCCGCGGCGACAGCGTGCCGTCGGTCTTGCGTACGTTCAGCCAGAACGGCAGGTCGTCGCCGTAGTAGTCGCTGTCGTACTCGAAGCCGCCGTAGTCGGCGACCAGCCGGCGCGTGTGCGGACTGTCGCGTCCGGTGTACCAGCCCAGCGGCCGCCGTCCGGTCAGCCGTTCGATGGTCTCGACGCCGAGCGCGATGTGCGCGCGTTCGGTGGCCTCGTCGACGTTCTGGTAGTGGATCCAGCGCCAGCCGTGGCAGACGATCTCGTGCCCCAGTTCGGTGACGGCGGCCGCCACTTCGGGGTTGCGTTCGAGCGCCATCGACACGCCGAAGACCGTCAACGGCAGCGCGCGCCGTTCGAACTCGCGCAGCAGATGCCAGACGCCGCGGCGCGAGCCGTACTCGTAGAGGCTCTCCATGCTCAGATGGCGGGCCGGGAAGGCCGGCGGATCGAAGATCTCCGACAGGAACTGTTCGCTGCCGGCGTCGCCGTGCAGCACGGAGTTCTCGGCGCCTTCCTCGTAGTTCAGCACGAACTGGACCGCGACGCGCGCCCCGCCCGGCCACCGCGGGTCGGGGGGCGTGCGCCCGTAGCCTTTCAGATCACGCGGGTACGTCGGTATGGCATTCATCGGTTGGGACGCAGGACGCTCGCCAGGTCGGGAGTGTGGGGATCGAATCGCAGGTTCCGTTCGACGCTGGTCAGGTGCTGCTCCATCAGGCGCGCCGCGGCACGGCCGTCGCGCCGCTCGAGCGCGTCGACGATCTCGACGTGCTGCGCCTGCGAATGCTCGGCCGAATGGCCGGACTGGTACATCAGCGCGATCAACTGCGAGCGCGACAGCAGGTCGGCGATCATGTCCGCCAGCACGTCGTTTTTCAGCACGCGGGCCAGCACCACATGGAAATCCGCCAGCAACCGGGTGCGGCCCGATACGTCGGCCCGGCCGATCGCGCCGCGTTCGTCGCGAAGGTGGGCGCGCAGCTCGGCGAGCTGCGCATCGGTGATCTGCGCGGCGAGCGCGCGCACCATCCCGCCCTCGAGCAGCCGCCGGACCTGGAACACCTGCTTCGCCTCGTCGATGCTGGGCATCGATACGACCGCGCCGCGGGCCGGCTCCAGCGTCACCAGCCGATCGCGGCTGAGCTGGTTCAACGCCTGCCGGACGACCGTTCGCGAGACCTGGAACACGTCGGCGATCTGCTGCTCGACCAGGCGCGTTCCCGGCATCAACCGCCGCTCGATGATCGCCGAAATGACGGCTTCGACGATCTGGTCGGTGACGTTGACCGTCGGCCGCGGCGCGCGGGCCGGATCGATCAGGCGAAGGTTCGTCGAGGGTTTGCGTGCCATGGCGGCTCGGCTCCGACCGGACGGTAGCGAACGATTGTATGCACTAAGTGTGCGCACCGCAACGAATCGACGGGACCCGGTCCGGATCGGAAAGGGTCGGGCACGGAATGTGCATGATCGATATCGGGCGGCAGGATCTGAAGACCGGCACTACGTCGGGACGATCCCGGCACGAGAACTTCCGACACGTTAGTGTGTACGGAATTGTATACCATTATATAAAAAGGCCGCCGCGAAATCTCCGGCGCCAGATTAGGAAGAGCCGCATGGAATCGTATGCCCTGGACTGGGTCAACTTGCTGCTGCGCTGGGCGCACGTCATCGCCGCCATCGCCTGGATCGGCTCGTCGTTCTATTTCGTCCTGCTGGACAACAGCCTGAGTCCGCCCGAGGAGGACGAGCTCCGCGACAAGGGCGTCGACGGAGAACTGTGGGCGGTCCACGGCGGCGGCTTCTACCATTCGAACAAGTACCTGGTGGCGCCGCGCTGGCGCCCCCTTCCGGAAAACCTGCACTGGTCGTTCTGGGAGAGCTATACGACCTGGCTCACCGGCTTCGCGCTGTTCACGGTGCTGTACCTGTTCAACGCCGGCAGCTTCCTGATCGACAAGAGCGTCCACGACTGGTCGCCGGGCGTCGCGATCGGCGCCTCGCTGGGTTTCCTGGTCGCGTTCTGGGTGATCTACGACGGGATCTGCCGCACGCTCGGCCAGCGCAAGCATGGCGACCTGGTCGTCGGCATCCTGGTTTTCGTCTTCGTCATCTTCGCGTCGTGGCTGGCCTGCCGGCTGTTCGCCGGCCGCGCCGCCTTCCTGCTGATCGGCGCGATGATGGCCACGTCGATGAGCGCCAACGTCTTCTTCTGGATCATTCCGGGCCAGCGCAAGGTCGTCGCGCAGCTACGCGCCGGCCAGAGTCCCGATCCGATCTACGGTAAGCGCGGCAAGCAGCGCAGCGTCCATAACACGTACTTCACGCTGCCGGTGCTGATCGCGATGCTGTCGAACCACTACGGCTGGCTGTATCAGGGGCCCAACAACTGGCTGGTCCTGGTGCTGCTGATGCTGGCCGGCGCGCTGATCCGCCACAGCTTCGTCGCCCGCCATCGTGCCCACGTGCTGGGCAGGCGGACGCCATGGGAGCACGCGATCGTCGGCACCGTGATGATCGTCGGCCTGATGGCGATGCTGGCGCCGAAGCCGCCCAGCGCCGAGCAGCTCGCGGCCGCGAAGGCCGTGGCGGCCAAACCCGTCAGTTATGCCGAAGTGCGCGAGGTCATCGACCAGCGCTGCAGCGTATGCCATAGCGCGCTGGTGCAGCAGAAGAACGTGGCGCTGCATACGCCGGAGCTGCTCAAGCAGCATGCGCAGCAGGTCTACCAGCAGGCGGCGATCCTCAAGCAGATGCCGCTGAACAACGCGACGCAGATCACCGACGCCGAGCGCGAGCTGATCAAGCGGTGGTACGAGGCCGGCGCGCCGGTGAACTGAGCGCCGGCGCGCGATTCACGAACCGCGATAAGTGCCGTAGCTGAACGGGCTGACCAGCAGCGGCACGTGGTAATGCCCGTCGGCGTCGGCGATGCCGAAGTCGATCGGCACTTCGTCGATGAACGCCGGCTCGGGCAACGCGGTGCCGCGTCCGCGGAAGTACGCCGCCACGCCGAAGACGAGTCGCCAGCGCCCCTTGGCCATCGATCGGTCGTCCAGCAGCGGACCATCGTCATTCCGGCCGTCGTCGTTCAGCGTCAGTTCGCGAACGAGTTCGGTCCGTCCGTCGTCGTGCACGCGAAAGAGCCTGACCTTCATTCCGGCGGCCGGGCAGCCGTTGGCGGTGTCCAGCACGTGAGTGCTCAAGTGGCCCATGAATGATGTTCCTGTGGTGAAGGGTGGGGGAAAGTTGCGGACTCGAGGAACGCACGCCTCGTGCCAGCGCGGCATCGATTGTCGGATGAACTGGCGCTAAGGACCGACGGCGCCGATGCGGCCCGCGGGCACGCGACGAGCGGCGGCACGTTTGTTGCATCGCGCCATGCTCCCTTTCCGGACATGAGGCGGATTTCGTGCATATCGATAAAAAGACCCTCCTCGCGGCCTGCGTGGCCGCGGCGCTCCCTGCCGCAGCGAGCGCGCAGACCAAGTTGTACGGCGCACTCGATGCGTTCGCGGGTTATCAGAAAACGAACGCGGGCTCGCGAACGCTGGTCGATTCCGGCGGCATGCAGACTTCGTACTGGGGCGTCAGCGGCAGCGAGGATCTCGGCGGCGGTTTGAAGGCGGTCTTCGCGCTGGAAGGCTTCCTTCGCAACGACACCGGCGAGACCGGACGATACAACGGCGATGGTGTCTTCTCCCGCAGTTCGTACGTCGGTCTCGACGGCGGCTTCGGCACCGTGACGCTGGGCCGTAATACCGCGCCGTACTTCCTGTCGACGATCCTGTTCAATCCGTTCGTCGACTCGTTCACGTTCTCGCCGATGGTGCTCCATACGTTCATCTCCGGCGGCTCGTCGTACACGTTCGTCAACGGCGACACCGGCCTGTCCAACTCGGTGCGGTGGCGCTCGCCGCTGTGGGGCGGTTTCCGGGTCGACGCCGCGTACTCGCTGGGCGCCGAGAACAACGCCGATCCCAAACGCGCCGGACGCGACCTCGACGTCTCCGCGTTCTACGCCAGCGGCCCGCTGTCGGCGACGCTCGCTTATCGCGGCCTGAACCAGGATACCGCGCTCGTTTCGGCCAAGCAGACTTCGATGCAGGCCGGCGTCGCTTATGACCTGAAGGTCGTCAAGCTGTTCGCGCAGTACCAGCGGAGCAAGTCCGAGGCCTCGGGTCCCGAGCAGCTCGCCAAGACCTACCAGGTGGGGGCGAGCGTGCCGCTCGGCGCCGGCAAGGTGCTCGCTTCGTTCGCGTCGAGCAAGTACGAGGCCTCGGGCAACGCGACGCTGCCGTCCGGCGACAAGCGGACCAACTGGGCGCTCGGATACGACTATCCGTTGTCGAAGCGGACCGACGTCTACGTCGCATACTCGAATCAGAAGTTCAGGAATCCGGAAACGTATTCCCGCATCTTCGGCCTCGGCGTCCGTCACGCGTTCTGACGGCCCGGGTGGGGCGCTGGCGATCCGCGATGCCGGTGTACCGATCCGGCCGAGCCTCGCTCACGCCCGGCTCAGTATCGTGGCGCGCAGATGCGCTTCGACCCGTCGAGTCAAGTGATCGGGTACGCCGGCGGCGGTAAAGCAGTGCTCCCATGCGGCCAGTACGCGGTGGGTGGTCGAGCGCACCGTTTCCATCAAGTCGTCGCGCACCTGATCGCGCAGCCCGATCCGTGCGAACAGGGCGGCAAAGGTGTCGAGGCCGATCGCATCGAAGCGCTTGACGCCCGCCACGTTGAGCGCGGTCGTCTTGTCGTGGGTCAGATAGGTAACGGTCGACACGAGATCGTAGGCCGGCGCCAGCCGAGGTCGCGTCGGGTTCGCGTAGATCAGCGACCAGTTCTTGATGTGGGCGTCGCCGTTGCCCAGAAGAACGTCGAGCACGAGCCGGCGACTCATCTCCTTCACGTCCGGCAGGCCGCCCGCATAACGCAGCAGGGTCTGCGCGATCATGTCGTAGTTGGCCCGGCTGTACTTCTGGGAGGGGCGCAGATTGAAGACCTGCGCGAAATCCTCGACGTGCGTGCGGCCGTCCGCGGACCTGTCGAAGCGCCGGATCGAGTAGAACGGCTCGCCCGGACGATATCCGGACATGTCGGGCAAGCCTTCGATCTGTTCGGGGGCCAGCAGCGCTACCTCCGGCACGTCCATGCCCGCGGCTCGAGCCGTTTCCATCGTGGCCGCTTCGATCCGCGGCATGGCCTCGTAGTCCGATGACGGCGGCTTGATGACGTAGTTGCCCAGCTTGCCGCCGGTGTTCAGCGTGTAGCGCTCGCCCTGGCGCAGCATCGAGAACTTCATCTGCATGCCGCCAAGGGAGAACTTCAGCTCGGCCAGCTCTCGAGCGGCCGCCGGCATCGCGGCGCCCGGCCCGGACCGCAGATGATCCGGCGTGTCGGCAGGCACCAGGACCACGGCGCCGGGAAGGTCGTGTCCCAGCGCGCTCAACAGCGGGAACTCCCGATCCTCATGGACCTTGAGCCGCTGGGCGATGAGGGAACGCAATCGTCCTTCGGGCAGCAGGTTCGAGAAAAAGGGCGGCGCGTTGACCGACGCGGACTTATGGCGCTGGTCGCGCAGCAGGGCCTGTGTCTGCTCCTCGTCGGCCGGACGAGCCATCGACAGCGTGAGGATGGGGCGCGCCGGTCCGAGAGCGATGTACGCCTCGTCGACGACGAAAACCGTTCTTTCGTCCGGATAACGGGTGAGGTGGCCGACGCGTACATCGCCCAGGCGCACTTCCAGCGAGCGCACCCCGCTCATTCCGGATCCTTCAGGTGGTCGAACTCGCTCAGCAGGTCGGTGGGCGTCCGCGGCGCAGCCGCCGACGCGCGTCCACCCGCAGGTCGATCCGTCTGGATGATTGCGGCGCGTCCGATCGGAACGAGAGCGACTTCGAGGCCGAGCGCGGCCGCATAGGTGAGGAAGGTGTCCAACGTGACGTCGAGACCGTTCTCGACCTTCGAGACGGTGCCCTGCCGCATCGGCTGCACCTTGCTCTGGGCCAGGCCGGCCGCCTCGCGCGCCTCGCGTAGCTGCCGGCCCAACAAAGCGAGCGTCTCGGGATTCCGGATACGCGGCGATCGGGTTTCGGGCATGTCATACGCTATAGCGACTTATTTCCGAGAATTTCCGAGAGTTTATACAGAAAAACGACTCGACCGGTAGAAATAAATCGCGATCCCGTATCAAACCAGTCGGCGGCGCTTCGTTCAAGCCCGGCTCAGTATCGTGGCGCGGACGGGCGCCTCCTACGCCGGTCGCAGCGCCACCTTCCCGATCACCTCGCGCGCGGAAACGGCCGCCAGCGCCTGTCGCCACTCGTCGAGCGAGAAGGTTCGATAGCATTCCGGCGCGAGCCGGCCGGCTTCGCACCAGCCGAACATCTCGGCCATCGCGTCGCGGACGCGTTGTTCGTTGCCCGGAGCCGGGGGTTGCCGGCCCCAGCCCAGGTAGTGGCCCCAATACAGGCCGATGACGTCGATGTTCTTGACCAGCACGATGTTGGCCGGGATCGACGGGATCGTCCCGCTGGCGAATCCCATCGGGATGATCCGGCCTTCCGGCGCGATGCATCGCAGCGACTGGTCGAAGACCTCGCCGCCGACCGGGTCGAAGATGACGTCGGCGCCGCGGCCGCCGGTGACGGCCAGCACCTCATCCTTGAACGCCCGCGTACGGTAGTTGACCCCGACGTCGGCGCCATGGCGCCGCGCGGCGGCCAGCTTTTCTTCCGATCCGGCGGTCGCGATGACCTTCGCGCCCAGACACTTGGCGATCTCGACGGCCGCCAGTCCGCTGCCGCCCGCGGCGCCGTGCACCAGCACCCATTCGCCGGGCGCGAGCCGCGCGCGCCAGGCGAGCGCGCAATGCGCGGTCGCATAGATCGTCGGGAACTGCACGGCCAGGTCGTGCGCGATCGCTTCGGGCAATGGCCAGACGGTGCTCTGCGGCGCGACGACCTGTTCGGCGAAGCCGCCCGAACGCACGCTCGCCGCGACGCGCTCGCCCGGCCGGAAGCGCGTGACCCGCGGCCCGCATTCGACGACGATGCCGCTGACCTCGGTCCCCGGGATCAGCGGCAGCGCGGGACGGTTCTGGTGCTTGCCGGCGAGCACCAGCAGGTTCGCGAAACTGACGCCGGCCGAGACGACGGCGATCCGCACGCCGTCATCGATCAACGGCGGCGCCGGCCAGTCCTCGACGGCGACCGCATCGTCATTACCCCGTTCGCGGCAGACGACCGCGCGCATCAGGATGCGCCGACCTTGCCGTGGCGTCCCTGGCCCGACGCGAACCGCGCGGCGCCGGCCCGCGCTTCCTTGTGCCGCGCCTCGGTCGCCAGCTCGAGTTCGCGGGCGATGGCGGCGTCGATGCCGAGGTCTTCCTGCGCATAGGCGGACGCGCGGTCGGAGCGCATCGCGATCTGCGGAAACTGCGCGATCCGCAGCGCCAGCGCCTCGGCCTCCCGCCGGGCCGTGCCGTCGTCGACGACGCGGTTCGCCAGGCCGATCCGTTCGGCCTCTTCGCCGTCGACGGCGCGTGCCGTCAGCAGCATGTCGAGCGCGCGGCTGCGGCCGATCAGCCGCGGCAGCCGGACGGTCGTACCGTCGCTCATCGGCACGCCCCAGCGGCGCGACAGCACGGCGAATCGCGCGCTGCGCTCGGCGACGCGCAGGTCGCACCACAGCGCGACGCCGAGTCCGCCGGCGCAGGCATGGCCGGCCACCGCGGCGATCACGGGTTTGGCGCAGGCCTCGTGCAGCGGCCCCTCGGGACTGCCGGCCCAGGGGACGTAGTCGATGCCCGAGGCCAGCTCCTTCAGATCCGCGCCGGCGCAGAACGTGCCGCCGGCGCCGGTCAGCACGGCGACCCGCGCCGCGTCGTCGGCTTCGAACTCGCGGATCGCCCGCGCCAGCGCCGTGCCGGCTTCGCGGTCCAGCGCGTTGCGCACTTCGGGGCGGTTGATGACGATCGTGGTGACGGGGCCGTTGCGCTCGACGAGGATCTTGCTCATCGCTTGCCTTCGATCTCGATCTCCAGCAGGTAAGGGCCGCCGGACGCGAAGGCCTTCCGTACCGCGGCCTCCAGCTCGTCCGGGCGGGTGACGCGCGCGGCCGGCACGCCCATGCCGGCGGCCAGCTCGACGTAGCCGATCCGCGGCCCGCCCAGGTCCATCTCGGGGTAAGGCCGGTCGCTTTGCGTATCGAAGCGCTGCCGGTAGATGTCCAGGTTGTGCTTGAGCACCCGGTACTCGCGGTTGCACAGCAGCGCGAAAACGATCGGCAGCCGGTAACGGGCGGCGGTCCACAGCGCCTGGATCGAGTACATCGCCGAGCCGTCGCCCGACAGGCACAGCACCGGCCGCCCCGGATGGGCGACCGAGGCGCCGATCGCGCCGGCCACGCCCTGGCCGATGCCGCCGCCGCGCGCGCCGAGGAACACGTCGTCGGCCGAGAACGGGAACGCCGCCGCGAAATCCAGGCTGGCGGTGATCGATTCTTCGACGATGACGGCTTCGGGCGGCGTGCCGGCGCGCAGGTCGGCCATCACGCGCGACATCGAGATCGGCTCGCGCGACCAGGCCTTCTTCAGCCGCGCCTGATAAGAGGCGTCCGCGGCCGCCCTGGCCTGCACGAGCCGTTCGCGGCGCGCGTCCGCGGCCTGCCGCCGCGCGGCGTCGAGGCTCGCGTCGACGGCCCGGTCCAGCGCCGCGAGCGCGCCCTGCATGCTCGCGACGATGCCGACCTGCACCGAATGGTTGGCTCCCAGCGGCGCGGCCGACGATTCGATCTGGATCAGGCGCGCGCCGTCCGGAAACGGCGAGCCTTCGTCGTGCCAGACTTCTTCGAAGAACGGTCCGCCGATCAGCAGCACGACGTCGGCATCGCCCAGCGACCGCCGGATGGCGCCGGCCTCGAACGGCAGCGCGCCCCGGGACTGCGGATGCGCGGTCGGGAACGAGAGGTTTCCGCGCAGGCCCTCGCTCCAGACCGGCGCGCCGATCCGTTCGGCCAGGCGCACGAGTTCGCCGATCGCCTGCTGCCGGCCGACGTCGTCGCCGGTGACGATGACCGGCGAGCGTGCCGATGCCAGCAAGGCGGCGGCCTCCTCGATGCCTCGCGGATCCGGCGCGCCGACGCGGAACGCGTGCGACGGCGGTGTCGCGGCATGCGTCGTCGGCTGTTCCATCACGTCGATCGGCAGCGATACGAACACCGGTCCATGCGGCGGATCGCAGGCGATCTTGAACGCGCGGCGCATGACCTCGTCCATCTCGTCGGCGGTCCGCACCTCGGTGCTCCACTTGGTGACCGGCGCGGCCATCGCCGCCAGGTCGTGGCTGAGCAGCGGTTCGCGGCGCAGCATCCGCGTGTCCTGCTGGCCGGCCGTCACGACGATCGGCGCGCGCGCCTTCAGCGCGTTGTAGATCATGCCGATGCCGTTGCCCAGGCCCGGCGCCACGTGCAGGCTGACGACCGCCGGCCGGCCGGTGGCGCGCGCGTGGTAGCTGGCGGCGCCGACGGCCAGGCCCTCGTACAGATGGCAGACGTACCGGATCGACGGATAGTCGGCCAGCGTGTCGAGCAGCGGGCTTTCGGTCGTGCCCGGGTTGCCGAAGATGTGCGTGACCCCGTGCGCGGTCAGGCTGTCCATGAAAACGTGGCGTCCCCTCATCCTGTGCTCCTGTTGAATGCCGTCCCTCGGCGCGGGCTCGATCTTCGGGTGAACAGGCCCTCGTCGAATCCTACCGGCTCGCGCCGCGGCGGTCCGGTGTTCCATCCGGTGTTCCATCCAGTGTTCGATGCGGCGGTCCGCAGGCCGAGATGACAAGCCGCCCGATAGCGGGTTCAATCGCGGCAGCGGATCCGCGTGCCGTCCCTCAGGGCCGGCGTGGCATCCCTGGATCCGACGAAACCCAGGAGACCCCCGATGAACGCGCCTTCCCCTCTGGTCGAGACCACGCGCGACGGCGCCGTGCTCGTCATCGCGCTGCGGCGCGAGCACAAGCGCAATGCCGTCGATCGGCATCTGGCCGATGCGATGGACGCGGCCTTCAACCAGCTCGACGACGATCCGACGCTGCTGGCCGGCGTGCTGACCGGCGGCAACGTCGCGTTCAGCGCCGGCAGCGATCTGGCTTCGCGCGGCGACTACGACACCGAGCGCGGCGGGCAGTACGGCATCATCCGCCGCGAGCGCGCCAAGCCGCTGATCGCCGCCGTCGAAGGCCTGGCGCTCGGCGGCGGGATGGAGATCGTGCTGGCCTGCGACATGGTCGTGGCGGCCGAGGACGCGATCTTCGGCCTGCCCGAGGTCTGCCGCGGCGTGCTGCCCACCTGCGGCGCGCTGTTCCGCGCGCTGCGCGCGTTGCCGCCGAACGTCGCGCGCGAGCTGGTGCTGACCGGCGAACCGATGTCGGCCGGCCGCGCGCACGCGCTGGGCCTCGTCAACCAGCTTGCGCCCAAGGGGCAATCGCTCGAGGCCGCGCTGCGGATGGCACGCCGGATCGGCGAGAACGCGCCGCTGTCGGTGCAGGCCTGCCTGGGCGCGATGAACGGCCTGCTGGCCGCCACCGACGCCCAGGGCTGGGAAGCGACGCGGATCGCCTACCAGTCGATCGTCGACAGCCGCGATACGAAGGAGGGCGTGCAGGCTTTCTTCGAGAAGCGGCCGCCGCGCTGGCAGGGTATCTGATCCCGGAATCGACGGGCCGCCGGACCGGTGCCGGCGGCCGGCCGCGGCGATCCGGGGCGTCCGGCGCTCCGCAGGTCCATCTGACGGAACGTCGGCCGGTCCGTCGCCACCCCCCTAGAATCGCAACGATCAACCGAGGAGGCACACGACATGCAGTCAGGCGAAATGCGATATCCCCACGTCCCGCGCCACACGCCCTATACGCTCAATCCCAACGATGCGCTGAACGACCTGCGCATGTCGGACAAGGTCCGGCCGCTCTACGACCACGTGATCCGCTTCATCGCCGAAACCGTCGAGCCGATGACCGCCGAGTACGTGCGCCTGGGCGAGGGCAAGGCCGACCGCTGGAGTTTCGCGCCCGGCCAGCTCGAAGTGCTGCAGAAGGCCAAGGACAAGGCCAAGTCCGAGGGGCTGTGGAACTTCTTCCTGCCCGACGCCGAAACCGGCGAGGGCCTGAGCAACCTCGACTACGCGTATATCGCGGCCGAACTGGGCAAGAGCCCGCTGGCGTCCGAGTCGATGAACTGCTCGGCGCCGGACACCGGCAACATGGAAGTGCTCGAGCGCGTCGGCACGCCCGAGCAGAAGCACCAGTGGCTCGAACCGCTGCTGAACGGCGAGATCCGTTCGGCGTACGTGATGACCGAGCCCAACGTGGCCTCGTCCGATGCGAAGAACATCTCGACGACGGCGCGGCTCGAAGGCGACAACTGGGTCATCAACGGCGAGAAGTACTTCGCGTCGGGCGCCGGGGATCCGCGCTGCAAGATCATGATCGTGATGGTCAAGACCAATCCGGACGCGCCGACCAGCCAGCAGCAGTCGCAGATCCTGGTCCCGCGCGACACCCCCGGGGTCGAGGTGCTGGGGCCGATGTACGTGTTCGGCCAGGACCACGCGCCGCGCGGCCACATGCACCTGCGCTTCAACAACGTGCGCGTGCCCCGCAGCAACATCCTGCTCGGCGAGGGCCGCGGTTTCGAGATCTCGCAGCTCCGGCTGGGCCCGGGCCGCATCCACCACTGCATGCGCACGATCGGCAAGGCCGAGAAGGCGCTGGACATGATGGTCGCGCGCGGCCTGTCGCGCGAAGCGTTCGGCCGCAAGATCGCCCACCTCGGCGGCAACCTGCAGATCATCGCGCAGGCGCGCTGCGAGATCGAGGCGATGCGGCTGATGGTGCTCAAGGCGGCCAAGGCGATGGACGTGATGGGCAACAAGGACGCCCGCATCTGGGTCAGCATGGTCAAGGCGATGGTGCCCGAGCGCGCGTGCAAGATCATCGACCAGGCGATCCAGTTCCACGGCGCGACCGGCATCTCGCATTGGACGCCGCTGGCCGAGATGTACCAGGACGTGCGCCACCTGCGCTTCGCCGACGGCCCGGACGAAGTGCACTGGATGGTCGTCGGACGCCACGAACTGGCGCTTTGAGCGGCGCTCGCGGGTAAGGGCGCCTTCGCCCGCGAGCGCCCGCGAGCGCCCGCGGGTGTGGCGCCGAAGCCGCTCGCCTTGAAGTTTCCGCCCCCACCGGTATCGTCATGCCTTTGGCCCGCGTCGCTCGCGGTCCCGACCTCGCAGGCAAGCATGAACGATCGTCTGATCTCGCTCCCCCGCATCGAGTGGCCTTATGTCGAGGCGCTGATCCGCCTGTCGCTGGCGCTGGCGCTGGGGCTGCTGATCGGTCTCGAGCGCGAGCGAAGCCAGAAGGAAGCGGGCACGCGCACGTTCGCGTCGGTCGCGCTGCTCGGCGCGCTGGGCGGGCTGATGGGCGAATCCTTCGCGCTGGCGTCGATGCTGTTCGTGGCGCTGCTGACCGTGTACTTGAACGCGCGCACGCTGATGGCGCGCGAGGGCGCCGAGCTGACGACGTCGGCGGCGATGATGATCACCTGCGCGGCGGGCGTGCTGTGCGGCAACGGTCATCGGCTGACGCCGGCCGCGCTGATCGTGTCGCTGACGGCGCTGCTGTCGTGGAAACGGCCGCTGGCCGGGTTCAGCCGCGGGCTGACCGATGCCGAGGTGCGCTCGGCGATCATCCTGGCGATCCTGGCGATCGTCATCTATCCGGCGCTGCCGGACAAGCCGCTCGGTCCGATGGGACTGATCGAGCCCCGGGCCGCATGGATCACCGTGCTGGTGATCGCCGGCATCGGCTCGGTCAACTACGTGCTGCTGAAGCTGTACGGCACGCGTGGTGCCGACGTCGCCGGCTTCCTGGGCGGGCTGGTCAACAGCAGCATCACCGTCAACGAACTGGCCGGCCGCGTCGCGACCGGCGGCGATGCCGCGGTGCCGACCGCCTATCGCGGCATCCTGCTGGCCACGGCCGCGATGATCACGCGCAACATCGTGCTGCTGGCGATCCTCGCGCCGGTCTCGCTCGCGTACAGCCTGTCGTCGTTCGCCGCGATGCTGCTCGCGTGCGTGCTGATGCTGCGCTTCCATCCGCCGCCGTCGGCCGGCGCGGCACCGATGCCGATGAATCTCGAACTGCCGTTCTCGCTGAAGCTGGCGCTCAAGTACGGCGTGCTGTTCCTGCTGCTGTCGGTCGGCGGCACGCTGATGCTGAAGCTGATCGGCGAGGCCGCGTTCTACGCGGTCAGCTTCGTCGGCGGCCTGTTCTCCAGCGCCAGCGCGGTGGCGTCGGCGGCCGATCTGGTGTCGCGCCAGCAGATCGACCCGCAGCAGGGGGCGATCGGCACGCTGCTCGCGTCGTGGGCCAGCGTCGTCGTCAACCTGCCGTTCCTGATGCGCGCGCATCATCGCGGCCTGAGCCGGCAGATCGGCATCGCGGTGGTGGTCGTGATGGCGGCCGGTGCGATCGGATTGCTGTTGTCGCCGGCCGCGACCTCGCTTCTCGAGCTGTTCGAGCCTTAGCGGCCGTCGGTCCGCGGCGCGAACCCGCGCCGGCGGGCGCGCGGCCGGATCAGGGCGCGTCGGGCGGCATCGCCGGCGACGCGTCGGGATCGTCGCGCAGCGAGCGGCCGGCGCCCAGCCCCATCATGCCGCCCGCGGCCATGCCGCCGCCCGCACCGCCACCGCCACCACCGCCGCCGCCACCGCCACCGCCTCGTCGCTCGGATCCGGCGCCGCCGCCGCGAGCACCGGCGCCCGACGCCGCGCGCAGCGGTCCCTGCTTGGGAATCGTCACATCGGCCGGCACGGCCTCCAGGTCCAGCACCGCGCGGATGAAGTCGCGCAGCGACTCGACGAGTTCGGCGGTCTCGATCTTGCGGCCCGCCACCATGTCGCCGGCGGCGCGCGCGGCCAGCCGCACCTGGTCGGCCGTGCCCAGCAGGATGACGTCCGACAGAGCGGCCTCGACCGCGTCGCGGATGCGCCGGGCGCGCTCCGAACCGGCGGGCGGCGGCGGATCCTCGCCGGTCCCGGCCGATGCGGCGTCGCCGGTCCCGCGCATCCGCAGGTCGCGCAGATGGTCGGGATCGACGAGCAGGTTGCCGGTGAACGAACCGCCGAGCGTCTTGTACGCGGCGATCAGCGTCTTCAGGCGTTCGTTGATCTGCCGGTTCGCGCGTTCGCGGCGCTGCTGCACGCGCTGCATGACCAGCAGCCGGATGCCGACCGCGACGAAGCTGACGGTGGCCAGGCCGAGCAGCGTGGTGACGACGGCGTGCCAGGAGCTGAAATCGATCGGACTGTGCATGGCGCGAGCTTAGAGCCTGTCCGCGCAAAGATCGACCCCGCCGCCGCGTTGCCGGTGCTCGCCGTCGCGCCCCCACGGCGCCTCCGTCGCGATGCCTTGCCCGGATACTAGGGAGGAGTATATAGTCCCGCATCATGCCGCATTCCCCCCAGGCCAAGAAGCGCGCGCTGGTTCGCATGCGCCGCATCCGCGGGCAGGTCGACGCGCTCGAGCGCGCGCTGCAGGCCGGCGCCGACTGCGCGCCGGTGCTGCAGCAACTGGCCGCGATCCGCGGCGCCGTCAACGGCCTGATGGCCGAGGTGCTCGAGTCCTATCTGCGCGAGGAGATCGGCGCGACGCCGCCCGACGCGGACGGCGATTCCGAACGCCTGCGCGAGGTGGCGTCGCTGATCCGTGCCTACCTGAAGTGATGCCGGCCCGCGCCGACCGTCCAACCCTTTCCCAGGAGAGCTGCCAATGAAATCCCGAGCCGCCGTCGCGTTCGCCGCGGGCCAGCCGCTGCAGATCGTCGAGATCGACGTCGCGCCGCCCAGCAAGGGCGAGGTGCTGGTCAAGATCACGCACACCGGCGTCTGCCATACCGATGCGTTCACGCTGTCCGGCGACGATCCCGAAGGCCTGTTTCCGGCGGTGCTCGGCCACGAGGGCGCGGGCATCGTCGTCGAGGTCGGCGAGGGCGTGACCAGCGTCACGCCGGGCGATCACGTGATTCCGCTGTACACGGCCGAATGCCGCGAGTGCCTGTTCTGCAAATCGGGCAAGACCAACCTGTGCGTGTCGGTGCGCGCCACGCAGGGCAAGGGCGTGATGCCCGACGGCACGACCCGCTTCAGCTACGACGGACAGCCGGTCTACCACTACATGGGCTGCTCGACGTTCAGCGAATACACGGTGGTGGCCGAAGTCTCGCTCGCCAAGATCGATCCGCAGGCCAATCCCGAGCAGGTGTGCCTGCTGGGCTGCGGCGTCACGACCGGGCTGGGCGCGGTCAAGAACACGGCCAAGGTGCAGCCGGGCGACAGCGTCGCGGTGTTCGGGCTGGGCGGCATCGGGCTCGCGGTGATCCAGGGCGCCAAGCTCGCGCAGGCCGGCCGCATCATCGCGATCGACACCAATCCGTCCAAGTTCGACCTGGCCCGCACGTTCGGCGCCACCGACTGCATCAACCCCAGGGATTTCGACAAGCCGATCCAGCAGGTCGTCATCGACATGACGGGCTGGGGCGTCGATCACTCGTTCGAGTGCATCGGCAACGTGCAGGTGATGCGCGCCGCGCTCGAATGCGCGCATCGCGGCTGGGGGCAATCGGTGATCATCGGCGTCGCCGGCGCCGGCCAGGAGATCTCGACGCGGCCGTTCCAGCTCGTGACCGGCCGCCGCTGGCTGGGCACGGCGTTCGGCGGCGTCAAGGGCCGCACCGAGCTGCCGGGCATGGTCAAGGACGCGATGGACGGCCGCATCCAGTTGGCGCCGTTCGTCACGCACACGATGCCGCTGCCGGACATCAACACCGCGTTCGACCTGATGCACGAGGGCAAGTCGATCCGCAGCGTCGTCCACTACTGAGCGGGATCGCCATGCAACGCCTCGAATCGCACGCGAGCTTCGGCGGCCGCCAGGAGGTCTGGCAGCACGCATCGTCGGCGCTGGGCTGCACGATGCGCTTCGGCCTGTACCTGCCGCCCGCGGCGCTGGCCGGCCGGCCGTGCCCGGTCGTCTACTGGCTGTCGGGACTGACCTGCACCGAGCAGAACTTCATCACCAAGGCGGGCGCGCAGCAGCATGCGGCGCAGCACGGGCTGATCCTGGTCGCGCCGGACACCAGTCCGCGCGGCGAAGGCGTCGCCGACGATGCCGGCTACGACCTCGGCCAGGGCGCGGGCTTCTACCTGAATGCCACGCAGGCGCCGTGGGCCGGGCATTTCCGGATGGAAGACTACGTGGTCGACGAACTGCCCGCGCTGGTCGACGCACTGGTGGCGACGACCGGCCGTCGCGGACTGTCCGGGCACTCGATGGGCGGGCACGGCGCGCTGACGCTGGCGCTGCGCCATCCGGGCCGCTACGCGAGCGTGTCGGCGTTCTCGCCGATCGTCGCGCCGTCGCAGGTGCCGTGGGGACGCAAGGCCTTCGCCGCCTACCTGGGCGACGATCCGGCCGCGTGGGCCGCGCACGACGCGGTCGCGCTGATCGCCGGCGCCCGCGAGCGCCTGCCGTTGCTGGTCGACCAGGGCGAGGCCGACGAGTTCCTGGCCGAGCAGCTCAAGCCCGAGCTGCTGCAGGCGGCCTGCGACGCGGCCGGCCATCCGCTGACGCTGCGCCGCCACGCCGGCTACGACCATAGCTACTACTTCATCGCCAGTTTCGTCGGCGAGCACCTCGCGTACCACGCGAACGCGCTGCGCTGACGGCCGCTCGTCGGCCGCCGGCCGGTCGTCCGGGGACGCGGGTCCGCCGTCCGTGTCCATACGTCCGGCCGCGTTTGTCGGCGGCGAGCCGCCCGGGCTAGAAAGAGGACTTCCTATCTCGGCAGACGGCGCCTCCGATGGACGACGGGCAAGGCTCGACCCAGGCGAACGCCGACCGCATTCGGGGCGACCAGATCCACGCGATGGAGTCGAACGTCCCGAAGTCGCTGGTCGGCTATCTGGCCGCCGCGGCATTCGCGGGGGTCTACGCATACCCGCAGTGGGCGTCGCTGCTGCTGGTCTGGGCGCCGATCGTCTGCGTGATCTGCGCCGTTCGCTCGGTGATCGCGCTGCGCACCGCGATGGCCGCGCCGCGACCGATGGGCATCGGCCACGAACGGTTCCTGATGGCGGCCACGGCGATCGTGTCGCTGGCCTGCCTGGCGTGTCCGATCTGGATCGTGCTGAACAGCGACGGCTTCACCAGTGCGATCATGATCGCGCTCGTCATCAGCACGACCTGGGGCGGCGCGGTGGTCCAGGCGACGGTGATGTCGTCGGCGGTCAGCTTCGCCGTCGCGACGATCCCCGTCTGGCTCGCAAGCCTGGCGGTCATCGATGACGTCGGCACCGGCCAGGTCCAGCTCGCGCTGCTGGTCATCGTCACGACCGGCGTCGCGATCGACAACGTCAAGCGCTTCGCGAAGAGCTTCGATGCGGGCCTGCGCCAGAAGATCGATCTGCAGGACCAGAGCCGACGCCTGCGGCAGCAGGCCGACGTGATCGGCCTGCTGCTGAAGGATCACGAAGACCAGTCGGCCGACTGGTTGTGGCAGGTCGACGTCGCCGGCCGGATCACGAAGCCGTCGGCGCGTTTCGTCGAGGTCTTCGGCGACGGCGACGGCGACCTGGCGGGCCGATGCCTGGTCGATCTGCTGCGCGACGACGATACCTCGGGCAACGCCGAGGCGATCGACCAGCTCGCGCAGGCCTTCGCGTCCGGGCGTCCGTTCCGCGACATCGTCATTCCGGGCAAGCGGGCGGAACGGTCTTGCTGGTGGCTGCTGTCCGGCCGGCCCGTGCTCGGCGACGACGGCCACGTCGTCGGTTACCGGGGCGTGATGGGCGACGTCACCGAGGCCAAGCAGGCGCAGGCGCACGTCGATTACCTCGCGCATCACGATCCGCTGACCGGCCTGGCCAATCGCACGCATTTCAGCAATCGCGTGCAGGCCGGCCTCGCGCAGCAGCCGAACGAGCGCGTCGCGCTGATCAGCATCGACCTGGACGGCTTCAAGCCGGTCAACGACCGTTTCGGACACCCGGTCGGCGATGCGTTGCTGGCATCGATCGCCAGGCAGTTGCGGCAGGTCGTCGATTCGATCGGCATCGTCGCGCGGCTCGGCGGCGACGAGTTCGCGATCGCCGCTTATGGCCTGCAGACGCCGCAGATCGAGCGCCTGTGCCAGCAGTCGATCGAAGCGGTCTGCTCGCCGAAGCGGATCGGCAATCACGACGTGGTCGTCGGCGCGAGCATCGGCGTGGCCGTCGCGCCGGCCGACGGCGACACCGTCGAGGAACTGCTGAAGAACGCCGACGCGGCGTTGTACCGGGCCAAGCGCGAGGGCCGCGGCCAGTTCCGTTTCTTCGAGCCCGAGATGGACCGGCAGATCCAGCGGCGCAATCTGCTGCTGCAGGACCTGCGCGACGCGGTGCAGGCCGGCCGGCTAGTGCTGCATTACCAGCCTTATGTCGAATCGGCCAGCGGCAGGGTGACCGGCTGCGAGGCGCTGCTGCGCTGGAACGATCCGGTGCGCGGCGCCGTGTCTCCGGCCGAGTTCATTCCGCTGGCCGAAGAAAGCGGCCTGATCGTCGATATCGGCCGCTGGGTCATCGACAAGGCCTGCGAAGCGGCGGCCGGCTGGCCGAGCGACATCCGCGTGTCGGTCAACGTCTCGCCGCGCCAGTTCAAGGACCGCAATCTGCCGGCGTACATCGAGGACGTCGTGCGCCGCCACGCGCTGGCACCGAGCCGCCTGGAGATCGAGGTGACCGAAGCCGTGCTGATCGACGACGCCGCCGTCGCGATGGGGGTGCTGCGCCGGATCCGCGGCATCGGCGTGAAGCTGTCGCTCGACGACTTCGGCACCGGCTACTCGTCGCTCAGCTATCTGCGCGACTTTCCGTTCGACAAGGTCAAGATCGATCGCTCGTTCGTGATGGACATCGAGTCGCGCCACGACAGCCAGGTCATCGTCCAGGCGATCCAGAGCATCGCCAAGGGCTTGGGCATGACGATAACGGCCGAAGGCGTCGAAACCGCCGTGCAGGCCCGGCGCCTTCGATCGGTCGGCTGCCACGAGCTGCAGGGCTTCCTGTTCAGCAAGGCGCGGCCCGAGAGCGAACTCGCGGGCCTGCTGGGTCATCGTCTGCCGATCGTCGCCGACGACCCCGCGGCCGATGGGCAGCGCGAGCAGGACCCGGTCGCGTCGTGATCGACGGCGCGGCCCATCAGCGCGGCATGAACGGCCGCAGGTCCGGATAACCGCTGGTTTCCCACGCGCCGTCGACGAACAGGTTCGAGCCCGAGATGTAGCCGGCGTCGGCGCTGGCCAGGAACAGCGCCGCGGCCGCCATCTCGTCGGGCGTGCCCCAGCGCGTCATCGGGATCCGCTGCATGAACGCCTGTTCGAGTTCGGGCGATTGGTGGATGCCGGCGGTCAGCGGCGTGTCGGTCAGGCCGGGCGACACGGTGTTGACGCGGATCCGGTGCGGCGCCAGTTCCAGCGCCGCGTTGCGCGACAGCATCTCGACGCCGGCCTTGGCGCACGCATAAGCGCCGCCGCCGAACATCGGCACGTGGCTGTTCAGCGACGCGATGTTGACGATCGCGCCGCCGCCGCGTTCGCGCATGCGCCGCGCTTCGTGTTTGACGCACAGGAACACGCCGGTCAGGCAGATGTCGATGACGGTGTTCCAGTCGTCGCGGGCCAGCTCGGCCAGTTCGCCGCGCACGCTCAGGCCCGCGCAGTTGAAGCCCAGGTCCAGCCCGCCGAAACGTTCGACCGCGGTGCGCGTCATCGCCTCGACCTGCTGTTCGTCGCGCACGTCGACGCGCACGGTGGCGATGCGATCGCCGAACTCGGCCGCCGCGGCTTCCAGCGACGCGGGGTTGACGTCGGCGACGACGGCGCGGCCGCCTTCGTCGACGAGGCGGGCGACGATCGCGCGGCCGATGCCGGACGCGCCGCCGGCCACGACGGCCACCCGTCCGTCGAAACGTCCGGGGTGGCGCAGCGGGACTTCGCGCGCACCGGCCTCGGGTCGGGAGGTGGAAGACGTGTCGGGCGTCGGGGGGGTCATCGGGGTCTCCTGGTGGTGACGGCGGCCGTGCTGTCGAGTCGACGGCGGGCCGCGTCGGCGGCCGGCGTCATCGCCGGCGACGAGACGATGATCCGCGTCGCGGCCACCGTCCAGGAAGCGGCGCCGATCAGGCCTTCTTGGGCCGGAACAGCGCGCAGAGCTTGTTGCCGTCCGGATCGCGCAGATACGCGAGGTACATGCCGCCGGTACCGCCGCGCCAGCCCGGCGGATCCTCGCAGGTGGTGCCGCCATTGGCGACGCCGGCCGCATGGAACTTGTCGGCCTGCTCGGTCGATTCCATCAGGAAGCCGATCGTGCTGCCGTTGCCGATCGTGGCCGGCTGCCCGTTGATCGGGGTCGTGATCCCGAACATGCCGGTGCGCGACATGTAGAAGTAGCGATTCTTGTCGGCCACGCCGGGGCCGACGCCCAGCGTGCCGAGCAGTGCGTCGTAGAAGCGCTTCGATTTTTCGAGGTCGTTGGTGCCGACCATGACGTGACTGAACATTTTGTCTTCCTCTCCTGTGGCGTGGTGGGTCCGGTAAACGCCCGATCTTAGCCGCCCGCGCGGCGTCCGGGTGCCGTCCCGCGCGGCGAATGGAACGATGCCGAGCGCGATCGACGCGGCGCGGACGCCGTCGCCGCGCGCCGTCGCCGCCGACGCGCCGTCCGGGATGGGTGTCGCGCGGGTTGCCAATCGATGCGAAAGTGCGCAATCTTCGCGATCTCACCCGGGTTTCGCCGGGTTTTCCGGACACTGTCGATGAATCGAACCAGACGCCTGTTGTCGACCGCCGCCGGCCTGGGTCTGGCCACCCGCTCGTCGTTCGCCGCGCCGTGGGCGCCGGACAAGCCGATCACTTTCGTCGTGCCGTTCACCGCGGGCAGCGCCACCGACCAGTTGGCCCGCGCGCTCGGTCAGGCGATCGCGCAGGCGACCCCGTACCAGGTCGTCGTCGAGAACCGGCCGGGCGCCAACGCGTTCATCGGCGCGCAGGCCGTCGCGCACGCGCCGAAGGACGGCCACACGCTGCTGATCGGCACCAACACCACGCACGCGGCCAACCAGCATCTGTTCAAGAAGCTGCCTTATGACCCGGTCCGGGATTTCGAGCCGGTCGCGCTGCTCGCGCGCGGCGCGCAGATCCTGATCGTCGGCAACCAGTCGCCGGTGAGGAACGTGCATGAGCTGGTCGAACTGGCCCGCGCGCAGCCGGGCAAGCTGAGCTTCGGCTCGGGCAGTTCGTCGAGCCGCATCGCCGGCGAACTGTTCAAGCAGATGACCGGCACCTTCATCGTCAACATTCCTTATCGCAGCAATCCGCCGGCGGTCACCGATCTGATCGGCGGACAGATCGACATGATGATCACCGACATGGCGACGGGCTTGCCGCAGGTGCGCAACGGCAAGGTGCGCGCGCTGGGCGTCTCGTCGCTCAAGCGCGTCGCGCTCGCGCCCGAGATCCCGACGATCAGCGAGGCGGGCGTGACCGGCTACGAAATGATCTTCTGGTTCGCCGCGTATGCGCCGGGCGGCACGCCGGCGCCGATGGTCGCGCGGCTCAACGAGATCGTGACCGCGGCGAACCGCAGCGCGACGATGGCCAGGTTCTACGCCGACGTCGGTTTCGAGGCGCTGAGCGGCTCGCCGCAGACGCTGGCCCGTTTCCAGGCCGACGAGGCCGAGAAATGGGGACGGATCATCACGAAGTCGGGAATCGAGAAGGAGTGACGGCCGCTCCGCGATGACGTCGCGCGCAGGCGTGGCACGCGACGCGGCGTGCCGGCGTCCTCAGGGCGCCATGTTCGCCGACGTCGCCAGCGCCGCGGCTTCGGCCGCGCAGTCGGCGCTCGACGGCGAGTTGCCGGCTGCCCGGGCGGCCGCGATCTCGCGCCGCGCGGCGCTCATCTGCGCGTCGAACACCGGATTGTTTTGCAGCCGCGCGACGGTGGCCGAGCCGATCAGGCGCCCGTTCTCGATGTCGCTCTTCCAGTGCGCGCCGCAGACGCCGCGGCTCTGCGCGAACGCGCGGCCGCGCTGCAGCAGCGCGTCGGCCCGCTCGGGCGCCAGTTGCGTCAGCACCAGCGCCCAGGCCCAGCCGATCGACGAGTGGCCCGACGGGTAGGAGCCGTCCTTGGCGAGCATGGCCTCCTCGTCCGGCGTGCAGGTCGATGTCTTGTGGACGACGAAAGGCCGCTGCCGCTGGTAATGATCCTTGGCCTTGTACGTGGCCAGGCCGGCGTCGACCAGCGTGCGGCGCAGCAGCATCGTCAGGTGCGGCGTATCGCGTTCGTTGATGTTCACGCCGAGCGCGCAGACGAAGGCCTTCGGCGCGGGCGGGAACTTCAGCGCCGCATCCTCGGTGGCGAGCTTGCCGCGCGGGCCGTCGCGCAACGCGGTCAGCGTTCGCCATGCTTCGTCGTCGGCGGCCTGCGCGGCCGAACCCGGCGCCGGCGGCGGCGGGACCAGCGCGAGGCTGTCGGGCAGTTCGGCGCGGGACAGGTAGCCTTTGGCCAGGCCGCTGCCGGGGCGCAGTTCGCCGACTTCGCTCAACGTGGTCGGCGGCGTGGCGCACGCGCCGGTCAGCGCGGCGGCGATACAAACGGTCCAAATGCGGGGGCGCATCGATGTGTCTCCTCGGTGGGGTTGTCGGCGGTCCGTCCGGCTCCGGCGTCGTCCGGCCGCCGCGCCGATTGTGCCTGATCGGCTCCGGGGGTCCGCGTATCCGGGTTAAAGTCGCGGGTCCGCGGTGCGCGGCACGCGTCCGGTTCGTCGCTGGCGCGCGGACCCCTACGCGAATGCAGGAGAAACGAGACGATGTCGAGCATCGAAGCAGTCATCTGGGATTTCGGCGGCGTGATCTCGTCGAGCCCGTTCGAGGCGTTCGCCGCGTTCGAGCGCTCGCGCGGCCTGCCGACGGATTTCCTTCGCACCGTCAACGCGACCAATCCGCACGATAATGCCTGGGCGCGGCTCGAGCGCAGCGAGTACGACCACGCGCGGTTCGACGAGGCGTTCGCGCGCGAGAGCCTGGCGCTGGGGCACGAGGTGCGCGGCGCCGACGTGCTGCCGCTGCTGTCCGGGACGATCCGCCCGGAGATGGTCGAGGCGCTGCGGCGCATCGGCGAGCGGATGAAGACCGGCTGCATCACCAACAACTTCACGTCGAACGACGCGGCGACGCCCGGCTCGCTGTACAAGCGCGACATCATGGCGCTGTTCCATCACGTGATCGAGAGCGCCCGCATCGGCCTGCGCAAGCCCGATCCCCGCATCTACCGGATGATGACCGATGCCTTGGGCGTCGAGCCCGATCGCTGCGTCTATCTGGACGACCTGGGCATCAACCTGAAGCCGGCCCGGCAGATGGGGATGGCGACGATCAAGGTCGGTGCGCCCGGACCGGCGCTCGACGAACTCGAATCGCTGGTCGGCTTCGCGCTGCGCTGACGGGCCGGGCCAGCGATCCGCCACCGAGGAGCCCACCGATGAAAGCCGTCGCTTATCTGCATTGCCTGCCCGTCGAAGATCCGGCATGCCTGGTCGACGTGACGCTGCCGACGCCCGAGCCGGGTCCGCGCGACCTGCGGGTCCGCGTGCGGGCGGTGTCGGTCAATCCGGTCGACACCAAGCTGCGCCGCCACGCGGCGCCCGCCGATGGCCAGCCGCGCGTGCTCGGTTTCGACGTGGCCGGCGTCGTCGAGGCCGTGGGCGCCGAGGTCACCGGCTTCGCGCCCGGCGACGAGGTCTGGTATGCCGGCGCGCGCACGCGCCAGGGCGGCAACGCCGAGTGGCATTGCGTCGATGAGCGGCTGGTCGGGCGCAAGCCGCGATCGCTGGATTTCGCGCAGGCCGCGGCGATGCCGCTGACGACGATCACCGCGTGGGAGTCGTTGTTCGATCGGTTGCAGTTGCGGATCGGGCGGCCGGCGGACCCCGGCACGGTGCTGATCACCGCCGGCGCCGGCGGCGTCGGCTCGATGGCGATCCAGTTGGCCAAACGCCTGACCGGCGCGCGCGTGATCGCCACCGCGTCGCGTCCCGAGTCGCGCGCGCAGGCCGAGCGGCTGGGCGCCGACGTGGTCCTCGACCACTCGCGGCCGCTGTCGCCGCAGTTGAAGGACCTCGGCATCCGCTGGGTCGAGGCGATCTTCAGCGTCTCGCATACCGACCAGCACTTCGCCGAGCTGGCCAAGGTCGTCGCGCCGTTCGGCCGGCTGTGCGTGATCGACGAGACCGGTCCGATCGACGTGCGCCTGCTCAAGGCGCGCAGCGCCTCGCTGCACTGGGAGGGCATGTTCACGCGTTCGGGCTTCGAGCTGCCCGACATCGCGCAGCAGGGGCGGCTGCTGACCGAAGTCGCCGGCCTCGTCGACGGCGGGCTGATCCGCAGCACGCACGCGCGTACGCTGGGCCGGCTCGATGCCGCGACGCTGCGCGAGGCGCACGCGCTGGTCGAGTCGAACCGGATGATCGGCAAGGTCGTGCTCGACGGTTATTGAACGCCGGCATCCTGAACGCCGGCACCCGTCACGCCAAGGAGGCTCGATGGTCGAACGTTCCACCTCGTTCCGCGCATCGCCCGCGCGGACGACGCGGGCGCTGTCGCGGATGGGCGCCTGGCTTGCCGGTACGATGCTCGCCGGCAGCGCGCTCGCGCAATCCGTCGTTCCCGCTCCGGCAGCTCCAGCCGTTCCGGCATCGGCCGCGGCCGCTTCGGCGGCCCCGACATCGGCTGCCGCGCAGCCCCGGGCGGCCGTGGTCCTGAAGCCCGAGTCCGGGCCGCTGGCCGCGCAGGGCAGCTTCGGCTTCGGCGGCAAGGCCGACAAGGTTCGCCGCTCGCTCAGCGGCATCGCCTGCCCGGTGCGCACCGGCACCACCGCGCACTGCCTGGTGGCCTTCGACGAAGGCAACGAGGTGCGCACGGTCACGCTGGACGGCGACGACTACCGGCTGTCGTCGACGCCGATCAGGCTGGGCGAAAAAGGCACCGAGATCGACGCCGAGGGCGTCGCCAGCGACGGGCGCGGCTACCTGTACGTGACCGGCTCGCACGCGCGCACCCGCGGCGACTGCAAGAACAACCCGGCCAGCCGACAGGTATGGCGGATTCCTTATGACGGACGGGAAGGCCTGTCGGCACGGGCGCTGGCCGGCGCGCCGATCGAATCGTCGCGGGCGGCGTGGCGCGCGATGCGGCGCGTGGCCGACCTCGGGGCCGCGCGTTGTCCGGGCCGCGGCGGGCTGAACGTCGAGGGCCTGGCATGGTTCGACGGCCGTCTGGTCCTCGGGCTGCGCCAGGGCACGGCGCAGGGCCGCGTGCGCTGGCTGGCATTCGATGCCGAGGCGCTGTTCACCGGCGAGGAAGTGTCGATGCACGTGCACACGGCGCCGCTGGGCCGCGGGCTGGGCGTCCGCGACCTGGCCACCGTCGCCGACGGCGTGCTGATGCTGATCGGTCCGGACGACGATCCGGGCAATGCCGATCAGCCGTGGCGGATCGTGCTGTGGGCGCTCCGGGGCGAACCGCTGGTGACCGAGTTGGCGACGCTGGCGCTGCCGGCGGTGCCGGCCGACGGCTGCAGCCGCCGGATCAAGCCCGAGGCGATGGCGGTGCTCGACGAGTCGCCGCAGCACTACCGGATCGCGGTGCTGTCCGACGGCCTGTGCGACGGCGGCCCGATGCGATTCACGGTGCCCCGCGGACACTGAGGCGCCCGGATGCCCTGCGCGAGGCCCATCGACGCTTACCCCGTCATCAGCCCATGACCGCCGCCCGCATTCCGCCCATCCAGTCGCTGCAGGCGTTCGAGGCGCTGGCGCGGCTGCGCAGCGTCACGCTGGCTGCCGAAGAACTCAGCGTCACGCCCAGCGCGGTCAGCCACCGGATCCGGCAGCTCGAGTCGCAGCTCGGCGTCAAGCTGTTCATGCGGACGGACTTCACGCCGAACGCCGAAGGCGCCGCTTACCTGGTGCGCGTGCGCGAGGCGCTGGCCGCGTTGCAGCAGATGCCGGGGCAGCAGCCGGGCGCACCGACGCGCCTGCGGCTGGGCGTCACGCCGACGTTCTCGCGGCAGTTTCTGCTGCCGAAGCTCGCGCTGTTCCGCCACGCTTACCCCGACGTCGAACTGACGCTGCAGGTCGTGATTCCGGGCTCGAACCTGATGGCCGAGGATGCCGACCTGCAGGTGCTGTTCGGCGCCGGTTCGTTCGCCGGCCGCGAATCGATGCATCTGCAGGCCGACGAGGTCTGCCCGGTCTGCAGTCCCGAGTACCTGCACGAGGCCGGCCCGTTCGACGGCTTCCGGGACGCGCCCACGATCGAGCGCGCGCATCTGATCCGCACGCCGCTCGAGCCGTGGCGCACGTGGTTCCGCGCCTGCGGCATCGATCGCGCCGAACCGAGCGCCGGCGCCCAGTTCAATGATCTGGGGCTCGTGCTCGACGCGGCGGTCGCCGGTTTCGGCGTCGCGCTGATGCGGCTCAAGCTGGGCCGGAGCTGGCTCGACAGCGGCCGTCTGGTCAGGCTGTCGGCGGCCAGCGTACCCTCGCCCCACAGCTACTACGTGTGCTGGAAGCCCGGGACGCTCGAGCGCTGGGAGTGCGCGGCCTTCGTCGACTGGCTGCGCTTGGCGCTCAAAGACTGACAGTTTTCTGACAACCATTTCGAGCGTACGCGGTGCGGGCCCGCATGTCGAACTTACGCCGGGCTGACTTGCCGCCGTTGTCGGCTTGAAATAACTTCAGGCACGCGTGCGGCGTTTTTCATGCGAGGTTCCCGCGTTCGACCCTAAAGTCGCTCGCACCGCGGGCCCCGACCAAGAGGCGCCCGCCGCGACGCCGGCCCGCGCCGGCGAGCCGGTTCCGTCCACGAGACTCGTCCGTCATAACGTCCAAACAGCGTCCGGGAGACACCCGCCATGTGGCAGCAGATCTACGACCCCTTCGGCAACATGTTCATCTCGACGGCGCTGGCGGCCATCCCCGTCGTCGTGATGCTGGCCGCGCTGGGCATCTTCCACATCAAGGCGCACATCGCCGCGGGCATGGGCCTGGTGGCCGCGCTGCTGGTGGCGATCTTCGCGTACGGGATGCCGGCCGACATGGCCGGGCGCGCCGCGCTGTTCGGCGGCTTCACCGGATTGCTGCCGATCGGCTGGATCGTGCTGAACATCATCTTCCTGCACCAGCTCACCGAGCAGAACGGCAGCTTCGCGGTGCTGCAGGATTCGCTGTCGGGCATCACCGAGGATCGGCGCATCCAGTTGCTGCTGATCGCGTTCTGCTTCGGTGCGTTCTTCGAGGGCGCGGCCGGATTCGGCACGCCGGTGGCGGTGACGGCCGCGATCCTGATCGGCCTGGGCTTCTCGCCGCTGGCGGCCTCGGGCCTGTCGCTGATCGCCAACACCGCGCCGGTCGCTTTCGGCGCGCTGGGAACGCCGGTGATCACGCTGGCCAAGGTGCACGGCTACGACCTGGCCGAGGTGACCGCGATGATCGGCCGCCAGCTTCCGGTGTTCTCGCTGCTGGTTCCGTTCTGGCTGATCTGGGCGTTCGCCGGCCGCCGGGGCATGATGGAGATCTGGCCGGCGATCCTGGTCACCGGCCTGTCGTTCGCGATATCGCAGTTCCTGGTCGCCAACTTCATCGGCCCCGAACTGGTCGACATCATTGCCGCGATCGTGTCGATGGCCTGCCTGGTACTGTTCCTGCGCGTCTGGCAGCCGAAGAAGATCTGGACCTCGCCGTCGATGCGCGGCCACGATCCGAGCGCGGCCGAGGCCAAGCCGCCGCAGCCGCTCAGGCAGCACCCGACGTCCGAACTCGTGCGCGCGTGGACGCCGTGGGTGATCCTGTCGGTGTTCGTGTTCATCTGGGGGCTGCCGTCGGTCAAGAACTGGATGAACGGCGTGTTCGCGCCGACCTTCCCGATGGACGGGCTGCACAACGCGATCGAAAAGATGCCGCCGGTCGTCACCAAGCCGACGAAGGAAGGCGCGGTCTACACGCTGAACCTGCTGTCGGCGACAGGCACCGGCATCCTGCTGGCGGCGATCGTCAGCGCGCTGTTCATGAAGTACAACCCGATCGCCATCGTCGCGACGTTCTTCCGCACGCTGTGGCTGGTCAAGTACTCGCTGATCACGATCGTGCTGATGCTGGCCCTGGGCACGCTGACGCGTTATTCGGGCACCGACACGACGCTGGGCCTGGCGTTCGCCGGTACCGGCGCGCTGTATCCGTTCTTCGGCACGCTGATGGGCTGGCTCGGCGTCGCGCTGACCGGTTCGGACACCGCGTCGAACGTGCTGTTCGGCGGCATGCAGAAGGTCGCGGCCGAGCAGCTCGGGCTGTCGGCCAACCTGATGGGCGCGGCCAACAGCTCGGGCGGCGTGATGGGCAAGATGATCGACGCGCAGTCGATCGTCGTCGCGTCGACGGCGACGCGCTGGTTCGACCACGAGGGCGACATCCTGCGCTACGTGTTCTTCCATTCGATCGCGCTGGCCTGCCTGGTCGGCCTGTACGTGACCGCGCAGGCGTACCTGTGGCCGTTCACGCTGATGGTCGTGCGCTGATGCCGATCCCCGCGCCGGTTCCGGCCTGCGGCGCGGGCCGGCCCGCGCGGCGCCTTTCCGAGACACGACGAGACGAGACCCTGCAATGACCGTCATCACCAATATCGAAGACCTGCGCGTGCTCGCCGAGCGGCGCGTGCCGCGGATGTTCTACGACTACGCCGACTCGGGCTCCTGGACCGGCGGCACTTACCGCGCCAACGAGGAGGACTTCCAGACGATCAAGCTGCGCCAGCGCGTGGCCGTCAACATGGAGAACCGCACGACGGCCACGACGATGGTCGGCCAGGCCGCGAAGATGCCGGTCGCGATCGCGCCGGTCGGGCTGACCGGCATGCAGCACGCCGACGGCGAGATCCACGCGGCGCGGGCGGCCGAGAAGTTCGGCATCCCGTTCACGCTGTCGACGATGAGCATCTGCTCGATCGAGGACATCGCGCAGAACACGAGGGCGCCGTTCTGGTTCCAGTTGTACATGATGCGCGACCGCGAGGCGATGGCGCGGATGATCGGCCGCGCGCGCGACGCCGGCTGCAGCGCGCTGGTACTGACGCTGGACCTGCAGGTGATCGGCCAGCGCCACAAGGACCTGAAGAACGGACTGACGGCGCCGCCGCGGCCGACCTTGCGCAACATCCTGAACCTGGCGACCAAGCCGCGCTGGTGCCTGGCGATGGCCAAGACCGAACGGCGCACGTTCCGCAACCTCGTCGGCCACGTCAAGGGCGTCTCGGACATGAGTTCGCTGGCCGCGTGGACGAACGAGCAGTTCGATCCGCGGCTGTCGTGGGTCGACGTCGAATGGGTCAAGCGGCAATGGGGCGGCAAGCTGATCCTCAAGGGCATCATGGTCGAGGAGGATGCCCGCCTGGCCGCCGAGGCCGGCGCCGATGCGATCGTCGTCAGCAACCACGGCGGTCGCCAGCTCGACGGCGCGCCGTCGAGCATCAGCGCGCTGCCGCCGATCGTCGCGGCCGTCGGCGACAAGCTCGAGGTCTGGATGGACGGCGGCATCCGCAGCGGCCAGGACGTGCTCAAGGCCTGGGCGCTGGGCGCGCGCGGCACGATGATCGGCCGCGCGATGGCCTACGGCCTGGGCGCGATGGGCGAGGCCGGCGTCACCAAGGCGCTGCAGATCATCCACAAGGAGCTGGACGTGACGATGGCGTTCTGCGGGCACACGAACATCCGGAACGTCGATCGATCGATCCTGCTGCCGGGCACGCTGCCGGGGGACGTCGCGGGCCGCTGACCGGTGGCCGCGGACAGGCTGTCGTAAGATGCCGGGAATCGAGACCCACGAGCTCTACGGCGGACGACGATGAACGGCAACACTGCGGCACGCGAGGCGAGCCCTCCGATCCAGCGCGTCGACTTCGGTCGCGTATCGGTCTATTTCGGCGACAAGAACGGCAAGTATCCGGACGGCAACCAGGTGATGGTGCGCGGCACCGATACGCTGACCGCGTTCGACACGCCGCTGGTGGCCAACCATATCGGTCCCGAGTTCGACGCCGCGCGACTCGTCGTCATGGGCCACGTCCACGAGGACCACATGGCCGGCTTGCACCGGCTGCCGCACGCGGCCGTGCACGTGCACCGCGAAGACCTGCCCGCCGCGCAGAGCTGGCAGGGCATGGCCGACGCGTTCGGCACGCCGCAGCACGAGCGCGACGAGACCTTCGCGCGGCTGCAGCGCGAGTTCTTCTATGCGCCGCGACCGGATGCGGTCGCTTATGACGACGGCGCCGAGTGGGACCTGGGCGGCAGCCGCGTGCGCGCCCATCACATGCCCGGCCATACGGTCGGCCACACGGTGCTGGTCGTCGAGCCCGAGGGCGTCGCCTTCATCGGCGACATCGACCTGAGCAGCTTCGGCCCTTATTACGGCGACGTCACGTCCAATCTGGCCGATTTCCGGCGCACGCTGGCCAAGCTGCCGCAGATCCCCGCGCGCGTGTGGGTCACCTCGCATCATCGCGGCGTCTACACCGACCGCGAGCGCTTCCTGAACGACCTGGCCGCGTTCGCCGCCAAGATCGACGCGCGCGAGCAGCGGCTGCTCGACCTGCTGGCCGAATCACCGAAGGCGATCGCGCAGCTCGTCGACTGCCGGCTGCTGTATCCGCCGGGGCACGAGAGTCCGTGGGTCGTCAGCGCCGAGACCCGGTCGATCACGCAGCATCTGGCGGAGCTGATCGAACGGCAGCGGGTGGCGGTCGACGACGAGGGTGTCTACCACCTGGCCTGACCCTGGTGGCGATCGAAGGACGCCACGATTTTCCGGTCGATCGCCGACAGCACGCGGCGATCGAAGCCCGGCGGGTCGCCGAGCACGCGTTCGGCAAGCAGCTTGCGATCCCGTGCCGACCGCGCGCCGCCCAGCAGTTCGGCGGCAACGACGCTGCTGACGTACAGGCCTGGAGCTGCCCGCGCCGTGAACGCCTGCAACGCGGCAAGCGCCGCCGGATCCCGGCTCGCGTCGATGTAGCAGTTGGTGTGGAGTGCGGCGCCTTCTCTCGCCCGTCCCTAAGGCGCTACCGTCGCCCCATCGATCCCGTGCCGCCGCAGCGCTTCTTCGACGAAGCGCCCGGCCTTGGCCGACGCGACGAACGCGTCGAGCGCCGCCCCGGCCCGCTCGCCGCGCGCGGCCGGCAGTCCCATCGCCTGCTCGATGACCATGAACCGGCCCGGCAGCAGCCGCAGGCCGCCGCGCCGGTCGGCTTCGGCCTGCAACGGCTGGCGCACGCCGGCCGCCACGTCCAGGCCGTCGGCCAGGAACCGCGGCACGACGTCGGCCGAGGTCGGCGCACGGACGATCTCGGCGCGCGTCAGGTGCCGGCTCAGGAACAGGTCATAGGCGCTGCCGGCGCCGACCGCGACGCGATGGCCGGGCGCGTCGACTTCGGCGTTGTCGCGCAGCGGCGAGTCCTCGCGTACCAGGTACGCGCCCTCGATCAGCAGGTACGGCGCGGTGAACCGCACGCCCCGCGCGCGGCCCGGGTCGACCGCGAAGAAGCCGACGTCGGCGTCGCCGGCCGCGACCGCGGCGACCGACTTGGCGGCGCCGTCGACGGCGCTCAGCGCCAGCGGCACGCGCAGCCGCTGCGCCAGCGCGCGAGCCAGGTCGACCGAGACGCCGTGCGGCAGCGCCTCGCCGGCCGCCTGCCGCGCCAGCAGCGGGTTGCCCAGGTTGATCATCGCGCGCAGCGTGCCGGTCGGCGCGAGCGCCGCGCGGTCGTCGTCGGTGAACGTCGGTTCGAGGGTGTCGGTCATCGGGGCGGTATCAGGCGTTTCGATCCGGAGCCTTGAGCGACGCGTACAACACGCGCACGAGGTCGGTCTGGGTGATGATGCCGACCAGCCGACGCTCGTCGTCGACGATCGGGATGTGGTGGTGCCCGGCTTCGGAGAACAGCGGGATCAGGTCGACGATCCGTTCGCCGGCCCGGGCGACGCGCACGTCGGCCGTCATGATCTGGCCGACCACTTCGAGCCGGTCGGTATGGGTGCGCCCGATCGGCCGGAGCAGCTCGAGCAGGCGCGCGCCCAGGCCGATCGGCGGCCCGTCCAGTTGCGCGAGCCGCATGAAGTCGGCCATCGTCACGATGCCGACGACGCGGCGCGCCCGATCGATGACCGGCAGCGCCTTGATCCGCCGTTCGCGCATCGTGCGCCAGGCCTCGGCCAGCGGCGTGCCGAACTCGGCGGTGAGCACGCCGCGCGTCATGGCGTCCGCGCAATCGTGCTGGCCGAGCGTGCGTCCCCAGCGCGCCAGTTCGGCGTCGTTCAGCAGCCGCTCGAGGTCGTCGCGCGAGATGTCCAGCACCTCGTCGTAATGCGCGAGCGCGGCGTCGAAATCCTCGCTCGAGAAACGCGACCGGGGCTGGTCGGCATGGGCCTTCGTGCGCTGGGCGCGCGGGTAGCGATGCCCGGAAAGCTGGTTGAACAGCACGCCGGCGAACACCATCAGCAGCGAATTGCTCAGCACCGGCGACAACGCGTAGGCCGGAGTCGTCGTATGCGTGAGCACCATCAGCAGCGCCGACGCGCCGCCGGGCGGATGCAGGCAGCGCATCGCGAACATGCCGAGGATCGCCAGGCCGACGGCCAGCGCGGCCGCGACCACCGGATCGCCGATCCAGCGCGCGCACGAGATGCCGATCAGCGCCGACACGGTGTTGCCGCCGATGACGGCCCAGGGCTGCGCGAGCGGACTCGCCGGAATCGCGAACACCAGTACCGCCGTCGCGCCCATCGGCGCGATCAGCCAGCGGCTGACCGGTTCGGCCGGCGACGCGGCCGCGCCGAGCAGCGCGGCGATCGCGATGCCGAACAGCGCGCCGATGGCGATCCGCAGGCGCTCGCGCTGGCTCAGGCGCACGTCGGCCGGCAACAGTGTGCGCGCGGCCGACTTCAGCGCCTGCCAGGTCATCGTGCCTTCCGATCGCATGCGTCGCCGATTCGCCAGTGAAGAAGTCCGCCATTATTCCAGCAAGCGGATCGCGGCAGCGGGCGCGCCGATCCGCCGGACGAGTGCCTGCGTTAGCATGCGGCCTGGGCATCGCGCCCGACACCCAGTTGGAGGAGACCGTGAATTCTCGTTTCGTCGCGTCGCGTCGTACCGCCGTCCGCACGCTGATGTCCGCGCCGTTGCTGGCCGCCGTCGCGCCGGCGGTGCGTGCGCAGTCGGCCGCGTCGGGCCTTCCCGCCGATTGGCCGTCCAGGCCGATCCGCATCGTCGTCGGCTTTCCGGCGGGCAGCGCGACCGACGTGGTCGCGCGCGTCATGGCCGAACAGTTGCGGCACAAGCTGGGCCAGCCGGCCATCGTCGAGAACCGGCCCGGTGCCAACGGCATGCTGGGTGCCAGCGAGGTGGCGCGCGCGCAGGGTGACGGCTACACGATGCTGATGACGAACTCCAGCGCGATCACCGTCAACCATCAGGTCTACAAGAAGATCACGTACCTGCCCGAGCGCGACTTCGTGCCGCTGACGATGGTGGTGTCGGCGCCGTTCATCATCGTCGTGAACCCCGCCAAGGAGCGTACCGCCGACGTCAGGACCGTGGCCGACCTGGTCGCGCTGGCCAAGGCCCATCCGGGCCAGATCACCTACGGCTCGGGCGGTGTCGGCAACCTCGCGCAACTGGGTTTCGAACTGATCAACAACCAGGCCGGCATCCGGACCGCGCACGTGCCGTACAAGGGCGGCGCGGCCGCGCAGACCGGCCTGCTCGGCGGCGAGATCGACGTGATGCTCGATACGCCGCCGACGATCGCGCACGTCAAGAGCGGCAGACTGCGCGCGCTGGCCGTCACGATTCCGCGGCGGCTGCCCGAACTGCCGGACGTGCCGACGATGATCGAGTCGGGCTTTCCGGGTTTCGACGTGCCGTTCTGGCTCGGCGCGCTGATGCCGGCGTCCACGCCGCCGGCGATCGTGCAGGCGCTGTACGACGCGATGAAGCCGGTGCGCGACGATGCGAACGCGATGCGTCAGCTCGGCCTGCAGGGCACGGTCGAGCTGATGCCGCCGGCCGAGTTCGCCGCGCGCATCAAGAGCGAGACGGCGATGTGGGGCGAGGTGATCCGTCGCGAGAAGATCGAGATCGAATGACGCGGGGGCGCGGCGCGTGTGCGCACGATCGCCGCGCCTATCACCGATCGGCGGCCGCTACGCGCATCCGGTCGTGGCGATGTACCGGCCACCAGACACTTCATTCTTTTGTTCTTGGTGGGGGAACTCGAACGGCGTTAATGTTGTAGCCATTCACAGTGCCACAGGAGGTTCCATGGCATCGTTGAAGTTGGCCGATGGCGTGCGATTACCCGTCGACGCTTTCGTCTCCCGGCTGCTCGCGCGATTGCGAGTCAGCGTCCAGTCCGTTCCGCTGAATCTGCCGTCGGACATCAGCGCGCTGATGGCCCGCCCCGATCCCACCCCGACCGAACGTGAACGCATCGCGACCGCCGTCGACGAGCTGCTGACGCGTTTTCGCGGCATCCATCGTTCGCGCCGGCGCGATCTGTACGCGCCCGGCAACAACAGCGAGGCGATCGTGCCGGGCGTGACGACCACCGTGTCCGATGAACTGCACATCGTGCTCGACGGCGAAGGCGTGTTCCTGTTTCCGGGCGAGTCCGACGCGCGCTCGGGGCTGGTCGTCGAAGTCAGCTCGGGCGACTGCCTGCGCATCGGCCGGCAGGTCCGGCATCTGATCAGCTCGGTCGGCGGACAGCCGCTGCGCACGCTGCGCTACATCGTCGACGACGCCGCGACGCGCTGACCGCGCAGGCCCGCGCGACGGCTGTGTCCGCCGTGCCTTGCCGTCACAGCGGCGGCCAGTCGAGCAATTCGGCCAGCCGCCTGACGATCCAGTCCGCTTCCGCGGACGAGACCGGTGCGTCGTCGCCGTCGAGTCCGGCGCGGATCCTCTCGAGCACGTCGCGTTCGGTGATGCCGAGTTGCCAGCGCGTGGTCGCCGCCTGTTCGGTCAGCAGGTTCGCGAGGTCCTCGCAGAACTCGTAGCGCGCGGCGATCTCGTCGCGCGATGCGGTCGGCTTGATCCGTCCGGCAGGCACGTAGAGCGCGATGAACGACGGCGCGATGATGAATTGATTCTCTTCGGTCACCCGCGCAGCTTACCCGATCGGCGCGCTGCGCTCGGTCCGCGCGCCGACGATCATCTCGGTCGCCCAGCGGGTCAGGATCGCCGCGTAGGCCTGCTGGCTCTGCTTGCTGCTCAGGCCGTGATCGGCGCCGTCGATGATCCGATGCGTCAGCGAATGCGAACGCAGGAACGCGGCGCGATAGCTCATGATCGTCTCGTGCGGAACGATCTCGTCGTGCTCCGCTTCGACCAGCAGCACGTCGCCGGTGAATCGTTCGCAGGCGCCAAGCGCGCGGTTGTGCTCCGGAGAGATCATCGTGCGGCGGTAGGTCGCCAGGTCCTTCGGATCGAATTCGAACTTCGGCATCGACCAGTGCGTGTCGCGGTACAGCGCCGGCGACTGCAGCGCCAGCCAGCGCACCGGCCGCATCGTCGTCAGCAGCGCTGCCAGATACGCGCCGTAGCTGCAGGCGACGACGGCGATCGCGTCGTGGTCGATCGCCGGGTGCCGGATCAGCCGGTCGTACGCGCTGACCAGATCGAGCAGGTTGTCCTCGCGCGTGACGCGCTGGCGTTCCTCCAGCGTCGCGCCGTGTCCGCGCAGGTCGAAGGTCAGGCATACGCAGCCGAGGCCGGCGATCATCCGGGCGCGCGACAGATCGTAGCTCTGCGCGCCGCCCCAGCCGTGCACGAACAGCACGCCCGGAATGTTCGAGCCGGGCGTCATGATGGTGCCGGCGACCGTCTCGCCGCCCACCGGAATCCGGATTTCGTCGCTATGTGTCGCCATGAGCCTCGATCGTGACGTACTTCGTCAGTTCTCCCAATTCGGGGTCGTTCCCCGCGTACAGGACTGTCGCGCCTTCGCAGTGCGGTGCGTCGCCGTATACCTCGTACGAGCAGGCCCGCACCGCCCGCAGCGCCGGATCGGCATGCAGCGCGAGCATCGCCCCGATCTCGGCCGCGCTCGCGCCGCCGACGCGCCAGGACTGCTCGAGCACGCCCGAGCGCCAGCGGCCTTCGGCATCGTGCCCCTGCGCGACGTCGTAGTTGCGTCGCGACGCGTACAGGCCCGCAAAGCATTCCAGCGCCGCGCGGTCGTAGCAGCGGCTCTGCTCGATCGCCCGCCTGCTCGCGTCCGGCAGCTCGCGCGCCAGCAGCTCGTCGAAGCCGCCGCGCACGACATCGAGCGACGAGCCGCCGTAGACGGCCTCGCCGCGATGATCGTCGACCAGTCGTTGCGTGCCGCAGTAGCTGATCGTCAGCGATCCGACCCGCACCTGGCCGACGCTCAGCGTGTCGACCCGGTCGAGGTGCGCTTCGACGACGATGCCGCAATCGGCCAGCTCGCCGGCATCGATACCGGCCAGCGCGGCGTCGATGTCCTGCAGCCGCTCGATCACTCGCTGGCCCCGGCCGGCCGTCGCGTTGACGGGCTTGAGCCGCGCCGGTCCGTGTTCGAGCAGGCGGCGCGCGCCTTCGCGCAGATCGTCGAGCGAGAAAGCCGTCCAGCCCGGCAGCACCGCGTCGCGCGTGCGCTGCGCGAACGCGTCGGACCAGCCCGGCGGCCGTCGGGCATCGGCCGTCGTCAACGGATGCGTGATCGCCTTCGTGCAGATGAACGCACGGTCGACGACGCCGCCGAACAGATCGTCGCCGTCGCGGATGCCCAGCGCCCGCGCCCGCCCGGCGCCGACGATCGTCGTGCTCGGCAGGAAATACGGCGGTCGCCGCTGATCGGCTGGCCGGTCCGGATCGTGATCGCCGTCGTAGTCGCCGCCGAGCAGCACGGCCAGCGAGCGGGCCAGATGATGATGGACCTCGCGTTCGTGCGGCGGTTCGTTCTCGCGCAGCGGCAGCGTGACGACGGTTCGGGGCGAACAGCGGTTCGGCGGCATCGGCGGTCTCCGGTGGCACTGGCCAGCCCAGTCGATCCATCATCGCCGCCGCGCGAGCAGCCGTTGATCAGCCGATGCCTGCCGTTGCCGATCGGCGCCGAGCCCGTCGCGCTGTCAGCCGATGCCGACGCGCCGTTCGGCTCGTCGCGCATCGCGCCGGAATAAGCGCCTTCGCGCTGATCGATCCGCTCGGCCTCGGGCGGGTGTTCGGTCGCCCATCTGCCTTCGGCGATGAACGTTTCGTTGACCGCGCGGGCCACGACCCGGCGTTGTCCTACAGCGGAGAGAGTCGGCGGCGCATGGGATCGCCGCCGCGTCGCGGGCATCCTGTCGATACCCGCTCACGTGCTCAGGAGAATGCATGAAACCTCGCAAATCGTTGTCCGTCGCCCTGCTCTGCGCGGCGCTAATGGCGTCGGCCGGCTGCGCCGTCCAACGCGGCCAGCAGACGATGGGCGCTTATGTCGACGACGCGGCGATCACGACGTCCATCAAGACCAAGTACGTCGAAAGCAAGGCGGTCGATGCGAACGCGATCAGCGTCGAGACGCTCAACGGTACGGTGATGCTGTCCGGCTTCGCGAAGTCCGCGACCGAGAAATCGTCGGCCGAGACCATTGCCCGCAATACGAACGGCGTCAAGGCGGTACGCAACGAGATCGTGATCAAGCCCTGAGTTTCGCCGACGCGCCCCGGCTCGCTTGCCGGCGGGTCGCGTCGCCCCGGAATTTCTGTCTCTTCGTGCAAGCGATTGGCCCCGGATCTCTCGATCCGGGGCCTTTTTTTTCGGCGATTCGTGGTCTCGCACCGATCCGGGCCGTCGCCTCGACGGCCGTTTCTCGCGTCGCGCGCGAGGTTCCCCGAGGGAACGGAGCGCGTCCGTCGTCGCGACGCGGCCCGGGCCGGACGACCGTCGACGGGCCGTTGTATCGGTGCCCGCGGCCTTTGCGAATCGCGATGCGCGGGGTCAAATGTCGAAAGGCCGGCGGACCTCCACCGCCGGATCGATCAGCGACCGCGTCGCCGTCGTTCGACGCCGATCGCCATGACAATCACTAAGACAGAGGGGAATGCATGACCCGATTGCCTACGGCGCGCCGCGCCGGTTCCGGGGACGCGTCGAGCCGGCGCACCGACGAGCAGCCGTCGATCGATGCCGCCGCGGCCCATCGCGCGCCGGCCGGCGCCGGGTCCGTCGTCGAATCGATGACCGGGGCCGCCGCCTCGTCGCGCACCGATCGGGACGTCGATGCCGGACGCGAACACGAACGCGCGGAGCGCGAGCGGCGCGGCGACGAGACGATCGACGAGTTCGATGCGCGGACGAACGCCGACGGGTCGGCCACGGCCGGCGCCGCCCCCGAAGCCGCGATCCTGGTCGCGCAGGCCGACGCCGCGTCTTCGTCCGGTGCAGGCTCGTCCGATGCGGGAGCGTCTGGTGCGGGAGCGTCTGGTGCGGGGGCGTCCGGTGCGGGGGCGGCGGCTTCGGCCACGGCCGGCGCGGCGCCCGTCGATATCGCTTCCGGCGCGGCCGCCGGCGCTCCTTCGACGACCGCGGTCGTCGGTGTGCTGGCCGGGCTGGGTCTGGTGGCGGCCGCCGCCGGCGGTGGCGGTGGCGGCGGTGGCAGTGGCAGCGGAGGCGGAGGCGGAGGCAGCGGGGCGGCCGGTACCGGGACGCCGGATGCCGGTCCGGGGTCCGGGGGGGCGAACGCCGGCGGTTCGGGCTCGGGCGGTCCATCGAACCAGGGGGGCGGCTCGACGCAGTCTCCGCCGGCGGTGCCGACCGTCGATGAGGACAAGCTGGCGTCGGCCTACGGTCCGTCGCAGATGGCGCAGGGCGTGACGATCGAAGGCAGGGTCGACGGCGCCGGCGCCGGCACGCAGGTCACCGTGATGCTGGGCGCCGCCGCCCGCACGACGACGACCGATGCCGATGGCGCATGGTCGGCGACCTTCGCCGCCGGCGAACTGCCGGCGGGCGATGGCGTATATACGATCCAGACGCTGGCCAGCAACGCCAATGGCATCAGTCGTACCGGCTCCGCGTCGATCACCTTCGATCGGACGGCTCCGCCGGCGGTCGTCGTCGATCCGATCGGCGGCGACGGCACGCTGTCGCCGCACGAAGCGTCGTCGCCGTTGCTCGTCACCGGCCACGCCGAGGCCGGCAGTACCGTGTTCGTCACCTGGGGCGTGTTGTCGACCAGTACGCAGGCCGGTGCCGATGGCCGTTGGCAGTTGTCGGTCGCGCGGCTGCCGGACGGCGCGGTGGGTCAGGGCCTGCAGGCCTGGGCCGTCGACGCGGCCGGCAACGCCGGCGAGGTGGCCGCGACGCCGGCCGTGGCCGTCGATCGGCCGCCGACGTCCGACTTCACGTTCGAGTCGCCGTGGCAGTACGGTTATCTGTCGGGCGTCGCCGCGCAGAACGTCGTGATGGTGCGCGTCACCGACAGCCTGGGCACGCACGACCTGCCGATCGACGCCAGCGGCGCGTATTCGTCGCGCGCCTACGGCACCAACTACCTGGCGGCCGATGCGCCCACGCTGCTGCGCGCCGAGTATTTCGATGCATCGGGCGCCGCGGTCGGCAGCGTCGATGACCTGCGGCTCGGCGCGAACCGGCCGACGGCGATCGATACGCCGTCGGCCGCGTTGCAGGTCGGTTATTTCCTGCCGCTTCCGTTTCCCGGCGCGACGAACATCCTGGCCGGCGACGACAGCGACCAGGTGCTGGTCGGCGACAACGGCGTCAGCGTGCGCAACGGCCGCTTCGAGTTCTGGGACACGCGTGCCGGCGCGCCGGACGCCAGCGACGCGACGATGCTGGCGCTCGTCGCCGACCCTCACGCCGCCGCCGGCGAGCATCACCTGTGGAATACCAGCGCCAACGCGCTGGCCGGCGGCCCGGCGGCGATGGCGCAGACCGTCATCGTCGGCATCGCCGAACTGAACCTGTCGATGACGGTCTCGGGCCTGGCGTCCAGCGGCACCTCGCTCGAGATCCGGTTCGACGGCGACGTGCTCGGACACTATGACGGTCAGACCAAGACCTGGTCGACGGTCGAGGGCAGCGCGCCGCAGGGGTTCTCGACGCCGAGCGGCGACGGCGCGCAGACCTGGACCTGGTCGATCGGCATCGACCACGACGAAACCGCCGCGCTGCAGATCATCAGCGCACCGGGGCCGGCCGGAGCGGCCGCCGATCCGGGCCTGGACATCCACCGCGTCGGCCTGTCGGTGGCCGGCGGGGGGAACGACCTGCTGGTCGGCGGCGCGGGACGCGACGTCCTGTTCGGCCAGGTCGGCGACGACGCGCTGGTCGGCGGCCGTCTGGACCAGGCCACCGGCGCGATCACGCACGATCACGCGACCGACGTGTTCGTCTATTCGATGCAGACTCAGAACGGCAACGACGTGATCCACGACTTCGAGCTGGGCGTCGACCGGATCGCGCTGATCGACGTGCTCGATACGGCCGGCGTGCATCGCGGCCCGGGCGCGCCCGGCGCCGCGACGACCGACTGCGCCGACACCAATCTCGGTCGCGAGGACGTCACGGCGGCGACCAGCCCGAATCAGTATCTGAGCGTGTCGACCGACACCTCGGGCAACATCGTCATCGGTCTGCACGGCGGCGACGGCGCGGGCGCCTCGCTCGGCACGATCACGTTGTCCGGCGTGACGGTCGGGCCGGGTGCCGGCCAGCTCGCGTCGGCCGACCTGGGCGCGTTGTTCGACGCCGACGCGCTGGTGATGACCTCGGACGGTTTCTCGGCGGAGCGGCTGCTCGGCGTGCAGGCCGGATCGCCGTTGCTGATCTGACGCGAGCATGGACCCGGACGAGCATCCGCGAGGGGAGCGAAATCCGTCTTCCCGCCGATGACAGCCGATCCCGGGACGGGATCGAACGCGGCGATCGCGACCGGACGTCCGGCCCCGGGCGCTGGATCGCGCTGGTCGCGATCGTCACGGTTCCATCGTTCCTGTACATGCTGGCCGCGCACGCGGGTTTCCGGCTCGCGGGCCGGGCGTTTCCCGAGCCGCTCGCGCTGACCGGGAGCACGGCGCGGCAGTTGTTCGGCCTGCTCGTCTTCGGCCCGGTCGTCGAGACGACGGCGTTCGCGCTCGCTGTCGTCGCGCTGGTCCGAACGTTCGGAATTTCCGGGACGCGGGCCGTCATCGCGGCCGCCGTCCTGAGCGGCGCGGTGCACGGATGGGGAGCGGGCTCCGCCGTGATCGCCGTTCCCGCGGCCTGGGGGTTCTACTGGTTCGGCCGTCTGTTCCTCGAACGGCGGTCGAAGGGCTTCGGCCGCGGGCTCGGTGCCGCGGCGTGGCTGCACGCGCTGTGCAACCTGCCGGCCGCGCTGCTGGTCCTGCTGCCCTAGTCCCTCGGCTCCCCAGCAACGTGGCATTCGTTCGGTTCGGGCGGCGATGATCGGGTGGGGGGTAAACGGGGCCGCCGTCGCCAATGATCTGCGTCAACGCTCGGCGAGCGGCGCGTGGCAGACTGTGGCGATGGCAGACTCCCCCCAACCCGACCTGATCGCGCTGGACGACCCGCAGGAGTGGTCCAGTTTCGGTCGGGCGCTGCGCGCGGCCGGGTATTCGCCGCGCGACGGGGACCCGGCCGATGCGGCGGGCGACGAGTCCGCCGGACAGTGGGAGTCGGACGTCCTGGTCGAGAACATCGTCTGCGCGGCCTGCGGCCTGAACATCGAGGCGGCGCTGCTGGCGGTGCCGGGCGTCGGCCAGGTCCAGGTCAATACCGTCAACGGGCGCGCGCGCGTCATCTGGGACGCGGCCGTCACGCGGCCGTCGATCTGGTTCGCCGCGGCGCGGCGCGCCGGTTATCCGATGACGCCGGCCAACGGCCACGTCGACCGGCTGCGCCACCAGCGGCAGGAACGGCGGGCGCTGTGGCGCTGGCTGGTCGCGGCGCTGTGCATGATGCAGGTGATGATGTACGCGTATCCGTCGTACGTCGAGGACGCGGCCGGCATGCCCGCGGACATCGTCAAGCTGCTGCGTTGGGCGTCGTGGATGCTGACGCTGCCGGTGCTGATCTTCTCGTGCGGTCCGTTCTTCCGGCAGAGCCTGCGCGACCTGCGCGCCGGGCGTATCGGCATGGACCTGACGGTCAGCGCCGGGCTGCTGATCGCGTTCGCCGCGAGCACGATCGCGACGTTCCAGCCCGACGGCTGGCTCGGGCGCGAGGTGTACTTCGATTCGGTGACGATGTTCGTGTTCTTCCTGCTCAGCGCCCGCTGGCTCGAAGCGCGGATGCGCCGGCGCTCGGCCGACGCGATCGAAGCGCTGCTGGGCCGCCTGCCCGATACGGTCGAGGTGCGGCAGCCCGACGGCCGCTGGCTGCGGATGGCGGTGCGCCGGCTCAGGACCGGGGACCGCGTGCGCGTCTATCCGGGCGAGACCTTTCCCGGCGACGGCCGCATCGAGGTCGGCGTGACGCAGGCCGACGAATCGCTGCTGTCCGGCGAATCGACGCCGGTGCTGCGCGGCGTCGGCCAGCCGGTGCTGGCCGGCAGCCACAACCTGAGCGCCGTCGTCGAGGTCGGCCTGACGTCGACCGGCGAGCGGACGCGCTACGGCCAGATCGCCGAACTGATCCGCACGGCGGCCGTCGACCGGCCGCGGGTCGCGCGGCTGGCCGACCGCATCGCGATGCCGTTCCTGGTCGGCGTGCTGCTGGTCGCCAGCCTGTGCGCGGCCTGGTGGTGGATGGTCGATCCGGCCATGGCCGTGCGCACGGCGGTGGCGGTGCTGGTCGTCACCTGCCCGTGCGCGCTGTCGCTGGCCACGCCGGCGGCGATGCTGGCCGCTTCCGGCGCGCTGGCGCGGCGCGGCATCATGGTGTGCGATCTGGACGCGGTCGAGCGCGGCGCGGCGATCGACACCGTCGTGTTCGACAAGACCGGCACGCTGACCAGCGACGCGCTGCGACTGGTCCGCACGCGCTGCGCCGACGGCCTGACGCCGGAGCGCGCGCTGGCGCTGGCGGCGCTGGTCGCGCGCCAGTCGCTGCATCCGGCCTCGCGCGCGTTGCAGCGCGCGCAGGCCGCCGCCGGTTCCGCGTCCGGGCGATGGGACGGCGCGGCCGATATCGCCGCGTTCGAGGCCGTCGATCCGTTCGTCGAGTCGCTGCGCGTGCTCGATGCCGAGGAAGTCGCCGGCCAGGGCATCGTCGCCCGTGTGTTCGTCGAGGGCACCGACGGCATGGCGCCGGCCGTCACGCTGCTGCGGCTCGGCTCGGCGTCGTTCTGCCGCATCGACGAGTCCGTGTCGCGCGAACGGGAAGAGGCCGGCGACGTCCGGCAGGCATCGGCGGCCCGGCTCGGCCGCACGCTGCACCTGAGCGGCCCCGACGGCTGGCTCGCCAGCTTCGATCTGGACGAAGACCTGCGGCCCGATGCGCCGGCCGCCGTGCGCGCGCTGCAGGCCGCCGGGATCGACGTGCACCTGCTGTCCGGCGACCGGCCGGCCGCGGTGCAGGCGCTGGCCGGCCGCGTGGGCATCGTCCCGGCGCAGGCCCGCGGCGGCTGCACGCCCGAGAACAAGCTCGCCTACGTGCGCGAGCTGCAGCAGGCCGGCCGCCGCGTCGCGATGGTCGGCGACGGCATCAACGACGCGCCGGTGCTGCGTCAGGCGCAGGTGTCGTTCGCGATGGGACGTTCGGTGCCGCTGGCGCGGGCCAGCGCGGACTTCGTCGTCATCGGCGACGACCTGACGGCGGTCGTCGCGACGATCGGCCATGCGCGCCGCTGCCTGCGCATCATCCGCGAGAACTTCGGCTGGGCGCTTACCTACAATGCCGTGTCGATCCCGCTGGCCGTCATCGGCGCGATGCCGCCCTGGGTCGCGGGCCTGGGCATGGCCGCCAGTTCGCTGATCGTCGTCGCCAACGCGACGCGGCTGGCCCGCCCGATCACGCGCGCCGGCACGTCCGGCGGCGACATGACGGGCACCGGCGGCAAACGTCCGCCGGTGCCGCAACGCGCGCCGGCCACGACGCCGGCGCGGCCCGCGACCGGCGCTTGATCATGGACATCCTGTATCTGCTCATTCCGCTCTCCGTCGTGCTCGTCTTGCTGATCCTCGGTGCGTTGTGGTTTGCTGTCGACCGTGGGCAATTTGACAATTTGGATCAGGAAGGCGAGCGGATCCTCCGGGACGATTGATCGGAATCAAAGGCCTCCGGAGTTGGCGCTCTGATACTTCCGAGGTATCTACCTGGAGAGTCTAAGGATGTTACGCGCCAACGCGATGACGCCGGCTGGTGGGCCGGTCTATTGCGATACGCCTGTGCGCCAGTTCGCACTGGCCGCCGTATTGTGGGGTGTGGTGGGCATGCTGGTCGGCGTCTTCATCGCCGCCCAGCTCGCGTGGCCCGAACTCGGCTACGGCATACCGTGGTTGAGCTACGGCCGCCTGCGGCCCCTGCATACCAACGCGGTGATCTTCGCGTTCGGCGGCTGCGCGTTGTTCGCGACCAGCTACCACGTCGTCCAGCGCACCTGCCAGGCCCGCCTGTTCGCGCCGTGGCTCGCCAGCTTCACGTTCTGGGGCTGGCAGCTCGTCATCGTGCTGGCCGCGATCTCGCTGCCGCTCGGCTACACGTCGGGTAAGGAATACGCGGAGCTCGAGTGGCCGATCGACATCCTGATCGCGCTCGTCTGGGTCGCTTATGCGATCGTGTTCTTCGGCACGATCGGCATGCGCAAGGTGCGCCACATCTACGTGGCCAACTGGTTCTTCGGCGGCTTCATCCTGGCCGTCGCGCTGCTGCACATCGTCAACAGCGCGGCGATGCCGGCGACGTTCTGGAAGAGCTACTCCGCCTACGCCGGCGTGCAGGACGCGATGGTGCAGTGGTGGTACGGCCACAACGCGGTCGGCTTCTTCCTGACCGCGGGCTTCCTGGGGATGATGTACTACTACATTCCCAAGCAGGTCGGCCGCCCCGTCTATTCGTACCGGCTGTCGATCGTGCACTTCTGGGCACTGATCTTCACGTACATGTGGGCGGGTCCGCACCACCTGCACTACACGGCGCTGCCCGACTGGGCGCAGTCGACCGGCATGGTGTTCTCGCTGATCCTGCTGGCGCCGAGCTGGGGCGGCATGATCAACGGCATCATGACGCTGTCGGGCGCGTGGCACAAACTGCGTTCCGACCCGATCCTGCGTTTCCTGATCGTCTCGCTGTCGTTCTACGGCATGTCGACCTTCGAAGGTCCGATGATGTCGATCAAGACCGTCAACGCGCTGAGCCACTACACCGACTGGACCGTGGGCCACGTGCACGCGGGCGCGCTCGGCTGGGTGGGCCTGATCTCGATGGGCTCGCTGTATTACCTGATCCCGCGGATGTACGGTCGCGAGCAGATGTACAGCGTCAAGGCGATCGAGGTGCATTTCTGGATGTCGACGATCGGCATCGTGCTGTACATCGCGGCGATGTGGATCGCCGGCGTGATGCAGGGCCTGATGTGGCGTTCGGTCAACCCCGACGGCACGCTGACTTATACGTTCGTCGAAAGCGTCAAGGCGACCTGGCCGTTCTACGCGGTGCGCCTGCTGGGCGGCCTGCTGTATCTGGGCGGCATGGTGTTGATGGCCTGGAACGTCGTCAAGACCGTGATGGTCGGTCGCGTGGCGACGGCCCCGATTCCTGTCGCCGTGCACGCCTGAGGACATCATGAGTCAAGCCAATCACAGTCAGGCAACCGGTTTCAGCCACGAGAAAATCGAAACCAACAACGCGTTGATGATCATCCTGATCGTGCTGGTCGTCGCCGTCGGCGGCCTGGTCGAGATCGTCCCGTTGTACTTCCAGTCGTCGACGACGCAGCCGGTCGAAGGCATGACCCCGCCGACACCGCTGCAGGTGGCGGGCCGAGACATCTACGTGCGCGAGGGCTGCTACAACTGCCACTCGCAGATGATCCGGCCGTTCCAGTCCGAGACGCTGCGTTATGGCCACTATTCGACGGCCGGCGAGTTCGTCTGGGATCACCCGTTCCAGTGGGGCAGCAAGCGCACCGGGCCGGACCTGCACCGGGTCGGCGGGCGCTACAGCGACGACTGGCACCGGATCCACCTGAACAACCCGCGCGAGGTCGTGCCCGAGTCGAACATGCCGGCGTACACGTGGCTCGAGAAGACGCCGGTCGACGCCGAATCGCTGCCCAAGCACATGCGGGCGCTGCGCGCGGTGGGCGTGCCGTTCACCGACGAGCAGATCGCCAAGTCGACCGAGGAGGTCAACGGCAAGACCGAGATGGACGCGATCGTCGCTTATCTGCAATCGATGGGCCGCGCCTACAAATAAGTCACTGGACGGAAAGACGATGGATATCACGACGCTGCGCGTGGCCACCACGGTGGTCAGTTTCCTGGCGTTCATCGGTGTGCTGGTCTGGGCGTTCTCGCCCCGCAACGCCCGCCGCTTCGATGAGGATGCGAAGCTCGTTTTCGAGCCCGAGCAGGCACGGATCGAGGAGCGCCGGTCATGAGCGATTTCATCAGCCCCTTCTGGTCGATCTACGTGGCGGGGATCACGCTGGCGGGGATCGCCGGCTGCGCGCTGCTGCTGTGGATGACCGGCCGCAAGAGCGTCACGGTCAGCGCCGACAACACGACCGGCCACGTCTGGGACGGCGACCTGCGCGAGGCCAACAACCCGCTGCCGATGTGGTGGGTCGGCCTGTTCGTCATCACCGTGATCTTCGCGGTCGTGTACCTGGTCCTGTATCCGGGTCTGGGCACTTTCGCCGGCCAGCTCGGCTGGACGTCGCGCGGCCAGTACGAGGCCGAGGTCGCGGCGGCCAACGAACGCTTGAACACCGTCTATGCGCAGTACGCGTCCACGCCGATCGACAAGCTCGCGCAGGACACGGCGGCGATGGGCATCGGCGAACGCCTGTTCATGAACAACTGCGCGCAGTGCCACGGCTCGGACGCGCGCGGCGGCAAGGGCTTCCCGAACCTGACGGACAAGGACTGGCTGCACGGCGGTTCGCCCGAGAAGATCGTCGAGACGATCACCAAGGGACGCATCGGCGTGATGCCGCCGATGGCCGCGGCGGTCGGCTCGGCCGACGACGTGGCCAACGTCGCGCAGTACGTGCTGAGCCTGTCCGGCAGCCCGCACGATTCGCTGCGCGCGCAGCTCGGCCGCGACAAGTTCACGGTCTGCGCGGCGTGCCACGGGTCCAAGGGCGAGGGCAACTCGATGCTGGGCGCGCCGAACCTGAGCGACAAGATCTGGCTGCACGGTTATGGCGCCAACCAGATCGTTTCGATGATCAACAACGGCAAGAGCAACGAGATGCCCGCGCAGGAAGGCCGCCTGACCGCCGCGCAGATCCACGTGCTGGCCGCTTATGTGTGGGGGCTGTCGAATCCGTCGGTGGTCGCCAGCCATTGACCGGGGCGCGCGGCATTCGCCCCTCGTTCCATAGCAGGCTTGGCCATGGAAGCCCAGAAAAAGACGATTCCGATCAAGCCCGTCGCCGGTGACGGCGCGGGAGACGGTGCGCAGGGCGAGCAGAAGACCGTTCGTCTGTACGAGGCGTCGCGCAAGATCTACGCGCGCACGATCAGCGGTTATTTCGCCCGCTGGCGCTGGGTGCTGGTCTTCCTGACGCAGCTCGTCTTCTACGGGCTGCCGTGGCTCAAGTGGGGAGACCGGCAGGCCGTGCTGTTCGACCTGGCCGCCCGCCGTTTCTATCTGTTCGGCTGGGTGCTCTACCCGCAGGACCTGATCTACCTGTCGGGCCTGCTGGTCATCAGCGCGCTGTCGCTGTTCCTGTTCACCGCGATCGCCGGACGGCTGTGGTGCGGCTATTCGTGCCCGCAGACGGTCTATACCGAGATCTTCATGTGGGTCGAGCAGCGCATCGAGGGCAATCGAAGCGCCCGGATGCGGCTGGACAACACCAGCATGAATGCCGAGAAGCTCGTGCTCAAGAGCTTCAAGCACATCGTGTGGATCGGCATCGCGATGTGGACGGGCTTCACGTTCGTCGGCTTCTTCACGCCGATCCGCGAGCTGGGGCTGGCGTTCCTGCAGACCCGGATGGGTTCGTGGGAAGTGTTCTGGGTGTTCTTCTACGCGTTCGCCACGTACGGCAACGCCGGGTTCATGCGCGAGCAGGTCTGCAAGTACATGTGCCCGTACGCGCGCTTCCAGAGCGCGATGTTCGACCAGGACACGCTGATCGTCGCTTATGACGCGCAGCGCGGCGAGAAGCGCGGCCCGCGCTCGAAGAACGTCGACCTGGCGGCCAAGGGCCTCGGCGATTGCATCGACTGCAAGCTGTGCGTGCAGGTCTGCCCGACCGGCATCGACATCCGCGACGGCTTGCAGTACGAATGCATCGGCTGCGGCCTGTGCGCCGACGCCTGCGACTCGGTGATGGACAAGATGGGATACGCGCCGGGCCTGATCCGCTACGACACGCAGCGGGCGATGGACGGCGTGCGCGAGGTGCGCCGCGGTGTCGTCGACTCCTCCGTTCCCGCGGTCGAGCGCGCGAGCCTGCGCTCGCACCTGCTGCGCCCGCGCGTGCTGATCTACATGGCCTTGCTGTCGGTGTTGACGGTCGGCCTGGTGGCCAGTCTGGTCACGCGCGCGCCGTTGAAGGTCGACGCGGTGCGGGATCGCGCGTCGCTCGCGCGCGTCGTCGACGAAGGGCGGATCGAGAACGTCTACCGGTTGCAGATCATGAACGCGACCGAGCAGACGCAGCGCTACCGGATCGAGGCGCGCGGCCTGGAAGGCCTGCAGGTCGTGTCCGGCAACGAGGCCGAGGTCGGCCCGGCCGAGTCGCGCTGGGTCGCCGTGCGCCTGCAGGTTCCGCCCGAGAGCGCGCCCCCGGGCTCGCACCAGGTGCATTTCGACGTGTCGGCGGACAACGGTACCGCCCGGGTATCCGAGCTGGCGACGTTCATCGTCCCGCGTTGATCAACAGGAGGCGGACAGACCATGGCCCATACAGCACGACCGACGAATGACCAGCAGGGCGGACGCTGGTGGCGCGAGCCGATCATGTGGCTGGTGGTCGGCGCGCCGCTGGCCGCGGTGATCGGCGGATTCACGATCCTGTGGATCGCGATGCACGTGCCCGACCCGGTGCTGGCCACCGATTACCAGCGCGGGGCGACGGCGTCCGGCGCCGACGACAAGTCGACGCTGCCGGCGCTGGTCGGACGCAACCACGCGGTCACGCCGGGTCACGACGTGCCGGCCAAGGTGCGCTGATCATGCGTCGCTGGCTGATGAGCGTGCTGTGGCCCGCGTTCCTGCTGGGCTGCGCGATGGAGATGCTGGTGTTCTCGGTGGTCGATCCGAACGACGTGCACTGGGCCGTCGAGACGATGGACTTGTCGAGGATGGGCATCTACACGATCGCGTTCTTCGCGTTCTGGCTGGTCGGCATGGGCGCCTGCGCGCTGGCCGTGCTGCTGGCGGTGCCCGCCGACGCACGCGGCCTGGCCAAGCCGTTGCCGGCGCGGGCGCGCGAGACGCCGCCGCTCGATGCCATCGAGGACGACTACTTCGATACCAAGCCATGAGCGCCGTCGTCGTGCCGATCGTCCCCGTGGCCGGAACCGGCGGGCCGGACGGCTCGCCGGCCTGCGCGGCCGAGCGGGCGCCGATTCCGCTGACGCCGACCAGCGGGCCGCGCTATACGTCGTACCCGACCGCCGATCGCTTCGACGAAAGCGTCGACGCGGCGGCGCTGCGGCAGGCATTGCGTGCGCGGCGCGACGACCCGCGGCGGGCCGGCGCGCCGCTGTCGCTGTACGTGCACGTGCCGTTCTGCCGGTCGGTCTGCTACTACTGCGCGTGCAACAAGGTCGTGACCAAGCAGTACGGCAAGGCGGCCGAGTACCTGTCCTTCTTCGAGCGCGAGGTCGAGCTGCTGGTCGCCGAACTCGGCCCCGGCGCGCCGGTCGGCCAACTGCATCTGGGCGGCGGTACGCCGACCTACCTCGACGACGACGATCTGCGCGGTCTGCTGGGTTTGCTGCGCAGCCGCTTCGCGCTGCGGGCCGATGCCGAGATGTCGATCGAGGTCGATCCGCGCACCGTCGACGTGGGGCGCCTGGCATTGCTCGCCGGACTGGGCTTCAATCGCCTGAGCTTCGGCGTGCAGGACTTCGATCCGCTCGTCCAGAAAGCGGTCCACCGGATCCAGTCGGCCGAGCAGGTGTTCGCGCTCGTGCGCAGCGCGCGCGAGCTGGGGTTCCGGTCGATCAACGTCGACCTGATCCATGGGCTGCCGAAGCAGACCGAGGCGTCGTTCGCGCGCACGATCGACACGGTGATCACGCTGCGTCCGGACCGCATCGCCGTCTACGCGTACGCGCACCTGCCGACGCGCTTCAAGCCGCAGCGGCGCATCGACGCGGCCGACCTGCCGTCGCCGCAGGCGCGGATGACGATGCACCGGCGCACGATCGAATCGCTGACCGATGCCGGCTACGTCTATATCGGCATGGATCACTTCGCGCTGCCCGACGACGGCCTGTCCGTCGCACGGCGCGAACGCAGCCTGCATCGCAACTTCCAGGGCTACAGCACGCAGGCCGATTGCGACCTGATCGCGATCGGCGTGTCGGGCATCAGCAAGATCGGCGACACGTTCAGCCAGAACGCGCGCGGACTCGACGATTACTACCGGATGATCGACGAAGGCCGGCTGCCGGTCGTGCGCGGCTGGACGCTGACCGACGATGACCGGCTGCGCCGCGACCTCATCATGGCGTTGATGTGCCAGGGGCGCGTCGATCGTGCCGGGATGGCGCGCGAGCACCGGATCGATTTCGATGCGTATTTCGCCGACGAATTGCGCGACCTGGCTCCGTTCGTCGAGCAGGGCCTGGTGCGGATCGATGACGACGCGATCATCGTGACCGACGCCGGCTGGTACGTCGTGCGCGCGATCGCGATGGTGTTCGACGCTTATCTTCGTCGCAGCGGCGACCTGAGCCGCTTCTCGCGCATCCTCTGATGCAGATCGCGCTGTGGCTGTCCGCGCTGGTCATGGGGCTGGCGACCGGGCCGCACTGCGCGGTCATGTGCGGGCCGTTGTGCGCCGGCATCCGGGCCGGCTGCGCGCGGACGCGCGCAGCCGCCGAGCCGGTTGCAGGAAACCTGGACCGGACCGGGGGGCGAGCCGGGGCATGGGCGGGATCGGTGGCCGAGCCGGGGCCCGGCCCGGTGCTGGCGCAGCCGGTGATGATCGTTCCCGCCGGGCAGGCGCGGGTGATCGACGAGCGATCGTCGCCGGCGAATCTGGTGCCGTGGGTCATGCCGTTGTGGCACCTCGGACGCCTGATCGGCTACGGCATCGCCGGCGCGCTGGCCGCGACCGTCGTCGGCTCGGTGGGCTGGCTGGCCGATGCGATGCCCGCCGTGCGCCCGTTCTGGGTCATGCTGCATGCGGCCGTGCTGGCCTGGGGCATCGTGATGCTGGTGCGCGCGCGGCCGCCGCAGCTCGGCCAGGCCTTCAATCGCTTCATGACACGGCGATTGTCCGCGCGCGCGAGGCCCGCCTGGTGGCCGTTCGCGCTCGGCGTGTCGTGGGCCGCGCTGCCGTGCGGCCTGCTGTATTCGGCGCTGATGATGGCCGCGCTCGGCGATTCGGCGCTCAGCGGCGCGGCGGCGATGGTCGTGTTCGGCGTCGGCAGCGGATTGTCGCTATGGGCCGGCCCCGCGCTGTGGGCCTGGTGGCGGCGACGGCTGGCCCGGGACGGCGATCGCGCGGCCGAGGCCTGGGGCAATCGCGCGAGCGGACTGCTGCTGGTGCTGGTCGCCGGCGCGGTGATCTGGGGCGACGTCGCGCATCGCGTGATCGCCTGGTGCCGCTGAGGCGATCCGCTCGCCGCCGACGCGCGGGTCTATCGATGCTCCCTCGCCCGGCCGGGCAGGCGCAGCCGCCCGATACCGAAGACGTTCACCGTCAAGCCCAGCAGCACCAGCGCCGCGCCGGCGACCTGAGGAGCCGACAGGTGCTCGTCCAGTGCGATCGCCGCCGCGGCCAGGCCCACGACCGGCACCAGCAGCGAGAACGGCGCGACCTGGCCGGCCGGATAGCGCGACAGCAGCCGGCTCCAGATCGTGTAGCCGACGAGCGTCGACACCAGCGCCAGGTAGATCACCGCGAGGATCGTCGACGTCCCGATGTGCGCGAGCGCCTGGTGGATCCGTTCCGGCCCCTCGAAGATCCACGACAGCACGAGGAACGGCAGCGGTGGAATCAGACCCGCCCAGATCACCAGCGCGAGCTGATCGACCGGGCCGATCTTCTTGGTGACGATGTTGCCGAGCGCCCAGGCCGTCGCCGCGCACAGCGTCAACACGAAGCCGGCGGTGGTCATCGTCGTGCCGCTTTGCAGGCCGATCAGCAACAGCCCCGCCGCCGCCAGCAGCAGGCCGCCCAGGTTGCGGGCGCGAACGCGCTCGCCGAGAAAGGCCGCCGCGAATCCCAGCGTCAGGAAGGCTTGCGCCTGCAGCACTAGCGACGCGAGCCCGGCCGGCATGCCGACGTACATCGCCAGGAACAGCAGCGAGAACTGGGCCAGCGAGATCGTCGTGCCGTAGGCCACCAGCCATCGCCACGGTACCGCCGGTCGCCGCACCAGGAAGATCGCCGGGAACAGCACGGCCGCGAAGCGCATCGCGCCGAGCAGCATCGGCGGCATGCCGTTCAGGCCGATCCGGATGACGACGAAATTGACGCCCCAGGCCAGCACGACGATCAGGGCCAGCAGCAGATCCTTTGGTGACATGGGGTTCCAGACGGCGGGGGGGGCGACGCAGAGAAATGGTCTTCCGATCGAAGGGCAGGATTCATCGCGCGAGCGACGATGCGATGAGCCAGGAGGTCGGACCGCGTGCCGTGCGATCGCTCAGACGACGTAATGAGCCGATGACCGAACCACTTTTCCTGCGTGATCGAATTCGAAGTGTTCGGCTCCGATCCTGCCGTCGTCCCGGCCATAGTGGATCACGATGCTGGTCACGCCGACCAGCAGCGAGATCAGCTCGAAATGAAGTTCCGGGCGGCGATCCAGTGCTCGACGCCAGTACGCGCGTACGGCTTCGCTGCCTCGCAGGATCCCGCTCGGCTCGTTCGCGACGATCGCGATGAACGGCGATGAGAACTGAAAGTCGTCCGAGTAGTGAGACAGGATGCGATCCAGGTCATGGCTGTTCCACGCCGCGATCCATTCGGCCGCGAAGGCTTCCGCGAAGTTTCGATCGATCATGGTTTTCTTCCGCTAAGGCGGCGCTTGGGGTCTCGGTCAAATGCAGATCGCCGACAAAGTCTCATATCTCGGCATAGATCTCGATGACATTCCCATCCGGGTCGCGGAAGAACAGCGTGCGGTGACCGAAAGAGCGATCGGTGGGGCCCGAAATCAAATCGACCCCTCGCTCGCGAAGCGTGGATGCGCAAAGCGCGACTTCATCGGGCGCGACTCGAAAAGCAAGCTGCAATGACAGGACTCCGATCGGAGGGGTTGGGTCGTCGAAGAGTCCGCCTGGCTCGGCAATCGCCACGAGGCTCGAGCCGACACGGAACTCCACCCATTTGGGGCTTAGTTTTCGATGCAGGGGGAAACCAAGGGTTTCGCCGTAGAACTCGCACATGCGCGTCATCTGGCGCGCGAAGATGACCGTGTAGTCCAGGTTGCGAATGGGGAGCTTGGGGTCCATGCGAGCACCGGAAACTGAAGCGGTTGCGGGATCTGCCAGCGTAGCGTCCCGGACTGCAGGCCCGGCGCCGGCTTCCGGAAGCCGCGAGCGACGGAAGAATGGCCCGGTTTCGGTTGGCCGATTGTCGATTCTATCCGGCGGCGCCCGGCTTCCCGCAGACGGCCGAACGGCTCGGCGCATCGGAGTCGCCATCCATTCGGGGGCCATGGCCGCTGCCTGGCGTCGATGATGGCCATCGGCGCTCTCGCGAAGGCCGCGGACTCAGGGTATTCACGCGGGCGTCTTTACGCGCGCGGTACGAGATCTGACAATGCGCGAGGCATCGGCGGACATCGCATCGGATCCGCGCGATGAAGACCTGGAAATAATCGGAGACCGCCGCGATGGCCCTGCATGACAAGTTCTGGCCCAAATACCTGCCTCGATCGATCGCTACCCCCGCCACGTCGCTGTGGCACAACCTGAAGGTCAGCGCTGAACGCTATCCGGACAAGATCGCCCTGGTCTTCCTGGGCCGCGAGACCACGTATCGCGAACTGGCCGCGCAGGTCGACGCGCTGGCCGGCGCGCTGCACGCGATGGGCGTTCAGCGCGGCGATCGCGTGATCCTGGACATGCAGAACTGTCCGCAGCTCGTGGTCGCGCATTTCGCGATCCTGCGGGCCAATGCGGTGATCGTGCCGGTCAATCCGATGAACCGGGCCGACGAACTGAAGCACTACATCAGCGATTCGGACGCGAAGGTCGCGATCACGACCGCCGACCTGGCCGGTGAGATCGTGGCCGCCAGCGGTGCGCTGCCGGCCGAGCAGCAACTGTCGCACCTGATCGTCACGCAGTACACCGACGGCTTCGATGCCGATGTGACCGGCCCCGAGGCGCCGATCCCCGCGTGGCACGACTGGCTGCTGACGCGGCATCCGCTGCCGACGCTGTCGAGCGGTGAGGTGGTCGCCTGGGCCGATGCGCTGGCGGCCGGCCACCCGCCGCCCGAACACGTGGTGGGGGCCAAGGACATCGCGATGCTGCCGTACACGAGCGGCACGACGGGCCTGCCCAAGGGCTGCATCCACCCGCACTCGTCGGTGATGCACAACGCGATCGGCGGGGTGTACTGGGCGCAAGGGACCTCGGAGGCCGTGGCGCTGCTGGTCGTGCCGCTGTTCCACATGACCGGGATCGTCAGCGTGCTGCATTGCCTGATCGCGATGTCCGGCACGATGGTGATGATGCCGCGCTGGGACCGCGAGATGGCGGGACACCTGATCTCGCACCGCAAGGTGACGAGCTGGACCAACATCCCGACGATGGTCATCGATCTGCTGGCGAGCCCCAATTTCGCGAGCTTCGACATGAGCAGCCTGGTCTACATCGGCGGCGGCGGCGCGGCGATGCCGCAGGCGATCGCGCAGCGGCTGCTCGACGAATACGGCCTGCGTTATATCGAGGGCTACGGCATGACCGAGACCGCGGCGCCGACGCACGCCAATCCGCTCGACCATCCGAAGCAGCAGTGCCTGGGCATTCCGTACCTGACGACCGATTCGCGCGTGATCGATCCGGAAACGATGCAGGAAGTGCCGCAGGGCGAGCCGGGCGAGATCATCGTGCACGGCCCGCAGATCTTCGAGGGCTACTGGAAGCGGCCCGACGCGACGGCCGAGGCGTTCATCGAGTTCGACGGCAAGAAGTTCCTGCGCACCGGCGACATGGGCCGCGTGGACGAGGACGGCTACTACTTCATGACCGACCGCCTGAAGCGGATGATCAACGCCAGCGGCTTCAAGGTGTGGCCGGCCGAGGTCGAGTTGATGATGTACAAACATCCGGCGATCCAGGAAGCCTGCATCATCGCGACCAAGGATCCTTATCGCGGCGAATCGGTCAAGGCCGTCGTCGTGCTGCGTCCCACGCACCAGCAGACGACCGCCGAGGAGATCGTCGCCTGGTGCCGCGAGCACATGGCGGTCTACAAGGTGCCGCGCGTCGTGCAGTTCGTGGCGGCGCTGCCCAAGAGCGGCACCGGCAAGGTGATGTGGCGCGCGCTGCAGGAAGCCGAGGCCAAGCCCGGGCAATGAGCGCGCGATGAGCTCCCGCTGAGCGGGAGACCGACGCACGGCGGAGGCCGCGACCGCCGTGCGCGACCGCCTCGCGCGAGCGGCGGGTAGCGGGTAGCGAGCGGCGAGCGGCGAGCGGCGAGCGGCGGGCGGCGGGCGGCGGGTGGCCGGCCGCAGGCCGCAGGCGGCGAACGGGGTTGCCTGCCGATTCGACGAACCGTCAGGGGCTGGACTGACCCGCCGACGGATCCGGGCCATTGGCGGGCGTTCGCGGGCCGGTTCGAACCGGATTTTCCGGCGAGCGTTCCGCGGCGGGCTCCTGCCGATGACCCGCCCGGTTCGCGACGATCGTCGATCGCGCCAGCCGGACCGGGTGGGGTGTCGAACCCATCACGGAGGGTCTGCGAGCCATGGACAAGCCTCTACCCAAGATCGCCTGCTGGACGCCCTTGTGGAATACGCGGTATTCCGGCGTCGGCATGGAGCATCTGGTGCTGTCCGCCCAGTCGGCGGAAAGCGACATTCTCGGTATCGACGAGGACGGCACGCCGTTCCGGATGCGCTACCAGCTCGCGTGGAACGAGCGCTGGGAGCTGATGAGCGCGCAACTGTTCGCGTTCCAGGCCGGCGTATCGCGGTCGCTGTCGCTGCGTGCCGACGGTCACGGGCACTGGACCGATCGAGAAGGCCTGCCGATGCCGGTATTCGAAGGCTGCATCGACCTGAGCATCTGGCCGACGCCGTTCACGCTGCCGATGCCGATCCGGCGCTCGCCGTTGTCGATCGGCGAGCGCAGGCGATATTCGGTGGCCTGGGTGCAGGGGCCGGCGTTGACGTGCCGCAAGCGGCGCATGGACTACGGTCGTTCGGGTCACGACCGCTACCGCTTCGAGTCGCTCGACGGCAGCCATCACGATGCCGATTTCCAGGTCGACGAGACGGGCCTCGTCACCGACTGCACGCGGCTGTTCAAGCGGGTGCGGCCACCGCACTGATCGGCGCGGCAGCCGCGATGCGGCGCGCCATCGGAACGGCGCGCCGCCCGGGTGTCACGCCGGAGCGAGCGCCGGCCGAACCGCCGCCGGCTGGGGTTTGACGATCGCCATCAGGATGAGTCCGGATACGAACCACAGGGCGGCCACCAGGTACAGCGAGGCGTTCGAGCTGCCGGTTGCGGTGTTGATCGAAGCCACCAGCGAGGGCAGGACCGAAGGTCCCAGGTTGCCCAGGCTGCTGACCAGCGCGATGCCGCCGGCGGCGAGGGCCTTCGGAATGATCTCGCTGGTCGCCGTGAAGAACAGCGGCGTCGACGAGGACTGGCCGACCGCTCCGATGATCAGGCCCACGATCGACAGCGGGATGTTGCCCTGCGCGAAGACGAGGATCAGAGGGCCGATACCGGCCAGGATGCAGCAGAACAGGAAGTGTTTGCGTCGTTCGTTGTGCTTGTCGGAGCTGCGCCCGATCAGCACCATCGCGAACATGGCCACGGCGGGCGCGATCGACGACAGCATGCCGACGGTGAACACGTCCCGCACGCCCCAGCTCTTGATGAGCGTGGGCGTCCAGAACACCATCACGTAGGTGGCGCCCAGGTACAGGAAGTACACGAACGACATCGTCCACACCTGCGGAAGGGCCAGCAGCTTGCGAAACGAGCCGTGCCCCCCGCCGTGGGCGGCCCCGGCGGGCGCATCCTCGTCGAGCATCTTGCGCAGGCGGGCTTTTTCAGTGGTGGAGAGCCAGCTCGCATCCTCGGGTTTGTCCTTCAGATAGAAGAACGAGAAGATGCCGAGGATCGAGGCGGGCAGGCCCTGAGTGACGAACAGCCACTGCCAGCCGCGGTGACCGAGCAGACCGTCCATGTACTTCATGATCGCACCCGACAGCGGTCCGGCGATCAGGTAGGCGATGGTGGCGCCGGTCATGAACAGGGCGATCACCTTCGCACGCCGGGGTCCCGGGTACCAGTACGTCAGGTACAGGATGATGCCGGGGAAGAAGCCCGCTTCGAACGCCCCCAGCAGGAAGCGCAGGATGTAGAACATGATCGGGCTCGAGACGTACATCATCGCGGAGGCGACGATGCCCCAGCAGAGCATGATGCGCAGCAGCGTCTTGCGCGCGCCGATCTTCTCCAGCAGCAGGTTGCTCGGCACCTCGCAAAGGAAGTAGCCGAGGAAGAACACGCCCGCGCCGAAAGCGTAGGCCGCGTCGCTGAAGTTCAGCGACTCGCGCATCTGCAACTGCGCGAAACCGATGTTGACGCGATCGAGGAAGGCGATCATGTAGCAGATGATCAGCAGCGGCAGCAGCCGCCAGCCGATCTTGGAGAAGATTTTTTCGTCCTCTTCGCTGTACTGAACGGCTGGGCCGCTTTGCGGCACGGGATGAGCCATGGAAGGTCTCCGGGTATACGGTTTTGGTTTTAGGGGGCGGGGGACTGCTGGAAATCAGGCCGTGGCCGCGCGCTTGCGCGCTTCCTCGTCGACGAGATCCTTTTTGGACAGCTTGCCCACGGCTGTCTTCGGCAGTTCGGGGCGGATCTCGAGCGCATGCACCATTTCGTGCTTGCCCAGTTTGTCTTTCAGGAAAGCCTGCAACTGAGCCAGTGTGAAGGGCTCGGCACCCGGTTTGAGCGTGACGAAAGCCTTCGGCGACTGGCCGCGGTAGGGGTCGGGGATGCCGATCACCGCGACTTCGTGCACCGCCGGATGCTGGTAGATCGCTTCTTCGAGCACGCGCGGATAGACGTTGTAGCCGCTGCACAGCAGCATGTCCTTCGTGCGGTCGACGATGAAGACGTAACCCTCTTCATCCATGTAGCCGACGTCGCCGGTGCGGAAGAACCCGTCGAAGGTGGTGTCCTTGGCGGTGGCCTCGGGGTTGTTCCAGTAGCCTTTCATGACGTTCGGGCCCTGGATGCACATCTCGCCCTTCTCGCCCAGCGCGACGTATCGCGTCGGGTCTTCGAGCGACAGCATCTTGATGACGATGTTGGCCAGCGGGATGCCGCAGGAGCCGGGTTTGCTCTTGCCCATCGGCGAGAACGTGCCGGTCGGCGAGGTCTCGGTCATGCCCCAGCCCTCGGACACCTCGGCGCCGGTGATGGCCGTGTAGCGCTGGCCGACCTCGACCGGCAGCGGAGCGCCGCCCGACCCGCAGAACTTCAGCGAGCGCAGGTCGTAGTTGGGCGTGTCGGGGTGGGAAATCAGTGCCGTGAACATCGTCGGCACGCCGCAGAACACGGTGATCTTCTTGTTGGCGATGTCGTCGAGCACCGCCTTCGGGTCGAAGCGCATGTGTTGGACGATCTCGGCGCCCAGCCCGATGCCGAACAGCATGTTGACGACGAGTGCGTAAATGTGGAACGGCGGCAGCACGCCCAGCAGCCGTTCCTTGCCGCCCTCGAGCAACGGGGTCTCGTAGTGGGTGGACTCGATGTATTGCGCGCAGGCGGCCGAGAGGTTCGCGTGCGTGAGCATCGCGCCCTTGGGCAGGCCGGTGGTGCCGCCCGTGTACTGGAGCACCGCGATGGTGTCGGCCGGGTCGGCGACCGGGTGGCGGGTGTAGGCACCGTCGTTGTCGAGCAGGTCGGCGAACTTGACGTGCCGGTCGTCCCAGGTGACGTCGACGGTTTCCTTGGCCTGCTTCATCTTGGCGGCGACGGCCTCGGGAGCCGCCGTCATTTCGGCGACGTTGCCGACGATGAGCTTCTTCAGCCGCGTGTGGCCGAGCATGCCGGCCATCTGCGGGTACAGCGCCGCCAGGTCGAGCGTGAACAGGAAGTCGGTCTGGCTGTCCTCGATCTTGTGCTCGAGCACCTTGGCGGCGTCGAGCGGCGAGTAATTGACCACCGTGCCGCCGGCCTTGAGGATGCTGAAGAAAGCGATGATCGTGTGCGGCGAATTGGGCAGGAAGATGCCCACGTGCACGCCGGGGCCCACGCCGAGTGCCTGCAGTCCCTTGGCGCCGCGATCGGTCAACGCGCCGAGTTCCTTGTAGCTCAGGTTCTTGCCCATGAAGTCGATGGCCGGCCGGTCGCCGAAGCGTGCGACCGTGTCATCGAGTATCTGTTGCACCGCGGTGGGTTTGATGGCCAGATCCCATCGCATGCCGGGGGGATACGACGCGATCCAGGGTTTGTCGCTCACGTGATGTCTCCTTTTGTTGAATTCGTATGGCGGAACGAACCCGGGGATCCGAACCCTCGTGGCAATTCCGACAAGGGTTGAATCCAGACTCGCCGTTGCGCGGCGGCCGGTCCATTCGGTGAAACCCGCACCATGATAAGCGATGAAGGCGGCCGCCAACGCCGACTCGTCACGTTCGTGTCATATTGTCCAAGGTTTGCCGCAGTCGAGGGACGGGCGCGCGGAGGCGATGAAGAGGCGGCCGCCGGTCCGTCGGCGCGGGGGCGGTCGGCGCGCGCCGGCCGGCATGCGGCGGTGCAGCAACCCGCGTGCGGCGAAGCGGCGACCAGCGCCTGTTCGCGTTCCGGGCGAACGGGCTCCGGCCCTCATCGGCCCGCGCCGGCCGGGCGGGCGTTCAGGTTTTCGTTCGCCGCGGTGTGCAGCACCAGCGTGCCGTTGCCGTCGATCCGGTAACCGGTCACGCCGTCCAGGAACGTGACCAGCCGTCCTTCCTGGTCCATCCGTTCCGGCTCGCAGGCGCGCAGCGTCATCACCGGCCGCGGGATCGTGATCCGGTCGCCCCGGATCGTGTACTGGGTGCCGAAGCCGTTGCACGACGTATGGCCGGTCAGGCGGCCGTCGCGCTCGAACACGAGCGTGATCGGCGCGTCCGGCACCACCGGCTTGCCGGCGATGTCGACGACCTGCCAGGTGCCGATCAGTCGATCGGGGGGCGAGGTGGCGATGCCGGCGCAGCCGCCGGCGGCGAACAGGGTGGCGATCAGGGCGAGACGGGATAGGCGGATCATCGGAGCTCCGGGGGCGAGACGCTGCTGTCGGTCAGCGGATTCTACGCACCGCGCTCAGGCGCGGCTCTGGTGCGACGCGAGCCAGAACGATCCCTGCGCGATGAGGCTGGCGCCGGCCATGACGGCGGCGGCCACCAGCGCGGTGCCGTGGCCCAGGCCGGCCAGCGCCGTGCACAGCGCGCCGACGCCCATCTGCAGCGAGCCGTACAGCCCCGATGCCGAACCGATCGCCTGGGGGTTGATGCCGAGCGCCTGCATCAGCGCGACCGGCGAGGCGATGCCGGCGCCGAAGCTGAACAGGATCAGGCAGGCGACGGCCACGCCGATGCTCAGGTGGCCGACGGCCGAGGCGACCAGCAGCACGAACGCCGCGGCCAGGCCCAGGCCGTTGGCGCCGAACATCAGCTTGCGGGCGCTGACGCGGTGGACGACCCGGCTGGTCGTCATGCTGCCGAGCCATACGCCGGACGTGAGCAGCGCCAGGTACAGGCCGACTTCGTGCGCCGGGCGGCCCAGCTCCTGCGTGAAGATGAACGGCGCCGACGACAGGAACGCGTACATCGACGTGGTCGCGCAGGCGCCGCCGAGCGCGAAGCCGAGGAAGGCGGGCGAGGTCAGCAGCGCCAGATAATGGCGCGACAGCTCGGCGGCGCTGGCCGGCGCTTCGGCGCCGCGCGTCTCGGGCAGCCGCCGCCATGCGCACAGCATCGTCACGCAACCGGCCAGCGTCAGCGCGACGAAGATCGCCCGCCAGCCCCAGGCGATCGAGATCAGGCTGCCGAGCACCGGCGACAGGATCGGGCCGAGCGTGACCATCAGGTTCATCAGCGCCAGCCGGCGCGTGGCTTCCTGCGCCCGGGCCGTGTCGCGCACCATCGTGCGGCCGAGCACCAGCCCGGCGCAGCCGCCCAGTGCCTGCAGCAGGCGCGCGACCAGCATCGTGTCGACGTCCCGGGCCAGGCCGGAGACGACGCCGGCCACCGTGTACAACAGCAGGCCGGCCATCAGCACCGGGCGCCTGCCCCAGCGGTCGGCCAGCGGCCCGTAGATCGGCTGCCCGATCGCCAGCCCGAAGATGTAGACGCTGATCGTCATCTGCATCGCCCCGGTGCTGGCCCCCAGATCCTGCGCCGCCAGCGGCAGCGCGGGGACGAACATGTGCATCGCCAGCGTGCCGCTGAGCGTCGCCAGCGCCAGCAGCCACAGCGGCGCGTGCGGAGGGCGGGGGGCCGAGGAGGTCAGTGTGGTCGGGGTGGCGCTCGTGGCGGAGGCGGCGGGGCGGGCCATGTCGTCGGTCGGTTACGGTTGCAGCGGACGGGCGGCGACGCCCAGGTCGCGCCAGGCGGCCGGGTGGCAGGTGAAGATCAGGATCTGGTGCCGGGAGGCCGCGTCGTACAGCACGCGCTTCATCTGGGCGAGCCGGTCTTCGTCGCTGTGGACCAGCGCGTCGTCCAGGATCAGCAGCGTCGGCCTGCCGGCCTCGCGCAACAGGTCGGCATACGCCAGCCGCGCGATCACGCCCATCTGCTCGCGCGTGCCCAGGCTCAGCGTCTCGAACGCGCCGGTCTCCGGGCCGGCCGGTCCGTCGCGGGTGATCGGTCCGGGCGCCAGGTCCTCGCCGATCTGCACGCGAGCGCCCGGAAACAGGATCTGCAGGTAGTGGTCGACGTGCCGGCTCAGCGGCGCGCGCAGGCGCTGGGCGAGCGCGTCGCGGCGCTCGTTCAGCAGCCGGTACAGCAGGTCGAGCGCTTCGGCGCGGCGCCGCAACTGTTCGCAACGCCGTTCGGCCTGCGCCAGGTCGAGCCGTTTTTCGGCAGCGGCCTCCTCGAGGCCGCGCGCGCCCTTGGTTTCCAGCTCGATCTCCAGCCGGGCGAGTTGTTCGCTGCGTTGCCGATGCTCCGCTTCGGCCTGCGCGACGCTGGCCGTCAGCCGCTGCACGTCCTGTTCGAGCAGCGTCGGGTTCGCGTCGCGCAGCCGTTGGTCCAAGGCGTCGAGTTCGCGCCGTGCGACCGACTGGACGCTGAGCGCGTCGACGAGCTGGTGTCGCGCTTCGTCACCGCGCGCGCGGCGCTGCGGATCGTCGAGCAGCGCCTGCGCGGCAGCCTGCTCGCGCCGCGCGGCCCCCAGTTCGGCGTCGGCGCCGGCCGCCGCCTGGCGGGCCCGGTCGAGCGCGGCCTGCGCCGCGTCCAGCGCCCGCCGCGCGTCGCGCTCGCTGGCCTCGGCCGTGCGGACGTCGGGCGGGACTTGGTCGGCGGGCGCGGTCAGCGCGGAGGCCAGCGCCTGCGACAGCCGGTCGATCTGTCCCTGCAGCGCATGGCTGCGCCGCGACAGCTCGTCCAGGCCCTGCGGCGCGAGCGTCGCCAGCAGCTTGCGGCTGGCCTCGGCGTCGGCCTGGCGCGCGCGGTACTGCTGGGCTCGCGCATCGAGCGCGGCGAGGTCGGCGACGCCCGCCTGCCGCAGACCCTGCGCGAGGCCGGCATCCAGTTCGTCGCGTTCGCGCGCCAGCGCGTCGAGGTCCTTGCCGCCGGGTTCGATCGTCAGCGCGCCCAGGCCGGGCAGCGTCAGCTCGGTGCGCCGGGTGATCGTCCGCGACAACGGCGGCCGCTCGCCGTTCGCCGGCGGACCGGCGATCGCTTGGCCGTCGATCGTCAGCGATACGCCGGGCAGCAGCGCGAAGCGCAGGCGCGTCGCGACGGTATCGAGTTCGACCTGGACCGCGTGGCGCCGCTTGTCCAGCGCGCGCAGCCGCTGCAGCGTCGCATCGTCGACGCGAAGCTGTTCGGCGTCGCGTTGTCGTTCGTCGAGCTGGCGGTGCGCGTCGTTCGCCATCCGCAGCGTGGCCGACAGCGCGTCGTGCTGTTCGCGCAGCGTATCGAGCTGTTCGCGTTGCTCGGCAACGGCCAGGGCCTGCCGCGCGGCCTGCAGCGTCTCGCGCGCGCGGCGTTCGTCGTCCTGTGCGCGGCGATGGATCGGCTCGCAGGCGGCGACGGCCTGCTGGGCCGAGTCCCGGGCCTGCAGCGCCTCGTCGAACGCGCGGCGACGCTCGTCGGCCGCCTGCTTGTCCCGATCGAAGCCCTGCACCTGCTCGCGCAGCAGCGCGACGCGCGCGTCGACCTGGTTCAGCGATTCGTGCTGCCGCGCGCGCTCCGTGACCAGCATGCGCACCGCGTCGAGCCGCTGGCGTGCCGCATCGAGCGCGGCGCGCAGCGGCCGCCACGGCGGGTCGGCCTCGTCGCGTTCGTGCGCGCGCCGCAGCGCGTCGAGCCGGTCGACGTCCTGGCGATAGTGCGCGATCGCGGTGTCGAGTTCGGCCAGTTCATCGCTCGATGCCTGCCGTCTTTCGATCGCCGCCTTGTAGTCGCCGCGCGGCCGGCCGTCACCGGGCGTCAGCAGCTCGTGGCGCTGGGCGCGGACGGCGTCGAGCACCGCATCGCCGTCGCTGCTGGCCAGTTCGCCGAGCGACTCGCCCAGCGCCTGGCGCAACTGGTTCTCGGCGTGGCGCACCGCGCCGGCCAGTTCGTGCGAATCGCCCTGCCGGATCCACAACAGGCCGGGCAGGCCCATGTGCTCGGGCGCGCTGGCGCCCTTGCCGGCGAAGCGAAAACCCAGCAATGCCGCCAGATGGTCTTCGGCGGCGGCGCCGTCCATCATCTCGCCGTCGATGACCAACTCGCAGCGCTTCTTGCCCAGGAAGGCCTTGGTCAGCCGCGCCGGGCGTCCCTGCAACGCGAATTCGATCTGTACGGTCGGCGTGACCGAACCCTGGTCCCAGGGACGCAGGTGCTCGACGGCGCTCGAGCGGTGCCGCTCGAAGAAGGCCGCGCGGATCGCTTCGGCCACCGTCGACTTGCCCGCTTCGTTCGGGGCGGCGAACAGGTTCAGGCCGTCGGCGAAATCGTACAGATCCAGCGGCTCGCGAAACCGCTTGAAGTTTTCGATGCGCAGGCGGCGGATCCTCATCGGCCGGCCTCGCGCCGGGCATCGAGCAGACCCGCCAGCAGCAGCAGCGCATCGCGGGCGGTGCGGGCGCTTTCGTCGAGGCCGTCGTCGCTAGCGACGGTGGCGCCATCACTGCCGCCACTGCCACTGCCACTGCCACTACCACTACCACTACTGCCGTTGCCGTTGCCACTGCTGCCACTGTTGCCGCTGTTGCCACTGTTGCCACTGTTGCCACTGTTGCTGCTGTTGCCGCTGTTGCCACCATCGTCGCTACTGCCGCCATCGCTGCCGCTACCCGCCAAGGTGCGAGGTCCGGGCTGCTGCCGCGCGCGCAGCGCCTGCAGCACCTCGCCGACGTAGCCGTCGGCGCGCAGCGCGTCGAAGTCGCGCTCGGTCGGCTCGACGCGCTGCGAACCGAGGTCGCTCGCCAGCGAGCGGGTGGCCGCGCGTGCCGCGTCGATCGCCGCCTCCAGGCGGCCGAACGCGGCGACGTCGCAATGGCCGGTCGGCCGCACCCGGGCGACGTCGTCCGCGCCGAGCGCAGCGAGCGCGGTGATCAGCGCATCGACGTCGCTGTCGACGCGAATCGCCGGTTCGAGCGCCTGCCAGCGGTAGCGGCCGGTGCGCAGCGGCTGCACCTGCGGCGGTTCGCCGGGCGCCGCCAGCCGCACGAGCAGCGCCTGTCCGGAATCGTTGGCGCGAAAGCGGTCGGTTTCGGGCGTGCCCGCGTACCACGTGCGTTCGTCGATGCGGCGCGTGCCGTGCCAGTCGCCGAGCGCCAGGTAGTCGAGCCGCGCGCGGGCCGCGCGCTGCGCGGCGATCGGGTTCGGCGAATCGATGCCGTCGGGCAGCACGCCCTGTACGCTGCCGTGCGCGAGGCCGATCCGCGGCAGCGCGCCGATCGCCGGCGCGTCGTCGAACCACGCGGTCAGGTCGTGATGCGTGTGCCGCTGCGTCAGCGGTGCCGTCAGCAACTGGAACTTGCCGTCGATGACGAGCGATTCCGGCGTCAGGCACAGCCGGTGGCCGGGCCCGACGACGCCGAGCCGCAGCGCGCGCCGCCATACCGATTCGCCGAGCGCCGCGTCGTGGTTGCCGGGCAGCAGCAGCCAGGGGCCGTCATAAGCGCCCATCGCGCCGAACAGCCGGCGGATCGCCTTGTCCGACACGGTCTGCGCGTCGAACACGTCACCGGCCACCAGCACCGCGTCGACCGCCTGCTCGTGCGCCAGCGCGGCCAGCCGCCGGACCACGTCCAGGCGCGCTTCGTACAACGCGTTGGCGTCGTCGGGTTCGGCCTGGGCCGGCAGGCGGCCGATCTGCCAGTCGGCCGTGTGCAGCAGTGAGAGCAAGCGAGGACTCCGCAGAGCATGCCATCGTGATCGAACCGGACACTATACGACGCGCGAACACGCCTCGTCCGCGTCCGCCCCTCGCCGGCCGGGCCGAAGCGTCGGCCCGGCTCGTTCGTACGCTAAGCTGGACATCGTCCGATCCCACGGAGTCTCTCCATGCATCCGGCCTCGCCCTGCGTCCACCGTTCGCGCGTCGATGCGTGGTTGCTGGCCACGCTGCTCGCATCGGTCGCCGCCTCGCTGTGGGCCGGTCTCGCGGTACCGGGAAACGGCGGCCGTGCGCCGTGGTGGGCGTCGGCGCTGATCGTGGCGGTGGGCGCCGGCCTGCCGCTGTGGCTGCTGCTCGATACCCGCTACGTGCTGGCCGACGGCTGCCTGTCGATCCGTTGCGGGCCTTTCCGCTGGCGGATCGCGCTCGACGAGATCCGCGCGATCGCGCCGAGCCGCAGCCCGGTGTCGAGTCCCGCGCTGTCGCTCGATCGGCTGAAGATCGATTTCGGCCGCGGCCGGACGGTGCTGGTCTCGCCGCGCGATCCGGCGCGCTTCGTCGCCGACGTCGAGGCGATGCGCGCCGCGAGCGGATCGTCGTCGCCGCGATGATGAGTCGGACCGATTCCCACGGGACGGCGCGGCCCGGCTTTGCCGGACGCGCCTGTGGATCAGTGGATCAGCGGATCGGTAGATCGGTAGATCGGTAGATCGGCGGGGCGTCCGGATCCGGGCGGTGCGTTCAGCTCTCGTCGGCTAGCCCGCAGATGCGCGGCAGCAGCTCGCCGATCGGGCCCTGGATGACGACGTCGGCCAGGTCGTCCATCGCCGTCGGTTCGGCGTTCAGGATCACGACCCGGGCGCCGTGCTCCTTGGCCTGCGGCACGACGCCGGCCGCCGGATAGACCGACAGCGTCGAGCCGACCGCCAGCATCAGGTCGGCCTCGCGGCTCAATGCGAACGCCTTGTCGATGACCTCGGGCACGAGATTCTGGCCGAACGAGATCGTGTCGCTCTTCAAGATGCCGCCGCACCGCAGGCAGGCCGGGTCGGTTTCACCGGCCCGCACGCGCGCCAGCGTGTCCGGCATCGGTGAACGGGCGCCGCAGCCCCAGCACATGACCCGACGGACCGTGCCGTGGACTTCGACGACCTTGTCGGCCGAATTGCCGGCGATCTGGTGCAGTTCGTCGACGTTCTGCGTGATCAGTCCGTGCAGCCGGCCGCGCTTCTCGAGTTCGACGATCGCCAGGTGGCCGCGGTTGGGCCGCGCGGTCCACGCCGGGTGGTGCAACCGGCTCTGCCACGCGGCCGCCCGCACCCGCGGATCGGCCAGGTAGTAGCGGATGTCGGACATCTTCTCGGCGGCCGGATCGCGGGTCCAGACGCCTTGCGGTCCGCGGAAATCCGGGATGCCCGAATCGGTCGAGATGCCGGCGCCGGTCAGCACGACGATGCGCTGCGCCTCGTCGACCCAGCGACGGGCCAGTTCGGCCTGTTCGACCGGTGAAACCGACGAGGACGGATCGGGCGCGGATCGGGGCGGATGAGGCGGCATCGCGGGACTCCAGCGGCAACGGGGCGGACGAGGCGGCGCAGGCGGCGTCAGCGCGGTAGCGGCGGCGGCACGATCCGGTGGCCGGCGGCGACGCGCGACCAGTGGCCGGCCCGCGGCAACGGAATGCGCAGCGCGCGGCACAGCTTGCGGAATTCGTGATCGGTGAGCCCGTAGCGGGCGCGCAGATGGATGCGCGGCACCGACCACACCTCATCGTACAGCGTCTGCCTGTCGAGCACGGGCAGCGGCCGCGGATCGGCCCGGCGGCGTCCGGCCGCCGATGATCCGGCCAGCCGCGACGCGGGCAACGCCGACGGCGGCGGCGCCGCGGGGCGAAACGGTTGAACATTCATGGCCAAGCTTCTGAAAGACAACGGCTACTGGAATTATATCCAGTTGATCGGCGTGCTCGCAATGGGCTCGCTCTTCGAGCGAACGAGCCCCGGGACTCAATCGAGCTTGATGCCCAGCCGGCTCGTCAGATCGATCCAGACCGGGCTCTCTTTCTTCCAGCGCTCGCGCGCCTGCGCGGTCGTCGTCGGCTTGGATTCGATCGCGAAGTTGTCGCGCAGGACCTTGCCGCGCGGCGAGTCGGCCGCTTCGATCATCAGTTCGGACACGCGCTGCACGATCGGTTCGGGCGTGCCCGCCGGCGCCAGCATCACCAGTCCGCCGTCGAGTTTGAACAGCGGCGCGTCGTAACCCTGCTCGGCCATCGACTTGATGCCGGCGGGCAGCTTGGGGTTGCGCTCGGTGCCGAACGTGGCCAGTACCTTGACCATGCCGCGCTGCAGGTGCGGCGATATCGCGGCGTAGCTGCCGACGCCCGCATGCACGATGCCGTTGGCCACGTCGGGCCACATCGGTCCTTCGCCCTTGTACTGCGTGACCGCGATGTTGGTGCCCTTGCTGCGGTTGAGCTCGGCGACCGTCAGGTGCGGCACCGAAGCCGGCGCATAACTGGCCATCGAGACCGAGTACTTCTTCGCGTACGCGACCCACTCGTCGACCGTGTTGACCGGCAGGCTGGCCGGCACGGCGAACACCAGCGGGCCGACCGGCAGCAGCGATACCGGAACGAAATCCTTGTCGGGCTCGAACGGCACCTTGTTGTACAGCACGCGGCTGCCCCAGACCGAACCGGTCGTCGTGATGCCGAACGTGTAGCCGTCGGCCGGCGAGCGCGCCAGCATCTCGAGCGCGATCCAGCCGCCGGCGCCGGGACGGTTCTCGACGACGACCGGCGCGCCGAGCTTCTGCCCGACGTATTCGCCGTACGTGCGCGCATAGGGGTCGGTCGTGCCGCCGGGCTGGAAGCCGACGAGGATGCGGATCGGCTTGCCGGCCGGCCAGGACTGCGCACGGGCCGGCAGCGCCAAGCCGCCGAGCACGGTCGCGCCGGCAGCAGCCAGCATTCTTCGGCGAGAGAGGAAGTGCGTCATGCCTGTCTCCTGGTCTTGACGTCGTTCGCGGTCGTTCGCGATCCGGGGGGCGCCGGCGATCATCGCATCGCGGGCGTTCGGTTCCAAGAGGCCGAGCGTCAGTTTCGGACAGGTTGGCGTCAGGGATTACCACGATCGGGTGGCGTTCGCGGCGCGGCGAACGCGCGGCGCGCCTCGTCGGCGCGCGCACGGATCACGCAGCCGTCGGCATGATCGTTGACCAGCCCCATCGACTGCATGAACGCATAGACGGTGGTCGGGCCGACGAATTTCCAGCCGCGCTTCTTCAGATCCTTGGACATCTCGATCGACGCCGGCGACGTCGCGACCGGAGCGGACGGCGCGCGCGTCGTCGGTTCGGCCGCGAAGCGCCAGACATAAGCGGCCAGCGAACCCTCGCGCGCGATCAGCGTCTGCGCGCAGCGCGCGTTGTGGATCGCGGCCTCGATCTTGCCGCGATGCCGGATGATGCCGGCGTCCTGCAGCAGCCGTTGCACGTCGCCTTCGTCGAAGCGCGCCACGCGATCGATGTCGAAGCCCTCGAACACCTGCCGGAAGCGCTCCCGTTTGTCGAGGATCGTGCGCCAGCTCAAGCCCGACTGGAAGCCTTCGAGGCACAGCTTCTCGAACAGCCGCCGGTCGTCGGCGACCGGGTAGCCCCATTCCTCGTCGTGATAGGCCAGGTACCGGGGCGTGGCCAAGCACCAGCGGCAGCGATGGTGGCCATCGGGACCGGGAGCCAGCAGTTCGCTCACTGCGACGCGTCGCCGCTCAGGTCGGGCGCGTTGTGGCCGGGCATCGCCAGCCGCGAGTTGCGCGTGACCTTCAGCGCCTGCGCTGCGCCTTCGTGCGCGAGGATCTTGTTCATCACCGCCTTGTTGGCCGCATCGAAGCTGTCGCGGTGCGTGACCACGTATTCGCGCGATTCGCGGTAGGACGCCAGCAGGCCGTTCAGTTCGGGCACCACGTGCCGGGCGACCAGGTCCCAGCTTCGGCGCGTGGCCTCGGGGTCGGCCCAGTCGTGCACGAAGCCGATCAGCGTGCCGAAGCCGCCGGTCAGTTCGAGCAGCCGCTGCACCGCTTCGATCAGGTCGTCGGGCGTGCCGATGACCGAAGCCGAGTTCGGCGCGAACGCGATCTCGTCGACGGCTTCGTCCGGCGTCTTGAACGCGTGCGCGCCCGGCCGCATCAGCGTGCCGACCACGTACTCGTTGTGCCAGCGGAACAGCCCGTCGCGCGCCTCGCGCCGCGCCTGCTCGCGTGTGGGCGCGACGTGCCACGACAGCAATACGCGCCAGTCCGCGCGGTGGACCGTGTTGCCGTGCCGGGCCGCCGCGTCTTCGGCGAAACGCCATTGCGTCGCCAGCGCGGCCAGGCCCTCGGTGGACGTCGACGCGATCGAGATCACGCCGGTGCCGTGCTTGCCGGCCAGCGTCATGCCCGACGGGCTGATCGTCGATGCGGTGACCATCGGCAGCGACTCCTGCAACGGCAGCAGTTGCAGCTTGGCGTCCTTGAGCGTGAACCAGTCGCACTCGTAGCTGAAGCGCGGCTCGCCGGCCAGCAGCCGGCGGATCACGCCCAGCGCTTCATCCTGGCGGTCGCGTTGCACGGCCGGGTCGATGCCCAGCGTGTACGCGTCGGACGGCAGCGCACCCGGACCGGAGCCGAAGATCGCGCGCCCGCCGGTCATGTGGTCCAACTGCACGATCCGCTGCGCGACGTTGAACGGATGGTGATAAGGCAGCGACACGACCCCGGTGCCGAGCCGGATCCGGTGCGTGCGCTCGCCGGCGGCGGCCAGGAACATCTCGGGCGAGGCGATCGTCTCCCAGCCGGTCGAGTGGTGCTCGCCGCACCAGAACTCGTCGAAGCCGAGCTGGTCCAGGTGTGCGGCCAGCGCCAGATCGCGCCGGTATTGCAGCATCGGGTGTTCGCCGATCGGGTGGTGCGGCGCGAGGAACGCGCCGAATCGCAGGCGTCTCATCAGGGTGTCTCCGTCGTTCTTCGTGAGCTACTCGGCTCGTGGGCAGCTCGTCAGCGGTACTCGCGCGGTTCCCACCACGGGAAGAATTCGGGCATGTCGGTCGACACCTTGTCGGCGAAGCGGGGCGGACGCTTTTCGAGGAACGAGTTGATGCCTTCCTTGACGTCGCTGCTGCGGCCGCGCGCGTAGATCGAGCGGCTGTCGATCTTGTGCGCTTCCATCGGGTGGTCGGCGCCGAGCATGCGCCACATCATCTGGCGCGTCAGCGCGACCGAGACCGGCGCCGCGTTGTCGGCGATCTCGCGGGCCAGTTCATAAGCGGCGGGCAGCAGCGCGTCGGGCGCGTACAGCTTCTTGACCAGTCCGCCTTCGAGGGCTTCCTGCGCCGGCATCACGCGGCCGGTCATCGTCCATTCGAGCGCGCGGCTGATGCCGACGACGCGCGGCAGGAACCAGCTCGAGCATGCTTCGGGGGTAATGCCGCGACGGGCGAACACGAAACCGATGCGCGCCTGATCCGACGCCAGCCGCACGTCCATCGCCAGCAGCATCGTCGCGCCGATCCCTACGGCCGGGCCGTTGACGGCGGCGATCACCGGCTTCCTGGATTCGAAGATGCGCAGCGTGACGCGGCCGCCTCCGTCGCGTACCGACGGATGGCTCCAATCGATCTTGCCGTCGGCGCTCACCGCCGTCCCTTCCTTGTCGGGCCGGTCGGCGCGGTTCGCGTAGTCGAAGGTCTTGGCGCCGGCCGACAGATCGGCTCCCGCGCAGAACGCACGGCCCGCGCCGGTGACGACGATCGCGCGCACGGCATCGTCGGCGTCGGCCTTGTCGAACGCGTCGATCATCTCCAGCGCCATCGTGCCGGTGAACGCGTTCAGCTTGTCGGGGCGGTTCAACGTCAGCGTCAGGACGCCGTCATTGACGTCGTACAGCAGCGTCTCGTACATCGTGTCTGTCTCCTCTGCGGGATCGTTTGATCAGGCGTCGACAGTAACACGTAACGGTCGGGCGGCCGGGGCGCCGCGGCCGCGGGTTTCGCGTCACGAGACGCGCGCGCCGCGAGGCCGGCGCCGGCCGAATCCCACGGATTCTCAGGTCGTGATCGGGCGCGCGAGCAGGTGCCGCGCGGCGTCCGGATCGATCAGCGGATAGACGTCGAAATGCGCGGGGACGATCTCGGCCCACTCGGTCATCAGCCGGTGCAGCGTCTCGTTGGCGTCGACGTCGAACAGCGCGACCACGCCGCGGCCGACGCGCGCATGCGCCGAGCGCGCGGTGCCGGCGTCGAGCAGCGGCTGCATCCAGCGCCAGAATCGCTGGCGGTCGGCGGCGACCACGCTGGGCCGCTCGGGCTGCGGCGTGCTGATGACGAGGAACAGCATCGCCGTCAGCGTTTGTCGCCGTACATCGTGATCGAGTACTCGGCGACGTTGTAGCCCAACTGCTGGGCGATCCGCTTGAGGCGCTTCTCGATCTCCGGATCGTAGAACTCCTGGACCTCGCCGGTCTGCAGCGAGATCAGGTGGCCGTGGTTGCGCTGGCCGTCGTTCAGTTCGTACACGGCCTTGCCCGCGCCCAGCAACGTGCGCTTGACCAGGCCCGCCTGTTCGAACTGCGCGAGCACGCGGTAGACGGTGGCCAGGCCGATCTCGGTCTCATCGGCGAGCAGATGCTTGTAGACGTCTTCGGCGCTCAGGTGGCGCGTCTGGCTCTCGCGGAAGATGTCGAGGATCTTCATCCGCGGGAACGTGGCCTTCAGACCGCTGGTCTTCAGATCGGTGGAATCGGGCACGGGCTTCTCCGTCGAAATGGACCCACGGGGCCGCGGGCGCCAAAAGTCTAGCGCACGCCGCGATACCCCCGGAAGACGACGGGGCTAGCGATGGGTGCGTCGCGGGACGGCGATGGCGCGCGCCGCGCCGGTAGACGTCGCGGCGTCGCCGTCTCACGGCTTGGTAACATGGCGTTCTGACCGGTCGTACGGCTTCGTCCGTACTTGCTTCGGCTTTCCGTTTCGCCCTCGAAAAAGGATTCCAGGTGTCGCACGACAACGTCAACGCGCAGCAGTCGGGCGGCCCGTCGCTCGACGAGCGCATCGCCGAACTGCATCGGCGTTCCGATCAGGCTCTGGCGGCGCTGCAGGCGTGCGTGTCCCGCATCGCTTCGCTCGGCGGGGGCATCCGATTGTCGACGCTGCTCAAGACGCAGGCGGCCTTCGTGGCCGAACAGCAGGCGTTGCGCGCCGCGCAGGCCAGCGTCGGCCTGGCGCTGACGCTCGAGGCGGCGCTGGCCAAGATCGACGCGTTCGTCGCCGAGATGCGGCCGCGCGCGACGCCGGCGCCGGCGGTCGACGCCCCGGCGGCGCAGCCGGCCTCCGCACCCGCACCTGCACCCGCACCCGCATCTGCATCTGCATCTGCATCTGGGACCGGCTCCGGCTCCAGTTCCGGGCCTGCGCCGGTCGATGCGCCGGCCAGGTGGAATGGATGGAAGACCTCGACCCCCGCCGGCGACGGCGGCGAGCCGGCTTCGGCGGGGGCCTCGGTCTCGGCCGCCCCCACGGCGATCGCCAGCGGTCCCGGTGCGAGCGCGCTGCGCCAGGCGGTGATCCGCTTGATGGTGGCGCTCGCGCCGGCGCCGCTGCGCGTGCAGATCGAGTTCGCGCCCGGTCTGGATCTCGCCAACACCGACCCGATGACGCTGGCCGTGCGCGCGCACGTCGTGCATCGGGCCGTGCTCGGCAGCCTGCGCCGCATCGTCTGGGATGCGCCCGACGCCTGCACGCTGAGCTTCGGCGACGGCGGCCAGCGGCGCACGACGACGGCCACGTTCTCGCAGGCCGGCAAGATCCGCGTCGCCGACGAGTTTCGCCAGAACGCGCAGGCGGCTTCGGCGTCGGCCGGTGCGGTCGGCGCCCCCGGCGGCGCAGGCGCCTCCGGGACGCCGGCCGCGCGCGCGGCGCAGCCGGGGCGTGGAGCGCCGGGTGCCGCGCCCGGTCGCGAGCGCGCGGAATCGCGCGGACCGGCGTGGCGCTGGCCGACGCGCGCCCGCATCGAGCGCGCCGCGTCGCAGCGGGACGGCGCTGCGCGCGAGCGGGGAGGGCGTGACGAAGGCCGGGCGCTCGCCTGGCGCTGGCCGACGCGCGCCCGCGTCGAGCGCGCCGCGTCGCATCGGGACGGAACGCCGCGCGAGCGCGGAGCGCGTGACGGCGGCGGTGCCCGCCCGCATGGCGGGCGCCCGGGCGAGCGGGGCGGCCGGCACGACGGAGGTCGCGGTGTGGCCGGTGCCGACGGGCGACGCGATCGCGGACGCGACCCGGCGAGACCGCCGGGCCAGGCGGCCGGGCAGGGCCCGCGCCGCGATGGTGGTGGACGCGATCAGCCGCGCGTCGGCGGGCAGGACGGCGGCCAGCGTGCCGATCGTCCGCGCGGACCCGGCGGACGGCTCGACGGCCAGCGCGGGCCGCACCCGGCCGCAGGCCGTCGCGACGGCCGGCCCGGTGGCGGGGGCGGGAGCGGCCCGCGTCCGCCGCAGTCCGCGGGCGGTGGCGCAGGCAGCGGTGGCGGCGGTGGCGGTGGCGGTGGCGGCGGTGCGCCGCGATACGGCGACGGGCGGCCGCGCGGCGACCGCGGCGGGGCCGATCGTCCGGGGGGCGCGGGCCGCCCGGGCGGCGATCGCGGCCGCGGCGATTTCCGCGGACCGGGACGGCCCGATCGCGGTGGTGATCGGGCGAACCGGGGCGCGAGCTTTCCGCGCAATTCGCTGATGAGCGACAAGCTGCGCGCGGCCCTGTCGGCGGCGCGGACCGACGATCCGGACAAGGACGCGTCCGGGGATTGAAGAGGCCCCGATGACGGGCGGGGTTCGCGCTCCGGCGCGTGGTCAGACCGTCAGGTTGCCGGGTGCGAGCAACTGCTGCCGGTACGTTTCGAAAGGCACGCGGTCGGCCGCTTCGATCCGACGCTGCTCGTCCAGCGACTGGGCCGCCATCGCCTCGAAGCGCCGGCGCGTGTCGTCCGGCAGCGGCGTGGCCGTCATCGCGGCGCGGGCCGCTTCGGAGCGCGCGTTGACGAACGCCAGGTGCGAGCCGTCGAACGCATCGCGCATCGTCGCCAGCACGCGGCTCGACGGCAGCGTGGCGAAATCGGCGAGACGACCGCGAACGGCGTCGACGGCGCGCCGATAAGCGTCGCCGCCATCGATCGCGTCGAGCGTCGTCGCGATCGTGTCGAACGGCTCGACGATCTCGGCTGCCCAGTCCGTCAGCGTCACCTGGCGTCCGTCGCGTTCGAGCCGCAGGCCGGGCTCGCGTCCGCGCGCGGCGACCGCGTGCTGGTTGCGCGCCAGCGCCGCGACTTCTTCGGGGGTATCGGGCGGGCTGTCCCGAAGCAGGCAGGACAGCAGGAACAGATCCAGCACGCGGGCGGTCAGCGCGCCGATGCCGATCGGCTCGAACGGATCGAGGTCCATCAGCCGCACTTCGACGTACTCGACTCCGCGTTCGCGCAGCGCGTGCAGCGGCCGCTCGCCGCTGCGCGTGACGCGCTTCGGACGGATCGTGCCGTACAGCTCGTTCTCGATCTGCAGCAGCGTCGTGGCGAGCTGCCGGTAGTTGCCGTCGGCATCGCGCACGCCGATCCGTTCATAAGCGGGGTAAGGACGGGTCAGCGCATCCTGCAGCGATTCGCCGTAGCTGTCCAGGCTGTTGAAGCTGGCCTTCAGGCTCGCCTGCGCGTCGCTCTGGTAACCGAGCCGGCCCATCCGCAGAGAGGTCGCGTACGGCAAGTACAGCGAATGGCCGCTCAGCGATTCGAGCTGGTGGTCGCGCCCTTCGACGAAGCTCGAGCACACGGCCGGCGATGCGCCGAACAGCAGCAGCAGCAGGAACGAGTGGCGCCGGAAATTGCGGATCAGCCCGAAATAATCGTCGTTGCCCAGGTCCGGAAGCGACCAGTTGTAGTGGATGCCCGAGATCGTCTGCATCTTGCGGCCATAGCGATACGACAGGCCGCTGCGGTACACGGTCTTGGACAGGCCGACGTTGGAGCTGCCGTAACGGCCCAGCGGAATCTCGTCCTCGGCCGGCAACCGGCACGGCATGCTCGATACCCACAGTCGCTCGGACGTCGACGGATCGGCGGCCTGTGCGGCCAGGGTCGCGTACGTATAGCGGTGGATGTCGGTGAGTTCGCGCAGGCAGGCGTCGATGCTCGTGTGCGCGCCGGTGACGAACTCGAGCTGCGCTTCGCTGAAATCCGTCGTGATGTGCGGATGCGTGAGCGCCGAGCCCAGCGCGGCCGGATGCGGCGTGAGCGCGAGCTGGCCGTCGGGCCGCACCCGCAGGCTCTCCTTCTCGATGCCGCGCATCATCCGCTGCAGGCGCGCGGGTGAAAGGGCTTGCAGGCGATCGCTGATGTTGGGTTGGTGCACTCAGGCCCTCCTCGTGCGTGACCGGCCGCAAAAATAACAGACCCCGCGCGATGTTGCTGGCGACCGTCTCCGTCGTCGCCAGACGAGGGACTAACGGCGGCACGCGTCGTCCGCGAGCCGGATTCGTTCCTTTGGTACATTGTCCTCTTGTTTCGGCGCTTCGATCCGCGCCGCGCCGCGCGACGCGCGTCCGCTCGTCCGACCCTTCCCGCAGTCCCGATCCGATTCCCGACATGACCGAACCTCGCAAGACCGTCGACGTGGCCGCCGCCCAGCAACTGTTCGGCCGCGCCGTCGATGAACACGACCAGAAATTCGGCAGCTTCTTCCTGGCCAGGCTGCTGGGTTTCGAGCTGGCCTATGCCGACGATCGCTGCGAAGTGACGTTCGTGCCGCACGACTTCATGTTCAACCCGCAGGGCAGCCTGCACGGCGGCATCATCGCGACGGCGATGGACGTGTCGATGGGACACCTGCTGAACCACATCCGGTCGCGCGGGACCACGCTGGAAATGAAGACCCAGTACGTGCGCGCGGTCACCAAGGGGCCGGTCAAGGCCGTCGGCAGCATGATCCGCCGCGGCAACAGCATCTGCTTCCTCGAATCGCGGCTGTACGACGGCGAGGACAAGCTCGCCGCGTTCGCGACCGCGACGTGGAAGGTGCTGGCGCCCTGACGCGGGTTCGCCGCGCGCGCCCAAAGGGGCGCGATCCTCGCTTCGACGGTCGATGCCCCCTTCGGGTCGTGGTCGTTCGGGCCCGGCCCCGGCTCGTCGCGCACGGCAGACGAATGGTCGAACGCGCCGAACCGGCGGTCGACTGATTTGTCGCATCCTGCATGAAACGCCGACGACCGGATGTTGCGTCGCAGCATCGGGTTCGGTATAGTTGGAACTGTCTCCTCCACCTCCTCCTTTGGTGGATTAGCCCGCGTCGCGAGACGCGGGCTTTTTCTTTGGTGCGTCCGTTTTCGCGGGCCGGGCTGGACGGGACCGGACCGGTGCGCTGGTTCCGCGTGCGGCGGTTCGCCGTGCGCTGGTTTCCCGTGTGCCGGACCCGCGGTTCAGGCGGCGATCATCGCCTGGCCGAGCCGCACGGCGCCCCCCGGCGCCCATCCCGCCGGAAAACGCATCGGTCCGGCCGGAAACAGCAGCACGACGGTCGAGCCGAGCAGGAAGCGCCCCATCTCCTCGCCCTTGCGCAGCACGATCGATCGGTCGTCGTAGCGCCACTCGCGCACGCGGCCGACGCGCGGCGGATTGACGACGCCGTGCCAGACGGTCGCCATGCTGCCGACGATCGTCGCGCCGACCAGCACGAGCACGAACGGGCCGCGCGCCGAGTCGAACTCGCAGACCACCCGCTCGTTGCGAGCGAACAGGCCCGGCACGCCGCGTGCGGTCGCCGGATTGACCGAGAACAGTTCGCCCGGTACGTGGATCATCCGCCGCAGCCGTCCGTCGCAGGGCATGTGGATCCGGTGGTAGTCGCGCGGGCTCAGATACAGCGTCGCGAAATGGCCGTCGTCGAAGCGGGCGGCCAGCGTCTCGTCGCCGCCGACCAGCGCGCGCGTCGAGTAGTCGTGTCCCTTGGCCTGGAAGATCCGGTCGCGCTCGATCGGACCGAACTGGCTGATCGCGCCGTCGACCGGACAGACGAGCGCCGTCTCGGCGATCGGGCGCGCGTCGGCGCGCAGCGCGCGCGTGAAGAATTCGTTGAACGTCGGGTAATGGCGCGGATCGGGCTCGAGCGCTTCGCTCATGTCGACGCGGTACTTGCGGATGAAGCGCTCGATCAGCCACGTGGTCGCGCGGCCGCCGCGGGCGCCGGCGATGGTGCCGGCGAACGAGGTCAGCGCCTGCTTGGGCAGCAGGTATTGCCAGGCGATCGCCAGGCGCGCGGCGACGGCGGGGGATTCCGGTTCGGTCATGGGCACCCGGTCATCCGGCCCGCGGCGTGCGCATCGTGACGAACTCCTCGGCCGCGGTCGGGTGGATGCCGATCGTCTCGTCGAACACCCGTTTGGTGGCGCCGGCCTTGATCGCGACGGCCAGGCCCTGGATGATCTCGCCGGCCTCCGGCCCGACCATGTGGCAGCCGAGCACGCGATCGCTGTCGGCGTCGACGATCAGCTTCATCAGCACCTGGCCGGGCACGCTCGTCATCGCCAGATTCATCGGCTTGAACCGCGTCGTGAAGACCGTGATCCGGTGGCCCGCGTCGATCGCCTGCTGTTCGGTCAGGCCGACGGTGCCGATCGCCGGCTGGCTGAACACCGCGGTCGGAATGTCGCGGTAGTCGACCGGCCGGTATTCGTCCGGCCGGAACAGCCGCCGCGCGACGGCCATGCCTTCGGCCGTCGCCACCGGCGTCAGCGGCAGGCGGCCGTGCTGATCGCCGATCACGTCGCCGATCGCCAGGATCGACGGTTCGGCGGTCCGGTAGTCGCGGTCGACGGCGATGAAGCCGTCGTCGGTCAGCGCGACGCCGGTCTGCTGCAGGCCCAGGCCGTCGAGCTGCGCGCGCCGTCCGGTCGCGTACAGCACGCAATCGGCATCGATCGTGCCGCCATCGTCGAGCGTCACCGTCAGGCTGCCGTCGGCTCGCCGGTCGATCCGCGCGACCTCGCTGCGAAAGCGCAGCGCGACGCCGGCCTGCGTCATCTGCTCGCGAAGGTGCTCGCGCACGTCCTGGTCGAAGCCGCGCAGGAACAGCTCGCCGCGGTACAACTGCGTCGTGCGCGCGCCCAGCCCATTGAAGATGCCGGCGAACTCGGTGGCGATGTAGCCGCCGCCGACGACGACCGCGCGCGCCGGCAGCGTCTTCAGGAAGAACGCCTCGTTCGACGAGATCGCGTGCTCGATGCCGGGCACGGCCGGCAATCGCGGCCAAGTGCCGGTGGCGATCAGGATGTGCCGCGCCGTATGCCGCCGGCCGTCGATCTCGATCGTGTGCGGGTCGACGATGCGCGCGTGGCCGGTGTGGATCGCGACGCTGCTGCCGGTCAGCAGGTTGCGATAGATGCCGTTGAGGCGCTCGATCTCGGCGTTCTTGTTGGCGATCAGCGTCGCCCAGTCGAAGCGCGCGTCGCCGAGCGTCCAGCCGAAGCCTTCGGCGCGCGCGAAATCCTCGCGAAAATGCGCGCCGTACACCAGCAGCTTCTTCGGCACGCAGCCGACGTTGACGCAGGTGCCGCCCAGGTACCGGTTCTCGGCCACCGCGACCCGGGCGCCGAACCCGGCCGCGAATCGCGCCGCGCGAACGCCGCCGGAGCCCGCGCCCACCACATACAGATCGAAATCGAAGGTCATCGTGCTTCTCCGCAAGAGGCTCCGCGCAACGCGCCGCGGGCCGACCCGCGCATGTTACGCATGCTTGGTCGGCGAGGTGCGTATGCCGAGACCGATGCATTCGTGTAGATTCGGACGCATACTCGGCTGTTGGATGACGACACCTCGCACGCCGCGGGCAGGAGACGACGTGAAGCGAATCGAATTGCAGGCTTATGGCGTGCCCGAGGACGTGGCGCGCTGCGTGGAAGTTCCCGATGCGGGCCCGCCGCGCGACGATCAGGTCGTCTTCGACGTGCTGGCGTTTCCGATCAATCCGGCCGACGTGTCGTTCTGCGTCGGTCGCTATCGGCTCAGGCCGCCGCTTCCGGCCACGCCGGGCGCCGAGTGCGTCGGCCGCGTGACCGCCGTCGGCCGCGACGTCCGGCACGTCGCGGTCGGCGATCTCGTCATCAACCTCGAGCGCGAGAACTGGGCCCAGCAGCGCTGCGTGTCCACCGAATCGGTGATCCGCATCCCGCCCGAGCTGAACCCGCGCCAGGCGGCGATGCTGCGGATCAATCCGCCGACGGCGCTGCTGCTGCTCGAGGACATCGTGTCGCTGTCGCCCGGCGACTGGGTGATCCAGAATGCCGCCAACTCGGCCGTCGGCCGGCTGCTGATCGGCTTCGCGCGTTCGCGCGGGCTGCGCACCGTCAACGTCGTGCGCCGCGACGACGTCGCCGCCGAACTGACCGGGATCGGCGCCGACGCCGTGCTGCGCGACGGCGAAGGGCTCGCCGATCGCGTCGCCCGCGCCACCGGCGGCGCGCGGATCCGGCTGGCCATCGACGCGGTGTCCGGCGAGGCCACCGCCCGGCTGGCTTCGTGCCTGGTCGACGAGGGCACGGTGTGCAACTACGGATCGATGTCGGGCGAGCCGCCGCTGATGCCGACGGCCGACGTCGTCTACCGCGGCGTGTCGCTGGCCGGATTCATGCTGGGCCGGCACCTGGCGCGCCGGCCGATCGCCGAGGTGCGCGCGCTGTACGAGCGGCTGGCCGCGCAGATGCTGGCCGGGCAATGGCAGGCGCCGGTCGCCGGCGTCTACCCGATCGAATCGATCCGCGAAGCGCTGCTGCACGCGCAGGCCGCGGGCAAGCACGGCAAGGTGCTGGTCGCGCCCAACGGACCGCTTCGCTAGCGCGGACGGGCGTCGTGGCGCTGCCGAACGGGCTCCGGGCATTCGCCCATCGCAACTTCCGGCTGTTCATCGCCGGCCAGGGCACCTCGCAGATCGGTAGCTGGCTGCAGTTGATCGCAACGAGCTGGCTGATGTTCGAGCTGACGCACTCGACGCTGATGCTGGGGCTGGCGGCGTTCGCGCTGCAGATCCCGTTCCTGCTGATCGGGCCGGTGGCCGGCGTGTTCCTCGATCGGCTGAACGTGCGGCGCGTATTGTTCGTGACCAACGGACTGGCGTTCACGCAGTCGCTGGTGATGCTGACGCTGGTCGCCGGCGGCTGGATCCAGCCCTGGCATCTGGTGGTCGGCAATCTGGTGATGGGCATGGTCAACGCCTGCGACGCGCCGGGCCGGCAGTCGCTGCTCGTGCACCTGGTCGATCGCCGCGAGGATCTGGCGAACGCGATCGCGTTGAACGCCAGCGTGATGAACGGCGCGAGGTTCATCGGGCCGATGCTCGGCGGTTCGGTGATCGGCAGTTTCGGTGTCGTCAGCGGTTTCGCGCTGAACGCCGCGCTGCGGGTGTCGGTGGTCGTCGCGCTGATCCTGCTGCGCGTCGACCCGCCGCCGAAGCCGCGCGACCCGAACCACTGGGCGCGGCAGCTCGCGGCCGGCGCCCGCTACGCGTACGGTTTCCTGCCGAGCCGCGCGGCGTTGCTGATGCTGGCCGCGACCAGCTTCTCGGTGCAACCGTACGCGTCGCTGATGCCGTGGTTCGCCAGCCAGCGGTTCCACGGTGACGCGCACACGCTGGGCCTGTTGACCGGCGCGGCCGGCTGCGGCGCGATGACCGGCATGATCCTGCTGGCCTCGCGGCCGGGGACCAAGGGCCTGTTCAAGCAGATCGCCTGGAGCGCGGGGCTGGCCGGGGTCGGGTTGATCGCGTTCTCGGCCACGTCCGTGCTGTGGCTCGCGCTGGGCCTGCTGTTCGCCGTCGGCATGGGGACGATGGTGACGGCCGCGTCGACGAACATCGTGCTGCAGACGATCGTGCCCGATGCGTTGCGCGGGCGCGTGGCGTCGCTGTACGTCGCGTCGTTCCTGGGGATGGCGCCGCTGGGTGCGCTGTTCGGCGGCTGGTTCGCGTCGCACGTGACCGCGCCGGTGGCGCTGGCCAGTTGCGGCTGCGGCACGCTGCTGGCGGCGTTCGTCTACTGGCGCCAGTATCCGGAGATCCGCCGGCAGATCATTCCCGTCTATCGCGAAATGGGGATCATCGCGCCGCGCTGAGAAGCCTGGCGCGCGCCAGCCGGCGCAGCGCGTCGTGGCAGCGCGCGATGTGGCGCGGGCGTTGCGCCTGCAACCAGCCGACGCCGAACCACGCGTCGTGCCGGCCGCCGCGCGCGGCATCGCGATAGGCGTCGACCGCCGTGCGCAGGTCCTGGTAGTCGCCGAACCGCCGCTGCGCGCGTCCGAGCCGCTTCAGCAGCGCATCGGCGTCGTCCGGCGACAGCAGCGGGCGCGCCAGTTCGGCCAGGTAGCGCAGCCGCTTGGCGCGCTTGCGCACGCGATGGCGGTCGTCGTCGCTCAGCTCGTCGAAGCGTCGCGCGGCGCGCCGCAGGCCGCGATGCAGCTTGCGCAGGCGGCGCACGACCAGGCCGATACCATCGCGATCGCCGCCGCCGCCGCCGCCGCCGCCGCTACCGCCACCGCCACCGCCGGCACGTGCGCCGGCATCGTCGTCTTCGAGCGCGAACGCCAGCAGCGACAGCATCGCGTGCTGGAACGGCCGCGCCGCGATCCGCTCGCGCAGATCGGGGCCGGACGCCTGTTCGTCCGGATCGAGCGGACGGCCCCCCGCCGCCGCGATCGCGGCGGCGAAACGGGCGACCGCCGCATCGCGGTCGCGCAGCCGTCCGAGCGCGTCGAACAGTTCGCCTGCCGCCGGCTGCCAGTCGATGTCGGTGCCCGCGCAGCGGCCCAGCTCGCGCCACACCGACCGCAAGCGGCGCAGGCCGACCCGAAGCTGATGGACGACTTCGACATCCGCGGGCGCCTCGCCGGCGGCCAGCAGGCTGGCGTTGTCGAGTACCTGTTCGAGGCAGACGGCCGTCCAGCGGCGCAGCAGCGTGCGGCCGTCCGGACGCTGGCCGCGTTCGAATTCGACGATGCGGGCGCGCGTCGCCTGCGGCGCGTCGAGCCGTCCGCGCGCGAGGCGTTCGCCGCGCGCGGCCTTGGAGATCGTATCGATCGACAACTGGTGGCGGTCGGCCCAGTCCGCGGCGGCGGCGAACAGCGCGCGCGACGGGCCCGACTTCAGTTCGAGCTCGAGCTCGCGGATCGGCAGCGTCGGCACGCCGGTTCCGTTCGCGGCGGCCTCGTGCGGCGACGCGCCGCGCGGTTCCGCCCGGAGTTCTCCTTCGTCGAACGCGATCTCGATGCGCGCGTCGTCGACGATCAGGTCGGCATGCAGGCGCACGAAATCACTGACGAACACCGCGCCGAGCGTGGGTTCGGCGCTGTCGGCCAGCGCGGCCCGAAGGCGATCGAACGCCGGCGTGCCCGCGTGCAGCGACGGATCGATCGGCGGTCCGTCGGGCGGCCAGTCGCCGGGGCGTTCGACGTTCTCTTCGAGGCGATCGACCGGCGCGTCGCCGGCGGCCTTCAGCGTCTGCTCCCAGCGCTCGCCGTCGTGGCGCAGCCGCAGCGCCACCCGGTGCCGCGCCAGGCAGCCATCGGCGGTGTCGACGTAGATCGACACCAGCCGCCGGCGATGCGGTGCCGGCAGCGCCGACAATCGCGCCCGCAACGCGTCGCGGCAGGCGTGCGGGACCTGGAACTTCAGTTCGCGTTCGGTCATCGTCGATTCCAGTACGAGCCGGTCCGGTCGAAACCTCAGGCAGCCGCCGCCGCGGCGCGCGCGGGCAGCCGCGACTCGCGGATCGGCAGGTTCAGCAGCGCGGCGGCCGTCGCCAGCACGATGTCGGCATACCACATCCACGCGAAATTGCCGTCGCTCGCCAGCACGCGTCCGCCGAGCCAGGCGCCGAGAAAACCGCCGGTCTGGTGCGACAGCAGCGTCAGTCCGAACAGCGTCGACAGGTAGCGCGCGCCGAACAGCTTGCCGATCAGCCCGGCCGTCGGCGGCACCGTGGCCAGCCACGTGAAGCCGAGCACGGCCGCGAACGCGTAGAACGTCGCCGCCGTCTTGGGTGCGAGCAGGTAGACGACGATCGCCACCGCGCGGCTGCCGTACATCAAGGCCAGCAGCCACTTCATCCGGTAATGCTGGCCGAGCCAGCCGATGATCAGGCTGCCGGCGATGTTGAACAGGCCGATCAACGCCAGCGACATCGACGCGACGCTGGCCGGCAGGCCGCACAACTGCACCTCGCCGGGCAGGTGCGTGACCAGGAACGCGATATGGAAGCCGCAGGTGAAGAAGCCCGCGTGCAGCAACAGGTAGTCGCGATTGGCAAGCGCGATGCGGATCTGCCGGCCCAGCGTCATGCCGTCGACCGCGCCGGCCGACGACGTGCCGGGAGACGACGTGCTGGCCGACGACGTACTGGCCGACGACGTACCCGGAGACGACGTGCCGGGCGGCGGGGCGGACGCGGCATCCGACCCGGCGGCGCGCGGCGCGCTCGGCGCCGGCGGTCGCAGCATGAATGCGAGCGGAACCGTCAGCAGCGCGATGCCCGCCAGCGCGAACATCGCGGTGACCCAGCCGGAGGCGCCGATCAGCCACTGCACGAGCGGCGCGAACACGAACTGACCGAACGAACCGCCAGCGTTGACGATGCCGGCGGCCAGCGAGCGGCGCTCCGCGGCGATCCGCTGCGAGACCACGCCGACCAGCAGCGCGAAGCTGCCCGCCGCGGCACCGGCCGCCGACAGCCCGCCGAGCGTGGCGATCAGCATGCCTTCGCCGTGCGCGAACGGCGTCAGCGCGGTGCCGGCCGCCAGCATCAGGCCGCCGGCGATCAGCACCTTGAGCGTGCCGTACTTGTCGCCGACCGCGGCGAAGATCGGCTGCGCCGCGCCCCAGACGAACTGGGCGATCGCCAGCGCGAAGCTGATCGCGACGATGCCCAGTCCGGTCGCGGTGTTCAGCGGCGACACGAACAGGCCCGTCGTCTGGCGGATGCCGGTCGTGATCATCATGATGGCCGCCGCGGCGAGCACCAGCCCCCACACGGTGTTGTCTCGCGCCATCGCCTTTTCAACGTTCATCGAGCCGGATTCCATTGATTGGTCGTGCAGCATAGACGAAAGCCCGAACGCGCGTGACAGTGCGGTATAAGGTCCGTCATGAACAAGACATCGCTCGTTCGCCTGCCTCGCGCGACACCTGCCGCACGCTGGCGCTGGCGGGTGCTGCGGCTCGCCTGGCCGATCGTCCTGGCCAATCTCACGGTACCGATCCTGTCGGCCGTCGACACCGCGATCGCCGGCCATCTCGGCCAGCCGGCGGCGTTGGGCGCGGTCGCGCTCGGTGGCCTGCTGTTCAATCTCGTGTTCTGGGGTTTCGGTTTCCTGCGCATGGGTACGACGGCGCTGACCGCGCGGGCGCACGGCGCCGGCGACGGATTGGGGCTGCGCGCGAGCCTGCTGCGCGGGCTGGCGATCGCGTTGCTGATCGGCGTGCTGTTGCTGCTGCTGCGCGGGCCGCTGGTCTCGGCCGTGCTGCAGTTGCTCGGCGGCAGCCCGGCCGTCCAGCAGCTCGCGCGCGAATACGCGTACGCGCGGCTGTGGTCGGCGCCGCTGGCGCTGGGCAACTTCGTGCTGCTCGGCTACCTGCTGGGCGTCCAGCACGTTCGCGTCGGGCTCGCGCTGCAGGTGCTGATCAACGTCGTCAACATCGTCGCGGTGCTGGTCTTCGTGCACGCGCTGGGCCTGGGCGTGCCGGGCATCGGCCTGGCCACCGCGCTGGCCGACGTCGTCGGTTTCATCGCCGGCGCGGCCTGGGTCTGGACCCGCCGGCTGCGCTCGCTGCCGCCGGTCGACTGGCGCCGCGACATCGCCGATCCGCGCGCGCTGCGGCAACTGATGGCGATGAACGGCAACCTGTTCGTGCGCACCGTGTGCCTGCTGGCCGCGTTCGCGTGGTTCACGCGCGCCGGTGCGCGGCAGGGCGATGTCGTGCTGGCCGCCAACGCCGTGCTGCTGAACTTCCAGACCTTCGCGTCCTATGCGCTCGATGGCTTCGCGCACGCGGCCGAGACGCTGGTCGGCGCGGCCGTCGGCGCGCGCCACCGCGACGCGCTGCGCTGGGCGATCCGCACGACGATGGGCTGGTCGGTGGTCGGCGCGCTGGGTTTTTGCGTCGTCTACGCGGTCGGCGGGCCGACGATCGTGCGGCTGCTGACCAACCAGCCCGGCGTCGTCGCGCTCGCGCTCGCCTACCTGCCGTGGGCGGTGATCCTGCCGCTGGTTTCGGCGGCCGGCTTCCAGCTCGACGGCGTGTTCATCGGCGCGATGCGCACGCGCGAGCTGATGGTGGCGATGGCCGTATGCCTGGCCGGCTTCATCGTGCTGGCGCTGGGCTTGCAGGCGATGTTCGGCAACCACGGCCTGTGGGCCGCCTTCACCGCGTTCATGGCGGCGCGGGGCGTCACGCTATGGATGCTGCTGCCGCACGTCGAAGAGACGATCGAGGGCGAGGCCGTTCCGCGCGTGACGATCTGAGAATCCGTGAATCCGAACGCTCATCCGAAGCGCAGCACCACGCGTCCCAGCGTGTCCGGGTCGCGCGTCGCGGCGAACGCGCGCGCGTAGTCGCCGACCGGTACCTGCAGGCCGATCCGGGGCCGCACGCGGCCCTCGGCGTGCAGCGCGAACACGCGCTCGCGCACGGCCTGCATCGCTTCGGGTTCGCGCTCGCCGAACGCGCGCAGGTCCACGCCGACCATCGCCGCGCCCTTGAGCAGCGCGAGGTTGGCCGGCAGCTTGCCGATCGTGCCGGCGGCGAAGCCGATGACCAGCAGCCGCCCGCCCCAACCGAGCGCGCGGAACGCCATCTCGGTGGCATCGCCGCCGACCGGGTCGACGACGACGTCGACGCCGCGCGGACCGGCCGCCGACTTCAGCGCGTCCTTCCAGTCGGCCACGCCGGTATCGATCACCGCGTCGGCGCCGTCGCGCAGCGCGGCCTCGCGCCGCGCCGCCGAGGTGGCGCCGGCGATCACGCGCGCGCCGAGCGCCTTGGCGGTCTGCATCGCCGCGTGGCCGACGCCGCCCATCGCGCCGAGCACGAACACGGTCTCGCCGGCCTGCAGGCGGCCGCGCAGGTCCAGCGCGTACAGCGCCGTCGCATAAGGCATCGCGACCAGCGCCGATTCGACGAGCATCGTGTCGTCGACCGGACCGAGCCGGTGGCAGGCCTGGTGCGACATGCAGACCGACTCGGCCCAGATGCCGGGGTGCAGGCCGGCGACGCGATCGCCGACGCGGACCGTGTCGGGCACGTCGCTGCCCACGGCCTCGACGATGCCCGAGTACTCGCTGCCGCCGACGTAGGGCAGCGCCGGCTTGATCTGGTACTTGCCCTCGGCGCGCAACTGGTCGACCAGCGAGATGCCGGCCGCGACGATCCGTACGCGCACCTGGCCCGGGGCCGGATCCTCGCATGGGACCTCGTCGAGCTGCCAGGGGGCCGGGGACGCGAGGGTGTGGACGCGTAGTGCTTTCATCGGGGTCTCCATCGGGGTTGCGGGCATCGTGCCGGTCGCAGCGAATGTCCCATTACTCGGGTGTCGAGGTACCGGTTCACGACACCAGGGGCCGTCGGCGCGAAGATCGAGCCGCCGCCGAGGCGCGCGCCGGGCCGCGGCGCCGTCAACCGCCGACGACGAAGACGTGTCCGCGCGCCGGATCGACGCGTCCGCGCAGCAACGAATCGTACAACCGCGCCAGCGCGTCGACGCCCGCGTGCTGGTCGATCCGCAGCCAGCCGGCGCAGGCGTCGACGAAGCGGTTCCAGGCCGGCGTCAGCGAATCGCGCAGGCCGTCGACGTCGATGCTCTCGAGCAGCGCGCGCCATTGCGCGAGACCGAACTCGCCGGCGCCGCCGACGATCCGGCAGGTCAGCCGGATCGCGTCGCCGAAATGGCGTTGCATCGCCTCGTTGACCGGATCGTCGCCGGCGAAATCGACGAGCACCGTCGGCACGTGCGCGGACATCGCCGTCAGCCGCGCGTAGTCGACCACCTCGTCGTAGTCGCCCAGACCCTGCACGAAACGCCGGTGCTCGGTCGACGTCAGCCCGACGATCCGGCAGTCCGCGTGGATCTCCTGGCGCAGCAGATAGGCGAGCGCGGCGGCCGTCTTGCTCGACGCCCCGGTCAGCACGATCTGGCGCGCCTCGCAGTACTGCCTCTCGGCCAGGTGGTGCGCGAACACGAACGCCGACGCGAACTGCGGCTGCATCAGCATCTGGTGGTCTTCGAACGCGACGCGGTACGACGGGTCGGCATTGGTGCGCCGGTACGTGTTGTAGAACGACGGAAACGCCCGCCGGTGCTCGCTGACGTCGACGAACTGCCGGGCATTGGCGAGCCCCGGTTGCACCAGCAGCCAGTTCGTCATCGGCAGGCAGCCGAACAGCCGCTCGCCGACCGAGGCGTCCGGGTGCGTGGACGCCGCCACCTGCGCGTAGCCCCAGGCCGGCAGGCGCGCCCAGGGCGACGGCGCCGGAAACAGCCGCCGCAGCGGCAGCTCGGTGCCGAGCCGGCCGTACACGATGTTCTGCGAGCTGAGCGCGAAGCGTTCGATGCGGAGCAGGGCCTGGCCGGGCGCCAGGGTCGCGGGCCGGCGCGGCGCCAGCACGCGGTGTTGCGAAAGGTCTTCTCGGTGAACCTGGAAGTCGAATGACGCTTCCGGCATCGGCGTGTCTCCTCGGCGGGGCGCTCGGGGCGCTGCGTCCCCGATAGTACGCCCGGCGCCGAATCCGGCCGGGCCGCGGGGATGCGCCGGCGTCAGCGCGACTGACGGATCGCGATGATCGTCCCGGCTCGCCGGGACGAAAACGGGCGTCAGAGCCCGGCCGGCTCGCGCAGATGGAAACGCGTCGCCTGCTGGAACGCCTGGCCGATGCGCAGCGCCAGCGGCTCGGCGAAGCCGCGGCAGACGATCTGCAGCGACAGCGGCAGCCCCTGCGCGGTGAACCCGCAGGGCAGCGCCAGCGCGCACAGGCCGAGTTGATTGACGAAGCGCGTGATCGTCGACGCGGTCGTCGATTCGTCGACGTCGGCCACCGGGATCGCGGCCGTCGTCGTCGTCGGCGTCAGCAGCGCGTCGACGTCGGCGATCGCGGCCAGGAAACGCGTCGTGTTGATCTGCCGCGCCCACTGCGCCTGCAGGTAGCGCTCGACCGGCATCGCGCCGGCGCGGATGCGAGCGCGCACGCCGCGATCCATCGGCGTGGCGTCGTCGTCGGCCAGCGCGCCGTACAGCGCATAGGATTCGCCGTGCATGACGGCGCTGGCCGCCGTGTAGGCCGACAGCCGCATCGGCAGCGTCACCGGCACGATCTGCGCGCCGAGCCCGGCCAGCGTGACCAGCGCGGCATCGTAGGCCGCCAGCGCGTCGGGCGTGAACTCGGCGCGGTCGGCCTCGGGCAGCCGGCCCAGCCGCAGGCCGGCGATGCCCAGGTCGAGCCCGGCCAGCGCATCGACCGGGATGATGCCCTGCGTGGCCGGATCGAGCGGATCCTCGCCCTGCATCGCGCCGAAGAGCATCGCCGCGTCGACGACCGAGCGCGCGATCGGTCCCGGCGTATCCAGCGACGGGCTCAGCGGGCAGATGCCGTGATTGCTGATGCGCCCGTACGTCACCTTCAGCCCGGTCAGGCCATTGAACGCCGCCGGGATCCGCACCGAACCGCCGGTGTCGGTGCCGACCGCCCACGGCGCCAGCCGGGCCGCGACGGCGACGCCCGATCCGCTGCTCGAGCCGCCCGGCGTGCGATGCACGGCGTCGTCCCACGGATTGCGCGGCGTGCCCAGGTGTTCGTTGGTGCCCCAGGCGCCGAACGCGAACTCGACGGTATGGGTCTTGCCGAGAACGATCATGCCGTGCGCCAGCAGGCGGCGTACCAGCGTGGCCGTGTGCGGCGCGCGGTAAGCGCGCCGCGTCGGCGAACCGGCGGTGCAGACGCGGCCTTCGATCTCGATCAGGTCCTTCAGCGCGATCGGCAATCCGTGCAGCGGTCCGATCGCGTGGCCGGCCTCGCGCGCGAGCGTCGCGGCCCGCGCGGCCTTCAGCGCATCGTCGGCCCAGACGTCGACATAAGCGTGCAGCGCATCGTTGCGGGACTCGATGCGGCGCAGGAAGGCCTCGACGACGCGCGTCGGTGTCCACGAGCCCAGCGCGTAACCGGCCGACAGGCTCGATGCATCGAGCCGTGACAGGTCGTCGCCGTGCGCATCGAGGCGCTGTTGCAGGATGCGGCGCTGCTGGTCGGCCGGTATCGGAGTCGTCATTGCGGGGAGCCCATGGCCGACCTACACTAAGGATGAGGTATCGACGAACAGTATAGTCGTCCGGCGCGCGGCCGGCGATTCCGAAGGAGACTCCGTGGATCTGAATTTCACCGACGAGCAGAGGCTGCTCGCGCAGAGCGTCGAGCGCTTCGTCGCGCAACGCTACGACTACGCGGCGCGCGCGCGGATCCTGGCCGGGCCCGAACGCTTTTCCGGCGAGGTCTGGTCGGCGATGGCCGGATTCGGTTGGCTGGCGCTGCCGCAGGCCGAACGCGACGGCGGCCTGGGCGGATCGACGGTCGACGCGGCGATCGTCGCCGAGGGACTGGGCCGCGGGCTGGTTCTGGAGCCTTACCTGAGCTGCGCCGTGCTGGCGGCCGGCCTGGTCGGCGCGCTGGGCGGCCCGGCGCAGCGCGCCGCGTGGCTGGGCCCGATCGCCGAGGGACGGGCGCGCCTGGCGCTCGCGCATGCCGAGCCGGCGGCCGGCATGCTGGACGGCGCGCGCGCGACGCGGGCCGCGCGCGATGGCGAAGGCTGGCGGCTCGACGGCGTCAAGACGCTGGTCGTCGATGGGCCGGGGGCCGACGCCTGGCTGGTTTCGGCGCGCGACGCCGGCGGCGCGGCGCGACTGTTCATCGTGCCGCGAGGCGGCGCCGGCGTCGACGAGCAGCCGTTCGAGATGATCGACGGCCGGCTGGGCGGCCGTCTGGCCTTCGACGGCGTGCGCGTACCGGACGCGGCCCGGCTGGGCGCCGGCGGGGCCAGCGGGGCCAGCGGGGCCAGTGGGGCCAGCGGGGTCGACGGGGCCGACGGGGTCGGCAGGGTCGACGGCGCCGAGGTGGCCGATACGGCCGACGTCGGGGACGCGCTGGCCGCGGCGATCGACCGGGCCGCCGCCGTCGCCTGCGCCGAGGCCGTCGGCTGCATGCAGGCCGCGTTCGAGACGACCGTCGCCTATTCGAAAACGCGGGTGCAGTTCGGACAGCCGATCGGCGCGAACCAGGTGCTCAAGCATCGGATGGTCGACATGGCGACGCAATGCGACGAGGCGCGCTCGATGGCGCTGCGCGCGGCGCTGTATTGCGATGGAACGGAATTCTCGGCTGCCGAGCGCGCGCGGGCCGTGTCGGGCGCGTGCCTGAAGATCGCGCGCGGCGCGCGCTTCGTGGCCGAGAGCGCGATCCAGTTGCACGGCGCGATGGGCATGACCGAAGAACTCGGCATCGGCGCTTATCTCAAGCGCCTGATGGCATTCGAATGCTGGCCGGCCACGACGTCCGAGCATCTGGCGCGCTGCATCGCGACGCGGGCCGCCGCGGCCGCGGCGACGATCTGAAGGAGACGCACGATGGATCTGGGTTTCTCGGCCGACGAGCTGGCCTTTCGCGACGAAGTGCGCGCCTTCATCGCCGAGCATCTGCCGCCGCGCCGGCAGGACGAGTTCGCGCGCACGACCTCGGTGTTTCCCGAGCCCGACGTCAATCGCGCCTGGCACAGGGCCTTGTACGACAAGGGTTGGGCGGCGCCCGGCTGGCCCCGAGAATACGGCGGTCCGGGCTGGACGCCGGCGCAGCGCTATCTGTTCGAAGCCGAGTGCGCGCGCGCCGGCACGCCGACGATCACGCCGATGGGCATCCGGATGGTCGGTCCGGTGATCATCGGCTTCGGCACGCCCGAGCAGAAGGCGTTCTACTTACCCCGGATGCTGTCCGGCGACGATTATTGGTGCCAGGGATATTCCGAGCCGGGATCGGGATCGGACCTGGCATCGCTGAAGACGCGCGCCGTTCGCGACGGCGACCATTACGTGATCGACGGCACCAAGATCTGGACGACGCACGCTCACCATGCGAACCGGATGTTCGCGCTGGTACGTACCGACGATAGCGGCCGCAAGCAGGACGGCATCACGTTCATGCTGATCGACATGGACACGCCCGGCATCACGGTGCGGCCGATCCGCACGATCGGCGGCGAGCACGAGTTCAACCAGGTGTTCTTCGACGACGTGCGCGTGCCGGTGGCCAACCGGGTCGGCGACGAAGGGCGAGGCTGGACTTATGGCAAGTACCTGCTCGAGTTCGAGCGCGGCGGCGGACTGGCTGCGGCCCGCATGCGGCGCGAACTGGCCAAGGTCGAGGCCGCGGCCGCCGGGCCGGCGCTGTCGGCGCCGTCGCGAAGGCTCGACGATCCGAGGGTCCAGGCGCAGATCATCGAGATCGAGAACGACATCGACGCGCTGGAGATGACCGAATTGCGCGTGATCTCCTCGCTGCAGACCGGCCAGAACCCGGGTGCGATCTCGTCGATGCTCAAGCTGCGCGCGAGCGAGATCAAGCAGTCGATCACGCGGCTGGGCGTCGAGCTGATCGGCGCGCAGGCGCTGGTGTGGGAGTCGCGGCGGCCGCTTTACGACGATGCGGTCGCGGCATCGACGAGCCGGATCGCGTCGCCGGCGGTGATGCCGGTGACGTCGAGCTATCTGAATTCGCGCGCGCACACGATCTTCGGCGGATCGTCGGAAATCCAGCGCGACATCATGGCCAAGACGATGCTCGGCCTGTGAAATCGCCGGGGCCGGCCGCTGCGGGCCGGTGACCCGCTTTCGATCGCTGGTTTATTGCAAATAGTTGCAACATTGGCTATCTTGCGTGCGGTTCAGGGTCCACAGACGATCTTTGGCGTCCCCTCGTGTTCGGCACGTCACGACATTCGTCGTAAGGACATCACTGCTTCGACCCGCATTACACGACGTTCGTGCCGCAGCGTTCGGCGGCCGGCGTCCGATGAGCAACCCGCCAGCCAAGGATCGGGAATCACATGCCTAGTGACACAGTAAACGGGCCACGCCGTCGCAAATGGGGCGACGCGACGCGGTTGATCGTCGAAGCCATCCAGCACGGATGCACGACGCTCAGGCAGATCGCCGAACGCACGCGGATCGACTACCGCAGCGTCAACGCCATCATCCACTCACTCGAAAGACAGGGCCGCGTCTCGGCCGAGGACTACGACATCCGCCGCGGCCTGCAGCAGTTTCGCGTCGTGCGCGCGGACCGCGTTCCCGTCAGCGAGCGCGACCTGATCGAGCATCCGCGCAGCCGTCGTCGCGCCAATGCGGCCGCCTGGCACTGCCTGCTGCATCTCGGTGCATCGCGACCCGAAAAGGGCGTCGAAATAACTGACGACGCCTAGCCACACTTCCTGATCGGCGATCCGTCAGTCCTTGACAAAATTATACGGACGCCGATCGATTAGACTCCGTTCCGCGCAATCGACCGTGACGGTCCGCCGACCCGCCTAGCGGCTCGCGCAGCCAGTCCGCCACGCGTACCTCGCTCTCCTTGCATCGCTTGCCGGGGGGAGCGCTGTTCGTCCAGCCGTCTTCGGCTGATGTCTTCGTGACCGCTCGAATTGCTGGCCTCATCCGATGCCGGCGGGATGAGTGCGTCCTTCACAACCGAACTGCGATTTCAAACTACATGTCGATCCTCTTTGATATCGACCGGCCCCACGTTGGCCGGCAACCGGCGCGAGCGCTCGCGGCTGGCCTTACCCTGGCACTGACGGCCGCATTGACCGCTTGCGGCGGCGGTTCCGGTAGCGACGGTGCGCCCGCCGCCTCGGCAGCGGATACGTTCAACTCCACCGCCGCGGCGTCGAGCCAGACCGGCAGCCAAGGCATCATCCCGATCTCGACGAAAGCCGCGCTCAGCGCATCGACGGTCACGACGGCCGACCTGACCAAGCTGACGCCGCTGCAGGTGGTCCAGAAGATCTTCCACGACCAGGTCGACTGGTATCCGGGCAACAACGACCCGTACAGCGCACAGGTCAGGGAATGGGCGCGCTATGCGTCGCGAGTCTGGTTCGATTCGTCTCGTACGTTCAACCAGGCTTACGAGGCGACGCAGGCGGCGATCCTGGCCGATGCGCGTCGCTACGACAGCTCGATTCCCGTCAACGGGCATCCTTTCCCGCGGGCCGACTACAACGCGCCGACGCTGGACTGGATGTTGGCGCTGACGCAGACCGATGCGCCCGCCGACGCGACGCCCACGCTGCAACTGACGCCGCTGCAGGCCGTGCAGAAGATCTTCCACGACCTGATCGACTGGTATCCGGGCGAGAACAACCCGAACAGCAGCGAAGTGCAGAGCTGGGCGAGCCGCGCCAGCAGCGAGTTCTTCACCAGCGCCCGCAGCTACCAGGAGGGGTATGCGCTGCTGCAGGCGGCGATCCTCGCCGATGCCCGTCAGTGGGACAAATCGATCCCCGAAGCCGGCCATCCTTATCCGCGCGCGCACTACAACGCGCCGACGCTGTCGTGGATGACCAGTTCGCTCGACACCGATACCTCGTCCGGCAATCCCGCCGGCGGCGGTTCGTCCGAGAGCGACTCGACCTCGTCGTCGACAGGCCCGACCACGGCGCCGTCGACCGGCCCGTCCACCGGAACGTCGAACACGACCTCTTCGTCCGCGCCGTCTTCTTCGTCCACGTCCTCTTCGTCGTCTTCGTCGTCTTCCTCTTCCTCCTCATCGTCTTCGTCGTCCTCGTCCTCGTCCTCCACCGGCCAGGTCAACACCGTCGATACGATCGTCAACGACATGAAGCTGCGCAACGATACGGTGCTGCGCGGTTATGAGAACCAGAGCTCGGGCTGGTACGTCGGCCCCGGCTACGTGATGATGGGCAACGACCCGCGGCTGACGAACACGCCGTCGTGGTGGAAGGCCTCGAACCCCGGGCGCGCGAGCAGCGATTACCTGCGCGCGGTGCTGCCCTGGGTCGTGATCTTCGACGGCGTCGGCCATAACGCGTCGAACACCCGCGTGCAGATCCGCAACTTCCGCGCGTACTACAAGAGCAAGTCGAGCGGCCAGTGGGTCTCGCTGGGCGCCAGCGCGGGTGTCGGCGGCGCCGTCTACGGCAAGTCGACGCTGTTCGGTGCGACGACCGCCGAAACGCGGCGCACCAACGCGGACGGTTCGTCGGACATCAAGCCGCCGACCGACACCAACTACGCGTGGCACGGTTGGTGGGAACGCGGTCGCGTGACGATTCCGCCGACCGACATCGCCGCGTTGTTCGTGACGCTGCAGGCGCGGCTGGTCCTGGACAATCCGAACGGTACCGACGATCGCGGCAACGCGCGCCTGCTCGTGCAGGTCGGCGCCGACTACTACAAGGACACCACCACGTCCTGGTCGTTCGTCGTGCCGTCGGCGATGACGGCGCGCAGCAAGCTGGTCAGCGGTTCGTGGCAGTCGTTCAGCGCGACGACGTTCTCGGACGTCGGCGTGCAGGAGCCCGGCGGCGGCATCAGCGAAGCCGCGTTCCGCGCGGCACCGCCGCCGCTGGACTGAGGCTGGAGCAAGACCGCCCGGGGGTGCGATGATCGTCGTTCCCGATGAAAGCCGCGCGGTGCGCGGCCCACTCAAAGACGATGATCTCCATGCAAGCCCCGTCGCGTTCCTTCATCTCGCGAGTCTGGTCGCGTCCGCTCATCGTCGTCGCCGTGTTGCTGGCGCTGCTGGTCAGCGGACTGGTCGCCGGCGCGCGCGATGATGCGGACCCCCGCGCGTCGGCCGTCGCGGGCGGCGCGACCGCGGCCATCGGCGAACCGAAGGCCGACGCCGATCCGTCCGACGCGCTCGAACAGGCGCGCCAGCAGATCGATACGATCCAGAAACAATTGCGCGGCGACGTCGACGATGACGCTCTGGCGCGGATGCGCGCCGACGCGCAGGCGATCTCGGCGCGCGCCGACCAGATCGCGTCCGATCTGGGTCCGCGGCTGGTCAGCGTCAAGGAACGCCTGGCCGAACTGGGCGCGGCGCCTGCCGCGCCCGGCCAGACCGAGGCGGCCGACTTGGCCGAGCAGCGCGCGACGCTGACCAAGCGGCGCGATGCGCTCGACGCGCAGCAGAAGCTGTCGCGGCTGCTGGTCGTCGAAGCCGACCAGGTGTCGGCCAACATCGCCGTCGAGCGCAAGCTGCGCTTCCAGCGCGCATTGGGCGAACGATCGGCGACGCCGCTGGCCGGGCCGTTCTGGCACGACCTGTCGCGCGCTTATGGCCGCGACCGCTACCGCGTGGCCGCGCTGTTCGACGAGTTGCGCACGGCCGCCTCGCGTACGCCTGCATGGGTGTGGGGCGTGGCGGCGGCGGTGGTCGCGCTCGCCTGGGCGCTGCGCCGCTGGATCGACCGGCTGCTGCTGGCGATCAGTTCGACGCGCGTGCCGCCCGGCCGGCTGCGCCGATCGGCGTTCGCGCTCGGTGAGGCGCTGACCGGCACCATCGTGCCCGGCGCCGTCGCTTATGCCGTATACGTCGCGCTCACCTGGGCCGCCCCGCTGCACGCGCCGACCGACGAGCTGATGAGCGTGGTGATCGGCGCGATGGTCTTCGGCGGGCTGGTGGCCGGCATCGGCCATGCATTGCTGATGCCCGACCGCCCGAGCTGGCGGCTGCTGCCGACGCCCGACACGATCTGCGCGCGCGCACGGCCTTTCGTGCGGGTGCTCGCGGTCTGGCTGGTGCTGCTGACGATCGTCGACAAGATCTCGTCTTCGGTCAACGCCACGCTCGAGGCATCGGTCGCCGTCGAGTGCCTGTTCTCGCTCGTGCTGATCGTGGCGATGGCGCTCGGCCAGGTCCGCATCGAACGCGAGCGCCGCCGTCTGGCGACCGGCGATGCGGACGCGCCGGTGCCCGCGCGTCCGTTATGGATGGTCGTGCTGACGACGACGACCTGGGTCGTCATCGGCGCCAGCGCCGCGAGCCTGGCGATCGGCTACCTCGCGCTCGGCAATTTCCTGGTCCGCCAGTTCGCATGGGTGCTGATCGTCGCCGGCTGCACGTACCTGATCACGGTCTTCCTGAACGACCTGCTGATGGGGATTCTGGCCCGCGAAGGCCGGCCCGATCCGTCGCCGGCCGACGCGTCGGCCCGCGCGGCGGCGGTCGAGGCCTCGTCGTCGCGGCGCCAGGCCGCGGTGCTGGCATCGGGCTTGATGCGCATCGTGTTGTGCGTGATCGCCATCGCGCTGGTGATGGCCCCGTTCGGTGAAGGGCCGGTCGAGTTGATGCAGCGGGCCGACCGGCTGCGCGACGGCCTGTCGATCGGCGAACTGCAGCTCCGTCCGCTGGCCCTGCTGCGCGCGGGCGTGGTGCTGGTGCTGGGCCTGATGGCCGTGCGCGGCCTGCGCCGGTGGATGCTCGAACGCTATCTGCCGACGACCCGCATCGAACAGGGGATGTACAGCTCGGTGGCCACGCTGCTCGGCTACGTGTGCGCGGTGGTGGTCGTCGCGGTGGCGTTGTCGGAACTGGGCATGAGCCTGGAGCGCGTCGCCTGGATGGCCAGCGCGCTGTCGGTCGGCATCGGTTTCGGCCTGCAGGCGGTCGTGCAGAACTTCGTGTCCGGCCTGATCCTGCTGGCCGAGCGGCCGGTCAAGGTCGGCGACTGGGTGTCGCTGGGCGGCGCCGAAGGCGACATCCGGCGCATCAACGTGCGCGCCACCGAGATCCAGCTCGGCGACCGCTCGACGGTGATCGTGCCGAACTCCGAGTTCATCACGAAGACCGTGCGCAACGTGACCCGCGCCGATCCGCTGGGGCTCGTGCAGTTCAAGTTTCCGATGCCGCTGACGTCCGACGCCGAGCGCGTGCGCGACGTGGCGCTGGAGGCGCTGATCGCGCACAAGGACGTCCGCGACGAGCCGGCGCCCAAGGTGTTCCTGGACGGTATCGAAGGCGGGCACCTGATCTTCAACGCCAGCGCCTCGGTCGGTTCGCCGCGCCAGGCTTATGGTGTCAAGAGCGCGATCCTGTTCGACCTGCTGGCGCGGCTGCGCGAGGCGGGGCTGCCGCTGGTCAGTGAACGGGCGATGGTGGTGCGCGAGGAAACGCGCCCCGATCGCGACGGCGGCGCGTCGCCGCGGTGACCTCGCACCCGCGCGCGAGCCTCACCCTTCGGGACGAGGCCGACCGCGCGGCGGATCAGCGCAGCGGCACCGATGAGGCGACCGGCCGCGGCCCTTTCAACCTGGCCTTCAGGTAGCGCGTCAGCGGCCGCTCGACGAGCATGAACACGACGTACGACGCGATCGTCGCCGTCACCGCGCACAGCACGATGGCCAGGCCCGGCGCTTGCAGGCCCGCCTTGGCGAACAGCGCCGGGATCGCCGGGACCAGGATCGGATGGATCAGGTACAGCGCATAGGACCCGTCTCCCAGCCGTGAGATCACCGACGGGATCCGCCCCTTGAGCACCGGCTCGAGGGACACCGCGCCGGCGACGATCAGCGCAGCGGGGATCCCGTAGCGGAAGCCGCGATACCACGGGTCGAAGTAACCGAAGTCCGTCAGCAGCAGCGCGAAGCCCACGACGACGGCCGCCGCGGCGATCCCTTTCGGCAGGACGATGCCGTTCAGGCAGGCCCGCGCGATCAGCATGCCGGCCAGGAATTCGAGCACCAGCGGATTGAACCAGAACGTCAACGCCGGCCATTCCGGCGTCTTCCAGAAGCCGATGACCGACAGCGCGACGAAGATCGGCAGCGAGAACTTGATCGGCGAGCGCCTGAGCGCGAGCGCCAGCGCGAAGATCACGTAGAAGAACATCTCGAAGTTCAGCGTCCAGCCGACGCCCAGCACGGGCTCGAGCTCGCCCTTGGCGTTGAAGGCCGGGATGAACAGATAGGACATCAGCACGTGATAAGGAATGATCTCGCTGTTGAGCGCCAGGCTCGGCGCGCTGAGCAGCACCGCCAGTTTCAGCGTCGTGATCATCCAGTACAACGGCACGATGCGCACGATCCGGTTGACCAGGAACGAGCGGGCCGGATGATCCTGACCGGCCAGGCCCTGCGATGAAATGATCATCACGAAGCCGCTGATCACGAAGAAGATGTCGACGCCCGACGCGCCCTGGCCCCATAGCGGAAACCCCTCGACCAGCCGGCTCGCGACATAGAACGTCGAGTGATTGATGACCACCAGCAGCGCCGCGACGTAGCGCAGCGCCTGGATCACTTGGAACTGTTCGGTCTTCGAGGCGGGAGGGGGCATGGATGCAAACGAGGGATCGGTGGGCGGCGCCATCCGGCATCGCTGAGTGTTGGGCTCCCGTCCGGGATCCGGACCGGTTGCTGCGATTGCAGCACCGGAGGACGCGAATCGCATCGACCGCCGGATGGATGGTAGTCAATTCGAGACATCGAGTCACTGCCGGGCGGCTCAATGGTCGGCGCGGTGTCGTGAAAAGGCGCGCGTGGCGGGGAAGGTCGACGACGCGTCGTCACGATGCGACAGAATCGCCTGGATCTCAGGGCGCCCCGGAGGGGCGATCCATGGCCATGCGATCGTCGAGGGGAGCGGGCGCGTCGTCCCCGGGCGTCACTTGGCGCCCTGGCGCGCCTGATAGGTCTGCAGGTGCGCATAAGCGACGCGCAGCAGCGGCGCCGCGATGCCGGCTTCGCGGGCGCGGCGCAGCATGTCGCCGGTGATCTGCTGCGCCTCGATGCGCAGGCCCTGCTCGAGATCACGCATCATCGACGCGGTCACCGGCGAATCGGCTGTCGTCAGCGTCGCGCGCACGCGGGCGTCGACGTCCGCCGGGATCGGATGGCCGGCGGCCGCCGCGACGGCCTGGCATTCTTCGAGCAGCTCGATGATCAGCGCGGCGCCGTCCTGCGCGCGCAGGATCTGCCCGATATTGCCGCGCATCAGGCAATTGATCGACGCGAGCGTCGTCAGGAACGTGAACTTTTCCCATAGCGCGAGGTTGATCGTGTGTGAGAACTGCGCATCGAATCCGGCCGGCGCGAACAGCTCGCCGATCCGCCGGCAGCGCTCGCTCTGGCTGCCGTCGCGCTCGCCGTAGGTCAGCGAGTGGAACGGGCCCATGTGCACGATCTGCCCCTGGTCGCCGACCGTCACCGGGATCTGGCACAGGCCGCCGAGCACCCGCGGCGCGCCGAACGCGGCATCGAGCCGATCGTAGTGGCTCATGCCGTTGAGCAGCGGCAGGACCGTCGTTTGCGGGCCGACGGCCGGTCGGATCGATTCGATCGCGCTGTCCAGATCATATGCCTTGCAGCTCAGGATGATCAGGTCGGCCTGCGGCAGCGGCTGGCCGGCGACGATCAACTGCGGCTGGATCGTCACGTCGCCCTTGGGGCTCGTGATGCGCAGGCCGCGCTCGGCCAGGAGCGCCGCGCGCGCCGGGCGGACGATGAACGATACGTCGGCGCCGGCCGCCGCGCAGCGGCCGCCGTAGTAGCCGCCGGTGGCGCCGGCGCCCAGGATAAGGACTTTCATGGCTTCGTGTCCGTGTCTCGTGGCCCGCCGGTCCGGGCGGGCGCGTTGGAAGAATCGAAAGGGCTCGAAAAGGCTCGGGCCGCGAGGAATGCGGGATCGTCGCGGCCCGAGACGATGATGCCACGGTTGGCCGCTACAGCCCCCTCAACTCCGGCGGCGGCTCCGGCAAGCCCTCGAGCACCGTTCGATAAGCGGTGCTCGAAGGTGCGAGCACGGCCACGATCGTCAGCCAGATCAGCGTGAAGTACATGACGAGTCCCTGGTGGTCGATGTACCAGCATTCGAGCGCGCCCTTGTACGGCGCGATCACGTCGGCATAGAAGCGTTCCTTGTCGGCGGCCCGCTCCAGGATGTTCTCCTCGTCGCGGAACACGATCGAGCCGATGCCCGACAGGCCGGGCCTGACCGTCTTGAGCCGGACCTTGACCGCTTCGGGAAAGACTTCGAAATGCGGGCGCGCCTGCGGACGCGGGCCGATGACGCTCATGTCGCCGACGAAGATGTTGATCAGCTGCGGCAGTTCGTTGAGCTTGGTCTTGCGCAGGAAGCGGCCGAAAGGCAGCACGCGCGGATCGTTCTTGACGGTCAACAGCCCCGAGCCGAGGCTGGGGCTGTCGCGCAGCATCGTCGCGAACTTGAGCAGGCCGAACATGCGTCCGCCTTCGCCGACGCGCTGCTGGCGAAAGAAGATGTCGCCCTCGCCGGTGAACTTCAGGATGATCGCGACGACGATCAGGATCGGAGACAGAAGCAGCAGGGCCAGGCCCGAGAACAGGATATCGAAGAAGCGCGTCATCGTGGGTGAGCGGAAGGCTTGCGGGCGGATGGGGCTTACATCCGGTCGTCCAGGTACTTGCCGGTTTCCTGGTGCGCGAACTCGGGCACCAGCGTGCGGAACTGCTCGACGAGCTGCTGCTTGGTCCAGCGGCGCGATGCGCGCAGCGTCTCGATCGCCTGCGCGAAACGCTCGAGCCGGTCGCCGAGCGCGGGACGATCGTTCAGGATCACGCCGAGGTCGGCGAAGCGCTCCCAGTCCAGTCGCGAGTCGGTCGTGTAGAACTCCTCGAACGCCTTTTCGCCGGTGGTGTCGCTGCCGAAGTAGTACACCGGCCACTGGCGCCGCGCGCGCAGTTCGCCGACGCGCGCCCGCGCCTCGTCCTCGGTCGCGCAGCGCACCGGCTCGTAGCCGAGCGAATGCAGGTAGCGGTCGGCGATCTCGGCGAACGTGATCAGGTGCATCGATTCGTCGAGCTTCGGAAAGAACACCTCGCGGTGCGCGCCCAGCAGGCACGAGGCCAGGCACAGGAAGCCGGATTCGGGTTGGGTGATGAAATAGCGCCGTACGTCGCTGGGCGCCGACAGCGGCTGCTGCTTGGCGATGCGCTGGCCGAAGCCGTGCAGCAGCGATCCGTCCGAGAACGCGACGTTGGCGAAGCGCGCGGTGGACACCGGCAGCGCGTCGTCGTTGCCGAACAGGAACAGCTCCATGATCCGCTTGGAGCAGCCCATCATGTTGACCGGGTTCGTCGCCTTGTCGGTCGATACGCAGAACAGCTTCTTCGTGCCGTGGTCGCGCGCCCAGCGGCGAAGCCGCTCGGTCTGCGTGACGTTGACGTCGATCAGCCGCATCAGCGTGAACGGATCCTTCTCGCTGCGCACGTGCTTGAGCGCCGACAGATTCAGCACGTAGTCGTAACCGCCGCTGTCGGCCAGCAGCGCGTCGAATTCGGGCGAGCCGAAGTCCAGCGCGAAGGTCTTGAACTCGCCTTCGATATAACCGAGCGAGCTGCGCACGTCGCGCACGACCTCGACCAGGTTGTTCTCGCTGATGTCGACGACGTGCAGCCGCTTGGGCGAGCGCTGGAAGATCTCGCGCACGACGGCCTGACCGATCGAGCCCGCGCCGCCGACGACGAGGAAGCGGCCGGCGCGGACCAGTTCGTCCATCAGCTCGCCATGGCGAGCCTGGTCGGCTTCGAACAGCGGGCGATCGCGACCGAGCAGGGTCAGCAGTTCGGACATCAACGGGTCTCCAGATCCAGATTCGGTTGGGCGGGTCGGATGGGCCGGCCTCTTCAGGCGGCCAGCGCCTGGTGCAGGCTGTCGACGACCAGCCGTACCTCGTCGTCGGTCATCGTCGGGTACAGCGGCAGCGTCAGCTCGCGGCCGATCAGCGCCGCGCAGACCGGCGTGTCTTCGGGCTTGAAACGCGAATACGCCTCGAAGCCCCAGAACGGCGGATAGTGGATGCTGGACTGGATGCCCAGATCCTTGAGCCGCGCCATCGTGGCCTGCCGGTCGGCGTCGGCCGGCAGCAGCACCGGCAGGATGTGCCAGGTCGGCAGCGTATCGCCGGTGTTCGCGAACGGCATCCGCACCGGCCCGCCGGACAGCAAACGCCGGTACAGCTTCGTCAATTCGCCGCGGCGGGCGTTGGCCACCAGCAGCTTGTCGAGCTGCACGAGGCCCAGCGCCGCGTGGATCTCGTCCATCCGGTAATTGAGGCCGGGCTGCGCGACGTCATAAGTGTAGGCGCGGCCCTTGTGCCGATCGAGCGTCAGCGTCGTCATGCCGTGCGAGCGCAGGTAGCGAAGCTGCTGGCCGATTTCGGGCTTGCGGAAGCTGAGCATGCCGCCTTCGCCGATCGACAGGTTCTTGTTGGAAAAGAAGCTGAAGCAGCCGATGTCGCCGAAGGTGCCCAGCGCCCGGCCCGCGTACTCGCCGCCGGGCGTGTGCGCGCAGTCCTCGATCAGCACGATGTCCCGTTGCCTGCAAAGCTCGACGATGCCGGCCATGTCGCAGGCGAAGCCGCCGTAATGCGTGACGATGACGGCCTTCGTACGAGGCGTGATCTTGCGCGCGATGTCGGCCGCGCTCATCGTCAGATCGTCCTCGCTGGTGCAGTCGGCCAGTACCGGGGCGGCGCCCGCCATCCTGACGACGTTGGCGTCGGCCACGAACGTCAGCGCGGGGATGATCACTTCGTCGCCCGGCCCGACGCCGGCGGCCAGCACCGCCATGTGCAGCGCGGCCGTGCAGTTGGTCACCGCCAGGCATTGCACGTCGCCGCCCCCGAGCAGCCGCGCGAACGCCTGCTCGAACTCGATGACCTTCTCGCCCATCGTCAGCCAGCCGCTCTCGACGACGCCGGCGGCGGCCTTGATTTCGCGGTCATCGTAGTTGAGCTTGAAAAGCTGCACTTTCCACATGGCGTGGGGCCTCTCGATAAGGGTGGGCGATGGATGCCGCAGAGTGCTTTCCTTCGCCGTCGCGACAGCGCGGGAAAGCGTCCAGGCGGCAATGGTAGGCGACGGGACGCGGGCGATACAGGGAGATTTTCTCAGCAAGCCTCAGTCGACCACGAGCCGAACGACCTCGAACACCTCGGCCAGCGGCGCCTGGATCTGCATGCCGCGCGTGACGGCCAGCGCACGGATGTATTCGCGGTTGCTGTACGTACGGTTGCTCTGCGATTCATAGCAGGCCAGCGCCTGCAGCTTCTTCTCGAGGTCGTCTTCGCCGAGCTTGACGAAGCAGCTCGTGCGGAAATCGAGGTTGTTCCACGGCACTTCATAACCGAGCATCGTCGTGCGCTTGAACGCGCGGAAGCCTTCGTGGGCGATGACCGCGTGATCCTGATGCGTGTCATGCGCGCTGGGCAGCAGCACGATCGACGGCTTGTATTCCTGCTGCAGCTTGATCATCGCGTCGAGGATCGCCTGGCGCTGCTCGGGAAACAGCCGCACCTCGAAGTGCAGCACGATGCAGTCGTCGGTCGCGATACCGAGCTTGGCGGTGGCGGCTTTGACTTCCTTGCGCAGCACGTCGCGCGGGTACTCGGGGCTGACGGATTTCTCGGCGGCGGAGAACGCCACGTAGATGACGCGCGCGCCCTGCGCCGTAAACTTGGCGATCGTCCCGCCGCAACCGAACTCTCCGTCGTCGGTGTGGGGGGCGAGCACCATGACGGTGGTGCCGGGTTGGCGCAGGAGGCTGCTGAGGATGGGAGGCATGAAGGTCTTTCGAAGCGGCAAGAACGAGGAACGAGCGGCATTGTGCGCCGAAGAAAGGCGTTCCGGCGAGCGGACGCAGGTCCGCTGATAGTCGACGCGGGCCGTTCGACGCTGACAGTGATCGTTATTCCGTCACACGCGATCGAGCTGCGATTGTCTCGAAAATAGCAGGTAATCAATAAAGATGTTGCAAAATTGGATGTCAATATAACGTCAGTTTTGTCACGTCGCTGCCGCTCGGCGGCAATGCCGATGATCGATTCGATGGCTTGATCACCGACGTCCGGTTCCGGAGCGCGCCGCTGTCGGGTCCGCGGGGTGCTCGCGGCGGACTCCTTGATGATCGTCACTACGTGGATCCGGACGAGCGGGCGGCTCGCCCTGCTCGCGGCGCTGAATCAGGGCTGAGAGACGTCGAGTCGCGATAACGGTTGTGTTCCGGAGCACCTGGGTAGGCGGAGATCCATCACCAGTGTCTCAACACTCACCGGCTGACGAACTACCGTTTTTCGCCGTGGTTGTACGTACTGGTGACGACCTCTGCCCGAACAGGGCAATGGCTCTCCGCGCCTTCAGGTCGGCGACCGCATCAGCGTTGAATGGTTCTGCAAGCCTGCTTACCCGGTCCGCGTGTCCAAGCATCAATACGGGGGAGTCTCTGCGGCGGATGATGCACCGCCATTCACCGTCCAGGCGGCGTTCGCCCACGTCGCATTGGCTGTCGTATTCGCCAACTGGGCGCTCAACGTGTTACCGGCGAAATCATTGTAGAGAATAAGCCCGCTGGGGGTGACCGGAGTATGGGATTTGACTTCGTTCAGGATCTGCGAGGCGCTCAGCGTCGTATTCCAGAATCGCACGTCCGCGATCTGACCATAGAATTGATCGTACGCATTACCGCCGAGAAGAATCTGCGTGATCGCGGACGCGTTGCCCGGAGTCAGGGTTTGGGAGTAGAGCGTGCCGCTCTGATAAATGTATGCGGTCAGCGTCGGTGACGAGGTCGTTCCTCCGCCCACCAAAGCCCATCCGAACCACGTTCCGGGCGTGATCGTCGCCACCGCCGAACTGGCGCCCGCTGCCCAACTTCTAAAAGCCTGGACCACGTTGCCGTTGCTCGCCGTGCCGATGAAATCACGGCCACCGGCGTTATCGATGCAGGCGATGGGCGTCCATTTGTTGGTGTTGGCGGTCTGGCGGCCTTGCCCAAGCAACGTATACGCATTCGACGCGATGCTGCCGCTGGTGCTGATCGACAAATAGTCGGAATTGCCCGTGAACTGGATGGAATGATAGTTGACTGAGCCGCCTGAGCCCGGGTAGGTCGGTGAAGCCGCTGAAGGCACGATAGTGCCGGATGCAGTCCAGGCAGCATTCGCCCAGGGGGTGTTGGCCGTGGTGTTATTCAACTGCGCGCTTAGTGTCGTGCCCGTGAAACTGTTGTAAAGAATCAGCCCGGCTGTCACGATGGGCGTATGGGACAGGAATTCGGATTGAATTTGCGTGTTGGATAGCGGAACATTCCAGAAACGGACATCTGTGATGCTGCCGTAAAACTCATCGTAACCGTTGCCGCCCAGCAGCAGCTGCGTGATGGCAGAAGAACTGCCTGGGGAAATGCTCTGAGAATATAGCGTTCCGCCTTGATAGATGTACGCGGTCAATATCGGAGAACTCGTCGTGCCGGAACCCACTAGTGCCCAGCCGAACCACTGACCAGTTGACAGCGTGGCGATGTTGGCACTGGATGCCGCTGCCCAGCTCTTGAACACCTGGACGATCGAACCATTGGATGCCGTACCGATGAAATCCCTGCCGCTGGCATTATCGATACACGCGATCGGTGTCCACTTCGCCGTATTGACTGCTTGATAACCCTGGCCGAGCAGCGTGTACGAATTCGAATTGACAGCGCTGCCCGTCGCCAGAGACAAATAAGCGCCGTTGCTGGTGAATTGCACGGACGAATAGGTCGTTCCGGTGCTTCCCGGGGCCAGGACGATCATTTGTGCTGGCAATGATGTGATCACCTGATCGCCGGAGCCAAGGGTATATCCGCTTGCTGCCGTATGTCCCGAAGGTACGTAAAATTGATTGTTCGTCGATGTTGGTGTCGAACCTTGACTGCGTACCGCATTGCTCGGCCCCACGGTCGCATCCGGCCAAGCGCCGACCAGTGCGAACAGATTGTTGTTGACGTTCATCGTCGCGTCGGCCGGGTTGCCTATCCCTCCATCATTATAGAAATACAATCCGATCGATGGAACATGGGCGGTGTTGTCATAATTGACGGCGGCGCTGCCGTCCACGCGGATATCATTGAGCTGAACCGTCCAGGTGGCAGGTGGAATGAAATTCTGACTGAAGATCATCCCCCAGTTGCCTTTCCACTGAACGGAGTTGCCTTCGATCAGAACGTGCGTTCCATTGTAGCCTGTCTGGGAAGAGTAGACGTGGACGAATGCGCCATTGTTTTTGTTTTCATTGATGGTGCAACCTCGAATGCGTATGTCGTCTATGACCAGAGATGTGGAGTTGTTTCTTCCGGCTAAATAGAATGCATGATCACCGGCAGTGTTGCCGCTTCCATTGTTGGTCAGATACAGGCCATCGAAATAGACAGCCTTGACTCGGCCGGCGATAGTAAAAACTCCGTTCCCCCACACATCGAACCAGTTGCTGAAGCCGAGCCCCCAGATCTGCCAGTTGAGAACGCCATCGTTCGCGGTTGTCACGACGTTTTGAAGTGTCATGGCATTGCCCGCCACGCCTGATGTGCCGAGAATCGTCGTATCCCGCCAGATTCCCGATGCGGGCGCGAAGGTCAGGTTTGTCGGTAAGACAGTTCCGTTGCTGCTCGACTCGTCACTCGAATAGGTGCTCACCAAGCCCGAGGAACTGCCGCAAGTGAACGTGGTGCCTTGGAACCACACATTGCAATTGCTCGGAACGGCGCCGGTCGACAAGGCTTGCCAGACGTCTCGTTTGGGGGCCGCTGCCGTGCCTGGATTGGAGTCCAAACCGGAATCGCTGAAATAGATGTTGTTGGAGCGAGCGATCCTTGCCGGCGCGACATAGCTCGATGGCACCGACTTCAATGCGAGTCCGATGCCTGGCACGCCGGATTTCGAATAACCCTGTACAGACTGCTCTTCTGACTCGCTGCCACACCCCGAGACAGCCAAGGTCAGCAAAGATAGTGAGAAGTTTCTCCGTCCTTGCCGAATGGGCATGTTGCGTATCTCCTTGTTTGTCGGAAAATATTACACACACAATGCGGCGAAGTCGAGTCAAATTCTTTCGCTCCGGGAAATCGTAGAACCAGGTATCAAGATTCGATTGAATGTCAGCAAACGGTCAGAAGTGCCAATACCAATTTTCGACCGCCAGCAGCTCGCGCGCCTGGGCGCCAGCGTGTCCCGTAAATTCGTTCATCGACGGTTTCAGTCTGCACGCCGCAATGTGCTTGCGCGGCTCACGAACGCAAGTAGCTGGAGAAGTTGCTACCTCATTCGGTCTGCACTGTCGGACGAGCGGGTGCTGCTCGACGCGGCTGGGCAGGTGGAGTTGAAGCTGAAGACCTTCTGGCGTGACGGGACGACGCACCTGATGATGTCGCCGCTGACGTTCATGCAGAGGTTAGCGGCGCTGGTGCTTTGACCACGACTGCATCTGATCCCGTTCCACAGGGTCGTGGCGCGGCGGGCGCAGGTGGTGCCGCAAGAGTCGGCCGAAGCGATGACTCATGCGAACGGATTGTCGAGGCTCCGCGGGCTGATCACGGCTCGCGGGCTGCCCGCGATCTGGATAGAAGGCCGCGCAACGTCTGCTGGGCGGCCTGGGTGACGTAACGCAGTCCGGCATTGGCGCGGATACGGCTCATCAGGCGCGAATCATCGGGGTTGATGGGCTCTTCGACGAGCTCCGGCGCCAATACCCGGCAGATACGTTCGAATAGCTGGTAGCGGGGTCCCTTGCGGAGCGACGCTGGCGCAGCCAGCATCAAGCCGAGCAATTCGCCATTGTCATAGGGACTGATCTGCTCGATCGCGATATCCATTTCCGCTGTGCCGAGGGCGCCCCAGTTGCCCATCCGCTGCTCCCAGTAGAACAGATCGAGAATGGAGATTCTCTGCTGGCGTGCGAATGCTCGGGCATCGGCCAGCCATTCACGAATCGCGCGCTCGATCACCGGAGATTCGTGACCATAGCCCGAGTACCTGAGAAGCATGTCGGCCCAGACCGGGCCGCCATAAGCGCCAAAGAAACACCGCCCGATCTCTCCGGCATTGCCGTTGACGTTGAGCCGCGGAAGATCGGCTGCGGGAAGCCGGGCAAGGTACTGGATGTTGCGCAAAGTGGAGATGTGGCGCGGTAGTACCCAGTTTCGATCATAAGCGGCGACGAAAGCCGGATCGAGATCGGGGCGCTCGACGCGGGCGACGACGATGTCTGAGCGTTTGCCGAGCGCGAGCGCGACCCGGGCATCCATGCCGATGGATCGGCCCCTCGGTTCATCGAATACGAAATAATCGATGTCGGACTTCCACGGCAAGGAGGCCGCCAATAGCAGCCGGCTGTCCCATCCCGCCGTAATGGCTTGTGTCAGGCGGAAGCGCCGCTGAAGGCCGTCGAAGGTTCCCCGTAGCACCTTGGCCGCCCGCTCGACCAGCTCGTCGATCGGCATCGAATCGGGAACGATGGTTCGAGTCAATCGTGACGCTCGGCCCGATGCCAGGTCCAAGCCATGATTCGGCAGCAGTATCTTCAGGCGCGGGTCGAAATAGCTCGCACCGTACCAGGCCCACTCGCTGGTTTGGAAGAGCTGCGATGCCATCAGCTTCTTGGTCTCGGCGTCGATCTCGACCGGCGCACCCAGGATATCGAAGTACAAGCGCGGCGATGACGTGGCGATCAGGCGTTCGGCGATCCGGCCATAGTAGAGACGACGAAAACCGCAGGCATCGGCGAAGCAGATATCGTGGCCCTGGATGCGTGCGAACACGACGAAGCGGCCGGCCAGACGAAACGCGCACGCCTGCAGATCGGCCGCGTCGGTACAGTGCGCCAGCGAATCGGCGATCGCGCCGTTGTCGCGATCCGGTCGCGCTGCGTCGATGGCCTCGCCGAGCAGGGCGATGTGGGTATCGCCGTGGACGGCGGTGGACAGCGAGAGATCGGCCCCGACGTAGATGTGGTACCCGGCCATCGCGTGGATGGAGAGTGACAGGCCGGATGGAACGCGCACTTGTTGCGGGGCGATCAGATACTGGCGCCGATGCGGAGTGCCGCTCCACGGGTTGTCGCCGGGCGGGGAAGAGTTAGTCATGATCAGTGTTCATGATGCGGATCGACGCGACGCGGCCGAGCGGGCGATCGGCGGGCGGCGTCCCCATAGAGACGTCAGGTCGCCGTTGACCCGATTGGGCGAGATTGATGATCTTTGCAGCAAAACCGAGCGATCGATGAACGGAGTTCGAAGAATCAGGGGGCGATCTTCCGGAAAAATGAAGGCCGGAGAGCGAAAAAACCGCACAGTGGACCGGTTAGCGCCCCTGCACGACACGAAAGAACGCACTGGCAGCCGCGATTCTGGCATGCGTGCGGGCCCGCGAGGCCGGGACCGGCATCACGACGGCGATGGGCAGGATCGCCCGCTCGCCGTCCGGTGGGGGGGGCAGCCCTCCGGCTTTTCGATCCAGGCCAGGATGTGCGTCCTCAATAGCGGCAAGGCATTGAACACCGTGTAAAGCGAGGGGTGGATCCTCGTGACGAGACGCGAGATCGGCGGAGCAAGCGTGATTCGATGCTGTTCAATTTTCCCGTGCGGAAACAGCTCTTTGATCCTGCTGACGGGCACGCCGCGAGTGTCCTTGTTCCTGGGGTTGTTGAACATGAAGTCGTGCCATATCACCGCTCCTCCCGGCCGCAGCCAACTCCACATCGCATCGGCCAGGCGCTGTTGAAAATCGAGGTCCAGCAGCGTGGAGAAAACCAGATTCTGCATGACCAGATCCTGACTCGCCGGTTCGACGGACGCGACGGTGGCGTCACCGAGAATGACTCGGCTGGCAGGTGGCAGCACCTGTCGAGCGCGTTCGTAGCGCTCGACCAGCAATTCGATACCCGTCAGGTTCTCCGGGGCGAAACCGAATCGCAGCAGCATCAACAGATTGCCGGCACCGCCGCAACCGACGTCCGTGACCTTGATCTGATTCAGGCGGGTCCAGTCTTGCGAACGCAACATTCTGCAGAGCACGCGCTCCCGCTCTTGCGTCGGCAGTTGCTGGGCTGGATTGAGCACGCTGTATCGCCAGTCGATTCGCTGGCGTTTGGCGTAGCGCCGGCGAACCTCTTCCGTCTCTCCATTCGGATGATTCTGTTCCATCGAGTCAGTCACCGTTCAGGCCTACTCTGACGTGCGCCGGCCGAGGACCGGCCGAACTACCTCGAACACTTCCGCGAGCGGCGCCTGGATCTGCATGCCGTGTGATGGCCAGCGCCATGACGGTGGCATCGGGGTTGGCGCGAGAGGCTGTCGAGGACGGGAGCACGAAAGTCCTTCGAAGCATCAGGAACGCGGAACGAATGGCATTGCGCGCCGAAGACCGCTGTCTCGGAGAGGGGCGCGGGTTCGTTCACCGTCGGCGTAACCTGTCGATGCTGACAGGTGCCGTTATCCGATCAGCCCGGATCGGATTTCATCGATGCGTTTTCAACGACCGATTCGTGTACTTTCTTGTAGTTCTTCAACGAATTGGCTGTAGTTGACCTCGGCGCTGTAGCGCCGGGCCCAAGCCTCGCGGGCGCGTGCTCTGTCCGGCGCCGACGCCCGTTTGTCGAGATAGGTCGACAGCGCCGCGACGAATTCGTCGAGCCGAGGGGTGGCCGGCAACAGATGGCCGCATCCGTCATCGAGGATTTCCGGTATGCCGCCGACGCCGGGCGCGATGACCGGCAGCCCGGTCGAGAACGCTTCCATGATGGACACCGGTATGCCTTCGGACGTGCTGGCATTGACCAGGCAGTCGAACGGTTCGCTGCGAAACAGCGCGAACACTTCGGCATTGCGCAGGCGGCCGGTGAACGTGATCGAGACATTGGCCGGCATGTCTTTGCAGCGCTCGCGTATCGATGCCATCAACGGGCCATCGCCGACATGGAACCACTTGACCGGGACTTCCGGCCGGCGCCGGGCGAGTTCCGCCAGCGCATCGACGATCCGGTCCACGCGCTTGGTGTCGATGACGTTGGAGATCGAGATTACCGACAGGCCCGACGTGGGTTGCGGATTGCGAAAGCCCGGGTCGCTCACGCCCAGCCGGCGCACCACGATGCGATCGGCCTGCTGCGGGAAGCGGGCAGCCAGGTAGTCGCGACCGAATGCCGATACCGTGCACACGCGGGTGACGTACCGGATCATCCGGTCACGATAGGCGAAATGATTCGAGGGCTGGATCTCGTCGTAGAGATCGCCGCCATGCGCGCGAACGATGATCGGTACCCGGCCAGCCAGGCCGCGGCGCGCCAGTCCGAGATATGTGCCGAGGACTTCGGGCGTGAACCAGTAGTGGTAGCAGACCGTCGGGGCATCGGGCAGGCGTGCCAGCGCGTCGGCGAACAACTCGGAGCGATAGGTGCCCCGGAACCATTCGGAAAGGCGCAACAGCCATTGTTTCGGGCCTTCGCGCAGCGTCATCAGTGCCTTGCCGAGTTCATGCCATGTGCTAGGGCGGCGCAGCGCGCGAAGCGCCGCGACGCCCAGCGCCCACTGCCTGGCGCCCTTCCAACGGCGATCGGCATAGCGAAGATCGACGGTGACGTTGGCGGGAGTCGGTCGGCAGCCGGCACGTTCCACCGCCAACATGATCGTGATCTTGTCGAAGGCCGCGGCCAGGTAGGGCAACTCGGTTTCGAGGAACGTTTCTCCGGGGCCCGTCGGAAACGTGGTAGTGATCAGAACGAGGTGTCGCAAATCAGTTTCAATCGCGGTGCGTATCGAATCGCGCGATTCTCACTAGCCATGCCAGATACAGGACGAAGTAGATCGCCATCACGATCGATAGCCATCGCAAGGATTGCGGCAACGAGCCATCGTAGGTCAGCGTTGCCCATAGCGTACCAAGATACAGCGCATTGCCGATGATCGACACGACCATTGCGGTATCCATACGACGCGCTGCCTGGCTGACCACGGCGAGCGGCGCCGCCACGAAGCTCAGCAGCAGGTAGCCCCAGTAGTTCTGCGCGAGCACGCCGGCGTCGTGCCACGATTCACCGAAGATTCGCCCGAACAACTCCGGCGCCCATACCGCGACGACGATGAACAGCGGGGCGGCCACGATGCTCAATCCCGCGATGACCCGCAGCACGGTCCGCTGCCGGGTGTGCGCATCGGCCGGCTTGACCAGTTCACGCAGCAGTACCGGGGCGACGGCGGTTCCCACCAGGCCGCTGGGCGCTTGAAGGATCCGTTGGACCAGTCCGAATGCGCCGACCCATAGCGGCGTGCAGTAGGCGCTGATGATGACCAGCGTCAACGGGGCCTGGGCCGCATGGATGAGTCCATGGATCGTGTTGTAGCGGGGGTAATGCGCGTACTTGCCCGCCACGTCTCGCAGATCGCGGTACGTCCACGGCAGCGCGAGTGCCGCGAAGAAGCTCTGGTTGCGGGAGGTGCCCGCGAGAAAGCCGGACAGCATGCCCAGGCATTGCCCGATCACGAGTGCGAGCAATGGCGGTACCGATGCCGCGAGGAGCCCGATCTGACACAGGGCGACGCCGATGCCTCTCGTCGTGCGCGAGACAGCGATGCCGCGATAGGCCTCATGGCGGTTGCCCCAGCCTTCCCAGGCATTGATCAAGCCGTTGGCCAGGATCATGAAGGGCAGCGACAGCCACACGGGTCCGAACATCTCGTGGGCGGGGGCCAGGATCAGCGCGGCAGCCAGCCCGGTCAACGTGATGCCGAAGAAGACCGCATTGATCGCCAGCACCAGGCGCAACAGACTGCTCGCCTCCGCGTCGTCGGCCGGTACCACGATCGCCGCCTCGTATCGGCCGCCGCAGGCATAGCTCCCGAGGCCGACCAGCGTCAACAGCAGTGCGAAGATGCCGAATTCAGCGGGAGAGACGAAGCGGGTGATGAGCGGGGCAACCGCCAACGGCAGCAGTTGCCCAAACAGGGTTCCGGTGAAGAGCGTGCTCGCGTGGCGGATCATCGAGAGAAGGAGCCGGTGCGGATCTGTGAACCTGTGAACGAATCATCCACGTCCGCTCGTCACGCCATGGCGGCGCCGCTCGGACGCGGCCGATTCACTCACAGGCTCTGAGCCGCCGGAGGATCATGCAGTCCGATCGCGATGACGGACGCGGGGCAGACCGGTATTGTAGACGCACGCGACCGCCGGCCCCGTCTCTCCCTCGCCACGCGGGCGCCGTCTCGCGCGCTTCGGACTCGTGCGCTTCGGACTCGTGCGATCAATGCAGAACCACGCGCCAATTGGTCCGATCATAGGTGGTCGCGTTCTTGTTCCAGATGTTCGCGTTCAACCAGTTCCCGTTGGTATAGGCCTGCGCCTGGGATTCGGTGAAGGCTGCCGGGTTGGTGAAACCCCATTGACCGCCATTGCTCTGCGCGGCGAAATGCCACTCGCTGCTGCCCTGGGGGGTGAACAAGACATCATAGGTCGCGCCCTGCTGGAACTGGATCGGCGTGGGTAGCGTCACGTCGTGCCACGAGTAGAGGCCTTGTTCGTATGTCAGGCTCTTCACCGTCGCGAACGATCCCGAATCATTGATCAGGCCGCTCGCCAGAACCCTATCGTCGCGCTTGATTTCCCATTTGAGCGAACCGCCGGCGGTCGACGAGGTCATGATCGACAGCCCATTGATCGTGCGATTCTGTGACGCGATGTAGCGTTCGCGGATCGGGTTGCCCGAGCCGACCGCCCATTCCCGCTCGCGAACGTTGCCGGATTCCATCACCGAGGAACCGAAAGACTCGCCGGACGTCGTGCGGACCTGCAGGATGGGGACGTAATACAGGCCGCCGTACGGCTGGGTCGTGGCATCGCCCCACGAGTACGCCTGCGAAGCGTTGGTGCGTTCGCCATAGAGTACGCCCCAATCCGTCGCGCTCAGCCAGCGCGTCGGCCGACCCGATCCGGCGTTCGTGGCGGTGCTGTTGATGTTCGCGAAATTCGTCGACGGATCGGGATCGGTCTGCTCGTAGACGACGTGGTACAACGAGCCGGCCTTCAAGGATTCGCTCGAATTCACCGGAATGATCGGAAACATCCGGGCTGCGCTCGAGAGCGTTCCCGACGTCATCGACGGACGGAAGCTCGCGATCGCGATCGGGTTCGCCGACATGTTCGGCCGGTGGGCGCTGGAATTGTCGTCCGGATAGACGCCGATGCGGATCTGCCCGCCCGTGCCGGACGAATAGCCGCCCGACGACGATCCGACGGGCAGATAGATCTGAACGGACGCCATCGTGCCCGAGATCGGCGCGCGGAATCGCTGCGACATCGCGAAGTTCCGGCCATTCAGGCGCTGCACGTAGCTGTAGGCGAGGCGGTCGATGACGACGATGCCCGGCCCATAGTTGGCCGATACCGTCGACGAGGCCGGGACGAGGTTGCTTGTTCCGGTCGATCCCGTGGCGACGGCGTCGGTAACGGTGTTGGTGTCGGCCTGCGCGACCACTACCGGGGGGCTTTTGGCCGGGGCCGAGGGGAGCAGCGGGCTGGTCGCGATCGGCGATGTGCCGGTCGTGTCGGGGGGCGACGAATCACCGGTCGCGGCTTCCGGAGCGGTGGGGGGCGTCTGGGTGGCGGATCCTGCCGTCGATGCTGGTGTCGATGCCGACGCTGGTACCGATGTCGATGTCGATGCCGATGCCGATGCCGATGTCGATGTCGATGTCGATGTCGATGTCGATGTCGATGTCGATGTCGATGTCGATGTCGATGTCGATGTCGATGTCGGGGGCGCTGCGGAGACCGTTGTCGAGGCTGTCGCCAGGGCCACGGCGTCTGCTGCCGGGGTCAGGCCAGTGTCGCCGGAGGAGCAGGCTGTCAGTTGTGAAGCGAGTAAAAGACTACACAGAAGCATCTTCTTACCGTTAGTTTTACGAAAGCTCGACATGTTTGGCCTGCAAAAGAAACGGCGGGCCCACGAATGGGGTCTGCCGGTTCATTTCGCCAGGCCAAGGGATGACTTGAGGCCTAACCGATGGACGTTCGCCTGGTCAGGGTGAACGGTCGTTTCTGGCCGACGTCAGGGCGGTTCCTCGTGAAGAACCACACGCCGGTTCGAGCGATCCTCGGTTATGCGATGGTGATTCCACAGGTAGGCATCGGTCCGATAGCCGTTCGCGGTCCGATGGCCGTTCGATAAGGGAGGCGGCCGCCGGTCGGCCATCGCGCGATCGACGATCGAGGCCGCTGTCGCGGCGGTGCCGACGACCCATTGCCGGCGGCTCACTACCCTCACGTCGCCGCGCCCTCTCCGTCAGGAGCTTGACCGGCCACGTCCTCGAGCTGCGTGGACGGCGACGATTCGAACTGGCGTACGTCGCTGAGCAACAGCAGCGCGAACCAGGCAGCGATGCTGAATGGCGGCGTCTTCGCGAAATAGACCGTCGATACGATCGACAGCACGGCAATCGCCGAACGTCGTCGCCAGGCAACCCACAGCCACGGCAGCACGCCGAGCGCGACCAGGATGCCTCCGCGCATCACCAGGTTGGGTCCGAAACCCAGGTCGCTGAAATGACAGTCGCAGATCTCGTCGAGAAACCCGAAACCGAGCAGTTTCTCGCTGGTCGTCAGATAAGAATAAGCCTGCAGCGCCCAATACCGGTACATCAGCGATGCGTCGTCGCGACCGAGAAAACGCTCCTCATAGTGATCGAGCAAATCGAACGCGCTGGCGGCGGCAAGCACGAGCGCTCCGAACACGACCAGCCACATCCATTTCTTCGCGCCGCCGCGTACCAGCGAATCCGCCAGCATCCACAGGATCGCGATGCCGACGAAGAACACGCCGGTGGCTGAATAGGTCATCAGCACGGAGCAGGTTGCCAGCGACTCGATGATCCCGAACCGGCCCGCGATCAGTCTCGATGCCAGCACCAGGAGCATGATCCAGGTCGAATAATTGCCGGGTTCCGTCTGGAAGCCTGTCAAGCGGATGACGGACTCCGCCTCGGTGCCGATCTCGATGCGAGCCGTGCCCGGAAACAGCATCGCATGCAGGTCGACGACCTCCCCGCCGAGCTGGAACGAAATGAACTGATACAGCAATGCCGTCATGCTGATGACGAGGAACACGCGCGCGACGGCGAGAAATTCGACAGGCCGCGAGTTCGCGTATTCGACCAGCACGATGGCTGTCGCGAAGCTAACGATCAACAGCAACGAATAAGGCGAGAACCCCTGCGTCGACAGCAGCAGCGAGTGGAGGATCACCGCGGCCGGCAGAAGCAGCGACGCGCTGGGCCAAAGGAGCCCTTTCAGGCTCGATATCGGCGTCAGTACCAAGGTCGCGGCCAGGCAGAAAACGGTGACCGCATAATTGGCGGCCAAGGATCCGTCGTCGGACTCGAACGGCGTGAAGACGAGGAACAGGGCGACCAGCATCAGCAGCCCGCGGACCCACGATTGCCAACCGGCTTCCTGATCCCCGCTCGCATCGGCGATCAGCATCGCGCGTTCCTGGTAACGGCAAGTGTCATGGTGCTCCTTCGCAGAACCGAACGATTCGGAAGCTCGGCGTCGGTTTCGCCGGGTAGGTGAAGCGGCCGGCTTTGCTATGCCGGCTGGATCTTAGCGCAATCCATCGAAGATGGTCGTCGTCGTGCGACGGACCTGGCTTCGGTCAGGCGGAAGGGTCGATCGCGGCCAGGAAGCGCTTCGCCAGGACGCGGTGGTCGTGATGCTCCCGGACGAAGCGTTCGCCGCGCTCCCCCATCGCCTGCCGTTCGGCCGGGCTCAACGCCAGCAATTGCCGCACGACCGACGTCAGCGCCGGCACGTCATTGGGGCCGACGGAAAAGCCGCAGCCGGCTTCGCCGACGAGATCGTTGGACGCATTGTTCGATTGGATGATCGGACGGCCGGCAGCCATGTAGTCGAACAGCTTGTTCGCGCTGACGCCGAATCGATACAACGGTGACGGAATCAGCCCGTAATACAGCGCATCGAAGGCGCGCAGGGTGTCCGGCACGTCCGCCTTGGGGACCGGATCGGTGAAGTGCAGATGCGCGAGGCCGCGCCGGCGCGCCGCTTCGATCAGTCCGGGTTTCGACGGACCGCTGCCGACCAGGACGATCGACACCGGCAGATCGTCGACGGACGCGGCCAGATCGAGCAGCGTGTCCAGCGCATTGCCGGGACTGTGGCTGCCGGCATAACCGATCACCAGCCGGCCTTGCGCGCGTAGCTGCGCGCATAGCTCGGTCGCGGCGTTGGGGGGCGCGCGGTAATCGGTGTCCCATTCATCGAAGTCGATTCCGTTGGGAACGTGGTGATAGCGCTCGGCGGGCATGCCTCGCGTGAGGAGGTGGCGATCCGCGTGCGGCAGAATGCTGACGATCGCGTCAGCGTGGCGGCACGCATAGTCCTCACCGTGCTGGATCGCCATGATGAACGGATGCCAGCGCGACAGGCCGCCGATCTCCTGCGGGGACATCGGCCATAAGTCATGCAGTTCGAACACCAGCCGCGCACCGGTGCGCCGCGCGATCGAGCGCGCCGGGTAGATATCCCACGGATACGTCGACGATGCGATCACGACATCGGGCCGTTCCGACACGAACCGGCTGCGTTGGCCGTACAGCGCCCGGACGAACGCCAGCATGTTACGTACGCGCTGGCCGCCATTGCCTTCGTAAGCGGGGGTCTGGAGCCATCGATAATCGATACCGTCGATCGATTCTTCGGTGACGGGGCCGTGCGTGTCGGGTTGCCGGCTGCGCACGTGCGCGTAGCTTGCTCCGACCATCGTCACATGATGACCCAGCCGCACCCATTCCCGGGCGATGTAGTACGGCCGGAACTCCATGCCGTGTCGCAGAGAGCCGATGTAGTGGTCGATGTACAGAATGCGCATGAACAGGATCAGGTGCTTCGGGCCGCGATCGAACGGTACAGGTCGATCAATCCTTTGGCCTGGGTATTCCAACTATAGGATTGCAGTGCTGCCCGGCGTCCATTGCGACCCATCTGCTGCGCCGCCTCCGGGTCGTCGCGCAACTTGCGGATCGCGTCGGCGATCGCGTCGGGATCCTTGGGATCGACCGAGAGACCGCATTCGCTGTCTTCGACGATCTTGCGCCAGCCGGGCACGGTCGACGAGATGACGACGGGGATGCCCGCGGCCATGTATTCGAACAGCTTGATCGGTTCGGCGTTCAGGTGGTTGGGAATCGGATAGAGCGTGCAGATGCCGGCGAAGCTGCGGTTCAACGCCCGGCGTACGCCGACGCGGTCGACATAGCCGAGTTCGTCGACCATTTGCCAACCCGGATCCTGCATGACCTGCTCCTGCTCGGCCTTCGAGGAGAAACGGCCGGCCAGCAACAGGCGGGTGCCGGCCTTCGGCAGTGCATGGACCAGCTCGAACACGCCTCGGACGCGCGAAATCAGGCCGACATACGCGACGTGCGTGCGTTGCGACCAATCGATCGCATCGTCGCCGGTGTCCAGTTCCCCATCGAGCGGAAAATTGCGCACGATCGCCAGGCGCCGGGCGTCCCGGCCGAAGATCTGCTGGTGGTACGGCAACGCGCCGACGATGCCGTCGAAGCGGCGCGCGGCGAAAAGCTCGGCGCGCCGCGCGACCGCCGCGATCGATCGGCGCAGACCCGGGCGTATCCAGTGCTTGAACAGGATCTGGTTCTTCAGGTCCTCGTGCGAATCCATGACGACCTGGCGTCCGATGGCCTTGAGCGCGAGGCCGATCGGGATCAGCTCCGGATCGTGGAAATGAACGATCCGGGCACCCGTGCCGCGCACGAGCCGAAAGGCCCTGGCTGCCAGCGTCGTGGCGCGGCGCAGCCGGTCGCCTTGCGAGGGCTCGCAAAGCGGAATCATCCGGATGCCCATTGCCGCGGCTTCGGCAACGTCGTCGGCGGTGCCGGGGATGACCAGCCACGCCGGGTAGCCGGCTTTGGCCAGCGAGGCGAGCTGTTTGCGCACGATCCGGATCTCGACGCCCGAATGCACGGTCGAGAAGTGGCAGACGCTCGGCAGGTCTTCTCTAGTGGCGCTCATGCCGCCCCCCGATAAGCGAGGCCTTCGCTGATGCGCCGCCAGGTTTCGGCGGTGTTGCTCGCAAAGTTGGGCTGCCATTGGCGCGGATGGGTCAGGACGCCGATCGGCGTGATGCCGGCATGGATCGCATCGAACGGGCTACCCGAACGGCGCCAGTACGACGGAGGCTGGCTATCGGTGTAATAGCCGTTGAGCGGCGTCATCAGCGCTTCGTCATAAGTTTCGTAGTCGACGCCTGCCTGCTGGCGGAAGGCCGGGTCGCGCAACAGCTCGAGGTTGCGCACGCCGAGGCGGCGGTTCATCCAGTCGCCGTGCGAGCAGACGATGCGGCCGTCCAGGCCGAAGCGCGCGCGCATCGCGTCCAGGTTGCGGGCGAAGCGCTGCTGCATCTCGGGCATGTGCTGGCGGATCGCCTGCTCGCTGCCGAGGCGCCGCTCCTTGGCGACCTCTGCGATTTCTTCGAAATGGTAGCTGACGTGGAAGCCTGCCCGCATCACGGCTTCGATCACGCGGCCATCCATCGTGGTCTGGCGATAGAAGTAGCTGGCTCCGACGCCGGCATCGCGCTCGATCTCGCTCCACTTGATCGTCAGCGCCGCATCGGTGTCGACATCGTGGCGCATGACCATCAGCTTGCCGATCGACGGTCCGGGCGGCTGATCGAGCAGCCGGGCCCATTCTTCGACCGAAATCACGCGGTAGCCGTGGTCGAGCGCGGTGGTCAGCAGGCGACGATATTCGGGCAGCCGGGTCGGCATCAGGTAATCCTGATAACACCTCCAGTACAGGGAACGGCCGACAGAAACCGTACGTCGAACGAGAGAACTCATTGAATTCGGCATCCTCGACCGATGCTCATCGCAACGCTTGCGCCAACGCCTGCGCAACGAACTCGATCTGGTCATCGGACAGGTACGGATGCATCGGCAGGCTGAGCACTTCGGCGGCGGCCTGCTCACTGCGAGGCAAGCTGCCATAAGGACCCAGCGAGGCGATCGCCGGCTGCCGGTGCAGCGGGATCGGATAATGGATCGCGGTCGGCACGCCGGCCGCCTTCAGCGATGCGGCCACCTTGTCGCGTTCGGGCACGCGGACCGTGAACTGGGCGTACACGCTGGTATTGCCCGCCGCGAGGATCGGTGTGGTGGCGGCCCCGCCGGTGGCTTCGGTCAGCCGCTGAGCGTAGCGCCGGCCGATCGATGCGCGGGCGGCGACTTCCTCGTCGAACACGTCGAGCTTGGCCAGCAGCACTGCCGCCTGCAAGGTGTCGAGCCGGCCGTTGAGCCCGACCACCGCGTGATGGTAGCGGCGATCCTGGCCATGGACGCGGATCTCGCGCATCCGCCGGGCCAGCTCGTCATCGTCGGTGAAGCAGGCGCCGCCGTCGCCGTAGCAGCCGAGCGGCTTGGACGGAAAGAAGCTGGTCGTGCCGATGGTCGACAAGCCCCCCGAACGCCGGCCGTGATGGGTCGCGCCGAAGCTTTGCGCCGCATCTTCGATGACGGGAAGTTCGTGGCGTGCGGCGATCTCGTTGATCGCGGTCAGATCCGCGCACTGTCCGTACAGGCTGACGGGAATGATGGCGCGCGTGCGCGGCGTGATCGCCGCTTCGAGTCCGGCCGGGTCCAGGTTGAACGTCGCGGCGTCGATATCGACGAAGACGGGTCTGGCCCCCAGCAACGCGATCATCTCGCCGGTCGCGATGAACGTGAACGGCGTCGTGATGATCTCGTCACCCGCCTTGACGCCCAGCGCCATCAATGCGACCAGCAGCGCGGTCGTGCCGTCCGAGATGCCGACGCAGTGCCTGACGCCGACATGAGCGGCCAGTCGCGCTTCGAGTTCGGCGATCTCGGGGCCCATGATGTACTGGCCGTGGTCGAGCACCGATTGGATTCGCGCATCGATACTCGGTTTGAGCCGTCGATACTGTGACTTGAGATCGATGAAATCGAACGGCGAGACGGTCGTGTTCACGGGCGAAGTCGTGGTCATGGTCGGGTTCCGTATCAGGCCGCGGTCGCCGATACGGTCGGCACGGGCTTGCAGGCATCGGGACTGATGTCGTATTGATTGCCGCATTCGGGACATGCCAGACGGCCGTCTCCTTTGGGCAGGATCACGCCGCACTGGCAGACCCAGCCGGCGCGGCGTGCCGGTACGCCGGTCATCAGCGCGTACGGCGCCACGTCACGAGTCACGACGGCGCCGGCGCCGATCAGCGCGTAGCTGCCGATCTCGACGCCGCAGACGACCGTCGAATTCGCGCCCAGCGAGGCGCCGCGCCGCACGTACGTGTCCCGATACTCGTCCTTGCGCGAAACGTGCGCGCGGGGATTGATGACGTTGGTGAAGACCATGCTCGGGCCGCAGAAGACGTCGTCTTCGAGATGCACGTTGTCGTAGATCGATACGTTGTTCTGGACGCGGACGTTGTTGCCGAGCGTCACCCGATTGCCGACGAACACGTTCTGGCCGAGCGAGCAGCCGCGTCCGATGCGGGCGCCGCCGCACACGTGCACCCAGTGCCAGACACGGCTGCCTTCACCGATCTGCGCGCCGTCGTCGACGATGGCTGTGGAATGGATCTGGGTCATCGCAAAAGTCACGGGAGGCGGTCCGCCCGTGATCCCGTCAATAGTGGAGGGGAAGAGGCACGCGACGGCCGTCGCGTGCGGACAGGTAAGCGGCGATCAGGACTTCGAGCGACTTCAGGCCTTCACGACCGTCGGTGTCGGGTTCGCACTGGCCGCGCAATACCTTGATCACATTGTCGTAGTACAGCGGGTGGCCGAAGCCGTAGACCGACGTCGTCTGGTAGCTGGCTTCGCTGATGCGCTCGTCGTCGGGATGCGAATCGGAGAACTGCCAGTGCTGGATCTCGTTGACCGCGACCCCGCCCACGCGCACCGAGCCCTTGTCGCCGAGGATCGTGATGCTTCCTTCGAAGTTCTGCGGGTAGGTGAGCATCGTGACGTTGACGGTGCCGAGCGCGCCCGAACGCCAGCGCACCGTCATCACGCCGGTGTCTTCGACCTCGATGTGGCGCGCCAGCGTCGCGGTATAGGCCTGCACCGATTCGATCGGCCCGATCATCCAGTCCAGCAGATCGATGTAGTGGCTCGCCTGGTTCATGAACGCGCCCCCGTCGAATTCCCAGGTGCCGCGCCACGAGGAGCTGTCGTAGTAGGCCTGCGGCCGCGTCCAGAACACGTTGATCGCCACCGAAAAGATGCGTCCGAAGCGGCCCGCCTCGATCGCCTTCTTGACCAGTTGCAAGGTGGCGTTGTGTCGGTTCTGCTTGACCACGAACAGCCGCGTACCGGCCGAATCGCAGGCCTCGACCATCGCGATGCCGTCGGCCCAGCGGGTCGCCATCGGCTTTTCGGTCATCACATGATGACCGGCGCGCGCCGCTTCGATCGTCTGCTTCGAATGCAGGCCCGAAGGTGTCGTCAATACGATCAGGTCGGCGTTGGCTTCAGCCAGCATCCGCGTCAGAGAGCCATACGGCCGGGCGCCCGTCCGGGCGGCCGCGGCCTGCAGCGCGCTCGGCGAGATGTCGGCCACGCCGACGAGTTCGACGTTGGCCGCGTGCGCCTCGATGGCCGCGTAGTGGTTGTTGGCGATCCGGCCGCAGCCGGCCAAGCCGATACGGATCCTGCGATCGACGATCGGGGGTTTGAACTGGTACATCGTCACGGCGGGCCTCAAGCTTTCACGACATTCTCGGCGGGTTCGAGGTAGACGCCGCGGGTGTCGACGATGAGCGTCGAACGCCGTCGGATCATGTCGTAGTCGAAACGTGCATGGTCGGTGGCGAGCAGCACGACATCGAATGTCGCCAACGACTGGGGCGTCAACTCCACGCTGCGCAGATCGAAGCGATGTTCGCGCATCTTCGGAAAGACCGGCACGTGCGGATCCGAGTAGGCGACTTCCGCTCCCTTCTCGCGCAGCAGCTCCATCAGTTCGACGGCAGGCGATTCGCGCATGTCATCGACGTTCTTCTTGTAGGCGATGCCCAATACCAGGACACGACTTCCGCGCAGGGATTTTCGCCGGTCATTGAGAGCGTCGCTGACTTTGCTGATCACCCAATGCGGCATCGAGTGGTTGATCTCGCCGGCGAGTTCGATGAACCGGGTGTTCAGCCCGTATTCGCGCGCTTTCCAGGTCAGATAGAACGGATCGATCGGAATGCAGTGGCCGCCCAGCCCCGGGCCCGGGAAATAAGGGACGAAGCCGAAGGGTTTGGTCGCGGCGGCCCGGATCACTTCATGGATGTCGATGCCCATGCGATCCGCGACGATCTTCATCTCGTTGACCAGGCCGATGTTGACGGAGCGGTGGATATTTTCCAGCAGCTTGGTCATCTCCGCGGCGCGTGTCGAACTGACGGGTACCACCTTATCGATCGCCTGGCCGTACAGCGCCAGGCCGACCTCCAGACAGGCCGGCGTGTGTCCGCCGCAGATCTTTGGAATCGTACGCGTTTCGAAGTTCGGATTGCCGGGGTCTTCGCGCTCGGGCGAGAACACCAGGAAGAAGTTCTTGCCGACTTCGAGGCCGGGGCGGCTCTGGATGCGCGGCAGCAGCTCCTCGTCCGTCGTTCCGGGGTAAGTGGTGCTTTCGAGCGACATGATCTGGCCCGGCCGCAGGAACGGCACGATCGCATCGACGGTGTTGATGACGAAGCTCAGATCGGGCTCGCGGTGCGCATTCAACGGGGTCGGCACGCAAATGATCAGCGCGTCGACCTCGCTGGCCCGCTGCATGTCGGTGGTCGCCTCGAAGCCCTGCGCCCGGGCGGCGGCCAGCGTGTCCGATCTAATGTGCTCGATGTAGCTGCGGCCGGCGTTGAGGGTCTCGACCTTGTCGGGGTCGATGTCGAAGCCCAGGACCTTGAAGCCGACGCTGGAGAACCGCAGCATCAACGGCAGTCCGACGTATCCGAGGCCGAGGATGCCGATCACGGACTCTCGATCCGAGAATTTCCGTATGACGTCCTGTTTCAACGAATCCGGAGAGGAAATCATGGTCATCGAGGATCTTCGTTATGCGCCGCGAGAATCACTGGGCAGTGACACCGGGGCTCTTGTACGTGCTTTCGTACCCGTATTTCGTGAAGGCCGAGTACTCGCCGTAGTAGCGGCCGGCGCGCTTGTAGTCGTGCGCGTTGAGCACCACACCGAACACTTGGGTGCCTCCGATCTCCAGGCGGTCGAGGCTGCGCCGGATCAGCGGAACGGGGGTGTCGCCGGACTTGACGACGTAGACGCAGCCCGAGCAACGCGTTGCGATCAGCAGTACGTCGGATACCACCTGCATCGGTGGCGTGTCGATCACGATCATGTCGAACGATTTCTGGAGCGTGGCCAGCATATCGGCGAAGCGCGGACCCGAGATCAGTTCATGCGCATTGAGTCTGATCTTGCCGGCCGGCATGACCGACAGCTTCAACGATTCCACACGCAAGATGCACTGGTTCAGGTCGGCGCGCCCGGCGAGCAGATCGGCGGCACCGTTCGTGTCGCGCTGCAGGCCGAGCTTGCTGGCCACCGTCGGTCGACGAAGATCCAGATCGATCAGCAGTACGCGCTTGGTCCGCGCTTGCTCGAGCGCGAAATTGATCGCTAATGTCGATTTGCCTTCGCCGGGCAGCGTCGAGGTGAATGCGATGATCGGATTCGTCTGGCCGGTGGTCGCCAACTGAACCTCGGTCAGCACCGTCCGGATCGATTCCGCGTAGAGCGAACCGGGGTGATCGATCTGCACGAAATTCGCGCGTTCTCGCTGGTCGCTGGCGAGCAGGGGCAGCGCTGCCAGCAGCGGGCGCTCGAGCAGCGTCTGCACCTCGTCCGACGAGCGGATCACGTGGGTCATCCGCTCGCGAATGGAAGCGATGACGGTACCCAGCAGCAGGCCGACCAGCGCACCCAGCAGCACGAGTTGCGGCTTGGGCGGTTTGGCCGGCTTCAACGGCGTGACGGCCGGATCGATGATGCGCGCGATCGGCGTCAGGAAGTCGGCCGTGGCGCCGGTTTCCTTGGTGCGCGAGAGGAATGTCTGATAGATCTGGCGATTGCTCGCCGCTTCGCGGTCCAGCGCGTCGAGCTGGATCTCTTTCCGGTTGAAGACCTGCAACGATCCGCGCGCCTTGTTCAGCGAATCGTCGAGTGCTCGCTCGGTCGCGAGAGCCACTTCGTAATCCTTGGCTATCGATGCGATGACCGCCTCGGATTGGCGCTGCGTGTTCTGGCGGGCATTGCTCAGTTCGTTCTGAGCGGCCTGGTACTGCGGGTGGGCGGTTCCGACCTTCTGAGCGATCTCGGCGAGGCGCGCATTGGCCGCGGTCTCGATGTCGCGCGCGCGGGCGACGGTCGGGTTGTTGAAGACCGCCGGTACCTGGTAACGATTGGGCGAGTTGCCGCGGACCTGGTTGTAGACCTGCTCGGCCTGCTGGCGAGCGACCTTCGCCTGGACCAGGCGTTGCTGCAGTTCTTCGAGCTGGCGGCCCGCCAGGCCGGGGGTGGTGTTGCGGCCCTCGACGATACCGGATTCGTCGCGATACGCCTGAAGCGCCTTCTCGGACTGATCGAGTTTGTCTTTCAGTACCGACAGACGTTCCGTCAGCCAGGTATTGGCCTTCTGCGTCATGTCGAAGCGGGCATCGAGATCGGCCCGGATGTACTGGTCAGCGACCGCGTTGGCGACCTTGCCGGCCAGCTCGGGGTCCGGGGACTCGAATGCCACCTCGATCAATTGGCTCATCCGCATCTGGCTGACGCTCAATTGCCGCTGGAAACGGCTGAACACGGCAGCGTCGACGGCCGTCTGCGTCATCTCCTGGCCCGACCCGGAGAACGGCCATATCGCACTCAGCCAGGAGTGTTGCTGACGAGGATCGAACTCGGGATTCTCGGTCAGATTCAGTTGCCGGATGACGCGCATCGCGACCTCGCGAGAGCGCAGGAAGTCGACCTGCGTCTGGAAATACTCGCGATTGCTGGACAGCCCGTTGTAGACCTCGTCGATCGAAACGACCTTGTTCTTGTTCGTTTCGATCAGGACCGTCGCGGCGGCCCGGTAGATCGGTGTCAATCGAGACACGATGAACACGGCGGCCAGCGTCACCAATGCCGCGACGCTCAGGATCATCACCTTGCGCAGAAGCAGCATCCGCCACAGCCGGATCAAGGTGGGGGTCGTCGCCCGAGCCATCTGAAACAGATCGCGCTGGGGGGCGGCCGCCGACAAAACGGAACGAGGACGCGTCGAGGGCGAATTCATGGATAAGTGGTGTGGGGAGGGTGTTGCAAGGCGATGATAGGTGAATCGGCATTGTTTCCGGCGTGAACCAAGTCACGCCGGCGATGCGCTTCGTTAGTGTCGACTGACAGACATGGAACTATCCTGCTTGCCATGGTACCGCCCCGTCCGGGAACGGCCGGAGCGCGTGCCGCCGCGCCGAGCCGCGTTCCATTTGTCGGAATCTGATGCAAGACACGCTGCCCGGACGTGCGGCAGAGGGTCCCGACGAATGCCGTCGACACGACCGATGGCTTGGACGGCATGGCCGGCGACGAACCGCCGACTGCGTGCAGGCGATCGGCGTCGCAGGCGATGGGAATCATGGACGGCCGCGGATTTCGTATGGCTGTCGGATCCTTTGCGGATTGCGATGATCCGACCGGCGGCGTGCGGTTTCGCACGAAAGTGTCTACCACCCTTTGATATATAGTTTGGCGCCCAGCCGGCCGCACGACGAGACACATCGACCGGCTGTTGCGCCTGACAGGCTTTCGACCAGAAGTTTCTGTAAATACTGAGCGAAACCGTCCACTCACACTGCGTGAATCATGGCAGGTCGTCGATTTTAGCTGTTCATGTGTCGCCTAACGCTCGGTCGGTGTCCGCGATCGCGCGTACCTTTCAGGTAACGATTTGTGACATTTTGTCGTGACGCGGCGAACGACGAACCGATGGCAATGACGAGACGGGCGGTTTCATGGATGTAGTCTCTTACGGGACCTTGCTCGTTTTAGGGCTGGTCGCGCTCGGCCTGACATTGCTGCTCGCGTTTCCCGTCAAGCGCCTGGTCACGGCGATCGGCTGGCTGGACAAACCGAACTGGCGCAAATGGCATACGGGCCAGGTGCCGCTGGCCGGCGGCTTGATGATCGTCTGCGCGACGCTGATCATGGTGTCGCTGTTGCACCTGTGGGATCCCCCGGCCTGGCAATTGTGGGCGGCTGCGGCGATGGTGTTCGCGATCGCCTTCGCCGATGACCGCTATCCGATCCGCGCGCGGTTCCGGCTCGCGGTGCAGATCGTCGCGGCGATGCTGATCACGGTCTCGGCCGGCTGGACCCTGCGCTCGCTCGGCTATTCGCTGGGGCCGTTCGAATTGTCGCTGGGCATGCTCGCGCTACCCTTCACGATCCTGGGGATGGCGGCGCTGACCAACGCGATCAACATGACCGACGGGCTCGACGGCATGGCGGGCGGCGTCGTGGCGTGCGCGTTGTTCTGGCTGATGCTGAGTTTCGTCTGGGTCGCCCAGGACGTCGGAACGCAGGGGGCCGGCGCGAGGGCCATCCTGGTGACCGAGGCGTTCGCGATGGCCAAGGCGATCGCGATCCTGCTGGGCGCGACGCTCGGGTTCCTGATGTTCAACCAGCGGCTCCCCTGGCGGGCGCGCGCCGCGCTGTTCCTGGGCGATGGCGGCAGCATGATGCTGGGGTTCACGATATCGGCCCTTTGCGTGCATATCGTGGCCAATTACGGGGAGTTCGGGATGCCGGCGGCGGCGGTCGGCTGGATCATCGCGGTGCCGGTGTTCGACCTGTTCTCCTGCATCCTGAGGCGGCTGGCGGCCGGGGTGACGCCGATGACGCCGGATCGCCGTCACATGCATCACCTGCTGGTGGCGCTGGGGGTGCCGGTGAGCCGAGCGGTCCCGGTGCTGCAGGTCGGCTGCCTGCTGTGCGGGCTCGTCGGCGTGGCGGGCTGGCGGCTGGACGTGCCGGACTATGCGATGTTCTGGGCGCTGGCCGCGCTGTTCGTCGGCTATCACCGGCTGGCTCTGGCGACCTGGAAGCGCCTGCAGCCGGACGCCGACCTGGTCGGCAGGCAGCCCGAAGTCCTGCTGCCGTCGTCGTCCGTGCCCGCGTCGCTGGCCATGCCTGCCGCGACCGCTCAGCCGGTCGAGGGATTGCAGGACACGGCGACCGCCCCGCGTTCCCGTCTTCCCGGCCGCCGCGCCGGCTTCGGCTGAGCGGCTGCGCCGGGAGGCGGCCCGCCGGTGGCGACCGGTTGAGCCGGCCGCTTGGGCCCGCCGGTTGGCCGGCCGCCCGGATCGGCGTCTGCAGGCAGAGCGCCGGCTCCGCGGCGCTCAGGCCCCGGCGTTCACCGCCAGCTTCTTCTCGACCGCCCGCACGAAGAACGCCGCGCCCAGCGGCAGCGCCTGGTCGTTGAAGTCGTACATCGGGTTGTGCACTTCGCACGCGCCCTCGACGTCGCCGTTGCCGATGTTCAGGTAGCAGCCGGGCACCTCGTTCAGCATGAACGAAAAATCCTCGGATCCCATGATCAGCGGCGGGTTGCGCTCGACGTTCTCGGCGCCGACCAGTTCGGCGCAGACCGCGGCGGCGAAGTCGGCCTGTTCGGCGTCGTTGACGACCGGCGCGAAGTTGATCCGGAAGTCCAGGCTGGCGGTCGCTCCGAGGCCTTGAGCGACGTGCTCGATCGTACGGCGCATCAACGTTTCGATCCGCTGCATCAGGTCGGTACGGAACGCGCGTACGGTGCCGCGCAGCACCGCGGTCTGCGGGATCACGTTGTACGCGTCGCCGGCGTGGAACTGCGTGATCGACAGCACTGCGGTGTCGACCGGCGGTACGTTGCGCGAGACGACCATCTGCAGCGCGGTGGCGATGTGCGCGCCGACCATCAAGGCGTCGATGCCGGTCTCGGGCCGCGCGCCGTGCGCACCGACGCCGGTGACGTGGATGTCGAAGAACGCACCGCCGGCCATCGCGGCGCCCGCGCGCACGGCGAAGCGGCCGACCGGCAGCTTGGGCCGGTTGTGCATCGCGAACACGGTGTCGCACGGAAAACGCCGGAACAGGCCGTCCTCGATCATCGCGACGGCGCCGCCGAGCCCTTCTTCGGCGGGCTGGAAGATCAGGTTGACGATGCCGTCGAACGCGCGGGTGCGGGCCAGGTACTTGGCGGCACCGAGCAGCATCGCAGTGTGGCCGTCATGGCCGCAGGCGTGCATGCGGCCCTCGCGGATCGATCGGTGCCCGAACGCGTTGGCTTCGGCGATCGGCAGCGCGTCCATGTCGGCGCGCAGCCCGATCGAGCGCGTCGACGTGCCGTTGCGCAGCACGCCGACGACGCCGGTCTTGCCGATGCCGCGGTGGACTTCGTAGCCGAAACTCTCGAGCCGCTGCGCGACGAGCTGGGCGGTGCGCGTCTCCTCGAAACCCAGTTCCGGGTTGGCGTGCAGATCGCGCCGCCATGCCGTCATCTCCGCGTGCTGGCCGAGCAGCGCGGCCGGCAGGACGGCGTGGGCGGGCGGCGGCGCGACGGCGAGGTCGCCGTCATCGGGGGTGCCGCCGGCGGGCGGGGAAACGGTCGGATCGGGTGAGGCGGGCATCGGGACTCTCCTGGAAGGGGGACCGGGCCGCCGGCGAGCGGTCCGGGCGTCGGGATCAGCGAGCGGGTGTCGGGGGCGGGTGTCGGTGTCGGGCTTCGGGATCGGGATCGGGATCGGGATCGGCGGGCGGGCGGTGAGCGACGGACCGTGGCCCGTCAGCCGACGTGCGCGGCCAGGTGCGCCAGCGTGCGCGTGCGGGCCAGGCGCGCGGCCTCGGCGTCGTAGCTGCCGCGTTGGTCGCAGTTGAAGCCGTGGCCGGCCGCATAGAAATGGCTGACGACCTCGGGGTGGGCGGCGGCGACCGCCTTGGCCTGTTCGAGACTCGGGTGCGTGTCCCGCTCACCGAAATGGCAGATCGTCGGGCATGCCGGTTTCAGGCCGATCAGCCCGGGAATGCCGCCGCCGTAGTACGCGATGGCGGCCGACAGGCCGGGCAGGCGGGCGGCGCTCAGCCAGGCCAGCGTGCCGCCCCAGCAGTAGCCGACGATCCCCAGCTTGCCGGCCGGGCGCAGATGCTCGGCCACCGCCTGCAGGTCGAGCAGCGCGTTCTCGTTGTCGAGCTTCTGCATCACGGCGATGCCGGCGTCGATGTCGGCCTGTTCGTAGCCGGTTTCGAAATCGCGTCGAGCACGGTCGAAAAGCGCCGGCGCGACCGTCAGGTAACCGTCGGCCGCGTAGCCGTCGGCCACCGCGCGGATATGGCTGTTGATGCCGAAGATCTCGGGAGCGACGATCAATGCGCCGCGGGGCGTGCCGGAGGGCTTGGCTTCCCAGGCCTTGAAACGATGGCCGTCGGCGGCCGTCAGTTCGATCCACTGGCTCATGTCGAGGCTCCTTTCACTGGTGGTGCAATCTCAGGCCGGGCACCGGCCATTCATCGATGGCGATCACGCTGCCTTTGCCCGACAGCGTGACGTACAGCGTGCACAGGTCGCGGCCGCCGAAACACAGGTTCGTCGTGAAGGCGTCGGGCATCGCGGTGAACACGCAGTGCCGGCCGTCCGGCGAGAAGCGGGTGATGCCGCCGTGCATCAGCGTGGCGACCAGGATGTGTCCCTCGCTGTCGACGGCCAGCGAATCGAAGCGCTGCAGCGGCGGGCCGCCGGGCTGGCCCACCAGCCGGCTGCCGTTGGGCGAAGGAAACGGATGGCGGGTGACCTGGCCGGGGCCGGTGACGTCCAGCGCCCATAGGCGCGCGCCCTCGGTCTCGGCGAAGTAGACGGTCTTGCCGTCGGGCGACAGGCCGATGCCGTTGGGCGTCGTCACCGGATGCGCGACCTCGATCAGCGGCGACCCGTCGGCGCGCCCGTAGTAGATGCCGCCGCGATCGGTCTCGCGCCGTCGCGCCTTGCCCAGGTCGGTGAACCAGAAGCCGCCGTCGCCGTCGAACACCAGATCGTTGGGGCCGCGCAGCGTGTGCGCCTGTCCATCGAGGCCCTCGAAGCCGTCGTAGACGCGCTCGAAGCGGCCGGTCGACAGATCGACGCGTTCGATGCGCCCGCCCGCGTAGTCGTCGGCCTGGCCGATCGGCAGCAGCATGTCGCCGTGGCGGTGCCAGCGAAAGCCGCCGTTGTTGCACACGTAGACGTGGCCGTCCGGGCCGATCGCGGCGCCATTGGGACCGCCGCCCAGTTCGGCGATGACGGTGGTCTTGCCGTCGGGCTTGATGCGCGTGAGCGTGCCGCGCGCGATCTCGACGACCAGCAGCGAGCCGTCATCCAGCGCGACCGGTCCTTCGGGGAATTGCAAACCGGTCGCGATCTCGCGAATCTTCATCGGGTTGTCTCCGCTTGTCTGTTGTCGTGTCGTTGTTACCCGCCCGGGCCGGGGAGGAACCGTGTTCGCCGATCCGCCTTCGTGTCGCCCGGGCCCCGCGCGATCGCGCGCTCGCGCGGCCGGTCGCGGCCCGTCGGCGGGAAGGGAACGACATGTCCGGTCGCCCGCGCGCTCGCGTGGCCGGTGCTGCGGCTCAGCGCAGCAGGCCTTCGGACTTCAGCGTCTCGACGACGGCCGGCCGCGCGCCGATGCGGTTGACGTAGTCGCCCAGCGTGGGCCACGGGTCGAGGTCGAATTTGACGAGCTTGGCCCAGCTCAGGATGTTGAACAGGTAGGCGTCGGCGATCGTGAATGCCTCGCCCATCAGGTAAGGCTTGCCGTCGAGCTGCTTGCTCAGCCAGTCGAAACGGTTGTTCAGCTTGTCGATCGACGCCTGCCGCCAGTCGGGCGACGCGGCGGGATTGAACAGCGTGCCCATCCCCTTGTGGATCTCGCTGGAGATGAACGTCAGCCACTCGAGGAGCTGGTAACGCTCGAACGTGCCGGGGGCCGGGGCCAGACCCGCCTCGGGCTTCTGGTCGGCCAGGTACTGGACGATCGCGGCGACCTCGGTCAGGCGTCGGCCGTCGTCCAGCTCGATGACCGGCACGTAGCCTTTGGGATTGATCTTGATGAAACTGTCGCCGCCGGCAACCGTTTTGGTTTTCAGGTCGACCTTGACCGCTTCGTGCGGCAGGCCGAGTTCATTGAGGACGATGTGCGGCGTCATCGAGCAGGCGCCGGGAGCGTAGTAGAGCTTCATGTCGGGGGAGTCCTGAGTCCGAACGGAATACCGTGGCCGCGATCGACATGATCACGATGGAGTCCGCATTCTAGACCCGTTCGAACGGCCGGCGCTGCCCGCTCCGCGGTCAGGCGGCGGTGTCGGACGTGGTGGTATCAGGCGCGCGCGTGCACACCGCGGCCGTGCCGGTGCGCGCGGCCGACGGCGGGGAGGCGGGTACCGGGGGAGCACCGCGTCCCGGATCGGCGACGCGGACGGGGGGCGGGGCCGGCCGGACTTCGGAACCCGCGTTCTGCGCCAAACGGGCCAGCATCTCGTCATGGACGCCGTGTTGCTGCAGCGAACGCCAGGTATTGATCAGGTAATCGACGTTGGCGCCGCGCTGGCCGGCGCAGCATCGCATTCGCTGCAGGATCTCGTCTTCTGCCAGGCGTTGGTAAGCGTTGTTGGCACGATTGGCGACGAAGGTCAGCGCGCGGATGCGCGTGCCGTCGGCCAGCGCCGCGCCGACCAGCGTCGGGATGTAGACCGCGTATTGCATCTCGCGTTCGTACAGGATGTCGATCGATTCGGCGCGAGTCTCGGGCCGCAGGCGGAACGCCATGCCGACACAACTGCCGCCCCGGTCGAGGCCGAGAACGACTCCGGGGCGCTCGGGCGTGCCGCGATGATGGATCGAGCGGATGCAGAATGCGCGATGAAAGCCATGGACCTTGACCAGCTCGGCGCGGTCGAAGTCGATCTCGGGGTTCCAGATCAGCGATCCGTATGCGAACACCCAGTCGACCTGCCGGCTTGCCTGCGCTCTGTCCATGCGACGAATATAGCTGCATCGGTGGTCGCGATGATCGGCGTGTGCGCCGGCTGTCGCTTTTTTGCGTCCCTCGCCGACCGGCGGCGAGACGCGCTCGTCCGGTCGCCCTCTACGGATCCGTCATGGAATCGATTCGCATCGCCCAACTCGAAGCCGCCATCAATCGTGCCCGGGTCGCCCAGCCGGCGGTCGGCGCCGAATCGGCGTTGTCGGCCGACGTGGCGGTGCTGGCCGGGATCTACGGTCGGATGATCCATCGCCGGCTCGACCATCTGCCGGTCGACGATCTGGACGAGAACGAGCGGCAGGTGGCGGAGCGCTGGATGGGCCAGCCCTCGGGATCGCCAGGCTAGGCCGAACGTCGTTCAGCCTCGGCGGATTCCAGCCTCAGGACGATTCTTCGGCGGACGACGCGCGCGTCCTGCCGGCGCCGGTTTTCTTCGCGGCGGTTTTCGCGGGGGCCTTCGCTGCGGTCTTGGCGGCGGTCTTGGCGGCGGCTTTGGTCGTCGTCTTCGCGGCTGTCTTCGTGGCCGTTTTCGTCGCGGTCTTGCCGGTCGCTTCGGCATCCGGCGCCGGCGCCGCGTCGGCGCCGGTCTTGGCGGCGGCGGTCTTGGCGGCCGCGGGCTTGGCCGGACGCGGTTCGAATTCGAAGCTGACCTTGCCGTCCTTGCCGACGACCAGGAACGCCTTGAACTTGCGTCGCGTGCGCGACGACACGAAACCCTGCAGCAGGTCGGTGCGGCCGTTGGCCAGCAGCTTGCGCATCTGTTCGGGCGAGATCTCCTGCTGCAGGATGATCTTGCCGGACCGGAAATCGCAGGTCTTCGGCTGCTCGACGCTGTGGTGGCAGACGTAGCTCATGCCGTGCTCGTACACGCGTCCGTCGGCGCACTTCGGGCATTTGCCCAGCGGCTCCTGTCCGGAGAAGTCGACCGCCTCGCCCTCGCCGTCCTCGCCGCTCTGTCCGAAATCGAACTCGAGCTTGAACTCCGGCGTGATCTTCAGGATCGCCGCGAACGGGCGGCCCAGGCGGCTGCGGAACCCCTGCAGCGGGCCGATCGTGCGATCGCGCAGCAGCGTTTCGACCTCGTCGACTTCGAGCGCGCGGCTGCCCGGCGTCTTGGTGATCGAGAAATCGCATTGCGTGCACGCGAAGCGCCGGTAGTTCTCCTTGACCACGCCGCCGCACTTGGGGCACGGCGCCTTCAGCGTCGCGTAGTCGCCCGGCACGGTCTCGAGCTTGTAGTTCTTGGCGCGCTCGACGACCTGCCGGGTCATCTCGGCGATTTCCTGCATGAACTCGTCGCGGTCGAGCTGGCCGCGTTCCATCAGCGCCAGCTTGTGCTCCCAGCCGCCGGTCAGCTCGGGCATCGTCAGCTCGGACACGCCCAGGCCGCGCAGCAGCGTCAGCAACTGGAAGGCCTTGGTCGTGGGCACCAGTTCGCGGCCTTCGCGGATCAGGTAGGTATCGGCGATCAGGCCCTCGATGATCGCCGCGCGCGTGGCCGGCGTGCCCAGGCCCTTGGCGGCCATCGCCTCGCGCAGCTCGTCGTCCTCGACCAGTTTGCCGGCGCCTTCCATCGCCGACAGCAGCGTCGCCTCGGTGTAGCGCGGCGGCGGCTTGGTTGCCAGCGCGTGGACGTCGATCGATTCGGTGTGGACGGTCTCGCCGGTTTCGACCGGCACGAGATTGCTGCCGTCCTCGCTGGCGGCGCGGCCGTGCACGGCCAGCCAGCCGGCGTTGACCAGCACGCGGCCCTCGGTCTTGAACGAATGGCCCTCGACGACGGTGATCCGCGTCGTTACCAGGTACTCGGCCGCCGGGTAGAAGATCGCCAGGAAACGGCGCGTGACCATGTCGTAGATCTTGTGCTCGGCGTCGCTGAGCGACTTGGGCGTCTGCAGCGTCGGGATGATCGCGAAGTGGTCCGAGACCTTGCTGTTGTCGAAGATCCGCTTGTTCGGCTTGACCCAGCCCTGCGCGAGGATCTTGCCGGCGAACGACGCGTACGGATCGGCCGGGTTCGCGCTGTCGGCGAACATCTTCATCGTCGCCTTGACCGTGCCCAGGTAGTCCTCGGGCAGCGCGCGCGAGTCGGTCCGCGGGTACGTGAGCACCTTGTGCTTTTCATACAGCGCCTGCGCGATCGACAGCGTCGTCTTGGCCGAGAAGCCGAAGCGCGAGTTCGCTTCGCGCTGCAGCGTCGTCAGATCGAACAGCGCCGGGGCCGCCTGCGTGGTCGGCTTGGATTCTTCGGTGACCCGGCCCGGTTTGTCCCGGCACGCGGCGGCGATCTCGTCGGCCGTGCCGCGCGCCCACAGCCGCTCGGCGCGCGCCTCGGCATCGTCGTTCTTCTTGAACTGCGGATCGAACCAACGGCCTTCGTATGTGCCGGCCTTGGCGCCGAACGCCGCCTTGATCTCGAAGTATTCGCGCGAGACGAAGCGCTTGATGCGCTCTTCGCGCTCGACGACGATCGCCAGCGTCGGCGTCTGCACGCGGCCGACGGTCGTCAGGTAGAAGCCGCCGTCGCGCGAGTTGAACGCCGTCATCGCCCGCGTGCCGTTGATGCCGACCAGCCAGTCGGCCTCGGAGCGGCAGCGCGCCGCGTCGGCCAGCGGCCGCATCTGCGCGTCGGTGCGCAGGTTGCTGAAGGCCTCGCGGATCGCCGACGGCGTCATCGACTGCAGCCACAGCCGCTTGACCGGCTGCTTGGCCTTCGCGTGCTGGGCGATCAGCCGGAAGATCAGTTCGCCCTCTCGGCCCGCGTCGCAGGCGTTGATCAGTTCGGTGACGTCCTTGCGCTTGATCAGCCGCGTCAGCACCTTGAGCCGGTCCTCGCCGCGGGAGATCGGCTTCAGGTCGAAGTGCGGCGGGATCACCGGCAGATGCGCGAACGACCACTTGCCGCGCTTGACCTCGAACTCCTCGGGAGCCGTGATCTCGAGCAGGTGGCCGACCGCCGACGACAGCAGGTAGTCCTCGCTCTCGTAGTAGTCGCCCTCGCGGGTGAAGCCGCCCAGCGCGCGCGCGATATCGGCGGCGACGGAGGGTTTTTCGGCGATGATCAGCGCTTTGCTCATGGCGGGACGTCAGGGGTGCCGGGGACCGGAGAGCCTGTCGCAGGCTGCTGTGGCCCGACAAGGGCAGCGGGGCGCCAATGGTAAGTGGCGACTGTCGAACAACGCAAGCCGCGGTCCGGTCATGGAGGTCGCGCGATTTCCGGCGCGAGCGCGCCGCGGCTGAGTCTTCATTGGGCGACATTCCTGACTTTGTTGTCTGGATTGTGTCTCAAATAGACGACTTTTCGGGGACAGCTATCGGGTGTTCAGGCATCCGGCGGTAGCGGCCATCGGCCAATCGCTCGATCCGGCCGTCCAGTTCGAGCAGAAGCAGCGTCGCGCCGAGGCGGTCGGCCGGCAGGCACGCGGCGCGGGCCAGCGCCTCGATGTCGACCGGATCCCAGCCGAGGGTGTCGAGCAGCGTGTCGGCGGTCGTGGGGTCGGCGGCGCCGGTCAGCGGGGATGCTTCGGGGGTATCGGGCGTGTCGGAGCGGGAGGCGGCAGTGCTCGGCGTGAGGGTGTCGGGCGCCGGGGTGCCCGATGCCGTGGGGTCGGATGCCGCGTGGCTGGATGCCGAGGTGGCGGACGCGGCGATGTCGGATGCGACGATGTCGGACGCGGTGATGTCGGATGCGGCAATGTCGGGTGCGGCGGGGGCGGACGCGCCCGCGCCGAGTCGGCGAGAGCCCGCTGCCGGGCGGGGCGGCGCGGCGGGACGGGCCGCCCGCGTCGGCCCGCCGAGCGGCGGCAGTTCGTCGAGCACGTCGTCGAGGGCCTCGACGAGCTTGGCGCCCTGCTTGATCAGCGCGTGGCAGCCCCGGGCCTGCGGCGCGTCGATCGATCCGGGGACCGCGAAGACCTCGCGTCCCAGTTCGGCCCCCAGTCGGGCCGTGATCAGCGAGCCGCTGCGCCGGGCGGCTTCGATGACGACCACGCCGTGGGATAGCGCGGCGATCAGCCGGTTGCGGCGCGGAAAGTGCGCGGGCAGCGGCAGCGCGCCCAGCGGCAATTCGCCGACGATGGCGCCCCGGGCGGCGATCTGTCCGGCCAGCGCCCGGTTGGACGCCGGGTAGACGAGGTCCAGCCCGTTGCCGACGACGGCGAACGTCGTGCCGAGGCCGCGGGCGCCCTCCGGACGCGGGTCGGCGGCCATCGCCTGACCGGGTGTGTCGGTGCCGTCATCCTGGCCGGCCAGCGCGCCGCGATGCGCGGCCGTATCGATGCCGGCCGCCAGTCCGCTGGCCACCGTCCATCCGTGCCGGGCCAGCGAGCGCGCGAAGGCCTCGGCGCGCAGCAGGCCGGCGCGGCTGGCCTGGCGGCTGCCGACGATCGCGACCGACGGCCGCGCCAGGCAGGCGGGGTCGCCGAGCACGAACAGCACGAGCGGCGGATCGTGCAGATCCAGCAGCCGCGGCGGATAGCGCGGGTCGACGATCGCGAGCAGATGCCGCGGCGGATCGGCCGACGGATCGGCCCAGTCCACGCAGCGCCGCACCAGCGCGTCGCGCCGCTCGTCGGCGCCGAGCAGCGCCGTCGTCGACGTCGGACCCAGCGTCGTCCGCAGCGTGTCCGCGTCGGCGGCGAACAATCGCTCGGGCAGCCCGAACCGCGCCAGCAGCTTCAGCGCGGTCACCGGCCCGATGCCGTCGGTCAGCGTCAGTCGCAGCCAGGGCGCGCACTCGTCCGGCGTCAGCGCGATCGGCTGGACGGCAAGCGAGGGGGTGGGGGGCTCGTCGAACAGATCGACGGAGGTGGCGCGGACGCCATCCGGCAACGTGGGCATCGGCAATCCGGATCGAAGCGGCCGGCGCGATGCCGGTCGGACGATCCCGATGTTAGCGAAGGCCCGCCGCGCGCGAAGCTAGCCGGTGGCGATAGCCGTCGGCCTCGTCCGCGCGGTCGGAGCGTATCGCTTCAGCGGCACCTGCCGCGTACGCCCCGGGGCCTCGTCCGTGCAGTCAGGGCGTGTTCACGTTGTCGCCGATCGCGACCGATTTGGACGCATCCAGGATCAGGCCGTACGAGACGTGGTCGAACACCCGGAAGACCATCAGATAGCCGATCGCCTCGTCCGGGAGCTTGACCATCTGGCCGCGCACCGGACCGTCGCGATCGGGCACGATCTGGCCGCGCTTGCTGATCGACAGTACGTGGCCGATCTCGATGCCCTGCGCCTGGCCGACGTTCAGCGCGACGACGCTGTTGCGGCCGGCCTGGGCGACGCCGCGATAGACGGAGACGATGCGGCCGTCGACCGGGCCGTCCGGCGCGTGCGGCGCGTAGTTGATCGTGCGGCTGCGCTCGGCGGGCATCAGCCGGTCGCCGGTGCCGATCTCTTCGGTGGTGCCGGTGATGCGCAGCGTCGCCGGATCGCCGTTCTTTTCCAGCCGGGCCGAGCCGATGTACAGCGCTTCGAGCGCGATCGGTTTGCGCGTGTCCGGATCCAGCAGCGGCTTGGACGGCCGGTAGATGTGCCATTCCTCGGCCGGCTGATCGCCCAGGCCGCGCGCGTAGGCGAGGTCGCCGCGCGACAGGTACAGCCGGCCCTCTTCGGTGCCGACCAGGTACGGATTGTTCGCCAGCGAGGTTTCGTCGACGATCAGCGGGCGGTTCAGGAATGCGTCGATCGCCGCGGCATTGATCGTGGGGATCGCGTTGCGGCCGAGCGGCTCGGAGCGGGTCATCGGCTGCAGCCGTGCCTGTGCGCCGAGCGCGCCGCCACCGCTGCCGCCCTCGCCGATCGGCCGGCCCAGCCGCAGGCGCGGGCCGCCCTCGGCATTGCGGTCCAGGTAGACGATGTCGCCCGGGTAGATCCAGTGCGGATCGTGGATCTGTTCGCGGTTCAGTTCCCAGATCTCGGGCCAGCGCCACGGCTTTTCGAGAAAGCGGCCGGAGATGTCCCACAGCGTGTCGCCCTTGACGACGACGTACTTGTCGGGGGCATCCTTGGCGATCTCCAGCGGCGGCGTCGCCGTCGCCTGGGCGAAGGCGCCGGACGGGTGGGCGAGCGCGGTCCATCCGGCCAGGCTCGCGATCAAGGTGGCGACACCCGGTCCGGCCGTCGGCGCCACGGCGGCACCGGCCAGCGCCGTCGTCAGCGCGGCTGACCTCGCCAAAACCCGCGTGCTAAACTTTTTCATTGCTGACCCGGTTGTGGTCCGCCCGCGCGAAGGCCGATGCAACCTTCGAGACGCGGCCCTGGATGACCTTGAAATTCCCAGACTTGGGCTCAGATTCTGCCCATCGCCTCCAGGCGTCGCATTCCATGTCTTTATAGACGGTTGTTTTATCCCGATGGCCGTACTGCCGATTCTTCACTATCCCGACGCTCGCCTGCATCGGGTCGCCGAGCCGGTCGCGCAGGTCGACGAGTCGATCCGTGAGCTCGTTCGCGACATGGCCGAGACGATGTACGCGGCGCCGGGTGTCGGGCTGGCCGCCACCCAGGTCGACGTGCACAAACGCGTGGTCGTCATCGACGTGTCCGAGGACAAGTCGGACCTGCGCGTGCTGATCAATCCCGAGATCGTCGCGCGCAGCGAGGACCGCAAGGTCTACGAGGAAGGCTGCCTGTCGGTGCCCGGGGTCTATGACGAGGTCGAGCGGCCCGATCGCGTCACCGTCAAGGCGCTCGACCTGTTGGGGCAACCGTACGCGTTCGAGGCCGACGGCCTGCTCGCGGTCTGTGTCCAGCATGAGATCGACCACCTCGACGGCAAGGTGTTCGTCCAGTACCTGTCGCGGCTCAAGCAGAGCCGGATCCGCACCAAGCTGCTGAAGGCCGCCGACAAGGCCGCTTGAATGCGCCTGATCTTCGCCGGGACGCCCGAGTTCGCCGACGTCGCGCTGCGCGCGCTGATCGCCGCCGGCCACGACGTCGCGCTGGTGCTGACGCGGCCCGACAAGGCGGCCGGCCGCGGCCAGAAGCTGCAGGCCAGCCCGGTCAAGCAGACCGCGGCGGCGGCCGGGTTGCCGGTATTCCAGCCGCGCACGCTGCGTGACGAACAGGCGCAGAGCGTGATCGCCGAGGTCGGCGCCGACGCGATGGTCGTCGCCGCCTACGGCCTGATCCTGCCCTCGCCGGTGCTCGCCGCGCCGCGGCTGGGCTGCCTGAACATCCATGCGTCGCTGCTGCCGCGCTGGCGCGGCGCCGCGCCGATCCAGCGCGCGATCGAGGCCGGCGATGCCGAGACCGGCATCACGATCATGCAGATGGACGAGGGGCTGGACACCGGGCCGATGCTGTTGCGCGAGGGGCTGCCGATCGGCCCCGACGACAATGCCGCTGTCGTGCACGACCGGCTGGCCGAGCTCGGCGGCCGCCTGATCGTCGAGGCGCTGGCCGATGCGCAGGCCGGCCGCCTGACGCCGGTCGAGCAGCCCGAGCAGGGCGTCACCTACGCCGCCAAGCTGGAAAAGGCCGAAGGCGAGCTCGACTGGCGGATGCCGGCTGCCCGTCTGGCCGACCGCATCCGCGCTTTCGATCCGTTTCCCGGCTGCGTCGCGACCTGCCAGCCCGGGCCGCCGCTGAAGATCTGGCAGGCCAGGCCCGTCGCCGACTCGCAGGCCTTGGCCGAAGCGGTCGCCGCCGCCCGGGCGCAGGGCCGGCCGATCGGGCCCGGCGCGACGCTGCGGCGCACGGACCGGGACTGGTGGGTCGCTTGCGGCGACGGTGCGCTGGCCCTGCAGGTCGCCCAGCGGCCGGGGGGAAAGCGTCTGGCGGTCCGGCAATTGCTGCAAGGACTGAAACCGTCAGAATACTGTCAGTTTGATGGGGAGCCCTCGACGGACCGGGCCGGTTGAAGGCGGACGTCCGCGTCCCCATCTAAACGCCGGTGTCTGGTCTCCGGGCGCCTCGACAGTCACTTCCCACGGGAGTACCGAATGTTCAATTGGGTCAAGACAGCCATCCTGATGGCGGCGATCACCGCGCTGTTCGGCGTGGTCGGGGCCGCGATCGGCGGCCGGCAGGGCATGATGATGGCCCTGGGGTTCGCGCTGCTGTCCAATTTCTTCGCCTACTGGTTCTCGGACAAGATGGTCCTGCGCATGTACAACGCGCAGGAGGTCGACGCCGGTAGCGCGCCGCAGTTCTACGGCATGGTCCAGGAGCTGGCGCAGAAGGCCGGCCTGCCGATGCCGCGCGTGTATCTGATCGACGAGCCGGCGCCCAATGCGTTCGCCACCGGCCGCAACCCCGAGCACGCCGCCGTCGCCGCGACCACCGGCATCCTGCGGGTGCTGTCCGCCCGCGAGCTGCGCGGCGTGATGGCGCACGAGCTGGCGCACGTCAAGCATCGCGACATCCTGATCTCGACGATCTCGGCGACGATGGCCGGTGCGATCTCGGCGCTGGCCAACTTCGCGATGTTCTTCGGCGGACGCGACGAGAACGGGCGCCCGACCAACCCGATCGCCGGCATCGCGGTGGCGCTGCTCGCGCCGCTGGCGGCCAGCCTGATCCAGATGTCGATCTCGCGCGCGCGCGAATTCGAAGCCGATCGCGGCGGCGCCGAGATCTCGGGCGATCCGCTGGCGCTGGCGGAGGCGCTCGAGAAGATCCACGCTTATGCGTCGGGCACGCCGCTGCCGCCGGCCGAGGCGCATCCCGAGACCGCGCAGATGATGATCATGAATCCGCTGCGCGGCGGCGGCCTGGCCGGTCTGTTCAGCACCCACCCGCCGACCGAGGAACGCGTGCGGCGGTTGCGGGCGCTGGCGGCGGGCGTCCCCGCGTGAGGCCGCCGGCCTCGTCTTCGCCGAATCACTCCGATCGCGCCCCGCTGGGGCGCGAGTTCGTGGCGGCCGCGCAAGCCGTCGCCGCCGTCCAGGCCGGCCGGCGCCTGCCGGACGCGATCGATGAGGCCGCGCGCGAGCAACGGCTCCACGGCGCTTCGCGCGCCGCGCTGCAGAGCTTCGCGACCGATGCGATCCGCAACCTGGGCTGGTGCCGGGCGATCAGTGCGCAGTTGAACCGCCGGCCGCCGGCCGCACCGCTGCTCGCGCTGCAGCAGGTGGTGCTCGCGCAGTGGGCGCTCGACCGTTCCGCGGCGGTTCGCGCCGACGCGGTCGTCGTCGACCAGGCCGTTCGCGCCGCGCGCCAGCTCGGCGGCGATCCGGCCGCATCCTTCATCAACGCCACACTGCGCCGCTTCCTGCGCGAGCGCGACGCGCTCGATGCGCAGGCGCGGCAGCAGCCCGAGGCGTGCTGGAATCTGCCGGCCTGGTGGCTCGAACGCCTGCGCGCCGACCACCCGGACCACTGGGAGACGATCGTCGCCGCCGGCAATCGCCAGGCGCCGCTGATCCTGCGCGTCAACCGTCGTCGCGCCGACGTCGCGTCGCTGCTCGCGCGGCTGCGGGCCGAAGGCTGGCCGGCCGAGCCGATCGAGGGCGACGCGATCCGCCTGCCCCGCAGCACCGACGTCTCGCGCCTGCCCGGCTTCGCCGAGGGCCTGATCTCGGTGCAGGACTACGGCGCCCAACTCGCCGCGCGCTGGCTCGACGCGGCGCCCGGCCATCGCGTGCTCGATGCCTGCGCCGCGCCGGGCGGCAAGACCGCGCACCTGCTCGAGCAGGTCGACTGCGAGCTGCTGGCGCTGGACGTCGACGACGCGCGCCTGCGCCGCGTCGACGACAACCTGCGCCGGCTGGGGCTTTCCGAGCCCGCCGGCGCCCGCCGCGTCACGCTGCGCGCGGCCGACGCCGCCGATCCGGCCGCGTGGTGGGACGGCCGGCCGTTCGACCGCATCCTGCTCGATGCGCCCTGTTCGGCCTCGGGCATCGTCGGCCGGCATCCGGACATCCGTTGGCTGCGTCGGCGTAGCGACCTCGCGACACTTTGCCGGGTTCAGGTCCAAATGCTGGCGGCGCTTTGGCCGCTGCTCGGGCCGGGTGGTAAATTGCTCTACGCCACCTGCTCGGTGTTCCGGCAGGAGGGCGAGGGTGTAGTCGGCACGTTCCTGGGCGCCCACCCCGAGGCCGCCGTGCTGCCGCTGGGCGCGACCGCTGCGGGCCCCGGCCGGACGGATGCGTCGACGGGGTCGGCAGGCAGCCCGTGCCGCCGCGGGGCCGACGCCGGTCGGATCCTGCTGCCCGGCGTCCCGTTCTTGCCGGCCGCCGAGGCCGAACCGGTACGGGATCATGACGGCTTCTATTACTGCCTGCTGCAAAAACCGGTGTGATGCCGCCGGGTGCCGGGCCGCTCGATCGGCCGCCGCCGGTGTGTGAGCGTCCGTCGGCCGCGCGCCCGCCGGTCCGTGCCCGTCGCCTGTGGCTGCGCGGGGCGGCCGCGCTGGCCGTCGCGAGCGCCGCCGGCATCCGGTACGCCTCCCCGCTCCGCGCGCAGCCGATCGGGGAAGGGATCGAGACCCGCCAGATCCGCCTCGAACCGGCCATCGAAGGCGACGCGTTCATGTTGTGGGTCGACTTCACGATCGCGCTGCCGTCTCGGCTCGAAGAGGCCGTCAACAAGGGCGTGCCGCTGAGCTTCGTCGTCGAGGCCGAGCTGTTCGAGCCGCGCTGGTACTGGGTGGATGACAAGATCGCCGCATCCGTTCAGACTTACCGATTGTCCTTCCACGCGTTGTCGCGCCAGTACCGGCTCCACGCCAACGGCCAGCAGCAGAACTTCGGCGACCTGGCCGATGCGCTGGCCGCCCTCGGCAAGATCCGCGACTGGCGTTTCGTCGAGGCCGAGCGCATCCGCTACGGCAAGCGTTACGAGGGCCAGGTGCGCATCCGGCTCGATCCGTCGCAACTTCCGAAGCCCTTCCAGGTCACCGCGCTGACCAGCAAGGACTGGGCCCTGCAGACAGAATGGAAACGGTTCGAGTTCAAGCCGTAGCCGACGGCAATACACGGGCGATCAGCCGCGCGCTGCGCCTGTCGCTGATCGCGGCGCTGGTGCTGTCGGTGCTGCTGCTGGCGATCCTGACGACCGCTACGGCCAATACCTCGCTGTTCCAGGAGCACTTTCCGCTGCTGCTGGGCCTGACCGGCGGCACCGCGATCGCCGTGTTCGCGCTGGTGCTCGAACTGTTGCGCCGGCTCGTGCTGCGCTACCGGCGGGGCGTATTCGGCACCAGGCTGATGGCGCGCATGGCGACCGCGTTCGTGCTGATGACGGTGCTGCCCGTCGCGTTGATCTACGTCGTGGCCGTCCAGTTCATCGGCCGATCGATCGAATCGTGGTTCGACGTACCGGTCGAGCAGGCGCTCGAATCGGGCCTGAGCCTGGGGCGCGCGTCGCTCGACTCGCAGATGGCCGACCTGACGCAGAAGGCGCGCAACGTCGCCGCGCAGATCGACGATACGCCGCCGCAGAACTGGGCGCCCTCGCTCGGCCGCCTGCGCGACCAGTACGGGATCATGGACGCGCTGATCGTCACCGGCTCGGGCCGCATCATCACCGCCAGCGGCGGTCCGTACGCGCAGTTGATTCCCGACCTGCCGCCCGCGCCCGCGCTGCGCCAGGCACGGATCACGCGCCTGTTCGTCGGCTACGAGGGCGTCGATCCGGATCCGGCCACCGCGCTGCTCGACGGGTCGCCGCGCGGCGACCGCGAACCCCGGTTGCGCGTCATCGTGCCGCTGCCGACCGAGCGGCCGCGCTTCGACGACAGCGTGTTCATCCAGTTGATCCAGCCGGTACCCACCGCGCTGGCCGCCAACGCCGAGGCGGTGCAGCAGGGCTATGCCGGCTACAAGGCGTTGTCGGCCACCCGCGGCGACCTGAAGAAGCTCTACCGCATCACGCTGTCGCTGATCTTCCTGCTGACGCTGTTCTCGGCGGTGGCCGGCGCGTTCCTGCTGGCCGGCTGGCTGGTCGGCCCGCTGGCCAATCTCGCGGCCGCGACGCGCAAGATCGCCGAGGGCGACTTCCGGATGGTCAAGGACTACTCGACGCGCGGCGAGCTCGGCGTGCTGACGCGCTCGTTCAACGCGATGACGCACCAGTTGCAGGAGGCGCGCGCGCAGGTCGACCGCAAGCAGCGCGAGCTCGAGGCCGCGCACACGCGGCTCGAAAGCGTGCTGGCCAACCTGAACGCCGGCGTGCTGGTGCTCGATGCCGATCTGCGGCTGACGCTGGCGAACCCCGGCGCCGACCGCATCCTGCAGACGCCGCTCGGCGAACACCTGGGCGAGCCGCTGACGCAGATTCCCCGTCTGGCGTCGCTCGGACGCGAGTTTCGCGCCGCGTTCAACGAGCAGGTCGCCGCTGGGCTCGATAGCTGGCAGCGCCAGTTCGCGCTGCAGCGCGACGGTTCACCCAAAGAACGCACGAACGACGGGACGGCCGCGCAGACGATCCTCGCGCGCGGCTCGATCCTGCCCGAGCGCCGCGTCGGCTACGTGATCGTCATCGACGACATCAGCGAGGTGATCTCGGCGCAGCGCGCGGTCGCCTGGGCCGAGGTCGCGCGGCGATTGGCGCACGAGATCAAGAATCCGCTGACGCCGATCCAGCTATCGGCCGAGCGGATCGAGCGCAAGCTGCTCGACAAGCTCAGCCCGACGGACGCCGAGTTCCTGCATCGCAACGCGCAGACCATCATCAGCCAGGTCGGCGCGCTGACGATCATGGTCGACGAGTTCCGCGACTATGCGCGGCTGCCCGCGGCCCGCCTGGCGCCGCTGAACCTGAACAGCCTCGTCGACGACGTGCTGCACCTGTATGCGAGCACGCCCAGCGGCGCCGTCATCGTCTCGTCGCTGTCGCCATCCTTGCCAGCGCTGCTCGGCGATCGGACGCAACTTCGCCAAGTCATCCACAACCTGGTCAAGAATGCGCTCGAGGCGACCGAGCAGCGGCAGCCGCCGCGCATCGAGGTCAGCACCGAGCGGCTGATGCTGCCCGATGGCTCGCCCGCCGTGCGCCTGATGGTGCGCGACAATGGCGAAGGCTTCGTGCCGGCGATGCTCGCGCGCGCGTTCGAGCCCTACGTGACGTCCAAGGCCAAGGGCACCGGGCTGGGCCTGGCCATCGTCCGCAAGATCGTCGAAGAGCACGGCGCGCGGATCGACGTCGCCAATTGGGGCGAATCGCAGGACAAACCCAGGGGTGCACAAGTGTCGGTGCTATTTACCAAACTGGCAAAAAATGTGGACAATCCTGGTATTGAGCCGTTGGTTCGGTGAAATGTCCGGGTTTTGACGGCGAACGATCAACGGAACACTACAGTCAGAGCGGAGTCGTATGGCAGAAATACTGGTGGTGGATGATGAAATAGGCATCCGCGAGCTGCTCTCGGAGATTCTGGGAGACGAAGGACACACGGTGCTGCTGGCCGAAAACGCCCAACAGGCGCGCAGTGTGCAGGAACAGGAAGGCACATCGCTCGACCTGGTGCTGCTCGACATCTGGATGCCCGACACCGACGGCGTCACGCTGCTGAAGGAATGGGCAGCCAACGGCAAGCTGACGATGCCGGTGATCATGATGTCCGGCCATGCGACGATCGACACGGCCGTCGAGGCCACGCGCATCGGCGCGCTCGACTTCCTCGAGAAGCCGATCGCGCTGCAAAAGCTGCTCAAGGCCGTCGAACAGGGGCTGAACCGCAGCAAGGTGCGGCCCAACGTCGCCCAGCCGATCGGCAACGGCGTGGCGGGCGGCTCGCCGATCTCGCTCGGCGGCCGGCTCGGCGCGGGCATGCCCGGCGCTTCGGTCCAGAGCCTCGGCGCGCCGCCGCCCAGCTTCGAGTCGCTCGGCCATCCGCATTCCGGCGTGTCCGGATTCACGCAGGCCGGCGGCGCCAACGTCGCCGTGCGCGACCTGCCGCTCGACCTGCCGCTTCGCGAGGCGCGCGACGCGTTCGAACGCGCGTACTTCGAGCATCATCTGTCGCGCGAGCACGGCAGCATGACGCGCGTCGCCGAGAAGACCGGGCTCGAACGCACGCACCTGTATCGCAAGCTCAAGCAGCTCGGCATCGATCTGTCCCGCGGCGCTTATCGCAAGCACAGCAGTTGAGCGCGTCTTTCGCGCGACGCCTGTTCGGGTTACGGGATAGCCCGATCGACGCCGGTTCGCGCTTCCGGGGATAACCCCGATCCACAGGCAGGGAGGATTCGTTCAGCCTTGCCGGCATGGAAAAAGGCCGACGATCCTTCACGACCTTGGCCGCCGGGAGCGCCGCCCTGGCGACCACGCCGGCCGTCGCGCAGGCCGTCACCACGCTGCGTTGCCAGAGCGCCTGGTCCGCCAACGATCTGTTTCACGAACTGGCCGGGGATTTCGCGCGCAAGGTCAACGCGATGTCGTCCGGCCGGCTGCGCATCGACATGCTGCCGGCCGACGCGGTCGTCAAGCCGTACGACCTGCTCGACGCGGTCAGCAAAGGGGTGCTCGACGGCGGCCACGGCATCCTGTCGTTGTGGTACGGCAAACATCCGGCGTTCAGCCTGTGGGGCAGCGGCCCGTCGTTCGGCATGGATCCGAACATGCTGCTGGCCTGGCACGAGCACGGCGGCGGCAAGGGGTTGCTCGACGAGATCTATCGCAGCCTGAACATGCAGGTCGTCTCGATGCTGTACGCGCCGATGCCCACGCAGCCACTGGGGCTGTTCCGGCGTCCGGTGCTGCGGCCCGACGACCTCAAGGGCATGCGCTTTCGCGCGATCGGTCCGTCCGTCGACCTGTTCACCGCGATGGGGATGTCGATCAGCACGATGTCGAACAAGGAAGCCGAGGCGGCGATCGACCGCGGCCAGCTCGATGGCGCGACGATCGACAACGTCAGCGTCGGCGCCACCGATGCGCTGTCCAAGGTCGCCAAGGTCTGCATGCTGAGAAGCTTCCACCAGAAGTTCGCGAACCTCGAGCTGCTGTTCAACCGTCGCCGCTTCGACGCGCTGACGTCCGAGCAGCAGGCGATCCTGACCGTTGCCGCGCAGGCGTGCTCGGCCGAGGCGTCGTGGAAGCTCATCGATCGCTGCTCGCGCGACTACGTCGAATTGCAGGACCGCCGCGGCATCACGTTCGTACCGACGCCCGACGCGATCCTGCGCGCCCAGCTCAAGGCCTGGGACGAGGTGGCCACCCACCGGTCGGCCGAAAGTCAGCTCTTCCGTCGCGTGTCGGACTCGATGCGCGTGTTCGCGCAGCGCGCCGGTCATTGGCAGAATGACACGCTGGTCGACTACCGGATGGCGTATGACCACTACTTCGCGCCGCGCAAGGTCTAGTGGGCTGGGCGGCAACCGCTCGGTTTCAACCCCGACGGACTGCTGGATCCGCTGCGCTTCGACGTGGGTTCGGCCTTCGAGCGGACGGGCCTGACGCGTCGCCGGTTGTCGCCGAATTGATCAGGCTGATCGCGCCGCGCGCCCTCCGGCGCCGACGCGCCGGGCTGACGTGACTTCAATCACCGGCCGGCGGGCGATCGCTGCCTTACGATCGATGCAATTGCGGACAAACCCTGGAAGTATGTTGAACCCTGCCGATCCCGAATTCGACAAAGCGCTCAGACGACTGCTCAGCGATCCCGCCGAGGCGGCGCTGCGCGACGACGAGATCTTCATCAAGACGCGGCGGGGCCGAAAGGAGGCGGCCGAGATCGACTCGGCGCTGCCGCGCCGCCTGCGGATGCTGCTGATCCTCGTCGACGGCCATCGGACGATCGCCGATTTCCGGCGCGGCCTGACCCGCTTCCGCAGCCTGGACGAATGCTTCGACATGCTGCGCAAGATGGGGCTGATCGACACCCTTCCGATCCGGCGGGATTCCTGACCACGCCCTGCCGACCCCGTCTTCCGGTCACGATCGTCTGCGGCTTTCTCGGCGCAGGCAAGACGACGCTGATCCGCCGCTGGCTGCAGCGCAAACCGCCGGCGGAACGATGGGTCGTCGTGCTCAACGAGCGCGGCGCCACGTCGCTCGATGATCCGGCGGACGATGTCCGGTCCGTTTCCGAGGTTGGCGGGGTCGTGCCGGACGCCGGCGTCGAACTGCTCGACCTGAGCGCCGCCTGCGCCTGCTGTGTCGCCGAGCCGCTGCTGCGGCGACAGCTCCCGCGGATCGGCGCCGGCTGCGATCGCGTGATCATCGAGCTGTCGGGCCAAGGCCAGCCGCAGCGCATCGCCGATCTGCTGCGCGGCGCCGATCTGGCCGCCCGCTTCGAGCTCGAACGCATCGTGGCAGTCGTCGCCGCCGCGCGCGCGACGCCGTACCGGCGGCTAGACGACCCGTCGGCGCCGGCCCTGGCGCAGGCGCTGGCGATCGCCCAGATCGAAGCGGCCGACCAGGTCTGGCTCCGGGCGGGTGATGGCGACGAGGCATCGACCGATGCGTCCGGCGCTTCGCTGATCGAGATGATCGAGACGCTGGCCGCGTGGCGGCCGTTCGGCCGCTTCGTCCACACCGACATCGGCGCTTTCGACGCGCACTCGCGCTTCGGGGTCGATGTTCCGAGCCACGCCCCCTTCGGGGCGCAGCCATCGGGAGGGTGCGCCGACCGCTGGCTGTGGCCGGCCCGAACCCGGCTCTCTCGCGCGCGCTTCGTGCAGGCGCTGCGAACCTGGCCGGCATCGGCGCCGCCCCGTGCCCGGCTGCACGCCGTGCTGGCGACCGAACGCGAAACCTACGAATGGCGGATAGAAGGGCCGCTACCGGACGACAAACCCTGTATGCCGATCACGATTGTCCAGAGAGCAAGCGCTTACCGTACTTGCAGTCGTATCGACCTGCAGTGGTGGGATCCGGTCGCTCGCGATTGGCTGGCCGGGGTCGTCGCCGGGCTCGTTCCGCCGGTGTCCTGACGAGGTCGCGGCGGGCGCCGGGGGCCCGAAAAGCCGGGTATCTGACCGCCTGTTGCAGTTTTCGTGAGCGGGCGGGGCGTCCATCGGGCATCGTCGGACGCCCGTCGGGCTCGGGCAGGACTTGCAAAGCCTTCAGCCGACCATAGCTACGAATCAGCAAAACCGAGGTTCGCCATGCACATGATCTATAACAGTCCCAACTACTGCGTCGTCGAGTTTCGCGACGACGAGGGGGGGGTGTTCGGCGGTTTCGAAATCATGGACAAGGCGATGCGCCGCGAGATCTACATCGATGGGTCGCTCGCTTCGCGGTTCCGCGAGGACGTCCAGCAACTGATCGCTTCCGAGCCCAGCATCGAAGAAGTCGACGACTATCTGAGCCAGTTCAACGGCCTGATGCAGCAACCGCTGACCCTGCACTGAACCCTCCCGGCAGCCGCGCCCCGCCCCCTTGACGCCGAACTTCTTTGTCGATCAAGCCCCGTTGACCGTTCAAACGCTCTAGAATGAAGAGCCTTGAACGTGCCGGGGTGCCTGTGGTTCGCCCCCTACCGACTCGTGAGCGAATCTCCTCCGTCCCCCTCCAGCGCCCCCGTCAAGAACCAGCAGTTCAGCCGGCTCAATGCATTCCGGCGTGAACGCACGCTGGTCGACGTCTACCTGGTCAGCGGCGTGCGGCTGCGTGGCCGCATCAAGTCGTTCGACCAGTATTCGTTGATCCTCGACGTCGGCCAGGGCGAGACTTTCCTGTATCACCATGCGGTCAGCTCGATCGGTCCCGTGCAGGGGCGGGCGGGTCGCCGTCCGCCGTCGCAGGGCGACGGAGCCCGCGGCGGCTTCTCGCCGCGCGAAGGACGCGGTGGAAACCGGGATGACGGCCCGGGGCACGGCTACCGTGACGGACCCGGCCATCGTGACGGACCGGGTCATCGCGACGGACCCGGGTATCGCGACGGCCCCCGCGACGGACCTCGATACCCGCATCACCGCCCCGACGATCCGCCGCCGATGCGCCGTCCGCTCGGCGCGCCCAAGCCCGCCACCGAGGTCACCGTCGTTCGCCGCGTCAGCCGCAAGATCACGCTGCCGCCGAAGGACGGATCGGATCCGACCAAATCCTGATCGCCGCGCGGCAACGCGGCGACTGTCAATGTCGTATGTCGTCGCGTGCCGGTCGGTCACCCCCGCCGCAAGGCGGGAGCTTCGTCGCCACGATACGGGGGCGACTTCGGCGCCGGAACGGAATCGCCTCGCGTGACCTCGTCCTGAAGGACGAGGCTTGCGTTTTGGCTGTGGTCAGTTGACCCGAACGAGCGCCTGCCAGAAGTTCTGGTTGTTGGGGGCGACGACCTGGGACAGCGGCTTGAAGAGATGGTCCCTGTCCGGATAGCAGTCCCAGCTCCAGGGGTTAGGGCACTGGAAGAAATTCAGGCCGGCTTGCGTCGGATCGCTATAAGGATCGACGATGCCGCCGTTCTTCGACCACCAGGCGCCCTGGCGCTTGAAGTTCTCGAAGCGGATGCCGATTCCGTACCACGACTGGTCGGTGACCACCAGGCCATAATCGCGTGCCGCGACGGCGATCATCTTGACGACCTTAGGCCAGTTGGACGGGATCACGAAATTCGACGGAAGCTTGTACGCCATGCCGTACTGGTAGCAATCCTCGGTTCCCGTCCGGGCCGCATTGCCGTCCGTTCGCGTCGCGGGCGCTATCCACGTATCGCAGGATCGCGGAACGATGATGTGAATCGCATGGTTGATCTTTCCGCTGCTCAATTCCTTGACGGTAAGGATGCCCGGAATGAAAGAGAAGCCCGATGCCTGGACGCCATACGTCGTTTCGTTCGTGGGCCAGACCCAGCCGTAAGCGGTCTTCTTGAATGACGATTCCAATTCATAACCGCCCCAGGCCATCGACCAGTTACCGCCGGACTTATTGAGCTGCCAGCCTTCGAAGACCCGCAGCGCACCGTGCGTGGAGTCGAGGATCACCGCTTCCTTGTCGGTGCCGGCGGACGGAGTGAAGTTGCAGGGCAGCGGAACGCTCGCCGTCTTCGCTGCGAGCGGGGGGTAGTGGTTGGGCACGAGCGCGATCGGCCCCCAGCACGGCTGGCTGCTCGACGTCATCTCGTACACGGTCGGCGTGTAGGCATCCGTTGCGGCGTACACGGCGGTATTGCGCGCGGTATTGGCCAGGCGGGTATCGGCCAGGCCGACGCTGATGGTGCTGCAGATCAGGAAGCCGGAACAAAGCAACTTGAGACAACGCATCGTATTCCTTTCCTCTTCGAGTATCGGTGGGGAGTGATTTGAATGGCGATGAATTGAATCAATATTCTGAACAATAATGAGAATTATCAGATATTTGATTATTCATCGAATGACTACGTAGCGGAAGTATTGCAGAATTGTCGGCAAAATGGCTTTTCTGCGTGCATGCGCTTGATTCGTCCGCTGCCGGACCGGAGCGCGGTTCCCGGATGAGGCCGCGCAGGCGAGAGACTCGGACGAGCGGCTATCCGCCGACCGAATACGACGCCCGCTGATTCAGCGCGTCCTTGTCGAACCCGGCGATCAGCTTGTATTCGCGAGCGGCGGCGGCCAGTTCGTCGGTGCTGATGGCCTCGTGCACGTCGACTGCGAAGCCGTCGGGCGCGCGCTCCTCGGCCATCTGCATCACGCGTTCGGGGCCGTTGCGGCGGTTGGCCAGCACCAGCGCCGACGTCGCCGGCCGGCGCTCGTCATCGTAGAGCCGCAGCGCCAGGCAGGGATCGTCCTGCGTGGCCAGCCGCCAGGACAGCACGCGCGCGTCCAGGATCGCCTGCGAGGCGCCGTTGCTGCCGATCGGATACATCGGATGCGCGGCGTCGCCGAGCAGCGTGACGCGGCCCTGCGTCCACCCGGGCAGCGGATCGCGATCGACCATCGGGAACTCGAAGCTGCCGGCCGCGCCGCCGATCAGGCCAGCGCAGTCCAGCCAGCCGAATCGCCAGGACGCGAAGTGCGGCAGGTAATCGTCGGGCAGGCCGGGTTTGTTCCAGTCCTCGCGCCGCAGCGCCGGACGGTCGCGGAACTTGCGTTCGGCGATCCAGTTGATGTCCTGCAGCCCGTCGTCGCCGACGGCCGAGATCGGATAACAGACGAACTTCTGCCACTCGTGTCCGGCCATGATCATCGAGGCGCCGGACAGGAACGGACGCGCCCGCGTGACGCCGCGCCACAGGATCGCGCCGTTCCACACCGGCCCGCCTTCGTGCGGCACGAGCTGGCGGCGAACGGCCGAATGGATGCCGTCGGCGCCGATCAGCACGTCGCCCCGCCAGCGGCCGCGATCGACGTCGGGCCCCTGGTGCGACTGGCCCAGCGAGCCGCCCGAAGGCGGCAGCGTCCGGGAAGCGAACGAGGCGGTCACGCCCCGCGCGTCCTGCTCGAAGCGCAGCAGCGAATGATTGGCGTGCAGCCGGTCCTCGCCCAGGCGGTCCAGCGCCGTGCGCCACAGCAGCATCTGCAGCGCGCCGCGGTGGATCGCGTACTGCGGCCAGTGGTAGCCGGCGAGCAGGCCGCGGTCCTCGCGCCAGATCCGCTGGCCGAACCGGTTCGTGTAGATCAGTTCGCGAACCGGCACGCCGATGCGCGCCAGTTCGTCGCCCAGGCCCAGTTCGGTCAACTCGCGCACCGCATGCGGCAGGCAGTTGATGCCGACGCCCAGCGGCTTCATGTCGGCCACCGCCTCGAACAACTGCACGTCGGCGCCGGCCGCGTGCAGCGACAGTGCCGCGGTCAGCCCGCCGATGCCGCCGCCGATGATCAGGACCTTCAGGCTCATGGTGTCGATTCCGGATCGCGATGTGTGAAGGCCCGAACGCCGGCGCGCTATTTCGGCTTGCCGCTCATTCGCGCCTTGAGCGCCGCGACATTCGCGTCGCTCACCGCCTGCGTGAACGATTGCCATGGCACGTCGGTGATGCCGACCAGGCCGAAGTGGGCATTCTCGCCGTCGAGCAGACGGCCCGACGCGGGCTGGTCGACGTACTGGAACCAGTGCACGCCGACGATCTGCGGGTCGGCCGCCGCGGCGGCGACGTACTCGCCATAAGCGCGGCCGCGCGCCGCCTCGCTACCGACGTCGACGAGGCCCGGCCAGAACGGGCCGCGGTCGGTCGAACTGAAGTTGAACTCGCCGACCAGCGCCGGCTTGACCAGCTCGCGGAACCGGTCCTGCCGCGCCGGCGCGAACTGGCGGTGATAGATGTTGAAGCTGACCACGTCGCAATAGCGATCGCAGGCCCCGACCGCCTCGTCGGTCTGCGCGGCGAAGCGCGATCCCAGATACAGGTGGTTGGGATCGTGGCGCTTGAGCGCCTCGGCCACCGTCCGGTAGTACGTGTCGGCGAACTGGCGCGTGAAGGCCGACAGGTCGGCCGCCGCCGCGTCATGCAGCATCGCCGGCAGGCGCACCGGCGCGCGCAGCGCGGCGTCCCAGTCGCGCGGCCATCCGGGCGGCGAAGACGGTGATGGGGCCGCCGCGGGCGTCGCAGGCGCCGATGCCGGGCCCGATGGCGCTGCGGCCGCATCGCCGGCGGCGGCGCCATCGAGCTTCCAGGCCTGCGCCCAGTCGGCGGGGCTCGCATGGTGCTCGCGCAGCATCGCGATGAACGCCTGCTTGGCCGGGCTCGCGCCGGTCAGCGCCAGCGTATGGACGGCCAGCGCATAGCGTTGCGCCAGTTCGGGCGCGCGTCCGTTGCCCCAGGCCAGCTCGTTGTCGACGAAGTAGCCGAGCAGCATCGGATCGTCGCGCCGCGGCGCGGCCTGCTCCTGCATCAGTTGATCGACCGCCTGCGCGAAGCGCGGATCGAACGGATCCGGCATCTTGCCCCAGTAGTCGGTGCCGTCGCTGACGCGCGCGAAATCGCCTTCGATCGACAGCGGTACCGTATACGGCAGACGTTCGGCCCGCTCGGGACGCCACAGATCCGGATGGCTCCAGTTGCCCAGCGTGTTGAACCCCCAGTCGCGCAGCCGCTGCAGCGTCATCCGCTGCCAGGTCTGCGCATAGTCGGGCCCGTAGCGGCGCTGCAGGTTGGCCGTGTAGAAATTGAAGAACCGGCCGTGATTGAAGCGCTGGCCCGCCTGAGCGCCCATGTCGCGGCGCAGGTCGGCTTCGCCCAGGTGCGCGGCCAGCGGGCCGTCGGCGGCGGGCAGGTCGACGAACATCGACTCGCGGCCTTCGACATAAGTGCCCATATCGGGCCACGTGACCGTGTCCACGCCGATCGAGAAGAAGCCCTCGCCCTGCGGCGTCACCAGCCACCAGCGGCCGTCGTCGCCGCGCTGGGTACGGAAGAACCCGCTGGCCGGGAACCGGGGCGGCTTCGCGCCGGGCACCGCGGGCACGCCGGTGGCGGCCGCGCGGGACGGATCGCCGTCGCGCGGCGCGTCGGACAGCCGTTTCGCGAGTTCTTCGTCGGCGCGCGCCTTCAGGTCGGCTTCGTCCTTGATCTTCTCGGGCCACTGGCCGATCGTCGTTTGTCCGAACGTATCGAACAGGCCGTCATAAGCGGCCGCGCCTTGCGGGACCGCCACCGCCTGCAGATCGCCGAGGATCAACTGGTGCGCGCTGCTGCGTCCGTCGACGACGATGAACACGCTGGCGACGCGGCGCGGATCGAGGCGGCCGTCCAGCGCCAGCGGCGTCAGGCCGCGCATCAGCACCGGAGGCAGCGCCTGCGACGGCCGCACCGGCGGCCCGGCGCGCATGCCCATCGCGCGCGGATCGACCGCGCACAGCGGCAGCAGCACGTTGCGCCGCTCGAACGGTGCCAGCGGTATCCGCGCGGCGCCGGCGTGGTCCGGCCAGGTGGCGCCGTCGTCGTCGCCGACCCGCAGGTTGACGATGACGTCCTGCTCGCCGACGTTGGTGATCGGCAACAGCAGCGCGCCATGGCGGGACAGATCCCACGGTCCGCGCGTCGGCCGCAGGATCACGTGCGGCCATTCGACGCCGCCCTGGAACGCGACCCGCCAGCGCGTGTTCGGCTGCGGCGAGGGGCCGGTGCGCACCGCGAAGCCGTCGGTGATCGTCGACAGCGTCTGGGGCGCCGGGGCGGCCGCCGGTGCCGCGCAGCCGGCGGGCGCGCGCGCCGGCGCCTGCGTCTGCGCCTGGCCGGATGCCGCCAGCGCGAGCAGCGCGGCCGTGACGGCCGGGCGAAGCGCGGAGCGAGGGGAGGGAAGGCGGGCGGAACGAGGGGGAATGAACGTCATCGTCGATGCAGATCGGGCGGCGAGGCGATCGCCGATCAGGGCAGCCAGCTATCGGCGAACACCTCTTGTTGAGGAGATCCCACGGACAATCGTCGGGAAAATCCGCCAGGCCTGTCTGATCGACGGCCTGCAGGACGGCATCGGCCTGTGCTGGCGCGAACCGTCCTGTGGCGAATCGGATACCGGACGATGGTAGCACCGGCCGGCGGGCCTTCCGCCGCGTCAGGATCCGTGAACGAATCGGACGCGCCGCCCGGGCGTGGCGGGGGCGTTCACGGATTCTCCTCAGTACCCGCGTGTCCGGTCGACGAGGTTCAGCAGCGGCTCGCCGGCCCTCACGCGGCGCACGTTCTCGGCGATCTGCCGCACCATGTCCGACGGGTGCACCGTCGACGCCATGTGCGGCGTGATGACGATGCGCGGCTCCTGCCACAACGGCGAATCGTCCGGCAGCGGCTCGACGTCGAACACGTCGAGGATCGCGCCGCGCAGGTGCCCGTCGCGCACCGATCGCAGCAGCGCGTCGGCGTCGACGTGCTGGCCGCGGCCGACGTTGATGACCGCCGCGCCCGGTTTCATCATCGCGAACGTGCGTTCGCCGAGGATCCGCGTCGTCTGCGGCGTCAGCGGCAGCACGCACACGCAGATGTCCAGCTCGGCCAGGAAGCCGGGCAGGCCTTCGTCGCCGGCGAACATCGTCACGCCGTCGATCGCGCGCGCGCCGCGCGACCAGCCGCTGACCGAGAAGCCGAGCTTGAGCAGTTCGCGCGCCACGTGGCCGCCGATCTCGCCGGTCCCCATGATGCCGATCTTCGTCCTGGCGGCCGGACGTTGGCCGGGGTCCTTCCATTCGCGTCGCGGCCGTCCGTTCAGGATCGCGTCGAAGTGCCGATAGAAATGCAGCACGCCCCAGATCACGTACTCGGCCATGCCGTGCGCGAGGTACGGATCGACGATGCGGGTCAGCGGCACGCCGGCCGGCAGCGTCGGGTCGGCCAGGATGTTGTCGACGCCGGCCGCGGTCCCGCTGATCAGCTTCAGCTTGGGCAGGCCGGCGAGCACGCCCGGCGCCGGCCGCCAGCAGGCGACCACGTCGACGTCGGCCGGGTCGACGTCCGGCCACACCGCGCAGCGCAGCTCGGGTGTGATCTTCTCGAACAGGCGCTTCAGGCCCGTCATGTCCTGCGTGGCGCTGTGCAGCATCAGCGTCGGCATCAGCGGGCCTCCACGCGGTTGAGCCCGCACCAGCGGGCGATGAACACCGTCAGCACGGCCACGCAGTCCATCATGCTGTCGAGCGACACCCACTCGTCGATGCCGTGGTAGCTGGCGCCGGTCGGCCCGTAGCAGGTGGCCGGCGTGTTGCCGTACAGGTTGAAGAACTTGGCGTCGGTCGTGCCGGTGAACGCCATCGGCGCCAGCTCCTTGCCGGTCACGTCGCGATAAGTGCCGGACAGCGTCTGCATCACCGGTTCGTTGATGTCGACGACGCAGCCGTCGGCCTGGAAGCCTTCGTAGATCAGGCGGTACGACAGGCTGTCGCGTCCCGGGTGCCGCGCATGCGCGTCGGCCAGCACGCGCTCGATCTCGGCCTTGGCCTTGGCTACCGGCATGTCCGGGTAGAAGCCGACGCGGATGTCGCTGCGGCAATAGGTCGGCACCGACGACGCCCATTCGCCGCCGTGGATCTTGCCCAGGTTGAAGTTCACCGGATGGTCGTGCCTGAGGAAATAGCCGTGGCGCGACTTCGGCGCGTTCCATCGCGCCTCGAGCTCCTTGAGCGCGCCGAACAGATGGAACGAGAACTCGATCGCGCCGACGCCGGTGTGGGCGACCGACGCGTGCACCGGCTTGCCCAGCACCTCGATCGCGAACCACATGACGCCCATCTGGCAGTCCATCAGGCCGGCCAGCGGCTCGGGGATCACGGCGGCATCAGCCGTGTAGCCCTCGAGCAGGCAGGCCAGCGCGCCGTTGCCCGTGCATTCCTCCTCGACCACCGATTGCAGGAAGACCTTGGCGGCCGGCTCGTAGCCGAGCTCGCGCAGCGCCTTGAACGCCATCGTGAACGCGACGATGCCGGCCTTCATGTCGCTGGCGCCGCGGCCGTACAGCCGATCGCCGTCGATCTCGGCGCCGAACGGATCGTGCCGCCACAGCTCGCGCGCGCCGATCGGTACGACGTCGATGTGGCCGTTCAGGATCAGCGATTTGCCGCGCACCGGCCCCTTGGGCTCGTGGATGCCGACGACGTTGCGCCGCCCGGCATAGGGCAGGATCGACGGCGAATACGCCGGATGCGTGCGCAGCTTCGCGTCGTCGATCTCGAACTCGTGGATGCGCGTGCCCAGCGCTTCGAACGCCTGGCGGATCACCCGCTGCGCGCCGGCCTCGTCGCCGAGCAGCGACGGTTCGCGCACCAGCGCGGTCAGCAGCGCGATCGACTCGTCGCGCAGGCCGCGCGCCGTCTCGATCATCGTGCGTTCGGACAGCGCCGGTGCTTCGGACAGGCTCGATTCCATGATGACCTCGCTGATTGGGGGGAAATGCGCATGCTACCCGGTCTTGAGCCTGGCAGGCCACGGCCGCGCCAGCGTGCCGGCGTGCTCGCGGCGGCCGGCGCCTCGATGCCCGGCGCCTTCTTCCGCCTCATCAATTCTGAGGAAGTCATAAGCGCTGCGCGAAGCCTAGTATTTCCACTGGAGCGAGTTCGACTTCGATCGGTCCGACGGAAAACTCGACGTCCAGAACAAGCCCGGCGAACCCTCACATCCGCGCTGCTGTCGTACGAACCGGAACAGCGACAGCGGCGAGCAGGCCAACGGAGACTGCCGGCCCCTGGCGCTCGGCTGATCCCTATCCCCTTGTCCGACACCGATCGCCGGAGCGCCCATGGTCAGCTACCGCACGTTCGAGCAGCACCTGGATCCCGACGAAGGCCCCAAGCGCATCCTGTCCCTCGACGGCGGCGGTCTGCGGGGGATGATGAGCGTGCAGATCCTCAAGAAGATCGAGACGCTGCTGCAGGATCGCTTCGGCGATCGCGACATGCGGCTTTGCGATTACTTCGACCTCATCGCCGGCACGTCGACGGGCGCGATCATCGCGGCCGGCCTGTCGAAGGGAATGACGGTCACGGAGATCGAAGGCCATTACCGCGAGTTGGGCGACAAAGTCTTCAAGCGCAGCTTCTGGCGCCGAGGGGTGTTGCTTGAGAAGTACGACGCCGATGCCGTGGCCAAGGCGCTGGGCTCGGTGCTGGGCACCGAGATGATGAAAGACATCGCGTTCCGCACCGGCCTGCTCGTCGTGACCAAGCGTCTGGACAGCGGCAGCACCTGGGCGCTGACCAACAACCCGAATGCCAGGTACTTCAAAGCCAATCCCATGCGTCCGCAAACCATCCCCAACGGCGAGTACCCGCTGTGGCAGGTGGTGCGGGCCAGCACCGCGGCACCGACTTTTTTCGCGGGGGAGGAGATCTGCATCCATTCGGACGTGTCCGACAAGCGCCGGAACACCCTGGGCCTGTTCATCGACGGCGGCGTCAGCCCGCACAACAACCCCTCGCTGCAAGCCCTGATGGTGGCGACGATGGACGGTTACAAGTTCGGCTGGAAGGCGGGAGCCGACGACCTGCTGCTGGTGTCGGTGGGTACGGGCAAGGCCGACGCCAGCGTCGATCTCTCCAGCCCGGTCACCGACGCGGCGACCGCGCAGGCGGTATTGGCGCTGAAGAACCTGATGGAAGACTGCGGCGATCTCGTGGAGACGGTGATGCAGTGGATCGCCAAGCCCACGCCGACCGCGCGCGCGATCGACCGTGAGATGGGCACCGCCGGCCCCATGCTGGGAGGCGGAAGCGGGATGCTCACCTATCACCGTTACAACGCCCTCTTCACGGCCGACTGGTTCAACGAGGCCGGCCTCGACGTCGGCGAAGCCGTGGATGCCGCGTATCTGGCCGACATGCAGGAGATGGACAGGCCGCAGAACCTCGACAGGCTGGCGCGGCTGGGGGCTGCCGTCGCCGACAAGCAGGTGGATGCCGCTCACTTTCCCGAGGCGTTCGACGCGGGCGTGCGAGTGGACAGGCCCTAGTACCTCGACACCCAGGCAACGTGGCATTCGCCGCGATCGCGCCCGGAGCCGCTTTCGCGCGCCATCGCCGTGGAGGGGGCGGCCGCGGCGCCGCCAGGCTTCACAGCGTGAGCTCCGGCTCCCCATATCCGCCGTCACCGACATCGTGCAACTCGAAGCGCGGCGGCCGCTCGGCGAGCGCCTGCGCCACTTGTCCGATCACCGCTCGCTCCTGCGGGGTGGCCGCTCGGGCAGACGAACTCAGCCGCGCGCGCCAGGTTTCCGGGCTGGCCGGCGACACCGCGGCGAACAGCGCGCGCAACGATGCGTCGGGCGGATGCAAGGTGACGATCACCGAAGGCCAGGTCACGCCCGACGACGACAGTTCGGCACCGTCGACGTATCGCTGCAGACAGGCGCGGCCGAACGTCCGGAATGTATCCACCCAACCGCGGCAGGCGATCGTGAAGCCCAGATAGTGCAAGTCTTCGCGTCGTGAGCAACTCAGGCCGGCGCCCTCGACGAAGCTGCCGATGACCCGGCCGGCATCGATCGTACGAGGCCGATCGGACATCAGCCAGCAATGCAGCAGCGCCGTTTCCAGAGCCTTGATCGCATCCAGCACGCGCCGGAATGGATTCGGATCCGATGCCGAGTCGAAGAACCCCGAGCCCTGCAAGCTGCGATAAGGCCCCCAGGCGTCCGGCGCATGATTGCGGACCAGATCGCCGTCGAGCTCCGTCCAGTAGTCGATGGCCTGCTGCCAGGCTGATCGATCCGCCCGATAGCTCTGCGCGATGACTCGGGCGATCATCGGGTTCGTCGACTTCGCCGCCGGTGCTTCGGGCACCGCGACCCGGCGGCCGGCGAGCAGACGTTCGATGTCGACGAACAGTCCGCGCGCGAAAGAGTGTTCGCTGGCGAGGAAGAATTCCGACGCGCACCAGCCTCGCACCGGATAATCGTCGCCGGCGTCGCGCAATGCGACGAGCGTCGATGAAGCCACCAGCGTGTCCAGCTCGCGCAGCGTTTGTCGGAACTCGGCCTCGTCGTCCTGCGCGAATGGGCGCTGCGGCATGCAGCAATAGTCCACCCAAACGCCGATGCGCGTTGCCAGCCACGCGTCGAACCGGCCGGCATCGCCGCCGCTGCGCTCGAAGGCGCGGGACAATTCGCGGCGCGCCAGCGTCGGGCCAGGCAGACACGATGCGCCGCCCAGCGGGTCCTGTCCCAGCATCCGGCGCAGCAACGCATGGGCCTGCAGGTCGCCTTCCCGGTCGATCGCCGGGACGAGGTCGATGCGCTCGATGCGCGCGGACATCATCGCCCGCGCCACCACTGCGATCCGTTGCACGAACGCACGGATCGCGGCGTGGTGGCGCCCTTGCGGATCGGGTTTCTCGAGCGTCTCCCAACGGTGCGAGACGAACAGCAGAGCGAGCGGCGGATCGTCGGGACGCAGCCAGTGCGAGCCGCCACACAGATCCTGATGACGCGGCAGGTGGTCGAACTCCAGCAGCGCGCCGGCGGAAATGACGTGAAAGCGCGATGCGATATCCGGCCAGCCGAGCGCTGCCGTCTTCGTACCGCTCCGGCCTTCATCACGGCTCATCAGGCACCTCCCCGACGCGGCGTCCACGTGCCCGAAATACGTCCGTAGCGGGCATGAATCGCATCGTACTGCCATCGAATGCCAGTGTCCCCGGTCGGGCATCGACCCCTAAGCAATCTCGACGACGATACGTTTCGTCCGCCTCCCCGGAAGTCGGTAGAAGTAAACTGTCCGCCCGGCGACCGGAGGCCGATCCCTGCCGCCGCCCCCGCTCGATGCCTCGAACTTCCTACTTCGTGCCTTCCCTCATGAGCAAGACCCGCGTCCTCACCGGCATCACCACGTCCGGCACCCCGCACCTGGGCAACTATGCCGGCGCCATCCGGCCGGCCGTGGCCGCCTCGCGCGCCGCCGATGCCGAGAGTTTCTATTTCCTGGCCGACTACCACAGCCTGATCAAGGTCCAGGAGCCGGAGCGCGTCCGGCGCAGCACGCTGGAAATCGCCGCGAGCTGGCTGGCCTGCGGTCTCGATCCGGACCGGGTCTGGTTCTACCGGCAGTCCGACATCGTCGAGATTCCCGAGCTGACCTGGCTGCTGACCTGCGTCGCCAGCAAGGGCGTGCTGAACCGCGCCCATGCCTACAAGGCCGCCGTCGACCGCAACCGCGCCGAGGGCGAGGACGCCGATGCCGGCGTCTCCGCCGGCCTGTTCATGTATCCGGTGCTGATGGCCGCCGACATCCTGCTGTTCAACGCGCACAAGGTGCCGGTCGGGCGCGACCAGATCCAGCACATCGAGATGGCGCGCGACTTCGGGCAGCGCTTCAATCATCTGTACGGCGAGCATTTCACGCTGCCGGAGGCCGCCATCGAGGAGCAGGTCGCGACGCTGCCCGGCCTGGACGGCCGCAAGATGAGCAAGAGCTACGACAACACGATTCCGCTGTTCGCGTCGCGAGACGAACTGAAACGGCTGATCGCCGGCATCCGGACCGATTCGCGCGCGCCGGGCGAACCGAAGGACGTCGACGGTTCGGCGCTGTTCCAGCTCTACCAGGCCTTCGCGAGCGCCGACGAGACCGCGGCGATGGCTCAGGCCTTCGCGCAGGGCATCGGCTGGGGCGACGCCAAGCAGCGGTTGTTCGAGCGGATCGATGCCGAGATCGCGCCGCTGCGCGAACGCTACGAGGCGCTGATGGAAAAGCCCGCGGACATCGAGGCGATCCTGCGCGACGGCGCCGCGAGGGTCCGCAGGCAGTACGCGACCCCGTTCATCGCGAGGCTGCGCGAGGCGGTCGGCTTGCGCGACCTGGGGCGGGTGCCGGTCGGCGGCGATACGCACGCCAGGAAGGCTTCGTCGGCGACGCCGCCGACCGTCAAGCAGTATCGCGAGGGCGACGGCAAGTTCTACTTCAAGCTGGTCCAGGGCGAGCGCGTGCTGCTGCAGAGCATCGGCTTCGACTCGCCGCGCGAGGCCGGCCGGCGCGTCGCCGGGCTCAAGCAGGGCACGCCGGCGGATCGCGCCGAGGTCGTCATCGGCGACGGCGTGACCGAGGACGAACTGAGCGTCGCGCTGGCGAGCCTGGCGAATGCTGCGGCGGCCGGTTGAGCCGTGCGCGATACCGGACCGAGCCGGCGAACGGGCTGCCGGGCAGGCAGCCCCTCGTTGATCCGCTCCCGGGCTTCCGTCAGCGATCTCCCGGCCACTCCGAACGCTCGAGCAGTTCATCGAGCAGCCGCTGCAGGCGCTCGTTCATGACGGCGATGCTGGCTTCGACCACGTCGATCAGCGCGTCGCGGGCGGCCAGATCGTCGACCGTGTAGTAGCCGCCGGGTCCGAACAGCAGGCTCAACTGCCGTTCCGAGACCGCCGAGACGGTCTTGCCCTCCTCGGTGCCCGCGCGCATGCGCCAGCGCGTCAGCAGCGTTTCGCGCCGGGTCTGGCCGCCGCCGGCTTGCGCCGGTTGGTTCAGATAGCGCCAGACCGAGGCCGGGAACAATCGCGCGCGCGGCGGGCCTTCCCATAGTTCGCGCAGCGCGCTGGGTTCGGTGTCCAGGTGCCCGCGCGCCGTGCCCGACTGGCTGATCAGCGCGGTGCCCGATTCGGCGGTCCCGCCGACGATGCCGGTCACCGCGCTGGTGGCCGCGGCCGGAGACACCAGGCCGACGACGCCGGAGACGAATGCGGTCATGCCGCCGATGATCGCGCTGCTCTGGCTCATGCGCCGGCTCCATTGATCCTCGAGCTTGCGCAACTGGTCGCGCAGCTGGTCGCCGCGCTCGTTCTCGCAGTCCAGGTGCGCGGTCACGGCGCTGACGTCGAGCATCGTGCGCAGTACCCGGTGCGTGACCTGCTGCTCCAGGCGCAGCACGGCGATCGCGTCGGCCGCCGAGCCGGTGCGCCGGGCCTGCGCGTCGAGGGTCGCCATCTTCTCGAGCAGCGTATCGGCGCCGATGATCATCGCGATTTCGGCCGCCGCCGGGGACAGGCCGGTCGACATCGTCACTGCATCGGCCGCTCCGGTCGGCGCCGAGGCCATCGCCGTCTCGACCGAGGTCGTCGCCGTCGTCGGAGCCGCCACGGAGCCGGCCGCATCATCGGGTGCCGCGGCGCCGGCGACCGCACGCGCGCCGAGGTTCACGCACTGGCCGCCCGTGGTCGTCTGCAATAGCGACGAGCGGCGGGGCGCCGTGATCTCGCAAGCCTGCAGCAGCATCGCCAGCGCCAGCAGGGCGACCGTGCGGCAGGGCCGAATGCGGCGGGTCGTCCGGTTCTTCTCGTCGGTTGCGGTGGCGGTCATGGCTGGCTCATGGCGGGGCCCAAATTACCAGTACGTCACCACCATCTTCGTCGCCAGCGCATACAGCAGGCAGGCGAACACCCGCTTCAGCGTCTGCACCGGCAGCCGGTGCGCGGCGCGCGCGCCGAGCGGCGCGGTCAGCACGCTGGCGACGACCAGCGAGAACAGCGCCGGCAGGTAGACGAAGCCGAGGCTGTACGGCGGAAGCTCCGGGACCTGCGAGCCGCTCAGGATGTAGCCGATCGTGCCCACCACGGCGATCGGCACGCCGATCGCGGCGCCGGTGCCGATCGCGACGTGCATCGTCACGCCGCAGAACAGCATGAACGGTACGGTCAGAAAGGTGCCGCCCGCCGACACCAGTCCGCAGACCACGCCGAACAGCGTGCCGATCGCCAGCAGTCCGATCGGTCCGGGCAGGCGCCGCCCGGCCGAAGGCTTTTTGCCGAGCAGGATCTGGGTCGCGCCGCCGTAGACGATCACGGCGAAGGACAGCGCCAGCGCGCGCTGCGAGATCCAGCCCGACGCGAGCGTGGCCAGCAGGCTGCCGGTCAGCATGCCGGGCGCCATTCGCCGGACGATGCTCCAGTCCACCGCGCCGTGGCGATGATGTTCGCGAACGCTCGCGCTCGACGTGAAGATGATCGATGCCATGCCGGTGCCGAGCGCCAGATGCACCGCATGCTCGGGCGCGAAGTGCTGGGCGGTGAACATGGCCGCCAGGATCGGGACCAGCGTCATCCCGCCGCCGATGCCGAGCAGGCCGGCGAGAAATCCCACCATCGCACCGGTGGTCAGGTAGGCGAGGATCCAGATCAAGGGGCGGGCGGAATCAGAGGCACGGCTGCGCGACTGGAAGAGTGGCGTCCGGGCCCGATCTTACTACCGTCGGGCCGCCCACCATCCGGTCGCCGAATCCGGCGTCGCGCTCGACGACGTGCGCATCGACTGACGTTGGGCACCATGGTCTGGTTGCTCGACACCAGCATCCTGATCGCCATCAGCAAGCGTCATCCGGCGGTGTTGCCCGGGCTCGAACGCGCGCGATCCGGGCGGCGCGCCACGCCGGACCTTACCAGGTCCTGAGCGGCCGCAACTGCGGTGTCTTCTTATGCATGTGTTCGCCCATGCGATGCCATAGCCGATCCAGTTCGGCGATGGCCTCGAGCAGATAAGGGCCCTTGTTCAGCATCACGCATTCGGCCCGCACGGCCATCGCCGCATCGGTCATCTCGCCGCGCGACGGCACGCCCTTGCGCAGATAGTTCTCCAGCACCTGGGTCGCCCAGATCACCGGCACCTGCGCCGCTTCGCCCAGCCACAGGATCTCCTCCTGCATCTCGGCCAGCCGCGCGAAGCCGATCTCCACGGCGAGGTCGCCGCGGGCGATCATGATGCCGGTCGGCTGCCGGCCGGCCGCGCGCACCAGCATGTCGGGCAGATTCCGGACGGCCTTCGCCGTCTCGATCTTCAGCACCAGGCCCAGCGACTGCCAATCGTCCGGGCGCTCGTTCGCCAACGCGTCCTGGAGCATCGCCACGTCCGATTCGTGCTGGACGAACGAGAACTCCACGCCGTCGGCATGGCGGGCGACGAAGCGCAAGGCCTCCCGGTCGTCGCTGGTGAGCGCCGGCACCGAGAAATCGGTCTCGGGAAAATTGATGCCTTTCTCGGGCTTGAGCTTGTAGCCCTTTTCTTCGGGACCGGCGACGACCCGGACCACGACGCCCCAGGGTTCGCGTTGCTCGATGCGGGTGTCGAGCTTGCCGTCGTCGACGAAGATCCGCTGCCCGACCTCGGCGGCCAGCAGTGCCTCGGGCAACGTGCACTCGATCGCCGGCAGCCCGTCATCGGGCGCTCCGAGCCGATCGGGCAGCGTGATCGCCAGCCGCTCGCCGATGCCGACCCGCTTTCTATGCTGGCCTTCGCGAAGGCCGCCGGTCCGGATCTTCGGGCCGGCCAGGTCCATCATGATCTTCATCCGTCGGCCGGTCTTCTCGCCGGCCTGCCCGACGTGAGCGATCATCCGCAGCCATGCATCGGCGTCGTCATGCGCGCAATTGATCCGGACCGCCTCGACACCGAGTTCGGCGAGCCGAAGCAGGAAGCCGGCATCGTCGGCCGCCTCCGAGGGCAGCGTCACCATCAGGTGCACGGGGCCGTCATCGGAGCGCGGTCCGAGCAGTTCGGCGGTTCGCGCCGCGATGCGCTGTCCGCCCGCGAAGAAGGCCTGGTCCACCTTCGGCGCGGCCGCCTCCCGGCCGTTCAGGATCCGCAGCAGGCGCAGCACCGCGTCGAGCGTCGGCAGCACCCGGCTTTCGGCACGCCCCAGCGACGACAGGCCGAACGCCATCAGATCGCGCTGCAGGCCGCGCACGTCATGACGCCGAAGCGCCAGATAGTGCGCGAAGTTCACCGCGCTGGGCGCGAACGCCGGCCGATCGATCCAGCCCGACCAGCGTTCGATGGCGTGCCTGGCGTCGGCATGCACGGCTTCGCGCAGGGCGGTGAGATCGTCAAGGAGTTGCGGAAGGTCGCATTCTTGCATCGGGGGCCTCGTTTTCGACGACCGTAGGGGAGCCGGGTGACAGGGCGATGACAAGGTCCGGGTCGACATGACGAACCGGCCTGCTACGATGAAAAACACGTCCGGACGGTGTGCTTCGGTCCCGGTCCGAATTCATTCCACGCTCCTCGGCCCGATCCTGCGCAAGCGTACGATCGCCGTCGACGGACCGAGCCCCAAGCCGAACGAAATGCCCGCTCCGACTCCTGTTTCAACGACTTCGTCTTCGAGGACATCGGTGCCCGCCGCCGACCCGCTTCGTGGCCTGGCCGTCCTGCTGGCGATGCAGGTCTGCGGCGAGGGACTGGCGCGAGGACTGCATCTGCCTTTCCCCGGCCCCGTCGTCGGCATGCTGATGCTGATACCCGCGTTGGCGTTGCGCGGCGTCCGCGAACCCGTGGCCCTTTGCGCCGATTTCCTGCTGCGCCACCTGTCGCTGCTCTTCGTGCCGGTCGGCGTCGGCGTCATGAGCCATCTCGAGCTGATCAGCCATTTCGGGGTGAGGATGCTGCTGGTCATCGTGCTGTCGACCTGGGCCGGCCTCATCACCGCGGCTTGGGTGCTCAAGCGAAGCGACCCGCCGGCCCCGTCGATGAAGCCGTCGGCGACGGCGTCTTCCGGCGCGGAGCGCCGTCATGGCTGATTTCGTCGAGCTGTGGGTCTATCTGTCGGCAACACCGCTGTTCGGGCTGACCGCGACCCTCACCGTCTACCTCGTCGCCCAGGCGATCTACCTGCGAGTGGGCCAGGCACCCTGGGCGAATCCCGTACTGCTCAGCATCATCATTCTCGGCGGCGGCCTGTCCGTGTCGGGAGTCAGCTACCAGACTTATTTCGCGGGTGCCCAGTTCATCCACTTCCTGCTGGGGCCGGCGGTGGTGGCGCTGGCCTGGCCGTTGTGGTTGCGCCGAGCGGAGTTGCTGGCGCGCTGGCGCCGGCTGCTGCTGGCCTCGCTGGCCGGCGGCGCGGTGGCCAGCGTCTGCGGCGTCGTGCTCGGCATGGCCGTCGGGCTGCCGGACGATGTGGTCCGGTCACTGGCGCCGAAGTCGGTGACGGCGCCGGTGGCGATGGGCGTGGCCGATCGCATCGGTGGCGTGCCGGCACTGGCGGCGGTGTTCGCCGTCATCACCGGCCTGACCGGCGCATTGAGCGGCAAGTACCTGTTCGACCTGATGGGCCTGCGCACCGATGCCGACGGCTACATCGACCGGGGCTTCGCGCTGGGCACCGTCTCGCATGGCATCGGCGCGGCCCGCGCCCTGCAGGTCGACGGCGGAGCCGGCGCCTTCGCCGGCCTCGCGCTCGGCGTGCAGGTCGTCATCGCCTCGTTGCTGATGCCGCTGCTCTACGGCTGGGTGTTCGGCTGAGGTCGGTTCGATTCGTCGGAGTTGCTCAACCCAGGTGGCGTTGCAGGAAGGCCTGCATCCGCTGCCAGGCCTGATCGGCGAGGCTGGCGTTGTAGACGTCGCCGCGGCGCTCGTTGAAGAAGCCGTGAGCGGCGTCGTAGCGGTAGATCTCGGGAGCGAGGCCGGCGCCCTTCATCGCCTTCTCCAGCGCGTCGGCCGCGGCAGGCGTGCACCAATCGTCCTGGTTGGCGAAGTGCGCCTGGAACGGAATCTTGATGTCCACCGGATCGGCGAGCTCGGCGGGCGGGATACCGTAGAAGCAGACCGCGGCCGAGACCTCGGGCACGTGGACCGCGGCGGCGATCGTCAACGCGCCGCCCATGCAGAAGCCCATCACGCCCACCTTCGAGCCCGACGCGGCCAGATGCGTCGCCGCACCGCGGATGTCCTGATGGGTCGCGCCGGGGAAGTCGAGACCGCTCATCAGATGGTTGGCCTCGTCGGGCTCACCGGTGACGCGGCCCTTGTACAGATCGGGTGCCAGCGCGTTGTAGCCGGCGCGCGCGAAGCGGTCGGCCACGCCGCAGATCTGGTCGTTCAGGCCCCACCATTCCTGGATCACGATCACCGACGGACGGCCTTGGCCGGCCTCGGCGTAGTAGCCGCTGCAACGGCCGCCGTCGGGCCGGCCGAATTCGATCTTCTGTCCCATCGCTCATCTCCTCGTTGCTGTGACGGCCGTGCCAGCACGGCGTCGGTATTGCGGACAAGCTGCCATTCTTGCCCGGAAGACGTCCGGGATGGAAGAGGGCTTAGCGACACCGGCCGGATCCCGTCTGCTGCGGCCCGCGTCCGTCTCGATACGAGTTTTCCGCCGGAGGCTCCGGGGGGACAGACCAAGAAAAACTTGTCGGGCGCGATCGAAATAATCCGTTCGGCAGGCCGTGGGCGCTCCGCTATAAAGATGGCCGGGCACGTTTCGAGCATGGGCTGGTCCACTGTCGAGAAGCGAGCACGCAGCCGCACCTCTTCGGGGCGAACGAGGGCGCGAGCCTCCCTCAAGGAAAGGTGGAAAAATGACGATCGAAACGACGGCCGGAGAGGCCTCTCTGCTCCAGGAAGGCTACCGGCGCGCAGCCGTACGCTTGATCCCGTTCCTGGTCTTTCTCTTCGTTCTCGCCTGGATCGACCGGGTCAACGTCGGCTTCGCCAAGCTGTCGATGCTGTCCGATCTCAAATTCTCGGAGACGGTCTACGGCATCGGCGCGGGCATCTTCTTCATCGGCTATTTCCTGTTCGAGGTGCCGAGCAACCTGCTGCTCGAGAAGATCGGCGCCAAGAGAACGCTCGCCCGCATCACGATCCTGTGGGGCATCACCTCGATCATCATGGCCTGGGTGCAGTCCGAGTGGGCGTTCTACCTGCTGCGCTTCCTGCTGGGCGTCTTCGAGGCCGGCTTCTTCCCCGGCGTCGTGCTCTACCTCACCTATTGGTTTCCGGCCGAGAAGCGCTCGCAGATCAACGGCCTGTTCATGACCTCGTTCGCCATCGCGGGCGTCGTCGGCGGCCCGCTGGCCGGCTGGATCATGAGTTCGATGGGCGGCGTCGGCGGCCATGCCAACTGGCAATGGCTGTTCATCCTGGAAGGTATTCCCTCGGTGCTCGCGGGCCTCGCGGTCCTCGCCTTCCTGCCCGACCGTCCGAAGAACGCCTCCTGGCTCAGCCCCGAGATGGCGCAGGCCATGATGACCCGGCTCGAGGGCGAGGCGAAGGCGCAGTCCAAGGAGCACGATTTCAAGGCCGCCCTCACCGATCCGAAGGTCTGGCTCTGCACGCTGCTCTATTTCTGCATCGTCAGCGGCAACGCGACGATCGCGTTCTGGACCCCGTCGATCATCAAGGAGATCGGCATCCAGGGTAACTTCACCATCGGACTGATCGCCGCGATTCCGTTCATCGCCGGAACCATCGCCATGGTGTGGAACGGCAACCATTCGGACAAGACCGGCGAGGTGCGCTACCACTGCGCGATCGCCGCGCTGATCGCGGCCGTCGGCCTCGCGGCGACGGGCGCGCTGATCGGTAACGCCACGGCGGCGCTGATCGCCCTGACGGTCGCGGCCGTCGGCATCCTGGCGGCCTTCCCGGTCTTCTGGGCGATGCCGCAGACCTTCCTGACCGGCACGGCCGCGGCGGGCGGCATCGCGGTGATCAACTCGATCGGCAACCTCGCCGGCTTCGTGGCGCCCTATACGATCGGGGTCTCGACCCAGATCACCGGATCGTCCACCTCCGGCCTGTACGTGGTCGCCGGCTTCGAGCTGCTGGCGGCGATCCTGCTTCTCAGCGTCGGCAAGATCGCCGTCCCGGCCAGGGCCGCCACTTCGGCCGCTGCCCACTGACACCTCAACGAGCAAACCCATGTTGACCTTCGAGCGCATTTCCAGGACCGGCCGTGACCGGATTTCGGTCGAGATCGAGAACCTGATCATCGCCGGCTGGGCCGGCCGGGACGCGGCCGCCATCGAGCACCATATCGAGGAACTGGCGGCGCTCGGCATCCCGCGTCCCTCGACGACGCCGCTCTATTACCGGGTCTCGGCCGCCATCCTGACCCAGACCGAGCGCTTCGTCGTGCTCGGGCCGGATTCCTCCGGCGAGGTCGAGCCGGTCGTCGTCTCGTTCGCGGACGGCCTGTGGATCGGCCTCGGCTCCGACCATACCGACCGCAAGGCGGAGGCGGTCGGCATCGCGCTCTCCAAGCAGCTCTGCGGCAAGCCGGTCGGCCCGCAGCTCTGGCGCTACGAAGAGGTGGAGCCGCATTGGGACCAGTTGATCCTGCGCTCGTACGCGACCATCGACGGCGCGCGGGTGCTCTACCAGGAGAGCGCCGTCTCCAGCCTCAGGACGCCGCGCGACCTGATCGCCAGGCTTGCGGGCGCGGACACGCTGCCTCCCGGCACCGCGATGTTCTGCGGTACCCCCGGCGCCATCGGCGGCATCCGCACCGGCACCCGCTTCGAGATGGAGCTGGAGGATCCGGTCCTCGGCCGTGCGCTGCGCCATGCTTATGACATCGAGGTGCTGCCGGTCGTCTCGTAAGCGGCGCGAAGCGTCATTCCGGCCGGGCACCCGGGACCGCGATCCCACCGACGGTTCCGGCGCTTCGGCCGGGGCCTCTCTCGGACATGCCTGTTGATCGAGCTATCCTGTTTCCGGCCTTCCGATCCACCCGTGCCGACAGAAGAGGTCATGGCCGTGAACCTGCGCTTCCTCGAGGCCTTCGTCTGGGTGGTTCGGCTCGGCAGCTTCCGGGCGGCCGCGGAGCGCCTCAACATGACCCAGGCCGCGATATCGAGCCGCATCGCGACGCTCGAGGACAGCTTCGGCCAGAAACTCTTCCTCCGCGATCCGCGCGAGTTGCGGCTGACCGCCTCGGGCCGCCTGCTGATCGGCTATGCGGAACGCATGCTCGATCTCGGGCGCGACATGCGCTCGGCCATGAATGCGAGCCGCGAATTGACCGGCGTGCTGCGCATCGGCGTCGTCGAGACCGTCGTGCATACGTGGCTCACCGACTTCCTGGCCGCGCTGCGCGACCGCCACGCCGCCCTCGAGGTCCAGCTCACCGCCGATTCGACGCTGCGGCTGCACGACGACCTGAGGCGGGGGCTTCTCGACATCGCGGTCCAGACCGACCCGGTGCTCCACGAGGGCATCAGCAACCGCGAGATCGGCCTGATGCCGATGGGCTGGGTGGGCGTGCCCGAGGATTGCCGGGATCCGGCGGAGCCGCTGTCGATCGGCGACATCGTCTCGCGGCCCATCGTCACGATGACGCGCGGCTCGCAGCCGCACCGGGCGCTGCTCGAAGCCTGCCGTCGCGCGGGAGCGATCCCGAAGACCGTGCATTGCGTCGGCTCGCTCGCTGCGATCGTTCGCCTCGTGCGCGCCGGTTTCGGCATCGCCACGCTGCCGCTGGCGGCGATCCACGGCGAGCTGGAGGCCGGCACGCTGGCCACCCTCCGGTCCGACGTCGATCTCGGGCCGCTGCGTCTGGTCGTCAGTTATCGCGAGGACCCGAGCAGCGACGCGGCCGAAGGCGTCGCGACCCTCGTCGCCGAGGAGGCCATGCGCTTCGCTTCGGCCGTCGGGCCGGATCTCGCCCGTCCGTTTTCGTGAACTCGTCCGCCGGCGGTCTTCCGCCACAGCCACAAACAGAAGGTGATCAGATGACCGAATCCCGCTCCACCGCCGCGCAGCGCCTCGACGACGCGCTGGCCCGCATCCGCGATCCGAAACTCGAGGGCGGCAAGGTCTTCACGATCGTCTACGAGGCCTCGGCCCGGCGCGAGGCGCAGGCTTCCGACGCCCGGATCGCGGCCGGCCGCTCCCTCGGGCCGCTCGACGGCCGCATCGTGTCGATCAAGGACCTCTACGACGTCGCCGGCGAGACCACGCACGCGGGTTCGGCGGTGCTGCGCCGGCAGCCTGCCGCCGCGGTCGATGCTCCGATCGTGCAGCGCCTGCGGGCGGCCGGCGCGGTCATCGTCGGCAAGACGCAGATGACCGAGTTCGCGTTCTCGGCGCTCGGCACCAATCCGCACGATCCGGTTCCCGGCAATCCTCATGACCGCAGCCGCGTGCCCGGCGGCTCCTCTTCGGGCGCCGTCGTATCGGTCGTGGACCGCATGGCCGAGATCGCCATCGGCAGCGATACCGGCGGCTCGATCCGCATCCCGGCCGCGCTCTGCGGCGCGACCGGATTCAAGCCCACGTCCGGCCGAGTGCCGACGACCGGCGCCTTCTCCCTGTCCTCCACGCTCGATACGGTCGGCCCTATCGCCCTCGGCATCGCCGATTGCGTTGCCACCGACGCCATCCTCTGCGGCAATCCGCCATCGCCGCTCGCCCCGCGCGCGCCCTCCCGGCTGATCGTGGCGCGGGGCCGTCTGTTCGACGGGATCGAGGCCGAGGTCGCGCAGGCTTTCGAAGCGGGCCTGGAGCGGCTGCGCCGGGCTGGCCTGACCGTCGTCGACGGCTCGCTCGATCCGAGCCTCGACGCGATCGCGCAGATCGACGGGATCGGCGGTTTCCCGTCGATCGAGCTGGGCGCGACGCTGCGCGATCTCGGCGTGACGAGCCTCGACGAGGTCGATCCCAAGACGCGTGCCCGTATCGAGACCGGGGCGGGCATCCTCGGCGTCGACTACGTTCGGATGGCGCGTCGGCGCGCGGCCGCCGTCGCGGCTTTCGCGGCCGCGATCGCCGAAGACGAGGCCTATATCCTGCCGACGACGCCGATCCGGCCACCGACCATCGCTTCGGTCGCGGACGATGCCGCTTTTCACCGGGCCAACGGGCTGGTGCTGCGCAATCCGCGCGTCGGCAACCTGCTCGATTCGCCGTCGGTCTCGTTGCCCGCGCCCGTCCCGGCCGGCGTTCTGCCCGTCGGCATGATGCTGTTCGGCCGCCCCGGGGCGGATCTGCGTCTGCTGGCGATCGCGGCGAGCGTCGAGCAAGCGCTCGCCGCGTAGCGGCGGGCCGCGCTCGCGCCGCAGCGCGCCCCGCCCCGGCTATCAGAGCGGTTCGAGCCGCCGCGCGACCGGCACATCGGCGGACCCGGCCGGCTTGACTTCTGCATGATGTCGTTCATCATTCAAGATGATTCTTATCATCCAGAAATGCCGTGCCGGCGGTTGGCCCGATCCCGTGGTCCGGCCCTGCCGGTCGGTTTCCATGATCCATCCACTCAGGAGACCCCGATGTCATCGACCCCCGAAGGCCGCGTCTGGTACGAGCGCCACGATCACATCCTGAAGATCATCATCGACAACCCCGCCAAGAAGAATTCGTTCCAGCCGGAGATGATGCTGCAGATGTCCGAGGCGCTGACGCTGCTGGACAGCGACGACAGCCTGTGGGTCGGCGTCGTGTGCGCGGTCGGCGACCACTTCACGGCGGGCCTGGACATGCCGAAGTTCTTCGGGCCGAACGCGACGGTCAAGCCGCGTCCCGAAGGCAACGTCGATCCGTTCGGCATGAGCAAGCGCTGCCGCAAGCCGATCGTCACCGCCGTCCAGGGCATCGTCTTCACGATCGGCATCGAGATGATGCTGGCCGGCGACATCGTCGTGGCGGCCGACGACTGCCGCTTCTGCCAGATGGAGAGCAAGCGCGGCATCGCGCCGCTGGGCGGCGCGCATTTCCGCTTCATCACGCGCGCCGGCTGGGGCAACGCGATGTACCACCTGTTCCTGTGCGACGAGTTCTCCGCGCAGGAGGCGTACCGGATCGGACTCGTGCAGGAGGTCGTGCCGGCCGGCCAGCAGGTCGAGCGGGCGATGGCGCTGGCGAAGATCATCGCCGGCAACGCGCCGCTGGGCATCCAGGTGACCAAAGAGGCCGGTCATAAGTTCATCGAGGCCGGCGAGCAGGCGGCGATCGACGTGGTGCCGGCGATCCGCCAGCGCGTGCTGGGCACGGCCGACGCGGCCGAGGGCATCAAGTCGTTCGTCGAGCGCCGCGCGGCGGTGTTCACCGGGCGCTGATGGCGCAACCTCGGCCGGTAAGCGCCGGCAGCCGTCATGAGGCGTTGTCAGGCTTCCGAGCCATGCCGCGCTACCGCCTGTACCAGCGCGGCGAGCGGCATGACGCCACGAGATGCTTGATGTATGATGCATGACATCAAGAGGAATGTCATGCGTACCACTCTTGCCATCGACAACGACGTCCTCGCCGCAGCCAAGCACCTCGCTGAGCGAGACGGAAAGAGCGTCGGAGAGATCATCTCCATGCTGGCCAGGCAGGGGCTCGAGCGCGAAACGCGGGGAGGGCGCAGCGAGCGGAACGGCATTCCGCTGCTTGCGGCGCGGCGCGGCGCGATGTCGGTCACTCCGGAGTTGGTCAACCAGTTGCGCGATGAACTGACGTGACCGTCTATTTGCTGGACGTCAATGTCCTCATTGCTCTGGTAGATCCAGCCCACATCGAGCACGACCAGGCTCACGACTGGTTTGGGCGAGTCGGTCGAAAGGCATTTGCTACCTGCCCGCTCACCGAGAACGGGCTGATACGAGTCCTCGGACATCCAAAGTACCCGAACTCGCCGGGCCCACCAGGTGTGGTGCTCCAGTCATTGACTGCCATTCGCGGATTGCCGGGGCACAGTTTCTGGCCCGACGATCTGAGCATAGCCGACGCCGACTTCTTCGTCCTCGAGCTCTTGTCCAGCCATTCCCGAGTCACGGATGGCTACTTGCTTGCCCTTGCTCATTCAAAGGGCGGACGTCTGGCAACCCTGGACCGGAGATTGGCCACGGAGGTCGTGCCGGGCGGCAGGAAGGCACTTGCACTCATACGGCCGGACTGATCTCCGACTTTTCGCCGGGTTCGAACGCCCCTCAGTCGGCGGCGTTCCGCTTGCCGCTCGCCGCCGGCATCGCCAGCAGGTGCTCGCGCGCGGCGCGCAGCATCGCGTCCGAGCGTTTGGGATCGGTCATCACGCGCGACAGCGCGAGCGCGCCCACCACGGTGCCGACGGCCGCCATCGCGGCGGCCTCGTCGCGCGTGCCCAGTGATTCGGCCATCCGCGCGATGTACTGGTCGATGTGCCGGCTCATCACGTCGCGCGTCGACGGATCGGCGCGGCCGACGTCGCTGACCAGCGCGGCGATCGCGCAGCCGGTCTGCGGCGAATCGCGGTGCGAACGGCTCAGGTAGCTGCGGATCATCGCCGCGAAGCCGCGCGGCCGGTTGCCGCTTATGGCGACGGCCTTCGCCTCGCCGGCCCGCAACGCGTGTTCGAGCGCTTCGTCGAGCAGCGCCGCGCGCGACGCGAAGTGCCCGTAGAAGCCGCCGTGCGTCAGGCCGACGCGCTTCATCAGTGCGGCCACCCCCAGAGAGTCGAGGCCGCCGCGCCGGATCTGGTCGGCGGCCTCGTCCAGGATGCGTTGGTGGCTAAGGGCCTTGTCGGCTTGCGAATGTCCCATGGTGACGGCGGTGCGTGTCGGGTCGGCCTGACGGGGTTGTTCGGGGGTTGTCCGATCAGCTTGTCTGATTGTAGCCGCGGCGTCACTTCGGCGACGACAGCAGCACGACGCTGCTGATCATCGTGACCAGCTCGACGAGGTTGTCGCCCCGGCAGTCGCTCCCGATAGCGGCGGAGGCTTTGGCCTTCCGCGCGGCACTATACTGGCACGTTTCACTTTCGGCGCACCGAGGAACAGCTCGACTTTCCGGTCGTCCACGCCTCGACCTTCAATGGCTTCGCATTGCATGATCACCGGCATTCGGCGGAAGGCGACGTGGCCTCGCCGCCTCGGCGCCCCCCGAAGTGGGCGTGACCTGTCCTGCATGTTCATGGCGCTCGTTCTGGCTATCGGTGCATTGTGGTCCGATCGGCCGGCCGTCGCCCAGATCAAAGCGCCCCGCTGGACGCTGGCCGCCGATGATTCCGGCGCCCCTGAGCCAGCCGCTGCGCCGGCCGCCGATCCGCCGAACGCGACGCCCGGCGAAGAGGCTGACGTGCCGACCGAGCTGCGCGACCCGTCACAGGGCAAATCCAATCTCTGGTACGCGCAGACCAGCCTGTACACGCGACATTTCCACCATGATTCCGCGCATCAGAATCATCAGCACCTGATCGACGTCGAGTACTGGCGCGACGATGGCTGGCTGGGGGGCTTCGCTTATTTTCGGAACTCATTCAGCCAGCCGACCGAATACCTGTTCGTCGGCAAACGCTGGCGGCCCTTCGAATCGGTGCCGCGGGCCTATTTCAGGATGACGGGGGGCTTGCTGCACGGCTACAAGGGGGAGTACAGGAACAAACTCCCGCTGAACAGTTCGGGTACCGCGCCGATCATTCTCGTGGGTCTCGGCTATTCGGGCCGGCGATTCGCCAGCGAGGCGATCTTTTTCGGTACCAACGGCGTGATGCTGACCGTGGGCGCGTTTTTCTACTAAGCGCGACGACGCCGACGCCGACGCCGACGCCGCTCGGGCGATGGTCGGATGCGAGCGCCGGCATCCCGTCCGACCGTGAACACGCTAGACTTTTGCCCCCAGACGGAGATGACATGAACCCAGTTGCCCGATACACCGCTTCCGCGAAACGCACGAGACCACACACCGCGAGAGCGGACGCGCGGCCGCGCCGGCTTGCAGGCCTGCCTGCGCTGGCGATGGCCGTGGCGCTGGCCTGGATGGCGCCCGGCCAGGCCGGGGCACAGGCGAATGCGACCCAGTCCACCGCGCCGTTCAAGATCGGTCTTCTGCTCGACATGTCGGGCCTGTATGCCGACATCGCGGGACCGGGCAGCGTGACGGCGGTGCGCATGGCGGTCGAGGATTTCGGCGGCAAGGTGCTGGGCCGGCCGATCGAGGTGCTGGCCGTCGATCACCAGAACAAGGCCGACATCGCCGCGGCCACCGCGCGCGAATGGTTCGACAACCAGGGGGTCGAGGCCATCATGGACGTGGCGGCCTCGGCCACCGCGCTGGCCGCCAACGACATCGCCAAGGAGCGCAACAAGATCATCTTCTTCAACGGCCCCGGCACCACGCGCTTGACCAACGAGGCCTGCGGACCTTATTCGGTGCACTACACTTATGACAACTATGCGCTGGCCAAGGGTACGGCCACGGGCATCGTCAAGCGGGGCGGCGACACCTGGTTCTTCCTGACGGCGGACTACGCGTTCGGACAGGACATGGAACGCGAAGCCACCACCTTCATCAAGGCCGGCGGCGGCAAGGTGCTGGGATCGGTGCGGCATCCGCTCAATACTTCGGACTTCTCGTCCTTCGTGCTGCAGGCCCAGGCTTCCAAGGCCAAGGTCGTCGGCCTGGCCAACGGGGGCGCCGACTTCGTCAACAGCATGAAGCAGATGGCCGAGTTCGGGCTCGTGCAGCAGGGCCAGAAGCCGGCCGCGTTGCTGACCTTCCTGACGGACATCGACAGCCTCGGACTGCCGGCAGCCCAGGGCCTGCTGCTGACCGAGAGCTTCCTGTGGGATCTCGACGACGATACGCGCGCGTTCAGCAAGCGCTTCAATGCGCAGATGAAGCGCATGCCGACCAGCGCCCAGGCCGGCGTCTATTCGTCGACCTTGCACTACCTGAAGGCCGTGGCCAAGGCCGGTACCGACGATTCGGCGGCCGTCATGAAGATCATGAAGGACACCCCGATCAAGGACTTCTTCGCGAAGAACGGCCGCATCCGCGAGGACGGGCGCATGGTGCACGACATGTACCTGGTCGAGGTCAAGAAGCCCTCGGAGTCGACCGGCCGCTTCGACTACTACAAGCTGGTCTCGGTGATCCCCGGCAACGAGGCGTTCCAGCCCTTGTCGGAATCGCGCTGCCCGCTCGTCAAGAAATGAGCCGGACCCTGCCCGCGCTGCTCGAGCGCCGGATCCGTGAGCGCCCCGATGCCTGCGCGCTGATCGACGGCCCGCCGGAGCAGCCCGAACGCTACAGTTTTCGCGAGTTCGGCCGGCTCAGCGAACGCGCGGCGGCCTGGTTCGCCGCGCACGGAATCGTCGAGGGCGACCGGGTCGCGTTGTGGATGGTCAATCGCGTCGAGTGGCTGGCCATTTATTTCGGCTTGCTGCGGCTCGGCGCCGCCGTGGTCGCCGTCAACACCCGCTACCGGACCCCCGAACTGCAGCACCTGCTGGCCCTGTCGCGCGCGCGCATGCTGGTCACCGAGCCGGGTTTCCGGGGCATCGATTTTCCGGCGCTGATCGATGAACTCGACGGCGCGCGCCTGCCGGATTTCGAATCCGTGGCGATCCTCCGGGAGCCGCAAGCCTGCGCATCGGCGTCCTCGGCCGCACCGGCATCATCAGCGTACCGCCTGCCGCAACGCTTGGCCGGCCGGCCGGTCTTCGTCATCGATGCCGCGGACAGCGCGGATACCGGTGAAAGCGGTGAAAACGGCGCAAGCGCTCCGCCGGACCGCTCCCAGGCCGATGCGCCGGCCACGTTCTACACCACTTCGGGCACCACCAAGGGTCCCAAGCTGGTCATGCATCTGCAGCGCACGATGGCCGGTCACGCGCTCGACGTCGCGCAGCGGCTGGGCTTCGATCGCGGCGAAGCGCGGCTGGCGGCGATGATGCCCTTGTGCGGCACCTTCGGCCTGACCGCCGTGCTCGCTGCGCTGGTCGGCGGCGCGCCGTCCGTGCTGGTCGAAGCCTTCGATCCGGCGCAGACGACGCGGCTGCTGCGCGACCACCGCATCACGCACGCGTTCTGGACCGATGACATGCTGCGGCGGCTGGCCGCGCAGGCCGACGGCGACCGGCCTTTTCCCGACGCGCGTCTGTTCGGCTTCGCGGCCTTCGGACCGGGCGCAGGCGAACTGGCCGAGACGTTGTGGGCGCGAGGCATCCCCGCCCACGGCCTGTACGGTTCGAGCGAAGTCCACGCGCTGTTCGCGATCCAGCCCACGGCGCTGCCGGTCGCCGAGCGCATCCGCGGCGGCGGCCGGCCGATGTCGGCGGCGGCCCGCGTGCGCGTGCGCGACGTCGAGAGCGGCGAACTGCTGCCTGCCGGCCGCAGCGGCGAACTCGAGTTCGCCTCGCCGAACAATTTCGCCGGCTATTTCGACAACCCGGCGGCGACCGCGCAGGCGATCACCGAGGACGGCTTCTTCCGGACCGGTGATGTCGGCCATCTGCGTGACGATGGCACGTTCGTCTATCAGAACCGGCGCGACGATTCGATCAGGCTGTCCGGTTTTCTCGTCGATCCGGCAGAGATCGAGGACCCGATCAAGACGCTGGCCGGCGTCGCCGACGTGCAGGTCGTGGCGATCGAGATCGCCGGGCGCCAGCGCGCCGTGGCCTTCGTGATCCCGGCCGACGGCCCGGCGCCCGATCCCGAGGCCTTGATCGCGGCGGCGGCCGGCCTGATGGCCCCTTACCGTACGCCGGCCCGCGTCTGGCTGGTCGACGCGTTTCCGACCGCGGCCGGCCCGAACGGCACCAAGATCCAGCGCGGCCGCCTGCGTGAGATGGCCAGGGAGCGCATCGCCGCCGAAGGCTGATCCGGGCGCGGGCGTCTTCCTGCCGCGCCGGCTCGCCGGTTTCGTGGCGATCTGGATCGACGCCTCGATCATCGTCGCGACTCAGCCGCCAGACCGCGGCAGTCTGACCGCCATCGTCGCAAGCACGTTATCATATTGGTGATTTATCACCAAGGTGAATCGCCATGAGCCGCCTGACCATTACCCTGTCTGAAGCCCGGTATCGAGCGCTGAAAGAAGCTGCTGTGCAGCGTGACAAGACGATCGGTCAGTTGATCGACGAAAGCCTGGACTTCTACGGCATCAAATCGCGCGAAGACGCCCGTGATCTGGTGCGCCGCGCTCGGGCGCGGAGCCGGTTGCCTGACGACCAGGCCCTCGCCGTCGCCCAGGAGCATGTTCGAGCGGCACGGCGCAAACCGTGAGCCGTCGACCGGTCATCGTCGACACGAACGTCGTGGTGGCAGGGCTGTTGACCGGCAACGCCACGTCTCCGGTAGCACGCATCCTCGACGGCATGCTTGCCGCGGCCTTTCCCTTCGTGGTGTCAGAGCCGTTGCTGGCGGAGTACCGCAGGGTTCTCGTGCGCGCGCCCTTGCGCAAGCAGCATGGTTTGACGGTGTCGGAAGTCGATATCCTGCTTACCGATCTGGTCCAGCAAGCCATCGTGCTGACCCCGGGCGCGGGCCAGCCTGCGCCTGACCTCGGCGATCAACTGCTTTGGGATCTGCTTGCCGCCCGGACGGATCTGGTCCTCGTCACCGGCGACCAGGCGCTGCTCGACGACGTCGTGATGCAATCGCGCGTACTGTCTCCTCGCGCATTCATCGAAGGATGATTGCGTGGCCGTTGCGGCCACGTTTCGATCCTCGTCGCGACTCACCCCGCCAGACATCGCCGCCGAAGGCTGATCCGGGCGCGAGCGTCTTCCTGCCGCGCTGACTAGGCCGGGCGCGCCTGCCGCCCCACCCGAGGCAGCAGCGCCGCCACCATGCCCAGCAACGGCAGGTAGGCGATCACGTGGTACACGTACTCGATGCTGGTGCGGTCGGCCAGCAGGCCCAGCACGGCCGCGCCCAGCCCGCCCATGCCGAAGGCGAAGCCGAAGAACAGGCCCGACACCATGCCCACCTTGCCCGGGATCAGCTCCTGCGCGTACACCAGGATGGCCGAGAAGGCCGACGACAGGATCAGCCCGATGACCACCGTCAGCGCGACCGTCCAGAACAGGTCGGCGTGCGGCAGCAGCAGCGCGAACGGCGCCACGCCCAGGATCGAGGCCCAGATCACCGGCTTGCGCCCGATGCGATCACCCACCGGCCCGCCGGCCAGCGTGCCCAGCGCCGAGGCGAACAGGAACACGAACAGCAGCAGCTGCGAGTTCTGCACCGACACGCCGAAGTGGTGGATCAGGTAGAACGTGTAGAAGCTGGAGATTCCCGCGATGTAGAAGTACTTCGAGAAGATCAGCACCAGCAGCACAGCCACCGCGCCGATCACCTGCCCACGCGGCAGCGTCGCCGCCGTCTTGGGCGCCGCGCGCGCCGTGCGGTGCTGGTGCGCGTACCAGCGGCTCACCTGCGACAGCAGCGCGATGCCCAGCAGCGCCGCCAGCGCGAACCAGGCCGCGCTGTGCTGGCCGAACGGCACCACCACGGCGGCGGCCAGCAGCGGTCCCAGCGCGCTGCCGGTATTGCCGCCGACCTGGAACAGCGACTGCGCCAGCCCGTGCCGCCCACCCGAGGCCATGCGCGCCACGCGCGAGGACTCGGGGTGGAAGATCGACGAGCCCGTGCCCACCAGCGCCGCCGCCGCCAGCACCATCGGGAAGCTGGTGGCGAAAGCCAGCAGCAGCAGCCCGCACAGCGTGAAGCACATGCCGACCGGCAGCGAATAGGGCGTGCTGCGGCGGTCGGTGTACAGGCCGACCAGCGGCTGGAACACCGAGGCGGTGAGCTGGTAGGTCAGCGTGATCAGACCGATCTGCCCGAAGCTCAGGTGGAAGTTGCCCTGCAGCACCGGGTACATCGCCAGGATCAGCGACTGCATCATGTCGTTGATCAGGTGCGAGGCGCTGATGGCGCCCAGTACGCCGAAGGCCGCCCTGGGCTGGGCGGTGGCTGCGGCCGAGGAGGCGGCGGCCGGGGCGGCGGAGGCGGGAGCCGGTGAGGCGGCCGCGAGGGACGAGGTGGTGCTGGTCATGGCAGCGGAGGGTCCGCGAGAGAAAGGGAGAGGTCACATCGTAAGGCCAGGCTCGAGACCTGTCTTGCGCCATTCGGTCACCTGCCCTCGCGAAAAGGACAGTCCCGAGCCCGTGAACTCCGTGCCTTCGCCACGATGTCGAAGCGCCGGTTCGGGCGCTCGCCCAGCCGCTGGTTCCGCCGAGGCGCTCGCAGTTTCCGGTTCAGGTAGTCGCGAGCGCGAGGATGGCCCGGGCGAAGTCGTCCGGCGCCTCCTGGGGCAGGTTGTGGCCGGCCGACGGGAACACGCGCCGTTCGCAGCGCCCGCTGAAATGGCGCTCGTGCCCGACGCAGCCGCTGCCGGTCAGCACGCCGTCGCAGCCGCCATCGATGATGATCGCCGGCACGGTGATGGCCGGGCGCGACGCCAGCCGCCGTTCGATCTCTTCGGCCTCGGGGGCGCCGGCCACGAGGCCGTAGCGATGCCGATACGAATGGATGACGACCTCGACGAAGTCGGGGTTGTCGAAGGCTTGCGCGCTGCGTTCGAAGGTGGCCTCGTCGAACGCCCACTGCGGCGACCACAGGCGCCACAGCAGCCGGCACAGGTCTCGGCGGTTCGCGGCCAGGCCGAGCCGGCCCCGCTCGCCATGGAAGTAATACTGATACCAGAGGCGGTGCTCGTCCTCGGGCGGGGCCGGCCGCGCCGACGCGGCGATGTCCTGGATGTTGTAGCCGTTGCCGCTGACCAGGCCGGCGACGCGCTCCGGCCACAGCGCCGCGACGATGCAGGCTGCGCGCCCGCCCCAGTCGTAGCCGGCCAGCACCGCGCGGTCGATCGACAACGCGTCGAGCAGCATCAGCAGGTCGCGGCCGAGCACGCCCTGCTGGCCGGAGCGCAGCGTCTTCGCCGAGCGGAAGCGGGTCGGGCCATAGCCGCGCAGCCAGGGAACGATGACGCGGCAGCCGGCCGCGACGAGCGGCGGGACCACCTCGTCCCAGGCGTGGACATCGTAGGGAAAGCCGTGCAGCAGCACGACCGTCCGGGTCGATGCCGGATCTCCGTGGAGCCGGCAGGCGAAATCCAGATCGCCCGCCGTGACGTATTCGAACGCGCCCATTAACCTCGCTCCTGGTTGCTGCCGATGCCGCGACTGCCGGGTCCGACTGTTCGAAGCGCCAATCCGCCTCGGCGAGTTCCGTCGATACTCAGTCGATCGACAGCTTGGCGGTCTCCACGATCTCCTTCCAGTCGGCCTGCTGCTGCTTGACGAACGCGGCGAACTCCGCCGAGCTGTTGCCGCCCGCCTGCCCACCCATCTCGGCGAAGCGCTTGCGGATCTCCGGCGTCTGCAGGATCGTGCTGGCCGCCTGCTGAAGCCGCTCGAGCACCGGCTGCGGCGTGCCGGCGGGTGCGAACAGGCCGAACCACGCGGTGACCACCATGTTGGGCACGCCGGCCTCCGCCATCGTCGGCACGTCGGGCAGTTCCGGCGCGCGCTGGGCGCTGGTCACCGCGAGCGCACGGAACCTGCCCGAACGGATGTGCGGAATCGAACTGGGCAGGTTGTCCGTCATGAACGTGAACTCCTTGCCCATCAGCGCCGTCACCGCCGGCCCCGCGCCCTTGTACGGAATGTGCGGCAGCTTGATGCCGGCGCGCTGGGTGAACATCTCGGCCGTCATGTGCGGCGACTGCCCGGGGCCGGACGATCCGAACGAAAAGTTGCCGTTCGGGTCCTTGCGGATCGCCGCGACCAGGTCGGCGACCGACTTGTACGGCGAATCCGCATTGACGACCAGCACGTTCGGATTGGAGATCACCATCGTGATCGGCGCGAAATCCTCGGGCTTGTACGGCAGTTTCTTCGACAGGCTGTAGAGGATCGCGTTCGGCCCGATGTTGCCCATCATCAGCGTGTAGCCGTCCGGCGCCGAACGCACCAGCGCCTCGGCACCGATGACGCCGCCGGCGCCGGCCTTGTTCTCGACCACCACGTTGGTGCCGAGCACCGGCCCCATCTTTTCCGCCAGCACCCGCGCGGCGACGTCGGTGGTCCCGCCGGGCGCCGCCGGTACGATGATGCGGATCGGCTTGTCCGGCCACGCGGCCGATGCACTATCGACGGCAGTCAGGCAACAGACGGCGGACAACGCGAGAATCGACAGCTTTTTCAAGATGCTCACTCCTCTTGCGACGGTGGTTTGGATGGGGGTGGACTCGGCATTGTCGCCGACAAGGCTCGCGGTGCCGTCCATCCTTCCGTCCATTCTTTTCACGTCGCCTGGTCTACTGAGCGACCAGCTCCACCCGACGGTTCTTCGCCCGTCCCGCCTCGTCCGCATTGCTGGCCACCGGCGCATACGAGGCGACGCCCTTGGCGGCCAGTCGCGCCGCAGCGATGCCGTAGCGGCCGCTCAGCGCCTTGACCACGCTTTCGGCACGCTGCTGTGACAGGCTGAGGTTGTGCGCGACGGCGCCGGTGTTGTCCGTGTGGCCGACGATGTAGACCTTCAGGTCGGGCTTGTCCTTCAGCAACGCGGCCATCTGCGCGAGCGTCTCGTCCGAAGCCGGCGTGAGCTCGGCACTGTCGCTCTTGAACTGGATGCCGTACAACGCGATATGGCCGGCCGCACCCAGGCCCGATGCCATCGCCTTCGCATCGACCTTGACCTGTCCCTGGTCCATCGCCTTGCCTTCGACGATGCTGAGCAGGGTTCCGGGCGCGCGCGTATCGTCCTTGGACACCAGCAGCGTCAGGTCCACCGGGCCCGTCGGCCGATCCAGATGCGCGGTCAGCACGCGCACGTCGCCGTTGGTGGCCTGCAGCGTGTTGATCAGCTTGCTGCCCTCTCCCTGGACCTGTGGTCGGGCGGTGAGAAGCTGGACCGCGGCTTCGAAGCCATCGCCGCAGGACTGCGCCGCGCACTCGAAATCGATGCGAAAGCCTGCTTTGGCGAGCGCATCCTTGTAGTTGCGGTAGATCTCGATTCCGGACTTGTTTTCCGGGCCGACGTAGGCGATACGCGTCACCTTGCCCTGGACGGTGCGCGCCTTCTCGAAGCGGCTCTTATCGGCGGACAGCGGCCCGAGCGGCAGCGACATCTCGTCGAAATCCACCTGCGTGTAGCCGATCGGCGTCGATCCCTGGAAGCGCGAGACGACGGGATGATCGTTGATCTTGGCCGGATCGAAGCTTTGCGCGATGGCGGCAGAGGCGGCGCCCGCGCCCATGCAGACGCTCAACAGGAGGGCCGGCCAGCGAAGTTTGCGACGATTGCCGGCGGGAAGGCGGCTTGCCGGATGCGGCTGCGCCGACAACGGAGCGATTCGAGCATTCAAGAGTGGTTCTCCCGGAGATCGCGGCTGGGAATGGAATCGAGGCAGGCGAGGATATCAGCCAGCGGCCGCGCCCTCGGCCATTAGCCAGGACAGGAACTCGCGTACCTCGGCCTTGTGATGCGAGGCCTGTGACCGGAGCACGAAGTAGCTGCGCGGCGAGACGACGCTCGCGCTGAAGGGCACGACCAACTTGCGCCGGGCGATCAGGTCGTTGACCAGCGGCAACCGCCCCAGCGCCACGCCTTGCCCGTTGACCGCGGCCTGGATCAACTGATCGTACATGGAGAAGTGCAGTACGCTCGCCGGCTTCAGGTCATCGAGCTTCATCGCGCGCAGCCAGGGCGGCCATTCCAGCAGGTGCGAGCCCGGGCCGCTGTCCAGGTGCAGCAGGCAATGATGGCGCAGGTCCTCGGGTCGCTTCAACGGCCGCACCGGGTCGCGCCGCAGGCGCGGCGCACATACCGGCATCGCCACCTCGCCGAACAGGCGCAGCGCCTCGCTGCCTGCACCTTGCTCGGTGTGGTAGCGGATCGCCACGTCGACGCCGTCCCGGTCGAGGTTGAGCACGCCATAACTGGCGGAAATACGCACGTCGACATCCGGGTGCGATGCGGTGAAACCGGTCAGCCGCGGAATCAGCCACAACCCGGCGAAGCCCGGGGTCGTGGTCACGACCACGGTTTTCAGCCGCCGCTCGCCGCGCAGCGCGGCACTGGCCTGATGCAAGCGCTGCAGCACGTCGACCACGGTGCGCTGCAACTGCAGGCCTTCGTCGCTGAGGCGCAGCGCGCGGTGCAGGCGCTGGAACAGCGGAACGCCGAAGTAGGCTTCGAGCGCTGCGATCTGGCGGCTCACCGCCGATTGCGTCAGTGCCAGCTCATCGGCGGCCTTGGTGAAGCTCAGGTGCCGCGCGGCGGCTTCGAAGGCTTCGAGCTGGTCCAGCGGCGGCAGGTCGTAGTTGCGGCGGCGCATCGGATTTCACATTCCGTTTTTGCATGCAAGCCATTCGAACATACCGTTTGAAGCGCCCTTTCCGTCGGAACAGACTTGGTTCCATTCGGCGCGAAAGTCGCGCCGGGCACAGGGAAACGGATGCACATTCTGCATGCAAAGGAGCAGTGATGAATACCGATCTGAGGCTTCCCGCCATTGGTCTGCGCCACGGCGATGCGTATCGAATCGAAGCCGGCAAGGGTCTGCGAGTCCAGTGCCTGAGCGGCGCTCTGTGGCTGACGCAGGACAACGACCCGCGCGACATCGTGCTCGAAGCCGGTGACAGCGCCCCGATCGACCGCGATGGCCTGGGCCTCGTGAGCGCCCTCGGCGATGCGCAGTTCCTGCTGCTGTACGGCTTGCGCTGACATCGCAGGCAAACAGCCGGGGACGGTGCGGGGCTTCCCGAACACGACGTTCGAGCTCGCCGATGGTTCGACTGCACGCCGGATACGGATTCGTGCTCGAATACCCGATCGCACGTATCTTCACCGACTACCGGGCGGCACCTCGTCGGCGTTGCCGGCGAGGTGCCGAGCGACCGATCGCTCGCAAGCCGTGAGCGCGCAATCCCGGTTGTTTCAATGAACCATCGAATTCAGGAGACCAGCATGAGCGAGAAAGTCATCGTCGGCGGCGTCGGCATGATCCCGTTTTCCAAGCCGGGCGCCAGCCCGAGCTACACCGACATGGGCGCGGATGCGGTGCGCCGTGCGCTGGCCGACGCCGGCATCGGCTACGAGCAGGTGCAGCAGGCTTATGTCGGCTACGTATACGGCGATTCCACCAGCGGACAGACCGCGCTGTACGAGGTCGGCCTGACCGGGATTCCGATCGTCAACGTCAACAACAACTGCTCGACCGGTTCCACCGCGCTGTACCTGGCGCGCCAGGCGGTGGCGCTGGGTGACGTCGATTGCGCGCTGGCGCTGGGCTTCGAGCAGATGCAGGCCGGTGCGCTGAAGTCGCACTGGGACGACCGGCCGCGCACCCGCGCCCGCTTCCAGCCGATCATGCTCGAGCTGACCGCCGACGTTCCGGATCTGCCGCAAGCGCTGCGCACGTTCGGCGGCGCCGGGCGCGAGCACATGCAGAAGTACGGCACCCGGATGGAGACCTTCGCCGCGATCCGGGCCAAGGCCAGCCGCCATGCCGCGAACAACCCGCTGGCGATCTTCAGGAACGTGGTCACCACCGAGGACGTGATGAACGACAAGGTGATGTGGCCCGGCGTGATGACGCGCCTGATGGCCTGTCCGCCGACCTGCGGCGCGGCGGCGGCGATCATCGTCTCGGAACGCTTCGCCAAGAAGCACGGGCTGCGCACCGACGTGCAGATCCTGGCCCAGGCGATGACCACCGATCCGGTCGAATCCTTCGATCCGCCCTCGCTGATCAGCTACGCGGGATTCCCGATGGCTCGGGCGGCCGCGCAGAAGGTCTACGAGAAGTCCGGCGTCGATCCGAAGGACATCCGCGTTTGCGAACTGCACGACTGCTTCGCGCAGAACGAGCTGCTCAGTTACGAGGCGCTGGGTCTTTGCCCGGAGGGCGAGGGCGAGAAGTTCGTGGCGGACGGCGACAACACCTACGGCGGACAGGTGGTCACGAACCCGTCGGGCGGGCTGCTGTCCAAGGGCCATCCGCTGGGCGCCACCGGGCTGGCGCAGTGCTACGAGCTGACCAATCAACTGCGCGGTACCGCCGACAAACGCCAGGTCGAGGGCGTGCAACTGGCGCTGCAGCACAACCTGGGGCTGGGCGGCGCTTGCGTCGTGACGCTGTACGGCCGAGGCTGAGGCAGTCCGTCCGGCACGCCGGTAAGCGCGGCGTCGGCCGGAACGGCCGCATCGTGCACCGGACGGCCGGCATGCTGCCGTACGAGCGTGCCGCCTCGACATGACGACAAGAGGAGACGACCGATGGCGAGCTTCATTTCGCGGCGCGCCAGGCGCCTGACGATGTTCGCGGGCTTATGCGCAGGCTTGCTGGCGGCCGCGTCGGCGGCGGCGCAAGGCTATCCGGAACGGCCCGTACGCCTGGTTTCGGTGACCAGCGCAGGCACCGGCGTCGACGACTACAGCCGACGGCTCGCCACCTACCTGAGCCAGGCGCTCGGCCAGAGCTTCGTCGTGGAGAACCGGCCGGGCGCCAATACGATCGTCGCAGCCGACCACGTGGCGAAGTCCGCGCCGGACGGCTATACGATCCTGTACGGCGTATCCAGCACGATGGCGGCCAATCCGGCGCTGTACAAGAACCTGCCGTACGTGCCGGAACGGGATTTCGTGCCGGTGGCGCGCCTGAACGCGATCCCGAACGTGCTGATCGTTTCGGCGACTTCGCCGCACCGCAGCCTGGACGAACTGATGGCCGCCGCCCGCGCGAAGCCGGGTACGCTCAATGCGGGTTATGGAACTTCCGGCTACCGGCTGTTCCTGGCCGCGGTCCACGAGGCCGCCAAGGTCAAGGTCCAGGAGGTGCCTTACAAGGCCACCGCGAACGTGGTGCAGGACCTGTTCGGCGGCGTGCTCGACTACACCGTGCTCGAGGTCTCGACGGCGACGCCGCTGATCCAGTCCGGCCGGGCGCGGGGACTGGCGGTCGTCGGGCCGACGAGGGTCCCGGCGATTGCCGACGTGCCCACGCTGGCCGAGGCCGGCGTGCCGGGCGTCACGCTGATGAGCTGGACCGGGTTGTTCGCTCCCGCCGGTACGCCTGCGCAGATCGTCGACAAGCTCTCGCGCGCGGCGTTGGCGTTCGTGGAATCGCCGCTGGCGACCGAGCACTACGCGAGCCGGGGCACGATCGCTTATCCTGCCGCGGGGCCGGAACTGGCCAGGACGATCGCCGAGGACCAGAAGGAGTGGAAGCGCCTGGCCGACGTGGCGGGGGTCGAGCCGCAATAGCGCCGCGGGCCGCCATCGAAGCCATGAAGAAGAGGCGGCACGGAACGCGCAGGACGCACTCAGAAGTCGATCGTGGCCGAGACCTGGAATGTCCGGGGCGCTGCCAGTGAAAACGCGCCGTAGCTGCGCGTGCTCAGCCAGTAGTTCCTGTCGAACAGGTTGCTGATGCCTGCGCGAAAGACCGTGGCACGGTTTCCGATCTTCGTGGCGTAGCGGGCGCCGATGTCCACGCGCGTCCAGCTCGACAGCTTGAACGTGTTCGCGTTGTTCGCATACTGGGCGCCGGTGTAGAGCGCGCGGCCGCTCAGGGTCAGGCCGGGAACCCCGGGCAGATCCCATTCGGCGCCGAGGTTTGCCGTCCATGGGGCGGCGCCGGCCGCATGGTTGCCGTCCTGCATCCCTCCTTGTGTCCTGGTGAGCTCCGGCTGCGTGTAGGTCACGCCGCCCAGCAGCCTGACCGAAGGAGACACTTCGCCGAAGATCGCCCATTCGATGCCCCGGTTGCGTTGCTCGCCATTCAATCGCAACGTGGGCAGCGGCGTGGTGCTGTCATCCACCGTGGTGCTCGGCTTCCTGATCTGGAAGACGCTCAGCGTATTGACGATTCCGCCGGTCTCCAGCTTCGCCCCGACCTCGAGTTGCTTGGTCTTGTACGGCGGGAACACCTCCCCCGCGTTCTGGTAGGTCGACCCGACGATCGTGCCCTGCGAAAGGCCTTCGATCGCGTTGGCGTAGAGCGAGAGGTTGCCCCTGGCCTTGAACACGATCCCCGCCATCGGTGTCCAGGCGTGCTGGTCATAGCTGGCCGTGAGCAGGCCGCTGGTCAGATTGAACGAATCGGCCTTGACCGTTTGCCGGCGGATACCCAGCGTCAGCAGCACGCGGTCCTCGGCAAAACTCATCGTGTCCGCAATCGCCAGGCCGCTCAGCGTGCCGTCGGAAGTCTTCACCAGGTTGCCGGGCTCCGCAGGCCACTGCGCGATGGCCGCGGGGGAATAGATGTTGGTGGATTGCCGGATCAGATAGCGGGACTCCCGGTTCTCGCTATCCAGCCGGGAGCCGCTGATGACGAGCGCATGCTTGAGCGGCCCGGTCCGGAAGGACGCCCGGATGCCCGCCTCGCCCGTCACGCTGTGGTGATTCTGAGCCCAGCTCCAGAGCGCCAGGGTTCCGTTGCCCAGGGCATCGAGGTCCGAGACGGCGGAAATCTGCTGCCCGCCTTTCTGCTCATAGCGCCGGGTGCCGATCTTGGCGAACGCGGTCAGGTGCTCGTTGATGTCGAGTTCGCCGCTGAGCAGCACGCCCTCCGTGGTCGCGGGGAAATACAGGCCCGGCACGATGTTGGTGTGGCCGTCGGGAGCCCGCGGCAAGCCGTTGCCCGCATAGGCGACCACCGATTCCCCGCCTCGCACTTCGTTGTGCAGGCGAAAGACATCCAGCGCCACGCGCAGCCGCTCGCCCCGATAATCCAGCGCCAGGGCGCCGACATCGCCTTTCCTGGATTGGCCGTCGACATACGAGTCGCCGCTCTTGTAGCTGCCGTTGAAGCGGACGCCCCATTCGCCATCGGTGCCGAAACGGCGCCCGACGTCCACGTGCCCCCGCCAGAGCGATCTGGATTCCACGCCCAGCGTCAGGCGCGTCAGCGGCTCGTCGGCGGCCCGCTTGGGCACGATGTTGATGGCGCCGCCCACGGCGCCATTGGGTGACATTCCGCCAAGCAGGGCGCTGGGCCCCTTCAGGACTTCCACGCGTTCGATGAATTCCACCGGCACCACGCTGTAGTAGGGCAGCATGCCGTAGAGCCCGTTGAACATCATGTCGCCGGTGGTGACGCTGAAGCCGCGGATGTTGAAGAACTCGTAGGTGCCGCTCGGCGGCGCGTCCCGACGGACCGCAGGATCGTTGTCGAGCACGTCCCCTACCGTGACCGCCTGCTGGTTCCGGATCAGCTCTGAGGTGTAGATCGACTGATTGAACGGCGTGTCCATCACGTCCTGGTTGCCCAGCATGCCGACGCGTCCGCCGCGTGCCACCTGCCCGCCCGCGTAGGCCTCGGGCAGATCGCCTGCACGCACGGCCGGGGCGGTCACCGTCACCTCCTGAAGCGTGTTGGCTTCCGCCGCATCCGGTGCCGGCGCGGGGCGCAGCACGAATGCCCCGCCCTGCGTCACCGCTACCAGTCCCGATCCGGCCAACAGCCGATCGAGCGCCTCGCGCGGCGTGTAGCGGCCCCGCAGGGCCGGCGCCTGTTTGCCCGCAGCCAGCGCGGCATCCACGGCGATGGCCGCGCCGGTCTGGCGCGAGAGCGCGTGCAGCGCGGCTTCGAGCGGCTGGGCCGGCAGGTCGATGTCGGCAGCCTGGTCTTGCGCGTGCGCGACGGCGGCGGCGCCGGGCAGCACGCCCGTGGCCGCAGCGGCGCCAAGCGCCAGCAGACAGGCCAGTACGGCTTCGCCACGAAGAGGGAATGGAGATCGGTCGGCGCGGGGTGTGGTGGCACGCATGGCGGGTGTGTTTCCTGTGCATGGGAAGAAATCACCCGGGAAGACGAACGAAACGGCGTTTACCCCACAGTTTTTTTCTTGACCGGTCTAGCGTACCGGCTCCACCCACCAGCCCTCGCCCTCGGGCCGCACGCGCACCGGCAGCGCGCGGGGCAGCGCGTCCAGCAGCAGTTGCGGGCGCTGGATCGGGAAGCTGCCGGTCAGGGCGAGCGCGGCCGCGCCGGGCGCGATGCGCAGGGGACGCGTACTGTAGGCGTTGAATTCGGCCGCCACTTCGGCCAGCGATGCGCCGGTGAAGCGCCACCAGCCGTCGCGCCAGGCGGCCACGTCCTGCGCCGTGGCGGCGGACAGCGTCTGCACCTCGCCGAGAGCGGGCGCTTCGCCGGCGTGGCCTTCGCGCAGGGTGATGCGCTGGCCCGCCGCCAGATCGCGGCTGGCGCCGCCGGCAGCGCTGACGCGCACCAGGCCGTGCGCCACGCTGACGTGGATGTCGCCGCCGCGATCGCTGATGCCGAAGGCGGTGCCCAGCACGTGCACGCGGCCCAGCCGGGTATGCACCGTCCACGGACGTTGCGCGTCGGCAGCCACGTCGAAGTACGCATGCCCGCGTACCAGCGCGGCCTCGCGCCGCCGGCGCCAGAAGGTGGCGCGCAGCGCACCGTCGGCGGCCAGGGCGAGCACGCTGCCGTCGGGCAGGGGGATGCGCGACAACTGCTGACGCGGCGGCGTGGACCAGTCGCCCTCGTAAACGGGCGTGTCGTTCCAGTGGCGCAGGCCCAGCCAGCCGGAGAGCGCGGCGACGCCGAGCAGTCCGGCGCCGCCGCCCGTGCGGCGCAGCCATCGACGCCGCGCCGCGCGCCGGGCGGGCAGGGTTTCGTCCGGCCGCACCTCGGCGTGCAGTTGCGGCGCCAGCCCGGCCACGGCCTGCCAGCGCGCCTGGGCCGCCTGCCAGGCGGCTTCGTTGGCGGACGAACGTGCGCGCCAGCGCGCGGCAAGGGCCGCTGCCCTGGCCGCGCGGGCCTCGTCGCCACCGTGCAATGCGGCCAGATAGGCGAGCGCGTGCTGCACGCGGCGTGGCTCGGGCGCGGACTGCTTCATGCAAGGCCGGAGCGGTAGTTCACGGCGAGTTCGGACAAGTCGAACACGGCGCGGGCCACATGCTGCTCCACCGCCCGCTGCGACAACCCGAGGGCGGCACCCACTTCGGCATGCGTATGGCCGTGCAGGCGGACGCGGGCGAAGACATCGCGGCGCAGGCGCGGCATGCGTTCGATGCGTGCGATCACGCGCGCCAGTTGCTGCCGTGCGACGACGATGCGTTCGGCGCTGGGCGCCGCGTCATCCCGGGTGGCCAGCCAGGCATCGAGGGTCGATTCGCTGCGCCGACGCCGCAGACCGTCTATCCATAGGTTGCGCGCGGCTTGGAAAAGCAGCGCCCGTGCGTTGGCCACCGGATGTTCCAACGCATGGGCATAGGCCTGCGCGAAGCTGGATTGCGCGATGTCGTAGGCGTCCGCGGAATTGCGCAGGCGGCTTTGCAGATAGCGGCACAGATCGGCGTAGCTGGCGAGCAGCTCGTCCAAGGCTTCGCGCCTCGGCGATGCCGCGTCGCCCGAGTATTCGTGGAGTTCACCGTATGCCCGCATGCGATCGCCGCTGAGATTGAAAACCATTCGCATTCTAAGACGACTCGAAGGCCGGCGAAGATGTTGCGAATGGTGCGACCGGTGCAGGACGCGTTCAATGCCAGGCTGCAGACCGGGTTCCGGGGCTCGGTCTGGACATCGGGCCTACAGTTGCAGCGCGATGCCGATGCCGGCGCCGGCCGCGATCAGCCAGAACGGATTGATCCGCGTGCGCCAGCAGGCCAGCGTGCTGGCGATGGTCAGCACCGTCGTGATCCAGCCGTGATCGGCGTTGCGCGCCAGCACGAAACCGGCCGCTGCGAGCAGGCCGACCGATATCGGCACGAGACCGTTGCGGATCGCCTGGCCCACGGGGCCTGGCTGGCCGTGCGGCATGAAGCGCGCGACCGCCAGCGACAGCAGGAAGGTCGGCAGCGCGACAGCGATGGTCGAAGCCACCGCGCCGACCACGCCGGCCACCTGCAGGCCGATCAGGCTCACGAACAGCAGGTTCGGGCCCGGTGAGGCCTGGGCGATGGTATAAGCCGCCACGAATTGCTGGCTGGTGATCCAGTGATGGCCTTCGACGATGTAGCGCTCGATGTCGGGCGCGATCATCAGCACGCCACCGCCGACCGCGGTCAGCGACATGACGGCGAAATACAGCAGCAGGCTGGTCAGCGAGACCTCGCCGTCGTCGAGCCCGGTCACGCCGGCCTCCTTAGTGCGCGAAACGCGAGGATGGACAGCGGGGCGAGAACCAGCGCGACGACGATCAGCGGCCAGCGCAGCACGGCCACGCCGATGAAGGCGGCGAGGCCGAACGCGCTCAGCAGCACGACGCGGGCGCGGCGCGCGTCGGCGCGGAGCAGACCGATGGCCATCTTCAGCGCGGTGGCCAGGATCAGGCCGGCCGCGCTGGCGGCCATGCCGTTGAGCGCGTGGGCCACCACCGGATGGCTCGAATAATGGGCATAGGCCAGGCCCAGCGCGATGACCAGCAGCATCGGGCCGAGCAGCATGCCCAGGCTCGCCGCGCCCGCGCCCATCAGTCCGGCGCGCTCCCAGCCGATCAGCACGGCCATGTTGCAGATGGTCGGTCCCGGCAGGATCTGGCCGAGCGCCAGGTGCTCGCTGAACTCCTGATCGCTCAGCCAGCGGAGCTTCTCGACCAGAGACCGGTAAGCGAACGGCAGCACGCCGCCGAAGCCGGACAGCGCGATGCCGCTGAATACCACGAACAGCCGCGCGGGACTGATCCGGATCGGGGTTCGACCGGATTCGCCCGTGTCCGACGGGGAAGAGGGGAGAGGAGCCGGAGGGGGCGGGTGCGCGGCGGGTTCGGCCATGGTCGCGGTCTTAGGGGCTGGTGTTCGTGGTGCGGAGCTTTTCGTAGTCTGGGCGCAGCCTATCCGCATGTAAAATGAATTGATTTCGCCTATTGATGCATTGCTTGCATGAAGATCGACATTCTCGGTTTGCAGGCCTTCCTGGCGATCGCCGAAGCGGGCAGCTTCGGCGGCGCGGCCGATGCGCTGGCCATCACCCAGACCGCACTGACCCGCCGTCTGCAGAATCTGGAGGCTTTCGTGGGGGTGCAGTTGGTCGAGCGCACTACCCGGACCGTCGCCTTGACCACGATCGGTCGCGAGTTCCTGCCGCAGGCGCGCCGGCTGGTCACCGAACTGGCCGGGGCGCTCACCGATCTGCGCGAGACCGGCAAGGCCCAGCGCGGGGAGGTCTCGATCGCCTGCGTGCCGACGGCCGGCGTGTGCTTCCTGCCGCGCGTGATCCAGGCCTATTCGGCGCTGCATCCCGGCAACCGGATCAACATCCTCGATCACGCCTCCAGCGGCGTGATCGAATCGGTGCTCCGCCATGAGGTCGAGTTCGGCATCGCCATCACCCAGGTGCGCGATCCGGAGATCATCAGCGAACACCTGCTGCACGATCGCTTCGTGCTGGTCTGCCGCGACGATCATCCGCTGGCGAGCCGGCGGCGGGTGGCCTGGCGCCGGCTCGAGCCCCATCCGCTGATCCTGGCCGGCGAGATCAGCGGCAATCGTTCGGTGCTCGAGGGGGCGATGGCGGACCAGGGCCTGGTGCTACGCGCGCAGTACCGCGTGCAGCGCAGTGCGACGGCCCTGGGCCTGGTCGCCCAGGGCGTGGCCGCCTCGATCGTGCCGGCGCTGGCCGTCTATCCCGACAGCCATGCGAGACTCAGGGTCGTCGAGCTCGTCGACCCTCCCGTCAAGCGCGAGCTGGTGCTGATCCGGCGGCGGCAGGCGGCGCTGTCCCCCGCGGCCGCGGCGCTGCACGCGTTGATCGCGCAGTCGGCCGACGCCTGGCATCGTTCAGGGCGCGATCTTCTGACCCGACACCCGTCTCGAGTCCCGCCCCGCAGGCGCGCCCCATAGTCGGCCTACAGCCGCGCCCTCGGCCATCAGCCGGGAGTTCCACGAGCAGCGGCCCGCGGCCCGGTATGGATCGCACGAATGCAGATTCCGGTATGCCGTCGGCGAGCGCCTGCAGCGCGGGTTGATCGATACTGGCGGGCCGACAACGGCAGGCCGCCAAAAGTCGGCTTCCAGATGAGCCATGAAGCTGTGCAGCGGCTCGACCAGCGGCTGCACGGGATGCGCCGGTAACAGCGCAACTTACCAAAAGTAAGTTACTATTGGTAAGTTGGTTTTCCGATGGAGTAGATGAACCATGCATGCCCTCATCGTCGTCGCGCACCCCGATCAGGCATCGCTGACCCACGCTGTTGCCGCCCGGGTAGCGGAAGGTATTGCCGCATCCGGCCCCCAGCACTCTTTCGAGATCGCCGATCTGGCTGCGGAAGGTTTCGACCCGAGGTTCACCCGGGCCGACGTGGCCCTGGCTCTGAAGCAGGCGCAGCCGTTGGCCGAGGTCGCTGCGGAACACCAGCGGATCGACCGCGCGGACGCTCTGGTGCTGGTCTATCCGGTGTATTGGTGGTCTTTCCCCGGATTGCTCAAGGGATGGATCGACCGGGTGTTCACCCAGGGTTGGGCCTTCGAGGACGATGCAAGCGGAAAGCTGGTCAAGAAGATGCAACGCCTTCAGGTGCATCTGATCGCGTTGGGTGGTGCCGACCAGCGGATGTATGCCCGGCATGGCTACTTCGGCGCGATGAAGACACAGATCGATCACGGCATCTTCGACTACTGTGGTGCGCATGTCGTGACGTCGGAACTGCTGCTCCCGTCGGATGCCGGATTCCCTTCCGCGCACCTGGATACCGCGCGAGCGATCGGCGGCAGGATGTTCGCCTCCCATGCCGTCAGGCAGGAGGAGGCGGTCGAGTCATGAAAGCCCGCTCGTCCGGCGCGGCGCAGCACGCTTCCACGGCGCCCTCGCATCGCCGCCTGTCCAGAGACGAACGGTTGCGCCAACTGCTGGACGTGTCCTGGAGACTGATCAGCGATGAAGGCACGGATGCGCTGACGCTGGGCCGGCTGGCCGCGGAAGCGGGCGTCACCAAGCCCGTGGCCTACGACCACTTCGGCACGCGCAATGGGCTGCTGGTGGCGCTCTATCAGGATTTCGATGCCCGCCAGACCGTGCTCCTCGATGCGGCGATCGCTGCCAGCAAGCCCAGGTTGAAGGACATGGCTCGCGTCATCGCATCCAGCTACGTCGAGTGCGTCCTGACGCAGGGGCGCGAGATTCCGGGGGTTCTCGCCGCGCTCGACGGGTCGCCGGAGCTGACTGCGGTGAAGCGGCAGTACCAGCAAGCCTTCATCGAGAAGTGCCGGAAGATCCTCGCGCCCTTCGCCGGGCCGTCAGGCCTCTCGCTGGCCAGCCTGTGGGCGATGCTGGGCGCGGCCGATGCGCTGTCGAATGCAGCCGTCGCCGGCGACCTCGGCGAAGGACAGGCCCGGGACGAACTGATGGAAACCATCCTGGCGATGGTCAGACGCAGCAAGTGAGCGGCGGCCCGGGTGTCCGGGCCATGAAAGACGTCCGGGCCAAGAATGACGCTTTCGGCATTCACGAAATGCCCGTCGGAAACTCTTGCCCGGCAGAAAACCTGCGGTGCTACAGTGGTCGGCGGCCCTCGTGCCTGCGAATGGACAACCTCATGATCCGCTGAAGGAGGACATCAATGACTTTGCAGACTCACGTACAGGCGCACAAGCTGTCCCCGAACGCGTCGCTATGCGTTTCCGGCTTCAACCTGATCGGCGCGGACTCGCCTGCGGTCGAAGCGATGACCGACTTCACCCGCGTCAGCGCCGTCACCATCGACACCGATGACCGGATCAGCGAGGCCAACACCCGCATGGTTTCGCGCGGCGTCCGCCTGCTGATGGTGCTCGACAGCCAGGAACGAGTGGCCGGCCTCATCACCGCGCATGACATCCTCGGTGAGAAGCCGATGCAGATCGCCCGCTCGCGCTCGTCCAGGCATGACGAGCTGACGGTCGGCGACCTGATGACGCCGATCGGCACCATCGACACGCTGTATCTCCAGGAAATCCTCAACGCCCGCGTCGCCGACGTGCTGGAGGTGCTGAAGAAACTCGGCCGCCAGCACATCCTGATCGAGGATGCCGATCCCGCGACCGGCCAGCCGCGCGTGCGCGGTCTGTTCTCGGCCACCCATATCGGCCGCCAGCTCGGCGTGCCGGTGCTCGGTTTCGACCTGCCGCGCACTTTTGCCGAAATCGAGGCGGCGCTGGCTGGCTGAATCACACGGTCGGTGGCTTCGTCGACCAGGTAGGGATGATGGTCCGGCCGCGATAGCGGGTGGCGCGCAAGCCCGGCCGGATATCGTCGCGGGCAGGGGCGCGGTCGGGGAAAGCGGCCAGCTTCAGGCAGTAATCGACGATCGCGGTCGTATAGCGCTCGGCCGTGACCGGCGTTGCCTCGACCGCGATGTAGTCGTAGAGATCGGCCAGAAGGGCTTCCGCACGCAGGGAGAATACGACCGTCAGGGACACTACGCCTTCGTCGTGGTGGCTCGGTGGCGGGCCGCCAAGCGGGCGCGTACGTCGTCGACGCTCACAGCGCTGCTCGGGTTGGCTTTGTGCTCGTCATAGCTGGCGGCGACTTCGGTTCTCAGCCATTGATCGACAGCCCGGTCGCGGGCGAGCAGGGCGCGGAACCCATCGCGCAGCACCTCACTCTCGCTGGCGCATTCACCAGCGGCGACCTTGGCGCGCACGGCGTCGGCCATGTCATTGGGCAGAGTGATGCTGAACTGTTGGGTCGTGCGGCGCATGGAAACTCCGACGTTTGTCCTATTGAGTCCGACATAACGTCTTTATTCATTGCAAGCGAAATCCGGCTGGTACCTCGACACCCAACTAACGTGGCATCCCGCATTGGATCCATGCAGGTCTTACCTCGAGTCCGTGCAGCGAAGCGACTTTATACTGTATATAATCACATATATAGATGAGGGAGACGAACCATGGCCGATCCGCTCGAAACCGGCGATCGAAACCCGTCCGCGCCACCTGCCCTGCCGATCGCCGATCTCCAAGCGCAGATCACCGAACTCGCCGGTCACCTGAATGCCGCCAGCCACCGCTGGCTGGTGCTGATCGCCGAGTTCGATCGCCGCGAAGGCTGGGCCGATGGCTCCACGCAGTCCTGCGCCCACTGGCTGGGCTGGAAGTGCGGCCTCGATATGGGGGCGGCGCGCGAGAAGGTCCGCGTCGCCCGGGCGCTGACCCAACTGCCGCAGGTCTCGGCGGCGATGGCTCGCGGCGCGCTCAGTTACTCGAAAGTCCGGGCGATCACGCGGGTAGCCACCCCGGCCACTGAAGAAACGCTGCTGATGATCGCGCTGCACGGCACCGCCCATCATGTCGAGACGGTCGTGCGGCATTACCGGCGAGCGCAGGAGTCGGTCGAGCTCGATCGGGAGGCACGGCAGGTCGCGAGCCGCGGCCTGCACTACCACTATGACCAGGACGGTTCGCTGGTGCTGCAGGCGCGCTTACCGGCCGAGACCGGAGCGCTGTTGGTCAAGGCATTGGAACGGGCGAGCGACGCGCGTCGTGATCGAGACGTTCCGGCGGAAGGTCAAGACGTTCCAGCGGAGGGTCAAAACGTTTCAGCGGAAACCGCGCCGACGCTGACTCAGCGCCGAGCCGACGCGTTGGCACGGTTCGCCGAAACCTGGCTGGCCCACGGCGATCAGGCGCTGTCGGGCGGCGAACGCCAGCAGATCATCGTTCACGTCGACGTCGATAGCCTGCGTGCGGCCGATACGCGGTGCAATGCCGGGACCTCGGACGCCGGGACCTCGAACGCCGCCCCCTCGAACGCCGCCCCCTCGAACGCCAACCCCTCGGACGAACCGGCTCCCGGCCGCTGCGAACTCGAGAACGGTCCGGCGCTGGCGGTGCAGACCGCGCGGCGCCTGGCCTGCGACGCCAGCATCGTGCGCATCGTCGAAGACGCCCTCGGCCGCCCACTGGACGTGGGCCGCAAGACGCGCAGCATTCCGCCGGCGATCCGCCGGGCGCTGCAGGCGCGCGACAGCGGCTGCCGCTTCCCGGGTTGCACGCATACGCGGTTCCTGGATGGGCATCACATCCGGCACTGGGCCGACGGCGGCGAGACCCGGCTGTCGAACCTGGTGCTGCTGTGCCGCTTCCATCACAGGCAGGTTCACGAGGGCCGGATCGACGTTCGCGTGCTGAATGACGGCGCGCTGCGGTTCAGCGGCGCGCACGGACGTCCGTTCGAACCGGCGGCGCCGATGACCGGTGACGATCGACAGATCGTCCTGCGGCATCGCCGGGCCGGGCTGGTGATCGATGCCAACACGGCCGTCACGCGTTGGGCCGGCGAACGGATCGACTACGGGATGGCGGTCGGAGGGCTGCTGGCCGAGCAGGCACGCCAGCACCGGGGAGACGTTTCAGCGGAAAGGCGCACGGACGGAACGGGTTGAGCCGCCAGTGTCTGGCGCGCCGCTTCCGGGATCGCGATGTCCTCGTCCGCGAGGTCGCCGCCTGGCAGCTTTACCGAAATGCCGAGCGCACGGCCATCCAGTGGGCGTTCACGCGCCAGGACGCCGATCGCAAACTCGGTCGTCATTATGTTGCTTGATTAACGTGTCAGCGTAATAGGCGCCCAGCAGACGCCAACGCGGCATCACTCCGGCGACGACAGCTTCATCAGCACCAGGCCGCTGACGATCAGGACCGCGGCGACGATGCGCATCGGCGACGCCTGCTCGCCGAGCGCGAGGATGCCGACGACGAACGCGCCGACGGCGCCGATGCCGGTCCAGATCGTGTAGGCGGTGCCCAGCGGCAGCGTGCGCATCGAGATCGACAACAGCACGACGCTGCCGATCATCGTGACCAGCGTGATGGCGCTGAGCAGCGGCCGGGTGAATCCGGCCGATTGTTTCATCGTGAACGCCCAGACGACTTCGAGCGCCCCGGCGATGAGCAACGTGATCCAGGCCATGTCCGGCCCTCCTTTTTCAAGTCGAGGGCCGGGTCGTCCCGGCGGTCGTTCCCGATATGGGCGGAGGTCGTGGCCTCCCTGAGCGGCACTATACCCGACCGTCGTCGGCGCTGGGTTCGTCCCGGTCGTCTTCGAACACCGCACGCACGGCATCGACGATGCGTTGGTGGCGTTCGTACAGATCGCCTTCGGGATCGAACAGTCGAGGCATGGACTTGCGCAGTTTGTTGCTGACCCGCCAGTTCGCCTCCTTGAGGGAGCGGATGATGCGATCGGCGTCGGGATCGGGCATTTCGACCCACTGCTTGATCGCCGCGCGCGCGTCGTCGAGTTGGCGAAGCAGCATCGCCTCGCCTGTCATCTCCTGCTCGACGGTCTGACGCAGAACGGCACTCAGGTATCGGGCGTGCGCGGTCAAGTCGGGGTAGCGCCAGGCGTGCCGGGCATCGTCCGATCGCAGGAATGTGAAGTTGGTGGTGACGCCGTCGGGGCACGTGCGTTCGGCGCCGAACCGATAAGCGTCTCCATAGCGCTGCATGAATGGCCGAGAAAAGACTTCCAGAACCCGGTCATATTCGACACGGCCCTTGGCGGAGCCGGCGATCGTCGCGGAGATGGGCAGGACGAGGGTGGCGGGTACGACCTTGTCGGCAGCCAGCAGATGATTGATCAGGAAGCGGTGGATGCGCCCATTGCCGTCGGTCAGCGGGTGGAGATAGACGAACGCGAAGGACACGGCGGCGGCGCGCGCGACGGTGGATGCCCCGTGCGTCCGGGTCTCGACGGCACGCAGCGCATCGAGCATGTCGTCGACCCATGCCTCGGGCGGTGCGATGTAGTGGACGATCGGTGTGCCGGGGGTGTTCTGTCCGACGAAGACGGGCGAATGACGCACGCCCTGCCTCAGTGCGGCATCGCCCAGAACGGCCCGCTGCAGTCGCAGCAGATTATCGGGGGCCATCGGATCGGTCATGCGGCCGCTGAACTCGCCGATGGCCGCCGCGAATCGCTTGACGCGATCGTGCTTGTCGGCCTCGTGCTCGATCGCGAAACTGGCGCGCGATTCCTTGAAGGTGAGCCACGCTGCGCTGCGCAGCAGCAGTTCGGGGCCATAGGTGTCGTCGAGGTTGCGCACACCCGCGGCCACGTCGTAGAGCCAATCGCGCTCTGTCTCGCGACCCAGATGAACGAGGGGGCAGAAGGGCGGCAATCCCGGTAGATTGTTGTTGATTCGCCAACGCCGTATGCGTTCGGGACGAGGACAAACCAGATATCGACTCGCATCGATGGCGTCGACATAGCCGACGTTCGATGCCGTGTCGGGTAAGTCGAGTCGGCGCCCGGTGAACCATTCGTAGAGAAAGCCGGTACGGCGAGCGTAGGTGCCGGTCGGCTGGTCCCGTACCCAGGCCGTCACTTCCCGCGGGTCGAGCCGTTCGAAAAGGCGAGACAGGAACTCGAAGTTCAATCGCTCATTCTTGAGTCCGAACTCGAAATGACCACGAAAATCGTCGAACGGAGCGTATCTTGCCGGCCAGACTTGGTGCTCCTGGTCGTCGGTACGCTCGGTCCGACGGGTCGAGCCGAGGGTGCTGCGGGTGAACAGCGGCTGCACCAACTCGATGTCATGCCGGGCAGCCAGGCGGTGGAACCCCAATAGCGTTTCGGCCATCGCGCGTCATTTCGTTATCGACGCTTGCATTTTGATAGAAAATCGGCCGATCGATGGAAAAACGTTATATTTTTGCCCCATCGGCGATCCATACCTCGGTCGGCGCGCCGGCCAGCACCAGCGAGATCGGGTGCCCGGGATCCGGCCCGGTCCGGGCCTGCGCGTAGACGGCCAGCTTGTCGGCGCCGCTCAACTGCAATGCCCGGTGGCGCGCCTGCCGCAGCGCGCGCAGCGTCAGCGTGATCCGTTGGTGCGGGGCGTCGAGGGGCGTGACGGCCGCGTACAGCGCGTCGTTGTCGGCGCCGGTCAGCGCCTCGAAGCCGTCGACGCGCGGAAAGATCGACGCGGTGTGGCCGTCCGCTCCCATCCCCAGCACGACGACGTCGGCCGGCCATAGCGGCCGCACGCGGGCGGCCGCCCGCGCGGCCTGCGCGTCGGCGTCGCCGCCGGCTTCGTCGACGAGTTCGATCCAGGTCGCGGCCGCGGCCGGTCCGGTCAGCAGATGCCGGTGCACGAGTCCGGCGTTGCTGTCCGGATGCGCGCGCGGCACGCAGCGCTCGTCGACCAGCGTCACCGTGACGCGCGCCCAATCCAGCGCATGTTCGTGCAGCGCCTCGAAGAACGGCACCGGCGAGCGGCCGCCCGACACGCACAGCAGCGCGCGGCCGCGGACGTCGATCGCGTCGCGCAGCCGGCGCGCGACGTCGTCGGCCAGTGCGCGCGCCAGCGCCGTGTCGTCGGGCAGGTGGTGTTCGATGACGCTCATTCGATCAGGTCCTCCGACCACGCGTGGTCGTCGCGGGTCAACAGCGTCGACGACGGGTTGGGGCCCCAGGTACCGGCGAAATAAGGGGACGGCCGGCTGCCGTGTCCGTTCCAGCAGTGCAGGATCGGTTCGATCCAGGCCCAGGCGGCTTCGAGTTCGTCGTTGCGCATGAAGTGCGTCAGGCGTCCCTTGACGACGTCCATCAGCAGCCGTTCGTACGCCTCGGCGCGGCGCTCGGTGAACGCCGCGTGCAGGTCAAGGTCCAGGCTGACCGGCCGGCGCTGCATGCCGCTGCCCGGTTCCTTGGCCAGGATCTGCAAGCGCACGAGTTCTTCGGGCTGCAACTGGATCATCAAGCGGTTGACGGCGCGCGGCTGCTCGTCCGGAAAGATCGAGAACGGCGGGTCGGTGAAATGGATGACGATTTCCGAGCGGCGCTTGTTCAGGCGCTTGCCGGTGCGCAGGAAGAACGGCACGTTGGCCCAGCGCCAGTTGTCGACGTAGGCGCGCAGCGCGACGAAGGTCTCGGTCGTCGAACCGGGATCGACGCCGGGCTCCTGCCGATAACCGACGACGGCCTGGCCGTCGATCGCGCCTTCGATGTACTGGCCGCGCACGACGTCGCGGCGCACGTCGGCCGGCGTCATCGGCCGCAGCGACCTGAGCACCTTGAGCTTTTCGTCGCGCACCGCGTCCGGGTCCAGCGACACCGGCGGTTCCATCGCGACGATGCACAGCAGTTGCAGCAGGTGGTTCTGCACCATGTCGCGCAGCGCGCCGGTGTGGTCGTAGAAGCCGGCGCGGCTGCCGACGCCGACGGTCTCGGCCACGGTGATCTGCACGCTGCGGATGTGCGGCGCCCGCCACAACGGCTCGAACAGCGCGTTGCCGAAGCGCAGCACCATCAGGTTCTGCACCGTCTCCTTGCCCAGGTAATGATCGATGCGGAAGATCTGCGATTCGCTGAAGTGGCGGCCGACCTGGCGATTGATCTCGCGCGCCGACGCCAGGTCGTGGCCCAGCGGTTTTTCGAGCACGACGCGCGAGTGCGCGCCGAGCAGCCGGGCGTGCGCGAGCTGCTCGCAGATGCCGACGAACAGGTCCGGCGCGGTCGCCAGGTAATACACCTGGCGCGCGTGGCCGGTGCGCAGCGCGCGGCCCAGCCGCTGGTAATCGTCGGGCTGGCCGGCGTCCAGCGCCACGTAGTCGATCAGCGCGACGAAGCGTCGCCACGCCTCGTCGTCCAGCGAGGACGGGCTGATGAACGCGCGCGACTGGCCGAGCACCTGCTCGACATAAGTGGCGGTGTCCAGCGGCCGCCGGCCGATCGCGACGATCCGCACGTCGGCGGGCAGGCCGCCGTGCACGAAAGCCATGTACAGCGCCGGCTGCAGCTTGCGGATCGACAGGTCGCCGGTGCCGCCGAAGATCACCAGGTCCAGCGCCTGCCCGTCGCCGGGCGTGGTGTGCGCATCGCTCATCGCAGTCCGGCCCGCATCGCTTCGGGCATCGGCACGGTCTGCAGCCGCACCGGTTCGTCGCCGATCTGCCGTGCCAGGAAGCGGACCTCGAAACCGTCGACCATCAGTTCGCCGTCGCGCCGGATCCGGTGCTGCACGCGGAACGTCTTGTCGTTGATGTCGGTCACCGTCGAATGGATCTCGATCTCGTCGCCGGCCGTCACCGGCAGCCGGAACCGCGCGCCGGCGTCGGCCAGCGGCCATGCGATCAGGTCCAGATCGCGCCGTACCTGGCCGAACGTGTAGCCGCAGGCGGCGAACAGGTGATGCGTCGCGCGGTCGAACCAGCGATAGCAGTTCGGATAGAAGACGATGCCGGCCGGATCGCAGTCGCCGAAATCCACGCGCTGTTTCAGGACGAAGGTTCGCATGCGTTCTCCCGCGCCGCGCTCCGGGTCAGGACCGCGCGGCGGCCGGCAGGCAGCGCGCCGACAACGGGCCCGGCGGCGGCGCGTGCCGGTCGCCGAGCCGTTCGGCGATCGCCTGGGCCGCCTCGTCGAGCTGCGCCATCGTGCCGTCGTCGATCGGGATCGCCGCGGCGCGTTCGCTCGCGCTCGCGCGCTCCGGATCGCCGGGCATCAGGATCGCGTCGAAACCTTCGCGCCGGCGGGCCGACTGCACCCATTCGACGAACTTGCGCGCCTCCTGCTCGAATGCCTGGTTCGAGCCGATCCGGGCCGGATCGAACACGATCGCCAGCATGTTGTTCCACACGCCGTAAGTCATCGTCAGGTTGTCGGGCTGGCAGGTGGTGCCGCCGGTCAATGCCGCGGCCAGCAGTTCGCAGACCACCGCCAGCGCGTAGCCCTTATGGCCGGCGAACGGCAGCAGCGCGCCGGTCTTGCCGCTGGCCGGCGCGAACATCGCGGCCGGGTCGCGCGTGACCTGCCCGTCCGAGTCGAGCAGCGAGTCGGGCGGCACCTGCGTCCGCTTGTTGAACGCGACGCGCACCTTGCCCATCGCGATCGAGCTGGTCGCGAAATCGAGCAGGATCGGCGGCGATTCGCCGCGCGGGATGCCGACGGTGAACGGGTTCGTGATGAAGCGGGCCTCGGCCCCGCCGTGCGGCGCCACCGACACCGGCTTGCTGGCCACGTTGGTGAAGTGGATCGAGACGAGCCCGGCGCCGATCGCCTGCTCGGCCCAGTGGCCGACTCGGCCCAGGTGGTGCGAGTTGCGCAGCCCCAGCACGCAGACGCCGTGCTGGCGCGCGCGCTCGATCGCGATCGCCATCGCCTGGTGCGTGACCGCCTGGCCCATGCCGCGCCGGCCGTCGACGGTCAGCATCGTGCCGCTGTCCATCACGACGTCGACGCGCTGATTCAATTGCAGTTCGCCGTTGAGGAACGACTGCACGTAGCGCGGCACCATGCCGACGCCGTGCGAATCGTGGCCGGCCAGGTTGGCGCCGACCAGATGATCGGCGGTCTGCCTCGCTTCGTCCTCGCTCGAGCCCGCGCAGCGCCATAGCGCCGCCGTCCAGTCGTGCAGCGCGCCAGGGGCGATCGATCGTTCGGCCATCGTGTTTCCGTCTCCTAGGTTAGCGGGCTCAGCGCGCCAGCTTCTTGCGCAGGTCGACGCCGACGCCCTGATTGACGAAGCGGTCGGTGACCGCCTTGTCGACGTCGACCTCGCCGGGCTTGTACAGCCCGGCCTTGATCATCTTGTCGAGGAACCCGCGCACGCGCGCCATGTCGATCGCGCCGATGCCGCGCGTCAGCGAGTCGCCCGAATCGGCGATGCCGCGCTCGCGGAACACCTTCAGCTCGTAGTCGAGCAGCGCGTCGGTCACTTCGGGGTTGGTCTGGCGGATCAACTGGTACGCGGGCCGATGGTCGCCGTACAGGAAGTTGACCCAGCCGATGATCGACGCGTCGACGAAGCGCTGCACGACATCGGGTCGGGTGCGGATCAGTTCGGCGCGGGTCTCGATCGTCGTGCTGTACGTGCTCCAGCCGTAGTCGGCCAGCAGGAACACCTGCGGCCGCGCTCCCTGCGACATCGCCGTGTACGGTTCGGAACTGGCATAGCCCTGCTGCACCAGCTTGTCGTCCTTCAGGAACGGCCCGAGGTTGAACGCGTACGGACGAAGCTGCTCGTCGCGAAAGCCGTACTCGCTCTTCAGCCATTGCCAGAAGCTGAACTGGCCGTCCTTGCCGATCAGGATCGTGCGCGCGGTCTTGAGCGCAGCGAAATCGGCGTAGACGCCCTCGTGCGCCATCAGGATCTGCGGGTCGCGCTGGAAGAACGCGGCGACCGCGATCGTCGGGATCTCGTTGCGCGCGTTGTCGAACGAATGCAGCAGGTTGCCGGCCAGCAGGAAGTCGAGTTTGCCGGCGGCCAGCAGCGGGCGGTTGTTCACCTGCGGGCCGCCCTGCACGATCGTCACGTCCAGTCCGTACTGCTTGTACGTGCCGTCGGCGAGCGCCTGGTAGAAGCCGCCGTGGCCGCCCTCCGCCCGCCAGTTGGTGCCGAACGAGACCTTGTCGGGCGCCTGGGGCCGGGTTGCGGGCTGGGCCTGGGCCAGTGCCGCGCCCGAGCCGGCGAGCAGCAGCATCGCCAGCAGCCGTGCGGCCAGGCGCGCAATCCCGGCGAGCCGGCGTGGCGCATCGGTCGACGGGAGCGGCATCCCGGCCAGCGGGAGCGGCATCCGGGTCGACGGGAGCGGTGTGCCGGCCAGCGGGAGCGGCGTCCGGGTCGACGGGAACGATGTCGCGGCCAACGAGAGCGGCATCCCGGTCGTCGGGCGTGGAGCCGGCGGGCGATGGACGGACGACGGAGAACGTGCGGTGGCGGACGGCTTCATCGGCAGACGGGCTGAGGCAGGGATGGGCCCGGTCGATTGTGCCACGCCCGCGGTTCAGCCTTGCAACTCGCTCTCGTGCCAGCGTCCGAGCAGCCAGCGCGACAGGCCGCCGAACAGCGCGAAGATCAGGATGCCGCTGATCGAGATCAGGAACAGCGCCGCGAACATCCTCGGCACCTCGCTGCGGAAGCTTGCCTCGAGCACGCGCGAGGCCAGGCCCGTCTCCTTGCCGGCCGAGCCGGCGACGAACTCGGCGGCCACCGAGCCGATCAGCGACAGGCCGCCGGCGATCTTCAGTCCGGCCAGGAAATAAGGCAGCGCGCTGGGCGCCAGCAGCAGGCGCAGCCGCTGCCAGCGCGAGGCGCGGTACAGCGAGAACAGGTCGCGCAGGTTCGGGTCGATCGCGCGCAGGCCGATGACCGTGTTCGACAGGATCGGGAAGAACGCGACGATCCACGCGCAGATCAGCAGCGCGGCGAACGTGCTGTCGACGTAGATCAGGATCAGCGGCGCGATCGCGATGATCGGCGTCACCTGCAGGATCACCGCGAACGGGAACAGCGCGGCCTCGACCCAGCGCGAGCTGGCGAACACGACGGCCAGCAGCACGCCGCCGGCCGCCGCGAGCGCCAGCGCGCTGAAGCTGAGCATCAGCGTGAAGCGCCAGGCCGGCGCCAGCGTCGGCCAGTCCTCGACCAGCGTGCGCGCGACGCGGCTCGGCGCGGGCAGCAGGTACGGCGGAATCGCCAGTCCGCGCACCAGCGCTTCCCAGCCCAGCAGCGCGGCGGCGATGACGGCCAGCGCGATCGCGATCCGCGTCGCCGGTCCCGGCGTGCCGCCCGTCATGTCCGCGCCGGCTCCGCGTGCTGCGCGTCGCGCAGCGCCTCGGACACCTGCCGGCACTGCCGCCCGTACTCGGCCGACGTGCGGTAGAGCTCGGTACGCGGCGTCGGGGCGTCGATCCGCAGGTCCGCATGCACGCGTCCGGGCCGGGCCGACATCACGATGACACGATTCGACAGATAGACTGATTCGTAGACGCTATGCGTGACGAACACGACGGTCAGCCGATGCGAGGCCCACAGCGCGAGCAGGTCGTCATTGAGCCGGGCGCGCGTGATCTCGTCGAGCGCGGCGAACGGTTCGTCGAGCAGCAGCAGACGCGGGCGCGTGATCATCGCCCGCGCCAGCGACACGCGCATGCGCATGCCGCCGGACAGCTCGCGCGGATACGCGTGCGCGAAGCCCGACAGGCCGACCAGCGCCAGCGCTTCGTCGACGCGGGCCCGTGCCTGCGCGCGCTCGCATCGTTGCAGCCGCAGCGGCAGCGCGACGTTGTCGGCCACGCTGGCCCACGGCATCAGCGTGGGCTCCTGGAACACGAAACCGATGCGGTCGACCGCGTTATCCGCCGACCCCGCGGCCGACCCGGCGGCCGGCGCGTGCGGATCGATCGCCGCCGCCGTCACCGTGCCCGCCGACGGCGACGTCAGGCCGGCGATCAGGCGCAGCACCGTGCTCTTGCCGCAGCCCGACGGGCCGAGCAGCGAGACGAACTCGGACTGCCGGATCGCGAGCGACAGCCCCGACAACGCGAGCGTGCCGCGCGCATAACGCTTGTCGACGCGGTCCAGCCGCACGGCCGACGGATTCGGCCGTTCATCCTCGTCAGGGTCCATGAGGTGCAATGGTATCCTGCCCCCCGGTCGCGCGCCGAGCGCCGCCGCCCATCGCGGCGGACGGCCCTCGTAACGGATGAGCTTCTGCGCCGACCCCATGCATACCGACAACGCTTCATCGGAATCTGACGTGGAGACATTCCAGGTCTTCGACATTCAATGGCCTCCCGCGTCGGGCCCGGTCTTCTGGGTCTCCGTCTGTCTCGTGCTCGCCGGCGTGATCGGCGAACTCGGCCTGCGCTATCTGCACGTGCCGCGAGTGGCCGGATACGTGGCGACGGGCCTGGCGGCGGGTGCGTTCGGCGTGGGACTGGTCGATGCCAGGCTGCCCGCCGCCGCGCAGATCGTGCTCGACCTGGCGCTGGCCGTGCTGCTGTTCGAGGCGGGTTCGCGCATCAGCCTGCGCTGGCTGCGCAGCAATCCCTGGCTGCTCGGCTATTGCCTGCTCGAATCGCTGCTGACCTTCGTCGCCGTGCTCGGCGTGTTGTACTGGCTGGGCGCGCCCGGCCACATCTCGGTGCCGCTGGCCGCGATCGCGATGGCCACGTCGCCAGCGGTGCTGCTGCGCGTGGCCTCCGAGTACGGCGCGGCCGGACAGGTGACCGAGCGGATGATCGTGATGTCCGGCGTCAACACCTGCCTGGCCGTGCTGCTGTCGCGCTTCGTCGGCGGCTGGCTGATGCACGAGGCCGGCGGCGACGGCTGGAGCGCGCTCGCGCTGCCGTTCTACCAGCTCGCCGGTTCGCTGGTGCTGGCCGCGCTGCTGGCCGGCGCGGTCATCGTGCTGGCCCGGCGCGTCGATCTGCGCAACGAGCACGCGAAGGTGCTGGTGATCGGGCTGGTGCTGCTGGCGCTGTCGCTCGCGTCGATCGTGCAGGCGTCCTCGCTGCTGGTGCCGCTGCTGGCCGGCCTGATGCTGAAGAACCTGAGCAAGCGCGCCGGAAGCGGGCCGGGCCCGTCGGGCACCGCCGGCGTCGTACTGGTGCTGATGCTGTTCGTGACGACGGGCGCCGCGTGGTCGCCCGAACTGATCGCGGCCGGCGGCGGACTCGCGCTGGCGCTGATCGCCGCGCGCCAGGTCGCCAAGATGGTGGCGGCCATCGCGCTGGCGCGGCCCAGCGGCCTGTCGCTGCGCCAGGGCGCGGCGCTGGGCCTGACCGGGCTGCCGCTGTCGGCGCCGGCGCTGGTGATGTACGCGAACCTCAATGCGTTCGCGCCCGCCTATGCCGGGCAGATCGGGCCGGTGCTGGTCAGCGCGGTGGCGTTCGTCGAGCTGGCCGGGCCGATCGTCGTGCGCGCCGCGCTGCATTGGGTACGTGAAGGAGACGTGCGATGACGGCGACCTCGACGGCACCCGGGCGGCTCGAGCCGTTCCGCTCGTCCGATCCGCTGACGATCGGCGTCGAGCTGGAGCTGCAGATCATCGAGCTGCACCACTACGACCTGAGTCCCGGGGCGGCCGATCTGCTGCGCCTGATGAAGTCGCGTTCGATCCCCGGCGAGGTCAAGCCCGAGATCACGAACAGCATGATCGAGCTGTCGACCGGCGTCTGCCGCGGTCATCGCGACGCGCTCGAACAGTTGCGCGAGATCCGCGATGCGCTGGTCGACTGCGCGCGCCTGCTGAACGTGGGCCTGAGCGGCGGCGGCACGCACGCGTTCCAGGACTGGAGCCAGCGGCGCATCTACGACGAGCCGCGCTTCATCGAACTGTCGGCGCTGTACGGTTATCTGTCCAAGCAGTTCACGGTGTTCGGCCAGCACGTGCACATCGGCTGCCCGAGCCCGGGGGCCGCGCTGACGCTGCTGCACCAGTTGTCGCGCTTCATCCCGCAGTTCATCGCGCTGTCGGCATCTTCGCCGTTCGTGCAGGGGCACGACACCGGTTACCACTCGGCGCGGCTGAACTCGGTGTCGGCGTTTCCGCTGTCGGGGCGGGCGCCGCTGATCACCGACTGGGAGACCTTCGGCGCTTATTTCGACAAGATGACCGGCACCGGCGTCGTGCGCAGCATGAAGGACTTCTACTGGGACATCCGTCCGAAGCCCGAGTTCGGCACGATCGAGGTGCGGGTGCTCGATACGCCGCTGACGATCGAGAAGGCCGCGGCGATCGCCGCCTACATCCAGTGCGTGGCCGCATGGCTGCAGGCCGAGACGCCGTTCTCGCCGACCGAGGACGACTACCTCGTCTATTCGTTCAACCGCTTCCAGGCCTGCCGCCATGGCTTCGACGCGGGTTTCGTCGATCCGCAGACGCACGAGCACCGTACGCTGCGCGAAGACATCCTGGCCACGCTGGCGCGCATCGAGCCGCATGCGATCCGCCTCGGCGCCGAGGATGCGTGCCGACTGGTGCGCGACGACGTGACGTCGCGCGGCAACGATGCGAGCTGGATCCGCGCCACTTATGAAAGCGAACAGCAACTCGGCGAAGTCGTGCGCCAGCAGTGCCTGCGCTGGGGGCGCTGACGGCCGTCGGGCCGCGGCGCGACGCTCGTCAGCCGGCGTCGCCCGGCGCGGCCCACGAGACGATCGCCTCGCGGATCGCGGCCACCTCGGTCAGTGTCGGGCCGTCGTCGATCCGCAGGCCCGGCCAGCGGGCGCGGGCGGCGTCGATCAGCGCCGGCAGGTCGCGCCGGGTGTGCGTGCCCGGCGCCAGGAACAGCGGCAGCACGCGGATCGCGCGCACGCCCGCGCCGGCCAGTTCGTCGATCGCCGCGCCCAGGTCGGGCGACATCAGTTCGAGAAACGCCAGGCGGACCGGCGTGCGCGGATAGCGATCGGCGAACGCCCGCGCGATCGCGTCGAACGGTTCGCGCCAGCGCGCATCGCGCGAGCCGTGGCAGAAGAAGATCACCGCGTCACTCATGACGCGACGCTACCGCCCGGCGCCTGCCGAGGCAAGGGGGCGGGCCCGCTTCTTGCTGAGTCTGTCGCGGGCGGGCCGATCAGCATCGGAGGAGAACGCAGTGATGAGCATCGAGGCGCAGGTCAGGCAGGTGTCGATCGGACGGCAGGATGATTTTTCGATCACCGACGCGATCCACGAGATCGGCCGTGGGCGGCATGGCGCGCGCGGCCTGTCGTTCCAGCGCGCCCGGATCCTGTTCGAGCGCCTGCTCGCCGACGAACTGAGCGATCTGGCGGTCGGCGCCGTGCTGATGGCGTGGCGGATGAAGGGCGAGTCGGTCGACGAACTGGCCGCCGGGCTGACCGCGCTCGTGCCGTGGATCCGCCACGTGCCCGTCGATCCGGCCCGGCCGGTGGTGTCGATTCCCAGCTACAACGGCTCGCGCAAGCTGGCCAACCTGACGCCGCTGCTGGCCTGCCTGCTGGCCGACAGCGGGATCCAGGTCATCGTGCACGGCGTGCGGCAGGACCCGGGCCGCGTCACCACGTACCAGTTGATGCGGGCGATGGGCCTGGACGTCGCGACCCGCATCGACGACGTGCCGGCCCTGCTCGCGCGCAGCCTGCCGGTGTTCGTGCCGATCGACGTCCTCAGTCCGCGGCTGTCGCGGCTGCTGGACCTGCGCTGGCAGATGGGCGTGCGCAACGTCGGCCACACGCTGGCCAAGCTGCTCAATCCGGTCGGCGATCCGCGCTGCCTGCTGCTGGCCTCGTATACGCATCCGGAGTTCGAATTGCTGCAGCACGAACTGCTGCTGCGGCTCAGCGCGCATGCGCTGGTCAGCCGCGGCACCGAGGGCGAGGTGTTCGCCAATCCGCGGCGCCACGCCCGCATCGACCGGCTGTACGGCGGCAAGTCGGCGACCGCGCTCGACGCGCAGCCGCTGCCGATCGGACAGGTGATGCCGTTGCCGGCCGGCAACGACGTGGCGGCCTGCGCCGCCTGGATGCAGTCGGTGCTGTCGGGCGAACGCGAAGCGCCGCCGGCGCTGCAGGCGCAGGTCGCGTGCGTGCGCGAAGCGCTCGATTGCTGAGCGTTCCGGGCCGTCGTCCGGTTCAGACGATCGCCGATTGCAGGCGCGGATCGTCGGCGATCACGCGATTGCGGCCCTGCGTCTTGGCTTCGTAGACGCGCCGGTCGGCCGCGCGCAGCACGTCGTGCAGCGTCAGGCCGGCCCGGTGCAGCGCCACGCCGATGCTGACGGTCAATCCGATCGTCAGCGTGCCGTCGTCGTAGTGCGCGGTCTCGACGCTGCGCCGCAGCCGGTCGGCCAGGTCGCGCGCCTCCTGTTCGTCGGCCACCGGCACCAGCGCGCAGAACTCCTCGCCGCCGTATCGGGCCAGCAGCGAATCGCGCCGCAGCGCACCTTGCAGCACCTGGGCGACGTGGCGCAGCACCTGGTCGCCGGCCAGATGACCGAAGCGGTCGTTGACCGACTTGAAGTTGTCGACGTCGATCATCAGCAGCGCCGTGTACGGGTGGCGCCGTTCGCCGTCACCCAGCCAGGCCTCGGCGCGCGAGAACAGGAAGCGGCGCGACGAGGCGCCGGTCAGCTCGTCGGTGCTGGCCTGGTGCGACAGCAGCGCGACCTGGCGTTTGCTCGTGATGCCCTGGATCAGCGTCGACTGCACCGGCGGCAGCACGACGAACAGCAGCATCGCCCATGCGTTGACGCCGTCCAGCCGCGTGCCGCGGGCGAGCACGGCCAGTTCGGGGTGACGCGTGACGACGATCCAGCGCGCCAGCGCCGCGGTCGCCAGGCACGCGAAGCTGCCGATCAGCGCCATCCGGTGCAGCCGTGAAGGCGCTTCGCTTGCCCGACACAGGTAGGCGATGGCGATGATCGAGCAGGCGGCCTGGACCAGCACGTGCCATTGCACCGAGAAGTGCCGGTCCGGCGCCAGCGCGTGCACGATCGCCACGAAGGCCAGCGCCGCCGTCGCCAGCAGCATCCGCGGCGGATGTCCGTCGAGCTGCCGCACGCCTTCGAGCCCGAGCAGGATCGCCGCCGCGTTGGCGATCGCGCCGACCAGGCGGATCGTCGAGCCGGGCAGCCACGGATCGGCCAGGTTCGCGAACATCATCGAGGCGCCGCCCACCATCAGGCCGGCCGCGAAGATCGTCGTCGCCCGGGACGAGGGCTCGTGCAAGCCGCGCATCGCGAACGTGGCCACGCCCGACATCACGCACATCAGGCCGGCCATCAGATACGCGGTGCTCAGATCCAGCGAGAACATCGTCCGCTCATTTCGCCGGGCATCGCAAGCTCGTGTTGCCTGGAGGAGGAGGCCATCTTGGCACCCGGCGAGACGCTTGTCACCGCCAGATTGGATCAGGTCGATGCCGGAACCCGCGCGCCGATGCGCGCGCCCGACAGGCCGCGATGCGGCGGTCCCGGCTCATGAAAGAATAGCGGCGAATCCGCTGGCCGGAAAAGACCGTTCGGCAGTTCGTCCGTCGGGTGATCGCCGATCGCCGGGACGTCATGGGCAGCGCCCGGGAGCGTGCTTGAAGCAATTCGACGTGGTGGTCGTCGGCGCGGGGGCCGCCGGCATGATGTGCGCCGGCGTGGCCGGCCAGCGCGGCGCGCGCGTCCTGGTGATCGATCACGCGCGGCGTCTCGCCGAGAAGATCCGCATCTCGGGCGGCGGCCGATGCAACTTCACCAACGTGCAGGCGGATCGGCCCGAGCGTTTCCTCGGCGGCGATCCGCGCTTCGTGCGCGGCGTGCTGCGGGGGTACTCGCCGGCGCGCTTCGTCGCGCTGGTGCGAAGCCACGGCATCGGCTATCACGAGAAGCATCGCGGCCAGTTGTTCTGCGACGATTCGAGCGAGCGGATCATCGCGATGCTGCGCGACGAGATGGCGCGCGGCGGCGCACTGTTGTGGCAGGACTGCCCGCCGTCGGCCGTGCGGCCGTGCGACGGTACCGCCGGCGGTGCCCGCTACGAGATCGACACGCCGGCCGGCACCGTGCTCGCGCGGCATCTGGTCATCGCGACCGGCGGCCTGTCGATTCCGGCGATCGGCGCCAGCGATTTCGGGTTCCGGATCGCGCGCCAGTTCGGCCTGCGCGTCGTCGAGCCGCGCCCCGGACTGGTGCCGCTGCGCTTCGATCCGCAGGCCTGGGCGCCGTTCGCGGCGCTGTCCGGGCTGTCGCTGGAAGTCGACATCGCGGTCGCCGCCGAAGGCCGTCGCCCGACGTTCCGCGAAGACCTGCTGTTCACGCATCGCGGCCTGTCCGGGCCGGCGATCCTGCAGATTTCCAGCTACTGGCGGCCCGGCCAGGCGCTGTCGATCGATCTGGCCGCCGGGCAGGACCTGGCCGCCGGCCTGCACGAGGCCAAGCGCGGCGGGCGGGCCTTCGTCGAGACGGTGCTCGCGCAGTGGCTGCCCAAGCGGCTGGCCGCGGGATGGCTCGGGCAGTCGGCGTTCGCCGACCTGGCCGGCGAACGGATTCCCCAGGTCGCCAATCGCCGGCTCGATGCGCTGGCGCAGGCGGTGCGCGCGTGGCCGCTGACGCCGGTCGGCTCCGAGGGTTTCCGCAAGGCCGAAGTCACCGTCGGCGGCGTGGCCACCGACGAACTGGATCCGCGCACGATGGGCGCGCACCGGTCGCCGGGGCTGGTGTTCATCGGTGAGGTCGTCGACGTGACCGGCTGGCTCGGCGGCTACAACTTCCAGTGGGCGTGGGCCTCGGCGGTGCGCGCGGCCGAGGCGATGACCGCCGGTTGATCGGCTATGCTCGGCGATGCGTATTCGACGAACAACGAAGGAGACCTGACGATGAGCGCCTCCCCGCGCTGGAAGCAGCGTCCGCCCGGCTCGAACTGGGGCGATTTCGGGCCCGACGACCAGGCCGGCCGCATGAACCTGCTGACGCCGACCAAGGTGCTGCAGGGCATCGCCGAAGTCCGCGAGGGCCGGACGTTCTGCCTGAGCCTGCCGCTCGATTACCCGGGCGGCAACGTGCTGAATCCGCGCCGGCTGCCGCCGGTGCTGCGGCCGACGCTTCGCGACGGGCGCCCGAACATGAACTACCGGCTGTTCAAGGACAACGACCAGCAGACCGACGTGATCAGCGACGACCTCGTCGTCATGCACCTGCAGTACTCGACGCAGTGGGACAGCCTGGCGCACGTCGGCTCGATGTTCGACGCCGACGGCGACGGGATCCCCGAGGCCGTCTATTACAACGGCTATCGCGCCGACGAGCACGTGATCGGCCCGGCGTCGGGCGACGACGCGGGCGCGCAGAGCCGGTCCCGCGCGTCGACGTCCAACGCCGTCGCGCTGGGCATCCAGAACATGGCCGAGCGCTGCGTGCAGGGCCGTGCGGTGATGATCGACCTGCACGCGCATCACGGCGACGCGCGCGCGGTCATCGGCCATGACGAACTGCAACGGATCATGGATGCCGACGGCGTCATCGTCGAGCCCGGCGACATGGTGTGCCTGCACACCGGTTTCGCGCAGCGGCTGCTCGACATGAACCGGCAGCCCGATCCGCACGTGCTGGAGACGAGCTGCGCGGTGCTCGACGGCCGCGACGAGAAGCTGCTGCAATGGATCACCGACTCGGGCCTGGTCGCGCTGATCGCCGACAACTACGCGGTCGAGGCGCATCCGGCGACCCGCCACGTCGGCTGCTGCGCGGCGTTGCCGCTGCACGAGCACTGCCTGTTCAAGCTGGGCGTCCACCTGGGCGAGATCTGGCACCTGACGCCGCTGGCCCGGTGGCTGCGCGAGCATCGGCGCTCGCGCTTCCTGCTGACCGCGCCGCCGCTGCGGCTGCCCGGGGCCGTCGGCTCGCCGGCCACGCCGATCGCGACGGTCTGACCGGTCGGCAAGTTTCACAGTCCGGCTGCCCGCCGCCGGATTGTCAGCCTGGCGTCATGCATGCCCGGCTCCCGGGCCGTAGTCTGCGCGGGCTGGCGGTGCGATCGGGCGATCTCCGATCATCGCCGGGCAGAAACGCTCCAGATACAGACAGCGCTTATCCTCGTCGGGCCGTTGGTGTCGACCGACGATGCCAGGCGCCGACCCGGAACCCAGGTTCTCGACATGACCATGACCGCGATCACATTGAGTTCGATGGTGGCAGCAGGCTGCTTGTCGATGTTGATGCTCTGGCTGGCCGACGACGACGAGTGACGCGCGGGCAGGTGGCGCGCGGCCCTCGCCGCCGCCGTCGGCGGGTCCGTTCGGGGGCTGGTTGATACAATTTTCGGTTCCCCGCCATCCGGACCAGGACCGCCCCGTGTCAGCCTCGCCCGCCTCGATCTCCGTTTCCGCCGAAGGCGCGTCCTCGCCCGCTCACGGCGGCTCGCCCACCGAAACCCGGCTGCGCGAGCTGCTGGCCCGCCGCATCCTGATCCTGGACGGTGCGATGGGCACGATGATCCAGCGCTACAAGCTGACCGAGGAGCAGTATCGCGGCGAGCGCTTCGCCGACCATCCGCACGACGTCAAGGGCAACAACGAGCTGCTGTCGCTGACGCAGCCGCAGGTGATCAGCGAGATCCACGAGCAGTACCTGGCGGCCGGCGCCGACCTGATCGAGACCAACACCTTCGGCGCGACGACGATCGCGCAGTCCGACTACCACATGCCCGAGATGGCCCGCGAGATGAACCTCGTGTCGGCCCGGCTGGCGCGCGCCGCCTGCGACAAGTACTCGACGCCCGAGCGGCCGCGCTTCGTCGCCGGTGCGCTCGGCCCGCAGCCCAAGACCGCGTCGATCTCGCCCGACGTCAACGACCCGGCCGCGCGCAACGTCACGTTCGACGAGCTGCGCGCCGCTTATGACGAGCAGACGCGCGCGCTGATCGAGGGCGGCGCCGACGTGCTGCTGGTCGAGACGATCTTCGACACGCTCAACGCCAAGGCGGCGCTGTTCGCGATCGACGAGATCTTCGCCGAGCGGGTGGCCGCCGGCCTGCCGACGCTGCCGATCATGATCTCGGGCACCGTCACCGACGCGTCGGGCCGGATCCTGTCCGGCCAGACGGTCGAGGCGTTCTGGAACTCGGTGCGCCACGCCCGGCCGCTGACGATCGGGCTGAACTGCGCGCTGGGCGCCGCGCTGATGCGTCCTTATGTCGAAGAACTGTCGAAAAAGTGCGATACGTTCATCTGCGTCTATCCGAACGCCGGCCTGCCCAATCCGATGGCCGAGACCGGTTTCGACGAGACGCCGGACATCACCGCGGGATTGCTGAAGGAGTTCGCGCAGGCCGGTTTCGTCAACGTCGCCGGCGGCTGCTGCGGCACCACGCCCGACCACATCGCGGCGATCGCGCAGGCGATCGAACGCATGCCGCCGCGCGCCGTTCCCGTCTACGAGGGCAAGGCGGCCGGCACGCTGCGGCTGTCGGGGCTCGAGCCGTTCAACGTCGACGAGGATTCGCTGTTCGTCAACGTCGGCGAGCGCACCAACGTCACCGGCTCCAAGGCGTTCGCGCGGCTGATCCTGAACGAGCAGTTCGACGAGGCGCTGGCCGTCGCGCGCCAGCAGGTCGAGAACGGCGCACAGGTGATCGACATCAACATGGACGAGGCGATGCTCGATTCGAAGAAGGCGATGACGCGCTTTCTGAATCTGATCGCCGGCGAGCCCGACATCGCCCGCGTGCCGATCATGATCGACAGCTCCAAGTGGGAGGTGATCGAGGCGGGCCTGAAGTGCGTGCAGGGCAAGGCGATCGTCAACTCGATCTCGCTCAAGGAGGGCGAGCAGGCGTTCCTGCATCACGCGACGCTGTGCCGCCGCTATGGGGCGGCGATGATCGTGATGGCGTTCGACGAGACCGGCCAGGCCGATACCTACGCGCGCAAGACCGAGATCTGCGAGCGCGCGTATCGGCTGCTGGTCGATAAGGTCGGCGTCGAGCCCGCCGACATCATCTTCGACCCGAACATCTTCGCGATCGCCACCGGCATCGAAGAGCACGACAACTACGCGGTCGACTTCATCGAGTCCGTGCGCTGGATCCGGCAGAACCTGCCGCACGCCAAGATCAGCGGCGGCGTCTCCAACGTGTCGTTCTCGTTCCGCGGCAACGACCCGGCGCGCGAGGCGATCCATACGGTGTTCCTGTACCACGCGATCCGCGCCGGCATGACGATGGGCATCGTCAACGCCGGCATGGTCGGCGTCTACGACCAGCTCGATCCGGTATTGCGCGAGCGCGTCGAGGACGTCGTGCTCAATCGCAAGCCCGTCTATCGCGACGGCGAGGACACCAGCCAGAGCGCCACCGAACGGATGATCGAGTTCGCCGGCACGCTGAAGGCCGGCGGCGCCAAGAAAGAGGAAAACCTCGCGTGGCGCGGCACGCCCGAGGCGCCGGTGGCGGTCGAGCAGCGATTGAGCCACGCGATGATCCACGGCATCACGCAGTTCATCGTCGACGACACCGAAGAGGCGTGGCGCAAGATCGAAGCGCGCGGCGGCCGGCCGATCGAGGTCATCGAGGGGCCGCTGATGGACGGCATGAACGTCGTCGGCGATCTGTTCGGCGCCGGCAAGATGTTCCTGCCGCAGGTCGTCAAGTCGGCGCGCGTGATGAAGCAGGCGGTCGCGCACCTGATCCCGTACATCGAGGCCGAGAAGGCGCGGATCGCGGCGGCCGGCGGCGACGTGCGCTCGCGCGGCAGGATCGTCATCGCCACCGTCAAGGGCGACGTTCACGACATCGGCAAGAACATCGTCACCGTCGTGCTCCAGTGCAACAACTTCGAGGTCGTCAACATGGGTGTGATGGTGCCGTGCGCCGACATCCTGGCCAAGGCCAAGGAGGTCGGCGCCGACATCGTCGGCCTGTCGGGACTCATCACCCCGTCGCTCGAGGAGATGGCCTACGTGGCCCGCGAGATGGAGCGCGACCCTTATTTCGGCGAGCACGGCATTCCGCTGCTGATCGGCGGCGCCACCACGTCGCGCGTGCACACGGCCGTCAAGATCGCGCCGAATTATTCCGGGGCGGTCGTCTACGTGCCCGACGCGTCGCGCTCGGTGCCGGTCGCCCAGCAGTTGATCTCGCCCGAATCGCGTCCGCAGTTCCTGAAGGATCTGCAGGACGACTACGAGCGCGTGCGCCAGCAGCACGCGGGCCGGAAGGGACCGACGCTGATCTCGCTCGCCGAAGCGCGCGCGAACAAGACGCCGATCGCCTGGGATCGGGTCGCCGACGACCATCCGTCGACGCCCGGCGTGCACGTCCACGCGCACGCGCATCCGGTCAAGCCCAAGTTCATCGGCCGGCGCACATTCAAGAACCACGACCTGGCCGAGATCGCGCGCTACATCGACTGGGGACCGTTCTTCCAGACCTGGGACCTGCACGGCGCTTACCCCGGCATACTGAAGGACGACGTCGTCGGCGAATCGGCGCGCAAGGTGTTCGCCGACGGCCAGGCGATGCTGCGCAAGGTCATCGACGGACGCTGGCTGACAGCCAACGGCGTCGTCGCGTTTCTGCCGGCCAACACCGTCAACGACGACGACATCGAGATCTACACCGACGACACGCGCGAGCAGGTCGCGCTGACGTGGCGCAACCTGCGCCAGCAGACCGCCAAGCGCGAAGGCGTCGACAACAAGTGCCTGGCCGACTTCATCGCGCCCAAGCTGATCGACGGCCGGCCGAGCGGCATCCGCGACTACATCGGCCTGTTCGCGGTCACCGCCGGGCTGGGCATCGAAAAGCCGCTCGCGCGCTTCGAGGCCGACCTGGACGACTACTCGTCGATCATGCTGAAGGCGATCGCCGACCGGCTCGCCGAGGCCTTCGCCGAATGCCTGCACGAGCGCGTGCGCAAGGACCTGTGGGGTTACGTGCCGGACGAGACGCTGAGCAACGAAGACCTGATCGGCGAGAAGTATCGGGGCATCCGTCCGGCGCCCGGTTACCCGGCTTGTCCCGAACATACGGTCAAGCACGAGCTGTTCGAGATCCTGCGATGCGACGAGATCGGCATGTCGGTGACCGAGAGCCTGGCGATGCTGCCGGCTTCGTCGGTGTCGGGCTTCTACTTCGCGCACCCGCAGTCGACGTACTTCAACGTCGGCAAGATCGGCGAGGATCAGCTCGCCGACCTGGTCCGGCGCTCGGGGCGGGACGAGGACGAGGTTCGGCGGGCGCTGGCGCCGAATCTCTGACGCCCGGATCTCGGCGAGGACGTCCGGACGGCGCTCGACGCTGCCTCAGCCGGCCACCGGCACCAGGATCACCTCGCCGGTGGCCACGAGCTTGCCGGCGTCTTGCCCGCTTTCCTCTCCGTCGTTCACGTCGCCGTCATACGCATGCAGTTCCGCGCGGGCGAAGATCTGCTTGCGGCCGGCCTTCAGTACGCGGCCGCGTGCGACGAAGCGTCGGCCGATGGCGGGCGCCAGACAGTTGACCGCGAAGTGCGAGGCCATCACGCGTCGTCCGGTGTGCGCGCCGGCCGCGAAACCGCTGACGGTATCGAGCAGCGCGCCGATCAGCCCGGCATGCAGGAAGCCGCTGTACTGACCGGCTTCGTCGCGCCAGGGCATCGCCAGTTCGACTTCGTCGGCGCTCGCGCGCAGGACTTCGAAGCCGGCCCAACGGTTGAAGCCCGCCGATGCGCAGATCCGCGTCAGATGCGCGAGACGTGCCGAATCGTCGGCGAAGGTGACCGGTTGCGCGCCCGGCGCGCCGGCCTGAGGGACTGCAGGGACGCTCGTGCCCGGCCGGGGCGAGGCCGAGGGGGGCGTGGTCGATTCGCTCGAAGGCATCACGGGCTCCGGAAAAAGACGGCGAAAAAAGGGGGACGCATGGCATGCGGCGAGCCTCGGCCAGGCATCAATGCATCATCTGACAATATAGACCAGTCTATATAATTCGATCGCTGAGGACAACTTCTGGCAGCATTGCCCGATGGCCCAAACTCCCAAACACCGTCAAGCGATCATCGAAGCCGCCGTGCGGCTGTTCCGCCGGCAGGGCTATGCGGCGTCCGGCCTTAATCAGATCGTCGAGGCCAGCGGCGCGCCGAAGGGCTCGATGTATCACTACTTTCCCGAGGGCAAGACGGCGATCGCGACCGAGGCGTTGCGCCACGCCGCTCGGCGCGTCGAGCGCACGCTCGAGGATCTGGCCGCGCAGACCGACGGTGCGGGCGAGCTGCTGCGACGCTACGCGTCGCTGGTGGCGGGCTGGATGGCCGAATCGGGCTTTCGCGATGGTTGTCCGATCGCGACGACGCTGCTGGAAACCGCGCCGCAGGTCGCGCCGATCCGCGAGGCCGGCGAGCAGGCATTCGATGCCTGGGCTCGCGTGCTGGCCGGGCGGCTCGAGGCGCAGGGGTTAGCGGCCGAGCGCGCGCGGCGCCTGTCGCGGACGGCGATCGCCGCGATCGAGGGCGCGTTGCTGATGTCGCGCGTGCAGGCCAGCGGCCAGCCGCTGATCGACATGGCCGAGGAGATCGCGATCGCGTTCGATGCGGCGATCGAGCGGCAGCGCGAGGACCCCGCGGACCGCGGCCCCCGCGGGGCGCGCGACGGTCATCGATAGAATGAGCGATCCCGGCGAGGGGCGCACCGTGCGCCCGCCGGCCACCGACGGCCCCGAGCCCGATTACCAGAGATCCTGCCATGACCGCTGTCCCGCAATCCGAACCCGCCTTCGCCGACGTCAACGGCGTGTCCCTGTGTTACGACACCTTCGGTGATCGCAAGGACAGCCCCCTGCTGTTGATCATGGGCCTGGGGGCGCAGATGATCGCCTGGGATCCCGACTTCTGCCGCCAGCTCGCCGAGCGCGGCCATTTCGTCGTGCGCTTCGACAACCGCGACATCGGCCTGTCGACCAAGCTCGCGAGCGCCGGCGTCCCCGACATCCAGGCGCTGGTGATGGCCACGCTCCAGGGCAAGCCGGTGACCGCCCCGTACACGCTCGACGACATGGCCGCCGACACGGCGGCGCTGATCGATGCGCTCGATCTCGGCCCGAGCCACGTGGTCGGCGCGTCGATGGGCGGGATGATCGCCCAGCAGCTCGCGGTGCGGCAGCCGGACAAGGTCCGGACGCTGACCTCGATCATGTCCTCGACCGGCAATCCGAATCTGCCGCCGGCCAAGCCCGAGGCGCTCGCCGCGCTGATGACGCCGGCGCCGATCGAACTCGACGCCTTTCTCGCGAACTACCAGAAGGTCTGGAACGTGCTGCGCGGATCGGAGTTTCCCGAGGAGGCGGCACGCGACCTCGAACGCGGCCGCGAGGCTTTCCGGCGTGGCCTGAATCCGGCCGGCGTCGCGCGCCAGATGGCGGCGATCTTCGCGTCGGGCAACCGCAAGGCGGGCCTGGCCGCGATCAAGGCGCCGACGCTGGTGATCCACGGCGACATCGACCCGCTGGTGCCGGTCGAGGGCGGCATCGACACCGCCGACGCGATCCCGGGCGCGCGCCTGGTCCGCGTCCCCCGCATGGGCCACGCGCTGCCGGTCGGGGTCTGGCCCGAGGTGATCGGCGCGATCGCCGAGCATACGCGCTGATCCGGCCGCTCGTACGAGCGGGTTCGGCGTCGAGTTGCCGCCGCCAGCGGACGCTCGGAAGGAGATCGAATGGAACGGGCTGCTTTCGATACCGTGCTGCTCGACGCCATGGGCGTGATCTACGCCAGCGGTGACGACGTAGGCGAGCTGTTGATTCCGTTCCTGCGCGAGAACGGCGTCGATGCGCCGCAAGCCGACATCGAGCACGCGTATCGCGAGGCCAGTCTCGGACGGTTTTCGTCGAGTCGCTTCTGGCAGCGATTCGGACTGGATGCCGGTGTCGAAGACCGATACCTGGCGCGGCACACGCTGCATCCGGGCTTGCCGGCGTTCCTCGAACGCTTGCCCGACCGGATCCGCCTGGCATGCCTGTCGAATGATGTGTCCGAGTGGTCGCGCAAGCTGCGCGATCGCTTCGGACTGACGAGCAGGATCGTGCATTGGACGATCAGCGGCGACGTCGGTCTACGCAAGCCGGATCCGGCGATCTATGAACTGGTGAAGGCCGTTTGCGTCGAGCCGGCTCGGACGCTGTTCGTCGACGATCGCCTGGCCAATGTCGAAGCGGCCCGGGCGAGCGGGTTCGAAGCAGTGCTTTTCGGGTCAGGCGACGGCTCGGCGGGTACGGCACGAACTTTCGATGACGTGCTGCTCAAGGTCCGGACCGGGACCGTTGTCTGACGACGGCGAGCGTCGATCGCCGGTCCGCTTGCCACCCATGACAGCCATGCTGCGTTGCGCGTAGACAGCCGGTGGGTGCCCGTGCAGGCTGCGTCATCCGTCGACCACCACGAGGAGACATCGATGATCGGATCACCGAACCGGCGGCGGCTGGCGGTAATGCTGGGCCGGGGCGCCGTCGCGCTGGCCGCCGGCGGACTGGCGACCGGGGCCATGCCCGCCTGGGCGCAGAAGAAGTACAGTCCCGGCGCCAATGACACGACGATCAAGGTCGGCAACATGATGGCGTACAGCGGGCCGGCGTCCGCATATGGCACGATCGGCAAGGCCGAGGCCGCTTATTTCCGGATGATCAACGATCAGGGCGGCATCAACGGCCGCAAGGTCGATTTCATCAGTTATGACGACGGCTACAGCCCGCCGAAAGCCGTCGAGATGACCCGCAAGCTCGTCGAGCAGGACGAGGTGCTGCTGATCTTCCAGCCGCTGGGCACGCCGTCCAATACCGCGATCCGCAAGTACCTGAACGCCAGGAAGGTGCCGCAGCTGTTCGTGGCGACCGGCGCGTCGGTGTGGAACGATCCGAAGCACTATCCGTGGACGATGGGCTGGCAGCCGAACTACCAGACCGAAGGCCGGATCTACGCTCAGCACATCCTGCAGACCAAACCCGACGCGCGGATCGGCATCCTGTTCCAGAACGACGATTCGGGACGCGACTACGTCAAGGGGTTCAAGGACGGCCTGGGCGACAAGGTCAAGCTGATCGTCGCCGAGCAGAGCTACGAGGTGACCGACCCGACGATCGATTCGCAGATCTTCGAGCTCAAGAGCGCCGGCGCCGACGTGTTCTTCAACGAGTCCACGCCGAAATTCGCGGCGATGGCGATCCGCAAGGCCTACGACATCGGCTGGAAGCCCGTGCAGTACCTGGTCAACGTCTCGGCATCGGTCGGTTCGGTGCTGGTGCCCGCCGGCCTCGAGAAGGCCGTCGGCATCATCTCGACGCAGTACCTGAAGGATCCGACCGACAAGGCCTGGGCCGACGATCCGGCGATGCACAAGTGGCAGGCGTTCATGAAGCAGTACTACCCTGACGGCGACCTGAAGGACGCCGGCAACCTGTACGGCTACGCGGTCGCGCAGACGCTGGCGCAGGTGCTCAAGCAGTGCGGCGACAATCTGACGCACGAGAACGTGATGCGCCAGGCGGCCAACCTCAAGGACCTCGAACTCGACGTATTGCTGCCGGGCATCAAGATCAACACCGGCCCGAATGATTTCGCGCCGATCGAAGCCGAGCAGTTGATCCGCTTCGACGGCACGCAATGGGTCCGCTTCGGCGAGGTGATGGGACGCTGAGCTCGAGGAGGTGGGTCTGCGCAATTGCTGCCGGCTCCTTTGCCACGGTCGACAGCCATGCTGCGTTGCGCGTAGACAGCCGGCGGGCTGCCATGCAGGCTGCGTCATCCGTCGACCACCACGAGGAGACATATCGATGATCGGATCACCGAACCGGCGACGGTTGGCGGTTCTGCTGGGCCGGGGCGCCGTCGCGCTGGCCGCCGGCGGGCTGGCTGCCGGCGCGGCGCCCGCCTGGGCGCAGAAGAAGTACAGTCCCGGCGCCAACGACACGACGATCAAGATCGGCAACATCATGCCGTACAGCGGTCCGGCATCGGCGTACAGCACGATCGGCAAGTCCGAGGCCGCGTATTTCCGGATGATCAACGATCAGGGCGGGATCAACGGCCGCAAGATCGACTTCATCTCCTATGACGACGGCTACAGCCCGCCCAAGGCGGTCGAGATGACGCGCAAGCTCGTCGAGCAGGACGAAGTGCTGCTGGTGTTCCAGCCGCTGGGTACGCCGTCGAACACCGCGATCCGCAAATACCTGAACGCGAAGAAGGTGCCGCAGTTGTTCACGGCGACCGGTGCGTCGATCTGGGACGACCCGAAGCATTTTCCGTGGACGATGGGCTGGCAGCCGAACTACCACACCGAAGGCCGGATCTACGGCCAGCACGTCGTGACGACCAAGCCCGACGCCAAGATCGCCATCCTGTTCCAGAACGACGATTCGGGACGCGACTACGTCAAGGGATTCAAGGAAGGCCTCGGCGCCAAGGTCTCGCAGGTCGTGTCCGAGCAGAGCTACGAGGTGACGGATCCGACGGTCGACTCGCAGATCGTCGCGTTCAAGGCGGCGGGCGCGGACGTGTTCTTCAACATGACCACGCCGAAGTTCGCGGCGATGGCGATTCGCAAGGCCTACGACATCGGCTGGAAGCCGGTGCAGTACCTGGTCAACGTGGCGGCATCGGTCGGGACGGTGCTGGTGCCGGCCGGGGTCGAGAAGGCCGTCGGCATCATCTCGACGCAGTACCTGAAGGATCCGACCGACAGCGGTTGGGCCGACGATCCGGGGATGCGCAAATGGCTGGCCTTCATGAAGCAGTACTTCCCGGACGGCGATTTGAAGGATGCCGGGACCTTGTACGGCTATGCGGTCGCGCAGACGCTGGTGCAGGTGCTCAAGCAGTGCGGCGACGACCTGACGCGCGAGAACGTGATGCGCCAGGCCGCCAACCTGAAGAATTTCGAACTCGACGTGCTGCTGCCGGGCATCAAGATCAACACCGGTCCGGATGATTTCGCGCCGATCGAGGCCGAGCAGTTGATCCGCTTCGACGGCAAGCAGTGGGTCCGGTTCGGCGAGGTGATGGGGCGCTGAGCGCTCGGGCGCGTCCGGTTCGTTCGCAGGTTCCGAGCGGGACCGGCGGACGCCGACTCGATCAGAACGGCATCGCCCAACGGCTGGGGGCGGATGCGTCGTCCCCGTTCTCGTCGCGGTGGCTGACCGATAGCTGCCAGCGGTCCGGCCCGTCCTCGTCGACGTCGACGATCGCGTAGCTGCGCTGGTCCGTTCCGCCGGTGACGGTCCAGTCGAAGTCGATGGCCGCGCCGCGCGCTTCGTAGCGATGCGTGAAGCGTCGGCTGCGGCCCGGCGCAACGCCGTAGTCGGCGTTGCGGTCGTTCGCGAACGGGTAAGGGGTGTACAGGCCCGAACTCTGCACGATCATGAATCCGCCCGACCAGCCGGTGTCGGCGAAGCGATAGCGGACCTGTGCCGTCAACGAGCAGTGCGCGTCGCCGCACAGGATCACGACGTTGCGCAGGCCTCGCCGGGCGATGCCTTCGAGCAGCGCATGGAACTCGTGCGGGTAGCGCGCCCAGTTGTCGCTGCGCTGCAGGTATGCGTTGTTCGCGTGCAGCGCGCGCGTCGGCGGCCAGGGCGCGGCGCTGGTCACGAGGAAGCACGGTGCGGTCGCGGGCCGCGCGTCGATCCAGTCGAGCAGCGCCGCGAGCTGCTGAGGCGAGAACAGCCGCTCGGCCTGGCCGGTGCGTTCGTCGAGCGCACGCTCGAAGCGGCCGTCGGTGACGAAGCACGCGAAGCCGGCGAGCCGGGCCTCGTGCCAGAGCCGGTTGCGCCCCGGATCGAAATGCCGGGTCGCGCGGGCGCCTTCGCTGAATTCCCACTGGAACACTTCATAAGCTTCGCGCGCCCAGGTCGCGCGCTGGCGCTGCGCCGCCCAGCGCTTGCGGTCGCGGCGCGGTGCCGCGGCGCCGGCACCGGTGGCCTCGCGCGCGCCGGCCCAGTTGTCGATGATCTCGTGGTCGTCGCCGGCCATGATGCACGGCACCTTGCGCAGCAGGTCGCGCGCGGCCGGCGACTTGAAGGCCGCCGCGTACAGCGAGGTGACGCGCTCGCGCGGCAGCCGGGTGGCGCCCAGGTTGGCGGTCGCGTCGGCGTAGATCTGGTCGCCGGAGAAGACGGCGGCGACGATCGGTCGCTCGCCGCGCGTCTCGCGCGCCATCGCGGTGAAGATGCGTTCGCTCAGTTCGGTCTCGAAGAAGTTGCCCGGGTGCCGGCAACTGGCCAGCAGCAACCGGGCGCCGCCTGCCGGCCGCGGCCGGGCCAGCCGGCGCAGTTGCGCGGCACTCAGTTCGATCGAGCGCGCGACGAACAGCTCGGGCGGGTCTTGCAGCGTCCATGGCGGCGAGGCATCGGCGGCGGGCCGCGCATCGAGGAACGATTGTTCGCGGATCGCCAGCGGCATCGCGATCAGGCCCGGATCGCCGGCGGCCATCGTCCTGACCTTGGCGGACCAGCGCGAAGCGGCGCGCGCATCGGGCTCGCGGGTCAGCGTAGCGGCCGCTTCGTTCGCATCGCGGGCCGGAACCGGGGGCGGCCGGCGCGTCGACGCCGAGTCGATCCGCGTGGCCGGCCGCGCGCGCCGGATCCGCGCGCGGGCGAACGCTTTCGGGCGACGCCCGGCGGCGAGCGCCCCCGGGCGCCCGGGGGCCGCCGGCGCCTCGTCGCGTCCGTTGCGCAAGCTCTTGCTGGCCAGCAGGATCTGCAGATCCTGGTCGAGGCGATCGGCGGCGATCGGCACCTCGAGCACCACGTAGGGCGTGAGCGCGGCCGTCGTGTCGCGCGCAGCGGTCACCGGCTGGAAGTCGTCGGCATCCAGCGGCGCCGACGGGCCGTCTGCGCGCTCGCGAACGCAGACGAGCGCGCCTTCGGTCAGGTCGCTCGAATCGGTCTGCGGCGCGTACCAGATCCGCAGCAGCAGCCCGCCCGGCGCGACCGGATCGTCATCGCCGATCGGCGTCGCGGCGCCGACCACGGGACCGACCTCGGCCGGCTTGAGCCGCGTCTCGATCACCGGGCGGGCCGGCTCGGTCAGCGGTGGCGCGTCGAAGAACGCGACGACGTCCGGATAGACGACGCGCGCGGCATCCTTGCCGAACACGCATTCGAGATGCCCGTAACCCGGATAGTGGCGGCAGCGATGACGGTCGACGCCGGTCAGCGCCTGCAGGCGCTCGCAGGCGGCCGCCGTGGTCCGCGTGTCGAAGACGTCGCTCTCGGCGCCCTGGATGAAGAAGGTCGGCACCTGGCCGAACACTTCGCGCAGGTTGTCGTCGGTCGCGTAGACGTTCTCGCCGAACGCGTTCATCACTCGGCCGCGCAGGCCGAAGTGATGGATCTGATAGAAGGTCTCGACATGCGAAGGACCGAGCAGCTCCGACAGGCGCTGGTGCGTGCGCGGATCCAGGTTGTGATGGAACCAGTGCGTGCCGATCAGCAGGTTCAGGCGGTTGCATACCGCCGTATCGTGCCGCGCGTCGTGGCCGTGGCGGTCGTGCGCGTCGCGTTCGGCCGGGGCGACCGGGTAAGTGAAGGCGATGCGGTCGAGCAGCCGCTCGGCGGCGCTGGCCGAATCGTCGACGCGCGGGTTGATCGTCTTCAGGTTCAGCCCGTCGCGCACGAGCGCGATCGCCTCGGCGCGCAGCAGGTTGCCGTACGCGTTGACGACGAGGAACGACACCTGGCAATAACACAGCGCGCGGATCTTGGCGGGATCGACGTAGCGCCGGCCGTCGCCGTCGCGGCCCAGCATCGCCATCGAGAAGACCGCAGCGCCCATGCAGTGCGCGAACACGTTGACCTGGCGCGAACCGCTGACGGCCAGCACGTGGTCGATCGCCGCCGGCACGTCGTGGCGCGCGATGCGGTCGAAACTAAGCGGCTGCGGATTCCGCCCGAAGGCGATGCTGGTGCGGAAATCGATCAGCCACACCTCATAACCCTGGCGGCACAGATGCTGCGTCAGGTTCTCGTCGATCGTGTCGGTCGCGAACGCCAGCGTCGAATGCAGGATGCCGTGGAAGATGACGATCGGCGCCTTGGCCGGCGCGGCGCCGGTTGCCGCGCCGTCGTCGGCCGTCGCCGCCCGGTATCGGGTCGCGCAGATCTGCAACGGCGGATGCGGCGGATCGTCGTCGGCATCGTCGGGGTCGTCGATCGTCAGCCAGTGATGCTCGGGACCGTCCAGGCCGGCCAGCGGACCGGGCAGCAATCGGCGCGGTGTCGTCGCCGGTTCGTAGTCCGGCTCGCGAAAATGGAACAGGTGCGTGGCCGCCAGCGCGCGGGCGAACAGCAGGCCGTACGAGGCCATCGCCAGGATGCCGGCCGGCGCGTGCGGCTCGTGCGTCACCTGCGGTAGCTGATGGCGCAGCATGTGCAGCGGGTCGAGCCGCATCGTGTCGCGCCAGACGGGTGCGCCGGCATGGCCGGCCTCGTCCAGCGGCGCGATCGTCGCGGCGACGTCGGCCACCGACAGCCACGGATTGATCCGGTCGGCGAACTCGACGTGCTTGCGGCCATCGAGCACATAAGCGCGGCCGTCCCTGCCGGTCAGCCGAAAGCGATAATCGACGCGCCGGCGCGTGCCGACCTGCCGGCACAGCTTCGCGTACATCCACAGCTTGCGAAGCTCGATGCCGCCGTACCAGTTCGCATGCCGGCCGCGAACCTTGCGGAACTGCCAGACACCGCGCGCGAGTGCCAGCAGCGACGATTGCGCGGGCTCGTCGAACAGCCGGAACTCGCCGTCGTCGAGCGCGATCTGGTGGTCGCGCCAGACCGCGACCTGCTGGCCGGGCATCAGCGGCGACGCGTCGTACTGGATCGACAGCGTGCCGCGGGCGCGCAGCCCGGCGCGTTCGCCGTCGTGCGGCGCGCGCAGATAGGCGCGCAGGTCGTCGATGTCGAGCTGCACGTCCAGCGCCAGCCGCAGCCGCTTGCGTTCGGCCGGATCGGCGGGCAGCGATGCGGGATCGATCGCCAGCACGTCCTTCAGGCCCTCGAGCGTCAGGCCGATCTCGGTCAGATTGCGCAGGCGTTCGCGAAAGCGCAGCCCGACCCGGGGATCGCCGCCGGCAGCCCCGGCGACTTCGGCCGCAGCCGTCGGCACCGCGTCTGCGGGCACTGCGTCTGCCGACACCTCGTCCGGCGTCGTCTGCAGCATCGTGTCCGCCGGCCGCGCGATCGGTGCCAGCTCGCGCGGGGCGCGCAGCGAGTAGCCGTCGCGGCGGATCATCCGCGCGATCAGCCGTTCCGCCTGGCGCTCGGCCAGCGCGCTGATCGTCAGCAGCGGATTGGCACCCAGCGACGTCGGCACGATCGAGCCGTCGCAGACGTACAAGCCCGGATGGACGGCCGCGCCGCGATCGCCATCGTAGACCTGGCCGTCCGGGTCGACGACGCCGAGCGCCGCTTCGTCGGCCATCCGGCAGCCGCCGAGCGGATGCACGGTCATCAGCGTGCCGCGCGTGACCTTGCCGTCGGACAGCGTCGACGCCAGGTCGTCGGGCAGCGGTTTCCACAGCGGGTTGTCGAGCGGGATCGCGCCGGCCGACGCCACGCCCCGCAGCCAGTCGGATTGCCGTTCGAAGACCGGCTGGTCGGCGGCGCGGCGTCCGTCGGCGTCGCGCCAGTCGATGCGCGCGCGCCGGAAATCGGCCGCGTCGCCGGCCGCCTCGCGCAATCGCATCACGCCGGCCGCGGCATCGTGGCCCATCGCCAGCAGCAACTGGCTGTGCCGCGCCGCTTCGTCGGAGACCAGCAAGCCGTCGGCGCTGCCGCTGCCCCGGCCGCCGAACAGCCCGCCGAACAGGTCGCGCCAGAGCGAGCCGTGCCAGCGCCGCGCCTGGAACCGCCAGCGCGTCAGTTGATGCGGCAGCGAGGCGGTCGCCAGCAGTTCGGCCCACAGGTCCGCGAGCGCGCCGGGGATGGCGCCGTCCTCGATCAGCACCTGGTCCTCGCGCCGCGGCGCGTCGCGCAGGTCGATCAGGCCGGTGATCGTCGGTCCGACCGGCGGCGGGGCGTCCACCGGTGCGGGATTCGATAGTGCGGCGTTTGGTGATGCGGCGTCTGATGACGCGGCATTCGGTGATGCGGCATCCGTTGACGAGGCTTCCAGTGACGCGGCAGCGGCCGCTGCCGATTGCCGCGCGTCGAATCCGACGGCGTCGACGCGTTCGCGCTGCCAGTAGGCGGCGCTGATCATGTCGCCGTTGGTCGACAGGCCCTCGCCGAGTCGCGGCGACAGCGGCAGGCCGTTCGGCCGTTGCGGCGAGCGGCGCGATCGCAGCAGCAGTTCGGTGCTGCCGACGGCGCCGGCCGCGACGATGACGTAGCGCGCGACCAGGCGGACCGGTTCGCCGTCGATCAGCAGCCGTCGGTCCGGCGCCGTCTCGGCGACCGTCGCGTCGATCTGTACGTGCCAGCGCGCATCGTCGCCGCGCCCGGCTCGTCCGTCGGCCGGGTTCGCTCGCGCGAGGCGGGTGACCGTGACGCCGGTGACCAACCGCGCGCCCCATTGGCGGGCATGCGGCAGGTAGTTCATCGTCAGCGTGTTCTTCGCCCAGTGGTTGCAGCCGCTGACGCAGTTGCCGCACTCGATGCACGGCGACTGCTCGACGGCCGGACGGTCGTCCGGAGGCGCCTCGCCGGCCCGAACCGCGCGGTCGCGATCGCGATCGCCGCGCGTCGCGAAGGTGACCGCGATCGGCGCCCGCGAGAACCGCGCGCCGTCATCGCCGCGCCGGCAGCCGGTGTCGGCCTCGAAGCGCCGCGCGATCGGCCACGCGACGTCGCGCAGCGCGCGGAACTTGCCGGTGTCTCCGGGGTAATGGGTGATGCCCAGCATCCGCCGCGCGCGTTCGTAATAAGGAGCGAGCAGCGTCGGCTGTTCGCGGAACACCCGCGGCCAGCCCGATCCGCCCAGTACCTGCGGGCTCGCTTCGATCGCGACGTTGGCGTTGATCTGCGAGCCGCCGCCGAGCGCGCAGCCGGTCAGCAGGCTGACGTCGGGATTGATCTGGAAGTTGAACAGCGCATCGGCCGTGCCGATCGGCGACGGCGAGTCCCAGCGGTCGATGCGCACGTGGCCGGGCAGCATGCCCAGATCGTCCGGAAACTCGCCCGGCACGTACTCGCGGCCGCGTTCGAGCACGGCCAGGCGGATCGGCCGTCCGTCCGGACGTTGCAGCCGGGCCAGGCGGGCGGCCATCACCGATCCGCCATAACCGCTGCCGATGACGATCACGTCGAACTCGCGTTCGGCCGGGTCGCGGCGGCATGCTTCGACGAGTTGCTCGATCCCTGTGGCCAGCCAGTCCATGCGGTTCTCGTTGTTGTCGGTCGGTGAAAAGCCCGTGGCCGGCGCCGGCAGGGCGGCGCCGGGAAGAGTCGTTCACGCTCAGGCCGGTCCGCGGACTTCGAGCGGTTCGGCGGCCGGGGCGGCGCGCGCGGTCGTGATGGCGGCCGCGACGGCTTTCTTCAACGTATCGGGCCGCAGCGGCTTGTCCAGGAACTGGAAGCCGCGCGCCAGCGCCTCGGTACGCACGGCCGCGTCGATGTCGCCGGTCATCACGATGACCGCGCCCGGCGCCAGCGTCGTCGGCGCGTGGGCCGGGACGTCGAATCCGGTTTGCGCGGCGCCCAGGCGGTAGTCGGTCAGCAGGCAGTCGATCCGCGTCAGCCGTTGCAGCACCGCCTGCTCGAACGCTTCTTCGGGCGTGCTGCCCGACACGACCCGGCAGCCCCAGCCCTCGAGCAGCGCGGTCAGGCCGTCCTGCACGCCCGCGTCGTCGTCGACGACGACGACGACGCTGCCGGCCGGGATCTGCGCGTCGGCCGTGGCGGCCGGCGCGGTCGGCAGGCTTCGGTAGGCGGGCGAGGACCGGATCGGATGCACGACGCGGAACGTCGATCCCTTGCCGGGCGTCGACGTCAGCTCGATGCGCGCGCCGAGCAGCGCGCACAGCCGTTCGACGATCGACAACCCCAGGCCCAGGCCCAGGTTGCGCTGCCGGCCGGGATTGGTCACCTGGAAGTACTCTTCGAATACCCGGGCCTGCAGGTCCGGCGGAATGCCGATGCCGGTATCGATGACGTCGATCGCGAACGTCGAGTCGTCGCGTCGCGCCTGCAGCCGCACCGATCCGGTCAGCGTGTAGCGCAGCGCGTTCTGCAGCAGGTTGCGGATGATCCGCTCGACCAGCACCGGGTCGCTGATCACGATGCCGACCTTGGCGTCGACGTCGAAGCGCAGGTTCTTGTTGTCGGCGATCGGCCGGAACTCGTCGCTCAGTCGCGCGCACAGGTGATCGAGATCGAAGGGCGCGAGGGTCGGCTCGATCGCCTTCGCGTCCAGTCGCGACAGGTCGAGCAGGCCGCCCAGCAACGCGTCGATCGATTCGACCGCCGAATCGATCCGCGATACGACCGAGCGGATCGACGGTTCGAGCGGCCGCTGCAGCAGCGCGCCGGTCAGCACCGACAGCGCGGTGACCGGCTGGCGCAGGTCGTGGCTGGTCGCGGCCAGGAAGCGCGACTTGGCCAGCATCGCTTCCTCGGCCAGCGCCCGCGCGTTCTGCGCGGCCTCGGTTTCGGCCGACAGCCGGGCGATCAGGTCGACGTTCTCGAAGCGCATCCGCGCGGCGTCGCGGATGACCTTGCCGTAGTCGGCCGCCGACGCTGCCAGGATGAACGTGAACAGCACGATCAGCACGACCACCGGCACCGAATGCGACGAGTCCGAGCGCAGCCACGAGATCGACAGCAGCGTGGCGAGCGCGCCAAGGAAGCCGACGTACTGCCGGGGGAGCTGGCTCATCGTCGCGATCGACGCCGCCGCCCATCCCATGATCGCCGCCGTGATCACGCCCTGTTCGAGCGGCGGCAAGGTCGGTGCGAACAGCAGCGCGTACAGCCCGGCCATCATGCCGCTGAGCGTCGCCGACACGATCATCGCGCATTCGGTCCATTCGGTCGGTGGCGGATGATCGGTGCGCAGCCACCACATCGCGAACGTCGCGCGCGTGGCGATGACCAGGAAGGCGACCAGCGCCCAGACATAGGGACCGGGACCGTGCGCGAACGGCGCGACGAACGCCGTCAGCGTCGGCACCATGACGAAGGCGCCGATCGGCGCCCGCCGCGTCTGCAGCATCAGCAGGCGCAGTCGTTCGACCCGGATCCTCGTCTGTTGTTCGCTGTGTGTTTGCAAGTCGCGCTTCCGAATCCGCGTCGCGGCGGTAGTGAGCGAACCATTCTCGGTCAGCGTGCGGACGAACGCCACTCTCCGATCGATTCGGCCGACGCGATGCGACAGTCGACCAGCGAGAGCGCGCCGGGGCCGGATCGCCTACCTAGCCTTTGGTCGAGGACGACCGGCCTTGCGTCGATGTCGGTGCCTGACCGTCGGTTGCCTTGAACTGGCCTGGGCGAGGGGTTAGATTGCCCGGATGCGATTCCTGATCATTGATGACCATCCGATGATGCGCGATGCGGTGGCCGCGTCGCTGCTGACCGTCGACCCGACGTTCGACGTCGTCGGAGTGTCCAGCCTCGAAGAAGGGCTGGCTGTGCTGCAGAAGGACGATGGCGTCGACCTGCTGTTCCTCGATCTGAACCTGCCCGGCGTGCAGGGGCTGCAGGCGCTCGAGCAATTGCGGCTGCAGCACCCGGGACTGCCGATCGTCGTCGTTTCGGGCACCGTCACGCCCGAGGAGGCGATCGCGGCGATCGACCTGGGCGCGATGGGATTCATCCCCAAGACGGCCAATCGCGAGATCTTTCTGGGCGCGTTCGAACTGGTCGCGCGGGGCGGCGTCTACGTGCCGCCGACGGTGCTCGGTGCGCTGCGCCGCGACCACCGGACCGCTCCTCAACCGCAACCCGAGGTGGCGGTCGCCGAAGCCGCCGCCGAACCGGCCGAAGAGATCTTCGATCCGGACTTCCTGTCCGAACGGCAGCGCGAGGTGCTGGGCCTGCTCGTCAAGGGGCTGCCCAACAAGCTGATCGCGCGCCGGCTGAACATCGCCGAGAGCACGGTCAAGCTGCACGTCGGCGCGCTGCTGCGCGTGCTGGGCGTCAGCAATCGCACGCATGCGGTCATCGAGGCGAGCCGCCTGGGCTTGCGCTTCTGATCCGCCGGCCGGGCGGCCGGCCGCCGCGGATTCCGGTTTTCTGATAGGTGAGCGTTTGCTCTCGCCGAACCCCCGGCGGCAACGCTGTGGCTGTCGCGGCCTTTGCCAGCGGCCCGTCGATCCGGCTCGGTTAATCCCTCGGATCGCCCGTGCCGGCCGTTGACCGGCGGCCCGACGCTGCTAAGGTATCGAGCGAAGCTTGCTGCCCGACCCGTCTTTTCCACATCGTGGAACGTCGATCGGTTTCCGGGCCTGCGATCCCACGCCTACGGAGGACGCCCTTGAGCACCGAGTTTCCGTTCGGCATCCATGTCGGACCTTATGAAATGCGCGCGCGGCTGGTGCCTCGCCATCAGTTGCTCGACCGGCGCTCGCGCTCGTGCATCAGCCTCGAACACGGCCTCGTGCTGTTCGACGAAACGCTCGAGCCGGCCCGCCTGATCGAGGAGTTCCTGTTCCGCACGATCCGCTTCATCCACTACGTGCACGGCCTGAACCAGGAACAGATGAACGAGGAGGCCTATACGCACAGCCTGTCGGCGGGTCTGGTCGCGTTCGCGCGCAACAATCCCAAGACCTGGCTGTGGATGAACTGGATGATGCAGATGCACTACGCGCCGCACGCGCGCTTCGTCGACGTGCTGCAGGGCCGCGGGCCCCAGGTCGCGATGCCGCGGCGCGTCGTGTGCCGGAAGCACGTCGTGTCGGTCGGCCGCCTGCCCGAGCGTGACGCGCGGACGCGGCTCGGCGATTACGACTACGAGCTGTTCCACATCCGGATCTATCCGACGCTGACGGGCACGGTCCGCGCGACCGTGCTGTTCCACGAGATCGTCCACGGCCTGCATCACGCGGCCGGCCTGGCCGACGATACGCCGTGGCAGCGCTACGCGCGCGAGCAGGCGCGCCTGGTCATCCATTTCGCCAAGGCCAATCCCGGCGCCTGGCGCTACCTGCTCAAGACGCTCGACGAGCCGGTGACGACCAGCGTGGCGCCCAGGCTGGCCGCCTGAGCGCCCGGTCCGCGTTCAGCCGGCGCGGGCCGCGCGCTGCAGCAGTTCGCGGGCGCGCATCTCGGTCGAGACCGACAGTTCGAGCGGCGCGCGGCTCAGGCCCGAGCGCTGGTAGTGCAGGTTCTCGTACAGCTCGGCCGTGGCCGGAAAGCTCGACAGCAGCTTGTCGAGAAACGCGTCCGACGGGGCGTCGCGCAGCGCATCCGACAGGCGTTCGACGGTGCGCCGATACTGCTCGGCGTTGACCGCGACCGGATTGTGCTCGATCCGCTCGAGCAGTTGCGCCAGTTCGATGATGCCTTCGATCTGCGCCGGCGTGCGTTCGCTGTGATTGACGTTCATCATGGACTCCTCGGGTCGTGGGGCCCGCCGCGGCGATCGCCGGCTTCGGACCGTTGACACTCATCTGGGGGCAGCCGGCGTCAATGCAATCCCCGACAGTCGTTCGTGGCGATCGTCCTGCTAGAGTGTCGATCGTTCACGGATCTGAGCGGCGCACGTGCCGTCCCGGGGCCTTTCGTTCCGTCGCCGCGCCGAGTTTCGAGGAGTACTCCGCATGCTCAAGCTGTATACCGCGCCTGGCACCTGCGCCATGGCCTCCCACATCGTGCTCGCCGAAACCGGCGAGCCCTACACGATCCAGCGCGTCGACTTCCAGAACGGCGAGCAGCGCAGCGCCGAATACCTGGCCGTCAATCCGCGCGGCCGCGTGCCGGCGCTGCTCACCGATCGCGGCGTACTGTTCGAATCGCCGGCGATCCTCGCCTACCTGGCGCAGCGCTATCCGGCCGCGGGACTCGCGCCGCTGGACGACCCGTTCGCGTTCGCGCAGGCGCAGGCGTTCAACTGCTACGTTTCATCGACGCTGCACGTGGCGCACGCGCACCGCCTGCGCGGCACCCGCTGGGTCGATGATCCCGACGCGCTCAAGGCGATGCAGGCCAAGGTGCCGCAAACGGTCGGCGAAGCGTTCCAGATGATCGAGGATCACCTGCTGGCCGGTCCGTGGGTGCTGGGCGAGCGCTACTCGATCTGCGATGCGTACCTGTTCACCGTGCAGCGCTGGATGAAGGGCGACAGCATCGATCCGGCCCGCTATCCGAAGATCGCCGAGCACACGGCGCGGATGCAGCAGCGTCCGGCCGTGATCCGGGCGCTGGCCGAAGAGACCGCCTGATCGTCGGACACAGCGTGCATGCAGGGTGGTTCGCTCGACCGGGCGTAACGGTCACGCGCGGCGCCGCCCGGTCGCTCGCTCGGCAGTTCGTTCGCGGGCTCGTCCGGATGGTCGCATCCGTGGTCGCGATCGCGCCGGCGGCCGGATCGGCGCAGGACGCGGTCTCCGATCCCGGGCCGGCGGGCCAGCCCGAAGCCTGGCAGGCGCTCGGCCAGGTCACCGGCGTCTGGCAACGCAAGCCGCCGTTCGGCGCCGCTTATGAAGGCCCCAACAGCCTGCGGTCTGATCGCGAGCGTTCGTACTCGTACACGGCCACGCTCTTCATCGGCGCGCGTCCGTGGCGCGGCGGCGAGTTCTACCTGAATCCCGAGGTGGCGGCGGGGCTGCCGCTGTCGAACCTGACCGGCTTCGGCGGTTTTCCGAACGGCGAACTGGCCCGCACGTCGGGGCGCGATCCGGTGCTGTATCTGGCGCGAGGATTCTGGCGGCAGACGATCGGCTTCGGCGGGGGCAGCGAAACGATCGAGTCGGCGCCGAACCAGATGGCCGACGTCGTCGACCGCCGCCGGCTGGTCGTGACGGTCGGCGTCGTGTCGCTGATCGACATCTTCGATCGCAACGCGTACAGCCACGATCCGCGCACGCAGTTCATGAACTGGGCGTTGATCACGCACGGCTCGTACGATTTCGCGGCCGATGCGCGCGGCTACACGCGCGGCGTCGCGGTCGAATGGATCGATGACGGCCGCGCGCTGCGCGTCGGGCGTTTCGAGATGGCGCGCGAGTCGAACGGCCTGGCGCTGAATCCGGCGCTCGGCCGCAGCCATGGCGATCAGGTCGAGGCCGAGACGTCGACGGCGTTCGGCGGCCAGCCCGGCACCTGGCGCGTGCTGTTGTGGCGCAATCGCGCGGTGATGGGGCGCTACGACGACGCGATCGCCGCGGCCGCCGCCACCGGCGGCGATCCGGCGGTCGCCGACGTGCGCCGCGACCAGAGCAAGTGGGGGTGGGGGCTCAGCGTCGAGCAGGCGCTGGGCCGATGGGGCGGGTTCTTCGCGCGTTATGGCCGCGGCCCCGATCGCGCCGAGACGTATTCGTATACCGAGATCGGCCGCAGCGCGTCGGCCGGCCTGCTGATCGACGGCGGCCTGTGGCGGCGCGGCGACGATCGCCTGGGCGTGGGCGTCGCCGAGAACGCGTTGTCGGCTGCCCATCGCAACTACCTGGCGCTGGGCGGCCTGGGGTTCTTCCTCGGCGACGGGCGGCTCGACTACCGGCCCGAGCGCCTGCTGGAGGTGTTCTATTCGCTGCGGGCCTGGCGCGGCCTGTGGCTGTCCGCCGATTTCCAGCGGATCGTCAACCCCGGCTACAACGCCGCGCGAGGTCCGGTCAGCGTCTACGGCGTGCGGATGCACGCCGAGTTCTGAGCATCCGGATGCCGGTCAGGCCTGCGGGTCGGCGAAACGGCCGGCGCGCTTCTCGAGTCCGGCCCTGACGGCCTCGACCTGGTTGGGGCTGCCCAGCAGCGCGATCTGCTCGTCGGACTCGGCCTGCAGCGTGCGGGCCGCGTCGCCCTGCTCGGCGATCCGCAGCAAGCGCTTGCCGGCGCGGATCGCGTGCGGATTGCGGCCGGCGACTTCGCGGGCATAAGCGAGCGCGTCCTGGTACGGGTTCTGGCAGACGCGCGTCGCGATGCCGTACTCGACCGCTTCACCACCCGAAAAGATCCGGCCCGAGAAAGTCAGGTCGCGGATCACGTCGGCGCGCGTCAGCCCTTGCAGCAGCAGCGTGCCGCCCATGTCGGGCACCAGGCCCCACTTGATCTCGAGGATCGACAGCCGCGCATCGGCGGTCACGAAGCGCATGTCGGCGCCCAGCGCGACCTGCAGGCCGCCGCCGAACGCGACGCCATGGACGGCGGCGATCACCGGCACCGGAATGTCCTGCCAGACCATCGCCGCGTATTGCGACCCGTTGCTGAGCCCGTACGTGCGCGGGCCCAGGCGCTGCTGGTGGCTGGGGCGCGCGCCGCCGCCGTCGGTGCCTTCGGCCATGTTCTGGAAGCGGCCCATGTCGAGTCCCGCGCAGAACGCGCGGCCTTCGCCGGACAGCACGACCGCGCGCACGTCGGTGCGGTCGATCAGCTCCCGGCCCGTCGCGACCAGCGCGTCGAACATCGGCTGGTCCAGCGCGTTCATCTTGTCGGCACGGATCATCCGCACGTCGGCGACGCCGTCCTGGACGGTCAGGCGGACGCGGTCATTCATGGTGTCTCTCCTCGTTGTGCTGGGCGCGCCGGCTGGCGGCCATCGTGATGCGGCGCTTCGATGATAACGTCGGGATCGCGCGCCGCTGCCCGGTTCGCGCAACGACTTCGACCCATGCCCCAGACCCTGCGCAAGCCCTGCCACCACGAACTCGTGATCCGCAAGAGCCGCTTCATCGCCTGCGTCGAGCCGATCGAAGGGCGCGAGGCGGCGCAGACCCGCGTCGCGGCGCTGCGTGCCGCGCATCCGGGCGCCGCGCACGTGTGCTGGGCGATGCTGGCCGGCGGGCAGTCGGCCGCGGTCGACGACGGCGAGCCCGGCGGCACGGCCGGCCGGCCGATGCTCGACGTGCTGCGCCACCAGGATCTGGACGGCGTGCTGGCCACCGTCGTGCGGTACTTCGGCGGCATCAAGCTCGGCGCCGGCGGGCTGGTGCGCGCGTATACCGATGCGGTCGCGCAGGCGCTGCTGGTCGCCGACAAGATCGCGCTGCGGCGCTGGCGCGAACTGGGCTGCGTCGTGCCTTATGCGCTCGAGGGCTGGCTGCGCCGCGAACTGGCGACGGCGGGCGCCGCCGACGTCGACGTCGCGCACGGCTCGCTGGTGACGTTCCGGCTGCGCCTGCCCGAGCCGGACGTCGAGGCGTTCGTCGCGCGGATCAACGGGGGCGGCCAGGGCAAGGTCGGCTGGCTCGACTCGCCGACCTGAGGCCCAAGGCTCGGGCCGATTCGCCGGCCGTGCGCGCCGGATCCGGGCGGCGCCGCGGACGGCGGCACGGCCCGGCGCCGGGAGGATCGGCGAATCGGGTTATGCTCGACCGCAAACGACAACCGGAGGACATCGCGGGTCATGCAGCAGACAGGCCAATCCCGATCGCCTGCGTCCGTCGCGGACGCGGCCGCGCCCGAGCGCCCGGTGGCGCTCGAAAGCTGGGCGCTGGTCGCCGACGTCGGCGGCACCAATGCGCGGTTCGCGCTCGTCGACGACGGCGCGGCCTCGTTGCGGCCGCAGGCGCCCCGCACGTTGCCGGTCGCCGATTTCGCGTCGCTCGCCGATGCGGCGACGCACTACCTGCAGCAGACGCTGGGCCAGGATCGCGGCGCCTGGCCGCGCCGCGCGGCGATGGCGGTCGCCACGGCGATCACCGGCGACGCGGTGCGGATGACCAATTCGCCGTGGTCGTTCTCGATCGCCGGCCTGCGCGACGCGCTGCACCTCGGCGAGCTGCATCTGCTCAACGACTTCACCGCGCTGGCCTGGTCGGTCCTGACGCTGCAGGACGAAGACCTGCGGCAGGTCGGCGGCGGTCGCCCGGTCGTCGACCAGGCGCGCGGTCTGATCGGTCCGGGCACGGGGCTGGGCGTGTCGGGTCTGATCCCGGCCCCGGGCGGCGGCTGGGCCGCGTTGCAGGGCGAGGGCGGCCATTGCAGCCTGAGTCCCGCCGATGCGCGCGAGGCGGCGATCCTCGCGCAGGTCTGGCAGCGGTATCCGCACGTGTCGTTCGAGCGTCTGGTCTGCGGATTGGGTCTGCCGCTGCTTTACGAAGCGGTCGCGCGCGTCGATGGCCTGCCGATGCCCGAGCCGGACGGCGGCGCGCCGACCCCGGCGTGGATCTCGTCGCAGGCGCTGGCCGGCGACCCGTTGTGCGACGCGACGATGCGCACGTTCTGCGCGATGCTGGGTTCGGCGGCCGGCAATCTGGCGCTGATCCTGGGCGCGCGCGGCGGCATCTACATCGGCGGCGGCATCGTCCCTCGCCTAGGCGAATGGTTCGACGGGACGCCGTTCCGGCAGCGCTTCGAATCTAAGGGGCGGTTCGACGATTACCTGGCCCGGATCCCGACCTATGTGATCGCCGGCCGCACCGGCGATCCGGCGCTGATCGGCGCGGCTTACGCGCTGTTGATGGCATCGCCGCGGATCGCGGCGTCGCGTTGAAAAGGAGGCGATCGATGCGTTCATTCGCAACAGCCGTTCGTTCGGATCGTCCGGTCCGGCGCGCGGGCCTCGCGAGTCGCGCGCTGCCGGCAGGCCTGGCGATCGCGATCGCCCTGTCCGCTTGCCAGCATGTGCCGTCGGGCGAGTCGAGTCCGTCGTCCGAGGTTTCGGCGCCGTCGCAGACGCCTTCGCAGGCGCCGGAGCGCAGCGACGACGGCGCGGTGCCGTCGGTCGTCGCGCTGATGCGCTCGCGCGCGCAACCGGCGCCGGCGTGGATGGTCGGCAGCTTCGTCGGCACTTCGCTGCGCAGCGGACTGCGCAACATCGAGATCGACGTGACGGCCGACGGCGGCATCCGCGGCCGCGTCGGTGATCTGCAGGCGCAGGGCCAGTACATCGGCTCCAGCCGCATCCTGTGGGCGCACGGCAACGAGTCGATCGTCGAGCGGCGCGGCAGCGGTTTCCGGATCACGCAGGTCAAGGACCCGGCCAACGTCATCGAGTACCAGCGGCGCTGACCGGACGCCGGCCGCTACGAGGCGGCGGGCATCATCGCCGGCCCGGTGGCCCGATCGGTGCGGCCGGCCTGCGCGACGGACAGCAGCGCCGCTTCCAGCGTCATCGTCGCCTGCTCCCATCCGTGCCGCAGCGCCCGCTCGCGCGCGCGATGGCCGAGCGCGACGCGCAGCCGGCGGTGCGCGACCAGCTCGGTCGCCAGCGCGGACAACTGCTCGATGTCGTCATAGTCGGCGAGCAGCCCGTTGTGCCCGTCGTCGATCAGTTCGGCCGCCGCCGCATAGCGGTACGCGACCACGGCCAGGCCGCTGGCCATCGCCTCGAGCGTCACGTTGCCGAAGGTCTCGGTCAGGCTCGGGAACAGGAACACGTCGCCCGACGCGTAGTGCGTCGCCAGGTCTTCGCCGGCGCGCATGCCGGCGAAGACCGCGCCCGGGCATTGCGCGCGCAGCCACTCGCCGGCCGGGCCTTCGCCGACCAGCACCAGCCGGGCGCGCGGCGTGACCCGGCGGATCCGCGCGAACGCGCTGGCCAGCGCCGGCAGGTTCTTCTCGGGCGCCAGCCGGCCGACGTGCAGCACGACCGGCGCGTCGCCGCTGGCGCCCCATTGGTCGCGCAGCGCCTGCGAGCGGCGGGCCGGATCGAACAACCGGTGATCGACGCCGCGCCCGACCACCCGCAGGCGCTCGAAGCCGCGATCGGCCAGCTCGCGCCGGATCGCTTCGGTCGGCACCATCGTCAGTCGCGTGCGATTGTGGAATCTGCGCAGGTACGCGGTGATCGGCTTGTGCAGCCAGCCGACCCGGTAGTGCCGGCTGTAGGCATCGAAGTTGGTGCGAAAGTCCGACGACACCGGAATCCGCAGCCGGCCCGCCGCCTGCAGCGCCGACCAGCCCAGCGGCCCTTCGGTCACGACGTGCACCAGATCCGGGCGACGCGTGGACCACAGCCGGGTCAGCGACTGCCGGGCCGGCAGCCCCATCTTCAGGGCCGGATAGCGCGGGATCGACCAGCCGTTGACCAGTACCTGCGAATCGTCGGGCCGCACCGACGCGTCGTCGATGCCCGGCTGGCGCGGACGGATCAACTGGATGTCGTGGTGGCGCGCGCGCAGGCCGTCGACGAAGCGGGCGAGGGTCGTGGCCACCCCGTTGACTTCGGGCGGCCAGGTCTCGGTCACGACGGCGATGCGCAGGCCCGGGCGGTGGGCCGGCAGGTGTTCGAAGACGATCGGCGAACTCGGAGCGGGCATACGCGGTGTCGGTCGGCTAGGTGCGGCCGGAGACGGGATGCCGGGCCTCCGGCGCGCTGCGGACCCGGCCCGGCAAAGCCTGCGCGCCGAATGCGACGGGTTGATGAAAAACGCCCGTCCGTGCGGCCGTCATCGATCCGTCAACGCTTTTTCAGTGAACCGTAACGATGCGCACTTAGTGTCCGTATCGCGTACGGGCCGGACCGCGGCGCCGCGCATCCCCTTTTTTCGCCGGAGGCCGCTTGAAAGAATTCCTGCATACGCTCGCCGTGCAGCGCTGGGACGATCACCGCTACTACCACCACAGCCGCATCAACCAGTCGCTGCACCTGGTCAGCGCCGTCAGCTTCGTCGTCGCCTACGGGCTGCTGTTCGTCGATCCGCCGGCCGCGGCGCTGCTCGGCTGGCTCGTGTCGATGACGACGCGCCAGGCGGGGCACTTCTTCTTCGAACCGAAGGGATACGATCGGATCAACCAGGCCACGCACGCCTACAAGGAGCGGATCAAGGTCGGCTACAACCTGCGCCGCAAGGTCGTGCTGATGGCGATCTGGGCCGCCGTGCCGCCGCTGCTGTGGCTGCGTCCCGACGTGTTCGGCCTGATCGAACCGGCGACAGACCTGAGCGGCCTGGCGCGCGACGTCGGCTGGGCGTGGCTGGCGATCGGCGCTTGCGGGCTGCTGTTCCGCACGCTGCATCTGTGCCGGCTGCAGGGCGTGCGCGCCGGCCTGGCGTGGATGACGAAGATCCTGACCGATCCGTTCCACGACATCCTGCTGTACTGGCGCGCGCCCGGCCATCTGCTGCGCGGCCAGTGGATCGACCCGGGCGATGACCTGATGCGCCACGCCCCGGTCGGCGTCAGCCCGCCGCCGGGTCGCTTCGGACGGCGCGGCGGCGGCCGTTGAACGGTCGCGCGCCGGACCACGGCAGGCCCAGGCGCGCGCCGATCATCTCGCGCAGCACCTGCCGGCGGATCGCGCGATCGGTCAGCGCCGGATCGCGCCACCACCAGCCGTCGGCCTGCATCGCGCGCGCCGCCGCGACGAAGCGCGCGACCACCGCTTCGAAATCCTCGTCGCCGTAGTTCAGGCTGAACACCAGTCTGCCGCTGCCGACCCAGCTCAGCGCCAGTCCATGATCCCTCAGGTAGAACTGCAGCATCCAGTTGTAGCGCGACGGCGCGGTGAACAGCACGGTCCAGATCGTCGACAGGCCGGCCATGCGGACCGGCACGCCGGCCTGCGCCAGCCGCTCGTTGAACGTCGCCAGCCGCCGCGTCCAGCGCTCGTCCAGTCCGTCGTACAGCGCCTGCACGTCGGGCTGCTCGAGCCGTTCGAGGAACACCTGCATCGCGCCCATCACGTACGGATGCGCGTTGAACGTGCCGCGCGCGAAGCAGATGTCGGCCGGCCGGTCGTCGCGGAACCGCTTCATCAGCGCGGCGCGGCCGCAGACGACGCCGACCGGCAGCCCGCCGCCTAGCGTCTTGCCGTAGACGACGAGGTCAGCCTGTACGCCGAAATACTGCTGGGCGCCGCCCGGCGCCAGCCGGAAGCCGACGAACACCTCGTCGAACACCAGCACGATGCCGCGTTCGCTGCACACCTGTCGCAGCCGCGCCAGCCAGGCGGCGTACGCGGCGCGATCGAAGCCGGCCCGGCGGCTGCTGTCGAGCAGCGCCGAGTCGCCGGGCGCGTTGCGGTTCGGGTGCAGCGCCTGCAGCGGGTTGACCAGCACGCAGGCGATGTCGCGGCGCTCGCGCAGCACGCGCAGCGAGGCTTCGCTCAGGTCCGCCAGCGTATGGGTCGCGCGCGGCGGCAGCGGGTTGCCGATGCCCGGCTGCACGTCCTCCCACCAGCCGTGATAAGCGCCGCAGAAGCGCACGACGTGGCTGCGCCCGGTGTGGTAACGGGCCAGCCGCACGGCCTGCATCACGGCCTCGGTGCCCGACATGTGGAAAGACACCTCGTCCAGGCCCGATATCCGGCGAAGCCGCCGCGCGTTGTCGAGCACGGCCGGGTGGTAGCTGCCGAGCACCGGGCCCAGCGCCTGCACGCGCGCGCTGCCTTCGGCGATGCATTGCTTGTAGAAGTCGTAGCCGAAGACGTTGACGCCGTACGAGCCGGTCAGGTCGTAGAAGCGGTTGCCGTCGAGATCGGTCAGCGTCACGCCATCCGATTGCATGACGAAGCTGGCGCTGTGCAGGTGCGCACGCAGCACCGGCGCGTACTGGTACGGCACGCGGTAGCGGCCGGTGAAGCGCAGGTCGGCGATCAGCCCGGCCGCTTCGTCGCTGTCGGCCAGCGATCGCGCGAAGCGCTGCGTCCAGCGGGCCGACATCGCCGCCAGCGCCGCGCGGCGCCGTTCGGCCACGTCGGCCGGCGCGCCGTCCGACGCGAAGAACGTCGCCTCGTCATACGCGTAGGCGGGGATCTGGCGGGCGATCCGCTTGGCCCAGCGCGAATGGCCGGCCAGCGACCGGTGCTTGGCGCGCGACAGCGCGAGCCGGCGGCCGAGCCTGGGCGTGGCGGCGGCCAACGCGCCGGCGCCCAGCAGGCCCAGCGTCCACATCAACGAGATATCGGTCATGGCGTGCGGCGAGTGGTGATGCCGCCTGTCTACGCGCGCCGTTTTACAGACACGTGAACGAGGTTCGATCGATGACCCTGCGTACGATGCTGCGCCGGCTGGCGCTGAACGAAGACCTGAACTTCCTGCTGACCAACCGGCTGCCCCGGCAGATGGCCACCCGCTTCATCGGCTGGTTCGCCGGGATCGAGCAGCCGCTGGTTCGCGACCTGTCGCTGGCGGTCTGGCGGCTGTTCACCGACCTGGACCTGTCGGATGCCCGCACGACGCGGTTCCGCAGCCTGCACGACTGCTTCACGCGCGCGCTGCGCGATGGTGCGCGGCCGGTCGATCCCGATCCGGACGTGCTGGTCAGCCCCTGCGATGCGATCGTCGGCGCGTACGGGCCGGTGCGCGATCTGCAGGCGCTGCAGGCCAAGGGTTTCGCGTATCCGCTGGTCGATCTGCTCGGCACCGAGGCGCTGGCCGACGCGCATCGCGACGGCTGGTACGTCACGCTGCGCCTGACCTCGGCGATGTATCACCGTTTCCACGCGCCGCTGGATTGGGACGTCGACGAGGTCACCTACATTTCGGGCGACACGTGGAACGTGAATCCGATCGCGCTGCGCCGCATCGAAAGGCTGTTCTGCAAGAACGAGCGCGTCGTCGTCACCGGCAAGGTCGCCGGCGATTCGCCGCTGCGCGGTGCGCGGCTGACGCTGGTGCCGGTGGCGGCGATCCTGGTGGCCAGCGTGCGGCTGCACTTTCTCGATGTATTGCTGCACCTGCGATATCGCGGCCCGAACGTCATCGCTTGCAAGGCCTCTTTCTCGCGCGGCGACGAGATGGGCTGGTTCGAACACGGCTCGACGATCATCGTGTTCGCGCCGGCGGGCTTCATTCCGTGCGCGACCTTGCGCGACGGGTGCGCGATTCGCATGGGGCAGCCGTTGCTGAGGCGTGGCGAATACCGCGTTTGTACGGGGAAAAACGCCTGAAAAGTCGCCGCGCCGCAACGTTGCCCCGGGGAAATGCACTATCGTCGCGAGAAGAACTGCCTTTCCAGCGGTAATGATGCCTACAATCACGGCCGCACCTGATGGTTGTGGTTGTTGCGCCAACCACCTGTGAGCGTGCCGACTCCTTCATTCATTATGGAATCCGCATAGTTATGGCAACCACCAAAAAAGCCGTCAAAGCAAGCAAGACGACGAAGAAAGCCGTCAAGGCCGCACCGGCGAAGGCCGATCCGAAAGTCGTCAAGCCGGTCAAGGAAACCTTCACCAAGTCGTCGCTCGCCACGCACCTGGCCGCGCAGAGCGGCGTCGAGCCCAAATCGGTCAAGGCCGTGCTGGCCGCGCTCGAGAACACCATGCTCGGTTCGGTGCACAAGAAAGGCGCGGCCGGCTTCACGATGCCCGGCCTGCTGAAGATCATCGTCCAGAACGTCCCGGCCAAGAAGAAGCGTTTCGGCAAGGATCCGTTCACCGGCGAGGAGCGCTGGTTCGATGCCAAGCCCGCCACCGTGCGGATCAAGGTGCGCGCGCTCAAGAAGATCAAGGACGCCGCGCTTTGATGGCCGCGGGCGCCGGGAGCTTGCCGCCGCTGCCGGCCGGCCTGCTGGCGCCCGGCATCCGCTCGCGCTACGTGCCGGGCATCAACGGCCTGCGCATGCACGTGCTCGAGGCCGGTTTCGAGACGCCGGGCCGGCCGTGCGTGCTGCTGCTGCACGGCTTTCCCGAACTGGCCTACAGCTGGCGCAAGATCATGCCGGCGCTGGCGCGGGCCGGCTATCACGTGCTGGCGCCCGACCAGCGAGGTTATGGCCGCACGACGCCCGAACCCGTCTCGTACGACGACGACATCGCGCCGTACCGGATGACGAACCTGGTGCGCGATGCGCTCGGCCTGGTCGCGGCGTTCGGATATCGGTCGGTCGCCGCCGTCGTCGGCCACGATTTCGGCGCGCCGGTCGCGGCCTGGTGCGCGCTGATCCGGCCCGACGTGTTCCGGTCGGTGGCCCTGCTTAGCGCGCCGTTCGGCGGTCCGCCGGCGTTGCCGTCCGGCATGGCGGCGCGCGACGCCGATGACGGTGCGCCCGCGCCGCGGCCCAGCGGTGCCGCCGGCGGCGTGGCCGACGTCGACATCCACGCGGCGCTGGCCGCGCTGCCGCGCCCGCGCGTGCATTACCAGTGGTATTACTCGACGCCGGCGGCCGACGCCGACATGCGGCGTTGCCCGCAAGGCGTGCACGCGTTCCTGCGCGCGTACTACCACGTCAAGAGCGCCGACTGGCCCGGCAACGATCCGCAGCCGCTGCGCGCGTGGACCGCCGACGAACTGGCGCGGATGCCGACGTACTACGTGCTCGATCGCGGCCAGACGATGGCGCAGGCCTGCGCGCCGCAGATGCCTTCGCCCGAAGCGATCGCCGCCAACGCCTGGCTGCCCGACGCCGAACTGCGCGTCTACAGCGACGAGTACCGGCGCACGGGCTTCCAGGGCGGCCTGCAATGGTATCGATGCTCGACCAGCGGCCGGTTCACCGCCGAGATGCAGACCTGGAGCGGCTGCCGGATCGAGGTCCCGGCTACGTTCATCGCCGGCAGCCGCGACTGGGGCATGTACCAGAAGCCCGGCGAGCTGGAACGCATGCAGCGCGACGGATGCGCGCGCTTTCTCGGCGCCCACGTCGTCGACGGGGCCGGGCATTGGGTGCAGCAGGAACAGCCGGCGCGGGTCGTCGAACTGCTGCTGAGCTTCTTCGGCCGGGCGGGCGTCTAGCGCCGGCCGTTCGTCAGCGGACGCTGTTCGAGCCGGCCTCGCATCGTCGACACTTCAGCCGTTTGGTGCGAGCGGCGCGCCGGCGCGAAGCGGCGAGGACGTCCGGGCACGACGGGTACCCGATCCGGTGATCCGGGGGGCAACGGCATCATGGTCAGTCTGAGTTCCGTGGCGGTGCGTCACGCCGATACCGGCGCGGCGATCGCCGAATTGGCGAATCGCTGTGGCGCGGACCAGGATCCGGCGTTCGTCTGCGCGTTCTACGACGCGGATCACGACGATGTCCGCCTCGGCGCGTTCCTGCGCGAGCGCTTTCCGGACGCCGCGCTGATCGGCGGCACCTCGTGCTGCGGCGTGATGACCGACGACGGCCTCGGCGGCTCCGGCTCGATCGGCCTGCTGATCGTCGACGACGTCGACGGCAACTACGGCACGGCGGCCGTGCGGCTGGACGGCGATCCGGCCGATTGCGCCGAGCGCGCGCTGCGCGCCGCGCTGCAGGACGCCGATTGCGAAGGCGAACTGCCCGAGCTGATCTGGATCTATCAGGCTCCGGGCAGCGAAGAGCAGGTGATCTCAGGGTTGCGCCGCGTGGTCGGCGAACGCTGTCCGATCATCGGCGGCAGTTCGGCGGACAACGAGGTCGCCGGCAAGTGGCGCCAGCTCGGGCCCGACGGCCCGATCGCCGACGGACTGGTCGTCGCCGTGCTGTTCCCGTCGGCGGGCATCGGTTTCGCGTTCCAGGGCGGCTACGAGCCGACCGGATCGAGCGGCATCGTCACGCAGATCGGCTACCAGGCGGTCGGCGACAGCGGCGTCGTCACGCGCTCGAGCGGGCGCGAGATCCTGAGCATCGACGGCGAGCCCGCGGCCGCCGTCTACAACCGCTGGATCGGCGGCTCGCTGGACGCGCGCCTCGCCGACGGCGGCAACATCCTGACCGACACCACGATGTTTCCGCTGGGCGTCGACGCCGGCCGCATCGAGGACGTCGCGCACTACCTGCTGATCCATCCGGATCGCATCCTCGCGAACGGCGGCCTGGCGACGTTCGCGTCGGTCGAGGTCGGCACGCGGGTCTACAGCATGCGCGGCGACCGCTCGCGGTTGATCGAGCGGGCCGGCAAGGTGGCGTCGGCCGCCGCGTCGACGCTGCCCGGCGGCGCGGCGAACCTGGCCGGCGCGCTGATCGTCTACTGCGCCGGCTGCCGGCTCGCCGTGGGCGAACAGATGCCCGAGGTCGCGCAGGTCGTCGGCGACAGCCTCGACGGGCATCCGTTCATCGGCTGCTTCACGTTCGGCGAGCAGGGCTTCATGCTCGATCGCAACGCGCACGGCAACCTGATGATCTCGGCCATCGCCTTCGGTCGCGGGTAAGGCCGCGCGCATCGTATCGGATAGGGCGGTGGACGGTCGCGTCATCGGTGAGGAGCTGCGCGAGACCATCATCGCGATGGGGCGCGAGCTGGACATGCTGCGCACCGAGGCGCGGCACGCGAACCTGCTGCTGAGCGCGCTCGACTCGATCCTGGCCGTCGGGCCCGAACAGGATCCGTTCATCGGCGTGTTCGCGGCCGTGCAGTCGATCTTCGACTACTCGCACGCGCTGGTGCTGGTCGAGCTCGCGCACGCGCTGGGCGTCGACCCGCCGGCCGCGACCGGCGCCGGGGACGGGGACGGGGACGGGGACGGGGACAGGCCGGCGTCCGGCGATCACGCGATGGTGCTCCAGTGCATGTCGGCCAGCCACGAACGCTTGATCGGCACGGTCTGGCCGATCGACCGCATGCTGAGCAAGGTGCTGGCCGGCCGCGTGCTGACGACGATCTCGACGCCCGACGGCCAGGCCTGGCCCGAGGAGGCGCTGGCGATCGTCAACCGTCGCCAGCCGGCCTTGTACCTGCCGTTGCGCGTGCGCGACCGGCGCGGCCTGCTGATGATGCTGCGCGAGCCGGATTCGCCCGGTTTCGACCGTTCGCACGTCAACCTCGCGCGCAAGTTCTCGGTGCTGGCTTCGCACGCGTTCGCGGCCAGCCGCGCGCACCAGACCGAGGTCGAGAGCTATCGCCTGAAGCGGCTCGCCGAGGAGCTCGAAGCGAGCCAGGAAGCGCTGACGTACCGCGCCAATCACGATCAGTTGACGGGGCTGGCCAACCGCGTGCACATCCACGAACTGGTCAACGCGCGGATCGCGGCGTTGCGGCCGGGCGAGCAACTGGCGCTGGCGTTCATCGACATCGACCATTTCAAGCAGGTCAACGACTACTACGGCCATGCGGCCGGCGATGCGCTGCTCAAGGGCGTGGCCGAGCGCATGCGCGCCGAGATCCGCGCCAACGACATCGTCGGCCGCATCAGCGGCGACGAGTTCGTGATGGCGCTGGCGCCGATCACCGAGTGCTCGCAGTTGACCGGCCTGATCGAGCGCCTGCGCGAGCGGCTGCGCGAGCCGTTCGACATCGACGGCCAGTCGCTGCAGGCATCGGCGACGATCGGCGTGTCCGTCTACCCGTCGCACGGCCACGACTACGAGACGCTGAAGCGCAAAGCCGACATGGCGATGTACCACGTCAAATCATCGGGCAAGGGCGGCGTCGGCTACTTCGACGAGGCGCTCGGGCGCAGCGCGATCGAGAGGATGTCGCTCGAGCGGCGTCTTCGGACCGCGCTGGACAACAGCCAGTTCACGTACGTGCTGCAGCCGAAGGTCGACATCCGCGACGGCAAGGTGATCGGCTTCGAGGCGCTGGCCCGGTGGATCGACGATACCGGTGCCGTGCAGCCGCCGGCGCGCTTCCTGTCGGCCGCGATCGAGATGGGGCTGCTCGACTGCATCACGCACACGATCGCCGATGCGCTGATCCGCGATCTGCCGAGGCTGGACGCGTGTTTCGGGCCGGACATCACGTACAGCCTGAACATCGCCGCGCAGCAGGCGGCCAAGCCGCAGTTCATGGAGAACCTGGTGCATCGGGTCGGCACCCACGGACCGCGCCTGATGTTCGAACTGACCGAGGAGAACTTCGTCGCCGCGGGCCTGTTCCAGTCCCGCGTGCTGCCGCTGCTGCGCGAAGCCGGGATCGGCGTATCGATCGACGATTTCGGCACCGGCTTCTCGTGTCTGTCGATCCTGGCCGACATCACCGCCGACGAACTGAAGGTCGATCGTTCGCTGATCGCGTCGATCCACCTGCGGCCGCGCAGCCAGAGCATCCTGCGGGCCATCGCCTCGCTGTCCGGCGCGCTCGGCATGAACGTGGTGGCCGAGGGGATCGAGACCGAGCAGGAGCGAGCCTACCTGCTCGAAGCGACCCGGATCGCGGTCGGCCAGGGGTTCCTGTTCTCGCGGCCGTGCTCGGTCGACGAACTGATCCGCTCGCATCGCCGCGAACCGCTGCCGCTGGCCGGCACCTGACCCGGGCGGATGTCCGATCGGCGCCGCGCGGCGGCCGCGGCGGGATTCGGGCGGCGATGCGGCCGGGCAATCGCTATCATGCCCGGATGAGCATGCCTCCCGACCAGCCGGTTCCGCACCCGGCCGACGACAAGCCGCGCTGGCTGCGCGTGATCTGGATGAGCGCCGGCGTGCTGAGCCTGGTGATCGGCTTCATCGGCATCTTCCTGCCGCTGCTGCCGACGGCGCCGTTCGCGCTGCTGGCCGCGTTCTGCTTCTCGCGCGGCAGCCGGCGCATGGAGCAGTGGATACTCGACCATCCGCGCTTCGGGCCGATCGTGCGCGACTGGAACACCCGCCGCGCGGTGCCGCGCCGCGCCAAGCAACTGGCGATCACGATGATGACGATCAGTTCGGTCGGCATGTGGTTCGTCATCAAGCCGCCGTGGAACTGGATGCCGGGCCTGTGCTGCGCGGCGGTCGGCATCTGGTTGTGGCGGCTGCCGGATTCGACCTGACGCGCCGGTTCGCCTCCGCCTGGTGGCACGGCCCTTGCTGATCGGGAGCCGTCATCGAGCCACCCGAATCCGCATGCCGAGTGATGATCGATTCTCCGGCGACGCCGCAGGCGTCGACCTGCCGCAGACGGCCGCGCGCGGCGGCACGCCGCAGGCGAGCCCGGCGCTGTTGCAGCGCCTGCTCGAATCGACCGGTGACGGGATGTACGGCATCGATACCCGGGGACGCTGCCGGCTCGTAGGGCTGGCACTACAGGAAAAACACGGCCGTCGCGATGGAGGCGGCCGGCCGGTCTCCTTGGCATCGAACCTCGTCAACAAGGGAAACGTCATGAGCGAATTCTTCGATCCGTACGACGCCGACAAGCCGCTGCTGATGAAGTGCGGCTGCGGCCGTCACGCGTCGGACGCCGATCACGACGCGGCCGACCGGGAGCAGGCGGTCCGGACGCTGCGCCGGCGCGGCGAGAGCGCGGATTTCGAAGCGTATTCGAACGAGTTCATCGAGGCGACGCTGGTCAAGGCCTTGTTTCCCCGGGAGTCGGTCCGGCGTCGTTTCCTGCGCGCGGTCGGCAAGGGCACGGCGATGGCCGCGATCGGCAGCGTGTTGCCGGTCGCCGGCCTGAAGGCGATGGCGCAGGAGGTCAAGCCGGTCGAGAAGAAGGACCTGAAGATCGGCTTCATCCCGATCACCTGCGCGACGCCGCTGATCATGGCGCATCCGCTGGGCTTCTACGCCAAGCAGGGGCTCGACGTGCAGGTCGTCAAGACCGCCGGCTGGGCGCTGATCCGCGACAAGATGATGAACCGCGAGTACGACGCGACGCATTTCCTGTCGCCGATGCCGCTGGCGATCAGTCTGGGCCTGGGTTCGAACGCGCAGCCGATGAACGTGGCGACGATCCAGAACATCAACGGCCAGGCGATCACGATGCACGTCAGGCACAAGGACAATCGCGATCCGAAGAACTGGAAGGGCTTCAAGTTCGCGATTCCGTTCGAGTACTCGATGCACAACTTCCTGCTGCGCTACTACCTGGCCGAAGCGGGCATCGATCCGGATCGCGACGTGCAGTTGCGCGTCGTGCCGCCGCCCGAGATGGTCGCGAACCTGCGCGCCGGCAACATCGACGGCTTCCTCGGGCCCGATCCGTTCAACCAGCGTGCCGTCTACGAGGAGGTCGGCTACATCCACACGCTGACCAAGGATCTGTGGAATGGCCATCCGTGCTGCGCGTTCGGCACGTCGACCGAGTTCATCGATAAGTACCCGAACACCTTCGCCGCGTTGTACCGGGCGGTGCTGACCGCGGCCGCGATGGCGCGCGAGTCCAAGAACCGCGAGCTGATCGCCAAGGTGATCTCGCCGCAGGCTTACCTGAACCAGCCCGAAGTCGTCGTCGCGCAGGTGCTGACCGGCAGGTTCGCCGACGGCCTGGGCAACGTCAGGAACGTGCCGGATCGCGCCGACTTCGATCCGATGCCCTGGCAGAGCATGGCGGTCTGGATGCTGACGCAGATGAAGCGCTGGGGTTATCTGAAGCAGGAGCTCGACTACAAGCAGGTGGCCGAGCGGATTTTCCTGCTGACCGACGCGAAGAAGCACATGAAGGAGCTCGACCAGAAGGTTCCGGACGGAAGCGCTTACCCGAAGTTCACGATCATGGGCAAGGTCTTCGATCCGTCCCGGCCCGACGACTACGTGAAGAGCTTCGCGATCGGCAAGGCCGCGGCCTGACGCCTGGACGAGGAGGACTCGAGATGAATCTCTCCCGCACGCTGGCGCTGCGCGCCGGCCTGTTGTCGGCGCTGATCCTGCTGGCGATCCTGCTGGTCTGGCATGCCGCGACCCTGCCGATCGCCGCCGAAGGTCCGCAGTTGACGGCCGAGCAGATCGAGTACGCCAGGCTGATGGGCAAGGATCCGGCGGCCGCCGGCGGCAGCACCGCGTCGACGTTTCCGACGCCGCTGGCGCTGGGCGAGACGATCGTCTCGCAGTTGTCGCATCCGTTCTACGACAACGGCCCGAACGACAAGGGGATCGGCATCCAGTTGTCGCACTCGCTTTTGCGGGTCGGCGCCGGCTACGCGATCGCGGCGCTGGTCGCGATCCCGCTCGGTTTCCTGATCGGCATGAGTCCGCTCGTCTATCGCGCGCTCGATCCGTTCATCCAGGTGCTCAAGCCGATCTCGCCGCTGGCGTGGATGCCGATCGCGCTGTACACGATCAAGGATTCGTCGCTGTCGGGCATTTTCGTGATCTTCATCTGCTCGATCTGGCCGATGCTGATCAACACCGCGTTCGGCGTCTCGAACGTGCGCCGCGAGTGGCTGAACGTGGCGCGCACGCTGGAGGTCAGGCCGCTGCGGCGCGCGTTCGAAGTGATTCTGCCGGCGGCGGCGCCGACGATCCTGACCGGCATGCGGATCAGCATGGGCATCGCCTGGCTGGTCATCGTCGCGGCCGAGATGCTGGTCGGCGGCACCGGCATCGGCTACTTCGTCTGGAACGAATGGAACAACCTGTCGCTGACCAACGTGATCTTCGCGATCCTGGTCATCGGCCTGGTCGGCATGGCGCTCGATCTGCTGTTCGCCCGCGCGCAGAAGGCGGTGACCTATGTCGATTGATCGTCGAGCCGACGCAGGCAAGCCGTTCCTGAAGGTCGAGGGGCTGGGCAAGACTTACCCGGGTTCGTCCGAGCCGGTCTTCGACGCCGTCAACTTCGACCTGGCCAAGGGCGAGTTCGTCTGCATCATCGGCCACTCCGGCTGCGGCAAGACGACGATCCTGAACGTGCTCGCCGGTCTCGAACAGGCGAGCGAAGGCCACGTGTTCATGGACAACCGCGAGGTCGTCGGGCCCAGCCTGGACCGCGGCGTGGTGTTCCAGGGCCACGCGCTGATGCCCTGGCTGACGGTGCGCAGGAACATCGCGTTCGCCGTGCGCAGCAAGTGGCCGGACTGGAACGCCGCGCAGGTGAACCGGCAGGTCGAGACCTTCGTGGACATGGTGGGGCTCGGGCAGGCGATCGACAAGAAGCCGTCGGCGTTGTCGGGCGGCATGAAGCAGCGGGTCGGCATCGCGCGGGCGTTCGCGATCCAGCCGAAGATGCTGCTGCTCGACGAGCCGTTCGGCGCGCTGGATGCGTTGACGCGCGGCACGATCCAGGATGAACTGCTGAAGATCTGCGCCCGCACGCACCAGACGGTGTTCATGATCACGCACGACGTCGACGAGGCGATCCTGCTGGCCGACAAGATCCTGCTGATGAGCAACGGCCCGCGCGCCCGTGTCGCCGAGATCGTCGTCAATACGATGGGGCGCGATCGCCAGCGCGCGACGCTGCACCACGATCCCCGCTATTACCGCATCCGCAATCACCTCGTCGATTTCCTGGTGACGCGATCGAAAGACCTGTCGCACGGCAAGGCCCCGGCCGATCCGCCGCTGGTCATGCCCGGTCAGAGCGAGGAACCGTCCCCCGATCGCTCGCCGTCATTCGAGTCGTGCGAGCCCAACTGAGCAGGAGTATCCGATGAGTCGCCTCGAAGTCACCGAAAAGATCATTGCCGCCAAGGTCAGCAAAGGCCTGAAGTGGTCGGAGGTCGCCGCCAGGGTCGGGCTGAGCAAGGAGTGGGTGACCGCCGCCTGCCTCGGCCAGATGACGCTGACCGCCGAACAGGCCGGCATCGTCGGCGAGATCTTCGGCCTGTCCGACGCCGAGCGCAAATGGCTGCAGGTCGTGCCGTACAAGGGCTCGCTGCCGACGCAGGTGCCGACCGATCCGCTGATCTACCGCTTCTACGAACTCGTCAACGTCTATGGCACGACGTTCAAGGAGCTGATCCACGAAGAGTTCGGCGACGGCATCATGAGCGCGATCGATTTCAGGATGGACCTGACGCGCGAGCCGAACTCGGCCGGCGACCGCGTCAACATCACGATGTCGGGCAAGTTCCTGCCGTACAAGACTTATTGACCACGGCCTCGGACCGTCATCGGCGGCGAGCGGGTCTTGATGCGGATCGGCACGGACAGCGTCGATGCGGCGGGGGCTGTCGGGTCGGTCGCCGTCCAGGCGGGCGCCGCGCGCGCGGATCGATGCCGACCGCGTCGGTGCGGCTCAACAGCCGGACGCCCAGCCGGGCGATCTCCTTGCGCAGGTGCTCGATCGCCGGCGTGACGATCGCGAACCGTAGTCATCAATTCAAACAATACTTTTCATTATCAGGTACTACAGTTTTTGGCGCTGACTCTTGGGGCATGAACCCTCAACGTCGTCCGACTTGGGCCAATGAGGTGGTTTGGCCGGCGAACCAGCACGGTGGCACCCACTTTGTGTTTTATATTACCGGCGGTAGACCGCCAAATTTTCTGGTCCGAAGCCGTAGGGAGAAGCCATGGGTGCCTTGTCGCGAAACTGCGCGCTGGCTTCTTTTTGCATGGTGATTTGTCTAGCCGGGTGTTTTCGTGTCGATGAACAAACGCGCAAAGAGTGTGAGGCGTACTCGCAAGCGGTTTTGGCGGACAAGGTTCGCGAAGCAATGTCTCAAAGAACATTGTTCAAGAATGATTTGAATAAGAAAATCGAGTTTTCTGATTTTCAAATGTTTGGAGAGAAGAGTTACCCGGCCTGGAGCTTGAAGATCACAATTTCTCAGGATTCATCTGACGATAAGATCTTCTACGCACAGTACTTTTGCGACGGTCACACAGAGTTCTCGGCCGATATCAAACGTGGTAACTGAATAGCAATTTTTGATTGCGAAGTGAGCGTGGGCTCATCCTATGCGCAGACGAGCGATCCTCGGAAAATGCGGCCTGTTCGAGCACGCTAACTGCTGGGCCGCGTTCTTCAGTGGATCGCGGATTTCGATCGTTCTCTACCGGTGTAGCAGACCGGACCGATCCATCGCCGGGGCCTGGGCCGGCCTCGATGATGCTGGGTGCCATGCGCGTGCAGGATCCGATGGAGCGTCGATTCCGATGCCAGGTAGGTCTGCTCGTCGGCCAGGATAGAATCGACCAACTTTCGCAACATCCCCGCTCAAATACCATCAAGCAGGAGACCGCATTGAAAACCCCGCTCGAAGGCGTCACCATCCTGGACCTGAGCCACGCGCTCGCCGGCCCGTTCTGCTCGACGACGCTCGCCGATTTCGGCGCCAACGTGATCAAGATCGAGCCGCCGACCGGCGACATCGCCAGGGGCTGGGGCGTGGCGATGCCCGGCGGCGAAACCTCGTATTTCGTCAGCCTGCACCGCAACAAACGCGGCGTGATGCTCGACCTGAAATCCGAGGCCGGCAAGAAGCTGTTCTTCGACCTGGTCGAGAAGGCCGACGTGGTGCTCGAGAACTACCGCGTCGGCACGCTCCGGAAACTGGGCATCGACTACGAGCAGGCGCGTCGGCGCAATCCCGGCATCATCTACGCGTCGGTGTCAGGATTCGGCCAGGATGGTCCGTATCGCGACCGGGCCGCGCTCGACCTGATCCTGCAGGCCGAAAGTGGGATGATCAGCGTCACCGGTGAGCCCGGCGGCAGCGGCGTGCGCTGCGGCGTGTCGATCGCCGACCTGACGGCCGGCATGAACGCGACGATCGGCATCCTGCTCGCGCTGCGCGTCAAGGAAAAGACCGGCGAGGGCCAGTCGATCGACGTGTCGATGCTCGAAGGGCAGATGTCGCTGCTCGGCATCATGATCGGCAACTACCTGTCGGACGGCAAGATGCCCGGGCCGATGGGGACCGCGTATTCGGCGCTGCTGCCGTACCAGACCTTCCACACCGGGACCAAGGACATCGCGTTGGCCGTCGGCAGCGAGAAGCTGTGGAAGATCTTCTGTCCGGCGATCGGCCATCCCGAACTGACCGACGATCCGCGCTTCGCGACCAACAACCTGCGCGCGCAGAACGTCGACGCCCTGATCGGCACGCTGCAGCAGATCCTGCTGACGAAGACTTATGACGAGTGGGAAGCCATCATGCTCGAGCATGGCATTCCGGTCGGCGCGATCAACAACATCGCCCAGGTCATCGATCATCCGCAGGCCAAGGCCCGCGGCGTCCTCGTCGACATGGATCACCCGAGCGTCGGCCCGGTCAAGATCGTCGGCGTGCCGATGCGGCTGTCGAAGACGCCGGGCTCGGTGCGCACGCCGTCGCCCAAGCTCGGCGAGCACACCGAGCAGGTGCTGAACGAAATGCTCGGCCTGTCTGCGGCGCAGATCGACGAGCTGCGCAAGGCCGGGGCGCTGGGATGAGCACGGCGCACGTCCGGCGCGTCCGGGTCGCGGCCGCCGCGTTGGTCGCGGCGGCCGTGGCGATGGCGGGCGCTGCCTGGGCGCAGCAGCCCGCCCGGGCGCCTTCGCGGCCGGTCGATCCCGCGTCGGCCAGCCAGGCGCAGTATCTGCTGGATCGCGAGCGTTGCAACGATCCTTCGGTGTACCAGGACAAGGACGCGTGCCTGCGCGAAGCGGCGGCGGCGCGGGCCGCCCGCGTCCGCGACGAGACCTCGGGCCGTTCCCAGTCCGTCGACCCGGCCGAGTACTCGCGCAACGAAGCGCGCCGCTGCGATCCGCTGCCGCCCGATCTGCGCGCCGATTGCCTGGCACGGGTCGAGGGCGAGGGCTTCGCGGCGGGCAGCGTCGGCGGCGGGGGCATCTTCCGCGAATCGATCACCCGCGAGATCGGCGCGCAGCCGCCGGTGGTGCCGGTCGAGATCAAGTAGCGGCGCCCCGCCGGGATCGCGCCGATCGCGCGGCGACGCGACGCGGCCAGCCGGGGCGGGCGCCTCGCCGCCGCCGGCAACGATTTCTTTGCCAGTCGTCCGCGGGAGCGGACACTAAGGACATACCGTCGAGGAGTGGATCGCCATGGCTCTGCGTCATTACGGCTCCGGCCAGCCGATCGATGTCGGCCCGCTGGGTGAAGCGCTGGCCGGGCACGAGACCGCGGCGCTGTTCAAGGCCACCGATCTCGAAGTGATGCGCATCGTGCTGCCGGCCGGCCACGTGCTGCGGCCGCACAAGGCCCCTGCCGACGTCACGATCCAATGCATCGAAGGCGAGCTCGAGGTCTCGGTCGACGGCCAGCCGCGGCGCTTGACGGCCGGCCATCTGCTGCTGGTCGCGCGCCAGTCGATGTACGGGCTCGTCGCGGTCACCGCCGCGTCGGCGCTGCTGACGATCGCGCTACGACACTAGGGCTCGCGCCGCGACGGCGTTATCATTGCTGGCAGGATGTCCGACAATGATCACCGTTCCCCCGCATCGCCGATCCGCGAGCCGGCCGCATCGCCGGTCGATCGCGCCGCCGTCGAGATGGCCTGGCAGCTATGCCTGGCGCTGGTCTCGCAACGACGTGCGGCGGCCGAGCCCGAAGAAGGCGAGTATCGGTTGCAGACCGGCACCGGGCATGCACCGGCGCTGCGACTGACCGAACCCGGCGACCCTCACGCGGTCGCGCGCTGGCTGCGCGCGACCGGCTGGCAGGTGGCGCCGACCTGGCCGCCGGCGGCCGTCGAGCTGCTGAACCTGTACTGGCCGATGCTGGCCGCGCCGCAAGGGATCGCGGTCGCGCAGCTCTGCCAGAGCCTCGATGGCTGGATCGCGACGCGCGACGGCGACGTCTCGGCGCTGCTGAGCGTCGCGCTGCGCCGCCATCGCCTGCGCCTGCGGGCGCTGGCCGACGCGATCGTCATCGGCGCGTCGATCGCGGCCGCCGACGATCCGGCGCTGCGCGACAACGCTGGACCGCAGGACGGCCTGCCGATGCGCGTCGTCCTCGATCCGACCGCGCGGCTGTCACCGGCGCTGGCCTTGTTCAACGACGCGCGCGCGCCGGCGATCGTCGTCTGCGGCACCGACCATCAGCGTCTGGCCGAATCGCGCTGGGGCAAGGGCCGCGTGATCGGCGTGCCGGTGTTCAAGCGCCGGCTGGACCTGAAGGCGCTGCTCGCGCAGTTGCGCGAACGCGAACTCGACGTCGTGCTGGTCGAGGGCGGCGGGGCGACGATCGCGCACTTTCTGGATGCCCAGTGCCTCGATCGCCTGCATCTGGCGCAGGTCGGCGTGCTGCTCGGCAGCGGCCGCGAAGGACTGCACGTGCCGGGATCGGCGCTCTCGCCGGCGCGCGCGCCGCGGCGTCCCGACGCGCGCGTCTACCGGATCGGCGACGACGTGATGTGGGACTGCGACCTGCGCGCGCAGCGCGACGCGCGCGCCGCTCCCGAGGACGCGCGGCAGGCGGCCGCGCGGCTCGTGCTGCCCGGCGAGTTCGAGCGGATCGCCTGAGGCTCGTTCACCGCGCCCGGGGCCCGTCTACTGGAACCCGGCCACCGGATGCGGCACGTACGGCGCTTCGAGCCGCCGGATCTCGTCATCGCCGAGCCCGAGCGACAGCGCGGCGACCGCGTCGTCCAGGTGCTCCGGCTTCGAGGCGCCGACGATCGGCGCGGTCACGCCGCGATGCTGGATGACCCAGGCCAGCGCGACCTGCGCGCGCGGCACGCCGCGCTCGCGGGCGACCTCGGCCACCGCGTCGACGATCGCGCGATCCTTGTCCGGCGAGAACGTGTAGAGCTTCTTGCCGAACTCGTCGGTCTCCTCGCGGGCGCTGCCGGCGTCCCAGTCGCGCGTCAGCCGGCCGCGGGCCATCGGGCTCCACGGAATGACGGCGATCTTCTGGTCGGCGCACAGCGGCATCATCTCGCGCTCTTCCTCGCGGTTCAGCAGGTTCAGGTGGTTCTGCATCGACACGAAGCGCGCCCAGCCGTGCCGTTCGGACGTGAACAGCGCCTTGGCGAACTGCCACGCGTACATCGACGAGGCGCCGATGTAGCGGGCCTTGCCGGCCCGCACGACGTCGTTCAGCGCGTCCAGCGTCTCTTCGATCGGCGTCTGGTAATCCCAGCGGTGGATCTGGTACAGGTCGACGTAGTCGGTGCCCAGCCGCTTCAGGCTCGCGTCGATCTCGTTCATGATCGCCTTGCGCGACAGGCCGCCGATGTTCGGCGCCTTGCGCACGGTGTTGAACACCTTGGTGGCGATGACGATCTCGTCGCGGCGCGCGAAGTCGCGCAGCGCGCGGCCGACGATCTCCTCGGACGTGCCGTCCGAATAGACGTTGGCGGTATCGAAGAAATTGAAGCCCAGCTCGACCGCGCGTTGCAGGATCGGCCGGCTCTTCTCCTCGTCGAGCGTCCACGCGTGCGTGCCGCGGGCCGGATCGCCGAAGGTCATGCAGCCCAGGCACAGCGGTGACACCTTCATGCCGGTGTTGCCGAATCGGACGTATTTCATCGTTTGCTCCTGTTCGATCGACGCAGGTCAGCGCGGCGCCCAACCGCCGCAGACCGGAAAGATCTGGCCGACGAAGCAGTCGGCCGCGTCGGTGCAGAGGTAGGCGGCGAAGCGCGCGTCCTCTTCGGCCGATACCAGCCGGCCCAGCGGCATCTCGCGGCGGATCCGCTCCTGAAACGCCGGCATCGCCTGGACTTCGGGCGGAAAGTACATCGGGTTGTCGACCAGGTTCTGCGCGATCGCGTTGACCTGGACGCGGTGCGGCGCCACCTCGACGCCGACCGCCTGGACGTAGGCGAGCTGGGCGCCGCGGGCGGCGCTGTAGGTCGACGCGCGCTTCATGCCGCGCAATGCCGACGCGCTGCCCATCACGAGGATCTTGCCGGCCTTGCGCGCGATCATCTGCGGCAGCACGGCGCGGGTCAGCTCCTGCAGCGGGTCGACCATCGTCGCGAACGCGTCGCGCCACTCGTCGTCGCCGACGTCGACGGCCGGCGTGCTCGGCGCCGGGATGCCCAGCTGCGCGATCAGGATGTCGACGTGGCCGGCCTCGGCGATCAGCGCCGCGCCCTGGCCGCGCTCGCGCAGCGATCGCCGGTCGGCGATGACGGTGGCGCCGCTGTCGGCGAACAGCCGGCACAGCGTCGGCCCCATGAAGTCGTCGGGTTGCGTGATGACCACGCGCTTGCCGGAGAAATCGAACCGGGCCATCGTCATGTCCGCTGCTCCCATGCTTTGCCCATCGCCTTCAGCAGTCGATCGACGCCCTGCGCGCCGCTGACGCCGATCCGCTGGTCGACGATGAAGAACGGCACGCCGCCGACGCCGGCCTCGCGCGCCTGGGCGTCGGCCTGCGCGGTCGCGGCCAGCGCGGCCTCGTCGGCCAGCGTCGCGCGCGCGGCGGCCTCGTCCAGTCCGGCTTCGCCGGCGACCGCGATCAGGTTCTCGTCATCGGTCAGGTCGACGGCGCGATGGAAGTAAGCGTCGAACAATGCCTCGGCCAGCGCGCCCTGGCGGTCCGCGCCCTGGCGCGCGGCCAGCGCCAGCAGCGCGTGCGCCTTCAGCGTGTTCGGCTGGCGGACGATCGCGCCCAGGTTCAGGTCCAGGTCGATCGCGGCCGCCGCGGCCCGCACGTTGTCGTACAGGCGGTCGACGTCGGCATGGCCGAACTTGCGCGCCAGATAGTCGTGCCGGTCGACGCCGGCCGGGTCCATGTCCGGATTGAGCTGGAACGGAAACCAGCGCACCTGCACCGGCGGGGCGTCCGGATGCGTGTCCTGCCAGACCCCGATCGCGCGATCGAGCTGGCGCTTGCCGATGTAGCACCACGGGCAGACGACGTCGGACACGACGTCGATGTGCAGCGCGCCGCCGGCGGATGCGTGGCCGGGGGCGTCGAACTCGGTCGGATTCATGCGGGGTCTCCTCGTCGTTGTCGCCGCGAACGGGTTTATCTGGGCCGCGGCATCTCGAACATCGCCGCCGGCGTCACGTGCGCGTAGCCGCCCCCGCCGCCGGCCCGCAGGATCGGCTCGGCCTGCGCGGTCTGGTAGACGCCGTCCTTCAGGTAGGCCTTGTCGATGTGCACGGCGACGACCTCGCCGAGCACGAGCCAGCTCGGCACCTGCACGCCGTCGACGCCGCGCAGCTGGATGATCTCGACGACCTTGCACTCCATCGACGCCGGGCTGCCCGCGACGCGCGGCACGTCGATCAACCGGCTGGGCGCCTTGTCGAGCCCGGCCAGCTCGAACTCGTCGACCTCGGGGGCGACCGCCGCGCAGGTCGCGTTCATCTGCTGCGCGAGCGCCCAGGTGGCCAGGCTCCACGCGAACTCGCCGTTCGCCTCGACGTTGCGGATCGTGTCCTTGCGGCCGACGCTCGAGAACCCGATGATCGGCGGGTGGTAGTTGAACGCGTTGAAGAAGCTGTAGGGCGCCAGGTTGACCCGGCCCTCGGCGTCGCGCGACGAGATCCAGCCGATCGGCCGCGGGCCGATGATCGCGTTGAACGGATCGTGCGGCAGGCCATGGCCCTGCTTCGGTTCGTAGAAGTGGATGTCGGGGTTCATGGGCCGGGCCTCATTGCCGTCCGCGGGCTTCGTCGTCGGAGGACGCGATGCGTGGGTTTCATGTAGGGGAACACCGTGGGCGGGTTCCGATCGAGACGGTTCGCGTGTCGGCCGGCGAGCCCTGGAAAGAGTATAAAAGAGGCCCCGCGATTCCGCCCTGCATGGAGACATCGACTTGAATCGCCCCCTGTGGACCGGCACCCTGTGCTTTCTCGGCGCCAGCGTGGCTTGGGGAGCCAACATTCCGCTGACGGCGATCCTGTTCGAGACCTTCGATCCGTTCTTCATGGCGCTGCTGCGGCTGGTCATCGCGACGGCGGTGCTGGTCGTGATCATCGGCGCCGGCCCGGGCGGCTGGCGGATGCTGGCCGTGCCGATCGGCTTGCGGCGGTACCTGCTGCTGTCGGCGTCGATGGCCGGCTTCTTCCTGCTGTACAACCTCGGGCTCAAGTACACGCATCCGATCACCGCCGCGGCGATCATGGCGGCGACCCCCGTCTACGCGGCCGTCTCGGTCTGGGTGGCCACCCGCCAGCCGCTCGAGCCCGGCTTCTGGATCGCCGCCACGTTGTCGGTGATCGGCACCGGCATCGCGATCGCGGCGCGCTCGCCGCAGGCGCTCGCGTCGCTGCGGCTCGAGGGCGGCGAGATCCTGATCGTGCTGTCGTACGGGTGCTGGAACGCGTTCTCGATCACCGCGCAGCGCTGGTTCGAGCCGTCGGTCTCGCAGGTACGCCGCACCTACGTCGCGATGACCGGCACCGTCCTCTGGCTGGCGCTGGCCTGGGTCGTCATGCGGGCCGTCGGCGTCGTCGGCGCGCCGAACCTGTCGCCGTCGCCCGAAGCCGTCCTGTGGCTGCTGCTGACGGCGGTCTTCGCCAGCGGATTGAGCGTCGTGGCCTGGAACATCGGCGTCAGCCGGGCGGGGCTGGCGGCCGGTTCGCTGTGGCAGAACATGGTCCCGGTGTTCGGCGTTTTGACTGCCATGTTGTTCGGCATCCTGCCAACCACCGGCCAGGTGATCGGCGGTTTGATCGTCATTGCCGGCGTCCTTTACATGCAGTGGCGCAGAAGCCATCCGCCGGTCAGCCGTTCATCGGGGCTCGTCAGCCGTTCATGAGACCCCCCTGACGAGGCGCGCCCCAGCCCTGCCGCTATCCCTCAGACTTCATGCTCAACGATTCTCCGAAGTCACGCTGCAGGGTCTACTTTCGATGCTCGATCATTTCGACGTCCGGCTCACCGCCATGTCGATGTGCATTGCGATAGCGGCGGCCTACGCGGCCAACAGCCTGGCAGCGCACATCAAGGACACGCGCGGAGGAGCGGCCCTCGGTTGGTTGGTGGCGGGAGCCGTTTCGCTGGGAACGGGCATCTGGGCCGTGCACTTCATCGGCATGCTGGCGTTGCACCTGCCGATCGTCATCGCGTTCGACGCCACCCGGGCGCTGGCGACCTGGGTGCTGTCGGTGCTGGTCAGCGGCGGCGCGCTGGCGGCGGTAAGCGGTCCGCGTCTGATACGACTGCGCTTCCTGATCGGATCGGCGCTGCTCGGCGGCGGCATGGCCGGCACGTTCTACCTGAGCATGTCGGCGATACAGGTAACCCCGCGCATCGAATACGATGGTTTCGGCGTCACCGCGTCGGTGCTGACGGGTGGCTTGCTGTCGTGCGTCGCGCTGCGGATGGCATTGGGTGCCGGACCGATGGGCGTGCCGCGCAAGTGGTTGGGCCGGCTGCTTAGTGCGATCGCGCTGGCCTTCTCGGTCACCATCGTCCATCACATCGGGTTGCGCGCCGGTACGCTGGCGCCCGAAGCGATCTGCACCGTCGATCCGTCGACGATAAGTACCGCATGGCTGGCCGTCATCGTCGCCTTCGGTTCACTGGGCGTGCTCGGCATCACGACGATGGCGGCGATCTTCGACGCGCACCTGGCCTCGACCGCCCAACGCAACAACGACGCGCTGCGTCGCGCTAATGACGAGCTGGTCAAGCTGGCCAGCCACGACGCGCTGACCGGCCTGCCCAACCGCACGCTGCTGACGCGGCGCATCGAGCAGGCGATCAACGGCGCCGCGGCCGGCGCGCAGGCCGTGCCGTTCGCGCTGGTGTTCGTTGACCTGGACGGCTTCAAGGGCATCAACGACACGCTCGGCCACCACGTCGGCGACCGCGTGCTGTGCCAGGTGGCCGAGCGGCTGTCGATCGGCATGCGCCCGCGCGACACGCTGGCCCGGCTGGGCGGCGACGAGTTCGTGCTGCTGCTGCGCGACGTCGAGGACATCGAGTACGCGGTGCGGATGACCGATCAGCTTCGCGAGCGGCTGACGCCGACGATCAAGATCGCCGGCCACCAGATCAACGTGACGGCGACCTTCGGCATCAGCCTCTATCCGGCCCACGGCTCCAGCGCGCAGGACCTGCTGGTCAGCGCCGACCAGGCGATGTACCGCGGCAAGCGCGCCGGCCGCAACCGGCTCGAGTGGTGCGACCAGGCGATGGCCGCCTAGCGCCGCTGAAACAAAACGACAAGAAACGCGACCCCGCCGACAAGACCGCGGCGGCGTCCGGGCGCACGATCGGCTTCATGTGTCCACAGACCCCATAGGAGTCGACATGAAGCGCTTTTCGATCAAACGCCTGCTGGTCGGCCTGGCCGGCGCCGCGTTGCTGGCCGGCGGGCTGGCCGCCTGTTCGCACTACCGCGGCGGCGGTGAATGGAGCGAGACCCGGGCCGTGGAGATGCGCACCCGGATCGTCGGCCGCATCAGCGACAAGCTCGACCTGGACGCCGGCCAGAAGCAGAAGCTCGACGTGCTGGCGGACCGGATCGCCGCTTCGCGCAAGGTGGTCCGGGGCGGCGACGCCGCCGATCCTCGCGCCGAGTTTCGCGCGCTGATCGCCGGCGAGCGTTTCGATCGCGCCGGCGCGCAGCAGTTGTTCGAGCGCAAGACGGCGGCCGTGCAGGCCGAGGGGCCGAAGGTCATGACGGCGCTGGCCGATTTCTACGACAGCCTGAATGCGGACCAGCAGCGCAAGGTGCGCGAGCGGCTCGAGAAGGGTCATGGTCACTGGGGCCGGTTCGGCGGCGGCTGACGACGGCGCCCGACGATAGCGCCCGAGGTGTGAGCCCGCCTGTCACAATGCATCGATATGCACCGCGTACTGCTGATCGACGACGACGCGCAGCTCGGGCCGCCGCTGGCCGCGTACTTCCGGCGCTACGAACTGGCGCTGGAACAGGCGACGCGGCCCGAGGCCGGCCTCGCGCGTCTGGCCGAGGGCGGCTTCGACGCCGTCGTGCTCGACGTGATGCTGCCCGGCATGGACGGCTTCGAGGTCTGCCGGGCGATCCGCCGCGACAGCGCATTCGGCGACGTGCCGATCGTCATGCTGACCGCGCGCGGTGACGTGATGGACCGGATCGTCGGTCTGGAACTGGGCGCTGACGACTACCTGCCCAAGCCGTTCGAGCCGCGCGAACTGGTCGCGCGCCTGCAGACGGTGCTGCGCCGGGTGCGGCCGGGCGGTGACGCGGTGCTGGTCTTCGACGGCCTGACGATCGATACCGCGCGACGCAGCGTCCGCCGGCTGGGCGCCGACGTCGAACTGACCGGCACCGAGTACGAACTGCTGTTGCTGCTCGCGCGCGAGCCGGGCCGCGTGTTCAGCCGCGACGACATCCTGAACCGGCTGCGCGGGCACGAGGCCGATCTGTACACGCGAGCGGTCGACATCGTCGTCAGCCGCCTGCGCAAGAAGCTCGAGCCGCTCGACTGCATCAAGACGCTGCGCAACGCCGGTTATGCGCTGGCGTTGCCGCGCGCGGCCGCGCCATGAGCGGCGAGCCGGGGCGCGGCGCGGCGGATCGCGACGGCCGTCCTGCCTCCTGGATCAGGCGCGTGCACGAGGCGCGCCGTCGCTTCGGGCACTCGATCGGCTTGCGCATGGTCGGCGTGTTCGTATTGCTGGCGATCGCGACGACGGTCGTCTTCGTCATCGGCGCGCAGCGCTCGTTCTCGATCGGCTGGCGTGAGGCGGCGCAGCCGCTGCTGATCGACTACGTCGATCGCCTGGCCGCGCAGATCGTCGTCGACGGCACGCCGAACGTCGAGGCCGCGCGCTCGCTGGCCGCGCGCCTGCCGATCACCGTTCGCATCACCGGTCCGATCGTCAACTGGCGCTCGCATCCGCCGCGGCGGGCGGCGGACGCCGGGCTGCCGGCGGCCGATCACGAACTGCCCGCGCGCGGGTTCTGGACGTCGATCACGCGGCGCACGACCGCCGACGGCCACGCGATCACGTTCGGCATCGACCGCGAAGTCTTCGAGCGCCGGCCGCACGGTGTCGGCCTGGCGCTGGCCGCGCTGCTGGGTGCGACGCTGCTGGCCTGGTTCGCCGTGCGAAGGCTGCTCGCGCCGCTGGGACCGATCGGCCAGGGGGCGCGGCGCTTCGGCGCCGGGGACTTCAAGCGGCCGATCGATGCGCGCTGGACGCGCCGGCCGGACGAGTTCGGCGAACTGGCGAGCACGCTGAACACGATGGGACACGACATCGAGCAGATGCTCGAGGCCAAGCGCGCGCTGCTGCTGGCGATCAGCCACGAACTGCGTAGCCCGCTGACCCGTGCCCGCCTGAACGTCGAGCTGCTGCCCGAATCGGCCGACGTGCAGCCGCAGCGGCAGGCGCTGCTGAACGATCTGCGCGAGATGGCGTCGCTGATCGCCGACCTGCTCGAGAGCGAACGGCTGGCGGCGCCGCACGCGGCGCTGCATCGCGAGCCGGTCGACCTGGTTACGCTGGCCGGGCAGGTTCGCGATGAACTGCAGGTCCGGCATCCGGCGGCGGCGATGATCCGGATCGTCGCCGAGCCGTCCCTGCCGCAGCCGATGCTCGATGCCGCCCGCATGCGTCTGTTGCTGCGCAATCTGCTGGACAACGCGCTGCGTCACGGCGGGGAGGCGGCGGTGCTGCCGCCCGAACTGCATCTGCGTCGCGTCGGCAACGGCAATGGCGGCGGCGGCGGCAACGGTGACAGTGGCGAGCGCGGCCTCGACGGCATCGAGATCGAGGTCCGCGATCATGGGCCGGGCGTCGCCGACGACCAGCTCGCCCGGTTGGCCCAGGCGTTCTATCGGCCGGATCGCGCGCGCAGCCGCGACGCCGGCGGCGTCGGCCTGGGGCTCTACCTGTGCCGCCTGGTCGCGCAGGCGCACGGCGGCCGCTTCGCGCTCAGGAATGCGCATCCTGGGCTGGCGGTGACGGTTACGCTGCCGGGGTGAGGCTTGAGGCGAAGCGTCGCCAGACTGATCGCCGTGTGGGTTCTTGGCTGTGTCTTATGAGAGATACATAATTCGACCTCAATCGGAGGAGCCGATCATGTCGCATTCTTCAACGCTGCACGTTCGCGTGGACGTTGAAATCAAGACGCAGGCGATCGAAGTGCTGGTCGCGATAGGACTTAAAATCCCGCGAGCGGTAAGCGGGCTGCGCTGACGCGGGTACGCACTCTGGACCATAGCCAGCTCAAAGCCAGCCACATGGACATCTTCCTCTCCAGCCGCGTCACGCCGTTGCTCGCATTCGCCATTCCATGAGCAGCTTCCTCCCATCCACCGAATCGCTGAAAGTCGAGTTCAAGAGCGACCGCAAGCGCCTGCCCGATAACGATCTGGTCGAGGCTTTGGTCTGTCTGGCTAATGCCGAGGGCGGTGAGTTGTGGCTGGGAGTGGAGGACGACGGCACGCCGACAGGTCTGCATTCGGATCATTCATCACTGGCGGGCCTTCCGGGTCTGATTGCCGCGCGTACCTCGCCGTCGCTGGTGGTGCAGGTGGAGGCGATCGAACTCGATGGTTTGCAGGTGGCGCGCATCCTCGTGCCCAGGGCGACCACAGTCGTGTCGACGGTAGGCGGTGTTTACCTGCGTCGCCGCCTCCGGCATGACAGCAAACCCGAGTGCGTGCCCATGCTGCCGCACGAGCGCGAAAGCCGGTTGGGTCAGCTTGGTTTGGTCGATGCTTCGGCGCAGCCGGTGGCCGGCGCGCAGCGCTCCGACTTCGACCCGTTGGAGCGCGAGCGGTTGCGCCAGGCGGTGCAGAAGTACGGCGGCGATCGTGTGCTGTTGGAACTGGATGACGAAGCGCTGGATGGTGCGCTGGGTTTCACGATGCGCCAACCCGATGGCGAGCGTGTGCCCACCCTGTGCGGCTTGTTGGTGATTGGCCGCACCGAGGCACTGCGCCAGCATGTGCCCACCCACGAATTCGCGTTTCAGGTGCTGGCAGAGCAGGCAGTGCGTTTCAACGAGTTTCGCAATGTGCCGCTGTTACATGCTATCGAATGGCTGGAAACCAATTTCCGCCCCTACAACCCGGAAGAGGAACTGCAGGTCGGCCTGTTCCGGGTGCCGGTGCCGAAGGTGGACATGGGGGCTTTTCGCGAAGCCGTGGCCAATGCGCTGATCCACCGCGATTACCATCGCCTGGGAGCGGTTCATGTGCGGTTGGAGAATGAGGCGCTAGTGGTCAGCAATCCCGGCGGCCTGGTCGAAGGGGTGACGCTGGCCAACTTGCTGACTACGGAGCCCCGTCCGCGCAATCGGGCCCTGGCTGATGCGATGAAGCGCATCGGCATCGTCGAGCGTTCCGGCCGGGGTGTCGACAAGATCTATCGCGGCCTGCTCCGGTTCGGGCGACCGGCGCCGGATTATTCACGCACCGACAGCACCACTGTCGTGGTGAGGTTGGGCACCGATGCAGCCGATCTGGACTTTGCCCGCCTGGTGGTGGAGCAGGAGCGCCAGCGCAATGCGAACCTACCCATCGACAGCCTGATTGCCTTGGCGGCGGTACGGGAGTTGAAGCGCGTGACTGCCGACGAGTTGGCCGGACGCATCCAGCGAGATGTCGTCAGCGCCAAGCGCATACTGGAGGCGTTGACCGAGGCGGGGTTGATAGAGGCGCACGGCAACACGCGCTGGCGCAGCTATACCCTCTCTGCTGTGGTGTACCAGCAAGCAGGCGACAAGGCCGGGTATACCCGTCAGGCGGGGTTCTCTGCGATCCAGCAGGAGCAGATGGTGCTGAACTACATTCACCAGCATGGACGGATCAAACGGGCGGAGGTAAAAGACCTGTGCCGGCTCACTGGAAATCAGGCGGGGAAGATGCTTAACCGATTGAAGGGAAAGGGGAAAATTGTTCAGCATGGGCAGCGCAAGGGGGCCTTCTACACGGCTGGAGATGCCTGATATGCGCCTTTATGCGCCAGATATGAGCCGGAAATACTCCCTCTTGTCCCCTGCGCTGCAAACCAGGGACGCGGTATTTTCAGCTGTGGCGTGCCGTTCACGCTACCGGCCTGGATTGGTGGGCACATCGGCAACGACATTCAGGTGTGCTCCGGAACGCGCATCCCGGAATGGCGCCGGCGGGGTCGGAGTGAACCAGCTCGCCCTTGGCGAAACGCCCGAACCTTAGCGAAACGACCGAAGCGCCGCGCGCAATTCCTCGACGAACAACTGCGGCTGTTCGAAAGCCGCGAAATGGCCGCCCCGATCGAGCTCGTTCCAATAGACGATGTTGCTGAAGCGTCGTTCGGCCCAGCGCCGTGCCGGCGGTGAAATGTCCTTGGGGAAGATGCTGGCCGCCATCGGCGTGCGGACCTCGCTGCCGGCGAACTGCCGAAAGCTCTCCCAGTAGAGCCGGGCGGATGATCCGGCCGTTCCCGGCAGCCAGTACAGCATGATGTTGTCGAGGATCTCGTCACGGGTCAGCACATTGAGCGGATCGCCGTCGCAGTCCATCCATTCGAAGAACTTCTCGTAGATCCAGGCCGCCTGCCCCGAAGGCGAATCCGTCAGGCCATAGGCGAGGGTCTGCGGGCGCGTACTTTGCTGTATCGCATAACCGCTCCCCTGATCCTTGTAGTAGCGGGCGCGCGCCAGCAGCGCCTTTTCCCGCTCGTCCATGTCGTCGCGTTGATCACGCCCGGGCGGGGTGGTCACCATGTTCAGGTGAATCGCCACGAGTTCGGGCGGTGCGGCCTCACCCATGGCCATGCTGATGGCCGAGCCCCAGTCGCCGCCTTGCGCCACGTAACGGCGATAGGCCAGGCGTCGCATCAGTTCGGCCCAGGCGGCGGCGATGCGCTGCATCGTCCAGCCGGCTTCACGGGGCTTGCCGGAAAAGCCGTAGCCGGGAATCGAAGGCACCACGACGTGAAAGGCATCGGCAGGATCGCCGTCATGGGCCGCCGGATCGGTAAGCGGTCCGATGACTTTGTGAAACTCGATCACGGACCCGGGCCAGCCGTGAGTCATGATCAGCGGCAACGCATCGGGGTTCGGTGAACGCCGGTGGATGAAGTGGATGTCGACGCCGTCGATGGTCGTCACATACTGGCCGAAACCGTTCAGCCTGGCTTCGCAGTCGCGCCAGTCGTATTCGCGCAGCCAGTAGTCGCAAAGATCCTGCAATGCGGCGAGCGGCACGCCCTGCCGCCAGTCGTCGACGGTTTCCTTTTCCGGCCAGCGCGTGTGCATCAGGCGCCGGCGCAGATCGTCGAGCGCCTCGTCCGGCACCGCCAATTGAAATGGTCTGATGAGCTCCGGCATGTCTCTATCCTGATCGTGATGCAGCCACTATAGCGTTTTCGGGCGAAACGGATGAGGGCACTTCCAGTCGATCATCATCGCTTTTCGGCAGGCGTCGGGCAGCGCGCTCTCGATGGTTTCGACAGCGCGACGCTGCGCCCTCGACGCCGAGGTCGGCCGGCATGGCATCGATCGCCGGCGCCGGCGGTGCATGTGGTTGGGCGCCGATCAGTACCCGCGGCGCAGGCGACCCGAATGCGAACCCTGCCGAGCGTCGCGCGTCCGATATCGTTCGTCGGCGGATTCTTAGCCGTGTGATCGTGGCGCACCCGGTTCGCGCTGTCCGGCCGGCTCGAACGGCTCGAAAGCCGTGATGACGATCTGGTGATCGGGCACGGACTGTCGGGGCCGAATTCGCCGACCTCGTTCCTGCGTGACCTCAATGCCTGGGGGGCGCTGGGCTGGTACTACGAGCCCCCACGCCGCCAGACCAGGCAGCGATTGTTCGCCGGCATCGGATTGTCTTCGACCAGCGCCAGCCCCGCGCCGACGGCCAACTGGTCGACCCAGTCGCGGTCGCGGATCGCGAACGACGGATCGACCCCCTTGAGCCAGACGTCGAACTGGGCGTTGCTGTCGCTCGTGTAGCGGCCGTCTATGTTGAACGGCCCGTAGACGATCAGCAGCGCGTCGTCGCTCATCACGGCCGGCAGCAGCGCGAACAGCCGGTGCACCGACGCGGCCGGCATGTAGTGCAGCGTGTTCGACGTGAAGACCGCGTCGAAGCGCGACGCCGGCCAGGTCTCCGGACGATCGACGTCGAGCCGCATCGGCGCCGGCGTGTTCGGCAGGCCCGCCTCGTCCAGCCATCGCGCGATGCCGGCCAGCGCCGGATCGTCGCGTTCCGAGCTCTGCCACTCGACGTGCGCGAAGCGCGCCGCGAAATGGACCGCGTGCTGTCCGGTTCCGGAGCCGATCTCCAGCACGCGATGCCGGTCCGGCAGCCAGCGGCGCAATACGTCGAGGATCGGGCCGCGATTGCGTTCGCAGGCGGGGGAGAACGGCTTGGCCGGAGAGACGGGTTTCGTCATGGCGAAGGCAGCGCGGAGCACGGGGAGTTGCCGCGATGGTAACCCGGCACCGGGTTCGGAGGACGAGGTACGAAGTCGTCGGCGCAGGCGGGGCCGCGACGTCGTCCGCACTACCGAAGTCAGACGATTGACGACCCGGGTCGCGGCTGCGATAACGGTCTTCCGGCACGTCATCGCGATAGGGGACGGCATCGTGGACGCACGCAGCGACGAACGCAACGGCCCACCCGAAGACCAGTTCTGCGACATCGTGATGAAGGGCGGCATCACGAGCGGCGTCGTCTATCCGAAGGCGATCGCCCGCCTTGCCGGACAGTACCGATTCAGATCGATCGGCGGCACGTCGGCCGGGGCGATCGCGGCGGCGCTTACCGCGGCGGCCGAGTATCGGCGCCGAAACGGCGGCGGGCTGGAAGGTTTCCGGATCCTGGCCGAGCTGCCGCGCGAGCTCGCGACGCCCAGTGACGGTGATCCGTCGAAATCGACGCTGCTGTCGCTGTTCCAGCCGCAACCGCGAACCCGGCGCCTGTTCTCGGTGCTCGTTCGCAGTCTGAATGCCGGCGGAACGGGACAGCGCTGGCTGGCGATCTCGAAGGGATTGCTCGTCGCTTATCGATACGCGATCGGATCGGGTTCGTTGATCGCCTTGGCGCTGGTCGGGTGGCTGGTGCTCGGGCGATGCGCAGCAGGTGATCACTGCGGTGCGGCCGAGCAGTGGCCCGTCATCGCCGTGGCGGCCGTGCTGGCCGGCGGCCTCGGGATGCTGGCGGGTCTGCTGGTCGGCTTGGCTCGCGATATCACGACCGGTTTCGTGCCGAACGGCATGGGCCTGTGCAACGGCGGTCCGAGCCGTCCGGGCGCCGTCGACGCTGCGCCGCCGTTGACGGCGTGGTTGCACGAGAAGATCCAGGAGATCGCGGGCCTGCCGCCGGATCGGCCGCTGACGTTCGGCCAATTGTGGGAGGCCAAGGGCTTCCCGCCCGAAGACTGGCCTGCTGTCGATAAACGGGGAATGACCCGAGCCGGAAAAGACCGCCGGTCGATCGACCTGCAGATTTTCACGACCAGCCTCGCGCACGGTCGTCCGTTCCTGTTTCCGATCGACGATGAGTCGAGCCGGCTGTTCTTTCTGCCCGCGGACCTGCAAGGCTACTTTCCGCCGGCGGTGATGCAGCGGTTGAAGAAGGGCGCGAAAAGCTACGAGCCCGCTCGCGACAAGGCCGGCGAACTGATCGATCCGCCGGCCTCGAGCGTGCCGACCGGGTTGAGAGAGCTGTCCTGCAAGGACCTGCCCATCATCGTGGCCGCGCGCCTGAGCCTGAGCTTTCCGATGCTGATCTCCGCGGTCCCTTTATGGTCCGTCGACTACGTGCCGAAGCGATCCGAGAGGACGATGCGGCGAGGCTGGTTCAGCGACGGCGGCATCGCTTCGAACTTTCCGATTCATCTGTTCGATTCGGCGATTCCCAGGTGGCCGACCTTCGGCCTGACGCTCGAATCGATGCGTCCCGCTTATCCGGATCCCGTCTGGCTACCGGATTTTCATACGCAGGGACGGGCGGACCAGTGGAAGGGGGTCGACCATGACGCCGATCCCTGGAAGCAGTTCGGCGGTTTCATCGCCGGCATCGTGACGGCGGCTCAGAACTGGAAGGACACGACGGCGTCGCGAATGCCGGGCGTCAGGGACCGGATCGTTCGCATTCGGCTCGATGATTCGGAAGGCGGCATGAATCTGGACATGCCCGCGCAGACCGTCGAGCGGGTCGCCGGGTACGGCGACAAGGCGGCCGACGCGTTGCTCGATAAGTTCGCGCCCGGTGCCGACGGGCGCACCAAGCCGGGCTGGGACGAACATCGCTGGGTCCGCTTCAATGTCCTCGTGCATGGCTTGATGGAGCGTTCCGAAGGCCTGCATGTCGCGGCCCGGCACACGCCTCATGCGATGTCGCTCGCCCGGCAGATCGGACGTGCGGTCTACAAGACACCGCTGCGCGGCGATGATGCGTTGACGCCGAGCCAGGCGACCGCACTGATGGATTGTCTGAAGGCGATGGAGCGCTTCGAGTCGGCGTTCGACGAGGTGCGCGGCGTCCGGCAGTCCTACGACCCGGTACCCGAACCGGTGCTGCGTTTCCGACCGCCGTTATAGGGCTCGACCTTCGATCGGACAGGCGCTAAGCGGACAGCGAGCCGCGAACGGGGCCCGGCCGGTTTCGGATCGTCCCGCCTCCCGGCGGCACGCCGCCGACGCCGCTGACGATGCCGAGATCGATCAGCGTGGCATCGATCGCCGGCGCGAGCGGCGTATGCGGCTCGGTGCCGATCAACGCCCGCAGCCGTGCATTGTCCATGCGCAGCGGCGTGCGCCACAGGTAGCGCATCTCGATCAGTTCGCGCGACAGGCGGTGCACCGGCGCGGCGATCCGGATCGCCCACCATGGGAACGCGCGGATCGATGCAGGGTGATGGCCGTCGGCGGCGATCCGGTCGCGGATCATCCGCGCGAGGTCTTCGCCGCTGGCGTCCCAGTGTCCGGCCATGTGCAGCCGCGTGAAGGGGCCGAGGCGGTCGCGCTCGGCCAGCACTCGTACCAGCGCGGCCGCGACGTCCGGCAGGTAGGCCCACTGATGGCCGACGTTGGCCGGGCCGATCCGCCAGATCCGTCGCACCTGACCGTCGCTCGGGATCATCGCATGCGACAGCCAGTTGTTGCCGGCGCGCGGACCGAAGAAATCGCCGCAGCGCAGGATGATGGCCGGCACCCCGCGCTCGCTCGCTTCGGCCAGCCGCCGCTCCATCGCCACGCGGATCGCGCCCTTGCGCGCCAGCGGGTGTTGCGGCGCGTCTTCATGCGGATCGTCGAACGCATCCGGTCCGAAGTTGTAGACGGTGCCCGGCAGCACGACCGTCGCGCCCGATGCGCGCGCCGCGGCGATCGTGTGCTCGAGCATCGGCAACACGGTGCGCGACCATGCCAGGTAGGACGGCGGATTCACCGCGTGTACGATCACCTCGCAGCCGGCCGCGGCGCGCCGCACGTCCGATTCGCGCATCGCATCGCCGACGCACCAATCGATCAGGTCGTCACTCGTCGGCAGTGCGGGCGAGGGTAATGATGGTGATGGTGATGCGGACGCCGACGCTGATTGTGGACGGGCGAGCCCGGATGAAGGCGACCGCGATGCCGCGGGAACGCGCCGCGCCATCGCTCGCACCGACCAGCCTTCGGCCGCCAGCCGGCGCGCGACGTGCCCGCCGACGCCTCCGGTCGCGCCGAGCACCAGCACCGAAGAAGGCGCGGCGCTCATGGCCGCACCTCGATCGCCGAGTCCGCCTCGTTCGTCGCAGATGCCGCAGACGCCGCAGACGCCGCAGACGCCGCAGACGCCACAGACGCCACAGACGTCGCGGACGTCACAGACGCCTCGGACACGGCAGACGCCGGCGCGAGCCGGTCCCGTTGCCGCTTCGACGGCAGGCCGTCCAGCACCGCGTCGAGCATCGACAGCATCCGTTCGATCTCGTCGTCGCCGACGTTCAGCGCCGGCATCAAGCGCAGCAGGTGCGGGCGCGGCGCGTTCAGCAGCAGGCCGGCGTCGAACGCGCGCGAGACCAGTTCGGCGCCGATCGGCTCGACCAGGTCCAGCGCCCACAGCAGGCCGCGGCCACGCACTTCGCCGAGCGCATGCCGATGCGACAGCGTCGTCAATCCGTCCGCCAGGCGACGTCCCCGGCGCCGCACGCCGGCCAGGAACGCCGGCTCGAAGACCTGGTCGAGCACCGCCTTGCCGACCGCCGCCATCAGCGGATTGCCGGTATACGTGCCGCCCTGGTCGCCGTGCCGGAAGCAGGCGGCCCGGCGCGTGGCCAGCAGCGCCGCCAACGGCACGCCGCCGCCGATTCCCTTGCCGACCGTCATCACGTCCGGCCGGATGCCGGCGTGCTCGAAGCCCCAGCGATCGCCGGTGCGGCCGACGCCAGTCTGGATCTCGTCGACGATCAGCAGCAGGCCGTGCGCGTCGGTCAGCGCGCGCAGATCGCGCAGGAAGTCGGCCCGCGCGGGCACGACGCCGGCCTCTCCCTGGATCGGCTCGATCATCACCGCAACGGTCCGCTCGCCGATCCGCGCACGCACCGACTCGATGTCGTTGAGCCGCGCGCTGACGAAACCCGCCGGTTGCGGCTCGAACAGTCCGCGGAACTGCGGCTTGCCCGAAGCCGCCATCGTCGCCAGCGTCCGCCCGTGGAACGAATCGTCGAACGTGATGATCTCGTACGCACCGCCCCGATGCTCGACGCCCCAACGGCGCGCGAGCTTGATCGCGCCCTCGTTGGCCTCCGCGCCGCTGCTGCACAGGAAGACCTGGTCGAACGGGCTGTTGGCGACCAGTGCGTCCGCCAGCGCGATCGCGGCGTCGTTGTGATAAGCGGGGCTCGGTGAGATCAACCGTCGCGATTGGGCGGCCAGCGCCTCGGCAACGGCCGGCGGACAGTGTCCGAGGCTGTTGACGGCCCATCCCTGCACGAAGTCCAGGTACCGCTTGCCGTTCGTGTCGTACAGCCACGAGCCCAGGCCGCGCTGCATGACGGCGGCGGGGCGGGCGGTCAGATCCATCAGCGCCGGTGCGCGGGAGGCGGGATCGTTCATCGTCTTTCTCCGTTCGGTGGCGAATGCGATGCGTGCAGTCTGCGGAACTTGCCGGTCAAACGGAATTGGCGAAGAATGCCGTGCAGCCATGCATTTTCGTATGCCATGAACGTCCGACGTCGCAACATTTCGCCGCGCATCGCCTGGGATCGTTATCGCTCGCTGCTGGCAGCGATCGAGCACGGATCCTTGTCCGAGGCGGCGCGCGCGCTCGGCAGCACGCAGCCCACGGTCGGCCGCCACATCGCCGAACTCGAGCGCGCGTTCAGACTGCCTTTGTTCACGCGCTCGCCGACCGGCCTGCTGCCGACGCCGGCCGCGCTCGCGCTGATGCCGTTCGCGCGGGCGATGGCCAGCAGCGAGGCCGCGTTGCGTCGTGCCGCCGACGGCCAGCAGGAGGGCGGTCGGGGCGACGAGGATTCGGTGCGCGGCACGGTTCGCGTCACCGCCAGCGAGGTCATCGGCGTCGAGGTGATGCCGGCGATCCTCGCGTCGCTGCGCGAGCGCCATCCGGCGCTGAGGATCGAGCTGGTGCTGAGCAACCAGTTGCAGGACCTGCTGCACCGCGAGGCCGACCTGGCCGTCAGGATGACCGCGCCGACGCAGGAGCAGTTGCTGGCCCGCAAGGTCGGCGACCTGCAACTGGGACTGTTCGCCCATCGCCGTTATCTCGACGCGCGCGGCGCGCCGCGCGGCGTCGATCAGCTCGCCGCCCATGCGCTGATCGGTTACGACGCCGAGACGCCGTTCGTGCGATCGATGTCCGGCCAGTGGCCGGGCATCGGCCGCGACGATTTCGCGTTGCGCGCCGACAGCAACCTCGTGCAGCTCGCGCTGATCCGCGCTGGTGCCGGCATCGGCGTTTGCCAGGTCTCGCTGGCACGCCGCGATCCCGCGCTTCGCCGCGTGCTGCCGAAGAAGATCGGCTGGTTGCTGCCGACCTGGATCACGATGCACGAGGACCTGCGCCACAGCGCGCGCTGCCGCGTCGTGTTCGATGCGCTGCATGAAGGATTGGCCCGGCACCTGGCGGCGCAGGCGGCGTGATGCCGACGCCGATGCCGATGCCGATGCCGATGCCGTCCGGGCGCTATCCTGCTCGCTCCGGCGGCGAGAGCCCGTCCCTTGGCGACGACATCCATGGATCCCAGGCCTGAATTGCTGCGCTATCTCGAACTCGTGAACGCCACCGTGCAGGCCGGGTTGACGTTCTCGAAGAATGTCCACGACATCGAGCGCTTCCATCTGTTGCGCCGGGCGACCGAGCAGATGTTGGCGAAGTCCCTGGTCGACGCCGATCGCGACCTGGCGGCCTGGTTGACCGCCGATTCCGGCTATCCGACGCCCAAGATCGACGTGCGCGCGCTCATCGTCGACGAGCGTCACGATGTGTTGCTGGTCCGCGAAGCCAGTGACGGCGCCTGGACGCTGCCCGGCGGCTGGTGCGACATCGGCGAATCGCCGCGCGAGGCGGTCGAGCGCGAGTGCCTGGAAGAGACTGGGCTGACGGTCCGTGCGGTGCGGCTGCTGGCGCTGTGGGACAAGCTCAAGCATCCGCATCCGCCGCAGATTCCGCACGCGTACAAGGCGTTCTTCCTGTGTCGCGTCGAAGGAGGCCGGTTGCTGACCTCAACGGCGGAGACGACCGGCGCCGCTTATTACCTTGTGGACGCCTTGCCGGCATTGTCCGAGCATCGGGTGCTCGGCTCGCAGTTGCGGACGCTGCTCGAGCACGTGCGCCTCGGTCGCACGGAAACCCTGTTCGATTGAGGCCTGCCCGCGCCGGGGGATCGATCTCGTCCGCTCGCCGGCGACTCCTCAAAATGATCGTCGTCGCGTCCGGACGAAACCCCTAAGATCGGAGCCTCGCGTTCTTCGCATTCGACGGGAGGTGACGATGCAAGGGATTCGTTCGAAGGTCTCGCACGGCGCGCGGGCCGTCCGCCGCGCGGGCGTTCTGCTGGCCGTCGCCGCGCTGCTGGCCGGGTGCGCCGGCATCGGCAATCCGCTCGGCGGCTCGGGCGGCGCAACGGGCTCGGGCAGCAGCGGCACGGGCAGCTGCGGCACGGGCAGCGGCGCGGGCGCCCAGGGGGCCGACGACACCGCGCTGCCCGCGCTGGCGACCGATGGGGCGACCGCACCGACGGCGGTCGTCGAGTCGCGCTATTCGGTCGACGGCGCGATCATGCCGGTGATCCGGGGGCAGACGCGAACGGCGACGCGCGCCGACATGCGCCGCAGCGACGCGCAGACCCGTTTCGACAACTGGCTGATGCGCACCGTCGCCGGCGACGGCCGCCGGACCGGCATCACGCGCATCGACCGCAAGCTGGTCTGGGAGCTGGAACCGGCCAAGCGTCTGTACAGCGAATGTCCGATCACCGGCTGCGCCACGTCGTCGCAACCCGGCGGACAGGACGGCAACGGCGACAAGAGCGGCGAAAAGAAGCCGTCCGAGCCGACCTGCCCGGTGTCGATCAAGCGCAACGAGCTGAAGGTGACGACCAGCGGCGAGCGGCGCACGATCCATGGCTTCGCGACCGAGTCGTACGGCGTCGTCTGGACGATCGCGCTCGAGGACGGGCAGGGGCGGCGCAACACCAACGACATCCGCCTCGACCTGTGGACCACGCCCGAAACCGGGCAGGTTCGCGAGGTCCAGCAGATCGACGAGGCGTTCCAGCGGCGCTACCTGGCCGCGGTCGGCGGCGGCGACAATCCGGTCGGCCGCTACGTGCCGCGCAACATCGTCGATGCGATGAGCCGCTTCATCAAGGGGATGGACGCGAACGACGCGAAGACGATGCAGGCGATGGCCGCCGAGATGCGCAAGATCCGCGGCTACCCGATCCGGACGACGATGTCGTGGACGACCGAGGGCAGCGTTTGCCGCGATGCGGCGTCGCCCGGCGCCGGCGGCCTGGGCGGCATGCTCGGCGCGCTCTCGGGCAGCAAGCCCGCGGCCGGCGGGGCGGCGCCGATGATCACGTTCCAGCGCGAGGTTGGCACGCTGGCCGTGATGCCGGTCAGCGACAGCGCGTTCGTACCGCCGTCCGATTATCAGCGCAAGTGATCATCGGGGCCTGTTCGATTCTCGAACGAACAGGCCATCGACGAGATCATCGGCGATCAGAACACCGCCTGCAGCGTCGCGGTCATGCTGCGCGGCGAGCCGTACCAGTTTCCGCTCACCTGCGTGCCGAGGCTCTGGTAGTAGGTCTTGTCGAACAGGTTGTTGATGTTCAGCGCGGCGGTCAGGTGGCGGTTGATCCGGTACGTCACCCTGGTGGACCAGACCGCGTACGCGCCTTGTTCGCTGCGGACGTTTCCGCTGATTCGGTAGGCTTTGGTCTGGAAGTTGACGCCGCCGCCGACGGTCCAGGCCGACCCGGCGCCGGGCAGGCGGTAGGCGCTCCAGATCTTCAGCATGTGCCGCGGCGTGAACGACGACAGCGGTTGGCCTTCATTGGTCGTCGAGTCGCGCATGTAGCGCGTTTCATTGAACGTATAGCCGGCCGCGATCTGCAGGCCCGGCAGCAGTTCGCCGAACAGTTCGGTGTCGAGCCCGCGGCTGCGCACCTTGCCGTCGTTGACGTAGCAGGCGCCGCCGAGCGGCGAGCCCGGGCACGGGGACGACACCGCCATCAGCGACCGGCCGTCCTCGATCGTATGGAACAGCGCGATCGACGAGTTCAGGCGCCCGCCGAAATGGCTGCCTTTCAGGCCCAGTTCGTGGTTCTTGCCGGTCGCGGGGTCGAGCGGCGCGCCGGACACCGTGTACTGGTTGCTCTGCGAGCGGAAGGTCTCGGCATAGCTGACGTAGGCCGTCCACGTGCGGTTCAGGTCATAAGTGAGCGCCGCGAACGGCGTGAAGTGGCTGCTTTCCTTGTACGGCGCGATCGAATACGCGCCGGTGACCCGGTTCAGCGTCGAGTTCTCGGTGCGGCTGATGCGGCCGCCGGCGATCAGCTTCAGCGGATCGCTGAGCGCGAACCGCAACGAACCGTACAGGCCCTGCTGCTCGGTGCGCACCCGCGTGCTGGTCGGCGCGCGCGTGCGCGACGGCTGGGTCGGGAAGACGGCGTAGTCGGCGGCATCGAACTCGAAGACGTTGTAGGCCGCGTTCGGGACCTCCATCATCTGGCTGGCGAGGCCGTAGTCGCGCTTCTGGTAGTTGGCGCCGAGCAGCACGTCGTGTTTGCGGCCGAATGCCTGGAAGCTGCCGGTCAGCGTCGCGTCGGCCGCCTTCTGTTCACCCAGCAGATGCTGGTGGAACGCGGACATCGTCGACCCCATGCCGGTCGCCGGATCGATCGCGCCGTAGTTCGATCCGCTGTAGTCGTCGTTGTCCTCCTTCATCCGCGTCAGGCTGATCTTGGCGCGCCAGTCGTTCGAGAAACGATGGTTCAGGTCGACGAAGATGGTCTGGGTCGTGATGTCGGTATGCGCCCAGCCCGCGTTCAGGTTGGTCGAGCGCGGCAGACCGATGTCCCGACCGTCGGTGTAGCGGGGCAGGCCGGCGTACATCGGCACCAGGTCGTTCTTCTCGTAGCTCAGGCCCAGCCCCAGCGTGGTGTCGGGCGTCAGGTCGCCTTCGACGACGCCGTAGAACAGCGAGCGCTTGGTGTGGCTGCGATCGTAGAAGAAGTCGCGGTCCTCGTGCGCCACGGCCATCCGCGCGCGCAGGCTGCCGCTTTCGTTGATCGGCATGCTCAGGTCGAGGTCGCCGCGATACGCCTGATAGCTGCCGGCGCTGAGCTGCGCGCTGAACTGGCGGAACTTCAGCGGGCGCTTGCGGACCAGGTTGACGGTGCCGCCCGGGCTGCCCGCGCCGTTGAACAGGCCGGCCGGGCCGCGCAGCACCTCGACGCGATCATAAGCGGCGAGGTCGGGGCTGACGGCGAAGCCGTTTCGGCGCAGCGTCGGCACGCCGTCGTACTGCACGGTGTCGACCTCGAAGCCGCGCGAGAAGTAGGTGCGCTCGTAGCTGCTGTTGTCCTGCATCAGGATGCCCGGTGTCGCGCGCAGCGCGTCGTCGAGCGAGCGGATGTTCTGGTCTTCGAGCAGCTGCCGCGTCATCACGGTGACCGACTGCGGCGTTTCTCTCAGCGATTGCGCGGACTTGCCGATCGTCGACGCGCCCGTCGCATACGAGCCCGAGAACTCGGTCGTCGTGCCCAGATGCTGGCTGTCGACCTCGACCGGTCGCAGCATCGACGCACCCGCTTCGGCCGGCTCGGTGGCAGCGGGCGCTGGCGCGGGCGCGGATTCTGCGTCCTGCGCGAAGGCCGGGCCGCCGGACATCAGCATGCCCAGCGCCACGGCGATGCCGGTTCGTCGAGCGGAGGTGGATGGAGGACGCTTGCAGGACGAACGACGGCGCGACGCAGGATTCATGACAGATGTTGATTGCGAACGATAATGATTCCTATCAAATTGGAACGAAATTTTCGATCGCGCAACGCGATCCGTCGAAATGTGCGATGCGCGAACCCGGGAGAGCCGCCCTCAGACGGCGGTCACGCCACCGTCGACCGCCAATATCTGTCCGGTGATGAAACCGCATGCGTCGCTGGCGAACAGCGCGGTCGCGCCCTTGAGGTCTTCCGGCCCGCCGACGCGCCTCATCGGCGACATTTCCTCGCCGGCCTCGCCGCCCAGGCGAGCGGAGATCGCGGCGGTCATCTTGGTCGGGAAGAAGCCCGGTGCGATCGCATTGACATTGATGCCCAGCGGCCCCCATTCGTTGGCCAGCGTGCGGGTCAGATTGACGACCGCACCCTTGCTGGCGTTGTAGGCCAGCGTCGGCATGCCGTCCGGGTAGCTTCCCGTCAGTCCCTGGATCGAGGCGATGTTGATCACCTTGCCGCTCTTGCGCGGCACCATGCAGCGCCGGCCGACCTCCTGCGTGAGCGCGAACAACGCGGTGACGTTGACCGTCATCACCTTGTTCCAGGCATCCAGCGGGTGGTCCACCGTCGGCGCGCCCCAGGTCACGCCGGCGTTGTTGACCAGGATGTCGATCGGTCCCAGCGTCTGCACGACCCGGTCGACCAGTGCGGGAATCGCCGCCAGGTCGCCGACATCGCCCGGCACCGCCAGTGCCTCGATGCCTTGCGACTTCAGGTGCGCGGCGGCAGCGTCGAGCTCGTGCTGCTTGCGCGCCGTGATGGCCACCTTGGCACCGAGTTCGCCCAGCACCTCGGCCATCTGCAGGCCCAGCCCGCGAGAACCACCGGTGACGAGCGCGACGCGCCCCTTGAGATCCAGCAGTTTGATCAGACTCATCGCAGTCTCCATTGTGGAATTGAACCGGCGGACGTTCAGGCCCTGTCGCGCGGTTGACGGCGCAGGATCCTGCCGGTCGTCGCCTTCGGCAGCGCATCGAGAAAGCGGACGACGCGCAGCAGCTTGCAGGCTATCAGTTCCATGCCACGGACTGCGATCACTTCTTCTGCGGCGCGCGCGCCGCAGGGGGCGGTTCAGTGCTTGCCCGGCCCCATGTAGCCGAACAGGTGGCCGGCGATCTTGCGCATCTGGATCTCCTCCGAGCCCTCGGTGATCCGGTAGCGGCGATGGTGGCGGTAGATGTGCTCGAACGGCTTGTGCCGCGAATAGCCGATGCCGCCGTGCACCTGCATCGCCCGGTCGGCCGCTTCACACACCAGGCGGTTGGCCCAGTAGTTGCACATCGACACCTTGTCCGACAGCTCGATGGCGACCTGAGGTTTGGGCATCTTGTCCATCTCCCACGCGGTCTTGCGGATCAGCAGCCGCAGCATCTCGACCTGCGTCGCCAGCTCGACCAGCGGGAACTGGATCCCCTGGTTGCGCGCCAGCTCCTGGCCGAACGGCTTGCGCTCGCGCGCGTACCTGACGCTCTCGGTCACGCAGTAGTGCGCGGCGCCCAGGCTCGACGCGGCCTGCCGGATGCGGTTCTCGTGCACGAAATGCTGGGCCACCGCCAGACCGCCGCCTTCATCGCCGAGGATCGTGTCGTCGGCCACCCAGATGTTCGTGAAGCTGACGCGCGGATGATCGGTCGGCATGTTGAACGTCCACAGGTACTCCTCGATCTTCACGCCCGGATCGTTCGCATCGACGATGAACGCGGTGATGCCGCGCGCGTCGCCGTCCTTGCCCGAGGTCCGCGCGAACAGCAGGCAGTGCGTGGCCACGTGCATGCCGGTGGTCCACATCTTCTCGCCGTCGATGCGCCAGCCCGGTTTGCCGTCGCGCGTCTCGCGCACCGCGCGCGTTTCCATGTGCGTGGCGTCCGAGCCGTGATCGGGTTCGGTCAAACCGAACGTGACGCGCGCCCGGCCTTCGATGATCTGCGGGATCATCTCGCGCTGTGTCGCGGTGCCGAAATCGCGCAGCATCAGCACGATCGGCGCGTTCATCACGATCGAGTGCTCGTTCTGCAGGTCGTTGTGCAGCCCGAGCCCCTGCGACGCGAAGTGGTCGCGGATCACGGCCATCCACAGGTTGTTGCCGTCCTGGCCGCCGTATTCCTTCGGCAGTCCGAAGCGCAGGTGGCCGGCCTTGTCCGAGCGGTTCTTGGCCTCGCGCAGCAGCGCTTCCCATTCGTGCCGCGGCAGGCCGCCGTTCTCGAAATCGGTGCGCGCCCATTCGCGGCGGTGGTCGAAGAAGCGCTCGTTGTCGTCCTGCGCCTGCAGCGGCTTGATCTCGGCCGCGATGAAGTCGTCGAGCGTCTTCAGGTAAGCGACCAGCTCGGGTTCAAGGTTGAAGTCCATCGTTCGTCTCGCTATCGGATTCCCGCGGCGGAAAGGCTTGGCGGGTGCTTCGGTCTTGGTCGGCGGCGATGCGCCGGTACGATTCGTACTTCGGTTGGTCGACGGCCAGCTTGGACAGCGTCGTCGCCCACAGGTGGTCGGCCAGCCCCGGCGTATCGAGCGTCAGGCGGCCGTCGGCGATGCGCCCGCACAACTCGCGATTGAGCGCGCGCAGCTCGTCCTCGCCGGGTTGGCGCGGGATCTTGCCGCTGCCGAGCAGCGCGCGCAGCCGCGCCAGCTCGCGGGGCTCGTCGACCGGTTGCGCCCGCAGCTGCCGAATCACGATGTCGATCGCGTTGGCGGCCACGCGCGCATGGAACGCGGTGTGGCCGCTCAGTTGGGGAATCGCCTGCTCGCGCAGGAAGGTGTTGACGGCCGTCAGCAACTGGACCGGGGTCGGCGTGTCTTGCATCAGAGGCTCCCCGCGCGCGGCGCCAGCAGGTTCAGCAGATCGATCTCGGTCTCGGACGAGCGGCGGCCGATCGTGGCCTTCTCGACGCTGGCTTCGGCGCCGCTCAGCACGGCCTGCGCCATCCGCTCGCACATGATTCCCCACTTGAGCGTGCCCAGCGTCTCCCAGAAGCGCACGCGCGCCGGGTCGACCTGTCCCCCGGCCGATTCATAGCCGGCGAACAGTTGCTCGCGCTCGCCGAAGCCGCCGACCGGCTTGTCGACGACGCCGAAGCGCCAGGAGTTCACGCACAGCCAGCCCAGGTCCGCCATCGGATCGCCCAGATGCGCGAGCTCCCAGTCGAGCGCGGCGACCAGCCCCTGCTCGTCGACCATGATGTTGCCGTTGCGGAAATCGCCGTGCACGAGCCGCGCATCGGCGCGATCGACGACGCCGTGGCCGGGCATCCGCGCCAACTGGTCCTTGAGCCAGCGGAACGCCAGCTCGAACACCGGCTTGATCGTGCCGTGGCCGCGATGCGTCGCGATGTACTCGTCGAGCTCGGCCGCGGGTCCGGCGACGCGCAACGGCGGCAACTCGTCGATCGGGATCCGGTGGATGCGCGCCAGCGCCGCGCCGCACTGATAAGCGAGCTTGTCGCGCGCCGCCGCGAAGCGGTCATCGGTCGCGATCTTGCGGCCCAGCGTCTCGCCTTGCAGGCGCCGCATCAGGAAGCCGTCGCCGAGCCCGTCGTCGGGGGTCAGCACGTGCAGCACCTCGGGTACCGGCACGTCGTGCCGCGCCGCCAACCGGATCAGCGCGGCCTCGGTTTCGAGCCCCGCATTGGCCGACGTGCGCCGCTGCCGGCCGCCGGCCGGGCCGCGCCGCATGATCGCCTCGATGCGCGGCGACGCCGATTCGGGTTCGATGTCGAACGACCAGGTCTGCTGGCTGGCGCCGCCCGAGAGCCTGCGCAGTCCGGTCACGCGCGCGGGGCCGCCGGCCAGGCGAGGGGCGAGTCGATCCAGTTGTCGCGTCAGGCTGTCGATGGTCTCCATCGGCGTCGAAGGGTCTCCTGTTCTGGTCCGCGCGCCGGACCGATGCGGGCCGCGCCCGCGCGCAACGATCGCGTCCCCGTCCGCTGGACGGTATTTTGCGTATCGTACAATCGATCATCGCTGCGGCGCGGGGGTTCATTCAATGATTCCCAGCCCGGCGGGACGGGCATCGGCTACCGTCCCGGCATCGAAGCATAAGGACAATGGAGGAGCACATGATCGATTCACGTCGGCGTCGACTCGTCGGCGCATCGGCGGCCGTCGGCGCGGCGGCGCTCGCCGGCCGCTCCGCGATCGCGCAGAAACGCTACGGGCCCGGCGTCAGCGACACGAGCATCCGGATCGGGCAGACCATCGCCTATAGCGGACCGGCTTCGGCCTATGGTCAGCTCGGCCGCGTCGAGGCCGCTTTCTTCCAGCAGATCAACGAGCGCGGCGGCATCAACGGCCGCAAGATCGAGTTCATCAGCGTCGATGACGGCTACAGCCCGCCGAAGGCCGTCGAGATGGTGCGCAAGCTGGTCGAGCAGGACGAGGTGCTGCTGATCTTCGGCAACCTGGGCACGCCGATCAACATCTCGATCCGCCAGTACCTGAACGCGAAGAAGGTGCCGCAGATCTTCATCGCGGCCGGATCGTCGCGTTTCGCCGATCCGGCGCATTTTCCGTGGACGATCGGCTGGCAGCCGACGCTCAGCGGCGAGGCCGCGTTCTACGCGCAAAGCATCATGCAGGCCAACCCGGGTGCGAAGATCGGCGTGCTGTTCCAGGACGACGACTTCGGCAAAGAGATGCTGAACAGCCTGAAGGACGCGCTGGGCGACAAGGCCGGCGCGATGCTGGTTCGCGCCGAGAGCTTCCAGGCGACCGATCCGACGATCGATTCGCAGATCGTCTCGCTGCGCAGCGCGGGGGCCGATACCGTGATGCTGTTCGCGTATGCGAAGCAGACCTCGCAGGCGATCCGCAAGATCGGCGAGCTCGGCTGGAAGCCCGAGATCTTCATCCATCTCGGGTCGGCATCGGTCGGCGCGACGCTGGCGCCGGCGGGCCTGGACAAGTCGATCGGCGTCAAGACGGCCGGTTTCATCAAGGATCCGTCGGATTCGCAGTGGGCCGACGATCCGGCGATCCGGACCTTCAAGGCGTTCATGACGAAGTACCTGCCCGACGGCAAGATCGAGGACGGCCTGAACATCATGGGTTACGCCGCGGCCAGGACGCTCGAGCAGGTGCTCAGGCAGTGCGGCGACGATCTGACGCGCGAGAGCGTGATGCGCCAGGTGGCCAACCTGAAGAACCTGCGCCTCGACGAGTTGCTGCCCGGCAGCATCATCGACACGAGTCCGACGGACTTTCGGGTCGTCGAGTACATGAAGCTGCAGCGTTTCAACGGCAAGGTCTGGGAGTTTCCGTCGTCATGAACATCCACAATGTCCCGTTCAAGAAACTCGCGTGGATGCCGCGCGACATCGACGTCGAGCGCCGCGCCGACGGCGTCGTCGTCCTGAAGTCGCGCCTGCCGCTCGAACCGTACGCGCGCCACATTCCGGCGCTGTTGCGGCAATGGAGCGAGCAGCGGCCCGATCACGTCTGGCTCGCGCAGCGTCGCGGCCCGGACCGCCAGTGGGACAAGCTCACTTATGGCGAGGCGATGCGCCGCGTCGACGCGCTGACGCAGGCGATCATCGACACCGGGCTGACGGCCGATCAGCCGATCGCGATCCTCAGCGGCAACAGCATCGAGCACGCGCTGCTGACGCAGGCGGCGATGCAGGCCGGCGTACCGGCAGCGCCGGTGTCGCCCGCGTATTCGCTGATGAGCCAGGACCACGCGAAGCTGCGCTACATCTTCGGGCTGATCCGGCCCGGCATGATCGTCGTTCAGGACGGGCCGACGTTCCAGCGCGCGCTCGACGCGCTCGACCTGCAGGGCATGACCGTCGTGTTCGTCGAGCGGCCCGTCAAGCTGCCCGCCGGCGTGCGCCAGATCGCTTATGAGCAGATGGCGGCGGCCAAGGTCACCGATGCGGTCGCGAACCGCCTGGCGACGATCGGCCCCGATTCGGTCGGCAAGCTGCTGTTCACGTCCGGCTCGACCGGCATGCCCAAGGCGGTGATCAACACGCAGCGGATGATGTGCGCGAACGTCCGGATGGGCCAGCAGGCCTGCGTGCCGCAGCCCGGCGATCCGGCGCCCGTCGTGCTCGACTGGCTGCCGTGGAACCACACGATGGGCGGCAACGCGATGTTCCATGCGGTGCTGGCCGAGGGGGGCACGTTCTATCTGGACGACGGACGGCCGTTGCCCGGCCTGTTCGATGAGACGCTGCGCAACCTGCGCGAGGTCTCGCCGACCTACTACGCGAACGTGCCGGCCGGCTACGCGGTGCTGGCGACGGCGCTCGAAAAGGACGACGAGCTGGCTCGCTCGTTCTTCCGGCAGTTGAACGTGCTCGCTTATGGCGGGGCGACGCTGCCCAGCGACCTGTACGACCGGATGCAGGCGCTGGCCATCAAGTGGGCCGGTCACCGGCTCGTGTTCACGACCGGCTGGGGTTGCACCGAGACCGCGCCTACCGCGACGTCGACGCACTGGGAGACCGAACGCGTCGGCCTGATCGGCCTGCCTTTCCCCGGCGTCGAACTGAAGATGGTGCCGACCGGTCCCAAGTACGAGCTGCGGCTGCGCGGCGTGATCGTCACGCCCGGTTATTACAACCAGCCCGAGCTGACGCGCGCCGCGTTCGACGACGAGGGCTTCTACAAGATCGGCGATGCCGGCGTGTTCGTCGATCCGGCCGATCCGTCGCAGGGACTGGTGTTCGCCGGCCGCGTCGTCGAGGACTTCAAGCTGACGTCCGGCACCTTCGTGCAGGTCGGGTCGTTGCGTGTCGCGTGCATCTCCGCCGCCACGCCGGTGATCCACGACGCGCTGGTCGCCGGCCAGGACAGGCCGTACGTCGGGCTGCTCGCCTGGATCAACCTGGCCGCGTGCCGCGGGCTGGTCGACGATCCCGACGCGACGACCGAATCGCTGATCGCGCACCCGCGCGTCATCGAAACCGTCCGCGAAGGCCTGAAGCGGCACAATGCCGAAGGCGGCGGATCGAGCACCCGGGTCCGGCGCGTGCTGCTGATGGTCGAGCCCCCATCGATCGACGGCAACGAGTTGACCGACAAGGGCTACATCAACCAGCGCGCAGCGCTCGAGCGGCGCGCGGCGCTGGTCGAACAACTGTATGCGGAACCTCCGGGGCCCGAGGTCATCGTCATCCGTTAGATTGGTACCCGTTTCGTCGGTCCCCACCGTGAGCAGATCCGCCATGCCGAACTCCGCCGGCCGCCCGTCTCCATCATGAACGCAGAACGCATCGCATCGTTCGTCGACCCGGTCATCGACGGCGCGATCGCCGACCGGCGCCTGGTCGGCGCGGTCGTGCTGATCGATCTCGAAGGCCGGCCGCTGTACCGGCGCGCCGCCGGCATGGCCGATCGCGAAGCCGGCGCGCCGATGCGCGTCGACACGATCTTCCGGCTGGCGTCGCTGACGAAGCCGATCGTGACGGCGGCCGCGATGGCGATGATCGAACGCGGCCGCTTGTCGATCGACGATCCGGTGGCCCGCTGGCTGCCGGCGTTCACGCCGAAGCTGAAGGACGGGTCGACGCCGCTGCTGACCGTGCGCCACCTGCTGACGCATACCGGCGGGCTCGGCTACGGCTTCATCGAGCCCCTCGACGGCGCTTATCACCGCGCTGGCGTCTCGGACGGCCTGGACATGCCCGGACGATCGATGGAAGAGAACCTGCGTCGCCTGGCCGGCGTGCCGCTGCTCGACCCGCCCGGCGCGCGCTGGCGCTATTCGGTCGGACTCGACGTGCTGGGCGCCGTGCTCGCCGGCGCGGCGGGCAAGTCGTTGGGCGAGGTCGTCCAGCAGTACGTGACCGATCCGCTGGGCATGCCGGACACCGCGTTCGCCGTGCGCGACCGCGACCGCCTGGCCGCCGCCTATGCCGACGGGCCGCAGGGGGCGGTGCGCATGGGAGCGCGGCACGTCGTGCCGTTCGCCGGACTGGCGGGCATCGCGTTCGCGCCGGACCGGATCTTCGATGAGGGTTCGTTCCCGAGCGCCGGCGCCGGCATGGCCGGCACGGGTCCGGACATGATGCGCGTGCTCGAGGCGATCCGGCAGGGCGGCGGCGCGGTCGTGTCGCCGTCGATGGCCGAACAGATGATGCGCAACCAGACCGGCGATCTGCCGCTGGACCTGGCGGGGCCCGGCTGGGGCTTCGGCTTCGGCGGCGCGGTGCTGGTGGACCCGGCCGCCGCCGGTACGCCGCAATCGCCGGGCACCTGGCGCTGGGGCGGCGTCTACGGCCACACCTGGTTCGTCGATCCGGTGCGCGAGCTGACGGTCGTCGGCATGACCAATACCGCGATCGAGGGGATGGCCGGGCAGTACACGATCGACCTGCGCGACGCGGTGTACAGGGCGCTCGGTTGAGCGCCCCGCCGCCTGATCAGAACGACATCGTCGCCGCCAGCCTGAACGTGCGCGGCATGCCCTGCATCGCGAAGCCATCGTTGAACGGGCCGTACCAGTAGCGCTTGTTGGTCAGGTTCTCGATGAACGCGTTGAACGTCACCGGCGTGCCGCCGATCCGCGTCGAGTACTTGGCGCCGAGGTCGAAACGGTTCCATGACGGCAGGCGCAGCCTGTTGGCCGAGTCCAGCCACTGCTTGCCGACGTGCACGATGCGGCCGTTGACCGCCAGGCCCGGCACCGGCGTTTCCCACTGCAGGCCCAGGCGAGCCATCCAGTCCGGCACCGAATAGCTTTCCAGCCCGGTGTCGACCTGTTTGGCGTCGAAGATCGAGATGCCGCCGAACGCGCTGAGCGAGGGGACGACGCTGCCGAACACGCTCCATTCGGCGCCGCGGATGCGTTGCTTGCCGCCTTCGACGCGCGTGTTGCTGGCGGCGTCGGTGACGATCGTCGGCCGCTCGATCTGGAACACGTTCAGCGTGTGCGTGGCGCCGCCGCGGCGCAGCTTGACGCCGGCCTCCATTTGCTTGCTCTTGAGCGGCGCGAACGACTGGCCGGTGTTCGCGAAGCCGACGCCGACGGTCTCGCCGGCGCTCAGGCCTTCCATGTAGTTCGCGTAGATCGATGTGTCCTTGTCCCAGGGCTTGAGCACGATGCCCAGCGACGGCGACGCCTTCGATTCATCGTAGTTGGCCTTGCGCTGCTCGACCTGCTGGAAGCGCACGCCCAGCATCAGCAGCAGCTTGCCGTCGAGCGGATCGATCGTGTCGACGACGGCCAGCGACCTGTAGCGGTTGACGACCGTATAGTCGGGATCGGCCGGCGCCTCCGGGAACACCGGCGCGACCGGGTCGTAGATGTTCTGCGGATAGCCGGTGATCGCGCGGTTGTTCGTGCCTTCCTTGTGCTCGAGGTAAGACAGCGCGGCGTTGAGCCGGTGCTTGACCGGGCCGGTCGCGAAGTTGCCTTCGATGCCGGTTTCGAAGGTCTTGTTCTCGGACAGCGTCGTCACGTTGTAGACGAAGCCCTGCGCGCCGCCGGCGTCGTTGAGCACGATCGTGCGCGTGCCGAACATCAGGCCGCGGCCCTCGGCCTTCGACGCGCCGGCCGCCGCGTATGCGACCCAGTCGGGGTTGAAGCGGTATTCGCCGCGCGTCGCCCAGCCGTGGTTGCGGTAAGCGCCGTGCGTGCCGCGGAACAGGTTGGTGTCCGAGTCGGGCGGCGACAGCAGGTGTCCCAGGCGCGCGAAGCTGTACATCGCCGGGCTGCCGTCCGAGATCTTCTCGCGCGAGTTGTACGCGTCGAACGACAGGCTCCAGTCGTTGCCCGCGTAGTCGACGGCGATCGAGCCGAAGCGGCGGCCCTTCTCCTGCTCGGCCACGCCGGTCTCGCCGCTGCCATAAGCACCGTTGAAGCGCACGCCCAGGCGCTTTTCCTCGCCGAAGCGACGGCCCACGTCGATGTGGCCCTGCATGTAGGACTTCGACGAGTACGACAGCGTCAGGTCGGTGATCGGCTTGGCGCCGGCGCGCTTGGGCACCATGTTGATCATGCCGCCGACCGCGCCCGACGGCGGAATGCCGGCCAGCAGCGCGCTGGGGCCGCGCAGCACCTCGATGCGCTCGACGAACTCGGTCGGGATGTGGCCGCTGGGCGCCAGTCCGTACAGACCGTTGAACGCGAAGTCGTCGCCGGCCACGTTCAGTCCGCGAACCATGAAGTTCTCGAACATGTGGCCTTCGTTGGTGGTCTGCCAGACCGACGGATCGCCTTGCAGCAGATCGCCGACCGTGCGCGCCTGGAAGTCCTGGATCGTCTGCCGCGTGTAGGTATTGACCGTCATCGGCGTGTCCATGATGTCGGTATTGCCCAGGATGCCGAGCCGTGCGCCGGTGGACGACAGCCCGCCGGGCGCGGTCGGCGGCAGCGCCTGCGCGTCGCGGCGCGCCTGGACCTCGACGGGCGCCAGGCTGTCGTCACCGGAGGCGGAGGTCGCCGATGCGGCTGCGTTGCCGGGTTCGCCCGGCTGCGCGGCTCCCGATGCGTCGGTCGGCGAAGCGGTCTGGGCCAGCGACGGCGTCGTCAGCGAAACGAGCGCGGCCAGCCAGACGCCGTGAGCGAGGGCCTGACGGCGAATGGATGTCTTGTTCATCGTTGCGGTGGGATCGGGTGGGAATCGATGGGGCGGATCTTACATGCAAATGGTTCTCAGAATCATCCGCTACGGGGCATCGGCGATGAACGAAGTTGTCGCTTTTGTCCAACGATTTGTTGTAATGAAAATCGATCTTTTTCGTGATTTTGCAAATCCGGCATGAACCAGCGTCTGTATAGGCCGACGGCCGATGCCGCCGACCAGTGCTGGCTGCCGCCGGCGCTCGAACGGATGCCCTAGGGTCTGTTCCCACCGAGATCGAGCCCTCGGCCCGCAGGGAGCGCGCCGCAGCGTGCTTCCGGTGCCGCGTGCCGATTCGTGGCCGGCTGCCCGAGTCGCGCACCATCTGCTTCCACGATGCACCGCCAGTGGTGCCGATGATTCCCGCGATCGTGCGTGTCTTGCCCGGTCGGGCGCCGCAGTGCCCGTTCGCTGCGCACGAAAGGGGCGACAAGGCCGCGAAAAACCTGGCACGGCGCTTGCTCGTCATGACATGTCATAACGAGTTGCGACCATGACCCGACAAGCGAAGCCGACCCGTCTCGAAGTGGTGCCGACCGAACGTCGACCCGACGACATCCGGCCCGGACATAGTCCGCTGTACACGCAGATCAAGGAGATCCTGCGCGGGCGGATCCTGGAGGGCACTTACCAGCCCAACCAGCAGATGCCGTCCGAGAGCGAGATGATGGCCGCCTTCGGCGTCAGCCGCATCACGGTGCGACAGGCGCTCAGCGATCTGCAGGGCGAGGGGCTGGTCTTCAAGGTGCACGGCAAGGGTACTTATGTATCGCGGCCGCGCGTCTTCCAGGACCTGGATCGGCTGCAGGGCTTCGATGCCGCGATGCGCCAGAAGGGCTACGAGACCCATTCGAAGGTGCTCAGCCTGAAGGCGGTCAAGCCTTCGCCGCTCGTCCAGGAGCGGCTCGGACTCGACGCCGACGACGAGGTGACGCAGCTGCGGCGGCTGCGCTTCCTCAATCGCGAGCCGATCTCGATCGACGTGTCGTACCTGCCGCTGGCCGTCGGCGAGCGGCTGGCCCGGCACGATCTGGCCGCGCGCGACGTGTTCGCGATCCTCGAGAACGACCTGCAGATCCATCTGGGGCATGCCGATCTGCAGATTCGCGCGATGCTCGCCGACGACGAGATGAGCCGTCAGCTCGGCACCGAGACGGGCTCTCCGATCCTGTTCATCGAGCGGACCGTCCATACGACCGACGGCAAGCCGTTCGAGTACGAAAACCTGTACTACCGCGGCGACGCGTTCCAGTACAAGGTCCGCGTCTCCGGCGCACCGGTCGACCCCTCCCGATGACCGACTCTCCTCCATCCAACGCTTCATAAGGGATTCATCATGTTCGAGAAGACCTCCTTCGTCCTGGACGGGCGAGCGCTTCGGCGCGCGGCGACGTGCGCGGCGGCCGCACTGACGATGGCGGCCGCGTCGCTGCACGCCGAGACGATCACGATCGGCATCGGCACCCAGAACACGACGACCAACACCGTCACCGGCGGCATCGTGCTCAAGGAACTGGGGCTGCTCGACAAGCACCTGCCCAGGACCGGCAAGTACAAGGACGCCAAGTACGTGCTGAACTGGCAGAACTTCACGTCCGGCCCGCCGGTCACCAACGGGATGATGGCCAACAACATCCAGATCGGGATGATGGGCGATTACCCGCTGATGGTGAACGGCGCCACCGGCCAGGCGACCGGCAACGAGACGCAGCTGGTCGCGATCACCGCCTACAACGAGTTCGGCGGCGGCAACGGCATCGTCGTGCCGAAGGATTCGCCTTATTACGATCTGGCCGACCTGAAGGGCAAGCAGGTATCGGTGCCGTTCGGTTCGGCGGCGCACGGCATGATGCTGAACGCGCTGCAGATGCGCGGCCTGAAGCCCGACTTCTGGACGCTGATCTCGCAGTCTCCGGAGATCGGCAGCACGAACCTGAAGGAAAAGCGCATCGACGCGCACGGCGATTTCGTGCCGTTCGCCGAGCTGCTGCCGTTCCGCGGCTTCGCGCGCAAGATCTTCGACGGCGTCGAAACGAAGCAGCCGACGTTCCACGGCGTCGTCATCCGCAAGGACTTCGGCGAGAAGTATCCGGAGATCGTCGTCGCCTATATCAAGGCGATGATGGAAGCGAACGACTGGGTGCGCGCGAACCCGCGCCTGGCCGCCGAGAAGATCGCCGACTGGACCAAGATCGATAAGGAAGTCGTCTACATCTTCCTGGGCCCGAACGGCGTGCACACGCTCGATCCCACGATCAAGCCGCGCTGGGGCGAGGCGATGAAGGTCGGCTACGACGTGCTGCAGAAGATGAACCTGATCAAGCCGCTGGACACCGCGAAGTGGGTCGACGACGGCTACGTCCGGCAGGCGTTCAAGGAGCTCGGCAAGGACTACGACGCGCAGGTCAAGGTGATGAACGACGTCGCCTACGTGGTGTCGGGCAACGACCCGGTCTGCAACAAGCCGATCGACAAGCCCGAGGCGTCCGGCCAGATCTGGATCCAGGACGGCGACATCGTGTCGTTCAGCTCGGCGCAATGCACGCTGGCCGGCGTGCGCCAGCTCACGAAGGAGGGCAGGAAGATCGGCGCGGTCTACCTGATGGACCAGGCACTGAAGATCAAGGTCTTCGCCGACACGGCGTTCTACGCGGTGGGCGGCAACGACGCGAAGGCGCCGCAGATCGTGCCGTTCCTGCTCAAGAAGGACGCCGAGGAGTACGCGAGCCGGCACGGCGCGAAGCTGGCCACTTATGACGAGGCGCTGTCGGCGCTGTCGAACTGATCGATGAAACCAGGCAAAGCGAGCAAGCATCATGCAATCGAACACTTTCTCGGAGGCGGCCGCGGGCGGACGGCCGGAGAACTCGTCCGGACGGGCCGTGCCGGCTGATCGTCGCCAGGACGCCCCGGCGGTAGCGGCAGCGTCGGCGGCGGCGGCAGCCGGGCGGCACGGCGGAGCGCCGGCCGGGCGCCGGATCGCACGCGCCGTCGAGGCCAACGCGGCGCCGTTCCTGCTCGGCTGCGTATCGATCGGCGGGCTGTTGCTGTTCTGGTACCTGGGGACCCGGTACCAATGGAACTTCTACATCCGCTTCAAGAACGTACCGACCCCTTATGAGGTCGTCCAGCAGGCGATCGAGGTCGCCAGTTCGGACAAGTTCCTGGTCAACATCGGCATGAGCGTCAAGCGGATCCTGTCCGGTTTCGGCCTGGCGACGCTGTTCGGCGTCGCGCTCGGGCTGCTGATCGGCCGCTATCGCGTCGTCAGCCGCCTGATGATGCCGGCGATCGAGGTGCTTCGGCCGATTCCGGCGATCGCCTGGGTGCCGATGTCGATCATGCTGTGGCCGACCAACGAGGCCAGCATCATGTTCATCACGTTCATCGGGGCGTTCTTCCCGATCCTGCTGAACACGGTGCACGGCGTGCACACGCTGGACGGCGTGCTGCTGCGGGCCGGCCGCTGCCTGGGCGCCAACGAGGCGCAGCTCTTTCGCCACGTGATCCTGCCCGGCGTGATGCCGCACGTGTTCACCGGCCTGGCCGTCGGTATGGGCGTGGCCTGGGTATCGCTGATCGCCGCCGAGATGATCTCGGGCCAGTTCGGCGTCGGCTACTTCACGTGGGAAGCGTACTCGCTCGTCAATTACCCGGCGATCGTCCTCGGGATGATCACGATCGGCGTGCTGGGGCTGGTCTGCAGCGGCCTGATCCGCGTGGCCGGCAACCTGGCGATGCCCTGGCTCGAATTCGCCAACGGAGGCAGGAAATGAGTCTGGTTCATGCAAAGAGCAGCGGCAAGGGGTTCGTGCAGTGCCGCAACATCGGCGTGGTCTTCGGCAGCGACGACACGCGGGTCGAGGCCGTCAAGGACGTGTCGCTGCACGTCAATCCGAGCGAGTTCGTCTCGCTGATCGGCCCGTCGGGCTGCGGCAAGTCGTCGATGCTCAGCATCCTGGCCGGCTTCACGAAGCCGACGTCCGGCGAGGCGACCGTCGACGGCGACCGGATCAGGAAGCCCGGATCGGACCGCGGCGTGGTGTTCCAGCAGTACTCGCTGTTTCCGTGGCTGACCGTGCGCAAGAACGTCGAGTTCGGCCTGCGGATGGCGGGCGTGCCGCGCAGCAAGCGCGAGACCGACGCGCGCACGCTGCTGGGGCTCGCTGGCCTGCTGGCCTTCGAGAATCATTACCCCGACCAGTTGTCGGGCGGGATGCGCCAGCGGATCGGCATCGTCCGCGCGCTGGCGACCAGTCCGCAGGTGCTGTTGATGGACGAGCCGTTCGGCGCGCTCGACACGCAGACGCGGGCCGTGATGCAGGAGATCCTGACCAACATGTGGCAGAAGTTCCGCATCTCGGTGCTGTTCATTACCCACGACATCGAGGAATCGGTGTTCCTGTCGGATCGCATCTACGTGATGACCGCGCGTCCCGGCCGGGTCAAGGCCGAGATCGAGGTGCCGCTGCCGCGGCCGCGCACCGCGCAGATGACGACGACGAAAGAGTTCGCGGATCTGGTACTGCGCTTGAAGGCGTTGATCCGCGAGGAGTCCCTGGCAGCCATGGGATCGGAGTTGAGCGACGGTGGCATCACCGGGTTCGGCATCGACGTCGGTCCGCACGGCATCGGCAACGTGTTGTGAGCGCGCGCCGGCCTGCAATCGGTCTCTTCGAACAAGTACCGCAAACGCAATCTCTCTGACTTTGGAGCTGGCAATGGCCAAGAAACCCAATATCCTGTTCTTCCATGTCGACAACCTGGGCATGGGCGAGCTCGGCTGCTACGGCGGCGGCAAGCTGCGCGGCGCCGATACCAAGCGCATCGACGCGTTCTGCAAGCAGGGCATGAAGTTGACCCACTACGTGGTCGAGCCTCAGTGCACGCCGACGCGTTCGGCGCTGATGACCGGCCGCTATCCGATCCGCTCGGGCAATCACACGATCGCGCTCGGCGGCAACGGCGGCGGCCTGGTGAGCTGGGAGATCACGATCGCCGAGATCCTCGAGAAGGCCGGCTACAAGTCCTCGTGCCTGGGCAAGTGGCACATCGGCGCCGAGGACGGACGCTTCCCGACCGACCACGGCTTCGACGAGTGGTACGGCCCGCTGCGCACCTATGACGAGTGCATGTGGCTCGAGGATCCGCACTACGTGCCCGAGCGCGACGGCTTCTCGCACATGCACGAAGGCACGAAGGAAAAGGGCACGCGGCCGCTGCTCGACGAGCAGTTGACGATGGAAACGAAGAAGACCTGCGACCTGGCCTACCAGAAGCGCGGCATCGACTTCATGCGCCGCTGCGCCGAAAAGAGCGAGCCGTTCTTCCTGTACTTCAACCACTCGTTGATGCACTTCCCGATGTCGCCGCGCGACGAGTTCGTCGGCAAGAGCACCAACGGCGAGTGGGGCGACTGCCTGCTGATGCTCGACCACGACTTCGGCGTGCTGCTCGACGAACTGGACCGGCTGGGCATCGCCGACGACACGATCGTGATCCTGTGCGGCGACAACGGCGCCGAGGACCACCTGGCGGGCCGCGGCACCGGCGGTTTCTTCGACGGCTCTTACTTCAGCTCGGCCGAGGGCGGCATCCGCACGCCGATGCTGGCGCGCTGGCCCGGCCGCATCCCGGCCGGCGTCGAGAGCAACGAGATGGTCCACGTGACCGACATGTTCACGACGCTGCTGAGCTTCGCCGGCTGCGAGAAGCCGGCCGACCGCCAGATCGACGGCGTCGACCAGACGGCGTTCTTCCTGGGCGAGAAGGAGACCTCGGACCGCGAGGCCTGCATGGTGTGGCTGAAGGACGAACTGCACGCGGTCAAGTGGAAGGACTTCAAGATCAACTTCAAGCGCCAGCAGCACTTCCACGATCCCGAGCTGCCGCTGGGCTTCGCGCGGATCACGCACCTGCAGGAGGATCCGAAGGAGCGCGAGGCGGTCAACCAGCGCTATGTACGGTGGTGGGTCATGCAGCACGCGCACCGCGTCGTTCGCGAGTTCGAGGCGACCGTCAAGCGCGAAGAGCTGATTCCGCCGGGTTCGCCGCTGGACTTCGTGCCCAAGCGCGCCGAAGCCGCCTGACGGAGCGAAGCGATGCAGCCGTCGACCGCTGGGGGCGGCACGCCCCCGATCAAGGCCTGTTGCGCCCGGCGCGCGGCGGCGGCTGCCGCTGCCGCCTCCGCCGCTGCTGTCTCCGCCGCCGGCCAGTCCGGCGTGGCGCCTGCCGTCGGCGGCGCGCCGACCGCCGGCATGGTCCGGATCGCGCCGGGCCGTTTCCTGATGGGATCGGATCGCCACTACCGCGAGGAGCGGCCCGCGCGGCCGATGCAGGTCGGCGGTTTCTGGATCGATCCGACGCCGGTGACCAATGCCGATTTCGCGCGATTCGTCGACGCGACTGGTTACCGGACGTTGTCCGAGCGGCCGCCGGACCCGGCGCTGTATCCGGACGCCGATCCGGCGCTGCTGCGGCCGGGCTCGCCGGTTTTCACGCCGCCGCCGGGCCGCGTCGGGCTGCGCGATGCGCGCAACTGGTGGACCTACGTGATCGGCGCCGACTGGCGCCATCCGTACGGGCCGGACAGCTCGATCGCCGACCTGATGGATCATCCGGTCGTGCACGTCGCTTATGCCGATGCGCTCGCTTATGCCGAATGGGCCGGCAAGAGCCTGCCCACCGAAGCCGAATGGGAATACGCGGCGCGCGGCGGCCTCGACGGCGCGGTCTTCCCGTGGGGCGACGAGATGGCGCCCGGCGGCAAGGCGATGGCCAACACCTGGCAGGGCGAGTTCCCGTGGCAGAACACGCTCGACGACGGCTTCGAACGGACCTCGCCGGTGCGGACCTATCCGCCCAACGGCTACGGCCTGTACGACGTCGTCGGCAACGTCTGGGAGTGGACGCGCACGCGCTGGGGGCAGACGCCCGGCGAGGCCGACGCCAAGGCCTGCTGCGCGCCCGCCGATCCGGCCGACCCCGGCATCCGGCACGTGGTCAAGGGCGGCTCGCACCTGTGCGCGCCCAACTACTGTTTGCGTTATCGTCCGGCCGCGCGCCAGGGCCAGAGCCTGGATTCGGCCACCAGCCACATCGGCTTTCGCTGCATCGTGCGCGCCTGACACCTCGACCTGCGGATGATTGGCATCATGAACGTTCTCGCTTCTTCCTCTTCCGAACCCGCCGCGACCGGCGCGCCCGATCCCCATGTGCCCGATCCCGATGCGTCGGCCGGCGACGGCGACCACTGGCTGGCCGCGCTGCGCTCGCCGCGGGTGCTGACGCGCGAGATCCTGGCCGGCGTGATTACGTCGCTGGCGTTGATCCCGGAGGTGATCTCGTTCTCGGTGATCTCCGGCGTCGACCCGAAGTCGGCGCTGTTCGCGTCGGTCGTGCTCGGCCTGGTGATGTCGGTGCTCGGCGGGCGCTCGGCGATGGTCACGGCCGCCGCCGGCTCGGTCGCGCTGGTCGTCGCGCCGATGGTGCGCGAGCACGGCGTCGGCTACATTCTGCCCTGCGTGCTGCTGGCCGGTGTCGTGCAGATCGTGTTCGGCCTGACCGGCCTGGCCAAGGTCATGCGCTACGTGCCGCGATCGGTGATGCTGGGCTTCGTCAACGCGCTGGGCATCCTGATCTTCTTCGCGCAGGTGCCGCACGTCGTCGACAAGCCGGCCGTCGTCTATGGCCTGTTCGCCGTCACCGTGCTGATCGTCCAGTTCCTGCCGCGGTTGACCCGGGTCGTGCCGTCGCCGCTGGTGGCGATCGTCGTCGTTACCGCGATCGTCATGGGTTTCGGCCTGAACGTGCCGACCGTCGGCGGCGAGGGATCGATGGCGCCGGGGCTGCCGTCGGCGACCCCGTGGCTCGTGCCGTTCGACTGGCAGACGCTGCGCATCGTCTGGCCGACCGCGTTGAGCGTGGCCTTCGTCGGCCTGCTCGAATCGCTGTTGACGGCCAAGCTCGTCGACGACATCACCGACACGCGCTCGAACAAGTCGCGCGAATCGTGGGCGCTGGGCGTCGCGAACCTGTGCGCCGGCGGCTACGGCGGCATCGCCGGTTGCGCGATGATTGGCCAGACGGTCGTCAACGTCGAGCTGGGCCGGGCGCGCACGCGGATCTCGACGGTCGCGGCGGCGCTGGTGCTGCTGCTGCTGGTCACCGGCCTGAGCGCGCTGATGGCGCGGATTCCGATGGTGGCGCTGGCCGCCGTGATGATGATCGTCGCGCTCAAGACGCTGAACTGGCACAGCCTGAGCCCGGCCACGCTCAAGCGCATGCCGTATCCGGAAACGGCCGTCATGCTGCTGGCCGTGGCGATCACCGTCGGCACCGGCAACCTGGCGCTGGGCGTCGCCGGCGGCGTGCTGCTGGCGATGATGCTGTTCGCGCGGCGGGTGGCCAGCGTGATCGGCGCCGAGCGCTCGGTCAGCGCCGACGGCGCCGTCGCGCACTATCGGATCGAGGGGCCGCTGTTCTTCGGCAGCAGCAACGATCTGTTCGAGCGCTTCGCTTATGGCAGCGATCCGCGCAAGGTCGTCGTCGACTTCTCGCGCTCGCAGATCTGGGACGCATCGACGGTCGCCGCGCTCGACGCGATCGAGACCAAATACCGCCGCCACGGCATCGACGTGAGCTTCGTCGGCCTGGATCCGCGCAGCCAGGCGTTCCACCGGCGGCTCAGCGGCCACCTGCGCTGAAGGCCGCCTGCGCTGAGGCCACCTGCGCTGGGCCACCTGCGCTGAGGCCGGCGGTGCTGAGGCCGGCGGCGTCTGCCGCGCACGGCAGCCCGGTACGGCCGCTGCGCCGCTGGGGGACGGAGGGGGGAAGGCGAAGGGCGAAGGGCGAAGGGCGAAGGGCGGGGCGAGGACGGTGGCCGATGCGCCGCCGCACCGCTGAAAGCCAGGTGCCCGCCACGAAGCGGGCGTCCGTTCCATTCCTTAGCGAATCGTTCCTGTCGTATTGTTTTCGGACCCCGTGCGCCCCGGGCTTCGGGTTACAGTTCATCGCACGAAACTGACAAATCCAACGATAAACCGGGAGACGCTGTGAACCTTCGCCCTCTTGCGGCGGCGGCGCTTGCTGCCTGCGCCAGCCCAGCCCTCGCGCTGAACATCCTCATTTCCAACGACGACGGCATGTCCAGCAACGTCAAGGCGTTGTACGACACGCTGAAGGCCGCCGGCCACGACGTGCTGGTCTCGGTGCCCTGCAGCGGACAGAGCGGCCGCGGTGCGGGGATCGTGATGTACAGCACCGACGTCATCACTGCCGACAACGACCGGGACCAGATCAACCAATGGAACGGCTGCCGCAACGGTGCGGCGCCGATCGGCGCGCCGGCGGTCGGCCCGTTCACCAAGGCCGGCTTCACGAACGGCGACTATAACTACGTGCACGGCACGCCGGTGTCGGCCACGCTGTACGGCCTGGACGTGCTGGCGCAGGGCCGCTGGGGCAAACCGCCCGATCTGGTGCTGTCGGGTCCGAACGAGGGCGGCAACATCGGCAAGATCGTCAACAGTTCGGGCACGGTCGGCAACGTCCAGGCGGCGGGCGCGCGCGGTATTCCGGCGATCGCCGTCAGCGCGGGTACCGATACCACCGACAATACCGCGCTGGCCAATCCGTATTCGACGGTCGTCGCGCAGATGACGGTCAAGCTGATCGACGCGTTGCGGGCCAAGGCCGGCAGCGGCCCGCTGCTGCCGCAGGGCCTGGCGCTGAACGTCAACTTCCCCAATGCGCCGACGCCGGACCTGCCGTTCGTCTTCTCGCGCTTCGGCACTTATGAAGCTTATACATTGACGTTCCGGAACTCGGTGCCTTATGGCGTCGTGCTGGGTCTCAATCCGGTCGCGCCCACCGCCGATCAGGCCGACGACGAATCGGTCGTCTACAAGACCAAGGTATCGGTGACCGCGATGCAGGTCGGCTTCGAGCACCGGGTGGCCGGCCAGGAGTGGCTGCGCCTGCGCCTGCGCGACCTGCTCGCGCAGTGAGGAGACCTTCGATGCAACGGATGCATGGATGGTTCGCGGGGCTTTCGGCCGCGCTGGTGCTGACCGCCTGCGGCGGCGGCGGTCATCACGACGATTCGGCGGCGGTCGCGGTCGACGACCTCGCCGAAGGCCGCTACGTGGTCTCGGTCGGCGATGAGTCGTCGCCGACGGTCGGCAAGTACTATGCGGCCGCCGACGGTTCGCGACTGCTGGTGCTGGCCGACGGCGACGACCGCGCCACGCAGATCTACCGGCGCGCGGCCGGCGACGATTCGTGGCAGGCCGTGCCGGCGCCGGGCGCCGTCAGGACGGTGACGCTGCTGCACAGCAGTGCGTTGCCGAAGCCGGCGGCGATCGACGCGACATCGCTGGCCGGCGGCTACGTCACGCGGCTGGCCGACGGCGAGGTGGCGCGCTTTTCGATCCGCGGCGACGGCAGCATCGTCGCCGGCGATTCGGTCTGTCGGCTCAGCGGTCAACTGAGCCGCAGCTCGCTGCCCGGCGCGTTGCAGCTCGTCCTCTCGGCGGCGGGCTGCGCGGGTCTGCCCGCGTCCAGCCGCGGCACGCTGGTGCCCGACGACGACTACCGGCCGGCGCGCTTCCGGCTGATCGCCGACGACGATCGCAGGCCGCTGGACATCTGGGGGCATGCCGAATAGATGATCGGGGTCGGGGTCGGGGTCGGGGGCAGGAGCAAGAGCAGGAGCAAGAGCAAAAACAAAAACAGGAGCGAGAGCCGGAGCGGTATCCGGCGGGCCGCGCGGGGCTGATCGACCCGCTGCGCGGCGCGTTCGCGCGATCGATGCGGAAGTTGATCCAGCACAGGCCGCCTCGGCCGGGTCCGGGTTCTAATGGTCGAGCAGGAAAAAACAAGCGATTCAAACTGCCGCAAGAGAACTCTCATGAAAAGAACATCGATCACGATCGCCGTCCTGGCTCTGGCTGCTGCTACCTCGATTCCGCTGACTGCGCAGGCGCAGCAGGCGTCGCCCTGGATGGTTCGCGCCCGCGCCGTCTACCTCGACAGCCAGAACAGGGATTCGACCGGGTTGGACCTGTCGGTCAACAACAAGTGGATTCCCGAGGTCGACGTCTCGTACTTCTTCTCGCCGAACTTCGCGGTCGAACTGATCCTCACTTACCCGCAGAAGCATGACCTGCGCGCGGGCGGCGACAAGATCGGTTCGCTCAAGCATCTGCCGCCGACGCTGCTCGCGCAGTACCACTTCACCGACTTCGGCGCGTTCAAGCCGTACGTCGGCGCAGGGCTGAACTACACGCGCATCTCCAGCGTGCGTTTCGATTCGGCGGTCGACGCGGCGCTGGGTCCGTCGGTCGAGAAGAGCAGCTTCGGACTGGCCGCGCAGATCGGCTTCGACTACGAGATCCAGAAGAACCTGTACCTGAACGTCGACGTCAAGAAGCTCAAGCTGGGCGTCGACGTCAAATCCTTCGGCAACAAGGTCGGCGAGTTCAAGCTCGATCCCTGGCTGTTCGGCGTGGGCATCGGTTACCGGTTCTGACCGTCCCGCCCCGGCGGTTCGTCCTTCGATACTCGGTGGCCGCTCCGTCGTCTGAACTACTCTGGCCGTGCGGCGACGCTTGGCGTCGTCGCAGCGGCGGATGACGACGAGAGGTGGAGGCAGATGTTCAAGCGGGTATTGATCGCCAATCGGGGCGAGATCGCGGTGCGGATCGCGCGCGCCGCATCGGCATTGGGAATCGAATCGGTCACCGTGCACGCGCCGGTCGACGCGATGTCGCTGCACACGACGATGGGCGTGCGCGCGATCGAGATCGGCGGCGGATTGCCCGCCGGGGCCGATCCCGTGCGCGCGTACCTCGATATCGACGCGATCGTCGCCGCGGCCGGGTCGACCGGCTGCGATGCCGTGCACCCGGGTTATGGCTTCCTGTCCGAGAACGCGGCTTTCGCGCGCCGCTGCGCGGCCGAGGGCCTGCGTTTCGTCGGCCCTGATCCCGATGCGTTGGCGATGTTCGGCGACAAGGTGCGCGCCCGCGCGTTCGCGCAGTCGCTGCAGGTGCCGGTGATTCCGGGCACGCCGTCGGCGCTGTCGTCGGTCGATGATGCGTTGGCGTTCGCCGCCGAGGTCGGCTACCCGGTGATGCTGAAGGCCGCCGCGGGCGGCGGCGGGCGCGGCATGCGCGCCGTCGAGCGGGCCGAGGACATGGCCGAGGCCTTCGCCCGCTGCCAGGGCGAGGCGCTGGCGGCGTTCGGCGACGCCGCGCTGTTCCTGGAGCGGCGGATCGAACGGCCGCGGCACATCGAGGTGCAGGTGCTCGGCGACCGGCACGGCAACGTCGTGCATCTGCGCGAGCGCGACTGCTCGGTGCAGCTTCGCAACCAGAAGGTCGTCGAGGTCGCGCCGGCGCCCGGCCTGGACGAGGGCCTGCGGCAGCGGATCCTCGACGACGCGTTGAAGCTCGCGCGGGCGGCGCGCTACGAGAACGCCGGCACCGTCGAGTTCCTCGTCGATCCCGAGGCGGGCCGCCACTACTTCATCGAATGCAATCCGCGCATCCAGGTCGAGCACACGATCACCGAGCAGGTGATGGCGATCGATCTGGTCGAGGCGCAGTTCCGGATCGCGGCGGGCGAGTCGCTGGCCGATCTGGGCCTGGCCGGCCAGGCCCAGGTCGGTGCGCCGCGCGGCTACGCGATCCAGGCCAGGGTCGTCGCGACCGGCGCCGGCACGCTGAGCGCGTATCGCGAGCCGTCGGGGCCCGGCGTGCGGGTCGACGGCTGCGGGTATCTGGGCCTGGCGCCGCCGCCGCAGTTCGATCCGCTGCTGGCCAAGCTGGTCGCGCAGTCGAACTCGTCGGGCAGCTTCGCGTCGGCGGTCGAGCGCGCGCTGCGCGCGCTCGACGAGTTCCAGATCGTCGGCGTGCCGACCAACGCCGCGCAATTGCGCGCGATCCTGTCCGCGCCGGCCTTTCGCGCCGGCGACGCGCGTACGACGCTGCTGTCGGAAGAGCCGGCACTGGCCGGCGGCGCATCGGCCGCCGGTGATCCCGGCCCGGTGCGGCGTCTGCTCGACCAGCAGGCCGCGGCGATCGGGCGAGGCGCCCGCGCGACGGCGGGGCTGGCCGGCGCGACGGGCGCCGGCACCGCGGCGCCGCTCGCGTCGGCGTCGGTGCCGGACGGCGACCTGGCCGTCGAATGTCCGCAGGACGGCGCGGTGGTCGAGGTGCTGGCCGCCGAAGGCGATCGCGTGCGGGCCGGCGATCCGTTGCTGGTCGTCACCGCGATGAAGATGGAGACGACGATCGGCGCGCCGGCCTCGGGCCGGGTGTCGGCGCTGCTCGCGCTGGCGCCGGGGCAGGCCGTGCGGACGGGCCAGGTGCTGGCGGCGATCCGGCCGCTCGACGACGGCGATGAGGACGAGGCGGCGCCGGCGAGCGCGGCGCGAGCCGGCGCGCGCGACCAGGGCTGGCAACCGATGCTCGACGACGTCCGCACGCTGCAGGCGATCGCCCACCGCCGGCTCGCGCCGGGTTCGACCGATCCGGGCGTCGTGCGTCAGCGCGACCGCGGCAAGCTGACCTGCCGCGAGCGCATCGCGCTGCTGCTCGACGAGGGCAGCTTCCGCGAGGTCGGCAGCCTGGCCGGCTTCGCGTCGTACGACGCCGACGGCCGGATCGCCGATTTCACGCCGGCCAACCACGTCGGCGGCACCGGCCGCATCGAGGGCCGGTCGGCGATCGTCTGCGCCGACGACTTCACGTCGCGGGGCGGACATGCCGACGGCGCGATCGGGCAGAAGAGCCGCTACCTCGACGCGCTGTCGCTCGAACTGCGCGTGCCCTCGGTCAGGCTGCTCGACGGTTCGTCCGGCGGCGGCAGCGTCGCGGCGATGGTGCCCAAGCAGGAGAGCGCGCCGTCTTCGGCCAAGGAGAGCAGCGGCGCGATCGTCGCCGGACGTCCGCGCGTGACCGGCGGCGGCGGCTCGTTCCTGCCCGGGCACCTGGGCAGCACGCTGTACGCCGAGCAACTGGCGACGGTGCCCGTCGTCAACCTGCTGCTCGGCAGCGTCGTCGGCATCGGCGCGGCCAAGGCCGTGCTCGGCCACTTCTCGGTGATGGTGCGCGACATGTCGCAGCTGTTCGTCGCCGGGCCGCCGGTGGTGTCGCACGCGATGGGTTACGACGTGACGAAGGAGGAGCTCGGCGGCTGGCACATCCACTGCCGCAACGGCGCGGTCGACAACCTCGCCGAGACCGAGGAGCAAGCGATGGCGATGACGCGCCGCTTCCTGTCGTACCTGCCGGCCAGCGTCTACGAGGCGCCGCCGGCGATCGCGCCCGATCCGGCCGATCCGCCGGATCGCCGCGACGACGAGCTGCTGACGCTGGTGCCGCGCAAGCGCACGGCCACGTTCGACATCCGCCGCGCGATCCGGCTGATCGCCGATCGCGATTCGTTCTTCGAGATCGGGCCGTTGTGGGGCACCGACCAGGTGACCGGTTTCGTGCGCATGGACGGCCGCGTGATGGGCGTGATCGCGTCGGACAGCCGGCACGTCAACGGCGGTGCGCTGACCGCCGACGGTTGCGACAAGCTGCGCCGCCACCTCGACCTGTGCGATCTGTTCCACGTCCCGATCCTGAACCTCGTCGACAACCCGGGTTTCGCCGTCGGCATCGAGAACGAGATCGCCGGCACGATCCGCAAGGGCGGCGAATGGATGGTCGCGTTCGCGCAGGTATCGGTGCCGATCTTCACGGTGATCATGCGGCGCAGCTTCGGCGTGGCCGGCAACAACTACGCGACGCCGCGTGCGGCCGTCGCCGCGCGGGTGGTCTGGCCGTCGGCCGACGTCGGCGGCATTCCGCCCGAGGGCGGCATCGAGGCCGCGTACAAGCGCCAGTTGGCCGAAGCGGCCGATCCGGCGGCGCTGCGCGCCGAGATCGAAGCACGGATCGAGAGCGTACGCGGGCCGATCGGGCCGTTGAACCGCTTCCAGATGGAAGAGATGATCGATCCGCGCGAGACCCGCCAGCGCGTCTGCGAGTGGCTGCCCGACGCCTGCCGGATCGCGTCGGCGCCGGCGCGGCTGGTGCCGCGCGCGCTTCAGTTCCGTCCCTGACGAGGAGGCCGCGATGCCGCGTCTGCGATCGTTCGTGCTGTCGGCCGTGCTGTGCGTGATCGCCGGTACGGCGGCGGCGCAGGCGTATCCGAGCAAACCCATCCAGATCGTCGTCGGTTTTCCGGCGGGGACGGTGACCGATTTCGTCGCGCGGATCGCCGCCGAGCGCCTGCGCCAGCAGCTCGGGCAGCCGGTGGTCGTCATCAACAAGCCGGGCGCCAACGGAGCGATCGGCGCGCAGGAAGTCGCGCGCGCGCCGGCCGACGGCTACACGCTGCTCGGGACCAATACGAGCAGCATGGTCGTCAACCCGCACCTGTATCGACACAGCGGCTACCGGCTCGACGATTTCCGGCCGGTCTCGGTGATGACGTCGGCGCCGCTGATGCTGACCGTCAACGCCGACAGCGAGCGGACCGGCGCGTTCAGGACCGTCGCCGATCTGGTCGACTACGCGCGGGCCAGGCCCGACGATCTGAGCTATGCGGCCGCGGGGCCGGGCAACATCACCGGCCTGACGTTCCGCATCCTCGCCAACGCGGCCGGGATCGAGGTGCGCGAGGTGCAGTACAAGAGCGCGACGGCGTCGCAGCTGGCGGTGCTTGCCAAGGAGGTCGACGCGTTCATCGATACGCCGCAGGCGCTGCCGAACATCCGGGCCGGCAAGCTGACGGCGCTGGCGGTGACGTCGAGCCGGCGATGGAGCGAACTGCCGGACGTGCCGACGATGGCCGAGGCCGGCTATCCGCAGATCGACGTGACGTTCTGGCTGGCGCTGTTCGCGCCCGCGTCGACGCCGTCCGACGTCGTCGAGCGCCTGCACGGCGCGCTGCGCTCGCTGGCGGACGACGCAGGCCTGGCCCGCCAGTTGTCGGCGCATGGCGCGATCGAGGTCGACACCGAGCCCGTCGGTTTTGCCGAGCGCATCCGCCGGGAATCGGCGTTGTGGGCCGAAACGGTCCGGCGCGAGAACATCCGGCTCGACTGATCGCCGGCCGGGCGCCGCGCGACGGGTTCATTGGATCGAAGTCCGCTCGGGCGCCGCTCCGCCCGTTTCGGTCCGCTGCCCATTCCAAGGTAGGATCTAGGCCATTTTCCCCATCCATCCCGTTTTCCACGAAAGGAGACCCAAGAAATGAAGATCGACAAGAGCATCAGCGCCGTCGTTACCGGCGGCGCGTCGGGTTTGGGCCAGGCTTCGGCCGAAGCGCTGGCCGCGCAGGGCGTCAAGGTCGCGATCTTCGACGTCAACGAAGAAAAGGGCCAGGCGGTCGCCAGCAAGATCGGCGGCATCTTCTGCAAGGTCGACATCAACAATGAAGAGGCGGTCGTCGCCGGCTACAAGAAGGCGCGCGAAGCGAACGGCCAGGAGCGCGTGCTCGTGCATTGCGCGATGACGTCGCGCCGCGGCAAGACGCTGGCCTTCGACAAGGCGGCCAACAAGCTCAAACGCCTGTCGACCGAGGACTACGAGGCCGGCGTGCAGGGCGTGCTGGTCGCCAGCTACCGGCTGGCCTCGCACGCGGCCGAAGGCATGGCGACGCTCGAGCCGCTGGAAGACGGCGAACGCGGCTGCATCATCCTGACCGCATCGGTCGCGGCGCAGGACGGCCAGATCGGGCAGGTCATCTACGGCTCGGCCAAGGCGGGCGTCAACGGCCTGGTGCTGCCGATGGCGCGCGACCTGTCGGACCTGGGCATCCGCGTCAACTCGATCATGCCGGGCATCTTCTCGACGCCGCTGATGCTGGGCGCGACGCCGCAGGTGCTCAACAGCCTGAGCGCGTCGGTGCCGTTCCCCAAGCGTCTCGGCAAACCCGAGGAGTTCGGCAGCCTGGCGCTCGAGATCGCGCGCAACACTTACTTCAATGCCCAGTGCGTGCGGCTCGACGGCGCGATCCGGATGGCGCCGCGCTGAGCGCGCCGTCCGCCGGCCCGTCGTCGATCGCGGGCCGGCATCGAGGTAACGGACGCCGTCCGCATCGGCGTCCGTCGGCATCGTCCTGACGGCGACGTCGTCCGGGTCCCGGTCGCGGTCGGGGTCGGGGTCGGGGTCGGGATCCCGGGCGGAAGGAAGCGGGAGTCGAACCCACCCGGCAACGCGTGGCGCCGCCCACCGGGTTTGAAGCCCGGCCGTTCCACCGGGAACGTGTTCCTTCCTCTGGCCTTCGGCGAAAAACCACGACGCGTCTGCCGGACGCGATCGCGCCGTTTTGGCGTCAGCGATCGTCGGCGGCCTCGTCCGCGGCGATCGATCGGTCGGTCGATTCTCGCACGCCGGGCGCACCGCCCCCGAACAGCGTGCTGCCGGGGCGCAGCAGGTGCGCATCGCGTACGCGACGCAGCAGGCCGATCCGGTCGAAGAATTCCAGGATCTGGATCGCGCGTTTGCGACCGAGACCGGTGTGGTCGCGAAACTCCGCGGCCCTGATACCGCCCGTTCCGTCCGGCGCCGCGCGCTCGTCCGCGCCGTCGTTCGCCAGTTCGCGAACGATCGCCGCCAGTCGTTCGATGACGGCGGCGTCGTAGTACAGGTCGCGCACGACCTGGAACACCTGTCCGCGGATCGCCATGCGCACCAGGGTCTGCCGGACCTGCGCTTCGGGCGTCGTCAACTCGCGCGCCAGATCGCGGACCCACGGCGGATCGTAGCCGCCCTGCGCGAGGCGTGGAACGATCTGCGCGGCCAGCGCTTCTTCGGCCGGGGCCAGCGTCACCAGGTGATCGGGCGCGTGCAGGAACGCGCCGTGCCGCGCCAGGCGTTCGTCGGCCAGCAGGCGCTGGATCGCCGCGTCGACGACGGCGGGCGCCGCGCGCGGCGCCGCCAATCGGCGCAGGCGTGCCGCGTCGATGCCGAGCGCGTCGGGCTCCTCGCGATGCACGCGTGCGATCGCCTCCTCCAGCGCGTGTTCGAGCGCTCGTCGCGCGGCGTTACCGATCAGCCATTGCGGTCCGCTCCCGGCGGACGATGCGGTGCGAGCCGCGGCCGCGGCCGCGGCCGCGCCGTCGATCGGCGTCGCGTCGAACCGGTTCCAGTCGATCGCGCCGGACGGGACCAGCAGGCCCTCCGCCCGCCGCCATCGCTCCCATTCGACGCCATGCGGCGCGCGACTCAGCAGCGCCGCGAGCCGGGTCTCGGGCGTCGAACCGTCGCGCAGCGCGCGCAGCAGATCCAGGCGCTCGGGCGTCTTGCGGTAGCGCGCCGGCGCGAACGGATCGAGCACCTGTCCGCCGGCCAGCGTGCGGCTGGCCGACGCGTCGCGCAGCACGACGCGGTCGGCGCACCAGATCGCGATCGGCGCCTGCAGGATCAACTGCGCGAGCCTCGTCGCGCCCGGCGCCAGCGGCTCGCCGTCGAGCAGCACGACGCGCGCCGTCACGTCGGCGGCGCCGGCGTGCAGATGGACGTGGGCGCCCGAGCGCAGCGGCTGTTCCTCGGCATGCCAGAGCGTCAGCGACACGTCGATCCGCTCGGTTCGCAGCGTGATCGCGGGTGCGCACAGCCAGTCGCCGCGTTCGACGTCGTCGCGTGCCAGACTGGCGACGTTGATCGCGCAGCGCTGGCCCCTGCCGGCCCGCGCGGTCGGCCGGTTCTGCGCATGCAGGCTGCGCGCCCGCGTCGAGCGTTCGCCCGGCGCCGATCGCAGCGCGTCGCCGGTCCGCACCTCGCCGGCGAACACGGTGCCGGTGACCACGGTACCGATGCCGCCGAGCGTGAACGCGCGATCGACGGCCAGGCGGAAACCGGCGCGCGGGAAGGCGTCCGCCGTGGCAGGCGTTCCGGCAGGCGATTCGGCGGCTGGCGCTCGCGCAGCCGCGCAGGTGTCGAACAGCCAGGCCTTCAGCGCGTCGAGCCCCAGGCCGTCGGTGGCGGCGACCGGCAGGATCGGTGCGTCGGCCAGCGGGCCGGCCGCGAGCAGCGTGCGGGCATCGCGCATCACTAGCGTGACGCGTTCCGGCGATACCCGGTCGGTCTTCGTGACGACGACGACGCCGCGCCGGATGCCCAGCAGCGACACGACGGCCAGATGCTCGCGGGTCTGCGGCATCACGCCGTCGTCGGCGGCCACCACCAGCATCACCGCGTCGATGCCGGTCGCGCCGGCCAGCATCGTGTGCACGAGCCGCTCGTGGCCCGGCACGTCGATGAAGCCGATGCGCTCGCCATCGGGCGCGTCGAGGAACGCATAACCCAGCTCGATCGTGATGCCGCGGCGCTTTTCTTCGGCCAGCCGGCTCGGATCGGTGCCGGTCAACGCCCGCACCAGCGTGGACTTGCCGTGGTCGATGTGTCCGGCGGTGCCGACGATCATGAGCGTCGAGGACCGTGCAAGCGCTGCTGCAGCCGCGGCAACTGCTCGACGAATTCGCGCGGATCCTCGAGGCAGCGCAGGTCGAGCAGCAGCGCCTGCCGATCGATGCGGCCGATCACCGGGATCGGCAGCTCGCGCAGCGCGCGCACCAGCGCGTCGAGCGTGCGCCCGCTGCCGTCGCGGGGCCGGATCGCCAACCCGGCCGACGGCAGGCGTTCGCGCGGCAGCGAGCCCGAACCGATCTGGCTGTCGAGCGCGACGACTTCGACGTCGTAAGCGGCGGGCGCATCCGGGCTATCGGTCGGCGGCGCTCGCAGTGCCTCGGCGACGACCGGATGCAGCGCGCGGGCGGTCTCGTCGATCGCGGCGCGCGGCCGCGTCAGCAGCCGCAGCGTCGGCAGCCGCTCGGCGAGCTTTTCCGGACACAGGTAGAGCCGCAGCGTCGCCGACAGCACGGCCAGCGGCAGCTTGGACATCCTCAGCGCGCGCTTCATCGGATGAGCGCGGATCCGCGCGATCGCGTCGCGCGAGCCGACGATCAGCCCTGCTTGCGGTCCGCCCAGCAGCTTGTCGCCCGAGAACGTGACGACGTCGCAACCGTCGGCCAGCGATTGCTGCGGCAGGGGCTCGCGGGGCAGGCCGTGATCGGCGAGATCGATCAGCGCACCGCTGCCCAGATCGGTGGCCAGCGGCAGACCGGCGCCGTGCGCGATCGACGCCAGCTCGGCCTCGCCGACCGCGGTGGTGAACCCTTCGATCGCATAGTTGCTCGGGTGCACCTTCATGATCAGCGCGGTGCGCTCGGTGATCGCGCGCCGGTAGTCGGCCGCGTGCGTGCGGTTGGTCGTGCCGACTTCGACGAGCGTCGCGCCGGCGCTGGCCATCACGTCGGGCATGCGGAACGCGCCGCCGATCTCGATCAGTTCGCCGCGGGACACGATGACCTCGCGGCCGCGGGCCAGCGCTGCGACGGTCAGCAGCACGGCGGCCGCGTTGTTGTTGACGACGGTCGCGGCTTCGGCGCCGGTCAGCTCGCACAGCAACGGCCCGACCAGCGCATCGCGATCGCCGCGCCCGCCGTCTTCGAGGTCGAACTCCAGGTTGTTCGGCGCGGTCATCAGCGCCTGCGCCTCGGCCATCACTGCGTCGGACAGCAGGGCCCGGCCGAGATTCGTGTGGATGACGGTGCCGGTCAGGTTGATGACGCGCCGCATCGGCGGCGCGAGCCTGCGTGCGCAGCCGTCAGCGAGCATTTCGGCCAGCGCCTCGGGCGCGAGGCTCGCGGTCGGGATCGGTTCACCGTTTCGCAGTCGCTGGCGCAGCCGATCGAGAGTGCGGCGGGCCTCGGCCGCCACCAGCGTGCGGCCGTGGCGCTCGACCAGCGATGCGACGGGCGCGCTGCGCAACAGCGTATCGACCGAAGGCAGTTTGCGCAGCGGCGCCTTCGAGCCATGGACGACGGACTCGTCGGGCGTTCGGGTCATGGGCGGCAGTAGGGGGCGCGACCCGTGCACCGTAACACAGCACGCTGGGGCAGCTGCTGCTCACGCGTCTTTCCTGCCCTCTACGGGATCGCCGTTGTCAGAATTGGTGGAACCCGTCGCCGCTTCACCGGCCGCCACCCCGCCGACCGCGCCGGCGACCGCACCGACCGTTCCGCCGACGACGGTGCCGATCGGGCCGCCGACGGCCGATCCGACCGCCGCGCCCGCCGCGGCGCCGGCGACGATGCCGCCGCCCACGTAGACGGATTTTTCTTCCCGATGCGCGAGTTCGGGGGCGATCGGCTGTTGCGCGGCGGGATCCGGATCCTGCGAGGGCACGCCGTGCCCGGGCTTGGCCTGTTCGATCAGATCGGGATCCCGCGCTTCCGACAGCGGGCCGTTCGGCATCCTGTCCATCATGACCTCCTGGTCCGTGGTGCTCGATGCTTCAAGCTTAGGCATCCGTCGGCGATGCGCCGTCGCCCGCCGACCCGTCGGTCTGTCGGAGAATGCCGGGTCTTCGGGTCTTCGAGTCTTCGAGTCTTCGAGTCTTCGAGTCTTCGGATCTTCGGATCTTCGGATCTTCGGGCGTCGGGCGTCGGGCGTCGAGTGTCGAGTGTCGAGTGTCGAGTGTCCGGGTATCCGGGTATCCGGGTATCCGGGTGTCCGGGTGTCCGGGCGCCGGGGCCGAGAGGCGTTGAGGCGTGAGACGTCAGGCGTGGGAGTGGGAGTTCGAATGGGAGTTCGAGTGGTCGCGAGGTCGCCGGTGACCTCTTTCGCCCGGATCAGTCGTTGTTTCGCCGGCCGTCTTCGTCACTGTCGCCGAACCACAGCATCGGGTTGACACCGGCCGGCTGTCTGCCGCTTTCGGTCAGCAGCAGGTCCAGGCTCAGCGTGGCCAGGTCGTCGGCCACCGGCTCGACGGCCGGGTCGCGCTCCATGTAGACGATCTTCAGGTAATGGCCGCACTCGTCGCAGCATTCGGCCTTGACGGCGGCGGACTTCGCGTTGCGGTGGTTGCCGGGGACGATCGACGCGGCGGACGCGCCTGCCCCGTTTCTGCCGGCGCTGCCGTCGATCCCGCCGCTCCGGGGGCCGTCATCGGCCGACAGTTCCTGGTAATGGATGCCTTTCGTGCTCTCGCAGTGCGCGCACTTGACGCGCACCATATGCCATTGGGCCGCGCATAGCGAGCAGTGCAGGTAGCGCGTGCCGGCCTGCTCGGCGCCGATGCGGGCGATGCTGGCGACCGGCGCGCTGCCGCAGCAAGGGCAGCGCGTGGCCCGGCGCGTGCGGCCGAAGGCGTCGGCGCCGTGGGCCGCGGCCGTCCGCGCGACCAGCGTGGTCCAGTACACCTGCAGACCGGCGGCGATCAGCGGCGCGCTAGCCAGATCCAGCCCGAACGTGACGCCGTTCAGAACACGATCGGCCTGCGATTGCAGGTGCTCGGCCGGCGTGGCGCGCAGCGTGCCGATCAACTCGCGCGCGGGGCCGGCGGGCTGCGTCGCATGGACGTCGCCGAGCAACTCGCGCAGACCGTCGATCCATCGCGGCGAGCGGGACCAGCCATCGGCCGGCACCGGCGGCGCGATCGCATCGGCGGCCGCGGCGATCGCATCGGCATCGGGGAGCGGCAGTTCCGGATAGCGATCGGCCAGGCGCTGCTGCGCGGCGGCGATCCGCGCGACGAAGCGCAGGTAGTCGCCGATCGGATGCCCGTCGGCCAGCATTTCGAGCCGTTCGGCGCGTTCGGCGTACGCGCGCGCCGGATCGGGCAGCCGCAGGAAGGGTACGATGTGGCCGGCCTTGACCGCGATCTGTTCGGGGCTCAGCAGGCGCGTCGCGCCGGCCCGCGCGCCGGACGACGAGGACGATGAGGCCGGCGACGGGAAGGACGATGGAGGCGGCGAATCGGTCATCGGTCTTTGGACGCGACTTCGTCGAACCACAGCGGATGGTTGCGCCGCGCCCAGCTTTCGGTGACGGTGCCGCGTGTCATCGCGCGCATCGTGCCCTTGACCCAGATCGCCGCGTACACGTGCACGATGATCGACAGGATCAGCACCGTCGCCGCGGCCGCGTGCAGCAGCGTGGCCAGGCGAACGGCCCAGATCGGGAACGCGTACGCGAAGTAAGGCCGCCAGAACATGACGCCGGTGACGATCAGCACCAGCAGCGACAGCGCCATTACCCAGAAGATGATCTTCTGGCCGGCGTTGTAGCGGCCGGCCGGCGGCAGGCCCGCCTTGTCGCCGGCCAGCATCCGGTTGGCGTGCCGCAGCCATGCGCTGTCGTGGCGACGCCAGACGTTGTGGCGGGCCAGCCGGAAGAACAGTCCGAGAAACAACGCGACCATCGCGACGCCGAAGAACGGATGCAGGATGCGCGCCCACGGACCGCCGCCGAACAGGTGGACCAGCGGATAGAAATAAGGATGGAAGAACGCCAATCCGGTCAGCGCGGCGCAGAAGAACAGGATCGCGACGATCCAGTGGTTCAGCCGCGACGAGGCCGCATAGCGGGCGATCAGCCGGGGGGGATCGCGGCGGGCGGCGGGCGTCGCCGGTCGTCGATCATAAGGATTCGCGCTCATCGCCGTTCTCCCGAAGCGCCGGTATCGCCCATGCTGCCCGAACCCGAACCCGAACCCGAACCCGAACCCGAACCCGAACCCGAACCCGAACCGGCGTCGACCTTGCCGTCCGTGCCGTCGTCCTTGTCCTCGACCGGCCCGACCTTCATGTAGTGCATGAAGCCGCCGAGCACGCCGCCGAGCATCGCCAGCATCGCCAGCGGCTTGAGCGCGCCCTTCCACAGGCCGACCATCGGATCGATCTTCGGATCCCTGGGCAGACCGTGGTACAGCTCGGGCCGGTCGGCGTGCTGCAGCACGTACATCACGTGCGTGCCGCCGACGCCCGGCGGGTCGTACAGTCCGGCGTTCGCGTAGCCGCGCTCCTGCATGTCCTCGATGCGCTCGGCCGCGAAATCCTTCATCGCGTCCTTGGTGCCGAAGCGGATCGCGCCGGTCGGGCAGGCTTTGACGCAGGCCGGCTCCAGGCCGACCGCGACGCGGTCCGAGCACAGCGAGCACTTGTAGGCCTTGTTGTCCTTCTCGGAGATCCGCGGCACGTTGAACGGGCAGCCGGTCACGCAGGATCCGCAGCCGATGCAGTGCTCGGAGATGAAGTCGACGATGCCGTTCGTGTACTTGACGATCGCGCCCGGCGACGGGCAGGCCTTCAGGCAGCCCGGATCCTCGCAGTGCATGCAGCCGTCCTTGCGGATCAGCCATTCGAGCTTGCCGGCCTCGGGTTCGGGCTCGACCTCGGCAAAGCGCATGACGGTCCACGACTGCGGCGTCAGGTCGGCCGGATTGTCGTAGACGCCGACGTTGGTGCCGACCTCGTCGCGCAGGTCGTTCCACTGCATGCAGGCGACTTGGCAGGCCTTGCAGCCGATGCAGCTCGTGACGTCGATCAGCTTGGCCAGGTCGGGCTGGTGGCGGGCCTGCGGGGACGGCGTCGTCGTCGCCGACCGCTTGGCGATGTCCAGGGATTGGAGCGATGACATGGCGTCGGCGTCCTCAGGCTTTCTCGATGTTCACGGTGAACGACTTGTACTCGGGCGTCTGCGTGTTGGCATCGCCGACCGACGGCGTCAGCGTGTTGACCAGGAATCCCGGCTTGGCGACGCCGACGAAGCCCCAGTGGTTCGGCAGCCCTACCGTGTGCACGCGCCGCCCGTCGACGTTCAGCGAGGCGATGCGCTTGGATACGACGGCCACGGCCTTGATGTAGCCGCGCTTGGACGAGACCTTGACCGTGTCCCCGTGCGCGATGCCCTTTTCGTTCGCGAGCTGTTCGCCGATCTCGACGAACTGCTGCGGCTGGATGACGGCCGACGTGCGCACGTTCTTGGTCCAGTAATGGAAGTGCTCGGTCAGCCGGTAGCTGGTCGCGACATAAGGAAACTCCTTGGCCGTGCCGAAGTTCTTCCTGTCGTCCGGAAACACGCGCACGGCCGGATTGTTGAACGCCAGCGGATTGTCCGGATGCAGCGGGTTGGCGGCCAGCGGCGATTCCATCGGTTCGTAGTGCTCGGGCAGCGGGCCTTCGGCCATGCCGGTCGGTGCGAACAATCGGGCCACGCCTTCGGCCGTCATGATGAACGGACCGACGTGCTGGTCGGGCGCCGCGTCCGGGCGCATGTCGGGAATGTCGGAGCCGGCCCAGGCCTTGCCGTTCCACCGGGTCAGCGTGCGCGAGGCGATCCACGGCTTGCCGGACGGATCGGCCGACGCGCGGTTGTACAGCACGCGGCGGTTGGCCGGCCAGGCCCAGGCCCAGCCCAGGTGCTGGCCGATGCCATAAGGATCGGCGTTGTCGCGCCGGGCCATCTGGTTGCCGGCCGGCGTCCAGCAGCCGGTATAGATCCAGCAGCCGGCCGAGGTCGTCCCGTCGTCGCGAAGCTGGCCGAAGCCGGTCAACTGCTCGCCGGCCTTGACCAGCACCTTCGACGGATCCTTCGGATCGACCAGGTCCGCCAGCGCCTTGCCGTTGTACTCCATCGCCAGTTCCTGCGGCGACGGCGACCGCGGAATCAGGTACGGCCAGTGCAGGTTGACGATCGGATCGGGGAACGCGCCGCCCTCGCTGCGGTACAGCTCGCGCAGCCGCACGAACAGCTCCGACATGATCTGGATGTCGCTGATCGCCTGTCCCGGCGGTTCGGCGCCTTTCCAGTGCCATTGCAGCCAGCGGCTCGAGTTGGTCAGCGAGCCGTCCTCCTCGGCGAAGCAGGTGGTCGGCAGGCGGAACACCTCGGTCCGGATCGCGGCCGTGTCGACGTCGTTGTGCTCGCCGAAGTTCTGCCAGAACTCGGAGGTCTCGGTCTTGAGCGGGTCCATCGTCACCAGCCACTTGAGCCGTGACAGGCCGGCGACGATCTTGTGCTTGTTCGGGAACGAACCGACCGGGTTGAAGCCCTGGCAGAAGTAGCCGTTGATCCTGCCCTGGTTCATCAGCTCGAATGCCTGCAGGATGTCGTACAGCTTGTCCCACTTGGGCAGCCAGTCGTAGCACCAGCGGTTCTCGGCGCTGGCCGCCGGCCCGAACGTGGCCTTCTGCAGGCTGACGAAGAACTTCGGGTAGTTCTGCCAGAAGTTCATCTGGTTCGGCCGCAGCGGCTTGAGCGCGCGCGACTTCAGGTAGCCGTCGAGGTCCTGTTCGGCATCGCGCGGCAGCGACAGGTAGCCGGGCAGCGAATTGGACAGCAGGCCCAGGTCGGTCAGGCCCTGGATGTTGCTATGGCCGCGCAGCGCGTTCATGCCGCCGCCGGGCACGCCGATGTTGCCCAGCAGCAGTTGCATGATCGCGCCGGCGCGGATCATCTCCGAGCCCTGGCTGTGCTGCGTCCAGCCCAGCGCGTACAGGATCGTCATCGTGCGCGACGGCACCCCTGTCGTGGCGATCATCTCGCACACTTTCAGGAACTGGTCCTTCGGCGTGCCGCAGATGCGCTCGACCATCTCGGGCGTGTAGCGCGCATAGTGGGTCTTCATGATCTGCAGCACGCAACGCGGATGCTGCATCGTTTCGTCGACCTTCGCGAAGCCCTGCTCGTCCAGCTCGTAGGCCCAGGTGGCCGTCGAATAAGTGCGCTTCTCGGCGTCGTAGCCGGAGAACAGTCCGTTCTCGAACTTGTAGTTCTCGTTGACGATGAACGAGGCGTTCGTGAAGTGCCTGACGTACTCGTGCTGGATCCGGTCGCCGGACAGCAGGTAATGGATGACGCCGCCGAGGAACGCGATGTCGCTGCCCGCCCGCACCGGCGCGTAGTAGTCGGACATCGCGGCCGAGCGCGTGAAGCGCGGATCGACGACGATCAGCTTGGCCTTGTTGTGATGCTTGGCTTCGATCACCCATTTGAAGCCGCACGGGTGGGCTTCGGCGGCATTGCCGCCCATGATCAGCACCAGGTCGGCATTCTTGATGTCGACCCAGTGGTTGGTCATCGCGCCGCGTCCGAACGTCGGGGCCAGACTGGCCACCGTCGGTCCGTGTCAGACACGCGCCTGGTTGTCGAAGACGAGCATCCCCAACGCACGGTTGACCTTGTGCGTCAGGTATCCGGTTTCGTTCGACGAGGCCGAGGCCGCCAGGAAGCCGGTGCTGAGCCAGCGGTTGACGGTCTTGCCCTCGGCGTTCGTGGCGATGAAGTTCGCGTCGCGGTCGGCCTTCATCAGCCGGGCGATGCGATCGAAGGCCTCGTTCCACGAGATCCGCTTCCACGCGTTGCTGCCGGGCTCGCGCACCTCGGGATACTTGAGCCGGTTCTCGCTGTGGACGAAGTCCAGCAGGCCGGCGCCCTTCGGGCATAGCGTGCCGCGATTGACCGGGTGATCCGGATCGCCCTCGATGTGGACGATGCCCTGGGTGACGTTCTTCGGGTTGTCGCCCAGGCTGTACATCAGGATGCCGCAGCCGACCGAGCAGTACGGGCAGGTGTTGCGGGTTTCGGTCGTGCGGGCCAGCTTGAACTGGCGTGCCTCGGCCAGCGCGGGAGCGGGCGAGAAGCCGAGCATCGCCAGGCTCGATCCGCCCAGCCCCGCGGCGGTGGCCTTGAAGAACTGCCGTCGATTCATGTCCACGAGGGGTCTCCAGTAGTCCGGATCGGGCACCCTCGTCGGCACACGGGCATCGGGCGGTCGGGCCGCCGTCGGCGATCGGTGCGTGGGGTGTCTACGTCCCTGTGGCGATGATAGACCGTTCCGGCGGTCGAGCGGGAGCCCCCGGGGGCTTGCCGCGCACGGCCCTGCAAGCGGGGCCGACCGCGGGCCGGCCTCGCTGCCCGAGGCTCAGATGCCCCAGGTGATGTCCTTGCCCGCCGCGCCCGCGCGCTTGAGCATCTCGATCAGCGGGAACGCGCGCTGCGCCAGCCCGATCGGCGGTTCGTCGTCGCGATCCTCGTCGGCGGCGGCGACCGGCGTGCGCGGCGTGCCGACGCTGGCCGGGCCCCCGGTCTTCTCGCGCGCGACGGCCCGTTCGAGCGCTTCGATCGCGCCGGGGATCTGCTCGGCGGTGATGATGCCGGTCGGTCCCGGCGACTTGCCGACGATGCCGAGCAGGCGCTCGGCGACGTCCTGCGTCATCACGAGATTGCCGGTGGCGCGGGACTTGAATTCGTAGATCATGGCGGACTCCGCAGGGCTTCCAGACGTGGGACGGATTATGCTCCGATCCTTTGGTCGCATGACGGCAACGATGGATCGATTCACACATGGGTGGGCCGGCCGCGCGCTGGCTTTCTTGCTGATGCTGGCGGCGTGCACGCCGACGTTCAACTGGCGCGAGGTGCAGGCCGGCGACGACGGCTATCGCGTGATGCTGCCGGCCAAGCCGTCGCACCTGCAGCGCCGGATCAACCTGGACGGGCTAGAGGTCGAGATGTCGATGCGGGCCGTCGAGGTCGAGGGCATGTCGTTCGCCGTCGGCGCGATCCGGCTGCCGATGGGCGCGCTCGGCGTGATCGGCACGGGCGGCGGGGCGGACGAACTGGCCGCGGGCCTGCGCGGGCGCGCGCTGGCGGCGATGCGCGCGCAGATGGTTCGCAATCTGCGCGGTGCCGAGCGGGCGGCCGAACCGATCGAATGGATGCTGGTCGACGGCGCGGGGCAGCAGCGGGGACGGGTCGAGGGCTGGCAGGTCGAGGCGAGCGGGCCGGGGCCCGCGGGCAAGGAGACCGGTGCGAAGGCCGACCGCGGCGCGATCGAGATGATCGCGCGCTTCGCCGGCCGCGGCGACCGCGTCTGGCAGGCGGTCGTCATCGGGCCGTCGATCGATCGCGAGCAGGCGAAGACCTTCCTCGAATCGCTGCGGCTGACCGCCGTCGACTAGTGCCCGTTCGCAGGCCGGCCCGGACCGCGATGCGGAGGCCGGCCGGCGAGATCAGCGCGGATCGCGGTCGTCAGCGCAGATCGCGGTCGAAGTCCAGCACGCGATCGACCTGCGGGAACGGCTCGGCCTTGTACAGGCCGTTGGCGAGGTTGTGCGGATGGCGGGCCGCTTCGAGGAAGTCGAGCACCGGCGCGACGCAGCAGTCGCATTGCTGTGCGAGTTCGCCCCATTCGTCGCGGGTCTTCGTCAGGAACGCCTTCTGGAACGTCGCCGCGGTGTCGGTCCAGGTGTCGCGCGCCATCTGCTTGGCCGGATCGATCTGGCCCTGCGTGCCGGTCAGCTTGATCATCTCGAGGTAGAACTTCGCCTCGATCGCGCCGGCCGACACGAACTTGTCGTCCTTCGTCTTGTAGACGCGGTAGAACGGCGGCGCGCCGTCGAGCAGGTTGACCTCGCGGCCGATCTGCCAGGCGCCGCTGGCCAGCATGCCGAAGAACATCGGCGACAGCCCGACGGTGCCGGCGAGGATGCTGGTCTCGACGGTGCCGCCCTTGCCGGAGATCGAGCGCTGGACCAGCCGGGACAACACGCCGACCAGCAGGTGCATCGCGCCGCCGCCGAAGTCGGCGACGACGTTCAACGGGGGGATCGGGCGTTCGGCCGGACCGATCGCGTTGAGCAGGCCGGTCAGCCCCAGGTAGTTGATGTCGTGCCCGGCGCGGTCGGCCAGCGCCCCGTTCAGGCCCCAGCCGGACAGGCGGCCGATGACCAGTTTCGGGTGTTTGGCGAGCAGCGTCTTGGGCGCCAGGCCCAGGCGTTCGAGCACGCCGGGGCGGAAGCCTTCGAGCATCACGTCGGCCGTGGCCAGCAGCTTGTCCAGCGCGGCCATGCCGTCGGCCGATTTCAGGTCGAGCATCTCGACCTGCTTGCCGGCGTTGAGCACGTCGTATTCGGTTTTGCTGCCCACGCCCAGGCCCGGGTCCTTCGGCGGCGAGACGCGGTGGATCGTCGCGCCCAGCCGGCGCAGCAACTGGCCGGCGAACGGGACCGGTCCGATCGCGTGCAATTCGACGACCCGCAGGCCGGTCAGCGGCAGCGTCGCATTGGTATCTGTCATGGTCGGGATGTCTCTGATGGTGTTGGGAAGAGCGGTTCGACCTCCGAAAGATACCCGATCAGGCCGTTGCGACGCGTGTCACATCGAATGAAACCCGGCGGCGGTCCGCGGTGACGGCACCGGTGAACCGGCCCTAAGTCGACGGCGCCGCCGGTCCGATGGGGGGAGACGAGACCGCGGGCTGCGGCTTCGCTTAGCGGCGAGCCGGGATCGGCCGCCGAAATCCCTCGCTCACGCCGAGGGCGTCGGCGGGGGCCTTATCGGCGCGGGCGGGCGTCTGCCCGCCGCGGCCGCAGCGCGAGCGGCACGCCGCCGACTTCGAGCAAGCCGCTCGACGCGGCCCGCTTCAGGCCTTCCACGCTCCTGCGTGCGAGGCCGACGCCTCGTCGATCAGCGCCGGACCGATGCACTCGATCGGATGGGGCGAGGCCCGGAACACGTCGCGGCACGACAGCTCCGCGTCGCGCTGGTCCTGCCGCTCGCCGCGGAAGACGCGCAGGCGTTCGGCGTCGATGCCATAGACGACGCGGCCGATGTTGGACCAGAAGATCGCGCCCGCGCACATCACGCAGGGTTCGGCCGACGAGTACAGCGTGGCCTGCGCGAGTTCGTCGCGCGAGTGCCGGGGGCTCACGAGGCGGATCGCCGAGGTTTCGGCGTGCGCGGTGCAGTCGCCGGTCTCGGTATTGGTATTGACGGCCTCGGCCAGGATCTCGTCGTGCGGGCCGATGATGACCGCGCCGAACGGACGATGGCTGCCGCGCGCGCGGGCGCGATCGGCCAGCTGGATCGCGTGGCGCAGGTGGCGCTCGTCGCGCTCCGATAGTTGCACCGTCTGCGGCAGGGCATCGTGCGTGCTCATGCGGACACCTGGCGGTCGGCGGGCAGGAAGGCGGGATTGAAGATGCGCTCGGGCGCGGGTTTGCGAGGCAGGGCGAAGGCCTCGGCGACTTCGTCGATCTGCCTGGCGAGCACGGCCGGCTGCACGCCGCCGAGGCCGTGGGCCCGCACCTCGGGAGTCAGAAGGTAGCGGCGCGTGATCACCCAGCGAGCGCGCTCGGTGTCCGCGTTGATGATCGGTTCGCGCGCCTTGACGGCGGCCAGCGCCGCGTCGGGCTGGGCCAGCGTCTCGCGCAGCGCGCGGTGGGTGGCGCGCACGAAGGCGCGGGCGGCGTCGGGTTTCTCCTGCAGCAGCTTGCCGCCGAGCAGCGCGTTGCCGTAGAGCTGCAGGCCGGTCTGGCTGAACTCGAGCACCGACAGCGTCTGCTCCGGCATGCGCGCGAACAGCGAGACCGCCGAGTCGTGGAAATAAGTGGCCGCGTCGACGTCGCCGCGCACCATGACGTTGTCGCGCGCGCTGAAGTCCGTCGTCACCCATTCGAACAGGTCGGGCGGGGCGCCGAGCGCGCGGGCCGCCATCGGCCAGCAGCGGCGCGTGGCCTCGACCGCGGCGGCGGCGACCTTCTTGCCTTTGAGCGACAGGAAGTCCTGGGTGATGCCGCGGTCCTTGCGGCCGATGATCACGAAGGGCGCACGGTTGTAATACTGGTAGATCGCCTGCACCGGCGTGTCGGGGTTGGTCGCGTGGAACTCGATCAGCGAGCCGATGTCGCCGAGCCCGAGGTCATAAGCGCCGCTGGCCACGCGCGTGATCGACGCGACCGAGCCCGAACCGACGTCGATCGTCACGGCCAGACCCTCGTCCTTGTAGTAGCCCTTTTCGAGTGCCAGGAAGAACGGCGATGTCTGGCTGGTCACGCGAAAGTCGAGCGTGAGCTTCAGCGGTGCGAGGCTGGATTGCGTGTGCGCGGCGGGTGCGTACAGCGAGGCGACGGAAGCGGCGAACGGGGCGATGAGAAAGTCGCGTCGCTGCATGGCTCGGACTCCGAAAGAGGGGATGAGGGCGGGCGGCGCCGGCGGTGCCCGGGCCGTTGGCCGGCGATCGGCACGGCCGCGGTGCCGGACGGCGGTCCTGGCCGTCGTCTCTCGCACGAAGCGTGCCCGCCGGAGCCGCGCCGGCCGCCTGCTCAACTCATCGACATTCGTCGCAGCACGTAGTTGCGGACGATGGTTTCACCGGGGAACCGGCATTCGCTGATCCGTTCGGTCTTTTCGATGACGTCCGGTTGCCTGACCGTGTACTCGATCCGCGACAGCCCCGGGCAGTCACCGACGGCGCGCCGCTGGTAGCCGACTCCCATGTCGCCGGCCATCTGGATCCGAAAGTCTCGCGATTCCCGCTCGGTGGTTCTCGTCAGCACCGAACAGCCGCGCTGGATGTGCTCGACCAGCAGGCCGTCGTCGCGCTTCCAGTGGCCGCCGATGTCTTCGCAGCGATGCCCATCGGTCAGGAGGCGTCGGAGCGGGGACGACGGGTGCGAAAGGGCGAGCAGAACGATAAGGCCGATGAGCAGCGTGGCGGCGACTGTCGCGACTGACCGGCGTTCGGCCGTTCGTGGCAAGCGGAAACGGGACATCGTATCGACCGCGCCATCACGGACACCGATTTCGGATCCTCCAACGTATCGTGATGGCCGTCGAACGAGCGTCGAACGAGCGCGAGATTCAAAGCTCGGACAGCGCGCGCCGGAACTGCACGGCCTCGGCCATGTGCGCGACGTCGATCCGCGCCGCGTCGGCCAGGTCCGCGATCGTGCGGGCGACCTTCTGCACGCGGGTCACCGCGCGCGCCGACAGCCCCCATTGCGTGACCGCCTGGTGCAGCACCCGCCGGGCGGGTTCGGTCGCCTGGCAGACCGTCTGCAGCGCGGTGCCGTCGAGCCGCGCGTTCGGCAGGCCCTGGCGGACGATGGCCCGCCGGCGCGCCTGGCCGACGCGCGCGCCGACCGTGGCGCTGGACTCGCCGGGCGCGGCCTCGAACAGCATCGCGGGCGGCACGGCGCCGACTTCGAGCCGCAGGTCGATGCGGTCCAGCAACGGGCCGGACACGCGCGAGCGGTAGCGGAGCACCTGGTCGGGCCGGCAACGGCAACGGCCGTCGGCGGCGCCGAGGTAGCCGCACGGACAGGGGTTCATCGCCGCGACGAACTGGAATCGCGCCGGGAAATCGACCTGGTGCATCGCCCGCGACAGCGTGACGCGCCCGGTCTCCAGCGGCTCGCGCAGCGTTTCGAGCACCGAGCGCGGAAACTCGGGCAGCTCGTCGAGGAACAGCACGCCCAGGTGCGCGAGGCTGATCTCGCCCGGGCGCGGCGGCGAGCCGCCGCCGACCAGCGCGACCGCGGACGCCGTGTGATGCGGCGCTCGGAACGGGCGGATGCCCCAGGCGGCGGCCGAGAAACGGCCGCACAGGCTGGCCAGCGCGGCGACCTCGGCGGCATCGTCGTCGTCGAGCGGCGGCAGGATCGTCGGCAGCCTTTGCGCGAGCATCGACTTGCCGGCACCCGGCGGGCCGATCATCAGCACGCTGTGCTCGCCCGCGGCGGCGATCTCGAGCATCCGCCGCGCGACCGGTTGGCCGATGATGTCGGACAGATCGACGCCGTTGTCGGGCAGCGCCGAGAACGTCGACGACGGAGCGGCTTCGGCGAACGCGGTCGCCGAAGCGCCGTCGTCCGGTTCCGGCGCCGCCGACGACTCGCGCCGCGCCTTCGACGAACCGCGCCGCGCCGGCTTCGGCTCGCCCAGCGTCGCCAGGTCGCGCAGGCCGACGACGCGCACGCCGTCGATCAGCCGGGCCTCGGCCGCGTTGTCGGTCGGCAGTACCAGCGTACGGAGCGGCCCGCCGCGGCGCATGGCCAGCGCCATCGCGATCGCGCCGCGGATCGGGCGCAACTGGCCGGTCAGCGACAGCTCGCCGACGGCCTCGAGCTGGTCCGGCGACTCGACACCCAGCGCGCGCGACCAGTCCGCCGGCAACTGGCCGCTGGCCTGCAGGATGCCGAGCGCGATCGGCAGGTCGAAGCGGCCGGATTCCTTCGGCAGATCGGCCGGCGCCAGGTTGACCGTGATCCGGCGGTTCGGGAAGTCGAAACCCAGGTGCTGCAGCGCGGCGCGAACGCGCTCGCGGCTTTCGCGGACCTCGGCCTGCGGCAGCCCGACGATGTGGAAGGCCGGCAGGCCGTTGGCCAGATGCACCTCGACGAGCACTTCCGGCGCGCTCATCGCGAGCAGCCCGCGGCTGCGAATCGTGGCCAGCGCCATGGATCGGGCTCGGCGGATCGGGGCGGCGAGCGGGTGGGGCGTAGGCCGGGAGCCGGGACGGGGCGGGGCGGCGGATCGGCGGTGCGACCGGGGCCGGCGGCGCGTCGTCCGGCGAAGGCGTCAGGCGGACGGATCGGCCGTCGTCGTCCCGGCGGCCGGCGCCTCGGCGGCCGCCGTGCCGTCGCCGCGGGCCTCGAGCCGCTGGATGACCGCCTCGAGCTCGTCGACGCGCTGGCGCAGTTGTTCGAGCAGTTCGCCCTGGATCTGGAACTCTTCCTGCGTGACCAGGTCCATTCGCTGGAAGGTCTGCGCGACGACGGCCTTGACGTTGCGCTCGATGTCTCCGAGCGGGCTGGAGCGGAAGAAGTCGCTGATCCGCGATTGCATGTCGTTCAGGAGATTCTGCTTGTCGGTGGCCATGGCGGACTCCGTCTGAGGGCGAATCGAGTCTAGCACGCGCCCTTCGCCGCTCCTTGCGCCGAACGCCTCGGCCCGAATGCTCGGCTGCAATGCTCGGCCGAACCGATGCGGCCTCCGGACGGGTTTGCACCGCGACCGTGCCGAAGGGGATGGGTGCACTGTATTGGTGCAATCCTGCCGCGATGGGGGCGGCTCGGCCGTTCGATGGCGGATGGCATCGCCATGTGTTGCGTGGTTGGCACGGTTAATGCACAGGGACGGGCATCGGGGCCGCGCGTCCTGGAAACCAGGCGACTCGTCGCATACAAGAAATGGAGAGGGAATTGAAGAACTCGTCACTACTGCGCAGCGCGCTGTTGCTGTGTTCGGCATTGGGGGCCGCCGCGCCCGTCGCGGCGGCCGATACGTCGCCGGTCGTCGGCAACGTCGGATTCGCGTCGGAGTACCGGTTCCGCGGACTGTCGCAGTCCGACTTCAAGCCGGCGGTATCGGCGGGTCTGGACTATGCGCACGAAAGCGGCCTGTACCTGGGCACCTGGGCATCGAGCATCTCCTGGCTGTCGGACGCCGGCGTCGGCGGCAGCAGCATCGAGTGGGACGTGTACGGCGGCTACAAGGGCAGCGCCGGGCCGATCAGCTACGACGTCGGCGGCCTGTACTACTACTACCCGGGCCGCTATCCGGACGGCTTCACCCGCCCTTATACGTTCGAGCTGTATGCGGCCGGCACCTGGGAGTTCCTGACGCTGAAGTACTCGCATGCGTTGACCAACGCGTTCGGCTTCACCGACAGCAAGAACTCGGGTTATCTCGATCTCGCGGCCACCTATCCGATGATGGAAGGCCTGAATCTCGTCGCTCACGTCGGCCACCAGTGGATCAAGGGTTCGAGCGAAGTGGGGAGGTCCAAGAGCGATTGCTCGTACACGGACTGGAAGCTCGGCGTCACTTATGACTGGGCCGGCGCCACGTGGGGCATCGCCTACGTCGATACCAATGCCAAGGATGGCTGCTACAACAACTATCGCGGCAAGAACATCGGCGACGCGCGGGCCGTCGCGAGCGTGAGCAAGACGTTCTGATCGAGTGCGCAACGAATCGAAAGGCCGGTGCTGTGCCGGCCGAGGAGAGCTGTCATGAAGCTGATTACCGCGATCATCAAACCCTTCAAGCTGGACGAGGTCCGCGAGGCCTTGTCCACGCTCGGGGTCGCCGGCATCACCGTGACCGAAGTGAAGGGCTTCGGACGCCAGAAGGGCCACACGGAGCTGTACCGGGGCGCCGAATACGTGGTCGATTTCCTGCCCAAGGTGAAGATCGAGGCCGCCGTCGACGATGACCTCGTCGAACGCGCGATCGACGCGATCGAGAACTCGGCGCGCACCGGCAAGATCGGCGACGGCAAGATTTTCGTCTACGACCTCCAGGAGGTCGTGCGCATCCGCACCGGAGAAACCGGCTCGGCGGCCATCTGATCCCGAACAGGCATTACCCAGATCATCGAACGGAGCTTATCGATATGAGACGATTAACGGCCATGCTGGCGCTCATGCTGGCAATGATGTTTGCCGGCGTGTCCGGCGCCTGGGCCCAGGCGTCGCCGACGGCGCCAGCCGCGGCGGCGGCCGATGCGGCACCGGCCGCCACCGCGGACGCGCAGGCGCCCGCACCGACTCCCGACAAGGGCGACACCGCCTGGATGTCGGTCTCGACGGTCATCGTCATCCTGATGACGATCCCGGGCCTGGCGCTGTTCTACGGCGGGCTCGTGCGGACCAAGAACATGCTGTCGGTGCTGATGCAGGTGATGGTCGTGTTCGCGCTGATCCTCGTGCTGTGGGTCATCTATGGCTATTCGCTCGCGTTCGGTGGGGGCGGCAATTTCTACGGCAACTTCAGCAAGGTGCTGCTGATCGGGGTGACGCCCGAATCGCTGGGCGCCACGTTCAGCAAGGGCACGCCGATCTACGAGTTCACGTTCATCGCGTTCCAGGCCACGTTCGCGGCGATCACCTGCGGTCTGATCGTCGGCTCGTTCGCCGAGCGGATGAAGTTCTCGGCGGTGCTGCTGTTCGCGGTGCTGTGGTTCACGTTCTCGTACCTGCCGATCGCGCACATGGTCTGGTACTGGGATGGTCCGGATGCGTACACGACGGCCGAGGCCGCCGAGGCCGCCACGGCCAACGCCGGCCTGATCTGGCAGTGGGGCGCGCTGGACTTCGCGGGCGGCACGGTCGTGCACATCAACGCCGGTATCGCCGGCCTGGTCGGCTCGTACATGGTCGGCAAGCGGATCGGCCTGGGCCGCGAATCGATGGCGCCGCACTCGCTGACGCTGACGATGGTCGGTGCCGCGCTGCTGTGGGTCGGCTGGTTCGGCTTCAATGCCGGGTCGGCGCTCGAGGCCAACGGCGGCATGACGCTGGCTTTCGCGAACACGCTGTTCGCGCCGGCCGCCGCGACGCTGTCGTGGACCTTCGCCGAGTGGCTGATCAAGGGCAAGCCGTCGATGCTGGGCGCCGCGTCCGGCGCGGTCGCCGGCCTGGTCGCGATCACGCCGGCCGCCGGTAACGTCGGCATCGTCGGCGGCCTGGTCATCGGCCTGCTGGCGGGCGTCGTGTGCCTGTGGGGCGTCGGCAGCCTCAAGCGCATGCTGGGCGCCGACGACGCGTTGGACGTGTTCGGCGTGCACGGCATCGGCGGCATCCTGGGCGCGATCCTGACCGGCGTGTTCAACGCGCCGTCGCTGGGCGGTCCCGGCTACGTGGCCGACTGGGTCACCGGCGCGGTCGTCACGCCCGAGGCCTATTCGATCGCCGCGCAGGTCTGGGTGCAGTGCAAGGGCGTGCTGCTGACCGTCGTCTGGTCGGCCGTGGTGTCGGTCATCGCGTACAAGATCGTCGACCTGGTCGTCGGGCTGCGCGTACCGGAGGACGAGGAGCGCGAAGGCCTGGACATCACGTCGCACGGCGAGACCGCTTATCACTACTGATCCGATCGCCGCTCGTCCCGGCGCGCCGCGGCGCGTCGGGGCGGGGCGAGACGACGGGGGCGGTCGGGGGCGATGCCCGTCCTGCGGAGCGGGGACGGCGCCCCGGAGGGGGCGCCGGTTCGCGGGACACTGGCTGGCGACGTACAATCGGACGACTCGCCAGCAACCGCCCCTCGACGGCCTTCGCGCCGCCCCGCCAATGGTTCCGCATCTGCTTACCGCCTTGAAGGGTCCGCTCCAGGATCTCGAACAGCGCATCCTCGACGCCACGCCGCAGATCGAGCGCTGGTTCCGGCTCGAATGGCAGGAACACACACCCGCCTTCTATTGTTCGGTCGATCTGCGCAACGCCGCGTTCAAGCTGGCGCCGGTCGACACCAGCCTGTTTCCGGTCGGTTTCGACCATCTGTCGGCGCCGATGCTGCCGCTGGCCCAGCAGGCGGCGATGGCCGCGATCGAGAAGTACTGTCCGGACGCGCGCAACCTGCTGCTGATCCCCGACCTCGGCCGGCTCGACCGGATCAACGGCTGTTACGGGCAGAACATCCTGCGGCTGGCCGCGCTGCTGCGCCAGACCGGGCTCAGCGTGCGCTTCGGCAGCTTCGATCCGTCGATCACCGAGCCGACGGCGATCGACGTCGCCGACGGGCAGACGCTGACGATCGAGCCGCTGGTGCGCAACGGCCGGCGGCTGGGGCTGCGCGATTTCGATCCGTGCACGATCGTGTTGAACGATGACCTGTCCGAGGGCCTGCCCGACATCCTGCAGGACATCTACGAACAGACGCTGCTGCCGCCGCTGCACGCCGGCTGGGCCGTGCGCCGCCGCAGCCAGCACCTGGCCGCGTACCAGGACGTCGCCAAGAAGTTCGGCAAGGCGTTCGACATCGATCCGTGGCTGATCAATCCGGCCTTCGCGCGCTGCGGCCCGGTCGATCTTCGCGAGCCGGCCGATCGCGCGCGTCTGACCGCGGCCGTCGAGACCGTGCTCAAGCAGATGCGCTCCAAGTACCGCGAGTACGGCGTGGCCGACGTCCCGTATGCGGTGATCAAGCCCGAGGCCGGCGCCGACGGCCGCGGGATGGTGATGGTCCGCGATCTCGCGCGCCTGCCGACGCTGATCGACCAGCTCGCGGCCAAGGCGCCGGAGCGCGACCTGGTCGTCCAGGAGGGCGTGCCGACGATCGAGACGATGGAAGGCGGCACCGCCGAACCGATCGTCTACATGATCGATCGCTATGTGATCGGCGGTTACTATCGCGTCAACGCCGAGCGCGGCCGCGACGAGAACCTGATCGCGCCGGGGCTGCGCTTCGTGCCGTTGCCGTTCGCGACCAGTTGCAACATGCCCGACTGCTCGGCCGGACCCGAACACGCGCAGAATCGCTTCTACGCTTATGGCGTGGTGGCCCGGCTGGCGATGCTGGCCAGCGCCATCGAACTCGAAAGAACCGACCCGGATCAATCGTTGTACGGTTGAGCCGTTCCTCCCCCTCGTGCCACGGAGCCAGTGCCGATGAGCGCCAAGCTGTTGTTCATTCTCGACCCGCTCGACGAGGTCAAGACGTACAAGGATTCGACGTACGCGATGATGCTCGAGGCGAGCCAGCGCGGCCACCGGATCTTCGCCTGCGAGCAGCACGAGCTGTCGTTCGAAGGCGGACAGGCGCTGGCGGTCGCGCGCGAGCTGACGATCGAGCAGGGCGCCGATCCGTGGTATCGGGCCGCCGACGCCGCGCAGGGGCCGCTGACGCGCTTCGACGCGGTGCTGATGCGCAAGGATCCGCCGTTCGACATGGAGTACGTGTACTCGACGTACCTGCTCGAGCGCGCGGTCGCCGCCGGCGCGCGCGTGTTCAACGATCCGCGCGCGATCCGCGACCACAACGAGAAGATGGCGATCTGCGAGTTCCCGCAGTACACGGCGCCGACGCTGGTCACGCGCAGCGCGGCCGCGCTGCGGCGCTTCGTCGACGAGCACGGCGACGCGGTGTTCAAGCTGCTCGACGGCATGGGCGGCACGTCGATCTTCCGCGCCACCCGAGGCGATCCGAACCTGTCGGTGATCATCGAGACGATGAACCTGTTCGGCGCGCGCTCGGTGATGGCGCAGAAGTTCCTGCCCGAGATCAAGGACGGCGACAAGCGCGTGCTGCTGATCGGCGGCAAGGTCGTACCGTACTGCCTGGCGCGCGTGCCGCTGGCCGGCGAGTCGCGCGGCAACCTGGCCGCCGGCGGGCGCGGCGTCGCGCGGCCGCTCGACGAGCGCGACCGCCAGATCGCCGAAGGCCTGGCGCCGATCGTCTGGTCGCGCGGGCTGCTGCTGGTCGGCCTGGACATCATCGGCCCGTCGATGACCGAGCTGAACGTCACGAGCCCGACCTGCTTCCAGGAGATCCGCCAGCAGACCGGCTGCAACGTCGCCGGCCTGTTCATCGACGCGGTCGAGGGCGCGATCCACGGCGGCGCGTCGACGCGCGCATGATCGGCATCCTGGTCGTCTCGCACGAGCCGCTGGGCACCGCGCTGATCGGCTGCACGCGGCACGTGTTCGGCCGGATGCTGCCGCAACTGGCGGCGTTGGACGTGGTGCCGGACGAGGATCCGGTATCGGCGACGGCGGCGGCGCGGGAACTGCTGGTGCGGATCAACGACGGCAGCGGCGCGATCGTGCTGACCGACGCGTTCGGCGCGACGCCGTCGCGGATCGCGACCGAACTGGCCGACCCGTATCGGGTCGAGGTGCTGGCGGGCGTCAACCTGCCGATGCTGCTCAAGGCGCTGAACAACCGGCGCTATCCGCTCGACGAACTGGTCGACATGCTGGTCGAGAGCGGCCGGCGGGCGGTCTTCCGCATCGATCCACCGTTGCCTGGCGCGCGCGATTCGTCATGAACACGCCGGCATCGGCTGCTTGTCCGCCACAATCGCGCCGGTAAGCGCTGCGGACGCGCGGCCGCCATGGCAACATGCGGAGAGCGGCAATTTTCCCGTCGATCCGGTCGCCCGCCCGCGCGGCGGCCTGCGGAGTCTCCTGCGCCCATGCCCAGCATCGAAGTCGAAATCGTCAACAAACTCGGCCTGCACGCCCGTCCGTCCGCCAAGCTGACGCAGGCTGCGTCGCGCTTCCAGTCCGAGATCTGGTTGACCAAGGCCGGCCGCAAGGTCAACGGCAAGAGCATCATGGGCGTGATGATGCTGGCGGCGGCCAAGGGCTCGAAGCTGCAGATCCAGGCCGACGGTCCCGATGCCGACGAGGCGCTGCTGGTGCTGCAGGGGCTGATCGCCAGCGGGTTCGGCGAATCCTGAGCCGCGGGCCAGTGGTGAGCGACGTGCGACCGCCGACCGTGACCCCGATGTTCAGCCTGCACGGCACGCCGATCGGCGGCGGCATCGTCATCGGCCGCGCGCGCGTGCTCGAGCCGAACCGGCTCGACGCCGAGCGCATCCGCCTGAACGTCGAGCAGGTCGAACCCGAGGTGCTGCGGCTGATGGCCGCGCAGGCCGCCGTGCGCGAGGAACTGGCCGTCATCAGCGCCCATCTGCCGGCCGACGCGCCGCACGAGGCCGAGGCGCTGCTCGACGCGCACCGGATGATCCTCGACGATCCGCTGCTCGGCGAAGAAGCGATCCGGATGATCCGCGAACAGACGGTCAACGCCGAATGGGCGCTGGCCAACCGGGCCGGCCTGCTGGCCGAGCAGTTCGAGGAGTTCGAGGACGCGTACCTGCGCGAGCGCGGCCAGGACGTGCGCCAGATCGCGGCCCGCGTGCTCAAGGCGTTGTCGGGCTCGACCACGCATCCGCTGGGCAGCGGCGATCCGGCGATCATCATCGCCAACGACATCGCGCCGGCCGACATGCTGATGCTCAAGCGCGCGATCGGCTTCGGCATCGATCTGGGCGGCACGACCTCGCACACGGCGATCCTCGCGCGCAGCATGAACGTGCCGGCCGTCGTCGGGCTGCGCTGCGCGGCCGAACTGATCCATGACGACGACTGGCTGATCCTCGACGGCGAGGCCGGCGTGCTGTACGTGGCGCCCGACGAGACGCTGCTGGCCGAGTTCCGGCACCGCCAGGCGGCCGACCAGCTCGAGCGCGAACGGCTCAAGCGGCTGTTGAACGTGCCCGCGCGCACGCTCGACGGCGTGCCGATCACGCTGCAGGCCAACATCGAGCTGCCCGAGGAGTCGCGCCAGGCGTTCGAGGCCGGCGCCGCGGGTATCGGGCTTTTCCGGTCCGAGTTCCTGTTCCTGAACCGCAGCGAGCTGCCGGGCGAGGACGAGCAGTACGAGGCGTACCGGCTGGCCGTCGAGGGCATGAAAGGGCGGCCGGTGACGATCCGCACGCTGGACGTCGGCGCCGACAAGACGCTGCAGACCGACGTCGGCGGGGCCGTCGCGACCAACCCGGCGCTGGGCCTGCGCGCGATCCGTTTCTGCCTGGCGCAGCCGCTGATGTTCCTGACGCAGTTGCGCGCGATCCTGCGCGCGTCGGCGCACGGGCCGGTTCGCCTGCTGATCCCGATGCTCGCGCACGGGCACGAGATCGACCATGCGCTGCGGCTGATCGAGCTGGCCCGTTCGCAACTGGACGAGCGCGGCATCGCCCGCGGCGAGCACGTGCCGGTCGGCGGCATGATCGAGGTGCCGGCGGCGGCGCTGACGGCGTCGATGTTCGTGCGCCGGCTCGACTTCCTGTCGATCGGCACCAACGACCTGATCCAGTACACGCTGGCGATCGACCGCGCCGACCACGCGATCGCGTCGCTGTACGATCCCTACCATCCGGCCGTGCTGCAACTGATCGCGATGACGATCCGCGCGGCGCGGCGGGCCGACAAGCCGGTATCGGTGTGCGGCGAACTGGCCGGCGACTGGAACGCCACGCGGCTGCTGCTGGGCATGGGCCTGACGATCTTCTCGATGCATTCGGCCAGCCTGCTGCGCGTCAAGCGCGAGGTGCTGCTGGCCGACATCGGGCAGTTGCAGCCCAAGGTCGCGCGCCTGCTGGGTCAGGACGAGCCGACCAAGGTGGCCGGCGCGCTGGCGCGGCTGCGCGACGACGGACGCGGCGAGCCGGCGCGCGCCTGAACGACGCGTGCCTGAACGACGCGTGCCTGAACGACGCGTGCCTGAACGGCGCGTGCTTGAACGACGCGTGCTTGAACGACGCGCCGGCCGGGACGCTCAGCTCAGCGCGCCACCGGCGTTTCGGGCAGCTCGATCTTGACCTCGAGCACGTCGAGGTTGTCCTGGCGCTCGAGGTGGACCTTGATGTCGTCGGAGTTGATCGACACGTACTTCGAGATCACCGCGACCAGTTCGCGCTGCAGGTCGGGCAGGTAGTCGGCGCGCGGGCCGTGTCCGGACCGTTCGTGCGCCAGGATGATCTGCAGGCGCTCCTTGGCGACCTTGGCGGTGGTCTTCTTCTTTTCCCCGAGCAGGAAAGAGAGCAGCGACATCGGACTCACCTCCCACCGAAGATGCGCTTGAAGAAGCCTTGCTTCTGCGCGGTGATGAAGCGCATCGGCTTGCGCTCGCCGAGGAAGCGGGCCACCACGTCCTTGTACGCCTCGGACACGTCGGCGCCTTGCGCGTGGATCGCCGGCATGCCCTGGTTGGAAGCCTGCAGCACGGCTTCGGACTCGGGGATCACGCCGATGAACGGAATGCGCAGGATGTCCTGGATGTCGGTCAGCGACAGCATCTGGCCGTCCTCGACGCGATTCGGGTTGTAGCGCGTCACCAACAGGTATTCCTTGATCGGATCGCCGCCTTCGATCGCGCGCTTGGTCTTGGAGCCCAGCATGCCGAGGATCCGGTCCGAGTCGCGCACCGACGACACCTCCGGATTGGTCACCACCAGCGCCTCGTCGGCGAAATGCATCGCCAGCAGCGCGCCCGACTCGATGCCCGCCGGCGAATCGCAGATGATGTATTCGAATCCCATCGACTTGAGTTCTTCGAACACGCGCTCGACGCCGTCCTTGGTCAGCGCATCCTTGTCGCGCGTCTGCGAGGCCGCCAGCACGAACAGGTTCTCGCAGGTCTTGTCCTTGATCAGCGCCTGGCGCAGGTTGGCCTCGCCGTGGATCACGTTGATCAGGTCGTAGACGACGCGGCGCTCGCAACCCATGATCAGATCCAGGTTGCGCAGCCCGACGTCGAAATCGATGACCGCGGTCTTATGGCCGCGCAGGGCCAGCCCCGACGCGAAACTGGCGCTGGTCGTGGTCTTGCCGACTCCACCCTTGCCGGATGTCACGACGACGATCTTGGTCATGTCTGGTAGATCCTTCCGAATGCTGTGTCTGGTCGTTGTCTGTCGGGACGAAACCGATCAGAGAGGGTCGATGATGATTTTCTCGCCGACGAGCTTGACCTGCGCCGGCTTGCCGGCCACGTCGTCGGCGATCGGTACTTCGGTGGTGCGATAGATGCCCGCGATCGAGATCAATTGCGGTTCGAGGCAGGTGGTGAAGATGCGCGCGTTGGTATCGCCGAGCACGCCGGCGAGCGCGCGCCCGCGCAGCGGCCCGTATACGTGGATGTTGCCGTCGGCCATGACCTCGGCGCCGAAGCTGACCGCGGCCAGCACGATCAGGTCGGCGCCGCGCGCATAGACCTGCTGGCCTGAGCGCAGCGGCTTGTCGATGACCAGCGTCGGCACGTTGCCGACCGGCACCTCGACTTCGCGAACCACCTCGCGGATGACTTCGCGGATCTCGATGGCCGGTTCGACGACGACTTCGCGGATCTCGACGGCCGGTTCGACGACGATCGTGCCGACCGCGCCCGCCAGCGGATCGACGGCCTCGGTCTCGGCGACGACGGCCGCTGCCGCCGCCGGCGTCGCGAGCGGAGCGGCCGGCCCCGCGGCGCCCGTGACCGGGGCGTCGACCTCGGCGGGGCCGTGACCGGGACCGGCGTCCGCGTCCACGCGCGAGCCGCCGGCGCGCACCGGCGTATCGGGCGCCATGCACAGGCCCGCGGCCCTGGCCGCCAGCATCTGCTTCGGTCCCCCGCCGCGCGCCGCCACCGGTACCATGTGGTAATTACGCAGCACCGCGATCAGCGAATCGAAGTTGACGGGCGCATCGTCGGCCCGCACCGCCGCCAGATCGATGACCACCGGATCATGGTCGAAATAGTCGGGCGACTCGGCCATCCGTGATTCCAGATCACTCGCCAAGGTGATCAGGTCGGTCGTCTTGAGCATCACCGCCGTCAATGGCAAGGTGGTGCCCTTCAGATCAAAGCTGGCGCGCCCCTGGGCCGGATTCACCACGGTGTTCTTGTCGAAGAGATAAAGAGCGGAGTTTACAGCGTGGTCGACCGACAGTGAAAAAACGTTAGTCGGAGCGACAGTGATATCGTTGTTTCGCGTCGCATGATGGAAAGACAAGCCATGAGAACCTCGCGCGCCTGGTGCGTCGAAATGCAGCGCACGGTGTCGATCGCCGAAGTGCAGGCCGCCTATTTCGAACAACCCGAACCGCGCCGCCGATTCACGTTCCAGTGCGCGGATCCGGCCTGCCGGGCCCGCGCCGGCGCCCGGATGACGGCCGTCCACGACGATCGTCTTTTCTTCGACGATGCCTACCCGGTGTCCGCGCATTTCGCGTCGGTGCCGCAGTCGCCGCACGACCCGATGTGCGAGGACGTGCTGCGCGAGCAGGCGTCGGCGCTGATCCGCAACGACCCGCGGCCGCCCGGCGACTGGAACGCCTCGCGGCGGTTCTCGACCAAGCAGGCGTTCGAGGTCTTCGACGTCTACCACCCGGCCGTGGGCGGCGTGCTGCCGTTGTCGGCGCTGCTGCCCGACGATCGCCGGATCGATCCGGCCGATCGCGCCCGCCAGGCCATGCCGGCGCGGCTGCTGACGCCCGGCGCCGACCCGGTGCCCGCGGCGAACGCGGGCACGCCGCCGGCGGCACTAGGGCCGTTCAAGGACGACGACGAAGCGATCCGCGCGCTCGAGCAGGCGATCGAGGCGATGAGCGCGCGCCAGGCCGGACAGCGCGATGGCGGCGCCGCGACGGCGGATGCGGGAGGAAACGCAGCAGGGAACGCGACGGCGGATGCGGGGACGACCGCGGGGACGAACTCGGGGGCGGATGCGACGGCGGATACGTCGGCACGGTCCGATCCGCGCGAGTCCGACGGCGAGCGCGTCGCCCGCGTCGCCGCGATGGTCGACCAGATGCTGACGCGCTCGCTGCCGACGCGCCGGCTCGCCGACATCGTCGCCTGCTATTCCGAGCTGGGCGCGGTCGACCGGCAAAAGGCGCTGATCCGCCTGCCGGGCGGGCGGGCGATGTCGTACGCGGCCTTCATCCAGCCGCTGGCCCGGTACCAGGACAGCGACGAGCCGCTGGTGCGCGTCGGCGGCGCGCGCGTGATGCGCGAAGAGCGCGGCTACGTGCTGCGATTCTTCGATCGCATCGTGCTCGACGGCGAGCGCTACGAGGTCGTCATGCGGATCAGCGACGCGCGCATCGCCGCATCGCCGCTGAGCGGGCTGCTGCGCGCGCAACTGCTCGGTTCGCTGGGCGACGGCCATCACGTGCGCGTGTTCTTCTTCGGCGGCATCGCGCCCGATTCGCGGCAGCACAACCTGACCCAGATCCGGCTCAGCGATCTGGAGAACGTGGTGCTGCAGCCGATGCGGGTGGCGGGGGCCGGCGCGGGGGCGAGCGCCTTCGGACGCAATGCGTGGCCGGGGCTGGGGACGTCGCGGGCCTGACGGCTGCCGCGACGCGGGCGCTCGTCCCGGGGGCGTTCAGTCCAGCCGCAGCACGTCCTCGAGCACCGGGATCAGGCGTTCGCGCGTGACGGCGCTCGCGGGCACCATCGGCAGCCGCAGCTCATCGGCGATCAGCCCCTGATGCGCGAGCGCCGCCTTGATCACCGACGGGTTCGGCTCGGCGTACAGCAGGCGGATCAGCGGCATCAGCCGCGCGAACAGCGCTCGCGCGTCGGCGATGCGACCCTCGTCCGCCAGGGCGGCGACGCGCACGTACAGATCCGGCCGGACGTTGGCGGCGGCCAGGATCGCGCCGTGCGCGCCGAGGCAGGCCGCGGTCAGCGCCAGCTTGTCCTCGCCGCACAGCACCGCGATATCGGTGTCGTGGATCAGGTCGAACAGCCGGTCGATCCGTTCGCCGGTCGACTCCTTGATTGCGACGATGCGCGGATGTTCGGCCAGCGCGCGCACCGTTTCCACGTCGATGTCGACGCCGGTTCGATAAGGGACGTTGTAGACGATGATCGGGCGATCGCCGGCCGCGAGGATCGCCTCGAAATGAGCGCGGATGCCGGCTTGCGACGGACGGGTATAGGCCGGGGCGCTGATCAGCAGCGCGTCGACGCCGGTATCGCTCCATCCGGCCGCCTCGGCCGCGACCGCGCGCGTATCGTTGCCGCCGACGCCGATCGCCACGCGCAGGCGACCGCGCGCCGCGCTCGTCACCGCGTCGAGCAGCGCGCGCCGCTCGGCCAGTGACATCGTCGCGGCCTCGCCGGTGGTACCGCAGACGATCACGCCCCGGCACTTCGATTGCACGAGCCCCTCGACGAGCCGCTGCGCGGCCGCCAGGTCGACGCGGCCGTCGCGGAACGGCGAAACGATCGGCACCCACAGGCCGGAAAAGGCCTGGCGGCGCGGCAGGGGCACGGGTCGGGACAGGGGCTGAGACAAGGGTTGGGACTGGGACATCGAACACACTCCTCGGGCGCTTGCGCTGACGCCGCGCGGGCGCCGTCGATTCGACGACGGCAGGACCGCGCGCGGCGAACGGTGGCTGACGACATTCGCGTTCCGTGGCCGGGACGTCAGCGGGAGTGCGAGGGGCGAGGAGGCGCGTGAGGCGGCTCGCCCGGGTCGATCGCGGATCGACGCCGTCCCGTTGGCGCTCACCCAACGGGACGACCTGCCCGTCAGATGAGCAGTCGTTTCTTTTTCGAACCGGCGCAGGCCGCGGCCTGCGGGCGCATGCCGGGTGCCCGGGCGATGCCGCGCGCGCGACGGCCCTGGCGGGCGGGCGGGACGGCGGTGTCGGCAAGGGCGGGCATGGCGGAGCGGCGAGCGGGTACGAGATCGAAAGCGAAGCGCCAGTCTACGCCATTAGCGCCCTGCCGCGGGTGGGAACGGGGCCTCGTACGGGCTCGGTCCTCGGTCGGACAGACCCCGGTCAAGGCAGCGCGAACGCGATCACATAGTCGCCCAGCTCCTTCGAGTACGCCGACCCGCCGGCCGAGATCAGCACGTACTGCTTGTGGGTGCGCGGCGACACGTAGGTCATCGGCGTGGCGCTGGCACCGACGGGCAGCGGATGCTTCCACAGCTCCTTGCCGGTCTGCGCGTCATAAGCGCGCAGGTAGTAGTCCTGGAAGCCCGCGAAGAACACCAGTCCGCCGGCCGTCGCCACCGTGCCTCCGTAGGTGGGCATCCCCATCTTCATCGGCAGGCCCAGCTTGACGCCCATCGGCCCGATCTGCTCGGCCGTGCCGGCCGGGACCTGCCACGCGATCCGGCGCGTGTCCAGATCGACGGCCGAGATCGTTCCGAACGGCGGCTCGACGCACGGCACGCCCAGCGCCGACGTCCAGATCGTCGTGTACATGCCGTAGGGCGTGCCGAGCTGGGCCGACGGGCCATGCCCGTCGCTGACCGTCGGATTGGCCTTCGCGTATTCGACGTAGGCGTCGCGGGGAATCAACTGGAAGATGCTCGGCACGCGGATGTCGTTGACGAACACTCGCGGCTTGCCCGGATCGACCGAGACGCTGCCCCAGTTCATGCCGCCGACGTTGCCGGGCTGCTCGATCGACATCTGCAGGCCCGGCGGCGTGAAATCGCCGTCGTAGCGCATCTTCTTGAAAGCGATCCGGCAGGCGAGCTGATCGAACAGCGTCATGCCCCAGGCCTTGGTTTCGTCGAGGTGTTCGGCGCCGATCGTCGGCATGCCGACCGAATACGGCTGCGTCGGCGACAGATGCTCTTCGGGCACCGCGCCCTGCTGGGTCACCGGCTTTTCGGCGACCTGCGCCAGCGGCTCGCCGGTCGCGCGATCGAGCAGGAACAACTGGCCGCGCTTGGTGGCCTGCAGCACGGCCGGCGTGGTGCCGCCGCGGCCGTCGGGCAGGTCGATCAACGCCGGCTGCGACGGCAGGTCGTAGTCCCAGATATCGTGATGGACGGTCTGGAACTTCCAGCGCGGCCGGCCGGTCGTGATGTCGAGCGCGACCAGGCTGGAGTTGTATTCATCGGAGTGCGGCGGCCGGCCGATCCCGAAGTAATCGGGCGTGGCGTTGCCCAGCGGCGCGTAGATCAGCCCGAGCCGGTCGTCATAGGCGGCGGCCGTCCACATGTTGGGCGTGCCGCGCGTATAGGTCTGCCCTTCGGGCGGCAGGCGGGTGATCTCCGGGTTGCCCAGGTCCCAGGCCCAGACGAGTTCGCCGGTCTGGGCGCTGAACGCGCGGATCACGCCCGAGGGCTCGCCGCGCATCTGGTTGTCGACCACCCAGCCGCCGATGACGACCAGATCGCGCGCCACCAGCGGCGCCGAGGTCTGGAAGTAGAAGCCGGCGATCACCTGGCCCATGCCTTCGGAAAGCTGGACGGTGCCCTGCTTGCCGAAATCGGCGCAAGGCTGTCCGGTCTGCGCGTCGAGCGCGATCAGCCGGGCGTCCTGCGTGGTTTCGATGATCCGTTCACGGCAGGCGGCGACCGGCGTCGGGGCCGGGCCGGTGGTCGCCTGCGGCATCCGGTAGAAGCCCAGGCCGCGGCAGCGCTGCCAGAACGGCGCCTTGGCGTGCGGATCGAAGGTCCAGAGTTCCTTGCCGGTGTCGGCGTCCAGCGCGATCACGCGGTTGGCCCGCGTGCAGCTATAGACGCGCTCACCGATCTGCAGCGGGGTGTTCTGATCGACGCCCGGCCGCAGATCGCCGGTCCGGTAGATCCACGCCTGACGCAACTGCGCGACGTTGTCCCGGTTGATCTGGTTGAACGGCGCGTCGCGCGAGCCGGCCGTCGTCCGGCCGTAGGCGCTCCAGTCCCGCGGCGTGTTGTCGCCGGCCGCCGCCTGGTAGGCGGTCCCGGGTTCGGGTTCGACCACGCCGTGCGGCACGAATGCCGCCGCGAAGAAGCCGATGAAGGCCAGGCCGAACACGAGCCCCGCGACCCGCCAGCGGCCGCGCGCGTGCGGCGCGACGTCGGCGGCCGGCGCGAGCAGCAGCGCGATCGCTGCCAGCGCCAGCGGGGTCATCACGCGCGGGAACAGTCCCCAGAAATGCGTGCCGCTTTCCCAGAAGGCCCAGATCAGGCACAGCACGGCGCCGATCGCCACGCCCAGCGCGCCGCGGCGGCGGCCGCGCCAGAGACCGACCGCGCTCCACAGGTAGACGAGGCCGATCAGCAGATAGAACGGCGTGCCGCCCAGGGCCAGCAACCAGCCCCCGCCCGCGGCGAGCCCCAAGCCCATCAACGCCAGCAGGATGACGAACAGCTTGAGCAGGGGTTTCATGCGGGGTTCCTCCGGGTACGAGATATCGCCACTCGCCATGTCAACACGTGCCCGGCCGCCGCGTACGAGAGACCTGTCGCCGAAAGACCCCTGTCAGCGAACATTCAAGCTGGTGGTGGTAAGCACGGCGCCCGCGCGGGGCGCCCCGCGCGACCGTCCGGCCTTTTGTTGTACGATTCCCTCTGGCGCCGATTTGAGATCAGCTTGCGGGCGCTTGATAAATGCGGCTAAAGCGGTGCGACCCATCGAATCGCCCGACGGCCACGGCAGGCTGATCGGGCGTTTTGATTGGATGGTCCATGTCAGCATCGGTCGGGGTCGTGACCCCGCAGCGCGCTCGCTTCGACGAGGGTCTGACCCTGGCGAGCGGCGCGACGTTTCCCGGTTACGAACTGGTCTACGAGACCTACGGCACGCTGTCGCCGCATCGCGACAACGCGGTGCTGGTCTGCCACGCGCTGAACGCGTCGCATCACGTGGCCGGCTTTCATGCCGACGATCCGAAGGACATCGGCTGGTGGGACAACATGATCGGTCCGGGCCGCCCGCTCGATACCGACCGCTTCTTCGTCGTCGGCGTCAACAATCTCGGTAGCTGCTTCGGCTCGACCGGGCCGATGTCGATCAATCCGGCCACCGGCCGGCCGTGGGGCTCGTCGTTCCCGGTGCTGACCGTCGAGGATTGGGTGCATACGCAGGCCCGGCTGGCCGATCGGCTCGGCATCGAGCGCTTCGCGGCGGTCATGGGCGGCAGCCTCGGCGGGATGCAGGCGCTGGCCTGGTCGATCCTGTATCCGCAGCGCGTCGCCCATGCGCTGGTGATCGCGTCGACGGCCAAGCTGTCGGCGCAGAACATCGCGTTCAACGAGGTCGCGCGCCGCGCGATCCTGACCGATCCGGAGTTCTTCGGCGGCGGGTTCTACGAGCACGGCACGGTGCCGCGCCGCGGCCTGGAGGTCGCGCGGATGATCGGCCACATCACTTACCTGTCCGACGACGTGATGGCCGAGCGTTTCGGACGCGGCCTGCGCGACCGGCAGGACGACGACGACTACCGGTTCACGTTCGACGTCGAGTTCGAGATCGAATCGTACCTGCGCCACCAGGGCGAGAAGTTCTCCAAGTACTTCGATGCCAACACGTATCTGCTGATCACGCGCGCGCTCGACTACTTCGATCCGGCGCGCGCGCACGGCGGCGACCTGGCGGCGGCGCTGGCGCCGGCCACGGCCGATTTCTTCATCGCGTCGTTCACGACCGACTGGCGGTTCTCGCCGGAGCGCAGCCGCGAGATCGTCGAGGCGCTGCTGCACAACCGGCGCAACGTCACTTATGCCGAGATCGACGCGCCGCACGGCCACGACGCGTTCCTGCTCGACGATCCGCAGTACCACGCGATGGTGCGCGCTTATTTCGACAGCATCGGCCGGCGGATCGCCGCCGACGGCTCGGCAGCGGATACGGCCCGGAACGTGGTCGAACGCGCGGCGCGAGGAGGGCGGGCCTGATGTCCGATGCTGTCGACACCCTGCGTCCCGACCTGCAATGCATCGCCGACTGGGTGCCGGCCGGCGCCCGCGTGCTCGACCTGGGTTGCGGCGACGGCGCGCTGCTCGGCTATCTGCAGACGCGCAAGGGCTGCCACGGTTATGGCGTCGAGATCGACGACAAGGCCGTCCTGCGCTGCGCACAGCGCGGCATCAACGTGATCCAGCAGAACATCGAGGAAGGGCTCGGCATGTTCAATGCCGCGCAGTTCGACGTGGTGATCTCGTCGATGGCGATCCAGGCGACGCACAAGACCGAGCAGGTGCTCAGCGAGATGAGCCGGATCGGCAAGGAAGGCGTCGTGTCGTTTCCGAACTTCGGCCGCTGGACGCACGCGTGGTCGTTGCTGCGCGGGCACATGCCGATGTCCCGGACGATGCCGTACCAGTGGTACGACACGCCGAATCTGCACCTGGCGACGATCCCGGATTTCGAGTCGTTCCTGCGCGATCACGACCTCGTCATCACCGCCAGCGCGTTCCTGGCCGACGGCCGCCCGGTGAGGGCGCTGGCCGGGCTGCGGGCCACACAGGCGATCTACCGCTTTCGCCGCCGCTGATCGCGGCCGGCGGCCCGCATGGCCCGGGGGCGTCGCCCGGTGCGCGCTGCCGAGTGTGCGCTGCCGGGCGTGTGCTGCCGGGCGTGTGCTGCCGGGCGTGTGCTGCCGGACGCGTGCTGCCGGACGCGTGCTGCCCGGCCGGCTTGACAAATGCGCCGGCTCGAGCGGATCATTGAAGAATGTCCATGCAACCCGTCACCCGCTCGACCCCTCCCGGCGCCCGCGCCGCGGCGGCCGCGTCGATTTTCGCCGGGTGGATGCTTTCGGGTTCGGCTCCCGCCGCCGCGTCGACGCGTGCCGGTCTCGGCTCGCTGCTGCTACTGCGCCGCTAGGCGCACATATCTTTCCCCCCCATCACCCGTGTCGGCGCCGTGGCCTTCAAAATGGCCAAGGGGTCCGCGCATCGATCTTCCGGCCTGAACGCGCGCCACCGGCGCCGGGGCCGGGCATACCGAATGTCGTCCTGAAATCCCGGCGCCGCCCGGCGCCCGTACCAAGAGGTTCGTGATGAGTTACGCCGTCGATCCCGCCAAGAAATACCGCCCGTTCGCCCCGGTTCCGCTTCCCGATCGCAAATGGCCCAACCAGGTCATCTCGCAGGCGCCGATCTGGTGCAGCGTCGACCTGCGCGACGGCAACCAGTCGCTGATCGAGCCGATGGATTCGGAACGCAAGATGAAGATGTTCCAGCACCTGGTGAAGATCGGCTACAAGGAGATCGAGATCGGGTTTCCGGCCGCTTCGCAGACCGACTTCGACTTCGTTCGCGAACTGATCGAGAACAACCTGATTCCCGATGACGTGACCGTCCAGGTGCTGACGCAGGCGCGTCCGGAACTGATCGAGCGCACGTTCGAATCGCTGGTGGGCGCCAAGCGCGCGATCGTCCACGTCTACAACTCGACGTCGACCGCGCAACGGCGCGTCGTGTTCAACCTCGACCGCGCCGGCGTCAAGGAGATCGCCGTGCAGGGCGCCACCTGGGTGGCCGAGAACGCGGCCAAGTATCCGCAGACGAAGTGGACGTTCGAATACTCGCCCGAGAGCTTCACCGGCACCGAGCTGGACTATGCGCTCGAGGTCTGCGACGCGGTCGGCGACGTCTGGAAGCCGACGCCGGACCGCAAGATGATCGTCAACCTGCCGGCCACCGTCGAGCACAGCACGCCGAACGTGTACGCCGACATGGTCGAGTGGATGCACCGGCACCTGAAGTACCGCGACGCGATCATCCTGTCGGTGCACCCGCACAATGATCGCGGATGCGGCGTTGCGGCGGCCGAGCTGGCGGTGATGGCCGGCGCCGATCGCGTCGAGGGCTGCCTGTTCGGCAACGGCGAGCGCACCGGCAACGTCTGCCTGGTGACGTTGGCCTTGAACCTCTTCACGCAGGGTGTCGATCCGGGCATCGATTTCTCCGACGTCAACGAGTCGGTGCGCGTCGTCGAATACTGCAACCAGTTGCCGGTCCACCCGCGTCACCCGTATGGCGGCGAACTGGTGTTCACCGCGTTCTCGGGCTCGCACCAGGACGCGATCAAGAAGGGCCTGACCGCGCGCAAGACCGAGGGCGATGCATTCTGGGACGTGCCGTATCTGCCGATCGATCCGGCCGATCTGGGCCGCACTTATGACGCGGTGATCCGCGTCAACAGCCAGTCGGGCAAGGGCGGCATCGCGTATCTGCTCGAACGCGACCATGGCCTCGAGCTGCCGCGCCTGTTGCAGATCGAGTTCAGCAAGGTCGTGCAGGAGGCGGCCGACGCGACCGGCAAGGAGCAGACCTCGGCCGAGATCCGCCGGATCTTCGACCAGACCTACCTGGCCGACGACGTCGCGGTCGCCTACGAGGACCACGAGCTGACGCACAGCCGAGGCAAGTCCGACGCCGAAAGCATCGTCGCGTCGGTGCGCTTCCAGGGCCGGCCGGTCACGATCGCCGGCCAGGGCAACGGACCGGTCGACGCGTTGATGCACGGCCTGCAGCAGGCGTTCGGCATCGATGCCAAGGTGATGAGCTACACCGAGCACGCGATCAGCACCGGGCACGATTCGCAGGCCGTCGCCTACGTGCAGATGAAGTTCGGCTGGGAGGAGAGCGCTTATGGCGTCGGTATCCACCCGAACATCGTGACCGCCGCGCTCAAGGCGATCCTGTCGGCGCTCAGCCGCGGCGTGGCGCTCGGCTACGTCAGGCTGGATGCGCCCGGCGACGACCGGAAGGTCGCCAACGCCTGACGATGCGCGGAGGCTCCGGCGGCCGCGCGGTTCCGCGCCGTGGCTGCCGCGCATGGCCTGGTGATTCGGCAGGGCCGGGTCGACCGGGTCGGGGCGGGCCGGATCGGGCCGGCCAGATGAGTACGGCCGGGTGAGTACGGCCGGGCGCGAACGACGGCGCCGCTAAGCGGCGGCCGCCGGGCTCGCGTCGGAGCGGGATGCGGCCTGAGCCCGCGACGTGCTGACCGGCTGGTCGGTCCGTCGGGGCAGGCGGATGTCGCTGGCCGGGTCTTCGAGCGCGCGCGCCTGGACGCGCTGCTGCACGCAGGTCGCCGAGCCGAAGACCGTCGCGAACGCGGTGTCCGATGCGTCGCGGCCGGTGCCGAGCCGTACGTGGCCGGTGGTCGCCGCGCTGCCGGTCGGGTCGAACAGGTACCAGCGTCCGCTCAGGAACACCTCGACGTGCGCGTGGAAGCCCTCGGCGCGGGTGTCCTCTCCGGTTCGTCCGCCCGCCTCGATGCCGCTGACGAAGCGCGCCGGCACGTTCAACGCGCGGCATAACGCGATCATCAGGTGCGCGAGCTCCCGGCTGCCGCCGCGCCGGCGAGCCAGCACGTCGACCGCCGAGGCCGGCGGCTGCGATGCGTCCGGGCCGTGGGCATCCGGATCGAACGCGACCTGGTCGCGCACCCATTGCGCGACGGCGGCGATGCGCGAATAGCCGGGCCGCTGCTGGCCGAAAGCCCGCAGCGCGACCGGCATCAGCTTGTCCGATTCGCAGTAGCGGCTCGGGTACAGGTACGACAGCGTCGACATCGGCAGCGCGTGGACCGGCATCTCGGACAGCGCGAGCGGGTCGTGCGTCACGTGCTGGATGTCGACGACGAAGCGCGATGCGATCTCGATCGGGCCCATCGCCGGTACGCGCAGCAACCGCGTGCCTTCATGGTTGATCAGACCGTCGCACATCCCGGTCTCGCCGCGGATGTCGACCTGCTCGCGAACGATCGTCTGGTGCGGCGAGACCGCCGGTTCGACGTTGAAGACGACGGTACTGGGCGCGTGGGCCTCATACTGCAGATGAACCAGACAATCGAGCCGAACCATGGGCACTCCGGGCGTTGGCGTCGAGGACGGAGAAGGGTTGGAGGGTCGGAGGCTGCGCGGACGCCGTCAGGGGCGGCGGGCCGCCAGCGTGCGGGCCAGCAGCAGGCCGCCGGCGAACGCTCCGGCGCCGGCCAGCCAGCCGCCGAACGGCAGCGTGCGCAGCGTGTTGATCGTCAGCGCCGCCAGGTGCGGACCCATCAGTTGCATCCGGCGGTGCGACATCTGCGCGCCGAGCGCATCGAGCCGATCGGCCAGGCGCGACTGCGCGATCGGCAGCAGCCGCGTCTCTTCCTCGGCGATGCCGTGCAGCACCGCATTCATCATCGACATGAACTGCCCGTCGAACGCGTCGTCCCAGGGCCTGAGGCCGCGCAGGCGCGCGATCTCGTCGCGCAGCGGCTCGATCGCGCCGACCGCGGCGGCCAGGTCCGGATCGTCGGCAGGCATCACGTCGGACAGCGCCGGCAGGAAGATTTCTTCCTTGATCTGCGTGTGCACTTCGAGCGTGATGCAGACGGTATCGACGATCGCCCGCTTGCGGTCGAACGACAGGCGCGGCTTGAACTTCTGCGTCGTCAGCAGCAGATGCGCGTGGTCGGCCTGCAGCATCTGGACGGCATCGGGGCGCAGGCTCATCGCCTGGCGGTCGTCGCCGACGCCGGCACCCGCCCGGCGCGAGGTCGGGAACGGAACCGGTTCGTTGCCGGTGCGGCGGATGCGGGCGCGGCCATTGGCCGTCGCGCGGCGCCCAGAGGCGGCATCGCGACCCTCGACGGACATCGCGTCGGCCGTATCCGGCGACGGGTCGGTGTCGATCTCGCCGCCGGCTCCGGCCGTCGCCGCGACCGGATCGCTGGCCGGAAACGTGTCGTCGAGCGCTTCATCGAGCGAGGTCCGGGCCGGGCCGTCGTGGGCTGCATCGATGGCGGATGATGCCGGCTGCCCGCCGTGCCGGGATGCCCCGAGGTTTTCGTCCGAGGCGTCTGCCTGTCGGGTGACGGTGGTGTCGCTGGATCGGGGCATGGGACATCCTCCTTTGGCACTTGGGCATGCAAGCATGGTGCCCGGCGCGCGAATCGCTGGCTGTAGGCGGGCGCGCACGGGGGCGTAGGAGAACGTCGATCGGCGGCGCGCGGCCTTGCGCCGGCGTGGCCGATCCGGCGAGGTCAGTCTTCTTTCATTCCCGAGGCCTTGACGATCCGGCCCAAGCGCTCGCGTTCCTTGGCGACGAAGGCCGTGAAGTCCGCGCGCGTGCCGCCGATCGGCTCGATACCCAGGTTCTTCAGCCGCGTCGTGATATCGGGCATCTTCATCGCCGCGTCGACGGCGCGCGCCATCCGGTCCATGATCGCGGCCGGCGTACCGGCTGGTGCATGGATGCCGGCCCAGTGGGCGATCTGCACCTCGGGGAAGCCTTGCTCGGTGGCGGTGCTCAGGTCCGGCCACACCGAGATGCGGCGCGTCCACGTCGTGCACAGCGCCTTGAAGCGATTGGCCTTCAGGTAGGGGATCGAGACGATGCTGGCCTCGGACGTCGCCTGCACCTGCCCGCTGACGATCGCCGTCGTCGATTCCGATCCGCTCTTGTACGGCACGGCGTCGAGCCGGGCGCCGTAGTAGGTCTTGAGCATCTCGCAGACGAAGTGCGGCGTGCTGCCGGTGCCGGCCGTGGCGAACAGCAGGCCCTGCGGCGCGGCTTTCGACGCTTCGATGAACTGGCGCAGGTCGTTGTACGGTGCGTCCTTCTGGACCAGGATGACCGACGGCGCCAGCGAGACCATCGCCACCGGTTCGAGGTCGCCGTCCTTGTACGGCACCGATTTCTTGATCATCGTGTTCGAGATGACGCCGGCCGCGCTGGCCAGGAACGTGTAGCCGTCGGCCGGGCTGCGTGCCACCAGGCTGGCGCCCAGCGACGAGCCGGCGCCGGGCTTGTTCTCGACCACGACCGGAACGCCCAGGTCCTTCGAGGCGCCCTCGGCCGCCGCCCGCGTCGCCAGATCGTTGGCCCCGCCCGGCGAGAACGGCACGACGATCTTGACCGGGCGTGCGGGCCAGTCTTCGGCATGGGCCGATCCGGGCCGCCACAGCGGCGACAGCAGCGGCAGGCTGCCCAGCGTTGCCAACGCGCGACGGCGATGGCGGTCGGTGGCGGGGGTGTCAGGCGGCGGCGATGGCCGGACGCGGGCGTCGTCGTTCATGGTGTCTCCCTGGGTATCAGTTTGAGCAGCTTACCGTCCGGCGCGTCGGTCAGCAGGTAGACGTAGCCGTCCGGCCCCTGGCGCACGTCGCGCACGCGCGGGCTCAGGTTCTGCAGCAGCCGCTGCTCGCCGGTGACGCGGTTGCCGTCGACGGTCAGGCGCACCAGCAGGTTGGCGCTCAGGCCGCCGACGAGCAGGCTGCCGCGCCACTGCGGGAACTTGTCGCCGGTATAGAACGTCGCGCCGCTCGGCGAGATCGACGGCACCCAGTAGTGCAGCGGCTGTTCGAGGCCTTCGCGCGTCGTGCCTTCGCCGATCTTGCTGCCGTCGTAGTCGGTTCCCCAGGTGATCAGCGGCCAGCCGTAGTTGCGGCCCGGCAGGTCGCGGTTGACCTCGTCGCCGCCCTTGGCGCCGTGTTCGAGCGTCCACAACTCGCCGGTCGCCGGATTCAGCGCCGCGCCCTGGATGTTGCGGTGGCCGAGCGACCAGATCTCGGGCAACGCGCCGGGCCGGCCGACGAACGGATTGTCGGCCGGCGGTTTGCCTTCGGGCGTCAGCCGGATCACCTTGCCGAGCGAGTTGTCGAGCGTCTGGGCCTTGTCGCGCTGGCTGTAGCGCTCGCCCAGACCGACCCACAGGTTGCCGTCGCGGCCGAACACGATCCGCGATCCGTAGTGCAACTGGCCGCCGACGGCGGGTTGCTGCCGGTACAGCACGCGGACCTCGTCGAGCCCTGTCGGCGTGACCCGCGCCCGCGCCAGCGCGGTGCGCGACAGCGGCGCCGGAGTTTCGGTCGTCGGGGCGCCGTCGGCGCCGGCGGGCTCGCTGAACGTGAAGAAGATCGTCTGGTCGGTCGCGAAGCGCGGGCTCGGCACGACGTCGAGCAGACCGCCCTGGCCGGCCGCCTGGACGGCCGGCACGCCGGTCAGCGGTGCCGACAGCTTGCCGTCGGCGCCGATCCAGCGCATCCGTCCGGGGCGCTCGGTGACCAGCATCCGGCCGTCGGGAAGGAAGGCCAGCGACCACGGGTGCTCGAGGCCGGTCGCGACCTCGACGATCTTCGGGTCGTCGGGGGATGGCGGCTGCGCCAGATCGTCGCCGGCGCGCAGCGTCAGGGCCAGTCCGGCCAATGGAATGGCGATGGCGGCCAGCCGCCAGGAAAGCCGGCGGCGGGCAGGGGAGGAAACCTGCTGGGTCATTCGGAGGATGGCGTGCGTCGTGACAAGGAGGAATCGAGTGGTCGCGCGATCAGCCCAGCAATTGCGTCAATCTTCGCCTCAATTCGTCGGAACGCAGGCTGGCCTGATAGGCGTCGACCATGGCCGACAGGTCGACGCCGCGTTCGGCGAGCCGGTTCAGGCCCGCCTTCATCTGCGCGACGACGTTCGGATCGGTCTGGTCCAGCGCCGCCAGGTGCCGTTCGACCTCGGCATCGAGCCGGTCGGCGGCGACCAGGTCCGTCAGGAAGCCGATCCGCAGCATCTCGTCCTGCTCGATCGTCATCGCCGTCAGGAACAGCTTCTTGGCGGCCGTGAGTCCCAGGCGGCTCAGGTAGCGGCGGATGCCGTCGGGGTAGTAGTGCAGGCCGAAGCGGGCCGCCGGCATGAACATGCGCGTGCCGTGCACGCCGATCCGCAGATCGCAGCACAGCGCCAGGTCGGTCGCGCCGCCGTAGACGCCGCCGTTGATCGCGGCGATCGTCGTCAGCGGCAGGTTCTCGAGCGTGTTCAGCATGTTCTCGAAGCGCGCATCGAGTTCGTCGAGGATCGCCTGCAGCGTGTAGCCCGAACTGAAGGTGCGCGGGCCGCTGCCGGTGATCACCAGCGCGCGCACCGAGCGGTCACCGGCGATCTCGTCGAACCAGCGCTGCATCGCGTCGATGTCGGCCGGATCGAGCCGGTTGTGCTGGGCGGGGCGGTTCAGCGTCAGGCGAACGACGTCGCCGACCTGCTGGATCGACGGGGCGCCATCGTGCGCGGCGATCGGGCGGGCGGGAACGGAGGCGAAGCGATCGGACATGGCGAAACGGGGGGCGGGGTGGGCGTCCGCCATTATCGTCGATCGCTTGCCGGGGCAGCCGGGCGCCGGGTCGCCGGCCGCTACGCCGCGCCGCACGGACGGCGGGGAGGTGCCGGCGGGACGCCGCCGGCGCGAGTATCCTTGCGCGCGGAGCGTTCGTCTCGCGCGTCCGCGCGCAATCCGTGCATGCCCAGCGTCGTCATCGAAGTCCGCCACCCCTATCCCGAGCCGGTCCAGGTCGCGCTGCTCGAAGCCGCGTACGACGCGGTCGTCGAGGCCCTGCGCGTGTCGCCCGTCCATCGCAATGCGACGCTGGTCGAGCATCCGCCGCACCGGTTCATCGGCCGCACCGACTGCCCGGATCCCGACCGGCTGACCAATGTGACGATCTACGTGATGGCCGGGCGGTCGATCGAGGCCAAGCGCCGGCTGCATCGGCTGCTGGTCGAGCGCCTGTCGGCGTTCGGCATTCCGCCGGTCTGCGTGCTGGTCCGCCTGGTCGAGCTGCCGCCCGAGAACTTCGGGGTGCGCGGCGGGCAGGCCGGCTGCGACGTCGATCTCGGTTATCCGCTCGACGTCTGATCGTCCTGCCTCGCCCGGGCCTCGTCGATGGCCCGCCCGTCCACTCGTGATGATCGTTCGATGACGAACCCCGCCGAATTCAACCTGCGCCAGATCGCCGTTCCCGCGTTCGCGCCATCGATGCTGTACGGGATCGCCGACGGCGCGGTGCTGCCGGTGGTGGCGCTCAGCGCGCTGGAGCTGGGCACCACGCCGGCCGTCGCCGGCTTCATCGCCGCGCTGGCCGGCATCGGCGCGCTGGTCAGCAACGTGCCGGCGGCGGCGATGACCGCGCGGATCGGCGAGCGCCGCGCGATGCTCGCGGCCGCCGCCATCGCGATGATCGGCTACCTGCTGTGCGCGCTGTCGACGCGTGTCGGCCTGATGGCGGTCGGCGTCTGGCTGTTCGGCATGGCCAGCGCGGTGTTCTCGCTGGCGCGCCAGACCTGGCTGATCAACACGGTGCCGTTCACGATGCGCGCGCGTGCGCTGTCGACGCTGGCCGGGTCGATGCGGATCGGCGTGTTCATCGGACCGTTCGCCGGCGCCGCGCTGATCCATCGGTTCGGCCTGCACGGCGCTTATGGCGCGGCGATGCTGGCGCTGCTCGTGCTGATCGTCATCGTGTGGCGGCTGCCGGAACTGCCGGACGTGCCGGAGCAGCCGGCGGCGCAGGCGGGCGGGTCGGCGGGTGGACCGGTGACCGGGTCGGCGGGGGGATCGGCGACCGGATCGGTAGGCGGATCGGTGAGCGGATCGGTGAGCGGATCGGCTGCAGGCACGCCGGCGGCGGGTTCCACGGCGAGCCTCGTGCCCTCGCCGTCGTCTTTCCGCGCGGTGCTGCGCAGCCATGCGCACGTCTACCGGACGCTGGGCATCGGCGTCGTGATGGTTGCCGCGATGCGCGCGTCGCGCCAGGTCGTCGTGCCGCTATGGAGCGACGCGCTCGGGCTGTCGGCCGCGTCGGCGTCGTTGATCTACGGGTTGGCGGCGATGGTCGACATGACGGTGTTCTACCCGGCCGGCAAGGTCATGGACCGCTTCGGCCGCGTGTGGATCGCGTTGCCGTGCACGCTGCTGATGGGCTGCGCGTTCCTGCTGACGCCGCTGACGACCGGCTTCACGAGTTTCCTGCTCGTCGCGATGTTGCTCGGACTGGCCAACGGCATCGGCTCGGGCATCGTGATGACGATGGGCGCCGACGCCGCGCCGCGCGACAACCGCACGCGCTTCCTCGGCATCTGGCGGATGATGGCCGACACCGGCAGCAGCCTGGGGCCGCTGCTGTTGTCGAGCATCACCGCGCTGGCGTCGCTGGGCGCGGGGATCGCGGCGATCGGCGGGCTCGGGTTCGCGGCGGCGGCGGTGTTCTGGCGGCATCTGCCGCACGGGCGGGGGAAGGCCGGGCATTGACAGCACGCCAGGCCGCGCGACATCATCGTCGCAGGCGCGGCCCACGCCTCCCCCCTCCGTCGGGAAAGTCATCGCTCTGACCGGGTCGTCTCCATCGGCGAACCGACTGCCCGGGCCGCAAGCGCAAGGAGGGACCGCGAACAGTGCTCGTGACAGGAGGTCGTTCGCGATGAAATCGTCCGTTCCCGTTCTTTCCGCACCCATCCATCATCTGAAGCGCCAGGCGAAGGCGATGGCGCGCGATCAGCGCATTCCGTTGCACGCGGCGCTCGATCGCGTGGCCCGGCGCGAGGGCCATGCGAGCTGGAGCCTGCTCGTTTCGCGGTGGGCCGCCGCAAGGCCGGCGGCCAGGATCTTCGAGCGCCTGCGCCCGGGCGACGTCGTGCTGCTGGGGGCGCGTCGCGGGCAGGGCAAGACGCTGCTGGGTGTCGAACTGATCGTCGAAGCCGCCAGGCGCGGCGGGCGTGGCCGGTTCTTCACGCTCGAAGAGACCGTCGGCGATTTCATCGCCCATCTGCGGGCCGTCGGTGAAACGGCGTGGCCGGACGGCACGGATCGCATCCGTTTCGACGACTCGGACGACGTCGGCGCTCCTTATGTCATCGATCGGCTGGCGGACGAACCGGCCGGGACGATCGTCGTCATCGATTATCTGCAGATCCTCGATCAGCGACGCGACAAGCCGGACCTGTCGACGCAGGTCGCGGCGCTCAGGGCTTTCGCGAAGGCCCGCGGCGTCATCATCGTCTGTCTGTCGCAGATCGATCGACGATACGATTCGATCGCCAAGCCGCTTCCCGATCGGGACGACGTCCGGCTGCCGAATCCGCTGGACCTGGCGTTGTTCGACAGGACCTGCTTCCTGCACGCGGGGCGGTTGCGGCTGGCTTGATTCGGGGGAGGGGCCGGAAACCGAACCGGCCCTCGCCACCTGCCTCGACTCGCTTCGTGCCGCGCGTCGCGTCACGCGACGCAGGCAGACCGGATCCGTCGACGATCCGATCGATGGGGTTGGAAGGGCTTGCCTCATCGATAAGCACGACCGCTGCGCGCAATGCGATGACGAATGCGATGAATGCTGCGCCGGCGCAGCAGCTCGCGGCCGCGGAATGATGTCGACGGCAGCGTCTCAACCCGTCGCGCCGGCCTTGCCCCCACGCCGCGTCACGCGCCGCCAGATCCGCCCCAGTCCATGCTCGGTGTCGTCGAGCCAGGTGAACACCACCGGGATCACCAGCAGACTAAGGAACGTCGACGTGATCAGTCCGCCGATCACCGCGATCGCCATCGGGCTGCGGAACGACGGGTCGGCGACGCCGCGGCCGATCGCGATCGGCAGCATGCCGGCGCCCATCGCGATCGTCGTCATGACGATCGGGCGCGCGCGCTTGTGGCAGGCGTCGATCAGCGCGTCGAAACGGCTCAGGCCGTGGTCGCGGCGCGCGACGATCGCGTATTCGACCAGCAGGATCGAGTTCTTCGTGGCGATGCCCATCAGCATGATCAGGCCGATCAGCGACGGCATCGAGAAGCTCTTGCCGGCGATCAGCAGGCCGACGAACGCGCCGCCCAGCGACAGCGGCAGCGCGGCCAGGATCGTGATCGGCTGGAACACATCCTTGAACAGCAGCACCAGCACCAGGAAGATGCACAGCACGCCGGTCAGCATCGCCATGCCGAAGCTGGCGAACAGCTCGCCCATGACCTCGGCATCGCCGATCTCGACCTGCCGCACCGACGCGGGCAGGCCGGTGATGCTCGGCAGCTTCTGCACGGCGGCCGTGACGTCGCCCAGCGGCGCGCCCTGCAGCTCGATCTCGAAGTTGATGTTGCGCGCCCGGTCATAGCGATCGATGACCGCGGGCCCGCTCGAGTACTCGAGCGAGGCGACCTGGCCGAGCATCACCGCACCGACGCCGGGGCGGCTGCTCGGTACCGGCAGCCGTTCGATCAGCGACAGGTCCTGGCGCGCGCGCTCGTCGAGCCGCACGAGGATCGGCACCTGGCGCTGCGACAGGTTCAGCTTGGGCAGCGCGACGTCGTAATCGCCGATCGTCGCGATCCGCAGCGTCTCGCCGATCGCGGCCGTGGTCACGCCCAGATCGGCGGCGCGCGCGAAATCCGGCCGCACGGCGATCTCGGGTCGGATCAGCGCGGCGCTCGACGCGATGTTGCCCAGGCCCGGAATCGTGCGCAGGTCGCGTTCGACGGCGCGCGCGGCCGTACTCAGGGCCTGGGGATCGTCACCGCTGAGCACCAGGATGTATTTCTCGCCGGAGCCGCCGAGGCCGACCTTGGTCCGCACGCCGGGTACCTGCGCCAGCACGTCGCGGATCCGCGATTCGATCACCTGCTTGCGCTCGGGGCGCTCGGTTCGCGGCGTCAGCAGGATCGTCAGCGTCGCCTTGCGCACCTCGCCGGCGCCGCCCAGCGCGAACGGATCGGCGCCCGCGGTGCCGCCGCCGATCGTCGTGTAGACGCTGCTGACGTGTTCGACCCCGGCGACCAGCCGGCGGGCGTGTTCGGCCGCGTCGCGGGTCTGCTCCAGCGTCGAGCCGGGCGGCAGTTCGACGAACACCTGGGTCTGCGACAGGTCGTCGGCCGGGATGAAGCCGGTCGGCAGCAGCGGCACCAGCGCGATCGACGCGGCGAAGAACGCCAGCGCGGCGCCGGTCGTGACGATCCGGTGCCGCAGGCACCAGCCGGCCGTTCGCAGGTAGGCGCGCATCACGCGGCCGTCGCGGGGCTCGTGTCCGTCGGCCGCCTTCAGCAGGTAAGCGCACATCATCGGCGTCAGCATCCGCGCGACGACCAGCGACGCGAACACCGCGAACACCGCGGTCAGGCCGAACTGCTTGAAGAAACGGCCGGCGATGCCGCTCATGAACGCGGTCGGCAGGAACACGGCGATCAGCGTGAACGTCGTCGCGACGACGGCCAGGCCGATCTCGTCGGCGGCCTCCATCGCCGCCTGGTAAGGCGTCTTGCCCATCCGCAGATGGCGAACGATGTTCTCGACCTCGACGATCGCGTCGTCGACGAGGATGCCGACGACCAGCGACAGCGCCAGCAGCGTGACGACGTTGATCGAGAAGCCCAGCGCGTACATGCCGAGGAACGCGGGGATCACCGACAGCGGCAGCGCGACGGCCGATACGAAGGTCGCGCGCCAGTCGCGCAGGAACAGCCAGACGACGATCACGGCCAGCAGCGCGCCTTCGTACAGCAGCGCCATCGAGCCGTCGTATTCCTCGCGCACCGGCTCGACGAAGTTGAACGCCTCGGTCATGTGCAGGTCGGGCCGCTGCGCGAGCAATTCGTCGAGTACCCGCCGCACGCCGTCGCCGACCTCCAGCTCGCCGGCGCCGCGGCTGCGGGTGATCTCGAAGCCGACCACCGGCTTGCCGTCGAGCAGCGCCAGCGCGCGCCGTTCGGCCACCGAGTCGCTGACCCGGGCGATCCGGTCGAGCCGCAGGCGGCGGCCGTCGGCCGTCGTCAGTTCGATCGCCGCCAGTTCGCCGGCCGTGCGCACGGTGCCCAGCGTGCGGATCGATTGCTCGGCGTGGCCCAGGTCGGTGCGGCCGCCGGCCGATTCCTGCTGGATCTGGCGGAGCTGGCGCGAGACGTCGGCGGCCGACAGGCCCAGCGCCAGCAGGCGGTCCGGGTCCAGCGCGACGGTGATCTCGCGCGCGACTCCGCCGACTCGCATGACCTGGCCGACGCCCTTGACCGTCAGCAGCCGCTTGGTCAGCGCGTCGTCGACGAACCATGACAGCGCCTCGTCGTCCATCGCGTCCGACGCGATCGTGAACGCCAGCACCGGCGAGGCGGCCAGGTCGAGCTTGGTGACGATCGGGTCGCGCAGGTCGGCCGGCATGTCGGCGCGCACGCGCGAGACGGCCGAGCGCACGTCGTCGAGGGCTTCCTGCACGGGCTTCTCGAGACGGAACTCGATCGTCGACGTGGCCGTGCCGTCCTGGATCTTGCTGGTGATGTGCTTGAGCCCCTGGACCGTGGCGACCGCGTTCTCGATCTTGCGCACGACGTCGGTCTCGAGCTGCGCCGGCGAGGCGCCGGGCAGCGACACCGTGACCGTGATCGTCGGCAGGTCCAGGTCCGGGAAGTTCTGCACCTTCATCGCCCGGAAGCCCAGCAGCCCGCCGAACGTGAGCAGCACGAACAGCACGATCGCGGGCGTCGGGTTGCGGATGCACCAGGCCGAGATGTTCATCGTCGAGGCCTCGGGTTCTCAGGGCTGCACGATGCGAACGAGGTCGCCGTCGGCCAGGAACGACGCGCCGCTGGCGACCACGCGGTCGTCGGCGCCCAGTCCCGACAGCACCTCGACCTGTCCGTCGACGCGCCGGCCCGGCTGCACGCGCACCTCGGCCACGCGCGCCACGCCGTTGTCGGCCGGTCCGAGGCGGAACGCATAGCTGAAGCCGTCGCGCAGCGTGATCGCGCTCTGGGGTAGCGTCAGCGCGCTCGACTCGCCCAGCTCGAACTCGCCGCGCGCGAACATGCCGGCGCGCAGCGCGTTGGGGCCGCCGTCGGCGGCGGTGACCGGCAGGTCGACGTAGACGAGCGCGTTGCGGCTGGCCGGGTCGACGGTCGGCGCGATCATCCGGATCCGGCCGGTCACCGGCGGCAGGCCGTGCGCGGTGACGATCGCGGCCTGGCCGACCTTCAGCCGGGGCAGCTCGTCGGCGACCAGTTCGCCGCGCCATTCGAGGCGGCTCTGCCGGATCAGCCTGAACAGTTCCTGGCCGACGCCGGCCACCGCGCCCAGCGTGGCGGTGCGCGACGAGATCACGCCGTCGTCGCTGGCCACGACCCGCGTGTACTTGAGGCGCAGGCGCTGCGCGTCGAGCGCGGCGCGCGCCGACGCGACGCGGGCCTGCGCGGTCGCGGCCGCGGTCTGATACTGCGCGACCTGCTGGCTGCTGAGCGCGCCGGTGTCGGCGATCTGCCGCGCGCGCGCCGCGTTGGCCTGCGAGTCGGCCAGCGTCGCTTCGGCCTCGGCCAGCGCCGCGCGGCCCTGGGCGATGTCGGCCTCGATCGCTTCGCGCGCGAACTCGGCGAGCACCTGTCCCTTGCGCACGACGCTGCCGACGTCGACGTCGATCCGGGCCAGCCGCAGGCCGCCGATCTCGGCGCCGACGATGGCCTCCTGCCAGGCGGCGACCGAGCCGTTGGCGGCCAGCCGCATCGGCAGCGACGCGCGGCGCGGCTGCACGGCGGTCACGCTCAGCGACGGACGCGTCGTCGGCGAGGCGCCGGACGCGTGAGGGGCGCCGGCGGCTCCAGCACCAGCACCGGTAGCGGTACTCACACCGGCACCAGCGCCAGCGCCAGCGCCAGCGCCAGCACCGGCACCGGCACCGGCACCAGCACCAGCACCAGCACCAGCACCAGCACCAGCACCGCTGCGGTCCTGCGCGGCGGCGGGCGGCGCCGCGCGCCAGGCGAACATGGCGCCGATCAGCAGCGCGCCGACCAGCACCAGTATCGGCAGGCCGCGCGATCGTCGCGAGGCGGGCAGGGAGGAGGTCGTCATCGGTTCGTCGATCGGTCCATCGTGGCCGGGGCGGCGGCGTCGCCGCGCTCGACCGGTTCGTTCCAGCCGCCGCCGGCGGCGCGATACAGCGCGATCCACGCGCCGACCTGCTCCTGGCGCAGCGCGGCGACCGCCAGTTCGGCGCCCAGCGCAGTGCGCCGGGCCTCTTCGGCTTCGATCAGGCTGCCCAGGCCGGCGCGCTGGCGCACCTGCGCCGCCTCGAAGCTCTCGCGATAACCGCGCGCCGCTTCCTCGGCATCGGGCAGCCGCCGGGCGGTGCTGGTCACGCGCACCAGCGCCTCTTCGACCTCGCGCGCCGCCGTGCGCACCTTGGCGCGAAACGCGGCCGCCTGCGCGTCATAAGCGGCCTGCTGCGCGGCGACGTCGGCCTTGCGCCGGCCGCCGTCGAACAGCGGCAGCGACAGGTTCGGGCCGATCGACCAGGTGCGGATGTTCGTGAACGGTTCGCCGTCGAAGCGCATCCGCGTCGGCGTGATGTTGCCGGTCAGGCTCAGCGCCGGATAGCGCTGCGCTTCGGCCACGCCGACGTTGGCGCTGGCGGCGGCCAGGTCGCGTTCGGCGGCGGCCACGTCGGGGCGCTGGCGCAGCACGCGCGCGGGCAGCGCGTCGATCGCGAACCGCGCCGGCGCGGGTAGCCGGCCGGCGCGCGACCCTTCGTCGCCCAGCCATTCGCGCAGCGTCGGCTCGTCGATGCCGGTCAGCGCGACCAGCATCTTGACCGAGACCTCGCATTGCGCGCGCCGCTGCTCGAGCGTCGCGTTGCCTTCGGCCGCCACCGCGCGCGACAGCGCGACGTTGGCCGGCGACTGGAAGCCCGCGTCGCCGGCGATGCGCGCCAGCCGCAGCGATTCGCCGCGCGAGGCCGCGTCGTCGCGAACGATCGTCAACTGCTGCTCGCAGGCGCGGTGATCGAGATAGGCGTTGGCCGTCTCGGCGGCCACCGAGACGCGCGCATCGTGCCAGGCCGCCTGCGACGATTGCAGCGTCGCTGATGCCGCCTCGCGCTGGCGCGCCAGGCCGCCGAACAGGTCGAGCTCCCAGGTCGTGTTCAGGCCCAGCGTCGCCTGGTCGCGCCGCAGCGTCGGCCCCGCGAACGTGAAGGTCGAGCGGCTGGCGGCCGCCTGCAGGTCCAGCGCGGGCAGGCCGGCACCGTCGGCCGCCACCGCGTCGGCGCGCGCGCGTTCGATCCGCGCCGCCGCCTGCGCGATCGTCGGGCTTTGCGCCTGCGCGGCGTCGATCAGGCGCACCAGCAGCGGATCGTCGAAGCGCTGCCACCAGCGCGACATCTGCGCGAGATCGGCGTCGTGCGGCATCGGCGCCTGCCAGCGTTCGGCGGCCGGCGACGGCGGCTCCGCATAGTCGGGGCCGACGGTGGCCAGCAGGCCGCGCTGCGCGCTGCAGGCGGCCAGCAGCGCGATCCCCGCGAGCGCCGGCGCGAGGCGCGCCGCACGGCCGCGCCAGGCACGAAGACGCGGCGAGAAGAAGGGGGCGGATCGCAAGATCGGGGGCGTAGGAGGCCTTCGGTCCGACATTCTAGTGCCCGTCCCGGCGATCGACGATCGCTTCCCTGGCGCCAGCAGGTCCAATGCCGATCGATCCGTGCATCCCCGGCGCCGCTACAATGCAGTGCCGCGCGGGCGCGCGACCCGCGACAGCCCGACGCCGGGCCCATCCGTCCACGCGAATCATTCGAGGTCCTGCCCGCCATGGGTTCCACCATTCTCCAGTCCCTGCCCGTCGGCCAGAAGGTCGGCATCGCCTTCTCCGGCGGCCTCGACACCAGCGCGGCCCTGCACTGGATGCGCAAGAAGGGCGCGATCCCGTACGCGTACACGGCCAACCTGGGCCAGCCCGACGAGGCCGACTACGACGAGATCCCGCGCAAGGCGATGGAATACGGCGCCGAGAACGCCCGGCTGATCGAGTGCCGGCCGCAGCTCGTGGCCGAGGGCATCGCCGCGATCCAGGCCGGCGCGTTCCACATCAGTACGGCCGGCGTCACCTACTTCAACACGACGCCGATCGGCCGCGCCGTCACCGGCACGATGCTGGTCGCCGCGATGAAGGACGACGGCGTCGGCATCTGGGGCGACGGCAGCACGTTCAAGGGCAACGACATCGAGCGCTTCTACCGCTACGGCCTGCTGACCAACCCGTCGCTGAAGATCTACAAGCCGTGGCTGGACCAGGCGTTCATCGACGAACTCGGCGGCCGCGCCGAGATGTCGGCGTTCATGCAGGCTGCCGGCTTCGCATACAAGATGTCGGCCGAGAAGGCCTATTCGACCGATTCGAACCTGCTGGGCGCGACCCACGAGGCCAAGGACCTCGAGCGCCTGGACAGCGGCATCCGCATCGTCAATCCGATCATGGGCGTGCCGTTCTGGCGCGAGGACTGCAAGGTCCAGGCCGAGGAGGTCCGCGTGCGCTTCGACGAAGGCGTGCCGGTCGCGTTGAACGGCGAGACCTTCGACGATCCGGTGCAACTGATGCTGCGCGCCAACGAGATCGGCGGCCGCCACGGCCTGGGCATGAGCGACCAGATCGAGAACCGGATCATCGAAGCGAAGAGCCGCGGCATCTACGAGGCGCCGGGCATGGCGCTGCTGTTCATCGCGTACGAGCGCCTGGTCACCGGCATCCACAACGAGGACACGATCGAGCAGTACCGGATCAACGGCCTGAAGCTCGGCCGGCTGCTGTACCAGGGCCGCTGGTTCGACCCGCAGGCGATCATGCTGCGCGAGACCGCGCAGCGCTGGGTCGCCCGCGCCGTCACCGGCGAGGTCACGCTCGAGCTGCGCCGCGGCAACGACTACTCGCTCCTGAACACCGAAAGCCCGAACCTGACCTACCAGCCCGAGCGCCTGACGATGGAAAAGGGCGAGTCGGTGTTCTCGCCGGCCGATCGCATCGGCCAGTTGACGATGCGCAACCTCGACATCACCGATACCCGCGCGAAGCTGACCACCTACGTGCAGACCGGGCTGCTGGCGCCGGGGACCGGCAGCGAGATTCCGCAGTTGAAGAACGATTGAGCGGCCGGCGGCCGGCGCCGCGTTCGGGAAACGGGACGCGGCCGGTGGATCGGCGACCCGGGATTGGCGATACTTCGGCCATGTCCGCCCCGCCGTCCCCGACCTGCCCGGCCGCCTGCGCTCCGACTGCCTGCGCTGCGGCCGCTTTCGCCCCGGCTGTCTTCGCTCCGGCCGTCTTCGCCATGCTGATGACGGCCGTCCTCGCCATCGGCTTCGCGCCGCACGCGGCCCGCGCCCAGGCGCCGCTGCCGTCCGGCTTCCTGTGCTGCAATCTTCGCGTCGACCGCGACTGGATCAGCGACATCAACTACCGGCAAGACGGCAGCCAGGTGATCCGCGCCGGCACGCCGGTGCGCGGCACCGAATGGGGACGTTATTCGGTCGGACTGCAGATGGGCTCGCGCGTCGTCTGGCTCGGCAACGACTACAGCCGCGACCTCGACGACCGGCAGTTCAGCGCCCGCTACATCGTCCGGACCGATCCGCGCACCCGGATCGCGGCCGCCGGCTTCTTCGTCCAGGACGCGATCCGCCAGTCGCGGGTGATACCCGGCATGACCGAGGCCGAGACCGCGATCGCCCTCGGCTACCCGGTGGCCCGCTACACGCCGTCGCTGACCGCGCCGGTCTGGAAGTACTGGATCGACCGCACCGGCGAGTTCTCGGTCCGTTTCGACGCGTCGCGTCGCGTCGCCGCGGTGACCGGCGATGCGCGGGTGCTCGGCGTCGTGCTGTACTCGCTGCCGCCGGCGACGGTTCGCGTCGCCCAGCAGTTGCTGAACGACTACGGCTACCCGGTCGGCGATCCGGACGGCCGGCTCGGCCCGGCCACCCGCCAGGGACTGACGGACTTCCAGCGCGACAACGGGTTGACGCCGAACGGCACGTTCGACGTCGACACGCTGCGGCGGCTGGGCGTCGAGCAGGTGATCGCCGGCGCGAAATCCCCGTAGCGGAATCCCCGTAGCGCGGCCAAGGCAGCGCGGCCGCACGAGGCGGCCCCTGCCGTTCTTGTACACTTGCGGCCCGCTCCGGCCGCGCAAGCGAGCCGGCGCCCAGGCCCTCCGCTCGTCCAGGAATCCGCTCGTGTTCAAGAATCTGCTCGTCTATCGGATCGGTCCAGGCTGGGACGATTCGCTGCAAACCGTTTCGGATCGGCTGGAAACCGCTCGCTTCGAACCCTGCGGCGCCACGCAGGCCAAGTCCTTCGGCTGGGTCGAGCCGCGCGGCGAGCCGGGCGCCGCGCTGGCCGAGGGCATCGACGGACACTGGATCCTGCGCTTCCGGATCGAGACCAAGGTCGTGCCCGGCAGCGTCGTCAACCGCAAGCTCGACGAGCGCCGCGCGCAGATCGAAGCCGAATCGGGCCGCCGCCCCGGCAAGAAGGAATCGCGCGAGCTGAAGGAAGCGATCACGCTCGAGCTGCTGCCGATGGCGTTCAGCAAGCTGGCGACGGTCACCGTCTGGATCGACCGGCGCGCCGGCCTGCTGATGCTCGACGCCACCAGCCAGTCGACGATCGACGACGTCGTGACCAGTCTGCTGAAGCTGCTGCCGGGGCTGGCGATCGTGCCGCTGGCCACGCGCGAATCGCCGGCCGCGTGCATGGCCTCGTGGCTGGTCAGCCAGCAGGCGCCGTCCGGGTTCTCGATCGACCGCGAATGCGAGCTGAAGGCTACCGACGACACCAAGGCCGTCGTCCGCTATTCGCGCCACGCGCTCGACATCGACGAGATCCGCGGCCACATCGAGCAGGGCAAGCAGCCGACGCGGCTGGCGATGACGTGGAACGACCGCGTCTCGTTCGTGCTCAACGAGCAGATGCAGCCTCGCAAGGTGTCGTTCCTCGAAGGCGTGTTCGACGATGCGGGCGTCGCCGGCGAGGAGGGCTTCGATGCCGACGTGGCGATCGCCACCGGCGAGCTGAGCCGGATGATTCCGGACGTCGTCGAGGCGCTCGGTGGCGAGGCGCCCAATGGACCGGGGGCGGCTGCGGGGAGCGCGCCCGAGTCGTCGCCCGGCGCACGGCCGCCGGAGGCGGTGCGGTCGGACGACGGGAACGCGGCGCCGGCGATGGAAGAGGCGCCGTTCTGACCGTGCGTTATCGCGCCGGCAACCGCAGCTCCAGCAGCTTGACCAGCGCGAACAGCGCGTTGTTCAGCGGCGTGGCGATGCCGAGCGCGGCGCCGCGCCGGCAGACGTAGCCGTTCAGCGCATCGATCTCGGTGTTGCGGCCGCGTTCGAGGTCCTGCGACGTCGACGACGTCGCCTGCGTCATCGCTTCGCCGACCTTGTCGGCCATCACGTACAGCGCCTCGGTGTCGGGCAGCGCGATGCCGTCGGCCCGCGCGATCGTCTCGCACTCGGCGACGACGCCGCGCATCAGTTCGCGCACCGGCGGCAAGGCCAGCATCTGGCCGTAGCGCGCGCGGCCCAGCGCCGAGATCGCGTTGTAGCAGCAGTTGATGATCAGCTTCGTCCACAGTTCGACGCGCACGTCCGGCGGCGTCGCGCAGCCGATGCCGGCCCGTTCGCACAGTTCGGCGACCCAGGCGACGCGGTCCGGCCGGCGGGCGACGCCGGGCAGCGGCCCGGCGATCTCGCCGAGCACGAGATCGCCGCGGCCCGCGTGCAGCAGATGGTCGGGCGCGGGCATCGAGGCCGCGACGTAGACGACCGAGGCCATCGCGTCGATGCCGGCGTCGCGCAGCGACTGCGCGTTGCCGACGCCGTTCTGCAGGCTGACGACGACCGCCTCGTCGGCCAGCAACGGCGCCAGCAGCGCCGCGCTGGCTTCGGTGTCCTGCGACTTCACGCAGAACAGTACGAGCCGGGCGTCGCGCGCCGCCTCGGGATCGGCGGTGGCGGCGATCGGGATGCGCCGCTGCCGGCCGGCGCTGTCGAACAGCAGGCCGTTCTCGGCGATCGCGCGGGCGCGTTCGGGGCGCGCGATCAGCGTGACCGGCGCGCCGGCCTCGGCCAGCAGGGCGCCGTAGTAGCAGCCGACCGCACCGGCGCCATGAATGGCGATGCGGGGCCAATCGGAGGACGGGGATGTGTGTTGCATGCGGGGATCTCCGGGGCACGCCGGCCCGGGCGAAGCGATGCGCGATCGCAACGCCGGCGGCGGACGCGGGGCTTCGTCGTAGAATCGGCTCAACCCGCGTCCACTTTACAACAGGACTTCCATGCGTCCGGATTCGAGCCCGACCTCCTCCGCGAATCCCGCCAGCGCCGCCGGTTCCGACGATCATCCGCCCCGCTTCGAACCCAGGTCGTTCACCGACCCGTCACAGGCGATCGACTATGCTCGTGCGATCTATGCGAGCCAGATCGCCTGGCTGCGCGAGGCCGCGCACCGGTTCATGCGCGGCGATGCGTTCGGCTCGCGCGTGCGGGCCTGTTACCCGTACGTGCGCCTGCAAGTCGATTCGGTCGTGCGGCCCGATTCGCGGCTGTCCTACGGGTTCGTCGAAGGGCCCGGCACTTATGAGACGACGCTGACCCGCACCGAGCTGTACGGCGACTACTATCGCGAGCAGTTCCGCCTGCTGCTGCGCAATCACGGCGTGTCGCTGCAGATCGGCGTCAGCGATCAGCCGATCCCCGTGCATTTCTCGTTCGCCGAGCACGAGAGCTTCGATGCCGATCTCGATCCGGCGCGGCTGGTGTCGATGCGCGATCTGTTCGACCTGCCCGACCTGGAAGCGATGGACGACGGCATCGCCAACGGCACGCACGAGCCGGGGCCGGGCCAGGCCTGGCCGCTGTCGCTGTTCACCGGGCCGAGGATCGACTATTCGCTGCACCGGCTGCGCCACTACACGGGCACGTCGCCGACGTTCTTCCAGAACTTCGTGCTGTTCACGAACTACCAGTTCTACATCGACGAGTTCGTCCGGCTGGGGCGCGAACTGATGACCCGGCCGATGCAGGCGGACGGCGGCGAGGACGACGGCTACATCGCGTTCGTCGAGCCGGGCAATCGCGTCACGCGGCGGGCCGGCACGCCGTCGCCGGACGACGACGTCGTCTCGACGGTGCTGGCGCGGATGCCGCAGATGCCCGCCTACCATCTGGTCCGCGCAGACCGCAGCGGCATCACGATGGTCAACATCGGCGTCGGGCCGGCCAACGCCAAGACGATCACCGATCACATCGCGGTGCTGCGGCCGCACGCGTGGCTGATGCTCGGCCATTGCGCGGGCCTGCGCAACACGCAGCGCCTGGGCGATTACGTGCTCGCGCACGGCTACGTGCGCGAGGACCACGTGCTCGACGAAGACCTGCCGCTGTGGGTGCCGATCCCGGCGCTGGCCGAGGTGCAGGTCGCGCTCGAAGCGGCGGTGGCCGAGGTCACGCAGCTCCAGGGTTTCGAACTGAAGCGGATCCTGCGCACCGGCACCGTCGCCTCGGTCAACAACCGCAACTGGGAGCTGCTGCCGCCGGACGGGCCGGTGCGCCGGTTCAGCCAGAGCCGGGCGATCGCGCTGGACATGGAGAGCGCGACGATCGCGGCCAACGGCTTCCGGTTCCGCGTGCCGTACGGCACGCTGCTGTGCGTGTCCGACAAGCCGCTGCACGGCGAGATCAAGCTGCCGGGCATGGCCAACCGTTTCTACAACGAGCGCGTCGACCAGCACTTGCGGATCGGCATGCGCGCGATCGAGCTGCTGCGCAGCAACAGCCTGGGACGGCTGCACAGCCGCAAGCTGCGCAGCTTCGCCGAGGTGGCGTTCCAGTGACGGTGGGCGCGTCGACGCTGGCCGACGCGCCGGAGGTGCCGGACGCGCAGGCCGCGCAGGATGTGCCGGCCGTGCAGGATGTGCCGGCCGCGGCGAGCGGCCCCGCCGACGGAGCGGCGGCCGCCTGGCTCGATGCGCTCAATGTCCGCCAGCGCGAGGCGGCGACCTGGGGACGGCCGCTCGCCGGCCGCGGTGTCGAAGCCGGGCCGCTGCTGGTGATCGCCGGTGCCGGTACCGGCAAGACGTCGACGCTCGCGCACCGGGTCGCGTTCCTCGTCGTGCAGGGCGTCGATCCGCAGCGGATCCTGCTGATGACGTTCAGCCGCCGTGCCGCGCAGGAAATGGCGCACCGGGCGGGCCGTCTGGTCGCGCAGGCGCTGGCCTCGCGGCGCGGCGCGTCCGCGGCGCCCGACGCGGCGTTGCGGCTGCCGTGGGCCGGCACCTTCCACTCGATCGGCGCGCGGCTGCTGCGTCTGCACGCGGAAGAACTGGGGCTGGCGCCGGACTTCGGCGTCATCGACCGCGGCGACAGCGCCGACCTGATGGACATCGTGCGCCAGCAGTCGGGACTGGCCGTCACGCACAAGCGGTTCCCGCGCAAGGACACCTGCCTGGCGATCTATTCGCTGTGCGTGAACAGCGGCGATCCGCTCGAACGGGTGCTCGACGAGCAGTTTCCGTGGTGCAGGGACTGGGCCGACGCGCTGCGCGCGCTGTTCGCCCGCTACGTGGAGCGCAAGCAGCAGCAGCGCCTGCTCGACTACGACGACCTGCTGCTGTGGTGGGACGCGGCGATGGCCGAGCCGGCGATCGCCGCGCGGATCGGCGCGCGCTTCGACCACGTGCTGGTCGACGAGTACCAGGACACCAATCGCCTGCAGGCGCGGATCCTGCACGCGCTCAAGCCCGACGGGCGCGGACTGACGGTGGTCGGCGACGATGCGCAGTCGATCTACGCGTTCCGCGCGGCCGACGTCGACAACATCCTGCGTTTTCCGGACGCATTCGATCCGCCCGCGCACCGGGTGACGCTGTCGATCAACTACCGTTCGGTGCAACCGGTGCTGGACGTGGCCAACGCGCTGCTGGCCGAGGCGGCGCGACAGTATCCGAAGACGCTGGTCGCGCATCGGTCGGTCGGGGCGTCCGGCGGCGCCGATCCCGCGCGGACCGGCATCGACGCGGGTGCCGGTGGTGTTGGTGTTGGCAGTGGCAGTGGCGGTAGTGCTGGTGGTGCCGGTGCCGGTGCCGGCGCCGGTGCCCGCCCGCGGCTGGTGACGGTGCTGGACGAGCATGCGCAGGCCTGCCGCGTCGCCGACGAGGTGCTGCGCCGCCGCGAGTGCGGCATCGCGCTGCGCAAGCAGGCGGTGCTGTTCCGCAACGCGCACCACAGCGACCTGCTCGAGGTCGAGCTGATGCGGCGCGACATTCCGTTCGTCAAGTACGGCGGGCTCAAGTTCCTCGAGGCCGCACACGTCAAGGATCTGCTCGCCGTGCTGCGCTGGGCCGACAATCCGCGTCACGGGCTGGCGGCGTTTCGCACGCTGCAACTGCTCGACGGCATGGGGCCGGTCAACGCGCAGCGCTGCCTCGATCATCTGGGCGACGGCGGTTTCGGGACGCTGGCCGATTACTCGCCGCCGCCGCCCGCGCGCGCCGCGTTCACCGCGCTGCGCACGCTGCTGATCGAGCTGTCGGCTCCGGGCGCGCGCTGGGGGGCCGGGCAGGTCGACGCGGTGCGCGCCTGGTACGAGCCGATCCTGATGCAGCGCTACGACGACGCCGGCGTGCGCGCGGCCGACCTGGACATGCTGGCGACGGCGGCCACGCAGTTCGGCACGCGCGAACGCTTCCTGACCGAGCTGACGCTCGACCCGCCGTCGGCCAGCGGCGATCTGGCGGGGCCCGCGCTGCGCGACGAGGACTACCTGATCCTGTCGACCGTGCACTCGGCCAAGGGGCAGGAGTGGGACTCGGTCTATCTGCTGCACGTGGCCGACGGCACTTATCCGAACGAGTTCGCGACCAGCCGTCCGTCGGCGATCGAAGAAGAGCGCCGGCTGCTGTACGTGGCGCTGACGCGCGCGCGCAACCAGCTCGAACTGATCGAGCCGCAGCGCTACTACGTGACGCAGCAGGCGCGCCACGGGCCGACCTACGTCACCGGCGCGCGCAGCCGGTTCCTGACGCCGGCGGTGATGGCGTGCCTGGACCGGCCGGGGCGCGAGCAGGCCGCGGCGCTGCGGGCGAGCGTCGACGAACATCTGGCGCGGACCGGTGTGGACGGCACCCCGTCGGCCCGTGGTGCCGGGCCGGCGTCGAATTCGCCGGCTCGCGGCGCGGCGCTGGTGCCCGACCTGGCCGCTCGGATCAGGCGGATGTGGTAAGTAGGCCGTTGCCGACATCGCTTCCCGCGTTCCGCTTATAGGTCGACTCCGCTCCGGCTGCGACGATGGACCGTCCTCGTATTTGTCGGAGAGGTGCCATGTTGAGTTGGGCGGTTACGTTCTTCATCATCGCGATCATCGCCGGGATCTTCGGATTCGGCGGCATCGCCGCCAGCGCGGTCGGGATCGCCAAGGTCCTGTTCTTCATCGCCGTCGCCGTGTTCGTCATCACCGGCCTGATGGCGTTGATCAACGGCCGAAAACCTTAGCGTCCGGCGGCGCTGCCGCCGCCGCCGTCAGGCGTTCGAGAACTGCGGGCGGTCCGCCGTCGTCCAGCGCAGGCATTCGGCCGTCAGCGTCGGCAGCGGCATCGGCCGGGCAGCCAGGTAACCCTGCATCGCGCCGCAGCCGGCGCGCGCGAGCACTTCGAGCTGCGCCGGTTCCTCGACTCCCTCGGCCACCGTGTCCATGCCCAGCTTGCGCGCCAGCTCGATGATCGTGTGCACGATCGCCAGCGCATCGCCGCGCTGCGACAGTTCGCCGACGAACCCGCGATCGATCTTCAGCGTATCGAACGGGAAGCGGCGCAGGTAAGCCAGCGACGAATAGCCGGTGCCGAAGTCGTCCAGCGCGATGCCCACGCCCAGGCGTTTGAGCGCGTGCAGCGTCTGCACCGCGGTCGGCGAGGCGTCCAGGAACAGCGATTCGGTGATCTCCAGCTCGAGCCGCTGCGGCTGCAGTCCGGATTCGGCCAGCGCGTGCCGCACGACGGTCACGAAATCGGCGTTCATCAGTTGCGCCGGCGATACGTTGACCGAGACCTTGCGCAGCGATAGCTGTTCGACGGCCTGCAGGCAGGCCTGGCGCAGCGCCCACCGGCCCAGCTCGATGATCAGGCCGCTTTCCTCGGCCACCGGAATGAACTCGTCGGGACCGACGCTGCCCAGCTCGGTGTGCTGCCAGCGCAGCAGGGCTTCGGCGCCGGCCAGCGACCAGTCATCGATGTCGACCTGCAACTGCCAGTCCAGGCTCAATTCGTCGCGGGTCAGCGCGTGCCGCAGGCCCTGCTCGATCTTGCGGCGCCGATGGTTGCGCTCGGCCAGCATCGGCTGGAAGGCCGCCCAGCGCGTGCGGCCCTGCGCCTTGGCCGCGTACAGCGCGAGGTCGGCATTGCCCAATGCTTCGTCGAACTGCGCGCCGTGCTCGGGCAGCAGCGCCACGCCGACGCTGGCCGACATCCGCAGCGAATGGCCGCGCGCCACGCAAGGCGCGTCGAGCGTGTCGAGCAGGCGCTGCGCGAGCGCGAAGGCGTCGGCGCCGACCAGCGGCTCGTCGAGCAGGACCGCGAACTCGTCGCCGCCGAGCCGGACGACCAGATCCTGCGGCCGCGCGGTATCGCGCAGGCGTTCGGCCACCGCCTGCAGCACGGCATCGCCGACCGAGTGGCCGAGCGAGTCGTTGATCGTCTTGAAATTGTCCAGGTCCAGGCACAGCAGCGCCGCCTGGCGGCCGGGCGTCGCGAGGATGCCCGTCAGGCGTTCGCGAAGCTGCAGCCGGTTCGGCAGGCCGGTCAGCGTATCGTGGAGGGCGAGCCGTTCGAGCCGCTCCTGCGCCACCTGCTCGCCGGTCACGTCGGCGACGACGCCCTGCCAATGGCGCAGGTGTCCGGCATCGTCGAACACCGGCGTCGCCGTCAATGACCACCAGCGCGGCCCGGCGGGCGCGTGCTGGACCAGCAGGACGTCCCGGAACGGCCGGCCCTGCGCGAACCACTGCGCGAGCGGCAGGGTTTCGCCGGCCTGGCCGGGCGGCTTGCAGATCGCGCCGGCCGGCGGTTCGAGCAGGTTCGACAGCGGCCGGCCGTCGAGCTGGGCGACCGGCATCCTCAGCAGCGACGCGAGTTTGTCCGACACGTGCCGCAGGCAGCCCCGAGGGTCCAGCTCGCACAGGGCGATCGGATAGTGCGTCTCGAAATCCCGCAGCAGCAGGCCGACCACCTGCTCCTGGTGCGACGCGCGGCGTTCGGACACCAGCCTCGCGGTCGCGACGACGCTCATCCACAGCGTCGTGACGGTCACGACCACCAGGTACGTGGCCAGCAGCGCCAGCAGCCAGACGCGCAGCGGGTTGGTCGACAGCAGCAGCGTCACCGTCGCGGCAGTGCCGAGCACCGCCACCAGCGACAACGACGCCCGCGGCACGCTGGACAGCAGGTACGCGCCGCCGCCGATCACGCCCAGCGTGACCAGCGCGATCATCATCTGCTGCCAGGGGTCGGCCATCGGTACCCACAGCAGCGGCGGCACGCACCAGATCAGAGCGAAGATCGTCGCATACAGGCTCGCGCGGCGCATCGCCCTGACCGATGCGCGCCCGGTCCGCCGATTGCGCTGGTGGCGCCAGCGCGCCAATACCAGCATCGACAACGAGGTCAGCGCCGCGAACCACCACAGCGAACCATTGGCCAGCCCGAATTCGCCGAGTCCCGCGATCAGCAGCATGCCGTCGAGCAGGCCGATGCCGACCGCCAGCGGCGTCAGCGCGACCATCTCCTGCAGATGACGCGCGCGGATCTCGGCCGCGGCGCCGTCGGCGGATCGATAAACGCGCAGGCTGTCAGCCCAGCGCTGCGGCATGGGCGGGCTCGCAGGCGAAGCCGTCATCGTTGTCTCTCCAAGGCACCACATGGCGCCGGCGCACCGTCCTTTCGAAGGATGCACAGTTTGTATTGTCTATTTCTTTTGGTTAATCGGCCACTTTCGTCAAGGTTGGTTGAACGAAACCCAGCCAAGAACGGTGCATGACGCCGCCGCCCGCCGCTCCGTTATAGTGCGGCTTGCGGGCGCCGCCGGACGCGGCCCGGCCCGGCCCGCCGATCCTGGAGACGCGATGACCGACCCCACCCGGCGCGACGACGACGCGCTGGCCCTGCTCGATTCCCGCTATGCGTGGTGGCGGCTGGCGATCGCACTGGCGTTGATGACGATCGGCGGAGCCAGCATGTACGCGATCGTCGTCGTGCTGCCGGCCGTGCAGGCCGATTTCGGCATCGATCGTTCGGGCGCGTCGCTGCCGTACACGATGCTGCTGCTGGGCTTCGGCGTCGGCGGCATCCTGATGGGGCGGCTGGCCGACCGGTTCGGCGTCGGCGTGCCGCTGGTGTTCGGTTCGATGATGCTCGGCGTCGGCGGTGTCGTCGCGTCCTGGTCCGGTTCGATCTGGCAGTTCGCGCTGGCCAACGGCGTGCTGATCGGCGCGCTCGGCAGCTCGTGCACGTTCGGGCCGCTGGTCACCGACGTGTCGTTCTGGTTCCGCCGCCTGCGCGGCATCGCCGTCGCGATCTGCGCGAGCGGCAACTACCTGGCCGGGGCCGTCTGGCCGCCGATCGTCCAGCACTACGTCGAGACCGTGGGCTGGCGCCAGACGTACGCGGGGATCGGCGTGTTCTGCCTGGTGACGATGGTGCCGCTGTCGCTGCTGCTGCGCCGCCGTCCGCCCGAGGCCCTGCTGTCGGCCGCGTCGCAGCCCGCGAACGGGGCCGCCGCCGCGCCGTCGCCGGCCGCGCTCGAACGTCCGCTGGGCATGTCGCGCGATCGCCTGTTCGTGCTGCTGATCATCGCCGGCATCGCCTGCTGCGTCGCGATGTCGATGCCGCAGGTGCACATCGTCGCGTTCTGCGGCGACCTCGGCTACGGCCCGGCGCGCGGCGCGCAGATGCTGTCGCTGATGCTGGCCTGCGGCATCGTCAGCCGGCTGGTATCGGGCTTGATCTGCGACCGCATCGGCGGGCTGCGCACGCTGCTGCTCGGCTCGGTGCTGCAGGGCATCGCGCTGCTGATGTTCCTGCCGTCGGACGGCCTGCTCGCGCTGTACCTGGCATCGGCGCTGTTCGGCCTGTTCCAGGGCGGGATCGTGCCGTCGTACGCGATCATCGTGCGCGACTTCTTTCCGGGCCGCGAAGCCGGCACGCGCGTCAGCACCGTGCTGATGGCGACGCTGCTGGGCATGGCGCTGGGCGGCTGGCTCAGCGGCAAGGTGTTCGACCTGACCGGTTCCTATCATGCGGCGTTCATCAACGGCATCGCGTGGAACCTGCTGAACGGCGCGATCGCGCTGTGGCTGCTGCTGCGCCAGCGCCGATGGCTGCGCGGCGCGCCGCTTGCGGGCGGCCTGACCGGCGCGTGACGAGGGACCGATTCCGATGGCATTGCGCGCGACCGTCTACAAGGCCGAACTGTCGGTCGCCGATCTCGATCGGTCCTACTACGCCGACCACCTGCTGACGCTGGCCCGTCATCCGTCCGAGACCGAGGAGCGGATGATGATGCGGCTGATCGCCTTCGCGCTGAACGCCGATCCGGCGCTGGCCTTCGGTGCCGGCCTGTCGACCGGTGACGAACCCGACCTGTGGCGCAGGGACCTGACCGGCGCGATCGAGCAATGGATCGAGGTGGGCCTGCCCGACGAGCGCGTGCTGCGCAAGGCGGCCGGGCGAGCGGTCGCGGTCGACGTCTACGCGTACGGCGGGCGCAAGGCCGACGCGTGGTGGTCGCAGAACGCCGCGGCGATGCGGCGCATCGCGTCGCTGTCGGTCGTCTCGATCGACGTGCCCGGTCCGCTGGCGCTGGCCGACATGGCCGAACGCACGATGCGCCTGTCGGCGACGATCCAGGACGGACAGGTGCTGCTCAGCTCCGGCGAGCGCAGCGTCACCGTGGTCACGACCTCGCTGCTGACGCGCGCTGATTCACGACACTAGGGGCGCGCCGATCGAATCAGGGACGCGCTGGCCGAATGGGGCTTCACCCCTCGGCATGGGTTCGATCCCCGTGTGAACGGCTCCTGCTGCCGCCGCGCCGGCAGCAGGGTCGAGGTATTCGCCCAGGACCATTGCCGCTATAGTGACGAGAGCATAGCGACGCTTCGTTCGCCCGCGCCGGGCCGATCGGCTCTGGACGCCGCCATCGCCGTACCCACCCAAGAGGAGACACCCGATGAATGCCCCCGAGAACCTGCAATCGATCGCGCAGCGCATGGCTCAGACGCCGCGGCCGCTGCTGATCAATGGCCGTTGGCAGCCGGCGCAGTCCGGCAAGACCTTCGACGTCTTCAACCCGGCCACCGGCGAAGTGCTGGCGCGCGTGGCCGAGGGCGACGCGGCCGACGTCGATCTGGCCGTGGCCGCCGCGCGCGCGGCGTTTCCGAAATGGGCGGCGCTGCCGCCGGCCGCGCGCTCGCGGATCCTGTGGCGGATCGGCGAACTGATCGACGATCACGCGCAGGAGCTGGCGATGCTCGAATCGCTGGACAACGGCAAGCCGGTGTCGCTGGCGCTGGCCGTCGACGTCGCGCTGGCCGCGCAGTCGTTCCGCTACTACGCGGGCTGGTGCGACAAGCTCGAAGGATCGACGACGCAGACGAACCTGCCGTCGATGCACGCGTACACGCTGCGCGAGCCGGTCGGCGTCTGCGCGCAGGTCGTGCCGTGGAACTTCCCGCTGCTGATGGCGTCGTGGAAGGTCGCGCCGTGCCTGGCCACCGGCAACGTGTCGATCCTGAAGCCGGCCGAAGAGACGCCGCTGACCGCGCTGCGCCTGGGCGAACTGATGATCGAGGCGGGCGTGCCCGAAGGCGTCATCAACATCATCCCCGGCTACGGCCACACGGCCGGCGCCGCGCTGTCCGGGCATCCGGGCGTCGACAAGATCGCGTTCACCGGCTCGACCGAGGTCGGCAAGCTGATCGTGCAGGCCGCGTCGGGCAATCTGAAGAAGGTGTCGCTGGAGCTGGGCGGCAAGTCGCCGAACATCGTGCTGGCCGACGCCGACATCGATGCGGCGATCGCCGGTTCGGCCAACGCGATCTTCTTCAACAGCGGCCAGGTCTGCGTGGCCGGCTCGCGGCTGTATGCCGATCGCAAGGTGTTCGATCGCGTCGTCGACGGCGTCAGCCAGGTCGCCAAGAACATCAAGGTCGCGGCGGGCGGCGATCCGAACGCGCAGATGGGGCCGCTGGTGTCGAGCACGCAGTTCGATCGCGTGACCGGCTACATCAAGACCGGCCGCGACGAAGGCGCGCGCATCGTTACCGGCGGCGGACGCATCGGCGATCGCGGTTACTTCGTCGAACCGACGGTGATGCTGGACGTCAACGAAGGCATGCGCGTCGTGCGCGAAGAAATCTTCGGTCCGGTGCTGGTCGCGCAGCCGGTCGACGACCTCGAGGAACTCGCGCGCGTCGCCAACGACACTCCTTATGGGCTGGCGGCCAGCGTCTGGACGCGCGACCTGAGCAAGGCGCACAAGATGGCGGCGATGCTCAAGGCCGGCACCGTGTGGATCAACACGCACGGCGTGCTCGATCCGGCGATGCCGTTCGGCGGCTACAAGCAGTCCGGCTGGGGCCGCGAGTACGGCAAGGAGTCGATCGAGCTGTACACGCAGATGAAGGCGGTGTACGCGCAGCTCTGACGCAGTGCCGGAAACGGTGGAACCAGTGCGAAGTCGAATAGGCCTTCTCGGCCGGCATCGCACCGGTTCCACCGGGCCTGATCGGATCGCCGACCGGCCGGCGCACCGAGGCCCGGCGCGTCACAGCGAGCGCAGGAAGCGCAGCAGCGCGTCGCGCTCGCCGCGCCCGGCAGCCTCGAACGCCTGCCGCGCGGCGCGCGCTTCGCCGTCGTGCCACAGCACGGCTTCGAGCAGGCTGCGCGCGCGGCCGTCATGAAGATAACCGGCCTCTTCGCCGACCACCTCGGTCAGCCCCAGCCCCCATAACGGCGGCGTACGCCATTGGCGGCCGTTGGCCGGACCGTCCGGACGCCCGTCGGCCAGCCCGTCGCCCATGTCGTGCCGCTGCAGGTCCGAGAACGCGGGCAGTCGCGCCGGCGGCAACGTCGGCGTATGCGCCGCGCGGCCGGTCTGCAGATCGCTGCGATGGCATTGCCCGCAGCCGAAGCGCTCGAACGCGCGCTCGCCGCGCACGACCTGCGGGACGTCGCGATCGCGGCGCTGCGGGATCGCCAGCAGAGCCAGGTAGAAGACGACGTCATCCAGTTGTTCGTCGTCGACCTCGGGTGATCCGCCCGAAGGCGCGTCCAGGCAGGCCGTCTGCGCGGCGGTGCAGGCCGGTGCCGGGAACAGCGAGGTCGTCAGGCCGAGGTCGCCGGAGAACGCGGCGGCCACTTGCGTGCGCAGGTCGACGACGTTGGCCTTATGGCCGAAGCGCGGTCCCGGCGGCAGCACGGCGGCGTCGAGCAGGCCCTGGCCGATCAGCGGCTGGCCGACGCGCATCGACGTCATCAGCGTGCCGAGGTCGATCGGACCATAAGCGAGCTGCTCGAAGCGCAGCACCGGCGAGCGCATCGGTACGGCCTGGCCGTCGGGCAGCACGTGCTCGTGCTCTCGCCAGGTGATCCGCAGCCGGCCTTCGGCGGGGATGCCGGGGTTGGCTTCCTCGTTGAACTGGTCGCCATAAGCGGGATGCGGAACGATGCTGCCGTCGGGCTGTCGTACCGACAGCCTGACCAGCATCGAGCGCAGCCGATCTTCCGGGCCGGCCGGCGCGAAGCCGCGCCCGTTGCGTTCGTGGCAGCCGGCGCAGGACAGGCGGTTGTACAACGGACCCAGGCCGTCGGTCCGCGTGTCCTGGGCGGGCGCGATCACCCAGTTCTGGCGGAACAGGCTGCGGCCGCGGAAGAAGCGCGCGAGTTCATCGTCGCCCAGGCCGGCGATCGGCTGGCTGAACGCATCGGGGCCGGTGTCGGTGGTGAACCAGCGCGGGTCCGGCGCCGCGGATGCGCGGCCGGCAGCCGGGTCGGGCGCGGCCGCCGGGCCGGCCGTTCGCTCGGACGGGGGCGCGGACGAGAGCTCGGACGGGAGCTCGGACGGGAGCTCGGACGGGAGCTCGGGCGAGGGGATTTGCGCGCGGAGCCCGCCGCCTCCGCCGCCGCAGCAGGCCACCAGGATCGCGCCGATCGCGACGGACCGCCGGACGCCGCGCGCGGACATCGGCGCCGCGGCGGTCAGCGATCGAGCAGCGCGGCAGCGCGCGCCAGGCGCTCGGCCGCCTGCGCCTGCCAGCGCCGCTCGATCGCCTCGGCCCGGGCGGCCGACGCGGGGTCGCGCCGTCGCTGCTCGAAGATCGCTTGCAGCGATGGGTCGTCGAGCTCGGCCTCGGTGGCGCCTGGCGCTTCGAGCAGTCGCCGCGCCGCGGCCAGCACCGCGCGGCGGCGTCCGTCCGCGGGATCGCGGTCGCGCTCGGCGGCGTACCAGGCGCGCCAGTCTTCCTGCAGGCGAGGCAGCGGCGCGACGAGGCTGGCGTCGAACAGCGCGGCCAGCGCGCTCAGGCGCGGGCGCCCCCGCGCATTGTCGTAGCGGTAGCCGCCGCGCGCCGCCGTCGCGAACGGGTCGTGGTACCCGGCCGGCGCCTTCGCATAGACGCCGGGACGCACCGGCAGCTTGCGGATGTCCGGATGCAGCAGCAGCGACTGGCCGGCGTCGGACAGCACGAAATCGATGAACCGGCGGGCGATGTCCGCGTGCGGACTGCCTTGCAGCAGCGCGACGTGACCGGGGTTGATGCCGCCCTGGCGCGGATAGACGAACTGCAGCGGTGCGCCGCGCGCGATCGCCGATGCGACGAAGAAGTCGATCGACGGCGCGATGCCGGCCTGGCCCTGCGTCAGCGCGTCGGACAGGAACGGACCGCCGCTGCCGGCGCTGCGCGCGTTGGCCATGATGCGGCTCCAGATCGCCCAGCCGGCCTGCCAGCCGTACGCCTGCAGCGGAATGTCGGCCAGCACCGGCGCGAAACCGACCCGGTTCGGATTGGGCACCAGCAGGTGCCCGTCGTAGCGCGGGTCGGCCAGGTCGGGCCAGTCGCGCGGCACCGGCAGGTGGTGTCGCGCCAGGTAGCCGGGATGGATCGCGAACCCGTAGCCGGCCAGTTCGGTCGCCAGGTAGCGGCCGGACGGATCGTCGATCCGCGTGCCGCCGACCCGGTCGGGCAGGCCGCGCCGGTCGACGCCCGCCGGCACCAGCGCGCCGGCCTCGGCCAGCGCATCGAACAGGCGCGGCGACGCGGCCCAGACGACGTCGATGCCGGATCGGCCGGGCTGCCGGACGAAGTCGAAGCTCTCGCTGGCCGGCCGCCAGACGATGCGCAGGCGGATCCGAGGATGGGCGTGCTCGAACGCGCGTTCGAAACGCGTCACTACCTCGGTCTGATAGCTGGTCAGCACCGTCAGCTCGCGGGTCGTGCCTGCGTCTTCGCCTGCCCCTGCGGTGCGGGTGCCGGTGTCCGGGCCGGCGCCGGCGGCACCGGCAGCCCATGCCCGTCGCGAACCCGCCGCGCCGCCCAGCGCCAGCACGGCGGCCGCGACGCCGGTGCGCAACCAGCGCCGCCGCGCGGCGGCGACGATACTGCCCGATCCGGCGACGATACCACCCGATCTGGCGACAATGCCGCCAGATTCTGTGACAATGCCACCCGGTACGGCGGCATGGGCGTCGGCCGAGGCGGTATCGGCTCGCCTGGCGGGATCCGTGACGGAGCCCGTATCAGAACGTGTACTTGGCATTGGCGTACAGCATGCGGCCGGGCATCGGATAACCGTCGGCCAGCGCATAGTCGCGGTCGGTGAGGTTGCTGGCGCCGATGTCGATCTGCACCGCCTTGTCGACGCGCCACGTTCCTTTGAGGCCGATCACGCCATAACCGGCCAGCCGCGCGTAGCCGGCCGATCCATAAGTGACCTGCCGGCCGTTCTCGGCTTCGATCGTCGCCTGCAGCGATAGGGCTTCGCTGGCGGCCCAGCCGACGTAGGCGAACAGCCGGTTGCGCGGCGTGTCGATCAGCGGGGTCGCGCGATTGCTCAGGTTCGTGCGCACCAGGTACGTGTAGCGCACACCGGCGCGCCAGGCGCGGCCGATCGTCTGGTCGAGCGACAGCTCCAGGCCCGCGTGCCGGGCATCGCCGATGTTCTGCAATTGATTGCAGATCGTCGTGCCGCACAGCGTCGACGGCACGACCTGGTTCTGCATCAGGTCGCGGATCCGGCTGTAGAACAGCGCCGCATGGCCGTTGCCGCCCGTCCATGGCGCGCCGCGCGCGCCGACCTCGACGTTCAGCGACGTTTCAGGACGCAGGTCCGGGTTGGGGATCGCCGTGCCCAGCCGGAATGAATAGCGGTCCTTGATCGTCGGGAAACGCGATTTGCGCGCCAGGCTCGCGTAGACCTGCGAACCGGGCGCCATCGTGTGCGATAGCTCGGCCAGCCAGTTGTTGGTCGACGCACGGCCGGTCGCGTAGACGTCGGCGTGTTTGGCGTCGCGGCTGTCATGGCTCAGTCCCAGCCGCAGCCGCCAGTCGGGCGCCAGGTCGATGCCGTCCTCGACGGCCAGCGAGGTCGTGACGTCCTTGAACGACTTGTCGGGCGTCAGCGGGTTCGTTTCCTCGTGGCGGTCGACCTTGTAGTGATAGGCGATTCGCAGTTCCTGGCGGGGCAGCGCGTAGCTGGCCAGCTCGACGCTCGCACCGGACGTGCTGTCGTCGTACTGGCTCGGAAAGCTCGCGTTGAGCAGCTCGGTCGAATAGCTGCCGTTGGTGTAGGCGAGGATGCTGTTCTTGTAGCGGTCGTCGTGCAGCCGGTATTTCAGGATGTGTTTGTCGCCCAGCCGCGTGTTGCCGACGAAGTACAGGCTGTCCACGTCCCAGTACGGCCAGCGCCAGAAGCGGTTCGGGCTGCCGGGCGCGACGCCGGCGTAGGGCGGATTGCCCTTGTCGCCGCGCTGCGTCATGTAGCCGATCGCGTACTCGTCGACCGCGTTGGGCGTCAGCGCGACCTTCAGCGACAGCTTCTTGTCGGTGCGATAAGCGTTGTCGCGGTTGCCCGGCTGCTGGACCGCGTTGCCCCGGAAGTCGCGCGACAGCGGAAACGTATCGGCCTCGACGTACGAGGCGCCGAGCTGCCAGTACCACATCTGCTGGCGGCCGCCGACGTTGACGGCGCCGCGCCGGTCGCCGCCGCTGGCCATGCCCACGCGCACGTCGCCCTCGAACGCCTTGACCGGCCGGCGCGTGATCAGGTTGATCGCGCCGCCCAGCGCGTTCGGGCCGTACAGCAGCGAGGCGGCGCCCTTGGCGACGCGGACCTCGGCCAGGTCGCTGGTCCAGAATCGTCCGAGATCCGGGTAGCCGTCATAAGGCACGTACAACGGCACGCCGTCGACGAACAGCGGCACCTGCCGCTGGTCGAAGCCGCGCAGGTAGATCATGTCCTCGTTGCGCGAGTTGCGCGTCATGCTGACGCCGGGCACCAGCGCGGCGGCCGTGCCGACGGTCGACGCGTCGAACTGCTCGATCTGCCGCAACGTCACCACGTCCTCGGTGTCCTGTTCCGCCGGACGCTGGCTGCCCTGCACGAGCACCGTGCCGAGCTGGAACGGTTCCTGGGCCTGCGCCCCCGGACCGATGCCCAGCAGCAGGCAGCCGACGGGACCCGTCAGCCGAAGCAGGCGCCGGCCGGCGCGCCGGGCCGCGGGCGGACCATCGGACCGCGCGATCGAAGTCATCACGAAATATTCCTGCGGATATGACGAAAGGTGAGCCGACCCGGCGTTCGCGCGGCGTGTCGGTGATTCGACAGCAATTATAGAGAGACGAAAAGCTCCGGCGCCACGATCGATGGCGCTCGATCGGCGTTTCGTTCGGCCGATCGCGTTGTGTCCGTACGGATACGATGACCTGGTCGGCGCACGGAACCGGCGGCGTCGGCCGCCGGCCCTCGGTGGTCGAGCCGCAACAGGCGTCCGGGCCGCGCGTGCGTAGAATGCCGCGTCGACCCCGGAGCGAGAGAACCCGCCGATGCTGCGCCGAACCGCCTGTACCCGCCTGCTGGGCGCGATGAGCCTGATCGCCGCGCCGCGGCTGCATGCCGCGGACGCTTACCCCGCCAGGCCGCTGACGCTGATCGTGCCCTGGGGGGCCGGCGGCGCCACCGACGCGACGGCCCGCATCGTCGCCGCGCTGCTCGAAAAAGAGCTGGGTCAGCCGGTCAACGTCGTCAACCGCACCGGCGGCAACGGCGTCGTCGGCCACCAGGCGATCGTGTCGGCGCCGCCCGACGGCTACACGATCGGCATGGCCACCGTCGAGGTGACGATGCTGCACTGGCTGGGGCTGACGAAGATCGGCCCGGCCGATCTGACGCCGATCGCGCTGCTGAGCGTCGAGCCGGCGGCGGTCATCGTGCCGGCGTCTTCGCCGCATCGCAGCGTCAACGATCTGCTGGCCGCGATCAAGGCGCAGCCGGGCAAGCTCAAGGCGTCGGGCACCGGCCAGGGCGGTATCTGGCATCTGGCCTGGGCCGGCCTGCTTCGCGACGTCGGCATCGATCCGCGCAGCGTGCGCTGGGTGCCGTCGAACGGTGCGGCGCCGGCGATGACGGACCTGGCGGCCGGCGGCGTCGACGTTGCCGTCGTCTCGCTGCCCGAGGCGCGGCCGATGATCGACGCCGGCAAGGCGCGCGCGCTGGCCGTGATGGCCGAGCGGCCGTCGCCGCTGTATCCGTCGGTGCCGACGCTCAAGTCGCAGACCGGTTCGAGCTGGGTCATCGGCGGATGGCGAGGCCTGGCCGCGCCGCGCGGGCTGCCGCCGCCGATCGCCGAGCGGCTCGGCGCGGCGATGCACGCGATCTACGATGGCCAGCCGTTCCAGGACTTCATGGCGCAGCGCGGCTTCGGCATGGTCTGGCGCGATGGTCCGGGCTTCGGCGAGTTCATGGCGGCCGGCGACCGGGAGATGGGCGTGCTGATGAAAGCGGCGGGGATCCGCGCATGACGCGCGCGAGCGAGCCCCGGCGATGAAGGTCAACGACGCGCTGCTCGGCCTGGTCCTGATCGCACTGGCCGCCGCCGTCGGCCTGGACGTGCGCACTTACCCGGCGATACCGGGCCAGAACGTCGGACCGGGCGCGTTTCCGGGCCTGATCGCCGCGCTGCTGGCCGTCTGCGGCGTGCTGCTGGTGATTCGGGGCGTGCGCCAGCGCGATCGGCAATCGTGGGTCGAATGGATGCCGTGGATGCGTTCGCCGCGGCAATTGCTGGCGTTCGCGGTGACGATCGGCGCGTTGCTGTTCACGATCCTGTGCCTGGATGCGCTCGGCTTCATCGTCTGCGCGGCCATCGTGCTGCTGGCGCTGTTCGCGACGCTGCGCGTGCGCTGGAGCGTCGCCGTGCCGGTCGCGTTGGTCGTCGCGCTGGGCATCCACACGATCTTCTATTTCGGTTTGCGCGTCCCCCTGCCGTGGGGCGTGCTGCAGCCGATCGCCTGGTGAGGCACCGATGACCTGGCCGGTTTTCACGCAGGCGCTCGGCCTGGTGTTCGATCCTCATGTGCTGATGGTGATCCTCGGCTCGGCCGTGTTCGGCCTGGTCGTCGGATCGATTCCGGGCCTGACCGCGACGATGGCGACGGCGCTGCTGGTGCCGATCACGTTCTTCATGCCGCCGGTGCCGGCGATCGCGGCGATCGTCACGGCCACCGCGATGGCGATCTTCGCCGGCGACATCCCCGGCGCGCTGCTGCGCATACCCGGCACGCCGGCGTCGGCCGCCTATACCGACGAAGCCTACGCGATGACGCTGAAGGGCCAGGCCGAGCTCGCGCTCGGCGCGGGCCTGGTGTTCTCGGCGATCGGCGGCCTGTTCGGCACCGCGATGATGATCTGGTGGTCGCCGCTGCTGGCCGAGGCCGCGCTCGCGTTCACCTCGTTCGAATACTTCTGGCTGGTCGTGCTGGGCCTGGCGGGCGCGGTGTTCATCGGCAACGCGTCGGTGCTCAAGGCCTGCGTATCGCTGCTGCTGGGCCTGCTGGTTGCCTGCGTCGGCCTGGAGAACCCGGCCGCGCATCCGCGCTTCACGTTCGGCCAGCCCGAGCTGCTCGGCGGCATCGACCTGGTGCCGATGATGGTCGGCATGTTCGCGGTGTCGGAGCTGCTGCGCTACGTGACCAGCATCGATCCGCCGGCGCGATTGGCCGTCCAGCGCCTCGGCAACGTCTTCACCGGCATGTGGACGCTGACCAGGCGGTATCGCTGGCCGATCGTGCGCGGCAGCGTGCTGGGCACGATCGTCGGCATCCAGCCCGGCTCGGGCGCCGACATGGCGTCGTGGATGTCGTACGCGATGAGCAAGCGCTTCTCCAGGGAACCGCACAAGTTCGGCACCGGCCATATCGAAGGCATCATCGAATCGGGCGCGGCGAACAATTCATCGCTGGCCGGCGCGTGGATCCCGGCGCTGGTGTTCGGCATTCCCGGCGATTCGGTCACTGCGATTGCGATCGGCGTGCTGTACATGAAGAACCTGAACCCGGGGCCGACGATCTTCCTCGAGAACCCGCAGAACATCTACGCGGTGTTCTTCGTGTTCATCCTGGCCAACCTGATCATGCTGCCGCTGGGCTGGGCAACGATCCGGCTGGCCACGCGGATCCTGTCGATCTCGCGTGCGCTGCTGATGCCGTCGATCCTGGTCTTCTGCATCGTCGGCGCGTTCGCGACCGCCAATTCGGTGTCCGGCATCGCCGTCATGCTGGCGTTCGGCGTGCTCGGCTTCCTGATGGAAGAGAACGGCATTCCGGTGGCGCCGGCGATCCTGGGCGTCGTGCTCGGCAGGATGATCGAAGAGAATTTCATCACGTCGATGATCAAGTCCGACGACGACCTGTCGATGTTCGTCACGCGCCCGATCGCGATGTGGCTGGCGATCGCGACGGCGCTGGTGCTGCTGTGGCCGGTGGGGAGCTGGGCGCTGAGGCGGTTGAAGGCGATGCCGATGCCGCATTGAGGGGGACGGAGAGGGATGGCTGAAAGCATTCAGCCTGGCAGGCGTAAACCAGGCAGGATCAAACCGGCGACCGACGGGAAGAGGCCCGTTCGCACCTTCTTTTCACGAGAATCGTGGCGAGGCAGCCGCGAGAGCTTGCCAAATTTTGCCAAACTGACTACGATGACCCCATGAGCACGATGAACATCTCCCTGCCCGAGACGCTCAAGACTTTCGTCGATGAGCAGGTCAGCGTGCGTGGTTTTGGTACGAGTAGTGAATATGTGCGCGAACTGATCCGCAAGGACCAGGATCGCCAGCAACTGCGAAGCCTCCTGCTGGCTGGGGCGGCGTCGGCACCGGGCGCTCCGGTGGACGCAGCCTACTTCGACTCTTTGCGTTCTCGCGTGCGCAGCGCTCGCGGATGAGCGCGAAGCCGGTCGTGCCACGGACGCTGGCCCGGCAGGATGTCGATGATGCGCTTGCCTACTACCTTAGCGAAGGGGAGGAGCGGGCCGCGCTCGGTTTCATCGACGCGCTGGCGCGCGCCTATATCCACATCGGCCGGCATCCGGCGACGGGCTCGTCCCGCTATGCCCATGAGCTCGACTTGCCTGGCCTGGGCAGTTGGCCGCTGACGCGCTATCCGCACCTGGTCTTCTATGTCGAGCGCGATGACCATGTCGATGTCTGGCGGGTGCTGCACGGTGCGCGCGACATCCCCGCATCGTTTCAGGAGAGCCCCGAGCCGTCCCGTTGACGCAGGGCGCCTCACGCCATGCCGGCTGCACGAAGACCTGGCTCAAGGCATCATAGAACGCGAGCGTGCGTGACAATCGTCCGTATGGAACCAATCCGGATGCCTTTCGCCGCCCCATTCCGGCCGTGGACGCGGCGCGCGCGATGAAGATCCCGCCGCTCAACCCGCTCAAGGTCTTCGAGGTCGTCGCGCGCACCGGCAATCTCACGCTCGCCGCCGGCGAGCTGAACGTGAGCCAGTCGGCGGTCAGCCGCCAGATCGCCGTGCTGGAGGAATACCTGGGCGTGCAGCTCTTCACGCGCGAGCGCGTGGGCGTGCGGCTGACCGAGGTGGGCCAGGGCTACGCGCGCCGCATCGGTCCGGCGTTCGCCGAGATCGCCGCCGCCACCGAGGCCGTCACGCGCAGGTATTCGAACAACGTCATCCGGCTGCGCACCTATACGACGCTGACCGCGCGCTGGCTGATTCCGCGCCTGCCGCGCTTCAAGGCGCGGCACCCGGAGGTGGAGGTGTCGATCCTGAACAGCAACGCGCCGCTGGACTTCGGTACGGAGCAGTGCGACCTGGCCATCGTGCTCGGCGACGGCCACTGGCCCGGCGCCCAGGCCTCGCTGCTGCTGGAGGACGTCGTGGAGCCGGTCTGCGCGCCCGGTTTCATCGCGGCGGGCGCGACGCCCGACGCGCTGCGCGGCAAGCGTCTGCTCGTCTCCAAGTACCGTAAGGACGACTGGCCGCGCTGGCTCGCGCACGCGGGGCTGTCCGAGCTTTTCGAGTCCGCCGAGACCATGGTCTTCAGCAGTTCGATCCTGACCTGGCAGGCGGCGATGGACGGGCTGGGCATCGCCGTCGGCCAGCAGCACATGCTGGATGCGGACTTCCAGGCCGGCCGCCTGGTGCGCCCGTTCGCCAACCCGCTGCGCACCGGCAAGGGCCATTACCTCGTGATGCCCGCGCTGCAGCGCTACTCGGGCAAGATCACGGCGTTCAAGGACTGGCTGATGGACGAAGCCGCCAGAAAATAAGCGTCCGGTGCTTACCCTGCGCCGCGAGTCACGCCCGCACCCCCTGGCGCACGCACTTGACGCGCAGGAATTCCATCAGGCCTTCGCTGCCGCCTTCCGATCCCAGGCCGCTGTCCTTATGGCCGCCGAACGGCGTCTCGGGCAGCGAAGCCTGCCACTCGTTGATGCAGACCACGCCGCTGTCGATCTCGTCCGCCAGGCGATGGGCGCGCTGCACGTCGTTGGTGAACGCATAGGACGCGAGCCCGAAGGGCAGGCGGTTGGCTTCGGCGATCGCTTCGTCCAGCCCGTCGAACGCGCTGATCAGCGCCACCGGGCCGAAGGGCTCGATGTTGGCCGCGTCGCAATCGGTCGACGGCCGCACGATCACCGTGGGCCGGTAGAAGAAGCCCTCGGTGCCGATGCGCTCGCCGCCCGCGGCGACGGTCAGGCCCCGATCGCGCGCATCGTGCACGAGGCGGTCGATCGATCGCAGCCGGCGTTCGTTCTTCAGCGGGCCCATCTGCGTGGCCGCGTCGAACGGGTCGCCGACCTTGAGCGCCTGCGCGGCCTGCACGAAGCGTTCGACGAAGGCGTCGAACACGCCCGCCTGCACCAGGAAGCGCGTCGGAGCGGTGCAGACCTGGCCCGCGTTGCGGTACTTGGACGCCACGGCCGCGCGGGCCACGCGGTCGGCATCCGCGTCGTCGCAGACGATCACCGGCGCATGCCCGCCCAGCTCCAGCGTGGCGCGCTTCATGGTCAGCGCGGCCTTGGCGCCGATCTGCCTGCCGATGGCGGTGGCGCCGGTGAAAGTGACCATGCTTACCCAGGGCGAGGCGCAGAGCTGGTCGGCGATCGCGCCGGGATCGCCGAACACCATGTTGACCACGCCGTCGGGCACGCCCGCGTCCTGTACGGCCCGTGCTATGTGCAGCGCCACGCCCGCCGTTTCTTCCGAGGGCTTGATGACGATCGTGCAGCCGGCCGCCAGCGCGCCGCTGATCTTGCGCGAAGGCGTGATCGCCGGCGCGTTCCAGCCGGCGAACGCGGCTACGACGCCGATCGGCTCCAGCGCCACGGTCTGCGTGATGCCGGCGGCGCGTGCGGGGATCGTGCGGCCGTAGATGCGGCGTGCTTCCTCGGCCGCCCACTCGAACATTTCGGCGGCGGTCACGACTTCCCTCTGCGCCTCGCCGACGGGCTTGCCGAGCTCGGTGGCGATCCGCGCGGCGATGTCGTCGCCGCGCTCGCGCATCAGCGTGGCCACGCGGCGCAGCAGCGTCGAGCGATCATGAGCGGACGTGCGACGCCAGGCGCGCAGCGCGTCGGCGGCGGCGTCGATGGCGGCCTGCACGTCCTCGGGGGCGGCGCACGCGTAGTCGCCCAGCGGCCGGCCGGTGCTCGGGTTGATGACGGTGACGCGCTCGGCGCTCGCGCCCTGACGGAACGCGCCGGCGATGAACTGCGAATACGGCATGGTCCTCATTCCACCTGGATGTTCGATGCCTTGATGACCGACGCCCAGCGCTCGGTCTGCGTCTTGATGTGCTCGGTGAACTGCTGCGGCGTGCCGGTGAACGCGTACTGCTCCATCGGCGCGAGGCGTTCGAGCACGTCGGGGCGGGCCATGATCTCGTTGACCGCGGCGTTGAGCCTGGCGACGATGGGTTCGGGCACGCCCCTGGGCCCCATCAGGCCGTTCCACGGCTCGGCCGCGAAGCCCTTGTAGCGGTCGCCCAGCGTCGGCACGCCCTGGCCGCCGCGTCCCGGCACGGCGCTGGCCGACGCCAGCACGCGCATCCCGCCCGCCTTGACCTGCGGCAGCGCCACCGAGCCCGCGAGGAAGGCGAAGTCCAGCCGTCCGGCGACGAGGTCGGTCACCGCCGCCGAGTCGCCTTTGTACGGCACGTGCACCGCGTTGATCTTCGCCTCGTGCTTGAACCACTCGGCCGCCAGATGGTTGACCGCGCCGTTGCCGGCCGAGCCGTAGCTCAGTTGCGAGCCGCCGGCGCGTCCCCGTTCGAGCAGATCGTCCAGCGTGCGGATGCCGGACGACGCGGGCACGACGAGCAAGTACGGGTAGCTCGCCACCAGCGCGATCGCGGTGAAGTCGCGCAGCGGGTCATAAGCGGTCTTCTGCAACGTGGGGATGATCGACAGCGTGCTGCTGCTGCCGAACATCAGCGTGTAGCCGTCGGGCGCCGCCTGCTTGACCAGGTTGGCGGCCACGCCGCCCGAGGCGCCGGCCTTGTTGTCGACCACGAAGCTCTGCTTGAACTTCATCGTGAGCTGTTCGGCCAGGATGCGCGCGACGACGTCGGTCGGGCCGCCGGCGCTGAAACCGACGACGATGGCCACGGGCCGGGCCGCGGGCCAGTCGTCCGCGGTCTGGGCGAATGTCTGGCCGCCCAGGGCCAGGGCCGCGCCGCCCAGCAGCAGCGCGCGTTTGCTGAAAGAGATCATGCCGTCGTGCCTCCGGAACAAGGGATCATGCGGCGCGGTCCGCCGTGGCGTACTCCACGGCCAGCCTGCGGTGGCGGGGGGCGCTCATCGCGCCGCGCTCACTTCTTCAGCAGAGGGCACTTGCTCTCGGCGGGCGAGTGGAACGCCTGCTCGCCGGGCACCGTCTCGAGCACCGTGTAGTAATCCCACGCGGCCTTGGACTCCTGCGGCGTCTTCACGCGCACCAGGTACATGTCGTGGATCATCTTGCCGTCGTCGCGCACCTTGCCGTTCTTGGCGAACGCGTCCTGGATCGGCATGCTCTTGATGGCCTTCATCACGTCGGCCACGTCGTCGGATCCGGCCTTCTGGATCGCCTTCAGGTAGTTCAGCGTGGCCGAGTACTGACCGGCTTGCAACGCGGTGGGCATGCGCTGGGTGCGCTCGAAAAACTTGCGCGCGAAGGCGCGCGAGGCGTCGTCCATGTCCCAGTAGAACGACTCGGCGAACAGCATGCCGCCCGCGTTGTTCAGGCCCAGGCCGTGCACGTCCATGATGCTCATCAGCATCGCCACGGTCTTCTGGCCGCTGCCGGCGAGGCCGAACTCCTTACCCTGCTTGATGGCGTTCTGCAGATCGAGCCCCGCCGTGGCGATGGCCACCGCGTTGGCGTTGCTGGCTTGCGCCTTGACGATGTACGAGGCGAAGTCGTTGCCCGGGAACGGATAACGCGACGAACCCAGCACCTTGCCGCCCGCGGCCTCGATGAAATGCCTGCCGTCGTTCTCCAGCGAATGGCCGAACGAGTAGTCCGCCGTCAGGTAGTACCAGGTCTTGGCGCCCGCCTTCACCACCGATTGCGTGCCGACCTTGGCGAGCGAGTAGGTGTCGTAGACCCAGTGCAGCGTGTTGGGCGTGCAGTCCTCGCTGGAGATGCGCACGGCGCCCGCGCCGGTCACGATCGCGATGCGGCCCTTTTCCTGCGCGAGCTTCGACGCGGCCAACGCCACCGCGCTGTTTCCGAGCTCGGTCACGGCGTCCACCTGGTCGCGATCGAACCATTCGCGGACGCGGGCGGAGCCGATGTCGGGCTTGTTCTGGTGGTCGGCGCTGACCACCTGCACCGGATAGCCGAGCACCTTGCCGCCGAACTCCTCGACGGCGATCTCGGTGGCGACGATGGAGCCGGTGCCGACGTTGTCCATGAACGGGCCGCTGATGTCGGTCAGCACGCCGATCTTGACGACGTCGTCCGAGATGCGCGCGCTCTTGTCCTGCGCGGACGCGGCGAAGGCGGCGGCGAGCAGCGTGGCGCCGAGCGCCGCCTTGGTGAGGGTGAAGGCCATGAGGGTGTGTCTCGTCGGTTGGAATGTCAGAGCCGGATCGGCGGCTGTCCGTTGGACTCGGCCCAGAAGTCGGTCATGCACGAGGTGTCCTGCCCGTCGTGCCCCGCATGGCGCGCGAGCTGGAACAGGCTGCGCGCGAGGTTGCCCATCGGCAGCGAGATGCCGGCGGACTGCGCGGCCTGGCAGGCGAGGCTCAGGTCCTTGAATCCCAGTGCGATGTCGAAGCCCGGCGAAAGATCGCCGCCGAGCACCTTCAGCGGCCACTTCTCCTTGAGCTGCCCGTTCGACGCTGTCGTGCCCGTCAGCACGTCGAAGGTCCTGCGCGCGTCCAGGCCCAGCGCGCCGGCCAGCACCAGCGCTTCGGAATTGAGCTGGCAGTAGCACAGCACCATCAGGTTGTTGATGAGCTTCATGCGCGTGCCGCTGCCCGGCGCGCCGCAGTGCAGCACCGTGGTGCCCATCTTCAGCAGCAGCGGCTCCAGCGCGGCGCGGTCGACATCGAGCGCGCCGAGCATGAACAGCGATTCGCCCTGGTCGGCGTGCGCGGCCAGGCGTCCGACCGGCGCGTCGGCGAAGCGCACGCCGCGTTCGCCGGCGGCGGCGGCCAGCGCGTCCACCGTGTCGGTGTCGATCGTGCTGAGCTCGACCAGGTAGCTGCCCTCGCGCAGGCCGGCCAGCACGCCGCCTTCGCCCAGGATCACTTCGCGCGACTGCCTGGGGCCGGGCAGCATCGTGAACACCACGTCCGCTTCGGCGGCAAGCGCCTGCACGCCGGCCGCGCGCGACGCGCCCCGGGCCACGAGCGCGTCGACGGGCGCGCGCTGGATATCGTGCACCGTCAGGTCCACGCCCTTGCGCAGCAGGTGCGAGGCCAGGGCCAGGCCCATTCGGCCCAGGCCGATGAATCCGGCTTTCATCAGTCGTTACCTCGAATGCGTTGCAGCACCGGCAGCAAGTGCTCCAGGAATGCCTGCGGCGCCTCGCTCATCGGGAAATGGCCCAGGCCGGGCATGATCCGGAGCTGCGCACCCGGGATCAGGCGTGCGAGATCCTCGCTGTCCTCGGGCGTGCACGAATAGTCGTATTCGCCGGTCAGTAGATAGAGCGGGCAGCGCGAGGTATCGATCCGCTGTACGCGCCCGCGCAGGTCGCCCTCGCCCGTGTAGAAGTGCAGGTCGCCCTTGAACACGCCTGGCCCGCCTTGCATGTAGTGCCACAGCGTCTCCCAGCGGTCGCGTTCCGGCGCGCCCGGGCCGACGAGACCGGAGACGATGCCCGCGCAGACCTCGCCGCCGTGCACGTCCGGGCGGTGCAGCCAGTCCAGGTCGTAGTACGGGTTGACGTGCGCGCCCGATTGCAGGCCGATCAGCGCCTTGAAGCGCTCGGGCTGTTGCAGCGCCAGGTGCAGCACCACGCGCCCGCCGATCGAGCAGCCGATGACGATCGGGCGCTGGATCTCCATCGCGTCCATGAAGGACAGGATGGTCTCGACGTACAGCGCGCTGGTCAGCCGGTATTCCTCGGCGTGCCAGCCCTCGGGCGGCGAGGACTTGCCGTGCCACGGCATGTCGAAGCAGATCACCTGGTGGCCGGCCGTCAGTTCGGGCGAATTCAGCAGCGCGCGGTACTGGCGCGTATCGCTGCCCGCCGTATGCAGGCACAGCAGCGGCTGGCCGGCGCCGGCGGTTTCGTAGTACACGCGGCACATGCGGCCGGCGATCTCGAAGTTCACGTAGCCGCCGGTGACGTTCTCTTTCTCAACGCGCATCGAGTCGCCCTCCGAGCTGTTTGACCAGCGCTTTGAAATACAGCAGGTTGCGCATGAAGATCGTCATGTCGCCGTCGATGCGCAGCGTCTTGAAGCGCACCATCGCCATCAGGTCGTGGAAGCGCGGCTGCGGCTCGGCGGCCCAGAAGCGATCCCAGGCGTCGGCGCCCGCACTGAGGGCGAACGTCCAGCACGGCATCACGTGCGGGCCCGGCGCGATGCGCGCCACGCGTCCGTCGCGCACGGTGATCAGGTATTCGGCTTCGCCCTTCCTGAGCAGGAAGGTGACGTTGACCCAGCGGCCCCGGCGGGCCAGATCGTCGTTGGTGTCGGGCATGGCGGTTTTGTCTCCGATATCGACTGTTCCATAGCGCCCACCCCGGGACAACCGACTATTTGTTGGGCAGGGATGAGAATTTGTCGGGGCAGGCGACGCAACGCGAAGTTCTCAAGCGCCGGAGGGCTCGGCACGATCGACGCTGACCGAACAGCCTTCAGGAACACGCATGGATTTTTCTCTCAGCGAAGAACACCGGGCCTTCGCCGATTCGGTGGCCCGTTTCGCCCAGGACCGGCTCAAGGACGGCGCGCTCGCACGAGCGCACTCGCCCCATTACCCGTGGGAGACGGCCGCGCTGCTGGCCGAGCAGGGGCTGCTGGGCATCGCCTTCGCCGAGCAAGACCACGGCCAGGGCGGCACGCTGATGCACGCGGTGCTCGCGATCGAGCAGGTGGCGCTGGCCTGCCCGAAGAGCGCCGACATCGTGCAGGCGGGCAACTTCGGTCCGATCCGCACCTTCGTCGAGTACGCGACGCCCGAGCAGAAGCAGCGCTTCCTGCCCGACCTGCTGGCGGGCCGCAAGCTGATCTCGCTGGGCATGAGCGAGCCCGACGCGGGCTCGGCCGTCACCGAGTTGAAGACCAGCGCGCGCCGGGACGGAGACGACTACGTCGTCAACGGCAGCAAGGTGTTCTCCACCCATAGCCCCGAAGCCGAGCTGTTCCTCGTCTACGTGCGCTTCGGCCCCGGCGTGGGCGGCATCGGCTCGGTGCTGGTCGAGCGCGGCACGCCGGGCTTCCAGGTCGGCGAGCCCTCGTCGTTCATGAACGGCGAGCGCTGGTCGCAGCTCTATTTCGACGAGTGCCGGATTCCGGCGGCCAACGTGCTGCTGGGGCCGGGCGGGTTCAAGAAGCAGATCTCGGGCTTCAACGTCGAGCGCCTGGGCAACTCCGCGCGCGCGCTGGCGCTGGGCCGCCATGCGTTCAACACCGCGCGCGAGCATGCGCTGACGCGCAGGCAGTTCGGCCGCGCGCTGTGCGAGTTCCAGGGCATCCAGTGGAAGTTCGCCGAGATGGCGATGAAACTCGAACAGGCGCAGATGCTGCTGTACCGCGCCGCGCTCGAAGGCGAGCACGGCCTGCCCGGCGCTCAGAGCACCGCGATGGCCAAGCTGGCCTGCAACCTCGCCGGCTGGGAAGTCTCGAACGAGGCGCTTCAGGTCATGGGCGGCACGGGCTTCAGCCAGGAATGTCTGGTCGAATACTGCGTGCGCCGCACGCGCGGCTGGATGATCGCGGGCGGCTCGATCGAGATCCTGAAGAACCGCATCGCCGAGGGCGTGTTCGGCCGCAGCTTCTCGCAACGGCCGGACAAGGGCTGACGGATCGAAACACCATGAACCCGGACACCGACAATCGTCTCGCGCAGGTGCTGTTCCACCCGGCCAGCGTCGCGCTCTACGGCGCCTCCGACGACGTCAGCAAGATGGGCGGGCGGCCCGTGCAGTTCCTCAAGCGCACGGGTTTCGCGGGCCGGATCTATCCGATCAATCCCAGGCGCGACGAGATCCAGGGCCTGAAGGCCTGGCCCGACCTGCAAAGCCTGCCCGAGGCGCCCGACCAGGTCTTCGTGCTGACGCCGACCGACACCGTGATCGCCGCCGTGCGCGAATGCGCGGCCGCGGGCGTCAAGGTGGTCACGATCCTGGCCAGCGGCTTCTCCGAATCCGGCGCCGAGGGCGCGGCGCGCGAGGACGAACTGCGCCGGATCGCGGCGCAGACGGGCATCCGCATCCTCGGCCCCAGCAGCCTCGGCGTGGTCAACCCGAGCACCGGGCTCGTGCTGACCGCCAACGCGGCCTTTGCCGAGCCCGACCTGCCGCCCGGCAAGGTGTTCGTCGCCTCGCACAGCGGCAGCATGATCGGCGCGCTGGTCTCGCGCGGCAAGGCGCGCGGCGTGGGCTTCGCGGGGCTGGTCTCGGTCGGCAGCGAGGTCGACCTGAACGTGGGCGAGATCTGCGCCGCCACGCTGGACGACCCGGCCATCGAGGGTTATCTGCTGTTCCTGGAGAGCCTGCGCCATGGTCCCGCGCTGCGCGCCTTCGCGCGCGCCGCGCAGCGCGCGGGCAAGCCGATCGTCGCCTACAAGCTCGGCCGCTCGGCCGCCGCCGCCGAGATGGCCACCACGCACACCGGTGCCATCGCCGGCGAGGACGACGTCGCCGACGCCTTCCTCAAGGACATGGGCATCGCCCGCGTCGGCGTGCTCGAGGCGCTGCTCGAGACCTTTCCGCTCGCGCGGCGCATCCCGCTGGCGCGCGCGCCCAGGCGAGTCGGCGTGGTCACCACCACGGGCGGCGGCGCGGCGATGGCGGTCGAGCAGCTCGGCATCCGCGGCGTGGTCGTCGAGCCGCCCTCGCCGGCCACGCTGAAGCACCTGGAGCAGGCCGGCCTGCCCTGCACGCCGGGCCGAGTGCTCGACATGACGCTCGCGGGCACCCGGTACGAGACCATGAAGGGCACGCTGGACATTCTGCTGACCGCGCCCGAGTTCGATCTGGTGCTGGCGGTCGTGGGCTCGTCCGCGCGCTTCCAGCCGCAACTGGCCGTCAAGCCCATCATCGAATGCGCGGCGGGACAGTCCAGGCCGCTGGCCGCCATGCTGGTGCCCGACGCGCCCGAGGCCCTGGCCGCGCTCACCGCCGCCGGCGTGCCGTGTTTTCGCACGCCCGAGGCCTGCGGTGACGCCATCGCCGCCGTGCTCGCGCGCCGCCGCCAACGAGGGCCGGAGCCCGTGCTGCCCGCGCCCGGCCCCACGCGCACGCTTAGCGAGGCCGAGGCCTATGAAGTGCTCGACCAGGTCGGCGTGCCGCACGCACCGGTGGTCCTGCGCCGCTTCGATGAGGCGCCCGCGCCGCTGCCCTTCGCTTACCCGGTGGTGGCCAAGGTGTGCTCGGCGGAGATTCCGCACAAGACCGAGATCGGCGGCGTGCTGCTGAACATCGGCAGCGACAATGAGCTCGCGGCGGCGCTGGCCACACTGCGCCGCAACCTCGACGAGCGCGCGCCCGAGGCCGCGTGCGACGAGGTGCTGGTGCAGCCGATGCAGCAGGGTCTCGCCGAGGTGCTGGTCGGTTACCGCATCGACGCCGACGCCGGCCCCATCGTCATGCTGGCGGCCGGCGGCATCTGGGCCGAAGTGACCAAGGACCGCAGCATCCGCCTGGCCCCGGTCACGGTGGAGACGGCGCGCGAGATGGTCGCCGAGGTCGATGCCCTCAAGCCTTTGGCCGGCCTGCGCGGCAAGGCGCGCGGTGATCTGGATGCCTTGGCGTGCGCGGTGAGCGCGCTGTCGCGGTTCGCGCTCGAGCCCGAGCTGGGCATCGCCGAGGCCGAGGTCAACCCGCTACTGGTGCTGCCCGAGGGGCAGGGCGTGGTGGCGGTGGATGCGCTGGTCTTGCAGCGCGCGTGAGCCGGCTCGCGCGAGAGTCCGCGGCGAATCGATGTCGGTGAAGCGGCGGCAGCGCGGCGATCGGGTCGGTGGGATAGCTTCGGCATGCGTTGCCGCTCGTGCCGGACGGGATAGACTGGCAAAACCTGTTTGCCCCATCACCGGTTGATTCGCGATGACGATCTCGCAGACCCCCGATCCCGAGGCCCACGGCGAGGCCTTCTCGCTGGCGTCGATGCGCTACGCGCAGCAGCAGTCCTGGACGGCCGTGCGCCGAATCGCCGAGGCGATGCGGCCCGGCTTGAAGCAGAGCGAGGCCGTCGGCATCGCCGCGCGGGTGCTCGAGCAACTGGGCATGGACCGCATCTGGCATCCGACGCTCGTCCGCTTCGGCGAAGACACGTTGAAGATCTTCAGGGAATCGTCGGACCCGGACGCGGTGCTCGGCGAGTCGGACATCTTCTTCGTCGACATCGGTCCCGTCTGGGACGGACATGAAGGCGATGCCGGCGACACTTTCGTCGTCGGCGACGATGCGCGGATGCGCGCGTGCGCCGAGGCCGCGCGCACGCTCTGGTCCGAGGTCAGCGAGCGTTGGCGCCGCGACGGCCTGGCGGGCACGGAGTTGTACCGCTTCGCCGCGCAAAGGGCCGAGGAGATGGGCTGGCGCCTGAACCTGGACATCAAGGGCCACCGCGTCTGCGATTTTCCGCATGCGCTGTACAAGGCGGGAAGCCTCGGCGATTTCGGGCGTTGCCCGACCACCGGGTTGTGGGTGCTGGAGATCCAGATCGCCGACCCGTCCCGTCCGTTCGGGGCGTTCTACGAAGACCTGCTGTTCGCCGATGAGCTCATGGCATCCGCGCCCGAGGCCGCATAGTCATGGGTCGGTCTTCGCTACCAGCAGTTCCACCGGTGCGCGGGGAAAGGCGTTGACCAGGCGTTTGTCCAGCGTCAGCAAGCGCAGGCCGTGGTGCCGGGCAAGCGCGACCAAGTAAGCGTCGGTCGTTTGCCTTGGCCCGTCGAGCTCGGAGAAGTCGCAGTCGAGCGCGCTCAGGTGTTCGCCAACGAAGTCGTGTTGCTCGTCTCGGCATAGGGCGGCAAGCGCGGCATGCGCTTGCCGAGGCGACAGGTTGCGGCTGAAGATCCCGTTGGTCGATGAGATCCGGATGAATCCCAATTGGGTGATCGGACAGGTCGTCCAGCGGGGTGGGACGCCATGCGTGAGGCGCTGGACCACAGAGGCATGTGCTTCATGCTCCACCCAACCCAGGGCCAACAGCGTGTTGACGTCCAGTAGCAAGGCGCTGCCGGTCACAGGAGGCCTTCTTCGTCTATGACCTGCTGCACGGTGGCGCTTGCCACCTTGGCCCCTTGCGTGGCTGGCATTAGTGCGATGAAGCGCCCGCTACGCTGCAGGACGGGCTCGTCGGCGGTATCGGCGCCTTGCTGCATGCCCTGCTCGACGAGTTTGCCCAGCATGCGCCCTAGTGAGAGGCCTTCGCGCTGCGCGCGTCGGCGTACCAGGGCATGCAGTTGGGGATCGAGATCGATGGTAGTGCGCATGACGATAGGTTGCATCGGTGATTCGATGAATCATTGCATCAATCGATTTGCGAATCAATAGACGGCGTCCGCTAGGCTGCGTGGACGACCTCCGGGGTCTGCCGAGGAGGCGGTAGGTTCGGTCACTGATCGGTGGACGTCGGCCGGGCGACCACCAGGCGCAACGACCCGGCCAGGCCCGGCTGCGATCGCAGGTGCCCATACCTGCCGTCCCAGACGCCGGAAGCCAGGTCCGAGGCTAATCTGGCGACGCCGCGTTCGACGACGGGTTCCGGCACGAAGCTCCAGGCCGAGCAGGCGAGACGCGCCCGAGGGTCCAGGAACATCTCGGGGCGGCCGTAGTAGGCCTCGTTGAACCCGTCGCTGCAGTCCACGGGGATCTCGACGACGTGTACCTCGACGCGTCCGCCGAGCACGGTCGCGATGCGCGCCAACGACGGATAGCGGCGCGCCTCGGCTTCCAGGACGTCCGGGACATAGTCGGCCAGCCAGAAATCCCGGACCGCCGCCGGGTCGCAGCTCAGGATCAGCACCGGGCCGCGCGTGACGCGCCGCATCTCGCGCAGGCCGCGCTCGACGTCCGTCCATTGATGGACCGAGAACGTGCTGAGGGCGGCATCGAAGCACCGGTCGGGAAACGGGAGCGCCTCGGCCACCCCGTCGATGGCCGGGGCCAGGTGAGGCGGACGCTGCGCGCGCATCGATGCCGACGGCTCCAGCGCGGTGACGCTGCGATGCGCCGGTTCGTACGAGCCCGCGCCGGCGCCGACGTTCAAGATCGTGCGGGCCTGGCCCAGGTGCGTCTCCAGCACCGCGGCGATCCGCGGGTCCGGGCGCCTGAAATCGCCGTAGCTCCGGCCGAAGCGCCCGTAGTCGACGTCCCCCGCGCTGCCATCGGTACTCCGCGTCATCGATGCGTCTCCTGATTCGTTGAAAACACGCGCACGGTCATTCAATCCTGGCGAGGCAGGGGCCTGCCGCCGGTCCGTCCGCAGGCGAGGGCCGCGATCGCCAGCATCGCCGCCGGCAGGCCATAGAGCCAAGGCGTCGGCAGCACCGGCAGCGCCAGTCCGGCCGCCAGCGGGCCCAGTCCGGCGCCGATGTCGCGCCAGACCGAACGCGCGGCCAGTGCGCGCACCCGGTCGGGGCCCGGGTGGCGGCGGGCGACGATCGGCGGTAGCAGCGGCAACTGCAACGCGCGCAGGACCACGATGGCCGCCGCGCAACTCCACAGCCATCCGGCGCCGAAGCCGATCAGTGCGATCGCGGTCAGCAGCGAGAGTCCGACCAGCAGGCGTTCGGCGCCCCAGCGGTCGGCCAGGCGTCCGCCCAGCGGGCTCAGCACGATCTCCGCGGCGTAGCGCATCGCCAGCAGCACGCCGGCCGCGACGACGGCGCCGCCCGGCAGCGCGTCGCGTCCCAGCACCGACAGGCCGATGACGAACAGGCCGTCCAGCGTGAAACCCTCGAGGAAGGACCAGGTATCCAGCGCGTTCGGACGCGTCGGTCCCTTGCGGGCGGCGACGATGCCGGGATGCGGCCGATCGGGCAGGCGCCGGGTCGCCAGCAGGCCGCCCAGGGCCGCGAACGCGAGCACGACGAAGATCCCGCGCGGCCCCACCGCTTCGCTCGACACGGCGGCGGCGGGCAGCGCGAGCACCGGTCCGAGCGCGATGAAGGCGCGCGAGCGGCCGGAACGCGCCGCCGCGCCGACGGGTACCGATGTCGCCATGACCTGGGTCGCGAGGTTGAGCGCAGCGAACGACAGCCCCCAGAACAGGCGCAGCGGCAGCAAGGCCCAGAAGCCGGTCAGCGTCGCATTGCCCAGCGCGCACGCCGCCGCCAGGCCCACCGCCAGCGAGCAGGTCAGGCGGTCGCCGTGGCGCGCATAGAAGCGCGCGACCCAGCCATAGCCGGCGATGCGCACCAGCCGGTTGGCGGCCAGCAGAATCCCAGCCTCGGCGAGCGAGATGCCGAAATCCCCGCCGTACATCGGCAGCAGCAGGTACAGCACGACGTCGGAGGGCAGTGTGGTGGCCAGCGCGATCGCGGCGTGGCGGGAGTCGCGATCCGCGGCGGGCACGGGGTCGACGGCGCGGGTCGGGTCGATGGGCGCCGGGCCGGAGTTCGGTGTCTGCATGGTCCGCATCGTGCGTGCGCGCCGGCATGCCGACAAACGACATTGTCGCCGCCTCACGTGTGCAAAAATCTCACGCATGCCGCTTCGCCTGCCGCCGCTCAATGCCGTGCGCGTCTTCGTGGCCGCCGCGCGCCATCAGAGTTTCACGCGGGCGGCCGCCGAACTGCACGTGACGCACGGCGCCGTGAGCCGGCAGATCAAGAGCCTGGAGGACTATCTGGGCGTCGCGCTGTTCGAGCGGCGCACCCGTCAGGTGGTTCTCACCGTCGAAGGACAGGCGTTCTACGCGCAGGCCGATGCCGGACTGGCGCAGATCGGTTCGGCGGCCAGGGCCTTGATGGCCGGAGCGCCGGTGCGCGCGGTGCGCATCAACGTGCGGCCCTCTTTGGCCGTGCGCTGGCTGATCCCGCGCCTGCCCGACTTCGTCGCGCAGTATCCCGGCATCGAGCCCGTCGTCATCACCAGCACCGCGGCGCCGGCCAGGGCGCAGGAGGGCTTCGATGTCGCGATCCGGCGCGGAACGCAAGGCTGGCCGTCCTCGCTGCAGCTTCGGCCCTACCTGGAGGACGAGGCGCTGGCGGTCGGCGCGCCGGCCCTGTTCGAGGGCAGGGGCCGCCAGATCGCGTCGCCGCGCGACCTGACGGCCTTCGTGCTGCTGTGTTCGCGTTCACGCAACGGCGATTGGGACGACTGGTTGCGCCAGGCGGGCATCGCGCGCCTGCGTCCGGCCGGCCGCCTGCACCTGGACCATCTGCATCTGGTGCTGCAGGCCGCCGTCGATGGGCTCGGGGTCGCGATGGCGCCCCGTTCGCTGCTGGCTCATGACCTGGCGCAACGCCGGCTGGTGACGGTGCTGCCGCAGCATCGACTGGCGCTCGAACGGTACTACTACGGCCTCGCGCCGGATGCACCGCCGGAAGCGCAGTTCTTCGTCGAGTGGCTGGAGGCTCTGCGGCTGAACGGCGGGTAGTGCCGTCCGGCCGGCCCGCGGGCGAGCGCCGACGAAACCGGACCGCGCGCCGTTATCCGCCTGTCAGGAGGGCGGTTCAAAACTGTCGTCAGGTTCTGATCCGTCGACGTCCCGGAAGCGCGGGCGATCGGGATCGGCGGATCGGAGTCCTCTGGCGCCATGCCGGCGCCGATGGAGGAGCAGCGATGAACTGGAAACTGACCCCGGTGCAGCGCAAGACCGTGATTGCCGCTTATCTCGGCTGGGCGCTCGATGCGTTCGATTTCTTCCTGATGGTATTCGTGCTCAAGGATATCGCTCAGGCCTTCGGCAGCGACATCACCAAGGTGTCCTGGGCGATCACGGTGACTCTCGCCGCCCGTCCGCTCGGGGCGCTGATCTTCGGCCGGATCGCCGACCGCTGGGGGCGGCGGCCGGCCCTGATGGTCGACATCGGGCTGTTCGCGCTGATCGACGTGCTGACGGCGTTCTCGCCGTCGCTCGAGGTGCTGATCGCGTTGCGTTTCATCTTCGGCATCGCGATGGGCGGCGAGTGGGGCGTCGGCGCGGCGCTGGCGCTGGAGACCGTGCCGGCGCAGGCGCGCGGCTTCGTCTCCGGACTGCTGCAGGCCGGCTATCCGACCGGCTATCTGCTGGCCGCGCTGGTGTTCGGCGTGCTGTATACGCATATCGGCTGGCGCGGCATGTTCATCGTCGGCGCGCTGCCGGCTCTGCTGGTGCTGTTCATCCGTCGGCACGTGCCCGAGTCCCAGGCCTGGGAAGGCCAGCGCAGCAAGACCGGCGGCGTTCCCGCGGGCCTGCTCGAGACGATGCGCGGCCACTGGATGCTCGGCCTGTACGCGATCGTGCTGATGACGGCCTTCAATTTCTTCAGCCACGGCACGCAGGATCTGTATCCGACGTTCCTGCGCGAACAACTGCATCTGGGCGTCGAGACGGTCAGCCTGATCACGATCGTGCTGAACATCGGCGCGATCGTCGGCGGGCTGAGCTTCGGCAGCCTGTCCGAGCGGATCGGCCGCCGCCGGGCCATCGCGCTGGCGGCCGTCATCGCGCTGCCGGTGCTGCCGTTGTGGGCCTATTCGACGACGCCGCTGTGGCTGGCCGTCGGTGCGTTCCTGATGCAGATCTCGGTCCAGGGCGCCTGGGGCGTGATTCCGGCGCACCTGAACGAGATGGCGCCGGTGGCGATCCGCGCGACCTTTCCCGGACTGGTCTACCAACTGGGCAATCTGCTGGCCTCGGCCAATGCGACGATTCAATCGTCGGTCGCCCAGAGCCGCGGCGGCGACTACGCGTTCGCGCTGGCGGCGACGGCCGGGATCGTGGCCGTCGTGATCGTCGTGCTGATCCTGACCGGGCGCGAATGGCGCGGCGTCGACATGTCGGCCGACGCGGCCGGGCGAGTCGCGCTGGACCAGGCTTCGCTATCGCACGGCCTGAGGAGCTGAGAATCCGTGCACGCGAGCGGCGGGCGAGCGGCGGGCCTGATCAGGTCCGCCGATTCGCGTGCAGGTACTCGCCGATCCGCGCCTCGAACAGCCGCATCACCCGGGAGGCGGTCTCGATGTCCTCGACGGGGATGCCGTCGAGCGTCTGTTCGCGCAGTTCGGCGATCACTCCTTCGAGCCTGGCGGCCAGCGCGCGTCCCTGCGGCAGCGCGCGGACGATCTTGGCCCGACGGTCTTCGTGATCATCGAGCCGTTCGACGAGACCGGCGTCGACCGCCTGGTCGACCAGCCGGACCATGCCTCCCTGGTTGACGCCGACTTCTTCGGCCAGCGCGTTCTGCCGGATGCCGGTCTTGCCGGTGCGGGCCACGATGATGACCGTCGTCGCCAGCGAACTGGGCACGCCGAATTCCGACAGCACGTGATTGGCCGCCTGGATCCACGCTCGCCGCACCGGGGTCAGGAGCTTGGTGAAACCGAAAAACGTCGCGGCGTCGGATTCAACGGACTTCATTCGCTCGATCCATGAGGGTTGCGGTGGCGGCCGGTTCAGCGGGCGGGTTCGGGCGCCGGTCCGAGCGCTTCCCAGCCGCCTCCCAATGCCAGGAAGATGCGGACGCGGTCGGTCGCCAGCGTCGAGTCGGAGGCCGCCAGCGCGCTTTCGGCGGTGGCGAGCGTGCGTTCGACATCGAGCGTCTCGAGATTGGACACCGTGCCGCCGGAGGCCAGGCGTCTTTGCATGTCCAGCGCTTCGCGGCTGCGGTCCCGGGCCTCGCGCAGCTGCCGGTTCTCCTCGATGTGCTGCGCATAAGCGGTCAGCGCGCTTTCCGCTTCCTTCAGCGAGGCCAGCACGACGCCGTCGAATTTCGCGAGCGCGGCGCGCGCATCGGCGCCGGCTTCGTCGATGCGGGCCTGCGCGACCTGGCGATTCGGGAAGGTCCACGAGATCAGCGGCCCGAGGCTGTAATGGAACGCCGAACCGCCGAGCGGCTCGCCGCCCATCCGGAACGTGGTGCCGACGCTGGCGCCCAGGCTGACGGTCGGATAGAGCGCCGCGGTCTGGACGCCGATCGCGGCGGTGGCCGACGCCAGTTCGCGTTCGGCCTGCCGGATGTCGGGCCGCCGGCGAATGAGCGCGGTGCCGTCGCCGACGGGCAGCGGCTGCGCGATCCGCGGAATGCTCGCGCATTGCGCGAGTTCCGGCGGGAAATCGGCGGGCGCGTGGCCGGTCAGCACGGCCAGGCCGTACAGCGCCGCGCGGCGGCTGCCTTCCAGCGGCGGTACGGCCGACGACAACTGCGCGAGCAGCGCGCGCGAGCGCACTTCTCCGATCGGCGCGGTGATGCCGGCGCGCACGCCCCGGGTCGTCAGCGCCAGGCTCTGTCGTTGCAGCTCGACGGACTGGCGAGCGACGGCCAGGCGAGCGCCAGCGGCGCAGGCGTCGGTATAAGCGCCGACGACGTTGGCGACGACGGTGATCCGGGCCAGGTCATAAGCGGCGGCCCGGGCCTGCTCGCTCGCGGTCGCGACTTCGATCGAGCGACGGATGCGTCCGACGACGTCGATCTCGTAGGACACACCCACGCCCGCGTCGACGACGCCGTGCGCGTGATCGGCGGCGCCGACGCCCAGCGTGGAGTTGCGCAGCAGCGAGGTGCTGGCATTGATGCTAGGCCGCACGCCATAAGTGGCGCGGACTTCCTGCACGACGGCCTGCGCCTTTTCGAGGTTGGCGGCGGCGGCGCGCAGGTCGGTATTGGCGCGCAGCGCCTCGTCGATCAGCGCATCCAGCCGCGGGTCCGCGTACAGCTCCCACCAACGGGCCGGCAGCGCCGCCGACGACAGTCCGTCGGCGCCCGCCGCGTCGAACGCCGCGGCGGGCCGGGTCGACAGGTCGGCCGGCAGCGCGGGCGGCGCATAGTCCGGGCCGACCGACGCGCACGCGCCAAGCAGGCCGCTGACGATCAGCGGTGCGATCCATGATCTCGAACTCCATGATCTCGAACGGGCGCGCATGTCAGTGCCGTCCCTCGGCCGAGGCCACCGGCGTCGCGCGGTCGTCGACGACGACGGTGGCCGTGCGGCCCGCGATCAGCGTCAGGTCCTGCGGCACCTCGTCGATCGCGATGCGCACCGGTACCCGCTGGGCGAGCCGTACCCAACTGAACGTGGGATTGACGTTGGCCAGCAGCGTGCCGGTCGACGTTACGCGCTCGCGGTCCTCGATGCCGGCGGCCAGGCCTTCGACGTGGCCGCGGATCGCGCGGTCCTCGCCCATCAGATGGATGGTGGCGGGCATGCCGATCCGCATCTGCGACAGCTTGGTCTCCTCGAAGTAGCCGGCGACGTAGAAGCTGTCCTGGTCGACGATCGCCACGACGGGCTGTCCCGCCGTCGCGTAGGTGCCGGGCCGCAGCGAGAAGTTCGTGATGATGCCGTTGACCGGCGAGCGGACCTCGGCCCGGTCCAGGTTGATCTGCGCGCGCTCGAGGTTGGCTTCGGCCTGCGCGTATTGCGCCCGGGCGGCCTCGGCCGCCGACCGGCGGGTGTCGACCTCCTGCGGCGCGACGACTCCGGCCAGACCGCGATACCGCTTGTCTTCGCGTTCGGCGGCGGCAAGCTGGGCCCGGGTCGTCGCGACCGCGGCGCGGGCGGCGTCCAGGTCGTTGCCGAGCCGCACGCGGTCGATGACGAACAGCACCTGGCCGCGCGTGACCGTCTGGTTGTCGCGCACGAGCACCTCGTCGATGCGTCCCGATACGTCGGCCGCCAGCGCCACGACGTCGGCCCTCAACTTACCGTCCCGCGTCTGCGGAGAATAAGTGTAGTAGACGTACAGGTGCCACAGCATGAAGGCGGCCAGCACGGTCAGCGCCAGCGTCAGCGCGATCTTCAGCGCTTTGATCGATCGTTCCCAGGCAGTCATTTCAAGGAGTCGGTGAGGTCAGGGCGTTCAGCAGCAGGAAGGCCGCGCCGATCAGGATGAAGAACAGCGCCGTGTCGAACAGCGGTCGCCGCCAGATGTGCCGGTACACGCCCGCTGCTTCCAGCACCTTCGAGATCAGCACGCGCGCGATCAGTCCGAGCAGCACGCACAAGAGCAGCGGCGAGAAGTAGATGCCGGCGATGTCGATCTCGCCCATCATCGCGCGGGACTCCACGGCGGGGACTGCTCGAACAGCGCGAGCCGCAAGCCGACCAGTCCCCTGAGCAGCGAGCGGGGCGCGCGATTGTCTTCGCGGCACGCGGCCGTCAGCGCATCGTCGATGCGCGGCAGCAGCGCCTGCCCGTCCTTGCCGGCGAGCAGGTCGCGCATGGCCGCGAGCATCGCCTCGCTGGTCTCGCGCAGTTCGCCGCTCAGGCCGTCGCAGGTCTGGCGCACGACGCCGACCGCGATGCCGGCGCGCAGCCAGGACAGCAGCGAGATGCTCTGGTCGTCCTGGACCGGGCGCCGGCTGGTGATGCCGGCGATGCGATCGAGCGATCGGCTGCCGTAGCCTTCGAGCGCCTGCGGGCTCGATTGCCGCGTCAGCGCGGCGATGTCCTGCCGCTCCTGGCGGCCGAGGCGGTCGGCGACGTGGGCGGCTCCCATTTCCCTGACGAGGTGGATGCATAGCGAGCCGGTGTAGATGCCGATCAGCGTCGCCAGGCCGGCGTCGAGATAAGCGCTGAAGTCCGGCGGCGAATAGACGGCCTGCAGATTGACGTTGCCCAGGCCCACGCCGAGCAGCAGGATCGCCAGCGGATTGGAGGCCGCCCAGGCGCCGATCGGCAGCATGACGAGCCCCATGACGACGAGGAAGCTCGGAAAGTCCTGCGCGAGCGGCAGCAGGCCGTAGCCGAGCACGCAACCCATCAGCAAGGCCATCAGTCCGAACTTGAAGAACTTGGCGATCGCCTGTCCGGCTTCGTCCGCGCTGCCGAAGAACGCCAGCGCGACGGTTCCCATCAGCAGCGCGTTCGGCCCCTGCTTCCAGCCGGTCACCCACCACAGCGCGCACAGCACCGTATAACCGAGCAGGATGCCGAGCGACACCCTGATCGCGACGTGGAAGTCCGGCCACAGCGGAAACGCCCGGGTCTTCGCGACCTTGTCGGCCAGCGCCGGCTCCAGCGGCGCGTGCGAGGTCATCGACGCATGGATGCGCCGCACCTCGGACCACTGTCGCAGCACGTCGGCGACCACGTCGATGAAGTTGTTCTGCAGCAGGCGCTCCCACGATCCGGCCGGTGATGACGGGCCCGCCAAGGCCCGGCGACCCTGCTCGATCAGCGCCTCGTCGGCCTGCTCGCCGTTGCGGGCCCGTCGCGCCACCTCGTGTTTCCACGCGGTCCGCGCATCGGATTCGTCGTCGGCCGGATGACTGGCCGAGTAGGATTCGATCGCTGAAAGCTGCGGCACCATCCGCAGCAGGCGCCTCTGGATCGCGAAGACGCAGCGCCGCTCCCGATCGCCGACCATCGGGTCGTACCGAAGCTGCCCGGCCATCGCCGACATCGCGGTCAGGTCGGTGACGATGCGGTGGCGGTCGCGTTTCGACGACGTATCGCCGCGATCGCGTTCGAGCGCGTCGTTCATCCACGATTCCATGTCGGCCAGCCAGGCGCGAAGGCCCGCGTGCATCGTCGGCGCCAGCGAGCGCGGCGCGAAGAGGCTGTCGACGATCGTCGCGCAGGTGATGCCGACGCCGATCTCGCAGATGCGCGCGCTCGCCGTATCGAACATCGACTCCGGACGGTCGATGCCCGATACGACGACCAGGATCAGCGTGACGGCGAACAGGTGGAACCCATAGGCGCGCGGCGTGCGGTCCAGCAGCGCGCCGCCGAAACCGACGGTGGCCAGCAGGCCGGTGCCGGCGATCAGCAATATCGGCGCGCTGACGAACACGCCGGCCAGCAGCAGCGACGCGATGCCGGCGAAGAAGGTTCCGGCGAACCGGTACAGCGCCTTCGAGCGCAGCGCGCCGCTGGTCGGGTTCATCACCGAGCAGCAGGTGACGACGGCCCAGTAGCTCTGCGGCAGCGCGAGACGCACCGACAACGCATAAGCGAGCATGGCCGAAACGAACAGCTTGATCGAGAAGATCCACTGCGAGGGGCCGAAGCGGATCATGCCGGGCCTCCGGATCGCGCTCGCCGATTCGCGGACGCTTCGTCGCACCCCGTTCGGCGAGCTTCGGGAAAAACCGGCACCGGGCGGCGCATCGGCAGGTTCGTCGTCATGTTTTCAAAAGCAATAGTTGCTTATTGAATTATAAGGATCGACGACCGGCCTGCCAAGAAAAACGGCGTGTTGTTCTGATCGCGAAGATGACGGCAAAAAGCCGACAGTAGTCAGCTATCAGTCAGGAATTGACGGCAACGAGCGGCGGCAACGAGCCGGGCCGGCATGGCCGGGCGTCCGCTTCGGCAGCGGGTGGCTTCGGTAACTGTCGGCTTCGGCAACTGCCGGCTTCGGCAGCGGCCGGCCGGCAGTCAGCGCGCGGCGAGGGGGCGTGCGGCGGCCGATTCCGATTCCGGCTCCGGTTCACGGACCGGGCCGCGTCGGTTGCCGGTCCCGCGCATCGATTCGACGCCGGCGATCCGGTCGCGGCCGGCCTGCTTGGCCGAATAGAGGGCCGCGTCGGCGCGTGCCAGCAGCGCTTCGTCCGGGCGATCGCCGATCAGGGGCTCGTCGGCGCGATGCGTGGCGACGCCGATGCTGACCGTCCAATGCACGAGGTCGCCGTCGTCGAGTTCGAACGGCGCCTGCCGCACGCGTTCGATCAGGCGCGCGGCCATCGTCATCGCCTCGTCGGACCCGGTATCCGGCAGCAGCACCGAGAATTCCTCGCCGCCCAGGCGTCCGACCCGCTCCGGCGACGCGTCGCGGCACAGGTCGGCGAGCGCGCGGATCACGCGGTCGCCGGTCGCGTGGCCGTGCGCGTCGTTGATCGACTTGAAGCGGTCGATGTCGAGCATCAGCACCGAAAGCGGGCTCGCCTGCTCGCCGGCACGCAGGATCTCCCGGTGCAGCATCCGCGCGAACGCGCGCCGGTTGGCGACGCCGGTCAGCGGATCGGTGTTGGACGCCTGCTCGAGCGCGCGTTCGGTCAGGAAGCGCCGCTCGTAGTTGCGTCCCATGCCGGCGCCCAGCAGCACGACGAGCACGCTGCCGGGCAGGATCAGGCTCGCGTACATCGCGTGCGGAAAACCGGCGACCAGCCCGCCGAGCGCCAGCACGTGCGGCGCCAGCGTGACGCCGGTCGTCATCATCAGGTTCACGCGCATCGAGAACGCGCGGCTGACGAAAGGGGTGATGAACAGGAAGTACGTGAAGCCGGCGAAGCTGTAGACGATGCCGTCCTGCAGGCGCGAGGCGATCAGCATGTACAAGGCCTGGCCGCCGAGCAGCAGCATGCCGGCGGCGAACGCCACCTGACGCCGCGCGCGCAGCACCGCGAGCATCGCCGCGGCCGGCAGCAGCAGCAGATACAGCGCGCGCAGCACGAGGGTCTGCCTGGCGCCCTGCGCATCGATCGCCAGATCCCAGATCCACAGCACCGGGGCGAGCACGCTGAGCAGCAGGCACAATCCGACGAGGAACGTGCGATGGTCCTCGAACTTGCGGCTCAGGTACGCGTCGTCGCAGCGCCATTCGAGCGAATCGCGCATCCGATCCCATATGTTGTTGGCAGACAGCGTCGTGACCTCGATCGTCTAGTCGTGACAGGCCGTGGTGACGGCGCCTGCTCCGTCGATTGCGTCCGGCCGGCCGGATTCCGGGAGCGAGCGCCATGCTAGCCAAGGTCCGCCCCGGCGAGGATGCCTTCGGTCAGATGCGCCGGACCGGCCGGCCGCTATCATCGGCAACTCCGCCCTCCGATGCGCCGGCTCGACCCGGCGTGCCTCGCCGCCCATGCCGCGCCGCCAGACGCTCGCCCACATCCTGTTGTTCCTGATGCCGTGCCTGTGGTCGGCCAACTACATCGTCGCACGGCTGGCCGTCGGTGTGGTTGCACCGCACCTACTCGCGTTCCTGCGCTGGGGCCTGGCCTTCGTGCTGATGCTGGCCTTCCAGGGGCCGGCGCTGCGGCGGCACTGGCCGGCCTGGCGCGGCGAGTGGCGCGACATGCTGGTGATGGGCGCGCTGGGCATGTGGATCTGCGGCGCGTTCGTCTATCTGGGCGCGCGCACGACCAGCGTGACCAACATGAGCCTGCTGTACGCGATCGCGCCGGCGATGATCGCCGCCGCCTCGGCGTTCTGGTTCGGCGACCGGCTGGGCGCGACGCAGTGGGCGGGCGTCGTGCTGGCCATCGCCGGGACGCTGGCCGTGATCTTCAAGGGCCAGTTCGCGTCGCTGGCCGGCGTGCGGTTCTCGTCCGGCGACTTGTGGATCGTCACCGCGGTGATCGCGTGGACGCTGTACTCGCTGATGCTGCGCGGCCGCCCGACGGTGCTCGACCCGTTCGCGCGGCTGACGATGATCGCCGCCGGCGGCTTGGTCGTGCTGGCGCCGCTGACGCTGATCGAGGGCGCGATGCTCGGCTGGCCGAGCTTCGATCGGCAATTGTGGATGCTGGTGGTCGTCGCCGCGCTGCTGCCCGCGTTCGGCGCGTATCTCGCGTATTCGTGGGTGCAGCGCGAACTGGGCGCGGCCCGGGCGGCGCTGGCGCTGTACATCCAGCCGCTGTACGCGGCGCTGCTGGCCTGGCTGCTGCTCGGCGAACCGCCGCGCTGGTATCACGCGCTGGGCGCGGCGCTGATCCTGCCCGGCATCTGGCTGGCGTCGCGGCGGGTCCGTGTAGCGAAACGTTCGGACGATTAGCGGCCGGCGTCTCGCCGGCGGCTCCGATACCGGCAACGCGATACCGGCAACGAATCCGCCGGCCACTTATAATCGGCGTCGCCGTCGACCCGCTCGACGCGCACGAACTCACGACGGAGACGCACGGTGCACGGCACCGTTTCCATTGGATGAACCCACTCGTCAGTGGCCCGGTACTGGGCACGCTGCTGCGCCTGACATGGCCCAATCTGGTGGCCATGGGCTCGCTGATGTTCGTCAGCGTGGCCGAGACCTGGATCGTCGGGCGGATCGGTCTGTCGTCGCTGGCGGCGATGTCGCTGGTGTTCCCGTTGATCATCCTGATGCAGAACCTGGCTGGCGGATCGATCGGCGGCAGCGTCGCGGCGCTGGTCAGCCGCGAACTGGGCCGCGGCCGGCCCGACGAGGCCAGCGCCGTCGCCGTGCACGGACTGGTCATCGCGCTGGTGCTGGGCGTGGCCTTCTTGCTGTTCTTCCTGACGCAGGGGCCGTGGCTGTATCGGCTGCTGGGCGCCAAGACCGACGAGGTGCTGTCGATCGCCGATGGTTATTCGTCGGCGCTGGCTTTCGTCCTGCCGGTCATGTGGTGGTGGATGGTGCTGTCGGCGGTGCTGCGCGGCGTCGGCAACATGTGGGTGCCGGCGCGGCTGACGCTGATCGCGGCCGTGATCCAGCCGCTGCTCGGCGTCGCGCTGGCGCTCGGGATCGGCCCGCTGCCGGCGCTGGGCATGATCGGCGTCGCGATCGGGCAGATCGTCCCGTCGCTGCTGTGCGCGTTGTTCGGCCTGTGGTACGTCGCCGACGGCCGCGCCGCCGTGGGCTTCACCGTCGACGGCCGCCTGCCGCGGCTGCGGTTCGCGACCTTCGCCGAGATCCTGAAGCTCGGCGGGATGTCGAGCCTGCAGACGATGCAGTCGATGGTCATCGTCATGGGCGTCGGGCGGCTGGTCGCCGAGTTCGGCGTCGAGGCGCTGGCCGCCTACGGCATCGGCGCGCGGCTCGAGGTCCTGCTGATGAACGTGGTCTGGGCGGTCGGCGTCGCGTCGGTGCCGCTGATCGGCATGTCGATCGGCGCCGGCAACGCGCCGCGCGCGCGCCGCGCCGCGTGGACGGCATCGGTCGTCGCGGCGACGATGATGCTGGCGATCGGCGGCACGCTCGCGCTGCTGCCCGAGCTGTGGCTGCGGCTGTTCACCGACGACCCGGCGACGCTCGACGCCGGCCGGCGCTACCTGCATCGCGTCGGTCCGTGCCTGGTGTTCCTCGGACTGGGCGGCGCGCTGTATTTCTCGTCGCAGGGCGCGGGCCACCTGCTGGGGCCGCTGCTGGCGTCGACGACGCGGCTGCTGGTCGTCGTCGGCGGCGGCATGCTGCTGCAGGCGCGGGGCGCGAGCCTGGACGCGCTGTTCATGATGATCGGCGTCGGGATGGCGATCTATGGGATCGGCACGATGCTGGCCGTGCGGCTCACCCGTTGGGGCGCGCGGCAGGCGCCGGCGGCGCGGACGGAGGCAGAGGCGGCGGCGGGGTGAGGGCGTGGGCGAAGGTCGTCGCTGGTACGATCTTCGGCGCCGCTGCGGCGATTGATGAGGAGACAGACCATGACCACGATCTCGACCGTGACCGCCGCCGTCGTCCAGACGTCGACCGTGTTGTTCGATACCCCGGCCACCGTGGCGCGCGCGGTGGAGCTGATGGCCGACGCGGCCGCGCGCGGCGTCAAGGTGCTGGTGTTTCCGGAGGCCTTCATCGGCGGTTACCCGAAAGGCGCCGATTTCCACATCTACCTGGGCGGGCGCACGCCCGAAGGCCGCGCGGACTTCCAGCGCTACCTCGACGCGGCCGTGACCGTCGACGGTCCGGAGGTCGCCGCGCTGGCCCAGGCCGCCGGCCAGTGGGGCCTGCACGTCTGCGTCGGCATCATCGAGCGCGACGGCGGCACGCTGTACTGCACGGCGGTCTACCTGGGGCCGGACGGCCGTGTGCTCGGCAAGCACCGCAAGCTGATGCCCACCGCGCTCGAACGGCTGGTCTGGGGCTTCGGCGACGGTTCGACGCTGCAGGCGGTGGATACGCCGTACGGCAGGCTGGGCGCGGTGATCTGCTGGGAGAACTACATGCCGGCGCTGCGGATGGCGATGTATCAGCAGCGCGTGGCGATCTACTGCGCGCCGACGGCCGACGATCGCGATACCTGGATCGCGACGATGCGGCACGTGGCGATGGAGGGGCGCTGCTTCGTGCTGTCGGCCTGCCAGCACCTGCGCCGCAAGGACTTCCCGGCCGACATGCACAACCGCCTGCCCGAGCCGCCGGACACCGTGCTGATGCGCGGCGGCAGCGTGATCATCGATCCGCTGGGCCGCGTGCTCGCCGGGCCGCTGTACGACGAGGACGGCATCCTGGTCGCCGAGCTCGACCTGGGCATGATCGCGCGGGGGCAGATGGACTTCGATCCGGTCGGCCACTATTCGCGGCCGGACGTGTTCTCGCTGCACGTCGACACCACGCCGCGGCACGCGGTGCGGATGGCGGGCGGACCGGCCGATCCGCCGGTGCGCTGATCCGCCGGTTCGCCGCTCTGTTGGTTCGCTGCTCAGCGGGTTCGCGGATCAGCCGGTTCGCGGATCAGTCCGTCCGAACCCGCGGCCGCAGCGGTTCGCTGCCGTTGAGCGTGTCGACGTCGAAGCCCGCCGTCAGCTTGTACTGCGCGGCGATCGACTGGCGCTCGGCCAGCGGCAGCACCGCCTCGAGGTCGTCGTAGCCGTCGGGCGCGCGCTGCTCGAGCACGTGCAGCACCGCGTCGGGACCTTCGGCGCGGTTGGCGGCCAGCAGCGCCGTCATCGCCGGCCGACGGATCGCTTCATAAGCGGCCAGCGCCTCGTCGATCGATTCGCGCGTGCTCAGTTCGTAGGCGAGCCGGCGCGCGTCGAGGATCGCCTGCGAGCCGCCGTTCGAGCCGATCGGATACATCGCGTGCGCGGCATCGCCGAGCAGCACCATGCGGCCGAAGGTCCAGGCGTCGACGGCGTTGCGGTCGCTCATCGGGTATTCGTAGATCTCGCGCGAGTTGCGGATCAGCTCGGCGATGTCCAGGTCGCCGGTCCGCCAGCCTTCGAAGCGCGGCAGGAAATCCTTGCGCGAGCCCTGGCGGTTCCAGTCCTGCGGCGTCTTCAGCGTGTTCTCGTCGAACAGGATCTCGGCGATCCAGTTGATCAACTGGCGTCCGTCGGCGTACTGGTGGATCGGGTAAGTGACGAACTTCTGCTCGGCGGTACCCATGACGGTCATCGTCGCGCCGTCGCGCGTCGGCGGTGCGATCGTCGTGCCGCGCCACAGGATCATGCCGCTCCAGACCGGCAGGCCTTCGGCCGGATAGTGCTGCGCGCGCAGCGCCGAATGGATGCCGTCGGCGGCGACGGCCAGGTCGGCGTCGATCGACGGCGCGGGGCCGTCATCGTCGGTGCGCACGAAGTCGACGCGGGCGCGCGGTTCGCCGCTGCGTTCGTCGCGGACCGTATGCGCGCGCACCGCGCGGCGGTTGGTCACGACGTTGTCGGCGCCGATCCGCTCGATGACGGCTTCGAGCAGCAGCCGCTGCAGGTGGCCGCGGTGGATCGAGATCTGCGGCCAGCGATAGCCGGCGGCCAGGCCGCGCGGCTCCCGCCAGACGATCTCGCCGCGCTTGCTGACGTACATCAGTTCGGCGGTGCGGATGCCTTCGGCCAGCAGCGCGGGCAGCAGGCCCAGGTCTTCGAGTTCCTTGACCGAATGCGGCAGCAGGTTGATGCCGACGCCCAGCGGTTCGATCGTGGGCGCCGCTTCGTAGACGCGGCAGCGGATGTTGGCCGCGTGCAGCGACAGCGCGAGCGACAGGCCGCCGATACCGGCGCCGATGATGAGGACTTGCATGATCGATCGGTGACGCGAAGGGAGTGGGACGGCGTGCGCGCGGCCGGATGCGCCGCGGCGGACGGACCGGGCATTCTAACCCTGCGCCAGGTGGGCGGTTCTTCTCGCGCGCGCGTTCAGGCGTCGGCCTGCGGGGCGCGCCGGCCGGCGCGCGGGCCGATGACGAACGCGACGCCGCCGAGCGTCAGCGCCAGCGACAGCACTTCACGCAGGCCGAACGGTTCGCCCAGCATCAGCGCGGCCGACACGACGCCGACCATCGGCGTCAGCAGCATGCCGATCGACGCGATCGTGGCCGGCAGCCGCCGCAGCGCGGCGAACCACGTCAGGTAGCACAGGCCCATCGGCACGACGCTGACGTACAGCATCGACAGCCAGCCGTGCGTCGAGACGCCGCCCAACGCCAGCGGCTCGAACAACAGGCCGAGGACGACCATCGGCGCGCAGCCCAGTCCGACCTGCCAGGCCAGCAGCGCGAACGGCTGCAGGCCGTCGACCGGTTCGAGCGTGACCGTGCCCCAGGCGAACAGCGCGGCGGCGGCCAGCGCCAGTGCGCCGCCGAGCAGCCGGTCGGCGTCGAGCACCAGGCCGCCGCCGCCGAACATCACCCACAAGCCCAGCATCGACAGCGCCAGTCCCGCGATCGCGCGTCCGTCGGGACGCTGCCCGGACACCGGCCACGCGAACAGCATCGCCCAGACCGGCATCGTATAGACGAGCAGCACGCTCTGGCCGACCGTCAGCCAGCGCAGCGCCAGCGTCGACAGACCCATCCACGCGAACACGTTGAGGAACGCGGCCCACGCCAGCCGGGGCAGCCGGCGCGGCTCGACGCGCAGCCGCTGGCCGAGCGCGATCGCGACCAGCGCGAAGCCGATCGCGGCCGCCAGGCCCGCGGTGCCGCGCGCGAACAGCGGCGGCAGTTCGCGGATCAGGCCCTTCATCACCGGCCAGTTCAGGCCCCAGCCGACCGAGGTCAGCAGCAGGCACAGCGCGCCGCCGCGGCGATCAGGCTGCGGATCGGTCACGCGCGGGCGCCGGCGGCGCGCCGCAGCGGAGCCGCCGTCAACCGGCACAGCGCGTCGAACGACAGCGCATCGATCCATTCGACGGCTTCGAGGCCGTCGGGCGTCACGTCGATGACGGCCAGGTCCGTATAGATGCGGCGTACGCAGGCCAGCCCGGTCAGCGGGTAAGTGCAGCGTTCGACGATCTTGCTGTCGCCGCCCTTGGTCAGGTGTTCCATCATCACGAACACCTGGCGCGCGCCGCTGGCCAGGTCCATCGCGCCGCCGACCGCCGGGATCGCGTCCGGCGCGCCGGTGTGCCAGTTGGCCAGGTCGCCGTTGGCCGCCACCTGGAACGCGCCGAGCACGCAGTAGTCGAGATGGCCGCCACGCATCATCGCGAACGAGTCGGCATGGTGGAAGAACGCGCCGCCGGGCAGCAGCGTCACCGGCTGCTTGCCGGCGTTGATCAGGTCGGGGTCCTCGTGGCCGGGCGCGGGCGCCGGGCCCATGCCCAGGATGCCGTTCTCGCTGTGCAGGAAGATGTCCTTGTCCTTGGGCAGGTGGTTGCCGACCAGCGTCGGCAGGCCGATGCCCAGGTTCACGTACGCGCCTTCGGGGATGTCGCGCGCGACGCGAGCGGCCATCTGGTCGCGGCTGAGCTTGCCCGGGATGCCGGCGGGCTTGTCGGAGCGGGAGGGGGTCGATGTCATGGTCGTTTCCGCGAATAGGGCTGGGAACGGGGCGGCAGGATCGGCTAAGGAGATACTAAGGATGCACTAAGGCCGATGTCCCCGGCCGACGGCGACGACGCGGTGCACGAAGATGCCGGGCGTGACGATCGTCTCGGGGTCGAGCTCGCCGAGTTCGACCGTGTGCTCGACCTGCGCGATCGTGCAGCGCGCGGCCATCGCCATCACCGGTCCGAAATTGCGCGCCGCCTTGCGGTACGTCAGGTTGCCCCAGCGGTCGCCGGCCTGCGCCTTGATCAGCGCGTAGTCGCCGTGGATCGGGTATTCGAGCACGTACTGGCGGCCATCGATCTCGCGTGTCTCCTTGCCCCGGGCCAGGTCGGTGCCGTAGCCGGTCGGCGTGAAGAACGCGCCGATGCCGGCGCCGGCCGCGCGGATCCGCTCGGCCAGGTTGCCCTGCGGGACGAGTTCGAGTTCGATCCTGCCGGCGTGGTACAGCTCGTCGAACACCCATGAATCGGCCTGGCGCGGAAACGAGCACAGGATCTTGCGCACGCGCCCGGCCTTGAGCAGCGCGGCCAGGCCGGTGTCGCCGTTGCCGGCGTTGTTGTTGACGACGGTCAGCTCGCGCGCGCCCTGCTCGATCAGCGCCTGCGTCAGTTCGTCCGGGATGCCGGCGCCGCCGAAGCCGCTGATGAGGAGGGTGGCGCCGTCCTGGATGCCGGCCAGGGCTTCGGCGGTGGTGGCGACGATCTTGTCGATCATGGAGTCTCCGTGATTGGGCGCATATGCCATTATCTTCCGATGTCCGGACTTTCCTCCTCGATTCCTCCCGCGGCATCGTCCGATCGACGATCGCCGGCCCGTTTCGTCGGCATCGACTTCGGCACGACCAACAGCGTCGTCGCCGTCGCCGATCCGGATCGCGCCGAGCCGGCCCGCGTCGCCCGCTACGGCGCGGCGCGCGACGATGCGAGCTTCCGTTCGCTGCTGTGCCTGTGGCCCGACGACGACGGCCCGCCGGGGACGATCCGCGCGGCCGCCGGCCCCGACGCGATCGAGGCGTTCCGCACGCACGGCGCGGACTCGCGGCTGATCCAGTCGGTCAAGTCCTTCGTCGCGAGCCCGGGCTTCGAGAGCACGGTGATGTTCGGCCAGCGTTATACGATCGTCGACCTGATCACGCTGCTGCTGCGCGGCCTGCGGCGCGGCGCCGAGCTGTCGGTCGGTCCGCTCGGGCCGGCGGCCTGGTGCGGCCGGCCGGTGCGCTTCGTCGGCCAGCAGGCGGACGAGGCGCTGGCGCTGCGGCGGCTCGAACAGGCCTACGCGCGCGTCGGCTTCGCGTCGGTGACCTTCATCCCCGAGCCGCAGGCGGCCGCCCATCACTACGCGCGCTCGGTGCGCGGCACCCAGGTCTGCCTGGTCGCCGACTTCGGCGGCGGCACCAGCGACTTCACGCTGCTGCGGGTAACCGGTGCGGGCGGCGCCGATGCCGATGCCGATGCCGGCGCGACGCCGGCGATCGACGTGATCGCGCAGGCCGGCGTCGGCATCGCCGGTGATGCGTTCGACCAGCGGATCGTCGAGCACGTGGTCAGCCCGCTGCTGGGGCTGGGCAGCACGTACCGCGGGATGTCGGGCCAGGCGCTGGCGGTGCCGGGCCACTACTACGAATCGCTGTCGGCCTGGCACCGGTTGTCGATGATGCGCACGCGCCAGACGCTGAAGGAGTTGCAGGACATCCGCGTGACCGCCGCCGATCCGCAGGCGATCGAGCGCTTCATGTACCTGCTGGACAACGAGCTGGGTTTCGAGCTGCACGCGGCGGTGACCGAGGCCAAGGCGCAGTTGTCGCGGGCCGAGTCGGCGACGCTGCGGCTGCGGGCCGGGCCGATCGACATCGAGGCGGCGCTGGCGCGCGCGGACTTCGAGCGCTGGATCGCGCCCGAGCTGCGGACGCTGGCCGGCTGCGTCGACGCGATGCTCGCCGACGCGGACCTGCCGCCCGGCCGCGTCGACCGGGTCTTCCTGACCGGCGGTTCGTCGCTGATCCCGGCGGTCCGCGACCTGTTCGCGACGCGCTTCGGCGCGCAGCGCCTGTCCAGCGGCGACGAGTTCTTCTCGATCGCGGCCGGGCTGGCGCTGGCGGCGCGCGAATCGGGCAGTGCGGCCGCGGCATGAGCGGGCGCGCCGCGGAACGGCACGGCGGCCGGCCGCTGATCCGGCGGAGGCGGCGGGCCGACGAACGGTCGGCGCCGCGAAGCCGCGGACACCGGCCGGAAACGCCGTTCGGCGACAATCGCTTGCCAGGGAAGCGCGCGCCGGGCGACGCAGCACCAATCGAATCGGATTCAACAATGGAGGCACATCGTCCATGAAGCTGTCGACTTTCTCGTTGGCCGCCGGTCTGGCCGGCGCGCTCGCCTGCGCGCCGGCCCTGGCCGTGCTCGGCGGGGCGCCCAGCGCGTCGGCCTCCGCGCCGGCCGCCGACGCCGGCGCGACGGCCGCGCCGGCGGTCACGGTCCGCTCGGCCGGCGCCGGCGCCGATGCATACCGGATCCAGGAAAGCCGTACGCCGGCGGGTACCGCCGTCCGCGAATACGTGGACGGCAAGGGCGTCGTGTTCTGCGTGGCCTGGGACGGGCCGCAGATGCCGGATCTGCCGGCGCTGTTCGGCGACTACTATTCGCGGTACGCGGACTATCTGAAGCAGCGGCGCCAGCAGGGGCTGCGCGGACCGGTGCAGATGCAGGCCGATGCGCTGGTCGTCGAATCGGGCGGACGGATGCGCAGCTTCAAGGGGCGCGCGTACGTGCCGTCGCTGCTGCCGGCCAACGTCGATCTGGAGACTCTGCAATGAAGAATGCGATGACGACCGCTTCGCGGTGGCGGCACGGCTGCGCGCGTGCGCTGGCGCTGGTCGGCCTGACCGTCCTGCTGGCCGCGTGCGGCGGCGAATCCTGGAACGACGACCACGGCGGCAGCGGCCAGGGACCCGAGGTATCGACGAATACGCCGGCGGCGATCAACGTCGTGCCGGTCGTCATCGACGGCGGCCCGTCGGGCAACGCGGTCAACGTACCGTTCGTGTCCTTGAAGATCTGCACGCCCGGCAGCACGACGCAGTGCCAGACGATCGACCACATCCTGCTCGACACCGGCTCGACCGGCCTGCGCCTGATCTCGTCGGTGCTGAACGCCTCGGTGGCGCCCGCCCGGCACACCAACGCGGCCGGCGAGCAACTGGCCGAATGCTTCGCGTACGTCGACGGCACGGTCTGGGGACGGCTGGCCAAGCTGGACGTCGAACTCGGCGGCGAACTGCTGTCGTCGGTGCCGGTGCACCTGATCGGCGACGAGACCTCGGCGACGCTGCCTGGCAGCGACTGCCCGGGTCCGTACCAGAACACCGTCGCGGAGTTCGGCGCCAACGGCATCCTGGGCATCAGCACCTTCCTGCAGGATTGCGGCTCGCAGTGCGCGGCGGCGGCGTCGTCCAGCTACTACTTCCGGTGCCCGGCCGACGGCTGCGTCAAGACGCCGGTCGCGCTCGCCGACCAGGTGAACAACCCGGTCGCCCGGCTGGCCGGCGACAACAACGGCGTCATCGTCACGCTGCCCAGCGTGCCGACCGGCGGCGCGTCCAAGGCCACCGGCGCGCTGATCCTCGGGATCAACACGCGCGGCAACAACGCGCTGGCCACGACGACGCCGATCCTGACGCTGTCGCCGACGACCGGCTACCTGACCGCGACCTACCAGGGCAAGGCGCTGAGCAACAGCTTCTTCGATACCGGGTCGAACTTCTATTTCTTCAACGACTCGTCGATCCCGCAGTGCACGGCCGGCGACTACGATCGCTTCTACTGTCCGCTGGCGACGCAGAACATCAGCGCGACGGTCACCGGCGCCAATGGCGTCGCCAATACGGTCAGCTTTTCGCTGGTCAACGCCTACACGACCCACCAGGCCAACTGGCGCAACGACGTGTTCGACGGGTTCGGCGCGACCTCGTCGCTGGCCAGCAGCTTCGACTTCGGCGCGCCGTTCTTCTTCGGACGCAGCGTGTACACGGCGTTCGAGGGTGACGGAGGCGCCGCCACCAACGTGGTCGGCGGCGTCGCGGGCCCCTGGATCGCTTACTGAGAGTCTTTCGTCCATGCCCGTCTTTCGGGCTCGGCCGAAAACTCTCAGGCTCTGACGAGAGCGCTCAGCCGGCCTCGCTCGCGGAGACGACGGGCTGGCTGATCCGGTCGATCGTGCGCCTGAGCAGCAGCAGCAGCAGCAATCCGGGCAGCGCCGCCGCGACGGTCAGCATGAAGAACGTCGGCCAGCCGAACGCCTCGACCAGCACGCCCGAGGCCGGGCCCACGTAGACGCGGCCGACCGCCGACAGCGCCGACAGCAGCGCGTATTGCGCGGCCGAGAAGCGCTTGTCGGTCAACGCCATCAGGAACGCGACGAAAGCCGCCGTGCCCATGCCGCCGCACAGGTTCTCGAGCCCGATCGCCGCCGCCATCAGGCCGAAGTGCTTGGGCAGCACCGACAGCACCCAGTAGCCGAGGTTGGACACCGCCTGCAGCACGCCGAACACCAGCAGCGATTCGAACAGCGGGCGGCGGGCCAGCCAGATGCCGCCGACCAGCGCGCCGACGATCGTCGCGATCAGGCCGAACACCTTGTTGACGGTACCGACCTCGGCCGGCGAGAAGCCGGCGCCGCGGATCAGGAACGTCGTCGACAACGCGCCGGCGAACGCGTCGCCGAGCTTGTACAGCACGATCAGCGCGAGCAGCCACGCGGCATGGCGCTGCGAGAAGAACGCGTTCCACGGCTCGACGAACGACGGAAAGCCGACCGCGCGCGCCGCGAACAGCGCGGCCAACCCGGCGGCCAGCATCGTCAGCGTATCGATGGCCAGCGCCGCGAAGCGGTTGCCGGCCGCCTCGCCGACCAGCAGCGGCCAGGGCAGCGCGCGCAGCACGAACCAGGCCAGCGCGCCGGCGGCGACCATCGCGACGAAGCCGATCAGCTCGCGGCGCGCGTCGCTGGTCGGGCGCCAGCGGCTGTCGACCGCGGGCACGAACAGCGTCGCGACCGCCAGCAGCACGAACACGCCGGTCATTACCCGGTACGTCGCCGGCCAGCCGATCCACTGGTCGGCGATGATCAGCGCCAGCCCGCCCGAGACCAGCATCGCCAGCCGGTAACCGAGCACCGAGACCGCCGCGCCGGCGCCGCGCTCGTCGGCCGGCAGCAGGTCGTTGCGATAAGCGTCGAACGCCACGTCCTGCGACGCCGACAGGAACGCGATGACGACCGCGCACAGGCCGACAAGGCCGATCGAATCGCGCGGATCGAGCGTGGCCATCGCCCAGCAGGCCGCGGCCAGGCCGAGCTGCGTCAGCAGCAGCCAGCCCTTGCGGCGCGAGCCCTGGCTGCCGCCGAGCCGCGGTTCGAAGCGGTCGAGCAGCGGCGCCCAGACGAACTTGAACGTATAGGGCAGGCCGGCCAGCGCGAAGAAACCGATCGTCCTGATGTCCAGGCCCTCGACGGTCAGCCAGGCCTGCAGCGTGCCGGTCGACAACGCCAGCGGCAGCCCGCTGGCGAAGCCGAGCAGCAGCATCGCCGCGATGCGCGGATTGGCGAAGACCTGCAGGTACTGCCGCGTCAACGGCTCGCGCGCGGGGCGCGACGCCGCGTCAGCGCTCGAACGCATAGTCGATCGTGACCGGCGCGTGATCCGAGAAGCGTTCGGCGATGAAGATCTCGACCCGGCGGGCGGTGGCGGCGATGCCCGGCGTGGCGATCTGGTAGTCCAGGCGCCAGCCCACGTTCTTGGCCCAGGCCTGTCCGCGATTGCTCCACCACGTGTATTGCTCGGGCCGCGGATCGAGCTGGCGGAACACGTCGACGAAATCCAGCTCGTCGAACACGCCGCTGAGCCACGCGCGCTCCTCGGGCAGGAAGCCCGAGTTCTTCTGGTTGGACTTCCAGTTCTTCAGGTCGATTTCCTTGTGCGCGATGTTGATGTCGCCGCAGATCACGATCTGGCGGCCGCAGACGGCCAGCGCGGCCAGGTGCGGGCGGAAGCGCTCCATGAAGCGGAACTTGGCGGCCAGCCGCTCTTCTGAGCTGGAGCCCGACGGCAGGTACAGCGAGATGACCGCGAACGAGCCGAAGTCGGCCTCGACGTAGCGGCCTTCCCTGTCGAACTCCTCGTCGCCGAATCCATAACGCACCGACAGCGGCTCGATCCGCGTGTACAGGCCCACGCCGCTATAACCCTTTTTCTCGGCCAGATGGAAATAGCCGGTCAGCGGCCCGCGGTCGCTGGGCAGCGAGCGCATGCTGTCGTCCAGATCCTTGTCCTGCGCCTTGACCTCCTGCACGCAGACGATGTCGGCCGATTGCCTGCCCACCCAATCGAGCCAGCCCTTGCGGGTGGCCGAGCGAATGCCGTTCAGGTTCAGGGTGATGATCCGTATCATGACGCCGGTCGATGCCTTTGCAGGGGACTTTGGTGAGCCAGGAACTCAGAGAATATTTGCGTACGGAGTTTATCCGCTTCGCGATGGACAGCGGCGTGCTGCGCTTCGGTGAATTCAAGACCAAGGCCGGTCGGCTCAGCCCGTATTTCTTCAATGCCGGGTTGTTCCACGACGGCGCGCGGCTCGGGCGCCTGGCCGAGTTCTACGCGCGCACCCTGCTCGATGCCGAGAAGGCCGGCCACATCCAGTTCGACATGCTGTTCGGTCCGGCCTACAAGGGAATTCCGCTGGTCAGCACGGTGGCGGTCGCGTTGTGGCGCAAGGAGCGCAACGTCGCGTTCGCGTACAACCGCAAGGAAGCCAAGGACCACGGCGAGGGCGGCAACGTCATCGGTGCGCCGCTGCAGGGCCGGGTCGTCATCGTCGACGACGTGATCTCGGCCGGCACGTCGGTGCGCGAATCGGTGCGCCTGATCCGTGACGCCGGCGCAACACCGGCCGCCGTGCTGATCGCGCTCGACCGCTGCGAGCGCGGCGGCGATGCCGAGCAGGTCAGCGCGCTGTCGGCCGTTCAGGAGGTCGAGCGCGACTACGGGATCCCGGTGATCTCGATCGCGGCGCTCGACGACATCTTCACGTACCTGGACTCGGGCTCGCACGCGACCGGCGAACTGATGCCTTATCGCGAGAAGATCGCCGCCTATCGGGAGCGCTACGGCGTCAACCTGTCGTCGCTGCCGGCCGGGGGCGCCGCCGCCCGCTGAGTCCGGGCCGGGACTTCGCGGCCAATGCGCGGCGCCGCGACAGGGGGTTTTGCCGCCCGTCGCGGCTTGCGAGCCAGCCATCGCGGGCCGTTGCGGCGGCATCCGGCCCGCATGACACACTCGCCGGATGGTCGCATCGGCATTGCGGGATCCTGACCGCTTTGGCCCCATTCGAGCACGGGGCGGCGGTCGGCACGGTCGCTCACGCCGATCGTTTACGAGTCGCGGATTCGGAAGCGGTCGGCGCGAGGCGCGGCGTCCGATCGCCGGTACCGGGGCCGGGGTCGGGGCCGGGACCACCGCCGCCCGTCGATGGATCGGCGCGTTGCTGGCCGCTCTGGCGCTGCTGGCCTGGCTGCCGGCCGGGCACGCGCAGACCGCGGCGAAGAAGCCGACGACGCTGTACTCGTGCCGGGACGACAGCGGGCGCGTGCTCAGCAGCGACCGGCCGATCGTCGAATGTGCGAACCAGCCGTTGCGCGAGATGAACGCCAACGGCATCACGACCCGCAACATCCCGGCGCCGTTGACCCCCGAGCAGTTGCGGCGCAAGGCCGACAGCGACGAGCGGGCCCGCGTGCAGGCGCTGCGCGACCGGCAGGAAAAGTCGCGCGACCGGGCGCTGCTGCTGGCCTACGAGAACCTGCAGGCGCTGGAAGCGGCGCGGCGGCGGCAGATCGCCGACCTGAACCACGAGATCTCGCTGGCGCAGAACCGGATGATCGCCAGCCATCGCGAGATGAGCCGCGCGAACGCCGACCTGGACACGCTGACGAATCCGTCGCAGATCGCCGAGGCCAAGCGCAACATCCGCATCATCGCCCAGAGCATCCTGGCCGATGACGCGGCGATCCAACGCGTTCGCGGCGAGATCGAAGAAGTCGACCGGCGTTTCGACGCCGATGCCGACCGGCTCAGGCAGTTGCTGCGCGAGCCGGTCGCCGGTCGCTGAGCTACCGGTCTCTGAGCCGCCCGTCGTTGAGTTGCGGGTCGCCGAGCCCGCTGGTCAATGAGCTGCTGATCGCCGAGCTGCCGCCCGCTAAGCTGCCGATCGCTGAGCCGCCGCGCGCTCAGCCGATCGCGGCAGCGCGCCCCTGCTGCCAGCGCTCGAAACCCTTGGCGCGCAGCTCGCACGCCGGGCAGCGGCCGCAGCCGTGGCCCCACGGATGGGCGTCGCCGCGTTCGCCGACGTAGCAGGTGTGCGTCGCCTCGCGGATCACGTCGACCAGCGGCTGGCCGCCGAGCTCGAACGCCAGTTGCCAGGTCTGCGCCTTGTCCAGCCACATCAGCGGCGTCTCGATCGCGTACGCGCGGTCCATGCCCAGCGACAGCGCGTCGCGCATCGCCCGCATCGTCCGGTCGCGGCAGTCCGGATAGCCGGAATAGTCGGTCTCGCACATGCCGCCGACCAGCGCCGCCAGTCCGCGCCGGTACGCGAGCGCGGCCGCCAGCGTCAGGAACAACAGGTTGCGGCCCGGCACGAAGGTGTTCGGCAGGCCGTTGTCCGTCATCGCGATCTCGGTCTCGCGGGTCAGCGCGGTGTCGCTGATCGTGCCGAGCACCGGCAGCGACAGCAGATGATCGTCGCCGAGCCGCTCGGCCCAGACCGGCGACAGCGCCGCGACCTCGCGGCGTACGGGTTCGCGGCAATCGAGTTCGATCCGGTGCCGCTGCCCGTAGTCGAAGCCGATCGTCTCGACGCGCGCGTAACGCTCGAGCGCCCAGGCCAGGCAGGTCGTCGAGTCCTGCCCGCCCGAGAACAGCACCAGCGCGCCGTCGCCCGCCTGCCGCGGATCGGCGATCGTCGCGTCGTCGCCCGTTGGTCGCGGTACGGCGCTCATCGGGCCGCCCTCACGACGCGTCCAGCCGGGCGCGCAGCAGCTCGTTGACCTGTTGCGGGTTGGCCTTGCCGCGCGAGGCCTTCATCACCTGGCCGACCAGCGCGTTGAACGCCTTTTCCTTGCCGGCCTTGAACTCCTCGACCGACTTCGGGTTGGCGGCGACGACCTGGTCGACGATCGCCTGCAGCGCGCCGGCGTCGCTGATCTGGCGCAGGCCCAGCGATTCGATCAGCGCGTCGACGCGGGCGGCGTCGGCCTTGGCGTTGGCCTTGGCGTCGGCGTCGGCCGCCGCGTCCGCGCCGGCGGCCGGCTGGCTCCACAGCGCCTGGAACACGTCCTTGCCGCCCTTGTTCGAGATCGTGCCGTCGACGACGCGGCGGATCAGCGCCGCGAGCTGCGTCGGGCGGATCGGCGCCGATTCGATCGCGACGTCATCGCGGTTCAGCGCGGCCGACAGCTCGCCGAGCATCCAGTTGGCGGCCGGCTTGGCGTGCGTCGCCCCGGTCAGCGCGACCAGCGCGGCGACCAGCGCGTCGTACCAGTCGGCCATCGCCCGGCTCGCGGTCAGCGTCGCCGCCTCGTACGCGGACAGCCCGTACTCGTCGGTGAAGCGCTGGCGCTTGCCGGCCGGCAGCTCGGGCAGCGCGGCGCGGACCGTCTCGACCCAACCGTTCTCGATGACCAGCGGCGGCAGGTCGGGGTCGGGGAAGTAGCGATAGTCGTGCGCGTCTTCCTTGCTGCGCATCGATCGCGTCTCGTCGCGGTCGGGGTCGTACAGGCGCGTCTCCTGCACGACGGTGCCGCCGTCCTCGATCAGCTCGATCTGGCGGCGCACCTCGAAGTCGATCGCCCGTTCGAGGAAGCGGAACGAGTTCAGGTTCTTGATCTCGCAGCGCGTGCCGAACGCCGTGCTGCCCGCCGGCCGCACCGAGACGTTGGCGTCGCAGCGGAACGAGCCTTCCTGCATGTTGCCGTCGCAGATGTCCAGCCAGGTGACCAGGCCGTGCAGCGCCTTCGCATAGGCGACGGCCTCGCGGGCCGAGCGGATGTCCGGCTCGGTGACGATCTCGAGCAGCGGCGTGCCGGCGCGGTTCAGGTCGATGCCCGACAGTCCGCTCATCGCGACGCCGCCGAGCGCGCGCATCGCTTCTTCGTGCAGCGACTTGCCGGCGTCTTCCTCGAGGTGCGCGCGCGTCAGCCGGACGAAGCGCTGCTGCGGTGCCGAGCCGGGCTTGTCGTCGTCGGTCCACAGCACGGTCAGGCCGCCGCCGGCCACGACCGGGATCTCGTACTGGCTGATCTGGTAACCCTTCGGCAGGTCCGGATAGAAGTAGTTCTTGCGCGCGAACACCGAGCGCGGCGCGATCGCGGCGCCGACCGCCAGGCCCAGGCGGATCGCGCATTCGACGGCCGCGCGGTTCATCACCGGCAGCACGCCGGGCAGTGCGAGGTCGACCGGCGAGGCCTGCGTGTTGGGCGCCGCGCCGAAGGCCGTCGACGAGCCGGAGAAGATCTTCGATCGGGTGCGAAGCTGCGCGTGGGTTTCTAGGCCGATCACGACTTCCCAGGGCTTGCCGTCGGCGCCGCGGACCAGAGCGGGCCGCGCGCCGGCGTCGAAGGGGCGGGTCTCGGAGGAGGAAGGCGTCGACATGGTGTGGCGAAACGGGATGGCGGGGTGGGCGGGGACGTCGGCGGGCGGCGCGTCGTCAGCGCGTCGACGCGCAGGCGCCGCTGGACGGGTCGAACATCACCGGCCAGGCTTCGTCGTAGATGTTGCCGGTGCAGCGCGATTCGCAGCCGGCGTGCGCGAGCGTGATGCGGCGGTCGTCGCGCCAGATCATCAGCTTGCAGCCGCCGCCGTCGCGGGCGCGCAGCTCGATGTGCGGCCGGCTCTGCACCTGGCGGAAGTCGGTGCCGTTGAAGCGGCACCCGCCGCGCTTGCCGACCGACAACTGCCATTGCAGCGACTGCACGACGTTGTCGGTGACCTTCAGCGTCGCGTTCTCGCGAAAACCGTCTTCCTCGGTCTGCGCGCAGCGGCCGTCGAGGTTGATCGCGCGATAGGCGATCGGCGTCTTGCCGGGCAACGCGCACGAGCCCAGCAGCACCGTGGCCAGTGCCAGCGCGGCGACGCGCCAGCCGCGCGCGCGGCCGGTGGCGCGCATGGCCAGCGCATCGGCCGAGGGCTTGCCGGGTGATGGCTTGCCGGGCGAGGGCCGGTCGTCGAGCGGGATGTCGGGGGTCATCGCGTTGTCCTCTCAGTCGCCGGCCGGCACGCGGCGGTGCCAGTCGGTCGCTTGCTGGAACTGGTGCGCGACGTTCAGCAGCCGGCTCTCGGCGAAGTAGTCACCGATCAACTGCAGGCCGATCGGACGGCCGCCGCGACCGAAGCCGGCCGGCACCGACATGCCGGGCAGACCGGCCAGCGATGCCGGCAGCGTGAAGATGTCGGCCAGGTAGTTGCGCACCGGATCGTCGCCGCGCTCGCCGAGGTTCCAGGCCACGGTCGGCGAGACCGGTCCGGCGATGACGTCGACGTCGGCCAGCGCGCGCCGGAAGTCGTCGGCGATCAGCCGGCGCAGCTTCTGCGCCTGCAGGTAATAAGCGTCGTAGTAGCCGTGCGACAGCACGTACGTGCCGACCAGGATCCGTCGCCGCACCTCGCGGCCGAAGCCTTCGGCGCGGCTCTTGCGGTACATGTCGTTCAGGTCGCCGTATTCGGCGGCGCGATGGCCGTAGCGCACGCCGTCGAAGCGCGACAGGTTGCTCGACGCCTCGGCCGGCGCGATCACGTAGTACGCCGGGATCGCCAGCCGGGTGCGCGGCAGGCGGATCTCGCGCCGCGTCGCGCCCAGCGCTTCGAGCTGCGCGATCGCCGCGTCGATCGCCGCGCGCACGTCGTCGTCCAGGCCGTCGGCGAAGAACTCGGCGGGCACGCCGATGCGCAGGCCGGCCAGCGGCTTGTCCAGGTCGCGTCCGAAGTCCTCGCGATCGGGTTCGGTCAGGCTCGTCGAGTCGCGCGGATCGAAGCCGGCCATCGCGTCGAGCAGCAGCGCGCAGTCGGCGGCCGAGCGGCCGATCGCGCCGCCCTGGTCCAGGCTGGACGCGAACGCGATCATCCCGTAGCGCGACACGCGGCCATAAGTGGGTTTGATGCCGGTGACGCCGCACATCGCCGCCGGTTGGCGCACCGAGCCGCCGGTGTCGGTGCCGGTGGCCAGCGGCGCCAGGCCGGCGGCCACCGATGCGGCCGCGCCGCCCGACGAACCGCCGGCGATCGCGGCGGCGTCCCAGGGGTTGCGCACCGGGCCGAAGTACGAGTTCTCGTTGGCCGAGCCCATCGCGAATTCGTCGCAGTTGGTCTTGCCCAGGCACACGGCGCCGGCCTGTTGCAGCCGCTCGACGACCGTCGCGTCGAACGGACTCACGTAGTCGGCCAGCATCCGCGAGCCGGCCGTCGAGCGCCAGCCGCGCATCACGAAGATGTCCTTGTGCGACAACGGCACGCCCAGCAGCGGCGCGCGTTCGCCGGCGGCCAGGCGCCGGTCGGCCTCGCGCGCCTGCGCCAGCGTCAGCTCGGGCCGCACGTCGATGAACGCGTTCAGCTCGCTGGCCTCGATGCGCGACAGGAAGTGCCGCGCCAGCTCCTCGGCCGAGAACCGGCGCGCATCCAGGCCGGCGCGCAGCTCGGCCACCGACAACGTGTGCGGCGCGCTCATTCGAGCACCTTGGGCACGAGGTACAGCCCCTGCTCGACGGCCGGAGCCGGGCGCTGGTAGTCGTCGCGATGGTCGTGCTCGGTGACGACGTCGTCGCGCAGCCGCAACGACAGGGCCTGCGCGTGGGTCATCGGCTCGACGCCGGTCGTGTCCTCGGCCTTGAGCGCTTCGATCAGCGTGAATACCTGGTTCAGTTGCTCGAGCATCGCCGCGCCTTCGGCCTCGTCCAGCTCGAGCCGGGCCAGCGTGGCGATGCGGCGAACGTCTTCGTGGGTCAGTGACATGACGGAAAAGAGGGGGTTGCGCGGCCCGCTCGCCGGCATGAACCGACGCCGATACAACAACCGGGCCGGCGCCATTGGGCAAGCGGGGCGATGGGCTCTACGATAGGGGTTTTTGCCGAGGCGCGCGACCGCTCCGGCGCCGCTCCGCCGACCTTCGAAGTGGTCGTTGGATATGTGGAAAAGGGCCAGGAAAAGTTTGAAAAATCATCGATATACCAAATAATTATACGGTATGATTCAGGCCATTTCTCAAATAAGTTGACTATTGGGCACAGCCATCCATGCTGGGGTTATTCCGCAAATACTTCTCCAACGATCTGGCGATCGACCTGGGGACGGCCAACACGCTGATCTACGTGCGCGGCAAGGGGATCGTGCTCGATGAGCCGTCGGTCGTCGCGATCCGTCAGGAAGGCGGGCCCAACGGCAAGAAGACCATCGCCGCGGTAGGCGGCGAAGCCAAGCAGATGCTGGGCAAGGTGCCCGGAAACATCGAGGCGATCCGCCCGATGAAGGACGGCGTCATCGCCGACTTCACCGTCACCGAGCAGATGCTCAAGCAGTTCATCCGCATGGTGCACGAATCGCGGCTGTTCTCGCCGAGCCCGCGCATCATCATCTGCGTGCCCTGCGGCTCGACGCAGGTCGAGCGCCGCGCGATCCGCGAATCGGCGCTGGGCGCCGGCGCGTCGCAGGTCTACCTGATCGAGGAGCCGATGGCGGCGGCGATCGGCGCCGGCCTGCCGGTGTCCGAGGCGTCCGGCTCGATGGTCGTCGACATCGGCGGCGGCACGACCGAGGTCGGCGTGATCTCGCTGGGCGGCATGGTGTACAAGGGCTCGGTGCGCGTCGGCGGCGACAAGTTCGACGAAGCGATCGTCAACTACATCCGCCGCAACTACGGGATGCTGATCGGCGAGCAGACGGCCGAGCACATCAAGAAGTCGATCGGTTCGGCCTTTCCCGGCTCCGAGGTCAAGGAAATGGAAGTCAAGGGCCGCAACCTGTCCGAAGGCATTCCGCGCAGCTTCACCGTGTCGTCGAACGAGATCCTCGAGGCGCTGACCGATCCGCTGAACCAGATCGTCTCGGCGGTCAAGATCGCGCTCGAGCAGACGCCGCCCGAACTGGGCGCCGACATCACCGAGCGCGGCGTGATGCTGACCGGCGGCGGCGCGCTGCTGCGCGACCTGGACCGGCTGCTGATGGAAGAAACCGGCCTGCCGGTCCTGGTGGCCGAGGATCCGCTGACCTGCGTCGTGCGCGGCTGCGGCATGGCGCTCGAGCGGATGGACAAACTCGGTACGATCTTCACCAACGAGTGATCCGGCGCGGGGCCGGCCGACGCGAGCGCGTCGCGACCGCCAGCCAGCCTGCCGAGGCGCCCGCCTCCTCCGCCGATCGCGACGTTCGATGGCAGCCAGATGGACCGCAGCCCGCCTCCCTTCTTCAATCAAGGCCCTTCCGCCCACGCGCGACTGATCTTCTTCGCGGCGCTGGCGATCGCATTGCTGATCGTCGATTCGCGCTTCGGCACGCTGGCCACGTTCCGCCAGGGCCTGGGCAGCGCGCTGTATCCGCTGCAGCGCACGCTGCTGCTGCCGCGCGACGTGCTGACGTTCTCGCTCGAATACACGGGCGAGATCAACCGGCTGCGCGAGGAGAATCTCGAACTGCGCCGGGTCGAGGCCGTCAACGCCAAGACGCTGCTGCAGGCCGAGCAGCTCGCCGCCGAGAACGCCCGCCTGCGCGAGCTGTTCGGCGTGCGCGAGCGCACGGCGGTCAAGTCGGTGATGGCCGAGGTGCTGTACGACGCCCGCGATCCGTTCTCGCGCAAGATCGTGCTCGACAAGGGCATGCACCACGGCCTGCTGCCGGGCCAGCCGGTGATCGACGCCAAGGGCGTCGTCGGTCAGGTCACGCGCGTGTTCTCGCATTCGAGCGAAGTGACGCTGCTGACCGATCGCGGCAGCACGATTCCGGTCGAGGTGCAGCGCACCAACCTGCGCTCGGTCGCTTATGGCGCCGGCGCCGGCGCGATGGAGCTTCGCTACCTGTCGGCCAGCAGCGAGGTCCGGCCTGCCGACCTGCTGGTCACGTCGGGCCTGGACGGCATCTACCCACCGGGGCTGCCGGTGGCGCGCGTCAAGCAGATCGACCGCACCGGTACTTCGTCGTCGTTCTCGCGGATCCTGCTCGAACCGGTGGCGGGCGTCGACCAGGCCAAGATGGTCCTGGTGCTGCTGGTCGACAAGAGCACGCTGCCGCCGCCGCCGCCGCCGCCGCCCGAGCCGGCGGGCGCGGCGGCCGCCCGCAAGCGCGCGATCGAGGCGGCCGAGGAGGGTAGGTAGATGATGCATCGCACCGAGTACCTGCTGCTGCCGGCCAACCGGGCGTTCATCGCGTTCACGATGCTGGTCGCGTTCATCCTGAACGTGCTGCCGTGGGGCCGGCTGCCGTGGGTGCCCGATTTCCTCGCGCTGGTGCTGGTGTTCTGGAACATCCATCAGCCGCGCAAGGTCGGCATCGGCATCGCGTTCCTGTTCGGCCTCGTGATGGACGTGCACGACGCGTCGCTGCTCGGCGAGCACGCGCTCGCGTACACGATCCTGTCGTACGGCGCGATCAGCATGCACCGGCGCGTGCCGTGGTTCGGCCCGATCGGCCAGATGCTGCACCTGCTGCCGCTGTTCGTCGTCGCGCGGTTCATTTCGCTGCTGGTGCGCATGGCCGTCGGCGGCGCCGTGCCCGACTGGTCGTACTTCCAGGCGCCGCTGGCGTCGGCCGTGCTGTGGCCGCTCGCCGACTGGCTGTTGCTGGCGCCGCAGCGCCGCGCGGTCGAGCGCGACGAAGACCGGCCGATCTAGGAGCGCCGCGCCGCGCGATGGTCGAAGTCCGCAATCCCGAACAGGACCTGTACCGCCTAAGGCTGCGGCTGGGCGTGGCGCTCGCGTTCGTCGTGTTGTGCTTCTCGCTGCTGGCCGCGCGGCTGGCGTTCCTGCAGATCTACCGCTTCGAGCAGTTCCACGCGCAGGCCGAGGACAACCGGATCTCGCTGGTGCCGGTGCCGCCGTCGCGCGGCCTGATCTACGACCGCAACGGCCTGCTGCTGGCCGACAACGTGTCGGCCTACACGCTCGAGCTCGTGCCCAGCGAACTCGAACAGAGCATCGACCGCACGATCGACCTGCTCAACGAGATCGTCGAGATCCCGCCGCGCGACCGGCGGCGCTTCAAGCGCCTGCTCGAGGATTCGCGCAACTACGACTCCGTGCCGCTGAAGACGCGCCTGACCGATGAAGAGGTCGCCAAGCTCGCCGCGATGCGGTTCCAATATCGCGGCGTCGAGGTGCGCGCGCGCCAGTTCCGCGAGTATCCGCTGGGCGAGACCGGCGCGCACGTGCTCGGCTACATCGGCCGCATCTCGCCGGCCGACAAGCAGCGGCTCGACGACGCCGGCCTGTCGACCAACTACGCCGGCTCCACGCATATCGGCAAGACCGGCGTCGAGCTGTCGTACGAGAGCCGTCTGCACGGCCAGGCCGGCACCGAGGAGGTCGAGGTCTCGGCCGGCGGCCGCACCGTTCGCTCGCTGTCGCGTACGCCGGCGGTGCCCGGCGCCAACCTGATCCTGTCGGTCGACATCCGGCTGCAGAAGCTGATCGAGGACTGGTACGGCAATCGCCGCGGCGCGCTGGTCGCGATCGAGCCGAAGACCGGCGACGTGCTGGCGATGGTGTCCAAACCGACCTTCGATCCGAACCTGTTCATCGACGGCATCGACTCGCAGACCTGGAAGGATCTGAACGAGGATCCGAACAAGCCGCTGCTGAACCGGCCGCTGCGCGGCACTTACCCGCCCGGCTCGACGTACAAGCCGTTCATGGCGATGCTGGTGCTCAGCAGCGGCCTGCGCGCGCCCGGTTATGCGATCCGCGACCCCGGCTTCTTCATGCTGGGTAACCACCGGTATCGCGACTCGGTGCCCGGCGGGCACGGCAGCGTCGATCTGCGCAAGTCGATCGAGAAATCGTCGGACACCTACTACTACAGCGCCGCCTATGAGCTGGGCGTCGACAAGATCCACGACTTCATGCAGCCGTGGGGCTTCGGCCAGTTGACCGGCATCGATCTCGAGCACGAATCGACGGGCATCCTGCCGTCGTCGACCTGGAAGATGCGGCGGTACAAACAGAAGTGGCTGCCCGGCGAGACGCCTTCGATCGGCATCGGCCAGGGCTACAACAGCTTCACGATGCTGCAGCTCGCGCATGCGCTGACGATCCTCATCAACGACGGTACCGTGATGAAGCCGCACGTCGTGCGCGAGATCGAGGATCCGGTCACGCGCGAGCGCGAGAAGACCGTGCGGACGCCGAGCGCGCAGCTCGATTACCGGCGCGAGTACTTCGAACTGGTCAAGAACGCGATGCACGACGTGATGGTCTCGGGCACCGGCCGCTCCGCGTTCGTCGGCGCCGAGTACAAGGCGGCCGGCAAGACCGGCACCGCGCAGGTCATCGGCATCAAGCAGAACGAGCGCTACGACGCGCGGCGCATCGCCGAGCGGTTCCGCGACCATTCGCTGTTCATCGCGTTCGCGCCGATGGAAGACCCGAAGATCGCGCTCGCGCTGATCGTCGAGAATGGCGGCTTCGGCGCCGCATCGGCCGCGCCGATCGCGCGCAAGGTGTTCGACTACTACCTGCTCGGCAAGCTGCCGAAGGAAACGGACATGCCGTTCCCGCAGCCCGAGGACAACCAGGCCGACGATCCCGAGATGCGCGACATCCCGGACGACCTGGAGCCCGAGACCGTAAGCGGCGACACGCCGGCCGCGGTGCCCGCGGCATCGCCGGTCCCGCCGTCACCGGCGGCCAAGCCTGCGGCGGTGCCCGCTCCGTCGTCGCCAGCGGCCAAGCCGGCGGCATCGTCCGCCCCGCCGTCACCGGCGGCCAAGCCGGCGGCGGTGCCTGCTCCGCCGTCACCAGCGGCCAAGCCAGCGGCATCGTCCGGTCCGTCGTCACCGGTCACCAAGCCAGCGGCATCGCCTGCTCCGTCGTCACCAGCCACCAAGCCTGCTCCGTCGTCACCAGCGGCCAAGCCTGCAGCATCGCCTCCCTCGCCGTCACCACCGGCCAAGCCAGCGGCGGTGCCTGCTCCGCCGACGTCGCCGACCAGGCCCTCGGCGGTGCCATCGCCTGCGAAGCCCGCGGCCCCTTCATCGCAGGCCAAGCCCACGACCCCTGCATCGCAGGCCAAGCCCGCGGTACCTTCGTCACAGGCCAAGCCCGCGGCACCTTCGCCGCAGGTCAAGCCTGCGGCGCCCGCCACGCCGGTGAAACCGGTGCCGCCTTCGCCGCCGCGATCCCCGTCGTCAGCGGCGCCGGCGCCGCCGGCTTCGCCGCCGCGCCGCGTCGTCTCGCCACCCGGAGCGAATTTCGAATGATCCTTCGCGACATCTGGTCCCGGATCAAGCCGCGCATGCTGGTGTTCGACCCGAGCCTGCTGACGATCCTGGTGATGATCTGGGCGCTGAGCCTGATCGCGATGGCCTCGGCCGCCGCCGATTTTCCGGGGCGCTTCGAAGGCCACGTGCGCAACATGCTGCTGTGCTTCGGTCTGATGTGGCTGATGGCCAACGTCAGGCCGTCGTTGCTGCAGCGCTCGGCCGTGCCGATCTACCTGATCGGCCTGGCGTTGCTGATCGCCGTCGCGCTGTTCGGCGAAGTGTCGAAGGGCGCGCGCCGCTGGCTGCACATCGGCGTGACGCGCGTGCAGCCGTCCGAGGTGATGAAGCTGGCGATGCCGCTGATGCTCGCGTGGTACTTCCAGAAGCGCGAGGGGGTGCTGTACTGGTACGACTTCACGATCGCCGCGGTCCTGCTCGTGGTGCCCACGCTGCTGATCGCGCGCCAGCCCGACCTGGGCACCTCGATCCTCGTCGCCGGCGCGGGCGCGTACGTGATCTACCTGGCCGGCCTGCAATGGAAGGTGATCCTGGCGCTGATCGGCGCCGGCCTCGCGGCGCTGCCCGTGCTGTGGTCGGTGCTGCACGACTACCAGCGGCAGCGGGTGCTGACGCTGCTCGACCCGAGTTCGGACCCGCTGGGCAAGGGGTTCCACATCATCCAGTCGACGATCGCCGTCGGTTCGGGCGGCGTCTGGGGCAAGGGCTGGATGCAGGGCACGCAGACGCACCTGCAGTTCATCCCCGAACGCACGACCGACTTCATCTTCTCGGTGTTCGCCGAGGAGTTCGGCCTGCTGGGCGCGTGCGTGCTGCTGCTGCTGTATCTGGCGCTGATCGCTCGCGGTTTCGTCATCGCCGCCGGCGGCGGCACGGTCTTCCAGCGGCTGCTGGCCGGCGCGATCTCGCTGAGTTTCTTCACCTACGTGTTCGTCAACATCGGCATGGTCACCGGCATCCTGCCGGTGGTCGGTGTGCCGCTGCCGATGATGTCGTACGGCGGCACCGCGATGGTGACGCTGGGGCTCGGGCTGGGGGTGCTGATGGCGATCCAGAACAATCGCAAGCTGGTGCAGAGCTGAATCAGCCCCAGGACCGCGTCAACAATTCATCCAGCGCGTCCGTGATGTCCTGGCCTCGCTCCATCAGGCTGGTTATCTGCTCGCCCAGTTGATCACAGGCCACCGACACCAGGTCGAGCGGATGCAGCACGACGTCCATGCCCTCGATCCGAAAGACTGGATTCAGGCGTGTGCCTGCCGAGGTAGCCCGTCGTGGCAGGGCGCTGCGTCGTACCAGGGGCATGACTACCCGGCGTCGATAGTCGTCGTACAGCGATGACTGGACGACGACTACGAAGGGGATGCGGGCTTTGAGCGGCCCCTTATTGCGGTGAACGTCGAACTGCGCCATCGAATGCCGTCACAACGTGCTGTGCTCGTCAGCGAACGGCCCCAGGGCGTCATGGACGTCGTTCCACTCGTTAGCACAGACTTGAGCCTGTCGCAATCGTTCCTGGTGTGCACGTTCTTGTTGCCGCACGTAGCCGCTCAGCAAGGCTTCCACCGTTGCTGACAGGTTGTCGCTGTAGCGACGGGCCGAGGCGACCAATTCTTCGGATAGCGTGAGGTTGACCGGGCGTCTGCGGCGGGCACTCTCGGATACAGCGGACATGTCGACTCCGGATGCGTATGCCATGCGCATATTATAGCGATTCGACTACCGGTTGGTGCAATCTCGGGGGCTGATGGCGATCCGGCACAATCTGAAAGCAGGAGCCGCGTCCGACGGATGCCGCCGGACCTGGGCAGGCATCTGGCAAGTCGCGGGCAGCCGCATGATGCTCGAGCAATCGTTTCAACACAGGAGAAACGCATGACGAAGACCGGCCTCGACAAATGGCATGCCTACATCGACGCGCAAGACACCGCGCTGCTCTGGGATCTGCTGCATCCGGATGCGGTGTTCGAGAGCCCGGTCGTCCATACGCCGCAGCGCGGTCGCGAAGTGACGTTCAAGTACCTGACCAGCGCGCTGACGGTGTTGAACAGCCCTGCCTTCGCTTATGTGGGCGAGTGGACCAGCGACCGCGGCGCGGTGCTCGAGTTCGTCACCGAACTCGACGGCATCAAGATCAACGGCGTCGACATCATCACGTTCGACGAGGACAGCCGGATCATTCACTTCAAGGTGATGCTGCGCCCGCTGAAGGCGGTCAACCTCGTCCACCAGATGATGGGGGCGGAATTGACGCGGCAGGGCGCGGGCGGCGCCAAGGCGTGAGCGGCGGGGCGGCCACTTCGTTCCTGGCGTCCACGAATGGCCGGGCGCCGCCGACTCGATGAGGCGGTCTACTCGGCGCGAGGTGGAGCGTCGAACAGCGCCGTGTAGCGAGACTGCATTTCTTCCGGCGTCACCGTCTCGATGGCGTGGCCGATCAGCCAGCGGTGGCCGAATGGATCGCGCACGGTGCCTGAGCGCTCGCCGTAGAAGTGGTCTTCCACCGCGCGTTCGAGGGTTCCGCCGGCAGCGACGGCGCGGGCCACCAACGCGTCGGCATCGTCCACGTGCAGGTGCAAGGTGACCGCCGTGGCGTCCAGGCCCTCGGGGCTGCGCACGCCCATCTCGGGGTACTCCTCCGACAGCATCAGCGTGTGGCCGTCGAAGTCCATCTCGGCATGGCCGACGCGGCCGTCGGGCTCGGTCAGGCGGAACAGTTCGCTTGCGCCGAAGGCGCGGGCGTAGAAGTCCATCGCGGCGCGGGCGTCGCGCACGCACAGGTAGGCATACAACTGGTGAATGGCCATGGCAGCTCCTCGTCGGTCAGAGCCATTCTGGCGCGTCGCCGAGGCGCCGTCTTGCAGGAATTTGACCACGGATCGAAGCGTTCCCGACTCCAGGCGGCAGTGACTCACCTGCGCTCGTTTCAAGCCAGTACGTGGTGCGGCGTGGCGGGGTCGGCCCGGCGCCGCCAGGCGGAGGGCGTGAAGCCGGTCATGGCACTGAAGGTATTCGCCAGGTGCGCCTGATCCGCGAACCCGGCGGCCGCGGCGATTTCCGCCCAGCCGCGCGATGGGTCGGCGGCCAGCTCGAGCGCATGGGCGAAACGCTGCAGCCGCAGCCACTGGCGTGGCGCGAGCCCCGTGACCTGTCGGAACAGCGCGATGCAGTGGCGATGGCTCAGGCCGCTCTCGTTCATCATCTCTGCCACGCGCTCGTCGTGGTACCCGGGACGGAAGAAGGCGTTGGCCAGTGCCGGCCGCAACATCGCCCCTACCGAGATCGACGGCAGCGACACGTCCCGCACGTGGTAGGCCGTGCGGGCGCCGCCCACCACTGCGTGGCCGAGGCGCCGGCCGCTCAGATCGGACGCTTGGTCGAAGATCAGAAGCGGCGAGCCGCCGATGCGCAAGGCAATATGCGTTGTACCGGTCGGCAACACGTGCTCGCGAACAGCGAGAGGGCGCGCCTCCGGCGGAGGCGGGTCGTGCGCTCAGACCGACGCGACCAGGCCGCGCAGCGCTGGAACCGGAGGTCGATGAACCGAAGTCATCGAGCGACGGTACTCCCGGCTGGAATGCGCCGGTGTTCGTGCTGACGCGCGGCCCGTCCCTGATGTGCACCGGCCTAGCTCCCCGAGCCGATTGCGGCAGTGAGCCAGGACCGCTGCAATGGGCGCTGTCATGCAAAGCCCCGACCAAGATCGTGCATCAGACGTGTCCGACGGCGCGTCGAGCGCGTCGGATGCGTCGAGCCTCGATGCACCTCCCGATGCCTTCGACAGTCCGTGGAAGGACGCGATCGAGCAGGCCTTCCCGGAGTTCCTGGCGTTTTACTTCCCCGCCGCCCATCGCGGCATCGACTGGGCACGCGGCCATACGTTCCTGCACACCGAGCTGCGCAGCATCCTGCGCGAAGCCGACGCCGGCGTGCGACACGCCGACCAACTCGTGCAGGTGCATCGCAAGCGCGGCGGTCCGGGTTGGGTCTACGTCCATGTCGAGGTACAGGCCACCCGCAAGTCCGACTTCGAGCGGCGTATGTTCACCTACAGCTATCGGCTGTTCGAGCGCTTCGGCCGGCCGGTGGCCAGTTTGGCGGTGCTGGCCGACCCGCACCGGCGCTGGCGTCCGGGCGGCTACGGCTTCGAGTTGTTCGGTAGCCGGCACTGGCTGAGTTTCCCAACGGTCAAGCTGCTGGACTACGAGGCCGACATCGATGCATTGCTGGCCGACCCGAATCCATTCGCACTGGTGACGGCTGCGCACCTGCTGACGCGCCGGACGCGCGGTCGGCCCCGGCAGCGGCTGTCAGCCAAGTGGAAGCTGGTGCGGCTGCTGTACGAGCGAGACTGGGACCGGGAGCGGGTGATCGGCTTGTTCAAGGTGTTGGACTGGATGATGGCTCTGTCCGATGCCCTGGAAGATCGTCTGTGGCACGATATCGAGGACTTCGAGGGGAAGCGGAACATGCCTTACATCACCAGTGTCGAGCGGATCGGGCTGCGCAAGGGGTTCGAGCAGGGAATCCAGAAGGGGCTCGAGCAGGGGCGTCAAGAAGGCCGCCAAGAAGGCAGGGAAGAAGGTCGAGAAGAAGGTCGAGAAGAAGGCCGCGAGCAGCTTCTGTTGGGTCAACTCGCCCACCGCTTCGGTCCTTTGCCCGAGGCGGCCATCGCGCGGGTCGAATCCGCTACGGCGGCGGATATCGATCGCTGGGCTCGCCGGGTGCTCGACGCCGGTTCGCTCGACGAGGTCTTGTCGGGCGACGCATAGGGATCCGATCGAGTTGGTAAGTGCTCGTGCGTATCGCCGTTACAGCGTCAGAGCGCCGATGATCATCCACTGGCTCGGCTGCGGTAAGCACCTGATCGCGGCCTTGAGGACAACCGGATCATCCACTTAGCTCGCGAGTGCGGTAATGCGATCGAAGCGCGATGGCCGGATCATTTCCAGTATTTGCATTTCGATTCGGCTTTCGTCATGAAAGCTTCGTCGCCCGGAACGGACTGCGCCAGCTTGGCGTAGTCCCACGGATACTTCGATTCCGCGGGGCTCTTGACCTCCATCAGAAACATGTCATGAACCATCCGCCCGTCGGGGCGAATCTTGCCGCCCTTCGCGAAGAAGTCGTCAACGGGGGTCTCGCGCATCTTCTTCATGATCGTATCCGCGTCGGTGGTTCCGACGGACTTCACGGCGGACAGATAGTGCATGGTCGCCGATGCATTTCCGGCTTGGTACATCGTGGGCATCTTGCCCATCCTGGCAAAATAGCGTTTGGCCCAGGCGCGTGATTCTTCGGTTTGATCCCAGTACCAGGCATCGGTGTAGAACAGACCCTTCGTCACACCCAGTCCCAGCGCGTGGATGTCGGTGATGAGCATCAACGGTGCCGCGATCTGCATCGAGCTCGTCAGTCGGAACTCGTCGGCTCCTTTGATCGCGTTGACGAGATCGGCGCCCCCTGTCGCGAGACCCAGCACTTTCGCTCCCGAGCCCTGCGCTTGCAGCAGTTGCGACGAGAAATCGGATGCCGACAACGGGTGGCGAACGCGTCCGACGACCGTGCCGCCGGTCGCGGTCACCGTGTCCGAAAGATCCTTCTCGAGGGAATGCCCGAACGCGACGTCCGCCGTCAGGAAGTACCAGGATTTCGCCCCCTTACGAACCAGCGCCTTGCCGGCCACCCTGGCCGCGGACGCCGTGTCATAGACATACTGGACGCTGTATGGCGTGCATTCTTCGTTCGTCAATACGGTCGTTCCGGAGCTGACCGAGATGAAGACCTTCTTCTTGTCGGCGGCGATCTTCGACATCGCGAGCGTGGCCGAAGAGTTCGTGCCGCCGACCAGCAAATCGATGTGCTCCTGGTCGAACCACTCCCGCACCCTGCTTGCGGCGATGTCCGGCTTGTTCTGATGGTCCGCCACCAGCAGTTCGATCGTCTTGCCGTCGATGGCTCCGCCCATGTCGGCGATCGCCATCCTGATCGCTTCCGCGCCGCCGGGACCGTCGAGGTCCGCGTAGACCCCGGACATGTCGGTAATGAAACCGATGCGTATCACGCCATCCGCGCCCTGTGCCCATTTCACCGGGCACAGGCAGGCAGCCGTGATCGCCACGGTCGCGCCGAGATAGTTCAGGAACCTCATGTTCTCCTCTCCTCGTTTGATTCGTTGACCTCGATTCGCGGGGCCGCCTGATTGATCAGAGCGTCCGGACCTCGATCCACCCGGTCGGTTCCGACCGTTCGATCGGATTGCGCAGCGGTCGCCCGAAGTGCGGCGAGCTCACTTCCATGACGTCACCCGGCTCGAGCTTCACGCCGTCCGCGAAGCTCAACACGCTAGCGCCGAGGAAATAGACGTGGACATCTCCCGGTCGTCGGAAGCCGGAGTACTTGAAGTGGTGCTGTTCCAGGTTGGCCACCGTATGCACCATGTTGTCCTCGCCCGAGACGAATTCCTTCGCCCAGTGCGTCCTGCCGTCGCGGCGGACGCGCACGCATCCTCGTACGTCCGCCGGCAGTTCGCCGACGAGAATCTCGGGCCCGATCGAGCAGCAGCGAAGCTTGGAGTGGGACAGATAGAGATAGTTCTTCCGCTCCATCACGTGATCCGAGTATTCGTTGCCGAGCGCGAAGCCGACGCGCAGGACCTCGCCGCGATCGCCGATCACGTAGAGGCCGACGATTTCGGCCTCGTCGCCGGCGTCATCGGCGTAGGCCGGATATTCCAGCGGATGTTCGGGCGGCACGATCCAGCCACCATTCCCTTTCCAGACCCATTCGGATTGCGTACCGACCGTGCCCGGAGCCGGCTTGCCGCCCTCGACGCCGAGCTTGAACATCTTCATGGAGTCGCTCAGATCGGAGCCTTGCAGCTTCGCGTGCATCGTGTCTCGAGACTGCGCGCTTCCCCAGTGAGTGAGCCCGGTCACGGCGATCGTGCAGCGCGAGGGCTCCGGATGATCCAAGGGCACGAGGAGGCGGCGCCGTTCGATCACGGTGTCGTAGTCGATTTCCTCCCCCAGTCCGAGCCGCGCGATCGCCGCGGCGATGCTCTGTCCGGCCCGATAGGCGTGCAGAGCGAGTTCCCGGGTCGAGTCCACGCCGATCACCAGACGAGGAGCTCCATCATCGTTTCCGATGGCGCCGACGCGCCTGCGACCACTGTCGTCGAGCAACTGGATCAGCCGCATGCCGATTTCCCTCAAGAGCTTGTCTGGCGGTATTTAAGGCGGCGCTCGTGGGCTTGAAAAATGAAAAGTTAGGATAAGGGCATAACCTATAGTTATGATTAAGGCAGATCAGGAGCGCGGCATGATCCCAAGTATCTCGGCGATTCTTCGACGTCTGCGCGGCGCGCATCTGACCCTGCTGGTGGCCTTGGACGAGACCGGGTCGCTGAGCAGATCCGCCGAGCGCGTCGGCATCTCTCAACCGGCCGCCACCAAAGCGCTTCGGGAGATCGAGGGCATCTTCGGAACGAGGCTCTTCGAGCGTTCGACGAAGGGCATCGAGCCCAACGACATGGGGAGGAGCATCGTGCGCAGCGCTCGACGGCTGCGGGCCGAACTCATCGCGGTGCGCAACGAGCTCACGCACATGCTCAACGGAGGGGGAGTTCGCTTATCGGTCGGCGCCGTCATGGGAGCGATCACCGGCGTGGTGATATCCGCCATAGCCGAGTTACATCGACAGTACCCGAATCTCTTCGTGGAGTTCATCGAGGGGACGAGCGGAGAGCTTCTGCAGATGCTCGATCAGCGTCGGATCGACGTCGCGATCGCCAGGCCGAGCGTCAGCACTCATCCCGAAGCCTATACGTTCGAGCCTCTGAACAGCGAATACCTGCTGCTCGTCGTTGGACCGAAGGGCCCGTTGACGAAGAGAAAATCCCTGAAGCTCGAGGAACTGGTCGAGTGCCGCTGGCTCGTCTTTCCCTCGCAGATGCCCATGCGAAACCTCCTGGAGGAAGCATTCTTCAACGCAGGGCTGGAGTTTCCGACGAACGTCATCGAAACCGACTCGACTTTCGCGACCACGACGTTCCTGGGCGAATACGGGGATCTCGTCGCGGTCATGCCGAACAGCGTGGCCGACTACATGAGCGCCCGCAAGCTCGTTCACATACTGCCGGTCTCGATACCGCGGCACGCCGAGCCGTATGGCATCGTCATGCGCAGCGACTCGCCGATCAGCCCGGTGATGCAGGTTTTCGCCGATGCCTGCGCGCGGGCGATCCAGACGGTCTGATTCGATCGGGAAGGTCGACGGCGCGCTCGGCGTCGCCCCCGCTGCCGCGTCAACGTGATCAGCGTCACCTCGGACTGCTGGCGGAACGATCAGATGGCGGATCAGCAGCGAGGCCACGCCGAGCCTCTGATGCGCGTCGTCGGTCAGGAACGAGACCTCGGCGCGGCCGGGCCCGGTCACGATGTAGCGCACGCCGCCGATGCCGATCTCCCGGCCATCCGGACGCGGCGGACGAGCCGCCGTGCCTTCGTCACGGCGGCAAGAACCGTTTCCGTTCAATGCGTCGCTCGGGCGGGCCGCTGCCCGAACAGCAGGATGGCCGTCAGCATGAAGGCCAGCAGTGCGGCCGATGCCCAGTAGCGGCTCAATGCCAGGCCGCCCGCGCTCAGCGGCTTGTCCAGGAAGTCGCCGACCACGGCGCCGAGCGGTCGGGTCAGGATGAATGCGGCCCAGAACAGCACGGTGCGCGAAATCCGGGTGCCGTAGTACGCGGCCACGATCACGGCCAGCAATCCTCCGAACACGATGGCCGCGCCGGTGTAACCCAGGCCCGCCGTGTCCGCCGTCCAGTCGCCCAGCGCCGTGCCCAGCGTTTGCGAGAACATGATCGTCACCCAGTAGAAGGCTTCCGCCTTGGGCGAGTTGACCGTCTCCACCGACACGGAGCCCATCGTGCGGTGCCAGACGAAAAGCGAGCCGAGCAGCAAGGCCAGCAGCACGCTGGAGCCGCCCGCGTAGCCGATGCCGAGCGAGCGATCGGCGAAGTCCGCCAGCGTCGTGCCCACGGTGGTCGTGGCGACGATGGTCGTCCAGTACAACAACGGGTGGAATGCCTTTGCCCTGATCTGCGCCGTGACGGCGGCGATGAAGAGCGCCGAGAAGATGGCCGTGCCGACCAGATAGCCCAGGTTCATCGACATCGAGACGGCGTCGCCACCGGTCTCGCCCAGCGTCGTCGCTGCGATCTTGATCAGCCAGAAGCTCAGCGTGACCTCGGGCACTTTGGCGACAGTGCTCTGCGTGGATGCTTTCATCAATGATCTCCTTGTTCAGGCCTTGTCAGGGTGCATGTCGAAGGTTTTCGGCTGGCCGGCCATCGCCGCGCCGCAGCCCGTGAGCCGGTGCGTCCTGGCGAGAAGGGCTGCCTGCGCCCGTCGATGGCCTCGTCGAGCATGTGCTGGTCATCGGTAGAGCGGGACTCGAGACTCGCGGCGGCGTACGACGCGAGCGAGTGATTCTGGCAAGGCTGACTTAGCTCGGTTATAGGCTCGGTCGATGCTGCGCGGCATCCTGCGTGAGGCCGATGCCGGCGTGCGGCACGCCGACCAGCTCGTGCGGGTGTATCGCAAGCGTGGCGGCCCGGCTTGGGTCTACGTCCACGTCGAAGTGCAGGCCACGCGCAAGGCCGACTTCGAGCGGCGGATGTTCACCTACAGCTATCTGCTGTTCGAGCGTTTCGGCCGACCGGTAGCCAGCCTGGTGGTGCTGGCCGACCCGCATCGGGGCTGGCGTCCGCACGGATACGGTTTCGAACTGTTCGGCAGCCGGCTTTGTTCGAGTTTCCCGACGGTCAAGCTGCTGGATTACGAGGCCGCCATCGCGCGGGTCGAATCCGGCTCGGCGGCGGACATCGACCGGTGGGCGCGCCGGGTGCTCGACGCCGCTTCGCTCGACGAGGCCCTGTCGGGCGACGCATAGGAATCCGACCGGGCCCGTCAATGCTCGTGTGACCCGCCGCCGCTACAGCGTCAACGTGACCAGCGTCACCTCGGACTGTTGGCGGAACGTCATCGGCAGGCCGCAGTGCTGGAACACCTTGAGCATCGGTGTGTTGTCGGCCAGGACTTCGGCGTCGAACGTCTTGATGCCGGCATCGCGCGCGACGAGGATCAGATGGCGGATCAGCAGCGAGGCCACGCCGAGCCCCTGATGCGCGTCGTCGGTCAGGAACGAGACCTCGGCGCGGCCGGGCTCGGTCACGATGTAGCGCGCGCCGCCGATGCCGATCTCCCGGCCATCCTCCAGTTCGAATCCCGCGACCAGGGCCACGTTGGACACGAGGTCGACGTTCACCTGGTAGTCGATCTCCTCCTCGCTGAAGTCGCGCTTGAAACCGAAGAAGCGCCGATACCGCGTCGCGTCGCTGGTGCGCGAGATGAAATCGAGCCAGTTTTCCCGATCCGCCGGGGTAAGTGCGCGAATCTTGACTTGTCGTCCATCGCGCAAGGTCTCGAATGCGATATAAGCTGCGACGTCCACGATGCGCCCCCGGTCTCGTGCGGTCGAGCATCGATGATCGTCGACTGGCGATCGACGGTCAACCCGCTTCGCGCAGCGTCAGTCCGAATTGGAACCACAGCACGGCCAACGTCGCATTGCTGGCCGCGAACGCGACGAAGCGGTCGGCGAGCCGGTTGTAGGTGACGTGGATCAGGCTGTGCGCGACGCGCAGCGCGACATAGGTCCAGGCGGTGGCGGTCATCGCGGCCGTGGCCGCCCCGAGCGCCGTGGCGGCCACGCAGGCCACATAGAACAGCACCGGCAGCTCGAGCAGGTTCATGTAGTTGCGGTTGGCCAGCGCGACCGCGTCGGGCACCCGTCGCGATTCGCCCATCGCGAAATCGGCCGGCTCGACCTCGCCCGCGAGCGCTGCCCGGATCCGCCGGAACGCGACCAGCAACAGGACGACGAAGGTCCAGGCGACCAGCGCGAATACGGGGGCGAGCAGCGGGGCCTGGACGAACATCGGCGGAACGCGTCGAAAGCGGCGAAGGAGGCGCCGACGGAAGCGGCGTCAGAAGCTGGCCGTCATGCTCAGCCAGTAACGCCGCCCATCGTACACCGCGCCGTACAGCGTGTTGTCCACGCGCTTGTCGAACAGGTTGTAGACGCCGGCACCGAACCGCAGGTTGCGCGAGTAGCGGTAGTTGACGCCCAGGTCGACGAACGTGAACGACGGCGTGCCGGCGGTCATCGTCGTGCGGCTCAGGTAGTCCGAGGTCTTGCCGCGGAAGTTCATGCGTGCCCAGGCGCTGAGCGGATCCGACACTTTCCAGTCGGCCGTGGCATTGAACATGTGGCGGGGCATCTTGTTCAGCGGCTGGCCGCGGAAGGCGCCGCTCTTCTGCTCCGAATGCGTGTACGTGTAGCTGGTCGTCAGCCGCACCGACTTGCTGGCCTGCCAGGTGCCGGTCGCCTCGATGCCGCGCATCGTCGCCTCGTCGACGTTGACGCGGTCGCTGATGAACTTGTACGCGGTGCCGTCGATCGTGCAGTTGCCGGTCTCGATGCGCGAGCCGTTGCTGGCCGTGTCCGAGCAGGTGCGGATCTCGGTGATCTTGTCCTTGAAGTCGGTGTTGAACGCCGTCAGGCTGCCGATGAAGCCCTGCCGGTTGTCCCAGATCAGGCCGATCTCCTGGCTGACGCTCTTCTCCGGCTTCAACGACGGGTTGCCGCGGATGACGGCCGGATCGCCGCCGCCGCCGGTGATCTGTCCCCAATCGGCGACGGCCGAGCGCAGCGCCGGCGCCTTGAAGCCGGTCGACACACCGCCCTTGACGCTGAGCTTTTCGGTGGCGTGCCAGACACCGTAGACGCGCGGCGTCCAGTTCGTGCCGTAGTTCTCGTCGTGGTTCATGCGCACGCCGCCGGTCAGCGCGAACGATTGCGTCACGCTCCATTCGTTCTCGGCGAACAGCGCCCACTGGTAACGCTCGAGCCGGCTGATCGGGTCGGCCACCTGCATCTGGTTGCCCTGGTCGTCGAGCTGCTCGTTCTTGTACGCCACGCCCAGCGTCGTCATGTGGCTGCCGAGCGGCATCGTGATCTGGCTGTTGAACTCGGTGTTCTTGATCCGCATCTCGCGGCCCGGGTTGTCGGTCTCGTCGAACTGCAGGTAGCTGTGCGAGGTGCCCACGGCCCAGCGCCCGGTGTGCGACAGCGCGAACAGGTTCTTCGAATAGCCGGTGCGGCTGTCGGTGGTGGCCGAGCGGCCCGCGGTCGCATTGCGGTCCTGCAGCGTGCGGCCGACCTCGGCGACGATGTCGTGCTGCCGGTTCGGCGTCAGGCTCAGTTTGGCCGTTCCGGCCGTGACGTCCTGTTCGTTGAAGCCGCTGATGAAGCGGTCTTCGTTGCGGCGCATCTTCTGGCCGTACAGTTGCAGGCCCAGCAGATCGGTCTTGATCGGACCGCCCAGATAGAAGCTCGACTGGTAGATGTCGCCCGAGCGCGACGAGCCCTGCTGCTGCGTCTCGGCGCGAAGCGAGCCCGACCATGCGTTGGGCACCTTGCGGGTGATGATGTTGACGACGCCGCCCATCGCGTCCGAGCCGTACAGCGACGACATCGGGCCGCGGATCACTTCGATCCGCTCGATCGCTTCCATCGGCGGCAGCCAACCCTGCTCGATGCCGGGGCCGTCGCTGTTCGGACGCGTCTCGCGCGAGTTCTGGCGCCGGCCGTCGACCAGCAGCATCGTGTAGCCGGCGGCCATGCCGCGGATGCTGATGTCGCTGGAGCTGCCGCCGCCGGTGATGACCACGCCGGGCACGTCGACCAGCATGTCCGTCACGTCCTTGTACGCCTTCTTCTCCAGTTCGGCGCGCGGGACCACGGTGATCGAGGCCGGCGCGTCCTTGACCGCCTGCTCGAAGCCGGACGCCGTCACGACGACCGCGTCGAGGCTGTCGGACTCGCGTTCGGCGTCCTCGGTCTGAGCGCCGGCCGCCGGTGCCAGCATGCCGGCCACCGCGAAGGCCAGGCCGTGGGGGCGCAGGCGACGCATGACGCCGCGCCGACCGTTGGCGCGCGCGCGGTCATGACGGCGGGAGACGGAGGAGAAGGGAGAGGGAGAAGGAGAAGGAGAAGGAAAGGAGCAAAGCAGGGGCGAGCGGACGGCGAGGCTGCCATTCGGCTCGCCGGACGTGCGAATCGACATCAGGGGTCCTTGGTCAAGCGAGTGGTCGCCGGCGGAGACCGGCTGGAGATTCGATCGAAACGATCGGCAAGAGTGCAAATGATTTGCATTGATAATAACATTTACTTACATCTTGTTGCTTCGGCAAGGGGAAGGGTGTGCGCCGGCGGCCGCCCGACGCTGTGCGCGACGGCGGCTGCATCGAAGGCGTTCGAGAGCGCGCGAAGCTCGCTTGCCCGGCAGCGGTTCGCTCGGCGAGGGGAGGGTCCGTCGTCGCGAGAATCGCCGACGGGTTCGTCCGGAGCCCGAACAGGCCCCGGTCAGACGTTCACGGTTTCAGCGTCAGGCGTTCACTTCGGCGCCGCGCGGTCCGGATAGCTGGCGGCCATGCCGTCGCGCACGTCCTGCTGGATGCCGTACTGCGGGAACGGATAGCGCAGCCCGTTGCGCCCCAGCGCCTTCATGCCGGCGAGCGCCTGCGGCAGCATCCGCGGCGGCAGCGCCATCAGCATCTCGTCGTCGAGCACGCCGCCATAACGGCGCTCGGCGAAGCACGGGATCGACAGGCTGGCCTCGCCGGTGCGCAGCGCGCGCCCCCACGAGTCCGCGCACGCCGATTCGCCGACGACGCTCCAGTCGAAGCGCTTGTAGCCGGCCCATTGCAGGCCGTTGATGAAGTACATCATCGCGCCCGGCGTCGCGTAGAACAGCACGATGTCGGGAGGATCGAGCCGGCCGCTGGCCAGCGGCGAGACCGCCAGCGCCTCGAAGCGGCCGGCCGGCACGACGTTCATCGCCGACTGGTGCGCGCGCGAATCCTCGGGCGTCGCGTACCAGACGCCGACCATCGACTTGCCCGAGGCCCAGGCCTCGTCCTGCGCGCCCAGGCCGACGACGGCCTTGCACTGCGCGCCGACCAGGTCGGCGCCGGTGATGCCGACGGTCCAGCCCAGCCGCGCGGCCTGCGCGACGATCTGGTCGGTCGTGTGGATGCTGCGCGGCCGGCGGATCTTCGGGATCGCTTCCATCTCGGCGGCCGTCGCGAACATCTTCATCCCGAACGGGATGCTGCGCAGCTTGAGCACCTGCTCCAGCTCGGCGGCCAGGGTCTTGAGGGTGGCGGCGTCGAGCGCCGGCGCCTCGGCGGCGGCCGGGGCGGCCTGCGCGCCTACGGCCTGGGGGATCGGGGCGTTCATTGTTGTCGTCTCCAAGTCTGTCCGCGGATCTTAGCGCGATCGGCGTGCTCGTCGGTTCCGACGATTGTCAACGCGCGGGCCGAAAGTACGCTTGTCGGCCAGCCTGTGCGTGCCGTATCGCGCACGACGCGGCGTACGAGAAGGAGACCGCAATGGGTCGTCGCGAGACGAAGGAATCCGCCGGCGGCGGCATCGATGCCGCCGCCGATGACGATTGGGGAGCGCCGCAGCGCCTTCGGGCATCCCGGCTGGATCGCGAGTCGCGTCTGTTCCTGAAGGCGATCGGTTCGTTCGTCGGGCGTCCGGTGGGACGGGAACAGGTCGACGCGGCCCGCCGCCGCTGGCGCTTGATCGCCACCGCGTACGGACGCCGTCCGCCGGTGGCCTCGATCACGACCCGGCACGTCAACGGGCCCGCCGGGCCGATCGAGCTGCGCCTGTACACGCCGGCCGGCGGCCCGGCGCGCAAGCCCGGCTTCCTGTGGTGCCACGGCGGCGGCTTCATCGTCGGCGACCTCGACGCCAACGACGCGATCTGTCGCAGTATCGCCCGCGAATCGGGGGCCGTGGTCGTCGCCGTCCGCTATCGGCTGGCGCCTGAGCACGATCTGTACGCGAGCCGGGAGGACTTCCTCGCCGCCCTGGCATGGGTCGCGCAGCACGGCGAGTCGGTCGGCATCGATACCGGGCGGATGGCGATCGGCGGCGACAGCGCGGGCGGCAACATCAGCGCGGCCGTCGCGCAGGAGAACCTGCGCCGGGGCGGACCGGCGCTGCGGCTGCAGGTCCTCGTCTATCCGTCGACGCGCCTGTTCGCGCCCTGGCCGTCGCTGGGCGAGAACGCCAGCGGCCACTTCCTGACCACCGAGTTCATCCAGTCGCTGCAGCCGCTGATCGCCAAGGACGTCGACCTGGCCGATCCGCTGCTGTCGCCGGGATTGGCTCGCGACCTGCGCGGGCTGCCGCCGGCGCTGGTCATCACCGCCGGCTTCGATCCGATCCGCGACGACGGCCTCGCTTATTGCCGCCAGTTGCGCGCGGCCGGCGTGCCGGTCGAACTGCTGCACTACGGCGGGCAGTTCCACGGTTTCCTGAACTTCGATTCGGTGATCGGCGCCGCGCGCGACGCGCTGTCGCGGATCGGCCGGTCGCTGGCCGGCGCGTTCGACGGGGCCGCGGGCGCCGATCGCACGCTGGAGATCGAGGACGAGGCGCCGACGCTGCTGCCGGTATCGCGCCATCTCGCGCGCGACGCGCTGGTCGGCGGCTTCCTGGCCAGCCGGTCGGCGCGGCAATTCGGCAGCGCCGCGGCGCGGTGGATGGCGCCGGGCCTGGCGACGGCGACCGCGACGATGCTGCGGCCGTGGTGGGTACCGGTGGCGATGGTCCGGCGCGCGACGTTGTCGCGCCTGTGCGCGGTCGCCGCTCGGCAGACCTTCGCGCGCCCCCCCACGACGACCCTGGAGATCCGATGAGTCACGACAAATCCCTGAAGACCCTCACCGATCCGTTCGAGTTCTGGCGACAGTTCGTCAACAAGTTCGAGAGCGACGTCAACGCGATGGCGAACCGGAGCATGGGCTCCGAGCAGTTCGCGTCGACGCTGCAGAACGTCTCGCAGGCCGCGACCGGCATGCAGCAGATGTTCGACAAGATGCTCGACGGTTATTTCAAGGCCTTGCGCATCCCCAGCCGCCAGGACGTCACCGCGCTCGAGGAGCGCCTGCAGCGGCTCGAGGACAAGATCGACGTCCTGCTGAACGAAGTGGTGCCGGTCGAGACGCCGGGGCCGCGGCGCACGCGCAAACCGTCGTCGTCGACCGAGCCGGCGCCTGCGGACGCCGGCGCCAGCGCTAGTGCCGGCGCCAGTGCCGCCAGTGCTGCCAGTGCCGGCGCCGCCGGCGCCGGGGGACGCTGACCATGGCCGACGCCAAATCCGCCGCCGCGCCGGCCGCCGACCCGTCGATCGCCGATCGACTGCGGCTCGAGGTCGACCGCACGATCCAGCGCAACCTCAAGGGCCTCGGCCTGTTCGGCTCGGCGGCGCCGGCCGTCGGCCTGACGCCCAAGGTCCTGCTCAATCGCCGCGGCACGCTCAGCCTTTACCACTACAAGCCGCGTGTCGACGAGGTCTACCGCGTGCCGGTCCTGCTCGTCATGGCGACGACGAACAAGGCGTACATCTTCGACCTGGCGCCGGGCCAGAGCCTGATCGAGTTCCTGCTCGATCGCGGCCACGACGTCTACGTGATGGACTGGAACCCGCCGAGCGGCGAGGAACGCTTCCTGAAGATCGAGAACTACGTGCTCGACTTCATTCCGGACTGCATCAAGCGCGTGCAGAAGCAATCCGGCGAGCAGGACGTCTCGATCATCGGTTACTGCGCGGGCGGGCTGTTGTCGACGATGTACGCGGCGCTGCATCCGGACGGTCCGCTGAAGAACCTCGTGTGCCTGACCACGCCGATCGACTTCACGAAGATGAAGCTGTTCCGCTCGTGGACCGACGCCCGCCACTTCGACGTCGACCGGCTCGTCGATCGCGTCGGCATCATTCCGCCCGACGTCATCGTCGGCGGCTTCGACATGCTTCGCCCGGCCGCGCGCGTCGCCGGCCAGATCCGCCTGTGGGACAACCTGTGGAACGACGAGTACGTGACCGCCTTCCGCAGGATGGAGCGCTTCACGTCCGACACGGTGCCGCTGGCCGGCGAGTACTTCAGGCAGTTCATCAAGGAGATGATGCAGAAGAACGCATTGTTCGAAGGGACGCTGACGCTCGGCGGCGAGCCGGTCCGGATCTCGAACATCAAGGTGCCGCTGCTGCACATGGTCGCCAAGTACGACCACATCGTGCCGCCCGAGTGCGGCGCGCCGCTGGTGGCGCTGGCCGGCTCGCGGGACAAGGAGGAAGTGGTCCTGCCGGGCGGGCACGTGAGCCTGATCGCGGGGCCGAACGCGGTCAAGCGGATGTGGCCCAAGCTGGATCAATGGCTGGAGAAACGATCGACATGAATGATAACCCCCGTACTTACCCTCGCGAGGTCGCCGGCGACGGCGCGACCGTCGAACTGCGCCTGCTGGCCGCCGGCGACGCCGATGCGCTGAAGGCGTTCATCGCGACGCTGTCGGACCACGACCTGCTGTTCCTGACCCGCGACATCACGCATCCGAAGGTGATCGAGGCGTGGGTCGAGGCGGCAGCCGACGGGCGCGTCAAGAGCCTGCTGGCCTGGCAGGACGGCAAGGTCGTCGGCTGCACGGCGCTGGTCACGCATCAGTTGTCGTGGTCCAGCCACGTCGGCGAGATCCGCGTGCTGCTGGCCCCGGCGCTGCGCGGCAAGGGGCTCGGCCGCGTGCTGATCCAGGAATGCTTCGCGCAGGCGCTCGAGCTGGGGCTGGCCAAGCTGTGCGTGCAGATGACGACCGACCAGCATGCGGCGATCGCCGGTTTCGAGGGGATCGGCTTCCGGGCCGAGGCGGTGTTCCGCAACCACGTCCGCGACCGCCAGGGCAGGCAGCACGACCTGGCCGTGCTCAGCCACGACGTCGCCGAAGTGCAGTCGAGGATGGAAGCCTACGGCGTGGCCGGCGCGCTGGGCGCCTGAGCCTGCGGCCCTGCGGGGCCCCGCATGGGCCGGCCACCGGCCGCCCGGGGGCGGCCCGCGCCGATGATGATCACGAAGAACCGGAATCCAAGGACGGAGACATGCGTATCAACCTTCAGACCGTGGCCGACGATGCGCGCTACGGCAAGCTACAGATCCTCGTACTCGTCATCTGCTCGGTGCTGATGACGATCGACGGTTATGACCTGACCGTCATCGGCGTCGCGCTGCCGTCGGTCATCGCCGAGATGAAGATGGACCCGAGCGTGGCCGGACTGCTGGTCAGCGCGGCGCTGGTCGGCATGATGTTCGGCGCGATCATCTTCGGGACGATCTCGGACAGGATCGGACGAGTCAAGACGATGGCCGTATGCGTGGCGATCTTCAGCCTCTTCACGGCCGCCACCGGCCTGTGCCGCGAGCCGATCTCGTTCGCGGCGATGCGCTTCCTGTCCGGCGTCGGACTGGGCGGCATCGTGCCGCTGCTGACGGCCGTCGTGTCGGAGTTCTCGCCCAAGGCCTCGCGGGCGCGCACGATCACGTTCATGTTCGCCGGCTATTCGCTGGGCGGCATGATGGCGGCGATCCTGGGCAAGCAGTTCCTGGAGAGCTTCGGCTGGCAGATCGTGTTCTTCGCGGCGGGCGCGCCGATCGTGCTGATCCCGATCATCCTGGCCTGGATGCCCGAGTCGATGGCGATCCTGCAAAAGCGCGGCGACCAGCAGCGACTGCGCGAACTGTGCCGCCGGATCGACCCGTCGGTCAGGGTATCCGACAGCGACCAGATGTTCGTGCCGATCGCCAAGGCCGGCTCGAAGGTGCCGATCGCCCGGCTGTTCAGCGAAGGCCGCGGGCTGACGACGGTGCTGATCTGGATCAGCTTCTTCTGCGGGCTGTTCATGCTGTACGCGTTGAACTCCTGGCTGACCAAGCTGATGGCGATGGCCGGCTACAGCGTCGGCTCGGCGTTGACGTTCCTGCTGCTGCTGAACTGCGGCGCGATGGTCGGCTGCTTCACCGGCGGCTGGCTGTCCGACAAGTTCGGCATGAAGCGCGTGCTGTCGATGCAGATCGTCATCGGCTCGATCGCGACGATCCTGATGGCGCAGAAGATGCCGACCGAGCTGCTGATGGTCGTGATCTTCATCATCGGCTTCATGTGCTCGGGCGGCCAGGGCGTCATGTACGCGTACGCGGGGCAGTTCTATCCGAACGAGATCCGCGCGACCGGCGTCGGCGTGGCCTCGGGCATGGGGCGCTTCGGCGGCATCTTCGCGCCGATCCTGATCGGTCTGCTGATCTCGCTGAAGCTGCCGTTCGAACAGAACTTCTACGTGATCGCCGGCTTCGGGCTGGCGCAGGCCATCGCGGCGATGCTGTTCAACGACCGGGTCGCCGATTTCAACGCGGTCCGGCGCGACGATACCGTCGGGTCACCGGAGTCGGTCGGGGCGGCCGCCAAGACCGCCGTCTGAGCACCGTCATCTTGCGTACTTAGGAGACTCATCGTGGGGATGCCCGACATCGGCCTGGCCAACTGGTTCCTTCAACGCGCGCTGCGCACGCCCGAGCGCATCGCGATCACGTTCGAGGGCCGCGACTGGACTTATCGGCAGGCGCAGGACGAGATCGAGAAGCTCGCGGCGCGTCTGCGGCGGCTCGGCGTCGAGCGCGGCGACCGCGTCGCGTTCCTCGGCGTCAACCATCCGATCTATTTCTTCCTGATGTTCGCGTCGGCGCGACTGGGCGCGATCTACGTGCCGCTGAACTTCCGGCTCAGCGGTCCCGAGCTGGCGGCGATCTCCGCCGACGCCGAGTTGAGCGTACTGATCGCCGACGACGAGCATCGCGCGGTCGTCGACGCGGTGCGCGGCCGGTTCGCCTCGGTCCGGCATTTCGTCAGCGCCGACGGTCCCGACGGCTGGGAGCCGCTCGACGACGGCGGGCCGGCACGGACCGAGCCGGTGCGCGTCGACCAGGACGACGTCGCGCTGCTGATGTACACGTCCGGGACGACCGGCCGTCCCAAGGGCGTCATGCTCAGCCACGGCAATTTCTGGTGGAACAACGCCAACCAGATGCACGCGTTCGACGTGCTGGCCGACGACGTCGCGCTGACGGTGGCGCCGCTGTTCCACATGGGCGGGCTCAACACGATCGCGCTCGTGCTGATGCAGAAGGGCGGGCGGATCGTGCTGCACCGCCATTTCGACGCGGGCGCCGCGCTGGCCGACATCCAGCGCTACCGGGCGACGACGATGTTCGGCGTGCCGGCGATGTTCCAGTTCATGGCCCAGCATCCGGGCTTCGAGTCGGCCGACCTGTCGAGCATGCGCTTCCTGATCTGCGGCGGCGCGCCGTGCGCCGAGCCGCTGCTCAGGACCTGGGACCGCCGAGGCGTGGCGATCCAGCAGGGTTATGGCATGACCGAGACCTCGCCGACGGTGACGATGCTGACGACCGATCGCGCGCTGACCAAACTCGGCTCGTCCGGGCGCCCGCCGCTGTTCACCGAGGTGCGCATCGTCGACGGCGAGGGCCGCACGATCGTCGAACCGCGCGTGCAGGGCGAGATCCTGGTGCGCGGGCCCAACGTCATGCTCGGCTACTGGCGCAACCCGCAGGCGACGGCCGCGGCGATCGACGGCGACGGATGGCTGCGCACCGGCGACGTCGGCTGGATGGACGAGGAGGGCTTCCTGACCATCAGCGACCGCATCAAGGACATGATCATCAGCGGCGGCGAGAACGTCTATCCGGCCGAGGTCGAGAGCGTCATCTACGATCATCCGGCCGTCGTCGAGGCGGCGGTCATCGGCGTGCCCGATCCGAAATGGGGCGAGACCGTCTGCGCGGTCGTCGCGCTGAAGTCGGGTGCGGAGCTGGACATCGACCGGCTGCGCGACTTCCTGACCGAGCGCCTGGCGCGCTACAAGCTGCCCCGCCGGCTCGAGGTGATGCAGGCGTTGCCGCGCAACGCCACCGGCAAGATCATCAAGGCCGAGCTGCGCAAGCAGATCCGGTGATCGGCAACCGGACCGAACCGGCGGGATCCGTCGTCGGTGCAATTCCCGATGCGGATCGGGGACGGGGGCGCTAACATCGCCCGACGCAGCCAGCCGCAACGGCGTGCCTTGATGTCCATGCCCGACGCTGAATCGATTCGCTCGCCAGCTTCCGACGCGGCGCCGGCCGAAGGCTGGCGACTCACCGGCGTCGATACCGACAAGACGGCCGCGCCGCCGGCCTCGGGCGCATCGGTGATCCGGGACGCGCTGTGCCGGCGCGTGGCCGCGGCCGAAGGCGCGCGGCTGGTCGTGATGCAGGCGCCGGCCGGTTTCGGCAAGACGACGGCGATGCTGCAGCTTCGCGCCCGGCTCGCCGCCGAAGGCGTCTCGACCGCGTGGCTGACGCTCGACGGCGGCGACAATGGCGCCGCGCAGTTCATCCGGACGCTGGGGCGCGCAGTCGCCGGGCTCGATGAGCATCGCTACGCCGGCCGGCGGCACGGCGAGCTCAAGGGCGAGGTCGTCGAGACGCTGCTGTCGCGGCGCGATCGTTTCGCGATCTTCCTGGACGGCTTCGAGGCGATCGACGAGCCGGCGATCTTCACGTTCCTGCGCACGCTGGCCGAGCGGCTGCCCCGCGGCGGGCAGATCCTTATCGCCACGCGCAGGCAGCCGGGTTTCGGGCTGGCACGCCTGCGCGGGCTCGGGCTGCTGTGCGAGATCGATGCCGACGACCTGCGCTTCGATCTCGACGAGGCCGAGCGGTATTTCCGCCTGCGCGGCCTGTCGCGGCTGCCGGCCGAGTCGGTCCGGCACCTGCACGACAAGACCGAGGGCTGGATCACCGGCCTGTGGCTGGCGTCGATCTCGATCGCGCGTCTGGGGCCCGACAGCGATTTCGTCGAGCGGTTCTCGGGGTCGACGCGCGCGATCGACGAATACCTGACCGACGAAGTCCTGTCGTACCAGGACGAAGCGGTGCGCGCGTTCATGGTCAAGACCAGCGTACTGCGCCATCTGAACGCGTCGCTGTGCCAGGCGCTGGTGCCCGACGGCGATGCGGCGGGCCTGCTGGCGCGGCTCGAACAGCAGCGGCTGTTCCTGGTTCCGGTCAGCGGCGAGGCGGCGACCTGGCGCTATCACGCGATCTTCTCCGAGTACCTGCGGCACCGGCTGGCGATCGAGTTCCCGCACGAACGGGCCGGGCTGCACCTGGCGGCCGCGCGCTGGTACGAATCGGCCCGCCGCCTGGTGCCGGCGATCGACCACGCGATCGAGGCGGGCAGCCACGAGTACGCGCTGTCGTTGCTGGCCCCGCACGCGCAGACCCTGCTCGAGGCCGGGCGCATGCGGCTGCTGTCGCGGTGGTTCGGCCGGATACCGGTGCCGTCGCTGGCCGGCGTGCCGCTGCTCGGGACGATGTCCGTCTGGGCGACGCTGTTCACGCGCGGCCCGTGGCGCGCGGCCGAGCAGCAGCAGGCTCTGGACGTGCGGGCGAGCGACGATCCGCGGGTCATCGCGCATGCCGGCGCCCAGCAGCCGCTGATCCTGGTGATGCAGGACCGCTACGATGAGGCGCTGGCCGCCGGCCAGCAAAGCCTGGCGCGGCTGCCGACCTGCGACGCGTTCGCCGACAGCGTGTTGTGCAACACGATGGCGAACGTCTTCGCGATCTTCGGCGACAACCCGCGGGCGCTGCGGTTGCTGGACGACGCGCGCCGGCTGCATGGCGACAGCCAGTTCAACCAGATGTTCGCCGATTCGCTCGAAGGGATGCTGGACGTGCAGCAGGGCCGGCTGCACGCGGCCACCGCGCGGTTCCGCGTCGCCGTGCAGACGACGCGCTCGGCGTCCTACAGCTACACGAACGGCAACGCGCTGGCCGGCATCCTCTATACGACGATCCTCTACGAGACCAACGACCTGATCGGCGCCAAGCGGCTGATCAACACGTACCTGCCGTTGATCTGCGACGTGATCCTGCCCGACCACATGATCAGCGGCCATGCGATCCAGGCCCGCATCGCGTTCGAGCGGCGCGAGTTCGCCGAGGCCTTCGAGTCGCTGACCGCGCTCGAGCGCCTGGGCCACCAGCGCCGGTTGCCGCGGCTGGTCGCCAGCGCCAAGCTCGAGCGCAGCCGCCTGTTCCTGCTGCAGGGCAACAAGCAGGCGGCGCGCGACGAGCTCGACCGCGCGGCCGCGCTCGACGTATGGACGCGGATCGAACGGCAGCGGCTGCCGGCCCACGAGACCGAGTACCTGGCGCTGGCACGCCTGCGCTGGAGCGTGCACTTCGGCGATCCGCGCGACGCGCTGCCCGGCCTGCAGGCGCAGATCGACGAGGCGCTGCGCCAGTCACGCCACCAGCGGGTATTGCGGCTGCGCGCGCTGCAAAGCCTGGCGCTGCAGCGCGGCGGCAAGCCCTCGGCGGCCCTCGAGACGCTGGCCGACGTGCTGCGGCAGGCCAGCCGCGAAGGCTTCGTGCGTTTGCTCGTCGACGAGGGCGAGGCGCTGGGCCGGCTGGTCGCGCAGTTCCATTCGGCGATCCCGCGCCAGGCGGCGCGGCGCTTCGATCCGGCGCTGGCCGCTTACGTGCGGCAGTTGCTCGACGCGTTCGGTCTGTCCGCCGCGGCACCGGCGCCGATCGACGGTACGCCGCTCGTGCCGCTGACGTCCAAGGAACTGCAGGTACTCGCGCTGGTCGCCAGCGGCCTGTCGAATTCCGGAATCTCCGAACGGCTGGGCATTTCCGACAGCACGGTCCGCACGCACCTGCGCAACGTCAACAGCAAGCTGGACGCCCGCAGCCGCAACGAAGCGGTCGCGATCGGGCGCCGCCTCGACCTGATCGAGTGAACGCGGCGCGCCGCGCGGCCGGCCCGGCCGCCGCCGGCAGTGGCCGGCCAGTGGCCGCTCAGTGGCCGCTCAGTGGCAGCGCCGTCGCAGCGTGATCACGTCGGCCAGCCGCGCACCGGCCGAGCGCGGCGGCGGCTTGCGTGCCGGCGCGGCGTTCTGCAGCAGCCGCTCCCATTCGTCGACGAGCTGCGCGCAGGTCTCGCGCACGACCGGCGCCACGTCCTGGCGTTCGGCGATCAGTTCGAGGTGGCGCAGGATCGTGTGCGCGAGTCGCGCGCAGCCGCCGTCCCGGCTGTACGCGGACATCAGATGCAGCGCCGCGCTGATGATCACTTCCGGGCGCGATTCGTCGGACTTCGGGTTCGGGCGCGATTCGGCCATGTCGGCTCCCGGGGTCACCAGCGGATGGACGTTCGATTTGGGCATGGCGGTTCGGTTGCGGACGGCGCCGCCGGATGGGATGTACTTGAATTTAATACGACTCATTCTCATTGGCAAATCGATGTTGCACAAATGACAGGCAGCGGACGCGCGGCCGGGTCCGATCGGCGGCGAACTGCCTGCATCGGGGCACGATCTGTCCGGCGTCGAGCGTCTTTCGGCCTGTAAAATAATTTGGCGATGACATTGATCCTGCTGATCACCCTTCCGTTCCTTGGCAGCCTGCTCGCCGCGCTGCAACCGACCAACGCCAGGAACCGGGAGGCCTGGCTGGCGGGGGGCATCGCGTTCGTCTGCCTGGTGCTGACCGCGATGCAGTATCCGCAGATCGTCGAACAGGGCGTGCTGCGCGAGCAGATCGAATGGGTGCCGTCGCTGGGCCTGAACTTCACGCTGCGCCTCGACGGTCTCGCCTGGGTGTTCCTGCTGCTGATCTTCGGCATCGGCGCGCTGGTCTCGGTCTACGCGCGCTACTACATGTCGCCCGAAGACCCGGTGCCCCGTTTCTTCGCGTTCCTGCTGGCGTTCATGGGCGCGATGGTCGGCGTCGTGATGTCGGGCAACCTGATCCAGCTCGTGCTGTTCTGGGAGCTGACGAGCCTGGTCTCGTTCATGCTGATCGGCTACTGGCATCACCGGGCCGATGCCCGGCGCGGCGCCCGGATGGCGCTGACGGTGACGGCGGCCGGCGGCCTGTGCCTGTTCGCCGGCGTGCTGATGCTCGGCCAGATCGTCGGCAGTTATTCGCTCGACCACGTGCTGGCCGCCGCCGACCGGATCCACCAGCATCCGTGGTACCTGCCGATGCTGATCCTGGTGGCGCTCGGCGCGCTGACCAAGAGCGCGCAGTTCCCGTTCCAGTTCTGGCTGCCCAACGCGATGGCGGCGCCGACGCCGGTGTCGGCGTACCTGCACTCGGCGACGATGGTCAAGGCCGGCGTGTTCCTGCTGGCGCGGCTGTGGCCGGCGCTGGCCGGCACCGACGAATGGTTCTGGATCATCGGCACCGCGGGCCTGTGCACGCTGTTGATCGGGGCGTACAACGCGCTGTTCCAGCAGGACCTGAAGGGCGTGCTCGCGTACTCGACGATCAGCCACCTGGGCCTGATCACGCTGCTGCTGGGACTGAACAGTCCGATGGCGGCCGTCGCCGCGGTCTTCCACATCATGAACCACGCGACGTTCAAGGCCTCGCTGTTCATGGCCGCCGGCATCGTCGACCACGAGGCCGGCACGCGCGACCTGCGCCGGCTCGGCGGGCTCCGGCTGAGCATGCCGATCACCGCGACGCTGGCCACCGTCGCCAGCGCGGCGATGGCCGGGGTGCCGCTGCTCAACGGCTTCCTGTCCAAGGAGATGTTCTTCGCCGAGACGGTCTATCTGGGCGGCGAGGGCTCGTGGATGTCGAGGCTGCTGCCGGTGCTGGCCACGGTGGCCGGCACGTTCAGCGTCGCGTATTCGCTGCGCTTCGTCTACGCGACGTTCTTCGGCGTGCCGCGCGACGACCTGCCGCGCGCGCCGCACGAGCCGCCGCGCTGGATGCGGTTTCCGGTCGAGGCGCTGGTGTTCCTGTGCCTGATCGTCGGCATCGTGCCGCAGGAGACGGTCGGGCCGCTGCTGGCCCTCGGCGCCGCCGCGATGCTGCAGGCGACGCCGCCCGAATACAGCCTGGCGATCTGGCACGGGTTCAACTTGCCGCTGACGATGAGCGTGATCGCGCTGGTGGCCGGCGTGCTGCTGTACAAGGCGCTGCTGCCTTGGCTGCGGCGCCGCACGGTGATGACGGTGCCGATCACAGGCTGGCTCGACGGGCGCCGCGCGTACCGCGCGGTGCTGATCGGCCTGATGCTGGGATCGCGGGCGATCGGCCGCTTCTTCAGCACGCGGCGCCTGCAGAAGCAGTTGCTGCTGATCGTCGTCGTCGCGTTCGCCGCCGCGGCCACGCCGTTGTGGCTGGGGCCGGGCATCTCGCGCGGGCCGGTGCCGTCCAAGGAGATCAATCCGGTCTTCGTGGTGTTCTGGGCCGTCGGCATGGCCTGCGCGGTCGGCGCCGCGTGGCAGGCCAAGTACCACCGGCTGGCCGCGCTGATCATGCTCGGCGGGGCCGGGCTGGTCACCTGCCTGACCTACGTCTGGTTCTCGGCGCCGGACCTGGCGCTGACGCAGGTGATGGTCGAGATCGTCACCACGGTGCTGATGCTGCTGGGCCTGCGCTGGCTGCCCAAGCGTCTCGAGCCGAGGTTCGCACAGGGCGCCGCCGGCCGGCAGCGGCGGTGGCGCGCGCGCGGACGGCGCCTGCGCGACCTGATCGTGTCGATCGCCGGCGGGGCGGGGGTCGGCGCGCTGGCCTTCGCGGTGCTGACCCGGCCGTTCCCCGAATCGGTCGCCAATCACTACCTGGCGCGTTCGCTGTCCGAAGGCGGCGGCGCCAATACCGTCAACGTGATCATCGTCGACTTCCGCGGCTTCGACACGATGGGCGAGATCGTCGTGCTCGGCGTCGTCGCGCTGACGGTGTTCGCGTTGCTGCGCCGGTTCCGTCCGCCGCCCGAGAGCATCGAGACCCCGCATCAGCGCCGGGCCCGGGCGATCGACGAGATCGTCGACGCCGAAGAGGCCGCCGAGGCGGCCGCGCGCGAGCGGGCCGAGGCCGAGCGCCGCGCCGCGGCCGCGGCGGCCGCGCAGGCGATGGCCGCCGACGCGGTGCGCGCGGCGATCGAGACGCAGGAGGCGCACCAGATCGCGCTGGCCCAGGGGCTCGTGACGGAGACGGCGCTGGCCGACGGCCTGCCCGAGCGTCCGTCCGACGAGGAGGCGGAAGACCGCATCCGCCGCAAGCGCATCGAACGCCACGCGATCGACTCGGCGACCGGCGATTTCGTGCTGCCGGCGATCGTGCTGCGGCTGATGATGCCGCTGGCCGGCCTGGTGTCGGTCTACCTGTTCCTGCGCGGGCACAACGACCCGGGCGGCGGCTTCGTGGCCGGTCTGGTGTTCGCCGTCGCGATCATCATGCAGTACATGGTCAGCGGCACCGACTGGGTCGAGGCGCACATGTCGCTGCGGCCGGTGCGCTGGATCGCCGTCGGCCTGTTGCTGGCGGCCGGCACCGGCGCGTCGGCGATCGTGTTCGGTCACCCGTGGCTGACCAGCCAGGACACGCATCTGCACCTGCCGGTGATCGGCGACCTGCACCTGAGCACCGTGATGCTGTTCGACCTCGGCGTGTTCGCGCTGGTGGTCGGCGCGGTGATCCTGATCCTGATCGCGCTGGCCCACCAGTCGCGCCGCCGCCACCGCGCGATCGCCGCGTCGGGCCGGCAGCGCGCGACCGCCGGCGAGCCCTGAGAGGCCGAAAGACCTTCAGCCTCCGAACCGCCCCCACTGGAACCCTGGCGATGGAAATCTTCTACGCGATATCGATCGCGGTGCTGACCGGCTCCGGCATCTGGCTGCTGCTGCGCCCGCGCACGTTCCAGGTGCTGATGGGCTTGTCGCTGCTGTCCTACGCGGTCAATCTGTTCATCTTCGCGATGGGGCGCCTGTCGGTGAACCGCGCGCCGTTCGTGGCCGCCGGCGAGCCGGCCTCGCTCGCGCTGTACGACGATCCGCTGCCGCAGGCGCTGGTGCTGACGGCGATCGTCATCAGCTTCGCGACGACGGCGCTGTTCCTCGTCGTGCTGCTGGCCTCGCGCGGGCTGACCGGCACCGACCACGTCGACGGCCAGGAGGCCGACGATTGATGCCGCTGCCGATCGAACACCTGATGCTGGCGCCGATCGCGCTGCCGATGGTCACCGGCGCGCTGATGCTGTTCATCAGCGACCGGCGCCGTCAGTTGCGCACCTGGCTGAACCTGGCATCGACGGCGCTGTTCGTGGCGATCTGCGTGACGCTGTTCGTGCTGATCGCGCAGGGCTGGGGCGGGCGCACCAACATCCAGGCGCTGGACATCGGCCCGGTGCAAGTGCCCGACGCCGCGGTCGGCGTCTACCTGGCCGGCAACTGGCCGGTGCCGATCGGCATCGCGCTGGCGATCGACCAGTTGTCGGCGCTGATGCTGGTGCTGACCTCGATACTGGGCCTGGCCAGCGCGATCTACGCGACCGCGCGCTGGGACCGCGCCGGCGCGCACTACCATTCGCTGTTCCAGTTCCAGTTGATGGGGCTGGCCGGCGCGTTCCTGACCGCGGACCTGTTCAACCTGTTCGTGTTCTTCGAGGTGCTGCTGGCCGCTTCGTACGGCCTGGTGCTGCACGGCACCGGCGAGGCGCGCGTCAGCGCGGGCCTGCACTACATCGTCGTCAATCTGGCCGCCGCCAGCCTGTTCCTGCTCGGCATCAGCCTGATCTACGCGACCACCGGCACGCTGACGCTGGCCGACATCGCGCTCAGGGTCACGACGGTGGCGCCGGCCGATCGCGGCCTGCTCGAGACCGGCGTCGCGCTGATCGGCGTCGTGTTCCTGGTCAAGGCGGCGGCCTGGCCGATGAACTTCTGGCTGCCGCCCGCTTATGGTTCGGCCAGCGCGCCGGTCGCCGCGCTGTTCTCGGTGATGACCAAGGTCGGCCTGTACGCGATCATCCGCATCTCGTCGCTGCTGCTCGGCGAGGACGCCACCAGCACGACCGTCGGTTTCGGCAACGAATGGCTGCTGGTGATCGGCGTGGTCACCGTGATCTTCGGCATGATGGGCGTGTTCAACGCGCACGGACTGGCCAAGCTAGGCTGCCATTTCGTCATCGTCTCGTCGGGCACGCTGATGGCCGCGCTGGCGCTCGACCAGCCGCGCGTGACCGGCGGCGCGCTGTTCTACCTGGTCAATTCGACGCTGGCGATCGGCGCGTTCTTCCTGCTCGTCGAGATGGTCGAACGCAGCCGCGTGCCCGAAGGCGTGCATCCGGCCGATCATTACCAGCACCACGAACTGGACCACGGCGACGACCCGTCGGTGGCCGACGTCGAGATCGTCGGCGTGCCGATCTCGTCGGCCACCGCGTTCCTGGGCCTGAGCTTCATCGGCAGCGGCCTGCTGCTGATCGGCCTGCCGCCGCTGTCGGGCTTCCTGGCCAAGTTCTCGCTGCTGTCGGCGGTGCTCAGCGACGAGAGCATGGCGGCCGGCCGCCATGCGCTGCTGCCGGGCAACGGCGCGTGGTGGCTGTTCGCGCTGGTGATCCTGTCCGGGCTCGCCGGCACCATCGCGTTCACGCGTGCCGGCATCCGGCTGTTCTGGGCGGTCTCGTCGCGCCAGGCGCCGGTGCTGCGCGCCAACGAAGCGCTGCCGGTGACGCTGCTGCTCGGCTGCTGCCTGGCGATGACGATCTTCGCCGATCCGCTGCAACGCTTCCTGCAGTCGACCGCCGAGGCGCTGGCCGCTCCCAGCGCCTACGTGCAGTCGGTGATGCAGGCGAGGCCGATGCCATGAGCCGGCTGCTGCGCCGACTGTTCCCGTCGCCGCTGCTGTCGCTGGCGATCTGGGCGTTCTGGCTGCTGCTCAACGGCAGCGTGGCGCCGGGGCATTTGATCCTGGGCGCGGTGCTCGGCGTCTACGCGCCGTGGGTCACGCGGCGGCTGCGTCCCAAGCGCGCGTATGTCCGCCATCCGTGGCTGATCATCCGGTTGATCGGACACCTGCTGCTGGACGTCCTGCAGTCGAACCTGCGCGGCGCGCGGCTGTTCCTGACCAATCCGGCCGACCTGAAGTCGGGCTTCGTCACGATCCCGCTGCGGCTGCACGAGCCGCACGGCCTGATCGTGCTCGCGACCTGCATCAACGCGTCGCCGATGCTGGTCTGGGTAAGGATCACCGAAGATCGCAGCGAACTGACGCTGCACCTGCTCGAACTGCGCCGTGCCACCGAACTGATCGAAGGCCTGCGCCGCCATTATGAAGAGCCGCTGATCCGCATCTTCCAGGAGCACCATCCCGATTATCGCGCTCGCGACGGCGCCGCCCCCCGGGGCGCCGCGCAGGCGGGCGCGAGCAAGGACAAGCCGGAGGCCGTCACATGAGTCCGATCCTCGCCTGGGGCACCGCGTTGGCGATGCTCTGTTTCGCGATCGCGATGCTGTTCGCGCTGATTCGCCTGTTTCGCGGGCCGGCCGCGCAGGATCGCGTGCTCGCGCTCGACACGATGTACATGAACGCGATGATGATCCTGCTGGTGCTGGGCATCCGCTTCGACACGATGCTGTACTTCGAGGTCGCGCTGATCATCGCGATGCTCGGTTTCGTCAGCAGCGTCGCGCTGGCCAAGTTCCTGCTCCGCGGCGAGGTCATCGAATGAACATGCAATGGTCGATGATGCCGCCCACGCTGTACGCGTCGTGGGTGCCGATGTGGATCGAGATCCTGATCACGCTGCTGCTGGTCGCCGGCGGCATCATCACGCTGATCGGGTCGCTCGGACTGCTGCGGATGAACGACTTCTTCCAGCGGCTGCACGGGCCGGCGATGGGCAACACGCTGGGCTCGATCTGCATCCTGCTCGGCTCGCTGCTGTTCTTCTCGTTCAGCCGCCGGGAACTGGTGTTCCACGAAGTGCTGATCCTGCTGTTCGTGCTGCTGACGGCGCCGGTCGTCGGCATGCTGCTGGCGCGCGCCGCGTTGTATCGCAAGCAGGGCGCGGCGTTCAGCGCGCAGGTCAAGGCGCGCGCAGGCCAATCAGGCCCGGCGGACGGGCGGCCGACGGCGGCCGGCGCGCTCGCGCAGGCGCCGGTGCCCGTGCCCGTGCCGGTGCACGCACAGGCACCGGCGCAGGCACAGCCGCAGCCGCAGCCGCAGCCGCCGGGCGCGCGCATCGATCCGTCCGGGCCCGGCGATGGCCCGGGCCACCGAACCGACTGACATGGAGACTCGAATGAACGATCTTTTCGACCTGAAGGGCAAGGTCGCCGTCGTGACCGGCGGCAGCAAGGGCATCGGCAAGGCGATCTGCGAGCGCCTGGCGCAGCACGGCGCCCGCGTCGTCGTCTCCAGCCGCAAGCTCGACGCGTGCGAGCAAGTCGTCCAGGGCATCCGCGCCAACGGCGGCGAGGCCGTCGCGCGCGCCTGCCACATCGGCCACAAGGAGCAGCTCCAGCAGCTCGTCGACTTCACGACCGGCCACTACGGCGGCATCGACATCCTGGTCTGCAACGCGGCCGTCAATCCTTATTTCGGGCCGTCGGCCGGCACCCCGGACGAAGCGTTCGACCGCGTGATGGCCAGCAACGTCAAGAGCAACTTCTGGCTGGCCAACATGGCGATCCCCGGCATGATCGCGCGCGGCGGCGGCTCGATCATCATCGTCTCGTCGATCGGCGGTTACCTCGGCTCCGACGTGCTCGGCGTCTATGCGTTGTCGAAGGCCGCCGACCTGCAGCTCGCGCGCAACCTCTGCGTCGAGCACGGCGCCGGCAACATCCGCGCGAACTGCATCGCGCCCGGACTGATCCGCACCGACTTCGCGCGCGCGCTGTGGGAGGACCAGGCGATCCTCGCTCAGCGCACGCGCACGACGCCGATGCGCCGCATCGGCGAGCCCGACGAGATCGCCGGCGCCGCGGTGTTCCTGGCCAGCCCCGCCGGCAGTTTCATGAACGGACAGAGCTTGATCATCGACGGCGGCCGCGTCGCCGGCGCGCCGACCGAGCGCTGACGCGCACGATGGACTCGCCCGACGACGACGAGCCCGCGCCGCATCCGGAGACGCTGCTGCTGCACGGGGATCGCGCGCTGCACGACGCCTCGGCGCTGGTGCCGCCGATCACCTACAGCGCGACGTTCCTGGCCCGTGACGACGCCGATTTCGGCGACATGGCCGCGCGGCCCCGCCATCCGCGCTTCTACACGCGCTACGGCAATCCGCTGCACGCGCGCATCGCGCGGATCGTCGCGCGGCTCGAAGGCACGGCCGACGCGCTGGTGATGGGCTCGGGCATGGGCGCGATCTCGACGACGGCGCTGGCGCTGCTGCAGGCCGGCGATCACGTGATCGCGCAGAGCCGCCATTACATGAGCACGTCCAAGCTCGTCGAAGAACTGCTGCCGCGCTTCGGCGTGACGTCGACGATCGTCGAGCAGACCGATCCGGCGGCGTTCGAGGCGGCGATCCGCCCCGAGACGCGGCTGATCATCGTCGAGACGCCGGCCAATCCGACGCTGGTCGTCACCGACCTAGCGGCGATCGCGGCGATCGCCCGGCCGCGCGGCATCCTGACGATCGCCGACAACACGTTCGCGTCGCCGCTGAACCAGCAGCCGCACCGGCACGGCATCGATATCGTCGTGCACAGCGCCACCAAGTACCTCGGCGGCCATCACGATCTGATGGCGGGCGTCGTGTGCTGCGATACGGCGCTGGCCGAGCGGATCTGGTCGACGCACGTCACGCTCGGCGCGGTGCTGTCGCCGATGGACGCCTGGCTGCTGCTGCGCGGCTTGCGTACGCTGTCGCTGCGCGTCGAGCGGATCAACCACAATGCGCTCGAGCTGGCCCGTTTCCTCGAAGCGCATCCGTCGGTCGCGCGCGTCCATTACCCGGGGCTGGCCAGCCATCCGCAGCACGAACTGGCGCGGCGGCAGATGAGCGGTTATGGCGCGGTCATCGCCGTCGAGATCGCCGGCGGCCACGCCGAAACCAGCCGCTTCGTCGGCGCGCTGCGCCTGCCGTCGCAGGCGGTCAGCCTGGGCGGCGTCGATTCGCTGGCCGTGCATACGGCCGCGATGTGGGCCGGCACGATGAATGCCGCGCAGATGGCGCGCGCGGGCATTCCGGTCAACATGGTCCGGTTGTCGGTCGGTGTCGAGCACATCGACGACCTGAAGGCCGACGTCGATCGTGCATTGCGGGTGGCGATGCGCGCGGCGCCCGCGTGATGCCCGCGTAACGCCGCGGGCCGGGAAAACTTCGGACGAAAGATCGGACGTATCGGGCCCACCGCCCTACAATGCGTTGACCGACGAGCCTCGAAGAGGCCGCACCCCGTCAAACGGAGGAGACACCATGCAACAGCCAAGCAATGCCATTGCTGCGGGCCGAGAGCCCGCATCGCCCGACGCACCCGACGTCGTCGTCGTCGGTGCGGGCTTTTCGGGCCTGTACCTGCTTCATCGCCTGCGCAAGGCCGGTTTCTCGACGATCGTGCTCGAATCGGCCGACGACGTCGGCGGCACCTGGTACTGGAACCGCTATCCGGGCGCGCGTTGCGACATCCAGACGATCGACTACCGCTATACGTTCGATCCCGAACTGGACGAGGTCTGGCAGTGGTCGGAGAAATACGCGACGCAACCCGAGATCCTGCGCTACCTGGGCTTCGTCGCCGACCGCTACGACCTGCGCCGCGACATCCGCTTCGGGCAGAGCGTCACCAATGCCGAATGGGACGAAGCGGCGCAGCGCTGGCGGCTGACGCTGGCCAGCGGCCAGACGCTGAGCTGCCGGCACTACATCATGGCCACCGGCTGCCTGTCGTCGCCCAAGCCGCCCGAGATCGACGGCGCCGATACGTTCTCCGGGCCGGTCTACGTGACCGGCCGCTGGCCGCACGAAGGCGTCGATTTCACCGGCAAGCGGGTCGCGGTCATCGGCACGGGCTCGTCGGCGATCCAGGCGATCCCGATCATCGCCGAGCAGGCCGAGCATCTGACGGTGTTCCAGCGCACGCCCGGTTTCGCGCTGCCGGCGCGCAACGGCCAGCCCGCGCCCGAGCGCGCGCAGCAGCGCGAACGCGATCGCGACGCCTACGTGCAGGCCGCGCGTCAGTCGATGACCGGCGTGCCGCTGCCCGAGGTGATGGTCCATAGCTGGCAGTTGAGCGACGCGCAGCGCCGCGAACGTTTCGAGCAGGCCTGGGCCGCCGGCGACCTGGTCACGATCCTGACGCAGTTGTGGGCCGACCAGGGCTCGGATCCGGACGGCAACAAGCTGGCCGCCGACCTGATCCGCGAGAAGATCCGCGAGATCGTCAAGGATCCGCAGACCGCCGCAGCCCTGCTGCCGCACGATCATCCGTTCGGGGCCAAGCGGCCCTGCCTCGACACCAACTACTACGCGACCTACAACCGGCCGAACGTCACGCTGGTCGATCTGCGCGCCGAGCCGATCGAACGGATCACGCCCGAGGGCATCCAGACCTCGCGCCGCCCGATCGCCGTCGACGCGATCGTGTTCGCGACCGGCTTCGACGCGATGACCGGCGCGATCCTGGCCGTGCATCCGATCACCGGCCGCGACGGCAAGACGCTGTCGCAGGCCTGGTCCGCCGGCCCGCGTTCCTACCTGGGCCTGATGGTCGCCGGCTTCCCGAACTTCTTCATGATCACCGGGCCCGGCAGCCCGTCGGTGCTGTCGAACATGGCGGTGTCGATCGAGCAGCACGTCGACTGGGTCGTCGATCGCCTGGTCGATCTGCGCGACAGCGGCTTCACGTCGATCGAGCCGACCGAGACCGCGCAGGCCGGCTGGCAGCGCCACTCGGCCGATTGCACGCTGATGACGCTGCACCGGCTGGCCAACACCTGGTACACCGGCGCCAACGTCGCCGGCAAGGTGCAGGGCGTGATGCCGTACACCGGCGGCGTCGGCCCTTACCGCGAGATCTGCGACGAGGTCGTCGCCAAGGGAATGCTCGGCCTGCGGCTGACCGGTCCGGACGGACGCGAGCAGTGCAACGACGGCGAGATCGTGACGCTGCAGCCCGACGTGCGGATCGTATTGAACATGCTCGCGTCGATGGGGCTGCCGCCGCTCGAATGTTTCGGTTCGGCGGGCGCGCGCCAGTTCCTCGCGCAGATGAACGCGACGCGGCCGCCGGGGCGGCCGATCGGCGAGGTCGTCGACGGCACGCTGCCGGGCGCGGACGGGCCGCTGCCTTACCGGCTGTACCGGCCGGCGACGCCCGGACCGCATCCGGTCGTCGTCTACTTCCATGGCGGCGGCTGGGTGCTCGGCGACCAGGGTTCCGACGATCCGTTCTGCCACGACCTGTGCCGGCGCAGCGACATGATCGTCGTCAGCGTCGGCTACCGGCATGCGCCCGAGCACCGCTTCCCCGCCGCGGCCGAGGATGCCTATGCGGCCACCTGCTGGATCGCCGCGCACGCCGGCGAGCTCGGCGGCCGCGAGGGGCCGGTGATGGTGGCCGGCTGGAGCGCCGGGGGCAACCTCGCCGCCGTCACCTGCCAGCTCGCGCGCGACCGCGGCGGACCGGCGATCGCCGGACAGTTGCTGGTGTGCCCGGTGACCGACTGCCGCTTCGATCGCCCGTCGTATGAAGAGAACGCCAACGGCTACTTCCTGACGCGTTCGCTGATGCATTGGTTCTGGGACCTGTACTGCTCGCCGGCCGACCGCGAGGATCCGCGCGTGTCGCCGTTGCGCGGCCGCCTCGAGGGCCTGCCGCCGGCCTTCATCGCCACCGCGCAGTTCGACCCGCTGCGCGACGAAGGCCAGGCCTATGCCGACGCGCTGCAGGCGGCCGGCGTGCCGGTCGAGCGCTACGACGGCCCCGGTCACTTCCACGCGTCGTACACGATGGTCGACGTGGTGCTGACCGGCAGCCCGGTGCGCGAGGAGATGGCGCGGGCGCTCAGGGACTTCGCCGGCCTGGCCGGCGAACGGGCCGGTGCTTCGCGGCCGTCGGCGGCCGAGGTCCGGCAGCCCGCCTGAGGGCCCACGGCCGGCGGCGACGAGGGGTTTCCGTCGCCGCCGGCCGCGCTCTGCGATCCGCGGCGCGTCGGGGCGCCGGCGTCGATCGTCAGCATCGTCGAGATTCGACCGGTGTCGGAAAATTCCGCGCCGATCCGGTGCGATTTGCACCGCCAATCACGCAAAAAATGGCTCCAAACGGTGCGTCGATGCAAAATAGCAGGTTCGTTCGCATCTTTCGCACCGAAAGGGATCTCGTGAAACACTCGTCCGCCCACCAGTTCCTGCAATACGTCGCCGATCGCAACCCCGGCCAACCCGAATACCTGCAGGCCGTCACCGAGGTCATCGAGAGCCTCTGGCCGTTCATCGAGAAGCATCCGCGCTACGCCGAGCACAGCCTGCTCGAGCGCCTGGTCGAACCCGAACGGGTCGTTTCGTTCCGGGTCTGCTGGACCGACGATCGCGGCGACGTGCACGTCAATCGCGGCTACCGGATCCAGCACAGCATGGCGATCGGCCCGTACAAGGGCGGCCTGCGCTTCCATCCGTCGGTCAACCTGTCGGTGCTCAAGTTCCTCGCGTTCGAACAGACGTTCAAGAACGCGCTGACGACGCTGCCGATGGGCGGCGGCAAGGGCGGCTCGGACTTCGATCCGAAGGGGCGCAGCCCGGCCGAGGTGATGCGCTTCTGCCAGGCATTCGTCACCGAGCTGTTCCGCCACGTCGGCGCCGACACCGACGTGCCGGCCGGCGACATCGGCGTCGGCGCGCGCGAAGTCGGTTTCATGTCCGGCATGTTCAAGAAACTGGCCAACCGCGCCGACTGCGTGTTCACCGGCAAGGGGCTGTCGTTCGGCGGCTCGCTGCTGCGTCCCGAGGCGACCGGTTACGGCACCGTCTACTTCGCCGACGAGATGCTCAAGACGCGGGGCCTGGCGTTCGAAGGGCTGCGGGTGTCGGTGTCCGGCTCGGGCAACGTCGCGCAGTACGCGATCGAAAAGGCGATGGCGCTGGGTGCTCGCGTCGTCACCGTGTCCGATTCGGGCGGCACCGTCGTCGACGAGAAAGGCTTCACGTCCGAGAAACTGGCGGTGCTGATGGACATCAAGAACCATCGCTACGGCCGGGTCAGCGATTATGCCGAGCGCATCGGCGCCCGTTTCGAGGCCGGCAAGCGGCCATGGCACGTGCCGGTCGACGTCGCGCTGCCGTGCGCGACGCAGAACGAACTCGACGAGCAGGATGCGGCCACACTGATCCGCAACGGCGTCAAATGCGTCGCCGAAGGCGCCAACATGCCGGCGTCGAGCGAGGCCGCGCGCGCGTTCGAAGCCGCGGGCGTGCTGTTCGGCCCGGGCAAGGCCAGCAACGCCGGCGGCGTGGCCACGTCGGGGCTCGAGATGAGCCAGAACGCGCAACGGCTGTCGTGGCCGCGGGCCGAGGTCGACGCGCGCCTGTTCCAGATCATGCAGGGCATCCACACGGCCTGCGTCGAGCACGGCCGCCGTGCCGACGGTTCGGTCAGCTACATCGACGGCGCCAACATCGCTGGTTTTGTAAAAGTTGCCGACGCGATGCAGGCGCAGGGCGTGATCTGAACGCCGCACGGCGTGCGCCCGTGCGCGGCGACCGGTGCGCCCCATAGGGGCGTTTGACCGGTTGACCTGCGTCAACGGCGGCGCGCGCGCGTCCTCTAAGATCGGATCAATAGGCTTGGCGCGTCAATGCGCCGGTACTGATCCGCCAAAGATCGAGACAGAGGACGCGATGAGCGAGACAATGGAAAAGGGCAGGGCCGAAAAGGGCCGGGCCGCGGCGATCGGGAAATTGCTCCCGGCGACCGGTGATACGGCCCGCGATCGCGCGGTGGCGATCGTCCTGCGCGAGCACCGCCTGCTGGCCAGCGTGCTGATCCTGCTCGACGCGCAGATGGCCGAGATCGTCGAGGGGAACAAGGTCGCGGACTTCACGCTGCTGGCGACGATCCTGTGCTACATCGACGCGTTCCCCGACCGCTTCCATCATCCGAAGGAAGACCGTTACCTGTTCAGCGCGTTGCGCGAGGCGGCGGCGCGGGACGGCGACCAGGCGTGCATCGATCTGATCGATCGTTGTTCGAACGAGCATCGCACCAGCGCGCGCCTGCTGACCGGCCTCGAGCGTTGTTTCGTCGCGTTCCAGGCGCGCCTGCCCGGCGCGACCAGCGCGTTCGTCGACGCGTGCGCCGCGTACACGCGGTACCACCTCGATCACATGCAAGCCGAAGAGAACGAGCTGATTCCGCGCGCGATCGCGTCGCTGACCGACGCGCAGTGGGCCGAGATCGCGGCGGCGTTCGAAGCGAACGAGGATCCGTTCCGCGGCGGCGAATCGCGGCGCGCCTATGACCGGCTGCGCAACCGGATCATCGATTTGCTGCCCGCGCGCGAACGCGCGGTGATGCTGCAGGCCGAAGCCGACGCGGACGCGCTCGGCATCGAGTGAACGGAGCGCCGCGCTCCGTGTCGTGATCCGGCCCGCTGCGCGGGCCTTTCGTCCTCGATGCGCTCGCCTGCCCGTGCGCGAGCCGGTATCGCCGGACCGAACCCAAGCCCAAGCCCAAGCCCAAGCCCAAGCCCGAACGGGCTCGTCTCCAGTAGTGCAGCCGACTTACTTAGTGCAGCCGATTGAGCGCGCGCAGGCGCCGCGTCGTGCGCAGGTCGCGGCGCAGCGATTCGAGGCGTTGACGATTGCGTTCCCACATCGCGTCGAGTTCTTCCGGCGTTTCGTTGCCGGACGGCCATTCGGCGCCGATGTGGCCGAGGATCCGCCGACCGAACGGTGTGCGGGCCATGTCCAGGATGTATTTGCGGTCGCGCATCGGGGGCTCCTTGACGGCCAGCGCCCGAGAAGCGGGATTCGATGTGGGCCTGGCCGGGCGTCGTGCGGCCCCCCGGGGCCGGCACGCTGCGCCGCCCATCGGGGCGGCTCGGTCGATGTTCGCACAAGGCGCCCGGCCGGGCCAAGCGCGACGATCAACCTGTCGCGGCAATCCCACGCGGCCGCGCGAACGGTTCTCGGAATCTGTGAAGGAATCGGACGCGGCGAGCGGGCGTGGCGGGTTCGTCCGCGGATTCTCAGGCCGCCAGCGCCTGATCGACGCCTGCCGGCTGCGGTGCCGCGCGCTGGCCGCGCACCAGCCGGCCCGGCAGTTCACCGGTCGGCTTGCCTTCGCGATAAGTAACGTTACCCGACACGATCGTCGCGACGTAGCCTTCGGCGCTCTGGTGCATGCGACGGCCCCCGGCCGGCAGGTCGTAGACGACGTTCGGTACGTTCAGCTTCAGGCGCGCGAGGTCGATCACATTGAGATCGGCCTTGTAGCCGACCTGCAGCCGCCCGCGATCGTTCAGGCCGACGATCGCCGCCGGTTCGCTGGTCAGCGCGGCGATCGCCTCTGCCAGCGGGATGCGCTGCGCCGGCGCCGCGTCGCGCGCCCAGCGTTGCAGGAAGTACGTCGGGAAGCTGCCGTCGCAGATCATCCCGTAGTGGGCGCCGCCGTCGGCCAGGCCGACCACCGTGCACGGATGGCCGAGCATCTCGCGCACCGCGTCGAGGTTGCCTTCGCGATAGTTGGCGCCGGGCAGATAGAACAGCGCTTTGCCGTCATTGGCCAGCAGCAGGTCATAAGCGAAGACTTCGACCGATCGGCCCGCGCGCGCGGCCAACGCATCGATCCGGTTCGACGGATCGGGCTCGTAGTCGACCTCCTGTCCCCACGGATGCGCGTATTGGAAGGCCTTGACCGTCTTCAGGTTGACCGGGTTGCTGTCCTCGGGTTTTTCGGACAGCAGCCGTTCGCGGAACACCGGATCCTTCATCCGCTCGACGCGTTCGGCCAGCGGCAGGTGCGCGATCGCCTTGTAGCTCGGGTGATACGCGAACGGATGGAAGCTCAGGTCCAGCCCGTAGAACATGCCGACCGGCCGCGGCGCGACCTGCGCGCGCATCGACAGGCCCGCGCGCGCGGCGTCGTCCAGCGCCTGCAGCGACTGGCGATAAGCGTCGCTGTCGCCGGTCGGCATCTGGATCAGTGTGTACGACAGCGGCCGGCCGCTGTGCTCGGCCAGCCGCCGCATCAGACCGAACTCGGCGCGCGCATCGCCGGTCGGCGACGGGATCATCTGCATCACGCCCTGTCCGGCGTCCTTCAGTCCCTGCGCCAGCGCGTGCAACTCGTCTTCCTCGGAGAACAGGCTCGGCGCCAGGTCGCCGGCCTTGGTCCGGTGCATCATGTTGCGCGACGTGCTTACCCCGAGCGCGCCGGCATCGATGGCCTCGGCGGTCAGCTCGCGCATGCGCTGCAGGTCCTCGGCCGTCGGCGGCTCGTGTCCGGCCGCGCGCTGGCCCATCACGTAGACGCGCAGCGCCGAATGCGGCAACTGCGCGGCCACGTCGATGTCGAAGCGGCGCGCCGCCAGCGCGTCCAGGTATTCCGGGAAGGTCTCCCAGTTCCACGGCAGGCCTTCGGTCATCACGACCTCGGGCACGTCCTCGACGCCCTCCATCACGCGCACCAGCGTGTCGCGCTCGCCGGGCCGGCACGGCGCGAAGCCGACGCCGCAGTTGCCCATGACCACCGAGGTCACGCCGTGCAGCGACGACGGCGCCAGCCGGTTCTCCCACGTCGCCTGGCCGTCGTAGTGGGTGTGGACGTCGACGAAGCCCGGCGTCACCAGCAGGCCGCGCGCATCGAGCTCCTGCGCGGCGCGGCCGTCGACGTCGCCGATCGCGGCGATGCGTCCGTCCTTGACCGCGACGTCGGCCACGCGGGGCGCGCCGCCGAGACCGTCATGGACGGTGCCGCCGCGGATGATCAGATCGTATTGCAGAGGGGTCGGATCGGGATCGGACATCGTCGGGTCTCCTACGCTTCGATCGGCCCATTCTAGGGGCAAGGTCTCGCCGGGGCGGCTGGTCGACGCTACGAAACGGCGACGCAGCCGCGGCGGCATGGCCGGCCGCCTGCCGGACTCGTGGTATGAAGGCGGCGGAGACGCGGGCCTTCCAGGGCGCCGGGGCCCGTCCCACCGCGACCGGCGCCCGCCGCGCGGTCCTTCCGCCAGGACTTCCGATGACTTCCGGTTCCGCCGCGCCCGACCCGGCGCGCTTCGACATCCGCCCGCTGCTGGTGGCCAACTGCACGTGCACGATGGCGATGATGGCCTTCGTGTCGCTGATCGGTCCGATCGCCCGCCAGCTCGGCCTGAGCGCATCGCAGGCCGGCGCGGTGATCACCATCGGCGGCGTGATGTGGATGCTGAGCGCGCCGCGCTGGGGCCGGCAGGCCGACCGGCGCGGCCGTCGCACGGTGATGCTGCTGGCCGTCAGCGGATTCAGCGTCTGCTACGCGTTGTTGTGCGCGCTGCTGATCGTCTCGCTGTCGCGGGGCTTCGATGCATCGGTGGTGTTCGCCGGGATGCTGATCACGCGCGGCGCGATGGGCGGCTTCTACTCGGCGGTGCCGGCGGTCGGCCAGGCGCTGATCGCCGACAACGTGCCGGCCGAGCGACGCACGGCCACGCTGGCGCTGCTCGGCGCCGCCAACGCGGTCGGGCTGGTGACCGGTCCGGCGCTGGCCGGCGGGCTCGCCGCGATCGGGCTGGCCACGCCCTTGTACGTGACGGGGCTGCTGCCGGTCGTCGCGATGGTCGTGTTGTGGCGCACGCTGCCGCGCTCGGGCGGGACGTCGCTGGCCGGGCGGGCGGCGCTGTCGTTCGCCGACCGCCGGCTGCGCCGGCCGATGCTGGTGTCGTTCATCGCGTACTTCAGCGTGTCGATCGCGCAGATCATCGTCGGCTTCTTCGCGATCGATCGGCTCGGGCTGGCCGGCAGCGACGCGGCGCGCGTCGCCGGGCTGTCGCTGACGATGGTCGGTGTGTCGCTGATCGGCTCGCAGATGATCGTGCGCCGGCTCGGCTGGCCGCCGGCGAAGCTCGTTCGCCGCGGCGCGGTGATCGGCGCGATCGGCTTCGCGGCGATCGCGGCGAGCACGTCCGGTGCGATGCTGATCGGCGCGTACTTCGTGACGGCGTTCGGCATGGGCTGGGTGTTTCCGGCGTTCGGCGCGATGGCGGCCAATGCCGTGCAGGCGCACGAGCAGGGCGCCGCGGCCGGTGTGCTCGGCGCCGCGCAGGGTTTCGGCACCGTGGTCGGCCCGTTCGTCGGCACGCTGTGCTACGACATCGAGCCCGGCGCGCCGTACCTGCTGATCGTCGTGCTGCTGGTGCTGATGGCCGCCTGGCCGATGCCGGCCGCGCCTCGCTCCCGAGATCGCGTCTAGCGCCCGAAGCCGCGCCTAGCGTCCGCCGCCGAACTGCTGCCGCAGCGCCTTCTTGTCCGGCTTGCCCAGCGACGAGACCGGCAGCTCGTCGACGAAGATCACCGACTTGGGTGCGCTGACCGCACCCTTCGCATCGCGAACGAGCGCGATCAGTTCGTGCTCGTCGACCGACTGGCCCGGTCTTCGGACGACGACGGCGGTGACCGCCTCGCCCCAGACCGGGTCGTCCAGTCCGATGACGGCCGCCGCCGAGACGCTCGGATGCGCGGTCAGCACGTTCTCGACCTCGGCCGGGTAGACGTTGAAGCCGCCGCTGATGATCATGTCCTTGCTGCGGCCGACGATGCTCAGGTAGCCGTCGCGATCGCGCCGCGCCAGATCGCCGGTGTGCAGCCAGCCGTCGCGCAGCGCCTGGCGCGTCTCTTCGGGCCGCTGCCAGTAGCCGCGCATCACCAGCGGCCCGCGTACGCACAGCTCGCCGGTCTCGCCGTCGGGCACCGGCCGGCCCTGGTCGTCGAGCAGCGCGACCTGGCTGGTGAAGATCGGCATCCCGCACGAGGACAGGCGCTCGTCGCTGGCGTCGACGTGGTCGCGCTTGCGCAGCACGGTGATGCAGTTCGGCGCTTCGGACTGCCCGTACAACTGCATGAAGATCGGGCCGAATCGTTCGAGCGCTTCGCGCAGCCGGGCCGGCGCCATCGGGGCGGCGCCGTAGAGAACGAGTTGCAGCGTGCGCGCGTCGACGTCGTGGCCGGCCGCGTGGTCGAGCAGCTTGTACAGCATCGTCGGCACGAGAAACGTGGCGCTGACGCGATGCCGCGCGACGATCTCGAAGAAGCGTGCCGGCGTGAAGCCGTTTTCCATGACGACCGTGCCCGAGCGCAACAGCGTCGGCATGATGCAGCCGCCGGCGCCGTGGCTGATCGGCGTGATCGCCAGGAACACCGGCGCGTCGGGCCATTCCCACTCGGACAGCTCGGCCATCACCATCGACAGGTGCGTGCGATGCGTGTGCATGACGCCCTTCGGCCGCCCGGTCGTGCCGCCGGTGTAGATGATCCAGCTCAGGTCATCGACCTGCGCGCGCGATTGCAGCGGCCGGGCGTTGAACCGCGCGGCCATCGCCATCGCGTCGTCGGCGAACGCGCACGGGCCGAGCGCGATCGGTCGCGCCCGCGCCAGGCGATCGCGCAGTGCGTCGACGCGCGCCGCGTGCGTGGCCGGGTCGAAGAACAGCACCGCCGCGCCGCAGTCGTCGATGATGAACGCGTGATCGTCGAGCGAGGCCAGCGGATGCAGGTTGGTCACCCGCACGCCGGTCAGGTAGCCGGCCGCGCCGACCAGGAAGGCCTCGACACTGTTGCCGCCCAGGCAGGCGACGCCGTCGCCGCGGCGCAGGCCCAGCGAATCGAACAACTGCACGAAACGGGACACCGACTGGCCGAACGCGCGGTACGAGATCGAGCGGTCGCCCGACACGAAGGCCGTGCGGTCGGCGCCGCGCTCGATCGCGCGGATCAGCAGATCGCCCATCGTGCATTCGAGATGAAGATCGGGCGCGGGCGCCGCGGCTTGAGGGGGCATGGTCGTCTCCTTGACTGGCTTCGGATGGCGCGGATCGGGCCGCTCGCCGGCCCATACTAATCGCTGGGCGCGGAATCGGGGAAGCGGCCGCGCCGTGACAAATGTCGCGAGCTGGAGTCTAATTTGCGCCACACCGCGAGGAGACCGCGGCAGGAAACAAGCGAATGAGCCAGGAAATCATCAAGGAAATCGAAGCGCTGGACGAGCGCCGCGCGCAAGCCACCATCGCCAAGGACGCGGCGACGCTGGGCGAGCTGCTCGGCGACGATCTGGTGTACGTGCATTCGAGCGCCACCACCGAATCCAAGTCGCAGTTCATCGAGCGCGCCACGACGGGCTTCTACGACTATCGCGGGTTGACGAACCTCGCGCGCACGTTCCGCGTGCTCGGCGACGTGGCGCTGGTCAACGGCGACGTGCGGATCGAGGTCGTCGTCAAGGGCTCGACGAAGAACTTCGTCAGCCGCTATCTGCAGGTATGGGCGCGGCGCGGCGATCGCTGGCAGATGGTGTCGTGGCAGTCGACGCCGGTACCGTCGGCCTGATGCCGGCCTGATCCGGTGGGTCGGTAGGTCGTTGGGTAGTTGGGTAGTTGGGTAGTTGGGTCAGCGGCGACGGCGCTCAGTGCCGCCCCGACAGCGGCGACGCCAGATCCTCGAGAGCCCGCCGTTCGCCGTCCAGGCCCCAGCGCCATTGCACGGCGGCCGCGACCAGCATCGACAGCGCGCCGGCGACATAGCCCCAGGCGATCGGTCCGCGTGAGCCGGTGCCGATCAACTCGCCGAACAGCCACGGGCCGGCGATCCCGCCCAGCGCCGTGCCCATCGCGTAGAACAGCGCGATCGCCAGCGCGCGGATCTCGATCGGGAACGATTCGCCGACGGTCAGATACGCCGAGCTGGCCGCCGCCGACGCGAAGAAGAACACCGCCGACCACGCCAGCGTCTGGCCGGTGACGCCGAGCCGTCCGCCGGCGAACAGCAGCGCGGTCGCGATCAGCAGCACGCCGGCCACCGCGTAGGTCGAGGTGATCATCACGCGCCGCCCGATCGTGTCGAACCAGTGCCCGAGCAGCAGCGGTCCGAGGAAGTTGCCGATCGCGAACGGCAGCAGGTACAGACCCACGTCGCGGGCGGGCACGTCGTAGAAGCGGCCGAGCACCAGCGCGAACGTGAAGAAGATCGCGTTGTAGCAGAACGCCTGCGACGACATCAGCGTCAGCGCGACCAGCGTGCGGCGCCGATGGTGCCTGAGCAGCGATTGCGCGACGTCGGTCATCGTCGCACCGCGGTAGTCGGCGCGCAGCCGCCAGACGGGCATCGGCGCGGACGAGGTCGCGCCGATGCCGTCCGGCGCGCCGCCGCCGTCCGGCACGTCGCCGCCGTGGTCGCGAGCCCGATGGCCGCGGCCGTGCAGCGCCGCTTCGATGCGCGCGACCAGGGCCTCGGCCTCGGCCGCGCGCCCGTGCGTGACCAGCCAGCGCGGACTCTCGGGCACGCTGCCGCGCAGCGCGATGATCGCCAGCGCGAGGACCGCGCCGATGCCGAAGGCCAGCCGCCACGCCAGTTCCTGCGGCAGCCATCCGCTGGCCATCAGCGCATGCGAGCCGAGCGCGCCGGCTCCGGCGCCGATCCAGAAGCTGCCGTTGACGATCAGGTCGGTGCGGCCGCGGTGCCGGGCCGGAATCCATTCCTGGATCGCCGAGTTGATCGCCGAATACTCGCCGCCGATGCCGGCGCCGGTGATCATCCGGCACACCGCGAAGCTCAGGAAATCGTGCGAGAACGCGGTCGCCAGCGTGCCCAGCGCGTAGACGGCCAGCGTGATCCAGAACAGGCGCTTGCGCCCGTGGCGGTCGGCGAGCCAGCCGAAGCCCAGCGCGCCGAGCACCGCACCGGCCAGATACAGGCTGGCCGACAGGCCGACCTGCGCTTCGCTGAGCGCCAGCGTCGGGCTGTCGCGCAGCGCGCCGGCGACCGATCCGGCCAGCGTGACCTCCAGCCCGTCCAGGATCCAGGTCACGCCCAGCGCGATCACGAGCCGCGTATGGAATGCGGTCCAGGGCAGCGCATCGAGACGCGCCGGGATGCGCGTCTCGATCATCGTCGGGGCGGTCATGTGCCTGCGGGCATCGGAGCGCTCGGGTCGAATCGCGGACCTCGGGCAGTCGCGACGACCGGACGAACCTTGACAGCCGATGCTGCCGGGACCGGCGGTTCACTCGATCGGATCAGGCCTGTCACGGAATCTTTACGGTCATGAGAACTGCTTCACAAAATGGGGTATACGCGATCTGCGCAGCGCCGTCGAATCGGATTAACTTAGTCGTCAACCGAAGGTGATGACGATGAAGTTCCTGCCGATGTTCTCTTCGCTCTCGTTGGTGCTGCTCGCCGGCTTGGGGGCGATGCTGTGGGGGCACACGCATCCGTCCTACTCGAACGACTGGCTCAGCGTGCAGGCGCCCGACGGCCGCTGGCGCCTGTCCAGTTCATCGAACGCCGGGGTCGCTTATGCGACCGACAAGAACGGCCGGCGCGAAAAGGCCTTCGTCTCGATGATCGCGCTGCCGCCGGACCTGAGCCCCGAGGCGATGGTCGATTTCGTCCGCGACGAAGCCTTGCACGATCCGCGGATCGCGAACATGAAGGTCGTCGAATCGGCGTTCGACTACTCGGTCGCCCGCGGCTATCCGTGCGTGCAGCACCGGTTGACGGTGCGCGTGCCGCAGAGCCTGCGGCTGCGCCAGCAGCAGGCGCTGACCTGCCGGCATCCGGGCAGGCCCGGTACCGGCATCGTCATGGGTTTCTCGGTCGACATGAACGCCGGCCTGCCGGACAGCTCGTTCGACCGGCAGGCGCAGTCGTTCTTCGAGCGCGTCACGCTGCGCCTCGACGTCGGCGTGCCGCAGTCATCGGTGGCGTCGATCGCGCATTGACCACGGGTCGAAGCGCGGGCCTCGCCCGGTAGGGCGAGTCCGGCGAGGCGATCCTGTCCCGGCGCCCACGGCGTCCCCGTATCGCTGCGAGGAAGCTCCCGTTTTCAGGCGGGAGTGACTGAGCGCCAGGCCCGCGGCCGATCGTTTTCTCCTCTCGTCTTGTAGGACAGCTCCGGCAAGCGGCTCCGACGCATGCTGATAGGAAGCGGGTTCGCGCGGCGGCACAATACCGAGTGATCCAACGTCTTTCCAGGAAGCGAACAACGTGGTTGCCGGGCTTCAAATTCGAGTGGGCATTTGCGACGATCATCCGATCGTGCGCAGCGGCTTCGCGTCGCTGATCGCTTCGCACAGCGACCTGAAGGTCGTCGCCGAGGCCGCGACCGCGCGCGAGGCCGAAGCGCTCGCGCGAAGCGGCGCCTGCGACGTGCTGTTGCTGGACATCGCGCTGCCCGAAGGCAGCGGCATCGACGCGCTGCGCAACATCGGCCTGCGCGAAGGCGCGCCGTCGGTCATCATCCTGTCCGGATTTCCCGAGGAGCAGTACGCGATCCAGACGCTGAAGATGGGCGCCAAGGGTTATCTGTCCAAGGATGCCGAACCCGAGGAAGTGATCCGAGCGGTCCGCATGGTCGGTGCCGGCCGTCGCTATGTCAGCGAATCGGTCGGTGACCTGCTGGCCAGCGGCGTCTCGGCCAACGACCCGGCGGCCGGCAAGCCGCATCTTCGGTTGTCCGATCGTGAACTGCAGGTATTCCTGCGGCTGGCCAATGGCGAGGCGGTCGGACAGATCGCCAAGTCCCTGAGCCTCAGCCCGAAGACCGTCAGCACGTATCGCTCGCGCGTGCTCGAGACGCTCGCGCTCGATTCGAACTCGGCGCTCACGCGCTATGCGCTGCAGCACCGGCTGATCCAGTGATTCGGCGAGTCTCGGCGGACGATGCCGGCGATCACCGCCGGCCGCCGTGCGGACTCAATCGAGCTTGACGCCCAGCGCCTCGACCTCCTTGATCCAGGCCGGCGCGTCCTCGCGCCATTGCCGCAGCGCATCGGCGCGACCCTTGGTCGCGTCCGGGATCGCGAAGGTCTCGCGCAGCGCGCGGGCGCGCGGCGTGTCGTTGCCGGCGACCGCGACCTCCGCCAGCAGGTCGAGGATCCCGCCCGGCACGGCCGAATGGGCGACCAGCGCCAGCCCGCCCTCGAGTTTGGCCACCGGCGACTTCATCCCCTGTTCGGTCAACGTCGGCAGGTCGGGCAGCTTCGGGCAGCGGACCATGCCGTTGACGGCGATCGGCCGGATGCCCTTGTCGCGGACCGTCGAGAACGCCTGGTAGCTGCCGACCGCCAGATCGAGCTGGCCCGATCCCATCTCGACCCACATCGGGCCTTCTCCCTTGTACTGGATCGATTGCACCTTGCCGCCGAATTCGCGGTTCAGCGTTTCGGCGAACACGTGCGGATACGAGGCGACCGCGTACGAACCGGCGCTGCACGGATGCTTGCGTACGTAATCGACGAGTCCGGTGAAGTCGCGCACGCCGGTGCGCTCCTGCACGGCGACCACCAGCGGCCCTGACGGAAAGACCGTGATCGGCGCGATGTCCTTGGCCAGATCGAACGGCAGCTTGCGGTACATCACCCGCGTCTGCCAGACCATGCCGGTGGTGCCGGACCAGATCGTGTAGCCGTCGGGCGGGGATTTGAGCATCGCTTCGGTCGCGATGATGCCGCTGGCGCCGGTGCGGTTCTCGACGAGCGCCGGCTGGTTGAACCTCGTCGTGAACTGTTCGGCGAACAGCCGCGCATACGCGTCGCTGAGCCCGCCGGGCGCGGCGGCGACGAGGATCTTCAGCGGGCGGTTCGGGTAGCCGGCGACCTGTGCCCGGGCGGTCAGCGCGGGCGCTCCGGCGCCCAGCGACGCGGCGGCCAGCGTGAAGCGGCGGCGAGAGAGATCGGTCATCGATGTGTCTCCTGGTGCAGGCGCGCGACGCGGTCCTGCGTGGGTCGAACGTCGCGGCAGCCGGCGCCGCCAGCGGGACGCGACCGCGCGGCGGCGTCGATCGAGTATAGGGGCGCCGCGTACGGCCGCGACCCGGATGTTTCCCTGATTCATGCCGGGGCAAGGTTTTCTTGGTTTCGATCAAATCCCCCGAGCGGGTGATCGGCGATAGTACGAGCACGGATCGCGATGCGGTCCGCATACGGTTGGGGCAGTCGGCCCCGCAGTCGGAAAGGGGACGACGATGAACGACGCGAGTTCGCAGCCCGCGCGCGCGCCGGTGCTGCGCGATGATTGGCACAGTCTGTCGACCGACGAGGCGATGGCCGCGCACGGCGCCGACGAACGCGGCCTGTCGGCGGCTGCGGTCGAACACCGGCTGTCGCTGTACGGCGCCAACGAACTGGCAGCGGCGCGGACGGTGCCGGCGTGGCGGCGGTTCGCCAATCAGTTCAACGATCCGCTGATCCTGCTGCTGGTCTGCGCGGCGATCCTGTCCGCGTCGCTCGGGCACCTGATCGATGCGACGGTGATCGTGCTGGTGCTGCTGATCAATGCGGTCGTCGGTTTCGTGCAGGAAGGCCGCGCCGAGCAGGCGCTGGCCGCGCTGCGCTCGATGCTCGCGCCGACCGCGCGCGTGATCCGCGACGGTCACCGGATCTCGGTGCCGGTCGGCCAGCTCGTGCCCGGCGACCTGGTCGTGCTCGAAGCCGGCGATCGCGTGCCGGCCGACGCCCGTCTGCTGCGCTCGCGCGGACTGCGCGTCGACGAGTCGGTGCTGACCGGCGAATCGGTCGCGGCCGACAAGACGCCGCCGCCGACGCCGCGCGACGTGCCGGTCGGCGAGCGCTCGTCGATGGTCCACTCGGGCACGCTGGTGGTGTCCGGACAGGCGACCGCGTTGGTCGTGGCCACCGGCGCGGCGTCCCAGGTCGGCCGCATCGGCGAACTGCTCGGCGGCATCGACGAGCTGGCGACGCCGCTGCTGCGCAAGGTCGCGCAGTTCAGCCGCCGCTTCGCGGTGTTCGCGATCGTCGCGGCGCTGGCCTTGTACGCGTACGCGGCGACGATGCGCGACTACCAGTGGCTCGACGCGTTGATGATCGTCGTCGCGCTGGCCGTCGGCGTCGTGCCCGAGAGCCTGCCGGCCGTCATCACGATCACGCTGGCGCTCGGCGTGCGCCGCATGGCGAAGCGGCACGCGATCGTGCGGCGGCTGCCGGCGGTCGAAACGCTCGGCGCGACGACGGTGATCTGCACCGACAAGACCGGGACGCTGACCCGCAACGAGATGACCGTGCGACGCGTCGTCACGGCCGCCGGCGCCGTCGAGGTCAGCGGTGACGGTTATGCGAGCGATGGCGTGCTGACCGTGGTCGCTGACGAGGCGGCGCACCCGCGTGCCGAAGCGGCGACGGCCGATCCGGCCGATGTCGTCGGCAACGGCGATAACGGCGATAACGGCGGTAACGGCGGTAACGGCGGACAGGGCGGACAGGGCGGACAGGGCGGACAGGGCGGACAGGGCGGACAGGGCAGTGACGCGTCCGGCGATCCGGCGGCGCTCGCGTTGGCCGGGGCGCGCGAACTCGCGCGGATCGGCGCGCTGTGCAACGATGCGCGCTTGAGCGAACAGGCCGGCCATCGGACCGTCGATGGCGACCCGATGGAGGGCGCGCTGCTGGCCCTGGCAGGCAAGGCGGGGATGGAGCCGTCCGCGTTGCGCGCGCATCTGCCGCGCCTGGACGAAGTGCCGTTCGATGCCGAGCACCGGCTGATGGCCAGCCTGCACGCGCTCGGCGCCGGCGACGCGGTGATGTACGTCAAGGGTGCGCCGGAGCGGCTGCTGGAGCTGAGTCGCGCGCAATGGTCGGCGCAGGGACCGGATGGTGAGGGCGAGCTCGATGACGCCTATTGGCGCCGGATGATCGCCGAGGCGGCCGGCGAGGGCCAGCGCGTGCTCGGGTTCGCGATGAGGCGCCTGCCGGCGCGGCCGGCCGCGTTCGAGCTCGGCGATGTCGCCGACCTGGTGTTCGTCGGCATCGCCGGCTTCGTCGATCCGCCGCGTGCCGAGGCGATCGAGGCGGTCGCCGACTGCCGGCGCGCCGGCATCGAGGTCAAGATGATCACCGGCGACCATGGCGCGACGGCCGCGGCGATCGCCCGGCAGATCGGGCTCGCCGATGATCCGGTCGTGATCACCGGCGACGAGCTGGATGCGCTCGCGCCCGGGCAGTGGCGAGACGTCGCGGCGCGCGCCAACGTGTTCGCGCGTGCCAGTCCCGAGCACAAGCTGCGAATCGTGCAGGCGCTGCAATCGCGTGGCCATATCGTCGCGATGACCGGCGACGGCGTCAACGACGCACCGTCGCTCAAGCAGGCCGACATCGGCGTCGCGATGGGCCACAAGGGGACCGAGGCGGCCAAGGAAGCGAGCCAGATGGTGCTGACCGACGACAACTTCGCGTCGATCGCGGCGGCGGTCCACGAAGGGCGCGCCGTCTACGACAACATCGTCAAGGTCGTCGCCTGGACGATCCCGACCAATGGCGGCGAGGCGCTGGCCGTGGCCGCGGCGATCCTGTTCGGCCTGGCCTTGCCGATGACGGCGCCGCAGATCCTTTGGATCAACATGGTGCTGACGGTCACGCTGGGCCTGTCGCTGGCTTTCGAGCCGCCCGAGCGCGGCATCATGTCCCGGCCGCCGCGCCGGCGCGACGCGCCGCTGGTCTCGCCGTTCATGCTGTGGCGGATCGTGCTGGTCTCGCTGCTGTTCACGATCGGCGCGTTCGGCATCTACCGTTGGGGCCTGTCGCGCGACTTGGGCGAGGCCGCGGCGCGCACGCTGGTGGTCAACCAGTTCTGCGTGATGGAGATCTTCTACCTGTTCAGCGTCCGATACCTGCACGAAGGCTCGTTCCACCTTCGCGGCGTGCGCGGCACGCCGGCCGTGCTGGCCGCGATCGCCGTCGTCGTCGTCGCGCAGGCCGCGTTCACGTACCTGCCGTTCATGCACCGGCTGTTCGACAGCCGGCCGGTCGGCGCCGTCGAGATCGCCGTGATGATCGGCATCGGGCTGGCGATCATGATCGTGCTGGAGATCGAAAAAGGCATCCTGCGCCGCCTGCAGGTCTTCGACGAACTGCGTCGCTGAGTCTTGCCGCGCTGGGGGCTGAGACCAGAGACCAGAGACCAGAGACCAGAGCCGGGAGCCGGGCCGAGCCGAGCCGAGCCGGGCCGAGCCGAGCCGAGCCGAGCCGAGCCGAGCCGAGCCGAGCCGAGCCGAGCTGCGCCAAGAGCTGCGCCAAGAGCTGCGCCGAGAGCTGCGCCGAGAGCTGCGCGGCCCTCGGCCCGCAGCGTTCAGGCCTCGGCCGCCAGCCGCCGGGCCACCGCGTCCAGCGTCGCCGCTTCGATGTCGTCGATCTCGATCGGCCGCACCTGCGCCCGCGCATAGTGCCTGGCGGACGTACGCTGATAAGTCGGGTCGTAGTGGTCGCGCATCAGCCGCTCGAACAGCACGAGCACCTGCCCCGAGTCGGCCAGCGCTTTCCATTCATCGAAGGTCTGGTGTCCGACCAGCGGCACCAGATATTGCAGCCGGTCGATCAGCGAGGCCGGGTCGTCGACGAAGTGACCGAAATCCTCGACCCAGACGCGCACGCGCTCGGGCATCGGCAGCGACAGCGAGTAGAACACCGGCGCCGCGTGCATGCTCTCGTACAGCTCCAGCGGCAGTTGCAGCGAGCCGATCTTCTTGGATTCGGCCTCGACCCACACCGGGCGGCGGGGATCGAAGCGGCGCAGCGTCGCCAGCAGCAGCGAATCGAACAGCTTCTGCCCGGGCTGCGCGACGCCGGGTACCGCGCCGATCAGGCTGCCCCGATGCGAGGCGAGTCCTTCGAGATCCAGCACCTGTTCGCCGGCGCGCGCCAGCGCCTGCAGCAGGCGCGTCTTGCCGCAGCCGGTCGGGCCGCCGAGCACGCGATAGCCGAGCGCCGGCGCATGACGGGCCAGCCCGTCACGGACCCATTTGCGGTACCGCTTCCAGCCGCCGGGCAGCACGTCGGTGCGAAAGCCGATCGTGCGCAGCGCATCGGCCCATAGCCGGCTGCGCTTGCCGCCGCGAAAGCAGTAGACGAGGATCCGCGCGTCCGGCCCCAGGTGATTGAGCTGCGTATCGATCGCGTCGGCCATGTTGCGCAGCGAGTCGGCGACGCCGCGCAGGTACGCGCGGTGCCGGTCCTGCTTGTACATCGTGCCGACCACCGCGTACTGCTCGCTGTCGACGACGGGCAGGTTCAGTGCCTCGGGGATGTGGTCATCGGCGAACTCGCGCGGACTGCGCGCGTCGATGACCACGTCGTAGCTGCCGAACTCCTGGATGTCCAGTTCGCTCGGATGCGGAGTGCCGCTCGGCGTATCGGCCGGAGGGCGCGGGGAAGGGGCGTTCGTCATGGTTTGGAAAGGCGTCGCGGGCGCTGGGCGATCCGAGAAGCTACAACAAATCGCCGGACGCGCGGGTCACGCATCGACCGCGCCGTCCGTTCCGCAAGGGTCGATCCGGGCCGCCGAAACGATCCGGATGATGCGCCGATGCGCGAGCGATCGACGCTGTTGTATCCGCGCATTTTCGATATTGAATGTTCAAACGGAACGATTTGCGGGCATGGCGATGCGATTGTCCGGCTATCATGCAAAATGTGTAGCTTTTTGTGACACTCGGAACGCATGACGCCGCATCGCCAAGCGGGAGGGATCAGGCAGACGCTGCGGACGCTGAGTCATCAGCGCCGCCATCTGTTGGGTCTGACGCTTCCGTGGCTGGTGTTGACGGTGGTCGGCGTGCCGATGCTGTTCGTCGAGACCGAGAAAGCGATGCAGCGGGCCACGCTGCGCGCGCGCGACACGGTTCGCGAGGAGGTCCGCCAGGTGCTCGTACGCACGCTGGACCTGCTGCGCCACGACGTGATCTTCCTGGCCGAGATGCCGGGCGTCGTGCGGCTCGACGACGTATCGCCCGGTTCGGCCACGACGCGGCTGTTCGAGAGCTTCGCCCGCAGCGACCGCTACTACGACAAGGTCCGCTGGATCGATGCGTCGGGCCGCGAGCGGCTGCGTGTCGAACAGCGCGACGGCCAGGTCATCGTAACGCCGGCGGCCGCGCTGCGGGACCGGCGCAACAGCACGTTCTTTCGCGAGACCGCCGCGCTGGCCAAGGGCGTCGTCTACTTCTCGGCGATCGACCTGAACTTCGAGCCGGACCGCACCGACCAGCCGGCCCGGCCGATGCTGCGCGCCGCCACGCCGGTCTTCGACGCCAAGGGCCGGCGCGGTATCGTCATCATCGACTATTGCGCGACGTCGCTGATGGATCGCCTGCAGAGCCTGGCCGAGGGCCACGAATTCGGCATCTATCTGCTGAACGACCAGGGCTACTGGCTGCGCGGCCCGGATCCGGCGGCCGATTGGGCGTGGCAGCGCGACGCGCCGCAGTTCGCGGCCAGTCGCACGCATCCGTCGCTGTGGCAGGCCGTCAGCACATCGGATAGCGGGATCCTGCGCGACGACCGCGGCGAATGGGCGTTCGACCGGCTGTCGCCGTTGTGGCACACCGGCGACCCCGATCCGTCGACGCTGGTCGATCACCAGCTCGGCCTGCACGTGCTCGTGCATGCGCCGCGCGAGATGCTGAAGGACGTCGGCTGGCGGATCCGCATCGCCGTCGGCACCGTGGCCTTCCTGTTGATCGCCGGCGGTTCGGTCTTCGTCTGGCGGCTGGCCAGCAGCCTGGAGACCTCGGCGCAGCGCGCGCGCGAGCTCGAACGCCTGAATCGCGCGCTGGTCGACGCCGGGCGCAACCTGGATGCGATGCAGACCGAACTGGCACGCGTCGCACGCCTGTCGTCGCTGGGCTTGATGGTGGCCGGGGTCGCGCACGAGATGCATGCGCCGCTGGACAGCGTCGAGCGGGCCGTCGGCAATGCCCGTCAGCTCCTGGCCGACCTGTCCCGGCATGCGGATGCGGGCACGCGCGATGCCGAATTCGACCGGCTGGTCGGACAGGGCCGTGATGCGCTGCAGCAGGCCGACGAGCAGGTGCGGCGCGCCAGCGGCATCATCCAGCGTTTCCAGCAGGTCGCGATCGACCGCACGACGCTGGAGCGGCGCAGCTTCGACCTCGCACAGATCGTCGCCGAGGCCGACCCGCTGCTGTCGCACGCCGCGTCCGAACTGCGGGTGACGATCCGCCTGGACCTGGCGCACGGCATCGAGATGGACGGTTATCCGGGGCCGCTCGCGCAGGTCGTGTCGAACCTGCTGACCAACGCGGTCGCCCACGGTTTCGAACCGGGCCGAAGCGGCCTGGTCACCGTCAGCGCGCGATCGGCCGGGCCCGACGAGGCGGTGATCTTCGTGCGCGATAACGGCAAGGGCATCGCGCAGGCGGCGCTGCCGCGCGTGTTCGAACCGTTCTACACGACGACCCGCAGCCAGGGCAGCACCGGCCTGGGCTTGCACATCGTCCATCAATTGATCACCGAGGTGCTCGGCGGTTCGATCTGGATCGAAAGCACCGCGCTGGTCGACCGCCCCGGCGCATTGCAGCACGGCACGACGGTCACCGTGCGCCTGCCTCGCGTCGCGCCGCCGATCGATGCGCGGGTCGCGCCGGCGTCCGCCGACGGCCTGCTGCGCGCCGAGCTCTGAACGACCGGCGGCCGGGACGGCCGTCGCCGATCCGGCCGCCGCTCACGGCCGCTTGGTGCCCGGCATGCCGTCCCGGATCCGGCGCGAGAAGTCCGGCGCGCGATCGGCGGCCTTGGCCCGATCGGTGATCCGTCCCCGCTCGCGCAAGGTCGGCAGGTCGAAGCCGGGCGTCAGCGCACCGACGTCGAACAGGTATTCGGGCAGGTAGCCCGACGCCAGCAGCCGCCAGTCCAGCGGCAGCCCGCCGACGATCCGCGACGCCATCTGGTACACGATCGTCGTGCAGTTGGCGAACAAGGTGTCGTAGAACCGCGGGCGTCGCCGCAGATCGGCGGCCTGCTCGACATAAGCGATGAACAGCGAGCGCATCGCGTCCCGCGGCATCCTTATCCGGTACAGGTAGACGTCCTCGCCGCGCACGTTCGTGCGCACGCGCAGGATGTCGCGCTCGTCGGCCGCGACCAGGCTCAGTTCGTACCGCTTGAAGAACCCGGCGACCGCCGAGAACTGTTCGCCGCGCTCCTTGCGGATCTCGATCGAGAACGTCACGTACTCGGTGCCGCCGCGGCCGTCGTCGAAGCCGAACGACACCAGCGTATGCGCGATCGCCGGGCCCATCCAGTACGACAGCGCGGCGTCGACGGTCCGCAGCCTGTCCAGGTCATAAGTGCGGGTCTGCCACCGTTCGGTGAAGTCGTCGTCCGAGCGCCAGTCGAAGTCGCGGACGTTGGCGAGCGTGGCCTTCGATCCGTCGACGCGGCCGTCGAGGTGGCGGGCGACGTCGGGCGCCCAGTCGCGCTCGTCGGACGGGCGGATCATCGTCCAGCCGATCAGCAGCGCGACGAAGGCCAGCCCATAAGCGATCCGCCACCGCCGTGATCCGGGCGTGGCGGGTGCGGCGGGTGAGCCGGGCGATCCGGGTGCGGCGGATGAGCCGGGTGATCCAGGTGATCCAGGTGATCCAGGTGATCCAGGTGATCCAGGTGATCCAGGTGATCCAGGTGATCCAGGCGCGGCGGCAGGCCGGCGCCACGGTTCGATCACGGCCGTCATCGCCAGTCCGACCCACAGCGCCGCCGCCGCCCCCGCGGCCCATGGTCCGCCGGGGACCTGGAACCACAGCGCGAGCGTCCCCCAGGCGGCGCTCAGGATGATCGGCAGCGTCAGCGCGACGCGGGCGGCCAGTTGCAGGATTCGGCGAATGGACATTCGGAGACGATGCGGATGCGGCGGTCGGGCCGTGCATTGTGCGCCGTCGGCGAGGGCTCGATCTTTGGGCGAGCGATGCCAGCTTGGCATCGACTCGGCATCGAGGCGAGAATCCGTCCGAGACAGCCTTCAAAGAAGAGCCCCCGCAATGCTGAAGATCCTGAGCTGGAACATCCAGTACGGCACCGGCGTCGACGGCCGCATCGACCTGCCGCGCATCCGCGACCACATCGTCGCGCTCGGCGATCCCGACGTGATCTGCCTGCAGGAAGTGTCGGCCGGCTTCGACGAGATCGACGCGGGCGCGGACCAGGCCGCCCGGTTGGCGGAGCTGTTCCCCGGTTATCGGATGACCGCGCCGCCGGCGCTCGAATGGTGGGACGGCGATCGTTGCCGGCGCTTCGGCAATGCGCTGCTGACCCGGCTTCCGTTGGTCGAGCGGCAGGTGCACTCGCTGCCGCGGCCGGCCGACGCTGGCACCTGCCACATGCAGCGGCAACTGCTCGAGGTCGTCGTCGCCACCGACCTCGGCCCGCTGCGCGTTTGCACCACGCACCTCGAGTACTACTCGCGGGTCCAGCGCGAAGCCCAGATCCAGCGGCTGCGCGAACTCGAAGCGCAATGGGCCGCCGCGCGCAGCGCGCCGCCCAAGGCGCTGCGTGCCGGCATCTTCGGGCCGCGGCCGATACCGGTCGGCACCGTGCTGTGCGGGGATTTCAACCTGCCGGTCGAAGAGCCGACCTACGCGGCGATCCAGCAGCCGCTGGGCGAAGGCCGCCTGGTCGATGCGTGGTCCGTCGTCGGCCGCGGCCGGCCGCACGCGCCGACGTTCCGCGTCCACGATGGCCGACGCCGGTCCGACGGCGGGTTCGCGTGCGACTTCTTCTTCGTCTCCGACCACCTCGCGCCGCGGGTCGTCGCGCTGCGGACCGACGTCGACACGACACTGTCCGACCACCAGCCGCTGCTGCTGACGCTGGCGACCGAAGACCCTTCGCGCTGAAGGGAAACCGGCGTCGAGATCGAAGCGGGGCGCTCCGGATCCGCTCGACCCGCGCGCCGGGCATCCGGTTTAGAATCCCGCGTCCACAGCAGGAGCACGCGATGCGTCAGACCGTCAACTTCAGCGCCGGCCCCGCGGCGCTGCCCGAGGAAGTCCTCCAGCAGGCCGCCAACGAGATGCTCGACTGGCACGGCAGCGGCATGTCGGTGATGGAGATGAGTCACCGCGGCCCCGAGTACATGAGCATCCAGGCGCAGGCCGAGGCCGACCTGCGCGAGCTGATGGGCATCCCGTCGAACTACAAGGTGCTGTTCCAGCAGGGCGGCGCGACGCTGCAGTTCTACATGATTCCGCTGAACCTGCTGCGCGGCAAGACGGCGATCGACTTCGTCAACACCGGCGAATGGTCGAAGAAGGCGATCAAGGAGGCCAAGGGCCTGGCCAAGGTCAACATCGCCGCCAGCAGCGAGGATCGCAAGTTCACCTATATCCCGGCCCAGGCCGACTGGCGGCTGGACGGTGATGCGGCCTACGTGCACGTGTGCATGAACGAGACGATCGGCGGCGTCGAATACCACTGGGTGCCCGAGACCGGCGACGTGCCGCTGGTCGGCGACCTGTCGTCGACGTTCCTGTCGAGCCGGCTCGACGTCAGCCGCTTCGGCCTGCTGTACGGCGGCGCGCAGAAGAACATCGGACCGGCGGGCCTGACGATCGTCATCGTTCGCGACGACCTGGTCGGCCATGCGCCGGCCGGCACCTCGCCGATGCTCGACTACAAGGCGCAGGTCGACAACGACTCGATGCTGAACACGCCGCCGACGTTCTCGGTCTATCTCGCGGGACTGGTGTTCCAGTGGCTCAAGCGCCAGGGCGGCATCGCGGCGATCGAGGAGCGCAACGTCGCCAAGGCCAGGCTGCTGTACGACTACATCGACTCGACCGATTTCTACTCGAACCCGGTCGCCGTACCCGATCGTTCGCGGATGAACGTGCCGTTCACGCTGCGCGACGCGTCGCTCGATGCCGCGTTCCTCGAAGGCGCCGAGGAGCGGCACATGGTGCAGTTGAAGGGCCATCGCTCGGTCGGCGGCATGCGCGCGTCGATCTACAACGCGACGCCGATCGAAGGCGTGCAGCGGCTGGTCGACTACATGCGCGAGTTCGAGAAGCGGCACGGCTGACCGATCGCGGGCCGGGGCGTGTCGGACGCCCCACCGCCGCCGCGCGCGATCGACGCGCGGGATTCACGAAGACGAACGGAGGCGCCGGCGGACGGCGCCCCGAGCAGGAGACATCGATGACGACCCACCTCTGGCAGGTGCTGGTGTTGAACCAGATCTCGCCGTCCGGCCTGCAACGGCTGCCGGCCCCGCAATACACGCTGCATCGCGACACCGAGGGACTCGGCCGCCTGGCCGTCGAGCCCGACGCGATCCTGCTGCGTTCGGCCGACCTGCACCGGTACCCGATCGGTGCCAGCGTCAAGGCGATCGCCCGCGCCGGTGCCGGCACCAACAACATCCCGGTCGACGCGATGACGCGGCGCGGCGTGCCGGTGTTCAACGCGCCTGGCGCCAATGCCAACGCGGTCAAGGAACTGGTGCTGGCCGGCATGCTGATGGCGGCGCGGCACCTGCCGGCGGCCTTGCGCTTCGTCGACGGGCTCGACCCGTCGGTGCCCGACCTCGACAAGGTCGTCGAAGACGGCAAGAAGCGTTTCGCCGGCTCGGAGCTGGCCGGCCAGACGCTCGGCATCGTCGGGCTGGGCCGCATCGGCTGCCAGGTCGCGGACGCCGCGCTGGCGCTGGGCATGCAGGTCATCGGCTACGACCCGGACATCACCATCGACGCCGCCTGGAGCCTGTCTTCGCAGGTGCGGCGCGCGACGACGCTCGACGAACTGCTGCGCGCGTCGAACTTCGTCACGCTGCACGTGCCGCTGGTCGACGCGACGCGCGGCCTGATCGACGCACGCCGGCTGGCGGTGATGCCCGAAGGGGCGGTGCTGCTGAACTTCTCGCGCGAAGGCGTGGTCGACGACGCGGCCGTGCTCGCGGCGCTCGAGACGCGGCGGCTCGGCCGCTATGTCTGCGATTTTCCGTCGGCCGCGCTGCACGGTCGCGACGGCGTGATCGCGCTGCCGCACCTGGGGGCGTCGACGCGCGAGGCCGAGGACAACTGCGCGCGGATGGTCGCCGACCAGTTGCGCGACTATCTCGAGCACGGCAACGTCGCCAACGCCGTCAACTTCCCGTCGGCGCAGATGCCCCGGGGCACGCACTGGCGGCTGGCGATCGCCAACGTCAACGTGCCGAACATGCTGGGGCAGTTGTCGACGGCGATCGCGCAGGCCGGGCTGAACATCCACGACATGCTGAACAAGTCGCGAGGGGATCTGGCGTACACGATCGTCGACGTCGACAGCGAAGTGCCGGCGCAGGCGATCGAGGCGATGCGCGCGATCGACGGCGTGCTGGCGGTCCGCTACCTGGCGTCGATGCGGCCGGATGCGATCGAAGCGCTCGCGAACGAGGGCCGGTACTGAGAATCTGTGGACGAACCAGCCCCGCCCGAGCGGCGCGTCCGATTCGTTCCCAGATTCTGAGCTCGCCTCAACTCTCGATCGGAATCTTCGCGGTCTCGATCGCCTGGCGCCACGCCACGGCCTGCTCCTGCAGGAAGGTCGCGAACTCCTCGGGCGTGCACGCGTGCGTCGGCAGGCCCAGCTTATCGAGGCTGGCCTTGATTTCCGGATGATTCATCGCCGCGCCCAGTTCCTTCGACAGCCGATCGATGATCGGCGCCGGGGTCTTGGCCGGAACGAAGAAGCCGCCCCATAGCGACATCTTCATCAGCGGCAGTCCGCATTCCTCGATCGTCGGCACGTCGGGCAGCACCGGGCTGCGCTGCGGCAGCAGCACGCACATCGGCCGGACCTTACCGTCCTTCATGATCTGCGGCAGTATCGCCGGACTGACGATCATCAACTGGATGCGGCCGGCGATCAGATCGACCGCCGCCTGCGATTCGCCCTTGTACGGCACGTGCACCATCTCGGTCTTCGAATCGAGCATCAACTGCGCCATGCCGACGATGCCGCTGCTGTGGCCGCTGCCGTACGAGTACTTGCCCGGGTTCGCCCGCACGTGGTCGAGCACTTCCTTCAGCGTGTTGCCTGGAACGCTCTCGTGGACGCCGACGAAGAACGTGTACGACACGAATCGCGTCAGCGGCGCGAACTCGCTCAGCGAATAGCCGGGATTGCGGCGCACGATGGGTACATAGGAAAACGCCGAGGCCGTCGCGTAGTAGATCGTGTGGCCGTCCGGCGCCGCCCGCGCGACCTCCTGCGAAGCGATCATGCCGTCGGCGCCGGGCCGATTGTCGATGACCACCGTCTGGCCGAGCGTGGTGGCCAGCCGCTGCCCCAACTGGCGCGCCGCCAGGTCGGACGCGCCGCCTGCCGGGAACGGCAGCACCATCCGGATCGGCTGCGAAGGGAACGCGGCCTGCGCGCGCACGGTGCCCGGCAGGCTCGCCTGCAGCGCCGCGCCGGCACCGGCCAGCATCAGCGCGCGGCGCCGGGGGAAACTGATGTCATTCATCGGCTGATGTCTCCTGCTTCGATGGATCTCGAAAGGCGGGCTCCCAGCCCGGGCCTCTTCGAGACCGAATGATCGCTGCACGGGCTAATGACGCACAAGACGAATGCCGCGCCAGGCGTCGAATTGCGGGTAATCCCGATTACCGCACCGCACGCGGTTTCATCCGAGAGAACCGCGCGAGGATGTCGCGATTCTCGACAATACTTGCCACGCCACGCCACGCCACGCCACGCCACGCCACGCCACGCCACGCCACGCCACGCCACGCCGAGCCGAGCCGAGCCGAGCCGAGCCGAGCCGAGCTGAGCTGAGCTGAGTTGTGCTCGCCCCGGCCGCCGCATGGCACGACTCGCGCCTCGTGATCGACCGTTAGGGATCATCTCGCGGACGATCCGCGCCGAGCCGCGATGGTGAATCCGGTCCGGACGTATCGCCGTGACCGGCCGTCGGCTCGCGTTGTACTCATCGCGATACATCGCGCGTATCATGATTACGGAACCCGCCCGGTCCGGCCGACTCTCGTCGCGCGGCCGCGGCGATGCGTTCGAATCGATTCGAACGGCGGCATGACCGCCAACACGGAGACCCGCATGAACCTCGCAGATATCAGTTCGCTGGGCGTCAGCAGCCCGTTCAAGTCGCGCTACGACAACCTGATCGGCGGCAAGTGGGTGCCTCCGGTCGGTGGCCAGTACTTCGAGAACATCAGCCCGGTCATCGGCCGGCCGTTCTGCGAGGTGGCCCGTTCGGGTGCCGCCGACATCGAACTCGCGCTGGACGCCGCCCACGCGGCACGCGACGCCTGGGGCCGCACGCCGCCGGCCGAGCGCGCGGCGATGCTGCTGAAGATCGCCGACCGGATGGAAGACAACCTGGCCACGCTGGCGCTGGCCGAAACGATCGACAACGGCAAGCCGATCCGCGAGAGCACGGCCGCCGACATTCCGCTGGCGATCGACCACTTCCGTTATTTCGCCGGCTGCGTGCGCGCGCAGGAGGGCTCGCTGAGCCAGATCGACGACACGACGGTCGCTTATCACTTCCACGAGCCGCTCGGTGTCGTCGGCCAGATCATCCCGTGGAACTTCCCGATCCTGATGGCGGTCTGGAAGCTGGCCCCGGCGCTGGCGGCCGGCAACTGCGTCGTGCTCAAGCCGGCCGAGCAGACGCCGGCGTCTATCATGGTGCTGATGGAGATCATCCAGGACCTGCTGCCGCCGGGCGTCGTCAACGTCGTCAACGGTTTCGGGCTCGAAGCCGGCAAGCCGCTGGCGTCCAGCCACCGGATCGCCAAGATCGCGTTCACCGGCGAGACGACGACCGGTCGCCTGATCATGCAGTACGCGTCGCAGAACCTGATCCCGGTCACGCTCGAACTCGGCGGCAAGTCGCCGAACATCTTCTTCGAGGACGTGGCCAGCGCCGACGACGCGTTCTTCGACAAGGCGCTCGAAGGTTTCACGATGTTCGCGCTGAACCAGGGCGAGGTCTGCACGTGCCCGTCGCGCGCGCTGATCCAGGAGTCGATCTACGACCGCTTCATGGAACGGGCGCTGCAGCGCGTCGCCGCGATCAAGCAGGGCAATCCGCTCGATCCGCAGACGATGGTCGGCGCGCAGGCGTCGAACGAGCAGCTCGAGAAGATCCTGTCGTACCTGGACATCGGCCGCCAGGAAGGCGCCAAGGTGCTGGCCGGCGGCGAGCGCGCGACGCTGGACGGCGATCTGGCCGCCGGCTTTTACGTCAAACCCACGGTGTTCCAGGGCCACAACAAGATGCGGATCTTCCAGGAGGAGATCTTCGGGCCGGTCGTGTCGGTGGCGACGTTCAAGGACGCCGACGAGGCGCTGGCGATGGCCAACGACACCCTGTACGGGCTGGGCGCCGCCGTCTGGACGCGCGACATCAACCGCGCTTACCGCTTCGGTCGCGAGATCAAGGCCGGCCGCGTCTGGACCAACTGCTACCACCTGTACCCGGCGCACGCGGCCTTCGGCGGCTACAAGCAATCGGGCATCGGTCGCGAGACGCACCGGATGATGCTCGATCACTACCAGCAGACGAAGAACATGCTGGTCAGCTACAGCCCCGACAAGCTCGGCTTCTTCTGATAGAGAGTCGATGAGATGAGCGACGCCCCGTCACGAGTCAGTGCGACGCCGGAGACGATGGCGTTGCTCGAACGGCTGATCGCCAAGCACGGTCCGCTGCTGTTCCACCAGTCCGGCGGCTGCTGCGACGGCAGCGCGCCGATGTGTTATCCGCGCGGCGATTTCATCGTCGGCGACCGCGACGTGCGGCTGGGCTTCCTCGGCGACACGCCGTTCTACATCGGCGCCGACCAGTTCGCTTATTGGGAGCATACGCACCTGATCATCGACGTCGTCGACGGGCGCGGCGGCATGTTCTCGGTCGAAGGGCCCGAGGGCAAGCGCTTCCTGACGCGCTCGCGGCTGTACTCGGACGATGAGTGGGCCGAGTTGTCCAGGCAGCCGCTGCATCGCGGCGCTTAGGCTCACTGGGCGTCGCTTCGTTCACACCCGGCGACGCCGGCCATGACAGCCTGTCGGAGGGACGCGGATCGTGCGCAGCGAGTCGCGCGCCTACGCCTCCTCGGTCAGCAACGCGTCATCGGGCCCGATGTGCGTCGGCGAACGCCAGGAGACGTCTCTCATCGACCGGTGGACGAGGCCGTCGACACCGAGCATTTGAGCGAACAACGCCATGCGGATGGGGATGCCGTTGTCGGTCTGCCTGAAGATCGCGAGTCTCGAATCAGTGTTCAGTTCGGTACTCAAGTCGAACGAACCGGCTCGGCTGTCTCGCGGCAGCGGATGCATCAGGACGGTGTCCGATTTGCCCGTCGCATCGAGAATCGAGCGATTGACTTCGAAGCTGCTGTCATAACCGTCCATCGACTCATCGGTGAATCGCTCTTTCTGAATGCGCGTCGCATACAGGACATCCGCACCGTGTACCGCGGTCCTAAGCGAGTTGCTCTGCTCTATGACGTGTCCGCCGCTGGCGGCGGCGTCGATCAAGTCCTTCGGCATTTCCAGCGACCGAGGGGAGACCAGGCTGATCTTCATCCCGCGGTACAGAGAGAGCAGCTTGAGAAGCGAGTGAACGGTTCGGCCGTACTTCAGGTCGCCCGTCAGGACGACATGCGCCCCATCCATCAGCTTGCCGATCCTGGAGAACTCGCGCTGAATGGTGTACAGGTCCAGCAGGGCCTGACTCGGATGCTCTCCAGGTCCGTCGCCGCCGTTGATCACCGGGATATTGGTCGCGCGCGCGAACTCGGCTACCGATCCTTGCTCTGGGTGGCGGATGACCAATGCATCCACGTATCCGCTGATGACACGGCTGGTGTCATAGATGGATTCCCCCTTCGCCATCGATGAGAACGTGAAGCCGGTCGTATCGCATACCGCGCCGCCCAGCCGACAGAACGCGGCGCCGAAGCTCACCCTCGTTCGCGTGCTGGCTTCGAAGAACAGATTCCCGAGAACGGCGCCCTCGAGAACCCGGGTGACCTTGCGGCGGCGGGCTATGGGCTGCATCACGTCCGCCAGCGCGAACAGCTCCTCGACCGCATCGCGGCTGAACTGGGACACGGACAACAAATGGCTTGCCCCTGGCCATGCGTCCTGCGGCGATTGGTTCGACAAATATACGCTTTGCGTATCTTTCCGTTCCTCTCGGGTGTGCGCAAGTATTTCGGTGACGAAGCGTCGCACGACTTCCGGCATCGCCCTGAACTCGGACGAATCATCCGGAAGCAACCAGGCATCCAGCGCACGTTTTCGCGCACCGATCCGCTCGGCGAAGGCTTCTCTCGTCATGTTCAGGCGGCGCATCGCGTCCCGAAGCAGAACTTGTTGTGGCGTAGTCATGCTCGAAATATATACGCATTGCGTACTATCTGGCAAGCGCCCATTCCGGTGTTAGTCCGATGCTCGTTCAGACATGCCCCGGTAGCCAGCCTTGGCCACGCTACGCTTGTGGCCGAGATGCTCCGCGAAACCAGGGCTGGCTGCCGCTGGGCCGAGCGAGGTAGGGCTTGGCCGTCGAACTCCAATGGTTCCAACCGACGGATGTGAACGGGGCAGCGGTTCTGACTGTGATTGCTGCTTCAGCTAGGTGGAGGAGTGAGAGATGCTCAGAATGTCCAAAACGGCACTGCAGCGAAGTATGAATGGTCGACATAACGTTCTCTCTTTGGATTTTTTTCGCTTTGCCGTTATCTGGAAGATATTGAGTTCGAATCTCTACAATGCAGCGCAGTCAAGAGTTGTTTTTGAACCTCCTCCGTTGGGGTTGTCTTCGAAATCACATACCACACTTGTCGGCCGCCTGCCTGAAGAACTCTCGTCTACTATCATCGAAGCTGTTCAGCCCCTTCGGAGTGCTTCAGGCGAGCACTATTTTTATCCTGCATCGACTATTCATGTCACAGTCAGGAATTTTGATTTGCTCGCGCAAAGATTGTGCTCGCAAGAGGTTGTCGCGGAAAAAGTTCAGGAGTTTATTAGTGGTTTTTCTGAAGTCCGCATGAGAGCAAAAGGGTTGAATGTTTCGCCGACAACGGTATTTGTGCAATTGTTTCCGTGTAACAAGGATTTTAAATCACTTCGGCGTGGGCTGAATGAAATGGAGGGGCGCCAATTTGCGGAGTGTAGTTTTGGGCATCTCAAGAAAGATCTGACTGCGGCAAATTTGTTAATGAAGAACATGGCTTTTGCCAATGTGATGCGATTTGCAGGGGTGCTCTCGCCTTCGGTTGTTAAATATGTTTCTGTCAACCGTTGGCGAGATTTTGGAGAGTTTTCTCTAAGGGAGTTGGAGTTGGTCTCGACGGACCGTTATTTGTCTAGTTCCGGAACCAAGATAATCAAGTCTTTTTCGTTGACAGGTAATTCTCGATAGCGTTTTGGGGGTGAAAACGCTGCAATGAGGTTTGGTGCTTATATCTTTCTGGCTACAGCCCCGACAAGCTCGGCTTCCTCCGAGTCAATGCGATAGCAGCACCCCTGCGTGACGCCGGCAATGATGGCGGCGAGCGGGCCCGCAGGCTCACATGGCTGGCGGCTGACGGCCAACCGTCATCACAGGGCGTGCGCCGGCATCACGAAGTCGGTAGGGGCCGCATCCGTCGTCAGCATGCCGAAGGCCAGCACGTTTCGACTACCGGGCGGCGGAGGCGCATCAGCCACGCGACCGGAGTTTGCGTCGTGCTCTCGAACTTGAATGCTTCAACGGCGCGAACCGCCATAACCTGGACGGCGGCTATCGTGTTTGATCACGTGAATGCGAATACCCGTCAGGGTTCCCCGATAGATGATGGTGTACGGGAAGCCAACCGTACGGAAGCCTTTTCGTCCGCGTGTCCGGATGAAGATCTATCTTTACCCAGGAAAGCGCGCATGCAGCCGAGCCATGGCGCTTTCAAGCGAGACAGGGGTGAGCGTTCCCGACTCCAGTTCGGCGTCGCGTTCCTCGGTCAACTGTTCCCATTGCGCCTCGGCATCTACGTTTACCTCCAGGCTTGCAACGAGGCTGTCGAGCAGGTGCGCCCGATCGGCTTTGGAAAGACTCAAAACCTGGGCTTGCAGGATTTCAAGGGTGACAGGCATGGTTACGCCGGCGGAAAGGGATCGTGAAGTCTGTAGCTTGCCACAAGCAGGGAAGCCCTGCGGCGGTTTTGTTGCGACGCAGCATTCATCGAAAGCGGCCTTTGGCTCCTACGTTCTCCGGCGCCCAGCAGTCGTCACTGCGGCTCATCGTTGATCGCTTTCAGGTCGGCCGCCCACTGAGCGATGTCGCGTGTCCAATGGCCCCGAGGTGTCGACGGGTGTGAGCGGGGCGGCGACCGATTACGAGAGGACTCGTTGGGCGCCGCCCCGCTCACACCCGGCGGCGCCGGCCGTGACGGACCTGCGCAAAGGTCCGCGGCAACACCCCGCGGCAGCACCCCACTAAGCCGTCATCTCCACGACGACCGGCCGCCGGTGCGCCGCCACGCACGACAGCACGCTCAGCGTCACGCAGGCCAGCGCCGCGGCCTCCAGCAACGTCGGCAGCCGCCGCTCCCAGGCCAGCCCGTACAGCAGCGCGAACACCGTCTCGCACAGGATCATCTGGCCGACCAGCGTCAACGGCAGCAGCCGGCTCATCTGGTTCCACAGCGCGTTGCCCAGCATCGACGCGAACACGGCCACCGCCGCCGAGACCGCGCCCAGTCGCAGCCATGCGCCGGTTTCGTGATGGCCGGCGTCCAGCGCGAACGCGATCGGGATCAGCACCAGGCTCTGCAGGCCGGTGACGACGCCGGTCAGCAGGTTCCAGTCATGGGCGGAGACCCGGGGCAGGCGCCGCAGGCAGCGCGCGTTGCCGATCGCGTACGAGGTCCAGGAGGTCAGCGCGCCGATCGCGCACAGCAGCCCGATCGCGCGCTCGGCGATCGAGCCGTCGTCGTGCTGCCCGCCCAGCGCCTGCGCGCCGATGCAGACGGCACCCGCCGCGCACAGCAGCAGCGAAGGCACGAGCTTGCGCATCGGCACCGCGCCTTCGTCGCGGCTGCCGATGATCGTGACCGCGACCGGCATGAAGCCGATGACCAGCGACGTCATCGCGATGCCGCCGGTCTGCACGGCCGTCGCCAGCAACAGGTAGTACAGCGTGTTGCCGGCCAGGGCCAGCCAGGCCAGGTCCCGCCATTGCCGCGCGTGCACGTGCGGCCGCAGCGCCGGCCATCGCGGTGCCAGCAGCACCGCGGCGATCAGGCCGTAGCCCAGGTAGCGGCCGGCCGACAGATGCAGCGCGCTGAAATCCCTGACCAGTTCGGGCGCGACGAACACCAGCCCCCATAGCGCGCCCGCGCCGATGCCGCAGGCCAGGCCCTTGATCGACGCTCGCGGGTCGGCGGCGCCGGCGGCGGCGTCCGGCCGGTCCGGGTTCACGTCGGCGACGGATCCACCGGCAGCCGCCAGCGCATGCCCGCGCGGAACGTTTCGGTGATCAGCATGCACGTCGATTCGGGCATCTGCAGCAGGTACGCGCGCACCGCGGCCGGATCCGGCAGGCCCGAGCGGTTCCACAAGCGCGTGACGACCGCTTCGATCGGCGCGACCGTCTGCTTGCGCGTCCAGCGCCGGTCGAACAGATGGCCGATCGGCGCCGTGCCGTCCAGCAGGTACTGCCGAAGCGTCGGGTCGACGCGGTCGCAGGCGACGTAGGTGAGGTTGTCCATCATCACTTCGCCGTCGAACGACAGGCAGACCTGGCGCTCGATGAAGGTGTCGCCGCCGGGCAGCAGCTCGCGGACTTCGTCCGGCACGTCGCGCGTGATGACCTGGTGCGTGACGTCGAGCCGGATCGGGCCGCCGGCGACGATCTCGCACAGCAGCGTGGCCGAACCGTCCTGCAGCAGCAGGACGCGCAGCCAGTGCCGCGCCCACTCGGTGGTCGGCCGGTCCGGCGCCAGGCCGTCGAGGAACCGGCGTCGGCGCAGCGCGTCCGTCGGCGTCGGCATCGGCTCGATCGCCGTCATGCCCGCGCGCTCCGCTCGCCGCCGCCGTCGTCGATGCGCCGCCGGAACACCAGCCGGTCGTCGCCGGACGCCGCGCCGTCGTAGTGATAGCCGGCGGCGTCGAACTCGCGCAGTTCGTCGGGCGTGCGCGCCTGCCGCTCGATCGCGAAGCGCGCCATCATGCCGCGCGCCCGCTTGGCCGAGAAGCTGATGATCTTGTACCGGTCCCCGCGCCATTCCTCGAACACGCAGTGCACGACGCGCGCCTTCAACGCCTTGCGGTCGACGGCATGGAAGTATTCCTCGGACGCCAGGTTGACGACGACGCGCGTTCCGTCGCCGGCCTTGTCGCCCGCCTGGCGGCGGTTCAGGTACTCGGCGATCGTCGCGCCCCAGAACGCGTACAGGTCCTTGCCGCGCGCGTTGGCCAGCCGCGTGCCCATCTCGAGCCGGTACGGCTGCATCCGGTCGAGCGGCCGCAGCACGCCGTACAGGCCCGACAGCATCACGACGTGGTCCTGCGCCCAGGCCAGTTGTTCGTCGCTCAGCGTGCGCGCGTCCAGCCCATCGTAGACGTCGCCGTCGAACGCGAGGATCGCCTGACGGGCATTGCGCGCGTCATGGCGCGGCCGCCACGCGCGGTAGCGATCGACGTTCAGCGCGGCCAGCGCGTCGGACAGGTCCATCAACGCGGCGACCTCGGCCTGCGAGCGCTCGCGCAGCAGGCCGATCAGCGTTTGAGCCTCGTCGACGTGGACGGGGCGCGTATGCGGCAGCCCGGCCGGAACCGGCCGCTCGAAATCCAGCGACTTGGCCGGAGACAGCAGGAACAGCATCGCGCGCGTCAATCCACCTTCAGCATGATCTTGCCGATGTGCGTCGACGACTCCATCAGCGCGTGCGCGGCCGCGGCGTCGGCCAGGTCGAACACCTGGTGGATCAGCGGTTTGATCTCGCCGCGCTCGATCCGCGGCCAGATCTGCGCGCGCAGCTCGCGCGCCATCGCCGCCTTGTCGGCGGCCGAGCGCGGCCGCAGCGTCGAGCCGGTGAACGTCAGCCGCCGGGTCATCAGCGTCGTGAAATCGACCTGCGCCTTGGATCCCTGCAGGAACGCGATCTGCACGAGCCGGCCGTCCATGGCCAGCGAGCGCAGATTGCGCGGGATATAGTCGCCGCCGACCATGTCGAGGATGACGTCGACGCCGCGCTTGCCGGTCAGCGCGGCGACCTCGGTGACGAAGTCCTGCGTCTTGTACTGGATCGCGACGTCCGCGCCGGCGGCCAGGCAGGCGCGGGCCTTGTCGTCGCCGCCGACCGTCGTGTACACGGTCGCCCCCCAGGCCTTGGCGATCTGGATCGCCGTCAGGCCGATGCCCGACGAGCCGCCGTGCACGAGGAAGGTTTCGCCGGCCTTGAGCCGCCCGCGCTCGATCACGTTGGTCCAGACGGTGAAGAAGTTCTCGGGCAGCGCGGCCGCCTGCAGCAGGTCCAGGCCACGCGGCACCGGCAGCACCTGACCGGTCGGCACGGCGACGTACTGCGCATAGCCGCCGCCGTTGCACAGCGCGCAGACCTCGTCGCCGATCGCCCAGCCGGTGTCGGCGGTCTCGTCGTCGTCGCCGAGCGCGACGATCCGGCCCGATACCTCGAGTCCGAGCAGCGGCGAGGCGCCCGGCGGCGGCGGATAGCTGCCGGCGCGCTGCGCGACGTCCGGCCGGTTGACGCCGGCATAAGCGACGCGGATCAGCACCTCGCCGGGCTGCGGGACCGGCACCGGGCCGGTGGCGATCTTCATCACGGACGCGGGGCCGCCGTCGCCGTGCGCGATGTGGTTCATTCGATCGGGAATCATCGGGGATCCTGTGAAGCGGGAGTCATTCATCGACGTGCGCCGAATGCAGCGTCTGCGATCCGGTCCAGCTCTGGCCGGGTTCGAGCGTGATCGGCCGGCCGATGCGGGCCGCCTCGATGCAGACCATCTGGCGATAGCCGTTGCGGGGCAGGTCGTTCAACTGCGCGGCCTTGTGCGGCCCGGGGTTCCAGACGACGGCGTCTTCGAAGCCGCGCATCGTCAGGTCCACGCAGGCGCCGTCGGCGGCCAGACCGTCCTTGTCCGGTCCGCGTTCGCGCAGCCGCAGCCGCTCGCCCGCCTCGAAGTAGATGCGGTCGACCTCGCCGTCGAAATCGACGAACCGCCGATGCTCGACCCCGATCGCCGCGTCCGCGTCGGCGGCCGCCTGCGGGCCCAGCCGGGCCGCGAGCGCCGAGTCGCGGAACCGGTGGCCGGCCAGGCCTTCGACCAGCGCGTCGCCGATGTCGGCGACCTTCAGGTACGTGTGCAGCGCGGCGGTGAACGCATACGGATCGGAGCCCGGATTGCCGGCGGTCAGCGCCATTTCGAGGTGGCGCGGCCCCAGCGTGACCTTCAGCTCGAGCACGAACGCGCGCGGCCACGCGACCAGCGTCGCGTCGTCGTGCGCCAGTTCGAACTTGGCGAACACCGCATCGTCGTCCTGGCCGCTCTGCAGCAGCCGCCACGCGCGGGTGCGTGCGATGCCGTGGCGAGGCCCGCCCGGTTCGGGGCCGACGCGATCGAACTGCGGAAAGATCACCGGTACGCCGCCGCGAATCGCCTGGTCGGGAGCGTAGACCGCCTGTTCGGACAGATAGAGCTGTTCGGGCGCGCCGGCCGGCACCCAGCTCACGACGTGCGCGCCGTGCAGCATGATCGTCGCCATGCCGCCGTCGCAGGCGCGCAAGCGCACGGCGGGCATCCCTCTGACATCGGCGTGGGCAGCGTTCATCGAGTCGGCTCTCTTTGCGGAAGGATGTTAACCGATGCTTCGTCGCAGGGCTTCGGCTCGACATGCACGGCGGGCCGATGCTAGCGTGCCGGGATGAACCCCACACCGGCAACCGGCCCAGGCCCGTCCCCCGACCCGTACGCGGAACCCGTCAGCGAAGCGTTCCGCCAGATCGCGCGAGCGGCCGTCGCGCACGACTCGCCCGATGCGGCGCAGACCGACCCCCGCGTGCTCGGCTGGATGGCCGGCTTCCCGCCGCCGGACGACAAGCGGGTATCGATCGCGACGGACAGCCGCTCGTTCCCCAAGATCCGCTACACGTTCAGCCACATGCGCGAGCTGCTGCCGACGCGGGTCGTGCGGCGCGGTCCGGGGCCGGCATCGGCGCTGCCGGCCGCACCCGCCGGCGGGATCGGCGAGGCCGACATCGATGCCGTGCGCTTCGTCGACGGCACCGGCGTCGAGCGCCGCTTCGACGAGGCGCTGGCGCTGTGCTACACCGACGGCATCGTCGTCCTGCATCGCGGCCGCGTCGTCTACGAACGCTATTTCGGCGCGCTCGACCGCGTGACGCCGCACCTGGCGATGTCGGTCACCAAGTCGTTCATCGGCACGCTCGCCGCGATGCTCGTGCACGAAGGCCGGATCGATCCGGCGCGTCCCGTCGTCCACCACGTGCCCGAGCTGCGCGATTCGGCGTGGGGCGATGCGACGGTGCGGCAGGTGATGGACATGACGACCGGCCTCGACTACTCCGAGGTCTACGCCGATCCATCGGCGACGATCTGGGACTACGCGCGCGCCTGCGGGTCGGTCGGCAAGCCGCCCGATTACCAGGGGCCGCGCAGCGTCGACCGGTTCCTGCTGACGGTGCGCAAGCGGGGCGGCCACGGCGAGGGTTTCGCGTACAAGACCGTCAACACCGAGGTGCTGGCGTGGATCCTGCGCCGCGTCAGCGGCCTGACGATCGCCGAGCTGATGTCGCAGCGGCTGTGGCAGCCGCTGGGCGCCGAAGAAGACGCGTATTTCGCCGTCGACGAGGCCGGGCAGGAGACCTGCGGCGGCGGCTTGAACCTGACGCTGCGCGACCTCGCGCGTTTCGGCGAGGCGTTGCGCGCCGACGGCGCGCTCGGCGGCCGGCAGGTCATCGATCCGGCCGTCGTCGACACGATCCGGCGCGGCGGCGACCGCCGCCTGTTCGAGGCCGGCGGCTATCCGCTGCTGCCCGGCTGGAGCTACGCGAACCAATGGTGGTTGTCGCACGACGCGCACCGCATGTTCGAGGCGCGCGGCATCCACGGCCAACGGATCCACGTCGATCCGCATGCCGAGATGACGATCGCGCGATTCGGTTCGCATCCGATCGCCGCCAACGCCGGCAACGACCCGTACACGCATCCGGCATTCCGCGCGCTGGCGCGGCGTCTGATCGCCGGCTGAGCGGGCGCTGATCCTGCCCCGCGCGCCGGGGCACGTTATTTGCGAACGATCTTCGTCATGCTCCGAGGGCGGATCGCCGATGAGCGCAATAATGCGTTGTCGGTTCATTTCCCCGACGCGCAGCCGCGCCCGGTCACGTCGCGCGGCTGGCCGCGGCAAGGGGCCGCGCGTCCGATTCCGTTTCGGTTCGCGCCCGACCACGGCTTATCTTGGGGAACATGATGACGATCAGATCGTTGAACGACCGTATCGGCGACGTCACCGAACGGATCCGCCGGCGCAGCGCCGACGGCCGCGGCCGCTACCTGGAACGGCTCGATGCGGCCGCGTCGGCGCGGCCATCGCGCAACCGGCTCGGCTGCGCCAACCTGGCGCACGGCTTCGCGGCCTGCGCGGCCGGCGACAAGGCGCGTCTGCGCGACGGCCAGACGCTGAACCTGGGTATCGTGACCGCGTACAACGACATGCTGTCCGCGCACCAGCCCTACGAGACTTACCCGGCGCTGATCCGCGAGACCGCCCACCAGATGGGCGCCACCGCGCAGGTGGCCGGCGGCGTGCCGGCGATGTGCGACGGCATCACGCAGGGCGAGGCGGGCATGGAGCTGAGCCTGTTCTCGCGCGACGTGATCGCGCTGGCGACCGGCGTCGCGCTGTCGCACCAGATGTTCGACGCGGTCGCGTGCCTGGGCATCTGCGACAAGATCGTGCCGGGCCTGGTCATCGGCGCGTTGTCGTTCGGGCATTTGCCGACCGTGTTCGTGCCGGCCGGGCCGATGCCCTCGGGCCTGCCGAACGACGAGAAGTCCAAGGTCCGGCAACTGGCGGCCGAAGGCAAGGTCGGCCGGATCGCGCTGCTCGATGCCGAGTCGGCCTCGTACCACTCGCCGGGCACCTGCACGTTCTACGGCACGGCCAACACCAACCAGATGCTGATGGAGATCATGGGCCTGCACCTGCCGGGCGCATCCTTCGTCAATCCCGGCACGCCGCTACGCGAGGCGCTGACGCGCGAGGCCGTGCGCCGCGCGCTCGATCCGGATACCTGCCCGCCGCTGGGCTGGGTGCTCGACGAGCGTGCGTTCGTCAACGGCATCGTCGGCCTGCACGCGACCGGCGGCTCGACGAACCTGACGATCCACCTGATCGCGATGGCCGCCGCGGCCGGCGTGCGCCTGACCTGGCAGGACTTCGCCGATCTGGCCGAGGTCGTGCCGCTGCTGTGCCGGATCTATCCGAACGGCAAGGCCGACGTCAATCACTTCCACCGCGTCGGCGGCATGCCGTTCCTGATCCGCGAGCTGCTGTCCGACGGGCTGCTGCACGAGGACGTGCAGACGATCGTCGGCCAGGGCCTGTCGTCGTACGCGGCCGAGCCCTCGCTCGATGCCGACGGGCGGCTGTCCTGGGGCACGGTCCGCGACGACAGCGGCGATCGCGACGTGCTGCGGCCGGCGGCCGAGCCGTTCCAGTCGACCGGCGGGCTGAGGATGCTGTCCGGGTCGCTGGGTACGGCCGTCATCAAGGTCTCGGCGGTCGCGCCCGAGCGGCACGTCATCGAGGCGCCGGCGCGCGTGTTCGACAGCCAGGAAGCGCTGCAGAACGCGTTCAAGGCCGGCGAGCTGACCGGTGATTTCGTCGCGGTCGTGCGCTTCCAGGGACCGCGCGCCAACGGCATGCCCGAGCTGCACAAGCTGATGCCGCCGCTGGGCGTGCTGCAGGATCGCGGCCAGCGCGTGGCGCTGGTGACCGACGGCCGTCTGTCGGGCGCCTCGGGCAAGGTGCCGGCGGCGATCCACCTGACGCCCGAGGCGGTCGACGGCGGTCCGATCGCGTCGATCGCCGACGGCGATCTGATCCGTGTCGACGCGGTCGCCGGCACGCTCGAATGGCTGGTCGATCCGGCGGTGGCCGCGGCGCGCGCGCCGGCCCGGCCGGACCTGGCCGCGCGCCATGCCGGCGTCGGCCGCGAGCTGTTCGCGGGCTTCCGCGCGCTGGTCGGGCGCGCCGACGACGGCGCATCGATCTTCGGGACGACGCCGCGCTGACCGACGGCGGCTCGCCGGCGGCTCCGCCTCCGCCGCGCCGCGTCGATCGAAATCCCCGCGGTATCATCGCCCGCGGATCAGACGCGTGAGCGATGGGGCGTAGCCGGACATGGAACAGATCGTCGTGATTGGGGGCGGGCATGCGGCCGCGCAGTTGTGCGCGGGTTTGGCCGAGGCAGGCATCGGGCAGCAGGTGCAACTGGTCTGCGAAGAGCCGCTGCTGCCGTACCAGCGTCCGCCGCTGTCCAAGACCTTCCTGAAGAATCCGCAGGAAGCCGCGCAGGTCCACAAGGCCGAGAACTGGTACCACCAGGCGGGCATCACCGTGCACGTCGGCGATCCGGCCGTTCGCATCGACCGCGAGAACCGGCGCGTGCACCTGCGCTCGGGGACCGTGCTGACGTGGACGCGCCTGGTGCTGGCAACGGGCACGCGCGCGCGGGCGATGCCCGGCTGGCCGGCCGACCTCGCCAACGTCGTGTCGCTGCGGATGGCCGAGCACGCGACGCGTCTGCGCGAGCTGCTGGCGCTCGCGCCGTCGGTGACGGTGATCGGCGGCGGCTTCATCGGCCTGGAGGTGGCGGCGACCGCCGTCGCCTTGGGCAAACCGGTTACGGTGATCGAATCGGCGCCCCGCCTGATGGGGCGTGCGGTGTCGCCGATGCTGTCGGAGTTCGTGCTGGGCGTCCATCGCGCCAGCGGCATGGACATCCGCCTGGGTGCGCGCCTCGACGACGCCCGCTTCGACGCGGGCCGGCTGGCGGCGCTGAGCGCCGACGGCCGGCCGGTGCCGGTCGACCTGGTCGTCATGGGCATCGGCGCCGTTCCCGAAACGACGCTGGCCGAGGCGGCGGGCCTCGAATGCGCGGATGGCGTGATCGTCGACGCGTCGATGCGCACCAACGATCCGGCCGTGCTGGCGATCGGCGATTGCACGCGTTTCGCCGACCGGCGCACGGGCCAGGTGATCCGGCTCGAGTCCGTGCAGAACGCCAACGACCAGGCGCGCACGGCGGCAGCGACGCTGCGCGGCGAGCCGCGCGATCACGATGCGGTGCCGTGGTTCTGGTCCGACCAGGGCACGATCCGCCTGCAGATGGCCGGTCTCGTGCCGCCCGAGCGTACGCCCGGCCACGTCGTCGTGCGGCGGCCCGGTGCGAACGAGCGCTCGTTCTCGCTGTTCCACTACGTCGACGGCGCGCTGCGGTGCGTCGAATCGGCCAACGCCGCGCCCGACCACATCGCGGCGCGCAAGCTGCTCGAACTGCACCGAAGCCCCGATCCGGCTCTCGTCGGCGACCCGTCGGTGGCGTTGAAGACGATGCTCGCGTAGGACGAGCGCTTGTCCCGTAGGACGTGAACTACCGGTCGATCCGCGATCGTCCGGTGGGGGCTGCCCGCGCCAGGGGGGACACTGCCATCTCCGGGCCCGATGCCGTCCGGCATGCCGATTCCGGCGATGACCGGCGCGGATCGGCTCTCACGTTCAGGAGACCAAGATGACCTCGCTCAAGACCTCGCTGGCCGCCATCCTGATGGCGTCGGTCGGGGCGCACGCCGCCAACATGAGCGCCGAGGCGTATTCGGCGGCCAAGAAACAGATTGACGCGACCTACAAGTCGGAAAAGGCCGCGTGTGATGCCATGAAGGGCAACGCCAAGGACGTCTGCGTCGAGCAGGCCAAAGGGCGCGAAAAGGTCGCCAAGGCCGAGCTCGAATACCAGCATTCGGGCTCCGAGAGCGACCAGTTGAAGGTGACGACGGCCAAGGCCGACGCGGACTACGCGGTCGCCAAGGAGCGCTGCGATGATCGCGAAGGCAAGGACAAGAGCGCCTGCGTCGAAGAGGCGAAGGCCGCGCGCGACCGCGTGCTGGCCGACGTCAAGATGCAGCGCGATACGGCGCCGAATTCGGCGATGAAACCGCCGATGCCCAAGACCAACTGAGGGCGGGCAGCGACAGATGCCCCGTGAAAGATGATAGAAAGGCGGACGTCGCGCGCCGGGACGCGGGTCGACGGATGTCGGCCGGTCCGGGCCGCGCATGTCCCTCATCCTTCGCGGAGCCCTCATGTCTTCTCTGTCTCGCCGCCGGTTCGTCCGAACGGGGGCCGGCGCGGCCCTGTCGCTCGGCGGCTGGTCGGCCCTGCCCGGAACGGCCCTTGCCGATGATGCGTTTCCCAGCCGCCTGATCAACCTGGTCGTGCCGTATCCGGCCGGCGGCTCCAGCGACGTCAGCGCGCGCATCTTCGCCGGCTCGTTCACGACCACGCTCAAGCAGCAGGTCGTCGTCGAGAACATCGGCGGCGGTACCGGCGTGCTCGGCGCCAACCGCGTGCTGCAGGCGCCGGCCGACGGCTACATGCTGTTCCACGGTTCGGCCAACGAGATCTTTCTCGCGCCGATGCTCAACCCGGCCGCGCGCTACCGTCCGTCCGACTTCGGGTACGTCGCGCCGATCAGCGAGGCGACGCTGGTGCTGCTGACGCGCCACGACCTGCCGGTGCGCACGATCGACGAGTTCATCGACTACGCGAAGGCGGATCCGGCCCGGCAACTGACCTACGGAACCGTCGGCGTCGACTCGATGTACCACCTGATGGGCGAGGCGCTGGCGCTGCGGACCCGCACGAACCTGCTGCACGTGCCGTACAAGGGCGGCGCGCCGGCGCTGCAGGACGTGGCCGGCGGGCAGGTGGATTTCGCGATCCTGCCGTACCAGACCAATTTCCAGGCGATGCAGGCGCAGCAGCGGCTGCGGATCCTGACCAGTTTCTCGCGGGCGCTGCCCGCGCCGCTGGCCGACATCCCGTTGATCACGCAGAGCCGGCACGTGCCGGATTTCGTCTACACGATCGGCGGCGGTTACTTCGTTCGCAAGGGCACGCCGGTCGAGCGGCTCGACGTGCTGCGTCACGCGGTCGAGGTGGCGCTGACGACCCCGGACATCCGTGCCCGCCTCGAACAGGAAGGGCGGCACGTCGCCAAGCCGATCCGCACGCAGGCCGAGGCCGACCAGGCTTTCGCCGACCAGCATCAGCGCATCACGAGCCTGGTCCGGCAGGTCGGTCGAACGATCCTCAACGGATGATCCGGCGCCCGTCCGAGCGTCGTCGCCCGGACCGAACGAAGATCGCTTCGTCCGGGTGTTCCGGCACCGGGTTGTCGTCCGGGTGTTCCGGTACCGGGTTGTTCAGGTACTAGCGGCCGGCGATCTTCGCGTGCCCGAGCATCGCGTGCAGCAGCACGTTGCACCCGGCCTCGAGATGCTCGGGCTTGGCGTCCTCGATCTCGTTGTGGCTGATGCCGTCCTTGCACGGTACGAAGATCATCGAGGTCGGCGCGAGTCGCGCCACGTACACGGCGTCGTGTCCAGCGCCCGACACCGCATCCATGTGCGAATAACCGAGCGCCTGCGCGGCCTGCCGCACGGCGGACACGCAGGTGGCGTCGAACGGGCAGGGCGCGAAGCTCGACACCTTCTGCAGATCGATCGCCAGCCCGGTGTCGCGCCGTGCGCGATCGAGCACCGCCTGCAGGTCCGCTTCCATCCGCTCGAGCAGATCGGCGCTGACGTTGCGCAGGTCGATCGAGAACTTGACCTGCCCCGGAATCACGTTGCGGCTGTTCGGAAACACCTGGACCATGCCGACGGTGCCGCGGCCATAAGGCGGGTAGCGGTCGGCGATGGCGATCACCTGCTGCATGATGCCGGTGGCCGCCTGCAGCGCGTCGCGGCGCAGCGCCATCGGCGTCGGGCCGGCGTGCGCCTCCATGCCGGTCACCGTGCAGTCGTACCAGTTCAAGCCCAGCACCGCGTCGACGACGCCGATCGTCACGCCGGCATCCTCGAGCACCGGGCCCTGTTCGATGTGGGCTTCGAAATAAGCGCCGATCGGATGCTCGCCCGGCGTTTGCTCGCCGACATAACCGATTTTGGTTAGTTCGTCGTGCACGGTGCGTCCGTCGAGGTCGGTCGCCGCATAAGCGTGAGCTAGCGTGAACGCGCCGGCGAACACGCCCGATCCCATCATCACCGGCACGAAGCGCGAGCCTTCTTCGTTGGTCCAGAACACCACTTCGAGCGGCGCTTCGGTTTCGATGCCCGCGTCGTTCAGCGTGCGCATCACTTCGAGGCCGGCCAGCACGCCGTAGTTGCCGTCGAACTTGCCGCCGGTCGGCTGCGTGTCGATGTGGCTGCCGGTGACGATCGGCGGCAGCGCGTCGTTGCGTCCGGCACGCCGCAGGAAGCCGTTGCCGATCCGGTCGATCGTCACCGTCAGTCCCGCCTCGCGTGCCCAACCGACGACCAGGTCGCGCCCCTGGCGGTCCAGGTCCGTCAGCGCCAGCCGGCACACGCCGCCCTTGGCGGTGCCGCCGATCCGCGCCAGCGCCATCAGCGAATCCCATAAGCGCCGGCCGTCGACGCGTAGTCGATCGGTCGCGGTCTGAGTCGAGGTATCGGGCCGGGGGGTATCTTCTCGGGCGTTCATCGGGGATTCCTCATGTTTGTCGCAACGCATCTTGACCGCGGCAAGCGATCGTCCTAATCTTTCCTCACGCGACACGCTCTTGTCCAGGCGGGCCAAGCGGACCAACCCTGGGGCGACGATAACGCCCCTAATCCCCGCGAGGTCGACCGTATCGGAAAGGGCTGCCGGCGTCAAAGCAGCCGCCACTCGCGGCTCGGGGGCGCAGTCTGACCTGCGCCCCTTTTCATTTGGTTCAGGCCTTTCTGATCAGGCGGGCGGCGCGGCCGGCGTCCGCTGCCTTCTGGCAAGGTTGTCCTCGATCCACGTGAAGCACGAGGCGACGAACAGGATCGCGCCGATGGCCGCCATCGCTTTCGCGCCGCGCTCGATGATGCACGACAGTCCGATCGAGACGGCGCCGACGGCCGCGAGGCCCGCGAGCCAATGGCTGTTGTCGATGCCCAGCAACGTCGTCCGCGGTTCGGGAAATGCGTGGCGACCGAACCATGCGAACAGCGGGCCCTCCAGCAGTATCCAGGTGAACGACACGCCGACGGCGCCGATGAACTGGCCTCCGGCGGGCCCCGGCAGCCATCGGACCATCGCCAGTCCGATCGCGAGCAGGCCCAGCCATGCTCCCATCCTCATCCCGAATCCGCGCACGCGACGCTCCTTTTCCGGACCACCGGCTATCATCATTGTGCCTGCGTCCCTTCGGGCGCGCTTTCCTTGCTCGTTGTCATGCCGACGCCTGTTTCCTCCCGCCGTCCGGTCGTTCCGCCGGCCGATCAGACCGGTCATTCCGGTCATTCCGGTCAATCCGGTCAATCCGGTCAATCCGACGTCCACGCCGACGCGTCGACCAGTGCCGGCCTGATCGCCGCGGCGCGCGAGCTGGCCGAAGAACTCGACACCTTGCACTTCGCGCCGCCGGTCGCGCACGTGTACAACCCGCTCGACTACGCTTGGGCGCCGCACCGGCTGTACCTGGAGCGCTTCGGCAACGGCCGCAAGCGGATCGTGTTCCTGGGCATGAACCCCGGGCCGTTCGGCATGATGCAGATCGGCGTGCCGTTCGGCGAGGTGGCCGCGGTGCGCGACTGGATGGGCATCGTCGCGCCGGTGTCGCAGCCGGCGGACATGCATCCGAAGCGGCCGATCGAAGGCTTCGCGTGCAAGCGCTCCGAGGTCAGCGGCCGGCGGCTGTGGGGATGGGCGGCCGAACGCTGGGGCAGCGCCGAGCGGTTCTTCGCCGAATGCTTCGTCGTCAACTACTGTCCGCTGGGGTTTCTCGAGGCCAGCGGGCGCAACTTCACGCCGGACAAGCTGCCGGCGGCCGAGCGGGCGGCGCTGTACGCGTTCTGCGACCGGCATCTGGCCACCGCGCTGGCGCTGCTGCGGCCCGAGTTCGCGGTCGGCATCGGCGGCTTCGCGCGGGCCCGGCTGCAGGCCGTCGTCGATACAATGCCCGCGTCGGGTCCGCCGCCGCGGATCGGCTCGATCCTGCATCCGAGCCCGGCCAGCCCGGCCGCCAATCGCGGCTGGGCCGAGCAGGTCGACGCGCAGTTGCAGGCGCTGGGGGCGCTTTCCTGATCCGGCCGGCCCGGCCCGTCGCTTTTTTCGATTTCCGTTCAGCCCAGGAGTGGATGTCCATGAAGTACGCGCGTCTTTCGGCGCTTCGGGTGGCCATGGCCGCCATGGTGGCCGCCGGCCTGTCGTCGGCCGCGGCCGTGCAGGCCCAGGTCAAGGTCGGGGTGCTGGTGTCGGCCACCGGTCCGACCGCGCAGGTCGGCATCCCGCAGCGCAACACCGTGCCGCTGCTGCCGACCCGCATCGGCGACCTGACGGTCGAGTACACGACGCTGGACGATGCCAGCGACACGACCGCGTCGGTCACCGCCGTCAAGAAGCTGATCGCCGAGCAGAACATCGACGCGCTGATCGGGCCGCCCGGCACGCCGAACGCGATGGGCGTGCTGCCGTTCATCGCCGAGGCCGGCGTGCCGATGCTGTCGCCGACCGGCGGCGCGATCGTCGTGCTGCCGATGACCGAGCAGAAGAAGTGGGTGTTCAAGACCACGCAGAACGACGACATCATCGCCGAGGCGCTGATCGCCCACATGGTCAAGGTCGGCGTCAAGACCGTGGCGCTGTTCGGCACCAACGATCCTTATGGCGAGAACTGGCACAAGGTCTTCTCGGCGATGGCCGAGCCCAAGGGCCTGAAGGTCGTGGCCAGCGAGAAGTTCAACCGCACCGATACGTCGGCCACCGGCCAGGGTCTGCGCGTGATCGCGTCCAAGCCCGACGCGGTGCTGATCACGGCGCCCGGCGGTCCGTCGGTGCTGCCGCAGGTCACGCTGTACGACCAGGGTTATCGCGGCCGGATGTACCAGACGCACGGCGCGGCGCTGCCCGATTTCCTGCGGCTCGGCGGCAAGAAGGTCGAGGGCACGGTGCTCGCGGCCAGCCTGATGCTGGTGCTGCCCGAGATCGCCGACAGCAACCCGTCCAAGAAGATCGCGTCCGACTACATCGCCGCTTATGAAAAGATCAACGGCAGCAAGCCGGCCACGTTCGGCGCCAACGTCTTCGACGCGGGCCTGCTGTTGCAGCGCACGGTTCCGATCGCCGCCGCCAAGGCCAAGCCCGGCACGCGCGAGTTTCGCGCCGCGCTGCGCGACGCGCTCGAGAGCGTCAAGGACCTGGTCGGCACGCAGGGCGTCTACAACATGACGCCCGAGGACCACAGCGGCTTCGATCAGCGCGGCCGCGTGCTGATCACTGTCAAGGACGGCAACTGGACCTTGCTGAAGTAAGCGAAGGCCTTGCTCGAGCAGCGGATGGCGGCGTCGCCGCGCGATCGCGGCTTAGTGTGGTGAACAGGCGCCGATCAGCGGACGCTAATCGTCTCGACCGACCGCGCGCCGCAGACCCTTGACCTGCGCGCGGCGGGCCTTGCTTTCGAGGCGGCGGAACATCGATGCGCGAGTCGGCGCCGTCGCCCGCCGCGGCGCGCGTACGACCGAGGCCGCTGCCACGATCTCGCGCAGCTTGTCCAGCGCATCGCGCCGGTTCAGTTCCTGGCTGCGATGGCGCTGCGCCTTGATCACCAGCACGCCGTCGCCGCTGATCCGCCGGTCGTTCGATGCGAGCAGCCGCTCGCGGACCGGTTCGGGCAGCGACGAGGCGCGGATGTCGAAGCGCAACTGGATCGCCGTCGACACCTTGTTGACGTGCTGGCCGCCGGCGCCCTGCGAGCGGATCGCGCTCAGTTCGACCTCGCCGTCGTCGAGCACGATCGTCGAGGTGATCGGGATCATCGCGGCGGCGCGCCGGTCGCCGAGAACCGCACGATGCCGTCGGCGCCCGTTTCGCGGCGCACGAGGCCGCGGTACCACAGCGCATGCAGGTGCGCGAGCGTCTCGCCGATCGCGAACGTCGTCTGCTGCGTGTCGAATTCGCGCTGGAACATCACCGGCACCGTCTCGGCCGCGTGCATCGGCCGTTGCCGGCAGGCTTCGAGCACGACGGCCAGCCGCTCCTCGTGATGCTCGATCAACTGCTCGATGCGCCGGTGGATGTTGCGGAACGGCCGGCCGTGCGACGGAAAGGCCAGCGTGTCCGGCGCGCAGTCCTCGTAGCGGCGCAGCGAGTCCATGTACCAGGCGACCGGGTTCGCCTCGGGTTCCATCTCGAACACCGACACGTTGCTGGAGATCCGCGGCAGGATCATGTCGCCCGAGAACAGCAGGCGGCGGGCCTCGTCGTACAGCGCGACGTGCTCGGGCGAATGGCCGTAGCCGAAGATCGCGCGCCACCGGTGCCTGTCCCCGCGCCGGCCGATCTCGATGATCTCGCCGTCGTTGATGCGCCGGAAGCTGCCGGGCATCGACGGCACCAGCGACGTGAACGGCCGGTCGCTGCGCTGGCGCACGCCTTCGAGCAGCGGACCGTCCTGCACGCCGTGCCGCTGGAAATGCGCGAGGTTCATCCGCACCGAGCGCTCGTCGTTGATCGACCACGTGCGGCCGGTCGAGTATTCGCCGAGGCTCATCCACAGCGGCGCCTCGAAGCGCTGGCCGATCCAGTCCGCCAGGCCGACGTGATCCGGATGCGTGTGCGTGCACAGCACGCGCACGATCGGCAGTCCGTCGAGCCCGTCGGCGAACACCCGCTCCCACAGCGCGCGCGTGTCGCGCGTCGAGGCGCCGGTGTCGATCAGCGTCCAGCCGTCGCGGCCGGCGAACTCATCGCGCACGAGCCACAGGTTGATGTGATCGAGCGCGAACGGCAGCGGCATCCTGATCCAGAAGATGTCGGGAGCGACCTCGATCCGCTCGGCCGGCGCCGGCAGCCGCTCGCCGAGCGGATAGACGAGCTGCTGCTCGAGGATGTTGGCCGGCGCGTTCATGCCGCACCCGCCATGTCATTGATTTTATTCACTGAAACTCCAATCGAACTACAATGCCCGTTCTGGTGGAGTGTACGTCGGCTGCCCGGACCATGCAGGCGCCGGCCGCCTGGGAGGGGCCATGACGAGCTGTTCGACCCGCGGACTCGCATGCGAGTCCGGCATCGCGCGATGACCGGCGGCGACGGTCTGTTCGTGCGTCCGTATCGCGATGCCGACCGTGACGCGGTCGTCGCGCTGTGGCAGGAGTGCGGGCTCGTGCGGCCCTGGAACGACCCGGACAAGGACATCGCCCGCAAGCAGGCGGTGCAGCCCGAATGGTTCCTGGTCGTCGTGCCGGCCGAGCCGCCGGACGCGGCGCCGATCGCATCGGCGATGATGGGATACGACGGCCATCGCGGCTGGGTCAACTACCTGGCCGTCTCGCCGGCCTGGCAGCGCCGCGGCGTCGGCGCCCGGCTGATGGCCGAACTCGAGCAGCGGCTGACCGCGTTCGGCGGCCCCAAGCTGAGCCTGCAGGTGCGTGCGTCGAACCGTGCCGCGGTCTCGTTCTACGAACGGCTCGGTTACCGCGTCGACGACGTGATCAGCCTCGGTAAGCGGTTGATCGACGATTAGCGCCGATCGGCCCGGAGGCCGGCGAGTTCATGGCAGTTGCGGCAGTTGCGCGCGCTGCTCGGCCGTGAGCGGCCGGATCGCGTTCGATCCGCAGGTGGCGTTGAAGATCGCGTTCATCAGCGGATTGGCGGGCGCGATCTCGTAGCCCTGGCGCGGTGCCGCCGTGCGCAGCGCCTTGCCGCTGCCCATGTGCCCTTCGAAGTAGACGGCGCCCGACATCCGGTACGCGCGCGCCCGGCAATCGACTTCCCAGCGTTGGATCTGCGACGAGTAGGTCTTCGTGGTGAGCAGGCCGAGCATCCGCGCGATCTTGCGGTCTTCGAGGTACCAGATCCGCGTCGTCGGATTGCGGTCGGGCGGGACCGACTCGGGGGCTTCGCGCAGCAGATGGATCGACGATTCGGGGGACTCGAAGACCTGCGCCCACGGCAGCGAGGACGGGTTGCCGAAGGCCGGCGTCGCGCCGGCCGTCATCGCCGCGCACACGGCCATCGTCTTGCGCCACGCTGTCATCTGCTGTCGGTTCCCTGTCATGTCCATTGCGTCGCCGCTCGGCGCGAGTCTCGCCGCGTGCCGATCGATGCCGGCGCGCGCTCTCGCCTTATGTAGCGTGCTCGGCGCGCGCCTGACCGCCGCGCTCGCGCCAGCATGCCATGGATCATGTCGAGAGGGGATCGAAAACGCGCCGTCTTGCGGGGATCGACCGCCGCGCCGCGCCGGCGTCAGCACGTCCGCGATGCGCCGACGTACCCGCGGGTTCGGGATTTGGCGGATTGACACTTTTCACTTTCGCCGATGTCCGATAGATTGTGCGGCCTCTGCCATGCGATGGCCTGGCGCCAACCCTCTGCGGAAGAAAGCGATGATGCGATTGTCCGTTCCCATGATTCTGGGTGCGATAGCCGTTTCCGTGATGGCCGTGCCCGCGATCGGCTACGTACCCTGGCGACACGATGACGGCGCGCAGGCGCGTCCCGCCCAGATCCAGACGCTGACGCGCGTCGATACGTCGTCGCCCGGCAGCGGCCAATGGGCCGAGCTGCGCGGTAAGGCGCAGGGTACGCTCGATCACCTGACCGCCCGCCAGCTCGACGACGCGCGGGCGTCGATCGGGCAGTTCGCCGCGAGCTGGCAGGCCGACAAGGCCGAACTGCAGGCCCGCTTCCCCGACAACTGGGAACAGGTCGACAAGGCCTTGCAGCGCGCGTCGCAGCGTCTGAACGCCTCGCGTCCCGAGCTGTTGCTGAGCAAGGCCGCGGTGCTGGACGTGCTCAGCGCGCTCGACGCCGCGAGCGCAGCGGCTGCCGATACTGTAAAAAACACCGACACCACTAAGGCCGCCGAACCGGCCGCGCGCTGAACCGGCCGGCACGTCGCGGGCCGTTGCCGGCACGTCGCGGGCCCGTTGCCGGCACGCCGCCGTCGGCACCCCGTTGGCGGGGGGCCGATCGGTGGCGGCCTGGCCGGCTTGCGGCGCGAGCCGCGCCGCACTAAGATCCTCGGGCGCCGCGCGATGCGGCCACGTCGCTCGGACGGTTCCGGGCGCTGACGACCAGGATGTTCTTCCATGTCCGCTTCTCCGGGCAAGCGCCGCTTCGCGCGCATCGATCGCCTTCCCCCCTACGTTTTCAACATCACCGCCGAGCTCAAGCTGGCTGCCCGTCGCCGCGGCGAGGACATCATCGACATGAGCATGGGCAACCCCGATGGCGCCACGCCGGCGCACATCGTGGACAAGCTGTGCGCGACCGCGCAGCGGCCCGACACGCACGGTTATTCGGCGTCGCGCGGCATCCCCCGGCTGCGCCGCGCGATCTCGCACTGGTATCGCCAGCGCTATGACGTCGACATCGATCCGGACAGCGAGGCGATCGTGACGATCGGCTCGAAGGAGGGCCTGGCGCACCTGATGCTGGCCACCGTCGATCGCGGCGACACCGTGCTGGTGCCCGACCCCAGTTATCCGATCCACATCTACGGCGCGGTCATCGCCGGCGCGCAGATCCGTTCGGTGCCGCTGGTGCCGGGCGTCGATTTCTTCGCCGAGCTGGAAAAAGCGATTCGCGGCAGCTATCCGAAGCCGAAGATGATGGTGCTGGGCTTCCCGTCGAATCCGACCGCGCAGTGCGTCGAGCTGGATTTCTTCGAGCGCGTCGTCGCGCTGGCGCGCAAACACGACATCCTCGTCGTCCACGACCTGGCGTATGCCGACATCGTGTTCGACGGCTGGAAGGCGCCGTCGATCATGCAGGTGCCGGGCGCCAAGGACGTCGCCGTCGAGTTCTTCACGCTGTCCAAGAGCTACAACATGGCCGGCTGGCGGATCGGCTTCATGGTCGGCAACGCCGACCTGGTCGCCGCGCTGGCGCGGATCAAGAGCTACCACGACTACGGCACGTTCACGCCGCTGCAGGTCGCGGCGATCGCCGCGCTCGAAGGCGACCAGCAATGCGTGCGCGACATCGCCGCCACCTACCAGCGGCGGCGCGACGTGCTGGCCAAGGGCCTGCACGAGGCCGGCTGGCCGGTCGAGGTGCCGAAGGCGTCGATGTACATCTGGGCGCGGATCCCCGAGCGCTATCGGGACATGGGATCGCTGGCGTTCGCGACGCTGCTGCTCGAGAAGGCCAAGGTCTCGGTGTCGCCGGGCATCGGCTTCGGCGACCACGGCGACGATCACGTGCGCTTCGCGCTGATCGAGAACGAGTCGCGGATCCGCCAGGCGGTGCGCGGCATCAAGGCGATGTTCAAGGCCGACGGGATCGCGCCGGCCGTCGTTCCCCGCTAGGAGCCGGGCGGCAGAACGCGCCCCGCGCCGGGTCGAGACGGGGGCGAGCCCTCATCGGGGCCCGGCCCCATGGCCATCGGGCCGGACCCCGTCGGGCATAATGGCCGTCCGAGCGGGCCGGCACGCGCCCGCATCCCCGGAGACGACAATCATGGTGACGATTCCCGGTCTGCAGTTCGATCTGGGCGAGGACATCGCGATGCTGCGCGATTCGCTGCAGCAGTTCGTGGCCGCCGAGATCACGCCGCGCGCGCAGGAGGTCGACCGCACCGACCAGTTCCCGATGGACCTGTGGCGCAAGTTCGGCGAGCTCGGCGTGCTGGGCATGACGGTGCCCGAGGAGTACGGCGGCACCGACCTCGGTTATCTCGCGCACGTCGTGGCGATGGAGGAGATCTCGCGCGGCTCGGCGTCGATCGGCCTGTCGTACGGCGCGCATTCGAACCTTTGCGTCAACCAGATCCATCGCAACGGCACGGCCGAGCAGAAGCGCAAATACCTGCCCAGGCTGGTCTCGGGCGAGCACGTCGGCGCGCTGGCGATGTCCGAGCCCAATGCCGGCTCGGACGTCGTGTCGATGAAGCTGCGCGCCGATTTCCGCGGCGACCGCTGGGTGCTGAACGGCACCAAGTTCTGGATCACCAACGGTCCCGACGCCGACGTCATGGTCATCTACGCGAAGAACGACCTGGAGGCCGGCCCGCGCGGCATCACGGCCTTCCTCGTCGAGAAGGGGTTCAAGGGTTTTTCGGTCGCGCAGAAGCTCGACAAGCTCGGCATGCGCGGCAGCCACACCGGCGAACTGGTGTTCGAGGACTGCGAGGTGCCGGCCGAGAACGTGCTCGGCGGCCTCGGCGAGGATCCGAGGACCGGCGTCGGCCGCGGCGTCAACGTGCTGATGAGCGGGCTCGACTACGAGCGCGCGGTGCTGTCCGGCGGGCCGCTCGGCGTGATGGCCGCATGCATGGACGCGGTCGTTCCTTATGTCCACGATCGCAAGCAGTTCGGCCAGCCGATCGGCGAGTTCCAGTTGATGCAGGGCAAGCTCGCCGACATGTACACGACGATGATGGCGTGCCGCGCTTATGTCTACGAAGTGGGCCGGCAGTGCGACCGCACGCGCGCCGGCAGGGCCGACGCCCGCGCGCTGCGCAAGGACGCCGCCGGCGCGATCCTGTACGCGGCCGAGAAGGCGACCTGGATGGCCGGCGAGGCGATCCAGTGCCTGGGCGGCAACGGCTACATCAACGATTCGCCGACCGGCCGCCTGTGGCGCGACGCCAAGCTGTACGAGATCGGCGCCGGCACGTCGGAGATCCGCCGGATGCTGATCGGGCGCGAGCTGTTCGCCGAGACCCGCTGAGCGCCGCGCCGTCGAACGCAACGAACCTGAACGAGGAGAATCGACATGAAGGATCCAGTCGTCATCGCATCGGTGGCCCGCACGCCGATCGGCAGCATGATGGGCGCGTTCTCGCCGCTGGCCGGGCATCAGCTCGGCGCCGTCGCGATCAAGGCCGCGGTCGAGCGCGCCGGCATCGCCCCCGAGGCCGTGCAGGAAGTGATCATGGGCTGCTGCCTGATGGCCGGCCAGGGCCAGGCGCCGGCGCGGCAGGCGACGCTGGGCGCCGGGCTGCCGGTGTCGGCCGGCGCCACGACGCTGTCCAAGATGTGCGGCTCGGGCATGAAGTCGGCGATGTTCGGCCATGACCTGCTGGTCGCCGGCAGCCAGGACGTCGTCGTCGCCGGCGGCTTCGAGAGCATGACCAACGCGCCTTACCTGATGCAGCAGGGGCGCGGCGGTTATCGCTACGGCCACGCGATGATCTACGACCACATGGCGATCGACGGGCTCGAAGACGCCTACGAGCGCGGCAAGGCGATGGGCGTGTTCGCCGAGGCCTGCGTCGACAAGTACGCGTTCACGCGCGAGGCGCAGGACGAGTTCGCGATCGCGTCGACGCGGCGAGCGATCCAGGCCAACGAGGACGGCACGTTCGCGTGGGAGATCGCCCCGGTCAGCGTGCCGGGCAAGAAGGGCGCCACCGTCGTCGAGCGCGACGAGCAGCCGTTCCGCTCGCAGATCGACAAGATCCCCGGCCTGAAGCCGGCGTTCAAGAAGGACGGCACGATCACCGCCGCCAACGCCTCGTCGATCTCCGACGGCGCGGCGGCGCTGGTGCTGATGCGCCGCTCGACGGCCGACAAGCTTGGCGTCAAACCGCTGGCCACGGTGCTGGGCCATGCCACGCACGCGCAGGAACCCGCCTGGTTCGCGACCGCGCCGGCCGGCGCGATCCGCAAGCTCTACGACAAGGTCGGCTGGACGACGAAGGACGTCGACCTGTTCGAGATCAACGAGGCGTTCGCCGCCGTCACGATGGCGGCGATGCGCGAGTTCGACATCGGCAACGACCGCGTCAACGTGCACGGCGGTGCGTGCGCGCTCGGCCATCCGATCGGCGCTTCGGGCGCGCGGATCATCGTCACGCTGCTCGGCGCGCTGCGCAAGCAGGGCGCGCGGCGCGGCGTCGCGGCGCTGTGCATCGGCGGCGGCGAGGCCACCGCGATGGCCGTGGAGATGCTCTGAGCCATGTCCACGGCGTTCGTCATCGGCGCGTCGCGGGGCATCGGCCTGGAGTTCGTCCGGCAGTACCTCGCGCTCGGCTGGACCGTGCATGCGACCTATCGGGCCGAGAAGGACCGCGTCGTGCTGCGCGACCTGGGCGCCAACGCGCTGAAGCTCGATCTGCTCGACCTGAACGACGTCGCCGGCATCGGCTGGCAGCTCGACGGTGAGCGGATCGACGTCGCCGTCTGCAACGCCGGTGTCTACGGGCCGCGCCAAAGCACGCTGCGCCAGTTGCCGACGGCCGACGAGTTCGACATGGTGATGAAGACCAACGTGCTCGGTCCGATGCGGCTCGTGCCGATGGTCGTACCGTTGCTCGAGGCAGCGGCCGGCACGCTGGCCGTCGTGTCGAGCCGGATGGGCTCGATCACCGAAGCCTCGATCGGTTATGGGCTGCTGTACCGCACGTCCAAGGCCGCGCTGAACATGGTGGCCAAGCTCGCGCAGGACCACGCGAAGGCGTATGGCGCGCGCGCGATCGCGCTGCATCCGGGCTGGGTGCGGACCGACATGGGCGGACCCAATGCCGAGGTCGACGTCGCGCGCAGCGTCGAGGGGATGCGCGCGGTGATCGCCGACGCGCGCGCGTATCCGGGCGGCGCGTTCTACGATTACCGCGGCGAGACGCTGCCGTGGTGACGGGTGAGGCAATGGGAGGGACGCGATGGTACTGAACGATGACCAGCGGATGGTGCGCGACGCGGTGCGCGCGTTCGTCGACGAGAAGATCCGGCCGTTCGCGGCCGACTGGGACCGCGACGGCACGTTTCCGGCCGAGGCGCTGAAAGGCCTGGCGGCGCTCGGCTGCTTCGGCATCGCCGTGCCCGACGCTTATGGCGGCGCCGGTCTCGACTATCGTTCGCTGGCGATCATCCTCGAAGAGATCGCCGCCGGCGACGGCGCCACGTCGACGATCATCTCGGTCAACAACTGCCCGGTCTGCTCGATCCTGATGATGTTCGCGAACGACGCGCAGAAGCAGCAGTGGCTGGTGCCGCTGGCGCGCGGCGACATGCTCGGTGCGTTCTGCCTGACCGAGCCGCAGGTCGGTTCGGACGCGTCGGCGCTGAAGACCACGGCGACGCGCGACGGCGACCACTATGTGATCAACGGCACCAAGCAGTTCATCACGTCGGGCAGGCACGGCGACGTCGCGATCGTGATGGCCGTCACCGACAAGGCCGCCGGCAAGCGCGGCATCTCGGCGCTGCTCGTGCCGACGTCGACGCCCGGCTACCAGGTCGCGCGGCTCGAGAACAAGCTCGGCCAGCATGCGTCCGATACCGCGCAGATCGTGTTCGAGAACTGCCGCGTGCCGGTCTCGAACCTGCTGGGCGAAGAGGGCCAGGGTTACAAGATCGCATTGTCGGGCCTGGAGGGCGGTCGCATCGGCATCGCGTCGCAGTCGGTCGGCATGGCGCGCGCCGCGTTCGAGGCCGCGCTGCGTTATGCGAACGAACGCGAAGCCTTCGGCCAGCCGATCTTCAACCACCAGGCCGTGCAGTTCCGCCTGGCCGACATGGCGACCCGCATCGAAGCGGCCCGCCAGTTGATCCTGCACGCGGCGAGCCTGAAGGACGCCGGGCTGCCGTGCCTGAAGGAAGCCGCGATGGCCAAGCTGATGGCGTCCGAGATCGCCGAGCAGGTGTGCTCGGACGCGATCCAGATCCACGGCGGTTACGGCTACCTGGCGGATTTCCCGGTCGAACGGATCTACCGCGATGTGCGCGTGTGCCAGATCTATGAAGGCACCAGCGACATCCAGCGGATCCTGATCGGGCGGGCGCTGGCGAGCGGTGGGGCGTGATCCGGGCGCTTCGTCCTAGGGCTTGCTCACACTAAGATCGGCGTGGGTTCGATCCTAGTGTGTAGTGTGAACAGGCCCTAAGCCTTGTCGACGCGGATGTTCTCGTAGTACGGGATCATCACGTCGTCGCTGCCTTCCTCCACCTGCCCGAGCATGCTGACGGTGACGGGGTGGACGACATCGGGATCGGTCATGACCTCGACGAACGCCGGGCGGCCGCATTCGAAGGCGCGCTGCAACGCCGGGGCGAGATCGGCGAACCGCTCGACCCGTTCGCTATGACAGCCGAACCCGCGCGCGATATCGGCGTAGTGGGTGCCTTCTAGTCGGGTAATGACGTTGTAGTCATGACCGAACATGATCTGCTGTCCGTGGATCGACATGCCCCAGACGCGGTTGTTGAGCACGACGTTCACGATCGGCAACCGGTGGCGGACCATCGTGTCCAGTTCCTGGATGTGAAAGCCCAGCGCGCCGTCGCCGGTCAGATGGACGACGCGCCGTCCGGGGCAGGCGATCTGCGCGCCGATCGCATAACCGGGCCCGATGCCCAGGCAGCCGAGATAGCCATGGGTCAGGATGCTGGCGGGGTTGTCGACGGTGGTCGCCGCCGCGGCCCATGACGCGGATTCGCCGCCGTCGTACGCATAGAGCGCATCGGGCCCGGCAGCCTGGGCGACGGCCAGCGCCGCGTGCCACGGATGAATGCCCTTGCCCGTTTCGGCCTGCGGGAAGCCTTTGGCGAAAACGCCGCGCGCCGACACCGCCTGCGCGCGCCAGGCGTCGAGTCCGTCGGGCTTGCGTCCGGCGAGCGCCGCGTCCAGCGCGCGAACGGCCTGGGCCGCGTCGGCCGTTATCGCGAGGTCGACGTCGCGGATGCGGCCGATCTCGGCGGCATCGCCATGGATCTGCACGAGCCTGGCCTTGGGCGGAACGATGGCGCCGGACCTGCCGCCGAGCAGCAGGCCCATCCGTCCCCCGAGCAACACGACCAGGTCCGGCCGTTCGACGCCCATCACCCGCAGGATCGCCAGATTGCTGGCGGCGCCCGCGTTCGCCGGATGTCCGGACGGCAGGATGCCTTCGGCCAGGCTCTTGCTGAACACCGGAATCGGCAAGCGTTCGCTCAGCGCGCGCAGCGCAGCGGCGGTCGCCGCGTTCGCGGCCTCGTTGCCGGCGATGATCACCGGCCGCCGGGCGCTGAGAATCATGTCGGCCAGCGCGGCGGTTTCCTCCGGCGCCGGAGCCGGGCGCGGACGGACGTCGACGCCGGCCGATGGCGTTGCGCTGCCCGCCGGCACGCTCATGTGGAGGACGTCGATCGGCACCTCCAGCAGGACCGAGCCGCGCGGCAGCGTCATCGCCTTGCGGATCGCCATGGCGGTGAGGTCGGGGATGCGCTCGGTCGACGGTATGCTGATCGCCCATTTGACGCCGGGCCGCGCCATCGCGACCTGGTCGATGCCGCCCTGAAGCGCGTTCGTCTCCACTTCGCGCAACGGCGGCGCGCCGACGATGAACAGCACCGGCGATCCATCGAGCCGCGCATTGGCCATCGCCGAAATCGCGTTCGTGAAGCCGGGGCCGGAGGTGACGATGCACACGCCCAGTTTGCCGGTCACGCGCGCATACGAATCGGCCGCGTGTCCGGCAGCCGATTCGTGCCGAAAGTCGGTGAGGGCGATGCCTTGCTCGACGCAGCCCTTGAGCAGCGCCTCCAGATGGCCGCCATGCAGCGCGAACGCCTGCGTGACGCCCGCCGCTTTCAATGTGCTGGCTAATAGTTCGCCGCCGACCAGTCGTGCCTCATTCGTCATCCTTGTCTCCTTATCGTCGTCCGGCGCCAGGGCACCGGGTTTTATCTATCGTCCCACTCGGGTTGATCCCGAGAATGCAGCCCTTTATAGTGGGTTGCAAACGAATAGATAGCACAGCGTAATCAACCAGAGTGGGAAGACGCGGATGGAGACGCAGATTTTCGCCGGCAGGACGGCGGTGGTGACGGGCGGCGCATCGGGCATCGGTGCGGCGCTCGCGCGCAAGCTGCACGGCCAGGGGGCGGCGGTGGTGATCGGCGACCGCGATGCCGGCAAGGGAGAGGCGCTCGCTGCCGCGCTGGGCAACGGTCGCGCGCTGTTCCATGCGACCGACGTCTCGGATCCCGGCGCGGTCGCGGCGCTGATCGACAGGGCCGTGAGCGCCTACGGCGGGCTGGACATGCTGTTCAACAACGCCGGGATCGGCAGCTTTTCGCGGATCGAGGCGCTGTCGGTCGACGATTGGCGCCGGGTCGTCGCGATCAACCTGGACGCCGTCTTCTATGGTCTTAAGGCAGCGATCCCGGCCATGAAGGCGCGGGGCGGCGGCGCTATCGTCAACACGGCATCGGCTTCCGGCATGGCGGCGGACTTCGGTTTCGCCGCCTACAACGCCGCCAAGGCCGGCGTGATCAACCTGACCCGGACCGCCGCCATCGACAATGCCCGCGACGGTATCCGGGTCAATGCGGTGTGTCCCGGTCCGGTCGATACGCCGATTCTGTCCGGCATCTCCAGCATTCCCGACCTGCGCGCGAAATGGGAGGATGCGGTGCCGATGGGGCGCTTCGCGAAGCCGGAAGAGATCGCTTCGGTCATCGCCTTTCTGGCCTCCGATGCAGCCTCCTACGTCACCGGGGCGATCATTCCGATCGACGGCGGCCTGACGGCCCACACCGGCCAGCCGAATCTGTACCGATCGATCGGATGATCGGGTTCGGGCGCCGGACATCCGCCGGACATCGATTCCCGCGCCATCGCTCCACGCGGAGCGCAGGACCGAACGACCAACAACCAATGAACAACGAGCGGGGAGACGAAATCGTGCGCGACGAAACCGTGCTTTTGCCGTCCGGGCCCTATCGGCTTTCCACGCGAGTGGTCGGCTCGGGTCCTCTGATCATCCTGATGCACGGCTGGCCGGAGCTGAGCCTGTCGTGGCGGCATCAGATCCAGCCGCTTGCCGCTGCCGGCTTTACCGTCGCGGCGCCCGACATGCGCGGTTATGGCCAATCGTCGAAGCCCGATGACGTAAGGGCTTATGGCTTGAATGTTCTGGCTGACGACATGGCCAACATCGCCACCGCGCTGGGCCATCAGCGCTGGGTGTCGATCGGCCACGACTGGGGCGCGCCGGTCGCATGGCGGACGGCACTGCGTTTTCCGGACCGCGTCGCCGCGGTCTTCGCGCTCAGCGTGCCGTTCTCGCCGCCGTCCCCCATTCCCGCGCTGCAGGCGTTCGATCTCGGTTTTCCCGACCGGTTCTTCTACATGCGCTATTTCCAGAAGGTCGGCGTCGCCGAGGCCGAACTCGAACGTGACGTGCGGGCGTCGCTGAAACGCATCTTTCATTCGCTGTCGGGCGATGCGCCGAAGGACGATTGGCTCGGTCCGCGCCCGATCGAGGGTCCGATGCTGCCGGGTCTGTCGCCGTCACCCGAAGGCCCGCTGTCGTTCATGTCCGACGACGAGCTGGACGCTTATGCGGCCGCCTACCAGGCCGGGGGTTTCTTCGCGCCGATATGCTGGTATCGCAATCTGGATACGGATTTCGTCGAGATGAAAGGTTATGGCGACGCCATCATCCGTCAGCCCGCGGGCCTGCTGTACGGCGACAAGGAAATCGTCCTGTCGATGATGGCGCCCGATGCGCTGGAGAAAATGCGCAAGCACGTGATCGATCTGCGCACGCATGTCGTGCTGCCCGGTGCCGGACACTGGATTCAGCAGGAGCGGCCCGCCGAAGTCAATGCGGCGCTGCTCGATTTTCTGGCTCAGGTTCGCCCGTTGATCTGACCCCTAACCCCTAACCCTATCAGCCGGCCGGCCGAGCGTCGCGCGGTTCACGCGACCGCGGGATGGCTGAATCTTCAGGATATCGACCATGCGCGCTGCCGTTCTCCAGGGAAAGTCCATTTCGATCCGGACCTTGCCCGATCCGTCGCCCGCTGCCGGGCAGCTTCTGGTGCGGCCCCTCTACACCGGCATTTGCGGCAGCGATCTGAGCACCCGCAAGCAGATGGCCGCCCTCGCCGAGACCCAGCCGCAGGACCAGTTGCCGGCGATCGTTCCCGGCCATGAATTCTCGGCGCGGATCGTCGGCATCGCACCCGGCACCGACACCGGCTTGCGCGAGGGCGACCTGATCACCGGCCTGCCGTTCACGCATTCCCATAAGGGCATGCAGTGCATCGGCCTGTCGCCCGAGCACGGCGGCGGCCTCGCCGAACTGAGCTGCATCGACGCGGTGCGCAGTTTTCGCGTACCGCCGGGTGTGCCGGCCGATCTGGCGTCGCTGACCGAACCGCTGTCGGTCGGCCTGCACGCAGCGAATCTCGCCAGCCGCAACGCGGGGCCGAACGTCGTCATCGGCTGCGGCCCGGTCGGTCTCGCGGTCATCCTGGCGCTGACCTTGGCCGGACGGGGTCCCGTGCTCGCCGCGGATTTTTCGCCGGAGCGGCGCGCCGCCGCCGCCGCGCTCGGCGCCGGTATCGTGCTCGACCCGGCGGCCGACTCGCCGTTCACGCACTGGGACGATCTCCGTCTGACGCAGCACCCGGCGTCGCCGCTGCTGGCGCGCGATTTTCGCGGCCTGCCGCCCGGCGCCAACATCTTCGAATGCACGGGCGCGTCGGGGGTCATCGACCAGATCGTCAAGTCCGCGCCGCCGCACACGCACATCATCGTCGCCGGCGTCTGCCCGCACGAGCAGAAGCTGACGCCGCTCGACGGGATCCTGCGCGAGCTGACGCTCGAATTCAGTTTCGCCTATCGGCCCGAAGAGTTCGCTGCGGCCCTTGCCCTGATCGAAGCCCACCCGGACAAGGCCGCGCGGCTGATCACCAGCCGCCAGCCGCTGGCAAACACCGAGATCGCCTTCGATTCGCTGGCGAAGAACCCCAGCGAGATCAAGATCCTGATCGACCCGCATGCCTGAGAATCTGTGAACGAACCAGCCACGGCCGCTCGTCGCTCCCGCGATCGGGGAAGATCAGACCGGGGGCGCTCGTTCGGCCGTCAGATCGAGTTTCATGCCTTCGTGGGACGCGACGAACCCCAGCGATTCGTAGAACCGTCGCGCTTCCGGGCGCTGCTTGTCGGTCGTGAGCTGAGCCAGCCGGCATCCGCGCTCGCGGGCCCGGGCCAGCGCCCAGGCGAACAGCTGCCTGCCGATACCGGCGCCGCGGTAATGGCTGTCGACGCGAACGCCTTCGATCGTTGCTCGCCAACTGCCCTGGTGGGTGATGTACGGCGTGAAAGTCAGTTGCAGTACCGCGATGACGGTGCCGTCTTCTCGTTCGGCGACCACCAGCTCGTTGTTCGGGTCGCGTTCGATCGCGTCGAAGGCGCTGAAGTAAGAGGCCGGCAGCGGATCGACCGACCGTTCCCGTGCGGCGCCCAGCGCATCGTCGGCGAGCATGCGAACGATGGCGGGAAGATCGCTGCGCAGCGCGCGGCGGATGGACAGTGCGGATGCAGGCATCGGATCAGGCCGGCAGCACCGCGCGGAGTTGGTCCTCGAGATGCGAGACCGCTCCCATGATGCGCGGCAGCAGTTGGTCGACCTCCGGATGTCCCGCCTGCCTTCGATAGAGCAGCGCGTCCTTGGCCGTGCGATCGACGTTGCGCCAGTAGGGTAAGGCCGTCAGCGCGGGTTCGCGAGCGGACACCAGCGCCTTCATCGTCGATCCCTCGAACGGAACCGAATGAATGTCGGTCGAGATCCGGTACAGCTTGATGTCGTTGGTGCCGACCCAGCCGTCTATCGCGAGTTCGGCGTTTCCTGCCTTGATCGTCACGCCCAGGTCCTGCGCGAAATTGGCGCCGCTCAGCCAATGCAGGTCCATCGCGCCATTGAAGGCGAAGTGCCTGCATCGGCTCGCGCTGCCCTGCAGTTTCGTGAAGTTCTCCCTGATGTCCTTTCTCCTCGTGCGCACGCCCTCGGGCAGCCGATGGACTTCGACGTCGGCCGGCTCCCAGAACGCGTATTTCGCGATCTCGAGCTCGAACGCGCTGACGATGCCCAGCATGCCGATCATGCCGTGCAGATAGGCTTCGAACTTCGCTTCCGGACTCAGGGACGGAAACGTCCGATGGATGTTCTGCATCTGGAGGAGCGCGACATAAGCGCCGCCGTACGTGCAGCGGGCGCCGTCCTCCAGTTCGGAGAACTCGATCTTCCGGTCGGTCGATGACGGGTCGTACGTTCTGTCGGTCGCATCGACGTCGTCCTGGTGCCCCGGCCAGAATGCGGCGCAGAACCGCTCGTAGGCCCGCTTCGCGCCGGCGACCCGGCAATCGGGCATTTCGTTGACGCCGATCGCGCACAGCGCCACGGGCGCGTTCTGCAGGATCTGGACGAGCGGAAGAAGCCCGACTGCTTCGGCATCCTGCAATGTCGGCTCGGACGGAAGCTGCTCCATCCTCTGCAGCGAGCAATTATCGAGGTTGATCTGCGCGACCCGCCCGGTCGTCAGCAGCCGGGTCGCATAGTCCGGGGTCAGTGTCCGAAGACCTTCTTCCGGACGGCGGCACGGCTTGATGAAGTGTATGACTCTGTTGTCCGACACGGCGAATCACTCCCTGAGGTGGCGCGGCCGTCACCGCGCCGACGCGCGATCCGGCCGCCATCGCGCCATCATCGCCTGCCACGGCCGTCCGTCGATCGCCGCGAGACCGGCCCCGATCAGCGCCATGCCCGCGAGATGCCGTGCATGCAGGACGTCGCCGAGGATCGTCGTGCCCAGCAGGATCGCACTGACCGGATTCAGGAAAGTGACCAGCAGCGCGTTGGTGGCGCCGGCCGTCGCCGGCAGACGGAAGTACAACACATAGGCCAATGCCGTCGACATCGTGCCGACGCCGACCAGCTTGCCCGGCGTCAACCGCTCGTCGCGCACGCGCATCCACGCCCACAGCACGATCGTCGCCAGCGTCATCTCGCCCCATTGGGGCGATGGCAGGCCGATCACCGATCAGCGCGTCCCGAGCGCGGCCGCATCCGTTCTACTTCTTGACCGGCTGCCAATCACCCCAGAACTGCGCCCCGCACGCCCCGCATCGTTTATCGCGTTGGCCCAATTCGCTCGAGCATCGCGGACATACGTATGTCGTTACGGCCTCGTCGGCAATCGACGCCTCTTTCTTCGTCGGTTTCGCGAGCGAAGCAATGTTTGCCTGTATCGACTCCGCCGCTTGCCTGCTTTCCGATCGATAGGAGTGAAAATCTACATGAAGATCGTGAATGCTATCGTTCGTGGATCTGACATGATCATTGAGGATGCGAATCTGGTGATCAATTTTTTTGTTGAGCAAATTGATGGTTGACCAGAAACCAATGGCGACACAATCAAGAATAATCCCGGCGCCCATTGCAGCGATCAGTTGGTAGTTTTCTTGAATCGTGCCGTATTTGACCGACAGAGCAATCATGGATCCGCAGAGACCAACCATAATCACCAGCCCCGCATACAGGACGAAAGTGACGGTTTTCTGAAAAAAACGACTCATGTTTCGATTTTCTGTCAGCAAGCACTCCTGACTCGTCGCGCAGCGCTGCCAGTACCTACGCAAGCCGTATCTCGTCGAGGCGCGTCAGCGTCTGCCAATCCGACGCCACCTCGGTGTCCAGCGACATCCTGCGGATCCTGATCGAGCGGGCGCTGGCGAGGGGTAGGGGGATCATCCATCTCAACGGCCGCTCACGGCCCCGGCGCGCCGAGCAGCGCCGGAAAACCGGCTTTCAACGCCGCGGCATCATCGTCGTCCGCACGCAGCGCGATCTCGTTCATCGCCCCGTCGAGCAGCACGCCGGCTCCGGCCGTTACTTCGGCAAGACCTCGAACGCGAGGAACTGCGTGACCTGCGTCGAATTGAAGTTGTCGTCCGATACCAGCACCAGGCTGTCATGGCCGTTGGCGAGTTTCGGTCCCCAGGTCGCGCCTTCGATGTTGTCCACCCTGGCGAGACCGAGCTTGTCGAGATCCAGGATCAGCCGCTTCTTCGCCGGCGTGTAGCCGCCGTTCTGCAGCGAGGCCATCGCGCGGACATCGGTCGCGTCGCGGGTATCGACTTCGTAGAGGCGGATGTGGAACGAGAACGCATCGTCGGCCGCCTGCGATCCCGAACGCTCGATGACGAGCAACTGCTCGTCGTTGATCGCCAGGATCTCGGACACGCCGTTGTCGCCGTACTTGCCCGGGCCGGGCGCGACCGGGATCGGGTCGATCGGGTAAGCGATCTGCCTGACGATCCCGCCGTTGCGGTCGTACTGCGTGAATCGAGACACGGTTCCGGCCGCCGTCGTGGCGACCGGGCCGTCCTCGTACAGCGCCGATTCCAGGCTGACCCACAGCGTGTTGCCGTCGGCCGAGAAGCTCAGTCCTTCGAATGCCATGTTGTTGCGCGGCCCCACTTCCTGCGTCGGACGCATTGCGAACATCGGCGGGGTCGGCAGCACCGACGACAGCGCACCCGTCGCGTCGGCGTGCCGCGTCGACGGGGCGATGGCCCGGGAGCGGTCGCCCTCGCTCGTGTACCAGATCGACGAATCCTTCGGATCGAACCGGATCGATTCGAGATCGGGAACCTCGCCGGCCCTGGTCGCGTCCCACGTGGTGCCATTCGGGTAAGGGCTGCCATCCGCCTGCTTGAACAGCGTCACGCCGTCCACCGTCAGCGAGGAAAAGGACTGCGCTTCGTAGGCCAGCTTGACCGAATAGAAGCGCGCCGGGCTGTTGTCGGAGCGGTCGTCGCTTATCACGATCCAGCCGCGACCGACGGGATCGTAGTCGATGCCGGACAGCCCGCCGATCACGGTGTTCTGGAGTGGCTGCTTGAACGCCAGGCGTTGTTCACCGATCAGCCGTAGCGAACCGATCGAGCGTTCGTCGTCCGAATGGTGGTCGCCGCTGCCGCAGCCGGAAACGAAGAGGGCGGCCGCGCATACGGACAGCGTGGCCAGGAAGGACCGAGAGGATCGAGAGGACCGAAAGGAATGCATCGCGCTTGTCAGGGGAGGAAACGGGCCCGGCGATGTTGCCGTCGGGCCCGTGACGGCGCGATGAAGGTTCGGCGCTTGCGCGAATGAGCGGGCCCTGGCCCGCTGGTTTCATTCCGGTGCTTTGAGCTTGCCCTCGAACTGCTCGCGCAGCACGCGCTTGAGCACCTTGCCGCTGGGGTTGCGCGGGATCTCGTCGAGGAAGACGGCGACCTTGGGCAGCTTGAAGGTGGCCAGCTTGCCCTTGCACCAGGCCAGCAGTTCTTCGGCGGTCAGCGATGCGCCTTTTTTCAGCACCACGACCGCCAGCGCCACCTCGCCCCACTTGGGCGAGGGCAGGCCGATCACCGCCGCGTCGGACAGCGACGGGTGGCCCAGCAGCATGTTCTCGACCTCGGCCGGATAGACGTTCTCGCCGCCGGAGATCAGCATGTCCTTCATCCGATCGCGGATCGTGACGAAGCCGTCCTCGTCCATCGAGCCGACGTCGCCGGTGTGCAGCCAGCCGTCGATCAGCGTCTGCGCGGTGGCATCGGGCCGGTTCCAGTAGCCGGCCATGATGTGGCCGCCGCGCAGCAGCACCTCGCCCGCTTCGCCGGGCGGGCAGTTCTTGCCCAGGCCATCGACGATGCGCACGTCGGTATGGAAGAAGCTGCGGCCGGTCGAGCCCGCGCGCGTCATCGCCTCCTCGCCGATGATCAGGCAACCCGGGCCGCAGCTTTCGGTCATGCCGTAGACCTGGTGCACTTCGATGCCCATGTCGGCATAGGTCTTGATCAGGTTGACCGGCACCGGCGCCGCGCCGCTCATGCACCAGCGCAGCGTGCTGCAATCGTGCTGCGACGGGTCGTACACCGCCAGCATGAACTGCAGCATCGCCGGCACCATCAGCGTCGTCGTGATCTTCTCGTCCCGGATCAGCTCCCACGACAGCTTGGCGTCGAAGGCTTTCAGGATCACCTGCGTGCCGCCCATGTAGACGCAGTTCATCGACGGATTCAGCGCGCCGACGTGGAACATCGGCAGCGACAGCAGGAAGCGGTCGCGCGCGCGCATGTCGCAGGTGGCCACCGCGGTCAACGTCGCCCACATCACCGTCGAGTGAGTGTGCATCACGCCCTTGGGCAGGCCGGTGGTGCCCGACGTGTACATGATGAACAGCAGGTCGTCGTCGAAGCCGCCGGCCTCGGGTTCGGTCGTGGGCGCCGCGTCGCGCCAGGCCTCGTAGCTGGCGGCGAAGGCCGGCGGCTGGCCGCCGAGCTGGACCCAGCGGCGTACGGCGGTCTTGCCCGCGCGGCTTTGCAGTTCTGCTGCCACCTTCGCGAAGTTCTCATCGAAGACGAGCACCGTCGCGCCCGAATCCCTGAGGATGAATTCGAGCTCGTCGGCCACCAGTCGCCAGTTCAGCGGCACGTTGGCCGCGCCGATCTTCGCCACCGCGAAGAAGGTCTCGACGAACTCGGAACCGTTCATCAGCAGCAACGCGACCCGGTCGCCGGACTTCACGCCATCGGCGAGCAGCGCATTGGCGACCTGGTTGCAGCGCGTGTTGAGCTGGCGGTACGTGAGCCGTCGTCCGCCCACCGAGGGCTCGACGATGGCCTCGATCTGCGGGCTGATGAACGCACGGCGGCTCAGGAACTGTCCGAAATTAACTGTCATATCGCATGTCTCCCATTATCGTCGACGGGACTCGCACCGCTATGCGAGGCACCGTGGCAATCCGCCGATGCCAGTCTGCAGTGCGGGTCGATCATTGTCGACCCCGGCAATGCCTTAGCCCATTCCGAAGATCGCGCTTTGACAGGGATTGTCCGAGGAGGCCTGCGTGCGCTCAGCCGAGCCGCCGCATCACCTCGGCGAGCCTGGCTCGGCACCCGGCGTCCTCGACATGCAGGATGCTGGTCTCCAGGTCGCCGCGGATGGTCGCCAGTTGCCAGAGTGCCGGATCCTCGTCCTTGACCAGGTCGACCAACATCTCGGCCGTCGTGGCGTCCTGGGTATCGAATGCGGCCGTCAGCAGCGTGGGACGCAGCCAGGGGTCCGTCGAGCCCCGTGTTCGCGCGCGCTCGCAGGCGGCCAGTACGACGCGCAGCGTCGCTTGCGCGCGTTCTTCGTCGCCGCTGCGGCCCCGCAGCCGATACAGGCGGGGAAGGTTGCTCGAACAGTAGTACTCGTTGAGGTCGATCTGCATGCCGCGCTCGTAGTGGTCGATCGCCTTGCGCAGCAGGCGGTCTCGTTCGATGCCGTCGGTCTCCGACCTCATCAGTCGCTTGTAGCGCCCGCCGAGAAGTCCCAACCGCTCCGGGGTCGGGCCGAACTCGCCTATCAGCGCCTCGAGCGATGCGATGGCATCCGCATGGCGGCCCGAATAGGAACCCGCCAGCGCGCGTTGCTCCCTTATCTCCGCCAGCTTCTGCTGCTCGGGCGAAAGGTGGTCGATGAAGGCGATGACGATGTCCCAGTCGCTTTCCTTGTCCGCGCAGTTGGCGAGCATGTGCAGCAGCGTGATGGCGGCCGGGGCCACCATGGGTTCCGCCGAATGATGGTTCGCGAGTTGCTGCGCGAGTTCCATCCGCTTCTCGCGGGGGGCCGTGCGAACCGCCCTGACTTCGCCCTGGAGCTTCGCGAGCTCCGCCATCCGTTGCTTCATGGTCGACGCCGCCCGCTCGTCGACGGCACCGGGATAGCCGCTGATCGCGTCGTGCATCGGCGAACGCCCGGTGCGAAGTCCCGCGATACCGGCCGTGACGGCCATCCGGATCGCCTGCGCCGTCGCGTCGGTGATCTCGCCTTCCGGAAGCGGGTAGCGTACCGTTCGCATCTGCGCGACGTCGAAGAGCTGACGAGACCAGTCGGCTGCGAGCAGCACGCAGCCCGTCTCGCGGGCGGCGTGGCGAATGCCGATCTCGTAGTAGACGTTGCCGTTCGGGATCGTCATATCCGCCAGGATCAGGTCGGCGAAGTAGAGGCGCTCCAGCATTTGGGTGACGATCAGCGAACCGGTGTCCTGGTCGGCGCGAACCGCCTCGTACCCGAGCGCTTCGATGACCGGTACATAGGCCAGGTCCCACAATCGATTGAAGTCGATCGCCGCCGGCGCTTGCGCCGTTTCAGCCAGCGTCGACTTGCGCCCGAACGGCATCACCATGAAACACAAAGGCTTCGGCATCACGCGGCTCCCGCTCGTCGTAGTGTCCGGATGTCGGTCCGGTGCTCATTGCCAGTCATTCGCTCGTCACGGTCATTACCCGCTGTGAACGGCTCGTTCGAGGACGCCGCGGTCAGACCGGACCGGTTCCGGGTTCACGCCGCCGGACGACATTCCTCCAGGTCCGGATCCCTGGTCGCCGGGTTTCGGAATGGGGATCTTGTGGACCTTGATTCCGTACGCGCTGGCCGAGCGGACGATGTCGCCGATGCCGCCGAAGCTGCCCTCGCTCGATTCTTCGTCCCACAGCGCGAGCAGCGTGATCTCGGTGTCGTCACCAAGGTCCGATGCCGCCGAAATCGCATGCTGGAGCATCCAGAGGTTGTTGCGGCGGCCGACGTTGTAATAGGGCTTACCGTGCAGCCAACGCGGCATCTCCGCCGTATCCGTGAAGTAGACGACGGGAGAGCCGAACTGATCGGATTGCGACTTCACCTGCCGATGGACCGCGCGGAAGCGCTCGACCCATTCGGTGCCGGCCGGCGCGACGTAGCGGCCCACGTACGGTGCCCTCGGCAACGCCAGGCACATCCGTGTGCGGATGCCGCGTTCGCGGCAGGCTTCGTGGAACAACAGGTCCCCGCCGTTGGCGCCGGCGGCCAGCGCGAACAGGATGTCGCCCTGGCCGCTGTCCTGGTCGCGCAGTGCGATTTCTTCGTCGATGGCTTTCAGAATGGCGGCGCGCGCGGCCGGGACACTGCCGGGCGGAAAGCCCGGACGCGCGGAGCGCGAACGGCCATTCGTCTTCGCCGGTTCGTTGCGGGCCGACTCGTCGGCGTCCGTGAACGGCACCTGCTCGTCGACCCGCATTCCGACGAACATCAGGATGCGCGGGCCGTGCCGCGCCTGCGTCGACTGCTTCGGGTCAGGGCCCAGCACGCGCAATGCGGCCTGGACGTTGTCGAGGATGCAGCCGACGGATCTCTGCCGGCCGCCGGGCGATCCCTGGATTTCCAGTTTCTCGTAGATTTCGAGACTGCGCCGCATCGATGACTCGGCATTCTTCGGCGCGAAGTACTTCACCCCCTCGTAGAGCTGCGCGACGCGATCGGGCTGGGTCGAGACGATGCACTGGACGGCCGCCTCCAGGGAATCGAACCACGGATCCTGGCTGGCCTGCAGGCGTAGGCGCTCGCGTTCGGATTCGACGGCCAGTTCCAGCGCCGCGATCAGGGTGGCGATGCGCTGCTCGCGTTCCTCCAGCGCTCGCTCGGCAGTCTCCGGCCGGACCTGTATCGCCGCCCATTCCATTTTGTGCAGCCGGGCCAGCTCGGTCTGGATGACCAGCAGGGTCAGCGCGTTGAGGCCGGCATAGGAGTTGTTCAGGTCGGCCATGAACGCGGCATGAAACGCGTCATAAGCGCGCTGCAGCAGCGGCGACATCAGCGCTCGTTTCTGGCGCGAGCCGAGATCATCGAGTTTGATCCAATCCGCTTTCCAGGATTCCTTGAGGTTGCGGCCGCTGAGCGCGCGCAACTGCGACAGCTTCGACTGAGGCAGTGAACGGACCCGGGCCACACGCGATAGCGCCTGTTCGGATCGGGGCGTATCGCTTTGCCGTTGGTAGATGGTCGACAGGATCGTGTTGGCTTCGATGTCGTCGGGGTAGCGTGACGCGAGTTGTTCCCAGCTCCACCTGGCGCCGTCGAGGAAGTTGCCGTCGAACTGCGCGCGCGCCACCGCGCGAAGCCCTTCGGCCCCCCACAGAAAACCGTCGCATTCCACGGCGAGCAGGCTCAGGTGCTCGCGATGCCGATGGCGCTTCGCGCGTTCGACTTCCTCGCGGAACTCTTCGGGCACGGCGATGAACCGGGCACGGTCCTCGGCCTCCAGTTGGGGAAGCAGCTTGAAGATCGGGCTGTCGGCTTCGGGCGAGTTGATCGTGGCGCGCAGCGCGACGGCCAGGCGCCTGAATGCCGCCTGCGGCGCATCGATGAGTTCCAGCAGGCTGTACTCGAAATAGCGGTCGGTCTGCAGATCGAACGGATAGGGGCTGTGGTTGCTGCGAACGAGAAACGTGTATTTGTCGCGGAACGCCTGCCGGATGCCCAGTTCGTAATAGACGTTCGGGTTGTAGATGGACAGGTCGGCGATGACCACGTCTGCCGTGACCAGCCGGTTGAACATGTCCTCGCGGATGTTGCCGGCGACGACCACGGCATTGGCCGCATCGCCCTGCACGCGCAGCACCTCCAACGCCGGCTTGAACAGCAATTGATGGACGACGTCGAAATCGACGTCCGCCAGCCAACGGTCGAGACCGTCGACGTGGCGGATGTTCCGGACCAGTTTTTGCGCCGATTTCGCGCGTTCGTCTCCGATGCGGCGCGTCAATGACGTCGCCAGTTCGAGCGATTCGATCTCGATCGTCTTCACGGCGAACGGGCGTACGATGAATGCGTTCAGGGGCATCGGGTAATCTCCGCATCGATGGGGCGCTTGGCGGTGCCGGATGGACGATGACGGCGGCCGCTTCAGATCGGGACCTTGCCGATGTCGGCGCGGATGCTCTGGATGGCGATGCCTTCGTTGGCCGCGTAGGTACCGGGTTTGCCGTTGAGTCGGGTCATGCCGGTCTTGCCTCCCTTATGGTGCAGGGCGATCACTTCCCAGTAGCGGGCGTTGAATACCGGGCTGCCGGAGCTGCCGCCCTCGGTCGGGGCCCGGTAGTGCACCCGCCAGACGCCTTCGATCGCGGGCTTTCCGGTAGTCGGCCCTTCGTGGTCGAGCAGCTCGTTGTCCTGCATCGAGAATTCGAGCTCGCGGCCGCCCGGATGGCCGATCACGTAGACGCGCGCCGACGGTGCGATCAACGGCAGGTTCTTCGCGAGCGGCAACGGTTCGATGCCGCCGACCGGCTCGGACAATCGCAGGATGCTGTAGTCGTGACGGTCCGGCGGCGAAGAGGCGAGGATCCGCTGCACGCCATAGGACTTGTCCGGCGCGACCGTCTCGAACCCGATCTCGGCCGCGTCGGGCACGATGCTCTGCAACGCGCCGTTGTCGCTGACCACGTGCGCGTTGGTCACCACGACGAATTCGTCCTGATCCAGGCCCAGGTCCCTGGCCTGGACCAGCCAGCCGGTGCCGATCCGGGTACCCATCCTGTGCCTGACGGCGCAGACGCCGGCGGCTCGCGCCAGCCCGGTCCTGTACCACTGGTAGGTCTGCGTGCCCAGCTCGCCCAGCACGGCTTCGAGCTGCTCCTTTTCCGGCTGCACGGCTCTCGCCGCCTGCAGGTCCCTGCTGCTCAGCACAAGTTCGCCCCGGGACAGCGCCAGCAGCCGTGCCCGCAGAATGTTGACCAGGGCGCGCCCGCGGTCGTCGGTGGACTCGATGTCCCACACTTCGGTGAACTGTCGCAGCGTGCTCGCGACCTGGAACGGGCGGACGTCCGGATCCGCGACGTAGCGTTTCAGCGCCGCTTCGACGGCCTTCCAGTCGTCGAGTCCGAGCGAGGCTTCGGCGAGCGTCGGCAGGTACCATGCGTCCCGGGCTGCCTCGGGCACCGCTTCCAGGCGGGCCACGAGCCGGCTCGCGAGCTGGTCGGTCTTGATGTCCGGCGCCAGCCTCAGTCCGATGCGGCGCGCGCGCGTGACCAGCGCCAGCAGATTGACGCCGTGCCAGGTATTGGCCTCGTCGTCCTCGAACGGCTTCCGATAGATCGTGATCGCCCGCTTCAGCGCATCGCGCGCGCCGCCGTCGGTCTTGTCGCCGGCATCGAAGAAGATCTGCTTGTACGCGCGCCCCAGCAGTCCGGTGGCTTCGACGTATTCCGGGTCGTCTTTCGGCAGGCGCGCGGCCAGCGGCTTCAGGACGTCGATGGCCGCGGTGGCGCAACCTTGCTCGATCAGCGCTTGCGCGTGGAGGCGGCGCGTCCGCGCGTCACCCGGGCAGCGGCGGCTCAGCGCTTCGGTGAGCCGCGCCAGCAGCGCGAACTGACGCTCGTCGCGCAACGCCAGCGCAAGCAGGCGCGCCTTTGCGAGGTCATCGTCGGCGGCGCGGCCGCGCAGTCGTGACAGGGCCTGCTCCGCGTTCTCCCGCAGCGAGTCGATGTCCATGTCAGACTCGCAGCAGGCTGCGCAGCGCGCTGCAAAATGCGGGTTGCCGCAGGTACTTGGTCGCCGAGTGGCGCCAGGCGCCGGAGTTGACGACGGCCTGGTCGACGACGCGGGACGTGCCGTCGTCCCGATAGTCGTCGTCCAGTTTCGGATCGAAGCCGCAGACCGGGTCGAGCCGGTCGAACAGATTGATCCAGCGATCGCTGACCGTGAGATGCGGGAAGCCGTTCGCCCGGCTCCACTCCGGTTGCAGCTTGTCCTGGATCTCGTCCAGGCCGAGCGGGCTGCCGATGGTGATCAGCCCATCGACGGCCACGCAGCCTTCGACCCGCTTCAGGCAGTCATAAGCGATCACCGTGCCCATGCTGTGCGCGACGACCACATGCGGCGCCGTGATGCCCGGGGCGCTCAGCGCATCGACGAAGCGCTCGCGGATCGCCTGCCGGATGTGCGTCGGCGGCTTGCCCGGCGGCGCGAACTCCGTGTCGAACAGGTAGTGATGCACGTCCCTGAGCAGGACCGACATCAGCGGCTTCTTCAGGAACCAGGGCAGCGGCACGCGTTCGAGCGCGCCGGCCGCGGCGACGGCCGTCGCCGGGGCGATTTCCTGCTCGGCCAGGCGAGCGTCGATCTCGTCGTCGCCGAGGGTCGTCAGGCGTCGCCGCAACGAGTCGAGGAACGCCGCTTCCTCGGCAGTCTTCGGGATCGGCATCTCGGCGCCACCGGATGCGTCGATGGCCGCGACCGTATTCTCCAGAACGCCTTCGTAAGCGCTCAGATCATCGTCGGGCTTCTCGTACATCAGATCGGCCCAGTAGACCAGCGAGCTCGTCACGCCGAGATCTCCCAGCGAGACGGCGTCGGTCGCCTGCGCCAGGGTCCGGCGCCAGATCGCCAGCAGATCGTCAGCCGGGGGCTTGTTCGCGATGCCGTGGATGAACGTCACGTGGGCCACGTCGGGCCTCCTCAGTCGTAGCGGGCGTCTTCGCCGATGTCGGGCACGCGGGCGATGAACGGGGCATCGCCGAAATCGATGGGATCTTCGGCCGACTCGAATCCAGGCAGGCCCGCCTCGCGGCGCAAGGAATCGAGCCGATTCATCCATCCCTTGAGGAAGACCGCGAGCTTCGGGTTGTTCTGCACCAGATCGCGGTAGAACTGCTCGCGAAGCCTGCAATAGTCGACGACGACCGATCCGCTGTCGCACTGCCTGACGGCCCGTTCGGTGCCGGGCCCGAAGTCGCCGTCCGTCGGACACGCGAGCGCCGTCTGCAGGAATCGGACCGCGCGTCCGACGCCCATGTTGACCGCGGTGTCGAACTGCACCAGTTCCAGCGGACTCATCAGCAGGTCGCAGCGCGGCGGCAGCCAGTATTCGACCTGATAGATCGTCCCGACTTCGTCGTCCTCGATCAGCTTCACGTCGCGAGCGGGCTGGCCCTGGCGCGCGCGCCAGCCATCGTAGACCTTCTGGGTGATGCCCTTGTTGGTACGTCCGCCCGGATCGTCGGGGCGATCGACGAAGCCGCCTTCCCAGCGCAGCACGAACTTCAGGGCGTTTTCCAGCGCAGCGCTTGGCATGAGGCACCTCCTGGCGCGTACCGGAAAGTATGGCCAGGGTACCGAGCCCTCACATCCTCAAAAATGGGGTGGTCGGGGGGCCGGTTCGACTAATTTCGGATCGTTTTCGAACGCTCCCGTCGGTTCGACGATACAGACCCCCTGGCGTTTCGGAACGAGCTGTCAGGCATCGCGCAGGATCGTCTGTCCGGTGCGCGGATTGGTCAGCGTCACGTTTTGCAGCGCGCGGATGCACCACATGCCGTCTTGTCTGGTCAGCACGGCGAGAATCAGCGTATCGACTTCATGCGGCCCTGCGGGATGGGCGATGCCTGCCGCCAACCGGCTCCAGAAGTGAACGACGACCGTTCCATCGGCGATCGGCGCAACGTCGATCAGCTCGTTGTTCAGTGTCGAGTCGCTGTAGATCGTCTCGTGGATCGGGGTATGGAGCGCCACGATCTCATCGACGCCTCGGACGTAGTGACCGAAGCGATTGACGAACGTCGCATCCTCGTGAAACAGGGCGCCCAACGCGGCCATGTCGTGAGCATTCCAGGCCGCCTGGAATGCGAGCGGAGCGTCTTCCGGGTTTGCTATCTTAAGGATCACGGTGGTGGCCTGCTCGATGATGCGATGTCCGATCTCGGCGTTCAGCGGCGGTGACATCGAAGGTTGCGTGCGGGCGACCGGGTCAATGGTCGCTCGCGATCATCCGTCAGCCATCATCGTACGGGAGATCCTCCGGATCAATTCCGACGTAGTCGGGGGCCGGAAGCGTTGGTAAACGGAAGGCCCGTATCGTTCCTCTCCCTTCCAGCAATGCCTTGACCACCCTGTGCATGCCGTCCATCACCCGTCCTTCCGGGCAGATGATGATCGGCCAGCGGAGATCGGCGGCCTGAACCAGACGCATGTGCCCGGCAATCGATCTGCAGGTCGGACTATCGTCTTCCGATGTGTACCAGTAGGGATCGTCGAGCTCGCGTATCGCCGCAAGCTGAACGTCTTCGGCGTCGAGGTCCTTCGTGAGGCCGATCAGCTTGTGGACGTCCCAAGCCAATAGCTCCTCGTTGCTCTCCCGGAAATGGTATTGCTTTCTCATGGCGCCTGATGATCGAAGGTCGTCCGCCGATCGGTTCGTCGCGAATGCGGCAGCTCGAAGTCCTCGGGAGCCGACGATGAAACAGGGATGTCTGGCCAACCGGCTGCCGCGGCGATCTGCCGGAGAGCATTCTATCGACAGAGCGCGTACATGAAGCAGGCACGAGGCTCTTCACTGATATTCGGATGAACCGTATAGCGGCGCAATAAGCCTTCCTGCGAGAAACCGGCTTTCTCTAGGGTTCGCGCCGATGCCTTGTTTTCTACATCGCAGGTGGCCTGGATACGAAAGATCGTCGGTGAACGCAGCGCAACCTCGGCCAAGGCTCCGATGGCTTCCGGCATCAGCGAATTTCCCCAGTATCTCCGTCCGAGAACGTAACCGATATCCACCGCTGCTCCAACGGAACGTGCTTCAAGCATTCCGATGGGATCCGTCTCCGCTTCGCGGAGCGCCAGGATGTACGGCATACGCATCCGGTCGTTCCAGGCTTGAATGCACGCGGCGATGAAAGTCTCCGTTTCGGCCAAGGATCCGTGCGGCCGCCAGACCAGGTATCGCGCGACTTCGATGTCCTGGGTATAACTCTCGAAGATGGCTCGCGCATCGCTCGCAAGCGGCCGGCGAAGGACCAGGCGTGGCGATTGGAGGCGTTCCGGAAGAGGTAGCATCTCGGTTGTGCCCTGATGTGGCGCGTCGGCTGGAGGTCCGGGTTAGGCCTCACGGTGCTCGCGCACGACTTCCTCGATGACGAGACGGAAGATCGCTGCGACCATGGTTGGTGAGAGGCCATTCACCGCGGCGAGTTGCTCGTACTTCAGTTTCTGGGCTGCTTCGCGGCGTAGGTCCACTGCCGGCAGTGCCTCGCGCGCTTTCAGCTTGCCTACCTGCCTGGTCACGGCAAAGCGCCGTACCAACAGGTGGACGATTTCTTCGTCTATGTGATCGATCTCCGAGCGCAAGTCTTGAAGTGTTTTCTCTGTCGTCATGATCGTCTTGCGTTGCCAGCGCACATCGTACTCATGTTCGGGTATGGTCACCGACGCGGGCGCGCGTAGTACAGGATTTCGGCCGGCGTCGCGTCCTCGAGCTTCTGCACGCCCGTGCGCAGGTCGTCGGCGATGCCTTCCTGGTGGTCGACGCAGCCGTCCAGGGTGACGTTCATACTGAAGGTCAAGAGTGCCATGATGTCCTCCGTCTCAGGGCTCGCTTCCAGGCTTTTTCGGACGCTCGAACCCATAGAAGAATACCCACTCGGCTGCGACGTACATGATCGGAAATCCCACTGCGGTAAGCGCGACCGAAAGCCAGTCCTCGAGAGTGTGATGGCCGGAGAAGGCGAGTTGCCCGATCAGAAACATGAGCACTATCGTATAGGCGAGCAATCCCAAGTACGCGACGAGCGTCAGAAAGGTGAGAAGACTCTTCTTCGGGTGCGCCAGACGAGCCTCGCCCTTCAGATATCTTCGCGGTAGCGTCCAAAGACGATACAGCACCGCTGCGAGGACAATCGGAAACAGTATCAGAGGGATGATGAACATGGGATCCGATATCCGAAGTGAACCGTGCCGCGGAGCGGCGCCGGATCGAATGGAGTGTCAGGCCGATTAGGGCACGTTGGTGCGATCTCCGGCCGTTGTTGGTGACGATATGACGAGGAATGCCACGTCCGTGTCCGAGCGATTGACGAACCGATGCCGCGTGCCGGGCGGACCATGAAGCCCCTGACCAGCCTCGAACGTAATTGCCTCAGTCTCGAACTCCATGGTTGCTGTACCGGAAAGTACATAGAAGAACTGACGAGCACGTGAATGAAAATGACTGGCCTCGCCTGCACCCGGCGGGACTCGCTCTTGGATCACGCTAAGTTTCTGATCCTTGAGTAGGTGCCAGCCGTCACAGACCTCTCCCCATGTGTAATGCTCTGCGGAATTGACATCCGAAATGCGATTGTCCACAAGCCGGTCCAACGATTTAGCTCAGCGGAATTCGACGCAGACGGCCGCGTGCGGTAGCGCGCGGGCGGCTGGGTCAAACAATGGGATGGACGCCTCCATCCGATAACGGCCTCGATGTGCCAGAGCGGATGTGCGATCAAACACTCGAATCGAACAGGAGCGTCCGTCATGCACGTTACAACCATCGGCCTGAATCTGGCCAAGAATCTGTTTCAGGTCCACGGTGTCGACGGGCAAGGCAACATCGTCTCGCGCAAACAACTGCGTCGTGATCAGATTGCCGTCTTCTTTGCCCGTCTTCTCGCCTGCATCGTCCGTTGCGGCGACCAATTATGCGCCGGCCTCCACGCAATTCACCTGACGGCTCGGTGGAGGAACTTGCTCGCCGTCCTCCTTCAGGCCATCGATGTGGAACCCGATCGCTTCCCGAGTATTCGTCTCGGCCTCCGCCAGGGTCGCTCCGGTGGCAATGCACCCCGGCAGGTCCGGGACGTAGGCGGAGAGGGTTGGAGCTCACGCACCCATGAAGCCGAGCATTGGATCGACCTGCCCGATAAGCATGGGAGCTCCTGTATGAATCGCTCGTCCCTGGTGCTTTGCAATCTCTGGCAGTGCCGTCATCTCTGGCGCAAGCACGCATTCAGCGACAAGGCCGGATCGGGCAATCAGGTCTTTCTCCATCGGTAAGGGATCTTGGCATTTCATTCCAAAGCAAACGATCAGGTTTCACCGACCACATGCGAATAGACGATGAGGCCTGCGTGCTTGGCCACCTTGTCATACAGCAGCCGGCCAGCTACGTTGGTCGCTTGTGTTTGCCAGTAGACCCTTGAGATTCCCGCCAAACGTGCTTGCGCGTAAACCGCTTCGATGAGAGCCCTGCCGATACCGCCGCCGCTAGATTCAGGAGCGGTGAACAGATCTTGGAGATAGCAGACCGGCTCGATTCGGGTGGTACTGCGGTGGAAGAGGAAATGAGCTAGTCCGAGAACACGGACACGGTCTCTTCGAACGATCTGTCAGGCATCTACGGCGCATCCTTCATCGGCACCGGCAGGATCAAAGTCATCAGACTGCACCTCGAGCTGAAGCTCGTAAGGCGCATCAGGCGCGAAAACCGATCGTAGCCTCATCACGCTCCCCGGCTCCAGACTCGATACCTCCGCCTGGATGTGCCTGCCCAGTTCGGCTAGACACTCCAAAGGCCCTGCGATCCAGTGGTCTGTTATTTCGGCCGTTGGCCAAGTCCCGATTTCGAGGTAGTAGTACGGACCGTAGTGCTCGTGTTCGCTGACCAGGGCATTCCGGGAATCCTCTGTGTAGTCGCGGAGAAGCTGTGCGAAAGCGAGCAATCCGGCCTTGCTTCCAAGAATGCGCCAGACTTTCGATTGATCGTCACAATCGTAGTAGAAGCCGAGCTCCCTCCACTCTTGCCTGGTTCTTTCGATAGCCGCCGGATTATTTTCCACGATCTAAACGCCTAATTTGATATAGAAGACCGACGCAATCCAACTTCAGCCATCCAACTCAAACTCACGCAATCTCGATGAAATGCCTTCCGCCGTGCTGCCTCGGAACACATCCGATGCGAGACCGGCCTCCCGAATCCAGGACGCAGAACCGGCCCCCATCGCTCGAGCCCGCCCGAGAAAGCCCCGGGCGAGGTCTGCGCGAACTCACTTCCGCGCGAACGCGATGCCTTCGGGCGCCGCGACACAATGCGCGGCCGGGAAATCCGGTCCGATCGTCGATCGTTCGATATACGCGCTGCACACCGACTTGAACTCGGCCGGCGACATTTCGTTCGATGCCCAGCAGCCGTACTCGTAGACCAGGCGATCGGCCAGGGGCCCGCCGCCATTAGGGCTGCGATGAAGCGGATTGATGACGGCCTGCGCGCGCAGCGCCACGCCATCGCTCCATGCGCTGATGCGCTCGGTGGTGACGGTCGTCGCGGCGTCCTTGCCCTGTTCGCGGGCCCGGAAGCTGAAGGATTCGATCGGTTTCCAGTTGTCGTTCTGGATGAAATGCAGGCGCACGACGCCGACGCCATCGATCAGGCCGGGGCTGGGCACGACGGCTCGGGTGCGCTTCCATTCTTCGGCGTTGGTGGGCTCCGTGGCATCCAGCGAGTTGCGGAAGTCGAGTTCCTGGCCCGATAGCGAGGCCACGGGCTTCCTGACCATCGCATTGAAGGCTTCGACGCTCGGATAAGCCGCCATGACTGCCGGACGCATCTCGTAGACGTAGTGGGGGCGGATCTGGAACGAGAAGACGAGTCCCTTCTTGGCCAGCGGGTCGCCCGCCGGCGGCAGGATGTCGACTCCGTATTGGCCGATCGGCGAGCCCGGGGCCGGCGGCTTGGACGTATTGCCATAGAGCGTGCGGTCGGTCAGCCAACCCTTGGGCCGGACCAGATGGCACTGGCGTTGCTCCCCTTGCGCCCAGATGTCAGGGGCGGGTTCGGCGTTCGGCTTCGACGCGTCCGAAACCGGCGGCGGAGTCGGAGCGGTCGACGCCTGCGCCCCCGGGGCCGGAGCGGGCGCGGGGGCTGCAGGAGCCGGCGCAGCCGCCGTCGGCGCGGCGGGGGCGCGTGTCGCTGGAGGCGGCGCAGCGGGAGCCGGTGCTGTCGGGGTCGATGCAGTCGGGGTCGATGCGGCCGGAGCCTGCATGGCCGGGGCAGGTACTGCCGGCGCCGATGCTGCTGGAGTCGGCGGCGTCGTGGATGCTCGACCGGAGGGCGCCGCGGCGGCCGGTACGGGCGTCTGCGCCGGCGCCGGGGCCGCGATCGCCGGCTTCGGCGCCGCGTCGGACGGCGGTGGCGTCTTGGCCGACGGGGGCGGTGCCGACGGTGGTTGTGCCGGAGCAGAAGGCGCCGGCGGTGCCGCGGAGGCCGCCGGAGCGGCTTCCTTCTTGCCTTCGGGTCCGGCCTTGGATGCGCGAGACGTGTCCGCCTGTTCGCCGGGCGTGCCGCGTATGTACGCGATCTTGTTGCGCCCGCCGTTGCAGGTGCCGATGATCTTCCACGGCGTATGTTCGTCGCGGTCCAGGACGTGCAGCTCGAAAGCCGTGGCGCCGTTCTTTCGGATCTTCGCGGCCAGCTCTTCCTTGAACTGGTCGCACGTGCGCGCCTGCGACTGGGCGACGGCGGGGCTGGCGGCGAAACCCGCCAGCAGGGTCAGCAAAACAGGGTGGATCAGGAGCCGTCGGGGGCTGGCCATCTTTTCGATCTCCGTGGGGTCGTCTCGGGCACGCAAACCCGAGCCGGCCATCACTAGGTTCTGTCACGGAGACAATAGGACGCCAGGGGGATCGTGCACGCCCATTGGGGCGGCGTATCAGCCGGATTGAGCAAATATCGAGTGCCCATAGGTGGGTCGTCGCGGAGAGGCCTGACGACCGGACCCGATTTTCGCCGATGGCACTCGGACCAGGGCCGATGCCGGCCCGGCCCCGAAGATATCCTGTTTTGCTCCCGATCCCGATGTCAGCTCAGTTTGATGTCCAGTTTCTGGATCAACGCTTTGAATGTTGCATTATCTCGAGCAATCAGCGCCTTAAATGCGTCCTGATCGAGATAGCCTTCGCCCATGTTCTGCTTGGCCATCGTCTCGCGCAGCGCCGGTTCGCGCAGCGTTTCGGCCATCGCCTTGGCCAGCGTCGCGACGATTTCGGGTGGCGTGCCCTTGGGGGCAGCCAGGCCTCGCCAGCCGCCGATCAGCAGGTCGATCTTGCGCTCGCGCAGCGTCGGCACCTGTTCCCAGCCGGCGGCGATCCGTTGTTCGCTCATGACGGCCAGCGGCAGGATCTTGCCGGCCTGCACGTAGGTGGCGACTTCGACCGGGGTGACCGCGACCGCTTCGATGTGGCCGCCGGCCAGGTCGAGCACGGCGGGGCCGGCGCCGCGATAAGGAGCGTGCGTGAAGCGCGCACCGGCCTTGTCTTCGAGCGCGGCGGCGGCCAGATGGCCGAGCGAGCCGGGGCCGGCGTTGCCGACGCGGATGCTGCCGGGCTGCTTGCGCGCGGCGTCCAGCAGGTCTTCGATCGTCTTGTACGGCGAGTCCGCGCGCACGGCGATCGTGGCGGGGTCGGCATTCAGCCGGGCGATCGGCGTCATGTCGTCGGCGCTGAACTTGATGATGCCCATGTGCGGGATCATCGTCAGCTCGACGGTGATGATCGCCAGCTTGTAGCCGTCGGGCTTGGCGTTGACCAGTTCGCCCCAGCCGACGCCGCCGCTGGCGCCCGCGCGGTTCATGACCAGCAGGTTCTGCGGCAGGTGCTTGCGCGCGGCTTCGGCCAGTGCGCGGGCCAGCACGTCGGTGCCGCCGCCGGCGGCGAACGGGACGATCAGTTCGATCGGGCGGGTGGGGTAAGCGGCCTGCGCGCGGGCGGCGACGGGCAGCAGCGTGCCGGCGGCCAGCGAGCCGGCGCAGGCCAGCGCGCGGCGCCGGGTGGGCGAAAAGAGCGTCATGTCAGTCTCCTGAAGCGATGGTGTGACGGGGCGGCGGTCCGGTGGCCGCTTCGCGCGCGGCCAACTCCTGGAACGCCGGGCCGTTCACGATCGGGCGAGATGGTATCGCATTCAGAAAAAATATTCCAAATTCAGTAGAAATGGAAAAATATTTCTCGATCGACGGGAGACGGGAGACGGGAGACGGGAGACAAGAGACAAGAGACAAGAGGCGAGAGGCGAGAGGCGAGAGGCGAGAGATTCGATCGCGCTAAGCGAGCGCGCAGACGCTAAGCAGGTAGAACGCCGCGAGCGCGGCCGGGGTCGCGATCTCGGTGGGCGTCGCCGCGTGCAGCACGTAGACCGTGCGTCGTTCGAAGACCGTCACGCGTCGATACAGGCGCACCGCATACCAGACCAGCGGCAGTGCGGCATACGCGCACAGCGCGGCCAGGCGCCATGCCGACGCGGGGCCCGGCCGCCACGGGCCGGCGATCGCGATCGCGGCCAGCGCGACGGCGGCTGCCAGCCAGGGCAGCCACAGCCATCGCCGCGTACTGGGCCAGGGCAGCAGCGCCTCGGGCACGCTGACGATGCATCGTTCGCGTGCCAGCAGGTGCTGCATCGTCGCGTGGCCCAGCGCCAGGCACAGGCAGGCCAGCCCGAAAAGGAATGAAGGAATCACGAGAGTGAGAGCGTGATCGAAGCGGTCTCCAACTTAGTGGACGCGGCGCGGGGCGGGCAAGCGGCAGGACGCGCCGTTCGTGCCGAATGTCGCAGCGGCGCGCAGATGCCGCGGCGTTCGCGCCGGGCGCGGGGGGTCAGACCGGCGCGGCGGCGAGGATCTGCGCGATCGTCTGCGCCGATCGGCGCAGCGCGGGGACGATGTCCGAGGCCCGCTGCGGGGCCGGGGCCTCGGACGGCGACGTCGAGATCCCCAGCGACAGGTGGCGCGCCGGCGACAGGCCGACGATCGGCACGGCGAGCGAGATCTGGTTGCTGTCGGGGTAGGCCAGTTCGGCCCAGCGGTCGCCGTCGATCGACAGCGCCTGGCCGAGCGCGCTGGTGGCCGGCAGCACGCTGCCGATGCGCAGGTTCATGACGACGAGGCGGCGGCGCTCGGCGGCCGCCATCGCGCGGCCGATGATGATGACGCCGTCCGGGTGCGCTTCGCCGAGATTGGCGGTGCCGGACCAGGCGTCGGCCAGTCGCGTCAGTTGCTCCTGGACGACCTCGTTGACGCCCAGGCTTTCGAGCGCGGCGAAGCCGATCTCGAACACCTGCGGCGTCAGCCGCCAGCGGTTGCCGTCGCGCGCCGCGTAGCCTTCTTCTTCGAGCGTCGTCAGCAGGCGCAGCACGGTCGGGTGCGGCAGCTCGACCGCGCGCGACAGCTCGGCGAGCGTCGGCCGCCCGTGGGTCCGAAACGCGCGCAGGATCGATAGACAGCGCTGGATCGATCGATTATTCTTCATGTTCACTGGATGGACGTATTGTTCACTAGATGAACGAAAACAGAATAACCGATGCCGTTTGCGACGACAAGCGGGATCGACGATCGTCGAACAAGGAGCACGAGAACATGGAGATCCGAGTCGAGAAAACCGCTGCGTCCTGCGGCGCCCTGGTCCGGGGTGTGGACCTGAGCAAACCGTTGTCGGAGGAGGTCATCGGGCGCATCCGTCAGATCTGGCTCGACAACAAGGTCATCGCGTTTCCGGACCAGGAACTGTCGATCGAGGATCTGGAGCGGTTCTCGCTGTACATGGGTCCGCGCAGCGAGGATCCGTTCATCGCGCCGATGCCCGGCCACAAGCACGTGGTCGAGATCCGCCGCGAGGCCGACGAGAAGGCGCCGATATTCGCCGAGAGCTGGCATTCGGACTGGAGTTTCCTGCCGATTCCGCCGGCCGGTACCGTGCTGTACGGCATCGAGATTCCGCCGGTCGGCGGCAATACGCTGTACGCGGATCAATGCGCGGCGTACGACGCGCTGTCGTCGTCGATGAAGGCCCGCCTCGAAGGTCTCAATGCGATCCATTCGGCGCGCAACGGCTACTCGCCCAAGGGTCAGTACGGTGAGAAGGACGAAGGCCGCTCGATGAAGATCATCACGTCGGAGTCGGCGCTGGCCACGCGCGAGCACCCGCTGGTCGCCACGCACAACGAGACCGGCCGCAAGTCGCTGTTCATCAGCCCCGCGTACACGATCGGCATCGCCGGCCTGCCCAAGGACGAGGCCCGCGATCTGCTGAAGGAGCTGTTCGCGCATCAGGTCACCGAGCCCTTCGTCTACAGCCATCGCTGGGAAAAAGGCATGTTGACGATGTGGGACAACCGCAGCGTGCTGCACGCGGCCACCGGCGGTTATGAAGGCCATCGGCGGCTGCTGCGCCGGATCACGATCGCCGATCGCGTCGCGATGAAGAAGGCGGCCGAGGCCGTCGCCGCCTGAGGACGCGCGTTCGGCGGGCCGGCAGGCCGCCGAGGCGGCCGAAGCCGAAGCCCAAGCCGGGGCCGGGGCCGGACGGGTCGGACGGCTCGGACGGCACGGCTCGGCACGGCGGCGACGGGATTGTCATACCATTGCCGTTTTTCGACGCCGAGCGCTTATCGATGACGCCGACCACTTCATTCGCCCAACTGATCGCCGGGTTCGACCCCGCCCAAGCCTTCGACGTGCCGGCCGACTGGCTGCAGGGGCGCACCGTCTACGGCGGCCTGATGACCGCGCTCTCGCTGCAGGCCGCGTTGCGCGACGCGCCGGCGGACCTGCCGGCGCTCAAGTCGGCGCAGGTCTCGTTCATCGGTCCGGCCTCCGGCGCGCTGACCTTCCATCCGCAGGTGCTGCGCCAGGGCAAGTCGGTCGTGTCGATGTCGGTCGACGGCATGTCGTCCGGTGCGCTGGCCGTGCGCGCGGCCTTCGTGTTCGCGCGGCCGCGCGACAGCGCCGTCACGCACGACTTCTCGACGCGGCCGCCGGTGCAGGGACCCGACGCTTATGTGCCGATGACCGACCGCGAGCGACGCGCGGCGCCGGCTTTCGCCAGCCATTTCGAGTTCCGCAAGGCGGGCGGCGCGTATCCGATATCCGGCGCGCGCGAGCCGGAGCTGCTGTTCTGGACGCGGCACAACGACGCGCAGGGCGTCGATCCGATGGTCACGATGGTCGCGCTGGCCGATCTGTTGCCGCCGGCCGCGATGGCGTGTTTCGACAAGCCGGCGCCGGTCAGCTCGGTGACCTGGACCTTCGACCTGCTGCACGGTGCGCCGACCGGGCAATGGTTCCTGCAGCGCGCGTTCAGCCGGCAGTCGGCCGACGGCTATTCGATGCAGGACATGGAGATCTGGGACGAGGCCGGGCGCCTCGTGCTGTGGGGACGCCAGTCGGTCGCGATCTTCGCGTGACGCGGCGCGCCGCGGCGGCGCGTCGGGCAGATGCCGATCGACGCGGCGCTAGGCGGGGCCCCGTCGGACGACGGGGCGAGCGTTCGCGCGGGGCTCAGCCCTGCTCGCTTTCCATGTGTTTGGCGTACAGCTTGCGCATGCCGCCGAGCCAACGATCGTAGTTGGCGGTCTTGCCCTGCATGTAGCCGAGCACGCTCTTGTGCGGCAGCACCAGGAAGGTTTCCTCGCGCATCACGTCGACGATCTCGCCGGCGACCTGTTCGGCCGACAGCGCGCCGTCGACGCCCGCCGAGCCGCCGACACCCTTGTACATGTTCGTCATCACCGCCTGCGGACACAGGCACGAGACGCGCAGGCCGCGCTTGCCATAAGCGATCGACAGCCACTCGGAGAACGCGACGGTGGCGTGTTTGGTGACGCCATAAGTGGCCGACTCGACGATGTTCAGCAGGCCGGCCGCCGATGCGGTCGTCAGGAAATAACCGCCGCCCTGCGCGATCATCGGCTCGGCGACTTCGCGCGCGGCCCAGACGTGCGCCATCACGTGGATGTCGAAGTTCTTGCGCCAGACCTCGTCGGGCGCGTCGAGGCCGCCGCGCATGACGACGCCGGCGTTCGAGAAATAGACGTCGATGCGGCCGTAGCGTTCGCGCGCCTTGGCGACCAGGTTCTGGATGTCGCCGGGCTTGCTGACGTCGCAGGGCACGGCCAGGCCGCCGACGGCCTCGGCGACGGGCGTCAGGCCCTCGGCGTTCAGGTCGGCGACGACGACGCCGGCGGCGCCTTCCTGCGCGAAGCGCAGCGCGGTCGCGCGGCCGATGCCGCTGGCCGCGCCGGTGATGACGGCGATCTTGCCTTTGAGTTCCATGGGGTCTCCTGTCGTTCGGTGGGTGGGCGATGGTCCTCGACTTTACCCGATGCGCAGTGCGCGTCGATCCGGTCGGTCCGGCGCACCCGGGCACCCGGGAGACCGCCGGGGAGAGCCCCGCCGGCTTCACCGACGACCCGTCGCGGCTCAGGCCCGTTCGAAGACGGCCGCCACGCCCTGGCCGCCGCCGACGCACATCGTCTCGAGCGCGTAGCGGCCCTTGCGGCGTTGCAGTTCGTGCAGCATCGTCGTCAGGATGCGCACGCCGGTGGCGCCGATCGGGTGGCCGATCGAGATGCCCGAACCGTTGACGTTCAGGCGGGCCGGATCGTTCCAGCCCCAGCCCTGCAGCACGGCCAGCACCTGGCAGGCGAACGCTTCGTTCAGCTCGACCAGGTCCATCTGATCGAGCTTCAGGCCGATGCGGCTCATCAGCCGCTGCACGGCCGGCACCGGGCCGATGCCCATCGTGCCGGGTTCGCAGCCGGCGGCGGCCCAGCCGACCATGTACGCCATCGGTTCGAGGTTCAGCTCGGCGAGCTTGTCCTCGGCGACGACCAGGCACGCGGCGGCCGCGTCGTTCTGCTGGCTGGAGTTGCCGGCCGTCACGATGCCGTTGGCCATCAGCGGCTTGAGCCTGGCCAGCGTCTCCATCGTCGTGCCGGGGCGGATGCCCTCGTCGCGCGCGACGGTGACCGGATCGCCCTTGCGCTGCGGGACGACGACCGGTACGACCTCGGCGTCGAAGCGGCCCGCGTCCCAGGCCGCGGCGGCGCGCTGGTGGCTGACGACCGCGTATTCGTCGGCCTGCTCGCGCGTGATCTTGTATTCGCGCGCCAGGTTCTCGGCGGTTTCGATCATCCCGGAGATCTTGCCGAAGCGCTTCTCGGGCTGTGAACGTTCGCGGCCGCGGTCGAGCCGGTCGTGCAGCTTGACCGTGCCCGAGCGGCTGCCCCAGCGCATGTCGGTGCTGTAGTACTCGATGTTGCTCATGCTCTCGACGCCGCCGGCCAGCACGACGTCGGCCGCGCCCGACTGCACCATCATCGCGGCGGTGGCGATCGCCTGCAGCCCGCCCCCGCAGCGGCGGTCCAGTTGCATGCCCGGCACCGATACCGGCAGGCCCGCCTCGAGCGCGAGCCAGCGGCCCACGCACGGAACTTCGCTGTTCGCGTACGACTGCGCGAATACGACGTCGTCGATGCGCGCCGGATCGATGCCGCTGGCCTTGACGACCGCTTCGACGACCCCGCCGCCCAGGCGTTCGACGGACACCGGGCGCAGGCTGCCGCCGAACGTGCCGACCGGCGTGCGCAGCGGCTTGACGATTGCTGCTCTTCTCATGGGGAGCTCCACCTCTTTCTAGTCAGGGCGGACATTATCGCCCGGGCGTTGGAGGTGGGGGTATCCGCGCATCGACCACGGGCCCCGGCGCAAGCCTCGTTCTTCAGGACGAGGTCGAGCGAGGCGATTCCGTTTGGGCTCCGAAGGCGCCCCCTTATCGTGGAGAGGAAGCTCTGCCTTCAGATGGGAGTGACCCGCATCCAGCGATGGATCAGTCGATGCAGATGCGTCAGCGCGAGCGTGGCGAGCAATATGGATGACGTCATGTACGACATCAGGATAAGGATCGAAAAGGCAATGAGCTGGAAATTTCGGCTGTTGAGCCAGGTCCATTTTTTTGCTTCTTCGGGGATTGGTGCGAGAGCTATATAAATCGAGTAGAAAAAGTAGGAGGAAATTGCCGTGAACCAGAATAAATCCTCCAGAACGAACGCCGTCGATGTCACGATCAAGGCAAAGAGCGTCACGATCGCAAAAGGCGATCTGATCGAGAATGTCTCGAGAGGGTTCCGCATGACGGTAGGCGCCTGGGGGTTCAATGCTCGATTCGAATGAGGCTACTCCGTAGAAGGATCGAGGAGAAGCGTTCGTGTCCGGGCCGCGATGCATTAATAAAACAAACGTTTGATTCTTCGTGTTATGCTGCGGCCACCGTCCACCCCGCGGCCGATCTGTGCGGCCGGCGCTCAGGTTCTGTCCGATGGCTCGACGCACCGGTTCCGATGGCGGCAAGACCGAGCAGGCGATCCGTGACGCGGCGATCGAGCTGATCGCGCGACACGGCTTCGAAGCGATGACGCTGCGCCAGCTCGCCGAGCGCGTCGGGCTGCAGGCCGGCTCGCTGTATCGCTATTTCCCCAGCAAGGAGGCGCTGCTGGTCGGGCTGCTGGTCGAGCATCTGCATTACCTGCTCGAGGCATGGGCGAAAGCCGCGCCCTCGCCGGTACCCGGCGACCCGCTGCGGCCGCTGAAGGATTTCGTCGCGTTCCACATCCGCAGCCACACGCTGCGCAGCAAGGCGGTCTTCGTGTCGAATGTCGAACTGCGCAGTCTCGCGCCCGACGACCACGCGACCGTCGTCGCACTGCGGCGTCGGTACGAGCAGGTGCTGATCGACATCCTGCGCGACGGCGAGCGTGCCGGCGTCGTTCGCGTGCCCGACGTGAAGCTCGCCGCATACGCGATCCTGGCGATGCTGACCGGCGTCGGTGCCTGGTATTGCCCGGGCGGACGGCTCGGCGAATCGGCGCTGATCGCCGCGCATACGCAACTGGTGCTGCAATGCGCCGGCGCCGGCGCTGGCACGGGCACCGGCACCGGTGCGGCTGGTGCAGTTGGTGCGGCTGGCACGGCTGGTGCGGCTGGCACGGCTGGTGCGGATCCGCCGACTCGCCGACAATCCCGATCAACCCCGACGCGTTGACGCGTCCCGACCAAGCAGGGCTCGGCCCGGCAACGAAGCCGGCACCGACGAGCCCGACCGGAGACCCATCGATGTCCTTCGAAAGCCGCCTGAATCTGCGCGATCCGCAGTTCACCGCCAACGCGAGCGCGATGCGCGAGCTGGTCGCGCAACTGAAGTCGCGGATCGAATCGGCCGCGCAGGGCGGCGGCGCCGCGGCGCGCGACCGCCACGTCTCGCGCGGCAAGCTGCTGCCGCGCGACCGCGTGCTGCAACTGCTCGATCCGGGCACGCCGTTCCTCGAACTGTCGCCGCTGGCCGCTTACGGGATGTACGACGACGACGCGCCGTGCGCCGGCATCATCACCGGCATCGGCCGCGTGTCGGGCGTCGAATGCGTGATCGTGTGCAACGACGCGACGGTCAAAGGCGGCACGTACTACCCGATCACGGTCAAGAAGCACCTGCGCGCGCAGGAGGTGGCGCGCGAGAACCGGCTGCCCTGCGTGTACCTGGTCGATTCGGGCGGCGCCAACCTGCCGAACCAGGACGAGGTGTTTCCGGACCGCGAGCACTTCGGGCGCATCTTCTACAACCAGGCGACGCTGTCGGCCGACGGGATCCCGCAGATCGCGGTGGTCATGGGATCGTGCACGGCGGGCGGCGCCTACGTGCCGGCGATGAGCGACGAGGCGGTCATCGTCAAGGAGCAGGGCACGATCTTTCTGGGCGGCCCGCCGCTGGTCAAGGCCGCCACCGGCGAGGTGGTCAGCGCCGAGGACCTGGGCGGCGGCGACGTGCACACGCGGCTGTCCGGCGTCGCCGATCACCTGGCGCAGAACGACGCGCACGCGCTGGCGATCGCCCGGCGCATCGTCGCCAACCTGAACCGCGTCAAGGCGCCGCAGCTCGACGTCATCGAGCCGGTCGAGCCGAAGTACGCGGCCGACGAGCTGTACGGCGTCATCCCGACCGATACGCGCAAGCCTTATGACGTGCGCGAGGTCATCGCGCGGATCGTCGACGGTTCGGTCTTCGACGAGTTCAAGGCCCGCTACGGCACGACGCTGGTCTGCGCGTTCGCGCGCTTGTGGGGGATGCCGGTGGGCATCGTCGCCAACAACGGCATCCTGTTCTCGGAATCGGCGAACAAGGGCGCGCACTTCATCGAGCTGTGCTGCCAGCGCAGGATTCCGTTGATCTTCCTGCAGAACATCAGCGGCTTCATGGTCGGGCGCAAGTACGAGAACGAGGGCATCGCCCGGCACGGCGCCAAGCTGGTCACCGCGGTGGCCTGCGCGCAGGTGCCCAAGTTCACGGTGATCATCGGCGGTTCGTTCGGCGCCGGCAACTACGGCATGTGCGGCCGCGCGTATTCGCCGCGCTTCCTGTGGATGTGGCCGAACGCGCGGATCAGCGTGATGGGCGGCGAGCAGGCGGCCTCGGTGCTGGCGACCGTGCGGCGCGACGGCATGGAGGCGCGCGGGCAGACCTGGAGCGCCGACGAGGAGGCGGCGTTCAAGGCGCCGATCCTCGCGCAGTACGAGCGGCAGGGCGATCCTTATTACGCGACGGCGCGGCTCTGGGACGACGGCGTCATCGATCCGGCCGACACGCGGATGGTATTGGCGCTGGGCCTGTCGGCCGCGCTGAACCAGCCGATTCCCGACACGCGCTTCGGCGTGTTCCGCATCTGACGCACGCATCCCGCATCCGACGCATCTGTTCCCGTGAGGAGACCATGACTTATCGAACGATCGAGGCCGACGTGGCCGGTGGCGTGGCGACGATCTGGCTGAACCGCCCCGATCTGCGCAACGCGATGAACGACGAAATGCTGGCCGAGCTGACGCGGGCGATCGAGCAGGCGATCGCCGATCCGGCGGCGCGCCTGATCGTGCTGGCCGGGCGCGGCAAGGCCTTCTGCGCCGGCGCGGACCTGAACTGGATGAAGAAGGGGCGCGAGATGTCGCCCGAGGAATCGCGCAGGGATTCGGGCGTGCTCGCCGGCGTGCTGCGCAGGCTGTACGAAAGTCCGAAGCCGACGGTCGCGCGCGTGCACGGCCCGGCCTTCGCCGGCGGCATGGGGCTGGTGACCGCCTGCGACATCGCGGTGACCAGCACCGACGCGAAGTTCTGCCTGTCCGAGGCCAAGCTCGGCCTGATTCCGGCGATGATCAGTCCTTATGTGATCCGCAAGATGGGCGAGTCGCACGCGCGCCGCTATTTCCTGACCGCCGAGGTCTTCGACGCCGCCGAGGCCTGGCGCATCGGCATGGTGACCGTACTGGCGCAGCCCGACGAACTCGACGCCAGGCTCGGCGCGATCGTCGGCCATCTGCTGCAGGGCGGCCCGACCGCGCTCGGCGAGTGCAAGCGCCTGGTCCGCGACATGGCGGGCCGGGTCATCGACGATGCGTTGACCGACGAGACGGCGGCGCGGATCGCGGCCTCGCGCGCGACCGACGAGGCGCAGGAAGGCATCGCCGCTTTCCTGGGCAAACGCAAGCCGGCCTGGGTGCAATGACCATGTTCAGCAAGATCCTGATCGCCAACCGCGGCGAGATCGCCTGCCGCGTCGCCGCCACCGCGCGGCGCCTCGGCATCCGCACCGTGGCCGTCTATTCGGACGCCGATGCGCGTTCGCGGCACGTGGCCGCCTGCGACGAAGCCTGGCGGCTGGGCCCGGCGCCGGTGCGCGAGTCGTACCTGCGCGCCGACCTGATCCTGGAGATCGCACGGCGCTCGGGCGCGCAGGCGATCCACCCGGGTTATGGTTTCCTGTCCGAGAACGAAGCGTTCGCGCAGGCGGTCGCCGACGCGGGCCTGGTCTTCATCGGTCCGCCGCCGTCGGCGATCCGCGCGATGGGGCTCAAGGCCGAATCCAAGCGCCTGATGCAGCAGGCCGGCGTGCCGCTGGTGCCCGGCTATCACTGCGCCGACCAGGATCCGGCGCTGCTGCGCAGCGAGGCCGATCGCATCGGTTATCCGGTGCTGATCAAGGCCAGCGCCGGCGGCGGCGGCAAGGGGATGCGCGCGGTCGAGCGGGCCGACCAGTTCGACGCCGCGCTGGCTTCGTGCCAGCGCGAGGCGCGCAACAGTTTCGGCGACGACGCGGTGCTGATCGAGCGCTACGTGACGCGGCCGCGTCACATCGAGATCCAGGTGTTCGGCGACACGCACGGCAACCTCGTGCATCTGTTCGAGCGCGACTGCTCGGTCCAGCGCCGGCACCAGAAGGTCATCGAAGAGGCGCCCGCGCCCGGCATGACCGACGAACGCCGCCGCGCGATGGGCGAGGCGGCGGTGGCGGCCGCGCGCGCGGTCGGCTACGTCGGCGCCGGCACGGTCGAGTTCATCGCCGATCCGTCGGGCGAGTTCTTCTTCATGGAGATGAATACGCGGCTGCAGGTCGAGCACCCGGTGACCGAGATGATCACCGGGCAGGACCTGGTCGAATGGCAGCTTCGCGTCGCCGACGGTCAGCCGCTGCCGCTGCGGCAGTCGGATCTGCGCATCGACGGGCACGCGATCGAGGCGCGCATCTACGCCGAGAACCCGGACAAGGGCTTCCTGCCGTCGACGGGCCGGCTGCTGCGGCTGGCGATGCCGCCGGCCGCGACCTTCACGCACGAGGGCGGCGAGGTCGCCGGTCAGCCGGCCGCCGTGCGCATCGACAGCGGCGTGCGCGAAGGCGACACGATCTCGCCGTTCTACGATCCGATGATCGCCAAGCTGATCGTCTGGGGCGTCGATCGCGCGCAGGCGCTGAACCGGATGTCGCTGGCGCTCGCGCGCTGCGAGGCGGTCGGGCCGGCGACGAACGTGGCGTTCCTGGGCAGGCTCGTGCGCTGCGGGGCGTTCGCGACCGCCGACCTGGACACCGCGCTGATCGAGCGCGAGAAGGCGGTGCTGCTGCCGCCGGCCGGCGGCGCGCCCGCGCTGGCGACGATGGCGCTGGCCGCGGCGGCCGTGCTGAGCGCCGAGTCGGCGGCCGTCGACCCGCGCGATCGCGATCCGTGGTCGACGACCAGCGGTTTCCGGATCGGCGGGCCGTTGCTGCGGCGACTGGCGTTCGGCGCCGGCAAGGCGATCGGCGAGGTCGACGTCGCCTATCTGCCCGGCGGCGGTTATCGCGTGACGCCGGTTGCCGGCGCCGATGACGGCGGCAGCGGCGTCGGCGCCGGCAGCAGCAACGGCAGCAGCAACGGCAGCAGCAACGGCAGCAGCAACGGCAGCAGCAACGGCAGCAGCAACGGCAGCAGCAACGGCAGCAGCAACGGCAGCAGCAACGGCAGCAGCAACGGCAGCAGCAACGGCAACGCCGATGGAGCCGCCGATGCGATCGACGTCACGGCGCTGGCGCGCGACGGCGCGCGGCTGACCGGTCTGATCGGCGGCCGCGCTTTCGCGGCGACCACGGTCCTGGCCGGCGAGACCCTGCACCTGTTCTCGGCAGGCGAGCACCACGCGCTGCACTACGAGAGCGTGCTCGCGCATGCGGGCGATGCGGCCAGCGAAGGCGGCCGCCTGACGGCACCGATGCCGGGCAAGGTCATCGCGCTGCTGGTCGAGCCGGGCGTTCGCGTCGTCACCGGGCAGCCGCTGGTCGTGATGGAGGCGATGAAGATGGAGCACTCGATCTGCGCACCGGGCAACGGCAAGGTCGTCGCGCTGCGCTACGCGGTCGGCGACCAGGTCGGCGAGGGCGATCAGTTGCTGGAGTTCGAGGCGGATTGAGCTAAATTAGAGTGAACACTCTAGGTTTCCGGCGATTCTGGCTTTTCCGGTCTAGGGGGAACAGGTGATGATTCGTCCATCACTTGTTCACCTCTCTCTTTCAAAGGATTCGCCGATGTCGACGCAAGAACTCTCCTCCATCGCCCTGCGTGTCGTGGACCAATATCACGAAGCCGGCCGCTCGCTGGTCAACGCGTACCGCAACGGCGCGCAGCGCCTGATCGACCGTGGCGTCACGCCGCTCGAAGGCAAGTCGCACAAAGTCAGCGAATTCCTGTCGTCGCGCCTGAAGGCCGATACCGATCGCGTCTCCTCGCTGATCGACTCGCTGGCCAGCGCGCAGACGCGTGGCATCGAAGGTCTGGCGTCGCGCGTGACCCAGGTCGAGCAGACCGGCGCGGTCGCGATCCTGGACATGTTCGCTGCGCTGCAACTGCCGCAAGCCAAGTTCTCCGAGCAGATCGCTGTCAAAGTGGCCGAAGGCGCCAAGTCGATCGAAGCCCGTTCGGAGAAAGAAGCCTCGGCCGAAGTCAAGGCTGACGCCGAAGCCGAAGCCAAGCCGGCCCGCCGCGCCGCGCGCAGCGCCGAGTAATCACCCGGCAACCCAGGCGCACCGGCCATGTCGTCCCGCAGGCGTTCGCTGACGTCCCGTCCTGCTCCGGCGGCGCCTGGGGCGTCCGCAGACGATGAAGCCGGTTCGCCCGCCGGCTCCGGCCCGTCCGGTTGCGCCGATCGCCCCGACGATCTGCTGCGTGCCGGACTGACGGCGCTGGACAACGTCCGCAACGACGTCGTGCGGCATCACACCGACATGATCGAGCGCCTGCTGGGCATCCAGCGCCCGGCCGCCGCCCCGCGGCTGATGCCGACGCTGGGCCTGGGCGGATTCGACAGCTTCGGCCTGCGCAAGTTCGAGGACGTGCTGGACCAACGGGTCGCTGCCGCGTTGCAGCGCCTCGGCTATCCGGGCGCCGACGAATTGCAGGCGATGCGCGACGAGATCGGGCATCTGCGCGAACTGGTCGAGCACTGGCAGGCGCGGGCACAGTCGCTGGAACGGGCGGCCGACGACGGCCGCGCCGATGCGTCGCCGCGCGCCGCGAAGAAGCGCGCGCCCGACGAGCCGACGCCCGCAACGGGCGCGGCCAAGGCGGTTTCCGGCAAGGCGGCGGGTGCAAGGCCCGCTTCGCCCGCCCGCACGAGGATTCCCGCACGCAAGCGGTCGGCATCACCCGAATGAGCCGACCCGCTTCGCCGTGACGATTCCGACGACAAGAGACCGCATCCTGCAGACCAGCCTGACCATGTTCAACGCGCATGGGCTGGCCGCGGTGTCGACGCAGAAGATCGCCGCCGAGCTGGGCATCAGCTCGGGCAATCTGCACTACCACTTCAAGACCAAGCAGGCGCTCGTCGAGCGGCTGTTCTCGCGCTTCGCGCAGCGGCTCGAAGAATTGGACGCCGCCTACGAGGACATCGGCGCGATCGATGACCTGTGGCTGTCGCTGCACCTGCGGTTCGAGGCGATCAGCGAATACCAGTTCATCTACCGCGACATGCCGTACCTGAGCGTCGAGTATCCGGCGCTGGGCCGCCGCTCGCAGGAACTGACGGCCAGCAACCTGGTCGCCGCGCAGGCCTTGTGCGAAGGCCTGGTGGCCGCCGGCGTGATGAAGGCCAGCGACGAGCAGGCGCGGATCCTGGCGCTGCAGCTCGTGTTCACGACCACCTGCTGGCTGTCGTTCGAGCGGCTGGTGCCCGGGCGGCCACCGCAGAAGTCGGCCGATCCGGGCCTGGCGGCGTTCTACACGCTGACGCTGTTTTCTCCGTACGTGTCCAGCGACGCACATACCTATCTGGACTATCTGCGCAGCAAGTATCTGCGCTGATCCGCGCCGCCATCGGCGGTGCCTGATCCAAGACCTCCTCCTCATACAAAAGGATCATCGATGCACGCCACCGAAATCAAAACGATCAAGCCGCCGTCGCGCCTGCTGGTGCTCGGCGAGTTCCGCGCCGTCTGGGAGCACCTGGCGGGCATCGCCGCCTGGCCCTCGCTGCAGCGATTGGCGCCGCGCGGCGATGGACAGCGCGTGCTGGTCCTGCCGGGCCTGCTCGCCGACGACCATTCGACGCACCTGCTGCGGCTGTTCCTGCGCACGCGCGGCTATCGCGCGCACGGCTGGGGCCTGGGCCGCAACCTCGGCCCGCGTCCGGGCATCGAAGAGGGCATGGTCGCCAAGCTGCGCCACCTGTACCAGGAAAGCGGCCGCAAGGTCAGCCTGGTCGGCTGGAGCCTGGGCGGCATCTATGCGCGGATGCTGGGCCTGCAGCATCCGGAGTGGGTGCGCGACGTGATCTCGCTGGGCAGCCCGGTCGCCGGTTCGCCGCGCGCGACCAACGCCTGGCGCATCTACGAGCGGGTCAGCGGCCGCAGGGCCAACGATCCGCAGCGTCTCGAGGTCGTGCACCAGACCCCTATAGTGCCGACCACGTCGATCTACAGCCGCACCGACGGCGTCGTCGCATGGCAGTGCAGCATCGAGAAGGCCGGCCCGAAGACCGAGAACATCGAGGTCGTCGCCAGCCATACGGGCCTGGGCGCGCATCCGGCCGTGCTGTACGCGATCGCCGATCGCCTGGCGCAGCCCGAAGGGCAGTGGAAGCCGTTCGACCGCGGCACGTTCGGTCCGCTCGTATTCCCTGAGCCGGCTCGCCTGGGCTGAGTGTTGGCGCCCGCCGGGCATGATGCTACAGTCGACCCAGCCCCGGGGCATCGGCCCGGGGCGCTAAGTAAGCAAGGAGATGCCGGACGGACGCGCGCCCCGCGCGGTCTCGACCGGACAGGGTATTGGCGATGACGCGCGGTAATAAGCCGAATCTGGATCAGTCGGTCTATCCGACGCGGATCGTCGCCGCGCTGGTCGAAGTGCTTCGCGAGGCGGGCTTCAGGCCGGCGCGGATACTGGATGGCAGCGATCTCGATCCGGCCCGGCTCGACGATCCGCTGGTGAAGCTGTCGTACCGGCAGATTCTCGCGGTCTGGCACAACGCGGTGCAGATCGCCGGCGACTCCGATCTGATCCTGCAGGCCGGCCGGCGCATGCATTTCGCCGCTTATGGCGTCGTCGGCTACACGGTGATCAGCAGCCCCTCGCACGAGGCCGCGGCCGATCGGGCGATCCGCTTCGGCCGGCTCGTCGGGCCGCTGAGCCGCCTGCGCCTCGAGCAAGAGGGCGGCACGGCGGTCTGGGTCTACGATCCGATCTTCTGGGAAGACCCCGACGATCCGCTGTACCGGGCTGCCGTCGAATTCCATCTGGCCAGCCACCTGACCATGCTGTCGAATCTGTACGGCGTCGACGCTCGCGTCGACCAGGTGCGCGTCGCTTATGAACGGCCGGGCCTGGTTCGACGCTACGAGGACTTCTTCGGCTGTCCGGCCCTCGTCGGCCAGCCGCGCAACGAGTTCCGCCACGGCAACGCGATGATGGAGCGGCCGATGGCGTACTCGGATCCGGCCACCCACGCGGCCGTGCGCGAGACCTGCGAACGCCGGCTCGCCGAGATGTCCGGCAGCGTCGGCGTGGCGGCCGACGTGCGGCGGCTGCTGCTCGAACGCGACGAGGGATTTCCCTGCATCGATGAGGTGGCCCGGCGCTTGTCGATGAACGTGCGTACGCTGCGGCGCCGGCTCGAAGCCGAGAATACGTCGTTCCGGACCATCGTCGCCGAGGTGCGCAAGCAGTTGGCGCTGACCTATCTGCGTACGACGACGATGAAGCACGAGCAGATCGCCGCCAAATTGGGGTACAGCGACGCGGCCAATTTCCGGCACGCGTTCCTGCGATGGACGGGTCGGAACCCTTCCGATTTTCGCGAACGCTAAGTATGCTGTCAGCGGGTTGTCCGCAATGAACCATCGGACGGGCGGGCCGAACATTCCTCGGCCCCCAGCCGCGCGGTTACGCTGCCGGGCCGGCCGGGCGGCACGTCGAGGCGCCGCCGGGATCCGTGCCAACGGTATGAACAGAGACAGGAATTCCTCATGCGATCGATGCAAAAAGCCAATCCCAACGAGGCGGCATTGGGTGATCTGACCAGGATGTTCGAGCAGTTCCGCATGCCGGCGGTGGATCTGCAGGCGCTGCTCGATACGCAGCGCAAGGACCTGGAGGCGTTGGCGCAGGCGACGCGCCAGGCGTACGACGGCATCCGTTCGCTGGTGGCGCGGCGCGACGAGATCCTGACCGAGTCGATCTCGCAGTGGCAGGAAGCGGTGCGCGCCAACGGCGGCAAGGGCCTGACCGAACAGGCCGAGCAGCTCCAGCAGGGCATGGCCAAGGCGATCGCCGACCTGCGCGAGCTGGGCCAGATCGAGGCCCGCACGCGGACCGAGGTCTGGAAGACCGTGCAGGAGCGCATGCAGCAGAATTTCGCTGAAATGCAGAAGCTGTTGACGCCGCGCTGAGCGGCGCTCGGCGGCCATACCGATCACCAGAAACGGAGACGAGACGATGCAACACCTGACCAGCCTGGACGCGGCTTTCCTGCACTTCGAAACGCCCGAGACGCCGATGCACGTCGGCAGTCTGATGCTGTTCCAACTGCCCGAAGGCTATAAGGGCGACTACTACGAGGACGTCAAGGAGCTGATCAGCAAGCGCCTGCACCTGTGCAGCATGTTCGTGCGCAAGCTGGCGTCGATGCCGTTCGAGCTGGCCGAGCCGGTGTGGATCGAGGACGACGATATCGACCTCGACTACCACGTGCGCTACCTGACGCTGCGCAGGCCGGGCACGATGGCGCAGCTCGAGCAACTGGTCGCGCGGCTGCATTCGAGCCTGCTCGACCGCAGCCGGCCGCTTTGGGAGGTCTACGTGATCGACGGGCTCGAGAACGGGCTGGTCGGCTATTACACGAAGGCGCACCACAGCGGCATCGACGGCAAGGCCGGCGTCGAGATGGCCAAGGTGTTCTACGACCTGACGCCCGAAGTGCGCGAGGTGCCGCCGCCGCGCCGCCGCGCCAAACGGCGCGAAGGCTATCACCTGGGCACGGCCGAGCTGCTGCAGGCGGCGATCAGCAACGGCCTGCAGCAATACCAGCGTCTGAGCAGCGTGCTGCCGCAGGCGATCAAGGCGATGGACACGGCCGCGCGCATCATGCGCAACCGCAAGTACGAGCCGGGCCAGCGCCGCCTGGACCTGGGTCTGGCGCCGAAGACGATCTTCAACACGTCGATCACGAACCAGCGCTCGTACACGACGCTGACGCTGTCGCTGGCCGAGATCAAGGCGCTGGGCAAGCGCGCCGGCGGCACGGTCAACAGCGTCGTGATGGCGATGTGCAGCAGCGCGCTGCGCCGCTTCCTGCTCGAACGCGATCTGCTGCCCAAGGCGCCGCTGATCGCGATGGTGCCGGTCAGCTTCCGTTCGCAGGGCGACGATTCGATGAACAACCAGTCGTCGGCGATCCGCGTCGACCTGGCCACCGAGATCGCCGATCCGGGCGAGCGCTTCGATGCGATCCACGCGTCGTCCGAGGCGGCCAAGGCGGTCGTCGCCGAGTTCAAGCCGATCATGGGCGTCGACATGCCGATGACGGGCTCGCCGTGGCTGATGACCGGGATGGCGTCGCTGCTCGGGCATCCCGACGTGGCCTCGCGGCTGCCGGCCGGCGCCAACGTGACGATCTCGAACGTGCCAGGTATCCCGGCGACGCTGTACATGGCCGGCGCCAGGATGCTGCATTACTACCCGGTGTCGATCCCGTATCACAGCACCGCGCTGAACATGACCGTGCAGAGCTACGACGGCAAGCTCGAGTTCGGGCTGACCGCGTGCCGGCGCGTGGTGTCGCAGGACGAATCGCGCGAGCTGATCGGCTATCTGCGCGACGCGCTGAAGGAGATCGAGGCGCTGGCCGCCGAGCGCGAGAAAGCGCGCGCGAAGAGCGAGAAGGCGCAGCCGGAGCAGGCGCCGGCCGCCAAGCCGTCGAAGGCCGCCAAGCCGGCGTCCGATGACGCCGATACCGGCGCCAAGTCCAAGCCGGTCGAACTGGCTCAGCCTGTCGCCGAGCCGGCCGCCGAAGTCGTGGCCGAGGCGGCCGCCGCCGCCGCGACGCCGCGCGTACGGGCGGTCGCAGAGGGCGCGGCCCGCCCGCGCGCCCGGGCGCAGAGCAAGCCGCCCCGCAAGTCGGCCGGCTGAGAGGCTGTTGCCCCGGGCCGGGCGCCGTCATCGGCGCTCGACCTCGGCCGGGGAGCGCTCCCGGGGGCCGTGCTAGGATCGGTGCAGGATGCCGCACTGCGGCAGGACAACGACGTACCGATCTGAAGGAGACTCGCGGATGACCACGACCGTGGCCCCCACCGCCCCGCCCGCGGCCCAGACGGCCGGGCATTTCGACGTGCTGATCGTCGGCGCCGGCATCTCGGGTATCGATGCGGCGTACTACCTGCAGCGGGAATGCCCCGGACGCACGTTCACGCTGCTCGAGACGCAGGCCGATTTCGGCGGCACCTGGCGCACGCACAAGTATCCGGGCATCCGTTCTGACAGCGACCTGTACACGTTCGGCTACAAGTGGAAGCCGTGGTCCGGCGCCCCGATCGCGTCGGCCGAGCAGATCCTCAAGTACCTGGACGAGGTGCTCGACGAGCAGGACATCCGCCGGCACGTCCGCTACCAGCACGAGGTGCGCGACGCGGTCTGGTCCAGCAGCGACAAGCGGTGGACGCTGACCGTGCGCCGGCGCGACACCGGCCAGACGCTGACGTTCACCTGCGACTTCCTGTGGATGTGCCAGGGCTATTACCGGCACGAGAAACCGTATACGCCCGAGTGGACCGGCATGAAGCGCTTCGCGGGCACGATCGTGCATCCGCAGGCCTGGCCCGAGGACCTCGACTACCGCGGCAAGCGCGTGATCGTCATCGGTTCGGGCGCGACCGCCGCGACGATCGTGCCGGCCATCGCGCGCGACGCCGCACACGTGACGATGCTGCAGCGTTCGCCGACGTTCTTCTTCGCGCGGCCCAATCGCAACGAGCTCGCCGATTCGCTGCGCGAACTGGACCTGCCCGAGGAGTGGGTGCACGAGATCGTGCGGCGGCGCATCCTGCTCGACGGGCGGCGGCTGACCGAGCGCGCGTTCAACGATCCGGAGGGGCTGCGCAAGGACCTGATGGACGCGGCGCGCGCCGAACTCGGCGACGACTACGACGTCGATACGCACTTCAACCCTCGCTACCGGCCGTGGCAGCAGCGCCTGGCGCTGATCCCGGACGGCGACCTGTTCAAGGCGATCCGTTCGGGCAAGGCCTCGGTCGTCACCGACCGCATCGACACGTTCACCGAGAAGGGGATCCTGCTCGAGTCCGGCCAGGAGCTGGAGGCCGACCTGATCGTGACCGCCACCGGCTTCGATCTGGCGCCGCTCGGCGACATCCGGTTCACGGTCGACGGCAAGCCGCTGAATTTCGCCGACTGCTGGGCCTGGCGCGGCCTGATGTTCTCGGGCGTGCCGAACATGGCCTGGGTGTTCGGCTACTTCCGGTCGAGCTGGACCCTGCGGGCCGACATGATCGCCGAGTTCGTCTGCCGGCTGCTCAAGCACATGGACGCCCGCGGCGCGACGACGGTCGTGCCGCAGCCGCGCCCCGAGGACCAGGGCATGCCGGCGCTGCCGTTCATCACGCCGGACAACTTCAACCCGGGCTACATCACGCGCAACATCGCGATCATGCCGCGCCAGAGCGACCGCGAGCCGTGGATCTTCAACCAGGACTACTACACCGAGCGGAACGAGCTGCCGGTGGCCGACCTGGAGGACGGGTCGCTGCGCTACGGCTGAGACCCGGTGGGCCCGGCCAGGCCTGGCCGCTGGCGCGGACCGGCGCGCGGGCCCGGCCTCCATTGATCATCGACGACCGAGGAGACAGACACGATGAGTTTCGATACGCCGCTGGTGTTGAGCGGCCCGCTGCGCAAACCCCGCCAGATGCTGGCCGAGCAGGAGTACGGCGGCCATGTCTCGATCCACGATGACGAGATGGCCGAGAAGCTCGGCTTCAAGGCCGGCCCGATCGAAGGGCCGACGCACTTCAGCCAGTTCGTGCCGCTGCTCGATCACCTGTGGGGCAAGGCCTGGTACGAGCGCGGCTGCCTGTCGGCCCACTACCTGAACATGATGGTCGAGGGCGACGAGGTGCGGGCGTTCGCGCAGGTGCCGCCGCCGGGCGCGAAGTCGACGCGGGTCTGGGCCGAACGCGCCGACGGGCTGCCGGTGCTCGAGGCCAGCGCCAGCATCGGTCCGGACGACGGCCCGACGCTGCTCGACCAGCGGATGGCCAAGCTGCGGCCGCCCGAGAAGCTGCTGATCCTGGCCGATCTGCACGTCGGCATGAAAGGCGCCGTCGACGAGAAGGTACGGATGGATCCGGATCAGAACATGGGGGCGCTGTATCCGTTCTCGCTGAACCAGAAGCTGGCGTGCATCACCGAGAATTCGCCGTGGTATTCGGATCCGGCCGCTTCGCCGTGGGGACGCGCGATCATTCCGCTCGAGATGGTCAGCGTGCTGGTCGAATACACGAACAAGGAAGCGAAGTTCCCGGTCAAGGGGCCGGCGGTCGGGCTGTTCGCCGACCTGCAGATCCGGATGATCGACGGGCCGCTGTTCGTCGGCGAGGACTACCTGATCCGCCGCGAGATCGTCGCATTGTCCGAGAGCAAGCGCACCGAGTCGTACTGGGTGCTGTCGCGCGTGTATGACGCCACCGGCAGCACGCTGAAGGCCGAGATGCTGCTGAACCACGCGACGCTCAAGCACTCGTACGCCGGCTACGCCGGTCAGGATGTCTGACGCCGGCGACCCGGACTTTCGGTGCGGGCGATGGCGGTGACTTCGCCTTTGGGATAGGTTGACGCCGCGGGCGCGGCCCCCCGACACTGGTGTCGACGGAACGGGTCGGGGCGGCTGATACACTTCGGCCGTCGCCCCGGCCGCTTGCGTGCCTGGCGCGATGGTGACCGATCGCGCGGATGCGCGGTCGTCGCGCGCGTCCCGGAAGGAGACCGAAATGACCTTGCCCAAGTTTGTTTACATGACTGAAGTCGGCCCGCGCGACGGGCTGCAGAACGAAAAGTCGCTGGTTCCGGTCGGCGTCAAGGTCGGTCTGTGCGAGCGCCTGCTCGACGCCGGCGTCAGCAGTCTCGAGGTGACGTCCTTCGTGTCGCCGCGCAAGATTCCGCAGATGGCCGACGCGCGCGAGGTCATGGCGCGCGTGATGCCGCCGCTGGGCGGGCCGCTGGGCGTGCGCAGGCAGGGCAAGCGCATCGCGGTGCTGACGCCGAACATGAAGGGCTTCGACGCCGCGCTGGACGCCGGCGCGACCGAGGTCGTGATCTTCGGCGCGGCCAGCGAGGCGTTTTCCCAGCGCAACATCGATTGTTCGATCGCCGAGAGCATCGAACGCTTCCGGCCGGTCGCCGAGGCCGCCCGGGCCAACGGGTTGTGGCTGCGCGCGGCGGTGTCGACGGCGTTCGGCTGTCCTTATCAGGGCGATGTGCCGGTCAGCGCGGTCGTCGACGTCGTGCAGCGGCTGCGCGATCTGGGCTGCGACGAGATCGGCATCGCCGACACGATCGGCGTGGGCACGCCATCGCAGGTCACGCGCGTGATCGAGGCGGCCGCGCGCGAGTATCCGCTCGAGCAGATTTCCGGCCACTTCCACGATACCTACGGGCAGGCGCTGGCCAACGTCTACGCGTGCCTGCAGATCGGCATGCATCGCTTCGACGCGTCGGTTGCCGGCCTGGGCGGCTGTCCGTACGCGAAGGGCGCGACCGGCAACGTCGCGACCGAGGACGTCGTCTACATGCTGCACGGGCTGGGCATCGAGACCGGCATCGACCTGCCCAAGCTGGTAATGGCCGGGCAGTGGATCTCCGAGTTCCTCGGCCGCCCGAGCGGTTCGCGCGCCGGCAACGCGTTGGCCACCAGGATGCGCGACGCCGCGGCGGTCGCCGCCTGAGCCCCGCGCCGAGTGCCGCCTTTCGAGCAGGATTTCCCGGATGACGGCATTGCTGCCCGAGCGCCAGTTCGAACAGCCGGTCAGCGGACCCGCGTACCGTCCGTTCACGCGGCTGCTGACGATCAAGCTGATCGTCGGACTGCTGCTGTACGGCGGATGGGTGTTGTGGCGGCACGATGTGGCGGCGCCGGTGCTGGCCCTGATCGGATCGGCGTTCGTCGTCGTCGTCGCCAGCGGCTGGTTCATCGTCACCGGCAAGACGACGATCGACCGGCAGGGCATTCGCCAGGATGGTCTGTTTCCCAGGCAGTACCGGTGGCACGAGATCTCGCGCGCGCGCTTCGTGCGCTGGCCGTTGTCGGCGCGGCTGATGCTCGTGACCGGCCAGGGGCCGATCAAGGCGGTCCACAGCGGCAACGAGGCGCTCGATCGCGCGTTCCAGGACATCGCGCGTTTCTACGCCGGCGTATGGGAGCGGCGATGAGCACCGGATCGCATGGCGCGGCGCCGGTCGAACGCCTGCCGGCCTCGGTGCGCTTCATCCAGCGCGACTGGCTGTCGTGCAACCAGATCGTGCTGCTCGATGACGACGGCGGCGCGACGCTGATCGACAGCGGCTATGTCAAGCACGCGGCCGACACCGTCGAGCGCGTGCGCGCGGCGCTGGACGGCCGGCCGCTCGCCAGGCTGATCAACACGCACCTGCATTCGGATCACTGCGGCGGCAACGCGGCGATCGCCGACGCGTTCGGCTGCCCGATCTACGTCCCGCAGGCCGAATACGCGGCGGCCAGCGCGTGGGACGAGGACGCGCTGACGTTCCGCGCGACCGGCCAGCGCTGCCCGCGCTTCGCGGTGGCCGGCCGGATCGTGCCCGGCCAGTCGCTGACGATGGGCGGGATGCGCTGGCGCGCGCTGGCGGCGCCCGGACATCACCCGCACTCGCTGATTTTTCACTGCGCGGACGCGCGGCTGCTGATCTCGGCCGATGCGTTGTGGCGCAACGGCTTCGGCGTGATCTTTCCGGAGCTGTCCGACGAGCCGGGCTTCGACGAGCAGCAGGCGGTGCTGGACCTGATCCGTGGGCTGCCGGTCGACCTGGTGCTGCCGGGCCACGGACCGGTGTTCGACGACGTGGCGGCGGCGCTGGCGGTCGCCGACGGCCGGCTCGCGGCGATGCGCGGCGACGCGCGGCGCAATGCGCGCAACGCGATCAAGGTGCTGGTCAAGTTCATGCTGCTCGATCGCGAGCGGATGCCGTGCTCGGCGCTCGGACCGCTGGCCGAATCGGCGCGGATCATCGCCGACGCGGCCGGCCAGGTCGGGCTGCCGGGCCGCGAGGCGCTCGAGCGCGCGGTCGACGAGCTGGTCGCTCAGGGCCTCGCACGGATCGAGGACGGCTGGATCTTCGACGCCGAGCCGCGGGCGAGCGCATCGGAGGGCGCCGCGTGATCGAGGTCGGTTCGAACGCGCAGTCGCCGCTGGCCGCTTCGGCGACCCGCCCGGCATCGGCGCCCGCGTCGACGGCGCCCGCCTGCGACGCGGCGGCGGCGGCCGCGGGAGCGCTCCCACCGCCGCCGCCGGTCCGTGCGCGCGGGCGACTGACAATGCTGCGCGACTATGCGCGACTAGCCGGCGCGATGCTGCGCCTGGTGATGATGGTCGTCTGGGTGACGGTCAGCTCCTGGCTGCGCACGCGCTGGATGCCGGTCGAGCAGCGCGCGCCGTACGTGCGCGCGCGCGCGACGCGACTGTTCTCGACCTACCTCGCGCACGTCGAGCGGGCCGGTCTGGTCGAGCTGGACCTGGCGGCGATCGAGTCGCTGCGCGGCCAGTCGTCGCTGGTCATCGCGCCGAACCATCCGAGCCTGATCGATGCGTTCCTCGTGATCTCGCGCCTGCCCGACCTGGCCTGCATCATGAAGGCCTCGGTCGGCAGCAACCTGCTGTTCGGGCTCGGCGCGCGCATGTGCGGGTACATCCGCAACGACTGCACGGTGACGATGGTGCGCGCGTCGGTCGAGGCCGTCGGCGAGGGCCGGCAATTGCTGATCTTTCCCGAGGGCACGCGCAGCGTGCGCCAGCCGATCGGGCCGCTGACCGGCGCGTTCGCGCTGATCGCGCGGCGCGCCGGCGCGCCGGTGCAGACGGTGATCATCGACACCAATACCCGGTTCCTCGGCAAGGGCTGGCCGCTGTGGCGCCTGCCCGAGTTTCCGCTGCGATACCGGGCGCGCCTGGGGCCGCGTTTCGAGCCGGACGAGGTCGTGCGGCGCAAGGACACGCTGGTCGACGACGTCGCGCGGTACATGGAACGCGCGCTCGGCGGTGCGGCCGATACCGACGCGTCCGGGCACGCCCATCGTTGATCGATGTCGTCGAAGCCGTCCGTCCACACTGGTCCGGCCGAGGGCGTCGAGCCCTGGCCGCCGTCGATCTCGACCACGCACCTGGTGCTGATTCCGTCGTACGACTCGGGGCCGCTGGTGCTGGCGACGGTGCGCGAGGCGCGGCGCCAGTGGCTGCCGGTCTGGATCGTCTTCGACGGCAGCACCGACGGTTCGGACCTCGACGTCCAGCAGGCGTTCGCCGACGATCCGGGCGTGCGCGTGCTGGCGCTGCCGGTCAATCGGGGCAAGGGCGCGGCGGTGCTGCACGGCCTGATCGCGGCGCGCGACGCCGGTTTCACGCACGCGCTGACGATGGACGCCGACGGCCAGCATCCGGCGCAGGACATCGGCCGTTTCATGCACGCGTCGCAGGAGCGGCCCGAGGCGATGATCCTCGGTCGCCCGATCTTCGACGCCGATGCGCCGGCGTTGCGCGTCAAGGGCCGCAGGATTTCCAACTGGTGGACCAATCTGGAAACGCTGTGGACCGGTGTCGACGACTCGCTGTTCGGCTTCCGCGTCTATCCGATCGCCCCGCTGCTGCGGATCATGCAACGCCAGCGCTGGATGCGGCGCTTCGATTTCGACGTCGAGGCCGTCGTGCGGCTGCGCTGGGCGCGCGTGCCGGCGATCAGCCTGGGCACGCCGGTGCGCTACCTGAGCGCCGCCGAGGGGGGCGTCTCGCATTTCAAATACGTGCGCGACAACGCGCTGCTGTCGTGGATGCATGCGCGGCTGATGTTCGGCTTCGCGTGGCGTCTGCCGATGCTGTTGTGGCGCAAGTGGACGTCTTCGCCCTGAGACCGACGCAGGGCGCGAGCGAACGGATCAACCGTCGGGACAGGAGAACGATGACCATGAGCGATCGGGCGATAACGCCGGCGGCGGCGCGCGTGCCGGCAACGACCGCGGCGATGCTGCTCGCGCTGGCGATGCTCGCCGGCTGCCAGACCTCGACCGGGCCGACGGCCTCGATGCCGGCGCCGCACGAGCGGCCGCTGCCCAGCGGCTACACGTGCTGCAACCTGCACTACGAGAACGACTGGATCAGCGACTCGAACTACGGCGGGCTGCCGATGATCGAACTCGGCACGCCGGCGCAGGTCAAGGGTTATGGCCGCTATCGCGTGACGACCGAGATCGGCGGGCGTCCGATGTGGCTAGGCCTCGACTACGGGCGCGACGAGCCGCTGGAGAAATTCGCGGCCAAGCTGATCGTGCCCGATGATCCGAAGCGCAAGCTGGCCACTTACCCGCCGGCCGTGCAGCGGGCGATCAAGGCCGGGCAGTTGAGCGTCGGCATGACCAAGGAGCAGGTGCTGATGGCGGTCGGCTACCCGCTGACCAGCGAGACCTCGTCGCTGAACCTGCCGGTCTGGCGCTACTGGCTAGGCAGCTTCGACGAGTACCAGGTGGCCTGGGACGCGAACGATCGCGCGCGCGAGATCATCGGCTCGGCCACCGTGCTGTCGCGCATCGTCTACAAGCCTTGACTCCGGGCCGAGGCCGGCATCCGCGCGACGCCGGCCCCGCGACCGACGGGCTCAGGCCGGCGCGTGCCAGCCGGCGTCGACCCACAGTTCGCCGCTGACGGCGGCATTGGTGAGCATGAAGCAGATCGCGTCGGCGATCTCGGCAGGCTGGATCAGGCGACCGAGCTGCGTGTACGGCAGGATGTTCTTGGCCAGGTAGTCGCCGCCCATCGAGCGCACCATCGGCGTGTCGGTGAAGCCGGGGTGGATGACGCTGCAGCGAACCCCGTGGAACATCGCTTCCTTCATGATCGTCGCCGCCGCGCCCTCGAGGCCGGCCTTCGTGCTCGCGTACGAGACCTGGCCGCGGTTGCCCTGTGACGAGATCGAGCCGATGAAGACCACCGAACCCTGGATGCCTTCGTCGGGAGACCAGCGCTTGAGCCCCGCCGCGGCGCGATGCTCGGCGATGCGGGCGATCATTTCGAGCGCCCAGTAGACCGGCGCGATCAGGTTGACCTCGACGACGAGCCTGAACTGCTCGATCGGATAGATGCGCGCCTTTCCCGTGTTCTTGTCGACGCGCACGGCGAGGTCATCGCGCGTGATGCCGGCCGCCGGCACGCACAGCGAGACCGGACCATGCTCGGCCGAAAGGCGTTCGAAGACCGAGGCGCGGAAGGCCTCGTCGGTGGAGTCGCCGCAGAACGGCACGGCGAAGTCGCGGCCGGCGGCCTGGTTCAGCTCGGTCGCGATCTCGTTGATCGATTCGTTCATGTCGACCAGTCCCACTGCCCGCACGCCGCGTTGGGCCATGGCCTGAGCGACTGCGCGGCCGATGCCGCTGGCGGCTCCGGTGACGATTGCGACCTTGTTGTTGAACGTCATTGCAGAGGATCTCCAGTGTTCGAGGTAGGGAGGCCGCGGCCGCCTCGCGCGGCCGCAGGGGAGGAAAGGTACACCAACCGACACCGGGAGCGCGGCGGGCGGCAGAAAGAGGAGGGGGCGCCCGCGCTCCTAGGTACGGGTCGCCGTGTATTCGGAGAAGATGCCGATCTCGACATGGCGGCGCACGTCGGCGAAGCCGGCTTCGCGCAGCGCGCGCATCACGGTCTCGGGATCGACGCAGGCTTCGATCGTGTCCCAGTAGTAGCGCCAGACCTCGTCGGTACGCCGGCTGCGCGAGAACCAGCCGGCCACCGTCGGCACGACGTCGCGCATGTAGCCGCGCAGCAGCCGGGTGGCCAGCGCGCCGCGCGGCCGGGTCAGCTCGAGCACGCAGACGCGGCCGCCCGGGGCGAGCACGCGGTGGAACTCGGCGAACGCGCGCGACAGCGACGACAGGTGGCGCAGCGCGAAGCCCATGCTCAGGAAGTCGCCGCTGGCATCCGGCAGCGGTATCGCCTCGCCGCTGCCTTCGATCAGGCGCACGCCGGTCGGCAGTTTCGCTTGTCCGCGCATGCCGCTGCTCGGATCGACGCCGATCACCCGCGCCGGATCGCCGGCCAGCGCCACCGCCTCGCGCGTGACCAGGCCGGTGCCACAGCCGACGTCGATCACGCGCATGCCGCGGACCAGCCCCGCGCGCTTGAGCGCCTGGCGCCGGTACCACGAGCCGGTGCCCAGCCCGAAGAAGCGCTCGACGCGATCGTAGTCGGGCGAGGTCTCGTCGAAGATCGTGCCGACGAAATCGCGCCGATCGGCGGCCCCGCCGTAGTAGTCGCTCAGGACCGGATGCGGCGGCACGTCGTCGGCCGCGCCGGCCGCGCCGGCAGGTGCCGCCAGCGAGGCGGCGGCGATCGGCGCCGGGCCGGGATCGGCCGGAGGGTCGGCACTCATCGGTGTCTCCTGGAGGCGGCGCGCGTGCGGGTCATGCCATGCCGCCGTTGATCGAGATGACCTGGCCGGTGATGTAGCCGGCTTCGGGCGAGGCCAGGAAGGCCGCCAGCGCGGCGACTTCCTCGGGCTGGCCGGCGCGGCGCATCGGCACCATCGTCCGGACCGCATCGTCGGAGAACGCGTGCGCGCTCATCGGCGATTCGATGATGCCGGGCGCGACCACGTTGACGGTCACGCCGCGCGAGGCGACCTCCAGCGACAGCGATTTGGACGCGCCGTGCAGGCCCGCCTTGGCCGCCGCGTAATTGGCCTGGCCGCGGTTGCCCATCACGCCGGCCACCGACGACAGGCTGATGATCCGTCCCCAGCGCGTGCGCAGCATCGGCATCAGCAACGGCTGCGTGACGTGGAAGAAGCCGTTCAGCGACACGTCGATGACGCGCAGCCACTGCTCGCGGCGCATGCCGGGCATGACCGCGTCGTCGTGGATGCCGGCGTTGTTGACGAGGATCTGGATCGGGCCGTCGGCCAGCAGCGCCGACAGCGCCTGGCCGCAGCCGGTCGCGTCGGTGACGTCGAACGCGACCGCCTGCGCGCTGCCGCCGTCGGCGACGATCTGGTCGACCAGTGCCTGCGCCGGCGCGAGCTGGCGGTTCGCGTGCGCGATCACATGATGGCCCTCGCGGGCCAGTCGGCGGGCGATGGCGGCGCCGATCGCGCCGCTGGCGCCGGTGACCAGCGCGCGTCGTGCGGTGGGGGGCGTGTTCACGGGGCGTTCGCGTCCGGTGCGGAAGGGGTGGCGGGAAGGGGCGCGGCGTCGCCGCGTCCGGCATCGATGACGACGGTGGCGCGGCCGTCGAGCAGCGTCCGGCCGCCGGCGGCTATCGTCAACTGGTAGATCGCGGTGCGTGCATCGCCCGACGCGAGCGTCGCGACGATCCGCAGCGGCGCGTCGATGTCGTCCAGCCGCGGCACCGCGCAGCGCAGCGCGCGCACGCCGGCCAGCATGCCGACCGGCAGGCGCGCCGGGGGCGTGCCGTCGGCGGCGGCGCGCAGCGACAGCGCGGCGTGCAGCGCCATCGCCTGCGCGCCGTACTCGATCGCGCAGGCGATGCCGAGCCGGCCGTCGGCGTCGGCCATCGGGTGCGGCGCGCGCCGGTGCGAATCGCTCAGGCATTCGATCCGCGTCGCGTCGACGGCGACGACGGCGTCGAGCAGCGACATCGCGCCGCGGTGCGGCAGGATCGCCGCGATGCCGGCCGCGTCGAGGATCGCCGCCACGTCAGCGCACCGCGTCGATCGGCAGCCCGAAGCCGTGGCCGGCATCGAGCACGAGCCGGCCGCGCTCGCCGGGCTCGGCCCGCGCGATCCATTCGAGCAGCGGCAGCGAGCGGGCCGCCGGCGTCGTCCGGCGCAGCGCGTCGAGCCCGGCGTCGGTCATCGTCGTCGGCGCGACGGCGGGCGCGCCGTCGGGGCCGGGCGCTCGCCGCGCGCCGATCGACAGCGTCGCCAGCGTGGTGCGGGGCGTGTGCGGAAGATCGGCCGGCCACAGCACGATCGCGACGCCGCAGGCCGCCTCGATCGGGCGGCGGGCGCGGATCGGTTCGGGATAGGGCACCTCGAACGCGACCAGCGCGACCGGCACCCGGTCGACGCAGGCCAGCGTCGCCGCTTCGAGCAGGCCCGCGCAGAAGCTGCCGTCGTGCGCGCACACGCTGGTCGACATCGCGCGGCAGCCGACCGCGATGCTCCAGTAGCCGGCCGGCACGTTGTGCACGGAGTTGGTGAAGCGCGTCGGCGAGATGATCGGTTCGGCGGCGGTCAGCGCCTCGGACAACTGGTGGCAGTTGTCGCCGTCGCCCGACGACGACGCGAACACCGTGGCGGTATCGGCGGCCGGCGCGGACGAACCGGCGAACGCCTGTTCGGCGACGGCCATCGCCAGCTTGACCGGCACGCCGACGCGGCGCCGCTCGGCCGGCGGCAGCCGTTGCGGCGGCGGGATCGCGATCGGCGCGTCCTGCCAGCGCGCCTGTCCGCGCAGCACCGCCGACGCCTGCGTCCAGTCCGGCAGGCCGGGGGCGATCAGGCCGATCGATTCGATGGCGACGCGCAGGGCGGCGGTCATGGCGCGATCCGGTCGAAGAGCAGCGACGCGTTGACGCCGCCGAAGCCGAACGAGTTGCTCATCACCACGTCGAGCGCGGCCGGGCGGTTGGCCGTCAGGTACGGGCTGCGCAGCGCCGGATCGGGTTCGTCGCGGTTCAGGCCCGCCGGCATCAGGCCCTCGCGCAGGCACAGCAGCGCGATGACGGCTTCGAGCGCGCCGGCCGCGCCGAGCGCGTGCCCGTGCGCCGCCTTGGTCGAGCTGACCGGCACGCGGCCTTCGAACACCGCATGGACGGCCGCGTCCTCGGCCAGGTCGTTGCTGGGCGTGGCCGTGCCGTGCAGGTTGATGTAGTCGACGTCGGCCGGGCTCAGGCCGGCGCTGGCCAGCGCGCGCTCGATCGCCAGCCGCGCGCCGAGGCCTTCGGGGTGCGGGCTGGACATGTGGTGGGCATCGCTCGATTCGCCGGTGCCGACCAGGCGCAGGACCTCGCCGTCCCGGCCGGCGCCGTCGCCGCCCGTGCCGGCGGCGTCGGGCCTTTCGAGCAGCGCGAAGGCCGCCGCCTCGGCGATCGAGATGCCGTCGCGGCGCGCGTCATAAGGACGGCACGGATCGGGCGACAGCAGCTCGAGCGAATTGAAGCCGTACAGCGTCGTCAGGCACAACGAATCGACGCCGCCGACGACCGCCGCATCGACGAGGCCGGCCTGTATCGCCCGCCGCGCGCTGGCGAACGCCTTGGCACCGGACGCGCAGGCGGCCGAGATCACCATCGCCGGGCCGTCGATGCCGAAGCGCCGGCGCACGTAGTCGGACAACGAGAACGTGTTGTGCGAGCCCGCATAGTCGAAATCGGCGGGCAGCGCGCCCGAGTCCGGGTCGCGCCGCCGGTAGGCCAGTTCCATCTCGAGCATGCCCGAGGTGCTGGTGCCCAGGAAGACGGCCACGCGCGCCGGGCCGTGGCGCCGGATCGCGTCGCGCACCGCGTCGTCGAAGCCGTCCTGGCGCAGCGCGAACTCGGCCAGCCGGTTGTTGCGGCAATCGTAGCGGGCCAGCGTTGCCGGCAGCGCGATCTCGTCGACGCCCGCCACCTCGCCGACCCAGGTCTTCAGCGGCACGTCGAGGAAGCGGCACGGCGCCAGGCCGCCGGCCTGCGCCCGCAGCCGCGCGAGCTGCGCCGCGTTGCCCGGGCCCAGGCAACTGGTGGCGGTGAAGGCGGTCACGCGCAGCGGATAAGGTGTGGGCATCGTCTCGTTCGGCCGCGGGGGCTCGCGCGTCGCCGCGGCGGCCGGAGCCGGTCGCGGCGGCGTCAGGGTGTCATGGCAGGTCGGCGGTCAGCAGTACGTTGGCGAATGGGGTTCCGGTGCTCATGGCCTGGGGTTCGACGCGGAATCCGCGCTGTTGCAGCATCCGCGTCCACTCGGGGACCGTCCGGCAGTATAAGCGGCCCAATCGGTGTCCTCGCACCGTCGTGACCACGTGATCGACGAACTGGCTGGCCCGGAAGCGCCAGCCGCCGGCAGCGTCGCCGACGCGCAGCAGCAGGCGCCCGCCCGGCCCGCCGTCGACCAGGCTGTCGCGCACGCGGTCGAGCACCGTCTGCTGCGCCGCGTCATCGAGGTAGTGCAGCACGTCCAGGATCACGACGGCGTCGCTGGGCGAGTACGGCGCGTCGACGATGTCGCCGACGACGATGTGCGCCCGCCGGCCCAGCGCCTGGTTCGCGCGGGCGACGTCGGCCGGCATCAGCTCGATACCGTGCACGACCGGCGATTCGGGCGGCGCGGGCCAGTCGGCCGGCCAGCGCCGCACGTCGGCGAAGTGCTCGGCGGTCAGCAGCAGCGCGGCCAGCAGGCCCTGGCCGCAGCCCAGGTCGAGCACGCGGCGCCGGCCGCTGAGCAGGCCCTGGCGCAGCATCCATTCGAATGCCGGATCGCCGCCGAGCTTGCCGCGCGCGAAGCCGAGCGCGAAGCGCCCGGCGCCGCGGTAAGGGGCGACGGCCTCGTCGACGAGGGCCTGGAAACGCGGGTCACTCATGATGCGCGGGGTAAGTGGGGCGGGGGAGGGGCGTCGTCGGCGCGCGGGTCATCGGATCGCTGGCCGTCGGATCGCCGGTCTTCGGGTTGCAGGGCTTCGGGGCGCAGGTCGTCGAGTCGCAGATTTTCGGGGCGTTGCTCGTCGGGTAGCGCTTCGTCGAGCCGGATGCCGTGCAGGCCCGCGTCGCCGATCCGCGCGAGCAGCGCCGGCAGCACCGCGTGCAGCACCGGTCGGCCGTCGGCGTCGCGCGCGCAGTGCCCGTCGTGCAGCAGCAGGATGTCGTCGGCGGCCAGGCCGCGCGTCAGCGCGCGCAGGATGCGCGCCGGATCGCGCTCGAGGGTGTCGAAGCCTCGCCGCGTCCAAGCAGCCAGCCGCAGGCCGAGCCGCGCCAGCGCCGGTTCGAGCATCGGGTTGCGCAGTCCGGCCGGCGCGCGAAAGAACCGCGGGGCGCGGCCGCACGCATCGGCGATCGTCTGCTGCGCGGCGTCGATCTCGCGCACGAATCCGCGGACGCCCGAGGTCGCGAAGCTCGGACGGTGATGATCCGAATGGTTCTCGACCGCGTGGCCCCGGCGCACGATCTCGCGGGCCAGTGCCGGATGCTCGCGCACGCGGCGGCCGATGCAGAAGAACGTCGCGCGCAGGCCGGCGGCGTCGAGCCGGTCCAGCGTATAAGGGGTAAGCGCCGGATCCGGACCGTCGTCGAAGGTCAGCGCGATCGACGGCGCGCGCGCCGGATCGGCCGGCAGCCGCCGCCAGTTCGGTCCGAGCCAGTCGCTGCGCGGCCACAGGCCGGCGCCGGTGATCGCGATCTGGTTGGCGGCGACGCCGCCCAGCCACCAGGGCCAGGCCGCGGGCGCGGCGACGAGGCCGGCGGCCATCAGCGCGTGCCAGCCGATCGAGCCGCGCACGAAGGGCGGCAGCCGATAGGCGCGAGGGGCGGGACGGGCGGCGTTCATCCGGTCATCGTCCTCCGGCTGCGGCTGCGGCTGCGGCTGCGGTTGCGGCTGCGGCTGTGGCTGTGGCTGTGGCTGTGGCTGTAGTCATGGCCGCGGTTACGGCCGTGGTCGTGGTTGCGGCGGTAGCGATGGCTGGGGCCGCGGTCGCCGCCGCCGCGTCGATCGTCGCGCCGAACCGGTCGAGCACGGCCTGCCACAGCGCGCGCCATACCGGCCAGTCGTGCCGGCCCGGCAGCACCAGGCGCCGAGCGGCCGGCAGCCCGGCGGTGACCAACGCGATGCCGTCGGCGAAGCGATCCTGCGCGCCCCACGCGACGATCAGCGGCACGTCGTCGGGCGGCGCCGGGTGGCGGGCGTTCGACGAGGTCTGTCGCGCTTCGTCTGGCGGCTGCGATTGTTGCGGTGGCTTCGGGCCCTTCGGATGTTCGGGCGGCGGCCCGTACTGCCGTCGCTGCAGCCACGACAGCAGCCGGCGCTCCCAGTCGCGCGGGTCGGTCGCCTGCCGGTGCCAGGATGCCAGTCCGCCGGCGTCGCGGACCTCGTCGAGCACCGGGCGCGTGCCGACGTAGGGGGCGATCGCAACGATGCCGTCGATCCGGTCGCGCCATGCATCGTGCGTATCGGGTGCATCCGGTGCATCGGCGCGCGCATCAGCCTCGCGCCGTGCATCGCGTTCGTCCTGCAGCGTCGTTTCGTACAGCATCGCGCCGAGGCCGCCGAGCGAGATGCCGACCAGCCAGATCCGCGCGTAGCCGCGTTCGCGTGCCGGACGGACGACGTCGGCGCGCAGGCGCTCGAGCAGGCTGCCCTCGTCGAAGTAGCCGCGGTGGGCGTCGACGGCGATCAGGTCGATCGGCAGCGCGCGTCGCCGTACGTCCTCGAAGAAGCCGTAGGTGACGAAGTCCTCGGCCGTGCTGTACGCGCCCGGCATCAGCACGACCAGCGTGCGTCCCCGGGGCGGCAGCGGTAACAGATCGGTCACGGTCGGCATCGGTATCGTCGTCGAGCGTTTGCGGAACGGCGCGCATCCGCCGAGACTGGGCAGCGCGAACCACGCGGCCGCGGCACCTGCGGCGGCCAGGACGGCGCGGCGCGAGCGATCGCCCGGCGGGACGCCGGTCCCGGTCATCGGCCGTCGCTGCCGGCCGGCGGCGGTCGGAGCGGCCGGGGCGCCTGGGCCCAGACGCAGGCCAGCGCCAGTGCCAGCGCCGCGCCGATGGCCACCGTCGAACCCAGCGCTGATAGTAGCGGAACCCGCGAGCCGGCCAGTACACCGAAACCGATGACGATCGCCAGGTTCGCGAAGACCAGCGACGCCAGCGTGCCGTCGAACGTGCCGTCGCGGCGCCGGCCGCCGCCGTCGATCGCCAGCGTGCGGAAGAACAACGTGTAGTTCGAGCCGACCGCGACGACCAGCAGCAGGCCGATCAGGTGCAGCAGGTTCAGCCGGTGGCCGGCGAGCTGGAAGACGCCGAGCGTCAGCACGACGGCGCCGAGCAGCGGCGCGCAGACGCTCAGCACCTGTCGCGGCGAGCGGATCGAGGCGGCCAGCAGCAGCAGGATGACCGCCGCGCCGCCGATCGACAGCCGGATCGCCTCGTGCAGATAGCCGGCGTACAGGCGATCGGTTCGCTGCTTGATGTTCAGCAGCGAGACGACTGCGTCGTCGACCTGCGGCAGCGACGCGGCCAGCCAGGCCTCGTCCAGCGGCTGCGGCGCCGAGCCGTCCGCGACCGGCGCGCGCAGCGCGATGATCGCGGCGACCCGGTCGTCATAAGCGGTCAGCAGCGCGCGCACCCTCAGGCCGAGCTGCGTATCGGCCAGATCGTCCGCTGTCAGCAGCGGCGCCGCGCGGGCGGTCTGCACGTCGTCGATGAACGGCTCGAGCCGTTCGGCGCGCAGCGGCAGGCCGCGCGCGGCCTCGGCCAGCCGCGCGCGCAGCAGGTCGGCCGGCGGCAGCGCGGCGCGGCGCGCCAGTTGCGTGCGTTCGCTGGGCAGCAGCGTGGCTGGCGATTCATAAGCGCCCAAGCGCCGCGCAGCGATCTGCTCGTCGAGCCAGGCGCCGACCTGCTCGGCCCCCCGCAGCGCAGCCTCCTGCGAGCCGGCGGTGACGACGATCATCGTGCCCGCCTCGGCCGCGCCGACCGCACCGCGCAGCTCCTCGTCGAGCTGGCGCGCGGCGGCCGACACCGGATTGAGCGCGGCGATGTCGTCGTCCCACAGCCGGTCGTGGCCGCGCCAGACCATCGCCAGCGCGACGGCGACCAGCGCGGCGGCCGGCCAGCGCAGCCGGCGCAAGCGCGCGCAGACGCGATGCAGCCTCTGGTCCAGGCCGCCCAGGTCGCGCGGACGGAAGCCGGCCGGCGTCAGCGCCGGCAGCACGAAGCGCGTGGCCAGCGCCGCCGCGACCAGACCCGCGATCGAGAACGTCGCCATCTGCGTCAGGCCCGGAAAGCCGGACAGCACCAGCGCCGAGAAGCCGATCGTCGAGGTCAGCACGCCCAGCACGATCGTCTGCCAGAAGCCGCCCGCGCCGGTTCTGCCGCCCGATCGCGCGCGCCCGGCCTCGGATGCAATGACAGTCGCGGGAGCGACAGCGACGCCGTCGTCGGCACTGGCACTGGCACTGGCACTGGCACTGGCACTGGCACTGGCACCGGCACCGGCACCGGCTCCGGCTCCGGCTCCGGCTCCGGCTCCGGCTCCGGCTCCGGCTCCGGCATCGCCGACCGCCGGCCGGCGGATCATCTGGTACAGCGCGTAGTCGACCGCCTCGGCGATCAGCGTGATGCCGAACCCCAGCGTCAACCCGTGCAGGCTGCCGAATACCCACGAAACGGTGCTCGCGCCGGCCAGCACCGCGCTGATCATCGGCACGAAGGCCAGGCCGATCGCCAGCGGCGAGCGGAACACGAAGCACAGCATCGCGATGATCAGTCCGGTGCCCAGCAGGCTCAGCCGATGGACGTCGTGCTCGATGTCGCGTCGCGATTCGACGGCGAACACCCCCGGTCCGCTGACGCGCAGCCGTGCATCGGACCATTCGGCGGCGATCGGCGCGAACGCCGCGTGCACGGCCTCGATCGCCTGCTGCTGGCCGTCGACGTCGCTGCCGCCGGCGCGCGTGCTGGCCATCAGCAGCAGCCGTCGGCCCTCGGGGTCGACCCATACGCCGTCGTGCGTGCGCAGTCCGTCGCCGACGTCCAGCCGGCCCAGCAGCCGCAGCAGCTCGCCGGTCGGATCCCGCGTCAGCAGCGGCTTGGTCAGCGCTCCGGTCGACGAGGCCAGCTCGTCGATCGCCCGGCGCAGCGCGTCGTGCAGGCCGGCGGTCTCGAACGCGGCCGGCGTGACCGCCGGAGACAGCACATAGCGTCGCTCGAACAGCAGCTTCTGGTCGTTGGCCAGCGATCCGCGATCGCCGTTGTTGACGAGCTGGAACCGCTGCGAGGCCAGCAGCCGCTCGCGCAGGCCGCGCGATGCGCTCGCCTGCGCGTCGGCCGGCACGCCGTCGACCGCGATCAGCAGGATCCGCGCGGTCGCGCCGTTGCGCAGGTTCTCGACCAGCAGCCGCTGTTCGGCCGTCGGCGTGCGCGGCAGGAACACCGACATGTCGGCCAGGAACGGCGTGCGCGCGATGATCGCGGCGGCGGCGGCCAGCGCCAGCAGCCAGCCGAGCACGATCGCGCGGCGGCCGGTCATCGGCTGTCGAGGATCCGCATCACCGAGCGGTCGCCGTCGGCCTGCTCGATCTCGACCTGCCGCACGTCGTTGCCGGCGCCGCCGAGCACGATGCGCCGAGGCAGCGACGCGCCGGCCCGCGCGTGCGGCCGCAGCGTCATCCGCCACGCGTCGCGCCGGCCTTCGAGCTCGACGTCGAAGACCTTCTCGAGCGCCTGGCGGTCGCCGTTGAGCGTCGCGCGCAGGCTTTCGATCAGCGGCGCGACCTCGGGCAATTGTTGCAGCGACATCGTGCGGGCCAGGCCCGGCCGTTCGACGCGCACCTGGTCGCCGTCGACCGACAGTAGTTCGGGCCGCGGCGAGATCGTGCGCTTGACCAGCTTGTCCGGCGCATCGAAGCTCAGTTCGCCGCTGGCGTCGACCGGTTCGTCGAGCAGCGCGAGGAACTGCCGCTCGACGAAGCGCGCGCGCGTGCGCTTGCGGCGGCTCATCTCGTCGAGCAGGCGCGTCAGGTCCCAGCCGCCGGCCGCGGCGGTCGCCGGCTGCGCCCACGCGTGCCGCGGGCCGATCGTCGCCAGCGCGATCGCGGTCGCCGCGCCGATCGCGCCGATCAGCGCGCGCCGCGCCGGCCGGACCCGCGTCGGCCGGGCCTGCGCCGGCCGGGCGTCACGGCGTCCGCTGCCAGAAGTCATAGAAGTTGAACCAGTTGTACGGAGCGTCATGGCAATAGTGTTCGAGGCGGGCGGCATAGGCGCGCACGGCGGCTTCCTGCGCCTGCCCGCGCGCGCCGCGCTCGATCCGGCTGAAGTCGGCCAGCGGCTCGATGTGCAGGTCGTAGCGGTTACCGCCGCGATAGACGCCGACCATCAGCAGCACCGGCCGCCGCAGGACCGCCGCCATCCGGAACGCGCCGGTCGGGAAAGGCGCCGGCTCGCCGAGGAACGGCACGTCGATCGTGGTGTCGACGCCGAACGCGCGGTCGGCCAGGAAGCCGACGCAGTCGCCGCGATCGAGCCGCTGCTGCACGTGCAGCATCGAATCGAGGCTGCCCAGCGCGATGATGTCCATCGCCAGCGACGGATCGATCTGCCGCAGGAAGCGGCCGATCGTGCGCGCGTTGTTCTCGAACATCGCCATCGTGACGCGGATGCCGGCCTGCTGTCGACCCGCCGCGCGCAGCGCCTCGAACGATCCGAAGTGCGCGCCGACCAGGAAGGCGCCGTGGCCGTCGGCCAGTGCCGCGCGGATCTGCGCCTCGCCGTGCACGCGCACGTCGAAGGCCTCGACCCGGCCGCTGAGCAGATAGACCCGGTCCAGCACGGTCGCCGAGAACGTGTGGTAATGACGCAGCACGTCGATCGTCGTCGGCGCGCGGCCGAGCGCGCGCGCCAGGTAGCGGCGCGAGTCGGCGCGCACCCGCGGCGTGGCCAGCCAGAAGTAGCCGGTGATCGGCCACAGCAGCACGCGGGCCAGCGGCCGGCCGGCCGCCTGCGATATCCGGATCATCAGGCGCAGCAGCCAGGCGCTGCCGCGCTCCGGGCGGGCAGTCCATTCGGGGCGGGCGGTCACAGCGGGCGCAGCGCGCCATGCGCGACGCGGCGATCGTCGGCCGTGCGGCAGTCGAACACGAGCCGCCCGGCCTCGTCGGCGTGCCAGGTCACGATCAGCGGCGTCGCCGGTCCGACCGGTTCGACGAACTTGGCCTGCGGGACGTCGAACGCACGGTCCACGCCGATCGCGGTCGCGATCAGGTCCAGCAGCCGCGCGCCCGGCACGATCGGCAGGCCCGGAAAGTGCCCGTCGTACATCGGTCCGGCGGCAGGCGTCGCGAACCGCGCCGTCGAGACGGCCCGCGCGCTCATCGGCCGGGCTTCCGGCGGGCGTCGGCCCATTGCCGCGCCAGTTCGACGAGCCGCTGGCGCGGCAGCTTGCCGTTGCCGTCGCGCGGCAGCGCGTCGACGAAGATCAGCGGACGCGGGATGAACGCGGGGTCGAGCCGTTCGCGCAGTTGCCGCGTGATCTGCGCGGCGCTGAGCGTCGGCGCGACGACGAAACCGGTGAGCCGCGCGACCGCGCCGTCGCCGCCCGATCCGTCGCCTTCGTCACCGGCCAGCACGGCCGCGTCCCGGACGCCGGGCAGGTCCAGCAGGTGCTGCTCGACGGCGCGCAGCGAACCGCGCTTGCCGGCGACCTTGATCAGGTCGGCGTGCCGGCCCAGCAGGCGGAAGTGCTCGGCATCGATCAGCGCGATCCGGTCGGACAGCGCGACCGGCGCGCCGACGTGGCCGCCGCCGGCCAGCGTCGTGCCGTCCTGCTGCGTGAAGCACACGCCCGGCAGCGTCTGCCAGACATCGGTGCGGGTCGTGCATCGCGACGCCACCTGGCCGGTCTCGGTGCTGCCGTAGATCTCGACCAGGGTCGCGCCGAACTGCCGTTCGGCCGCGTGCGCGAGATCGACCGGCAGCGGCGCGGTTGCCGACATCACGATCGTCGCTGGCGGCGGCGTCAGCGAGCTGCCCATCATCGCGCGCAGCGGCACCGGCGACGTCACCAGCAGGCGCGGCATCGGCAGGCGGGCCAACTGGTCGAACACGTCGGCCGGATAGAACGGGTGCTCGGCGACGATCTGCCCGCCGGCCAGCATCGGCAGCCAGATCGCCGATTCGAAGCCGTACGAGTGCTGCGCCGGGCCGGTGGCCAGCACCGCGAACGGGCGGTCGGGATCGAGTTCGAGCCGCCGGGCCTCGGCGAGCGCGCTCAGCGCGATCGTTCCCCAGCGGCGCGGCAGCGCCTGCGGCCGCCCGGTCGATCCCGACGTGAACAGGATCGCGACGAGCAAGTCGGCGTCGAACGACGGGATCGTCTGCGAGCCGATCGGCGCGTGGCCGGCCGGGCAGCGCAGCGCCGGCAGCGGCGATTCGACCGCGGCGTCGTCGCCCGCCCCGGCTCCGGCTCCGGCCCCCATCGGATCGGCCGCGCCCGTCGCCGTGGTGACGGCGTCGCGCAGCATCGTCGCGCCCGGGTAGTCGTCGGCCAGATCGAGCAGAGTCCGACGCACCGCGTTGTGCGGCAGCACGCTGATCTGTCCGCGCCGCATCGCCGCGACGAGCCCGACCGCGAAGTCGTACGAATCCGTGCAGCCGTTGACCAGATGCGCGGCGTCGGGCAACAGCCCGGCCAGCCGTTCGACGTCGGCCAGGAATTGCGCGACCGTGATCGGCCGCCCGGCGCGCCATGCGAATACCGACTGCGTCGAGCGATGGCCGAGCAGCGGCAGCGCGTCCGGCGCATCCCGGCCGTCGAACGAGCTCGGAAGCGAGGGCTGCCGGGACGAGGACGAGGATGAGGGCGGAGGATCGCGGGCGATCAAGGCGCTTTACTCGGGACGACGAGCCGCGGTCGGCGGGCGGGAATGGTCGGCACGGCGCGGCTCATTCCGAACGGCGCTGGAAGACGCGTACCCCGTCGAGCAGCGTCGCGTGTTCGAAATCCGGGAAGCGGCGCAGCCGGATCCGGTATTCGGCGATGAACATCGCGACGACGGCCGGCATCGTCAGGAAGTTGGCCATCACCGACCACCAGCTCGCCGGCGCGAAACACCACAGCCCCAGCGACAGCAATGTCATGGCCGCGAAGAACCCCGTCCATGCGACGGTCACCTGTCGAGTGTACGCCAACAGATCCGGCGGCAGCCGGTGGTGCACGCGCAGCGCCAGCGTCGTGATCAGCGGTTCGCGGCCCGCGCGCAGCGTTCGTCCGAAGAACACGCCGAGCAGCGCCTGCATGCCCGCATGCTGCAGCAGGTAGAACCAGCGAGGATCGACGACGCGCAGCGCGTCGCGCGCGTGCCAGCCGGCCAGGCCCAGGCCGAGCAGCGCGACGACGACCGGCCAGCGCCAGCGCGAGGCCCAGGCCATCGCCAGCACCAGCAGCACCGCCGAACCGATCGCCACGCCGTAGCCGAGCCAGCTCCGGTCGGCGTCGATCGTCAGGCGGTGGGCGACCAGCGCGTAGCCGGCGCACGACAGCGCGGCGACGGCGACGCAGACCGGGCCCGCGAGCCGGGAGCCGCCGGTTCGGGCAGTGGGAGGCGAAGCGGCGACGGCCGGTGTCGGATCGGCCGGCATCGCGAGGCGTTCGGCCCGACGTGCCGGCAGCGGGCCTGGGGCCGGCGGCGACGGCTCAGCGCGTCCGGGTGGCCTGGACGTGCTGCCCGAGGCTGCGCAGCGACGCGAAGATCCGCTTGTTGTCGTCGTCATCCGCGCGAAGTTCGATGCCATAGCGTTTGGAGACCACGAGCGCGATTTCGAGGATGTCGATCGAGTCGAGCCCCAGGCCCTCGCCATACAGCGGTCCTGCCGGGTCGATCTCGTCGGGCGCCATCTCGAGATTGAGCGAAGAGACCAGCAATTGGGCCAGTTCGGCTTCCAGGGTCTCGGATGATACGGGGGATGTCTGATCTGCCATGTCGCGTCCGGTTGACCCGTTCTCCGCTGGAACGAGCGTCTCTATAAAGCAACATTGTACCGACATTGTCCGTCGATCGACCGCCATCCATCCGCAATCCTGCTGAGATCGTCGCGTGCTGTCGGCATTGTCGACGCTCTTTATAATCGCTGCCGAGCCGGACGCGACCCGCGGGCTCGTCACCAAGGAGTGCCATGAAGCCTCGTTTCTCGCGGCCCACGCTGTGGTTTGCCGCCTCGTTGTCGATCAGTGCGCTGAGCAGCCTGCTCGGCGGCTGCTTTCCGATGCTGGCCACCTCGATCGGCGCCAGCGCGATCGCGGTGGCCGATCGCCGCACCCTCGGGGCGCAGATCGAGGACCAGTCGATCCAGGCGCGCGGCAATCAGCGCCTGAAGGAGGTGTTGCCCGGCGACGACAATGCCTACGTCACCGTCAACTCGTTCAACCGCCGCGTGCTGCTGGTCGGCCAGGCGCCGGACGAACAGACCCGCGAGCGGGCGGCCCAACTGGCCGGCACGCTCGGCAACATCAGCATGATCCACAACGAGATCCGCGTCGGCGGCCCGCTGGTCAGCGCCGCCAAGGACACCGCGCTGACCGCCCGGGTGCGCGCGAAGCTGATCGGCATCAAGGATTTCGACGCCAACGCGGTGCGCATCGTGTCCGAGGATTCGGTCGTCTACCTGATGGGCATCGTCACCGAGCGCGAGGGCCGGATCGCCAGCGAGGCCGCCGCCGAGGTCTCCGGCGTGCGCAGCGTCGTCACGCTGTACGACCTGATCACCGAGCAGCAGTTGGCCGAACTGTATCGCCGGCCGCCGGAGAACACCGGTCCGCCGCGAGCGCAATGACCGGGCTGTCCTCGATCGCCGCGGCGATGGCCGTGTCCGCCGCTGCCGCGGGCATCCTCGCGCCGGCCGCGCATGCGCAGAGCCGCCAGCATTCGCTGCCGCTGTGGGAGGCGGGGCTGGGCGTGGGCACGTTCACCGTGCCCGACTACCGGGGGTCGGACGAGCGGCGCGGCTACGTGCTGCCGTTCCCTTACCTCGTCTATCGCGGCGACTGGCTCAAGCTCGATCGCGAAGGGCTGCGGGCGCGCCTGTTCGATAACGAGCGGCTCGATCTCGAGCTGAGCGCGGCCGCCACCTTCGCGCTGCGCGCCGACCGCAATCGCGCGCGCGAAGGCATGCCGGCGCTGCGCACGATCGCCGAAGTGGGCCCCGAGCTCGTCTACCGCGTGCTCGATCCGCGCACCGCGCCGGTGGCGCTGGACCTGCGGTTGTCGGCGCGCGCCGCGATCGAACTGGGCGGCGGCGTCCATCACCAGGGCTGGACCGCGTCGCCGTCGATCCGCATGGTCGTGCCCAACGTCGCCGGGGCCGGGTTCGACGGCATGGTGTCGCTCGGCGCGCTGTACGGAAGCCGCGCTTACCACGCTTATTTCTACGGCGTCGAAGACGCGTACGCGCGGGCGGACCGTCCGGCCTATTCGGCGCCGGGCGGATTCGGCGGCTGGCAGTTGATCCTCGGGTCCAGCCGCCGCATCGGCGACTGGTGGATCGGCGGCTACCTGCGCGTCGACTCGCTGTCCGGCGCCGCGTTCGCCGACAGCCCGCTGGTCAAGACCGATCGCTACGTGACCGCGGGCATCGCGGTCGCCTACGTGTTCGGCAAGTCCGAGCAGCGGGTGATGGCGCCGCGTTGACGCGACCGAGGGCGCTGCCCGGGCCGAACGAAAATCACCGGTCGCCCGGGGGGCGGCGAGGCCCTGGACGACGGACTACAGCACCGTCGGCGTGCTGCCGCCGTCCATCGTCAGGTTGACGCCGGTGACGTAGCTGGCGCGGGCCGAGGCCAGGAACACGACGACGTCGGCGATCTCCTGCGGTGTCGCGATCCGCTTGAGCGCCGTGCGCGCGGTCGCGCGCTGCAGCGCTTCGTCGTAGCTGATGCCGTGCAGTTGCGCGTCGGTCTGCATACCGTGTTTCAGGCGCTCGGTCAGCGTCGATCCGGGATTGACGCCGACGACGCGCACGCCGCGCTCGCCGTACGCGTTGGCCAGGCCGGCCGTCGCCAGCATCAGCGCGGCGTTGGCCGAGCCGCCGGGCAGATGGATCGGGCTGGCCATCTTGCCGCCGGCGCCGATCACGTTGACGACGACGCCGCGGCCGCGCGCGGCCATCCGCTTGATGACCGCGTCGATGGCATGGATATAAGTGAAGTACTTGGCCGTCATCGCGTCGTGCCAAGCCTGCGGCGTCAGCTCGTCGGGGACCGTGCGCCGCGCGGCGCCGGCCGAGTTCACGAGCACGTCGATCGGGCCGAGGCCGGCCTGCGCCTGATCGGCCATCGCCGTGCCGGCGTCGGTGTCGCTCAGGTCGATGGCGACCGCCCGCACCCGGTCCGGCGACGGCGCCTGCTGTTGCAGCGGCCGCAGCGCGGCGTCCAGGTGCTCGCGCCGGCGCGAGACGATCGTCACGCTCGCGCCTTCGGCCAGAAAGGCCTGCGCGCATGCCAGACCGATTCCCTTGCTGCCGCCGGTGACGACGACGTGGCGGCCATCGAGTTCGAGATTCATGGCGAGCTGCTCTCCAGGTTCGGGGGGTGAGGCAGGCAGAATACGGCATCGACGCCCGTTCGCGCCGCCCGCCCTTGGCGATCGCCATCATGCCCAGCCCCCGTTCCATCGATCCCGTCCCGCCCGTGCTGGTTCGCGATAGCCGCGATGACGACATGCCGGCCGTGCACGCGATCTACGCGCGGCACGTCGAGCAGGGCACGGCCTCGTTCGAACTCGACGCGCCGACGCCGGACGAAATGCGCCGGCGCCGCGCCGCGGTGCTGGCGCACGGCTTCCCGTACCTGGTCGCCGAACTGGACGGGCGGGTCGCCGGCTACGCGTACGTCAATTACTTCCGGGAACGCCCCGCCTATCGGTTCATCGTCGAGAACTCGATCTACCTGGACGATGCGCTGCGTGGCCGAGGCCTGGGCAAGAAGCTGATGGTCGTGCTGCTCGACCGGTGCACGGCGCTGGGCCTGCGGCAGATGCTGGCCGTCATCGGCGACAGCGCGAACACCGGGTCGATCGGCCTGCACGCGTCCTGCGGCTTTCGGTTCGCCGGCGTGCTGCGGGCCAGCGGCTGGAAGCACGGGCGCTGGCTCGATACGGTGCTGATGCAGCGCGATCTGGGGCTCGGTGATCGGCAGGCGCCGCAGGACGGAGCCTGACGGCGCCGCGAGGCGGCGGACCGGCCCTCAGGCCTCGACCATGCTCAGGCGCATGGCCGCGACGTCGGACGGGAAGGTGCGGATCGCGGCCAGCAGCGCCAGGCCGGTCACAGCCAATGCGGCCGGCACCACCACCATCGCGCCGTGCAGGCCGATGCCCTTGAAGTGATCGGTCATCGTCGACGCGCCGGCGGCGACCATCGCGGCCTGCGCGCCGTGATCGGACAGCGCGCCCACCAGCACCGGTCCGAGAGCGCCGCCGAGCACGTAGAGCAGCGCGAAGAAGATCGCCATCGCGGTCGCGCGCAGCCGCGGTTCGACGATGTCCTGGACCGCCGGATAGGCGACGCTGTAGAAGTTGTACTGCAGCAGCCAGCCGACCGCGAACAGCGCGACGAAGGTCGTGAACTCTCCGGTGCCCGATCGCAGCGCGAGCCACGTCAGCGCGGCCGCGCCGAACATGCTGACGGCGCCGTAGATCAATCGCGCCCGCTCGCCGATCTGATGCATCTTGTCGGCCATCGTGGCGCCCAGCGTCAGGCCGATCAGGCCCGAGATGCCGACGATCACGCCGCTGGCGATCGAGGCGCTCGACAGCGGCATTTCGAAGTAGCGCATCACCAGCGGAACCAGGAAGCCGTTGGCCGCGTAAGACGCCATGTTGAGCGTGATGCCGGCGACGATGATCGCCCACAGCGTCGGAATCGACAGCACCCGCCGCACCGGATGGTCGATCGCGTGCGTCGCCACCTTCGTCGCCTCGGCCGCTCCGCGCTCGGGTTCGCGGATGAAGAACATCAGGATCGCCAGCATCATGCCCGGCACCATCGCGACGAGGAAGGGCGCGCGCCAGCTCGCGAAGGCCTGCACGATCGCGCCGATCGTGAAGAAGGCCAGCAACAGGCCCAGCGGCAGTCCGAGCATGAAGATCCCGGTCGCGCGCGAGCGCTTCTCGGCCGGGAACAGGTCGCCGATCATCGAGGTCGCGGCCGGCGCGTAGCTCGCCTCGCCGATGCCGACCAGCAGCCGGATGACGAAGAACGAGCTGAAGTTCCACGCCACGCCGGTGGCGCCGGTCAGCGCGCTCCAGGCGGCCAGGCCCCAGCCCATGATCTTCTTGCGCGAGCCGGTGTCGGCCATGCGGCCCAGCGGCAGGCCCGCGATCGCGTAGATGATGGTGAACGCCGAGCCCACGAGTCCGAGCTGCAGGTCGCTTAGTCCCCATTCCTTGCGGATCGGCTCGGCGACGACCGCCGGAATCGTCCGGTCGAAGAAATTGAACAGGTTGGCCAGGAACAGCAGGATAAGTACCCGCCAGGCGTTGCTCGCTTGCTTGCTTTGCATCAGATGTCTCCTCCGCGGCAGACGCGGGCCTGCCGGGGTTGCGCCTCGCGGGCGCGTCTTTCATTGTTCGGATCGTCGTGACAGGCCGAGCCGGCTCCGACGGCGGTCGGCGCGGCCATCGGGCGAGGGTCGAAACGGACGAGCCCCTCACCGGATCGCACGCATCATACAAGGAGACATAAGGAGATATCGCCTGTCCCTGCATCAGTAGGACGACAGCGATATGACAGTCTTTCTGGGCAAGAAACGCGCGCGAGAGCGGGCCGCGTGCACGATGCGCGGCGAATCGATCAGGCTCGCGGCGACCGGCGATTCGTTGCCGTCCGAGGTCCGTCCGCCCGGCGCGTCGGGCGCTTAGTTTTCGGTTCCTTCAGCAGGCCCTGCAGGACCATCTCGTACGACTCGCGGAAAGCCTCCGAGATCGTCAGCCCGGCCCGGGCGAGGAACTCCGGACGGCGGATCCGCATCGACAGGCCGAGCAGCACCTCGGCCGCGACCAGCGAGTTGTGCGAATTGAACACGCCCAGTCGAATGCCTTGATCGACGATCTGCCGTATCCCCGCGGCTCGACCTGTCTGATACCGGTCGAAGATCTGCCGGCCCCGGCTCGTCGATTCGAGATCCTTCAGGAAGGCCTGGCTCAGCGGTTCGGTCGAGGTCACGCCGACGTACAGGTACGCGACGATCGCGCGGGCCGGATCGGTTTCGCCGGCGGCCGCTTCGTAGCCGTGCTGCAGCATCGCATCGAAATGCGCCTTGGCCACGTGGTGCAGCAGGCCGTCCTTGGTCGCGGCGATCTCGTACAGACGGCGGCGCGAGCAGCGCAGCGTCGCCGCCAGTTCCGCGACCGAGAAAGCCGAGATGCCGCGCGCCTTGATGAGGTCGGCCAGTTCCTTTTCGAACTGCTCGTTGGTGCGTTCCGTTCGCATCGCCCAGATATAGCACAGCGCCGCCCCCGTTCCCGAAAGGGATCGGTGGGGAGCCGGCTGCCGATTCGCGGCCGGCGGACGAGGATTGACTCCAGGGTAAAAAATTAATGGTACCAATCAGTTTTATTCGGTACCATAAACTCGATTCGAACGAACCCGCGCCGATATCACGCCCCGACCGGGCGGGCGACGGGCGGCATCGAAGCGCATCGACGGCGGCCCGAAGGCCGCGGATCGGGATGGCGATACGACGAGACGAGACGAGGAGACCAGCGATGCAGATGCCCGACATCCGTTCGACGCCCGCCGGGCGGTCGACGCCGGAACGGCGCGCGCCGGGAGGCCGGACGCATGGGTAAGTTGAACGGACGCGTCGCGCTGATCGTCGGCGCGGGTTCCTCCGGCGACAGCGTCGGCATCGGTCGCGCGATCGCGATCGCCTTCGCGCGAGAAGGCGCTTCGGTCGTGGCGATCGACATCGATCGCGAAGCGGCGCGGCGGACGGCCGACATGATCGCCGCCGAAGGCCTGTCGGGCGAGGCCGAGACCGCCGACGCGTCGGACTCCGCGCAGATCGCCGGCGTCGTCGCGCGGGCGATCGAACGCTTCGGCCGCATCGACGTGCTCGTCAACAACGTCGGCATCGTTCCGCTCGGCGGGCCGATCGAGCTGAGCGAAGCGGCATGGGACCGCGCGTTCGCGGTCAACGTGCGCTCGGCTTTCGTTTGCTACAAGCACGTGCTGCCGCACATGCTGAGCCAGCGGCGCGGCGCGGTCGTCAACGTGTCCTCGGTCGCTTCGATCCGCTCGCCGTCGACCGCTTATTGCGCGTACACCGCCAGCAAGGCGGCGATGAACGGCTTGTCGCACTCGGTGGCCACGCAGTACGCGGCGCAGGGCATCCGCTCGAACGTGCTGCTGCTCGGCATGATCGACACGCCGCTGGTCCGGGAGCAACTGGCCGCGGCCCACGGCAAGGGCATCGACGACCTGCTCGCGTCGCGCGACCGGGCGTCGCCGACCGGAAAGATGGGGCAGGTCCGCGAGGCCGCGGCCGCAGCGGTCTTCCTGGCCAGCGACGACGCGTCCTATATCAACGGATCCGAACTGGTGGTGGACGGCGGGCTGCACAAGCGCGCCGGCCCGTTCCCCGCGGCGCGTTCCTGACGGAGCGGCCGATGGACGACGTCGACGGCGATGGCCATCGGCGGCGATGACGGTCGGCCGCCCCGGTCGATCGATGGTGCCTGCATACGAAGCAAGGAGACAGGACAGTGACGAGCAGGAGAGAGTTTCTGGTGGCGGCGGGCGCCGTGGGCATGGCCGGCGCACCCGCCGTGCTGCGGGCGCAGACCCCGGGGGTAAGTGCCGGCGAGATCCGCATCGGGCAGACGACCGCGCTGAGCGGGCCGGCGACCGCCTACGCGGTCGGGGCGATCGTGTTCAAGGGCTACATGCAGATGATCAACGACCGCGGCGGCATCGGCGGCCGCAAGATCAACGTGCTTCAGCTCGATGACGGCTACAGTCCGCCGAAGACCGTCGAAGCCACGCGCAAGCTCGTCGAGCAGGACGAGGTCCTGCTGATGGCGGCGACGACCGGTACGCCGACCTCGCTGGCGGTGCGCGCTTACCTGAACGCCAAGAAGGTGCCGCAGTTGTTCGTCGGCTCCGGCGCGGCGAGCTGGGCCGACGAGATCAAGAAATACCCGTGGAGCCTGGGCTTCCAGCCGCTGTTCTCCGACGAGGGGCGCGAGACGGCGGCTCACGTGATCGCCGGCAAGCCCGACGCGAAGATCGCCGTCTGCTACCAGAACGATGACGCGGGCAAGGATTTCCTGCGCGGCGTCAAGAGCGGGCTGGCCGCGCTCGGCGCGTCGAAGCAGCTCGTGTCCGAGCTGACGCACGAGGTCTCGGATCCGACCGTCGATTCGCAGGTGATCACCGCGCAGACCAGCGGCGCCGACGTGTTCATGTTCTGGGGATCGCCGAAGGCGACCGCGCAGGCGATCCGCAAGGCGGCCGACATGGGCTGGCAGCCGCAACTGTTCGTCAACCAGAACTCGACCTCGGTCAAGAACGTGCTCGAGGCGGCCGGCCTGCAGCGCTCGAAGGGCGTGATGGCCGCGGCGTTCATGAAGGATCCGGCCGATCCGACCTGGGGCGAGGATCCTCGGATGGCCGAATGGAAGGCCTTCATGGACAAGTACAACCCCGGCCAGCCGCGCGACAACCTGGCCACTTATGGGACGCTGCAGGCGCAACTGCTGGTCCAGGTGCTGACCCAGTGCGGCAACGACCTGTCGCGCGAGAACATCATCAAGCAGACCGCGCGCCTGGACATGGACCTGCCGCTGCTGCTGCCCGGCCTGCGCGTGAAGACCAGCCCTGACCAGCGGCATCCGATCCGCGGCGTGAAGTTCCAGCGGTTCGACGGAACCGGCTGGCGGAGCATCGCGTGATGCCGGCGCCGACCGACGCGGCGGGGGCCGCGCTCGCCGAGGCGCCCGCCGTTCCGCTGGGCGAGCTGATCCGGGATCGCGCCGCCGGTGACGGCGACGCCGAACTGCTGAGCTTCGTCGACCACGACGGGCCCGGCGAGATGCGGGTCGTGCATCGCGGATACGCGAGCCTGTGGGCGCACGGCCAGTCGATCGCCACGGCGCTGTCGGAGCGGGGCCTGCGCCGCGGCGACCGCTTCGCGCTGCTGATGCGCAATCATCCCGAGTTCGTCGATGCGATGGTGGCCTCGTCGATCCTGGGGACGGTGTTCGTGCCGATCGATCCGCGCACCCGCGGCAAGAAGCTGCAGTTCATGCTCGAATCGGCCGGCTGCAAGGGCGTGATCGCCGCTGACTACTGCGCCGAATCGCTGCGCGAGGTGATCGGACAGACCCGCGGCGTCGAATGGGTGCTGCTGGTCGGCGAGCGCGGCGACGAACCGGTCGCGATGCCGCCGGCCCGCGTCGAGTGGCTGGCCGACGTCGTGCGGCCCGGCGGCGCGCCGTTGCCGGTGCGCGGCGACGAGCTCGACATGCCGATGCAGATGCTGTTCACGTCGGGGACGACCGGCGATCCGAAGGCGATCGTCGGCAGCTACCGCCGCTATGCGGCGGTCGGTGACATGCTGCGGACCTTCGGCGTGCTGTCGTCGGACCGGATGTACACGGGCCTGTCGCTGACCCACGCCAACGCGCTGGCGATCACGCTGGGCGGCGCGTTGTACAACGGCGTTCGCACCGTCATCAGCCGCCGCTTCAGCAAGCGGCAGTTGTGGCGGGTCATCGGCGAGTTCCGCTGTACGACGATGAACCTGCTCGGAGGCATGTTCAGCGCGATCCACAGCGAGCCGCCGACGCCGCAGGAGGCCGACAATCCGCTGCGGCTGGTCGTCGGGGCCGGCATGCCGAAGAACATGTGGGCCGAATTCTCGGCGCGCTTCGGCGTGCAGGTGCTCGAGTTCTACGGCGCGGCCGAGGGCGGACTGCTGGTCAATCGGCCCGGAGAGGGCCCGATCGGCAGCATCGGCCGGCCGCCGCCGAACCTGATCGCGCACGTCGTCGACGATGACGACGAACCGTGCGCGCCGTTCGTGCCCGGCGAGATAGCGTTCGAAAACGCTGACGGCACGCCGTTCGTCGTCACCTATCACGGCAATCCCGAGGCGTCGGCGGACAAGACGCGCGGCGGCTGGCTCAGGATGGGCGACATCGGTTACCGCGACGAGCAGGGCTGGTTCTACTTCATGCATCGCCGCGGCAACGAGATCCGCCGCAACGGCGACTTCATCTCGCCGGGCTTCATCGAGAAGGAACTCGCCGAGCATCCGGACATCAGCGACGTGTTCGTCTACGGCGTGCCCGGCCGCTCCGGCACGCCGGGCGAGAAGGACGTCGTCGCCGCCATCGTGACCCGCGATCCCGGCGTACGCGACGCGGCGTCGATATTCGCGCTGTGCGAAGCCCGGCTCGAACGCAACAGCATTCCGACCTATCTGCAGTTCGTCGACGAGATTCCGAAGACCGCGTCGGAAAAGCCGTTGGAGCGGGTATTGCGGCTCGCGTTGTCGCCGACGGCGCCGAACGTCGTCGTCCGCAGCGAGGATCGATAGCAGGGGGGGCTGGTCGGCGAGCGGGAGAGTGGGCGAGGGCGGCGGGCGTCGCCGGGCGATGCCGGTCCCGGGGGGCGGAGGGGGCCGGACTCAGCCCTTGCGCTTGTAGCTTTCGAGTTTGGACAGGCTCATGCTTTCGGCGACGGTCTTCAGCGCGCGCAGGTCGACGCCGCGGCCTTCGATTTCGATGATGACGCCGTTCTCGAGGATCACCGAGTACTCGGCGCGCGAGCCGTCCTTGCGCGCGCTTTCCTTGATCGTCCGGCTGCCGTCCTTGTAGGTCTTCTCGATCGACGTGGCGGTTTCCTTCTCGCCGGTGATGTTCGCCCAGTTGGCGATCGCGGCCAGCCCGGCGAGCCCGCCCATGTCGACGATCTTCAGGTTCACCGAGCGGTCGCCGCCCTGGTACTCGGCTTCGGCGGTGGCGCTCTGGATGCCCATCGCGGCGCCCGACTGCACGTCGAGCGTCACGCGTCGCAGGTCGCCGATGCTGTCGGGCAGCACCGCCTTGAGCACGTCGGACGGGATCGGGTCGCGGCTGCCGACCGGCTGCGGCTTGCGCGACGCGTCGTCGAGCCGGGCGGTGTCGGTCCTGGCTTCGCGGCTGCCGGGCGCGTCGATCGCGACGGCGCCCGGGCCGCCCGACGAGGCCAGCGGCGCGATCGCCGGCTTGGTGATCGCGGCCAGCAGCACCGACGCGATGATCGCGCAGACGACCAGCACGGCCGTGTAGGGCAATGCCTTCTCGGGCGGACACTTCATCAGCACCGGCAGGCCGACGTAGAACAGGTACAGCGAGTACAGGCTGCCGATCACCGCCAGCGGCGCGAGCACCGGGATGATCGTCAGCGCGCCGGCGACCAGCGACGCCGTCATCCCATAAGCGACGAGCTTGAAAGCGGCCAGCGCGTTCTTCGTGCCGCCGAAGGTCGGCGCGAGCGCGTCGACGATCAGCGCGAGCACGTAGATCAGCACCAGCGTCAGCAGGTAATGCAGGATGCCGTTGACGAGCCCGCTGAAGAACGGCACGCGGACCGGGACGATGCCGCCGAGGCCGACGATCGACATGCCGATGAAACCGGCCAGCGCCGGGATCGCGACCAGGAAGACAAGGTAGTCCTTGTAGATGCCGGCGATGTCGCCGGGCTCCTGTTCGATGACGGGCCACTCGGTCTTGGGAGTCAGCAGGATTGCCTTGACGCGATCGATCAATGCCATGTGGTTCCCTTGTGATGAGCGTGAAGGATGGGGAGCGGGTGCCGGGGAGGATAGCCTACCGCCCCGTACCGGTAAACCGCGGCCCGGGCGGGCACCGACCGCGTCAGGACGTCTGCCAGAACGTCCAGTGCGAGCGCGGGCGGTCGGGTTCGACGGCCGTCAGCGCGGCGACGCGTTCGCAGCCGGACCTGCTGCGGCGGGCCAGCTCGATGTACGAGTCGGTGCCGACGGCCTTGCCGTCGATCTGCGCCTGCGACAGCTCGCGCACGACGCGCGCCGGCACGCCGGTGGCCAGCACCTTCGGCGGGATCCGGCCGCCGATCTTGACCAGCGACATCGCGCCGACGATCGCGTAGGCGCCGACGATCGCGCGGTCGAGCACGACGGCGTTCATGCCGACCAGCGCGTCGTGGCCGATCCGGCAGCCGTGGATCACGGCGCCGTGGCCGATGTGGCTGCGCTCTTCCATCACGCAGTCGAAGTCGGGCAGCGAATGGACGACGCAGTTGTCCTGCAGGTTGGCTTCGGCGCGTAGCTCGATGCGGCCGAAGTCGCCGCGCAGCACCGCGCCGGCGCCGACGTAACAGCGCGGGCCGATGATCACGTCGCCGATCAGCACGACCGACGGATGCACGTACGCGCTCGGGTCGATGACCGGGATCAGGCGCTCGAAGCTGTAGACCTGCGGCAGGGCGTCGATCGGGCTCGGGTTGTCCATGGGCGTCTCCTGTGAAGCGGGGGCTGATGCACGGCGATTGTCGTCGATTTGTCCGGCGGGCAGCGGGCAGCAGGTAGCAGGTAGCAGGTAGCAGGTAGCAGGTAGCAGGTAGCAGGTAGCGGGTAGCAGGTAGCGGGTGCGGGTGCGGGTGCGGGTGCGGGTGCGGGTGCCGGTGCCGGTGCGGCGCCGCGCCGATCCGTGGCCAATTCCCGACTGCGGACCACGGGATTGCTTTTGCGTGGATCATTGCGGAACATGTGGCAGCCTCTCACGCGTCCGTCCCGACAATGAACAAACCCTCGCTCGACAAAGCCAAGATCCGTTTCCTGCTGCTCGAAGGCGTGCACCCGTCGGCCGTCGAATCGCTGGCCGCCGCCGGCTATCGGAACGTCGAAACGCTGCCCGGCTCGCTGCCCGAGGACGAACTGAAGCGGCGGATCGCCGACGTCCATTTCCTCGGCATCCGTTCGCGCACGCAACTGACCGCCGACGTGTTCGCGCACGCGCAGAAGCTGGTCGCCGTCGGCTGCTTCTGCATCGGCACCAACCAGGTCGACCTGGGCGCGGCGCGCGAGCGCGGCATCGCGGTCTTCAACGCGCCGTACTCGAACACCCGCTCGGTCGCCGAGCTGGTGCTGGCCGAGGCGATCCTGCTGCTGCGCGACGTGCCGCGCAAGAACGCGATCGCGCATCGCGGCGGCTGGAACAAGTCGGCCAGCGGCTCGTTCGAGATCCGAGGCAAGACGCTGGGCATCGTCGGCTACGGCTCGATCGGCACGCAGTTGTCGGTGCTGGCCGAGGGCCTGGGCATGCGCGTGTGTTTCCACGACGTCGTCGACAAGCTGCCGCTGGGCAACGCCCGCCAGGTCGGCTCGCTGGCCGATTTGCTGCAGGTCAGCGACGTCGTCACCCTGCACGTGCCCGAGCTGCCGTCGACGAAGATGATGATCGGGCCCGAGGAGATCGCGCGGATGAAGCGCGAAGCAGTGCTGATCAACGCCTCGCGCGGCACCGTCGTCGACCTGGACGCGTTGGCGCAGGCGCTGCGCGAGAAGCGGCTGCTGGGCGCGGCGATCGACGTGTTCCCGATCGAGCCGCGCAGCAACGACGAGGAGTTCATGACGCCGCTGCGCAGCATGGACAACGTGATCCTGACGCCGCACATCGGCGGCTCGACGATCGAGGCGCAGGAGAACATCGGCCGGGAGGTTTCGGCCAAGCTGATCAAGTACAGCGACAACGGCACGTCGACGACTTCGGTCAACTTCCCCGAGGTGGCGCTGCCCGCCCATCCGGGCAAGCACCGGCTGCTGCACATCCACCACAACGTGCCCGGCGTGCTGTCCCGGATCAACGGCATCTTCGCCGACAACCGGATCAACATCGCGTCGCAGTACCTGCAGACCAACGAGAAGATCGGCTACGTGGTCGTCGACATCGACGCCGAATACTCGGATCTGGCGCTCCAGAAGCTGAACGAGGTTCCGGGCACGATCCGCACCCGCGTGCTGTTCTGAACGCTGGACGCGCGCGCGGACCGGGCGGCTCGATCGCGGCCGGAGCCGGAGCCGGAGCCGAGGCCGTCGCCGGCCGCTCGCCCGGCCCGCCGACTGCTCACTCCGGCTTGATGTTCGCCTCGCGGATGATCTTCGACCACTTGGCGATCTCGGCATGCAGGAATCGCTTGAGGTCCTCGGGCGTGCCGGGCATCGGCTCGGCGCCCACCTTCAGCAGCCGGTCGCGCGTGGCCGGATCGTTCAGCACCTTGACCATGTCCGCGTTGACGCGCGCGACGATCGGCGCGGGCGTGCCGGCCGGCGCGACCAGCGCGGTCCACGAATTGGATTCGTAACCGGGCACGCCGGCCTCGGCGATCGTCGGCACCTCGGGCATCAGCGCCGAGCGCGCCTTCGTCGAGATGCCGAGCGCGCGTACCTTGCCGACCCTGATCTGCTCGGTCGCGGTCGGCGCATCGCTGAACATCAGGTCGACCTGGCCGCCGAGCAGGTCGGCCATCGCCGGCGCGCTGCCCTTGTACGGCACGTGCAGCAGCTTGGTGCCGGTCATGCTCGCGAACAGTTCGCCGGCCAGGTGCGTGCCGCCGCCGACGCCCGACGAGCTGTACGTGAGCTTGCCCGGGTTGGCCTTCGCGTAGGCGATCAGCTCGGCGACGCTGTTGACCGGCAGTGTCGGGCGGGCGACCAGGATGATCGGGAACACCGTGATCATCGCGACCGGGACGAAGTCCTTCTCGATGTCGTACGGCAGGTTGCCGCGCAGCGACGGCAGGATCGCGTGATGGATCGCCGGAAAGAAGAAGTGGTAGCCGTCGGCCGGCTGCTTGGCCGCGAGCTGCGCGCCGACGATGCCGCCGGCGCCGGCCTTGTTGTCGACGACCGCCGGCTGCTGCCACAGCGCCGAGACCGCCTGCGTGACGGTGCGCGCCGACACGTCGACCGGTCCGCCGGGCGGGAACGGCACGACGAATTCGACGGGCCGGGCCGGCCACGGATCGGCGGCGCCTGCCGCACGCGGCAGGCCGAGCGTGCCGCCGGCCGCCAGCGCGGCGGCGCCCAGCGACAGGCGGCGGCGGGTGGGCGAAGCGATGAGGCGGGTGGGCAGCGAGGTTTTCATGTCGGGGCGTCCTGACGGGGGAAGGGAAACGCTCGCATTCTAGGGCCTGTCCGCCTGTCCGCCTGTCCGGCACCCGGCACCCGGCACCCGGCGCTTGGAGCTTGGAGCTCGAGGCCCGGGCCGGTCGCCGGGGAGCCCGTCTATTCGCACGACCGTTGCAGGAACGTCCACAACGCCGGCGCCTCGCAGTGCGCGACGTTGAACCGGTACCACGCGCACGGCGCGTCGTCGGTCATGAAGAAGCTGCCGGGCGCCAGCCACACGCCGGCCGACAGCGCATCGGCGGCCAGCCGCGACGGCGCGGCGCGGGTCGGCAGCCGCGCCCACAGGAACAGGCCCGCGCGCGGCCGGTGGAACAGCTCGGCGCCCAGCGCGTCGAGCCGCGACTCGGCGCGCCGATGCGCGTCGGCGAGCCGATCGCGCAGCATCGCGACGTGGCGCGCGTGATGGCCTTCGAGCAGCACCCTGTGCACGATCCGTTCGGCGATCTCGGACGAGGTCAGGCCGACCGCCATCTTCGTTCGCGCCAGCTCGGTGATCACCGACGGATCGGCGACCACGTAGCCGACGCGCAGCGACGGCGCGATCGTCTTCGAGAACCCGCCGATCAGGATCAGCCGGTCGAACGCGGCCATCGCCGCGAGCTGCGGGGCCTGCGCGCCGGCCAGCGGGCCGTAGATGTCCTCCTCGACCAGCCACAGGCCGTGCCGGTGCGCGCAGTTGAGCAGCCGGTGCGCGCAGGCCGGCGTCAGCGTCACGCCGGTCGGGTTCTGCAGCACGCTGTTGACGAACAGCACCTTCGGCCGCTCGCGCGACGCGATCCGGTCCAGCGCCTCGACGTCCAGGCCGTCGACGGTCTTGGGCACGCCGACCACGCGCAGGCCGGCGAGCTTGAGGATCTGCAGCAGATTGCAGTACGCCGGCTCTTCGACGGCGACCACGTCGCCCGGACGCAGCAGCAGCCGCGTGACCAGGTCCAGCGCCTGCGTGGCGCCCTGCGTCAGCAGCACGTGGCCGGTGTCGGTCGGCAGCCCGGCCTGGCGCAACTGCTTGCCCAGGTATTCGCGCAGCCCGCCCCAGCCGTACGGATGGCCGTAGTGCGAGACCGGCAGCGACGGCGTGCGGCTCAGGCTGCGCAGCGCCTGCTGCAGGCCGCCCAGGTTCGCCCAGCTTTCGGGCAGCCAGCCGCAGCCGGCCTTGATCGGGATCGAGCGATCGGCGAAAACGTCCGACAGCAGCCATTCGGCGGTCAGCGCCGGCGGCGACCACTGGTGCAATGCCGCGCCGGCGCCGCCGCGGCCCGCGCCGCCGGACGGGGCGCCGGGGTCGTCGCCGATGCTGGCGCCACCGCCGTCGGCCACGCGGTAGCCCGAGCCGCGTCGCGACGCGAGCACGCCCATCGACACCAGGCGGCCGTACGCGTCGGCGACGGTGAACGTGCTCAGGCCATGCTCGCGCGCCAGTTGCCGGATCGACGGCAGGCGGTCGCCGGCGACCAGGCGGCGTTCACCGATGCGGGCGGTGACGGCCCTGACGAGCTGGTCGACCAGCGGCGGGGCGCCGGGACGGCGATCGAGTCGGCAGTCGAGCATGGCGAGCGTGGGGCGAATCGGGCCTGTACGGTTGATCGGAATTGACCAGCACGGTTGGTCGAATCCTCGCCAACTGTACATGCACGCCGCGAAGCTGTCTGCCTAGACTGGCTGCGTCGCCACCCTCGTTCATTTCGCCGCCATGTCCAGCCATCCTGCCTCCGAGACCGATCTGTCGAACCTGTGGATGCCGTTCACGGCCAACCGCGCGTTCAAGCGTACGCCGCGCCTGCTGGCCAGCGCGCAGGGCATGTACTACACGACGCCCGAAGGCCAGCGCGTGCTCGACGGCACGGCCGGCTTGTGGTGCGTGAACGCCGGCCACGGCCGCAAGGAGATCCACGACGCGATCACCCGCCAGCTCGCGGTGCTCGACTACGCGCCGTCGTTCCAGCTCGGGCATCCGGTCGGCTTCCAGGCCGCCACCAGCGTGGCGTCGATGATGCCCGCCGGGCTGGACCGCATCTTCTTCACGAACTCGGGCTCCGAGGCGGCCGATTCGGCGCTGAAGATCGCGCTCGCCTATCACCGGGCGCGCGGCGAAGCGCAGCGCACGCGGCTGATCGGGCGCGAACGCGGCTATCACGGCGTCGGCTTCGGCGGCATGTCGGTCGGCGGCATCCCGGGCAACCGCAAGACCTTCTCGTCGAACCTGCTGCCGTCGGTCGATCACCTGTCGCACACGCACGATCTGGCCCACAACGCGTTCTCGCGCGGCCAGCCGGCCTGGGGCGCGCATCTGGCCGACGAACTGGAGCGGCTGCTGCAACTGCACGATCCGTCGACGGTGGCCGCCGTCATCGTCGAGCCGCTGGCCGGATCGACCGGCGTGCTGGTGCCGCCGCAGGGCTATCTCGAACGGCTGCGCGAGATCTGCACGAAGAACGGCGTGCTGCTGATCTTCGATGAGGTGATCACCGCTTTCGGCCGCCTGGGCGCGCCGACCGCCAGCGAGCGCTTCGGCGTCACGCCGGACATGATCACGATGGCTAAGGCGATCAACAACGCCGTCGTGCCGCTGGGCGCGGTCGCCGTGCGCCGCGAACTGCACGATACGGTCGTGCAGGCGGGCGCCGAAGGCACGATCGAACTGGCACACGGCTATACGTACTCGGCGCATCCGCTGGCGGCCGCCGCGGCGATCGCCACGCTCGATCTGTACCGGCAGACCGGCCTGTTCGAGCGGGCGCGCGAACTCGAACCGGCGTTCGAGCAGGCCGCGCATTCGCTGCGCGACGCGCCGCACGTGATCGACGTGCGCAACCTGGGGCTGGTCGCCGGCATCGAACTGGCGCCGCGCGACGGCGCGCCGGGCGCGCGCGCGGCCGAGGTGTTCGCCCGCTGCTTCGACGCCGGCGTGATGGTCCGTTATACCGGCGACACGCTGGCGTTCTCGCCGCCGCTGATCATCGAGGACGGACAGATCACGCAGTTGTTCGAGACCGTCGGCAAGGTGCTGCGCGACGTTCGCTGAGCGCTGAGCGCTGAGCGCCGCGGCCGGCGGGCGCCGGGCTTTCAGTCCTGGCCGCCGAGCCGGTCGAACAGGCGTCCGAACAGCCGCCGGCGCCGCGGCGCCGGTTCGTTCGGCGCGCTGCCGGGCAACGCGGTCAGCGAATCGATCTGCAGCAGCGTGAAATAGCCGCCCGGCCGCCAGCCGCCGGTGTCGATGTAGTGGACGTTGCCGAGCGTGCGCGCGACGGGCACCGTCACGTGGCCGTGCACGACCGCACGCGCGTTGGCGACCGGGGTCGAGCGGTGCATGGCGAAGCGCATCGGCATCCACAGGCAGCGCTTGCCCAGCGGGCCGGCCGGATCGAGCCGTGCCCAGTCGAACGTGCGCACGTGCTCCCAGTCGTTGAACGGACAGTCGGCGTGGATGCTGCCGACGACGCCCTGCTCGGTCTGCACCTCGATCGCGAACGGCAGCTTGCTCAGGCGCTCGCCGATGCGCTGGCGCTGCGCGTCGCTCAGCGCCATCAGCCACTGGCCGCCGTGGAGCAGGAAATCGACGTCCGGATACGGATCGCCGAGCGCCGCGCGCCAGATCATGAAGTCGTGGTTGCCGCAGATCGCGTGGAACCACGGCTGGTCGAGCCATTCGAGCACCAACTCGGACTCGGGGCCGCGATCGACGAGGTCGCCGACCGAGAACAGCCGGTCGACCCGCTCGTCGAACAGCACGGCGTCCAGCGCCTGACGCAGCGCCGAGAAGCTGCCGTGGATGTCGCCGACGAAGAAGTCCCGGCCGTGCGTGTTGAGGTCGAACCGGCGCAGCGCGCGGTCGGGCACCGGGACGGTCAGCCAGTCGTCGTCGGGGGCTTGGGGGACGGAATCGAGCGGGGTCATGTCGGGCGGTCGCGCGGCAGTGGCGCGCGCGACAGACTATAAGCGAAACGGCCTGCCGCGAAGCCAACGGCCGCATCGGCCGGCGCTCAGGTCTTTTTCTGCGGCACCCTGTAAAGGTAGATCTTCTTGCCGTTGACGACGGTCTCGCTGGCGGGCGGCCAGTCTTCGCCGAAGTCGTGCTCGTGCGAGACCACCGGGGTTCCGGGCTTCAACTGCGCCCACAGCCGGGGCCGCAGCTTGCGGTTGTAGTTCCATTTCAGGAACAGCGCGACGACGGTCGCGTCATGGAAATCGGCTTCGAACAGGTCGCCCTGGATGAACTTGACCCGCTCGGCCACGCCGGCCCGCTTCGCGTTGGCCCTGGCCTCGGTGATCCGGTCCGGGTCGATGTCGATTCCCACGCCGCGCGCGCCGAACTTGCGGGCGGCCGCGATGACGATCCGCCCGTCGCCGCAGCCCAGGTCGTAGACGACGTCCTTGCTGCCCACTTTGGCCAGCTTCAGCATCGCGTCGACGATCTCGTCGGGCGTCGCGACGAAATCGACCTCGAGCCCCAGCTTGTTCTTCGGATCGACCGGCGCCTTGTTCGGCGCCATGTCGCCGGGCACCGCGCCGCCGTGCGCGGCCGGCGGCGATCCGGCCGGAGCCTGGCCCGCGGCCGTCGTCTGCGCCCGTGCGCCGCCGCCCAGCGTCGCGGCGGCGGTCAGGCCGGCGGCCCATTGGAGAGTCTGTCTGCGCTGCATCGAACTCGCACCTCGTCGTGAAGGGAACAAAGACCGTCGCGCCGGCGGCCGGCAAACTGTCGACCGCCCGGCGGACGCGAAAGATCCGCGCATCGCGCGCCCTAGGCGGAGCCGCTCGGGCCCGGGCGCCCGCGGTCGAACGCCAGCAGCGCCGCGCCGACCGCCAGCACGCCGGCGCCGAACCACGCGCCGTTGCCGACGTACGCGAGGCTCGAATACAGCAGGTACGCGCAGGTGGCGATGAAGATCAGCGGCGTGACCGGATACAGCGGCACGCGGAAGGGCCGCGGCGTTCGCGGGTCGCGGCGGCGCAGCACGAACAGGCCGATGCCGACCATCATGAAGAAGAACCAGAACACCGGCATCGTGTAGTTGACCATCGTCTCGATCCGGTCGGTGAACGCGCCGGCGACGACCAGGACCAGCGCGACGACGCCCTGCACGATCAGCGCGTTGCGCGGCGCGTCGCGCCGCTCGTCCCAGTGTCCGAGCCAGCGGAACGCGCGCCAGTCCCGGCCCAGCGCGTAGTTCGAGCGCGCGCCGACCAGCACCGTCGCGTTGATCGACGTCAGCGACGAGATCGCGATGATCAGGCTGATCAGCTTGCCGCCGGCGTCGCCGAACTGCCGCTGCAGCACGTCGGCCGCCGCGGTGGTGCTGCCGGCCAGGCCCTGCAGGCCGAGGCTGCGCACGTACGCGTAGTTGACCGCCAGATACAGCACCGTCACCGCCAGCAGCGATGCGATCATCGCGACCAGGATGCTGCGCCGGTGCTTCAGCTCGGCCGACAGGTAGGCGCCTTCGTTCCAGCCCCCGAACGTGAACAGCACGAACAGCATCGCCATCGGCGCGCCGACGGTCCACGGGACGGCGGCCTGTCCGCCTGCCGGCGCCGGTGCCGGCGATGCAGCGGGCGGCGCCAGCAGGATCGCGCCGGTGACGATGACGGCGATCACGCCCAGCACCTCCAGCAGCGTCAGCAGCGACTGCGTGTTCTTGGTCTCGCGCAGCCCGGCCAGGTTGATTCCCGTCAGCGCCAGCGTGGCCAGCGCCGCCCACAGCGCCGACGAGTTCGGCCCGAGCCGCAGCAGGTTCGACGCGTAGTCGCCGAACGTATAGCCGAGGATCGCGATCGAGCCGCTGGTGATCACCGCGATCCGCGCCCACGCGAACAGGAACGCCATCCGGCGCCCGAACGCGCGGGTCAGGAAGTGGTAGTCGCCGCCCGCGCTCGGATACGTGGTGGCCAGCTCGCAGTAGCACAGCGCGCCGACGATCGACACCGCGCCGCCGGCCAGCCAGTACAGGTAGAACGCGGTCTCGCTGCTGCTGTTGGTCGCGACCAGCGACGGCAGCCGGAAGATGCCGGCGCCGATGACCAGTCCGGTGATGATCGCGATCGCGTCGAGGGTGCCGAGCAGGCGGCGGGGGCGGGCGTCGGTCACGTGGGCGCTCATGGTGGACGGCTGAAGCGGGGGCGGACGGAGCCGGCGTGCGGAGTGGTTCGCGAGTGTAGTCGGCACCGTCAGCGGCGGCCATTCGGGCTTACGCGCGCCGCCGGCGGGCCGGGTCGGCGCGAGCGTCCGCCGGCCCCGCGGACGGGGCGCCGCGGCGGCGCGCGGCCGCCGGGTGGCTCATCGGCCTCGCCGCCTGTCGGCGAGCATTGCAGCGCCTTGCAATTTGCGACGTATCGATTGCCAAGACTTGTCAATTTCAGCGGGTAAACCCGTAGAATGAGCGCCTCATGACCGCATTGACCACCATTGAGATCGACGACGGCAATGGCCCGGCGCTGCAACTGCTGCATGCGCGTGCCGATCGTCCCGACGCGCCGGCGATGTTGCTCGTGCATGGCGCGTACACCAGCGCGCAGTGCTGGGCGCCCACGTTCATGCCGTTTTTCCGCAGCCGGGGCTATGACGTCTACGCCGTTTCGCTGCGCGGCCACGGCGGCAGCAAAGGGAAATCCCGGCTCGACGTCACTGGCCTGTCCGACTACCTCGACGACATCCAGCGCGCCGCCTGCCGGATCGGCCGATTACCGGTGCTGATCGGTTCGTCGATGGGCGGGCTGCTCGTGCAGCGCTGGCTGACGGCCGGGCGCGCCGCCAAGGCCGCGGTGCTGCTCGGCAGCGTGCCGCCGTCGGGCCTGTCGGCCGCCGCGATGCAGATGGCGTTCTCCAATCCGCAGGCGTTCGCCGAACTCGCGCAACTGGCGATCGCCGGCAGCGTCAATCCCGGCCTGATGAGCCTGCTCTGCGACAATCCGCTCGAAGACCGGCTGCTCAAGCCGTTCTATCGCGAGCTGGGCCGCGAATCGACGCGCGCGCTGTGGGAATCGACGTGGGCGCCGATGGTCGGCTGGATCAACAGTCGATGTCCGGTACTGGCCGTGCACGGCGAGAACGACCGCATGGTGCCGGTCGAGTCGGTCCGCATGATGTCGGCACGGCTGAACGCCGAGGTGGTCCGGCTGCCCGACGTCGGGCACCTGCCGATGGTCGACCAGGACTGGATGCAGGCCGCCGACGTGATCGACGGCTGGCTGCGAAAGCTCTGCCCGGCCGCGCAACCGGCCGCTGCCGCCTGATTTTGGGCGTATCGGCCGACGCCCTGGGTCGTGGGCCGATGCGCGCCGGGCGGACGTCAGCCCCGATCCGCCGTCTCCGTCCCTCATCCGCCGGCCCATCCGCCGCCGCCTCGGCGGCCTCCGGGCCGGGCCTCGCGGCGCCGATCGGCAGCCTCCGGACCGGTCCCCGCGCCGCCGATCGGCGGCCTGCTCACATCCCCCGATCGCGTGGCGTCGAGCAATACGCAAATATCGAGGTCGCGCGTCGGCAACGCTCTACCGTCCGTCGGCCAAGGGAAAGAGCGGGGTCGTGGACCTTTGCGGGGTATGCCCTAATGGCGTGAACGGAAACGACGTTGCCGGCGTACTCGATGCGATCCGGAGCCGTCGCCGAAAGACCCGACACGGAGTAGCAGCGATGGGCACTTAGTAAGATGACGCGACACGCCAAGCCTGGACGGAGACTCGAACGTTCCGTCGCGAGCTTGAAATACGTTGGTGAGTCTTTCGAGAACTATCGGTAGTGGAGTATCGCCGTGCCAAGCATCCAGCCTGTCTACAATGAATCATTCGTTCGCACCGGTCCGCTGATGGACCTGGGCAGTTACCCCGCGTGGACCCAGCAGATGGTCGTCGATTGCGCGCCGGTCCGCCAGCGCGTCGTCAATCACGCCGTGTTCACGTCGATGCGCGACCTGCGCCTGTCCGAGCGGGCCGCCCGCAACTGCCTGGTCGGCCTGTGGCCGGTCGTCGAGCAGTTTCCGCAGTTCATGGCGATGAACCTGCTCAAGCTGCGCTACGGGCAAAGCCCCGCGCACGAGATGGCTCGCCGCTATCTGATCCGCAACATCCGCGTCGAACAGCATCACGCCGACTACTGGATCGACTGGGCCGGCGCGCACGGCGTGCCGCGCGACGATCTGCTGCACGGCGAAACGCCGCCGGCCAGCCAGGCCTTGTCGTACTGGCTGTGGCACACCTGCGACCGCGATCCGCTGGCCGTGGCGATGGCCGCCACCAACTACGCGATCGAAGGCGTCACCGGCGAATGGGCCGCGCTGGTCTGCACGAAGGACGACTACGAGAACAGCTTTCCGGCCGACATCCGCAAGAAGGCCACGCGCTGGCTGCGCCTGCACGCGCACTATGACGACACGCATCCGTGGGAAGCGCTGGAAATCATCTGCGGGCTGGTCGGCACGCGCCCGTCGCCCGAGGTCGTCGAGAGCCTGACCAATGCGGTCCGGGCCAGCTACCATTACCTCGCGTTGGCGCTCGATTCGTGCCTGGCCGACGAAACGGCGCCGACCAACGTGATCGCGATGATGCCGCGGTCCGCTTACCTGTCGCAGACCCGGGTCTGATCGCCGCCCGCGGCGGCGGCCGCAGCGGCCGTCCCGCCCGAGTCGGCCGGCCGATCCTCGAGTCGCCGGCGCCAGCGCGTCAGCGCGCCCTCCAGCGGTTCCGGCCGCGAGATGTAGTGTCCCTGGGCGTAGTCGATGCCCATGCGCGTCAACTCGTCGCAGGTCGCCTCGTCCTCGACCCATTCGGCGACGGTCTTGACGCCGATCACCCTGGCGATCTGCTGGATCGCGATGACCATCACGCGGTGGACCGGGTTGCGCCGGAAGTCGGTGACCAGGTTACCGTCGATCTTCAGGCAATGGACCGGCATGCTGCGCAGGTAGGTGAACGATGACATCCCGCTGCCGAAATCGTCGAGCGCGATCACGCAGCCCAGCGCGCCCAGCCGGCGCATCAGTTCGACCGCCACCGTCATGTTGATGATCGCCGAGGTCTCGGTCACCTCGAAGCCGATCCGGTCGTAGGGCAGCCCGGATTCGGCGAACTGGCCGATGATGAAGTCGTACAGCGTTTCGTCGGCGACCGACTGCCCGGACAGGTTGACCATGCAACGCGGCAGCGGCCGGCCCCGGTCGCGCAGCGTGCGCAGCGTCGCGAACGCCTCGGTGATGATCCAGCGGTCGATGCGCGGCATCAGGCCGTAGCGCTCGGCCGCCGGAATGAAGCTCATCGGCGGCACGAGCTTGCCGTCGGGGCTGACCATCCTGACCAGCAGTTCGATGTGCGAGTCGGCCGCGTCCCGGCCCAGCGCCCGGATCTCCTGCCCGTACAGGATCAGCCGCTTGTCGTCGAACGCGCTGTTGATCTGCGAGATCGCCGCCATTTCGCCGCTGCGCTGGCGGATCTCCTCGTCGTCGGGGCGGTAGACGTGCACGCGGTTGCGGCCGTTCTCCTTGGCCATGTAGCAGGCCCGGTCGACCGCGTTGAGCACGACGCCCGGCGTCGCCATGTCGTCCGAGACCACCATCACGCCGATGCTGGCGCCCGACGAGAACGTCTTGCCGTCGCGCGCGAAGCGGTGCAGCGCGATGCGCTCGCGGATCGATTCGGCGGTCTCCAGCGCGCCGGACGGGCCGATCGCCGGCAGCAGCATGCCGAACTCGTCGCCGCCCAGCCGGGCCAGCAGCGCGTGCGCCGGCGCCCGGTCGACGAGCAGCGAGGCGATCTGCCGCAGCAACTCGTCGCCCGCCGCATGGCCGCAAGTGTCGTTGACGATCTTGAACTGGTCGAGGTCGAACATGATCACCGCGTGCTCGCGTCCGGCGACATTCGGCGTCTCGAGCATCAGTCCCAACTGACGGTCGAACTCCTGCCGGTTGCGCAGCCCGGTCAGCATGTCGTGCGTGGCCTGGTACTGCAGCTGCTCGGCCATCGCGCGCTCGCGCGTCACGTCGCGCAGCACCAGCACCGCGCCGATGATCCGTCCGTCGCGATCGCGGATCGGCGCGGCCAGTTCGTCGACCGCGATGCGCCGGCCGTCCCGGTGCACGATCTGGCCGGTGTCCGTCAGCTCCTGCACCGCGCCGTCGCGGATCACCCGCTGCATCTGGGCTTCGATCGGGTTGCCGCCGCCGTCGTCGACCGGTTGCAGCAGGTCGGTGAACGGCCGGCCCGTCGCCGCCGACGAGCGCCAGCCGGTCAGCCGTTCGGCGGCCTTGTTCAGGTACTCGACGCGGCCGTCGCGGTCGACCGAGATGACCGCATCGCCGATCGAATGCAGCGTTACCTGCGCGCGCTCCTGTTCGGCATGGGCCAGGCGCTGCGAGGCCTGCAGCGCCTCGTGGATCGCGGCGCTGCGCCGGAGCATGTTGCGCGTGTTCCAGATCGCGCCGATCAGCAGCGTCAGCGCGCACAGCGACAGCGACGCGATGATCAGCCGCGACACCTGCCGCGACATCCTGCCCATCTCGTCCATGAAAGCGTCCGCCTTCGGCGTCAGCTCGCGGTGCAGCGCGTCGATGCGCGCTTCGTAGTCGCTGATCTCGTCGTCGCCCATCGAGCCGAGCGCCCAGCGCGCGCGCAGGTCCAGGCCGATCGCGATCATCTCGTCGAACAGCCGGTCGCCTTCGGCCCACAGCTCGATCGCCGGCCGCATCAGCCCGGTGTCGCCGAACACGCGCAGCATCCGGATCAGCGTCTTCAGGTCGTCGCGGTCGGCGTGCCCGGCCGTGAAGCCGTCGATCGCCGCGGCGATGTCCGGATCGGGCGCCTGCAGGCTCAGCCGCGCCCGGCGGTCACCCAGGATGACCTCGGCCGCCTTCTCGAACGCCGCGTAGTCGTGCGCCATGCCGCTGCGGGCATAGCTGGCCAGCGCGTACGCCGCGTCGCGCTCGGCCTTCGACCAATGGCTCTCGCCGCCCACGTAGGCCCGGATGCCCGCCATGATCGTGATGCTGACCGCGGACAGGGTCGCCATCATCAGGACCAGTGCCACGAATGGCCATATCAGTCCCAGCAATCGTCGGTTGACTCGTGCCAGCGGCAATGACATCGAAAGGCAGCGCGAACCCCGCGTCCCGGACGAGGGATTCACAAAAATTTACAAGCGCTGCGATCTTAGCGGCCGGATGGCACCCGGCCCGCCTGGCCTCAGACGGGCGGTCAGCAGCCGCTCGCTTGTGGTCGCGAGGCGGCAGGGACGGCTCAGATTTCGATGTTGTCGATCAGCCGGGTCGCGCCCAGCCGGGCGGCGGCCAGCACGACGCGCGGCTCCTGGCCGCCGTCCAGCGCCGGGTCGGCCGCCTGCAGGTCGTGGCGGCGACGGATCGACACGTAATCGGGCGCCCAGCCGGCCTCGCGCAGCGTCGACATCGCCTCGGCCTCGAGCGCGGCGAAATCCCGGCGCCCGTCACGCACCGCGTCGCAGACCGCGCGCAGCGCGCGCGACAGCAGGGCGGCCCGCTGCCGCTCGTCGGCGCTCAGGTAGCCGTTGCGCGACGACAGCGCGAGGCCGTCGTCGGCGCGGGCGGTCTCGCAGCCGTCGATGACGACCGGCAGCGCCAGTTGCGCGACCATCCGCCGCACGACCATCAGTTGCTGGTAGTCCTTCTTGCCGAACACGGCGAACGCCGGCTGCACCTGGTTCAGCAGCTTCAGCACCACCGTGCACACGCCGGTGAAGAAACCGGGGCGGAAATGCCCTTCGAGCACGTCGGCCAGCGCTGCGGGCGGATGCACGGTATAGCCCTGCGGCTCCGGATACATCTCGCGTTCGGCCGGCGCCCAGACGATGTCGTTGCCGGCGGCGGCCAGCTTCTCGCAGTCCTGTTCGAACGTGCGCGGGTACGTATCGAAGTCTTCGTTCGGCGCGAACTGCAGCCGGTTCACGAAGATGCTGGTGACGACCGGTCCGCCCAGCTCGCGAGCGCGCCGCACCAGCGACAGGTGTCCGGCGTGCAGGTTGCCCATCGTGGGCACCAGCGCCGTGCTCGACCGGCCGGCCAGCGCGGCGCGCAGTTCGGCCAGGGTGTGGATGACTTGCATGGATTGGCTCCGTCGATGTCGGGTCAGTGCGGCGCGTTCAGCTCAGCGAGAAATCCAGGCCGGAATCCGCGTGCGCGTCCTGAGCGAGCAGGCCGGCCAGCGTCGGCAGCGCCTCGCCCAGCGCGTGGTCGAGCCGCCACGGCGGGTTGAAGACGAACATGCCGCTGCCGTGAAGGCCGATGCCGTCCGGCGATGCGCGCTTGACATCCAGCCACGCGTGCAGCCAGTCGCCGGGCGCGAGCCGGCGAAGCTGGTCGGGCAGGCGCTGCGCCTCGCGACGGCTCACCCGCGGGTACCAGACCGCGTAGGTGCCGGTCGCGAAGCGCTGCAGCCCGTCGCGGATCGCGTCCTGCACGCGGCGGTAGTCCTGCTTGTCCTCGTACGAGGGGTCGATCAGCACGAGGCCGCGCCGCGACGGCGGCGGCACGCTGGCGCGCACGCCGGCGAAGCCGTCGCCGGCCACGACCGCCACGCGCCGGCCCGCCGACGCGAAGTACTCGCGCAGCACGTCGATCTCGGTCGGGTGCGCCTCGTACAGGCGCAAGCGGTCGATGTCGCGCAGCATCTGCCAGGCCAGTTGCGGCGAGCCGGGGTAATGGCCGGGCAACGACGACGGCGGCGCGCCGGGCGCGACCGTCTCCGCATAAGCGCGCACCTGCGCCAGGTAATCGTCGATCGCCCCGGGCGCGAACTCGCGCGACCACAGCGGGGCGATGCCGGTCTGGAACTCGGCGCTCTGCGCGGCGAATCCGGTCTCGAGCGCGTAGGCGCCGGCTCCCGCGTGCGTGTCGACGAACAGCAGCGGCTTGTCCTTGCGCGTCAGCGCCTGCAGAAGCTGCACGAGCACCACGTGCTTGAGCACGTCCGCGTGATTGCCGGCATGGAAGCCGTGGCGATAGCTGAACACGATGCGCGACGCTCAGATCAGGTATTCGGCCGCGTTGTCGTGGCCGAGGATCACGTAGTTGACGCGCCGGATGTCGGCCAGCTTCGTGCCGCCGGCGTACGAGATCGAGCTTTGCAGGTCTTCTTCCATCTCGCGCAGCGTATCGGTCAGATGGCCCTTGATCGGCTCGAGGATGCGCTTGCCTTCGACGAAGCTGCGGTGACCCTTGTTGAACTCCGACGCCGAGCCGAAGTATTCCTTGTAGCGCTTGCCGTCGACCTCGACGGTCTGGCCGGGCGACTCCTCGTGGCCCGCGAACATCGAGCCGATCATCACGATCGTCGCGCCGAACCGCACCGACTTGGCGATGTCGCCGTGTTCGCGGATGCCGCCGTCGGCGATGATCGGCCGGGTCGCCACGCGCGCGCACCACTTGAGCGCCGACAACTGCCAGCCGCCGGTGCCGAAGCCGGTCTTCATCCGCGTGATGCAGACCTTGCCGGGGCCGATGCCGACCTTGGTCGCGTCGGCGCCCCAACGTTCCAGGTCCATCACGCCTTCGGGCGTGCCGACGTTGCCGCCGATCACGAAGCACTCGGGCAGCCGCTGCTTGATGTGGCGGATCATGTTCTTGACCGAGTCGGCATGGCCGTGCGCGATGTCGATCGTCAGGTAGTCGGCGCCGACGCCGGTTTTCGCCAGCGAGTCGACGAGCGCGTAGTCGGCATCCTTCACGCCCAGCGACAGCGACACGAACAGGCCCTGATCGCGCATCGCGCGCGCGAAGGCCAGCCCGTCGATGTCGAACCGGTGCTGGATGTAGAAGTAGCCGCCGCGCGCCAGGGTCGCGCAGATGCGCTCGTCGACGACGGTGCGCATGTTGGCCGGCACGACGGGGATTCGGAACCGGCGCCCGCCGAACTCGACCGACGGATCGCATTCGCGACGGCTGCCGACCGCACAGCGGCGCGGCAGCAGCAGGATGTTCTCGTAATCGAAGATCTCCACGGCGCTTCCTCGTTCGGGCGGATCGTTGGCCGGACCGGCCGGACGATACCACGCTATATTCGCACCGACGTGCGGGCCGGCGCCGCATGATCGACTCGCCATGCCCGTTCCTGCACCCCCTTCGTCCGCTCCGCTCCCGGGATCCGTCTCGCCGCTGTGGCTCGCCGCCGGGCTGTCGGTCGGTGCCGCGATCGCGCTCGGCCTGGCGCGGTTCTCGTACGCGCTGCTGCTGCCGCCGATGCGCGCCGATCTCGGCTGGTCGTACGCGCTGGCCGGCGCGATGAATACCGCCAACGCCGCCGGCTACCTGCTGGGCGCATTGATGACGCCCTGGCTGATCCGCCGCGTCGGCGCCGGACGCCTGCTGCTCGCCGGCGCGGCGGCGTCGGCGCTCGGCATGGCGCTGAACGGCAGCTCGCTGCAGACGGCGCTGCTGCTGGGCTGGCGCTTGGCCTCGGGCGTCAGCAGCGCCTGGGTGTTCATCACCGGCGGACTGCTGGCGGCGCGGCTGGCCGAACGCCGGCCCGGCAGCGGCGGACTGCTGATCGGCGTCTACTACGGCGGGACCGGCCTGGGGATCGTCGTGTCGGCGCTGGCCGTGCCGGTCGTGCTGGCGACTTTCGCCGCGCATCCGCACGGGTGGACGTTCGCCTGGTGGGCGCTGGCCGGCGCGTGCGCGATCGGCACCGGATTGCTGGGCGCGACGCTGCGCGCGCTCGATCGTTCGGAGCGCGGCGGGCCGACGCCGGCGGCCGCGCCGTCGCCTTCGCCGACGATGGCCGACGCTGCGGGTTCGTCCCCGGCGCCATTCCGCTCGCCGTCTGCGTCTGCGCCGTCGTCTGCGTCTGCGTCACCCGCACCGCTCTTCCCGTCATCGGCTGCGCGGTCGCCGTCCAACGCGGCGCGCGTTGTCCCGGCCGCGCCGGTCACCCGGATCACCCCGGTCACTCCGGTCACTCCGGTCACTCCGGTCACTCCCGTCCGGGCGTTCGGCTGGGCGCTGGCCGGCTACGGCTGTTTCGGCGCCGGCTACATCGGCTACATGACGTTCGTGATCGCGCTGCTGCGTCAGCAGGGCGCCAGCGGCGCGCGCCTGACGTTGTTCTATTCGCTGCTGGGCCTGGCCTGCATGTTGTCGTCGCGGCTGTGGGCCGGCCTGCTCGATCGCTGGCGCGGCGGTCAGCCGCAGGCCCTGCTCAACGCGTTGCTCGGCGTCGCGACCGTGCTGCCGTTGATCGGTGCGTCCGGCGCGTGGGGCGACGCGCTGGGCCTGGCGTCCGGCGTGATGTTCGGTGGCGTGTTCCTGTCCGTCGTCGCCTCGACGACCGCGCTGGTGCGCCACAACCTGCCGGCCTCGCAATGGGCGGCCGGCATCAGCGCGTTCACGATCGTGTTCGCGTTCGGGCAGATCATCGGCCCGACCGTCGTCGGCTGGCTGTCGGACGGGCCGGGCGGCCTGTCTCGCGGCCTGGTCGCGTCGGCGGCGATGCTGTGGCTGGGGGCGCTGCTGGCGTGGCGGCAGCGTCCGCTGGTCTCGGCGGGCGTGGCGACGCCGTCTGCCGGCTGATCGGCGATCGGTCGGCGGCAGTCGGCGGGCGGCCGTTGCCGGCGCCCACGCCTACGCCCACGCCCGCCTCGTTCTCCGTGTCCGTCGTACGATGCGTCGACGTATCAGAACGAGGAGCGACGATGAGCGATCAGCCCCCCACTTCCAACGTATCCGCGCCCCCACCGACCTTCGATCCGCCCCACGTCCGCATCGAGATCGACGGGCCGGTCGCCACGATCGTCATGAGCCGCCCCGATCGCCGCAACGCAGTCGACGGCATCATGGCCGCGCAACTGCGTGACGCGTTCCGCTACGTCGAGGCCGAACCGGCGCTGCGCGTCGGCGTGCTGTGGGGCGAGGGCGGCACGTTCTGCGCGGGCGCCGACCTGAGCGCGGTCGGCGACCCGGCCCGCCGGCACGAGCTGGACCGGGAGGGCGGCGGCACCGGTCCGATGGGCCCGAGCCGGATGGCGCTGTCCAAGCCGCTTATCGCGGCGGTCAGCGGCTACGCGGTCGCCGGTGGGCTCGAGCTGGCCTTGCTCGCCGACTTGCGCGTGGCCGAGGACGACGCGATCTTCGGCGTGTTCTGCCGCCGCTGGGGCGTGCCCTTGATCGACGGCGGCACCGTTCGCCTGCCGCGCATCGTCGGGCAGGGACGGGCGCTCGACATGATCCTCACCGGTCGGCCGGTCGGGGCCAGCGAGGCGCTCGGCATGGGCCTGGCCAACCGCGTCGTGCCGGTCGGGCAGGCGCGCGCCGCGGCCGAGCGACTGGCGCGCGAGCTGTCGGCGTTTCCGCAGCAATGCCTGCTGGCCGATCGCCATTCGGCGTACGCGCAATGGGATCTGCCGCTCGATCAGGCGCTGCGGCAGGAAGGCCGGCTGGGCGCGCCGATCGTCGAGGCCGAGGGCAGGGCGGGGGCCGCGCGCTTCGTCGGCGGCGAGGGGCGGCACGGAAAGTTTGGAGCGGCCGGCGATGGGTAAGTCCTACCGTTCAAGCTCCGGACTTCGAGTGCCGGCCTCGTCTGTCACCAGCAAGGACCGGGTCACGATCCCGAAAGCGCTGCGGCAGCAGCTCGGTATCCGGCAAGGCAGCCGGATCGAATTCCGAATGGTGGGCGATCGCGTGGAAATGCGAGTTTGCGTCTCACGGGTGGACAAGGCGGGAAGCGGATTCGGCATGCTCGAAAGCAAGCGCCCTTCGGTGCCCGCAGATTTCGATCCCGCTCAGGTTCACCCGTTCGAGTTGACGCGTCAATCGCTTATCTCCGGTCCTTAGCGCACGCGCGGCGTCGGCTTGACCGTCAGGTACATCGTCTGCGGCGACACCGGCCCGCGCAGCAGCTTGACGACGCAATCCTTGCCGATCCGGCTCGCGTCGAGCGCCTGATGCAGCCTGTCGACCGAATCGACCACTACGCCATCGAGGCCGATGATCACGTCGTCCTCGCGCAGGCCGGCCAGCGCCGCCGGGCTGCCGCGCTCGACCGACGAGACGCGCACCGCGCCGCGCTGCTCGCCGAGGCCGAACGACAGCACGAGCCGGCGGCTCAGCGGCATCGTCGTGCCGCCGACGCCGAGATGAGCGCGCCGCACCTCGCCGTGTGCCAGAAGCTGGGGAATCACCCAGGCCGCGATGTCGATCGCCACCGCGAAGCAGATCGCCTGCGCGCCGCGGATCAGCGCGGTATTGACGCCGATCACCTCGCCCCGGCTGTTCAGCAGCGGTCCGCCGGAGTTGCCCGGGTTCAACGCCGCGTCGGTCTGGATCACGTCCGGGATCAACCGGCCGGTACTGGCGCGCATGCTGCGGCCCAGCGCGCTGACGATGCCGGCCGTCACCGTCTGCTCGAACCCCAGCGGATTGCCGATCGCGATCGCGATCTCGCCGGGCCGCAGCGTCGACGATCGACCCAGCGGCGCGGTCGCCGTCAGGTGCCGCGTGCTGCCGTCGACCTGCAGCACCGCCAGGTCGGTGTCCGGATCGTCGCCGACCCAGTGCGCGTTCGCGACGTGGCCGTCGCTGAACGACACCTGATACGAGGCGGCCGGACGCTTGCCGGTATCGCGCTGGCCCGCGCGCACGACGTGCGAGTTCGTCAGCAGGTAGCCGTCCGGTGTGAACACGAAACCCGAGCCGCCGCCGCCCTGGTCGGGCGCGGCATCGAATCGCACGCGCACGGCGGCGACGCTCGGACCCACCGCTTCGACGACGCCGCTGACCGCCGCCGAATAGGCATCGAGCAGGAACGCATCGTTGGCGCCCATGATCGCAGCTCCCAAAGTCTGTCTGATGTCGCGAACTTCCGGTTCACGACCCTGGAAGATGGCGTGCGAATCTCCGAAAAACAAGCCGGGCCCGCGCACGGTGATCCTCGGGCCGCATCGGGCGGAACGACCGACGCCGGTTCGACGGCGATTGTTATGCTTGGAAGGCGGCCGGGAGATCAGACCCCAGACCCGGCGAGCGATACGCACGAGACCGTACCCTTCCTGCCGGAGCCCGACGATGAGCACGAACGACGTCACGATCTACCACAACCCGCGCTGCAGCACGTCGCGCAACGCGTTGGCGCTGCTGCGCGAACGCGGCATCGAGCCCACCGTCATCGAATACCTGAAGACGCCGCCGACGCGCGCGACGCTGAAGTCGCTGATCGGCCGGATCGGTATGCCGGTTCGTGAGGTCGTGCGCAGCAAGGAAGCGCTGTTCCATGAACTCGGGCTCGACGATGCGTCGGTCACCGACGCGCAGCTTCTCGACGCGATGGCCGCGCATCCGATCCTTATCAACCGGCCGATCGTCGTCACGCCGAAGGGCGCGCGGTTGGGGCGGCCGATCGAGAAGATTCTCGAAGTGCTGTAAATGCTGTAAGTGCTGTAGCGCGGCGACGTATCGTCCGGCTGCAGTGCAGTGCAGTGCAATGCAGTGCGATGCGATGCGATGCGATGCAGTGCGGTGCGGTGCGGTGCGGCGTGGGGCCTGGGCAGGACCATCCGGGTACGGCTCAGCGAGGCGCCGGCGGCGCGAGACGACATGCGCGTGCCTGCCGCTCTATCCCCTCTCGCGCGCGTTGCGACAGGTACCAGCCCAGCGGGTAGAACACCTGGTCGTCGGCCAACTGCAGCGCCCGCACCGTCGTCGCGCCCTCGGTCAGCGCCAGCAGCGCCTGCTGCTGGCGAGCTTCGGCCAGCCGTCCGGCGGCGCGGCTGCCCGAGACGTTCAGGATCGTCAACGGCGGTCCGGTCAGCTCGATCATCGCCTTCTGCGCTCGCGCGTCGATGCCGGGCAGCGGCGCGTAGCGTGAACCGTCGCACGGCGGCTCGCGCAGCGGTCGCGCGAGGATCTGCCTCGATGCGGGCCTCGCCGGCGTGCCGTCGCGGCCGACCTTGCCGCCTTCGGGCGACTGCAGCGAACCGCTCTGCCGGGCCTTGGCCGCCAGGCGCGGGCCGAGACGGATGAACAGCACCTGCGGATCGAGATGCGCATGCAGCCAGCGGCGGTCGTGATCGCCGAGGCCGCAGTCATCGGGGTCGAACGGTGCGGCTTGCTCGGCCGTCGTCGTGTCGGACGTGTCGCGACCGGATCGCTCGATGCCGGCGTCGACGTGCCGGGCGCGCCGGCGGTTGCTCGCGTGGACCGGATCCAGGCACGCACCCAGCGCGGCGACGATGTCGACCGTCGTCTGCGCGCCGCTGTTGTCGAAGTAACCGCCGTCGGCCAGATGCCCGACCAGTCTGCCGTCGCGCGTGTCGGCGTCGGCATGCAGCGAACCGATCGGGTTCGTGTACGGGAAGCGCGAGGCGTTGTGCGCGGCGCTGATCAACGACAGCGGCAGGTCCCTGCCCGATGACGCCGCGTCGGCGTCCGCCGCGAGCTGGTCCTTCGCGTTCGGAAAATCGCGCGAGCGGATCCGCACGTCGCTGGCGATCGATCTTTCCCCGGTCTCGACGAAGGTCGCGTTCAGGAACAGGTGAGGGAAGTGCCCGGCCGCCGCGTGCCGCGCCAACGGCTGCGCCAGTTCCGGAACCGCGGCGATCATCGATTGCTCGAACCATAGCGCGCGGCTCAGGAAGCCGCAGCCGGTCCGTTCGCAGCCGGCCGGCCGGACGGGCGTCACCCACGCCAGCATGTCCTCGAACAGCCAGGCCGACAGCAGCGGCGACAGGTGGTCGATGCGCGCCCAGGCCTGCAGGCACGAGTCGACCGTCGTCGCCGATCGGACATCCTGGCACGCGCGAAACACCGACGCGCCGATCGCGCCGCCCGAGACCGCCGAGATCGAGAAGGTCCGCGCCAGGAAGCCGGCGTCCTGCCGCTGCAGTTCGGCCAGCACCATCGCCGTCCACGCGGCCGCGCGGATGCCGCCGCCCTCGGCCGAAACGAAGTACACCGGTTCCTTGCGCGACGGATCGGCGGACGAAGGGCATTCTCTGTCCGACGCCGACGCCGACGCCGACGCCGATGCCGATGCCGATGCCGATGCCGATGCCGATGCCGCCGGCGCGGGCGTACCGGCATCGGTCGATTCGCGCGGCAGCGCACGGCACAAGGCCTTCAGCCAGAGGCCCAGCGATCGCGGCAGCGTCCGGCGTTCGGCGGGCAGGCTGTCGATCGTCGCGGGGCTGGGCGGAGCGCCGGCCGTCGCGGCATCTACCGCTGTGCGCGGCGCCAGATCGGCCATCGCGATGGTCGCCGCCGCCGCGGCGCCGAGCGCCGATGCGACGGGGGCTGATGCGACGGGGCGCGATGCTGCCGGGGACGATGCGATCGGGGACGATGCGATCGGGGACGATGCGATCGGGGACGATGCGATCGGGGACGATGCGGCCGGAGCCGCCGACCGATCGCCGTGTCGCAGGACGAGCGCCGCCGCGATCACCGCGACGAGCAGCACGCCGGCGATCGCCGTCATGCGATGCCCGCGTCGCCATGACCGCGCATGGCGGCCGAACGCGATCCCGACCGTCAGCAGATACGCGGCGATCAGCAGGCCGGCCAGCGCCAGCGTGGACGCGAACATCGACGCGAACGGCGGCCGCAGGCCGCTGCTCGACCAGATCACCTGGTTGTCGGTCCAGCCGAACGCGGACATCATGGCCACGCCCAGCACCAGCAACAGCAGCCATGGCACGGCCTTGTCGATCTCGAACAGCGACAGCCAGCCGAACAGGCTCAGCCAGAAGCTCAGGCTGAACAGCACGATCGCCAACGACAACGATGGCAGGTCGCGGGGTCCCCAGCCGCCCAATGTCCAGTCGCTGCCATCGATCCAGCGGCACGCGAGCGCCGGTACCAGCGTCAGCACCGGTGCCCAGGCGGCGGGCATGCGCTCCCAGAACCACCACTGCAAGGCCGGGCGCCGGCCGCGCCCGCCTGTCCGAGAGGTCCGAGAGGTCCGAGAGGTCCGAGAGGTCCGAGTGGTCCGCACCTCGTGCGCCAGCAGGTCGCGCCGCACCAGTCGCAGCAGCATCGTCGCGTTGTAGTAGCCGTCGGTCCGGTGGTGTCGCGCCCCGGTGCACGGCGGCGCGCCGGACCACGGCGGCTGCGTGCGCCGGCGCAGGAACCAGCAGGCGAACACGAGCAGCAGAACGAAGCTCAGCCCCAGGATCGCGAGCACCGACACCTGCCCGGGCGGCGCTGCGGACGGCATCGCCGCGATCGCCGGCACGCAGGACGCCACGCTGTCGCCGCTGACGGCGGCGGTGTCGAAGCGTTCGTGCGCCGCGTCGCGCACCACATCGATCACCAGCCAGCACAGCATCACGGCCGGCGCGGCGCCCAGCAGGCGCGCCCAATCGCGGGTGAACGACTCGATCGATCGCGGCACCCGTCCGTCACTGTGATCGGCCGCCGCGTCGGTGACCGCTCCGGCGGACCGGATCCTGCATGCCGACCGGGTCCACAACCAGCAGACGAACGCGAACTGGCCCAGCGCGATCGCGGTGACGGCCAGCGAGAACAGTGCAGACCCCAGTCGCCAGGTGCCGCAGGCGACCGTCGACGCCGGCTGCGCGGCGTCCCGCGGGCAATCCGCGAAAGGCGTCGACGCCAGCGCATGCATGACGTCGCGCGCCTGGCTGGTCACCAGCGTCAGCGCAAGCAGCATCGCCAGCGCCAGCAGCACGTATCGCGATCGCGCGAGCACGTCGCCGATGGCCGTGCGAAGCCGCGCCTGTTCGCGTTTATGCGCGTCCGCGAAACCGGCACCGGTCGCCCAGATCATCACCTCCAGCGCCAATGCGATGGCCATCGCGATCAGCGCGTACTGCTTGCCCTCGGTCGGCCAGGCGACGAACAGCGCGACGCTTCGCGGCCGGATCAGCCGCGCCAGGCCACCCAGGTTCTCGAGCAGATCGAATACCAGCAGGGCCGACAGCGCGATCAGCGTCCAGGCATGCAGGATGCGCGGCGCCCAGGCGAAGTCGGGGACGATCAAGGCTCGCGTGGCCGCATGCAGCCGTTGCTGCGATCGCCAGACCAGCCGGCCATAAGCGGGCATGAAGACGAAGGTGTCGACCAGCAGGCGAGCGTAGGCGAGCGTCTTCGCGCCGCCCCATCCGGCGATCATCTGCTCGATGTCGCAGGGGTCCGTCCAGGAGAGGAAATCGCCGAACGCCCAACCGGTCGGCGCGTGCAGCGCCGCGTCCAGCCAGGCCAGCGTCAGCGCGATGCACGCCGTCGCCGTTGCCAGGACGCCCAGCCGAAGCGGCTGCCGGATGCGCATGATCGGTTCGCGCTGACGGTGAGGGGGCGCTACGACGGCGTCATGGTCGCAGGGCGAAGCCGGGCTCGGTCCTCATTCGGTCTTGATCTTCGCGTCCCGGATGACCTTCGTCCATTTCGCCACTTCGGCGCGGATCGCCGTCGCCGCATCGTCGGGTCCCTGATAACCGGCAACCACGCCCTGCTTGAGCAGCGCGTCGCGCACCTCGGGCTGCTCGAGCATCCTGCGCACCTCGCCGGCCAGCCGGTCGACGATCGGCGGCGGCGTGCCGGCCGGCGCCAGCACGCCGAACATCGAACTGACCTCGAAGTCCTTCAGCCCCGCCTCGGCGGCAGTCGGCACCTCGGGCAGCGACGGCGCGCGCCGCGCGGACGTCACCGCCAGCGCGCGCAGCTTGCCGCTGGCGATGTGCGGCTGCGCGGCCGGCACGGTCTCGATCATCGTCAGCACCTGTCCGCCGATCAGGTCCGTCATCGCCGGGCCGCTGCCCTTGTACGGGACGTGCAGCAGCTCGACGCCCGCCGTGTGCTTGAACATCTCGCCGGCCAGGTGCTGCGGCGATCCGTTGCCGGCCGATCCGAACGTCAGCGAGCCGGGTCTGGCCTTGGCCAGCGCGATCAGTTCGGGCAGCGTCCGCGCCGGGACTTCGGGATTGACGACGAACACCAGCGGCACGCTGCCGACGACCGCGACCGGCGCGAATCCCTTGTCCAGATCGTATTGCACGGTGCTGCCGTACAGCGCGGCGTTGATCGAATGGCTGGTCAGCGCGCCCAGCAGCAGCGTGTAACCGTCGGGCCGCGCGCGCGACACCATCGCCGCGCCGATGCTGCCCGCCGCGCCGGCGCGATTGTCGACGACGACCTGCTGGCCCAGCGCGCCCGACAGATGCTGCGCGACGACACGGCCGATCACGTCGGTGGCACCGCCGGGCGGATACGGGACGACCAGCGTCACCGCGTGGCTGGGGTAAGCGTCCTGCGCCAGCGCGACGGCCGGAAGCATCGACGACACGGCCATCGTCGCGAAGCCGGCCAGCGCCGCCAGCGCGCGGGTCAGGCGCCGCCGCGCCGGACTTTGCGTCGCCCGCGGAGGCCGGGCATCCGGATGTCCCGACGTTGCCGCCGGCCCCGACGCGATCGCGATCCGGGCGCGAGGCGCGGCATCGCGGACCGCCGGGCGTGAGAAGGGCGAGCGCGCAGTCGTCATGTCGTCTCCAATATCGTTATCGGGCGGCGCGCGGCGATCGGTTCTCGATCGCTCCGGCCGCGGGCCACTCTAAGCAGTCGGCGCTCGCGGTGTCAACGCGCCGGTTGCTAACATGGACCTCCCGCCGCCGACCCGGATGCCACGATGAGCACGACGCCCGACTCCGCCGATTCCCCCGATCCTCGCGATTCTCGCGACCCCGGCGACCCCGGCGATCCCGGTTCGCCGCGCGACCCGGCGGCCGGGCCCGCCGGCCTGCGCAAGGGTTTGACGCACTACGGCGACGCGGGCTTCTCGCTGTTCCTGCGCAAGGCGTTCATCAAGGGCGCCGGTTATACCGACGACGCGTTGTCGCGCCCGGTCATCGGCATCGCCAACACCGGCAGCGCGTACAACCCGTGCCACGGCAACGCGCCGCAGTTGATCGACGCGGTCAAGCGCGGCGTCATGCTGGCCGGCGGCCTGCCGGTCGACTTTCCGACGATCTCGGTGCACGAGAGCTTCTCGGCGCCGACCAGCATGTATCTGCGCAACCTGATGTCGATCGACACCGAGGAGATGATCCGCGCGCAGCCGATGGACGCGGTCGTGCTGATCGGCGGCTGCGACAAGACGGTGCCCGCGCAGTTGATGGGCGCCGCGTCGGCCGGCGTGCCGGCGATCGAACTGGTCACCGGCTCGATGCTGACCGGCGCGCATCGCGGCACCCGGGTCGGCGCCTGCACCGACTGCCGCCGCTACTGGGGCATGTACCGCGCCGACGAGATCGACGGGGCCGAGATCGACGACGTCAACGACCAGTTGGTGGCCAGCGTGGGCACCTGTTCGGTGATGGGCACGGCCAGCACGATGGCCTGCCTGTCCGAGGCGCTGGGCATCACCGTTCCCGGCGGCGCGTCGCCGCCGGCCGTCACCGCCGACCGGATCCGCGTGGCCGAGCGCACCGGCGCCACGGCGGTCGCGATGGCGCACGGCCGCCTGACGCCGGACCGCATCCTTACCCCTGCGGCGATCGAGAACGCGCTCAGGGTGCTGCTGGCGATCGGCGGCTCGACCAACGGCATCGTGCACCTGACCGCGATCGCGGGTCGGCTGGGCATCGGCATCGACCTGAAGGCGCTCGATCGCATCGGCCGGGAAACGCCGGTGCTGGTCGACCTGAAGCCGTCCGGGCAGCACTACATGGAAGACTTCCACAAAGCCGGAGGCGTGCCCGCGTTGCTGCGCGAGCTGCGTCCGCTGCTGCACCTGGACGCGCTGACCGTGACCGGCCGCACGCTGGGCGAGGAGATCGACGCGGCGCCGCCCGCATTCGCGCAGGACGTGATCCGGCCGTTCTCGCGACCGATCTATCCGCAGGGCGGGATCGCGGTGCTCGAAGGCAACCTCGCGCCCGGCGGTGCGATCATCAAGCAGTCGGCCGCCAGCGCGGCGCTGATGGAGCACGCAGGCCGTGCCGTCGTCTTCGAGGACGTCGAGGACATGGCGCTAAGGATCGATCGGGACGATCTGGACGTCGGCCCCGACGACGTGCTGGTGCTCAAGAACATCGGTCCGAAGGGCGCGCCCGGCATGCCCGAGGCCGGCTATCTGCCGATTCCGCGCAAGCTCGCGCGCCGGGGCGTCAAGGACATGGTGCGGATCTCCGACGGCCGGATGAGCGGCACCGCCGCCGGCACCATCGTGCTGCACGTGACGCCCGAATCGGCGGTCGGCGGGCCGTTGGCGCTGGTGCGCGACGGCGATCGCATCCGGCTGAGCGTTGCCCGGCGCGAGATCACGCTGTGCGTCGACGATGCCGAACTGGCGCGCCGTCGCGCGCGGGTGCCGGTCGTCGAGCCCACGGCCGAGCGGGGTTATCGCAAGCTGTTCCTGCAATCCGTCACGCAGGCCGACCAGGGCGTCGACTTCGATTTCCTGCGGCCGGCGGCGATGCGCGTCACCGTGCCGCCGCGTCAGCCGGATTGAACGGGCGCCCGGACGCGTCGATCGGCGCCGCCGTCCGGGGCGCCGCCGTCCGGGGAAGAGCTGCGGCCGGTCCGCCGGCCTGGCGCGCCGATGCCTGTCGGCCGTCGCGGCGATTGGCTATGCTTGCGGACCGGGCTTCGCGTCGGTCCGGATCGTGCGGCGGTCCGCGGGCCGCTGCTTGCGGCCGTCGGCGCGACCCGCGCCCGGCCTTCATGAGGAGGAGACGACCTTGACCCAGCCCCTGCAGCCTTTGCCGCCCGTACGTCGCATCGTCACCGCGATCGATGCCGACGGCCGCTCGTACATCGCCGAGGACGGCGAATCGCCGGCCACGCTGACGGTCCCCGACCGGCCCGCGTATCGCAACGCCAACCTGTGGCGCACCGTCGGCAACCGGCCGTCGGTCGATGCGCCGGACACGATCACCGAACATCGCGGCGTGCTGCCGCCGTCCGGCGGCACCGTGCTGCGCGTCATCGACATTCCGCCCGAGGCCGCCGACCCCGAAGAACGCAAGCGCCAGTCCGCCGCGATATTCGCGGCGATGTTCGCGGACGCCACGCACCGGCCCGGCAACGATCAGCCGGCCGGCATGCACGAGACCGCCACCGTCGACTACGCGATCCTGCTGCAGGGCGAACTGGTCGCCGTCATGGACAACGAAGAGACCGTGATGCGCGCTGGGGACATCCTGATCCAGCGCGGCACCAACCACGCGTGGTCGAATCGCTCGTCGCAGGTCGCGCGGATCGCGTTCATCCTGATCGACGCGCGGATGCCGGAGTAGGCTTGCCATGTTCCTCGTCTGCGGTGAAGCCCTGATGGACGTCTACGTCCGCGAGAGCACGGCGACCGGCCTGCTGCTCGATGCGCGCGTCGGCGGATCGCCGTTCAACGTGGCCGTCGGGCTCGCGCGCCTGGGGCAGCCGGTCCGGCTGCTGTCGGGACTGTCGCGCGATGCCGCGGGCCGGCGGCTGATGCAGGCACTGGCGGACGAGGGGGTGGACACCGGGCTCGTCGTGCGCACGGCGGCGCCGACCACGTTGGGCGTGGTCAGCGTCGACGCCGACGGCGTGCCCAGCTACGCGTTCCACAACTGCGGTACCGCGGATCTGGCTCTTTCGCCGGAGATCGTGCCGCCGATTCCGGCCGAGGTCCGCGCGTTGCAGTTCGGCTCGTACGCGATGGTCATCGAGCCGACCGGCTCGACGCTGCAGGCGCTGGCCGCGCGGCAGCGCGAACATCGGCTGCTGGCCTTCGATCCGAACGTCCGGCTCAACGTCGAGCCCGACATCGGGCGCTGGCGCGAGGTCGTCGATCGGATGGTCCGCCTCGCGCATCTGGTCAAGGTCAGCGACGAGGATCTCGGCCTGCTCGATCCCGGCCGTTCGCCGGAGGACGTGGCCCGGGCATGGCTGGCGCTCGGGCCCGAGATCGTCGTCGTGACGCGCGGCGCGACGGGCAGCGAGGCCTGGACGCGCCGGACCCATGTCGCGGTGCCGTCGCAGCCGGTCGACGTGGTCGACACCGTCGGCGCCGGCGACACCTTCCAGGCCGCGCTGCTGACCTGGCTCGCCGAACACGACGCGCTGAGCCCGCAGGACCTCGGGTCGCTCGGCGAAGACCGGATCGCGGCGATGCTGCGCTTCGGTGCGCGTGCGGCGTCGATCACGTGTTCGCGGCTGGGCGCCAACCTGCCGCGACGGCACGAGTTGATGGAGGCGCAGCGATGAGCACCAGTGTGCTGGACCCGGCACGGAACGAAGCGCGTCGGCAGACCGGCCGCCCGGCCCTCGTCTATCCGGGCATGGGACTGCTGTTCCTGTCGCTGATAGGCTGCTTCACGGCCTGGGGCATCGCCGCCGACCTGACGACGCCGATGGTCGCGGGCTTCCAGCGGATCTTCCGGATGAGCACGTTCCAGGCCTCGCTGGTCCAGCTCGCTTATTTCGGCGCTTATTTCCTGCTCGCGTTGCCGGCGGCCTTCATCAACGAACGCTTCGGCTACAAGGCCGGGCTGCTGACCGGCCTGGGGCTGGCGGCGCTCGGTTCGTTCGCGTTCTATCCGGCCAGCAGGCTGATGACCTACGAGGCCTTCCTGGTCGCGCTGTTCATGATCGCCGCGGGCTGCTCGATCCTCGAGACTTCGGCCAATCCTTACGTGATCTCGCTGGGGCCCGAAGAGACGGCAATGCGGCGGCTCAATTTCGCGCAGGCCTTCAATCCGCTGGGCACCAACATCGGCGTCCTGCTGGCCGCGGTGTTCATCCTGCCCAAGCTGCAGGACCCGGTGAACATGGCCTCGCTGTCGCCGGCCGAGCTGCAGGTGATCCGCGCCGGCGAGCTCGGCGCGGTCATGGGTCCTTATCTGGGCCTCGGCCTGCTGCTGCTGGCCATCTGGATCGCCGTGGCCAGCCAGCGCGCGCCGGCGATCGCCGACGAGTTCCCCGATAGCGGCGATGCGCATTGGCGCCAGATCTTCGGTTCGCTGTGGCGAAACCGCCGCTATCGGTTCGGCGTCGTCGCGCAGTTCTTCAATGTCGCCGGCCAGGTCTGCGCGTGGACCTTCATCATCCAGTACGTGCAGCAGGCCACCGGCGGCAGCCTGACGCTCGGCGGCGTGATGCTGCAAGTCAGCCTGATCGTGTTCCTGATCTCGCGCTTCGTGATGACCTGGGTCATCGGCCGGGTCCGGGCGACGAAGGCGCTGGCCGCGCTGGCGGTGCTCGCGGTCGTCCTGTGCGGGGTCGCGATCGTGTCGCCGAACGTCATCGGCGTCGCGGCCGTCGTCGCGATCTCGTTCTGCCTGTCGCTGATGTTCCCGACCATCTACGGCGTGGCGCTGCAGGGCCTGGGGCCGGCCACCAAGTTCGGCGCCGCCGGGCTGGTGATGGCGATCGTCGGCGGCGCGATCCTGCCGCTGCTGCAGGGCCTGGTCCTCGATCACAGCAGCCCGGCCGTGTCGTTCATCGTGCCGGCGTTCTGCTTCGTCGTCGTCGCCGCTTATGCGTTCTTCGACCTGAAGGCCGCGCCCGAAGCCGGCGTCGACGGGGGCCGGCGATGATCGCGGCCGTCGCGCGTTCCGCCACCCGCCGCGCCACCCACGCCACCCACGCTGCCTGCGTCGTCCGCGTCGTCCGCGTCGTCCGCGCGGCCGTCGCGCGTTCCGCCACCCGGCGGGCCGCCCGCGTGGCCGCCGGCCTGATGCTCGCCGCGTTGCTGGCCGCCTGCCAGCGCGACGCGCCGCCGCCGGCCGCCGGCGCCGATCGACGCGTCGAGATCCTGTCGTGGTGGACGACGGGCTCGGAAAGCGCGGCGCTTCGCGTCTTTCAGGACGCGTTTCTCGCCGCGCATCCCGGCGTCTCGCTGGTCGACGGCGCCGTCCAGGGCGGTGCCGGAAGCAACGTGCAGCGCGTGCTGGCCGAGCGGCTCGCGGCCGGCCGGCCGCCCGACGTCTGGCAGACCTTCGCCGGCGCGTCGATCGAGGCCTGGGTCGACGCGGGCCGCGTCGCCGACATCGACGCGGTGTTCGGCGACACGGGCCTGGCCGAAGCGTTGCCGCCGCCGGTCCTGTCGGCGGTCAGCGTCGGTGCGCATCGTTATGGTCTGCCCACCGGTGCGCACCGCGGCAACGTGCTGTTCTTCAACACCGCGGTGCTCGACAAGGCAGGCATCGAAGTGCCCGGGCCCGAATACTCGATCGAGCGTCTGCAGAACGACCTCGCCCGGGTCGCCGCGACCGGCGTCGCGCCGCTGTGTCTGGGCGGGCGCGATCGTTTCACCCGCGTCGAACTCTTCGAGAGCGTGCTGCTCGGCACCGTCGGCGCCGACGGCTGGGACCGGATCGCCGGCGACCGCTTCGACTGGGACGGGCCCGAGTTGCGCACGGCCGCGCGGCGCTTCGGCGACTTGCTCGACCGCGCCGATCCGCAGGCCGACGAGCAATCGTGGGACGAGGCGACGCGGCGCCTGGTGGCCGGGCGCTGCGCGTTCCTGGCCTTCAACGACTCGGCGCTCGGCGAGATGCTGCGCGCTGCGAACGGCCAGCCGCTGCCGGTCGGCCAGACCGTCTTCCCGGGCACGCGGCCGTCGTTCCTCGCGGTGATCGACACCTTCGTCGTCGCCCGCCGATCCGCGGATCGCGCGCTGGCGAACGAGCTGCTGCGCGTGATGGCCGAGCCGCGCGCGAATCTCGCGTTCAACCGGATCAAGGGTTCGGTTCCGCTGCGCCGGGATATCGCGCTGGATGGCCTGAGCCCTTACCAGCAGCAGGCGGCGCGCGACCTGCGCGAGGGCCGGCTGCTGCTGTCGCTCACGCATGGCGAACTGTTCGGCCCCCGGCTGCAGCAGGGCCTGTACGAAGCGGTGCAACGCTTCTCGACCGGCCGCGACCCGGCGGTCTTCGGCCAATCGCTGCGGCGCGCCGTCGGCCGCGGACCGGCGATGGCGCCCTGAAGCGGGCCGGCGTCAGCCCTCGGCGGGCCGGGCCTGCTGCAGCGAGCGCACGAACTCGTTGATCAGCGCCGCCGTCTGCGCCGGGCTTTCGAGCGGCATCAGGTGGTTGCGCTCGGCGAAATGCAGGTCGCGCGCATGTTTGAACGCCGAGGCCAGCTCGGGCCAGGTCGGCGAGAACGAGAAATCCAGCCGGTCCTGTTCGGTCACCGGCAGCTTGGCGCGCGCGATCAGCACCGGCAGGTCGATCCGCGGGATCGCGTCGTAGACGGTGTCGTCGGCGCGCGAGCTCAGGTAGATGCTGGCCTCGGTCTCGGGGCGGCAGGCTAGCTCGAAGCCGTCGCCGTCGGCGGCCGGCACCAGCCCGTGCGTGCAGTAGTCGGCCAGCACCTGCGGATCGAAGCTCGCATAAGGCGGGCGGTCGGCGAAGCGTTCGCGCATCGCCAGCGCCGACGCGAAGCGCCGGTTGCGACGCGAAACCGGATGGTCGCCGACGTCGAAGCTCAGGCCGGGCCGATGCGCTTCGCGCGGCAGGATCGTCGGATCGAACAGGAACAGGCCGTCGAAGCGCGCCTGCTCGACCGCGGCGGCGCGCACCAGCGTGTGCGCGCCCATGCTGTGTCCGATGCCGACCACGTGATGCAGGTCGAGCCGCCGCACCAGGTCGGCGATGTCCCGCCCGAACACGACCCAGTTCGTGATCGGCGTCGTCTCGCTGCGGCCATGGCCGCGCAGGTCGACGGCGATCGCGTGCCAGTCCGGCAGCAGCGTCAGCATCCGGTCCCAGACGCGGCCGTGAAACCCGGTCGCGTGGCACAGCAGCAGCGTCGGCCGTCCGGCGCCGCGCAGCTCGGCGCGCCATTCGGCATAAGCGAGCCGGATGCCGTTGACCTCGATCACGTGCAGGTCCGGATCGGCGTGTCGGGTGGTCGGGTCGTTCGCGGGTTGGGAAGGTGTCGTCGTCATCGTCGGTTCGCGGTGCGTGCGGGCACCGTCAGGGAGTGGTCGCGCCGATCGAGGGCAGCGAATAGCGGCCCTCGCGGTAAGCCCATTCGGCCCACAGCGCGTGCGCGCGGGCGCGCAGCGCACGCAGCGGGTCGGCGGGCAGCCGTCCGCCCACCGTCTTGCGATCCATGTCGACCGCGAACTCGCTGGGCGGATGGCCGGGTTCGAGCACCGTCAGCCGGCCGGGCGTCAGGTAGCCATGATTGTCGCCGAACTGCATGATCGCGCGCTCGGGGTCGCGCACCGTCAGGTCCGCGCCGATCATCGGCTGCTCGCTGGCCACGCCCGCCAGCGACAGCAGCGTCGGCGCCAGGTCGATCTGGCTGATCAGCCGGTCGTCGAAGCGCGGCGCGATGTCGGCGCCGAGGATCAGCGCCGGGATGTGGAAGTTGTTGACCGGCAGCAGGCTGGCGCCGCCGGCGCGCGCATCATGATCGGCGACGACCAGGAACACCGTGCGTGGCCAGTAGGGCGCCCGGCGCGCGCGGTCGAAGAACGCGCCCAGCGCCATGTCCGCATAGCGGACCGCGTCGTCGCGATCGAGCTCGCCTTCGACATGGACCCGGTCCTGCGGAAACTCCCAGGGCGAGTGGTTCGATACCGTGAAGGCGACGGTCAGCGTCGGCTGGTCGTCGCGGTCGGCGCTCAGCAGCGCGTCGAGCTGCTCGAACATGTCCTCGTCCGACGCACCCCAGGTGCCGACGAACTTCGGCGACCGGAACCGCTTCAGGTCGACGACCTCGTCGAAGCCGTTGCCCAGGAAGAATGCGCGCATGTTGTCGAAGTGCGCCTCGCCGCCGTACACGAAGCGCGACCGGTATCCGTGGCGCGACAGCAGCGAGGCCAGCGTGAAGAAGCCGCTCTGTGCGCGCGGCAGCTTCAGCACCGCTTCGGACGGTGTCGGCGGGAAGCCGGTCGTCAGCGCCTCGAGCCCGCGCGCCGAGCGCGTGCCCGTCGCATAGGCCTGGCGGAAGGTCCAGGCCTGCGCCGACAGCTCGTCCAGCCGCGGCGTCAGCGGCCGTCCGCCCAGGTGGGCGACGAACTGCGCGCCCAGGCTCTCTTCGACGATCATCACGATGTGCAGCGGCCGCTGGCGCGGATGCGACGGCGTCTGCCGGTGCAGGCTGGGCCGCGTCGCGTCGATCGGCGGGTTCGGCAGGCCCGCGGTGTCGAGCACGATCGACGACATCTGCTCGACCGGCATCGCGCCATAAGCCTCGCGCGACGAACGCTCGCTGCGCGTGCGGTAGACCGCGTGCGCGACGTTGTACAGCGAGTTGACGGGCAGCGTGTTGACCAGCCCGTCGTTGCCGAACGCGACCATCGACGGGTTCAGCGGCCGGTGCGCGAGCGTGCCGCGCGCGAGCAGCACCAGCACGACGGCCGCCATCAGCGTCGCCGGCACGCGCCAGCGCCAGCGCATCGGCGCCGGCGGCACGGGACGCGGCGCGAGACGGTCGCGGCGTCGCCGCGCGCCGGTCGGCAGCCACGCGATCGCGAACGCGATGACGGCCGCCGTCGCCAGTGCGCTTAGCGCCAGCTCCAGCGGGTAAGCGGACAACAGCGTGCCGCCGACCTCGCGCGGACTGACCAGGTACTCGAAGAACAGCCGGTTGGGGCGCGAGTCGTATTCGCCTATGAACGTCGGCGTGGCGATCTCCAGGAACGCCAGCACGCACAGCACCAGCCGGTACCACCAGGCGGTCGCGCGCACCGCGAACCGGCGATGGCCGACCCACGGCGCCAGCAGCATCGGCGGCAGCATGCACATCGCCAGCACGCTTAGGTCGACGCGCAGCCCGCCGGCCAGGATCGGTCCCCAGCCGTCGACGGCGTTCACGCGCTCGGCCAGCCAGACCGACAGGCCGATCCGCGACAGCGTCGACACGAGGAGGGCGGCGACGGCGAAGCGCGCGGAGAGCCGGTAGATGCTGACGGGGTACACGTTGTGGTCGCGAGACGGGCCGAATCCCTGGCCGGGATGCGATTATGACGGGTTTGTTAAAATCGCCGTCCGATGGTTTCGCGAGGCGAAGGGGCACGACGGGTGGATGCCAATCAGGGACGTGCCGTGACGCGTCGACGAAAAGGGGCCGCGGGGGTTTTCGTGGCCGCCCTGGCCGTCGGGGTCGCGCTCGCCTGCGAAAGCGTGCGGTGGATCGATCCGGTCGCGGCCGCCGCGCCGGCCTCCAGCACCACCGCGCTCCCGACGGGGCGTGCCGACCTGTCGCTGACCCGCTTGTCCAGCACCCACCTGCTCGGCCCCGACGACGCGCCGCGCGTGCACGCCAGCGCGCTGGCCGTGCTGCCCGGCGACCAGATGCTCGCGTTCTGGTGGGCCGGCAGCCGCGAGAGCGGCCCCGACGTGCAGATCTATTCGTCGCGTTGGCACGACGGTAGCTGGACACCCGCCACCGCGCTGTTCGATCGCGATCGCCTCGCGGCGCTGCTCGGGTTCGGCGTTCGTCGCCTCGGCAACCCGAGCGCCTGGGTGTCCCCGGACGGTACGGTCAACCTGTTCGTCGTCGCCACCGGCCTGGGCGGATGGGCGGCCTCGCGCATTGTGCACCTGACGTCGGCCGATCGCGGCCTGCACTTTTCGGTCAAGCGCATCCTGCCGATGTCGCCGCTGTTCAACACCAGCGTGCTGGTCCGCACGTCGCCGGTCGGCTGGCCGGACGGCGGCTGGTGGCTGCCCGCGTACTTCGAGCTCGGCAACAAGTATTCGCTGATGCTGTCGTTCGATCGCGACGGCGACCCACGCGCGATGACGCGGATCGGCGCCAGCACGTCGGCGTTCCAGCCGGCGGTCGTGGCCGTGTCGCCGGACCGGCTGCATGCGTGGATGCGCATCGACAAGGAAGACGAGAACCGCATCCAGCAGGCGGTCAGCGACGATGGCGGTCTGACCTGGGAAGACCGGCCGGCGATGTCGCTGGTCAGCCAGTACAGTTCGATGGCCGCGCTGCGGCTGCGTGACGGCGGCTTCGTGCTGCTGCACAACGACGTGGTCGCCGGTGGCGAGGCCAACTCGCGCGCGCGGCTGCGGCTGGCCGTCTCCGACGATGCCGAGTCCTGGCACGACGGCGTCGTCGTCGCCAGCGGCGAGCCCGACGACGAGTTCTCGTACCCCAGCGTCCAGCAGATCGGCGACGAACTGCACGTCACGTACACCGATCGGCGCAGCCGCATCGCCCACCATGTCTACCGGATCCGCTACGGCGGGGCGAAGCGATGAGTCTGCCCGACTGGTCCGTTCAACTCGCGTATGGCCGCGTCGGCTGGGCGTTGATCCTGGCCGCCGTCGTGCTGGCGATCGCCGCGCGCGTGGCCGGCCCCCGGCGCGTGCTGCCGCCGCTGGCGGTCGCCGCGGTCGTGCTCGCCGCGATCGCCTGGTGCCTGGCGCCCGGTCGTGCCAGCCCCGCTTATTGGCTGGCGATGGGCGCGCAGTGGCCCAGCGCGCTGCTGGTCGCGCTCGCCGGCGACGCGTGCTGGCGCCTCGTGCGGCCGCTTGCCGCGGCGCGGCCGCCGCCGCTGCTGCCGATCGGCTGGGCGTCGGCGATCGCCGCGGCCGGCGCGCTGCTGTACGCCGACATCGTCGGCTGGCTGGCGATCGGTCTGTACCCCCTCGGTTTCGGCCCGGTCGCCGCGCCGCTGCTGGCTCTGCTGGCGGCGGCCGGCTGCGTGCTCGCGCTGTCGCGCGGCGTGGCCCGCGAACGCGCGCTCGTGCTGCTGGTCGCGCTGCTCGCCTGGTCGATCGGCCGCTTGCCGACCGGCAACCTGTGGGATGCGATGTTCGACCCGCTGCTGTGGCTGTGGTCGCTCGCGTCCGTCTGCGCGGCCGGCTGGGCCCGCTGGCGGCAGCCCGCGCATCGCGGCGCCCGGCCCGAAGCCGATCCCGTCATCGAAGGACCCCGTACCGCATGAGCTCCCTGTCGCCTCGCCGGATCCTGCTGCATCCGGCCATCCTCGCCGGCATCCTCGTCAACGCCGGCGTGCTGATCGCCGCGCTGATCGCGTTCAAGACCGGCTCGCCGCTGGCCAGCAAGTTCGTCGACGAGGACGCGCTGGTCGAATGGCTGCAGTTCCTGTGCTTCACGGCGCTGTCGGTGCTGCTGTTCTTCATCGCCTGGGAACGCCTGCAGCGCGAACGACGCGTCACCTGGACCGTCATCGCGCTGGTCGGCCTGGGCTTGCTGGTCGCGCTGGCGGCGCTCGAGGAGGTGAGCTGGTTCCAGCGCGTGATCGGCCTCGAATCGCCGGAGTTCTTCCGCCAGCACAACAAGCAGAACGAGACCAACCTGCACAACCTCGCGATGGGCGATGCCAGCGTCCACAAGCGCGTGCTCGTCAAGCTGATCTTCGTGGTCGGCATCACGCACAACCTGATCCTGCCGCTGTTGTCCCGGCGCTGGCCGGCCGTTCGCCGCGTCATCGAATCGCTGGGCGGTTATCTGCCGCCGCTGTCCGCGTCCATCGTCTACATCGTGCTCGTCGCGATCTCGCAGGCCGCGATCGACCATCCGCGCCGCGGCGAACTGAGCGAGGCCTTCGGCGCCGTCCACTACCTGAGCACGGTGTTCGCCGCGTACGTGACAGGACTCGGCTACGGCCGTCCGGCGGTGTTCGACAACCCGGCCGACCGGCATCGCGTCGCGGTGCTGTACGGCTGGGCGCTGGTCTTCCTCGTGTTCATGGCCTGGCTGCTGGGGCAAGGCTACGTGCCGATCGCCGAGTAGGAACCCGTGAACGGATCGGGCGCCGCTTGCCCGTGACGGCCGCTTGCGGGTAGCGTCGAGGTCGATGCATGCCAGACGCCAGGAGACGCCCTTGACCGCAGCCGCCCCCCTGTCGACGCCCGCCGAAGGCGTCGCGCTGATCACGTTGTCGAACCCGCCGCGCAATTTCGGCGACGCCGAACTGGCCGCGCGCATCCTCGAATCGCTGGAGGCCGCCGAGAAGGGCGGCGCCGCGGTCGTCGTGCTCGCGTCGGACCTGCCGGGCTGCTTCATCGCGCACTGGTCGCTGCAGGCGCTGGTCGACGCTTTCGATCGTCCGCCGGGCGGCCGGCCGCGCAGCCGACGGCTGCCGCTGTTCGACGTCCTCGAGACGCTGCCGATGATCACGATCGCCGCCAACAACGGCCAGGCCTGGGGCGGCGGCGCCGAACTGTCGTGGGCCTGCGACCTGCGCATCGCCGCCGAGTCGGCCACTTATGGCCAGCCCGAGGTCGCGCTGGGCATCATTCCCGGCGCCGGCGGCACGACCCGGCTCGAACGCCTGGTCGGCACGACGCGCTGCATGGAACTGATCCTCGACTGCCGGCCGATCAGCGCGCGGCGGGCACTGGAGATCGGCGCGATCAACCGCGTGGTGCCCGACGAGCGGCTGCGCGACGAGGCGATCGCCTGGGCCGCGCACATCGCCCGCTGGCCGCGCGCCGCGCTGGCGGCCGCCAAGCGTTCGCTGGTCGAGGGGCGCGAGCTGTCGCCGGCCGCGGCCCGTCGCAACGAGAGCCTGATCTTCGCCGAAACGGCGCGCCGCGCCGATGCGCTCGAGACGATGCGGGCCGCGCAGGCGCGCTACGACGCCGGCGCCGATTCGTACGACGCGATCGGGTTGCCGCGACCGGAGTAGTTCAGCCGCGTCGCGGCCGGGCGTCGGCCCGGTTCTTCGCGAATCCGGCGATCGCGATCAACGCGACGACGATCTGCGCGGCCGCGGTTTCGAGCGTCGGGTAGATGCCGAGCAGTTCGATGCGCGGCAGCGCGATCGGGTTCACGCTCAGCCAGCCCGCTTCCTGCAGCGCCGCCGCGCCCTTGCCGATCAGCACGACCGCGAGCACCGCGACCAGCACCGACGTGATCGAGAAGAAGCGTCCGATCGGCATCCGCGCGCTAGTGCGCAGCAGCAGCCAGGCGATGACGGCCAATAGCAGGACCGCGACGCCGAAACCCGCGGCGAGCGCGTGGCCGTTGCCGTCGGACGCCAGCGCCGAGTAGAACAGCACCGTCTCGAACACCTCGCGATAGACGGCGACGAACGACAGGCCGAACAGCGCCCACGCCGATCGCCGGGTCAGCGCCGCCGACAGCTTGCCGTGCAGGTATTCGTGCCACCGCCCCGCGGCGCTCTTCTGATGCATCCACAGGCCGACGCTGAGCAGGATCAGCGCGGCCAGGATCGAGCCCAGGCCTTCGGTGATCTCGCGGCTCGCGCCGCTGATGTCGACCAGATAAGTGGCCACGCCCCAGGTCAGGATGCCCGCGACCAGCGCACTGATCCAGCCCAGGTGCACGTGCCGGAGCGCGTCCCGGCGATCGGCCTTCTTCAGGAACGCGACCATGCCGATGACGATCAGCAGCGCCTCGACGCCTTCGCGCAGCAGGATCGTCAGCGCGCCGACGAACGTCGTCATCGGATCGGCCTTCGCATCGCCGAGCAACTGATCGACGCGATCGAACAGTTCGCCGAGCTTCGCGGCGGCGGCTTCGGCTTCGTCCGTCGCCCCCTTGGCCACGGCGGAGCGATACGCCAGCATCGTTTCCTCGACGCGCAGCAGCAGCGAGGCGTCGCGCGCACCGACGACGGGTTCGATCGGCTCGAAGCCGTCCAGGTAAGCGGACAGGCCCAGCCGCGTGGCACCGGCCTTGTCGCCGCGGTGCATGGCGTCCAGGCTTTCCTTCAGGCGTGAACGCGCGAGCGCCAGGCCCGACGGCTTGCCCGCGTCGACGGCGGCGGCGTGCGTGCGCAGGTACGCAGTCAGGTCCCGGGCGGCGTCGGCGCCCAGCGTTTGCGCGGCGGCCGCTTCGGTCGTCGTGGTCAGCGCCGCCAGATCGCCGAAGCGCGCCTTTGCGGCGGCGTCGTTCTTCGCCCACAGCGCCTGTCCCCGCTCGCGCATCGCCTCGTCGTACGCGAGCGTGCCGACGTAGAACGCCAGCGCCCAGCGGTCCTCGTCGGCAAGCGCGTCGAAGCGCGGCATCGACGTGCCCTCGACGCCCTGCGAGATCACCTGGTACAGCGCCATCAGGCTGCGTGCGCGGGCGCGCTCGGCATCGGTGAAGGCGATCGGCGGCGGCTCCAGTCCGACGGCGGCCGGGCCGTCGCCGTTGCCGCTCGCGCCGTGGCACGACGCGCACTGCTTGGCATACAGCGAGCGGCCCCGCGCGAGGTCGGGCAGCGACTTCGGCGCGACCGGCATCGGGAAGGCGGCGATCAGCTCGGCATTCGCGCGGTGCGCCAACGCGGCGACCTGCTCGGCCGAAGCCTTGTTCTCGACGGCCTCGCGCAGTTCGGCGATCGTGTCGCGGATCCGCGGCTTGGCGGCGTGTTCGGGCAGCTCCTGCAACTGCTTGAGCGCGTTCTCGGTGAAATCGAGCATCTCGGCGTACTCGGCTTCGCTGACGACTTTGCCGTCCTCGACGGCGCCGGCGTAGTCGACCGCCACGTAGTCCAGCAGTTGCCACAGTTGCCGGGCGTCCGCCGGCGCGGCGGCCGCTGGGGCCGTGGGCTGCACGGCGGGCTGTGCGGCGGCCCAGCCGGAAGCGAACACGAGTGTCGCGATGATCAGCCTGACGAACGCCGCGCTCTTTCCGAGCATCCTTCCTACCTCCCGATCCGGAATTCGATCGTCATAGCTCCCCGCAAAGATCGTCGTCGAAGATCGCCGTCCAAGCGGTGCCGTCGACGCGCTGCCAGCCGCGATACATGCCTTCGGTGTTGAACGGCATCGCGATGCGGCCGGCGCGGTCGATCGCGATCATGCCGCCGCGTCCGCGATCGAGCGGCAACCGCCGGAAGATTACCTCGGCCGTCGCTTCGGCCAGCGATAGCCCCTTGAACTCGATCGCCGCCGCTGCCCGATGGCAGGCCACCGTCTCGATGAAGCGCTCGCCGTGTCCGGTCGCCGACGCCGCCAGCGTCGCATCGTCCGCATAGCAGCCGGCGCCGATCAGCGGCGAGTCGCCGACGCGGCCCGGCAGCTTGTTCGTCATGCCGCCGGTCGAGGTCGCCGCCGCCAGGTGGCCGGCCGCATCGAGCGCGACCGCGCCGACGGTGCCGAACCTGTGGTTGTCCCGCCTGTCGCCCCGGTGGTCGCCCGAGGCCTGGCCGTCGTGGTCCAGCGTCGCGCCGCTGTCTGCGCGCCGTGCCGCATCGAGCTGCTCGCGCCGCGCCTGCGTCGAGAACCACGACGGGTCCACGCATTCGAGGCCGTGCGCCCGGGCGAGCCGGTCGGCCGCGTCGCCGATGATCATCACGTGATCGGTCCTCGTCATCACCGTGCGCGCCGCCAGCACCGGATGACGCACGCGAGTGACGCCGGCCACCGCGCCGGCACGGCCGCTTGCCCCGTCCATGATCGCCGCATCCAGCTCGTGCCGGCCATCGGCCGTGAACACCGCGCCGCGTCCGGCGTTGAACAGCGGGTCGTCCTCGAGCGCGACGACGGCCGCCGTCACCGCATCGAGCGCCGAGCCGCCGTCGACCAGCACGCGCGCGCCCGCATGCAGCGCCGCGCGCAGACTCTCGTGATAGGCGAGCGCCCGTTCGGGCGTGAGCATCGTGCGCGTCAAGGTGCCGGCGCCGCCGTGGATGACGATCGCCGGCCGGGGCGAATCGTTGTCGGCGCCGGTCATCGATCGAATCGACGAGCGTCTGCGATGGCTTCGTTCCCTGCCCGCATCGTGCCCTCCTGAAAGGGCTCGATTCTCGGTTCTTTGTCGTTGCTGCTCAAGCGGAGGCGGCCGCGATCAGAACCGATAGGTGGCCGTCGCGGGAATCGGGCGCCGAGATCCCTGCCTGTCGCCGCCGGGTACCAGGCCGGTGCTCGAGTACTTGCGATCGGCCGGATTCGAGCGGCTGGCCCGGTATCGGCCATCAAGCCCAGCCATCGGCCCGATGGACCAGCCCGAGCCACCCGCCGACACTGGCGCATGGTTACCCACACGCTTCACGACGGCAGCTACAAGGCGCTGTTCTCCTTTCCGGAGATGGTGCGCGATCTGCTGCTGGGCTTCGTCGATGCCGATTGGGTCCGGCAACTCGATCTGGACAGTCTGGAACCGATCAACAGCCACTACGTGTCCGAGGGGCTGGCCACTCGCAGCGACGATCTGGTCTGGCGCGTCAAGCTGCGCGATACCGGCGACTGGCTCTACCTCTATCTGCTCATCGAGTTCCAGAGCCGGGACGACCCGACGATGGCTGTCCGGGTCATGGTCTATCTCGGGCTCCTCTACCAGAGTCTGATTCGCCACGGCATGATCGCGGCCGGCGATCCGTTGCCGCCGGTGTTCCCGATCGTCCTCTACAACGGCGTGGTTCCTTGGCGATCTGCGCAGGATGTCGCCGACATGCTTGTCACCGCTCCCGAGGCTCTGCAGCCCTACACCCCGCGGCTGCGCTACTACCTGCTGGACGAGCATCGGATCGCCGAGGCGGCCCGTGCGGCGGGCAAGGCGCTGCCGGAGAATCTGGCCGGGGTGGCGGTGGGCATCGAGACCATGCGCAGCCGCCCGGAGATGAAGGCACTCGGCCAGACCCTGCTGGCCCGGCTGGCGCTGTTGCCCACCGAGCGCTTCGATGCGCTGGGTGCGGTCTTCACCGAATGGGTGAACCGGGTCGTGGTCAGGCGGCTGGGCTTGGATGACAATACTCGCCTATTGGCCAATATTCAGGAGGTCGCGATGCTGTCCGAACAGCGTGGGGACTTGGCGGAGATCTTTCGCAACGAGGGGCAGGAGGAAGGGCGAAAGGAAGTGTTGCTGAGTCTGCTCCATCACCGCTTCGGTGACCCGCCCGAAACCGTGATCGCACGGGTGGAGGCCGGATCGGCCGCTGACGTGAAGCGTTGGGCCGTGCGCGTGCTCGATGCGCAGACGCTCGACGCGGTGTTCGCGCAGACGAACTGACCAGCGGCGCTGAAGCTTATCGCGTGCATCGAGGTGCCGGCGCCGCCGTGGATGACGATCGCCGGCCGGGGCGGGCCGACGTTGTCGCCGCTCGTCATCAATCGTACTTGCGCGCGTCCTCGATGACCTTGCCGTCGTTCGGCAGGCTGCCGGCCGCGACGATGCTGACCTCGCCGCGCAGCTTGGTCACGTCGCGGATCGTCTCGGTCAGCGCGCCGGCCAGCGCGGCGTCGGCGGCGCCGGTCTCGGTCTCGACGCACAGCGTCATCCGGTCGTTGGCCATCTCGCCGCTGATGACCAGCCGCGCGCGTTTGACCGACGAGTGCCGCTTGACGATCTCGGCGACCTGGCCCGGATGCACGAACATCCCGCGTACCTTGGTCGTCTGGTCGGCGCGGCCCAGCCAGCCCTTGATCCGCACGTTGGTGCGCCCGCACGGTGACGGTCCGGCCATCACCGCCGACAGGTCGCCGGTGCCGAAGCGGATCAGCGGGTAGCTGCGGTTGAACGACGTGACGACGACCTCGCCGATCTCGCCGTCGGGCAGCGGCTCGCCGGTGCCCGGCCGGACGATCTCGAGGATCAGGTCCTCGTCGAGGATCATCCCGTCCATCGCCGTCGATTCATAAGCGATCGAGCCGATGTCGGCCGTGCCGTACGATTGCAGCACGCGCGTCAGGCCCTGGTCCAGGAACCATTGGCGCAGGCTCGGCGGCAGCGCCTCGGCGCCCAGCAGCGCGTTCTTCAGCGTCAGTTCGACGTCCATCTCGCGCGCTTTCTCGATGATGATCCGCAGGAACGACGGCGTGCCGACATAAGCGTCGGGCCGATAGCGCCGCATCAGGTCGATCTGCTGTTCGGTCTGGCCGATGCCGGCCGGGATCACCGCGCAGCCGATCTTGCGCGCGGCGGCGTCGACCATCCATGCACCCGGCGTCAGGTGGTAGCCGAAGCAGTTCTGCAGCACCTGGCCGGGCCGCACGCCGGCCGCCCACAGCCCGCGGGCCGCGCGCCACGGATCGTCGCCGGTCGCTTCCGGTTCGAAGATCGGCCCGGGCGACATGAACAGCCGGCTCATCCGGCCCGGCGGCGTCGTCGTCAGTCCGCCGAACGGCGGATCTTCGTCCTGCAGCGCCTTCAGGTCGGACTTGCGCAGCACCGGCAGTTGCGCGAGCGCGCGCCGCGACGTGATCTCGCGCGGATCGACGCCGTCCAGGCGCTTGCGCCAGCCCGGCGCCTGCGCGATCGCGTGCGCGAGCAGGTCCGGCAATCGCGCCATCAGCGAACCCTCGCGGGCTTCGGCCGGGCGCGTCTCGAGGTCGTCGAAAAAGGGGCGGTCGGGGTCGGCGGTCATGCTTGCTCCTGGGCGGGTCAGAGCCAGCGCTTGCGCCGGCGATAGGATTTTACGTCGCGGAAGGATCGTCGCCCTTCCTTGGCCACGCCCAGGTAGAACTCCTTGACGTCCTCGTTGTCGGCCAGCGCCTGGGCCGGACCGTCCATCACGATGCGGCCGCTCTCGAGGATGTAGCCGTAGTCGGCATAAGTGAGCGCGACGTGCGTGTTCTGCTCGGCCAGCAGGAAGCTGACCTGTTCCTTCTGGTTCAGTTCGCGCACGATCTCGAAGATCTCCTGCACGATCTGCGGCGCCAGTCCCATCGACGGTTCGTCGAGCAGGATCATGCCGGGGCGCGCCATCAGCGCGCGCCCGACGGCGGCCATCTGCTGCTCGCCGCCCGACGTATAGCCGGCCTGCGACAGCCGTCGCTGCTTGAGCCGCGGAAAGTAGTGATAGACGCGCTCGAGTTCCTGCTGCGTCTGCACGCGCGACAGCGAGCGCGTGTACGCGCCGGTCAGCAGGTTGTCCTCGATCGACAGGTGCGCGAAGCAGTGCCGCCCCTCCATCACCTGCACGACGCCGCGCCGGACCAGCTCGGCCGGCGACAGCGCCTGCACCGGCTCGCCGCGGTAGCGGATCGTGCCCTTGGTGACTTCGCCGCGCTCGCCCTTGAGCAGGTTCGAGATCGCGCGCAGCGTCGTCGTCTTGCCGGCGCCGTTGCCGCCCAGCAGCGCCACGATCCGGCCCTCGGGCACGTTCAGCGACACGCCCTTGAGCACCAGGATCACGTGGTTGTAGATGACCTCGATGCCGTTGACGTCGAGCAGCGGCGCCGCGCCGGCCGCCGCCGACGACGCGGGCGGCGCCGTCCCCGGCACGGCGGGGGGCGCCGTGCCGGCCGGCGAGGCGGCCGCGGTCATCGCCGGCCGGGTGCTCACGACTGGCAGTCCTGCGGCGAGCGCCGCTCGAGCTTCTTCTCGGCCAGGTAGCGATCGGCGGCCGCCTTGACCAGCGGCTTGATGATCTGCTCGTCGGCCTGCAGCCAGTCCGAGCTGTACGCCCACTTCTTGCCGTCCCAGGTCTGCACGCGTGCCCACGAGGCGCCCATGTGATCGGCGCACGACGTGCTGATCGGCCGCATCATGCCCTCGAAGCCCAGCGCGTCGAGCTTCTTCTGGTCGAGCGACAGGTTCTCGAGCCCCCAGCGGACCTGCTCGCCGGTCATCGGCTTGCCCTTGCCGAAGCGTTCCTGCGCGGTCCGCACGGCCTCGACGCCGAGCATCATGATCATCAGGCCGCGGTTGTACAGCACGGTGCCGACTTCCTCGCGCGGGCCGCTGCCCTGGCCCTTGTCGTGCAGCGTCTTCAGGATCTCGTTCTGGATCTTGCCGAGCCCGGCGCCGTACTGGATCGTCAGCGCGTTGTAGCCCTTCGCGCCTTCGCCGACGTCCTTGACGTCGGGCTCGCCGCCGGACCACCAGACGCCGTACATCTTGTCGCGCGGGTAGCCGGTCGCCTGCGCTTCCTTCAGCGCCGTCGAGTTCATCACGCCCCAGCCCCACAGCAGCACGTAGTCGGGCCGCTGCTGGCGGATCTGCAGCCACACGGACTTCTGCTCGACGCCGGGCGCCGTCACCGGCAGCTTCTGGAAGTCGAAGCCGTGCAGCTTGGCGCGCTCTTCGAGCAGCGGGATCGGCTCCTTGCCGAACGGCGAATCGTGATAGACGAGCGTGATCTTCTTGCCCTTGAGCTTGTCCAGTCCGCCGACCTTGTTGCCCAGGTGCTGGATCAGCACGTCGGCGCCCGTCCAGTACGTTCCCAGCAGCGGAAAGTTCCACTTGAACGCCATGCCGTCCTGCGATTCCGAGCGGCCGTAGCCGAAGGTCATCAACGGGATCTTGTCGAGCGGCGCCTTCTCGGTCAGCGCGAACGTGATGCCGGTGGCCTGCGGATCGAACAGCGACGCGCCGGTCGGCCCCTTGCCCTTGAGCCGCTCGTAGCATTCGACGCCGCGGTCGGTCGCGTAGCCGGTCTCGCATTCCTCATAAGTGGCCTTCACGCCGTTGATGCCGCCGTCGCGCGCGTTGATCAGCTTCAGGTAGTCCTGCTTGGCGTTGGCCCACGGCGTGCCGTTCGGTCCATAAGGCCCGGTACGGTAGACGAGCAGCGGGAAGAACTGCTCGGCGGCCTGCGCCTGCGCGTCGGCGGCCGGCGCCAGGGCGAGGCAGGCGCCGGCCAGCAGGGTCACGGCGGCCAGCGCACTGACGGATCGCGAGTGAGTACGTCGGGTCACGGATGTCTCCTTTCGGTCTGGGAATCAGCGCCGCCGTCGGGGCGGCCGGTTGAGGGAATGCGGGTCCGGGGAAAGCGGGTCCAACAAAAGCAGGTCCAACAAAAGCGGATGCCGGGCATGGCGGGCGTGCACCGATCAATGCGGGAACGGCCACATCCGCAGCTTCTCCTTGCCGATCGCCCACAGCCGCGCCAGTCCGTGCGGCTCGACGATCAGGAAGAAGACGATCAGCGCGCCGAAGATCATGGCTTCCAGGTGCGCGGCCGTGGCCACCGACATCGACAGGCCGAACCATTGCGGAACCTGGCTCAGCAGGATCGGCAGGACCACGATGAAGGCCGCGCCCAGGAAGCTCCCGAGGATCGAACCGAGCCCGCCGATGATGATCATGAACAGCAGGTTCAGCGACCGATTGATGTCGAAGGCCAGCGGCTCCCACGAGCCCAGGTGCACGAACGCCCATGACGCGCCGGCCACGCCGACGAAGAACGAGCTGAGCGCGAACGCCGTCAGCTTCGCGTACATCGGCCGGATGCCGATGACCTCGGCGGCCACGTCCATGTCGCGGATCGCCATCCACGAGCGGCCCAGGTGCCCGCGCACGAGGTTCTTGGCCATCAGCGCGAACACCGCGACGAAGCCCAGGCACAGCAGGTACTTCTCGACCGGCGTGTCGATCCGCCAGCCGAAGATCTCCAGCGATGCCACGCTGACCGAGCCCGACGTCGAGTCGTTGGTCAGCCAGGCGATCCGCGAGAACGCCCAATCGGCGAAGAACTGCGCGGCCAGCGTCGCCACCGCCAGGTACAGGCCGCGGATCCGCAGGCTCGGGATGCCGAACAGCACGCCGACCGCCATCGCCACGCCGCCGGCCAGCAGGAACGCCAGGATCAGGTTGATGCCCGGAATCCGCACGACGAAGTTGTACGCCGCGTAAGCGCCGACCGCCATGAACGCCGCCGTGCCCAGCGAGATCTGCCCGCAATAGCCGACCAGCAGGTTCAGCCCGATCGCCGCCAGCGACAGGATCAGGAACGGGATGATCATCGACAGGAACAGGTAGTCGGACGCCAGCAGCGGCACGCCGACGAACGCGAACAGGATGAACGCGACGATGACGACGCGGTCCTGCAGGATCGGAAAGATCTGCTGGTCGGCGGGGTAAGTGGTCTTGAACTGACCGTTCTCGCGGTAGAGCATGCGTGCGGCTCCGTCAGACTCGATCGATGATCCGTTCGCCGAACAGCCCCTGCGGGCGGATCAGCAGGCAGCCCAGCGCCACCACGTACGCGAACCAGGTCTCGATGCCGCCGCCGACCATCGGCCCGATGTAGACCTCGGACAGCTTCTCGCCCAGGCCGATGATCAGCCCGCCGACGATCGCGCCCGGGATCGACGTGAAGCCGCCGAGGATCACGACCGGCAGCGCCTTGAGCGCCAGGATCGCCAGCGAGAACTGCACGCCCAGCTTGCTGCCCCAGACCATGCCCGAGACCAGCGCGACGAAGCCGGCCACCGACCAGACGATGACCCAGATCCGGTTCAGCGGAATGCCGATCGACTGCGCGGCCTGGTGGTCGTCGGCGACCGCGCGCAGCGCGCGGCCGGTCGACGTGCGCTGGAAGAACAGCGCCAGCGCGAGCACCAGCACCGCCGCGATCGCGGCCGCGACGATGTCGATGCGGTCCAGCAGGATGCCGCCTTCGAACACCTTGTCGAGCACCAGCATCGGCTCCTTGTCGATGCCCAGGTCGATCGAGTAGATGTCCGAGCCCCACAGCGTCTGGCCGAGTCCGTCGAGAAAGTACGACACGCCCAGCGTCGCCATCAGCAGCACGATGCCTTCCTGGTTGACGAGCTGGCGCAGCACCAGCCGCTCGATCAGCCAGGCCAGCGCGACCATGATCGCCGCTGCCAGCACGAACGCGAGCGGCAGCGCCGCGGGCGCGAGCGCCGGCATCCAGGCCGGGATCCATTCGGCCAGCCGCGCCAGCGCCAGCGCGCCGAACAGCACCATCGCGCCCTGCGCGAAATTGAACACGCCCGAGGCCTTGAAGATCAGCACGAAGCCCAGCGCCACCAGCGCGTACAGCACGCCGGCCATCAGCCCGCCGAGCACCACTTCGATGAAGAAACCCATGACCGACCGTCCTTCGTCCGCGTTGCTCAGTGCCCGACGCCCAGATAGGCCGAGATGACCTCCGGATTGGTGCGCACCTCGTCCGGCGGCCCGTCGCCGATCTTGCGGCCGTAGTCGAGCACGACCACGCGATCCGAGATGTCCATCACCACGCCCATGTCGTGCTCGATCAGCACGATCGTCGTGCCGAACTCGTCGTTGACGTCCAGGATGAAGCGCGACATGTCCTGCTTCTCCTCGACGTTCATCCCCGCCATCGGTTCGTCGAGCAGCAGCAGGCTCGGCTCCATCGCCAGCGCGCGGCCCAGGTCCACGCGTTTTTGCAGGCCGTACGGCAGACGTCCGACCGGCGTCTTGCGATAAGCCTGGATCTCGAGGAAGTCGATGATCCGTTCGACGACCTCGCGATGCGCGATCTCCTCGCGCTCGGCCGGCCCGATCCGCAGCATCTGCGCGAGGATCCCCGAGCGCATCTTCAGGTTGCGACCGGTCATCAGGTTGTCGAGCACGCTCATGCCCTTGAACAGCGCCAGGTTCTGGAACGTGCGCGCCACGCCCATCCGCGCGACCTGCGCCGGGTTCATCCTCGCGAACGGCCGGCCGCGGAACACGATCCGCCCCTTCTGCGGCGAGTAGACGCCGTTGATCACGTTGAGCATCGAGCTCTTGCCGGCGCCGTTCGGTCCGATGATCGCGCGGATCTCGTGTTCGCGGACGTCGAACGAGATGTCGGTCAGCGCCTTGACCCCGCCGAACGACAGCGACACGTGCTCGAGGCTCAGCACCACGTCGCCGGTCCTGCGGCCGCGCGGTACGGGCTCGGCCGCCGCGGGATCGGCGAGCGTGGGATCGGCGAGCGTGGGATCGGCGAGCGTGGGATCGGCGAGCGTGGGATCGGCGAGCGCCGGGTCGGCGGGCGTGGCCGGCGGAACGGTCGCGGCGGACGATTGCGGCGCGCTCATGCGTCGGCTCCGACCCGGCGTTGCGCGCCGCCGCTCGCGTCCGTGTCGCGGACCTTCGACGACGCGCGGGCGGCGGTCGCCGTCGGCGCGAACGTCCGGGCCTCGTCGATCCGCAGCGTCGCGCTGATCGAGCCGGTGCGCCCGTCCTCGAAGCGCACCTGCGTCTCGATGAACTGCTCGTGCAGCCCGCCGTACAGCGCGTCGATCAGCACCGCGTACTTGCCGGCGATCAGCCCGCGCCGCACCTTGCGCGTGCGGGTCAGCTCGTCGTCGTCGGCGTCCAGTTCCTTGTGCAGCACCAGGAAGCGATGGATCTGCGAGGCGGCCATCATCGGATCGCCGGCCAGGTCGGCGTTGACCTTCTCGACGCAATCGCGGACCAGGTCATAGATCTGCGGGCGCCCGGCCAGGTCGACGTAGCCGGTGTACGGCAGGTTGCGCCGCTCGGCCCAGTTGCCGCAGGCCTCGTAATCGATGTTGATGAAGGCCATTACCCGGTCGCGGCCGTCGCCGAAGGCCACCGCTTCCTTGATGAACGGAAAGAACTTCAGCTTGTTCTCGATGAACTTCGGCGCGAACAACTGGCCGCCGGCCAGCTTGCCGACGTCCTTGGCGCGATCGATGATCCGCAGGTGGCCGTCCTCGCCGAGGTAACCGGCATCGCCGGTGTGGTACCAGCCGTCGGGCTCGAGCACCTCGGCGGTCGCCTCCGGATTGCGGTAGTACTCGCGCAGCAGCGCCGGGCTGCGGATCAGCAGCTCGCCGCTGGACGCGACCTTCAGCTCGATCCCCTCGAGCGGCGGACCGACGGTGTCGGCCTTGACCTGCCCGTTCGGCTGCACGCAGACGAACACCGCCGACTCGGTCTGGCCGTACAACTGCTTCAGGTTGATGCCCAGCGACCGGTAGAACGTGAACAGGTCCGGCCCGATCGCCTCGCCGGCCGTATACGCGACGCGGATGCGGCTCATGCCCAGCGCGTTGCGCAGCGGACCGTAGACCAGCAGGTCGCCGAGCCGATAGCGCAGACGATCGAGCAGCGGGATCGGTTCCGCCTGCGGTGCACCGGCGGTCGTCGCCCGATCGAGCAGCTTGCCGCCGACGCGCGCGGCCACGTCCATGAAGTAGCGGAACATCGCCCGCTTGGGCCGGGCCGCGTCCTCCATCCGGATCGTCACCTGCGTCAGCAGCGCCTCGAGCACCCGCGGCGGCGCGAAGTAATAAGTGGGCCCGATCTCGCGCATGTCGTTCATCACCGTCGACTGCGACTCCGGGCAGTTGATCGTGAAGCCCACGGTCAACCACTGCGCGTACGAGAAGATGTTCTGGCCGATCCAGGCGATCGGCAGGTAGGCCATCACGTTCTCGTCGGGGGTCAGCCCGTCGAGCCGCGCGGCCTCCCGCGACATCGTGATCAGCGAGCTGTGCGTGTGGATCACGCCCTTCGAGCGGCCGGTCGTGCCCGACGTGTAGAACAGCGCCGCCACGTCGTCGGGCGACACCCGGGCGACCTGATCGGACAGGAAATTCGGCGACGTCTGCAGCACGGCCGCGCCGGCCTCGGCGAGCCGCTCGATCGGCGCCAGGCCGGGCGCGTCGTAGTGGCGCAGTCCGCGCGGATCGTCGTAGAAGATCGCTTCGAGCATCGGATGGCCGTCGCGCACCTCGAGCAGCTTGTCGACCTGCTCCTGGTCCTCGACCACCGCATGGCGGATCTGCGCGTTGTCGAAAACGAATGCCATCTCCTGCGCGGCAGCGTCCTGGTACAGCGGTACCGGGATCGCGCCGATCGACTGCGCGGCGATCATCGCCGCGTACAGGCGAGGCCGGTTCTCGCCGATGACGGCCAGGTGATCGCCGCGGCCCAGGCCCGCCTGCTGCAGTCCGGCGGCCAGCACCGCGACCTCGTCGCGCAATCGACGCCAGCTCAGCGTCTGCCAGATCCCCAGGTCCTTTTCACGGATCGCCGGGGCGTCCGGGCGTCGGTCGGCATGGTCGAGCAACAGTCCGGGAAACGTCGTCAGCATGGCGTCCTGTCGTCGGCGCGAACGCTCGCGCCGGTCTCCTATGGATCACATGCTAAGAACAGGTTTGACGTCTATCTGTCGCTTTGGCGACAATTTGGGGAAATCCCGGGGGGCGGGAAGGGGGGCGTGGAATTGCTGCGCTGCGATGCCACGCTCGTCGCCGGCGGCTCCGTTGCGGGTCGGCAAAAGGGTGAATAGAATTCCTACTTCCAATTCCTACTTTGCGCGAGGCGTCGATGCTCGTCACCGACAAAGGCCAGGTCACGATTCCCAAAGCCATTCGCGATGCGGTGGGGGTGATGCCCGGCAGTCAGGTGCAATTCACTGTCGAAGGGGGGCGAATCATCATCACGCCGATGGCCACTTCGGTTCGCGAAGACCGTCGTCGTCGGCTGCGAGAAGCCGCTGCTCGCGTCAGGGCCAGTCAGTCGCCGGAGTTTCAGCAACTCGGTGCCGACGACATCATGGCTTTCCTGCGTGGTGATGAAGCCGCCCGATCGTCGCGTAAGCGGCGCTGAGGTGCGAACAGGCCGTGCCGCCTTCTTCGGTCATGCACCGATCACCTTCGCTGGCCGATTACGACGGAACGGCGGGCTTTCTGGTCGATACCAACATCTGGATCGATTGCATCGATGAGCGAAGTCCGTGGCACGACTGGGCTGTCGATCGACTCCAGGCCTGCAGCGAGCAAGCGCCGTTGCACGTCAATCTGATCATCTACACCGAACTCCTGATTCCCGGCGCAGACCCTGCTGCCCTGGATGCGATGTTCGATGTCTATGAGGTTCGGCGCACCCCATTGCCTTGGCGATGCGCCGGCTTGGCTGCTGCCGCTTTTGCCCGTTACCGAGGCCGGGGTGGTTCACGCCTGCGTCCATTGCCTGATTTCTACATCGGCGCGCATGCGGTAGTGTCCAACCTTTCTTTGCTGACTCGCGATCCTTCGGGTTATTCGAGCGATTTCGGCAAGCTTCGAGTGGTTTCGCCGAATCGCGATATGCGGTGATGACTCCGAACTCGCCCGCGAGCGCCGACGGGGGACCTACCAGACCGTTTCGATTCCGAAGCTCGCAAACGCGCCGTCGATCGTGACCAGCCGTGCATCGGGTTTACCGCTCTTCGCGAGGATGATCTCCTGCCCTTGATGCGCCTGTGCCTCGAGCAGGTCGCGGTCTATCGATCCCGTGAAGTTCAAGACTGCGTCGCGTCCTGCTGGTCGAGCCGATCGAGGATGGCCAGCGCCTGGGCGACATCGCCGCTGGCGGCCAGGGCGCGGAAGCGCGTTTCCACATCGAAGGCAGCGATGGCCTGGACGCTGAGTTCTTCCATCAGCTTGTTGATGCTCAGACCCCGGGAGCGCGCCAGCGACTTCAAGCGCTGCGCGGTGTCGTCGGGCAGTCGGATGGTCAGGGTGCTCATGGCTGTTGCTCCAGGTATTGGGCAGGGGTCAGGATCGACAGGCGCGGCCAGGTCAGCTCGCCGCGCGTCAGGTCGCGCACGTTGTACGTCACGATGGCCTGGGCGTTGCCGGCTGCCGCCAGTTCGATCAGGTGGTTGTCACCTTCGTCGGGCAGGTTGGGGCGCCAGCCGTAGTACACGGTCACCCAGCGGCCCACCCGCGCCAGCGCGGCCAATACCTCAAGGGTCGCGACTAGCGCATGGGCGCCGATGCGCGGGTCGAGGCGCTTATCGGGCGTTGTACTGCTCATCGGTGACCTTCTCCATCCAAGTGACGTTCTTGCCGCCCACCGTGCCGGTCACGGCCAGATGCGTCATCGCCGTGCCGGGCGCGGCGCCGTGCCAGTGCTTGACGCCGGGCGGACACCAGACCACGTCGCCGGGCCGGATGATCTGCACGGACTCTCCCCACTGCTGGGTAAGCCCGACGCCCGCGGTCACCACCAGGCGCTGCCCCGCCGGATGCGTGTGCCAGGCCGAGCGGGCACCGGGTTCGAAGGTCACCAGGCCGCCGGAGGCGTTGATGTGTTCGTCGGCCGGCCAGACCGGATCGATCCGCACGCGGCCGGTGAAGAACTCGGCCGGGCCGGCCGCCGACGGCTGTTCGCCGGCGCGCGTGATCTGCTGGGCATTGGCGGACGTGCCGGCCTGCGGTTCGACGGCCAGCGCCACGGAGGCGGGCAGCGCGGTCGCGCACAGCACGCATCGAAGGAACGGTTGCATGGAGGTTTCCTCGGTTGTCCGATGAACGTCCGATGAACTGTAGAGCGCTTCCTATTGGATGAGAAGACCGTAGAATCGGGACACGGTGGTGCAATCCATTCACCAATGGCCAAAGAGAACCTGAACGATCTGCAGGCCTTCGTCGCGGTGGCCCGGGAACGCAGCTTCACCCGTGCCGCGGCGCGGCTCGGCGTGTCGCGTTCGGCGTTGAGCCATGCGATGCTGGCTCTGGAGGCGCGGCTGGGCGTGCGCCTGCTGACGCGGACCACCCGCAGCGTCTCGACGACGCAGGCCGGGGCAAGGCTGCTGGACGCGGTCGCTCCCCGTCTCGATGAGATCGAACGCGAGCTGGGCTCGCTGAGCGCCCTGCGCGACAAACCCGCCGGCACCGTCCGGATCACGGCCCACGATCATGCGATCTCGACCGTGCTCTGGCCGCGGTTGTCGCCGATGCTGGGCGAGTATCCGGACGTCCACGTCGAGTTCAGCGTCGACTATGCGCTGACCGATATCGCCGCGCATCGTTTCGATGCCGGCGTGCGCTCGGGCGACCGCGTGGACAAGGACATGATCGCCGTGCGCATCGGACCCGATCTGCGCATGGCGGTGGCGGCATCACCCGCTTATCTGGCGGGCAAGCGTCCGCCTCGCACGCCTCGCGATCTGACCGAACACGCGTGCATCAATTTGCGGCTGCCCACTTACGGCGGGCTGTATGCGTGGGAGTTCGAGAAGGACGGCCAGCCGGTCAACGTGCGGGTGAGCGGCCAGGCCACGTTCAACAACACCTTTCTGATGCTCCAGGCCGCGCTGGATGGCCAGGGCTTCGCGTTCGTGCCGCTCGACATCGTGCAACCGCACATCGATGCGGGCCGGCTGGTGCCGGTGCTGAACGATTGGTGGCCGTGTTTTCCCGGTTATCACCTGTACTACGCGAATCGCCGGCAGATCGCTCCGGCGCTGGCGCTGGTGATCGAGGCGCTTCGCTGGCGGGGCGGCGAGGGGGCTGCCGGTCGTTGACGATCGGCAAGAGAGAGCCCGTGCCGCTCTTCGGCCGGCGCGGGAAGATGCCCATACGGCCACGCGGTCGACGAGCGGTACGACCCTCATTGCGACAGTCGAGACCGGCGCGGCCGCGATGCGCCGCCCCGGACACTGTCCTCGCCGTGGCCAATTCGAGTGTCCATCGCGATGACACGGCCGCGGTCCGCGCCCCGCGGTGAGCGGCGTCGCGGCGATCGACAACCGATAAATCAATCGCTTACGTCGAACGTCTCCGGCAGATGGGGGCGTGGCATGGCCATTGCTCGCTAAGGAATCCGATCGATACCGCTCGTGGAATGCCGCTCATTAGCGCGGCGTCACGGCAATCGTTGGAGGAGAAATTGCTGAACCGTTTCCGTCTGCTGGCGCTCTCGGCCGCCTATTCGCTGTCCGTATCCGCGTTCGCCGCCGATCACTATGGGCCGGGCGTCACGGATACCGAGATAAAAATCGGTCAGACCGCTCCCTACAGCGGTCCGAGTTCGTCCTACTCGGTCGTCGGAAGAATGCACTCGGCTTATTTCCGGATGCTCAACGAGACGCAGGGAGGAATCAACGGCCGCAAGGTGATCAACCTCGCGACCGATGATGGAATGAGCCCGCCGAAGACCGTCGAGGTCACCCGCAAGCTGGTCGAGGAGGAACAGGTCCTGGCGATGATCGGTTCGGTCGGCACGGCGAGCCAGGTCGCCGTGCAGAAGTACCTGAACCAGAAGAAGGTGCCCCAGCTCGTCCTCTACGCGAGCAGCCCGACGCTGCATGACCCGAAGAACTTCCCGTTCACGATGCCGTTCTCGTTCGCCTACAACATCGAAGGCTCGATCTACGGATCCTATCTGAGGAAGGAGCGCCCTCGGGCGAAGGTCGCCGTCCTGTATCTGAACGACGATTTCGGCAAGTCGTACCTTCGAGGATTCAAGGCCGCGCTCGAGGATCGGGCCGACATGATCGTCAAGGAAACGTCGTACGAGGCGAGCGAACCGACGGTGGACTCCCAGATCGTTCAACTCGAGTCGTCGGGGGCCGATACGTTCTTCGCGTTCGTGCTGAACAAGGCCGGCGCCCAGGCGATCCGCAAGATCGGATCGTCCGGATGGAAGCCGTTCTACGTGACGTCGTTTCCGTCCAGCTCGATCACGTCGGTCCTGACGCCGGCCGGACTGGGCAACGCCACGGGCGTCATTTCGAGCCAGTGGTTCAAGTCACCCGGAGATCCCGCGTGGAACGACGATCCGGCGATGCGCAAGTATCTGGCGTTCATGGCCCAATACATGCCCGGTGACGATCCCGGCGATACGACCTCCGTCTACGCGTATCTCGGCGCGCAGTTGACCGCATTGGCGCTGCAGCGGTGCGGCAACGAGCTGACTCGCGAGAATCTGATCCGGCAGATGCAGGCGATTCACGGCGTCGATCTCGATCTGCTGCTACCGGGCGTTCAGGTCAACTACTCGCGCGACGACTATTACCCGATCCGGCAGGCGAGGCTGGTGAAGTTCGACGGCAAGTCCTGGACGCCGCTCACCGAAGTGATCTCGGTGAACAAATAGTCGTCCGGCGCAGAAGTCGTCCGGCGCACGGAGTCGGAAGCCGCGACCATCAATGCCGGCATCAACGGAGTCGACGATTGAACAACGGATACATTCAACGCAGGAACCTGCTTCTGTCTTCGATCCTGCGTCACGCCGCGCGGCATCATGGCCGCGCGGAGGTGATCACCCATCCGGGCGGGAGCGGGACTGCCGTTCGATTGGGTTACCAGGCCATCGAAGCACGCTGTCGTCGACTGGCGGGATCCTTGCGCGCGCTGGGCATCGGCGCCGGCGATCGCGTCAGCAGTCTCGCGTGGAACGACCATCGGCACTTCGAGCTGTACTACGGCGTCACCGGGATCGGGGCGATTCTCAACACGATCAATGTCCGGCTGAGCCTGGCCGATATCGGCTATGTCCTCGAGAATGCCCGGAGCAGCGCGCTGTTCGTCGATCATTCGCTGCTGCCGATCGTGACCGAGCTGGCTCCGCGGTTTCCTCGAGAACTGCGTGACATCGTCGTTATCGCCGGTCCCGCCGAAGACCTGCCGCTTCCGGCGGGCATTCGCGTGCATGCTTATGAGGATCTGGTCGACGAACGCCACGAGCTGTCCGAGTGGCCGGATTTCGACGAGGATGCCGCCTGTTTCCTCGCTTATACGTCAGGGACGAGCGGCAGGCCGAAAGGCGTGTTGCACTCGCATCGCTCGGTGACGCTGGCCTGCTACACCGTCAATACGGCGGACATGTACGGATTGCGGGCCGTCGATCGGGTATTGCCGGCCGCGCAGATGTACCATGCGATGGGCTGGCTCCTGCCTTATTGCGCGCCGATGGTCGGCGCGACGCTGGTGCTGACCGGACGCACGCTGGACGGCGCCGGCTTGTACGAGATTCTCCAGGCCGAGCGCGTCTCGATGGCCTTCGCGGTTCCGACCGTCTGGATGGGGCTGCTGGACCACGTCGAATCCCGGCGGCTGGGCCTCGATTTCCTGAAGCGCGCGCACTTCGGCGGAGCACCGGTCACCGAGGCGCTGATGCGTCGCTTCGAGACGCTGGGGATTCGGGTTACCCAGTCCTGGGGCATGACCGAGGCCGGTCCGGTGGGCGTGTTCAACGCGCCGACGCCCGAGTCCGAGAAGCTGACCGGCGATGCCCGCCTGAGCGTCGAACTCAAGCAGGGGCGGCCGCCGTTCAACATGTCGATCCGCATCGTCGACGAAGCCGGGGCCGAGCTGGCCTGGGACGGCAAGTCGATGGGGCGTTTCAACGTATCGGGACCGATGGTCATCAGCCGATACTTCGGCAGCTCGGACCGCTCCGCTTTCGATGGCGACTGGCTCGATACCGGCGACGTCGCGACGATCGACCCGAACGGCTTCGTCAAGCTCGTCGACCGGACCAAGGACGTCATCAAATCGGGCGGCGAATGGATCAGCTCGATCGAGATCGAGAACGCGGTCGCCGCGCACGCCGGCGTCGCCGAAGCCGCCGTCGTCGGCATCGCGCATCCGAAGTGGGGCGAACGTCCTCTGCTCGTCATCGTGTTTCGGCCCGGCGCGCGTGTCGATCAGCAGGAGATCCTCCGATTCCTCGAAGGGAAGATCGCCAACTGGTGGAGGCCGGACAGCATGGTCGTCGTCGAAGCCTTGCCGAGGACTTCGATCGGGAAGATCGACAAGCGCGAGTTGCGAGCGGCGTACGCGAATCTATACGAACCGTCCGGCGGCGCGACGGACTGATATCGGCGCCGCCGGCCCGATGGCCCCGCGGCCGGGCGCAGGGCGGCGGCTCAGTTGCCCTGGAACGTCGCCGGCCGTTTCTCGAAGAACGCGGCTCGCGCTTCGAGATGATCGGACGAGCTGAACAGCATCGCCTGGATCTCGCGCTCCCTGAGCAGAACGTCGTCCAGGCCTCCGGCCAGGACCGAGCGGGTCAGCGCGATCGGCAACGGCGGTTTCAGCGAAAGGACGTGCGCGAGAGACTGCGCTTCGCTCAACGCCGAACCGGTCTCGACCACGCGATCGACGATGCCCAGCTCCTTTGCCCGGGCGCAGTCCATCACGTCGTTGTAGAGCAGGATCTGGCGAGCCGGGCCGGCGCCGATGCGTCGCGCGAGCGTGAAGAGGATCCCGGTGTCGGGCGCCATGCCGATCTCGCCGAAGCCGGCCTTGAACCGCGCGGCCTTACCGGCCACGACGGTGTCGCACAATGCCGCCAGCGACAGGCCCGCGCCGACGGCCCAGCCTTCGATGGCGGCGATGAACGGCTTGCTGCTGTAAGCCATCAGTCGAACGATGTCGTGCAGAATCCGCATCCGGTCCAGCGCGGCGAGCTTCGGCTGCTCGCCCATCGCGGTGACGTCGCCGCCCGGGCAGAAGAACTTGTCGCTTCCCGCCAGCACGACCGCGCGCAGCGAGGTGTCGGCCTCGATGTCCCGCAAGGCCTCCAGCAAGGCGAGCCGCAGCGGCATGGATAGCGCATTCCGGCGTTCGGGGTCGTTCAGGCGCAGTGTGATGACGGTGCCTTGTGTCGATCTATCGATCAAGATGGGTCTCCTGGTGATGCTCGCGGGAGCGGTGCGTCGGCCTCGATCTCAAAGCCGGATGTTCGCCTGCCTGACCAAGGCGGCCCAGCGCGGTGTTTCGGCCTGCACATGCGCGCGCAGTTGTTCGGGCGTTCCCGGCGCGAGGATGCTCCCCATGGCCTCGAGTTTCGACTTGACGCCGGGATCGGCCAGCGATCGGCGGATTCCCGCGTTCAGGTGATCGATGATGTCCTTCGGCGTCGCCGCCGGAGTGACGATCGAGTACCACGACGTCAGATCGAAACCGGGAAGACCCGATTCGGCGATCGTCGGAATCTGCGAGATCACCGGCACGCGCGTCGCCGACGTCACGCCGAGAACCCTGAGCCGTCCGCCGTCGATCCACTTCATTCCGGCATGGACGCTGCAGAAGACCATCGGCACGTTTCCGGCGACGACGTCCGGAACCGACGGACCGTCGCCCTTGTACGGAACGTGCTGGATGTTCACGCCGGTCATGGTCCTGAACAGTTCCCCGGAGAAATGCGTGCTCGTTCCGAGCCCGCCCGACGCATAGGTCTGTCCGGGATTGGCCTTCAGCCAATCGATCAGTTCCTTGACGTTCCTGGCCGGAACCGCGGGATTCACGCCGAGCAGATTCGGTTGGAACAGGAACATCGATACCGGCGCGAAATCCACGTCCGGGTCGTAGCCGAGCTTCTCGAACAGGCTCTTGTTCGCGGCGAGCGTGCCGTTCGTCCCGAGCAGCAGCGTGTAGCCGTTCGGCTCCGAATGCGCGACGTACTCGGCGCCGATGTTTCCACCGGCGCCGGGCCGGTTCTCGACGATGACCTGCTGCCTGAGCTCGTCGGTCAGCCGGGACGCGAGGATCCGCGTCATCGCGTCGGTGGGACCGCCGGCGGCGAACGGCACGATGATGCGTACCGGCTTGTTCGGAAAATCGTCGGCCTGGCCGAACGCGCGCGTGGCGGCGAGGCCGAGCGCGAGGGCGCCGACGGAGAAGGAGCGACGGCTGATGCTCGTCATCGCGGCGCCGCAAGCTCGTTGCCGGCCGTTGTCGTGGGCGCTCGTCATTGGCGGCTCTCCTGGTCGGCTTTTGAGACCGCCGCGAAGTCGGGCCGGCGCGATTCCAGAGCCGCCGAAAGCCCTTCCTCGAATTCGGGGCTGGACATCGCCAGCGCCTGACCGAGACCCTCATAACTGAACATGTCGTGAAGGGACGTCTCGTAGCTGCGAGCGAGCAGCGACTTCGCGAGACCCATGACTTCGGCCGGCCCACTGGCGAGTTTCTTCGCCGCGGCGAGGCCGCGATCGAAGAGCTCTTCGTCCGGCACGACCTCCGAAACGATTCCCCAGTCCGCCGCCTGCTGCGCGGACAGCGTCAGATTGCCGAACAGGAACTGCTTGGCGCGAGCCATGCCGACGAGTCGGGGTAAGTGATACATCATGCCGATGTCGGGCACCGCGCCCAGACGGAAGAAGCCCGCCATGAACTTCGCGCTTTCGCCGGCGAGGATCAGGTCACCGGCCAGGGCCAGGCCCATGCCGCCGCCCACCGCATGGCCGTTGACGCCCACGATCACGGGTTTCTCCAACTGGATGAGCGGAACGAGCCAGCGCGTCAGGCCGCGAAACCGGCGATGCACCGGCCAGGGGGCCGAGGCCGTCTGCAGCATCTTGAGGTCGCCGCCCGAGCAGAAGCTCGGCCCGTCGCCGGTCAGGAAGACCGCGCGGACTTCGCGTCGTTGTTCGGCCTGCTCGACGACGCGGCCGAGTTCGGCGCGAAGTTCCGGCGTGAGGGAGTTGCGGTTTTCGGGGGTCGAGAGACGGACGATCATGACGTCGTCGTCCATCCGGGTCGTTACGAGGGGCTTGCTCATCGACTGTCTCCGTTTCAGGTCGAAGAGCTTCAGAGCAACCGCTATGCCATGCCGGATAAGTCCTTGACTCTTATACGGACGAGATCCGAAACAGGCGCTAATGAACGGAATTCCTGCATCGCGTCGCGGTCGATTGCCCTCGGCGCGGACACTTCGGTGATTGCGGCGACGACACTGTTCGAGCTCACGGCTTCGATGCCGGAATCAGCGTATACACACCCTGTCCCATCGCCAGGACCTGATCGTCGGGCAGGCTGTGCAGCGCCACGGTCGCGTAGTAGAGCGTCTTGCCGCGCTTGACCATCTGGCCGCTGGCCCGGATCCTTTTCGTTTGATCCCTTAGTGCGGCACGCAGGAAATTGCAGTTGAACGATGCCGTGGCGGCCCTCGGCGCTTCTTCTATCCTGCCGTCTTCCGGAGGGAAGGACCAAAGACCCACGGCATCCAGCACCGCCATCATGACGCCGCCGTGAAGACTGCCGTGACGATTGCAGTGTTCGGGCCGCAGATCCATTTCGTAGACGACGCGGCCGTTGCCTCGTTCCATCATTTCGAGACCGAGGATCTCTCCGAAGTGCTTGCTCATTCTGAACTCAACCTCTTGTACAGATAGGTGCGTGAGATGCCCAGCTCCTCGGCGACTTTCTTCTTGTTGCCGTTGTGACGGATCAGGGCTTCCCGGATCATCGACAGTTCGAGTTCGTCGCGCGCCTCGCGGACGCCTTGTGCGCGGCCGGAGGCGGGTGCCGGCGTCGCGGCGACGCCGGTCGAGGCGGACGGGGCCGACGGGGCGGACGCCGCCGCGACGCCCTGGTGTCCGGGAGCGGTCTCGATGCGTTTGAAATCGGCGATCCGGATCGTCGGCCCATCGCAGAAGATGGCGGCGCGCTCGACTTCATGAAGCAGTTGGCGGACGTTGCCGGGCCAAGGCTGCTCCTTGAGGAAATCGAAGACCTTCGGATCGATCGACTTGGGCGTCGCGCCGTTGCGTCGCGCGAACCCGGCCAGAAAGCTCGGAACCAGCTCGGGAATATCCTCGAGCCGCTCGCGCAGGCTCGGCATCCTCAGCGTGACGCCGCTGATCCGGTAGTAGAGATCGAGACGGAACTGATTGTCGTGGATCATCTGCTGGAAGTTGCGATTGCTCGCGCAGACGAGGCGGAAATCGGAGTGCTGAGGCCGTTGTCCGCCGACCCGCTCGAACACGCCGTCCTGCAGGACCCGAAGCAGCTTGACCTGGATCTCCGGCGGCATGTCGCCGATCTCGTCGAAGAACAGCGTGCTCTGGTGGGCCAGTTCGAATTTTCCCTTCCTGCCTACCCGCTCCGCTCCGGTGAACGCGCCGGGCTCGTAACCGAACAGCTCGCTCTCGACCAGGCTGCCGGGGAGCGCGGCCGCATTGACGAACACCATCCGGTTGGCGCGACGGTTCGACAATGCATGGATCGCCAATGCGGCGAGTTCCTTGCCGGTCCCGCTTTCGCCGACGATCAGAACGCCGACCTCGAGAGGGGCGATCTTCAGGATGTCCGATTTGAGCTGCCGAATCGCCTCGCTGCTGCCGACGATGTCGTCGAGTCCCGAATCCCCGCGCCGGACGGAAGACGATGGGTCGGGGCGCCCCGAAGTGCGCATCCACGTGGCGGCGTTGAGCGCGGGATCGTGCAAGGGGTCGGCGTGCAGGAAAAAGGCCGTCGATCTGCCGACGATGCGGAAGGCGACGAGCAGAGGCTTCGGCGATTCGATCAGCACGGTGCCGTGCGCCTGGCTCTTGAGCGTCGGTTGCAACTCGATGAGCTGCTGTTGCACGACCGAAGAGACTCCCAGGCCCGTCGCCTGCAGCACGCGTCCCGAAGCATCGATCAACAATCGACCCGAATCGAGGTCAGCCTCCATGTCTCCATCCATCCGACTTTGCAAGCGCCGCAGGCCGCCCGAGAGGCCTGACGCGATCCGGAACGGCGTCTGCGACGAGCTTCACGCCGATGCCGACGACGGGCCGTCCGGAAGGTCGAGGTCCCGCCGCGAGACCGCCAGGATCAACCGGTAACGTGCCCATGATCCGAACAGAAGTCCTACCTGGGCGGCTTCGTAATCCAGAATCTGCGCATGAAACAGCAGTGCGGCCTTATCGAGATTGTAGGTCTCGATAAGCAGCACCCAGTGCGGATAGTTGTCCTGGTCATTGCGCAGCAGACGCTCTTCGTTCGGCATCCCGGTGACGGCCGAATCCGTCTCGAGCAGTATCAGCCTGACCAGCGCGCCGTTCTCCTTGAGCTTGGGCGCCAGCGTCGTTTCGAGGAACCGGCGGGCCGCGTCGTGCCGACCGGACATCGGCGTGCAGAACACGACGATGGCGCTGCCGCCGATTCCGGATCCGACCGAGACCGTGGTCCTGCAGGCCGCGCGCACCACGTTGCGGAACTTCGGCAGGACGCGCCTCGTCCAGGGCGTGGGGTTCAGAACCCGGTCGAGATACGCGCGCGACTTCAGGACGTCGACCGAATCGCATTCGTAGAACGCGATGTAGGCCGGCTGTCCGTCGATCGCCTGGTAGCGCCTCGCTCTCTGGAAGCCGTCGATGTTCAGACGATTCGGCAGGTGCTCGTTCTGATACCAGTGATTCAACTCATCGTCGGATCCTTCATCGATGTTGTTGACGATCAGCAGTGCACCGGCGCTGGGTGGGCGATCCGTGTCCATGGGGGCGGAGACTCTCGTGACGGAGCGGTTCGGGCGTTCGGAAAGGCGCAATCGTAACCCCTTCTTCGCGCGATGCACTGCGGGGCCGCAGATCGGGATGATCGTCGGCGAGTCAGGCCGGACGCCGGCGATAAAGCAGCGTCGCCGTCATCTGCTGAACGATCGAACCCTCCTGGTTGATGATCTGCCGCAGCAGCGAAACGACGCCGCGATCGGTCTTCGACGAGGGCTTCTTGTCCAGCACCTTCGTGCGCATGTGGATCGTGTCGCCGTGTTTGACCGGCGAGTTCATCTTCCAGCCGTCGATCTGCAACAGCGCCAGCAGCGTCCCGTCGTTGACGCCGCTCGCGTACTGCAGGCCGGCGGCGATCGCGTACACCAGAGGACCGTGCGCGATCGGCTCGCCGAACGCGGTCGTCTTGCAGTACTCGTGATTGGTGTGGACTTCGTTGAAGTCGCCGGACAGGCACGCGAAGTTGACGATATCGGTGCTGGTGATCGTGCGCGCGGGGGTCGAGAATTCGGATCCGACTTCGAAGTCTTCGAAATAGCGGCCGCGGGGCGTCGACATGGATGGCTCCTGAAAGTTCAAATGGCTGGGTGTTCGAGGTTCGAGAGCGCGCATCGATCAGTGCGGTGCGCTGGTCAGGATCAGCGTGCAATGCGACGACAGGATGCCGCCTTCGTTGTGAACGAGGGCGACTTCGGCACCCTCGACCTGGCGTGGTCCGAGACCGCCGCGCAACTGCCTGACGGCCTCGACGATGCCGAACAGGCCGCCGGCGGCGCCCGCATGCGCGTGCGACAGCATGCCGCCGTGCGTGTTGATCGGAACCGCGCCGCCGCCGATCCTCGCCTTGCCCTCGGCGAAATAGGCGCCGCCCTCTCCGGGCCCGCACAGTCCGACCTCCTCGAGTTCGATGATCGGCACGATCGAGAAGCAGTCGTACAGCTCGGCGACGTCGACGTCCTTCGGGCCCAGGCCGGCCATCCGATAGGCCGCCTCGCTCGTCACCTTGGCGCCGAACTCGGTCAGGCTGGGGGCGCACATCAGATGCTCGTGCGTGTGGTACTCGGCGATGCCGGCCAGCCACGCGGGCTTCGATTTCAGATCGCGGGCGCGTTCGGCCGAGGTCACGATGAAGGCTCCGCCGGCGTCCGACAGCAGGCAGCAATCGAGCATCTTCAGCGGATCGGCGATCGGTTTGGACGCCATGACGTCCTCGACCGTGATCGGCTTGCGCATGTGCGCGTTCGGGTGCAGCGACGCGTGATGCCGCGCCGTGACGGCCGCCGCCGCCATCTGTTCCTCGGTCGTTCCGAATTCCATCATGTGCCGGCGCGCGATCATCGCGTAGAAGCCCGGAATGGACGCGCCATAAGGGCGCTCGAAATACGGGTGGCCGACCGCGGTCAACGCGGCCACCGCCTGGTCGCGGCTCTGGCCGGTCGCCCGGTTCTCGCCGGCGCAGACCAGGATCGTCTCGGCCTGGCCCGCGGCGATCGCCTCGGCCGCATGCTTGAGCATGACGGCGGGGCTGCCGCCGCCGACGACCATCGAGGCGTTGTACCGGGGCTTGAGGCCCAGGTATTCGCACAGGACCGTGCCCAGCATGAAGTAGGGCTCGGTGAACGAATAGGCGGTCAGCACGCCGTCGATGTCGCCGACCTTCAGGCCGGCATCGTCGAGCGCGCGTCGCGCCGCCTGCGCGTTCAGCCCCAGCCCGCTCATCGTCGGAACCTTGCCGATATCGGATTCGCCGACGCCGACGATGGCGGCCCGGTTGCGAAGTGATGAAGTGTCTTTGCTCATTCTGTTGTTCCGTTTCGGTGATCAGGAGCGCGTGTCCGTCTCAGCGGGCCCGCTGGAACTGAGGAATGCGCGCGCCGTCGCCGCGGTCTTCGAAGCACACCGTCACGCGATCGCCGATACGGGTGTCGAGCGCGTCGTCGCCGACGATGTTGCTCATCATCCGGACGCCTTCCTCGAGGTCCAGCAGCGCGACGACGTAGGGCACGCGAGACGTGAAGCTCTCGAGCGGCGCCCGCCGGATGATCGTGAAGCTGTGAACCGTCGCGTTGCCGGTGGCCTGGACCCAGCACAGGTTCTGCGACCAGCACTGCGGACACAGGAATCTGGGCATGAAGTGGAAGGCCTTGCAATCCTGGCACTGGCGGATCAGCAGGCGTTCTTCGCGGGCGCCCTGCCAGTAAGGGGCGGAGTCGGGGTTGGCTATCGGTTGGGGCAATGCTTCGGGCACTTTCCGTTCTCTCGAGTTGTTCTCCTGCTGCAGTTCGATCGCAAGCGGCATGCCATCGCCGGTCATCGCTCGGTGCGCCGGTACAAGTGCCTGTTTGGAAAAGACAATCGCCGACGAACGGAGGCGGGCGGCTGGCTTGCGGACGAGCGTGCAGGACGATCTGTCAACCCGATGAACACGCCGGGTGACCGTGTCGTGAACACGGTTTGCGATCGCTGCGTCGAAGCGCGGACGTCGATCGCGCGGCGAGCGTCGTTGCCGGCGCCTCGATCCGGTCGAATCAAACCGGGGATCGCCGACCCGTCGGTGTCTTCGCCTCCGCGCTGTACGCGGTTTGAACACTCGCCTGTACTCCGCGGACACATCCGAACGGTGCGAGCCGGCGCCAAGGCCGCGAAAGTGCGGAAAAACTTCGGGCACGACCCTTGCTGAAGAATCCGCAGATGCTAAGCGGCGCGGCGAATCTTCCGGATCGCTTTCGCGCCGTCCCGGACCTTCAGAGCCGCAACCGTTCTTCATCAACGATCCGAACACATGCCGAGCCAACCCATCGCTTCGCCCGAGCCTGTTCATGACATGAGCAGCTTCGTTCAGTCCGCCTTTCCCGCAGCGACTTCCCGGCCCAGTGACGCCCCGCTGCCGCTCGGAGGGATCCGGATCGTCGACTTCACGCACTTCATCGCGGGGCCCCTGGCCACGATGGTCCTGGCCGACATGGGGGCGGACGTGCTCAAGGTCGAAGCCCAGGGGCGTGGAGACGATTTCAGGCAGTACCCTCCGGTGCTGCCCGACATCGGCGCCGGACCGCCGTTCGTCTGGTGCAATCGCAACAAGCGGAGTCTGGCCTTGGATCTGAAGGCCGACGAGGGGCGCGCGATCGCGCTGGAATTGATCGCCAAGGCCGACGTGGTCGTCGAGAACTTCTCGACGGGCGTGATGGGCCGGCTCGGACTGGACTATGAACTGTGCCGCGAACGCAATCCGCGCCTGATCTATTGCTCGGTCTCCGCGTACGGTCGCGACGGCGCCTATGCCGACAGGCTCGGCTTCGACCCGATCGCGCAGGCCGAAAGCGGATTCATCTCGATGAACGGTTACCCTGACCGGGACGGCGTCCGCACGCTGTCGCCGGTGATGGACATGAGCACGGCGATCCTGGCGTCCAATGCGATCCTCGGCGCGCTGATGGCGCGCGAGCGGACCGGTAGGGGTCAGAAGGTCGAGGTGTCGCTGTTCGAGAGCGCGGTCTTCATGACCGGCTACGCGTCGTTCCAGCAGTTGTTCAGCGGCAAGGCGCCGCGCCGGCCGGGAAACACGAGCCCCGACACCTGTCCTTCGGGGCTGTTTCACGCGAGCGACGGCTCGTTCCTGATCAACTGCGGCAACACCGGCATCTTTCAGCGATTGCTGACCCAGGTGCTGGACATGCCGGAACTCGCATCCGACCCCGCCTACGCGACGAACAAGGATCGGCTCGAACGTCGCGACGAGATCTTCGCGCTGCTGCAACAGGCATTCGGCGCGCGTCCGTGGGCGTACTGGCGCGACCGGATGCGCGACGCGGGCGTGCCGTGCGGAGAGGTCCGGACGGTCGGCGACGCCATTCGATCGCCCGAGGCGCAGGACCGCAAGATCGTCACCCGCATTCCGCACCCGGTCCTCGGGTGGATACCGAACATGGCCTTGCCGATCAGGTATTCGGACACGCCGTTGGCCGATCCGGTCGCCGCACCGCGGGTCGGCGAGCACGCCGAAGCCCTGCTGCACGAGTGGCTGTCTTATGACGGCGAGAAGGTGAAGGCGCTGCAGCAGCGGCGCATCGTCGGCGCGTAGCCGCCGCGCCGCCGGCGGTCGGCCCGGCGGCCGACCATCGTTTGCGATGACGAGGTCGCGCCGCTAGTTCGACCGGACCAGCGGGCAGGAGCTCTTCGACAGCGGCATGAACGCCTGATCGCCGGGGATCGTGCGGCGGATCTTCGCGATATCCCATTCGCCTTTGGATTCGGACGGCTTCTTGACTTCGGCCAGATACATGTCGTGGACCATCCGTCCGTCAACGCGGATCCGGCCGTCCTTGGCGAAGAAATCGTTGACCGGCGTCTCCTTCATCTGCTTGACGACCGCGTCGGCCGAGTCGGTCTTCTTCGCATCGACGGCTTTCAGATAGTGCATCACCGCTGAATAGGCGCCGGCCTGGACCATCGTCGGCATCGCCTTGTGGACGGCGTTGAAGCGCTTGGCGAACTCGCGGGTCTCGGGATTCGCGTCCCAGTAGAATGCCGTGGTATACAGCAGGCCCTGCGCGATCTGCAGCCCCATCCCCTTGATGTCGGTGTCGAACATCAGCAGCGTCGCCAGCGACTGTCGCTGCGTGACACCGAACTCGGCCGCCTGCCGCACCGCGTTCTGCGTGTCCTTGCCGGCATTGGCCAGACCGATGACCTTGGCGTTCGATGCTTGCGCCTGCAATACGAACGAAGAGAAATCCTGCAGATTGAGCGGGTGTTTGGCAGTGCCCAGCACCTTTCCGCCCATTTCGGTGATGACGGCCTTCGTATCGCTCTCCAGCGCGTTGCCGAACGCATAGTCGGCGGTAATGAAGTACCAGGTGTCTCCGCCCTCCTGCATCACGGTCCGGGCGGTACCCGTGGCGAGCGAATAAGTGTCATAGACCCAGTGGATGCCGTACGGCGAGCATTCCTTGTTTGTCAGCGAAGTCGAAGCGGAGCCGACGAAGAGAATGGGCTTCTTCTTCTCGGCGGCCAGTTTCTGCATCGCGATGGCGGCCGCCGAGTCGGTGGACTCCAGGATCAGGTCGACGTTGTCGACGTCCAGCCATTGCCTGGCCTTGGCCGACGCGACGTCGACCTTGTTCTGATAGTCGGCGGAAACCACCTGGATCGGCTTGCCTTGCACCTTGCCGCCGAAATCCTTGACCGCCATCTCGACCGCACGGACCGCGCCCATGCCGCCGAGATCGGCGTACACGCCTCCCATGTCGACGATGACGCCGATCTTGACGACGTCATCCGATACTTGGGCATGAGCAGGCAAGGTCGGCAGCATCGCCGCCGCGCAGATCAGTGCAGTCGCCAGGGAATGAGCTTCAACGCGTGGATTGGGCATGTCTCTTTGATTATGAAGTTGAAGAAGCCTGATGCCGCCCGTTCGATGATCGGCCTAGGCGCGCGACCGGGCCTTGGCTACCTGGGCCCGCCGAGCCGGCGCATAAGGCTCCTGGCCGAGCGCCTGGTACAAGGCCTGCGTCACGTCGTGATGTTCGGCCAGGCCGGTGCGCTCGAGCAGCGAGATCGGGCCTTCCGGATAACCCAGGCCCAGGCACAAGGTCTTGTCCATATCGGCGGCGCTGGCCAGTCGCTCGTCGAGTCGGCGCAATGCAGCGTTCAGGTACGGACGAATCAGACGGTCGACGATGCGGCCGGGGAAGTCGCCGCATACGGCGACCTTCAGCCCCGCCGCTTCGAAAGCCGATCTCGCGGCGGCGATCGCGGTCGCCGACGTGTTCGGTTGCCTGACCAGTTCGACCAGCGGGCTCGGATCGGCCCGGCCCAGTCGAAAGCGTGCGAAGCCGACGACGTTCGAGCCTTCGTCGCCGGCGGATTCACCGGTGTGCACGCCCAGGCACTCGGTGCCCAACTCGATCGCGACGAAGGGGGCGGCCGATAGATCGCCGGCGGCCGCGAAGCCCTGTCCCGCCGTCGCGCCGATGAATACGGCTCCGCCTTCGCTGCCTGTGCCGGCCTGCGTCAGGAACGCATGTTCGACCGGAAACGAACGGCTGTCGCCGCAGCGGATGATGCGATAAGTCGTCATGCTGTCGGTTCTCCTCAGGCACCGTACATTTTCGAGTCGCCGTAGTTCAGGAACCCCTGCCCGGTCTTGCGGCCCAGTCGGCCGGCGGCGATCATCCGCCTGACCAGCGGAGGGCAGGCCGCGCGGGGTTCGTGGGTCAGCCCGAACATCGCCTCGCACAGCAGCTTCTGGGTGTCCATGCCGACCAGATCGAGCAGCTCCATCGGGCCCATCGCATATCCCATCGCGGTCTTGATCGCCAGATCGATGTCGGCCGGTTCGGCGACGCCTTGTTCGACCAGGCGGATCGCGTCGTTGTTGAACGGAATCAGAAAGTAGTTCAGCACGAACCCGGGCGTATCCTGCGTGCGCACCGGCTTCTGTCCGAGCTGCTCGCAGATCGACCAGGCGCGCGCGAAGGTCTCTTGCGTCGTTGCCAGGCCGGGCGACATCTCGACGAGCTTCATCAACTGGGCCGGCAGGCAGAAGTGCATGCCGACGAACCGGTCCGGTCGCCCCGAGCCGCCGGCGATCTCGGTGATGCTGATCGTCGACGTGTTCGACGCGAAGATCGTCGATGCGGGGCAGATGCCGTCGAGCTTGCCGAACAGCTCGTGCTTGACCGGCAGGCTCTCGAACACCGCCTCGATGATCAGGTCGCAGTCGGCGAGATCCTCGAGGCGAGTCGTACCCTGCCAGTTGTCCATGATGCCCGGCAGCGCGTCGGCGGCCAGCTTGCCTCTTTCGACGCTCTTGCGGAAGAAGCCCTCGGTCTGGCCGCGCGCCTGGTCGATCGCTCCCTGCCGCAGGTCGAACACCCGCGTACGGAAGCCGGCGCGCGCGCAGACGATGGCGATGCCGGCGCCCATCGTGCCGCAGCCGGCGACACCGATCGTCTTGATGTCTGTCATGGTGATAGTCCTCTTCATGTCGTGGATCGAGGCCGGTTCGGCCCCGGTTCTCCGTGTCCCTGGCGGTCGCGCCTTGCCGAACGATCAGCGTCGCAGGAAGCTGCGGCCGATCAACTGGCGATGGACCTGGTTGGTGCCTTCCCAGATCTGCGTGATCTTGGCGTCGCGCATCAGCCGCTCGACCCGGAAGTCCTTGCAGTAGCCATAACCCCCAAGCAGTTGCACCGCATCGGTCGTGATCCGCATCGCCAGGTCGCTCGCGCGCATCTTCAGCACCGAGGCCTCGATGCCGAAGTCCTTCTCGCCGGCATCGATGCGCGCTGCCAGCGACCACAGCCAGTTCTCGACCAGCGCCAGCTCGGACGCCAGATCGGCGATCATGAACTGCACGCCCTGGAACTCGAGGATCCTGCGGCCGGATTGCCGGCGCTCGTTGATGTAGTCGACGGCGTCCTCGAAAGCCGCCCGGGCGATGCCCAGCGCGTGAGCCGCGACGCTGGGACGCGACTTGTTCAGCGAAGCGAACAGGATCTTCAGCCCGGCGCCCGGTTCGCCGAGCAGATTGCGCATCGGCACCCGGCAGTTCTCGAACGACAAGGTGGCGGTGCCGGACGCGCGCGTGCCCATCTTGTCCTCGAGACGCACGACCGACAGGCCCGGGGTACCCTTTTCCAGGACCAGCGCCGAGATGCTGTCCTTCGCGCCGGCGATGCCCTGCCATTTGCCGAAAAGCAGATACAGATCGGCGACGTCGCCGTTCGTGATGAAGGTCTTGCCGCCGTTGATGACGATTTCGTCGCCGTCCCGGCGGAAACTGGTCCGCATGCCGGTCGCATCGGAGCCGGCTTCGGGCTCCGTGATCGCCAGCGAGGCGAGGCCGCCTTCGGCGATCCGCGGGAGCAGGCGCGCCTTCTGTTCCTCGTCGCCCCAGTCGATCAGAGGCTTCATCGCATGGAAGTTCGTCGCCCAGATGATGCCGGTCGCCGCGCAGGCCTTGCTTATCTCGCGGGCGCACGCGAGATAAGCGGTATACGAGAGCGGCGCGCCGCCGTAGGCTTCGGGTATGAACATCGCGTTCAGTCCGAGCTCGTTGATCGACCGCACGTGTTCCCACGGAAACTCGGCGGTGCGGTCGAAGTGTTCGGCGCGCGGCGCGATCCGTTCGGCGGCGAGATTCCGGACGCTGTCGAGCAGCATCCGTTCGTCTTCGCTCAGTGCGATACGGGCATCCAGGCGGGTCAGCAGATTCATGGTCGAAAGGCTCAGTGCGCGATGCCCTGGGCACCGTCGAGGTAGATGGTTTCGCCGGACAGGAAGCCGGTCGGCTGGACGAACAGGCTGGCGACCAGCGTCGCCACTTCATCGGCCGTGCCGGGACGGCCCCGCGGAATGCGCTTGTCGAGATAAGCGCGCAGCGGGCCGGCATTCATCGCATCGGCATTCAGGTCGGTCTGGATGTAGCCGGGCGCGACGTCGATGACCCGGATGCCCTGGCTCGCCCATTCCACGGCCAGGCAGCGCGTGATCGCGCCGACCGCCGCCTTGCTCGCGCAATAGGCGAGATTGCGCTTGACGCCCATCTTGTCGAAGAACGAACCGATGTTGACGATCAGTCCGCCCCCGGCCGCGACCAGGTGCGGGTAAGCCGCCTGGCATCCGGACAGCGTCGACAGCGCGTTGGTGTTCATCATTGCGTTCCACGACTCGACCGTCAGTTCGGCCGATCGGGCTTCGACGTGCAGCCCGGCGTTGTTGACCAGGCCGACGATCCGATACGTCGCGGCCAACTCGTCGACCACGGTGCGCAACTGCCGGGGGTCGGTGACGTCGGCGGCGTGACGCAGCAGGCGGCAAGCCGTGTCCGGATCGGCGGCGGGCAGGGCGCCGGAACGCGACAGACAGGCGACGGTCTGGCCCTGACGGGCGAGCGCCGTCGCGATGGCCGCGCCGATGCCGCGGCTGGCGCCGGTGACGATGATGCAAGAGGGGAGCATGGTCGAAGTCCTGGGAGTCGGCGGTCGATCGATTCGCGCACGAATGTCCGGCCGCGTCAGCAGTCGCGAAAAACGGGTTTGCGTTTGCCGGCGAACGCCGCCATGCCTTCCTCGGCGTCGGCTGTTCGGTACGCGAGCGTCGACAGGTCGGCCTCGGTGCGCAGGCCTTCGTTCAGCGGCTGGTCCAGCGCCCGTTGCACGGCCTCGCGAGCGAATCGCTGGGCGAGCAAGCCATGGCCGGAGAACTCGCGGGCGAACGCGAAGGCCGCCTCCAGGCCGGGCGGCTGCACGATCCGGTTCACCAGCCCGATCGCCAGCGCTTCTTCGGCCGCGACGGTTCGCCCGGTCATCACCATCTCCAGCGCTCGGCCCTGGCCGACCAGTCGCGGCAGCCGTTGCGTGCCCCCGTAGCCGGGAACCAGGCCCAGCTTGATCTCCGGCAGGCCGAACTTGGCTTGCGGCAGCGCGATGCGGAACGAGCAGGCCATCGCCAGTTCGCATCCGCCGCCGAATGCATAGCCGTTGACCAGTGCCACCGATGGAATCGGCAATCGGTCGAGCAGCGCGAACACCGCCTGGCCTCGCTCGGCTCCGGCTCGCTGCGCCGGCAGGTCGCGATTCTGCAGTTCCTTGATGTCGGCGCCGGCGCAGAATGCCTTGTCGCCTTCGCCGGTGACGATCAGTGCCCGTGCGTCGGATCGTCCGGCTTCGTCGATCGCCTGGGCGATCTGCTCGATCAGCGCGAAACTCAGTGCATTCAGTGATTGCGGGCGCCGCAGCGTCAGGACCGCGAACTCATGTTGGAAGGACAGTTCTAGCATGGGGTCAGCCTCGATATCGGACGGCGGTCGGCGAGATCCGACCGGATTTCGCCCATTGCGCGAGCTCTCGCTTGAGGATCTTGCCGCTGGGGGTGAGCGGAAACGCTTCGAGCACGATGAAGTACTCGGGCATGTCGAATCTGGACAGGCCCTGAGCGGCGAGGAAGCCCAGCAGCGTTGCCGCGTCCGGCGCCTGCCGGTCGGCGATGATCGCCAGGCAGACCTTCTCTCCGAGTCGTTCATCGGCGATCGGAAAGGCCGCGGCCTTCTTGATCGCCGGATGGCGGTGTGCGAGTTCCTCGATGTGGACCGGATGGATGTTGTGGCCGCCGCGGATGATCAGGTCCTTCTTTCGGCCGACGATCTTCAGGTTGCCGTGTGCGTCGAAGCAGCCGAGGTCGCCGCTCAGGAACCAGCCGCCGCTGTTGAACGAGCCTTCGGTCGCCGCCTGGTTGCCCAGGTATCCGAGCATCAGCACGCCGCCGCGGCCGCCTATTTCGCCGACTTCGCCCGGAGCGGCTTCGATATCGGGATTGTCCTGCTGCCACAAGCGGATCTCGTAATTGGCGCAGGCCACGCCGCAGGTCGTCGTGACGACCTCGAAACCGTCGTCGGGGCGCGTGTACTGATGCGAACCGTTCTCGGTCATCCCGTAGACGTTCTGCGGGCGGGCACCGTATTCGAGCAACTGGCGGGCGGTCTCGCTGGGGATCGGCGCGCCGGCCATGTAGAACACGCGCACCTTGCCCAGCGTCCGCGCGTCGCATGCCTTCAGCGATTGCAGCAGGTCCATCGCGTGCGTGGGTACGCCCATCACGTAGGTCGCGCCGGTTTCGACGATCCAGTCGAGCGCGCTCGTACCGCTCAGCGGATCGTGGATGACCAGCTCGCAGCCGGCGACCAGGCACTGTTCGAGCGCGACCGTGCCGATGTGATGGCTCATCGGGCTTAGCGTCAGCGTTATCGTGTTCTCGTCGTGCCCCCAGTCGGCGACCATCGATCGGCCGTTCGCCAGCAGCGTGTTGTCGCTGTGCATCACGCCTTTGGGCGTCCCGGTCGTGCCGCTGGTGAACGCCAGATAGACGATCTGGTCCGGATCGACGCTCGCCGCCGGCGGCGCGACCGCGGCGTCGGGCGATGGAAATCCATGGCTGCCGGATGGCAGAGCGCTCGCAGGATCGGCGGGCGCGTCGCGCAACGCGGGCAGCGCATAGCAGCGCAGCATCCGCGACAGCGTTCGTGCCTGCTCGAAGATGTCGGCCGTGCGCGCGTCGGCGCCCCAGCCCGGTTGGGCGAACAGCGCCTTGCACTCGATGCGTTCGAGCAGGCCGCGAATCTCCGCGACCGTGTAGCTCTGGTGCAGCGAGGGATTGCACACGTATCCGTTTCGCGAGCAGGCCAGCAGAACGACTACCGATTCGAGCCGGTTCGGCAACCAGATCGAAACCCGATCGCCGCGGTGCAGGCCCGCTGCATGCAGATCTGCCGCGACCGCATCGACCCAGTTCACCAGCTCGTGCCACGTGAGGCGGCGGGAATGGTCGCGCAGCGCGAACCGATGGCCGCGCTCGGCCGCATGGAAGCGCGCCATTCCATACAGCGTCTCGCTCTGCCAGACGCCGCGCAGATAATAATCCCGTGCGGTGCCCGGATGATGAAGCGTCAGCAGTCGTCCCATGGCCCGTCTCGAATCAGTGGCCGAAGTTCGAGGCGTCGGGCGCGCGTTTTTCGGCGAAGGCCTTGGCCAGCTCGTGGTGCTCGTCGGTATCGAGATAACCCCGCAGCAGCAGGTCGTGGGCCATTCGCGACAGGCCGCTGACGCCGCCGTGGCGGGCATTGAACGCGCCCTTGATCGATGCCAGCGCGAAGGCGCCGCGATCGGCGATCTCCAGCGCGATCTTGCGAGTGAAGCTCGCGAGCTCCGCATCCGGAACGACGTGATTGATCAGCCCCCACTCGAGCGCCTCGCGAGCCGAAAGGCGGGGGTTGCGGTACCACATCTCCTTCGCGCGCTTCTTGCCGATCAGATCCTCGAGGTACCACGTCCCGTAGCCGGCATCGAAACTGCCCATCATCGGGCCGACCTGCCGGAACACCGCGCTCTCCTTGGCGATCGTGATGTCGCAGACGACCTGGAGCACGTTGCCGCCGCCGACCGCGAAGCCGTTGACCGAGGCGATCACCGGCTTTTGCAGACGATCGATGCTCTCGTACATTTCCAGCGTGGGCAGCACGCCCGCGTACAGCAGCGTGTCCTCCATGCCTTCCTTGCGGCCGCCGATGCAGAAGAACTTGTCGCCGGCGCCGGTCAGGACGACCACCCGCGTGCGGGTCTCGCGCCGGATCTCGTTGATGCAGTCGCGTATTTCGTGACACATCGTGGGTGTGAACATGTTGCCGTCATGCGGACGGTTCAGCGTGATGGTCGCGATCGGACCGTCTTCCTGGTACAGGATCTCTTCGAATGGCTTCATGCTGTCTCCGGATCGGGTGTAATAAGGGGTCCATGCCCGGCGCGAGCCAGCCTGTCCGCCGGTTTCGCGGCGTGTATGCATGGACGTCATCACGGGGGAGCTCTGCAATGCCTGTGCCATGCGCTCGATGAACGGATTCTTACGGGATCTGCGCTTATCTCCGGCCGAACGTCGGGTGCGGATCGGGTCAACCCCTAGATCGGTGTCTTCGACGCGTACATCGCGCGGATGCCGCGCGTAGAATTGTCCGCAATGACGACACAGAGACATCCCGAGTATCCGGTCGGATCGACGCCTTCCGCGTCGTTGCGCGGCGTGGTGGTGCTGGACGCCGAAGGCCGGATCGTCCTGGCCACCGGGATCGCCTCGAACCGGGAGTTGAGCGCGCGCATCTGCCGGGCCTGGCAGATGGCCTCGTCGCGTGGCAAGCAGATCTTCGCGGTCGATGTCGCCGAGCAGTCCGTCGTCGTGGTCGCGTTCCAGAGTCCCGGTGGGACGGTGCTGATCGCCGCCGAACGCGAGGGCCGCGATCCGGTGGTCGAGTTCGTCGGCACGGTCGACTTCGCCGGCGACATCCTGCGCGAGATCCTGACCAACCCGTTCGAGGCCATGACGGTCGTCGACCACGAAGGCGTCATGCGCTACCTCAGCCCGGTCCATGAGAAGTTCTTCGGCATCAGCCCGGGCAGCGGTGTCGGGCAGCATGTGACGCGGGTCATCGAGAACACCCGCTTGCACGAGGTGGTCGTCACCGGCAAGGCGGAGGTCGGCGCGATGCAGCAGATGCGCGGCGTGACGCGGGTCGTGTCGAGGCTGCCCATCCATGATCGATCGGGACGCATCGTCGGCGCCATCGGCCAGGTGATGTTCAAGGGGCCGGAGCAACTGCAGGCGATGTCGAACGAACTGAGCCGCTTGCGGTCCGAGGTGGCCTTCTATCGGCGCGAACTCAGCGATCTGCGTGGACGCCACTATGGTCTGGAACACATCGTCGGCGACAGTGCGGCCATACAGCAGTTGAAGCAGCAGATCATCAAGGTCGCGCCGTTGAACGTCCCGGTGCTGCTGACCGGGGAGAGCGGTACCGGCAAGGAGCTCGCGGCCCATGCGATCCACATGCTGAGTGCACGAAAGGATCATGCGCTGGTGATGGTCAACGCGGCGGCCATGCCCGCCGCGCTGGTCGAGAGCGAGCTGTTCGGTTACGAGGCCGGCGCGTTCACCGGGGCCGAGCGCAAGGGGCGTCGCGGCAAGATCGAGCAGGCCGACCGCGGTACCCTGTTCTTCGACGAGATCGGCGACATGCCGGCCGAGGTGCAGGTCAAGCTGCTGCGCGTGCTGCAGGATGGCCGCTACGAGCGGGTCGGCGGCAATGCATCGCTGTACTCCGATTTCCGGCTGGTCAGTGCCAGCAATCGCGATTTCGAGGCGATGATCGCCGAAGGCCGCTTCCGTCTCGACCTGTTCTATCGGATCGGCGGCGTGACGATCCGGATGCCGGCGTTGCGCGAACGGTTGGAGGACATTCCGCAGTTGGCGGAGATGGCGCTGCAGCAGTTCGCCGAGCGTCACGGCACGCCGCTGCGGCGACTGTCCGATGAGGCCCTGGCCTTCCTGAGCACGCAGGCGTGGCCCGGCAATGTGCGGCAACTGATACACGCGGTCGAGCGTGCGGCGATCTTCGCCGAAGGCGAGCAGATCAGGCCCGACGATTTCCTGCGCGGATCGGCGGAGGCCTTCGTTCCCGGGGCGGCGGGCTCTCCCGCCGCCTCCGCCACGCCGCCGGTCTCGGTCGCGGTCGCGGTCACGGCGGGTTCGGACTCGGCTGGACGATCGACGCTCGGTGAAATCGAGCCGATCGGCAAACCGATCGGCGAACGGCTCGATGGTCTGCGTTCGGACGTCCGCGGTGCGGTCGAACAAGTGGAGGAGCAGCTCATCCGCGCCGCGATGGCGCGCTGCGGCGGCAACAAGAAAGCCGTGGCGCGGGAACTCGGGATATCCCGGTCCTACCTGTACAAGCGACTGGCTCAATTGGGACTCTGAGCGGCCCGCATCCGCCTGCCGGCGAGAACGCCGGGTCGAGGCGGGGCGGTGACGCCGAAACCCTTCAATCGACGGTGATGCCCACCTTCTCGATGATCCGGCCCCAACGGGCGGTCTCGTCGCGAATGGTCCTGCTGACGTCCTCGGGGCTGTTGCCGACCGCTTCCATGCCACGGGAGGTCATGAATCGTTGGAAGGCCGGATCGCGTCCGATCGCCATCAGTTCCTTGCTGAGCCGCTCGACGACGTCGGCCGGTGTCCCGGTCGGCGTGACCACCGCATACCAGCCGAACACCTCGAAGTCGGCGAGGCCGCTTTCGTGCAGCGTCGGCACGTCCGGCAGCAGCGGATTGCGCTGCCTATCGGCCACCGCGATCGCTCGCAGCTTGTTTCCCTGGATCAAGGGCAGCGCGCCGCCGACCGTCGCGAAGATGACGTCGACCCTGCCGCCGGCGACCTCGGTGAAGGCCGCCGATTCGCCCTTGAACGGTACGTGCAGCATCCTGGCGTCGATCCGGTCGCCGAGCATCGCCATCGTCAAATGCGCGGTCGACGCATTGCCGGCCGAACCGTAGCTGATCGCATCGGGACTCTTGCGGGCCATCGCGATCAGCTCGGCGACCGTCGCCGGCGGCCGATCGGGATTGCCGACGAGCACCATCGAGAACTTGGCGATCATCGAGATCGGAACGAAGTCGCGCTGGGTGTCGTACGGCAGCTTCGGGTAAAGCGTCGGATTCACGCTTGCGAGGCCCTGGCCGACGATGCCGAGCGTATACCCGTCGGGTGATGCCTTGGCCATCGCATCGGTGCCGACCACGCCGCCGCCGCCGACCTTGTTTTCGACGACGACCGATTGCCCGAGACGTCCGGTCAGTTCATGGGCCAGTTGCCTGGCCAGGATGTCGGAAAGGCCGCCGGCCGCGTAGGGGGTGATCAGCCGGATCGGACGCGTCGGGTAATCGGTGGCATGGGCCGTCATCGACACGATCGCGGTCGTGACCGCAATCAAGAACGAAATCAGGTATCGGTGAAACCCGTATCGGTGGAACCCATCAGCGAAATCGCGATGCATGGAATCGAAGCCTTCTATGTGGGACAAAAGAACCGGATCGCAACGCGGCGCGAACATGCGATCAGGCTGGTGTGATCCGGGCGCGGACGTCGTCAGGCCGCCACGTACTTCAGCCAGCGGCCGCCGTCGACGACGAGGTTGTCTCCGGTCACGTAGTCGGCCAGGTCGGAGGCCAGGTAAGTGGCCGCATGCGCGATGTCCTGCCGCTTGCCGAAACGGCCGAGCGCCGTCCGGCGCTGTTCGAGTTCGCCCCGGCCGGTCTCCTCGTACATCTTGCGCACGCCTTCGGTATCGCCGATCGGGCCCGGCGAGATCGTGTTCACGCGTATCCGATCGTCTCCCCACTCGATCGCGAGCGTACGCGACAGCGCGATGATTCCGGCCTTGGCCGCGGACGCGTGCGCGGCGCCGGGCCAGCCCGTTACGCCGAGCATGGTCACGATGCTGATGATGCGGCCGCCGAAGCTCGATGCCTTCAGATGGGCATAAGCGGCGTGGCAGCAGTAGAACGTGCCGTTCAGATCGATGTCGATGACCGTCTTCCAGCCGTTCGGGGTCAGGCCGGCTGTCGGGCAGACGAAGTTGCCGGCGGCGCCGTTGACGAGGATGTCCAATGCACCGAAGCGCTCGACGGTGCGGTCGATCGCGCTTTTCACGGCCGCGGGGTCGCGCACGTCGAGCACCGTGCAGTCGATGCGGTCGGTGATCCGGCCGATTTCTTCGACGGCCTTGCGCAGGTTTTCCTCCTTGCGGCTGGCGATCATCACCGACGCGCCGAGCGTCGCGTATTGGGTCGCGATCTCCAGACCCAGCCCGGTCGCGCCGCCCGTGACGAATGCGACCCTTCCGGCTAGTGTATTAGGAGCGAACATGGGATTTGCCTCTTGTTGTAAACGGACCGTGAGCGGCTTGTCCGTCTTCTGCAAAGGCTGTGCCCGGATCGCATGCAGGTGCCGGTATTATCCCGAGATTTCTTCAACCGCTTGATTGAAAAGAATTTTTCGGCGCTACCGGCCTGTCGTTTCGAGCGCGGCGTTCGACCGACGCGAGGTCGGGCGTGCCGCGATGAGCGAATGTTCGTCTGGAGTACAACGCGATGACCGCACCGAGGACATCGCTGTCGGGGGCCGGCGCGGCGGCTTCGGCTTTCGGGTCAGCCGTGACGATTGTCACGACGCCGATAGCGCAGTGCCTCGACGATCAGTGCGAGAGCGGGTGATGACTGTCGCCGACTGGCATAGAAGATGTGCAAGCCGGGAAAGACGGGGCTCCAGTCCGTGAGCACGGCTCGCAGCCGGCCCTGCTCGATGTGAGGCTGCGCCAGTTGCTCGGGCACATAGGCCAGGCCGAACCCGGCCAAGGCCGCATCGAGCACCGGATAGATGCAGTTGAACGTCCAGGGCCCGTCGACGCGTACCCGCAAGTTGCGGCGGCCCTTCTTCAACTCCCATGCATACACGCCGCCACGCATCGAGAAGCGCATGCCGATACAGGCGTGCTGCGTCAGCTCCGAGGGCTTCGTCGGCACGGGGTGCTTGTCCCAGTATGACGGCGCGCCGACGATGAGCATCCGGATGTCGGGCGAGATCCGGACGGCCGTCATGCCCTTGGCGATCTGATCGCCGAAGCGAACCCCCGCGTCATAACGCTCGGCCACGATGTCGGTCAGGCCGGGGTCGATGGCGATCTCGATCTTTACGTCCGGGTACCGAGGTTGGAGCTTCGACAGCTTTGGCCACAGCACCGTGTTGGCCGCGAAGTCCGACGTCGTGATGCGGACCGTCCCCGCGGGCTTGTCGCGCAGTTCTCCGAATGCGGCCAGCTCGTCCCGGATCACGTCGAATCGGGTGGCGACGTTCCGAATCAGGCGCTCGCCGGCCTCCGTCGGTGCGACGCTGCGCGTCGTACGGGTCAGCAGCCGCAGTCCCAGCCGTGCTTCCAGGCCGCGAACGGTATGGCTCAGGGCCGACTGCGAAACACCAAGCTGGGCCGCGGCGCGGGTGAAGCTGCGTTCGCGCGCCACGGCGAGAAACGCGTAGATGTCCCGGAGGTTTCCGCCTGACATGGATGGACCTTATTCCCTCTAGCCTTCATGGCGAAGCGCTTCCACCAGCAAGGCCATGGCCCGGGAGGGCTGCCGGCGATTCGGGTAGTAGAGGTGCAAGCCGGACCACGTCGGGCACCACGCTTCGAGTACCGACACCAGATGGCCCTTCGCAATGAACGGGCGAACCAGGTCTTCCGGCAGGTAAGCCAGCCCGAATCCCGCCTTGGCTGCCTCGAAGATGTCGTATGCGTTGTTGAAGGCGAGAGGGCCGTCCACGCGCGCGCTCAACGCTTTCTTGCCCTTGACGAACTCCCACTCGTAGAGGCTGCCATGGGTCATGGTTCGCAGGTTGATGCACGCATGGTCCATCAGGTCACGCGGCGTCTCGGGTAGGCTGCGGCCCGCGAAATAGGACTTCGCGCCGACGACCATGTTGCGAACGTCGGGGCCGATCCGCACCGAAATCATGTCCTGTGCGAGTTCCTGGCCGAAGCGCACGCCCGCGTCATAGCCGCTCGCAACGATGTCCACGCTCGCATATTCGTTGATCAGCTCGACCTTGATGTCCGGGTACTTGGGAAGGAACTTCGCCAGTTTGGGCCAGAGCGTGCTGCGGATCGCGTAGTCGATGGCGGTGATCCGAATGGTCCCCATCGGCCGATCGCGTAACTCGCTCAGCGCCTGGATTTCCTCTTCGATGCCATCGAACTCGGGAGCAAGGCGATCCAGCAGGCGCTGCCCGGCCTCGGTGGGGGAGACGCCGCGCGTGCTGCGCATGAGCAGTCGTACGCCGAGCTTTTCCTCCAGCTCGCGGATCGTATGACTCAGTGCGGGTTGAGACACGCGAAGCTGGGCTGCCGCGCGCGTGAAGCTGCGCGATCGCGCGACGGCGATGAACGCGTGCAGGTCGCCGAAGCTGTCTCGTGACATTGGTGAGAAATCTCTATGTGATCGCGAGAATTCTAGCAATAACTGCGTACTCGATATGACCGTGAGACCGATTGATGAACCGATCTTATGTCGGTATCCGAGTTCAACCCTCTAGTTGAAACCGCGGCGACAATTTAGGTTTGTCATCCCGGTATCAGAAGGATGGTCGCCGGCCTCGGCGTGCCGGGACCGCGGCGGATTCATGCATAGGCACGACGGCCTGGCAATGAGGTTGCCTGCCGGCGCATCCGTCTCTCGGTGGCAGATCATGGAGGTTCAAGTGCGCGAGCGGGGCAACGACGAGAGCAATGAGCGGAGGCTCCGGGAGCCTGGCCGCAGAAAGATCTTGCGCAAGACCGGAGCCGGTCTGGCTGCGGCGCCGTTGGTGGGCGCCATGTCCGCATCCGCGCGAGCGCAGTCGGCGCCCGCGCCATCAGCAGCGGGAGCTGCCATGAGCTTGCCGGTCGTGACCAAGCGGCGGATCCTGGGTTCGGGAAGCATTCCTATGGAGGTCTCGGCCCAGGGCTTCGGCGTCATGGGGATGAGCTACAACCGCGGCATTCATCCCGACCGAAAGGCCATGATCGCGCTGCTTCACCAGGCCGCGGAGCGTGGCGTAACGCTGTTCGATACCGCGCAAGTGTACGGGCCGCTCATCAACGAAGAGCTGGCTGGTGAAGCCCTGTACCCTTATCGGCACAAGGTCGGCATCACGACGAAGTTCGGGCACCGTATCGTCGATGGCAAGCACATCGATGGCGAGTTGGACAGCACGCCTCGGAACATCCGCCGTGTGGCGGAAGAGTCGCTCGAGCGCCTGCGGGTCGAAGCCATCGAGCTGTTCTATCTGCATCGCCTCGACCCGGCCGTGCCGATCGAGGACGTAGCAGGTGCGGTCAAAGACCTGATCCGCGACGGTAAGGTCAAGCGCTTCGGCCTGTGCGAGGTCGGTGCTCGGACCATTCGACGCGCGCATGCCGTTCAGCCGGTGACGGCGGTGCAGAGCGAGTACCACTTGATGTGGCGCGAGCAGGAGAAAGAGGTGTTTCCGGTGCTCCAGGAACTCGGCATCGGCTTCGTGCCCTACAGTCCTCTCAACCGCGGCTTTCTCGGCGGTGGGATCACCGAATACACCCGCTTCGATGCCGGCAACGACAACCGGGCCACGTTGCCTCGCTTCGCGCCGGACGCGATTCGGGTGAATCTGGCCTTGGTCGAGGTGTTGAACTCGTTCGGCAGAATCCGAGGCCTTACGTCCGCGCAGGTCGCGTTGGCCTGGATGATGGGGAAGGCTCCGTGGATCGTTCCCATTCCTGGAACGACGAAGCTGGCTCACCTGGATGAAAACCTGCGGGCCGCCGACGCGGTGCTGGCGCCGGCCGACATTCAGGAGTTGGAGTCTGCCGTTTCCCGCATTCGGATCGTGGGAGACCGGTACCCGGCGTCGCTGCAAAAGCAGGTCGAAAGCTGAGGGTCGAAGTGGGGCCGTCGGAGTCTCACGGTAGAGGAAGCAGGCATCAGGCCGCGAGCGACGCGCAGTCGATGAAGTCGAAGCTCTTGGCGTGCGCCGCCATTTCGTCCGGATGGCGCGACACCACGACCTCATCGGCCCCCAGCGCCTTGGCCGCGTCGTGCTTGGATTCCGAAGTGGTGAACGCCACGACGTGCGCGCTTGGCGCGCGGCGAGTGATGTCCATCGGTTCCAGAGGGCGGCCGCTCGCATGGGCGCCATAGGCTTTGACGGTCATGAGGTTTCTCCGTGATCAGTGCGCCGTGAAGCCGCCATCGACCGGCAGGCCGACGCCGACCACGAAGCTCGCGCCGGGGCTGCACAGCCACAGCACGGCGGCGGCCACTTCATCGGCTCGCCCCAGGCGGCCGATGGACTGTTCCTTCAGGATGACCTTCATCGCGTCTGCCTGGCCCTCGAGCATGTCCTGCACCATCGGGGTGTCGATGGTGCCGGGGCAGACGGCGTTGATGCGGATGCCGCGCGGCGCGTATTCCACGCCCGCGCTCTTGGTCATGCCCAGCACGGCGTGTTTCGTGCCGTGATAAGCCGCGCGCTCGGGAAGGCCGACCAGGCCGCCCAGCGAGGAGTTGTTGACGATGGCGCCCGAGCCTTGGGCGCGCATCACGCGCAGCTCGTGCTTCATGCAGGCCCATACGCCGAACTGGTTGACCGCGACCACGCGCCGGAAGCTCTCGATCGGCTCGTCGGCCGCATCGCTCGGCGGAACCTGGATGCCGGCGTTGTTGAAGGCCATATCGAGCCGGCCATATTCGGTGACGGTCCGATCAACGGCGGCGGCAACCTGCGCTTCGTCGGTGACGTCGCATGCCACGCCGATGGCGATGCCGCCTTCATCGACGATCTTCCGCGCTTGCCTGGTCGCTTGCGCTCCATCGAGATCGGCCAGCACCACGGATGCGCCGCTTTGTGCAAACGCCCGAGCGGCGGCCAGGCCCATCCCCATCGCGGCGCCGGTGACAAAGGCGACTTTTCCGTTGAAGTCATAAATCGGATTCATGTGCGACCCTTTCAGAACAAGTAGCGCTGCAGCGTCCATTGCAGTGGGTTATGGCTTTTTGCCGGAGAGGGCCGCCACCTGTCGTGCCAGCGCTTCGCGCGCTCGGGCGGCCGTGTTTTCGTCCACACGGTCGGCCAATACTCGAGTGAGCTGGCGCAGTTGGCCTTCGGTGATGCCGACGTTCATGCTGATGCGCATGTGGGCGAGCAACTGCGGTTCCGCGCCCGGCAGGGCCGAAAGCATGCCGACGGTGGCCAGCTCGCGGCTTTGCCAATCCAGATTGTCGCGCTCGAAGATGTCGCCGAACAGGTGTGCCCGCAGGTACTCGTTGGCGGTCGGCGCGAAATCGAACAACGGACCGCCGACCGGACCACCCGACAGCCTGGTCTGATTCGCGGTACCCGCCGCCAACAGTGCATCCCCCTTCGGAATCGGCCGGCCGGGCTCACTGCCGGGAGCGTCCCGGATGCCGCGTTGCTTGCGCGCCTCCACGACGATCATCATCTCGCCGAGGGCATTGAGGCTGCGCGGAAAGCCCGCGTAGGCATAGAGCTGAATCAGGACTTCCTTGACATCGCTTACCGTCAGGCCGGCATCCAGCCCTTGGTTCAGTGCCGTATTCAGGTTGGTGATGTCGCCCGCCGCGGCAAAAGCCGCGATAGGAACGATCGCCTGCTGGCGGGCATTCAGCGTGTCGGAAGCGATGGGTTCCGCCGTTCGGGATGAGGTCATGGGTTTGGCTTCGTTTTCGTTGGCTGCCTGTCCCGGTGTGGTGACCACGATCAGAGACATGGCTAGCAAAGCGGCGTGAATCCGGATGCGGCGGGACTTAGCGGGAGTTCTACTGCTCATCGGAAACTCATTCCCTCCGGGAGGCGTTCCTGTCATCCACGGTTCCTGTCGCCGCCAGATGCCTGATGGCGATATCAGGCGCAGCGCCATGCCGGTGCTCGAATCCGAGCGGACGCCAGGCCACCTCGCCGGGGCGTATGCGCTGTACGGGCTTGCCGATCTGCGGCGCGGCAGCGAAGGCCAAGGACGCCTGCTGGGCGGTGGCGAGTAGTATGAATTCTCACCCCCTGCGACTCCGATGAGAAGGTGATGAATGGTGCAAGCCAATATGAATTCCACTCATGAAATAGCCGTCCCGAGGCGCTCGCTATCGCTGCAGCGAAAGATAGGGATCTTTCGATGTCGCGGTATCGCCCGCATCGAGGCTTTTCAGAAGTGGTAGACGAAGGCGATGGACGTGGTCCACTGGTTGCGGCTGCCGAACTGCCGCACCAGCGGGCTCGCGGCCGCATCGCCCAGCAGACGTGCATATTCGATCGACAGCGCGAATCCGGTGTGCTGGCTGGTCGGAACGAATGCCGAGTAGTTGGCCGACAACTGCTGGCTGCCGCTGCCGGGCGACCAGGTGCCGGTCTGCAATTGCATGGCCGATTGGGCGGAGACTCCGAAGAAGCGGTTCATCGCTGAACGGCTCATGCCGCGCCAGCCCAGCTCCAGCGAATGCTGGATGTACCAGACCTGCGGAAGATCGTAGTCGTAATAGACGTTCAGATAGGCACCGCCACCCATCAGATCGTGACCGAGCTTGGCGCCGAGCGCGCTACGCTCGCTGAACTGGTATTCGCTATAGAGGCCGGCGTGTATCCGTGGGGACAGCGACGGGACTCTTCCCGCAAGCCGTGGTCCCAGATCGGAACGGCTGCGCCCCCACAGATAGTCGCCGTAGAGGCCGACCTCCCAGGGGCCGTCATGCGGAAGATGCAGGGTCAGACCATCGGTGCTGGAAAGTTCGCCAATACCCGGCATCTCGATGTCGAAGAACGGAACCGGCCGCCACTCGTGCCGATCGGAGCCGAGCCAGCTCGGCAGGTACTGACCGCCAATGCCCAGCGCGATGCTGGTCTGCTCCGCATGACCAGGGTCGCGATCCGCCGGAAAAGCCCGTAGCGGGACCACGGACGCGCAGACGATGCTCATGAGCAGGATCAGGTTAGGCCGGGATGAGGAAGATGACATCGAAGCGGGTAGCAATTGGGGAAATGTGATGGATCGCGGCATGTGGCCTGTGGCCCCGACGTCCAGCATGGGAATTTAACGGACATGCGTCCGATATCTGTTGCGACTTCGGCATCGGTGCCGACTCGGTCGCGCAGAGAAAGGGGGGCGAAAGAAACACGGCCTAGAGTGACGCCACCCTGAGCAGTTCGGCATGTCCTCCGAGTGCCTGCGGACTGGATAGTTTCCCGAACATCGCGGAGCAGTGCATGCGTTGGACCATCCTGTGTGACTTTGACGGCACAGTGAGTACCGAGGACGTGATCGATTCGCTGCTGAGCGAGTATGGCCGTCCGGGATGGCAGCAACTGGAAGATGACTGGCGCGCCGGACGCATCGGCTCGCGGCAATGCATGTCCGGCCAGGTGGAACTGCTGGAGCTGGATCGTTCGACGTTGGACGCGCATCTGGACGCGGTGCGCATCGATGACGGTTTCTCCGATTTCGTCAGGCGGGTCGCTGCCGCCGGTGTGCCGCTGCGCATCGTCAGTGACGGGCTCGACTACGCGATCGAACGCATCCTCGTTCGCCATGGTCTGCCTGGTCTGCAGGTATCGGCGAACCACCTCGTCGCGCGCTCGCCGAATCACTGGACGCTGGAATCGCCGCTGCGGGCGGAAGGCTGCGGCAGCGGCACCTGCAAGTGCAGTTTCGCCGTATCGGGGCGCAAGCGCGAAGGCACGCGGGTGCTGCTCATCGGTGACGGGGCGTCCGACTTCTGCGTGGCCAACCGCGTCGATTTCGTCTTCGCCAAGAACCGGCTCATCGAGCATTGCCGCGCCGCCGGTATTCCGTACAGGCCCATTACCGGCTTTCGGGATGCCATCGGGCTGCTGCCGCGCCTGCTCGATGGAAGTCTGATGACCGGTCACGCTCCGCCACCGGCAGCATTGCCGGCCTGATCGACGACGGGCCGGCCCGACCGCAAAGAGCCCATCAGGCGATTCCGATGAATGTATCAGACAAGAATGTTGCACTCATGATCGACGACTCCCAACTGCTTGCCGACGAGGCGCGTTACAGCTCCTTCGGCGATACCGTCCATTACGTGGATCCGCCGAAGATCTTCCGTCGCTGCGAAGGCAGCTACATGTTCGATGCGCAGGCCACGCCGTTCCTGGATCTGCAGATGTGGTATTCGGCATGCAACTTCGGCTATTCCAACAAGCGCCTGAACGATGCGCTCAAGGACCAGATCGACTGTCTGCCGCAGGTCGCCAGCCAGTATCTGCATCCGACTCGCGTGCAACTGGCCAAGACCCTCGCGGTCGATGCGAAGGAAAAGTTCGGGCTCGACGGGCGCGTTCACTTCAATGTCGGCGGCGCGCAGGCGATCGAGGATTCGTTGAAGATCGTGCGCAACGCGCGCGCAGGCAAGAGCCTGATGTTCGCCTTCGAGGGGGGCTACCACGGCCGCACCCTGGGTGCGTCATCGATCACGTCCAGCTACCGCTATCGTCGTCGCTACGGCCATTTCGGCGAACGCGCGATGTTCATTCCGTTTCCGTATCCTTTCCGTCGTCCGAAAGGGATGACCGCGGACGAGTATTCGGATCACTGCGTGCATCAGTTCGAGCGCCTGTTCGAGAGCGAGTACAACGGCGTCTGGGACCCGAAGGCCGGGCAGGCCGAGTACACGGCCTTCTACGTCGAGCCGATCCAGGGAACCGGCGGCTACGTGATTCCGCCGCGAGACTTCTTTCGCGATCTCAAACGGGTGCTGGACAAGTACGGCATTCTGCTGGTGGTGGATGAGATCCAGATGGGTTTCTGGCGTACCGGCAAGCTTTGGTCGATCGAGCACTTCGGTGTGACACCGGACGTATTGGTGTTCGGCAAGGCGCTGACCAACGGCCTGAATCCGCTGTCCGGCCTGTGGGCGCGCGAGGAACTGATCAACCCGACCGTGTTCCCGCCGGGATCCACGCACTCGACGTTCAATTCCAACCCGCTCGGTACCCGTCTGGGGCTGGAAGTGCTGCGGCTCGGCAAGGAAATGGACTACGAGCGCACCGTGCCGGAGAAGGGGGCTTATTTCCTCGATGGCCTGCGCGGACTGCAGAAGAAACATCCGGAAATCGGCGACGTCGATGGCCTCGGCCTGGCGCTGCGCGCGGAGATCTGCCAGGCGGATGGTTTCACTCCCAACAAGCCGCTGCTCGACCGCATGGTCGATATCGGTTTGGCCGGTGATCTGCGGCACGACGGCAAGCGCATGGGGCTGGTGCTGGACGTTGGCGGCTGGTACAAGAACGTCATTACCTTCGCGCCGTCGCTGGATATCAGTTATCAGGAGATCGACATCGCGATCGCGCTGCTGGATCAGTTGATCGGCAAGGCCAGGTAAGGTCCACGCGCCCGACGGGCGATGAGCGGCAGATACGACACGGCGCTGGAGCCGGGTGCGCTGGTTCGGCAGTTCGTCGTCCATCCGCCGCAAGGCTTCGAGGCCGGTTTCTCGACCTCGGGCCTGCCGGTGTTCCTGGCCGACTACGATCTGACCACCACGCTGGACGAGCGGATAGGTCGGCGGCTGCGGTCGCTGCCCGGTTATCGCCGTTGGCGGCGATGGCTGCGCTGGAAGACGCGATTCGTCGGCTGTACCGTGACCGAGTACATGCCGCTGCCGCACGAGGCCGATCCGCAGGCGCTGGTGGCCGAGCTGGTCGCCGATCATGGCCGCGACAGTCGCTTGCTGATCGTCAAGGACCTGGCACTGGACTCGCCGTTGTTGGGCGCGCGCGAGAACCGGCTCGCCGCAGCCTTCGCCGATGCCCTGGCGCGGGGCGGCTTCGTGCTGCTGGAAGGCATGCCGCTGGCCTGGGTCGCGATCGACTTCGGATCGACCGATGAATATCTGGCGCGGCTGTCGGCGAGCCGGCGCAAGGACATCCGCCGCAAGCTCAGGGCACGCGAGGGGCTGGACATCCGCTGCCTGGAAACCGGCAATGCCTGGTTCGACGATTCCGCGGTGCGGCGCTGCTACGCGCTGTACCTGAACGTCCATGCGCAGAGCCAGGTGCATTTCGACCTGCTGACCTTCGAATTCTTCGAGGCGCTGCTGCAGGATCGCGACAGCAGCGGCCGCATGTTCCTCTATTTCGAAGGGGACACGTTGATCGGCTGGAACCTGTGCTACCTGTACGAGGGAAAGCTGGTGGACAAGTACGTCGGCTTCCTTTATCCGCAGGCCCGCGAACGCAACCTGTACTTCGTCAGCTGGATGCACAACCTGCAGTACGCGCTGGATCAGGGCCTGGGCCACTACGTTGCCGGTTGGACCGATTCGCGTATCAAGCGCTACCTCGGCGCCAGCATCACGCCGACCCGTCATGCGGTTCGCGCGCGCAATCCGCTGCTAAGGGCGCTGATGCGCCGGTTCGCGCATCTGTTCCAGGGGGAGGCCGATGGCGGAGGTTGATGGCGCGCGTTCTCCCGTCGTCCTCGACCTCGACGGTTCGGTCTTGCCGCTCGGTCGTGGGCGCGTCATCGCGCTGCGGGACTGGCAGGAGGAAATGCGCTTTGCCTGTTCGCGTGCCAGCCTGCGCCGTTTCTCGATGCTGCTCGGCGAGCGATTGCCGACCACCGGCGGCACGGTACTGTTCGGCAGCGGGGATTTCCATCACCTGAGCTATCCGCTGCTTCAGCGAGCGAGGGGGCGGGCCGGATACCAACTGGTGGTGCTGGACAATCATCCGGACAACATGCGCTATCCGTTCGGCATCCATTGCGGCTCCTGGGTGAGCTGGGCAGCGGCATTGCCGCAGATCGGCCATGTCCATGTACTCGGCATCACTTCGCACGACATCGGCAGCGCGCATGCCTGGGAAAACCGCTGGCGGCCGCTGCTGTCCGGCAAGCTCACCTACTGGAGCATCGACGTTTCGGTGCGCTGGGCCCGGCGCGTGGGCCTGGCTCGCCGCTTCCGCAGCTTCGATTCGCCGGCGGCGCTGGTGGAGGCTTTCATCGACGAACAGCGCAGGCGGCCCGTGCCGACCTATCTGTCGATCGACAAGGACGTGTTCGCCGAGGAGGTCGCACGTACCAATTGGGATCAGGGTTGTTTCCGCCTCGGTCACGCACTGGCGGTCATCGAGGCATTGCACGCAGGCGGACTGGTGGGCAGCGACATCACCGGCGAGGTTTCGCAGTACCGTTACCGCAGCCGGATCAAACGCCTGCTGTCGGCACTGGACGGGCAGCCGGAGATTCCCGGCCGGACCCTGAACGAATGGCAGACGCAGCAGCGCGAGGTGAACCTGCGGCTGCTGTCGGCACTGGCTGAAGTGCCCGCGGCGGAGCCGCGCTGAAACGGACATGTGCGGCTGCGCGCCGGTGACGTGTCTGGCCGATCACGTGGTCTTGCCGGCGTTGGGCATGCTGCCGGATCGCATTCGCCCGAAGACCCGGCAGGAGTCCTGCCGCGCTACCGTGACAGCACGGTCTGCAGTGCTTCGGCGATGGCGTCCACGCGTGCCGCGTCCAGCCACGGGCTGTTGCCCACGGTCAGCATCCGCGCGGCGAAGTCGCGGGCATTGGGCATGTCCACGTCGGGCACGATGCCGCGCAGGTAGCCGTAGTCGGGCAGGGCATGGATGAACATGCGGCTCACGCCGAGGCCGCATGTCCATAGCCGTTGCAGGGCGGCGTCGCGCCGGCGAGCATCCGGAAGCTCCAACATCAGCACCGGCCATACGCCTTGCGCGCCCGGCGGATCATCGTGGACCTGCAGGTCCGGCAACTGGCGCAGCCGGGTTTTCCAGTGCAGTGCGCGCTCGCGGCTTTCGCTGAGGAAGGTCGGCAGACGGGCGGCGGCGCGGTAGCCGACATGGCGCCGCCAGCGTCCGACGCGGTGCTGCGGAATCTGCAACGGGAACACGTCGCCGACTGCCCGTTCAGGATCGCCGGCGGCCAGCATGCGCCGCAGCGGCCGGCCGTATGCCAGCCCGAGCAGGCCGGGGCGGTAGCATACGGCGAGTCCGAGCAGCTCCAGGCTGCGCTGCAGTTCCCGGCGCCAGTCGCTGCGGATCTGCCGGCGCGAAGTCCGCGCCAGCGCCTGGCGCAACTCGGGATCGCGGGCCAGCAGCAGGCCGCCTTCGAACAGGCTCAGCCCCTTGCCCGCGGCGAGGCTGAAGATGCCGACGTCGCCGCGCAGGCCGACGCTCTGTCCGCGATCGAAGGCCCCCAGCGCCTGTGCGGCGTCTTCGATCACGAACGCGCCGTGACGCCGGGCGACGGCGCAGGCGCGTTCCACGTCGACGACGCGGCCGCCCAGGTGGGTCGGGATCACGGCAAGCGTATGGGCATCGCACAGCGCGGCCAGCGACCGATGGTCGAAGTCATGATGCCCGGGCGCGAGGTCGCACAGGCGCAGCTCCAGCCCGAGGCTATGCACGGCGATGGCGACCAACGGGCAGGTATAGGCCGGTACGATGACCACGCGCCGTGTCGGCTGCTGCTGCTGCAGGGTCTGCAATGCGATGCGCAACGCGGAAGTGCCCGAACATTCCAGTTGCATCGGCGGCGTGCCGAACAGGTCGGCCAGCGCCTCTTCCAGCGAGCCGCTTCCCGGCAGGAAGTCCCGCCATCGCAGAGGAAGCCCCGCGGTCGGCGGCAGCTCGCCGGGAAAGCGCCGGCTCATCCCGGTACTTCGGCGGCATCGGCCGGTGCATGCGGATCGGTCGATTCGGCGACGCCCAGGCAGATGATGCCGGCCACGATCAGCGCCGCGCCGAGCAGGTGCAGCGGACCGATCGGCTCGTGCAGCAGCCAGGCCGAGAGCAGCAGGACGCTGACCACTTCCAGGTGCGAGGCGGCGAACGCCGGACCGATCGGGGCATGCTCGAGCAGGCTCATCCAGGTGAAGAACGCGCCGATGTAACCAAGGATGGCACCGTACACCCACGGCTGCGACAGCACCCGCAGCACCCAGGCGAGATCGGCTTGCACCGGCAGCGCCCCATCGCCGGCCAGCTTGAAGCTCAACTGCGCGAGCGTGTCGAAGGCCATCAGCAGCGGGAAGCCGATCAGGTACAGGCGCCTCATCCGGCCATCCCCACCACGGCCACCCCCAGGCTGACCAGCAGCATCCCGGTCACGCGCAGCCGGGTCAGGCGCTCGTTGAACAGGAAGCGCCCGGCGAGCATCAGTGCGACGATGTTGATCGAACCGAGCAGCACGCCGCGCGACAGCGGCACCAGCGACAGGAAGGCGATCCACGCCACGAATTCCAGCACATAGCAGGCGATGCCCAGCCCCAGCCATGGCCGCGACAGCATGTGCTTCCAGCGCGCGATGCCCTGGCCGGCATCAGGATCCGCGGCGGCGGCCTTGAATGCGAGCTGGCCGCCGGTATCCAGCAGGATGTTGAAAAGCCACAGCGCGAGGGCGAGCGTGGACATCAGGCGAGGTCGGCAAGCGCCAGGCGCTCGGCGATCGTATGGAAGAAGCGGGCGCTGCGTTCGATCAGCAGACGCCGCTCGCGGTCGATGGTGATCATGTGGTAGCTATTTTCCAGGATCAGCATCTCGACGGGACCGCTGACGCGCGCGGCCACCAGACGGGCGTTGTCGAGGCTGGCGATGTCGTCGTCACGGGCATGAGCGATCAGGCAGGGGGCCACGACCTTGGACAGGCGCGGTCTCACCCAGGCCGACAGCCGTTGCATCTCCGCCAGCGCCGGCCACGGATTGCCGGGCAGGCCGGCGGCGGCGCTGTCACCGGACAGCATCGAGGCGCTGATCTGGGCGCGGATGCGTTCGTCGCGCAGCCCATAAGGCGGCTCTTCCATGAACATGCGGTGGCGGCCGATACCCAGGCGCTTGAACACCGGCAGCAGGAACGACAGTTTCGCGACGGCCGGGATGTTCCAGCCGTCGTAGCGGAAGGTGGCGCCGTACACGCCGACGCCGGCAACCAGATCCGGGCGCTCGGCGGCCAGCGCGAGCGCTAGCACCGCGCCCATCGACAGTCCCCCGACGAACAGGGTGTCGACCCGCGTCAGCAGCGCTTCGGCGGCGCGTTCGACGCCGGCATGCCAGTCCTGCCAGCGGGAGGCGATGAGATCCTCGGCGCTGCCGCAATGGCCGGGCAACTGGACGCCGTGCACGGTGAAGCCGGCATTGGCCAGGCCTTTGCCGAGCAGGCGCATCTCCATCGGCGTACCGGTCAGTCCGTGGATCAGCAGCACGCCGTTGCGGCCGCCTTCGAACAGGAACTCCTGGGATCCGGGCATCGTCACGCATCCACCTTTCTGCAGAATGGACGGGAGAATCGCAGTCGGCGTTTTCGCCAGCCTTTCATGTCCGGCGGCAGTCCCTACCGATGGGGTCGGTAGGCAGGCCGCTGCGCCCTGGCGGAGGCCGGAAGCCGCGGCAGCAGGATGGATACCTTCAATCCGTGCGGAAGCGTTGCCTGGTAGCGGATCGTGCCCCGGAAATGCTCGACCGCCTCGCGGGCGATCGCCAGGCCCAGGCCCGTGCCGCTTTCCCGGGTGCCGGCGACGCGATAGAAGCGTTCGCCCAGGCGCGCCATCGCCGCCGCCGGAATGCCCGGCCCATCGTCTTCGACATAGAGTTCCACCCGATCGCCGTCGGCCGGCGTCAGTCCGACGGTGACGGTCGCTCCGCGGCCAGCGTAGCGCAGGGCATTGTCGATCAGATTGTCCAGCGCTTCGTGCAGCGCGGGGGCGTGACCCAGCACCGACATCGGGTCGTCCGGCGGCTGGTAGCCCAGGTCGATTCCGGCGCGGATCGCTTCGGGCACGCGATTGGCGACCCATTCCGGCGCCAGGGCGCTCAGATCCACCGTTTCCACGACCGGCGGCGAGGCCTGCGCGCGGGTCAGCGCCAGCAACTGGTTGGAGATCCGCGCGGTGCGCTGGTTGAGGCTGCGCACGTGCGCCAGCGCGTCGTTCCGGGTGGCTTCGTCGGTGGCGCTCAGCGCGCGGTCCATATGCAGGCTGATGCCGGCCAGCGGCGTGCGCAACTGGTGGGCCGCATCGGCGACGAAGCGGTCCTGCAGCGCGATCATCTCGGCAAGCCGGCCGAACAAGCCGTCGATGGTCTCGATCAGAGGCAGGATCTCGCGCGGCACGTCCGGGCTGGAGATCGGCGCCAGTCCGCGGTTGCGCTCGGCCAGCCGCTGCGTCAACGGCTCCAGGATCCGCAAGCCATGGTTGACGCCGAACCAGACCAGCGCACCGATGCCCAAGATCAGCAGAGCCATCATCGGGATGGTGATCATCAGGATTTCCCAGGCGTGCTGGCTGCGGTCGGCGAAGGTCTCGCCGACGGTCACCGTCAGACGGTCGTCGGGTTCGGTGATGCTGCGCATGCAGAGTGTGGCCAGGCGCAGCTTCTGATGATTGAGGTGGGCGGTGTAGAGCAAGGGCGTCGCATCGACGCAGCCCCGCGACTGCACGACCGCGCTGAAATCGGCGTTGCTGACCAGCGTGCCGTGGTGGAGGCTGTTCACGTTGAAATAGCCGTGGCCGTTCGGATCGTATTCGAGCAGGAAGCGCGCCTGCGGGGACAGCTCGCTGCCGAGCGGCATCGTCTGCAGCATCTGTGCGAACGACTGCGTGTCGTCGAGCAGGTTGCGGTCGTGCAGATGGTTGGAATAAGCCAGCGCGATCTGGTAGCTGACGACTGCGTTGAGCAGCAGCAGCGCTGCCATCGGCAGGGCCAGGAAGGCCAGCAGGCGCCCCCGCAGGCTGGGGCGGCGCGGGCTCATTCGGGGCTTTCTTCGAGCATGTAGCCCAGTCCGCGCACCGTGCGGATGCCCATGCCGCCGGGGCGCAGCTTGCGGCGCAGTCGGTGGATGGCGATGTCCAGGCCGTTGTCGGTCAGTTCCTCGTCCCAACTGCACAGCGCCTCGACCAACTGGGCGCGCGAGCTGATGCGTTCCGAGCGAATGGCCAGCGCCGAAAGCAGGCCGAACTCGCGCGCGGTAAGTTCCAGCGGCTGCTCGTTCATCCACACCCGGTGTCCGGGAAGGTCCAGGCGCAGCTTGCCGATGCGCAGTTCCGGCTGGCCATCGCTGGTGACGCGGCGCAGTTGCGCCCGGACCCTCGCTTCCAGTTCGTCGACGGCGAAGGGCTTGACCAGGTAGTCGTCGGCCCCCAGATCCAGCGTCCGTACGCGCTCCTGCAGGCCGTCGCGCGCGGTCACCACCAGCACCGGCAGGCTGTCGCCGCGCTGGCGCAGGCGATGCAGCACGGCCGTACCCTCCAGCGACGGCAGGCCGAGATCGAGTATCAGCATGTCGTAGCGGGTGGCGATCAGCGCCGTATCCGCCAGTGCGCCATCGCCGACGTGGTCCACCGCATGCCCTTGTCGCTGCAGCGAAGCGCATATGCCGGCGGCGATGTCGCCGTCGTCTTCGACAACCAGGATTCGCACGTTGATTCGCCCCTGCTCACGATCAGCCGATCGAGGCTGACGTCGAGGCGAGTATCGGCGCCCTCACTTTCCGTACGCTTTCAGTCCGATGCATGCGGCGGATCGGCGCGCGGTGGCGATCGTCGACACGGCGGGACGCGACGCCGCGGGCAAGGATGGCGAAGGGCGTTCGTCTTGAGCGTCTGTCTCAAACGTTACACGCAGCATCCGCACACCGAGATGGATCTGGCCGACGCCTCGCTGTACTGGCTGGCCTGCGCATCGGAGGTGGTTCGAATCCTGACTCTGGATGTGCGCGATTTTTCGCGCTATCGCCTGCCCGACGGGCGAAGCTTCGAGATTCTCTAAGCCCCGCCGAGCCCGCCCATCAGCCCCGGTTGCAGGATCTCGATCCAGTAGCCGTCCGGGTCCTTGATGAATGCGACGTTGCGCATCGCGCCTTGTTCCGGCCGTTTGACGTAGGGCACGTCGTTCGAGTCGAACCAGGCGATCGCCGCGGGCAGGTCCGGCACGCTGACGCACAGGTGGCCGAAGCCGCGCGGCTCGCGGTTGCCGTCGTGATAAGCGAACCCCGCGTCGTCCTCGGTGCCCCAGTTGTGCGTCAGCTCGAGCACCGCCGGCCGCGCGAACAACCAGGCCATCCGCTGTTCGACGGTGTCCGGAACCGTCTCGCCGTCGCCGACGAAGGCCAGGAAGTACAGCGAGAACTTGCCGGCCGGGAAATCGGCGCGGCGCAGAACCCGCATTCCCAGCACCCGCGTGTAGAAATCCAGCGAGCGGGCCGGATCCTTGACGCGCAGCATCGTATGGTTGAAACAGAAGCCGGCGGTCTGCGCGGGCGGCGCGTCGCAGGCGCCGGGATAGGTTTCGTTCAGGGGTTTCATCGGTTTGCCTCGCCGTCTCAGAGGACGACCTCGAAGCCTTCGAACTGCGGATGGCCCAGGTACAGGCCGCGCTGCTGTCCGGCGCCGGCGTGCGCGGCGCGAAAGGCTTCCGAGCGGGTCCAGGCCTGGAACGCTTCGGCGCTCTCCCAGGTCGAATGCGAGACGAACAGCGTCGATTCTTCGTCGCTGGGCCCGCGCAGCAGATGGAACTGCTTGAAGCCCGGCACCTCGGTCAGATGGCTGTCGCGCTGGCGCCAGACTTCGACGAAATCTTCCTCGCGGCCGAGCGCGATGCGGAAACGGTTGGTGGCGATGTACATCGGGAGACCTCCGATCGGGAAACGGAAAAGACCATGTTGCCATGGCCGGCCCGCGACGATCGCGCGAGACCGCTGTCATCGGCACGTCATGAGGCGCGGTCAACATGGCACGCAACGCCTGAATTGACGCTCATGGGGTAGTCGGACGACAATCTCGGCGAAACGCACCAACCGATGTCCAAGACCCCCAACCTGTTGCAGCGCCGACGCTCGCTGACGCCCGAGGAGCTCGACGGGATCGCCTGGCTGTCGGTGCTCAAGCCCGACGATCGGCGCGTCGCGCGCGAGGCGCTGAGGGTCAGCGACGCGCAGCCCGGCGATTTCGTCTGCCGTACCGGTCGGCCGGTCACGTACTGGTTCGGCGTCATCGACGGCTTGCTGAAGATGACGGCGGTGAGCCCCGACGGGCAGACGATGACGTTCCTGGGCCTGCCGCCCGGCGGCTGGTTCGGCGAGGGCACGGCGCTCAAGCGCGAGGCGTATCGGTACAACATCGAGGCGCTGCGTCGCAGCCGCGTCGCGGGCCTGCCGGTCGATACCTTCCATTGGCTGCTCGATCGCTCGATCGAGTTCAACCGCTACATCATGAACCTGCTCAACGAGCGGCTGGGCCAGTTCATCGCCGCGCGGGAGACCGAGCGTCTGAGCAATCCCGAGGTGCGCGTCGCGCGGACGCTGGCCGCGTTGTTCAATCCGATCCTCCATCCCGGCACGACGACCGACCTGCGGATCACGCAGCAGGAGCTCGCGTACCTGGTCGGCCTGTCGAGGCAGCGCGTCAACGAGGCGCTGGCCTTCCTCGAAGAGCGGGGCTGCATCCGGATCGAGTATGGCGGCCTGCGCGTGCTGGACCTGGTGATGCTGCGCACCGGCATCCACGGCGACCGGCGCGGCAGGCAACAGGAGAGTTCCCATCATTAGCGTCCTTTCGAGCCGTGCTCGCGCGATCGGCGGGCCGGCGATGTTTCGCCCGCCCGCATCGCTGGCGCTCATGCCGCGCGGCGGTCCGGCGGTCCGGACCGCTTTCCTGCGTCTGATCGCCGTCGCCGCGCTGGGCCTGGTGCTCGCCGGCTGCGCGACCGGACCGCGCACGCTGTCCGACGAGCGCCTGGTCTACAACGAAGTCATCAAGAAGACCGCCGAGCAGCAGTTGCTGCTGAACATCGTGCGGCTGCGCTACGCGGACACGCCCAGCAGTCTCGCGGTGTCGTCGGTCGCCACGCAGTACGAGACGGTCAAGTCGCTGGGGCTGTTGCCGTTCTTCGGCGTGGTCGGCAACGAGACCGGCGCCGTCGTGCGCGGTTCGGTGCTGCCGACGGGTTCGCTGGCGGTCACCGAGCGGCCGACGGTGACGTTCACGCCGCAGGACGACCAGGAGTTCACGCGCAAGCTGTTCACGCCGATGACGCTAGACGGCGTGCTGTACCTGGCCAAGACGACCTGGCCGATCGCGTCGGTGTTCCGCCTGTGGCTCGAGAACCTGAACTGGGTATCCAACGCCGAGACCGCCAGCGGCCCGACCAGCAAGGACGCACCCGAGTACGCGCGCTTCCTCGCTGGCATCGACGCGCTGCAGGCGCTGCAGGATCGCGGACAGGCCGTGTTCACCAGCGAGGAGCGCGACGAGGTCGTCGGCAGCCCGTTTCCCGCCGACCGGCTAGACGCGCGGGCGATGGTCGAGGCGGCGCGCGACGGACTCGCGTTCAAGGCGCTGCCCGACGGCCGGGGCTGGGTGCTGACGCGCAAGCGCGTGCAGCCGATGCTGCGCCTGCATCCGGCCGCGCTGGGTACGGCCGAGATGGCCGCGTTCACGCGTGCGTTCCGTCTGCGTCAGGGGGTCACGCAGTTCGACATCAACATCGAGCAGTTGAGCCCGTTCCCCGACACCTATCCGCAGGAGGGCGTCGCAACGCTGGACCTGGAAACGCGATCGCTGCTGCAGGTGCTGTACTTCGTGTCCAAGGGCGTCGAGGTGCCCGAGGCGCACATGAGCGCCGGCCTGGTCCGGTCGACGCTGAACGAAGACGGTTCGCCGTTCGACTGGCACCGCGTCACCGAGCGGATGTTCCGCGTGCAGGTGGCCGACGGCGAGGCGCCGCCGCCGACCGCACAGGTCGCCGTGCGCTACCTCGATCACTGGTTCTTCGTCGACAAGACCGATCACGACAGCATGTCGACGTTCGCGTTGATGATGGAACTGTCGCGGCTGGAGCTGACCGGCAACACCGGACCGGGGCCGACGCTGACGCTGCCGCTGTCGGGGCGGTGAGCGGGGGGTGAGCGGTGCGGTGACCAGTGTGATCGAGACGATCAGGACGACGCTGCCAGCCGCATTCCCTGCTGCCACGCCGGTGTCAACTCGCTCAGCAGGCGCGCGGAGATCCGGTCGTCGCCCGCCGCTTCGTCGAGCGTTTTTCGCATCGCGGTGGCGATGCGTTCGAGAACGAGCGCGGGGCGGCTGACCTCGCAGACGCTCGATCCGAATCTCAACAGCTCGTCGCGCAGCGGGTACGATCGGCTCCCGTGTCGACCGGCGAACAGCTTCAGCGCCATCGTGTGATCCGCCTGTACCGGGCCGCCCGGATAGCGGGCATGGCGATAGATCGCCGTCGTCACGACATCGAACATCGGCGCCAGGCGCGCATCCGCATGCGACCGGTACAGCAGGCCGAAGTTCTTCAGATGGCCGTCGCCATTTCGCACCATGACGCTGAACGCGAGCTGCTCATAGAAGCGATGCAACTCGCCGCGCGGCAACTGGAGTTGCCGGAGCAGTTCGGCGACCCGCTGGTAGCTGCCCTGGTACTTGCGGTCCGACAGGACGTCTCGTACGCGCAGGCCCGCCAGCGCGGCGATATCTTCGAAACCGAGCCGTTCGACCCGGCCGTCGGCGTCGACGAGATCGAAGCGATCGACGATCAGCATCTGCCCGTCGTCGGACAGCTCGGCTCGAGCGGTGTCGATGCCGGCTCGCCGCGCGGCGTCCAGGCACAGATATTCATTGGCCGACAGGTCGGGGTAAGCGTCGCTCGCCACCTTGACGATCAGCGACGGCACGGGAATCGTCGCTCGTTCCGGCACCATGATTTTCGGCTGCATGCCGGCGATCCCGGCTCCGGTGCTCAGATAAGCCCGCACCAGCTCATCGAAGACCTGCGGCGAATAGGCGGTGCGCAGCAGCGCTTGCTTGGACAGCGGCGGCGCGGTTGGCGGCATGCGATGATGGGCCTGCGTCGCGGGCAGGCGATAGCCTATCCGCCCGATGCCATTCATGCCGATCAAGGCGAGCAGATGCATCGGCGTCAGCGGCTGTTTCGGATAGAGCGCACGCAAGCGCATGAACAGATCGCCTTCGGGGAGGATCTGATCCATCACAGGAAACAGCTCGCCGTCCTGCCAGGTCAGTTGCCGGGCGGCCGGCATCAGCAGGGCCAACGCAGGCTGATCGGCGCGAGGGTCCAGGTATCGGAATTCGTACGTCGAACGCTTGAGCAGTTGCCCGCTGGCCGCGTCGGCAATCGCCACCTCCAGCAACGGAATCCGCTCGGGCAGTGCGGTCGACTCAGTCATCGTCGTCCGCGAATCGGTCGGCGACTTCCTGCATCGTCGGCAGCCCGGCCTCGTCGATGCGCATCGCGAGGCCCAGTGCTCCCAGTACGGCCAGCAGCGACGACACGGTGACGTCGTCACCGGCCTCCAGTCGGTAAACGACCTCCCGAACCTTCCCGGCGCGCTCGGCCAGCGCCTTCTTGGATAGGCGAAGCGCCTGGCGGCGGCGCTGGATCGCTCGTCCGAGCTCATCGGGGAGTCTGATCGTGTCAGTCATGGCTGACATGATTCCGCACGGCAACCAAAAATGCAAGCTATGACTGACACGAATTGGGGGCCGAGATACGAACTGCGCGGCCGAAGCCGCCGCAGTCGGCCCGCCGCTACGCGTTGCCTTCCTTCTCGGCCGCGGCCGCCGCCGCCAGTCGCGCGGCCATCGCCTTGCGGGTCGCCTCGGGCAGGCCGGTCGGGTCCATCAACATGCCGAACACCTTCAGGTTGTGCGTGTGCGCGAGCTGGTGCAGGTGGAACGCGTTCTTCATCGCCAGCTCGCGTCCGCCCGCATCCTGCGCGCCGTTGATCGCCAGCTTGGTCAGCTTCAGCGCGAAACGGGACTTGGCCGCGATCTTGCGGGCCATCTCCATCGTCGCCTGCTCCAACTGGTCGCGCGGCACGACCTTGTTGACCATGCCCAGCGCCAGCGCCTCGGCCGCGGAGACGGCGTCGGACGTGAACAGCATCTCCTTGGCCTTGCGGGCGCCGACCTCCTGCAGGTGATGGAACCATTCGATGCCGCCGATGCCGAAGCTGACCACCGGGTCGGCGAACGCGGCGTCGTCGCTGGCGACGATCAGGTCGCAGGGCCAGGCCAGCATCAGGCCGCCGGCGATGCACTTGCCCTGCACGGCGGCGATCGTCGGCTTCGGGATGTTGCGCCAGCGCTCGGAGAAGCCCAGGTAGATTTCTTCTTCGCGCGACATCTGGGCCTCGGCGCCCGCGCAGCCGAAGCCGCAGATCGGGCCGACCGTGCGAAAACGTTTCATCGCGCCGGCCGAATCGAGTTCGGACAGGTCGTGTCCGGCCGAGAAATGCTTGCCTTCGGCGGCGAGGATGATCACGCGGATGTCCGGATCCCGCGCCGCCTGGTCGAACGCGTCGTTCAGCTCGTACAGCAGTTGCGTGTCCTGCGCGTTGGCGCGATCGGGGCGGTTCAGCCGGATGCGGGCGATACCTTCTTCGGGAACGTCGTAGAGGATCGTCTCGAATTTGCCTTCAGCCATGTCGTCTCCTGATGTCGTTTGGCGATTGCCGTCGGGGCCGATGCGGCGCGCACGCCGTGCTCCGGGCGTGCGCGCGCGTTCGCCGGATGCTACGCGATCATCGTCGCCGGCGGGCACGGCGGTTCGCCGGCCTGCGCGCGAATTCGATACGCGGCGATCGCGCATCTAGGGTTAGCCCCGATCCGGGTCGCGCCGGCGGCCCTTATAGTCGTTGGCTGGCCCGGCACGCGGCGCGGGCACCGATCCGATCGAACAAGGGCGAAGACCATGCATAGACAACCGCAGTCATCCGGCGAGGCCTCGTCGGCCGGCACCGAAATCCTCGACGCCGGGCGGCGGACCTTCGTCGCCGGCGCGGCGGCCGGCAGCGTCGCTGCGCTGTGGCCGCGCGCGGGGCGCACGCAGTCGCTGCCCGGTGTCGGCGCCAACGAGCTGCGCATCGGCAATACGACGTCGCTGTCCGGACCGGTCTCGGCGCTGGGAGCCGCGGCGCGCGCCCAGGCCGCGTATTTCAAGATGGTCAACGAGCAGGGCGGCGTTGCCGGGCACAAGATCAATTTCCTGTTCTACGACGACGGTTTCAATCCGTCCAAGACCGTCGAGATGGCGCGCAAGCTGGTCGAGCAGGACGACATCGCGTTCATGTTCGGCAACCTGGGCACCGGGCCCAACTCGGCGATCGTCAAGTACCTGAACCAGCGCGGCGTGCCGCACCTGTTCCTGGCGGTCAACGGCGACAAGTGGGCCGACTACAAGACGTTTCCTTGGTCGATGCCGTACGCGCCCAGCGGCCGCGTCGAATGCCAGGTGTCGATGAAGCATGTGCTCAAGGAGAACCCCAACGCGAAGTTCGCGATCGTCTATCAGAACGATGACTTCGGCCGGGACTACATCGCCGGCGCTCGGGACGTGCTCGGGTCCCGCTATGACGCGCAGGTGCGCGCCGCCTCGTACGAGGTGACCGATCCGACGCTCGATTCGGTGCTGATCCAGTTGCTGTCCAGCCCTGCCGACGTGTTGATCTCGGGCGTCACCGGCAAGTTCGGCGCGATGGTGATCCGCAAGGCCTACGATCTGGGCTTCAAGGGCATGCACTTCATCGCCACCGGCGTGTCGTCGGTGCAGAGCGTGCTGCTGCCGGCCGGCGCCGAGCGCTCGACCGGCGTGCTGAGCACGACCTATTTGAAGGACATCACCGACCCCGGCCTGGCCGACGATCCCGGCCTCAAAGCGTATCGCGCGTTCATGGCCAAGTGGATGCCGGACGCCCACGTAGACGAATCGCTGCACGCTTATGGTTACATGACGGCGATGGTGATGACGCACGTGCTCCAGCAGTGCAACGGGGATTTCTCGCGCAAGCAGATCATGGCGCAGGCCAACAACCTGCGCGATCTGGAGAACCCGATGCTGCTGCCGGGCATCAAGCTGAATACCAGCCCGACCGATCACCGTCCGCTCAAGCAGATGCTGTTGCAACGCTTCGACGGCCAGCGCTGGGTCAAGTTCGGGTCGATCATCGAAGGCGGCGGAACCGTCTGAAGCCGGCCCTGTCCCGGGCGCTCGCTCGGGGCGGCTCGGCAGCATGCGGTGTTTGCGCCCATACTGTCTGTCGGTCAAGCCCGAGTCCGACGATGACGCACTTCGCTTTCGACAACACCTACGCGCGCGAACTGCCGCAGGCCTACGTGTCGTGGCAACCGGCAGCGGTCGGGGCGCCGCGCCTGCTGTTCTTCAATCGCGCGCTGGCCGATGAACTCGGCCTCGATCCGGTCGCGCTCGATTCGCCCAAAGGCGCGGCGATCTTCGCCGGCAACCAGGTTCCCGACGGGGCGCAGCCGTTGGCGCAGGCGTATGCCGGGCACCAGTTCGGCGGTTTCTCGCCGCAGCTCGGCGACGGCCGGGCATTGCTGCTCGGCGAGCTCGTCGACCGGAACGGCGCGCGCCGCGACATCGCGTTCAAGGGATCCGGCCGCACGCCGTTCTCGCGGGGTGCCGACGGCAAGGCGGCCGTCGGACCGATGCTGCGCGAGGCGCTGATCGGCGAATCGATGCATGCGCTGGGCATTCCGACGACGCGCGCGCTGGCCGTGGCCGCGACCGGCGAGCCCGTGCAGCGCGAACGCCGGCTGCCGGGCGCGGTGCTGACCCGCGTGGCGGCCAGCCACCTTCGCGTCGGTACGCTGCAGTACTTCGCCGCGCAGCGCCGGCTCGACGTGCTGCGGCAGGTCGCCGACTACGCGATCGCGCGCCACGACCCCGCGATCGCGCGCCACGACCCGGCGCTGGCCGGCGAGCCGGACCGCTACCTGTCGCTGCTGCGCGAGGTCGCCCGGCGGCAGGCGTCGCTCGTCGCCCGATGGATGAACGTCGGCTTCCTGCACGGCGTGATGAATACCGACAACATGACGCTGTCCGGCGAGACGATCGACTACGGCCCGTGCGCGTTCATCGAGGCTTATGATCCGCGCGCCGTGTTCAGCAGCATCGATACCGCCGGTCGCTACGCGTTCGGCAACCAGCCGCTGATCGCGCGCTGGAACCTGGCGCGCCTGGCCGAGGCGCTGCTGCCGTTGATCGCTGGCGGCGACGATGACGACGCGCTCCGGCGAGCGGTCGAGGACGCGATGACGGTGATCGACGCGTTTCCCGGCTGGTACGACGACCGGTGGAGGGAGGGCCAGCGGGCCAAGCTCGGCCTGGCGGGGCCGGGCGGTGCCGAGACGGCGGCGCTGGCCGACGACTGGCTGGCGCTGCTGCACGCCAATGCGGTCGATTTCACGCAGGCCTGGTGCGGGCTGTCGGCGGCGGCCGACGGCGACGAGGCGCCGCTGCGCGAGCGGGTCGGCGATGCGCGTGCGCTCGACGCGTGGCTCGTTCGCTGGCGGGCGGCCTGCGCGGCCGAGGATGCGGCGGGCGTCGGCGACCCGGCGCGGCGATCGCTGCGGATGCGGGCGGTCAATCCGCGGATCATCGCCCGCAATCACCAGGTCGAGCACGCGCTGGCGGCGGCGTCGGACGACGATGATCTCGGGCCGTTCGATCGGCTGCTGGCCGCCGTGCGGCGTCCGTTCGACGACGACCCGGCGCTCGCTCCGTATGCGGAGCCGGCGCCGGCGGCCGTCACCGCCCGCTACCGGACGTTCTGCGGCACCTGAAGCGTCCGATACCCGGTGATGGCCCGTTGATCGGGCGCAAGGCGCCGTCCGCGGCGCTGACCTAAGTTGCAGGGGAAGGCCGATGGCGTTCGTCCCTCGGCACGATTTCGTCTTACCACGCACGGAGGAGCACGATGAGCCTGGGAACGATCTTGGTCACGCTGGACGACACGACACTGAACGACAACCGCTGTGAACTGGCGCGAGCGCTGGCCCTGCAGCATCAGGCGCACCTGGTCGCCCTGGCCAACATCCGGCCGATCGACCTGCCGCAGGGGCTCTCGTCGGCCTTCACTCAGGATGTCGCCCGCACGTTCCACGACAACCGCGACGAAGTGGCGAAGCAGTGGTGCAGCGCGTTCGAGGAACGCACGCGCGACTACGGCCTGCGCTCGTTCGAGACCCGGGTCGGCCGCGGCGAGCCGGCCGACGTCCTGCGCAGGCAGGCCCACTATGCGGACCTGATCGTCGTCAGCCAGCCCGAAGAAAAGCCGCAGCCGACCTCGTATCCGGAAGACGCGCTGGTCGACCTCGTGATGAGCGGCGGGCGCCCGGTCCTGTTCGTCCCGTATTCGGGCCAGTACGTCAAGCCGTTCGAACGCGCGCTGATCGCCTGGAGCGCCACGCCCGAATCGCAGCGCGCGATCAGCGACGCGCTGCCGCTGCTCAAGGCGTGCCGGCACGTCGACGTCCTCGTCATCAATCCGTCCGACGGCAGCGGCCGCCACGGCGAGGCGCCCGGCGCCGACCTGAGCCTGTATCTGGCGCGCCACGGGCTGAACGTCGAGCTGCACGTCGTGCCGACCGAGATCGGCATCGGCGAAGAGATCCTGTCGCGCGCGTCCGACTACGATTCCGACCTGCTCGTCATGGGGTGCTTCGGCCACTCGCGGATGCGCGAGCTGCTGATGGGCGGCACCAGCCTGACGCTGCTGCGGACGATGACGCTGCCGGTACTGTTCTCGCACTGAGAGGGTGTTTCCTAAATGAAAGGTTGCGCCAGCCTAGAAGCGAGGATACGCGCTTCGGTGAGCCAAACCCAGGCCAGCGGAGCCCATTGGGACCGATCGTGGTGAGCGATAAGACGACGTGCGCGCTCATTCCAAGCATGGGTGCGCTCGATGACCCAGCGCTTGGGTTGCACGACGAAGCCCTTGGTGAGGACCTCGGGCCACAGAGGCTGCTGCTCGGTCTGCCAGGTACCGGTGCGGCGATTGCCGGGATGGCGCACGATGTGTACCGCGATGGCGTGAGTCGCTTCGATGTTTTCGGCACATCGGCCGCCATAGGCCGCATCGACGAACAGGGCCTTGAGGCCGGGGACCTTGGCGCAGGCCAAGGCCACGACCGGTCCGGCCGCGTCGCGGTCCTGCACGCTGGCGGCGGTGATCGTCACGGCCAACAGCAACCCGAGCGTGTCCACGACCAGGTGGCGCTTGCGCCCCTTGACCTTTTTACCGGCGTCAAAGCCGGTGTCGCCGCCCTGAGCGGTGCTGCGGGTGCTCTGCGCATCGATGATGGCGGCGCTCGGGTCAGGTGTGCGTCCGATCCGATCGCGCCATTGCTGACGCAGCCGGTCGTGCATCAGCTCGAAGGTTCCAGCGTGCGCCCAGCCGCGAAACGCCTTGTACACCGCGCGCCAGGGGGCAAACGACTTGGGCAGCAACCGCCAGGCGCAACCGGTGCGCACGACATAGCAGCAGGCGTTCACGAGCGCGCGTCGCTCATGCGTGGGCGGCGCACCGCGTCCACCGTGGCGCTCGAACAAGTCGGCGACCAGCGCCCACTCGGCATCGGTCAGGTCCGTGTTCAGGCCGCTGGCGCCGTCCTGGCGGCGGTGCCGCTCGGTGTAGCCCACGCGAATCGGTGCGCCGCCTTGAACCGCTGCACGTACGGCAGGCTTGCGAATCGGCCTGATGCGCGTGATGCCCGCTTGCTTGAGCGCTTTGCGCACGGTGGCCGAGCACACGTTCAGATTGCAGCGGCGGTTGAACTCGCGCGTCAACTCGTCCAGCGACGAGCGCGGCAGTTCCTGCGCAATCTGAGCCAGGACCACGCCATGTTCAGACGTGAGCAGCGCCTTGCGTCCCGGACCTCGCTTGACTTGCAACTTCGATTCCAATCGACACCTCCCGCGTTGATCCATTCTAAATCGATCAACGCACGAGGTATTGATTTGGGATACACCCTCTGAGAATCTGTGAACGAACCAGCCACGACCGCTCGTCGCGCCAGGACGGTCCCGCTCGTCGTTGCGAATGCTCGCCATATCACGCGATATGGCTGCGCTTCGCGCCTCGATCGGAACCGCCCTGACGCGCCGCTCGGCCGCGTCCGATTCGTTCACAGATTCTGAGCTGCGCGCACCGCCGCCGCGCGTCCCGCGTCCTCGTACCGCCGCAGGAAACGCGGCATCCGCCGTCCATCGACATCGACCGCCCGATCGCTCGATTCTCTCTTAGCCTGTCGCCTTGCGTCGTCGGGCTAGGGCGACGGATAGCAATCATCGAGGAACGCGGATGAATCACGCGATGCAGGAGGCCGGCCGCTCGCCGGCGTCGTTCGCCGTCGGCGCGCCGTCGGCCGTCGAGCCGACACAGTACCTGACCTTCATGCTCGGGGGCGAGGTGTTCGCGATCGGCATCCTGTCGATCAAGGAGATCATCGAGTACCGGGCGATGACCGAAGTGCCGATGCTGCCGGAAAGCGTGCGCGGCGTGATCAACCTGCGCGGCGCGGTCGTGCCGGTCGTCGATCTGCAGGCGCGGTTCGGCCGCGGCGCGAGCGAGGTCGGCAAGCGCACCTGCATCGTGATCATCGAGACCGCGGCCGGCGAGACGGCGCAGCGCCAGGTCGTCGGGCTGGTCGTCGATGCGGTCAACGAGGTGCTCGAGATCGATGGCGCGCAGATCGAACCGCCGCCGAAGTTCGGCGCGCGCGTGCGCACCGAATTCATCCAGGGCATGGGCAGGATCGACGGCCGGTTCGTGATGCTGCTCGACGTCGGCGCCCTGCTCGACATCGACCGGATCCAGGCGGCGTTGCCGGCCGAATCCCTCGTTGCCTGACCGCGCGATCCATTCCCCCGGCATGACGGATCCTGTTCCGATGAATACGTTGACGGATCGCGAGTTCGCCTGCTTCCAGCAGTTCATCAGCAAGGCGGCGGGCATCCATCTGCCGCCCGGCAAGAAGATGCTGGTGGCCGGGCGCCTGGCCAAGCGCCTGAAGGCGCGCGAGGTGGCGAGCTTCGGCGCCTACTACGAGCTGCTGCAGCGGTCCGGCGAAGAAGACGAGGCGCAGACCGCCGTCGATCTGTTGACGACCAACGAAACGTACTTCTTTCGCGAGCCCAAGCACTTCGAGCTGCTGCGCAAGCTGGCGCTGGAAGCGGCGGCGAGCTCGCGCCCGTTCCGCGTCTGGAGCGCGGCCAGCTCGACCGGCGAGGAGGCCTACAGTACCGCGATGGTGCTGGCCGACTGCCTGGGCGAGCGGCCGTGGGAGGTCGTCGGCACCGACATCAGCAGCCGCGTGGTCAAGGTGGCGCGCACCGGCCTGTTCCCGTTGCAGCGGGCCACCAACCTGCCGCCGGCCTACCTGAAGCGCTTCTGCCTGAAAGGCCACGGCGAGCACGCCAATTCGCTGCTGGTCGTCCGCGAGCTGCGCCGGCGCGTGTCGTTCCGGATGGCCAACCTGAACGAGACGCTGCCGAGCCTGGGCGAGTTCGACCTGGTGTTCCTGCGCAACGTGATGATCTATTTCAATCAGCAGACCAAGCGGGAAGTCGTTCGCCGCGTCGTCGAGCCGCTGCGCAAGGGCGGCTACCTGTGCGTCGGACATTCCGAGAGCCTGAGCGACCTGGACGCACCGCTCGAGCAGGTTGCCGTATCGGTCTATCGCAAACCTGCTTGAACGGCGGCCGGCGTGAGCAAGCCGCGCTTCGTCGACGTGCTGCTGCAGCCCGGCGAATATTTCGTCGGTGATGCGCGGCATCGGATCCGGACCCTGCTGGGCTCGTGCGTGTCGATCACGTTGTGGGAGCCCGAGCGGCGGATCGGCGCGATGTCGCACTTCCTGCTGCCCGAGGCGCCGTCGGGCGGCAGGCGGGAGCCGGACGCTCGCTACGGCCGCGATGCGCTGGGGCTGATGGTCGCCGGCCTGCGGGCCCGTCACGTCGAGATCGGGTGTTGCGTCGCCAAGGTCTTCGGCGGCGGCGACATGTTTCCCGGCCGCGGGAGCGTGGCCGCGAATCGCGCGGTCGGCCAGCAGAACGGCGAAGCGGCGCGCGAGCTGCTGCGCCTGCATGGCCTGCCGGTCAGCGCCGAAAGCCTGTTCGGCGCCGGCCACCGCCAGATCATCTTCGACGTGCGGACCGGGCACGTCTGGGTCCGGCGAATGCCGGTGATGGCGATCGATTGATCGCCGGCCACCGGTGGAGACCAGGGCCTGTTCACCCGTCGGCGTGGGCTCGACCCTGGTGTGAACAGGCCCTTGCGTCACACGACCGTGATGCCCGTCTGAACCAGCAGATGGGTGTTGCTGGTATCGTGGTTCCAGACTTGGTAGGTGATGCTGCCGCCGCCGGCAGGGGCGGTTTCGGTGACGTTGGTGCCCTGTGTCCAGCCGTTCGTGTTGGTGTCGTCGCAGATATCGACGGTGCCGCCGCTAGCGCTGGTCACGCGCAGCGTGTGCTGGCCGCCGCCCTCGTCGTTGGTGATCAGCCGCAGGTCCGCGCTCGCGAGCAGCAGCGTGTTGGTCGCCCCGCCCTGGTTGGTCAGGTCGACGATCTCGATGCTCGTGATGCGATTGGCCGAGACATCGCTGTGATTGGCGCCGAACGCCGGACCGGTCTCCAGGATCGAAGGCAGATGCAGGATCAGGCCGTCGCCCGCCAGTCTGATCGTATCCGTGCCGCCGTTGCCGTGGATCCGCGCCAGGTCGTCGCCGGGCGCGACGCCTCCGGTGGTGGCATCGACGTCCAGCGCGTCGATCAGGTTCTGGCCGATCTCGAAGACGTCGTTGCCGTTGCCGCCGTACAGCGCGCTGACGTGATCCGAGCGCAGGACGTCGTCGCCGTCTCCGCCGACCAGGATCGACGGCGAACTCGGGCTGGTCAGGGGCGCGTTCGTGCCGTCCCCCGTCACGATCGTCGCCATGGGCGATAGCGCCAGCGCATCGGCGACCGTCACGACATACAGCGGCCCGCTCTGCATGCCTTCGTTGCCGGCCGCATCGGTGTTCGCGTACGTGAAGGCGTGCTGGCCGTCGGCGAGGGCGGTGTTCGGGGTCAGCGTGCCGGTGATCGGGTCATACACGGCGGCGACCTTGATGCCGTCGACGTACAGCACCGGTGTGTTGGGCAGGTTGGTGCCGACATTGATGCCCGGGGTGGGATCGTCGGTGACGACGCTCGTCATGTGAAGGCCGGTGTCGTTGCCGACGTCGTCGCGATAGTCGACCGGTGCAGCGGGAGCAGCCGGGCCGACGGTGTCGACGATGACGCCGCGAGCCGCGCTCGATCCGCCGGTGGTCGCCACGATGGTCCACGCACCGTCGGCCGGAATCGGGTTGCTGGAACTCGGGCCGAAGTTGGCCGTCCATACCCCGTTGGCATCGGCGGTGACGGTTTCGGTGCGGCCGTCCCAGATGACGTCGATCGAAGCGTTGCTGTCGGCCGTGCCGGTGACGGCGACGCCCGCGCCGGCTTCGACGGCATTGACGATGTTGTCCACTGCCACGTCATCGATCGTTATCGTGTTCAGGCCGCCGACCGGCGTATGGGACAGGTCCGAGATCTGATCGACCAGCGTCTGCGCGCTGCCGGTGACCTGATAAGCCCCCCCGACCAGCACGGCGATCGCGGCGGGTGTCAGGCCGTCCGGACCGGCGCTGCCCGTCAGCGAGGCCAGCACGGCGTCGGTCGACGATCCGCTCCCGGCACCGGACATCGCGGCCAGCAGCCGACCATAATCGTTGGCGCCGGCGTTCGGGCTGCCATCGGCCATCGCGATCGCCGCGGGCGCGTCACCGGATACCAGATCCTGGCCCAGGCCCACGGCATGGGCCACCTGCCGGTTGGCTGCCTGTACGGCTGCCGCATCGATCGCGCCGAGCGTGGTGGCCGATGCGCCGTCGTTCCCGCCCGCCAGACCCAGGTCGCGGACGGCGAGTTCGGTCAGCGCGTTGACGTTGACGTGATGCGTGCCCGGCTCGGTGATGACGGTGACGGCGCGAAGGTCGGCGTCCAGGTCGAGATCGGTGTTGGTCGCGACGTCGCGAACGTCCGGGCCCGCCGACGTGTCGACGACCCGCACCAGTACCGCGCCGGTGTAGGACGACGGCGCGATCGCCATCGTGAAGCTGCCGTCCGCCGCGACGTCGGTCGATGCCAGCGCGGTTCCGTCGGCGCCGTAGGCGGTCGCCTTCAGGCCGTGCCCGGCGATCACCGGGCCCGTGACCTGGCCGACGATCGTGCTGGTGACCATGGGAGGAGCGTCGTGTTTGCCGTCGGCGTCGGTGTTGCCGTTGCCATTGTTCTGGCCGTCGGCTGCCGGACCGTTGCCCCCGCCGCTCCCGCCGCTGGCGGCGGCCAGGCCGCCACCGACGATCCCCATACCGGCGATCCACGGCCAGGCGATGCCGCGGTCGACCGGCGGTACGTAGGTCGAATGTCCGGCGGCGGTATCGAGGCCGGCCAGCGGCCCGCCGTCATAAGCGACGCCCTGGCCCTGCATCAGGCTCGTCACCGTGGCCTGTTCGCCGTGCGCGTACAGCACCTGGCCGGTCTCGCCGGCCGCCACGCCCTGCGGGCTGCCGCCCGACAGGCGGTAAGCGGCGGCCTTGTCGTCGGCCGGCAGTTCGACCGTGCAGCGATCGTCGGCGCAGGCCTCGAAGAAGTCGTCGAAGACGGCTTCGGTCTTGTCCGGATAGCTCAGGTGCAGCGCCTTGCCGCGGCGCGTGGCGATCACGTCGTCGGCCAGCGCCGATTGCGCGTCGCCGGCCGTGCCCGGCTGGCCGAGCACGACCCGGTACGTGTGGCCGGCCCGGGCGGGCAAGCGGGTGGTGGCGCCCCGCGGCAACGCCATCGTGTCGGCGTGGTCGGTCTGGAGCAGTCGGTGTGTCGTCGATGAGGTCGTGGCCATGCGGATTCTCCGTGGCGCTGAGGCGAACTTCCCCCAGCCGGCGGGCTTTCGCCCGTCGTCGTTGTTGGCTGGTCACCGACCCGATCTGTTCTGTCGAGGCGCGGGTTCGGTGCACGGCATGGGACAGTGCCCACGCTCGTCCGCGGAATCTTGGCGGCCTCGCCCCTTTCGGGCGCGAGCGTCGGCGCCAGCGGTGTCGGCGTCCGATGGACGGTCGGCGCGTCGTGGCCGCCGGGCAACGAGCGCATTCCGCTGCGCGCGGTCGTCGCTGCGCACCGTTCGGGATTGCCAGCGGTCCCGTTGCGTGGAACACTGGTTCCGCACCGCGTGGTGGCGCCCAGCCTTGCCGCGCCGGCGATCGTCAACGAAACAGTTCGTAAAAAAAAGGGGACACCCGATGGATCACAGCCTGATGGATCAGGCCCGTTTGCGTGCGGCCTCGGTGCCGCTCGACCAGATCGACTTGTCCGATCCCGAGCTGTTCCAAAGCGATACCGTCTGGCCGTATCTGGCCCGGCTGCGCCGCGAGGCGCCGATCCATTACCGTCGGGACGGGTTGCAAGGCTCGTTCTGGTCGATCACGCGCTTCAACGACATCATGGCGGTGGACACCAACCATCGGGTGTTCTCGTCCGAGTCGAGCCTCGGCGGTATCACGCTGACCGACGCGCCGCCGCAGATGCGAAAGCCGATGTTCATCGCGATGGACCCGCCCAAGCACGACGAGCAGCGCAAGACCGTCAGCCCGATCGTCGCGCCCGGCAATCTCGCCAACCTGCAGGGGCTGATCCGCGAGCGGGCGATCAGGATCATCGAGAGCCTGCCGGTCGGCGAGACGTTCAACTGGGTCGAGAAGGTTTCGATCGAGTTGACGACCCAGATGCTGGCCACGCTGTTCGACTTCCCGTTCGAGGACCGCAAGCTGCTTACTTATTGGTCGGACGTGGCCGTCACGCCGCCGCTGGATCTGAAGGACGTCGCCGGCTGGGAGCGCCGCGAGCAGGAGTTGATGAAGTGCCTGCAGTACTTCACGCGGCTGTGGAACGAGCGCGTCAACGCGCCGCCCGGCAACGACCTGATCTCGATGCTCGCGCATTCGCTGGCCACGCGGACGATGCAGCCGCACGAGTTCCTCGGCAACCTGATCCTGCTGATCGTCGGCGGCAACGACACGACGCGCAATTCGATCACCGGCGGCATGCTGTTCATGAACCAGAACCCCGGCGAGTACCAGAAGCTGCGCGACGACCCCAAGCTGATCCCCAGCGCCGTGTCCGAGATCATCCGCTACCAGACGCCGCTCGCGCACATGCGCCGCACGGCGGTCGAGGACATCGAGATGCACGGCCGGACGATCCGCAAGGGCGACAAGGTCATCATGTGGTACATCTCGGGCAACCGCGACGGGACCGTGATCGAGAATCCCGATGCGTTCATCATCGACCGGCCGCGCGTCCGCCAGCACCTGTCGTTCGGTTTCGGCATCCATCGCTGCGTCGGTAATCGGCTGGCCGAACTGCAGTTGTCGATCCTGTGGGAAGAGCTGCTCAAACGTCATCCGGTCGTCGAGGTCGTCGGCGAGCCCGAGCGGACCCGCTCGTGTTTCATCCACGGCTACACGTCGCTGCCGGTGAGGATCCCGGGTTAGCGTCGAGCGATCGACGATAAGGATCGGAAGACAAGGAGGGCGCGACCCATGGTCGTGCGTGTCGTGCGGCTCGGAACGGCAAGGCTCGCGGACGAAGGCACGCGGATCGGTACCGTGCGCCGGCCGCCGCGCGGGGTACCGAAGAGCGAGTTCGCGTCGGGCGACTGGTACGACGTCTGGTATCCGGAACTGTCGCCGAGCCCCGACACCGTCAAGCTCGCCCAGCACGCGCGGACCGATGCGCAATGGGAGGCGTTCAAGCGCCGTTATCGATCCGAGATGGCCGAACCGGCGGTCGCGCGCACGCTCGACGTGCTGGCCGTGCTGTCACGGCAGACCAATTTCTCGGTCGGCTGCTATTGCGAGGACGAGAACCACTGCCATCGATCGGTGCTGCGAGAGTTGCTGATCCGGCATGGGGCGCTCGTCGAGCCGCCGACAGGCGGCTGACGTACGCGCTCCGCTTCCGTCGGTCGGACGGCTCGACGCGTTCCTGAGCGGACAGCGCGCGCGTCTCGACCCACGGTGAGTGACACGCACCAGGAGACGAAGCCAATGACAGGTATCTACGAAGGTCAATGCCTGTGCGGGGCGATCCGCTATCGAATCAGTGATGCACCGCTGACCGTCTACGCGTGTCATTGCACGGACTGCCAGCGTCGGACCGGCAGTGCGCAGGCGCTTTCGATGCTGGTCAAGCGGACGGCCTTGCAGGTCCTACGCGGCGAGCCGGTCCGTTACGTTGCCGCTCTCGACGGCGGGCGAACGAAAGCCGGCCGGATGTGCGGCGCCTGCGGTACGCGCTTGTGGGGGGAGCCGGGCAAGAGCCCGTCGGTCATCGTCGTTCAGCCGGGCACGCTCGATCAACCGACCGGCCTCGTCCCGGTCGCCCACCAGTGGGTGCGTAGTGCGCAGCCTTGGTTCGTTTTTCCGGCCGGTATTCGGTTGTTCGATACGCAGCCGTCGAGCGCTGTCGAATTGTTGGCACTATGGCAGCAACGGAGCGACGCGCCGGACGGGCCGCCCGCTTGAAGCGTTTCTCACGGGCGGGCAGGACGGTGCCGATGTGGATATATTCGGGGGCCGACCATTAGCACCATCGAGGAGCCCCCATGCGGATCGAACGGCACGGCCATCGCTATGTCGACGTGGAATCGGGATCGACCATCGATGCGTGGTTTCCTTCGGCGAACCGCTCGCTGCCCAGAGGCTGTCTGGCGGCCAGGCTGGGCTTCATTCGCGGAGAGCCGGTGACCTGCGCGATCGAATCGCTGGATCTGCCGCCCGGGTCGACCGAAGACGCCTATCTGCGCCTGCATCTGCTGTCGGAGCGGACCGTCGCGCCGAACCGGATCAATCTGGACGGGATCTTCACGTTGCTGCCGATCGTCGCCTGGACTTCGGCCGGGCCGGTGTTCCCCGCGCGGGTGGATGCCTTGCGCGCGGCGGCCAGCGGCGAGGACCACCATCTGTCGGTGCCGAGCGTCGATCGTTTTCCGCGGATGACCGACTACGTCGTTCCCTCGGGCGTGCGGATCGCCGATGCGGACCGCGTCCGGCTGGGCGCGCACCTGGCGAGCGGAACGACGGTCATGCACGAGGGATTCGTCAACTTCAACGCGGGCACGCTCGGCGAGTCGATGATCGAAGGGCGGGTGACGCCCGGCGTCGTCGTCGGCCGGAACTCGGACGTCGGCGCCGGCGCTTCGATCATGGGAACCTTGTCCGGAGGGGGCAAGCATCGCAACGCGATCGGCGAGCGCAGCCTGCTGGGCGCGAACGCGGGAATCGGGATCTCGCTCGGGGACGACTGCGTCGTCGAGGCCGGTCTCTATGTGACCGCGGGGACCAAGGTCCGGCTGCCGGACGGCACGGTCGTGGCCGCCCGGCAGTTGTCGGGCCAATCGGGCCTGCTGTTTCGCCGCAACAGCCAGTCGGGAGCGGTCGAGGCGATCCCGACGGCCGCCGGGCATTGGACGGGATTGAACACCGCCCTGCACTCGAACGATTAGGGCTCGATCTTCGATTGAACTGGCCCGGGTCTCAATAGTGATAGCGAAGCTGGGCGATCAGCAGCGCATCCGCCTCGGCTTTGTAGACCATCCTGTGCTCGTCCGAGATCCGGCGCGACCAGTAGCCGGACAACGCGTGCTTCAGGGGCTCGGGCTTGCCGATGCCCGAAAAAGGATCCCGCGCCGTTTCGGTGATCAGCTTGTTGATCCGCTCGAGCATCCGCCTGTCCTGCTTTTGCCAGTACAGATAGTCTTCCCAGGCGGCTTCCGAGAACACGAACCTCATTCGATCAGTTCGCGCTCGACTCCTCGATCGCCGTTCAACTGCTCGATCGCGGCGAGAAGCCGCTTGACGTTCGACGGGCTGCGAAGCAGGTAGGCCGTTTCTTCGAGCGCGTTGAAATCTTCGAGCGACAGCATGACGACCGATTGCTGCCCGCTACGCGTGATGATCAGCGGTTCGTGGTCGTTGCACACGCGATCCATCGTATCGGCGAGCTTCGCGCGGGCGCTGGAGTAGGAGATTGCGTCCATCGGTCGATCCTTTATTGTACGTTTTATTGTACAAGAAAATAGACCGGCGGGCGCGGCTCACCCGGCTCACCGCCCGACGAACCGCGCCTTGCGCTTCTCGACGAACGCGGCGCGGCCTTCCAGCGCATCGTGGCCCTGGCGTAACTCGCTCTGGACCTGCAGCTCCCGAAGGAATTGTTCGTCGTAGGTCGCGCGCTCGCCCTGTTCGAGAAGCTGGCGCGTCGCGACCAGCGCGCGGGTCGGTCCTTCGGCCAGCCGCTGCGCGAACGCGCGGGCCTCGGCCATCAGCTCGGCGTCGTCGAACACTTCGCGGACGATGCCCAGCGCCTTGGCCCGTTCGGCCGGGCACGGCTCGTTCAGCATCATCAACTCCAGCGCGCGCTGGCGGCCGATCAGCCGGGGCAGCATCCACGTCGACCCCAGGTCGGGAACGAGGCCGATCCGGCTGAACACCTGGATGAACGTGGCCGAGCGGGCGGCCAGTACGAAGTCGCCGGCCATCGCCAGGCTGAAGCCGCCGCCGGCCGCGACGCCGTTGACGGCGACCACGACCGGAACCCGGCATTCGCGCAGCGCCTTGAACGTCGGCCAGTAGCTTTTCATGACGCCGTCGACGAGGCCGTCCGCGAACAGGCCGGCCACCTTCAGGTTCTGTCCCGAGCAGAAGCCGCGGCCCGCCCCGGTCAGGACCAGCGCCCGGATCGACGGATCACCGGTCATCGTGGCGATCGCCCGCGCCAGACCCTCGAGCAGGTCGGGCGTCATCGCGTTCAGCGTCGCGGGCTCGTCGAGCGTCAGGATGCCCACCGCTCCGTCTCGTTCCTCCGACACGCCTGCCATCGTTCGTCTCCTATGGTCTTTTCCGCATGTTATCGAAACAGGCGGCCGTGCCGGCGCAGTTCCATCGTATCGAAGCGGGCGGCAGTGCCAGGGGGCTGTGCTAAGTTGGTCATCCGTCGACCGCCGCCACATCGAGTACCGCCATGCGTCCGGATCCCATCGTCAGCCACGCCACCCCTTATGCCGGCCTGAAGGTCGTCGACCTGAGCCAGGGCATCGCCGGTCCGTATTGCACGATGCTGCTCGCGCAGTACGGCGCGGACGTCATCAAGGTCGAGACCACCGGCGAGGGTGACTGGTCGCGCGGGCTGGGTGCGCGCTACGGCGACCATACGGCGTTCTCGATCGTCGGCAACCTGGGCAAGCGCAGCGTGGCGCTGGACCTGAAGACCGACGCCGGCCGCGAGGCGCTCGGCCGGCTGATCGACGATGCGGACGTCTTCATCGAAGGCTTCCGGCCGGGCGTCGTCCAGCGCCTGGGCTTCGGCCACGAGGCCGTCAGCGCCCGCCGGCCGGGCATCGTCTACGTGTCGATCTCCGGCTTCGGCCAGACCGGGCCGCTGGCCGAACGCCCGGCGATGGATCCGGTGCTGCAGGCATACACGGGGCTGATGATGGAGAACCGCGGTGCCGATGGCGTGCCGATGCGCATGCCGGTCATCGTCGTCGACATGGCGACGGCGCTGTACGCGTTCCAGGCGCTGTCGGCGGCGCTGTACGCGCGGCGTGCGACCGGGGAGGGCCGCTACCTGGACATCAGCCTGATGCAGTCCGCCTGCGCGCTGCAGTCGATCCGGCTGATGCAGTCGCACTTCGAGGGCGGCACGATCCGTCCGGGCGGCGTGCCGCAGGGCAACTTCCGGACGGCCGACGGCTGGATGTCGATCGTCGCGTTCAACGATCGCGATTTCGGCAAGCTGTGCGTGCTGCTCGACATGCCGGAGGCGGCCGACGATCCGAGGTTCGCGACGCGGGCCGAGCGCTTCGCGAACCAGGACGCGCTGTACGCGATCCTGCGGCCGCAGTTCGCCGCGCGCACCAGCGATGCGCTGGACGAGGCGCTGACGCGCGCGCAGATCATGCACGAGCGGATCAACGCGTACGCGCAGTTCATCGAGCAGCCGCAGGTCAAGGCGACGCGCACGATCCAGTGGCTCGATCAGCCGGGCGTCCCGAAGCCGGCGCCGGTGCCCGCGGTTCCCGGGATCGCCGAACCCGCCAACGGGTCGCCGCGCGGGACCTCGCCGGCGCGGGGCCAGCATACGCGCGAGGTGCTGGCCGCGCACGGTTATTCGGCCGGCGAGATCGAGCGGCTGCTGGCGGACGGCACTGCGTACACGCCGCCCGGCTGACGCGCGGCCGGCCGGCGTTTTCGATGCAGGCCCTCCCTCAGCGGCCCTTCCAGTTCGGCTTGCGTTTCTGCGAGAACGCCAGCGGCCCTTCGATGAAGTCCTCGGACGCGCGCATCGCCGACACCGCCGGATATTCGAGCTGATGGCGCAGCGCCATCTCGACGGTCTCGTCGAGCCCGCGCATCACCGCCTGCTTGGACGCGCGGATCGACATCGGGCTGCACGCCAGGATCTGCTCGGCCCAGCGGCGCGCGGCGTTCATCAGTTCGGCGTGCGGCACGACCTCGTTGACGAAGCCCAGCTCGACGCCTTCCTGCGGCGTCACGCGGCGCGCGGTCAGGATCATGCCCATCGCCCGCTTCAGGCCGATCGCGCGCGGCAGCCTGTGCAGCCCGCCGGCCAGCGCGGCCAGGCCGACGTTGGGTTCGGGCAGCGCGAACACGGCGCGGTCCGACGCGATGATCAGGTCGCAGGCCAGCGCGATCTCGAAGCCGCCGCCCATCGCGACGCCGTTGACGGCGGCGATCAGCGGCTTGTTCAGGTCGAAGCGGTGCGACAGGCCCGCGAAGCCGGTGGGCGGGCGATCCATGACGCCGCCCGACGCCTGGTGTTTCAAGTCGTTGCCGGCGGAGAACGCCTTGTCGCCGGCACCGGTGACGATCGCCACCCACTGCTCGGGGTCGGCCGCGAAATCGTCGAACGCCTTCGACAGTTCGAAGTGCGCGGGCGAGTGCAGCGCGTTCATCACTTCGGGACGATTCAGCGTGATCGTCGTCAGGTGTCCTTCGCGGGTGATCTGGCAGAACTGGTTGGCCATCGATGGTCTCCTCGGGGCTCGTTGGGGGGTCGGAACGCCCGCCGATGCTACCACCGGGTTTCGTTCGCCTTCGGTGGCGCGCGATCCGCGGGGACGAGCGTCAGCGCGGCAGGCGGCGCGCCAGCAGCGCCACGCCCGACAGCGCGATCGCGACGCCGGCCAGCGCCAGTGGCAGGCTGCTGGCGTGCGCGACGAAGCCGATCAGCGCCGGCCCGGCCAGGATGCCGGCGTAGCCGAGCGTCGTGACGGCGGGGATCGCCACGCTGGCCGGCATCGCCGTCTGCTGGCCGGCCAGCGAGAACAGCGCCGGCACGACGTTCGCGGCGCCCGCGCCGACGATCGCGCAACCGAGTGCCGCGCTGGCGGGGCCGGGCGCGAACGCGGTCAGCAGCAGGCCGACGCCGGCGGCGATCGCGCCGGCGACCACGTTGCGGACCAGGCCCCAGCGCCGGATCAGCGCGTCGCCGCCGAGGCGCACGGCCGTCATCGCGACCGAGAACAGCGCGAAACCGGCGCCGGCGTGGCGCGGCGCCATGCCCTTGTCCTCGACCAGCAGCACGGCGCTCCAGTCGAGCATCGCTCCCTCGGCCAGGAAACTGACCAGGCAGGCGAAGCCGATCAGCCAGACGACTCCGCGCGGCCGCGCGAACGCCGGCCCGTCGCGCGGCGCGCGTTCGTCGCGCCAGTACGGCGCGGCGAGCGCGTACAGCGCGAGCAATACGACGACGACGGCCAGCGTCACGGTGAGCGGCGACAGGCCCGCGCTCAGCAGCATCGTCGTCGCGGCCGCGCCGGCCAGGCCGCCGACGCTGTACCACGCGTGGATGCCGGCCAGCATCGGCGTGCCGGCCTGCCGTTCGACCTGTACGGCCATCACGTTCATCGTGCAGTCGAGCGCGCCGATCGACGCGCCGAACACGAACAGCGCCAGGCCCAATGCCAGCGGCGCGTCGATCGACGCCAGCAGCGGCAGCGTCGCGAACACGATCAGCGACGTGATCCGCAGCACGAGGCGGCAGCCGCTGCGGGCGGCCCAGGCGCCGGCCATCGGCATCGCCAGCAGCGAACCGGCGCCCAGGCACAGCAGCAGCAGGCCCAGGCCGGCGTCGTCCAGGTGCGTGCGCGCCTTGGCGAAGGGCACCAGCGGCGCCCAGGCCGCGACGGCCAGCCCGGCGATGAAGAAGATGATCCGTGTCGCGCGCTGTTGCGCCCGATCGCTCGCCGGATCGGGCCGCGCGTCCTCGAGGGAAAACGCCATGGGGCGTCATGATAAGCGCAGCGCGTGGTGCGGAGCCGCTACCATGGCGGAATGAGCCTCGATCCCGAAGACCTGCTGCGGCGGATGTTCGACGCGGCGATCGCTGCCGCCCAGCCTTCGCGCTGCGTGCCGCCGCACCTGCCGGCGCCGCCGCGCGGGCGCACGATCGTCATCGGCGCCGGCAAGGCTTCGGCGGCGATGGCGCGCGCGCTCGAAGCGAACTGGCCCGGCCCGCTCGAAGGCGTCGTCGTCACGCGCTACGGCTACGAGGTGCGCTGCGAACGGATCGAGATCCTGTCGGCCGCGCACCCGGTGCCCGATGCCGGCAGCGAACGGGCCGCGAGGCGGCTGTTCGACGCGATCGACGGCCTGACGGCCGACGACCTCGTCATCGCGCTGGTCTCGGGCGGCGGCTCGTCGCTGCTGGTCGCGCCCGCGCCGGGGCTGACGCTGGCCGACAAGCAGGCCGTCAACAAGGCGTTGCTCGCCAGCGGCGCGACGATCCGCGAGATGAACTGCGTGCGCCGCCATCTGTCGGCGATCAAGGGCGGCCGGCTCGCGGCGCGCTGCGCGCCGGCCAGGCTGCTGACGCTGCTGATCTCCGACGTGCCGGGCGACGATCCGATCGACATCGCATCGGGCCCGACGGTGGCCGACCCGACGACCCGCGACGACGCGCGCGCGATCATCGCTCGCTACCGGATCGACGTGCCGTCGGCGGTCGCCGGCTGGCTGCGCCGCGACGACGCCGAAAGCGTCAAGCCCGGCGATCCGCGCCTGGCCGCGAGCGAGACGCGGATCATCGCCGCGCCGCAGATCGCGCTCGAGGCGGCCGCCGCCGTCGCGCGCGACGCGGGACTGCCGGCCCACATCCTCGGCGACAGCCTCGAGGGCGAGGCCCGCGAACTGGGCACGACGATGGCCGGTATCGCGCGGCAGGTCGCCGGGCGCGGGCAGCCGTTCGCGCCGCCGTGCGTGCTGCTGTCGGGCGGCGAGACGACGGTGACGCTGGGCGGCGACCGCGACCGCGGCAGCGGCAGCGGCAGCGGCGGCGGCGGCGGCGGCGGCGGCGGCGGCGGCGGCCGGGGCGGGCGCAACGTCGAGTTCCTGCTGTCGCTGGCGGTCGCGCTCGACGGGTTGCCCGGCGTGCACGCGATCGCCGGCGACACCGACGGCGTCGACGGCGTCGAGGAGATCGCCGGCGCGCTGCTGCGGCCGGACACGATCGCGCGCGCGTGGGCGCTGGGCATCAACCCGCGCGCGAGCCTGGACGGCAACGACGGGCACGGCTTCTTCCAGGCGCTCGGCGACTCGGTCGTCACCGGGCCGACGCTGACCAACGTCAACGATTTCCGCGCGATCCTGGTCGAGCCGGCCGGACCCGCATCGAAGGTTCGACGCTGATCCCGGCGCCTCGACAGGGTTCGATCCTGGTGTGAGCGGGCCTCAGTCCTGGTGCGCCAGCTCCGCCGCGGCAGGGCTCGCGCGCCGGATGCACTGCCGGCCCGAGTGCTTGCCCGCGTACATCGCGGTATCGGCCGCGCGCAGCAACGCGTCGGGACGGGTCCCGTCCTGCGGCGCCAGCGCGAAGCCGATCGTCGCGCCGACGTTCGCGGTCCGCCGATCCGACAGCGCGAAGGGCTCGCGGATCAGGTCGAGCATCTTGCGGCCGATCGTTTCGGCGGTGCCCTGGTCGCCGATGCCGGCCGCCAGCACGACGAACTCGTCGCCGCCCAGCCTGGCGATGATGTCGTCGTCGCGCAGCGCCGCGCGCAACCGGCGGCCGACATGGACCAGCGTATCGTCGCCGGCTTCGTGGCCGAGCCGATCGTTGACGGCCTTGAAGCCGTCGAGGTCGATCAGGTAGACGGCGAACGCGGGCCGGTCGCTGGCCAGCGCGGCTTCGATCGCGGCGACCAGGCCGCGGCGGTTCAGCAGGCCGGTCAGCACGTCGGTATGGGCGAGCGCGTACAAGGCCTGCTTCTCGGCGGCGACCCGGTCGGCACTCTGGCGAAGCGCTTCGATCCGGATCGACAGCACGCGCATCCACGCGAACATCTCGATCATGCTCGAGAGCGGGAACAGGTTCTGCGTCAGCAGGCCGGCCGGCAGCAGCCCGCGCAGCAGCAGCGCGAACGACAGCGAGCCGGCCGCGTAGGCGCCCCAGCCGATCGCCATGTAGAAGGCCATCCGGCTGCCGTTGCGCGCCTGCCGGACCGACTCGGTCAGCGCCAGCACGATGCCGATCGGCCCGAGCAGGGTCGTCGCGGTCGACGCCTGACGATAGCCGAGCAGGCCCACGATCGTGCCCAGCAGCGCGACGAACGCGCACAGCCGGATGAGCTGCAGGCAGCGCGTCATCCGGGGGCTGCGCTCGCGCATGTCCAGCGCGCAGATCATGAAGCCGCTGACGCCGGTCAACGCGATCAGCGCGCTGATCGGGCTGATCTTTTCCAGGTAGCCGGCCTGCGTCGACCACATGAATTGATGTCCGAGCCCGGAGAGGGCGATGAAGAACATCGTGACGCCGATCAGCAGGATGCTGTAGTGCAGGAACGCCGGATCGCGCATGCTGAAGCCGTTGACCAGCGTCATCGTGATCAACAGCAGCATGACGCCGAACATCAGGCCCAGCAGCAGGATCCGCAGCGATTCGTACTCGACGAAGGCGGCTTCGCGGTGCAGGCGGATCGGCGTGACGACCGAGGTCACGCTATCGATGCGCAGGTAGATCTCGTGGATCGGTCCCGGAGCCAGATCCAGCGAGAACACGTGCGAACGCGATCGGATCGGGCGGTCCTGCGCCGGGATGTCGCTGCCCATCAGCGCATGGACCGCCACCGTCGAGCCTTCGACGACCCAGGCTTCGACCCGGTTGATCGGCGGGTAGTCGAGCTCGAAGATCCAGCGCTCGTCGATGGCCGCGCGGACCGGCACGCGCAGCCAGATCGTCTGCGGATTCGGCCCGAAGTTGGCGCGCGGCACGTCGGGCACCGTGAACTCGTCGCGACGGGCGATGACGTCGCCGAGCTTGAGCGCGTGCGTCGGATCCATCAGCACCCGGGCGACGTCCCAGGCTTCGAAGCGGCTCGCCGACGCGTCCAGCGTCAGCACCGGCGACGACGCCAGCGCTGGCGGCAACGGCCACAGCAGGGCCAGCAGCAGCCAGACCGGCAGCAGCTTGGCCAGACCGCGAGGCAGGCGTTGCTCGGGACGTTTTCGTTGCATGGGCTCCAGCGACTCGACGAACGGCGCCTCGGCCGCCGGGACCGGAGCCCGGATGCCCGGATCGCCGCAGACCGATCGCAACCGTCATTGTCCGGTCGAGCCGCCGAACGCGGCGCGTGCCCGCGAGGACCGCGCCGACTGCCCCGATGGACGGCGAAGCGTGTTGCCGCTCCGCCGCGATCGGCCGCTCAGAACCCCTCGCGCGGCACCCAGACGCCGCCGTCCATCAGCACGCGCGCGCTGCGGTTCAGACGGGCTTGTCGGATGGCTCGTCGTTGAACAGCGCGATGTAGGGCGCATAGCGAAAGCGTCTATTGCGCGCATAGCCAGTCATCTCATGCAGTACACCGTGCCTGACCAGTCGCGACACCAACGTATTGGCGGCCGCGAAAGTAGTGCCCGTCATCTGCTGCACGTTGGCCACCGAGACGATGGGTCGATCGAATAGTGACTCCAACACTCGGTGGCCGTTGCCTGCGGCACGTCCCAGGTGCTCGGTGATCGTACTGCGGTGCTGTTCACGCAATAGCAGGATGTTGCGTGCGGTGCCGGCCGCTTCGCCGGCGACGTCGATGACGCCGCGAAGGAAGAACGCCAGCCAACCTTCCCAATCTCCGCGCTCGCGAACGGCTTGCAGATGGTCGTAGTAAGCCTCTCGGTGTCGCTTGAAGTAATGAGACAAGTACAACACGGGTTTGTGCAGCACGCCGCACTCGGTCAGCAGAAAGGTGATGAGCAGGCGGCCGACCCGCCCGTTGCCATCCAGGAACGGGTGAATGGTTTCGAACTGCACATGGGCCAGTGCGATCTTGATGAGTGGGGGCAGGTTGTCGGGTGCATGCAAGAAGCGCTCGAGGTCGCTCAGCGCCTGCGGGACCTCATGATGCGGCGGCGGTACAAAGGAGGCGGTGGCCAACGTGCAACCCGCCGGGCCGATCCAGTTCTGGCTGGTTCGAAGCTCACCGGGTTGCAACCGGCCGCCTCGCACGCCCTCCATCAGTTTGGCGTGAATCTCCCGAATCAGGCGTACCGACACCGGCAATTGATCCAGCCGGTCCAGGCCATGATTCATGGCGCGGACGTAGTTCAACACCTCGTCGACGTCGCGGGGCAGGCCGAGATCGAATAGCTGCGCCTCGGCGGAGAGCAGATCCTGCAGCGAGCTCTGCGTGCCCTCGATCTGGCTCGAGAGCACGGCCTCTTTGCGCACGTACATGAAGACGAAGAGGTCCGGGTTCGGCAGTGTGAGGACCGATCCGTCGAGACGGCCCAGGGCGCGGTCGGCAGTGGACAGCAGAGAAGCGATCTCCCCGCCGAGGTTCAGGGGCGGATGCGGGGGCAAGGGGGCTGGCGAAAAGGCCCGGTAGCCGGTGGGCTGGCGGAGGTAACGACCCGCTCGCGCTTGTGCGTCCATGTAGTGGCCTGTCTCGAATATGATGGAGAATTTCTCTTCATATGATAGACAGGCTTTAGCATGGCGAGAAGCTCTTCGCCTGTTATAGGCAATTCATCATGTGGCGGCAAACAATGACGTGCGTTCCACAAGGCGCTTTGCCAGAGTCGATTCGCTTCAGAACCCTTCGCGCGGCACCCAGACGCCGCCGTCCATCAGCACGCGCGCGCTGCGGCTCATGATCGCCTTGGTCACCGTCCATTCGCCGTCGACCTGCTGCGCCTTGGCGCCGACGCGCAGCGTGCCCGACGGATGTCCGAAGTTGACCTGTTCGCGCTCGCCGCCGCCGGCCGCGAGGTTGACCAGCGTGCCCGGCACCGCGGCCGCCGTCGCGATCGCGACCGATGCGGTGCCCATCATCGCGTGATGCAGCTTGCCCATCGACAGCGCGCGCACCAGCACGTCGATGTCGCCGGCGCCGATCGCCTTGCCGCTGGACGCCGTGTAGGCCTTGGGCGGCGCGACGAACGCGACCTTCGGCGTGTGCTGGCGCGCGGCCGCCTCGGCGACGTCCTTGATGAGCCCCATCCTGACCGCGCCGTAAGCGCGGATCGTCTCGAAGCGGGCCAGCGCGGCCGCGTCGTTGTTGATGTCGTCCTGCAGCTCGGTGCCCTGGTAGTCGAGCGCGCTCGCCTCGATGAAGATCGTCGGGATGCCCGAGTTGATCATCGTCGCCTTGAACGTGCCGACGCCGGGCACCTCGAGCTCGTCGACCAGGTGGCCGGTCGGGAACATCGAGCCGCCGTCGCCGTCCTCGGCCGGGTCCATGAACTCGAGCTGGATCTCGGCGGCCGGGAAGGTCACGCCGTCCAGTTCGAAGTCGCCGGTCTCCTGCACCTGGCCCTCGGTGATCGGCACGTGCGCGACGATCGTCTTGCGGATGTTCGCCTGCCAGATCCGCACCGTGCAGATCCCGTCCCTGGGGATCCGGTCTGCCGGGATCAGGCCGTTGCGGATCGCGAACGGACCGACCGCCGCCGACAGGTTGCCGCAGTTGCCGCTCCAGTCGACGAACTTCTGGTCGATCGACACCTGTCCGAACAGGTAATCGACGTCGTGACCGGCCTGCGTGGCCGGGCCGATGATGACGGTCTTGCTGGTGCTGGACGTCGCGCCGCCCATGCCGTCGATCTGCTTGCCATAAGGATCGGGGCTGCCGATCACGCGCATCAGCAGCGCGTCGCGCGCCGCGCCGGGCACGCGGCAGGATTCGGGCAGGTCGGCGAGCTTGAAGAACACGCCTTTGCTGGTCCCGCCGCGCATGTAGGTGGCGGGGATGCGGACTTGGGGTGCGAATGCCATCGAAAGATCCTGGTGTCGGGGGTCGGGGTTCCGGGCTCGAGCCGGCGGTGCCGGCCCGAGCCGCCTTCCGCGGGGCTGGCCCGCTTTCCGCGGGTCAGCCCGCCTTCTTGTCGGCGCCGGCGGCCGACGCTTCGAGGAAGTCCTGCGCGAAGCGCTGCAGCACGCCGCCGGCCTCGTAGATCGACACTTCCTCGGCGGTGTCGAGCCGGCAGGTGACCGGGACTTCGACGGTCTCGCCGCTGCGGCGATGGACGACCAGCGTCAGGTCGGCGCGCGGTTTGCGCTCGCCGACGACGTCATAAGTCTCGGTGCCGTCCAGCGCCAGCGTCAGCCGGTTGGTGCCCGGCTTGAACTCGAGCGGCAGCACGCCCATGCCGATCAGGTTCGTGCGGTGGATCCGCTCGAAGCCCTCGGCGACGATCGCCTCGACGCCGGCCAGCCGCACGCCCTTGGCCGCCCAGTCGCGCGACGAGCCCTGGCCGTAGTCGGCGCCGGCGACGATGATCAGCGGCTGCTTGCGGTTCATGTAGGTCTCGATCGCTTCCCACATCCGCATCACCTCGCCCTCGGGCTCGACGCGCGCGAGCGATCCCTGCCGGACGCTGCCGTCCTCGTTGCGGACCATCTCGTTGAACAACTGCGGGTTCGCGAACGTGGCGCGCTGCGCGGTCAGGTGATCGCCGCGGTGCGTCGCGTACGAGTTGAAGTCCTCTTCGGGCAGGCCCATCTTCGCCAGGTACTCGCCGGCCGCGCTGTCGGGCAGGATCGCGTTCGACGGCGACAGGTGGTCGGTCGTGATGTTGTCGGGCAGCACCGCCAGCGGCCGCATGCCGCGCAGCGTGCGCTCGCCGGCCAGCGCGCCTTCCCAATAAGGGGGGCGGCGGATGTACGTGCTCTGCGGGCGCCAGTCGTACAGCGGGCTGACGGCCTTGCGCTCGTCGCGGATGCCGAACATCGGCGTGTAGACCTTGCGGAACTGCTCGGGCTTGACCGACCGGCTGACGACGGCGTCGATCTCCTCGTCGGTCGGCCAGATGTCCTTCAGGCGGATTTCCTTACCCTGCGCATCGACGCCGAGCACGTCCTGCTCGATGTCGAAGCGGATCGTGCCGGCGATCGCGTAGGCGACGACCAGCGGCGGCGACGCGAGGAACGCCTGCTTCGCATACGGGTGGATCCGGCCGTCGAAGTTGCGGTTGCCCGACAGCACGGCGGTCGCGTACAGCTTGCGGTCGATGATCTCCTGCTGGATCTTCGGATCGAGCGCGCCCGACATGCCGTTGCAGGTCGTGCACGCGAACGCGACGACGCCGAAGCCGAGTTTTTCGAGATCGGACGTCAGGCCCGCTTCTTCCAGGTACAGCTCGACGACCTTCGATCCGGGCGCCAGCGAGGTCTTGACCCAGGGCTTGCGCGTCAGGCCCGCGCGGTTCGCGTTGCGCGCCAGCAGGCCGGCGGCGATCACGTTGCGCGGATTGCTGGTGTTCGTGCAACTGGTGATCGCGGCGATGATGACCGCGCCGTCGGGCATCAGGCCCGGCTCGTTCTCGACCTTGCCCGAGATGCCCTTGGCGGCCAGGTCCGACACCGGCAGCCGGCGATGCGGGTTCGACGGGCCGGCCAGCGTGCGCACGACGCTCGACAGGTCGAACTTCAGCACGCGCTCGTACTGCGCGTTCTTCAGCGTGTCGCTCCACAGGCCGGCGGTCTTCGCATAGGTCTCGACCAGCCGGACCTGCTCGTCGTCGCGGCCGGTCAGCTTCAGGTAGTCGATCGTCTGCTGGTCGATCGAGAACATCGCCGCGGTGGCGCCGTATTCGGGCGCCATGTTCGAGATCGTCGCGCGGTCGCCGAGCGTCAGGCTCGACGCGCCGTCGCCGTAGAACTCGAGGTAAGCGCCGACGACCTTCTCCTTGCGCAGGAACTCGGTCAGCGACAGCACGACGTCGGTGGCCGTGATGCCGGGCTGGCGGCGGCCGGTCAGCTCGACGCCGACGATGTCGGGCAGCCGCATCCACGATGCGCGGCCCAGCATGACGTTCTCGGCCTCGAGGCCGCCGACGCCGATCGCGATGACGCCCAGCGCGTCGACGTGCGGCGTGTGGCTGTCGGTGCCGACCAGCGTATCGGGGTAGGCGACGCCGTTCTGCGCGTGGATCACCGGCGACATCCGCTCCAGGTTGATCTGGTGCATGATGCCGTTGCCCGGCGGCACGACGTCGACGTTCTCGAACGCTTCCTTGGTCCAGTCGATGAAGTGGAAGCGGTCCTCGTTGCGGCGGTCCTCGACCGCGCGGTTCTTCGCGAACGCGTCCGGGTCGTAGCCGCCGTACTCGACGGCCAGCGAGTGGTCGACGATCAACTGCACCGGCACGACCGGATTGACCTTGGCCGGGTCGCCGCCCTTGTCGGCGATCGCGTCGCGCAGGCCGGCCAGGTCGACCAGCGCGGTCTGGCCCAGGATGTCGTGGCAGACGACGCGCGCCGGAAACCACGGGAAGTCCAGCTCGCGCTTGCGTTCGATCAACTGCCTGAGCGCGTCGTTCAGCAGCGCCGGATCGCAGCGGCGCACGAGGTTCTCGGCCAGCACGCGCGACGTGTACGGCAGGCCGTCATAAGCGCCGGGCGCGATCGCCTCGACGGCGGCGCGGGCATCGAAGTAGTCCAAGCGGGTGCCGGGCAGCGGCTTTTTGTATTGTAGATTCATGCCTCGTTTCGCTGCAGGTTTCCCTGCGCGATCTGTCTTTCGATGTTGAGACGCGATGCGCGGATGTGGCGGCGCATCAGGATTTCCGCGAGTTCACCATCGCGGTCGGCGATGGCGTCGAGAATACGGTGGTGCTCGGCGAAGGCCTGGCGCGGCCGGTTCGGCAGCGCCGAGAACCGCACGCGATACATGCGCGCGAGCTGGTACAGCTCGTCGCACAGCATCCGGAACAGCATCAGGTTACCGCTGCCCTGGACGATCCGGTAGTGGAAATCGTCGTCGCCTTCCTGCAGGTAGTAGCCGCGGCCGGCCCGGTACGCTTCGTCGCGCTCGTGCGCCTGCAGCACCCGGCGCAGCTCGTCGATCCGCGCGGGCGCCATCCGCTCGGCGGCCAGCCGGCAGGCCATGCCCTCGAGCGATTCGCGGATCTCGTACAGCTCGATCAGCTCCTGCTGCGACAACGAGACGACGCGCGCGCCGACGTGCGGGATACGCACCAGCAGTTTCTGGCCTTCGAGCCGGTGCAGCGCCTCGCGCAGCGGCCCGCGGCTGACGCCGTACCGGCGCGCCAGCTCCGGCTCGGAGATCTTGCTGCCGGGCGCGATCTCGCCTTTGACGATCGCCGACTGCAGCGTCCGGAAGATCTGGTCGGACAGCGTGCCGGCGTCGACCGGGGCGGCGCCGGGCAGAGCGAGCACTTGACTCATGGTGTTGACAATCTTCGGAAAGATCCCGGTCGCTTCGCGATTTTTTTGCGATCCGGGCAGTAGAGTGTCGACAATCTAGCGCGAATCACCGCCGATGGCAAGACTCGACGGATAGCCGGACCGGTGCCGTCCGCCTCGGTCCGGGCCTCGGGGGGCGCCCGCCGCGCATGCGCGATTCAGCGTATTTCGCCGGATCGCGGTGCGCTTCACACTGGTTTCCACGATATCGACGACCTCTTCTCTTCTTCGACCAGGAGATTCGACCGTGGAAGCCTCGTCCCCGCTCTCGTCCTCGGACCCGACCGCCCGCGAGCCCGCCGAACCGGGGCGACGCGCGCTGCTCAGAACGGCGGCCGTCGCCGGCGGCGCGGCCGCGCTCGGCACGCCGATCACCGGCTTCCCGCAGATCCTGAAGCGCGAATTCGCCGACATCACGTTGCGCCACATCGGTGTCTCGTACGCGGTGCAGCGCGATATCGGTGCGCAGGCCTCCAAGGACCTGGGCTTCAAGGTGGAGATGCAGAACCTCGATACGTCGGCGTCGATCACGCGTTTCGTCACGCAACCGAACAGCGTGGACATCGCCGACATGGAGGGCTGGCAGGTCAAGGTCGCGATGGCCCGCGGGATCCTGCAGGGGATCGACTCGCAGAAGATCAAGGCCTTCGACGGCATCCTGCCGATCTTCACGACCGGCGAGTACGAGGGGCGCAAGATCTCCCGTCAGGGGATCTCGCCGTATGAAGTGATGTACACCGACGGTCCGGACGCCAGGAAGATCGTCGACGGCCAGCAGCGCTGGCTGACGTTCCTGCCGCAGGTGTTCAACGCGGATTCGATCGGTTATCGCCCCGACAAGGTCGGCCACGAAGTCAGCGAATGGAAGGAGCTGTTCGACCCGAAATATCGGGGCAAGGCGGCGATCCTGGACATTCCGAACATCGGCATCATGGACGCCGCGCAGGCGCTCGAATCCCGTGGCGATCTGGTCTACGGCAACAAGGGCAACATGACGCGCAAGGAGATCGACATCACGATCGCCGCGCTGATCGATCTGAAGAAGAAAGGCCATTTCCGCGCATCGTGGAGCACGTTCGAGCAGTCGGTCGAACTGATGGCCAGCGGCGAGGTGTTCATCCAGTCGATGTGGTCGCCGGCGGTGACGGCGGTGCTGGAGAAGAACATCCCCTGCGTCTACGCGCCGGTGGCGATCAAGCCGAACGGCAAGGAAGGCTACCGCGGCTGGTGCAACGGCATGGGACTGCTCAAGCACCTGAGCGGCAAGAAGCTCGAGGCCGCCTACGAATACCTGAACTGGTACTACGCGGGCTGGCAGGGCGCCTACGTCGCACGCCACGGCTACTACAGCCCGGTGCCGGCGACCGCCAAGGCGTTCATGACGCCGGCCGAGTTCGACTACTGGTATCTGGGCAAGCCGGCCAGCGAGGTGATCAAGAGCTCGCACGGCCAGCCGATCGCGCAGCCGGACACGGTTCGCGACGGCGGCTCGCTCGCGCAGCGCTTCTCGAACATCGCGTGCTGGAACACGGTGATGGACGAGAACCAGTACATGGTCCAGCGCTGGAACGAGTTCAAGGCGGCTTGATCCCATGTCGCCCCGGCTTCGAACCACTCTGCAGTTGACGCCGCTGGCCTTGGTGCTGCTGCTGTTCATGATCGTGCCGCTGATCCTCGTCGTCGTCGTCAGCTTCTTCCGCACCGACGGCTTCGAGACGGTCGCGGACTTCTCGTTCGAGAACTACCGCAGCGTGCTGACGGCGGGGCTGACCTGGTCGCTGTACCTGAAGATGGCGAAGTTCGCGTCGCTGACCTGGCTGTTCTCGTTCGTCATCGGCTACCTGGTCGCTTACTTCCTGGTCTTCCACGTTCGCGACCGGCTCGTCGCCATCGGCCTTTTCCTCGTCTGCACGGTGCCGTTCTGGACGTCGAACGTGATCCGGATGATTTCCTGGCTGCCGGTGCTCGGCAACCACGGCGTCGTCAACGAGATGCTGATGCGGCTCGGCCTGATCCGGCAGCCGCTGCAGTTCCTGCTGTTCTCCGATTTCGCGGTCGTACTGTCGTACGTGCATCTGTTCACGATCTTCATGATCGTGCCGATCTTCAACGCGATGAGCCGTATCGACCGCAAGCTGTTCGAGGCGGCCGCCGACGCCGGCGCGAGCCGCTGGCAGACGATGGTCGGCGTCGTGCTGCCGCTGTGCCGGTCGGGCGTCGCGCTCGGATCGATCTTCGTCGTCACGCTGGTGATGGGCGACTTCTACGTCGTCAAGGTGATGAGCGGCGGCGGCTCCGCGTCGGTGGTCTCGGCGATGTACGACGACGTCTCGACACTGCTGTTTCCCCATGCGGCGGCCAGCGCGGTGCTGCTGCTGATCGTGCTCACGGTGCTGATCGCGATCGCCTCGCGATTCATCGACGTGCGCAAGGAACTGCTGGCCACGAGGTAAGCGATGAACTCCGCACCAACGATCTCCGGCCCGATCTCGGCCGCCGCGGCCCGGCGCGCGCGCCGCCGCGCCGACGCCCCGAAGCGTCCGTTGACCTTCTGGCTGCTGGCGGCCGTCTTCGCCGCCTACGTGTCGTTCCTGTACGGCCCGATGCTGTGCATGTACGTGCTGTCGTTCCAGGGGCCCGGCGGCGCGTTGTCGTTCCCGATGCGCGGCATTGGCGTGCACTGGTTCGTCCAGCTCTGGCAGGGCACGAGCGCCGACATCGCCGGCGCGATCTCGCGTTCGATCCCGCTGGCGCTGCTCGTGATGGCGTTGACCGTCGTGTTCTCGATCGCGGCCGGGATGGGATTTCGCCGCCGCGTGCCCGGCGATTCGCTGGTCTTCTATCTGGTCGTCGTCAGCCTGACCGCGCCCGGCTATGTGCTGGGCATCGGCATCGGCTTGATGTTCGACCAGTTCGGCTGGGAAACCGGCTGGCTGACGTCGGCGCTCGGCGCGCAACTGACGTGGACGCTGCCGTTCGGCGTGCTGATCACGTTCGCGGTGTTCGGCCGCTTCGACCGGGCCTACGAGGAGGCCGCCCGCGACCTCGGCGCGACCGCGGGGCAGACGCTGCGCTGGATCGTGCTGCCGATCCTGCTGCCCGGGATCATCGCCGTCGCGCTGTTCGGCTTCACGCTGTCGTACGACGAGTTCGCCCGCACGCTGCAGACCACCGGCGGCAGCAACACCGTGCCGATCGAGATCTGGAGCATGACGCAGAACGTGACGACGCCGTCGATCTATGCGCTCGGCACGGTCACCACGCTGATCTCGTTCGCGCTGATCGCGCTGGCTCTCGGCTCGATCGTGCTGATCCAGCGGCGCCGTGCGCGGTACGGCGCCGCCTGAGATCGACGATGCGTTCCGCCGAACGATTTCCGATACGAATGAGGATCGCCTCGATGCTTGCCCATACTCATGTCCCTTCGTCGACCGGCGCGGCCCGCGCGCCCGCCGCGCCGACGATGGCCACGGCGGCCACGGCGGCCACGGCGGCCACGGCGGCCACGGCGCCCGCCGCGCCGGTGTCCGACGCGTCCGGCACCGCTGCGCGCGGCGGCATCACGCTGGCCGGCGTGACCAAGCGCTATGCGGACGGGCTGACGGCCGTCGAAGACATCGATCTGCGGATCGAGCCCGGCACCTATTGCTGTCTGCTCGGTCCCAGTGGCTGCGGCAAATCGACGATGCTGCGGATGATCGCCGGCCACGAGACGCCCAGCGAAGGAGCGATCCTGATCGACCAGCGCAACGTCGTCGGCGATTCGCCGCGCGATCGCGGCACCGCGATGATGTTCCAGAACTACGCGCTGTTCCCGCATCTGTCGGTGCGCGACAACGTCGCGTTCTCGCTGCGCGTGCGCGGCGTCGGCAAGGCCGAGCGGCTGCGCGAGGCCGACCGCGTGATCGAGCAGGTGCAGTTGCAGGCCTTGGCGAACCGCCTGCCCGCGCAACTGTCCGGCGGGCAGCAGCAGCGCGTCGCGCTGGCGCGGGCGATCATCATGCGGCCCAAGGTGCTGCTGCTGGACGAGCCGTTGTCGGCGCTCGACGAGTTCCTGCGGCTGCAGATGCGCGGCGAGTTGCGCGCGATGCAGCGCGAGCTCGGCATCACGTTCATCCACGTCACGCATACCCAGCTCGAGGCGATCGCCGTCGCCGACCAGGTCGTGGTCATGGATCGCGGCCGCATCGCGCAATCGGCGTCGGCGCGAGACGTCTACGCGCGGCCGGCGTCCGCTTACGTCGCCCGCTTCATCGGCGGCCAGAACGTGCTGCCCGCCCGCGTGGCGGCGACCACGACCGGCGGACACGCGGTGAGCTTGCGCGGTCCGGACGGCGAGACCTTCACCGCCACCGGCGACGGCAGCATTTCGAGAGCTGGCGACGCGATGTCGATCGCGGTGCGCCGCGACCGGATCGCGGTGCGCGCCGACGACGGCGGAGCGCTGCCGGCCAATGCGGTGCGGGGCACGGTCAGCGGTCTCGAGTATCAGGGCCTCTACATGAAAGTCGGCGTGGCCCTGAGTCGGCCCCAGCCCCCGGAGTTCGTCGCCTACGTCGAGGAGACGCGCTTCTTCGCGTCGCCGGTCGACGTCGGGCAGCCGGTGATCTGCGAATGGCCGGCGGACGTCGCCATCACGCTGGCGGCCTGACCGTGCCGATCGTCGTCGTGTCCTTCCCTCCATCCCTCTCGACCCGCGGAGCGCATCATGAGTGACTATCAACTGTTCGAACTGGGCGACGTCGTGCTGCAGTGCCAGCAGACGCTGCGCGGCGCCAGGCTCGCGTACAAGACCTACGGCACGCTGAACGAGGCCAGGGACAACGCGATCGTCTATCCGACCTGGTACTCGGGCCAGCACTACGAGAACGAATGGCTGATCGGCGAATCGATGGCGCTCGATCCGCGCAAGTACTTCATCATCGTGCCGAACCTGTTCGGCAACGGTCTGTCGACGTCGCCGAGCAATACGCCGGCACCGTTCAATGCGGCGCGCTTTCCCCGGATCACCGCGTACGACAACGTTCGCCAGCAGCATCGGCTGGTGACCGAGCGCTTCGGCATCAGCAAGCTGAAGCTGGTGACCGGCTGGTCGATGGGCGCGCTGCAGACCTACCATTGGGGAGCGCTGTACCCGGACATGGTCGAGCGCATCCTGCCGTTCCAGGGCTCGGCCCGATGCTCGCGGCACAACTTCGTGTTCCTCGAGGGCGCGAAGGCCGCGCTGACGGCCGACGCCGCGTTCAAGGACGGCTGGTACGACACGGTGCCCGACAAGGGCCTGCGCGCGTTCGGGCGCGTGTACGCGGGCTGGGGGTTCTCGCAGGCCTTCTATCGCCACCGGCTCGATCTGGAGAAGATGGGTTATGCGTCGCTCGAGGATTTCCTGGTCGGCTTCTGGGAGGGCCTGTTCCTGAACCGCGATCCGAACAACCTGCTGACGATGCTGTGGACCTGGCAGAACGGCGACATCAGCGCCAACGAGGTGTTCGGCGGAGATTTCGAGAAGGCGCTCGGCGCGATCAAGGCCAAGGCGATCGTGATGCCGGCCAGGACGGATCTGTACTTCCCGCCGGAAGACAACGAGTTCGAGGTCCGGCACATGCCGAACGCCGAGCTGCGCGTCGTCGACACGATCTGGGGACATTTCGCCGGCGGCCCGGGAACGAGCCCGGCCGACATCCGGGTGCTGGACGACGCGTTGCGAGAGCTGCTGGCGTCCTGAGCGAGCGGGGTTCGCGGCCAATGCGTCGTGGTCTGGATCTTGCTAACCCTGCTCTGGCCGATAAGGACGGGGCAGCGTGACGCGATTCCGCGTGGCGGCCCGCCGGTCCGGCCGCAGCAAGCTTCAGACGATGGACGGTGCCATTCCCGCTTCGAATCCCGACGCCGCGGAAGCGACGCGGGCGCGTCCGGCGCAGCGGATCATTCCGATCCGACGCGAGTACAACGCCTGGGTCGCCGACGAGACGATCGAGGACTACGCGCTGCGCTATACGCCGCGCAGCTTTCGCAAGTGGAGCGAGTTCCGCGTCGCGAATACCGCGCTCGGCGCGATCTCCTTCCTGGCGCTCGAGGCGATCGGCGCGTCGATCGCCATCGATTTCGGCTTCAACAACGCGTTCTGGGCGATCCTCGCCGTCAGCGTCTTCATCTTCCTGACCGCATTGCCGATCAGCGTCTACGCCGCGCGCCATTCGGTCGACATCGATCTGCTCGCGCGCGGCTCGGGTTTCGGCTACCTGGGCTCGACGTTCAGCTCGCTGATCTACGCGTCGTTCACGTTCATCTTCTTCTCGCTGGAAGCCGCGATCATGGCCTTCGGCCTGGAGCTGGGTCTCGGCATTCCGCTATGGATCGGTTACCTGATCTCGTCGCTGACGATCATCCCGCTGGTCACTTATGGCGTCACGCTGATCAGCCGGCTGCAGGCGTGGACGCAGCCGCTCTGGCTGGCGCTGCTGGGCTTGCCGTACCTGTTCGTCGCGATCCGCCGGCCCGATGAACTCGGCGGCCTGATGCACGCGTCGTACGGCATCAACGACGGCCACTTCGACTGGAAGCTGTTCGGCGCCGCGGCGACCGTCGTCGCATCGATGGTCGCGCATCTGGGCGAGCAGGTCGATTTCCTGCGCTTCATGCCCGAACCGCAGCCGGGCCGGCGCCGGCGCTGGTGGGCCGCGGTGATCGCCGCCGGCCCCGGCTGGATCCTGGTCGGCGGCGCCAAGATGCTCGGCGGCGCGATGCTCGCGTTCATCGCGGTCCGGCAGGGATTGTCTCCCGGCGAGGCGGTCAAGCCGACGCAGATGTATCTGCTCGGCTATCGGCTGGTGTTCGACGACCTGGCCTGGGCGATCGCGTTCACCTGCCTGTTCGTGACCGTTTCGCAGTTGAAGATCAACATCACCAACGCTTATGCCGGCTCGCTGGCCTGGTCGAACTTCTTTTCGCGGCTGACGCACGCGCATCCGGGGCGGCTGGTCTGGCTGGTGTTCAACGTGCTGATCGGCATGGCGCTGATCGAGGTCGGCATTTTCGACGTTCTCGAAGGCATCCTCGGCCTGTTCGCGCAATTCGCGGTCGCCTGGATCGGCGCGCTGGTCGCCGATCTGGTGATCAACAAGCCGATCGGCTGGAGTCCGCCCGGCATCGAGTTTCGCCGCGCCTACCTGTACGACATCAATCCGGTCGGCTTCGTGTCGCTGGGCCTGGGAACCGCGCTGTCGCTGATGGCGTTCACCGGCGTGTTCGGACCGGCGGCGCGGGCCTTCAGTACCGTGATCGCCTTCGGCGTCGCGTTCGCGAGCGCGCCGCTGATCGCGTGGTGGACGGGGGGAAGGTACTACATCGCGCGCGAGCCGATGCGTTTCACGCCCGGTGAACTCGTGGTCTGCGGCGTCTGCGGAAAGTCGTACGAGTCCGAGGACATGGGGCATTGTCCGGCCTATGGGTGCCACATCTGCTCGTTGTGCTGTTCGCTCGATGCGCGCTGCGAGGATTCGTGCAAGCCTCAGGAGGCCAGCCTGAGCCGCCAGATCGGACGAAGCCTGCGCCGCCTGCTTCCCGGCCTGACGCGGCGCCTGCAGGGGCGACGCGTCCACTATCTGGTGTACCTGGCGGCGCTGGCATCGGTGCTGGGGCTCGTGCTGTCTTTCGTCGTCGTGCAGGAGTCGCACATCCTGTTCGAGCTGGCGCCCGGCTCGCCGGCGCGCTGGAACCTGGTGGCGATCAAGATCTGCTTCGCGCTGGTGCTGCTGGTGCTGGCGATCGGCTCGTGCTGGCTGCTGCTGACTTCGGACAGCCGGCGCGTCGCGCAGGACGAGTCGGACCGGCAGGCGGCCCTGCTGCGCCAGGAGATCGAAGCGCACGAGGTCACCGATCGCGAACTGCAGGAGGCGCGCCGGGTGGCCGACCGTGCCAATCTGGCCAAGAGCCGTTTCATCACGACCGTCAGCCACGAGTTGCGGACCCCGCTGAACAGCATCCTCGGTTATGCGCAGATTCTCGAGCGTGACAGCGGTCTGCCCGAACATCGGCGCGCCGCGCTGGGCGTGATCCGCAAGAGCGGAGACCATGTCGTGTCGCTGATCGACGGCCTGCTGGACATCGCGCGGATCGAGACGCGCCGGCTGGCGCTGGTGAACACGCCGATCGCGTTTCCCGCCTTCGTCTCGCAACTGGCCGACATCTTCGCGCCGGAAGCCGAGAACAAGGGAATCCGGCTGGAATTCCGGCCGGCGCCGCGTCTGCCCGACGCGGTTCGCGGCGACAAGAAGCGGATCGCCCAGTTGTTGCTGAACCTGCTCGGCAATGCGGTCAAGTACACCGAGCGGGGCCGCGTGAGCTTTCGCGTCACGCATGCCAACGAGATCGCGGTCTTCGAGATCGACGACACCGGCCCCGGTATCGCCGACGCCGACCGGGAGCGGATCTTCCAGCCGTTCGAGCGTGTCGAGCGGGCGGACGGCAGCGCGCCCGGCGGCGTCGGCCTCGGTCTGGCGGTGTCGCGCATGCTCGCCGAGTTGATGGGCGGCGAGCTGAGCCTTCGCAGCACCCCCGGCGTCGGCTCGACGTTCACCGTGCGTCTGTTCCTGCCGGCCGTCGCCCGCGCGGCGCTGCCGCCGCCGGTCTCGCCGCCGCGACGCATCGACGCCTATCTCGGCCCGCGGCGGCGGATCCTGATCGTCGACGATACCGATGTCGATCGCCTGCTGCTGCGCGACGTGCTGGCGCCGCTGGGCTTCGACGTCTGCGAAGCGGTATCGGGTTTCGATGCCCTGCGCGTGGCGGCCGAGCGGCAGCCCGATCTGATTCTGCTGGACATCGACATGCCGGGCATCGACGGTTGGGAGACCGCCCGCCTGTTGCGCGAACGCGGCGTGTCCGAGGCGCCGCTGCTGATCGTGTCGGCCAACGCCTTCGAGGTCGATGACCATGGCGACGTCGGCATCGGCCGCGACGATTTTCTCGTCAAGCCGGTGCGGATCGACGATCTGCTCGAAAGGATCCGGGCCCGGCTCGCGCTGACCTGGTCGGCGAACGAGCCGGCGTCCGGCGAAGGCGGCGGCGCCGCGTACCGGCCGTTCGCCGCCGAGCTGCCGAGCGCCGCCTGGTCGTCGCTGCGGCAGCTCGGCGAACTCGGCTACGTGCGAGGCATCCTGGAGAAGCTCGACGAACTGGACCGGGCCGCGGCGGCCGACCCGTCGCTCACGCGGCATCTGCGTCAGTTCGTCCAGCGTTTCGATCTGGCCGGTTATGCGCGCGCGCTGTCGGCGATACAGACTCGCGAGGAGGACACATGATCCCGCTCCAGCCGGAGTCGGCCGAGCGCGGCGGGGCGCCGCTCGGCGTCGTGCTGATCGTCGACGACGCCCCCGAGAACCTGGCGATGCTGCACGAGGCCCTCGACAATGCCGGCTATCGCGTGCTGGTCGCGACCGATGGCCAGGGAGCGCTGGACCGGGTCGCGCGATTGGTGCCCGACGTGATTCTGCTCGATGCGGTCATGCCGGGACTCGACGGCTTCGACACCTGCCGCCGGCTCAAGGCCGATCGGCTCAGCGCGCATGTGCCGGTCGTGTTCATGACCGGCCTGACCGAGACCGATCACGTGCTGGCCGGTTTCCGGGCCGGCGGCGTCGATTATCTGACCAAGCCGATCAAGCCGCCCGAGGTGCTGGCCCGGATCGATACGCACGTCCGCAACGCGCGGGCGACCACGCGCGCGCGCCAGGCGATCGATGCCAGCGGCCAGGCGATCGTCTTCGTCGACACGCGGGGGCGGGTCGTCTGGGAGTCCGACCTCGCGCGGCAGTGGTTCGGCACGCAGGGCGCGCAGGCGCCGATGCCCGACGAGCTGGTGCGCCGGCTCGGCGATCCGGTCGGCGAACGGGGGGATGACGAGGGCATTCCGGTCACGCACGCAGGCCGTCCGCTGCGGGTCACGCGGCTGTCCAGCGACGCGTCCGGTCACATGCTGCTGCTGCGCCGGCGTCTGGCGGCGCCCGATCCGGCAGAGCTCGCGCGGCAGTTCCAGTTGACCGAGCGCGAGGCCGAAGTGCTGTACTGGGTGGTCTGCGGCAAGGCCAATCGCGACGTCGCGTCGATTCTCGGCATGAGCCCGCGCACCGTCGACAAGCACCTGCAGCACGTGTTCGGCAAGATGAACGTCGAATCGCGCACCGCGGCGGCGTCGCTGGTGGCGGCCCGGTCCTGGACTTTTCGATGAGTTCGGCGATCCGGGCGCGCGTGGCCGAACGGCCGGCCGGTCATCGATAGCAATTTGTCAAAGAAGAAGGCCGATCATCGGTGGGGTATGGATCTCGGCGAATCGCCGGGACCGCCTTTTTTCGAACCTCACCACCGAGGCTTCCTGCATGGGGTCGACCGCCGTTCATCGGATGACCCGCTCCCCGCTACCTAGTGGCGATCGGGCCGTCACCGAGCGCATGCCGGCACACGAAGACTACGACGCCTTCGTGTTCCGCATGCTTCCGCAGCAACAGTCGAGCATGGCCAGCCACCGCCTCGGCAGCGAGCGCGTCTGGCTCAAGAAGGCCGGGCCGCGCCACGGCCCTCTGGGTTACCGCCTGCTGGCGGTGGTCGCGCGCGTGCTGGGACTGGACACGCTGACGCCGGTGCCGAACCCGGGCGGCGAGGCGGCGATCGCCATCGAAGCGCAGCGGCTGCGCCGGCTGGCCGAACTGGGCCTGCGCGTGCCGCACGTGCTGGCGCAGACGCCGCAAGCGCTGCTGATCTCGGACCTCGGCTGCGACGGCCGCAGTGCGGTCGTCTTCAACGAATGGCTGGAGCAGGCCGCGGCCCGCGGCCCCGAGGCGCTGCTGGCGGCCTGGCAGGAAGGACTGGACGCGATCGCGGTCGTGCACGCGCAGGGCGCGTACCTGAGCCAGGCCTTCGCGCGCAATCTGATCCACTGCCCGGACGGCGAGGTCGGTTTCATCGATTTCGAGGACGATCCCGGCCAGACGCTGTCGATCGCCGAATGCCAGGCGCGCGACTGGCTCAGCTATCTGCATTCGACCGCGCTGCTGCTGTCCGTTTCCCGGCCCGAAGGCGCCGGCGAGGCCTGGCGTGTCGCGCTCGCGCAGGCGGACCCGGCCGTGCGCGAGCGCATCGCGCTGGCCGCGCGCCGCGTGCGCTGGCTGCGCAAGCTGCCCGGCGACCGTCGCTGGGGCCGCGACACGCAGCGCGTGCGGGCCGCCGCGCAGTTGCTGGCGCAGTGGTATCCGGACGCCTGAGAATCTGTGAACCCGCGGCCGGATCGACCTTAGGCCTGGCGCGGCGATCGTCGTTCGCGCCCCGGATCGAGCCGCCCCCGCACGCGCGGGAGCGTGCCCCGGGTCAGTCGCGCCGGTAGCGCGCGCGCAGCTCCTGCATCTGTTCGAGCGTCAGGCCCATCGCCGCGGCCATCGGGCCGACCGCCGTCTTGTCCCACGAGTGGCGCGGCCCGATCGTCAGGCCGCCGTCGACGGTCAGGTGCGTGCCGGTGATGAACCCGGCCGCGTCCGAGGCCAGGAACAGCGCGGCCTCGGCGATGTCGCGGGGGGCCCCCGCGCGGCCGATCGGGTTGGCGATGCCGCTCTTCTCGGCGATGGCCGCCTGCATCGCGGCCGTCTCGGCGGCGCCCAGGCCCATCGATGCGCCGAAGATCGACGTCGCGATGAAGCCCGGCACGATCGCGTTGATCCGGATCTTCTCAGGGGCCAGGTCGGCCGCCGCCACCCGCGTGAAGTGCAGCACGCCGGCCTTGGCCACCGAATACGCGAGGGCCGCATAACCGGCCTGCAGCGCGGACACCGACGAGGTGTTGATGATCGAACCGCCGCCGCGGCGTTTCAGATGCGGCCGCGCATAGAACGCGCCGGCGGCGACCGAGCGCAGCAGCAGCGCCTGCGTATGGTCCCAGCCCTCGGGGTCGAACTCGGGCAGGCCGCCGGGCGAGCCGCCGCGGCCGGCATTGCTGAACAGGATGTCGAGTCCGCCGAAGTGCTCGGCCGCCGCGTCGATCGCCGCCTTCAGCTCGGGCAGTTGCGTGACGTCGCAGCGCGCGAAACGGACGGCGTCCGGATACTGCTTCTCGAGTTCGGCACCGACGTCCTGCTGGATGTCCGCCGCGATCACGCGCGCGCCTTCGTTGACGAACAGATCCAGCGTTTCGCGTCCGATGCCGGATGCGGCGCCGGTGATGACGGCGATCTTTCCTGCGAGCCTGTCGGCCATGGATGTCTCCTGAGGTGGAAAAAAACGGTGGGCCGCGTCGACGCGCGACGCGGCCGGGGGCGGAACGGCGGGGCCGAAGGCGGAAGGCGAGGTCAGACGATCCGCGATCGCTTGTCGCCCCAGTATCTGTCGCGCAGCGCTTTCTTGTAGAGCTTGCCGGTCGGCAGGCGCGGCAGTTCGTCGGTGAAATCGATCGAGCGCGGGCACTTGAGCTTGGCCAGGTTCGCCTGGCAGAAGGCGATCAGCTCCTGCGCCAGCGCCTCGTCCGCTTTCTGTCCCGGCATGACCTGCACGACGGCCTTGACCTCCTCGCCGAGGTCGTCGTTCGGCACGCCGAACACCGCGGCGTCGGCGACTTTCGGATGCGTGATCAGCAGGTTCTCGCATTCCTGCGGATAGATGTTGACGCCGCCCGAGATGATCATGAACGTCGAGCGGTCGGTCAGGTACAGGAACCCGTCGTCGTCGACGTAGCCGACGTCGCCGACCGTGCTCATCGTGCCGTCGGCCGAGCGCGTCTGCCGCGTTCTGTCGGGATCGTTGAAGTACTCGAACGGCGTGGCGGTCTTGAACCAGATCTCGCCCGGCACGCCTTTGGGCGACGGCTGCATCGATTCGTCGAGGATGTGCAGTTCGCCGAGCAGCACGCGGCCGACGGAGCCGCGATGCGCGAGCCATTCCTCGCTATTGCAGGCGGTGAAGCCCATGGATTCGGTGGCGCCGTAGTATTCGTGGATGATCGGGCCCCACCACCGGATCATTTCTTCCTTGATCTGCGCCGGGCACGGTGCCGCCGCGTGGACCGCGATCTCCAGCGACGACAGGTCGTAGCGCCCGCGCGTTTCATCGGGCAGCTTCAGCATCCGGCTGAACATCGTCGGCACGAGCTGCGAGTGGGTGACGTGGTAGCGCTCGACCAGCGCCAGGTACTGCTCGGGGTCGAAGTGCTCCATGATGACCACGGTGCCGCCCATCCGGATCGTCAGTCCGACCGCCGCCTGCGGGGCCGAGTGGTACAGCGGCGCCGGCGACAGGTAGACCATGTCCTCGCGGTACTTCCACAACTGCATCAGGAAGTCGAACAGCGGCAGCCGTTCGGACGGCGGCGCATCGGGCAGCGGGCGCACGATGCCCTTCGGGTTTCCGGTGGTGCCGGACGAATAGAGCATCGCGACGCCCAGCGCCTCGTCAGCGATCGGCGTCGAAGGCTGCGCCGACGTCGCCTCGATGAAATCGACGAACGGATGCGAGTCGGTGACCGGCGAAGTCTTTTCGTCCGGCGCGCTCTGCACGAGCAGCGCCAGCCTGATCCGCGGGCAGGATTCGAGCGCCTTGGCCGCGACCGCGCGGCGCGACGTCGACGTGATCAGCACCTGCGATTCGCTGTTGTTCAGGATGTACGCGAGTTCGTCGGCCTTCAGGTAAGAATTGACGCAGGTGTAGTAAGCGCCGCTGCGCTCGCCGGCCCCGCAGCATTCGAGATAGCGGTCGTTGTTCTCCATGAAGATCGAGAAGTGGTCGAGCCGCTTCAGGCCGTGCGCGCGCAGCAGGTGCGCGAGCCGGTTCGAGCGCGCCTCGAATTCGGCGTAGCTGACCGTCCGGCCGGTGCCGGCCATGATGAACGCGGCGCGATCGGGATGCGCGACGGCGTAATGTCCGGGGTACATGGCGTCTCCTTGTCCTTCGTGTCGGGGCGGTCCGGGGCGCGGGCGCAGCGGGCAGTGTCGCGCCAATTCCGGCGCGCGGATAGTCGGGATAGTGCCGAAGGCGGGCGCGCCGGTCGCGGCGGCGAGTTTCATACGGCGAGCCCTCGGAGTGTTCACGATAATGGGCGAAACGCAGGAGGCGCTTTCCCATGCCAAGCCAACGAATCGCGATCGGATCGCTGACGTTCGACGTCGACGTCGCCGGGCCCGACGACGGTATCCCGGTGCTGATGCTGCACGGCTTTCCGCAGTGCCGCCACGCGTGGCGCGAGTCGCTCGCGGCGCTGGCCCGTGCGGGGTTTCGCGGCATCGCGCCGGATCAGCGCGGTTATTCGCCGGGCGCCCGGCCGCTCGGGACCGGGCATTATTCGGCCCATCGGATCGTCGACGACGCGCTGGGCCTGGCCGACGCGTTCGGCGCCGATCGCTTCCATCTGGTCGGGCACGACTGGGGAGGCCAGATCGCGTGGATGACGGCGGCGCGGGCGCCGGACCGGATCCGCTCGCTGACCGTGCTGTCGCGCCCGCATCCGGCCGCGTTCGCGTGGGCGATGCGCAACGATCCCGAACAGGCCGCGCGCTCCGGACACCACCAGCGCCTGCTCGACCCGTCCGCGCCGGCGGCGATGCGGCAGGACCGGATGGCCGGCCTGCGCGCGCGTCTGGCCGATCAGCGCGTGCCGGCGTCGGCGATCGACGCCTATTGCGCGACGCTCGAACCGCCGGGCGCGCTGGAGGCGGCGATCGAGTGGTATCGCGCGTCGGCGCAGGCGATGCGCGAACCCGGGTTTCCGGTGATCGGCGCGCCGACGCTATACGTGTGGGGCAGCGACGATTCGACGGTCGGGCGGATGGCGGCCGAGGCGACGGCCCGTTTCGTCGACGGGCCTTATCGCTTCATCGAAGTGCCGGGCGCCGGTCATTTCCTGACCGACGACTCGGCGTCGGTCGTCGACGACGCGCTGCTCGCGCACCTGACCGCGCATCCGGGCTGAGCGGCGGCGCTGAGCGCTGGGGCTGACGGGCCGGCGTGACAGGCGGGCATGAGAAGCCGGCCTGAGGTGCCGGGTGCCGGGTGCCGGGTGCCGGGTGCCGGACGCCGGGCTCCGGCTCCGGCTCCGGCTCCGGCTCCGGCGGCCGGTCAGTACCAGTGCACGTTGTAGTAGTCGTAGACCTTGCGGCCGTATTCGTCCGTGTACTCGGGCACCGCGGCCTGCTCGTAGCGCGGCGCTCCTTCGAGCTGTTCCCGCGACACCGAGACCACATAGCCGCCAAGGCCGACGTCGTACTTCATGCTTTCCCAGGGCAGCGGGTAGCGGTCCGACCCGATCCCGAGGAAGCCGCCGAATTCCATGACCGCGTAGCGCACCTTGCCCGAGACCTTGTCGATCATCAGGCAGTCGATCGATCCGAGCTTTTCGCCGTCGGGGTTGTAGACGTTGGTGCCGTTGACCCTGTCCGACGAAATGACGCCGGATGCCGTGTTGACCGTGTTCATGATTGTTCCTCCCGCGAGTCCCGAAGCAGGATTGCTTCACGGACAGCATAGGTCGCGGCCCGGCGGCCGGGAGTAGGCAGCGGGCGCGGGGAGGCGTAGGACCAGCGGCAAGGGCCGGGCATCACTCCGCCGCCGCCAGCCGTTCGAGCTGGGCGCCGTCGATGATGGTCAGCCGCTTGTACGCCATGTGCAGCACGCCCGCCTCGACCAGCGCGCCCAGCTCCTTGTTGACGGTCTGGCGCGACACGCAGAGCATCGCCGCCAGATCGTGCTGCGCCAGGTTGACGTCGATCGCGTCCGTCTCCGCCCCCATGCTCGCGCACGACCTGTCCGGCGCATAGATCCGCGCCATCCGCAGCAGGATCGCGGCGATCCGCCGTCGGGTCGATCCGACCGTCAGCGCGCGCAGTTCGGCGACGCTGCTCCGCTGGCGCTCCATCGCCAGTTGCGCGACGGTCTTCCACAGCACCGGGTCGCGATCGAGCTGCAGCACGAGCGCGCTGCGGGGGATGTGGACGATCAGCGAATCCTCGCGCGCGTAGTAGTCGTAGCTGCGCGAGCACTGGTCGAGCAGTTGCACGATCGGCACGATGCTGCACGGCCCCAGCAGCGCGTTCAGGTACCGGCGGCCGTCGGCGTTGAAAGCGACGACCTCGATGCAGCCCGACACGACGGCGAGCAGTTCCCGCGACGTCGATTCGCGGCTCATGATCAGCGTGCGCCGGCGATAGCGGGCCATGCGCGAGGCCCTCGTGATCGCCTGTCGCGCCTCGTCGGGCCAGCTCGCGAGCAACTGGTTCCAGCGCAGCACGTCGGTCGTCGGCGGCGGGGCCGCACTCTCGGCCGTCATCTCGTGTCCGGGAATGGGCGTGTTCATGGTGTCCCGCACCGACATGCGCAAATGTGTCGCACGGTTGATAGATTTCACTCGACTCGGCCGGATATCGTAGTCCGGATCGCACCGCATCTTCCACGCTGCACCGCAGCGCGCCCGCCGCACCCCAGCGGTCGGGTCGTCGATGCGGCCTGCCCCATCATCGAGGAGACATCTTGATCGACATTCGTCCGGATCAGGGCGCCGACGCGCGCCCTTCGCTCGAGCGCCTGTTCGCGCGGCGGCGCCGGCTGCTGGGCCTGGCTGCGGGTACGGCGATGGCGGCGGCGGCGGGCGCGGGGAACGCGTTCGCCCAGCAGGACTATCCCGGCAACAAGCCGGTGCGCATCATCGTACAGTTCCAGCCCGGCGGCAGCACCGACATCGTCGCCAGGATGCTGGCCGAGCATCTGAGCAAGCGGCTGGGCGCGTCGGTCGTCGTCGAGAACCGCAGCGGCGGCGCGGGCATCATCGGCACCGACTATGTCGCCAAGAGCGCGCCCGACGGGCATACGCTGCTGCTGTCGGTACCGGCGCCGCTGACGTCGAACCTCGTGCTGTACCGGACGCTGCCGTACGATCCGCGCAGCGACCTGGTCCAGATCTCGGACGTGGTCACGCCGCGCACCGTGATGGTCGTCAATCCCGAAGTGCCGGCCAAGACTTATGACGAGCTGCTCGCGCTGATCCGCAAGCAGCCCGGCAAGTTCACGATCGGATCGTGGGGGCCGGGGACGCAGCCGCACCAGTTCCAGGTCTTCATGGACAAGACCTATGGGCTGCAGACCTCGCACTCGGCGTACAAGGGCGAAGGGCCGATGACCATCGACCTGGTCAGCGGCATCATCCAGTTGACCGTCGGCTCGCTGGCGACGATGAAGCCGTACATCGACGCCGGCCGGCTGCGCCCGATCGCGATGACCGGGCCGACGCGATCGCCGCTGCTGCCGGACACGCCGACCTTCGCCGAGCAGGGCTACAAGGAGCTGATCTACACGATCACCGGCCCGATCACGCTGCTGGCGCCCGCCCGGACGCCGGACGCGATCGTCCAGCGCCTGAGCACGGAAGTGGGCGAGGTGGTCAAGCAGCCCGACGTGCGCAAGCGTTTGCTGGACCTGGGTCTCGAGCCGCTGGGCAGCACGGCCGCGCAGGCGCGCGCCGCTTACGAGGCTTACCTGCCGGTATCGCTCGAGCTGACCCGCAGCACCGGCGTGACCATCGACTAGCGGACCCTGATCGACGGACCGCGATCGGCGGACTGCGGTCCGCCCGCCGCACACATCAAGGAGACGAGATGAGCACCAACGAGAACCTTGTCAACGAAGGACGCGCGGCGCTGGCCCGCGCCGCCGGCCTGATCGGCACCGTCTACGGTTATCCGTTGATCGAGACCTTCCGTACCTGCACGCTGCAGACGTCCGCCGGCGGCCGTCAGCGCGCCGACGGTGCGTCGTCGGACGCGCGGATGCGGATCAACACGCTGCACCACGCCAAGCGCCCGTCGACGGACCGCGACCGCGACGTCGTGACGCCGGCCAACGATCTGCTGTACACGATGGGCTGGATCAACCTGGCCAACGGCCCGATGCTGTTGACGATACCGGCCGCCAGCCAGGATCCGGACCGCTATTTCGTGCTGCCGCTGTACGACGCGTACACCGAGAACTTCGCTAACCTGGGGCCGCGAAACTGCGATCGCGACGGCGAGACCGTCGCGCTGGTCGGCCCGGGCGGGCGGATCACCGATCCGGGCTTCACCGGCCGGACCATCGAGTGTCCGACGAACCTGGTCTGGCTGATCGGCCGCATCCTCGCGCGCGACGAGAGCGACTGGCCGAAGGCCCGCGCGCTGCAGGCCGGGATCCGCCTGGAGCCGGCCGCGGGCACGACGCCGCTGGCGTCGTCGACGACCGTATCGGCATGGGCGGGCAAGCCGGTCGACGTGATGGCGGCGATGCTCGAGCCATCGCCGCCGGCCGCCGAGGTCGCGGCCGCGTTCTTCACGAACCTCAGCCATGCGATGGCCGAGACGCCGGGGTCGGCCCGCGACGAAGGGCTGGTCGCGGTGCTCGCGCAGGGCGGGCTGATCGCCAGCGCCGAGTTCCGCTGGGACGGGCTGGAGCCCGTCGTTCGCGACGCGCTGGTCCAGGGTTTCGAGGAAGGGATCAAGCTGATCGCTGCCGCCGGCGGCAAGCGCAGTCCGAAACCGTGGCGGATCTCGGCCGCCACCGGCCGCTACGGCGTCGATTACCTGGCCCGCGCCCGTACTGCTTACCTGGGGCTCGGCGCGCTCGCCGCCGAGGAGGCGATCTACGCGGCCTCGCATTTCGATGCCGACAAGGCCGGCCTCGACGGCAACAATCGCTACGTGATCCGCTTCGAGGCCGACGACATGCCGCCGGCCGACGCGTTCTGGTCGATCACGCTGTACGACCAGGACCGCTTCCTGTACACGAACGAGATCGACCGGTTCTCGATCGGCGACCGCACGCTGGGCATCGAGAAAGGGGCCGACGGCAGCCTCGAGATCGTCATCGGCCACCAGCGGCCCGCGTCGACCAGCAACTGGCTGCCGGCGCCGGCCGGCCGCTTCTACCTGATCCTGCGCCTGTACTACCCGCGCGAAGAGGTGCGCGGCTGGACGATCCCGCCGCTGCGCAAGCTTGGGGCCGCAGCATGAGCACGCCGCATGCGGACGCGATCCTGGTGGTCGGCACCGGCTACAAGACGATCGCCGACGGATTGCACATCCTCTACGGGCAGGGCCAGACGTTCTGCGCGCAGACCGATGCCGGCCTGGTCGTCATCGACTCGGGGCCGGGCGGTTCGGTCACGCAGTCGATGATAGACAGCGCTCGCGCGATCAGCGACGAGCCGGTGCACGCGGTCTGCTACAGCCACGGACATATCGGCTACAACACCGGCATCGGCCAGTGGCTGGCCGATGCCGCCGCGCGCGGCCATCCGGCGCCGCGCGTGATCGCGCACGCGAACGTGCTGCGCCGCTATGCCCGCTATCGCGAGACGCACGAACTGCAGCAGCGGATGGCCGAGGTGCAGTTCAAGCGCGAACCGGGCTTCTTCGAGAAACGGATCCTGCTGCACGATCCGGACGAGACCTTCGACGATCGCCTGGTCATCGGCGAAGGCGATCGGCGCGTCGAGCTGTTCTGGGCGCCGTCCGAGACCGACGACGCGATCGCCGCCTGGTGTCCGGCGCAGCGCGTGCTCTACGGCGGACCGTCGCTGCTCGATTCGATTCCGAATGTCGGTACGCCGTTCCGCACGCTGCGCGATCCGGTGCGCTGGGCCGACACGCTCGATGCGATGGCCGCGCTGCGGCCGCTGATCGCGGTGCGCGAGTTCGGCGGCATGATCGAAGGCGAGGCGAACGTCCGGCAGGTGCTCGGCCACACCGCGCGGGCGCTGCGATGGCTGCGTGCCGCGGTCGTGTCGCTGATCAACCGCGGGCTCAACGAGCGCCAGGTGCTCGAGGCCGTCGCTTATCCGCCCGAGCTGTTCGACGTCGAATGGATGAAGCCCACTTACGGCGACCCGTCGTACATCGTGCGCGACATCTACCGGTCCGAGAACGGGTGGTGGGACCGCAACCCGACCACGCTGCATCCGTCGTCGCCGTCCGCCGCGCAGAAAGCGATCGAGGCGGCGATCGCCGACAAGCGGCACGTGATCGATTGCGCGCAGCGGCACGCGGACGCGGGCGACCTGCAGCTCGCGCTGCACGTGATCGACCTGCTGGCGGGCCTGCATACGGACAGCGACGAGGCCGCGCAGGCCCGCTCGCTGAAGGCGCGGTGGCTGCGCGAACGCGCCGGCCAGACCCGCAGCTACGTCTCGAAGAACCTGTACCACGCCGGTGCCGACGTTCTCGAGGGTAAGGCCGAGAACCGGCTGGGGATCGGCTGAACGCGCCGCGACGGGCGCATCGGATCGGCACGAGCGGCATTCGCCGCCAAGGAGCAACATCAATGAACGGAACGAGAACGAACGAAGGCGGCGTCCGGCGCGCCGCGGCACTGGCCGTGCTGGCCGTGCTGGGGGTCATCGGCGGCACCGGCAGCGAGGCCCGCGCCGAATCGTCGCTGCCCCAGCGCACGATCACGCTGGTCGTGCCGACCACGCCGGCCGGCGGAACCGATGCGATCGGCCGCATGCTGGCCGAGGATATCGGCAAGCGGGTCGGCCGCACGATCGTCATCGAGAACAAGCCCGGCGCCAACGGCATCGTCGGCGTGGAGTCGGTCGCCAAGGGGCCGGCCGACGGTTCGCGGCTGCTGTTCACGTACGCGGCGTCGATGGTCGTCAATCCGGCGCTGTACCGCAAGCTGCCTTATGACCCGCTGAAGGATTTCGCGCCGATCGCCCAGGTCGGACGCGGCGGCAACCTGCTGCTCGTGCGGCCGGACCTGCCGGCCAAGACGCTGGCCGAGTTCGTGGCCTTCGCGAAGAGCAGCCCCCAGCCGCTGAACTACTGCTCGTGGGGCGCCGGATCGGGCGGCCATCTGGCGATGGAGAGCCTGAAGAAGCAGGCGGGCATCGACATGGTCCACATCGCCTACAAGGGCAGCGCGCCGTGCGTGCAGGACCTGATGGGCGGCCAGGTCGATGCCGGTTTCGCCGATTCGTCGACGACGGTCGAGATCGTGCGTTCCGGACGGGTGCGGGCGCTCGCGTACAGCGGGCCCACGCGCCTGCCGATGCTGCCCGACGTGCCGACGATGAACGAGGCCGGTTACCCGTTCACCAACTACTCGTGGTACGGCGTGTTCGCGCCCGCCGCGACGCCGCCGAAGATCGTCGACGAACTGAACCAGGCCGTCACCGCGACGCTGAAGGACCCGGCGATCGTCAAGCGGCTGAACGACATGAACTTCAACGACCTGCCGCAGACGACGCCGCAGTCGTTCGCCGAAACGATCAGGAAGGACCTGGCCGACTGGCGGACGCTGGTCGAGGCGGTCGGCGTGAAGCTGGATTGAGGCCCGTTCACCTTGGTGGGGATTCGATCTTCGGGTGAACAGGTCCTGGTGCTCATGGTGAGCGGAACCGGTCGACGGGACCGGACAACGAAGAAAACGGGGAGACCGATGATGATTGAGCAGGAACGTGCGGCGGCGGCGTCTCGCGGGGCGCGCACGGTATCGCGCGCGGTGCGCCGCGCGGGGCGGGCGGCGGTGATCGCCGCGGCGGGTCTGGCGTGGCAGGGGGCGGCCGTCGCGCAGACGCCGCGCGACAACGTCACGCTGTACGGCGTGATGGACCTGGGCGTGTTCGCGGCGACGCCCGGACCGTCGGGCATGACCGCGGTCCAGGTGATGTCGGGGCAGGCGCTGAGCCGCTGGGGCATCCGCGGCCGCGAGGACCTGGGCGGCGGACTGTCGGCGTTCTTCACCGCCGAATCGCAGGTCTACGCGGACGAGGGCACCGGCCAGGCGCCGGGCGGCGGGTTGACGTTCCAGCGCCGTTCGTTCGTCGGTCTCGACGGCGGCTTCGGCAGCGTCAAGCTCGGGCGCGACTACACGCCGGGGTTCTTTTCGGTGCTCGTGACCGATCTGTTCGCGTGGGCCAACGTCGGCAACGCGTCGGCGTTCGCGGTCGCCGGCGGCACGACCGCGCGGGCGTCGAACGCGATCTTCTACGATTCGCCGACCTGGGGCGGGTTCCGCGTGATGACGATGTACGGGTCCGGCGAACGCTACGAATCGCCGCGCGACGCCGGTTCGGTCTATCACCTGGCCGGCTTCTGGACCGGCGGCGGCCTGCAACTGACCGGCTTCTACGGTCGGTACCGGACGCAGATCGGTACGACCGCCGATTCGCGGGGCACGGCCGAGTACGGCGGCGGTTTCCGCTATGACGCCGGCAGGTGGAAGCTGGTCGGCGGCTTCGCGCAGACCGATCCCGGCGGCGACGGCAACAACGTGCGCTGGTGGAACGTCGGCGCCGAGCTCAGGGTCGGCGTCGGCTCGGTGTCGCTGCAGTACGCGAAGATGCGCATCGAATCGGGCGCCGCCTACGCGCAAGGCATCGCCGGCAAGTCCGGCACGATCGGCGCGATGTACAGCTATCCGATGTCCAAGCGCACGAACCTGTACGTGGTCGGCGGCGTCGTCAACAACGACCAGGGCGGACGCTTCGGGCTGGCGGTCACGTCGACGATGCTCAACGCGTCGGCGCGCGGCGAGAATCCGCGCACGATCGGCATCGGCATCCGGCACTTCTACTAGCGGGAACAGATCGTCGGCGTCCTTAGTGGGTCCGGACGCCGTCGATCACGCGGACCGGATCGGCGTCGATCGCCGCCAGCAGCCTGCCCAGGCCGTCGAGGCCGCGGCGACGGTCGGGCCGCGCCCCGGCCGTCGCGTCGTCGCGCGCGCCCGGCGCCGAACGGCAGACCAGGTCCTCATCGGACCAGCCGACGCTGCCGGGCGTGCTGACCGCCCGCAGCCAGCCGGCGCGATCGACCAGCCACTGCCGGCCGGCCGGCGGTTCGCCGCCGGTCACCAGCGTCAACGCCGTCCAGGCGGACGCGTCGTCGATCCTGCAGTCGGCATCGGGCCGGGCGCCGGTCGGTGCCGTTCCGCCGCCGGTGGGCGCGAGCAGCGCGATCGTCACCAGTCGCGGATCCTCGATCGGCAGCGGCCGGTCGTCGGCCGGCGCGACCACGCGCAGCCGCTGGCCGCGCCACGGCGGACCGGCGCTGCTCGACGATTCGCCGGCGCAATCGATCGTCGACGCCGGCAGCCGCACCGGCTGGCGCCAGGCGCCGGTCAGGCGCAGCGACTGGCCGGCCGACTGCGCCTTCAGGAAGTCGATCACCTGCCAGATCCCGGCGTCGCCCAGTACCGGGCCGAAGCCCGGCATCGTCTGGCGCCCGTGCCGGTCGACGACGCCGTCGCGGATGTGCCAGAACAGGTCGCCATCGGCACGGCGCCACAGCAGCGGACCGATGAAATCGGGCGGCCAGACCGGCTGGCGGCCGGCGGCCGGACCGTCTCCGCGGCCGTCGGCGCCGTGGCAGGCCGCGCAATGGGCCGTGTACAGCGCCTGGCCGGCGACGATCGCCTGCGCCGAGAAACCGGTCGGCGAGCGGTGAAAGCTCGTCGGATGCGCCGGCACCAGCACGACGGACCGATCGGGCCAGGGCACGAGCAGCGGCAGCGCGACGGCCGCGCCGAGCAGCCATCGGCGGTGACGGCGGCCGACGAGCGCGATGCCGGCCAGCCCGACCGCGATCATCAGCGCGACGACGACGGCTGCCAGGCGCCGGGCATTCGGCGCGTCGGCGACCAGGTTGTCGCCGGAAAGGCGCCAGTCGAACGGCCAGCCCGGCTGTCCGGCAACCGTATCGACGAGGCCCAGCGCGGCCAGCGCCTGCAGCGCGTACGACTGCAACGCGTGCAGGCCGGCGATCAGCGGGCTCAGCCACTCGGCCGTCGTCATCGGCGATCGAAGGCCGTCGCCGGATCGCGCCGCGAACGCCGCTTGGGGCGGGAACGCCGCATCCGGCCGCGTCGAACCGGCATCGCGATCACCAGGTCGCGTCCAGGCCCAGGTGCCGCAGCGCTTCGTGCCGCAGCTCGGCGAGCCGGGGATGGCTGCGCGGCCGCGGATGCGGCAGGTCGACGACGAGCTGAGCCAGCACGCGCGCGGGCCGATCGCTGAGGACGATCACCCGGTCGGCCAGGAACAGCGCCTCCTCGACGTCGTGCGTGACCAGCAGCGCCGAGAAGCGCTGGCGCTGCCATAGCGACAGCAGTTCGGTCTGCATCGTCAGGCGGGTCAGCGAATCGAGCTTGCCCAGCGGCTCGTCGAGGATCAGCAGCCGCGGATCGTTGACCAGCGCGCGGGCCAGCGCGGCGCGCTGCGCCATGCCGCCCGAAAGCTGGTGCGGATACGAAGCGGCGAACGCGTCGAGGCCGACCAGCCTGAGCACCTCGTCGATCCGGTGTCCGCGCGCCGCCAGCTCGCCGCGCGCCTGCAGGCCGAGCGCGACGTTGTCGCGGATCGTGCGCCACGGAAACAGCGTCGGGTCCTGGAACACGACGATGCGCGACGGATCGGGCCGCGTGATCGGCCGGTCCTGCTGCGTGATGCGGCCGGCCGTGGCGGTCTCGAGCCCGGCGACCAGGCGCAGCAGCGTCGACTTGCCGCAGCCGCTGGGGCCCAGCAGCGCGACGAACTCGCCGGGCTCGACGCGCAGGTCGACGTCGTCGAGCACCTGCAGCGCGCGGGCGCCTTCGCCGAACCAGTGGCTGACGCCTTCGATGTCGACCCTTACCCCGACGCCGTTTCGCGAAACGACTTGTTCTACCATCTGACCGTCCCCGCCTGCCATGACAACACCCGATCGCGCACCGCGAACAGCAGCGTGATCAATCCCGAGCACAGCACCGCCATCACCAGCAGCGCCGCGTACATGTTCGCGTAGGCGGCCCAGCCCTGCGCCCACTGCAGATACCAGCCGAGTCCCGCCTTGACGCCCATCATTTCGGCGGTGACCAGCACCGAGAACGACGCGCCGAGCCCCATGAACAGGCCGACGAACACCTGCGGCATCGCCGCCGGCACCGCGACGCGCAGCACCAGGAACCACGGCGACGCGCCCATCGTCCGGGCCACGTCGTAGTAGGCCCGGTTGACCGAGGCGACGCCGGACCAGGCCAGCACCGCGACCGGAAAGAACGTCGCCAGCGCGATCAGGAAGACCGCCGCCGCGTAGCTGGACGGCGCGAAGAAGAACGCCAGCGGCAGCAGCGCCGAGGCCGGTACCGGCCCCAGGAAGCGCAGCAGCGGATGGATCCAGTAGCTGGCCGCGCGCGACCAGCCGATCCACACGCCGGTGACGAAGCCGACGACCGCGCCGACGACGAAGCCGTGCGCCAGCAGCCGGACCGAATGCGCGGTCGACAGGCCCAGGCGCGGCCAGTCCTCGGCGAGCACGTCGATCAGGCTTTGCGGCGGCGCGAAGAACGGCGGCGGCAGCAGGCCGAGCTTGGCGGTCGCGGCCTCCCACGCCGCCAGCAGCAGCGGCGCGGCGATCAGCCACTTGCCGGCCGGCGCGATCGTCTCGCGCAGCCGCGGCGCGCGCGCGCCGAGCAGCGCGATCGCCAGCACCAGCGCGGCGACGGCCAGCGCGGCGACGCCGAACTCGGTCGTGAACGTCCATTCGCTGAAGCCGGCCTGCGCGTTCGGCCAGGCCAGCGTCAGCGCGCCGAGCGCCGCCCACGCGGCGGCGGCCGGCAGGCCGGCCTTCCAGATGCCGGCGCGGCGCGAGCCGGCGACGGGGGGCGGCGCCGTGGCCGTAACGGAGGCCGTCGCGGAGGCTGTGGTGGAGGCCGTCGCGGAGGCGGAGACCGCCCGCCCGCGCTCCGGGCTTTCGAAAGGTCCGTCATAAGCGCCGTCGTAGGCGCCGTCCAGACTGTTGGGGTAAGTGCTCATCGAATCCTCGGCGAGGCGTCCGTCAGGACAATGGATCGTAGGTCACGTGGTTGGCGAGCCGGACCGGGTCGGTGCTCTGCTTGAGCACGCCGACCGAGCGGAAGTCGCGCGCGTAGAACTCGACCTCGTCGCGCAGGCTGCTGCCGAGCGGATGATGTTGGTGCGTCAACGTGCCGAGCAGCGCCCGCAGATCCTCGACGGAGACCTTCGGCGAGTACCTGGCGAACAGCCGCGCCGACTCGTTCGGGTTCTCGGCGACGTAGTCCGAGGCCTGGACGATCGTGCGGACCAGCGCGCCGACGGTGGCCTTGTCCTGCCGCACCAGATCGCCGCGCGCGCCGATGATGCAGCACACCTTGTCCCGGTACTCGCCGGACAGGTTGGTCGCGATCTCGGTGAAACGGCCGGGATTGCGCTTCTCGATCAGGTACAGCGCCGGATCGCCGTCGGCGATCGCCTGGATCTCGCCCTTGTCGACCGCGACGTCGAGCAGGTCGGCCGGGTACTGCCGCCAGACGACGTCCTTGTCGGCGTCGATGCCGTTCTTCTTCAGCAGGATCGAGAAGAAGTTCTTGCCCGGGCTGGCGATGTCCGACACGCCGATGACCTTGCCCTTCAGGCTGGACAGGCTGGTGGCGCCCGCGTCCTTGACGCCGACCAGGCGCACGCAGCCGCCGTGCGAGCTGCCGACGATCTTGACGTCGAAGCCGGATTCGAGCGGCTTGAGCCAGCGATGGATCATGCCGACCGCCGCGTCCGCCTTGCCCGAGGCCAGCGACTCGAGCAACTGGTCGGTCGAGCCCGTGTAGTTGATCAGGTCGACCTGCAGGCCGTTCTTCTCGAAGATGCCGCGCTCCTGCGCGACGACGATCGGCGACAGGCAGAACGCGTTGGCGTTCCACGCGAAAGTCAGTTTGCGCGGCTGCGACCAGGCGCGCGTCGACAGCAGGCCGCCGCCGGCGGCGAGGGCGGAAGCGGCGGTGGCGGCGCGCAGCGCGCGCCGCCGGGTCGGCGACAAGGCGTTCATCGTGATCCTCGGAAGGGGAGCGGATCGCGACGCGGTCGTCGCCGATCCCGTGGGGTAAGTTCGTCGAAGGAGTCTACGAACGGCGCCGCCGCATCGGAACCAAGAAAAACGCAGATCGTTATCAGCGCGCCTGCGCTCGATCGGGGGACAGGGGGCGGGCGGGCAAAACGGCTATCATTCGTCCATCGATCAGAGGATTTCGATGAAACGAGAGGTTCCGCTGCGGTCTCCGGAAGAGATCGCGATGGCGCGTACGGCCGGCCGTCTGGCCGCCGACGTCCTGCACATGATCGGCGAGTACGTGCAGCCGGGCGTCACGACCGACGAGCTCGACCGGCGCTGCCACGACTTCATCGTCGGCGAACTCGGCGCGATCCCGGCCAACATCGGTTACCACGGGTATCCGAAGACGATCTGCGCGTCGGTCAACCACGTGGTGTGCCACGGCATTCCGTCGGCCAAGGCGCTGAAGGCCGGCGACATCGTCAACATCGACGTCGCGCTGATCAAGGACGGCTGGTTCGGCGACACCAGCCGCATGTATTACGTCGGCGAACCCGCCACGCTGGCGCGCCGGCTCGTCGACACCACTTATGAAGCGATGCGCGCCGGCATCCAGCAGGTGCGTCCGGGCGCCACGCTGGGCGACGTCGGCCATGCGATCCAGACGATCGCGCACCGCGAGGGCTTCAGCGTCGTGCGCGAATACTGCGGCCACGGCATCGGCCGCATCTACCACGACGAGCCGCAGGTGCTGCACTACGGCCAGCGCGGTGCCGGGCTCAGGCTCGAGAAGGGCATGATCTTCACGATCGAGCCGATGCTCAACGCCGGCAAGCGCGAGACGCGCCAGCTCGCCGACGGCTGGACGGTGGTCACCAAGGACCACTCGCTGTCGGCGCAGTGGGAGCACATGGTCGCGGTGACGGCCGACGGCTTCGAGGTGCTGACCCCCTGGCCCGAGGGGACCGGCCGCTACGCGGCGATCGGCTGAGCGCTTCGCGCAGAGACACGATGACCTGGTCCGCCCGGCAGTACAGTCGATTCGAACGCGAGCGCACGCGCCCGGTCCACGACCTGGTCGGCGCGCTGACGATCACCGACGTGCGCCACGCCGTCGACCTGGGCTGCGGACCCGGCAACTCGACCGAGGTGCTCGCGCAGCGCTTTCCCGGCGCCGCCGTCCTGGGCCTGGACAACGCGCCGGACATGATCGACGCGGCGCGCCGGCGCCTGACCGGCCTGCGCTTCGACCTGACCGACATCGCCGCCTGGCAGCCCGACGAGCCGGTCGACGTGATCCTGGCCAACGCGTCGCTGCAATGGCTGCCCGATCACGCGACGCTGTACCCGCGGCTGGCGCAGGCGCTGCGGCCCGGCGGCCAGCTCGCGATCCAGACGCCGGACAACCTGGAAGAGCCGGCGCACCGGCTCGCGCGCGAACTCGCGGCCGACGGCCCCTGGGCCGCGAAGATCGGCGACGTCGCGCATCGGCCGCGGCACTCGCCGCCTTTCTACTATGCGCTGCTGGCCCCGGTCTGCGCGGACGTCGACGTCTGGCGCACCACGTATTTCCATCCGCTGGCCGATCATGCGGCGATCGTCGAATGGTTCAAGGGCACCGGGCTGCAGCCGTTCCTCGAGCCGCTGGACGAAGCCGAGCGCGCCGCCTACCTGGCGCGCTACCTGGCGGCGGTGACCGACGCCTATCCGGCGCTGCCGGACGGGCGGGTGCTGCTGCCGTTTCCGAGGCTGTTCATCGTCGCGACCCGCTAGGAAGCTGGACGGGTTAGAACTCGATCAATTCGACGCGAGCCGTCGTCCTCACGCCTCGGGCAAGGCGTCCGTCGCAGGTCAGCAGCACGGCGTCGAGCGCCTCGGCCAGCGCGACATAGACCGCGTCATACGCCGTCACGTTGCGGCGCAGCGCCCAGATACGGTCGAGCAGCGGTTCATGGGCGTGCCGCTGAACATCGAGCGCGCGGAAATCCGCCAATGCGTTGGCGGCGGCAGCGTCATCGATATCGCCCGCAGCGGCATAGCGTCTCAGCACCTGCGCCACCTCGACGTCCGTCAGATGGGGGATGTGCAGACCCACCGCTGGATCGGCGATACGCGTGGCGACGCGATGTCCGGCCGCCGAGCCGAGGATCAACTCGACCAGTGCGGACGCGTCGAGAACGATCACCGTCCGTCGCGCTCGACTCGCAGGACATCGGCCGCGCTGCGCGACAACCGACGAACCGGCTGTGCCTGCAAGCGTGCGAGGACCTCGTCCCGAGTCGGCTGCGAGAGGGCCTTACCCAGCTCCCGAAGCACGTAGTCGGACATCGACATCCCTTCGATCGCCGCGCGCGCCTTCAGCCGGCGATGGAAATCCGCCGGCACGTTTCGAATCTGGATCATCGTCGTCGACATGAAAACAGTATGGTTTCATCGGTTTTTCATGTCAAGAAAACACGCATCGACCCGAATGCTCATCACAAGTAGTTCGGAGTGCGCTGGAGAGAGGGGACCGCGCCCCTCGAGATCGTCAGGCCGGCGCGAAGAACGGCAGCATCCGGCCCTCGGCCGCCGCCTGCATCCGCACGGCCAGCGGCTGGCCGATGCGCAGCGAGCCGGCGTCGGCATCGACGATGTTGGTCATGATCGTCGGCCCTTCGTCGAGCGTCACGTAGGCGAGGATGTACGGGGGCTCGGCCTTGGCCGGCGCGCTGAACGCGTAGAGCTTGCCGCGCCCGGACGCCTCGACCCAGCGCGTCCTGTCGCTGCCGCACAGCGGGCACAGGCTGCGCGGATACCAGTGCGCGCGCTGGCAATCGTCGCAGGTCTTGAGCAGGAAGCGGCCTTCGGCGCCGGCCTGCCAGAACTCGCGAGTCTCGGGGTAGGCGGCCGCGAACGGATCGGATTCGAACGGGGCCTTGGGTTGCGAAGCGGTGTTGTCGCTCATCGTGGTTACTCGCGTTCGAAGATGACGGTGGCGTGGCCGTGGCCGGCGCCGACGACCAGGCCCGGGCCGCAGGCCAGCGCCAGCCGGCAGTCCTTGACCTGGACGGCCGGGTGGGCCTCGCCGCGCAACTGGCGCACGGCCTCGATGGCCTTGGTGATGCCGCCGCGGTTGGCCGGATGGTTGTTGCACAGGCCGCCGCCGTCGGTGTTCCACGGCAGCTTGCCGACGCCCGAGATCAGGTTGCCGTCGGCGACGAAGCGGCCGCCCTCGCCCTTGTTGCAGAAGCCCAGGTCCTCGAGCTGGATCAGCACCATGATCGTGAAGTTGTCGTACACCGACGCGTAGTCGATGTCGGCCGGCGTCACGCCGGCTTCGGCGAACGCTGCCGGGCCGGAGCGCTCGGCGCCCGAGCGCGTCAGCTCGGCGTAGCCGCCGGCGTTGGTGTTGACCGTCTGGCCGGCGCCGATCACCTTGACCAGCGGACGCTCGAGCGTCCTGGCGATCTCGGGCGTCGTCAGCACGATCGCGCCGCCGCCGTCGGTGATCACGCAGCAGTCGAGCCGGCGCAGCGGGTCGGAGACGACCGGCGACCGGACGACCTCGTCGACGGTGACGGGCTTGCGCAGCAGCGCGTGCGGATTGTGCTGCGCGTGCTGCGACGCGGCGACCTTGACCCAGGCGATCTGCTCGGGCGTGGTGCCGAACTCGTGCATGTGCCGCTGCATCATCATTCCGTAGATGCCGGCGATCGTCCAACGGAACGGCGATTCCCAAGGCACCTCGGGACGCTCGGGCCCGAGCACGCGCGGCGCGGTGCCGGTGGCCATGCCGCTGCTGCGCGGCTTGCCGGCCAGCGTGATCAGCGCGACCTTGCACTTGCCGGCGGCGATCGCCGCCGCCGCGTGCTCGATGTGGATCAGGTACGAGCAGCCGCCGGACTCGGTGCCGTCGAGCCAATTGAGCTTCAGGTTCAGGTAGTCGGCCATCCACATCGGGCCGGCGCCGGGCGAATCGCCGGCGCAGAAGTAGCCGTCGACGTCGGCGAACGTCAGCCCCGCGTCGGCCAGCGCGCCGCGCGCGGCCTCGGCGTGCAACTGCGCGACCGACTTGTCCGGCGCATAACGCGTCGGCAGCTCATAAGCGCCCGCGACATAGGCGCGTCCCTTGATCGTCACTGCGAATCCTCCATTCCGATGTCGAGAAAATGCCTCATTCGGCCTTGACGCCGGTGAGTTTCACCACATTGACCCACTTCGCCTGCTCGGCGCGCAGCAGCGCGGCGGTGGCCGCGGCATCGCCGCGCAAAGGCATCGCGTAGAGCCCCTCGATGAACTTGCGGACGTCCGGCATCTGCGTGATCTCGTCGATCCGCGCCGACAGCATGCGCACGATGTCGTCCGGCGTGCCGGCGGGGGCGACCACCATGTAGATCGCTTCGGTGTCGAAGTCCTTCAGGCCCGACTCGACCATCGTCGGCACCTCGGGCAGGCTCTTGGCCCGCTGGCGCCCGGTCACGGCCAGCGCGCGCAGCTTGCCCGACTGCACGAGCGGCACGGCCGTCGAGATGCTGTCGAACATCAGGTCGATCGTGCCGGCGACCAGGTCCAACTCGGCCGGCGCGACACCGCGGTACGGGATGTGTTCCATCCGGCCGCCGGTCAACGCCTTGAACAGCTCGCCGGACATGTGCACCGACGAGCCGACGCCCGGCGAACCGAAGGTCGTGCGCCGGTCCGGCGTCTTGACGGCGCGCACCAGGTCGTCGACCGAACGCAGCGGCGAGCCGGCGGGCACGACCAGCAGATTCGGCGTCGACGCGATCAGCGCGACCGGCGCCAGGTCCCGCTGCCAGTCGTACGGGTTGCGGTTCAGCGCCGCGTTGACCGCGACGTAGTTGGCGGCCATCACCAGCGTGTAGCCGTCGGCCGGCGACTGCGCGACCGCATGGACGGCGATGTTGCCGCCGGCGCCGGCCCGGTTCTCGACGACGACCGGCTGGCCGATCCGTTCGCCGAGCTTCTGCGCGTACAAGCGCGCCAACTGGTCGGTCGCGCCCCCCGGTGCGAAGCCGACCAGCAGCCTGATCGGCCTGACCGGGTACGGATCGGCGGCCTGGGCCGCCAGCGGCAGCGCGGCGATCAACAGGCAGGCGAGCCAGCGCAACGGGCGCATCGATGTCTCCTTGTTTACGGAATACCGAAGAAAGTAGCGGCATACCGTATTCATTGCAATCGAATTGCGGGGTGCCGTATGATTTTTCGGAATATCGGAATCTCAACGCGGGAGGAGACATGGATCTGCAATGGCAAGGCCCGGTGGCGATGGTCACCGGCTCGCCGCGCGCGAGTTTCATCACCGGCGAACTGCTGCACGTGACCGGCGGGCGGTACGCGTCATGAGCATCGATTTCGGGCTGGATCCGGAGCAGATCGCCGCGCGCGACGGCCTGCGCCGCTACCTGGACAAGGAGGTCGCGCCGCTGGTCGACGACCACGAGGCGCGGGGGCTGGACGTGCCGCGTCCGATCGTCGCGGCGATGCGCGATTTCGGCCTGCTCGGCGGGCTGTTGCCCGAATCGCTGGGCGGCATGTCGATGCCGATGACGACCTACGGCACGCTGATCGCCGAGGTCGCGCGCGTCTGGCCGTCGCTGCGCAGCGTGCTGAGCATCACCAACCTGTCGGCGTCGGTGCTGGCCGAGGCCGGCAGCCCGGCGCTGCTCGAACGCCATCTGCCCGGCCTGCTCAGCGCCGACAAGCTCGGCTGCTTCGCGCTGAGCGAGCCCGACATCGGTTCGGACGCCGCCAACATCCGCACGCGGGCGACGCGCGATGCGCGAGGGTGGGTGATCAACGGGCGCAAGCTGTACATCAGCATCGCGCCGATCTGCGACCTGGGCGTGGTGTTCGTCAGCACGACCGGCGACGACGGGCGCGACGGCGTCTCGTGCCTGCTGTTCGATCGCCATGCGCCGGGCGTGCAGGTAACGGCGCTGCCGAAGATGGGCATGCATAGCTGTCCGCTCGGCGAACTGCTGTTCGAGGACGTGCGCGTGCCCGCCGAGAACCTGATCGGCCAGCCGAACAAGGGCTTCGCGATCGCCAAGAAGTACCTGAACGCCGGCCGCTGCGTGGTCGCGTTCTCGGCGCTGGGCATCGCCGAGGCCTCGCTCGAGGCCGCGGTCCGCTTCGCGACCGAGCGCGTGCAGTTCGGCAAGCCGATCGGCTCGTTCCAGCTCGTGCAGCAGATGATCGCCGACATGATGACGCTGGTCGAAACCTCGCGGCTGCTGTCGTACCGCGCGGCCGACGCGCTGGACCGCGACGCGCCCGACCAGCAACTGCTGTGCTCGATGGCCAAGCGCTACACGACCGACGCGGTGCTCAGGGTCGCCGAGATGGCGCTGCAGGTCCATGGCGGCGCCGGCTACACGACGCTGTTCCCGGTCGAGCGGCATTACCGCGACGCCCGGCACCTGAGCATCGCCGAGGGCACGAACCAGATCCAGTCGATGCTGATCGCGCAGCACGCGCTCGGCCTGTCGGCCTTGCGATGAACGCGTGCCCACGCTGAACCGATGCCGCAGATCATCCCCACCGCGCTGCGGGCGATGCAGGTCTTCGAGGTGTTCGCGCGCGAGCGGCGGCCGCTGACCAATTCGGAGCTGGCCCGGTTCCTGGACCTGGCCGACAGCAGTTGCTCGGATCTGCTGCACACGCTGCGCGAGGCCGGCTATCTGCTGCGCGCGCCGCGCTCGCGCACGTTCTACCCGACCCCGCGCCTGCTCGACGTCGGCCAACGGATCGGCGCGACCGATCCGGTGCTGGCGTTCGCGACCGAGGCGCTCGAGCTGCTGACCAAGCGCAGCAGCGAGACCTCGATGTGCGGCATCCTCGAAGGCCGGCGCGTCAAGATCGTCGCGTGCCAGGAGAGCCCGCGCGCGCTGCGCTACGTGCTGCAGCCGGGCGTCGTCGTCGACGTGCACGCGACCGCGCTCGGCAAGGCGCTGCTGGGGACGATGGCCGAGCGCGAGGCCGACGCGCTGATCGACGCGCTGCCGATGGCGCCGGTCACCGGCCGGACGATCGTCGACCGCGCGGTGCTGCGCGCCCAGGTCGCCGACGGCCGCGCGCGCGGCTGGCACGAGGCGATCGACGAGGGCAGCGAAGGCGTGATGGCGCTGGCGATCGCCGGCCCGGTCGACGGGCGGCTGGCCGCGCTGTCGATCGTCGGACCGATCCACCGGCTGCGCCAGCAGCGCGACGCTTATGGCGCGCTGCTGGTCGCGGCCCGCGCCGAGCTGTTCGGCTGATTGGCGGGCAGGCGGCTGACCGACGGGAGAGCGGCGGCCCGATGCGTGGGCGGCGGGCCGCCGGCGCCGGGTCCCGGCCGCTGATCCGCGCACGTTCATCCGCTGAAACTCGCGACGTTCGCGTTGACAGCGCGGACGCGCGCCCCGTACGCTCCGGTAAACCGATCTGTTTACCTTACCCATGAATACGACCGATTCCGGCATACGCCCCGTCCTTCCGATCCTGATCGGCGCTTCCGTCCTGCTGACCCTCGCGATGGGGCTGCGCCAGAGCCTGGGGTTGTTCATGACCCCGATGACGCAGGACATCGGCATCACGGTGTCGCAGTTCACGCTGGCCGTCGCGGTCCAGAACCTGGCGTGGGGGCTGTTCCAGGCGCCGGCCGGCGCCTGGGCCGTGCGGGTCGGGTTCCGCCCGCTGATGATCGGCGGCGCCGTGCTGTACGTGCTCGGGCTCGGGCTGCTGGCGACCGCGAACGGCATGCTGAACGTGGTGCTGGGCGCCGGCGTGGCGATCGGCGCGTCGATGGCGCTGGCCGGCAACGCGATCACGATGGCGGTGTCGGCGCGGGCGGTGTCGCCGGCGCTGCGCAGCACGGTGCTGGGCATCGTATCGGCCGCCGGCTCGCTCGGCGCGCTGGTCAGCGCGCCGATCGGGCAGGGGCTGGCCCAGGCGTTCGGCTGGCGGGTCGGCGTCTACGGTTTCGTCGTGCTGGCGCTGATGATGATCCCGGCGGCGCTGTTCGCCGGCCGCGTCGACCGCATCCCGCTGCCGCAGAACGAGAGCCGCAACGACATGAAGGCCGGCGCCGTCGCCAAGGCCGCGATGCGGCACGCGCCGTTCGTCGTGATGTCGCTCGCCTATTTCGTCTGCGGCATGCAGCTCGTGTTCCTGACCACGCATCTGCCGGCGTACCTGTCGATCTGCGGCATGGATCCGATGCTCAGCGCGCAGGCGCTCGGCGTGATCGGCGGCTTCAACATCCTCGGCAGCCTGTTCTTCGGCTGGGCCGGCGGCCGCTACAACAAGCTGGCGCTGCTCGGCCTGATCTACACGCTGCGGTCCTGCGTGCTCGCCTGGTACTTCATGTCGCCGCCGTCGCCGACCAGCACGCTGGTGTTCGCCGCGCTGATGGGCTTCCTGTGGCTGGGGGTCGGGCCGCTGGTGGCCGGCTGGATCGGCGATACCTTCGGCCTGCGCTGGCAGGCGATGGTCGGCGGCCTGGCCTTCGTCGTCCACCAGATCGGCAGCACGCTGGGGGCGTTCGGCGGCGGGATCGTTTACGATCTGCTCGGTTCCTACGATATGGCCTGGAAGTTCGGCGTGTCGCTGGGCCTGGTGGCGGGGCTGGCGCAGATCCTGTTCTCGATGCGCGACTCGCCGCCGCCGAAACTGGTGTCCGCCGGAGCCTGAACGAGGAGGGTGCATGGTCGCGAACGATGTGCGGGAGGTCGGTTGTGCCGAGCGCGACGTGCGCGAATGCGTGCTCGATGCCGCCGACCGGCTGTTCTACCTGCACGGCATCAACGCGACCGGCGTCGATGCGATCGCGCTCGAGGCCGGCGTCAGCAAGCGGACGCTGTACAAACACTTCGCGTCGAAGGAAGGGCTGGCCGCCGCCTATCTGGCGCGCCGTGCGATGCGCAGCACCGACCCGCCCGGCGATCCGCTCGAGCAGATCCTGGCGGTGTTCGACGGGCTCGAACGGCGCTTCGCGAGCAAGCAGTTCCGCGGCTGCCCGTTCGTCAACGCGGTCTGCGAGCTGGGCGCCGACCCGGCGCACGCGGCCGTCGTCGAGGCCGCCCGCTTCAAGGCCCGGCGCCGGGACTGGTTCCATGCGCGGCTGCAGGCGCTGGGCGCGCCCGATCCCGACATGCTGGCCGACCAGATGCTGATCATCGTCGACGGCGCGACCGCCGTGTCCGCGGTGCGCGGCGGCGACCCCGACGTCGCGCGGACGGCGCGGCAGGCCGCGTGTCTGCTGCTGGCGCAGGCGGGCGTCGCGCTGGCCGACCCGGTGTGAACATGAACCGCCGGTGCGGCGTGCGATCGTTCACGGCGGCCGCCGCACCGACCGCGCTATGCTCCGACGAACGGTGGCCGACCGCATGTCGACGGCGGCGCCGGACCGATGAATGGAGCGAGCCGACATGGAGCAGGACTTCGATTTCGACGAATGGGCCGAGTTGTACCGTGCGGATCCGCTCGCGTTCGAAGCGCGCCGCCAGGCGGTGCTCGCGCTGGAGATCGCCAGGCACCGCACGCATGCCGGCGCGGCCCGCCGCTCGCTCGGCGAGCTGAACGAGCAGCTCGCCGGCTGCGCCGAGCACGAGCGCCTGGATCTGGCGTTCGGCGCGATGGCCGATTCGCTGGCGCGGCTGACCCGCGAGATGGCCGATCTGCGCCGCACGGTCGAGCAGGTCGACGCGAACGCGCTGCGACATCTGCGACGGTGACCGCGCCGCGGCTGCGCGTCGAAGGCCTGCGCGTCGCTTACGACGGCGCGCCGCCGGTCTTCGACGACTGGTCGGTGACGCTGGATGCGGACTGCCGCGTCGCGCTGCTGTTCGGCGATTCGGGCAGCGGCAAGACGACGCTGCTGCGCGTGCTGGCCGGCGAGCTGGCCGCGAGCGCCGGCCGCATCGTCGTCGCCGGCCGGGCCTGGGACGGTGATCGCGAAGGCTGGCGGCGGCAGGTCTGCCGGATCGATCCGTCGACGACGGCTTTCGACGCGATGACGCCGGCGGCCTTCGTCGACCAGTGGCGCGATCGATACCCCGATTTCGACGGCGACGACTGGCAGCGCCACGTCGACGGTTTCGGCCTCGCCCCGCACCTGGGCAAGCGCTTCGACCAGTTGTCGACCGGCACGCGGCGCAAGACCTGGATCGCCGCATCGCTGGCCGGCGGCGCGCCGCTGACGCTGCTCGACGAGCCGACGGCGGCGCTCGACCGGCCGTCGATCGACCATCTGTGGCGCTCGCTGGCCGCCGCCGCGGACGACGACGAGCGTCCGGACCGGCTGGTGCTGGTCGCCAGCTTCGATCGGCCGCCCGGCGTGCGTTTCGACGCCGTCGTCGCGCTGCCCGGCTGACGGCCGCGCGTGGCGCCGATCCGACGGTCACGGACGCGACGCTGGCACGGTGTTAGCTTTTCGGACGATGGTCTTCCGCCATCGCCGAATCACGTCGCCGCCATGAAGAAGAAAATCCCGCCCGGAGTCGGTCCGAAGTTCCCGCAGGTCGTCGTGCTGGTCGGCGCCACCGGCGACCTGTCGCGCCGCAAGCTGCTGCCCGGCCTGTTCCACCTGTGCAGCGCCGGCTTCATCCCCGCGTGCCGGATCATCGGCGTCTCGCTCGACGACGTCGATCTCGACGCGTTCCGCCGGATCGTGCGCGGCGCGCTCGACGAGTTCGGCCAGCGCGAGGTGACCGATGCCGACTGGCAGGCATTCTCGGACACGATCGACTACGTGCCGCTGGGCGCCGGTCCGCAGGTGCTGCGCGACGCGGTCCAGCGGGCCGAGGCCTCGCTGCAGACCGAGAGCCGCCGGCTGCATTACCTGAGCGTGCCGCCGGCGGCGGCGCTGCCGGCCGTGCGGCTGCTCGGTGAGGCCGGGCTGGTCGAGCAGTCGCGGATCGTGATGGAAAAGCCGTTCGGCACCGATCTGGCCAGCGCGGTGACGTTGAACGCGCGCCTGCACGAGGTGTTCCGCGAGGAGCAGATCTTCCGGATCGATCATTTCCTGGGCAAGGAGCCGGCGCAGAACATCCTGGCGTTCCGCTTCGCCAACGGGCTGTTCGAGCCGATCTGGAACCGCAACTTCATCGACCACGTGCAGATCGACGTGCCCGAGACGCTCGGCGTCGGCAAGCGCTCCGGATTCTACGAAGGCACCGGCGCCTATCGCGACATGGTCGTCACGCACCTGTTCCAGATCCTGGCGTTCACCGCGATGGAGCCGCCGACCTCGCTCGATCCGAAGTCGATCGGCGACGAGAAATCCAAGGTCTTCCGCAGCATGCTGCCGATCCGGCCCGAGGACGTCGTGCGCGGCCAGTACAACGGCTACCGAAGCGAGGACGGCGTCGATCCGGAGTCCGAGACCGAGACCTTCATCGCGCTGAAGTGCTTCATCGACAACTGGCGCTGGGCCGGCGTGCCGTTCTTCCTGCGCACCGGCAAGCGGCTGGCCGAAGGCCAGCGGATCATCTCGATCGCGTTCCGCGAGCCGCCGAAGAGCATGTTCCCGCCCGGATCGGGGGTCGGCGCGCAGGGGCCCGACCATCTGACCTTCGACCTGGCCGACGCGTCGAAGATGTCGCTGTCGTTCTACGGCAAGCGGCCCGGGCCGGGCATGCGGCTGGACAAGCTGAGCCTGCAGTTCGCGATGCGCGACACCGGCCTGGTCGGCGACGTGCTCGAGGCCTACGAGCGGCTGATCCTCGATGCGATGCGCGGCGACCACACGCTGTTCACGACCGCCGACGGCATCGAGCGGCTGTGGGAGGTGTCGGTGCCGCTGCTCGAGTCGCCGCCGCCGGTGCGGCTGTATCCGGAAGGGTCATGGGGGCCCAAGTCGATCCACCAGTTGATCGCGCCGCATGCGTGGCGGCTGCCGTTCGAGCGCGCGTGGCGCGCGCCCGATCCGTCGGCCGGCTGACGCGTTCGGCCGCGGCGCGGCCATCGACCGGAGGACTCGCCCGTCTCGCGCGCGCCACGCCGCCGGCGCCTTCGGTCAGCGTCGGCCAGCCGCCCGTTGCTTCGCGCCCTTCACCGGATCCGGCGCGAATCGATGATCAGGCCGTTCCCTCCCAGGATCTCGGACATGGATACTCAAGCTCGCGTCACACAACGCCGTTCCTTCGGCATCGCCGCCAGGGTGTCGGTGCTGGTTCTGTTGCCGATCCTGGCGGCCGTGGTATCGGCGGTCGTCGGTGTCCGGTTGTTGTCGGCCGCCGCCGACACGTCCGAACGGGTGATGCTGCACCAGCGCGACGGCGAGCGCGCGGTCGCCGAGTGGCGGGCGCTGACGCGATTGGGGCTGGAGCGGGCGATCGCCATCGCCAACACCCAGGACACCGATCTGGTCAAGCGGCTGATCGAGCGCAACGACGAGGGCAGCGCGCAGATCGACGGACTGGTGCGCCAGGTCGAAGCCTATGCGAAGGCCGATCCGGCGCGCGAGCGCGCGCTCGACACGGTCGTCGCCAAGCGCAAGCACTACCTCGCCGTGCGCGGCGAACTGTACAAGTCGCGCGCGAACTGGTCGGCCGAGGATCTGCGCCGCTACAGCGACACGCAGTTCATGCCCGCCGTGCAGGCGTATGCCGATGCGCAGCGCGATTTCGCCGAGCAGTTGGCGGTCGAAGGCAGGGAGAGCGCCGCGCAGATCGCGACCGGCTACGCGTCCGGTCGCAACCTGATCGTCGCGCTGGCGCTGGCGAGCGCCGCGCTGTCGGGGCTGCTCGGCTGGTGGCTGACCCGCTCGGTGACGCGGCCGATCCAGCGCGCGGTCGAGGTCGCCGAAGCGATGGCCGACGGCGACATCGACGTGATGATCGAAGCGGGAGCCGACGACGAGGTCGGCCGCCTGATGAACTCGATGAAGCGGATGAACGACGCGATCGTATCGTTCCGAGCCGAGCAGCAACGGATGGTCGACAAGCACGCGCAGGGTGCGATCAGTTACGGGATGCCGGTGGACAAGTTCGCGGGCAGCTATCGCGAGATGGCCGAATCGATCAATGCGCTGGTCAAGTCGCACGTCGACGTGAAGATGATCGTCGTCGACCTGATCGGCAAGTATTCGCAGGGCGATTTCTCCGAGCAGATCACGCCGCTGCCGGGCGAGAAGAGCAAGGTCAGCGATGCGATCGAATCGGTCCGGCTGGACCTGAAGAAGGCGGCCGAGGCGGCGGCCCTGGCCTTGAGCACCAATCGGGCGCTCGACGTGGCGGCGACCAGCCTGATGCTGGCCGACGCCGAGCATCGCATCGTCTACGTGAACGAATCGGCGCGCGCGCTGATGCAGCAGGCCGAGTCGGACCTGCGCGCGGTGGTGCCGGGCTTCGCCGCGCAGCGCCTGACCGGCGTGCCGATCGGGCAGTTGTGCGGGCAGGACGTGGCCGGCATCCACGAGGCCCGTCGCATCGAGCGGCTGGCCGGCGAGCGGACGTTCACGCTGATGATCAATCCGGTGGTCGATGCCGAAGGCCGGCGCACCGGTACGGTCGTCGAATGGCATGACCGCACCGAAGAACTGCGCGACGCCGAGCGCGAACGGCAGCGGATCGAGGCCGAGCGCCTCGACGCCGCCGAGAACCTGCGGATCCGCAAAGCGCTGGATACCTGCTCGACGCGGGTGATGATCGCCGATGCCGCGGGCAGCATCGTCTACCTGAACGACTCGCTGCAGGCGATGATGCTCGATGCCGAGCGCGACCTGCGCGCCGAGCTGCCGCAGTTCGACGCTCGCCGGCTGCTCGGCCGGACGCTCGATGCGTTCGACGAGAGCCCGTCGCTGCAGCGCGGCCTGCTGGCCGAATCGCAGGGCGCGCACGGCACCGAGGTCCAGGTCGGGCCGCGCACGTTCCGGATCGCGGTCAGCGTCGTGCGCGGCGACGACGGCAAGCCGAACGGCCGGGTCATCGAATGGCAGGACCGCTCGGCCGAGGTGCGGACCGAGCAGCAGGTCGCGCAGCTCGTCGACGCGGCCTCGCAAGGAAACTTCGGCGGCCGGCTGGACGTGCACGGGATGGACGGCTTCATGCGCCAGATCGGCGCTGGCCTGAACCAGGTGATGTCGACCAGCGAGGCGGGACTGAACGACGTCGCGCGGGTGCTGCGCGCGATCGCGCAGGGCGACCTGACCGAGCGGATCGACGGCGAATACCACGGCACCTTCGGCGAACTCAAGAGCTATACGAATCGCACGGTCGAGCAGTTGTCGCGGATCGTTCGCGAGATCCAGGAGGCGACCGGTTCGATCGGCACGGCGGCCAAGGAGATCGCTCAGGGCAACGCCGATCTGTCGACGCGCACCGAGCAGCAGGCGGCCAGCCTCGAGGAGACGGCCGCCTCGATGGAGGAACTGACCAGCACGGTGCGGCAGAACGCCGACAACGCGCGCCAGGCCAATCAACTGGCGGTCGGGGCGTCGGACGTCGCGGTGCGCGGCGGCGGGGTGGTCAGCGAGGTCGTGCAGACGATGACCGGGATCTCGGAATCGTCGCGCAAGATCGTCGACATCATCGCGGTGATCGACGGCATCGCGTTCCAGACCAACATCCTGGCGCTGAACGCGGCGGTCGAGGCGGCGCGTGCCGGCGAGCAGGGCCGCGGCTTCGCGGTGGTCGCCACCGAGGTGAGGAACCTCGCGCAGCGCTCGGCCGAGGCGGCCAAGGAGATCAAGGCGCTGATCGAGGATTCGGTCAACCGCGTCGATGTCGGCACGAAGCTGGTCGACGAGGCGGGCACGACGATGAGCGAGATCGTCGCGTCGGTCAAGCGGGTCACGGACATCATGGCCGAGATCACCGTCGCCTCGCAGGAGCAGAGTTCGGGGATCGAGCAGGTCAATCAGGCGGTCACGTCGATGGATGAGGTGACGCAGCAGAACGCGGCGCTGGTCGAAGAAGCGACCGCCGCGGCCGAGAGCCTCGAGGAACAGAGCCGTGCGCTGGTGCAGACAGTGGCGGTGTTCAAGCTGGGCTCGGAATCGGCCGACGCCTCGGCGGCGGTCGCGGCGACCTGGCCGCAGGTCGAGCGGCGCGGACCGGACCGGGCGACGAACGTGGCGCGGATCCCCGCCGCGCGGTCATCGGCTGCCTCCGCCCCGGTTGCGGCGCCGGAAGCGCCGGCGGCGCGGCGCGCGGCCAACGGCACCGACGACAGCGACTGGCTGGAGTTCTGAGAACGAAGCCGAGGGCCGGCTCGGCCCTCAGGCCGAGCGCACGGCCTTGACGTGCTGCTCGGCCGCCCCGCGCAGCAGCGCCGCGTCCATGCCGGCCATCACGATGTCGTAGCCTCGCCGCTTCATGTCGACGGCCATCTGCTGGTTGTTGCAGAACACGCCGGCCATCTTGCCGGCCGCGTGCGCGGCGGCCCGGATCGTATCGAGCGCCTCGGTCAGCGGCGACTCGGTCCAGCGCGGCGGCGGTGCGGCGCCCAGCGCGAAGCTCAGGTCGGCCGGACCGACGAACACGCCGTCCAGGCCGGGCGTCTCGCAGATCGCCTTCAGGTTCGCCATGCCCTGCGGCGTCTCGATCATGCCCAGCGTCACGATCGTGTCATTGGCGTGTTCCGCGTAGTCGGCACCGCCGTACAGCACGCCGCGCGTCGGGCCGAACGAGCGCGTGCCCTGCGGCGGGTAGCGGCACGCGCTGACGAAGCGGGCCGCATCGTCGGGCGTGTCGATCAGCGGGCAGATGATCCCGTACGCGCCGGCATCGAGCAGCTTGTTGATCTCGAAGAAATTGTTGTCCGAACAGCGCGCCATCGGCATCGTCGGCGTCGACGACAGCGCCTGCAGCAGCGGTACCGCCGCGTCCAGGTAGAACGGCCCGTGCTGCAGGTCGACGACGACGGTGTCGAAGCCGGCGTGGCCCATCAGCTCGGCGGAATACGGCGAGTTCAGCGCGATCCAGCCCATCGTGGCGCAGGTCTTGGCGGCGAACAGTTCACGAATGCGGTTTGGCCTCATGGCGGCGGGAATCCTGTGTGAGCGAATGAAAACGGCATGCGCCAGTATGCCTGCGGCCGTGGCGGACGATTCCACCGCGCGTTCCGCTTCGGCGACAATGGCACGATGCGCGTGGGCGCTTCGTACGGGAACCTTTCGACATGACGCTGGCGGTCTCATTCCAGGACGTTCGCGACGCGGCCGCGCGGCTGGCCGGCCACGCGCACCGCACACCGGTGCTGAGCTCGCGCACCGCCGACGAGCGGCTCGGCGCGCGGCTGTTCTTCAAGTGCGAGAACCTGCAGCGGATCGGCGCGTTCAAGTTCCGCGGCGGGTACAACGCGATCGCCCGGCTCGACGACGCGCAGCGGCGGCGCGGCGTGCTGGCGTTCTCGTCGGGCAACCACGCGCAGGCGATCGCGCTCGCGGCCCGGCTGCAGCGCGTGGCCGCGACGATCCTGATGCCGGCCGACGCGCCGGCGTCGAAGATCGCCGCCACGCGCGGCTACGGCGCCGAGGTCGTCACTTATGACCGGATGACGCAGGATCGCGAGGCGCTGGCCCGCGCGCTGGCCGACGAGCGCGGATTGACGCTGATCCCGCCGTACGACCACCCGGACGTCATCGCCGGCCAGGGAACGGCGGCGCTCGAGCTGTTCGAGGACGTCCCCGCGCTCGACAAGCTGGTCGTGTGCGTCGGCGGCGGCGGCCTGATCTCGGGCTGCGCGCTGGCGGCCGCCGGCATGGCGCCGGACTGCGAGGTCTACGGCGTCGAACCCGAGGCCGGCAACGACGTACAGCAGTCGCTGCGCGCCGGCCGCATCGTCACGATTCCCGTGCCGCGCACGATCGCCGACGGCGCGCAGACCACGCATGCCGGCGAGCTGACCTTCCCGATCATCCGCTCGCACGTGCGCGACGTGCTGACGGTCACCGACGCGCAACTGGTCGCGACGATGCGGTTCTTCGCCGAACGCATGAAGCTGGTCGTCGAGCCGACCGGCTGCCTGGCCGCGGCGGCCGTCCTGCAGCGCGTGCTCGACGTACGCGGCGCCCGTGTGGGCATCATCGTCAGCGGCGGCAATGTCGACCTGATCCGCTATGCATCGCTGCTGGCCGGCGACAAGCGCTGACCGGGATAGGGCCATGCTGACCGGGATCGGGCAAACCCGGTCTCGATGCACCGCGTCTTGACAAGACCCCGCCGACGTTGAAATAGTACGATCGTTCTAAAACGACCGTTCGTTGTTCGATGGGAGACGAGGCGGATGCGTAAAGGCGAGCAGACCCGGGCGGCGATCCTGCAGACGGCGCTCGAACTGGCGTCGCAGTTCGGCCTCGAGGGGCTGACGATCGGGCGCCTGGCCGATCGCGTGCAGATGTCCAAGAGCGGCGTGTTCGCGCATTTCGGCTCGCGCGAGGAGCTGCAGATCGCGGTGCTGCGCGAGTACGAGCAGCGCTTCGCCCGCGAGGTGCTGGTGCCGGCGCTGACGCTCGATCGCGGGCTGCCGCGCCTGCGCGGCATGGTCCGCAACTGGCTCGAGCGCACGGCGATCGAGGCCGACAGCGGCTGCCTGTACATCGCCTGCGCGACCGAGTACGACGACCGGCCGGGCGAGGTGCGCGACGTGCTGGTCGCGATGATCCGCGCCTGGCAGCGCGAACTGACGCGCGCGATCATGCAGGCGGTCGAGACCGGCGAGCTCGCCGACTCGATCGACGCCGAGGAACTGGTGTTCCAGTTGTACGGAATCGTGCTGGTGCTGCACCACGACGCCCGCCTGTTGCGCAGCGAGGGGTCGACCGATCGCGCGCAGCGGGCGTTCGAACGCCTGCTCGCCTCGTACCGCGCGGCCGACCGCCCCCGATCCTGATCCTGGCCCGTGTTCTCGCCCGTCGATACGTCCATCGATACGTCCATCGGCTCGTGGCGCGCGTTGAGGCGTCGGCAGGCGACAACGCGCTGCCGCGCGCCGACACTGGCACGGTTCCGTCATCAGACCCGATCGACCTGACGCGGATCGTCCCGTCGCGGACACGGCCCGTTTCGCCTGCGGCGCCGTTTCGAGCGGGCGATCCGGCGTCGGGCGCCCGGTCCGCCTCGTTCGGAGAATCGATGTCCCAGCCCAAGTTCCGCCTCGTCACCCGTTCGGATTTCGATGGCCTCGTCTGCGCCGTGCTGCTCCGGGAACTCGGCATGGTCGACGACATCCTGTTCGTCCATCCGAAAGACATGCAGGACGGCAAGATCGAGATCACGTCGCGCGACATCACGACCAACCTGCCGTATGTGGCGGGCGCGCACCTGGTGTTCGACCACCATCTGTCAGAGACCGTGCGCAACACCAGCCAGCTCGGCAACCACGTGATCGACGCCGGCGCGCCGTCGGCCGCCCGCGTCGTCTACGAGCATTTCGGCGGTCGCGCGACGTTCCCGACGATCTCCGACGAGATGATGGCGGCGGTCGACCAGGCCGACTCGGCACAGTACGGCATCGACGACATCCTGGACCCGCAGGGCTGGACGTTGCTGAACTTCCTGATGGATGCGCGGACCGGCCTGGGGCGCTTTCGCAGTTTCGGCATCTCGAACTATCAACTGATGATGCGCCTGATCGACGACTGCCGCCGTCTGAGCATCGACGAGATCCTCGAGCTGCCCGATGTCGTCGAGCGTTCGACGCTGTTCTTCGAACACCAGTCGCGCGCCGCCGAACAGATCCGGCGATGCGCGACGGTCGCCGGCAACGTCGCGATCCTGGACCTGCGCGCCGAGGAGACGATCTACGCGGCCAATCGCTTCCTGATCTACGCGCTGTTCCCGCGCTGCAACGTGTCGATCCACGTGATGTGGGGCTTGAAGCAGCAGAACACCGTGTTCGCGATCGGCAAGTCGATCCTCGACCGCTCGTCGCGCACCAACGTCGGCGAGCTGTGCCTGCGTTACGGCGGCGGCGGCCACCGGGCGGCCGGCACCTGCCAGGTGCCGAACGCGCGCGCGGACAAGCTGCTGCTCGAGGTCGTGCGGGCGATCCATGCGGACGAGAGGACGGCGGTCGCCTGACGCGCGGGCTTACCGCTCGGCCTCTCGCGCAGGGCGGTGGCCGGCGGTGGCTATGCGATCAACGATCGGTGCCCGGCGAGGGCGCGCCGCCGCATGGCGGGAGACCTGTCTCGACCGGCAAGCGGACCAAAGCCCACTCCTTTCGATGCGGCAGTCACGCAGTCACGCAAACAGCGATGCGCGAAGTCCGCGTCGTCGCGCGGGTGCCAGGCCTGGACCACTCGCTCGGCGGGCACGGAAATCGGCAGTTTGAAGATCTTCAGGTCTAGACCAGCCGCTACGGTCCTTGCCAGAGGCTCGGGCACGCACGCGACCAACGAAGAACGCGCGGCGGCCATCAATGCACCGTACGCGCTAGGCACGGTCAAAACGATGTTCCTGGCAGCACCCGATTCGGAAAGAAGACCATCCAAAAGCTCCTGAGGCCGGCCACGCTTAGTGATTGCTACGTGCCGTTGAGCCGAGAACCTCTTCGTCGTCACGTTGCCCTTCAGCAGTTCGTGACCGGCTTTCACGACCCCGACGATGGATTGCTCGTACAGGGGTGAGCTCTGAACTTCCGGATCCAGGTCGACAAGCGTCCCTACATCCAGATCGACTCTTCCTTCCCGCAAAGCGGATGAGTCGCTGTCGCTCTCCGGAATGAATCGGAGCGTTGCAAGAGGAACGTGCTTTTGAAGCTCCTCCAACAGCATCGCTCCGTAAACAATGCCCATTCCTTCCGGGGCGCGAATGGTGAATTCACGCTTCACGAGAGCCAGCGAGGTACCACCGTCGGGCAGCATCAGCTCGCGTGCTTCAGCCACCAGGCGATGAACGGGATCACGGAGGGCCTCTGCTCGCCGGGTCGGAATCAGCTTTCTTCCTGCTCGCACGAGAATGGGGTCATCCAACGCGGTTCGGATGCGCGCCAAGGTATGGCTCATCGCCGGGGAGCTGAGGTGCATACGCCGTGCGGCTCCGGACACGCTGCCCGCGCTCAGCAGAGCGTCCAGCGCGACGAGAAGATTCAGGTCCAATGAATTCATTTTCTGCATGTATTCATTTGAAACAATGCACTGTACAGAACTATCGGCTTGTCTGACACTGCGCTTCCCACACTGCCGGAGCCCGTTCTAGTGAACCCATCGAACGCCAGTCGTACAGCCCTTGCCACATCGCTGATGCGCGCGCTTCATACGCATAGCGATCCCGCCCCTCTGCTGAATGATCCTTGGGGGGACCGACTCGTCCCTGAGGCGGTGCGCGCAGCGCTGTGCGAACGCGTGCTGGCTGGAATGGACCCGGTCAAACGTGCCGAGGCGGCCACGATGCCCGATCAGGTTCTGGACGCCGCTCTGCGGGGAAACGCCGCGTACGCGGACGTCATATTGCGCGCGAGGTACACGGAGGACGCGCTTGAGTCTGCGGTAAAGAGAGGCGTATCCCAGTACGTGATCGTCGGGGCCGGGTTTGACAGCTTCATCTGCCGCCGACCGGATTGGGCGCAGACGTTGGCCGTCTACGAGATCGATCATCCGGCGACATTGGATTTGAAGCGTCGACGGCTCGCCGAGTGTTCGATTCTCGATTCCGTCTACACGGAGCTCGTGGACGCGGATCTTTCGATAGAAGACCTGGGCTCCGCCCTGACGCGCTCATCGTTTGATCCGGACCGGACAACCTTTTTCTCCTGGCTCGGCGTGACGATGTATCTGACACGGAAAGCGAATCTTGCGACGCTGAAAGCGATCGCCTCGTGTGCTCCGGCAGGTAGCGAACTCGTCTTCACTTACGTCGATGAGGCGGCCCTCGTCCCTGGCTATCAAGGAGATGTCTCGTTCCAAAGGCTCAAGGAAGAGGTATCGGCGGCAGGAGAGGCGTTCTTGTCGGGGTTTGATCCATCGGCTCTCGAAGAACTGCTTTTGGAAGTCGGCTTGTTACTTATGGAAGATCTGAGTGGGCATCGAGCGGTGGGGCGGTATGACGCCGCGGCCACGAATGGTCTGCGATCTGCCGACGCCGCGCATTTTGCGCATGTACGAGTCGTTGGCTCGTAAGCGATAGTCCGACGGCGGTTCTCGTCCCAGCACTTCCGTCCGACAGCAAGCAGGATCTCATCGAGTTCGCCGTAGATCGGCCAGAAGTCGCCTCGCTTCATCCTGCCTGGGCCGGCCAGATCGTCGGCGCATGACGATGCGAAGCGACCGGCATTCAAAATCGCTTGATCGTGACGCAGCCACCAGGCGATGCCTGCCTCTCCTGCTGCATCGCGACGGACTTGGCCCGCGGTTCAACCCGTTCCGTCCGTGCGCGTTTCCGCTGAAACGTTTCCCCGCTGTTTGCGTGCCTGCTCGGCCAGCAGCCCTCCGACCGCCATCCCATAGTCGATCCGTTCGCCGGCCCAGCGCGTGACGGCCGTGCCGGCATCGATCGCCAGCCCGGCCCGGCGATGCCGCAGGACGATCTGTCGATCGTCACCGGCCATCGGCGCCGCCGGCTCGAGCGGACGGCCGTGCGCGTCGTTGAACCGCAGCGCCCCGTCATTCAGCACGCGTACGTCGATCCGGCCCTCGTGAACCTGCCTGTGATGGAAGCGGCACAGCAGCACCAGGTTCGACAGCCGGGTCTCGCCGCCGTCGGCCCAGTGCCGGATGTGATGCCCATCCAGGAACCGCGTATGCGTGCAACCGGGGAAGCGGCAGCCGCTGTCGCGCGCCTGCAGCGCCCGGCGGATCGCCGGCGGAATGCTGCGCGTCTTGCGGCCCACGTCCAGTGGGCGGCCGAGGGCGTCTTCGACGATGCGCACGATGCTGGCGTCGCAGGCCAGGCGCCGCGCGGTCTGCACCGCCAGCGCCGGACCGTCCTCGAGTTCGCAGCGGCCGGGAGCTGGTTCGTCCGAGGTATCGGCGTCCGATGTCTCGGCGTCCGAGGTGTCGGCGTCCGAGGTCCCGGCATTGCACGGCGTCTTGGCCGAACGCAGGCTATCGACGTCGACGTGAACGATGATCTGCTGGCGTTCGCCGCCCGACAAGGCCTGATCGCCGTGGGCCAGCCAGGTCTCGGCGAACCGTGCCAGCGCGTCGGCTCGGCGCTGAGCCAGCGTCGGCGCGGTTTCCGCTGAAACGTTCTGACCTTCCGCTGGAACGTCTTGACCTTCCGCCCGAACGTCTCGATCACGACGCGCGTCGCTCGCCCGTTCCAGCGCCTTGACCAGCAGCGCTCCGGTCTCGGCCGGTAAGCGCGCCTGCAGTACCAGCGAACCGTCCTGGTCATAGTGGTAGTGCAGGCCGCGGCTCGCGACCTGCCGTGCCTCCCGATCGAGCTCGACCGACTCCTGCGCTCGCCGGTAGTGCCGCACGACCGTCTCGACATGATGGGCGGTGCCGTGCAGCGCGATCATCAGCAGCGTTTCTTCAGTGGCCGGGGTGGCTACCCGCGTGATCGCCCGGACTTTCGAGTAACTGAGCGCGCCGCGAGCCATCGCCGCCGAGACCTGCGGCAGGTGGGTCAGCGCCCGGGCGACGCGGACCTTCTCGCGCGCCGCCCCCAGATCGAGGCCGCACTTCCAGCCCAGCCAGTGGGCGCAGGACTGCGTGGAGCCATCGGCCCAGCCTTCGCGGCGATCGAACTCGGCGATCAGCACCAGCCAGCGGTGGCTGGCGGCATTCAGGTGACCGGCCAGTTCGGTGATCTGCGCTTGGAGATCGGCGATCGGCAGGGCAGGGGGCACCGACGAGGTTTCAGCGTCGGTTTCGAGCGGCTCGGTCATGGTCGGTCTCCGTTGTCGATAAGTGTATTTATATACAGTATTTTAATCGGACCAGAACATGGACTCAAGGTAAGTCCGCCTTGGGCGAGCGGCCTGCCCTTCGCTCAAGCGACGCGATCGCCGCTGCTCCCAACACGAGAGCCAGACCGTTCTTCATGGTGGCTTCATCGAAACGGCCATGCCCGCCGTGACGACCAAGACGCCGCAGAGCGCCAGGCTGCTCGGCACTTCCCCGAGCATGAAAAAGGCCGAGATCGTCGTCACGAACGGCATCGCCGCGGTGAATAACGCGGTCTCGACGGCTCCCAGGGACGCGACGGCTCGGGCGTAGATGAAGGCCGACGCCGCGCCGATCAGCACGCCCTGGAAGACCGCTTGCAGCAGCACCTCCTGCCAGCTCGCGACGAAGATCGCCTTTCCCGGCAGGACCAGGTAGATGGGAACGAAGCAAGCCATCGAAAGCACGGCGACGATGGATGCCGTGTGGGCGGGAGCGAGGCCTAGTCGACGCGCGAGCACCCCGTAGGCGGACCAGCAGGCCGATGCCAGCAGAAGGGCGCCGTCGCCGAGCAACTGCCGGGACGTGCTCGCCGCGACGCTGTCCCACGCCATGGCCAGGATGCCTACCAGAATGGCGAGCAGCCCGAGCCCGCGGCGGCCGCGGGCCTTCTCCGACGACATCGACCAGGCGAGGATGAAGGTGAAGAGCGGCAGCGTGCCGTGCAGCAGCACGGCGCCGTGTGAAGCGGGGGCGAGCATGAACCCCGTGTACGCGCACGAGGCGAAGCCCAGCCCTCCGAAGAAGGCCAGTGCCGCCGCGTCGCGCAGCCGGATGCCCGAGAAGCCATGGCGCAGCAGTACGGGCAGCAACAGCAGGCCGCCGATCGAGAAGCGCAGCGCGGCGATGTCGATCAACTTCAGCGAGGTCGCGAGGCCCAGCCTGGAGACGAGCGTGAAGCCGGAGAACAGGACGATGATCGCGATCCCGTAGGCGATACCGATGAAGCGGATTCGACGGTCCGTCGCCTGCGGAGCCGATGCGCCGGCGCCGGCCGCTGCTGGTTTCATGCATGCCCCTTCCGAAGGCCCGACAGGCCGCCCCGGGGATCGGGGGTAATCGATGGTGGGTTGCGCCTCGATATCTGTAAAGTTGCATTGTCTGCACTCCGTATTCAGGATTTCTGATGCGAAATCTCAACTTGGATCAACTGCAGACGCTGATCGCCATCGGGGATCTGGGCACGCTGGCGGCGGCAGCCCAGGCGCTGCACCTGTCCGCGCCCACGGTCAGCCTGCACATCAGTGAACTGGAGTCCCGGCTGGGCGTGACGCTCGTGCACCGGGGGCGGCACCAGACGCGTCTGACGCCGGCGGGGGCGCAACTGGCGTCCAGCGGCCGGCGGCTGCTCAAGCAGGTGGACGATGACCTCGACAAGGTCCGCAGGCTCGCCGCGGGTTCCGAAGGCAAGGTGCGGCTCGGGGCGTCGGCGGGCGTGATCGCCCGCTTTCTTCCCGATGTCCTCGTCGCGCTCGCGCGGCACAGGCCGGGAATCGATCTGGAGCTGGAAGTTCTCGGCTCGCGTGAGACGATGCAGGCGCTAAGTGCCGGAACGCTGGACATCGGCATCGTCGCACTGCCTCAGACGATCGAACGCCAGATGGAGGTGACCGCCTGGCGCAGCGATCCGATGGTCGCTTTCCTGCCGTCGCATTGGGAGGCGCCGGAGCGGGTCACGCCCGAGTGGCTGGCGCAGCGGGCGCTGATCTCCATCAGGAGCGGTACCCGGATGCATCGTATGACGGCCGCGTGGTTCGGCAAGGCCGGACTCCAGCCACGGGTGCGCGTGGAGTTGGGTTTTCCGGTCGCGATCAAGGGGCTGGTGGCCGCCGGCTATGGGGCCGCGGTGCTCCCGTTGGAGCGCTCGGACGACGCTGCATTGCACGCGAGGATGCAGTGGCGTCCGCTGCTTCCGCCACTGGTTCGGCGCATGGGCATCGTTCATCGACGCCTGGAACCGCACGATGGCGCGATCCGCGAGGTGCTCGGGGCACTCGGGGCACTCGAGGCACTCGAGGCATTTTCCGATGCAGAGGGATCGACCGAGCTGCCGCCCTCCTAGTTCGCTTCGGATATCCGTACAGCATCGAACGACTCGATGGCTAGGCCGGACGGGTCTTGCCTTGTCCTTGGCACGCTTCGTCATCGTCCGAACGGGGGCTGGCCGAACGCGCGATCGTTCGGTAGCGTGTACCAGAAGCTCCGCTGCGAGCATCCCCGAACCGGATCCCCGTCATGGCCTTCGACCCTTCGTCCGATCCGCCGCCGCCGTTGTCGCCGTTGCCGCCCGCGACCACCGGGCACGGTGCCCCGACACCCGCCGCCCCGGCCCGGATCGGGCCGCCGCTGGCGTCGATCGGCGCGCGCTTCGTCGCGCAGATCATCGACAACGTCATCGCGTTCGCGCTGGCGTTCGCGGCGGGCTTCGCCCTCAGTCTGCCCGGAGGCGCCGATTCGCTGGTAGGGACGGGCGCCCTGCTGTGCTGGTTCGGCTACCTGCTGTTGTCGGACGGGCTGGCCAACGGCCAGAGCCTGGGCAAGCGCGTGATGAAGATCGCCGTCGTCCACGGCCCGCAGCGGATCCCGTGCTCGTATGGCCGTTCGATCGTGCGCAACATCACGCTGCTGTTTCTCGGCCTTTTCGACTGGGTGTTCATCCTCGGCGCGTCGCGCCGGCGGCTCGGCGATCACCTGGCCGATACCGAGGTGGTCGAGCTGCGATCCTGACCGCGCTGCGGTCCTGTCATACTCGACGTCTCACTCAAGGACAGGAACGATGGACTTTGCATTGCATCCCGAACTCGCCGCGCTCGAGAAGCGCGTGCGCGAGTTCGTGACCGACCAGATCATCCCGATGGAAGCCGATCCGCGCCGTACCGCGCACGGCCCCGACGAAGGCCTGCGAGCCGACCTGGTCGCGCGCGCACGCGAGGCCGGGCTGCTCAATCCGCAGGTGTCCGAAGAATTCGGCGGCATGGGCTTGTCGCACCTGGGCAAGGCCGTGGTGCTCGAGGCGTCCGGTTATTCGATGCTCGGCCCGATCGCGATGAACTGCGCGGCGCCCGACGAGGGCAACATGCATCTGCTCGAAGCGGTCGCGTCCAATGAGCAGAAGGAGCGCTGGCTGCGGCCGATGACCGAGGGCCGCACGCGCTCGTGCTTCTGCATGACCGAGCCGCATCCGGGCGCCGGATCCGATCCGGCGCTGCTCAAGACCACGGCGGTCAAGCGCGGCGATCGCTTCGTCATCAACGGCCGCAAATGGCTGATCACCGGGGCCGACGGTGCGGCCTTCGCGATCATCATGGCGCGCACGATCGTCGACGGGCAGGACCTGGGCGCGACGATGTTCCTCAGCGACCTGCCGGCCAAGGGCTTCCGGATCAGCGAATGCATCGATTCGATGGATTCGAGCTTCGCCGGCGGCCACGCGGTGGTCGAACTCGAAGGCCTGGAGATTCCCGAGGCCGACGTGCTCGGCGAGGTCGGGCAGGGCTTCCGCTACGCGCAGGTGCGGCTGGTGCCGGCGCGCCTGACGCACTGCATGCGCTGGCTGGGCGCCGCGCAGCGCGCGCACGACATCGCGACGCGCTACGCGCGCGAGCGCGAGGCCTTCGGGCAGAAGCTGATCGGCCACGAGGGCGTGGGCTTCATGCTGGCCGACAACGAGATCGACCTGCACCTGACCCGGCTCGGCGTGCGCCATTGCGCGTGGCTGCTGGACCAGGGCGCGCGCGGCTCCGCTGAAAGCAGCATGATCAAGGTGCACGCGTCCGAGACCTGCTTTCGCGTCGCCGATCGCGCGGTGCAGATCCTGGGCGGCATGGGCGTGACCCGCAAGACCGAGGTCGAGCGCATCTTTCGCGACATCCGGGCCTTCCGGATCTACGATGGCCCGTCCGAGGTGCATCGCTGGAGCATCGCCCGCCGCCTGGACAAGCGGGGGGCCTGATCGGGCGGCTGGATCGAGCGGCCGGGGCCCGGACGGTTGCGGGCATCGCCGGCTCTCGTGAGCAAAGGGCCGCCGGTCACCGGCCGGGCGGCGGATCCGACGAAAGTCGGGGCATGATTTCGGGACATGATTGGAAAGGAGCGCCGACATGGCGACGCCACGCAAGAAGAAGGACGACAGCGAGCCGGGCGGCGAGACGCCGAAGAGCCCGCGACGGCCGCGCAGCGCGATGCCGCTGCTGACGCCGGGGCTCGGCGAGTTTCCGGTGATGACGCCGCTGCTGGGCGTCGCCCGGCAGTTTCGCGAATGGGCCGATTCGATGATGGCCATGGCCGGGCCCGCGACCGACCTGGCGGTGGCCGCGGCCGGCGCCCGCGCGCGCGACCCCGAGCAGAAGGCGGCGATCGCCAAGGCCGGTGCGACGCTGCGCCGGATGCGCGAGTCCGCCGGGCTCACCGTGCAGGAGGTCGCCAAGGCGCTGGACCTGAGCGACCCCAAACTGCTCGAGAACGCCGAGGGCGGGGCCGCAGCGCTGCCGTTCGAGTTGATCCTGCGGCTGTCGGCCGTGCTGGGGCGCGAGGATCCGGTGACGTCGCTGATGCAGCTGACCCGCGTCTACAACCCGCCGCTGTGGATGTCGCTCGAGCAGCTCGGCATCGGCAAGCTGATGGTCCAGGCCGGCCGCGAACGCGAGCTGGCCAACGTCTATCGCGGCAACGACGCCGCGAGGCGCCTCGACGACGAGGACTTCGCGGCCGTGCTGGCGTTCACCAAGCAGGCGTTCGACATGGCGGTGGCTTTCCGCGGCAAGGCCACGGACTGACGGCCGCCCGGGCCGCGGCTACCCGATAGCCGTTCAGGTCGGCGCTTCGCGGTAGCCGTTTTCAGGTCGCGGCTCCGCGATGGGCCGCTCAGGCTGCCGCTCCGCGACAGCCGTTCACGCCGCCGCTTCGCGATAGCCGCGCAGATCCACCGGCTGCCTGCCGTCGTCGCCGATCAGCCGCCACGCGGCCGGCGCGTCCGACGGGTCCGTCAACAGCACGCCGGTGGCGCTGGCCGGCAGACCCGCGCAGCCGGTCGTCGCCAGCGTGGCCGACAGCGAACCGGGCAGGCCGCCGGCGGCCAGCGCGCCCGAGATCCGGCAGTTCGACAGCGTGCCGGCCGACACCTGGCCGTCCGCGCCGATCCGCAGGTCGGCGGCCGATCCGTCGGCCAGGCGGATCACGTAGCGGCCGGCCAGCGTCGCCGGATCCGGCGACGGCGCGGCCAGCGCTCGGCTGCTCAGCAGCCGCACGTCCAGGTCCGCTTCGGGCGCGGGCATGGCGATCCACGGCGCCGTGCCGCCGGCGCGGCGTAGTACGCCGGTCACGGTCTCGTCGGCGCCTTCGAGCGCCAGCAGGCGGGAGCCGTCGGCGCCGGCGAAGTAGCGGCCCACGGTCGGCTGCCCGGTATCGCCGCTGCTGACCGCATAAGCGCCGGCAGACAGATCGTCGACCTTGACCGTCGGTCCGGCGGCAGTGCCGGTGCCGGTTCCGCCGGTGCCGCTGGTTTCGTCATGGCCGCCGCCGCCACCACCGCCGCCGCAGGCGGCGATCCCCATCGCGACGGCGCAGATCGCCGCGGCTCGAATCGGGTGCTTCAAGATCGATCGCTTCACGTGCCCGCTCCTCATCGCACGAACAGGTCGCGCAGGCGCAGACGCAGCCATTCCTGGCCGGCGGGCCGGTATTCGAAGCCCATCTGCATCGCCGACACCGCGACCCGGCTGCGATAGACGATCGATTCGTCCTCGGCCTGCGCGGCGGTGGCGGGCGCGCCGTTCATCGCGATGCCCAGGCCATAAGGGACGCTGTTCTTGAACGTCAGGCCATAAGCGTTGTACGTGCCGATGCGCGAGAACGCGAACGGCGTGTCGGCGGCGACCGCCTGCGGGAAGTTGACGTTCAGCGCGACGCCGGCGGGCAGCAGCGGCCCGTCGCCGGCCTTGGCCGCGAGCGCCGCCAGCAGCTTGACCGTCAGTCCGGCCACGATCGCCGATTTCGGGTTGGCCAGGCCGGCGTTGTCGGTCGTGTCGGCGTCGGCGCTCAGCGCGATCGCCGGAATGCCGCGCGAACCGGCCATCTGCGCGTTGCTGACCGTGCCCGAGGCGTTGATGATCGCGCCGAGGTTCTGCCCTTCGTTGGGGCCGGACAGCACGACGTCGGGCGCCTTGCCCCAGCGGGCCTGGGCCAGCACGTCCAGGCCGTAGAGCGTCGCCATCACCGGGGTGCCGTGCACGTAATGGAAGTCGCCGCTCGTGTAGCCGGCCTTCGTGAACGGGCCGACGGCCGGCGCGCCGATCGGCGCGGCGCCGTTGTGGCAGCCGCCCTCGGCGTTGATCTGCGTGGAATCGTTGTCCGGCACGATCGTGTCGGTGCTGTACATCACGATGCCGGCGCCGCGGCCGCTCTGGCCCGAGCACGGCACGGCGACGACCACGTCGTGGCCGGCCGCTTCGAGCGCGTCGTACAGCGCCTTCAGGTTGCTGGTCAGGCCGTCGTCGTTCGACAGCACGATGTTCAGGGCGAAAGCCGGACTGGCCATGCCCAGGGCCAGGGACAGGGCCGGGAGTGCGAAGCGGATGTGCATGTTCGGGGAGGGGGACGGATGTCGGAAGATCGGCGCGAAGCCTCGGGGATCCCGGCCTCGACGCGCGGGCTGGGGATGCGCCGCGCATCGTGCCCGCGCCGCATTGCGGCCGTGTGACGGCGCCGACGTCGGCGTTTGCCCTGAGTGTCCCGAATTCACCGAAAGCTGGCCGGATCAGACCTTTTTCATCGGGATCGCCGACAGCACAGTCTCGGACGATGCGAAATGGGCGGCCGTCCCGTCGTGCCGGCCCGGCATTCCACCCTTCGACCGTCATCCGAGGAGACATGAAGTTGAATTCGACCCGCCGTGCAGTCCTTGCCCTGATGGGCGCATCCCTGGTGGCCCCCACGCAGGCGCAGACCTACCCGAGCAAGACGATCACCATGGTCGTGCCGTATCCGCCCGGCGGCGGCACGGACGCGGTCGCCCGCCTGATCGCCGAGAAGGTCGGCAAACAACTGGGCCAGACCATCGTCGTCGATAACCGCGCGGGCGCATCCGGTACGCTCGGTACCTCGATGGTCGCCAAGGCGGCTCCGGACGGACACACGATCCTGGTCGCGCTGAGCACCCAGTTCGTCATCAATCCGTTCCTGTTCAAGAAGCTGCCGTACGACCCGAACAAGGACATCGCGCTGGTCTCGCAGATCGTCGCCTCGCCGATCGTGCTGATCACGCATCCGAGCGTGCCGGCCAACGACGCGCCGTCGCTGGTCAAGTACATCCGCGAGCACAAGGGCAAGCTGAACTACGGCTCGTACGGCACCGGATCGGCGTCGCACCTTAGCGGCGCGCACCTGAGCCAGATCGCCGACGGCGACATGAACCACGTCCCGTACAAGGGCGAGGCGCTGATGCTGCAGGACATGATCGGCGGCAACGTGCCGATGGGATTCGCCAGCGTCACGCAGGCCAAGGGGATGATCGATTCCGGCAAGCTGAAGGCGATCGCCGTGGCCGCCGACAAGCGTCTGGCGGTGATGCCCAACGTGTCGACGTTCAAGGAACAGGGCCTCGACGACGACGTGTTCCGGACCGTCGGCTTCATGGCGATGGCCGTGCCGGGCGCGACGCCGCAGCCGATCATCCAGCGTCTGGCCGACGAGGTGAAGAAGGCCTGCGCGCTGCCCGAGGTGCGCGAGCGCTTCGCGACCTTCGGTTTCGAGGCGGTCGGCAGCGGGCCGGAGGAGTTCAACGCTAAGGCCAAGGCCGATGCCCAGGTATGGGCGCGGCTGGTCAAGCAGACCGGCGCGACGCTCGACTGAGCGCGGTGCCGGGCCGGCGGGCCGCGGGAGCGGACGCCGGGCCTCGGCGCTGCGGATATCCGGGCGCTGCGGATATCCGGGCGCTGCGGATATTCTCAGCGCTACGGATCTCTCAAAGCTACGGATCTCTCAGCGTTGCCGGTATTCCTGCGGGCTCTTGCCGGTCCAGCGCACGAACGCATGCCGGAAGTTCGCGGCATCGCTATAGCCGAGACGGCTGGCGATCTCTTCGTTGGTCATCCGCGTGGTGCGCAGATAGTCGATCGCCAGCCGCTGGCGCACCTGCGCGAGGATGTCGCGGTAGCTCGTGCCCTCGGCTTCGAGCCGACGGCGCAGCGTGCGCGGATGCATCGACAGCGCCGCGGCCATCATCTCGATGCGCGGGAAATGCCAGGGTATCGTGTCGACCAGCGCCTGCCGCACCGACGACGCGACCCCGGTCGTGGCCGCCTGGTCGGACAGGAACTGCCGGCATATCTCGCTGGCCGACCGGTGCGTGACCGCGTCCGGCAGTCTCGGCTTGCGGTCGAACCACGGCGCGCGGATCTCGAGTTCGTTGGCCGGCTGATCGAACGACACAGGACAGCGGAACAGACTGCGGTACGCGTCCTGGTGATCGGGCGCCGTGTAGGCCGCGCGCACGGCCGCGAACGCGAACGAATCGCCGTACAGGTCGCGGAACAACGTCATGTGTTCGGCGAACTTGAACTCGAGCGCGAAGCGGTACAGCCCGTCGTGCGGATCCGTCGACAGGATTCCGTCGTAGCGGAAGATCTCCACGCCCTTGGACCGCACGCGCGTGTAATCGGCCAGCGGGCCCATCGAGCGGTGGCACTTGTCGCCGAACGCCACCGCGTCGGCGAACGTCGGGCTGCTCAGCAGCGCGTAGCCGTACATGCCGAACGCGGTCAGGTGCATGCGCAGGCCGGCGCGCAGCGCCAGCGTCGGATCGCGGCTCAGGTTCAGCGCATTACGGAAGATCGTGGCGATCTGCGTGTACGAGACCCGCGTCTCGGTGGCCGCCAGCGCGCTCTCGTCCAGACCGCTGCCCACCAGCGATTCGGAAGGGGGAATGCCGTCCAGCGCCAGCGTGTCGACGATGGCGGCGACGCGCTGGGTCGTGTGGATGCGGCGAGCGAAATCGGGTGGCGTTCGATGCATGGGTTCCTGCCTGCGTGTTCCGGGAGCTGCGGAGCACGCGCATCGCAGCGAGGCTATCCGATCGCGATAGGATCGCGAATCCGGGCTGTCCCGGAACGACGGCCCGCATTCGGAGGCCTCGATTTCCGATTGTCCTGAATTCACCCTATCTAGGTCAAAGCGAACCTTTTCGGCCGGCGTGGATTACGAAAGCATTCCTGGCCCGAATCGGCGGACCGGAATCCGCGATCCGATCCGTGCCGGGAGGGGCGCCGGCATCCGCCCGGTGCTGGCGCGCCGTGCATGTTGCCACGGCATCGAACCATGGAGACGAACCGATGGATCTGAGCTTTACCCCAGAAGAGCTGGCCTTTCGCGATGAAGTCCGAGCCTTCATCGCCGACAAGTACCCCGCGCGGCTGGCCGCCAAGGTGCGTGACAGCAAGCACCTGACCAAGGCCGACATGGAGGAATGGCACGCCATCCTCAATGGACGGGGCTGGCTCGCCAGCCATTGGCCCGTCGAATACGGCGGCCCCGACTGGACCGCCGTGCAGAGGTTCATCTTCGACAACGAGTGCGCGATGGCGGCCACGCCGCGGATCGTGCCGTTCGGGCTGAGCATGCTCGGACCGGTGCTGATCAAGTACGGCAACGAGCAGCAGAAGCGCCATTGGCTGCCGCGGATCCTGAACGGCGACGACTGGTGGGCGCAGGGCTATTCCGAGCCGGGCGCCGGCTCCGATCTGGCCGGCGTCAAGACGACCGCGCTGCGCGACGGCGACCACTACATCGTCAACGGCCAGAAGACCTGGACGACGCTGGGCCACCACGCGAACATGATCTTCTGCCTGGTCCGCACGAACCCCGAGGCCAAGAAGCAGCAGGGCATCAGCTTCCTGCTGGTGGACATGAACTCGCCGGGCATCGAGGTGCGGCCGATCATCACGCTCGACGGCGAGCACGAGGTCAACGAGGTGTTCTTCACCGACGTGCGCGTGCCGGCCGAGAACCTCGTCGGCGAGCAGGACAAGGGCTGGACCTACGCCAAGTACCTGCTGACCTATGAGCGGACCAACATCGCCGGCGTCGGCTACTCGGTGGCGGCGCTCGAGCGCCTGAAGCAGTTCGCGCGCAAGCAGCGCCGCAACGGGCGTCCGCTCGACGAGGATCCGTTGTTCGCGGCGCGCATCGCGCGCGTGGAGATCGACCTCGAGAACATGAAGACGACGAATCTGCGCGTGATCGCGGCCGTCGCAGGCGGCGGCGCGCCGGGCGCCGAGAGCTCGATGCTGAAGATCCGCGGCACGCAGATCCGCCAGGAGCTTAGCGCGCTGTACCGGCGGGCGATGGGGCCTTATGCGCTGCCGTTCATCGAGGAGGCGTTCGACGAAGGCTACGAGGGCGAGCCGGTCGGTCCGGCCGAGGCCCGGCCGGCCGCGTCCCAATACTTCAACTACCGGAAGATGTCGATCTTCGGCGGTTCCAACGAGATCCAACGCAACATCATCTCCAAGATGATCCTGGGCCTGTGAGCGACGGCGGGAGACAGACATGAAATTCGAACATACCGAAGACCGCCGGATGCTGGCCGATTCGCTGGGCCGCTACCTGCGCGAGCAATACGGCTTCGAGACGCGTGACCGGATCAGCAAGTCGGACACCGGCTACAGCGAACAGGCCTGGAACCAGATCGCCGAGATCGGCGCGATCGGCGCGCTGTTCTCCGAGGCCGACGGCGGTTTCGGGGGCAGCGGCTTCGACATCGCCGTCGTCTTCGAGCAGCTCGGCCGCGCGCTGGTCGTCGAGCCGGTGCTCGGCGCGTTGATCGTCGGCCGCGCGATCGCCGACGCCGGCAACGACGCGCAGCGCGCGCGGATCGGCGACCTGATCGCCGGCACGACCAAGGCCGCGTTCGCGCATGGCGAGCCGGATTCCGGCTACGAGCTGGCGCGCGTCGCGACCCGGGCCGAGCGCAAGGGCGAGGGCTGGGTGATCAACGGCGCCAAGGCCGTCGTCGCCTACGCGCAGGCCGCCGATCTGCTGCTCGTCAGCGCGCGTACCGCGGGTGCCGAGGACGACGAGGCCGGCATCTCGCTGTTCCTGGTGCCGGCCGACGCCGGCGGCGTGTCGATGCGCGGCTATCCGACGATCGACGGCGGCCGCGCGGCCGAGGTCGTGCTCGACAAGGTCGAGGTCGGCGCCGACGCGCTGCTCGGCGAGGCTGGTGCGGCGTTCGCGACGATCGAGCGCGCGGTCGGCGCGGGCCTGGTCGCGTTGTGCGCCGAGAGCCTGGGCGCGATGGATGCGGCCAAGGATGCGACGCTCGAGTACCTGCGCACGCGCAAGCAGTTCGGCGTGCCGATCGGCAGTTTCCAGGCGCTGCAGCACCGGATGGCCGACATGCTGCTCGAAGTCGAGCAGGCGCGCTCGTCCGTCATCAACGCCGCCGCGGCGCTGGACGGCAGCGACCGGCTCGCGCGCGAGCGTGCGCTGTCGGCCGGCAAGGTGACGGCCGATCGTGTCGGTACGCTGGTGGCCGAGGAGAGCATCCAGTTGCACGGCGGCATCGGCATGACCTGGGAGCTGCCGCTCGCGCACTACGCGAAGCGCCTGGTGATGATCGGTCACCAGCTCGGCGACGAGGACTTCCACCTCGCGCGCTTCATCGCGCTGGGCCGCGAGCAGCCGGCGGCGGCCGCGGCCTGAGGCCGGCTGCGCTCGCCGCCCGAGAGCGCAGCCGCGACCGGCGGCCGCCGCGGCAGTCGAAACCGCCGCGGCGGCCCGACAGCCGGCCGCGAGCCGGCCAGTCCAGGGGATGGGGGCCGATCAGCCCCCGCGCAGCACCTGGCCGAAACGGGCGATGCTCTGCTGGATGATCTGCTGCCCGGCGGGCGACCAGCGGCCCATGTCGAAGAAGCCGTGGATCATGCCGGCGCCGCGGATCACGTCGGCCTTGCCGCCGGCGGCCTGCAGCGCCTTGCCGTAGGCCTCGCCTTCGTCGCGCAGAGGATCGAACTCGGCGGTCACGATGACGGCCGGCGGCAGGCCGGCCAGGCTCCCGGCCTGCATCGGTGCCAGTCGCGGGTCCTTGAACGCCTTCCACGCGCCGACGTAGTGGTTGAAGAACCACGCCATCGTCTTGTCCTCGAGGAAGTAGCCGGTCGCGTTCTCGGTCGTCGACGGATGGCCGGCGTCGACGTGGTCGACGGCCGGATAGATCAGGAACTGCGCGGCGATCTTCTTCGGGTAGTCGCGCAACTGCTGCGAGACGACGGCCGACAGGTTGCCGCCGGCGCTGTCGCCGGCGACAGCGACGACGTCGGTGCCGCCCAGTTCGGCCGCATGATCGAGCACCCATTTGGTCGCGGCGATGCAGTCGTCGACGGCGGCCGGAAACGGATGCTCGGGCGCGAGTCGGTACGCGGTCGCGATGACGACGGCGTTGGCGCCGCGGCAGATGTCGCGGCACATGTTGTCGTGCGTGTCCAGGTCGCCGATCACGTAGCCGCCGCCGTGGAAGAAGGCCACGGTCGGGAACGGGCCCTGGCCCTCGGGGCGGTAGATGCGGGCCGGCAGCGGGCCGGTCGCGCCCGGCACGGTCGTGTCCTGGACGCTGGCGACCGGTACCGTCTGCTCCGGCGTGCGCGTGCCGAAGGTCAGCGCCAGGTAGCCGGCGCGGCCTTCTTCGACCGTGCCTTCGTACGTGGGTTTGCGGCCCGAGTCGGCCATCATCTTCAGCAGTCCGGCGAGGTGGGGATCCAGCGGCATGGGGTCTCCTGATCGTTGCGGGTATTCGTTGGCGGTATCGCCCGCGGGGGGCTTGACGGGATCGGGGCGTCGCGCGATCGCGCCGTCGCGCTGGCTCGGCGCGCCGCGCGGGCCCCGCTCGGAGCTTACCTCAGGCGGACAGGCACCCCGCGCGGGCGGTCCGGGGGGCCGGGATCACGCGGCGCCGGGGAATCGCGTTATGCTGGACATTTGCGCCGCATCCCGGATCCGTATCAGACATGGCCAAGGTTTTCATCGATGGAGAAGCCGGCACGACCGGCCTGCAGATTCGCGACCGCCTGCACGGCATGGCCGGCATCGAGGTCGTCAGCATCGCGCCCGGGCAGCGCAAGGATCCGGCCGCCAAGCGCGAACTGATCGCCGCAGTCGACCTGGTCGTGCTGTGCCTGCACGACGATGCCGCGCGCGAGACCGTCGCGCTGATCGACGGCCTGGGCGCCGCCGGCCTGCGCATGCCGAAGATCATCGACGCGTCGACCGCGCATCGGGTCGCGCCCGGCTGGGTGTTCGGGTTTCCCGAACTGGCGCCGGGCCAGAAGGAAGCGGTCGCCGGCGCCGAGCGGGTGGCCAACCCCGGTTGTTACGCGACCGGCGCGATCGCGCTGATCCGTCCGCTGATCGACGCCGGCCTGCTGCCGGCCGACCATCCGCTGGCGCTGCCTTCGGTCAGCGGTTATTCGGGCGGCGGGCGCACGATGATCGAGGCCTACGAATCGGGCCAGGCGCCGGCGTTCGAGCTGTACGCGCTCGGGCTGTCGCACAAGCACCTGCCCGAGATCATGCGCTACACGGGGCTGACGCGGCGGCCGGTCTTCGTGCCCTCGGTCGGCAATTTCCGCCAGGGCATGCTGGTCCAGTTGCCGCTGCACCTGGACCTGCTGCCGTCGCGGCCGTCGGCGCAGCAACTGCACGATGCGCTGGCCGCGCACTATGCGAAGACCAACACGCCCGAGCAGTACGTCAAGGTGCTGCCGCCGACCGACTCGGGCAAGCTCGACGCGCTGGCGCTCAACGATACCAACCAGCTCGAGCTGCGCGTGTTCGGCAACGAGTCATACCGGCACGCGGTGCTGGTCGCGCGGCTCGACAACCTGGGCAAGGGCGCCAGCGGCGCCGCCGTGCAGAGCCTGCGGCTGATGCTGGGGCTCTGAAGAACGGAGCCGGCTCCGAACGGCGACCGCTAAGGCCGGCCGAGCACCAGCTCGATCACGCGCAGCATCTCGTCGCGCACCGACAGCAGTTGCGCGCGCGCGATGCGCTGGTGCGGCGTCTCGATCAGCCGCTGCATCATCACGCCGCGCAACGCGCCGAGGATCATCACGCCATAAGTGGACGGATCGACGCTCGGCAGGATCTGCCCGAGCTCGATGCCGCGCCGGATGTCCCGCTCGAGCGACGCGACGGCCATCCGGTTGTAGCTGCTCATGCATTCGGACAGATCCGAGTCGGCCATGAACGCCTCGGTCATCATCACCAGCAGCGCGCGGGTCGTCGTCCAGTTCTCGTCGGTGCGCCCGAAATACACGCTGACCATCGCCTTGATCGCGTCCAGGCCTTCCTTGCCCTGCGGGCCGGCGAGCAGATCGCGCTGGAAGCGCTTGTGGATGTGGCCGGCCAGCGCCTGCAGCAGGCCCAGCTTGTTGCCGAAGTGATGCGCGGGCAGGCCGCGGCTGTAGCCGGCGGCCTCGCCGACCTCGGCCAGCGTCATCCGTACCGAACCCTTGTCGGCGACGATGCGCAGCGCCGCGTCGAGCAGCCGCTGCTCGGCCTCCTCGCGGCGTTCGGCCTGCGTCTTGCGGCGGCGGGAGAGCGCCGGGGCGGGCGCGGGCCCGTCGCCGCGCAGCGTGGTGGTCGCGTCGGTCATGCGGAGTCGGTCGGAGTAGTGCCGGTCGGAGTCTGGAGGGGACGCCGTCGGCGTCAGCGCTTCGGGCGCAATTGTGCCCATTGTTCGTCGGTCCACGCGACGACGTCCTCGACGCCCGAGGTGCGCAGGTGCGCACCGCCGTCGATGCTGACCATCTCGCCGTTGATGTAGGCGGCGCCGTCGCTGATCAGGTAGCTGGCGAGGTTGGCCAGCTCGATGTGCCGGCCGACGCGGCCCGCCGGATTGCGTCGGCCGGCCGGTTCGCGCTCGGGACCCGCATCGGGGCGCAGGTTGCCGTCGGCGCCGGGCGTCGGGAACGGGCCGGGCGCGATCGCGACCAGCCGGATGCCCTTGCCGCCCCATTCGACGGCCAGGCTGCGCGTCATCGCCAGCAGGCCGGTCTTGGCGATCGACGACGGCACGGTGAACGCGCGGCCGGTGATCGTCGACGTCGACAGGATGCTGAGCACGGTGCCCGGCCGGCGCTGCGCGATCCAGCGCTTGCCGGCCGCCAGCGTGCAGTAGATCGCGCCGTGCAGCGTGACGCCGAGCACCGCGTCGACGGCGCGCGGCGACAGGTGCTCGGTCTGCGCGACGAAGGTGGCGGCGGCGTTGTTGATCAGCACGTCGATGCCGCCGGCCGCATCGATCGCGGCGAACATCGCGTCGACCGCGTCGGGCTGGCGGATGTCGCAGACCTGCGTGGCCACCGTCGCGCCGAACTCGGCGCGCAGCTCGCCGGCCGTCTGCTCGAGCGCGTCGGGCCGCCGGCCGCAGATAGTCAGCGACGCGCCGAGCTCGGCGAAGCGGCGGCCCATCGAGCGGCCCAGGCCGCTGCCGCCGCCGGTGATCAATACGCGCTTGCCGCGCAGCAGGCCGGATTCGAACATCCGAGGATCTCCTATCGGGGAGCTTGCGGCGATCCGGACGACGCGCGCAGCACGCCCTTGTCCTTCAGCGTCTGGATCTGCGCGTCGCTCAGGCCGGCTTCGCGCAGCACCTCGTCGGTGTCCTGGCCCAGCGTCGGCGCCGGGCGGCGCACGGCGGTCGGCGTCTCGCTGAACAGCGTGGTCGGACGCACGTATCGGATCGGCCCTTCGGTCGGGTGTTCGCCGTGCTCGAACAGGCCGACGGCGCGCAGGTGCTCGTCGTCGAGCAGGTCGGCCAGGCCGCGCACCGGCGATGCCGGGATGTCGAGTTCGTCGCAGATGCGCAGCCATTCGGCCGTCGTGCGCTGGCGCGTGATCGCGTGCATGTCGCGATACAGGTCGGTGACGTGCCGGTTGCGGGCGAAGCGGTCGGCCACCTGGTACCTGTCGGCCAGCTCGGGCCGGCCGGCCATCTCGAAGAACGCCTGCCAATGGCGCGCCGTGTACGGCAGCATCGCGATGTAGCCGTCGCGCGTCGGGGCCGGCTTACGGCCCGCGCCGAGGATCCGCGCGTAGCCGGGCGGCGCCGTCGGCGGCTCGAACGTCAGGCCGCCCAGGTGCTCGGCCAGCGTGAACGCCGTCATCGATTCGAGCATCGGCACCTCGACGTACTGGCCCTGGCCGCTGCGCGCGTGGTGGACGGTCGCCGCCAGCACCGCATTGGCCAGCAGGATGCCGCAGACCTTGTCGGCCAGCAGCGTCGGTACGTAGTCGGGTTTGTCGGCGATGCCGCCGATCAGGCCGGCCAGCCCGCAGGCGGCCTGGATGATGTCGTCGAACGCGGGCTTGTGGCGATGCGGGCCCTGCTGGCCGAAACCGGTCGCCACGCAGTAGATGATGTCGGGCTTGATCGCGCGCACGGCATCGTAGCCGAGCCCGAGCCGTTCGATCGCCGGCACGCGCATGTTGTGCACGACGATGTCGACGGTCGCGATCAGCCGTTCGAGCGTGCGCCGGCCTTCCTCCGATTTCAGGTCGATCGCGACCGAGCGCTTGTTGCGGTTGATCGCCAGGAAGATCGAACTCATGCCCGCGTGGCGCGAGACGCCGTTGGCGCGCATCAGGTCGCCCTCGAGGCCTTCGATCTTGATGACGTCGGCGCCCATGTCGCCGAGGATCTGCGTGGCGATCGGTCCGAGCACGACGGCCGTCAGGTCCAGCACGCGCAGCCCGTGCAGCGGTCCGCTCGGGCCGGCGGCATCGGCCGCGCGCGGTGTCGGGGGAGCGGGGTGCTCGGCCATCGCGGGTGTCTCCTTGTCTTCGCAGCGGTATCGGGCGCCCGTCGCGCCGCAGCGCCCGCCGCGCCATTCATCGGTTCGCGGCGAGTATATATATTTGCTGTGCGAGTAACAAGTAAGTATACTGCCCGCGCCATGCCGGCAGGCTCGGCGCGCCTGGGCGCGCGCCGCGACGCCGACGCGCGTGGCGCCGAAAAACCAGGCGGCGAGCACCAGGCGGCGAGCGCCGGATCGACGAGGAGACAGCAGGCATGCAGCGGGATCGGATTTCCGGAGGACGCCGACGCATCGCGTTCGGCGCGATGGCGGTGGCGGCGATGGTGGCGTGCGGACTGGCCGTGCCGTCCGGGCCGGCGGCCGCGCAGTCGGCGGCGGGATCTGCCGCGGCCGGCACGTCGGCCGGCGACTATCCGTCGCATCCGATCCGGTTCATCGTGCCGTTCCCGCCCGGCAGCGGCACCGATACGTCGGCGCGGTATTTCGGCAAGAAGATCAGCGAGATGACCGGCCAGCCGGTGGTCATCGAGAACCGGGCCGGCGGCAACGGCTTCATCGCCGTGCAGCAGGTGCTGTCGGCGCCGGCCGACGGCTACACGATCTTCATCGGCAGCAACTCGACGTTGTCGACGAACGCCGCGCTGTTCAAGAAGCTGCCGTACGACCCGGTCGCCGATTTCGCGCCGATCTCGACGCTGGTCAAGGGGCCCGCGCTGCTGATCGTGCCGCCGGATTCGCCGTACAAGACGCTGGCCGAGTTCATCGACGCGGCGCGCAAGCAGCCGGGCAAACTCAACTACGGCGCCGGTTCGGCCGGCTACCAGTTGATGGGCGAGCTGTTCGCCGAGTCGACCGGCACCAAGCTGCTGCACGTGCCGTACAAGGGCGCGTCGGATGCGGTGACGGCGGTGGCCGCCGGCAACGTCGATTTCTCGCCGGTCGACATCTCGGCGGCGGTCGAGCTGGCGCGCAGCGGCAAGGTGCGCGCGCTGGCCGTCGCGGCGGACCAGCGTTCGTCGGCGCTGCCCGACGTGCCGACGGCCGGCGAAGCCGGCGCGAGCGGCTACACCGCGTACACGTGGGTGGCGGCGATGGCGCCGGCGCACACGCCCAAACCGGTCGTCGACAAGCTGACCGAGCTGTTCGTCGCGATCGTCGGGCAGCCCGAGACCCGTGACTTCTACGTCCGCCAGGGGCAGGAGGTGGCGCCCGCCGGGCCCGACTATCTGCGCAAGTTCCAGCGCGACGAGATCGCATTGTGGAAGCGCATCGCCGAGGTCGCGAAGGTGCCGCTGCAGTGATGCGAAATTCCCGTCTTGCCCGAACGGGCGTGCTGGTTCATGCTCACGGGCCCATGCGCGCCGACGATGCCAAGACCGACCGTCGCGCCCGTGGCCCGCTTTCGACACAAGGAGACGCCCTGGCATGACGCCCTCCCGTTGCGTTGAATCGCGCGCATCGCGCTCGCCGTCGGTGACGCGGCGCGGCGTCGCCCGGTTGAGCTTCGCGCTGGCCGGCGCCTGCGTGGCGTCGTCGATGCTGTGGCCGGCCGCGGTCCGCGCGGCCGACGACTACCCGTCGCGCCCGATCAAGTTCATCGTGCCGTTTCCGCCCGGCAGCGCGACCGATACGTCGGCGCGTTATTTCGGCAAGAAGATCAGCGAGACGACCGGCCAGCCGGTGGTCATCGAGAACCGGGCCGGCGGCAACGGCTTCATCGCCGTGCAGCAGGTGCTGTCGGCGCCGGCCGACGGCTACACGATCTTCATCGGCAGCAACTCGACGCTGTCGACGAACGCCGCGCTGTTCAAGAGGCTGCCGTACGACCCGGTCGCCGATTTCGTGCCGATCACCGGCTTGATGCGCGGCCCAGCGCTGCTGATCGTGCCGCCGGATTCGCCGTACAAGACGCTGGCCGAGTTCGTCGACGCGGCGCGCAAGCAGCCGGGCAAGCTCAACTACGGCGCCGGCTCGGCCGGCTACCAGTTGATGGGCGAGCTGTTCGCCGAGTCGACCGGCACCAAGCTGCTGCACGTGCCGTACAAGGGCGCGTCGGACGCGGTGACGGCGGTGGCTGCCGGCAACGTCGATTTCTCGCCGGTCGATACGTCGGCGGCGCTGGAGCTGGCGCGCAGCGGCAAGGTGCGCGCGCTGGCGATCGCGGCCGACAAGCGCTCGCCGGCGCTGCCCGACGTGCCGACGGCCGCCGAGGCCGGCGTCGCCGGCTACGCCGCCTATGTGTGGGTGGCGGCGATGGCGCCGGCGAACACGCCCAAGCCGGTCGTCGACAAGCTGACCAGGCTGTTCGTCGACATCGTCACGCAGCCCGAGACCCAGGCGTTCTACGCGCGCTCGGGCGGCGAGGCTTCGCCGCCCGGCCCCGAGTTCTTCCGCAAGTTCCAGCAGGACGAGATCGCGCTGTGGAAGCGCATCGTCGCCATCGCCAAGGTCGAGCAGCAATGAGCGGGGCGCTCGACGGGGTCCGCGTCGTCGACCTGACGACGGTGTTGATGGGGCCGTTCGCCACGCAGATCCTCGGCGACATGGGCGCCGACGTCATCAAGGTCGAGCCGCCGTCCGGCGACACCAACCGCGGCATCGGCCCGAGCAAGGGCCCGGGCATGGGCGGCGGCTTCCTGCACGTCAACCGCAACAAGCGCGGCATCGTGCTCGACCTGAAGGCGCCGCAGGGCCACGCGGCGCTGCTCGACCTGGTCGCCGGCGCCGACGTGCTGGTCTACAACGTGCGCCCGCAGGCGATGGCGCGGCTGGACCTGAGCTACGAGCGGTTGTCGGCGATCAACCCGCGGCTGATCTACGTCGGCGTGTTCGGCTACGGGCAGGACGGCCCTTATGCCGCGCGGCCCGCTTATGACGACCTGATCCAGGGCGTGCTGGGCCTGCCGTCGCTGGTAGCCGCCGTCGGCGACGGCGTGCCGCGCTACGTGCCGCTGGCCTTCGTCGATCGCACGGTCGGGCTGGCCGCCGTCAATGCCGTCTGCGCGGCGCTGTACCGGCGCGAGAAGACCGGCGTGGGCCAGCGCATCGACGTGCCGATGTTCGAGGCGATGGTGCCGGTGATGCTCGGCGAGCACATGGCCGGCGCGACCTTCGTGCCGCCGCTGGGCGAGCCGGGTTACCCGCGGCTGCTGGCGCGCGAACGCACGCCGTTTCCGACCGCCGACGGCCACATCTGCGCGCTGATCTACAACGACAAGCAGTGGCGCAGCTTCTTTCGGATGATCGGCCGGCCGCAGGATTTCGACGCCGACCCGAGGCTGGCCAACATCACCGTGCGCACCCAGCACATCGCCGAGCTGTACGCGATGGTCGCCGACGTGATGCGCACCGACACCACGGCCAACTGGCAGCGCCGGCTCGACGAGGCCGACATCCCGGCGACGACGCTGCACACGTTCGATTCGCTGATGCAGGATCCGCACCTGCAGGCCGTGCGCTACTTCCGCGTGCACGAGCACCCGAGCGAGGGGCCGATCGTGCAGATGGAGCCCGGCAGCACCTGGACCGAGTCGCCGCCGTCGATCCGACGGCTGGCGCCGCGCCATGGCGAGCACAGCGCCGAAGTGCTGCGCGAGCTCGGCTATGACGACGAGACGATCCGCCGGCTGGCCGAAGCCGGCGTCACGCGGCTGGGCGACTGAGGCCCGCCGCCCCGACAGCATCGATTCACCGAAAGGAAACCCCATGCAGACCATCGACATCAGTCCCTGCACGCTGGACGAGCGCTGCGAGGCGCTGCGCGCCGAGGTACGCGCGTTCATCGCCGAACACATCGGCAAGTACTCGCCGGCCATCCGCGCGCGCAACTGGGCGGGCGGCGACCCCGAATGGAGCCGGATGATGGGCGAGCGCGGCTGGATCGGCATGACCTGGCCCAAGCGCTACGGCGGCCACGAGCGCTCGTCGCTCGAACGCTACGTGGTGCTCGAGGAGATGCTGTCGGCCGGCGCGCCGGTCGGCGCGCACTGGATCGCCGACCGCCAGAGCGCGCCGCTGCTGATGCGCTATTCGCCGGACGTGCTGGCGCCGCGCATCGTGCCCGAGATCGTCAAGGGCACCACCTATTTCTGCATCGGCATGAGCGAGCCGGATTCGGGCTCCGATCTCGCGTCGATCCGCACGCGCGCGACCAAGACCGACGGCGGCTGGGTCATCAACGGCAGCAAGCTGTGGACCTCGGGCGCCCACTACGCGAACTACATGATCGCGCTGGTGCGCACCGAGGCCAAGAGCGACAACCGCCACGCCGGCATGTCGCAGTTCCTGATCGACATGAAGACGCCGGGCGTCACGCACCGGCCGATCCGCAACATGATCGGCGACCACGACTTCAACGAGGTGTTCCTCGAGAACGTCGAGGTGCCCGACGAGAACCTGATCGGCAGTCCGGGCGACGGCTGGCACCAGGTGACGGCCGAACTGTCGTTCGAGCGCAGCGGTCCCGAGCGCTACCTGAGCTGCACGCAACTGCTGTTCGAGATGCTCGATGCGGCCGACGCGTCGGATCCGCGCCATCGTGTCGAGCTGGGCCGGCTGACAGCCCGCTACGCGACGATGCGCCAGATGTCGCTGGGCGTGGCCGGCATGCTGCACCGGGGCGAGAACCCGTCGCTGCCGGCCTCGGTGGTCAAGGACCTGGGCGCGCTGCTCGAGCAGGGCATGCCCGACATCGCGCACGACCTGTTCGGCGGCCGGATCGAGCCCGACTCGTCGCTCGACCAGGTGCTCGCCTACCTCGCGCAGGCCAACGTATCGTTCTCGATGCGCGGCGGCACGCGAGAGATTCTGCGCGGCATCATCGCGCGCGGCCTGGGGCTGCGCTGAGCGCCCGACCCGACAATCGCCGAATCCGAGGAATCCGCAATGAATCAGACGACCGTGAATGAAACGCAGGCGATGATCGCCGAGAGCGCGCAGCGCCTGTTTTCCGAGAACGTCGATCGCAAGCTGCTCGACGCGTTCGAGGAAGGGCAATGGCCGGCCCGGCTCTGGGAACTGGCGCGCGACAGCGGCTTCGCGCAGGCGACGGCCAGCGAGGCCGACGGCGGCATCGACGCGACCTGGTCCGACGTCTATCCGGTGCTGCGCGGCATCGGCTACTGGCAGGTGCCGCTGCCGCTGGGCGAGACTCTGGTCGCGTCGTGGCTGCTGTCGCGCGCGGGCCTGCCGGTGCCGACCGGGCCGATGACGATCATCGAGCAGGGCCAGGGCAACGACCTGCGGCTGACGCGCGACGGCGCCGGCGTGGTGATCGCCGGCGAGGCCCGGCGCGTGCCTTATGGCCGTTATGCCGAACACGTGCTGGTGTCCGGCCGCGTCGACGGCCAGCAGGTGATCGCGCTGCTCGACGTCGCGTCGGCCGGCGACGCGCTGTCGGTCGAGCCCGGCGTCAACATCGCCCGCGAACCGAGCGATACGCTGAGGTTCCGCGACGCCCGGGCGGCCGGCGCCGACTGGGCGTTGCCCGGCCTGGCGCAGCCGGTCTGGACGCTGGGCGCGCTGGTGCGCAGCGCGGCGATCGTCGGCGCGCTCGAATCGGCGCTCGAACAGGCGGTCGCCTATGCGAACGAGCGCGTGCAGTTCGGCAAGCCGATCGGCAAGTACCAGGCCGTGCAGCAGTCGCTCGCGCAACTGGCCGGCGAAACGGCCGCGGCGCGGATGGCCACGCTGATCGCGATCGGCGCGGCGCCCGACGCCGCGGCCCCGCACGTCGGCACGACGGCGTTCGACACCGCGGCCGCCAAGGTGCGCGCCGGCGAGGCGGCCAGCAAGGGCACGTCGATCGCGCACCAGGTCCACGGCGCGATCGGCTTCACTTATGAACACTCGCTGCACTATGCGACGCGCCGGCTGTGGTCGTGGCGCGCCGAGTTCGGCAGCGATGCGCAATGGGCCGAGCGGCTCGGCCAGGCGGCGATCGAGGCGCGCGCCGCCGGCTTCTGGGCCGGCCTGACCCAGCGCGCGCTGATCGCCTGATCGCATCATCGACCCCCAACCCCACCGAACACCGCAAGAGGGACACGAATGGCTGATTTCGTTTTGTACGAGCAGAAGGACGGCGTCGTCACGCTGACGCTGAACAACCCCGACGAGCGCAACGCGCTGTCCAAGCAGTCGCAATGGGACGAGATCGTCGACGCCTGCGATCGGATCCAGAAGGACCACAGCGTCAAGGCCGTCGTGCTGACCGGCGCCGGCACCGCGTTCTGCGCCGGCGGCAACGTCAAGGACATGAAGAACAAGTCCGGCATCGCGGCCGGCAACGGCTACGGCATCCGCGAAGGCTATCGCAACGGCATCCAGCGCATTCCGCTGGCGATGTACTACCTGGACGTGCCGACGATCGCCGCCGTCAACGGCCCGGCGATCGGCGCCGGCTGCGACCTGACGACGATGTGCGACATCCGCATCGCGTCCGAGAAGGCGAAGTTCGCCGAGAGCTTCGTCAAGCTGGGCATCATTCCCGGCGACGGCGGCGCGTGGCTGCTGCCGCGGGTCATCGGCTATTCGAAAGCGGCCGAGCTGAGCTTCACCGGCGACACGATCGACGCGGCGACCGCGCTGCAGATCGGCCTGGTGTCGAAGGTCGTCGCGCCCGACCAGTTGCTGCCCGAGGCGCACGCGCTCGCGCAGCGGATCGCCGCCAACTCGGGCCCGGCCGTGCGGATGGCCAAGCGCCTGCTGCGCGAGGGCCAGCACCAGCGGATCGAATCGCTGCTCGAGATGTCGGCGGCGTTCCAGGCGCTCGCGCACCAGACGCCCGAGCATGCGGCGGCGATCGACGCGTTCCTCGCGTCGATGAAGCGCTGATCGGCGCGCCCGCCGACAGGACCCGCGCCATGACCGCCGACCCGCCCGTCGCCTCGCCCGCCGCTTCGTCGTCTCCGCGCATCGACCACGTCGTCATCAACGTCGGCCGCCGGCTCGACGACGCGCAGGCGCGCTTCGAGCGCCTGGGTTTCCAACTGACGCCGCGCGGCCATCATTCGCGCGGCACCAGCAATCACCTGGCGATCCTCGGCACCGACTACATCGAGCTGATCGGCGTCGAGCCGTCGCGGACCGGTGTCGTCGACTGGGGCCATCCGCCCGGGCTGGTCGGTCTGGTGTTCAAGACCGACGACGCGCGCCGGCTGGCGGCCGAGCTGGCCGGGCGCGGCGTGCCGCTGGATCCGGCCGGCGCCAGCGACCTGTCGCGTCCGGTCGAGCTGGCCGACGGCGGCACGCGCGACGCGCGTTTCCTGACGCTGCGGCTGGCGCCCGAGCGCGTCGCCAACGGCCGCGTGTTCTTCTGCGAGCACCGTACGCCCGAGCTGGTCTGGCAGGCGGCCTGGCAGCATCATCCGAACGGCGCGACCGGCGTTGCCGAATACGTGTACGCGGCCGAGGATCCGGCGCGCGCCGCCGCGCTGGTCGGGCAGGTGTTCGCGTCCGCGCCGATCGTCGAGGTGCCCGGCGGCTGCCGGATGGCGGCCGGCGGCGGCGCCGTGTCGTGGCTGCTGCCCGACGAGATCGGTCGCCGCTACGGCGAAGCGGCGCTGGCGCCGATCCACGATCCGGCGATGGCGGGGACGGACCGCGCGATCGCGCTCGAACTGGCGGTCGCCGAGGCGGCGACCGCGATGGCCGCGCTGGACGCCGGGCAGGTGCCGTACGCGGTGTTGCCCGACGGCGGCGTTCGCGTCGAGCCCGATCACGCGCTGGGCACGACGCTGGTGTTCAGGCCGACGGCGGGGGTTCCGGCGGCACCTCGCGCTTGACGCCGCTGCTTTCGATCGCGACGTAGGTCAGCGTCGCCTCGGTCACCTTGACGGTGACCGGGTTCGACGGCTTGCGCGTCGCGAAGACCTCGACGTGCACGGTGATCGACGTGCGGCCGGTGGCCATGACCTTCGTGTAGAACGACACGGCGTCGCCGACCGAGACCGGCTCCTTGAACAGGAACGCGTTGACGGCGACCGTCACGACGCGGCCGCGCGCGCGCCGCGCCGCGGCCAGGCCGCCGGCGATGTCGACCTGCGACATCACCCAGCCGCCGAAGATGTCGCCGTTGCCGTTGACGTCGGCGGGCCTCGGCGCCACGCGCAGCATCAGTTCGTAGTCGGCCGGCGGCTTCAGCGGCGGGGCGGGGGCGGGCGACGGGGATCGTGGCGTGGTCATGTCGGGGCTCGCTGGACGAGAGCTGGCCGGCACGCGGACGGGATCGCCGCGCGCCGCGCCGGGGCGTTTTCGATGATAGCGCACGACCGCCGCGCGGGCCGGTCTCCGAGGGCCCCGCCGAAAAACCCGCCCCCGAAAGGCCTGCCTCCGGTCCGCCCCTTTCGTGACCACGGATCGTCCCTCGCCGTGCCGGCCGCCGCCCTGGCCGCCGGCGACGATGGCGTCCATGAACACTTCGCTGCATTCGCGCCGGCTGACCGTCGGCATCCTCGGCGGCATGGGGCCGCTGGCCACCGCCGACCTGATGATGCGGATCATCGAGCAGACCCGGGCCGACGGCGACCAGGACCACGTGCCGGTGATCGTCGCCTCGCTGCCGCAGATGCCGTCGCGCATCGCAGCGATCACCGCGCGCGGGCCGACGCCGCTGCCGGCGATGCGCGATGCGCTGCGTCGGCTCGAAGCCGCCGGCGCCGAGCTGATCGCGATGCCGTGCAATACCGCGCACTTCTGGTACGACGAGCTGTGCCGTTCGACGCGGCTGCCGTTCCTGCACATCGTCGACAGCGTGATCGGCGGCCTGGATCCGTCGCGGCGCCGGATCGGCGTGCTGGCGTCGAGCGCGACCGTCCAGGCCGGCATCTACGCGTCGCGGTTGCGGGCGCGCGGTTTCGACGTGATCGAGCCGGCGGCCGGCCTGCCGCGGCTGCGGTGCGACGAGGCGATCGCCGCCGTCAAGGCGGGCCGCATCGCCAAGGGCGCGGCGCTGCTGAGGCCGGTCGCGCGACGGCTGGCCGACGACGGCGCCGAGGCGATCGTGCTGGGCTGCACCGAGTTTCCGATCGCCGCGCGCGCGCAGGCCTGGCCGCCGGGCGTGCCGCTGATCGATGCGACGCTGGCGCTGGCCCGGGCCTGCGTCGCGGCCAGCGCGCCCGATCTGCTCGCGCCGCTCAGCGTGACGCGATCACCATCTGTGTCTGCGTGACCACCGCGCACAGCTTGCCGTCGGCATTGCTGATCCGGGTCTGCCAGACCTGGGTCGAGCGGCCCTTGTGAAAGGGCGTCGTCTCGCTGGTCACGCGGGTGCCGACGGCCGCGCCGCCCAGGAAGTTGGTCTTGGACTCGAGCGTGGTCGTCCGATGGCCGGGCGGCAGGTTGACCACGGTGGCGATCGCGCCCATCGTATCGGCGAACGCCATGAACGCTCCGCCGTGCAGCGTATCGCCGATCGTGCACAGTTCGGGGCGGACCAGCATCGACGCGACCAGGCGATCGGGCGAGACCGACTCGAGCTTGACGCCGAGCAGTCCTGAAAACATTCCGTCGATGCGTTGCTGAAGAAAGGCCATGTCCACGATTGTTCTCCTCCGTCGTCGGATCGGGCTGCAGGATTCGCTTGCGAATGTTCGCATTTTTGGCGAACGCGGCATTGGTGTTTTCCCGCGGAACGAGTGCCACGACAGTCCACATGAGCGATGCTTCGGGTTCGCTGAGGGCGCCCGGGCAGCCGTTGCCGCGGCAATTGCGGTGGCATCGGTCTTGCGTGCATCCTCGCGCCGTTCGTATCTTTCTAGGAGAAGCTCGATGAAGTTCAAATCCACCGTCATGGCAATCGTGGCCGTCTCGGCCTGTGCGACCGGCGCGCACGCGCAGGAACTGACGGGGACGCTGAAGAAGATCAAGGAGACCGGCGAGATCGCCGTTGCCTACCGCGAATCGTCGGTGCCCTTCTCGTACCTCGACGACAAGCAGCAACCGGTCGGCTACGCGACCGAGCTGTGCCTGCGCGTCGTCGACGCGGTCAAGGCCGAGCTGAAGATGCCGAATCTGAAGGTCAAGATGCAGCCGGTCACGTCCAGCAACCGGATCCCGCTGCTGCAGAACGGCACCGTCGACATCGAATGCGGCTCGACGACCAACTCGGTCGAGCGGCAGAAGCAGGTCTCGTTCGGGCCGACGTACTTCGTCATCAACGTCAGCGCCGTCGTCAAGAAGTCCTCGGGCATCAAGTCGTTCGCCGACCTCAACGGCAAGACCGTCTCGTCGACGTCGGGCACCACCGCCGTGCCGCTGATCAAGCAGTACGAGAAGTCCAAGACCGTCGACGTCAAGGAGATCTACGGCAAGGATCACGCCGAGTCCTTCCTGCTGCTGGTCGACGACCGCGTGTCGGCGTTCGTGATGGACGACATCCTGCTGGCCGGCCAGATCGCCAACGCCAAGTCGCCGGGCGACTACGTGATCCTGAACGAATCGCTGCGCACCGAGCCCTATGGTCCGATGCTGCGCAAGGACGATCCGCAGTTCAAGGCGTTGGTCGACAAGACGATCGGTGACATCATGCGGTCCGGCGAGATCGAGAAGATCTACAACAAGTGGTTCACGAGCCCGATCCCGCCGCGCAACGTCAATCTGAATTTCCCGATCTCCCCGGCGCTCAAGGAGGCCTTCGCGCATCCGAACGACAAGGGCATCTGAGCGATTCTCTGACGATGCACGCCATGCCGGCCGACGCCGTCGCGCCGGCGACTTCGTAGTCCGGGAGAACGGATGGACCTGAGCATCTTTACCGAGGAGAGCATCTACGGCGATACCTGGCTGCAGATGCTGCTCGACGGCCTGGGCTGGACGATGGCCACGGCCGCGCTGGCGGCCATCATCGCCTTCTTCCTCGGATCCGTTCTCGGCGTGATCCGGACCACGTCGCGGCCCTGGCTGGTCCGGCTCGGCAACGCCTACGTCGAGCTGTTCCGCAACGTCCCGCTGATCGTCCAGTTCTTCGTCTGGTACTTCGTCGTGCCCGGGCTGATCCCGGCGGTCAAGCGCTGGGTCGTATCGATCGACCCGACGCACCACCAGTTCGCGACGGCCGTCGTGTGCCTGGGGCTGTTCACCGCCGCCCGCGTCGCCGAGCAGGTGCGCTCGGGCATCCAGGCGCTGCCGCGCGGCCAGCGCATGGCCGGCTACGCGCTCGGCCTCAGCGAGTGGGAGACCTACCGCTACGTGCTGCTGCCGATGGCTTACCGGATCATCATCCCGCCGCTGACGTCCGAGACGATGAACCTGATCAAGAACACGGCGGTCGCCTATTCGATCGGGCTGGCCGAGCTGTTCTTCCGCACGCGCGAGATGGGCGAGACGACGTTCCTGTACTTTCAGGCGTTCGGCGCGGCGACCGTCATCTACGTCGGCATCGCGCTGATCGCCAACCGCGTGATGGCCTTCGTCGAGAAACGGGTCGCGATCCCGGGCTACATCGGCGGAGGCAAGTGATGGTCGATCTCGACTTCGACGTCATCCGCACGTCCTGGGGTTACCTGCTGGGCGGGCTGCAGTACACGGTGCAGTTGACGATCGTCGCGGCGATCGGCGGCACGATCTGGGGCACGCTGCTGGCGATGGCGCGGCTGTCGTCCAAGCGCGTGCTGTCGGGTGCGGCGAGTCTGTACGTGAACCTGATGCGCTCGATCCCGCTGCTGCTGGTGATCTTCTGGTTCTATTTCCTGGCGCCGGTGCTGATCCAGAACCTGACCGGCGCCGACCGGCCGCCGCAGCTCGGCGCCGAGCGTTCGGCCTACATCACGTTCATCCTGTTCGAGGGCGCGTATTTCTGCGAGATCATGCGCGCCGGCATCCAGAGCATCCCGAAAGGCCAGGTCGGCGCCGGCTACGCGCTGGGCCTCAATTACTGGCAGTCGATGCGGCTGATCGTGCTGCCGCAGGCGTTCCGCAACATGCTGCCGGTGCTGCTGACGCAGACCATCGTGCTGTTCCAGGACGTGTCGCTGGTGTCGCTGCTGAACGTGACCGACTTCGTCGGCGCGGCCGGCAAGATCGCCCAGCGCGACGGACGCATCGTCGAGATGTACCTGTTCGTCGCCGTCGTCTATTTCGTGCTGTGCTTCATGCTGTCGTGGCTGGTCAAACGGCTGCAGAAGCGCATCGCCATCATCCGCTGAGAGGCTTCCGGCCATGGCCATGATCGAGTTCAAGAACGTCAGCAAGTGGTACGGCAGCTTCCAGGTGCTGACCGATTGCACGACGTCGATCAACAAGGGCGAGGTCGTCGTCGTCTGCGGCCCGTCGGGGTCCGGCAAGTCGACGCTGATCAAGACCGCCAATGCGCTCGAGCCGTTCCAGAAGGGCGAGATCTTCGTCGACGGCGTCTCGGTGGGCGCCAAGGGCACCAACCTGCCGAAGCTGCGCTCGCGCATCGGCATGGTGTTCCAGCATTTCGAGCTGTTTCCGCACCTGTCGATCACCGAGAACCTGACGCTCGGCCAGATCAAGGTGCTGGGCCGCAGCGTCGACGAAGCGACCCGCAAGGGACTCAAGCTGCTGGAACGCGTCGGCCTGTCGGCGCACGCGAAGAAGTTTCCGGGCCAGTTGTCCGGCGGTCAGCAGCAGCGCGTGGCGATCGCGCGCGCGCTGGCGATGGATCCGATCGCGATGCTGTTCGACGAGCCGACGTCGGCGCTCGATCCGGAGATGGTCAACGAAGTGCTGGACGTGATGGTCGAGCTGGCGCACGAGGGCATGACGATGATGGTCGTCACGCACGAGATGGGCTTCGCGCGCAAGGTGTCGGACCGCGTGATCTTCATGGACGCCGGCAAGATCGTCGAGGACTGCACGAAGGACGAGTTCTTCAACACGACGCGCGGGCCGCGGGCGCAGGAGTTCCTGTCGAAGATCCTGTCATCGCACTGAGCCGCCGAGACGGCGACGATTCCGGGGCCCGCAGGGGCCCCGGCGCGTTTTCGGGCGCCGGAAAGAAAAAAGCCCGCGTCCGAAGGCGCGGGCTGAATCCACCAAAGAGGAGGTGGAGGAGACAGAAAAAAGTATAGTCGTTCTTTTGTTGCGTTGCAATACGTTTTTTGCATCGGCGATCGATCGACGTCTTTTCGCAACAACATCGGCAACCACGCCGACGCGTAGCGGCGATGCGGCGCAGCCGGACGCCCCGGCCGATCGATCGGCGCGAGCATTCAGCGGCGCGGCGTCAACGGCCGCGGCGCGTTGAACCCCGGGCTGCGCGGCATGCCCTGGCGGATCGGCGGCGGCGGCGCCGGGCCCGGCCGGCCGCCCCAATGCCCGCCGCCGCCGTACCACGGGCCGGGCCGGTAATACCCGGGTCCGCCCCAGCCGTAGCCGTAGCCGCCCCAGCCATACCCGAAGCCGACGCCCCAGGGCCAGGGCGACCAGAACGGATCGTCGTAGTAGTACGGATAGCCGTAGCCGCGCGCGTAGCGCACGTCGTCCGAATCGTCCCAGCTCGCGATCAGCACCGCGTCGATGACTTCGTTCTTGGCGCCCTTGTTCTCGAGCATCTGCACGTCGTCGGCGGACGCCTGCGCGGCCAGCCCGCGCTGCTTGATCGTCCTGGCGATGTCGGCCTGCGGCTGTTTGGCGTCGAGCATCGCGACGATCTCGGTCAGCGTCAGGCCACCCGGGCGCACGCCCGACGGCCCCATCGCCGCGCAGCCGCCGAGCAGCGCGGCGCTGACGGCCAGTGCCGCCAGCCGGCCGGGGCCGCCGGCGAGCGCCTGCGCGAGGTCGCCGGCTCGGCCGAGGATCCGCCGCCCGCGGCCGCGGGGGACGGCGCGATCGCCGCGGCGGGCCGCGGTCGCGGCGAGCGCCTCATGAGCCGGAGGGGAAGGGGCAAGGGTCGGGGGGACGGACATGATTTTCGATCCTGGAGGCGAGTGGGCGTCAGCGGTTTCGCGGTTTTCGACCTCAGCCATTAGACTCATGGGCTAACCCGGCCTTTCGTCCGGCCCACCCGTCAACGCCCGACTTCGCGTGAAGATGACACAACTTACCACCAAGGCGTCCCCCGGCAAGCAGCGGATCGCCGTCATCGCCGGCGACGGCATCGGCAAGGAGGTCATGCCCGAAGGCTTGCGCGTGCTCGAAGCCGTCGCCAGCCGGCAGGGAATCGACCTGCACTTCGATCACTTCGATTTCGCCAACTGCGACTACTGGCAGCGTCACGGCAAGATGATGCCCGACGACTGGAAGGACCGGATCGGCGGCCATGACGCGATTTTTTACGGCGCGATCGGCTGGCCCGCGATCGTGCCCGACCACATCTCCTTGTGGGGCTCGCTGCTGCTGATGCGCCGCGAGTTCGACCAGTACATCAACCTGCGGCCCGCGCGGCTGATGCGCGGCGTGACCTCGCCGCTCGTGCGTCCGGACGGCACGCCGCGCCAGCCGGGCGAGATCGATTTCTACATCGTGCGCGAGAACACCGAGGGCGAGTACTCGTCGATCGGCGGCCGGATGTTCGAGGGGACCGAGCGCGAGGTCGTGATGCAGCAATCGGTGTTCACGCGCATCGGCGTCGACCGCGTGCTGCGCTACGCGTTCGAACTGGCGCGGCGGCGGCCGGCGCGGCACCTGACGTCGGCGACCAAGTCCAACGGCATCTTCATCTCGATGCCGTACTGGGACGAGCGCGTGGCGGCGATCGCCGGCGAATACCCGGACGTGCGGCTCGACAAGTTCCACATCGACATCCTGACCGCGCATTTCGTGCGCAACCCGCAATGGTTCGACGTCGTCGTCGCGTCCAACCTGTTCGGCGACATCCTGTCCGACCTGGGGCCGGCGTGCACCGGCACCATCGGCATCGCGCCGTCCGGCAACATCAACCCCGAACGCAAGTACCCGTCGCTGTTCGAGCCCGTGCACGGCTCGGCGCCGGACATCGCCGGCCAGGGCATCGCCAACCCGATCGGCCAGATCTGGTCCGGCGCGATGATGCTCGAGCACCTCGGATTTCCGGCCGCGCACGACCTGATCCTGAAGGCGATCGAGACGGTGACCGCCGACGGCCCGCGCACGCGCGACCTGGGCGGTCAGGCCGGCACCGTCGATGTCGGCAAGGCCGTCGTCGAGGCGCTCGGCGACTGATCCTCGCGCGGGGGCCGTCGTCCGGTGCCCGCGCCGTCCGTCCGGTCTCGGCGGATTCCGTTCTGTCCTCGCAACCCGCATCCAAGGTCTGGAGAAATAGCGATGCCCACGTTCCTGTCCCCCTTCCGCCGGCTGGCCGGCGTCTCCCCGCTTTCCCGGCTGGCCGGCGCCTGCCTGGCCGGCGTCGTGGGCCTGACCGCGTCCGCTGCGTCGGCCCAGTCGTATCCGACGAAGCCGGTGTCGATCGTCGTGCCGTTCACGGCCGGCGGTCCGACCGATACCGTCGCGCGCAACCTGGCCGACGCGATGACCAAGGCGATTCCCGGCTCGAACTTCATCGTCGAGAACCTGGGCGGTGCCGGCGGCACGATCGGCGCGGCCAAGGTGGCCAAGGCCTCGCCCGACGGCTACATGCTGCTGCTGCATCACATCGGCATGTCGACGGCGCCCGCGCTGTACCGCCGCCTGCCGTTCGATCCGCTGAAGGACTTCGAGTACATCGGCCTGATCAACGAAGTGCCGATGACGTTCCTGACCAAGAACGACCTGCCGCCGAAGTCGATCGCCGAACTGCTGCCGTACCTGAAGGCCAATGCCGACAAGGTGACGATGGCCAACGCCGGCGTCGGCTCGGCGTCGCACCTGTGCGGGCTGCTGTTCATGTCGCAGATCGGCCAGGATCTGACGACGGTGCCGTACAAGGGCGCGGCGCCGGCGATCACCGACCTGATCGGCGGGCAGGTCGACCTGCTGTGCGATCAGACGACCAACACGACGCAGCACATCAAGGCCGGCAAGGTCAAGGCGCTGGCCGTGACGACGGCCAAGCGCCTGTCGACGCTGCCGGACCTGCCGACGATGGCCGAATCGGGGCTGACCGGCTTCAACGTGTCGGTCTGGCACGCGTTGTACGCGCCGAAGGGCACGCCCAAGCCGGTCATCGACAAGCTGGTGGCCGCGTTGCAGCAGGGGCTGAAGAACCCCGAGCTGATCAAGCGCTTCGCCGAGCTGGGGACCGAGCCGGTGCCCAGCGATCGCGCGACGCCCGAGGCGTTGAACAAGTTCCTGGTGTCCGAGATCGACAAGTGGACGCCGATCATCCGCAAGGCGAACATCTACGCGGACTGAGCACCGACCGGGCGTCGGAGGACGCCGTTCGTCCCTCGATGAAGGATGACGGCGGCGTCCGGGGGGAGGCCGATGCCGCCCCCGTTGCCGCCCGCGCCCGCGCGCCGGCTCAGTTGCCCGGGCGCGCGGGGAAGCCCTCGGCCCGGAACGCGTCGTCGAGCCAGGTGGCGCGATCGTTCAGCCAGGTGTGCAGGAAGTCGACCTCTCCCGCGTAGGTCCCGCCGTGTATCACGTGGTTGACGGCGATGGTCTGGTTGAGGATCGGCCAGCGCGAGAAGTTGCGCCCCTGGGCCGCGTCCAGGTGCTGGGCGCCGTCGTCGATGAAGGTCTGCAGGCCGGCCAGCCGTCCGCGCAGGAACGCCCAGCGCGCGGCGACGTGGCGGCGGAAATCCGGATCGGCCGCGAGCAGGCGCTGGATGTAGCCGAACTGGTTCGCCCACCAGCCTTGCGCGGTTTCGTCGACCAGGAGGCCGGTCGTCGGATTCGTGTAGTTGGCGTTGCCGTAGGCGATGTCGAAGTCCCACAGCGGGCCGAACTTCAGCAGGCCCTGGCCCGCGCGCCACGCGTAGGCGCTGGCCGTGAACGCGTCGCCATTGCGGCTCAGCTCGTTGACCAGATACATGTCGATCAGCGTGCTCGCGTCGAGCCAGCGGCCGTAGCCGTCGTTCTCGTCGAGCAAGCGGCTGTCGTACAGCGCCGTTTCCAGGCTGTTCACGTAGTTCTCGATCAGCGGCGCCTGGGTCGCCGTGGTGTCGGTCTTGACCATGTACGGCACGTTGTCGTGCGCCGACAGGAAAGTGAACTCCTCGTCGCGGCGCCAGTCGATCTCGAGCAGGAAGGCCAGCGCCGCCGGGTCGGTCTGGTTCTCGTCCTCGTCGATGTCGACGCGATGGGGACCGGTCTCGATCTGCTCGGTCAACTGGTAGACGCCGACGTAGTCGCCGTTCAGCGTCACCTCGACGTGGCGCGAGGCCGGCGTGAAGTCGAAGCCCAGCAGCCGGCCCATGCAGAAGCTCAGGTCGTTGCGCAGCAGGGTCTTGTCGATGTGATTGGCCAGCAGCACCCAGTCCTTCTCGGCCGGCAGGCCGAGCAGCGCGGCGGCCTTGTCGAGCTTGAGCCGGTAAGGCTTCTTGTCCAGATCCCAGGTCGAATTGCCGCGGCCGCGGATCTGGGTCTTCGGGTAAGTCGTCGTCGTCAGCCCGGCTCCGCTGACCGTGAGCGTCGCTTGCAGGTAATTATCCTTCGAGACGATCGGCGCGTTGCCTGCGGTGACGATGTCGAAGGTCGGAATCGCCTCGTGGGTGCAGGCCCCGGCCACGCCGATCTGTTCCTGCACGGCTTCCGCGCGCAGCGTGCGCGCCGTCACCGTGCGCAGGAACAGGCCGGTACCGGGGTCGACGTAGCCGGGCGCGACCTTGGCGAGCGAGGTCGCCGCCGTGCGCGTCAGTTCGGGCTCGGCGGTCGTCGGGGACTGGTCGCCGAGCATCGCGACGGTCTGGACCAGCGCCGGGTGCAGCAGGCCGCGCACGCGCACGGCGCGGGCGTCGCTCGCGCTGTGCAGGTCGAGGCCGCTCGCCTGGACCGGCGCCTGGGCGCCCGCCCATTGCAAGGTGCTGATCGCGTCGATCACGGTCGCGTCGGCGGACGCCGCGAGGCTGTAGTGCGTGCGGGCGCTGCCGGCGGCCAGGCCGTCGCCGGCCGTGACCGGAACAACCGCGACCAGCGGCCAGGAGGGGGTCGCCGAGGCATCGGCGACGTTCGCCTGGAACCTGAAGGCGCCCTGGGCATCGACGACGGCCTGCTCTTCGTCGCTGCCGCAGGCCAGGTCGCCATTGCGGTCGGCGCAGACCACGGTCGTCGCCGGGACCGCTGCATCGGCGCTGCGCACGACGCCGGCGAAGATCTTCGGGGTCGTCGGCGTGACGACTTGCCCGTTGTCCGTGCCGCCGCCGGTCGTGCCGCCGGCGCTGCCGGTGTTGCCAGTGCTGCCACCGGTGCCGCCAGTGCCGCCGCTGGTGCCTCCGCCGCTAGGATTCTGCTGCCCGGTGCTTCCGTCGGCGACGCTTCCCGTGTTTCCCCCGCTGGCGCCGCTGCCTGCTCCTCCTCCCCCCGAGCCTCCGCCGCCGCAGGCGGCGATGGACAGGCTCAGCGCGGAAACCAGGGCCAGGATCGGTCGGGAAGTGTTGCGGATACGGAAACGGCGCCGTTTGCTCACGGGGACTCCTTGAACTTGCGATCGAAAGAATGGCGGGAGAATACCGGCGGGCCGATCGATTCAAGTGACCGATGGCACGAACACCCCGATCCGATCGGCAAAATCGACGACTGCTCCTAATGGGGCGCAACAGGAAGCGCAGCAAGGGGCGCCGGACCCGCGGCGAACGGCTTGCCGGGGGGCGCCATCGGGGTAGCGGACCGGGGTAACGGATCGAGGTAACGGATCGAGTAGCGGATCGGTTACCGGATCCGGCTGCCCGGATCCGTGATCGGGCCGCGTCAGCCGTCGACGAAATACGCCGGGCTCGCCATCAGGCGCGCCACGAGCTCGGTCTGGCGGTTGGTGCCGGTCTTGCCGAACAGGCTCTTGAGCTGCGTGCGGATCGTGTGCGCGGAGACGTCGCGCTCGACGGCGATCTCGTCGAGCGTCGCGCCGCGGCAGAGCGCGACGGCCAATCGCGCCTCGGCGATCGTCAGGCCGAACATCCGGCGTACGCGGTCGGCCGGCAGCGACGGCAGCCGTTCCGGGTCGAATACGTAGACCAGCGCCGCGCCGTGCGGCCAGCCCGGCGCATGCGGCGGCGATCGCAGCGGCGAGATCAGCAGCGACAGCGCGGCGCGGGCGCTGCGCGGCAGGCGCAGCACGTCGTCCAGCGGCAGATCCTCGCCGCGGCTGATCCGGATCGCGTTGCCGATCGCGAACTGCAGCCGCAGGTGGACGTCGCGTTCGCGGGCGACCAGCATGCCGCGATCGAGCCGCAGCGGCGAATCGGGCTCGGCCAGCAGCGCCGCCGCGCGCTGATTGACGTAGCTCACGAGGTTCTGTTCGTCGAGCAGCAGCGTCGGCGCGGCCGGTATCTCGAGTCCGCCCGCCAGCAGGCTCTGACCGTGTTCGAGTTCGCCGAGGCGCTGCCGCATCCGCAGCGCGCGCTGCAGGTGCGACAGCAGGCGGTCCATCCAGTGCAGCTCGATCGGCCGGAACGGCGGCTGCGCGTCGCTGCGCTGCAGGACCAGTTGCGTGATCCAGTCGTTCTCGTCGATGACCAGCGTGCCGGCCGCCGCGCGCACGCCCTGGGGCGCCAGCCACTCGCGGAAGAACCGCGACCGCTCGAAATCGATGCCCACCGGAGGCAGGTCGAGGTTGCTGGCCAGGAAACCGGGACGCGGCGGCGCCAGCAGCAACTGCACGAAGATGTCGTCGCGGCCGATGTCCAGCGCGTAGCGCTGCAGCCATACGTCCTCGATGCCGTGCACCCACATCGTCTTGAGCGCCTGCGTCGGGCCGTGCGTCGTGAACAGGATCGCCGATTTGCAGTCCATGCAGTCGACCAGCGTCTCGACGAAACGCTGGAAACCCGTGGGCGACAGCACGCCGTCGTACAGGTGGGCCAGCAGCGGATCGATCCAGGCCGGCAGCGAATCGGCCTCGCCGTCGTCGTCCGAGGCGGGACGGGGCCGGTGACCAGGCGCGGCGAATGTCGATTCCGGGGGCCGCGTGCCGGCCGGGTCGCCGGTCTCCTCGGAGCGCTCTGGCATGAGTGTGGATGTGGGGTGGATCGGGTCGCAGCAGTATAACGACGCCGTCCGTCGACCGGTGCGCGGAGTTTCCGACGAACGGCGCGCGGCGTTTCCGCACTTACCCCGAACGAGCGAAGCGTGCGGCCGGACCGGCATCCTACAGTCGCCGGACCATTTGGCCCCCACCCGTGCAAAGGTAAGTGAAGAAGATGACATCGCCCGGCTCGCTCGACCGCTCCCGAACGTTCCACCCCGTCCGCGCGGCGCCCGCGCGCCGTGCACCGATCGCCGCCGTGGCGGCCCGCGCCGGCACCGATCGGCCGTGCGCGTCGCGTTCGGCGATCGGCCTGGCCGCGGCGCTGTTCTGCGCCGGCATGCTGGCAGCGTGCGGGGGGGGCGGCGGCAGTGACGGCCCGGCGGCGAGCGGGGCGCTTCCTCCGGTCGACGGCGGCGCGACGCCGCAGCCGAAGACGACGTCCGTGCCGGTCACCGTCATCGACGGTCCGATCAAGAACGCCGTGGTCTGCGTGGACGTGAACCTGAACGGCGGCTGCGACGCCGGCGAGCCGACCGGCACGACCGGCGACGACGGCACGACGACGCTGCAGGTGCCGGACGCCAACGTCGGCCGGTATCCGATCGTCGCCGTCGTCGGCACCGATGCGGTCGACCGCGACCACGGACCGGTGACGCAGCCGTTCACGATGCGCGCGCCGGCGAGCCGGGGGAGCGTCGTCAGTCCGCTGACCACGCTGGTGCAGGCGCAGGTCGACGCGGCGGGCCTGGGCGTCGACGAGGCGGCGTCGTTCGTGCAGTCGGGATTGGGCCTGAGCCAGTCGGTGTTCTCCGATTTCACGGCGGGCAGCGACGCCGGGTCGGCCCGGGCGGGCGCCGTCGCGCGCCTGCTGGCCGTCATCACCCAGCAGCAGAATGCCGCGCTGCAGCCGGCCGTCGGCACGACCGACACCAGCGGCTCGACGATCACCCGGCAGGACCTGGACACGCTGATCGCGCAGGCGCTGCTGGCCCGGCTGCCGTCGCTGGCCGATGCGCTGGCCAATCGTCTGGACGTGCCGGCCGACCAGAGGGCTTCGGCGATCGCGAGCGCGGCGGCGGACCTGGTCGGCGAATCGGGCCTGTCGGTCGACAAGGTCGCCGCGGTCGTCGGCGGCAACAGGCTGATCGCGCAGGCGGCGTCGAACGGCGGCGCGACCGTGCCGGAGGTCGGCTGGAACGTGCGCTGGTTCCAGTTCGCCGACGTCGACCACTGGTTCGTGCGCGCCAACGAAACGACGGCCGCGCAGGCGGTGCCCGATGCCGACGGCCTGCTGCGGTACACCGACAACCGGATCCGCAAGACCGGCGCCGGCGACGAGCAGACGTGGGGCGATCCCATGTGGCCGCGCAACGATTTGTTCTGGGACGGTGCCCGGTGGTGGAACTGTCCGGCCGGTTTCGAGAACACGATGACGCCTCGCGATGCCGACGGCGTGTCGCGGTCGACGTACTGCAAGACGATCCCGACGACGTCCAGGCGCGGCGTGCGCGACATCGGCGGGAAGAAGATGGTCGATGTCGTGCGCGAGATCCGCGCGTATCCGCTGCCCGATCCGTTCGGCGCGGACCGCGGCGGGTGGGCGAACTGGGGACCGGACCCGGACTCGGGCGTGCTCGGCACCGAGGCGTTTCCGGCCGGCTCGAAGCTGTACTTCCTGAGCTTCACCGACTTCGCCTACCCGGATGCGTACGATCCCGCCGATCCGAACAACGAGCTGAAGCTGTCGATGGACGTTTCGGCCGGCGGCCCGATCGGCACCTGTCCCAACGATCCTCCGCCGCCCGTCGCCGCCGCGTCGTTCGACCAGATGATCGCGCATAGCGGCGGCGTGCCGTGCGCGTACGCGCCCCGGACGGTGGCCGGCGACGAATCCGGCGAGCGCAACGAGTGGTGGGGCAACAGCACGGTCCGCATCGCGCTGCTCGGCAACGCGTACACCGAGCGACTGTCGTCGTTCTATACGTACGACCAGGACCTGCGGGTCGCGTTCGGCGCCGACGGCAAGGCCGATTTCTACGCGTGCCGGACCCGCGCGTCGAACGGATCGCCGCGCAACTGCGATCCGGTGTCGAGCGGCCGCTATGCGATCGAGACGCTCGGCGATTCGCGAGTGATGCGCTTCTCGGGCGTCCCCGCGCAGTTGGGCCGCCTCGGCTACGACCGGATCTTCGTCGAGCGCGGCGGCAGGGTGTACGCCGGCAGCCGCACCAAGCCCGTCAGCGGCAATTCGATCCGCCTGAACGAGGTCGCGGCCAAGGCGCTGTTCATCAAGCTCGGGCTGCCGCAACTGGCCGACGACTGATGGACGCGGGGTGACGTGCCCGTGCGCCGGCGTCGCTTCGGCCGGCTGGCCGGCGCAGCGGTGTGGCGGTGTGGCGGTGTGGAGCGGTGGCGCGTTGGCTGCCGCCGGGTTCGCCGGGTTCGCCGGCGGTCCGTTGCGGACTTCGCCTTATCATCACGGGATGAGCACGCCGACCCTGACCCTGCGCCGCCCCGACGACTGGCATCTGCATCTTCGCGATGGCCAGGCGCTCGAGGCGGTGATCGCCGCGAGCGCCGCGCAGTTCAAGCGCGCGATCGTGATGCCCAACCTCAAGCCGCCGGTGACCACGGCGGCCCAGGCGCGCGCTTACCGCGACCGCATCCTCGCCGCGCTGCCGGCGGGGTCCGACTTCGAGCCGCTGATGACGTTGTACCTGACGGATCGGACCACCGCCGCCGAGATCGAGGCGGGCGCGGCCGACGGGCTGGTCAAGGCCGTCAAGCTGTATCCGGCCGGGGCGACGACCAACTCCGATGCCGGCGTGACCGACCTGCGCCACGCGCGGGCGGCGCTCGAGGCGATGCAGCGGGTCGGCATGCCGCTGCTGGTGCACGGCGAGGTCACCGATCCGGCCGTCGACCTGTTCGACCGCGAGGCGCGGTTCATCGACGACGTGATGATTCCGCTGCGGCGCGACTTTCCGCAGCTCAGGATCGTCTTCGAGCACATCACCACGCGCGAGGCCGCTCAGTACGTCGCGCAGGCCGAAGGGCCGATCGCCGCGACGGTGACCGCGCACCACCTGCTGTACAACCGCAACGCGATCTTCATCGGCGGCGTGCGGCCGCACTGGTACTGCCTGCCGGTGCTCAAGCGCGAGACGCACCGGCGGGCGCTGCTCGATGCGGTGGCCAGCGGCAGTCCGCGCTTCTTTCTCGGCACCGACAGCGCGCCGCACGCGCAACGCCTGAAGGAGCACGCCGCCGGCTGCGCCGGCTGCTACACGGCGCCGCACGCACTCGAGCTGTACGCGACGGCGTTCGAGATGGCCGGCGCGCTCGACCAGCTCGAAGCGTTCGCCAGCGAGCGCGGGCCCGATTTCTACGGGCTGCCGCGCAACGAAGGCACGGTCACGCTCGTTCGCGAGACGTGGACGATCCCGGAGAGCCTGCCGTTCGGGCTCGACCGCATCGTGCCGCTGGCGGGAGGCGAGACGCTGCCATGGCGGATGGTCGCTGGTTCGACCCTTACCGCGAGCTGATCGCCGCGGCGGGCCTGCCGGACGACGATCCGCGGGCCGGCTGGCTGGCGCGCCTGAACGCGCTGGCGAGCGCCCGCGATCTGCGCAACGCGCGCGGGCTGCGGCTGCGCTTCGAGCCGGCCGGGCCGATGCCGGCCAACGCGTACGAATCGACGATCGCCGAGACCGGTTGCGTGCCGACGCGGCTGCACGGCCAGGATGCCTGGCACGATTACTTCAACGCGCTGGTGTGGCTGCGCTTTCCGGCGATCAAGCGGCGGCTGAACGCGCTGCAGGCCGACGCGATCGCGGCGGCCTGCGATCCGGCCGGTGAGCGGCCCGCGGGGCGCGCGCGCGGGCGCCTGCGCGACATGCTGACGCTGTTCGACGAAAGCGCGGCGCTGGTGCTGACCGATGATCGGCGCTGCCGCGACGATCTGCGCGGCTTCGCCTGGGCCTCGCTGTTCGTCGAGCGCCGCGCGGCTTGGCGGCAGCGTGTGTGCACCGTCGTCGTCGGCCACGCGCTGCTGCTGAAACTATGGCGTCCGTACAAGGCGATCTGCGCGCAGGCCTGGCTGGCGCCGGCCGCGGCGTCGCTCGAGGACGCCGACCGCGCGGTGGCGGCCACGCTGGACGCCGGGCGCCTGCAGCCGGGCTGCCTGACGCCGTTGCCGGTGCTCGGCGTGCCCGGATGGTGGCCGGCCAACGAAGACGCCGGTTTCTACGCCGATCCGTCGGTGTTCCGCGCCGGGCGTCGCCGCTGAGCGGCCGGGCGGACGGTCCGCGACGGCGGCGCGGCGCGATCGGTGCCCGGGAAGGCGATGGCTGCCAGGCCGTCGCCGGACGCCGCCGCGCGGCCGGGCGGGATGCCCAGCGCGAAGCGGGCGGGCGCCGAACGCTCGTCGTGCACCGTCAGCTCGAACGCGACCCGGCCGGCATCGACGATGTCGTGCGATTGCAGGATCAGGTAGCGGCCGTCGGCCGGTACGGCGATCGTCACGTCGTCCGGCGACAGGCTGCTCAGGCCGCCCTCGACGCGGATCGATCGGACGCTGAAGCGCGTGACGCTCGGTCGCTCGCCCCGCGCCAGCGCGTACGGGACTTCGATCTTGAGCCGCTGGCCGCTTTGCGACAGCACCTGCGGCGTGCCGAACTCGAGGGCGGCGGCCGGCGTCGCGGCGGCGGCCAGCGCGGCGATCGCGCAGCCGGCCAGCCAGCGGCAGGCGCGTGCCAGCGGCCCGCGCGACCAGGGCGCCGGCTGTCGCGACGGAGGGCGGAAGCGGGATGCGGGCGAAGGAGGACGGATCATGGCAGCGTGCCGTTCGGGGGTGACGCGCCGACTGTAGTGACCTGGTCGGTACCGTGCCGCGGCGGCCCGATGGACGGAGCGCTCGACCGCGGGACGGCGCCGCGTTCTACAATGGCGGCGGGAAGCGGACCAGATGGTCGCGGGGCGGCGCGGTGACGCGCCGATCCGAGGAAGGTCCGGACTCCACAGGACGGGATGCTGGCTAACGGCCAGGCGCAGCAGGCCGCAAGGCTCAAGGCGACGGAAAGTGGAACAGAGAGCAGACCGCCCCGGCCGGTAACGGTCGAGGTAAGGGTGAAACGGTGAGGTAAGAGCTCACCGCGGCCGTGGCGACACGGCCGGCACGCCAAACCCCATCCGGAGCAACTCCAAATAGGCACGCGCGCGGTCGACGGTTCGTCCGTCGCCGCACCGGTGGTCCGCCGGGGCGTGCGGGTAGGGGGCTCGAGCAGCCGGGTAACCGGCCGCCTAGAGGAATGACCATCATGCCGGTTTCGGCCGGCACACAGAATCCGGCCTATCGGTCCGCTTCCCGCCTTCGGGCGCCGCCATCGGCGCTTTCGTCGCCTCGGCCTCGCCTTTCATTCCACGGCAACGACCGTTCGTCGGCTTGTTTTCCGCTGGCCGTCGCGCAGCGCGGCGAGGGCTCGGCCCGGTCGATAGGCATTCACCTCAAATTGATCCCAAAAGGTTCAATTTGACGGCCATCCGAGCGTCGAAAACCCACCCTCAGCGCCCCTTTTGGGGTGATTTTTGCGGACAAATTTACATCTTCTGTCATCGGTTTGGCGGATGGATTGCATGTTTCACGTAAATAAGCTTGCGTAGGGTCTTAATTTTTCTCCATTTTACGATCCGATCAATTTTGCGTAGACGAAGTTTGTTCGCTAAGTGCTTGTCCCGTCAGGGGAAAACGGCAGGGGCCAACTTGACCCTCCGAGGTGATTTCCGTAAAGTGGGGTCAAGTAGATAGAAAGTGGCACGAAGTGGCAAAAAGTCCCGGGCTGGCGGCCTCGGAAGCCCTCCTTTTTGCTTCCCCCCTGATTCTTTCCCGCAGCGCGTCTGGGTCATGCTCAAAGGTCGCTCCGAGCTATCGCTGGATGTGAAGGGCCGCATGGCAATGCCGGCCAAGCACCGGCCCGCGCTCGTCGATCCGGACACCGGCCGCAGCGTCGTCGTGACCACCGTGCATCCGCGGGGCTTCCTCGTGATCTATCCGTACCGGACCTGGCTGGAGATCGTCACCAAGCTCGAGGCCTTGTCCGACGAGCAGGGGCGCGAGCTGCGCCGGGTGGTGATCGGCAACGCGCACGAAGACGAATTGGACGGCAGCGGCCGGATCCTGATCCCGTCGGAACTGCGCGAGGAGGGGCGGCTGGAAAAGGAGATCACGCTGGTCGGCGTCGGCAACAGCCTGGAGCTGTGGCCGACCGACGAGTACCGGGTGCAGCGGGCCAGGGATCGCGAGAAGCTCGCGGCCGCCGACCTGTCCGGCATTTCGCTTTGAACGCGGGCGGAGCGTCGGATCGTGGCAGGGGGCGGCGAGGGGCACCGGACGGTGCTGTTGGAACAGGCGGTATCCGCATTGGCGGTGCGGCCGGACGGGGTGTACGTGGATGGGACGTTCGGGCGCGGCGGGCACAGCGCGGCGATCCGGGCGGGTCTGGGCGAGACGGGATGCCTGGTCGCGATCGACCGGGATCCCGAGGCGGTAAAGGCTGGACGGCAGTGGGCGGAGCGGTCGGCCGGGGCGGGGCGGGTCATCGTCGAGCATGCGTGGTTCTCCGAGTTCGGCCAGGTGCTGGACGCGCACGGACTGGCCGGCATCGATGGTCTGCTGCTCGACCTGGGCGTGTCGTCGCCGCAGTTGGACGACCCGTCGCGGGGCTTCAGTTTTCGCGAGGACGGCCCGCTCGACATGCGCATGGATACGACGCGCGGCGAGCCGGCCCGGCGGTGGTTGTTGCGGGCGACCGTGCAGGAAATCAGAGAGGCGCTGAAGGACTATGGGGAAGAACGGTTTGCTCTTCAGATTGCAGAGGCGATTGATGCTCGCCGCCAAGCCGTCGGCCAGGACGCTTTCCAAACCACCGGAGAGCTTGCCCGTCTCGTGGCGGACGTCTACGTCCGCCGCCAGAAGCGGCCGGAGGTGGGCAAGAACCCGGCCACCCGCACCTTTCAGGCTATACGGATTCTCGTCAATCAAGAGCTTGCGGAACTCCAAGTCGTACTAGAGCAGGGCGTGGCGCGGCTGCGTCCGGGAGGTCGCCTCGTGGTGATCAGCTTTCATTCGATCGAGGACCGTATGGTCAAGCAATTCATCCATCGCGAATCCGGTCGCGGCGCGCCGCGCGATCCGATCATGGGCACGCCGATCCACGCGCGCCCGCCCCGCCTGAAGCCGCTCGCCCGCGTGCTGCCCGGCACCGACGAGGTTCGTGACAATCCGCGCGCGCGCTCGGCCGTGATGCGCGTCGCCGAGAGGTTGGCCGCATGAACAAGCTGTCCGTCGTATTGCTGGCCGTGCTCGTCGCGTGCTCGCTGGGCCTCGTGACGTCGCAGAACCGCGCGCGCCAGGCGTTCGTCGAACTCGAGCGCGCGCAGGCCGCCGGCCGGCAAGCGGCGCTCGTGTACAGCCAGCTCGAGATCGAGCAGTCGGCGCTGTCGAAGAACTCGCTGATCGACGGCAAGGCACGCCGCAGCCTGGCGATGCAGGCCGTCACCAATGAAAGGACGCTGCATCTGAACATGACTGCGTCGCGCCCGACCGTGTCGGCGCGCGCGCCGCTCGTCAATCCGCTGCGCTAGCCCCGCCGCTTCCCACCCTACCGTCCACCGCCCAACGATCACCGGCTACCGTCATGGCGCGCAAGTCCTCGCAATCGACTCATCCGCTGCTGCGGGTCAAGCTGTCCCCGGCACGGTCGCGGACGCTGATGCTCGTGCTCGCGCTGGCGTTCGTATCGCTGGCGGCCCGCGCCGCCTATCTGCAGGTGTTCAACGACGATTACCTGCGCGAGGAAGGCGGCAAGCGCTATGAGATCGGCATCGAGCTGCCGGCCTCGCGCGGGCGCATTCTCGACCGCAACGGCGTCGTGCTGGCCGCGAGCCTGCCGGCGCGCAGCGTCGCCGTGTTTCCGGGGCAGTTGCACGAGCCGCTGCCGTCGCAGCAGGTCAGCGCGCTGGCGCGGCTGCTCGACCAGCCCGAGCGCGAGCTGCGCCGCAAGCTCGAGGAAGAGGACCGCAACTACGTATACCTGAAGCGCCAGGTCGACCTCGACGTGGCCGGCCGGATCGACGCGCTGAAGATCCCCGGCCTCGACATGCGCCGCGAGTACAAGCGCCATTACCCCGAAGGCGACATGCTGGCGCACGTGATCGGCTTCACGAACGTCGAGGATCGCGGCCAGGAGGGCATCGAGCTGTCGCAGCAGTCGCAGCTCGCCGGCCAGCCCGGCCATCGCCGCGTCATCCGCGACCGGCTCGGCAGGCCGATCGAGGACGTGCAGGCGATCCGCGAGCCGCGCGACGGCGGCGACGTCACGCTGTCGATCGACAGCAAGATCCAGTTCCTCGTGCACAACGCGCTGGCCGACGCGATGCGCGAGCAGCGCGCCAAGGCCGCCGCGGCCGTCGTCATCGACGTGCAGACCGGCGAAGTGCTGGCGCTGTCGAACTTCCCCAACTTCAACCCGAACGACCGCCGGGGCCTGTCCGGCGCGCAGTTGCGCAATCGCGTGATGACCGACACGTTCGAGCCGGGCTCGACGATGAAGCCGTTCACCGTCGCGCTGGCGCTCGAACTGAACAAGACGACGCCGCGGACCGTGATCCAGACCGCGCCGGGCAAGCTGACGATCGGCGGCGCGACGATCGGCGACGCGCACCCGCACGGCCCGCTGACCGTCGAGCAGATCATCGAGAAGTCGTCGAACGTCGGCACGGCCAAGCTGGCGCTGGGCATGCAGCCGCACGACATGTGGAGCATGTTCGTGTCGCTGGGTTTCGGCCAGGCGCCGCAGATCGGTTTTCCCGGCGCGGTCGCCGGCCGCGTGCGGCCGTACAAGAACTGGAAGCCGATCGAACAGGCGACGATGTCCTACGGCCACGGCATCTCGGTGTCGCTGGTGCAGATGGCGCGCGCGTACACGGTGTTCGCGCGCAACGGCGACATCGTGCCGCTGTCGATGATGAAGACCGACGGCCCGGTGGCCGGCGTGCAGATCGTCCGTCCCGAGGTCGCGCAGGCGATGCGCAGGATGCTCGAGATGGCCGCCGGACCCAAGGGCACGGCGCCGAAGGCGCAGGTCGTCGGCTACAGCGTGGCCGGCAAGACCGGTACTGCATACAAGCAGGAGAACGGCCGCTACGTGAAGAAGTACGTGTCGTCGTTCGTCGGTTTCGCGCCCGCGTCGAATCCGCGGCTGGTCGTCGCGGTGATGGTCGACGAGCCGGGCGCCGGCAAGCACTACGGCGGCGAGGTGGCCGCGCCGGTATTCTCGCGCATCGTCGGCGACAGCCTGCGGGCGATGCGCGTCGCGCCCGACACGCCTTTCGCCAAGCTCGTCATTCCCGACAAGGCCGTCGAGGAGAGCCTGTGACGCCGCCGACGACATCGTCCGCCGTCGCGCCCGCCGCCGGGCCGGCCGCTTCGCCGCTGGCCGAGCAGGTCGCCGCATGGCTGGCGCGCCAGCTCCCGGTCGGCGCACGGCTCAGCGGCGACAGCCGGACGCTGGCGGCCGGCGACGGCTTCGTCGCCTATCCCGGCGCCAGGACCGACGGCCGCGCGTTCATCGACGACGCGATCGCGCGCGGCGCGGCGGCGATCCTGTGGGACGACGCCGGCCATGCGTGGCGGCACGGCACGGCGGTCGCGCAGCGCGGCGTGCCGGGACTGCGCGCGCTGGCCGGCCCGATCGCCGCCGCTTATCACGGCCATCCGAGCGAGCGGCTCGAACTGATCGCGGTCACCGGCACCAACGGCAAGACGAGCTGCACGCAGTGGATCGCGCAGGGGCTCGAGGCCCGGGGCCGCCGTTCGGCGATCATCGGCACGCTCGGCAGCGGCCGCGTCGGCCATCTGGATCCGTTCGGGCTGACCACGCCGGACGCGATCAGCCTGCAGGGCATGCTGGCCCGCTTCGTCGCCGAAGGCGTGCAGTCGGTGGCGATGGAGGCCTCGTCGATCGGGCTCGACCAGGGGCGCCTGGCCGGCGCGTCGGTCGCCGCCGCCGTCTTCACGAACCTGACGCACGACCATCTCGACTATCACGGCTCGATGGCGTGCTACGCGGCCGCCAAGGCGCGGCTGTTCGCGCAGCCCGGGCTGCGCGCCGCGGTCGTCAACGGCGACGATCCGGCGGCGGCGCTGATGATCGCGGCGATCGACGGCGCGCACGCCGAGGCGCGGGCCGGCGGCGCGGCGCCGACGCGGATCGGTTATCGGATCGATGCGGATCGCGAGGCCGGCGATCGCCGCGCCGCGGTGCCGGCGGTCGATGCCTGGCTGCTCGCCGAGCGGATCGACGCGCGGCCCGACGGCATGACGGTTTCCGTCGGCGGCGACTTCGGCCGCGCCAGCGTGCCGCTGCGGGTGCTGGGCCGCTACAACGTGTCGAACATGCTGGCGGTGGCCGGCGCGTGGATCGGCCTGGGCATGCCCTTCGACGAAGCGATGTCGCGGCTGGGCTCGCTCGAGCCGGTACGCGGCCGGCTCGAGGTCGTGCAGCTCGCCGATGCCGCTGCCGGGACCGGCGGGCGCGCGCCGCTGGCCGTCGTCGACTACGCGCACACGCCCGACGCGCTGGTCAACGTGCTGGGCACGCTGCGCGAGATCGCGCGCGCGCGCGGCGGCCGGCTGTGGTGCGTGTTCGGCGCCGGCGGCGATCGCGATCCGAGCAAGCGGCCGCTGATGGGTGCGGCCGCCGAGCGGCTCGCCGACCGCGTCGTCGTCACGTCCGACAATCCGCGCGGCGAACCGCCGCTGCGCATCCTGGCCGACATCCGCGCCGGCCTGACGCGCGAGCCGGCGATGACCGAGGCCGATCGCGGCGTCGCGATCGCGCGGGCCATCGCCGATGCCGAGGCGGCCGACGTCGTGCTGATCGCCGGCAAGGGGCACGAGGATTATCAGGAGATCGAGGGTAAGCGTCTGCCGTTCTCGGATGTCGACGAGGCCCGCATCGCGTTGATCCGCTGGCGGGAGCAGGCGAATGTTTGACTTGAACCAGGCGCTAGGCTGGCTGTCCGGCGCGCGGCTGATCGGCGACGGCGCCGTCGTCGTGCGCCGCGTTTGCGCCGATACGCGCGCGGTCGAGCCCGGCGATCTGTTCGTCGCGATCCGCGGCGAGCGCTTCGACGCCAATCGCTTCGCCGACCAGGCCGAGGCCCGCGGCGCCGCGGCCGTGCTCGTCGAGCGCGCGGCCGGCGTCGCCGCATCGCTGCGCGGACCGGTGATCGAGGTCGACGATTCGCGGATCGCGCTCGGCGAGCTGGCCGCCGGCTGGCGCCGCCGCTTCACGCTGCCGACGATCGCGGTCGCCGGCAGCAACGGCAAGACGACGGTCAAGGAGATGATCGCGTCGATCCTCGCGCGGCAGTTCGGCGCCGCCCATCGTCTGGCGACGGCCGGCAACCTGAACAACGACATCGGCGTGCCGATGACGCTGTTCGGCCTGCGCGACGCGCACCGCGCCGCCGTCATCGAGCTGGGCATGAACCACCCCGGCGAGATCGCATGGCTGACGCGGATCGCCGCGCCGACGGTCGCGCTGGTCAACAACGCGCAGCGCGAGCACCAGGAGTTCATGGCCGGCGTCGAGGCGACCGCGCACGAGAACGGCGCGGTGATCGCCGGGCTGCCGGCCGACGGCGTGGCCGTCTATCCGGGCGACGACGCGCATGCGCCGATCTGGCGCGAGTTGGCCGGCGCGCGGCGCGTGATGAGCTTCGGCCTGTCCGGCCCGGGCGCCCCGGCTGGCCCGGACGCTCCGCCGCTCGCCGTCTGGGCGGCGCCCGACGCGGTGCCGGAAGCCTTCGTGCTGAACGTCGCCGGCCAGGCGCTGCCGGTGCGGCTCGACATCGCCGGCCGCCACAACGTGCGCAATGCGCTGGCCGCCGCGGCCTGCTGCGCGGCGATCGGCATTGCGCCGGCGACGATCGTCGCCGGCCTGCAGGCGTTCGCGCCGGTCAAGGGCCGGCTGGTCCGCACGACGCTGGCTAACGGCGCGACGCTGATCGACGACAGCTACAACGCCAACCCGGATTCGGTGCGCGCGGCGATCGACGTGCTGGCGCCGGCCGGCGCGCGGGCCACGCTCGTGCTCGGCGACATGGGCGAGGTCGGCGACCAGGGGCCGGCGTTCCATCGCGAGGTCGGCGCGTACGCGCGCGAGCGCGGTCTCGGCGAACTGCTGGCGCTGGGCGACGCGACCGCCGAGTCCGTCGCCGCGTTCGGCCCGGGCGGCCATCACTTCGCCGACGTCGACGCGCTGCTCGCGCGGCTGCGCGACCGGATCGGGGCCGGCGACCTGGTGCTGGTCAAGGGGTCGCGCTTCATGAAGATGGAACGCGTCGTCGCGGCGCTGCGCGGCGATGGTGGCAGCGACGGCAACGGCAACGGCAACGGCAACGGCCGCCAGGCGGGAGGCCCGCACTGATGCTGCTCGAGATCGCCCAATGGCTGGCCAAGGACATCCGCGGTTTCGCGGTGTTCAACTACATCACGCTGCGCGCGGTGCTGGCGACGCTGACCGCGCTGGCGATCGGCCTGATCTGCGGGCCGGCGCTGATCCAGCGGCTGGCCGCGCTCAAGATCGGCCAGGCGGTCCGCCAGGACGGCCCGCAGACCCACCTGGGCAAGTCCGGCACGCCGACGATGGGCGGCGCGCTGGTGCTGATCTCGGTGGCGTTGTCGACGCTGCTGTGGGCCGACCTGGCCAACCGCTTCATCTGGATCGTGCTGCTGGTCACGCTCGGTTTCGGCGCGGTCGGCTGGGTCGACGATTACCGCAAGGTCGTGCATCGCAATCCCAAGGGGATGCGCTCGGGCGAGAAGTACTTCTGGCAGTCGCTGATCGGCATCGTCGCGGCCGTCTACCTGGCGTTCACGATCCCGACCGACTCGGCGTCGCAGACCTGGGGGCTGTTCAGCGCCTGGGTGCGCAGCGGCTTCACGCTCGAGCTGCCGGGCAAGGCCGACCTGCTGGTGCCGTTCTTCAAGAACGTCGCTTACCCGATGGGCGCGCTCGGCTTCATCGCGCTGACGTACTTCGTCATCGTCGGCACCAGCAACGCGGTGAACCTGACCGACGGCGCCGACGGCCTGGCGATCCTGCCGGCGGTGATGGTCGGCAGCGCGCTGGGCATCTTCGCGTACGTGGCCGGCAACGCGGTGTTCGCGCGCTACCTGGCGTTCCCGTACATCCCGGGCGCCGGCGAGCTGGTCGTCATCTGCGGCGCGATCGCCGGCGCGGGGCTGGCGTTCCTGTGGTTCAACGCGTATCCGGCGCAGGTGTTCATGGGCGACGTCGGCGCGCTGGCGCTCGGCGGCGCGCTGGGCACGATCGCGGTCATCGCGCGGCAGGAGATCCTGCTGTTCATCATGGGCGGCGTGTTCGTCGTCGAGACGCTGTCGGTGATGATCCAGGTCGGTTATTTCAAGTACACGAAGAAGCGCTACGGCCAGGGCCGGCGGATCTTCCGGATGGCGCCGCTGCACCATCATTTCGAAGTCAGCGGCGTCAAGGAGACGCAGGTCGTCGTGCGCTTCTGGATCGTCACGATGATGCTGGTGCTGTTCGGCCTGTGTTCGTTGAAGCTGCGGTGAGCCGGCGATGAGCGAAACCCTGCACCCCACGCCGCAACTGCAACTGTTCGACCCCGCGGGCCGGCAGGCGCTGGTGCTCGGCCTCGGCGAATCGGGGCTGGCGATGGCGCGCTGGCTGGCGTCGCGGCAGGCGCGCGTGCGCGTGGCCGACAGCCGCGAGGCGCCGCCCGGGCTGGCGACGCTGCGGCGCGACGTGCCGCAGGCCGAGTTCGTGCAAGGCGGCTTCGACGCGGCGCTGCTCGACGGCGTCGACCTGCTCGCGTGGAGCCCCGGGCTGTCGATCGAGACCGGACCGGCGGCCGCGCTGTATCGGGCGGCGCGCGAGCGCGGCGTGCCGGTGGCCGGCGAGATCGAGCTGTTCGCGCAGGCGCTGGCGACGCTGCGCGAACAGGACTACCGGCCCCGGCTGATCGCGGTGACCGGCACCAACGGCAAGACGACGACGACGGCGCTGGCCGCGCACCTGTGCGAACAGGCGGGCCTGTCGGTGCGCGCGGCCGGCAACATCAGCCCGGCGGCGCTGGACGCGCTGCGCGAGGCGATCGACGCCGACGCGCTGCCCGAGGTGTGGGTGCTCGAGCTGTCGAGCTTCCAGCTCGCGCTGACCGACAGCCTGCGGCCCGATGCCGCGGCGATCCTGAACGTCACGCAGGACCATCTGGACTGGCACGCGTCGATGGGCAGCTACGCCGCGGCCAAACAGCGGATCTACGCGCCGGGGACCGTGGTCGTGTGCAACCGCCAGGACGACGCGACGCGGCCGGCGCGCCAGCGGCCCGCCGGCAGCATCGTCTCGATCGGCCTGGACGCGCCGGCCGTCGCCGGCGACCTGGGCGTGATCACCGAACGCGGCGTCGACTGGCTCGCCGAGGCCGTGCCGGCCGAGGACGTCGTCAGCCGCCGCAACAAGCAGCCGGTGCCGGTGCTGGTCAAGCGGATGATGCCGGCCGAGGCGCTGCGCCTGCGCGGGCGCCACAACCAGGCCAACGTACTGACCGCGCTGGCGCTGTGCCGCGCGATCGGCATCAAGCTCGGCCGGCTGCTGCACGGCCTGCGCGACTTCGCGGGCGAACCGCATCGCTGCCAGCTCGTCGCGACGATCGACGGGGTCGAGTACTACGACGACAGCAAGGGCACGAACGTCGGTGCCACGGTCGCCGCGCTCGCCGGCCTGGGCCGCCGCGCGGTGCTGATCGCCGGCGGCGACGGCAAGGGGCAGGACTTCGCGCCGCTGGCCGACGCCGCCGCGCGCCACGCGCGCGCCGTCGTGCTGATCGGCCGCGACGGGCCGCGCATCGGCGAGGCGCTGGCCGCCCGCGGCGTCGAGCGGCACGCGGCCGACGATCTGCCGGGCGCGGTGCGCCTGGCGGCCACGCTCGCCCGGGACGGGGACGCCGTGCTGCTGTCGCCGGCCTGCGCGAGCTTCGACATGTTTCGCAACTATGCGCACCGCGCCGAGGTCTTCGTCGACACGGTGCGCGAACTGGCGGCCGACGCGGGGGTGCCATGCTGACCATTCGAATGCCCGCGTTCCTGCGGCGGCGCGACGAGCGCGCCGGTCCGGCCGGCGGCGTGCTCGCCCGCCGCGCCCGGGCGGCGACGCTCGAGACCGTCGACGCCAAGATCCTGTGGGTCGTCACGATCCTGCTGCTGCTCGGACTCGTGATGGTGTATTCGGCGACCGTGGCGCTGCCCGAGTCGCCGCGCTTCTCGCGCTACACGCCGACCTATTTCCTCGTGCGCCACGGGTTCGCGATCGGCCTGGGCGCGCTGGTGGCGCTGGGCGTGTTCGCGGTGCCGATGCGCCGCTGGCAGCAGCTCGCGCCCGGGCTGTTCCTGGTCGGCCTGGTGCTGCTGACGGTCGTGCTGATACCAGGGGTCGGCAAGGTCGTCTACGGCGCGCGGCGCTGGCTGTCGCTGTACGCGTTCAACCTGCAGCCGTCCGAACTGATGAAGCTGTTCGTCGTGCTGTACGCGGCCAGCTACACGGTGCGCAAGCAGGACTTCATGCAGAGCTTCAAGAAGGGCTTCATGCCGATGGGCAGCGTGGTCTCGGTGGTCGGCGTGCTGCTGCTGCTCGAACCCGATTTCGGCGCCACCGTCGTCATCGCCGCGATCGCGATGGGGCTGCTGTTCCTCGGCGGCGTCAACGGCAAGCTGTTCACCGGCCTGGTGGGCATCGTCGGCCTCGTGTTCGCGGCGATCATCACGCTGTCGCCGTGGCGGCGCGAACGCTTCTTCGCCTACCTCGAACCGTTCGACCCGATCAACGCGCAAGGCAAGGGCTACCAGTTGTCGCACTCGCTGATCGCGTTCGGCCGCGGCGAATTCTTCGGCGTCGGGCTCGGCGGCTCGGTCGAGAAGCTGCACTACCTGCCCGAGGCGCACACCGATTTCCTGCTGGCCGTCGTCGGCGAGGAGCTCGGCTACGTCGGCGTCATCGTCGTCATCGGCCTGTTCTTCTGGCTGACCAAGCGCGCGTTCGAGATCGGCCGCCAGGCGATCGCGCTCGATCGCACGTTCGCCGGCCTGACGGCCAAGGGCATCGCGCTGTGGATCGGCATCCAGGCCTTCATCAACATGGGCGTCAACGTCGGCCTGCTGCCGACCAAGGGGCTGACGCTGCCGCTGATGAGCTACGGCGGCAGCGGCATCGTCGTCAACCTGGTGGCGATCGCGATCCTGCTGCGCGTGGACTTCGAAAATCGCGTGCTGATGCGCGGAGGCCGGCTGTGAGCGCACGCACCGTGATGATCATGGCCGGCGGCACCGGCGGCCACGTGATGCCGGGCCTGGCCGTCGCCGAGGCGATGCGCGCGCGGGCGTGGAACGTGATCTGGCTCGGCAACCCGGGCGGCATGGAGGCGACGCTGGTGCCGCGGCACGGCTTCGCGATGCGCTGGGTGCGCTTCGGCGGCCTGCGCGGCAAGGGGCTCAAGACCAAGCTGATGCTGCCGGTCAACCTGGCGCGCGCGCTGTGGCAGAGCCTGCGCGTGATGCGCGCCGAGCGGCCGGCCGTCGTGCTGGGCATGGGCGGCTACATCAGCTTTCCCGGCGGCGTCGCCGCCGCGCTGATGGGGCGTCCGCTGGTGCTGCACGAGCAGAACTCGGTCGCCGGCCTAGCCAACCGGACGCTGGCGCGGCTGGCGCGGCGCGTGCTGGTCGCGTTCCCGGACGCGCTGCCGCGCGCGCAGTGGTGCGGCAACCCGGTGCGCGTCGAGATCGCGCACCTGCCGCCGCCCGAGCAGCGCTACGCCGGGCGCGACGGACCGCTGCGCGTGCTGGTCGTCGGCGGCAGCCTGGGCGCGCAGGCGTTGAACACCGCGGTGCCGCGCGCGCTGGCGATGCTGGCCGGCGACGAGCGTCCGCGCGTCATCCACCAGAGCGGCAAGGCGCACCGGCAGGCGCTGGCCGACGCTTACCGCGAGGCCGGCGTCACGGCCGAGCTGCGCGAGTTCATCGACGACATGGCGGCCGCCTATCGCGACGCCGACCTGGTCGTGTGCCGGGCCGGCGCGATGACGGTCTCCGAAGTGACGGCCGCCGGCGTGGCGGCGCTGATGGTGCCGTTCCCGTTCGCCGTCGACGATCACCAGACGACCAACGCGCGTTTCCTGTCCGAGCGCGACGCGGCGATCCTCGTGCCGCAGTCCGAGCTGACGCCCGACCGGCTGGCCGGGCTGTTCAAGGGGATGACGCGCGAGCGGCTGCTGCAGATGGCGGTCCGCGCGCGGGCGATGGCGCGGCCCGACGCGACGCGCGACGTCGCCGATGCCTGCGAGGAGGCGGCCCGGCCATGAAGCACAAGGTCAAGCAGATCCATTTCGTCGGCATCGGCGGGTCGGGAATGAGCGGCATCGCCGAGGTGCTGCTGAACCAGGGTTACCGCATCAGCGGTTCGGACCTGTCGTCGAACGCCGCCACGCAGCGGCTGGCGCGGCTCGGCGCCCACGTCGTGCTCGGCCACCAGGCCGAGAACATCGCCGGCGCCGACTGCGTGGTCACGTCGACGGCGGTCCAGGGCGACAATCCCGAGGTGCTCGCCGCGCGGGCGCGGCGCGTGCCGATCGTGCCGCGCGCGCTGATGCTGGCCGAGCTGATGAAGCTCAAGCAGGGCATCGCGATCGCCGGCACGCACGGCAAGACGACGACGACCAGCCTGGTCGCGTCGATCCTGGCGCGCGGCAACCTCGATCCGACCTTCGTGATCGGCGGGCGGCTCAACAGCGCCGGCGCCAACGCGCGGCTGGGCTCCGGCGACTACATCGTCGTCGAGGCCGACGAGTCCGACGGTTCGTTCCTGAACCTGACGCCGATGATCGCGGTGATCACGAACATCGACGCCGACCACATGGAGACTTATGGCCACGACTTCGCGCGGCTGCGCCAGGCCTTCGTCGAGTTCACGCAGCGGCTGCCGTTCTACGGCGCGGCGGTGCTGTGCGTCGACGACGTGCACGTGCGCGAGATCCTGCCGTTCGTGTCCAAGCCGATCATCACCTACGGCTTCGCGGCCGACGCGCGGGTGCGCGCGGTCGACGTTCGCGCCGACGAGGGGCGCATGCACTTCACGGTGCTGCGGCCGGGCCGCGAGCCGATGCCGGTCGTGCTGAACCTGCCCGGCCTGCACAACGTGCAGAACGCGCTGGCCGCGATCGCGGTCGCCGACGAGCTCGAGGTCGACGACGGCGCGGTGGTCGCTGCGCTGGCCGAGTTCCACGGCGTCGGACGACGCTTCCAGCGCTACGGCGACCTGCCGGTGCCGGTCGCGCAGGGCGGCGGTTCGTTCGCGATGATCGACGACTACGGCCACCACCCGGCCGAGATGGCGGCGACGCTGGCGGCCGCGCGCGGCGCGTTCCCGGGCCGGCGCGTGCTGCTCGCGTTCCAGCCGCATCGCTACACGCGCACGCGCGACCTGTTCGAGGACTTCGTCAAGGTGCTGTCCAGCGCCGACGGCCTGCTGCTGGCCGAGGTCTACCCGGCCGGCGAGCCGCCGATCGTCGCCGCCGACGGCCGCTCGCTGGCCCGCGCCGTGCGCGTCGCCGGCAAGGTCGAGCCGGTGTTCGTCGAGGACATCGCCGACATGCCGCGCGCGATCCTCGACCAGGTCGCCGACGGCGACGTCGTCATCGCGATGGGGGCCGGATCGATCGGCGGCGTCGCCGCCCAGGTCAAGGCGATCGCCGACGGCGACGTGCCGGTCGCATCGAGCAAGGAGTCCGCGGCATGAGCGTCCCTTCATCCTTCGATCCCCGCTTCGGCAAGGTCGCCGTGCTGCTCGGCGGCCGTTCGGCCGAACGCGAGATCTCGTTGCGCTCGGGCCATGGCGTGCTGGCCGCGCTGCGCCGCCGGGGCGTCGACGCGCATCCGTTCGACCCGGCCGAGCGGCCGCTCGAGGACCTCGCGCGCGACGGCTTCGCGCGCGCGTTCGTCGCGCTGCACGGCCGCTACGGCGAGGACGGTACCGTGCAGGGCGCGCTCGAACTGCTCGGCATCCCGTACACCGGCTCGGGCGTGATGGCGTCGGCGATCGCGATGGACAAGGTGATGACCAAGCGGATCTGGCAGACGCACGCTCTGCCGACGCCGCGCTTCGCCGTCGTCGCGCGCGAGAACGCGGCCGATCCGGCGCTGCTGCGCCGGATCCCCGACGAGCTCGGCCTGCCGTTGATCGTCAAGCCGCCGCACGAGGGCTCGACGATCGGCATCACCAAGGTCCAGGGCTATTCGCAGGTGCTGGACGCGTTCGCGCTGGCCGCGCGCTACGACCACGAGGTGCTGGCCGAAGAGTTCATCGACGGCGCCGAGCTGACGGTCGCGATCCTGGGTACCGGCGAGGCCGCGCGCGCGCTGCCGATCGTCGAGATCCGCGCGCCCGGCGGCAACTACGACTACCAGAACAAGTACTTCACCAACGACACGCAGTACCTGTGCCCGGCGCCGCTGTCCGAGGACTCGACCCGGCGCATCCAGCGGATCGCGGTCGACGCTTACCGCGCGCTGGCCTGCGAGGGCTGGGCGCGCGTCGACGTGATGCTGCGCAAGGCCGACGGCGAGCCTTACCTGCTCGAGATCAACACCTCGCCGGGCATGACCGATCATTCGCTGGTGCCGGTGGCCGCGCGCGCCGAAGGCATCGACTACGACGAGCTGGTCGTGCGGATCCTGGCCGGCGCGAGCCTGAAGCTCGATGGAGGCGCGCGATGAAACTGTGGCACAACCACCGGCTGCTGAACCTGATCGCCAGCGCGCTGGTGGCGATGGTGTTCGTCGCCGTGATCGGCAGCGGCCTGTACTGGATCGTGCAGCGGCCGCAGTTCACGCTCAGGCACGTCGTCATCGAACCGGCGCCCGGCTATGCGCTGCGCCACGCGGCCAGCCATACGCTGCGCCGCACGGCCGAGCGCAGCGCGGTCGGCAACTTCTTCACGATCGACCTGGACGTCGTTCGCCATACGATGCGGTCGGTGCCCTGGGTGCGGCAGGCCAGCGTGCGCCGCGTCTGGCCCGACACGCTGGTGATCGGCATCGAGGAGCACCAGCCGCTGGGCATCTGGGGCGAATCGCGGCTGATCAACACGTTCGGCGAACTGTTCGTCGCCAGCGTCGGCGAGGCCGAGAAGGACGGGCCGCTGCCGACGCTGAACGGCCCCGACGGCAGCGAGCAGCTCGTCATGCGCCGCTACGAGGACCTGCGCCGCTGGCTGGCCGACCTGGGCCGCACGCCCGAGACGGTGACGCTGTCGGCGCGGCACGCGTGGACCGTCAGGCTCGACGACGAGACCACGCTGGTGCTGGGGCGCGACCAGGGCGTGCCGATCGAGGATCGCGTCAAGCGCTGGGCGGCCGTGTTCCCGCGCGTGCAGGAACAACTCGATCGCAAGGCCGAGGTGATCGATCTGCGTTACCCGAGCGGATTCGCGATCCGCTCGGTCAAGCTGCTGGCGGCCGAAGGCGATGGTGCGAAAGCCCCGGGCAGCGTGTCCGTGGCCAAACTGAACAGATGAGAGAAGCATGGCAAGAGATTCCAACGACCTGATAGTCGGCCTGGACATCGGCACGTCCAAGATCGTGGCGATGGTGGCGCAGGTGTTGCCCGACGGTCGTTACGAAATCGTCGGCCTCGGGCACCACGAGTCGCGGGGCCTGAAGAAGGGCGTGGTCGTCAACATCGAGACCACCGTGCAGTCGATCCAGAAGGCGCTCGAAGAGGCCGAGCTGATGGCCGACTGCAAGATCCGCAACGTCTATACCGGCATCGCCGGCAGCCACATCCGCAGCTTCAACTCCAGCGGGATGGTCGCGATCAAGGACAAGGAGGTCACCGACGCCGACGTCGCGCGCGTGATCGAGACCGCCAAGGCCGTCAACATCCCGACCGACCAGCAGATCCTGCACGTGCTGCCGCAGGAATTCATCATCGACGGCCAGGAGGACATCCGCGAGCCGATCGGCATGAGCGGCGTGCGGCTCGAGGTGCGCGTGCACATCGTCACCGGCGCCGTGTCGGCCGCGCAGAACATCGTCAAGTGCGTGCGCCGCTGCGGCCTGGAGGTGCAGGACCTGGTGCTGCAGCCGCTGGCCTCGAGCAGCTCGGTGCTGACGCAGGACGAGATGGAGCTGGGCGTCGCGCTGGTCGACATCGGCGGCGGCACGACCGACATCGCGATCTTCACCGGCGGCGCGATCCGCCACACGGCGGTGATCCCGATCGCCGGCGACCAGATCACCAACGACGTGGCGATGGCCCTGCGAACGCCGACGCCCGAGGCCGAGGAAATCAAGCTGCGCTACGGGATCGCCAAGCAGGTGCTGGCCGACGCCAACGACAAGCTCGAGGTGCCGGGCATCGGCGACCGGGGGCCGCGCACGCTGTCGCGCCAGGCGCTGGCGGCCGTCATCGAGCCGCGCGTCGAAGAGCTGTACGCGCTCGTGCACCAGGTGATCCGCGAATCGGGTTATGAAGAGCTGCTGTCGTCGGGCATCGTCATCACCGGCGGCAGCAGCCTGCTGCCGGGCATGGTCGAGCTGGCCGAGGACATCTTCCTGAAGCCGGTGCGCATCGGCATGCCCGAGTACCGCGGCAAGCTCGCCGACGTCGTGCGCACGCCGCGCTTCGCGACGGCGGTGGGCCTGCTCGAACAGGCGCGCCAGTCGCGCGCGCGCGGCCGCCGGGTCGCCGAGCAGACCGGCTCGTTCAAGGAGACGCTGCGCAAGATGAAGGAGTGGTTCCTTGGCAATTTCTGATCGGATCGGCGGCAAGGCCGGCGTCTCGACGCGGACCGACAGCGGTGCGCGCGGCGAGGTTGTCGATGGGTCAACGGACTCGGCCCTCTTGCGAAGGGCGCTTCGCGGCAGCGCGGGCGCACGTCACGCATAGGGTCGAGTCCGTTGCCTCATCGTGTTTCAGACAAGAAGCACGAAAAGTGGTGACAAGCGGTTAGAGTTCGGGTAATTAGAAGCAGTCCTTAGTCCATTCATCCAGTCAACAGTCGAACGGAATGGGCGAAGCGAGAAGCGGAGGCGAACCGCTTGTCGTTTCCCTCTTTCCGCCCAAGGAGGTCAGCATGTCGTTTGAAATGATCGAGTCCGAAATGGAAGGCGCCGTCATCAAGGTCGTCGGCATCGGCGGAGCGGGCGGAAACGCCATCAATCACATGATCGCGCGCGGCGTCGAAGGCGTCGATTTCATCGTGATGAACACCGACAAGCAGGCGTTGAACCGCTCGCTCGCGCAGAACACGATCCGCCTCGGCGAGTTCGGCCTGGGCGCCGGCGCCAATCCGACGGCCGGCCGCGCGGCGGCCGAGGCCGCGCGCGAAGAGATCCGCGGTGCGCTGGCCGGTGCGAACATGGTGTTCCTGACCGCCGGCATGGGCAAGGGCACCGGGACCGGGGCTTCGCCGATCGTCGCCGAGGTGGCCAAGGAGATGGGCATCCTGACCGTCGGCGTCGTCACCAAGCCGTTCGACTTCGAGGGCGCGCGCAAGACCAAGATCGCCGACGAGGGCATCGATTCGTTGGTCGAGCACGTCGATTCGCTGATCGTCGTGCTGAACCAGAAGCTGTTCGACGTGATGGACGAGGACGCCAGCCTCGAGGACGCGTTCCGCCGCGCCGACGACGTGCTGCACAACGCGGTCGCGGGCATCGCCGAGATCATCAACGTGCCGGGTCTGGTCAACGTCGACTTCGCCGACGTCAAGACCGTGATGGGCGAGCAGGGCAAGGCGATGATGGGCATCGGCGAGGCCGCCGGCCTCGATCGCGCCCGCCTGGCGGCCGAACAGGCCGTCGCGTCGCCGCTGCTCGACGGCGTCGATCTGTCGGGCGCGCGCGGCGTCATCGTCAACATCACGGCCAACAAGAGCCTGAAGCTGCGCGAGACCAACGAGGTGATCAACACGATCAAGGCGTTCTGCGCCGACGATGCGACGATCATCCACGGCACGGTGTTCGACGAGGACATGGGCGACAAGCTGCGCGTGACCGTCGTGGCCACCGGCATCGGCCGCCGCTCGGCCAAACCGCAACTCGTGCACAAGCCCGAGCTGCGCACCGGCACGCACGACGTGCCGCTGGGCGTCGGCGGCATCTCGTCCGGTTATCACAAGTACGACACGCCGACCGTCTGGCGCGATCCGCGCGCGCAGGCCTCGGCCCGCGTCGCGGCGCTGGAAGAGAGCGGCGTCGAGCGGCTCGACATCCCGGCGTTCCTGCGCAAACAGGCCGACTGAGTCCGGCCCTGCGGCGGCGGCCGACGGCGCCGCCGTCCGCGCCGGCCGGCGCTCGCCTGCCGGAATCGGGGGGCGCGGCTACAATCGAGGGGTTCCGCCGCGGCCGACGACCGCCGTCCGTGGCGGTCCGGCCTGCGTACCGTGCACCGGCGGCGGCACGGTCACCGCGCGGTCGCCGGCGGCCCTGTCTCCGCTGTCCGCGCCAGGCCTTCATCGACGAGACCCCATCGACGAACCCCTAGCGAGGAGAGCGAACATGACGATCAAAGTGGGCGACCGCCTGCCCGAAGCGACGCTGACCGAATTCATCGAGGTCGAAGGCAACGGCTGCACGCTGGGCCCGAACGCGTTCAAGGTATCCGACCTGGTCAAGGGCAAGAAGATCGCGATCTTCGGCGTGCCCGGCGCGTTCACGCCGACCTGCTCGGCCAAGCACCTGCCCGGCTTCCTCGCGCGCAACGACGATCTGCGCGCCAAGGGCGTCGACGAGATCTGGTGCCTGGCCGTCAATGACGCGTTCGTGATGGGCGCCTGGGGCCGCCAGGAGCAGACCGCCGGCAAGATCCGCCTGCTGGCCGACGGCAGCGCCGATTTCGCGAAGAAGCTCGGGCTGGAGCTGGACCTGGGCGCGCGCGGCATGGGCATGCGGATGCAGCGTTTCTCGATGATCGTCGACGACGGCGTCGTCAAGCAGTTGAACGTCGACGCGGGCGGCAAGTTCGAGATCTCGGACGCCGACACGCTGCTCGGGCAGCTCTGACCGGCACCCCGGAAATCCGCCTGCCCGGCACGGTTTTTCAATTCCCAGGACACTCGCCCGATGTTTCGCCAACGAACGATCAAATCCCTGGTCCACACGACCGGCGTCGGCATGCATTCGGGCAAGCGGGTCGACCTGACGCTGCGGCCCGCCGCGCCGGATACCGGCATCATCTATCGGCGCGTCGACCTGACGCCGCCGGTCGAGATCGCGGCGCGGGCCGAAAACGTCAATGAGACGACGATGGCCTCGACGCTGACGGCCGCCGACCAGGGCGAAGGCCGCAAGATCAAGGTCGCGACGATCGAGCACCTGATGTCGGCGCTGGCCGGCCTGGGCATCGACAACCTGTACGTCGACGTCACCGCCGACGAGATCCCGATCCTCGACGGATCGGCCGGCTCGTTCGTGTTCCTGATCCAGTCCGCCGGGCTCGTCGAGCAGCCGGCGTTCAAGAAGTTCATCGAGGTGACGCGCACGGTCGAGGTCCGCGACGGCGACAAGTGGGCGCGGCTCGAGCCGCACTTCGGCTTCAAGCTGCGCTTCTCGATCGACTTCGGCCATCCGGCGATCGACGCGACCGGCCAGGTCGTCGAGATCGATTTCGCGAAGATGTCCTATGTGAAGGAGATCGCGCGCGCGCGCACGTTCGGTTTCATGCAGGACGTCGAGATGCTGCGCTCCAAGGGCCTGGCCCAGGGCGGCAGCTTCGACAACGCGATCGTCATGGACGAGTACCGCGTGCTCAACAGCGACGGCCTTCGCTTCAGCGACGAGTTCGTCAAGCACAAGATGCTCGACGCGATCGGCGACCTGTACATCGTCGGGCATCCGCTGCTGGCCTCGTATTCGGCGCACAAGTCCGGCCACGCGCTGAACAACAAGCTGCTGCGCGCGCTGCTGGCCGAGGACGCGTACCGGATCACGCAGTTCGCCGCGCGCCGCGAGGCGCCGCCGATGTTCGCGCTCGACTGGAGCACCGCCTGATCGGGCGGGCCGGACCCGAATGATCGTCGCGATCCGCTACCTGATCATCCTGGCCGCGCTAAGCGCCGTCAGCTACGCGGTGCTGTACGTGTTCAAGGGCCAGCCCCGCTATCTGCGCTGGTCGCTGCGGATCCTGATCGGTTCGCTGGTCGGCACGCTGCTGTTCTTCATCGGCCTGTTCATCGAACGCTTGTGGATGGGCGCTTAGCGTCCCGACCGGTCCGGCTGCCGTCGTGGGCGCCGCCGTGCCCGGTGATCTTCAGGCCGAGTCGCCGCGCGAGCTTGTGCAGGTTGCTCGGGTCGACGTCCAGCGCGCGCGCGGCCCGGGCCCAGTTGCCGGCGTTGGCGGCCAGCGCCTGCTCGATCGCCTGCCGCTGCGCGCGGTCGACGCAGTCGCGCAGGCTGGCGTCGATGGCCGGCGGCGATGAGGGCGACGACGAGGACGTAGCCGGTGCCCCATTCCGGCCCTCGCCTTGGTCGGACGGCGCTCCCGGGTGGGCGGACAGCACGAGCGGATCCAGGTCCAGCAGGTCGACGTCGAGCGTGACGATCTCGCTGCGATCGGCGCCGCGGCTGACCGCCTTGAGCGCCGCGCGCGAGATCACGTGTTCGAGCTCGCGAACGTTGCCGGGCCAGCGGTAGGCCAGCAGCGCCTGCTGCGACGCCGGCGACAGCCGCAGGCTGCGCAGGCCCAGTCGAGCCCGGTTCAGTTCCAGGTAGCGGCCCGCCAGCAGCAGCACGTCGCGGCCGCGCTCGCGCAGCGGCGGGATCGGGATCGGGTAGACCGACAACCGGTGATACAGGTCGGCGCGGAACGCGCCGTCGCGCACCTCGTCGCGCAGGCTGCGGTTGGTCGCCGCGATCACGCGCACGTCGACCTTGCGCGGCCGGTCCTCGCCCAGGCGCTGGATCTCGCCGTTCTGCAGCGTGCGCAGCAGTTTGGCCTGGATCGACAGCGGCAGTTCGCCGACCTCGTCGAGGAACAGCGTGCCGCCGTCGGCGGCCTCGAAGCGGCCGGGGCGGTCGCTGACGGCGCCCGAGAACGCGCCCTTGACGTGGCCGAACAGCTCGCTCTCGGCCAGCGATTCGGGCAGCGCCGCGCAGTTGACGTGGACCATCGGCCGGGCGGCGCGACGCGACAGCTGATGCAGCCGGTGCGCGAACAGCTCCTTGCCGACGCCGGTCTCGCCCAGCAGCAGCACCGGCAGGTCCGACGCGGCCACGACCTGCAGCTCGTGCAGCAACTGGGCCAGCGCGTCGCTCTCGCCGAGGATCTCGCCGTCCTCGCGACGTACCGGGCTGCCGCCGCCGGCCGGCGGCGCCAGGCGGATCGCCCGCAGTTCGGCCTCGAGCCGCGTCACGCGGATCGCCGCCTCGACCAGCGGCAGCAGCAGTCCCAGTTCGTGGCGCGCCTGCGCGCCGAACGTGCCCACCGTCAACGCGTCCAGCGTCAGCACGCCCCAGCGGCTGCCTTCGATCCGCAGCGGCGCGCCCATGCAGTCGTGCACGGCCAGCGGTTCGCCCGGCCGCTCGACGATCAGGCCGTCGTACGGATCGGGCAGCCCGCTGTCGTGGTGAAAGCGCATCACGCCCTGGTTCTGCAGGATCGCCGCCAGGCGCGGATGCTCCTTGACCGCGAAGCGGCGGCCCAGCGCGTCGCTGGTCAGCCCGTCGACCGCGACCGGCCGCAGGTGCTCGCCGTTGGCCTCCAGCCGCAGCAGCGCGACGGCGCCGCTGCCGAAATGCGCGCGCAGCGAGGTGACCAGCCGCTGCTGGCGCACCGCCATCGGCAGTTCGACGGCCAGGTCGGTCAGCAATAGCTGCTGGACGGTCGATATGGTCATTATTACCTTTTAACGGTGATAAATACCCTTATCGAAAAGGGTTTTAAATACCGTGTCGATTCTAACTCATTGATTCATAGGGGCGCAATTCGGGCACGGCTTTCGCTGATCGATGCAGGGCTTTGCACAACGAACAACTACCAAGGAAAACCATGCATCGATTCCGTCTCATCCCGGTCGCGGCTTCCATCGCTTGCGCGCTCGGACTCGCGTTGCCCGCGTTCGCGCAGCAGGACCAGGCGGCGGCCACCGCCAAGGCCGGCGCGGCCGCGCCCGCGCCGACGGTCAAGCGTTATTCGCTGCATACGAACATCGTCGACGGCAAGATGGTCTACGTCGACGACCGCGGCCAGGTCAATCCGACGATGACGGCCCAGGTCGGCGACACGATCGAGGTCGAGCTCGACAGCGGAGAGGGCGCCGAACACGACTTCGTGATCCCCGAGTTGAACGTCGCGTCGTCGAAATTCAGTTCGGGTACCGGCAAGACGACGGTCCGCTTCCAGGTCGCGCAGCCCGGCGAGTTCACCTATTTCTGTTCGATTCCCGGCCATCGCCAGATCGGCATGACCGGTTCGCTGCGCGTCACCGGCCAGGCCAGGTCCGGGACCGCGGCGAACGGCGGTTCGCAATCGACGGATTCGGCGCTCGCGCTGTACACGCCGGCGCCGATCCCGCAGCGCGGCGCCGACCCGGCGGCCGTCGACATCTCCGCCGATCCGCTGAAGGTGCCGGCAGCGATCGGCAGCCGTGCGCCGCAGTTGCTGAAGGTCCGGATGGAGACGGTCGAACTGGCGGGCAAGCTCGATGACGGCACCTCGTTCACTTATTGGACCTTCAATCGCCAGGTGCCCGGGCCGATGCTGCGGGCGCGCGTCGGCGACACGGTCGAGCTGACGCTGGCCAACTCGCGCGACAGCAAGGCGATCCACTCGATCGACCTGCACGCGGTGACCGGCGGACACGGCGGCGGCGAGCACACGCAGGTCGCGCCGGGGCAGGAGAAGACGATCACGTTCAAGGCGCTCAATCCGGGCCTGTACGTGTACCACTGCGCGACGCCGCTGGTGCCGCAGCACATCGCCGCCGGCATGTACGGAATGATCCTGATCGAGCCCGAGGGCGGCCTGCCCAAGGTCGAGCGCGAGTACTACGTGATGCAGGGCGACATGTACACGCACCGTCCGACCGGCGCCAAGGTCCACCAGGAGCCCGACCTCGAGAAGATGGCCAACGAGCTGCCCGACTACTACGTGTTCAACGGCGCGGTCGGCGCGCTGACGAAGACGCACAAGCTGCAGGCCAAGGTCGGCGAGACCGTGCGCATCTATTTCGGCGTCGGCGGCCCGAACAAGATCTCGTCGTTCCACATCATCGGCGAGATCTTCGACCGGGTGTACAGCGAAGCGGCGCTCAACACGGTCAAGACGAACGTGCAGACCGCGCTGGTCGCGCCCGGCGGCGCGTCGATCGTCGAGCTCAAGGTCGAGCATCCGGGCAGCTACCTGCTGGTCGACCACGCGCTGTCGCGCAGCGGCAAGGGCGCCGTCGGCGTGCTCGAAGTCTCGGGCGAAGGCGTGCCGGGGGTCTACAAGCCCGGCAAGTCCTGAGCCCCGTCCACGGGTCGGCGCCGGAGCGTGCTCCGGCGCCCGCAAGGAGGAAATCGACATGCAACGAATGGACGATCCGGCCGGCGTCGACGACGACGGTGCTCGCGACTGGTCGTTGGCCGGTGCGCCGGCGCTGATCGCGCACATCCTGACGCGTTATCACGCCGTGCACCGCGAGCAGTTGCCGAGGCTGATCCGGCTGTCGCGAGAGATCGAACGGATGCACGCGCAGCACGGCGACTGCCCGGCCGGCCTGGCCGATCACCTGACGGCGATGTCGCAGGAGCTGGAAAGCCACATGCGCAAGGAGGAGCAGATCCTGTTCCCGATGCTCGCGCGGGGGCTCGGCGTTCGCGCGCGAATGCCGATCCGGGTCATGCGCGCCGAACACGACGAGCACCGCGCCGAGATGCGCCGGCTCGAGGCGCTGACCGGCGGCCTGACGCCGCCGCAGGACGCGTGCGCGACCTGGCGCGCGCTGTACCGGGAACTGGCGACGTTCCGCCGGGACCTGATGACGCACATCCAACTTGAAAACGACATCCTCTTCGAGGATGCGAGCCGGCTCGCTTCGACGCAGTCGGCATCTGTCTGAGGAGACCGACGACATGGGACCGTACAAGAAACACTGGTTCGCGTTGATCGCCGTCTGCATCGTGATGTTCTCGCTGCTGGGATATTTCGGTGCCGACGTCTATCGCAACGCGCCGCCGATTCCGGCGCAGGTGGCCACGCAGGACGGCCGCGTGCTGTTCACCGGCGACCAGATCCTCGATGGCCAGACCGCCTGGCAATCGGTCGGCGGCATGCAGCTCGGATCGATCTGGGGCCATGGCGCCTACCAGGCGCCCGACTGGACCGCCGACTGGCTGCACCGCGAGCTGAGCGCCTGGCTCGACGAGGCCGCCAAGGCCGAGTACGGCAAGCCGTATGCCGAACTGGACGCGGCGCGCCAGGGCGCGCTGCGGGCGGCGCTGCAGGCCGAGTACCGGAACAACCGCCTGGACGCCAACGGGCGGCTGGTCGTCAGCGAGCGCCGCGCGCAGGCGATCGCGCAGACGGCGCGCTACTACGATCGGTTGTTCTCCGACGAGCCGACGTTCCAGAAGAGCCGCGAGGCGTTCGCGATGAAGGAGAACACGCTGCCCAGCGCCGAACGGCGCGAGCGGATGACCGAGTTCTTCTTCTGGACCGCGTGGGCCGCGGCGACGAACCGGCCCGACCGGCACGTCACGTACACGAACAACTGGCCGCACGAACCGTTGATCGGCAACGTGCCCAGCGGCGAGAACGTCGTCTGGTCGATCGCCAGCGTCGTGGTCCTGCTGGCCGGCGTCGGCTTCCTGGTCTGGGGCTGGTCGTTCCTGCGCAAGCACGAGGACGAGGTCGAGGCGCCGGTCCGCGATCCGCTGACCGCGTTCGCGCTGACGCCTTCGCAGCGTGCGCTGGGCAAGTACCTGTTCCTGGTCGTCGCGCTGTTCGTGTTCCAGGTGTTCATCGGCGGGTTCACCGCGCACTACACGCTCGAGGGCCAGAAGTTCTACGGCATCGACCTGTCGCAGCACTTCCCGTACTCGTTGACGCGCACCTGGCACATCCAGGCCGCGCTGTTCTGGATCGCGACCGGGTTCCTGGCCGTCGGCCTGTTCCTCGCGCCGGTCATCAACGGCGGCAAGGATCCCAAGTTCCAGAAGCTCGGCGTCGACGTGCTGTTCTGGGCGCTGGTCTTCGTGTGCGTGGGATCGTTCATCGGCAACTACCTGGCGATCCGGCAGGTGATGCCGCCCGAGCTTAGTTTCTGGCTCGGGCACCAGGGTTATGAGTTCGTCGACCTCGGACGCGTCTGGCAGATCCTGAAATGGGTCGGCATCCTGCTGTGGCTGGTGCTGATGCTGCGCGGCGTGCTGCCGGCGCTGGTCCGCCGCACCGGCCAGGACAAGAACCTGCTGACGCTGCTGACGGTATCGGTCGGCGCGATCGGCCTGTTCTACGGCGCGGGCCTGATGTACGGCGAGCGCACGAACCTGTCGGTGATGGAGTACTGGCGCTGGTGGGTCGTGCACCTGTGGGTCGAGGGCTTCTTCGAGGTGTTCGCGACCACCGCATTGGCCTTCGTGTTCTCCAGCATGGGCCTGGTTTCGCGGTCGATGGCCACCGGAGCCAGCCTGGCGTCGGCATCGCTGTTCCTGCTCGGCGGCATCCCCGGCACGTTCCACCACCTGTATTTCGCCGGCACGACGACGCCGGTGATGGCGGTCGGCGCGGCGTTCAGCGCGCTCGAGGTCGTGCCGCTGATCGTGCTCGGCCACGAGGCCTGGGAGAACTGGCGCCTGAAGCAGCGCGCGCCGTGGATGGACGCGCTGGTGTGGCCGCTCGCCTGCTTCGTCGCGGTGGCGTTCTGGAACATGCTGGGCGCCGGCGTGTTCGGCTTCATGATCAACCCGCCGATCTCGCTGTACTACATCCAGGGCCTGAACACCACGCCCGTGCACGCGCACTCGGCGCTGTTCGGGGTCTACGGGTTCCTCGCGCTGGGCTTCACGCTGATGGTGCTGCGTTATCTGCGGCCGCAACTGGTGTTCAACCACGGCTTGATGAAAGTGGGCTTCTGGGGCATGAACATCGGCCTCGTGCTGATGATCGTGACCAGCCTGCTGCCGATCGGCTTCATCCAGTTCTATGCGAGCGTGACCGAGGGCCTGTGGTACGCGCGCAGCGAGGCGTTCATGCAGCAGCCGCTGCTGCAGATGCTGCGCTGGATCCGCACGTTCGGCGACGTGGTGTTCATCATCGGCAGCGTGGCGGTGGCGTGGCAGGTCGTCATCGGGCTGGCCAACCGCCCGGCCGCGACGCAGCGCATCGACGGCGCCCCGAGCGCGCGTCCGGTGTGAGCGACGGCGCGCGGCGGCGGGGCTTGGGCGTCACCGACCGGGTTTGCCACAATGTCGGCAGACCCGACGACACGAACAGGAGACACGACGATGCCCGCCCACCCCGATCTGCTGGTGACGCCCGACTGGCTGCAGCCGCGCCTCGGCCGGCCCGGCCTGGCGATCCTCGAATGCACGGCCACGCTGCAGCCGCAGCCGGTCGGTGCGTCGCGCTACGTCAGCGGCCGCCCGGCGTTCGAGCGCGACCACATTCCCGGTGCCCGGCATGTCGACATGCGCGACGAGATGTCGGACCCGGCCGGCCGCTACCCGTACACGCTGCCGACGCCGGCGCAGCTCGAAGCGCGCCTGGCGGCGCTGGGCATCGGCGCCGACGATCACATCGTGCTGTACGCGCGCGGCAACGTGATGGCCGCCACGCGCATCTGGTACGTGCTGCACGCGCTGGGCGCCCGGCGGTTGTCGCTGCTGGACGGCGGCTACGAGCGCTGGGTCGCCGAGGGGCGGCCGGTCTGGCGGGCCGGTGACGTGGCGGGGACTGACGCGGCGCCCGGCACACCGTTCTCCGCGAGGCTCGCGGCCGACCGCGTCGCCGATCTCGCGCGCGTGCGGGCGTCGCTCGACGATCCGGCGACCTGCCGGGTCAATGCGTTGAGCGCCGAGCAGTTCGCGGGCACCGGCGGCGCGCATTATGGCCGTCCCGGACGCATCCCGGGCAGCGTCAGCGTACCGGCCCGCGAGCTGCTGGATGCGCGGACCGGCTGCTTCCTCGATCGCGAGACGCTGCGCGCGCGGATGGCGCAGGCGGGCGCGCTCGACGCGCCGCACGTGATCGTCTACTGCGGCGGCGGCATCGCGGCGACCGTCGACGCGTTCGTGCTCGAGCTGCTCGGGCATCCGGACTGGGCGGTCTACGACAACTCGCTGCTCGAATGGTCGGCGCGGCCCGAGATGCCGATGGAGCTCGGCTGACCGCGAGGCCGAGTGCCGCGGATCACGGAGCATCACAGGGGATCCGGACTCAGTCTTCCGGTCGGTGCCGTCGCCGCTGGTTGCCGACCAGCCTTGCCAGCGCCGCGCGCAGCGCCTCGCTGCCGCTGTCGTCGCGCAGGCGTTCGAACGCCGCCAGCGCGGCGACCGGCACCGGGGCCTTCGGCGGCGGCGGGGGCAGCGGCTCGTGCAGCGCCGACGGCTGCGGCCGGATCCGGATCCGCTCGACGCGCCAGCCGCGCATCGCCAGCTTCTGGCCCAGCGTGCGCTCGAACTGGCGGAACTTGGCGGCCGCGCCCGCATGCGGCGTCGTCAGCACCAGCACGCCGCCGTCCAGGCCGCAGACGACGAGCCCGCCGATCGGCGCGCACGCATCCAGGTCGCGCTGCAGCTCGGCGAGCCGGCCGGCCTGCGCGGCCAGCCGCTGCGCGACCGGCTGCTCGCCGAGCCAGTCGAACACGACGCGGGCGGTCGGCGGGCGGGAGAACGGAGAGCGGGTCATGGCGCCGATCTTCTCATGCGGGGCGCGCGGCGGCGAGTCCGTGTCGGGCGCCGGACGCCGCTTTCCTAGATCGCGCCGTCCCGCTGGAGTCGATCGATGTCCGCCTGGCCGAGGCCCAGCAGCGATCCGAGGATCTCCGTCGTGTGGGCGCCCAGCGCGGCCCCCAGGTGGTTCAGCTCGGGCATGGTCCGCGACATTTTCGGCAGCGCCGCCGGTACGACCAGCGTGCCGACGCGAGGATCGTCGACCGTCTGCAGGTCGCCGCGCTGCGCGTATTGCGGGTCGGCGAAGATGTGCTCGATCGACAGGATCGGGCCGCACGGCACGCTCGCGGCGTCGCAGGCCGCGGTGACTTCCTCGAGCGTCATGCTGCCGACCCACTCGGCGATCGCCGCATCGAGCTCGTGCCGGCCGGCCAGCCGCTGGGCATTCGTCGCGAATCGGTCCGGATCGCTGAGATCGGGGCGTTGCATCAGGCGCGCGAGCCGTTCGAACAGCTTGTCGCTCGAACACGCCAGCGCGATCCAGCGGTCGTCGCGCGTGCGCCAGTGACCGTGCGGAACGACGTGCGCGACATCGGGCCCGAGGCGGCCGCGGATTTCGCCGAATTTGGCGTAGGCGGGCGCGAGTTCGTCGAGCAGCCGGAATACCGACTCGTACAGCGCGACGTCGATCTGCTGGCCTTCGCCTCCGCGCTCGACCTCGCGCAGCGCGATGAGCACGCCGATCACGCCCCACATGCCCGAAATGTAGTCGGCCAGCGACGTCGATCCGGGAACGACGGGGGGGCCATCGGCCATGCCGGACAGATGCGACAAGCCGCCGAAGCCGTGCGCGACGCGGGCGAAGCCCGGCTTGCCGGCATAAGGGCCGGTCTGGCCATAGGCGCTGACGCGCAGCAGGATCAGCCGTGGATTTCGTGCGCGCAGCACATCGTAGCCGAGCCCCCAGCGTTCCAGTGTGCCCGGACGAAAGTTCTCCAGCACCACGTCGGATTGCTCGACCAGCCGCAGGAACACTTCCTTTCCGGCGGGCACGCGCAGATCGAGAGTCAGGAAGCGCTTGTTGCGCGCCTCGCTGAGCCAGACGAGCGTGTCGCCGCATTCGGTGGGTGTGCCGAACCGGCGCAGCGGATCGCCGACGCGGGGCTGCTCGATCTTGATGACGTCGGCGCCGAAGTCCGCCAGTACCGTGCCGGCGAAAGGCGCGGCGAGAAAGGTCGCGATGTCCAGCACGCGAATGCCCGCGAGCGGGCGATGGTCTGCCGCGGTACCGGCCGCATCCCGTGGTTCGACCGTCATGCCGCGCTCTGGCGCTCGATCAGCGCCTGGCGTTCGAGCATGGCCCTGGCGAGCTTGGCGTGCGCGAGGTCGATCAGAACGCCGTCGACCGCGAACGCGCCGTGTCCGTTTCGCGTGCTGGTCTCGATGGCGCTAGCGATGCGGCGGGCCCAATCGAGCTGCGGAGCCGCCGGCGAGTAGACGGCATTGGCGGACTCGATCTGCACCGGATGGATCGCCCATTTCCCTTCGAACCCCAGCGCCGCGGAGCGCCGGGCCGAGGCCCGGTAGCCGTCGGGGTCGCCGAAATCGGTGAACGGTCCGTCGATGGCGCGCAATCCGTTGGCGCGGCACGCGTTGGCGATGCGCGCCATCGCGAAATGCCATTGATCGTTCCAGTGCCGGACGCGTGGGGACTGTCCATCGGCGTTGGTGAGCACGGCGTAGGCAGGGTTGGGCACGCCAAAGGCGGTGTCGCCCGTTCGCATGTCCACCGTGTAGTCGCCGACGCCGAAGATCATCGCTTCCAGGCGCGTCGATGAGGCCGCGATTTCCTCGGCATTCGCCACGCCCAGCGCGGTTTCTATCAGCACCTCGATGCCCACGGGGCGGCTGCGCCCCAGTTCGCGCTCCAGCAGCGTCAGCACCTGCTCGACGAAGCGCACGTCGAACGCCGAGCCCGTTTTCGGCAGCAGGATCATGTCCAGTCGCGGGCAGTGCGTCACGACATCGATCAGGTCGCGCAGCGCCCAGCGCGTGTCCAGGCCATTGATGCGCACCGACACGAGTTTGCTGCCCCACTCGATGCCGTTGATCGCTCGTATGGCCTTGGCACGGGCCTCGTCCTTCAGCGGATCGGCCACGGCGTCCTCGAGATCGAAGAACACGGCGTCCGCGACGCTGGCGCGGGCCTTCTCGAAGAAGCGCTCGGAAGTCGCGGGGACGGCAAGCTCGCTGCGTTGCAGACGGGGAGGGCGGTGTTCGATACGGGTGGCGGACATGGTGGGGAATCGGTCGATGGGTGATGGAATCGGTTCGGGGGCGGGAGAACTAAGCCAACGCGGGGCGCGCCTGGCCGAGTCCGCCGAAGTCGCCTCGGAAATAGATCAACGGCGTGGCGTGCTCGTTCGCTGCGAGCGCGCGCACTTCGCCGACGAAAACCGAATGCGAGCCGTGGTCGTGCGCGCTCGCCAGTTCGCATTCGAGGTTGGCGAGCGCGCGACGCAGGACCGGCACGCCGGTCGCTCCGCAGGTCCAGTCGGCATCGAAGCGTTCCTCGCCCTTGAGTCCCGTGCGGCCCGCGAAGCGCAGCGCGATGTCCTGCTGTCCCCGGTCGAGCAGGTTGACCGAGAAGCATCGCGTTTCGAGGATCAGCGGATGAGCGCTGGCACTCTTGTTGACGCATACGAGGATCAGCGGCGGAGCATCCGAGAGCGAACAGAAGGCCGTGGCGGTAAGCCCGGTCCTGCTGCCGGGGCTGCCGGTGGCGATGACGACGGTCGCGCCGGCGTGGTTGCGCATCAGGTTCCGATAGTCGGTGGCATGCATCGGGGATCTCCGGAAAGTCAGGCGTGGCCGTACAGGCGGCGCCATTCGCCGGCGGCGGGGCGCGACAATCCCAGGTTCTCGCGCAGCGTGCTTCCTTCGTAGTCGTGATGGAACAGGTCGCGGCGCTGCAGTTCCGGTACGACGAGGCGCACGAAATCCGCGTAGCTGCCCGGCATCTGCGTTGCCGCGAGCACGAAGCCGTCGCACGCGCCGCCGCGATACCACTCTTCCATGCCGTCGGCCACATCCTTCGCGGTGCCGACGAAGGTCGGCAATTCGCGCGTCGTGCCGCGACCGCTATGGCGCAGGAAATCCTCGAGGGTCGGTGCGGATTTGCCGCTGGCCGTCACCACGCGATCCAGGATCGCGCGCAAGCCGCTGACGCGCTGCAGATCGTCGTCGTTGAACGGCTCGTTCATCGCCTTCGTCGAGAAATCGAAATTGAGAACCTCCGAGAGCAGCGAGAGCGCATCGATGGGGCGTGCGAGCGCATCGGTCTCGGCCTTGCGGTCCTCGGCCTGCGCGCGGCTTTCGCCGACGAACGCATAGACGGCCGGCGCCATCCTGACCAGGCCCGGATCCCTGCCGTGCGCCTCCACCTTGCGCTTGAACTCGGCGTAGGCCTTGCGGGCCGCATCCTTGTGCGGGTGGATCACGAACACCAGCTCGGCCCAGCGCGCCGCGAAATCGCTGCCGCGGCCGCTCTGGCCGGCCTGGATCAGTACCGGATGACCCTGCGCCGATCGCGGTACGGTGAACGGTCCGCGCGACTTGAACCATTTCCCGTCGTGGTCGAGCCGATGGACCTTGGCCGCGTCGGCGAAGCGGCCCGCGGCCTTGTCCCCGATGATGGCGCCGTCTTCCCAGGTGCTCCAATGCCCCAGCACGACTTCCAGGAATTCGTCGGCCCGGTCGTAGCGCAGGTCGTGCGCCAGATGCTCGGTGCGGCCGAAGTTGAGCGCCTCGGAGTCGTTGATCGAGGTGACGATATTCCAGGCCGCGCGGCCATCGAGGAACTGATCCAGCGTCGCGAACATGCGTGCGACGTGGAAGGGCTCGTGATACGTCGTCGAGCACGTCGCGCCCAGGCCGAGGCGGCTCGTGGCCAGGCCCATCGCCGTCACCACCGGGATCGGGTCGAACTTGACGGCTCGCACCCCGTTCTCGACGGCTTCCCGATAGCTGTCGCCGTAGCGGTCGGGCATCGCCAGCCGATCGTCGAAGAACGCCATCTGGAACTTGCCCGCCTCGAGGATGCGCGCGATGTCCTGGTAGTACCGCGCGCTGGCGTAGCCGGGCTCGGTCGCCGGATGGCGCCAGGACGCGACTAGGTTCGAGCAGTTCTGCGCCTGCAGGAATGCGATGAGCGCCATCCGCTTCGAAGCGGGGGATGCGTGGGTGTCGGACATGAGGGTAGCTGCCTGGTTGAGATGTGCAGGCAGCTTAGGCAAGGCGTCCGGACCGCGGAAGTCAAATAGGCTGAAGCGTTATTCAGCTTCCCCGATCAATCCGCGTGATGCCGGACGAGTCGTTCGGCGCGCCGAATCGCCGGCCGATCGCGCTCGCGAGACGGTCACGCCAGGATGTCGCGGCAGAGCGCGACGAAGCGGCTGGCCGATGGCGACAGCCGGTGCCGTCGCACCTTGACGATCGAGATGGTGCGGCTCAGCGCGGGCTTGATCCGGACGACCTTCAGGTCGGTCGACGGCGGAACGGCGATCAGCGGCAGCAGCGCGACGCCGAGACCCGCCTCGGCCATGGCGACCATCGTCGAAGCCTGCAGGAATTCGTAGCTCGCTTCGACGTCGACGCCATCGTTCTTCAGCACGCGGTCGACGTGGTCGCGAAACGTCGTGGACGCGCCCAGCTTGAGCAACGGCATGCCGCGCGAGAGCTGCTGCAGGCTCATCACGCCCTTGCCGGTGTCCTGCATGCCGCGCGGAAGCAGCGCGCAGTAGGGATCGGAGAACAGCGGCTCGAATTCCAGCTCGGCCGCGTCGTCCTGGACGGGTCCGATCGCGAAGTCGACCTCGTGTCGGCGCACGGCGGCGAACAGGTCCTGGCCGGCGAGTTCGCGCACGTGCACCTTGATGCGCGGGAACTTGGCCGCGAAGGTCGTCAGGATGAGCGGCAGCCGCGCACCGGCGACGGTCGGCACGCAGGCCAGCGATAGCCGGCCGCTTTGCAGGTCCACCGATTGCTGCAGTTTGCTCAAGCCGATCTCGAGCTCGACCAGCGCCTTGCGCGCGCTGAGCATCAGTTGTTCGCCTTCGGCCGTCAATTCGACCTTGCGCGTGGTGCGCTGGAACAGCACCACGCCGAGCTGCTCCTCGAGCTGCTTGATCTGCATGCTGATCGCCGGCAGCGACCGGTGCGTCTCCTCCGCGGCCTTGCGGAAGCTGGCGTGGTTGGCTACCGACAGGAAGGCCGAGATCAGCTTCAGGTTGATGTTCATTCCATCATTCTCCGTGGCGGACGGGGCGCCAGCATTCAAAGGAACTGAACCACAGTTAAGACGATTTGATTTGTCCGGTACCCGCTGCCTGCCTATGCTGCGCGTTCACCTCGCTTGCTAAGGAGGCGGCGAGCCTGCCGTTCCATGCGGGCGCGCGATATCGATGCAAGGAGACCGACACCATGAAATCCTTTTTGCGTGCAGTGGCCTTGCTCCTCGCGCTGGCCCCGCAGGTCCAGGTCGCGCACGCTCATTATCCGAGCCAGATCGTGCGCATCGTCGTGCCGCAGGCTCCCGGCGGCGCCTCGGACGTGCTGGCTCGCGTCGTCGCCCAGAAGCTCGGAGAGAAATGGAAGCAGCCGGTGGTGGTCGATAACCGGGCGGGAGCCGGAGGAAACATCGGCATGGACTTCGTTGCCAAGGCCCCCGCTGACGGCTATACGCTGCTGATGGGCTACGAGGGCACCAACGCGATCAACGGTTCGCTGTACAAGCAATTGCCGTTCGATCCCCTCAACGATTTCGCTCCGGTGGCCACGCTCGCCGTGCTGCCGTTCGCGCTGGTGGTGAAGGACCCGACGCGATTCGGGACCATCGCGGACGTGGTGTCGCGCGCCGCACAGGAGAGGCTGACCTACGGGTCGGCCGGCAGCGGATCGGTCAACCATCTGCTCGGCGCGATGTTCTGCAGTGCCGCCGGCGTGTCGATCGCGCACATCGCCTATCGGGGGGCACCCCAGGCCGTTCAGGATCTGCTGGCCGGAGAAATCAGCATGGCGTTCGCCAGCATGCCGTCGGTAAGCGGTCTGCTCCGGCAGGGACAGTTGCATGCCGTCGCGCTGACGAGCAGCAAACGGTCTTCGGTCTTTCCCGAGATCCCGACCATCGCCGAAGCGGGGTTTCCCGATTTCGACGTCAACCCGTGGTTCGGGCTGTTCGCGCCCGCCAAGGTGCCGGCGCAGACGCTGAACCGGATCAACGCCGACGTCAACGAGATCCTGCGCATGCCGGAGGTCGCCGAGAAATTCGTCAAGCTGGGCGCGGAGCCGTTCTCGACGTCGCCGGCGCAGTTCTCGGCGCTGCTCAAGGCCGACGCCGCCAAGTGGCGTCGGGTCATCCAGGCGTCGGGCGTCAGCCTCGACTGAGCTTTCCTGTCGCGCGCGACCGCCCGGGGCCGGACCTGCGGTCGTTCGAGGCGCGGGGCGCGGGACGGCCGCAGCGGCAGCGCCCGCCCGCCTGTCGTATGGCCATTGCGAGGGCGGCAGAGGCCCCATGTTAAACTCTGTCGGTTCAGCGGGCGGTTGCGTCGCGAGGGGCCATGCCCGTTCTCGTCCGGCGTGCCGACCCCTTCCGGGCCGCCGCCGGGCCCGTCTCCAACGAGTTCGACGGCCGATCGCCTTCGCCGACGGAATCGCCGGCGCCGGTGCCGTCAGCGATCCGACGGCGGCTTGCCGGGCGTGACCGCTCGCGCCGCCGCGGTGGCGGCGCTTCTATTGCGCTTGTCATGATCCAGAATTTCCTCACCAAGCTTTTTGGCAGCCGCAACCAGCGGCTGATCAAGACCTATCGCAAGACGGTCGAGGCCATCAATGCGCTCGAACCGGGCATCGCCGCGCTCGACGACGAGCAGTTGCGGGCCAAGACCGACGAGTTCCGCCAGCGGGTCGCCGGCGGCGAGTCGGTCGACGCGCTGCTGCCCGAGGCCTTCGCCGTGTGCCGCGAGGCCGGCAAGCGCGTGATGGGCATGCGCCACTTCGACGAGCAGTTGATCGGCGGCATGGTGCTGCATCACGGCAAGATCGCCGAGATGCGCACCGGCGAGGGCAAGACGCTGACCGCGACGCTGCCGGTCTACCTGAACGCGCTGGCCGGCAAGGGCGTGCACGTCGTTACCGTCAACGACTACCTGGCCTCGCGCGACGCCGAGTGGATGGGGCGGCTGTACCGCTTCCTCGGCATGTCGGTCGGCGTGATCCTGTCGCAGCAGCCGACCGCCGACAAGAAGGTCGCCTACGCGGCCGACATCACTTACGGCACGAACAACGAATACGGCTTCGACTACCTGCGCGACAACATGGAGCACGCGGTCGAGGACCGGCGCCAGCGCGGGCTGCACTATGCGATCGTCGACGAGGTCGATTCGATCCTGATCGACGAGGCGCGCACGCCGCTGATCATCTCCGGCCAGGCCGAGGACCACACCGAGATGTACATGCGGATCAACGGCGTGCCGCCGCTGCTGACCGCGATGGAGGCCGAGCCCAAGCCGGGCGAGCCCGAGCCGCCGGGCGACTACTGGATCGACCGCAAGGCCAACCAGTTGTACTTGTCTGAGGCCGGCCACGAGAACGCCGAGCAGATCCTGACGCAGATGGGCCTGCTGGCCGGCGGCGCCAGCCTCTACGATCCGGCCAACATCGGGCTGATGCACCACCTGATGTCGGCGCTGCGCGCGCACACGCTGTATCACCGCGACCAGCAGTACGTCGTGCAGAACGGCGAGGTCATCATCGTCGACGAGTTCACCGGCCGTCTGATGCCGGGCCGGCGCTGGAGCGACGGGCTGCACCAGGCCGTCGAGGCCAAGGAGCGCGTCGCGATCCAGGCCGAGAACCAGACGCTGGCGTCGATCACGTTCCAGAACTACTTTCGCATGTACGGCAAGCTGGCCGGCATGACCGGCACTGCCGACACCGAGGCGTACGAGTTCCAGGAGATCTACGGTCTGGAGACCGTCGTGATCCCCACTCACCGGCCGATGATCCGGCAGGACCGCCAGGACCAGGTGTTCCGCACGACGCGCGAGAAGTACAACGCGATCCTGGCCGACATCAAGGACTGCTACGAGCGCGGCCAGCCGGTGCTGGTCGGCACGACGTCGATCGAAAGCTCCGAGCTGCTGTCGCAGGCGATGACCAAGGAGAAGCTGCCGCACAACGTGCTGAACGCCAAGCAGCACGCGCGCGAGGCCGAGATCGTCGCGCAGGCCGGCCGGCCGCGGATGATCACCGTCGCGACCAACATGGCCGGCCGCGGCACCGACATCGTGCTCGGCGGCAACGTCGACAAGCAGATCGACCTGATCGACGCCGACCCGGCGCTGTCCGACGCCGACAAGGCCCAGCGCGCCGCGCAGTTGCGCGGCGAGTGGCAGTCGCTGCACGACCAGGTGCTGGCGGCCGGCGGCCTGCACATCATCGGCACCGAGCGCCACGAGTCGCGCCGGATCGACAACCAGTTGCGCGGCCGCGCCGGCCGCCAGGGCGACCCGGGCTCGTCGCGCTTCTACCTGTCGATGGACGATCCGCTGCTGAAGATCTTCGCGGGCGACCGGCTCAAGGCGATCATGGACCGGCTCAAGCTGCCCGAGGGCGAGGCGATCGAGGCCGGCATGGTCACGCGTTCGATCGAATCGGCGCAGCGCAAGGTCGAGGCGCGCAACTTCGATATCCGCAAGCAGCTCCTCGAATACGACGACGTCGCCAACGACCAGCGCAAGATGGTCTACGCCGACCGCAACGAGATCCTCGAATCGACGGATCTCGGCGATCGGATCAAGGACCTGCGCCACGACGTGTTCGGCGAGCTGTTCCGTCAGTTCGTGCCGGCCGATTCGGTCGAGGAGCAGTGGGATCTGCCGGGGCTCGAGAAGGTGCTCGAGACCGAATGGCAGACGCCGGTCAAGCTCGGCGGCCATCCGGACGCCGGCGACGACCAGCTCGAGACGATGCTGCTCGACGCGGTCGACGCCGCTTATGACGGCAAGGTCGCGCTGGTCGGCCGCGAGGCGTTCGCCGGCTTCGAGCGCTCGATCCTGCTGCAGGCGATCGACCAGCACTGGCGCGAGCACCTGTCGGCGCTCGACTACCTGCGCCAGGGCATCCACCTGCGCGGCTTCGCGCAGAAGAATCCGAAGCAGGAATACAAGCGCGAGGCGTTCGAGCTGTTCGGCCTGATGCAGGACCGCATCCGCACCGACGTCACGCGGATCCTGATGACGGTGCGCATCCAGTCGGCCGAGCAGATCGAGCAGGCCGAGCAGGCGATCGACAACGGCCCGGATCTGCGCAACGTCAGCTACACGCATGCGGACTTCGACGAGGCGGCGGCCGCCGCCGGGGGCGAGGCCGGCGATCCCGAGGCGATGGCGCTGGCGCTGCAGCAGGCGCCGGCCGCGCCGCGGGCCGACGCGCAGCCGTTCCGGCGCTACGACGGCAAGATCGGCCGCAACGATCCCTGTCCGTGCGGCTCGGGCAAGAAATACAAGCAGTGCCACGGCAAGCTGGCCTGAGCCGCCGGCCGCCGCCGCCGCGTCCTTAGCGTTCCACCCATCCGTCACGCCGGGGGCGCGGCCCCCACCCCTTCGAGGAGACCACGATGAAAGAAGCTGTGATCTGCGAACCGTTGCGCACGCCCGTCGGCCGCTATGGCGGGCAGTTCCGCGACGTGCCGACCGCCGAGCTGGCCGAGACCGTGCTGCGCGAGCTGATACGCCGCACCGGCCTGGATCCGGCGCAGATCGACGACGTGATCTTCGGCCAGTGTTATCCGAACGGCGAGGCGCCGGCGATCGGCCGCGTGGCCAGCCTCGACGCGGGTTTCGGCATCAAGGTGCCCGGCCTGCAACTCGACCGCCGCTGCGGATCGGGCCTGCAGGCGATCATCGACGCGGCGATGCGCGTGCAGACCGGCATCTGCGATCTGGTGATCGCCGGCGGCGCCGAGAGCATGAGCCAGGCCGAGCACTACGTGCTGGGCACCCGCTGGGGCGGCCTGCGCGGCGATTCGGCGCCGTTGTGGGACCGCATCGCGCGCGGGCGGATCACGTCCGGCGGCCGGCATCATCCGGTCGAGGGCGGCATGCTCGAGACGGCCGAGAACCTGCGCCGCGAGTTCAAGATCTCGCGCCAGGCGCAGGACGAGCTGGCGATGAATTCGCATGCCCGCGCGGTCGCCGCGCAGAAGTCCGGCCGCTTCCAGGACGAGATCGTGCCGGTCGAGGTCAAGGGCAAGGGCGGTCCGAAGCGGATCGACACCGACGAGCATCCGCGCGCCGACGTGACGATGGAAAGCCTCGCCGCGCTCAGGCCGGTGCGGCTCAAGATCGATCCCGAGTCGACGGTGACGGCCGGCAACGCCAGCGGACAGAACGACGGCGCGGCCGCGTGCATCGTCACGACTCGCGAAAAGGCCGAGAAGCTGGGCCTGCGGCCGCTGGGCAAGCTCGTCACCTGGGCCGTGGCCGGTGTCGAGCCCGAGCGGATGGGCTTCGGTCCGGTGCCCGCGGTCGAGAAGGTGCTGTCGCGCGCGGGCCTGGCGTTCAAGGACATCGACCTGATCGAGCTGAACGAGGCGTTCGCCGCCCAGGTGCTGGCGTGCACGACGGCCTGGGGCCTGCAGAAGGGCGACTTCGAGCGGCTGAACGTCAACGGCTCGGGCATCTCGCTCGGCCACCCGGTCGGCTGCACCGGCGTGCGGATCGTCGCGACGATGCTGCGCGAAATGGATCGGCGCAAGGCGCGCTATGCGCTCGAGACGATGTGCATCGGCGGCGGCCAGGGCCTGGCCGCGGTGTTCGAGCGCGTCTGAGGCGCGGAGGTTCCGGCCGCTCGGCGGCCGGAGCCGGATGCGGCGGGCGCAAGCTCCACACCGCCGCGCGACATCCCGGCCGCGATGCGGTCGGGATACGGTCGGGATACGGTCGGGATATGGCCTGGATGCCTTGATCAGGTCTTGACCGTCAGGCCCAGCCGATCCATCGTCTTGCGCTCGGCCTCGAACGTTTCCATCGCGTACTTCGTGTACTGCTCGGTGCTCATGTAGTTGACCGTCTGGTCGTAGCGTTCGAGCGTCTGCAGCACCTTCGGATCGGACAGCGTCTGCTTGAACGCGTCGTGGATCGTCTTGACGAGTTCCGGAGCCATGTTCTTCGGTCCGCAGATGCCATAAGGCGATTCCGACACCGTCTTGTAGCCGAGTTCGGTCAGCGTCGGCACGTTCGGCCAGTGCTTGGTGCGCTGGCTGCCGTAGGTGGCCAGCAGGCGCAGCTTGCCCTCGTCGACGTACGGCCCCCAGCCGGTCGAATCGCTGAGCCCCATGATGTGGCCGCCGAGCACGGCCTGCAGGCCTTCGGCATTGCCCTTGAACGGCACGTGCTGCATCTCGATGCCGGCATGCGTGCAGAACTCCTCGACCGCCAGGTGCGGGCTGGTGGCGATGCCCGGCGACCCGTACGTGAACTTGCCCGGGTTGGCCTTCGCGTACGCGACCAGCTCCTGGATCGACTTGATCGGCGAATTGGCGGGCACGACCATGCCGAACGTATAGCCGGTCAGGCAGGCGATCCACGTGAAGTCGGTCAGCGTGTTGAACTGCACGCGCTGCATGTGCGGGATGCGGAACACGCTGACCGGCAGTTGCGTCAGCGTGTAGCCGTCCGGCTTCGAACGGGCGACTTCCACCGCGCCCAGCGTGCCGCCGGCGCCCGGCTTGTTGTCGATCAGCACGTTCTGGCCGATCGTCTTGCTGGCGCTCTCGGCGATCGAGCGCATCACGATGTCGGTGGAGCCGCCGGCGGTCCATGGGCAGATGTAGCGGATCGGCCGGCTCGGATACTTGGCCTGGGCCCGGCCGATCGTCGGCAGCAGGCCCAGCGCGCCGGTCGCGGCGGCGGCTTTCACGAAGGTGCGTCGGTCGTGGGTCATGATTTCCGTTCGATGGTCTCTTGTCGTCGTGGCGGACGGGGGGGCGTACCGGTGTCGCGATGTCATCGCCGTTGTCGGGTTCGCCGCCGTCCGGATGGCGGCCCGGCTTTCTCGGCGCGAGCGGTTCGCGCCGACCGCCGGTGGTCGATTATGACATCGGCGCTGCTACACTCGATCTTAGTGTGGACAAACCCCGATCCCGGATGGCGCCGAGCCGTGCCGCCGGCGCCGATATCGCCCTCGCCGGGCGAGCCAGACAGGAGACCCCATCGATGAAACGCATGCCTTCGTGCCCGGCCCGTTCGCGCCGGACCTTGCTGACCGCGCTGTCCGCATTGACCGCCGGCGCGGGGTTGGCCGGACTGCCGTCGACGACCCGCGCGCAGGGCGCGGGCACTTACCCCAATAAGCCGGTGCGGCTCGTCGTGCCGTTCCCGCCCGGTGGCGCCACCGACCTGACCGGCCGTCTGCTGGCCGGCAAGCTGGCCGAGGTATGGAAGCAGTCGGTGATCGTCGAGAACCGGCCCGGGGCCAGCGGCATGATCGGTACCGAACTGGTCGCCAAGGCGCCGGCCGACGGCTACACGATCCTGGTGCCGATCACCACGCACATCCAGAACGCGGCCGTCTACGCGAAGCTGTCGTACGAGCCGTTCAAGGACTTCGAGCCGATCTCCAAGATCGCCGATTCGTACCTGGCGCTGTGCGTGCGCGCCGAATCGCCGATCAGGACGCTCGAGGATTTCGTCGCGTACGGTAAGAAGCAGGGCGGCAAGTCGTCGTTCGGTTCGTTCGGCAACGGGTCCAGCTCGCACATCGTCGGCGAGCGCTTCAGCCGCGTCGCCGGCCTGGGGCTGACGCACGTGCCGTACAAGGGCGCGTCGCCGCTGGCCACCGACCTGCTCGGCGGCCAGGTCGATTCGGCGTGGATCGACGTCAGCACCGCCACCGCCCACCTGCAGGCCGGCAAGCTGCGCGCGCTGGCGGTCACCGGTCCGCGCCGCGCGCCGATGCTGCCCGACGTCCCGACGCTCGCCGAGAAGGGCTACAGCGGCTTCGAACCGCTGGGCTGGGTCGGCGTGATGGTCGCCAGCGGCACGCCGAAACCGATCGTCGACGCGATCTCGAACGCGATCCAGCAGGTGATGAAGATGCCCGACGTGCAGGCGCGGCTCAACGAGCAGACGCTGGTGCCGGTCGGCAACCTGCCGGCCGAATTCGCCGCTCAGTTGAAGACCGAATCCGCGCAGTGGCTGAAGATCGCGCAGGATGCCGGCATCACGCCGCAGTGACCACGACATCACGCCCGCAGTGACCACGGCGCGGGCGGTCGCTGCTCACCCCGATGGGGTGGGCGGTTGTCGACTGACCGGGGCGCGGATGACCGAAACCCCCATCGCGGCGAATCGATCCGGGATCGCGCTCTCCACGTCTCGAGCAACGACCAATTGCGAGATCTCCGACGCGGCCAGAATCACGTACGGTGACGCGGCGCCGAGTTTCTCGGATGAGGCCAGCACGATCGTTTCCGCGGCCCTCGCATGCAGGGCTCGCTTCATGCCGGCTTCCTGGTAGTCCCCCGTACTTAGTCCCACCTCCGGGTGAACGCCGGTTGCGCCCAGAAAGAAGATATCGGCCCGGATCGCCCGAATGGCTTCCATCGCCGTCGGTCCGACGGTCACCATCGAATGGCGAAAGAGACTGCCGCCGATCAGAATCACCTCGATGTTCGTGTGAAACTCGAGTGTCGCGGCGATTTGCGGACTGTGCGTCACGATGGTCGCGTTGAATTCGAGCGGTATGGCCCGGATCAGTTCTCGCGCCGTCGTTCCGCCGTCCACCAGTACGACCTGCCCGGGTTCGATCAGCGCCGCACCCGCCTTACCCAGGGCCGATTTTTCCTGCGGCAGCACATCGCGCCTTTGCGCCAGCGAGCCGACCGCCGGCGAGGCAGGCAGGGCACCGCCGTGCACGCGTTGCAGCAGCCCCGCCGACGCGAGATCCCCCAGATCCCGGCGGATCGTATCCTCCGACACGCCCAGATCCGAGCTCAGCGTCCGGGCCAGGACCTGGCCTTCAGCCTGGAGTCGTTCCAGGATCATCTGCTTTCTTCGATCGATCAGCAGGGGAGCCTCCTTTCGGTCGCCGATGGAGAAGTGGCGGGTTAGCTGTTACCGCCGAGATTGGCGAGTCCTCGCGAAGCCGCCATCTGCAGAAGGATGATCGTTTTCCCGTCCCGGATCTCGCCGTTTCCGATCATCTGCAGAGCCGTCGACAACGGCAGCTCCAGGACCTCGATATCCTCGCCCTCGCCGGCGTCACCGCCGCCCGCGCCGGTTCGATCCGACGGTTCGTATTCGGCAACGAAGAAATGCAGCTTCTCCGTGACCGAGCCGGGGCTCATATAGGCGTCGAGAACCTTCCTGGGGTGGCGGATCCGGAACCCGGTTTCTTCCGCGACCTCGCGACGAATGCAGTCCTCCGGATCGTCGCCGTCCAATAGCCCGGCGCACGCCTCGATCAACATCCCGTCCGGGCAGCCGTTGACGAACGCCGGATATCGAAACTGCCGAGTCAGCACGACCGTTTGCCGGTCCACGTTATAGAGCAGCAGCGTCGCGCCGTTGCCGCGGTCGTACGTCTCTCTGGATTGTTCCTGCCAGCTTCCATTGCGCCGACGAATCGCGAAGGTGGTCTTCTTCAGCACATACCAGTCATCCGACAGGACGCGGACATCGAGCACCTTGATCTCGGGCCGATAGCCGGCATGACCATGCATGGGTTCCATGTTTGTTCGCTCTGCGGCAGGGGTTGATCGAGCAGATCATGCATAAATACGCAAAACCATGCAAGATGGCGCATGATATTTGGGGGCGACACCCCGGCGAGAAACTGCTATGCAGGCCGGCGAACTAAGATCGCGCCGCAGTGACGGCTTGCGTCCAGTGCGTGACCGGCCGCATCAGAAAGTCCTCCAACGTGATGCCGTCACCTCCGACCAGCAGCGTCCGTTGCGGAGCGAAGGCTCGAACGAAAGCCGCGGTGCCCGCGTGCGCCTGGGGCGCGCGGCTGCTCTTGACCTCGATGGCGGTCAGCGTGCGTTTGGCCTGCACGACGAAATCCACCTCGTGGTTGCGCTCGCGCCAGTAGTGCAGCACGCATTCACCGCGCATCGCCGCATTGGCCAGGTGCGCGCCGACAGCGGATTCCACCAGCCGTCCCCAGAATTCATGGTCGGCGCGGGCCGTCTCCAGCGTGTATCCGCTGCCTGCCGTCATCAGGGCGGTGTTGAGGACTTGCAGCTTGGGACTGGATCCCCGGCTGCGCGCCGCATCGCCGGCGTATTTCGGCAAACCGCGCACCATGCCGGCACCCGCGAGCAGTTCCAGGTAGTGCGCCAGCGTGGTGGCGTTGCCCGCGTCCTGCAACCGGCCCAGCATCTTGGTGTACGACAGCACCTGTCCCGAGTAGCGGCAGGCCATCTCGAACAGGCGGCGAAGCAGGGCGGGCTTGTCGACGCGCGTCAGCAGCAGCACGTCGCGTGAAATCGAGGTTTCGATCAGGCTGTCGAGGATATGGCGCGACCAGCGTTCCGGCTCGGCGATCAACGGCGCGGCCCCCGGATAGCCGCCGTGGAATACATACTCGTCGACCGACCAGCCGAACGCCTGCTGCATTTCCGCCAGTGACCAGTGTGAAAGCGTGATCGTCTCGAAGCGTCCGGCGAGACTCTCGGTCAGGCCTTGGGTGATCAGCAGCGGTGCCGAGCCGAGCAGCACGACTTTGAGCGGGCGTTCGGCGTGCGTGTCTTCGTCCCACAGGCGCTTGACCGTTTCCGACCAGCCAGGGATTTTCTGGATTTCGTCCAGCACCAGAACAGCGCCGGTCTCGCCGTCGATGGACAGGCGCGCCGCTTCCCACTGCTGGGCGATCCAGCCCACGCCGCGCAGTGTCGGTTCGTCCGCGCTGACGAAGCGTACGGGCACGGCCAGCGCCCGCGTCGCCTGCCGTGCCAGCGTCGACTTGCCCACCTGGCGTGGACCAGCCACCACCTGGATGAAACGGCGCGGCTCGCTCAACCGAGCCGCCAGGACGGCCGTTTGCGGGCGCTGATAGGAGGTTTCTTCTTTACTCAACATATTGAGTAATTTTACTCAGCATGCTGAGTAAATCGTAGTTCCTCCCTCACACCGCCGGAACCGGCGCCGGTTCCGACGACACGCCGATGATCAGCTTGCCGTCGTTGCGGCCGGTGAACAGCATCTGCAGCGCGTCGCGCGCGTTCTCGAGGCCGGGCACGACGTGGTCCTTCCAGCGCAGCTTGTGCTGCTCGACCCAGGGCACGAGCTCGGCCAGCGCGTCCTTGGCGTGAGGCAGGTGGTCGACGACGATGAAACCCTCGACGCGCAGGCGCCGCATCAGGATCCGCGAGAAGTCCTTCGGGCCGGCCACCGGGCCGTCGTTGTCGTACGTCGAGATCATGCCGCACAGCGCCATCCGCCCGAAGGTGTTCAGGCGCTGGTAGACCGCTTCCATGATCGCTCCGCCGACGTTCTCGAAATCCAGGTCGATGCCCTCGGGGCAGTGGCGGTCGAGCGCTTCGCCGACGTCCTCGCGCTTGTAGTCGATCGCCGCGTCGAAACCGAGCTCCCGCGTCAGCCAGTCGCACTTGGCGGCGCCGCCGGCGATGCCGACGACGCGCGCGCCGCGCAGTTTGGCGATCTGGCCGGCGATCGAGCCGACGGCGCCGGCCGCGGCCGAGACGACGACGGTGTCGCCGGCCTTGACCTGGCCGACGCGCGTCATGCCGAACCAGGCCGTCAACCCGGTGCTGCCCAGCACGCTCAGCGACGCGGTCAACGGCACGCCGGGCAGGTGGCGGACACGGCCGACGGCCGAGGCGGCGACGTCGGTCTCGGTCTCCCAGCCGGCCAGGCCCACGACCACCAGGTCGCCGGCCGCGAAGCGCTCGCTGCGGCTGTCGACGACCTCGCCGACGGTCGTGCCGCGCATCGTGCTGCCGACCTCGACCGGCGGCAGGTACTGCTCGCGATCGCTCATCCAGATGCGATGCGTCGGGTCCAGCGACAGGTAGATGTTGCGAACCCGGACGTGTCCGTCGCGCAGCGGCGCCCGCTCGAAGGGCACCAGTTCCAGGTCGTCGGGAGCCAGCGCTCCCTGCGGGCGGCGTTTGAGTCGCCAGCGCCGGGCGGGTTCGGGGTTTGCCATCGGTCTGCTCCTGCTGTTCGTATCGTTTCGAGAATCCGCATCCTCGTCGCGAGGCTTCGCGGCGGGCCGGCGGACTGGGGTATAAGAGCCGATGACGAACCGGTCGGCAAGTACCGGTCGCGACAGGAGGAGACGAGCGATGGAACACGATTCGGGAACGGGCCGGCCCGGGGCCGCTGCATCGGACGACGCGCTGCCGCTATCGGGCGTGCGCGTCGTCGAGTTGTCCGACAAGGCCGAGACCTGCGGCCGCACGCTGGCCGACCTCGGCGCCGAGGTGGTGCTCGTCGAGCCGCCGGACGGCTGCGCGGCCCGGCGCCAGCCGCCGATGCTGGGAGCGAACAGCCTGTACTTCGCCACGCACCACGCGAACAAGCGCGCGGTCCGCATCGATCTGCGGCAGTCGCAGGGACGCGAACGCTTGCGCGCGCTGCTGGCCGATGCCGACATCTTCATCGAAACGACGCGTCCGGGGACGCTGGAATCGCTGGGCCTCGGCGCGGCGGCGCTGCGCGAGGCGTTTCCGTCGCTGGTGATCGTGTCGATCACGGACTTCGGCCAGACCGGTCCTTATCGCGACCACCAGGGCACGGGCGCCGTTCACATGGCGATGAGCGGCATGCTGAGCCGCTCGGGCCTGCCGGGCCAGCCGCCGTTGCTGCCGCCGGCCGCCATCGCGGAGGAGAGCGCGGCGATGCAGGCCGCCTGGTGCGCGCTGGTCGCTCATTGGGCGGCCTTGGAGGACGGCCACGGCGATCACCTGGACTTCTCGCTGTTCGACGCGACCACGCAGGTGCTCGACCCCCCGTTGGGCCCGACCGGCAGCGCGGCCAACGGACAGTCGGCGGCGTCGATGGTCGGGCGGGACCGGCCCGCGCCGTTTCCGCTGTATCCGATCTTCCCGTGCGCCGACGGCCATGTGCGCATCTGCGTGCTGGCGCCCCGCCAGTGGCAGGGGATGTTCGACTGGCTGGGCCGTCCGGCGGCGTTCGCCGATCCGTCGTACGCGAGCATGGCGACGCGGATGGCGAACATCGTCGAACTGAACGGCGCGATCGCGCGGTTGTTTCGCGACCGGCGCGCCGACGACCTGGTCGCCGAAGGGCAGCGCCGGGGCGTTCCGATCGCCGCGGTCCGCACGCCCGGCGAAGTGCTGAACGACCCGCACCTGCATGCGCGCGAGGCCTTCGTCGACGTCGCCGTCGGCGCGTCGGCCGGCAAATGCCCGGATGGCTGCCTGACGCTGGACGGGCGGCGTGCGGGCATCCGGCGGCCCGCTCCGGCGGTGCCGGAGACGGATTTCGCGTGGACGCCGAGGCCGGATCGCGCGGCGCCTGCTGGTGCCGATGCCGGTGGCAATAATCCTGTCAGCGGTAACCATGACTATGCCAACCCCGATGGTGCTAACCCCGATGGTGCTAACCCCGATGGCGATAACCTCGCTGGCACCAACCCCGCCGGCGCGGCCTCTTCCGGCGCGGCGTCCGGCGGGCGCGGTGAACGCGAAGGCGCTCCCGCCGAGCCGCGCCGCCCGCTGCAAGGGATCAAGGTGCTCGATCTCGGCGTCATCGTCGCCGGCGCCGAACTGGGCCGGCTGCTCGCCGACCAGGGCGCCGACGTCGTCAAGGTCGAGAACCGCGCGTTTCCGGACGGGTTGCGCCAGACGCTGAGCGGCGCGCCGATGTCGATCTCGTTCTCGCTCGGGCATCGCGGCAAGCGCAGCGTCGGCATCGACCTCAAGAGCGAGGAAGGGCGCGCGCTGTTCAAGCGGATGGTCGAACGCGCCGACCTGGTGCTGTCGAACTTCAAGCCCGGCACGCTGGAGTCGCTGGGCCTGGGCGAGCAGACGCTGCGGGCGATCAATCCGCGCCTGGTCACGGCCGACAGCAGCGCGCACGGCAACACCGGGCCGATGAGCCGGACCATGGGTTATGGCCCGCTGGTGCGAGCCGCCGTCGGCCTGACCCATCTGTGGCGCGACCCGTCCGATCCGGCCGGATTCAGCGACGGCATCACGATCTATCCGGATCACGTCGCGGCGCGCGTGCTGGCGATCGGCGCGCTGGCCGCGTTGCTGCGCCGGCGGCGGACCGGCCGCGGCGGGACCGCCAGCGTCGCGCAGGCCGAAGTCTTCCTTGGTGCGATGGCGACCGGCCTGCTCCACGAATCGCTGGTTCCCGGCTCGCTGGCCCCGATCGGCAACCGCTCCGCGTTCGCTGCTCCGCACGGCGTGTTCCCGTGCCTGGGCGATGACGAATGGTGCGTGGTCTGCGTCCGCGACGATGCCGAATGGGCCGGCCTGTGCCGGGCCATCGGCCGGCCCGACCTGGCCGATGATCCGGAGCTGGCGACGATGGCCGCGCGGCTGCAGCATCACGAGCGCGCGTGCGATGCGCTCGCGCAATGGACGCGAGGCAGGACGCCGGCGCAGGCCGTCCAGGCCTTGCAGGACGCGGGCGTTCCGGCGGGCGCGATGCTGCGGCTGTTCGAGTTCTCCAGCGAGCCGCATCTGCAGGCGCGAGGCCGTTTCCGCCGCCTGGAGCAGCCGGGACTGGGGCTGCTGTTCGCCGAGAACGGGCCGGTCCGCGCCGAGCGCCTGCCCGATCCGGCGATGCGCCCCGCACCGGTCATGGGCGAGCACACGCGCGAAGTCGTCGCCGAATGGCTGGGGCTGTCGGTGCGGGAGATCGACGCGCTGCTCGCGGCGCGGGTGCTCGAGGAGGCCGCGGCCTGAAGCCGCCGCGGGCGCCGGAAGCGGATCGCGAGGAGACGCCCGGCAACTGCCGGATGCTCGAGAGCCGGCGTGAAGCTCATTACAGTGGCCTTGACGATAATGAGCGGCGGCTTTACGCGGAGCGCTACCCGCAGGAGAACCGGAACATGGCAGGACTGAGGGAACGAATGAGACAGGAAGGCGAACTCGCGGTTCTCTCCCGCCTGCTCGAACGCCGCTTCGGCCCGCTCGATCCTGCGGTGACCGAGCGGCTGCAGAAGGCCAGTTCGGCCGAGCTGGAGCGCTGGGCCGACAACTTCGTGGACGCCCGCTCGCTGGACGAAGTGTTCGGCACGCACTGACCACGGGCCTGAACTCGCTCAGGCCTTCTTCCGTTGCGTTGATCAAGCGGTCAGCGAAGCATCGGGGCGGGTCCTGGCCTCGCTCATCTGGAAGAACGCCAGGATCCGCTCTCGCTGCGCGAGCGCGTCGCGGCGGCCCAGGTCGAGCAGTTCCTGCACGTAGCCGGCCTCGAACAGCAGGTACGACATCAGGCTGGCGCTGCGCCGGTCGGTGGCGCCCAGGATGTGCAGCAGCGCGCGGATCGGGCGCGCCAGCTCGTGCAGGTGCGGCGGCGCCATCAGGTCCAGGCGCTGGCTCGGCGAGATCGCCAGCACGTCCAGCGGATACAGGCTGGTCAGCGCGCGCTGTTCGGGCGTCAGCAGCGCCAGCGTGCGGTTGACGCGTTCGGTCCGTTCGATGTCGTTGGCCAGCGCATCCAGGAAGATGCCCGACATCGCGTGGCCGGCGATCTGGCCCAGCGATGGATACAGGAACTGCGAGCCGCGCGGCGCTTCGTTCGCGCTGGCGGTCTCGATCTGGCCGGCGCCGATCACCAGCAGCCGGTGCGCGCCCAGGTGGATCGCCGGCGCCAGCGGCGCGGTCTGCCGCATCGAGCCGTCGCCGAAGAACTCCTGATGATCGCCGAGCGGCAGCGGCACCGCCGGAAAGAGGAACGGGATCGCCGCCGAGGCCAGCAGGTGCCGCGGCTCGATGCGGCTCGGCGTCGCCAGCCGCTGCGAGCGGTACCACGGCGCGACCGGTTGCTGGGTCTCGTAGAACGTGACGTGCTGGCCCGACGTGTAGCTGGACGCGGTCACCGACAGCGCGGTGACCGTGCCGTCGCGGATCGCCTCGTGCAGCGCGGCGAAATCGATGCTTTGCGCGAGCAGCGCGGACAGCGGCGTGTTGTCGAACATCGAGCGCGGCGCGTGCCGGGCCAGCCAGCCGAACATCAGCGAGCCGAGCCAGCTCGCCGCGTGCAGCAGCGAGCCCGAGGCGTCGTTGCGGTACACGCGGTCGGCGCTGATCGTCGACCATATCCGGTACAGCTCGCGCACGCCGCGGTCGAAATGATGCGCATGGCCGGCCAGCGCCGCCGCGTTGATCGCGCCGGCCGAGGTTCCGCACAGGATGCCGAACGGATTGCGCTCGGCCGGCCAGCCGGCCTCGACCAGCGTGTGCCAGATGCCGTCGAGCACGCCGATCTGGTACGCGGCGCGCGCGCCGCCGCCCATCAGGATCAGCGCGGTTCGACGGGGCTCGTGCGTCACGGTTCGACGATGTTGAAGTTCGGATCGAAATCGTCGAGCGACGCGAGCCAGCGATCGACGGCGGCGCGATCGCCGGTCACCGTGATCTGCCCGTCGGCGATCGCCTGTTCGAGCCGCGTGCCTTCGAGCAACAGGCCGGTCAGCGCGGTGCGGTCGACGCGGATCCTGGCGTCGGCGCGCGCGCCCAGCGTCGCATGGTCGCCGGGCCGGTGGTGCATCGTGCCGTTGACGATCGTCAGCCGGTGCGTCTCGCCGACGTCGGGCAGCTCCCAGTCGAAACGCCATCGTTCGTCCTGCACGGCCTGGCCGTCCAGGCGCACGGCCAGGTAGTCGAAGAACATCGCCATCGGCAGCATCGAGACGACGTTGGCGTTCAACGCGCCCGATCCGGTGGTCGGCAGCCGGGTGACGCCCTGGCGCAGTTCGCGCGCGCCGAGCAGGTACGCGTTGCGCCAGGTCGACGACTCGGCCTGGTAGCCGAGCTGCTCCATCGCGTCGGCGGCCAGCTCGCGCGCGGCGCGGTGGCCGGGCTGCGCGAACACGACGTGGTTCAGCACCTCGACGACCCAGCGATAGTCGCCGCGCGCGAAATCCTCGCGCGCCCGCGCGACGACCGCGTCGGCGCCGCCCATGTAGTCGACGTAGCGGGCGGCGGCCGGCTCGGGCGGCAAGGCGTCGAGCGTCGCCGGATTGCCGTCGAACGTGCCCATGTAGCGCTGGTAGATCGCCTTGACGTTGTGGCTGACCGCGCCGTAGTAGCCGCGGCCGTGCCAGCGCCGCGACAGCGCCGACGGCATCATCAGCGCGTCGGCGATCTCGCGCGGCGTCATGCCCTGGCCCATCATCCGCAGCGTCTGGTCGTGCAGATAGCGATACAGGTCGCGCTGCTCGGCGACGTATCGCGCCACGCGAGCGGTGCCCCAGACCGGCCAGTGATGCTGCGCGAACACCACGTCGCTGTCGGGCACGAAGCGTTCGAGCGCCTCGTCCAGGTACTTGGACCAGGCCAGCGCGTCGCGCGCCTTGGCGCCGCGCAGCGGACATAGGTTGTGCATCGTGTGCGTCGCGTTCTCGGCCAGGTTCAACGCGCGGAACGCCGGGAAGTAGAAATGCATCTCCGCCGGCGCTTCGCTCTCGGGCGTCAACTGGAACACGATCTCGATGCCGTCGATCACGTGCGTCTCGATCGGTTCGTCGATCGTCTGCGTCGGCGCGATCAGCGTCACCGAGCCGCGGCCGACGGCCTTGCCCAGCCCGCTGTCGACGTGCGAGCGCGGTCCCGGCGCCAGCGTCGCGCCGAACTGGAACTGCGCGCGGCGGCGCATCGGCGTGCCGGCCAGCACGTTCTCGGACACCGCTTCGTGCATGAAGCCGGCCGGCGCGATCACCCGCACCTTGCCGGCGGCCACGTCGCGCTCGTCGATGATGCCCTTGACGCCGCCGTAGTGGTCGACGTGGCTGTGGCTGTAGATGACGGTATGCACGGGCCGCTGCGGACGATGCCGGTAATACAGCGCCAGCGCCTGCCGCGCGCTCTCGGCATAAGTGAGCGGATCGATGACGATCAGGCCGGTGTCGCCCTCGATGAACGTGACGTTGGCCAGGTCCAGTCCGCGCACCTGGTAGATCCGCTCGCAGACCTGGAACAGGCCGTGGTGCAGGTTCAGGCGCGCCAGCCGCCACAGGCTCGGGTTGACGGTGTCCGGCGCGCGCGCCTCGTCCAGGAACGCGTAGGGCTTCATCGACCAGACCGGCGTGCGGCGCCCCGGCACTTCGCCGTCGGGCACCGTGCCGATGAAGCCGCGGCGCGCGTCGTCGAAATCCTCTTCGTCGCCGAAGTCCAGGCTGCCGAGCACCCGCGCGTGCAGCGCGGTTGTCGGCGGCAGCGCGGCTTTCGGCCAGTCGGGGCTGGCGGCTTGTCGGCCGGTCGGGGTATCCGTCGAGGGGGTCGTCATCGATGTCTCCAGGCGGCTCGATCGGCAGCGTCGTCCGGGATGACCCGATGCTGCACTGCGTGTCGTGATTTTGTTCCGCCGAAGCGAGGCCGCGGCGGTCCAGACTCGATCATCGCACCGACCCGACGCAGGACGTTGTCGCGAGAGGACGAAGATGGATCTGCCCGAACTCCGGATCGACAACCAGGACGAGGCGGCCGCCGTCAAGGCGAGGCTGTGCCGCGAGTCGCGCCTGATCGCCCGCCTGATGCGGGCCGAGCCGCCGGCGCTGCACGACGAATGCGAGACGCTCGGACTGCCGCACGAGGGGCGCAGCCCCGGCGAACTGCGCGCGGCGCTGTTCAACGCGCTGCGACGGCGACCGGGCATATAGAATCGTGCCTTCGTCGATCCAAGCGAAGGCCTCCCGATGCCCGTCAATCTGCAAGCGCCGGATCCCGCCGAGCTGCACCCCGTCGCCGGCCTGGCGCTGGGCGCCGCGCAGGCGGGCATCCGCAAGAGCGACCGCTACGACCTGCTGCTGATGCAGCTCGCGCCGACGGCCAGCGTCGCCGGCGTGTTCACGCGCAACCGCTTCTGCGCGGCGCCCGTCCAGGTCTGCCGCACGCATCTGGCCGCCGACGGGCCTATCCGCGCGCTGGTCGTCAACACCGGCAATGCCAACGCCGGTACCGGCGAGCAGGGCCTGGTCGATGCGCTGGCCACCTGCGAGGGCGTCGCGCGCTTGCTCGACGTCCATCCGTCGCAGGTGCTGCCGTTCTCGACCGGCGTGATCCTCGAGCACCTGCCGATGGCGCGGCTGCTCGACGGCCTGCCGCGCGCGCACGCGGCGCTCGGGCCCGACAACTGGGCGCTGGCCGCCAAGGCGATCATGACGACCGACACCGTGCCGAAGGCCGTGTCGCGGCGCGCGACCATCGCCGGCAAGCCGGTGACCGTCACCGGCATCTGCAAGGGCGCCGGCATGATCCGCCCGAACATGGCGACGATGCTCGGTTTCGTCGCGACCGACGCGGCCGTGCCGCAGGCGCTGCTGCAGCAGTGGGTACGCGAAGCGGCCGACCGCAGTTTCAACCGCATCACGATCGACGGTGACACCTCGACCAACGATTCGTTCATGCTGATCGCCAGCGGCGCCGGCGAGCTGGCGATCGGCGACGCGGCCGGCGACGGCGCGGCCGAGCTGCGGGCGCTGCTCATCGAGGTGTCGCAGCAGCTCGCGCAGGCGATCGTGCGCGACGGCGAGGGCGCGACCAAGTTCATGACGATCGAGGTCTCGCAGGCGCGCGACGCCGACGAGGCGGCCGCCGTCGCCTACGCGATCGCGCATTCGCCGCTGGTCAAGACCGCGTTCTTCGCGTCCGACCCGAACCTCGGGCGCATCCTGTGCGCGATTGGCTACGCGGGCATCGACGACCTGGACGTCGACCGGGTCGACCTGTTCCTCGACGACGTGCACGTGGCCACGCGCGGCGGCCGCCATCCGGACTACCGCGAGGCCGACGGCCAGCGCGTGATGGCCCGGCCCGAGATCCGTGTGCGCGTGCATCTGGACCGCGGCCAGGCCGCGACGACCGTCTGGACCTGCGACCTGTCGCATGACTACGTCAGCATCAACGCCGATTACCGTTCCTGATCCGATGACCGACTCGAAAGACTTGCAGCGCGTGCTCGATCGCGCCGAATCCCTGCTGGCCAAGCTCGAAGCGCTGCTGCCCGGCGCCGCCGAGCCGGACTGGGACGCGGCCGTCGCGTTCCGCTGGCGCCGCCGCCGCAACGCGCTGGGCGTGCAGGGCGTGCTGCAGCCGGTGCGCCATCTGGCGGCGATCATGTTCGACGACCTGCAGAACATCGAGCAGCAGAAGCAGGACGTCGTCCGCAACACGCGGCAGTTCGTCGAAGGGCGGCCGGCCAACAACGTGCTGCTGACCGGTTCGCGCGGCACCGGCAAGTCCTCGCTGATCAAGGCCTGCCTGAACGCGTATCACCGCGAAGGCCTGCGGCTGATCGAGGTCGACAAGGACGATCTGACCGACCTGCCCGAGATCGTCGAGCTGGTGTCGACGCGGCCCGAGCGCTTCATCATCTTCTGCGACGACCTGTCGTTCGAGGAGGGCGAGCCCGGCTACAAGGCGCTGAAGACCGCGCTCGACGGTTCGATCGCCGCGCAGTCGGCCAACGTGCTGATCTACGCGACGTCGAACCGGCGGCACCTGATGCCCGAGTACATGAGCGAGAACCTCAGCGCCAAGCACCAGGCCGACGGCGAGATCCATCCGGGCGAGACCGTCGAGGAGAAGATCTCGCTGTCCGAGCGCTTCGGCCTGTGGGTCGCGTTCTATCCGTTCCGCCAGGACGATTACCTGGCCGCGGTCGCGCACTGGCTCGGGCACTTCGGCGCCGATGCCGCGCAGGTCGCCGCGGCGCGCGCCGATGCGCTGCGCTTCGCGCTCGAGCGCGGTTCGCGCTCGGGCCGCGTGGCCTGGCAGTTCGCCAAGGACTGGGTCGGCAGCCAGTCGATGACGGCGCCGCCGGCGGGTCGAGCGGCGGGTGCCTCGGGGGCCGGGACGGGCACGCCGGACGTGGGTGGACCGGCGCGATGAGTGGTGAGGGCGCCGCCGCGCCGCAGGCATCGGCCGAGGGGGCCGGGGCGGTCGCGATCACGCCGGTCGCCGTCGCCGTGATCCAGCGGGCCGACGGCGCGGTCCTGCTCGGCCAGCGTCCGGCCGGCAAGCCGTACGCCGGCTGGTGGGAGTTTCCGGGCGGCAAGCTCGAGTCCGGCGAAACGGTCGAACAGGCGCTGGTCCGCGAGATCGACGAAGAACTCGGGCTGCGCGTGCGCCGTTCGACGCCGTGGGTGACCCGCCGCTTCGTCTATCCGCATGCGACCGTGCAGTTGTTCTTCCGGCTCGTACGCGAGTTCGACGGGCAGGCGCGCTCGCGCGAAGGGCAGGCGTTCGCGTGGCTGCATCCGGATCGGATCGACGTCGCGCCGATGCTGCCGGCCACGGTGCCGGTGCTCGGCTGGTTGCGGCTGCCCGCGTGTTATGCGATCTCGAACGCCGCCGACATGGGCGAGCAGCCGTTCCTGTCCGCGCTGGACGACGCGCTGTCGCGCGGGCTGCGGCTGCTGCAGTTGCGCGAGAAGTCCTTGCCGCCCGATCGGTTCGACGCGTTGTTCCATCGCGTGCGCGAGCGCTGCGCGGCGGCCGGCGCGCGGCTGCTCGTCAACAGCGATCATCCGGCGTCTTACTGGCAGGCGGCCGACGGCGTGCACCTGACCGGGCGTGCGCTGTCGGCGACGCGCGAGAGGCCTCGGCTGCGGCATGTCGCCGCGTCGTGTCACGACGCGGCGGATCTCGATCGCGCCGGTGCGTTGGGCCTGGACTTCGCGGTGCTGGGGCCGGTGTTGCCGACGCGCAGCCATCCGGGCGCGCCGACGCTGGGCTGGGACGGGTTCGCGCGGATCGCCGCCTCGACGCAACTGCCGATTTATGCGTTGGGCGGGATGGACGACGGTTCGCTGGCGCGGGCCCGCGAGTCCGGCGCGCACGGCATCGCGTTGCTGCGAGGGGCGTGGGAGGGCGTAGTTCGCGTCGAAGCGTCGGGCGCCGCGGGGACGGATTCCGGGAGATATCCGTGATGGGATTAGCAGTACGCAGGGCGCCAAGCGCTGCTGGAAGAACAGGAGCCCGGCGTATGGCTGGTGCGCACGGCCACGGTGATCCCCGATAATGAACGCTGGCTGCACGAGCCGCAGACGGCGGCAGCGCTGAAAGAGGCACTGGACTGGGCGCAGTCTCATCCACCCGGCGATCCGCGAGGGCGAGTTCATCCGTCTGCTATCCATCCCGTCCGACCACGACGCTACTTACGGCAGGAAGTGAGGATGAAGTCCGCTACGGCGCGACTTCGATCACTGCCGCCGCGGCTCGCCCTGCTGCCGATCATCGTCCGGATCGATCGGCAGTTCCTGCGGATCGCCGCCGATCACGTAGCGGTCCGACGCCCAGTCGCCCAGGTCCAGCGATTTGCAGCGCTCCGAGCAGAACGGGCGCCAGCGGTTGTTCGGCGAGAACTCGGTTTTGCGTCCGCAGCGCGGGCACTCGACGACGGGGGGCGGCCGGTTCATCGCGAGGTCTCGATCGTCGTGCGCCGGCCGGCCGTCACAGGTTGCAGACCGACAGCTCGAATTCGACGTCGCCCTCGTACGGGCGCGGACGCAGATCGCCGTCCTGCGTCATGAAGCGGATCCACAGCAGGTACTTGTTGGCGCTGATCTCGGGGATCGCACCGAGGTTCTCGTCGAGCCGCACCTGCACCATCTGGAACGACTTGCCGCCCAGCGGCTGCTGGAAGCTGCCCGACTGCGCGATCAGCGTCGAGCGCTGCGCGCTTTCACGCAGCAGGCCCAGCACGATCGACAGGCTGTCGACCAGCGGGCGGAACGGCGCGATCCAGCCGGCCAGGTCCGCGTGCCGCGCGGCGGGCGGACGGTTCTGCCACGCATGGTAGGAGGGCAGGTCGAATTCGCAGGCGCCGCCGGCGATGATCGTGCGGCTGCGGATGCTCATCAGCCATTCGTTCTCGCGCAGATGCTGGCCGGTCTTGCCGGTGGCGGCGGACAGCGCGCCGATCGCCTGGTCGAGGCGCGACAGCACCTGCTCGAGCGCTTCGGCCTCGACCTGCGGGCTGTTGCGAAAGCCTTGCAGCGTCTGGCGCTGGCGCTCGAGTTCCTGGATCAGGTCGGACTTCAGGTCGGCGCGCGCCGTCACGTCGACGATGTCGAACAGCGTCGACAGCGCGGCGTGATGATCGAGCGGGTGATCGTGGCGGGCGAAGAAGTCGAGACGCTCGAACAGGTCCTCGAGCCTCAGCAAGGTGCGCACACGCTCGTTGAGCGGATATTCGTACAGGATCAAGACGGCTGGCCAGGCGACGTTGAAGACATGCCACGCCGCGCGATTGTGAAGCAATACGCAGCCGATGACAAACCCGGCAGGGTCGTGCGTGCGCGTCCTTACCGGTGCCGCGCGGCCTTGTCGGCGGCCGCGGCCAGGTAATGGCGATGCAGCCGCTCGATCGGCTCGCCGAGGCTCGCATGATCGGCGCTGTTGTCGATGACGTCGTCGGCGGCGGCCAGCCGCTGCGCGCGCGAGGCCTGCGCGGCCATGATCGCCAGCACCTGCTCGCGCGACAGGCCGTTGCGTTGCATCACGCGCTGGATCTGGACCGATTCGGCGCAGTCGATGACGAGCACGCGGTCGCAGCGCTCCTTCCAGTGGCCCGATTCGATCAGCAGCGGGACGACCATCACGACGTACGGGCTGGTGGCCGCGCGGATGCGCGCCTCGGTCAGGTCGCGGATCCGCGGGTGCAGGATGGCTTCGAGCTCGTGGCGCGCGCGTTCGTCGCCGAATACGCGCTCGCGCATCGCCGCGCGATCCATGCGTCCGTCGGCCGCGGCGATCTGCGGGCCGAAATGCGCGATCAGCGCCGGCATCGCATCGCCGCCGGGGCCGGTCAGCTCGTGCGCGAGCGCGTCGGCGTCGACCAGCGTCGCGCCGAGCGCGCCGAAGCGGTCGGCCACCGTGGTCTTGCCGCTGCCGATGCCGCCGGTCAGGCCGACGATGTAGGGGGCGGCCGCCAGTTCGGCGGTGGTCGGAGAGAGCGGATCGCGGGACATGGGCGAGGCGTGCGCGAAGCGTCGAAAACGCTAAGGTAGCAAATACGCGCGCGTTCCGCGGCGGCCGGCCGGAGCCGGCGGCGATCGATCGGTCCGTCGCGAGGGGCTAGCCCAACCCGAACCACGCGGCCAGCGGCGCGCGGAAGAACAGCACGAGCACGCCCGCGCCGGCCAGGTACGGACCGAACGGCATCGGCACTTCGCGTCCGTGCCGCGCCAGCACGATCAGCACGATGCCGACGATCGCGCCGACCAGCGACGACATCAGGATGATCGACGGGATCGCCTGCCAGCCGAACCAGGCGCCCAGCGCGGCCAGCAGCTTGAAATCGCCGTAGCCCATGCCTTCCTTGCCGGTGACGGCCTTGAACGCCCAGTAGATCGACCACAGCAGCAGGTAGCCGGCCATCGCGCCGACGACGGCCGAGTGCAGGTCGGTGAACGTTCCGAACAGGTTCGACAGCAGGCCCAGCCACAGCAGCGGCAGCGTCATCGAATCGGGCAGCAACTGCGTGTCGGCGTCGATGAACGCCAGCGCGATCAGGAACCACAGCAGCACCATCGCGCCCAGTCCGGCGAAGGTCGCGCCGTAGTGCGCGATCGCCAGCGCGCTGAGCACGCCGGTGGCCAGCTCGACGATCGGATAGCGCGGCGAGATCGGCGCGCGGCACGACGAGCAGCGGCCGCCCAGCATCAGCCAGCCCAGCACCGGCACGTTCTCCCACGCGCGGATCCGGTGGCCGCAGTGCGGGCACGTCGAGCCCGGCACCAGCAGGTTGTAGCGCTCGCCGGCGACCGCACCCGCACCCGCACCTGCGCCTGCGCCCGCACCTGCGCTGGCGGCCTCGGGCGCGCCGCTGCTCGCGGCCGCGGCTTCGGCCGCCTCGGCCGCCCACGCGCGCTCGAGCATCTTCGGCACGCGGTGGATGACCACGTTCAGGAAGCTGCCGATCGCCAGGCCGACCAGCAGCGCGAGCCCGATCGCCAGCGGCGGGCTCGTGCTCAGCAGGACGGCGAGATCGTGCATCGGCGCGGCGGGAGTCATCGATCGGACAAGGATAGCCGTTCGGCGCCGTCAGACGACCTGACCGAGCTTGAAGATCGGCAGGTACATGGCCACGACCAGGCCGCCGATCAGCGTTCCCAGGATGACCATGATCAGCGGTTCGAGCAGGCTCGACAACGCCTCGACCGCCTCGTCGACCTCGCGCTCGTAGATGTCGGCGGCCTTCGACAGCATCGAATCGAGCGCGCCCGACTCCTCGCCGATCATCGCCATCTGGATCACCATGTTCGGGAACAGGTTCTGGTTCTGCATCGACGTCGTCAGGCTGGTGCCGGTCGACACCTCCTGCTGGATCTTGCGCGTGGCCAGCAGGAACACGTGGTTGCCGGCGGCGCCGCCGACCGAATCGAGCGCTTCGACCAGCGGCACGCCGGCCGCGAACATCGTCGACAGCGTGCGCAGCCAGCGCGCGATCGTGCCCTTCTCGACGACCGGGCCGAACACCGGCGCCTTCAACAGCAGCCGGTCCATCACGATCTGCATCTTCGGCGATCGCCGCCACGCGTGCATGAAGAAGTAGATCGAGCCGAACAGGCCGCCGAACACGATGTACCAGTTATCGACCATGAAGTCGGACATCGAGATGACCATCTCGGTCGGCGCCGGCAGGTTGGCGCCGAAGCTCGAGAACACGCTCTTGAACGCCGGCACGACGAACAGCATGATGATCGCGACGACGACGAAGGCGACGACCAGCACCGCGGCCGGATAGAACAGCGCGGATTTGATCTTGCCCTTGATGGCCATGATCTTTTCCTTGTACGTCGCCAGCCGGTCCAGCAGGTCGTCGAGGATACCGGCCTGCTCGCCGGCGCCCACGAGATTGCAGAACAGCGCGTCGAAGTACAGCGGATACTTGCGGAACGCCTGCGACAGCGCGGTGCCGGTCTCGACGTCCTGCCGGATGTCGGTGAACAGCTTGGCCACCGACGCGTTGGTCGAGCCCTTGGCGACGATGTCGAACGACTGCAGCAGCGGCACGCCGGCGCGCATCATCGTCGACAGCTGCCGCGTGAACATCGTGATGTCCTTGTCGGTGATCTTCTTGCCGCGCTTGGCGCGCCGCTTCTTGATCGTCATCACCGCGATGCCCTGGCGGCGCAGCGTCGCGTTGACGATCGCCTCGCCGGCCGCGCGCATCTCGCCGCTGATCTTGCGGCCCGCCTTGTCGCGACCTACCCAGTGGTAGGTGAATTCCTTGACCTTGTCGGCCGCGGCCGCCGCTTTGCCTGCCATCTATGACCTCGTCGGTTGGCTATTCGTTGGTCACTCCCAGGACCTCCTCGATCGAGGTGTGCCCCTGGATGACCTTCAGCAGCCCGGAGGTGCGCAGATCCTTGACGCCTTCGAACTTGGCCTGCGCGGCGATCTGCATCGCGTTGCCGTTGGACAGGATGATCCGCTGCATCTCTTCGGTGATCGGCATGACCTGATAGATGCCGACCCGCCCCTTGTAACCCGAACCGCCGCAGCGTTCGCAGCCGACCGGGCGGAACGGTTGCCAGGAGCCGTCGAGCTGCGCGTCGGTGAAGCCGGCGGTGCGCAGGCCGTCCTCGTCGATCTCCAGCGGCAGCTTGCAACTGCACAGCCGGCGGGCCAGCCGCTGCGCGGTGATCATGATCACCGACGAGGCGATGTTGAACGGCGCGACGCCCATGTTCATCATCCGCGTCAGCGTCGTCGGCGCGTCGTTGGTGTGCAGCGTGGACATCACCATGTGGCCGGTCTGCGCGGCCTTGATCGCGATGTCGGCGGTCTCCAGGTCGCGGATCTCGCCGACCATGATCACGTCCGGATCCTGGCGCAGGAAGGCCTTGAGCGCGGCCGCGAACGTCAGCCCGGCCTTGTCGTTGACGTTGACCTGGTTGATGCCGGGCAGGTTGATCTCGGCCGGATCCTCGGCGGTGGCGATGTTCACGCCCGGCTTGTTCAGGATGTTCAGGCACGTGTACAGCGACACGGTCTTGCCCGAGCCGGTCGGGCCGGTGACCAGCACCATCCCGTACGGACGGCTGATCGCCGACATCAGCGCTTCCTTCTGGTCCGGGTCGTAGCCCAGCGCGTCGATCCCCAGCCTGGCCGACGACGGATCCAGGATCCGCATCACGATCTTCTCGCCGAACAGCGTCGGCAGCGTCGAGACCCGGAAGTCGATCGCGCGCCCGGCCGACAGCACGAGCTTCATCCGGCCGTCCTGCGGCACCCGCTTCTCGGAGATGTCCAGCCGCGAGATCACCTTGATCCGCGACGCCAGCTTCTCCTTGATCGCCAGCGGCGGCTGGACGAACTCGCGCAGCTCGCCGTCGATCCGCAGCCGGATCCGGTAGAACTTCTCGTACGGTTCGAAGTGGATGTCCGACGCGCCGGCGTTGATCGCGTCCATCAGCACCTTCTGCAGGAACTTGACGATCGGCGCATCGTCGACGTCGGCCTGATCCTGCAGCGCCGGCGACGGTTCGTCGCTGGCGACCTCGACGTCCAGCACGTCGTCGCCGAGCATGTCCTGCATCTGGTCGCCGGTCGACTTGCCGAGCTTCTCGACCAGGCGAACCAGCTTGTCGTGCTCGACGACGATCGGGTCGATCGATGCTTCGGCCTGGAACTTGATCCGGTCCAGCGCCTGCAGGTCGGCCGGATCGGAGACGGCCAGCGACAGCCGGTTGCCGCGGCGCGCGAGCGCGACGACCCGCGACTGCATCGCCAGCTTGCGGTCGATCAGATCGGCCGGCAGCATCGCCGGATCGATCGCGTTCAGGTCCATCATCGGGTGGCCGAACGCCTCGGCGGCGAACTTGGCGACGGCCGGCGCGTCGAGCCCGCTCGAGCCGCCGATCAGCTCGTCGATGAACAGCGTGCCGTCCTTGTTGGCCTTGCGCTGGATCGCCAGCACCTCGTCCAGACGCAGCAGGCGGTGCTGGACCAGCGCGCGCCCCAGCCCGGCGATCGTGACCTGATCACCGGCGGGCGCACTGTTCGGAGGCGGAACGGAGGACATGGCGCGGGCGTCGACGGGCGGGAATCCCTCGGATGGTCGCGCCATCATGGGCCCGTCCGGCGAAGGCGTCGCGACGGCACCCATCCGGGTGGGATCGATGGTCGATCCGCGTCACCGAACGGCCAGCGATTCGTGCGATCGGCGCGACGCCCGGGGGGATGGCCCGGGTGACGGCCGGCCGTCCGGAACGCCGGGGCCGTTCAGCCGTCGCGCCGTTCGGCTCCGGGGATCGGCGGGCCGGTCAGCCGTCCGGGTTCGTCGGACCGTCGGGTCGTTCAGCCGTCCGGAGCGCCGGACCGGCCATCGTCGCCCGGCGGCGGGCCGAGCCGGCGCAGGCGCACGCTGCGGATCGTCGGACCCTTCATCTGCATGACTTCGGCGGCGACGTGGCCGAAGCGCACGCTGACGTTGCCGTCGGGCAGGTCCTGCAGGCGCTCGATGATCAGCCCGCCGATCGTGCGCGGGCCGTCCAGCGGCAGCCGGGTATCGAAGCGCCGGTTCAGCTCGCGCAGCGTCGTCGTCCCGTCGACGACCACCTCGCCGTCGTCGCCCCAGCCGCGCTGGGTGCCGCCGCCGGGCGTCGAGGTCGTGAACTCGCCGATGATCTCCTCGATGATGTCCTCGAGCGTGACCAGGCCCAGCACCTCGCCGTATTCGTCGACGATCAGGCCCAGCCGCTGGCGGTTCTCCTGGAAGAACTGCAACTGCGTGAACACCGGGGTGCCGCTGGGCAGGAAGTACGGTTCGGCCAGCAGCTCGCGCAGGTCGTCGGCGGTGAAGCTGTCGCGTTGCAGCAGGCTCAGCGCGCGCCGCACGTGCAGGATTCCGATCACCTGGTTGATCTCGCCCTCGAACACCGGCAGCTTGTTGTGGAAGCAGGTGGTGAGCTGCTCGCGGATGCCGCGTTCGTCGGTGTTGACGTCCAGCGCCTCGATCCGGTGGCGCGGGGTCATCACGTCGTCGACGGTGATGTGGTTCAGGTCGAACAGGTTCAGCAGGATCGAGCGGTGTTTGTCCGGCATGAACGCGCCGGATTCGAGCACGATCGTGCGCAGTTCCTCGAGCGACAGCGCGCCGGCGTCGGGGTCGTTGGTGCGCACGCCCATCAGCTTCAGCAGGCGGCCGCTGATCAGGTTGACGAACCAGATCGCCGGCGACGCGACCCGCGTCACCACGTCGAGCACGAAGCTCGACGGCAGCGCGATGCGCTCCGGATAGGTCGCGCCGATCACCTTCGGCGTGATCTCGCAGAACACGATGATCAGGAAGGCCACGACCGCGGTCGCGATCAGCAGCACCTTGTCGTCGTTGCCGAACTGGCGGATCGCCAGCGACGTGACGATCGCCGTCAGCGCGGTGTTGACCAGGTTGTTGCCCAGCAGGACGGCGCCGAGCAGCTTCTCGGTGCGGCCCAGCAGCTTGGCGGCGAGACGCGCGCCGCGCACGCCCTGGCGGACCAGATGGCCGAGCCGATAGCGGTTCAGCGCCATCATGCTGGTCTCGGCGATCGAGAAGAACGCCGACAGCGCCAGCAGGCAGACCAGGGCCAGCGCCTGGACCCACAACGGTAGACTGTCCAATTGAGCCGAGTCCGATCACTCAGTCCATAATCGCCGTAGCGTACCCGATTCGCCGGGGGGCGATTGCTACACTCGGCCGTCGATTTCCCCCAAGCCTGGCCTGCTCACATGTCGTCCGATTCCCGTTCCGGTCCGCCGGTCCCGTCGATCAGTCCCGCGGCGACGGCCGGTGCCGATGCCGCATCGCCGCACGGCGCCAAAGCCGGGCCGCCGGGCGGCGACGAAGCGGCGCCGCCGCGGCCGGGCCTGCGCTCGCGGCAATGGTTCGACAACCCCGGCAATCCGGGCATGACCGCGCTGTATCTCGAGCGCTACCTGAATTTCGGCCTGACGCTCGACGAGCTCAAGCACAGCGGCAAGCCGATCATCGGCATCGCGCAGACCGGCAGCGACCTGTCGCCGTGCAACCGTCACCACATCGAGCTCGCGCAGCGCGTGCGCGACGGCATCCGCGACGCCGGCGGGATCCCGTTCGAATTTCCGGTCCATCCGATCCAGGAGACCGGCAAGCGGCCCACCGCGGCGCTGGATCGCAATCTCGCCTATCTGGGACTGGTCGAGCTGCTGTACGGCTACCCGATCGACGGCGTCGTGCTGACCACCGGCTGCGACAAGACGACGCCGGCGATGCTGATGGGGGCCGCTACCGTCGACCTGCCGGCGATCGTGCTTTCCGGCGGGCCGATGCTCAACGGCTACTACAACAACGGCTTGGCCGGCTCCGGCACCGTCGTCTGGTTCGCGCGCCAGGAGCTGGCGGCCGGCCGCATCGACTACGACGACTTCCTCGAGATGGTGGCCTCGTCGGCCCCGTCGGTCGGCCACTGCAACACGATGGGCACGGCGCTGTCGATGAACAGCATGGCCGAGGCGCTGGGCATGTCGCTGCCCGGCTGCGCGGCGATCCCGGGCCCTTACCGCGAGCGTGCGCAGATCGCGTATCGCACGGGCCGGCGCATCGTCGAGATGGTGCGCGAGGACCTGCGGCCGTCGCGGATCATGACGCGCGAGGCGTTCGAGAACGCGATCGTCGCGGCCAGCGCGCTCGGCGCCTCGACCAACTGCCCGCCGCACGTGACGGCGATCGCGCGCCACGTCGGCGTCGACCTGTCGATCGCCGATTGGGATCGGATCGGCTATGACGTGCCGCTGCTGGTCAACTGCATGCCCGCCGGCCAGTACCTGGGCGAGGAATTCCATCGCGCCGGCGGCGTGCCGGCGGTCATGCACGAACTGCTGCGCGCCGGCCGCCTGAACGCCGACGCGCTCAACGTGTCGGGCAGGACGGTCGGCGAATGTTATCGCGACACGGTGACCGGCAACCGCGACGTCATCCGCGCTTATGAAGCGCCGCTACTGCCCGAGGCCGGGTTCGCGGTGCTGTCGGGCAACCTGTTCGAGTCGGCGGTGATGAAGACCTCGGTGATCACGCCCGAGTTTCGCCGCCGTTATCTCGAGAACCCCACCGATCCGCTGGCGTTCGAGGGCACGGCGATCGTGTTCGAGGGGCCCGAGGACTATCACCAGCGGATCAACGATCCCTCGCTCGGCATCGACGCCGAGTCGATTCTGTTCATTCGCGGCGTCGGGCCGGTCGGTTACCCGGGCGGCGCCGAGGTCGTCAACATGCTGCCGCCCGATGAACTGGTCAGGCAGGGCATCACGCTGCTGCCCTGCGTCGGCGACGGGCGCCAGTCGGGTACCTCGGGCAGCCCGTCGATCCTCAACGCGTCGCCCGAGGCGGCGATCGGCGGCGGCCTGGCGCTGCTGCGCACCGGCGACCGCGTGCGCATCGACCTGAAGCGGCGCACCGCCGACATGCTGATCCCGGCCGACGAACTGGCCGCGCGCCGCGCCGCGTGGCGGCCGCCCGAACTGGTCGACCAGACGCCGTGGCAGACGCTGCACCGGCGCTACGTCGGGCAGTTGCAGGACGGCGCCTGCCTGGACTTCGCGGTGCGCTTCCAGAAGCTCGACGCGACGTTCGGCGTGCCGCGCGACAATCACTGAACGGCACACGGCACACGGCACACGGCACACGGCACACGGCACACCGCACACCGCACACCGCACACCGCACACCGCACACCGCACCGGTCCGCCGGGGGTCGTTCCCGTCGACGGGCCGGTGGCGCATCGCCGGTCGTCAGTCGGCGTAGACGCCGGCCTTGCGGATCAGCGGGCCGAGCCGGTCGATCTCGGCCTTGAGCCAGTCGTGCAGGCCCGCCGGCGTCTGCTTGGCCTCGGGCACGATGACGGCGCCCAGGTCGGCGATCCGCTGCGCGACGGCGGGATCCTTCAGCGCCGTCTGCAGCGCGGCGGTCAGCTTGGCGAGCACGTCCGGCGGCGTCCCCTTGGGCGCGTAGATGCCGTGCCAGACGACCATCTGGAAACCCTTGAGCCCGTTCTCGTCCAGCGTCGGCGTATCGGGCAGCGCCGGGATGCGCTGCGTCGTCGTCACGCCGTAGAGCTTGACGCGGTCGGCCTTGATCTGCGGCAGCGTCTGCGTCGTCTGGTCGCACAGCAGGTCGACCTGGCCGCCCATCAGCGCCGTCATCGCCGGCGCCGTCCCCTGGAACGGCACCGTCGTCAGTTCGGTGCCGACCGCCTGCTGGAACAGCATGCCGCACAGGTGCGACACCGCGCCGAGGCCGGCATTGGCCAGGTTGATCTTGTCCTTGTTGGATTTGACGTAGGCGACCAGTTCGGTGAGGTTCTGCGGCGGCAGGTCCTTGCGGCCCAGCATCGTCATCGGCACGTCGACGACCTGGCCGACGTACTCGAAATCGGTCAACGGGTCGTAAGCGAGCTTGCGATAGAGCGTCGGCGCGGTCGCCATGCCGTTGTGATGGATCAGCAGCGTGTAGCCGTTGGGGGCGGACCGGGCCACGTGGGCCGCGGCGATCGTGCCGCCGGCGCCGGTCTTGTTCTCGACCATCACGCTCTGGCCGAGCGTGCGCGACATCGACACGGCCAGCGTGCGCGCGACCACGTCGGTGGGGCCGCCCGCGGCGAACGGCACGACCAGGGTAATGGGTTTCTCGGGGAACGCCTGCGCGTGGGCGGCGCCGGCGGCCAGGCCCAGCATCGACGCGGCGGCGCCGGCCAGCAGCCCGCGCAAGGCCGCTTTCAGCATCGGCCGCCGTTGCGGGCCGGTCAGGGGTTGGCTGACGAGGGATGGCATCGTGTCTCCTTGTAGCGGTCGAGTACGATACTGTGCCACGCGACCCCCGCCATCCTGGTGCCAACTTATGCTCGAAACCCCTCATTCCCTTACCGTCATCGACGAACGGGGGGTCGGAACCTTGACGATCGTCAATGCCCGGCCGCTCAACCTGCTCTCGTCGCCGGTCATTCTCGACCTGACCGAGGCGCTGCGGCGCCTGGCCGGTGATCCGGCGTTGCGCGTGCTCGTGCTGCGCGGCAGCGGCGACAAGGCGTTCATCGGCGGCGCCGACATCAACGAGATGGCGGCGCTCGATCCGCCGGGCGCCGAGCAGTTCATCAGCCGGCTGCGCGGCTTGTGCGACGCGGTGCGCGACATGCCGATGCCGACGATCGCCCGGCTGGCCGGCTATACGCTAGGCGGCGGTCTCGAGGTCGCGCTGGCCTGCGATCTGCGCATCGCCGATCGCAATGCCCGCTTCGGCATGCCCGAGGTCAAGGTCGGGATTCCGTCGGTGATCCACGCCGCGATGATGCCGCGGCTGATCGGCCAGGCGCGCACGAGCTGGATGCTGCTGACCGGCGAACTGATCGACGCGGCGACGGCCGAGCAGTGGGGGCTCGTCCATCCGCTGGCCGCCATCGGCCAGCTCGACGCGATCGTCGCCGAGACGGCCGGCGCGCTGGCGGAACTCGGGCCCGCGGCGCTGCGCCAGCAGAAGGCGCTGATCCGGCACTGGGAGGACACGACGCTCGACGACGCGATCGACGCCACCGTGGCGCAGTTCGGCCGCGCGTTCACGACCGGCGAGCCGCAGCGTTTCATGGCGGCTTTCCAGCGCGGCAAATCGCGCTGAATGGGGGTCAGCGCGGCTTGCCCAGCCAGCCGGCCTTGCGGAATTGCCACCACAGCACGATCGCGATGCCGATCATCAGCACCAGCGCGATCGGATAGCCGTAGGTCCAGCGCAGCTCGGGCATGTGCTCGAAGTTCATGCCCCAGATGCCGGCCAGCGTCGTCATCACCGCGAAGATCGCGGCATAAGCGGCCAGCCGCTTGTTGATCTCGCTCTGTTCGGTGGTGATCAGCGACAGGTTCACCTGCATCGCCATCGCGATGCTGTCGCGCACCGCGTCCAGCGATTCGAGGATCCGGTACAGGTGGTCGTGCACGTCGCGGAAGTACTCCTGCAGTCCGCTGGTGACCGCCGGCACGCGGCCGCCGTTGAGGCGGTTCATCGCCTCGATCAGCGGCGAGATCGCGTGCCGCAACTGCGTGACCCGCTGCTTCAGCGAATACAGGTCCTGGACGATCTGCGCGCCCGCCGGGCTGCTGAAGATGCGTTCCTCGAGTACCTCGAGTTCGGTCTCGAGCTCGTCGATGACCGGAAAGTAGCGGTCCACGACGGAGTCGGTCAGCGCGTACAGCACGTAGCCGGGCCCCAGCTGCAGCAGCTCGGGCTCGCGCTCGGCGCGTGCGCGCACGCCCAGCATGTTCTGCTCGCAGCGCGTGCGGATCGACAGCGTGAAGCGCGGGCCGACGAACACGTACAGCTCACCCTCGCGCAGCGTGCGGTCGCGGGACTCGATCAGGCGCAGGATCACGAACAGCAGATCGTCGTATTCCTCGATCTTCGGCCGCTGGCCGCCGTGCAGCACGTCCTCGACGGCCAGCGACGGCAGGTCGAGCACGGTCTGCATCCGCAGCACCTCGTCGGGCGGCGGGTCGCGCAGCGCGACCCACAGGAAGTTGTCCGGGTCGGCGAGCGCCTCGGGGATGCCTTCGACCGGGATGTCACGGACGCGGCGGCCGTGGGAGTAGACGACGCAGTTGATCAGCACGATGGGTCTCCTCCCGGCCAGGGCAGCGGGCGCGCCGGGGTGGTGGCGATGATAGCCGGGTGTCGGGCGCGGCGTGGCATTCGCACGACTGACCGCCGCCGGGCGGCCGGTTCGCCCGGCGAACTCGCGTCGGATCACCGTGGCTCACGCGATAATCTCGACCCTGCGCCCGCCGGGCGGCCGATTCGTCTGCGGCCGGCCGACGGACCCCCGAATCCCGACCAGGAGCCACGATGAGCACGAGCCCACCCCTTGACCCGGCGACCGGAGAACCGCTGCTGCGGATCGACCGGCCGCTGCCCGGCTGCGTCCAGGTGACGCTGAACCGGCCGCGCGCGATGAACGCGCTGTCGCGGGCGCTGCGCTCGGCGCTGGTCGACGCGTTCTGGCTGCTCGCCGCCGATCCGCACGCTCGCGTCGTCATCCTGACCGGGGCCGGCGCGGCGTTCTGCGCGGGCCTGGACCTGAAGGAGCTCGGCTCCGGCGAAGGCGAGTCGCCGCTGGGGTCCGACGACGGTTCGCTCGACATCGTCGCCGCGATCGCCGCGTTCCCCGGTCCGGTGATCGGCGCGATCAACGGCGTCGCGATCACCGGCGGCTTCGAGCTGGCGCTGTGCTGCGACGTGCTGATCGCGTCGTCGAACGCGCGTTTCGCCGATACGCACGCACGGGTCGGCGTGATCCCGGGCTGGGGTCTGTCGCAGAAGCTGAGCCGCGTCATCGGCCTGTATCGCGCGAAGGAGCTGGCGTTGACCGGCAACTTCCTCGATGCCCGCACGGCCAGCGACTGGGGGCTCGTCAACCGTGTCGTCGAGCCGGACCGCCTGCTGCCCGAAGCGCTGGCCTGCGCCGAAGCGATGCTGTCGGTGATCCCCGAGATGCTGGTCCGCTACAAGCGCCTGATCGACGACGGGTTCGCGCAGGATTTCGGCCAGGCGATGCGCACCGAACGAGAGGCGTCGCGCGAATGGGCGAGCCGGCTCGACCGCGCCGACATCGAGCGGCGGCGCGAGGCCGTGCGCGCCCGCGGCCGCGCGCAGCAGGCGCCGGGCACCGACCGCTGACGCGGCGAACGGATGAATTCGAGATGAACGACACTCTGACGACCCTCATTCCCGCCGGCTTCGTCGAACTGCCGATGCGCAGCGGTTTCATGGGGCCCAACGGCCCGCTGTACGGCCGGCGCGACGACGATCGCCTGGTGCTCGGCTTTCGCGTCGAACCGCGCCACGTCAACCCGCGCGACGTCTGCCACGGCGGCATGCTGATGCTGTTCGCCGACATGCTGCTGCCGATGGCCGCCCGCGTGCAGGCCGACCTGGACGACAGCTTCTTTCCGACGATCAGCCTGACCACCGACTTCCTCGCGCCGGCGCCGCTCGGCAGTTGGGTGCAGGGGCGCGCGGACGTGATGAAGGTGACGCGCAACATGGTGTTCGTGCAGGGCGTCGTCGAAGCCGACGGCGCGCTGGTCGCGCGGATCAACGGCATCTTCAAGCGCGGCGGGCCGCTCGAAGCGCCGGGCCTCGTCGACCTGCGCAAGCTGTTCGGTCGCGGCGCGGCCGCTTCGTGACGCCCCCGCCGTTGCGATGAGCGGCACCAGTCCCGACTCGGCCGGATCGAGCCCGCCGGCGCCCGCGGCGGCGCGCGCATCGGGTTCGAGTGCCGCGCGCCTGGCCTGGGGCACCGCGGTCATCGGCGTGCTGGTGTTCGCGCTGAAGTGGGGCGCCTGGCGCGTGAGCGGCAGCGTGGCGCTGTATTCGGACGCGCTCGAATCGATCGTCAACATCGTCGCCGCCGTCGGCGCCGCGATCGCGATCCGTGTCGGCGCGCTGCCGGCCGACGCCAACCACCCGTTCGGCCATTCCAAGGCCGAATACCTGTCCGCCAGCTTCGAAGGCGCGCTGATCATCGTCGCCGCGTTCAGCATCCTCGGCGAGGCCTGGCATGGCCTGGTCCAGCCGCGCGCCTATGGCGACATCGGGCTGGGCATGGCGGTCAACATCGTCGCCTCGGTGCTCAACGCCGGCTGGGCGTTCGTACTGATGCGCGCCGGTTCCCGTCTGCGGTCGCCGGCGCTCGTCGCCGATGCCCGCCACCTGTTCACCGACGTGTGGACCTCGGTCGGCGTGGTGATCGGCATCGTGCTGGTCAGGCTGACCGGCTGGTGGGTGCTGGATCCGCTGCTGGCGGCGGCCGTGGCGGTCAACATCCTGTGGGTCGGCTGGAAGCTGGTCCGCTCGTCGGCCGACGCGCTGATGGACGCTGCGCCGCCGCCCGAGGTGCTCGACACGATCGGCCGGGTGCTCGACGAGTCGTCGCACGGCGCGATCGAGTACCACGACGTGCGCGTGCGCATCGCCGGCCATACGACGTTCATCCAGTTGCATCTGGTCGTCGATGCCGGGATGCGGGTCGGCGACGCGCATGCGATCTGCGACCGCATCGAAGCCGCGCTGCGCGAAGCGATCGACGGCGCGCGCGTGACGATCCACGTCGAGCCGCCGGACAAGGCGAAGCGTCACCGCGCCGGCACCGGCGGGTCGGCGTTCGTCGGCTCACCCCGATAGGTGATTCCCCGGGGTTGATTCTCGGCCAACCTACCCGGTAGTATGCCGCCAACGGTTCAGGAGGTTGGTGATCGAGACGGTCGCCGCCGGGCCAAACGCTCGGTGGATGGAAAAGGGTCAAGCGCCCGGTCCTGTCGATGCTCGATCGCCGCCCTACCACGGGCTGGAGGAGACAAAAAAATGCTGCAAAGCCACGCCTCGCGCGGCGGTCGGTTGCGGCGCCCGGCAGGCCGTCTTCATCGAAGAGGGTTTCGTGCCGGGCGTTCGCAGGCGATTCCGCGTCTGGCTGGCTATTGCGCTTTGGGCATGCGCGCCATTGCTTTCGTTGTCGTGCCCGGTTTCACTGTCGCCGCCGTCGTCGTTTTCCGCCGCTTCCGCGACGCGACGCGCCGGCGTTTTCCCTGTCCTCCCGACCGGATCCGCTTCCGGACGACTCGCGGCGGCAGGCGTCCGTTCCCGTCCGTTCCGCGCCCGGTCTTCCGGTCCTCATCCGCCCGGCTCGTTCCCATCTTCTCTCGCCTGATTCCATGAAGTTCGCCGTCGAACGCTCGTCCTCGCTGCGGCCCGGCACCGGCCTCGAGGGGCGCGAGGACGTCCTGCATGCGGCTGCCGAACTGTTCACCGAGTTCGGCTACGCGGCCACGTCGATCGATGCGGTCGCCGACCGCCTGGGAGCGACCAAGGGCCGGATCTACCACTACTACCGAAGCAAGGCCGACCTGTTCTTCGACGTGCAGATCGCCGCGATGCGGCTGATCGCCGATCAGGTCTGTCCGCTGGCTGACGGCGATGCCGATCCCGATCCCGCGCACCAGCTGCTGGACATGGCTTTCCGGCATGCCCGGGTCCTGCTGCACGACATGACGATGCAGAAGGTCGCGGTGCAGGGGCTCGAGCGCCACCTGCTCGGCGCGGCGGCCGCCCGCCACGCGACGGTGCTGCACACGATCATCGCGATGCGCGACGCGTACGAGCAGATGTTCGCCAACGTGATCGCCGCGGGGATCGAGACCGGCGATTTCGTCGCGGTGCCGCGCCGGTTGTCGACCAAGCCGTTCTTCGGCGTGCTGAACTGGGCGACCGTCTGGTATCGCCCGAAGCCCGGGCAGATCGATGACGACGTCGATGCGATCGCCTGGGAACTGGCGCGCGGCGCGATGCGCAGCGTGCTGTCCGTGCAGGGGGCGCGGCGATTGCGGGACCGCCTCGATGGGCCGCGCCCCGCTGATCGCTTCGTCGGGATCGATCCGGGGGCGGAAGTCGTCGCTTGAGGGGGGGGGGCGGGCACAGCGGGGGCCGATGCCGGCGGTTCTGATGTCGCCGGTGCGGTGTCACCGGTGCGGTGCCTCAGGCCGCCAAATCCAGAATTTCCAGCAGATCGTCGCGCCCGCGGACCGCGCGCGGATTCGTGGCGATCGGGCCGCTGCCGTCGTACAGGTCCGTCAGTCGATCGAATTCGGCGCGTGTCACGCCGACCTGCGACAGGCGCGTCGGCAGTCCGAGCGACGCGAACAGGTTCTCGACGTGCGTCGCCAGCGTCGCATCGGATGGCAGATCGAGCCGGTGTCGCATCGCGGCCTGGCGATCGGCGTTGACCGACGCATTCCAGCGCAGCACGGCCGGGAGCATCACGCACGAGGTTTCGCCGTGCGGCACGCCGAAGGCCGCACCGAGCAGATAGCCGATGCCATGGCTGGCGCCGTGCGCGACGCCGTTGGCCCGCCCCTGGATCGACAGCCAGGCGCCGGCCTGCGCGTCGGTGCGGGCCGGCGCCGACGCATCGGCGTTCGTCAGCGCGGGCAGGGCGTCGAACAGACGGCGGCCCGCCTCGACGGCGGTCGCATCGCTGAACGGCGTCGCGTTGATCGCGCAGAACCCCTCGATCGCGTGATCGACCGACCGGGCGCCCGTCGACAGCAGCAGCCGGGCCGGCGTCGAGACCGTCGCCGTCGGGTCCTGGATCACGCTGATCGGGATCATCGACGGGTGGCCGAGCGCGAGCTTGCGCTGCGCCTGCGTATCGGTGATGCCGCAGAACGACGTGAACTCGGCGGCCGACAGAGTGGTTGGAATGGCGATCATCCGCGTTTGCCGTCGGTCCGGCCATTCGCTGACGCGCGGATTCGACGCTGCAAGCAGTGTGGCGGCCGATAGTCGCCCGTCGCCGAGACCGCCGTTGAGCGCGAGCAGCACGCCTTTGCAGGCATCGATGACCGAGCCGCCGCCGAGCGCGACGAGCCCGTCGACCGATTCGCGCCGGCATCGATCGACGAGCGCCGTCACCGAATCGATCGGCGAATGCGCGGGGATGCCGTCGACCGCACCGCGCAGCCGCTCTCCGATCGCCCGTTCGACCCGCGAGAACAGCGGACCGTCGCGCAGCGAGCGCGTCGTGACCAGCAGCACGCGCTGCCAGCCGAGACGGCCCAGCTCGGAAGGCAGCGCTTCGTCGATCGCGCCGTGCCCGGTGTGCACGCGTTGCTGGGCGGGCCAATGATGCGTGTGCATGCGTTCTCCTTCTCTGGTTCTTTGGTTCTACGTGCAGCCCCCTGGTACAGCCGCCTGTTCTTCATGTTCTTTAAGTCAGGTGCAGCCGTCTTCCTGCCGCCGATCCGTATGCAGCGGGTATCTTGCCGCCAATCGTCGTCGGGAGTCGGGAGTCCGCCTCCGCTACCTGCTGCGTGCGATAGCCGACGCCTCTCGCAGCGGGTCCGCCGCCACAGCGGTCTCCGCTCGCGTACGGCGCTGTCGCCATCGATTCGCACACTCTGCCGAGCGCTTCGCCAGCTTGTTCGAGCTTTTCGCTTGCGGATCTAAAAACGGTTGTGCTATAGTCTTTGGCTCTGCTCTTTAACAGTCTTGCTTCACCGGCACGACGGCCTGCCCGAAAGGGTGCGGCTGGCGATTGCGCTCAGGCGCAAGCGTGTCGAGGTGGGGCGAGGGTCGAGTCGATGGGTTTCGGATCCGGCGGGCGCGCAAAAAAGCGAGCACGCGGGGGTCGGAAGGGACATCGGGATTTGCCTGGCGCGCGTACGGCGAAAGCGGTGCGAAGCGGGGTTCTTGTCGGGTCTGGCCGTAGAAGGCTGGAGACGGGAGGGATGTAGGCGGAATGTCGGTGTGCTGGACGAAGCGAAGCGAGTTGACTTGACGAGCAGAAAAAGAAGCGACATAATCTCGCTTCTGTGCTGATGACGAAACGCAGCGACGCAGCAAACGAAGCGAAGGCTTCGGCAGCAAGACGGCGCGGCGGTGATCAGCAGATGCTCTTTAACAATTGAACAACCGATAAGTGTGGGCGTTTGGGGCGATGAGCCAACCGCTGCGACACGATAGCAGATCAGGCGCGAGCCTGGTGGGCGAAGTGTCGTAGTGGCTCAAGAAAAACCAAATGCTCACACGGATAGTTCTAGGTATCGGAGTCTGGTCAGTCGCAAGGCTGGTCGGATGAGGATGCCACGAACGTCGATTCCGTATTGAGCAGGTCTTCGGGGAAGCTCGAAGGCCATGTCGAAAGACAAACCAAAAGATCGAACTAAAGAGTTTGATCCTGGCTCAGATTGAACGCTGGCGGCATGCCTTACACATGCAAGTCGAACGGCAGCACGGGGGCAACCCTGGTGGCGAGTGGCGAACGGGTGAGTAAAGTATCGGAACGTGCCCAGTAGTGGGGGATAGCTCGGCGAAAGCCGGATTAATACCGCATACGCACTGAGGTGGAAAGTGGGGGACCGCAAGGCCTCACGCTACTGGAGCGGCCGATATCTGATTAGCTAGTTGGTGGGGTAAAAGCCTACCAAGGCGACGATCAGTAACTGGTCTGAGAGGACGACCAGTCACACTGGGACTGAGACACGGCCCAGACTCCTACGGGAGGCAGCAGTGGGGAATTTTGGACAATGGGCGCAAGCCTGATCCAGCAATGCCGCGTGTGTGAAGAAGGCCTTCGGGTTGTAAAGCACTTTTGTTCGGAAAGAAATCGCTCTGGTTAATACCTGGAGTGGATGACGGTACCGGAAGAATAAGCACCGGCTAACTACGTGCCAGCAGCCGCGGTAATACGTAGGGTGCGAGCGTTAATCGGAATTACTGGGCGTAAAGCGTGCGTAGGCGGTTTTGTAAGACAGGTGTGAAATCCCCGGGCTTAACCTGGGAACTGCACTTGTGACTGCAAGGCTAGAGTGTGTCAGAGGGGGGTGGAATTCCACGTGTAGCAGTGAAATGCGTAGAGATGTGGAGGAACACCGATGGCGAAGGCAGCCCCCTGGGATAACACTGACGCTCAGGCACGAAAGCGTGGGGAGCAAACAGGATTAGATACCCTGGTAGTCCACGCCCTAAACGATGTCAACTAGTTGTCGGGTCTTAATTGACTTGGTAACGCAGCTAACGCGTGAAGTTGACCGCCTGGGGAGTACGGCCGCAAGGTTAAAACTCAAAGGAATTGACGGGGACCCGCACAAGCGGTGGATGATGTGGATTAATTCGATGCAACGCGAAAAACCTTACCTACGCTTGACATGTCTGGAACCTCGTAGAGATATGAGGGTGCTCGAAAGAGAGCCAGAACACAGGTGCTGCATGGCTGTCGTCAGCTCGTGTCGTGAGATGTTGGGTTAAGTCCCGCAACGAGCGCAACCCTTGTCCTTAGTTGCTACGAAAGGGCACTCTAAGGAGACTGCCGGTGACAAACCGGAGGAAGGTGGGGATGACGTCAAGTCCTCATGGCCCTTATGCGTAGGGCTTCACACGTCATACAATGGTCGGTACAGAGGGTCGCCAACCCGCGAGGGGGAGCCAATCCCAGAAAACCGATCGTAGTCCGGATTGCACTCTGCAACTCGAGTGCATGAAGTCGGAATCGCTAGTAATCGCGGATCAGCATGTCGCGGTGAATACGTTCCCGGGTCTTGTACACACCGCCCGTCACACCATGGGAGTGGGTTTTACCAGAAGTAGGTAGCTTAACCGCAAGGAGGGCGCTTACCACGGTAGGGCTCATGACTGGGGTGAAGTCGTAACAAGGTAGCCGTATCGGAAGGTGCGGCTGGATCACCTCCTTTCAAGAGAGGGTTCTGAGTTTCAAACGTCCACACTTATCGGTTGTTCGTCAGATCATTGTCTGAAGGGGTGGTTAGAAGCCCCGAGCAAGCGAATCGACGAAGCGGTCCCGGGCAGGAACACGGGGTCTGTAGCTCAGTCGGTTAGAGCACCGTCTTGATAAGGCGGGGGTCGATGGTTCGAATCCATCCAGACCCACCAAGAGTATGACGGGGGTGTAGCTCAGCTGGGAGAGCACCTGCTTTGCAAGCAGGGGGTCATCGGTTCGATCCCGTTCACCTCCACCAGGATTTTTACACGGCGAAGGAAAGCGGTAACAGTCCTTCGTGGTGGGTTGGTGGTGCAGGGGCGTCGAGGTTCGGTTGTTCAGATGGTGATTCGAGGTGAGGCGCAAGCGATTGGGAGACCGACGGCTTGCGCGTCACCTTGGTGACGTTGTTCTTTAACAATTCGCAAGATGAGTAACGTATTTAAGTCTTTTTAGATTTGGATACGGGTTGTGATTGCATACACAACAAATCCAGTTCTCGAATAGAGAAGAAAACTGAGATTACGGCAATTAACGTTGACTTGGCTCTTTCGATTGATGGTGTGTCAGCGCTGTCAGTCGGCAAAGTTATAGGGTCAAGTGAATAAGTGCATGTGGTGGATGCCTTGGCGATCACAGGCGATGAAGGACGCGGTAGCCTGCGAAAAGCGACGGGGAGCTGGCAAACGAGCTTTGATCCGTTGATGTCCGAATGGGGAAACCCACCCGCGAGGGTATCTCACGCTGAATCCATAGGCGTGTAGAGGCGAACGCAGTGAACTGAAACATCTTAGTAACTGCAGGAAAAGAAATCAACCGAGATTCCGAGAGTAGTGGCGAGCGAAATCGGAGGAGCCTGAATGTGATAGCTGACGAGTTAGCGGAACGGTCTGGAAAGTCCGGCAACAGAGGGTGATAGCCCCGTACGCGAAAACACGTTGGTGGTACTGAGCATTCGAGAAGTAGGGCGGGACACGTGAAATCCTGTCTGAAGATGGGGGGACCATCCTCCAAGGCTAAATACTCGTGATCGACCGATAGTGAACCAGTACTGTGAAGGAAAGGCGAAAAGAACCCCGGGAGGGGAGTGAAATAGATCCTGAAACCGCATGCATACAAACAGTCGGAGCCTTGTAAAAGGGGTGACGGCGTACCTTTTGTATAATGGGTCAGCGACTTACGTTTAGTGGCGAGCTTAACCGAATAGGGGAGGCGCAGGGAAACCGAGTCCGAATAGGGCGTCCAGTCGCTAGGCGTAGACCCGAAACCCGGCGATCTACTCATGGCCAGGATGAAGGTGAGGTAACACTTACTGGAGGTCCGAACCGACTACTGTTGCAAAAGTAGCGGATGAGCTGTGGGTAGGGGTGAAAGGCTAAACAAGCCGGGAAATAGCTGGTTCTCCCCGAAAACTATTTAGGTAGTGCGTCGTGTATTGCTCCAGGGGGTAGAGCACTGTAATGGTTGTGGGGGTCATTGAGACTTACTTCGCCATAGCAAACTCCGAATACCTGGAAGTATGAGCACGGCAGACAGTCCTCGGGTGCTAACGTCCGAGGTCAAGAGGGAAACAACCCAGACCGCCAGCTAAGGTCCCCAATATTTGCTAAGTGGGAAACGAAGTGGGAAGGCTAAGACAGTCAGGAAGTTGGCTTAGAAGCAGCCATCCTTTAAAGAAAGCGTAATAGCTCACTGATCGAGTCGTCCTGCGCGGAAGATGTAACGGGGCTAAGCAAATAACCGAAGCTGCGGATTTACGAGTAATCGTAAGTGGTAGGGGAGCGTTCCGTAAGCCTGTGAAGGTGGCTTGTAAAGGCTGCTGGAGGTATCGGAAGTGCGAATGCTGACATGAGTAGCGTTAAAGCGGGTGAAAAGCCCGCTCGCCGTAAGCGCAAGGTTTCCTACGCAACGTTCATCGGCGTAGGGTGAGTCGGCCCCTAAGGCGAGGGCGAAAGCCGTAGTTGATGGGAAGCAGGTTAATATTCCTGCACCGATTCTGAGTGCGATGGGGGGACGGATCGTGGAAGGTTGTCCGGGTGTTGGAAGTCCCGGTTCTTGGCTTGTAGGTGTCTGGTAGGCAAATCCGCCAGGCGTATACCGAGGGGTTGAGACGAGCGAACTTGTTCGCGAAGCAACTGGAAGGGGTCCCAGGAAAAGCCTCTAAGCTTCAGCTCAGAACGACCGTACCGCAAACCGACACTGGTGCGCGAGATGAGTATTCTCAGGCGCTTGAGAGAACTCTGGAGAAGGAACTCGGCAAATTGATACCGTAACTTCGGGAGAAGGTATGCCTTGGTAGCTTGAGGGTGAACAACCCGAGGGCGAAGAGGTTGCAAAAAATCGGTGGCTGCGACTGTTTAACAAAAACACAGCACTCTGCAAACACGAAAGTGGACGTATAGGGTGTGACGCCTGCCCGGTGCCGGAAGGTTAAGTGATGGGGTGCAAGCTCTTGATCGAAGCCCCGGTAAACGGCGGCCGTAACTATAACGGTCCTAAGGTAGCGAAATTCCTTGTCGGGTAAGTTCCGACCTGCACGAATGGCGTAACGATGGCCACACTGTCTCCTCCAGGGACTCAGCGAAGTTGAAATGTTTGTGATGATGCAATCTACCCGCAGCTAGACGGAAAGACCCCATGAACCTTTACTGTAGCTTTGCATTGGACTGTGAACCGGTCTGTGTAGGATAGGTGGGAGGCTTTGAAGCAGGGACGCTAGTTTCTGTGGAGCCATCCTTGAAATACCACCCTGATTTGTTTGCGGTTCTAACCTAGGCCCGTTATCCGGGTTGGGAACAGTGCATGGTAGGCAGTTTGACTGGGGCGGTCTCCTCCTAAAGTGTAACGGAGGAGTTCGAAGGTACGCTTGGCACGGTCGGACATCGTGCCTAAAGTGCAAGGGCAAAAGCGTGCTTGACTGTGAGACTGACAAGTCGAACAGGTGCGAAAGCAGGACCTAGTGATCCGGTGGTTCTGAATGGAAGGGCCATCGCTCAACGGATAAAAGGTACTCTGGGGATAACAGGCTGATACCGCCCAAGAGTTCATATCGACGGCGGTGTTTGGCACCTCGATGTCGGCTCATCTCATCCTGGGGCTGTAGCCGGTCCCAAGGGTATGGCTGTTCGCCATTTAAAGAGGTACGTGAGCTGGGTTCAAAACGTCGTGAGACAGTTTGGTCCCTATCTGCTGTGGGCGTTGGAGATTTGACGGGGCTTGCTCCTAGTACGAGAGGACCGGAGTGAACGCACCTCTGGTGTACCTGTTGTCACGCCAGTGGCATCGCAGGGTAGCTATGTGCGGAAGAGATAACCGCTGAAAGCATCTAAGCGGGAAACTCGCCTGAAGATGAGATCTCCCGGGGACTCGATCCCCCTAAAGGGTCGTTCAAGACCAGGACGTTGATAGGTCGGGTGTGGAAGCGTAGTAATACGTTAAGCTAACCGATACTAATTGCCCGTGTGGCTTGACCCTATAACTTTGCTCGATCGGCCATCCTGAGTGGCTCGATCAAGACGAAAGTCAGCTTTGATTGTCTGATTGATCGTGTCGACCGAAGCGTCGGCACCCGTTGTATCGCAGTCTCAACCGACTCATCTTGCTGAATTGGCTTGGCCGCAGCCGTATCGCGACCAGGCAACAAGTTATGCCTGACGACCATAGCGCAGTGGAACCACCCCTTCCCATCCCGAACAGGACCGTGAAACGCTGCCGCGCCGATGATAGTGCGCATTCGCGTGTGAAAGTAGGTCATCGTCAGGCAATCCCCTAAAAAAGGCCACCCCTCAAGGGTGGCCTTTTTGCTTTTCTCTCCTCGGTTTTTTCTCGGATCTGCGAGTTCTAACAGCGCTCCCGCGAGCTCTGCCAACTCCCGTTTCCGCTGCACTCGCCGAGCGCGCCGGCGAGCGCATTCAGGCCGTGCCGAAGTCTTCAGGCCAGGTTGGCGGTTTCAGGCCGGATCGACGGCGCCGGGGTGGTAGTGATCGGAAACGCTGCGCGTCGGCGCGGCGTGATCGTCGACCGGCCGCTTGCGTTGTTCTTCGGCTTGTGCGGCGGCCCGGCGCGCGGCCTCCGAGATCGTGACCCGATCGGTTTCGGATGGTGACGGTTTCGCTGGGCGGTTGTCCGGCGGAAGGACGTGACTGTTCGATTCGTTGCCCGACGATCCTTGCTGATGACTGGCCGACGACGCTTGACTGTCCAGAACCTTGCCGGTTTGCGCATAGAGCGCACGGTAGTTCGAGACTGCATTGAATATTTGCATCGCGAATCTTCCCTGGTGCGTTCGCTCGGGACTCAGACGGTCGTGAAACCGTCTTGCCCGACGCGAGGTGTCGGGTCGGCGTACCGAATGCCATTCGGTGCCGGATGGTCGAGGCCGCCGTGATCGACGGACTCAAGTCTCGATTGTCCGAAACTTGAGCGCCGGGCAAGGTTCGAATAGAGGGCGTGCAGCGCCCTTGTTCGTCGCTGTCGATCGGTTTGTCGGCCGTCGTCGTCGCGATTCGGCATCGGATTGCCGCTACTACGGATGTCGGGGTTGCGGTGCGGCGCCGGCCAGCGCGCGCCAGTAGCCGACCATGATGTCGTCGATCGATCGAGCTTGCACTGTCGGAGCGATATCGCTGCGATCGCCGGCCGCCTCGGCCATCGGCGTCACCGGTGCCGCGGTGAACGCGCCGTCCGGATGGCGGCGGCGCCCGCTGCTCGTCTCGGCCTCGTCGATGGCATCGATGCGCGCGTTTGTCTTGGCGTCGGTGGCGACTTCGGCATCGACCTTGGTTTCGGCTCCGGCATTGGCATTGTTGGCGCTGACACTGGCATTGGCTCCGGCTCCGGCTCCGGCTCCGGCTCCGGCTCCGGCTCCGGCTCCGGCTCCGGCTCCGGCTCCGGCTCGAGCATCGACACTCGAGTGGCGCTCGCTGTCGGATGACGCGACCAAGCCGGGGGCGTCGGCTTCGCGACTTGCCGGAGCGGCAGAGACCGTGCCGCTATTGCCGTCGCCGCTGCCGCCGTCCTTGCCCTCGCTCTCGACGGCAGACGTCATGTCGGCAGCAATCGTGCCGGCAGGCGTGATGTCGTCGGCAGGGGTGATGTCGGCAGACGTGATGTCGGCAGGCGTCATGTCAGCAGACATCATGTCGACAGTCGCGGTCGGGGCGGCTGGAGAAATCGTCCGTGCCGGTGCGTTGTCATGTTCGCTCGCCGCGTGTTCCCGAGCGGCGCTCGGCATCGATCCGTGGTCCGGAGTGTTCGCTTCATCGACCTGCGGCATTCGCGGCAGTCCGACGACGATCCGCGGAGTCGGCTGGAACTCTTCGTGCGAAGCGGCGGACGCCTGGGCCGCCCGCATCGCGGCCAGCGAGATCGTCGTCGCATCGCCGGAGGCCGTGGATTCCGTGATGCCCGGGGCTTCGGCAGGATCGGTTTCCATGATCCTGCTCATCCGTGAATACAGCGATTTGCCGGAGGAGGTGGAGTGGCTGATCAGCATCGAGGGCGCTCCTGGTTCGAAGGCGGCGATCGTCACGAAGGCCGCCCGGAACAAAGTGTCATGTTTTCCGATTTTCGATGAAGGATCGAGCAATCGGTGCTCGAAAAGACGGTGGTTACGCCATGCAATTTCGTCGGCTTTAGTGCACAGATCGGCGGTTTTCGGCCGTCGGTCGGTACGCAAGGAGCCGATGCCTGCCAACGACCTTCGTTCAGCGGCGGTGGCTTGGCTGGATGGGATCGACGGTCGATTCGGGCCGACGAACGGTCGATTGGGGTTACCCATCCGGGCCGGAATCAGCTTAGCCCCGCCGGGATTAGAACGTTTAGTGATTGAATCGCCGGAAATGTGTCGACAAAATTCCCGCCGCGTTTCCAAAAACCCTCGCCCAAGCGGAAATTGCAGGCTAAAGTTCGGATTCACGTTGGTTCGTCGATCTGCTGAACTCCTCGTATGGGGGCTCTGCTAGCATCCCGTTCGTCAGCGCAGGACACCGATCATTCCCTCGATGGATCCCCGCGACAAGTCGGCCGGGAGGTGTCGCCGTAAGGCTTGCGCACCGGAGCGGACCGGGACTTGCTTGCGGTGCAAGACCGCGAATGCCGGTTCGGCCGACGGTCGTTCCCACGTTTTTTTCGTGCAGAAACCGTTCGGAAACAGAGTCGATAACAAGTCGACGCTTGCACTCGTCATCTTAGAGAGGCGAGGCGCTGACCGTCACGATGGCGGCGAGCATCTAATGGATTGAGGTTCAATTGGCAGCAGCATTACCAATCACTCCGACTCGTAGCCATCCTCCTCGACCGTGGCGCAAGGGTATCGTTGCCGCCTTGTCCGTGGCGGCGGTGCTCGCAGTGGCGGGATTGTTCGTTCTGCGCGAGATGCGCGGCGTGCCGGGCTGGTCGCAGCGGGTGTCGGCGGTCGAACCGACCGGCGTGACGCGCGCCCAGTTGCTGGCGCAGATGGAGGGCGGTGATCGGGCGGCCTTGCCCGCCCAGGCCTACGAGGACCTGTTCAAGTATCTGCTCGAAGGTTTCGTCAATTACCGTTCACCGATCGGCGCGCGCGCTTATCTGCCGGGCGCCGGCAGCGAACATGGCCGGGACGCGGACGGCCTCGAAGGCTTCATGCGATTCATTCCGCTGGCAGCGGCCTGGCTGGGCTCGGGGCGCGACGAGCGCGTCGGCATCGGCAACCGGCAGATCGACGTGAGTCAGTTGCTGATCGACGGTATCGTTGCCGGGACCGATCCGAACAGCCCCGAGTACTGGGGGGCGCTGCGCGACTACGACCAGGCCGCCTACGAGGCCGGAGACCTGGCCACCGCGCTGTGGCTCAGCCGCGGGCAGGTGTGGAGCCGCCTGACGCCGGCGCAGCGCGAGCAGGTGGCGGCATGGATGCGCCAGGTGCTCGACGTCAAGGTCTACGCGGGCAACTGGAGCCTGTCGCCGCTGCTCGTATACGCGAGCCTGCGCGCGCTGGGCCAGGACGTGCACCGGTACGACGAACGCGCGAAGACGATGTTCGAGCGCTTCAAGACCTCGTACAAGGGAGCGGGCTGGTTCGATGATCCGCCGAGCGGCTTCGACTATTACAACTCCTGGGCGATCCACTACAACCTGTTCTGGCTCAGCCGGATGGATCCGGGATTCGAGACGGGATTCATCCGCGATGCGCAGGCGGAGTTCGCCACGTTCTTCAAGCATTTCTTCGGTCCCCACGGCGTGCCGATGTTCGGCCGCAGCGTCTGCTACCGGATGGGGGCATCGGCCGGATTGCTGACCGCGTCGGCGCTGGCGCCCGATGCCGTCGCGCCCGGCGAGGCGATGCGGGCGCTGGATACGTCGACGCGCTTCTTCGTCACGCACGGCAGCGTGGCGGGCGGGACCGTGACGCAGGGGTTCTGCGGTCCCGATCTGTCGGTCATCGATATCTATTCGGGGCAAGGCAGTTGCCAGATGGGTTTGCGCGCGCTCGTCGTGGCGTTCTTCCTCGAACCGTCGATGCGCGTGTTCGAGACGCCGCGGCAGCCGCTGCCGGTCGAGAACGGCGATTTCTCGCTGCACAACCCGGTGACCAACTGGACGATCAGCGGTCGTCGGGACGACGGCAACGTGACGCTGACGATCGACGGCAACCCTTCCGATGCGCAGATTCCGCTGCAGCCGTACACGCTGCGGCAGCAATTGACCGAGATGCTGCTGCTCAAGCCGCGGCGACCGGACAACCACCACGCGTTGTACTCGTCGCGTCGTTACTCGACGGCCGACTTCGGCGTGGCCTGCAAGCGCGTCGGCTCCTGAGCGGTCGGGCCCGATCGGTGCGTGCGGCCGGCGCAGGCCGGCCATGCGCAGCCGCCGGGCCGGGGGCCTGATCGAGACGACGGGCCCGTCGCTGTTGACGGCAGTCAACAGGCGCTTCCCCGAAGCATCTAGTATGAGTATGGTCCGGTTCGCTGCCGTTGCCGTGGCGGTCGTGCGGCCGCGCGCAGACCGGTTTCAGCGCTTTGCAATATCCGGACCTGCGATCGGCGGTCCGGATTCAACAGGGGAGTGATTGATGAAGGTATTGCTGGCTGTCGACGGTAGCCCATATACGCAGCGGATGCTCGACTATCTGGTCTCGCATCCGGATCTGCTCGGCAAGGTCGAGGAGTACACGGTATTGACGGTGGTGCCGGCCATTCCTTCGCATCCGGCCAGCTTCGTCGGACGCGACGTCGTCGAGGGCTATTACAAGGAGCAGGCCGACCTGGTGCTCGACCCGGTCCGGGCCTTCGCGCACAAGCATGACTGGAAGCTCGATGCCCGCTACGCGGCCGGTCATGGTCCGGACATCATCGCCAAGGTCGCCAACAGCGGTAATTTCGATCTGCTGCTGATGGGGACGCACGGCCATTCGGCGCTGTCGGGCCTGGTGCTCGGGTCGGTGACGTCGCGCGTGATCGCGCAGACCAAGCTGCCGGTCCTGCTGATCCGCTGAGGCGGCCCGCAAACCGAAGCACGGCGGCGGCGACCGCGACGCGGGTTCGCCGCGCGGCTGCCGCCGTGTTCGTCGATGACCGTCAGGCGGCCAGAGGCACGGCCACCGCCGGCGGTCGCGCGGCCGGGCGCCGAACCGGCGCGGCCCGGCGCTCGGCGGCAGCCAGCACATGGCTCGCGCCGACGGCGCGCGGCACCGGGTGCGGGCCGGCCGCTGCCCGGCGTTCCTTGCTGGCACTGCCCAGCGGGCGCTCGGCATAGCTGAGCAGCGCGTCGACGTCGGGGATCCGGATGTCGCGGCGGCCTCGGTCGTCGAAGCCGATCAGGCCCAGGCGCGCCAGTCGGGACAGCGCGCGGCTGACCGTCTCGAGCGTCAGGCCCAGATAGTTGCCGATCTCGGCGCGCGTCAACTGCAGCGTGATCTGGTCGGCACGCATGCCGCGGCATTCGAGATCCGCGGCCCAGCCGTGCAGAAAATCGGCGACGCGTGCGTCCGCCGACAGCGTGCACATCGACATCTTCGCGTTGCGGTCGTGACTCAGCTCGCGGCTCATCGCCGCATGCAGCGCGCCGAGCAGCGCGGGCGTGCGAATGCACGCGTTCATCAGCTGCTGGTAATTGATCTGCCAGATCTCGCCGACGTCCATCGCGATCGCGTCGGAGCGATACTGGCCGTTGGCCAGCCCATCGAGACCGAGCCAGTCGCCTTTCAGGTTCAGCGCGACCAGTTGCTCGCGGCCGTCTCGCGATAGGTTGATGACCTTGACGAAACCGGAGTTCAGCAGGAACAGGTTGGTGAACGTGTCACCGGCTCGGTACAGCGCATCGCCGGCGCGCACGACGCGGCGCTGCACGGGCACGAGCTGCTCGAGCATCGCGATGAGTTCGGCGTGAGGGAGAAGGAGGCTGGTCGGGGTCATGTCTGCTCCGCAAGTGTCTTGAGAGCAGATTAAGCGGGGCGAGCAACACGGGGACGAACCCCGCGATACGGTCGGTTACCGAGTGTAAATGGCGTGTTTCAATCGAGCGGACACGCGAATGCGTGACGCCCGAATATCCGCGGGCGCGCGACCGAACATCGCAAGCGCAGAGCCGCCACTATCGCAGCGATTCGACGCGGCGATGTTGACGCATGTCAATCGCGCCGATCGCCTGCGGTCCCGGCGCGACGCCGAATCGTCGCCTGCAATGAAAAAGAGCCGGACCAGCGACATGCACGGGATCCGGCTCTTCGATGTATTGGTGGTCGGGGTGAGAGGATTCGAACCTCCGGCCTCTACGTCCCGAACGTAGCGCTCTACCAGGCTAAGCTACACCCCGACGACTGCAGCCCGATCCGAACGCGGTGGCAAGGCCATCGGAACGGAAAGCACGCTGCAGCAAAGACAAAGATCTTAGCATATCCGTAGGCGGCTCTGCAATCGATGGCGCGGCGTCGATCGGCCTTGCCGGCGCCGCCTTCGGTCGGCTTCGCCGGCGAGCCCTCTCGCCGGTCCGCAAGGCCGGCTCAGTGACGGGCCCGGGCGGGTATGAGCGGGCACGGGTGAGGCATGGGCGGGCATGGCGCCGTGCCGGTCGCGCGGCGCCGGCCCTCGCGCCCGCGCCCGCGCCGCCTCAGCGGTCGCGATCGACCGCGTAGGACGTGAAGTAGACGAGCGCGTCGCGATAGACGGAGGCCGGCCAGCCGGCGATCGCGGCCCGGGCGGCGTCGGCCTCGGCCAGTGCGCGGTCGCGGGCGTAGGCGAGCGCGCCGGTCCGATGGATGGCGGCCAGCACCCGGTCCTGCTGATCGGTGTGGCCGTCCTGGATCGCCTGGCGGACCATCGCGCGTTCGTCGGGCGTTCCGGCGCGCATCACGTGGATCAGCGGCAGCGTGGCCTTGCCTTCGCGCAGGTCGTCGCCGACGTTCTTGCCGATCTCTTCCGGGTTGCCGGCATAGTCGAGCACGTCGTCGATCAACTGGAACGCGGTGCCCAGCCGCGCGCCGTACTCCATCGCCGCGCCTTCGACCTCGGGTGCCGCGCCGCACAGGATCGCGCCGATGCCGGCCGCCGCTTCGAACAGCTTGGCGGTCTTGTAGCGGATCACCTGCAGATAGCGCGCTTCGTCGACGTCCGGGTCGTTGCAGTTCATCAACTGCAGGACTTCGCCTTCGGCGATGACGTTGGTGGCGTCGGCCAGCACCTGCATCACGCGCATGTGGCCGGGCTCGACCATCATCTGGAACGCGCGCGAGTACAGGAAGTCGCCGACCAGCACCGACGCGGCGTTGCCGAAATTGGCGTTGGCCGTCTTGCGGCCGCGGCGCAGCTCGGACTCATCGACGACGTCGTCGTGCAGCAGCGTCGCCGTGTGGATGAACTCGATGACGGCGGCCAGCAGATAGTGATCTCGCTCGCCGCGATAGCCGAGCGCTCGTGCCATCAGCAGCACCAGCACCGGGCGCATGCGCTTGCCGCCGGCGGCGATGATGTAGTCGGCGACGGTGTTGACCAGCGCGACGTCGGAGGTCAGCCGCGACCGGATGACCAGATCGACCTCGGCCAGGTCGGCCGCCAGGACGGGAAAGAGCTCTGCGGGTTTCATTTCTCGCGCATTATAAAGAGGCAGTCGGTGTAAAGAGACAGTCGATGCATACCGGGGCGCTCGCCCGGTGACGGATTCCCGTTCCGTTCGTTCTGGTGATGAGGAGATTGACACCGCAGAGGTCAATCCGGTATCTTACTGAGTTCCCTGGCGCGCGTGCATGCTCGCGCGCGCTCGGGGCTTCAACATCTTCGAGGTTCTTTCCCCATGTACGCGGTCATAAAAACCGGCGGCAAACAATACAAGGTTGCTGCCGGCGAGAAAATCAAAGTAGAACAGATACCGGCGGACATCGGAGCTGAAGTGACGATCGACCAGGTGCTGGCAGTGGGCAGCGGCGACCAGATCGCCGTCGGTGCTCCGCTGGTGCAAGGCGCGACGGTTTCGGCGACGGTCCTGTCCCATGGTCGTCACGACAAGGTCCGCATCTTCAAGATGCGTCGCCGCAAGCATTATCGTAAATCGCAGGGCCATCGCCAGAACTACACCGAGCTGTTCATCGGCAAGATCGCTTCGTCGCTCGGCGAAGTCGTCGCCGAGCAGCAGCCGGCGCAGCAGGCTTGATCGAGGAGTAACGACTCATGGCACAGAAAAAAGGCGGCGGCTCCACACGCAACGGGCGCGATTCCAAGCCGAAGATGCTGGGCGTCAAGGCTTTCGGCGGCCAGCAGGTGTCGGCCGGATCGATCATCGTCCGCCAGCGCGGCACGCAGTTCCATCCGGGCGCCAACGTCGGCGTCGGCAAGGACTGGACGCTGTTCGCGCTGACCGACGGTCAGGTCAAGTTCGCGGTCAAGGGCGCGCTGCGCCGCCAGACCGTCAGCATCGAACCGCGCAGCTGATATCGCTCAGGCGGTACGGCAAGCGTCGCCCCGGTCGTTCCGGGGTTCGGCTCGAAAGCCCCGCCTGGCGGGGCTTTTTTCATGAAATTCATCGACGAAACCCGGATCGAAGTCATTGCCGGCGACGGCGGGGCCGGCATCGTGTCGTTCCGCCGCGAGAAGTTCATCCCCAAGGGTGGACCGGACGGCGGTGACGGCGGGCGCGGCGGCAGCGTGATCGCCGTCGCCGACCGCAACATCAACACGCTGATCGACTATCGCTACGCGCGCAAGCATCAGGCGCGCAACGGCGAGCGCGGCCGCGGTTCGGACCAGTACGGAGCCGCCGCCGAGGACGTGGTGCTGCGGATGCCGGTCGGCACGCAGGTCTGGAACGACGACACCGGCGAGCTGATCGCCGACCTGACCGTCGACGGCCAGCGCGTCGTGCTGGCCAAGGGCGGCGAAGGCGGCCTGGGCAACATCCATTTCAAGTCGAGCACGAACCGTGCGCCGCGGCAGGCGACGCCGGGCACGCCGGGCGAGCAGTTCAATCTGCGGCTCGAGCTGAAGGTGCTGGCCGACGTCGGACTGCTCGGATTGCCCAACGCCGGCAAGTCGACGCTGATCGCGGCGGTCAGCAACGCACGGCCCAAGATCGCCGACTACCCGTTCACGACGCTGCATCCGAATCTCGGCGTCGTGCGCGTGGCGCAGTCCAAGAGCTTCGTGATGGCCGATATCCCGGGGCTGATCGAGGGCGCCGCCGACGGCGCCGGGCTCGGGCATCGGTTCCTGCGCCACCTGCAGCGTACGCGGCTGCTGCTGCATCTGGTCGACCTGCAACCGCCCGATCCGCAGGCCGATCCGGTGCGCGACGCGCGCGCGATCCTGCAGGAGCTGGGCCGCTACGACGAGGAGCTGGCGCGCAAGCCGCGCTGGCTGGTGCTGAACAAGATCGACACCGTGCCCGAGACCGAGCGTCAGGCCCTGGTCGACGATTTCGTCAAGCGGTTTCGCGGCCGGGGGCGCCAGGCGATACCGGTCGAGCGCGTGTTCGTGATCTCCGGCGCTACCGGCGAAGGCACGGCGGCCTTGTGCCAGGCGGTCTACGAGTATCTGGAAACCGTGCGCGAGGCCGAGGTGCCGGTCGTCGACGTCCGTTTCGACGATCGGCCCGATGGCCGGGACGCGCCGCGCGACGGGCAGGCCGAGCCGGCCGGTGCCGCCGACGGCGGCGAAGCCGAGCCGACGACGCAGGAGGATGCGCGGCGGGCGGGCGAGGCGCGGGCGCGCGCCAAGGCCCAGGCGCGCGCCGATGCGATGGCGCAGGCCGAAGCCGATGCCGCGGCCAAGGCGGCCGGGCTGATGGTACCGGTGCTGCCCAAGGGCAAGAACAGGGGATCGCCCCGTGACTGATGTCGTGCTGCCCGGTCCCGGCGGCGGCGATCGCGCCGCGCAGGTCGAGACGGCCTGGCGCCCGGTGCTGGCGTCGGCGCGCCTGATCGTCGTCAAGGTGGGCTCGTCGCTGGTCACCAATGAAGGGCGCGGCCTCGACGCCGAGGCGATCGGTCGCTGGGGCGAGCAGTTCGCGCAGTTGCGCGCGCTCGGCAAGCAGGTCGTCATGGTGTCGTCGGGGGCGATCGCCGAAGGCATGAAGCGCCTGGGCTGGGCGCGCCGCCCGCACGAGATGCACGAGCTGCAGGCCGCGGCGGCCGTCGGCCAGATGGGCCTCGCCCAGGTCTACGAGAGCCGGTTTCGCGACTTCGGCCTGCAGACCGCGCAGATCCTGCTGACGCACGATGATCTGGCCGATCGCAGCCGCTACCTGAACGCGCGGGCGACGCTGGTGACGCTGCTCGAGCTCGGCGTCGTGCCGATCATCAACGAGAACGACACCGTCGTCACCGAGGAGATCAAGTTCGGTGACAACGATACGCTCGGCGCGCTGGTCGCGAACCTGATCGACGCCGACGCGCTGGTGATCCTGACCGACCAGCAGGGGCTGTTCACCGCCGATCCGCGCAAGGATCCGCAGGCGCGGCTGCTGCCCGCGGTGCGCGCCGGCGATCCGGTGCTCGAGTCGATGGCCGGCGGCGCCGGCTCGGCACTGGGCAAGGGCGGGATGATCACCAAGGTGCTGGCCGCCCGGCGGGCGGCCGGCGGCGGCGCGCACACGGTCATCGCCTACGGCCGCGAGCCGTCGGTATTACCCCGCCTGGCCGAAGGCGCGAGGATCGGCACGACCTTCGTCGCCGAGGTGCCGCGGCTGGCGGCGCGCAAGCAGTGGCTGGCCAATCACCTGCAGTTGAGCGGATCGGTGCGGGTCGATGCCGGCGCCGCGCGCGCGTTGCTGCGCGACGGCAAGAGCCTGTTGCCGATCGGCGTCGTCGAGGTCAACGGCGATTTCGAACGGGGCGCCGTCGTCGCCTGCGTCGATCCGGACGGGCGGGAGATCGCCCGCGGGCTGATCAACTACTCGAGTTCGGAGACCCGCCGGATCATGCGGCGGCCGTCCGGCGAGATCGAATCGCTGCTCGGCTTCATGCAGGAGGCCGAACTGATCCATCGCGACAACCTGGTGTTGCGCTGACGGACGAGGTTCGAGGGGGGGCCCGCGGCGTCGCCGCGGAGCGCAGCCGGGGCGCGGCCCATGGCTGCGGACCGGCATCGCCGAAGGCGGGAGCCGCCATCGACGGGAGCCGCCATCGACGGAACCCGCTATCGACGGAACCCGTCATCGGACTCGCATGCCGTCACCGCCGCACGGGCGGGTTCGCCCGCGGCGGCGCGGCTTGTCGGGTCTGCGGTCGATCCGGTCGATCGAGGATGTCGTTTTGGGAGGAGAGGCGTCCCGGGCGACCGCAGAATCCGTCGCATCGGGTCGGGCGCGATGCCCGACCGTCAGCGTGAACGTGCTTTCATTCGTCGCGTTCGGCGCGTTGCTTGGCGGCGCGCAGATCGGCCATCAGCCGGTTGTCGGCACGCGCCATTTCCTGGATGCGCAGCCATTCGCGCTGCACGCGAGCCGTCTCGAAGTGGTGAACGACGGCAGCCTTGACGAAGACGCCGAACGCTTCGGCCGCGCGCAACACGCGTTGAAGACCGTCGTGGTTGGTATTGAGGGTTTGCGTAGCCATTGCCATAACTCCTTGTCGTAGGAGCGCTTGCACGGGCATCGACCGATGTCCGATGTTGCAGCGCACACAAGTATTTTCGGCGTCAGGGAAGTTTTTTCCACTTATGATTTCGGATATCAGATATTTTTTTGGCGAATGGTTTGCTGATGAACTTCCGAACGCTGGATTTGAACCTGTTGAGGGTCTTTGATGAGGTGATGGCCGAACGCAATCTGACCCGAGCGGCCAAAAATCTGTCGATGACGCAGCCGGCTGTCAGTAATTCGCTACGTCGGCTGCGCGATGCGCTCGGCGACGACCTCGTCGTTCGATCCGGATATGGTGTTGTTCCTACGCAACAAGCGCTGAAAATCTGGCCGGCTGTCCGCGAAGCACTCTCTTCTTTGAGGGGCATCCTGCAGCCGGACGAGTTCGATCCGACGCGCGGAAACACGAGTTTCACGCTGGCGATGGCCGATGCGACGGCGGCGCTGCTGATCCCGCCGATGGTCTATCTGATCGAGTCCGAAGCGCCCGGGGTGACGCTGCGGGTGCTGCCGCTGTCGACGCGCGATCCGCGCGACCTGCTCGAGTCGTCGGAGATCGATGCGGCGATCGGCTACTTTCCGGTGGCCCTGGCCGAGAGCGCGCTGGACAGCGCGCAGCACGGCGGTCCCGATTCGCTCGGTTCCGAGCGCCTGTACGAGGGCCACCACCTGTGCGTGATGCGGCACGACCATCCGTTGGCCGGCAAACCGCTGACGCTCGACGAATTTTGCGCGGCACACCATCTGCTGGTCAGTTTTTCGGGGCGCGCGTTCGGGTTCGTCGACCAGGCGCTGGCGGCGATCAAGCGCAGCCGCCGCGTCGTGCTGACGGTCAACCAGTTCTTCACCGCGGGCCGCGTCGTCGCCAACTCGGACCTGCTGACCGTGCTGCCCGAGCATTTCATCTCCGCGACCGGGTTCCGCGACAAGCTCGCGATCTTTCCGCTGCCGCTCGACGTCCCGTCGGTGCACGTCGACATGCTGTGGCACCGTCGGCACGAGAACCGGCCCGCGCACCGCTGGCTGCGCGATGCGGTGCTGCGCTCGCACCGGCAGAGCGTGCTCGACCGGCGGATCGCGTCGAGGTGAGCGGCCAAGTGGGCGGTCAGGTGGGCGGTCAGGTGGGCGGTCAGGTGGGCGGTCAGGTGGGCGGGCCGCGGCCGGCCGGATGGGCGATCCGCCGGTTCCCGCCGGTCCTCGCGGCGGACGAGGCCAACGGCCGATCGGCGATTCAGGGCAGCGACTGAGGGATTTCCCGCAGCCCGGTTAGACTGTATGGGCTATGGCGATTCCGTGCGCGGCGGGGTGACGGTCGATGGATTCGTCGGTCGCCTTTCGCATTCGTTCGCCGCGCGAAATGCCCAACCTGGAGAAACCGAGCCTATGTCTGATTCGAATGCCGGGCGCGACGGCGCCGTCACGAGCCTGCCGCTGGACGCCGCCGCGCTCGACCAATTGTTCGTCGAGGCGCGTACGTTCAACGGCTGGCTGCCCAAGCCGGTCGACGACGCGACGATCACCCGGCTGTACGACCTGATGCGCTGGGGTCCGACCTCGGCCAACGGTTCGCCGGCCCGCTTCGTGTTCGTGCGTTCGCCCGAAGGCAAGCAGCGGATGGCGCCGGCGCTGTCGCAGGCGAACCTGGCCAAGACGATGGCGGCGCCGGTCACGGTGATCGTCGGCTTCGATACGAAGTTCTACGACCATTTGCCGAAACTGTTCCCGCACACCGACGCGCGCTCGTGGTTCACGTCGAGCGAGCAACTGGCGCACGATACGGCGTTCCGCAACGCGTCGCTGCAGGGCGCGTACCTGATCGTCGCGGCGCGGGCGCTGGGGCTCGATTGCGGGCCGATGTCGGGTTTCGACGCTGCGAAGATCGATGCCGAGTTCTTCGCCGGCACGTCGATCAAGTCGAATTTCCTGGTCAACCTCGGCTATGGCGATCCGGCCAGCCTGTTGCCGCGGCTGCCGCGGCTGTCGTTCGACGAGGCCTGCCGCTGGGCGTGACGCGTCCGGTCGTCGATCGTCAAGCGCCGCTCGGGGGCAGCGCCGAGACGTCTGCGCCGCGCGCATCCGGCGCGTCCTGGCGGTCCAGGCCGTAGCTCTTGCGGTACATCTCGACCAGGTGTTCGCCGGCCGTGCACGGCGCGAAGCGCGGCGCTTCGCCTTCGGGCACCGTGCCGGGCACGGCCTCGATCCGCGCGAAATAGTCGGGTTCGTAGAAGAACGGGATCGAGTACCGCGGCGCGCCGCCCGAATGCAGGTTGCGCACCCGGTGCGGATTCGAGTGGTACAGGCCGTTGGTCCAGCGCGGGATCATGTCGCCGAGGTTGACGACGAAACAGCCCTCGATCGGTGTCGCCGGCACCCAGTCGCCTTCGGGCGTGCAGACCTCGAGGCCGCCGTGCGCGTCCTGCGCGAGGATCGTGACGGCGCCCCAGTCGGTATGCGCGCCGGCGCCGAACGTGCGTTCGTCGGCGCCCTCGGGGTGCGCCGGGTAGCGGATCATCCGCAGCGTGAGCATCGGATTCCCGCTGCTGGCGTCGAAGTAGTCGTCCGGCAGGCGCAGTGACAGCGCCAGCAGCCGCATCAGCCGGCGCGACAGCTCGAGCAGCGTCCGGATGTAGGCCTCGCATACGGCGGGCGCTTCGGGCACCTCGGCCGGCCACTGGTTGTGGCCATAGGTCTGGTAGCCGGCGCGCACGTACGGGTGATCGTCCGGATAGGCCATGCCGCAGTAGAAGCTCTCCTTCAGGTCCGGCCGCGCGTTGGCGTCCAGCGTCTGCGAGCCCAGGTTCTCGTAACCGCGCATCGTCGGCGAATGGCGCATGTCCAGCGCCTGGCGCGTCGCGGTCGGAACGTCCTCCAGCAGTCGCCGGGCCAGCGCGAACTGGCGCGCGACCTGCTCGGCCGGTACGCCGTGGTTGCGCACGTAGAAGAAGCCCGAGGCCATGGCCGCTGCGCGCAGCGCTTCGGCCGCCTCGGCGCGGCGCGGACCGCCGGGCGTCAGCGCGCCGTCCAGGTCGATGACGGGGATCGCTGCCATCGTCGTCATCCGTTGAGCTTGCGGTCGGCGGCGGCCGGCAGGAAGCGGTCGGTCCAGACCTGGTCCGCCGCCAGCGAGGTCTTCAGGCCGAACGCGTCCACGGTCTCGGCGACGGTCGCTTCGATGCGGTCCGGCGAGGCCGCGCCCCAACCCCGGCTGCGGGTGTCGCGCGTATCCATGCTGCCGTCGACGATCAGCTTCAGGCGCTCCAGCTCGATGGGTTCGCTGGCCAGCGGTTCGCGGGTCTTGACGGCCGCGGCACCGGCTCGCGGGTCGGCGATCGCTTCGATCCAGCCGCGCGTGGTGGCGTGGATGAACGCCCGCATCGCGTCGGCCTGCTCCATGCTCTTCGGATTGGCGATCAGGCCGTTGCCGTAGGACTTCATGCCGTAGTCGGCGAAGCGGAACACGCGGATGTCTTCGAGCGGCATGCCGCGCTGCTTGAGGTTCAGCAGGCCGGTGAAGTAGAAGTACGCCGAGCCGTCGAAATCTCCCTTGACGAAGCGCGTGTCGCCGATGTCGGGGGTTACGTTCTCCCACTTGACGCTCGACGGGTCGAAGCCCTGCGCCCTGGCGAACGCCGGAAACATCTTGCGCGAGGCGTTGAACGGCTGGCCGAGCAGCGTCTTGCCGGCGAGGTCCGCGGGCTTGGCGATCGGGCCGTTCTTGCGTACCAGGATCGCGTTGGGGTTCAGGTCGTACTGGATCGCCACCGCCTTCAGGCCGGCGCTGGGGTTGTTCGTGTTGAACTCGATCATCGTCGCCAGATCGGCCGACACGCAGTCGTAGGCGCCGCTGCCCACCAGACTGATCGCCGCCGCCGAACCGTTGCCGGTGTCGATCGACACGTCCAGGCCCGCGTCCTGGTAGTAGCCGCGCTGCTGCGCGAGCAGGAAACCGGCCGACGTGGCCTCGATCTTCCAGCCGATGTTGAACTTGAACTTGTGCCGCGAGCCTTGCGCGCGAACGAAGGGCACGGCGGCCAGCAAGGGGACGGCGCCGGCGGCGCGCAGCAGGGAACGGCGTTGCATGACGGGACCAACTCTCCGGGTAAGTGACGGACCAGGGGACGCGTGCCGTGCGCCGCAGGTTCCATGCCATCGGGCTCGCGTCCGGGCGACGCGCGGCGGCGGCACCAGCGCTGTGCCGAGCTTGCGCGGCATCGGTGCGAAGCGCGCCCTTGGCGGTGCGTGACGACGCGTGCGCGCGTGCGCTGCCCGGGCGACGCGGCCGATCGGGCGGGCGAAGCCGGCCGGCCCGCCACTTGCTGTGTTTCCGATCGTTCGTCCGCCGGATGGCCGGAGTTCTTCCGCCATTCGTCTCCGATCAGCCTTTCGATCGATCTTCAGGAGTCTCTACATGACACAAACCGCCTATGGCCTTCACGAACTGGACAAGGAATCGCGGATGGGCGCGATGGGTTCGGAAACCACCGCGCGCGAAGTGCGCCGCATCAGCCTGGCCGACTTCGAGCGCCGCAAGGCCGAGATCGCCGACCAGCTCTGGGACGCCGCCGTCGACGTCGGCTTTTTCCAGTTGACCGACCATGGCCTGCCGCTGGAGACGATCCGCGGCGCCTTCGGCGAGGCCGAGCGTTTCTTCGCGCTGCCCGAGAGCATCAAGGCCAGGTACCCGCTGGCCAACAACGCCGGTTGGGAGAGCAAGGCGCAGGTACGCCCGTCGACCGGCACCGCCGACCAGAAGGAGAGCTACCAGGTCACGCTGCCGCTGATGGGCAAGCTGTTTCCCAGCGAGGAGGAACTGCCGGGTTTCAAGCAGGCGATCCTCGATTTCGAGAACGAGAGCTGGAAGGTCGGCATGAAGGTGCTGTCCTGCTTCGCCGTCAAGCTGGGCTTCGACGAGGCGTTCTTCACCCGCGCGCACGACAAGAGCAGCCCCGAGTACCAGAGCACGTTGCGCCTGCTGCACTACTACGCGATTCCGCCCGAGGCGCAGGACAAGCTCGAATTGTGGCGCGCCGGCGCGCACACCGATTTCGACTGCCTGACGATCCTGTACCAGCGCCAGGGGCAGGGCGGTCTGCAGGTGTGTCCGGGCGCCGAGTTCGAGGAGCAGCAGTGGACGTCGATCCCGCCCGACGAGGACGTCATCACCTGCAACATCGGCGACATGCTGATGCGCTGGAGCGACGACCAGTTGCCGAGCAACTTCCACCGCGTGCGCAATCCGCAGCCCGGCGAGTACATGGGGCCGCGTTACAGCATCGCGTTCTTCTGCCAGGCGAACCGCGACGTGCTGATCGAATCGCCGTCGGGCAAGTACCCGCCGATCACCGCCGGCGACTACCTGAAGCAGCGGGTCGCGGCGAACTTCGACAAGAAGTACTGAGCATCTGTGAACGAACCAGCCACGCCCGGATCACGCCCGGACCGCGCCCGTTCGCGGGCGCGGTCCGGAGATCGCCGTCATCCGCCGCGCGAGCCGCGATGCGCCCACGCGGTCGTGTGCTTCTCGACGTAGTCGAACAGCTCGTACATCACCATCGCCATCGCGCCGACCACCATCAGCCCGGCGAAGGCCAGCCCCATCTGCATCGCCGAGCCGGCGCTGATCAGCAGGTAGCCGATGCCCTCGTTGGCGGCCGTCATCTCGCTGACCGTGGTGCCGACGAAGGCCAGCGTGATCGCCACCTTCAGCGACGCGTAGAAGTACGGCAGCGAGCGCGGCAGGCCGATCTTGATCAGCACGTCCCAGCGCTTGGCGCCCAGCACGCGCAGCACGTCTTCGAGCTCGGGTTCGAGCGTCGCCAGGCCGGTGGCGATGTTGACGGTGATCGGAAAGAAGCTGATCAGGAACGCGGTCAGGATCGCCGGTCCGATGCCGATGCCGAACCAGACGACCAGGATCGGCACGAACGCCGCTTTCGGCAGCGCGTTGAACGCCGTCATCAGCGGGTACATCGCCGCGTAGGCGAGGCGCGAGCTGCCGATCACGAAGCCCAGCAGCACGCCGACCACGATCGCCAGCCCGAAGCCGGCCATCGTCACCCAGAACGTGCGCCACGCGTGGCCGGCGATCACGCCCTTGAACTCCCAGAACTGCTCCCAGATCCGCCGCGGGCTGGGAAAGATGAAGTCCGAGACGTTCAGCGCCGAGCACAGGATCTGCCACAGCGCGATCACCGCGACCAGCAGGACCCACGGCGACCAGCGTTCGAGGTGTTTGTTGTGATTCATCGCCGTCTCCGTCCTATTGCGGCAGCGGCACGGCCGGCGCGTTGGCGGCGCCCTGGCGGATCGCGCCGATGTGGCCGCGCAACTCGTGCACGATGTCGCTGAATGCCTGCGTATAGGTGACCTCGATCTGGCGCGGGCGCGGCAGTTCGATCTCGCGCCGCACGACGAAGCGCCCGGGCGACTTGCTCATCACGTACACGGTGTCGGCCAGGAACACCGACTCGCGCAGGTCGTGCGTGACCAGGATCACGTTGAAGCGCTGCTCGGTCCACAGGTCGCGCAGGATGCACCACAGCTCTTCGCGCGTGAACGCGTCGAGCGCGCCGAACGGCTCGTCCAGCAGCAGCATCTTCGGTTCGTGGATCAGCGCGCGGCAGATGCTGGCGCGCTGCTGCATGCCGCCGGACAACTGCCACGGGAACTTGTCCTCGTAGCCGCCGAGGCCGACCTTGCGCAGCAACTGCCGTGCGCGCTCCTCGTACTCCTTGCGTTTGGCCTTGTACGACGAGCGATACGGCTCGACGATCTCCAGCGGCAGCAGCACGTTGTCGACGGTCGTCCGCCACGGCAGCAGCGACGGCGACTGGAAGGCCATGCCCGAGATCTTCAGCGGCCCGGTGACCGGCTGCCCGCCGATGCGGATCCGGCCGATCGACGGCATGCGTAGCCCGGTGGTCAGCTTCATGAACGTGGACTTGCCGCAGCCCGAAGGGCCGACGATGGCGATGAACTCGCCCTGCCTGACCTGCAGGTCGATGGCCTCGACCGCGAAGTGGTTCTCGCGCAGCAACTGCTCGTTGTACGCGAGCCAGACGTCCTGGAAATCGACGAACGGCGTGTCGATGTCTGCTGTCATCGTGCGCCGCCTTATTTCTTCAGGATCGCGAGCTCGGCGGCCGGCGGCAGCAGGCTGCCGTTCCACACCGTGTCCGGATTGACGCGCGTCTTGGTGTTGAAGGTATCGGACACCTGCGAAGCCATCAGCGACAGACGCGCGGGGTTGATCCTGCCGAAGCCCTCGGCCCTGGCGTCGGGGCTGTCGACGACGGTGTCGATGACCAGTTGCAGCCGGCGCGTCTCCAGCTTGCTGTCGATGATGCCGTCACGCGCCTTGATCGCGGCGACGGCCGCCGCCGGATCGGCGATGACTTCCTTGGCGCCCTTGGCGAACGCCGCCAGGAAGGCCTTGACGACCTCGGGCTTCTCGGCGATCAGCTTCGGCGACGCGACGATGGCGTTGCCGTAGAGCTTGACACCGTGGTCGGGGTAAGGAAGCACGACGACGTCGGCGGCCTTGGCGCCGCGTCCTTCGAGATTGAGCAGCGACGTGAACGTGTAGCCGGTGATCGCGTCGATGTCGCCGCGCAGCAGCATCGTCTCGCGCAGCGTCGGGTCCATCGCCGTCCATTGCACGTCGCCGACCTGGTTGGCCTTGGCGAACAGCGGGAACGCGCGCCGGCCGGCGTCGAACACCGGCGCACCGAGTTTCTTGCCGCTCAGGTCGCTCGGTTTGGTGATGCCGCTCTTCTTCAGCGCCATCACCGAGGCGGGCGTGTTGTTGTAGACCATCATCACCGCCACCGGCTTGTTCGGGCTGTCGGGATTGTTGGCCTGGAACTCCATGACCGCCGCCATGTCGGCGAAGCCCATGTCGTAGGCGCCCGAAGCGACTCGGGTCACGGTGCCGCCCGAGCCGTTACCGGCGTCGATCGTGATGTCGATGCCGGCCTGCTTGAAATAACCCTTGGCGGCCGGATGCAGGAAGAACGCGGACGGCCCCTCGAAGCGCCAGTCGAGCTGGAACTTGATCGGGGTCTGGGCGTGGGCGCTGCCCAGTCCGAGGCACAGCGTGGAGGCGGCCAGCAGGGATCGCAGGAAATGTCGCTTGTTCATTGCCATCAGTGTCGGAACGGAATGTCCGACGACTGAAGGCAAGAACGGTGCCGCCCCGATGCGGTGCGTTTTCGGTTAGAGACCGAGCACGACCTTGGCCAGGATGTTGCGCTGGATCTCGTTGGAGCCGGCGTAGATCGACGCCTTGCGGAAGTTGCCGTACTGCGAGGCCAGCCCGCTGACGTAGGCGCCGCCGGCCGAGCGGTCGTCATAAACGAACATCTCGGCCCGCGCGCCGATCGCGTCGGCGGCCAGCTCGGTCAGCGCCTGCTGGATCTCGGTGCCCTTGATCTTCAGGATCGACACCTCCGAGCCCGGCGGCTTGCCGCTGCGTACCATCTGGTCGAGGAAGCGCAGGTTCGTGATCTCGAGCGCGATCAGCTCGACCTCGACGCGCGCCAGCCGGTCGCGCCAGCGCTGATCGTCGATCATCGCCCGTCCGCCGCCGGCCGGCTGATGCGACGCGAACTCCTTCAGGCGTTTCAGGTTGCGGCGCGACACGCCGATCCGGCCGGTGTTCAGCCGCTCGTAACCGAGCAGGAACTTGGCGACGGTCCAGCCCTTGCCTTCTTCATGGACGAGGTTCTCGGCCGGCACCTCGACGTTCTCGAAGAACACCTCGTTGACCTCGTGCCGGTCGCCCATCAGCAGCAGCGGCCGCACGGTGATGCCCGGCGTCTTCATGTCGATCAGCAGGAAGCTGATGCCCTCCTGACGCTTCGGCGAATCCGAATCGGTGCGCACCAGGCAGAAGATCCAGTCCGCGTAGTGGCCCAGCGTCGTCCAGATCTTCTGGCCGTTGACGATGTACTTGTCGCCGCGGCGCTCGGCGCGCGTCTTCAGCGACGCCAGGTCCGAGCCGGAACCCGGCTCCGAATAGCCCTGGCACCAGAAATCGTCGCCGTTGTAGATGCGCGGCAGGAAGCGCTTCTTCTGCTCGGGCGTGCCGAACTGCGCGAGCACCGGCCCGCACATCGCCACGCCGAACGAAGGCAGCAGCGGCGCGCCCGAATAGCCGAACTCCTCGTCGAAGATGAACTTCTGCACGGCGGTCCAGCCGGTGCCGCCCCATTCGGTCGGCCAGGACGGCGCGGCCCAGCCCTTGGCGGCCAGGATCTTGTGCCAGCGCGTGTAGTCGTCCTTCAGCAGTTCCTGGTTGTTCAGCACCTTGTCGCGCAGGTCGGTCGGCAGGTTGTCGCCGATCCACTGCCGGACCTCGTCGCGGAACGCCAGTTCCTCTGTCGAGTAGTTCAGGTCCATTTCGTCTCCTTCGCCGGATATCGTCCACGGAAAGGCGCGTCCGCGGGCCGGCCGCCGGGCCTCGCGCGCGCCGCGATTCGTCAACCATGCATTGTGCCCGATCGGCTCGCGCATCCCAGGCTGGCCGTGCGGCCAAGCGGCCAGGCGACCAGGCGGCCAGGCGGTCAGGCGGTCAGGCGACGGGCCCGCGGCGGCGCGCTCGATCGAGCCGCCGATCAGGCGTGCGCCGGCGGATCCGGCGGCGGCGCCTGCCAGCTCGGCCGGCGGAACACCTTGACCAGGTGTTCGAGCAGCAGCTCGACGCGCACCGGCCGCGGCGTGCCGGGGGGCGTGACCAGGTGCAAGGCGATCGGCGGCGGCCACCAGTCGGTCAGCACCGCTTCGAGCCGGCCGGCGGCCAGGTCGCGCCAGCACAGGAAGTCCGGCTGCACGGCGATGCCCAGCCCGGCCCGCAGCGCCGGCGCGAAGGCCTCGCCGTTGTTCGAGCGCAGCCGACCGGCCGGCCGTACGGTGACCTGCTCGCCGGCCGCGTTCTGGAAGCGCCACAGATCGGGCGTCGGCGACAGTGCGTAGCTCAGGCACGCATGGCCGGCTAGTTGCGACGGGTGGGTCGGCCGCCCGTGCCGCGCGAAATACGCGGGCGAGCCGACGACCATGCGCTGGATCGGACATAGCCGGCGGGCGCGCAGCGACGAATCGGGCAGCGCGGCGATCCGCAGCGCGACGTCGATGCCCTGGCCGACCAGATCGACGGTCGCGTCGCTCAGGTGCAGGTCGATCGACACGTCCGGATAGGCGTCGAGGAAGGCCGGCAGCGCCGGCGCCACGTGGTCCAGGCCGAACGACATCGGTGCGGCCAGGCGCACGAGGCCGCGCGGCTCGCTCGACTGCGACAGCGCCTGGTTCTCGATGTCCTCGCCGGCCGCCAGCAGCGCGCTGGCGGCGGCCTGCAGCCGCTGCCCGGCATCGGTGGTCGCCAGCCGGCGCGTCGTCCGATGGAACAGCCGCGTGCCCAGCCGCTCTTCGAGCCGCGAGACGATCTTGGAGACCGTGGCTTTGGACAGGCGCAGATCGTCGGCTGCCGCCGAGAACGATCGCAGTTCGGCGACCCGCGCGAATACGGCGATGCCTTCGAGATCGGGCAGGGTGCTCATCGGCGATCATTTTGCCGTAAATGGAAAAAATGATTTGAAGGAGTTTCTATTTATTTGTCTATCGATCGCCCTTATCGTGTCCGTATCGACAAACAATCTTTCGCGATCGCCGACCGTCAACGAACGTGCCGATCGCACCGGAGCGGATCATGATCGAGCGCAGACCTTTCGACGCGTTGGGCACCGCCGATTTCGGCTGGCTGAAGGCCCGGCACCATTTCTCGTTCGGCCATTACCACGATCCGGCGCGCCGGCACTGGGGCGCGCTGCGCGTCTGGAACGATGACCAGATCGCACCCGGCACCGGTTTTCCGCCGCATCCGCACGCCGACATGGAGATCATCACCTACGTGCGGCAGGGCGCGATCACGCACGAGGACAGTCTCGGCAACAAGGGCCGTACCGGTGCCGGCGACGTCCAGGTGATGAGCGCGGGCTCCGGCATCCGCCACGCCGAGTACAACCTCGAGGACGACGAGACGCGGCTGTTCCAGATCTGGATCGAGCCGACGCGGCGCGGCGGACCGCCTTCGTGGGGCGCCAAGCCCTTTCCGCGCGACGAGCGCTCGGGCCGGTTCGTGACGCTGGCCAGCGGCCTCGACGACGATGCCGGGGCGCTGCCCATCCGCACCGACGCGCGGGTGCTGGGCGCGACGCTGAAAGCCGGCCAGAGCGTGCAGTACTCATTGCCCGCGGGGCGTCACGCGTATCTGGTGCCGGCCAGCGGCGAGATCGAGCTGAACGGCGTCCGGCTGCAGGCGCGCGACGGCGCGGCGATCGTCGACGAGCCGGTGCTGACGGTGACCGCGCTCGCCGACACCGAACTCGTGATGGTCGACGCGGCATGAGAGGCTGAGAGTCTTTCGTCCATGGCCGCCTGGCGTCGTTCGCGCCGGCGCTCATCCGTTCGCCGCATTTCCCTTTTTTCCCCTGTCACCTGGAGTCCATCTGATGGCAAGAGTTCTCGTCCTTTACTACTCGACCTACGGCCACATCGAAACGATGGCCGAGGCCGTCGCCGAAGGCGCCCGATCGGCCGGCGCGCAGGTCGACATCAAGCGCGTGCCCGAGACCGTCCCCGAGGCGATCGCCGGGCCCGCGCATTTCAAGCTCGACCAGAAGGCGCCGATCGCCCAGGTCCAGGACCTGGCCGAGTACGACGCGATCATCATCGGCGCGCCGACCCGCTTCGGCCGGATGCCGTCGCAGATGGCGGCCTTCCTCGACCAGGCCGGCGGCCTGTGGGCGAAGGGCGCGATGAACGGCAAGGTCGGCGCAGCGTTCACGTCGACCGCGACCCAGCACGGCGGCCAGGAGGTCACGCTGTTCTCGATCATCACGAACCTGCTGCACTTCGGCATGGTCGTCGTCGGCCTGAACTACGGCTATGCGCCGCAGATGACGCTGGACGAGATCGTCGGCGGGTCGCCGTACGGCGCGACGACGATCGCCGGCGGCGACGGCAGCCGCAAGCCGTCGGCGATCGAACTCGACGGCGCCCGCTACCAGGGCCGCACCGTCGCCGAGACCGCGGCCAAGCTGCACGGCTGATCCGGTTCGGCGAAATCGGGTCGGGAGGGGCGCGCGGCCGAAGCGTCGCGCGGCCCTCCGGCCGATGGTTGTCCGCTCGCCCGGCCGTTAGCTTGGGAGCTTTCGGCCCGGGCGGCGGGCGAGCGTTCATCGCGACCGCGACCGCGACCGCTCATCGCGACGCTTTCGTTTCGGCGCTTCGCCGGCCGGGCCTGGGCGACGAGGGGCGGGAGGGGCGATGACGAAACGAGAACGCAGGCGGCGCCGCGATGGTCGATGCGAGGTCGGCCGGAGGCGCTCGTGCCGGCTGCGGCGGACGTGGCGCGGGCAGGCGCCACGCGGGTTGGCGCTGCACGGGCAGGCGCTGCGCCGGCTGGTGATCGGGTGGCTCGGATGTCTGGTCGTCGGTGCTTGCTCGATGATGATGGTCGGGGCCGTGCACGCGGCGCCGGCGCGGACCGGCGAACCGGCCCGTTCGCCGGTCGGCGACGACGGCGGACGTGGTGACGATGTGCGCGGCGACGGCAGGCGTCGGGCCGCCCAGGTCTGGGAGGTGCATCTGATCCTGCCGGATGGGCGCCGCCAGATCCTGCGCGGCGTGCGCGAGCCCAGCCGCGAGCGCCGCGTCGTCCGGCTGCACGTCGATGCCGCGCCCGGCGGCGGCGCGGTGCCGGGCCGGTCGGACGGCGGCGGCTGGACGAACGGCGCGGAGCGGGCGCGCGGCGATGGCGATGCGCAGGGCGCCGGCAGCCCGGCTCGCTCCGGAAAACCGTCGAACGGCGATGATGCGCGGCTGCCGTTGCGTCCACCCATCGAACACATCGAAGGCGGCCACGTCGCACCCAAACCCGTTCGCGGGGCCTCGGGCCGACGGCGGGTTATCCTCCAGGAATGAAACTGCTGGTCGTCGAGGATGAACGCAGGCTGGCCGAATACATCCGGCGCGGCCTCGGACAGGCGGGCTTTTCGGTCGACGTCGCGCACACCGGCACCGACGGCCTGCACCTGGCGATCGAGCGCGACTACGACGCGATCGTCCTCGACGTGATGCTGCCCGGCCTGGACGGCCACGGCTTGGTCGAGGCGCTGCGGCGGCGCCGGTCCACGCCGGTGCTGATGCTGTCGGCGCGCGGCGACGTCGAGGACCGGGTCCGGGGGCTGCACAGCGGCGCCGACGACTATCTGGTCAAGCCGTTCGCATTCTCCGAACTGCAGGCGCGCGTGCACGCGCTGCTGCGCCGCTCGTCGATGCCGACGCCGGCCGGCGAGCCCGTGCTGCGCGTCGCCGACCTCGAGCTGAACCTGGCCAGCCGGCGGGCCACGCGGGCCGGTCGCCGCCTCGACCTGACCGCCAAAGAGTTCAACCTGCTGGTGCTGCTGCTTCGGCGCCAGGGCCAGGTGCTGTCGCGCACCGAACTGGCCGAGCAGGTCTGGGACATGAACTTCGACAGCGACACCAACGTCGTCGAGGTGGCCGTGCGCAGGCTGCGGCGCAAGCTCGACGATCCGTTCGACCGCAAGCTCGTCCACACGGTGCGCGGCATGGGCTACGTGCTCGAGGCGCGCGACGCGCCCGGCGACGGGGCGCGGGCGCCGGACGGACGCGCGTCGCTGGACGGCCGACAGGCGTCGGGCGAGCCGGACCGGCCGGACGCGACCAGAGCGTCGCGGGCGCCGGCATCACCGTCCGCATGACCCGGCGCCCGTCGATCCGCCGCCGGATGGCGGCGGGGATGGCGCTGCTCGGCCTGTGCCTGTTCGGCGTCATCGGCGCGTTCGAGTACCTGGCGTTCGAGCGCGAACTGCAGCGCACCCGCGTCCAGGCGATGGACGGCGCGCTGGCCGTGGTCCGCCACCTGCTCGACGAGACCCGCGACGAGCCCGACCTGGCGACGCTCAGCCACCGCCTGAGCGACATGCTGCTCGGCCACGTCGATACCCGCGTCTGGCTGATCGGGCGCGACGGGCGCCAGCTTTATGGCCAGGGCCCGGCGCCGACCGGCGGCTTCGAGCCGGGTCACGGCCTCGTCGAGACGCTGGCGCCCGAACAGCGCGCCGACGTCGGCCGCATCGTGATGACGATCGACGACGAGGAGGGGCGTCGGCTGCGCGCGTCGCTGGCGCGCATCCTGGTGTTGTGCCTGGTCGCGGGCACCGGCGTCGCGATCGCGCTGGGGCTGGTGCTGTCCGAACGCGCGCTGCGGCCGCTGGCGCGGATCTCGCGGCAGGCCAACGCGCTGTCGGCGACGTCGATCGGCGACCGGCTGCCCGAGCAGGGCGTCGACGCCGAGCTGATGGACCTGGTGGCGTCGTTCAACCGTGCGCTCGCGCGGATCGAGACCGCGTTCCGCCAGCAGCAGGCGTTCAGCGCCGACGTCGCGCACGAACTGAACACGCCGCTGACAACGCTGATCACCGGCGCCGAGATCGCGCTGGCCTCGTCGGCCGACGACGCGTCGCTGCGCGAATTCCTGGCCAGCGGGCTGGACGACCTGCACCGGCTCAAGGGCATCGTTCGCGACATGCTGTTCCTGGCCCGGGCCGACCAGGGGGCGACCGTCGACCGCTTTCCGTCGTCGAGTCTCGCCGATGTCGTGCGCGACGTCGTCGATTATCACGAGGCGGCGCTCGACGACGCGCGGCTGCGCGCGCGCATCGACGGCGACGCCGACGCGCCGGTCGACGCGATGCTGATCAAGCGCGCGGTGTCGAACCTGCTGTCGAATGCCACGCGCTTCGCCGTGCCGGGTTCGTCGGTTGTGATCCGGATCGCGTCGGACGGCGCGAGTCGCAGCGTGGCGGTCGCCAACGAGGGGCCGCCGCTGCCGGACGCGCTGGTCAAGCGGATGTTCGATCGCTTCCATCGCGGTGAGCAGTCGCGGGCACAGTCCGATCAGCACCACGGCCTGGGCCTGGCCATCGTGTCGGCGATCGCCCGGATGCACGGCGGCGAGACCTTCGCGCATTCGGTTGGCGGTGTGACGACCGTGGGCTTCACGGTATCGGATCGCGATGCACGGCGCGATAAGCGGCCGGCAGGATCAGCAGCGTCAGGATCGTCGACGACAGGATGCCGCCGATGACGACGGTGGCCAGCGGGCGCTGGACCTCGGCGCCGGTGCCGGTGGCGATCGCCATCGGCACGAAGCCCAGCGACGCGACCAGCGCCGTCATCAGCACCGGGCGCAGCCGGGTCAGCGCGCCGTCGCGGATCGCGTCGGTGATCGGCAGACCGGTGTCGCGCAGGTGCTGGATGAACGAGATCATCACCAACCCGTTGAGCACCGCCACGCCCGACAGCGCGATGAAGCCGACGCCGGCCGAGATCGACAGCGGGATGCCGCGCAGCCACAGCGCGAGCACGCCGCCGCACAGCGCGAACGGGATCCCGGTGAACACCAATAGACCGTCCTTGAGGTTGCCGAACACCGAGAACAGCAGCACGAACACCAGCGCCAGCGCGGCCGGTACGACCAGGCGCAGGCGGGCCGCCGCCGATTGCAGTTGTTCGAACGTGCCGCCCCAGCCCGACCAGTAGCCGTCGGGCAGCCGCACGCCGGCGGCCAGCTCGCGCTCGGCCTCGGCGACGAACGAGCCGATGTCGCGGCCGCGCACGTTGGCCGTGACGACGACGCGGCGCTTGCCGTTCTCGCGGCTGATCTGGTTCGGGCCCGGCGAGATGTCCAGCGTGGCGACCTCGGACAGCGGCACGAAGTGCACGCCGCCCGTCGACGCCTGGTGCTGCGCGGTCGACGTGCTGGTCGGCAGCGCGCCGTCGGCGGCGCGGCCGCCCGACGAATTCGCCGATGCGCCGGCACCGTTACCGGTACCGGCACCGCCGTCGCGAGCGGCCGGCAGCGGCAGCGGCAGCCGCGCGATCGCGTTCAGGTCGGTGCGCAGCCGTTCGGGCAGGCGTACGACGATGTCGAAGCGCCGGTCGCCCTGGTAGACGGCGCCCGCCGGCCGGCCGCCGACGGCGATCGCCACCGCCTCCTGGATCTCGGCGACCTGCAAGCCATAGCGCGCGGCCCGGTGGCGATTGATGTCGACGGTCAGGATCGGCAGGCCGGTGGTCTGCTCGATCTTGGCCTCGACCGCGCCCGGTGTCCGTTGCAGCACCGCCAGTACGCGCTCGGCCTCGCGTTCGAGCACCGCCATGTCGTCGCCGAAGATCTTGACCGCCACGTCGCTGCGAACCCCCGAGATCAGTTCGTTGAAGCGCAGCTCGATCGGTTGCGAGAACTCGTACGCGGTGCCCGGCAGCGTTTCGACGACGCGGCGGATCTCGTCGTCGAGCCGTTCGCGCGGCTTGGCCGGATCGGGCCAGGTCTCGGCCGGCTTGAACATCAGGTAGGCGTCGGCGACGTTCGGCGGCATCGGGTCCGACGCGATCTCGGCCGTGCCGGTGCGGCTGAACACGCGTTCGAGTTCGGGTACCCGCGCCATCAGCGTCCGTTCGAACTGCATCTGCATCTGCAGCGATTGCGTCAGGCTCGTACCGGGCGCGCGGATCGTCTGCACCGACAGGTCGCCTTCGTCCAGGCTCGGCACGAACTCGGCGCCCAGGCGGGTGGCCAGCAGGCCGCACAACACGACCGAGGCGACGCCGGCGGCGATCGCCGTCGCGCGATTGCGCAGCGCGGCGTCGAGCAGCGGCGCGTACAGGCGGCGGGCACCGCGCAACAGCGGGTTCTCGCGCTCGGCGACCGGGCCGGTGACGGCGAGCGCGACGGCGGCGGGCACGAAGGTCAGCGTCAGCAGCATCGCGCCGGCCAGCGCGGCGATGACGGTCAGCGCCATCGGATGGAACATCCGCGCTTCGACGCCGGTCAGCGCGAAGATCGGCAGGTAGACGATCATGATGATCAGTTGCCCGAACACCAGCGGCCGGCGTGCCTCGCGCGCGGCCTCGAACACCTGCTCGAAGCGCTCGGCGCGGGTCAGCGGCCGGCCCGCTGCCTGCTGTGCGTGCGCGAGCCGGCGGATGCCGTTCTCGACGATGACGACGGCGCCGTCGACGATGATGCCGAAGTCCAGCGCGCCCAGGCTCATCAGATTGGCGCTGGTGCCGCTGGCCAGCATGCCGGTCAGCGTGAACAGCATCGACAGCGGGATCACCAGCGCCGTGATCAGCGCGGCGCGCAGGTTGCCCAGGAACGCGAACAGCACCGCGATCACCAGCACCGCGCCTTCGAGCAGGTTGTTGCGCACCGTGCCGATCGCGCGGTCGACCAGCGGCGTGCGGTCGTAGACGACCTTGGCGAACACGCCGGCGGGCAGCGTCGCGTTGATCCGCTCGAGCCGCTGCGCCGCGGCGCGCGCCACCGTGCGGCTGTTCTCGCCGATCAGCATGAACACCGTGCCCAGCACGACCTCGCGGCCGTTCTCGGTGGCCGCGCCGGTGCGCAGCTCGCGGCCGATGCCGACCTCGGCCAGGTCGCGGACGCGGATCGGTACGCCGCCGACGGTCGCGACGACGATCTGCTCGATGTCGGCGATCCCGCGCACCTGCCCGGGCACGCGCACCAATAGCTGTTCGCCGCGCCGTTCGACGTAGCCGGCGCCGACGTTGGCGTTGTTGCGTTCGAGCGCGCCGATCAGCGTGTCGAGCGTCACGCCATGCGCGAGCAGCCGCTCGGGCAGCGGCGCCACCTGGAACTCGCGATTGAACCCGCCGATCGTGTTGACCTCGGTGACGCCCGGCACCGTGCGCATCTGCGGGCGGATCACCCAGTCCTGGATCTCGCGCAGATCGGTCGGCGTGTACGGCGTGCCGTCGGGCTTGCGCGCGTCGTCGCGGGCCTCGACGGTCCACAGCAGGATCTCGCCCAGGCCGGTCGAGATCGGGCCCATCGCCGTCGTCACGTCGTCGGGCAACGCGTCGCGCACCTGCTGCAGGCGCTCGTCGATCAACTGCCGCGCGAAGAAGATGTCGGTGCCGTCATCAAAGACGACCGTCACCTGCGACAGCCCGTAGCGCGACAGCGACCGCGTCATCGCCAGACGAGGCAGGCCCGACATCGCGTTCTCGATCGGAAACGTCACGCGCTGCTCGGTCTCCAGCGGCGAATAGCCGGGCGCGTGCGTGTTGATCTGCACCTGTACGTTGGTGATGTCGGGTACCGCGTCGATCGGCAGGTGCCGGTAGCTGGCGACGCCGATCGCGACCAGGCCGAGCGTCGCCAGCATGACCAGCCAGCGTTGCGCGATCGCGAAACGGATGATGCGTTCGAACATGGACTCGGTCTCGGGTTCGATCTTCGGGCCGACGGGCGCTAATGGCCGTGCGACGCGTTCTGCTTGTCCAGCTCGCTGCGCAGCACGAAGGCGTTGGTCGCGGCCACGCGCTCGCCGGCCGCCAGGCCTTCGACGATCTCGATGCGCGGGCCGTCGCCGGCGCCGGTGCGTACCGGCCGCGCGACGAAGCCGTCGCGCGTCTCGACGAATACCTGCGGGCGCCCGTCGACGGTCTGGATCGCTTCGTCGGGCACCATCAGCACGTCGCGGCGCCGGCCGGCCTGGACGGCGACGTCGACGAACAGGCCCGGGCGCCACGCGCCGTCCGGGTTCGCCAGCGTCACGTGCGCGACGGCCATGCGCGTCGCCTCGCCGATCAGGCTGCCGATGTACGAGACCTTGCCGTGCGCGCTGGCCTGCAGCGCCGATGCGGTCACGGTGGCCGGCGCGCCGAGCTTGACCGCGGCCAGGTCGGCGGCCGTGACGTTGAACGTCGCCCACACCGACGACAGGTCGGCGATCGTGTAGACGTTCGATTCCTCGCCGACGTGTTCGCCGAGCGTCGCGTGTTTGGCCAGCACGATGCCGGCGAACGGCGCGCGCAGCTCGAAGCGGTTGCCGGCGCCGATCGACGGCGCGATGTCGAACGCCTCGAGCCTGAGCCGCGCGTTGTCGGCATCGATGCTCGCCGCCTGGTAGTCGGCCTGCGCCTGCAGATAGTCCTGCTCGGCCGAGATCCGCTCGGCCCACAGCCGCTTCTCGCGCTCGAGCGTCTTGCCGGCCAGCGCCTGGCGCTGCAGCGCCGAGCGCAGCGACGCGCGCATGTCCGAGACCGCCGGGCTGGCGATGACCGCCAGCACCTGGCCCTTGGCGACCGACTGGCCGAGCAGCACCTGCACGCTCTGCACGATGCCGGCGACCCGCGCGACCACGTGCGCGGTGCGGTCCTCGTCGAGCCGGATCTCGCCGGGCAGCGTGACCGTCGCATCGATCGGCGTGAGCCGGGCCGGCTCGACGCCGATGCCCGCCGCCGCGCGCTGCGCGTCGTCGAGGCGGACCAGGCGCTGCGGGGGGGATGGTTCGATCGTGCCGCCTGCCTCGGCGTTGGGAGAACCGCCGGCCGGGGGCTGGCCGTCGGCATGGGTTCGACCGTCGGCATCGGTGCGATCGTCGGCCTGCGCGCGGCCATCGGCATGGGCGTGGCCATCGGCCTGCGCGCCTCCTGCCGCGTGATCATGCCCACCGTCGTCGTGCCGCGGCCAGACGATCAGGGCCGCCAGCACCGCGGTCACGACGGCGATCAGCGCGATGGCGAGGCGTTGGCGGGATCGGCCGGGCGGATCCGATGGCATCGGCGGGGTTCCTTGTTCAACGGGCGGGTTGCGGCCTCAACGCGCGGACGGCGGCGCCGATGCGGAGGGAACGGCGGACGGCGCCGACGCGGAGGGCATGGCGGACGGCACCACCGGATCGGAAACCGGGCCGCCGAGCAGGCGCTCGATGTCGGCGCGCGCCTGCCAGGCCTCGGCGGTCGCGCGCAGCAACTGGGCGCGGCCGGCGAACAGCGTGCGCTGCGCGTCCAGCACGTCGAGGAAGCTGAACTTGCCGAGCTCGAAGCCGCGCGTCGTCGCTTCCAGCGTTCGCGCGCCTCGCTCGACGACGCCCTCGCGCGCCAGCGCGATCTGCCGCTGCGCGCTGCGCCAGCGCGTCCAGCTCTGCATCAGCTCGGCTCTCAGCGCGTGTTCGATCGCCGCCGCTTCCTGCATCGCCTGGCTGGTGCGCACCGACGCGTCGCGGATCGCGCCCTGGTTGCGGTCGAAGATCGGCACGCTCACCGAGACGCCGATCTGGTTCGTGCGCCAGCCGTTCTCGATCAGCGTGGCGGTGCCCAGCGTCAATGCGGTCTCGGGGATCGCCCGGCTGCGTTCGAGCCGCCATTGCGCCCGGCGCTGGTCGATCTGCGCGCGGGCCCGCCGCATCGGCGGCGCGTCGGCGATCCGCGCGAGCAGCGGGGCGGGCGGCGCATCGGCGGCGCCGGCCGATATGCCCGCGGCGTCGGTTGATGTGCCCGCGGCGTTCGTCGACACGCTCGTGGCATCCGCCGATGCGCTCGCGGCGTCCGCCGTCGTCGGTGCCGGCGCGGGGCCGCGAGTCGCGACCTCGGCGGCGTCGACGGCCGCCATCGGCGGCGCGGACGGCAGCCGGGCGATGAACGGCGCCGGCCCCGTTTCGCCCCACAGCGCCGCCAGTCGTTGTCGCGCGACGGCCAGGTCGGTCTCGGCCTGGCCGAACTCGATCCGTGCCGAGGCTTCGGCCGCCCGGGCGCGCGCTTCGTCGACCGGCGACACGCGGCCGGCCTGCACGCGCCGGCGGGCGACGTCGGTCGCGCGGTCCGCGGTGGCGATCGACGCGCGCGCCAGGTCGACGCGATCCTGCGCGGCCAGCACGTCGAAGTACGTTCGGATCACGTCGGCGCGCAATTGCGCGCGGCGCTCGTCGAGTTCCGCGCCGACCGCGCGCGTCCAGGCGTCGGCCGCGTCGATGCGCGCCTGCCGCTTGCCGCCGAGTTCGAGCGGGATGCTCAGCGAGCTACCGTTGGCCCGGTTGCCGCCCGGCACCCGCTGGTGATCGACGGACAGCGTCGGGTTCGGCCTGAGTGCCGCCTGCTCGCGCAGCGCGTCGGCCGACGCCGATTCGTAGCGTGCCGACTTCAGTGCCGGGTTGTGTTCGACGGCGCGATCGATCGCCTGATCGAGGTCGACGACCGGCATACCGGACGGATCGGATCCATGGGCCGCGTCATCGGCTGCGGCCGGGACGCCGGCGACGAAAACATCGGCGACGGGCACAGTCGGAGCGAAGCGCAGGTGAAGGTCGTCGGCCGCCGCGCCGATCGGGATCAGCGCGCAGGCGGCCAGGGCGAGAAGGGCCGGCCGTGGCATGGTCGCGCAGGAGAACGGGACCGGCGCATTGTGCGGGCGGGCCGGCGACGCGATGCTTGCCGGAAGATGACAAAACGGTCATGTCGACCAGTCCATCCGACGCGGGCCGACGCACGTCAGAAGCTCAATTGCGTGCCCACCCTGAATATGCGCGGAGCGCCGGTCGCATAGCCGACCGTGCTGACGCTGGTCGCATAGGCCTTGCCGGTCACGTTGTCGATCGCCGCGTAGACGGTGATCGGCTTGGTCCCGGGAAACGTATGGGACAGTGCCAGATCCCAGCGCTGGTAGCCCGGATAGTCCTGCGTGTTGGCCGCGTCCACCGCATAGTCGCCGACCTTGCGCCAGATGACCGTGCCCTGCCAGCCGGCGACCGGCCGCCAGTTCGCGGTGACCGTCGACGTCATCCGCGGTACCGCCATGACGCGCTTGCCGACCAGGTCCGGATCGGCGTTGCTCAGCACGCGGCTGTTCGCGCTGCCATAAGCGACCGACAGGTCGAAGCTCGGTGCGGGCAGCCACAGCGCGCTGAGCTCGACACCGGTGCGGCGCGTGCTGCCGGAGTTGAGGTACTCGCCGGCGGCGATCATCGTGATCTCGTCCGAAGATCGAAGGCGATAAGCGGCGACGTCCACCGTCAACCCGCGAGCCAGCTTGATGTTGGCGCCGATCTCCGTCTGGCGAAAGATGTTGGGGGAAACGCGGCTGTTGCCCAATGCGTATTTCGACATCTCGCTGGCCAGCGCGAACCCCTCGGTCCAGCTCGTTCGCAGTTCGACCCGTTCGTGCACGCGCGAGCGCAGGCCCAGTTTCGGGCTCGTGTGGTCGACGTCGGGCAGCGCATCACACGGATCGGTCATCAGCTCCGGCCCGCGCAACCGGCACTCGCCGGTGAATCGATCGTGGCGTATGCCGACGGTGGGCTGGAACAGCGGGTGAACGACCAGCCCCACCTCGGCGAACGCCGCGACGTTGTTCAGCGTGAACTGGCGATCGTAGTCGGCCGTGCCGACCCGGCGACGAAAATCGGTGTTCTCGTACTTCAGGTAGTCGGTGCGCTCGCGGATCGTCTCGATGCCCGCGACCCAGGACAGCGTGCCGATGCCCGTCGCATGCCGGCCGTTCAGATTGAAGCCGGCGCCGAAGACGTCGCGATCGTAGGTCTCTTCGCGCTGCGACCAGCTTGCCGCCGTCGCCGCGCCGCGCGTGAACCAGCGCGTGAAATCCTGCTGCGTCGCGTACAGGTAGGTCAGCAGCTTCAGCTCGGACGACAACCGGTAGTTGACGTCGGCCCTCAGCGTATAGAAATTCTTTCGGGCACCGTCGTTCTTCATTCGCCGATCGATGCCATAAGGATCCGAGTAGAACTGGTCGGCGGTCAGGTAACCCGGATTGTTCGCGCTGGCCTGATGGGCTCGCACCGAGACGGCGATTTCCAGATCGGGCGTGGCCTTGAGCGCGTAACGGCCCGACAGCGTGTAGCGCTCGCCGTCGGACTGCGGACGGAATCCGTCCGAGCGGAAGGCCTGGGCGGCCAGATTCAGATGCTGCCGATCATCGATCTTGAAGCCGCCGGCGAATTGCGCATCCAGCGTCCGGTGGTTGCCGATCGCCAGGTCGGCGTTGCGGTACTCGCCTCCACGGCGGGTCTGCAACGTGACGACGCCGGCGCGGTTGTAGTTGCCGTAGAGCGCCGATACCGGGCCGCGGAACACCGTCATGTCGTCCAGTTCGAGCGGAACGATGACGTTCAGGTCGCCGTAGCCGTCGGCGTGGGACATCGCTTCGTTCAGCGCGATGCCGTCGACGACGAAGCCGATGTCCCCGCCGTGGCCGCCGCCGCTGAAACCGCGCAACACCATGTTGTCGGCGACGCCGGTCAGCCCGAGGTTGCTCAGGTTCATGCCGGGCACGTTGCGGAACAGTTGCTGGACCTGCTGGACCTTCTGCTCGCGGATCTCTCCGGCATCCAGTCGGGTCGACGAGAAGGCGGCGCTCGCGACGCTGGTGGACTGGCCCTTGATCTCGACGGCGCTCAACTCGCGTTCGGCCTGCGCGAATGCCGGGGTCGAACACAGGCAGATCGCAAGGACGACGGGACGGCGGGCGAGGCGGGTGGGACGAGGAGAGCGTGCCATGGCGTTTTAGTATGATTATTTTTAAAAACATCATACTTCAGTTCGCCGCGAACGGAAGACTGTTTTCGCGTGGTCTTCAGCCGTGTCGGGGGCGCGGGCCGGCCAATCCGCGCGAAGCGAGCAAGGCGGTCAGCGCCGCCGCCGCTGCGAAACCGGCGATCCGGGCCGTGCCGCCGGCGAACGCCAGCATCGCTTCATGCCGGGAATGCAGCCCGGCCGCCATCGCCGAGGCCATGTGGTGGCGCAGCAGTTCGCCGAACAGCGCGACCCCGAACGCTCCTCCGAGCGCCCGCAGCATGACCGGCATCGCCGTGGCCATGCCCAGTTGCCGCGGCGGCGCGCTGCGTTGCGCGACCACGCTGATCAACGGAAACAGCAAACCCAGCCCCAGGCCGGTCGGCGCCAGCGCGACGGCCACGCCCAAGCTCGTCGGCAGCGCGCCGTGCGCCGGCAGCCAGTGCAGCGCCGCCACCAGCAGCGCGAAACCCAGGTTCAGTCCCAAGGCCGCGAAGGCCGTCACGCGGCTCGGCGCCGTTCCGTCGCGCAGCATGCGGCCCGCGACTTGGCCGCCGATCGTGATGCCCAGCATCAGCGGCAGCGTGGCCAATGCCGAGCGCGTCGGACTCAGCCCCAGCCCTTGCTGCAGGAACAGCGGTACGAAGACCACGGCGGCGAACATCATGACGCCCGACAGCGCCGACAGCAGCGAAACCACCGCGAACGGCCGGCGCGCGAACAGCGCCAGATGAACGATGGGATCGGCGGCACGGCGCTCGACGATCAACCAGGCCGCCAGCATCGCACCGGCTGCCAGCGCCAGAGGCAGAGCGGGCGGCATGCCGACCGGCAACGCGGCGATCAGCGTCCTCGGCAGCAGCGAGCCGTCCGCCGCATCGGTCGCGCTGCGGATGGCGAGCAGCAGCACGACCAGTCCGCCGGACAGCAGCGCGGCGCCTCGCCAGTCCAGCGGCATCGGATGGGAGCGCATGACGCCGAAGTCGGCCCGCGCCAGCACCACCAGGGCCAGCAGCGCGCCCGGAATGTTCAGCAGGAAGGCCCAGGTCCACGGCAGTGCGTCGAGCAGCAACGCGCCGATCAGCGGGCCCGCCAGCGTGCTCAGGCCGAAGGCGGCGCCGAGCAGGCCCATGCGCCGGCCGCGTTCGGTCAGCGGGTAGAGCGCCGCGACGGCCAGCATCGTCAGCGTCATCAGCCCGCCGCCGCCCAGGCCCTGCAGTGCCCGCGCCGCCACCAGCGAGCGCATGTCGCCGGCTTCGGCGCAGGCCAGCGAGCCCAGCGCGAACAAGGTGGTGCTGGTCAGCAGCAGCGGCCGCGTGCCGAAGCGATCGGCGAGCTTGCCGTACAAGGGGATGACGGCCGTGGAGGCCATCAGGTAGGCCGAGAACACCCAGGGCGCGAGATCGCGCCCGCCGAGCGAGGCGGCGATGCTCGGCAACATCGTGGACAGGATGGTCTGGTCCAGGCCGGACAGCACGAGCAGCAGCACGAGAGCGGCGAAGGTCGTAGGGGGCGAGGGGGGCGTCATGATGATCCGCGCATCGGGTTATGGGCTCCGCGAGCGCAGCGGCGTTCAGCGGCAGGGCCCCAGTCTCGCGATCGCGGATCTTGTTGACCAGTGCAATATTCAGAACGAATATTTGCGTGATATGCAATCCATCGATCTGAATCTCTTGCGGGTGCTGGACGCCGTGCTCGAGGCCGGCAGCGTCACCGGCGCCGCCGAGCGGCTGCACCTGAGCGTGCCGGCCACCAGCCATGCGCTGACCCGCTTGCGCGAGGCGCTCGGCGATCCGCTGCTGGTGCGCGCGGGCCGCCGCCTGGTCCCCACGCCGCGGGCGCAGGAACTGCGCGAGCCGTTGGCGCGATGGATGGCCCAGGGGCGGACGATGCTGGCGCGCGACAAGTCGGCCGAGCTGGCGCAACTCGAGCGCGTCTTCGTCGTGCGTGCGCCGGAAGGCGTTTCGATCTCGTTCGGCGCCTCGTTGACGCTGGCGCTGCGACAGATCATGCCGCTGGCCACGCTGCGTTTCCTGCCGGAGACGGCCGAGGAGGACGCCACGCTGCGCGACGGCAGCATCGATCTGGACCTCAGGCATTTCCTTCCGCGAGAGCCCGAGGTGCAGACGCTGCACCTGATGGATCTGAAGCCCGTCGTGGTGGTGCGGCACGATCATCCGTTGGGCACGCGGGCCGTGACGGCGAAGCGGCTGTCGGCGCAACTGCACGTCGACGTGCAGCGCCGGCCCGGCGCACCGTCGCCGGTCGACGACGCCCTGGCCGCGCTGGGCCTGGCGCGCGAGGTCGTGCTGACCGTGCCGCAGGCCAACATCGCGGCGCTGGTGGCGGCCCGGTCCGATCTCGTGGCCATCCTCGGCGAGCGCATGGCCCGCGCGATGGCGGCGTCGGTGGGGTTGAAGGTGTTGCCGCTGGCCTTCGCGGTCGAGCCCGAGCCGCTGTTGCTCGCCTGGCACCCGCGGCACAACGCCGATCCGGCGCACGCGCTGTTGCGGCAATTGATGCTCAAGCAGATGGCGGCGTCGAAGAACGGTTGAGCGGCCGGAAGTCGAACAGATTCCGGTACCGCGCCGCGCGTCGGCTCGCGAGGCAGAGCCGGGACCCGAGAGCCGACTGCTCCGGCACCTCGGGATTCGCCCGGCGACGGCCGGCCCGCGGACGTCGGCGTGAATGCGGGATTCGGATGCGCACGCCACGCGTGACGGCTGCCCGGCCGCCGAGGTTTCCCGCTAGAATCCGCCGCGTGAGACCGCTCCGCATGCTCGCCTGGCTGGCGCTGATGTCGATGCTGATGGTCGCTGCGGCGCCGTCGGTGTCGCGCGCATTGGCCGCCGCCGACGGCTCGTCGGCCCGGGTGACCCTGTGCGCCGAAGGCGGTGTCCGGGTCGTCGAGTCGAGCCGTGAGAACGGCGACAAATCATCCGGCCGGTCTTCCGGCGCCGTGCACGTCGACGATTGCCCTTATTGCTCGGTGCATCTGGCCAAGGTCCTGCCGCCGCTCGGTCTCGCCGTGTCCGTGCCGGCTCCGCCGTGGCCGTCGATGCCGCCGCGCTTTTTTCGTTCGGCCCGCACGTCCCACGCCTGGTCCCGTGCGTGGGCCCGCGCTCCGCCGATGCCATCCTGATTCGTTTTCGCCATCGTCGCGCCCTCGGGGCGCGCGGTGGTCGACGCCATCGACGACGGCCGGATGCGCAGATCGCATTTCGTGCCGCGTCCGTCCGGTGCGGATTCCGCACCGTTCAACCGATAGGAGAGAGATGATGCGACGTATCGCGTATCTGGCCGCGATCGCGGTGGTTTTCACGTATGCCGCCGCCGTACAGGCGCAGGTGCAGGTCAAGGATGCCTGGGTGCGGGCAACGGTGCCCAAGCAGTCGGCCACCGGCGTGTTCATGCGCCTGATCGCCGACAAGGAGACGCAGCTTGTGGCGGCCAGTTCGCCGGTCACGCCCGCCGTCGAGGTCCATCAGATGACGATGGACGGCGACGTGATGAAGATGCACGCCGTCACCTCGCTGCCGTTGCCGGCCGGCAAGCCGGTCGATCTGAAGTCCGGCGGTTATCACATCATGCTGATGGACCTGAAGCAGCAGATCAAGGCGGGCGAGACGGTGCCGCTGACGCTGACGTTCCAGGCGGCGAACGGTGACCGCCAGACGGTTCAGCTCGATGTTCCGGTCCGGCCGCTGAATTCATCGGACGCCGGGCAGGCCGGGCATCAGCACGACCCCATGCACGACCACAAGCATTGAGGCACCGGGCGGCGGCCACCGTGCCTGGCTCAATCCAATGGCTCCTCGGAGCGTAGGCGACGTATGGCGAACGCGGGCACGAACGAAGTCGATGGTTATGGCTGGAAGGCGCTGGCGGGCTCCGCGGTCGGCTACGCGATGGATGGCTTCGACCTGCTGATCCTGGGTTTCATGCTGTCGGCGATCTCCGCCGACCTGCACCTGACGCCGGGCCAGGCCGGCTCGCTGGTGACCTGGACCCTGATCGGCGCCGTGGCCGGCGGCATCGTGTTCGGTGCGCTGAGCGACCGCTTCGGCCGCGTGCGCGTGCTCGCGTGGACCATCATGCTGTTCGCGGTCTTCACCGGGCTGTGCGCGTTCGCGCAGGGCTACCGGGATCTGCTGGTCTACCGCACCATCGCCGGCGTCGGCCTCGGCGGCGAGTTCGGCATCGGCATGGCGCTGGCGGCGGAGGCGTGGCCGGCCCGATACCGGGCGCGCGTGTCGTCCTACGTCGCGCTCGGATGGCAGGTCGGCGTGCTGGGCGCGGCGCTGCTGACGCCGCTGCTGCTGCCGCTGATCGGCTGGCGCGGCATGTTCCTGGTCGGCGTGCTGCCCGCGTTCATCGCCGGGTTCATCCGCCACAGGCTGCACGAGCCCGAGGTCTTCGTGCGCAGCGCCGCCAGAAAGCCGTCGAAGGCGCAGGCGTTCAAGCTGCTGGTCAAGGACAAGGCCGCCGCCAAGGTCAGCGCGGGCATCGTGGTGCTCTGCTCGGTGCAGAATTTCGGCTACTACGGGATCATGATCTGGATGCCGAGTTTCCTGGCCAGGCAACTGGGCTTCGACCTGACCAAGTCGGCGATGTGGACCGCCGTGACCGTCCTCGGGATGATGGCCGGCATCTTCGTCTTCGGCCAGCTCGCCGACCGGATCGGCCGCAAGCCCAGCTTCCTGCTGTTCCAGGCCGGCGCGGTCGTCATGGTCCTGCTGTACTCGCAGCTCACCGATCCGGTGCAGATGCTGTGGGCCGGGGCGGTGCTGGGCATGTTCGTCAACGGCATGCTCGGGGGCTACGGCGCGCTGATGTCGGAAGCCTATCCGACCGAGGCGCGGGCGACGGCCCAGAACGTGCTGTTCAACGTCGGCCGCGGTGTCGGCGGCCTGGGACCGGTGGTGGTCGGTGCGCTGGTGAGCGCCTATTCGTTCCAGGTCGCCATTGCCCTGCTCGCCGCGATCTACTTGCTCGACATGGCGGCCACGCTGTTCCTCATCCCCGAACTCAAGGGCCGGGAGCTGGCGTGAGACATCCTGTGTCAATCGCTCCGCTGTGCGATGATCGCGGGTGCCTTCCGACATCACCACGCCCGCCGGGGCCGCCCAGCCGATGCAGATCTGGATCGACGCCGACGCCTGTCCCGTTGCCGTCAAGGAGATCCTGTATCGCGCCGCCCGTCGCACCGGGGTGTTGGTGACGTTCGTTGCCAACCAGATGCTGACGGTGCCGCCGTCCCCCTATATTCGCGCCCGGCAGGTGCCGTCCGGCTTCGACGTCGCTGATCGCCACATCATCGAGGCCGTGCGGGCGGGGGATCTGGTCATTACCGCCGATGTGCCGCTCGCGGCCAAGGTGATCGCCATCGGCGCCACCGTCATCGAGCCTCGCGGCGACCTGCTGGACACGCGCAACATCGACGAGCGATTGTCGATGCGCGATTTCATGGACGGGCTGCGCAGCAACGGCCTGGTCACCGGCGGTCCGGCCGCCTACTCGGACAGCGACCGGCGCGCCTTCGCGAACCGGTTGGACACTTGGTTGGCGACGCGGGCAAGGAAGGGCTGACGCGCGCCCCTGACGAAGGCGATCGGGGCGCGTCGCCGGTCACTTGGCCGTCGGCATCACGAACTCGGCGCCCTTGCCGATGCTCTCGGGCCAGCGCTGCATGATCGACTTCTGCTTCGTGTAGAAGCGCACGCCTTCCTCGCCATAAGCGTGGGTGTCGCCGAACAGCGAACGCTTCCAGCCGCCGAAGCCGTGCCAGGCCATCGGCACCGGGATCGGCACGTTGATGCCGACCATGCCGACCTGGATGCGCCGGCTGAATTCGCGGGCGACGTTGCCGTCGCGCGTAAAGCAGGCGACGCCGTTGCCGAACTCGTGCGCGTTGATCAGCTCGACCGCCGACTTCAGGTCCTTGACGCGCACGCAGGCGAGCACCGGGCCGAAGATCTCTTCCTTGTAGATCCGCATCTCGGGCGTGACGTGGTCGAACAGCGTGCCGCCGAGCCAGAAGCCGCTCGCGCAGTCCGAGCCGGCGCGGCTGCCGTCGAAGCCGCGGCCGTCGACCAGCAGCTCGGCGCCTTCGGCGACGCCGACGTCGATGTAGCCGCTGATCCGCTGGCGCGCGGCGTCGGTGACGATCGGACCCATCTCGGCGTCCAGGTTCATGCCGTCGAGCACCTTCAGCGTGCGTGCGCGTTCGACCAGCTTCGGCACCAGGCGGTCGGCCACGTCGCCGACCAGCACGGCCACGCTGATCGCCATGCAGCGCTCGCCGGCCGATCCGTAGCCGGCGCCGACCAGCGCGTCGACGGCCTGGTCGATGTCGGCATCGGGCATCACGACCATGTGGTTCTTCGCGCCGCCGAGCGCCTGCACGCGCTTGCCGTGGCGCGCGCCGGTCTCGTAGATCGCGTTGGCGACCGGCGTCGAGCCGACGAAGCTGACCGCCTTGACGTCCGGATGCGCGAGCAGCGCGTCGACGGCCGTCTTGTCGCCCTGCACGACGTTGAACACGCCGGCGGGCAGCCCGGCCTCGGCCAGCAGGTCGGCGATCATCAGCGACGGGCTCGGGTCGAGCGGGCTCGGCTTGAGCACGAAGGTGTTGCCGGCCGCCAGCGCGACCGGAAACATCCACATCGGCACCATCACCGGGAAGTTGAACGGCGTGATGCCGGCGACCACGCCCAGCGGCTGGCGGATCGTCCAGTTGTCGATGCCGGTCGACACCTGGTCGGTGAAGTCGCCCTTCAGCAGTTGCGGGATCCCGCACGCGAACTCGACGATGTCGATGCCGCGCGTGACTTCGCCCTGCGCGTCGGTGAAGACCTTGCCGTGCTCGGCAGTGATCGCGCGCGCCAGGTCGTCGCGGTGTTCGTTCAGCAACTGAAGGAACTTGAACAGCACGCGCGCGCGGCGGATCGGCGGCGTATCGGCCCAGGCCGGGAACGCGGCCTGCGCGGCGGCGACCGCGCGATCGACGTCGCCGTTGGTCGCCAGTTGGACAGTGCCGGTGATCGCGCCGGTCGCCGGATTGGTCACCGGCTGCGTCGCGCAGTCGGGGTTCGAATGGCGCTGGCCGTCGATGTAGTGATTGATGAGCTGCGGAGTGGGCATCGTGTCGTCTCGTGTCGATGATGTCAGGTGATCGGGCTGCGTACCGGACCGGCCGCTCGCCCGCCGGGGCGGGGACGGGGCGCGGGGATCGCACGGCGCGCGGCGGGCGTCGGGCTGCGCGCGTCGGCAGCGATCGCAGGCGACAGTCTCGCCGCTCGCGCTGCGCGGGTCTATGCCGGCGCCTTGAATTCATTGTTCACGACAGTGAATAATTGCCGGATGGATCGGACGCAAGTCGAATCGTTGTGGGCGCACCTGCATGCGTTGACCGTGCTGGCCGAGCAGGGCAGCTTCACGGCAGCCGCCGCGCGGCTGCGGATCAGCAAGGCCGCGATGAGCCAGCGCATCGCCGAGCTCGAACAGGCGGCGGGTGTGCAACTCGTGCAGCGCACGACGCGCAGCATGCGGCTGACCGAGGCCGGCCGATCGCTGGTCGACGAACTGAGCGGCTCGTTCGAGCACATCGCCGCCAGCTTCACCGGCCTGGGCGCCGCCAGCGCCGCGCCGCGCGGGCTGGTGCGCGTGACGACCGCCGTCGCGCTGGGGCGCCAGCAGATCGTGCCCCGGATCGCCGAGTTCCTTCGCGCTTACCCCGGCATCCGCATCGAGCTGGATCTGTCGGACCGCATCCGCATCCTGTCGCGCGATGGTTTCGACCTGGCGATCCGCCATTCGGCGATGGTGCCGGATACGCACGTCGCGCTCGAACTGTGCCGCAGCGAAACGCTGCTGGTCGCGCACCCCGGTTATCTGAAGCGGCGCGGCGCGCCGCGCCAGCCCGAAGACCTGGCCGCGCACGACTGCCTGTTCTATCCGCGCGGCGAGCGACGGGTCGAGTGGCGCCTGCAACCGGCCAACGCCGGAGGGCGGGGCAAGGCCGCCGCGCGCGAGCCGGCCGCGCGCACGGTCGCCGTGTCGGGAAGCTTCGCCGCCAACAACAGCGAAGCATTGCGCGACGCCGCGCTGGCCGGCCTGGGCATCGCGATGCTGCCCGATTTCTCGGCGCAGCAGGCGCTGCGCGGGCGCGAGCTGGTGGTGGTGCTGCCGGGTTGGCGGCCGGTCGACGCGTTCGCGGACCGGATCTTCGCAGTGCGGCCTTATTCGCCGCACGTACCGAAGGCGGTCTCGGTATTCGTCGCGTATTTGCGCGAGAGGCTCGCGCCGGGCTTCGGAGGATGAGCCGGCAGGTCGTCTGCCGCGCCGCGTTCTCGTTCGGCGTTCGGTGTGGCTTTTCCGAAGCCTGTCCTGTTCGGTTGCATAAAGTATAATTGGGCATATACGTGCTTTGAGAGCGCCGTCATGTCCCAGATCACCCTCTACCTCGACGAATCCACCGACGCGCTGTTGACCCAGGCTGCGCAGGCCAGCGGCATGTCCAAGAGCCGCTGGGTTGCCGAGTTGATCCGACAGCACGCCCGCGATGCCTGGCCGGCGGACTGCGTGGCGCTGGCCGGAGCGTTTCGTGATTTCCCGTTGCGGGAAGAGTTGCCGCCGGCAGGGCAGGATGTCGCTCGCGTCGATTTCTGATCATGGTCGTCCTCGACACCAACACGATCAGCTATTACTTCCGTGGCGATCCCCAGGTGGTGCCTCGATTGCAGGGATTGCCGCCGTCCGAGATTGCTGTTCCGGCGATCGTCGTTTACGAACTGCGATACGGCTTGTCGCGGCTGCCTGCTGAAGCGGCGCAACTGCGTCTGTTCGCCTTGCAGACCTTGCTGCGCCCGTTGCGAATCCTGGATTTCGACGCTGCCTGCGCGGAACAGGCCGCCAGCGTTCGCTCGGCGCTGGAACGGCAGGGCACGCCGATCGGCCCGTACGATCTGTTGATCGCGGCGACTGCGCTAAGGCACCAGGCGCGGCTGGTGACGCGCAACGAGCGGGAATTCGCTCGGGTGCCGGGGCTGCAGGTGATCAACTGGCATGCGGCGTGATTTTCGCTATGCGTCGCGCTGTTCCAGGCCTCGATCGGCCCGATAACGGTCGAGCCTGTCCTGAATCTGCGCCTGCAGCAGATCGCCTCGCATCTGCAGCGCATGCACGGCAATCACGATCGGCGTGCCGCAGGCGCGCCAGTTCGCCCTGCGCAGCGTCCGTTCCAGTGACGAGCCGCGGGTGAGATACGGTGCGGGGTCGTGGACGTGGACCAGCAGCATCGGCTGCCGGTTGGTGATCATGCCCTCGATGCGCTGGATATCGGACCAGGGAATGAAACCGACCGAAGTGATGTTGGAGTGGTCGCTCAATCCCTCCGATCCGATGATCAGCCCGGGGCGCTTGTCTCGCAGCCGCCAGACGGCCCAGAGCGCGCAGAGGCCGCCGAAGACGATCGACAGCCAGCCGGCCCCGCGAGACGCGGCGCTCGGGCTCATCGCGGTTTCGAGGTCCGCTGCAGAGGGTGAGCCGCGCAGCATCCAGAAGCCGACGATCACGCAAAGTATCGACGACACGGCCAGCCATTGGACGCGGGTGTTGCGGCGTGCGATGGCTATTTCGGCGGGGGAGTCCATTTCACCGCGTCGTATCGGGAACTCGTTGACGAGGGGCGATCATACAATCGCTCGCGAGGGGAAGCCCGCGCGGCCGCCATCGCTTGGGCCCCGGGGACAGGAACGGTTCTTCCGACGCCGATTCGCCAGGCCGGCCTGGTACAGGATCCTCCCGCCGACGCGCCCGGCATGCGCGTGCCTGCAGGCGATGCGGGGTATTACCCCGATATCCAAGACCGGCGAACCAAGCCACCCTATACACTTTTCGCGCCGGCATCGGGCCGTGCGCTGTCAAGATCCGGAGGGATGGATGGGATTCATCAATGGTCTGCGAGCGGCCCTCGTCAGCGCCGCGTTGCTGGTCACGACCTTTGCCGCAGCCCAGGAGTGGCCGAGCAAGCCGATCACGATGGTGATTCCGGCGGCGCCCGGCGGTGCTACCGATATCGTCGGGCGGGTCATGGCCGAGGAACTGGGCAAGCGACTCAAGCAGACTTTCGTCGTCGACAATCGCACCGGGGCCTCCGGCATGATCGGCACGCAGGCGGTCGCGAATGCGCCGCCCGACGGTTACACGGTACTGCTCGCTTATTCCACGCCGATCTTCTACGTCCAGCACATGTTCTCCAAGGTGCCGTACGACGTGCGCAAGGACTTCGCGTTCATCAGCGAGATCGCGGCCACCAGTCTGCTGCTGACCGTCAATTCGAACGTTCCGGTCCACAACATGAAGGAGTTCATGGCCTGGGCCAAGGAGAACAAGGGCCGCCTCAACTACGGTTCCTACGGCACCGGCTCGGCGGGCCATCTGATGAGCGCCTACCTGAATCAGTCTCGCGACCTGGGCATGACGCACGTGCCCTACAAGAGCGAAGGGCCCTACATCCAGGATCTGGCTGCCGGTAACGTGCCATGGGGCATGGGGACGCTCGGGCCGGCGCTGCCGTTCCTGAAGTCGGGTAAGGTGCGCGTGATCGCGGTGATGGGGCCGAAGCGGCTGCCGGATCTGCCCGACGTGCCGACCATGGCCGAGTCGGGATTCCCCGATCCCGAGTTCAACACGGTCGCGTGGTTCACGCTGCTGGCTCCGGCCGGAACGCCCAAGGCGATCGTGGACAGACTCGAGAAGGAATCGATCGCCGCGATCCGGTCGACGGCGCTGAAGGCGCGCCTGCAGGTCTTCGGACTCGATTCCGTCCAGGGCGGCGCGGCGGAGTTCAAGCGCGATTTCGATGCCAGCGCACCCATCATCGAGAAGCTCGTGAAGATCTCGGGCGCGAAGCAGGACTGAACAGAGGCCGAGCGTCTTTCGGGCACGGCCGAAATGCGCTCGGCCTCCGAACGGTCGCATCTTGTGTGGCCGCACCGGGGGCGGCCGCCCGGAACAAAGCGTGTCTTTGAGGAAGCAGCATGTTCTTCTTGTCGTTCTTGTTCTTCGCCAGCTTGTTCGGCCTGTTCTGGCTGGGCGTGGCGCTGTGGCTGATCGCGGCCTTCCACCTGCGCGGCAAGGATCTGTCGGCCTTCGATCGGCCCGCGGGCGAACATTTCGCCAGCGGCGCGCAAACGGACGACGAACTGAAGTCCGTGCTGGCGTCGCTGGCGAAGATGAACCAATCGTCGCGGCGCGGATCGAGACGGGAGCGCCTCGCGGCCCTGCGCAAGGCCATGGACGATCTGTCGGCCGGCCGCGATTTCGACGTCGCGTTCGAGCCGGTCGACTGTGATGGCGTGGCCGCCGAGTGGGTGCTGGCGCCGGGCGTCGATGGCGCGCGCCGGATGCTGTACATCCACGGCGGCGCGTACATGCTGGGTAGTCCCAGGAGCCACCGCGCGCTCACCAGCACTCTGTCGAAGATCACCGGCGGCGCGGTGCTCGCGATCGACTATCGGTTGATGCCCGAGCATTCGCGCATGGCCGGCATCGAGGATTGCCGGCGGTCCTACCGCTGGCTGCTGGCGAACGGCCCGGACGGCGCCGGGCCGGCGCGAACGGTGTTCGTCGCCGGCGATTCGGCCGGGGGTAACCTCACGCTGTCGTTGATCGCGTGGGTGCGTGACCAGGGTTTGCGTGCGCCCGATGCGGCGGTGGCGCTATCGCCGTCCACCGACAGCACCAGCGGCAGCCCCAGCCTGAAGTCGAACCTGCGCAGCGACCCCATGCTGGGGCCGGCCTTCGGGGCCTTGGCCAAGGTGCCGAGGGCGATACTGCTGTGGTTCGGCTGGCTGCAGACCCGCATCAACCCGCGCGACCCGATCGTCTCGCCCGTTTATGGCGACCTGTCGAGACTGCCGCCGGTGCTGGTGCAAGTCAGCGAGAGCGAGATGCTGCGCGACGATGGCCGGCGCTACGTCAATCGCGCGCGTGCGGCCGGCTCGCCGGCCCGGCTCCAATCCTGGGATCGCATGGTCCACGTCTGGCAGCTGTTCAACCCGGAGTTGACGGCGGCCCGCGAGGCGCTCGATGAAATCGGCAAGTTCCTGGCGGCCGCCGAGTCGCGCGATGCGTCGACGGCCGGGCCTCGGGACAGCGGGAACGCGCTGACGTAGTCGCGCTGCGCTTCGATCGGCCGTCCGCCGCCGGCCCGGGAGCGGCTGGCGCGGCCGGCGCGGTTGGCGCGGCGTGCCGTCGCAGGCCGTCGCGTGGTGTGCCGTAGCGCGCCGCGGCGCGGGCCCGGACTCAATCCGCCAGCGGCGTCAGCGCTCCTTCGGCCAGCATCTCGCGCAGCCGGAACTTCTGGATCTTGCCCGAGCCGGTCAGCGGCAGATGGGTGCAGGCCAGCCAGCGCGCCGGCATCTTCTGCGGCGATAGGCTGCTTGCCAGATGCTCGCGCAGCTCGCCCACCGTGGGCGCCTGGCCTTCGCGCCACTGGAGCACCGCGCAGACGATCTCGCCCCACCGCGGATCGGGCGCGCCGAAGACCGCCGCCTGGACGATCTTCGGATGCTCGATGAGCCGGGCCTCGATCTCGGCCGGGTAGATGTTCTCGCCGCCGCGGATGATCATGTCCTTGAGCCGCCCGGTGACCTTCACGTAGCCGCGTGCGTCCATCGTGCCGAGATCGCCGGTGCGCAGCCAGCCGTCGGGCGTGACGGTGTCGGCGGTGGCCTGCGGCTTGTCGAAGTACTCGATCATGACCTGGTAGCCGCGCGCCTGGATCTCGCCCTGGGCGCCGACCGCGAGGACCTCGTTGGTCGACGGATCCGCGATCCGCACCTCGACCTGGGGCAGGGGCCGGCCGGCGGTTTCGCTCTTGTCCTCGAAGCCGTCCTCGGGCGCGGTCTGGGTGATGACCGGGCTGGCTTCGGTCTCGCCGTACACGGCCAGCAGATCGCAGCCGAACGCGGTCTCGACACGCCGCAGCAGCTCGGGAGGGACCGGCGCGCCGCCGGTCTGCGTCGTGCGCAGCGTATCGAGGTCGTAGCGCTTGTGCTGCTGGACCTCGAGCATCGCGAACAGCATGGTCGGCACGCCGGATGCGAAATCGCAACGCTCGCGCTCGATGGCCTGCAGCATCAGTTCGGGGTCGAACAGCAGCGGCAGCACGAGGGTCGAGGCGGTGACGACCGCGCCGAGCGAACTGAGCACCGATCCGCCGGTGTGGAACAGCGGCATCGGACTGATCATCACCGACCGGTCGACGTGCGCCCGCCGCGCGACCAGGCTGGCGTTCGTGACCAGGCCCCGGTGATGCAGCAACGCACCCTTCGGATCGCCGGTGGTGCCCGACGTGTACTGGATCTGGGCCGGCGAGCCGGGATCGACGTCGGGCAGCGCGCCGTCGCCGTCATGGGCGCGCACCACGCGATCCCAGTCGGCGAAGCAGAACGTCCAGCAGTCGCCGGCCACCTCGCGCACGATCGCGCTCATGTCGGTGCCGCGAAAGGCCGCGGTGTGGAAGATCGCGCGCGAGCGCGACTGGCGCAGCACATAAGCGAGTTCGGGCGCGCGCAGGGCCGGATTGGCGGTCACCAGGACCATGCCGGCCAGCGCGACGCCGTACTGCAGGATCATCCACTCGGGCAGGTTCGGCGCCCACACGCAGATCCGCTCGCCGGGTTCGAAGCGCGTGCCCAGCCAGCGCGCGCATTGTTCGGCCTCGGCCAGCAACTGCGCATAAGTCCAGCGCCGGGCCGTGTCCGACGCGCCGCTTAGCGATGGCATCCCGGTTGGGACGATTTCGACCAGGGCCGTGCGATCGGGGGGCCGGCCGGCCGAGCGGCGCAACGCCGCGCCGCTGCTGAGATCGACGATCGGCTCGGAGGTGTCGGCGGGCCAATAGGCGCGCGTGGGGTCGGGCAATGGGCTGCTCATCAGTGTCTCCTCCGGAGGGCGCCTCGGGTGGCGCCCATCGTAGCAGACGCTCCGGCCGATTGATCAGCGCGCCGCCCGCCACCAGCCACGCGAACAGCAGCGTGGCCAGCGCCAGCGGACGCACACCCGCCTGGCGGATCGCCTGCACCCGCGTCGATGCGCCGAGCGCGGCCATCGCCGTGGCCCGCAGCACGGCCATCAACGAACTCGAGCGCCTGCTGTCGCTGCGTTTGTTCGATCGCGTCGGCAGGCGGCTGTCGTTGAACGGCAACGGCCAGGCGTTGCTGCCGCGCGCGCCGGCCCTGCTCGACGAAGCGGCCGCGCTCGCGCGCGTCGTGCTCGATGCCGATGCGCAGGCCGCGTCGGTTCGCGTCGGCGCGAGCACCACGATCGGCAACTACGCGCTGCCGGCGTTGTGGGCGCGATACCTGGAGCCGGCGATCGCGACGGGCAGGCCATGGCAGTCGCGAGTGATGATCGCCGACACCGCCGCCGTCTACGGGGCGGCGATGCGCTGACGGGCGGCGCATCCGCGGGTTGGCCGGTTCGCGCGTCCGCGGGCCGGCGGGTTCGCGCATCCGCCGCCGCTTGCGTTTTGACGGATCGTCCGCGTCTTCTGGCGGGTTTCAGGAAACCTCAGGTTGCCGGTTTTCGCATTTCGGCAATAGTTGCCGAGGCATAGAATTTCGACATCGCACAGCACATCGCTGCCCGAACTCACGAAGAACAAGGAGTCCTCGATGTCATCCAAATTCGCTGCCATTGCCCTGGGAACCCTGCTGACCGTCGGTGTCGGTGCCGTCCACGCCGGTGAACTGGTCGACGAGCAGGTGCCGTGGAACCAGCAACCGTTCGCCTCGACGGTGACGCGCGCGCAGGTCCAGGCCGAACGTCGCGCCTATGAGGCCAGCACGCACATCGTGCCCGGCCAATACCCGGAAGACCGCGTCGCCAACGCGCCCGAAGTCGAATCGCACAAGACCCGCGCCGAAGTGAAGGCCGAGCGCGACCGCGCGCTGTCGCACAAGCTGCCGATCACCTCGCCCGACAACCCGTACGTGGGCTGATCCTCGCGCTGAGCCGGGACTGAAATGTTCCGGCGATGGCGTCGACCAGGCAGGGATCCGGTCGCGCATCGCCGCCAGGGTTCGGCCGCGGTACCGCATATCGGACGATCATCACTCAACGATCAGGGAGCCGCCCGATGGAAGCGAACGTCATCCTGTTGTCATTCGATCAACAAGCCCTCGCCTATCAGGCGCTCAGCGAGATCAAGCAGGCCGGTCTGGCCGGCCGCGTCGACATCGCGTCGGCCGCGGTCGTCGAACGCCAGCCGGACGGTACGTTGCGCATCAAGGATGGCTTCGGTGATGGCGCCACGGCCAGCGGCTCGATCGACGGCAGCCTGCTCGGCGCGTTGATCGGCGTGCTCGGCGGCCCGTTGGGCGTGCTGCTAGGCGGTTTGTCCGGCGCGCTGCTCGGCGGCGCCTGGTCGCTCGACGCCACCGAGGCGCGGGTGGCGCTGCTCGAACAGATGGGCGTGGCCGTGCCGGCCGGCGCGACGGCGTTGCTGGTGCTGGCGCGCGAACCGGCCGTCGAAGTGATCGACGGGATCGCCACCCAGATGAATGCCGTCGTGCTGCGCAGACCCGCCGCCGCCGTGCAGGCCGAGGTCGATGCCGTCAAGGACGCGCAGGAGGCCGCGGTCACCGAGGCGCGCCGGGTGCTGCGCGAGCGCCAGAAGGACGAATGGCGCGAGAAGTTCGACGGCTGGAAGAACGAGATCGGCGAGCGCTGGGCCCAGTTGCGCCACAAGCTGCGTGACGGCGCGCCGGACAAGGGCTGACAGCGGCGTCGAATCGATGCGCGGGCGGCGAGCGATCAGCCGTCGACCGGCGTTTCCCATGCTCCCGCCAGCGCCTGGCGCGCGGTCGCGATGACCGGATCGTCGCACCGCGCCGCCTGGTGCACGAAATGCAGCGAGCACGCGAGGCTGACCTGATCGGCGATCACCAGCCCGTGCGCCTGGCTCTCGGCCAGCGCGATCGAATCGCGCATCAGCGATAGTCCGACACCGGACTTCACCAGATCGGTCATCGTCGCTTCCTGGTCGACCCGCGCGACCCGGCGCGGCGTCAGTCCGGTCAGCGAACCGGGCCCGTACAGCCGTGCCTGCAGCCGGTGATGCGCGGACTGCGCCGGCGTCGCCAGCCACGGCAGTTCGGCCAGCCCGGCCCAGTCGCGCCCGTGCACGGCACTCTCCCAGCCCGGCGGCGCGACGACGAAATACGAGAAATCGATCAGCCGCGTCGACGCGATCGCCGGATCGGCCGGTTCGTCCCTGGTCTGCAGATGAAAGCCGACGTCCAGCGCGCCGTCCCGGACCAGGTCGAGCACCGTACCGCTCATCGCCTGCGCGCATTCGATCTCGACCTGCGGCGCGATCTCGACCAGCCGCTTCAGGAACGCGCCGAGCCGGATGAACGGCGGATCGAGGATCGTGCCGATCCGCAGCGTGCCGCGCAGCGTCCGGTGCAGCCGGCCGACCGCGGCGTTGAAGTCGTCGACGCTGGCCAGCACGCGCTGCGCATGCGGCAACAGCGCGCCGCCTTCGGCCGTCAACTGCAGGCCGCGCGCCTTGCGGCTGAACAGCGCCAGCCCGGTCTGGCCCGTCAGCGCCTTGAGCTGAAGGCTGAGCGCGGGCTGGCTCAGATGCAGCCGCCGCGAGGCCGCCGACAGGCTGCCCGAGCGGGCGATCGCGACGAACGTGCGCAGCAGTTGGAGATCGGCCACGGGTCTCATATTTGCACAGCTTATATCAGGGCTTTCGCAAACTCACTGGTCGCTGCGTCGGCGCTGCGCCACAATGGTCGCGACCGATCGGGCACCCGCACGCGAGGACACGACAATGACAGAGACACTAAGTTTCGACCACGTGGTGGTCGGCGCCGGCACCGCCGGCGCGCTGATGGCCAACCGACTGACCGCCGACCCGACGCGCCGAGTGCTGCTGCTCGAAGCCGGCGGTTCCGACAATCATCCGTGGATCCACATCCCGGTCGGCTACCTGTACTGCATCGGCAATCCGCGGACCGACTGGCTGTACCAGACCGAGCCGGATGCCGGGCTGAACGGACGCACGCTGCGTTATCCGCGCGGCAAGGCGCTGGGCGGCTGCTCGAGCATCAACGGCATGATCTACATGCGCGGCCAGTCCGCCGACTACGACCACTGGGCCGAACTGCTCGGCGACGAGAGCTGGAACTGGCGCAACGTGCTGCCTTATTTCAAGGCGCACGAGAACTACCACGGCGGTCCGTCGGCGCTGCACGGCGCGTCCGGCGAGTGGCGCGTCGAGAAGCAGCGGCTGCACTGGGAGATCCTCGATGCGTTCGCCGACGCCGCCGAGCAGGCCGGCATCCCGCGCACCAGCGATTTCAACGTCGGCACCAACGAAGGCGTCGGCTATTTCGAGGTCAACCAGAAGGGCGGCTGGCGCTGGAACACGGCCAAGGCCTTCCTGCGGCCGACCTGCATGGCGCGCAAGAACTTCACGCTGTGGACGCGCGCGCAGGCGTCGCGGCTGCTGTTCGAGACGGGCGCCGACGGCCGGACCGTGTGCAGCGGCGTCGAAGTCGTCGTCGCCGGCAGCCGGCGCGTGGTCAAGGCCACGCGCGGCGTGCTGCTGTGCGCCGGGGCCATCGGCTCGCCGCAACTGCTGCAACTGTCCGGCGTCGGGCCGGCGGCGCTGCTGCGCCGCCATGGCATCGACGTCGTGCGCGACCTGCCCGGCGTCGGCGCCAACCTGCAGGATCACCTGCAGATCCGCACCGTCTATTCGGTGGACGGCGGCCGCACGCTGAACGCGCTGGCCTCGACGATGCGCGGCAAGCTGTCGATCGGTCTCGAATACCTGCTGCGCCGGTCCGGCCCGATGAGCATGGCGCCGTCGCAGCTCGGCGCGTTCACGCGCACGTCCGATGCCTATCGTTTTCCGAACATCGAGTTCCACGTGCAGCCGCTGTCGCTCGACGCGTTCGGCGAGCCGCTGCACACGTATCCGGCGATCACGGCCAGCGTCTGCAACCTGCGTCCCGGCAGCCGCGGCACCGTCCAGATCAAGAGCCCGGATTTCACGCAGGCGCCGGCGATCGCGCCGAACTACCTGTCGACCGACGAAGATCGCCAGGTCGCGGCCGACAGCCTGCGCGTCGTGCGGCGGATCATGGCGCAGCCGGCGCTGAGCCGCTACCGGCCCAGCGAGCTGAAGCCCGGCGTGCAGTACGAGTCCGACGAGGACCTGGCGCGCCTGGCCGGCGACATCGCGACGACGATCTTCCATCCGGTCGGCACGACGAAGATGGGTTTGCCCGACGATCCGATGGCGGTCGTCGACGCGCGGCTCAAGGTCATCGGCATCGACAACCTGCACGTGATCGACGCCGGCGTGATGCCGACGATCACCAGCGGCAATACCTGCAGCCCGACGCTGATGATCGCCGAGAAGGCCGCGCAGTGGATCCTCGGCGACGGCAAGGGCGCGTCGTCGCGCGTCGAGCCGGTGGCCGAGCCGACCGCCGCTTAGCGACGGCGCGCGCCGGGCATCACCGGCGGCGGGCCGGTCGCGCTCGTCCGATGCCGCCGGGGAGTCGGGGGCCGGGGCCAGGGGAGCCGGCCGGCGCGCGCCGGTCCGCCGCCGCGGGCCGTTTTCGGGGGGACCGGCGTCGGTGTTACGCTGGCGTCTGCGCCGCCCGGCGCCATCGCCATTCCATGCCAGGAGACCCCCGCAGATGCCTGCGTCCGATCGCTTCGATCCTTCGTCGCCTTCCCTGTCGGTGTCTGCGCCGCGATGTCCGTCGGTCCCGCTCGGCCGCCGCGCCGTGCTGCGTCGGCGGATGGCGGGCCTGGCCGCCGTCGGGGTGCTGGGGTTCGTCGGCGCGGCGGCCGCTCCGGCGCTGGCGCAGGAGCCGTTCCCGTCGCGTCCGATCACGATCCTGATCCCTTATCCGCCGGGCGGCAGCGCCGACATGCTGGCGCGGCCGTTGTCGCAGAAGCTGCACGAGAAGTTCGGCCAGCCGGTGCTGCTCGACTACCGGGCCGGCGCCGGCGGCACGATCGCCACGCAGTTGCTGGCGCGCGCCAAGCCCGACGGCTACACGTACATCATGGTGCTGGCCGCGCACACGATCAATCCGTCGATGTACAGCAAGCTGCCGTATGACACGCGCAAGGACTTCGCGCCGGTGTCGCTGGTGGCCACGCTGCCGCTGGTCATCGTCGCCAGTCCGGCGCTGCCCGAGGTGAAGACGCTGACGCAGCTCGTGCAGGCCGCCAAGGCCGAGCCGGGCAAGATCACGTACGCGTCGGCCGGCAACGGCAATACCAGCCACCTGGCGGTCGAGCTGTTCGATTCGATGGTCGGCATCAAGATGACCCACGTACCGTACAAGGGCAGCAGCCCGGCCGTGACGGCGATGATGGGCGGCGAGGTCGGCGTGATGTTCGATTCGCTGTCGACGTCGCTGCCGCAGATCCGTTCGGGCAAGCTCGCGCCGCTGGCCGTCACCGGCTCGAAGCGCTCGGCGGTGCTGCCCGACGTGCCGACGGTCAAGGAGACCGGCGTCGCCGACTTCGTCGTCGAGGGCTGGTACGGGATGCTCGCGCCGGCCGGCACGCCGCCGGCGATCGTCGAGCGCGTCAGCCAGGCGATCGCCGAGGCCGTCAAGCAGCCCGAGGTGCGCGACCAGTTGTCCGGCCACGGTTACGAGATGGTCGGCTCGACGCCGGCCGCGTTCGGCGCGCACATCGACGCGGAATTGACGCGGTGGGCCAAGGTCGTCAAGGATTCGGGCGCGACGATCCAGTAGGCGGATCGCCGGCTACCGGCTCGATCTCCCGATGCGTCGCGGGCGATCAGGAATGCGAGACGCGGTTAGAACGATGATGGAGACCGATAAATGAACGACACACCGTGGCTGGCCTCGTATCCGGCCGGCGTGCGATGGGACGCACCGATCGAACCGACGGCCGTGCAGCAGGTGCTGGCCGATACCGTCGCCAACTATCCGGACCGGCCGGCGATCGACTTCATGGGCAGGCAGCTCACTTATCGCGAGCTGGGCGCGATGGTCGATCGCGCGGCCAAGGGGCTGCAGACGCTCGGCGTCGGGCCGGGCGTACACGTCGGCTTGTTTCTGCCCAACACGCCGCACTACCTGGTCTGCGTGTTCGCCGTGCTGCAGGCCGGCGGGACGGTCGTCAACTACTCGCCGCTGGATGCCGCCAAGGTGCTCGAGCACAAGATCGAGGACAGCCGGACCGATTTCCTGATCACGCTCGACATGGGTTCGCTGTATCCGCAGATGGCCGCGATGCTCGGCAAGACGCGGCTCAAGAAGCTGATCGTCGGCAACGTCGCCGAGATGAGCGGCGCGCCCGAGACGGTCGCCGCGCAGATGAAGGCCAAGGGCGAGACCGTCGAGATCCCCGTCGACGACCATCACGTGCGCTTCGCCGACCTGATCGACAACGACGGGCGGTACACGCCGCATCCGGTCGCTGATCCCGCCGACGCGATCGCCGTGCTGCAGTACACCGGCGGCACGACCGGCCTGCCGAAGGGCGCGATGCTGACGCACGCGAACCTGACCGCGGCCTGCGAGCAGGTGGTGATCACGCAGTTCGGGACGCCGCCGGTGCTCGAGATGGGCAACGAGCGCACGCTGGCCGTGCTGCCGCCGTTCCACATCTACGCGTTCACCGTCAACCTGCTGCTGGGCGTGCGGGTCGCCGCGATGATCGTCCAGCACGTGCGCTTCGATCCGAAGGCCGCGCTGCGAGACATCGCCGACAAGAAGCTGACGCTGTTCTGCGGCGTGCCGACGATGTTCACCGCGCTGATCGGCGATCCCGAGACGCCGAACCACGATCTGCACTCGCTCAAGCTGTGCAATTCCGGCGGCGCGCCGCTGCCGGTCGAAGTCGGGCAGCGCTTCAACGAGGTGACCGGTACCTGGCTGGCCGAGGGCTGGGGGATGACCGAGACCTCGCCGACCGGCACGTTCTCGCCGCCCAACGGCAAGCGCAAGCCGGGATCCTGCGGCATCCCGCATCCGGGCGTCACGATCCGGATGCTCGACCTGGACGACCCGTCGCGCTACGTGCCGATCGGCGAGAAGGGCGAGCTGTGCATCAAGGGTCCGAACGTGATGAAGGGTTACTGGAACAAGCCCGAGGCGACCGCCGAGAGCATGACCTTCGACGGCTTCTTCCGCACCGGCGACGTCGGCTACATGGACGACGAAGGCTTCGTCTACATCGTCGACCGCACGAAGGACATGCTGCTGTGCAGCGGCTACAACGTCTACCCGCGCGTGCTCGAAGAGGCGATCTACCAGCATCCGGACGTGCACGAGGTCGCGGTGATCGGCGTGCCCGATCCTTATCGCGGCCAGTCGCCGAAGGCGTTCATCGCGCTCAAGCCGGGCGCCGAGCCGTTCACGCTCGCGCAGTTGCAGGCGTTCCTGAAGGACAAGCTGGGCAAGCACGAGATGGTGCACGGCCTGGCATTCCGTGATGCGCTGCCGAAGACGGCCGTCGGCAAGCTGTCCAAGAAGGATCTGGTCGAAGAAGAAACCCGCGAACGCGCGCAGCAGGCGTGACGCACCCGGGACCGGCGGAAACCCGCCGGTCCATCGTATTGGAGAACGACATGACATTCGGTTTCGAGGGCCGCGCCCGTCGCGCGGTCGAGGACGCGCGCGGGCGCACGGCGAAGGGCGGGGTCGCCGCGGCCTCGGCGCTCGCCGCGGGGTTCGCGCTGGCGGCCGGCCTGCCGGCCGCGGTTTCGGCGCAGACGATCGACGCCGCACGCCTGCAGGATCTGCAGGGGCGCGCCACCGCCATGCAGCCGAAGATGATCGCCTGGCGGCGGGACATTCATGAGCACCCCGAGCTGTCGGGCCAGGAGGTGCGCACGGCCAAACTCGTCGCCGACCATCTGCGCGCGCTGGGCCTGGAGGTCAAGACCGGCGTCGGCGGCACCGGCGTCGTCGGCCTGCTCAAGGGCGGCCAGCCCGGCGACAAGGTCGTCGCGCTGCGCGCCGACATGGATGCGCTGCCGGTCGAGGAAGTCACCGGCCTGCCGTTCGCGTCCAAGGTCGTCGCGCGCAACTTCGGCAAGGATTCGCCGGTCATGCACGCGTGCGGGCACGACGGCCACACGGCGATCCTGATGGGCGTCGCCGAGATGCTGGCGGGCATGCGCGAGCAGATCAAGGGGACGGTCAAGTTCGTGTTCCAGCCGGCCGAGGAGGGACGCTCCGAGGAGCCGCAGCACGAGCACGACCTGTTCGGCGCCAAGGCGATGATCGCCGAGGGCGTGCTCGACGATCCTAAGGTCGACGCGATCTACGGCCTGCACCTGGCGCCCGGTCCGGCGACCGGCAGCGTCGGCTATCGGATCGGGCCGATGATGGCCGGCGCCGACGGTTTCCGGATCAAGGTGACCGGTCGCCAGACGCACGGTTCGCGCCCGTGGGACGGCATCGATCCGATCGCCGCGTCGGCGCAGATCGTCAACGGCCTGCAGACGATCGTCAGCCGCCAGCTCGACATCACCGCGGTGCCGACCGTGGTGACGATCGGCGCGATCAACGGCGGCAACCGCGAGAACATCATTCCGGATACCGTCGACATGCTGGGCACGCTGCGCACGTTCGACAACAAGCTGCGCGAGGACGCCAAGCAACGCATCACGACGACGGCGACGTCGATCGCGACGGCCAGCGGCGCGAAGGCCGACGTGACGTTCACCACGGTGTCCTATCCGCCGACCGTCAACCCGGCCGCGTTGTCCAAGCAGGCGGTGCCGGTGCTGCAGGCCGCCACCGGCGACAAGGCCATCGTGATCCCGCTGGTCAGCGGTTCGGAAGACTTTTCCGACTATCAGTTGAAGGTGCCCGGCTTCTTCTTCATCCTCGGCGCGCCGCCGAAGGGACGGCCGCCGGCGCCGAACCATTCGCCGAAGTTCGATTTCGACGAGGACGCGATGCCGGTCGGCGCCAAGGCGCTGGCCGCGCTCGCGCTCGACGAACTCGACCGGCCGCGCTGACGCGGCAGGGCGGCGCCCGCGGTACGAGGAAACACGAATCGTGGCAGCACATCCGCGGGCGGGCGCCTGGTTCCGAGGCTGGGAGGTCGTGGCCGGCTGCTTCGTCATGGCCACGGTCGCCTGGGGCCTCGGCTTCTACGGCGCGGGCCTGTATCTCGCTTACCTGACCGGCGAGCGCGGGCTGCCGATCGGCGCGACCTCGGCCGCGATCACCGGTTATTTCTGGTTCAGCGCGCTGCTGATCATGACTTGCGGCCCGTGGATCGATCGCGCCGGACCACGGGTGTCGGTCACGGTCGGCACGCTGGCGATGACCGCGGCGGTGATCGTCATCGCCTGGTCGACGCGGCTGTGGCACTTCCACGCGGCGATGTTGGCGATGTCGGTCGGCTGGACGACGATGAGCAGCTCGGCGATCAATGCGATCCTCGCGCCGTGGTTCGACCGCAAGCGCGGCCTGGCGCTGAGCATCGCGCTGACCGGCGCGAGCTTCGGCGGCATCGTCGTGATCCCGCTGCTGACGGCGATGATCGCGGCCAAAGGGTTCCGGGACGGCCTGACCGGCGCGGCCCTCGTGCTGGCCGCGGTCGTGCTGGCCGTCGCCTGGCGCTGCTTCGTGCGCGAACCGGCGGCCGTCGGCCAGCAGGTCGACGGCGACGCCGGGCCGCGCGCGCAGGCCGCTCGCGACGACGGCCAGGCGCCCTGGCCGCTGGCGCGCGTGCTCGGCTCGCCAGGCTTCCTGAGCAATACCGTGCCGTTCTCGATCGGGCTCACCGTGCAGGTCGGGTTCCTCACGCATCAGTTGTCGATGCTGCGGCCGCTGATCGGCGCGCAGTCGGCCGCGTGGGCCGTCGGCCTGACGACGGTGTGCGCGGTCGCCGGCCGCCTGCTGGCCGGCGCGTTGATGGACCGGCTCGAACGCCGGGCGCTGGCGGCGCTGAACTTCGTGCTGCAGGCGGGCGGCCTGCTGCTGCTGGCGTTCGCCACCGAACCGGTGATCCTGTACGCCGGCTGCGTCGCCGCCGGCCTGGCGGTCGGCAACATGATCACTTACCCCGGCCTGCTGATCCAGCGCGAATTCCCGTCCGCGCAGTTCAACCGCGTCAACCGGCTGGCGGTCGGCATCACGCAATTCATCTACGCGTGCGGCGCTTACCTGATGGGCGCCGCGCGCGAGGCGGCCGGCGATTATCGGCTTCCGCTGCTCGGTTGCGCCGCGCTGGCGGCGGTCGCGGCGCTGGGAGTCTGGTTCGGCCGCCCCGTCAAGCATCGATCCGTTGGAGCAGATTCCGCATGAACACGACCTTGTCCGAAGACCGCATCCCCTTGTCCGAAGACCGCATCCCCGTCATCGTCGGCGTCGCCGACCTGGCCGATCGGCCGGCCCGGCCGCAGGACGGGCGCGAGCCGATCGCGCTGATGGAAGACGCGCTGCGAGCCGCCGACGCCGACGCGGGCGCCGGCCTGCTCGCCGATCTGGATGCGCTGTATCTGGTCTGCGAGGTGTCCTGGCTCTATGACCAGCCCGAACGGCTGCTCGCGCAGCGGCTGGGCGTCGCGCCGCGCACGCTGGTCTATGGGCCGGTCGGCGGCGAGACGCCGATCCGCTTCCTGCACGAGTCGGCGCTGGCGATCGCCCGCGGCGAATGCCGGGTCGCCGCCGTCGTCGGTGCCGAGTCGCAGTACAGCGTCAACAAGGCGCGGACGGCCGGCGTGGAGCTGCCGTGGACGCCGCAAGGCACGGCCGCCGCGCCCGCGCGTTCGCGCGACAAGCAGCATCCGCTGTCGGCCGCGCTCGGCATCGCGCAGCCGATCACCGTCTATCCGTTGTACGAGAACGCCGCGCCGCGTGCCTGGGGGCAGACGCCGGCGCAGTCGCGCGCCGAATCGGCGCGGATCTGGTCGACGTTCTCGCAGGTCGCGGCGGACACGCCGAGCGCCTGGGGCCGCCAGGCGTTCGCGCCGGACGAAGTCGGCCAGCCCTCGGCCGACAACCGGCTGATCGCTTGGCCGTACACGAAGCGCATGGTCGCCAATCCGGCGGTCAACCAGGGCGCGGCGGTGATCCTGACCAGCCTCGCTCGGGCGCGCCGGATGGGCATCGATCCGTCGCGCTGCATCCGCGTGCTCGGCGGCGCGGCCGCCAACGAAGCCGACGATTTCCTGCAGCGCGACGATTTCCTCGGCACCGCGTCGCAGCAGGTGGTGCTCGAGACCGCGGGTGCGCTGGCGGCCCGGTCCGGCGCGGTCGACGCGATCGAGCTGTACAGCTGCTTTCCGATCGTGCCGAAGATGGCGATGCGGGTGCTCGGCCTGGCGCCGCAGACGCCGTTGACGACGATCGGCGGCCTGAGCTTCTTCGGCGCGCCGCTGAACAACTACATGACGCACGCCACCTGCGGCATGGTCCGCCGCCTGCGCGCGCACCCGCGGCAGCAGGCGCTGCTGTACGGCCAGGGCGGGCTGGCGACCAAGCATCACGCGCTGGTGCTGGCCGGCGGCCTCAACGAGCGCGCGGCCGACGCGACCGACCTGCGCGCCGATTATTCGGTCCAGGCGGCCGCCGATGCGCGGCGCGGCCCGGTGCCGGCGTTGAACGCCGGCTACGAAGGACCGGCCGAGATCGAAACCTTCACGATCCTGTACGACCGTTCGGGCCAGCCGGCTTCGGCGGCCGTGATCGGCCGCAACCCGGCCGGCGAACGCGTGCTCGCGCGGATCGACGGCAGCGACGCCGATGCGCTCGCGCGGCTGGTCGACGACGAGGTCTGGCCGACCGGCGCGGCGGGCATCGTCTCGCAGACGCCGGACGGCGTGCCGGCGTGGCGGTTCGCGCCGTCGCCGTGACGCGCGCCGCGGGGATCGGCGGCGCCGCTCAGGCGTATACGTTCAGCCGCGTGCCAAGGGTTCCCGAGGTGGCCAGCGCGGGCTGAGGCAGCGTGTCGATCATCGACTGTACGCTGGCGGCCGACAGGTCCAGCGCCTTGCGATACATCAGCAACTGCGCCTCGTTGACCGAACGCACGCGCTGCATCGCCAGCACGGCGCCGATGGCGGCATTGATCGTCAGGTCTGAAGACATCGGTCGATCCACGACGAACGCCGGATGCCCGGCAACGCCTGGGTTATCGGCCGCCGCGCGGCAGACTTGAGGCTGGAGCGCGCAGTTCTCCGGCTGCCGGGATCGGCGTGCCGGGATCAGGCGTCCGGATCGGCGTGCCGGGATCAGGTGCCGGGATCAGGTGCCGGGATCAGGTGCCGGGATCAGGTGCCGGGATCAGGTGCCGGGATCAGGGCGCCGGGATCAGGGCGCCGGCGCGAAGCGGATCTCGTAGACGCGAGGCGTCTCGAAGCGCGTCAGCCTGCCGGCCGGAATCGCCGCCACCAGGATCGCGAAGTCCTCGGGCGAGCGCGCGCTCGGTGCGGGCCGTCGCGGGCGCTTGGGCATCAACGCCTGCCGCGCGGCGATCTCGCTCAGGTCGCGGCAGTCCGGACGGTCGATCCGGAACGACGGACGGCACAGGCTGGACACCGGCCGGACCGCGATCGCCCGGCCATCGGGCGCCACGTCGAAGCGCAGGAACGCGTGCGCGTCGCGCGCCGCATCCTCGACCCACAGATGCGCGATCGCCGTGCGCGCCGCGATGCTCGCATCGTCGTTGATCGTCAGCTCATGATCGGTACGGTCCGATTTCTCGGGCGCCAGGCGATCGGGTTGCACCAGCGCCTTCATCGTCGCGAAATCCGGCGCGGCGGGCAGCGCCGACGCGTGGCGGACGGCGATCAGCGCGTACGCGTAAGAGGCGGGGCCGGTGAACAGCAGCGTGAACGGCGCGAGCTTGAGCACCGGTTTGCGCTCGAGCGCGTGCACGGTGCCGCCCTGTTCGATCAGCACGTGCCAGCTCTGTTCGGCGCGCGAGCCGGCCAGCATCGATGCCGGCGGCGTGCCCGTTGTGCCCGGCGCGCGCGGCTGCGCGTGCACGACGGCGCCGAACGCCGCCAGACCGATGACCGCCGACGCGGCCGCGATCCGGCGCGGCGGGCGCATCCGGGGCGATGGGGCGCGGATCGTGCGGTTCCGCGCGAGCAGGGAGCGGAGAGCGGTCGGCATCGGCTTCGTACCATACACTGGCCCCGTGACGCTGCGAAGGCCGCTGTCGCGTGCGCGACGCAGCGCGCGGCCGGGGGCCGGCGGCGGCGATTCCGGGCCGTCGGGTTACGATGGCTGGCTGCCGACCCGCGCGATGCCGATCGCCCTCTGATGACCCGTGTTGCCGATGCTTCGCTGACCCTGCTCCGACGCCTGTGGCCGTTCCTGCGTCCGTATCGCGGCCGCCTGGCCGTCGCGATGCTGGCGCTGCTGGTAGCGGCCGGTGCCTCGCTGGTGATTCCGCTGGCGTTCCGGCAACTGGTCGACCAGGCCTTCGTCGGACAGCAACTGGCCGCCGCGCGGGCCGGGGACAGCACGCACGTCGACCGGGTGTTCGTCGCGCTGTTCGGCGTCGCCGTCGTGCTGGCGCTGGGCACGGCCGTGCGCTTCTACTCGGTGTCGTGGCTCGGCGAACGCGTCAGCACCGATCTGCGCAACGCCGTCTACCGGCACGTGCTGGGCCAGGATCCGCGGTTCTTCGAGACGCTGCAGGCCGGCGAGGTGCTGTCGCGCCTGAGCGCCGATGCGACGCTGGTGCAGACGCTGGTCGGCACCAGCGTATCGATGGGACTGCGCAGCGCGCTGCTGTTCGGCGGCAGCCTGGTGCTGATGATGATCACCAGTCCGCGGCTGGCCTCGATCATCGCCGGGCTGATCGTGCTGATGATGGCGCCGATCCTGATGTTCGGCCGACGGGTCCGGACCTTGTCGCGGCGCAGCCAGGACCGGCTGGCCGACACCAGCGCGATGGCCGGCGAGCGGCTCGGCGCGATCCAGACCGTGCAGGCGTTCGCGCGCGAGGGGTTCGAGGCCGATCGCTTTGCGGCGGCCAGCGCCGAGGCGTTCGACGCGGCGACGCGCCGGATCCGCGCGCGATCGGCGCTGACCGCGGCCGCGATCGTGCTGATCTTCGGCGCGATCGTCTTCGTGCTGTGGCTCGGCGCCAAGGCCGTGCTGGCCGGGCAGATCACGATCGGCACGCTGACCCAGTTCATCCTCTACGCGGCGATGGTCGCGTCGTCGACCGGCGCGCTGTCCGAGGTCTGGGGCGACGTGCAGCGCGCGGTCGGCGCGACCGAGCGCCTGATCGAGCTGCTGGCCGCGCGGCCGGCGATCGTCGCGCTCGGCGCCGGCGCCGGCGCAGCGGACGCCGGTGCAGCGGGCACCGGTGCTTCGAAAGCGCTTGCATCGGAGGCCGGCGCATCGGATGCCGGTGTTTCGGAGCCCGGTATTTCGGCCGTCGGCGCGGCGCGGTCGGCATCGGCAGCGGCAGCGGCAGAGTCGGCGTCGGCGTCGGCGTCGGCGCGGATGCCGGCGTCCGGCTCGCCGCAGGGGCCGCAGGGCTCGTCGGTCGTCTTCGACCAGGTGACGTTCTGCTATCCATCGCGGCCCGGCGAGCCCGCGATCGACGCGTTGTCGCTGGCGATCGAGCCCGGCCGGACGGTGGCCATCGTCGGTCCGTCGGGCGCCGGCAAGACGACGCTGTTCCAGTTGCTGCTGCGCTTCTACGATCCGCAGCGAGGCGTGATCCGCATCGACGGCGTCGACGTGCGCGAAGGCGAGCCGACGCGGCTGCGCGAGCGCATCGGCATCGTCGCGCAGGACAACACCGTGTTTTCGGCCGACGCGATGGAGAACATCCGCTACGGTCGCCTGGACGCCAGCGACGACGAGGTCAGGGCGGCGGCCGCGGCCGCGTACGCCGACGAGTTCATCTCCGCGCTGCCCGACGGTTACCGCAGCTTCCTCGGCGAGCGCGGTGTCAGGCTGTCCGGGGGGCAGCGACAGCGAATCGCGATCGCGCGCGCCTTGCTCAAGAACCCGCCGCTATTGCTGCTCGACGAGGCCACCAGCGCGCTGGACGCCGAGAGCGAGCGGCTGGTCCAGCAGGCGTTGCGCGTGGCGATGAAGGGGCGTACGACGTTGGTGATCGCGCATCGCCTGGCGACGGTCGTCGAGGCCGACCGGATCGTGGTGCTGGATCGCGGCCGGCTCGTAGAACAGGGGACGCATCGCGAGCTGATCGCCGTCGATGGACATTACGCGCGGCTCGCGCGCTTGCAGTTCGGGCTCTGACGGCGCCGCGGCCGGCGCCCGATGATCGGGGATAATCGGTTTCGCTGGCGTTGCCGGCCTTCATCGGAGTGTTGCATGGGAATCATCTGGACCATCCTCATCGGTTTCGTCGCGGGCCTGATCGCAAGGGCCGTTACTCCCGGCGACGGCCCCAAGGGCTTTTTCCTCACTTCGGCGCTCGGTATCGCCGGTTCCATCGTCGCGACCTTCGTCGGTCAGGGGATGGGCTGGTATCAGGCCGGCCAACCGGCAGGCTTCATCGGCGCCGTCGTCGGCGCCGCGGTGCTGCTGGTGCTGTACGGGTTTTTCCGCAAGAAGTAGATCCCATCCACTCTCAGGAGAGCGATCGTGGGCTTGTTCGACATCCTTCAGCAGGTCTTCACGGCGTCCGGCGGTCTGAACGCTGAGCACGCCGACCGCCATTTCGATGACGTGGTCAACGCCACGCCGCCGGATGTGTTCCAGCAAGGCGTCGCCGAGACCTTGCGCTCGGATCAGACGCCGCCGCTCGGCGACATGGTCAGCCACATGTTCGGCAATGCGTCGCCGCAGGGGCGGGCCGACATCCTCAACCAGATCCTCGCGTCGCTCGGCCCGGCCGTGCTCGGCGGGATGGCGGGCGCGGCCGGCGGCGGCATCCTCGACAAGCTGTCGCGCGGCGGCGGTGCCGCGCCGGCCGGCGGCATGCCGAATACCGCCGCGCCGGCGGGCGGCGGTCTCGAGGGGGGACTGGGCTCGATCCTCGGCGGCCTGCTGGGCGCCGGGGCCGGCGGCGGCGCGTTGCAGGCACCGGGCCAGGTCGCGCCGTCCGGCGCCGCCGCGGGCGGCTCCGGCGGTCTGCTCCCGACGATCACGCCCGAGCAGGCGTCGCAACTGTCGCCCGAAGAAGTCGGCCAGATCGCGGCCGAGGCCGAGAAGCACAATCCGAGCATCATCGACTCGCTCAGCGAGTTCTATGCGAGGAACCCGGCGCTGGTCAAGACGCTCGGCGGCGCCGTGCTGGCGATCGCGATGGCCAAGATCCACGAGCGGATGCGCAATAGCTGAGAATCTGTGAACGAACCCGCCACGGCCGCTCGTCGCGCCAGGACGATCCCGCCCGTCGTTGCGAATGCTCGCCCTATCACGCGATAGGGCTGCGCTTCGCGCCTCGCTCGGAACCGCCCTGACGCGCCGCTCGGGCGAGTCCGATTCGTTCACGGATTCTGATCGGTCGGCGGATCCGCTCCGCGTCCGCAGCCCGCGTGGTGGAACGATGTTCCGGCGCCGTGCTCGACGCGCCGGTCGCGCTGCGTTATAACGTGCGACCGCGATGGTGCTTTGGGAGGGATCCTTTGAAACTCGTCCGATACGGCAAGCCCGGCAACGAAAAGCCCGGCCTGATCGACGCCGATGGCGTTCTGCGTTCGCTCGAAGACGTCGTGCCGGACATCGGCCCGGCTCAGTTGTCACCGAAAGGGCTCACGCGGATCGCCCGGATCAAGCCTTCCAAACTCGCCAAGGTGCGCGGCAAGCCCCGCTTCGGCGTGCCGTTCACCGGCGCGACGAAGTTCGTCGCGATCGGCCTGAACTACAGCGATCACGCGGCCGAGACCGGCAATCCGATCCCGCGCGAACCGATCGTCTTCCACAAGACGCTGACGTCGATGTCGGGCCCCGACGACGACGTGATGCTGCCCAAGGGCTCGGTCAAGACCGACTGGGAGGTCGAGCTCGGCATCGTCATCGGTTCGGTCGCGCGCTACGTGACGAAGAAGGACGCGCTGCGCCACGTCGCCGGCTACGTGCTCGTCAACGACGTGTCCGAGCGCGAATACCAGATCGATCGCGGCGGGACCTGGGACAAGGGCAAGGGTTGCGACACCTTCGGGCCGATCGGCCCGTGGCTGGTCACGACCGACGAGATCACCGATCCGCAGCGCCTGGACATGTGGCTCGACGTCAACGGCCAGCCGCGCCAGCGCGGCAATACGCGGACGATGATCTTCGGTTGCGCGGCGCTGATCTCGTACGTCAGCCAGTTCATGACGCTGATGCCCGGTGACGTGATCACGACCGGCACGCCGCCCGGCGTGGGGTCGGGGATGAAGCCGCCGCAGTTCCTGAAGGCCGGCGACGTGATGACGCTGGGCATCGAAGGGCTCGGCCAGCAGACGCTGAAAGTCGTCAAGTTCAAGCGCTGACCGCAATGAGCAAACCCGTCGTCCTGGTCATGGGGCCGCTGTTCGCGCCGACGCAGAACGAGCTCGAATCGACGTTCGACTGCCACCGGCTGTGGGAAGCGGCGGACAAGCCTGCGCTGCTGCGCTCGCTGGCCGATCGCTGCCGGATCGTCGTCACCAGCGGCGGCCGCGGCATCAAGGCCGACGAGATGCGCCTGCTGCCGCAACTGGCGCTGGTGTCGTGCTTCGGCGTCGGCGTCGACGCCGTCGATACCGGGTACTGCCGCGAGCACGGCATCGTCGTCACCAATACGCCCGATGTGCTGACCGACGACGTCGCCGACATGGCGCTGGCGCTGCTGCTGGGCTCGATCCGGCAGATCCCGGCCGGCGATCGCTTCGTGCGCGAGGGCCGCTGGCTGCGCGGGCCGATGCCGCTGACGCGCAGCCTGCAGCGCCGCAAGGTCGGCATCGTCGGGCTGGGCCGCATCGGCCTGGCGATCGCCCGGCGCTGCGCGGCCTTCGATACCGAGATCGCCTACTTCGGCCCGCGCGAGAAGCCCGCGCAACCGTATCGCTACTTCGCCGACGTCGTCGCGATGGCCGATTGGGCCGACGTGCTGATCGCCGCCTGCCCGGGCGGCGAAGCGACACGCCATATCGTGTCCCGCGCGGCGATCGAGGCGCTCGGGCCCGACGGCGTGTTCGTCAACATCGCGCGCGGATCGGTCGTCGACCAGGCGGCGCTGATCGAATGCCTGGCCGACGGCAGGCTGGGCGGCGCCGGGCTCGACGTGTTCGACGACGAGCCGCGGGTGCCGCAGGCGCTGATCGATCTGCCGCAGGTCGTGCTGCATCCGCACCAGGGCAGCGGCACCGTGCCGACGCGCACGGCGATGGGCCGGCTGACGATCGACAACGTGATCGCGTTCACCGAGGGCCGGCCGGTGTTGACCCGCTACGAAGGCTGAACCGCTACGAAGGCTGGTCGTTACGAAGGCTGGCCCGTTACGAAGGCTGAACCGGCCGGGCGGGCGCGTCGGGCCGGGATCCGTCGGATCGTCGTTCAGTTCGGGATCTGCGTCAGGGCGTTCAGTCGCCGCTTGATGGTGTCGACGCGCGTCGTCGGCTCGCCGCCGTCGCAGATCGCCAGGTATAGCGGCTTGAGCCACTGCGTCGCGTTGTCGTGCGCGTCGAGCTTCTTCCATTCGGGCCGCGCGACCGGACTCCAGTGCCCGTCGCGATGCCCGGTCGCCAGCATCTTGCGTTCGAGCGACGTGCAGCGGAACGCCTCGTGGCTGATGTTCGGCGTGCCCGAGCGGCTCGTGACGACGAGCGTCAAACGCACGCCGGTCTGGTCGACGGCGACCAAGCTGTCCGGGTCGAACGCGAAACGCAGGTCGCTGCGCCCCTCGATCAGCGAGTATTCGACGAGCCGGTCCAGATTCGGCGGCGCCGGCGGCGGGTCCGGCCAGTCGACCTCGGCCTGGTGCTTGTCGTCATCGAACAGCAGCGCCGTCGCCGGCGAGGCCGCCAGCAGCGACAGCGCGCCGGCCAGCAGCATGCTGCTGGCGCGAAAGGCCCGGCGGCGGGCCGGCGCTCGACCTGTCTCGGGGCCGGGATGCACGGGGCCGGAATGCACCGGGCCAGGATGCCCGGAGCGGGGCGCGCACACCGACCGGGTCGGGTGTGGCGTGGAAGACGAAAAGATCGGGTGTGTCATCGATCGGGCCGGTCAGGCGAAGGCGGGCGGGTGTCGGGCCGATTCAGGCCGGTTCGGCCGGGTCGGGCGGTTTCGGCAGGCGAGGGGCCGGCGTGCGCGCGCCCTGCCGATCGTCCGACGGGCGCTCGGCGCGCGGCGCGGTGCCGCGTCCGGCGTCGGTCCGCGGCGCTCCGAGGAAGCGCGACAACTCCTGCAGCGCCAGCCGGTAGACGCCGCGCTTGAACTCGATGACCGAGTCCAGCGGAATCCAGTAGTCGTTCCAGCGCCAGGCATCGAACTCGGGGTGGCCGCTGGCGCGCAGGTCCACGTCCGAGTCCCGACCGACCATCCGCAGCAGGAACCAGATCTGCTTTTGTCCCCGGTAGTGGCCGCGCCACTCGCGGCGCACCCAGTTGTCGGGTACCTCGTAGCGCAGCCATTCGCGCGTGCGGCCGACGATGCGCACGTGCTCGGGCAGCAGGCCGACTTCTTCGTTCAGTTCGCGGTACATCGCCTGTTCGGGCGTCTCGCCGCGCTTGATGCCGCCCTGCGGAAACTGCCACGAATGTTCGCGGATCCGCTTGCCCCAGAAGACCTCGTTCCGGTGATTGATCAGAATGATGCCGACGTTGGGCCGGTAACCGTCACGGTCCAGCATGGCCCGAACCCCTTCATACCTTAGAATGCGTTCGATTATATCGACCCGCCGGCATTTGGCCGCCTCCGTCCGGCGCCATCCCCTTCGCCCATGAAAGCCTCCCAGTTCCATATCGCCACGCTCAAGGAAGCCCCGGCCGATGCCGAGATCGTCAGCCATCGGCTGATGTCGAGGGCCGGTCTCATCAAGAAGCAGGCCGCCGGCATCTACAACTACATGCCGATGGGCCTGCGCGTGATCCGGCGGATCGAGACGATCGTGCGCGAAGAGATGAATCGCGCCGGTGCGATCGAGTTGCTGATGCCGGTCGTGCAGCCGGCCGAGCTGTGGCAGGAGTCCGGCCGCTGGGACCAGTACGGTGCCGAGCTGATGCGGATCAAGGATCGCCACCAGCGCGACTTCATCATCCAGCCGACCAGTGAAGAAGTCGTCACTGACATCGCGCGCCAGGATCTGAAGAGCTACCGGCAGATGCCGCGCAACTTCTATCACATCCAGACCAAGTTCCGCGACGAGCGCCGGCCGCGCTTCGGCGTGATGCGCGGCCGCGAGTTCACGATGAAGGACGCGTACTCGTTCGATCGCGATCCGCAGGCGGCGCTGGTCAGTTACCAGAAGATGTACGACGCGTACCAGGCGATCTTCACGCGGATGGGCCTGACGTTCCGCGCGGTGGCCGCCGATACCGGCGCGATCGGCGGATCGGCGAGCCACGAGTTCCAGGTGATCGCCGAGACCGGCGAGGACGTGATCGCCTATTGCCCGGATTCGGACTACGCGGCCAACGTCGAGCTGGCCGAGGCGCTGCCGCTGATCGCCGAGCCGAGCCCCGCCACCGAGCCGCTGGCCAAGACGCCGACGCCCGGCAAGGCGCGTTGCGAAGACGTCGCCGAGCTGCTGGGCCTGCCGCTGGAGCGCACGCTCAAATCGCTGGTGCTGGCCGTCGACCACCGCGCCGCCGGCAAGCCCGGCGATCCGCCCGGGCCGATCGAGAAGACCGAGATCTGGCTGCTGATGCTGCGCGGCGATCACGATCTGAACGAGGTCAAGGCCGGCAAGGTGCCCGGTCTGGCCGGTTTCCGCTTCGCGACCGAGGCCGAGATCGCCGAGCGCTTCGGCTGCCGGCCCGGCTACCTCGGTCCGCTGGGGATGCGCGGGCCGGTCAAGGTCGTCGTCGATCGCACGGCCGCGCATATGGGCGACTTCGTCTGCGGCGCCAACGAGGAAGATTTCCACTACACCGGCGTCAACTGGGCGCGCGACGTGGCGCCGGCGCTGGCGACGTTCGGCGAAACGATGCAGGTGGTCGACCTGCGCAACGTGCGCGAGGGCGATCCGTCGCCGGACGGCAAGGGCACGCTGAAGCTGCAGCGCGGCATCGAGGTCGGGCACGTGTTCTACCTCGGCACCAAGTACTCGTCGGCGCTGGGCGCGACCTTCGTCGACGCCGACGGCAAGTCTAAGCTGATCGAGATGGGCTGTTACGGCATCGGCATCACGCGGCTGCTGGGCGCGGCGATCGAACAGAACCACGACGAGCGCGGCATCATCTGGCCGCGGCCGCTGGCGCCGTTCGAGGTCGTCGTCTGCCCGCTCGGCTACGGCAAGTCGGCCGCGGTCCGGCAGGCCGCCGACGAGCTGTACGCGCGACTGCGCGAGCAGGGCATCGACGTGCTGCTCGACGACCGCGACGAGCGGCCGGGCGCGATGTTCGCCGACTGGGAGCTGATCGGTGTGCCGCTGCGCGTCACGATCGGCGAGCGCAGCCTGAAGGACGGCCAGGTCGAGATGGTCGTGCGGCGGGGCCTGGACACCGAGCTGGTGCCGGTGGCCGATGCGGCGGCACGCGTCTGCGAGCGACTCGACGGCCTGTGAACGCGCGGCGTCGCCGGGTCGCGCGCCTGCTGGGCGGCCTGCCGCTGGCGGCCGTGTCCGGCGCTGCCGCGCTGCATCCGCGGCCGGCGCGGGCCGGCGCGCAGCAGTACGAGCCGCTCGGCGCGGCGGTGCGCAGCGCGCTGAGCGCCGCGATCGCCGACCGCCGGCCGCCCGAACCGGTGTTCGCGTCGGTGCTCGAGAAGGTCGACTGGCTGGCGACGATGGCCGATCGGCTGCCGCGCCGCTGGGCGCCCGACCACCGCCGGCGCGTCGATCTGCTGTCGACGCTGCACTACGAGGCCAAGCGCGCCGGGCTCGATCCGCAGCTCGTTCTCGGGCTGATCCAGGTCGAGAGTAATTTCCGCCAGTACGCGGTGTCCACCGCCGGTGCACGCGGGTTGATGCAAGTGATGCCGTTCTGGGCCGGTCTGATCGGCGACGGCGACGCGTCGCGCCTGTTCGAGATGCGCGCCAACCTGCGCTACGGCTGCACGATCCTGCGCCACTACCTCGACATCGAGAAGGGCGACCTGTTCCGCGCGCTCGGGCGCTACAACGGCAGCCTGGGCCGGCCCGAATACCCGAACCTGGTGCTCAACGCGTGGCGCCGTTGGTCGTACACGCCGCCGCCGCCGTCCGCTCCGTCGGTTTCGCCATCGGCATCGCCGTCGGCCCCGGCATCGGCGGCGTCAGCGTCAGTGCCGTCAGCGTCATCGGCGTCATCGGCATCTTCGGCGCGGCCGGTGCCGTCGCCGCGGGCCGCGCCCACGTCCGCATCGTCGGCCGAGCCCGCGCCGACGCGCTGATTCACGCCGGCCGGGCGATCACCGCCATCGTCAGCCGCGACGTGCAGGTCAGCCTGCCGGCGTCGTCGCGCATCTCGATCTGCCACACCTGCGTCGTGCGGCCCAGGTGGACCGGGTGCGCGCGGCCGGTGACCCAGCCGTCGCGCACCGAACGGATGTGGTTAGCGTTGATGTCCAGGCCGACCGCCGCCTGCGGCGGCGCCAGGCACAGGTTGGCGCCGACGCTGCCGAGCGTTTCGGCCAGCGTCACCGATGCGCCGCCGTGCACGATGCCCATCGGCTGCCGCGTGCGGCGGTCGGCCGGCATGCGCGCGACCAGATAGTCGTCGCCGACCTCGACGAACTCGATGCCCAGGTGCTCGCAGATCGTGTCGTGGTGATTCGCGTGGATCGCTTCGAGGGTGGCCGGTCGTTGCCAGATCGGTCCCGCCGTCTTCGCCGCTTTCGTCGAGTTCGTCATCGTGCCGGGGCTCCGTGGATGAGGCAGAGAGGGCGCAGCATAGCGCGGCCGCTATCATCTCGCCTGGATCCGGGGCGCGGTCCGCCGCGCTTTCCTCCCCGTCATGCGGAGAAAGATCACGCTCGGCTCGCCGGTCGTTCGATTACCCTGTCCCTGTCATGCGAGACCTGCATCGTTTGTCCGTCGAACCGGCGGCTGTCGAATCCCCGGACGCGTCCGGCCGTCCGGCCGAGCGCTCGTCCGACGTATCGAGTGGTACGACCGGTACGACCAGTACGACCGGCTCGACCGGCGTGGCTGGCATGGCTGGCATGGCTGGCGCGGTCGGCGTGGCCGGCGTGGCCGGTGGCGGCGCGGTCGGAACTGCCGCGCGATCCGGACCATCCCGCTCCGGGCGCCGGCGATGGTTGCGGCGGCTCGCGTCGCTGACGGCCGGCGGCGGCGGCTCGGTCGCGTTGCCCTGGCTGGCCGGCTGCGCAGCACCCCCCGCTGGCGGTGACGGCGGCGGGCCGGCCGAGCGCGCATCGCCGGGCCTGCGCTTCAAACCGGTCGTCATCGCCCGCGACGACAATGTGCACGTGCCCGAAGGCTACGCGGCGACGGTGCTGCTGCCGTGGGGCGACCCGGTCGGACTGTCGCGCGGGCTTCCGCCGTTCCGTCCCGACGCGTCGAACGGCGCCGACGAACAGGCGCTGCAGGCCGGCATGGATCACGACGGGATGCAGTTCTTCCCGAGTCCGTGGCGCCCCTGCCAGGGCGTGGCGGCGCTCGCCGACCCGCAGGCCTCGTCCGAGCGCGGTTTCCTCGCGATCAACCACGCGTACGCCGACGCGACGCTGCTGTTCGCCGACGGTGCCGCGCAATGGTCGCTGGCCAAGGCGCGCAAGTCGCAGCGCGCGGTCGGCGTCTCGATCGTCGACGTGCTGCGCGTCGGCCCGCGCTGGACGCTGCAGCGCCCGTCGCCGCACGCACAGCGTATCCATGCCGAGACGCCGTTGCGCATCGCCGGGCCGGCCGCCGGCCACGACGCGATGAAGACCGCGCGCAGCGCGACCGGCCGGGCCGGCCTGGGTACGCTGGCCAACGGCGGCGGCGGCTGGACGCCGTGGGGGACTTATCTGTCGTGCGAGCGGAACTTCGAGCTCGCGTTCAAGGGACGCGCTCGACCGAGCGCCGACGAGGCGCGCTACGGCATCGGCGCCGCCGCCAACCTGATGCGCTGGGGCGACGTCGATCCGCGCTTCGACGTCGAACGCAATCCGAACGAACCGAACCACTTCGGCTGGATCGTCGAAATCGATCCTCATGATCCGTCCGTTCCGCCGGTCAAGCGCACCGCATTGGGACGATTCAAGCACGAGGCCGCGACGCCGGCGATCGCACCCGACGGCCGCGTCGCGTTCTACCTGACCGACGAGCAGGCGTTCGAGTACCTGTACAAGTTCGTCACCGCGCGGCCCTGGCAGCCGGCGGACCGCGCGGCCAACCGCGATCTGCTCGACGAAGGCACGCTGTACGTCGCGCGTTTTCAAGACGACGGCAGCGGCCGGTGGATCGAACTGGTCCAGGGCCGTAACGGCCTGACGGCCGGTGCCGGCTTCGCATCGCAGGCCGACGTGCTGATCCGCACGCGACAGGCCGCCGACCGTGTCGGCGCGACCCGTCTCGACCGGCCGCGAGGCACGGCCGTCGATCCGCGCAGCGGCACCGTCTACTGCGCGTTGGCCGGCAACGCCGAGCGCGGCGCGCCGGGCAGGCCGGGCATCGACGCCGTCAATCCCGACGGGCCGAATCCGTTCGGGCGTCTGCTCGCCGTCGACGAGCGCGACGGCGGGCCGGCGGGAGCCGCGTTCGCGTGGCGGCTGTTGTCGCCGGGCGGCGATCCGCTGCCCGATCCCGACGGGTTGGCGTTCGATGCGGGCGGCCTGTTGTGGGTACAGACCGGCATCCGGCCGGCCGACCTGCTGCAACGCGCGTTCGCATCGTTCGGCAACAACCAGATGCTGGTCTTCGACCCGGCCAGCGGCGAGGCGCGCCGCTTCATGACCGGTCCGCGCGGCAGCGAGCTGGGCGGCGCGTGCTTCACGCCGGACGGTACGACGCTGTTCGTCAACGTCCGGCATCCGGGCGAAACGGGCTCGAACGGCGCCGACCCGAATCCGTCGCGCCGCCTGTCGAGCTGGCCCGATTCGCGCGCCGGCGGCCGGCCGCGTTCGGCAACGCTGGCGATCCGGCGGATCGAAGGCGGCGTGATCGGCAGTTGATCTACAGGCGGTCGGCAGGCAGTCGGCAGGCAGTCGGCAGGCAGTCGGTAGTCGGTCGGCAAGCGATCGATCGGCAGTTGATCTGCGTCGGATCGGCTCGGCGTGGCGCGAGCGTCGGCGCGCGACGCGGTGGTAAGCTTGCGGGCTGTCCGTCAAGCTTGCCGCAGGAGACGCCAACGATGTCCGCCGATCATTCCCATCCCCATCCGCACGACGATCAGGGCGCCGCGCCCGCGTGGAAATACGACGGCGTGAAGGTCGTTCCCGGCGACAAGCTGCCGCCGAGCACCGCGTCCACGGCGGGCATGGACCGCCGCACCGCGATCGACCTCGCACGCGTCGGCGCGCAGAAGCTGTGGGCCGGTACCGTGACGATCCACCCCGACGCCAAGACCGGCGCGCACCACCATGGCCCGCTCGAGAGCGTCATCTACGTCGTCAGCGGCCGCGCGCGCCTGCGTTGGGGCGACAAGCTCGAGTTCGTCGCCGAGGCCGGCCCCGGCGATTTCATCTACGTGCCGCCGTTCGTGCCGCACCAGGAGATCAACGCCAGCGCCGACGAGAAGCTCGATTGCGTGCTGGTGCGCAGCGACGGCGAGACGGTCGTCGTCAACCTCGACATCGAGCCGATCGAGAAGCCCGAAACCGTGCTGTGGGTCGACCCGATCCACAAGGGTTGATCGGCTCGCGTCGCTGGCGATGATCATCGGCCGGCACGCCTCGCGCTAGGCGCCGGGCGCGCAGCGGCGGATACCGAGGGCGGGCACCGGGCGCGGGCGCCGCCGACCGGCTCCGCGCCTATTCGACCAGCAGCATCGTGCCGCGGCACTTGCGTGCGCCGCAGCGGCACGCGTAGTTGGCCTTGTCCTTCTTCGTGATCCGGCCGGCCATGCCGAGCCGGTAGTCGTAGTTCAGCTCCTCGCCGGCCTTGATGCCGCGGATCGCATGGATGTAGACGTGCGAGCGCCCGCGGCTGTCCTCGACCTCCTCGGACGCGCAGTTCGGCGCGCACGAGTGGTTGATCCAGCGCGCCGCGTTGCCCCGGACGTTCGCGTCGATGCACTCGTCGCTGTCCGACAACGAGAAGAAGAACGTGTGGAACGGATCGTCGGGGTTCGTCGGATGGCGGCGATCGGCCTCGGCATTGGAGATCCGTTCGCCCTTGTACTCGATGATGCGCGTGCCCTTCGGGATGTCGACGAGCGCGAAAACGCCTCGGCCATGGACGGGGCTCTTGCGGGTCTGGATCAGCTTCGGCATGTCAGCGGCGGCGGGTCGGGGCGGAGGGGGGATCGCATCGGGATCGGCGAAGACCGGACCGACGCGAAGCGGGATGCGAGAGGATATACGACAGCCGCCGGCGGCCGGGGTAAGAGGGTAAGCGGCGGCCGCGCGGCATCACGATCGTTCGAGCACGCGGCCCGGATTGAACAGGCCGTCCGGATCGAGCGCCGACTTGATGCGACGCATCAGCGCGAGCTCGACCGGCGATTTGTAATGGCGGTTCTCGTCGACCTTCAGTTGTCCGAGGCCGTGCTCGGCCGAGATCGAGCCGTTGAAGCGCGCGACGGCGTCGTAGACGATCGCGTTCATCGCCGGTTCGTTCGCGAGGAAGCCTTCGTGCGGCCGGCCGACGGCCGGCGACACGTTGTAGTGCAGGTTGCCGTCGCCCAGGTGCCCGAACACGACCATCACGGTATCCGGAAAGCGGCGCTGCAGTTCGGCATTGGTCTGCGCGACGAAATCGCCGATCGCCGAGATCGGCACCGAGATGTCGTGTTTGATGTTCTGGCCCTCGTGCGCCTGCGCTTCGGAGATGTTCTCGCGCAGCGCCCAGAACGCCCTGGACTGCGCGATCGACGCGGCGATCGCGGCGTTGGTGACGATGCCCGCTTCGAACGCCTCCTGCAGCAGTGCTTCGAACTGCTCGGTCGCGTGCTCGGCGCCGATCGCGTCGCTGCTCTCGATCAGCACGTAATAAGGACTGATCTCGGGCCGTTCGCGGCTGCCGAACGGTCGCTGGCTGCCCGGAAAGTGGCGCGTGACCAGCTCGAGGCAGTAGTCGCTGATCAGCTCGAACGCGGTCAGCGACGCCGACAGCCGCCGCTGCGCGAGTTCCAGCAGCGCCAGCGCCTGATGCGGATCCTCGACGCCGGCCATCGCCGTCATCCGCGCGGCCGGCCGCGGATACAGCTTCATCGTCGCCGCCGTGATGATGCCCAGCGTGCCTTCGGCGCCGATGAACAGGTCCTTCAGGTCGTAGCCGGTGTTGTCCTTGCGCAGGCCGCGCAGGCCGTTCCAGACCTGCCCGTCGGCGGTCACCACCTCGAGCCCCAGGCACAGCTCGCGCGTGTTGCCGTAGCGCAGCACCTGCGTGCCGCCGGCGTTGGTCGACAGGTTGCCGCCCAGCGTGCAACTGCCCTCGGACGCCAGGCTCAGCGCGAACAGCCGGTCGGCCTGCTCGGCCGCCTGCTGCAGGTTGGCGAGCACGCAGCCGGCCTCGGCGGTCACGGTGTTGTTGATCGGATCGATCGCGCGGATCCGCTGCATCCGCGACAGCGACAGCAGGATCGAGCGGCCGTCGTCGTCGGGTACGCTGCCGCCGACCAGACCGGTGTTGCCGCCCTGCGGATAGATCGCGACGCGGTTCGCCGCGCACCAGCGCACGACGCGCGCGACGTCTTCGGCGGTGTCCGGCTGCACGACGGCCAGCGCGCGGCCGGTCCAGCGGCGCCGGTGGTCGGTCAGGAATCCGGCCATGTCCGGCGGGTCGGTCAGCACGCGGCCGTGCCAGTCCCGTTGCAGTTCGGCGAGCAGGCCGGCGCGCAGCGCGTCCCGCTCATCGGTCGCGGGGCGCGACGCGCCGGCATCCGAAGCATTCATCGTCAGTCTCCGTCAGGACGGCCGTCGGCGACGGCAGCAACGTTCGAGGGGATGGGGCCGGGGCGGGGCCTCAGCGCATGCCGGGCATCATGCCCTTCATGCCTCGCAGCATCTTGGCCAGCCCGCCCTTCTGCATCTTCTTGACCATCGACTGCATCTGGTCGAACTGGTTCAGCAGGCGGTTGACCTCCTGCACCTGCACGCCGGCACCGGCGGCGATGCGGCGCTTGCGCGAGGCCTTGATCAGTTCGGGCCGCGTGCGCTCGGTCGGGGTCATCGAATGGATGATGCCCTGCATGCGGCGCATCTCGCGCTCGGCCTTCGTCATGTCGGCGCCGGCCGCCGCCTGCTGGAATTGCGCCGGCAGCTTGTCCATCAGCGACGACAGGCCGCCCATCTTCTTCATCTGGCCCAGTTGCGCGAGGAAGTCGTTCAGGTCGAAGCGACTGCCGCCCTTGAGCTTGACGGCCAGCTCCTTCGCGGCGTCGTGGTCGACGGTCTTCTGCGCTTCTTCGACCAGCGACAGGATGTCGCCCATGCCCAGGATCCGGTTGGCCATCCGCTCGGGGTGGAAGCCGTCCAGGCCGTTGAGCTTCTCGCCGATGCCGACGAACTTGATCGGCTTGCCGGTGATCGCCTTGACCGACAGCGCCGCGCCGCCGCGCGAATCGCCGTCGAGCTTGGTCAGCACGACGCCGGTCAGCGGCAGCGTCTCGCTGAAGGCCTTGGCCGTGTTGATCGCGTCCTGGCCCTGCATCGCATCGACGACGAACAGCGTCTCGATCGGATCGATCGCCCGATGCAGCTCGGCGATCTCGCGCATCATCTGCTCGTCGATCGCCAGCCGGCCGGCCGTGTCGACCAGCAGCACGTCGAAATAATGGCTGCGCGCCCACTGGATCGCCGCGCGGGCGATGTCGACCGGCTTCTGGTCGGGCGTGGACGGGAAGAACTCGGCGCTCGCCTGCGCGGTGACGGTCTTCAACTGTTCGATGGCCGCCGGCCGGTAGACGTCGCACGAGACCGTCAGCACCTTCTTCTTGCGGTTCTCGCGCAGCCATTTGGCGAGCTTGCCGACGGTGGTCGTCTTGCCCGCGCCCTGCAGGCCGGCCATCAGCACGATCGCCGGCGGTTGCGTGGCCAGATCCAGCTCGGCCGTCGCGCCGCCCATCAGCTCGGTCAGTTCGCGGTTGACGACGCCGACCAGCGCCTGGCCGGGCGTCAGGCTGCCGACGACGTCCTGCCCCATCGCCTTGTCCCGGATGCGCGCGATCAGGTCGCGGACCACCGGCAGCGCGACGTCCGCCTCGAGCAGCGCGATGCGGATCTCGCGCAGCATCTCCTGCGTGTTGACCTCGGTCAGACGGGCTTCGCCGCGCATCGTCTTGACCACGCGCGCCATGCGCTGGGAAAGGTTTTCGAGCATTTGCTTGCGGTAAACTGGATTGGTGAACATTCTACTGGTTGTCGCATTCGCGCTGCCGTCGCTGCTGTATCTGGCCGCCTGGTGGTGCGCGCGGCAACGGCTGGCCTCGCCGGCCGCCGACGGCGCGGGGGCGATGACCCGCGGGCATGCGGCCGCGACCCCGGGGGGCGGTGTCGCCCGTCCGGCGATCGGCGGCGCGCACCAGCGGCCGGTCCGTGTCGCCGGCGACGGTCCGGGCGGCGCCTTGCTGCTGGCCGCGCTGGTGCTGCACGCGCTGTCGATCTCGCTGGCGCTCGACGGCCGTACGCTGGTGCTGACGCGCGGCGCCGTCGAAGCGTCGTACCTGCACTTCGGCTTCGCGAGCGCGCTGTCGGTCACGCTGTGGCTCGGCGTGCTGATCCTGTGGCTCGAAAGCCTGCGGATGCGCATCGAGTCGCTGCAGGTGATCGTGCTGCCGGTGGCCGCGCTGGCCGTGCTGCTGCCGCTGTTCTTTCCGGGCAACGACCTGAGCCGCCTGGCCGGCCTGCCGCTGTTCGTGCCGCATCTGCTGGTCGGCACGCTCGCTTATGGCCTGCTGCTGCTGGCGGCGCTGCATGCCGGACTGATGTGGGTCGCCGATCGCGCGCTGCACCGGCCGGCCGACGGCGGCGACCGCCACTGGAGTGCGTGGCTCGACCGGCTGCCGCCGCTGCTGGTGCTCGAACGGATCCTGTTCCGCTTCCTCGGTGTCGGCTTCCTGATGCTGACGCTGACCGCGCTTTCGGGCATCCTGTTTTCCGAGCAGATCTTCGGCCAGCCGCTGCGCTTCGATCACAAGACGGTGTTCACGCTGATCGCCTGGGGACTGTTCGGCCTGCTGCTGCTCGGTCGCCGGCGCTGGGGGTGGCGGGGCCGCACGGCGCTGCGGCTGACGCTGTCGGGCTTCGTCGTGCTGCTGCTCGCTTATGTCGGCAGCCATTTCGTTCGCGAAGTGCTGCTGCAGCGCTATTGAATCGACGGTGAACGGAGGCCGCGATGGGCAAGTTGTTGTCGTGGATCGTGATCGGGGGGCTCGGTTACCTCGCGTGGCGGCTGACGCTGGTGCTCCAGCGCAAGGCGCTGGCCGCGCGCGCCGGTCCCGGCTACGGACAGGGTCGTGCGCCCGCGCCGCCCCGTCCCGCTGCGCGCGAGCTGATGCGCCAGTGCGAGGTCTGCGGCACCTACGTGCCCGACAGCGACGCGCTGCAGGCGCGAGGCCGCTTCTACTGCTGCGCCGCGCATCGCGACCAGGCCGCCTGATCCGCCTTGCTGACGGCGTCCTCCGCCCGCCGCGCGTCCCGGCCCGTGCCCCCGCCTTCGCCGAGCCACTGGTTCGCGTTGCGGGTGATGTGCTGGTCGCGCTGCGCGGTCGCCGCGCTGCTGATCACGTCCGTCGGCCTCGTGCCGCTGGACGGCCTGTTCGCCACGCAGCCTGACCGCAGCGCGTTCCTGGCCGTCGCGTCGCTCTACCTGGGTTTTTCGATCGCCGTCCTGTTCGGACTGGACCTGATCCGCGGACGCTTCCACGGGCAACTGGTCGTGCACGGCACGGTCGACATCCTCGTGCTGATCGTCATGGCCCATCTGGCCGGCTCGATCTTCTACGGGCTGTCGCTGCTGATCGTGATGGCGCTGGCGACGCTGGCCGTGCTGTCGCCGCCGATGCTGGTCGGCTACTTCGCCGCACTGGCCGCGCTGGCGCTGCTGTTCGAAGGGCTGCTGTCGCTGTGGTCCGGCGACGGCGGTTCGCTGTCGCTGCTGGTGCAGAACGCGCTGATCGGCGCGGTCGGCTTCGTCACCGCTTACCTGGTCAACTGGCTGGCGACGCGGCTGGACCGGCAGGAGCGGTTGGCCGCCCGGCGCGGCGAGGATCTGCGCAACCAGCTCGCGATCACGCAGCTCGTGATCGCCGAGCTGCAGCAGGGCGTCATGGTCGTGTCCGAGGACGGCGTGCTGCTGACGGTCAACCGCGCCGCGGCGCTCGTGCTCGGCGGCCGCGCGCTGGTCGGCGAACCGCTGCTGCGCGCCGATCGGGCCGGCCGCGCGATGCCGCCGGATGCGGCCGACCAGCTCGGCCTGGCCTTGCGCGACTGGCAGCGGATGCCGGCGCCCAAGCCCGAATCGCAGGAGATCATGCTGCACCTGCCGGGCCAGCGCGCCGACGGCCTGCGCCTGCGCGTACGCTTCCTGCCGGCGCGCGCCGAGAGCGGCGATACCGTGATGGTCGTCGAGAACCTGCGCAACCTCGAAGAGCGCGCGCAGCAGCTCAAGCTCGCGTCGATGGGCCGGCTGTCGGCGTCGATCGCGCACGAGATCCGCAACCCGCTGGCCGCGATCCGCCACGCGAACAGCCTGCTGGCCGAGCAGTTCGACGATGACGATGGCCGCAACGGCAACGGCAACGGCAACGGCAACGGCAACGGCAACGGCGGTGACGGTGACGGTGACGGTGACGCGGCCCGGGCGGCCGGCGGCGTTCCCGATCCGGACGAGTCCGCCGCGCTCGCCGCGCAGCAGGCGCAGGTGCGCCGGCTGGCCGGCATCATCGAGACGAACACCGTGCGCATCAACCGGATCGTCGAGGACGTGCTGTCGATCTCGCGGCGCGAGCCGCCGGCGATCGAGGCGATCGACCTGCGCCGGTTCCTGCCGGCCTTCGTCGCCGAGTACTGCGCGTCGATGCCCGAGGTCGGGCCGTCCGACCGCATCGCCGTGCGGATCGACAGCTCGCTGCCGATGCTGTTCGATCCGAACCATCTGCGCCAGATCCTGGTCAACGTGCTCGGCAACGCCAGCCGCTACGCGAGCATGAAGCCGGCCTCGATCGTCGTCGAATGGCGGCGCCGGCCGGATGATCGACTAGAATTGAGCGTCGCGGACGATGGACCCGGCCTGGCCCCCGAAGTCATGCAGCATCTGTTCGAACCGTTCTTCACGACCGAGGCTCGCGGCACCGGATTGGGTTTGTACTTGGCTCGCGAGCTGTGCTTCGCCAACGGCGCCAGCATCCGGTCCGAGCGCCGGTCCGGCGATCAGCGTTACCCGGCCGAGTTCGTCATCGAGCCGCGCCTGCGCTTCGAAGCGCCGGGCGTCTCGCGCGACGGCGCGGCCTCGGTCGCCGACGATACGCACGAGGCCGGCCTTTCCGTCTGGGCCGGCATCGCGCTGAGCGACGAACCGTCCGGCATTTCGTTCGCCGATCCGGCCGCCTGGCGCGTCGACGGCGACGATACGGCCGGCGAACGTCGCGCATCGCCTCCTTTTCCTTCGACTCCGTCCCCGAACCCATGAGCCAAGCCAGCCTTCCGTCGCGCAATGCCGTTCGCGCGGGCAAGACCCCCCGCGTGCTGGTCGTCGACGATGAAGCGGACCTTCGCGAGCTGCTCGACATCACGCTGATCCGGATGGGCCTGGACGTCGACTGCGCGGCCTCGGTGGCCGAAGCGCGCCGCTTCCTGAGCCAGAACGTCTATGCGCTGTGCCTGACCGACATGCGCCTGCCCGACGGCGAGGGCCTGCAACTGGTCGCCCAGATCAATCGCGAGATGCCGAACACGCCGGTGGCCGTCATCACCGCTTATGGCAGCACCGAGAACGCGATCGCGGCGCTCAAGTCCGGCGCGTTCGACTACCTGGCCAAGCCGGTCGCGCTCGAGGCGCTGCGCAGCCTGGTGCGCAGCGCCGTGCAGTTCAGCGTCGGCGAATCGCGCGGCGCGCAGGAGCCGGCCAGCGAACTGGTCGGCCAACTGCTCGGCGATTCGCAGGCGATGGCCGAGGTGCGCGCGTCGATCATGCGGCTGGCGCGCAGCATGGCGCCGGTCGCGATCACCGGCGAGAGCGGATCGGGCAAGGAACTGGCGGCGCGGCTGGTTCACCAGACCAGCGCGCGCGCCGCGCAGCCGTTCATCGCCGTCAACTGCGGCGCGATCCCCGAGACGCTGATGGAGTCGGAGTTCTTCGGCTACAAACGCGGCGCGTTCACCGGTGCCGATCAAGACCGCGACGGTTTCTTCCAGGCCGCCAACGGCGGCACGCTGTTCCTCGACGAGGTCGCCGACCTGCCGCTGCCGATGCAGGTCAAGCTGCTGCGCGCGATCCAGGAAAAGCGCGTGCGCAAGGTCGGCGCCACGTCCGAGGATCCGGTCGACGTGCGGATCGTCAGCGCCACCCACCAGGATCTGGCCCAGTGCGTGGCCGCCGGCCGCTTTCGACAGGACCTGTATTACCGGCTGAACGTCATCGAGCTGAAGCTGCCGCCGCTGCGCGACCGGCCCGCCGACATTCCGGCGCTGGCCGAGGCCACGCTCGCGCGGTTGAGCGCGCGCGCCGGCCTCGATCAAGTGCCGCGGCTGGCTTCGGTGACCGCCAAGTACCTGCAGAGCTACGCGTTCCCGGGCAACGTGCGCGAACTCGAGAACATCCTCGAACGGGCGATGGCGTTCTCGAACGGCGAGGTCATCAACGTCGAGGACCTGGGGCTGCGGCCGACGGTGCTCGATGCCGACGAGAACGAGCGCGACGATCTGCCCGAGGACGAGCGAGCCGCGTCGTCGCAGGGCGGCCAGCAGGCCGGCGACGCGGCCGGCGAGCGGCGCCCGGTCAAGCTGTCCCCCGAAGGGATTCCGGCCTCGCTGCCCGACTACCTGGACCAGATCGAGCGCGAGGCGATCCAGCGCGCGCTCGAACGCACGCGCTACAACCGCACGGCCGCCGCCAAGCTGCTCGGCATCACGTTCCGCGCGCTGCGCTACCGGATGCATCGGTTGGGGTTGAATTGATCCGCGCCCGCCGATCGACCGTTCGTCGGCCGACGGACGGCGCGCGATCGGGGTCCGGCGGGCGGACGACCGTTCGTCGGCCGACGAACGGCCGGCGAGGGGGAGCCGCGGCATGCCCTGGCTGAGCGGCTGCCACCACCACGCGTCGCCGAACGAAGACGCGCGCCCCGACGCGACGATCGTCGACTTGCTGGTGATCCACTACATCAGCCTGCCGCCGGGCCGCTTCAGCGGCGACGCGGTCGTCGACCTGTTCCTGAACCGCCTGGACGTCGCCGCGCATCCGGCGTTCGCGCCGCTGCAGGGGCTGCGGGTCTCGGTGCATTTCCTGATCCGCCGCAGCGGCCGCGTGCTGCAGTTCGTCGATACCGACCGGCGCGCGTGGCACGCCGGCGCGTCGGCGTTCGCGGGGCGCGAGCGCTGCAACGACTTCTCGATCGGCATCGAACTCGAAGGCGACGGCGAGCATCGCTTCACGCACGCGCAATACCGCCGGCTCGCGCGGCTCACGCGGCGGCTGGCGGCCGCGCATCCGCTGCGCTACGTGGCCGGACACAGCGACGTCGCGCCGGGCCGCAAGGTCGATCCGGGGCCGTGCTTCGACTGGCCGCGCTACCTCGAAGCGATCGCCGCCTGCGGCCTGCGCCGTCCGGTCGCGCTCAACTGAGCGGCGTCCGCCGTCCGTAGAGCGCTGCTCGTCGATCGCCATTCATCGATCGCCGGCCATCATCGCCAGCCGTCGATCGCACGACATCGATCGCGTGACGTCGATCGCATACGTCGATCGCATACGTCGATCGCATGGCGTCGCAACCTTGCGACGGCCGCAGGGTCTTTGTGCCCCGGTTGCGTTGGATGAACGCCTCGCCGCGGCGATCGGCGGCCGCAACGAACCGGTTCGCGATGGCCTTCGCCGTGTTGCGTTCGAGCGCTTGACGAACCGCGAATTTCGCCGCGGCCCGCGTCAATGCTGGCTCGCCGCCGCGACGCTGATGAAAGCCGCGTGCCGGACCCGCGGCGGCAGGGGGTGGCGGACACCTTTTCGGCGTGCTCGTCAAGCCCGCCGGCGACTTGCCGCTCCGAGGCCAAAACCCTAGAATTAGCGCCTCGGAACCAGATACCCCGCTACCCGTAGTGGTTCGGCAACGGCATCGACATGCGCTCGATGGGTCGCCGCGGGGACGTTTTTCCCTTTGATTCCTGCGCATCGATCCGGTCGTCGCACGGATCCCCCCAACCAGCCGAACACAAGGAAGTCCCATGCAAAGAATCGGAGAGCAGGCGGGTTCGCGGAACCCCCAGGCATTTCATCCCCCGTCGCTCGCTGGCGGCGCGGACGAATCCGGCAGCGAGTCGCGCGCCTATGCCGACTTCAAGGTGATTCGCCGCAACGGCTCGGTGGTGGGCTTCGAGCCGGCCAAGATCACGGTGGCCGTCACCAAGGCGTTCCTGGCCGTCAACGGCGGGCAGGGCGCGGCCTCGGCGCGCGTGCGCGAACTGGTCGAGCGCCTGACCGGCGCGGTCGTCACGGCGCTGCTGCGCGGCAAGTCGGCCGGCGCCACGTTCCACATCGAGGACATCCAGGACCAGGTCGAGCTGGCGCTGATGCGCTCGGGCGAGCATGAGGTCGCCCGCGCCTACGTGCTGTATCGCGAGAAGCGCGCGCAGGAGCGCGCCGCCAAGGCCAAGTCGCAAGGGGGCGATGCGCATCCGACGCTGAACGTCGTCGACGGCGACGTCACGCGGCCGCTCGACCTGGGCGCGCTGCGGGCGCTGGTCGATTCGGCGTGCGCGAACCTCGGCGACGCGGTCGACGCGCAGGCCGTCGTCGACGAGACGGTCAAGAACCTGTACGACGGCGTGCCGCTCGAAGAGGTCTTCAAATCGGCGATCCTGTCGGCGCGCGCGCTGATCGAGAAGGAGCCGTCGTACACGAAGGTCACCGCGCGGCTGCTGCTGCACACGATCCGCAAGGAGGTGCTCGGCGAGGAGGTCGACCAGGCGGCGATGGTCGAGCGCTATGCCGAGTACTTCCCCGGCTACGTGCGCCGCGGCATCGAGGCGGGCCTGCTCGATCCGCGGCTCGAGCAGTTCGACCTGCGCCGGCTCGGCGCGGCGATGGTCGCCGAGCGCGACATGCAGTTCGACTACCTGGGCCTGCAGACGCTGTACGACCGCTATTTCCTGCACGTCGACGAGGTGCGCATCGAGCTGCCGCAGGTCTTCTTCATGCGAGTGGCGATGGGGCTGTCGCTGAACGAGATCGACCGCGAAGGGCGTGCGATCGAGTTCTACGAGCTGCTGTCGCGCTTCGATTTCATGAGCTCGACGCCGGCGCTGTTCAACTCCGGCACGCAGCGCTCGCAGTTGTCGTCGTGCTACCTGACGACGGTCTCGGACGACCTGGACGGCATCTACGAAGCGATCAAGGACAACGCGCTTCTGTCCAAGTTCGCCGGCGGCCTGGGCAACGACTGGACGCCGGTGCGCGCGCTGGGCAGCCACATCAAGGGCACCAACGGCCGGAGCCAGGGCGTCGTGCCGTTCCTGAAGGTCGTCAACGACACGGCCGTCGCGGTCAACCAGGGCGGCAAGCGCAAGGGCGCCGTCTGCGCGTACCTGGAGACCTGGCACCTGGACATCGAGGAGTTCCTCGAGCTGCGCAAGAACACCGGCGACGACCGCCGCCGCACGCACGACATGAACACCGCGAACTGGATTCCGGACCTGTTCATGAAGCGCGTGATGGCCAACGCCGAATGGACGCTGTTCTCGCCGTCCGACTGCCCGGACCTGCACGACAAGGTCGGCAAGGCGTTCGAGCAGGCCTACCTGCGCTACGAGCACAAGGTCGAGACCGGCGAGCACAAGCTGTACAAGAAGGTGCCGGCCGTCCATCTGTGGCGCCGCATGCTGTCGATGCTGTTCGAGACCGGCCATCCGTGGATCACGTTCAAGGATCCGTGCAACCTGCGCAGCCCGCAGCAGCACGTCGGCGTCGTGCACAGCTCGAACCTGTGCACCGAGATCACGCTGAACACCAGCGCCAACGAGATCGCCGTGTGCAACCTGGGTTCGATCAATCTGGTCGCGCACATGAAGCCGGTCCAGTCGGCCGACGGCAGCACCTCGTACGTGCTGGATCACGACAAGCTGCGCGCGACCGTGCGCACCGGCATGCGGATGCTCGACAACGTCGTCGACATCAACTACTACGCGGTCGGCAAGGCGCGTAATTCGAACCTCAAGCACCGGCCGGTCGGCCTGGGCATCATGGGCTTCCAGGACTGCCTGCACCTGATGCGCGTGCCGTTCGCCAGCGAAGACGCGGTCGAGTTCGCCGATCGCTCGATGGAGGCGGTCTGCTACTTCGCGTACTGGGCGTCGACCGAACTGGCCGAGGAGCGCGGCCGCTACGCGAGCTTCCGCGGTTCGCTGTGGGACCGCGGCATCCTGCCGCAGGATTCGCTCGCGCTGCTGGCCGAGCAGCGCGGCACGCTGACGCTGCCCGACGGATCCGAGATGCCGCTGGTCGACGTCGATGCGTCGGTGACGCTCGACTGGGACGCGCTGCGCGAGCGGATCAAGGCCGTCGGCATGCGCAACTCGAACTGCGTGGCGATCGCGCCGACCGCGACGATCTCGAACATCATCGGCGTGTCCGCGTGCATCGAGCCGACGTTCCAGAACGTCTACGTCAAGTCGAACCTGTCCGGCGAATTCACGATCGTCAACGAGTACCTGGTGCGCGACCTGAAGGCGCTGGGCCTGTGGGACGAGGTGATGATCGCCGACCTGAAGTTCTTCGACGGCTCGCTGGCCAAGATCGACCGGATCCCGGCCGAGCTGCGCGCGATCTACGCGACCGCGTTCGAGATCGAGCCGGGCTGGCTCGTCGAGTGCGCCGGGCGCCGGCAGAAGTGGATCGACCAGGCGCAGTCGCTGAACATCTACATGGGCAACGCGTCGGGCAAGAAGCTGTACGACACGTATCTGCTCGCGTGGCTGCGCGGCCTGAAGACGACTTATTACCTGCGCACGCTGTCGGCCACCAGCGTCGAGAAGTCGACGACGGACAAGATCGGCCAGCTCAACGCCGTCGCCGCCGAAGGCAGCGTCGCGGGCTTCTCGTATCAGGCGCAGTCGCGCGCGCCGCGTGCAAGCGAAGAGCCGCTGATGGCGACCACCTTCCATGGCGACGAGCCCGACTGCGAGGCGTGCCAGTAGGCGAGGCGCGACGATGCACTAAGGAGGCGATCGCGAATCGGTGATGCGAGGCGCGCGGCGGTCGGTGTTCGGCAAACCAAAGTGTTGCGAGAACGCCGACTTCGCCGACCGCTTGTCAAGTCGCGGTTTCGTGATCGTTGCGATCAGAATACAGCCGCCGTAAGATCCGACTTGTCGATAACAGCGGATTCTCACGGCGCGACAAACAGTTAACTCTCTGAATTGAGGCGGGATCTGAGATGTTGTCGTGGGATGATGTGACGCCGGCGCTGCCGGCAAAACCGATGAGCCCCAAGCCCTCGCTGGCGCCTGAAAACTTCGCACCGATGACGGCCGTCAGGTCGCCGCTGTCCGCCGCCCCGGCCGTGTCCGGCGGCGCGCGCATCGCGCCGGTCGCCGTCGACGAGATCGCGCAGCCGCCCGTGCAGGGCGCGCCGCGCAACACCGGCGCGATCGCCGCGGCCAGCACGCGGCGCGTGCGCGTCGAGGACAAGCGGATCATCAACGGCGCGGCCGACGTCAACCAGCTCGTGCCGTTCAAGTACAAGTGGGCGTGGGAAAAATACCTGGCCTCGTGCGCGAATCACTGGATGCCGCAAGAGGTCAACATGAGCCGCGACATCGCGCTCTGGAAGAACCCCAACGGCCTGACCGACGACGAACGCCGGCTGATCCGGCGCAACCTCGGCTTCTTCGTCACCGCCGATTCGCTGGCCGCCAACAACATCGTGCTGGGCACGTATCGCCACATCACGGCGCCCGAGTGCCGGCAGTTCCTGCTGCGCCAGGCGTTCGAGGAAGCGATCCACACGCACGCGTACCAGTACATCGTCGAATCGCTGGGCCTCGATGAGGGCGAGATCTTCAACGCGTACCACGAGATCGATTCGATCCGTCAGAAGGACGAGTTCCTGATCCCGTTCATCGAGACGCTGACCGATCCGAACTTCGTCACCGGCACGCCCGAGAACGACCAGAAGCTGCTGAAGTCGCTGATCGTGTTCGCGTGCCTGATGGAAGGCCTGTTCTTCTACGTCGGCTTCGTGCAGATCCTGGCGCTGGGTCGGCAGAACAAGATGACCGGCGCGGCCGAGCAGTACCAGTACATCCTGCGCGACGAGTCGATGCACTGCAATTTCGGCATCGACCTGATCAACCAGTTGAAGCTCGAGAACCCGCACCTGTGGACGCCCGAGTTCCGCGAGGAGGTGCGCGGCCTGTTCATGCAGGGCGTCGAGCTCGAGTATCGCTACGCGGAGGATACGATGCCGCGCGGCGTGCTCGGTCTGAACGCATCGATGTTCAAGTCGTATCTGCGTTTCATCGCCAATCGGCGAGCTCAGCAGATCGGTCTGGATCCTTTGTTCCCGGCGGAGGAGAATCCCTTCCCGTGGATGAGCGAGATGATCGATCTGAAGAAGGAACGCAATTTCTTCGAAACGCGCGTCATCGAGTATCAGACCGGTGGCACGCTGAGTTGGGATTGACCTTCGGCTTCCGGCCGACAAGGTAGGATGGATTGAGAGAAGTCGCAGAGCCCCGTTCGCGCAGCAATTGCCCGATGCCCACGCCTTCCGGCGTGCCGTCGACAGGCTCGCCTTCTTTCTCCATCGTGCGATTCGAGGATGCGCCGGCCCGTGATCCGCGGGACCGGCGTTTTCTTTGTGCCCCATTCATTAGCGTAGGAACAGTCGGCGCCGAACGCCGCGAGGCCTCGTCCTCGCGGCCGCCGATTCCCGTGCTTGCGCCGATGAATAGCCCGTACGTCGATTCCGGCCGGCCCGAGCCTGCCGCGATGCACGGGTTTCCGACGTACGCAACCTTGTCTTAAGGAGTTGATGCGATGGCTACCACTGCCAAGAAAGCGGCCAAGAAACCGGCCGTGAAGAAAGCGGCCGCGAAAAAACCGGCCGTGAAGAAGGTCGCGGCCAAGAAACCGGCCGCCAAGAAAGTCGCCGCCAAGAAGCCCGCGGCCAAGAAAGTCGCTGCCAAGAAAGTAGCGGCGAAGAAGCCCGCGGCCAAGAAGGTAGCGGCCAAGAAGGTCGCCGCCAAGAAGCCGGCCGCCAAGAAGGTCGCGGCGAAGAAGCCCGTCGCCAAGAAGGTAGCGGCCAAGAAGCCCGCGGCCAAGAAAGCCGCCGCCAAGAAGGTGACGGCGAAGAAGGTCGCCGCCAAGAAGCCCGCGGCGAAGAAGGCCGCCGTGAAGAAGGTAGCGGCCAAGAAGGTCGCCGCGAAGAAGCCGGCCGCCAAGAAAGCGGCTAAGAAGGCGGCCAAGAAGAAAGCGGCGAAACCCGCGGCGTCGGCAGCGGCGTCCAAGGCGGTCAGCATGCCGGCACCCGCGTCGAACCCGGCCGCGGCCTGGCCGTTTCCGACCGGCAACAAGCCCTGAACGCGCGATCCGCCGTTCGCCGGCGGATCGCGGATCGCTCGAATCCCGTGTCGGAAGTCCCGATACGGGATTTTCATTTATGCGAGAATCGCCCGGACTTTCCGGGAGCCCGTCGCCGACGGCCTCCCGCTCCGCGACGCGGGGGCGCGGTAGTCAGCCGGCGCCTCGCGTCACCATGGAAGAGGGCTCATGACCGACATATTGTGGCTGGTGATCAGGATGGTCGGCGGACTGCTGGCGACCGCCTGCATTCTGCGCGCGTTGGCTTATCGGTTCCACCTGTCGCCCCATAACCCGATCAGCCAGTTCGTCAACGCCGTCACCGACTGGATCGTCAAGCCGCTGCGGCGCGTGCTGCCGCCCTCGCGCGACAACGACTGGGCCAGCGTGCTGGCCGCGGTGCTGCTGGCGCTGGTCATCGCGATCGTCTACATGCTGCTGCTCGGCCGGATGCCGATGCCCGGCTTCGTGCTGCTGATGGCGGTCAGCATGCTGATCGAGTGGGTGCTGTACCTGATGATCGGCATGCTGATCCTGCAGGCGGTGCTGTCGTGGGTCAATCCGCACGCGCCGATCGCGCCGACGATCAATCAGTTGACGCAGCCGTTCCTCGCGCCGATCCGCAAGATCGTTCCGCTGATCGGCGGCGTCGACCTGTCGCCGATGGTGCTGATGCTGATCATCTACGTGCTGCTCGAATTCGTGCAGATGACGATCTTCAGGCTGGCGCCTTATCTGACCTGAGCGGCCGCTGCGCGGCGGCGCCCGCCGGTTCGGGCGCGAGCGCGGCGCGATCGCCGCCGCCGCCCGGCCGGTCATCGTCGCGCCGGGCTTCGCCCCGCTGGCCGATGCGAGACAACGCCTGTTCGAGCGAGCGGGCGTCGTAGTCGATGCGCGCCATCCCGAAACCGACGGCCACCGGCACGGTGGCGCCGCGATGATCGACGTGCTGCAGCACGTCGACCGCTCGCCGCAGCCGCGCGAGCGCGATCTCGGCCAGGTTCGGATGCGACGATTGCAGCAGGCCGACGAACTCGTCGTCGCCGTGCCGCGCGAACAGATCGTGCGCCCGCAACTGCTGCAGGCAGGCGGCGCTGATCGCGCGCAGCACGTCGTCGGCGAACGCGCGGCCGTGGCGGTCGGCCAGTTCGTCGAAGCGCTCGATGCGGATCAGCACGACGCATAGTTCGGGCGCGCCGGCCTGCGCGCCGGCCCGGTCGATCGCCTCCTGCGCGCGCCGCATGAAGTAGCGCCGGTTCATCGTCTGCGTCGTCGCGTCGTGCGTGGTCATCGCCAGCAGTTCGCTGCGCGTCGCGGTCAGATCGCGCAGCAGCCGGTGCGTCATCCAGCCCAGCGGCGCACCGATGGCGCCGCAGGCCAGCGCCGCGGCCGCGCTGCTCCCGAGGATCGGACCGTCCGCAGCGAGCCCTGTCGCCAGCAGCGCGGTCAGCGCGCCGGCGCTGCCCATCGCCAGCGCCGACAGGCCGATCGTCGCGTGCGCGCTCGAGCAGGATTGGAACCAGTGACCGAGTCGGAACAGCCAGACGGGCGGAGTGGGGTGGGGCGTCATCGTCGTGATCGGCAGTCGGCGCCGGGAGGGCGCACCATTGTTCGTCGATTCTCGGAGCCGATCGGGGCCTCGCGAGGCGCGGTCCGACGATCGGTGTCGGTTCGGGACGGGCGGCTGCGGCGACGTGCGAAACACCGCTAAAAACGCATCGGACAACAGCGGAAACCGCTTATCGCCGTCGGTTTGATTGACATCGCCGACCCTTCCCGATAGGTTGCTGACCAATCGGTCATTTCCTGTCATGCCAGCCCGCGCACTCCGCGCCGAGGGCCCCCCTCCATGCCTGCCGCCGCCTGCTCGCCGTTCGCCCGATGACGCGCATCGATCGCTCCGTCCGCGCGATTCGACGTCGATCCGCGTCCGCCGTTTCGTTCTTGCCGACGGTTTCCGCCGGGACTGCTGCGGGAACTGCTGCCGGGACCGCAACCGAGACCGCAACCAGGATCGCAACCAGGATCGCAATAGGGATCGCAACCGGGATCGCAACCGGGACTACCGCGTCGCCTCGAGGCGCCGCGGCGGCGCGGATGCTGTCGCGCTGCGTCGTCGCGTCCGCGCTGGTCGCGTCGCTGGGCGCCTGCGACCGGCCGCCGCCGGTGACGGCCGAGCCGGTCCGGCCGGTGCGCACGATGACCGTCGTCGCCCAGGCCACGCAGACCGACACCGCTTACCCGGCCGAGATCCGGCCGCGCATCGAATCGCGGCTCGGTTTCCGCGTGCCGGGCAAGATCATCGAGCGCTACGTCGATGCCGGCGCACGGGTCAAGGTCGGGCAGCCGCTGGCGCGCCTCGATCCGCGCGACCTGAGCCTGTCGGCGTCGGCCGCCAAGGCGCAGGTCGCGCAGGCCCAGGCCAACTTCGAGCTGGCGCAGGTGGCGCTCACGCGCACGCAGGCGCTGGCCGCGCAGAACTTCGTCAGCGGCGCGCAGGTCGACCAGGCGCAGACGCAGCTCAAGGCCGCGCGCGCGCAGCTCGACGCGGCGATCGCGCAGGCGAGCACGCAGGCCAACCAGGCCGGCTACGCGACGCTGGTCGCCGATCGGGCCGGGGTCGTGACCGCGATCGAGGCCGAGGTCGGGCAGGTCGTCGCCGTCGGTTCGCCGGTCGTGCGGGTCGCCGTCGGCCAGGACAAGGACGTCGTGTTCTCGCTGCCCGAGCAGGAGGCGCGCGTGCTGCAGCCGGGCGAGCCGATCGACGTGCGCCTGTGGTCGGCGCCCGACCTGCGGCTCAAGGCGGTCGTGCGCGACGTCGCGCCGCTGGCCGATCCGCTGACGCGCACTTATCCGATCAAGGCCGCGCTCGACGACCCGGACAACGTCGCGTCGCTGGGGCTGACCGCCAGCGCGCACCTGATCGGCCGGCAGGGCGACGCGGGCCAGATCGTGCTGCCGCTGACCGCGGTCGTCGGCGATACGGCCACGCCGCAGCAGGCCTACGTGTGGGTCGTCGAAGACGGCGTCGCCAAGCGGGTGCCGGTCAGCATCGGCGGGCCGCTCGGCGCGGGGCTGCGCATCGTCGACGGCGTGCGGCCCGGGCAGGTCGTCATCACCGCCGGCGTGCACACGATCGAGCCGGGCCAGAAAGTCGTGCCGATGGCCGAATCCGCGTCCGCTCGCTGACGGTCCGCCGATGAACGCGAATCTGTCCGAGTGGGCGCTGAAGAACCAGCCGCTGGTCCGCTACCTGATCGTCGTGCTGCTGATAGCCGGGCTCGGCGCGTTCTTCGAGCTGGGTCAGGACGAGGATCCGCCGTTCACGTTCCGGGCAATGGTCGTGCGCGCGTTCTGGCCCGGTGCCAGCGCCGAGCAGATGGCCGAACAGGTCGCGGACAAGATCGAGAAGAAGCTGCAGGAGTCGCCGTACGCGGACCGGATCCGCACGTACACGAAGCCCGGCGAGATGCTGACGGTGCTCGAGCTCAAGGGCGAATCGCCGCCGCGCGAGGTCGGCAACGTCTGGTACACGGTGCGCAAGAACATCGGCGACATCCGCGGCACGCTGCCGACCGGCGTGGTCGGGCCGTTCTTCAACGACGACTTCGGCGACGTCTACGGCGTGCTGTTCGCGTTCACGTCCGACGGCTTCTCGTACGCCGAGCTCAAGGACCACGTCGAGCGGGTAAGGCAGGACCTGCTCAGGGTCCGCGACGTGGCCAAGATCGAGCTGTTCGGCGTGCAGGACGAGAAGGTCTACATCGACGTCAGCCATCGCCGGCTCGCGCAGATGGGGTTGGACATCAACAACGTCATCGCCAGCATCAATGCGCAGAACGACGTGTCGGCCGCCGGCGTGCTGACGACCGACGCCGACAACGTGCAGGTGCGTGTCACCGGCCAGTTCGATCGCGTCGAGGATCTCGCGAAATTGCCGATCCGCACCGGCTCGCCGGCCAATCCGGTGACGCTGCGGCTCGGCGACGTCGCCGCGGTCAGCCGCGCCTACGTCGATCCGCCGACGTTCAAGATCCGCGAGAACGGCAGCGAGGTCATCGTGCTGGGCGTCTCGATGGCCAAGGGCGGCGACATCATCCGGCTCGGCCGGAACCTGGCGGCGGCCGAGCAGCGGATCCTGGCGTCGCTGCCGGTCGGCATCACGATGCAGAAGATCCAGGACCAGCCGCGCGCGGTCGCCTCGTCGGTCAACGAATTCATCAAGGTGCTGATCGAGGCGCTGGTCATCGTGCTGGCGGTCAGCTTCGTGACGCTGGGCCTGCACAAGCGCAGCGGCGGCATCGGCTTCGTCATCGACGTGCGGCCCGGACTCGTGGTGGCGCTGACGATTCCGCTGGTGCTGGCGATGACGATGCTGGTCATGTACCTGACCAACACCAACCTGCACAAGATCTCGCTGGGGGCGCTGATCATCGCGCTGGGCCTGCTGGTCGACGACGCGATCATCGCGGTCGAGATGATGGTGCGCAAGATGGAGGAGGGGCTGGACCGCTTCGACGCCGCGATCTTCGCGTTCAAGGTGACGGCGATGCCGATGCTGACCGGCACGCTGATCACCGCGGTCGGCTTCATGCCGATCGCCATCGCCAAGTCGGTCGCCGGCGAATACACGTTCACGATCTTCTCGGTCACGACGATGGCGCTGCTGCTGTCGTGGATCGCCGCCGTGATCTTCACGCCGTACATCGGCTTCATGCTGCTGCGGCGGCCGGCGCAGGTCGGCCATGACGCTGCCGCGCAGCACGGATCGCACGGCGTCGCCCACGACGCTTATGACACGCCGACCTACCGCCGCCTGCGCGGCGTCATCGAATGGTGCGTGCGCCACCGCTGGACGACGATCGCCGCGACGCTGCTGGCCTTCGCCGGCGGCCTGGCCGGCATGGCCACCGTCGAGCAGCAGTTCTTTCCCGATTCGTCGCGGCTAGAACTGCTGGTCGACCTGTGGACGCCCGAAGGATCGAGCTTCGGCAATACCGAGCGCGAGGCGATCGCCGTCGAGAAATGGGTGCGCGCGCAGCCCGAGGTCGACAGCGTCACCACCTACGTCGGCAGCGGCGCGCCGCGCTTCTACCTGCCGATGGACCAGATCTTTCCGCAGACCAACGTCGCGCAGATGGTGATCTCGACGCGCGACCTGCACCAGCGCGATGCGCTGCGGCTGCGTTTGCTGGCCTTGTTCGACAAGGACTTTCCGGGCGTGCGCGGCCGCGTCAAGCTGCTGCCGAACGGGCCGCCGGTTCCTTACCCGGTGCAGTTCCGCATCGCCGGGCCGGACATCACGACGGTGCGGCGGATCGCCGACGAGGTCAAGACGATCGTCGCCGCCAACCCGAACACGCGCTCGGTCAACGACAACTGGAACGAATCGATCCGGGCCGTGCGGCTGCAGATCGACCAGGACAAGGCGCGCGCGCTGGGCGTGACCAGCCGGTCGCTGGCGCAGGCGACCGCGGTGCTGACGGCCGGGGCGCCGATCGGACAGTTCCGCGACGGCGATCGGCTGATCGACATCGTGCTGCGCAACGCGCCGGACGAGCGCGCGACGATCGAGGCGGCGTCGCAGGTCAACGTACCGATCGGCAACGGCCGCAGCGTGCCGCTGTCGCAGATCGCGCGGCCGGTGCTGACCTTCGAGCCCGGCGTGATCTGGCGCGAGAACCGCGACTACGCGGTCACCGTCAACGCCGACGTCGTCGACGGCATCCAGGGGCCGACCGTCACGTTCCAGATCGATCCGAAGCTGGCCGAGCTGCGCGCCAAGCTGCCGCCCGGCTTCGCGATCGTCGTGGCCGGCGCGCAGGAAGAGTCGAGCAAGGGCCAGGACTCGATCGTCGCCGGCATGCCGCTGATGCTGTTCGTCACGTTCACGCTGCTGATGCTGCAGCTCAAGAGCTTCTCGCGCTCGCTGCTGGTGTTCCTGACCGGTCCGTTCGGCCTGATCGGCGCGGCGCTGGCGCTGCACGTGCTGCACCGGCCGTTCGGCTTCGTCGCGCTGCTCGGGCTGATCGCGCTGATCGGCATGATCCAGCGCAACTCGGTGATCCTGATCGATCAGATCGAGCAGGACATCGCCGATGGCCACCCGGTCTGGACGGCGATCGTCGATGCGACGGTGCGCCGCGCGCGGCCGATCGTGCTGACGGCCGCCGCGGCGATCCTGGCGATGATCCCGCTGAGCCGCAGCGTGTTCTGGGGGCCGATGGCGGTCGCGATCATGGGCGGCCTGATCGTCGCCACGCTGCTGACGCTGCTGAGCCTGCCGGCGATGTACGCGGCGTGGTTCCGCGTGCGCGAGCCTCGGGGCCCGGCCTCCGAATGACGTGAGTTTCGTTCGGTCCGGGCGGCGGATGATCCGGGCGCGGATCGGCCCCGGCCGCCTGCCGCCGGGGTCGGAGCAGGAGCAGGAGCCGGGGTCGGAGCGGGAGCCGGGGCGGAACCGGGGCGGAACCGGGGCGGAACCGGGGCGGAACCGGGGGGCGGAACCGGACGGGAGCCGGACCGCGGGCCTGGCCGCTCAGTCGAACAGCGGCTCGCCGAACACCTGCCGGTAGCGGTGCGCGATCTCGTCGCGATTCGGCTCGTGGTTCTGCGGGCCGCGGTGTTCGATCTTGATCGCGCCCATCACGCTGCCCAGGCGCGCTGACTTGATCCAGTCCCATCCCTGCGCGCGTCCGTATAGCAGGCCGCCGCGATAAGCGTCGCCGCAGCCGGTCGGGTCGTGCGCGGCGGCGATCGGCGCCGCCTGCACCGTCGTGCGAGTCCCGTCGACGTAGACGTCCGATCCCTCGGCGCCGCGGGTGATGATGACGATCGGTGCCAGCGACGGCAGTTCGCGTTCGTCGCAGCCGAGCTTGCCGGCCATCAGCCCGGCCTCGTAGTCGTTGACGGTGATCGCGGCCGCGCCGTCGATCATCCGTCGGATCGCCGCGCCGTCGAACATCGGCAGGCCCTGGCCCGGATCGAAGATGAACGGGATCCCGCACGCGCGAAATCCTTCGGCATGCGCGAGCATCGCGTCGTAGCCGTTCGGGCCGACGATGCCGATCGCGGCCTGGCCGGCCTGCGCGACCTCGCTCAGGTGCGCCGACGACATCGCGCCCGGATGGAAGGCGTTGATCTGGTTGGCATCCAGATCGGTCGTGATGAAGCACTGGGCGGTGAACGCGTCGTCGAGCCGCACGACCGCGTCCAGATCGATGCCGAAGCCGCGCAGGCGCGCCAGGTAGTCGTCGCCGTCCTTGCCGACCGCGCCCAGGATCGCCGCCTGCCCGCCGAGCAGGTGCACGTTGTACGCGATGTTGGCCGCGCAGCCGCCGAACTCGCGCTTCATCTGCGGCGTCAGGAACGACACGCTGAGCATGTGCACGCGGTCGGGCAGGATGTGGTCCTTGAAGTGGCCTTCGAACACCATGATGTTGTCATAAGCGATCGAACCACTGACGAGAATGCGGGAAGTCATCGGTTGCGTGTCCGGTACGAGAGAAGACGGTGGCAGGTCGGCGCGCGGCGAGTCTTCGGATCGCGACGCGGCCGTCACGGATAGAACAGATGGACCGAGAATCCCGAGGGCACGAGTCCGTGCGCCTCGAAGGCCATCTTCAACGGGCGCTCGGCCCGGGCGCCGATCGGCTCGCCGACGGCATCCGGCTGCGCGGCGCCGTCCCCGCTGGCCAGGTAGTCGGCGGGTTGGATGACCTTGCGAACGAGCAGCTTGCCCGTGCCGTCGGTCAGCGACAGTTCGAGCGCCGGCCACTGCACCGGGTAGTCGGCGCGATTGCGCAGCAGCGCCGACATCGTCAGCACGTCGGGCTCGGACGAGGTCTGCAGCTCGAACGATTCGATCGTCAGCGACGCCAGGTCGCGCGGCGCGGCGATCTTCAGGTTCATCGCGGCGAGCCGCCCGGCCAGCCAGGCCTGCGCGCCCGGAAACGCGCCGGCCATCACGCTGCGACCGCCGATGCCGAGCTGCGCCAGCAGCAGCAGCGCCAGCAGCACGCAGGCGATCCAGCCGATCGGCGCCAGCCGGCTCGAAAAGCCGCGCCGGCTGCGTGCGCTGGTCGAGAAATAATCGATCGCGTCCTCGGCGGCATCGCCGGCGAGCGGCGTGGCCGCGGGCGTGGGCGCTGCGGCGGTCACCGGCTCGCCCGACTCGACCCGCGTTTCCGCTTCCGCGCCGAGCAGGCTGTCTGACGAGGGGGCGGCCGGCGAGAGGGTGGCCAGAGAGGGGACGACTGGCGAAGGGGTGACCGGCGAAGGGGCGACCGGCGAAGGGGCGACCGGCGAAGGGGCGACCGGCGAGGGGACGGCCGGCGGCTCGGCCAGCTCGAGCGCGTCGAGTGCGTCGAGTGCGTCGAGTGCGTCGAGCGCGCGTTCGAGATCGTCTTCGGGGGTCGGGAGTTCGGCGGCGGCCGCGGGGTCGTCGGGTTCGAGCGTCGGCCAGGGCACCAGGTCGGCGTCGGTTGGGGCTTGCGTTCGCGCGGCGTCCGGATCGTGGCTCGATGCCTCCGTGCCACGGACCGGGGTGTCGGGGTTAGGATGCTCCGAGAGCGGAGAGTCCGACGTTCGGGGGAGGCCGAACACCGTATCCGGGTCGTCGAGGAGCGCACTCGCGGGCGGGGCGCCGGCGATCGTCGGTTCGGCGTCGCGCGCGGCGGCATCGGATACGGCAGACCTGGGCACGGCAGACGCGGACGCGGCAGGTCCGGACGCGGCAGGTCCGGACATGGCGGCTGCGGACGCGGCAGGCCCGAACGCGGCAGGCCCGAACGTGCCAGCTTCGGACACGGCAGACCCGGACCCGGCGAGCCGGGAGACAGCAGACTCTGATCCAGCAGGCTCCGGTGCAGCAGGCTCGGGCGCAGCAGGGAATACCGCAGGCTCGGAGGCAGCCGGTCCGGACGGGGCGCCCGGTGCGACGGCCTGCGCGTCGCGAGGCGGCGCCCCCTTGGCGCCCTCGTCGACGTAGCGCAGGAAGTCGATGCCCGAGAAGACGTTCTGGCACATGCCGCAGCGAACCATCCCGCGCCGCAGTTTCAACTGATCGGGAACGATCTTGAAACTGGTCTTGCACTGAGGGCAGGTGGTCGCTAGGGCCATTAGGCAATCATCGAGGTTTGCGTCCGGCCAGGCAAGTCCAGCCGTCCTCGTCGGCGAAGGCCGTCAGCGGCACGTGCTCGTACAGCGCGGCGATCTCGTCGGCCTGCCGGTTCAGCAGGCCCGCCAGGATCAGCGCGCCGCCGGGCCTGACCAGCGATTGCAGCAGCGGCGCCAGCAGCTTGAGCGGCGTCGCCAGGATGTTGGCGAGCACGACGTCGGCCGGTTCGGGCAGCGGCGCGTCGGTGCCCTGTACGTGCACGACGACGCGATTGCGCTCGGCATTGGCGCGCGCGGCGATCAGCGCCTGCGGATCGATGTCGATGCCGACGATCGACGCGCACGGCGCCAGCCGCGCGGCCGCGATCGCCAGGATGCCGGAACCGCAGCCGTAGTCGATCACCGATTCGCCGGCGCGCAGATGCCGTTCGAGCCAGCGCAGGCACAGCCGCGTCGTCGGATGGCTGCCGGTGCCGAACGCGAGCCCCGGATCGAGTACGATCGCCACCCGGCCCGTGCCGGGCTCGCCGCCGGTGCCGGTCGCGTCGGCCGCATCCAACGCATCGTCGGCCGCGTGCCACGACGGCGTGATCAGCAGCCGCTCGCCGACCGGGATCGGCTCGAACTGCGACTGCGACAGCCGCACCCAGTCCTGGTCGTCGAAACGCCGGGTCGCGTGGTCCAGCGGCGCGGCCTCGTCGATCAGATCGGCCGCCGACGTCAGCACGGCGACCGGATCCTGCTCGTCGCGCAGCAGTGCGCTCAGCCGCGTGCGCCGCCAGCCCGAGGTCGCGGGTGTCGGCAGGCCGGGCTCGCCGAACAGCGGCTGCTCGTCGGGCGAATCGGCGTCGGCGTCCTCGCTCTGCACCGACAGCGCGCCGGCCTCGAGCAGCGCGTCGCTCCAGCGCTCGACGGCGTCGCCGTCGACCAGAAAGCTCACTTCCCGCCACATGTCGTCGGTCCGTCCTCGTCGATGCGTCGATGGCGCGCGCGCCGCCGGGCGCTCAATTGGCCGGCCGATCGGCCAGCCGCTGTTCCAGGTAATGGATCGACGTCCCGCCGGCGATGAAGCGCGCGTCGGTCAGCAGTTCGCGGTGCAGCGGCAGGTTGGTCTGGATGCCCTCGACCGCCATCTCGGACAGCGCGATCCGCATCCGCGCCAGCGCCTGCTCGCGCGTGTCGCCGTACGTGATGACCTTGCCGATCATCGAATCGTAGTTGGGCGGTACCAGGTAGTTCGTATACGCGTGCGAATCGACGCGCGTGCCCGGACCGCCCGGCGGATGCCAGCCGGTGATCCGGCCCGGCGACGGCGTGAACTTGAACGGATCCTCGGCGTTGATCCGGCATTCGATCGCGTGGCCGCGCAGCACCACCTCGCGCTGGCGGAACCGCAACTTCTCGCCGGCGGCGATGTGGATCTGCTCCTGCACGATGTCGATGCCGGTGATCAGCTCGGTCACCGGATGCTCGACCTGCACGCGGGTGTTCATCTCGATGAAATAGAACTCGCCGTTCTCGTACAGGAACTCGAAGGTGCCGGCGCCCCGGTAGCCGAGCTTGCGGCACGCGTCGGCGCAGCGCGCGCCGATCCGGTCGATCAGCTTGCGCGGGATGCCCGGCGCCGGGCCTTCCTCGATGATCTTCTGGTGGCGCCGCTGCATCGAGCAGTCGCGTTCGCCCAGGTAGATCGCCTGGCGGTGCTCGTCGGCCAGCACCTGGATCTCGATGTGGCGCGGGTTCTCGAGGAACTTCTCCATGTAGACGGTCGGATTGTTGAACGCCGACTCGGCCTCGGAGCGCGTCATGCTGACCGCATTGATCAGCGCCGCCTCGGTGAACACCGTGCGCATGCCGCGCCCGCCGCCGCCGCCGGCGGCCTTGATGATGACCGGGTAGCCGATCGTGCGGGCGATCCGCACGATCTCCTTCGGGTCGTCGGGCAGCGCGCCGTCCGAGCCGGGCACGACCGGCACGCCGGCGCGTTTCATCGCGTCCTTGGCCGAGACCTTGTCGCCCATGATCCGGATCGTCTCGGGGCGCGGGCCGATGAACACGAACCCGCTCTTCTCGACGCGTTCGGCGAAATCGGCGTTCTCGGACAGGAAGCCGTAGCCCGGATGGATCGCCTCGGCGTCGGTCACTTCGGCCGCGCTGATGATCGCCGCCATGTTCAGGTAGCTCTCGCGCGACGGCGGCGGACCGATGCATACCGACTCGTCGGCGAGCTTGACGTACTTGGCCTCGGTGTCGGCCGTCGAGTGGACGACGACCGTCTTGATGCCCATTTCGCGGCAGGCCCGCTGCACGCGCAGCGCGATCTCGCCGCGGTTGGCGATGAGGATCTTCTCGAACATTATTCGATCACGAACAGCGGCTGGCCGAATTCGACGGGCTGGCCGTTCTCGACCAGGATGCTCTTGATCTTGCCCCCCTTGTCCGATTCGATCTCGTTGAGCAGCTTCATCGCCTCGATGATGCACAGCGTCTGCCCTTCCTTGACCTCGGCGCCGACGTCGACGAACGGTGCCGAGCCCGGCTGGGCCGCGCGGTAGAACGTGCCGACCATCGGCGACTTGACGATGTGGCCGGACGGCACTTCGGGCGCGGCCGGCTCTGCCGCCGCGGGAGCTGCCGGCGCGGCGCCGGCCGGGGCGGGCGCCATCATCGGCCCGGCCATCGGCATGCCGGCATAGGGCATCGAGACCGGCGCGCCGGCGTAGACGGTGGTCGGGCTGTTCTTGACGATGCGGACCTTGCCTTCGCCTTCGGTGATCTCGAGCTCGGCGATGCCCGATTCGGAGACCAGGTCGATCAGCGTCTTGAGTTTGCGTAGATCCATCGAAGTTCCTCGATTCAGATGAGTTGCCTTGGCTGGGAGGGCTGGCCGCCAGGCCGGCGGCGGCCCGGGACGGCGGTCGTCAGTGGCGCAGCGTGCGGATCGCGTAGCGCAGCGCGGCCAGGTAGCCTTCGGCGCCCAGTCCGGCGATGACACCGACCGCCAGGTCGGAGAAATACGAGTGGTGCCGGAACGGCTCGCGCTTGTGCACGTTGCTCAGATGCACCTCGACGAACGGCACGGCCACGGCAGCCAGCGCGTCGCGGATCGCGACGCTGGTATGCGTGAACGCCGCCGGGTTGATGACGATGAACGAAACGCCTTCGGCGCCCGCCTGCTGGATCCGGTCGACCAGCGCCCCCTCATGGTTGGACTGGAAGCAATCGAGCCGGACCTGGTGCGCGTTCGCGAGCGATTCGAGCTGGCCATTGATGCCGGCGAGCGTGTCGACACCGTAGACGCCCGGTTCGCGCGTGCCCAGCAGATTCAGATTGGGCCCGTGGAGCACCCAGATCAATGGACTCATAGACGGCCGCGGTTGACGATTTGAGCGCTATTGGCTGATGAAGACGGCATTTTAACCGTCTTTGGCCGAACTGCAATCAGTTTCGGCAGACGACGCGGGCCCGCGCCGCGCCCGTCGTGAGGAGGACCGATCGGGTCTGCCCCGGGCAGAGGGCCGGCGGGAGGCCGGATCAGCCCGCGCGCTGCAGCGTCTGTAATTGCTCGCGCAGGCGGCCGATGTCGATCGTACCGCTAACTCGATCGATGATACGCCCTTTGGCGTCGATGATGAGCGTAAACGGCAGGCCGCCGCTGTCGTTGCCGAGCTCGCGCAGCATATCGAGCCCGCCGGCACCGGCGACCAGCACAGGATAGGCGATCTGGTGCTTGTTCGCAAATTCGGCGATCTTCGCGGCCGAATCGATGCCGATACCGAGAATTTGCGCCGGAGGTTGTCCGCCGGCCGCGTCGAGCTCGCGCTGCAGCGCCGACAGCGCGGGCATTTCTTCGACGCAGGGCGGACACCAGGTCGCCCAGAAGTTGACGACCCGCAGCCGGTCGTCGAAGCGCGTCAACGGAACCGGCTGGCCCTGCGGATCGGGCAGCGTCTGCGCGCGCAGACGGTCGAACGCGGCGGTGGCCGCGCCACTGTCCTGATGCCGTCCGCTGCCGAACCACGCGCCGACGGCCGTCGCGACCAGCGCCGCGGCCAGCAGCGCCAGCCAGCGCCGGCGCGGCGAGCGGGCGGCCTCGCCCGGCGAAGCGGGGGGCGGCGAACCGGGGGCCGGCGAACCGGGCGCCGCGCTCACTCCGCCGTCTCCATCAGCCGCGCCAGCGCCCGGCGGTCGCCGCGTTGCGTCACGCCGTTGACCGGCTTGAGCGCGCCGCGCAGATCGTGTTCGCCGTAGACCGACAGCAGCACCGGCTGGTCGTGCCACAGGCACGCGAAGGCCTCGACGTCCTCGCCGGTCCGGAAGTGCGGCACCGTCACCGCGTCGTAGTCGACGCGCCGGTTGATCAGGCGGATCGGGACGTCCTTGGCGTTGTCGTGGAACAGCTGCAGGTGGATCGGCGCGTGCTCGGTGGCGATGCCCTTCCAGACCGCGCCGGTGGCCAGCGGCGAGAAGTCGGCCAGTTCGTCCATCAGCGCGAGCGTGACCCGGCGCATCCGGTCGACGCGCTCGGTGTGGCCGTCGTCGAACAAGGCCAGGTGCTCGCGCAGCGCCTCGTCGATCTGCTCGTTGTCGGGCAGCACGGCGCGCGGCGCGCGCGCGTCGCCGAACAGCTCGCGGACCGCCCGCTGCTTGGCGGCGCCGTAGTCGAGCCCGCCGTCGGCGATCCAGCGCGCGGCGCTGGCGGCCAGTTCCTTGCGTACTTGCGAATCCATCGAACTAGTGTAGCCCAGCAGCCGACAGCGGCCTGCCGACGGGTTTCGCGCCGAGGGGTGTCGGTTAGAATGACGGGTTCGGCTTTCATCCTCTCGGTCATCGTCTCGGCGGCCGATGCTTCGGCCAGGCGGCATGCATATACATATTCTGGGCATCTGCGGCACCTTCATGGGGGGCATCGCGGCGATCGCGCGTGAGTCCGGTGTCCGGGTCACGGGCTGCGACGCCAACGTCTATCCGCCGATGAGCGACCAGCTTCGCGCGCTCGGCATCGACCTGGTCGAAGGCTTCGATGCCGATCAGTTGTCGATCGCGCCGGATGTCTGGGTCATCGGCAACGTCGTGTCGCGCGGCAATCCGCTGATGGAGGCGATCCTCGAATCGGGTCAGCCGTACGAATCGGGTCCGCAGTGGCTGGCCGACCACGTGTTGCGCGGACGCCACGTGCTGGCCGTCGCCGGCACGCACGGCAAGACGACGACCTCGTCGATGCTCGCGTGGATCCTCGACGTGGCCGCGCGCGACGCGCAGTCGCCCGGGCCGGTCGCCGATCCGCGGCTGGCGGCCGGCGAGCCGGGTTTCCTGATCGGCGGGGTGCCGGGCAACTTCGAGATCTCGGCGCGGCTCGGCCGCTCGCCGCTGTTCGTCATCGAGGCCGACGAGTACGACACGGCGTTCTTCGACAAGCGCTCGAAGTTCGTCCACTACCGGCCGCGCACCGCGATCCTGAACAACCTCGAGTTCGACCACGCCGACATCTTCGCCGACCTGGCGGCGATCGAGACGCAGTTCCACCACCTGGTCAGGACGATGGCGGGCTCGGCCCGGCTGGTCGTCAACGGCCGCGAGGAATCGCTGGCGCGGGTGCTGCAGCGCGGCTGCTGGAGCCAGTTGCACACGTTCGGCACGGCCAGCGGCTGGCACGAATCCGACGTCGCCGAGACCCCGGCGGCCAGCGAGTTCGACGTCCGGTTCGGCGAACGCCGGATCGGCCGCTGCCGGCTCGAACTGGCCGGCGCGCACAACCGCAGCAACGCGCTGGCCGCGATCGCGGCGGCCGCGCACGTCGGCGTCGAACCGGCGCGGGCGGTCGACGCGCTGGGCTCGTTCGCCGGCATCCGGCGGCGGCTCGAAACCCGCGGCGAGGTCGGCGAGGTCGTCGTCATCGACGATTTCGCGCACCACCCGACGGCGATCCGCACGACGATCGCCGGCCTGCGCGCGCGGCTGACGCCCGGCCAGCGGATCCTGGCGGTGCTCGAGCCGCGCTCGAACACGATGAAGCTCGGCGTGATGCAGGCGGCGCTGCCGGGCAGCCTGGCCGAGGCCGATCGCGTCTATTGCTACGCGGGCGGCGTCGACTGGGACGTGGCTGCGGCGCTGTCGCCGCTCGGCGCGCGGGTGCGGGTCGAGCGCGAGCTGCCGGCGCTGGCCGATGCGATCGTCGCCGACGCGCGACCCGGCGACCGGGTGCTGGTGATGAGCAACGGCGGCTTCGGCGGCATCCACCAGCGGCTGCTCGACGGCCTGCGCGCCCGCGTACCCGCCTGAACGCAGGATCCGACCGATGCCGTCCCGATTGATCTACCTGCACGGGTTCCGTTCGTCGCCGCGTTCGTTCAAGGCGTCCTGGCTCGCGTCGCGGCTGGCCGGGCTGGGCCTGTCGGACCGCTACGTCTGTCCGCAACTGCCGGCATCGCCGCGCGAGGCGATCGAGCTCGTCGAAACCACGATCGCGCCGCGCCGCGACGACACGCTGGTCGGCAGCTCGCTGGGCGGTTACTACGCGACCTGGCTGGCCGAGCGCTACGGATGCCGCTGCGTGCTGCTGAACCCGGCGGTGCGGCCGGCCGAAGGCCTGGCCGCGCACGTCGGCGTGCAGACGCAGTACCACAGCGACGAGCCGTTCGAGTTCAAGCCCGTCCATCTCGACGAACTGCGCGAGTTCGACGTGGCCCGCATCACCGATCCGGCCCGCTACCTGCTGATCGCGGCCACCGGCGACGAACTGCTCGACTGGCGCGACATGGTCGCTCATTACCCCGGTGCCCGGCACCGGATCATCGCCGGCAGCGACCACGGCCTCAGTGATTTCGCCGACTACGGCGATGACGTGCTGGCGTTCGCCGGCCTGACCGGCGAGGGCCAATGAGTCACGTCCTGTTCGAAGAAGATGGCGGCTTCAAGGCCGCCTCGATCCTGTCCGACGCCGGCGCCAGCCTGCAGATCGAATACGGCAGCGGCCGTCGCGCCAAGATCAAGAGCGGCCACGTCGTGCTGCGCTTCGATTCGCCGGACCCGGCGACGATGATGGCCGACGCCGCCGCGCTGGCCGCCGACATCGAGCTCGATTTCCTGTGGGAGTGCGCGCCGCAGCAGGAGTTCGGCTTTCTCGAGCTGGCCGAAGAGTATTTCGGCCGCAAGCCGACGGCGGCCGAGTCCGCCGGCCTGCTGCTTCGCCTGCACGGCGCGCCCGTCTACTTCCATCGCAAGGGACGCGGCCGGTTCCGGCCCGCGCCGCCCGACGTGCTCAAGGCCGCGCTGGCCGCCGTCGAGCGCAAGCGCCAGCTCGAGCTGCGCATCGAGTCCGACGCGCAGGCGCTGCTCGAGCATCGGTTGCCCGAGGCGATCGGCCGCCAGGCGGCGTTCCTGTTGGTCAAGCCCGACAAGCAGAGCGCCGAATACCGGGCGCTCGACCGCGCGTGCCAGCTCGCCCATCGGGCGCCCGAGCGCGTGCTGCTCGATGCCGGCGCGTTCGCGTCGCCGCGCGCGCTGCACCTGGCCCGTTTCGCCGCCGAGTACTTCCCGCATGGCCTCGGGTTTCCGGCCGCGGTCGCCGAATGGGTCGGCGCGCTGCCCGATCCGTCCTCGCTGCCGCTGGCCGGGGTCGAGGCGTTCTCGGTCGACGATTCGACGACGACCGAGATCGACGACTGCCTGTCGGTCACGCACCTGCCGCAGGGCGGCGTGCGCGTCGGCGTGCACATCGCCGCGCCGGGCTTCGCGATCGCGCCGGGCGGCGAGCTGGACGAGCTCGCGCGCGAGCGGATGTCGACCGTCTACATGCCCGGCGACAAGATCACGATGCTGCCGGACGAGCTGGTCGCCGGCTTCTCGCTCGACGAAGGGCGCGACGTGCCGGTGCTGTCGCTGTACGCGGACCTCGACGATGACGGCACGCGCATCGTTTCGACGTTCTCGCAGCTCGAGCGGATCCGCGTCGCCGCCAATCTGCGGCACGACCTGCTGGACGGCACGATCACCGAGCAGGCGCTCGACGATCCGTCCGCGCCGATGCCGTTCGGCGACGCGCTGCGCGTGCTGTGGACGCTGACGCAGGCGCTGTGCGCCGAACGCGAACGCGTGCGCGGCAAGCCCGAGCCGCGTTTCCGCACCGATTTCAGTTTCTACGTCGACGATGACCAGGTCCGCATCGTCCAGCGCCGCCGCGACGCGCCGCTCGACCGGATCGTCTCCGAGATGATGATCTTCGCGAACAGCTCCTGGGGGCTGCTGCTGGCCGAGCATCGCACGTCGGGCATCTACCGTTCGCAGCAGGCCGGCCGCGTGCGCACCAGCACGCATCCGCTGCCGCACCAGGGCCTGGGCGTGTCGCAGTACATGTGGAGCACGTCGCCGCTGCGCCGCTACGTCGACCTGGTCAACCAGCGCCAGTTGCTGGCCGTGCTGACGGGCTCGCCGCCGCCGTTCGGCGCGCAGGACGCCGACCTGTTCGCGGTGATGACCGCGTTCGACGCGCGCTATGCCGGCTATGCCGACTTCCAGACGCGGATGGAGCGCTACTGGTGCCTGCGCTGGCTCGAGCAGCGCGGCCTCGGGCGGCTCGATGCCGTGGTCGTGCGCGACGATCTCGTGCGCCTGACGCAGGCGCCGCTGTATTTCCGCATGGCCGATATGCCGATGCTGCCGGCCGGGCGGCCGATCGTCGTCGACGTGCTGTCGACCGACGTCATCGATCTGAGCCTGGAAGCGCGCTACGTCGGCGAAGGCGAAGGCGAGGGCGGCGGGGGCGATCCGGATGCCGAAGACGACGTCGAGTCGCTGATCGACGAGGCCGACGGCCCGCTCGACACGATCGAGGCCGTCGATGCGGTCGAGGACGCGGCGGAGGACGCAGCCGAAGAAGCGGCTCAAGAAGCGGCTCAAGACGCGGCCCACGACGCGACCCAAGGCGCGGCCGGTGTCGGGGCGGCGGACATCGACGCGCAGGGCGCCGCCGGCGGCGCCGCCGGCGATCTTCCCGACGAGCAGCGGTGAGCCCGATGTCGGCAACGCTACCGCGCGCGGGAGGCAACGGGCCGTCGTGGGCCCGGTGGCGACGCGATCCGCTGGCGATCGGCCTGGCGCTGTCGCTGCTGCTGCACGTCGTCGTGATGGCCGTGCGCTTCACGGCGCCCGAGCCGATCCGGTTCAAGCCCTTCGATTCGCAGATCGAGGTCGTGCTGCTGAACGCGCGCACGCAGAACGCGCCGCTGGCGCCCGAAGTGCTGGCCCAGGTCAACCAGGAAGGCGGCGGCGATCGCGACCAGGGACGCGCCAAGTCGCCGCTGCCGGCGATGGACCAGGTGCGCGACGGTGACGACCTGCGCGAGCAGCGCCAGCGCATCGACCAGCTCGAGCGGCAGCAGCGCCAGATGCTGGCGATGGCGCGGCAGCAGGCGCCGACGGTCGCCGCGCCGCGCCAGCGCACGCCGGACGCGCCGCCGACGCCGGAGACCGCCGCCGACGACGAGGCCACGCGCGCGATCGCGCGGCTGCAAGCGCAGATCGACCGGCAGATCTCCGACTACAACAAGCGGCCCAAGCGACTGACTTACGGCATCAACGCCAAGGGCGTCAACTACGCGCGCTACGTCGACGAATGGGCCGACCGCATCGAGCGCATCGGCACCGACCTGTATCCGCGCGAGGCGCGCGGCAAGATGTACGACTCGCTGATCTGCACGGTCGAGATCGACAAGCACGGCAACGTCGTCGACATCGTCGTCAACAAGCCGTCGAAGTACCCGGTGCTGAACCGCGCGGTCAAGCAGATCGTCTATGCCGGCGCGCCTTATGCCCGGTTCACGCCCGAGATGGCCAAGGACGGCGACATCCTGCAGATCGTGCGCACATGGACCTTTACGAACAAAGGGCTGGAGACGACGGCGGCCCGCAAATGACATCGACGGTCCTCGCTCGCGAAACGGCGGTATCGCGGCCGCGTCGCGGGCGCGCCGAATGAGGAGGCCGAAGCACCGATGAACGCACCGACCCTCGACCGATACGCCGTCATCGGCCACCCGATCGAGCACAGCCGCTCGCCGCAGATCCATGCCGCATTCGCCGAGCAGACCGGCCAGCGGCTGAGCTACGGCCGGCTGCTCGCGCCGCTGGACGGTTTCGCGGCGACCGTCGCGGACTTTCGCGCGGCGGGCGGCCGTGGCCTGAACGTCACCGTGCCGTTCAAGCTCGAGGCCGCCGCGCTCGCCGACACGCTGACGCCGCGTGCGGCGGCGGCCGGCGCCGTCAACACGCTGGTGTTCGCCGACGACGGCGTGCTCGGCGACAACACCGACGGCGTCGGCCTGGTGCGCGACCTCGAACGGCGGCTCGCCTGTCCGCTGGCGGGCCGGCGCGTGCTGCTGCTCGGCGCCGGCGGCGCCGCGCGCGGCGTCGTGCTGCCGCTGCTCGAGGCCGGCGTCGCGTCGATCGGCGTGTTCAATCGCAGCCGCGAGCGCGCGCGCGAACTGGCGGCCGCGTTCGACCAGGCCGCGGGCGGGCGGCTGTCCGCGCTCGACGACTGCCCGTCGTCCGGCATCGACCTGATCGTCAACGCGACGTCCGCCGGCCTGCACGACGCCGCGCCGGCCGTGCCGCCGGCCTGCCTGGCCGGCGCGCGGCTCGCCTACGACATGGTCTACGCGGCGCGGCCGACCGCGTTCATGCGCGCGGCCGCGCAGGCCGGGTGCGCGCATGCCAGCGACGGCCTGGGCATGCTGGTCGAGCAGGCGGCCGAATCGTTCCGGCTGTGGCGCGGCGTGATGCCCGATACCGCGCCGGTCTACGCGGCGCTGCGGGCCGGCATCGACGCCGGAGCATGAGCACGAAGCGCGCGCGCTCGGGCGGCGGATGGGCGTGGCGCGTCGTCGCCTGGGCGCTCGCCGCGGTGATCACCGCCGTGCTGCTGCTGCAGTTCTGGTTCTTCGCGCACATCCTGTGGTGGCGCGATCACAATCCCGATTCGACTTCGTTCATGCGCGAGCAACTGGCGCGGCTGCGCGAGGGCGACCCGTCGGCGCGGCTGCGGCACGCATGGGTGTCGTACGACCAGATCGCCCCGAGCCTGAAGCGCGCGGTGATCGCCGCCGAGGACGCGAACTTCACCGAGCACGACGGCGTCGACTGGGATGCGATCGAACGCGCTTATGACCAGAACCTGACGCGCGGCCGCATCGTGCGCGGCGGCTCGACGATCACGATGCAACTGGCCAAGAACCTGTTCCTGTCCGGCAGTCGCAGCTATGCCCGCAAGGCGCAGGAACTGGTCATCACGTACATGCTCGAATCGATGATGAGCAAGGACCGGATCCTCGAGATCTACCTGAACGTCGCCGAGTGGGGCAACGGCGTGTTCGGTTGCGAGGCCGCCGCGCGCCACTACTACGGGATCGGCGCCGGCCGCCTGAGCGTGCCGCAGAGCGCGCGCCTGGCGGCGATGCTGCCGCGGCCGCGCTACTACGACGTCAACCGCGGCTCGAGCGCGCTGGCGCGGCGGGCGGCGATCATCCAGCGCGGTATCGGCGCGGTCGACGCGCCGTAGGTCGCCGCGCCGGCGGGATCGCCCGCCCGCCGTCCGCCGGCGGTTCCCGTCCGCCGGCAACTGTCTGTAAGATGCGCGGGCGATGAGTGATCCTCTCCTTCCTCCCGGCCCCGGCCAGCCGCCGCAGGGTCCCGACCGCGCGTCCGCCGACGATGAGTCGGCGGTCCGGGGAGGCGCGCGCGAATCGCTCCGGCATCCCGAGCCGATCCTGCGCCGCGATTCCGAAGAAGCCTCGCGCGCGTTGCTGCAGGTCCAGGAGCTGCTGCGCAAGCACAACCTGCTGCGCGAGCTCGCGCATCGCCAGAATTTCGGCGAAGGCGAGGACAAGCACCAGCTCGTCGAGGACCTGGTCGAGCGGCAGTCGCTGAACGATCTGCGGCAGAAGCTCGATCACCTGCACTCGGCCGACGTCGCGTACATCCTCGAGGCGCTGCCGCTGGACGAGCGGCTGATCGTCTGGGACCTGGTGCGCGCCGACCGCGACGGCGAGATCCTGCTCGAGGCCTCGGACGGGGTGCGCGAGACGCTGATCGCGTCGATGGACCGCGAGGAGCTGGTCGGCGCGGTCGAGCAGCTCGACGCCGACGAGATCGCCGACCTGGCCCCGGACCTGCCGCGCGACGTCGTCGAGGAGGTGCGGGCCAACCTCAGCGTCGAAGAGCGCGAGCAGTTGCGTGCCGCGATGTCGTACCCGGAGGACTCGGTCGGCGCGCGGATGGATTTCGACCTGGTCACGGTGCGCGAGGACGTCTCGCTCGAAACCGTGCTGCGCTATCTGCGCCGCTTCGACGAACTGCCCGGCCATACCGACCAGGTGTTCGTCGTCGACCGCAACGAGGTGCTGCAGGGCACGCTGCCGCTGGACCGGCTGCTGATCAACGAGCCCGACACGCTGGTCAAGGACGTGCTGCGCTCGGACATGCTGACGCTGCAGGCGCTCGACGACGCCGGCGAGGCCGCGCAGGCGTTCGAACGCTACGACCTGGTGTCGGCGCCGGTCATCGATTCGCGCAACCGCCTGATCGGGCGGCTGACCGTCGACGAGGTCGTCGACGTCATTCGTGAAGAAGGCGAGGCCGACCTGCTGTCGCAGGCCGGTCTGCGCGAAGAAGAAGACCTGTTCTCGAACGTCTGGGCGTCGGCGCGCAACCGTTGGCCGTGGCTGGCGCTGAACCTGTGCACGGCGTTCTTCGCGTCGCGCGTCATCGGCGGCTTCGAGGGCGTGATCGAACGCGTCGTCGCGCTGGCCGCGCTGATGCCGATCGTCGCCGGCATCGCCGGCAACTCGGGCAACCAGACGATGACGCTGATCATCCGTTCGCTCGCGCTCGGCCAGGTCACGCCCGGCAACGCCCGCCGGCTGCTGACCAAGGAACTGGCGATCGCCGGGCTCAACGGCCTGGCCTGGGGCAGCGTCGCCGGCCTGCTGGCCTGGTGGCTTTACCGCGACACGCCGCAGGGCGTGATGCTCGGCGCGCTGATGACGTTGGCGATGGTGCTGAACCTCGTCGTCGGCGCGCTGATCGGCATGGCGGTGCCGCTCGGCCTGCAGCGCCTGGGCCGGGATCCGGCGATGGGCTCGTCGGTGCTGCTGACGTTCACCACCGACAGCATGGGCTTCTTCATCTTCCTCGGGCTGGCGACGCTGATGTTCCTCTGAGCCGTTCAGCCGCTGAGTCGTTCAACTGCTGAGCCGCTGAGTTGCTGAGTTGCTGAGTCGTTCAGTCGCCGAGCCGTTCAGTCGCCGAGTCGCGTTCGCCGCGGCTCAGGTGCGCCAGCCGAACAGATCGTCTTCCGGCGGCGTGTCGCGCGGGCTTTCGAGCGCCAGCAGCGCCAGCTTGGTCCGCGCGCCGCCATCGGCCGAGAATCCGCCCGAACGCCCGTTGGCCGCCAGCACGCGGTGGCAGGGCACGATGATCGCGAACGGATTGGCGCCCAGCGCCCGCCCGACCGCGCGCGCCGCACCTGGCGCGTCGAGGCGCCGGGCGATCTCGCCGTAGGTCAGCGTGCGGCCGGGCGCGATCGTGCGCGACAGCGCGTAGACCTGGCAGGCGAAGTCCGGCAGGCCGCGCAGGTCCAGCGGGACGTCCTGCAGGCGCTGCGGCTGGCCGGCCAGCAATGCGCCGACCTGCGCGATGACGTCGCGCACCCAATCGGGGGCCTGGTCCGGCGTCACGCGGGGCGGGGTGGGGCCGGTGGCCGTCAGGTGCCGCAGCATGCGGCGCAGCGTCCGCGCGTCGTCCGGCTCGGGTAGCTGCAGCGCGGCGATCGCGCCGTCGCGCCAGGCCAGTCCGCAACGGCCTATGGGCGTGTCGAACAGCAGGTGTCCGTCGTCGGTCATCGCGATACGTCGAGGCGGCTTAGGGAAACCCATAACGATACCACCGCCGGCGACGTCGGACCGACTATGATTGATCGGCGACCAACGCGACGCGATGCGAGGAGACATGCAGGACGAGATCCGCGACCCCATGCAGGCCGACAGGCCCGGCTACTGGAAGAACAGCCGCGTCGAAGTGCGAGCGGCGGGCTTCGATCCCGATCGCACGGCCCGGGCCAATGCCGTGGTCACGATCGCCAGCGCGTGGACCAACGCGCACCGTTGCAACAACCGCGTGCGCGCGATCGCCGATCTGCTGGTCGATGCGGTGGCGGCCCAGGGCGGCCAGGGCCTGGTGGTGGGCGCGCCGGCCGTGTCCGACGCGCTGACCCAGGGCACGCCCACGGCCGGCTTCAGCCTGATCTCGCGCGACGTGGTGGCCGACTGCTTCGAGATCGGCCACCGCGCCCACCACGGCCAGGCGATGATCGTGATCTCGGGCTGCGACAAGACGGGCGCCGCGGCGATGATGCCGCTGGCGCGCACCAATGCATTCGGCCTGGTCGTCTATCCGGGCACGGCCTCGCCCGGCGCCGTGTCGTTCGAGCCTTATGCGGCCAAGGGCCGCAACATCACGATCATGGACTGGGCCGAAGGCCGCGCCGCCCACGAGGCCGGCCGGCTCAGCGACGCCCAGTACGCCGAGCTCGAACGCAACGTGATGCCCGGCAGCGGCACCTGCGGCGCGATGTTCACCGCCAACACGATGAGCACCGCGGCCGAGGCGATCGGCCTGATGCTGCCGCGCGGCGCCTCGCACCCGGCCGACGACGGCGCGGCCGGCGACATCCATGCGGACGTGCGGGCCCAGGCGCTGGCCTCGGTGCAGGCGCTGTACCGCCTGATCGCGCAGGACATCCGGCCGCGCGACATCCTTAGCGAGCGCGCGTTCGAGAACGCCATCACCACGCTGTACGCGATGGGCGGCAGCACCAACCTGTATCTGCACCTGCTGGCGCTGGCGCGCGAGGCGCAGGTGCCGATCACGATCGAGCGCATCCACGCGATCGGCGCCCGCGTGCCGCTGATCGTCAACTTGCAGCCGCACGGCCCTTATGCGATGCCCAGCCTGCACGCGCTGGGCGGCGTGCCGGTGGTGATGAAGGAGCTGCTGCGCCACGGCCTGCTGCATGGCGACGTGATCACCGCGACCGGCCGCACGCTCGCCGACAACCTGGCCGACGTGCCGGTGCTCGAGCAATTGCCGGCGCAGGACATCGTGCATCCGGTTGGCCGGCCGCTGGCGCCCGCGGGCCAGCACATCAGCGTGCTGCGCGGCAACCTGGCGCCCGAGAGCGCGCTGCTCAAGCTCTCGGGCAAGACCCTGGCCAACGGCGTGTTCCGCGGCCCGGCCCGGGTGTTCGACAGCGAGGCCGACACGATGGCCGAGATCCGCGCCGGCCGCATCCGGCCTGGCGACGTGATCGTCGTGCGCAACGTCGGCCCGGTGGGTGCCCCCGGCATGCCCGAGATGGTGATGCTGACCATCCAGCTACAGGGCCGGGGCCTGGGCGAGCAGGTGGCGCTGATCACCGACGGCCGCTTCTCCGGCGTCTCGCACGGCATCCTGATCGGCCACATCTCGCCCGAGGCGGCGCGCGGCGGTCCGATCGCCGTCGTGCAGGAGGGCGACGGCATCACGATCGACCCCGGCGCCCGCACGCTCACGCTCGACGTCGGCGACGATGAGCTGGAACGCCGGCTGGCGGCCTGGCAGGCGCCCGATTCGAGCGCCCGCATCCGGCCCGGTTCGGTGCACGACAAGTACGTGCGCCTGGTGTCGTCGGCGCACTACGGCTGCGTGTTGTGATCGTCCCCGTGCCTGATGCCGCGCATGAATCGAGCGGCAAGCGCGCGCTGCGGGCCGGGGCGGGACGCGAGCTATACTCCTGAGCCTGAGAATCGGTGAACGAACCAGTCACGCCCGATTCGTTCACGGATTCCGAAGCGAATCGCCGCCTTGCGGCGAGATGGCATCGGGAAATACGGGCGCTCTCCACGCATCGCCGGTCCGCCCTGGTTTCTGCAGTCAGAAATGGGGAGATCCGTGCCACAAGTGCCTCGTGTGAGCGGTGCGCATCCCGTGCGGCTCGTCATTGCCGGCATGGTGGTGGCTGCCATGGCGCTCGTCGCCGCAGCGCTGGTCACACTCGGTTGGTACGGCTCGCGGGCCATCCTGCTGGACATGGCCGCGGTGGCGGCGCGCGAGACCAGCCAGATCGTCGCCGAACGTTCGCGCCGGATCATCGAGCCCGGTTCGATATCGTTGCACACGCTGGCGTTCGATCCCATCGCCGATGCGGTTCGACTCGACGACCGGTTGGCGAGGCGCGGCGCCCTGGCGACCGCGCTTGTCGTCAATCCGCTGGTGTCGGCCATCCACGTCGGCTACAGCAACGGCGATTTCCTGCTGATGCGAGCGCTGGACCGGCGCGACGTCCGCGAACGTTTCCAGGCGCCGCCCCAGGCCAACTACCTCGTCCAGGTGGTGGAGCGTGGCGACGACGGCGATCGGCACGGACAGTACCTGTTCTACGATGCCCAGCACCAGCTCGTGATGCGCCGACCCGAGCCCGACTACCGGTTCGATCCGCGCGAGCGGCCCTGGTACCTCGGTGCGATGAATACGGTGGCCACGGTCACCTCGGGGCCCTATGTCTTCTTTTCGACCCGCCAGGTCGGCATCACGCTGTCGCGCCTGTCGCATTCGGGCAAAGCCATCGTGGCCGTGGACGTGACGCTCGAAGACCTGGGCGAGGCGTTGGGCAGCCTGCGCATGACACCGAGCGCCGCCCTGGCGCTGGTGAAGAAGGACGGCGAGGTGATCGGCTACCGCGACATGGAAGCGTTGCTGGTGCGCAAGCCCGATTCGGACGACTTCACCGTGCGCTCGCTGGATACGCTGGGAATCGATGCGCTCTCGCGATTGCGGCACGCGGCCGGTGACGATGGCCGGGTCGTCTCTTATGAGTCCGAAGGACGCGAGTGGTTCGGGGTGACGCTGCCCTTCGACGGCATCGACGGCGTGGACCTGCGGCTGCTGGTCGCCGCTCCGTTGGATGAACTGCTGGGCGCGCTGGTGCTGAACCGCACGCGCATGATCCTGATGTCGATCGCGTTGATCGTGCTGTTCCTGCCGTTCGGGTGGCTGGTCGGCAGTACGGTCGGACATGCGCTGGAGGGGGCTGCGGCGCAGGCGCTGCGGATGTCGCGCTTCGATTTCCGCCGCCGCCGGGATCGGCCCGTCTCGGCGCTGCGCGAGGTGGGGGCGCTCAATGGCGTGATGGACAAGGTAGCGGGCTCGATGGAGTCGATGCTCGCGATCGGCAGCGTGCTGGGCACCGAACCGCGCATCGAAACCATGCTCGCCCAGGTGCTGGAAAAGTTCGTCGATGCCACGCGCTGCCGAGGCGGCGCGGTGTATCTGTTCGATCGCGAGCGCCCCGGCCTGGTCCGCGCCGCCGCGTTCGGCGAGCAAGATACGCTCGGTGATTCGATGAGCGTGGAAGAGGGGGATGCCGCGCTGGCGGGCGCTGCGGACCCGGGCCGCCGCCGCATCGTATTCGCATTGCCCGGCCGCCACAGCCAGCCGCCCGGGCTGCTGGTGCTGTTGCACGATGAAGACCGGGATCATGCCGCCCCTGAATTCCTGGCCTTCGCCGACCGTTTGACGGGCATGCTCGCGGTCGCGATCGAGACGCACCGGCTCATCGAGGCGCAGCGCGAGCTGTTCGAGTCCGTGACCCGCATCCTCGCCGACGCCATCGACGCCAAGAGCCCTTATACCGGCGGACATTGCGAGCGGGTGCCTCAACTGGCGATTCTGCTGGCCGACCGCATGCAGAGCGAGACCAGCGGGCCCTACGCCGACTTCCATCTCGACGAGGACGAACGCCAGGCATTTCGCCTCGGAGCGTGGCTGCACGATTGCGGCAAGGTGACGAGCCCCGAGCAGATCATGGACAAGGCCACCAAGCTGGAAGCCGTCTACAACCGCATCCACGAAGTCCGCATGCGCTTCGAAGTGCTCTGGCGCGATGCCGAGATCTGCTGCCTGCGGGCGCAACTGCACGGCGAAAACCCGCTCGTCGCCGAGGCGCAGCGCGATGCGGACCGGGCACGGCTGCAAGAGGATTTCCGCTTCGTCGCCGAGTGCAATGTCGGGGGCGAATTCCTGTCCGACGACGCCGTCGAACGTTTGCATGCGATCGGCGCGCAGACCTGGCAGCGCCACTTCGACGACACGCTGGGGCTGGATGCGCAGGCAAGCCAGCGGCTTGCCGACAGCCGTCGCGAGCCGCCCTCGTTGCCGGCCGTCGAGCGCCTGCTGGCCGACCGTCCGCACCACATCGTGCCCTGGGACGACGCGCGACGGCCGCCGGTGGAACGCGGCGATCCACGCAATCTGTGGGGCTTCGACATGAAGCTGCCTCGATTCAGGCAGAACCTGGGCGAGCTGCACAACCTGGCCGTCCGGCGCGGCACGCTCACCGACGAAGACCGCTTCGCGATCAACGACCACATCGTGCAGACGCTCATCATGCTCAAGAGCCTGCCCTGGCCGCCCCACCTCGAACGGGTGCCCGACATCGCGGCCAACCATCACGAGCGCATGGACGGCAACGGCTATCCGCGCCGCCTGCGCGGCGAGCAACTGGACACCACCGAGCGGATCATGGCGCTGGTGGACGTGTTCGAGGCGCTGACGGCGGCCGACCGTCCCTACAAGCCGTCCAAGACGCTGTCCGAATCGCTGGGCATCATGGCCACGATGTGCAGGAACGGGCACCTGGATCCCGAGCTGTACCAGTACTTCGTGCGCAGCCGTGTGTGGTTGGACTATGCGCGGGCCTTCATGAATCCCGCGCAGATCGATGACGTGGATACCGAGGCACTCCTGCGCGCCGCGCGCCAGGAGAAGGTGGCATGACGGCTCTCCCGCAAGGCCGGCGCACGGAGCGCCGTCGCCGCAGTACGGGCAGGCGCCTCATGCTGCTCGGCGCGTTCTGGCTGGCGTCGCTCATGGTCGTGGCCGTGCTCGTCGCGGTGTCCATCCATCCGCGCAGCGTCGTGGTGCCCATGCAACCGGCATTCCCCGGCAAGATCGTGCTGACCGTGGAAAGCGAAGGCCATCGGACCCCGTTCGACATGCGGGCGCTGGAGGCGCTGCCGCAGCGAACCTACGAACTGGCGACGCCCTGGTACCTGCGCCCCGTGTCGTTCCAGGGGCCGCTGATGCGGGACGTGTTCGCCGACGCCGGCGTCCGCGGCACCCGCATCGAAGCCATCGCGGTGAACGATTTCACCGCCGACATCCCGTTCGCGGACGTCGAGGCGCACGACGTGATCGTCGCACTGCGCATGGACGGCAAGCTCATGTCCGCGCGCGACAAGGGGCCGCTGTTCGTGATCTATCCGTACGACCGTTTGCCGGAAGGGGAGCGTCAAGCGTCTTTCGCCCGGTCGGTCTGGCAACTGGACGTGCTCAAAGTGAAGTGAGGCACCGCACGTCGCCGGTGCCTCGCCTGGCGGTTCCCTCGGGCCGGGCCTGCCGAGCACCGGTACGACGGCCCGTATCGCGCCCGTCGGAATGCGCGACCCAGCGGTCAGGCTAAGGAGCGGTGTTCTCGATCGTCTGCGTGTAGACCGAACGCGCGATCGCCGTCATCGTCTGCGGCGGCAGCTCGCCGCTGAGCGCGTAGCCGAAGTCGCGATCGATCCAGTAGAAAGTCGCCAGCGCATCATGACGTGTGACCCGGAACGCCGTGTCCGCCGCCTCGCGACCGGCGCCCAGCGCGCTCATCGTCAACACCAGCCGCTGTCCGTCCTGTCGCTGGTACATGAACAACGCACTGGCGCCGTCGGCGGCCGGCAACAGGCGACCGCCGAGCAGTTGATAGCCGTGCTCGGCCAGCACCGGCACCCGCAGCGGCCGCCCCAGGCGCCGCGACAGCCATTGGACGAGGTGCGCGTGCTGATCGGTGCCGACCTCGACCGGGTGGCGGACTTCGGGCGCATAGACGGCATAAGCGCGGGCCGCCTCGCGCGCGAAATCGGGCGGTGTCGACGCGCCCGGCGCACGCTGATCGATCGACGCGACGTCGAGCGCCGCATCGATGCCCGCGCCGGCCCACCAGCCATGCGCGATCCAGCCCGCTCCTGCCGAGACGATCGCCACCGCCGCGGCGCGGGCCAGTGCGGGCAGCCAGCGCCGATCGCGCGCGCGAGCGGCGGGTGGCCGCTCATCGGCGATGCCGTCCTGCTCGCTTCCGGGCGGGCCGCCGGCCATCGCGCCGCGTCCGGCCGCATCGACGGCATCGATTCCCTCGACCGCATCGACCGCATCGATCGCATCGATCGCGTCGATCGCGTCGATCGCATCCAGGCGCGCCATCGTCCGGGCCAGCCATCGATCGTTCGGCGCCGGCAGCGCATCAGCCAGCTCGCGCAAGCCCTGGCGCTGCGCCCGCCAGGCCGCCACCTCCTCGCGAAGCTGGGGCGATCGCGCGACCGATTCGGCCACGTGCCGCGCGTCGTCGGCCGACAACTGTCCGTCGAACCACGCGTGCATCGTCGATTCATCCACTCGTTCCATCGCGCTCACCCGCTGTCGCCGGATCGCCGGCCGACGACGCGCAGCGCCGGCCGCGACGGCGGTACGTCGCCGCACCATTGACGCAATTGCGCCCGCGCCCGGGACAGCCGCGACATCACGGTGCCGATCGGCACGCCGAGCAGCAATCCGACCTCCGCATAGGACATGTCTTCGACGCAGACCAGCAGCAGGATCTGCCGATGCTCGGGCGACAATCGCGCCAGCCCGCGCTGCAGATCGATCCATCGCTCGATGCCCTGCGCCGCCGAGGCGGCATCGCCGCCGAACGACGGATCGGCCGACCGATGATCGTCGGCTCGCCCGTCGCGTGCGGCCGAGGCTTCCCGCTCCTCGCGGGATGCCCGCCACTGGCTGACGAAAAGATTGTGCATGATCGCCAGCAGCCAGACCCGAAGGTCTCCGTCCGGGCGAAACGCCGTCCGCTTGCTCCAGCCGCGGACCAGGGTTTCCTGCACCAGATCATCGGCGGCCGCATCGTTGCCGGTCAGCAGCCACGCGTAGCGGCGCAGGCGCGGCAGCAGCGCGATCAACGCCTCGCGGTCCACGCTACGGCCGGGCCAGCCGCCAGACGTTGTTGACGCCATCACCGGTACGATCGCCCGGTTTGGCATCCTTGGTCCAGTAGTACAGCGGCTTGCCCTTGTAGGCCCACTGCGCGCTCCCGTCATCGCGTGTGATCACCGTCCAGTCGCCGCTCGACTTGTCACCGGCAGTGGCCGACAGCGGCGGCCAGTTGGTCGCGCATGGCCCATTGCAGACGCTCTTGCCGGTGCCGGTGCCGTCACGATCGAACGTATACAGCGTCATGCCGTTCTGCCCGACCAGCACGCCGTCATGCGTCATGGCCGGCCTGCCGCCGGGCGACATCGACATGCACGCCGACGTACCGAGCAGCAGCGCCGCCACCATCGTCCATTGTCCGTTTCTCATCGTCCGCCTCCCGTCATGCTCAGCCCGACCATTCGAGCTGGTGTAACGGTATACGCGTGGGGGCCCGGGTTTATTCCTCGGCGGGGGGCGCGCGAGCCGTCCGGCGCCCCGGGTCGCCGCCGAAGCGGACGAGGGTCTGTCCGGGTCCGGAAAACGGGTCGGTCGGCCGGTTTCACTCGACGGGTACTTGCGCAGGATCGATCGGCGCGGGCGCGGGCGCGGCGGGGGAGGGGGCGGTCTTCGCGGGCGCGCGTCCCTGCGACAGGTAGTGGCAGATGCGCCAGATGTGATTGCCGGTACGCTCGAGCCAGCGAAAGCTGTCGGTGCGCTGCAGGACGATGTGGGGCGCGCGGTCCGGCCGCGACACCGTTTCCTTCATGATCGTGTGACGCGCGTCGTGCGACGACGTCGAAAGCGTCGTCGCGCTGGACTTCAGTGGTTCCATGACGGCCTGCAGGTCCTGCCGCGCCAGTCCCTGCCGCGCCAGTTGCAGGATCTCCCGGCTGCTCTCCAGCGCCCAGCGGTAAACCGGTTCGGTCAGGTCGACCCGTGCCTGCGCGAGTTCCTGCAAGCGCGCGCGGAACCGCAGCAGATGGTCGATCGCATGCAACTGCGCGATGCGCTGGGCGGCTTGCGGATCGCCGGCGGGCAATTCGATGCGGCTGATGAAGTCGTAGACGTCGTTCAATGACGAGCTCGCCTGCTGCAGGCGCGCCGCATGCGTGTCGGTCCCGGTGCCGGACAGCATCTCGCCGTACACGTCCAGCAGTTCGAGTGCCGCGTGTTCGAGCGCGCGTTGCGAGGCTTCGAGCGCCACGGCCGGAATCGACAGCAACGAGGCATCGAGCCGCTGCGTGGTGGGCTCGCCGCGATCGGGCAGCACGCGCTCGACGAGCCGGGCGAACTGCGGCACGAACGGCAGGAACAGCAGGACTCCGACCGCGATGAACAGCGTGTGGAAAGCCGCCAGGCTGGTGGCGCCCGCATCCAGGCCGGCATGCCTGCCCAGCCAGCCGATGATCCACAGGAAGACCGGCAGCAGCGCGATGGCGATGGCGCCGGCCACCGCATTGAAGAGAATATAGGCCAGCGCCGTGCGCTTGGCGTGGATCGTCCCGCCGAAGGTCACCAGCACGCCGGTCAGCGTGGTGCCGATCGCCGCGCCCACGACCAGCGCCGCCGCCTGATCGAAGCTGATCGCCTGCGCATGCAGGGCGGTCAACGTGGTGGCGATCGCGGCGGTCGACGATTGGAGCACGGCGGTCAGCGCCAGGCCGATCAGCATCGTGATGATGGACGCCCGCAGACCGGTACTGGGAAGCGCCGCGAGGTCGAACACCTGGGCCAGCCCGCGCATGCCTTGCTGCAAGGTATCGAGCCCCACGAACATCAGCCCGAATCCGGCCATGGCGATGCCCAGATCGGGGATACGTCCGCGCCCCAGCAGCTTGAGCAGCGCGCCGATGCCGATCAGCGGCAGCGTATAGAAGCCCAGGTTGACCTTCAGCCCCAGCGTGGCGACGATCCAGCCGGTCGCGGTGTTGCCCAGGCTCGCACCGATCAGCACACCGATCGCCTGCGAGAACGTGATCAGCCCGGCGCTGACGAAGCCGATCAACGTGACTGTCGTGGCGGTCGACGACTGCACGGCCATCGTCGCCAGCGTGCCGGATACGAAGGCCTTGGCCGGCGTACCGGTGAACTGCGCCAGCGCGCTTTTCATCGCCGGGCCGCCGAACGCCACGAGCCCTTGCGACAACAGCATCATGCCGATCAGGAAAAGCCCGAGGCCGCCTGCGAACGGGAAAATGATGTCGTGCATGAGCTCGTCATGTGAGAGGCACGGATGCTACCGCAACCGTCGCCTCCTGGCGGGTCGCGCCGCCCTCGTCCCGGATGAACCGGAGTGCGGTAGGCAACGGGGAGGGCGCCCGGCGTCCGACTGTGCAAGATTGGTCGACCGGAGGCCGTTGAGCCGGGGTCATTCCCGGTCCATGACGAGGCACGCTTCCTGCGTCTGCCCGATGCCGTCTTGCGCGCCGTGCGCAGAATCGATAGCGTGCTGGCGTGCCATTCCACGCGCGGGTGATTTTCTTCCACCCCTGAACCCATTCCAAGGAGACACGCGCCATGCCCAGCTACACCCCGCCCCTTCGCGACATGCAGTTCCTGATGCACGAGGTCAACCACGCCGTCGATCAATTGCAGGCCCTGCCGCGTTTCGCCGATCTGGACGCCGATACGATCAACGCCGTGATGGAAGAGGCCGGCAAATTCACCTCCACCGTCATCGCGCCGCTGAACCTGAGCGGCGACGACGAGGGCTGCACGCTGGACAAGGTCAATCACACCGTCACCACCCCCAAGGGCTTCAAGGAGGCCTACGCGCTGTACGTCGAGGGCGGCTGGCCCGCGCTCACCTGCGACCCCGACTACGGCGGTCAGGGCCTGCCCTCCACCGTCGGCACCTGCGTGGGCGAGATGCTCAACGCCTCCAACCAGGCCTGGGCCATGTATTACGGCCTCTCGCACGGCGCCTACGAGGCCATCCACGCCCACGGCAACGACGCGCAGAAGCAGACCTTCCTGCCCAGACTCACCAGCGGCGAATGGACCGGCACCATGTGCCTGACGGAACCCCATTGCGGGACCGACCTGGGCCTGCTGCGAACCAAGGCCGAGCCGCAGCCCGACGGCACCTACAAGCTCACCGGCAGCAAGATCTTCATCAGCGCCGGCGAGCACGACTTCGCCCCCAACATCGTGCACCTGGTGCTGGCCCGCCTGCCCGACGCGCCCAAGGGCAGCAAGGGCATCAGCCTGTTCGTGGTGCCCAAGTTCCTCGTCAACGCCGACGGCAGCCTGGGTGCGCGCAACCCGATCTTCTGCACCGGCATCGAGCACAAGATGGGCATCCACGGCAATGCCACCTGCCAGATGAGTCTGGACGGCGCCGTCGGCACGATGGTCGGCCAGCCCAACAAGGGCCTGATGGCCATGTTCGTCATGATGAACGCCGCCCGCCTGGGCGTGGGCAACCAGGGCCTGGGCCAGACCGAGGTGGCCTACCAGAACGCGCTGGTCTACGCCAAGGAGCGTCTGCAGATGCGCAGCCTCTCCGGCCCCAAGGCGCCCGACCAGCCGGCCGACCCCATCATCGTGCACCCCGACGTGCGCAAGATGCTGCTGACCGCCAAGGCCTACGCCGAGGGCGGCCGCGCGCTGGCCATGCACTGCGCGCTGCTGATCGACAAGTCGCGCCACCACCCCGACGACAAGGTGCGCCACGAGAGCGAGGAAATGGTCGCGCTGCTCACCCCGATCGTGAAGGCCTTCCTCACCGACAACGGCGTCACCGCCGCCAACTCCTGCATGCAGGTGTACGGCGGCCATGGCTACATTCACGAAACCGGCGCCGAGCAGTTCGCGCGCGACGCGCGCATCAACCCCATCTACGAAGGCACGAACACCGTGCAGGCGCTCGATCTGCTGGGCCGCAAGGTGCTGGGCAATCAGGGTGCCACGCTGCGCAAGCTGGTCGAGCAGATCGGCGAGTTGCTGGAGGCGGAAGGCGCCAATCCCCGGATGGCCGAGTTCACCGCCCCGGTGGCCGCGCTGGCCGGCGAGTTCGGCAAGTTCAGCGCCGAGATCGGCAAGAAGGGCATGAGCAACCCCGACGAGATCGGCGCCGCCGCGACCGACTTCCTGCGCGTGGCCGGCCATCTGGTGTTCGGCTACCTGTTCGTGCGCATGGCCAGCGTGGCATTGAAGAAGCAGGCCGAGGGCAGCTCCGACCCGTTCTACGCCGGCAAGCTGCAAACGGCGCGGTTCTACTTCGCTCGCCTGTTCCCGGAAACCGCCAGTCTGATGCAGACCGCGCGCTCCGGCGCCGCCAGCCTGCTCGATACCGAGCAGGCGCTCGCGTGAGGCTTTCGAAGCCAAGCGGATAGGCGTTTGCAACGCTGTCGACAGGCGCCGGGGATCGGGAGCGGGTGCCATGAGGTGGAGCAAGGCAGCCGTTAGCGGCAGTACCGACGCGAGTTGCTGTTCTCCGGTGTGGTGGAGCTGATTCTGCTGGTCACGCCGGGGCTGCGCCTCTCGCTGCACGCTGCCGCCCGCAAGATGGCCGAACGGGGAAGCGATGTCTTGCTTAGGTTCGCGCTACACGCTCAGGTGATCGTGTCGATGCCGGAGTCAGGCCAGCCACGCGGCGCGTCTTGGGCCGCACGACCAGCGTCCCGTCGCTCAACAGTGAGAAAGCCAACTTGTCTCTGGGTTTGAGACCCATGCGCTCGCGGATTTCCTGCGGGACGGTCACCTGGCCCTTCGACGTCAAGGTGGTAGCGTCGGCCATGCGATCTCTCCTCAACGCGAATTCTTACGGTATTTCGAGTTGTACTACCGGGGTGGTCTCGGAACAACTGGTGCGACAATCATCGACCTTGATCCGCTCGGGAGTTGAACGCCATGGCCGACCTGTCCACGTTTCCGATCACCCGCAAATGGCCCGCGAAGCATCCGGACCGCCTTCAGCTCTATTCGTTGCCGACGCCCAACGGGGTGAAGGTGTCCATCATGCTCGAGGAAACCGGCCTGCCCTATGAGGCGCACACGGTGAACTTCGGCAGCAATGACCAGATGAGCCTCGAGTTCCTGTCGCTGAATCCGAACAACAAGATTCCGGCGATCATCGATCCCGATGGACCGGGCGGAAAACCGTTGCCTTTGTTCGAGTCGGGCGCGATCCTGCTCTACCTGGCCGACAAGACCGGCCAGTTCATTCCATCCGATGCGGCGAGGCGTTGGGAGACCATCCAGTGGCTGATGTTCCAGATGGGCGGCATCGGCCCGATGTTCGGGCAGCTCGGCTTCTTCCACAAGTTTGCCGGCAAGGACTACGAGGACAAGCGACCGCGGGATCGCTATGTCGGTGAATCGATACGGCTGCTCAAGGTGCTCGATGCGCGACTGGCCGATCGTCAATGGGTAATGGGCGATGACTACACGATCGCCGACATGTCGATCCTGCCCTGGGTGCGCAATCTCGATGGCTTCTATGAGGCGGGCGAGCTGGTCGGCATGCAAAACTACAGCAACGTGAATCGCGTGCTGAAGAACTTCATGGAGCGACCGGCGGTGCAGCGGGGGTTGAACATTCCGCCGCGCTGACACCGCGAGGGCGGCGGCTCAGGGGATCGCGACCGTGTACTTGCCGTCCCGGATGCAGGCCTGCGCATCCTCGGGTTTGTTGAATTTGTCGACCGTGAACGCGCCCAGCCCGCCGCCGGTGCGCCCGACCCAGACGTAGACGATCTCACCGGCCTGCGCGTCGATGGACATCTTGCCGCTGATGCCGTTGCCTTTCGGATTGCCGAGGATGGCGTAGACCTCATGCGGACCCGGGGCGATTGACGCATGCGTGAACTGGCCGACCTCGATCGTGCCGAGGCGCGTTCCGTCGACGCCTCCGGTCATCTGCATCGCGCTGCTGAACGGGGTGCCGTCCGGGCGGCACATGTAGAGACTGACCTTGCCGGGGATCGGCTCCATTCGCTTGAGCCTGGCCTCCGTGTCCTTGTCGCCGAAGCTGACCGGGACCGAAGTGGCGCAGCCGCCGAGCAGCAATGCGGCCATGGTTGAAAGAGCAGTCCGCTGCAGCGTTCCCATTGGGGTCTCCTATCGATTCGGAAGGTCGGCCATCCCACTGGTCGATCGCGGGCGATCGTAACACTGCGACATGGACGGCTTCGGCCTGGATGCGGCGGCGCGCTGCGCGGCCCACCTCGGCGCCGCGGCCCGTCTGTCGTGGCAGACCTCCGTCGAGCGGTGTTTTCATTGGATGCTTGATGCGATAGCATCAAGCATCCAATGAAAACCGAGGCTCAGCAATGCGCACCACTCTCGATATTGCCGACGACGTGCTGTTCGCCGCCAAGGAATTGGCTCGTCGTGAGAAGAAGTCGCTGGGCCAGGTCATCAGTGAACTGGCTCGCCGCGCTTTCACGCTTCCGGCCCAGGATGCCTGCTCGCCACCTCCCGGTGTGAAGGGCGTGGAAGAACCGCTGGCGGCCTATGGCATCCATCCCCTGCCGCGGCGAGGCGCCCTGATCAGCAATGAGCTGATCGACAGGCTGCGCGACGAAGAAGGCGTTTGAGCGATGCGCGCTCTTTTCGATGTGAATGTGCTGATCGCGCTGCACGACAGCGATCATGTTCATCACGCCACCGCAGCCCATTGGCTGCAAGCCCACATCCAGTATGGCTGGGCCAGTTGTCCGATCACGCAGAACGGTTGCCTGCGCATCATGGCCCAGCCGGGTTACGCCCAACCGCAACCGATGAGCGTCCTGGTGTCCATGCTGGCTCGTTCCACGTCCACGCCTTATCACGCGTTCTGGTCCGACGACATCAGCCTGCTGGATCCCGCTCATTTTCAGCAAGCGCACATCCACAGCCCACGGCAGTTGACGGATCTCTACCTGCTCGCCCTGGCCGTGCGCCATGGCGGGCGTCTGGTCAGCTTCGACCGCCGCATTTCCTTGAGCGCGGTGCCGGGCGCAAGGGCGGAGCATCTGGTGGTGCTGTAGATGCGCCCTTGGCTAAGCGGCCGATACCTGTGAACGGCGCCCGAGCACCGCCCGCGAGCGCTGCCGGGAGGCCTGCAAGATCGAGCAACGGATGAACCGGGGGGGATTCATTCGAACGCCTAGAATCAGGGCTCATTCATCGTGACGCAAGTCGCCATCACAAGGAGACCCCAATGCTCGACCCCCAGGCCAAGGCCTTGCTGCAACTGATCGAACAGACCGGCCTGCCGCCCATCTGGCAACTCGACCCGGTGAGTGCCCGGCGCGCTTACCGCGAGAGCCGCGGCTTCTCGCAGCCCGCCGCGCCCGAGATGGCGCTGGTGCGCGATCTCGACGCGCCGGGCCCGCTCGGGCCCATCCCCTTGCGCCTGTATCGGCCGCTGGGCAGCGCCGCCGACACCGCGCTGCCGGTGCTGGTCTACTACCACGGCGGCGGCTTCGTGATCGGGGATCGCGATACCCACGATGTGCTGTGCCGTCAGTTGTCCGACCAGTCGGGTTGCGCGGTCGTCTCCGTGGACTACCGGATGGCACCCGAACATCCGTTCCCGACGCCGGTCGATGAGTGTCTGGCCGCCACCCGCTGGATCCATGCGCAGGCGGCCTCCCTGGGCCTGGACGCATCGCGTCTGGCGGTCGGCGGCGACAGCGCGGGCGGCTCGCTGGCCAGCGTGGTCAGCCTGATCGCGCGCGACAGCGGCGATCTGCCGATCCGCTTCCAGTTGCTGATCTACCCGGGCACCGACATCCGGCGCAGCATGCCCTCGCACGAGGAGAACGCCAAAGGCTATCTCCTGACCATCGAGGCGCTCGATTATTTCGTCGGTCACTACATCAGCGATCCCGCGCATCTCGATGACTGGCGCGCCTCGCCCATCCTGCGCCAGGATCTGCAAGGCCTGCCGCCGGCGCTGGTGCTGGTCGCCGGTTACGACCCCTTGCGCGATGAAGGGCTCGCTTATGGCCAGAAGCTCAGCGAAGCGGGCAACCGCGTCTCGGTGGTCAATTTCTCGCGCCAGATCCATGGCTTCATCACCATGGGGCGGGTCATCGACGAAGCGAACACGGCGGTCAGCCTGTGCGCGACCGTCGTGCGCAGGGCGCTCGCCTGAAAGTGCGAGACGGGCCTGCCCAGTGCAAGCTCTCGCCCAGGCGTCGGCCGAAAGCCGACGCGAGGCATGCTCTCCCGCGGATTCAGTCGATATACCAGCGCAATCCGGCACTCAGTACGCCGCCCAGCACCGGGCGATCATAAGCGTCGCGCCCGACCCGTCCGTAGTAGTCGTAGTTGACATGCACGGACAGGTTCGGAAGGAAGGTGTAGCTCCCGCCTATCCCCAGCACCGGCGCAGCCCGGTGCGTGCTCCGGCCCGGCCCCCCTTCGACCTGCGCGCTGACATCGGTGTATGCCAGGCCGGCGCGCCCGATCACCCCCCATGGCGAGGCGCCGAACGGGTAAGTGTAGGTGCCGACCAGGCTGAACAATCGCGAGTCGATTTTCTGGTCGCCATCGTAGCGCGAGCGCAGATGGGCCTTGCCCAGCCATACGTGGCTCAACTCCATGCCCCAGCGCGGCGTGAACTGGACACCCACGCCGAGATTGAAGGCCGCCGCGTCATCGCGGTAGCGGCGGCGGTAACGGTAGTAGTCGTAATAGTCGTCGTAGTAGTCGTCCCGATCGATCTCCTGGTTCGACACGCCGAGTCCGCCCTGCAGATAGAACCGCGGGCCGGCCGCCGCATAAGGCGATGGGTTCTGAGCTTGAGCCAGCCCGGGGGCCAAGCCGATGCCGACCAGCCCGGCAAGCAGCCATCGATTCATTGCATCCTTGCGCATCTCGGCCTCCTGGAGGTCTGAAACAGGTCCGGACTCCCAGGAGTACACCAGAAACTGCCAATCCGACATCGGGGATGGTCCTGGCCCCCCAAAGGGGCGACCGCCGAAATCCGGGCACATCGGCGTACCAATCGTGCAAAAAATTGCCGGAAGCGCGGGGCATGGCCGCCACCGACGATTCACCGGTCGACAAGCTTGCCGCACATTTCGATCGAGGATGAACGCTCTACCGGGCCGCCTGCACCCGCGCGCACCGGTCGAGATGCCAGTTGCCGTCCCCCCAGATCGCCTCGATGACGAGCCCGCGCCGCGCGTAATGGCCGATGGCGATTTCGTCGGTCATGCCCATTCCGCCATGGAGCTGGATCGCCTTCTGCCCGATCGTCCGGCAGGCCCTGGCCACGGTGGCCTGCGTCGCCGAACAGACGCGTGCACGCTCGACGGCCTCTTTTTCAAAGGCATTGGCCGCGGCCATGGCCGCCGCCGTCACCAGCTCCGCCTCGATATACATATCGACCAGCGCATGCTGCAGCGCCTGGAATTCCGCCAGCGGCTGGCGGAACTGGCGCCGCTGCTGGAGATAGCCGAGCGTCTGTCGGACCAACTCCGCCAGCAAGCCTCCCGCTTCCGCCGCCTGCAGGATCAGCGCATGATCGCGCGCGGCTTCGAGCAGCGCCAGCGCCGTCCCTTCCTCGCCTACCAGTGCATCGCCCGACAACCGGACCGCCTTCAGGACGATGTCCGCGGCCGGACGGCCGTCGATGGTGCGGTAAGCATGCGTCGTGACGTCGGGATGGCCGGTCGGGACCGCGAACAGCGTCAAGCCCCGCTCGGTGCGCGCGGCGACGATGACGTCCTCGCAAAGCGGAGCGCCGACGACGAGCGCCTTCGCACCGTCGAGCACCCATTCGCCGCCTTCGCGGCGGGCCGTGGCGGCGATGTCGTCGAAATCTTCACGCATGCCCGCCTCGGACCAGGCCAGGACGACCGCTGCGCCTTTCCCGATCCGGTCGAGCAGTCGTGCGGCCGCCTGTCCGCCGGCCGCGCGCAAGAGGCGAGCGGCGACGAAAGTCTCGCCCAACGGATCGAGCAGCAAGCCGTGACCCGCCGCCTCCATCGCGATCATTTCCTCGATGACGCCGATCGGGTCCGGTCCCAACAGGCCGAAATGATTCGACAATGTCGTCCAGATCGGTCCCGGCGCATGCTGCGACAGCGCCGACTGGCGGACGTGAAACGGATATTCGCGGGTATAGCAGGCAGCGAGCGAGCGCCGGAGCATCGCCTGCTCCTCGTTCAGCCCTTCGATCCCTTCCGCCTGCTGGCCCAACGACTTCCAGATGATGTTCTTCTGGATTTCGGTCGCTCCGCCATAGATGGTCTGGGCGCGTTCGAACAGATAGGATTGGACGTGGCGCGGTCCGAAGGCGGGCACCAGCGGCGCGGCCTGCGCCCAGTCCGGATCGTGCCGGTCGAGCATCGGCGCGCGCCAGCGCCCCGCCAGTTGCACGAACAATTCGGTGACCGTCTGCGCGCATTCGGTGCAGGCGATCTTCAAGGCGGCGGCGCGGGCCATCGAGATCTCGCCGCGCAGCGCTTGCAGGATCGACATCTCGATCGCGTCGAGACGGGCCTCGGCGGCGCAGACCGCGCGCGCGAAGGCGGGATCGTCGATCATCATCCGTCCGCCGCCCGCCGGGACCGACTTCGCCTGCTTGCGCACCGCCGCGATGTCACGGCGCTTGGCGCCGATGTGCGCATAGGACAGCCGCTCGTTCTTGAGCAGGACATTGGAATAGTGCCAGGCCTGTCCTTCCTCGCCGATGCGGTGGGTCACCGGAACCCGCACATTGTCGAACTCGATGCGATTGAGCTCTTGGGACCCGTCGATCAGTCGGATGGGGTGCACGCGCACGCCGGGGCTGTCGAGCCGGGCGCAGATCATCGATATGCCCTTCTGCTTGCGCTCTTCCTCGCTGGTGCGGCACAGGCAGAAGATCCAGTCGGCGTTCTGGGCGCCGGACGTCCAGATCTTGGTGCCGTTGAGAACATATTCGTCGCCATCGCGCACGGCCGAGAAGCGCAGCGAGGCGAGGTCGGATCCGGCTTCGGGTTCCGAATATCCCTGCGCCCAGAAGTCGCGGCTCTCGAGAATGCCGGGCAGCCAGGTCCGCTTCTGCTCCTCGCTTCCGAACGCGCAGATGATCGGACCGACATAGATCACCGCCATCGGAATGATCGGCGCGGCCCCCGCCTGGTCGAGTTCATAGTCGAAAATGAACCGCTCGACCGGCGTCCAGCCGGTCCCGCCATGCTCGGTCGGCCATCCGACGCCCAGCCAGCCCCTGGCGTTCAGTGCCTTCTGCGATGCGATCTGGTCCGCCTTGCTCAGCCGCTGTCCCGCTGCGAGCTTCGCGATGATGTGCTGCGGATATTCGGTGCGGAAGAAGCGCCGCACCTCTTCGCGAAACGCCTCTTCGGCGGGCGTGAAAGAGAAAGCCATATATCGTCCTGAAATCGTATTACCAAAGATGGCGCTTGCGAATGCAGGCGTTACACGAAACCTTCACGCCCGGATGAGGTGCTTCTCATGCGGCTCGGCCGGCCCGCCGCTCGACCGCTGTCGAGCTCGGGCGCCAAGGCCGCCGCCTACAGCGTGACGACCACCTTGCCGGCCACCGCGCGATCCGCCAGGCATTGCATCGCGTCCAGCGCGTGATCGAGGTCGAAGCGCGCGCCGATGTGGGGCTTGAACAGTCCCTGCTCGGCCAGCCGCTGGATCGCCGCCATGTTCTCGGCGCCCTTGGCCGGGTTGCGGCGCCCGTATTCGCCGGCACGCACGCCGACGACCGAGAAGCCCTTGATCAGCGGCAGGTTGACGTTGACCGACGGGATGCGGCCGCTGGCGAAGCCGACGACCAGCAGCCGGCCGTCCCACGCGATGCAGCGCAGCGATTCGTCGAACACGTCGCCGCCGACCGGGTCATAGATGACGTCGGCGCCCGCGCCGCCGGTCAGCGCCTTGACGGCGTCCTTGAAGCCCGGCTCGCGGCCGTCGCCACCGCGCACGTTGATCACGTGGTCGGCGCCGGCGGCCGTCACCGCGCGCAGCTTCTCGTCCGACGTGCCGGTGGCGATGACGGTCGCGCCCAGGTGCTTGCCCAGTTGCACGGCCGGGATGCCGACGCCGCCGCTGGCGCCGTGCACGAGCAGCGTTTCGCCTGCCTGCAACTGCCCGCGGCGCGTCAGCGCGACATAAGCGGTCAGCGCGCCGACCCGCCAGGCGGCGGCCTCGGCGTGGTCCCAGCCGGTCGGCGTCGGCCGGGCATCGGCGGCCGGCAGCACGACGAGCTCGGCGATCGCGCCGCAGCGCACGCCGAAGTACACGGGCTGGCCGATCCGCAGGCCGTCGACGCCTTCACCGATCTGTTCGATCTCGCCGGCGCCCTCCAGGCCGCTGACGTACGGCATCGGCGGCTTGTACTGGTACAGGCCGGCCGTCATCAGCAGGTCGGGAAAGTTCAGCGCGGCCGCGCGCACGCGCACGCGGACTTCTCCGGGGCCGGCGGGGCGGACCGGCCAGTCGCGGATCGACACGCCGGATCGGTCATCGGTCAGCCGGTCGCAGACCAGCGCGCGGCAGCTCTCGCTCATCGCCGTTCCATCACAGTCCGCCCGTGACGAGCAGCGTCTGGCCGCTGACGTAGTCGCTGTCGGGACTGCAGAACAGATAGACCGAACCGGCGGCTTCCTCGGCCGTGCCGCCGCGGCCCAGCGGGATCATCTGGTTCATCGCCGACAGCCGGCCGGCCTGGATGCCGACCTTGACCGTGTGGCCGGCGACGTCGATCGTGCCGCCGTCGCCCGGCTGCAGCGGCGTCGTCAGCCGCGTCTGGATGTAGCCGAAGGCGACCGCGTTGACCGTCGTGTTGTAGCGGCCCCATTCCTTGGCCAGCGTCTTGGTCATGCCGACGATGCCGGCCTTGCCCGCCGAATAGTTGGCCTGGCCGGCGTTGCCGTTGACGCCCGACGTCGACGAGACGTTGACGATCTTGCGCACGACGCGCTTGCCCGCCTTGGCCTCGGCCTCGGTGGCCGTGCGCAGGTGTTCGGCGAACGCGCGCAGGATGCGGAACGGCGCGGTCAGGTGCACGTCGATGATCGCGTACCACTGCTCGTCGGACATCTTCTGGATCACGCTGTCCCACGTGTAGCCGGCGTTGTTGACGATGATGTGGCAGTCGCCGAACGCGTCGACGGCGGTCTTGACGATGCGGTCGCCGAAGTCCTTGTCGGTGACGTTGCCGTTGCAGGCGACCGCGCGGCCGCCCTGGGACGTGATCAGCGCGACCGTCTCGTTACCCGGTCCGTCGTCCAGGTCGTTGACGACGATGGCGGCGCCGTCGCGCGCCAGGCGCAGCGCGATCTGCTGTCCGATACCCCGGCCCGAGCCGGTGACGATGGCCACGCGGCCGTCCAGTTGTCCCATCAGCATGTCCCCACGGAAGAAAGTCGATAAGGAAGTTCGATAAGGCGGAAGTTCGACAAGGCCGGAGCCGTTCAGAAGCGCGCCAGGCCGTTGTTGAGCACCACCACGTCGCGTTCGACGACGCGGCAGCGGAACGAAGCGCGGTCGTCGCCTTCGCGCCAGATCTCGGTGCGGATCGTTTCGCCCGGGTAAACGGGCGACGTGAAGCGTACGTCGAACTGGCGCAGCCGGCTCGCGTCATAAGCGAGCGCGCCCTTGAGCAGCGCGTGGCAGGCCACGCCGTACGTGCACAGCCCGTGCAGGATCGGCCGCGGAAAGCGCGCGGTCGCCGCCACCGCCGGATCGGCATGCAGCGGGTTGTAGTCGCCGCTGAGCCGGTAGATCAGCGCCGCCTGCGGCAGCGTCGGCAGGTCGACGTGCAGGTCCGGCGCGCGATCGGGCATCGGATGCGGGTCGCGGGTCGGGCCCGACGGGCCGCCGAAGCCGCCGTCATTGCGGCAGAACGACGTCGAACCGATCGAAGCGACCAGCTCGCCGCTGGCGCGGTCGATCAGGTCGCGCCGCGAATAGATCAGCGCGCCCTTGCCCTGTCCCTTGTCGATGATTTCCTCGATGACGAGTTTTCCGACGAGCGAACCGCTGGCCGGCAGCGGCCGGTGGATCGTCAACTGCTGTTCGCCGTGCAGGATCCCTTTCCAGTCGATGCCGGTCCACGACTCCTTGGCCCAGAAGCCCGGCGTGGCCAGCACGACGGGCATCGACGGCAGCATCTGCAGGCCGCCGGGCGCGCCTTCGTAGACGAACTTCAACTGCTCGGCGTCCATCGGGTCGTGCCCGAGGCCGATGCCCAACGCGTACAGCATGCAGTCCTTCTGCGTGTAGTCGTGGACGATGTCTTCGAACGCGTGCTGCCGCAGGGTCTGGTAGTCGATCGTCATGGCGGGGGGCTCCTCTTGTGGGGGCGTCGGCGGCCGTTCTCGTGCGGTCGCCGGCCGACGCGCGGGCCGGCGCGCCGGCCGGCAAGGGGGCGCGCCGGCGATAGGCGGTCTGTCGGCCGGCATCGTCTCACAACCGCCGGCGGGCCGCCCGAAGTTGCGTGACGCGGAACTCACCGATGCCGGCCCCCGGCGAATTTGAATACACTGGCTGCGAACCGAGCGAACGACGGAGACACTATGCATCCTTACCTGCACGCCCGAACCCACCCCGACAAGATCGCCTACCTGATGGCCAACGGCGGCGAGACCGTCACCTATCGCCAGCTCGACGAGCGGTCGAACCAGTTCGCGCAGTTGCTGCGCGCCCGCGGACTGCGGGCCGGCGACCGGATCGCGATCCTGATGGAGAACCACCCGCGGTTCTTCGAGGTGTGCTGGGGCGCGCAGCGGGCCGGCATCATCTTCACCGCGTGCAGCACGCGGCTGACCCCCGGCGAGGCCGCGTACATCATCGGCGACTGCCAGGCCCGGATGGTCGTCACCTCGCGCAAGCTGGCCGAGACCGCCGCCGGTCTGCTCGACCAGATGCCGAATGTCGCGCACCGGATGATGATCGACGGCGCGATCGACGGCTACGAGCCGCTCGAGGCGGTCATGGCCGCGATGCCGACGACGCCGATCGCCGACGAGACCGCCGGCGGCGACATGCTGTATTCGTCGGGTACGACCGGCCGGCCCAAGGGGGTGTACGTGCCGCCCGAGTCGCCGCTGATCGACGCCGACAACCCGCTGATCCAGATCTGCCGCGCGTTCTACGGCCTCGGCGAGGACAGCATCTACCTGTCGCCGGCGCCGCTGTACCACGCGGCGCCGCTGCGCTTCAACATGACGGTGATGCGCCTGGGCGGCACCTGCGTGCTGATGGAGGAGTTCGACGCGGCGCGTTACCTGGAGCTGGTCGAACGGCACCGGATCACGCACAGCCAGGTCGTGCCGACGATGTTCGTGCGGATGCTCAAGCTGCCCGACGACGTGCGCCGCCGCTTCGACCTGTCGTCGCTGCGCTGCGTGATCCACGCGGCCGCGCCGTGTCCGATACCGGTCAAGGAGCAGATGATCGAGTGGTTCGGGCCGGTCATCTGGGAGTACTACGCGGGCACCGAAGGCAACGGCCTGACGCTGGTGAACAGCGCCGACTGGCTGACGCACAAGGGCACCGTCGGGCGCTCGGTCCTCGGCGTCATCAAGATCTGCGGACCGGGCGGCGAAGAACTGCCGAACGGCGAGTCCGGCACGATCTACTTCGCCGACGGCAAGCCGTTCGAGTACTACAACGATCCGGCCAAGACCGCCGAGTCGCGCCATCCGAAAGGCTGGACGACGCTCGGCGACGTCGGCTACGTCGACGACGAGCTGTATCTGTACCTGACCGACCGCAAGGCGCACATGATCATCTCGGGCGGCGTCAACATCTATCCGCAGGAGGCCGAGAACCTGCTGGTCACGCACCCGAAGGTCCTCGACGCCGCCGTCATCGGCGTGCCGAACGAGGATTTCGGCGAGGAGGTCAAGGCGGTCGTGCAGCCGCGCGACATGAAAGACGCCGGCCCCGAGCTCGAAGCCGAGCTGATCGCGTTCTGCCGCGCCAGCCTGTCGCCGATCAAGTGCCCGCGATCGGTCGACTTCGCCGTCGAGCTGCCGCGGCACCCGACCGGCAAGCTGTACAAGCGGCTGCTGCGCGACAAGTACTGGGAAGGGCACGGCAGCAAGCTGGTCTGAGCGGCTCGGACGCCGGATTCAAGCCTGACGGCCGGCTGCCGATACCGTGGAGACACGGTGACGCCCGCCGGCCGACGGAACGGTCGGGGCGGGCGCCATCGGGACTCAGCCCATCGAAGCCGGCGGCGCCTCCGGGCGCCCCCGGGTGCCATGCCCATGCAGAAGTTGCGACCGCATTTCCACAAGTCGGTCCCCGAGTTGCAGTGCGTCTTCGACGCCGGCCCGCGTGACCGGACGACGCTCAACGAGCTGCTGCGCGAGCTGCGGCACCGGGCGTCGCCGACCGCGCAGTCGCTGCAGCGGCGGGTCGAGGCCGCGTTGCGGCGGCTGCCGCCCGAGGTGCCGCCGGTTCGGCCGATGGCGGAACCCGGAGCCGCCGACGAGCCGTCGTCGCGCCCGTCCGGCGCGTCGCGGCCGTCGGCGGCCGCCTCGTCCGCTGCCGGTGCGTCCGCCGGTGCTGCCGGTTCCGCCGGTTCCACAGGTTCCACAGGTTCCACGGGTTCCACTGGTTCCACTGGTTCCACTGGTTCCGCCGCCGACGCGATGCCCTCGTCGCTGCGGGTGCGCTGCCGCGTCTGCCGGACCGAGCTGCGCGTGCCGGTCCGGGCCGTGTGCGCGGTCTATGGCTGCCCGCACTGCCGATCCGAGTTCGAGGCCGTCTGGCGTGATCGCGCGTTCCACATCGAATGGCGGCCGGCCGCGCCGCCGCCGGCCGTCGACGACGACGCGCCGATGACCGAGTCGCTGGCGCGCCAGATCCTGTCGGTCGGGCCGGGCGCCGACGCGCCAGCGATCAAGCGGGCGTGGCGCCGCGCCAGCCAGCACTACCATCCGGACAAGCACGCGCGACTGCCCGAGCGGTTGCAGCAGGCCGCCGAACGCGAGATCAAGCGGATCAACGCCGCCTACGACTTCCTGGCGCGCGCCCGCGCGACTGCGTCCGGCTGATCGCCCCCCGCAAGGCCGGCCGCCTCGTCCGGACCCATCGGAAACCCATGGGTTGCCGGCGGCGAAGATGGTATCGTCGTCGGCCGACCCGGATCGAGGAAAGTCAGTCTTGAGCGTCTCCATCGGACAGTCGCCCTCCGTCTTGCGCAACGTATGGTTCGTCACGCGCACGGCCGTCGGCGGCTTCATGTCGCACAACGCGCCGCGGCTGAGCGCGTCGTTGTCGTTCTATTCGGTGTTCTCGCTGGCGCCGCTGCTGGTGCTGGTGCTGGCCATCGTGTCGCTGGTGCTCGATGCCGGGCAGTCGCGCGAGTTCCTGATGACGCAACTCGTCGACGCGTGGGGCCAGTCGGTGGCCGACACGGTCGGGCAGATGATCGATCGCGTCAACCGGCCCGGTTCCGGCGTGCGCTCGGCCGTCATCGCGTTCGGCGGCATGGCGATCGGCGCGACCGCCGTGTTCGTCGAGCTCAAGCGCTCGCTCGACGACGTCTTCGGCAAGCGCGAGGTCAGCGCCGTCAAGCCCGCGTGGTACAGCCTGCTGGCCGTTCGCGTGCGTACGGTCTCGCTGATCCTCGCGCTGGCGCTGCTGATGCTGGCCTCGCTGCTGCTCAGCGCATCGCTGACGACGGCGATCGCCGTCGCGTCCAGCTACCTGCCGTCATGGATCAAGTTCGTCTGGATCGCTGACCAGGCGGTGTCGATCGCCGGTTCGGTCGCGCTGTACTACTTCGTGATGCGGTTCTTCCCCGATCGCGTGCCGTCGAAGGCTGCGTGCCTGCGCGGCGCGCTGGTCAGCGCGCTGCTGTTCGCGGTCGGCCGCCACCTGATCGGCCTGTACATTGGCGTGGCCGGCACCGCGTCGGCATTCGGCGCGGCCGGTACACTGGCCGTCATCCTCATCTGGATGCATTACACGTGGCAGATCCTGATCTTCGGTGCGGAGGTCGCGCGCGCGGTCGATCTGCGCCGCGCACAGGAGCCGGCATGACTTCGTATCGACCGGATCCGGGCCGGCGGCACGGCCTGCGCGTCGTCGCGGCCATGGCGGTCGCCGTACCGCCGTTCGTCCGCGCGGCGGGCCGCGCCAAGGGCGAGGCGCCGGCGCGCGGCTGGGCCTCGGTGTCGATGCGCTTCGGCGGCTACCTGAACGCGACCGGCAACGCCGCGCCGATGCGCATCGCCGCCGCCGACTATACGTTCGAGGTCCTCGACGGAGCGCGCTACCGCGTCGTGCTGCAGGTCGACAGCGCGCTGGCGGCGCTGCGCTACGAGAGCGAAGGGCTGATCGGCGCGGCCGGACTGCGGCCGCGCGCGTATCGCGAGACGCGTCGCCTGCCGCTGCGCTCGCCGCGCACGCGCGAGGTGGCGTTCGCCGATACCGAGCAGCCCGGCCACTTGGTGCTGCCGGCCGGCGCGCAGGACCGGCTCAGCGTCATCGCGCAGTTGTCGTGGCTGGCGCGCACGCAGCCGCGTCCGTGGGCGACGGCCGGCCAGGCGCCGCTGATGCTGGCCGGCTGGGATTCGGTCGAGCCGACGACGATCACGATCGGCGAGCCGCAGCGCGTGTCGCTCGAGAACGGCGCCGGCGTGCAGGCGCGCGAGTACCGGCGGCTCAGCAACGGCGGCGGCACGTTGCTCGAGTTCTGGCTGATCGACGACGCGCAGCGCAGCCCGGCGATCATCAGCTTCGCCGAGGGCGACAAGCGGCTGCGCTTCGTTCGGATCCTCGATTGAGATGCGATTGCTGCTGGTCGAGGACGACCCGATGGTCGGCGAGAGCGCGCGCAAGGCGCTGCGGCTCGAAGGCTTCACCGTCGACTGGGCGCGCGACGGGCGCGAGGCCGAACTGGCCGTCGACGACGCCGCCCCGTACGATCTCGTGCTGCTGGACCTGGGGCTGCCGCGCCGCGGCGGGCTCGATCTGCTCAAGGACTGGCGCGCGCGCGGCCGGGACCTGCCGATCCTGATCACCACCGCGCGCGACGCGGTCGCCGATCGCGTCGCCGGCCTGAACGCCGGCGCCGACGACTACCTGATCAAGCCCTACGATCTCGACGAGCTGCTGGCGCGGATCCACGCGCTGCTGCGGCGGCGCGCCGGTCGCGGCGAGCCGGTGCTCACGCACGGTCCGCTGCAGGTCAATCCGCTGACGCGCCAGGTCAGGCTGCGCGGCGAGCCGGTCGCGCTGTCGCCGCGCGAGTTCGCGCTGCTGCAGGCGCTGCTCGACCGGCCGGGCGCCGTGTTGTCGGTCGCGCAGTTGCAGGAGCGCATCTACGGCTGGGACGACGAGGTCGGCAGCAACACCGTCGAGGTCTACATCCACGCGCTGCGCCGCAAGCTCGGCAGCGGCGCGGTGCGCAACGTGCGCGGCGTCGGCTACATGATCGGCGGTTTCGACGAGCCGGCCGCCGGCACCGGCGGATGATCTCGATCCGCCGCCGCCTGCTGCTGTGGATCTCGCTCGGCCTGGGCGTCGCGCTGGCGCTGGCGGCCGCGCTGATCTACCGGCAGGCACGGCAGGAGGCCGATCTGCTGCTCGATCACCAGTTGCGCCAGCTCGCGCTGTCGCTGCCCAGCCATGCGTTTTCGCCGATGGGACCGGGCCGTTCGCAGGGCATCGATCCGGACCAGGACATCGTCATCCAGATCTGGGACTTCACCGGCCTGCGGCTGTACTACTCGCACGGCGCGCAGATCCTGCCGCAGCGCGCCGAACTGGGCTTCTCCAGCCTGCGCACGCCCAACGGCTGGTGGCGGATCTACAGCGCCGAACTGGGCGACACCGTCGTGCAGGTCGCGCAGCCGATGGCCGGCCGCACCGCGCTCGCGGCCGGCAACGCGCTGCGCACGCTGCTGCCGATCCTGCTGATGCTGCCGGTGCTCGGCGTCGTCCTCTGGGTCAGCATCGGGCGCGGCCTGGCGCCGGTGCGCCGGCTGGCGGCCGACGTTCAGGCGCGCGACGCGGGCACGCTGCAGCCGCTGACCGATACCGGCGTGCCGAGCGAGATCCAGCCGCTGACGCATGCGCTGAACGACCTGCTGGGCCGGCTGGACCGGGCGATCGGCGCGCAGCGCGCGTTCGTCGCTGATGCCGCCCACGAGCTGCGCACGCCGCTGGCCGCGCTGCGGCTGCAACTGGGCCTGGCCGAGCGCGCGACCGACGAGGCCGCCCGCCGCGACGCGTTCGCCGACCTGGCGCGCGGACTCGACCGCGCGACCCGCCTCGTCCAGCAATTGCTGACGCTGGCCCGCCAGGAGCCCGGCGCGTTCGAGATGCCGCGCGCCGCGCTGGATCTGCGCGCGCTGGCCGCCGGCGTCGTCGCCGACCACGCGCCGGCCGCCGCGCAGCGCGGCATCGACATCGGCATCGACGATGGCATCGTCGACGGGGGGCCGCCGCCGCTCATCGACGGCAACGCCGACGCGCTGGCGATCCTGATCGGCAATCTGGTGGACAATGCGGTGCGCTACACGCAGGCGGGCGGTCGCGTGGACCTGCGGGTCGATCGGGACGAGGCGGGGCGGGCGCGGCTGACCGTGCGCGACAACGGCCCCGGCATTCCCGAAGACCAGTTGCCGCGCGTGTTCGACCGCTTCCATCGCGTGCCGGGCAACGAGGCTGCCGGCAGCGGCCTGGGCCTGGCGATCGTCCGCCAGATCGTGCTCGCCCACGGCGCGGGCATCGCATTGGTGAATGACGGCGGGCTCGAAGCCACCGTCGTGTTCCCGGCGCGCGCGGCCGGCGACGGCGTCGCCCCGCCGCCGGCCCCGAACCCTTCCCCGACTTGAGGAGATTTCCGATGAGCAGCCACGTCACCGATACCCCGGACAGCGGCCGCAAGCCGCACACGCTGGTTTCGCTGCGGCAGATGCACGCCCGCAAGGAGCCGATCTCGATGCTGACCGCCTACGATTCGTCGTTCGGCCGGCTCGCCGACCTGGCGGGCATCGACACGATCCTGGTCGGCGATTCGCTGGGCATGGTGATGCAGGGGCATTCGAGCACGGTGCCGGTGACGATCGAACAGGCCTGCTACCACGTCAGTTGCGTGACGCGCGGCAACAAGGCGGCCTGGCTGATCGGTGACCTGCCGTTCGGCAGTTATCACGAGAGCATCGAGCAGGCGATCCGCAGTTCGGTGCAACTGATGCAGGCGGGTGCCCAGATGGTCAAGCTCGAGGGCGGCGGCTGGACCGCCGAGGTCATCGACGCGCTGACCCGGCGCAGCATCCCGGTCTGCGCGCACCTGGGCCTGACGCCGCAGTCGGTGCACGCGATCGGCGGCTACCGGATCCAGGGCAAGGACGACCAGAGCGCGCAGGTGCTGATGGCGCAGGCCCGCGAGGTCGCCGACGCCGGCGCGGCGATGCTGGTGATGGAACTGATGCCCAGCGCGGTCGCCGCGCGCGTGTCGGCCAGCATCCCCGATGTCATCACGATCGGCATCGGCGCCGGCAAGGGAGTGTCGGGGCAGGTGCTGGTCATGCAGGACATGCTCGGCATCACCGTCGGCCGGCTGCCGCGCTTCGTGCGCAACTTCATGCAGGGCCAGCCCGACATCCTGTCGGCGATCCGCGCTTATCACGCCGCCGTCAAGGACGGCTCGTTCCCCGACGAGGCGCAGCACGGGTACTGAGAATCCGTGCACGAACCCGCCACGGCCGCTCGTCGCGTCAGGACGATCCCGCCCGTCAGTCTGTAGTCGGTCAGCAGTCGGTCAGCAGTCGGTCAGCCGCCGCCGAGCGCGGTCCAGATCTGCGCCGCGTGCGCGATCACGAACAGCAGCAGGCCGATCGCGCCGCCGACCAGCGTGCCGTTGATCCGGATGAACTGCAGGTCCGCGCCGATCTGCAGCTCGATCTGCTCGGACATGTCGCCGGCATCCCATTTGCGGACCGTGTCGCGGATGTGTCCGGTCAGGAAATCGCCGAGCTGCGGCGCCAGCAGTTGCGCGAGCGCCTCCAGGTAGTCGTTCAGCGAGCGGCGCAGCGCCTCGTCGCGCGCCAGCTCGTCGGCCAGCCACGCACCGATGCGCTCGGTATGCTGCAGCACCCGCGACGCGTCGGCGGGCCGTTCGAGGTCGTCGGTCAGCCAGCCGCGCAACTGGGCCCACAGGTCGCGCGCGTAGCCGGCCATCGCCGCGTTGTGCAGGATGTATTCCTTCAGCTCGTCACCCTTGCGCAGGAACGCCTCGTTCTGCCGCAGTTGCGCGACCAGCTTGTCGACCTGGCCGTCGAAGATCGCGCGGATCTCGTGCTCGGGCCGCTGGCTGATGTCGGTCAGCAGCCGGTCGATCACCGAGCCCGCCGCGTCGACGACCTGCGTCGTCAGCCACTCGGTCGGGATCAGCAACTGCTTCCACTTGTGCTCTTCCTTCAGCCATTGCACGACGCGGCGCGCGATCTCGCCGCGCACCGACGGCTTTTGCAGCTCGCGCAGCGCATAGCCGATCAGCGCGTCGAGCAGTTGCTGGTGGCGCCCGTCGCGCGTCAGCACGTCCAGCATCGAGCCCAGCGCCGGCGACAGGTCGATCTTGTTGATGACCGTTCGCAGCGCATCGCCGAAGAAGCCCTGCATCGGCTTGTCGTCGACGAACTGCAGCCAGGTGCGCGCCACCCGCCCGACGTGGCCGCCGATGCAGCGCACGTTGGCCGGCTGGGCAAGCCATTGCGCCAGATACGCGGCCGGATCGATGCGGCGCATCTGCGCGATCAGCGCGTCCGGGTCGAGGAATTTCTCCTGCACGAAGCGCGCGAGGTTGTCGGCGATGCGATCCTTGTTCGACGGGATCACCGCGGTGTGCGGGATCGGCAGGCCCAGCGGCCGGCGAAACAGCGCGACCACCGCGAACCAGTCGGCCAGCGCGCCGACCATCGCGGCCTCGGCGACCGCGCGCAGCCCGATCATCCCCAGCGACGGCGGCAGGAACAGCGTGGCGACGAACACGCCGGCCGCCAGTCCGAACAGACCGAGCGCGACGCGCTTCATCCGGCGCAGCGCCCGCAGCTTGTGTTCGCGAGCCGGCAGCGGCGCTTCGGTGGACAGGACGGTGGACATCCGGCGACTGTAGCCGATCGGCCGTGCCGCGTCGAAGCGGGCATTTCGCGGAGCGGATCCGGTGGCCGGCGCCCGGGCGCCTGGCAATCGCGGATAATGCCTGCATCCCATCGAGCCGTCCGGCCAATCCATCGACGATGCTGCGTGAAGCGTTCGGAGCCATCCGGGATCTGGGTCGAGTCAACCAGATCGCCGCCGTCCTGATCCGCTACGGATTCGGCGACCTCGTCCACCGCATCGGGCTCGCCGGCGCGCTCGAACGCGCGGGGCGCATCCTGCACTGGCAGACCGTCGAGGGCATCGCGCAGATGACGCTGCCGATGCGATTGCGCCGGTCGATGGAGGACCTCGGGCCGACGTTCGTCAAGCTCGGCCAGGTGCTGGCGACGCGCGTCGACCTGTTTCCGCCCGACTGGATCGCCGAGTTCGGCCGCCTGCAGAACGGCGTGCCGGCCGTGCCGTGGGCGCGGATCCTGCCGCAGTTGCGCGAAGACCTCGGCGACGAGCCGCATCGCGTGTTTCCGGTCATCGACGAGATCCCGCTGGCGGCTGCCTCGCTCGCGCAGGCGCACCGCGCGCAGTTGCCCGACGGCACCGAGGTGGTGCTGAAGATCCGCCGTCCGGGCATCCGCCAGGTCATCGAGGCCGACCTGCGCCTGATGCTACTGCTGGCCGAGGTCATCGAGGCCAAGATGCCGGACCTGCGCCGCTACCGGCCCAGGCAGGTCGTCCAGCAGTTCATGATCTCGCTGCGGCGCGAACTCGATTTCGGCGCCGAGTGCCGCAACGCCGAGCGCGTCGCGCACAACTTCGCCGAGCATCCCGAGATCGTCGTGCCCAAGGTCTACTGGGAATGGACCGGCGAGCGGCTGAACGTGCAGGAGCGCGTGATCGGCATCGAGGGCAGCCGCCTGGACGCGATCGAACCGGCCGGCCTGGACCGGCGCGAGCTGGCCCGCCGCGGCGCGCAGGCCGTGCTCAAGATGATCCTCGAAGACGGCCTGTTCCACGCCGACCCGCATCCGGGCAACGTGTTCTACCTGCCGGGCAACCGGATCGCGTTCATCGATTTCGGCATGGTCGGCTGGCTGTCGCGCGAGCGGCGCTACCAGTTGGCGCAGTTGCTGCACGGCCTGGCGATCCACGACAGCGAATCGGCCGTGCACGTGCTGATCGACTGGGCCGAGGCCGAAGGCGATTCCGTCGTCGACGAAACGCGGCTGCTGGCCGACATCGACGCGTTCGTCGACCAGTACCGGGGCATTCCGTTGCGCCAGTACCGGCTGTCGAAGATGCTGTCCGAGGCGGCATCGATCCTGCGCGAGCACGGGCTCGTGCTGCCGCCCGACCTGGTGCTGATGGTCAAGGCGTTCATCAGCCTCGAGGGCCTCGGGCGGCAGCTCGATCCCGACTTCGACATGGCGACGCAGATGACGCCGTACCTCGAGCAGGTGCTGATGCAGCGGCATCGGCCGGCCGCGCTGGCGCGGCGCGGCTGGCGCGCGCTCGGCGACGCGGTGACGCTGCTGTCGCGCGCGCCGCGCGACCTGCGGCAACTGCTGCGCAGCGCGCGCAGCGGCCGGCTGCACATGCAGATCGAGATCACGTCGCTGAAGGCCTTCGGCGAGCAGATCGACCGCGCATCGAACCGGCTGACGCTGGGCGTCGTCACCGCCGCGCTGATCGTCGGTTCGTCGATCGTCATGCACGCGGGCGGCGAGGTCGGATCGAAGGTGCGATGGCTGGGCATCCTGGGTTTCGTCGCCGCCGCGTTCGGCGGTTTCTGGATCCTGGTGTCGATCCTGCGCAGCAAGCGCAAATGAGCGCCTGTCGGCGCGGGCTCGATCTTTTTGTGGACAGGCCCCGGGCGCGAGGCCCGATGGAAGAGGTTGCAAGAACATGGCATTGAATCCGACCGCGCGGCACTATGCCGCCGCCACCGCCGCTTATGAAGCCGGGCGCCCCGGTTACCCGGCCGCGCTGCTGGCCGCGCTGCCGCTCGATTCGGCCGCCTGCGTCGTCGACCTCGGCGCGGGTACCGGCAAGCTGACGCGCCTGCTGGCGCCCCGCCTGGCGCCCGGGACGCGGCTGATCGCCGTCGAGCCGGTCGCCGGCATGTCGGCGAAGCTGGCCGACGTCCCGGCAGTCGAGATCGTCAACGCGCGCGCCGACGATACCGGGCTGCCGGACGGCTGCGCCGACGTCGTCGTCTGCGCGCAATCGTTCCACTGGTTCGACGACGAGGCCGCGGTCGCCGAGATCCGCCGGCTGCTGGTGCCCGGCGGCACGCTGGCCTTGATGTGGAACATGCGCGACGAGCGCGTCGAGTGGGTCGACGCGTTGTCGAAGATGATCGAGGCCCATGCCGGCGATACGCCACGCCACCAGACCGGACGCTGGCGCTGGGTGCTCGACGATCCGCGCTTCGCGTTCGACCAGCAGATCGTCGTCAAGCATCCGCATCGGATGGCGCGCGACGGCGTATTCGAGCGCGTCGCGTCGACCAGCTACATCGCCGGCCTGCCCGACGTCGACCGGCAGCGCCTGCGCGAGCGGACCGAGGCGATCCTGCGCGAGGCCGGCCTGGGCGATGCCGAGACCGTCGTGCTGCCTTACCTGTCACGGCTGTTCCTGCTGACGCGGCGCTGAAGGGGCGTGGCTGAGGCGCCGGCTCGCTAAGTCCGCGGCCTCGCCGCCGGTGCGCCGCCATAAGTGCTCAGGTGCGACGCCGCCAGCCAGCCGGCGTCGACCGGCAGGTTGATGCCGCTGATCGCCGATGCGTCGTCGGACAGCAGGAAGGCGACCGCGCGGCCGACCTCCTCGGACTCGACCATCCGGCCCAGCGCCGAACTTTCGATCAGCAGCCGAGGGTCGCGTTTGCCGGCCTCGATGTTCGCGCGAACGGGCGGCGTCGCCACGTAGCCGGGCGACACGGCGTTCACGCGCACGCCCGAGCGGCCCCAGTCCGCCGCCAGGCAGGCAGCCATGTGCACGACGGCGGCCTTGGCCGGCGCATAGGCATGGAGCGGCGCGCTGCGCGAAGCCGTCACCGAGCCGGTGATGACGACGCCGCCGCGCCCGCGCCCGATCATCCGCCGTCCCGCCGCCTGGCAGCAGACGTAGACGCCGCGCAGATTGACGGCGATCACCTTGTCGAACTCGGCCAGCGGCAGGTCCTCGGAGCGGCCGCCGGGCTGGATCACGCCGGCGTTCGCGAACAGCGCCTCCACCGGGCCGTCGCGCGCCTCGATCCGCTCGATAGCCTGCTCGACCGCGTGCTCGTCCGTCACGTCGAACGGATCGGCGAGCGCGCCGATCGCGCTGGCGGCCCGCGCGTTGGCCTCGGCGTTCACGTCCGAGACGATCACCCGCCAGCCGCGCTCGACGAGGATGCCGGCCGTCGCCAGCCCGATGCCGCTGGCGCCGCCGGTCACGACGGCGATCCGTCCGCGTCCTTCGTTCCGATCCATGAGGTCTCCTGTCTGTCGTGGTTGTCGTGGTCGTCGTTCGTATCGCCTGTGGCGCTCGTGCCGCTCGTGCCGCTCGTGTCGTTGTGTCGTTGTGTCGTTGTGTCGTTGTGTCGTTGTGTCGGTGAGGCGGCGAGGCGGCGAGGCGGCGAGGCGGCGAGGCGGCGAGGCGGCGTCGAGCGAAGCCGGGCCTCACACCGCCAGATAGCGCTGCGTGATCGCGTCGTTGCCGCGCAGCGCTTCGATCGTCGAGCGATAGACGATCTGTCCCTTGTCGATGACGGCCGCATGTGTGGCGATGCCCAGGCAGAAGTGCATGTTCTGCTCGGCCAGCAGGATCGTCACGCCCATGTCGCGTAACTGCCTGATGAGGTCGCCGATCGCCTGCACGATGATCGGCGCCAGGCCCTCGCTCGGTTCGTCCAGCAGCAGCACCTCGGGATTGCCCATCAGCGTGCGGGCGATCGTCAGCATCTGCTGCTCGCCGCCGGACAGCCGGCCCGCGAGCCGCGACTTCATCGACGCGAGGATCGGAAACACCTGATAGATCCGTTCGCGCGTCCAGTAGTCTTCGCCGCGAGGCCCGCGCTTGGCGCCGACGATCAGGTTGTCGTCGACCGTATGCTCGGGAAACACCTGACGGTCCTCGGGCACGTAGCCGATGCCGGCCCGGGCGATGCGGAACGGCGGCAGGCCCGAAACCGGTTCTCCGCGCAGCAGCACGCTGCCGCGGCGCGGCGGCGCGATGCCGGCGATCGCCTTGAACGTCGTCGACTTGCCGGCGCCGTTGCGGCCGAGCAGCGCCACCGTCTGGCCCTTCTCGACGTCCAGGTCGACGCCGAACAGGATCTGGCTGTCGCCATAGTAGACGTCGGCCGATTCGATGCGGAGCAGCGGCATGCTCATCCGGCCTCTCCGGCCGCCTGCGCGAGGCGATGGTCGCTGCCCAGGTAGGCGTCGATGACGTCCCGGTTGCTGCGGATCTGTTCGGGCGTGCCCTGCGCGAGCACGGCGCCGTACTTGAGCACGTGGATCGTCTGCGCGATCTTGAACACGATGTCCATGTCGTGCTCGATGAACAGCACCGTCATCGCGCGCGCCTGCCACAGTTGCTGCACCTTGCCGATCATCCGCCAGCGTTCGTCCGGCCCCATGCCGGCGGTCGGTTCGTCGAGCAGCAGCACCTTGGGCCGCATCGCCAGCGCCAGGCCGATGTCGAGCAGCTTCTGGTCGCCGTGCGACAGGTTGCGCGACAGCGTGCCGGCCCGCGCCTGCAGACCCAGTTGTTCGATGATCTCGTCGGCCGCTTCGGTCGTGCCGGTCAGCGGAAAACGCTTCAGCCAGGTCCACGACTGCCGGCGTTGCGAGGTGACGGCGGCCGTCAGCGCCTGCCGCACCGTCAGCGTCGGGAACATCGCGGCGACCTGGAAAGCGCGTGCCATGCCCAGCCGCACGACCTCGACGCTCGACTTGCCGACGATGTCCCGGCCCTCGAACAAGACCTTGCCGCTGTCGGGGCGCAGCGCGCCCGAGATCAGGTTGAAGAACGTCGTCTTGCCGGCGCCGTTCGGTCCGATGATCGCCGTCAGCGAACCCTCGGGAAAATCGATCGAGACGTCGCGCGTCGCGTGCACGCCGCCGAAACGCTTGTCCAGGTGCTGGATCGACAGCATCAGGAGGTTTCCTTGCCGCCGGGTGCCCCGGCGTCGATCGGTGCCGGCGCGTGGCCGGCCCGCGCATCGGCGCCGGCGCCGAGCCTGGCCGCCTTGCGGCGTTGCCAGGCGTCGACCACGAAATCGGCGACGCCCTGGCGCAGTCCCAGCACGATCAGCAGGATCACGATGCCGAGGACCAGGCCGTGGTATTCGGTGTAGATCGTGATGAAGTGTTCGAGCAGGCGCAGCAGCGCCGCGCCGATCAAGGGCCCGACGAACAGTTGCGTGCCGCCGAGCATGATCATGAAGATCGCCTCGCCCGAGGTCGTCCAGAAGCCGAACTCGGGGTAAGCGCCCGACACGAACAGCGCCAGCAGCATGCCGGCCACGCTGGCCATCGCGCCGGCGAGCGTGAACACGCCGAGCTTGACCCGGGCGATGTTCACGCCGAGGAAGTTCGCGCGCGTCGGGTTGTCGCGGATCAGCCGCAGCGTGTAGCCGAACGGCGACTGCCAGACCTGCCGCATGATCGCCACGCAGCCGATGAACACCACGACGCAGAACACGTACAGCGTCATGCCGTCGGCCAGATCGATGCCCAGGAACGGCGGGCGCGGGATCCCGCCGCGCAGGCCCTGGTCGCCGCCGGTCAGGCTGACCCAGGTCAGGATCACCGAGTGGATGAACATCTGGAACGCCAGCGTGATGAACGAGAAGTAGATCTCCTTCAGGCGCACGCAGATCGCGCCGATGACCAGCGCCAGCAGCGCCGTGCCGACGATCGTCGCGACCATCGCCAGCGGGATCGATACGCGTCCGGTCTGCATCAGCAGCCCGAACAGGTAAGCGCCGGACGCGAAGTACGCGGCATGGCCGAACGACACCAGGCCGGTCAGCCCCACCAGCAGGTTCAGCGACATCGCCAGCAGCCCGTAGGCCATCACGTAGATCAGGAAGTCGCGCAGCGCGGGCTTGGCGAAGACGATCGGCAGCGCCAGCAGCACCGCCGTCAGCACGACGCCGGCGACCAGGTCGCGCAGGATGCCGCCGCCGTTCATCGCGCCGGCTCCCTGCCGAGCAGGCCGCCGGGTTTGACGACCAGCACCAGCGCCATCATCGCGAACATGATGCCGTCGACGAACAGCGGAAAGCCGATGGCCCCGAACGCGCGCGTGAAGCCGATCAGCAGCGCCGCGATCAGCGCGCCGACGATCGAGCCCATGCCGCCGATCACCGTGACGATGAAGCTCTCGATCAGGATCGACAGGCCCATGCCCGGCGTCAGCGTGCGCGTCGGCGCCGCCAGTGCGCCGGCCGCCCCGGCCAGCATGCAGCCCGCGCAGAACACGCCGGCGTACAGCCTCCGGGTATTGATGCCCAGCGCGCCGACCATCTGCGGATTGACGGCCAGCGCGCGGATGATCTTGCCGACCCGCGTCTTCTCGATCGTCAACCACAGCGCCGCGCCGATCGACAGGCTGGCGACGATCATGAACACGTAATAGGCGGGCACGAAGCCGCCGCCCAGCTCGAACGGCGGCAGCGCGAACGACTCGGGCATGCCCATCATCTTGTATTCGGGGCCGGCGACGATCTTGACCAGGTCGTCGAAGATCAGGATCACCGCGTAGCAGACCAGCAGTTGCATCAGCACGTCCTTGCCGTAGACCCGGCTCATCAGGAAGCGCTCGAACACGATGCCGACGACGCCGACGCCGAGCGCGCCGGCCACGAACGCCAGCGCGAAGCTCGACGTCGCCTGGTAAGCGGCGTACGTGAAGTACGCGCCGACCATGTAGAACGCGCCGTGAGCGAAGTTGATGACGCCGAGCACGCCGAAGATCAGCGACAGCCCGGACGCCACCATGAACAGCAGCATGCCGATGATCAGCGCGGTCGATATCTGCGTGACGGCGCAGGAGCCCGATGACAGGCATCCGACGAGGGCGTCGAGGTCCAAGGCGGTCATCCTCCGAAACAGGGCGCGCGGGCCGGCGCGCCGGCGGTCAGGCGAAGCCCTTTTCCTTCTTCCAGTCCTTCTCGACCTCGAGGATCCTCGACCACGCGGTATCGACGTAGTCGACGACCCACGGCGCCTTGGGCACCGTCTTGCCCCAGGCCACCGGGTAATTGATGATCGTGTGATCGCTGTCGCGCATCGTGATCGTGCCGTCGACGCCGAACGGCGTCTTCAGCTTCATGCCCTTGATCTCGCCGGCCAGCGCCGCGCTGTCGGTCTTGCCGCCGGTGCGGCGAACCGCCTCGATGATGAAGTTGGCCGCGACGAAGTTCTGCCAGGCCCAGTTGGTGGGCTCGTGCGAGGCCTGTTTGACGAACGCGTCGTTGAAGGCCTTGTTCTCCGGGAAATCCGGGAAGTTCTTGTTGTACCGGTAAGCGGTGTTCAGCCCGGGCGGCAGGTTCTTGATCGCCGTCAGGATCGGCGGGTCACCGAGCCCGCCGGAGAAGAACGCGACGTTCTGGAACAGACGGTACAGGTTCGACTGCTCGATGAACGCCACCAGGTCGCCGCCCCACAGCGCCGAGTAGACGGCCTGCGGTTTCACCTGCATCAGCTTGGTGATGCTCTCCGTGTAGTCGGGCGCGAACAGCTTGGGCCAGAGCTGCTCGCCGACCTCGATCGACGGCTCGAAGGCCTTCGCGTACTGGAGGAACTCGGCCGTGTTGTCGCGGCCGTACGCGTAGTCGGGCGAGCAGCTGGCCCAGCGTTTCAGACCTTTTTCCTTGGCGATCCGCGCCGCGTAGGCGCCGCCGGCCACCGCGTCGTGGATGCCTTGCCGCGCGCAGCGGAAGGCGGTCTTGACGAACTGCTTCGGGTCGGCGGTCAGCGACGACGACTCCGAGCACGTATGCAGGCACAGCACGCCGAGATCGCGGATCACCTCGTGCACGGCGAACGAGCCCGACGAGGCCTCGCCGTCGATGATGATCTCGCAGCCGTCGTTGTTGATCAGATCGCGCGTGACCTTGGCCGCCTCGTCGGGCCGGCCTTTCGAGTCGCGCTCGACCAGTTCGAACTTGCGTCCGTCGATGCCGCCCGCCGCGTTGATCTGGTTGAACGCCACCTGCACCGCCGCGCGGCTCGAAGTGCCCAGGACCGCGACCCGGCCCGACAGGATCGTCGGCATGCCGACCTTGATCACCTTGGCCTGCGCGCGCGCGACGTGCGGAAAGCCCGCGATCGCGGCGCCGGCGACCGCGCTGCCCAGGAAATTGCGGCGGCCGTTGCCGCTCGGGGTCTCGTGCATCCGTGTCTCCTTTGATGGTCGAGCCGATTCGTCCGGCTTCTTCGCGTTCGCGGCGCCGCGTCCTGGCGGGCGCGTCGCTGCGTTGCACTGTCATGCGGGCCGGCCTCGACGGCCGACCCCGAGTCGTTCGTCTCGAATCAGCCGGCCGCCGGGGCCGGCGCGGCCTGTGCCGTCCGGAACGCATCGCGCAGCGCGGCGGCCACGAAATCCTGCAGCGCGATCGCCGGTCCCAGCGCCTTGGTCATCGTCACCAGGCCGTGCGTCTGGTCGCTCAGGTGCAAGACCGCGACGGTCACGCCTTCGCGCTCGAGCCGCTGCGCGTACGCGCGTCCTTCGTCGGCCAGCGGATCGTGGCCGCAGGTGACGACCAGCGCCGGCGCCACGCCGGCCAGCGATTCGGCCTTCAACGGCGAGGCGCGCCAGTCGGCGCGGTCGGCCGCGCGCGGCAGATAGTGATCGCGGAAGTACACCATCGACGCGCCGGTCAGCATCATGCCGGGCGAGTTCGGCGGGTAATCGTCCAGGCCCTTGTCGATGTCGACGACCGGATACAGCAGCGTCTGGTGGATCGGCGCCGGAATCGCGCCGTCGCGCCCCATCAGCGCCAGCACGGCCGCCAGGTTGCCGCCGGCGCTGTCGCCGCCGACCGCGACGCGGCGCGCGTCGATCCGCAGCGCCGCGGCGTCGGCGACCACCGCCGCATAAGCGGCCGCGCAGTCGTCGACCGCGGCCGGAAACGGATGCTCGGGCGCCAGGCGGTAGTGCACGGAGACGACGCTGCAGCGCGCCTGGTTCGCGAGCCGGCAGCACAGCGCGTCATGCGAATCGAGGTCGCCGATGACCCAGCCGCCGCCGTGCAGATAGACCAGGCAGGGCAGCACTTCGTCGGCCGCGCTGCCCGCCGGACGATAGCCGCGCACCGGAATCGGCCCGGCCGGTCCGGGCACCGTGAAGTCGCGTCGCTCGGCGACCTCGTCAGCCGGCCATTGCGTCAGGCCGCGCCGCGCCGTGTAGGCCTCGCGGCATTGCACGGGGGCCATCGCCTCGAAAGGCTTGCTGCCCGCCGCCCTGGCGGCGGCGATCAAGGCCAGCACATCCGGATGCACGTTGGACATCTTCTCTCCCGCCTTCCGGTTCAGGACCGCGCGAAGCCGCGGTAGCCGTTCTTCGTCACGTCGTTGCAGATGCCGGTATAGCGGGCGAGGCCGCCGGCATAAGGCATGAACACGCGCGGCTTGCCGGGAACGTTGGCGCCCAGGTACCACGACGAGCTGGCCTGCGGCAGCAGCGTCGCGTTGGCTGCTTCGTTGACGTGCTCGACCCAGCGTTCGGCGGCGTCGGGCTCGGCCTCGATGCGCGACATGCCCTTGGCGCGCATGTCGCGCAGGCAATCGGTGATCCAGTCGACGTGCTGCTCGATCGCGATCGGCATGTTGCAGAGCACCGACGGGCTGCCCGGGCCGGTGATCGTGAACAGGTTCGGAAAGCCCGGCGTCTGCAGGCCGAGATAAGTGCGCGGCCCGGCCGCCCACTCGTCGCGCAGCGCGCGGCCGTCGCTGCCGCTGATGTTCAGGTTCAGCAGCGGTCCGGTCAGCGCGTCGAAGCCGGTCGCGAACACGATGATGTCGAGTTCGTATTCGCGGCGCGTCGTGCGGATGCCCTTGGCGGTGATCTCGACGATCGGTTCGGCCTTCAGGTCCACCAGCAGCACGTTGTCGCGGTTGAAGGTCTCGAAGTAGCCGCTGTCGACCGGCGGACGCTTGGTCGCGAAGCCGTGATCGCGCGGCGTCAGCATCTCGGCGACGTTCGGATCCTTGACGATCTCCTTGATCTTGGCGCGCAGGAAGTCCGACGTGATGTCGTTGGCGCGCTTGTCGGTCAGGATGTCGTTGAACCATGCGCGAAAGCGCAGGCCGCCGCGCTCCCAGGCCGCCTCGAAGATCTTCTGGCGCTCGTCGTCGGACACGCTCAGCACCGAACGGTCGGCGATCGTGAACGGATGGCCGTTGGTGCCGGCCCGCGCGCGCCGCCAGATGTCGTCGTAGTGGTCGCGGGTGAGCTGGATCTCTTCCTTCGTCACCGGCCGGTTGCGGGCCGGAACGCTGTAGTTGGCCGTGCGCTGGAACACCGTCAGGTGTTTGGCCTGCGCGGCGATCACCGGCGCGGCCTGGATGCCGGTCGAACCGGTGCCGATCTGGCCGACCCGCATGCCGGTGAAATCGACGCCCTCGTGCGGCCAGGTGCCGGTGTGGTACCACCGGCCCTCGAAGCGGTCCAGGCCCGGGATCTTCGGCACGTTGGCGGTCGACAGGCAGCCGACCGCGGTGATCAGGAACGGCGCGCGAAAGCGCTCGCCGCCCTCGGTGTCGACGGTCCAGGTGTTCGCCGCGTCGTCACGATGGGCGGCGACCACCCGGGTGTTCAACTGGATGTCGCGCATCAGGTCGAGCCGTTCGGCGACGAAGGCCAGGTACTTGCGGATCTCCGGATGCTCGGGGTAGCGCTCGCTCCATTCCCACTCCTGCTCGATCTGCTTGTTGAACGAATAGCAGTAGTAGTAGCTCTCGGAGTCGCAGCGCGCGCCCGGATAACGGTTCCAGTACCAGGTGCCGCCGATGCCGGCGCCCTGTTCGAGCACGCGCACGTTCATGCCGAGCTCGTCGCGCAGCTTGTGAAGCTGGTAAAGGCCCGAGAAACCCGCGCCGATGATCAGCGCATCGTAGTCGCGTACGGGGGCGTCGCCGGCCGGCGACGCGGCGGGACTTGAGGTCATGCCAGGTCTCCTGTCGATGCTCGTCGAGACGCGCCGACGGGTCGGGCGCTCGCGCCGCGGGCCTGTATCGGGCCGCTGTTCGTGCGTCGAGTGTAGAGGCTTGGCTGTCAGCTTGTCATTGCCTATTATTCAAAGTGCATATGAAAATAATTCACAACCTATGGCGATGAACCGCTATGCGCAGATGCGGGTCTTCGTGCGGGCGGCCGAGGACGGCAGCTTTTCCGCGGCGGCGCGCAACCTGGAACTGAGCCCGTCGGCGGTCAGCAAACTGATCGCGCGGCTCGAAGACCGTCTCGGCGTGCTGCTGTTCCGGCGCGGCGACCGGCAGATCGCGATGACGCCCGAAGGCGAGGCCTTCTATCACGCGTCCAAGGCGGCGATCGAGGCCGTCGAGGCGGCCGACGCCGCGGTCTACGCCGGCACCGCCGCGCAGGAAACGCTGCGCGTGCGTTCGATGCCGATCTTCGCGCAGACGGCGCTGGCGACGTGCGTGCCCGAGTTCTGCCGCCTGCACCCGAACCTTCGCGTCGAAGTCCACCTGCGGATCGATCCGGGTCCGCTGCTCGACGACGGCATGGACGTGGCGATCCACGTCGGCGCGCTGAAGGATTCGTCGCTGGTGGCCACGCGTTTCGCGAGCACGCGCTGGATCATCTGCGCCGCCCCCGCTTACCTCGCCGAGCACGGCGCGCCGTCGCATCCGGACGAACTGGCCCGCCACAACTGCCTGAACTTCATTTCGCCGATCGTCGCCAGCACCTGGATGGTGCGCGGCGACCAGGGCGTGGATCGGCCCGTGTCGGTGAAGGGGCAGGTGCTGTCGAACCAGGCGTCGATGCTGATCGAGTTCGCCCGCGCCGGCATGGGCATCGTTCGCCTGATCGAGGTGCAGGTGGCCGACGATCTGGCGCAAGGACGGTTGATCGAACTGTTCCCCGAGCATCAGGCGCAGGCCGAGGACCCGATCCTGGCCGTCTACCAGAGCCGCCGGTACCCGAGCAACCGCGTGCGGGCCTTCGTCGAGTTCCTCAAGCAGTCGTTTCCCGATCCGCCGCCGTGGCAATATTGGCGGTCCGTGCGCGGTCCTGATCGCGCCGGTCGGCGTACCGCCTGAACGGCGAGCGGAGGGGGGCGCGGATGGACGAGCAGCGAATCGAGTTCTACAAGGGGCCGGCCGGCGGCTGGGGCGCGCTGCGCAGCGTCAGCAAGGCGCTGGTGCGTCAGGACATCCCGGTCAAGGGCGCGCGCACGATGCTGTCGGCCAACCAGCCCGACGGCTTCGACTGCCCGGGCTGCGCGTGGCCGGACCGCAACCATGCCTCGTCGTTCGAGTTCTGCGAGAACGGCGTCAAGGCGGTGGCCGCCGAAGCGACCGCGCGCCGTGCCGGGCCCGAGCTGTTCGCGCGGTACACGGTGTCGGAACTGGCCGAACAAAGCGATTTCTGGCTCGAAGACCAGGGACGCCTGACGCAGCCGATGGTGTACGACGCCGCCACCGATCGCTATGTTCCGATCGAATGGGACGCGGCCTTCGCGCTGATCGCCCGCTACCTGAACGCGCTGGATGACCCGAACGAGGCGGCGTTCTACACGTCGGGCCGCACCAGCAACGAAGCGGCGTTCCTGTACCAGTTGTTCGTGCGCGAGTACGGCACCAACAACTTTCCCGATTGCTCGAACATGTGCCACGAGCCGAGCGGCAGCGCGATGCGGTCGCAGATCGGTGTCGGCAAGGGCACGGTGACGCTCGACGATTTCGAGAAGGCCGATGCGATCTTCATCTTCGGCCAGAACCCGGGCACCAATCATCCGCGGATGCTCGGCGAACTGCGTGCCGCCCATAAGCGCGGCGCGAAGATCGTCAGCTTCAACCCGCTGCGCGAGCGCGGCCTGGAGCGCTTCGCCGATCCGCAGGACAAGCTGGAGATGGCCACGCTCGGCTCCTCGCCGATCAGTACCCACTATTACCGCGTGCGCAACGGCGGCGACCTGGCGGCCGTCAAGGGCATGATGAAGCGGCTGCTCGAACGCGCGGACGCCGGCGAGGCGCTGCTAGACCGCGAGTTCATCGCCGCGCACACCCGCGGATTCGACGAGTTGGCCGCCGACCTGCGCGCGCAGGACTGGGACGAGATCGTCGCCGAGTCGGGACTGAGTCCGGAACAGATCCGTCAGGCGGCCGACCTCTACGCGTCCGCGCGCAGCGTCATCGTCTGCTGGGGCATGGGCATCACGCAGCACATGCATTCGGTCGCGACGATCCAGATGTTCACGAACCTGCTGATGCTGCGCGGCAACCTCGGCCGGCCGGGCGCCGGCGCGTGTCCGGTGCGCGGCCACAGCAACGTGCAGGGCGACCGTACGATGGGCATCTGGGAGAAGCCGCCCGCGGCGCTGCTGGACCGGCTGCGCGAGGTGTTCGGCTTCGAGCCGCCGCGCGCGCCCGGCTGGGACGTCGTCGAATCGATCGAGGCGATGCTCGACGGCCGCTGCAAGGTGTTCTTCGCGATGGGCGGCAACTTCGCGGCCGCTACGCCCGACACTTATCAGACCTGGAAGGCGTTGCGCCGCTGCCGGCTGACCGTCAACGTCACGACCAAGCTGAATCGCAGCCACGTCGTGCACGGCGCGGCCGCGCTGCTGCTGCCGTGCCTGGGACGCACCGAGATCGACGTGCAGGCGGCCGGCCCGCAGGGCGTGACCGTCGAGGACTCGATGAGCATGGTCCATCTGTCGACGGGCATCAATCCGCCGGCCTCCGAGCATCTGCTGTCCGAGCCGGCGATCGTCGCGCGGCTGGCGGCGGCCACGCTGGGCGCACGCTCGCGCACGCGCTGGCTGTGGCTCGTCGACGATTACCGCCGCATCCGCGACCTGATCGAGCGGGTGTTCGACGACTTCGCCGACTTCAACCGGCGGGTCGCGCGGCCCGGGGGGTTCCGGCTGCGCAATGCCGCCGGCGAACGCGTCTGGGAAACGGCCGACGGCAAAGCGCATTTCTTCGCGCATCCGGTGCCGCGCGACACGCCCGTGCACCGCGCCCGCGCCAGGGTGCGCGACACCATCGTGTTCTCGCTGCAGACCACGCGATCGCACGACCAGTACAACACGACGATCTACGGCATGGACGATCGCTACCGAGGCGTCTACGGCCAGCGCCGCGTCGTGTTCATCCACCGCGACGACATTCGCGCGCTGCGCATGAAGGACGGCGACTGGGTCGATCTGCACACGGTCTGGGACGACGGCCAGCAGCGTAGCGCCGAGCGTTTCCGGCTGGTCGCTTATGACATCCCGCGCGGCTGCCTCGCCGCCTACTATCCCGAGACCAACCCGCTGGTGCCGCTGTCGGCGGTTGCCGCCAATGCCGGCACGCCGACGTCCAAGTCGATACCGGTCGTGCTGCGCGCGAATCGGGTCGATCAGGCGAAGCCGCCCGCCGAGGCTGCCGAAGCGGCCGGGGCATGACGATGGAACCGATCGGCGACGGCGGTCCCGTCGTCGACCCGCTGAGCCGCGCGATCCTGCAGGTGCTGGCCGCGGTGCAGGGCGAGCGCGCGGAGCGGGCGGCTGATGACGCGCATTGCGTCGACGCATCGGCCGGCGGCGGCGGCGCGGGCGTTTCGGTCACGCGAATCGCCAAGCGCCTCGGTCTGGGCGCCAGCGTCGTGCTGCGTCAGTTGACGCTGCTCGGCGACGCGCGGCTCGGCGGGCGCGCCGGCCCCGGCTGGGTCCGGGTGGTCCAGCGCGACGGGCGCTGGCTGGCGTGCCTGACCGACGAAGGCCGGCGGGCCGTGGCCTCGTTCAACCCAGCTTGCTGAAGTCCGGCGGCCGCTTCTCGGCGAAGGCCGCGAACGCCTCGCGTGCTTCGGCGCTTTTCAGGCGCTCGGAGAAGATCGCGCTTTCGCGATCCATCTGCGCCTGGATCTGCTGCGCATCGCGCATCAGCCCTTTCATCGCCGCCAGCGAGCCGCGCGGCTTGGTCGCGATGCGTTTGGCGATCGCCGCCGCCTCGGCGCGCAGCGAGGCGTTGGGCACCACGCGGTTGGCCAGGCCCCAGGCCAGCGCCGACGCGGCCGGCAGCGGCTCGCCCAGCGCGAACAGCTCGTAGGCGCGCACGTGGCCGATGCGCGCCGGCATCAGCCACGTCGACGCGGCTTCCGGGATCAGCGCGAGGTTGACGAACGGCGTGATCAGTTGCGCGTCCTCGGCCAATACGACGACGTCGCAATGCAGCAGCAGCGTCGTGCCGACGCCCACCGCCTTGCCCTGGACCGCCGCGACGATCGGCACCGTCGTCGTCGCCAGGTTCTTCAGGAACCGCGACACGTGGCGAACGGCCGGGCCATTGCCCGTCGATTGCTTGGCGAAATCGCCCAGGTCGTTGCCGGACGTGAACAGGTCGCCGTCGGACTGCAGCAGCAGCACGCGGATCGACGTATCGGCGGCCGCCGATTCGATCGCGTCGGCCAGCGCGCCGTACATGTCGTTGGTCAGCGCATTCTTCTTGTCGGCACGGCTGATCGTGATCGTCAGCACGCCATCGGCGAGCTGGGTCTGGACGGCAGAGGTCATCGGGAGGTCTCCTGGGTGGGTTTTCCGGGGGGGCGGACGAGTCCGGCGGCGGTACGGCGGTCGCGCCGGGAAGCCCGCGCTTGGGGCGAGTATATTGGTATTCGATCGATCGTTTTCGAAGGAGATCGCCGATTGAAGGTCACTTCTCCTTGGCGCCATCCCCTTACCCCCTCGCCATCCTTTGGCTTCGCATGGCTTGCGGATGGTGCTGTGCCGGGGCTCACGGCTTCATTTTCTTGAGGGGCTTCCAGAATCCCGGTTTCCGGGCAATGCAGAGCGCACGGCCTGTTGCAGTTGGCGCGGGGACGGAAGCTTGCCGCGAAGATCCTGCGGCAACTGGGGCTGCAGGTGGTATTCCGCCACACCGATGGGGTTGGCCTTGCTGCGCAGGGCGAACTCGACCTCGAGGTTGTCTTTCTCCGCGCACAGGATGATGCCGATCGACGGCGAGTCATCCGGGGCGCGCTCCTTTTCGTTGAGCAGGTTCAGATAGAAGTCCATCTTGCCCGCGTACTCAGGCTGGAAGGGGCCGACCTTCAGTTCGATTGCCACCAGCGCCTTGAGAAAGCGGTGATAGAACAGCAGGTCGATGAAGTACTCTTTGCGCCCGAGCGTCAAGCGGTGCTGCCGACCGATGAAACAGAAGCCGTAGCCCAGTTCGAGGATGAAGTCGCGCAGCTTATCGATCAACTGGTCCTCCAGTTCGCGTTCCTTGACTGCTTTGCGCAGACCCAGGAACTCCAGGCTGTAGCTGCTCTTGAGGGCCTCCTCGGCCTGCTCTGCCAGGTGGCTGTCCAACACCCGCGGGAAATTGTGGCTCTTGCCCTCAGTGGCCGAGCGCTCGAAGGCACCTGCCTTCAACTGGTTGAGCAATACGTTGCGGCTCCAGCCCATCCGGGCTGTCGCACGCAGGTAGTACAGGGCCTGTGCCGGCGCCTGTGTCCTGGCCAGGATGAGCAGGTGATGGCCCCACGGGACTTCTGCGACAAGCTGTCGCAGAATCGGGATGGCAGCCGGACCCTCCTGCGGCGGCCGCGTGCCAGGGCGACGGCGCCTGCTGGGGTGTCCTGTGGGAAGGCGGGGTGAAGTTTCTGCGACAGCTTGTCGCAGAAACTCGGGCTGTGTATAGGTTTCGACCAGGCGTCGCATGTCCCAGACATTGCGGGCTGAAAAGCCCTGCACCCCGGGGAAGGCTGCTCGCAGGTCAGCCGCGATGCGTTCAACCACGGACTGTCCCCAGCCGTGTTCCCGCTGGCGCCGGAGGATTGCCTCGCCGACGTCCCAGTAGAGCGAAACCAATTCCCGGTTCACGGCCCGGGCGGCGGCCAGCCGCGCCGCCGCCACCCGCTGCTTGATCGTCTCGATGAACTCGGGGTAGTTGTCGGGCAGGTCCACTGCGGCTTCCTTCCGAATCGAGACGAGTATATTGGCATCCGATCGATCGTTTTCGAAGGAGATCGCCGATGCCCTATGCCGCCGTCCACCTGGCGGAGCCGCCGACGCGCGAGGCGCTCGACCAGCTTCGCGGCCTGACCGTCGTCGAGTTCGGCACGCCCTGGTGCGGCCATTGCCGGCGCGCGCAGCCGCTGATCGAGCAGGCGCTGTCGGCGCGCGACGACGTCGCCCACGTCAAGGTCGAGGATGGCCCGGGCCAGCGGCTGGGTCGCAGCTTCGGCGTCAAGCTGTGGCCGACGCTGGTGTTCCTGCGCGACGGCGCGGAAGTGGCGCGGGTCGTGCGGCCGCCGGACCTGGACAGCCTGCGGCAGGCGTTGAGCCCGTTGAACGGGAACGGACAAGGCGAGGGCGGCACAGCCGGTGGAGAAGGCTGATCGATGCCGTATGCCGCCGATTACCTGATCGTCGTCCCGACGCGCGCCGAGATCGACGCGCTTCCGGGCGCGACCGTCGTCGAGTTCGGCGCGCCCTGGTGCATCCACTGCCAGCGCGCGCAGCCGCTGGTTCGCGATGCGCTGGCCGGCCGCGACGACGTCGCTCACCTGAAGATCGAGGACGGCCCCGGCGAGGCGCTGGGCGGCGGCTACGGCGTCAAACTGTGGCCGACGCTGGTGTTCCTGCGCGATGGGGTGGAGGTCGCGCGGGTGGTGCGGCCGCAGCAGATGCGAGAGATCGAGAACGGACTACGCGTGCAGCAGGGTGCGGATGGATCGACGGCCTGACGCATCCACGCCGGATCGCCGGTATTCGCTGAGTCCGCTGGCCATGATGCTGATCCTGGCCGGCGGCTTTGCCGTCAGCCAGGCCTTTCGCACCGTCGCGTCGATCTTCAGCGTTCCGCTGGCGCAGGAACTCGGCATGACGACCCGGCAACTGGGTTCGTGGTCGGCCACCTTTCATCTGACCTTCGGCCTGAGCCAGTTCATGATGGGCGTCGCGCTCGACGTCTATGGTCCGCGCCGCACCGTGCTTACCGCGGCGCCGCTGGCCGTGGTCGGCGCGGCCGTGTGCGCGTGCGCGCCCGCTTATGAGGCGCTGCTGATCGGCCAGGTGCTGATCGGACTCGGTTGCGCGCCGGCCTTCCTGGCCTGCACGGTGTTCGTCGCGCGCGAGTTCGACAGTTCGCGCTTCACCTCGCTGTCCGGCCTTTGCATGAGCTTTTCTAGCCTGGGCATCCTGTACACCGGCACGCCGCTCGCCTACATCGTCGAGCACGGTTCCTGGCGCCTCGGTTACTGGTCATTGGCGGCGCTGGCGGCGCTGTCCACCGGCTTGATCGCGGCCTTCGTCCGCCTGCGGCCGCTCGAGCCGCTCGCGGCCGACCCGCCGGCGCCGCAGCAGGGTTTCCTGCGCGCGCTGCGCGAACTGCTGCCGTTGCTGCGCATCCGCCATACCGCCGGCCTGCTGTGCTTCGCGCTGGTGTCCTATGCGTCGATGATGACCTTGCGCGGCCTGTGGCTCGGGCCGCTGCTGCAGGAGCGCCATGGCGTCTCGCTGATCGTGGTCGGCAACGTCGCGGTGGTGATGACCGTCGGCGCGATGATCGGGCCGACGCTGTTCGGGCGACTGGATCCGGGCGGCCGCCGCCGCACGCGCACGATGGTCGGGCTGGCGCTGACGCTGGCCGCCATCCTGGCCGTCATGGCGTTCACGCGATCGCAGGCCATCGACATCGTCGGCGCGATCGTCGCCGGCCTGTTGTCAGGCTACGGCATCTGGCAGTACGCGTACATGAAGAATGCCTATGCGCCGCAGCAGACCGGACGGATCATCGCGCTGGCCAACAGCAGCATGTTCCTCGGCGTGGCCCTGATGCAGTGGGCGACCGGCGTGGCCAGCACCTGGGCGGCGCAGCACGGCATCGAGACCTTCGAGGCGGCGCTGCTGACGATGGCGGTGATGCTGGCGGCGGGCACGCTGGCGTTCGCGTGGCTGCCGCAGGCTCAGGCGTCTGCGGAGTCCTGAGAGGGTGTTTCCTAAATGAAAGGTTGCGCCAGCCTAGAAGCGAGGATACGCGCTTCGGTGAGCCAAACCCAGGCCAGCGGAGCCCATTGGGACCGATCGTGGTGAGCGATAAGACGACGTGCGCGCTCATTCCAAGCATGGGTGCGCTCGATGACCCAGCGCTTGGGTTGCACGACGAAGCCCTTGGTAACCACCTCGGGCCACAGAGGCTGCTGCTCGGTCTGCCAGGTACCGGTGCGGCGATTGCCGGGATGGCGCACGATGTGTACCGCGATGGCGTGAGTCGCTTCGATGTTTTCGGCACATCGGCCGCCATAGGCCGCATCGACGAACAGGGCCTTGAGGCCGGGGACCTTGGCGCAGGCCAAGGCCACGACCGGTCCGGCCGCGTCGCGGTCCTGCACGCTGGCGGCGGTGATCGTCACGGCCAACAGCAACCCGAGCGTGTCCACGACCAGGTGGCGCTTGCGCCCCTTGACCTTTTTACCGGCGTCAAAGCCGGTGTCGCCGCCCTGAGCGGTGCTGCGGGTGCTCTGCGCATCGATGATGGCGGCGCTCGGGTCAGGTGTGCGTCCGATCCGATCGCGCCATTGCTGACGCAGCCGGTCGTGCATCAGCTCGAAGGTTCCAGCGTGCGCCCAGCCGCGAAACGCCTTGTACACCGCGCGCCAGGGAGCAAACGACTTGGGCAGCAACCGCCAGGCGCAACCGGTGCGCACGACATAGCAGCAGGCGTTCACGAGCGCGCGTCGCTCATGCGTGGGCGGCGCACCGCGTCCACCGTGGCGCTCGAACAAGTCGGCGACCAGCGCCCACTCGGCATCGGTCAGGTCCGTGTTCAGGCCGCTGGCGCCGTCCTGGCGGCGGTGCCGCTCGGTGTAGCCCACGCGAATCGGTGCGCCGCCTTGAACCGCTGCACGTACGGCAGGCTTGCGAATCGGCCTGATGCGCGTGATGCCCGCTTGCTTGAGCGCTTTGCGCACGGTGGCCGAGCACACGTTCAGATTGCAGCGGCGGTTGAACTCGCGCGTCAACTCGTCCAGCGACGAGCGCGGCAGTTCCTGCGCAATCTGAGCCAGGACCACGCCATGTTCAGACGTGAGCAGCGCCTTGCGTCCCGGACCTCGCTTGACTTGCAACTTCGATTCCAATCGACACCTCCCGCGTTGATCCATTCTAAATCGATCAACGCACGAGGTATTGATTTGGGATACACCCTCTGAGAATCCGTGAACGAACCCGCCACGGCCGCTCGTCGCGCCAGGACGATCCCGCTCGTCGTTGCGAATGCTCGCCCTATCACGCGATAGGGCTGCGCTTCGCGACTCGATCGGAACCGCCCTGACCTTCGAACGGCGCTTCACGTGGGCTCGATCCCGGCGCGGGCAGGTTCTGGAGCTTCTCTTGCGGGAAACGGCCGGAACGCCATCAGGATCGCCATCGCCGCCAGCCCCATGCCCCAGGAGCCCACGTACATCAGCGTGTAGCTGTCGAAGTGGTCGTAGACGAGGCCGCCGAGCAGCGGCCCGGTGGACATGCCCAGGCTGCCGGCCATCGCCGTTCCGCCGATGATCGTGCCCATCATCGTCAGCGGGAAGTTCTCGCGGATGATCACCGCGTACAGCGGCATCGTCCCCGCATAGATGAAGCCGACCAGCATCGCCACCGCATAGAAGCCGGCGAGCCGGCTGACGGACACGTAGGCCAGCACGCCGAAGGCCTGGGCCAGCAGGCCGATGACGAGCACGCGCTGCGCGCCGAAGCGGTCGCCGGCCAGGCCGAAGCCGATGCGGCCGAACATGCCGGCGAGCCCCTCGACGCTGTAGATCGATACCGCTGCGATCATCGGTATGCCGCAGGTGACCGCGTAGCTGACCGTATGGAAGATCGGGCCGGAGTGCGTCGCGCAGCAGAAGAAGTTCGCCAGCATCAGGATGCCGAACTGCCGCGAGCGAACCGCCTGCGCGACCGTCATCTCCGGCCCAGCCCGGCCGGCCGCCGTCGCGGCCTGCGCGCCGTCCAGCGCCGGCGGCCGGCGCACCAGCAGCGCGGCGGGGATCATCAGGATCGCCGCGATGCACGCGATGGTCAGCATCGCCGTGCGCCAGTCGTGGCCGGTGACCAGCCAGGCGGCGAGCGGGGCCATCGTCATCGGCGCCATGCCCATGCCGGCCGAGACCAGCGAGACGGCGAGGCCGCGCTGCGTGTCGAACCAGCCGGTGACGCAGGCCATCATCGGCGCGAAGACCGCGGCCGTCGCGCCGCCGACCAGCAGCCCGAACAGGAGCTGGAACTCGGCCAGCGATGCCGCCCGGCTGGCGAGCGCCAGGCTCGCCGCCAGCACGACCGATCCGGTCAGCACCACCGGGCGCGGCCCGAAGCGGTCGGACAGATGGCCCCACGCCATGCTGGCGACGCCCATCGCCAGGAAGCCGAAGGTCATCGCCGTCGAAATGCCGGTGACGGACCAGCCGGTGTCCTGCGCCATCGGCCGCAGGAAGACGGGCAGCGAGAACATCGCGCCGATGGCGACGCAGCCCAGCAGGCCGCCGGCCGCGACGATCACCCAACGATAGGAAGTGTTCATGGCATGCGTTCCCGGGACGTTGCGGAGCATGGTAGATCTAAAAATGGACACTGTCCACATAAAGAGCGCCGGTGAAGCTTCGGACGCCGCAGGGGTCGCTTCCGATCGGAGCCCTGTAAGCTGTGGGGTCCGGCGCGCCCATCGTTCGCGCTCGACTCGCCCGCAGAGGCGCATCGCTCCCAGGAGGCAACATGGTCATTGTTCAAATCAACTATCGCCGGCCCGACGTGCCCGCAGAGGAGTGGGAGGCGCGGTACACCGAAGAACTCGCGAAGCCTTTCATCGACATGAAAGGGCTGAAGTGGAAGGTCTGGCTCGACGACCCCGATCAGCAGCTTTCCGGCGGCATCTATCTGTTCGAATCGAAGGAGGATGCCGATGCGTACGTGCAGGGCCCGATCGTCGGGCGGATGAAGTCGAATCCGCACCTGCGCGACCTGTTGATTCGAATCTTCGACGTTCGGGAACCGATGAGCCGGCTCACGAGGGCGCCGCTCGATTAGCGTCCGTTCGATCCGGCTTTTCGCGCCGATCACTCGATCACCTGATCCATGCCGCAATCGAATTCCTTCATTCGCCGGGTTCGACGCGAGTTCGACGAGCTGACCGCCACCGAGCGCCGCCTGGCGGAATTCATGCTCGACTTTCCCGGCGAGCTGGCCAGCTATTCGGCGAGCGAACTGGCCAATCTGGCCGGCGTCTCGAATGCGGCGGTCAGCCGCTTCATCCGGCGCCTCGGATACGAGAACTATGACGACGCCCGCCGCCACGTCCGGAAGGAGCGCGAATCGGGCTCGCCGTTGTTCCAGTCCGCCACCGATGCCCGCAAGGCCGGCAGCCTCGTTCTCACGCATCTGGAACACTCCCAGTCGAACCTCGCGCGTACCTTCGCCGGGCTGTCGGACGCGCAGCTCTCGGAGATCGTCAAGGCCCTGATCGCGGCGCCGCAAGTGCTGATCTTCGGCAGTCGCAGCAGCCACGGTTTCGCGGTCTATCTTCGCTGGCAGATCATCCAGGTCCTGCCGCGAGTGATCGCGATTCCCGGTGCCGGCGAGACGCTGGCCGAGCACCTGACCAACTTGAAACCGAACGATTGCGTGATCGTGTTCGGCATGCGGCGCCAGACGAAGGTGATGCAGGTCGTTCTCGAGGCCGCGAGCCGGATCGGCGCCAGGATCCTCTATATCAGCGATGCCCGATCGCCCGACTATCGACCGGCGACGTGGTCGATCCAGTGCGAATGCGGGTCGCCGGGCGTGCTGGACAACCACGTGGCGGTGATGGCGCTGTGCGACCTGATCGCCAACACCGTCATCGAGACGACCGGCGTCGCCGGCCGGCGGCGACTGGCCGCGATCGAATTGGCGCACGACGAGCTCGATGAGCTTTGATGGTGCCTCGGCACCACAAAGGGTGACGAAATGGTGACTACGGTTGCCCGGACGCCCGATCATCGGGCGGCCGGATGGCCGGCCGATGCGGCCGATCGATGACCGCTGCGCACCATCGCCGGTCGGCCGCCGCTCAAGATACTGATTCGATTGATCTTTCTTAGTGTCGGATCGAATTCGTGCCGCTCGCCGGGCGGCTGGCACGTTCCATGCGCATGCTTCGTCCTGAAATTTTATTTTTAAGATCGATCTGATCTTAAAAATTCGGTTTCTAACTTCCACACGTCACCCTTCCAACCGACGTACGCGAGGACGAAATGGCTGGTCCTGTTCATTCTTCGATTCCCGAATCCCCCAAGGTGGCCGAACTCGATCGCGCGTTGAACGAGATCGGCGTTTCCAAGGCTCACTACGGGATCATTCTGCTGATCCTGATCGGCTGCCTGTTCGACAGCTTCGAGCAGAACGCGGTCGGCCTGGTCGGCCCCGTTCTGCGCGAGCAGTGGGGGCTGACCGCGACCGACATCGGCATGCTGAACACGGTGACCTTCGTGTTCTCGGCATTGGGCCGGATCATCTCGGGCTGGATCGCCGATCGGTACGGCCGGCGCGTCATGCTGTCGGTCAATCTGCTGCTGTTCACTCTGGGCGCATCGATCTGTGCGGCGGCACCCAACTTCCTGGTCATGGCGATCGGACGCGCGGTGGTCGGCTTCGGGCTGGGCGGCGAGGTCGCGATCGCCGTCACCCTGCTCGCCGAAGTGTGTTCATCGAAGTTCCGCGGCACCGCCGTGGGACTGGTGAACGTCGGTGCCGGCGGTCTGGGCAATTTCCTGGCACCGGGCTTCGGGCTGCTCGTCTTCACGCTGTTTCCGGGGCCCGACGGCTGGCGTTGGCTGTTCGTCTGCCTGGTCGTCCCGGCATTGCTCGGCGCGTTCTACCGGCGATTCATACCGGAGACACCCCGCTTCCTGCTGTCGCAAGACCGGATCAAGGACGCCAATGTCGTGCTTTCGAAGCTGGCCGCCGGGCGGCTGTCCGGCGATGTCCCGTATCGCGCCTTCATCTCCGACGACGGAACGGCCGCGCCCCAGCAGCGGGCCAAGGTGCGATCGAGCGAGATCTTCCGCGGCGAACTCGGCCGCCGCACGCTGCCGCTTTGCATCGCGATCTGGATGACCTACGGTGCGCAGATCTCGGTCGCCACGCTGATGCCGACGATTCTGGTCGGCCTCGGATACACGGTGTCCAAGAGCCTGCTGTTCACGATGGTGATGCAGGGCGGCAGCCTGGTCGGCGCGCTGGCCGCGTCCGCGCTGGGCGCGAAGTTTCCCCGCAAGCGCGTGCTGACGATCGGAGCGGTCCTCGCATGCGCGGCGGCGCTGTACATCGGTTTCGTCGCCGGCAGCATCGTGGCGATCCTGGCCTGCGGTGCGATCTTCCAGATGTTCGTGCTGATGCTGAACACGACGATCTGGATCTACGCGCCGGAACTCTATCCGACCCGGGTTCGCGCGTTCGGAACCGCTTTCATCCTGGCGGTCGGCACGGCCGCCGGCGCGTTCATGCCCCTGGTCGCGGGGCGCCTGCTGGATGCGTACGGGATCACCGGCGTGTTCGCGATGGTCGGGCTGCTCTATGCCGTCTTCACGATCAGTATCCAGACGACGCCGGAGACGTTCGGCCGTTCGCCCGACAGCCTGCGGCTGCCGTCCGATCCGGCCGCCGACGGCGAGGCGCTCGCGGGGGTGAATGCGCGATGATCCACAGCCCGCACGGAGGTTCGACATGTCCCGCTATCTGCTGATCAACCCGAACACATCGCAGGCCACTACCGACATGATGGTCGAGATCGCTGCGAGAAGCCTGCCATCGGACTGCACCGTCTCCGGGGCGACCGTCGCCAACGGGCCGCCGATGATCATTACCGAGGACGAGCTTCGGGACGCCGCGCAGGAGGTCGTGGCGTGCTGGACGGCTCGGCGCGAGCAGGGCTTCGACGGAGTCATCGTCAGCGCCTTCGGCGACCCGGGCATCGGCGAGCTGCGAGCCTTGGCCGGCGTGCCGGTCGTCGGCATCTGCGAGGCCTCGATGCTGGAGGGCGCTCGCGGCGGCCGGCGGTTCGGCGTCGCGACGGTCACGCCGGAACTCGAGGCGATGATCGCGGCGAAGGTCCGCGAATTCGGCCTGCAACATGCGTATACGGGCATTCGCCTCACGCAGGGGCCGCCGCGTGAACTCGCGGCGGATCCCGATGCGCTGGAGCGCGAGATGGCCGCGGCGGTCGCACGGTGCATCGACGACGGCGCCCAGGCGGTCATCATCGGCGGCGGTCCGTTGGGTGAGGTCGCCGACAGGCTGACTTCCCGCTTCGACGTCCCGGTGATCGCGCCGATTCCGGCTGCCGTCCGGCAACTCCTGGCGCTCGCGGGAGCGAAGCCATGAATCGACCTCCGTAGAGCCCGGGTAGCGGGTTCGTCATAGCGGCGCGGGACGCGCCGCGAATCTCTTCGTTTCCTCGATGGCGGCGGCATCTGCCGGCTGCCCGGGGAGCCCTTCGTCCTGTGATCCCTGACGCGCGAGAGCGGGCGCGGCAGCAGCGCACGTTCGCCTCCGTTCTTCCGATTCCTTCAAATCCTTCATCAGGAATGACCATGAAAGTCACGAAGCCCACGCACATCGCCTCGATCGTCGGACTCGCCTTCGGCTGCGTCGCCACCGCGAACGCACAGAGCAGCCCCGGCATATCGATCGACAAGAGCCCGAGCGTCACGATCGGCCAGACCACGATCAGGTTCTACGGCATCCTCGATGCCGGCCTGACCTACGTGAACAACTCGGCCGGGTCCAAGGTGCTCAAGGCCGTGGCGGGCGCCAATCTCGGCAGCCGTCTGGGCATCGCCGTCACCCAGGAACTCGGCAACGGAAACCGCGCGATCGCCGTCGCGGAAAGCGGCATCAACAACATGAACGGCAAGGAAGGCCAGGGCGGATTGCTGTTCGGCAGGCAGATCTACGTCGGCCTGAGCGGAGATCGCTGGGGAACGCTTACCGCCGGCAGGCAGTACGACCTGATCGTCGACAACGTCGGGCCGACCACGCTGAACCTGAATGGCTGGGGCGCGTACTTCGCGCATGCCAATGACATCGACAACACCAACGACGGCTATCGGGTCAACAATTCGTTCAAGTATGCGAGCCCCAGGATCGCGGGATTCATGGCAAGCGCGATGTATGCGCCGGGCGGGACCAACAACTTCAGCGCGCAGAGCACGACCTCGTTCGGGCTCAACTACAGCAACGGCGGCCTGCTCGTCTCGGCCGCTTATCTGTTCGCCAAGAACCCGGGCGCGCAGTTCGCCGACGGCAACTTCGTCCCGAACAATACCCGCAACGTCGGCATCTTCGGTTATGTCGGCCAGCCCGACAATCAGGAGGTCTCGGGCGTCGGCGTGAAATACCAGCTCAACGATGCGACGACGCTGGGGGCCAACCTCACGCACACGAACTTCGACCACGCCAACGGGACGCAGAGCTCGGTATCGTTCAATTCGTACGAGGTGTGGATGGGCTACAAGCTGACGCAGGAATGGATGGTCTACGGCGGCCTCACCTACGTCGACGGCAAGGTCGGCTACAGCGGCGAGAAGCCCAGCTACAAGCAGCTCAATCTGGCGACCAGCTACGCGTTGTTCAAGGGAACGGATCTGGTGTTCACCGTCAACTATCAGCGCGCCGGCGGCGGCGCTTATGCGGACATCTACCAGAACATTCTCGCGTCGCAGTCCACCACGACTTCCCAACTCGCCTTCCATGCCGGGATGCGGTTCCGGTTCTGACGGCGGTGAGCGAGTCGGCCGGATTCGTTCGGGGGATCGCTCGGCGGGCGGCATCTGCCCGGGTGGTCCGGCCCACCGGGCCGGCCTCCGAGCGCCGCTGTTCGCTTACTGCGGCTCGTAATTGATCGCCTTCAGGTCGGCCGTCCATTGGGTGATGTCGCGCTTTTGCCGGGCCGCGAACTCATCGGGCGTCGACGCGCGCGGCTCCAGGCCGACCTCGATCAGCCGCTGCCGGGTCTCGGCGTTGTTCAGCTCGTCGGACAGGATCCGGTTCCAGGCCATCACCAGTTCGGTCGGCATCTTCGCCGGCGCATAGAACGCGTACCAGCCTTCGTAGACGACCTGCGGAAAGCCCGACTCGCTCATCGTCGGCAACTCCGGCGCGCTGGTCAGGCGCTCGCGGCTCGAGACCGCCAGGATTCGCAGCCGGTTGCTGCGGTGATAGGTCAGGAAATCAGTGATGCCGCCGCCGCCGGCCGGGATGTGGCCGGCGCTGATGTCGGCGATCAGCGGTGCCGCGCCCTTGTAGCCGACCGGCTCCAGCGGCGAGCCGGCCGCCATGCCCAGACGCATCGGCACGATGTGCGTGTTGCTGCCCAGCGCGGTCGTGCCGAACTGGTTCTTCGACGGATTGCGCTTGAGCCAGTCGAAATACCCGCGCAGGTCGTGGACGTCGATCGTCGGCGAGATCACGAATGCCGTCGCCGTGATGCCGGCCAGGCCGATCGGCCGCAGATCGTTCTCCAGATCGTACGGCATCGTCTTGCGGCTGACCTTCTGCGCCGCGGTGGCCGCGCTGGGCGCGAACATGATGACCGAGCCGTCGGTCGGCGAAGCCTTCAGCACCTCGCCGGCGATCAGGCCGCTGGCGCCGGCCTTGTTGTCGACGATCACGTTCAGTCCGCCGTGCTTCTTCAGGCCGTCGGTGAGGATCCGCGCCATGATGTCGGAGCCGCCGCCGGCCGGGTAGCCGACCAGCATCCGCAGCGGCACGTTCGGCAGCGCGCCGGCGGCGTCGCCCTGGGCCTGCGCCGACGGGGAGCCCGACAGGCCCGCGCCGGCGACGATCGCCGCTGCGCCGGCCTGCTTCAACAGTTCGCGTCGAGCGTTTCGGGGCCGCTCGAGGCCCTTGTCGTGGGGGTACCGCATATCCGTCTCCGTCTGTCGTTGTCGTCGCGCGTGAGTTCGCGCACGCCCGGACAAGTATGGCGGAGTGGTTCGGCGCGCCCGGCGAGGTCTTATGGCGAAACCTCGCATGGGTCGCGGCCGGATCCCGCAGCGACGAGCATCAACAGCACGCTGCTCAGCGGACCGTTCGTCATCGATCGTTCGCATCGAGCGGCTGCGATGCGCGAGCATCCTGCGTGACGGCGGGCTGTCTCGCAGAGCCCTGGATCGACACCGTCGCGGTCGCCTTCGCCACCAGCCTTTCGCCTTGCCGCAGATCGCCCTCGACGAAACCGATCCTTCTGCCTCGATGAATCAGCCGTCCCCGGGCACGCAATGCGCCTGCTTGCGCCGCGCTGATGAACTGAACCTTCATCTCCAGCGTCGCTAAGTATTCTCCTCGATCCAGGATGGTCAGCATCGAGAGGCTTAGCGCTTCGTCCAGCATCGCCGACAGCATGCCGCCCTGGACGCTTCCGGCCGCGTTGAGAAAGGACCCGTCGGCACGGAAGGACAGGTCCACCGATCCGCGCTCCGCATGCTCGACCTTCAGGCCAAGCAGGGTGGCGGCGGCCGGCATCGGCAGCTCGCCTCTCGAGACCAGCGAGAACAGGCTGTTTGTCGGGATGTCCGAACTCATGAGAAGCTCCTTCCACCAATGCGTTCGCATCGAGACCGCGCATGCGCACGTTCGTCGCTGCATGACTTGACGTGGAGGATGTTATCGACGCGTATTCGGCCGGCCAATGCGGTTGTTTGTACTATTACTTCGTGTCATAGCGTCCGCGTGCCATGGTGTCTGGTTTCGAGTCGGTGACCTGGGCAGGGGATCGAGTGAATGAGTGATCCGGATGACAACCAAGGCAACTCGCGACCCCGGACCGAGTTGAGCGAGTTCCTGCGAGCCAAGCGTCGCGCATTGAAGCGAAGCGATTGCGGGATCAGCTCCGAGGGGAGAACGCGTTCGAGAGGCCTCAGGCGGGAGGACGTCGCCTACCTGACGCACGTCAGCCTGAGCTGGTACACGTGGCTGGAGCAGGGCAAGGACATCAGCGTGTCGTCACGCTTCCTGTCGAGGCTCGCCGATACCCTGAAGCTGAACGACGCCGAGCGTCGATACCTGTTTCGCCTCTGCGATCGACAAGCGCCTGCCGGCAGCCGAATCCTCGATCATCGGGACGTCGGCCCTCGGCTCGCGCGCATGCTCGGCGCGATCGGCGGCCCGGCCTTCGTCATCAATCTTCGTTGGGACGTCGTCGCCGCGAATCGCTATGCCGAGGCATTCCTGGGCATCAGGCTGGCCGACCGGGAACAGGCCCCGAACGTTCTGAAACTCGTCTTCCTGGACGACGCGCATCGAGCCCTGATGCCCGACTGGGAGCAGGTCGCCAGAAAGGCGGTCGCCAAGTTCCGACTGGATTCGAGCGAGTCGGAGATGCCGGAGATGCGCGATCTGGTGGCGGAGCTGCGCGGTTCGAGCACCGAGTTCGATCGATTCTGGAGCGAATCCGACGTCGCCTCCCGGCAAGACGAAACACGCGTGTTCGTGCACCCGCAAGTCGGCGAAATGCGCTTTGGCTACACGCTTTTCGATGTCGGCGACCGGCGGGATCTGCGGCTCAACGTCTATGTCGCCGACGACGATCCGAGCCAGCAGCGACTCGATCGCTTGATGAGCATTGCCGGAGGCGGATGACCACAGGAGGGCCGGGATCCGGCGGGTGCCGGCCGATCGCGACGCCGCTGGGGCGGTCGCCGGTTTCGGCCCGCGAAGCCGCCGGGCGACGATCGCGCGGCGCGCGCGGGGTCACGGCCGCCAGTAGTAGCCGCCGCTGCTTCGCGCAGGCGCGGCCGGCGCGGGCCGGGAGGGTTTCGGAGGCGGTGCGACCCGGGCTCGCGGTGGTGGGTGGAAATACGGCGGCGGATGGAAATAGCGGGGAGGCCCCCAGCCGTACCCGTAGCCGTGCAGCGCCGGGGGCGGCGTCGAATCGCCGAAGCCCTGCTCGCGCCCGTTCGGAATGCCCGCCACGTATGGCCCATCGGCCCTTTCGCGCAGGATCGCGCTGGTGCCGGGCGTCCACACCCGGTCCTCGGCCTGCATGGCGTTGACGTCGGGGCGGATGTCCAGTTCGGCGCCGCCGCGGCACGGTTCGTCCTGGTAGACGTCGCCCGGGCAACGCCAGACCTGGGCGTGCGCCGTGGCGGCCAGCGCCCAGGGCAGGACCCAGGCCAGCATCGCTCGTCCGATCATCGATGGCATGGTCATCCGGTCATTGCAGCCCGGATGCGCGATACGGCCAAGGTATTTCCGCACAGGCACCGCACTTCGAACCGGCGCTCGCTCTTGTGTCGGGCGCCGAAGACGCGTTGCGCGCCACGTTCGGGTCACCGCGTTCGGGTCATTGCGTTCGGGCCACCGCGTTCGGGCCACCGTGTTCGGGCCACCGTGTTCTCGGGCCACTACGTTCAAGCCGGTGCGTTCATGCCCTCGTGTCGACGACGCCGTCCTCACTCCCTTGCGCGCTTACGCCGATCCGTCGACCCCCGACAAACCCTCGTGGATCTTCTCGCGAACGAACGCGCAGATCGCCTGGAACTCCGGGTCTTCCTGCATTTCGGCCCGCCGCGGCCGCGGAAATGGCACGCGGATGTCGGCGACGATCCGCGATGGCCGGGCGTTCATCACCAGCACCCGGTCCGACAGGAAGACCGCCTCGCGGATGCTGTGGGTAATGAAGATCGCGGTCTTGTGCACTTCATCCCACAGCCGCGCCAGCGCCAGGTTCATGTCGTCGCGGGTGATCGCATCGAGCGCCGAGAACGGTTCGTCCATCAACAGCAGCCGCGGATCGTTGATCAGGCCGCGGCAGATCGCGACCCGCTGGCGCATGCCGCCCGACAACTCGGCGGGCCGCTTGTCGCGAAACGCCCACAGGCCGGTGAGCCGCAGCAGCCGTTCGGCTTCGCCGAGGTAGTCGGCGACCGGACGCTTCTGCGTGCGGATCGGAAACAGCACGTTGTCCAGCACCGTCTTCCACGGCAGCAGCGTCGCGTCCTGGAATACGTAACCGAAATCGCGGCGCGGCGCGGTGATCGGGCTGCCGTCGATCGTGATCCGTCCGGAGCTCGGCACCTCGAGCCCGCCGATCATCGACATCAGCGTGCTCTTGCCGCAACCGCTCGGGCCGACCAGGCTGACGAAGTCGCCCTCGTCGATGTCGAAGTCGGCGTGCTCGACCGCATGCACGTCGCCGTTGCGCGACGCATAGGTCTTGGACGCGTCCTGGACCGAGATGTAGCTGCGGCCGCGCTCGGAGGCGATGCTGCTCGCGAGCAGCCAGGCAGGGCGCGATTGGGGTGATGTCATCGTGGGGTGGGCGCCGGTCAGGCGCCGAAGCGGCGCCGCGTCCACCGCTCGACGCCGGCGACCAGGCCGTAGAACGCGAGGCCGAACACGCAGAGCACCAGGATCGCGGCCAGGATCAGCGCGGTATCGGCCTGCGCCGACGCGAACAGGATCAGGTAGCCGAGGCCGGCCTGCGAGGTGATGAACTCGCCGACGATCACGCCGATGATCGCGAAGGTCGTCGCGATCTTCATGCCGCTGAACACATAAGGCAGCGCGTATGGCAGCCGGACGTCCTTGAACACCTGCCAAGGCGTGGCGGTCAGCGCCCGGCACAGCCGCAGCAGCGACTTGTCGACGTTGTCCAGGCCGGCCAGCGTCGCGATCACGACCGGAAAGAAGCTGATGAAGACCGAGAACGTCAGCCGCGACTGGAAGCCGATGCCGAGCCAGACGATGAACAGCGGCGCCAGCGCGATCTTCGGGATCAACTGGAACAGCACGACGTTCGGGTACAGCATGTCGCGCATCAGGCTCGACGCGCTGAGCAGCGCCGCCAGCGCGACGCCGAGCAGGCTCGCGATCACGAAGCCGGCGACGCTTTCCCAGACGGTCGGCCAGGCGTGCTGCAGCAGCAGCGGCAGCGTATCGGCCAGCCGCCCGGCGATCGCCGACGGCGCGGGCAGCAGCACCTCGCGGATCGCGAAGATCCGCACCACCGCCTCCCAGGCCAGCAGCGACAGCAGCGCGAAGCCCAGCGGCAAGCCGATCCGGCGCCAGGATGTCTGCAGGTCCATCGGTTCAGGCGTCCCGTTCGATGTCGACGATCGTTCGCCGCCGGCCGGTGATCCGCCCGGCGCGCGGTCCGGCGTGCGAGCCGGCATGCGACCCGGAGCCGGACGACGTCGACCGCGTCATGCTGCGCCGACCATCTTGAAGTACGGCGCGTTGTTGCGACGGATCGCCTCCCATTCGGCGGCGCTCAGCTTGATCTTGCCCGCGAAACGGTTGGTCGCCAGGTCCTCGGGCACCAGCGGCTTGGCGTCGCCGGACAGCGCGCCCGCGCGCGCCGCCAGCGAGATCATGCCGGCGAGCTTCGGGATGCTGCTGTAGCCCAGGCCGTTGTTGATCGCTTCTTCCGACACCATCGTCGTCTGCGTCAGGCCGTGGGAGATGACCGCGTTTTCCTTGCCGCCCTTGGCCAGCCCGATCTCGGGCTGGACCCGGTAGAGAATGTCGAGCGACTCCTGCGGGTGCTTCAGCGTGTGGACGACCGATTCGAGGATGCCGTCGACCATCGCCTGGCACAGCCCCGGATCGGCATCGATGGTCTCGCGCCGGGCGACGATCTGCGACGCGTAGAGCTGCACGCCGGCCTTGGCCCAGGGGATGAAACGGGTCTTGACGCCGAGCGACTCCAGCACCGGGATGCTGGACGTGCCGATCGCGGTGATCGCGTCGACCTGCTTGTCCATCAGCGCGCGCTCGATCAGCCGGGCGTCGAGCTGCTGGCGGGTGACCTTGCTCAGGTCGATGCCGGTCTTCTCGGCATAAGCGGCCCAGTACGGCGCTTCGGCCGACGTGGCGACCGTGCCGACGCGGCGGCCCTCGAAGTCCTTGGGCTCGCGGATCGGCGAGTCGGCCAGCACCAGGTTGCCCATCGTCGAGTCGTAGCCGATCGTCGCGATCGCCTGCAACGGCAGTCCGCGCGCCATGTTGACCAGCGTGCCGCCGAAGAACACGACGCCCATGTCGAACTGCTTGTTCGCGATCGCCTGCGCCGCGGCGACCGAGCCGTTGCCGCGCGACACGGTCAGATCGATGCCGCGTTTCTTGAAGAAGCCCAGCTCCTTGCCGACGATCGGCCAGAAGTTCGAGCCGTTCACCACCCAGGGCAGCGTGATGCTCATGCTGCGGGTCTGCGCGAAGGCCGGGGCCGCCGTGATGCCGGTGGCGGCGGCAGCCAGCGTGGCGCCCGCGCCGGCGAGCAGCCGCCGGCGGGTCGAGGAAGGAGAGTCGGACGGAACGGACATCGGAAGGCTCCGGAAGACGAAGGGGTTCAGCGGTCGGATCGGAAGAACGACGGGATCGGCGGGACGGCCATCAGTCGCGCAGCACCCAGCCATCGGGGGCGGCCTTCAGCAGCGGGCTGTCGAATACGCCGAGCACGCGCTCGGCCCGCGACGGCCCGAGCGCGTCCACCCAGCGCCGGCTCTGGCGCATCACGACGCCGCAGGCGAGCACCGTGGCCCCCAGCGACTCGATCAGGTCCCAGGGCGCCGCGATCGTGTTGCCGCTGCTGACGGCATCGTCGACCAGCACGACCCGTCGACCGCGCACCAGCGGCACCAGGTTCGGATCCAGGTAGACCCGCTTGCCGGCGGTCGGCGTCGTGATCGAGCGCACCGGGCTGGACAGCGCCTCGTCGTACCAGAACTTGCGCGAATAGCCGAGCGGCACCAGGCGCGAATGGCCGAGTTCGCGGGCCACGACCGGCGCGAAGGCCAGGCCGAGCGTCGGCACCGCCACGATCACGTCGGGGTTCAGCGGCGCGATCTGCTTGGCCAGCATCACTCCCAGCTCATCAATGACGGTCAATGACGCTTGATTGGCAATCAAAGATGCGACAGCGAGCGTGGGGTCGGTGGCCATCTGCCGGATCGGCAGCACCAGATAGCGGCCGTCGGGCAGCCGCGCCGGGTAGCCGAAGCGCCAGGGGCCGGCGCCCGGACGCACGCCGTCCGGGAGCTCGGCCTCGGTCATGATGCGCTGCCAGTAGCCGGTGGTCGGCTCGGAGAAATGCGACATGGATTGCGGGTCGCGTTCTGCGTGGATGGGGGGATGGCCGGATCGAACGCTGTCGGCCACGATGGGGATGGGGGCGAATGTTACCGGAGTGTGGGGGGGAAGCGGCGCGTGCCGACTTCGACCCGCCGTCCGTCCGGCAATGGCTGCTGTAGCCGCCCGCACCCATGGCGCCGCCAGTCTTGGCTCGACGGATGCAAGTTACAAGCCAGCGCCGTCCGGCTCGATGCCCAGGCCAACGGCCTGAGCGCCGGCCGCGCCATGAAAGCTGATCCTTATGAAGCTTCGTTTCCCAGCTCCTGCAGCTCGCCGGACTCCACGATGCGCAGGCCCGGCCGCGGCGGATGCAGCGCCGCCATCATGCCGCGAGCCACGGTCTGCGCCGCGATCGGACGCACGCCCCGTGGCAGCAGCCCGGCCAGCGGCATGGCCAGGCGCAGCGCCAGCTCCTCGCCGGGGCGTGCCTGCTGGTTCAGCGCCGCGCGGTCACCGGCCAGCAGCGAAGGCCGTGCGACGAGCACGCTGGCGAAGCCCAGCGCCGCGACCGCGGCCTCCATCTCGCCCTTGACGCGGCTGTAGAAGGACAGTGCCCATGGGTGGGCGCCCAGCGCCGAGACGACGGCGAAGCGCTCCACGCCGGCCGCCCGCGCCGCCTTGGCGAAGGCCAGCACGGCGTCGAAATCCACCGCACGGAAGGCTGCCTGCGAGCCGGCCTGGCTGATCGTCGTGCCCAGGCAGCACCAGGCCTCCTGCGCCTCGGGCAGCGCCGGCAGCCGGGCAAAGTCCACCTCCAGCCAGTGCACCCGTGCATCGGCCGGTTCGGGCATGCGTCGCACCAGCGCGTGCAGCTTCACCGCTGGAGTCTGTGCCAGCAGCAGCGGCGTCAGCGCGCGGCCGATCAGACCGGTGGCGCCGGCCAACAGCACGCTGGGTTGGGAAGTGGCTGGGTTCACGCTCGGCCTCGCGGGTGGGAACGGCACGACAGTATGAGGCTCGAGAACCCGTGCTTCGACGGCCACTCGCTGACGGCGCAAGGGCGCCGTCTCGAAAGACGCTCGTCCGGGCTGAGCAGCCATCGGGCCTGCATCCGATGGCGGTCGGCCGGCCAGGACTGGACTGGCTCGGCCCACCCATCACCGCAACCCTGATCTGGACCCTGCCGCTGCGGAATGGTGGCCGTGCTGTGGTGGGCCGGGCTCGGAGCGGGCGATTCCGCTGACGCTTCATAAGCGAGCCCGGTTACCCGTTTTGCGTACGCGCCGCCCTCGGCATCAGCGCGCTTTATCGCTACCTTTGCGCACGAAGTCCGAGAAATCGGACTTGCGAATCATGCCGTGGATCCCCTTGGTCCGGTCGACGACCTGTGAAACCTCGAAGTCGGTGGCCGCGCTCAGATAGGCGTAGGCCAGCGCCTCATCGATGCCGAACTCGTCGACCAGGAAGCGGATCGATTCGCGGGTCGCCTTTTTCATCGCCTCGTCGAGATCCGGGTCCAATCCCAGCGTGATCCAGTGCTCGGCCGTTTCGCCCAGCGGCTGCGTCAGTTTTTTGCCCGGCACGCCGGGCTGGCCGCTCTTGAGCAGTGTGATGCGGAACGTGGCCCGGGCCGAACCTTCGAGCGCGGTCAGGGCCACCTCGCCATCGCCCTGGACGAAATGACTGTCGCCGGTATAGAAGAGCGCGCCGGGGACGAAGACCGGATAGTAGGCGATCGCGCCGGCGCCGAGATCGTTGACGTCGGCATTGCCGCCATGGGCCGCGGGCGGCACCGAGTGGACCCGCTGATCGGTATCGGCGGCCACGCCCATGATGCCCATGAACGGAGCGAGCGGAAAGCGGATCTTCCGATCGGCGCCGGCATCGAGCACGCCGAAGCCGGGGCTGCCGCCCGACGGCGCTTCGATCGGCGTGAAGACCGAGACATTGCCGTAGCGCTCCGGATGGGCGGACGACGGGTTCGGCTGCGCCGCGGTCTTCGGGTATTCGCCGGGCAGCGCACCCTTGCCGTGCCGGTTCGAGATCACGCCATAAGGCACCCGCGGCTCGATCGACAGGATCTCGACCTTGAGCACGTCGCCCGGCATCGCGCCTTCGATCGCGACCGGGCCGGTCACGACGTGCGGGCCGTCCTTATCGAAATCGTGGTTCTTGTCCGAGGCCGCGATAGCGATCGCGTCGGGCAGCACCAGGTCGGCGGCCACGCCCTTGCCGCCGAAGTATCGGACCGGATCGCGTCCCTGGTCCTCGAGGATGCCTTCGTGCGACACGGTGTCGAAGGTGATCTGGCTGCCCGACGGGATCGTCAGCACGGGCTGGGAGGTCCGGTTCGGCAGATAGCCCCAGGTGATGGTCTGCAGCGTCGACGGCACGTAGTAGTTGCCCGCATAAGGACCCGACGTGAGCCGGGTCGGCGCGTCGGCCATCGGTGCGAGCATCTTGAACGAGGACGAGGCATCGGCCGCTGATGCGGCCGACGGCATCAGGCAGGCGAACAGCAGGCAGGCCAGCGCCGGGCGGGCAGACGGCCCGGCCATCGGCGGCATCGGGGCCCGACGGCGAGGCGAAGCGGGAGAAACGGAGCGAGGCATCGAGCATCCTTCGACGGGTTCGGCAGGAGCGCTCGAACACGCAATCGGCGTGCCAGTTCGAAGCGACTCCGAGGATGCGTGCGAAGCGGTGGTGGCCTGGCGAGCCGGCATCAATGGCAACCTGCTCGTGTTCCCCGTGTGTCACTCGCCGACGCAATCAGGCTGGCGGGCATCGCCGAAGCGCGGGGCGCCGTCGTCGATAACATGGACCTCGATCCGGTCCCGTGAACCCGCCGCTGGTGTAAATTCACTCGAATCAAGATCGAAACCGGCATCGATGGGGCGGCCGCCGTGAATGGAGGCGTTCACACACGATGTCCGGAGCAGGAGACACTCGGCGTCGCCCTCGCGACTGTATGCGACATATCGGCGCCTCCCCCAATAGTGGCGATCATGAGCGGCGGCCAAGGCGGCCCGTCTTTCATCGAACCGGTGGTCCGTCATCGGTGATTTCTCAACCTGGATGGGTGGAGTCCGTATGCGCAGTCTCGTCAATCTCTTCGCCGTGCTGGGCATGGCGCTGCTACCCCAAGTGGGCAATGCCGACGAGCCGCCGCTGCGGATCGGCGTGCTCGAAGACATGTCGGGTGGATACGCCGACGTCACCGGCATGGGTTCGGTGGTCGGCGCGCAACTCGCCGCCGAGGATTTCGGCAAGGTTCTCGGGCGCAAGGTCGAGATCGTCTACGCCGATACCCTGAGCAAGCCCGACACGGCGGTTTCCATCGTCAAGCGCTGGATCGATCTCGAAGGCGTGGAGATGGTCACCGGAACCGGCAGCTCGGCGGTGGGGCTGGCGATTCGCAACGTCCTCAAGGAACGCGGAAAGATCGATATCGTCAGCTCCGGGGGATCCAGCGACCTGACCGGGAAGGCCTGCTCGCCGACTTCGTTCCACTGGGTGTTCGATACCTACGCGCTGGCGAAAACCATCGGTGTGGCGACCGTGAAGTCAGGCGCGGATACGTTCTACACCGTTGCCACCGACAATGCCTTCGGTTCGGCGATGACGCGCGATAGCACCCAGTTCGCCACCGCGGCAGGCGGTAAGTCCCTGGGGGGACTGCGCGTCCCGATCAACACGGCCGACTATAGTTCCTTCGTTCTGCAGGCCCAGGCTTCGCGCGCGAAGGCGATCCTGCTCGCGCTGGCCGGCCAGGATATCGTCAACTTCGTCAAGCAGGCCAATGAGTTCGGCGTGGTCAGCGGCGGGCAGAAGCTCGCTACCTTCGTGACCTACGTCAATGACGTTCGCACGCTGGGCTTGCCGATCGCGCAGGACCTGCTGATGGCGGAAGCCTTCTACTGGGACCAGAACGACGAGACCCGGGCTTTCTCGGCGCGATTCAAGGCACGGCAACAGCGGGTGCCGAACAGCATCCAGGCCGGCGCCTACAGTGCGGTCAAGCATTACCTGACGGCGGTCAAGGCCGCCGGCACCACGGACGGCAAGACGGTCGCCGCCAAGATGCGCGAGCTGCCGGTCAACGACTTCATGACGACCAATGGCAAGGTCCGTGAGGACGGTCGCCTGTTGCGCGACTTCTACCTGTTCCAGGTCAAGTCACCCGCCGAATCGAAGGGTGAGTGGGACCTCTTGAAGACGGTCCAGAAGCTGAGCGGAGAGGAAGCGTTCAGGCCATTGGCCGAGAGCGAGTGCCCGCTGGTCAAGAAGTGAACGAATCCATTGAAGATCGGGGTGTCGGGAGAGAACCATGAGCTATCCGTTGACCATCGAAGATCGCATCGCCGTCGTCACCGGTTCGGGATCCGGATGCGGGCGCGCCATCGCCACGACGCTCGCCGCGGCGGGCGCGAGGGTGATGGTCACCGATCTGAACGAGGCCGGCGCCGCGGAAACGGTCAGGCTCGTACGCGAGCAGGGCGGCACCGCGGACATGGTCGTGGCCGATGTCAGCAAGGCTGAAGACGTGGCACGCCTGCAGGCGTTCACGCAGTCGCGCTTCGGCCTGGCCGATCTGATCGTGAACAACGCCGGATGGACGCCGACGGAGCCGTTTCTGGACAACTCCCTGGCGTTCATCGAGAAGATCATCGCGGTCAACTACACCAGCACCGTGCTGGTGTGCCAGCAGTTTCTGCGCCCCCTGGTGGCCTCGGGTCGCGGCGGCCGCGTCGTCAACGTCTCCAGCGGCGCCGGACGCATCGGCAACGCAGGCGAAACCGTCTACTCGGGGGCCAAGGGAGGCGTCAACGCGTTCACCAAGTCGCTGGCCCGGGAGATGGCGCGGCACGGCATCACCGTCAACTGCATCGCGCCGGGCGCCATCGATACCCCGTTGCTGCGGCTGCAGTCCGAAAGGATGCTCGAGCATTTCAATCGCGCCATTCCACTGCGCCGCCTGGGTCAGCCGCAGGACATCGCCAACGGCGTGATGCTCTTCGCCGCCGACCAGTCCGCCTACCTGACCGGCCAGATCCTGAGCGTCGACGGCGGCCTGACCATGGTGGACTGAGGTCCGCTTCCTTGCGTACGACCCTCGCGCGCGCTTTCCGGATGTCGAGAACGAGCAAACGGCCATGACGAACGAAGATCTGCCCTTATTGGGTGAACTGCCCACGCGTGCGGCCGAAAAGTGGCCGCGACAAGTCGCCCTGACCTGGGCGTCGGGTTCCATGACTTATGCGGAGCTCGACCAGCGCATCGACAAAGTCGCTTGCGGCCTGATGCGTGCCGGAGTCGACGCCGGCGACAGAGTCGGCCTGTTGATCGGCAACGGACCGGAATACGTCGAGGCGGTCTTCGCGCTGTGGCGCGTCGGTGCGGTCGCGGTGCCGCTGAATCTGCGTTATCGGGAAGCCGATCTGGCCGACGTGGTTCGCAGGGGCGGTTGCAAGCTGCTGATCTTTTCCGGCCGTGCGGGCCCGGTCGACTTCGTCGGCATGGTTCAGCGCAGCCTGGGGGCGGAGTTGAAGGACGAAAGCCTGAAGGCCGTGCTGATCGGCGAAGGGCAGATGCCCGGATCGATTCCGTGGACGAGCCTCGAGGCCGCTACCTACTCGCCGGCGGAGCAGCAGGCGCTGCGCGAGCGCCGCGCTGCCTGCAAGGCGAGCGATCTCACGGCTATCGTCTTCACCTCCGGCACCACCGGTCGCCCCAAGGGCGTGATGCATGACCATAGCTGCGTGCGCGGCGTGCGCGATCGCGGCCGCCTGTGGGGCGTGCAGTCCGGCGAAACGGCGCTCAACTATCTGCCCATGTTCCATCTCTACTCGCTCAGCGAAGTGGTGCTGCAGTGCGTGTACAGGGGCTGCAGGCAGGTGATCATGGAGACCTTCGACGCGAACGCGGCTTTGGATCTGATCGAGCGCGAATCGGTGAACATCCTCCATGGCTTCGAGACCCACTACGCCGATCTTCTGCGCTTCCAGGCCGAGAAGCCGAGGAGCATGAAGAGCCTGCGTTTCGGGACCCTGCCTTCCGGCATGGAAACGTCGGCCGCCGTGGCGGTGCAGGTGCAGCGCGTCTTTTGCCCGACCGTCACCGGCACGGGCCTGTCGGAATCCTGGTGCTGGATGTGCACCTGCGCCGTCGATGAGCCCGAGGAGCTGCGTTGCTATTCGTCGGGCAGGCCGCTGGAGGGTCTGGCGCTTCGCCTGGTCGACCCCGAGACCGGGAAGGACGTGCCGACGGGCATGCCGGGAGAGATGTGGTTTCGCGGCTACTCGGTGATGAAGGGCTACTTCGGCGACCCCGAGGCGACGGCGGCGGCCCTGGACGCCGAGGGCTGGCTGCGCACCGGCGATCAGGGCGTCATGCGCCCCGATGGATGCGTTCGCTTCACGGGCCGTTACAAGGAGATGCTCAAGGTCGGCGGCGAGAACGTCTCGCCCCAGGGCGTCGAGCAGGAGCTGTGCGAACTGGTCCCGGACATCCGGGAGATCGCGGTGATCGGGATGCTCGACCCACGGCTCGTGGAGGTGCCGGTGGCCTACGTGATCCTTCGCGAGGGCTCGGCCGCCACCGAGGATTCCATCATCGCCGCGTGCAAGGGAAAAATCGCCAGCTTCAAGATCCCCAGGCGCGTGGTCTTCGTCAGCGAATTGCCCCAGACGGCCACCGGCAAGGTTCAGCGCGCGGTGATTCGCAAGCTGGCCATCGAGCAAGGCTTGCGGCTGGATCAATGACGCCGAGCCGCGCCTCTGAGCGTTCGTTACGCGCGGCCGGGGCGGCCCGTACTCTCGACCTGCCGCTCACTCGACCTCGGGATTGGGCAGGAACTTGGCCATCGAATAGCCGCCATCCACCGGCAGGACCACTCCGGTGATGAAGCCGGCCTTCGACGAGGACAGGAAAGCGCATGCCTCGCCGATCTCCTCGGGCTGCCCGACCCGGCCCAGCGGCGCGCCCTCGATCATCATTCGATGCCACCATTCGCTGCTGGCGATGCGCTGCGCGGTGCCGGGCGAATGGATCAGGCCGGGCGCCACCGCGTTCACGCGGATGCCATGGCGGCCGTACTCGGTGGCCAGCATCCGCGTGATGCCGACCACCGCGTACTTGGTGGGCACATAAGCGGCCGATTGCGCGGCCCCGACGAGGCCGAAGACGGAAGCGATGTTGACGATGGAGCCGCGCGAGCTCTTGAGATGGGGCAGCGCCGATCGGGAACATTCGATCAGCGCCGCGACGTTGATGTCGTAGTAGCGCTTGAAGTCGGCCGGTGAAGTCTGCTCGAAAGGCTGCGCGTTGCCCACGCCGGCGTTGTTCACCAGCGTATCCAGACGGCCATGACGCTGGACGCAAGCGTCGATGACGCGCTGGGGGGCGCCGTCGGCGGTCAGGTCGACCTCCACGTGATGGTAATTCTGCAGGCCCGACAAACTGGCGTGCGCGGCCTTGTGATCGCAGCCGACCACGAGCGCGCCGGCGCGCGCGTACACCGTGGCGATACCCAGACCCACGCCTTGCGAGCAGCCGGTGACGATGACAACCTCGGACATGTGTGCTCTCCCAATGTGAAGCTCGGAAAATGATCGAACGTCGCTGACGCGCTCGAACAGACTATCCGAATACCTCCGAGCCGAGGAGGGCATTCGCTTCCAGGAATGATCGGCCTCAGCCGGTCTCCACCCGATCGCGCCCCGCCGTCTTGGCGCGGTACATCGCCTGGTCCGCGCGCTTGACGGCCTCGGCGATCGTCTCGCCGCCGTCCAGCAGCACGAGGCCGGCCGAGAACGTCATGTGCAGGTCCTCGCCCAGCTCGCCGAAGTCCACGCCGGCCAGCACCTCACGGATGCGCTGCAGTGCCGGCCCCGCCTGTTCGAGCGAGGTCTGCGGCATGGCCACGAGAAACTCCTCGCCGCCCCACCGGCCCAGCAGATCCGTCGTGCGCAAGGTCTGGCGCGCGATCGTCGCGAAACGCTGCAGCACCGTATCGCCGCCCGCATGGCCGTAGCGGTCGTTGATCGACTTGAACCGATCCAGGTCCAGCAGGGCGATGCACATCGGCAGGCCGCTGCGCGCGTGCAGCGCCTGCTGCTGCTCGAGCAACTGGCTGATGTGCCGGCGATTGTAAATGCCGGTCAGGTCGTCGCGCGTCGCCAGTTCCCGCAGCTCCCGGGTCTTGGCGTCGACCAGCGCACTGAGGCGGCGCCGTTCGGTCGCATTGCGATAGCTGATGAAGCTGGCGCCGCCGATCACCAGCAGCAGCGCGAACGCGCTGTACGCGAGCAGCAGCCGATGGTAGCCGAACTGGGTGGCCAGCTCGTTGCTGAAGCGTTGCGTCAGCGCGCTCGACAGCGCATCGATGCTCGCCGCGACCGGCTGCTGCGAGATCGCATGCAGCAGTTCGCTCTGATTCGTCCGCAGCCGCAATAAGGTATCCAGGTGCGACAGCAGGTTGAGCACCGCCTCGCGCACCTGCGTGGGGTAGGTCGCGATCGCGCCGCGCAACTCGCCGATGCCGGCGCGCAGCGACGCCGCGACCTCGCCGTCGGGTACCGCGGCGAAGCGCAGCGATTCGTTGACCAGGAACCCGATTCGTCGATCCAGGTCCGCCTGGTGGCCCATGGCGGCGGTGATCGCCTGGATCTGGCGGTGCGCCGTGGGCACGTAGCGAAGCGAATTCTTGAACAGGCTGTTCTGGGCCTTGAAGTCGTCGATCAGCGCCGCCTTGGCGTCCACCTGCTTGCCGAGCTCGGCAAGCGCATCGTCCAGGTTGCGTGCATGCGCGGGCGCCACGCGCGCCCGCAACTGCTGCAGGCCGCCAGAGAACTGTTCCAACGGCTCGACCAGTTCATCGTAGTTGGGGCTGATGTCCGCATGCGCGCGCAGCACGCTGGCCGACCAGTCCGAGTCGATCTGCTTCAGATCCTTGAGCAGCGTCAGCGTCCGGTTCTGTTCGGCGGGATCGACGGTCCGGCTATGCGTGTACAGGTACAGCCAGCCTGCGAGCAGCAGCACGAGCAGCAGCAGTACCAGCACCGGTCCCCCAGACCGGTAGGGCGTGCCGATAGCCATTTCAGCGCGGCTCGAACTGCTCGCCGGTCAAGCTGTGGAGGAACTTGACGATCAATGCCTTGTCCTGCGCCGGCGCCGCCCGGCCGAGCTGGTAACGGAACATCACGTCGACGGCCTCGTCCAGCGTGGCCGCGGACCCGTTGTGGAAGTACGGCGCGGTCAACGCCACGTTGCGCAGGCTCGGCACCTTGAACACATGCAGGTCTTCCTGCCGCTTGGTGACCCGGAAGCGCCCCGCATCGCCTTCGCCGGCCGGCAGGCCGGCCTTCGCGCGATCGGCGAAATAGTCGTTCATCGCGCCGAAACGTTGCATCATGTTGCCGCCGACGTTCACGCCCTGGTGGCAACCGACGCAGCCGTAGGCCTTGAAGCGATCGTAGCCGTGCTTCTCGTCGTCGGAAATGGCGTTCGCTTCGCCGCGCAGATAGCGATCGAAGCGCGACGGCGTGAGCAGCGAGCGCTGGAACGTCGCCAGGCTTTCCTGGACGGTCTCCTGGCTGAGGCCCCGCTGCGGGTAGACACGCTGGAACTCGGCCACGAGCGCGGGATCGGCGGCCAGCTTGGTCAGCGTCGCCTGCCAGTTCGAATCGAACACCAGCGGGCTGTTGACCACCTTGTCGACCAGGTCCTCGAGCGAGCGCGCACCGCCGGTCCACTGCTGGCGATAGTTCAGGGCCGCGTTGTAGACGGTGGGCGTGTTGAAGATGTGCCTGGCGGTGCCGACGGCCGCGGAGAACACCTCGCTGCCGGGCCGCGAGTCGGCGCCGCCCCGGGCCAGGTCGTGGCAGCTCGCGCAGGCGAGGCTGTCGTCCCGCCCGAAGCGCCGATCGGCGAACAGCCTGGCGCCCAGGGCCACCGCGGCCGGATCGAGCGCCGGCCGCTCGGGCAGCGCCGCCAGCGGTTCGACGATCTGGGAGAGGGCGCTGTTGCCGGCGAGCGCGAGCAGCGCCGCGAAACAAAGGCGAGCCGGAATGCCCGGGAACAGCGCGAAGCGAATCATCGTCAATCGGACCTCCATTCCGATACCACCCGTCTCACGAGTCCATGGGCTCGTCCGGGCTCATCGTCTGGCCATGCAGAATCCTTCAGTGTGACCTATATCGGAGGTTCGGCGAACGACTTCAGGTGGATGGGATCGAAGGGAGACGCCTGCCGATCGGCGGCGCGAAGCGGCTCGCCGAGCCGGGCGACGTGGCATACGGCGGACGGCGGACGAGGCCAGGACGACGACGCGCCGTCCGATATCAGGCCGGCTGCGGCCGACGTCCGGTCAGGCGCTCCGGCCGCAACCCTGGCGGTTGACGACACGTCGGGACGACGCCGGGAACTTCGCCAGTTTCGCGGCAGGCCGTCTCGGCCGACCGACCAGTTCGCCGCCGCAGTTGGGGCAGGCGCCGCCCAAACGGGTGTCCGCGCAGCTCGCGCAGAACGTGCATTCGAACGAGCAGATGCGAGCGTCGGGCGCGTCGGGGGGAAGGTCCTTGTCGCAGCACTCGCAGTTCGGGCGTAGTTCGAGCATCGGGGGGCTCCTCAGCATGCATTGACCGGCGGCAGGCCCTCCAGCCCGGCATCGCCGTACGTTCGAATGACCTGGGCGATGACCACTCGATATCCGTCGAGCCACTGCGCCTGTCTGGACTTCGCTTCCAGGTGTTTGGGATGCGTCATTAGCGCCTGCAACGCTTCCATCGATTCCCAGTAGTAGACGTTCGATATCAGCCCGGTCTGGCTGTTCTCCCAGGACTCCTCGCCGACGTAGCCGGGGATCGATCGCGCGGCTTCGGCGATTGCCGCATCCAGGCGATGGAACTCGTCATCGAACTGGCGCTTGGCGAAGATGAAAGTCGACGAGAACATGGTTGATCGGTCTAGGTTCGATGATGTTTCTGCGAGGCATGAAGCCTACGAATTCGCGAACAGACGTCCCGTGCGACTTCCATCGGCGGGCGCATCGTTTCGATCATCGTAACCGGAAGACGCTGATAAAGGTCGAATCTCTGCCTGATCACTGCCTCTTCGCGGTCGGCGCTTCGCGCGAACGGCCTTGCCATTTGCCGACGGACCGTTTCGCGAACACAAGTCTCCAGGTCGACGGACGGAAGCAGGACGAATGAGGCGGCGCCGCCGACGATATCGGCTCGGCATCGATCGTACGCCGGATGTATGTCGGCCGCGTAGGTCATGAAGCCCGATGACAGGACGATGATGGGCTCCTCGTCGTCGGTCTCGGTATCGTGCCGGAGATAGATCTCGACATTCCGCGAAGCATAGGACCGGTAGCCGAATTCCTCGATATGGCGCCCCACATCGCCGAATCGGGACACGAAGCTGGCGTCGAGATCGATGCATCTCGTGACGAGCAGTTCGGACAATAGAGCTCCTACGGTGCTCTTTCCCGCGCCGCCGGGACCGATGAGCCGGATCTTCATTTTCACGATCTTACTTGGCGTCGCCACGGCGCGATCACCGACTGGATGACGAACATGTAGGCCGGTAAAAGAAGATCTTCGCATTCGAGCGTCGCAACGAAGCTAATAGGACTCGAATGCATGGTCAGATCCGACCGGGGATGAGACCGGCTTCCTGCATGACTTGCCGTTCGTCATCATGCGAGATCCAGAACGCGGCCTTTGGCCCATCGCCCGGATCGTAGAGGAAGTACGTGATGAAGAACTTGAAGTCGAGCGGACGGCCGGGCTGTTTCTCGAACGTCATGTGCCAATGAACCTTGGCCATCGTGTACTTATCGTCGAGAGGCGTCGTTTCCATGTCGAGGACCCTGGCATGCTTGAATCCGATCTGTAGGAAGAACGCTTTCCGCTGGATGAAGACGTCGCGAAGCGCCTGATCATTGCGGCCGCACGATACGCCATGAGGATCGCCCGCCATGAACTCGGCCGTGTATAGCGAGGTCATCAGGTCCGGGTCGAAGGTATTCGCACCTTCTTCGTAGCGAGCAAAGAACGCATCGATCTTTGTCATGTGCGGCTCCCGTAGAGGCAGGTCGTTCGTTTGGCCAGGCGACGGACTTCATCGATCCAGGCTCCGCATTCGGCCGGCGAGCTCGAAAGACTTGCTGCTCGCACGAGCATGTTCTCGAGTCGGTCGAGTGCGGACTTCGGCGGCGGTCGACGCGCAAGGAGAAGAGCGGCCGTACGCCGGTGTTCGGGTCTGGCTTTCGATGCATCGCGCGGTCAGATCGGGCGATGACGCTCGAGCATGCCGATCCACGGATGCGACGGCAACGTGCGCTGCAGACATTGCCGAAGCCAGTTGCGGGCGTCTTCGGCGAGCTGCGGCGCGACCGCTTCGAAGTCCTGCTGGTCCCGCGCACGCGCGTGTTTGGCCTTGTAGAGCAACTGGACTTCGGGGGCCAGATAGGGAATGCCGAGACGGCTTTTACGGATCACGCTCGCCAGATCCCGGCGGATCTCGGGATCTCTTCGATAGACCCATAACCCGTCTCGACATTCATCGAGCATGATCTCGAGTTTCCACCGCTGCGTTCCACGAACCCGGCACCACAGGGAGTTGACGTCGCGGCGCGGCGACGTATCCGATAAGTACGACAATTCACCGTTCTTGGCTTCGAAGACCTCGAAATCCGGAATCGAGCCGATGAGCTGGCCGACATCCGGGCGAAGCACGCTGACGTCCAGGTCCTCGTGCGGCCGCGTCTCGCGGTCCAGGAAAATGTCGATGGCCCAGCCCCCGGCGATCCACCACGGCGCGGCGACGTTCGCGAACCATGCCGCGGCATCACCGGGCGAAGCAGGATCCCAGCGATCGATCGCGGCCGCGCTCATGTTCCGGCTTTCGATAGCTCGCCGCGCCGCCGCGCCAGCGCCACGTACCATTCCAGAGTATCGGGGTTGGCCATCGTTTCCTTGTTGATCACCTTATCGATCGGCTGACCGAGCAGCAGCTTCTTGATCGGCAGTTCCTGTTTCTTGCCCGACAGCGTACGCGGGATGCCGGGCACTTCGAAGATCTCGTCCGGCAGGAAGCGCGGCGAGAGGCTCGCACGGATGGCGTCGTCGAGCTTCTTCTTCATCGCCTCGTCCAGCGTTACGCCGGAGCGCAGCACGACGAACAGCGGCATGTAGCTGTCGCGGCCCAGGTATTCGAGATCGACGACCATCGAGTCGAGCACCTCGGGCAGCGATTCCACCGCGCTGTAGATCTCGCTGGTGCCCATGCGCAGGCCCTGGCGATTGATGGTCGCGTCGCTGCGGCCGTAGATCACGCAGCCGCCGTCCCGGCGGACCTCGAGCCAGTCGCCGTGTCGCCACACTCCGGGGTAAGTGTCGAAGTAGCTCGACATATAGCGCACGTCGCCGGGGTCGTTCCAGAAGTACAGGGGCATCGATGGGATGGGCTCGGTGCACACCAGTTCGCCGACTTCGCCGGTCACGGCTTCGCCTCGTTCGTTCCACGCGTACACGGCCGCGCCGAGGAAACGGCACTGCATCTGGCCGGGCACCTCGGGCAGCTCGCGGTTGCCGCCGACGAACGCGCCGCAGAAATCCGTACCGCCCGAGATGTTGTTCCACCAGACGTCGGGCGAACCGGCTTCGCGCAACTGCGCGCTTCCCCAGCGTTGGACTTCTTCGGCCAGCGGCGAGCCGGTGCTGCCGAGCACGCGTACCTGCGACAGCGGACCGCACTCGCTGGCGCGCACGCCGGCCTTCATGCAGTGGGTGAAATAAGCGGCACCGGCTCCGAAGTAGGTGACGCGGTGGCGGGCGACGAAGCGCCACAGCTCGGACCAGTCGGGCTGCTCCTTGCTGTGCGCGGGGTGGCCATCGTAGATCACGCAGGTGGTGCCGCAAGGCAGGCCCGCGAGCTGCGCGTTCCACATCACCCAGCCGGTCGAGCTGTACCAGTGGAAGCGCTCGCCGAGGCTGTTGGGCGCATGGCTGGCACCGATGTCGTAATGGATCTGCGAGACGGCCGCCGCCAGCAGGATCCCGCCCTGGCCGTGGACGATGGCCTTCGGCAGGCCGGTCGTGCCGCTCGAATAGACGATCCAGATCGGGTGGTCGAACGGCAGCCATTCGGGCTCGAACGCGGCGGTCCGGTCATCGTCCTGCGCGATCGCCGCCGACCACTCGATGTCGTGCGCGGGGATTTCGGCAGCATGGGCCGTCCTGAGCAGCAGCAGCTTCTCGACCGTGGGCAACTGCGCGCGCAGCTCGCGGATCACGCCGCTTCGATCGATCGGCTTGTGCCCGTAGTACACGCCGTCGACCGCGATCAGCACCTTGGGTTCGATCTGCCGGAAGCGGTCGACCACCGCGGTCGTGCCCATGTCGGGCGCGCAGACGCTCCAGACCGCCCCGATGCTCGAACAGGCCAGGAACGCGACCATGGCTTCCGGGATGTTGGGCAGATAGGCCGCGACCCGATCGCCGCGCCGCACGCCGAGCGACGCGAGCGTGAGCGCGACGCTGGCGACCTGGCGCCGCAGTTCGGGCCACGACAGTTCGCGCGCGTGGCCGAGCTCGTCGTCGCTGACGATCGCGGGCACGCCGGCCGCGTGTCCGCGATCGACGTGTTTGAAGACTTCACGCGCGTAGTTGACCTGGGCGCCGGGGAACCAGCGCGCGCCGGGCATCCGGCGTTCGGCCAGCACGGCCGTGTGCGGGGTCGGCGACCGGATCTCCGCGTAGTCCCAGATGCTCTGCCAGAAGCCGTCGAGGTCGCTGACCGACCATCGCCACAGCGCGCCGTAACTGTCGAAGGTCCGGCCGCGTCGATCGCGCAGCCAGTCGCGGTACAGGCGGATTTGGGGGATGTGAGGGATGGTCATCGTTAGTCCGGCAGATCCTGATGTTCGCGGCGGACGGCCGCCCGAGCAACCGTTGCAAACGGAAGCAGCCGTCGTTCCAATTTGGGACATGATCCCGACAGCCGGGATCAGGTCCATGGCGACTCGCCGGGCCCGCTCGCGGGCCTCGGCTCGCGCCGTCGCGAGTGCTGCTTAGCATGCTACGGCATGGCACGAAGCTTGTATGCACCGGCGCGACCGGCCGCCTCGCGCCGGCCTGTCCGCCCCCGTAGAGCACCAGGAGACTCCCATGGATATGTTCGAACTCAAGCGTTTCAACCTCGACGCCGCCTATCCCTACAAAGAGAAATACGACAACTTCATCAACGGCCAATGGGCGGCTCCGAATGCGGGCCGCTATTTCGACAATGTTTCGCCGATCACCGGCAAGCCGTTCTGCAAGGTGGCGCAGTCGGACGCCTCCGACATCGAGCGAGCGCTGGATGCCGCCCATGCCGCCCAGGAGAAGTGGGGCAGGACCTCCGCGACCGAGCGTTCGAACATCCTGCTCAGGATCGCCGACCGTATGGAGCAGAATCTGGAGCGGCTGGCGATCGCCGAGACCATCGACAACGGCAAGCCGCTGCGCGAGACCATGGCTGCCGACATTCCGCTGGCCGTCGACCACTTCCGCTACTTCGCGGGCTGCATCCGCGCCCAGGAAGGCGGCATCTCCGATATCGACGAGACCACGGTCGCCTACCACTTCCATGAGCCCATCGGCGTGGTCGGGCAGATCATCCCGTGGAACTTTCCGATCCTGATGGCCTGCTGGAAGCTGCCTCCGGCGCTCGCCGCAGGCTGTTGCGTGGTCATGAAGCCGGCCGAGCAGACGCCGGCCTCGATCATGGTGCTGATGGAGCTGATCGCTGACCTGCTGCCGCCCGGCGTCGTCAATATCGTCAACGGTTTCGGCAAGGAGGCCGGCGAGGCGTTGGCCACCAGCAAGCGCATCGCCAAGATCGCGTTCACCGGCTCTTCCGTCGTCGGCCAGCGCATCCTGCACGCCGCGGCCGACAGCATGATTCCGTCGACCGTCGAACTCGGCGGCAAGAGCCCGAACATCTTCTTCGCCGACGTGATGGATGCCGATGACGAGTTCCTCGACAAGGCGATGGAAGGCTTCGCGATGTTCTCGCTGAATCAAGGCGAGGTCTGTACCTGCCCGTCGCGGATCCTGATCCAGGAATCGATCTACGAGAAGTTCATCGACCGCGCGGTCAAGCGCGTGCAGGCGATCAAGCAGGGGCATCCGCTGGAGATGACCACGATGGTCGGAGCCCAGGTCTCGCAGGCGCAGATGGACCGCATCCTCGGCTACATCGAGATCGGCAACCAGGAAGGCGCGAAATGCCTGACCGGCGGCGAGCGCCTGCGTGCGGGCGGCGACATCAATGACGGTTTCTTCGTCAAGCCGACGCTGCTGTTCGGCGAGAACGGCATGCGGGTGTTCCAGGAGGAGATCTTCGGTCCGGTGGCCTCGGTCACGACCTTCAAGACGCTGGAAGACGCGATCCGCATCGCCAACGACAGCGACTACGGTCTGGGAGCGGGGGTGTGGAGCCGCAACGGCACGACGGCCTACCTGGCGGGGCGGGCGATCAAGGCCGGCCGCGTGTGGACCAACTGCTATCACCTCTATCCGGCGCATGCCGCTTTCGGCGGCTACAAGAAATCGGGCATCGGTCGCGAGAACCACGCGAGCGCCCTGGGCAACTATCAGCAGACCAAGAACCTGCTGGTCAGCTACAGCTCGAAAGCGCTGGGTTTCTTCTGATCGTTCGCGGCCGGAAGGAAGGGGCTCGGGCGAGCCCCTTTTCCCGTCGCCTATTTGGTGGTGTCGCGGCGCACTTCGAGATAGGCCCGGATCGCCCAGATCGCCTCTTGCGACAGGACTTCTTCGAACGGAGGCATGTATACCCGTCCGTCCCGCGTGCGGCCGCGGCGTACGGTGCCGACGTAGTAGTCGTCCATCTCCTTGTAGCACTCGCCTTTCTTGGTGGCGTCGGCCAGGCCGCTGCAGTCGTCATCGAATTTACGTAGATCCGGCGCGATTCCGCCGGACAGCGCTTCGAGTCCGTGGCAGCGGGCGCAGTTCTGGTTGTAGGCCGAGGCACCGATCCGCACCGCCGTCTCGCGCGCGGGGCTGGCCTTGTCGTACGGGTTCGAATCGCGCCATTTTTGGCCCAACTGGGGTAAGGCATGGGTGTCCACGGCCTGCGGCACGACATCACCGTGGGCGTGAACGCTGGTGGCGGCCAGGGCCGTGAACAGGTAGAGAGGCGCGGCGACCCAGCCGTAGAGGGCTAGCGGGAAGCGATGTCGAATTGGGCGCATGGGGTTGTCTCCGACTATGGAAAAAAGCCCCGCTTCTCCTGCAATATATGGGCCACGAGATCCGGCCGCCTCGCCTGTCGGGGTTCTGGCTCGACGGCGGCTCCTTATCGAAGTCCGGCAGGCGGCGGGTGTCTCAGAGTGAAACACTAGGGCGTCACTGAAGCAACGCTTTGTGTCTTGTGGGAACATTGCTGCCGAACGGCAGTTTTCCATCCGTTCCTCCGCGAGGAAGGATGAGGTGACCGGTCCGCCATAAAGGAAGCCCGGCTCGAGGAGACGACATGAGTCCTGATAGCACCGACCGCCGATCCGAGCAGAAACTCGCGCCGGCGAATGCCGAGCTGCCGGTCCATGGCCGCGATGAGCTGCTCGTGCTGGCGCATCAACGATCCCAGGAGTTGGGGGTCGCCGTTCATCAGCAGCCCGATTGGTCGGTCCCCGGCAAAGGGGATTGGAGCCAGATCCTGGAAGAAAGCCGCTTCCTGTTCCAGCATGCGGCGCCCGTGATGGAGACGCTGTACCAGCAGATCGTCAATACGCACAGCATGGTCGTGCTGACCTCGTCCAACGGACTGGTGCTGCACTCGCTCGGCGACAGCGATTTCATGGAGAAAGCGTCGCGCGTGGCGTTGATGCCGGGCGTGGACTGGTCCGAGAAGGCCAAGGGGACCAATGCCGTCGGCACCGCGCTGACCGAGCGCGAGGCGCTCACCGTCCATGGCGACCAGCACTATATGGCGGCCAATCAGTCGCTGACGTGTTCATGCGCACCGATCATCGATCCCCAGGGCCAATTGATCGGCGCGCTGGACGTATCGGGCGACTATCGCAGCTACCAGCAGCACACGCTGGCGCTGGTGCGGATGTCGGCGCAGATGATCGAGAACCACATGTTCGCCGGGAGCTTTCCGGACGCGATACGCCTGCATTTCCATGCCCGTCCCGAATTCCTCGGCACCCTGGTCGAAGGCATCGCCGTGTTCACGCGCGATGGGCGTTTCATTTCGGCCAATCGCAGCGCCCAGTTCCAGTTGGGCCTGTCGTTCAGCGCCTTGCAGGCCCATACGTTCCCGTCGTTGTTCGGCATGTCGATGTCGGCGCTGTTCGAGTTGTTCGGTCACGGACCCGTGACCACGCCCCGGCAACTGCACATGCACGATGGCGTGAAGGTCTGGTGCCGGGCCAGGATCAAGCAGACGAAGCTTTGGAGCGCCCCGATCGCCGCCGAGGCGCCGAGCGCGCTCCCCGCCGAGGCCGACGCGCCGCGCCGGGCGCAGGTGGCCCGCGTGGCGCGCTCCGCGCAGTTTTCGTCGCTGCAGTACCTGGACACCGGAGATGCGCAGATACGGGCGATCATCGGCAAGCTGCGCCGCGTGGTGGACCGCGACATTCCGGTGATGATCCTGGGCGAGACGGGTACCGGCAAGGACTTGCTGGCGCGGGCCATCCACAATGATTCGGCGCGCGCGCGCCGAAACTTCGTGGCGGTCAACTGTGCGTCCATTCCCGAATCGCTGATCGAGGCCGAACTGTTCGGTTATGAGGAGGGCGCCTTCACTGGGGCGCGCAAGAAGGGCGCGGTGGGCAAGATCGCGCTCGCGCACGGCGGCACGCTGTTCCTCGATGAGATCGGCGACATGCCCAGGCCTCTGCAGGCGCGGCTGCTGCGCGTGCTGCAGGAGCGCAGGGTCAATCCGCTGGGGTCGGACAAGGAAGTGGAGGTGGACGTCACGGTGATCAGCGCCACCCACAAGAATCTCAAGGAGATGATCGCCCGCGGCGAATTCCGCGAAGATCTGTACTACCGTCTCAACGGCCTGGTGGTGCGGCTGCCGGCGCTGCGCGAGCGTACCGATTTCGAGATCGTGATCCACCGCGTGCTCAAGCAGTTGCGCGGCGAAGGGCCGGACATCGACATCGCCCCCGAGGTCATGGCCTTGCTCGCGCGTTATCACTGGCCCGGCAACATGCGGCAACTGCACAATCTGCTGCGCACGGCCGTGGTCATGGTGGGCGACGAGGGCAGCATCGAGCTCCAGCATCTGCCCGATGATTTCCTGGAGGATCTGCAGGGGAGCGCGAATCCCTGGTCGGGCGCTGCAGCGGCCGAGGATTCCGCCGGACTCATCCAGGGGCCGGACGTTCAGGCCCGCGGGGTTCCCGCGCGTGGGATGCCGGCGGCGACCGGCTTCGCCGGCCCGGTATCCGGTCCGCAGGATCCGCCGGCGCCGGCCGCCGATGCTTCCGGATCGGCCGACAGCCGGTCCGACCCGCAGAACCTGCAGGACGTGGCGCTTCAGGCGATGGCACGGATGTTGCGCCTGCACAAGGGCAATGTGTCGGCGGCCGCCAAGGCGCTGGGCGTCTCGCGCAATACCATCTACCGCAAGAAGCCGTTCCTGCCGCCCGACCTTCTTTGAATCGAAGGAGGACCGATGGGTTCCGCGTCGTCGTGCCCCGAACCCATCCGCTACGATCGCGTCTCGCGGCTGCTGCATTGGCTGATGGCCGCGCTGCTGTTCATCCAGATCGGCCTGGGGCTATGGATGACGGAATTGCCCAAGGGTGCCGGCGGTGCACGGGCCTACTGGTTCAACGTGCACAAATCGCTCGGCATGACGCTGGGGCTGCTGGCTTTGTTCAGATTGGCCTGGGCCGTCCGGCGTCCGCCGGTACCTGCCGTTCCGATGGCCGCGATCCAGCGGCATCTGGCGTCGATCAGTCATCGACTGCTCTATGTGCTGATGCTGCTGATGCCCGCGTCGGGTTTTCTGGGTTCGGTGTACTCGGGTTACCCGGTGCGCCTGTTCGGCCTGACGCTGCCTAAGCTCGCCGAGCGTTGGGATGCCGCCAAGGCGGTGATGAGCGCCATCCATCAGATCTCGGCCTTCGCGCTGATGCTGCTCGTCGCCTTGCACCTTCTGGCCGTCATCCATCATCAGTTCATCGCGAAGGATGGCCTGCTCCAAAGGATGCGCTGAACACCGTTTCAGAATGGAACACCCTGCGTCACGCGGGAACGCAGCAGGCGCCGGCATTCGTCCGTTTTTCCGTTCGAGTTCCCGTTCTAGGGATTGGCACACCAATTGCACCATGCGCCGGGCGTAGCCAACGTCGGTTTCACCGCCATACATCTGAGGAGACAATCCATGGCCTTCCGCCCCCTGCGTCCGAGTGTGCTGTGCGTCGCCATCGCGAGCGCCTTGCCTCTGATCGCACATGCCGTCAATCCCGTGACCTGGGATGACATCGCCAATGACGCGACGACCCCGAAGGACGTCCTTACCTATGGCTTGGGACTGAAGGCGCAGCGCTATAGTCCGCTCAAGGTGCTGAACACCGCGAACGTCGCCGGCCTGGTTCCCGTCTGGAGTTATTCGTTCGGCGGAGAAAAGCAGCGCGGCCAGGAAGCCCAGGCCCTCGTGCATGACGGCGTGATCTACGTCACGGCTTCGTACTCGCGCTTCGTCGCTCTCGATGCCCATACCGGCAAGCGGCTGTGGACCTATGAGCACCGCCTGCCCGAAGACATCCGCCCGTGCTGCGACGTCGTCAACCGGGGCCCGGCGATCTACGGCGACAAGGTCTTCTTCGGGACGCTGGATGCGCGCGTGGTCGCGCTCGATCGCACGACCGGCAAGGTGGTATGGAACGAGAAGTTCGGCGATCACAAGGTCGGTTATACGATGACGGGCGCTCCGTTCATCGTCAAGGACCAGAAGACCGGCAAGGTGCTGCTGGTGCACGGTTCTTCGGGTGATGAATTCGGCGTCGTCGGTTATCTGTTCGCGCGCGACCCGGATACCGGCAAGGAGATCTGGGCGCGGCCGATGGTCGAGGGGCACATGGGCCGGCTGAATGGCCAGCCCAGCACGCCGACCGGCGATCCCAAGGCGCCGAGCTGGCCCGACGATCCGAACTCGTCGACCGGCAAGGCGGAGTCGTGGAGCCAGGGCGGCGGCGCGCCGTGGCAGACCGCGTCGTTCGACGTGGAGACGAACACCATCGTCGTCGGAAGCGGCAATCCGGCGCCGTGGAACACCTGGAAGCGCACCCCCAAAGGCGGCGATCCGACCAAATACGCCAGCCTCTATACGTCCGGCCAGGCCTACGTGGACCCGAGCACCGGTGAGCTGAAGGGCTTCTTCTCGCATACGCCGAACGACGCCTGGGATTTCTCGGGCAACAACTCGGTGCTGCTGTTCGAATACAAGGATGCCAAGAGCGGCAAGACCGTCAAGGCGTCGGCGCATGCGGACCGCAACGGCTTTTTCTTCGTGACCGATCGCGAGAAGCTGGCGCAGGCCGACGGCCATCCGTGGAAGCAGACCGCGATCATCCATGCCTGGCCTTTCGTCGAAGGCATCACCTGGGCTTCGGGCTTCGATCTGAAGACCGGCCTGCCGATCGAAAAGAACAATCGTCCGCCGGAGCCCAAGGAAGGCGAGGACAAGGGCGATACCATCTTCGTGTCTCCGCCGTTCATCGGCGGCACCAACTGGATGCCGATGAGCTACAGCCCCGATACCGGATTGTTCTACATTCCGGCCAACCACTGGGCGATGGACTACTGGGCCGAGCACATCACCTACAAGCCGGGGGCGGCTTACCTGGGCCAGGGTTTCCGGGTCAAGAGGCTCTATGACGATCACGTCGGCACCTTGAGGGCGATCAACCCGCAGACCGGCAAGATCGCCTGGGAGCATAAGGAGCAGTTCCCGCTTTGGGCCGGCACGCTGACCACGGCAGGAGGGCTGCTGTTCACCGGCACGTCGGACGGCTTCGTCAAAGCCTTCGACAGCAAGACCGGTAAGGAGCTGTGGCGGTTCCAGACCGGTTCCGGCGTGGTCTCGGTGCCGATCACCTGGGAGATGGACGGCGAGCAGTACGTGGGCATCCAGTCCGGTTATGGCGGTGCGGTGCCGCTGTGGGGCGGCGACATGGCCGAGCTGACGAAGCAGGTGACCCAGGGCGGTTCGATGTGGGTGTTCAAGCTGCCCAAGCAGACCGCCGGCAAATAAGCCGTGATCAGATCATCGCTACGCACGGCGTGCGTGGCGCTGGCTTGCCTGGCCAGCGCCACGGCCATCGCCCAGACGCCCGGGGATGCGGCCGATCCCGCCACGCCGGTGACTGACGAACCGCTGGTCGTCAACGGCTGCCCGATCTGGCCGTACACCCGTTGTCCGGGCGCGGACCTGCGGCACGCCGAACTCGTCGGCAAGAATCTCGCCGGCGCGGATCTGCGCGGCGCGAATCTCACCCGCGCCGACCTGCGCGCGGCCAATCTTTCGGCCGCCGATCTCGAGGGGGCGGATCTGACCGGTGCGCGCCTGTCCAAGGCGACCGCCGCCAATGCCAATTTCAGGAATGCCCGTTTCGTCGGGACGGACCTCGAAGCGGCACGGCTCATGCGATCCGATTTTTCCGGTGCGCAGTTCGTCGGTTCCAATCTCGAGATGACCCACTTCAACCATGCGTGGTTCGTCGGCACCCGCTTCATCAGCAACGACCTGCAGGAAACCAAGTTCGCCGCCACCAATCTCAAGAACGCGGTGTTCGAGGGTAACGTCGTGCGCTACACGCTGTTCGCCGAGTCGGCGATGGACGGTTGCCAGGGGTGCCAGGAGAGCTGGAAATAACATGCGCAGCAGACTGTTTCCGGCCGTGGCGGCGCTGGCGTTCGGCGTCGCAGGTGCCGTCCACGCGTTCCAGCCCTTTACGCCTCAGGTCGATACGACGTCCCTGCCGGCGGCCGCGCAGACCTGGACCGAACCCAATCCGCTGCGCGGCAACCCGGAGGCGGCCGCCATAGGGCGCAGCGCGTTCAATCAGACCTGCGCCCACTGCCATGGCGCCGATGCCAACGGTTCGCGCGCTCCGGCGCCGGATCTGCGGCGCCTGGGCGCGGCCTGCCGGCGCATCAAGGACGAGGCCTTGCACGCGCGCTGCCTGGCGGATGCCGACGCGTTCTTCATCAAATCGGTCCGCTACGGCAAGCAGAAGTTCGGCATCGTCCACATGCCGCCGTGGGAAGGCGTGCTGTCGCCGGAACTGGTCTGGTCGCTGCGCAGCTTCGTGGAAACCGCGCCGATGCGCTAAGTCCGCGGCGGCCCTTTCGTCCGCGGCGGTGTCACCGGCGTCGTCCGCGGTGAAGCCGCCGCTCGCCCGGCGGTTTCACGGGTACCGGTCGGGCGCCTGCACGCAGCGGCGCAGGCCCGCCCGCATGGCCGGTTCTCCTGCCAGGTGACCGCAGCGCAGCAGATGCAGCCGGGCCGGGCCGCCTTCACGCCGGCCCAGCGACGCCCAATGCACACTGTTGGCCGGCGGGCATATCGCATCGAAGCGGCCATGGACCCAGTCCACCGGTATCCGATGCCGCGCGATCACCCGCACCGCGTGGTCGAGTGATGCGGGCCGCACGAAGCCGTGGTGCTGCAGATAGTGGGCCTGCACTCGGTAGCGGGTCCAGAGCGAGCGATCCGCCCGGTCCATGGCCGGAGACAGCAAGCGTGCTGCGGCCCGGCGCTGCTGTCTGCGCAGCGCCGCCCATTGACGTCGCGCCGCGGCCGCCTGCCAGCCGTGGGCATCCAGCAGCGTGCGGCGCATGCCGGTCGCCGCATCGCGCATCTCGCGCAGCGCCCAACCGCGAACAGTGCGCAGTGCTGCAACGCTCGGTGTCACGTTTCGGAGCAGTCGTGCCAGACCGGCCAAGGCCACTGGCAGCGGCCTGCCTGCCGGCACGGGCCAGATCGCGCGCGTTGCCGGCGGTCCTTCGATCCGGGATTTCCGTCGGCGGACCGAAGGCAGCAGCAGTGCGCCGATCTCGTGGTCCGTGACGCGGAATGCGCCGCGCAACACCAATCGTTCGACGCGGTGCGGATGCTGCGCGGCGTACGTCAGCGCGACGACAGTGCCCCAGGAACCTGCCAGCAGCGACCAGCGCTGTACGCCGAGATGTTCTCTCAGCCTCTCGAGATCGGCCACCAGAGCCGCCGTGTGGTTGTTCTGGATGCGGCCGCGCGGGCGCGACGCGCCGGCACCGCGCTGATCGGCAGCGATCACGCGTTGGCGCGCGAGATCGAACGGCTGCAGCATGCCGGGCTGGCAGGCGCCGCCCGGTCCTCCGTGCAGCAGCAACCAGCACTCGCCGTCGGTCGCGCCCAGATCGCGCCAGGCGATCCGATGCAGCGCGTCGACCCGAAGGCGGCGCGGCGCAGGCCAGACCGGTTTATCCGGCACAGTGGCATCGATGTTGCTTTTCATAAGGGCGACCGCCGAAAACCCATACCGGCAGGTTCGCAAACATCTTTCATGTCAATCCGAGTGTAAAAGGAGACCACCATGCAATGGACCGCACCCGCCTTCACCGATCTGCGCTTCGGCTTCGAGATCACGCTGTACATCGCCAACCGCTGATCGACGGTCGTCGAGTCATGATCGCACGGTCATCGCGCTTCGTGCGCGGCCATTGACCGCGGCAGGGCGGCCGGGCGAAAGGACCCGGTCGACCCGGCTTCCCGCGCTCGTCGGCTCGCTTCATCGGCCGGCGTTCGATTCGTCCGTCCATCATCCGACTGCTTGCCATCCGCCATGCGATTGCGCGTTCTCGGTTCCGCTGCCGGAGGGGGCTTCCCCCAGTGGAACTGCAATTGCTCGAATTGCGACGGACTGCGCCGCGGCAGCCTGCGCGCCGAGCCGCGCACCCAGTCGTCGATCGCGGTCAGCCTGGACGGCTTCGCCTGGCTGCTGGTCAACGCTTCGCCCGACATCCTGCAGCAGATCCGCGCCACGCCGCCGTTGCAACCGGCGCGCGCGCCGCGTGACAGCGGTATCGCCGCGGTGCTGCTGATGGATGCGCAGATCGATCATGTGACCGGCTTGCTGATGCTGCGCGAAAGCCGCACGCCGATTCCGCTGCTGGCCACGCGCGAAGTGCTGTCCGACATCGGCGAGGGGTTTCCGATCACCCGCATCCTGTCGCACTACTGCGGCCTGGCCGCTCGGGTCATCCCGGTCGACGGCAGCGCATTCACGGCGCCGGGCCTGCCCGGCCTCGACATCCGCGCGGTGACCCTGTCGTCGAAGCCGCCGCCGTATTCGCCGTTTCGCGGCGCTCCTCGACCCGGCGACAACATCGGCATCGTGTTCGGCGATGCGGCCTCGGGTGCCCGCGTCTTCTATGCGCCGGGCCTGGGTGAGGTCACGCCCGAACTGCACGCGCTGATGGCCGGCTGCGATCTGGTGCTGGTCGACGGTACGTTCTGGAGCGCCGACGAGATGCAGAGCAGGGGACTGTCGAACAAGAGCGCTGCCGACATGGGTCACCTGCCGCAAAGCGGCGACGGCGGCATGATCGAGCATCTGCGCCGGTTGCCGGCGACCACGCGCAAGGTGCTGATCCACATCAACAACACCAACCCCATTCTGGTCGAGGACTCGCCGGAACGCCGGGTGCTCGATGCGCTGGGTATCGAAGTGGCCCGCGACGGCATGGACATTCGCTTCTGAGGATCGCATATGGACATCGTCACGCATTCCGGCTCCGCCGTCCCGACCCACGCGTCCGGCGCCGGCCTGCCGGCCTGGACGCCGGCCGAATTCGAGGCTCAACTGCGCGAAAAAGGCCGCGCTTACCACATCCATCATCCGTTCAACGTGCGCCTGAACACCGGCGGCTGTACGCCCGACGAAGTGCGCTGCTGGGTGGCGAATCGCTTCTACTACCAGATCTGCATCCCGCGCAAGGATGCGGCCATCATGGCCAACATGCCGGACCGCAGCCAGCGCCGCTTATGGGTCGAGCGCATTCTCGACCATGACGGCCATGGCGATCACGAGGGACCGCGCGCCGGCGGCATCGAGGCCTGGACCCGCCTCGGCGAAGCCGTGGGCATCGAGCGCGAGGACCTGTGGTCGCTGCGCAGGGTCGTGCCGGCCGTGCGCTTCGCCTGCGATGCCTATGTGAACTTCGCCGCGCGGGCTCCGTGGCAGGAAGCGGTGTGCTCGTCGCTGACCGAGATGTTCGCGCCGCAGATCCATAAGGACCGTCTGGCCAGTTGGCCGGTGCATTACCCGTGGATCGATGCCGAGGGGCTGTCGTATTTCCGCAGCCGCATTCCGCTGGCCGGTCGCGACGTGTCACACGGCCTGCGCGTCACGCTCGAGCATTTCGACACCCGCCCCGCGCAGTTGCGGGCGTTGGAGATCCTGCAGTTCAAGCTGGACATCCTGTGGAGCATGCTGGACGCCATCGAGAAGGAGGCCCGCTCGTGAACACCGTCGCCCATGCCGCCGTGCCCGACCATGCGGACCCGCCCAGGCTCGCGCGCGGCGTGCGCATGCAGTACGAGTCCGCCCAGGCGCGCTGGGTACTGCTGTATCCGGAAGGCATGGTGCAGCTCAACGACAGCGCCGCCGAGATCCTGCGCCGCTGCGACGGCCTGAAGACCGTGTCGGCCATCGTCGGCGAGCTGGAGGCCTTGTTCAACACGCAGGGCATCGAGCCGCAGGTCCGCTCCCTGATCGACGAAGGTACGCGCCGTGGCTGGCTCGGCTGAGATCGGGCCGCCGCTGTGGCTGCTCGCGGAGCTGACCTACCGCTGCCCGTTGCACTGCGTGTTCTGCTACAACCCGACCCGCTATGCGGGAGTCGGAGAGGAGTTGAGCACGCAGCAATGGCTGGACGTGATGCGCCAGGCCCGCGCGCTGGGAAGCGCGCAGATCGGTTTCTCCGGCGGCGAGCCGTTGCAGCGCGACGATCTCGAAGAGCTCGTGCAGGAAGCCCGCTCGCTGGGCTTCTATACGAACCTGATCACCTCCGGCGTGGGACTCAGCGCCGCGCGGGCCAGGCGGCTGCGGGATGCCGGCCTGGATCACGTGCAGCTCTCATTCCAGGACAGCACCCGTGAGCTCAACGATTTCCTCAGCCATACGCGCACTTTCGATCTGAAGAAGCGCGTGGCGCGCATCATCAAGGATCAAGGCTGGCCGATGGTGATGAACTGCGTGCTGCACCGGCACAACCTGCCGCACGTGGACCGGATCATCGACATGGCACTGGAGCTGGAAGCCGAGTACCTCGAACTGGCCAACACCCAGTACTACGGTTGGGCCTGGCTCAACCGCGACCACCTGATGCCCACGCGTGCGCAGATCGAGCAGGCCGAGGCCGTCGTCGAGCGCTACCGCGAACGGATCGGCACGCGCTGCCGCCTGCTGTTCGTGGTGCCCGACTATTTCGAGGAACGCCCGAAGGCCTGCATGAACGGCTGGGGCGCCGTTTTCCTCAGCGTCGCGCCGGACGGTCTGGCCATGCCTTGCCACAATGCGCGCGACCTGCCCGGATTGCAGTTGCCCAGCGTGAAACAGCAACCGCTGGCCGAGATCTGGCGCGACAGCCCGGCCTTCAATGCCTATCGGGGCGAACAGTGGATGCAGGAGCCCTGCCGTAGCTGCGACGAGCGCCACCGCGATTTCGGCGGCTGCCGCTGCCAGGCTTTCCTGATTACCGGCGATGCGGCCGCGACCGATCCGGTATGCGGCAAGTCGCCTCGGCACGAGCAGGTGCTGAAGCTGGTACGCGGCGCCTCCGCGCGGCGCAGCATCCCGATCGTCTTTCGCAACGATGCCGCGTCGAAGGCGCTGTCATGAGCCGTACCGGGACGCGCTCGCGGCGGGTCCCGCTCCTGCCTGCGTTGCTCGCCGTGCTGTCGGCCGCGCCCTTGGTCGTGCAGGCCGGCGGCTCGAAGGACTTGAGCCCGCAGGACGTCGCCGTGCTGGCCGCCACCTGCTTCACCTGCCATGGTCCGGGCGGGCAGCCTCCCGGCGATGCGCCGCCCGACGGCATTCCCGCATTGCGCGGCCAGAGCGCCGATCGCCTGCTGCAGCGGATGCGCGCCTTCAAGGCGAGCGGCGCGCCCACCGAGGCGGCCGCCACCATCATGCCGCTGCTGCTGCAGGGTTATGACGACGCGCAGATCGAGGCGCTGGCCCGCTGGTTCGGCGGACAGCGACGGCCTTGATGCCTGCCGGCCGCCGCAAGCTGCTCGGTACCGCGCTGTACGGCAGCGCCTCGCTCGCCGCGCCCGCGTTGACCGGCCCCGCTTCGATCATTCGCGCTTCGCTCGTCCCCATTCTCGCGGCGCCGGCCATCGTGCGCGCCCGGTCGGCGTCGGCCCGGGTGATCGTGGTCGGCGGCGGTTTCGGCGGCGCCACCGCCGCGCGCTATCTGCGTCAGCTCGCGCCGCATGCGCGGGTGACGTTGGTGGAGCCGGCAACGCGCTTCTACACCTGTCCGTTCTCCAATCTCTACCTGGCGGGTCTGCGCGACTGGGAGAGCCTGGGCCACGATTATGACGGCCTGCGTGCCGCGGGCGTGCAGGTGATCCACGACCAAGCCGTCGACGTGCGGACCGCGCCGCGCCGCTTGCGCCTGGCGGGGGGGCAGAGCCTGGAGTGGGACCGCCTCGTATTGTCGCCCGGCGTGGACATGCGCTGGAATGCGCTCGAAGGTTATGACGAGGCGGCTGCCGAACGGGTCCCGCATGCGTGGAAGGCCGGGCCTCAGACTCGGTTGCTGCGGCGGCAGATGCAGGCGATGCCCGACGGCGGCACCTTCGTGATGGTGATTCCCGACAACCCCTATCGTTGCCCGCCGGGCCCTTACGAGCGCGCGGCGATGGTGGCCCACTATTTCAAGCGGCACAAGCCGCGCAGCAAGATCCTGCTGCTCGACGCCAAGGAGAACTTCTCCAAGAAGGCGCTGTTCCTGCAGGGCTGGAAGGACTTGTACGGCGACATGATCGAATGGCACGGCCTGTCGCGCGACGGTCAGGTCGCGCGCGTCGATGCGCGCACGCTGGAGGTCGAGACGGTGTTCGGCGAGCGTCACAAGGCTGCGGTGCTCAACGTGATTCCGCCGCAGAAGGCCGGTTTCATCGCCGAGCGCGCGGGCGTGACCGACGGCAGCGGCTGGGCGCCGGTCAAGGGCGAGAACTTCGCATCGCAACAGGTCGACGGCATCCACGTGCTGGGCGACGCCGCCTTCGCCGGCCCGATGCCCAAGTCGGCCTTCGCGGCCAACAACCAGGGCAAGATGGCTGCGGCGGCCATTGCCGCCGAGTTGTCGGGACGGGAGCTGCCCATCGCCTCTTATGCCAATACCTGTTACAGCCTGATCGGTCCGGGCTATGGCATTTCCGTGGCCGGCATCTACCGCGCCGAGCAGGGGCGGTTGATCGACGTGCCGGGTTCGGTCGGCACGAGCCCCCTGGATGCCGCACGGGATTTCCGCGCGGCGGAGGCTCGTTACGGCGCGGCCTGGTACGCGGCGATCAGCGCCGACGTCTGGGACCGCTGACCGGCAGGATGAACGGCGAGGCGGCCGGCACGCGGCCGCTGCGGGCGGGAGGGGGCGGAACGCAGCGGACGATCGAGGATGGCGTCGGCTCAGGGCTTGGTGGAAAGAATCCAGGTGGCCAGCAGCTTGGCATCGTTGGCGCTGACGCTGGATTGCGCGGGCATGGCGATCCGGCCCCATTTACCGCTGGAGCCCATCTGGATCGACTGGGCGAGTGTCGCGACCGCATCCTTATCGCCCGCGTACTTGGCGGCGACGGAACTGTAGGCGGGGCCGACGATCTTTTCCGTGAGCGAATGGCAGGTCAGGCAGCCGCTGGTCTTGGCGAGTTCCGCTGCGGCGGCCATGTCGGCGTCGGCGGCAACGGCGGAGGCGCCATGGACGGCGCTGGCGAGCGAGAGGCTGGCGATCAGGGCGGCGCGCATGATGGCAGGACGGGGTCCGAAGTTGATGGGTTCCCGATCAGGGGCAACATCCATGCCTGTCCTTATTGCGCGATCGACGGGCCTGCGTGCCGGGAGAACGAGCCCGCGGCGGCGCCGATTGCAACACTGTGCCACCGATGGTGTTCAACAATGAAACAGTGCTGTCAGCGCTTGTTGTCGAGCGCCTGCTGCTCATAGCGCGGATACCACTGCGCGAGGCTTCGGTTGAACTCGGCCGGCAGGGCAGCCCAGCCGGCGAAGCGCTCGGGCGGGCGCACGCGCATCAGTTCGCCGAGGTCAACGCCCTTTTCGGCGCTGTCGCGCATCAGCGCCGTCAGCCATTGCAGCCAGTCGCGCGTCTGGTCGATGCCCCGCGTGCCGTCGTGTACCGGGCCATGGCTGGGCACCACGAGCTTGTACTGTCCCTGCGCCTGCCAATCCTTTAGCTTCTGCAGGCTCGCCAGCCACGTGGCCGGATCGGCGTGCGGCGTGGTCGGCACGCGTTGCGCGAAGATCAGGCCGCCCGCGAACAGCACGCCGGTGTGCCGGTCGATCAGCACCAGATCGTCGGGGGTATGGCCTTGCAGGCGGCGCAGTTCCAGCACGTGGCTGCCCAGGCGCAGCGTCTGCGGCGCGATCGGCTCGCGCGCCGGCGTGGCCCGGGTACCGCGCATCCAGTCGCCGCACAGACGGTACAGATTGTTTTCGTAGGCGTCGCCTTCGGCACGCATGCCCGCGATGCTGCCGGGTAGCGCCTGAGTGGGCGTGTCGCTCCAGGCCTGATTGCCGAAGAAATAGTCGGGATGCAGATCGAGGTTGAGCACCAGGCGTACCGGCTCGGTCGTCACGCGCTCGATGGCGCGCCGCTGCTGTTCTCCATAGCGGCGCGACGGGCCGGTGTTGATGACGACCACCCCATCGCCGGTCGCGATGAAACCCGTGTTGATGATGTTGCAGCCGTTGGCGCGCGAGAAGTCGGCGACCTCGCCCTCGATGACCCACGTGTGTTCGGCGATCCGACGCGCTTGCAGACCATAGTCGAGTTTCTGCGCATCCACGCGCGCGGTCACCGGTTTGTCCGCCGGGGCCGATGGGCCGCCGGCTTCGGCCCGGGCCTGGATCTGCGTGCAGGCGCTCAGCGCGACCAGCAGCAAGGATGCGGCCGCGGTCCTCATGCGCGCACCTCGGCATCGATGCGGTTACCGTTGTTGTCCTGTCCTTGCAGGTGGAACGCCTGCGGCCCGTCGCGCGGCAGCTCGAACGTGATCAACGGGTTCTCCGAGACCGGTTCGTGCAAGCTCAGGCGCCACCAGGGCTGGCCGGCGCCGTCGACCAGTTCGAGCTGGTCGATATGGAATGACGGGATGCCCGCCACCAGTCCGGTGTCCATCGGATGCATCACGCGCACGCGCAGCCGGCGGCTGCCTTCGGCCGCATTGTCGAAGAAGCGGGCCTGCACCTGGTTCAGCGTCGTCTTCCAGGAGCCGTCCGCGCGCGAAGCGCCGGGAACCGTACAGCCGCCGCCCGCGGCCTGGGCCATGACGCCGCCGACATGCCACATGCCATCGCGGGTCTGCGCCATCGCGCGCACCGGCGATGCCTGCTCGAGCCGGATCCGGAAGGACAGCATCGGCAGGGAGCGCAGCGGCTCGAAGTCCAGCACTTCGCGGATGGGATTGCGGTCCACGACGACCAGGATCCGTTGCACGCCGCCGCCGACGGTCGACAGGGCGCGCGCATCGACCTGCAGCGGCACGTTCATCGCATCGTCGGCGAAGGCTGGCGTACGCACGACGACCGCATCGGTGAAGCGCATCGGCGCACGTCCCAGGTATTGTTCGCGCAGCGAAGGCCAGTGCACGGATCCCAGCGGATCGCCTCCGGTGCGGTCCTCGGCCCGGACCGTTCGAACGAGCAGCGCGCTACCGATACCGATCGTTGCCGAGCGGAGCCAATTGCGGCGATCCGGCATTCCTGTCTCCTTTTGCATCCAACGAGAAAACGGCGCGCCGATCGGGCTGGCCGGATCGCTCATTCGACGATGTCGTCCCACATGATTCCGTGCGTCACGGAGTTGGATACGGTGATACGAAAATCGAACTACTGCAATATCCGTACCGGTGCCGGATATCGGTCGGCCTGCTCCGGGGGCTCGACGGAAGGGCCAGGGCATGAGCTCGACGTCCGGTAAGGACAGAGATCGGACATGGTGAAGCCGCCGTCGAGCGGTGGGCCTGCGGATAGCCGCCGTCCGTGACCATGCCGTCGGCCGAGACGCGCACGGCCAGAGCGAAAGCTCAGGTCGGACGTTCGCTGAGAGCCCACGTCACTGCATCGGCCGGGACGGTCGCGCAAATGGGGCCGCCGTCCGACGCGGTACCCGACACGGTGGCCAGAATGGCCCGGTCCGGCTGTCCTGCCGCGGCAGCGAGCAAGGGATCAGGGATGTTCGCGAGTTTGAGCTTGGCCCTGCGATCCCAGCACGACGAAGCCTGCCCGGCGCGAATGCCGGAGTTCAGGTAGACGAAACGGTCCGTGGGCGTACCCTGTGCGAACTCTCCGAGGAAGTTGGCACCACCGCCGGCAAGTGGGCGGCCGAGCTTGAGGGTAAAAGCAAAACACGGAGAGCCCGATTCCACCGCGAACGGCGTGAGCAGTTCAGAGCGGCCGCGTTGTACGGCGAACGTGACCCCTGGCGGCGGATCTTGAACGCGCAGGATGAGTTGTACGAACGCCGGGGAGGAAATGCTCATGGCATCAGATCTGCGGTTGCGACGACGTGCGGGAACGAGGTAGAAGTACGTTCGTATTGGGCTGTTCAGGACTCTAGTCTTATGAGATGGCCCGTGCAAGTGTGGCCTGTCCAAGACGCCAAGGCGCGGTTCAGTGAGTTCTTGGAGCGATGTCTGTCCGAAGGACCGCAGATCGTGACCAAGCGCAGTCGTTCCAGCGGCGGTTGAACTGGCTGAATCGGCTTGAGTGAAGCCGCGAAGCGAAGTCGGCTTGCATGATTGCCCGATGCGCTAGTCAACGATGTTGAGCTTGACCTGTGCACCATCTGGTAAGCCATCGATTTGCCGGGCGATATGGCCAGAAGCAGAAATGAGACCGCCGAGTGAGATGATGGCGAGGTTACTACCTCCGTACGCTCCACCAAGCGTTCCGGGAACTCTCAGACAGTACTTGAAGCCAGGGCGAAGAGGGCCGAGGCGATCACGCGCCTCCTGTACCAACTCGCTCATGTACCAATGCCGCAGAAACTCCTGATCTTGCGAAAGTCGATCGAGTTCGGCTCTGGAATGCGCAATGACCTTGCAGTAGAGATCCTCCGGGCAAAGGCGCCAATAGCGGCCGGCCTGGTCTTTGACCATCAGGTTGCCGAAGTCGTTGTCGCCAACGATCTGGTCAGGCTCGAGGCCGGTCCATCCCCATGCTTCTTTTACGGCAGCGATTAGTTTCATGCGAGATCGACTTCGAGTGGGTCGCTAACGACTGAGGTGGCCGGAATTCGCGGCAGACGGCGGCTTGCGGCAGCAAGCCGGCGGTCGGGGAAAATGTCCGTTCCAGCGCCCAGTCGGGCGTCACGTGCCCCGACGCTGGATTGGCGACAAGAGGTTTGCATCTCTCGCCAGCAGCCACTTACCTCCGACGCGGCGAAAGACTGTAAGCGTGTACCCCGCACGCTCGTCAGACTGGCTCGCCCCTGGTGGCGTCACGGTGACGGAGAGTTTGGTCCATAAGTAAGCCATGTCTCCCGAGACATGAATTTCCTGAATCTCCGACGTGCTCTCGAACTTCGGGCGAGGGCTGCCATCCGGTACCCGAGATAGCGCCGCGAACTCTGCCTTTCGCATGGGCGGCCGGCCAGGAACGAGAAAGACGACATCGTCTGTCATGAGATCCAGAACGGTGTCGACATCGCCCGCGCTGGTCGCGGTCTGCCACGTTTGGACAAGCGTACGGATTTGCTCTTCGTCGATCGACATGCTGACCTCATTTTCTGTGACGCCCAACGCCTGAATTAAACCGCATGGCGAAGCAACGTCGGCTTGAATGAATTCTTAGGCCTCGACCACACGTAGGGAGAGAGCCGATTGGTACACCTTGGCGGAAGCGTCGGTGAGCGCCTCCATGCCGGGAATTGTGCGGCCGTTTTGCCACGGAGCATAGTCGTTGAAGCTGCCCATGCCGCCAAATACATGCATGACAGAACCGGACAGCTCGTTAATTTCGCTCTGACTAGGGTTTCCTGCCGCTAGCAACTCGATGCTGGCAAGGCATAACTCGAAATGGCGCGTCCATTGGCAACTGGGATCGTGCTGAAGAATCCCGACAAGTTCTGCGAGATTGGTTGCCAGCTCTGCTAGTTGAGTGCGGTGGTCTGTCATAGAGGTCTAACGTGCGACACGAGCGGCGGCCGACGGCAGGCCGCGCGGAGGCAACAGTGCGTAGCTACTGTAGCGTGGCTTGCCGTCGGCTGTCTGCTCGATGAAGAGGTCAGGCGCCACGTTTTCGCCACGCGTCGAGCCGTGCCACGCTGAAGGACACAAACTCACCCAAGCATCTCGGGTCCGATGTGCGAACAGGGAGAGGCAGTTCCACAACCCCACATGCAACCTGCGGCTCGTCTCCACTGTCGCCGAGGCTGACGATCTCACCGAACGCCTGGTAGGACCAGAGGCCTGTGGGAACTAGTTGTCGCAACCGGTCCGGGTTTGACCCGAAGATCTGCTCCCATGCCTGCTCTTCCCCGTGTAGGCAGGAGAACTCGACGTCAATGGTGTCCCCTACCTCGGGGTATGGTTCGCTGACGTAGCCGAGGCAGTCCATTGCGCGCAGCACAATATCGCCGGACTGCAGAGACACTGCGCCGCCTTCGTCTCGATCGATTGCAATGATGCGCATCTGCATCTCGTGGTCCCTGACTCCGGAGCTCAGCGGCAGTTGACGCGGACGGCTGCGTGCGGCGGCGCGCAGACGGCCGGGTCGACTGTCCGTTAATGGAATTCCCTATAAACGGCTGACATTTGACATGAGCAGCGGCCGCAAGTGGGCGACGCCCGCCTGCGGATATGTGCTCGATGGGAGGGTTAGACGTCGACGGGTAGCTGACACAAAACCTTCTCCAGGACGCTGCGGACGCGGAGAGCTGCATCTGTGAGTCGACGCGGATCGAGAGATGGTGGTCGGGGATCGTCGATGAAGGTGCAATCCATATAGTTTGTATACCTTAGCTCAACGAGCAGTGACTGCACTGCAGGAGGGCGTTGGTATTCTCGAACGATGTAACCGCCGAGAAACGGCATATTCTCGCCGACGTCGAAGCCTCCTGCTCGAAAGGCAGCAGAGAAAGTTTCGAACGTCCTTTTCGTTGTCGTCGCTCCTTGCAGGTTGCCCAAGCAGACATCATGCGTGGTCGGGCCCATAAACGAATGAAGGTCCAATAGCAGCACCCTGCCATGTATCGACAACACCGATTGCAATTGCTCTCGCACCACTTGGTGGTAAGGCGCGTGGTATTGACTTACTCTCGTCTTCGCCTCCATCTCGGTTGGAGGCTCTGAATAGACCGGATCGCCCATGTCCGTGAACAGAGTAACGGCCGATTTGAACCACTCACCTGGCCCGGCCGAAGCGGGATCTCTATTCACGTCGACAACATAGCGACTATGAGTGGCGGCTATGGTGGTCACACCGATTTCAGGCAGGAACGAGTAGAGTTCATTGAGGTACCAGTCGGTGTTCTTGAGCCACTTGGCATGCCTTGGGAGCATGCGGGCTGCGATGGTGGGTGGAACGTATCTTCCGCTATGCGGTAGGGTGGCGATCACCGGCACCCGCGGCTCCTGCGGAATCTTGACGTCAATCAGCGCTTGCGCGTTCTTCATGAAGCGACACCTAACGCCTGAATTAAGCCACGCTGCGAAGCAACGTCGATTTTAACGAATTGTTAGGAATCGTTGATGGGTAGGGCGGAATATGGATGAACTGGGATTCGCATGGGTGGTTCGGCCAAAAGGCTGATGATCTCATCGCGGAGTTCGTCAGCGAGCGGGCTGTTCTCATAGTTGGCTTTAGCTTCGTCGGATTTGAAGACTTCGATGTTCCAAAGGATGTCTGGGTCTTCGTCCTCACGTGCAAGGATGAATCGGTCGGATGCTCCCGACTTCGTCATTCCGGCGGTAGCCAGTTGAAAAAGCTTGTCGCCCAAGCCCGGTTTGGCGCGCATTTTGATGATGTAAGCGGGCTGATCTTGAAGTGCCATGATGTTTCCTTTCGGGGCCTAACGATTCGGCTCGGCGGCATTTGACGCGGCCGTGCGTTCGCGGCAGCGAACGTGGGGACGGGCCAAATGTCCGCTGCAGCGACCAGTTATGTCTCGACCTCCACGTACTCCACCTGGCTGTTCGGTGGAGGAACTTGTTCGCCGTCCTCCTCCAGGCCATCGATGTGGAATTCGATCGCTTTCTGAATATTCGTCTCAACCTCCACCAAAGTCGCTCCAGTGGCAATGCATCCCGGCAGATCTGGGACGTAAGCGGAGAAGTTGTCACCAGCGATGGCTATCCCTCGTCGCAACGAATTTCCACCCGTCTTGCTCCAACAGTCGAATCGGTTCCTGAACTTTCGTTGGCGTGCCGACAAGGTTAGCAGAGTGGCATAACGTAGAGCTGGGCTGCTGCTACGGCAACTCGAGTGAATACGAAGGGACTTCCCACCTTCTGACCAAGGCGCCGAGGCGCCAAGATTGATGGTGCGAATCGTCAATCTGCAGCCATGCGAAAGGGGAAGCCCCTGAACGAGATTACCCGAGTTGGAGTCGATCTGGCCAAGCGCGTCATCCAGATCCATGCGGTCAATGCGGCCGGCCGCCTGGTCGTCGCAAAGGCGCTGCCCGCTGACAAGTTCGCCGCCTGGTGCGTGCAACTGCCCGCCGGCTGCGTGGTCGCGATGGAGGCTTGCGGTGGCGCGCATCACTGGGCGCGCAAGCTGCGCGGCTATGGCCTGGATGCGCGCCTGGTCGCCGGCCACTTCGTCACGCCCTACCGCATGGCCGGCAAGGGTGGCAAGAACGATGCCAATGATGCTGCCGCCATCTGCGAGGCCGCCGGCCGGCCGCACATGCGCTTCGTCCCGATGAAGACGCCTGCCCAGCAGGCGCTGCTGGCCATCCACCGGCTGCGCGAAGGCTACAAGGAAGACCGCACCGCCTGCATCAACCGCATCCGCGGCCTGCTCACCGAGTTCGGCATCGTCTTCGCGCAAAGCCCCGGGGCGCTGCGCCAGGGTCTGGCCGACGTGCTGGAAGACGCGAGCAACGAGTTGCCGGGTATCGCACGCCTGGCGCTGCAGGAAGCCCGGCTGCACTGGATCGAGCTGGAGTGAGTGCCACATGGCCAGTTGCGACGAGCGCATCACGGCCCACGTGCGCAGCGACGAGCAAGCCAGGATGGCCGCCCAGCTCAGCGGCATCGGCCCCGTGACCGCCTCGGCGCTGGTCGCCACGGTGGGTGACTTCAAGCAGTTCAAGAGCGGAGCGCAGTTCGGCTCGTGGCTGGGCCTGGTGCCCCGGCAGAACTCCAGTGGCGGCAAGACGGTGCTCGGGCGCATCACCAAGCGCGGCGACGACTATCTGCGCACGCTGCTGATCCAGGGCGCGAAGTCGGCCGTCATGACGGCGCACAAACGCACGGACAAGATCTCGCAATGGCTGGTGCAACTGCTGGCCCGCGTGGGCTGGCAGAAGGCGGTGGTGGCGCTGGCCAACAAGAACGCGCGCATCGCCTGGGCGCTGCTGGCCAAGGGGCGGGCGTTCGACCCGAACTACGTCTCGGTCAAGCCTGGCGACGTGCCGGCAGTACGCGGCACCGCCTCGGTCTGAAACGCCCACGCCAACATACAAGTTCTTCCCGTAGACATGCGCTCGAAGATGCATCACACAGGTCAGACCGGCAGCAGGCAAGCTCGACTAACCCTGTGCCGAGCCAATGGCGGCGACGGCGGCGAGTGAATGGAGCCCTGCTGAGCGGTTGGTATCTGGGCCCGCACCGACCACGAGTGCAACAAGGCCGCCTGTAGATGTGCAGTCTGTTCTCTGTGGCGCTGCATCGAGTCCGAGCCCATGTCTTGATGGAAAACAGAAAAGGTGAATATCGAAAACAGCCAGCACCGAAATCGTTGACTTACCGGGAAGTCCCTGTAGCCGGGTTAGGCCACGCCATCGGATACGACGCCGTACTTTGCAAGTACATGCCTTGCTTCCTTGGGGCCACGACACAGATGGGCATGCATTCCCAGCCGCGATGCCGCCTCGACGTTGCGTCGGCTGTCGTCTAGGAATAGCACATCGGACGGTGGGAGGTTCATTCCTGCGAGCGCGACCAGGAAGGCCTCGGTACCTGGCTTCAAGCAACCGATCTGGTGTGACAGATAGGTCTGGCCGAAGCGATCTGCCAAACCCATCGCCTGGATCTTGTCCCAATGTACCGCGCTCGTGTTGCTGAGTGCGGCTACGGAATAGCTGTCGGGAATCTCGTCTAGCAGTTGAAGTGCGCCTGGCATGAGCCCTGTTGGCCAGGCGCAGAAGTCCCGCAGGAAGTGTTCGGGAGTGACCGGCAATCCCAACTCCTTTACCACACCGACCGAGAAAGCCGCCGCATCAATCTTGCCGGTTTCGTGTGCGACGACCGACGGTGACGTGAGCCACATTGCGTGGAGTGCATCGTGGTCGGGCTGGACGCCGAGTAGCTTTGCAACGGAGGGCACTCCGTCGAGCGCAACAAGCACACCATTGATGTCGAAGAGGATGCCAGCGATGATGTGCCTCATGTTCTGTGTGACCTAAATCCGGAACTCAGCAGCAGTTGACGCGGACGGCTGCGTGCGGCAGCGCGCGGGCGGCCTGGTCAACGGTCCGTTGCAGCGACTTGTTAGACCCGGACGTGACAGTCCGGATACGATCCGCCGGTTGCATGGAGCGACGACCTTCGTGCGGTATAAGTGCGATCTGGTCTGTACATGGCAGAACATCAGTCAGCCCCCGCCGCAACGTCACCGGCACGCGAGAACCCGCGGCGATAGCGCGACGGGGAGGGCAGCCCGCGTCGCCGGAAGTGTCGGCGCAAGGACTCGACGGAGCCAAGTCCGGAAAGGTCGGCGACATTGTCCATGGACAGACCGGGATGATTCTCCAGAAGATCCCTGGCCAAAGCGACCCGCTCCCTGATCAACCATTCCATCGGGGAACAACCCGCGCCTTCGAGAAACAGCCTCTGCAAGGTTCTCGCACTGACGTGTGCATAGTCGGCCATCGAATCCAGAGAGTGCGCTGTACGAGGATTTTCTCGTAGCCAATCCAGCAAACGAGCCAGCGGACTTTCAGGCGTGCGGGGCATTGGGCGCGGAACATACTGTGCCTGACCCCCTTCGCGATGCGGTGACATGACGAGCCGCTGCGCGACCTGATTGGCGATTCGACTGCCATGATCACGGCGCACAAGATGCAACAGCATATCCAGACCGGCGGCCGATCCCGCTGATGTGATGACGGCCCCCTCGTCCACGTACAGCGCCATCGGGTCAACAGTGACATCCGGAAAGCGCTGCGCCAGACGATCGGCATAGCGCCAGTGGGTCGTTGCACGTTTGCCGCTCAACACGCCAGCGTGCGCCAGAACGAACACACCGGAGCAAATCGAGCACAACCGCGCTCCGCGATCGAAGGCCGCCCGGACAGCACGCAACATCGGCTCGGGCGGAACCTCATCAGGATCACGCCAACCGGGAACGACAATGGTGTCAACGCTGCGTAGCGTCGCCAATCCGCGAGGCGCCTGCAATCGGACCCCTCCCATCGCACGAATCGGCCCTGGTTCACCTGAGCACACGATGTGCTCGTACCAATCAATTTCTAGCTCCGGCCGGGGCAGCGCGAACATTTCAACCGCGCAGCCGAATTCGAAGGTACAGAGACGGTCGTAAGCCAGGATGGCAACTCGATGGGAGGGCATGGCGTGATCTTACCGATCATGGTCGTATCCGTCACTAGCTCATCTTCCCGCCACCGAGCAAACTTGATCCTCATCGAACAACGGAGCATTTGATGGGATCTTTCGTTACCGAGACGCCAGCGGCCACTCCTGCGGAGTCGCTGAAACGCTTTCAGTCTATCTTCGCCTTCGAAACCGATTGCTGGGATGTGCACGATGCTTTGCAACGCGGTGAGGCTGATTTCGTGCTGTTGGACGTGCGCAGCGCCGAAGCCTATGCTCGGGGGCACATTCCGGGTTCGGTGCTTCTGCCGCATCGGAAGATCGTGGAAGCGAAGCTTTCGGCATGGCCCAAAGAGACCCTGTTCGTGGTCTATTGCGCAGGGCCTCATTGCAATGGGGCCTATCGCGGTGCAGTGCGTCTAGCTCGATTGGGCCGCTCTGTAAAGGTCATGCTCGGCGGTGTCACCGGATGGGCAGACGAGGGGTTCGATCTGATCGAAGAGCCATCCGTGTAGCGCGTAATGGCATCATCGAGCTTCTCGACCGTACGCCCGGCGCGGCCAGATGACGCCCGCGAGCTGCTCTCGATGATGAAAGCGCTTGCGGATTTTGAAGGGTATCTCGAACAGTTTCGTGTCACTGTAGATGCACTATTGGAGCGAGGATTGGACGGCCAGGCCGAGCCTCAGTTCTTCGCTGCCGTAGCGGAGGTGGACGACGTGCTGTGCGGTTATGCGGTCTGTGTCGATACGCACTTCACGGTCGATTTGTGCCCCACCGCGGTTCTCAAGGAGCTCTATGTAGAACCTGCCTACCGAGGCTTAGGGATCGCTCAAGCGCTTTTTGACTTCGTGCGACAGGAGGCCTCGGCGCGCGGTGCCGCGCGCCTGCAATGGCTCGTCCTTCCGTGGAACGTGCGGGCACAGCGCTTCTACAGACGTCAGGGGGGCAGGGAAGATTTGTCCTGGCAACGCTGGGCTGTAGATCTCAAGTCACTCTGACCGAACTCTTTGATGAGCCGTCACCCGGCCAGGGAAAGCAATCTTGCATCGGCCAGGCCGGGATGACCCTGGTCGGTCGACGTTCGGTGCCTGCTTTCTTGCCGCTAATCCGTATACGGATCGAAGTCGAGGACTCCAAAGTCAACGCCGCAGTTGATACGCATCCAGAAAGGTCTGAGGATTCAGCTCAGCGGCATTTGACGCAGACGTGAGTTTGCGCCAGCAGACCGGGGGGCAAATGTTCGTTGCAGCGACCAGTTGGATGCATGGCACATGCGAGCCTCATTCTGGCCCGTGGCTCGCCACGCACAACTTGTTGCCGTCCGGATCTCGAAAGTATGCACCGTAGTAATTGGAGTGATACTCCGGCCGCAGTCCGGGCGGCCCTTCAGACATCCCGCCGAGTTCGAGAGCTGTCTGATACGCACGATCTACGTGAGCACGCGACGGTGCGATAAACGCGACCATTGTTCCGTTTCCGGGGCTCGGCAGTTCGCCGTTGAACGGCCTTGCTATGACAAACAAGGGACGCGGCCCCGGAGCCGTCTCCCAGCCAGCCCATGGTTTGTCAGGTTCACAGAAGCGCTGCTTGACACCCAAACCACGCAAGATGGGCTCATAGAACCTGATCGAACGATCGAAATCTGAGACGCCTACAAAGACATGAGAGAGCATCACCACTCCTCTTCACTAAGCATCTAACGACTGAATCAAGCCGCGCCACGAAGTGGCGTCGGCTTGAATGAATTGTTAGCCTCACTGCGTGGCTTCTCGGAAGGCGGGATTCCACCCCAATTCTTGCCGGGCCTTGTGGTTCGTTACCACGCTGCCATCTTCGGCGACGTTGTAGGCGCCGGACCGCCCAGCGGTCATTGCTCTACGCGCGGCATCTGCGGCAGCGTCTACATGAACCGGCAGTTGATCTGGTGGATCGGAAGCCCAAGTATTCGGACCATAGAGCCTGCCATAGCGGAGTACGAGGCCTTCTAGGCCACTGCCGAGAACCAGCTCTTCCAACTTGATGACCGCGGAATGCAGGGAGGCATCAAGCGGGGCATCTTCCGAGTACGGTTGCGGGCCAGGAGCATAGGCGAAGGCGATACTTTGAGCGACAACACGCTTGGCGCCTGAGGCGACCGCTGCCGACACGAGATTGGCCGTTCCAACCTCTCGGATTCGAGCAGTGGCGGCACGGGAAGCGGCCAAGCTCTCCGGGGTGAATTGCTTAGGCAGATCGGTTAGCTGATGTACGACAACGTCAGGTCTGGCGGAACTTACGTGTCGGATCAGGGCATCCCCGTCGAAGACATCGACGATAGCGGGGATGACTCCCAAGGCCTGTAGCTCGACCGCATTGCTCTGCGATCGCGTTGCTCCGTGGACGACCCAGCCATCTCGGAGGAGCAATCTGCAAAGAACCTTGCCGATAGCACCGCTCGCGCCGGCGACGAAGGCTGTTTTTTGTGCGTGTGAAGTCATCATGCGTCCCGTTGTGAGGACTAACGCTTGAGTTCAGTAGCGCTTGACGCGGCCGGACAGTTGCGGCAGCGAGTGGCCGGACGGGTCAAGTGTCCGATGCAACGACTCGTTAGGCAACTGCCCATTGGAGAATCGCACGAGTCCTGTGAGCGCAGTGATCGCAGCACGGCAGGAGAACGATTGTTCATTTCGCAAACTCGAACCGAACCAAAGCGAACGAAAAAGCGAACAGAAAACCGTACGAGAAACGATCGATGCGAAAGCGCTGATCGCCTCGCCGAGCGCGCCACCTTCCCATAGCGGCCATCACCCCACCAACAGCCAGCGGAGTGACGAATAGGTTGGCAATGCGCATTGGCGTGGAGGAAACGAGGTATATTGGAAACACGAGCAGGCTCAGACTACCGAAGATGGCTCCGAAGAGTGCATATCCAATCGCAGCAAGCCAGGGGTTCGAAGGTCGATGGAATGGCTCTACAAGCGAGTGAAGGCCAAGCTCAAGTAGCGCCTGTCCGATCACTTGCACCAGAAATTCACCTACAACTTGAATGAGAAGCTCGAGCATGTCGCCTGGGAGCCGAGAAGGGGGCCTAATGCCTGAATTAAGCCGCGCCGTGAAGCGGCGTCGGCTTGAATGAATTGTTAGGGCGCTTTGCCAGGAGGTGGTAAGTGCTCCAAGTTTGACACGGTGACCTCAATCTCTTTTGACTTTCGGTGGATGCGGGCTGAGGAAATTACGATGGCGTCTTTGGGCCTCTCGCCGGGAATGTAAAGCTCAAATACTCGATAGTCGCCGTCAAACAAGCACCCCAGTACTAATTGGTTTTTCCATTGCTCAGGAATGGCATAAGACTCCAGGGCGTCGCGTGTGGCCAGCCTTGCTATTTCCTGAAGCTCGTCCAGTTCTTTCGACATGAGCGCCCTAACGATTTAGCTCGGCGGCGCTTGACGCGGCCGTGCGTTTGCGGCAGCAAACGTGCGGACGGGTCAAATGGAGAGTTCCCACGGAAAAGTGGACACCCGATAGTCATGCGAACTGCCGCTCGAATTCTACGGGAGATTGGTAGCCAAGTGAGGAATGCAGCCTGCGATGATTGTAGAACTGGACGTAGTCTCGAACAGCACGGTGAAGCTCATGGTCGGAGCTGAACTGGTGGCGGTGGTACATGTCCGATTTCATGGTCTTGTTCCATGACTCCATGTGTGCGTTGTCTGTCATTCGGCGCGGGCGATTGACGGACTGGTCGAGTCCTGCTCGCTTCAAACTCTGCTTGAAATCAGAAGCCAGAAACTCGACGCCACGGTCGCTGTGAAAGATCGTCCCTGATGTCGGTCTTCGAGTACGCAATGCTGATCGCAGCGCGCGACGGGTCAACGTCGCGGTCTTCTCGGCACCTATGGCCCAGCCGAGCAGGCGGCGGGAATGCCGATCCATGACGGTAGCCAGGTACCGCCACTGATCCCGCACTTTCAGGTAGGTGACATCACCGACCCATAGTTGATCGGGCCGCTTCACCTCCATCTGATGCGCTTTGCTCTGAACGCGATCAAAGAACTGAGTCAGCCCGGGCAGCCGACGATATAGCTTGGCCGAGCAAGCACGAACGCCGTGCTCGCGCATCAGTCTCTCGACGCGACGCTTGCCCACAGGCTCACCCGTCGATTTCAGTACCGCATGCACTCTCGGACTACCGTAGGTTTCCCGGCTATCCTGATGAATCCTTCTGATCTTATTCAGAAGGCCCGTGTCCTCGATCGACCTCCTGCTCTCGGCTCGGCTTCGCCAAGCGTAATAACCTGCAGAGCTGACGCCCAGCATCTTGCACATCGCCCTTACCGCGAGCGATCCTTGGCAGTGCTCGATGAAGGCAAACGCGTCCCCTTTCGAGCGGAAGTGAACGCGATGGCTTTTTTTAAGAGCTCATGCTCCAGCTTCAGGCGCTCGTAGTCCTTCTTGAGCTTGCGCAGCTCCTTGAGCTCCGCGGCCACCTCTGTGTCAACCTTCACACCCTTGGTCACGATCGCACCCTCACGTGCCTGTTTTCGCCATTTTGAAAGCATGAAGGGGTGAATGCAAAGCGACTCAGCTACGTCACTCACCAGAACCCCCGGCAGCGCGCTCAGTCGAACCGCTGTTGCCTTGAATTCATCGCTGTATCGGTACACCGTTCTCGGACCTGGCTTCCCCATCCTGAACACCTCTGAGTTGTTTGTTCAGGGTGTCCACTAAACCGTAGGAAGCATCATGTCCGTTGCAGCGACCAGTTAGGCATCAACTTGCAGGCTGGCGGACAGCGCTTCAAACCTCTTGCGTTCCACAGAGAATGCACGCTGTGCATCGGCAGCAGAAAGTGCACCGGTATTGCAGGTAAAAGAAAACACCTTGCCAGGCCGCGAGTGTGAGAAAAGTTCTGCTCGGATGTAGATGCGCCGCTGAAGCGAAGGGCTCATGTACGAGTACGTGTAGTTCACGAGATGTCCGAAGTAGGCGCCACGCTTCAGTTGAACCGCGCTTAGCACCTTTACGTCGGGTGCGACCGCTGACAGCTGAGGCTGAAAGGACTCAGGACCAAGGGCGCGCCTGTTCTCGGAAGTATCCACTTCGGTTTGGAGCATTCGTGCCGTGCTTGGTGAGGGCAGCACGGATATGTTGCAGTTTCCAACATATCCGTCTCCTTCTATGCCGAGCATAACTCGAATGGCAGGCGCAGGATTTTCTTGACTTACCCAGGCGGAGGGGCGAGAAACTGAGAATCCATTTTTAGGATCTCGCTCGACAACTTGGGCATGAGCGCTGCTGACTATAGCAACGAGTCCAAGAACCAGAATCGAACGGCGGGCACCAGTAGTCACTTGTTTACGACCTTGACGATTAATCCGAAAACGGCACCGCCGATGACGGCGAGAAGGCCTACTGGTAGCGCCATACCTACGGCGAAGGCCAGATCACCGCCCTTGCCGAGGCCCATCAATAGGCCACCGAATAAGCCGGCGACACCGAATCTGGTGGCCCACTTTGCAACTGGAGTACTCGCGGGTGCTGAGGACTCGATGTTCATGTGTGGAGGCTCCCCAGTGCGTATGTTGGTGACGCCTAACGCGTAGCTAACCGGCCTGCGCGGCTCTTCGCGCAGGTCCGGTTGAGCGCAAGGTTATGCATCCCGTGCTCACAATGTCACTCGTCTATAAGACCTGCTGCTTCATAGACGCTCTCATTAAGTTCCAAGTATTGAGTCTTCTTCAACAGCTCAATGTCTTGGCGAATGAATTCGATTCCCCTCTGTCTTTCCTCGCGCTTTCTCTCGTAGTGTTGAATTTTCCCATCCAGATCATTTTTTCGCTGTTCGATCTTCTGCATTAGCTCTGCAGAAAAATTGATGGGCAACCCGTACTCGCCATCTCTGACGAACAAACCAGTTAGCTTTCTTCTGGCTTCCTCTCTACTTGCATACTCAAGAGCGGCCAGAGCTGCTTCTCGTTTCACCTTGAGCGGCTCCATGGCAGCAGTTATATTTTGAATCTTCGTCTCGAAGTGTTTGATTTTATTCTCCGCTTCCATCAGCAGCCTTGAAATTTCCCGACAATCAAGAGTCACGATGAAGTATTCCATTAGATTGGCTTAGTGATCGCCAAAAGGCCGCAAGCGATGCATAACGACCAAGGTGAGCGGCCGGGGCCGTGGTGCCACGCCAAGCGAAGGGCGCGCAGACTTTCCCTTGCGCGCCCGTAGCGCTGCGATGATGCAACTCCCCGGTCCGCTCGACCGTCGAGTTAGGCCGTGCCTTGATCTCTGCTCTTGAGACATCTGCGTATTGCTGTAAGTAGAGCGTGCATTCCCGGAGAGTCTTGCGCTTCGGGGTTCCATCCGACTAGGTCGGCGGCCTGGATTTGTCGGAATCTGAGTGGGATCTTCGTCTCCGCGATGAGTGCCGGGGCCAAGATTTGCCTCTCAGCTCCCTCTGTTGCTTCGATCCGAACCCACTCAGAGTTTCTGGACGCTGGAGACCACAGAACGACTACGCACTTCGCAGCGTCAAGCGCTTCTTCGACGATCTGGTCCCACGTGAAGCCAACGGGAATGGTTCGGTCCCAGAATACTGACCACTTCTCGCGGCCGATGCGCTCAGAGATCGACTCAGCAATCCCGACGTCCTCATGCGCGTAGCTCAGGAACACCTCCGGTCCTGGCGCTTCGGCATCGGACACTGCGTCCTGCGGGGTTGGCGAAAGCTCCCGGGCTCCACTCGCGACCCATGCGTGGAGCGAGGCCGCAACCTGCAGCGCCAGTGCATCCGGGCTGTCGAAGAAGGCGACGAGATGCTCTGTGAGAAGGTGGTTGCGGAAACGCGTTATGTTCGCGGCGTCGTCATCGAAGTACCGCGGCGGCCAAGGCGCGTCATCCGACGTCAAGAAGACAAGGCAAGGGATACCCAAATCGCGAGCAGCGCGATACTCGAGTTCTGTCACTGAGTGCTGCTCGCCCGCAGGGATGTGCCCGTACCGCCAAGCCACAAGAAACACAGCCACATCAGAAGTCCGAAGGTTTGCGAGGCTGCGCTCAACTAGCGGTTGATCCGTCGCGGCCCATTCCTCCACTGCCACAGACTCGTGGCCGAGACGCCGCAAGGCCACGTACACCGCCTCTCGGTGGTACTTAAGATCCTGAAACGTGGAGGAGATGAATACGCGTGCCACGTCTAGCCATGCCTCCTGTCTGTCGGCCTAACTCCGGAGCTCAGCGGCGCTTGAGGCAGGCGACCGCGTGCGGCAGCGCGCGGGCGGCTGGGTCAAGCGTCCGTTGCAGCGACCTGTTAGCCCGAACCAGCGAACCGAGGCACCGGCGAAGTGCCTGGGCCGAAGCTTCAAACAGAATTCGGTTTGCGCCTTGGCCGACTACTTTACGCCCAACAGCCTCAAAACCAAGTCTTCTATGCAGGTTCACTGACAGTACGTTGCTCGAATGAGCACTAGACGTAATTGTCGACAGCGGGCAGGATTCAAGAGTGGCCAATCCAGCTCCGAAAAGCGCGCGCAACACAGGCAATTTGGAGTAGTTTTGGTCTGTCTGCAAAGAGAGAACAACCAGCTTCCCGCTAGCGGCGGGCATAACTTCGAAGTAGCCAGCCAACCTGCCTTGGCGGTAGTACACGAAAAACTCCGCATCATTGTCCCACTCTCGGAAGAGCGAAGCGCGGCGTAACTCACTATCGAAGCGATCATCCGAAGCGGAGAAGTAAGCTGTCATATTCGTGCGATCAAGCTCCACGATCTCTTCGAACAATGCATCTGGCACCATCGGCTCTAAACGAAGCTCGTTCATCTCTATGGGCTAACTTAATTTAGACAACCCACCCGATCCAACTCTGGCAACCTAACTTGACCGCCATTACCTATCATCGCCCTCGTGAAACCCAATTTTCACTTTATCGATCAATGGCTTGAACGCTTCAGTCGACCTACCCGCTTGCCATCTATCCCCGCAAGATAACCTGCCGCTTCCATCCCGGCAATTTCAGCGAGCCATCATTCGGCACGGGGCAGATCCAGACGCCCTCACGTCATCCGAAGGCCGCTGGAGCGATCGCTGTCGCCCCCTTGTAGTAGCCCGCTCCCGATGGCATCCATGCTCGCCGAGCGTGGCCCGCCGCCTCAGCCCCGCGGCACCCCCGGCACCGTGAACCGAAATTCCGCCCCCGCCTGCGGCCCATCGAGCAGGACGATCCGCTGGCCATGCAGCGCGAGGATGCGGTGGACGATGCGCAGGCCCAGCCCGCCGCTCTGGCGCGCGCCGCCGACGGTGAATGGCCGCTCGAACAATCCGTCACGCAAGCCTTCCGGAATCCCGGGACCGGTATCGCTGACCGTCACTTCGAGCGCATCGCGAGCCGGGACGATGCGGACCTCGACACGTCCGCCTTCGGGCGTGTGGCGCAGCGCGTTGTCCAGCAGGTTGCTCAGCACGCGTTCGATCATGCCGACGTCGGCATGCGCCGGCGGCAGGTGAGGCGGGAACACGGCGGCCATGGCGATGCGCCGCGATTCGGCTCGCAGTTCGAACTTCTGGAACACGTCCTGCACGAGGTCGGTCATCGCGAACGGTTCGGGCTCCGGCTGGACGAAGCCGTACTCGAGCCGCGCGAGTTCGAACAGGCTCTGCGCGAGCGCGCCGACCTTGCCGCTCTGGTCGAGCGCGATGCCCAGATAGCGCCGGCGCTCGGGCGCGTCCAGCACGGCGTCCTTGAGCAGCAGCGTCTCCAGGTAGCCGTGCAGCGACGACAGCGGCGTGCGCAGGTCGTGCGAGACGTTGGCGATCAGTTCGCGGCGCTCCTGGTCCTGGCGGGTAAGCGTCTTCCACTGCTCGCCGATGCGCGCCACCATCTGTCGGAAGGCCGTGTCCAGCACGGCGATCTCGTCGCGGCGATGGCCGGCCGGCGTCGCCGGCGCGGCAGCCGGCAGCTCGGGCGGTTCGCCGTGGATGTCGAAGCGCCGAACGGCTTCGGTCAGCCGGCGCAGCGGCCGGGTGATCAGCGTGAACGCGACGAGCCCGGCGGCCAGGCACAGCAGCGCGACCAGCGCGATCGACCACAGCGCGGTCTTGAGCACGGCGTTGGCCGAACCGCGGGCCGCGAGCAGGTCGTGCGCCTCGCCCAGCAGCACGACGTAGATGAAGCCGACGTCGCGGCCGTCGACGCGCAGCGGCGCCGCGCTGAAGACCTTGCGGCCGTCGGTACTGCGCGGGTCGTCGCCGAGGATCGGCAGCATGCCGCCGTCGAGGAAGCGGCGGATCGGCGCCAGGTCGACGCGGTCGCGGCGCAGCCGTCCTTCGGGCGCCGCGTGGCCGGCGATGCGGCCGTCGGGTTCGAGCAGGTAGATCTCGACGCTCGGGTTGACGATCATCAACTGGCTGAACAGGTCGCGTACGGCACCGGGCATCAGTCCCTTGTCGTCGGTGAGCTGGGCGTCGCGGGCGATGCTCTCGGCCAGGTCGCGCGACAGCCCCTGGATCACCTCCTGTTCATGCATCCGGCTCGAGCGAAGCTGCAGCCAGGCCGAGGTGCCGCTGCACACCAGCAGCAGCAGCGCGAAGACCAGCGACAGGCGTTGGGTGAGCGTCAGGTTCATCCGCGGTCCTCGGGATCGGCGAACTTGTAGCCGCGTCCCCATACCGTGAGGATGCGTCGCGGATTGGCCGGATCGGCTTCGACCTTGGATCGCAGCCGGTTGATGTGCGTGTTGACCGTATGTTCGTAGCCTTCGTGCTGGTAGCCCCAGACGGCGTTCAGCAGCTCCATCCGCGAGAACACCTTGCCCGGGTTGCGCGCGAAGAAGACCAGCAGATCGAACTCCCGCGGCGTCAGGTCCAGCCGCGCGCCGTCCAGCCGCGCGTCGCGCGCGACCGGATCGATGGCCAGCGCGCCGACCGACAGGCTGCCGGCGTCCAGGCGGGCATTTTGCGCGAGCGCGTCGACGCGGCGCAGCAGGGCCTTGACCCGGGCGACCAGCTCCAGCACCGAGAACGGCTTGGCCAGGTAGTCGTCGGCGCCGATCTCCAGGCCCAGGATGCGGTGCACTTCGCTGGCCCGCGCGCTGATGATGATGATCGGCGTGTAGCGCGCCATGCCGCGCGCGCGTCGGCAGATCTCCAGCCCGTCGACACCGGGCAGCATCAGGTCGAGTACCAGCGCGTCCCAGCCGCCTCGTTCCATTTGCCGCAGGCCGTCGTCGCCGTGCGCGCAGTGCACGACCTCCAGGCCTTCGTCGCGCAGATGCAACGCGAGCAGGGCGGCGATGTGGGCGTCGTCCTCGACGAGCAGGATGCGGCGGGGGGCGTTCATCGGCAGGGTCCGGGTTATCACGAATCGTTGAACTTTGCGTGAGGACTGCGGGATCCGGAAAAGTCTAAGCTTGTCCCAACGCATCGCTTCGAAGGACACGCCATGACTACCCGACGCCAACTTCTCCGGACCGGTTCCGCCGCGCTGGCGGCGCTCGCCGCCGGTCTCGTTTCGCGCCGCGCCCCCGCCGCCGGCGCCGGTGCTGGTGCCGGCGAGACGTTCGAAGTCCGCTACACCGACGCCGAATGGCGGGCGCGGCTCACGCCGCAGCAGTATGCCGTGCTGCGCCAGGAAAACACCGAGCGACCCGGCAGCAGCCCGTTGAACAACGAGCACAGGGCGGGCACCTTCGCGTGCGCCGGGTGCGCGCTGTCGCTGTTCTCGTCCCGGACCAAGTTCGACAGCGGCACCGGTTGGCCGAGCTTCTGGCAGCCGCTGGACAACGCCGTCGGCACCCGGCAGGACCGCTCGTACGGCATGGTGCGCACCGAGGTGCACTGCCGGCGCTGCGGCGGCCATCTGGGCCACCTCTTCGACGACGGGCCGCCGCCGACCGGCCTGCGCTACTGCATGAACGGGCTGTCGCTGAGCTTCCAGCCGCAATCGGCCTGACCGGAGGAGCCGCGACGTGCTGCTCGTCTTGCTGGCCTATCTGGGCGGCGTGCTGACCATCGTCAGCCCCTGCATCCTGCCGGTGTTGCCCTTCGTGTTCGCGCGCACCGGCGAGCCATTCGTCCGCAGCGGCCTGCCGCTGCTGGCGGGCATGGCGCTGAGCTTCGCGGCGGTCGCTTCGCTGGCGGCGGTCGGCGGCGGCTGGGTCGTCGCGGCCAACCAGTATGGCCGCTGGGCCGCGCTGTCCCTGATGACCGTGTTCGCGCTGGCTCTGCTGTGGCCCGGCCTGGCCGAGCGCCTGGCGCGGCCCTGGGTGGCCGTCGGTTCGCGCCTGACCGAGCACGCGCAGGCCGACGGCGGGCGGCCGAGGCCGGGCGGGTCGTTCGTGCTCGGGATCGCGACCGGCCTGCTGTGGGCGCCGTGCGCGGGGCCGATCCTCGGTCTGATCCTGGCCGGCGCGGCGCTGCAGGGGCCGAGCACCGATTCGGCGTTGATGCTGCTGGCCTACGCGGCAGGCGCGGCGACCTCGCTGGCCGCGGCGCTGCTGCTCGGCGGCCGCGTCCATGCGGCGCTCAAGCGATCGCTGGGTACCGGGCAATGGCTGCGGCGCGGCCTGGGCGGCGTGATGCTGGTCGCGGTGGCCGCGATCGTCCTGGGGCTGGATACGGGCCTGCTCGCGCGGCTGTCGCTGGCTTCGACCGGCGGGATCGAGCAGCGGCTCGTCGATCGGCTCTCCAGTGGGCGCGGCGAGGCGTCGGCGATGCGCGGCGGTCCGGCGATGCAAGGTCCGGCGATGATGCAAGGTCCGGCAATGATGCAGGGACCCGCGATGATGCAGGGCCCGGCGATGACCCAGGGATCCGCGACGGCGCAAGGTCCGGCGATGGCGCGGGGACCCGCGATGATGCAAGGTCCGGCCATGACGCAGGGCCCCGCGATGGCCCCGAGCGGCGGTGGCGGCCCGGCGATGATGGCGGCCGGCGACGCGATGCGGATGACCGGGCCGGGCGCGGGCGCCGCGCCGGCGCTGCCCGACGAAGGCGCGGCGCCCGCGTTCGACGGCGCCTCGCAGTGGCTCGCATCGGCGCCGCTGACCGGAGAGCAGTTGCGCGGCAAGGTGGTGCTCGTCGATTTCTGGACCTACTCGTGCATCAATTGCCTGCGTGCGCTGCCGTACGTCAGGGCCTGGCACGAGAAGTACCATGACCAGGGGCTGGTGGTGATCGGCGTGCACACGCCGGAGTTCGCGTTCGAGCGCGACGTCGGCAACGTGACGAAGGCGATGAAGAGCCTGGGCATCACCTACCCGGTGGCCGTCGACAACCAGTACGCGATCTGGCGCGCGTTCCGCAACCAGTACTGGCCCGCGCACTACCTGATCGACGCCCGGGGGCGGCTGCGCTACCACCATTTCGGCGAGGGCGAATACGCGCAGACCGAACGCGTGATCCAGCAACTGCTGCACGAAGCCGGCGCCGCCCGCGTGGCGCCGGGTCTGATCGAGGTCGATGCCCGAGGCGTGCAACTGGCCGCCGACAGCGAGGCCGTGCGCTCGCCGGAGACCTACGTCGGCTATGCGCGCGGCGAGCACTTCGCGTCCACGCCGAAGACCGTGCGCGATCAGGCCGCCGCCTACACGGCTCCGGTGCGGCCGGCGCTGAACGAGTGGGGGCTCGACGGGCGATGGAACGTCGGCGCCGAGCACGCGACGCTGGCCGGCCCGTCCGGGCGCATCGTCTACCGTTTCCAGGCGCGCGACCTGCACCTGGTGCTGGGGCCCGGCGCCGACGGCAGGCCGGTGCGCTTCCGCGTGTCGATCGACGGCCGGCCGCCGGGCGCGTCCCACGGCATGGACGTCGCCGAGGACGGCACCGGCACCGTCACCGAACAGCGGCTCTACCAGTTGGTCCGTCAGCGCGGCGATGTTGCCGAGCGCACGTTCAGCATCGAGTTCCTCGACCCGGCCGTCTCGGCCTACGCCTTCACGTTCGGCTGAGACGCCGTTTTTCCTTCCCATTCCGACAGGATCGCGCCATGGATGCCCGCCTTGCCCCTATCAGCCCGCCGCGACGCCGCCTCGCGCTTCAACGTCTGGCCGGCGTCGGCCTGTTGCTGGGCGCCGGTCCGCTCGCGTTGCGGGCCGCTCGTTCCGCCGAGGCGGCCGTCGAGCTGCCGCCGCCGGCGCTGGACCCGTCTCCGACCGGACAGGGTTCGCGCAAGGCGGTCTTCGCCGGCGGCTGCTTCTGGGGCGTGCAGGGCGTGTTCCAGCACGTCAAGGGCGTGCAGCGCGCGGTGTCGGGCTACAGCGGCGGTACGGCGCCGACCGCCGCCTACGAACTGGTCAGCAGCGGCCGTACCGGGCATGCGGAATCGGTCGAGGTGACCTACGATCCGGCGCAGATCAGCTACGGCACGCTGCTGCGGATCTTCTTCTCGGTCGTGCACGATCCGACGCAGCTCGACCGCCAGGGGCCGGACGTCGGTACGCAGTACCGGTCGGCGATCTTCGCGACCGACCCCGAGCAGCTCAAGGTGGCCCAGGCCTACATCGCCCAGCTCGACGCGGCCAAGCGCTTCGGCAGGCCGATCGTGACGAAGGTGCAGGACAAGGCCGGCTTCTTTCCGGCGGAGGTCTACCACCAGGACTTCATGACCGAGAATCCGCGGCACCCGTACATCGTCATCAACGACCTGCCGAAGGTGGCGAATCTTCGACGGCTGTTTCCGGATCTGTATCGCAGCGAGCCGGTACTGGTGAAGGGGGCGGGCTGACGGCGCCGAAGACCTGGGCGTAGAGGTCCTGGCCGAAGCTCGTCGACAGCGCTTCGCCGACGACCAGTTCGAACGGCCGCGAACCGTCTTCGCGCCGTTCGGCCCGCAGGAACAAGGTATCGGCCCGGTGCTCGGCGGCGAGCCGGTGCGCGAAGTCGAACAGGTGCGTCACCGCGACCACCTTGATGCGGCGCTCGCGCAGCGCGCCGACCACCTGCCGGGCGATTTCCGACCCTTCGCGTTCGTTCGTGGACGCGAAGGACTCGTTCGACAGGAACAGGCTCCCGGGCCGGATGGCGTCGGCGATCTCGCTGAGCCGGGCCAGCTCTTCGTCCAGCTTGCCTCGGTTCAGCGATGCGTCCTCCTCGCGCTTGTAGTGCGTGAACACGCCGCTGCAGCGCTCGCCCGCGTACGCCCGGGCGCAGACGAACATGCCCGCCTGCATCATCGACTGCGCGACGCCGAAGGCCCTCAGGAAGCTGGACTTGCCGCCCTGGTTCGCGCCGGTCACGACGATCAGGCCGCGGCCATCGGCGGTCACCGTGTTGCCGATGACGCCGGCGCCTTTCTGCAGTACCAGGCACGGATCGCGCAGGTCCGCGCAATCGAAGCGCAGCGCGCCGGTTTCGGCCATCTCGGGCATGCACGACGGAGCGTTCACCGCGCCCAGCTTCTGATGCAGGTTCAGGCAGGCGACGTAGAAGGCCAGTTCCGTGCGCAGCATCCGGAAGAAGCCCTCGACGTGATCGCAGGATTGCGCGAGCGCGTTGGCCGTCTGGTTCAGGCCGCGATCCACGAGTTCGCCGAGCAGGCGCGCGCCGGCCTCGTCGCGTTCGTGCAGCCGGAAGTCGAATCGCGGCGGTCCGGGCCGCCACCATCGCTGCCACAGCGGCGGTTTCTCGGGGGCAAGCCGCAGCACGTGACCGATCCCCCGGTTGCCTCGGCCGAGCGAAGCGCTGATCAGCACGCCGTCATCGAACTTCAGCGTCTTCAGATGCCGCTGCACGGTGGCGAGGTAATCGTCGTCGAGCTCGGTCCCGAGCGTCGCGAACAGCGCGGTGAACGCGGGCGACCCGAAAACCTCGCCGTCGCGGCGCGCGAAGTCCCGCAGTTTGCGCAGCATGTCGACGAAGAAGCGCATCAGGTCGACCGCGCTGCGAAGGATGCCGCCCGGATGGTTCATGAACACGCCGAACCAGAACTTGCGGCGGCCTTCGACCGCTTCGACCGCCAGCGCATGGAGTTCGCGGACCTGCGCCGGGTGCGCGAGCGCGTCCGCCAGTGCCTGCTGCCGGTGGTGCACGGTCGCCGCGTCGTTGCTCGCGGCGAGCAGGATCGCCTTGCGGGCGACGTCGAGCAGCGTCTCGTCGCCCTCGGCCATCGCGGTCCACAGCGTCGGCAGTTCGAGATCGGCGGCCAGCGTGTCGGCGTTGGCGGGCAGGGGCGCGTCGACGTCGAAGTCGCGATCGGGGTGCATCAGCAGGGCTTTCATGACGCGATCCGTGTTTTGAGCCACGCGCCGGTGACGTGGTATTTCTCGGCGATCGCCAGCGCATGCGCCAGGCCGTCGGCGGCCCGCCGTTCGAGCTTGAAGCTGCGCGCCGTCGGGTCCGTCGGATCGAGCCCGGCGACCAGGCTGACGACCTCGGGCGAGAAGGACGCCAGTTCGTCGAGGAAGGTCACGCAGACGGCGATCGCGTCGAGCCGGGACAGTCGTTCGAGCACCTGCCGGCCGAGGAACAGCGCGTCTTCGAGGGTCGTCGACGAGAAGATCTCGTTGAGGATCACGATCGATGCCGGCGAGGCCCGCGCCAGGATCTGCCGCATCCGCACCAGATCGTCGTGCAGCTTGCCGCGCAACGTGCGGATGTCCTCTTCGCGCTCGAAATGCGAGAACAGTTGGTCGAACACGAAGAGCCGCGCCTGCGCGGCCGGCACCGCCAGGCCCAGGCAGGCCAGCCAGTGCAACTGGCCGAACATCCGCGCGAAGGTCGTCTTGCCGCCCTGGTTCGGGCCCGTGACGACGATCGTCCGTTCGATGCCCTGCAGGTCGAAGTCGTTGCGTACGATGTCCTGCCCGCGCGCGAGCAGGCGGTGCGCCAACGCCAGGTCGAACGCTTCGCGTGCGTGGATCTCCTTCGTGGCGCGCGACACCCGCGGGTAGCAGAACGCCAGGCCGGCTCGCCGGAACGGGGTGATGAAGTCGAGCCAGCCGAGGTAGAAATGGATCTCGCGGTCGAAGCGCTCGATCCGCGGATCGATGAAGGACGGATGCCGCGCGCGGAACGCCGACAGCGCGTCGAAGACCCGCGGGTTCAGCCGGGCGACGCCGTCGAGCACCTGCGCCTCGATGTGATCGAGGCCGACGGTGGCCGGCAGCTTGGCCAGGTAGTCCTTGGCCGCGCCGCGGCGGAACTTCGCGAAGACCTGTTCGATCTCGGCCGAGTAGTCCGGCTCGCCCGCATAGTCGCGGACCGAGACGTTCGGGCCGCGGACCGTCACCGTATAGATGACGGTCGCCAGGTCGTCCGCCAGCTTCGCCGCCTCCTGCGTCAACAACTCGAACGCCGACGACCGGGCGTAGTCGTCGACGTAGTCGCGCCAGCGCCGCAGGCCGCGCGAGCGAAGCGTCAACGGCGCCAGATCTTGCTGGAACGCGGTGATCGCCTCGCCGTATCGCAGGGCCGCGTCCAGATGCCAGCGGTTGCGCTCGTGTTCGTTGCGGCTGTCGGTCGCCAGCGGCAGTTGCCGGCGCATGGCGCGCAGGCGTTCGGTGAAGCCGCGCACCGCGGCCAGGTTCTCGGGCGTTTCCAGGTCGCGCATGACCTGCTGCCGGAAGACGATCGCGTCCTCGGAAGACAGGCTCGCGTGGAACAAGCCGGCCAGTTCGTATTCGGGCCAGGGCGAGACGACGGCCTGCACGATCTGGTCGAGGCCGAGGTCGCGGAAGCAGTCCGGCTGCGCCGAAACCGGCGCCGGAACCCGTTCGCCCAGGATGCTTTCGGGGGGCGGCTCGTGCGACGGGCCGCGATCGATTCGCTCGGATCCATTCATGACGGTACCTACATTCCCGGAGTCGGGTCCGTAGGCATCATCAGCCGGCCGGCGGTTTCCCTCGGTCGTGCACCGAGGGCGGAGGAATGCCATCTCCTGACCGCCACTATAAGCCACTCTCGACCCCTAGGCGGAATTTGTGTACATTAGGACGAGGAGATGGCGTTCCTCCTGCTTATCGAACCGCAGCCGCAAACGCTGCTGATGACGCCTACGGAAACCTGACCGATGTCGGGCCGTAGGCGTTCGTTCCGTACCACGGTCCGCCGTGGCGCCTGCCGGCATGGGTCAGTCCGATCGGTTTGCCCGATCGATTCGAGCGACGGACCCATGAACGCATTCCGCATCCAGACCCCGCACTCGCGCGCAATCCACGATTCGCGCGGCGTTTCGCATGGGTTTCGTCGTTGAGGCGGGCTGCGCGGCATTCGTTCGATGACACCACAGGAGAGCACGACAGATGACGACCCGAATCATTCTCGCCCGTCACGGGCATGTCGACTGGATCGCCCCCGAGCGCTTTCGCGGCCGGGCCGAACTGGCGTTGTCGCCGCTCGGCGAACGGCAGGCGAAGGCGCTCGGACGACGGATCGCGCAGAGCTGGAAGCCCGACCTCATCCATACGAGTCCGCTGTCGCGCTGCATGCACACCGGCGGCGCGATCGCCGAGGCGGCCGGCGCGCGCACCGAGGTGCTCGAAGCGCTGGCCGACATCGACTACGGCGAATGGCAGGGGCTGACCCACGAAGAGGTCCGCTCGCGCTGGCCCGACGAGGCGCGGGCCTGGTTCGACGCGCCGGATCTGGCGGTGATTCCCGGCGGCGAGACGCTGGCCGACGTGCTGGTGCGCGCGCTGAAGGTCTTGCAGCTCGTGCTTCGGCACCACGCCGGCCGGACCGTCGTCCTCGTCGGGCATGACAGCATCAACCGCGTGCTGCTGCTGCAGTGCCTGGGCCTGCCGCTGTCCCGCTACTGGCGGATCAAGCAAGAGCCTTGCTGCGTCAATGAGATCACCGTCGACGGCGACGCCTTCACGATCCACCGGATCAACGAGACGCATCACACGCTGGGTTTGAGCGCTTAGTCTTCGGCCGGCATCGTGCCGGCATCGTGCCGGCGCCGTGCCGGTGATGTGCCGGTGATGTGCCGGTGACGCGGCGCCCGTCCGGCCGGAAGCGGGGTCATGGCGGTCCCGCTTCACTCCAGTCTGATCCCCAGCTTATCGATCAGCGCCTTCCAGTCCCCGGCTTCCTTCCGTATGTATTCGGCAAGCTGCGTCGGCGAGCCGCCGACGACCTCCGCCGTGCCCTCCGCTTCGATGAACGTCCTGACCTGCGGAACCCGGACGACGCGCCGGACCTCGTCGCCGAGCCTGTCGAGGATCGGTCGCGGCGTGCCCTTCGGAGCGAACAGTCCGATCCAGATCCGCGGATCCATGCTCGGCAATCCCGCCTCCTTCATCGTCGCCACGTCGGGCAGTGCGGGCACGCGTTCGGGGCCGGTGACCGCGAGCGCCCGCAGGCGGCCCGTCCGCACGAACTGGAGCGCCGATCGGGGGCCGTCGAACCACATCTGCACTTCGCCGGACATCACCGCCGTCTGCGCCTGGGCGACGCCCTTGTAGGGGACGTGCACGATGTCGACGCCCGCCTCGTGCTTGAACCATTCGGCGGCCAGATGCGTGCCGCTTCCCTGGCCGATCGACGCATAGTTCAGCTTGCCCGGATTCTTCACCGCGTAGCCGATCAGTTCGGTGATCGACTCGAACGGCAGCGTCGGGGTCACGACCAATACGAGCGGGTAGCGCATGATCATCGAGATCGGTTCGAAGTCGGTGATCGGGTCATAAGGCTTCTTCTCCAGCAGCATCGGCGCGATCACGTGACTGCTGTTGGATCCCATCAGGAACGTGTATCCGTCGGGCTTTGCGTTGGCGACCAGTTGCGTGCCGATCACGCCGGTCGCGCCCGGCCGGTTGTCGACGATGAACGGCTTGCCGAACGAGTCGGTGAGCTTCTCGGCGAGCAGCCGCAGGTAATCGGAGCCGGCGCCCGGCGGGAACGGGGTGACGAGCGTTACCGGCCGGGAAGGCCAGGTTTGCGCGGGCTCGGCGGAAGCGGAACGACTCGCGGCTCCCACGGCCAATCCAACCATCGACATCGCGAAGGTGCGCCTGTTGCTGTCCATGATCCTGTCTCCTCTGATGATCTGGATCGCGACGGTCATTCGGATCGCAGGAACTCGCCGACGATCTTCGCGACCGTCGACGGCGCCTGGATCGCCGATACGTGGCTCACGCCCTCCATCGTCCGGGTCTCGTAGCGGCGCAGCATCCGCGCGACCGCGAGCGTTCCCGCGGCCGGCACCAGCGCATCGGCGCCGCCGATCAGCAGCAGCGTCGTCGCGCCGATCCCGCCGTCGTCGATCGGATACGGCGTTCCCAGCAGGCCGGCCCGCCGCCGGGCCTGTTCCGGCGTGCGGCGACTGTTGCGGAACATCTCGATGCGTTCCGGATGCTCGGCGAGATAGGCCGGCGTGAAGAACAGGCCGGCGATGTCCGGTGCGTGCGTGGTCGCGTCCTCGCGCCAGGCGGCGAGTTGCCGCGCGACCGCCGGATTGACCGTCTGCAGGCCGTGACCGGCCGGCCAGGTGCTGGACAGGATCAGCTTGTCGACGCGATCCGGATGGCGTGCGGCGAAGACCTGCGCGACGTGGCCGCCCAGCGACGTGCCCAGCACGTGCGCGCGGCGATGACCGAGCGCTTCGATCAACGCGGCGACGTCGTCGCCCATCTCCGCCAGCCCATAAGGACGAGGCGGTTCGGTCAGATCGCGCGTCTTTCCCGAATCCCTCTGGTCGTACGCGAAGACCTTGAAATCGCCGGCCAGTTCGGCGGCCAATCGGTCGAACATCGAATGATCGGCCTCGCCGCCGTGGATCAGCACGAGCGGTTCGCCCTGTCCCCGGATCGCGCAGCCGATCGACAATCCGTTCGCGCTGATCTGGATGAAGTCCTTGCTCATCGGTCCTCCCGTCCGGCCATCGGAGCGGTCTGCTCGACGACGAAGTTCAGTTCGACCTTCACGCCCAGCGGATCGACGACGAAGATCTGGTGCAGCGGCAGGCCGGGAACCGGCGCTTCCGCGTACGGCACGCCCGAGTCCCGCAGTCTCGCCCGGAAGTCGGGCACCGCGGCGTCGATGCGCAGCGCGAAATGATCGATGTAGCCGGTCGCCTCGCCGGCTGCAGGCCGGCTCGAAGCGATCGCCGAAGCGGTTCGGATCGGGGCGTCGAGCACCGCGGCCAGATGCACGAGCGCGACGTCGCCGGCGTAGAGCCACGCGCCCGGAAAATCGAACGGCGGGCGCGGGCCGGCGCGCAGTCCGATGACGCGTTCGTAGAAGGCCTGGACCGACGGCAGTTGCGCGGGTGCGCAACGCAGCGTCACGTGGTCGACGCCTCGGATCGCGTTCATTTCAGGATCGCCTGCAGCGTCTGCGTCAGCGCGCCGGCCGGGTCGTTGGCGAGCCATGGCATCCGCCACGCGACGTGTCCGTCGGGACGCACGAGCGCCGCGCCCCGCAGTCCGATCCGGATCCCGGTATCGGTCTCGACGGCCGGCAGCGTCCGGGCGCTCAGCGGGATCGCCATCTTCCGAGCGACCTCGCGCGCCGCCGCGACCCACGCATCGCCGAGCGGTCCGGCCACCAGCACGAACTCCTTGTCGAACCAGTCGAGCGTCGACTGTTTTCGCGCCGAATCGAGCCACAGGTGCGGAAAGCGGCCGCCGGGCCGGTCGGACGGCACGTAGACGCGCGAGTTCAACGGCTTGGCCACGGTGCCGTCCTGGATGACGGCGTCCGAGACATAAGTGAACCCCAGCGCCTGGCCCACGCTGTGCAGGTGGTTGTCCATGTCGTCGAGCCAGAAGCGGATGCGATCCTCGTTGCCCGAAAGGCAGGCCTGCTGCGCGTGCTCGTACCGGTATCGGTTGCCGAGACTGAAGTCGGCGTTCGATTCGGCGACCGGCCGGCGTTCGGCGTCGTAGGAATCGAGCAGGCGCTCGGAAGCGTGGCCGTTGAGCACGAATGCCAGCTTCCACGCCAGGTTGTGCGCGTCCTGCACGCCGGAGTTCAGGCCGAACCCGCCGGTGGGCGGGAACCGGTGCGCGGCGTCGCCGACGAGGAACACGCGGCCGCGGCCGAACGTTTCCGCCACCTGCCTGCTTACCCGCCAGATCGACCGGTTGATGACCTGGACGTCCAGATCGGGGATGCCCACCTGCCGGCGCGCCATCGCGACGACGTCCTCATCGCTGCCGGGCGACGGGCGTTCGTCGTTCGGCCCGCCGATCTGCGTGACGGTCAGCCAGCGATCCTTGCCGTTGGTGTTCAGGATCGTCGACGACGGTTCGTTGCCGTCACGCGGGACGATCCGGAAGATCGCCGCCTTGCCGGCGATCGGAATGCTCGACAGGTCGGCCTTCCAATAGTCGTTGGCCATCAGCGCCAGGTTGGCGGGGCCCTGCATGGCGATGCCGGCCTGTTTTCTCGTCTGGCTGCCCGCGCCGTCGGCGGCGATCGCATAACGGGCGCGAATGGTCTTCTGCTCGCCGCCATCGATCGCCCTGACCCGTACCAGGACGCCGTCGTCGTCCTGCTCGATCGACACGCATTCGGTGGCGAAGCGTATCGACGCATGCGGCGAGCCGCGCAGCGCTTCGCAAAGCTCCTCCTCGACCGCATCCTGCGCGACCAGGCATTTCCACGCGGGCGTCAGGTCGTGGCGGGGCTCGGGGCGCGTGCGGCCGTATTCATGGCCGGAAAGGCTCTCGACGAACACGAACATGTCGGAGTCGTCGGGCAGGCCGCGGGCGCGAATCCGTTGCTCGATGCCCCACTGCCGGAAGAGTTCCATCGTGCGGATCCAGCAGCCGCGCGACTTCGGATGGTCGGTGGTGCCGCGCTCGCGCTCGACGACGATGCAATCGATCCGGTGTCGATGAAGCAGCAGCCCCATCGCCAGGCCGACGGGGCCGCCGCCGATGACGACGACCGGGGTGGATTCGACTTGCGACATCGGCGGGTCTCCTTGATAAGCGTGTTCGGTGCGGCGTTGCCATCGGGCGCGGCCGCGATGGACATGAATTCTGGAGACCGCTTATGTATATTACAAATACGTTATTATCGACCTAGCCATGCCATTTCGAGATATTCGATGAACCTGCGGCAGTTGCGTTACTTCGTCGTCATCGCGCAGGCCGGCAGCTTCAGCGCCGCGGCGGACGTGCTTCACATCGCTCAGTCGGCGCTGAGCCGGCACGTCAAGGATCTGGAGGAGGAGCTCGGCGGCGTGCTGTTCGATCGCGGCGCGCGCGGCGTGTCGCTCAGCGATTCCGGAAAGATCCTGCTGGAGCGCGCGAAGTTCATCCTGTCGCAGGTGGACGAGGCGCGGACCGAGATCCTGGCCCAGAACAAGGAGTTGCTGGGCGCGGTGCGGCTGATGACGCCGTCCAGCATCGGGCAACTGCTGTTCGAGCCGTTGCTGGACAAGTTCCTGAAGCGCAACCCGAAGGTACGCGTCGAGCTCAGCGAGGGCTTGTGGCACGACGCATCGAGCCGCCTGCTGTCGGGCACCGTCGACGTCGCCGTGATGGGCGGCGCCAGCACCAGCGACTACATCGACCTGGAGCCGGTCGCGGTCGAGCAGATGATCCTCGTCGGACGGATCGGCGATCCGGTCCTGTCGCGGCAGTCGATTCCGGTGAGCGCGCTCGTCGGTTTGCCGCTGCTGATGCCGCCGATGACGCTGCAGAGCCTGCGGCAGTTCGCTCCCGAGGTCGCGCCGCGGCTGAACACCAGCGTTTTCGTCGAAAGCTCGCCGGCGATCCGGACCCTCGCCGCGTGCGGGTGGGGTTATGCGGTCGTGCCCAATTCGGTGCTGCTCGGGCGGATCGAGAAGCGACGGATCCGGGGGATCCCGATTCGCGGCTTCGATACGCTGCGGCAGATCGGCGTGTTGCGCGGCAGGCCCGTCAGTCGCGCGATGCAGGAACTGAAGAGCGCGTTGCGCGCGGAGTTCGAGGGCTTCATCGACGCGGGCCTGATGCGGCGTCCCGTTTCGTGAGATCGCGGGGGTCGTCTCCCGAACCGGGCTTGCTACGATACGAGCGAACGATCCCCACAGGATCGGCTTTCCGACAGGAGACGAACATGGATCGAATGAAGGACAAGGTCGCGTTGATCACCGGCGGCGCAGGCGGCATCGGCGCGGCGGCGGCGCGGCTGTTCGCCGACGAAGGCGCGAAGGTGGTGATCGTCGATCTCGACGACGCGGCGCTCGAAGCGGCGCTGCGCGAGATCGACCACCCCGCCGTGACCTCGCTGGCCGCGGACGTGTCCGACGATGCGCAGATGCGCGAAGTGGTGACGGCGGTCGTCGCGCGCCACGGGCGGCTCGACGCGTTCTTCGCCAACGCCGGCATCGAAGGGCGCGTCTCGCCGCTGACCGAGTATCCGGTCGACATGTTCGATCGCGTGTTCGCGGTCAACGTGCGGGGCGTCTTCCTGGGGCTCAAGTACGCGATTCCGGTCATGCAGCGCGGGGGCGGCGGCAGCATCGCGATCACCTCGTCGGTCGCCGGGTTCCGCGGCTCGCCGGGCCTGTCGGCGTACTCGGGCAGCAAGCACGCGGTGGTCGGGCTGATGCGCTCGGCGGCCAAGGAAGTGGCGGCCAGCGGCGTGCGCGTCAACACGATCCATCCGTCGCCGATCGAGACGCGGATGATGCGCTCGATCGAGCAAGGCGCGGTGCCGGGGGATGGCGACCGCGCGAAGGCAAAGTTCGCATCGGCGATTCCGGCCGGGCGCTACGGTACGCCGCAGGAGGTCGCGCAACTGGCGCTGTTCCTGCTCAGCGACGAGAGCCGGTTCATCACCGGCGCGTGTTACAGCATCGACGGCGGCATCTCGGCGGGTTGACCGGCGGGCTGACGAGTCCAGTCGCCGACGACGTGCGGTTCGCGAACGGCCCGGCGGGGCCGGCGGCGCGGCGCCGGGGCAGTCGATTCGGCGCCAGGTGGTCCGCCCGATACTAAGCGGTCCGGCCGACGTCGATCTTCAGCTCGTCGATCATCCGCTCTCGCATCACGAACTTCTGTACCTTGCCGGTGATCGTCATCGGCATCTCGTCGACGAAGCGGATGTAGCGCGGCACCTTGTAGTGCGCGATCTGGTCGCGGCAGAAGTCGCGCACCTGCTGCTCGGTGCAGGTCTGGCCCGGCTTGACGACGATCCACGCGCACAGCTCTTCGACGTATTTCGGGTCGGGCACGCCGAACACCTGCACCGACTGCACCTGCGGCATCCGGAACAGGAACTCCTCGATCTCGCGCGGATAGACGTTCTCGCCGCCGCGGATCACCATGTCCTTGACGCGGCCGACGATGTTGCAATAACCGTCGGCGTCGAGGATCGCCAGGTCGCCGGTGTACATCCAGCCGTCGCGCACGGCCTCGCGGGTGCGCGCCTCGTCGCCCCAGTAACCCTTCATCACCGAGTAGCCTTTCGTGCACAGCTCGCCGCGTTCGCCGACCGGCACCGTTCGGCCTTCGCCATCGACGAGCTTGACTTCGAGGTGCGGCTGCACGCGGCCGACGGTGGTGACGCGCCGGTCCAGCGGGTCGTCGGTCGAGCTCTGGAACGAGACCGGGCTGGTCTCGGTCATGCCATAAGCGATCGTCACCTCGCTCATGTGCATCTCGCTGACGACGCGCTTCATCGTTTCGATCGGGCACGGGGACCCGGCCATGATGCCGGTGCGCAGCGAGTGCAGGTCGTAGCGCGCGAAATCCGGATGATCGAGTTCGGCGATGAACATCGTCGGCACGCCGTGCAGCGCGGTGCAGCGTTCGTCGGCGACGGCGGCCAGCGTGGCGACCGGATCGAAGGATTCGCCGGGGAAGACCATGTTGGCGCCGACCGACACGCAGGCGAGCACCGCGAGCACCATGCCGAAACAGTGGTACAGCGGCACCGGGATGCACAGCGAGTCCTGTTCGGTCAGCCGCATCGCGCGGGCGATGAAACGGCCGTTGTTGACGACGTTGTGATGCGTGAGCGTGGCGCCCTTGGGGTTGCCGGTCGTGCCGCTGGTGAACTGGATGTTGATCGCGTCGTGACAGTCGAGCACCGGCGGGCGCAGCAGCGTGTTGCGGCCGGCGGCCAGCACGTCGGAGACATTGAGCATGCCCGGCGTGCGGGCTTCGCCCATCCGGATCACGAGGCGCAGATCGGGCAGTCGCGCCGCCCGCAGCCGGCCGGGGTCGGCGTCGGCCAGCTCGGGCGCGAGCGCCTGCAGCATCGCCAGGTAGTCCGAGGTCTTCAGGCGCTCGGCGGTGATGATCGCCACGCAGCCCGACAGGTTCAGCGCGTATTCGAGCTCGGCCTGCCGGTAGGCGGGATTGATGTTGACGAGGATTACGCCGATGCGCGCGGTGGCGAACTGCGCGAGCAGCCATTCGGCGCGGTTCGGCGACCAGATGCCCAGCCGGTCGCCGGGCTTGATGCCCAGCGATTGCAGCCCGGCCGCCAGGTGGTCGACCTGGTCGCGAAACGCCGCCCAGGTCCAGCGCGTGCCGCTTTCGCGGAAGACGACCGCGGGCCGATCGGGCCAGCGCGCGACGGTGTCGTCGAGCAGGCCGGCGATCGTCGCGGTCGACAGCGGGATGTCGGTGGGGCCGGCGACGTGCGACAGGCCGTCTTGCGGGATGATGCCGAGGGTCGTGGGCATGGGAGTCTCCGTCTGCGTGTTGTCCGTCGTGCGGCGGCGGTCTTTCGTCATCATGCCAGCGCCCGTTTCGCCAGGGAAAGAGGGGCGGCGTCGGTCGCGGCCGGCTCGTGCCGGCGCGCGGCACCGCGCGGCACCGCGCGTGCTAGGCTTCGACGGCCCGTCGACGCGGGATCCGGGGCACGGGCCCCGCTCGTTGCAGAAAACGGAACGCGACGCGGTCACCCGACATCGATCCGATCGCCGCTGACGATGAAGACGATCGCCACCGCCAAGTTGACTCCCCGGTTGAGCTCGCCGCGACCGGTACCGCGCACGTCGCTGCTCGAGCAGATGCACGCGGCGCCCGACGCCGCGCTGCTGCTCGTGCACGGTCCGGCCGGCTTCGGCAAGACCACGGCGATGCTGCAGTACTACGCGCAACTGCGTGATCGGGGCGTGGCGACGGGCTGGCTGACGCTCGATCGCGCCGACAACGATCTGTCCCGTCTGCTGCGCTACCTGGGCGAGGCGCTGCGGGCGATCGACGAGGCATTGCCGCCGGCGGCCGGCGACGCGCCGGACGCCGGCACGCTGCTCGACGTCGCGTCGCGGCTGTCGTCGATCGCGCGTCCGTTCGTGTTGTTCCTCGACGATTTCGAGCTGATCGAAAGTCCGCTGGCCAACGCGCTGGTCCGCCAGATCATCGACTACCTGCCGGCCAGCGGGCAACTGGTGATCGGCTCGCGAACGGTTCCGGACATCGGCCTGGGCCGGCTGCGCGCGCACGGCCGGCTGATCGAGATTCCGGCGGCGCGGCTGCGTTTTTCGACCGAGGAGACGGCGTCGTTCCTGCGCCAGCAGAAGGGCTTCGCGCTTCGCGACGTCGACATCGGCCTGCTGCACCGGCGCACCGAGGGCTGGCCGGCCGCGTTGTGGCTGGTGTCGCTGGCGCTGCAGGGGCGCGACGATCCGCAGGCCTTCGTGCAGACCTTCGACGGCGCGCACGCGTCGATCACCGATTACCTGATCGAGGACGTGCTGGCGAAGCAGGACGCGTCGATCCGGCGTTTCCTGCTGCACAGCAGCGTGCTGCAGTCGTTCGGCGCCCCCTTGTGCGACGCGGTGCTCGAACGCGAGGATTCGCAGCGGATGCTGACGGCGATCGAGCGCGCGCACCTGTTCCTCGTGCCGCAGGACCGGGACGGGCAGTGGTACCGCTATCACCCGCTGTTCGCCGACTTCCTGCGCAGCCAGTTGCGGCAGTCGGATCCGGCGGCGTTCGTGCGCCTGTGCCGTCGCGCGGCCGACTGGTGGCTCGCGCAGCGCAGGCCGACGCCGGCGATCGAACATCTGCTGCAGGCCGGCCAGACGCTGGACCTGCTGCCGATGCTGGCCGAGCACGCCGAGACGCTGCTGTGGCAGGGCCGGGCGCGCACGCTGGCGCGCTGGTACGCGAGCGTGCGGCCGTGGTCGGCCGAGCAGGCCGATCGCGCGCAGCCGGGGCCGAGATCGGGGTCCGGGCCGGGGCTGGGGTCGGGGTCGGGGTCCGGCGGCGGGCCGGCGGGAGAGAGGGCGGGGACGGACGGCGCCGCGGGGCTGCTGGATTTTCCGGCGCTGGCGCTGGTCTTCGCGTGGGCGCTGACCTTGAACCATCACTATCGCGAGAGCCGGCGGCTGCTCGATGCGATCGACTCGCGCGAGGCCGACGGGCCGCCGGGGCCGGGTAGCCTGGCCGCCGACACGCGGGCGGTCCGAGCGTTCATGCTGGCGATGAGCGACGCCGTCAAGGCCTCGTCGGCGCTGTGGCAGCAATGCCTGCTCGACGAAGCGTCGTCGCGATCGTTCTCGCGGGCGATGCTCGGCGCCTCGTACGGTTTCTGTCTGCTCGCGCACAATCGTTTCGACGAGGCCGGGCGTTTCCTCGCGCAGGCGCGCCGGATCGTCGAACCGGTCGGCGAGTCGTTCATCGCGCCGATGGCGTCGTGCCTCGAGGGAGCGATCGACATGGCGCAGGGGCGCCGGCTGAACGCGGTCGCGCGTTTCCGGGCCGCGCTCGCCGGGCGCGATCCGGCGTTCTCGGCGCCCGCCGCCAGCCGTACGGTCGCCGCGGCGTTCCTGGCCGAGGCGCTGTACGAAGGCGACGAACTGGACGAAGCCGAGCGCCTGCTGCGGCTGTATCTGCCGATGCTCGAGGAGGCGGCGGCGCCCGACCAGTTGATGACCGCCTACGCGGTGTCGGCGCGGATCGCGTTCGCCAACGGCGACGGTGCGCGCGCCACGCGCTGGCTGACGGCGATGGAACTCGTCGGCCATCGCGAGTCGCTGCCCAGGATGGTCGCGACCGCGCGGCTCGAGCGCGCGCGGATCGCGCTGCTGTCCGGCGACGCGCCGGCGGCGCGCGACCAGATCGCCGCGGCCTCCGACGCCTCGGTCTGGCAGCCTTTCGAAGGGCTGGTCACGCAGGCCAACGAATGCGAGGACCCGCAGGTGGCGATGCTGCGCTGGCGCCTGCGGACCGGGCACGCCGAGGCCGTGGTCGCGCCGTTGAAGGCCCTGCTCGCGCAGGCGCGAGCGCTGCATCGGCATCGGCGCGCGCTGAAGCTGAACGCGCTGCTGGCCGAGGCGCTGTGGGCGGCCGGCCACGCCGCGGCCGGCGCGCGTCGGCTGCAGGAGGCGCTGCGGGCGGCGGCCGCCGAGGGCTTCGTTCGCTGTTTCGTCGACGAAGGGCCGGCGTTGCTGGCGCGCGTGGCCGAGCTGCGCCCGACGCTGGCCGAGACCCGCGAGACCGCGGCGCTGACCGCGTTCGCCGACCGCCTGCTGGCGCCGGCGGTGCGGCCGGATGCCGAGCCGCCGGCCGAGACGCGGGCGACGACGGCTGCGCCGGCGGCGACGGCAGCGGTCGTGACGGCGGCGACGCCCGGGCCGGCCGACAACCTGCTGTCCGAGCGCGAACGGCAGGTGCTGGAGCTGCTGGCCCGCGGGCTGCGCAATCGCGCGATCGCCGACCGGCTGTTCGTGTCCGAGACGACCGTCAAGGCGCATCTGCGCAGCATCAACAGCAAGCTGGGCGCGCACAGCCGCACGCACGCGGTGGCGCTGGCCCGCGAGCGCGGCCTGATCGGCTGATTCTCCGCACCGGATTCACCGCCGCCGGATTCACCGCCGCCGGATTCACCGCCGCCGGATTCGCCGCCCGCCTCGCCGTCTTCGCTTCGCCGCTCGAAAATCGTCCTTTCGAACGAGGCCGCCGCGGCCCGCCGGCGCGACGATGGCGACGAGGCGGGCGCCGACCCCTTCGCGCGGCGAAGGGCCGAACCTCCGGCGCCCCCGTCACTACGAAAAGACGACGAGGAGACACATCGATGAACAAGCGAGTCGCGGCCTGGCCGCTGGCTTTCGCGCTGCTGGCCGGCTCCGCGCATGCGGCCGGCGACGGTCCGGTCAAGATCGGCGTGCTGACCGACATGACGGGCTTCCTGTCCTCATCGCTGGGCGAGGGGTCGGTCGACGCCGCGCGCATGGCGATCGAGGATTTCGGCGGCGAAGTGCTGGGCCGCAAGATCGAGCTGGTGTTCGCCGATCACATGAGCAAGCCCGACGTCGGCCTGGCCACGGCCCGCAAATGGTTCGACAGCGAAGGCGTCGACGTGGTCGCCGACATCGGCAACTCCGCGGTCGGCCTCGGCGTGCAGGAGCTGGCGCGCACGCAGAAGAAGCTGGTGTTCTTCGTCGGCGCGTCCAGCTCGATCTTCACCGACAAGGCGTGTTCGCCGTACGGCACGCAGTGGAGCCAGGACACCTACATGTTCGCCAGCAGCGTGCCGGCGATGCTGACCCGGGCGGGCGACGACACCTGGTTCTTCGTGACCGCCGATTTCGCGTTCGGCCAGGCGCTGGAGGCCGATGCGCGGCAGGCGATCAAGAACGCGGGCGGCAAGGTCGTCGGCGCCGTCAAGCATCCGTCGAACAACACCGATTTCTCGTCGTTCCTGATGCAGGCCTCGGGCTCGAAGGCCAAGGTCGTCGCGCTGGCCAACGCGATCACCGATACGACGAACTCGATCAAGCAGTGGCGCGAATTCCAGATGAGCGCCTCGGGCCAGAAGCTGGTGGCGCTGACGCTGCTGACCAACGACGTGCGGGCGCTGGGCCTGCAGACCGCGCAGGGCACGACCTTCGCGAGCGTGTTCTACTGGGACATGAACGACGAGACCCGGGCCTTCGCCAAGCGTTTCTACGCGCGCAACAAGGCGATGCCGGTCGAAGCGCACGCGGGCACCTACAGCGCGGTCGCGCATTACCTGAAGACCGTCAAGGCGGCGGGCACCAAGGATCCGGACGTCATCCGCGTGAAGATGCGCGAGATCCCGGTCAACGATTTCTATTCGAAAGACGTGCGGATCCGCGAGGACGGACGGGTCATGCGGCCGTCGTACATCGCGCAGGTCAAGACCCCGGCCGAATCGACCGGCGAGTGGGACCTGTACAAGATCCTGCAGACCGTGCCGCCCGAGCAGAGCTGGCGCCCAGTCTCCGCGTCGTCGTGCCCGCTGCTGGGCAAGGGGACGTGATGGACGCGAATCCGAATCCGAACGCGAACGCCGAGGCGCGGGTGGCGGTCGTCACCGGCGCGGGCTCGGGCATCGGCCGGGCGGCGGCGCTGGCGCTGGCCCGCGACGGCTTTCGCGTCGTCGCGGCCGACCTCGATGAGGACGCCGCCCGGGCCTGCGCCGCCGACATCGACGCGAGCGGCGAACGGGCGATCGCCGTGCGCGCCGACGTCGCGAACGAGGACGACTGCGCGGCGATGGTCGCGGCCGCCTGCGATCGATGGGGGCGCCTGGACGCGGCCTTCAACAACGCCGGCGTTCCCGGCTACCCGCTGCTGACGACCGAGCACAGCCTCGAGCAGTGGCGGCGCGTGCTCGACGTGAACCTGACCGGCGTCTTCAACTGCCTGCGCGTCGAGATGCCGGCGCTCAAGCGCTCGGGCGGCGGCGCGATCGTCAATGCCGCGTCGATCATGGGTCTGCGCGGCGCTTATGGCGGGTCCGCGTACTGCGCGTCCAAGCACGGCGTCATCGGCCTGACCAAGGTGGCGGCGTTCGAGGGCGGGCGCGACGGCATCCGCGTCAATGCGGTCTGCCCGGGCTACATCGACACGCCGATGACGACCGGCCCCGACACGATCTTCACCGGGCGCAAGCTGGAGGCCGGCCTGGCGCGCGCGGCGATACGCCGGCTCGCCGCCCCGCAGGAGGTCGCCGACATGGTCGCCTGGCTGTGCTCGCCGCGCGCCTCGTACGTGACCGGCGCGTCCTTTCCGGTCGACGGCGGCGTGACCGCCGGCTGAGCGCCGGCCAACCGTTTCGACCTTCATTCATCCCCAGGAGTCATCGTGACCGCCTTGCTGAAGAACGCTTATGAACAATTCGAGACCTTGCGATTCGACCGCGACGGCAAGGTCCTGACGGTCCGCTTCGATCGTCCGCAGGCCTTGAACGCCGTCGACGCGATGCTGCACAACGAACTGTCGCAGGTGTTTCCGCTGATCGCCGCCGATCCGCAGGTCGAGGCCGTGGTGCTGACCGGCGAAGGCCGGGCGTTCTCGGCCGGCGGCGACATCGAGTGGTTTCGCCATATCACGCCGGCGCAGCTCGACGCGCTGTTCATCGAGGCGCGCAAGATCATCGTCGACATGATCGAAGTGCCGCAGCCGATCATCGCGGCGATCAACGGCGTCGCGGCCGGGCTGGGCGCGACGCTGGCGCTGTTCTGCGACGTCATCTACATGGCCGACGACGCGAAGATCGCCGACCCGCACGTGCGGATCGGCGTGACGGCCGGCGACGGCGGCGCGGCGATCTGGCCGCTGCTGACCAGCCTGTCGCGCGCCAAGGAACTGCTGATGACCGGCGATGCGCTGACCGCCCGCGACGCCGACCGGATCGGGCTCGTCAATCACGTCGTGCCGGCCGGCGAGCTGCTGTCGCACGCGCAGGCGATGGCGCAGCGGCTGGCCAACGGGTCGCGGATGGCGATCCGCTCGACCAAGGCGTCGCTGAACAAGCATCTGCGCGATTCGGTCAACCTGGTGCTCGACACCTCGCTGGCGCTGGAGAAGGAGTGCTTCTCCGATGCGTTCCACAAGCAGGCGATCGAAGCCTTCGCCGCCAAGTCGCGTGCGCGCGACGGCGGCGGACGCGGCTGAAGGAGGGTAAGCGATGAGCGATAGCAGTCGCGCGCTGGGCCACATGCGCGTCGGCAACCTGCTGACGACGGCAGCGATCCGTTACGGCGGACAGCAGGCGTTCTACTGCGCGCCGACCGGCCGGCGCTTCACGTTCCGGCAGCTCGACGAGCGCGTGAACCGGCTGGCCAACGCGCTGCTCGCGCTGGGCCTGCGAAAGGGCGACCGCGTCGCCTTCCTGAGCACCAATCGCATCGAGGTCGTCGACATTTACCTGGCGATCGCGCGCACGGGCCTGGTCGGCCTGCCGCTCAACTATCGGCTGGCGCCGGTCGAGATGCGCGCGCTGGTCGGTGAAGTCGGCGCCTGCGCGCTGATCGTCGAGCGCCGCTTCGCGGACGCGCTGCCGGTCGTGCGCGAGGGCCTGTCCGGCGAGCGGCGGGTGATCGCGCTGGGCGAACCGGCCGGCGGCGCCGGGCCGGACGGCGCGACGGCCGGCGGTGACGGTCCGATCCTCGACTATGACGAACTGTGCGCGGGCGCCGGCAGCGACGATCCGGGGATCGACATCGACGAGCACGATCCGTATTACTTCAACCTGACCTCGGGCACGACCGGCCTGCCCAAGTGCTACCTGATCTCGCACTACAACGCGGCGTCGTTCCTGCCGATGTTCCAGGCGCTGCACGTCGACGAGCGCGACGTGCTGATGACGGTGTTCCCGATGTACGGCCGCGTCGGCTTCGCGTGGGTCGCCTGCGGCTTGATCTGGGGTAACCGCAACGTGCTGATGAACTTCGACGTCGGCGAAGCGCTGCGGCTGATCGAGGCCGAGCAGGTGACGATGGTCAACCTGGTGCCGACGATGGGGGCGATGCTGCTGGCCAGCCCGGCGCTCGCGCGCAGCGACCTGCATTCGCTGCGCGGGATCGTGTTCGCCGGTTCGCTGCTGCCGGCGCCGGTGCGCGAAGGGATCCAGGCGCGGGTCTGTCCGCAGATCTACGAGTACTACGGCATGCAGGAGACCAGCACGCTGGTCGTCAGCACGCCGCGCGACCGCGTGCGGCGTCCGGATTCGGTGGGCCGCCCGATCCTGTTCGCCGAGCTGCGTATCGTCGACGAGGCCGGCCGCGACGTGCCGGTCGGGCAGACCGGCGCGGTGATCGGCCGTTCGCCGGGCACCGTCGCCGGCTATTTCAACAACCCCGGGAAGACCGCCGAGACCTTCCGGGACGGCTGGCTGCATACCGGCGATCTCGGCCGGCTCGACGACGAGGGTTACCTGTACATCAACGGACGGCTGAAGGACGTGATCGTCACCGGCGGGCAGAACGTGCACGCCGGCGAGGTCGAGGAGGCGATCCTCGGCTGCGACGGCGTCGCCGATTGCGCGGTCGTCGGCCTGCCCGATCCGCTGTGGGGCGAGGTGGTGACGGCGATCGTCGTGCCGCACGATGGCCGGAAAGTCAGCGAGGCCGAAGTGATCGCGCATTGCCGCGCGTCGCTGGCCGGCTTCAAGACGCCCAAGCGCGTGCTGATTCGCGACGACGCGCTGCCGCGCACGCCGACCGGCAAGGTACAGAAGTTCCGGCTCGTCGAACAGTACGCGCCGGTCGAGGAGAAACCACGATGACGACGATCGATTCGATATCGGCGCCCGCGCCGTCCACCGCGTCCTCGCGAGACGCCGAACTGGATCTGTACCGCGAGACGGTCCGGCGCTTCGTCGCCGAGATGATCACGCCGCATCGCGAGCGCTTCGAGCGGCAGCAGCACGTCGACCGCGAAGTGTGGACGCGGGCCGGCGAGCTGGGGCTGCTGCTGGCCGACGTGCCCGCCGAGTACGGCGGCGGCGGCGGAACTTTCGCGCACGTCGCGGTGCTGGCCGAGGAACTCGCTCATGCCGGCGACTACGGGTTCGGCCTGAGCGTTCATCAGATCTGCGCGCACTATCTGCTGCGCCAGGGCACCGAGGCGCAGAAACAGCGCTACCTGCCGGCGATGGCGCGCGGCGAGATGATCGGCGCGATCGCGATGACCGAGCCGGGCGCCGGATCGGATCTGCAGCGGATCCGGACGCGGGCCGACCGCGACGGTGACGAATACCGGATCAGCGGCAGCAAGACCTTCATCTCGAACGGCTCGATGGCCGGCCTGGTCATCGTCGTGGCCAAGACCGAGCCCGAGGCCGGCGGCAAGGGCATCTCGCTGCTGCTGCTCGAGACCCGCGATGCCCGGGGGTTCACGGTCGGGCGCGTGCTGGACAAGCTCGGGCAGAAGTCCGCCGACACCAGCGAGCTGTTCTTCGACGACGTGCGCGTACCGGCCGACAACCTGCTCGGCGGCGTCGAGGGGAAGGGCTTCGCGCAACTGATGACCGAGCTGCCTTATGAACGGACGCTGTGCGCGCTCAGCGCGATCTCGTCGACCGAGGCGGCGCTGGCGCTGACGCTCGATTACACGCGCGAGCGCCGCGCGTTCGGCCAGCCCTTGTTCGCGCTGCAGAACACGCGTTTCAAGCTGGCCGACGTCAAGAGCCAGGCGACCGTCGGGCGCTGCTTCGTCGACGCCTGCGTGCAGCGCGTGATCGACGGCACGATGGACGCGGACACCGCGGCGATCGCCAAGCTGTGGACGACCGAAACGCTGGGGCGGGCCGTCGACGAGTGCCTGCAGTTGTTCGGCGGCTACGGCTACATGCTCGAGTATCCGATCGCCCGGCTGTACGCCGACGCCCGCGTGCAGCGGATCTACGGCGGCGCCAGCGAGATCATGCGCGAGATCATCGCGCGCTCGCTCGAACGGCAGTGACGGACTCCCAGGAGACGACGATGTACCTGACGCAGGGGCTGCGCCGTGCCGCGCAGCAGACACCGGACGCGATCGCCTCGGTCTTCCAGGGCCGGCGGCGCACGTTCGCGCAGATGATCGACCGCGTGGCCCGGCTGGCCGGCATGCTGCGGACATTGGGCGTCGAGCCCGGCGACCGCGTCGGCATGCTCGCGCTCAATTCCGACTGGTATCTCGAGTATTACCCGGGCGTGTACTGGGCCGGCGGCGCCGTCAACCCGATCAATACGCGCTGGAGCGTCGCCGAGATCGCTTATTCGATCGAGGACTGCCAGACGCGCGTGCTGCTGGTCGACGACACGTTTGTGTCGATGGTGCCGGCGCTGCGCGAGCGCTGCCCGAGCCTGCAATCGATCGTGCACGTCGGCGACGGGCCGCCGCCGGACGGACTGCCCGGTTACGAGGCGTTGCTCGCCGACACCGATCCGGTCGAGGACGCGCTGCGCGGCGGCGAGGATCTGGCCGGCGTGTTCTATACCGGCGGCACGACCGGCGCGCCCAAGGGCGTCATGCTGCCGCATCGCGGCCTGTACACGAACTCGATCGCGGTCGTCGCCGAGGGCGCGGTCCAGCACGGCTGCGTGGGACTGCATGCGGCGCCGATGTTCCACCTGGCCGACGGCTGCTTCATGAACGCGATGTTCGCGTGCGGCGGCTGCCACGTGATCGTGCCGCGCTTCGAACCGACGGCGGTGCTCGAGGCGATGCAGAACGAGAAAGTGACCGAAGCGCTGCTGGTGCCGACGATGCTGCGGATGCTCGTCGATCACCCGGACGTCGGCCGCTATCGGTTCGAGCATTTCCGCAACGTGCTGTACGGCGCGTCGCCGATCGGCGAGGGCCTGCTCGACCGCGCGATGGCGGCCTTCCCGTCGGCCGGTTTCACGCAGTTGTACGGGATGACCGAGCTGTCGCCGATGGCGACCGTGCTGACGCAGACGATGCACCGCGACGAAGGGCGCGCGAAGGGACGCCATCTGTCGGCGGGGCGGGCGGCGATCGGCAACGAGGTGCGCATCGTCGATCCGCTGGGTAACGAGGTGCCGCGCAATACGGTCGGCGAGGTCGCGGTGCGCGGACCCGGCGTGATGCTCGGCTACTGGAACAAGCCGGCCGAGACCGCGGCCGCGCTGCGCGGCGGCTGGATGCATACCGGCGACGGCGCGCGGATGGACGACGACGGCTATATCTACATCGTCGATCGCATCAAGGACATGATCGTCACCGGCGGGGAGAACGTCTATAGTGTCGAGGTCGAGAGCGCGTTGTCCACGCATCCGGACGTCGCGGCCTGCGCGGTGATCGGCATTCCCGATGGCCAGTGGGGCGAGCTGGTGATGGCCTTCGTCGTGCGCAAGCCGCGCGCGCGGACCGAACCCGAAGCGCTGATCGCGCATTGCCGCACGCTGATCGCCGGCTACAAGTGCCCGCGCCGGATCGAGTTCATCGACGAGTTGCCGTTGTCGGGCGCCGGCAAGGTGCTCAAGACGAGCCTTCGCCAGCGCTTCTGGCAGGGCCGGGACAGAGGAGTCGCCTGAAATGAATTCCGCAACCGATCGGTCGGACGCCGACCGTCGATCCCCGTCGCCGGACGCGCCGTCGTCCGACGAATCGCCGGTGCGCTGGCACGTCGAGCACGGCGTCGGCCACATCGTGATGAACCGTCCCGGCGCCGCGAACGCGCTGGACCTGCGAACCGGTATCGCGCTGGCCGAGGCGGTCGACCGGATCGCCGTCGCCGACGTAGGCGCCGTACTGATCTCGTCGACGGGACGCCAGTTCTGCGCGGGCGGCGACATCGGCGAATTCGTCGCCAATCGCGGGCGGCTCGACGCGCTGGTGGCCGAGATGATCGCCGCGCTGCACCCGGCGATCAGGCGGCTGGCCGGACTGCGTTGTCCGGTCGTCAGCGCCGTGCAGGGCGCCGTCGGCGGCGCCGGGATCGGGCTGGCGCTGTGCGCGGACATCGTGCTCGCGTCGACGGCGATGAAGCTGCGCGGCGGGTATTCGGCGATCGGGCTGAGCCCGGACCTGGGCACCTCGTACTACCTGGCCCGCCGGGCCGGCGCGGCCCGCGCCAAGTACGTGCTGATGACCAATCGCGCGATTCCGGCGCAGACCTGCCTGCAATGGGGGCTCGTCGACGAGCTGCACGAACCCGACGCGCTCGCGGCGGCCGCCGCGACGCTGGCCCGCGAACTGGCGGCGGGCGCGCGCGCGTCGCTGGGCGGCATCAAGCGGCTGTGCGACGGTGCCGGCGATCACGGCCTGGCCGCGCACCTGGATCTCGAGCGCGAACAACTGCTGCGCCGTGCCGTTTCGGCGGACGCGGCCGAGGGCGTGCAGGCCTTCATCGACAAGCGCGCGCCGGTGTTCGGCGAGCGGTCCGCCGGATCGGATCGCGATTGACCGGCGATCGACGGCAAGCGATACGATTCCGATTCATGAGGAGTTCCTGATGACTACCGTTCTCGTTGCCGGCGTCGGCATGATTCCGTTCGCCAAACCTGGCAAACACGCGCCTTATTACGACATGGCCGCGCAGGCGACCCGCGCCGCGCTGGCCGATGCCGGCGTCGCTTATGACCAGGTCCGGCAGGCGTACGTCGGCTACGTCTACGGCGATTCGACGGCCGGGCAACGCGCGCTGTACGAGGTCGGCATGACCGGCATCCCGATCGTCAACGTCAACAACAACTGCTCGACCGGGTCGACCGCGCTGTTCCTGGCCCGCCAGGCCGTGCAGAGCGGCGCCGTCGAGTGCGCGCTGGCGCTCGGATTCGAGCAGATGAATCCGGGCGCGCTGGGCGCGGTGTTCAAGGACCGTCCCAGCCCGTTCGATCGCTTCGACGAGGCGACGCAGCAGCTCGTCGGCCACGGCGAGATTCCGCTGGCGCTGCGCTACTTCGGCGGCGCGGGGCTCGCGCACATGCAGCAGTACGGCACCAAGCTGTCGACGTTCGCGAAGATCCGCGCGAAGGCCAGCCGGCACGCGGCCAACAACCCGCTGGCGCTGCTGCGCAACGTCGTCGACGAGGACGAGGTGCTGGCCTCGCCCGAGATGTGGCCCGGCGTGATGACGCGGCTGATGGCCTGCCCGCCGACCTGCGGCGCGGCGGCGGCCGTGTTGTGCTCGGAGGCGTTCGCGCGCAAACACGGCATCGAATCGGGCGTGCGGATCCGCGCGCAGGCGATGACGACCGACGTACCGACGACCTTCGAGGCCGGCGACATGCGCGAGGTCGTCGGCTTCAGCATGGCGCGGGCCGCGGCCGACCAGGTCTACGAGGCCGCCGGCGTCGGGCCGCAGGACATCGACGTCGTCGAACTGCACGACTGCTTCGCGCAGAACGAGCTGATCAGCTACGAGGCGCTGGGCCTGTGCCCGCTGGGCGGCGCCGAGAAGTTCGTCATCGACGGCGACAACACCTACGGCGGCCAGGTCGTGACCAATCCGTCGGGCGGCCTGCTGTCCAAAGGACATCCGCTGGGCGCGACCGGCCTCGCGCAGTGCACCGAGCTGGTCCAGCAGTTGCGCGGCACGGCCGACGCGAGGCAGGTTCCCGATGCGCGGCTGGCGCTGCAGCACAATCTCGGCCTGGGCGGCGCCTGCGTGGTGACGCTGTACGAGCGCGCCTAGCGCTCGGTAAGCCAGCGCGTCCTTAGCAGGATTCAGCGCATCCGCGCTTCGCGCAGCGCCGATCGCCGGGCCTTGCCGGCATCGTCGCGCAGCGGATAGTCGACCAGCTCGAACGTGCGCGGCACCTTGTAGCGGGCCAGCCGTTCGCCGACGAACTCGCGCAGCACGTCGGCGTTGCAGCCGGCATCCTCGCTGCCGCTGATCTGTACGATCGCGTGCACGCGGTGGCCGAGATCATCGTCCGGCAGGCCGATCACCGCGCTGGTCAGCACGCGCGGATGCGCATCCAGCACGGCCTCGACCTCGGCCGGATAGATATTGGCGCCGCCGCTGATGATGAGATCGGTGCGGCGATCGACCAGGTACAGGTAGCCGTCGGCATCCAGGTAGCCGAGATCGCCCAGCGATTCCCAATCGCCGCTGGTGCGCGCCTCGGCGCCGATATAGTGGTAGGTCGAGTTGCGGCCGTCATCGGGCAGGAAATAGATCTCGCCGACCTCGCCCGGCGCGCACGGCTGCCCGTTCGCGTCCAGCACCAGCAGCCGTGAACCGGGCTGCACCTTGCCGACCGAACCGCGATGCGACAGCCATTCGGTGCCGGTCAGCACGGTCGCTCCCTGCCGCTCGGTGCCGCCGTACAGTTCGTACAGGCGTTCCGGACCCACCCAGTCGATCCAGTTCTGCTTGAGCCACGGCGGACACGCCGAAGCCATGTGCCAGACGGCGACCAGCGACGACAGATCGAAGCGCTCGCGCTGCTCGGCCGGCAATCGCCAGATCCGGTGCATCATCGTCGGTACCAGGTTGACCCATTGCACCCGGTGGCGCTCGATCAGCTCCAGTGCGCGCAGCGCGTCGAAGCGAACCATGTCGATCACGTGGCCGCCGCCGAACAGCGCGTGATGCATCGTGATGAAGGGCGCGTTGTGATACAGCGGCCCCGGATTCAACGCGGTGACCGGAACCGGCTGCTGCAGGAAGCCGACCGAGGGGTCGTATTCGCCGGGCATGTGATCGACGATGATCTTGGGCCGGCCGGTGCTGCCGCCGCTGGTCATCGCCTTCCAGTTCGGCGACACCACCGACGGCAGGCGGTCGACCGGCTGCGCGAGATGGCTCGAGTCCGATATCCGGTAAGCGGCCGCGCCGTCGGGCACGACGGCCTCGTCGACCACGACCAGCGACGGCCGCGCCAGCTCGATGATCGCCGCCAGTTCGGGCGGCGGCAGCTTCGGCGACACCACGTTCGGTATCGCGCCGAGCTTCCACAACGCGAACGTCGTCTCGTAGAAACCGAATCCGTTCGGCAGCGCCACCGTGACGAAATCGCCGTGGCGGACACCGCGGCGAGCGAACTCGCGAGCCCGCTGCGTCGAGCGCGCATCGAGGTCGGTCCAGCTCAGCGTGCGGTCATCGATCGTGACCGCCGGTCCGCGACCGCGCGCGGCATGCCAGGCAGGCAGATCCCCCATCGGAATCGACGTCGGGGTAGAAGTCGTCATCGAGCGTGTCTCCATTGTCTCGAACGGGCTCCCCCCGCTCATGCGGAATGGGGCGCCTTCGCGCCCGCGTCATGCGCCGGTAGTCCGTCGTGCGTCGAGCGCGACGAACACTGTACCGCGGTGACCTCGTTCGCGCCCGGAAGGGCCGCCGGGGCCGCGGGCGATGCGTCGTTTGCCCGGGCTTTGTCGCTTCCGGAAGACGTGATACACGTTCGATCGTTCGTCTACCGTCCGTCGAGGTGTCCTTGGACGCTGCGCCTCCGAACATCCTGGCCTCCAAGCTCCACGCGCCGCAACTGGCGCCGAGCCAGCTCGAACGCCTGCTCGTCGCGCAGCGGATGAACGTGGGCGCGAACGTGCGGCTGGTGGTCGTCCACGCGCCGGCCGGATTCGGCAAGACGACGGTCATGCTGCAGCACGCCCGGCGCCTGCAGGCCGCGGGCCTGGCCCATGGCTGGCTGAATCTCGATGACGCCGACAACGATCTGGCCCGCTTTCTCGCGCATTGGGAGGCGGCGGTCGCGCGCGCCGCGCCGGACGCCGCTTGTCCGGGCGCGGAGGGAGGCGGTGCGCTGGGACTGATCGAGCGGATCGCCGCGTCATCGCGGCCGTTCACGCTGTTCCTCGACGATTTCGAGTGCCTGCGCAGTTCATCGGTGCTGGATTTCATCGGGCAGGTGCTCGAACACATGCCGCGCGGCTGGCAACTGGTGATCGGTGCGCGCGTCGTGCCGAGCCTGGCGCTCGGCCGGTTGAGGGCGTTGGGCCAGGTCCGCGAGATCGGCATGGAACTGCTGCGCTTCTCGGAGGCCGAAGTGGCCGAGTTCATGAGCCGGCACCGTGGCCTGCTGCTGAGCGAGAACGTCCTGCAGCGGCTGCACAGCGTCACCGAAGGGTGGGCGACCGCGCTGTGGCTGGCATCGGTGTCGCTGGAGGGCCGGCCGCGACCGGAGGAATACCTGCGAAGGTTCTCGGGCCGCGAGGCGAGCATCAGCGAGTTCCTCGCCGAAGACGTGTTGGACCGGCAGCCCGAAGCGGTACAGGATTTCCTGCTCGGCACGAGCATCCTGAACGGGCTCGATGCGGCGATCTGCGACGCGGTGCTGGAGCGCGAGGACAGCGGCGCCGTGCTGCGTGATCTCGAACGGTCGCATCTGTTCCTGGTCGCGCTCGAGCAGCCGGGGCATTATCGTTATCACAGCCTGTTCGCCGAGTTCCTGCGCACCCAACTGGCCGGCAGAGGGACGGCGGCGGTCGTCAGGCTGCACCGGCGCGCGGCCGACTGGTACCAGGCGCAGCGCAGGCCGATGCCGGCGATCCGGCACATGATGCTGGCGGGCGACCTGGATGCGGCGGCCCGCCTGCTCGAATCCCACGCGCAGGAATTGCTCGACGTCGGACGCTTTCGCGTACTGATGGGCTTCCTCGATCGTCTGCCCGATGCGCTGCTCGATGCGTACCCCCGTTTGCGTCTCGCGCAACTGTGGTCGATGACGATGACGCGCCGTTATCGGGCCGCGCTGGCGCTGCTGGAACGCTGGCGGCCGAGCCGGTCCGATCGCGGCGCTCCGTGGCAGGACGAAGCGCGGGCGAATCTGCTCGCATTGCGTCCGTTGCTGCTGAGAATGGTCGACGGCGGCTGGGCGCTGGCGGAGGCGGAGGCTTCGCATGCGCTGTTGAATCCGAGATACCGCTTTCCGTACAGCGTGCTGACCAATTCGCTCGCGTACTTCTACGCGAGCATCCATCGCCACGATGACGCTCGCGCGCTGCTGGACAAGGCCAGGCGTTCGCATTTCGAGATCGGCAGCACGTTCAGCCTGGTGATCGCCGAATGCGTGGAGGGCGCGATCAGCCTTCGCGAGGGGCGCCTGCAGGATGCGCTCGCGCGTTTTCGCCGGGCGATGAATCACATGGCGACCGAAGAGTCGGGGCGGGCCGACGGTCACGCGCTGGCGGCCGTGCAGTATGCGGAGGCGCTCTACGAAGCCGGCGAACCCGAACGGGCCGAGCAGATCCTCAGGATCTATCTGGCGGCGGCGCGCGAATTCGGCCTGGGCGACGACTTCGTCGTGCACGGACACATCACGCTGTCGCGGCTGGCCTGGCATCGCGGCGAGTACGAACGTGCGTTCGGCGTGCTCGGCGAGCTCGAATACCAGGGGCACCGGGACGATCTGGCGCGGATGGTGGCCAGTTCGGAGCTCGAGCGGTCGCGCGTGGCCCTGCTGCGCGGGGATATCGACGCGGCCAGCGCGTATCTGCGGCAGGCGCGGGCCAGGATCGGGGATCGCGCCCGATCCGCCACGGCCGTGCCCTTGCACGATGTCGAGTCGATCGAAGTCGCTGAACTCCGGTTGAAGGTCCGCGCGGCCGACGCGGACGGTTTGGCTGAAGTGAGGTCCGAGCTGGCCGTCGCGATCGCGTCGGCTCGCGAGCAGCAGTGCCACCGCCTGCGTCTGCATCTGGAGCTGCTGCGGATCGAGGCCTTGCGGCGCGCCGGCCGGACCGCCGAGGCCGCCGAGGCCCTGGGCGTGGCGATCGAAGAGGCCGCGGTGCAGGGCATCGTGCAGCCGTTCGCCGACGAAGGGCCGGCGATCGCCGCGATGGTGCTGGCGTGGGTCGGTTCGGGCGCGGCCCGCCAGAAACCGCAGAACGCCGGGCTGGCGGCCCATGCGAGGCGATTGGAAGCCGCCTGCGTCGCGGTGGTGGGCGGCGAGCTGCGTGACGGCACCGAGCCGGCCGGCGAGCGGGGCGAGGGTGCCGCGACCTTGACCTTCCGCGAGATCCACGTCCTCAAGCTGCTGGCGATGGGCAAGTCCAATGCCGGCATCGCGCAGAGCCTGTTCGTGTCCGAAAACACGGTCCGCGCGCATCTGCGCCACATCTTCGCGAAGCTCGGCACGAAGAACCGGACCGAAGCCGTGATGCGGGCGCGCCAGCGAAATCTGATCGGTTAGGGCCCGGTCTTCGTGTGGACGGGCCGTGGCGCAAGCCGTCCGCGGCCCGGGTTCCGGCCGGCGGCACGCCAAATCGTCTGTTCGGACTATCGGTGGCCATCGCCCCGCGCGGCCGGCCTTTCCACAATGGCGGGTGTCGTCCGCGCAGCGAACCCCGTCCGGTTCGCGCGCCGATGCGAACGGAGGAGAGCGCGGTGTCCAGACATGCAGTGGTGGCCGGGGTCGGCATGATCCCGTTCAAGAAACCCGGTTCCAGCGGCAGTTATATCGAGATGGGGTCGGAGGCCGCGCGAAGGGCGCTGGCCGATGCCGGCGTCCCGTACGATCTCGTGCAGCAGGCGTACGTCGGCTACGTGTACGGCGATTCGTGCGCGGGCCAGGCGGCGTTGTATCCGGTTGGGCTGTCGCAGATCCCGATCGTCAACGTCACCAACAACTGCTCGACCGGTTCGACGGCGCTGTTCCTGGCCCGCCAGGCGGTCGAGAGCGGCGCGGTCGAATGCGCGATCGCGCTGGGCTTCGAGCAGATGCAGCCGGGCGCGTTGAAGTCGCACTGGAACGATCGTCCGGCGCCGCTGGGGCCGTTCCTCGAGATCACCCATGCCGCCAATCCCGACGCGGCGGCGGCCGGGGTGCCGATGGCCCTGCTGCAGTTCGGCGGCGCCGGCAAGGAGCACATGGACAAGTACGGCACGAAGATGTCGACCTTCGCGGCGATCCGTGCGAAGGCCAGCCGTCACGCGGCGAACAATCCGCTGGCGATCTTCCGGAAGGTCGTGACGACCGAGGACGTGATGGGCGACCAGGTCATCTGGCCCGGCGTCATGACCCGGCTGATGGCCTGCCCGCCGACCTGCGGCGCCGCCGCCGCGATCCTCTGCTCGGAAGCCTTCGCGAACCGGCACGGCATTCGCACCGACGTGCGCATCCTCGCGCAGTCGATGACCACCGACAGTCCGAAGCCCTTCGAGACCCGCTCGATGATCGAGGTCGTCGGCTTCGACATGGCGAAGGAAGCGTCGCGCCAGGTCTACGAAAAGGCCGGGATCGATCCGTCGGACATCAAGGTCGCCGAACTGCACGACTGTTTCGCCCACAACGAACTGCTGACCTACGAAGCGCTGGGCCTGTGCCCGGAAGGCGGCGCCGAGAAGTTCGTGATGGACGAGGACAACACCTACGGCGGCCAGGTCGTGACCAATCCGTCCGGCGGCCTGCTGTCCAAGGGGCATCCGCTGGGCGCGACCGGGCTCGCGCAGTGCTACGAGTTGACCCGGCAGATGCGCGGCACCGCCGAAGCGACGCAGGTCGACGGCGTGGACCTCGCGTTGCAGCACAACCTCGGCCTGGGCGGCGCCTGCGTGGTGACGCTGTACGGCCGCGGCTGAGCGTGATCGCGGCGTCCGCGAGCGGCGCCGTACCCTCGACGAGAGAGCTACCCATGGCAGACAAGAGCTTGATCGGCCGCCGGATGTCGCAAGGCGCGGTCGATGTGGAGAAGGGGCGCCTGCGCTTCTTCGCGAAGGCGATCGGCGAGACCGATCCGGTGTACGTCGACGAGGCGGCCGCCCGTGACGCCGGCCACCCGGCCCTGCCGGTGCCGCCGACCTTCCTGATGTGCCTGAACACCGAGGTCGGCGATCTGGTCGAATCGCTGAAGGTGTTGCAGGTCGATCTCGGCCGCATCCTGCACGCCGAGCAGGCGTTCGATTATCACCGGATGGCTTATGCCGGCGACACGCTGCACTTCGAGACGAAGGTCGCCGACGTCTACGACAAGAAGGGCGGTGCGCTGCACTTCGTCGTCCAGCAGACCCGGGTGACCAATCAGCGCGGCGAGCACGTCGCCGACCTGAGCAGCACGCTGGTCGAACGCCGCGGCTAGCCGCCGCGCTTCGCGCCCCCGGACATGGGCTCGACCTTGGTGTCGACAGGCCTTATGGAGACAGACGCAGATGACGAAGATTCCCCGCTATGACGACCTGAAGGTCGGCGACAGATTGCCCGCACTGGCCTTGCCGGTGATCAACCGCACGACGCTGGCGCTGTACTGCGGCGCTTCCGGCGATCACAACCCGATCCACGTCGACATCGATTTCGCGCGCAGATCCGGCATGCCGGACGTGTTCGCGCACGGCATGCTGTCGGCCGCCTATCTGGGCCGTCTGCTGACCGGCTGGGTGCCGCAGGCCGCGCTGCGCGGCCTGTCGATCCGCTTCACCGGCATCACCCATCTCGGCAACCAGCCGACCTGCACCGGCGAGATCGTCGAGAAGTTCGAGGCCGACGGCGAGAAGCGCGTCAAGGTCGCGCTCAGGTGCGCGAACCAGTACGGCATCGACAAGCTGCTGGGCGAAGCCACGGTGGCGTTGGGCTGAGCGCCGGCACGACAACCTCTCGCATCGCAAGGACATGGAGACGATATGAGCAAGCTCGCAGGCAAATCCGCGATCGTGACCGGTTCCGGTCGCGGCATCGGACGTGAAGTGGCGCTGAAACTGGCGTCGGAAGGCGCGCGCGTCGTGATCAACGACCTGGACGCCGATCCGGCCCACGAAGTGGTCGAGCTGATCCGCTCGAAAGGAGGCGAAGCCGTCGCGTGCGTGGGCACCGTGACGGCATCCGATTTCTCCGAACGTCTGGTCAAGACCGCCGTCGATCATTTCAACGGCATCGACATCGTCGTCAACAACGCCGGCTACACCTGGGATGCGGTCATCCAGAAGATGACCGACGAGCAGTGGTACGCGATCATGGATTGTCACCTGACGGCGCCGTTCCGCATCCTGCGCGCCGCTTACCCGGTGATCTCGGCCGCCGCCAAGGCCGAGGCCGCCGAAGGGCGCGAGGTGTTCCGCAAGGTCGTCAACATCTCGTCGGCGGCCGCCGGCGGCAACCCGGGCCAGACCAACTACTCGGTCGCCAAGGCCGGCATCCTCGGCATGACCAAGACCTTGTCCAAGGAGTGGGGCCGCCTGAAGGTCAACGTCAACGCGGTCGCGTTCGGCCACATCGAAACGCGACTGACGGTGCCGCTGGCCGGCTCGGAATCCAAGACCGTGACCATCGAGGGCCGCCAGATCAAGGTCGGCATCAGCGAGGCGCTGGCGGAGCAGTCGAAGAAGTTCATCCCGCTCGGCCGGCCGGGGACGACCGTCGAAGCGGCCGGCGCGGTCTATCTGTTCTGCGTGCCGGAGTCGGACTACGTGACCGGCCAGGTACTGGTCTGCGGCGGAGGCATCGGCAACGTTTGAGGCCTTGGGGCAGTCAACAGACCCTGAGGGTGGAAGGAGACGATGAAAATGAAACCGATGTCCGACAAGCGCCGGGCGGTCGTGATCGCCGCCGCACTGAGTCCGAGCCTGTCGGTGTGGACGCCGGCAGCGGCGGCGAGTTATGACCAGGGCGCGTCGGACGGCGAGATCAGGATCGGCCATACGACGGCGTACAGCGGTCCCGTGTCCGCTTTCGGCGTCGGCGGCCGTACGATGCAGGCGTTTTTCCGGATGGTCAACGATGCCGGCGGGATCAACGGCCGGAAGGTCACGTTCATTTCGCTGGACGACGGCTACAGCCCGCCGAAGGCGCTGGAGCAGACGCGGCGCCTGATCGAAAGCGACGGCGTGCTGGCGATCTTCGGCGTTTCGGGCTCGCCGACGAATGCGGCGACCCAGAAGTACCTGAACAACCTCGGCGTGCCGCAGATCCTGATCGCGACCGGCGCCGCGCGTTTCAACGATCCTAAGGCGTTTCCGTGGACGATGCCGTTCTGGCCGTCGTACGAGTTGGAGCAGAGGACCTACGTCGACTACATCCTGAAGGTGAAACCGGATGCGAAGATCGGCGTCCTCTATGCGAACGACGACTACGGCAAGGACCATCTGAACGGCGTGAAGGCCGCTCTCGCCGCGCATCCGGGCGCCAAAGCCGCGATCGTGGCCGCCGAACCCTACGAGACCACCGACGCGACCGTCGATTCGCTGATCCTCAAGCTCAGGAGTTCCGGCGCCGACGTGCTGATCAGCGGGACGACGCCCAAGTTCGCGGCGCAGGCGATCCGCAAGGTGCATGATCTGAACTGGCAGCCGATGCAGTTCGTCGCCAACGCGTCCAGCTCGATCGCCAACGTGATGATTCCGGCGGGGGTCGACAACTCGGTCGGCGTGATGACGGCCGGTTTCCTGAAATCGATCGGTGATCCGGCGACCGACGGCGACGCGGACGTGCGCGCCTATTTCGATTTCATGAAGAAATGGAACACGCAGGACAGCCCGCTCGATTTCTACGCGGCAGTCTCCTACGTCAATGCCAATATGCTGAAACAGGTGCTGCAAGCATGCGGTGACGACCTGACGCGCAAGAACCTGATGAAGCAGGTCGCGAACATCCATGACGTGCACCTGCCGCTGCATCTTCCGAAGGTCGTGTTGAAGACCACGCCCGACGACTTCGCGGCGTTCAAGGCATTGCAGTTGCAGAAGTTCGATGGAAAGAAGTGGGTGAACGTCGACTGAAAAGAGGATCGGCATGCTCGAGAACTACCGCTCGCCGTGGATGAACGAAGACCTCGAAGCGTTCGCCGACTCGGTGCGGCGCTTCGGCACGGAGGTCCTCGAACCGAACGAACCGAAGTGGCGGCAGCAGCATTACGTCGACCGCGATGTCTGGATCCAGGCCGGCGAGCTGGGCCTGATCCTGCCGGATCTGCCCGAGCAGTACGGCGGTGCCGGTGGAACGGCCGCCCACGCGGCGGTGGTGATCCGCGAGCTGGGTTATGCCGGCAGTACGGGTTTCGGCTACGGCATCAACTATCTGGTCGGCCATTACCTGAACAACTACGGGACGCCGGCCCAGAAGCAGCGCTGGCTTCCCGGCATGGCATCCGGCGAGATCATCACGTCGGTCGCGATGACCGAACCGGGGACCGGCTCGGACCTGCAGGGCGTGCGCACTTCGGCCAGGCGGCGCGAGGACGGCAGGTACGTGATCAACGGCGCGAAGACCTTCATCACGAACGGCCAGATGTCCGACATGGTGGTGGTCGTCGCCAGGACCGGCGAGGCCGGAGCGAAGGGCATCTCGCTGATGATCGTGGAGACCGGCAATCCGGGGTTTCGCCGCGGCAAATGCCTCGACAAGGTGGGCCAGGACTCGGCCGACACCTCGGAGATGTTCTTCGACGATTGCGTGGTCGACGTCGACGCGGTGCTCGGCGGCGTGCCCGGGCAGGGCTTCTACCAGTTGATGGGGCAGTTGCCGTACGAGCGCGCGATGATCGCCGTCGGCGCCGCCGCGCAGATGGAACGCGCGCTCGCGCTGACGACCGAGTACGTGAAGGAACGCCGGGCGTTCGGCCAGGCCTTGCTGGATTTCCAGAACACGCGTTTCGTGCTGGCCGACGTCAAGGCCACGGTGACCGCGTCGCGGGCCTTCGCCGACGTGATCATCGATCGCTGGATCGACGGCACGCTGGATTCGGCGATGGCTTCGATGGGCAAGTTCTGGCTGACCGAGCGGCAGGGCGAGGTCATCGACAAGTGCGTGCAGTTCTTCGGGGGATTCGGCTACATGCTCGAATATCCGATCGCGCGCATGTATGCCGATGCCCGGGTCCAGCGCATCTACGGCGGCGCCAACGAGATCCAGCGGGAGCTGGTGGCCCGCTCGCTGTAGACGCCGTCGTCGCGGGGCGCGACACTAGGATAAATAATCGAGGAGACACCGCATGTATCTGACACAAGGCCTGCACCGTTCGTTGCAGCAGCGTCCGAACGACATCGCCGTGCGCTTCCAGGGCAAGGGGATGAGCTTCGCCGAATACGGCGAGCGTGTGGCCCGACTGGCCGGAGCGCTGCGGGCACTCGGGGTGGGTGCCGGGGATCGCGTGGCGATGTACTCGCTGAACTCGGCGCGCTATCTCGAGTACTTCCTGGCCGTGCCCTGGGCCGGCGCCGTGCTGAATCCCGTCAACACCCGCTGGAGCACGGCCGAGATCCTGTATTCGTTCGACGATTCCGAGACGGCCGTGATGATCGTCGACGACACGTTCAAGGAGGCGGGCGCGAAGGTCGCGGCGGCATCGGGCTCGCTGCGCCATGTGATCTATGCGGGCGACGGCGACACGCCGCAGGGGATGCTGAACTACGAGACGCTGATCGCCGGGCACGCGCCGGTCGAGGATGCTTATCGGCAGGGCGACGATCTGGCGGGCGTGTTCTACACCGGTGGTACCACCGGCTTTCCTAAGGGCGTGATGCTGAGCCACGTGAACCTGTTGTGGTCGGCGAGCAGCTCGCTGATGGTCGGGCTCGGCGGCGATGCGCGGTACCTGCATGCGATGCCGATGTTCCATCTGGCCGATTTCGCCTGCTTCGTGGCCTTGACGGTGTCGGGCGGCCAGCACGTGGTGATACCGGGGGTCGATCTCGAGGCCATTCTCCGCTTGGTTTCGGAAGAGCGGATCACCGACATCATGCTCGCGCCGACGATCATCCACATGCTGCTCGGATGGATGGATCAGCATCCGGAACAGACCGCGGCTTTCGATCTGTCGTCGCTGAAGATGCTCACCTATGGCGCCTCGCCGATGACTCCGGCCCTGATGGCGCGTCTGCGCGAGGTGTTTCCGGCCATCAGCTTCACGCAGGCGTACGGGATGACCGAGCTGTCGCCGGTCGCCACGCAGTTGCTGCCGCAGCAGCATTCGCAGGCGTTCGTCGAGAACGGCCGCATCAGCTCGGTCGGGCGCGCGGCACCCACGGTCGAGGTGCGCATCGTCGATCCCGAAGGCCGCGAAGTGCCGCGCGGCACCACCGGCGAGATCGCGGTACGGGGCCCCAACGTGATGCTCGGCTACTGGAACAAGCCCGAGGCGACCGCCGAGGCCATCCGCGACGGCTGGATGCATACCGGGGACGGCGGCTACATGGACGACGAGGGTTACATATTCCTCGTCGATCGCTTGAAGGACATGATCATCAGCGGCGGCGAGAACGTCTATTCGGCCGAGGTCGAGAACGCGCTGTCCAGCCATCCGGCCGTCGCGCAGTCGGCGGTGATCGGCATCCCGGACGAAAAGTGGGGCGAGGCCGTTCACGCGATCATCGTGCTCAAGCCCGGCCAGACGACCACGCTGGAGTCGGTGCAGGCGCACTGCCGCGAACGCATCGCCGGCTACAAGTGCCCGCGCAGCATCGAGTTCCGTGAATCATTGCCGTTGTCCGGGGTCGGCAAGGTGTTGAAATACCAGCTTCGCGAGGAGTTCCGGAAGAAGCGGGAGTAGGTCTTTTCCGCCGGAACCCCGGTGGCGGCCAGGTCGTGTGATCAAGCCATCGGCCGGGATGGCTCTGGCCCTGGTCCCGGCCCCGGCCCGTCAACCCGCGGCCAGCCCCCGCAGCAGGATCGTGCCGCCCGACACGCACAGCAGGATCGCCGTCAGGCGCCGCACCTGATGGACGGGCCACGCGGGGGGCCGGCGCCGCATCCGGATGCTCTGCACGATGATCAGCGGCACGGCCGTGGCGGACAGCAGCACCGACGGCAGGTCGAACTCGCCGGTCGCGATCATGATCACGCAGCGCAGCGACGAGCTCAGGCCGAACATCAGCAGCAGCGTGTCGCGGATCGTCGCGATCGGCCACGGCTGCCGATAGAAATGGAACACCAGCGGCGGACCGGCGGTGGAGAACAGCCCGCCGAGCACGCCCGAGGTCAGGCCGAACGCCGCGTGCGCGAGCGGCGACGACGGAGCCGCGCCGGTGGTCCGGCTCGACACCAGCGTCAGCGCGCAGCCGACGATCGTGACGCCGAGCAGCAGATGCAGCACGCCGATCGCGTTCGTGCTGAGCCAGTGCAGCAGCAGCGAGCCGGCCAGCACGCCCAGCGTCATGCCGCTCATCGTCGGCTTCAGCACGCTGCGCTCGATGTGCATCGGCGAGGCCTTGAGCACGGTGACGAAGTTGACGACGGACAGCACCGCCGTGGCGTTGGACACGTGCGTGACCGAAGCGATGCCGAACATCTGGCACAGCCCGAGCAGCAGCAGCGACAGCGCGAAGCCGGTGATGTTCTGCACGTACCCGGCGATGAACGCGCAAACGAGGAATCCGGCCCATTGGCCGAGCGTCAGGGACATGGCGTGGCCGCCGCGCGGCGGGGCCGGCGAGTCTGGCGGGTCTACGGGGTTCGGGGGCCCTAGTCTAGCGTCGGCCGCGCCGGACCGCGAATCAGTGCAGGACGGATTCGGAAGCGCGCATCGCGCCGCGCGCCTCGCCGCCCGACGGCGGGCGCCCGATCGGCCGCAGGCCTCCCGCTTCGGCGGTCGACACCGGATCGTCGGTCCGCTCGGGCAGGACGATGCCGGCGTCGGGCCGATCGATCGCCGCGATCTCCAGGTACGGCGCCCAGCACGAGACGCTGCCGAAGATCGTCGCGAACGCGACGTCCGACGCGTCGCGGCCGGTGCCCAGGCGCAACAGGCCGGTCGTCGGCGAGATGCCGGTCGGATCGAACAGGTACCAGCGGTCGCCGAGGAAGACTTCGACATACGCATGGAAGTCGACCGGCCCGAGCGCCGGGTCGGCCCCGTAGTCGACGCCGGTGACGAAGCGGGCCGGCATGTTCAGCGACCGGCAGACGGCGATCATCAGGTGCGCGAAGTCGCGGCAGACGCCCTGGCGCTGCTCGAGGGTGTCGGCCGCCGACGTGTCCCAGCGGGTCGTGCCGACGCGAAAGGCGACGGTCTCGCGCACCCACTCGGCGATCGCGCGGACGCGGCCGTAGCCGGGCTCCATCGCGCCGAACAACTGCTTGGCGCGCTCCATCAGCTTGTCCGATTCGGCGTAGCGGCTCGGCAGCAGATACGGCAGCACCTCGAGCGGCAGCTCCTGCGGCGGCACCTCGTGCAGGTCGCGGGCCGGCCGGGTGTGGTGACGGATGTCGACGGTGAAGCGCGAGGCGATCGCGACCGGCCCGGTCGCCGCGAAGCGGATCAGCCGCGTGCCGTCGGCCGTGACGTGGCGCTCGACCGGACCGACGTCGCCGTCGAGCTGCAGGTCCTCGGCCACGATCCGCTGGTGCGGCGATGCGGCCGGTTCGACATTGAGGATGAACGTGCTGGGGGACAGCGCGTCGTACTGGAGCTGGATCAGGCACTCGAGGCGGACCATGGCGGCTATTTCCGGGTGGCGAACGGGTGAAGGGGCAGCGCGACGCCGTGGCGCGAATGCGCGCATGCCGATGATGGTAGGGGCGGATCGCCGCGCCGTTCAGCGGCGGGGCGGCCTGTTCGTTGTAGGACGGCGACGCATGGTCGTTTGCGCGAGCGGGAGGCGTTCGGTACGATCCCCGGGAAGAAAAGGAGACCGATTCCGATGCCCGCTGCCCAGTCCCGCGGCGCCCGGCTGCACTATGAAGAAGCAGGCGCCGGCGTTCCGATCGTCTTCGTCCACGAGTTCGGCGCGGATCTGCGCGAGTGGGAGTCGCAGGTCGGCTGGTTCGCGCGCGAGTATCGCTGCCTTCGCTTCAACGCGCGCGGTTACCCGCCGTCCGACGTGCCGCTCGACGACGACGCGTACGGGCAGTCGTTCGCGGCCGACGACATCGCGGCGGTGATGGATGCGGCAGGCGTGGCCAGCGCACACGTCGTCGGCTTGAGCATGGGAGCGTTCGCGACGCTGCATTTCGGTCTGCGCCATCCGCAGCGGGCGCTGTCGCTGGTCGTGGCCGGCGTCGGCTCCGGCGCGCCGCGCGAACATCGCCAGGCGTTCGCCGAGCAGTCCGAGCAGCTCGCCCGGCGCTTCCTGACCGAAGGCTCGGCCGCGATCGCCCAGGACATCGGCATGGGCGCGACGCGCGTGCAGTTGCTGAACAAGGATCCGCTGGGCTGGCGGCGTTTCGTCGACCATCTCGGCGAGCATTCGGCCGAGGGCTCGGCCCGCACGCTGCGCAACTACCAGGCCCGCCGGCCGTCGCTGTACGACCTCGAGGCCGAGTTGCGCGCCTGCCAGGTTCCGACGCTGCTGGTGGTCGGCGACGAGGACGAGCCTTGCCTGGACGCCAACCTGTTCCTCAAGCGCACGATGCCGAACGCCAACCTGTGGATGCTGCCCGGCACCGGGCATGCGGTGAACCTCGAGGAGCCCGCCGCGTTCAACGCGGGCGTGCAGGCCTTCGTCTCCGGCGTCGATCGCCGGACCTGGCGGCCGCGCGATCCGCGTACGCGCGGCGGCGCGCTGCTGCCGGGCGGGGCGCCGCCGCGCACTTAGCGGGCTGTCCACACGAAGATCGAGCCCACGCCGGCGGACGCCCGGGGCTGTGGCGTGCGTCGCGGACTCATCCCGAAATCATTCTCCGCGCTGTCTGGCCAGCGAAACCGCGATGTCGGCGACCAGTTCGACGGCAAGCGTGTCCGGCGACCCGAGCCAACTGGCGGTGAACGACACCTTGGGAAGGACGAAGTCGGTCGGGATGATCTCGAGCGTGCCGGCCGCGACATGCTCCTTGACGATGATCGGCGGAATCATCATGACGCCCAGCGCCTCGATGGCCAGGTGCACGAACGTACCCAGCGCATTGCTGCTGTGAACGCGCAACGGCGGCAGTGACGGGTCGTTGAAGATCGCATGCAGGATTTCGAACGGTTCCGTTCGAGGCGGGAACGTCATGATCCGAAAGCGTGCCAAGTCGAGCAAGGTGGCCGGCTTGGGCACTTGCAGCTTCGGGCTCGCGATGAAAGCCATCGGGTAATCGCATAGAAACCGGTTGAGCAGCAAAGAATCGTCGAGCGGCCCCATGACGAAGGCCAGGTCGAGCTCCTGGCTGATCAGTTTCTTGCGCATTTCGCGGGTGATGTCGCTCTGGATGTCGAGGTTGAGCCGGGGATAGGTCGCCTCCACCCGCCTGACGAGTTCGGGCAGCCACGTGTGGACCAGCGTCTCGACGACGCCGAGGCGCACCGTTCCTTCTATCGCTCGGGGATCGCGCACGGCCCGCAGCATCTCCGTGCGCAGCTTGACCGCGCGCTCGGCGTAGGCCAGCAGTTTGCAGCCCGCCATCGTCGGCGTCACCGTCCGGTTGTCCCGCTCCAGCAGGCGTACGCCGAAGTCCTCTTCGAGCTGGGCGATGCGATGGGAGACGGCGGGCTGGGTGGTGGCCAGCTTGGCGGCGGCGGCGCTGAATCCGCGCAGGTTCACTACCCACAGGAAGGTTTCGAGACTCTTGAAGTCGAGCATGGGCGCCTCTTGCCATCGAAGATTTTTATCATAAACGATGAAAAACGAAGATTTGCTTTTATAGGTGGGCGACTCAAGAATTCCCCAGGGCTGGCCTCCCAGCGCCACGAAAGAGCGGCTACCCACCAAGGCCGACACCAAGAGATCGCTACAACGGAAGGGCGTCATGCAACACCTGATGAACAGACGCAGAGTCATCGCCGCAGCGGGCGCAATGATCGGGTTTCCAACCATCCTCCATGCCCGTTCGGCGATGGCCGCAGACCGGGAGAAGCTGGCGGTTCGGCTGGACTACACGCCTTGGGGGATTCACGCCCCTTTTCGTCTGGCCCACACGAAAGGCTGGTTCGCGGACGTCGGTATCGAGCCCTCATTCGATGACGGTAATGGGTCGGTCGCTACCGTGCAGATCGTCGGCAACGGCCAATACGACGTCGGCCATGCATCGCTCGGTCCGATGGCGATCGCTCGAGGCAAGGGAGTGCCGGTCCGATCGATCGCGACGCTGTTCGGGCAGAACGACATCTGCCTGCTGACCGATAAGGCCGCCGGCGTCACGCGCATCGCCGACATCAAGGGTAAGACGATCGCGTACACGCCGGGATCGCTGGAAGCGCCATTCCTCGACAAGTTCCTGGCGGCCGGCGGTCTTTCACGAAACGACTTGACGTTGCAAAGCGTGGATGCGTCGGCCAAGGTCGGTCTCTACGTGAACAGGCGGGTCGACGGCATCTTCTCCAGCCCGACCTTCACGCTGCCGCAGTTCCAGGCGCGGCGTCCGGCGGACGTGCTGCGGTTTTCCGATCATGGTCTGAACTTTCTGGGCTACGGCCTGTTCGCCACCGAGGACGCCATCTCCAAACGTTCCGCGGTCTTGGGGCGGTTCGCCAGCGTCGTGGCCGGGACGTGGAACTACATTTTCGCCGGGCATGAGGACGAGGCCGTGCAGGCCATCATGGCCGCCAGCCCGCAAGCGCGCTTGCAGCCGGCGGTTCTGCGAGGGCAGATCGAGGAACTGGGTAAGTACGTGGCGTTGCCCGGCGGCGAAGGTTCGCCCGCGCTCGCGGTTTCGGCCGCGCATTGGCAATCGACGCTGAAGATTCTCGGTGATGCGGGGCTGGTGCCGACGACCGCGAGTGCCGCGGACTACTTCACGTCGTCGCTGCTCGATGCCGGGATCGTGGATCGGGTCAGCCACGGGAGCGGTCCGGATGTCGGCAAGTGAACGCGGCCGGACAGCCGTGCCCATCCGCGCCGAAAGCATGACGCGGCGCTTCGGCGACGTGCTGGCGCTCGACCGGATCGATCTGTCCATCGCGCAGGGCGAATTCGTCAGCTTCCTCGGCCCGAGCGGCTGCGGCAAGAGCACGATGCTGCGCTGCATGGCCGGTCTCGACAGGCCCAGCGACGGGCTGCTGGCAATCGACGGCGTTCGCGTGGACGGACCGCCGGCGAACCTGGGGCTGGCCTTGCAGCGCGACGCGCTGCTGGAGTGGGCCGACGTGCTCGATAACGTGCTCCTGCCGGCCGACTTTCGCGGAGAGCCGCGCCAACGCTACGAGGCCCGCGGGCGCGAACTACTGGACATGGTGGGGCTGACGGACTTCGTCCATGCCTATCCTCACGCGCTGTCCGGTGGCATGCGCCAGCGGGTCGCGATCTGCCGGGCGCTGCTGATGACGCCCGGATTGCTGCTGATGGACGAACCATTCGGCGCACTGGACGCGTTGACGCGAGACCAGTTGAACGTCGATCTGCGCAAGTTGTGGGAAGCCGAACGCATGACGGTGGTGTTCGTCACCCACAGCATCACCGAGGCGGTGTTCCTGTCGTCGCGGGTGGTGATGTTCAAGCCGCGCCCGGGGCAGATCGTCGATGACGTCGCCGTCGACCTGGGCGAGCCGCGCCGCCTGGCCGTTCGCGAAACGCCGGCGTTCGGTGCGTTGTCGCGGCATTTCCGGGGATGTTTCGAGCAAATGGGTGTCATCCATGAGTAGCGCCGTGCATCCGGCAAGGGCTTCGGCCGGCGGCGGCGTGAAGAAGGCGCTGTGGTCGATCGTCGGGCTCGCCGGTTTCGTCGCGGCGTGGGAGGTGCTGGTGCGCTTCTTCGACGTGCCGACCTTCCTGATTCCGCCGCCCAGTCTGGTGATCAAGGACCTGGCCGACTTCCCGGGCTGGTTCGCCGTCCAGGCGGCCTACACGGCCGGGATCACCGTCGCCGGCTTCGTGGTCGCGACGGTGCTGGGTGTGGCGTTCGCGGTGGTGCTGGTGGAATCGCCGTTGCTCGACCGCCTTCTGTTTCCGTTGTTCGTCGCGCTCAACAGCGTTCCCAAGGTCGCGGTCGCGCCGCTTTGCCTGATCTGGTTCGGTACCGGCACGTTCACGAAGGTCGTCATCGCCATGATGATCGCCGTCTTCGCGGTCGTGATCGACGCGTCGTTGGGTTTGCGCTCCGTGCACCAGGACGTCCTGGACATGGCGACCGCGTTGCGAGGCTCGCGCTGGAAGGTGCTCACGCGAATCCGCCTCCACGCCGCGCTGCCTTCCATCTTCGCGGGCATGAAAGTGGCGATGTCGCTGGCCCTGGTCGGTGCCATCGTCGGTGAATTCGTTTCGTCGCAGACCGGCCTCGGGCACGTGATCCTGGTCGCGCAGGGGCAGTTCGACACGCCCCGCGTGTTCGCGTCCCTGCTGCTGCTGTCCGTCATCGGCGTGGTGCTGATCGGTTCGCTCGATCTGCTGGAACGGCGCGCCATGCCGTGGAAATTCACGTCGCACCGCAAGCCGCCGAAGTAGCCGGACGCCGGAGCGTGTTCTGACCCATTCCCGGGCCAAGCCTCAAAGGAGCAACGCCATGCCTGTCAACAAAGCGCACCGAGAGTTCTATCAGATCGACATGAACGAAGGCTGGGAAACACCCGCCGCTTACCCGTCGGGGTTCAAGCAGAAGATCCTCTCCGGCACCCTCGACACCGCCAATCGCCGAGGCGGCCACACCCGCCTGCTCCGCCTGGAGGCGGGGACGTATTCGACGGCGCCGTTCAAACACGACTATTGGGAAGAGGTGTTCGTGATCTCCGGCGATCTGTGGGTCGGCAACGATACCCAGGGCCGAGGCGGCGACAGGTACGGCCCCGGCACCTACTGCTGCCGGCCGCCAGGCGTCGCGCATGGTCCGTTCAGGTCCGAGGATGGCTGCCTGCTGCTCGAACAGCACTACTACGACCCTCAATGAGCCAGGACGTCGATCGGCCGCGAGGCCCGGTCGCGCACGCGTCATGCACCTTCTGCTCGATATCAAGCAACGACTCGACGACGGCCGGATCCTGTGCCGCGATCTGATCGAGGCCAGTCTTTCGGCCATCGAGGCGCCGGGCGGCGAAGGGCCGCGCGCCTTCCTGTCCGTGTTCGCGAACGAGGCTCGTCTGGAGGCGGATCGCGTCGATGCCGCGCGCCGCGCCGGGGGCGCGATGCCGCCCTTCGCCGGTATTCCCATCGCCGTCAAGGATCTGTTCGATACGCGCGGAGCGGTCACGCGGGCCGGCTCGCGCGTGCTCGACGGGCAGGCGCCGGCCGTCTCCGATGCCGACGCCGTGGCCGCGCTGCGGCGGGCCGGTTTCATCATCGTCGGCAAGAACCATATGACCGAGTTCGCTTACTCGGGACTGGGTCTGAACGCGCACTTCAGCGTGCCGCTCAACCCGTTCGATCGGCAGACCGGACGCATTCCGGGCGGCTCCAGTTCCGGCGGCGCGGTCGCCGTCGCCGACGGCATGGTGCCCGCCGCACTCGGCTCGGACACCGGAGGCTCATGCCGGATTCCGGCCGCGTTCTGCGGCATCGTCGGCTTCAAGCCGACCGCGCGGCGCGTCTCCACGCGAGGTTCGGTGCCGCTGTCCGAGACGCTGGATGCGGTCGGAACGCTGGCGCGCAGCGTTTCGTGTTGCGCCGTCCTCGACGACGTGTTGTGCTCGGGAAGCGGGGTGGCCGAGGCTCCGTTCCCCTCCGACGGCTTGCGCCTGGGCGTCGTCGAGGGCCATGTCGATGAACGACTCGACGAATCCGTCGCCGCCGCTTATTCCGCCGCGCTGACCCGCCTGTCCCGGCAAGGGGTCCGGCTGATGCCGGTACGGGTGCCCGAGCTGGCGCAGCTTCCGCAGATCAACCGGCTGGGCGGCTTCGTGGGCGCCGAAGCCTTCGCCTGGCATCGGCCGTTTCTGGCTTCGCGCGCCGACCGGTACGACCCTTGGATACTCGCGCGCTTCGAGGCGGGGCGTGCGCAGAGCGCGGCCGACTACATCGATCTCCTCCATGCCCGCCAACACATGATGGCGGCGGTGCACGCGCGCTCGCGTTCCTACGACGCGCTGGTCCTGCCGACCGTGCAGATCGCTCCGCCGGCGCTGTCCGCGCTCGCCGACCCGGCGCTCGCCCAGGCGATGAATCTGCTGTGCCTGCGCAATACGTCGATCGCCAATTTTCTCGATCGCCCGGCCATTTCATTGCCTTGCCACGAGCCGGGCAGCGCGCCCGTGGGCCTGATGCTCGTGGGCGAAACCTTGCAAGACCGCCGGCTGCTGGCCATCGCGCAAGGGCTGGAAGCCATCCTCGCATCGACCTGAACCGGAGACGCCCATGCGGCCCAGCATCATCCTCGATTTCGAACTCGTCAGCCGGGACGGCGTCGAGCGCCGGCAGGTGCCCGTTCATGCCGCGATCGTCGGCGGCTGGAGCGGCCGCGACAAGGAGGCCCTGCAGCATCACATCGATGAACTCGCGAAGATCGGCGTCGCGCCGCCTGCGAAGACACCGCTGTTCTACCGCGTCGGCGTTTCCCGGCTTTCCCAGGCGTCGGCGATCGAAGTGATCGGTGAGGGATCGAGCGGAGAAGTCGAATACCTGATCCTCGATCTCGACGGTCGCCTGTGGATCGGAGCGGGCTCCGACCATACGGACCGGGCCGTCGAACACATGGGCATCACGGTAGCCAAGCAGTTGTGCGACAAGCCGATTGCCCGAACGTTGTGGCCGCTGGATGAAGTGGAATCCCATTGGGACCGGTTGTCGTTGTGCAGCCGGATCATCGAGGACGGCGCGACCAAGTTGTATCAGGAAGGCTCAGTCGCGTCGTTGCTCGCGCCGCGCGAGCTCCTGGCCCGTTTCGCCGACGAGGGAGGGTGCCTGGCGCCTGGAATGCTGATGTTCGGCGGGACCTGCGCGGTCATCGGCGGTGTGCGCCATGCGCGTCGCTTCATGTTCGAACTCGTCGACCCGGTTCTCGGACGCTGCATCACTCACGCCTACGACGTCTGTCCGGTGCCCATCGTCGGTTGACGACGATATTGCCGATATCCGCACGGCTTTCCCGGGCGGCGCGTGATCGGTTTCCCCGACCCCGCGCCGAGGTTCCGGATCGGTTGTCCTGGTACCGCGCCGAGGTTCTAGTTCAGCGCGGCCAGCAGCCGCGATGCGGCGGCCGACGCGTTGGCGGTGATCAGCCGCAGCGGGGCCGGCGCCTGCTCGCCGGCCTGCGGCCGGCCCAGCACCATGACCCAGTACGTGCCGTACTCGTCGTTGCTGGCCACCTTGGCCAGGCCGATCTCGGTGAAGCGGGCATCGATCAGGTTGCGGCAGTGGGCGGCCGATTGCAGCCAGCCGCGCATCGCTTCGGCGAGGTCGGCCTGGCCCGAGGCGATGTTCTCGCCGACGATCTTCCATTTGTAGCCGCCGGCCGTGGTGCGCTTGCCGATCGTGCGGCCCTGCGGGTCGACGTGATCGAAGAAGCCGTTGTCGGCCATGTTGGCCGCATGCCGGGCGGCGATGGCCGCCAGCTTGGGGTTCCATGCGAGCGAAGGACGGTCGTTGGCGACGATCGCCGCGTTCTGCAGGTCGGACTTCGTGATGCCGCCGGTTTCACGGCAGGTATCCAGGCGTTGGCGCACGAGATTGACCAGCGCGACGGTATCGGCGGCCAGTTCGTCGTTCAGGGCCTGGGCGTGAGCGCAAGGGAGTGCGCAGGCGGCGATCAGGGCCAGGGACTGCAGCAGTTGCTTGATCGGTTTGGACATGGGAATTTGCTTTCGCAAAGTTCCCTGGCGGTCCGGTGTTGTGCGTGTTGTATGCAGGCATTTGACGGAAAAAGCGCCGCTGATTCAACGAATGCACGAGCGGCTGGCCGGGTATCGGCGATCAGCGGTCGGTCGCCGGCCGATCGCCGGCATCAAGCGGAAATAAGTCACGCCGAAACGGGAAGGGCCGCGATCGCGGCGCCGCGCCGAATCGACCGTTCGTCGCCGTTCGGCGACCGCCGGTTCGCGCCCGGCGGCAGCCGTGCGCGCGGGCGGCATCCGCGAGCGCGGCCGTGGCTGGTTCGTTCACAGATTCTCAGAGGGTGTATCCCAAATCAATACCTCGTGCGTTGATCGATTTAGAATGGATCAACGCGGGAGGTGTCGATTGGAATCGAAGTTGCAAGTCAAGCGAGGTCCGGGACGCAAGGCGCTGCTCACGTCTGAACATGGCGTGGTCCTGGCTCAGATTGCGCAGGAACTGCCGCGCTCGTCGCTGGACGAGTTGACGCGCGAGTTCAACCGCCGCTGCAATCTGAACGTGTGCTCGGCCACCGTGCGCAAAGCGCTCAAGCAAGCGGGCATCACGCGCATCAGGCCGATTCGCAAGCCTGCCGTACGTGCAGCGGTTCAAGGCGGCGCACCGATTCGCGTGGGCTACACCGAGCGGCACCGCCGCCAGGACGGCGCCAGCGGCCTGAACACGGACCTGACCGATGCCGAGTGGGCGCTGGTCGCCGACTTGTTCGAGCGCCACGGTGGACGCGGTGCGCCGCCCACGCATGAGCGACGCGCGCTCGTGAACGCCTGCTGCTATGTCGTGCGCACCGGTTGCGCCTGGCGGTTGCTGCCCAAGTCGTTTGCCCCCTGGCGCGCGGTGTACAAGGCGTTTCGCGGCTGGGCGCACGCTGGAACCTTCGAGCTGATGCACGACCGGCTGCGTCAGCAATGGCGCGATCGGATCGGACGCACACCTGACCCGAGCGCCGCCATCATCGATGCGCAGAGCACCCGCAGCACCGCTCAGGGCGGCGACACCGGCTTTGACGCCGGTAAAAAGGTCAAGGGGCGCAAGCGCCACCTGGTCGTGGACACGCTCGGGTTGCTGTTGGCCGTGACGATCACCGCCGCCAGCGTGCAGGACCGCGACGCGGCCGGACCGGTCGTGGCCTTGGCCTGCGCCAAGGTCCCCGGCCTCAAGGCCCTGTTCGTCGATGCGGCCTATGGCGGCCGATGTGCCGAAAACATCGAAGCGACTCACGCCATCGCGGTACACATCGTGCGCCATCCCGGCAATCGCCGCACCGGTACCTGGCAGACCGAGCAGCAGCCTCTGTGGCCCGAGGTCCTCACCAAGGGCTTCGTCGTGCAACCCAAGCGCTGGGTCATCGAGCGCACCCATGCTTGGAATGAGCGCGCACGTCGTCTTATCGCTCACCACGATCGGTCCCAATGGGCTCCGCTGGCCTGGGTTTGGCTCACCGAAGCGCGTATCCTCGCTTCTAGGCTGGCGCAACCTTTCATTTAGGAAACACCCTCTCAGCCCTTGCCCAGATCCATCTTGCTGGCGATCGCCGCCGCGGCGGTGCGCGTCTCGACGCCGAGCTTCTCGAAGATGTGCTCGAGGTGCTTGTTGACGGTGCGCGGGCTGATGCCGATGATCTCGGCGATGTCGCGGTTGGTCTTGCCGCGCGTCACCCACAGCAGCACTTCGCTCTCGCGCGCGGTCATCCGGTCGATCGGCCGGGGCGGACGGACGCCGTCGGCCTCGTGCGGCGCCGCGTCGAGCCGCACGACGCAGACCGACGGGTTCGGCTCGTCCAGGCGCTGCGCGTGCAGCGTCATCGGGCCGGCCTTGATGCTCAGCATCGACGGGTCCTGCAGCAGCGCCTCGACCGGCGACAGCCACGACGGCAGCGGTCCGAGTTCGGCGAGCGCGTAGCCGGGGCCGAGGCCGTCGGCGAGCCGGATCATCCGCGTGTTCGCCCATAGCAGCACGCCGTGCGCGTCGATCGCCAGCATCATCTGCTCGCTCGAATCGATCGCGTCGCGCGTGGCCCGGACGAGGCGGGCGGTGCGGGTGTGCGCGCCCAGCCGGGCGGCCAGTTCGGACGCGCGCACCGGCTTGGGCACGTAGTCGTTGCCGCCGGACCGGAAGCCCTCCAGGATGTGTTCGGTCTCGCCCAGGCCGGTCATGAACAGGATCGGCAGGTCGCGATCCCGGCGGCGGATGCGCACGCAGGTCTCGAAGCCGTCGATGCCGGGCATCACGACGTCGAGCAGCACCGCATCGGGACGGGCGGACGCGATCGCCGCCAGCGCCTGCTCGCCGCTGCCGGCGGTGCGGACGATGAAGCCGGCGCGTTCGAGCTCGTGCTGCAGGAACGCGCGCGAATCGGCGTGGTCGTCGACGATCAGCACGGTCATCGCTTCGGCGGCGATCGGCGCCGTCGTGCCGGTGGTGCCGATGGTACTGGTGGTGCCGGTTATGTCGGTCATGCCGGCGTCGCCGTCGCCGTCGCCGCGACCGTCGTCGGCCGGCGCCGGTCGGTCCCGCATGTCGTCAGATCGATCGCGTGGCACGTTCGTCCCGTTCCTGCAGGGCCGTGGCCAGATGCCGGCACAGCGCGTCGTTCGGTCCGTCCAGCATCGCCGTCAGCGCATCGAGCCAGGTCGCCAGCGACGGCTGCTCGGCCCGCAGCTCGGCGATGCGCGCGCGCAGCGCCCGCGGGTAAGCGCCGCTGGCCAGTTCGAGCAGTTCGCGCAGGTCTTCGCTGGCCGGGCGGGAGCCGGCGTCGTCGGTCCAGGTCAGGTTCAGCAGCCGCCGAAGCACCGAGAACAGCTCGGTATCGCCGACCGGTTTGCAGACGAATCCATCGCAGCCGTAGCGCAGCCAGGTGTCGGCGTTGTTCTCGTACGCGTTGGCCGAGGTCATCACCACCGGCAGCTCCGAGTGCCCGCGCGCGCGCAGCGTCCGGCAGACGGTCCAGCCGGTCGCGTCGGGCAGGTTGATGTCGAGCAGGACCAGGTCGGGCCGCGCGGCCTCGAAGGCCGCGAGGCCGTCGGCGGCGGTGCCGGCCTCGACGATCGCGAAGCCGAGCGGTTCCAGCAGCCCGCGCAGCACCGCGCGGTGCGACGGCTGGTCGTCGACGACCAGGATCGTCCGGCGCGGACCGAGGTAGCCGCTCAAGGCCTGCGGCGCGATCCGTTCGCCGACCTCGCGCAGCGCCGGCAGGTAGGCGCGCACCATGAAGCTGCTGCCGATGCCCGGTGTGCTGCGCAGCTTGACGTCGCCGCCCATCAGGTCGACCAGCATGCGGGTGATCGTCAGGCCCAGGCCCGTTCCTTCGGCCATCGCCGCGCCGTCCGCCCGCTCGAACGGCAGGAAGATCCGCTCGAGATCCGTCGCGGCGATGCCGATGCCGGTGTCCTCGACCTGGATGTGGGCGATCTCGCGCAGATGGCGCACGCGCAGCGTGACCGAGCCGGCGACGGTGAACTTGATCGCGTTGCTCAGCAGGTTGATCAGGATCTGGCGCAGCCGCTTGGGATCGGCGTGGACTTGCCGGGGCAGGTGGGGATCGATCTCGGCGCGGAAGCGCAGGCCTTTGTCGCTGGCCAGCGGCTCGAACATCCGCACGATCTGGTCGAGGAACTCGGGCAGCTCGATCGGTTCGCGTTCGAGGCGCAGCTTGCCGGCCTCGATCCGCGACAGTTCGAGCAGGCCGTCGACGAGGCCGGTCAGGTGCTCGCCGTTGCGCCGGATCGTGCCGACCGCGTCGCGCTGCGGCGTCGACAGCGAACGGTCGCGCAGCAGGATCTGCGAATAGCCGAGGATGCTGTTCAGCGGCGAGCGCAACTCGTGGCTCATGCCGGTGACGAAGCGGCTCTTGGCCAGGCTGGCGCTCTCGGCGTGCTCCTTGGCCCGCTGCAGCAGCGCGTCGGTCCGGCGGTGGGCATCGATCTCCTTCTGCAGCAACTGGTTCTGCCGTTCGGATTCCTGCTGCGCGATCTGCCGGCTCTCGTTGGTCAGCACGAGCCACCAGGACGCGATCGCGGCGAGCAGGCCCAGCGCCAGGAAGATCTTGAGGAACAGGAAGCGCAGCGCCGGCGGCGACTGCGCGACGAAGGTGTCGCCGCGATAAGTCTCTTGCGTATAGAGCAGCCACAACAGCGCGCCGAACGCGAGCATCATGCCGGCCAGCAGCAGGCACTGCTGCAGCGAGCGCCGGACCACGGCGGGCGCCAGGCGGCGCGGAAGCCAGCGCTGCAGCAGGTCGACAAGCTGCTCGAGCAGGCGCCTGCCCGGCTTGCAGCGGTCGTTGCAACGCGCTTCGAGCGTGCAGCACAGCGAGCAGATCGCGCCGTTGTACGCGGGGCAGGCGGCCATGTCGTCGGCCTCGAAGCGGTTGCGGCAGACGACGCAGCGCAGCGTGCGATGGCGCGGGCCGAAGTCGACGGGTTCGCGCGCGATCGCGTACCGGCCGCGCGTGGCGATCGCGATCAGCGGCGCGCAGACGAACGAGACGGCCAGCGCGATCGCCGACGACGCGCTGCGCAGGCCGTCGCCGAACACGCCCGAATACGCGGCGATCGACGACAGCGACGCGATGCACATCGCGCCGAAGCCGGACGGATTGATGTCGTGCAGGTGCGCGCGCTTGAACTCGATGCGCCGCGGCGACCAGCCGAGCGGCTTGCTGACGACGAGGTCGCCGACTAGCGCGCCGACCCAGGCGACGGCCAGGTGCGAGTACAGGCCGAGCACGCGCTCGAGCGCCTCGAACACGCCGAGCGTCATCAGCAGCACGGCGATGACGACGTTGAAGAACAGCCAGACGACGCGGCCCGGATGGCTGCGCGTCAGGCGCGCGAAGAAGTTCGACCAGGCCAGCGATCCGGCGTACGCGTTGGTGACGTTGATCTTGATCTGCGAGACGACGACGAAGACGCCGGTCAGCAGCACGGCCAGGCTGCCGGAACCGACCACGTATTCGAAGCCCACCCGGTACATGTGCGTGGGCTCGACGGCCTGCGCGGCGGTGGCGCCGTGCCGGATCGCCAGCGACGCGAGGAACGCGCCGGCGACCATCTTGATCGCGCCGGGCACGATCCAGCCGGGGCCGGCGGCGACGACGGCCAGCCACCAGCGGACGCGGTTCTCGCGCGTGCGCTCGGGCATGAAGCGCAGGAAGTCGACCTGCTCGCCGATCTGTCCGATCAGCGCGGCGATGACGGTGGCGGCGGCGCCGAACGCGGCCCACGAGAATGCGTCGCCGTCCGCGCCGTCGCCTCGTAGCGCCGCCAGCGACTGGAACGCCTGCGGATCCTTGATCGCGATCGCGACGAAAGGAGCCAGGCCCAGCATCAGCCATAGCGGCTGCGTCCACAACTGCAGCCGCGACAGCAGCGTCACGCCGTGCGTGACCAGCGGAATGATGACGATGACGCTGATCAGGTAACCGAGCCAGCGCGGCAGGCCGAACCATAGTTCGAGCGCCTGCGCCATGATCGCCGACTCCAGCGCTAGGAAGATGAACGTGAAGCCGGCGTAGATCAGCGACGTGATCGTCGAGCCGAGGTAACCGAAACCGGCGCCGCGGGCAACCAGGTCCATGTCCAGCCCGTTGCGCGCGGCCTGGTAAGCGATCGGCAGGCCGGTCAGGAACAGCAGCACGCTGACCACGGCGATCGCCGACATCGCGCTGGACAGGCCGTAGCTGAGCGTGATCGACGCGCCGATCGCCTCGAGCGCGAGGAACGACACCGCGCCCCAAGCGGTGTTCGCGACGCGCAGCATGCTCCATTTGCGGAAATGCCGCGGCGTGAAGCGCAGCGCGTAGTCCTCGAGCGTCTCGTCGGCGACCCAACGGTTGTAGTCGCGGCGGATCTTGATGATCTTCTGGACGGGACGGGTGTCGAGAGTGGCGGGCGGTGTCGACATGTGCGCGTCGGGTCAAGCAAGGTTCGTGCCTTTCTGGCGCGCACCTTGCCCAATCGCCGGCGGATCCGCGATACGTCAATTGACGTATTCCGGCGCGGTCGGACCTGCCGTGAAGATGCGAGCCATGACGTCGCACCAGTGTGGTTCGTCGGCCTCTCTTCCAACAGGAGTGTGATTGAACATGACCGACTCTCGTGATCCGTTCTCCGCGAACCGCCGCCGGCTCGTGCAGGGGCTCGGCGCGCTGCCGCTGATCGGCGTGCCGGCGCTGGGTCTGGCGCAGCAGTTCCCGACCGCGAAGGTCAATACGACCAAGCTGGCGATCACCGACACCGAAGTGACCGTCGGGCAACTGCATTCGGCGACCGGCACGATGGCGATTTCCGAGACCGGTTCGATCCAGGCCGAGCAGTTGGCGATCGACCAGATCAACGCGATGGGCGGCGTGCTGGGCCGCAAGATCAAGGTCATCAAGGAGGACGGCGCGTCGGACTGGCCGACCTTCGCCGAGAAATCGAAGAAGCTGCTGGTCAACGATCGCGTCGCCGCGGTGTTCGGCTGCTGGACCTCGGCCTCGCGCAAGGCCGTGCTGCCGATCTTCGAGAAGGAGAACGGAATGCTCTATTACCCGACCTTCTACGAAGGCCTGGAGCAGAGCAAGAACGTGATCTACACCGGCCAGGAGGCGACGCAGCAGATCCTGTGGGGCCTGGACTGGGTGTCGAAGGAGAAGGCCGCCAAGACCTACTTCCTGGTCGGCTCGGACTACATCTGGCCGCGCACGTCGATGAAGATCGCGCGCAAGCACATCGAACAGCACCTGCAGGGCAGCAAGGTCGTCGGCGAGGAGTATTACCCGCTGGGCCACACGAACTTCAACTCGCTGATCAACAAGATCAAGATCGCCAAGCCCGACGTCATCTACTGCGCGGTCGTCGGCGGCTCGAACGTGTCGTTCTACAAGCAGTTGAAGGCCGCCGGCATCACCGCGGACAAGCAGAAGCTGCTGACGATCTCGGTGACCGAGGACGAGGTGCTGGGCATCGGCGGCGAGAACATCGCCGGCTTCTACGCGTGCATGAAGTACTTCCAGTCGCTGGACAACGCCAACAACAAGAAGTTCGTCGAGGCGTTCAAGGCCAAGTACGGTCCGAAGGCCGTGATCGGCGACGTGACGCAGGCCGCTTACCTCGGTCCGTGGCTGTGGAAGGCGACGGTCGAGAAGGTCGGCAGCTTCGACGTGGACCGGATCGCCGAGGGCTCGGCCGGCATCGAGTTCAAGGAAGCGCCCGAGGGCTACGTGAAGATCGACCCGAACCACCACCTGTGGTCGAAGGCGCGGATCGGCGAGGCGCAGCTCGACGGCCAGTTCAAGGTCGTGGCCGAGTCGCCCGAACTGATCAAGCCGGATCCGTTCCCCAAAGGCTATCAATAAGCGCGGCGATGCCGTCGATGGAGCGACTCCGATGACCCTGAACGACATGTTCAACATCGGCCTGATGCAAGGGTTCGCGGGCCTGAGCCTGTTCAGCGTGCTGCTGCTGATGGGGCTGGGCCTGGCGATCATCTTCGGGCAGATGGGCGTGATCAACATGGCGCACGGCGAGTTCATGACGGTCGGCGCGTACACGATCTACATGGCTTCGACGCTGGTCGACAGCTACGCGCCGGGCCTGCAGCAGTCGTATTTCCCGTTCGCGATCGCGGTCGCGTTCGTGCTGGCGTTCATGCTGGGCTGGCTGGCCGAGTGGGCGTTGATCCGGCACCTGTACAAGCGGCCGCTGGACACGCTGCTGGCCACCTGGGGCCTGTCGCTGGGGATGCAGCAGGTGTTCCGCTCGACGTTCGGGCCCAAGGAGGTCAGCCCGACGATGCCCGAATGGCTGATGGGTTCGTGGGTGCCGGTCGAAGGGGTCGACATCCCGATCAACGGTCTGTTCGTGATGGGACTGACGCTGCTGGTGACGGCGCTGGTGATGCTGGCGATGTACCGGTCGCGCTGGGGACTGAGGGTCCGGGCGACGGTGTCGAACCGGATGATGGCGAACGCGATCGGCATCGATACGCGCCGCACCGACCGGCTGACGTTCGCGATCGGCTGCGGCGTGGCCGGGATCGCCGGCGCGGCGTTCACGACGATCGGCTCGACGGGCCCGACCAGCGGGTCGCTGTACATCGTCGATGCGTTCCTGGTCGTGACCTTCGGCGGCGCGGCGAGCCTGCTCGGTACCGTGGCCTCGGCGTTCGGGATCGCTCAGACGCAGTCGATCAGCGAGTTCTTCCTGACCGGATCGATGGCACGGGTGCTGACGCTGCTGATCGTCGTGGTGATCCTGATGCTGCGTCCGCAGGGGTTGTTCGCCAGCAAAGTGAGGAAGGCCTGATGAACAGGAGTAAGCGCAACGGTGCGATCGGCGGCATGGCGCTGCTGGCGCTGGTGATCCTGGTGGTGTTTCCGGCCACGCTGGACATCTTCCGGCTGAACATGGTCGGCAAGTACCTGACCTACGCGTTCGTCGCGATCGGGCTGGTGATGCTGTGGGGCTGGGGCGGGATCCTCAGCCTGGGCCAGGGGATCTTCTTCGGGCTCGGCGGCTACGCGATGGCGATGTTCCTGAAGCTCGAGGCTTCGGATCCGGAGGCGACGAAGATCCAGTCGACGCCGGGGATTCCGGACTTCATGGACTGGAACCAGTTGACCGAACTGCCGACCTGGTGGGTGCCGTTCAAGCATCTGCCGTTCGCGCTGATCGCGGTGGTGGCGGTGCCGGTGGCGCTGGCCTTCGTCATCGGCTTCGCGATGTTCAAGCGGCGCGTCAGCGGCGTGTACTTCGCGATCATCACGCAGGCGGTCGCGCTGATCCTGACGGTGCTGATCATCGGCCAGCAGGGGTATACGGGCGGCGTCAACGGCATCACCGACCTGAAGACGCTGCTCGGCTGGGACATCCGCACGGATTCGGCCAAGTACGTGCTGTATTTCGTCAACGCGGCGCTGCTGCTGGTCTCGATCGCGCTGTGCTGGTGGGTGCAGTCCAGCAAGCTGGGCACGCTGCTGCTGGCGATGCGCGACAAGGAGAACCGGGTCAGGTTCTCCGGTTATGACGTCGGCATGTTCCAGATCTTCGCGTTCTGCCTGGCGGCGGGGCTTGCCGGGGTCGGCGGCGCGATGTTCACGCTGCAGGTCGGCTTCATGTCACCGTCGTTCGTCGGCATCGTGCCGTCGATCGAGATGGTGATCTTCGCGGCGGTCGGCGGCCGGATGTCGCTGGTCGGCGCGGTGTACGGCACGCTGCTGGTGAACTTCGGCAAGACGTATTTCTCGGAGTCGTTCCCCGATCTGTGGCTGTTCCTGATGGCGGCGCTGTTCATCGGCGTGGTGCTGGCGTTCCCCGATGGGCTGGCCGGCGTGTACCAGAAGTACGTCGCGCCGAGGCTGTTCGGCCGCGATGCGAGCCGGGCGTCGAAGGCGGCAGCGGCGGCGGCAGCGATGACGGCGGCCGGCGAGAGCGGCGCGCTGGACCCCGGCAAGCCGGCTGGCGCGGCGGCCATCGGTACCGGGGGCATCGGTAACGGGGGTAACGGTGCCGCGGGTAACGGTGCCGGAAGTAGTGGTGCCGCAGGTAATGGTGCTGGAGGCGGCGGCGCCGGGGGTAACGGTGCTGGAGGCAATGGCGTGGCCGGCGGTGGCGCCCTGGGTAACGGCGCCGTGGGCAACGGTGGGCCGAGGGTCCACGGACAAGGAGCCTGAGCAATGGCGGGCAACACACCGATCGTGCTGGCGGTCGAGGGGCTGACGGTCTCGTTCGACGGATTCAAGGCCGTCGACGACATCAACCTGTACGTGGAGAAGGGCGAGCTCAGGGTGATCATCGGGCCGAACGGCGCGGGCAAGACGACGCTGCTGGACCTGATCTGCGGCAAGACGAAGGCCAGCAGCGGCAAGGTGACCTTCGGCGACCAGGAGATGACCCGGCTGCGCGAGTACGAGATCGTGCGCGCCGGGATCGGGCGCAAGTTCCAGACGCCGTCGATCTACGAGAACCTGACCGTGTTCGACAACCTGAAGGTCTCGTATCCGCGCGGGCGCGGCGTGTTCGGCGCGCTGGCGTTCAGGACGAGCGCCGACGTGCTCGAGCGGATCGATTCGGTGGCGCGCGAGATCGGGCTGCACGAACAGTTGCAGACCGAGTCGGGCCTGCTGTCGCACGGCCAGAAGCAGTGGCTGGAGATCGGCATGCTGCTGATGCAGGAACCCGAGCTGCTGATGCTCGACGAGCCGATCGCCGGGATGAGCGTGCGCGAGCGCGAGCTGACGGCCGAGCTGCTGACGAAGATCTGCCAGAACCGCTCGATGATCGTCATCGAGCACGACATGGAGTTCGTCGCGCGGATCGCGCACAAGGTGACGGTGATGCATCAGGGCCGGATCCTGGCTGAAGGGCCGATGGAGAAGGTGCAGGCGGATCCGAAGGTGATCGATGTCTATCTCGGTCACTGAACGCGGGCGGGTGATCCGGCAATCACGCAAAGGGAGCGCAAGGCGATGCTGAAGGTGACGGACCTGCATGTCGGCTACGGGCAGAGCGAGGCGCTGCACGGGCTGAGCTTCGAGACCGGCCGCAACGAGGCGCTGGCGGTGATGGGGCGCAACGGGATGGGCAAGACGACGCTGTTCAAGTCGCTGATCGGCGCGCTGCCGATGACGTCGGGGCGGATCGAGCTCGACGGGCGCGACCTGAGCCGTGCCGAGAGCTTCCAGCGCTCGCGGGCCGGGATCGGTTACGTACCGCAGGGGCGCATGATCTTTCCGACGCTGACGGTGCAGGAGAACATCGAGACCGGGATGGAGAAGTCGGCCGGCAAGCGGATACCGGACGAGATCTACGCGCTGTTTCCGGTGCTCTACGAGATGAGGAAGCGCAAGGGCGGCAACCTGTCGGGCGGACAGCAGCAGCAACTGGCGATCGCGCGGGCGCTGGTGACCGATCCGAAGGTGCTGCTGCTCGACGAGCCGACCGAGGGAATCCAGCCGTCGATCATCAAGGACATCGCCCGCGCGCTGAACGAGATCCGCAAGATGCGCCAGATCACGATCATCGTGTCCGAGCAGATCCTCAGTTTCGCGATGGACGTGGCCGACCGGTTGATCGTGATCGAGGGCGGGCGCTTCGTGCACGAAAGCCCGCGCGACCGGATCGACGCCGCGCGGATCAAGCAGTACCTGTCGGTCTGAGCGCGACGATGCGCGGCCGGCAATGGTTCCAGTACGCCCCAACCCGAGCCTGACGAAGGAGAGCTGAGCGATGGCCGAAACACTGATCAAGGTCGATCTGAAACAGTCGCCGTACGACAACGAGAAGGTCCACAACCGCTGGCACCCGGACGTGCCGATGGCGACCTGGGTCAAGCCCGGCGACGATTTCGTGCTGGAGACTTATGACTGGACCGGCGGCTACATCAAGAACGACGATTCGGCCGACGACGTGCGCGACGTCGACCTGACGACCGTGCACTTCCTGTCGGGTCCCGTCGGCGTCCACGGCGCCGAGCCCGGCGACCTGCTGGTCGTCGACCTGCTGGACATCGGCGCCAAGCCCGACAGCCTGTGGGGGTTCAACGGCTTCTTCTCGAAGCAGAACGGCGGCGGCTTCCTGACCGACCACTTCCCGCTCGCGCAGAAGTCGATCTGGGACTTCCACGGCATGTTCACCGATTCGCGCCACGTGCCGGGCGTGCGTTATGCGGGCCTGATCCATCCGGGGCTCATCGGCTGCCTGCCCGACCGCAAGCTGCTCGAGACCTGGAACCAGCGCGAGCTCGACTTCATCGCCACCGACGCCGCCCGCGTGCCGCCGCTGGCCAATCCGCCGTTCGCCGCGACCGCGCACATGGGGGCGCTGACGGGTGACGCGCGCGACAAGGCCGCCGCCGAAGGCGCGCGCACGGTGCCGCCGCGCGAACACGGCGGCAACTGCGACATCAAGGACCTGTCGCGCGGCGCGAAGATCTATTTCCCGGTGTACGTCGACGGCGCGGGCCTGTCGGTCGGCGACCTGCACTTCAGCCAGGGCGACGGCGAGATCACGTTCTGCGGCGCGATCGAGATGGCCGGCTGGGTGCACATGAAGGTCGGGCTGATCAAGGGCGGCATGGCCAAGTACGGGATCAAGAACCCGATCTTCAAGCCGAGCCCGATCACGCCGAAGTACGACGATTACCTGATCTTCGAAGGTATCTCGGTCGACGAGCAGGGCAAGCAGCACTACCTGGACGTGCACGTCGCTTATCGCCAGGCCTGCCTGAACGCGATCGAATACCTGAAGAAGTTCGGCTACTCGGGCGCGCAGGCGTATTCGATCCTGGGCACGGCGCCGGTGCAGGGCCACATCAGCGGCGTCGTCGACATTCCGAACGCCTGCGCGACGCTGTGGCTGCCGACCGACATCTTCGACTTCGACATCAAGCCGAACGCCGACGGGCCGACGGTGTTCCTCGACGGTTCGGTGCAGATGCCGATCTCTCCCGACAAGTGACGAGTCCGCGATTCCATGCCTACTTATGATTTCCGGTGCGCCGAATGCGGCGATTTTCCGGTGATGCGGCCGATGTCGCGGCGCGACGAGCCCTGCTCGTGCCCGCGATGCGGCACGGCGGCCGTGCGCGTGATGATCAGCGCGCCGATGTACGCCGGCATGGATCCGGGCCGGCGCCTGGCGATGGCGACCAACGAGAAGGCGCGCCACGCGCCGGTCTCGTCGGCCGAGTACAAGGCGCGCCACGGCGCCGGCTGCGGCTGCTGCGGCGGCCGTCGCGCGAGCGGCACGCTGACGAGCCCGGCCGGCGCCAAGAGCTTTCCGGGGCGCAGGCCCTGGCAGATCAGTCACTGATCGAGGGCCGGCCCCACGCCCCATCTTGGCGGGCGTCGGGGCATCCGGGCTCGATGCAGCCTGGACGCCGTGACCGCTCCGTGTCGCGACTTGATTACCACTTGCGTACTACTGCAAACCGCAGCCGGCTGTGACAAGCTGACCAGCCTACGAGCCCCTTCCCCCACGGCCACGTCCAGGCCGTCTCACTGGCCATGCAGCGCCTGAACGTCGCTTCGCTACTGGGCAGCGCTTCGTTGATCAGCGTCTGGTAGCCCCGGTCGCCGGCCTTTGCCTTGAAGTGCTCGATCGCAGCGCCGTCGAGCAAGATGTTCACGCGCTTCTCGTTGGGCAGCACGCCTCTTGTGGCGTTGCGCTTGCGCGGCACCAGCTTGCCGGCAGTGATGTCTGCTCGCCGCAGGTGCAATGCGTCGGCGAAATCCAGCTACTCGCCCACGCGGCGCAGCACGGTCTCGATCACCGCGGCGGAGATGCGGAAGTCCGAAGCATGCAACTTTGCGAAGACCTCGCGGGCCGAGGGCACCAGTCCGCGTGATTTCGCCATCCCGATCACGGCGGCAGTGCCTGCGACGCGCAGACCGTGTTCAGCGGCCACAGCCCGACCGGCGCGTTCATCCATGAGTAGCAATGCGGGCGCCGCCTGCGCCAGGGCGATACAGATACAGGCGGCCTCGCCTTCGTCCAAGTCGGGGAGCGGAGGGCCCTCTGGCGCCAGCGCATGAACGGCCAAGCAGCCGGCGGACAGCGCCCCCTGGATGGCGCGTTCCCCCGCGAAACCGTGTCCGGGCAACACTTCGCGCCAGACTTCCTCCGGTATCCACACCTTGCCGAACAAGGTCTGCAGCCAGTTCAACCCGTCTACGCGCGCCAAAGCGATCAGCGGGCTGGCATCGCTCAGGACGAAGCCAGCCATTCGTCGAGGGTATCCAAATCCTTCCCGGCCTCATCGGCATCGAGCCGTACCACGGGAATACCCAGGCGCGAAACGTGGTTGATGAAATCTCCGAGCGTCATCTCGGCCAGATGCGCCGCGCGCGCCATCGAGAGATGGCCGTCTCTGAACAGCGCCGTGGCGAGTGCTGGCCGTACGCCCCGGACGTCGAGCACGCCCGCAACCTCGATTCCGACCATCAGCGCATCTGGCCGGTGACGATTCATCACGACCACCACATCTTGCCGTGCCTTGCGCAGGGCGTCGGTCGGGTTGTTCTTGAGGCCGCTGACGTTGACGGATTCCATTCCCCTTTCCTATGGGAACATTTCATGGGAATGAATGATATCACGTGGCTTGCTTCAGCCAGCAGCCCGAAATCGGCCACAGCGACGACTGTCGAGACGCATTGCTCCGCCCGTCAACGAACCGTTCGGCCGCCGCCAGCCAAGGACGCCGCAATCCATCAGGCGCCCCATGACGGGGCACTGTGCTAGTGTCTCCGTCCTACGGAGACGACTGGCCCCGCGATGATTCAACGTTCGGAACACCTGGATGGCCGGGCCATGGCGCTGCTGGTCGGTTGCTGCGCGTTCTGGGGCATCCAGCAGATCCTGATCAAGACGACTGTCGGCGAGGTCGCGCCGATGTGGCAGGCGTCGCTGCGGATGGGCAGCGCGACGCTGCTGCTGCTCGTGTGGTGCGCGGCGCGGCGCGTGCGGCTCTTCGATCGCGATGGCACGCTGGGTGCCGGGCTGCTGGCCGGCGGCCTGTTCGCCGGCGAGTTCGTCTGCATCTACCTGGGGCTGGAGCGAACCAGCGCGTCGCGGCTGACGGTGTTCCTGTACACGGCGCCGTTCGTCGTCGCGCTGCTGCTGCCGCGCTGGGTGCCGTCCGAGCGGCTCAATCCGCGCCAATGGCTGGGCCTGACGCTGGCCTTCGCCGCGATCGTCGTCGCTTTCAGCGAAAGCCTCGGGCATGGCGCCCGCGGCCAGCTCGCCGGCGATCTGCTGGCGCTCGGCGCGGGGGCGTTCTGGGGGCTGACGACGCTAGTGATCCGCGCGTCGCGGATGATGACGATCAGCGCCGAGAAGACGCTGTTCTACCAGTTGGCCGTGACGACGCTGATCCTGCCGCTGCTGTCGCGCGCGATGGGCGAGCCCTGGGGCCTGTCGTATTCGGCGTACGCATGGACGTCGATCGGGCTGCAGAGCGCGATCGGCGCGTTCGCCAGCTACCTGACCTGGATGTGGATGATGCGCATCTATCCGGCCACGCGGCTGTCGTCGTTCACGTTCCTGACGCCGCTGTTCGCACTGGTGTTCGGCGTCGTACTGCTCGGCGAGCCGCTGTCGATGCGGCTGGTCGCGGCGCTGGCCTGCGTGGCGGTGGGGCTGGTGCTGGTCAATCGCCGCGGCCGTCCGGCCGTCGCGGCCGCTACCGCCACCACCTCCGACACTTCTGTCGCCTCCGTCCCGGCTGATCCGTCGTCGGCCGAACGCGCGGCTTCCGACCGCGGCGCCGCGGCCTAGGTATCCCGTTCCGAGGACAAGCGGCAATAGCCATGCATGCCAGTGCGGCATCCGGCGGACCGGGATAGACAGCAGAATCCTCTCGGCCGGCGAGCGCACGGCTCATGATCCGCGGCGTTTCGGAGCGGGGAGGCCGCGCTCGCCGAGGCGGAGCCGTCGTGGTCGCCCCCGGGGTGCGAAGTGTTGGCAGATCGCTACGGGAATGCCATAATCCCGATGAAATAATGGCGAGAATGGTTTTCATTCTTATTATTGCTTAAACGAACCCGTCGTGCGGACGGTCAAACAGGTCCGGCCATGAGCGTCCCGCAGGATGCGTCTCCGACCATCGAACATTTGTATGGCGATCACCACGACTGGTTGCAGGCGTGGCTGCGTCGTCGCCTGGGCAACGCGGCGGATGCGGCGGATTTGGCGCACGACGCTTTCGTGCGATTGCTGATCGCGCCGCGGCGCTTCGACAGCGCACCGGAGGCACGGGGGTATCTGCGCACGGTGGCCAACGGTCTGTGCGTCGATTTGTGGCGCCGCCGCGAGGTCGAGCAGGCCTGGTTGCAAACGCTGGCGGCCCTGCCCGGACAGTGCGCGCCGTCGCCCGAGCACCAAGCCATCGTCATCGAGACATTGCTGGAAGTCGGTACGATGCTGAGTCGCTTGTCCCAGAAGGCGGCGAGGGCTTTCATCATGGCCCAGGTGGATGGCCTGCCGTATCGCGAGATCGCGGCCGGTCTGTCCGTCTCCGAGCGCATGGTCAAGAAGTACATCGCCCAGGGCATGCTTCAGTGTGCGCTGATCGAGGCTGGACTGGCCGGGTGACTCCGTCCGCATCGACGTGAAGCTCCGCACGGCCGACTCGAACTGCGGCGTCGGCGAAGCGCCGGCTCCGCCGGCCAAGCCCAATGTCCAGAGCCTGGAACAGGCTGCGCAATGGTATGCGGCATTGCGCGATGAGAACGCCACGCAGGCCGATCGAGCCGGCTGGGAAGCCTGGCTCGCGCACTCGCCCGAGAACCGCGCTTCTTGGGCGCATATCGAAAACGTGAGCCGCAAGTTCGAGCCGCTGCGGGGCTATGGCCCCCAGGGTTCGGCAGCCGCCGTGGCGGGCGTCGCGGCGGCCAAGTCGAGGACGGCGTCCCGGCGCCAGACGCTCGGCGCCATCACCGGGGCACTGGGCCTGGGCGCGTTGGCCTGGCTGGGATGGCGGCACACGTCCCTGTCCGAGCTGACGATGGCGCTGCGCGCCGACCACCATACCGGCACCGGCGAGCGTCGCGACCTGGCACTTGCCGACGGTTCGCGCGTCTGGCTCAACACTCGCACCGCACTGAACGTGAACTTCGAGGCCAGCCAACGCCGGCTCGTACTGCTGGGTGGCGAGATCCTCATACAGACCGCGATCGATGGTCGGCGGCGCCCCTTCTACGTCGACACGAGCCACGGGCAATTGCAAGCCCTGGGCACGCGCTTCACCGTGCGTCGGACCGATGACCATACTCGCCTCGATGTGTTCGACGGTGTGGTGGAAATCCGCACCCGCGCCGGCAAGATATTGCGAGTCGAGGCCGGGCAGGCTTCGGTGTTCGATGCCGAGACCGTTTCGGCTGTGCAGAACGCCGACCGGATGCGTGAAGCCTGGACCCGGGGCAGTCTGCCGGCGGACAACATGCCCTTGGGAGCGTTGCTGGAAGAGCTGAGCCGCTACCGCCACGGATACATCAACGTGGCGAGCCAGGTGAGCGGCCTGAAGGTGATGGGCGTCTATCCCACCGACGATCCCGACCGTGCACTTTCGATGCTGGAGCAGGCGCTACCCATTCGCGTGCGGCGCACGCTGCCGTGGTGGATCACGGTCGAGGCGCGGTAGGTCTTCGCACGGGCCCTGCTCGGGCGCTCGCGCGCCTTGCCGAAAAATATTCGCCGGTCCGGTTCCCCTTTTTCGATTTCGTTCGATTTAGCGAGGGAGAGGCGACGATCAGATCAACGGTTCGTCCCACCCTTCCCAGGCAGCACTGCTTCACTCGGTACCCGCCAACGCATGCGGTCGGAGTGCCTCGTGCGTGCGGTGGCAGATGGTCATGTGCGCTCGATGGTTGCCTCGCCATTTTTTCGATTTCCGAGGAGAACCATCCATGTCCTTTTGCCACCGTTCCTCCCGGCATCCTGGATTCGGACGCCGATTCGTCCCCTTGAAGCCCGCGGTCCGTTACCCGACTGCCGCGCTTCGTCCCGTGGTCATGGCGGCGTACCTGGTCACGGCAGCCACGGCGTGCGGCGTTGCAGCCTGGGCGCCTGGTGCCCGGGCGCAGGACACCGCGGAGCAGGCGCGGCACTACGGCATCCCTGCCGGCAGCCTCACGTCGGTGCTGAACCGCTTCGCGGAGGAGGCGGGGGTGTTCCTTTCGGCTCCAGCGGACCTGACGCACGGCAAAGCCAGTGCCGGTCTGTCTGGCGACTTCACCATCGAGAAGGGCTTCGCCGAACTGCTGCAAGGTCAGGGCCTGCAGGTCGTACGGCAGGCCGATGGCACGTATGCGCTCCATCGGACAACGGCGGTGCCCGCCGCGGCAGCCTCGCCTTCGTCGGCAGGCGCCGGCATGGCGGAGCCGGCGACCACGTTGTCCGAGGTCCAGGTCGTCAGCGCGACCGGATTCGAACAGGACATTCGTAACGCCCCGGCCAGCATAAGCGTCATCAAGAGCGAGGAACTCGAAAACAAGCAGTTCAGTTCGCTGCAGGATATCGCCCGCGAGGTTCCGGGCGTCGCGGTGATCGGTTCGGGTCGGCAGAGCGGTATCTCGATCCGAGGCATGGAGAAGGGCTATACGCTGATCATGGTCGATGGCATGCGTGTGCGATCGGAAACGGGTAACCCCAGAGAGCTGAACAATGAGGATCTGGACAGCAACTACATTCCGCCGTTATCGGCGATCGAACGGATAGAGGTGATCCGGGGGCCCATGAGCTCGCTGTACGGTAGCGACGCCATGGGCGGCATCATCAACATCATCACCAAAAAGACGCCCGAGAAATGGAGCGGAAGCGTCGGTTATGGTTTCCGCGCGCCGGACAGCGGCTCGATGGGCAACCAGACCCAGAAGGACTTCTATCTCTCGGGAGCCGTCGTCAAGGATCTGATCGGCTTGTCCCTTTGGGGAAATGAAACGCATCAGCACGAAGACCGGTACTACGGCGGCTATCAGGAGTCGACCAAGAACACCATCGGCGGCAAGCTGCGGTTCACGCCGAACCGCAGCCATGACCTGACCCTGGACTACACGAAGTCCGGGCAGCACTACATCGGCAACCCGGGCGGCACCTTGCTTTCGACGGCCAGCGTTGCGGATCGGGAATGGAACCGGAACAACTGGGGGGCGGCCTACAACGGGCGATTCGATCTGGGAAGGCTGGAGCTGAAGTACTACCAGGAAGACTACGAAAGGCAGACCTTTCCATCCAACGCCAGCTACACGACAGGCTCGACGAACAAGGTCGGCGACGCCAAGTTCGTGACCGGGATCGGTAACCACATTCTGACCTTCGGCACGCAGTGGACGAACGATCGGCTCACGAACAATGATCTGGGCGGCGGCCGCAGCGGCAGCTACGGTACCCGCAAGGTCACCGAGCGCGCTTATTTCGCGGAAGATGAATGGGAACTGATGAGCCAAAAGCTCTTCCTGACTCTCGGTGGCCGCCTGACCGACAATGAGTTCTTCGGCAGGCAGTTCTCGCCTCGGGCCTATCTGGTCTACAACCACGATAGTCACTGGACGTTCAAAGGCGGTGTCGCCACGGGTTACAAGAGTCCGAAGATCACGCAGATCGACGGCACGACGGCCGGCCAGCGCGGTGGCGGCGCCAATCAGTTCCTGATTACCGGTAACCCGGACCTGAACCCCGAAAAAAGCACGAATCTGGAGCTCAGTGCGAACTACACCCGAGATGCGTCGCTGAGCGGCGGTCTGACGTTGTTCTTCAACAAATTCGACAACAAGATCGTCAATACGAGCGGCTACTTCTTCGCCGACGGCAATGGCGGCCGAATCTCCGCGTACTGCAACGCGGGCGCGGTCGGAACCCAGAACTGTCCTGCCTGGGGCACCTGGCTGAACCTGAACGGCGCCGATATCCGCGGTATCGAGCTGAACGGAAAGTGGGCCATCGACAAGACGCTGGACCTGAGGGCCATCTATACCTACACCCATTCGCAGATAGACGCCGGCAACGTGACGATCAACACGCCGGCCGGCGCGCGGTCCTTCGGCGACACGCTGGCGAATCTCGACGGCAATTCGCTGGTCGGCATTCCCAAGCACAACGGCTCGATGACGCTCAACTATCGTCCCATCGACGCACTGCGAAGTTTTTTGCGGCTGAACTATGAAGGACAGATCACCGCGGTCAGCTTCGAGAACAACACCGTCAGCAAGAGCACCAAGGATCTGGTCACCCTGGATGCGGGCCTGAGCTACGCGCTCAACCGCTTCCTGACCTTCAACTTCACGATCGACAACATCACCGATCAGAAACGCTTCAGGGTGACCAACGATACCGGGGCCTATCGCTATTCGGAGCGTGGTCGCAGCTTCTTTGCCAGCCTAAGGGGCCGGTTCTGAATTTACCCGATGACTCGATACCCATGATGTCAGCCAACTCGTTCGCTCCGATGCGTAAAAGATCAGCCGCAAAGGTCGGTGAGGCGGTGGCACGTCGCGCGGGCTGGACCCTGCACGCTGTCGCCATCTGCCTGCTGTCTTACCTGGCCAGCGCACGTCTGATCGACGTGACCGGCATGCTGCTTCGCCGCGCCGGCATGACGTTCCCCGATGCCGTGATGGCGGCCAGCATGGCCGGTTTCCTTTATCTGTTGCTCATCCTGCTCTGGGTCTTTTCGCGCCGAGGCTTGCTGCGCACCTGGTTGTGCGCCGGCGGTTTGGCGGGGATGGCCCTGCTAGCTACCTGGATGCTGGGGGGAAAGCCATGAAAGACGGATTTCGCGTCCGAATGGACCTCGTTCACACCTGGGCCGGTCTGGTCCTCGGTGCGTTGCTCTTCGCGATTTTCTGGACCGGCACGCTGTCTGTCTTCGATAAGGAAATCGACCGTTGGATGATGCCGAATACGCGGATCGACCCGCGTGGCGCTCCCGCGCTTTCGGTGGACCGGGACATCGTGCCGATGCTGAAGGAGAGGGCTCCGGAGGCCTCGGCCTGGAGCATCGTGCTGCCCAGCGAGCGTCAGCCGTTTCTGACGCTGAGCTATGACTCCGAGGAGTCGCATATTCCGGCACGGGATCGCTTTCATCCCGCCACCCTCGAGCCGCTCGCGGCATCGAACACGCGCGGCGCGAGCAACTTCATTTACCCGTTCCACCATAACCTGACGCTGCGCGGCGGAAACGACATCGGTGCGTTGCTCGTCGGCATCGCCAGCATGGGCATGCTTTGCCTGCTCATATCGGGGATCGTGATCCATCGAAAGATATTCGCCGAGTTCTTCACGCTCAGGCTGCTTCGCAGCTTCGGGCGAGCGAACCTCGACGTGCACAACGTGACCGGTGTCGTGCTGCTTCCTTTCGCCCTCATCATCACGCTGTCGGGATTGATCATCGCGCATTTGATCTATTTCCCGCAGGTGCCGGACGCCGTCTTCCGTTCGTCTGCCGTGCAGGCCGCAGACGGCACGCAGGCCAGGGGTCCGGACGTTGCACGTGGCCGCTCCGAAGCGCGTGGCCGGCGGAGCGAGACTGCGCAAGCCGCAGCGGAGCGCCCGGGCGGGGGTGAAAGGGCCCAGAATGCCGCTCGGCGGCGGTTCCTGGCGGAGGGGCTGGGTCGCGTCAAGCCGCCCAGTGCCGGCGAGCCCGCGGGCATGATGCCGATCGATCCGATGATCGCCGCCGCCGAGCGTGTGTGGGGGGCGGGTTCGGTCTACATGGTCAGGGTGACGAATCCCGGCGATGCCGGCGGCATCGTCGCGCTGCGGCAGGGCAGCGACGACAGCGTCACCAAGTCCATCGACAACCAACGGTTCTCGCTCGTCACGGGCCAACCGCTGAAGTCGTTTCAGGCGTCGCCGACGGTCGACGTATGGAACTTCATCGGTGGGCTGCATTATCTCCAGTTCCGGCACTGGCTGTTGCGCTGGCTCTATTTTCTCGGAGGGCTCGGGGCCTGCGCGATGATCGCCACGGGTCTGCTGCATTGGACCCAGGCGCGCAACAAGAGCAAGCGCGGTCCTGGCGCCAACGTGGCCTTGATGAACGTACTGAGCATCGGCGCGGTCACCGGCATCGTGGCCGCGACAGGGGCATTCCTCCTGGCCAATCGGTGTCTGGACAACCGGGAGCAGTTCGCTGGTTTCGCCAGCCGCGATCTGGAGGTTTACGCGTTCTACGGTGTCTGGCTGCTGTGCGTGCTGCATGCAATGACGCGAGTTCTGCAGCAACGGCGAGATGGTTATCTGCGGGCTTGGTGCGAGCAGTGCTGGGCGATCGCCGCAATCGCGATGGCTGCGGTGTGCCTGAACTGGCTGACCACCGGCGATCATCTGTTCAAGACCTTGTTCACCAGCACCTACTGGCCGGTGGCAGGCTTGGATCTGAGTCTGCTGGTGATTGCCGTGCTCGCGAGCGTGGCGGCGCGCAAGTTGGCCCGGCGAGAGCGCAACACCATGCAGGTCAGGTCTGCAGCGTCTGGCAAGCCCGTTCTTGCTGCAGCCGAGGAAAAGCATGTTTGAAGCGAGTTGGATATGGCTGGTCGGCGCCGCGTTGGCGAGCATCCTGGGTTTCGCCTGGCTGGCGCTCGCCATGGATGGGCACTGGCACCAGGTATATGGAGACGCAGGGCGCCCGACAGGCTGGCGAAACATCCTGCGCATGTTCGGCGCCGCGGGGTTGCTGGTCTCGGCTGCGCTGTGTTTTGTCGCCGACCATCCCGCCATGGCGGCGTTGGTCTGGGTGATGCTGCTGGCTGCTTCGGCGCCATTGATCGCCCTCACGCTGGCCTGGAAGCCGCGACTGCTGAGAATCGTTTGGCCGTGTCGGGTTCGTGCGTAAGATCGGCGTCCATTCACCCGAAGATCCCGTCCCCGCGTCCCTGGGCGGCTGATACGCGTCAATCGTTCGGCAGCGCCGCGCGTCGCCGCCGGATCCGCCAGGCGTTGCGTTCGTCGCCCTGGTCGCGGCGTTCGACCAGCGTCAGTTCGAGCCGCCGGTCGTGCGCGGCCAGCATGCCGTGCAGCAGTTCGTTCCACGCTTCGAATGCGGCCGGGTGCAGGTCGGCGAGGCCGGCCATCAGCTTCCAGCCCGACTGCTGGACGCCGGCCTGCGCGGCGCCCGAGGCGTCGGTCGCGGCCAGGTCGGCGGCCAGCTCCGCGCGATCGCCCTGCGCCTGCGCGAACGCGACCAGGAAGCGGGCGAAGTCGGCGGCGTCGCCGCGCTCGGGCAGGGCGAACGCGGCGGCGGTCTCGGCGTAGAACTGCATGCCGATCAGCCGCGTCGTGATGCCGACCAGGTAGCGGGCGTCGAACGGGCCGTGCAGCGCGATCGACTCCTGGATCGCGGTGCGCAGGTACTCCATCGCGTAGTTGCGGTGCGCCTTGAGCAGCCGTTCGGCCGGCCAGGTGTCGGTCGGCAGCACCGGCGCGCGGGCCGGGTCGAAATCCGGCGCCTCCTCGCCGCGCGCGAAGCGCAGCCGCTCCTCGGGCGCGAGCTCGCGCTCGTACTCGAAGTAATACCCCTCCAGGCCCGGCTGGCCGTCCATCGTCTGCTTCGTGCAGACGAAGCCGAGCCGCGGATTGCCGAGCGACACGCCGTTGTGCGCGTGCCAGCCGAGCAGCATCGCCCGCGATACCTCGCCCGGGATCGCGCAGATCGCCGTGCCCTGCCAGGCCCAGCGGGGCGGCGCGTAGCGGATCCAGGCCTTGCGGTCCGATTCTTCGACGTATTCGACGCGCACGCCGCCGATCGCGTTCGACAGATAGTGGTAGCGCCCGGCGGCCACGGCCGGCGGCAGGCCGCGCAGGCCGAGCTTGTCCAGGCCGGGCAGGAAGCGCTCGTGGTGCTGGCGGCGAAAGATCCGGAACACCAGCTCGGCCGCCTCGCGCGCGCTGCGGCGCGTGACGACCGTCATCACCAGGCCGGTGAACAGCGCGTTGTACAGATGCGCGACGGCCGCCCAGCGGCGGGTCTGGTCGCTGCCGGCCGCGCCGCCGAGCGCGGCGGTGGTGATGTGGGCGAGCGGGGTCTCGTGCGTCATGGCGTCTCCGGGTCGGATGGGCGGGGGCAGGGGCGAAGGCAAGGGCAGCGGCAGGGGCAGCGGCGGCGTGGCGGGCGGCGGCTACTTGAGCGTCGACAGCAGCAGGCTGGTCTCGCTGGCCGCGATGCCGGGAATCTGGCGGATCCGTCCGAGCACCTGGTCGAAGGCTTCGAGCGAATCGGCGTGGATCTCGGCGATGACGTCCCAGCGGCCGTTGGTCGAGTGCAGCGTGTGCACCGACGGATGTCCGCGCAGCGCCTTGAGCACCGCGTCGGTCGCGTTGCCTTCGATCGCGATCGTCATCAGCGCGCGGATCCGGTGCGGCTCGGCGCTGGGCTTGAGCCGCACCGTGTAGCCGACGATCACGCCGTCCTGTTCGAGCCGGCGGATGCGGTTCTGCACGGTGCCGCGCGACACGCGCAGCCGGCGTGCCAGCGTGGCGACCGACGCGCGCGCGTCGTCGCGCAGCAGCGCCAGCAATTGGACGTCGGTGTCGTTCATTGTGCGGGGTCGAGTTGAACAAATCGCCAATCGGTTGAGCAATTCTGCGCAAGTTTTGCCGAAAAGTGAATGTTCGATGGACTTTTGCTTGACCGAATCCTGGTCCAGACTTCCTTCACATCCAGACTCGTTATCGATCCTGTCCGCCGACCGACCCTGCTGTTGACTCATTTCCGACGCCGACGCCGTCCTCGCGTCGAACCCTCGCCTCGAAGGAGCGCCTCGATGAGCAGTTCGCCTCTGGTGATGATGGTCGATCCGATGCACTACGAAGTCCGCTACGCGATCAATCCGTGGATGGAGCCCGGACGCTGGTCACAGGATCCGGACGGGTTCCGGCAGCGGGCGATCGACGCGTCGCTGCAGTTGCGCGACGCGCTGGTGCGCGCCGGCTGCCGGATCGAATGGGCGCCCGGCTCGGCTGGTCTGCCGGACATGGTGTTTCCCGCCAACGCGGCGGTCGTGCTCGACGGGCGCGCGATGATGGCGCGGTTCCGCTATCCGCAGCGGCAGGGCGAGGAGGCGCCGTTCCACGCGATCTTCGAGAGTCTGCGCGAGCGCGGGCTGATCCGGCAGATCGAACGGATGCCCGAGGGCGTTTTCCAGGAGGGCGCCGGCGACTGCATCTGGGACGCCGAGCGCGGCTGGTTCTGGGCGGGCTTCGGGCCGCGCTCGAGCGCGGCTTCGCTCGACGTGCTGCGCGACTATTTCGGGCGCCCGGTGGTGCCGCTGGGCCTGGCGTCCGAGCGTTGTTATCACCTGGACGTGTGCTTCCTGCCGCTGTCGGGCGGCGAGATCCTGTACCTGCCCGACGCGTTGACGCCGCAGGCTCGCGACGAGCTGCAGCGCCGCGTGCCGGCCTCGCTGCTGATGCCGGCGACCGAAGAGGACCTGCGCCACTTCAACATCAACGCCGTCAACGTCGGCCGCACGATCGTGATGAGCCGGGCGACGGCGTCGCTGCGCGAGCGGCTCGAGGTGCGCGGCTACGAGCTGATCGAGGTCGACCTGGCGCCGTTCATGATGTCCGGCGGCGGCGCTTATTGCATGACGCTCAGGCTCGACCGTTCGAGCCGCAAGGACCCGGCGGCCGTCTCGCCGGAACCGACCCGCGCGGCGGCCTGACGATCTGGCGATCGATCGGAGGAGGGACCGTCCATGATGCCGTCGCTACCAGGATCAGGCTCGTCGATCCCGTCGCCCGTCGGAGCGGGTCGGCGATCGTCTCGTATTCCGTCCCGCACGCGCTGGGTCGCACCCGCGGACCTGGCCCGGCTCGTCGCGCGGCAGGGGCTGGCGCCGGTGATGCGCGATCTGGCCGACTACGTGCTCGCGGACTTCCGGCGCTGGCCGCAGTTCGACAAGGTCGCGCGCGTGGCCGCGCATTCGGCCGACGGCGTGATCGAGCTGATGCCGATCGCCGACGACCGGCTGCACGCGTTCAAGTACGTCAACGGCCATCCGGGCAACGGCCGCTTCGGCGTGCCGACGGTGATGGCGTACGGCGGCCTGGCCGACGTGGCGACCGGGTTTCCGTTGATGATCAGCGAGATGACGATCGCCACCGCGTTGCGCACGGCGGTCACGTCGGCGCTGGCCGCGCGCTGGCTGGCGCGCGCCGATGCGCGGACGATGGCGGTGGTCGGCAACGGCGCGCAGAGCGAGTTCCAGGCGCTCGCCTTCCACCACCTGCTCGGCATCGACACGCTGACGGTGTTCGACGTCGACGCGGCCGCGACCGACAAGCTGTGCCGCAACCTCGCCGGCACGCCGGGCCTGCGCGTCGTGCGCGCGGCTTCGGCAGCCGACGTGGTGGCCGGCGCCGACATCGTGTCGCTGCTGACCGCCGACAAGCGGCGGGCGACGGTGCTGACCGACGCGATGGTCGAGCCGGGCATGCACATCAACGCGGTCGGCGGCGACTGCCCGGGCAAGACCGAGGTCGCGCCGGAAGTGCTGCGCCGGGCCAGCGTGTTCGTCGAGTACGCGCCGCAGAGCCGCGTCGAGGGCGAGATCCAGCAGATGCCGGCGGACTTTCCGGTGACCGAACTGTGGTCGGTGTTCGGCGGTACGGCGCCGGGGCGGCGTGACGCCGCGCAGATCACGCTGTTCGATTCGGTCGGCTTCGCGCTCGAGGATTTCTCGATGCTGCGCTACCTGTACGACACCTGCGAGCGCCTGGACATCGGCGAGTCCGTGCGGCTGGTGCCCGCGCTGCCGGATCCGCGCGACCTGTACGGTGCGCTGCGCGACAGCGGCAGCGACGCGGGCGCGACGCCGCCGCCGAGGCGCGATCAGACGCGCTCGAAGATCGCGGCGATGCCCTGACCGCCGCCGATGCACATCGTCACCAGCGCGTAGCGGCCGCCGACGCGCTGCAGTTCGGCCAGCGCCTTGACGGTGATGATCGCGCCGGTGGCGCCGACCGGATGGCCGAGCGAGATCCCCGAGCCGTTCGGGTTGACCTTGGCCGGATCCAGGTCCAGCTCGCGCGACACCGCGCAGGCCTGCGCGGCGAAGGCCTCGTTGGCTTCGATGACGTCCATGTCCGACGCCTTCAGGCCGGTGCGTGCGAATACCGCGCGCACGGCCGGCACCGGGCCGATGCCCATGTAGGCCGGTTCGACGCCCGAATGCGCGTAGCCGACCAGCCGGGCGATCGGCTTGAGCCCCAGCGCCGAGGCCCGCGCGGCATCGGCCAGCACGACCGCGGCCGCGCCGTCGTTGATGCCCGACGCGTTGCCGGCGGTGACCACGCCGTCCTTCTTGAACGCGGGCTTCATCTTGGCCAGTTGCTCGAGCGTGACGTCGCCGCGCACGTGCTCGTCGGTGTCGAAGACGATCGTGCCTTTGCGCGACGCGATCTCGACCGGCACGATCTGCTCCTTGAAGCGGCCGGCGGCGATCGCGGCGGCCGCGCGCTGCTGGCTGGTCAGCGCCAGTTCGTCCTGCATCTGGCGCGTGATCTGGTAGCGCTCGGCGACGTTCTCGGCGGTCACGCCCATGTGCATCGGCTGCCACGGATCGTGCAGGATCGCCAGCATGTAGTCGGTCAGCGCGGTGTCGCCCATCCGCGCGCCGAAGCGCGTGGCGGTCGACAGGTACGGGGCGCGGCTCATGCTCTCGGAGCCGCCGCCGATCGCGACGTCGGTGTCGCCGAGCGCGATCGCCTGCGCGGCGTTGACGATCGCCTGCAGGCCCGAACCGCATAGGCGGTTGACGTTGAACGCCGGCGTCTCGACCGGCAGGCCGGCGTCGATCGTCGCGACGCGGCTCAGGTACGCGTCACGCGGTTCGGTCGGAATCACGTTGCCGATCACGACCTGGCCGACCGCATCGGGCGCGACGCCGCTGCGTTGCAGCGCGGCCTTGACGGCGGTGGTGGCCAGCGTGGTGTTGGGTACGTCCTTGAGGCTGCCGCCGAAGCTGCCAATGGCAGTGCGGGCGGTCGCGACGACGACGACGTCTCGATGGGTCATTCGGCAACTCCTGGTTTCGATGGGATGGGCCGCCTCGGTCCGGATCGGCGGGATACGGGAACGCATTGTAGACCTGCGCGGTGGCAAGGGTTTCGACCCTTTCCGCAGGTTTAAGGGTGGTTTAAGTCTGCCGGCTCAGCATGTCCCCATTGGCGGTCGACGCATCGCCTTCTCTGGAGCCCCATCATGCCAAGCAGACTGACCCGTACCTCGATCGCCGCTGCCGCCGTGGCCGCCCTGGCCGGCGGGGCGTGGCAACTGTCGCACCCGCACGAAGGCGTCGCGCACGCGGCGCCGGTCGGCGCGCTGGCGACGCCGGCGGAGGCGACGGCCACCTCTTCACCGATCCTGGTCAGCGGGATGGATTTCTCGCCGATCGTCGACCGCTACGGTCCTGCGGTCGTCAACATCAGCACGACCGGACGCGCGCAGAAGACTTCGGACGACGATGATGGCGGTCCGGCGCCGGACGATCCGATCCTGCAGTTCTTCCAGCAATTCGGGCAGCAGTTCGGCCCGCAGCTTCGCCGGGGCCGGCCGCCCGGAGGCGCGCAGCTCGTGCGCGGCGAGGGTTCGGGCTTCATCGTGAGCCCGGATGGGCTGATCCTGACCAATGCGCACGTCGTCGACGGCGCGCAGATCGTGACCGTGCGGCTGACCGATCGCCGCGAATTCGCGGCCAAGGTGCTGGGCGTGGACAAACAGACCGACGTGGCCGTGCTGCGTATCGACGCGAAGGACCTGCCGGTCGTGCGGCTCGGCGACCCGGCCGCGACCAAGGTCGGCGAACCGGTGGTGGCGATCGGCTCGCCGTTCGGCTTCGAGAACAGCGTGACCTCGGGGATCGTCAGCGCCAAGGCGCGCGCGCTGCCCGACGACGCCTACGTGCCGTTCATCCAGACCGACGTCGCGGTCAATCCGGGCAACTCGGGTGGGCCGCTGTTCAACGCGCGCGGCGAGGTCATCGGCATCAACTCGCAGATCTACACGCGCTCGGGCGGTTACCAGGGCCTGTCGTTCGCGATCCCGATCGACGTGGCGAGCAAGGTGGAGGCGCAACTGGTCGCGCACGGCAAGGTGACGCGGGCCCGGCTGGGCGTGCAGATCCAGGACGTCAACCAGCCGCTGGCCGATGCGTTCGGTCTGTCCAAGCCGATGGGCGCGCTGGTCAGCGCGGTCGATCCCGGCGGGCCCGCCGACAAGGCCGGCCTGCAGAGCGGCGACGTGATCGTCGCGGCCGGCGACAAGCCGATCGAGCATTCGTTCGACCTGCCGGCGCTGGTGTCGGAGCAGAAGCCGGGCAGCGTGTTGAAGCTGGACGTGATCCGCAAAGGCGATCGCAAGACGCTGACGGCGAAGCTCGGCGAGATGAACGGCGCCAAGGTCGCGCAGGCCGGTGGCCACGACGCGGACCAGGGCCGTCTGGGCCTGGCGGTACGGCCGCTGCAGCCTGACGAGAAGCAGGCCTCGGGCCTGTCCGGCGGGCTGGTGATCCAGCAGGCCAGCGGTCCGGCCGCGCAGGCCGGCCTGCAGCCGGGCGACGTGGTGCTCGCGTGCAACGGTACGTCGGTGTCCAGCGTCGAGCAGTTGCGCGCGCTGGTCGCGCAGGCCAAGAAACACGTGGCGCTGCTGATCCAGCGCGACGACGCGAAGATCTTCGTGCCGGTCGATCTGGGGTAAGCGTCGGGTTTCCGGGGTAATGCCGCGGCCGGCGTGCGAGAATCGACGCCGGACCATCGGATACCGGGGGCCTCTTGCGCTGGCTGCAGAATCGAACCGCGCCCAGCATCGATGACGTCGCGTCGCTCGTGCACCGGAACGTGCTCGAGCGACGCGATTTCGGGCGTGCGCTCGAAGCGGCCGGACTGGTGCCCGGCGCGCGCGGCTGGCGGGTCGCCGTACAGCGGCTGCTGATGGGGGCGGGGCTCGGCCTGATGCTGGCCGGCGTCGTCTGCATCGTCGCGTACAACTGGGCCGGCATGCGGCCGGGCGCGCGCCTCGCGCTCGCGCAGGCCGGACTGCTGGCCGTGCTGGGGCTCGCGCTGTGGCGCGGCATCGAAACGCCGGCCGGACGGTGGTTGCTGACCGCGGCGGCGCTGCTGGTCGGGCCGCTGCTGGCGCTGTTCGGGCAGACCTACCAGACCGGCGCCGATACCTGGGAGCTGTTCCGTGGCTGGGCGCTGCTGTCGCTGCCCTGGGTGCTGGCCAGTCGTCGGGCGAGCGCGTGGCTGGCCTGGCTGGCGATCGTCGAGACCGGATTCGCGCTGTACTGCGTCGCGTTGGACCGGTGGGTGTGGCCGTGGCCGGGCGTGCCCGCCTGGCTGTTCGCGAGCGCGTTCAACCTCGGCGCGCTCGTCGCGTGGGAGGCCGCGGGCCGGCGCTGGGCCTGGTTGGGCGGCCGGGCCGGGCCGCGCGCGATCGCCGCGTGCCTGCTGGCCGTGCTGACCGGCGCGACGGCGATCGCGGTGCTGGCCAACGGCACGGGGCTCGACGTTTCATCGTTGGTGCTGGCGCCGCTGGCCTGGGCGTTGGTGATCGCCGCCGGCTATCTCGCGTATCGCGTCCGCGCGGTCGAGATCGGCATGCTGACGCTCGGGTGGCTGTCGCTGACGCTGGTGCTGTTCGCCTGGCTGCTGCGCTTCGCGTGGAGCTTCGGTTCGCCGACGCTGGCCCTGCTGCTCGGCGCGGCGCTGCTGGTCGGGGCGTCGGCCGGCGGACGATACTGGTTGACGAAGGCTGCGGCCGATCGGCGTCCGTGACCTGGGATCGCTTCGTCCGGCGGCTGCGCGCGCATCGGCTGATCGACGCGCAGGTCGCGCCCGAGCCGCCGCCGGCCGCATCGATATCGTGGCCGACACAGCTCCTGTCGGTGTTCGGCGCCTGGCTCGCGGCGCTGTTCCTGCTGGGTTTCGTCGGCTTCACGGCGGCCGACCGCCTGTCATCGTCGTGGGTGCGGCTGGCCATCGGCCTGGCGATGGCGGGCGCCGTCGCGTTCGCGTCGCGGCGCCGGTCCGGCGCGCCGCGCGGCGCGTTCCGTTCGCAATTCGTGTCCGCGGTGGGCTTCGCGGGCTTCGTGCTGGCCGCTTCGGCCAGCACCGATGACTGGGACGCGCCGCGAGCGGCGACCTGGTACGCGCTCGGCGGTCTGTTCTGGTCGCTGGCCCTGGGGTTCGTCAACGTCGATCCGATGCACCGGCTGGCGATGGTCTGGAGCGCGGTCGCGTGCGTGGTGGCGCTGCTGTGGTCGATCGGTGCCGTGCAGCCCGCCGTCGTGCTGCTCGCGCTGGCGGCCGCGGTGCTGTGGTCGACGCAGGCGCGCTGGATGTTCGGGTCGATGGCCACTCGCGTCGCCGCGCTCGCCCGGGCGGTGTCGATGGCCGCGCTGGCGCTGTCGCTGCAGCCGACACCTTCCTGGTTCGCGCATGGGGGCCGCGCGGCCGGCTCGGTCGCCGTGTTTTGGAGCCCGTGGACGACGGTCGGCGTGCTCATCGTGCTGATGGGCACCGTGCTGCTGCTGGCCGAACGCTGGCAGGCGCGCCGGCCGCTGGTCATCGCCGCGCTGGCCGGTCTGCTGCTGCTCGCGCTCGGTTCGGCCCGCATGCCGGGCGTGTCGATGTGCGTGCTGCTGTGGCTGCTCGGCACCGCGGCCGGCAGGCCGGCACTGCGCGGACTGGCGCTGGCCGGCTTGCCGGTCGGTGTGTTCCTGCTGTACTTCGACCTGTCGTCGACGCTGCTCGCCAAGGGCGTGTCGCTGCTGGTCGTCGGCGCGCTGCTCGCGGGCGCGGGCCTGGCGCTGCGGCGGACGGCGGTGCGGAGCGACGATGCCTGAGCGCGATCCGACCCGGCGGCCGGTGTCGCTACGGCCCTCGCCGCCCGGGCCGCCGAAGCCGCCGAAGCCGCCCGGGTCGGTCTGGCTGTCCAGGCTGTCGTGGCCGGCCTGGCGCAAGCTGCTGGTGTTGGCCGGCGCGCTGTTGGTGTTCGGCAGCTATGACCTGTCGATCCTCGTCAACGAGCGAGTGCTCGCTCGCGGCGTGATCGTGCGGCTGGCGCTGGCGCCGCGCGATCCGCGCTCGCTGATGACCGGCGACTATATGGCGCTGCGCTACGCGCTGGAAAGCCGGGTGCGCATCGGGGCCGCCGACGGCGAGCCGCGTCCACCGGCTTCCGCGGCGCCGGACGGTGACGAGGCCGGACGGCCGTTTGGGTCCGGCGAGGCCGACGGCGCGGCCGTCGATCGCCGCGTGACGATCGACGGGCACGACGGCTTCCTGATCGTCGCGCTCGACGCGCAACGGGTCGCGCGTCCGCTGCGCGCGCAGCAGACGCCGCGTCCGCTCGCCGACGGCGAGGTCGCGCTGCGCTATCGCGTCCGCGGCGCCCGCCTGAGGCTCGGCACCGATGCCTGGTTCTTCCAGGAAGGCAGCGCCGCACGCTATGAGGCGGCCCGCTACGGTGAGTATCGCGTCGACGCCGACGGCCGGATGCTGCTGGTTCGGCTGCTGGACGAACACTTCGACGGGTTGTGAAAGGCGGGACGCAGCTCGGTGCGAGGCCGGGCTCGGCTCGATGGAGTGCAGCTCGGTTCAGCGCGCCGCGCCGTGCCGTGTCGCGGTGCGGTGCGATGCGGTGCGGTACGGCTCGATGCGGTACGCCGTCGAATGCTGCGTGCGGCGGCCGCGCCTGCGGGGGCCAGCCGCTCTATGGCGCCGGCGACGGTGCCGCCGAGGGTTTTCAGCGGAACGCGTTCTCGCGGAACTCGCTCGGCTGGCCGTGCGTCCATTGCCGGAACGCCTTGCGGAAGTTGGCGGCGTCGCTGTAGCCGAGGCGGTCGGCGATCTCTTCGTTGGTCATCGGCGTCTCGCTCAGGTACTTCAGCGCGAGCTGCTTGCGGACCTCGGACAGGATGTGGCGGTATGACGTGCCCTCGGCGTCGAGCCTGCGGCGCAGCGTGCGCGAACTCATGTTCAGCGCCGACGCCACGGTATCGATGTCCGGGAACTGCCGCGGGTTCTCGACCAGCATCGAATAGATCCGGCCGCTGATGCCGGCGTTGCCGGCGATCTTGGCCAGCTCGCGTTCGCAGATCTCGCGGACCTGCGAGCTCGTCGTCGGCGAGGCGGCCATCATCCGCCGGTCGAACCAGTGCGCGCTCAGGCGAAGCTCGTCTCGCGGCTGACCGAACAGCAGCGGACAGTCGAACAGGCTCGTGTAGGCGTGCGCGTGCGGCGGCCGTTCGTAGGCCAGGCGGATCTCCAGCGGCTTGAAATCCGGATGGATCGCATCGCGCAGCAGGTTCAGCGCGATCGCCATGTGGAACTCGAGCGCGAAGCGGTACAGCTCGTCGGACGGATCGCGCGTGATCAGCGGTTCGAGCGTCCAGACGATCGTATCGCCCTCGCGGCGGTAGCCGCCGCCGACGGCGGGGCCGAGCAGGCGCTGGTACTTGATCGTGAAATCGAACGCCTGCTGCGGCGAGGCGCTGCACATCAGCGCGTAGCCGAAGATGCCGCAAGAGGTCAGCCGCGTGCGACGGCCCGCGCGCATCGCCAGCAGCGGCGAGCGGGCCAGCCGGATTGCATTGCGGAAGACCATCGCCAGTTGGCGGTAGGAAATGCGCGTCGACGCGGCGCTCAGGTCCTCGAGCCGGATATCGCTGCCTTCGAGGGCGTCGGCGCTCGCGATCCCGTCCTCGGCCAGCACTTCGACCAGCGAATTCAGCGTATAGGCTGGGTAGATCCGTTTGTCGAACCCGTGCTGCAGGGTAACCATGCCCGACTCCTTTTCATGGAGTACTACGGAAGTGAAATCGACGTAATCGAGACGTGCGACCTGGCTGCGTCGTGTTACGGTTGCCCGCTTGGCGAATACGTCCCTGGACGACTGACGCTCACAGCACTTCGATGGCTAGGAAAGGCGAATATCACGCAATGCGGAACTATCGCTAGCAATCACAGTAAACGTAATTCTGATTTTGCGACAATTCAGATCCGGAACGAAAGAATGCACGGTCGTTCTGAGGCGATGCCGGTGCATTCTCCGGATGAACGGTCGATTCGCGGACCCTGAACGGTCGGTACCGCTGTCAAGCGGCGCGCGTTTGGGGCAACATCCTGTTGCTCGCAATGATCGGCCGCGTCCGGCCGCGCGTGCTGCGGGCGATACAGAACGGATTTCGGGCAAATGCCCAGTACAAGGAGAGAACCATGGCCAACCGCCAATCCGACGACAAAGACAACAAGGCCACCGGGGCCGGGACGCAGCCGCCGTTCGGCGCGATGTTCGACTTCTCGAAGATGCTCGAGCAGTTCAAGGCACCCGGCGTCGACATGCAGGCGCTGATCGAAGCGCGCAAACGCGACCTGGAGGCGCTGACCGCGGCCAACCAGCGCGCGTACGAAGGCTTCAAGGCGCTGGCCGAACGTCAGGCCGAGATGCTCAGGGAATCGGCCAGCGAGTTCCAGGCGGCGATCAAGGAGCTGTCGAGCCTGGCGCCGGCCGAACGCGCGACCCGCACGGCCGAGCTCGGCAAGCTGGCGATGGAAAAGGCGCTGGCCAACCTGCGTGAACTGGCCGAGAGCGGCGTCAAGTCGCAGACCGAGGCCTGGAAGATCGTCAACGACCAGTTCAAGCAGGACATGGCCGACCTGCAGAAGGCGATCAAGCGCGGCTGACGGGCGGTGACGGCGCGCGAGGGGGATGCCTCCGCGCGCGCAACCGATAGATGCCCCAGGCGGTAGCGACCGCGGCGGCGATCGCGATCGCGAATCCCGCCCACTCGGGGACGCCGTGGCGCAGCAGCGCGCCCAGCGCGCAGAAGAACACCGCGAAGCCCGACAGGCCGTTCGCGAATCCGCGCAGCAGGTTGACCGTCGCGACGCGTCCATGCAGCGGCAGCGTGAAGCTCGGCAGGATCGTGCCGGTCACCGGCCATGACAGCAGCAGGCCGTTGACGGCCGGTGGAAAGTGGTTGGCGCCATGCAGGATCAGCGCGCCGATCGCCGCCGCGCCCAGCATCCGCAGCGCGATCTCCTTGCGCGGAATCGGGACCGGGCCATGCAAGGGCTCGACCGCCGGCATCAGGCCCAGCGCCAGCGGCGGACTGGCCAGCGCCAGCATCTCGGCCCACGGCGAGGGTAGCGCCAGCGCGTTCATCGCCGCGCCGACGGCGAAGAATGCCGCGGCGGCGGCCAGCAGGCAGGCCGGCGCCCGCCAGCGCGTGGCGCCGTGCGCGAAGGCGACGAAGAACGCCAGCGTCGCCGGGATCGCCGTCACCGTTGCGGCCGCGATCGGCGCGACCACGTCGGCATCGTGGTCGATCAGCAGCACGGCGATCATCGGGCCCGCGACCATCGGCAGGCCGGCGAGCACGCCGGAGATCGCATGGCCGAAGCGGCGCCCGGCCACCGACGCGATCCACACCGACAGCGGCACCAGCGCCAGTTTCAGCAGCAGCATGACGGTATCGATGCGGGCGGACGTCGTCCGGCGGTCGGCCTGGCGTGTGACCCGACGGCCGGCCCGGCGTGTAGCTCGGCGTGTGGCCCGGCCGGCGGCGCCGGACGGCGGATCGCGGCGGTCAAGGTTCGGCCGCGCGCTCGGGTGCGACGAAATCGCCCGATGCGCCACCGTGCTTTTCGAGCAGCCGGACGAGTTCGATCTGCATGCCGCGATCGACGGCCTTGCACATGTCGTAGATCGTCAGCAGGCCGACCTGCACGGCGGTCAGCGCTTCGATCTCGACGCCGGTCCGGCCCTCGCATTCGACGGTCGCGACGCAGCGCACGAGCCGGCCGGTCGTCGCCGGATCGGGCGTCAGGATCTCGAAGTCGACGGCGACCCGCGTCAAGGCGATCGGATGGCACAGCGGAATCAGGTCGGCGGTGCGCTTGGCGCCCTGGATCGCCGCGATCCGCGCGATGCCCAGCACGTCGCCCTTGCGGGCCGTGCCGCTTTCGATCAAGGCGAGCGTGGCGGGCGCCATCCGGATCAGGCCCTCGGCCCGGGCGATGCGGCGCGAGATCGCCTTGCCGGCGATGTCGACCATGTGCGCCTGTCCGGCGGAATCGAAGTGCGTGAGCGCGGATGCCATGTCGCGTCGGGGGCCGGCGCGCGAGGCGCGGGGCCCGCGGCGTGCCGCAATGTCGGAAGGTTATGATAGCAAGATGAACCGTAACGCCGGATCGCTCCTCGGCCGCTGGCGCGCGGTAGCCGCGGCACTGGCCGCCGGCCTGCCGGTCGTGTGGTCGCTGTCCGCGGGCGCCGCCATCGGACTCGCGCCGCTGCCGGTCGGCGCGCAACAGCCGGCGCGTCTTTCCGCGTCCGGCGACGCCGAGCGCGCGACGATCCCCGCCTCGCCCGTGCCCGCTGCCGGGTCAGGGTCTGGGTCAGGGGCCGGCGGCGGGCTCGACATCAAGCCCTCGTCCCCGGGCTTCCAGCCCTACCTGCCGCCCAGCGACAGCCTGCTGAACCTGAACCTGCCCAGGCTCGGCGACGCCGGCAACGACGACCTGTCGCCCACGGCCGAGCGGCGGCTCGGCGACTCGATCCTGCGCGAACTGCGCGCCGAGGGCGCGATGCTCGATGACATCGAGCTGAGCGACTTCCTCAATCGCTTCGCCGCGCGGCTGACCGAGACCTCGCCGGCCCGCGGCTATTCGTTCGAGTTCTTCCTCGTCAAGGACGAATCGCTGAATGCGTTCGCGCTGCCGGGCGGCCTGATCGGCGTGCACACCGGCCTGATCGAGGCCGCGCAGACTGAGTCCGAGCTGGCGTCGGTGCTCGGCCACGAGATGGGCCACGTGATCCAGCGGCACATCGCGCGGATGCTCGCCCAGCAGCGCCAGACCTCGCTGCTGCAACTGGCCGGACTGGTGCTCGGCGCGCTGGCCGCGCGTTCGAATCCGCAGGCGGCGATGGGCGCGATGACGATGGGCGCCGGCGCGCAGCAGCAGATGATGCTGAGCTTCTCTCGCGATGCCGAACGCGAGGCCGATCGGGTCGGGCTCGAGATCCTGCGCGAGGCGGGCTTCGATCCGACCGGCATGGTGGCGTTCTTCGGCCGGCTGCAGAATGCCGGACGGCTGTACGAAGGCGCGCCCGCCTATCTGCGCACGCACCCGTTGACCACCGAGCGGATCGCCGACATGCAGGCGCGGATCCGCGAGCAGCGCTACGTGCAGCGTCCCGATTCGATCGAGTTCCGGCTGGTGCGCGCCAAGCTTGCGGCGCTGGCCGACGGCTCCGTCGACGGGCTGCGGCGCACGCGGGCCGTGTTCGAGCGCCAGTTGCGCGAGAAGACGACCGGCGACGAGATGGCGACCTGGTTCGGCATCGCCATCGTGGCGCTCGCGCAGCGCGATTTCGACGGATCGGCGAAGGCGCTGGCCGAGGTGCGAAAGCGGATGGGGAGCGTTATCACGGTCTCGCCGGCGCAGGCGATGGTCGACCGGGTCGCGGCCGAGACGCGGCTGCAGCAACGCGATCCGCAGGGGGCGCTGGCCATCGCGCAGGCCGGCCTGCAGCGTTCGCCGCAGTCGCGCGCGCTGATCTACGTGCAGGCGAGCGCGCTGATCGACGCCGGTCAGGCGCCGCAGGCCACGCGCTTCCTCGAAGACCAGATCGCGATCTACCGCAGCGACGCCAACCTGTGGCGGCTGCTCGCGCTGTCCTACGCGAACCAGGGCCAGGATGCGCTCGCGCACCGCGCGTCGGCCGAGCAGTACGCGCTGATGGGCGGCTGGATGTCGGCGATCGAACAGCTCCGGCTCGCGCAGCGCTCGGGCAAGCTCGATTTCTACACGGCGTCGCAGGTCGATACGCGCCTGCAGGAGTTCCAGGCGATCTACACGCGCGAGAAGCAGGAGCGCGAAGGGCGCTGACGCGGGTGCGCGTTCTTGCGAGTCAACCGGCGAAAGCGATAGTCCCGCTGACGCCGGCGCGCGCGGACGCGCGGGCCGGCCGTCAACCGGCCTGTCGCGACGCCGCCAGCGGGCTGAGGACGACGCCGGCCAGCAGCGGCGCCGCCGGTTCGAGCGGATGCGATCGGCCGTTCCACACCAGGCGTCCGCCGGGCGCGGGGCCGTCGTCGGCCGCGTCGTCGTTCCGGCCGGCGGGCGGTGCCGGATCGGCGTCGACGTCCAGTTCGATGTCGAGGCTGCCCAGATCCAGGTCGTGGACCGCGCAGGGGCCGTGCTCGGTCGCCGCGTACAGCACGCCTTGCGCGTCGACGTGCCACGAGCGGATGTCCTCGCAGGCCAGGCCGGTGTGCGTGACGAGCCCGAGCCGGCCGTCGCCGTGCTCGACGACGCGCGCGATCCACGGCGCCAGGTCCAGCTCGGCGAACGCCCGCTGCGGGCCGTTCTGCCAGTACCAGCGGCCGTCGTCGGTCGACGCGTAGTTGCGTTCGATGAAGGCGATGATCTGCTCGTTGGTGATCGGGCTGCCGCGACCGTGCCGCGCTTCGTCGAAGCCGGGTGCGTTGCGATCGATCAGCAGCCAGCGGCCGCGCCGGTCCAATCGCAGCCAGCCGATGACGTCGGGCACGTTCGGCCACCGCTTCATCGCATCGAGCACTTGCTGATCCACGTCCTGTCCTCCTCGGTTGCGGACCGGCCGCCGTCAGCGGCGGTCGAGAAACCCCAGCACGCGCGCCGGCAGCCAGTCGAAGCGGCCCGGCATCGGTCCGGCCGCGAAGCCGACGTGCCCGCCGCCGGCCGGATAGTCGAGCGTGACTGCCGGCGCCACCTCGTCGGGGCGCGCCAGGATGCGGGCGGGCACGAACGGGTCGTTCAGCGCGTTGACGACCAGCGTCGGCACGCGCACGCCGCCCAGGTACTGCTTGCACGACGATCGTCGCCAATAGTCGTGGCAGTCGGCGAATCCGTGCAGCGGCGCGGTCACCAGATCGTCGAATTCGTGGAACGTGCGGGCGGTGCGCACGCGGTCGGCGTCGTACAGGCCGGGATGCGCATCGAGCTTGGCCAGGCTCTTGGCGACCAGCGTGCGCAGGAAGTTGCGCGTGTAGAGCCGGCTGAATCCCCGGGCCAGCGCCTCGGCGCCGGCGGCCAGGTCCTGCGGCGCGGACACGCCGGCCGCCGCGTCGACGAACCGCTCCGCCTCGTCGCCGCGCTCGCCGAGCCATTTGAGCAGCGCGTTGCCGCCGAGCGAGATGCCGCAGGCGAACAGCGGTCCCTGCTCGCCGTCGGCCGACATCCGCTCGCGCAGCCGCCGCACGATCCAGTCGATCTCGTCGCTGTCGCCCGAGTGGTACGCGCGCGCCAGCCGGTTCGGCTCGCCGCTGCAGCCGCGAAAATGCGCGACGCTGCCCCGCCAGCCGCGCTCGCGGGCGGCGGCCATCAGGTGCAGCGCGTACGGGCTTCGCGAGTCGCCTTCGAGGCCATGGAAGACCAGCAGCCGGGGGCGGCGGTCGACCGTGGAGTCGAACGGCTGGTCGACATGGTCGACGTCGATGAAGTCGCCGTCGGGCGTGTCCCAGCGTTCGCGCCGGTAGTCGACGCGCGGCCGGGGCGTGGCCAGCGCGGTCCAGATCGTCTGGCTGTGCCGCTCGGGCAGCCACCACGGCGCGCGGAACGGGAGCGACGCGCTCGCACCGGCCTCTTTCGGCGGCTTGCCGGGAGACGACGTGCCGGGAGGCGACGTGCCGAAGGACGTCGTGCCGGGGGACGTCGTGCCGGGGGACGTCGTGCCGGGGGACGTCGTGCCGGGGGACGACGAGCCGAAGGACGTCGTATCGAGGGACGTCGTGCCGAGGGAGGTCGTGCCGGGGAGCGTGCCGGGGAGCGTGCCGGAGGAGGGCGCGCCCGGGGCCGCGTCCGTCCGTGCCGAGTCCGGCGCGCGCCGGGCGAGTTCAGCGGAAGATGACGGTCCGGTCGCCATTGAGCAGTACACGTCGCTCGACGTGCCATTTGACGGCCCGCGCGAGTACCTGGCACTCGACGTCGTGGCCGGTCGCGGCCAGCGCCGCCGGGTCCATCGAGTGATCGACGCGCGCGACGTCCTGTTCGATGATCGGTCCTTCGTCCAGGTCCGGCGTCACGTAGTGCGCGGTCGCGCCGATCAGCTTGACGCCGCGGTGATGCGCCTGGTGGTAGGGCTTGGCGCCCTTGAAGCTCGGCAGGAAGCTGTGGTGGATGTTGATCGCCTTGCCGCGCAGCTTCTCGCACAGGTCGTTGGACAGGATCTGCATGTAGCGCGCGAGCACGACCAGGTCGATCCGTTCGCGCTCGACCAGTTCGAGCAGGCGCGCTTCCTGCTGCGTTTTCGTCTCGGGCGTGACCGGCAGGTACAGGAACGGGATCCGGTAACTGTGCGCCAGCGGCTGGAAATCGGTGTGGTTCGACGCGATGACCGGGATGTCGATCGGCAGCAGGCCCGAGCTCCAGCGAAACAGCAGGTCGTTCAGGCAGTGGCCGAACTTGGACACCAGCAGCATCACGCGCGGGCGCTCGCCGGCGTCGTGCGCCTGCCAGCTCATCCCGAAGCGCTCGGCGATCGGCGCGAAGCCTTCGTCCAGCGGCCGGGCGATCGAGCCGTCGGCCGGCCCGGTGAACACGACGCGCATGAAGAACAGTCCGCTGTCTTCGTCGCCGAACTGCGCCGACTGGACGATGTTGCAGTCGCGTTCGGCGAGGAAGCCGCAGACGGCCGCGACGATGCCGTGCGCGTCGGGGCAGGAGAGAGTGAGGATCGTTTGGGTCATCGGCCTGTACGCCGCGGCGCCGGGAGCGGCGCCCGGCGCGGGCAAAACCGGCATTCTCGCCGAAAACGGCGAGTCGATCAGCGCGGCGGGCGCGAGGTCTCGAACTGCATCGCCCTGCGCAGCGAGTCGAACACGGCGCTCGGCGTGATGTCGTTCAGGCAGTTGGTGTGCTTGAGCGGGCATTCGCGCTGGAAGCACGGGCTGCATTCGAGGTGCAGCCATTCGATCCGCGCGTGCGCCGAGCGCGGCGGCGTGTGGCGCGGATCGCTGGACCCGAACACCGCGACCTGCGGACGTCCGTACGCGGCGGCCACGTGCATCATGCCGGAGTCGTTCGATACGACGCCGCTGGCCCGCGCGATCAGGTGCAGCGCTTCGTCGAGCGTGGTCTCGCCGCACAGGTTCTTCAGCGTCTGGCCGGACAGCGCCGCGATCTCGGTGGCGAGCGGGCGCTCCTTCGACGAGCCGAGCAGCACGATGCTGGCTTCGGGCCAGTCGGCGTTGACCATCGCCGCCAGCGCCGCGAAATGGCGGGTCGGCCAGCGTTTGGCTGGGCCGAACTCGGCGCCCGGGCACAACACGATCAGCGGCTCGTCGACGCCGATCCCGAAGCGGGCGAGCGTCACGGCCTCGCGCGTGCGCTGGCGCGTCAGCACCGGGTTGGCGGCACTGGCCGGCATCGGCTCGGCCGGATCGAGTGCCAGTTTCGCGTAGAACTCGACCATCGGCGGGCGTTCGTCGCCGGTGGGTTCGTCGTGCATCCGGTTGAGCAGGATCCGGCGGCCTTCGCCCCGGTAGCCGATCCGCTGGCCGATGCCGGCCAGCCAGGGCACCAGCGCCGACTTCATCGAATTGGGCAGCACGTAGCAGCGGTCGTAGCGTTCGCGACGCAGCGCGCGGGCCAGCTTCCAGCGCCGGCCCAGTTCGAGCTTGCCGTGCACGTTGGCGGCGATGATGACTTGGCAGACCTCGGCCATCGCCGAGAACGCCGGTGCGACGTGCGGCGGCGCCATCACGTCGATGGTGCCTTGCGGATCGCGCTGCCGTATGCGGGCCAATAGAGGCTGGGCCATCACGGCATCGCCGATCCAGTTCGGGGCAACGATCAAGGTACGCAAGGCGGGCACGCTAGCTGGAAGAAGCGCTACGAACGCGGGAACGGGTCGATCAGCGGCGATTCTGGCGGGCGCTGCCGGCAATGCTTCGCGCGCTGACGCTGTTCGCGGTCGCGTGGCGGGCGGCCGGTCTCCGACGGAGGGGCGAGCCCCCCGCGATCGCGAGGCCTTCGATCGTGCTTCGACCCTGTATTTCTACGCCTAATGATGCCCTTTGACAACCGTTCCGGGTTTCAAACGATAGAGCGTGCCGCAATAAGGGCAGGCCTGGCCGCCCTGGTGCACGGCGTCGAGGAAGACGCGCGGATGCGAGCTCCAGACCGGCATGTGCGGGTTCGGGCAATAGGCGGGCAGGTCGCCGGCGCCCAGCTCGACGACGGCCGCCGGTTGCGGGCCGCCAGCGGGTTCGCCGTTATGGGGATGGGACGGGGATGCGGACATGGCGTTTCCTTGCGGGGGGCGGATCAGACCGGCGTCAGCCAGCGCTGGTACTTGTCGTTCTTGCCGGCGATGACGTCGAAGAACAGCGTCTGCAGCTTTTCGGTGATCGGACCGCGCCGGCCTTCGCCGATCTGGCGGTCGTCGAGTTCGCGGATCGGCGTGATCTCGGCCGCGGTGCCGGTGAAGAACGCTTCGTCGGCGCAGTACATCTCGTCGCGGGTGATGCGCTTCTCGATGACCTGCAGGCCTTCGTCGTGCGCCATCGTGATCACCGCGTCGCGCGTGATGCCGTCCAGGCACGAGGCCAGGTCGGGCGTGTAAAGGCGGCCGTCGCGGACGATGAAGACGTTCTCGCCCGAACCTTCGGACACGTAGCCCTCGGTGTCGAGCAGCAGCGCCTCGTCATAGCCGTGCGCGGTCACTTCCTGGTTGGCCAGGATCGAGTTGATGTAATAGCCGCTGGCCTTGGCGCGCACCAGCGAGACGTTGACGTGGTGGCGAGTGAACGACGAGGTCTTGACGCGGATGCCGCGCGAGATGCCGTCCTCGCCCAGGTAGGCGCCCCACGGCCAGGCCGCGACGGCGACGTGGATCGTGTTGCCCTTGGCCGACACCCCCATCTTCTCGGATCCGATCCAGGCGATCGGTCGCAGGTAGCACGAGTCGAGCTTGTTGGCGCGCACGACTTCCTTCTGCGCGTCGACGATCCGGTCGAACGAATACGGCATCGCCATCTGGAAGATCTTGGCCGAGTTGAACAGCCGCTTCGTGTGCTCGGCCAGCCGGAAGATCGCCGTGCCGCGGGTCGTCTGGTAGGCGCGCACGCCCTCGAAGACCGACATGCCGTAGTGCAGGCTGTGCGTCAGCACGTGCAGCTTGGCTTGACGCCATTCGACGAGTTCGCCGTCGTACCAGATGAAACCGTCTTGATCGGCCATCGACATGTGAAGGACTCCTGCGGAAATTGGGCGGATGAACGGGGGACCTGAGGTCAATCCGGCATTTTATGCGATCGCGAATAAGTGGTTCCACAGGTCGAGCACGGCCTGGCGCTCGGCGGCAACGACCTGTCCGTCGAGCCGCGCGTACTCGTGGTCGTTCAAGCGCATCAGGTGCTGCAGCTGGCGGTACTTGCGGTAGGCGTTGGCCGCGCCGGCGGCCTGCCCGGCACTGATCAGCCCGGCGTCGGCCGAACGCTGCAGCAGCGCGATGTTGCCCTTATTGTCCAGCAGTTGCGGCAGCCGGTGCGCGTAGGCCAGCACGAGGAACTGCACGATGAACTCGATGTCGACCATGCCGCCCCGGTCGTGCTTCAGGTCGAATCGCCGGGACCGGTTCGGGTGTCCGTCGAGCATCTTCTTGCGCATCCTGACGACCTCGGCCGCCAGCGCCGGGATGTCGCGCGGGCGGGTCAGCAGCCGGCGGCGCACGGCTTCGAAGCGTTCGCCCAGCCCGGGGTCGCCGGCCGCGTAGCGGGCGCGGGTCAGCGCCTGGTGCTCCCACACCCACGCGGATTCCTCCTGGTACGCGGTGAAGGACTTCAGGCTCGAGACCAGCAGGCCGGCATCGCCGTTCGGCCGCAGCCGCAGGTCGATGTCGAACAACTGGCCGGCCGCCGTGCGGGTGGCCATCCAGCCGGCCACCCGCTGGCCGAGCATCGCGTAGGCCTCGGGCGCGCGTTCGTCGTCGTCCTCGTACAGGAACACCAGATCCAGGTCCGACGCGTAGCCGAGCTCCTTGCCGCCGAGCTTGCCGTACGCGATCGCGGCGAACTGCGGCGTATCGCGGAACTTCAGCCGCAACTGCGACCAGACCAGCGGGATGACGATCTCGATGACCCGGTCCGCCAGTTCGCTGAGCAGATCCGACAGGCGCTCGAGCTGCAGCCGGCCCTCCAGGTCCTGCGCGAGCAGCCGGAACACCTGCGCGTGGTGCGCCTCGCGCACGATGTCCATCTGCCGCTCCTGGTCGGGCGCGCCCTGGAACACCGCCGCGTCCAGGCTCTGGCGAACCTGCCGGCTCCACTGGTCGTAGTCGACCGGCTGCAGCAACTGGCCGTCGAGCAGTTCGTCGAGCAGGATCGGGTGGCGCGTCAGGTAGTCGGCCGCCCATTTGGCGCGGCCGAGCATCCGCAGCACCCGCTCGCGCGCCTGCGGATACTGGCGCAGCAGCGCGACGTAGCCGCCCCGGCCGCTGACCGCCTCGAGCAGGTCGATCAACCGCAGCACGCCCAGTTCGCCGGCCTGCAACACTTCGGGCGTCTCGAGCAACTGGTCGATGCCGTCGCGCGTCTCCGGACGGGCCGCCCGGTATCGCGGACCGGCGCGCAGCGCGTCGATGCGTTCGCGCACCGCATCCGGATGGCCGGTCAGCGGCGCGTTGGTGGCGTCCAGCGCGGCCTGGGCGACCTCGGCGGCGTTGTCGGAACCGCCGGCGGCTTCGGGGCGGGCGCCGACGCCGGAAGCCGCCGGAGCGTCGGCCGCCGCCGCGCCGTCCGCCGCACCGCCGTTCCGGCTTCCGTTGTCGTTACCATTCCCGTTGCCGTTGCCGTTGCCGTTGCCGTTCGCCGAGCCGTCGGGTCCGTGCAGCAGCGCATCGAACACGCGCTGGACGGTCGTCGTCAGACGCCCCAGCCGTTCTTCGAAGACGGCCGGTTCGAGGTCCAGCATCGCGGCGATCGCGGCCCGCTTGTCGGCCTCGGCGGGCAAGCGGTGGGTCTGCGCGTCCTCCTGGTACTGCAGCGCGTGCTCGGTCCGCCGCAGCAGCGCGTACGCTTCGCTCAGCGTCCGGACCTCGTCGTCGGACAGCAGGTTGCGCTCGCCCAGCGCCTGCAGCGTCGCCAGCGTGCGCTTGTCGCGCAGCGCGTAGTCGCGGCCGCCGCGCACGATCTGGAACAACTGGGCGGTGAACTCGATCTCGCGGATGCCGCCGCGCCCCAGCTTGACGTCGTAGCTGCCTTCGTGGCGCGCGTCGCGCTTGTTCACCTGCTTGGTGATCATCTCGTGCAGTTCGCGCAGCGCCGCGAAGGCCTTGAAATCCAGGTAGCGCCGGAACACGAACGGCGTGACGATCGCGTCGAGGTCCGCCTCGTCCCGGGCCGCCGCGTCGCTCAGGCCCGAGTCGGCGATGACCCGGCCCTTGAGCCAGGCCAGCCGCTCCCATTCGCGGCCCTGCGAATAGAAGTAGTTCTCCAGCATCGACAGCGAGACCACCAGCGGGCCGGAATCGCCGTTCGGCCGCAGCCGCGTGTCGACGCGGAACACGAAGCCGTCCTCGGTGTTCTCGGCCAGCAGGAAGACCGCGCGCCGCGCCAGCTTGTGCATGAACTCGCTGGCGGCGATCCGGCTGCTGGCGACCGGCCGGCCCTGTTCGTCCGGCCGCCCGCGCGTCTCGCCTTCTTCGCGGAACACGAACACCAGGTCGAGGTCGGACGAGACGTTCAGTTCGAAGCCGCCGGCCTTGCCCATGCCGACCGCCAGCAGATCCTGCGGCTGTCCGTCGCCGTCCTGCGGCACGCCGTGCCGCTGCGCGAGCTCCTGGCCCGCGCAACGCAGCGCGTAGCGGGTCGCTCCCTGCGCAAGGATCGTCATCGCCATGCAGACTTCATCGAGAGAGGCCTGTCCGCCGACGTCGCGTTCGATCAGCGTCATCAGCACCAGCAGCCGCGCGCGCCGCAGGCCGCGCATGACGGTGTTCGCATCGCCGATCGCATTCGACCCGGCATCGGCCTCGCCGGTGCCGGTCAGTTCGGCCAGCCAGCCTTCGATCGTCGCGGCGTCCAGCGGCCGGCGCACGCTGTCGCGCAAACGCGCGGCCAGGTCGAAGCCCGCCGGCTGGCGGCGTTGCCAGGCCTCGAGGGTCCGCTTGAAAAACGGCGAATGCCGTTCGGCGACAAAGCTCATGAGCGCGTTCCAAAGGATTTATGCTAACGGGATCTCTGCTTCGACGGATCCTATCGGCCTGTTTGGCGGGCGTGCAGTCCCAGGCGGATTTCAACAGGCATGTCAACACGCACGTCATCCGTCAAGCTGATCGGCCGCTGCCTGGCCGCGTTGCTGGTACTGGCCGGTTTCTCGGCAGCGATCGCGTACCTCGGACTCCGATATTACGTCTGGCCGAGGCTCGATCAATGGCGTCCGTCGATCGTCGCATACCTGTCGCGCGAACTGGGTCGTCCGGTCACGATCGATCGGCTCGATACCGCGGTGCACGGCTGGCGTCCCGAGCTGACGATCCAGGGCTTCGCGCTGCAGGACGCCGACGGGCGCGTGGTGCTGCACGCCGAATCGGCGTCGGTCGGCGTCGCGCTGCCCAGGCTGCTGGCGGGCCGGCCGGCGATCGACTCGCTGCTGCTGGTCGCGCCGAGCCTGAGCGTCGAGTATTTCGGCGCCGGCCAGTGGCGGGTCGCCGGGTTCGACCATGCGGCCGGCGATCCGGTGCAGGCCGGCGATGCGCCGGCGCTGCGGACCGTGCTGGGCATTCCGCGGATCGAGATCCGTGACGGCCGGCTCGAACTGATCGATCGCGTCGACGACGGCCGGCTGACGGCCGGCGGCGTGCGCATGATCGCCCGGCGCGACGGCGCCGCGCACGAGGCGGCGTTGACCTTGCCCGGCGCCGACGGCAGCGACAGCCTGAAGATCGTGCTGCGCGCCGAGGCGCCGCCCGCGACGGATGGCGGCAGCGGCAGCGGCGGCGGCGGCGGCGAGTGGCGGGTCGACGGCTTCGTCGGCGTCAGCGGACTGCCCGGATCGACGTTGGCGATGCTCGCGCGGCTGGTCCTCGGCCACCGGCTGGCCGCCGAGGCCGTCGGCACCGTCGCCGATGCCTCGGCCGGTGGCGAGGCCGACGGCAGCCGGGTGCCGGTGGCGATGGGCGACGCCGACCTGATGGCCTGGGGGCGCTGGCACGACGGCGCGCTCGATGACGTGCTGGTCAAGGTCGACGCGCGCCGGCCGCGCTGGCGTTTCGACGAGACCGGCGCGCAGGCCGAGATTCCGCGCCTGCGCGCCGAATGGCGGGCGGCGCGCGTCGATGACGGACGCTATCGCGTCGACGTGACCGACGCGCGGGCCAGCCTGCCAGGCGGCGCCGTACTGGCCAGCGCCGAGGGTACGCAGTTATGGCTGTCCGGAACCGGTGCGCCGCGTTCGGCCCAGGTCGCCATGCAGCCGTTCGAGCTGGCCGGCGTGGCGGCGTGGGCAGCCGCGCAGCGCTGGCCGGCCGGCTGGGCCGACAAGCTGGGCGCCTGGACCGTCGACGGGCGGATCGGCCGCTTGCACGTCGACTGGCGGGCGGCCGGAGAAGCCGCCGCCGCCGAGGCGGGCGGCGGGTCGGCTGGCGGGTCGGCCGTCCGCCCCGCCTGGCGCGTCGAGGCGGACTTCGACCGGCTGGCGGCCGGGCCCCGGCGCCTGATCGAGCGCCGGTCCGCCGACGGCCATCCGCTGCCGTCGATGCCTTCGGTCGAAGGCGCCGCTGGCCGGCTGGCCATCGACGAGGCCGGCGGCCGTCTGCAGATCGGCGGCGACAAGGGGTCGGCCTGGTCGTTTCCCGGCCTGTTCGAGGCGCCGCGCGTCGTGCTCGATCGCTGGTCGGCCCGATTGGACTGGTCGCGCGAACCGGCCGGCGACCTGCGGGTCCGCGTGCAGGAAGTCCGCTTTGCGAATGCCGATGCCGATGGATCGGTGGCCGGTTCGATCCGTCTGGTCGACGGCCGTCCGGTCGTCGATCTGGCCGGCCGCTTGCAGCGCGCGCGGGCGACCAGCGTCGACCGCTATCTGCCGCTGTCGGTGCCGCAGCCGGTGCGCCAGTGGGTCGCGCAGTCGGTTCGCGCCGGCGACTCCGATGAAGTGACGCTGGCGCTCGGCGGCGATCTGCACGAGTTTCCGTTCGAGAAGCCGGGCGCCCAGGGCCGGTTCCGCGTCGACGTGCGGCTGCGCGGCGGCCGGCTGCAGTTCGCGCCCGGCTGGCCGCCGCTCGAGCGGATCGCCGGACGCCTGACCTTCGAGCGCGCGAGCCTGCAGGCGACGATCGACGATGCGACGCTGTACGGCATGCCGGTCGCCGGCACGCAGTTGCGGATCGCCGATTTCCATCAGGGCGTACTCGACATCGACGGCCGGACCACCGCGCCGGCCGACCGCCTGATCGGGCTGGTCAACGCCAGTCCGCTCGAGCACTTCGTCAACGGCGGGCTGCGCGAGGCGAGCGCGACCGGCAACGTCGACCTGGCGCTGAACGCGCACATCCCGCTGCATCCGAACCAGCCGGACGAATTCGACGCGGCGCTGACGCTGCACGACAACGATTTCGTGTTCGGCCCCGGCAAGCCGGTGCTCGGCTCGATGCGCGGGGGGCTGACGATCGGGCACGGCGGCGTCGTGGCGCGCGGCGTGAGCGCGCGGCTGCTCGGCGGGCCGGTGCACGTCGACGCCTCGACGTCCGTGCCCGGGCACGTCGCGCTGCGCGCCCGCGGCGCGCTGTCGCTCGAAAGCCTGCGCGCGCTGTCGGACAATCCGCTGACCCGCAAGCTCGATGGCTACGCCGACTACGAGGCCGACGTCGACATCGGCGCGCAGGGCGTCAAGCTGACGCTGTCGTCCGACCTGGTCGGCGTGACCAGCGATCTGCCGCCGCCGTTCGCCAAGCAGGCGGGCGTGGCGATGCCGCTGCGCGTCGTCAGCAGTCCGGCGCCGGTGTCCGCCGACGGCTTCGTGACCTCGATCACGCTCGGCGACGCGGTGCGCATGCGGATCGCCCGGCGGTTCGACGCGAAGGCGGGCCGCGCGCTGATCGACCGCGCGGCGTTCGCGATGAACACCGATCCCGTGCTGCCCGAATCCGGCCTGTCGGTCGCGCTGAACCTGCCCCGCGTCGATTTCGATGCGTGGGGAGCGGCGATGGCGTCGGCGTCGATCGGACAGCCGGACGAGAACCTGGGCGGCGAGTTCGCGCCGGGTTTCTCGCTGCTGCCCAAATACGTGTCGGTGCTGAGCCGCGAACTGCTGGTCGGCGGCAAGACGCTGCACGACGTCGTGTTCGGCGCGACGCGCCAGCAGGGCATCTGGCAGGCTAACGTCAGCGCGCGCGAGGTCGACGGCTATTTCTCGTGGCGCGATGCGCCGCCCGGGCAGCCGCTGGGCAAGCTGACCGCGCGCTTCACGCGGCTGGAGATCCCGCCGTCGCGCCGCCAGGAGATCGAGTCGATCATGGAGACCGATCGCACCGATCTGCCCGAACTGGACGTCACGGCCGAAGAGCTGGTGCTGAACAACCACCGGCTGGGCCGGCTCGAACTGATCGCCGGCAACGGCAGCGAGGCGGGCCGTCCGGCGTGGAAGCTGCAGCATCTGCGGATCGCGCACCCGGCCGCCACGCTCGAGGCGTCCGGCGTGTGGACGCAGCGTTCGCGCCGCGACGCGGATCTGGCGACGCGCACGACCTCGCTGGATTTCAAGCTGGACCTGCGCGATTCGGGCGCGCTGCTCAATGATCTCGGCGTGCGCGACGCGATCCGCGCCGGTGCCGGCGAGATCCACGGGCACCTGGACTGGGCCGGCTCGCCGCTGGCGATCGACTATCCGAGCCTGCATGGCCAGATCGGCATCGCGCTCGGCAAGGGCCAGTTCCTGAAGACCGAGCCGGGGCTCGCCAAGCTGATCGGCGTGCTGAACCTGCAGTCGCTGCCGCGGCGCCTGTCGCTCGATTTTCGCGACATCTTCGCCGAGGGCTTCGCGTTCGACGACATCAGCGGCGACGTGCGCGTCGATCGGGGCGTCGCCCATACCGACGACTTGAAGATGAACGGCGTGCAGGCGCGCGTGCATCTGCGGGGCGACGCCGACCTCGCGCACGAGACCCAGTCGCTGGACGTCGAAGTGCGGCCGCACCTGAACGCGGGCCTGGCCTCGCTGGCGTATGCTGCGGTCAATCCGGTGATCGGCCTGGGTTCGTTCGTCGCGCAGTTCATGCTGCGCGCCCCGCTCGAGCAGGCGTTCACCTACGAATACCGCGTGACGGGGCCGTGGGCCGATCCGGTCGTCGTCGAGAAGTCGCGACCGCACCTGCCGGCTCCGCAACCGGTACCCTGATCGCCGGCGATCCGCGTTTCGCGCCGCGGCGATCGGGTTCGCCGTATGCGCTGCCTGCCCGAGGATGCCCATGACCGATACGCCCGTTTCCACGACGCCCCCGGCCGGCCGCCGGCCGCTGCCGGTCGCCGCCGTCCAGATGGTGTCGGCGCCCGACGTCGCGGCGAACCTGGACGCGGCCGCGCGCCTGATCGCGCGGGCCGCCGACGAGGGCGCGCGGCTGGTCGCGTTGCCCGAGTACTTCTGCCTGCTCGGCCGGCGCGACACCGACAAGCTGGCGATCCGCGAGCGCGACGGCGACGGGCCGATCCAGACGTTCCTGGCCGAATGCGCGCAGCGGCACCGGGTGTGGCTGCTCGGCGGCACCGTGCCGCTGGACAGCGGCTCGCCGACGCGGGTGCGCAACACCAGCCTGCTGTATGGTCCGGACGGCACGCGCAGCGCGCGCTACGACAAGATCCATCTGTTCGGTTTCGAGCGCGGCGCCGAGCGCTTCGACGAATCGGCGACGATCGCCGCCGGGCGCACGCCGGTCGTCGCCGACGTCGAGGGCTGGCGGCTGGGGCTGTCGGTCTGCTACGACCTGCGCTTTCCTGAGCTGTATCGGAACCTGGCGCCGGTGGACTTGATCCTCGTGCCCTCGGCATTTACCTATACTACCGGGCAGGCCCATTGGGATCTGCTGCTGCGCGCGCGGGCGATCGAGAACCAGTGCTACGTGCTGGCGCCGGCGCAGGGCGGCGAGCATCCGAACGGTCGCCGCACCTGGGGCCGTTCGATGCTGGTCGATCCCTGGGGCGAGGTCGTCTCGCGCATCGACGAGGGCGAGGGGCTGGCCGCCGGTGTCGTCGATGCGGCGCGGATCGACGATGTCAGGCGGAGTTTGCCGGCGCTGACGCATCGCGTGATGTGAGGCCCGGCGGTCGGATCAGTGAATCACAACGGAGTTGAACACCCGATGAATGTCGTCGAAAGCCAGGCCTTCAGCCATCTGGCCATCGCGCGGTCCACGCTGCTCGAACCGTTCGGGCTGGACGAGTCGTCGCTGCAGCGCGTGCTGGCCGAGGTCTTCGAGCACCGCGTCGACTACGCCGACGTCTACTTCCAGTTGACGCGCAGCGAAGGCTGGAGCCTCGAAGAAGGCATCGTCAAGTCCGGCAGCTTCTCGATCGACAAGGGGGTCGGCGTGCGCGCGATCTCCGGCGAGAAGACCGCGTTCGCGTATTCCGACGAGATCGACGCCGACGCGCTGTCGTCGGCCGCCCGCGCCACGCGAACGATCGCGCGCGCGGGCGCCGGCCGCGTCAAGGTCGCCGGCCGCTTCGCCGGCAACCAGGGCCACGCGCTGTATCCGGCGCACGATCCGATCGGCGACCTGTCGTCGGCCGACAAGGTCGCGCTGCTCGAACGCATCGAAAAGATCGCGCGGGCCCGTGATCCGCGCATCAGCCAGGTGATGGCCGGGCTCGCCGCCGAGTACGACGTCGTCATGGTCGCCCGTTCCGACGGCGTGATGGCCGCCGACGTGCGTCCGCTGGTGCGGCTGTCGATCACCGTGATCGCCGAGCAGAACGGCCGGCGCGAGCAGGGCACCAGCGGCGGCGGCGGCCGCTACGGGCTCGACTACTTCGACGACGCGCTGCTCGAGCAGTACGCGCGCGAGGCCGTCGACACCGCGCTGGTCAACCTCGAATCGCGGCCGGCGCCGGCCGGCGTGATGACGGTCGTGCTCGGCCCGGGCTGGCCCGGCGTGCTGCTGCACGAGGCGGTCGGCCACGGCCTGGAGGGCGATTTCAACCGCAAGGGCTCGTCGATCTTCTCGGGCCGGATCGGCGAACGCGTCGCCGCGCGCGGCGTCACCGTCGTCGACGACGGCACGATCAAGGACCGCCGCGGTTCGCTGAACATCGACGACGAAGGCCAGCCGACGCAGCGCAACGTGCTGATCGAGGACGGCGTGCTCAAGGGTTATCTGCAGGACAGCCTGAACGCGCGCCTGATGAAGCGGGCGCCGACCGGCAACGGCCGGCGCGAATCGTTCGCGCATCTGCCGATGCCGCGGATGACCAACACCTTCATGCTCGGCGGCGATCGCGATCCGCAGGAGATCATCGCGTCGATCGACAAGGGACTGTACGCGGTCAACTTCGGCGGCGGCCAGGTCGACATCACCAACGGCAAGTTCGTGTTCTCGGCGTCCGAGGCGTACTGGGTCGAGAACGGCAAGATCCAGTACCCGGTCAAGGGCGCGACGATCATCGGCAACGGCCCCGACGCGCTGACGCGCGTGACCGCGATCGGCAACGACATGCGGCTCGATTCGGGCATCGGCGTATGCGGCAAGGACGGCCAGAGCGTGCCGGTGGGCGTCGGCATGCCGACCGTTCGCCTCGAAGGTCTGACTGTCGGCGGCACGGCCTGACGCGATGACGGCAGCAGTCGAATGGCTGATCGACCCGAACGGCGGCAGCCATAGCGGCAACGGGGGCGGCCGCCGCCCCCGGCGCTGGCCGCGCCGCGTGCTGATCGGCCTGCTGATCGCGCTCGTGCTGTACGCGCTGCTCGGCTTCGTGCTGCTGCCGCGGATCGCCCGCGGGCAGCTCGAGAAGATCCTGGCCGAGCAGTTCGACCGGCCGGTGCAGGTCGAGTCGATCCGCTTCAATCCGTTCAAGCTGCTGCTGAAGGTGCGGCACGTGACCGTCGGGCCCAAACCCGGAGACGGCAATCACGACCAGCCGCTGTTCCGGCTCGGCGCGCTCGACGTCGATGCCGCGTGGCGCTCGCTGTTCCAGCTCGCGCCGGTCGTCTCGTCGGTGCGGATCGACGCGCCGCAGGTCTCGCTGGCCCGGCTGCCCGACGGTCGCTACAGCATCCAGGACCTGATCGACAAGTGGAGCCAGCCGTCGCCGAAGCCGTCCGACGGCAAGGTGCCGGGCTTCGCGGTCAGCAACATCCGCCTGACCAACGGCCGCATCGACTTCGACGACCAGATCAAGTCGCTGAAGCACGAGCTGGCCGGTCTCGTGATCCGCGTACCGTTCATCTCCAGCCTGGAGGTCTACGAGGACGTCGAGGTCGAGCCGCACATCGAGGCGACGTTCAACGGATCGCGTTTCGCGGCGTCGGGCACGACCGAGCCGTTCAGCGAGTCGCGGCGCTCGTCGATCGACATCGACCTGGACGACGTCGAGCTGGGCGAACTGGCCGCGTATTCGCCGGTGCCGCTGCCGCTGAAGGTCGAGGCCGGCCGGCTGAACGTCGACGCCAAGGTGCTGTTCGAGCAGCCGCCGAAGTCCCGGCCGATGGTCAACGTCAGCGGCAGCGCGGGCCTGGCGGGCATCGAGCTGCGCGAGCTCGGCGGCGAGCCGCTGCTCAAGCTCGGCGCGTTGACGGCGGCCGATCTGGACCTGAAGCTGCAGGACAATGATTTTCGCGTCGGCAGCGTGACGATCGACGGGCTCGACGCCGTCGTCCACCGGCGCCAGGGGCAGCAGCAGTTCTTCCAGGGCGTGCTCGACGCGATGCCGCGCGGGGACAAGCCGCGCGGGGACGATAAGGAGGCCAAGGAGGCATCGGCGCCGCCCGCGCCGGAACCGGCCGCGTCGGCGCCGCCCACGCCGGAACCGGCCGCGTCAAAACCGGCCGCATCGGAACCGGCTTCCGGCACGCCGCTGCACTGGCAGGTCGACCGCGTCGCGCTGAACGGCGCCCGGCTCGATTTCGCCGACCAGCAGTTCTCGCCGCGCCCGCTGGCGGTCACGCTCGATCCGATCGACGTCACGGTCTCGGATCTGAGCAGCGAGGCCGGCCGCCCGCTGAGCTACAAGCTCGACACGAAGACCGCGCAGGGCGAGGCCGTGTCGGCGCAGGGCCAGGTCGTGCTCGCGCCGCTGTCGGTCGACGGCCGCTTCGACGTCGGTCAGGTCGCGCTGAAGAACTGGTGGTGGCTGGCCGACGGCCGGGTCGCCGCCGAACCGACCGACGGCGTCGTCGGCGTCAACGGCCACTACCAGGTGGCGATGCCTGAGCAGGGCCTGCAACTGCGGCTCGATGAGCTGGGTGTCGACGTCAGCAAGCTCGTGATCGTCGCCCGTGCGCCGGGCGCCGGACCGGCGGCGGCCGCGGCTTCCACGGCGTCGACGGCGGCGGACGAGCCGGCCGGCAGCGCCGCGGCCAAGGGCGCCGCGGCCGGGCACGCCGCCGGCAAGGCGGCCGCCGGCAAACCGGCCGCTGGCAGGGCCGCCGGCGCGAGCAAGGGCGGCGCGACGCGCCCGGGCGCCGCCGCGGCGCGGGGAACGGCCGCCGCGCGCGCGACGGCGCCGGTCGTCCCGCTGCTGTCGATCCCCGAGCTGAAGGTGCGCGAGACTGCCGTCGACCTGGGCGCCCAGCGTGTCGTCGTCGGTTCGGTCGCGTCGAGCGGCGGCCGGATCGCGCTGCGGCGCGAGGCCGACGGCCGCTTCGACGTGCAGAAGCTGCTGGTCGACTCGTCGTCGCCGCCGGCCGGCAAGGACGCCGCGCCGCCGGCCGCGGCCGACAAGGCCGCCAAGCCGGACTGGACGGTTCGCCTCGACAAGCTGCAGTTCGACCAGTACGCGGTCGACGTCACCGACGCGAAGGCCGGCAAGACCGGCGACCTGAAGGTCGACCAGCTCGCGATCGCGCTCGGCGATCTGGTGGTGCTCGGCGAACAGCCGAAGGGCAGCACCGGCAAGCTCGACCTGAAGGCGCGCGTCAACCAGCGCGGCGCGCTGAACGTCGCCGGGCCGTTGTCGCTGAGCCCGATGCAGGCGCGGCTGGCGATCGATGCGCGCGCCATCAGCGTGCTGCCGGCGCAGCCCTACGTGTCCGAGCACCTGAACGCGGTCGTCGCCAACGGCCGCGTCAATGCCAAGGGCAATCTGTCGCTCGATCTTCCGGCCGGCCAGCCGGCCCGGATCCATTGGAAGGGCGACGCGTCGGTCGACGACTTCGGCGCGTTGGCCCGCCAGAGCAATCGCGAACTGCTGCGCTGGAAGGCGCTGGCCGTCAAGGGCATCGATCTGGACGTCCAGCCGCTGAAGCTGCGCATCGACGACGTCGCGCTGTCGCAGCTCTATGCGCGGGTGATCCTCAGCGCCGAAGGGCGGTTGAACCTGCAGGACCTGATCGTCAAGGACGAGCCCGGCGCGGCGTCCGGCGCCGGCCAGACCGACCTGACGCGCACGCCCGGCCAGGGGCCGGCCCAGGACGCCGCACCGGCCGCTTCGCCGGCGCCGGCAGCGCCGTCACAAGCACAGCTACCGTCGCCGGGACAGACTCAGGTACCGGGGCAGGCCCAGGCACCCGGGCAGGCTCCGGCATCGGGGCAGGCAGCCGGCCAAGCACCAGGACAGGCAGCGGCGGGGCAGGCATCGGGACAGGCCGCGGCAGCGGGACAGGCTTCCGGCCAGGCTTCGGCGCAGGCCGAGCGCAAGGACGAGGCCCTGCACGAAGTCGACCGCCTGCTCGCGTTCGGCGGCCCGGGCCAGGGCAAGGCCGAGAAGACCTTGCCGCCGAAGCCGGCGGCGCCGCCGCCCGACGTGCGCGTCGGCAAGATCACGCTGATCGATGCCAACGTCGATTTCAGCGACTTCTTCGTCCGGCCCAACTACTCGGCCAACCTGACCGGGCTCAACGGCGGCGTCTCGCAGTTGAGCCCCGAACAGCCGGGCGACGTCGAGCTCAAGGGGCGGATCGACAACGCCGGCGCCGTCGACGTCAACGGCCGCCTGAATCCGTTCTCGTCCGCGCTGACGATGGACATCGTCGCCGACGCGAGAGACATCGACCTGCCGCGGCTGTCGCCGTACTCGGTCAAATACATCGGCCACGGCATCGAGCGCGGCAAGCTGTCGGCCAAGCTCAACTACAAGATCGTCGATCGCAAGCTGACGGCCGACAACAAGGTCGTTCTCGACCAGTTGACGCTCGGCGATCGCGTGGCCGACTCGCAGGCGCCGAACCTGCCGGTGCAGTTCGCGCTGGCGCTGCTGACCGACCGCAACGGCGTCATCGACGTCGACCTGCCGATCAGCGGATCGATCGACGATCCGCAGTTCAGCATCGGCGGCATCGTGCTGCGCCTGATCGGCAATCTGATCGTCAAGGCGATCACGTCGCCGTTCTCGCTGATCGGCGGTCTGTTCAGCGGGGCCGGCACCGACGGCGCCGAGTTGTCGCGGATGCCGTTCGCGCCGGGGGCCGCCCAGCTCGAACCGGCGGCGATCGAGCGGCTCGAAAAGCTCGCCAAGGTGTTGCAGGACCGTCCGGGCCTGAAGGTCGACATCGCCGGCCGGGCCTCGCCGTCGCGCGACCGCGACGCGTTGATGCACGTGCGGTTGCAGCGGCGCGTCAAGGCGCTGAAGCTCAAGGAGAACGTGGCCGAGGGAGCGGATTCGGCGCGGCTGGACGAGATCTCGCTGGCGCCCGACGAGTACGCGCGCCTGCTCAAGCAGCTCTATCGCGACGCGCCGTTCGACAAGCCGCGCAACGTCATCGGCCTGACCAAGGACGTGCCGGTCGCCGAGATGGAACAGCGGCTGCTCGAGCACATGCAGATCGGCGATCGCCAGTTCCAGGACCTGGCCAATCGCCGCGCGCAGGCGGTCAAGGACTGGCTGGCGAGCAAGGGACAGGTCGCCAGCGAGCGGCTGTACATCGTGTCGACGAAGATCGATGCGGCCGAACCGGCCGCGCCGGCTCCGGCGGCCGGCGGGCAGCCGGGTGGCCAGCGGGCCGATCGTCCGCCGGGCGAGGGTAAGGCGGTCGCCGGCCCGTCGGCTGATGCGCAGGCGGCAAGCGGCCAGGCGGCGAACGGCCAAGCGGCCGACGGCAAGCCGGCGGGCGGCAAGGGCAAGGCGTCCGAAGGCATCGGCGTCGAACTGAACCTGCGCGGCTGAGCCATGCGACGCACACCCCTTCTATCGCCGCCGCTTGCGCCCGTCGCGTCAAGGCCGTACACTCTGCGCACCATGCAACGCGCGTCGTTTTACTTCGGCTACTTCTTTTGGCTTTCCACTGCCGGTGGAATGAGTCGGGAAGACGCACGCAGCTAGCAAGCAAGATTCCGATCCAAGACCGCCGGCCGAGCCCGGCGGTTTTTTTTTGCCCAGGAAACCCGAGAATGTCCATCACCGACGATGTCCGTATCCGCGAGATCAAGGAGCTCGCGCCGCCTTCGCATGTCCTGCGCGAATCGCTGATCAGCGACAAGGCGATCGAAACCACGGTGGCCGCCCGCCAGGCGATCCACCGGATCCTGCACGACATGGACGACCGCCTGCTGGTCATCATCGGTCCGTGCTCGATCCACGATCCGAAGGCGGCGATCGAGTACGCGCAGCGGCTGCTCGAGCAGCGCCAGCGCTTCGGCGCCGATCTCGAGATCGTCATGCGCGTCTACTTCGAGAAACCGCGCACGACGGTCGGCTGGAAGGGATTGATCAACGATCCCGACATGGACAACAGCTTCGACATCAACAAGGGCCTGCGCCTGGCGCGCAGCCTGCTGCTCGAGATCACCGAGATGGGCCTGCCGGCGGCCGGCGAGTTCCTCGACGTGATCAGCCCGCAGTACCTGGCCGATCTGATTTCCTGGGGCGCGATCGGCGCGCGGACCACCGAGTCGCAGGTCCACCGCGAACTGGCGTCGGGCCTGTCGTGTCCGGTCGGCTTCAAGAACGGCACCGACGGCAACCTGCGGATTGCGCTCGACGCGGTCAAGGCGGCCTCGCATCCGCACCACTTCCTGTCGGTGACCAAGGGCGGCCACTCGGCGATCGTGTCGACCAACGGCAACGAGGATTGCCACGTGATCCTGCGCGGCGGCAAGACGCCGAACTTCGACGCGGCCAGCGTCGATGCCGCGTGCCGCGAGGCGGCCGCCGCCGCGATGGCGTGCCGGCTGATGATCGACGCCAGCCACGGCAACAGCCAGAAGAAGCCCGAGAACCAGGTGCCGGTCATCGCCGACATCGCCAGTCAGGTCGCCGGCGGCGACAACCGCATCTTCGGCGTGATGGTCGAGAGCCACCTGGTCGCCGGCCGCCAGGACATGGTGCCCGGCAAGCCGCTCGCGTACGGGCAGAGCATCACCGACGGCTGCATCGGCTGGGAGGCCAGCGTCGACGTGCTAGAGACCCTCGCCGACGCGGTCCGCCAGCGGCGCCTGAACGCCGAAAAGGCCGAATGACGGCGCGCCCGGGCCGGTGAACAGCCGGCCGGGCCGGCCCGACGCTCCATCCGTCGGCCCGCCGCGGCGCCGATCCCTTGACCCGACGGGCAGCGCAAACCCCCGTGCTATAAGGTCGGCAGTCAGGAGAGAAGGAATGGATGCCGTCAAGAAAGCGTCTTCGCCGCACCTGGACACGGGCGAGCCGGCGGAGTCGGCCGTTCGCGCGCCCCGTCAGAAGCCTACGCCGCATGAACGCCTCCTGGCGCTGGGCGTCAAGCCGCTCGGCCGCGCCAGCGAATTCAGCGCCGAGATCCATGGCCTGATGGCACGCACGCCGCTGTTCTCCAGCCTGGACATCGACGAGACCCGCAAGCTGGGTTCGTTCATGTACGTCTATGAGGTGCCGGCCGGCGCCACGCTGATCAGCGAGGGCGAGAGCGGCGACTTCATGCTGCTGCTGATGACCGGCATGGTCGACGTGCTAAGGCGCAACCGCTACAACTACCCGTCGCGGATCGCCGTCGCGCACGCCGGCCACGCGCTCGGCGAGATGTCGATGTTCGACGGCGAGCCGCGCTTCGCGTCCTGCGTCACGCTCGAGAGCTGCCGCATCGCCGTGCTGACGCGCGATGCGCTGATGCTGGTGCTGACCGACGAGGCCAGGCTCGGCAACAAGATCCTGCTCAAGCTCGTGCAACTGCTGTCCGAGCGGCTGCGCCAGACCAGCGCCAAGCTGGTGTCCTATCTCGAGGCGTCGCGCGACGCCTGAAGCCGGAACGCACGCCCGGGGCCGGCGCCTCGGGCAGCCCTTCGCCCGAGGCGGGCGTCCGAACCGAACGGCTGCTGATTTCAGTGAACGGCCGCCGATGACCGCCGGCGCCGATCAGTCGACGGTGGTCGCGCTCTCGATCCGCGGCGCCGCATGCTGCTCGTCCTGCCGCGTCGACTGCTGCCGGGCCGGCGTCATCGTCAATGTATCCGGCACCGCACCCTTGACGAAGGCCATCAGCGTATTGCCCGACGGATCGTGCGCTTCGCGCAGTCGCAGGCCGGTATCGCGCAGTCCGTGGCGGGCCATCAGCTCGATCCAGTGCGACAGTCCGGCGAAGCCGCGGCGCTCGCGTTGTTCGAGTTCCCACGGCACGCCGACGCCGGCGTTGTAGATCATGTGCGTCAGCGCGACGAAGCCGCGGTGCGCGGCGTCGTGCGCGTCGTACTCGCGAAGGATCAGCACGCCGTCGTAGCGCAGCGTGTCGGCCAGCGACGCGACGAACGCATCGAGCCGTTCGGGCGGCGCATGGTGCAGGCCGATCGGGCATGCGACCAGGTCCAGGCTGCCCGCCGGCACCGCCGCGGCCGGCAGCGGCTGGTAGTCGTTCAGGTCCAGATGGCGCGCGTTGCGCCAAGGCGTGCCGCGTTCGAGCACGTCGACGATGCCGTGGCCCGGCGCTTCGTCGTTGAGCACGTAGCGTTCGCCGCGCAGGCCGACCTGGCGGTCGACGCTGCGCAGATAGCGGCCCGGCGTGCCGAATTCGAGATAACCGTCGACCTGCCGATCGCGGCCCAGCGTGTTCATGACCCGGCCGATCTGCGCGGCGATCTCGCGCTTGTGCCGGCGCAGCGCCGGCAGCGCGAGGCGCGCCTCGGCCAGCGCCGGCCGGATGCGGGGCATCTCGATCAGCAGGTGGCGATAGACCGATTCGTCGTCCGGATGGCGTTCGGCCAGCGTCCGGATCAGCTTGTGCAGCCGGGCTTCCGGATACAGTCGGTAGACGTGCTGGAAATGGCGGTACAGCGCGTCGTGCCAGACCGGATCGCCGAGCACGCGGCGGAACGTCGACGGCCGATGGGGCTGCCCGCGGCCGTCGCGCGCGTCGTCCGCGCTCTCGTTCCCGGCCAGCGTCAGTTCCATCTGATCGGTCGGGTTGCCGAGTTCGGGCCGGTAGTACGCGTCCCACAGGCCGTTGCGAAAGCGGTAGTCCGGGTCGAGCCGCGCCTTGAGTGCGAAGAACTCGGGCGCGCGCGGGTAAGCGGCCAGGAACTGCGCGCGGGTCGCATGCAGGTCGTACGGCAGGAAGAAGCTGCCGCCGGCGGCGATCGCCGCGTCGATCAGTTCGCGCGCCCAGATCGCGACCGGACTGCCCGACGCGTCGCGCGCGCGCTGCTTGTGATAGACCTGCACGGCGAAGGTCTCGCCGCGCGCCCACGCGAGCAGCGTGCCGGGGTCGCCGATCGCGTGGCGGATCGTGACGTTGGCGCCGCGCACGCGATAGCGCCGCAGCGTCGCCACCATCGCCGACAGGAAATCGTCGACGCGCGCGGCCGGCACGAAGTACTCCTGCAGCGAGTACGCGCTGTGCTGCGACGCCGGTTCGAGCAGGCCGACGTCGTGGCTGGTCTCGAAGTTGCGCCAGTGCACGGACCGTCGCACGAACAGCAGCGGATCGAGCAGGTATTCGCGGCACCAGCGCGCCCAGCGGCCGTCGGCGGTCGCCCAGACCATGTAGCGGTGCCAGGGATGCGTGCGCGCCGACGTCTGCAGCCGGGCATCGTGCGTCGTCCACTTGTCGGTCTCGAACCAGCTGACCGAGCGCACCTTGTCGAAGCGCGGCGGATACAGCTCGGCGCTGTGCAGCGACGGCCCCTCGGCCTTGAGCACCGTCGTGCGGAAGTGCTCGACGTAGTGCGCGCGGCGCAGCTTGACGGCCTGGCGGCGTAGCCGGTGGTTGGGCATCAGCTCGATTTCGGCCTCGGCGATCACGCCGAGCGCGCCGTAGCCGCCGATCGCGCCGTAGAACAGCGCCTCGTTCGACGTCGGCGTCGCCTCCTGGATGCTGCCGTCGGCCAGCACGATGCGGATCCAGCGCGTCGCGCGCACGATCGGCCCGAGTCCGACCTGGCTGCCGTGCGCATTGACGCTCAGCGAGCCGCCGACCGTGAAGTTCGCGTACGGCTGCATGATGCGCACCGACGCGTCGTGCGGATCGATGAAGCGCAGCACCTCGCGCCAGCGGATGCCGGCCTGCACGCGCAGCGTCATCCGCTGCGGCGAGAAGCTGATGACCTTGTTGAACGCGCGCATGTCCAGGTGCAGCGAGCCGAAGCAGGCCGTCTGGCCGCCCATGCTGTAGCGGCCGGCGCCGATCGACACCGGACCGTCGGTGCGCGCCAGCGCGTCGGCGATCTCTTCGATCGTCTTGGGCGCGACGACCGCCCAGACCGGGACCGGATGCTGGCCGGTGACGTCGTTGACCAGGGGAAGCGGGGGCGCTTGCATTCGAGGGCGTCGCTCAGAGCGGGACGGGGGGGCGCCATGCGAGCGCCGAACGGCTGGCCAGACGGCGGTGGCGACCGGCGCCGAGGAAGATCAGCTGCATCAGCAGCCACAGGCCGCCGATGACCGGAATCAGGATCGCCAGCAGGCACATCGCCGACAGCGCGCGATCGTGCAGCCGCCGCACCGACAGCGACAGCGCCGCCCAGACGGCCAGCGCCGCCAGCAGTACCTGGCCGGCCGGCAGCCATCCGGCCGGCAGCCACATCGCCAGCGCGCGGTGCAGCGAGTCGAACAGCAGCCATCCGAGCAGCAGTCCGGCCCAGTATTCCCCTCGGCTCAGCGTGCCGCGAAACGAAAAAAGTCCGATGATCCGTTGCATGATTCGAGTCCGGCCCGGGTGTCCGATGCCGCCCGCCGACAGGGGCGCGCCGGCTCGGGCAACGCAGGTCATGCTACTGAAAGGCCGTCATCGCCCGTCGCACGCGAGCGTCGACGGCGGAGCCGGTCCGACGATCGGGCCGCCGCTGTCGCGCGGATCCGTCGCGGCCCGCGCTTGCGTGCCGCCCTGCGGAGTGGGAGCATGCTCGGCACCGCGTTCCCGTGGCCCCGAGGCTCCGCATGAATCATCCATCCCCGTTCGCCGGCGCGCTGCGCCGGCCACTGCCGGCCGCGCTGGCCGAATGGCTCCGATCCCGGTTCGGCGATCGGTTTTCGGTCGCGCAGGCGGTCCGCGACCATCACGGTCGCGACGAATCGCCGTTTCCGGTCACGCCGCCGGACGCGGTCGTGTTCGCGCACTCGACCGACGAGGTCGTCGAGATCGTTCGGGCGTGCCGCGAGCACAAGGTGCCGATCATCCCGTTCGGCGTCGGTTCGTCGCTCGAAGGGCATCTGCTGGCGCTGCACGGCGGCGTCACGATCGACCTGTCGCAGATGAATCGCGTGCTGGCGATCCACGCCGAGGACCTGAGCGTCACCGTGCAGGCCGGCGTCACGCGCAAGCAGCTCAACGACGAGCTGAAGTCCACCGGGCTGTTCTTTCCGATCGATCCGGGCGCCGACGCGAGCCTGGGCGGCATGACGGCCACCCGCGCGTCGGGCACCAACGCGGTGCGCTACGGCACGATGAAGGAGAACGTGCTGGGCCTGACCGTCGTCACGCCCGACGGCAAGGTCGTGCGCACGGCCAGCCGCGCGCGCAAGTCGTCGGCCGGCTATGACCTGACGCGGCTGTTCGTCGGCTCAGAAGGGACGCTGGGCGTCGTCACCGAGGTATCGGTGCGCGTCTATCCGGTGCCCGAGGCGATGTCGGCGGCCGTCGTCAACTTCGCGTCGCTGGACGACGCGGTGCGCGCGGTGATCGAAACGATCCAGCTCGGCGTGCCGGTCGCGCGCTGCGAGTTCCTGTGCGAGCGCACGATCCGCGCGATCAACGCGCACAGCCACACGACGCTGCGCGAGTCGCCGACGCTGTTCTTCGAGTTCCACGGCACCGAGGCCGGCGTGCGCGAGCAGGCCGAGCTGGTCCAGAGCATCACGCGCGAGCACGGCGGCCAGGATTTCGAGTGGGCGACCCGTCCCGAAGACCGCACGCGGCTGTGGAACGCGCGGCACAACGCGTACTTCGCGTGCCTGCAGACCCGGGCCGGCGGGCGCGCGATCTCGACCGACACCTGCGTGCCGATCTCGCGGCTGGCCGATTCGATCAGCGGCGCGCGCGCGATCCTGGACAAGGCCAGCTTTCCGTCGATGCTGCTCGGCCACGTCGGTGACGGCAACTTCCACGCGCTGCTGCTGATCGATCCGAACGATCCGGCCGAGGTCGAGGAAGCCGAGCGGATGAACGACCAGATCGTGCGGCTCGCGCTGTCGATGGACGGCACCTGCACCGGCGAGCACGGCGTGGGCCTGCACAAGATGGGGTTCCTCGTCGAGGAGGCGGGCGACGATGCGATCGAACTGATGCGGCGGATCAAGCATGCGATCGATCCGGACAACATCATGAATCCCGGCAAGATCTTCGCGTTCTGACCCGCAACGCGTGCGGCGCCCGGCGGCCGCACGCTTCAACGCCTTCCATCCGTGAATCCTTCCGACTCCCACAAGAAGCCGCTGGCCGGGCTGACGCTGGTCGCGCTCGGCGTCGTGTTCGGCGACATCGGCACGAGCCCGCTGTATTCGATCCGCGAGGTGTTCGATCCGCATCACGGTGTCGGCCTGACGCAGGAGAACATCATCGGCTCGCTGTCGCTGATGTTCTGGTCGCTGATGATGGTCGTCTCGCTGAAGTACGTCGCGCTGGTGCTGCGCGCGGACAACCGCGGCGAGGGCGGCATCATGGCGCTGCTCGCGCTGGCCGCCAGTTCAGTGCGCGACCAGCCCCGGCTGCGCCGGATACTGTTGATGATCGGCGTGTTCGGCGCGGCTTTGTTCTTCGGCGACGGCGTGCTGACGCCGGCGATCTCGATCCTCAGCGCGATCGAAGGGCTCGAGGTCGCGACGCCGGCGTTCCGCTCGTACGTGGTGCCGGCCGCGCTGGCGATCCTGATCGTGCTGTACTGCGTGCAGCGGCGCGGCACGGCCGCGATGGGCAAGCTGTTCGCGCCGGTCATGGTGCTGTGGTTCGGCACGCTGGGCGTCGTCGGCGCCGCGCACGTGTTCGAGCATCCGCATATCCTGGAAGCGCTCAATCCTTATTACGCGCTCGAGTTCTTCTTCACGCACGGCTGGGTCGGCTACGCGAGCCTGGGTTCGACCGTGCTGGTGCTGACCGGCGCCGAGGCGCTGTACGCCGACATGGGCCACTTCGGCCGTACGCCGATCCGCATCTGCTGGTTCGCGATCGTGCTGCCTTCGCTGGTGCTGAACTACTTCGGCCAGGGCGCGCTGCTGCTGGGTTCGCCGGCCGCGCTCGAGAACCCGTTCTTCCTGATGTTCCCGTCGTGGGCGCTGTATCCGGCCGTGGGCCTGGCCACCGCCGCGACCATCGTCGCATCGCAGGCGACGATCTCGGGCACTTATTCGATGACCAAGCAGGCGATCCAGCTCGGTTTCCTGCCGAGGCTGTCGATCCTGTACACGTCCGATAAGGAAGCCGGGCAGATCTACGTGCCGTTCGTCAACTGGGCGCAACTGGCGACGATCGTGCTGCTGGTCGTCACCTTCGGCTCGTCGTCGCGGCTGGCCGGCGCTTATGGCGTGGCGGTCACCGGCACGATGCTGATGACGACGATCCTGACGTTCTTCGTTATCCGCTACGGCTGGGGGCTGAACTGGGTGCTGTGCGTGTTCGCCACCGGCGTGTTCCTGTTGATCGACATCGCTTATTTCACCGCCAACCTGCTCAAGCTGCTCGACGGCGGCTGGCTGCCGCTGGTGCTCGGCGGGATCGTGCTGTCGGTGATGCTGACCTGGAAGCGCGGTCGCGAGATCGTCATCGAAAAGCAGCGGCAGCAGGGGCTGGACCTGGGCACGTTCCTGCAGTCGCTGATGCTCGATCCGCCGGACCGGGTGGCGGGCACCGCGGTGTTCCTGGTCAGCGACATCCGTTCGGTGCCCGGCCCGCTGCTGCACAACCTGCTGCACAACAAGATCCTGCACGAACGCGTCGTTTTCCTGACCGTCGAGACGCTGGAGATCCCGTGGGTGCCCGAATCCGAGCGCGTCGAGCTGATCGACCTCGGGCAGAACTTCTGGAAGGTCAAGGGCACCTACGGCTTCAAGAACGAGATCGACGTGCCGCGAATGCTCGAGCTGTGCGCGGGCATGGGCCTGACGGTGCCGCCGATGGAGACCTCGTACTTCATCGGCCGCGAAACGATCGTGCCGACGCCCGGCGACGGTATGGCGATGTGGCGCGAGCGCCTGTTCGCGACGATCTCGCGCAACGCCGGCAACGCCGCCGAGTACTTCAAACTGCCCGCCAACCGCGTCATCGAACTGGGCACGCAGATCGAGATCTGAACACGGCCGGACGAGGCCGAACAGGGAGACCTCCATGTACGCGCCGCGCATCCTGGCCGCGCTGGCCGCATCGCTGGCGATCGCGTTGACCGGCGCCTGCACCACGGCGCCCGCCCGCCCCGAGCGCTGGGGCCAGCCCGAAGTCTTCGTCCCGCCGTCGTCGTTCGCCGGCGTGCACGGGCTGGCCGTCGACAAGCGCGGCCGCCTGTTCGCCGGATCGGTCGTCGGCAACGCGCTGTGGTCGGTCGACCGGCGAACCGGCGCGGCGAGCATCGCCGTGGCGGCGCCCGAGGGCCAGTCCGACGACATCGCGATCGGCCCCAGGGGCGAGATGGCGTGGACCAACTACCTGACCGGCAGGCTGCAGTACCGCGAGAGCGACACGGCACCGCTGCGCGTGCTCGCCAAGGACCTGCCGGGCCTCAATTCGCTGGACTTCGATCGCCGCAACGGCAAGCTCTACGCGTCGCAGGTGTTCCTGGGCGACGCGGTCTGGGAGATCGACGTCAAGGGCGTGCAGCCGCCGCGGCTGATCGCGCGCGACCTGGGCGGCTTCAACGGCTTCGAGGTCGGCCCGGACGGCATGCTGTACGGGCCGCTGTGGTTCAAGGGCCAGATCGTCAAGCTCGACCCGGCCACCGGCGCGGTCACCGTCATCAATGCCGACTTCAAGACGCCGGCCGCGGCCAATCTCGACGGCAAGGGCAATCTGTGGGCGATCGACACGAAGACCGGCGAGCTCGCCCGCATCGAGCTGGCCACCGGCCGCAAGACCGTCGTCCAGCAATTGAAGCCCGCGCTCGACAACCTGGCGATCGCACCCGATGACGGCACGATCTACGTATCGAACATGGCCGACAACTCGGTGCAGGCGTACGACCCGGCCAGCGGCAGGCTGACGACGCTGACGTCCGGCAAGCTGGCCGTGCCCGCGGGCATGAAGATCGCCGACGGCGCGCTGTGGATCGCCGACGTCTTCGCGTTCCGCCGCGTCGACCTGGCGTCGGGCGAGGTCGGCGACGTGTTCCGGATGCAGGCCTCGGACCTCGAGTATCCGGCGACCGTCGGCGTCTCGTCGAAATGGTTCGCGCTGTCGTCGTGGTCGACCGGCACCGTGCAGATCATCGATCGGCGCAGCCGCGCGACGATCGCGATGCTGCACGAGCTCAAGGCGCCGACCGACGCGATCCCGATGGAGGACGGCAGCGTGCTCGTCATCGAGGCCGGCAGCGGCGAGCTGTCGCGGTTCGGCGGCGACCGCTTCGAGCAGCGCGCGACGATCGCCAGCGGTCTGAACGGGCCCGTGCAGATGATCCTCAGCGGCGACGGCGGCGTGTTCGTCACCGAGGCCACCGGCAAGCTCGAACACGTCGACCTGAGCGACGGCGCGCGCACGCGGATCGCCGACGGCCTGGCGCTGCCCGAGGGGCTGGCCCGCACGCCGTGGGGCACGCTGGTCGTCGCCGAGTCGATGTCGCAGCGGCTGGTCGAGATCGATCCGGCCACCGGCAGCCGGCGCACCGTCGCCGACGGCCTGCCGATCGGCCTGGTGCCGGCGCCGGGGCTGCCGCCGTTCTACCTGCCCACGGGCGTGGCCGTCGACGATCGCGGCGACGTCTACGTCAGCGCCGACCGCAACAACGCGGTGTACCGGATCCGGCCCGCGGCGGCGGCCGCGCGGTAAGCCGTCCGATCCCTGAATCGATCCCGGTTCCGGGCGGCAGAACGGGCGGCAGAACGGGCGGCAGAACAGGCGGCGGAACAGGCGGCGGAACAGGCGGCGGAACAGGCGGCGGAACAGGCGCGGCGCGGGCGCGCGCCGGCGTCATCGATGCGTCATCGCCTTGTCATGGTGCAGCGCGACACTGCGCCGACCTCAGCCAACCCTTTCCGATCCCATGTCCTCTGTCCCGGCCCATGCCGGCGGCGTATCGGTCGCCGCGTCATCCTCGCGCCCCAAGCTCGAATCCAAGCCGAGTCCCGGCAGCATCGTGCTGTTCCTGCTGCTGCTCGCCGGCGGGCTCGGCTATACCGGCTACAGCCTGTTCAGCGACGTGATCGGCGCAGGCGCCCAGACGACCACCTGGCTGCCGTTCGTGCTGCTGGTCGTCGCGCTGCTGATCGCGCTCGGCTTCGAATTCGTCAACGGCTTCCACGACACCGCGAACGCGGTGGCCACGGTCATCTACACGCACTCGATGGCGCCGAACCTCGCGGTCGTCTGGTCGGGCGTGTTCAACTTTCTCGGCGTGCTGACCTCGAGCGGGGCGGTGGCCTTCGGCGTGATCTCGCTGCTGCCGGTCGAGCTGATCCTGCAGGTCGGCAGCAGCGCCGGTTTCGCGATGGTGTTCGCGCTGCTGATCGCCGCGATCATCTGGAACCTCGGCACCTGGTGGTTCGGCCTGCCGGCGTCGTCGTCGCATACGCTGATCGGCTCGATCATCGGCGTCGGCGTGGCCAACGCACTGATGCACGGCCGCGACGGCACCAGCGGCGTCGACTGGTCGCAGGTATCGAAGGTCGGTTATTCGCTGCTGCTGTCGCCGATCGTCGGTTTCGGTTGCGCGGCGCTGCTGCTGGTCGCGCTGCGCGCGCTGGTCAAGCGCAAGGAACTGTACGAGGAGCCGAAGGGCAACACGCCGCCGCCCTGGTGGATCCGCGGCCTGCTGGTGCTGACCTGCACCGGCGTGTCGTTCGCGCACGGCTCCAACGACGGCCAGAAGGGCATGGGCCTGATCATGCTGATCCTGGTCGGCACGGTGCCGATGGCCTACGCGCTGAACCGCGCGATGCCCGAGAAGCAGACGGTCGCGTTCGTCGCCGTCGCGCAGACCACGTCGCAGGCGCTGGCGCGCGGCCTGCCGGCCGATGCGCCGACGATGACGCTGGACGGCGCCCGCGAAGCCTTGTCGACGTACGTGCGCACCAAGGAGAACGGTCCCCGGGTGACGCCCGCGCTGGCCTTCATCTCGGACAGCATCGGTCAGCAGGTCAAGGAGCACGGTTCGCTGGCGCGGGTGCCGATCGAGGCGGTCTCGAACGTGCGTAACGACATGTACCTGACGTCCGAGGCGATCCGCCTGCTCGACAAGAGCGGCCAGTTGCGCTTCGACGCCGACACGATGGCGAGCCTGAAGGAGTTCCGCCACCGCATCGACGAGGCGACGCGCTTCATCCCGCTGTGGGTCAAGGTCGCGGTGGCGATCGCGCTCGGCCTGGGCACGATGATCGGCTGGAAGCGCATCGTCGTGACGGTCGGCGAGAAGATCGGCAAGACCCACCTGACCTATGCGCAGGGCGCTTCGGCCGAACTGGTCGCGATGGCCACGATCGGCGCCGCCGACATCTACGGACTGCCGGTGTCGACGACGCACGTGCTGTCGTCGGGCGTCGCCGGCACGATGGCGGCGAATCGATCGGGCCTGCAGATGTCGACGATCCGCAGCCTGGCGATGGCCTGGGTGCTGACGCTGCCGGCGGCGATGCTGCTGTCGGGCGGTTTGTACTGGCTTTTCACGAAGGTGTTCTGAGCCGGCGGTCAGCGCCGATCAACGGCCGCTGTTGCGGGCGCTGCGCCGAAGATGCCCGCGGATTCCTAGAACGCCGAACGGTTTAAGGATGCGCACATCAGACAGCCTTTCGATTGGCCGAAGCTTTGGCGGCAGCGAGTTTGCAGTTGATCGTTTCGAGGTTCTGCACGGAGGCGGCGCGGCATGAGGCTGGCTGAGCCGCATTCGTCGTCCGGGGCAGGTAGTCGATGGGCGATGTTCGAATCGGGGCGGGGGGAAGGGGGGCGACGCATGCCCACCATGAGCACGGACCCCAGGTGAACCCGGGGAGTGAGGCGCTGAAGCGTGTGCAGAGAGGGCTGTGAACGGCAAGGGTAGGGCAGAGTGGCAACTTGCTACGTGTGCGCCGGAGACCCGAAAAAGGCCAGCGCAAAAGTCGGCCGCTGCTTCCGGCGGCTGCACGCGCACGGACTCATCGCCAAGATCCCGCGCACCCGGTGCTGGCGCGTCACCAGCTAGGGCCGCAACGTGATGGGCACGTCGCCGTACCTGTGCGAACACCACTTCCCCAACGTCTACCCCACGCCCGCTGTGGCCTGATCTTCCTCGGAGCTTCTTGAGGCTGCCAGGGGCGTTTGAAATTCCTATCCGCCCCACATGCGCCTGAGCATCTGACGATCCTTCTCGTCGATCATCATTTCGTGGAGCCGCAAGAACGTCTCGATGTCCTCATCAGGTACCGCGTCGAACACCTTCTTGATGCGCTCCAACTGAGCGCCCAGCAGCGATTCGATCAGCCGCTGCCCCTCCTCGGTCACGAACAGGCGCTTCTGGCGCCGGTCGATAGCGTCGATTTCCACCCTCAGGAAGCCCTTGTCGAGCAGATGCTTCATCGGCAGGCGGATGTTCTGGTGGGTCACACGCAGCACCTCCAGAAGCTCGCTGACCGTCAAGCCCGGCGCGTGGGCCGCGAAGAACAGGAGCCTGTGGTGAATGCGGCCGAAGCCCACCCTGGCTAACTCGCTGCTCACATCCCCCACCACGGCCACGTTGGTGAAGAAGTGCAGCAGCAGGCCCTTGGCAGGCACTGAGTGCAGTTGCGGCGCAGGAGGGGAAGGCTGCGGCGGATGCGCTGCCGGCGTAGTCACCCGTGCTTTGGCTGGAGGAGGCACTGGTCTGGACGTTTTCAATCGATGCGTGGGAATGGTCTGTGGCGGCTCGTTACGAGTGTGCCACACCGGCCTCGGCCCCATCGCGCCTTCTGCTTACACCAGAAGCCGGTAGATTGCAATGAGATTTAATAGTGCAATAATATTGCTATATCAAATAGATTTGTGTCAAATAGACGAAGCGCCACGCGCCATCCACCACCGATCACCACTCAAGGAGACTGAACGATGTCGAACATGGTCTATGTGCTGGGTAGCTTCGCAACGCCGTTCCGCAAATGGCCTGACAAATCGCTGAAGGACTTGACCCGGGATGCGTACCTGGGCGTCCTGGCCGATGCAGGACTCGCGTCGGGGAACGACATCCAGGCCGCCTGGTTCGGCAACTGCCTGATGCACTACTGGGGCCAGCCCATGACGCGCGGCAACGTGTGCTTCATTCCGCTGGTGCGTGAAGGCCTCTTTCCCGGCCGCACGCCCATCGTCAACGTCGAAGGCGGCTGCGCCACCGGTAGCCTGGCCCTGGCCGGCGCCTACAAGGAGATCAAGGCTGGCGATGCCGATCTAACGTTGGCAATGGGCGTCGAGAAGCTGTTCGACCCCGTGGACCCGCACAAGATCCTGCCCTATTTCGCGCATGGCCTCGACCTGCTGGACCCGCAAGAGTGGGAGGAGCACTACCGCCAGGTGGGCGAACTGGTGGGCAGTTCCTTCGCTCCGAGCGCGGACCGCACGGTCGCCATGGACACGTATGCCATGCAGGCCCTGTACCACATGCGCGAATACGGCACGACGCAGGAGCAGATCGCCTACGGCTGCGCCAAGAACCACAACAACGGCGCGCTCAATCCGAATGCCCAATATCGCTTCACGACCACGGTGGAGCAGGTGCTGGCGGACCGGACGATCAGCAAGCCTCTGACACGCTCCATGTGCGCTCCCATTGGGGATGGCGCCGCGGCGGCCTTGCTGTGCTCCGAGCGCTTCCTGCGCGAGCAGCCGCCAGAGGTGCAGCGGCGCGCCATCGCCCTGCGCGCGCTCACGCTCACCGGCGGCAAGTACCGCGGCCTGCGCGAGCCCAGCCTCACCCGCGAAGCCTCGCTGCGCGCCTATGCCATGGCGGGCAAGACAGCCCTCGACATCGACGTGGCCGAAGTGCACGACGCCACCTCGTTCAGCGAGATCTACCAGAGCGAGATGCTGGGCTTTTGCGGCGAGGGCGAGGGCGGGCCGTTCGTTGCCAGCGGTGCGACGTCGCTACAGGGTTCCCTGCCCATCAACACCTCCGGCGGCCTGGTGTCCAAGGGCCACCCGATCGGCGCAACGGGGCTGTCCATGTGCTACGAACTGGTCGCCCAACTGCGCGGCGAGGCGCAGGACAGGCAGGTGCCGGGGGCCGCGGTCGCCCTGCAGGAAAACGGCGGTGGCGTCATCGGACTGGAGGAAGCCGTGGCGGCGGTCGCCATCTACGAAAGGCTGGAAGGCTGATGGGCTGCGCCGCCTCCCCCCGCATCGCGCCGCTCGACGGCCTGGAGACCGACCCCGGCGGCACGCTGGCCAGCCTGGAGCAATTCGTCGGCTATCGCCCCAACGCCCTGGCGACCATGGCGCGGCGGCCCGGCCTGCTGGGTGCGGTGCTGGATCTGGTGAACGCCGCGCTCAGGCAGGACGGACACCTGCCCGCCGACCTGCGCTATCTGCTGGCCTGCGAAGCGGCCCGCCACAGCGGCAGCCGCTACACCACCACCCATCTGGCTCACGCCGCGCACTGCGCCGGGGCTGGCTGGGGACGCATCGCCATGCTGGCCTCTCCCGCCCCCGGCAATGCTGCGACCGATGCCGAGCGGACCTTGCTGGCACTGGCGGGGCCGCTGCTCAGCGCACCGCACAAGGATGCCGCATGGCAGGCGGCAGGCGCGCACTGGCACGCCGACGCGCTGGCCGAGGCCGTGGGTGTGATCGCGCTCACGGCCTGGTTCACCCGCTGGAACACGCTGGTGGAAACGGAGCTGGAGAGCGAACCCGCCATCGCGCTGGCACACGTGCCCTGGCTCGCCGGCCTGCCCCGCTGATAGTACGCAAGACAACCACACAGAGGAGATACACCATGTTCAGTGGCATGGCCGACCATTCCCGCTGGGTACTGCCCCAGGCCCTTGCGGAAGCCGCCCGGCAGCAGTCCGCGCGGCCCTGGCTGCGCTGCTCCGACGGCGAAACGCTGGACTTCGAGCAGGCGGCATGCGATGCGGACAAGATCGCCGGGCATCTGCACGCGCTTGGCGTGCGCCCTGGCGACCACGTCGTGCTGATGATGAACAACGGCATCGACTTCGTGCGCGCCTGGGTCGGCATCGGCCGGCTGGGGGCCGTCGCCGTGCTGCTGAATACTGAGCTCCAGGGTGTCTTCCTCGAACACCCACTGAACAATTCGGGGGCCCGCCTGGCCATCGTCGGGGCGCAGCAGTTGGATGCGCTCCTGCAGGCGGTGCCAGGCACAACGGCGCTGGAGACCCTCCTGGTGGCGGCCGCACCGGGCTTCGCCATGCCATCGTGCGAAAGCGCGGCGTTGCGCGTCGCCCGCTGGGACGACTGGCGCCACGCATCCGCGTTCACGGGCGAATTTCCGCGCTACTCGCAGATCGCCTCCATCATGTACACGTCGGGCACGAGCGGCCCCTCCAAGGGCGTGCTGATGACGCATGCCCAGTGCGCTCTCTATGGCATCGGCATGATCGAGGCCATGGGCCTGCGCGAGGACGATGCTTACTACATCTGCCTGCCCCTGTTCCACGCCAATGCGCTGCTGATGCAGTTGGGAACCACCATCCTGGCGCAGATTCCGGCCTTTCTGCGCGTGCGCTTCAGCGCCTCCCAGTGGATCAGGGATGTGCACGAACAAGGCAGCACCATCACACACATGCTGGGCGCCACCGCCGCCTTCGTGATCGAGCAACCGCCCTCGCCGCTGGACCGCGCACACCGGCTTCGCGCCATGCTCAACGCGCCCAACCTGCCCGCGCACGAAGCCGTCTTCCGTGAACGCTTCGGCGTAGCCGACATCCTGTCCGGCTTCGGCATGACCGAGGTCGCCAATCCCGTTCTCGGCAAGCTGGGCCGTCCCGCCCCCGGCGCCGCAGGCTGGGTGGATACCGAGCGCTATGAAGTGCGGATCGCCGACAGCGAGACCGACATGCCTGTCGCCGACGGTGAAGTGGGCGAACTGCAGATACGCCCCAAGCTCCCCTTCACCATGTCGCCGGGTTATCACCACATGCCCGAGAAGACCGTGGCCGCCTGGCGCAACGCCTGGTTCCATACGGGCGACGCAGCCACCATGGTCGATGGGCTGGTGACCTACATCGACCGGCTCGACGACTGCATCCGGCGGCGTGGCCAGAACATCTCCCCTTCGGAGATCGAGGCCTCGCTGGCGCACCTGCCCGACGTCGCGGAAGTGGCCGCCTACGCGGTCGCCTCGGATATTCCCGGCGCCGAGGCGGAGATCGTGCTGGCCGTCGTCAAAAGTCACGAATCCCCAGCGTCGGCCCGGGACATCGGCGAGCAGGCGCAAGCCGCCCTGCCGAGGTTCGCGCGCCCGCGCTACGTGCGTCTGCTCAATGCCCTGCCCAAGACCCCTACGGCCAAAGTGCAGCGCGCCGCCCTGCGCAAGCAAGGCCTGGACGGCGCCTATGACAGGGACGCGCGCCAAGCCTGAACCCGCCAACCACTCGCAAATAACCCCAAGGAGACAACCATGAAGAAAGCCCTGACGACCGTGCTGGCTGCGTGCCTGCCCTTGATGTCCACATTGCCCGCTGCCGCCCAGGCTCCCTGGCCTTCGCAACCGATCAAGATCATCGTGTCGTACTCCGCCGGTGGAGCAGGTGACCAGATCGCCCGCATCGTCTCGGAACAACTCACGATCGACCTGAAAACGCCGGTGATCGTGGACAACCGGCCGGGTGCCAGCGGCATGATCGGTGGCGCCGCATGCAAGGCTGCCAAGCCCGACGGCTACACCTACTGCGTTTTCCTGGGGGATGTAGTGACCTCCAACCCCGTGTTGTTCAAGAGCGTGCCCTACGACGCACAGAAGGACTTCGTGCCAGTGTCCTTCCTGGCTGACATCAACACGCTCCTGATCGTGCCCGAGAAATCCGGGATCAAGAGCATCCAGGACCTGGTGCAGCAGGCCAAGAGCCACCCGTCCTCCACCAACTGGGGAAGCTGGGGCGTCGGCAGCTCGGCCCATCTCGTGCTCAGTGTCGTGGAGAAGGCCTACGACACCCCGATTGCGCATGTGCCCTACAAGAACACGCCAGATCTGATTAACGCGGTTTTTACGGGGGAGATCTCGGGCACCATCTCCGCCTACTCGCTGGTGCACGGCCACCTGGAACAGAAAACGATGCGCGCAATCGCCGCGATGGGAGAAAAACGCCTGCCCTTCATGCCGGACGTGCCCACGTTCGCCGAGCAGGGCGTGCCCCTCACTGCGACGCTCTGGTACGGCCTTTTCGCCCCCGCCGCCACGCCGGCGCAGCAGGTGACGGCCATGAACGCCGCCGTCAACCGGGCCATCCACACAGCCGTGGAGCAAAAGAAGCTCGACCAGAAATGGTTCATGCCACGCACGCTGACTCAGCCGGAATTCGCCACCGTGGTGAAGAAGGAAACGGCCGTATGGGGAGAGATCGCCCGCCAGTCCGGCATCCGGCTCGATTGACTGGGGATCGGGGTAGAACTGCAGCCCCTCGCGCGCTGCCGCCTCGATGGCGGCCACGGTGCACGGCGACGGCGGCTAGGGGTTCTCGTTGGTGTTGAGCTTCACGAGAAGATCATTGCGGCTGCGAGGCTCGCGCATCGGTCGGGCCGGAAACCAGGGCCGTCAACGGCACGGCTTCGACCCGCTCGGCCAACGGGTATCGGAGGGTTCCCGGGTAGACGACATAGAGCGCGTCCAGCTTCAGGTCGGCGAGTGCGACGTGTATCGAGCGCGTCATCACCGGGGCGTCCGTTCGCTTGAACTCGACGCCGACTCGCCGCTCTGCCTGCGTCATCAGCAGGTCCAGTTCGGCGCCGCCATGCGTTCCCCAGCTCCATGCCGTATCGGGCTGCGCATGTTGCATGCGTTTGCTCCAGCGCGAATCCCTCCCAGGAACGCCCACCTTTGGATGGCTTTCGAGTGCCAGACGCTCGTTCAGGCCGAGCAACGCGTGCAGCAGCCCCGAATCGCGCAAGTAGATCTTCGGCGCCTTGACCTGACGCTTGCTCAGGTTCTCATGCCACGGCGCAAGCTGGCGCACCATGTAGGTATCGGTCAGCCAGTCGAGCCAGTTCCTCACCGTGGGCTGCGAAACGCCAAGAGCCCGGGACAACTCGGCACCATTCCACACACCACCATGGTAGTGGGCCAACATCGTCCAGAAACGACGCATCGACGCGGGGGGCATGCGAGCGCCGAGTTGTGGAAGATCGCGCTCGATGAAGGTTTGAATGAACTCATGACACCAACGCGAAGCCGAGGCATCATCGTTCGCCAGCCACGCGCGTGGAAAGCCGCCTCTCATCCAGAGTTGGGACTGGGCATCGGGGCCGACCTGAAATTTCAAGATGGCATTTTTGATTTTCAAGGTTGATTGGCTGCCATGGTTTGGCGACATGCGGGTGCACCACGCGAACGAGCAGCTTAGGGGGTCGAATGCGAAAGCCAAGCGCGAATTCGACTGGCAACCCGCCTTCCCTTCTTGGCGAGCCGGATTCGAGGAGTTATTTTCGGATCGTTCTCGGAGATCTTCGAGTACCGTCGTTTGACAACGCGACGCACGTCCGCCAACGGTCGGCTTCGCCGTTCGTTGCCCGCAGGTGCTCGCGAGCGTTGGCGCTGCGAGGCGAAGCGCCTCACCACGTGGAAAGATCTGCCATGGTTGCCAGCTCCGAGTTCGCGGAGTTCCTGAAGGAGCTGCTTGCTCCGCTCGGCACCGTCTCCGTTCGCAGGATGTTCGGAAAGTCGGGCGTTTTCGTTGAAGGCGTGATGCTCGGAATGGTTGCGGACAACACGCTTTACCTTCGGGTCGACGCCTCGAATCAAGCGTTTTTTCAGGAGGCTGCTGCTTCGCCACCGCTGAACTACGAGAAGCGAGGCGAGACGATCGACCTTTCATTCTGGCGATTGCCGGATCGCCTGCTCGATGAACCCGACGAGTTCGTCGCTTGGGCGCGGTCAGCGCTCGCAGCGGCTCATCGGGTTGCTTCCAAACGCCATTCGGGTGCCAAGAAAGAGATCGAACGAGTCCGAGGCAGGAAATGACGCCTGATGCTCGTTCGAAGAGATCCTCGGTCCGTTCATGAATCGAGCCGGCCGACGCCAGGGCGCCGGCCATTGCCGGCGCCGCGCGCTCAGTTCTGGGGCCGGATCCGGTAGATGCCGTTGTTGGTGTCGGACGAGAAGTACACGCTGCCGTCGCCGCCCATGGCCACGCCGGTGGGCGAGGCGGCCGGCGGCATGCCGGGGAGGGACGGCGCGCCGATCGGCAGGTTCTCGGCCACCGTGCTGCGGCTGCCGTCGGCCGGGTTGATCTCCACCAGCCGCCGTGCGCCGACCTCGGCGACGATGAAGCTGCCCCAAGGCGTCTGCGTCAGGCCCTCGGGCTGGTTCAGCCCCTGCGCCACGGTCACCGGCGTGCCGCCTTTGGCCGGCACGCGCAGCAGGCTGCCGCCCAGGTCGGTGACATAGAGCTGGCCGTCGCGGCCCAGGATCATCTGCACCGGCAGCTTGATGCCGCTGGCGATCGTTTCGCGCTCGGCGAGCTTGGCGCCGCTGGCGCGCACGATGCTGCCGCTGCCCAACTCCAGCACCAGCACGCTGCCGTCGTCCATCGGGACGGCGTCGAGCGGCACCTTGAAGCCGTGTCCCATGGCCAGCGTCTTGCGCGACGCGCGATCCACCAACTGCACGGAATTGGTCGCGAACGAGGCCAGCGCGAAGCGCGTCGCGGACATGCCCACGGCAAGCGGGTATTCCAGCTCGCCTTCGCCCCATGCGCGGAAGATGTCGCTGACCGCGCCGGTCTTCAGGTCCACTTCACGGAAGGCGAACACGTCGGCCACCCACAGCCGGTCGCCCTCGGCCTTCATGCCGGTCGGCAGCGCCGTGGCACCGCTGGTGAGCGTGCGCAACTCGCCCGTGGCGGGATTGAAGGCCTGCACCGAGTTGTCGGCCATGTTCGACACGTAGATCGTGCCGTCCGGCGCGATCGCCAGGTTGTCCAGCGAGGTCTTGAGCTTGGTGGCCACGGTCTTCCTGCCGGTGGCCAGCTCCACGCGCACCAGTTCGCCGCGGCGCGTGTCCAGCACCCACAGGTTGCCCTTGCCGTCGAGGTTGGCGGCGGCGGGGATCGCGAAGCCGTCGGCAATGGTCGTCATGTCGCCGTTGGCCGGGTTGATCTTGACCACCTGGCTCTTGAACCACAGCGGCCCGTACAGCATGCCGTCGGGGCCGACCTCGAAGCCGTTGAAGCCGCCCATGTCGCGCTTGATCAGGCGCGGGGGCTTCTTGCCCTCACGGTCGATCTCGTACAGCGCGTCGCCCAGGAACACCTGCGATGCGTAGAGCTGTCCGGTCTTCTTGTCGAAATCGATCGAGTTGATGCCCGGCAGGCCCTTGGCCAGCACGCGTATCGGCGCACTGTCGTTCTCGCGGTAGAACAGCTCGCCCAGGTTGAAGCCGGTCCAGGCCATCTCGCCGTTGGGGCCGATCGCGATGTCGTCGGACTGGCCCTGCGGCGGTGGGATGAACACGCGCGCCTGGCCGGTCTGGCGGTTGACCTCCCACATGGCGTTGCCGGCGACCGTGCCGGCCAGCAGCCGGCCCTGCTTATCGACGGCCAGGCCGTGCACGCCGGCGAAGGACGAGGGTTTGACCAGCACCTCGGGTGCGGCCCAGCCCGAGGGGCGGGTGGAAGCGGAGGGGAGGGCGGAAGTGGTGGTGCAGGCCGGCAGCACGGTGATGAGGCCGGCAAGGGCGAGTGCGGCCGTGGCGGTACCGCGGCGCAGGATGAAAGGCATTGATTGTCCCCCTGTTGTTGTTTATGGAGTGCTGACCGCCTTGTCTGTGGCGGCCGGGGGCGCCAAAGCGTCGCGCCCCCGGTAGGGTACCGTGCGAATAGACTCTTTTGCTGTCAATTCTTTGTCGCTGGCGAAGAAGGTCAGGCCGGGTACCGAAAACGGTCGCCCATGCGCGCCGCCATGCGTTCCCCAGCTCCATGCCGTATTCGGCTCTCGCCCCGGTCTGGCACAATCGATCTTCGGTGTTCCTTCGTCGCAGCTCCGCCCCATGCAGACCGCGCTGTTTCCCGAGCCGGACGAGCCGCGTCCGGAGCCGGCCTCGAAGCGCCAGGCGTCGGACGGCCCGGTCGCTGCGGCGCCGGCCGATCCGGCCTTGCGCGCGCTGGCGGCGGCGCTGCCGGCCGAACTGCGTCTCGGCACCTCGTCCTGGACCTATCCCGGCTGGAAGGGGCTCGTCTGGGACCGCGAGTACACCGAGACGGCGCTGGCGAGGCAGGGGCTGCGTGCGTATGCGCAGCATCCGCTGTTTCGGACCGTCGGTCTCGATCGCAGTTTCTACCGCCCGCTGACGCCGGACCAGTTCGCCGAATACGCGTCGCAGGTTCCGGAGGATTTCCGCTTCGTCGTCAAGGCGCCGAATCTGGTGACCGATCCGATGAGGCGCGACGGCGCGGGGCGCGGCCTGCGGCCGAATCCGGATTTCCTCGACGCGGACGCGGCCTTGCGCGAGGCCATCGTACCGGCCGCCCAGGGCCTGGGCCGACGGCTCGGCGTGGTCGTGTTCCAGATCAGCCCGTTGCCGCGTTCGTGGCTCGGGCGGATACCGGCGCTGATCGAGCGGCTGCATGGCCTGCTCCGGGGCATCGCGCCGTCGTCCGACGCCGTTGTGGCCGTCGAAGTCCGCGATCCGCAGTGGCTGACGTCGGACCTGGTCGCGGCGCTGCGCGACACCGGCGCGACCTATTGCATGGCGCTGCACGCGAAGATGCCGGTCATCGCCGATCAACTGCCGTTGTTGCGGGCCCTCTGGCCCGGACCGTTCGTCTGCCGCTGGAACCTGAATCCGGTTCACGGCGCGTTCGGCTACGAGGACGCGCGCCGCCAGTACGAGCCATTCGATCGCCTCGTCGATCCCGATCCGCAGACGCGCGCGACGCTGGCGCGGGTGATCGCCGGCACGGTCGGTGCCGGGCATCCGGCCTACGTCACGCTCAGCAACAAGGCCGAGGGCTCGTCGCCGTTGTCGGTCGTCGCGCTGGCGCAGGCGGTCTGCGATCTGCGCCGGCCGGCAGCGGGCGCCGCGCCGGAGACGCCGGAGGGCGCTTAGTCTTAGTAGATCTCCGGAACGAACATCGAGTCCGGCACCGGTTGCCGGAAGTACTCGGGGTGCCGTACGCGCTCGGGCAGCATGATCGGTTCGTGCTCGATCTCGCGGTAAGGCATCTGCCTGAGCAGGTGTGCGATGCAGTTCAGCCGCGCGCGCTTCTTGTCGTCGGCCTGCACGACCCACCACGGCGCCTCGGTGATGTGCGTGCGCGTGAGCATCGCTTCCTTGGCCTTCGTGTACTCCTCCCAGCGGCGCCGCGACTCCAGGTCCATCGGGCTGAGCTTCCACTGCTTGAGCGGATCGTGGATGCGGCTCAGGAAGCGCGAGTGCTGCTCGTCGTCGGTGATCGAGAACCAGTACTTGATCAGCCGGATGCCCGAGCGCACCAGCATCCGCTCGAACTCGGGAACGCTGCGGAAGAACTCCTCGTACTCGTCGTCGTTGCAGAAGCCCATCACGCGCTCGACGCCGGCGCGGTTGTACCAGCTCCGGTCGAACAGCACGATCTCGCCGCCGGCCGGCAGGTGCGATACGTAGCGCTGGAAGTACCACTGCGTGCGTTCGCGATCGTTCGGCGCCGGCAGCGCGGCGACCCGGCAGACGCGCGGGTTCAGCCGCTGCGTGATCCGCTTGATCGCGCCGCCCTTGCCGGCCGCGTCGCGACCCTCGAACAGGATCACCACCTTCTGGCGCGTGGTGACGACCCAGTCCTGCAGCTTGATCAGTTCGCCCTGCAGCCGGACCAGCTCGCGGAAATACGCGCGGCGATGGTCGCGACGGGCACTGGCGCCATCGTCGACCGATCCGTCCGGCAGGCGCTGGCCGGCCGTGCTGTCCAGGTCTTCGAACTCGAGCTCGAGTTCCTCGTCGTAACTGTCGATCAGGTCTTCGCGCAGGCGGCGGACCAGATCGTCGGGGGAGGTGTCCTTGTACATGGTGGGGAATCGCTGGCAAAGAGGTCAGGCCGACGCTGGCCCATCGAGTACCTTGCGCGATTCGTGTGACAGGGGTGTGACGACGGGCCGAAGCGCGAGCCTCGTCCTTCGAGGGCGAGGCCAGGCGCTTCGATCGAATTCCGCCTGCCGGAAATCGCATCTGGCTCCGGCCGCGGCGTTCCGGACAGAATCGATCCATCCGGGAGCCGCGTCCGATCGCAACGGCGCCGCTCCGGGACCCGCATCGAACAAGGAGACCCCCCATGGTCCTGGCGAACCCCTCGCGCCGGCGAAACATCGGCCATGCCCTCAGACTATCGGCCGCGATGGCGGTGGGCCTGCCGTCCGCGGCGCGCGCGCAGGCATGGCCGAACCGTCCGATCCGGATCATCGTCGGCTTCGCGCCGGGTGGTACCGCCGACATTTATGCGCGCAGCATCGGCCAGCACTGGTCGAGCCGGCTCGGCCAGCCGGTGGTCGTCGAGAATCGTCCGGGCGCCGCGGCGCTGATCGCGCTGGAGATGCTCGCCAAGTCCGCGCCCGACGGCTACACGTTCGCACTGGCGCCGACCAGCTCGTACTGGCAGAGCCGGGTGCTGTTCAAGAAGATCCCGTTCGACCCGGACGCCGACCTGACGCCGATGACCCTGCTGCCGGCTGGCCCGCTGATCCTGGGCGCGGCGCCGGATCTGCCGATCCGCGACCTGGCCGGCCTCGTCGCCCATGCCCGGGCGCACAAGACCTCGATCGGCACGTTCGCGCCCGGCAGCGGCGCGCACATGGTCATCGAGGCGATCAACCGCGCGTACGGCCTGTCGATCACCGCCGTCCACTATCGCGGCGAGGCGCCGATGTGGCTCGACGCCGCGGCCAACCAGGTCCAGGCGGGGCTCGGCACCTACGCGACCTTCGCCGCCGTGCAGGACAAGGGCGTGCGGCCGATCGCCGTGACCACGTCGTCCCGGTCGCCGAAGCTGCCCGACGTGCCGACGCTGGTCGAGCAAGGGATGACGGACCGCTTCCTCGCGCTCGAGTCGTGGACCTCGCTGGTCGCGCCGGCCGGCACGCCGCCGCCGATCCTCGCCCGCCTGGCCGACCTGGCGACCGAGTTCGCCGACACGCCGCGCGGCCTGCAGTTCCGCGACCAGTTCGGCATCAGCGCCAAGCCGCTGTCGTTCGCCGAGACGACGAGCCGGGCGCGCGAGGACGCGCCGGTATCGATCGACATGACGCGCTCGCTCGGCATCACGCTCGATTGAGGGCGCCGCGGTTCCCCTGACGACAGCCGACGGAGGCGCCGGCCGCCGATGCGATCATCGCGGCAGGCCCCGATCACGGCGCGCCCTCATCAGCAAGCAGACGAAAGACGAAGGAGACATCATGCAGGAACGCATCGTCGACATCGCGACCCGCGACGGTCAGATGAACAGCTGGATCTTCCACCCCGATCGCCCGGGTCCGCATCCGACGGTGATCCTCTACATGGATTCGGTCGGGATCCGCGAGGAGCTGTGCGACATGGCCCGGCGGATCGCCACCGTCGGGTACTACGTGCTGATGCCCAACCTGTATTACCGGCTCGCGCGCAGTGTCGACATCGACGCCGACCGGCTGCGCGACCCCGCTTATGCCGACAAGAACGAGCAGATGTGGGCGCTCAACCGCTCGCTGTCGAACACGATGATCGAACAGGACACCGAGGCGATGCTCGCGTTCCTGGCCGGCGACGCGGCGTCGCGCTCGGACCGTGTCGGCATCGTCGGCTACTGCCTGAGCGGGCGCTTCGTGTTCCGCTGCGCGGGCGCGTTTCCGGACCGGATCGCGGCCTCGGCTTCGGTCTACGGCGCGCGCCTGGTCACCGACCTGCCCGATTCGGCGCACCTGCTGGCCGAGCGCATCCGCGGCGAGATGCTGTTCCTGTGCGCCGAGCACGATCACTACGTCACGAAGGAAGCGCTCGACCTGATCCAGTCGAAGATCGATGCCAAGGCGTTCGACGGCCGCATCGAGTTCTTTCCCGAGGCCGAGCACGGCTTCGCGTTTCCGAACCGGCGCGTCTACCACAAGGCATCGGCCGAGCGGCACTGGGAGCGGCTGTTCGAGCTGTTCGGGCGAAGACTCCCGCATTGATGGACGGGCCGGCACTGCGCGAGGACAAATCGTCGAGGCGGCGCACGCGCGAGAGCGGCAGCTTCGTGCGCGATACGCCGGGCAGCCGCAGCCTGTCGCGCGGCCTGTTGCTGCTGCGGGCATTCCGCGGCGGCATCACCGCGCTGTCCAACGCCGAGCTGGCCGAGTTCTCGGGCCTGCCGCGCTCGACCGTCAGCCGCCTGACGCGCACGCTGGTCGACGCCGGATTCCTCGAGTACCACATCGCGTCGGGCACTTACCGGCTGGGGCCGCCGTTATGGACGCTGGGCAGCAGCGTGCGCAGCGGTTCGCGGATCCTGAAGCTGGCGCTGCCGGCGATGCGCGGCGTGGCCGACAAGCTGTCGACGAACGTCGGTCTGGCGGTCGAGGATTGGGGCGACATGGTCTACCTGGACTCGATCCGGCGCAACCGGCTGGGCCTGTTCCGCCGGGCGCTGCCGGGCACGCGGATCCCGGTCGCCGAGACGGCGCTGGGCCGGGCCTGGCTGGCCGCGCAGGACGAGCGCGATCGCGAGGCGTGCCTGCGCCGGCTGTCGCGGCGCTACGGCGACGACTGGCCGTCGCTCGAACGGCAGATCCGCGCGTCGACCGAGCAGGTCGAGCGGGTCGGCTGGTGCGAGGCCAAGTACCGCAAGGGCGAACTGGTCTCGATGGCGATGCCGCTGAGGTTGTCCGGCCTGCGCGTGCATGCGCTGAACCTGAGCTACCCGGCCGATTCCGCGCACCGGCAGGACGTCTATGCCGATGAGCTGCTCGCGCTCGGCCGGAGCCTGGTCGAGGCCTTCACGCGGGAGACCGCGTGAACCAACCGACGCTGCTGCCGCGAATCGGCGTCGAACCCGATTCGCCCGGCGGTCACCGCTTGTAGCGCTTCGGCACGAACGGCAGCGTCTGCCAGCGCAGCGCCAGCCGCTTGTCGCGAACCACCGCGCGCGGCGCCGGCCGCGTCGCGTCGGCACCGGCACCGGCACCGGCTCCGGTCGCCGGCAGCGCGTTGCGCTCGACATAGGCGAGCATCACCGGCTTGCCCAGCGACGGCGACACGGTGCCGCTGGTGACCTCGCCGACGACGCGTTCGTCGGCGTCGATCAGCGACGTGTGCGCGCGGATCGGCACCGGCGAATCCGACACCAGTCCGACCAACTTGCGCGGCGCGCCGTCGGCCAGTTGCGCGAGCACGGTCGCCGCGCCCGGAAATCCGCCGGTCTTGGCGCCGCCGGCGCGGCGCGATTTCGGGATCGCGAACGCGAGCCCCGCCTCGACCGGCGTATGCGCCGGGTCGATGTCGTTGCCGTGCAGCGGCAGGCCCGCTTCGAGCCGCAGCGTGTCGCGCGCGCCGAGCCCGACCGGCGCGACGATCTTGCCGTCGCCGGCGGCCAGCAGCGCGCGCGCGACGCGCTCGGCGTCGGCCGTCGGCACCGAGATCTCGTAGCCGTCCTCGCCGGTGTAGCCGGATCGCGTCGCCAGGCACGGCACGCCGAGCAGCGACAGCGTCGCCGACTGCATGAAATGCATGGCCGCGGCCGCCGGATCCAGCGCCGCCAGCACGGCCTCGGCCTGCGGGCCCTGCAACGCCAGCAGCGCGGCGTCGACCCAGTCGAAGCGCAGCGACGGGCACGCGGCCCGCAGCAGCGCCAGGTCGTGCTCGCGATTGCCGGCGTTGACGATGATGCGCACGGTGTCGCCGAGGTCGATCAGCATCAGGTCGTCCTCGATGCCGCCGCGCTCGTTCAGCAGGTACGAGTACTTCTGCAGGCCGGTCGGCCAGCCGTCGAAGTCGATCGGCAGCGCCGCCTCGAGTTCGCGGCACAGCGTCGCGCGTCCGGCCGCGCAGCTCACCGTCAACTGGCCCATGTGCGAGACGTCGAACAGCCCGGCCGACTGCCGCGTGAACAGGTGCTCGTTCTTCAGGCCGGCCGGATACTGGATCGGCATGTCGTAGCCGGCGAACGGGCCCATCTTCGCGCCCAGTTCGCGGTGCAGCGCCGCCAGCGGCAGCGTCAGTACGGGGGAGGGGGTGGGCGTGCCGCTCATGATCGCGCGTCCTTTTGGTCCGATTTGTCGTCCGGTGCGCCGTCCGATTCGTGGTCCGATTTGTCGTCCGTTTCGTAGTCCGTTTCGTAGTCCGACAGCGGCGGGCAGGTGCAGACCAGCGTGCGATCGCCGGCGGCGTTGTCCACGCGCTTGACGTGCGGCCAGAACTTGGCGTCGCGCAGCCACGGCAGCGGGTAGGCGGCCTGCTCGCGCGAGTACGCGTGCGGCCAGTCGCCGGCCAGCTCGGCGGCCGTGTGCGGCGCGTGCTTGAGCGGGTTGTCGGCGCGGTCCAGTTCGCCGCGTGCGATCGCCTGCAGCTCGCCGTGGATCGCCAGCATCGCGTCGCAGAAGCGGTCCAGCTCGGCCTTGGACTCGGATTCGGTCGGCTCGATCATCAGGGTGTCGGCCACCGGGAACGACAGCGTCGGCGCGTGGAAGCCGTAGTCGATCAGCCGTTTGGCGACGTCCTCGGCGGTCACGCCGTACTCGCTCTTGATGTGCCGCAGGTCCAGGATGCATTCGTGCGCGACGCGGCCGTTGGCGCCCGTGTACAGCACCGGGAACGCGCCGGCCAGCCGCGCGGCCACGTAGTTGGCGTTCAGGATCGCCAGCTCGGTGGCCTTGCGCAGGCCCGTGCCGCCCATCATCCGCAGGTACATCCACGAGATCGTCAGGATCAGCGCGCTGCCGTACGGCGCGGCCGACACCGAACCGTTGCCGCCGGCATCGCCGCCCGGACCGCCGCGGGTCGCGCCGGGGTAAGGATCGCTGGCCAGGAACGGCGCCAGGTGCTCGGCCACCGCGATCGGCCCCATGCCGGGTCCGCCGCCGCCGTGCGGGATGCAGAAGGTCTTGTGCAGGTTCATGTGGCACACGTCGGCGCCGATCAGGCCAGGCTGCGTCAGGCCGGCCTGCGCGTTCAGGTTCGCGCCGTCCATGTACACCTGCGCGCCGGCCGCGTGCACCATCGAGCAGATCTCGCGGATCGCCGTCTCGAACACGCCGTGCGTCGACGGGTAGGTGACCATCAGCGCCGCGACCTTGCCGTCGTGCGCGGCCAGCTTGGCCTTCAGGTCGCCGACCTCGATGTTGCCCTGCGCGTCGCAGGCGACGACGACGATCTTCAGCCCCATCATGCTGGCCGTCGCCGGGTTCGTGCCGTGCGCCGACGCCGGGATCAGGCAGACGTCGCGCGCGCCCTGGCCGATCGACGCCAGGTAGTGGCGGATCGCCAGCAGGCCCGCGTATTCGCCCTGCGCGCCCGAGTTCGGCTGGAACGACACGCTGTGGAAGCCGGTGATCTCGGCCAGCCAGCGGCCGAGCTGGTCGATCATCGCCGCGTAGCCGGCGGCCTGCGCGGCCGGCACGAACGGATGCAGGTCGGCGAACGCCGGCCAGGTGACCGGCGCCATCTCGGACGCCGCGTTCAGCTTCATCGTGCACGAGCCCAGCGCGATCATCGAATGCACGAGCGACAGGTCGCGGTTCTCGAGCTTCTTCAGGTAGCGGACGAACTCGGTCTCGCTGTGGTAGCGGTTGAACACCGGGTGCGTCAGCACGGCGTCGGTGCGGCGCAGCGCGTCGGGCAGCGACGCCGGTTCGATCGACAGCGCCGCCGCGGCCGCGCGCAGCGCGTCGGCGTCGACCGGCGTGCCGGTGAACACGCCGACCAGGTCGGCGACGTCGCGCAGCGACACCGTCTCGTCGAGGCTGACGGACAGCGTCTGCGGGCCGAGGCGGCGCAGGTTGATCCGCGCCGCGTCCGCGCGCGCGACGATCGCGTCGGTCCGCTCGCCGGTATCGAACGCCAGCGTGTCGAAGTAGTGGGCGTGGCGCGGCGCCGGGCCGCCGGCCTCGGCGATCCGCTCGGCCAGCAGCCGCGTCAGCGCGTTGACGCGCAGCGCGATGCGGCGCAGCCCGTCCGGCCCGTGCCAGACCGCGTAGAAACTCGCCATGTTGGCCAGCAGCGCCTGCGCGGTGCAGATGTTGCTGGTCGCCTTGTCGCGGCGGATGTGCTGCTCGCGCGTCTGCAGCGCCATGCGCAGCGCCACGTTGCCGGCCGCGTCCTTCGACACGCCGATGATCCGGCCCGGCACGCTGCGCAGCAGTTCGGCGCGAGCGGCCATGAACGCGGCGTGCGGGCCGCCGTAGCCCATCGGCACGCCGAAGCGCTGCGCCGAGCCGACGACGATGTCGGCGCCGCGCTCGCCCATCGCGCCCGGGGCCTTCATCAGCAGCAGCGCCAGCGGGTCGGCGCCGACGCAGGCCTTGGCGCCGATGCCGTGCAGCGCGTCGATCGCCGGGCCGACGTCGCGCACGCGGCCCTCGGTGTCCGGCGTCTGCAGATAGGCGCCGAAAAAGCCGGTGCCCGCCTGCTTGCCGTCGCCGAGTTCCGACGCGCGCAGCGCGGTGTCGGCGTCGCCGACGACGACCTCGATGCCCATCCAGTGCGCGCGCGTGCGGATCACGGCCAGCACCTGCGGATGCACGGCCGCGTCGACGAAGAATCGCGCCGACGGGTGGCGCGACGTGCGCCGGCACACGCCCATCGCCTCGGCGGCGGCGGTCGCCTCGTCGAGCAGCGACGCGTTGGCCACCGGCAGGCCGGTCAGGTCGATGATCATCTGCTGGAAGTTCAGCAGCGCTTCGAGCCGGCCCTGCGCGACCTCGGCCTGGTACGGCGTGTACGCCGTGTACCAGCCCGGGTTCTCGAGCACGTTGCGACGGATCGGCTCGGGCGTCAGCGTGCCGTGATAGCCGGCGCCGATGTAGCTGCGCCAGACCTCGTTGCGCTGCGAGATCGCGCGCAGTTCGGCCAGCGCGTCGGCTTCGGTGGCGGGCGCGGGCAGCGCCAGCGGCCGGTCCAGCAGGATCGACGCGGGGACCGTGTCGCGGATCAGCGACGCCCGGTCGGCATGGCCGAGCCGCGCCAGCATCGCCGCCTGTTGTGCGTCGTCGGGACCCAGATGGCGCGCGTGGAATTCGTCGTGGCCGAACAGGCTGTCCAGCCCTCGGCCGATCGGTTCGCTTGCGGACATCGCGACCTCAGGACTGTTCGTGCGCGGCGTAGTCGGCGGCCGACAGCAGGCCGTCGACCTGAGACGGATCGGCCAGCGTGAGCTTGAACAGCCAGCCCGCGTCGTACGGCGAATCGTTGACCGTCTGCGGCGCATCGGCCAGCGCGGTGTTGACGGCGGTGACGGTGCCGGCGACCGGTGCGTAGACGTCCGAGGCGGCCTTCGTCGATTCGACGACGACGCAGGCTTCGCTGGCGGCCAGCTCGCGGCCGACGTCCGGCAGCTCGACGTACACGAGTTCGCCCAGCGCTTCCTGCGCGTGCGCGGTGATGCCGATCGTGGCCGTGCCATCGGATTCGACGCGCAGCCATTCGTGCGACGACGTGTACTTCAGATCGGAGGGATTCGGGGTGGACAAAGCGGGCTCCTGTCGGATCGACGTGGTTTGGAGCCCCCTCTGTCCTTTTGCCTGAGAGATTCACCCGGACGGGCCGTGAGGCGCCGGGCTTGTTCCTTCGGCGAGGCGATCACACGCGCGCGGCGTGCTCGGCCTACTCTCCAGAGTGCCTGATCTGCGGAAGTTCTTTTGCCTGAGAGTTTTCGGGGCGATACACCTTCGGCGCCGCCCTCGCTGGCGCGACGGCGGTCTCTCCCACCGCAGTCGATAGGCAAGCGGCTACAGTGCCAAAGCGCTACGCGGCTGTCAACAATCAGGCATGGGGCGCGCACGCCCGGCGCCGCGGTTGACGGCGGCCGATGCGCTGCGGGTATGCTGTCGCGCCCGTCGATCCCGACGTCCACGAACCGAGCCGATGATGACTGCGCACCCGATTCCCGAGCTGACGCCGCTGCAGGCGCGCGTGCTGGGCGTTCTCGTCGAGAAGGAAAAGACCGTTCCCGACACGTATCCGCTGACGCTGAACGCGCTGACGGCCGGCTGCAACCAGAAGAGCAGCCGCGATCCGGTGATGAACGCGACCGAAAGCGAGGTGCGCGAAGCGGTCGACGAACTGCGCCGCGTGTCGCTGGTCATCGAATCGAGCGGCGGCCGCACGATGCGTTACGCGCAGAACGTCGGCCGCGTGCTCGGGCTGCCGTCGCAGTCGGTCGCGCTGCTGGCGATGCTGTGCCTGCGCGGCCCGCAGACGGCCGGCGAACTGCGGCTGCACTGCGACCGGCTGCACCGCTTCGTCGACATCTCCAGCGTCGAGGCGTTCCTGGCCGAACTGGCCGGCCGCGAGGAAGGGCCGATGGTCGTCGAACTGGCGCGCCAGCCCGGTGCGCGCGAGAACCGCTGGATGCACCGGCTGTGCGGCGAGCCGGCCGAGGCGGCGGTTGGCGCGGGCGGGCAGGGGGACGGCGGCATGCGAGAGGGAGGGGCGCGGGACGGCGGTCACGCGCAAGCCGCCGGATCGCTGTCCGATGCCGACGCCGCGTTGCTTGTCGAACTGCTCGAACGGGTCGAGCGGCTCGAGCAGGAGGTCGAGGCGCTCAAGCGCCGTTGACCACGTGCTAAAGAGCGCTAGCCTCGCCCTTCAGGGCGAGATCGAGAGAGGCAGTCCTGTGATGGCGCCGAAAGCGTCCCCTTGTCGTGGCGAGGAGGCTCCCGACTGAAGGCGGGAGTGACTCACGGCGGTTTGCTGTTGGATGAAACCAGCCGCGGTCGACGTGTGATCTGCGTGAGTTCAATCTGGTCTTGACGCAGGGTGACGAAATGGATATCTTTGATATATCCTAAAGGAGCCGTACATGCCTGCCCGTTCCACCGCGAATCAGATCGCCTTCCGCTATCGCTCGGTCGACAGCGCGTCTGGCGTCACGCGCGAGACGGCCAAGCGCTTGGCCGAGTACTTGGGCGTCGACGAAACCCAGGCGATTCACCGGGCACTGCGCGAGTTGGCGGTGCGGGTGCTGCCGCAGTACGAGTCTGATGATGGGCCGCTGACGGCAACGCAGGTCCGGCAGATCAGGAAGCGTGCTCCGCAGGGCGATAAGCGCTCGGTGCGTTCGAGTCTCTTCGGCGAGGAGATCGCATGATCCACCAGTGGTGGGATGAGCCCACTGCTGGCGAGATCGTCTGGTGCCATTTCCCCGACGACATCCATCCCCGCCCGAAGCCGCGTCCCGCGCTGATCCTGGCTGTCTTCGATGACGATGCGCCGCAGTTCACGGTGCGGGTGGCGTACGGGACCAGCCAGCGCACCACGACGTTGCACCGCGGCGAGTTCTCCATCCTGCGAGACCGCAACCCGGCTGCCTACGCGGCGGCAGGCCTGAGTTACGACACGAAGTTCGATCTCAGGCAGGCTCTGGACCTGCCCTACAGCACCGAATGGTTCTCGGTGCCGCCGGCGGCGCCGCACGGCCAGACGCCCAAGCTCGGCATGCTGCACCCCTCGCTCATGCGCGCCGTGCAGGCAGCGTACAGGGCGGCGAACGAATGAGTCGGCGCCGGCTACGCTCCTGATCGGCAGCACTGGGAATCGAGCCGGACGTTATCCCCCAGTCGATACCCGTTCGACGATATCGGCCGGCAGGCGTGTGCCACGGCTGATCATCAATCCGTGCGCGGCGTCTTCGTAGACCCGCAACTCTGCTGCCGGAATGATGTCGGCATAGCGGCGTGCGGTCAGGTCGACCCGGCTCCCGTAGCGGTATCCACAAGATTGAGGATGTGTCGAGCACTCGCGCCGAACGAGAATGTCTCGATGATCGGCACGACCGAGCGGCAGGGGCCGCGCCCGGCGCGACCAAGGACGGCCCATCTGCTGGAGGTCCGAGATGCTGGCGATCGATCTGATCGGCGCGGAGACACGTGTTGCCTTGGGCGAGGGAATCGCGTTGCGGCCGCAGGGCCTGGCAGGCCGGATCCGGGTCTCGGCTCCATCCCTCTCCACCCGGGATCTCGCGACGGCCGGCCTGCTGCCCGCCTCCAGCGATCCCGGCCTGTCCCCCGGACCCGTGATCGAACTGCCGACGGCGCTCGCGCCGCCGAGCCGATCGTTGAACGCCGATCCGGCGGTCGCGGTGCTCCCCAGCCCGCAACTGGAAGTGAAGCTGACTCCCGGACAGGCGGCCCTCGTGCTGACCGAAGACACGGCGGGGGCCCTGCGCTGGCTGGTGCCCGAGCGGATCGGAGGCCGCGGGCTGGCGTCTGCAGACGAGGCGGCCAGCTTCGTCCTGCCCCTTACCCCTAAGGGGGAGAGAGGTCTGGGGTCGGTGGCTCATGCCGTGCTCGCCAGATTGCAGCCTTTTCTTTACGAGATCACCGATCCCTTGCTGGGTCCGATCATCCGTGGCTTCGCACGCAAATGGGAGTCCGTGCATCGCCCGTGCTTCACCCGTCGCCTGGGGCCGGACGACTTCCGTAGTGACGATCCTTCCTTTCCGCCGTTGGCCATGCCCGATTGGGCCGCGCTCGCCAAGGGACCGGCGCTTCTGTTCGTCCATGGCACCTTCAGCACCAGTGCGGCATTCCAAGGCCTGTCGGTGCCCACCATGACCGCGCTGTCGGCCCACTATGGCGGCCGGATGGCCGCCTTCAACCACCCGAGCCTAAGCGCCGATCCGCGCGAGAATGCGCTGGCCTTTCTCGCCCAGATTCCCACCGGCGTGCGCCTGACCCTCGATATCGTCTGCCACAGCCGTGGGGGGCTGGTCGCGCGGCAGATCGAGATACTCGGCCGGTCGACCGGCAAGGTCGACGTGCGCCGGATCGTCTTCGTCGCGGCGGCCAACGCCGGCACGCCCCTCGCGGACCCGGATCACGTGGTCGACTACATCGATCGCCTGACGACGCTGGCCCGGCTCCTGCCGACCGGTCCGGCCAACACGATGCTCGATGCCGTGATCCTGGGTGTGAAGCTCATCGCCCACGGTCTGCTCGAGGATCTGGACGGTCTGGCGGCCATGAACCCCGGTGGTGAGTTTCTGAAGTCGATGAATGCGCCGGGCGCGACGTCCGCCGAGTACTTCGCGCTCGACTCGGATTTCGAGCCGCAGCCGGGCACCCCCTTGTTCAGCCTGACCCGGCTGGAAGACGCGGCGGCCGACTCGGTGTTCGACCAGGTGGCCAACGATCTGGTGGTCCCGCAAGCGGGCGTTTTCGCAGGTAACGGTGCGAGCGGCTTTCCTATCGACTCGGGGCGGCGTCTGGATTTCGGGCGCGCAGACGGCGTCATCCACACGGAGTTCTTCAGCGACGCCCGGACCGGCCGGCAGATCCTGGCCTGGCTCACGTCGGCCCAGGCCCCTGCCGATGCCGGCCGCAGCCTGGCGGCCGGGTTGCCGCTGGACCAGGTGAGCCGCATCGTCGATCAGGTCCGCGACCGCATACTGCTCGAACTCCAGGCCGGGACCGACGGCGGACGGGGGCTGGCGGCGGGCGCCCGCGGCAGCGATTTCACGGCTGACGAACTGGCGCGGTTGCGTCCCCATGTCGTGAGCCTGAGCAACGGCCGCTTCCAGACCGACGGCCTGTTCAATTCCACGCCGGGCGACGTCGATGCCATCGTGCACGAACACATCCCGGCCTGGGCGGCACAACTGCCTCAGGGCGAAAAGCTGCGCATCGCCATCTGGGCCCACGGCGGTCTGATCGGCGAGGCCGACGGTCTGCGGATCGCCCAGAAGCACATCGACTGGTGGAAACGCAACGCCGTGTATCCGCTCTACTTCGTGTGGGAAACCGGGCTGTTCGATGCGCTGCGCTCGATCCTCACGCAGATCAGGAACCGGGTGCCGGCGCTGGGTTCGCGCGACATCTTCGACTACACCAGCGACCCCCTGATCGAACTGGGTGCGCGTGCGCTCGGTGGCGGCAAGATCTGGGGCGCGATGAAGCACAACGCCGAACTGTGCAGCGCGCCCGACGGCGGTGCCCGCTATACGGCCCAGCGCCTGGCAGAACTGGTGTCCGGGGCCGCCGGACTCGCAGGCCGCGAGCTGGAGTTCCACGCGATCGGCCACAGTGCCGGATCGATCTTCCACTCGTGGTTCTTGCCGATGGCGCTCGAGTCCCGCCTGCCGGGATTCGAGACCCTGCAGTTGCTCGCCCCCGCCATCACGGTGGCCGAGTTCAATGAACGCTTGCTTGCGCAGATCGGCCCGACCGGTGCCGCACGGCGCGTCGATCTGTTCACGATGCGACGTGACTTCGAGGAGGCCGACGACTGTGCGAGCATCTATCGCAAGTCCCTGCTCTACCTGATTCACCACGCGCTCGAGCCGGCCCGTCGCACGCCGATCCTGGGTCTGGAGACATCGATCCGGGCCGATCCCCGGGCGGCCGCCTTGTTCGGACTCGTCGGACCGGGCAGCTCCGTCGGCCGGGTCGTCTGGTCGGTGACCTCATCGACCACCGGCAACAGTGCAAGCACCGCACGCCACCATGGCGACTTCGACGACGACATTCCTACCCTGAACAGCGTGGCCGCCAACGTGCTCGGCGAGCGCACGGCTCGGGTGTCCTATCCGGGCTCGCCCGAGACCGGCCGCGCGCTCGACGCCTGGCCGGTCTCGGACGAGTGGCTGCGTGGCGTCGATCTGCGCGCGCTCAGTGCCGCGGCTCTGCTGACGTCCGCGGCCCCGGGACCGATAACTCCAGGACCGACAACTCCAGGACCGGCGGCCGGCCCCGGTGGCGTGGCCCCCGCGCCCCTCGCGGCATCGGCGCCGCCCGCCGCCTGTGCGTCCGCCCCCGCCGCAGCGTCCGCTGCGCCCCGGCCGACGGAGGGAAATGCCTCGCAGCCCTCCGGCCCCGCCACTGGCACGGCGCCGTCCGCCGGCGGAGCGAGGCGCGCGCTGTGCATCGGCATCGATGCTTACCCGGCCCCGAACACCTTGAGCGGTTGCGTCCGCGACACCGAGTTGTGGCGGGACGCGCTCGAGAAGATCGGCTTCGCCGTGAACGTGCTTCCGAACGAGCGGGCCACGCGCCAGGCCATCCTCGAAGCCGCCGGCGACCTGATCCGCTCGGCGCGCGCGGGCGACGTGCTCGTGCTGCACTATTCCGGTCACGGGACGCGCGTGCCCGATCTGGACGGCGATGAACGCGATGGTTTCGATGAAGCGCTGGTGCCATTCGACTTCCACGTGGGCGCCTTCCTGATCGACGATGATCTGCGGACGCTGTTCGACACCTTGCCCGCCGGTGTCAACCTGACCTGTTTCATCGACTGTTGTCACTCGGGCTCGATCACGCGGATGCTGGGTTTCAATGCGGGTTCGCAGGCGTCCGACGGCAGCCGCTATCTGAAGTACACGCCGCAGTGGGACGAATGGATGCGCGCGCACGAGCGCTTCCGCCAACGCGAGCGTTCGTTGCGTGCTCTGGCCCCGGCGGCGGCACGCGGCTTCGTGGACGCGGAGGTCATGCGTTGGGTCGATTTCTCGGCCTGTGACGCCACCGAGAAGGCCTACGAGACCGACGGATCCGGCGACTTCACGCGCCTGGCCACCCAGTTGTTGGGCTCCGCTGTGCAGGGCGCGAGCAATCGCGAATTCCAGGATCAGTTGGTCAAGGCCTTTGGTGAACGCCGCCGCCAGACGCCGCAGCTCGATTGCGCGATCGCCACCCAGACCGGGCGGCTGCTGCAGCCGCTGAGCTGAGAACCGGCCGTCCCACGGACATGACCAGTCGTCCGTCACCCGATCCCGCGCCGACATCCGTTCTCGCACGTCGGCCAGGCGCGGCCGCACCCGGCCCGGTGCGGCTCGGCCGGGCGGTCGTCGGCGAGCACTTCGTGCTGGGTGCCCGCGCCTGCATCGCGCCGGCCACCCGGTTCCGGCCGGGTGCGATCTCGCATCGTCCGCTGCAGGTCTATGCGCTCGACCCCTCGGCCTCGGCGTCCGATGGCGCCGAGGCTGTCGTCCGGCCCGACTACGAGCCGCTCGAACCGATTCCGGGCGGCTTCCGGGGCGGCATCCTCGAGATCAATGATCCGGGGCCGTCCTGGGAGGACGATCCCTCCGGCTCGCTGGACGATCCTTTCGTGTTGATGAACCAGGGACTGGCGCCGAGCCCCGAGCGACCGGCCTTCCGGCGCCAGATGGCCTATGCCGTCTGCCACCTCACTTATGAGGCCTTCCGTCAGTCGCTCGGACGGGAACTGGGCTGGGGCTTCTGCCGGGCGGGCCGCGAATCCACGAATGCAAGATTGAAGATCTGCACCTGCGTTCCGGGTCTGTGCAACGCGTACTACGAGCCGGAACGAGGCGAGATCCGGGTCGGCAGCTTCGAGGCCGGCGCTGTGGTGAGCGGACGCAATGTGCCCGGTGGCAAGGTCTCGCTCGCGCTCTCGCACGACGTGCTCGTCCATGAGATGTCGCACGCACTGCTCGATGGCTTGCGCGCTCATTTCCTGTATCCCTCGAATCCGGATGTGCTGGCCTTTCATGAAGGCTTCGCTGATCTCATCGCTCTGCTGCAGCGTTTCACATATCCGGACATCGTCAGTCGTGCAGTCCGAGCTTCGCGGGGGCAGATCTGGACCTCGACCCTGCTCAAGAACATCGCGGTGCAGTTTGCCGAGACCACCACCGGAGGCAATGCGCTGCGCAGCGCCTTCAGCGACGAGCAGCGCCGCTACGAGGACACGCCCGATGCCCATCTGCGCGGTCAGATCCTCGTGTCGACCGTCTTCACGGCCTTCGAGCGGATCTATCAGCGACGCACCCAGTCGCTGCTGCAGCTCGCGAGTGCCGGCACCGGCATCCTGCCCGAGGGCGAGATCCCGGAACTGCTGGTGGCGCGACTCAGCCAACAGGCCTGCAAGCTGGCCGCGCAGTTCCTCTCCATGTGCATCCGGGCGATCGATTACTGCCCGCCGGTCGACATTACCTTCGGCGAGTTCCTCAGAGCGGTCATCACCGCCGATCGCGATCTCGTGCCTGTGGACGACTGGAACTACCGCGAAGCCTGGGTCGAGGCCTTCGCGGCGCGCCGCATCTATCCGACCGGGGTGGACAGCCTGTCCGATGACGCACTGACCTGGGCGGGACCGGACTCGCCGCTTCCGCCCGAACCCGATCTGCGCTTCAGCAGCTTGCGCTTCGACGGGGATCCCAGCCGGGCCGCGGACGAAGACGAGATGCGTCGCCAGGCCGAGGCCTTCGGACAACTGGCGGCGGATCCTCTCTATCGGGAGGTATTCGGCCTCGCCCGTCCCGGAGATCCCCGGCTGTCGGGTGACGAGGTCTTTCTGCCGGTCATCGAATCGCTGAGGTCATCGCGACGCGTGAGCCCGGACGGAAGCGTGCTCTACGACCTCATCGGCGAGGTCGTCCAGCGGCGGGCCGTGCGCGGCGACGATGGTTGTCCGGGCTTCGACTTCTTCGGGGGAGCCACCGTCGTTCTGGGGCCGGATGGCGTGGTCCGTTACATCGTCCGCAAGTCGATCTTCGACACGGTCAGGCTCGCCGCCCAGTGCCACTTCGTCAGCGGCCGGGGCAGTGTCTACTTCGGCAGCGCGCCGGGCCAGACCGTGCAGCCATTGAGTTCGCTCCTGCTTTCGCTGCACGAGATCACCCGACCCCTGCTGCGCTCGAGCGCGGCGACCCGGGCCTTGGCCGGCGCCGTCAAGGACGCCCCGGAGTCGGCGCTCGCCGAGGATTTCCTGCTCAAGCCCGGCGATCGGCAGGCCTGGATCCCGATCCTCAAGCGCTACCTGACGAACTGCCTGAGCCCGGCGCCGGTTCTGGCCGACACGCCGCTGTATGACGCGGCGACCGAACAGGCGGTCCGCGACTTCCAGACCCGGATGGGCGCCACGGTAGACGGCCTTACCGGCCCGGCAACCTGGGCGCTGCTCGGTCAGGCCGGGCGTCGCAGCGGCCTGGCCCTGCCTGCTGCGGGCAGCATGCCCGACTGGATCCTGAGTCTGCTGCGGCACGACGCCGCCCAAGCCCGACTCGACTCGCTGGACGTGGAATCGGCGATCCGGTTGACGGTCTACAGTTTCGGTGCCTTGACGAGCGGGCCCCGCCAGGGTCTGACCTTTCTGCTGCAGCAACTGAAGCAGGATGGCGCCATCACGGATCTACGCTGGGCGGCGTATATGCTCGCGACGGTCCGCCACGAGTGCGCGAACACCTGGCAGCCGATCGAAGAAATCGGCAAGGGCGCCGGTCAAGCTTATGGCCGGCCCGAGCTCGTCACGGACGACGACGGACGCAGGCTCACGAACGTCTACTACGGCCGTGGCTTCGTGCAATTGACCTGGAAAGAGAACTACGAATGGGTCGGGCGAAACATCGGCCTGGATCGTGAACTGCTGCTCCATCCCGATCGAGCCCTGGAGCCGGACGTGGCCTACACCATCCTGTCTGACGGTATGCGCAAGGGCTTTTTCACTACCCGTACGCTGTCTCGTTACATCAATCAGACCAGTGCCGACTATTTCAACGCTCGACGGATAATCAATGGCCTCGATCAGGCTGCACGGATCCAGGCTTATGCCGAACGTTTCGAGATCGCCCTGCTGGCCAGTCTGGGTTAGGGAAGCGCCGGTGCAGCAGCCCGCGCTTTCCCGAACTCGACTGGATCACGAAGATCGGATCCAGGCTTTCCGCATTCGCAGATGTCATCCTCCGATCGACATCCGTTCGACGATATCGGCCGCCAGGCGTGCGCCATGACCGAGCATCAATCCATGCGCGGCGTCTTCGTAGACCAGCAACTCCGCTGCCGGAATGATGTCGGCATAACGGCGTGCAGTCAGGTCGATCGGGCACGATGCGTCGCGATCGCCATGAATCAAGGTGACCGGGACCGTGACCGCGCGTGCCTCCTCGATCAGATCGGCTTCGGCGATGACCCTCTGGAAGTCGATCAGGATGCGGCGCGACGCATCGGACACCATGCCGGCGAGCCAGTCGATCGTGCGCGCATCGGCCTGCGGCGCGAATGCCCGGGCATTCTCTTCGATCCACGCGGGCAGATCGTCGCGCAACTGGGCGATGACGGCTTCGACGGCCGAGGCCGGAATGCCGGGCATGTCCTTAGCGGTGGAGATCATCTTCGGGCCTGCGGCCCCGACCAGGATCAGTCGTTCGATGCGAGCGGCGCCGTGGCGGCTCATGTAGCGGAGAACCTCGCCCGCGGCGCCGGAGTGCGCCACCACGGTTAGCCCGCGCAAGTCCGTCGTGTCGAGCACCGCCGCGAGATCGTCGGCGAGCAGGTCGTAGTCGACCCGGCCCGGATCGGTGGAGCGGCCGTGCCCGCGGCGATCGCAGGCGAGCGCACGCAGGCCGGCGTCGGCGAGCGCGGCCATCGTCGCGCCCCAGATCCGCGAATCGAGTCCCCAGCCGGCCAGCAACAGAACGGGCCTTCCGGCGCCCCAATCGCGAACGTACAGCCGATGGCCATCGGTGATATCGACGAATGGTCCGGTCATGCGCTTGCTTCGTCGAGAAACCCGACGACCTCCTCGATTCGGCCATCGGGGTCGAGCCGGACGACGTCCATCCCGTGCGCGGCCGCCTGCCCGTCCGGCGCAACGAGTTTCCAGCCGAATCGGACATATCGCCCGTGGCCATCGGGCGTGCCGGCCAGATCGAAGCGGTGCCCTGGAAACTGTTGCACTGCGGCGTTCATCATGGCGGCGATCTGCGCCTTGCCCGTGCCGGCCATAAGAGGGTCGACATAAGTAGCGCCATCGGCCCATCGGTTCAGATGTTCGACCCTGTCCGCGGCATCGGCATTCCAGGTCGCCAGATAGGTCGTCGCGATTTGCATTGCCTGGTTCATGGTTCTCTCCTGGTGAAAAGGTGTGCCAAGGAGTCTAGAAAGCACGGTCGGGACGAACAATTACCCGGTAGGTAGGGCGGCCCCTTGCGCGTTCGTGCTGAGAAAGCTCCCGCCGCCTTCTCAGCCCAGCACGGCCACGTCGAGCTCCTTCAACGCGCTGGCGTCGAAAAAAGCGATCACCAGGCACGCTCGTCGGTCAGGGTCTTGTCGATGTCGGCCTTGCTGCGCGTGCCGGCCACGGGTTGCGACAGCAGCCATTGCACGGCCGTCATGCCGGGCTGGATTGGGGACTGGCCGGCGATGAGACGGTGGTATTGATCTTCCGACAGCACTACCGCGGCCGGCTTGTTACGCTTGATCAAATTGCCGAATCGCCAGAGACCGGAAGCACGCTTGATTGGCGGGAAGGGTCCATCGGACGCGATCATGATCGCGTCCAGACCGCAGCCATCCTGATCGTCGGTCTCGGAAAAAGGCCGTGCGGCCCTCAGGAATCGAGCCGGATGTTGCCTTCCTTGATGACCTTGCCCCAGATGTCCGAATCGCGCTTCATCGCCTTCGCGAACTCGGCCGGCGTGTTGCCGCCGATGATCAGGCCGATGTCGTCGATCTTCTGGATCACGTCGGGTTGCTTGAGGATCCGCTGCACCTCGGCCGACAGCTTGTCGACGGTCGAGGCCGGCAGCTTCGCCGGGCCGAGCAGCGCGAACCAGCCGGCCGGCTCGAAATCCTTGTAGCCCAGCTCGGTGAACGTCGGCACCTGCGGCAGTTTCTTGAAGCGCCGTTCGCCGGTGATCGCCAGCGCCTTGAACTTGCCGGACGCGATCTGCGGGCTGGCCGACGTCAGGTCGACGAACGCGCATGTCAACTGGCCGCCCATCAGATCGGTCAGCACCTGCGCGCCGCCCTTGAACGGGATGTGCGCCATGTCCGTGCCGGCCTGCGCGTTGAGCATCGCCGCGTGGATGTGCGACGAGGTGCCGGTGCCGTACGAGCCGACGCTGTTCTTGCCCGGCTGCTTGCGAACCTGCTCGATGAGTTCCTTCAGCGAGTTGGCCGGGTTCGACGACGGCACCAGCAGCAGGTCGGCCGAGTAGGCGATCTGCGAGATCGGCGTGAAATCCTTGAACGTGTCGTACGGCAGGTTGTTCTGCAGATGCGGCATCTGGATCAGCGTCGTGATCCCGACCAGCAGCGTGTAGCCGTCGGCCGGCGCCTTCGCGACGATGTCGTTGCCGATGATGCCGCTGGCGCCGGCCTTGTTGTCGACGATGAACGACTGCGACCAGGTCTCGGCCATCCGCGACGCCAGCATGCGGGCGATGATGTCGGTGCCGCCGCCGGCCGGATAGGGCACGACGATCCGTACGCCCTTGTTCGGGTAATCGGTCGCCTGCGCGCGGGCGGCGCCGGAACGCGACAGCGCGCCCAGCGCCAGGACCGGCGCGGCGGCGCGAAGCAACGGTTGGCAGGCGAGGGCCGCGGCGCCCCGCAGCAGGGTTCGACGCTGTGTCATCTGTGGAGTCTCCGATCGATGCGATGCGATGCGCGCGCGACGGCGCGCGGATGGCCGGAGTCTGCCATAGATGTCCGGCGCGCTGCGCGATTCCGACCGGCGGCCGGGCGCATGCCCGGCGTGCGTCGGTCGGTCCGTTCTTGCGATGAAGCGCTCGGCCTTCACGCAGGGTCAGCGCGGAGGCAGGTGGCCTGAACGATTTCTACGAGGCGGCCGCGATCCGGCGGGCGGCCTCCCTCCGGTGGTCGACGGCTGGCGCCGCTCGCGCACGATCAGCAGGACGCCGCAGATCGCGCCGACCGTGAACCCGACCCCGTGCAGGTTCGCCGTGCCGATCAGCGCCGCACCGGCGGCCAGGCCGATTACCCCGAACGCCTGCGCCAGTGTTCGCGGCCTCGCCGCGGACGCCACCAGGCAGAGGGCTGCCAGCCCCAGGTCGGCGACCGAGTTTCCGGCGAAGCCCTGGTGCGGCAGGATCGTGTAGGCGGCGATCTCGCTGACGAGACCGGCCAGCAGGTAGACCCCGACGAGCACGCGCCGGCCGTACAGCGCCTCGGCGACGGTCCCTACGCCGAGCAGAGCGACGAGATTGAACACGGTCCCCGGCCATCCGCCGTCCTGCACCACCAGCGGCGTGATGATCCGCCACCACTGACCGCCTGCGAGCGCTCGGGAATCCCGGTCGAACGCGGCCAGCATCCCGAGGTCCAGATTCCCCGCGGCGCTCAGGACCGCGGTGACCACCCCCAGCACCAGCGTCGCGACCGGGGCCACCAGCCGCCGCCCCGCGACCCTCAGGACGTCGGCACCGCCGCCCGCGGCCGCCGCCAGCGCGACGCCGATCAGGATCTCTTCCATGGCCTTCCTTTTCCCGCGTCGCAATCGGCGTCGACCCTGCGTTACCCGCCAGCGATACCTTCTCCTTGCTCTACATGGCTACGATCCATTGGCGCATGCGGGCCACCGATTGCGTCAGCCCCTGAGTCAGCAACGTGTCGAGGTATTCATCCGCGGTCTGCGGCGGGTTTTTCAGTGAGCGTCGATGGTTGGCAGCGGCCTCCAGTACGGTGGCCGGATGCAAGTCGAGCAACTCGACGATGAAATCGTCCGGACGCTGTGCTGCGAGGTTGTAGGGTTCGAGCACCTGAGGCGGAACGTGGGCGTTCATCAATTGGCCCATCGAGGCTGGAGCGCCGACCGGCGAGCGTGGCAGGATCTTCATAGCTTGAATGATGCGCGTTGCAACGAGGCGAATGCGGCGCATTCGTTGCGCAACCAGCGCGCGAAAATCTCGGTCCGCCGCTCGCCGGGCTGGCGCCTGAGCAGGACATAGCGCGCCGGCGCGGCCACCGGCTCCTGAAAAACGTCGACCAGCCGGCCACTGCGAATCTCTTCGGCGATCAATGCGGTGCGGCCCAGCGCCACGCCCTGACCGTTGAGCGCCGCGGTGATGGCGAGCACGGACAGGTTGAACTGCGGTCCATCCAGCCCATGGGGCCAGTCCGGCCACGCCTTGGCCAGCCAGGTGCGCCATTCGATGAATTCCGGTGCGTCCACCCAGGGCGTCGCATCGTGCAGCAGGATCGCGCCCGCTCCTGGGGCTTTGCGGGCAAATCCGGGGTGAGCCGCCAGCCACTGCGGACTTGCCGCCGGCAGCAGGTATTCGTCGAGCAACGGCTCGGCGTGGAAGTCGGCGGCGTAATCGTCAGGGTCGTAGCGGATCGCCAGGTCGATGTCGCCCGTCATGAAAGCCGAGCGATCCACGGTCTGAAACTCCGCCTTCAAGCGCACCGCGACTTCCGGGTGCTGGCGCTGGAAGTCCGGCAGCCGGGGCATCAGCCACTGCATGGCGAACGACGGCAGGCAACTGATTTGCAGCGGGGTGTCATGCGGATCCAGCTTCGCCAGCGTCTGCTCGAGATCGGCGAGCAGGCGTGCGGCACAACCGTAGAGCACGAGTCCTTTGTCTGTCAGCGCCAGGTTGCGGTGCAGGCGAACGAACAGCGGATAGCCAAGCCGTCCTTCGAGCTGGCGCATCTGTTGACTGACCGCACTTTGGGTCAGATTCAACTCGCTGGCCGCGCGGGTGAAGCTCAGATGGCGAGCTGCCGATTCGAAGCAGCGCAGGCCGGTGAGAATGCTTGGATCGACATGCATTCGAATTAGCTTTGCTAATGCTTGAGACAGAAATTATCGCTGTTTAAAAGGGAGTCGGGCCACTACATTCCGCATTGTTCCCACATATTCCCAGCAAGCAATGCACGCGCCAGACTATGGAATCGGCCACGAACTACTCGCCCGTCTTCGGGCGCGTGAGCCTCTTCTTTGGATTAACCCGGATTATCCAGGCAAGTTGCCTGACGGTGCCCCCGGCAGAGCCGACGTGGCGGCGGCCGAAGCGCGGTTGGCGGCCAGTTCCGGCCTGCTCGCGCAACTGTTTCCCGAGCTTGGCGGGCAGGGACGCATCACCTCTCCGCTGGTCGCCGTGCCCCGCCTGCAAACGGCTGGCTCCTCGAGCGCCGCAGCCCGCGGCCTGTGGTTGCTGAAGGCCGACCATGCGCTGCCGATCGCCGGTTCGATCAAGGCGCGTGGCGGCTTCCATGAGGTGCTGGCACACGCCGAGGCGCTTGCGCGAGCGGCCGGTGTGTTGGTGGGCGACGACTGGAGCGCGCTGCGCGGCGCAGCCGCACGGCAGTTGTTTGCCCGGCACTCGATCGCCGTGGGCAGCACGGGCAACTTGGGGCTGGCCATTGGCATCATGGCCGCAGCCTTGGGTTTTCGCGCGGTGGTGCATATGTCCACCGATGCCAAGCAGTGGAAGAAGGAACGCTTGCGCCAGCACGGCGTGGAGGTCATCGAGCATGCCGGGGACTACGGTGCCGCGGTAAGTGCGGGACGGGCTGCCGCCAGTGCGGACGGCTCCTGTCATTTCGTCGACGACGAGAACTCCCGTCTTCTTTTCCTGGGCTACGCCGCTGCAGCGAGCGAGCTGGCAGCGCAGTTGGCGGATCTGGGGCGTCCGGTGAATGCCGATCATCCGCTTTTCGTTTACCTGCCCTGCGGCGTGGGAGGAGCGCCCGGCGGCATCACGTTGGGGCTGAAAGCAATCTTCGGCGCCCATGTGCATTGCTTCTTTGCCGAGCCGACGGCGTCGCCTTGCATGCTTTTGCGGCTGGCGGCGGGCCGGCGCCTGCCGGTCTACGAGATTGGCCTCGACAACCGCACCGAGGCCGACGGCTTGGCCGTGGGCGATGCCTCGCCGCTGGTGGCGCCGCTGATGGCGGCGCAGTTGTCCGGCGTGTTCACCGTTGCGGACGATGAGCTGTTCCGCGGCGTAGCCGCTCTTGCCGATGCCGAAGCCATCGCCATCGAGCCATCGGCGGCCGCGGCTTTGCCGGGGCCGGCCCGGTTGTGCGGGAGTCCCGCCGGCCGGGAGTATCTGGCGCGCCACGGGCTGGCGGACCGGCTGGACGGCGCGACCCATGTGCTGTGGAGCACCGGAGGTTCGCTCGTTCCGGCTGACGAATACACCCGCTTTCTGGCCCGTGGCCATGCCCTGATCGCACGGCGGCCGGGTGACCCCGACACCGCGGGAAACGATGACCATCAAGGAGACGACCATGCAATCAAGTGATCAGGCGCTGCCCGCCAGCGATACAGGGCAGCGATTTGCCGATGCCACCTATCGGAAGGTGGCGTGGCGCTTCATTCCTTTTCTGATGCTGTGCTATGTGGTGGCTTATCTCGATCGCGTGAATATCGGGGTGGCCAAGCTCAACATGATGGGCGATCTGGGCTTCAGCGAGGCCGCTTATGGCTTGGGAGCAGGGCTGTTTTTCATCGGCTACATGCTTTTCGAGGTGCCGAGCAACCTGATCATGCACCGCGTCGGCGCACGCTTGTGGATCGCCAGGATCATGATCACCTGGGGGATCCTGTCCGCCCTGATGGCCTACGTTTCGGCCCCCTGGCAGTTCTACACCCTGAGGTTCCTGCTCGGCGTCGCCGAGGCCGGATTTTATCCAGGGGTGATCCTTTACTTGACCTACTGGTTCCCGAATCATCGGCGCGGCAAGATGACGGCGATTTTCCAGGCCGGCATTCCGGTCGCCGGCATGATAGGAAATCCGTTGTCGGGCTGGATCATGGCGCACTTCAACGGCTTTTCGGGGCACAGCGGATGGCAATGGATGTTCCTGCTCGAAGCCCTGCCAACCCTGCCGCTGTTCATCGCCGTATTCCTGATCCTCGACAATAAGGTCGAGGATGCACGCTGGCTCACGCAGAAGGAACGCGATCTGATCCAGGCCGATCTCGCGCACGACAACGCCCGGCGCGACAGCGTGTCATTGAGCGCCGTCTTCCGTGACTGGCGAGTATGGCGGATCATACTGATCACCTTCGCAGCCATGATGGGCTTGTATGCGCTCGGTTTTTATCTGCCCACGCTGATCAAGGAAACGGGAGTCGCGGATACCGCCGCCATCGGCTACTACAGCGCAATACCCTATCTGATCGCCATCGTCGCGATGGTCGGCGTCGGCTGGAGTTCCGACAAACGTCGCGAGAGACGCTGGCACCTGGTCGGTATTCTGGTGGTCGGCGCGCTGGGATTGATTGCCAGCACCTTTGCCGGTAACGACCTGGTGCTGGCGCTGATCTCCCTGTCCATTGCCGCCGCGGGCATCATCAGCTTTTCGCCCATCATGTGGACCTTGCCGACAGCCTTCCTGGGTGGAGCCACGGCCGCCGCTGCCATCGGACTCATCAATTCCCTGGCCAACCTGGGCGGCTTCGTCAGCCCTTATCTGATCGGCTGGATACGCGACACCATGCATAGCACCGCTCCGGCGCTGTATGTCATCGCCGCGTGCATGCTGGCGGCGGCGGCATTGACGCTGAGCTTCGACGCCCGCCAGGTCAACCGTTGAGGAGAAGACGAATGGCGTTGCGCTTTGCCGTTGCCGGCATCATCCATGAAACCAACACCTATGCGGTCGACAGCCTTGGGCAGACGCCGCTGGCGGCTTTCGAGCGCTACACGGGTGCGGATATCGTTTCGGCCTTCTCCGGCACGAATCATCAGGTCGGCGGCTTCATTGCCGCCGCAGGCCGCCTCGGGGTAGAGCTGGTGCCTGTCTTTCTCGGCCAGGCGACGCCCTCGGGCACCATCGCTGAGCTTGCTTACCAAGCCATGAAGCAAGCCATCGTCGAAGGTCTTCGCCAGGCCATGCCGGTGGACGGGGTATTGCTCGCGCTGCACGGTGCCGGAGTGGCCGTCGGCGCCGAGGATATCGAAGGCGACCTCGCGGTGGCGGTGCGCGCGGTCGTGGGGCCGCATGTGCCCATCGCCGCCGCTTACGACCTCCACGGCAACCTGACGCCGCAGATGCTGGCAAGCTGTGATCTGACGCTACCCTGCCGCCTGTACCCGCATACGGATTTCGGTACGCGCGGGCAGGAGGCGGTCGACTTGCTGGCCAGGATCGCGGACGGAACGCTGAAACCGGTGTCGGTGATGCGGCAACTGCCGATGCTGCCCTACATCGTGCCCACCGACGCGGGCTTCGTCCCCGCAGCCGTCAATGAGTTGTGCGCGCGTTTGGCGATGCTGCCGAGCGTCGTCGATTGCTCGTGGTTCCACGGCTTCCCTTATGCCGACATCGCGCGGCCTTTCCCGGCGGTGGTTTGCACGACGGCCGGCGATGAAGGCCTGGCCACGCGCTGCGCGGATGAGGTCGCCGCATGGATCTGGGCGCATCGCGAGGAGTTCCGGCCGCAGATGCCGACTCCGCAGGAAGGCGTAGCGCGCGCGCTGGCAATGTCTGGCGCGCCGGTGGTCGTCAACGAATATGCCGATAACCCCGGTGGCGGCACCCCGGGCGACGGCACGTTCCTGCTGCGGGCCTTGCTCGATGCCGCGCCGCAGCCTGGCACTTGCTGCTTCGCGTCGATCAATGACGCGGAAACGGTCAGGCAAGCGGTCGCCGCCGGCGTTGGCGCGCACATCAAGGTCCGCCTCGGCGGCAAGCTCGGTCCGCTTCAGGGCCGGCCCATCGAAGCCGAGGCCACTGTCCGTGCGATCACGGACGGCTGTTTTCACAATCGCCCGGGTTCGATGTTCGCCGGGGTGCGCTTCGACCTCGGCACCATGTGCCGGCTGACGATCGCCGGCGTGGATGTGGTGGTCGCTTCCCGTGCCGAACAGATCTACGACATCGAGCCATTCCAGATGCATGGAATCGATGCGTTGGCGCGCAAGGTGATCGCTCTCAAGGGGGCCAATCATTTCCGTGCCGCCTTCAATCCGCTGGCTGCGCAGATCATCACCGTGGACAGTCCGGGGCTGAGTTCTGCCGACATTCTTTCCTTTCCACGGCATCGCCTGGCCGAGGCCGTCTGGCCCGCGGCAGACGCGATGGCGCGCGACCGGACCTGACGAAGCGGCCCGGGCCCGAGAGGCAGCGCCCCCGTGCGGATGCCCGCGCCGGTCCGTTCACCGGCCCGTTCTTGTTATAGTCGCCGCAGGCCCGCGGATGCCCGATCGTCGGCGTCCGGCCGCCATTCATCTCTGATCTCCGCCATGATGCCGAGCAGCGACACGAGTCCGGACCGCGATGACGGCCGACCCTTCCCCGGCGGCCGGCCCGGCTACGACGCGTTGCGGGGACGCCGGGTCCTGCTGGTCGACGACAACGTCTCCAACCGCCGGCTGGCGATCGAGCTGCTCGAGGACGTCGGTGTGTGCGTGACGGCCGCCGAGAACGGCCGGCAGGCGCTCGACGCGCTGCGGGCGCAGGCCTTCGATCTGGTGCTGATGGATTGCCGGATGCCGGTGATGGACGGTTACGAGGCGGCCCGGGCGATCCGGGCCGAGCCTCGCTGGCGGGGACTGCCCGTCATCGCGATGACGGCCAGCATCCTGCCCGAAGAACACCAGGCCGCGCGCGCGGCGGGCATGGACGACGAACTGATCAAGCCGATCGATACGACGCGGCTGTACCAGACGCTGCTGCGCTGGACCGGCCACCGCGCCGGCCGTCCCGCCGACGCCGACGGCGGCCGGACGACGTCGCTGGACGACCTGCCGGGCATCGATTCGGCGGTCGGGATGGCGAGCGCGATGAACAACCCGGTGATGTTCGAGCGCCTGTTGCGGCTGTTCGTGCGGATGCACGGCAACTTCGGCTCGGCTTTCGGGCAGGCGTCGGGGCCGAACGTGCGGCTCGATCGCCGCCGGCTCGCGCACGACCTGAAGAGTTCGGCCGCCACGCTCGGCGCGTTCGCGCTGCAGCGGGTCGCGCAGGAACTCGAACGCGCCTGCGCCGAAGGCGCCGATGCCGACGCCGGCACGCTCGACGAGCGGCTGGCCGGCGTGCTGCACGAACTGGCGCCGGTTCTGGCCGGCATCCAGGCGCTGCCGGTCGCGCGGCGCTAGTCCGCCGGCAAGGCCGGGCGGGACAGCCGTCGCCGGCGTCGACGGGCGCGGGCCCTGTCGCCGCCAGGCTTGCCGCGGCCGGCGCGGGCCGTCAGCGCCAGGCGAACACCGGCTGTTCGAGTTCGGCGACCCGGGTCTGCCGTCCTTCGATCACTTCGCGAAACTGGTACAGCAGCGCGGCCGTCGGCGCGTGGATCTGGTTGCCTTCGATCCGGATCCTGACGACCCGGCGCGGGCTCTGCTCGATCGTCACGAAGCTGACGGCGTCGGCGTCGATGATCTGGCCCAGCGCGATCCGGTGGACCGACGCCACTTCTTCCGGATTGGGCTGCAGGCGCGCGTCGGCGCCCGCCCAGACGACGACCGGCGTGATCAGGTAGCCGGACCGGGTCGGGTAGTCGTCGAGCAGGCCCAGCACGTCGTGCGGCGCCAGCCGCAGTCCGACTTCCTCGTCGAGTTCGCGCAGCGCCGCGCGCACGCTGTCCTCGCCGTCGTCGCAGCGGCCGCCGGGCAACGCCCACTGGCCGCCGTGCGCGCGCAGCCGGCTGGCCCGCCGCGTCAGCACGAATGCCACGTCACCGCACGACTCGACCAATGTGATCGCGACCGCGGCGCGCTTGAGCGCGGCCGCTCCGGCGCCGGGGTCGAGCCGCGAGAAGCCGGTCAGGCTCGACGCGATGCGGTCCCGCGTCCGTTCGTCGAAGGTGTAGCGCTGGATGTCGATCGCGGTCTCCTCGGCACAAGAGGCCGGAACTTGAGCGCGATTCCGGCCGGAATAACGGAGGTTGGCCGGCGTTCCACGCGAAATCGACGACCACGATGATCGCCGACAATCGCCGGCGACTCGTTCACCTCCGATCGATACATGCCGTCACTTTGCCACCGCTGTCGCCGATTGCCGAGGTTTCGTTGCCTGCAACCCGACGGCCGTCGGTCGGTGCCCGGGCGGCGCGCGCCGTCGGGGCGGCCAGGTCCGGCGGCCGGGGGCGGGTGCCGCCCTCCGTCGGGCCGCCGGGCCGCAGAAGACCCGGTGGTCACCGTCCGTCCGGAATTGTCACGAGAGGTAACTCGATTACCCCTACCTTATGACGCGAGTTCGGCGTCCGAGCGCTTCCCGCCGTTCGTTCTCGTCCTCGCTCAACGTTCCTCACTCTGGCTCGCCAAACATACATGATGGATGACGCTCTCGACCCTGCGCGCGACCCGGAGCGGTTCTCGCCGGATCTGCACGAGTTCCTGACCGGCCAGCAGCGCTTCGCCGATGAAGTGTCCCGCGTCTGGGCCGGTCAGATCGAATCGTCGCGCGCGCAGATGGACACCGCGGTCGCCGACCTGAGCATGCGTTTCAGCGGCATCGTCGCGCGGCTCGACAAGATGCTGGCCGACTATTCCGGCGATCCGCGCTCGGCGCGGGCCGGCATCGACGCGCAGGCGGCCGATATCTGCCAGACCAGCGAGCGGCGGTTGACGCACGTCGTCGATTCGCTGCGCCAGGCGATGGACAGCAAGGCCGAGATGTTCGCGCAGGTGCAGGGCCTGCAGGGCTTCCTGACCGACCTGGGCAGGATGGCCGCGGCGATCTCGCGGATCGCGCAGCAGACGCATCTGCTGTCGATCAACGCGGCGATCGAGGCGGCCCACGCCGGCGCGTCGGGCTCGGGCTTCGCGGTCGTCGCGCAGGAGGTGCGGTCGTTGTCGAAGATGTCGGCCGACACCGGCACCGACATCGCGCGCACCGTGCAGACGATCCAGAACGCGATCCGCTCGACGCAGACCGCCGCCGAGGAATCGGCGCGCCGCGACGCGCAGACGATGCTCGAGTCCGAGCAGCGGATCCGCGAGGTGATCGAGCAGTTCGGCGGCCTGACCGGATCGATGCGCGACGTCGTCGAGGCGATGCGCAGCGAGGGCCGCGGCATCAAGGCCGAGGTCGACGAGGCGATCTTCCAGTTGCAGTTCCAGGACCGCATCGGCCAGGTGATGGCCCACGTGCGCCAGAACATCGAACGGCTGCCCGACCTGCAGCGGCGCAATGCCGGCGCGAGCGAAAGCGCCGGCCGGCCGATGCCGCTCGATCCGCAGTCGCTGCTCGCCGAGCTGGCGTCGACCTACGCGATGGTCGACGAGCATCGGATCCATGAAGGGGGGGCGCCGGCCGTCGCCTCCGCCACCAACGAAATCACGTTCTTCTGAGGTAGGGAATGGCCAAACAGATCCTGATCGTCGACGATTCGACGTCCGTCCGGCAGGTGGTCGGCATCGCGCTGCGCGGGGCCGGTTACGACGTCATCGAGGGCAGCGACGGCGTCGATGCGCTGTCCAAGCTGCAGGGGCAGAAGGTGCACCTGATCATCAGCGACGTGAACATGCCGCGGATGGACGGCATCACGTTCCTGAAGGAACTGAAGACGATGCCGGCGTACAAGTTCACGCCGGTGATCATGCTGACGACCGAGAGCGCCGACGACAAGAAGCAGGCGGGCCGCGATGCGGGCGCCAAGGCCTGGGTCGTCAAGCCGTTCCAGCCGCCGCAACTGCTGGCGGCGGTCTCCAAGCTGATCCTGCCGTGAGCGGGCCGGAGAACGCGATGACCGAACACGACACCTCATCGATCCGGCTCGACGGCGAGCTGACGATCTACCGCGCGCAGGAGATCCGGCAGGCGCTGCGCGACGCGCTGGCCGCGGCCGATGCTTCGCTGACGGTCGATCTGTCGGGAGTCACCGACATCGATTCGGCCGGCCTGCAGTTGCTGATGGCCGCGCGGCGGCAGGCGCTGGACGAGGGCAGGACGCTGGTGCTGGTCGAGCACAGTCCGGCCGTCGTCGACGCGTTCGCGCTGTTCGATCTGGCGGCATGGTTCGGCGATCCGATCGTCGAACCGGCCGGCCGCTAACCCCTAGTTTCCCTTCATTACCCATTGGCGCGGATGCATCGATGAATCTGGATGACGCATTGCGATCCTTCGTGGTCGAGAGCCGTGAGCTGCTGCAGGACATGGAGAACGCCTTGCTGTCGATGGCGCAGGGCAGCGCCGACGGCGAGGCGGTCAACGCGGTGTTTCGCGCCGCGCATACGATCAAGGGCTCGGCCGGCCTGTTCGGGCTCGACCACGTCGTGCGCTTCACGCACGTGGCCGAGAGCGTGCTCGACGAGGTGCGCGCCGGCACGGTGCCGATCACGCCCGAGCTGACGAGTTCGCTGCTGGCGGCCGGCGATCACATCCACCTGCTGATCGACGCGATCGACGCGGGCCGGCTCGACGAGGACCCGGAACTGACCGCGCGCGCCGAGCCGCTGCTGGCGCGGCTGCGCGCGTGGCTCGGCGAACCGGCCGGCAGCGCCGTCGCCGTCGCCGAGCCGCAGGACGCGCGCGTCGAGCGGATCGAGGCGCCGGTCGGCGGCGCCGACGATACCTGGCACATCTCGCTGCGGTTCGGGCCCGACGTGCTGCGCAACGGCATGGATCCGATGTCGTTCCTGCGCTATCTGGGGACGATCGGCACGATCACGGCGATCGTCACGCTGCCCGACAGGTTGCCGCCGCTGGCGGCGATGGATCCGGAAAGCTGCTATCTGGGCTTCGAGATCCGTTTCAGGACGAGTGCCGACCGCAAGGCGATCGAAGGCGCGTTCGAGTTCGTGCTCGACGACTGCGCGCTGCGCATCCTGCCGCCGGCCAGCCGGCTCGACGAATACATGGCGCTGATCGACAGCCTGCCCGAGGAGCCGCCGCGCATCGGCGAGATCCTCGTGCGCTGCGGCGCGCTGACCGATCACGAACTGGCGCAGGCGCTGGCGCACCAGCAGGACGCGCCGGACGCGCAGCCGCTGGGCCGCATCCTGGTCGAGCAGGGCCAGGTCGCGCCGGCCGTGCTGGACGCCGCCCTCGGCAAGCAGCAGCAGGTGCGCGAGGCGCGCTCGCGCGAGAGCCAGTCGGTCCGCGTCGACGCCGACAAGCTCGACCGGCTGATCAACTTGGTCGGCGAGCTGATCACCGCGTCGGCCAGCGCCGCGCTGGCCGCGCGCAAGGTGCACGACGTCGATCTGCACGAGTCGCACTCGACGCTGATGGGGCTGGTCGAGGAGGTGCGCGACAGCGCGCTGCAACTGCGGATGGTCAAGATCGGCGCGACCTTCGGCCGCTTCCAGCGCGTCGTGCACGACGTCTCGCGCGAGATCGGCAAGGACATCGGCCTGGTCGTGCGCGGCGAGGACACCGAGCTGGACAAGACCGTCGTCGAGAAGATCGGCGATCCGCTGACGCATCTGGTCCGCAACGCGATGGACCACGGCATCGAGCCGGCCGAGGTCCGTCTGGCCCGGGGCAAGCCGGCCCGCGGGACGGTGCGACTGAACGCTTATCACGACTCGGGCAGCATCGTCATCGAGGTCGGCGACGACGGCGGCGGGCTCGATCGCCAGAAGATCCTGGCCAAGGGCATCGAGCGCGGCCTGGTCGAGGCCGGCCGCGAGCTCGGCGACGGCGAGGTCTTCGGCCTGATCTTCGAGCCCGGTTTCTCGACGGCCGAACAGGTGACGAACCTGTCGGGCCGCGGCGTCGGGATGGACGTCGTCAAGCGCAACATCACCGCGCTGCGCGGCACTGTCTCGATCGACAGCCGTGCCGGCCTCGGCACGACGGTTTCCGTGCGGCTGCCGCTGACGCTGGCGATCATCAACGGTTTCCAGGTCGGCGTCGGCCGCTCGGTCTTCGTGCTGCCGCTCGAGGTCGTCGACGAATGCATCGAGTTCGCTGCGACGCCGGGACGCGACTACACGGACCTGCGCGGGCAGGTGCTGCCGTTCATCCGGCTGCGCGAGCTGTTCGAGATCGACGCCGAACCCACGGCGCGCCAGAACATCGTCGTCGTCAAGCACGCCGGGCAGAAGTTCGGCGTGGTCGTCGACACGCTGATGGGCGAGACCCAGGCCGTCATCAAGCCGCTGTCGAAGATGTTCGGCAACGTCAAGGGCATCAGCGGGTCGACGATCCTCGGCAGCGGCGAGGTCGCGCTGATCCTCGACGTGCCGATGCTGATGCAGCAGGCCGTGCACGGACGCGACGCGCTCGCGTCGGGCCGGGACCGCGTCATCGGCTCGGCGCTGCCGGCCACCACCGTCTCCGGTTGATCGCCGGCCGCGATCCTCTCCTCTTCAGACAAGGAATCGTCACTCATGTTCACGAGGATGAAGCTGTCCATTCGCCTGTTCGGGGCGTTCTCCGTGGTTCTCGTACTGATGATCGGCTTCGGGCTGTACTCGATGCAGCGGATGGCCACGCTCAACGGAGCGGCCGACGAGATCGCGCGGAATCTGCTGCCGAGCGTGCGCGAGGTGTCGCGCGTCAAGGCCGACGTGGCGATGGTGCGCATCCTCGAACTGAGGATGATCCTCGAGGCCCGGGACCAGGTCGAGGCGGTGCAGACTTATGACAAGCAGGCCAACGACTATATCCAGACCATCGACAAGTCGCTGAGCGACTATGACGCGCTGGTCTCGTCGCCCGAAGAGCGCGAGGCCCATCAATCGATGAAGGCCAACTGGGCGTCGTTCGTCGCCGAGCATCGCAAGCTGATGACGCTGGTGCGCGCCCAGCGCCATGACGAGGCGCGCAAGCTGCTCGAGGGCGAGAGCCGCAAGGCGTACGGCGAGCTTCGCACGACCAACGACTCGCTGCTGGCGATGCACTTGAAGGCCAGCAACGAGGCCGCCGAGCAGTCGGATGAACTGTTCGCCGAAACGCGGGTCTGGACGATCGGCATGCTGGCCGGCTGCACGCTGCTGGCGCTGGCGATGGCGCTGACGATTACCCGCGGCCTGACGCGGCAGCTCGGCGGCGAACTGTACGACGTGGCCGATATCGCCACGCGCGTCGCCGACGGCGACCTGACGCTGCGGGTAGTCACGCGCGACGGCGATCACCACAGCGTGCTGGCGGCGATGCGAACGATGGTCGAGAAGCTGTCGCAGGTCGTCTCCGACGTGGGCGTGACGGCGCAGACGTTGGCCAGCGCGTCGTCGCAGGTCAGCTCGACGGCGCAGACGCTGTCGCAGGCATCGAGCGAACAGGCGGCCGGCGTCGAGCAGACGAGCGCGTCGCTCGAGCAGATGACGGCGTCGATCGCGCAGAACACCGAGAACGCGAAGCTGACCGACGGGATGGCGACGAAGGCCTCGGGTGAAGCGGGCGAGGGCGGCGAGGCGGTGCGCCAGACGGTGTCGGCGATGAAGCAGATCGCGCAGAAGATCGGGATCATCGACGACATCGCTTACCAGACGAATCTGCTGGCGCTGAACGCGGCGATCGAGGCGGCGCGGGCGGGCGACCACGGCAAAGGGTTCGCGGTGGTGGCGGCCGAGGTGCGCAAGCTGGCCGAGCGCAGCCAGGTGGCGGCGCAGGAGATCGGTTCGGTGGCCGGATCGAGCGTGGAGCTGGCCGAGCGGGCCGGCGAGCTGCTGGACCGGATGGTGCCGTCGATCCGGCGCACGTCGGATCTGGTGCAGGAGATCGCGGCGGCGTCGGAAGAGCAATCGACCGGGGTCGGCCAGATCAACGCGGCGGTCGGTCAGTTGAGCCAGACGACGCAGCAGAACGCGTCGAGTTCCGAGGAGCTGGCGGCCACGGCCGAACAGATGAGCGACGAGGCCGCCAAGCTGCAGCGCGCGATGGCCTTCTTCAAGCTGGCCTGACCGCCGGCGCCTGACCGATCCCGACCGCGAAACCGATACCGGCCTCGATTGGGCCGAGCTTACCGACCGAGGAAAATCATGTCCTGGTTCCTGAGATTGCGATTGGCGACCAAGCTGCTGCTGACCTTCCTGGTCTGCTCGATGTTGACCGTTTGCGTCGGCACGTTCGGCGTGTACCGCCTCGGCGAGCTGCGCGACATGATGAAGGCCAACTACGAAGGCCAGACGCTGGGCATGCAGGCGGCCTCCGACGCGCTGGCGCGCATCTCCGCGCACTCGCGCGCTTATGTCCGCCTGCCGGCGCTGGCCCGACCCGACGACGTCCGGGGCGCGATCGGCCGCGCCGACGCCCTGATGGATCGGTACCTGGCGGCGATCAAGGCCTTTCGCGAAGGGCCGCGCACGGCCGAGGAGCGCGAGGCGCTGACCAAGCTCGACGCGCTGCTGCCCCGCTATCAGACTGCCAACGACAAGGTGGCGAAGCTGGCCGAGGCCGGCCGGCGGGAAGAGGCCGCCGAGTTCAGCAACCAGGATGCCCGCCGCGCGACGAACGATATCGAGGGGGTGCTCGGCAAGCTGATCGAGGAGCTGACGACCGAGTCGCGCCAGACCAAAGAGGCGGCCGAGGCGATGGCCTCCCAGGCGATGACCGTCTCGATGATCGTCATCGGTGCTGCGGTCGCGTTGGCGATCGCCTTGGGTCTGCTGATCACGCGGATGATCAGCCGCGAACTGGGCGGCGAGCCCGCCTACGTGGCGAGCCTGGCTCGCAGTGTCGCGGACGGCGACCTGACCGTGGACGTGCGCACCCGCGCCGGCGATCGATCGAGCCTGGTGGTGGTGATGAAGGAGATGATCGAACGGCTGTCGGCGGTCGTCACCGACGTGGGCGTGACGGCGCGGACGCTGGCCAGCGCGTCGTCGCAGGTCAGCGCGACGGCGCAGACGCTGTCGCAGGCGTCGAGCGAGCAGGCGGCCGGCGTCGAGCAGACGAGCGCCTCGCTCGAACAGATGACGGCGTCGATCGCGCAGAACACCGAGAACGCGAAGCTGACCGACGGGATGGCGACGAAGGCCTCGGGCGAAGCGGGCGAGGGCGGCGAAGCGGTGCGCCAGACGGTGTCGGCGATGAAGCAGATCGCGCAGAAGATCGGGATCATCGACGACATCGCTTACCAGACGAATCTGCTGGCGCTGAACGCGGCGATCGAGGCGGCGCGGGCGGGCGACCACGGCAAGGGTTTCGCGGTGGTGGCGGCCGAGGTGCGCAAGCTGGCCGAGCGCAGCCAGGTGGCGGCGCAGGAGATCGGTTCGGTGGCCGGCTCGAGCGTGGAGCTGGCCGAGCGTGCCGGCGAGCTGCTGGACCGGATGGTGCCGTCGATCCGGCGCACGTCGGACCTGGTGCAGGAGATCGCGGCGGCCTCGGAAGAGCAATCGACCGGGGTCGGTCAGATCAACGCGGCGGTCGGCCAGTTGAGCCAGACGACGCAGCAGAACGCATCGAGCTCCGAGGAGCTGGCGGCCACGGCCGAGCAGATGAGCGACGAGGCCGCCAAGCTGCAGCGCGCGATCGGGTTTTTCCGCACCGCGGCAGCGTAGCCCGCGCGTGCGCATCGTGAATATCGAATCGTTTTTTCGGCTGTGGTCTTTCTTCAATAAATAAATCATTACCGGAGTACTTGCAGCAATGAAAGTTTCGACACGATTGACGATCGGATTCGGCGTGGTGGTCGCACTGTTGCTGGCCGTGTCGCTGCTCAGCATCAGCAAGATGGCGCAGATGAACGAGGCCACCGAGGTCATCGTCAACGAGAACGTGCCAGCGATGATCTTGATGAGCCAAGTGCACGAACGCACGATCGACAACGGCCGCCAGGTCCGGCGGCTCATTCTGGCGACCACCGAGGAGGAGCGCGATCTCGCGAACAAGCGGCTCGACGACAACCGCCGGCTCGACCAGGCGGCGCTGGCCAAGCTGAAGGCGTCGGCCGGCTCCGAGGCCGAACGCCAGAAGGTCGATTCCATCGTGAGCACCGCCGAGCTGTTGCAGAGCCGGTTCGATGGTTTCGTCAAAATGGCGGCCACCGATCGCAACGGCGCCCTCGAGTTCCTGCGCACCCAGGTGCTGCCGATCAATACCGAACTCGAGAAGAGGTACGACGAACTGGTGGCGGCCGAGGTGCGGGCGATCGATGAACGCGCCAAGGTCAACGCCGAGCAGTATCTGAGCACGCGCCGGATCGTCATCGGCCTGGCCAGCGTGTCGATCGTGCTGGCGATCGCGATCGGCTGGGTGATCACGCGCTGGTTGACCAAGACGCTGGGCGGCGAACCGGACCAGGCCAGGCAGATCGTTTCGCGCGTGGCGCTGGGCGACCTGAGCGTGACGGTCGACACGCACCCCAAGGACAGCACCAGCATGCTGTACGCGATCAAGGCGATGGTCGCGGCGCTGTCGCAGGTCGTCGAACAGGTCAACGTCACCGCGCAGACGCTGGCCAGCGCGTCGTCGCAGGTCAGCGCGACGGCGCAGACGCTGTCGCAGGCGTCCAGCGAGCAGGCGGCCGGCGTCGAACAGACGAGCGCGTCGCTCGAACAGATGACGGCATCGATCGCGCAGAACACCGAGAACGCGAAAGTGACCGACGGGATGGCGACGAAGGCCTCGGGCGAAGCGGGCGAGGGCGGCGAGGCGGTGCGCCAGACGGTGTCGGCGATGAAGCAGATCGCGCAGAAGATCGGGATCATCGACGACATCGCTTACCAGACGAACCTGCTGGCGCTGAACGCGGCGATCGAGGCGGCGCGGGCGGGCGATCACGGCAAGGGTTTCGCAGTGGTGGCGGCCGAGGTGCGCAAGCTGGCCGAGCGCAGCCAGGTGGCGGCGCAGGAGATCGGTTCGGTGGCCGGATCGAGCGTGGAGCTGGCCGAGCGTGCGGGCGAGCTGCTGGACCGGATGGTGCCGTCGATCCGGCGCACGTCGGACCTGGTGCAGGAGATCGCGGCGGCCTCGGAAGAGCAGTCGACCGGGGTCGGCCAGATCAACGCGGCGGTCGGTCAGTTGAGCCAGACGACGCAGCAGAACGCATCGAGTTCCGAGGAGCTGGCGGCCACGGCCGAGCAGATGAGCGACGAGGCCGCCAAGCTGCAGCGCGCGATGGCCTTCTTCAAGCTGACGGCCGAATCGGCGGCCGCGGTCCGTCCGTCGCGCCCGTCCGCGCCTTCCTCTTCGTCGCCGTCGTCCGCATCGCCGCCGTTCGCGTCGTCGTCGACCGACGAGGCGTCGGGCCTCCCGGCGGGCATCGCCGCGCGCGGCGGGCTGGCGGCTCCGGCCCGGCCCGGCTCCGTTCGCGCGTCCGCCTCGTCGGACGAGATCGACGAGTCCCTGTTTTCACGCTTCTGAGGAATCCCGCAGATGAACGTCTCGACCATCGTCGATCCCGCGCCGGCGAACCGGCTCGCCGCGGCCCATGCCGAGGCCACGCAGTACCTGACCTTCATGCTGGGCGGAGAAACCTTCGCGATCGGCATCCTGTCGATCAAGGAGATCATCGAATACCGCTCGATGACCGAAGTGCCGATGATGCCCGACGGCGTGCGCGGCGTGATCAACCTGCGCGGCGCCGTCGTGCCGGTTCTCGATCTGCAGGCGCGCTTCGGCCGTCCGCCCGGTGCCGTCGGCAAGCGCACGTGCATCGTGATCATCGAACTGGCGACGCAGGACGCGTCGGCGCCCCAGGTCGTCGGCGTCGTCGTCGACGCGGTCAACGAGGTGCTGGAGATCGACGCGTCGCAGATCGAACCGCCGCCGCCGTTCGGCGCGCGGATCCGCAGCGAGTTCATCCACGGCATGGGCAAGGTCGACGGCCGCTTCGTCATCCTGCTCGACGTGACGGCGCTGGTGGACGTCGAGGGGGCCGCCGCGGTCGCGCTGCCCGACACGCCGGCCATCGGCCATTGACGCGCTGACGATCACGACAGCCGACGACCACGGCGATATGGCCGGCGAGCCGGCCTCACTCATTTTTTCACCCCCCACTACCAGGGTAATTGCAGTAATGAAAGTTTCGACACGATTGACGATCGGCTTCGGCGTGGTGGTCGCACTGCTGCTGGCCGTGTCGCTGCTCAGCATGAGCAAGATGGCGCACATCAACGATGCCACCGATGCCATCGTCAACGACAGCGTGCCGACGATGCTCTCGCTGAGCCAGATGCACGAGCGGACGGTCGACAACGGCCGCCAGGTCCGGCAGATCCTGCTGGCGACCACCGACGAGGAGCGCGAGCTCGCCGGCAAGCGGATCATCGGCAATCGTCGGCTCGACGAGGAGGCGCTGACCAAGCTGAAGGCGTCGGTCGGCTCCGAGGCCGAACGCCAGAGGATCGAGCCCGTCATGCGCGTGGCCGAGCAGACGAACGCCAAGTTCGATGCTTTCCTCGCGATGGCCGGCGCCGAGCGCGGCCGCGCCCTCGAATACGTGCGCAACGAGGTGCAGCCGGCCAATACGACGCTCGAGAACATGTACAGCGAGCTGGTGGCGGCCGGGACGCGGGCGATCGAAGAGCGCGCCAAGGCCAGCGCCGAGCAGCACCACAGCACGCGCCGGATCGTCATCGGCCTGGCCACTGTATCGATCGCGCTGGCGATCGCGATCGGCTGGCTGATCACGCGCTGGCTGACCAAGACGCTGGGCGGCGAACCGGACCAGGCCAGGCAGATCGTTTCGCGCGTGGCGCTGGGCGACCTGAGCGTGACGGTCGACACGCACCCCAAGGACAGCACCAGCATGCTGTATGCGATCAAGGCGATGGTCGCGACGCTGTCGCAGGTCGTCGAACAGGTCAACGTTACCGCGCAGTCGCTGGTCAATGCTTCGTCGCAGGTCAGCGCGACGGCGCAGACGCTGTCGCAGGCATCGAGCGAGCAGGCGGCCGGCGTCGAGCAGACGAGCGCGTCGCTCGAACAGATGACGGCGTCGATCGCGCAGAACACCGAGAACGCGAAAGTGACCGACGGCATGGCGACGAAGGCCTCGGGCGAAGCGGGCGAGGGCGGCGAAGCGGTGCGCCAGACGGTGTCGGCGATGAAGCAGATCGCGCAGAAGATCGGGATCATCGACGACATCGCTTACCAGACGAACCTGCTGGCGCTGAACGCGGCGATCGAGGCGGCGCGGGCGGGCGATCACGGCAAGGGTTTCGCGGTGGTGGCGGCCGAGGTGCGCAAGCTGGCCGAGCGCAGCCAGGTGGCGGCGCAAGAGATCGGTTCGGTGGCCGGCTCGAGCGTGGAGCTGGCCGAGCGTGCCGGCGAGCTGCTGGACCGGATGGTGCCGTCGATCCGGCGCACGTCGGACCTGGTGCAGGAGATCGCGGCGGCCTCGGAAGAGCAGTCGACCGGGGTCGGTCAGATCAACGCGGCGGTCGGGCAGTTGAGCCAGACGACGCAGCAGAACGCGTCGAGTTCCGAGGAGCTGGCGGCCACGGCCGAGCAGATGAGCGACGAGGCCGCCAAGCTGCAGCGGGCGATGGCCTTCTTCAAGTTGACGGCCGATTCGGCGCGCGGCTGATCGACCGGAACGCGATGGGCGCTTCGCCGGGCGAAGCGCCCGCGACGCGCGGATGACGACGCATCGGTGGGCGAGGAGGCGATGATGACGCAGGCGATCAAGGTGCTGGTGGTCGACGACTCGGCGGTCGTGCGGCAGGTGCTCACGGGGCTGCTGACGCAGGCCGGCGGGATCGAGGTGGTGGCGGCGGTGGCCGACCCGCTGCTGGCGATGGAGCGGATGAAGACGAACTGGCCGGACGTGATCGTGCTGGACGTCGAGATGCCGCGGATGGACGGGATCACGTTCCTGAAGAAGATCATGCAGGAGCGGCCGACGCCGGTCGTGATCTGCTCGACGCTGACCGAGAAGGGGGCCAGCACGACGCTGGAGGCCTTGTCGGCCGGGGCGGTGGCGATCGTCACCAAGCCCAAGCTGGAGCTCAAGCGCTTCCTGCAGGAATCGAGCGACGAACTGGTCGGCACGGTCAAGGGCGCGGCGCGGGCCAACGTGCAGCGGCTGTCGGCCGGCGCGCGGCCGGGCCGGGCCGCGCCGCCGCCGTCGCCGGCGGCCGCGGTCGGGCCGAAGCTGACGGCCGACGCGATCATGCCGCCGGCCAGCGGTCAGGCGATGACGCGCACGACCGAACGGGTCGTCGCGATCGGCACCTCGACCGGGGGCACGCAGGCGCTCGAAGAGGTGCTGACCGTGCTGCCGCGCGTATCGCCGGGCATCGTCGTCGTGCAGCACATGCCCGAGAAGTTCACGGCGGCGTTCGCGGCGCGCCTGAACACGCTGTGCCGGGTCGAGGTCAAGGAGGCCGCGCACAACGACCGCGTGGTGCCGGGCCGGGTGCTGATCGCGCCCGGCGGCCGGCACATGGTGCTCAAGCGCAGCGGCGCGCAGTACTTCGTCGAAGTGCTCGACGGGCCGCCGGTCAAGCGCCACCGGCCGTCGGTGGACGTGCTGTTCCGCTCGGTCGCGCGCTGCGCCGGCGCCAACGCGCTGGGGATCATCATGACGGGCATGGGCGACGACGGCGCGGCCGGCCTGCTGGAGATGCGCAGCAGCGGCGCGCAGACGGTCGCGCAGGACGAGGCGAGCTGCGTGGTGTTCGGCATGCCGAAGGAGGCGATCAAGCTGGGCGGCGCGGGCAAGGTCGTGCCGCTCGGCCAGATCGCGCGCGAGATCAGCGGGCAGGTCAGCGTGGCCTGACGGCCGCGGCGAGCAGGCGGTCGAGGGCGCCCCGCACGCGGCAGCGGATCGGCCAGGGGATCGGCCGGGGATCAGCCGGGGATCGGCCGGGGATCAGCCGGGGATCAGCCGGGGATCAGCCGGGGATCAGCCGGGGATCAGCCGGGGATCGGCCCGCCCGCTCGGGTAGACTTGTGCGAGGTAGTGCGAAATCGTTCGCATTCACGCCGATCGAGCCGATGTCGGATCCCCTCGCCCGTCCCTGCATCCTGATCGTCGACGATCACCAGAGCATCCGTGATCCGTTGTCGACCTATCTGCGCCGCTTCGACTTCGACGTCGAGGCCGTCGCCGACGGCAAGGCGATGCGGCGGCGGCTCGACGAGCGCCCGTTCGACCTGATCGTCCTCGACGTGATGCTGCCGGGCGAGAACGGCCTGTCGCTGTGCCGCTACGTGCTCGAGCATCTGCGGATCCCGGTCATCCTGCTGACGGCGATGACCGAGCAGGCCGACCGCGTGGCCGGGCTCGAGATCGGCGCCGACGACTACGTGGTCAAGCCGTTCGATCCGCGCGAACTGGTCGCCCGGATCCGCAGCGTCCTGCGTCGCGACCAGCTCGCCGCGGCGCGCGCGGCCGGCGGCGGCGGAGGCGGGGGCGCCGCGTCCGGCGAGAGCAGGCGCTTCGCGTTCAACGGCTGGCAGTTCGACACCGGCACCCGGCAGTTGCATGATCCGCTCGGCCGGGACGTGCCGCTGAGCACCGCCGAGTTCCACCTGATGAAGGCGCTCGTCGACAACGCCAATCGGGTGCTGAGCCGCGCGCAGTTGCTCGAACTGACGCAGCGCGCCGACATGGTGGTGTTCGATCGCAGCATCGACAGCCAGATCAGCCGGCTGCGCAAGAAGCTCGAGCCCGACCCCCGCCGCCCCAGCCTGCTGAAGACCGTGCGCGGCGACGGCTACCTGTTGGCCGCCAACGTGGCGGTCGAGTCCTGATGTCCTGGCGGCCGCGCAGCATCTCCGGGCAGTTGATGGCGCTGTGGCTGCTGGCGATCCTGCTGGCGCACCTGCTCGCGGTGCTGGCCGTCAACTGGTGGCGGGCCGACAACGCGACCGTCCATCCGCTGTCGGTCCGGACGATCGAGACCCGCATCGTCTCCGCCTATCGCGCCGCCGCGCGCAGCACCGACCCGGCCACGCTGCTTGAGGACATCAGCCTGCCGGAGTCGCGCTTCGCGCTGGCGGACGAGCCGCCCGAACCGCCGGCCGCCATGGACGCGCAGGAGGGCGAGCTGGCCCGCAGCCTGCGCGCGCGGCTGGACCTGCCGTCGAGCCTGCCGCTGACCGTGCACCTCGCGCAGGTCGATACCCGGCTGGCGGCGCTCGACGTCGAACGGCTGCCGGGCTGGCTTTCCAAGATGTTCAGCGGCCACGTGGCCTGGGCGTTGGACGTCGACGTCGGCTACCCGGACGGCACCTGGCTGCACAGCCGCCACTGGCCGACGATGATGCCCGCGCACTGGAACCGCGTGCTGACGTTCTCGCTGCTGGTCGGCACCTTGCCGACCACGCTGATCGCGATCCTGTTCGGGCGGCGCATCATGCGGCCGCTGCGGATGCTGACCGAGGCGTCCCGGCGCGTCAGCCGGGGCGAGACCGTGATGCTGCCCGAACCGGCCGGCCCCGACGGCGTGCGCGAGATCACGCAGGCGTTCAACGACATGCAGCGCAGCCTGAACCGCTTCGTCGGCGGCCGGACGCAGATGATCGCCGCGATCGGCCACGACCTGCGCACGCCGCTGACCTCGCTGAGGATCCGCGCCGAGCTGATCGACGACGACGAACTGCGCGAGGCGATGATCCGCACGCTCGACGAGATGAGCGTCATCGTCGAGGAAACGCTGCGCTTCGCGCGCGACGACGTGCAGCACGAGCCGACGCAGGCGGTGCCGCTGGCCGGACTCGTGGGCGAGGTCGTCGACGGCCAGCGGATCCATGCCCGCGACGTCGACCTGCGATGCCGGGTCGACGCCGGGCTGACCTACCGCTGCCGGCCGGTCCACCTGAAGCGCGCGTTGTCCAACCTGATCGAGAACGCCGCGCGCTACGGGCCCGTGCGCGTCGACGTGTCGGCCGATGCCGCCGCGCACGCGCTGCGCATCGATATCGACGACGACGGTCCCGGCATCGAGCCGGACCGGCTCGAGCAGGTGTTCGAGCCGTTCGCGCGGCTCGATGCGGCCCGTTGCCGCGACGGCCACAGCGGCGGCGGCGGCAGCGGCGTCGGGCTCGGGCTCGGGCTGGCGATCGCCCGTTCGTGCGTGCGCGCGCACGGCGGCGACGTCACGCTCGCGAACCGCGTCGAAGGGGGGCTGCGCGCGACGGTGGAATTACCGGTCTGAGGCGATATAGAATACGAATCACTCTCATTGAATCGATCCGACGACGATTCCGAAGAACCCGGGACACCCGATGCCGGCCAGCGAATGCGCGCCCCAGCCCGAAGTCGAGTCGCTGTACGTGCGCCATCACGGCTGGTTGCGCGACTGGCTGCTGCGACGGCTCGGCTGCACGCACCATGCCGCCGACCTGGCGCACGACACCTTCGTCCGGCTGCTGAACCGCCGGGATCCGGTCGCCGCGCGTGAACCCCGGGCCTACCTGGCGACGATCGCGCAGGGTCTGGTCGTCGATTTCCATCGTCGTCGCCGGCTCGAACGGGCCTATCTGGACGCGCTCGCCGGCCTGCCCGAACCCCAGGTGCCGTCGCCCGAAACCCGCGCGATCGTCATCGAGGCGCTGATGGCCATCGACGCGATGCTCGACGGCATGAAGCCCGCGGTCCGCGAGGCGTTCGTGCTGTCGCAGCTCGAGGGGTTCACGTATTCGCAGATCGCCGAGCGGCTGGGCGTGACGACGCGCACGGTCCACAACTACATGTGCCGGGCGCTGATGCATTGCCACACGATCGTGTCCGACGGCGCGTGGCCCGGTTGACGGGGCCGGACGAGCCGGCGGACGGCGGGGCCGGGCGCGGCGAGGCGGACATCCGCCGCGAAGCGGTGGACTGGTGCGCACGGCTGTGCTCGGGCGAGGCCACGGCGGACGACGTGGCCGCCTGGCAGGCATGGCTGCGCGCCGATCCCGAGCACCAGCGCGCATGGAAGCCGTTCGAGACGCTGCAGGCCACGCTCCGGCGGATCCCGTCGCAGGTCGCCGCGTCGACGCTGCGGACCGCCCGCCGCCGCCGCCGTCGCGTACTGCGCGACCTGTACGGGATCGCCGGCGTCGGCCTGCTCGCCGGCCTGTCGTGGCGATTCGCGGCGCCGGACGGGGGCGTGCGCGCGCTGCTCGCCGACCACCGGACCGGCCCGGGCGAATCGGCGGTGGTCGAGCTGCCCGACGGATCGAGGCTGACGCTGAACACCCGCACCGCCGTCGACGTCGCGTTCGATGCGGCGAGCCGGCTCGTCGTGTTGCGCGAGGGCGAGATCCTCGTCGAGACGGCGTCGGCCCGAGCGGGCGGCGACGGGGCGCGCCGGGATTCCCGTCCGTTCCTCGTCGACACGCCGCAAGGGCGGATCCACGCGTTGGGCACGCGGCTGACGGTGCGCGCGATCGGCGAGCAGACGGTCTGCAGCGTGCTGCAGGACGCCGTCGACGTGCGCGCGTCGCGCCGGCCCGATCTCGTGACCCGGCTGACCGCGGGGCGTCAGGTCGCCTTCACGCGGCAGCGCGTCGGTACGCCGCAGCCGGCCGATCCGCTCTATGCCGACTGGGTCGGCGGCAGCCTGGTCGTCAACGGATGGCGGCTGGAGGACGTCGTGCGGGAGCTGGCGCGCTACCGGCGCGGCCGGCTGGCCTGCGATCCGGCGGTGGCGGACCTCGTGATCTCCGGCGCGCTGCCGACCACGGACACCGACAAGGCGCTGGCCGTCATCGCCCGAGCGTTTCCGGTCCGCATCGTTCGCATCACCGGCTACTGGGTCCGCGTCGTGCCGGCCTGACGCGGGCGCTCGTCGAAATTTTTTTTCGCCGCGGCTTTCCGCTTCGTCGAGTTCGTCCGGCCTGCTGATTGAAGGTCATCAATCCGCCATCCCAGCCGAAGGAACTCTCCGCCATGCGCCCATCAGTCGTTTCCTGTCCCCCGCCGGCGGCTCTCGCCTGCCTGATCGCCGTCGCGGCGACCTTGTCGTCGGCCGTACCGCCCGCCGCGCGGGCCGCCGAGCCCGCCCCCGGCCCGTCCGCCGAACCGGTCGCGCCGGCGTCCGGCGGCCCGGCCGGTGCGTCCGTACAAGGGCCCGGACGAGAGTCCGTACCGGAGGGGACCGTGCCCGGGTCCGGTACGGCGGTGTCCGGCCCGGCCGCCCGCGCGTACCGGATCGAGCCCGGACCGCTGTCGTCGGTGCTGGCTCGCTTCGCGGCGGCCGCCGGTGTCGCGCTGTCGTTCGATCCGGCCATCACCGCCGAGCGCCGGTCCGCCGGCCTGGACGGCCGCTACACGGTCGAGACCGGGTTCGCCGCGCTGCTGGCCGGCACCGGGCTCGAGGCGGTCGACGGCGGCGCCGGCGAATTCGTGCTGCGCCGGTCCGCGGCGCCGAGGCCGGGCACCGACGATGCGGCGAACGGCGAACTGGCGCCGGTGCGCGTCGTCGGTCGCGCGTCGCCCGCGCCGATCGAGGCCGACGACCGCTACCAGCCGACCCCCGACGCGTCGACGCTGCGCACGACCGCGCCGGTCCTGGATGTCCCGCAGGTCGTCAACGTCGTGCCGGCGCAGGTGATCCGCGACCAGCGCCCGCGCAACGTCGACGACGCGCTGGCCAACGTCAGCGGCATCACCCAGGGCAACACGCTGGCCAGCACGCAGGACACGATCCTGAAGCGCGGGTTCGGCGGCAATCGCGACGGGTCGATCCTGCGCAACGGCATGCCGCTGGTGCAGGGGCGGAGCCTGAACTTCGCCGCCGAGAGCGTCGAGGTGCTCAAAGGGCCGTCGTCGCTGCTGTACGGGATCATGGATCCGGGCGGCGTCGTCAACGTGGTCAGCAAGAAGCCGCAACTGCGCCAGCAGACGACGCTGTCGCTGGTCGGCTCCGGCTATGCGGGCGGACGCAACGGCGGCGGCGCGACGCTGGACGCGACCGGCCCGATCGGACAGGACGGCCTGGCGTACCGGATGATCGTCGACCACGTCGACGAGGACTACTGGCGCAATTTCGGCACGCACCGCGAGACGCTGATCGCGCCGTCGCTGGCCTGGTACGGCGACGACACCAAGGCGGTGCTCTGGTACGAGTACCGCAAGTACGCGACGCCGTTCGATCGCGGGACGGCACTCGATCCGCTGACGCAGCGGCCGCTCGCCATCCCGAAGACGCGTCGCCTGGACGAACGCTTCAATCAGATGGACGGCGAGACGCATCTGGCGCAACTGTCGGTCGATCACCAGTTGGGCGGCGGCTGGGCGGCCCACGTGAATCTCAGCTACAACCGCGAGACTTACGATGCCGGCCAGTTGCGCGTCAACGGCGTCGACAGCGTGCGGGGCACGCTGACGCGCAGCAACGACGCCACGCACGGCGCGCTGAGCACCGACAGCTACGGCACCGCCTACGTCGACGGCAGCGTCGAGCTGGCCGGGATGCGCCACGACCTGCAGTTCGGCGTCGACGCCGAATACCGCAAGTACTATCGCGCCGACTTGCTGCGGCAGGCGACGCGATCGACGTTCAGCTACCTGGAGCCGGTCTACGGGCTGGAGCCGCCGTCGTCGACGGTATCGGCCAGCGACAGCGACCAGACCGACCGGCTGCACAACCAGGCGCTGTTCGTGCAGGACTCGGTCCATCTGTCGGACAAGTGGATTCTCGTCGGCGGCGTGCGCTACCTGTCGTGGCGGCAGGTCGCCGGCCGGGGCCGGCCGTTCGTGACCAACACCGATACGGACGGCAACCGCTGGCTGCCCCGGCTGGGCGCCGTCTACAAGTGGCGCGACGACGTGTCGTTCTACGCCAGCTACACCCAGTCGTTGAAGCCGACCTCGACGATCGCCCCGCTGGGGGGCGGGGTGGTGCTCGATTCGAACGTACCGCCCGAAGAGGCCAAATCGTGGGAGATCGGCGCCAAGCTCGATCTGCCCGGACGGTTGACGGGGTCGGTGGCGCTGTTCGACATCGACAAGAAGAACGTGCTGGTCTCGCAGTACAACGACGTGACCAAGCTGACCGACTGGCGCACGTCCGGCGCGGCGCGCTCGCGCGGGCTCGAGATCGACGTCGCCGGGCAGTTGAGCAAGCGCTGGAGCGCGATCGCCAGCTACGCGTACGTCGACGCCAAGACCACCGACGATCCGGTGTACACCGGCAACCGGCTGTGGAACGTCGCCCGCCAGACCGCCTCGCTGTGGGCCGTCTACGAGGTCGGCCAGGTGTTCGGCGGCGACGGGCGGCTGCGCGTCGGCGGCGGCGCGCAGTACGTCGGCCGGCGTGCCGGCGATTCGGCCAACTCGTTCTGGCTGCCCGGCTACACGGTGGCCAACGCGTTCGTCGCTTACGACACCCGCATCGACGGTCGGCGGCTGACGTTGCAATTGAACGTGAAGAACCTGTTCGACAAGACCTACTACCCGTCGTCGGCGAACCAGTACTTCGTGTCGATGGGCGACGCGCGGCAGATCCTGCTGCGCGCGACGGTGGCGTTCTGACATGGCGGCCGTCCTCATTCGTTCGCGCCGCCGGACCGCCGCCGCGCTGGCCGCCGCGGCGCTGGTCCTGTCGTTGCCGGCGCCGCCGGCCGTCGCCGCGCGCGATGCGTCGCCCGTCGGCCGCCGCGTCGTGATGGTCGTGCAGATGAACGGCCCGAGCCGCGCCGCCGACGAGCGGATCGCCGGGCATCTGGGCTCGCGCGGTTTCGAGGTCGCGATGATCGACCAGCACGAGCCGGCCGAGCGCGCATCGGGCGCCGACCTCGTCGTGATCTCGTCGTCGGTCGCGGCCAAGGACGTCGGGCCCGGCTGGCGGCAGCTCGCGCTGCCGCTGCTGACCTGGGAGAACGACCTGCTCGACGATCTGGCGATGACCGGCAAGCGCCACGACCTCGACTTCGGCGAAGTCGGCAAGGAGCGCTACCTGTGGCTGGTCAACGCGCCGCATCCGATGGCCGCCGGCGTGCCGGCCGGCGTCGTCAACGTCTACGCGCGCCAGGCCGGCATGAGCTGGGGCAGGCCGGGGCTGGGCGCGGTGACGATCGCGACGATCTACGGGCAGCCGGACAAGGCCGCGATCTTCGGCTACGAGCGGGGCGCGACGATGGACTACGAGGCGCTCGCGCCGGCACGGCGGGTCATGTTCTTCCTGGACAACGACTCGTTCGACAACCTGGCCCCGGTCGGCAGGCAACTGTTCGACGCCGCTGTCGACTGGGCGATCGGTCTGCGCTGAGACGATTTCGGCGGGCCGCGCAAGCCCGATCGGCCCGGCGGTCGGTCCGGCCGGCCGGCGTCGGCATGATTGTTGGGTTTTGGAGACAAAATCCGGCCGATTCGCCGGACATCGCCGGCCGTGACGCGAATTTTTCCGCTTCTCGATTCCTATGACAATGATTCGCAATCAGAGTGCGAAAGTTTTCCACCTGACTGATCGCGAACATGACGAACCCCTTTCAGACGCCCCCGACCCCGCTGAAACCGCTGGCGCTGGCTGCTGCGTTGTGCCTGACCGGTGCGTTGCCGGCCCACGCCCAGCAGACGTCCACGCTGGGTACCGTGACCGTGACGTCGACGCCCCAAGTGCCGGTCAAGACCGACGAGGCGTCGTCGGCCAAGTTCACCGCTCCGCTGGTCGATACGCCCAAGACGGTCCAGATCATCAATGAAGAGCTGATCCGGCAGACCGGCGCGACCAGCCTGCAGGACGCGCTGCGGTCGGCGCCGGGCATCACCTTCGGCAACGGCGAGGGCGGCAACCCCAGCGGCGACCAGCCGTTCATCCGCGGCATGGACGCGCAATCGAGCACTTTCGTCGACGGCATGCGCGACATCGCCGCCGGCACGCGCGAGATCTTCAACCTCGAAGCGGTCGAGGTGATCAAGGGCGCCGATTCGGCGTTTGCCGGCCGCGGCGGCGCCGGCGGCTCGATCAACCTGGTCACCAAGAAGGCCCGCAACGAGAACTTCATCTACGGCGACCTGGGGCTGGGCACCGACAGCTACCGGCGCGCGACGGTCGACGTCAACCGCGTGCTGGGCCAGGGCATCGGCTTTCGCCTGAACGCGATGGCGCACCACGCCGACGTGCCGGGCCGCAACGGTCCCGAGAACGAGCGCTGGGGCATCGCGCCGACCGTCTCGTTCGGCCTGGGCACGCCGACCGAGGTCTCGCTGTCGTGGCAGCACCTGAAGACCGACAACGTGCCGGACGGCGGCGTGCCGTACCTGTACAGCGGTTCGGCGGCCGCGCGGCTGCCCGGCGGCTCGCGCGTGTCGCCGACGTACGGCGGCAACCGCGAGAACTGGTACGGCCTGTACAGCCGCGACTACGAAAAAGAGAAGAGCGACCTGCTGACCGCCACCGTCGAGCACAAGTTCAGCGACGCGCTGAAGTTCCGCAACAGCCTGCGGTTCAGCAAATCCGAGCAGGACTACGTGTGGACGCAGCCCGACGACAGCAAGGGCAACGCGATCAACGGCTTCGTCTGGCGGCGGGGCAACTTCCGCCAGTCCGAGGTCAAGACGCTGCAGAACCTGTCCGAGTTCAGCGGCAAGGCGCAGACCGGCACCATCGACCATCGCTTCGCGATCGGCCTGGAGCTGTCCAAGGAGCGCTCCGACATCCGTTCGGGAGCGATCCAGGACTCGACGACGACGCCGTGTACGGCGATCAGCATGTGGTGCGCGTCGCTGACCGATCCGGACAGCTCGGTGCCGTGGACCTACGCGTACACGCGTCCCGCGGTGCCGACGGTCAACAAGATCGACACGGTCGCGCTGTACGCGTTCGATACGCTGAAGTTCAACGAGCAGTGGCTGTTGAACGCCGGGATCCGCATCGATCACTACGACGTCAAGGCGAAGTCGTCCACTTATGACATCAGCCGCGACGACACGCTGTTCAACTACCAGGTCGGCGTCGTCTACAAGCCGGCGACCAACGGCAGCGTGTACGCGAGCCTGGGCACGTCGTCGCGACCCGGCGGCGCGACGCTCGGCAACGGCAGCGAGGACCTGTCGATCACGACCGACGCGCTGGCCGGCCTGTCGCCCGAGCGCACCCGCGCGATCGAGCTGGGCACCAAGTGGGACGTGCTCGACAAGCGCCTGGGCCTGACGGCCGCCTTGTTCCGCAACGAAGTGACCAACGTCCGGATCACCGAGAACGGCATCACGTACATGGGCGGCAACAAGCAGGTCGACGGCATCGAACTGGGCGTGGCCGGTCGCGTGCTGCCCGGACTCAGCATGTTCGGCGGCTACACGTACATGGACAGCGAGCAGAAGGACATGGGCGCCGGCGCGGTCGCCAACGGCCAGATGTTCCCGAACACGCCGCGGCACAGCTTCAGCCTGTGGACGACCTACCAGCCGATCGCCAAGCTGACGGTCGGCCTGGGCATCTATGCGCAGAGCCGCGTCAACCAGGGTTACACCCGTTCGACGGTCGACGGCGGGGTCGTGACCAAGGGCGCCAACGGCTACACGCGCTACGATGCGATGATGGCGTACCAGATCAACCGCAACCTGACGTTCCAGTTGAACGGCTACAACCTCGGCGACAAGGTGTACTACAGCGGCGTGCGCTCGCCGCACTACGCGACCATCGCGTCCGGCCGCGCGGTCGTCGCTTCGCTGAAGCTGATGTATTGACGACATGCTGATCCGCGTTCCCGCCCTGCTCAGTGCCGACGAAGTCCGCCAGTGCCGCAAGGCGCTGAGCGAGGCGGCCTGGCAGGACGGGCGCGCGACGGCCGGATCGCTGGCCGTGCACGTCAAGGCCAACCAGCAGTTGCCGCTGGACAGTCCGGTCGCCCGCGCGATCGGCGACTTGATCCTCGACCGGCTCGGACGCAATCCGCTGTTCATGTCGGCGGCGCTGCCGTTGAAGGTGCTGCCGCCGCGCTTCAACCGCTACGAAGGCGGCGGCACCTACGGCAACCATGTCGACAACGCGTTCGTGACGATCCCGGGCACCGCGATCAAGGTGCGCAGCGACGTGTCGACGACGGTCTTCCTCAGCGATCCGGACGCGTATGACGGCGGCGAGCTGGTCGTCGAGGACACGTTCGGCCAGCAGGCCGTCAAGCTGCCGGCCGGCGACGCGATCCTGTATCCGGGGACCAGCCTGCACCGCGTCGAACCGGTGACGCGCGGGACGCGTTATGCGAGCTTCTTCTGGACGCACAGCCTGGTGGCGTCCGACGAGCAGCGCCGGCTGCTGTTCGACCTGGACCAGCAGATCCAGCAACTGACCGTCCGTCATCCGGGCGACCCCAGCCTGTCGGCGCTGTCCGGCACTTATCACAACCTGTTGCGCATGTGGTCGCAGGCATGAGCGCGGCCGCGCCGTCGAATGCGCTCGGGCAGCCGGTCCGCGCGCCGCACGCGCGGATTCCGCCCGACATCGCGTGCGCGGCCGACTACGAGCGCCACGCGATCCATCACGTCGAAGCGATGGCGTGGCGCCACGTGCAGGGCGGCGCCGACCAGGAATCGACGCTGGCCGGCAACCGCGCGGCGTTCGACGAACTGGGCCTGTCGCCGCTGCCGTTCGCCGATCTGCGCGGCGGCCACACGCGGCTTTCGCTGTTCGGCCGGACGCTGGCCCACCCGTTGCTGCTGGCTCCGGTCGCTTACCAGCGGCTCGTCCATCCGGCCGGCGAGCTGGCCAGCGTGCAGGGCGCGATGGCCGTGCAGGCCGGTTTCATCGCGAGCACGCTGTCCAGCCATCCGCTCGAAGCCATCGCCGAGGCGGCTCGCCAGGTGAGCGATGCGACGGCCGATCAGACGGGTCATCGAGCGGCTGGCGATGCGGCGGCCGATGGCGGCGCTGCGGCTGGTGCTGGTGGTACTGCTGGTGCCGCTAGCGCTGCTAGTGCTGCTAGTGCTGCTAGTGCCGCCGGTGCCGCCGGTGCCGCCGGTGCTGCCGGTGCTGCCGGTGCTGCCGGTGCTGCCACTGCCGCGCCGCTGTGGTTCCAGTTGTACTCGCAGCCCGAGCGCGAGCAGACCCTGGCGCTGCTGCGGCGTGCGGAGTCGGCCGGTTATTCGGCGATCGTCTGGACGATCGACGCGTCGGTCAAGCGCTCGGGCTTCGCGCTGCCGCCGGGCGTGGAGGCCGCCAACCTGCGCGGCATCGCGCCGCTGCGGCACACGAGCCACGCCGGCCAGTCGCGGATCGTGCTGGGCACGCCGCTGGCCGACGCCGCGCCGACCTGGGACGAGCTCGACTGGCTGCGCGCTCGCACCCGCCTGCCGCTGCTGGTCAAGGGATGGCTGCCGCCGCCGCAGGCACGGATGGCGGTCGAGCGCGGCGTCGACGGGCTGGTGCTGTCGAACCACGGCGGCCGCGTGCTCGACGGCATGCCGTCGCCGCTGACGCTGCTGGCCGGCGTGCGCGACGCGCTGCCGCGAACGCCGCTGCTCGTCGACGGTGGCGTGCGATGGGGGACCGATGTGGTCAAGGCGCTGGCGCTGGGGGCCGACGCGGTCCTGATCGGCCGTCCGCAACTGCACGCGCTGGCGGTCGCCGGCGCGCTGGGCGTCGCGCATCTGCTGCATCTGATGCGGACCGAGTTCGAACTGGCGATGGCGCAGCTCGGCTGCGCGACGCTGTCGCAGGTCGGTCCCGAGCGGCTGTCGCGCCGGACGCCGCCGTGGCCGTGACCGGCGAGTTTCGAGCGAACCGGATCCGGCGGCGAGCAGCCATCGGGCGCGTGCGGAAACCTGCCCGCATCGGCACCGCGTCTGCTACCATGAACCCGCGACTCCTCCCACGGAGACGTATTTTCTCGGGTCCTTCGAGTCATCTCTCGAAGGACCTTTTTTTGGCCGTGCCGGCTCTTCGTCGGCCGTATGCCGTCGCCAGGCCGCGCCGCACGCGCAATGTTGCTGTTTTGTGTCAGCCGGACTCAGGCTGACAAATAGTGACACGAAAGAACAAATCCGCACAACAAAGAATGGCAATCATTCTCACGTGCATATTCCGTTCGATTGTCCGTCACCGCTGGAAACGATGTCCGTCAGTACCGTACCGGCTTGCGTGGCTTCCCGCGCGGGCAACCGCTTCGACCTGGCCGCGGAGCCGGCCGTCCGATCCGTGTCGCCGTCCCTGCGCGACGTCGCATCTCGCGCCGCGCGGACGCGGCGTACGGTCTCTCGCAACCAGGTCCTCGGGGCGATCGCCCGGACCGCGCCGAACGCGATCAGCCGCAAGGAGATCTTCCGGCGGATGAAGCTCGCCGGTTCGGCGATCAGCCTGTCGTCCGTGTACCGCGTCGTCGACGAACTGGTGCGCACCGGCGAAGTCCTGTGCGAATGGAGCGGCAAGCGCGAGGCGCTGTACCGGATCAAGCCCAGCCATTTCGACGTCTGCGAGCTGGCGATCACCGGCGGCGCCGACGGCCGGACGGTCACCATCAAGGATCGCGCACTGCTGGCCCGTCTGCTCGCCGTCGCGAACCAGCACGGCTTCGGCACTGCCGGCGGCGAGATCAGCTTCCGGCTGGTCGAGCCCGAAGGCCAGGCCGTGCCGCGCACGGCGGCCGAACGGCAGTCGGCATAGCCGCCGCCGCGCGTCGCGGCGGCCGATCGTTCGCCGCAGCCCATCCTCAGTCCGAGAACACGACCGAGATCGTCTTGCCGGCGGTATCGATGCCGTGCTCGTGCGCGAGCGTGATCAGCCGGCCGAGCAGCGCGCGATCGCGGATCTCGACGCGCCGCCCGGTCGAGTCGCAGCACACGAACAGCGTCTGCGCGTCGAAACCGGTCGGCTTGATCCGGTAGCGGGCTTCGCGGTCGGCGCCCCATTCGGTCAAGACCAGACCCTTGCGCTCGAGGCTGCCCATCGCCCGGTAGACGGTCGACAGGCTCATCGTGCTGCCTTCGCGGGCCAGGCGGCGGTGGATGTCCGAGCGGCTCAACGGCGTATCGCCCGCGTCCGCCAGCGCGGCCAGGATCCGCTCGGTCGTATGCGCGGAGCGGCGGGTGCGAGGCGCTTCGCGGCGCGACGGCGTCCGCGGCGGGGGCGAGGCGCTGCGCGACGCGTCGTCGAACGGCTTGATTCGATACAGGATCAGCTCGTCGGACATGATCCGGCGCGTCAACAACCCCTTGTGTTCCATGCCGTTGATGATGCCGTCGACGCTCGCGCTGGGCAGCGTCGGGTCGTGCGCGCGCAGGTGGCCGAGGATCCGCTCCCGGCTCAGGTCGACCGGCCCCAGCGACGCCAGCAATGCCCAGATCTGCGCCTGCGACGCGCGGAATCGCAAGCGCGGATAGGCTGCGGCGCGCGCGCCGGGCGGCGGCGCATGCCGGCCGGCCTTGGCCGGTTCGTCGTCGATCTTGCGCGGGGCCGGGTCCCGGGTCGTTTTGTTCATCGCCGCGAACGTTCGGTTGACGAGGGAGTCATCAATAGTAGCACTTGACAGTACTACTGTTTGGTTCATAAAGTCCGCTTCGTCCTGATAATCATTCGTATTCAACGTTGCGCCGCCAGTGGACGAGCCGGCGCGGGACCTCGCGGCCGACCGTGGGGCGTCGAACCACCTTCATCAAGAACAAGCATGGACAACACGACCAGCCCCCGCCGACGCGCCGCGGGTTCCGGAAGCCGCGCCGCGGCTTTCGCGCTGCGCACCGCCCTGGCCTCGACGGCGCTCGCGGCCTGCGCCGACGCCAGCGTCGCGCAGACTTCGACGCCGGCCGGCGGCGTGCTCGCGCCGGTGACGGTGACCGACACCGGCGAGAAGGCGTACAACGCGCGTTCGAGCACGACCGCCACCCGGACCGACACGCCGCTGCGGGACGTGCCGCAATCGATCAGCGTCGTCACGCAGCAGCAGATGCAGGACCAGGCGGCGCAGAGCATCGCCGAGGCGGTCCGCTACGTGCCCGGCGTCACGTTCGCGCAGGGCGAGGGCAATCGCGAGACGCCGATCTTCCGCGGGATCTCGACGACCGCGGATTTCTACTTCGACGGCGTGCGCGACGACGTCCAGTACTACCGCGACCTGTACAACGTCGAGCGGGTCGAGGTGCTGCGCGGCCCGAACGCGATGATCTTCGGGCGCGGCGCGACCGGCGGCCTGATCAACCGGGTATCGAAGCAGGCGGGCTGGACGCCGATCCTCGCCGGTTCGTTGACGCTCGGGTCCTACGACAACAAGCGGCTGACCGTCGACGTCAACCAGCCGTTGTCCGAGCAGTTCGCCGTGCGCGTCACCGCGATGGCCGAGGACTCGGGCAGCTACCGCGACGGCGTCTGGATCCGCCGCAAGGGCATCAACCCGACGCTGTCGTGGCGCCCGAGCGCGCGCACGCTGGTCACCGCCGGCTACGAACACTTCGAGGACGACCGGATCGCCGACCGCGGCATCCCGTCGTTCCGGGGCCGGCCGGTCGACACCAGTCGCAAGACCTTCTTCGGCAGCGCGGCGCAGAGTCCGACCAACACCTCGCTCGATGCGTTCAACGCCAGCATCGAGCACGCGTTCGACAACGGCGTGACGGTACGCAACCGCACCCGCGTCGCCGATCAGGACAAGTTCTACCAGAACGTGTTCCCGGGCGCCGTCGACGCGACCGGAACGTCGGTCACGCTCAGCGCGTACAACAACGCGATGTCGCGCAAGAGCTGGTTCAACCAGACCGACGTGAGCTATGCGCTGAGCACCGGATCGATCCGTCACCGCCTGCTGGCCGGCGCCGAGTTCGGCGAGCAGGACACCGACAACTTCCGCAACAGCGGTTACTTTCCGGGCAACGCGACCAACACGACGGTACCGCTCGGCAGTCCGACCACGGGCCTGCCGGTGACGTTCCGGCAATCGGCGACCGACGCCGACAACTCGGGCACCGCGAAGGTCGCCGCCGTCTACGTTCAGGACCAGATCGAGCTGAGCCCGAGCCTGCAGATCATCGCCGGGCTGCGCTACGACAGCTTCAAGGTCGATTTCACGAACAATCGCAACGGCCAGAACTTCAAGAGCAGCGATGACCTGTTCTCGCCGCGGCTGGGCGTCGTCTACAAGCCGATGACGGCGCTGTCGCTGTACGCGAACTACAGCGAGGCGTACCAGCCGCGCGCCGGCGAGCAGTTGTCGTCGCTGTCGCTGAGCAACTCGGCGCTCAAGCCCGAGAAGTTCAAGAACTACGAGCTGGGCGCCAAGTGGGACGTGCTGCCGAACCTGACGACCACCGCCGCCGTCTACCAGCTCGACCGCACGAACGTCGTCGTCCTCGATCCGACCGATCCGACCGCCACGCGCACGATGCTCAGCGACGGCCAGCGGATCCGCGGGCTGGAGCTGAGCGCGACCGGCAACGTGACCTCGGCCTGGACCGTCGCCGGCGGCTACGCGTTCACCGATGCCGAGTTCACCGCCGACACGTCGGCGACGCAGCGCGCCGGCGGCAAGGTCGGCAACGTGCCGCGTCACACGTTCTCGCTGTGGAACCGCTACCAGTTCGACGGCGCGTTCGGCGCGGCGCTCGGCGTCATCCACCGGACCCGGATGTTCGCGGCCAACGAGATGATCGCGACCGCGGCGTCGCCGACGCCCAACGTCGAGCTGCCCGGCTACACGCGCTTCGACGCCGCGCTGTACTACCGGATCGACCGGCGGTTCGCGCTGCAGTTGAACGTCGAGAACCTGTTCGACAAGAAGTACTACGCGTTCGCCAACAGCAACAACAACATCACGCCCGGATCGCCGCGCGCGTTCCGGCTGACGCTGAACGCCAGCCTGTGACGCGTCGCTTCACTCGACCGTCACCGACTTGGCCAGGTTGCGCGGCTTGTCGATGTCGGTGCCGCGCACGATCGCCGCGTGATAAGCGAGCAGTTGCAGCGGTACCGTGAAGACGATCGGCGACAACAGGCCGTGATGGCCGGGCAGACGGATGACCTGCACGCCGTCGGTGGCGTCGAAGTGGCTGCCGGCGTCGGTCAGCACGAACAGGCGGCCGCCGCGGGCGCGCACCTCCTGCATGTTCGATTCGAGCTTGGCCAGCAGCTCGTCCGACGGCGCGACGGTGACCACCGGCATCGCGTCGGTGACCAGCGCCAGCGGGCCGTGCTTGAGCTCGCCGGCCGGATAGGCTTCGGCGTGGATGTACGAGATCTCCTTGAGCTTGAGCGCGCCTTCCTGCGCGATCGGCAGGTGCAGGCCGCGGCCCAGGAACAGCGCATGGTCGCGCGCGGCGAACTGCTCGGCCCACGCGATCAGTTGCGGTTCGAGCGCCAGCGCGCCCTGGATCGCGCCCGGCAGTTGCCGCATCGCCCGCAGGTGCGCGTTCAGCGCGTCGTCGTCGAGCGTGCCGCGCGCCTGCGCGAGCGTCAGCGCCAGCAGGAACAGCGCGGCGAGCTGCGTGGTGAACGCCTTGGTCGAGGCCACGCCGATCTCGATGCCGGCGCGCGTGATGTAAGCGAGCGTCGATTCGCGGACCATCGCGCTCGACTCGACGTTGCAGATCGTCAGCGTGTGCGGCTGCCCGAGGTTGCGCGCGTGCAGCAGCGCGGCCAGCGTATCGGCGGTCTCGCCGCTCTGCGAGATCGTGACGACCAGCGTGCGCGGGTCGGGGATGCTCGGGCGATAGCGGTACTCGCTGGCGATCTCGACGGTGACCGGGATCCGCGCCAGCAGCTCGATCCAGTACTTGCCGACCAGTCCCGCGTAGTGGCTGGTTCCGCAACCGAGGATCAGCAACCGGTCGATCTGGTCGAACGTGCGCCACGCGCGGTCGCCGAACAGTTCGGGGACGATGCCTTCGACGCCCTCGAGCGTGTCGGCCAGCGCCTGCGGCTGCTCGAAGATCTCCTTCTGCATGAAATGGCGATACGGGCCGAGGTCGGCGCTGCCGGCCAGGATCGTGACGGTCTGCACCGGCCGCTCGCAGCGCCGGCCGTCGCGGTCGTGGACGCGCCAGCCCGATAGCTGGATGTCGACGACGTCGCCGTCCTGCAGGTAGGCGATGCGGTCGGTGACGCCGGCCAGCGCCATCGCGTCCGACGCGATGAAGCACTCGTCGGCGCCCAGGCCGACGACCAGCGGCGAGCCGGAGCGGGCGCCGACGACGCGGTGCGGCTCGTCGCGGCACAGCACGGCCAGCGCATAGGCGCCGCGCAGGCGCCGGACCGCCTGCTCGACGGCATCGAACAGGTCGCCGTCGTACAGCCGGTCGATCAGGTGCGCGATCACCTCGGTATCGGTCTGGCTGTCGAAGTGGTAGCCGGCGGCCTGCAGCTCGGCGCGCAGGCTGTCGTGGTTCTCGATGATGCCGTTGTGCACGAGCGCGATCCGCGCGCGCCCGGCGTCGGGCGACACGTGCGGGTGGGCGTTGGCGGTCGACGGCGCGCCGTGCGTGGCCCAGCGCGTATGGGCGATGCCGGTCAGCGCCTGCAGATCGGACGCCGCGATCTGCTGCGCCAGATCGGCCACGCGCGCGGTGCTGCGCGACGTGCGCAGCCGCCCGTCCTGCCAGACGGCGACCCCGCACGAGTCGTAGCCGCGGTATTCGAGCCGCTGCAGGCCCTGCAACAGCACGCCGACGATGTTGCGCCGGGAGACGGCGCCGACGATTCCGCACATGGTTCGCTCTCTGGTGATGAGGGATGAGAGCGCATCGTAGGAGAGAGGAGAAGAACTTAAAGTTCAATAATGATGCATATATGAACTATTCATTCACGATATGATGGGTATGGAATAAAATTCCGATCGATTGGCGTATATAGGATAAAAATTGCAGACTTCGGCCGACATTGACGACAGCGATGACGGACCGGCCCTCGACACGCTCGATCTGCGGATCCTCGACCAGTTGCAGCGCGACGCGTCGCTGAGCAATCTCGCGCTGGCCGGGCGCGTGCACGCGTCACCGCCGACCTGCCTGCGCCGCGTCAAGCGACTGATCGACGCCGGCATCATCGAGCGGCAGGTCGCGATCGTCCGGCCGCAGGCGCTCGGTCATCGGTTGACGGCGATCATCGAGGTCGCGCTCGACCGGCAGGACGACGAAGCGCAGCGGGCGTTCGAATCGCGCGCGGTCGGCTCGGACGCGGTGCTGCAGTGCTATCGCGTGTCGCCGGGACCGGATTTCGTGCTGATCGCGCAGGTCGCCGACATGCCGGCCTATCACCGGCTGTCGCAGCAACTGTTCGGCGCGGACTCGAACGTGCGCAACGTGCGCGCGTTCTTCAGCATCCATCGGGCCAAGTTCGAGACGCGGATCGCCGGCTGATCGGCGTGCGGGCACGGGTCCGGAGCCTGCGCTCAGGAGCGGCGGCCGGCGCGGCGGACGGAGGGCCCCGTTCGCGCGGGCGCTGGATCGGCCATCGGATCGGCCATCGCCGCGAGCCTGGCCACCGTATTCAGGTTGCGCGCGGTGCCGCCGGATTGAGCGGGCAGCCTGAGCTTCGACCGCCCCATGCCGGATGGGTAGTGGATGAAGATCTCGAGTTCGCCCGCCACGACTTCTTCGTCGGCCAACCCCTTGGCCGTCGCGGCGACATCCGGCGCCGGGGCCTGTTCGACGAACAGGACGGCGACCTTGTCCGGCGCCGCGTTCGGGAAAGGATTGCGGGCCAGGATGCCGCGCATCTGTTCCCCGTCCCGCAAGATCACGCCGACGGGCTTGCCGCAGTAGTCCTGCAGCCTGGTTTCGAGTGCCGGCTTCGCGCCGCCTGCGGGCAGGTCGGTGTCGAACACGACATTGCCCGATTGGATATACGTGCGCACGTTCGTGAAGCCGGCCTGCTCGCACAGGCGGCGCAAGGCATCCATCGGCAGTTTGCCGGTGCCGCCGACGTTGACGGCGCGAAGCAGGGCGATGAGCGTGTTCATCGATCAGTACTCCGTTCAGGATCGACCGCGCACGAGACCTCGCCGGCCGGCGGCCCCGCGGGTGATCGGCGCTAGGCGATAAGCGTCGGGCGATAATCGTCGGGCGATAAGTGTCAGGAGATAAGTGTCAGGCGATAAGTGTCGGTCGATGGGCGTCAGGCGATGGGCGTCAGGCGATCGCGCCGCCGCCGTCGACGTAGACGGTACTGCCGCTCATGTAGGGATTGGCCATCAGCGCGATCGCCTGCATGGCGACGTCATCGGGCGTTCCGATGCGGCCCACCGGCAGGCGGTGCGCGGCGCCGTCGAACATCGCCTTGCGTCGGTCGCCGTCCAGCGTATCGTACATCTCGGTCATGATCAGGCCGGGCGAGACGCAGTTGACCCGCACCGGCGCGAACTCCAGCGCCAGTCCGCGGGTCAGGCCTTCGAGGCCGGCGTTGATCGCGCCCTGGATCGCGGCGCCGGCCTTCGGGCGGACCGACAGGAACCCGGACGTCAGCGTCAGCGATCCGCCATCGACGACCCTGGCCGCGCGGGCCAGCCGATAGGCGCCCCAGAACTTGGAGCCGAAAGACGCGTACGCCTCTTCGAGCGGCAGTTCGCGCACGGCCGCGACCTTGGTGCTCGCCGCCGAGCAGAACACATGGTCGAACGGCGCGTGCGCCGCGAAGAAGCGCTCGAGCGCGGCGGCGTCGCCGGTATCGAGGCTGGCGCCGGCCGCCGCGCCGCCGAGGCGGGCGAGGGCGGCCTGGATCTTCTGCGTCGAGCGCGAAGCGATGGTCACTTCCGCTCCCGCCGCTTGCGCGGCCCGCGCCACGCCGAAGCCGATGCCGGATGAGCCGCCGAGCACCAGCACCGTCCTGCCGTTCAATGTCCTGTCCGTCATCTCATCTCCTCAGGGTCGATCGATTGGGGTGTCGGCCTGGCTCGTTCGCCTCGGCCGGGCTAAGGCCTGTTCCTCGCGACGTGGTCGCCGACGCCGGGGCGCAGCCTGACGCTGTCGACGACCGCCAGCAGCGAGGTGGCGGCGACGATCAGGAAGGCGATGCGGAACGGGACGTCGGCGCCCGCACCGGGCGCGAGCGACTCGCCGATGCGCCAGGCGATCGCGCCGAGCGCGACACCGAGGCCCATCGCGAGCTGGAAGGCCGTGGAGAACAAGGTGTTCGCATCCGGCATCTGCGGCTGCGGCACGTCGCTGAAGGCGATGCTGTTGAGCGCGGTGAACTGCATCGAGCGCGCCATCCCGCCGAGGAACAGTACCGCGCAGATCAGCGACAGCGGCATCCGGCTCGCGAACAGCGCGCAGGCGCCGATCAGCGCGGCGTTGAGCACGCCATTGACGATCAGCACCGGCCGGAAACCGAAGCGGCGCATCACCGGCGTCGTCATCGGTTTCATCGCTAGATTGCCGGCGAACACCGCCATCAGCATCATGCCCGCCGAGAACGCGTCGAAGCCGAAACCGATCTGGAACATCAGCGGAATCAGGAACGGTACCGCGCTGACGCCCATCCGGAACAACGAGCCGCCCCAGATCGTCACGGCGAAGGTGGGCAGCTTCAGCGCCGACAGCTCGAGCATCGGCCGGGCCGCGCGCCTGAGGTGGCGCACGCTCGCCGCCATCAGCGCGATGCCTGCGGCCAGCAGCATCGCCGCGCTGCGCCAGGCGGCCTCGGGCCGCGACAGGATCTCGGTGGCGGCCATCAGGCAGAACAGGCCACTGCCGGTCAGCAGGAAGCCGGGCCAGTCGAACGTCTTGTCCCGGTGCCGTTCCAGCTCCGGCACGATGCGCAGGGCCAGCAGCAGCGCGACGGCACCGAGCGGCAGGTTCAGCCAGAAGATCCAGCGCCAGTCGCCATGGTCGGCGATCAGCCCGCCCAGCGGCGGCCCGAGCACCGGCGCCACGAGCGCGGGCCAGGTCAGCATCGCGATCGCTCGCACCAGTTCGTGCTTGGGCGTCTCGCGCAGCACGACCAGCCGGCCGACCGGCACCATCAGCGCGCCGCCGATGCCTTGCAGCACGCGCGTGGCGACGAACTGCGGCAGCGAGGCCGACAGGCCGCACAGCAGCGAGGCGAGCGTGAACAGCGCGATGGCGAACGCGAACACCCGCCGCGCGCCGAAGCGTTCGGCCGCCCAGCCGCTGATCGGGATGAAGACGCCCAGCGTCAGCATGTAGGCCGAGACGCCGATGTCGAGGTCGACCGGCTGCACGCCGAAGCTGCCCGCCATCGCCGGAATCGCCGGCGTGATGACCGTGGCGTCGAGGTTCTCCATGAAGAACGTGCCCGCCACCAGCAGCGCGAGCGCGGTGCGGCCGGCGGCGGCGTCCGCGCCGGCGATCGGAACGGGCTGCTCGTGCCCGGGCGAGCGCCTCACAGGCTGTCGACCACGCCGCCGTCGACGCGCAGCGCCGCGCCCGTCGTGGCCGAGGCCTGCATCGAGCAGACGTAGACGATCAGGTTGGCGACCTCGTCGACGCTCGCCGGACGCTGGAGGATCGACGACGGCCGTTGGGCCATCACGAAAGCCTTGCCGGCTTCTTCCAGCGACCGGCCGGTTCCGGCCACCTGGCTTTGCAGCATCGCGGCGACGCCCTCGGACAGCGTCGGCCCCGGCAGCACCGAATTGACGGTGACGCCGGTGCCGGCCATGCGCTTGGCCAGCCCGCGCGCGACGGCGGTGCAGGCGGTCTTGGTCATGCCGTAGTGGATCATGTCCGCCGGGATGTTGAACGCCGATTCCGAGGACAGGAAGACCACGCGTCCCCAGCCCTTGGCCTGCATGCCCGGCAGGTAGGCGCGCGACAGGCGAACGCCCGACATCACGTTGACCTCGAAGAAGCGCGCCCATTCGTCGTCGGGCGTGTCGAAGAAATCCCGCGGGCCGAAGATGCCGACGTTGTTGACCAGGATGTCGCAGGCCGGGTGCGCGCCGACCAGCGCGGCGCACCCCTGCGCCGTGCCGAGGTCGGCCGCGAAGCCGGCGACGCGCGCGCCGGGCACGGCCGCCGTCACGGCCGCGATCGCCGCATCGACGTCGGCCTGTCCGCGGCCGTTGACGACGACGGTCGCGCCGCAGGCCGCCAGGCCCTTGGCCGTCGCCAGCCCGATTCCCTTGGTCGAACCGGTGACGACGGCGGTCTTGCCGGCAAGCTCGATCTTCATGACGAAACTCCTTCGCTCGGGTGATGCGGCGGCCGCCATCGACGTCGATGGCGGAGCCGCGGATGCAAACGTCCGGGGTCAACGTTATAAGATCGTCAACCACGAAGAACAATCGTCGCGGGATTGGATTCTTCATTCACTTTATAAGAATCGTGGACCTGTTCTCCCACCTGCGCGACCTGATCGCGATCGCCGATCACGGCAGTCTGGCGGCCGCGGCCAGGATGCGAGGGGTCGCGCCGTCCGCGGTCACGGCCAGCCTGCAGCGCCTCGAGACGCATGTCGGCGCGAAGCTGCTCCTGCGCTCGACTCGCGGCCTGTCGTTGACGCCGGAAGGCGAGCGTTTTCTCGACCAGTGCCGGCGCATCGTCGGCGATCTGGACGATGCGATCGACCAGGTCGCCGAAGCCGGACGGCTCAAGGGAACGATACGGCTGACCTGCATCAACGATTTCGGCCGGGTCGGACTGTCGGGCCTGATCGACGGATTCCAGGTACGCCACCCGGACGTCAGGTTCGAGTTGTCGCTGGGCGATGAAGTGGTGAACCTGATCGAGAACCGTTACGACCTGGCCATCCGCACCGGCCCGCTGACGGACTCCCGTCTCCATGCCCGGCTGATCGTCCGGGCCGGGCGCTCGGTCTGCGCATCGCCCGCTTATTGGGCTCGCTACGGAAAGCCGGCCCGGCCCGCGGACCTGGCGCGCCACAACTGCCTGGTGTTGTCGCGGCCGGGCGATCCGCAACGCATCTGGCGGTTCCGGGAGGGGACGAAGGAACTCGCCATCCGGGTTTCAGGCAACCGCAGTGCCAACGACGGCGGCCTGCTGCGGCAATGGGCGATCGCCGGCGCGGGCGTGGTGCTGAAGTCCGACTACGACATCGCCGACGATCTGAAGGCCGGACGGCTCGAGACCGCGCTGGACGCGTTCAGGCAGACGGACGTGAACCTGTACGCCGTCCATGCCGCCGGCCGTCATCCGCCGCGTCGGGTGGCGGCCTTCGTCGACTACCTGATCGAAATGCAGACGTTCACGCCGCGGCTCCAGGCTGAACCTCGACGGTGACGTGCGCCAGTTCGTGGATGTGGGCGAGCAGCGCTTTGTAGTGCGCCGGTTCCCGGGGGGCGCTGACCCTCAGCGAGATGATCGCGGCGAAATGACCGGGGCCGACCTGCCACACATGGAGGTCCGTGAGTTCGCCGCCCGTGGGCGCGATCGCCTCGCGGATCTCCTGCCGCACCTCTTCTCCCTCGACCGCGGCATCGAGCAGCACGCTGCCGGTGTCCCGGATCAGGCCCCATGACCATCGGGCAATCACCAGTGCGCCGACCACGCCCATGACCGGATCGGCCCACGTCCAGCCGCGACTGCGCCCCAGCAACAGCGCGACGATGGCCAGCACGGACGTCATCGCGTCGGCCACCACATGCAGATAGGCGGCGCGCAGGTTGTTGTCGCGGGGCCCGTCGTGTCCGGGATGGTCGTGGCCGACGTGGTCGTCATCATGATGATGATGGTGATGGCCGTGATGCGCGGGGTCATCCTTGAGCAGCCACGCGCAGACCAGGTTGACGACCAGCCCCACGGCCGCCACTTCGATCGCCTGCGTGAAATCGATGGGGATCGGCCGGGTCAGGCGCACCAGGCTCTCCCAGCCGATCAGCAGGGCGATCAGCGCCAGCAGCATCGCGCTGGCGAAGCCCGCCAGGTCGCCGAGCTTGCCGGTGCCGAACGTGAAGCGCGGGTTGTCCGCATGCCTGCGCGCGAGGCGATAGGCCAGCACGGCGATCAGCATCGCGCCGGCATGGGTGGACATGTGCCAGCCATCGGCCACCAGCGCCATCGAACCGTAGATCGTGCCCGCGACGATCTCCACCGCCATCATCACGGCGGTGAGGCCCATCACCAGCCATACCTTGCGCTCGTTGCGCCGGTGGTCGTCGCCGAGGAAGAAATGATCGTGGCTCGTCGCCGGTCGGGTCGTCGTGGTCATCTGCCGATTCCTGTTGCCGGGTGCCGTCGCCTGTCGGCGGCTGGGGTCATTTCATGTACGCGCGGATGACCTCGATCATTTCCTCGCCGCCTCGGCGCCGCTCGTTGTCGTTCGGAGCGTCCAGCACGTGCTCGTGCAGATGGTCTTCCATCACCTCGGCCGTCAGGCCGCTGACCGCGCCGCGCACCGAGGCGATCTGGCGCAGCACCTCGACGCAGGCGGCCTCGGCTTGCAGCGCGCGCTCGATGCCCTCCAATTGCCCCTTGATGCGGCGGACACGGGCGATCAGCTTGTCTTTCTGGCGGGTGGTATGGGACATGCGTGCGGAGCGCTCCATATAGTCTAGGGGACTATACTATAGAGCGCCGGGCGAATGCCAGTGCCGGCGATCCGGAGCGGCAGCGATTGCCGCGCCGGCGCTGCGACCCTCGTCGGGCTGCGGCGCCGCCCGGCACGGCCGTCGCGGTCCGAGACCGCCCCTTCGTTTTCCTCAGGTCGCCGAACGGCTCACAGCGCACCCAACTGGGTCAGCACCTTCTTGACCGCCGCGCGGCCTTCCTCGCTCAGCGGCGTCTGCGGCGCGATCGGATCACCGACGTCATAGCCCTGCAACGCCAGCCCGCCCTTGATGCAGGCCGCGAGGTTGTATTTGGCGAATGCCTGATTGATCGCCCACAGCTTGCGCTGCAGCGCCATCGCCTCGGGCCACCGGTTCTGCTTGCAGAGTTCGTAGAGCTCCACGCTCTGCTTGGGGATCAGGCAGGCCGGGCCCGCCATCCAGCCGGCGCCGCCGATCATCATCACCGCGGCCGGGATGTGCGACGATGCGGCGAACACCTGCATCCGGCCTTCGACCCGCTCGATGATCGACAGCAGCCGCCCGGTGTTGAACGACGCGTCCTTGATGTAGCGGATATTGTCGATGCGGCTCAGGCGGTCGATCACCGGCAGGCTCAGGTCGGAGCGCTGGAAGTTCGGGTTGGTGTAGAGCACCACCGGCAGCGACACGGCATCGGCGATGGCTTTGAAATACTGATAGACGCCTTCCTCATCGACCGGAAAATAGGCTTCCATGATGGCCAGGATGCCGTCGCAGCCCATTTTCTCGTACGCCTTGGCCTGCGCCACCGCGTCTGCCGTCGAGCAGGACGCCACGCCCGGAATCACCGGCACCTTGCCTTTGGCCGCCGCGATCACGGTGCCGACCACCTCCTGTCTCTGCCCGGCGTCGAGGTAAGCGAACTCGCCGGTGGAGCCGAGCGGACTCAGGCCGTGCACGCTTTGTTTGATCAGATCCTTGCACAGCCTGGCGAGCACGCGGGTGGCGATCCTGCCCTTCTTGTCGACCGGTGAGACGAGATAAGGGATGACGCCGGCGAAGCCGGGAGAAGAGCTTGCTTTCATGGTCGGACCGGAAGTGTCGGTATCAGTGAAAGAAATAAGTCGAAGCGAAAAAGTAAAAGCGAAATCACCATATCAGACCGCATGTCCGGTGACCTTATATTCATTGTTGCCGCAACGCTCGACCCACACCCTTCCAGGACTCGATTTCCATGACCTCCGTGACCCGTGCGACGCTCCTCCAGACCGGCCTGCTCATGCTCGGCCTCGCCTTCGGCGGCAACGCCGCCGCGTACCCGGATCGGCCGGTGAAAGTGGTGGTCGCCTTCGCGCCCGGCGGCATCGCCGACCAGGCGGTACGGGCCGTCGCCGACAAACTGGGGGCGGAGCTGGGACAACCGGTGGTCATCGAAAATCGCGGGGGTGCCGGCGGCAACATCGCCGCCGCGCTGGTTGCCAAGAGCCCGGCCGATGGGTACACGTTGCTGGCCACCACGACCTCGATCGCCGCCAACCCGGCGCTCTATCGCAACACCGGCTACGACATCGGCAAGGACTTCGCACCGATCGTGCAGCTCGCGTCCAGTCCGAACGCCATCGCCGCCAATCCCGGGGTCGGCGTGAAGACCCTGCAGGAGGCGATCGAGAAATCGCGGGGCGCCAAGAACAGCTTCGGGTCGCCCGGCAACGGTTCCACCTCGCATCTGACCGGTGAATACCTGTTCAACACGTTGTCGAAAGCCGGCATCGCGCACGTTGCCTACAAGGGGGGCGCCCTCGCCGTGGCCGACGCTCTCGGCGGCCAGACGCAATTCGTCGTGGTGCCGGTGTCGGTGCTCGCGCAGCACGTCAAGGCCGGCACGCTGACGCCGCTGGCCGTGACCAGCCGCAAACGCTACGCCGACTGGCCGCAAGTGCCGACGGTCGGTGAATCCGGCTTCCCAGGTTATGAAGACGCGACCTGGGTCGGCGTGTTCGCCCCCGCCGGCACGCCCGCCGACGTCGTCGACCAACTCAATGCGAGGATCAACGCCGTGCTGAATCAGCCCGACGTGCAACGGCGCCTGGACGCCGTCGGCCTCCAAGGCCAAGGCGGCAGCGCGGCCGATTTCGGCGAATACGTCGGCACCGAAGCGGCGAAGTGGAAGAAAATCGTCCGCCAGACCGGCATCGAGATCGAGTGATCGAAAAAAAAAGCCGGCCACGCGGGCCGGCCAACAAAACGATCTAGGGGAAGAACGGACAAGCTGTGGACTTGTCATGGTCAACGCAGCGCGCTGTCCATTCCGTTAATGTAAACAACCGTGAAATGATTGGCTAGCGGTGATGTTGCCGAAAAGCACCGGGCAGGCCGCCGTCCGTCGGCGGGCGTTCCGACGGACGGTCATCCGCCGATGCGGCGGCCCCGTCCGGGGCCGTCGCGTCAACCGGGCAGATAGGCGATGCCGACCAGGCTCGCACGGTTCTTGATGATCAGCCGGCTCTCGAACGGCGGATCGGTGCGGACTTCGTACAGGTGTCCGGCCAGGTCGCTGAGGAACATCCGGCGGCCGGCCGTATCGTGCGCCAGGCCGATGCCTTCCTGCAGGCCCTTGAACAGGATCTCGTGGTCGCTGAGGCCGTTCGCGCCGATGCGCGCGCGGTTCAGCGTGTTGCCGTTCGGCGGGTCGCCGCGATCGGTCCAGTACAGCATCGACGCTTCGCCGTCCCATTCGAGGTCGATCGGCTCGGGCAGGCCGTCGAGCAGGACCTCGATGTCGGTGCGCGCCGACGGATCGGCGGGCCGCACGTCGAGCGGGGCGCGCAGCAGCAGGCCTTCGTTGCCGTTGGGCTTGCCCTTCTGGCTCCAGTACAGGAAGCCGCCGCGCCGGTCGACGGCCACGCCGACCGGATGGCGGCGCCGGTCCTGCCGGTCTTCGCCGGCGCCGGTCTGCACGTGCACGACCAGGTCCGAGCCGTCGGTGCGCGCGCTCAGCACGCGCATGCCTTCGCGGTCCGTCCAGTACAGGCGCTCGCCTTCGGGGTCGAAGACGATCTGCTTGCCGGTGACGATCTGGCCGACCGGCACGATGACCTGGCGGTCGCTGCCGTCCAGGTTGGCCGACTCGACATAACCGTCGGTCTCCCAGAAGTCCTCGCCGTCGTACACGGTGCCCATGAACGTGTAGTACATCCGGCGACGCGCGAGGTCGATCGTCAGGCCGTCGGGCAGCGCGGTCAGCCCGCTGACGATCGACGTGACCTCACTGCCGTCGGGGGAGATCGACAGGATGCGGGACTGGCGGCCCAGGCTCAGGGCAAGGATGCGATCGGCTGGAGCGCTCAATTTCATTCTCCGAGTGTGAGTAGTGTGCGACGCAGGGGGGAGGGGGGGTCAGGACACGACACGGCCGGTACGCAACTGGCGGATCGCCTCGTCGTCGTAGCCGGCGTCGCGCAGGATCTGGTCCGTGTGTTCGCCCAGCGTCGGCGCCATGCCGGGCGGGGTCTTGTCGGCGCCGTCGACGAAGAACGGGCTGTCGATCGTCAGCGTCTTGCCGTCGGCCATCTGCTTGAGCACGCCGCTTTCGAGCATCTGGCGGTCCGCGGGCAGGTCGGTCATCTCGGCCACGCATTCGAAGATCAGCCCGGCCTCGTCCAGCCGCTGCCGCCAGTCGTCGCGGTCGCGCTCGGCGAACGCCAGGTCGAACTGCGCGATCAACTCGGCCGAGTGCTTGAAGCGGTCCGACTGCTTGGCGTAGCGCGGCTCGTCGATCAGGTCGGGACGGCCCATGCAGCGGGCGAAGGCTGGCCAGTCGCGCGCCTCGTTGACGATCGACATCAGCAGCCAGCGGCCGTCGCGGCACTTGTAGTAGCAGCCCAGCGCGTTGAAGTTCTTCTCGCGCGGCGGGCGCGGCGTGAACGTCGCGCCGCACAGCGCGGCCTGCGCCATGAAGCCGTTGGCCCAGACGCCGTTGGCCAGCAGCGACGAGCCGACCTGCGTGCCGCGGCCCGTGCGCTCGCGCTGGTACAGCCCGAGCACCAGCGCCGCGAACAGCGAGATGCCCGACGGATGGTCGCCCATGCCGACGACGGCCCGAGCGGGCGGGGTGCTGGCGTCGCTGCGCAGGATGTCCATCAGTCCGGAGCGCGCCCAGTACGCGGTCGCGTCGAACCCCGGCTTGGCGACCTCGGGCCCGACCTCGCCGTAGCCGGTGAACGATCCGTAGACGAGCCGCTCGTTCAGCGCGGCGAGCTTCGGATAGTCGACGCCGAGCTTCTTGCGGACCGACAGCGGGTAGTTGGTGATGAACACGTCCGCCTGCTGCGCCAACCGCTGCAGCACGGCCTGTCCCTGCGGTTGGGCCAGGTCCAGCGCGATGCCGCGCTTGTTGCGGTTGTCCAGCATCCAGCCGTAAGGCTGGTCGGCCCGCGGCGTGCCGGGCAGCGTCGGCAGCGCGCGGCACGGATCGCCGGCGCCCGGGGGTTCGATCTTGATGACGTCGGCGCCGTAGTCGCCGAGCAGCATCGCCGCGGTCGGTGCGGCGATGAAACTACTGCAGTCGATGACCTTCAGGCCGTCGAACAGGCTTGCCATGGGGCAGTCTCCAGGTGTTGATCGTTGTCGTTCTTCGAATGTCTGCCCGCGCGCTCAGCCCTGGCGCGCCTTGCGCTGCGCGTCGGCGCGCGCGTGCAGCAACGCGATCTGGGTGTCGTCGCGCTCGCGCTCCATCTGCGTCATCGGCGTGTCGGCATAAGCCTTCTCGCCCTGGTCGATGATCAGTTGCGCGATGTCGTCGCTGTACTCGATCGGCGACTGGACCGGCCAGGACTTGCTCATGCCGGGGCCGAACTGCTTGAAGTAGCCGACGAATCCGGTCGGGCCGCCGCCCATGTAGAACGAGCTGAACGGACCGTTGACGGCCCAGCGCAGGCCGAGCGAGTTCGTGACGATGTCGTCCAGCTCGTCGATGGTGACGACGCCTTCCTTCACCAGGTAGCAGCACTCGCGGAAGATCACGCCCTGCAGCCGGTTGGCCACGAAGCCGGGGACCTCCTTGCGCAGCACGCGCGCGACCTTGCCCAGCGCCGTGTAGAACGCGGCCGCATCGCGAACGGCTTCGGGCGAGGTCTTTTCGCCGGCGACGATCTCGACCAGCGGGATCAGGTGCGGCGGATTGAACGGGTGGCCGATCAGCAGCCGGCTCGGATCGCGCATCAGCTTGGCTTGCAGCGTGGCCGGGCGCGCCGAACTGGACGACAGCAGCAGCGCGTGCGGGGCCACCACGCGCTCGATCCGCGCCCACAGTTGCTGCTTCCAATCGGTCCGCTCGGGGCCGTTCTCCTGGACCAGGTCGGCGTTGGCCACCGCCCGCTCGAGATCGGGCTCGAACGACAGGCGCGCTTCGAGGCCCTCGTGCGGCAGTCCGAGCGCGGCCAGCGTGGGCGCGGCCTTGGCCAGGTAGTCCTTGACCGAGGCTTCGATGTCGGGTTGGGGGTCGTTGACGACGACGCGCAGTCCGTGCGCCAGGAACAGGGCGGCCCAGGATGCGCCGATCACGCCCGCGCCGACGACGCATACATTCTGATAGCGGCCGAGGATGGCCGCGTTGTCTTGCTGCTCGCTCACGTTGTGTCTCCTCCGCTCGCGGCGCTCGTTTCCGCGCGGGCTCGCGGTGATCGACGACGCGTCGTGAAGGCCTCGATATTGCCGGGCCGTCCCATCGCGGAGAAGGTTCGTTCCGGACAAACCGTGTCCGTTTTTTTCCGCCCCGGCAGCCGGTTCCGCGGCGGTCGATACGGCCGGTTCCGGACCTCGGACCCGGTCACGCGGGGCTTTTTTGCGACAATGCGTATTGGCTCATTCGGAGAATCTGATGGACGTCCCCTCGGTGGTGCCTGCCGCACCGGCCCCGGACGCCGCGCTGCGCGCGCTACGGCACGAAGACTATACGGCGCGGCCCTCGCCCGAGCGCCAGGCCGAGGTCGTCGCCGCGATGCGCGAGATCCTGCCCGGACCCGGCGTGCTGTACGAGGTCGAGGACACGCGGCCCTACGAATGCGACGCGCTGTCCGCGTTCCGGCAGTTGCCGATGGTCGTCGTGCTGCCCGAGACCGAAGCCCAGGTGCAGGCGATCCTGAAGGCCTGCAGCCGGCTGGACGTGCCGGTCGTCGCGCGCGGGGCGGGCACCAGCCTGTCCGGCGGCTCGATGCCGCACGGCTCGGGCGTCGTGCTGTCGCTGGCGCGCTTCAACCGGATCCTGGCGATCGACCCGCTGGCGCGCACGGCCCGCGTGCAGCCCGGCGTGCGCAACGCGGCGATCTCCGAGGCGGTCGCGCACCTGGGCCTTTACTACGCGCCCGATCCTTCGTCGCAGATCGCCTGCACGATCGGCGGCAACGTCGCCGAGAACTCCGGCGGCGTGCATTGTCTGAAGTACGGGCTGACCGTCCACAACGTGCTGAAGGTGCGCGGGCTGACGATCGACGGCGAGGTCGTCGAGTTCGGCGGCGACGCGCTCGATACGCCGGGGCTGGACCTGCTGGCGCTGGTGATCGGCTCCGAGGGGATGCTGGCGGTGACCACCGAGGTCACCGTCAAGCTCGTGCCGCGGCCGGCGCTGGCGCGCGTCGTGATGGCCTCGTTCGACGACGTCGTCAAGGCCGGCGACGCGGTCGCGCGGATCATCGCCGCCGGCATCATTCCGGCCGGCCTCGAGATGATGGACAAGAAGGCGACGATCGCCGTCGAGGATTTCGTGCACGCCGGCTACGACCTGGAAGCCGAGGCGATCCTGCTGGCCGAGTCCGACGGCACGCCCGAGGAGGTCGCCGAAGAGATCGAGCGGATGGAGGCCGTGCTCAAGGAGGCCGGCGCGACGCGCTGCCAGGTGTCGACGTCGGAGGCCGAGCGGCTGCTGTTCTGGTCGGGGCGCAAGAACGCGTTTCCGGCCGCGGGCCGGCTGTCGCCCGACTACTACTGCATGGACGGCACGATTCCGCGCAAGAATCTGGGCCGCATGCTGCTGGCGATCGTCGACATGGAGCGTCGCTACGGGCTGCGCTGCATCAACGTGTTCCACGCTGGCGACGGCAACCTGCATCCGTTGATCTTGTTCGATTCGAACGACGCCGATCAATGGCACAAGGCCGAGCTGTTCGGCGCCGAGATCCTCGAGTTGTGCGTCGAGCTGGGCGGCACGGTCACCGGCGAGCACGGCGTCGGCGTCGAGAAGATCAACTCGATGTGCGTGCAGTTCTCGGCCGCCGAGCGGGCCGCGATGTTCGCGATCAAGCGCGCGTTCGATCCGGCCGGATTGTTGAACCCGGGCAAGGCGATCCCGTCGCTGGCGCGTTGTGCCGAGTACGGCAAGATGCACGTGCACGGCGGCCGGCTGCGCTTTCCCGAACTGCCGCGTTTCTGAACCGCGCCGCGTCGGGCCCGCACCCGGACGCGGTCGCGACGAAGCCACTCCCTGCGAACGGATGCCATCGCGATGTCGCTCGATTCTTCCCCCGCGCCCCGCAGCGGCCTGGAGCTGCCCGAGGCGATGAGCGCCGAGGCGGCGCTGGCCGAACTGGCGGCGCTGCGCGAACGCGTGCTGCGCGCCGATCGCCTGCGCCGTCCGTTGTGGCTGCGCGGCGCCGGCAGCAAGGACTTCTTCGGCGAGCCGCCGGCCGGCGAGCTGCTCGATCTGACGCGGCTGCGCGGCGTCGTCAGCTACGAGCCGACCGAGCTGGTGATCACCGCGCGCGGCGGCACCTCGCTCGAGGCCGTGCAGGCGCTGCTGGCCCGCCACGGGCAGATGCTGGCGTTCGAGCCGCCGGCGTTCGGCCCGCGCAGCACGATCGGCGGCGTCGTCGCCGCCGGATTGTCCGGACCGCGGCGGATGGCCAGCGGATCGGTCCGCGATTTCGTGCTCGGCGCGGCCCTGATGCCCGCCAGCGGCGAGCTGCTGTACTTCGGCGGCCAGGTGATGAAGAACGTCGCCGGCTACGACGTGTCGCGGCTGCTGGCCGGCTCGCTGGGCATCCTCGGCCTGATCACCGAGGTGTCGTTGAAGGTGTTGCCGGTGCCGGCGGCGCAGCTCTCGTTGAGGATGCCGGTGCCGGGCAGCCGGATCATCCGGCTGTTGAACGAATGGGGCGGACAGCCGCTGCCGATCAGCGCGACCGCCTGGGCGCCGCCCGCGCACGGGCTCGGCGGCGTTGACGCGCCCGGCGTGCTGACCGTGCGGCTGTCGGGCGCGCGCGCGGCCGTCGAACACGCGGCCGAGCGGATCGGCGAACCGTTCGCCGCCGCCGGCATCAAGCGGCTCGACCCGGCCGATGCCGACCGCTACTGGGCCGATGTGCGCGATCATCGCGACCCGTTCTTCGACAGCGACGAGCCGTTGTGGCGCCTGTCGCTGCCGTCGACCGCGTCGCTGACCGACCTGCCGGACCTCGGCGACGGCCGGCAGTTCATCGAGTGGGGCGGCGCGCTGCGCTGGCTGCGCACGGCCGCCGACGCGGCGATCGTGCGCGCGGCGGCCGAGCACCTGGGCGGCACGGCGATGCTGTTCCGCGGCGGCTGGCGGACCGGCGTGCAGGCGGGGCGGTCGAGGCCGTTCGGCGTGTTCCATCCGCTGGCGCCGGTCAACATGCGCCTGCATCGGCAACTGAAGCAGGCGTTCGATCCGAATGGCATTTTCAACCCGGGGCGCATGGTCCGGGGTTTGTGATGGGATGACCGAACGATGGAAACGCATCTGGCCGAGTGGCTGCGCGACACGCCCGACGGGGTCGAGGCCGAATCGATCCTGCGCAAATGCGTGCACTGCGGCTTCTGCACGGCGACCTGCCCGACGTATCAGTTGCTGGGTGACGAACTCGACGGTCCGCGCGGGCGGATCTACCTGATCAAGCAGGTCGTCGAAGGCACGCCGGCCGGACCGGCGACGCTGGCGCATCTGGACCGCTGCCTGACCTGCCGCAACTGCGAGAGCACCTGCCCGTCGGGCGTCGCTTATGGGCACCTGGTCGACGTCGGCCGGCGGCTCGTCGAGAAGCAGGTGCGGCGGCCGCTGGGCGAACGCGTGCTGCGCACGGCGCTCAAGGAGGGGCTGACGCGCCGCTGGATGTTCGGCCCGGCGATGCGCGTGGGCAAGGCGATGCGGCCGATGCTGCCGGCCGCGCTGCGCGACAAGGTGCCGTCCGGCGTCGATGATCGTCTCGCGCGCCGCTGGCCGAAAGGCCGGCACGAGCGGCGCGTGCTGCTGCTGAACGGCTGCGTGCAGCCGGCGATGATGCCGAACATCGACGCGGCGACCGCGCGCGTGCTCGATCGGCTCGGCGTGCAGGCGATCGTCGAACGCCGCTCGGGCTGCTGCGGCGCGATCCGTCATCACCTGAACGACGAGGCGGGCGCGCTGGCCCAGGCCCGGCGCAACATCGACGCGTGGGAACGCTGGCTCGACGGCCCGCAGGCGGTCGAGGCCATCGTCATCAATGCGTCGGGTTGCGGCGCGATGCTCAAGGACTACGGCCATCTGCTGCGCGACGATCCCGCTTATGCCGAGCGCGCGCGCCGCGTCAGCGCGATGACGCGCGATCTGGCCGAGTGGCTGCCCGAGTTCGACGCGACGATCCGCGCGGCGCTGCCGCCGGACGTCGCCACGCGCGCGGCGTTCCACCCGCCGTGCACGCTGCAGCACGGCCAGCAGATCAAGGGCGCGGTCGAACGCCTGCTGACCGGCTGGGGGGTGTCGCTGACGCCGGTCGCCGACAGCCACCTGTGCTGCGGTTCGGCCGGTACCTATTCGGTGCTGCAGCCGGAGTTGTCGCGGCAGTTGCGCGACCGCAAGCTGGCCAACCTGCTCGACGGGCAGCCGCAGGTGATCCTGTCGGCCAACATCGGCTGCCTGACGCACCTGCAGTCGGGCACGCAGACGCGCGTGCGCCATTGGATCGAGTGGCTGGACGAGCAGTGGCGGGCGGCGCCGGATCGGTCCGCAGCATCCGCCGCACCTTCCGATCGGGAAGCTCCCGCCACTCAGGGGGCGCCCACCACTTAGGGAACACCCACCACTTAGGGAATGCCCACCGCTTGGGGAACACCCACCGCTTAGGGAAAACCCATCGCTTAGAGAATGCCTACCGCTTAGGGGGCGCTCACCGATCAGGGGGGCGCTCAGCGCTCAGGTAACGCCCATCGCTTGGGATGTGCCCGCCGATCAGCGCACACCCACGTTCGGGTTGCGGTCAGAACGACAGCCATTCGTCGTCGCCGCCGCCCGCGGCCGGCGCCGCGCCCGACGAGCCGCGGGCCTCGCGCGCGGGCCGGGGGCCGGCGTCGCGGCGTTCGCCGCCGACACCGTCGATGCCCGCGGCGCGGAACACCTGCACGGTCCGCACGAGGTTGCTCGACCGTTGCGCCATGCTCTCGGCCGCGGCGGCCGCCTGTTCGACGAGCGCGGCGTTGCGCTGCGTCGTTTCGTCCATCGCGGTGATCGCCAGGTTGATCTGGTCGATGCCCGCGCTCTGTTCGCGCGAGGCGATCGTGATCTCGCCCATGATGCCGGTCACGCGCTGGACTGCGGTGACGATCTCGCGCATCGTGTCGCCGGCTTCGTCGACCAGTTGCGTGCCGTTGCGCACCTTGCCGACCGAATCCTCGATCAGCCCCTTGATCTCGTGGGCCGCCTCGGACGAACGTTGCGCGAGGTTGCGCACCTCGGCCGCCACGACCGCGAAACCGCGGCCCTGTTCGCCGGCGCGCGCCGCCTCGACGGCCGCGTTCAGCGCCAGGATGTTGGTCTGGAACGCGATGCCGTCGATGACGGCGATGATGTCGACGATGCGGTTCGACGACTCGGCGATCTCGGTCATCGTCCGGACGACCTGCTCGACGACGCCGCCGCCGCGCCGCGCGACGTCCGACGCGCCGCTGGCGAGCTGGTCGGCCTGGCGCGCGTTGTCGGCGTTCTGCCGCACGGTGCTCGTCAGTTCTTCCATCGACGCGGCGGTCTGCTCGAGGCTGGCCGCCTGCTCCTCGGTGCGGCCGGACAGATCCGAGTTGCCTTGCGCGATCTCGCGCGCCGCGGTGTGGATCGCATCGGCCGAATCCTTGATCTCGTTGACGATCTGCGTCAACTGGTCGACCGACAGGTTCACGTACTCCTTCAGTTGCCCGAAGGTGCCGGTGTAGTCGGCGACGATGCGCTCGCTCAGGTCGCCCTTGGCCATCGCGCCCAGCACGCGCGAGACGTCGTTCAGCGCCGACTCGGTCGTCTGCATGACCCGGTTCAGGCCGTCGCTGATCTGCTTGAAGAATCCGTCGTCGAGCCTCGTCTCCAGGCGCTGCGAGAAGTCGCCGGCGGCGGCGGCTTCGACCAGCTCGGCGGTCTGTCGTTCGGCATGAACTTCGGCCGTGCGGTCGACCCATTCGACGACCGAGCCGATGCGCTCGCCGTCGGCGCCGAGGACCGGGCTGGCGGTCAGCTTGAACGCCCGGTCGCCGACGCGAATCTGCGCACGGTGTTTGCCGCGCAGCCGCCCGAGCAGGTCGCGCTGCGTGGCCGGCTGCTGGTGGAACGCATCGAAATTCATGCCGATCAGGCGATCCGCGGCGAAATCCGGCATGGTCTTGCGCAGGTCGGTCTCGGCCTCGCGCAGCATCGCCGTCACCGCGTCGTTCATGTAGACGATGCGGCCGTCCAGGTCGGCGATCATCACGTTCGTCGAACAGGTATCGAGCGCGCTGCGGATTCGCGCGTCGGCGGTCGTCCGTTCGCGTTCGCGCTCCAGCCGCGCCTTCTGCTGCAGCAGATCCGCCAGTTCGGCCGTGCGGTCGCGCCATTCGATCAGGGTGCCGTCGCGGCGCCCCTGCGCGTCGGCGATCGGGTGGATCGACAGCACGAAGTGATGCTCGCCGATCGTCAGTTCGGCCTGCTGCGCGGGGCCCGGCCCCGTCGCGTCCCACTGCGGGATCACGCTCGACAACGGGGCGCCGACCAGCGTCGACGTCGACGCGATCGCGTGTTCGCGGCCCAGGCGATCGAACAGCTCGACGGCCGACGGATTCGCGTACGCGATCCGCTGCTGCGCGTCGGCGATCAGCAGCGGCATGGCCGCCGCATCGAGCGCGCGCCGCCAACGGAACGCGTCGAGCACGGTGGTGCCGGACGCCTGCATGGCCTGGCGCACGGTGTCCATCGTTTCGCCGATCCGCGCGAGTTCGCCCGGCAGGCCGGGCATCCGCAACGCGTAGTCGCCGTCGGCATAAGCCCGCAGCGTCGCGATCGTCCGGCGGCCGAGGTCCGCGTGCGCCTGCGCCACGGCATTCAACGATTCGGCCGTTTGGCGATAGGCGCCCGACAAGCCGTCGAGCGGCATGCGGTGGTCGATGTCGCCGGCCAGATGCGCGTCGGCCATCGCCTGCTGCCCGGTCGTGAAATGACGGATCGCGTCGCCGATCCGGTTCATCGTCTCGAGCAATTGCCCGATCTCATCGTCGCCCGCGCGCCGGACCGGCACGTCGACGCGGCCTTCGGCCAGCGCCCGCGCCACGTCCGCCGCGTGCCGGATCGACCGCGTGATGCCGCGGCCGAACCACCAGCCGAGCGCGATCGAAAGCAGCGTCGACACCAGGCCGATCGTAATGATCGTCGCGTCGATGCCCTGCGAGGCCCGGCTCAGCCGGGCGATGCCGACCAGCGACACGAGGGCGATGCCGATGATCGGAACGGTGACCAGGATCATCACCTTCGCGGTGATCCCCGGCGAACCGGAGGCGGCGGAGGTCGGACGAAGCGAACGAGGGGGTACGGCGGGGAGGCTCATGTGATGCGCGAGCCGGATGAACGGCTGGACGGACTTCGGGTTTGCCATGGTGACAGCCGTGCCGAAGACCGAACGGCGAGGAAGCCGCGCAGAACCCCGCCATTTTTCGGGCGTCGCCGCCCCGAGCCGCCCCGCGACGATCAGCCGCCGTCCAGCAGCCGCGCCGTCCGGGCGCGCGCCGCGTGGTATTCGCGCGTGGTCTGCGCGATCAGGTCCGCGACCGAGCTCACGGCCTTGACGCCCGACACCGAATGTCCGGCGCTCCAGATGTCGGCCCAGCGTTTGACGCCGGTGCTGCCGCTGCTGCCGTACAGCGCCGCGGCGCGCTCCTCGCTCATGTCGGTCGGCAGATTCTTCGGGTCCAGGCCGGCGGCGACGATCGACGGTTTCAGCGTATTGGTCTCCAGGCCGGTGAACGCCTTGGACAGCAGGATGTCGTCGAGCCGACTGTCGACGAGCATCCGCTTGTAGCCGTCGGCGGCCATGCTTTCGTCGGTGGCGATGAACTTGGTGCCCATGTAGGCGAGGTCGCAGCCGAGCACCTCGGCGGCCCACAGCGCGTGGCCGTCGGACACGCCGCCGGCCATGACGATCGGGCCGTCGAAGATCTCGCGCACGGCGCGCGCGAACGACAGGCCGTTGGCCCAGCCGGTCTGGCCGCCGGCACCGGCCGTCAGCAGGATCAGTCCGTCGACGCCGGCCGCGATCGCCTTCTCGGCGTGGCGCACCGACGCGACGTCGGCGAACACCAGGCAGCCGGCATCGTGCAACGGCGCGATCACGGGTTCGGGCGAGCCGACGCTGGTGATGACCATCCGCGCGCGGTGGCGGATCACGCAGGCCAGATCGTCCATCAGCGTTTCGCGGCGGATGATCAGGTTCGGGCAGACCGGTGCATCGGCCGGCGTCAGCGCGGCGTTGATCTCGGTCATCCACGCGTCGAACTGCTCGGTGCTGCGGCAGTTGGCCGACGGAAACGAGCCGATGACGCCGTGGCGGCAGGCGGCGATCACCAGCTCGGGGCCCGAGACCCGGAACATCGGCGCCGCGATCAGCGGCAGCTTCAGCCGGGGACGGATGTCGCGTTCGAAGTTCGTCATCGCAAGGTCTCCTCGCGGGCCGGCGGGCGGCGTCGGTCCGGCGGCATCAATCCAGGAAGTCCGGTTGTTCCTTCAGGATCCGCGCGTACAGCGGCTGGAACTGGAACCAGCCCGAGAACGGCGAGCCGACGATGGCGAACGCCTGCCGCGCCGATTCCTCGCGGATCAGCTTCAGCGGCTCGCCGCGGCCCGCGCTCGCGGCCTCGGCCAGCAACTGGACCTGGCACGAACGCTCCATCGTGATGAACCACCATGCCGCCTCGTCGACGGTCTGGCCGACGGTCAGCAGGCCGTGGTTCTGCAGGATCGCCGCCTTGTTCTTGCCCAGCGCCTTCGCGACGCGCGCGCCTTCGTCGAGTTCGACGACGACGCCGCCGAAGTCGTCGTAGACGGCATGGTCTTCGTAGAACGCGCAGACGTCCTGCGTCAGCGGGTCGAGCTTGCGGCCCAGCACCGACCAGGCGCGGCCGTACAGGTGCTGTTCGGATTCTATCGTGTTTCCTC